>CBDCRA010000001.1:0-37177 GCA_965220845.1 Candidatus Multivorans sp.
TCGGTCAGTGTCGTATCGTCCATCTGCTGTCCTCCGTCCACTATATGCATCTGTATGATCTCTGGCGCCGAGTCGCCGTTATACTGCGCGTCGGATGAGTCGTCGGCCGGGATCCCGGTCATCGATATCTCCACCAGCTCCCAGGCGGTCGCCTCTCGTCGAGGTTTCCCGTCGCGCGACACGCCGGCCATATGCGATGAGAGGATCGCCACGCCCGCGCTGAGGCCGCGGTGGCCATAGTCATTGAGCAACGCCACGGCCTTCGCCTGGGTGTCGGAGTGGTCGCCGCTGAATGCTTCGGGGTCGTACAGCGCGACCTCCGCATAGGAGTATCCCTCGCTCGTCCATGCCCTCAGCACATCGCCGAGCTGAGCGTCGAGTCCGTACTGGTGCGAGTCGAAGACATGGACCTGCCCGGATGTGACGCGTCCGAAGTCGGCGGCGCCCGGCGCGTGGGAAAACCTGATCTCCTCGGCGCCGCGGCGGAGCCAGCGGTCGGAGAGAAATCGGACACGCCTCGATCTCGACCCGCTCGACATAGTCATGACGCCACCCCCACTGTGATGATCATATGTGGCTGGAGCCACGCCAGCCACAGCTCCATCTCGGATATATACTCAGCCGTCAGTATAGCATCTCCGGCGCGGAGTGTGATGTCGAGATGGTGGCGGGCGAAAAATCGGTCGAGCGCGTTCCGCGCCCTCCACCAGCGCGCCCCCCCCGGCTCGCCCGGTGTCGCCGCGCCGCGCGCCGCCGCCCGGTCATAGGCGGGCACGTCGGAGATCGCCAGGTAGCGCAGCGTGGTCGAATCCTCGATGATGCGCACGATGGCTCCTGTGCGATATGCCGTCCCCGAGATCCATACGGTCTCATCGCTCGGATCCGCTCGCTCCGTCCACTCAGGGTACACGCCCGGACGATAGGGGTCCGGGAACGAGGTGGCATCGACCGGCGCTATGCAGCGGTAGTAGGGGCCGGCGACGAGTCGCCATGGATATCCACGGTCGGTCTCCGCGCGCGATCGCTCCGGCGGACCATCCGGCGGCACGGCGCCGGAGCGGAGACTGTACCATGATCGCGCGGAGCCGTCGGGATAGCCGACCACTCCGGGCGGAGGCAGCGCGCGCGCGATCTGTGGCGACCAGTCCACGTCATCGAATATGCGGGTCACTTCGCCGACGGCGTAGGACGCAGCGGCGAGCTGCGCCGGCGTCAGATCCTCATCGGGCCGAGACCATACGCGCGCCAACCCTTCAAAAGCGTTCCACTCGGCGCCGGACATCGGCGCCCAAAAGAGCGGCCCGTCTCGCAGTCTCGGATGGGATTGTGTCCACGTCGCCGACAGGTCGAATGCCGGCACATTCTCCGTCGCCTGCCAGTATCTGACGATCGGCTCCCCGTCATACACCTCGGCGCCGGAGTCATACGCCACCCCCGACTGCCATCGCAGATATCCATCCGTCTGCCGGGTCCAGCCGTCCGGGTAGTCCGGGGGGTAGTATGGATCCGGCCACGCCGCGTCATCGACGTCCCGTATGCATGTCCACTGCGCCGCCTCATCATTCGGGTCGGAGCCGGTGTAGACCCCATCCCCGACGACGTAGTCGGTCGTGGATGACCATCGCGGGAGGATCGTCCCGGTGGACCACTCGACGATCACGCCCGGAGCCGCGTCCGCCACCAGGCGATCGAGCGCCGCAGGCGTGTTGCGCTCGGAGATCACGTCATAGGCCTGGGCCATGACCAGCCGCTCGTATCCCGGCTCGATGAAGGCGGGCGACGGGATGCCCAGCCATCGCAGCCATGCGTTCACCGCCTCCTCCGGCGCGGCTCGCCAGTAGAGATACTCCGCGATGTCCCCAGGGTCGAGGTGCGGAGCAAAATGGGCGCCGAGGTCGGCAAGCGCGGCGCGGGCGGCGAGGACCGCGGGGCTGCCGCCCACCGATGGCCACCTGTGCGGACTGCGCGTTGTGGTCATGAGGTGAGATCGACTAGACGACCGATGCGGCCGTCATGCAGGATGCCCGGGCGTGGCGGCAGATATGACTGCGACTCGGCGCCGCTGATCACCACCCGTACAGCGACTACACCCTCCACCTCCTGGATGAGCGCCTCCACCGCCGATATGGCGACGCCGACATTGAGATGGCGGTTCCGATCGAGCCATGCATTGGCCACCACTCCGATCTGCTCCAGGGCGGCCGCGCGATTGAGGACGCTCTCGCCGAAATGGACGCCGATGTAGAGCGAATATGTCGCCGTCCGCGGCGCGAGCGCCCGGTAGTAGATGTAGATCGGGCGCAGGCGCGTCGCGTTGAGCCAGCGCTCGAGGCTCTCGTACTCGACGTCGGTCAGCGGCGCGCGTTCACCATCGTAGACATATACATTCACCGTCCCCGATGACGGCTGCCACTCCGCGGCCGCCTCGACCACACGCGGCGGATCATGTCCCTCCTCCTCATCCCATACGTGGGCGAGCTCGACATAGTACTCCGGGGTGTCGGGCCGCAGGGAGAGCCAGCGGCGGCGATAGCGCCGCCGCTTATCTTGGACCGTCTCGCCGGGCTTCGGTTCGAGGCCGACCGACGCGAGGAAGAGGTCGAGCGCCTCCGAGCCGGCGGTCGGGGGGAAGGCCTCGGCGAGGCCGTCGTTGATCGCGGCGCTGAAGGCCTCTATCGCCTCGGCGACGGCGTCGGCCCAGTAGACGCCCGGATCGGCATCGGATATCAGCCACGTCGGCAGCTCCGCGCGCATGGCGTCGATCACGGCCGTCGCGATGACGGCGGCGGAGTCAGGTGTGACGAATCGCGGGCCCTGAGTAGTCATGCGATCACTCTATCATAGCATAGCCTGCTCGCGCTCGACCCGCAGTCTAATGGCATCCGATTCCTCCGCAAGAAATTCCTGGCGTCTCCATGCCAACCAGTCCGGCAGCGCGGCGACCCACGAGAGGTCTTCCAATTCCAACCCGTCTCCCAGCCAACTCTGCCGCCAGTCCACGCGCGTCTGCACCCGCAGGTGGCACGACTGGCAGAGCGCGACGAGGTTCCACGACTCGCAGCGTTCCGGGTTCATATCGAGGTGGTGGACGGTCAGCGTGCGCAGTTTGCCGTCCGACGGGTGAGCGCAGCGGTCGTCGCACTCTGCCCGTCGCAACGATGTTTCGTGCGGGTGTGCACAACACTCGCACCGCCAGCCGGCTCGGGATTTGACGCGTTGAGCTATCAGACGCCAGATCAGCGGGTATGGCCCCTTGCCGACCGCCCGCTGTCGCTGAGAGCGATAGCCGCGACCCAAGCCAAAGCAGCTGCACTCACAGGTCGGTGTTGGGCTGCTCATCGTCGTCTCCTACCTACCATATCGGCCACTCGCCGCCACCATGGACGGCGCGGCGGCGGTGGCGGCAGGATGCGTCCGGCGAGGGCGTCGGTGTAGATCATCATATATCGCTCCCGCTCGAGCGCGACCTGTGCGCGGAGCGCCTCGACCAGCTCCTCCAGTCCGCGTATCCGCTCATCCCGCGCGTCCATGTCCACCGCGTCCATGTCCACCGCGTCCATGTCCACCGCGTCCATGTCCACCGCGTCCATGTCCACCGCGTCCATGTCCACCGCGTCCGTGTCCACCGCGTCCATGTCCACCAGTATCGTGCCGTCCGATCGGCGCATCGAGCGCAGCAACCCTGCCGCCCGCCGACGATCGACGGTGCGGATGGTGACGCCGAGGCGCTCCGCCATCGCGGCGCGGCTTATCCATCGATCGCTCACCGGGGTTCTGTATGATTTGCTGGGTAGGGAAGCCGCATTATGATTCTCGCTCCGTCTTGCGCTCCGCCACACGCTGGCGCTCTCGACAATCCTGGCAGCGCGAATCATCCGGCAGTCTTTGCCGATTGCAACGCGAACACAGCCCGTCGCGTCTGCGACGGGCTGCTACCCTGCGCTGCATGGCTCGGCGCTTATCCGGGTCTTTGTAGGGCATCTACAAACCGATAACTCGGTCATACTCCGCCCGCGGCAGCTCCTCCAGCGCCACCTCGAGGACGTCATGAGCGCCCCATATGCCGCCGTAGCGTCCATCCCTACCACCTCGATAGTCATACATGGCCTCGGCGGCTGCGCGGAAGCCGTTAGGCGCGACGTGGACGCATTTCCGCGCCACGTCCCCCGGGCGACGGTCGTCCGCCCCCGTCCCGATGTGCCTGTCCATCTCTTCCCGGGCGTAGGCGTGGTAGCCGCAGATGCAGTGCCGTTCGGTCAGCATTCCGGTGCGGTAGGTGTGGCAAATCTCATGTGTCGTCATATCAACCTCCCTCCGTTCATCTGATATATCCAGTATAAGGGCTGGGTACATCAGATGTCAAGGGCTTTCCGTAGCGATTGCGTTCTAATCCGCAAACTGCCTACCCAGCATGATGCAACAGAACCAGTGATACAGATCCGTCGTCACTCTACTCTCCGGCCAATCGCGCGGTCTCGAGCGCGGCCTGGAGCTCCGCGACGAATTCGTCCGGGTCGGCTGTGGCGACGTCGATCCGCTGGATGGTCACCTCGGTGCGCGCGTCTGTGTAGGATGGCGCCGCGGGCGGGGTATCGAGGGGGATGGTCTGCGAGGGCGCGGTGGCGAGGGGCTGCTCGATGCGCGGCGGGGTATCGAGGGGGATGGTCTGCGAGGGCGCGGTGGCGAGGGGCTGCTCGATGCGCGGCGGGGTATCGAGGGGGATGGTCTGCGAGGGCGCGGTGGCGAGGGGCTGCTCGATGCGCGGCGGGGTATCGAGGGGGATGGTCTGCGAGGGCGCGGTGGCGAGGGGCTGCTCGATGCGCGGCGGGGTATCGAGGGGGATGGTCTGCGAGGGCGCGGTGGCGAGGGGCTGCTCGATGCGCGGCGGGGTCAGGAGTCCTCTGAGCCAGTCGCCCGTGGCCCGTCCCGGGGCTGCCCAGTCGGGCAGCAGCCCCGCGCCGGCCTCTCCGGCCCCGATGGCGTCTCGCCCGATGGAGGCCAGCCCATCCACCAGGCCGCGTCCGAATGACGTCGGCTCGGCGTCGGGGGCGGGTGGAGCGAGCGCCTGGCGCGAGAGAGATCCCGCGCTGGAGACGGCCGCCGCCAGCGCGCCGCCGCCCGTGGGCAGCAGCCCGCCGCCCGGCGGCTCATATGGGGCGACCGGCGGCGCCTGGTCCAGCGACGGCAGGATGCGACCCTCTCCCTCCGCGCGCTCGATGCGCGGCGCCGGCGCGGGGAGGATGCGTCCCTCTCCCTCCGCGCGCTCGATGCGCGCGTCGGATGCATCGGCCGCCGGCGCGCCGGAGAGAGCCATGCGCACCGCGTCGGCGACGCCCTCCTCCGGGCAGCGCGCCGGGAGAATGTTGCGCAGCGTCTCGCCCGTGGCCTCGGCCGCGTCGCGGGCGGCGTCGCGCGTGCCGCGATACGCTCCCATCTCCGTCGCCGTCGCAGTCGCGCGCGTGGAGCGGTCGAGGCTGTCGCGCTCGGCCTCACGCTCAGACGACAGCTCCCGCGTGGCGAGGTATCCGGCGCCGCCCACCGTCAGTCCGACCCCAGCCGCCACGGCCAGCGCCGCCCATCCCGCCGGACCGCTCAGCGCGGCCCGGACGGCGAGGGCGGCGTTGAGCGCCCACGTCACGCCGATCAGCGCGGTCATCGCTGCGCCCACGCCGACGATGGCCTGGATGACCGCAGGATTGCGCTCGGCGATGGCGCCGAAGGCGTTCACGACGGGCGTCACCCCCTCGACGATCCCTGTCAGCGCCGGCGCCAGGGCCACGCCGAGACTCGCCGACAGCTCCCCTGTTGCGCGACGGAGGCGCAGCGACTGGACATATGCCTGCTGGTAGGCCATCGCCGTCTCCTCGGTGGAGACGCGCACTCCCTCAAGCTGCGCGCGCAGCTCCGGAGGCAGCTCGATGGCGGGTACGAGGCGCTCGGCGAGCGTGCCGCCGAAAATCTCCTCGGCGAAGAACTCGCGGCGCTGCCTGTCGAGCTCGCCCAGTCTGTCCAGGATGGCGGGGAGGTCCCGCGCGGTGATCTGCGTCGCGTCGAGGCCGAGATCTCGTATGGCCTCGCCCCCAGCGCCGATGGACGCCGTGAGCGCGTCGCGGCCCTCGGCGGCCGCGCGCTCCGCCTCCGCGCGCGCCTCGCCGAGGCGGATGTTGATCTCGCGGAACTCGTCGACATCGAGCTCGAAACCCGCCGCCTGCGCCTGGAGCTGGATGCGCTGGAGCTGCTCGACCTCGAGGCCTGTCCGGCGCGCGGTGTCGAGGAGACGACCATATGCCGGCCCGAGTACCTGGATCTGCGTGACGACCCCCGCTAGGACGCCGCCGAGCGCGCCCGCTCCCACCTGCGCGGCGCGGCCCCATCGCTCCGTCCGGCGCGTGAGCCTGTCCCACTCGCCGCGCTGGCGGCGCAGGTCGCCGGTGAGCCGCTCGGTCTCCCGGCGCGCATCGGCAACCTGGCGCTGGAGACGGTCGTACTCCTCGCTGCCGCGACGCACGCCGCGGACCTCGCGGTTCAGCCTTCGCTGCTCGTCGCGGGCGCCCCGCACGCGACGCTCCGTCTCGGCGACCTCCCGGTCCACGAGCCCGAACGAGCGCCGCAGCGACGGCGCCACCTCGCCGGTCAGGCGGAGAGCGTATGATCTGACCTGCTGTGTCATCGGCGGCGCTCCTCGCGGCGGAAGGCCTCATACGCCCGCCACAGATACCGCCACCGCATCGACATGGACTCGCCCCACGAGGTCACGCCCGCGCGCGAGAGGTGGATGACTATGCCGACCGCATCGGACGGGTGGACTAGCGGCGCTCCGGCGAGGGCGCCGCTGACGGGTTTCCCGCCGCGACCATCCTCTGCGCCGCCACCGCGATGGTGCGATACCAGCCGTACGGCCATGCATCTATCTCCTCTCCCGAGAGCCGCGCCACGAGGAGGAATTCGTCGAGCACGTTGTCGGGCGCGACCTCGAGATAGTCCGCGACCATCATCTCGCGCAGCCTGACCGTCCGCGGCATCCCCGCCCGCTCGCAGGCGGCGTCGCCGCATGGCTCGCAGCCGCAGATCAGGCCACACTGGACGCAGCAGGCGCATGGCGTGACCAGCCAGCGGCTGTCGTCCTCGGTGTCGCGCATCACGCGCGCTCGCTCGGGATAAATCGCCCGCGAGAGCGCATCAAAGCGCGGGCGATATTCGGCCCAGGTCATCCTGGCCAGGGCGGAGAGGCCGGCGTCGTCGATCTGGGAGATGACGTGCATGTCGAGACGCGCCTGCGTCGGCTCCTCTCCCATGCCCTCCAGCTCGCGCGTCGCGCGGCGGTAGTGGGATACGAGCGGCCGCCAGTCCTCCCGACTCACGGCGTCACCGCCGCGCCGGTGAAGATATCGACGCCGTCCTCGTGAAACGTCTGTGCGATCCAGTCATAATCTCTTCGGGGCTGGGCCACATTTTCAACGGACTCGGTGTACCGGAGGATGCGATATGTGAGCGTCGCGGTGCGAATCTCGTCTTGGCGGAAATTGAGGTCGCTGAGGTCATGGCCGATCAGGAATCCGGTGAACGCGATCGTCAGGTCGCGGGACCGGCTGGCCACCGGCTGGCGCGGGGAGAAAAGAGGTTCGACGATCGACCACTCCTGCTCCGATCCTATGCGCGCCATCAGTCCGGCGTAGATGGACCGGACCTGGAGGGTCGTCTCCGCGGACGCCATCCGGCCCGCGAGCGGAAAATCGCCGTACCGCAGCGGCAGGTCGATGATGTTGCGCCGCAGCTCCGGATAGCTCACGACCTCGATGGCGGCGGTGAGATCGGCGCCGTCGGCGACATCGGCGTCCGCCGACCCCGAGACGAGGGTGACGGTCCCATATTGGCGGAGATGACGGGGCAGTGTCATGATTTGCTCCTGCTAGAGGCTGAGCGCTAGGCCGACCGAGATGCGGTTGAGCGGGACGATCAGGCCGAGGTCAGCGATGAAGAACCCCTGCTGCGCCGCGCGCGCGGCCGGGGTGTTGCGCGCGACGTCCGGCCGGACGACCAGGTCGTCCAGCTCCGGCGGATCGGCCGTGACCAGCGTGCGCCCGGCGGTCTGCATCACCTGCGATATGACGCCTAGGGTGACCGGCCTCGTGGACGCGCCCATGTAGGCGCGCGCGGCGCCGCGCATCACGCGCTCGGCGTGCGCCACGACGCGGCTCACCGACCACAACCTGCGGAGATCCGTCACGCCCCCGATGGTCTCCCCGATCAGCATCACTCCGCCCGGGCCGCGGTGCAGCACGGAGACGTATTTGCCGACGAGGGTCGAAACTTGCGTCGTCACCGACGGTCTGGGCGAGCTGGTCAGCGCGAGCCGCACGGCCGCGGCGGAGGCGACGGGCGCGTCTGCCAGCCCGCGAGCGCGGCCATACTCGGCGGTGACCGCGAGCGCGGCGCCGATCCAGTATCCGGCCGCCGATACGTAGGCGCCGCCGACGCGAACCGCGTTGGCGACCATCATCGCGCCGGCGCCGACGTTCGCGTCGGCCCACGTCCCGATGTCGGTCGCCGTGATCGCGGAGCCGTCGGGGCCATCCGCGACGAAGACCGAATCGAATTCGCCCGCGAGCGCGCGTCCTCCGGCGACGACGCCGCTCGCGGTCAGCGACGTCAGGCTGCTGGCGTCGGCGTCGGTCCCCGAGCAGAGTCCCGGGGCGCCGAGGACGGTCGGCGTGACGGGCAGCGCGCGCGCCATGCCGAGCGCGGCGACGACCTCCGCGGCCGACGGCTTGCCGGGCGCGGTGGCCGCCGAGATGGCGCAGTAGATCGTGGGCGAGGCCTGCTGGTAGATCGCATGCACCGCGGCTCTCAGCGCGCTGCCTGTCCCCAGGGCGGCCGCCGCGTCAGCTTCGGAGCCGAACGGGCCGACGAGATCGCCCACGGCGGCGCTCCCCCCGGTCCCGGCGAGGCCGACCAGGTATACCGTGTCGTCCAGGTGATGCACCGGCGCCGGCGCCGGCGCGGTGATCGAAAAATCGATGCCTGGCACTCGCGGGATGGTGGTCATGGATCCCTCCTAGTCTACAGACTATCATACTCGCGCCCATAGTACGACTCCACGACCACGTCCTCGACGACGTAGTCCGGCGACGGCGGCGCGAGCCGCGTGCTGACGGGTATCTCGAGATGGCCCTCGATGACGTAGTCGATGTATCCGAGCAGCTCGTCCGGCACGCCACAGGTCAGCCGCGTGTCGCGCACGATGCGCTGATCCCATCGCCCGAGCCAACAGTAGATGTCATATGCGAGATCGAGACCTGCGACGTCGGGGTCGGGCGCCGCGGATATCAGGGACCGGCTATCCGGCAGCGACCAGAGCAGGAGCAGCTCGAGGCGCATCAGCCGCATGAGCGGCGAGTCCCACTCGATCATGGGCGACCGGATGATCAGCGACGGGCGCGACAGCTCGCTCGTGATTTCGGGCAGCAGCCGGATGTCGAGGCGACGCCCCGACGCCGGCGTGAAGAGCCTGCTTGCGCCATGATCGTCATCGCCGATAAGCGCATCGAGGTCGTCGCGCATCAGCGCCAGCCAGCCGCCGGGTCCGGGGATCGGAGTGGAGGGCATGGTCATCGCGCCGTCCTCTCGATCGCCGCCTCGAAGGCGACGTCATAGATCGCCGGCAGCTCGGTCTGCATGTCCCGGTATATCCGTCCGAGGGCCGCCGAGATCGGGATGGCGACTCGCTCCAGCCGTCCGTCCGCGCGCCGCCGGAAGCCCTGGCGCCCATAGCGCGTCGAGCGCGGAACGAACGCCCGCGGCATCCGGCGCCCTCGATAGATGATCGCGCGCCCCGTGCCGCCCGGGCCGCGTCCGCGGACGCCCGCCCGCCGGGGCGCGCGGAGCCGCAGCCCGCCCGCGCGGCTGACGCTGGTCACCGACGCGGGATAGGCGCCCATCCACAGCGTCCCCGACCGCGGATATGCGCGGATCCGGCGATTGACGGCGCCCGCCTTCAGCCCGGTCTCCTCCCGCGCCGCGCGCCGCGCAACCGTCTGGCTCCGACGCAGCGCATCGGTGATGGCGCGGCGCAGCGCGGTCCGTATCTGACGTCCCGTAGCGCGCAGGTCCGCGGCTATGGCGTCGGCCGGGACATCCACGCGCATGGTCATGCGATCACCACCCGCCGCCAGCCGGCGTCCGTCTCGGCGCGGACCAGCTGCACGGTGTATCGACGGCCTCGCGCGATGACCTGGTCGCCGACCGCCGCGGCGGCGAGCGGCGACGCTGCCGGGACGGAGATCCACGACTGCCGATAGGACAGGTCCTGATCCTGGACCAGGGTGTCGATGGATACCACGCCGGTGACGACCGCCGGGTCGCCGGGGTCGGTATCGCGCAGCAGGGTGATCTCCTCGGCGAAGGCGCTCATGATGGGGCCGGTGGGGACGATCATCTCGTGGGCACCTCCACTCGCAGCCGCCCGTCGATATCGACGATGATGACGCCCGGCGCGATGGTCACATCCACATCGTCGATGCGCGGCTCGGCGGCCAGGGCCTCGACGATGCTGTCGGCTATCTCCGCCGGCGAGCGCGAAAAATCGGTCGCCAGCGATCCGTAGTTCGGCCGCAGCGGACGCGATCCGAGCGGCGTCAGGATACGGTCCTCGACGGACTGGAGGAGATCATAGCCCCGCCGAGCCTCGCGGTCGGAGTACAGCAGCCCGGTATCGGCGGAGATCGATACCGCGTAGTCGGCGGGGATCGGACTAACCCTGATGGCGGGCGCGGCGATAGACGGCGCTCCGAGGTCCACGCGGCCGCGCAGCAGCCGGAGCGGGCGGTCAGAGTCGATGACGGAGACCGGCCCATAGGCCACGGCGCCCGCGAGGTCGCGGGTGAGCGCGGCGAGGTCGGCCGACAGAGCCGGCGCCCCTGCCTCGACCGCGCCCGCGAGAGGTCGCTCGAGCGGCGACAGGTCCCCGCCGATGGCGGGAGCGCCGAAGGCGGCGGCGCCGGACAGGGGCCGTTCGAGCGGCGACAGGTCCCCGCCGATGGACAGGGACCCGTAGAAAATGAATCCGAGCGTCCCCATCGTGCCGAGCAGCTCCGGCGCCCCGAAGGCGATCTCGCCGGACAGCTCATGGCGCAGCGGATGCAGGTCCCCGCCGATGGACGGAGCGCCGAAGGCGACGCCGCCGGACAGGGGTCGCTCTAGCGGCGACAGGTCCCCGCCGACGGACAGAGACCCGTAATTGATGCCCGGCGGCGGCACGGTCGAGTTATTCTCGGCCGTGACCAGGAATGAGTCGACGTAGCCCGGGGCGCCGTCGAAGAGACGGCGACTCGAGCCGTCGTAGCCGATGACGCAGGTCTCGCCGGCGTATACCGGACGGGACGGGGCGAAAGACAGTGACGCGTATCGCGACGAGCCGCCGGGGGGGATGTCGCTATTAAAAGCGACGCCCGCCGGCTCGATCGAGAATCCAAAGTAGGGATGAATGCGATCGGAAAGCAAAATGATGGCTCTCCGCCACGAGAGGACCGCCGAGAGGCCGTCACTGCTCACCGTCGCGCCGACCGGAGCCGCCATGCTACTGGCTCACGGCCCAGTCCGAGGCCGTGAGGGCGACGCGGGCGTAGGCGTTGCCGGTCGGCTCCGCGTCCGCCGCGTCCGTCAGCCCGATGTAGATAGTGGTCCCCGGGTCGGCGAATCGCCCGTCCGCCAGCCACTTGGCGCCAAACGCCTCCGCCTGCCCGGCCGGGATGGTGATGTCGAGCTCGCCCGCCGCGAAATTCACGTCGTCGTTGGCGCCGATCGTCCGCGAGTTCACGAGAGCCCTGCGCGCGATCAGGTTCGACGCGGCGATGGCCGCGCTCGCCTCGGTGGTGAGCACGAATTTCGTCACGGTCCCCCAGCCGGCGGGGGTGGGGGTCGGGAACTGGATCGTGCCCCTATTCGTCACGTCAGCCATCGTCTCCTCCTCCGGTGGCCCCGCGGTTGTAGGCGCTCGCGACCGCCGCGATCACGGCGATTACCATCATCACGTCCCCCGCGGCCTCGCCGGTCGTCTCGGCGACGCCCGGGGCGACGGCATGGGCGAAGGCGCCGAGCGCCGCCGCCAGCGATACCAGGGCGGCCTTGTGCCCGACCACCCAGTCCCAGATCTGCATAGTGTCATCCTCCCTCTAGATCCACTCGCCCGCTGCGCGGATGTGGCGCTGCGCCTGCTCAGCCGTCGAGATCGGGCGGTATCTGGATCCGCATACGACGCAGTATATATCATCGGAGTCTCTCTCGACTATGTGGCGCGTGAAGCAGGTGGGCCGGCGACGGTAATATACCATGACATCCTCCTCTCTGCAGGTAATGATAGATGCATGGTCGTCGCTCCGCTAGGCGGCGCCCGACCGCCTACGAGTCAATATCTGATGCGGTCGGGCGCCGGCGGGACATATGCCTCATCGAGGTCCGAGCGCTGCGCGAGCCGATCTCTCCAGATGGCGTATAGCAGCCCGACGGGAGATCGGATGCGATCACCGTTGATCGCGTCCATCATCTGGTCGGCGCGCGTCGGGTGGACGAGCCGACCATGGCTGCGCTGCCACCGGATGATCTCGCTGAGGAGCGGACGCCACTCCGGAGAGTCGAGATGCAGCGTCCCAGCATCGTCCCAGCGATCGCAGTAGCGCTGCCACAGCCGCTCGGCCATCGTCTCCGGCTCATCGCCGACTCCTAGCGCGCGGAGCTCGGACGGCACATCACCAGGATCAGAGATAGATAGATCTCTATCTATACTATCTATACTATCTAGTTGTTTAACTGTTAAAGGAACGGACGATTCTACCGTCACTCCACGTGACGGTAAATGGTCGTTTACCGTCACTCCACGTGACGGTAGATGGTCGTTTACCGTCACTCCACGTGACGGTAAATGGTCGTTTACCGTCACTCCATGTGACGGTAAATGGTCGTTTACCGTCACTCCATGTGACGGTAGATGGTCGGCGCCGGACGGGTCCACGCCGCCGGGCAGCTGCAGGCGATAGACCGGCGGGTGGTGCCTTCCCCGGCCGGCCTCCACCAGGACCAGCAGGTCCGGATGGCGGTCGGCGGCGCGCCAGAGCGCCATCCGCCATGCCTGCGAAGTCAGCAGTCTCAGCCGCGGCATGACCACGCACGCGCGGGAGTATGACGCGTTCACCGTGCCACTCGTCCAGTCGTACATGCGGACCAGAGCTGTCAGCGTCTCATACTCCGAGAGGGTGAGGTCGGCGCGGCCATCGATGTGGGCGGCCAGCATCAGAGACATCAGCGGATGAGAGCGATCTCGGCCGACCGCCGCATCATAGGCCATCCGCCAGCCGCGGCGGGAGCCGTCGGCGCGGGCATGGTGGTGGAGCAGGCCGGTCTCCACCAGGGTCGAGATCACCCACTCCACACGCTCCTCGGTGAGGGGCGGGCAGTCGCGCGCGATCATCCGATAGCTGGGCCAAGCGTGACCGTCGGGACGGGCGCGCATGGCCAGGTAGACCATCACCGTCACATAGTCGCCCATCTCGGCCATGCCGATGGACAGGACCCATTTTATTCGCTCTGCGAGACCTCTTTGCGCTTGCGCGGCCCCGTGCGATCTCTTAGAATGTCTCATACCAGCCCTCCCATATGGCTGACCTCAGACGCGGATGCTCTTCCGGCATCCGCGTCTTTTTCCCTGTCTTTTTCCCTCCAGCAACGCAACAGAACCGAACCGGCCCGCTGGTTCTGTTGCATTATGCTGGGTAGTCCGACCGAATTGGCGGAATGCACGTCGTGGCAACGAGCACATCGACCTTTGCGCTAGACCACCCCAAGCTCTGCGCCATGTGGCGGTAAACGTGGTCGGGCGGGCGACATGTGCACTCCTCTGGCACCAAGTGAAACCCTGCCTCCTGGAGAATGTCGCAGACCCGGAACCTGACATCCCAGCACCGGTCGTGTGCACACTCCGGATCCCCGCACGTGGCGAGCTGGTAGTCTTGTGTTCCGACAGTGATGATTTCCATGGTTTCCTCACCAGCTACCCAGCATAATGCAACAGAACCCCCACCGCCGTTGACGCGGCAGGATTCACACGCCGCGCCCGTCTTACGCTTGCAGGTCGCGCCGCAATTGTGCCCCATTTTAGTTCAACACCATCCGCAACAGGGTTTTCCAGATATATTCTGCGTCATGAAACTCTCCCACATACTCAGGTTCGTCTAGTATGCCGACGATCCCGTTGACTAGGTGTTTCACGCGCTCCGCGTCGTGTGTCGGGCATAGCGCGTAGATTTGTTCGGCGGCAGAAACCACCAATGCGGAATCATTTTCGGATAGCACATACTCGCGTTTGATTGCGCCAATCAAGTCGTGGCAAGCATCTTGCAATTCGGTCGTCATAGCTGTACCCCTACCTCGTCTCCCCAAGCATCCCAGCCGAGGCGACGGGAGCGCGAGAAGATTTCCAGTTTCGCGCCATCAGTGAACGATTCCGCTATCTCAAATATCGCGGCTGGCTTCTCCGAGTGCCTCCCTCGTGGCGAGTGAATGACGGACGGATAGCGAATACGCTCTTTGGCTTTGTATGCCGGCAAGGTTTTCCCTCGCCGCCCAATCAAACAGAGTTCATGCGCCATGCGGACATATTGCCCCAGCCCCACATTCCCGCTCTTGTGCCATGCGATATTCGTTACGTACGTGAACCCCCATGCTTCCATCACCGCCAGTCCATCGGGCAAGAAGTTGTTGGTCACCCAAAGGAACAGCAGCGCATCATCGGCGACAGCGCTCCGAACCCTTCCGCCAAGACACACTATGTCTTTGGTCCGCATCAATGGATAGTGGCGGTCGGCGCCGCGCTTGATCTTCCCCCCTCCGCCCTCAGACCACGGGGGATCAGCGATAATTACGTCGTACTTCATATTGCCGCTCCCACTTGCCGCCTAACCCATCGCCAAGCCCCACGCGCCAGCCCTTTCATTGCAAAATGCAACAGAACCGGCCCGCTTGACATAACGCTAATAGTGCGAACCAACCCCTGAAATCCCTGAAATCCCTGAAATCCCTGAAATCCCTGAGCATGGACCCTCCCGCGCGTCGTCGATCTGCACGATGACCGCCTCGATGTCCACGCACTCCCGGCTGGCTTCGCATGCCGCCTCGTCGGCCCAGCCGCCCTCGATGATGCCCTCAAGGGCGGACTTCGCGGCGCCGAGGTCGGACCGCTCCAGCGCCGCGAGCACGCCGTCGAGGTCCAGCCCGTAGCGGTCATGGAGCGATCTCACGGCATCCTCGATGACGCCGATCTCATACGCGCAGCACGGCGTCGCGCCGTCCGGCGTCGCGCCGACGCCCTCGCAGCAGTCGCCATGGGCGATGCAACAAGCCGTGCATTGCGCGGACGCGAACCAGACGCATGCGCCTTTGCATTTGCCGCACACATCGGCGGCGCCGAGGTGTGTGACCGGAGGCGTCGGCGGATCGTCGCAGCAACCCTGGCTGACGGGCGTGCATGGGCACCAGCTGGGGTCGACGTCGCGCCGGTAGTCCGCGAGCCACTCGGCGAACGCCTGGCTCCATCGCGCCTCGCAGTCGCCCTCGCAATCCCAGTCTCCGCCATCGTCGGCGACTTGGGCGCGCACGGCGGCGGCGAATTTGACAATCCGCTCGTCCTCCTGGAGCGACATGAATGTCGTGCCGAGCCACTCGGTGAATCGCTCGTCGGTCGTCAGCCCGTCGCCCCCCGCGTCGTCTTCCACGGTGTCGATCCACACCTCGACGTCGCACGCGCGGAATGACCTGCCCACGCCCGGCAGCCGCTGCGGCCCGGTGCAGTTGAGCGCGGCCACGTGGCCGGTGGCGATCAGCGCGGCGGCGCCGGCGTCCTCGCCCGCGTCGTCCCAGGCCGCCGCCTGCCCGATGACCCACGCGGCATCATCGCCCGACTGGCGGTACGGCGCGTCGCTGATCACGTCGTACCAGCCGGCCATGCCGTCGGCGATGTAGTCGCCGCCGCTCCCGTCATGCCAACCGATGCCGGCGAGCGCGGCGCCCGCGGCGTCGCGGGCGCCGATCACGGCCTGCGGGATGTCCGCGTCGCCGATGGGTATGGCGGTCGCGGTCGGCGTTGGGGTCTCCATATGGATGGGCCCCGGAGTCTCGCCGATGGGTATGGCGGTCGCGGTCGGCGTCGGGGTCTCCATGTGGATGGGGCCGCCCGGGTCCTCGGGCGGGTCGAGTATCGGCGACCATATGGCCAGCCACGACAATGCGAGGACCACCGCCATCGCGATGGCGGCGCCGATGGCGGCGCGGGATTTTGACATGTGACACTCCTGGGGGGGTGGGGTATGATGGCAGAGTATATCACACTCACCTCACGGGCGACGGCCCCGGCAGGTAGTCTATCTCGATGCGATCGAGATAGACGTCGGTCTCGCGGGCGCCCAGGTTGTAAAATCTCAGCTTGTAGGTCGCGCCGTCGCGCCAGATTTGGAGCTCGCGATTGTGATTGATCTGGCCGGTCGCCGATCCCGCCCGCACCGCATACGGCCCCAGCGCCGGCGTCGCCGCCGCGGGGCTGCCCGCCGAGGTCGGGATGATGTCGCCCGGGAGCCACCTCTGCGTCGAGATCACCCCGTTGCTGACGGTGCGGACCCCCGACCAGAATCGCGGGTCGGGGATGTCGTCGAAGAGCGTGAGGTCGTCGGCCACATCCTCATGCGCCTGCCACCAGGTGGATACGATGCCCGGCGCCACGAGATTGTGGGACGGGATGTTGGCATCTGCCAGCGATACATCCCAACGCAGGTGCGGCGAGCCGACCGAGTGAGTCAGCGACGACGCTATCTGCTGTGCGGCGACGAGGATGATGTGCTGCCCGCGCAACAGTCCGCGCAGGACGATGCGGTGGTCGAAGGCGGCCGAGCCGCCGATGCGCGCGCGCGCGACGACGTGCGGCGCGAGCACATCCTCCTGCCAGCTCACCACGTAGACATCGACCTCATCGACGTAGGTCGGCGTCTGCGTGGAGCGCAGATGCAGCTGCAGCTCGCGCAGGTCCTGCTGGACGGTCAGGACCTGCGTGCCGGGCAGCCCGCCGTAGCTGGCGGAGACCACCTCGGCCTCGCCCTGCTCGTCCGGGCGGGAGGCCGAGCCCTC
Source organism: Candidatus Multivorans sp. (assembly GCA_965220845.1). Lineage (GTDB taxonomy): Bacteria > Acidobacteriota > Thermoanaerobaculia > Multivoradales > Multivoraceae > Multivorans. Next base: position 17,164 of record CBDCRA010000001.1, read on the forward strand.
GTTATGCGGGTCCTGCGCAGAGACGTCGAAAATCCACGCCTCCGCAGGCGCTCCCTGCGCATGCGGGGTGATTTTGTGCGCCGCCTGGGGCAGGGAGTAGTCCTGCTGCACCGCCGTGGCGAGGTCGGGCAGCACATAGGTCATCGTGTAGTCGTCGAACCACATTCCGAACAGGCGGTCGGCGGCGGAGAGGCTGCACCTCAGCCAGTCGGAGGTCTGCGGCGCGCGATCGAGCGTGACGCGAAAGGTCGCATTGAACGAAATGTTGTCGCCATCGACGAAATGAAATGTCTGGCTCGACGGGGTGACGGTGAGATGATCGCTGGATTTCAGCCACTCCAGCGTGATCCAGTCGGTCGATTTATACGGGTATGTGTGATTCGCCGCCGAATTGCGCGGCGCGATCTCAAATTTGATGTCGAATCGCCGCGTCGTCGAGCCCGCGTTGTCCTCGGTCCAATCGACGGCCGTCAGATTGATGCGCGCGTGCTGCGGAGTGAAAGTGAAGCCCGGCTTATCGTAATCCCACTCGTTTCCCGGCCGCTCGCTCACATGCTCGAGGAGGAGATACGAAAAATCCGCGTTCGGCACGCCGGGCTCATACTCCCATGGGCCCTGTGAGCCCCATTTGATCGCATAGACGCCATCGTCGGGGCTGCGCCGGTCGATGCTCTGTATCTCGCGGTAGTGCAGGAGGTCTGCGCTGCGGTCCGTCATATGTGATACTCCAGCTCTACGCGGTCTATCCATGCGTCGGTCATCTGCGTCGCCCTGTCGTAGAGGCGGATCATGTAGCTGCCCGAGTCGACCGGCCCATCCCGCCAGATGCTCACCGTGCGTTCATGGACTATCTGCCCCGACGATACGCCGCCCTCGCGCACCGAGACCGGGCCCAGACTGGGATGCGTCGCGGCAGGATCCGCCGCGCTCGTCGGTATCAGCAGGTCGGCGGGCACGACCACCGCCGACTGGACGCCATTGCTCTCGATCCGCAGGTGCTCCCACCGGCTCGGCGGCGGCAGCTCGGCTATGTAGCCGAGCGAAAAATCCCCAGCGCTCCGGTGGGCGCCGGAGTACTCCACGATGTGCGTGGATAGCAGCCCGGCGATCACCTGCTCGGTGGAGGGGCGGGTGGTGTCGATCGTAGGATCCCAGCTCAGGATGGGCTGCCCCAGCGTGGCCGCGTTGACGTCGTGCCCGATGATATTCGCATGGTGCGCGCCGGCCTGGCGCGAGACCAGGTAGAATCGCTGCCCGGTCAGCAGCGGCCCCGTGTGGAGCGAGATGTCGTAGGCCGTGGCCGCCGCCAGATCGAAATCCTGGACCGGCGCCGGGTCATACAGCCCGTCCAGCTCCGTCCATAGCTCCAGCCGCACCGGGTCGGGGTGATTAAATGTCGGCGCCTGCGTCGACCGCAGGCGGATCACCACGTCCCGCAGGTCCCGGACCGCCCGCATGGCGCGTGGCTTGTCGTTGAGCTCGCCGGAGTAGTCCACGAGCTCGACCTCCGCTTTATCGGTCTCGCCCGGGCTGGTCGAGATGCCCTGGTGGTCCGTGCCGTGGACCGCCAGGTCCAGAATGTACATGTCCGCGGGGCCGCTGACCTCATGGCCTGCGCCGTCGCCCAGACTGTACTCCTGGGCCACGTTGCGGCCGAGGTGCGGCAGGCTGTAGGCGAGGCTCCAGTCGTCATAGGTCTGAGCCGTGATCTGGCTTGAGCCCGTATTCGGCTGGATGTGCACCGAAAACCAGTCGTGCTCGCCGGAGCGCGGGGCGCCGGAGAGCGTGATCCGCCAGGTCGCGACGAAGGGCGTCTGATGCCCACCGCCGAAATGAAATGTCCGGCTGGTGGTCAGCCGGGTGACCTGCACGCGGTTGTCTCCGCCCGCATTCCTCAGCCAGACCTCGACGTGCTCGTCCGATGTGTACAGCCGGTCGTTGGCCGGGACCAGACGGATGGTGAGGTCGAATTCGCGCGGGCGCGCCTGCCCCGCATTTTCGGAGGTCCAGTCCACGCCGTTCATGTTCCACTGATTCGAATACGGAGGCCCGTCGTTGCGATCATATACGATGCCCGGCCGACTCGATTCGTACCCGTCCGGGTTGGATGGGTATGGATGATCGAAATTATTGGAGATGTTCATGTCCACCCCATTCTGCGCCACGATATTATCTTGGCTCCTCTTGCGGTAGACGTATCCGTATGACTCGGCGGGCGGCGTCCTCAAATCATTGGAGTCCACCGCCCGAAGTCGTAAAGGGGATGCGCTGTCGTCCGCCTGGCGCGGCGCCCTCCCCCAGAATGACCCGACCACCGGCGGGGCGATGGGCCGCACCAGGTCCGCCGAGATGCTGAGCGTATGGTCGTCGTCGTCCGGCGCCAGGGTGATGCCGCCGCCGGCGACGATCTCGGATTTCAGGTGCTGGTAAAATGCGCCCGGCGCGATGCCCGAGTCGCTGTCGCACGCCAGCCAGTATGTCTCATCAGCGTCCGTCGAGGGCCGGGGATTGCCCGCGACGATGTCCCGACGCGAGACGAAGAGTCGGTCATCGTCGGTGACCATCGTCCCGGCCCAGTAGACGCCGTCCGCCCAGGCCTCGCCCCACGTGATGGGCGGCGACCCGGCGCCCACGCGCCACCATTTTGTGTCCGCGGCCGCGCCCGGCGCCGGGTCGCCCCGGGCCACGTCCGCGCTCGCCCACCAGAGGCGGCTCAGGTGCGAGACGAAGACGCCGCTCGGATACCAAAAATCCGTCCACGGACCGTAGTAGGCATCGATGGCGTCCCAGTGCTGGTAGTCGATGTCCGGCGCCGACGCCCCCTTGCGGTGTGCCGTGAGGCACACGTATTGGTATGCGTTGTGCGCGACGCGGTCGCCCACGCCGAAATCCTGCGTCGAGCTCGTATCATCCCACTCTCCATAGTACGCTCCCGAGATTTTGCCGGCGGGGATCAGGTCCGTATTCCCGGCCTCGGCCCAGCTGGCGGTGTGGCTGTCGGTGTCGGTCAGCGCCACCCACGCGCTCACCGCGCCCGGCGCGTTTGCCGCGCCGGCCAGCCCTGCGGCGATGTGGCCGGCGCCGGCGAGTATCCACAGCCGCTCGGTGTGGGACACCGCGTCGCCGGTGTAATACGTCGTGCCGGCCGCCCACTCGCCGCGCCACGTCATCGGCGGGATGACATACTCGTATGTCTCGTCCGCCTTGGCGCGCCGCAGCGCGTAGCCGCGGTCGCCGCTCGCGGGCGTCAGCCCGAGGGACTGGGCCCGCAGCGCCGCGATGTCGGCGGACGCCGCGACCGCGGCGGCTATCGCTTCGAGGCGCTGCACGGCCAGCAGCTCATCGCCGTCGACGTCCGCCCAGGCGCGATTCGTGGGCGGCTGATCGGCGACGGTCGCCGCGTCGGTCCCTGCGGTCACGCGACGATACCATCGTTTTTCGCCTGCCAGCGTAAAGGCGACGTAATCCCCGGCGGCGTACGTCCCGGCGGTCCATCCACCGCGCCATCGGCTCTGTCGGATCAGCGCGGCGAGCGTGGACTGGACGGCGTCCAGGTCGTCCCAGACGTCGGTCGTCCAGGTGATCTTTCCCAGCGCGTCGCGCTGCAGCGCTTTTTTTTGGGTGAGCACATGATCTCCGGATGTCGCGATCTGCCGGAGATCGGATGTGGCGAGGTCCCAGTCCGACTGGATAGTCGACGGATTGCCGGCCGAGTCCTGCCCGGCAGTGAGCCGGATGTAAAATTGCTTCCTCGAGGCGCCGTCGATCCAGTACACCTCGTCGCCTATGGCGTAGCTCGTGCCGTGAGCGTACTCGCCCCGGAAATTTCCGCCCGTGCCGATGTGCGCGAGCTTCGCGCGGATGTCGCTGATGTGGTCCGAGACCGCATTGCCCGTCGTCGCGTGGTCGCCGTCGACGATAATGGAGTCCGCGTCGCCGAGCGGAGTCGCCGGGTCAGCCGTCTGCAGCTCATACGGCAGAGTGAGTTTTTGCGTCGATGGGGTCAGATTGGGCATCTAGATCCTCCTCGTGGATGATGTAATTGTCGAAAAATAGCCCCGACCAGGCCAGTAGCCGCACGAGCGACTCGACGGTCACCGGCCGCCCGAGGGACAGCCGGGTGAGGAGCGACTTGCTTACGCCCGACTCCTCGGCCATCTCCGAGAGCATGACGCCGCGTATCTCCCGCACATGCTCCAAATGCTGCCAAAAGGCACTCCAGTCAAATCTCATCTGGTCCTCCCTCAGGTCGTCACGATCGTCGTCCCATTGCTCCGGCTGCCCGCGTAGTGGCTGTCGATGCGATAGCCCTGATATGCGACTCCACCTATGGTCACCGCCACCGCCGCCTCGATGGACGACGTGATGTCGATGACTCCGGCTGATGACCAGTGCCGCGGCTGCGTCAGTGACGTGGGCACTAGCCAGATGATGCGGTGGAGAGTGTCGTCGGCCGGCATGCCGGAGAATGTCCACGTCCGGATCGCCGTCCCGGCGCGCTGCATCACGTGATCCACCGACAGGTCCACGCTCTGGACGGTGGTCTCGGCGCCCTCCGTCCAGAGGAACAGCGTCTCCGCCGCCGGCGCGCGCGCGGTGATCTCGTAGTCGTGGTATGCGACTGGCTGATCGGTCGTCGCCTGCCCCTCGCCGAAAACCTCGAGCCGGAGCGTATACTGGTCTCCGGCGGTGGCGAGCGTCGTGCCCGCCGGTATGGTGACCGTGCCCGTCGCCGAGGAGTACTGCGTGAGGGTGGCGAGCGTGGCGAAGCTGCCGGGCCGCGCCTTCGTCGGGCCGCCGGCGAAGCCGATGATCCGCGCCGCGCTCACCTGCGCCGCCTGCGCGATGCCGACGGTATAACCGTAGTGGTCGCCTGCGATGCTGCCCGGCGCTGGCGCCGCGTCGCCGGTCACGTCGTAGCGGGTGATGGACGGCGTGGGCGTAACGGAGCCACCGTCCGTCTCGTCCTGGGTGACCCCGATGTGCTGGATCAGCGCGCGGTTGCTCGTGCTGGCCGCCGATTGCGGGGGGACGACGAGTTTGATCGCGTGATTCGCGGCGGTCGTGTACCAGCCCCCGGTCAGAGGCGTCGCCGACCGCGCGGCTCGCAGGTCGTCGGCGAGCATCCAGTACACCTGCCCGCGCGATCCGAGAGTCGGCGCGGTGATGGTGGCGACGACGAATCCCGCCGCCGGCGCGATGATGGGCTGGCCGTCGCCGTCCACGAGGTCGATCAGCGTCTGGGAGGAGCCGATCGACAAATTGAAGGTCGCCTCGCCGAGGTCGACCGCGCGGAAGAGCGCCGGCACCGCGACCGCGACCGGATTCTCCCCGGACTCGCGGGCAAATGTGATCGTGGCGCCGTCGATGGCGGCGCCGACGAAGGCGTTCGGCGGCCCGTTCTGGTAGCCGAGCCGGTCCCAGTAGCGCTCCCATGCAGCGGCTACGCCCGGCTCCTGCGTGCCGGCGGTGACGGCGGCGGTGCAGAGATAGGTCGCGCCGCCATGACGCACGACGTCCCCCGGGATGTACGTGGTCGAGGAGTCCCAGTCACCCGCGTCCTGCATATAGCCGACCAGCGCATGGCTGATGGCGGCCTGTATCTGCGTGGCCGTCAGGTACGGGGCGAGCGCGGAGGTGAGATCGGCGGTATAGACGATGTCGGCGGGCAGGCGGCCCTTCGGCCATTGGCCGGTTGCGCCGATGAGGGCCAGTGCATTCGTGAGCGCCCGGATCCGCGCGTCCACCTGGTCCTGCGTCAGCCCGCCGATGTGCGCGAGCTCGCGCCAGGCAGAATTTTTGTCCGGCGACTGCGATGCATTGTCCGCGCCCGCCGTGAGGCGGACGTAGATTTTAGCGGCATAGATGGTCTGCGCGTCCTGCGCGTATGTGCCAGCCGCCCAGAGACTGAGCTGCCCGGCGAGGTGCGTATGCTCGGCCGCCAGCAGGACGCCGGATTCGGTGTCGGACGCCGGGGGGATGATGACGTCATGCCCTGTGCTGCTCTCGATGGTGACGCCGCTCGTCGTGCGGTCGCCGAGGCTGAGGTCAGTGCCCTCGCCGCTGATGCCCGACAGGTCCACATGCGCGGTCACGTCCGTCGAGTCGGTGAGCGTGAGCGTCGATGTGAGCGTGTCGGTGTCGGCATCGAGGTCAAGGGACTGCGATTGCACATGCGTGTCGCTCGTCGGCTCGTCGCCATGCGCTCCGCCCACGACCTGCCAGTCTGTGGTGTCGGTGTCCGGCGTCGCAGAGCTATCGCCCGCGGCCGAGTGGGCCGTTTTCGAGAGATAAAATCTGCCGCCGAAGCTCACCATCTCGCCGACGGCATAGACGCGGGTGTCGGACCAGGCCCCCTTGTACGAGCTCACGCTCGTCAGGTGTATCGACGCGGTGACGTCGCTCTCGCCCTGGCGTGTGAGGGTGAGGAGGAGATTGTCGTCGGCGTCGGTGGTGAGCGTCGCGCCGGTGACCTCGCCGCCCGCGCCGGCGCCAAGCGGCTGCCAGCCCGCGCTGTCTGCCGACGGCTTGTCCGTGTCGCTCGCCGTGCGCGCGACGCGGCAGATGAAAAACTCGTCGCTATCACGCACGATAGCGCCGACGCCGTATGTGCCGACCGCCCAGTCGCCTCGGTAGTCGTCGAGCGCGCCGAGCGCCACCGTGCCGGTGACCGCCGAGCCGATGGACCGGCCCAGGCGCGCGTGCAGCACGCTGTCGGCGTCGAGCGTTAGCGAGATCGAGTTGACGACGCCGTCGTCGCTCCCGCCGCCGCCGCCGCCCGCGGAGAATGGCTCGAGCAATGGGCCGCCCCATCCGAGCATCGTCATCGGTCTCTCCTAGCCGTGATTTGGGCTTCCACCTCGCTGGCGCGTCTCCGCGCCACAGACTTCGATTTCCAGCGCCTTCAGGTCTCCTAGCCCATCTCGCCTTTAAAACGGGGCTAGAAACGGCTCTGAGGGCTGCGGTTTTTCCGGATCCGGCCCCGATCCGCGAGTTTTCAGCCGAAAACCGCCCCGATCGCCGACGTCGCGGCCGTCAGCCCGATCTATCGGCACTGATAGCACGTCTCGAAAAATCCGCCGTCGCGCCGGGCGGACGTTTCGGCGCCGCATTTGCGGCAGATGCCTTTCGCGGGCGCGTGGCCTTTCGCGGGCGCCTGGCCATTCGCGGGCGCCTGGCCATTCGCGGGCGCCTGTCGTCGCGGCCGCTCACCGGCCGGTCCGCTGCTGTCCCACCGGACGCGGTGGGAGCGGCCGCACTCGCACTGGATCATCACCTGCATCAGATGGTCACCCCCCAGACCCAGATTTTCGCGCCAACCGTCCCGCCGGTGAACCGCAAAAGCGTCGGCGCTCCGTCATACGTGTAGATCCCGGTCGCGTTGTAGCCGGCGCCCGACCCGGCGGTCGTCGGCAGCGTGTGCCAATCGCCGTCCGGGTCCATCGCCTGGATAACCCAGTGGCCGCCGTTGCTGACGAGGAAAAATCCCCAGCGCTCGCCGCCGGACTGGAATATCAGCGACTCGCTGTCGTGTACTCCCAGTATCTGTATCATGGTCATAGCCCTCTCGGATATCTCGCTCTCCACTCGTCTATCTCGCGCATCACCGTCTCGGGTTCATGGCCGAGCCGCCGCATCACCTGCTGCCTCGATACCACGCCCATCTCGATCTGTGTCCGGTCCACCATCGCCTCGCGATGAGGGTCCACCGACGGCAACTCCGGATACACCCAGTCCGGCTGCATCTCGAGCGCATAGGTCGCGCGCATCGGCCATCGCTCCCAGATGAGGTCCATCGCATGGCCGATGACGCGCTGATAGCGGCGCCAGGTCTGCGAATCGATCAAATTTGCCAGCCGAGCGCTCGAATAGTTGGCGTCGGAGAAATCCCTCGTGGCCTGCATCCTCGAGATGCCGTACGGCATACCGATGTAACCGCCGGCGGCGCGCTCCACATCTCGGACGGACGTCGGCGACGCGCTGATCGATGGCGATATGATCTCATCGCGTGGACCGATCGGCGTGATGCCGGATTCGCTGAAATCTACGGTTACCGCCTCCTCGCTGGTCGGCGCCGCCGTCGCGCTGACGACGGGATTGCCGCCGCCGCGCCGGTGGAAGATCCGCATCGTCGAGATAAGCTTGGCGAGGCTGACGAGCGCCCGGATATACGCGCGCCTCTCCTCGGCCATCGGCGCCACCAGGTCGAAGAGACGGTCGCCGCGGCGCTGCGCCGGCTGGGTGCGCAGATATAGATGCCGGACGCGGTCCGGACCCACCACCAGCTGGGGCATCCCCGAGCGCTGCCATGTATAGCTCCGCGGCATGCCGGTCGATGTATCGTATTCGGTGCGGCTCGGCGCCCACATCGGCATGATCTGGTCGTCCTCGGTGATGATCTCCCAATACTCGCCCTCGATGACCAGCATCATCAGCATCACGCGCTGGTAGTCCCGCGGAGTCAGCGCGCCCTCCGCATCCACCGTATACCGGTCCCACAGGGATATCGCCTGTGCGCTCTCGAGCCTGGGACGGATGCCGTGGTCACCGAGGACATAGCTGTCGGCGAGCCAGCCGAGGCCCCACTGCGTGGCGTCCCATGAATATACATTTTGGCCGGCATACTGGACGCGCGCGCCGTCGCCGCGGTCCGGCGGGACGACGACCTGGAGCGTCGGCGAGTTGTACTTGGGGCCGAAGATCCACCGCATCACCGCCGCGCCTCCGGGCGTCCGCCCCCGATCCGCGCATAGACCGGCGCGCCGAACGGCGTGTCAGTGGCGAGTCGCGCGATATCCCAGCTCAGATGAGCCTCCCGCCGCTCGAGCGTCTCGTAAGCCTGACGACTCAGAGACCTGCCGTCCGCCGCCACGCGCGAGGCGTCGAGAGCCTCGTCCATGGCGACGCGTACCCGCGCCAGCTCCCCCTGCATCTCCTCGATGCGAGCCTGCCGCTCCTCCTCGCTCATGATATGCCCTCCATCCTGAGTGTCGGTGATGTCCCCGCCGCGATCATATGCTCCCATGCCGCTATCGCGCCGGCATAGGCGTAGACCACGCAGTCCAGCGCCTCGTTCCGACGGCCGCCGGGCAACTGCCAGAATCGCTTGATCCGTCCGCCGACGCCCTCCTGGCGTATGAGCCGCTCGGATGTCAGCTGCGACTCCACCGTCGGCGGCAGCGCCGGCGCGAGGGTCAGGGAGCCGGTCGCCAGATCAGTCTGGACCTGGAGCTTGGCCTCGTCCACCGCGACGAAGAGATAACCCCGCCTCCGGCTGCCGCGGATCGGGCGCCCGAAAGATTCTTGGTTTATTCCTCGCACGATCTCCACCGGCGGGTCGTCCATCGCGTATGCGTCAGGATATATCGTCTGCAGCCCGAGCGCCACCAGGTCGTACTCATACCCTCCGTCCACGCTGACCCGATCCGGCGCGTAGTACGATAGCTGATGGCGCAGCTCGCGCCAATGGCCGATCTCATCCGGCGTCCGGCGCACGACTCCCGCCGCGACGACATGCTTTTGCGAGAGCGCCGCGGCGAAGTCCACCACGTAATACTCGAGCCGGTCGGCCTGGACGTCCACGCCCACCGTCCGGACCATGCGCGTCCAGTCCGGCTCCTCGCGTCGGATCTGAGACGCATCCAGCTCGGGCAGGTCCACCGCCTCATAGGGCCATGCCTCGACCTGCGTGGCTATCTCCGCCTCGCCGTATGTCGCTATCCGCCGCATCGTGCGTGGCAGCGGCGCGACGAGAGAGTATAGCTGCGATAGATGATAGCTGCGCGCGGTCGCCTCCGGCTGGGATGCCCTCCACTCGCCGTGGCCGACGGAGATCTGCCGCTCGGTCTCGGTCCACAGCGCAGCGCATTCCGCGCACGCTATGCGGCCATCTCTCACCCGCTCCAGCTCCAACCGCTGATAGGCGCCGCACGTCAGGCACGGCACGTAGTATTGGCTCTGGCTGCCCATCAGATACTCCGCCTCGATCACGCTCGCCCCTTTGAGCGTAGGTGTCGAGGTCAGCCAGATCGTCGAAGAGCGGAAGGCGACCGTCCGCTGGGTCAGATTCGCCGGCCTGAAGGCCCGGCCATAGTCGTCGACCTCGTCGGCGATGACCAGGGTTGCGGAGGTGCCGTGGCTGCCGGAGGTGGAGCGCGGCGTGGTCATCGTGCAGTAGCCGCCATCAAAGGAAAATCCGCTGAAACGGAGGCCGCCCTGCGCGGTCCAGCGCACGCGAGACGCCAGCCCCGGATTGCCACGCAGGATCGGCAGTAATTTTTCCCGCATGAATTTGTCGAGCCCCTGCTCGCTCGCGTGCATGACTAGGATACTCTGTGGATCCTCAGCTATCGAATAGGCGAGGAGCGCCACGTCCATGAGCGTCTTGCCGATCTGGCTGGACCACATCAGGGAGATGCGGTCGACCTCCGGCGACGTTGCCATCGCCAGGGGCTCGCGCTGATAAGAGTCGAGGGACAGCATGCCGGAGCGATCCGAGAGCTCGACATAGATGTTCTCCTCGCACCAGTCGATGATGGGCGCCCGCCGGCGCGCCGACTGGTCCGACGCGACCCGGATGGGCCGATGGCGTCGGGCGTCGAGGCGCGGCCGACTGTCATCCCATGCGGACGGAGTCGCGAGCGGATTAAGGGCCGGTATGGATATGGTCATTCAGCGCCTCCACCGCCGCGGTCGCCGCCGAGCGCAATCCACTATGCAGCCGTGTGATCTCGGCTCGCGGCACACTCCATTGCGCCAGGCGCGCCGCCAGCGACTCGCCAAGCATATGATCTATCGCGGCGTATATCATGTCGACCATCTCCTGCACATATTCTTCATCGATTAGGCGCCCTTCGAGGCGCTCGCGCTCGATCCTCCGCAGCGCCGCGCGTGAATCTGCGTCCACCGCAGTGGCGAGCCGCTGCAGCGCGACCGCGTCGCGCGCCTGATATATCTCGGTGCGCCAACGCTCATAGTCGATCTCCCCGTCATCGCGACGCATGGCGTCGATGTCCGTCCGCCGAGCTAGCCCATCCACCGCCTGCCGTGGCACGCGCCAGGCGCGTCCGACTTTTTCGGCGCCGACCAGGCGCCCATCGAGCAGCCACTGGCGCATCGTGCGCCCCGACACATTGAGGCGCGCCGCGGCCTCGGACGCGGTGAGGGTGTCGGTCTCGGGTCCTGTTGCAATTTGCTGGGTAGTCAAAATAGTCGTCCTTGCAAACTGGGCGGATCGGCGCTCTCTGCTGACGAGTCGCCGTCCATGATGCTACGCCACCACGCCGTAAAGGCTGGGCGCGATGAGTAAGACGGCTCCCTTACACCGTGAGGTATGAACAGCCAACTGTCGGCAGCGACATCCAACTCCGACGCAGATCTGAGTTCCCTAAGATCATCATTTTCACGCGCGCCCAATGCCCGCCAAGCGAGAAATGCACGTAACAGGCAGGACTCAACCCACCCTATCGGAGGCTTCTCAGTACTGATTTCGTACACACCTATATGCCGACCACTATGCACAGGCAACAGATCGCAGGTTTCCGGACCGCAAGAACTGGTCAGCGTCTTGTACTCCACGTTTGGACTTGGCATCCACGACATTTCAACGACCTCTCAACTAGACTTGACCACCCCGCTCAATGCAACAGAACCCGGTCTCGGGACTGGCGGATGTGGCATTAGGCGTCATTCAGAACATTTGCACGCTTTTGCGAATTTTTCGCCGACTCGCTCGCCCCGAGGACCGGCGAGATGGCGCTCCTCGACGGCTCCTTCGCGACTGGCGGCCTCGGCGCCGGCGGCCGCACCTGGGAGCTGGGCGGCGAACACACTCCCGACAACACGACCGGCGGCCGACTGTGGGAGCTCCTCCAGTCGGCCGCCAGCGAGCGGCGGTCTATGACCCTCTCGCTCCCGCTGCCGGACGGAACGGTCGCCAAAATCATGGACGTCTACGTCACCGGCCAGCCCAGGCGCGAGTGGGTCGAGCTGATGAACGGCGCGCCCGTCACGATGCGCTGGCGACTGCGCCTCGTGGAGGCATCGACATGACCACATCTATCAGCGACACGCTATCCACGCTGCGCCGGCGGGAGGAGGTCGCCGACGACCTCGGAGTCATCGTCGGCGACGGCGTCCGGTGGACGGACGGACTGTGGACATATGACGTCCGGCTCGAGTCCACCGGACGGCTGCTGCGCCGTGTCCGCGAGTCCCAGCCCCGCTTTTATCAGTCCGGCTCGGGCCTCTACCACGCTGGCGATCGCGTGGTGATCCGGCGACTGAGCCGCACGCGGTGGGAGATCGTCGGAGATGCGCCGACGCCGGCTAACTGGGGCATCGGCGCGCCCAGCGACGGCGGATTCTCCGGACCGTCGGTGGTGCTCGAGGACTATCAGCGCCTGCCATATGTCCCGGACGTGCCGGGCAGACAGGAGCGGGTCCGGTCGTCCTGGATCGAGCTCATCCCCACCGCGCTATGGATGCGCGGAGCCACTCATATCGCCCGCGCGGGAGGCCGTGAGCTGAGAGCGGTCGATCTCACGGCGCTGGAAGGCATCGGACGACTCATCGCGCGCCGCGCCGACGCCGGCGACAGTCCGCCCAGACCGCCCGATGCAACCGGCCTGACCGTCGCCGACGGGCTGGTCGATGAGGCGCGGCTGCGATATCGGCATCGTGACGGCGCGCATACCGACGTGCTGCTCGACGGCGATGGCGTGACCATCGAGACGCCCGGCGGCTCTATCTCCATCGCACCCGATGGGATGACGCTGTCCATAGTGGACGCCGATGGACAGCGCATAGCCGGACTGTCCATGTCGACGTCCGGGGTAGACGTGGAGGTCGAGGGAGGCCATCATCTCAGCATGGGGGCCGCGTCGAGCGAGCTCGGCAAGGACGGCTCCCCCACGCGCTTCGCCGCTACGCTCTCGGGACCTCTGCCCGCCTCCCTCCCGGCCACGCCGGTGACCCGCCAGATCATCGCCGTCAGTGACGGACCGTCCGGAGCGCTGGATTCTCACACCCACCGAGTCACGGTCGACACCGTCCAGAGCATAGACGTCGATATCTCGGCCCTGGGCATCGAGGCGGCGCGCGATGTGCTCATCGCCTCCGATGACTCGGCCTGATGCCGGACGTCCGGCTATCCACCATGCCGTCGCGGTCGCTCGCATCGGCGCGCATCGAGCTGGACGCGCTCGGCGGGGGCACGGCGCTGCGAGTGTCTATGCCGGGCGACGTGGCCATATCGTCCGGACTGACGCGCTGCCTGGTCGACGGCGTCGTAGTCGGCGGCGTATGGTGGCCCCGCGAGAGGTCGCAGTCATCCGGCGGCGGCGCTCTCACGCGGACCGACGCGATCTATGTCAAGGCGCGCCGCCCGTGGGGGATCGAGACCGCGCTGACGCGGCTCAGCTATCTCCGCGCGCAGCTGCTGACCATGGGGACATGGGTGCGGCTGTATGGACAGATCATGGCGATGGCCAGCGCGGATGATCCGCCGCCGCCGTGGGATCAGGCCATCGCGGAGCTCCTCCTCGCCGACCTGCCAGCCCCACCCGCCCCGCTGGGCGACTACGTCCGCGCCCTCGCCGAGTATCAGATAGGCATCGACCCGATATCGACGGCGCCGGCCCTCCACCTGATCGACATGTCATCCACCAGCGCCTATCGCGTGCCGGCGCAGATCGCGGAGTGGGAGCGGCGCGACATCTATACCTCCGCCGCGCGCGCCGCGATCAGCTGCCGCTACCAGGCGGCGTCAGGCGTGGTCGAGGAGCTGGTCGTCGGCTCCGAACGTCCGATCCTGGCGGTCGAACGCGCCGCGGGCAGTCGCGCGGAAGCATATCTGGAGATCACTCTCCAGCGCCTCGGGATGATCATGGCAGAGCGCGCGGCCTCGATGACGATGCCCCTCGACGTGAGCTGGTCGCCGGGCGATGGCGTGGAGTATGACGGCGCGCGCTGGATCGTGCGGTCGGCGGAGCATGAGATTTCGGCGGACCGCGCCTCGCGCACCCGCCTTCGCCTGCGGCCGTCTCCGCCGCTGCCATCCTCGCCACCGGCAGATCTCCGGGTGCTGCCACAGCGCGATCGCGTTTTGCCGCCTAATTAGCGCAGTACGATGTCATCAGGTGGATGCCGTCCTTCCACACCGGCGTCTCATCGCTGTCTGGGCCGCCGCAGCGCTTGCAGGTGGCTCCGACCTGGCGATACTGCCGGCGAACCCGCGTCTGCGTGCGCCGCCGTTCCGAAGCGAGCGGGCGCGTCCTGGTGGACTGGAAATTTGGGGAATTGTGGTCAACGGGGGTGTGGGCAAGCTTCATGGGGATCCTCCCATCGCCGCTTCGAGCTCCGGTGGCGCGACGGCCACATCGTCATCATTGCAACAGAACCCCCCGTCGGCGTTTATGTGGGCGCACTCGCGACTGTCGAGGCCCAGGCCCGGGGCGCCTCCACACTCCGCGGCGTGGCAGCCACACCTAGGGCAGACCGCGTCCCGGCGCAGGTAGACCGCCAACTCGTCCGCCTTCGCAGGGCCGATTATCTTGTCTATCGCGAGGGCTATCACGTCGGCGTAGGCGGAGGGCGGAAGATCGCGCGGAAGGGTCTCGCCTTCGGAAAACCACTTCGCGCGCATGGCGTCCACCGAAGCTGGGGCCGGCAGAGCCGTGTCCAAGCACGCCGCGACTCGGCACACAGCCGCGGGATAGGAGTTCAGTTCCGTGTCGCGCCATGCATAGCCGAGGTTGCCCGTCGGCTGCACAGGCCTGGGCGGCGTCGCGGCCAATAGCGCCATCATCAGTGCAGGCATGATGGGAGCGTCCGGATTCATCGCCTCCTCGATGGCTTGGGACAGGCGCTTGTGCCGCGCGTCGTCCATCTCGGCGTTGACCCGGACGATGCCGCGGAAGCGCTCAAGGCCCTCGGACTTCTTGTGTCCATAACAGCCCTGGTTGATACATGCCAGCTCCGCCCAGTTCGATCCGAGCACGACCGCCCCGCCGGTGCACGACTCGAGGCATTCGCGACGGTCGAAGAGATGTGGCGGCGGGTCTGACCGCCCGCCGTCCTCGATCTCCTCGATCCATTCCTGGTTGTACGGCGTCACCAACCGGCGACCCGCGAGCGCGCGTGTGCCGAGAGCTTCGACCTGCTCATCCGTGAGCGTGGGGTTTTCAGCTGTAAACTCCGGGGCGACGCGCTGCACGACCTTGTCCTTCGCCATCGCCACGGCCCAGTCGTTGGTCGGCTCCGGAGCTTCTGGCTCGGGTTCCGCTTCGCGCAGGGCCTCGAGGGCGCGATTCTGTTCGGCGGTCCACGCCTTGCCCCTGCACGTCCACAGGGCGCCGCCCGTCCCTTCGTAGAGGGGGAGCGTGTGCAGGTACTCCGCGTGCCGCTCCTCGAACGCTCGCACGTCAAAGGCCGGTTCTTCGCTGCACCCGCCGCTCCACCATTTGCGCGTCTTCTCGTACTCGAGGACGCGCCACGCGTCTTTGCGGTAGTACGTCGCGGTCACGATCGCGTCGCGCACGTCGCCGGCGGTCTTACGCCCGTTGCTTTTGGTGCGCAGCGTTTCGACGACGTGGGCTATCTCCAGGTCGTGCCGGTGGTCTGACCCGACCAGGCAGCGCATCTCGCGCAGAGACGTCCAGGTCAGGATGCCATCGCTGACCAGCGCCAACGCCTCGTTGGGCAGGCGGAGCAGCCCGAGCCGGTTGCTCAGCTGCCCCTTGCTGACGCCCAGCCGCTCGGCGAGGTCCGTCTGTTTGACGCCGTCTATCTCGTCGAGGATGCGCTTGAGGCCGCGGATCTCCTCGATCGGGTCCACCGCTTCGCGCGCCGAGTTCTCGCTGATGGCGCTCAGCGCCATCTCGGCGTCCGTCATCTCTATGACCTGGGCGGGGATGCCGCCGGTCCAGTCGCCGCGCTCGATCAGCAGCTGCACCGCCATGGCGCGCCGCTGTCCGAAGACGCGCTGGTAGCCGTCGCCGTCCGGCGCGGACCGGACGAGGATGGGCTGGAGCAGCCCGTTGGCCGCTATGTCGTCCGCCAGTTCGCGGATGCCCTCGGCGTCCACCGTCCGGCGCAGCTCCCACGGGTTGGGCCAGATCTGGTCGGGGTGTATGTGTCTCACCATTCCCATCGTCGTTTCAGCTACCATGTCGCTCTTCCTTCCCCACCTCATAGGCGTCTGTCTCGTTCTGAACGCCCCACCTGTCCAACAGGTCGTACTCGTGCTCAAGCTCTGAATCCGTCAGTGGCGGCCTCAAAGTCCCTGTGAACGTCTGTCGCTTGCCAAACGGCGGGTCTATGACCACAAGGTCAACGCTCTCCGTATCAAGAGACTTCAGGAACGGCAGGTTGTCGCTGATGAAGACCGTTCTGTCGAGGCTGTCCGTGTTCAGCATGGCTATGCTAGCCACATCTGCGCGTTGATGCGCGTGTGCGGCGGACCTATCAGGTCTTCGTAGCTCTGCCCGCGGTTCTGTTGCATTATGCGGGGTAGTCATCGACCATAGCCAGGAAGTCCGGCGGTACGTCGCCCGATAGCACTGCATCGGATATGATGCGCTCCGCACAGGCTCTGTCCATGGACTCGATTACCCGGGCTATCTGCTCGACTCGCGAATCCCAATCCCTCCACAGCGGCGCAGATTCGGCCCAGTCCCATACCATCGGGAGTATGTGGCCCCGGAACACGGATTCGGAATTCTCCTTGTGCGGACTCCACGTCCCCATGCTCGTCTGGCTGGCCGCTACCCTTGCCACAGCGAGCGCGATGAACACCGTGAGTGCATTATCGCGGTCTGCCAAGACGCGGTTTGCTCTGCTGTGGTCGATGCCACACTTAGCGCATTTCATGCTCTAGCCTACTACCCCGCTCAATGCAACAGAACCCTGCCCGCTTTTCCGCGCCTTCAAGCCACGCCCGTCTTGCGCTTGCACGTTGCGCCGCAGTTATGCCCCATAGGTCGGAGCACCGAGCAGCCGCAGACGTCGCCTCTGAATCGCCGTCAGGCGCTCGGGAGTGGCGCGTTGGGGCTTGTGGCGGTCGCAGAACGCGAGGCTAGGCATCATGCTGCCAGCAGGCATCTGCGCTTGGACTTCATCCGTGTCATCGCAGCTTGGGCAATAGTACATCAGCAACTCCAATCTCCTGTAATCCAATAGCGGACTATCCCCGCGTCTGCGAGGTGAGTCACCTAATGAGTTTTCGATTGCGCCGTCGCTCGCGGGGCGGCGCAACGACTTCCTCCGTGCGGCGGAAGCACTGACATCCGTGGCCGTCATGCGAGTTTCCCGCATCAGCGCACTCCTTCGTGGGAGTGAACGGGTGATACGCCTCGAATTCGGGGTCTTCTGTGTCTATCCAGCACTTGTCGCAGTGCGCCGAATTGTGTTCGCTGTACTTCGTCCTATCGAAGGCGGCCCGCGCCTGCTCTCGCCTCGCGCGCCAGTCGATTTGTGTCCCAGGCTCCCGTTTCATCATGTCAGTCTCTCCTCTCGTCATGCAACAGATCAGCGCGCTGCCTGGAATCAACCAGGTCGAGCGCGCGCTCGCCAGTCGCTTGGCCCCGCGCAGCTTGCCGGCGGCGCACCATTCGCGCACCCGCCGGGGCTGCCAGCCGAGCTTCACGGCGGCTTCATCCACTGAGTAGTAAGTGTCCGCCGCCAACTGTATGGGCATGTCAAGCTCCCTTCGCGCCCCCAATCGAGGCGCGGCGCCCACTCCGTGGGTAGGGGCATGGGCGCCGCGTCGTTATGAGTATGGTTGGCCTCCTTTTTCCAATTGGCTTACATCCAGTATACCGCCGTATGCGGCGGTGTATCAACCGCATACGGCGGCAATTCCGTAGCGATTTTGTTCTATTTAGGGGCAATTTCGGCGGTTTCGTTGTAGTCCGACCGACTCACATGCCATCCTCAGTCCACGTCTCCGCTACCATCGCCGCGTGGATAGCCTCCTCGAACTCGGCCCAGGATATTCTCGTCCCGTCAGGACGTCCGTTCAGGAGGACGATCGCCAAGTTAAGGAATTCCGTCTTCACCGTCTGCCTGTTCACGATGAACTGCTGCCCCCCGGTCGGCGGCTGCGCGATACGGCGACACCTACAATAGCGAAGGCACTCCCGTACATGGACGTTATAGATCGGCACGATTGCCATGTGCTCAGCCATTTTCTCTCGGGACGTCATGTCCAATGCTCGGCCCCATTCGAGCGCTCGGTCAACTGCGAGCGGGTGGGTTGGCCCAGCCGTAACCATCAAACCGCCATCGAGCGTAACCACGTGCCAACACTCGGTCGGGTCGTCCACCCGATGAATGGCTAGTCCGGTATCCGCGATGGGTATCGCGTCGACGTAAAGTGAGCCTTCCCAATCAGTTGCCACTGCAAGCTGCATGTCAATCTCTCCTTCAACAGACCCACCCTGTAATAACGCGACAGAACCCCCAACTGACCTACACTGTGCTCTACCGCTTCGTGGGCGTAGCCTAGCACGGCATAGGGCGGATCATTCTAGGCGTCATCGACGAATCGATACATCGAGCTGGGATATTGCAGCCAGCCGTTCCAGAAGGAATCGAGCGCCAGCCACTCGATGCCCTCCTCCTCGCGCATCGAGATGTAGATCGCGCCGTCCCACTCTTTCCAGTGATAGAGGGACAGATCGCCCACCAGCCCGCGATATTTGCGCGCGCCCATGCGCTTGGTCGTGCGGACAACCACCCGCGGGCGGTTGCGGATCGTGTCGCCCTCGCTCAGGGCCGCCACCCCGGCGGGTTGCGCGATATTCCACCAGGACGCGCGGACGTCCGGATGGACGATCACGGAGCGTGTCTTACCCTCGAACTGCCAGCTATTGTCCAGCGCGGCATCGAGCTCCGCCAGGGTCGGCGCGGCCGTGAGCTCCGCGCTACTGGAGACGCCCGAGGTCTCGTAGATCGAGCTCGGCGCGTTCGAGTCATCCGCCGCGAAGAGAATGAGATCGGTGCGGACCTCATCCATCCGAGCGAGTAGGATAGCCGTGGCCACGCTCATAAGCTGGGGCAGCTGGATCTCGGCGAGGCGAGTGAGCGCCGTCTTGACCACGAGCAGCGTCGGATTGATGGACGCCGCGGTCGCGGAGACGTCGCCGGTCGCCGCGTAGCCCGAGTTGCCCGGCTCGGGGACCGCGGCGGGCTCCGGCGTGGTGATGGCGACGAATTTTGGATTGCCCGGCCCCGCCGGCAGCCTAGTCAGGAGCGGCACGACGTCGAATGGGTCCGGCACGTCGGCGCGATAGCTCAGCGCCGTCGAGGTGTCCACCCCCGGCCCGACGCCGGAGGTCAGATCGCCCACCTGGGCCGCCAGGGTCACGATATCGCCGCCCATCGAGCCGGCCTGGGCGAGCAGCGGCCCTAGCTGCGCGTCGATTTCCTCGCGCGGGATGGCGTATCTCCCACGTCGCAGGGGTGCGATCTCGGAGCGCCGCGTGATCTCGCGGCTGCGATGCATCTCGTACGGAGCCAGCTCATGGTCTCCGGTGATGACCGCCGTGATCATGCGGCCGATGTCGTAGCTCTCCGGCTGAGCCGGCTGAGCCGCGCGGCGCGGCCGCTCGATCAGCATCGCGGCCAATCTCTCGCGCGCGATATCGGCGGATATATCGCCGAGCGCGATCTCACCGGCGAGACGATGGACCTGATCGGCCGGATATGACTCGGGCATGGAGAGCGCCATGCGCGCCATGGCCATCGCATCCTCCGCGCCGTCATCCTCCGCGCCGTCATCCTCCGCGCCGTCGTCCTCCGCGCCATCCCCGCCGCCGCCGGGATCGATACGGCCCTCCTCGCGCTCGATCAGTCGCGCTATCCCATCCGAGAGCGTCGCGTCGCGCTTCTCCAGAGCCTCGAGCCGCTCCCGGATTCCGGCGTCGATCGGGGTGGGCGCGCCGTCGCCGAGCGCCTCTCGCATCGCATCTCTGATGGTCGGACCCAGCTGCTCCATGAGATCGGTCAGTGTCGT
>CBDCRA010000002.1:0-17113 GCA_965220845.1 Candidatus Multivorans sp.
AGGCCGCAACTCGCTGCTGTCCGCAGCCGCCGCATGCAACAACTGCCCGCCGCTGTGGCCGCCCCGCGACACCGTCGAGGCGCCCAACGGATGATCCCACGCCTCGCAGAAATTCCCCGAACCCGTCCACGGCTCATACAGCCGCGCCGTGATGTTCCCGTCGGGCACATTGGGGGCGCCGTCGGGGCTGCGCGGATCGCCCCGGCCGAACCCGCCGCGCTCGCCCGAACCCGAACCCGTCCACGCGTTGTCGCACAAGTCGCGGTAGTTGTTCGCCAGCCTCGCGCCGCCCAGCCAATAGGTCGGGATGCCCGCCGCGTCCGGATCAGTGCCCGACCCGTCCGCATAGACGGGGTCGTGGCCGGTGTGCTCAGAAGTCAGACCGTTGTGCACCCGCGCCGACGTGCCCGAGGTGCCCGACGCGCTGCGCGTCGACGCGAACGCCCTGAACAGCCCCGCATACCGCAGCACCGCCTCATGGCCGCCGACGGCCGCCGCCGCGCGCACGAACTCGTCGTAATCGGCGATGTCGCCCGACGTGGCATCACGCAGCGTCGACGTGCGGAACAGCAACCGGAACTCGTCGCCGACGCCGAGGCCGTCGGGTTTGAGCGCCCAGTCATGAGGCACCACCACGTCGCCGGCGTCGTCGTCGATCACCGTCACCGTGAACGGGCCGCCCGTCACATCGCCCAGCGTCACCCCCGACGCGCTCGGCGCGCTGCCGCCCGTGCCATAACCGACAACCGCCCTGGGCCCCGTCACCACATCGTCATCGACCGGAACGAACCGCAGCGTCGCCGACTGCGCCCCCGCAGCGAGCCGCACCGCCGGGTCCTGCGCGCTGTGCGGCGCCGACGTGAGCAGCGACACTCCAGCCTGCGAGCCCGGATGCAGACCCAGCACATGATCCACGCCCACCTCCGAGCCCCGCACCGACAACGGCACCGTCACCGTCTCCGAACCCGACAGCGGCCGCTCCAGCGACACCGTGAAACTCCGATAACCGCTGACGCCCGCCGCGCCCTCCACCACATCGCCGCCGCTGTTGCCGCCCGCAGCAGTCAACTCCACCGCCACCGGATAGCCCGCCACCCTGAACACCGGCGAATACCCATACAACGGCCGCAACTGAGTGCTGGCGGGGGTTCCCCTCGCGAGCAGGGTGCCGCCGCTGTGGCTGCCCCGCGACACCGTGGAGGCGCCCAGCGGATGGTTCCACGCCTCGCAGAAGTTCCCCGAACCCGTCCACGGCTCATAACTGCGGCTGTAGACGTCCTCGACAGGGATGTTGCGAGTGCCGTCGGGGCCGCGCGGATCGTCGCGGTCGAACCCGCCGCGCTCCCCCGAACCCGAGCCGGTGTAGGCGCTGTCGCACAGATCCCGGTAGTTGTTGGCCAGCTTCGCGCCGCCCAGCCAATAGGTCGGCATGCCCGCAGCGTCCGAATTGGTGCCCGACCCGTCGACATACGCGGGGTTGTGGCCGTTGTGCTGGGCGGTCAGCCCGTTGTGCACCCGCGCCGAGGTGCCCGAACCCGACCGCTGGCCCGAAGCGCTGCGAGTGGACGCGAACGCCTTGAAGAACCCCACATAGGGCAGCACGTCGGCATGGCCGCCCACAGCCGCCGCCGTGCGCACGAACTCGTCGTAGTCGCCGATGTCCGACGACGCGGCGTCGCGCACCGCAGAGGTGCGGAACAGCAGCCGGAACTCGTCGCCGGTCGCCGAACCCGACGGCGCCAGGCCCCAGTCCCGCGGCACCTCCACCGGCCCCGACTCGTCATCGACCAGCACCATCCCCACCGGCCCTCCCGAAGCAGACAGCGGAATCGGCCTCGGCGCCGCAGCCGACACCTTGAACACCGGCGACATGGCGAACATGACGGCAACGCCCACCCTTCCGTGCCAGCTCCCCGTGAGCCTCGTCGAGCTCCCCAGCCGTGCCCGGCTGCGGCCCATCTCGAGGCCGTTGTCCGGCGAGCCGGCGGCGGCGGTGCCGTCGGCCTCGCTGCCGCTCCATATCCCGAAATTGACGGTGCGCTCCGCTCCGCTCTCGGTGGTGTCGTCGGCGGCGGTGCTGTCCCAGCTCCCGTCGTAGAAGTCGGCGTAGCTGTCGGCCGCCTTGTCGCCGCCCAGCCAATAGATCGGCGTGCCCGCGCTGTCCTTGGTGGCTGCGGTGGAGCCGTCGGCGTAGCCGCCCGCGCCCGAGTCCGCCGCCGGATCCCACATGCCGGTGTTCTCCCGGGCATCGGTCGACGCGGTGCTGGCCAGCACGTCGACGTACCCGGCGTAGGGCACGATGGCGGCGTGGCCGCTGTCGCGGGTCACCTGCCGCACGAACGCGTTGTAGGCGCCGATGTCATGCGCCGTGCCGTCCCGATTCTGCGAGGTGACGTAGAACAGCCGGAACCCGTCTCCTTCGCCGAGGCCCGAGGGAATCAGCTCCCAGTCGGGGGGCACCAGCACCTCGCCGGCGTTGTTCTCCACCGCTCGGGATGTGCCGATCGGAGACCGGTGCCCGGTGCCGTAGTCGACCACCGCATAGGGCTGGGTGCGCTCGGCGTTGTCCACCGGAGTGAGCCGCAGCGTCGCCTGCTGTGCGCCCGCGGCGAACCGCACCGCCGGGTGCTGTGGGCTGTGCAAGCCGTCGGTGACCAACGACACCCCGCCCTGCGACGCCGGCTCGAACTCGAACGTGTAGTCGTCGCCGACAGTGGCGCCCGAGACCGTCAGCGGCACCAGCGCCGTCTCGGAGCCCGCCAACGGCCGATCAAGACCCACCGTGACCGTCCGATACCCGGTCGAGTCGCTCTGGCCCTCCACCACGTTGCCCTCAGCGTCGCCGTCCGACGCCGACAGCGACACGCCCACCGGCGCCGCCGGCGCCTCATCGCCCGCCTCGAACACCGGCGACATGGCGAACAAGGGCCGGCTTCCGGAGACTGCGTCAATCCATGGGCCGAACAGACTTGTGGAAGACCCGACTCGCACAAGCCCAGAACCATCGCCGAACGGCGTGAGAGCAGTGCCGTTACGGTCGCTGCCGGCCCATGGCCCTGTGGTGTCGGTGCGGTCCGCGCCGCTCTCGGTGGTGTCGTCGGCGTCGGTGCTGTCCCAGGAACCGTCGTAGAAATCGGCGGAGCTGTCGGCCGCCTTGACCCCGCCCAGCCAGTACACCGGGATGCCCGTGCTGTCCTTGGTGGCTTCGGTGGATCCGTCGCTCCAGCCGCCTGCGCCGCTCAGGGCGTTCGGATCCCACATGCCGGTGTTCACCCGGGCGTCCACCGAAGCAGTCGAGCCCACCGCCTTCATGAGCCCGGCATAGGGTCTGATGGCCTCATGGCCGCGTTCGCCGGCCGCTCGCCGCACGAAGGCGTCGTAGCCGGCGATGTCGGTCGAGGCTGCATCGCGGCCCGACGAGGTGATGAACATCAGCCGGAACCGGTCTCCGGGATCGAGGTCCGACGGAACCAGCCCCCAGCCGTCGGGAAGCGCAACAGGGCCGACATCGCTGTCGGTGATGACGAACCCAACGGGCAGGCCCGACACCAGCGCGCCGCCTGTGGGGCGCCTCGTCGGCGTCCGGTCGCCGGAACCGGCGCCGATGGTCACATACGGCGAGATGCGCGCTCTGTTGCGGACCGCGGCGAACCGCAGCGTGGCACTGGTGGCGCCCGCCGCGAGCTGCACCGCCGGGTTCTGCGCGCTGTGAGGGGCGGAGGTGAGCAGCGTCACGCCGGCCTGCGTCGAGGGCTCGAGCCCGAACGTGAAGTCGTCGCCCACCGTCGCGCCGGCCACCGTCAGCGGCACCGTCACCGACTCCGCGCCGGTCAGCGCCCGGTCCAGCGTCAGGGTGACCGTCTTGCGGCCCGCTGGGCCGCTGATGCCCTCGGTCACGTCGCCGTTGCTGTTGCCGCCGACTGCGGTGACGGTCACCGTCGCATGGTCGATCTTGAACACCGGCGAGTAGCCGTACAGGGGCCGCTGCTGGGTGCTGGCGCCCGTCGCGGTCGTGTGGAAGAGGGTCTGGCCGCCGCCTTTGTCCGCGGACCCCTTCGACACCTGAGCGCCGCCCAACGGATAGTTGAACGCCTCACAAGCATTGCCGGTGCCCGTCCACGGCTCATAGGGCCGATAATCGCTGATGGACCCAGAAGGAACACTGCGCGACCCGTCGGGGCTGCGCGGATCGTCGCTGTCCCAGCCGGTGGTCACCCCGCCGCCCGACGACCAGCCGATGTCGCACAGATCGGCATAGTTGTTGGCCAGCCGCGCCCCGCCCAGCCAATACGTCGGGATGCCGACCGCGGCATCGCCCACGGTGGCCCGCGTCGACCCGTCAGTCCACGGCCCGTTCTGCAAGTGGCCGTTGTGCTGGCCGGTCAGCCCATTGTGCACCCGCGCCGTGGTGCCCGAACCCGACCGCGGGCCCGAAGCGCTGCGAGTGGACGCGAACGCCTTGAAGAACCCCGCATAGGGCAGCACGTCGGCATGGCCGTTCGTGGCCGCCGCCGTGCGCACGAACTCGTCGTAGTCGCCGATGTCCGACGACGTGGCATCGCGCAGCGCCGACGTGCGGAACAGCAGCCGGAACTCGTCGCCGTACCCCAGATCGCCCGGCGCCAAGCCCCACCCCGGCGGCACTGCGATGTCGCCGGTCTCGTCGTCGATCACCGCGAAGCCCACCGGGCCGCCCGCAGCGGTCAGGGCGATGCCCGCGGAAGCCGACGGCGCGTCGGCGCCGTCGCCGTAGTCGATCACGATCCACGGCTGGGTGCGGCGGTCGTTGTCGACGGGCGTGAGGCGCAGCGTCGCCGTCCGCGAACCAGGCGAGAACACCACCGCTGGGTCTTGGGCGCTGTGACCGCCGTCGGTCACCAACGCGACGCCGGGATTGGCGCCGTGCAAACCGAACACATAGTCGTCGCCCGCCGTCGCGCCCCGCACCGCCAGCGGCACCGTCACCGTCTCCGAGCCGACCAGCGCCCGATCCAGCGTCAGCGTGACCGTGCGATAGCCCGCCGCGGTGGTCGTGTCGCCCTCCACCACATTGCCCTGGGCATCACCGCCCGACGCAGCCAGCACCAGCCCCACCGCCGACTCCTCCACCCGGAACACCGGCGACATGGCGAACAGGGACAGGTTCGAGGACCGATGGGACGCGGTCGTCCCGCGGAGAAACACTGCGCCTCCGATGGCAGCGTGTGTGGCGCCGAGTTCAAAGCCGTCGAACCCTTGGCCGTCGGGATTGCTGCCGGCAAAGACGGCCCCGCCGACGGTACGGTCCGCGCCGCTCTCGGTACGGTCGTCGTCGGCGGTGCTGTCCCAGGAGCCGTCGTAGAAATCGGCGTAGCTGTCGGCCGCCTTGACCCCGCCCAGCCAGAACACCGGCGTGCCCGCACTGTCCTTGGTGGCCGCGGTCGAGCCGTCGGCGTAGCCGCCCGAACCCGAGTCCGCCGCCGGGTCCCACATGGCGGTGTTCTCCCTGGCGTCGACCGAAGCAGTCGAGCCAACCACCCTCACCAGCCCCGCATAGGGCACGATGGCCGCGTGGCCGTTCGCAACGGCCGCTTGCCGCACGAAAGCGTTGTACTCGCCGATATCGGCCGAGGTGGCATTCCTCTTGCCCGATGTGATGAACATCAGCCGGAAGTCCTCGCCGGCGCGGATGCCCGACGGGATGAGCGGCCAGTCCTGCGGCACCGCCACAGGAGCGGCGTCGTCGTCGTCGATGAAGAACTCGACCGGGCCGCCGCCCACGCCCGGCGCGCCACCGAAGCTGGCCGACGGCGCCCGGTCGCCTGTGCCTGCGCCGATGCTGACCCGGGCGCCGACAGACGCCTTGTTGTCCACCGGGGCGAAGCGCAGCGTGGCAGTCTGCGCGCCGGCCGCGAACCGCACCGCCGGGTTCTGCGCGCTGTGCAAACCAGAGGTGACCAGCGACACGCCGGCCTGCGTCGACGGCTCGAGCCCGAACGTGAAATCGTCGCCCGCTGTCGGCCCGGTCACCGTCAGCGGCACCGTCAGCGTCTCCGCGCCGGTCAGCGCCCGGTCCAGCGTCAAGGTGATCGTGCGATAGCCCGCCGCGGTCGTCGTGTCACCCTCCACCACGTTGCCGAACGGGTCGCCGTCAGAAGCCGCCAGGGTGACGAAGTCGTCGATCTTGAACACCGGCGACAGGCCGTAGAAATGGCCGGGATTTATGTCGCTGCTGTTTCCGTTTGAGACCGCGATCGGTGTTGCGTTGGTCAGCACAACAGGCGTGGTGAGGGCCGTTGTTGTGTTGCTCAGATCGCTGACGGCCGGCGTGCAGTCGTTTGCCATGCCTGTGTAGAGCGCGAGTGTGCTGGTGTGGAGGCCGCCGGCCTCGTGGCGGGTGGCGTCTTTGTGGTTGTCCCAGTCGCCGTCGCAGAAGTCGAAGTAGTTGTCGGCCGCTTTGGCGCCGCCGGGGCCGGCCCAGTAGACAGGGATGCCCGCATCTCCGGCCGACGCCGAGCCGTCGAGCCAGGCGGCGCCGTCCCACAGGCCGTTGTGGACGCGCCCGTCGGTGCCGGCAAGGCCGCCCTTGCGGCGCGTGCTGCCGAACACCTTGAACAGCCCGGCGTAGGGCACGAGGCCGGCATGGCCGCCCACCGCTGCCGCCGAGCGCACGAAACCGTCGTACACCGAGATGTCGCCCACGCCCGCAGTGCGCCGCTGGGAGGTGGCGAACAGCAGCCGGAACTCGTCGCCGTCGCCCAGACCCTCCGGCGCCAGCGGCCACGACGACGGCACCGTCACCTCGCCGGACTCATCGTCCACCAGCACCACCCCGAACGGCCCGCCCAGCGCCGCCCCGAGTGCCCCGGCTGACGCGGTGGGGGCGCGGGCGCCGGTGCCGTAGTCCACCACCGCATAGGGCTGGGAGCGCACGTCGTTGTCCACCGGGGTGAGCCGCAGCGTGGCGGCAGCGGCGCCTGCCGAGAACTGCACCGCCGGGTTCTGGGCGCTGTGCAGGCCAGAGGTGAGCAGCGACACCCCGGCCTGCGTCGAGGGCTCGAGCCCGAACGTGAAGTCGTCGCCCACCGTCGCGCCCTGCACGGTGAGCGGCACGGTCACCGTCTCCGAGCCCGTCAACGCCCGGCCCGGCGTCAGCGTGAACGTGCGGTAGCCCGTGGAGGCGCTCTGGCCCTCCACCGCATTGCCGTCGGCGTCGCCGTCGGAGGCCGTCATCTCGACGCCCACGTCGTTGTCGGTGATCGTGACCGTGGCGACCGTCCGCGCGCCGAGGTCGTAGCCGTCGCCGTCCACCAGCTCGAGGCGGATCGTCTCGCCGTCATCGAAGATCTGGTCGTCGAAGACGACGATGCCGATCTCGGCTGTGCCCGACGTGCCCACCATCACCGAGCCGGAGACCGCCTCATAGTCGGCGCCGCTCGTGGCCGAGCCGCCGATCTCGTAGGCCACGCGGACCGCGGCGGCGGGTGCGGGGTCGACGTTGAGCACCACGTTGAAGCGCCCAACGGCGCCCGCAGCCTCGGTGGCCGCATAGGAAGCTGCGGCGAACTCCGCTGACGGCGCCTCCACCTCGAACACCGGCGAGATGCCGAACAGAGGACGCTTGAGGTGCTGCAGAACGATGTTGGCGTTGCCCGAGTTCAGCCCCGCATGGCTCCCGGTCTGCACATGGCCTCCGCTGCCCAGCACATAGCCCGCCCGCGGCGTGCCGTTGCTGAGGCTGCCGGTGAACACCTCCGCGGTGTCAGTGCGGTCAGCGCCGCTCTCGGTGCGGTCGGCTGTGCTGTCCCAGGAACCGTCGTAGAAGTCGAAGTAGTTGTCGGCCGCCTTGGCCCCGTCGAGCCAATAGACCGCGATGCCCGCATCGCCGGCCGCGGCCGACCCGTCGGCATAGCCGCCCGCACCGCCGTTGAGACTCTTGTCCCACATCTGCGTGTGGACCCGCGCGCCGACCGAGGCGGTGCTGCCCACCGCCCGCACCAGCCCGGCGTACGGCACGATCGCGCGATGGCCGCCCATCGCAGCCGCCAGACCCACGAACTCGTGGTACGCCCCGATATCGGTCTGGCCGCCGCCGCGAGCCTGCGACGTCACGAACAGCAGCCGGAACCGGTCGTCGGGGCCGAGGCCCGACGGCTTCAACGCCCAGTCTTCGGGCACCTCCACAGGGGCGCCGTCGAAGCTCTCCCAGATGAACACCGACGCGGCGGTGCTGCCCTCCGCCGGGGTCAGGCCGCCGCTGATGTTGGTGGTGCGGCCCACGGCGGTCCAGGCGCGCCCCGCAGGGGGGATCGACACTGCCACGGTCTCGTCAGATCGGTCGCTGTCGGCGTTGTCCTGGATCGGGCTGAAGGTGACGGTGGCGGTCCGCGCGCCGGCGCCGGTGAACGTCACCAGCAGGTGGGCCCGGGTCCGCGTCCCGCGGCCCGCCAGCGGATCGGCGCCCAAAGCGACCCCGGTGCCAGTCGCCTTCCAGTTCAGCTGGCGGTCCCGCGAGAACGGCGGCGCCGTCGCCAGCACTGCCCCGGTGCTGCTCGACAGCGTCAGCGGCACCTGAGCGATCTCGCCGGCGGCCAGCGCACGGCCCAGCGCGACGGTCACCGTCGCTGTGGTGGACCGGTCGTTCTCGACGACGCTGCCGCCGCCGGTCACCGTCACCGTCACCGCCGCCGACGCGCCCGGGTCGGTGATCCTCACGTCGAAGCGGTTGTCGCGCGTGGCCGGGTCGCCGTCGTCGGACGCCGCCACACCGCCGGCGATGTTGGTGTTGTCCGGCGCATGCTCGGGGTCGCCTGCGGAGATGTCGTCGACGGTCACGTCCAGCTCGAGCGTCGCGGTCTCGGGCTGCTCGGCAATCCCGTCAGCAGTCGCGTTCAGCGTGAGCGCCGCGGCCTGCGCCCCGGCGCCGTCGAAATCGACCACCGCCCGCATCAGCCCGCCGTGCCAGACAACGCTCACACCGGTGTTGGCCGCGCCCGACGTCTTCGCGACGGCCACGTCTTCTTTGGCGACGCCGGACACGTCGACCTCGACGGTGGCCTTCTCGCCCGCTGCGAGCGCCCGGCTGAGCGTGACGGTGAAATCGGCGCCGCTGCCCTCGACCACCGTGCCCGTGCCGACCCGCGCCAGCGTCGCCTCGACCGGGTCGTCGTCGGCGATCGTCAGCGTGGCCGACGCGTTCGCGCCGACCGTGTAGTCGTCGGGGCCGGCGTAGTCGTCTTCTCTGGGGGAGATCGCGACGATCACCGTCTCGGGCGCCTCGCCGACGCTGTCGTCGAGCACGCTCACACCTATGTCGACGCTGGCCGACTTCGCGGGCACCACCACGCTGCCCGACAGCGCCGCGTAGTCGTCACCCGCGTCGGCGGTGCCCGTCACGGTGTAGTCCACCGTGAACGGCGCCGGCTGCGCGGGCGACACGCTCAGCGTCAGCGTGCCTTCGCGGTCCGCGACGGCCTCCCCGGCGGCGTACGCGGTCTGCGCGAACTGCACCTGCGGCGGCTGCGCGGCGGGCTGGTCGTCGTCGAGCACCCGCGCCGTGAGCGGCGGCACGCTCAGGTTGTCGTAGTTGTCGTCGCCGCTGCTCTTCACCGCGAACCTGATCCCGACCGTGCGCGCCCCGCCGGTGTTGACCGCATCGTCGTCGACCGCTGCCACCGTCACGGTCCGCACGGTCTGCCAGCTCTGCGGCGTGAACGTCAACGACACCGACGAACCGCCGTCGGGATGCAGCCTTGTCGTGCTGCCGAAAAAGACCTGGACGCCACGGGCCGTGGTCACCGTGACGGTCACGTTCGCGGTCGGCTCGGAGGTCAGCGACACCGACAGCGTGTCGGTGCCGTCCGGCTCGGACACCGCCGTGTAGCCGCCGGGCTCCGACACCCTCACGCCCGCGGCGTCGTCGTCGGCGATCAGCACGTCGAATGCGGCGTCGTCGGAAGCCACCACCGCTTGCGCGATATCGGTGCGCAGACCCGCGGCGGCCAAGTCTCCCAGCGCGACCGTGACCGTCTCGTCAGCCTCGTCGACGCGGTCGTGGAACGCCCACAGCGACAGCGCTGCCACCTGCGCGCCTGCGCCGCTCAGGCGCACCGTCGGCGTCAACCCGCCGGTGCCCGACACGCCCAGCGTCACCCCGGTGTCGGCCTCACCCGAGGTGAGCGCGACCGCCGCGTCGGCCGCGGTCACCCCGGCGCCCGACAGCACCAGCGGCACGTCCACGACCTCGCCCTCCATCAGGGCGCGGCCCAACGTCACCGTGAAATCGGCCGAACGGTCGGCGGCGGCGGCGGCGGGATCCTCAGCGACGTCTCCGCTGTCGGTGCGCTCGAGCGCCACCGCCACCGTCCCGGCGAACACCAGCCCGTCGCCCACCAGCGCGGCTGCCAGCCTCGTGCCTTTCAATGACTCGCCGGTGGCGGCGGGCGTGCCCGGCGCAACGGTCAGCGTCGCGCCCACGTCGGCCGCCGCCACCGGCGACACCGCGACGGTGGCGGTGCTCGCGGCCGGGCCGGTGAACACCACCGACGACCCCGACACCGACACCCCCGCAGGGCTGCCGGCCAGCGCCAGCGTGAAATCGGCGCCCAGCGTGCCGCCGGCGAACACCAACGGCACCGTCACCGTCTCGCCCGCCAGCAGCGCCGAGTCGAGCCCCACCTCGATCAGCGCCGTGTCGGCGGTGTGGTCGGCGTCGCCCGCCAGCGTCCGGGCGGCCTCCACCGAGACGCTCAACAGACTCAGCCTGGCGGAGTCGTTGTCCCGAATGAGGAGGTTCATACGTGCGCCCGCAGACTGCGGGTGCAGGGCATAGCCGTCGCCGGCGCGGAGATCCACATGAGCGAGTTCCACGCCGTCGTCCACGACTGAATCGTCGTGGACGGCGATGGTGAAGCTGGCTGAGCGCTGCCCCGCGGGGAACACGAACGACTCGATCTCCGTGAAGTCATCCTTTTCCGTCGATAGATGATGGAAGGACAGACTGACAGTGAGGTCCGTCGCCGGGGCTCTGTCTGCAACGACCGTGACCGTGAAGTCCTCGTGCTCGAAGCCTGCGATGGTGTGGTATTCGAAGTTCAGGACCGGCAGCGGCGCGGTGAACACGGGCGAGAGCCCGTAGTAGACGCCGCCGAGACCGGTGTCCGCTCCGTTGAAGGTGCGTACGTTGAACGGATTCTGGGCATCTTGATGCCCAGTCGTGCCGGCAAACCCCACCGAGGCCGACGACAGGCCGCCGGTGCTGCCGCTCGGCAACGAGCAGTCGTTGTTCATTCCTGTGAAGACGGGGGTTTGTGTCTTGGTGTCGATCCTGCCGTTCTCGGTGGTGCCTGCCTTCACACGGTTGTCCCAGTCGCCGTCGCAGAAGTCGAAGTAGTTGTCGGCCACCTTCTTGCCGCCGCCGGCGGCCAGCCAGTAGATGGGGATGCCCGCATCGTCGGCCGACGTCGATCCGTCCGCCCAGGCGGCGCCGTCCAGCAGGCCGTTGTGGACGCGCCCGTCGGTGCCGGAGCCGTCCCGGTGGTCGTAGGTGCTGCCCAGCACCTTGAACAGCCCGGCATACGACGCGAACTGCGCCAAGCCGCCCTTCGCGAGCACCCCGCGCACGAACCTGTCGTACAGGGAGATGTCGGCGCCCACCTCCGTCAGCCGCCGCTCCGAGGTCACGAACAGCACCCGGAACTGCCCGCCCGCGCCCACCTCGGGGGGAATCATCAAACTGCTCGCCCACAAGGGCCCGGTCTCGTCGTCGACCACCGCGAACCCGGTCGCGTCGGAGAGCACCGGCTCGACCCGGAACCCGGTGGGGGCCCGATCGCCGTCGCCGAAGCCCACGCTGATCCAGGGCTGGGAGCGGTCGGAGTTGTTCACCGGGGTGAAGCGCAGCGTGGCCCCGCTGGCGCCGGCGGCGAATGCCAGCGCGGGGTTCTGGGCGCTGTGCGGGCCGCTGGTGAGCAGCGTCACCCCGGCCTGAGAGGCGGGGCTCAGGGCCACGGCGTAGTCGGCGCCCTCGGCGGCGCCGTGCACGGTGAGCGGCACCGTGAGGGTCTCCTCGCCGGTCAGCGCCCGCCCGAGGGTGAGCGTGACCGTGCGATAGCCGCTGGAACCCGCTGCGCCCTCCGCCGCGTTGCCGTCGGCGTCGCCGTCGGCACCGCCCAGAGTCACTGACACCTCCGGCTTCTCCACCGTGAAGGTCGGCGACATCACCAAGAACGGAAGGAGGAGCGCATTGCCGATGCCGACAAGACCCTGGGGAGTCGTCCTCAGCAAGCCGAGCTGATCGGTGTACGCGACCTGGCTCTGGCCCACCGCGAACCCTGTCGCCGCGGTGCCGTCTGTGTTGCTGCCGGTCCTGATGGCCGTGGTGTCGGTGCGATCGGCGCCGCTCTCGGTCACGTCGGCTGTGCTGTCCCAGGTGCCGTCGTAGAAGTCGAAATAGTTGTCGGCCGCCTTGTCGCCGCCCACCCAGTACACCGGGATGCCCTCGTCGCCGGCCGCAGCCGACCCGTCGGCGTGTCCGCCGGCGCCGGAATTCGCCGCCGGATCCCATGTGCCGATGTTCTCTCGGGCGTCCACCACAGGGACGCCTGCCAAGCCAGGTATTCCGGTGCTGGCCACCACGCTCAGCAGCCCCGTGAAAGGCCACAGCTCGGCGTGGCCGTTGCGGCCCGCCAGGTACCGCGCCCAGCGGTTGTACACATCGA
The DNA here is from genome assembly GCA_965220845.1 of Candidatus Multivorans sp. Classification (GTDB taxonomy): domain Bacteria; phylum Acidobacteriota; class Thermoanaerobaculia; order Multivoradales; family Multivoraceae; genus Multivorans. Next base: position 12,699 of record CBDCRA010000002.1, read on the forward strand.
TCTGATAAGGAACGGCTGAGCGGTGCTCAGAAGTCACGAACAGCAGCCGGAACTGGTCGCCGGGTCTGAAGCCTGCCGGCGTCAGCGGCCAGTCCTGGGGCACCGTCAACTCGCCGGTCTCGTCGTCGAGGATCACGAAGCTCACCGAGCCCGTGGGCGCCGCCACTCCTTCGGGCAGGCCGGCGGCCACCGGCGTGCCGGCCGAGATGACCACCGCGGGCTGGCTGCGGTCGTTGTTGAGCTGCGCGGTGAACCGCACAGTCGTCGCTGAGGCGCCCGCGCTGAACTCCACTGCCGGGTTCTGCGGGCTGTACGGGGCACTGGTGAGCAGCGCCACTCCCGGCTGTGGCTGCTGCGCCAACCCGTACAAGAGGTCGGGGGCGCCGCCCGCGAGGGTTCCCTTCGCGCTCGCACCGGCCACCGTGAGCGGCACCGTGATCTTCTCGGCGCCGGTCAGCGCCCGGCCCAGCGTGATCGACACTTCCTTTGTCTCGCGGAACTGTTCACGCAGGTCGACGCCGCCGACGCCGCCCGACCCCGACAGCGTCACCGTGACAGCCGCGGGCTCGCCGCTGATGGCTGCGTCGAAGGCGTTGTCTGCGGCGTGCGGATCAGCGCCGCCGCTCACGTTGGTGGCCAGAGCGCGGCGGTCGAACCCGTTGGCCACGCTGCCGTCGGGTCCCAGCGCCACGGTCACCGTCTCGGCCGCCTCCGAGATGCCGTCCACGACGGCGCGCAGCACCAAAGCCGCCGTGCGCACCGTGTCGTCGTCGCTGCCGACGAACGCGACCGTGGGCGCGAGCGTGCCCCCGCCCGTCACTGTCACCCCGCGGTTCGCCGCCCCGGGCCCCGCCGCCACCTCCAGCTCGCCCGCAGTGACGCCCGTGCCCGACAGCACCAGCGGCACCTCGACCCGCTCGCCGCCGTACAGACGCCGCCCCAGCACAACCTCGAACTCCGCGCCGGCCGCCGCGCCCGCGCCGCCCTCGGCGATCGCGCCGCTGTCGCTGCGGGCCAGCGACACCACCGTCGCATCGTCGTCACGGATCAGCGCCGAATCGAACGGCGCCGTCCGCGACACCGTGTACGAACCCGCCACGACACCCGCATCGCCGCACCCATCCGCGCCAGGCGCCAGCACAGTCACCGTGACCGAGCTGTCAGGATCGTCGTTCCCGCCGTCGTTCCCGCCGTCGATCCACGCAACCGAGCTCACGAGCGAGCCCGACACGGGGATCGACAGCACCCTCACGCCCGTCGACAGCGGCGACACCCGGCTGGTCAGCGGCTCCTCGATCGCCACGCACACTTTCAGCGGCGCGCTGGGCGCCGGATCGGCCACCAGCTCGAAGGCCAGCTGCTCCGCGTCTTCCTCGTACACCAGTGCGCCGTTGAGCCGGGGCTGGCTTGCCTCGCCCGCCAGCGACACCGACACCTCCGGCCCGCCCCCGTCGTTGCGGGGAATGGTGATCTCCACCGCGTGGGGCGGCCCGGCGCCGTACCCCGTCGGCATCGGCGCGCCGAGCCGCACCCGCACCGTCTCGTCGTTCTCCGGGTCGTCGTCTTGGACTGCGCTGAAGGCCACCGTGCCGGCGGACGCGCCATCGGCGATCTCGATGCTGCCCGCCGCCAGCGAATAGTCGGCCGCCTGCGCGGTGGTGCCGGCCGCGCTCACCTCGACGGGGAGCCTCAGCGCGGCGCCGGTGCTGTTGGCCGCGGGCAGCGTGGCGGTGATCACGATCGCCGGGTCGCCCTCGGCCGCCGTGGCCGTCGCCGAGCCGTCCACCGTCAGCTTCACCGGCGCCGCCGCCGACTCTTCCACCAGTATCTCGGCCGTCCGTCCGGGCACCCAGCCGGGGGTCAGGCCGTCTTCGCCGACGGCGAGCAGCAGCCACTCGGCCAGCCCGTCGCCGCCGTCGGCCTCGTCGCCGTCGGCGTAGACCGTCAGAGGTATGGAGGCGGTGGTCTCCCCTGCGGGGATGGTGATGACGCCCGCGGGCGAGCCGCCCAGCGTGTACTCGCGGGCTTCGGGCGACCACTGCACCTGCCGCTGCACCACCGGCACGGTGATGCTGCGGCCCGCCGGCGCGGCGGCCACGGTGGCGGTGACGGTCACCGTGGCGCCCTCGGCGACCGCCGATCCGGAGCTGCCCGCGGGCGCCGCCGGCGCCGAGGCCGGGGTGCCGCCAGAGATCGACAGGTCGACCGGCACGTCCGCCGAATCGTTGTTGTTCAGCACGACCGGAATAGATGCCGCCTGGCGGCCGTCAGGCAGCGCCGGGGGGTTGGCCGTCACCTCGAAGAAGCCTTGGTCGCTCGACTCGTCGTCGGCGGAGACCGGGATGCGCAGCATGAAGCGCCTCTCGCCTGCGGGGACGGTCAGCGGGTCGGCGGCCGAGGCATGCACCTCAGCGAACCCGCCGCCGCGGACAGAGAGGAAGCTGAACCACAGGTCGACGTCGTCCTGCAGGACTCGGCTCAAGGCCCCGACGAGGATCGTCTCGCCGCTGCGCTCGTCGGAGACGTATGAGCCCTGGTCGAAGCCCACGGTGTACTCGTCGTCAAGGATGGTCACCTGAGCCGATTTCTGGGCGACCGCGTTCAGGGTCGCTGGCAGCGGAGAGCATCCTTGGCTGTCGGCGGGGCATTGCTCGACGATCCGGACACCGAACACCTCGTCATGCTCCAGCTCGGTGTCCTCGGTGGTGGGGATGGACACGGTGGCGCTGGTCTGCCCGGCGGCGATCGTGACCGGCCACGGTCCGGCCTCGTAGTCGCTGTCTGGCGTGGCGGTGCCGCTGACAGCCTCGATCTGCACGGTCGCCGCGGATGCCAAGGGACGCGACAGTGTCACTTCGATGTCGAAGGTGTCGCCTTCGTGGATTGTGCGGTCGGCTGCTGTGAGGGTGATCTCGGTGGGTGCGGTGAACACCGGCGACAGGCCGTAGAAATGGCCGGGAATTATGTGGGTGGCGCCTCCGTTTGTGAACGAGATCGGTGTTGCGTTGTCCGGCACGGCAAGCGTGGTGAAGGCCGTTGTTGTGTTGCTCAGATTGGTTGCGATCGGCGTGCAGTCGTTTTCCATGCCGGTGTACACCACACGGTTGTTGGTCAAGTGGAGGTCGCCGGTCTCGTCGCGGGTGGCGTCTTTGTGGTTGTCCCAGTCGCCGTCGCAGAAGTCGAAGTAGCTGTCTGCGGCTTTGGCGCCGTCGGGGCCGGCCCAGTAGACCGCGGTGCCGGCGCTGGTCGCCGACGTGGAGCCGTCCTCCCAGGCGGCGCCGTCCCACAGGCCGTTGTGGACGCGCCCGTCGGCGCCGGCATGGCTGCCCGGGTAGCGCGTGCTGCCGAGCACTTTGAACAGCCCGGCGTAGGGCACGAGATCGCCGTGGCCGCTCCGGGCGGCTGTGGAGCGCACGAAGTCGTCGTACACGCCGATGTCGCCCACGCCCGCGGTGCGCCGCTGGGAGGTGGCGAACAGCAGCCGGAACTGCTCGTCGCCGCCGACGCCGGCGGGCACCAGCGCGGCGGGCGCCAGCAGCGGGCCGGTCTCGTCGTCGGACAGAGCGAACCGCAGCGGGCCGCCCCGGTGAGCGACCGACACGCCCGTCCCGGCGGGCGCGCGGGCGCCGGCGCCCGCCTCGATCACGACCCACGGCTGGGAACGGCGGTCGTTGTCGACCGGGACCAGGCGCAGCGTGGCCGCGGCGGCGCCTGCCGAGAACTGCACTGCGGGGTGCTGGGCGCTGTGGTCGCCGTCGGCGAGCAGCGTCACCCCGGCCTGGGAGGCGGGGTGCAGGCCGAGCGTGTAGTCGTCGCCCGCTGTCGCGCCGTGCACCGTCAGCGGCACCGTGACCGTCTGCGCGCCGGCCAGCGTCCGGTCCAGCGCCACCGTCACCGTCCGATAGCCCGTCGAGTCCGGCGCGGCCTCCACCGCATTGCCGTACGCGTCGCCGTCCGCCGCCGACAAAGTCACCGTCACCGCCGGCTCGGCCACCGTGAACACCGGCGAAAACCCATACAGGGGCCGCTGCTGGGCACTGGCCGCGGTGGCGACGTGCAGCAGCGATCCGCCGCCGTAGCCGCCTCGCGACACCGCCGAGGCGCCCAGCGGATGATTCCACGCCTCGCAGAAATTCCCCGAACCCGTCCACGGCTCATGCAAACGCGCCGTGATGTCCCCGTCGGGCACGTTCTGGGAGCCGTCGGGGCTGCGCGGATCGCCGCGGCCGAACCCGCCGCGCTCGCCCGAACCCGAACCCGTCCAAGCGTTGTCGCACAGATCGCGGTAGTTGTTCGCCAGCCGCACGCCGCCCAGCCAATACGTCGGGATGCCCGCCGCGTCCGAATCGGTGCCCGACCCGTCGACATAGGTCGGGTTGTGGCCGGTGTGCTGGGCGGTCAGCCCGTTGTGCACC
>CBDCRA010000003.1:0-433798 GCA_965220845.1 Candidatus Multivorans sp.
GGGTGCTGCGCCGGTAGCCACCGACCGTGTCGCCGGAGGACGCCGGTCCGAAGACGCGGTTCCAGGCCCGCAGCGGCGTGTTCTCGGCCGGGAGCCGCACGCCGCCGCTGTTGTAGCTGATCGGCCGGCCGGCTTCGAGCGCGGCGTCGACCGAGACCTCCAGCGACGGCATCCGGTCGGCCCGGGCGACGTGCGCGGCGACGAGCTGGTCGAGGGAGGGCGAGATGGAACGGGTGTCGCGGCCGGCGAAGTCCGCGTTGTCGCCGGTCCAGGCGTGGACCCAGCCGCGGTCGTGCCGGTTGCCGCCTCCGTCGAGTTCGGCCGTGGCCAGCGAGAGCCCGTCCAGGGCGAGGATGCGGCGGCGGTGCTCGTAGAGCGGCGCCAGCGGCCGGCTGAACGCCGTCTTCGGGAGTTGCTCCAGGTCGACCGACCAGGCTTCGCTCTCGGAGACGCCCTCCGGACGCATCTTCCAGGTGGCGTAGGGCCAGCCATGGCAGTGGCTGATCAGGATCAGGCGCCGGACCTGTTCGGGGCTCTGGGCCAGCGCGCGCAGGGCGCCGCCCGGCCAGCCGGCGCCGAGCGCGGTCAGCCCTCCAAGTTGCAGAAGGTGGCGTCTCGAGATCATCCGTCGGCTCCTGAGCCTGATTCGCCAACCCGTTGACGAAAGAGGTCGCTGGTCGCGATGTTGACGAGGAGTTCCCTGACCGAGTCGTTCTCGCGGAAGCCCTGCCGGATCGCTTCGAGCCCGGGAGCGCTCCGGTCCAGCCGGCTGCCGAGCGCGTAGCGCGTCCAGTGCAGGGCGTAGCAGTCCCGCACCCGGCGGCTCGCGGCCAGCTCGTGCGCGAACTCGACGCCGTCGGCGAAGTTGAGTTCCTCGGCGCCGGGCAACCGGAGCGAGCCCCTCGCGTCGACCGGCTGCCCGTTGTCCTCGGCTCGCCAGGCGCCCATCGCGTCATAGTGCTCGAAGGCAAAACCGGCCGGATTGATCCGGCGGTGGCACGAGTTGCATTCGCCGGGTTTCGTGGCGGCGGCGGTCCGCTCGCGATTCGTGCTCTCGACGCCGAGCGCGTCGGGCGGCAGCGCGCTCTCGACCCCTTCGATCGGCTCGCCCATTTCCATGCAGGCGATGCGCTCCAGGATGCGGACGCCGCGGGGTATCGGGCCGGGTTGCACCGCGTAGGCACCGATCGCCAGCACCGACGGCAGGGTCAGCACGCCGGCCCGCTGCACCGGGTCCAGCACGACTGGATCGAGCCTGAGCGGCTTCTTGCGTCCGACCGAGGCGGTGACGTACTCGATCTGCCGGGTGACGGCGGCGCGCCCTTCGTCCGGGGTCGCTGCCGCGCCGTAGATCGGCGCGGTGTTCCGCGACATGTAGCCGTGGTTGCCGGTCATGAGCTCCGTGAACGTGCCCTCGCGATCGAAGATCGCCTCCTCGACGAACAGCTCGGTCTCGAGCTTCATCGAGTGCCGGATCGGTCCCAGGATCGCCGGCCACTTCGTGTCGTCGTCGCGCGCGGTCCTCAGGTGAGGCCGGAGGCCGAACCGCGGGCCGAAGGCGCGGCGCGCGGGCGCGATCAGGAGAACCTGCTCGGTACCGAGCCACTGGTGGTGGAAGTGGACGACGGCGGGCCGGGCCTTCGGGTCGTCGAGCAGGCGCCGGGCCTGCCGCTCGACGCCTTCCGCGGTCTCGAGCTCGCCGGCGCCGGCCGCCCGGAACAGCTCTTCGTCCGGCATGGAGTCCCAGAGGAAGTAGGAGAGCCGCGTGGCGAGCTGCCAGGGGTCCAGCTCATCGGCGTCGTGCGCGCCGGGCGCCAGCTTGAAGTGGAAGGCGGGGGCCTGCAGGATGCCCGCGACGGTGAGCGCCACCGCCTCGTCGATCGGTTCAGCGGCGAGCTGCGCCTGCCAGAACGCTTCGATCCGGGTTCGCTCTCCGTCGCGCAGCGGCCGGCGATACGCCCGCTCGGCGAAGCGGAGGATGCTCGTCGCGGCGCAGGCCTCGCGCTCGGCGGCGGGGAGGTCGGACCACCCCGGGCAGTTGAAGAACGTCGGCGAGAGCAGGGCGTAGGAGCCGAAGTGCATCCCGGCGAGGTGGAGTTCCTCGACCTGGTAGGAGGACGGACTCTGGCCCTGCGCGATGCCCTCGAAGCCGTCGGCGCCTGGCTCGGTCGGGAACGGCCACGGCCACGGGTCGGGCGGCGGCGGTGGTGAGAACACGCCCTTGCTCGCGGTGCGCCGCGGGCTGATCCGGTCGGCTACGGCTGGTCGCCTGGGCCAAAGGTCCCCGTCCCTGGGGAAGCCGAGCAGGTCGGCGACCGTGTTGTTGTACTCGGTCGGCGTGAGCGCCAGGGGCGCCGTCTGGTGCGTCCCGGCCGGTTCAGGCGGCGCAGCCCCAGCGGACTGCGCGAAGCCTGCGGCGCAGAAGAGCAGCAGGATCGTTCTGGGATCGAGCTTCATGGCGGATGGCGTGGGCCGGGGACCCCGGTCCGAGACGAACTTGTAACACTGTATCAGTAGAGCGGAGCCGGCCTGGCGGCCGGCGCGTACTGTAGGCCGCCTTCGGCGGCGGCGGGTCAGAAGACCCGCGCACCCAGCTAGTCGGCGTCTCGCCCGGCGCCCGATGTTCGCAGGATGAAGGTGTCGAGCGTCTCCTTCCACTGCGGCAGCAGGGACTGCTCCACGTACATCATGTGCCCGGCGGCGAAGTCCTCGCGGTGGATGTTGGCCCGGAGTTCCGGCGGCAGGCCCATGTGGTCCATCGTCCAGACGGCCGCGAAGTAGGGCGTGGCCAGGTCGTACAGGCCGTTGATCAGGAGCACTTCGAGCGCCGGATTCCGGCGCATGGCGGCGGCCAGGTCGGAGGCGACGTTCGGGGTGCCGTCGCCGCGCGAGAAGCGGCCCGCGTTCACCCGCCCCCAGTTCCAGTCGCGGACGGCGCCGCTCGGAACGTACTCGCGGTCGCCGTCGTAGCCGAGCTCGCTGCGCAGGTAGCTGTTGAAGGCCGAGGTGTAGGCCGAGCTGATCGCCGTGGACTGCGGATCGTGGGAAGGCCGGGCCCCCAGCGTGTCCCCGGCCGGTCCGGTGAAGCGCGCGTCCAGGCGGCCGACGATCTTGCCTTCGTCGCGCAGCAGCTCGGCCTCGAAGGCCGGAGCGCTCACCCGCAGGTCCGACTTGTCGAGGAAGTCGCGCGAGAGCCCGGTGTAGCGGTGCAGCCGGTCGATCACCCGGGCGCGGGTGTCCGCGTCGAGCGTGCTGCCCCGAAGCAGCGCGGTGGCGTACTCGGTGAGCGCCCACTCCTCGACCTCGGCCATCAGCGTCTCGAGATCCGCCGGGGTCTTCTCCGGCAGTGCGTCCAGGTAGCGGGCGGCCACGGTGTAGGACGGCAGGTTGACGATGTAGGGGAGGTCGTCGCCGGGCGCGAACTGGATCGTGTTGAACTGCAGGATCGAGGAGACGAGCACGATGCCGTTCAGGTCGATGTTCGCCCGCTGCAGGTGGCTGGCGAGCACCGCCGATCGGGTCGTGCCGTAGCTCTCGCCGAGCAGGTAGCGGGGCGAGTTCCAGCGGTCGTGCGCGCTGAGGAAGCGCCGGATGAACTGGGCCAGCGACTTCGCGTCCTCGTCGATGCCCCAGTAGTCGGAGCCCGGCGTCTCGCCCAGGGTATGGCTGAAGCCGGTCCCGATCGGATCGACCATCACGATGTCGGCGACGTCGAGGATCGTCCAGGCGTTGTCCTCGATCGGGTAGGGCGGCGCTCCCTGCGGGCCGACGTCGGGGGTCACGACGCGCCGCGGCCCCATGATTCCCATGTGCAGCCAGAACGACGCGGAGCCGGGACCCCCGTTGTAGGAGAAGACCAGGGGACGCTCCTGAGGTGCCGCGCCGTTCGTCCGGAAGTACGCCGTGTACCAGAGTTGCGCGGCCGGGGCGCCGTCGTCGTTGTCGAGCTGGAGACCGGTGACGACGGCGTCGTACTCGACCGTCTCGCCGCCGACTTCGATCGAGTGGCTGGTCTCCCAGCGTCCGGGCGGTGCGGACGGCTTGGCGGCCTGCGACGCGCCGGCGTCTTCCTCCGCGCGGGCCGGAGCCGTCGCGGCCAGGGCGGCGAGGCAGATCAGGGCGAGGGCCGTTCTGGCCACGGTGAGCAACGGGCGGGCGGATGAACTCATCGGGTTATTGTAGACAGCAACCTACGGCAGGCGTCGCCGGGAGCCGGCGGACGACGAGAGGGAGGATCCATGAGACATGCTCTTCGACTGACGAGTCGTGCCGCGCTCGCCGTGGCCACCGTGTTCGCGGCGGGTTCGCTGTCGGCCCAGGACTGGACCACGACGACCGATACCCACCGCTTCATGGAGGTACGGAACGGCATCTGGCTGACCCAGACCACGGCGCAGGTGTTCAACAGCAACGCCCTCGTGATCGTCAACGACGAGGACGTGATTCTCGTGGACTCCCACGTGACGCCGTCCAAGGCCCGCGACCTGATCGCCTCGATACCGGCGATCACCGACAAACCGGTGACGACGCTGATCAACTCCCACTTCCACTGGGACCACGCCCACGGCAACCAGGAGTTCGCGGACGTGCCGATCATCGGCCACGAGTTCACGCGGATGAAGATGGCGACGGCGCCGCTGGAGGAGCCGACCTACGTTCAGGGCACGACAGGCAACGCGGCGACGCTGGAACGGTTGGCCGAGCAGATCGAAGCGGCCGAGGACGAGGAGGAGCGGGCGGGCCTCGAGACGTACCGGTCGATGTTCGCCGCCCACGCCGCGGACTTCGACGAGATCGCGCCACTGCCGCCCGACGTGACGATGAACGAGAAGATGACCCTGTTCCGCGGCGGCCGGGAGATCCAGATCATGTTCGTGGGCCGCGCCCACACCGGCGGAGACACCGTCGTCTACTTCCCGCAGGACAAGCTCGTCTTCACCGGCGACATGCTGTTCGGCGGACCGTCTTTCATGGGCGACGGCTACGTCGACGAGTGGGCCGAGACGCTGGAGAACCTGAAGGCCCTGGACTTCGACATCGTGGTTCCCGGGCACGGCCCGCCGCTCAACGACCTGAGTGCGATTGAGAAGTCGCAGGAGTACTACAACGTCCTCTGGGAGCGGACGGCGGAGAAGCATGCGGCGGGCGTGCCGGCCGAGGAGGTGTCCGGCGCGCTCGACCTGTCCGCCACGGCGTTTCCGCAGCGGCAGCCCTCCGAGGTGGAGGTGCGGCGGATGTACCACCGCATGGAGAACCCGGACTGACCCGCCGCCCCTCCCGCTTCCTGCCGCGCACCCGCGACGGCTGGATCGCCACGGTCGCCTTCGCGGCGGTCTTCCTGCTGGCGATGCCGCCGGTGACGCACACGCTGCTGAACCGGATCGAGCCGAGCGCCCTCGGCGTTCCGTTCCTGTATCTGTCGCTGTTCGCCGTCTACGTCGCCCTGATCGCGGTGCTGATCTGGGCCTGCCGCCGCGGCGTGTGACGCGGTTTCTTTCGTCCGTCTTCTCTCGCGCCTGAGGACCGTCAGTGGAAACCTGGGTCGTTGCCACGAGTCTGATCAGCGTCTACCTGCTGATCACCCTGGGCGTCGCCGTCGTCGCCAACCGTCACATGACGGTCGACATGGAGGACTTCCTCCTCTGCGGCAGGCGCACCGGCTTCGTCGTCCTCTACCTGACCGTTGTCGCCACCTACCACTCGGCCTTCGCCTTTCTCGGTTCCGGCGGCTTCTTCTTCACCCACGGCATCGGCTTCTGGTCGGCCGGAGCGTGGACCCTCCTGGTCGGGGCCGCCACCTACGTCATCGGAACGCGCATCTGGGCGCTGGGCAAGGCGTTCGGCTACATCACGCCCGCCGATCTGCTCGCCGACTTCTACGAGTCGGAGGCGGTGCGCGTCGCGGTGGCCCTGGTCTCCGTCCTCTTCACGATCCTCTACATCCAGGTCCAGGCGCTCGCTCTCGGCTACATCATGGACGTGGCGACGGACGGCCGCGTCCCGTTCGAGATCGGTGTGCTGATCATGCTGACGGTCGCCGTCGTCCACCTGATGGTCGGCGGCCTGCGCGCGGTCTACTGGACGGACGTGTTCCAGGGGGCGTGGATGTACGTCGCGATCTGGGCCGGTGCGCTCGTCCTCTCCTTCGAGCTCTTCGGCGGGCCGGTCGAACTCTGGCAGCGGGTGACGAGCGAGCGCCCGGACATGCTGACCCTGCCTGGTCCGGAGGGGTTCTTCACGCCCGGCATGTGGGTCGGCATGGTGCTTACCCTGTCGTTCGGGATCATCTTCCAGCCCCACATGATGATCCGCTACTACACGGCGGTGGACGGCAAGACGCTCAAGCTCCTCGGTGCGACGACGCCGATCTACCTGATGACCCTGTACATCCCGGCCGCGCTGGTCGGGCTGGGCGGGGCGCTCGTCATGCCGGAGCTTGAGAGCGCGGACCGCGTTTTCCCAGAGCTTCTGTTCCAGTACGCGCCGGCGTGGCTCACCGGGATCATCCTCGCCGGCGCCGCGGCCGCCGCGATGTCCACGCTCGACTCGATCCTCCACGCGAACATGACGGTCCTCACCCGCGACGTCTACCAGCGCTACGTTGCGCGGGGGAAGAGCCAGGCGCACTACGTGTTCGTCGGCCGCGCGATCGTCTTCGCGCTCCTGGGGGTCGCCTTCGCGCTCTCGATCACGGAGAGCGACCTGCTGGTGGCGATCGTCACGCTGTCGGGGGCGGGAGCGCTGCAACTCATGCCGGCGATCGTCGGCGTCTGCTTTCCCGGCCGTCGCTCGCTGAGCCGCGCCGGGGTCCTCGCTGGTCTCGGTGCCGGGCTCCTGACGCTGGCCCTGACGTTGCCGCTCAACCTGGGGTTCACGCTGCCCTGGGGCGCGCATCCTCTGGGGATGCACGGCGGCCTCTGGGGCCTCTTCGCGAACACCCTGCTGGCGGTGGCCGTTTCCGCCTTCACGCCCGGCCCCTCCCGAGAGACGGTGGATCGGGTCCACGGGGAAGTCGAGCGCTTCGTCTACGGCGGAGAGTAGCTGGCCGGTAGACGGTAGCCGCTCGACTGTGCGATTCTCCGCAGTCCGATGAAGCGGATCGGCATCAGCACCGGCGGCGGCGACGCGCCTGGCCTCAACGCGGTGATCCGGGCGGTGACCCTGGCCTCGATCCGCCGCGGCTGGGAGGTCGTCGGCCTCCTGCGCGGCTACGAGGCCTTCTTCGATCCCAGCCGGGTCCGGATCCTTGACCGCCCAGCCGTGCGCGGCACGACCCACCTGGGCGGCACGATCCTGGGCACGCGCAGCGGCGCGTACCCGTTCGAGCGGCGGGTCGAGCAGGAGGACGGCTCCGTCGTCGTCGAGGATCTCACCGACGAGGCGGTCGAGGGGTTCCACCGGCTCGGCCTGGATGCGCTCGTGGCGGTCGGCGGCGACGGCTCCATGCGGTTGGCGCTCAAGCTTCACGGACTCGGCGTTCCCGTGGTCGGCGTGCCGAAGACGATCGACAACGACCTCGCCGGCACCAATGTCACCTTCGGCTTCCACACCGCGGTCGACGTCGCGACCGCCGCCATCGAGCGGCTGCACTCGACCGCCGAGGCGCACGACCGGATCTTCGTCGTCGAGCTGATGGGCCGCTACGCGGGCTGGATCGCTCTCTTCGCCGGTGTCGCGGCGACGGCCCAGGTCATTCTGATCCCCGAGATTCCCTACGACATGGACGAAGTCTGCGATCACCTGATGGCGCGCGAGAAGCGGGGGCGGCACTGGGCGGTCGTGGTCGCCGCGGAAGGCGCGCGCCCGGTGGGCGGCGACTTCACCTGGTCGAAGCGGACGGGGGCTGGCGACGGTGAGCGTCTCGGCGGCGTCGCCGAGCGGGTGGCGGCGGAGATTCACGAGCGAACCGGCAAGGAGACGCGCACCGTCACCCTGGGCCATCTCCAGCGCGGCGGCCAGCCGATTCCCTACGACCGCCTGATCGCGCTCCGCTTCGGCGCCGCGGCGGTCCGTCAGATCGAGGAGGGGGAGTTCGGCGTCATGGTGTCGCTCGATCCGCCGACCGTCCGCGCCGTGCCGCTCGAACTCGCGGTCAGCCGCATGAAGAGCGTCCCGCTCGAAGCCGACGTCGTCGCCACCGCCCGCGACCTCGGTATCTGTCTCGGCGAGTGAGGTTCCGTCCATCTGGTACAGTAGCGCGTACCAGATGGACCCCAAGGCGACACGGGCAGAGCCACTGAGCGTTCCGGATCTCGAGCAGATCCGCGGCGGCGCTTCCGCGAACATCCTCGCCGACCTGAAGCGGCTGCTGTCGGTCTCCGACCTGGAGCTCGTGGCGATCGTCGGGATACCCCGCCAGACCATGCTCCGGCGATTGAAGCAAGGTCGCCTCAATCGGCACGAGAGCGATCGTGCCGCGCGGCTGGCCCGGGTCTACAACGGGGCTCTCGAGTTCTTCGACTACAACAGCGAGAGCGCCGTCCGTTGGCTGAAGCACGCCAATCCCGCCTTGCGTGGCGAGACGCCCCTGGAGCACTCGGACACGGAAGTCGGCGCGGAGGAGGTCCTCACGGTCCTTCACCGCCTCGCCCACGGCATTCCACTGTGAGTTTCGGATGAAGGTCTGGCGGCTCGCCCGGACCCAGTGGGCGCCGGACGTTCCGACGATCCTGAACGGCGACGGTGCGGCCCGCAGGGGCGGCAGATGGAGCCCGCCGGGAATGCGGGCCGTCTACTGCAGCGAAACCTCTTCTCTCGCCTTGCTGGAGGTCCTGGTCGGCCTGCCGTTCGGAGTCGATCATCCGGCATATCGCATTGTCGACTTGACGATCCCCGACGGTGCGATTGCTCAACTGGAGGTGGAGCCGGCGACCACCGACAGTCAGCGGCTCGGCGCCGCCGCCCTGGGCCGCCACCTCGCCATTGCCGTTCCCAGCATCGTCAACCCGTTGGAGCGAAACGTCGTCATCAACCCGCTGCACGCGGACTTCGACCAGGTGAACCCGGGCAAGTTGCGCCCGTTCCCGCTCGATCCCCGGCTCGGCTGATTCCGGCTGTAGTTTGACAGGAAATCTCGATGGGTTCCATCGAGATTTCCTGTAGAATGAGGCGATGATGGACTCCGTAGTTGATCGACCACGCCAAGCGGAGACGGTCGCGCGCCTCCTTCGGCAGTTTCCGGTAGTCGGCATTCTCGGTGCCCGGCAGGTCGGCAAAACGACCTTGGCGAAACTGTTCGCGCAGCAGGTAGGGCTCGCGACGGGCGAGGAGGGGGGGAGCGACATTTCCGTGTACGCAGCCTTCCGTTCGGAACCGATCCATCGATTCGATCTCGAGAATCCCGAGGATCTGGCTCGTCTCGAGGACCCTCGGCTCGCATTGTCTCGGCTTCGGGGCATCGTGATCCTGGACGAGATTCAGCGGCGTCCCGAGTTGTTCCCCGTGCTCCGCGTGCTGGCCGACCGTGATCCACGCCCCGCCCGTTTTCTCGTCCTCGGGAGCGCGTCGCCGAGCTTGCTGCGTCAGGGATCGGAGAGCTTGGCCGGGCGCATCGCCTACCACTACCTGCCGGGCATCTCGGTCGACGAGGTGGGTGCGGAGTCGATCGACAGGCTCTGGTTTCGAGGCGGTTTCCCCAACTCCCTGCTCGCCGCAACGGACCGGGAGAGCGATCTGTGGCGTCGTCAGTTCATCGGGACCTTCCTGCAGCGCGACCTTCCGGCCCTTGGCACCCGCGTTCCGGAGCCTGCCTTGCGCCGCTTCTGGGGGATGCTCGCCCACTGGCACGGACAGGTCTGGAACGCGTCCGAGTTCGGACGATCGTTCGGCGTTTCCGACGTAACGGTCCGACGCTACCTCGACCTCCTGACGGAGGCCCTCGTCGTGCGCCAGCTCCAGCCGTGGCACGCGAACCTGAAGAAGCGGCAGGTGAAGATGCCCAGGGTCTACATCCGGGACTCCGGGCTACTGCACGCGCTGCTCGCTCTCGACCGGCCCGATGCCGTGGAAGGGCATCCGAGGTGCGGCGCATCCTGGGAGGGCTTCATTATCGATCAGTTGCTGACTCTCCTGGACGTTCCTGAAGAGCGCGTCTACTTCTGGCGGGCCCACACTGGCGCCGAACTCGACCTGCTCATCGACCGCGGTGACCACCGGATCGGTTACGAGGTCAAGCGCACCTCTTCACCCCGCCTGACGCTATCGATGCGTTCCGCGATGGCTGACCTCCAGCTTCGCGCGCTTACCGTCATCCACGCCGGGAGTCACACCTTCCCGATGGCCGAGAACGTGCGCGCGGTGGCGGCCGGGCGGTTGCTGGAGGACCTGTAGCCGGCGTTACGCCAGCGCCTCCACGACCTTCGTCAGCGTGTCCTTCGCGTCCCCGAACGTCAGCACCGTGTTCGGCGCGAAGAACAGCTCGTTCTCGATGCCGGCGAAGCCCGGCCGCATGGACCGTTTCAGGACGATGCAGGACCTGGCCAGGTCAGCGTTCAGCACCGGCATGCCGTAGATCGAGCTGGCCGGGTTGTGCTTCGCGGCCGGGTTGACGACGTCGTTGGCGCCGACGACGAGGGCGACGTCGGTGTTCTTGAAGTCCTCGTTGATCTCCTCGAGTTCCATCAGCGCGGTGTAGGGGATTTTCGCCTCGGCGAGCAGGACGTTCATGTGGCCGGGCATGCGGCCGGCGACGGGGTGGATCGCGTAGCGGACCTGGGTGCCGTTCGCCTCCAGGATCTCGGCCAGTTCGCCGACGACGTGCTGGGCCTGGGCGACGGCCATGCCGTAGCCGGGGCAGACGATGACGGAGCCGGCGCCGGAGAGCAGCATGGCGGCATCGCCGACCGAGGCTTCCTGGACCCGCTCGCCGCCCGCGGAGGCCATCGCGGCGTCCTCCTCGTCGACCTTGCCGAAGGCCCCGAACAGGACGTTGCGGAAGGAGCGGTTCATCGCCTTGCTCATGACGACGGACAGGATGAAGCCGGAGGCGCCGTCGATGGCGCCGGCGATGATCAGGACGTTGTTGTCCAGCGCGAATCCGGTGGCCGAGGCGGCGAGGCCGGCGTAGGAGTTGAGCAGCGTGATGACGACCGGCATGTCGGCGCCGCCGATGGGCGCCACGAACAGGATGCCGAGCAGCAGCGGCATCGCCGCCATGGCGTAGAACAGGACCTGGTTCGACGGGTCGATCGTGACCAGGACGAGGAGCACGAAGGTACCGCCGAACATCAGGATGTTGCTCTGGTTCTGGAGCGGCCAGGTGATGTTGCGGCCTGGGATGAGGCCCGACAGCTTGCCGAAGGCCATCAGCGAGCCGGTGAAGGTGAGGCCGCCGAACAGCACCTCGAAGCCGATCGCGCCCATCGTCGTGTGGTCCATGTGCCCGGCGACGACCTGCTCGCGGTAGTACTCGGAGACGCCGACCAGCGCCGCGGCGAGTCCGCCGAAGGCGTGCGAGAGAGCGATCCGCTCGGGCATCCGGGTCATCGGGATCAGCGCCGAGATCGCGATGCCGATCGCGCTGCCGATGAAGAAGGTGAGCAGGATCCACTTGTAGGTCTGGAACCAGCCGATGTCGTCCAGGTGGCGGGTGATGTCCGGGTGGATCAGGGTGCCCCAGATGGCGAACCCCATGCCCAGCTCGGCGAAGATCAGCCCGCGGCGGGCCGTGTGGGCCGCGGTCAGGCCCCGCAACCCGAGAATGAACAGGAACGACGCGATCAGGTAGAGCGTCTCGACCTGGCTGATCACGATGCGGCGTCTCCGGCCGCGTCAGCCTTCGGGTCCTGCTTCTTGAACATCCGCAGCATGCGGTCGGTGATCCAGAAGCCGCCGACGACGTTGATCGTCGCGCAGAGCACGGCGATGGCGCCCAGCACGGTGCTCACGTCGTTGTAGTGAGCGCCGGCGGCAACCAGCGACCCGACCAGGGAGATGCCGGAGATCGCGTTCGTGAACGCCATCAGCGGAGTGTGGAGCAGGGCAGGTACACCCTTGATCACGCCGTAGCCGACGAAGGCCGCGAGCATGAAGATGTACAGCCCAAGGAAGATCTCGAGCATTTCGGTTGCTCCTCCTTGCGCGGGGTTCAGGCCGTGACGGTGGGGTCAGGCCAGTGCTTCGGCGACCTGTTTGTCGACGATCTCGCCGTCGTGGGTGACGACGCAGCCCTTGACGATCTCGTTGTCGAAGTCGAAGCTCAGCTCGCCGTCGGCGAGCAGATAGAGCACGAGCTTCTCGGCGTTGCGCGAGAACATCCGGCTGGCGTCGGCGGCCAGATCGCTGGCCAGGTTGAGCGGGCCCAGCACGGTGACGCCGTTCACGTTGACCTCTTCGCCCGGCTCCGTCAGTTCGCAGTTGCCGCCCTGTTCGGCGGCCAGGTCGACGATCAGCGAGCCGTGCGGCATGCCCTCGACCATCTCGGCGGTGATCAGCCTGGGCGCCGGGCGCCCCGGGATCAACGCCGTGGTGATGCAGGCGTCGGTCGAGCGCAGGCGTTCGGCGATCACTTCGTTCGCGCGCCGCTGGCTCTCCTCCGAGACCTCCCGGGCGTAGCCGCCCTCCGTCTCGGCGTCTTCGATCGCCGGCACCTCGACGAAGGAGGCGCCCAGGCTCTCGACCTGCTCCTTGACCACGGCGCGCACGTCGTAGGCCTCGACGACCGCGCCCAGCCGGTGGGCGGTGGCGATGGCCTGCAGCCCGGCGACGCCGGCGCCGAGAACCAGAACGCGGGCCGGGTCGATTCGCCCGGCCGCCGTCATCAGCAGCGGGAAGAACTGGGGCAGGCGGTAGGCTGCGAGCACCGCGGCGCGGTAGCCGGCGACCGTGCTCTGCGAACTCAGCACGTCCATCGACTGCGCGAGCGTGACGCGAGGAATCCGGTCAAGGGCGACCGCGGTGAGCTTTGCGTCACGAAGCTGCCGCACCATCGCCGCGGCGGTCAGGGGGAAGAGCAGGCCGACGACCGCCGCGCCCGCCTTCGACGCCTCGATCTCTGGTGAATCCGGCGCCTGGACGCGGACCACGAGATCGGCGGAGGCCAGAACCTCGCTGGCCGTCGCGGCGATTTCGGCACCGGCCTGGCGGTACGCGTCGTCGTTGAAGCCCGCTGCCTCGCCGGCGCCGGTTTCGACCAGGAAGTCGACACCCTTGGCGTGAATTCGGGCGACGCTCTCGGGAACCAGGGCGACCCTGCGCTCTCCCGGATGCGTCTCGCGTACGACTCCGGCTTTCATGTCCGCGCGCGAAGGTTATGTCCGGGAGGCGTCGCGTGCAAACGGGAGGACGACTGTGGCGCGGCGGACGGTTCAGGGGGTTCCGAAGCCCGCGTCCTGGACGGCCGCCTTGAGGGAGGAGGCGGACGCCGCTCCCCAGATCGTCGCGGTGCCGCCTGAGAGGTCGACGCGGGCAGCCTGGACCCCAGGCGAGGCGAGCAGGGCGGACTCGACCGTTTCCACGCAATGGCCGCAGGTCATTCCGGTCACGGCGATCTCCACGGCCCTGCCGCCCGGCTCGCCGGCCGCCACCTGTTCGGCGGCCCAGCGGTCCGCTCTCGCGTTCCGCCGCCAGCGGCGGAACTCCTGGGCGGCGAACCAGCCGAACAGCGCGACGAGCAGCGCTGCGGAGGCGACGGCCCACCAGCCGTCCCCGTGCTCGTGTGTGCCGCGTCCTCCGAGCGTCGCGCCGCCGATCAGCCACTCGAAGAGGAGAGCGAAGGCGATGCTTCCGAAGATCACGGTCGCGAGGTACGCCGCCGTCGCCTTGCGGCCGAACGCCCGGTAGACGGCGCCGACGGTTGCGACGTTCGTCGCCGGGCCGGCCATGAGGAAGACGAGGGCCGCTCCCAGAGGCAGTCCGTTCCCGACCAGCGCGGCGGCAATCGGGACGGAGGCGGTCGCGCAGACGTAGAGGGGCAGGGAGACGACGAGCGCGGCCGTCGCGGCGCCGAGCGTTCCCAGGGCGGCAAGATCGAGCCAGGCCTGTTGCGGCAGGAGCACCTCGATGGCGGCGGAGACCAGCACGCCGACCGCCAGCCACCGCCAGATGCTCTGCAGCAGTTCGTTGCCGTGGGCAACCATCTCCGAGATCTTCCGGACGGCCCCTGCGTCGTCATCGCCGTCGTCGTCGTCGGCGTCCGCTTCGTCAGCGGGGACTTCGTCCTTCATTGCCTCGACCCACCAGCCGCCGGCGACGCCGGTGACCGCCGCCGCCGCGACCTTGAACAGGGCGAACGGCCAGCCGAGGAAGCTGGCGCTGACGAGGATCGAGTCGACTCCCGTCTGCGGCGTGCTGATGAGGAAGCCCATCGCGGAACCGCTGCTCGCGCCGGTGCGGCGGAGGCCGATGCCGGCCGGAATCACGCCGCACGAGCAGAGGGGCAGCGGCACGCCGAGAACCACTGCTTTCAGCGTCCCGCCGTAGCCGCTGAGCTGCCGGCGGACCAGGTTCTTCGGCAGGAGAACGTGGAGGAGGGCGGCCAGCAGCGTTCCGAACAGAAGCCAGGGCGCGAGCTCGATGAGCACCTCCCACGTCGCCTGTGCATAGCTGACCATCGTGTTTACCCTATCGCTACCGGCGATCCGACCGGTCGCCCGTCGTCGGGCGCTCAAGATGAAACGACCGCAGCCGATCCGGGATTCCCGGCCTCCCGCATGGTCGGACTTTGCCCGGCTGATTGTTAGTGTAGACTAAAATTCCGATTCGCGGAGACGAATCGTTCCTCGCGCACGCTGAAGACCATGAACCCGCTCCTTGCACTGGTTGTTCTCGCCGCGGTCATCGCCCTGGCCGCTGTCGTGGCCTGGCCGGACCGCGGCTGGCTGTGGCGCTGGCGTTCCGGCTGGCGCGTCCTGCACCGCACGCGCACCGAGGACGCGCTCAAGCACCTCTTCGACTGCGAGTACCAGGGCCGCCAGGCGACCCACCAGAGCCTCGTCGGCGTCTTGCGGCTGGGGGGGCGGCGCAGCACCGAGCTCCTCGCCCGCATGGAGCGGCTGGGCCTTATCGTGTCGGCGGAAGGAGGCTTCCGGCTGACCGCGGAAGGACGGAGCGAGGCGTTGCGCGTCATCCGCATTCACCGGCTGTGGGAGCGCTACCTGGCGGACGAGACGGGGCTGGAGCCGGAACGCTGGCACCCGGAGGCGGAGCGCCGGGAGCACCGGACGTCCGCCGAGCAGGCCGAGGAACTGTCGGTGCGGCTGGGCCATCCGCCGTTCGACCCGCACGGCGACCCGATCCCCACAGAGGAAGGCGACCTGCCGCCGCGAGCCGGCCGCGCGCTGACGGATTTCGAGGCCGGCGACGAGGTGGAGGTGGTCCACGTCGAGGACGAGCCCGCCGCGATCTACGCGCAGTTGGTCGCCGAGGGCGTGCATCCCGGCATGAGGCTGCGCATCGCATCCGTGGCGCCCGAGCGCATCCGCTTCGAGGCGGACCTGGACGAGGTCGTGCTGGCGCCGGTCATCGCGGCGAACATCTTCGCCATTCGGGCCGAGGAGGAGGCTTCCGACGGAACTTCGGCAGCCGTCGACGCCACCGGATCGCTGTCGGACGTGGCCGTCGGCGAGCAGGCGCTGGTGGTCGGGTTCTCCCGCTTCTGCCGTGGCATGGAGCGTCGCCGGCTGCTCGACCTGGGTCTGCTTCCCGGAACGCTGGTGGAAGCGAAGATGGCCAGCCCTTCGGGTGATCCGGTCGCCTACCGGGTGCGCGGCGCGGTGATCGCGCTGCGCCGTACGCAGGCCAGACAGATCCAGGTGCAGCAGCTCGCGCAGGAGGCGTTGGCATGACCCAGCCCGCGCTCGCGCACGACTGCGCCAACTGCCCGGCGCATCACCTGGGCAACCTCGTCCGGCTCGGCGTCGACATGAGCAACTGGGACTACGTCGTCGCCCTGGCCGGCAACCCGAACACCGGCAAGAGCACGGTGTTCAACGCGTTGACCGGTCTGCGCCAGCACACCGGCAACTGGCCCGGCAAGACGGTGACCCGGGCCGAGGGGGGGTTCGAGTACGGCGGCGACCGCTACAAGCTGGTCGACCTGCCGGGGACCTACTCCCTGCTCTCGTCAAGTCTCGACGAGGAGACGGCCCGCGATTTCATCCTCTTCGGCCGCCCGGACGTGACGGTGATCGTCGTCGATGCGACGCGCCTGGAGCGGAACCTGAACCTGGCGCTCCAGGTGCTGGAGATCACGGACCGCGCCGTCGTCTGCCTCAACCTGATGGACGAGGCGCGTCGCAAGGGGCTGACGGTCGATACGCGGCGCCTGGCTCGGGATCTCGGCGTGCCGGTGGTGGCGACGGCGGCTCGCTCCGGCGAGGGGCTCGAGGAACTGAACCGGGTCGTTGCGGAGGTGGCGACGGGTTCCTACCGTTGCCGGCCGCGGCGTGTCGGCGGCAGATCCCCGGTGCTGAGCGAGGCGACCCGCCGGTTGTCCGGAGCGATCCAGGACGCGTTTCCCACGCTGCCGAATCCGCAGTGGGTCGCTCTCCGGTTGCTCGACGGCGACCGTACCCTGGCTGCCGCGGTGGAGAGCGGATCGCTGGCGGAACTCGTCGATCTCGGCGTGCGGGAGGATAGCGACGAGGCCGTCCCGGCGGCGGTCGCCGAACCGGAGGCGACCCGGGCGGCCGCCGCCGAACTGGCGGAGCCCGCCATCGCGGCCGACCCCGCTGCGCGGGCCGCCGTGCTCGAACTCGCCGGCCAACTGCGATGGGGAGTGGGCCGGAACTTCCACCAGGCGTTGACCGAGGCGGTCTACGCCGAGGCCGCGCGCATCGCGGATCGCGCCGTCTCCCGCGACGGCGAGGGCCGCCGTCTCGACTTCGACGCCCGGCTCGATCGCCTGGTCACGAGCCGCGTGTTCGGTTTCCCGCTGATGCTGCTCATGTTGACGGTCGTCTTCTGGCTCACGATCGCGGGCGCGAACGTACCGTCGTCGCTGCTCGCGTCGCTCCTGATCGACACGGTGCATCCGCTGCTGAAGGACGTGGCTTCAGCCTTCGGCCTGGTCTGGTGGCTCGACGGGCTCCTGATCGACGGCGTCTATCTGGCCACCGCCTGGGTGGTCGCGGTGATGCTGCCGCCGATGGCGATCTTCTTCCCGCTCTTCACCCTGCTCGAGGACTTCGGCTACCTGCCGCGAGTGGCGTTCAACCTCGATCGCATGTTCCACCGCGTCGGCGCTCACGGCAAGCAGGCCCTGACGATGGCGATGGGTTGGGGCTGCAACGCGGCGGCGGTTGTCTCAACCCGGATCATCGACAGCCCGCGCGAGCGCCTGATCGCGATCATCACGAACAACTTCTCGCTCTGCAACGGCCGCTGGCCGACCCAGATTCTCGTTGCGTCGATCTTCATCGGGGGCCTCGTGCCCGCGCACATCGCGGGCGCGGTCTCGGCGCTCTCCGTCGTCGCGGTCGCCGTGCTGGGTGTCGTGCTGACCTTCGCCGTCTCCTGGTTCCTGTCGCGCACCGTGCTGCGCGGCGAGGCGTCCGCTTTCTCGCTCGAACTGCCGCCGTACCGGCCGCCCCGGGTCCTGCAGACGATCTACACCTCGATCATCGACCGGACGCTGATCGTGCTCTGGCGCGCGGTGATCTTCGCGGCGCCGGCCGGGGCGGTCATCTGGCTGCTCAGCAACGTTCAGGCGGGCGATGGTTCCTTGGCGGTGTGGCTGATCGGCGCCCTGGATCCTTTCGGTTTCGCCCTTGGCCTGACCGGCATCATCCTCGTCGCCTACATCATCGCGATCCCGGCCAACGAGATTGTCATCCCGACGATCCTCATGCTCACCGTGCTGGTCGCCGGCGTGCCGGGAGTCGGCGCCGGCGCCGGCGTCATGTTCGAGCTCGACTCACAGACCGCGACCGCCGGCGTCCTCGAGGCCGGTGGCTTCACCCTGCTGACCGCCGTCTGCCTGATGCTCTTCTCGCTCGTCCACAACCCGTGCTCGACGACGCTCTACACGATCTGGAAGGAGACCCGCAGCGTCCGCTGGACGGCGGTCTCGGCCCTGCTGCCCGTGGCGCTCGGCTTCGTGCTCTGCTTCGCCGTCGCCCAGGTCTGGCGGGCCTTGAGCTAGGCCGGGCTGGCTGGCGGCTGCCCGCGACTCGACTGTCGGTGCGCCGGCCTTCTGGCCGGCATCAGCCGAGGGCGGCCTCCGCAGTCCCTGGCGGGCGCTACTTCCGCCCGTAGCGGCGCTGGAACTTCTCGATCTGGCCGGCGCTGTCCACGAAGTGCTGGCGCCCCGTGTAGAAGGGGTGGGACGCGGAAGAGATCTCGAGCCGGATCTCGTAGTGCTCGACGCCGTCGATGTCCCGGGTCTTGTCACTGGTCATCGTCGACTGGGAGATGAACTCCGCGTCGGCCGACGGGTCGATGAACACGACCGGGTGGAGTTCGGGGTGCATATCGCTCTTCATGTTGATCTCCCTGTGTTGGGCTCGGACGGCGGACGTGGGACGGTGCCTCCGAGGGCGGGCGATGATAACCGATTCATACGACGATGTTGACGAGCCGCCCCGGCACGACGATCACCTTGCGGGGCTCCTTGCCGTCCATGAAGCGGCGGGCGTTGTCCGAGGCGAGGGCGAGCTGCTCCAGGGTCGCCCTGTCGGCTTCGGCGGGCACCTGGAGGACATCGCGCTTCTTGCCCATGACCTGGACGACGACGTTGATCGTCTCGTCGACGACCAGGGCTTCGTCGTAGACCGGCCACTCCTGGTGGCAGATCAGACCCTCGCCGCCGAGCCGGGACCACAGCTCCTCGGCGATGTGCGGCGCGAAGGGCGAGAGGATGCGGAGGAAGTTCAGCAGCGCCTCGCGGGGCACCCGGTCCGCGGCGGTCGCCGCGTTGACCCAGATCATCATCTGCGAGATCGCGGTGTTCATGTCGAGCGAGTCGATGTCTTCGCCGACCTTGCGGACCGTCTTGTGGAGAAGGCGGTTCAGTTCGGTGTCGGCCGCGGCCGCGGCGCTACCGCCGACGCTGTCGGCGAGTTCGCCGGTCCGTTCGTCGACGATGAGGCGCCAGGTGCGCTGCAGGAAGCGGTGGACGCCGTCGACGTCCTTGGTCTGCCAGGGCTTCTGCTGGTCGAGCGGCCCCACGAACAACTCGTGCAGCCGCAGCGAGTCGGCGCCCCAGCGTTCGACGATGTCGTCCGAGTTGACGGTGTTCAGCTTCGACTTGGACATCTTCTCGACGCGGGCTTCGAGCGGCTCGTCGGCGTCCGCAAGGAACGTGCCTCCGTCGCGCCACTCGACCGCTTCGGGGTCGCGGTACTTGCCGTTCCGGTCGCGGTAGCTGTAGGCCAGGATCATCCCCTGGTTGAACAGGCGGGAGAAGGGCTCGGAGGTCGAGACCAGGCCGGCGTCGTAGAGCACCTTCTGCCAGAAGCGGGCGTAGAGCAGGTGCAGCACCGCGTGCTCGACGCCGCCGATGTAGAGGTCGACCGGCATCCAGTAGCGCTCCAGTTCGCGTGACCAGGGCGCCTCCGTGTTCCTTGGGTCGATGTAGCGCAGGTAGTACCAGCAGGAACCGGCCCACTGCGGCATCGTGTTCGTCTCGCGCCGCGCCCTGCGGCCGTCCGGCAGGGTCACGACGAGCCAGTCGTCGCCGGCGCGCGCCAGCGGCGGCCGGCCGTCGGCGGTGGGCTTGAACTCGTCGACCTCGGGGAGCGCGACGGGCAGGTCTTCCCGCGGCACGGGCAGGATCTCGCCGGTCGGCTCGCCGTCGTCGTCCAGCACATGGAGCACCGGGAATGGCTCGCCCCAGTAGCGCTGGCGCGAGAACAGCCAGTCCCGCAGCCGGTACTCGACGCGCCGCGCGCCGTGGCCTTCCTCGACCAGCCACTCGATCATCCGCTCCTTCGCGTCGTCGACCTGGAGGCCGTCCAGGAAGCCGCTGTTGATCGCGGGGCCGTCCTCCATGTACGCCTCGCCGTCCCAGCCGTCCGGCGGTGCCACGGTGCGCACGATCGGCAGGTCGAACTCGACGGCGAAGTCCCAGTCTCGCTGATCCTGGCCGGGGACGCCCATGATGGCTCCCGAGCCGTAGCTCATCACGACGTAGTCGGCGACCCAGATCGGCATCGGTTCGCCGGTGGCCGGGTTCGTGGCGCAGGCGCCGGTGAAGACGCCGGTCTTGTCCTTCGCCAGGTCGGTCCGCTGGAGTTCGGTCTTGTTCGTCGCCTCGTCGACGTAGGCGTCGACGGCGGCGCGTTGTTCGCCGGTCGTGATCCGCCCGACCAGCGGATGTTCGGGCGCCAGCACGCAGTACGTGGCGCCGAACAGGGTGTCCGGCCGGGTGGTGAAGACGGGAAAACTGTCGTCGGTGCCCTCGATCGGCATGCGGATCTCGGCGCCGTGCGACTTGCCGATCCAGTTGCGCTGCATCTCCTTGACGGATTCCGGCCACTCGACCTGGTCGAGGTCGTCCAGCAGGCGTTCGGCGTAGGCGGTGATCCGGAGCATCCACTGCCGCATCGTCCTCCGCTCGACCGGGTCGCCCGTTTCGACGTAGGCGCCGTCCTTGACTTCCTCGTTGGCGAGCACGGTCCCCTCGGCAGGGCACCACCAGACCGGCACATCCTCCAGGTAGGCGAGGCCCCGCTTGTGCAGTTCCAGGAAGATCCACTGCGTCCAGCGGTAGTAGTCCGCGGACGAGGTGTCGATTTCCCGCTCCCAGTCGTACGAGAAGCCGAGGGGTTCGCACTGGCGGCGGAAATTGGCGATGTTCCGCTGCGTGATGAGCCGGGGGTGCTGGTTCTCGCGCACCGCGGCCCGCTCCGCCGGCAGGCCGAAGGCGTCCCAGCCCATCGGGTGGAGGACGTTGTACCCCTCCATGCGCCGCTTGCGCGCCACGACGTCGGTCGCCGTGTAGCCCTCCATGTGACCCACGTGCAACCCCTTGCCGGAGGGATAGGGGAACATGTCGAGGACGTAGTACTTCGGCCGGCTCTTCAGGATCTCCGGGTCGTCCGGTGTGCGAAAGGCGTCGTGCTCGCGCCAGATCCGCTGCCACTTCGGCTCGATCTCGGCGGCGTCGTAGACGTGCCGGCGGGGCCGGGCTGGTTGGTCCCTGGTCGTCATCTGCGTCTTGGGGTGCACTGCGTCGAGGCGCTCGGCCGGCAAGCTCCGGCACGGCAGCGGAGTGTAACGTCCGCTACCATCCAGGCTCATGGATCCGCTGCACGAACAGATGAGGTCCTGGCGCCGGGACTTCCACCGGCACCCGGAGCTGGCGTTCGAGGAGGAGGTGACCAGCGGCAAGGTGGCCGAGCTGCTCGAGTCCTTCGGCGGCATCGAGGTTCATCGCGGCCTCGCCGGCACCGGCGTCGTCGGTGTGCTCAGGTCCGGTTCGTCGGACCGGAGCATCGCGCTGCGGGCCGACATGGACGCGTTGCCGATCGAGGAGGAGAACGACTTCGAGCACCGTTCCCGGAACCCCGGCAAGATGCACGCCTGCGGCCACGACGGCCACACCGCGATGCTCCTCGGCGCGGCCAAGCACCTGAGCGAGAACCGGTCCTTCGATGGCACGGTCTACTTCTTCTTCCAGCCCGCGGAGGAGAAGGACGGTGGCGCCCGGGTGATGATCGAGGAGGGTCTCTTCGAGCAGTTCCCGGCCGAGGAGGTCTACGGCGTCCACAACTACCCGGGAATGGAGCTCGGCAACTTCGGCCTCTGCGCCGGGCCGTTGATGGCGGCGATCGACGTCTTCGAGTTCGCGGTGACCAGCGCCGGCGGCCACGCCGCGTTTCCTCACGGCACGGTGGACCCGATACCGATCGGGGCCGAGATTGTGCTCGCGCTGCAGACGATCGTCGCCCGCAACGTGGACCCGCTCCATAGCGCGGTGATCACGGTGGCTCGCGTTCACGGCGGGCACGCGGACAACGTGATCCCGAGCCGGGTCGTTCACGGCGGCTGCGTTCGTGCTTTCCTGCCCGAAGTGCAGAAGCTGGTCGAACGCCGGATGCGTCAGATCGGCCGGGGCATCTGCACCGCCCACGGCGCCGGCTTCGAGTTTCAGTACCGCCACTACTACCCGGCCACGGTGAACCACGCCGAGCAGACGGAGAAGGCGGCCAACGCCGCCCGCGAGGTCGGCCGGGACGTCACGACGAGCCTGGCCCCCGTGATGGGCTCCGAGGACTTCGCCTACATGCTCCAGGAGCGCCCGGGCGCCTTCATGTTCCTCGGCAACGGCGAGAGCGCCGGCCTCCACACGCCCCGCTACGACTTCAACGACGACGTCCTGCCGGTCGGCATGCGCTACTGGACGACGCTCGTCGAGACGCAACTCTCGGCGTAGCGCCGGCGGCGGCTGCAGCCGCGCGTCGCCGTCGCTACGCGCAGTTGCAGAGTTCGATGAAGAAGGCGCGGACCGTGTCGACGAACTCGGGCGAACTCAGGGTGTTCATGTGGTTGGCCCCCTCGATGACGTGGAGGCGGTGCTCCTGCATGACGTCGACGAGGGCGTCGGCGTTGGGCTTCAGGGGGTCCGCGCTGCCGATGATGTTGAGGGTCGGCACCTTGTTGATGCGCAGGAGTTCGGCGCTCACGTCGAGTCCGGCCATGCCGCGGACGACCGCTGCCAGGGCCATCTGGTCGTTCGAGGCGACCATCGCCTGTCCGATCGCCTGAGCCTGCTCGGGGGTCGGCGGTTCCTCGCCGGGCCACAGGAACTCGACCAGGGGGCCGCCGCCCTTGCCCGCCTCGAGAGACTCCGCGAGCGCGTTGAACATCGCGTCGTCGCGCAGTTCGGGGCTGGGCCAGCCGGCGCCGCCGACGACCGCTGACATCAGCCGGTCCGGGGCCAGGGCGACGACTTTCATCGTGATGAAGCCGCCCATCGAGTAGCCGACGACGTGCGCCTGCTGGAGCCGCAGATGGTCGAGCAGGTCGACGACGTCCATGGCCATGCGCTCGCCGTAGCTCGCCGCGTCGTGCGGCTTGCCGCTCTTGCCGTGGCCGCGCTGGTCGACGGCGATGACCTGGAACTCCTCGGCCAGCCGGCCGATGATGCCGGCGGCGCCCCAGTTCGAGGCGGCCGTGCCGGTGATGCCGTGGAGCAGCACGACCGGGTCGCCTCGGCCCTCGACGAGGTAGTGGATCTCGACGCCGTCGCTGGCCGTGAAGGACTGGGTCGAGGCGTCGCTTTGCGCCCAGGCGCCGGAGAAGGCGACGAACGTGATCAGCGTCGCCAGGAGGGCCCGGAACATCGGTCGGCGGTACATCGTCTTTCCTGTCATGGGGCGAAGGCTACCTGCTTTGTTACGCTGCCGCGCAAGCCTAAACGGATCACTGTTCACGAGACTTCATGGATATCGAGACTTCAGCGCGCCAGGTCCGCGAAGACGGCTACACGGTCGTACCCGACTTCCTGGACGAAGAGATGCTCGAGGGGCTGCGGCGTGGCCTCGCCCCCGTTTTCGAGGAGATCGGCAGCCGGCTGACGGACGACTACGGCCAGCAGACCATCCACACGCACAACCTGCTGGCCAAGACCCGCGCCGTCGACGAGCTCCTCATGGACGACCGCCTGCTCGGGCTGGTGGAGGCGGTGCTCGGCCCGGACTACCAGGTCTCCGGCGTCGCCGCGATGCGGCCGGGCCCGGGCGACCGTCGCCAGCGGATGCACCAGGACGACGGCCACTATCCGCTTGCGCGGCCGCACTTTCCTCTGATCGCCAACTCGCTGATCGCGCTCGATCCGTTCACGGCCGAGAACGGGGCGACGGAGATCGTTCCCGGCAGCCACCGCTCTGCCGATCCGGTCGATCCGGACGTGCCCACGCTGACCGTGGAGATGCCGGCCGGGGCACTGTTCCTCTGGGACGGCGCCGTCTGGCACCGGGGCGGCGGGAACTCGACGGACAACGGCTACCGACGCTCGATCAACTTCAACTTCAACCTGGCGTGGCTCAAGCAGCGGGAGAACCAGTTCGTCGGCGTGCCGTGGGAAGTCGTGGTGGAAATGCCGGAGAAGCTGCAGGCGTTGATCGGTTACAAGCTGACCAACCGCGGTCTCGGTACGGTGGACTACCGCAACCCCATCGAAACCGTGAAGCGGCGGCTGGCCGAGGCAGGCAGTTCCTGACGGGATCGCGGCCTGGTCCGCGGGAAGCCGCAACAGACAAGGGGAGACCGAGATGACAGCAGCATCCGCGGCGGAAACCAGGGATAGCGAATCGAAAGCGCGGTCGGTGGTCGAATCCGCCGTCGACAAGGCTCACAAGGTGGCGCTTGCCGGCGTCGGCGTGGCGGGCGAGGCGGCCGACGCGGGAGCCAAGGTCTTCGACCGGCTGGTCGCGCGCGGCGAGAAGGTCGAGAGCCAGAGTCGGGAGTCCCTGACCGGTTGGCGGGACAAGGCCGAGGAGAAGGTGCAGCAGGTGCGCTCCGCGGCCGGGAAGGGGATCGAGCAGACCCGGGCCAAGGCGCGGACTGGAATCGACGAGCACCTGGAGCGGCGGCTCGAGAAGCTCGGCGTCCCCGGCAAGGCGGACCTGGAGGCGGTGATCGAGCGGCTGAGCGCGATCGAAGCGCGGCTGGACGCGCTGGAGAAGCCGAAGCCGCGGCGGCGGGCGACGAAGAAGAAGGCGTCGGCGAAGGCCGGTTAGGAAGCGCTACGCCGCGCCGCGGCGGGTTCGTCGTTCGGCGCGGACGGCGCGGATGACATCGCGCACCGTCGCGGGCCGGGCGCCGTCGCGGATGCGCTCGGCGGCGAGTTCGAACGCCATCGCCCACTGTCGCCGCAGGATGGCGTGGGCGGCGAAGAAGCCGTAGCGGGGGTCGTACATGTGGGTCGCTTCGGAGGTCACGCCGTTGACTTCCAGAACGCGGATTCCCTCGCCTCGTTGCAGCGCCTCGGGGTTTGGGACGCGCACGTCGAAGCGACCGAAGTCGAAGCCGTCGTAGGCGATGCAGATCGCGTTCATCGCCTGTTCGAGTTCGGGCGTGTGCAGCTCGTTCGCGTCCAGGAAGATCGTCCCGCGCGAGTGCGCGCCGACTTCGGTCAGTTCGACTTTCTCGCCGGCGGCCGGGACGTGCGATGCGGCTTCCGGATGTTCGCGCCGATAGATGTGGACGATGGCGACGGCGCGCGCGTCATCGAGGATCAGCCGTTCCAGGGTGCTGGTTCCGTCGCCGGTTACCGTGGGCCGGACCTTGTGGGTGATCGAGAAGACGTGCCCGTCGCGGCGGCCCGGGTGGCGGGCCCAGAACACGCCGTACTCCTCGCCCGCGACGTACTCCTGCGCGAGCGCCGGTCCCGGCGTCTCCTCGAAGAAGGCCGCCGCGTCGGCTTCGGAGCGCGCCACCGCGACGCCGCGACCGCGCTCGCCGGTGTCCGGCTTGAGCACGACCGGATCGTCCAGGTTCCGGTCCTCGAGGAAACCGTGCAGAGCCGTGACTCGCCTTTCCGGGCTTCCCGGCGGTAGACGCCTCCAGGCCGGCAGCGCGTCGCCGATGCCGGCGAGTCCGTCCAGGATGTCGCTCTTCGACTCGCCCAGCAGGCCGCCCAGAGGCATCGCGGGGTTGATCGCGGTGAACGCCGTCAGGCTGCCACGCCGCAGGCCCTCCCAGAGGATGTATAGCGCGAGCGGCGGGTAGAACGCCCACATCGGCCAGAACTCCCAGTGCCGGATGCGCAGCAGGCGGCCGCGCCAGAGGCGGCGCCCGCGCCAGGTGAAGAGCGGCACGACCACGCTCCGTACGATGAAGATGACGACGGCCAGCGCCAGCGCGGCGCCAAGCAGCCCCCCCGGCAGGCGGCCGCCGAAGCGCTCGACCGCCTCGCGTCCCAGGAGCGCGTTGACGCCGACGAAGGCGGGCGTCCAGATCGCGACCGCGAGAGCGAAGTAGAAGCAGAAGCGGAGCAGACTCGTACGCAGGATGCCGGCGGCGAGGCACGTCGGCAGCCGCGTTCCGGGAAGGAAGCGGCTGACCAGGACGACGACCAGGGCTCGCCGGCGCAACCAGGCCGAGGCTTCTTCGAACCTGGCTTCGCTGACCCACCACTTGAAAGGCGGCAGTCTGAGAGCCGGCCGGCCCAGGACGCGCGCCAGCCAGGCGATGCCGAGGTCGCTGCTCAGGATGCCGGCGTAGCAGGCGGCGACGGCGACGGGGAAGTCGAGCCGGCCCTGGGCGACGAGCAGACCGGCGGTGATGCAGGTCAGGTCCTCGCTGGCGTACGCGGCGAACACGAGGAGCAGGAAGACGATCAGCAGGGCCGGACCGGTGAACGGAGGCAGGTCCATGTCGTCGAACGGCAACGCCGCTCGCCGCACCCGTTCCGGTTCGGCATCGGCGCGGGTCGGCGCTTCGCCGGCTTCGACGCGGCCCAGAAAGTCCTCGATGCGGGCCGCCAGGTGCTCGCCGTCGCGGAACAGGAAGAAGTGGCTGTCCGGCCGCATCCACAGCTCGCTGTGCGGAACGATGCGGTGGTGCTCCAGCGCCGCGGCGGCCGGCACCAGCGGATCCTGTTCGCCGTGGATGATGAAGACCGGCGCTTCGACGGACTCCAGGATGCCGCGCAGGGGCCGCTGATCCGTGTCGTAGAAGTTGCGGGCGTAGGAGTGGGCGACCGGTTGATCGAAAGCGCCGAAGTGCGGTACCAGGTTACGGAGTCCCCAGAACAGGCCGAGCTGGAGACCGTGCAGACCGTGGTTGACCGTGTAGTCGCCCAGGAGCTCGAGTTCCTGCACGCCGACCGACGAGACCATGATCACGGACGCCACCCGCTCGGGTGCCTGGTCGACGAGATGCAGCGCGACCGCGCCGCCCATGCTGAAACCGAGCACGTGAAACCGGTCGACGTCCAGCCGGTCGAGCAGCTTCAGCGTCGAGTCGGCGTGGCCGCGGGCCGAGTAGTCGGCTACCCGGCTCTCCGAGGTGCCGAAGCCTGGCAAGTCGGGCGTGATGATCCGCCGGATGAGGATTCCTGCGTCGCTGCTCTGGTCCGTGTCGCCAGCCTGCTCGGCCAGTGCTTTCAGCGTCCAGATCAAGCGGAGTTGACGGAAGTTGTCGGCGCTTCCGGGAGAACCGTGGAGCAACACGACCGGCAGTCCGGCGTCGTCGCTTCCCTGCGTCTCTCTCCAGGCGATCCGCAGCGTGCGTTCGCCGCTCGGCGTCGGGATCTCCATTGTCGTGCGGTTTTCGGGCAGCGGCGGTTCGGGCGCCGCGACCCGAACGGCGGTCGACGCGAGCAGCGCTGCGGCATAGACGCCGAGCGCGATCCGGAGCCAGGGCCGGCGTCTCCCGGGAGTCGTCACGGGAACCGGCGGTCGCCGGTTGAGGCGGCCGCTTCCTCGCTTGAGACCATCGGCCGGAACGCCGCCGTCATCTGGCGCCGCAGCAGGCCCGCGAGTTCCTTGCGGTCGGCGTTCCGAAATGGTTCCGCTCCGAACTCGAGTTCGCACTCGATGCGGCTGAGCTTGAGCAGCTCGGGGGCGTGCGGCGTCATCGGCATCTCGCCCCACCAGGCGACGCTCAGGAAGGCGGGATCCTCCTCATCCGGAGTCTCGTAGCGCAGAACGGACCAGTGGACCGGCAGTTCCTGGACGGCGGCGGGCGCCAGCAGGGAGGGTTTGAGGGTGGCCACCGCGTCGCCCGGGGTCGAGGTGCCTTCGGGGAAGAGGATGACCGGGTCGCCGGTCTCCAGGGCTTCGGCGATCTGTTCGCCGACGCGGGTCACGTCGCGGCGCCGGCCGCGGTCGACGAAGATGACGTCGACCGTCCGGCAGACGGTGCCGGCCAGGGGCCAGTCCGCGATCTCGGCCTTGGAGACGAAGCGGGCGGGCGAGTGCGCGGCGAGCACCAGGATGTCGATGTAGGAGATGTGGTTCGAGACCAGCAGGCAGGGCGGCGCCGGCGGCGCGCCACGGGCCGTGACCCGGCAGCCGAGCACGGCCAGGCAGGCGCGGCCCCAGCGGCGCATGATGCCGGAGCGGACCTTTCGCCAGGTCGGATAGCGGCGGCGTGCGAGAAACGGCTTCAGGACATACAGCGGCAGCCACGCGGCCAGGGTGAGCAGGAGGAACGCCGGACCCCGCCAGGCCAGCCGGCACACGCGCAGGAGGCGCATGGCGTAGCCGTGGTTGAACACTTCGCTACGGCTCCGGCCGCCACGGGCGCGGTAGGCGCATACCTCAGGTGTCGGCGGCGTGCGTGGCCGGTTCGGCCGCCGGCGCCCGGTCGAGTCCGAAGATCAGCCGGATGCGCCGGCTGAGGGTGGCCGTGTCCATCAGCACCAGGTAGTCGATCGTCTTGAAGTCGCGGTCGATGGCCGGCCGGCTGCAGACGAGGGCGCCATAGCGCAGATAGGTCGCGAACAGGGTCGGTATCTCGACATCCGGACGCTTCTCGACCACCTCGGGCGGCGCCTCGCAGCGGGCGTGCTCGAGGACAGGCACGTCCAGGTCCTGCCGGACCTTGCCCGCCGCGACGAGCTGCTTATGGAGTCGGATGCCTGCCGCCTGATCCTGGCTGGTCAGGGAGCAGCAGCCGAACAGGTAGCGGAGCCGGTTGTGCACCATGTAGCGGGCCAGCCCCTGCCAGAGCAGGAACAACACGGTCCGTTTCCGGTGCCCGCGGTGAATGCAGGCGCGGCCGATCTCGACCGACTGCTTGAGCACGCTGCGGGGCAGGGCGTCCAGGTCGTACTCGGTGGCCGAGTAGAAGCCATTGCCGGCTGCCGCCATCGCCGCCGTCTGCATCCGGTACGTGCCGATCAGCGTGCCGTCCGTCTGCTCGACCAGCATGTGGTGGCAGTTCGCGTCGAAGTCGTCCGTGTCGCGGCCGGTGTCGTAGGACTCGTCGAGGCCCTCGCCAAGCTCCAGGTTGAAGACCTCGAAGCGCAGCGCCAGCAACCGGTCGATGTCTTCGGCGGCGCGGGCGAAGCGCAGGCGGTAGGTGCCGGCTTCGATCTGGCCCTCCGGCAGGCATTCGGGGCTGGGGATCGTCGCGCTGCCGGCCGCGCCGGTCGTCGGGACGCTTTCTCGAGCCGGATCCGTCACGGGCTGCTCGCTGTCAACGGTTCGCTCGCGCTGGGGAGGACGATGGATGAGGCCTGCGCTCGTGTCGCCTTGATGGTCAACGTCCGCAGGAACAGGCGATTGTCGCGGCGCCTCAGGGTTCCCCACACTTCGACCGGTTCGCCCACCCACTCGAGGAGCTCGCGCCCCAGGGGTCGGCCCCGCAGGTTCAGCAGATGGACCAGGTGCCGCTCGCCGCTCGCCGTCCGCACCAGGAGCGCGGCCGGAATGCCGCCGCGGATGCAGAGCGAGGCGCAGTCCCGGTGGGGTTTGCCGCGGCCCGGCTTCATGGCGCCGAGATAGCACTTCGTGTCGACGATCTCGCCCAGCAGGGTGTGTCCGTGGACGCGGATGACGTTGGTTGCCGCGTCGGGGGCCGGATCCGCTCCGGGCTCGGCGCCGGCGCTCTCAACGTCGGTTGGCGACTCCTCGGCATTCGGGTCGGCCGGAGCGCTCGGCTCGACGCCGGATCTCGCCTGGGTGGCTCCTTCGGGAAGCTCGAGGGAATGCACTTCGAGCATTGCCGCTTCCGGGTTCTGGATCAGCGTGCCCGAAAGCCCGGTCTTTCTGGACGGCGAGGACGCCCAGGGCGGGCTGGGCTCGCCGTTCACGTCGAGTGCTTGTTTGCCAACGCCGACCAGCAGATAGCCCTCGGCCGGTCCGTCCGCCGTCAGCAGCCGGGGATGGGGATCGACGAGCAGTTCGCCTTCGTAGTCCCGCACGGTGCCGTACTCGAACACGCCCTCGTCGAACCGCTCCAGCAGCAGCGCCAGGACGGCGCCAAGAACCGCGGCCAGCAGCAGGAGACCGATCGCGGCGCGGCGCGTGAAGCGCGAGACGCCGGGCGGCGTCTCGTCGACGTAGCCGACGTAGAAACCGTCCTGGCGCTCGCCGGTCACGAAGGCTCCCCGGCGCCGGCCGCGTCGCCGAGACGTACCGGCTCGGCATGGGTTCCGGGCGGATTGGGCCGCGGATCGACCAGTACCCGCCCTCCCGCCACGCGGACGTTGAAGGTCGGGATCGTCTCCGTGAACGGCGGCGGTGAGCAGCCGTCCTCGGGACGGTACTGGTAGCCGTGCCACGGGCAGGTGATGCAGCCGTCGATGACCCGGCCTTCGCCGAGCGGGCCGTTCTGGTGCTGGCAGACGTTGGAGACGGCCGCGATTCGCTCACCGTCATCCGAGCGATAGCGAAACACGGCCACTCGCTCACCGCCGAGGAGGAAGATCCGGGCCCGATCGAGGGGGATGTCGGAGACGGCGCAGACGTCGATCGCGGAGCCCTCCACCGCGGCGTCGGGCGCCGGCGCGCGCTCGCGCCAGCCGGCCACGAGGTGCAACGAGGCGATGCCGGCGAAGCCGATGCCCAGCAGGACGGCGAGCACGGCCGGCCGCTCAGGGGCCTGGAGGCTCCCCAGGGCCACGTGGACCAGGATCAGGCCGTAGGCGACGTAGACCAGCATGTGAAGCGACTTCCACACCGGCGCCGTCAGGTTGGCAAGCCAGAAGTCGTGCGAGGTCGCTGCCAGCAGGAACAGAATGACCAGCGCCAGGAGGCCGAGCGCCTGGAACGGGAACTGCGACAGGCTGTCGTAGTTCCCGTTGCTCGCCAGCACGCTGACCAGCGGATTGAGGACCCCGAGGCCATGGAACTGGACGATCGAGAACCCGCCGTGGGCCAGAGCCAGCAGGAACGTGCAGACGCCGAGGTGGCGGCGGTTGTAGAGGAGGGGCAGGAACCGGGGGTCGAGCCGGCAGAGCGGCCCGATGGCGAGCACGACATGGAGCAGCAGCAGGGCGCCGGCGCCGAACCCTCGAATCAGCAGGGTTTCGATCGTCGCCTGTGGCCGCGTCGCGATCCCGATGCCGACGAAGAGCCCGAGAAAGGCCACGACGCCGGCCGCGATCGCCACGTCGTAGAGCTTCTTGTTGCGGTTCCAGAGGACCGCCTGGTACCCGGCGCTCACGGATCTTCGTTCCGTGGTGGCGTGGTCTCGTCTTGCGCGCCAGCCTCGACGTGGTCTGACGCGTACTCGGGTGCTTCGGGCAGGGCCTCCACCAGCGGCGGCTCGGGACGGAGGAGGATGGCGGCGGCGAGCAGGACCGCCAGGATGGGGAACAGCACCGTCCAGATGAGGCGGTGCCGCCGCCGCAGGGCGCGGATCATCCGGCGCCCTGTCCCGGTCTGCCGGCGGCTGCGTCGCGGTGCGCGTTCCGTTCCGGCGGAGGTTGCCGGCCGGCGCGCCAGCGCCAGAGCAGCACGGGCCACAGAGCGACGACGCCGGGGAGGATGATCAGGCGGAATCCGATCCCGGCCGTCTTAGCGGCGGGATCGATGCGGCCGGCGCCGCGCCAGGCGAAGAGCGGCGCGAAGGCCAGGCCGCAGGCGATGTACACGGTGCAGGGCAACACGACGACCTCGGCGGCGCGCACGATGGACATCGCTGGCGAGTATACGCGGGCGGTCTGAACGGTCCTGCCGTAGACTCCGACCGCTTCAACGCCTTTGCCGAGCAACCTGGAACCCGAGGAAGAGAACATGCCGGCCACTCACCGTTCGAACGCGTCGATCCGAATCGCTGGTCCGAGGTGGTTCCTGCTCGCCTCCCTGCTGCTCGCAGCGGCGCTGCCGGCTGCCGGCCAGGACATGACCGTGGAGGCATACGAGCCGCGGTCCACGCTCAAGGTGCCGGGCGCACCGGTGACCCGCGCGAAGTTCCCCTTCGTCGACGCCCACGGCCACCTGCGCGGCAGCGACCCCGCACGGATCGACCAGATGGTCAAGACGATGGACGAGTTGAACATGGCCCTGTTCGTCAACCTGAGCGGCGGCAGCGGCGAGGGACTGAAGCGGAACATCGCGGCCACCAAGGGTCGCTACCCGGGCCGGTTCGTCGTCTACGCGAACGTCGACTTCTCAGGCATCGGTGAGCCCGGCTGGGGTAAGAAGGCGGCGGCGCAGCTCCAGGCCGACTTCGATGCCGGCGCCCAGGGTCTCAAGATCTACAAGAACCTCAGCATGTTCCAGACCGACAGCAGCGGCAAGCGGGTGGCGGCCGACGACCCGCGGATCGCTCCGGTGTGGGACAAGGCGGGCGAGTTGGGAATACCCGTCCTGATCCATGTCGGCGAGCCGTCGCCGTTCTGGGATCCCTGGGACGAGCACAACGAGCGCTGGCTGGAGCTCAAGATGTTCCCGAACCGCCGCCGCGACGACCCGAAGCGCTTCGCCTCCTTCGAGCAGACGATGAGCGAACAGCACAACCTGTTCCGGAATCATCCGAACACGACGTTCATCAACGCCCATCTCGGCTGGTTCGGCAACGACCTGGCGCGGCTCGGCAAGCTGCTCGACGAGCTACCGAACGTCTACACGGAACTCGGGGCGGTCCTCGCCGAACTCGGCCGGCAGCCGATCACGGGCGCGGCCTTCATGGAGAAGTACCAGGACCGGGTCCTGATGGGCAAGGACTCCTGGGATCCGATCGAGGGCTACCACGTCTACTTCCGCGTGCTGGAGACGCGGGACGAGTACTTCGACTACTACCGGAAGCGGCACGCCCACTGGAAGATGTACGGCCTCGGCCTGTCCGACGAGGTGCTGGAGAAGGTCTACTTCCGCAACGCCCTGAAGATCATCCCGGGCATCGACCGGAGCCTCTTCCCGGAGTAGCAACCGGCGCGGCGGAACTGTGTGCGCCGGCGCCTGCGCCGGCATCCGGTGCGAAGCGCCGGGCTCTGGATCGTCCGCCGCTGCGCTACGGTCCGGTCGCTTCGCCGGTTTCCGGGACTTCGGCCTCCGGCACGGGCGAACCCTTGCAGTCGCCGCAGTGGACGTCCTCGACCGGTTCGCCGGCTTCGAGCGACGCCACCCAGTCGCGGAAGCGCACGCCGTCCGACTCGTAGGTGTAGAACTCGGGCCGCAGCATGATCGTGTGCAGCTCGCCCGCGGCGATGTAGCTCCGGTAGTTGTCCTGGCCTTCGAGCGCGGCGTCGATGTCCGCCTCGTTGGCGTCGAGCAGCGGTTGCAGACCGTCGTCGACGTTCGTTCCGGCGATCTGCAGGAACTGGAGCTGAACGTCGTCTTCCGCCGTGTCGTAGCGCGTGAACATGACCTCGGGATGGGCCCTGGCGGCCAGGATGTACAGGTCCTCGAACGAGAAGCTGTCGCTGTCGGCCTCGTTCATGTTCTCGAAGTCGGAGAGCGCGGCCAGCGTGCCCCAGGACTCGTGCGGCCGGCTGTCCGTGAGGTTCCGGTAACCGCCGGCGCCGTCGCCCAGCGCGGTGATTCGCGCTTCGGGGTAGTGCTCCGCGAAGTGGCGGGCGTAGACGGGCGACGGAATCGAGCCGGCGCTCGAACCGGTGACGAACACCGTTTCGGGGCCGAGGAAATGCTCCCAGGTCCAGTCGAGGGCCGCCCTGCCGTTCGTGTAGCCCCGGTGGTGGATGGTGAACTCGCGGGCCGGCGCGTCGTCGGTCGCCGCCGCCTCGTAAACCGCGTCGCGATCGCCGATGTGGACGTCGCCGGTGCAGTAGGGCACGAACACGAAACTGTGGTCCGCGAACGGGTTCGCCGGGTTGTCGAAAGCGCCGATGCCGTAACCGCCTTCGGGATCGTCGTCGCTCGGTGACTGCATCTCCTCGAGCGCGGTCATCGTGTAGGTCGGCCGGCCCTGCGGGTCGCAGGTCTCGGCGGTCCAGCAGCCGCCGCCGCCCTGGAGGTAGAAGACGAGCTGGGTCGGATCGGCCTTGCGGACGAAGAACCGGAAGGGCGAACCGTCCGAGCAGGTCGTGCTCCCGCCCGGGTCGATCGTGTTCCAGCCTTCCGCGAGATCGGCGAGGGGCGCCTCGAGGTCGACGGGTTCGGGGGCTTCCTCGGCCGGCGCGCAGGCGAGCGCGGCCAGCGTCAGGAGGGCGGCGGTCACGATAAGGAAGGTGGAGTGGCGGTTCTTCATGGTGTTCTCCTTCGTTCGGTTGCGGGCTCTCAGGCGCCGGGGGCCAGAGTCGCCAGGGCGTCGAGGTCCGCTCCCGGCTTGCCGTCGGGGCGGAACGCCTGGATGCAGACGTGATCGGCGCCGGCGTCCCAGTGGGCCTGGATGCGTTCGCGGATCCGGTCTTCCGTGCCCCAGGCGACCAGGGCGTCGACCAGGCGGTCGCTGGCCTGGAACTCCTGCCAGTCGTCCTCGGTGTAGCCGAGCTCCAGCAGGCTGTTCTGGTAGTTCGGGGCCCGGAGGTAGACGTAGAGATTGGCGCGGCCGATTTTGCGCGCGGCCTCGGCGTCCGTGGTCAGAATCACCTTCTGTTCGGGGCAGAGGAGCGGCCCGTCGCCCATGATCTCGCGCGCCCGTCGGGTGTGCTCTGGCGTCACCAGGTACGGATGCGCGCCGTCGGCGCCCTCCGCGGCGAGCTTCAGCATCAGGGGGCGCAGGGCGGCGATGACGATCGGCGCTTCCTGCTCGGGCTCGGCTCCGCGGTAGAACGCCTTGCCGACCGCCTCCAGGTACTCGCGCATCTTCGGCACCGGCGGCTTGTACTCGTGTCCCCGCAGGTGGGTGACGAGGTGCGGATGGGAGACGCCGAGGCCGAGGACGAAGCGGCCCGGCAGCATCTCGGACAGTGTCTTGTGGACCGCCTTCGTCGTCATCGCGTCGCGGGCGTAGATGTTGGCGATCCCGGTGGCGTGAGTGATGCGCTCGGTGCGGGCGCCGAGATACGCGACGAGCGCGAACGGGTCGCGGCCGACTGCCTCGGGTGTCCACAGCGCGCCGTAGCCCTGGGCTTCGATGGCGGCCGCGAACTCCGCCGCCTGCGTCGCCGAGAGGCCGTCGAGGCCGGCCCACACGCCCAGCTTGCCCAGGATGTTCGTGGAATCCGTCATCGCCCGTGTGTTCCTCCGCCTGAAATCGAGCGCTGACGGTATCAGCCGCAGCCTGCGGTGCTAACGTCCCGGCGCGATGACCGCCGTCGACGCGAAACGCGGCTGGGCCTGGGAGCACTGGTTCGGCCTGGTCGGCCTCGCCGCGCTGATCGGGGGCGTCTACATGGGCCTCTTCGTGGCGCCGACGGAGCGCTTCATGGGCGAGGTCTACCGCATCCTCTACGTCCACGTGCCGCTGCAGTGGAACGCGCTGGTCTGCTTCTTCGGAGCCGGCTTCGTGGGCGCCGCTTCGCTCTGGAAGCGAAAGGACTGGATCGACGGCATGCTGGTCGGGGTGATCGAGGTCGGCGTCATCCTGGAGACCGCCGGCCTGCTCTCCGGCATCGTCTGGGCCAAGCCGACCTGGGGCGTCTACTGGGCCTGGGATCCGCGGCTGACCTTCACCTTCGTCATGTGGCTGACCTTCCTCGGCGTGCTGGCGCTGCGCCGCTTCGCCGAGGAGCACAGGCGCGCGGCGTGGACGGCGGCGGCGAGCATCGTCGCTTCGGTCAACGCGCCCCTCGTCTACTACTCGGTGAACTGGTGGCGCAGCATCCACCAGATGCAGTCGTCGCCGGAGACGGTGCACACGACGATGATCCTGCCGCTCCGGATCAACGCAATCGCCTTGTTCCTCGTCTGCGTCTGGTTCGTCGCGCGCCGCGCGCGGATCTCCCTGGCGCGGCGGCGGGCCGAGGCGACCGCGCCGCCGCCTCGCATCGCGCCCGTACTCGAGGGAGCCTGAAGCGCTCAAAGCGCGCCGCGCATTTCCATCACGGCCCCGGGAAGGGCCCATCGGGGAGACATCCATGACCGCGCCGAACTACGAACAGATCCTGGTCGAGGACCGGGGCCGCACCCGCATCCTCACCCTGAACCGGCCGGACAAGCTGAACGCCTGGACCCGGCAGATGAACTTCGAGCTGGTCGATGCGATCGAAGCCGCCAACGAGGACCCGGGGCTGGCGGCGATCGTCGTCACCGGCGCGGGACGCGGGTTCTGCGCCGGCGCCGACATCGGAGCGCAGTTCAAGGCCCGGCTCGACGGCGGCGAGGCCGGAGCGGAGGCCGACCGCAGGCCGCCGCGCCCCTGGGTGGAGTTGGTCCGTGACTCGAAGCCGATGATCGCCGCGATCAACGGCGTCGCCGTCGGTGTCGGCGTCACGTTGACCCTGCCCTTCGACGTCATCGTGCTCTCGGAGCGCGCCCGCGTGGGCATGTTCTTCGTACGGATGGGACTGGTGCCGGAACTCTGCTCGTCCCACTTCCTCGTGCAGCGCGTCGGCTGGGCGAAGGCGAGCGAGATGTGCCTGACCGGAACCCTCTACGAGGCCGCGGAGCTCGAGGCGATGGGCTTTGCCAACGCCGTCGTTCCGCACGAGCAGACGCTTGACCGTGCCCTCGAACTCGCCGCCCGGATCGGTGAGAACGCCGACAGCTCGCTTCGCGCCATCAAGCGCTTGCTGACGAAGAACGGTTCATCGCACGATCTCGACGAGGTCCACCGCCGCGAGATGGAAGAGCTGAACGCTGCCTACACGAGCGACGCGCACCGCGAAGCCGTCGCCGCCTTCATGGCGAAGCCGTAGCCCCGGAGAGTGTCGGTGCGCCGGCCTTCTGGCCGGCATCCGGCGCGCGTTCAGCGTCGTTCGACGGTGAAGCGACAGAGCAGCGTGTTCTGCGTCTCGAGATCGGCCGACCAGATCAGGCGCGCCCCGTCCCGCCACGAAATCTCGTCGTAACCGCCCTTTGGCCTGACCGCCGCGGCGCTGTGTTCGACCGCTGACGGCCATTCCGTGTCGTCGAATCCAGGCGTGCGCCAGCCTTCGGGCTCCGCCGTCGCCGTGAACCGGCAGGGGCCGACGCCGGGCGCGGGCTCGGCCTCGTCTACGCAGGCGCGGTCGAGGGGCGCCTCGTGGATCACCAGGCAGCGCCAGGCTGAGTCGGTCACCGCGACCGGGGCTCCCGTGGCCGTATCCGTGAACTGTGCGATGAGTCCGCCGTCGCCCATCTGCTGGTTGCGGCGGCCGATGTACTCCAGACCCGTGTCATCCTGCTTGAAGTCCTTGGCGACGAAGTTCAGTTGCAGAGGGTAGTCGGCGTTGAAGACGAAGGTCTCGGCGTTGAACGACCGTTCCGTCGTGATCGGCACGGAATCCTCGATGATGAGGCGGTCGCCCAGGTAGAAGGCGAACCAGTTGTCGGCCCAGACCTCGCCCCTGATGGAGAGGGCGCCCGGCCCGTCGACGACGGTGGTGGCGCCGCCGGACGAATCGCCGCCGCAACCGGCCAGCAGGGCCGCGAGGGTCGCCAGCACGAGCGGCGCGATCCGAGCCGCGAATGGATGCCGTCTTCGTGTCGCCCTCACGTTGATGAGACGTTCTTTCGGGAAGGTGTGTTTCGTCTTCGGCGGCCAACTTCCATTCAACGTCACGGGAGCGCGAACGCCATCAGCTCCGGCACGCCGTCCGTCTCCCTCCTGCCGGCGACGGTCAGCGCGATGTACTGCCGGCCCTCCCAGAGGTAGGTCATCGGCGTGCCGAGCCCGCGGGCCGGCAAGGGCAACTCGGCGATCACGTCGCCGGTCCGCTTGTCCCGCGCGACGAGGCGGTTGCCGCCGTCGTCGTCCGGGGCGTGCTGGCCGTGGATCAGCAGCGTCTTCGTCAGCAGCGGCCCGGTGTAGGTGTCGCCGCCGAGCGGCGGCAAGTCGAGGTCTTTCAGGCGCGGGTGGTTGCGCAGCGTGTCGTTGTTGCCGAGCGCCTTCATCCAGACGTGCTCGCCGGACTTCAGGTCGATCGCGGTCATCCGCGTGTACGGGGGCTTGAACAGCGGCAGGCCCTCCGGCATCTCGGGCCGCCGGCCGCGGCCGCCGTGGGTGTAGCGGAGCGTGCCGCCCTCGAGCGGATCGGGTGTGTAGAAGGTGACCATGCTGAACGCGTTGCGCGAGGGCACGTAGAGCCAGCCGGTTTCCGGGTCGACCGCGGCGCCGTACCAGTTCGCGCCGCCTCCGGCCGACGGCCGGAAGATCGTGCCCCGCTTGCCGCCGGGTTCGGGCAGGGACGGCGGCGTGTACAGCGGACCGATCCGGTAGTCCTCGATCACGTCGAGGGCCATCCGCTTGATCTCGGGCGTGAAGTCGGCCAGGTCGTCTTCGGTCACGCCCTGGTACTCGAACGGCGCCGGCTTCGTCGGAAAGGGCTGGGTCGGCGCGGCCGTGTCGCCGGGCATCGTCGCCGGGGGCACCGGCCGGTCCTCGATCGCCCACACCGGTTCGCCCGTCACGCGGTCGAAGACGTAGAGGA
This sequence comes from Candidatus Multivorans sp., assembly GCA_965220845.1. Taxonomy (GTDB): domain Bacteria; phylum Acidobacteriota; class Thermoanaerobaculia; order Multivoradales; family Multivoraceae; genus Multivorans. The sequence continues at coordinate 38,252 of CBDCRA010000003.1, forward strand.
ATCCCTGCTTGCTGACCTGGGCGACGATCTGCCGGGGATCGGCGCCCGCCGGACCCGGAAGGTCGATCAGCGTCGGAGCGGCTGGGAAGTCGTAGTCCCAGAGACCGTGGCGGACAGCCTGGAAGTGCCAGAGCTTCTCGCCCGTCTCGACGTCGACCGCGACCAGGCTCTCGGAGTAGAGGTTGTCGCCGGGGCGGTGGCCGCCGTAGAAGTCGTTCGTCGCGGTGCCGATCGGCAGGTAGACGATGCCGTGCTCGTTGTCGCCCGAGAGCATCGTCCAGACGTTCGCGTTGCCCGAGTAGCGCCAGGACTCGTCCTCCCACGTCTCGACGCCCTCGTCGCCCTCCTGGGGCACGGTGCGGAACACCCAGCGGAGTTCGCCCGTGCGCGCGTCCCAGCCACGCACCCAGCCCGGGATGGACTCCTTCGTGATCCGGCGGTCGGCGATCGAGGCGCCGGTGACGACCACGTCGCGTACGACGACCGGCGGCGACTGCATCGAGTAGAGCAGGGCGTTCAGGTAGTCCCGCTCGCCGCGGTTGGCGCGCGGCAGGCCCTCCATCAGATCGACGCGGCCGCCGTCTCCGAAGTCCTCGTTCGGGCGGCCGGTACGGGCGTCGACCGAGAGCAGGTAGCCGTCGCCCGTGCCCCAGTAGACGCGGCTGTCGGCTTCGTCGCCTTCCTCGCCGTTGGTCCAGTAGGCGACGCCGCGCTGGTTCCACACCACGGTCATCGTGGTGGTGCCTTTCTCGTAGCTCTTCGGGTTGTAGGCCCAGACCGTCCGGCCGCTGCCGGGGTCGACCGCGGCACCGATCGAGATCGGCGTGTTCAGGAAGAGCAGGCCCTCCTGCATCAGCGGCGTCGCCTTCAGGTTGCGGATGAAGGGGGCGCGGCCGGCGCGCCAGAGCAGTGGATCGTCGTCCTTCAACCGGTCGAAGATGACGTCGCGGTCGGCGTACCACTCGCCGCCCGCCTCCGCCTTGCTCAGGAAGCCGTCCACCGAACGCCAGCGCCAGGCGACCTCGAGGTCGCCGAAGTTAGCGGCGTTGATCTGATCGAGCGGCGAGTACTTGGTCGAACCGACGTCGCCGCCGTAGCTCGGCCACTCGCCGGCCGGGGCGCCGCGCTGGGCGGCCGCCGGCGCGGCCAGGAGAATGAAGGCGCACGCTGCGGCGATGGTGACTCGGCTCATTTCGGTCTTCGATCGTTCCGTTCGGGAAGGCGGCGCCAATGGTACCGATACGGCACCCACTGGTGCGCCGGCGCCCTCACCGGCATCCGCCGAGGGCGGAATCCGGGTTGCAGCCCGGCGCTATGCTCGCGGCCGTTCGATGAGTGAGTCACGACAGCTACGTGTAGGAATCGTCGGAGCCGGCTTCCTGGCCGAGACCAGGGCCAGATGCTGGCGGCAGGTGCCTTCCGTCGGGATCGCCGGCATCGCGTCGCGGCGGCGGGAGCGAGCGGAGGACTACGCCCAACGCTTCGACGTGCCGGCCGTCTTCGACGACCTCGACGCCATGCTGGCGAGCCCGGGGATCGATGTCGTCGATCTCTGCGTGCCGAACCGCCTGCATCGCGAGATGGCCGAGGCTGCTGCCGCGGCCGGCAAGCACGTGATCTGCACGAAGCCGCTGACCGCCTACACCGGCCAGGACCTGCCGGAGGACGCGAGCGCCGCCGACGTTGCCGGTCGCGACCGTGGCGAGATGCTGCGGGTGGCCGAAGCGGACGCGCGGGCCATGGTCGATGCGGCGAAACGCGCCGGCGTACAGCTCCTCTACGGCGAGAACTGGATCTACGCTCCCGCCTTCCGCCGCGCTCTGGGGCTGCTGGAGAAGGCGGACTCCGTCCTGCTCGAGATGCGGGGCGGCGAGTGCCACAGCGGTTCTCACTCCCCCTACTCGCGCGTCTGGCGGCACACCGGCGGCGGCGCCCTGATCCGGCTCGCCGCCCATCCGGTCGGCGCGATGCTCCACCTGAAGCGGGCGGAAGGGCTGCGGCGGTCGGGCAAGCCGGTACGACCGGCCTGGATCAGTGCGGAAACCGCCGACCTGAGCGCCGTCGCCGGCCTGCCGGCGGACGAACTCCGCGTCGCCGGGGAATGGGGCGAGGTCGAGAACTGGGGCTGCGCCGTGATCGGCTTCGACGATGGTTCCCGCGCCGTCGCCTGGGGCGGCGATCACGTACTCGGTGGAATGGAAAGCGGCCTCGATCTGTTTGCCAGCAACTGTCGGCTGCGGCTCAGCCTGAGCCCGAACGACATGCTGAGCGCATACGCGCCCGACGAGAGTGTTTTCGACGACGCATACATCATGGAGAAGATCGACTCCGGCGCAGGCTGGACGACGCCGATGCCGGACGAGGACTGGTCATCGGGGCAACTCGGCATGTGCCAGGCGTTTGCGGCCAACCTGCTGGACGGCGTGGCCGCCGAGTCGGACGGCGAGCTCGGCCTGGAGGTTGTGCGGGTGCTGTACTCGGCGTACGTGTCGGCGGTGGAAGGCCGACGGGTCGACTACGAGACGAATCAGGGAGTACTGGAATGAGACGATTGCGATTGCGTTTGCTTCCCCTGCTGGCGACTCCGGCGCTGTTCGTCGCCGGTCCGGTTGCCGCGCAGAACGGGCCGTACGTCGGGCTGGAGCTGGGAATCGGAAACGGAGCGTCCATGACCGTGGACGGCACGGACAACGACGTCGCGACGACCTGTGACGGCTGGATCGTGCCGATCGACGGCACGAACGCGGGCTGCGATCCGCCGGCGTCGGCGTGGTCTTCGGACGTTGGCAGCGGCTCAGGCATGATGGGCGGCCTCGCGGTCGGCTATCGCTTCGGCAACATCCGCGCCGAACTCGAGTACACCCACTCGGCGCTCTCCTACGACGCGACTGCCGACCTGGCGGCGACCGACGACGTGACGGTGGACAAGGCGCAACAGGAGCTCGAGATCGCGGAAACGCGGATCGAAACCGTGCAGTACGAGAGCTTCTTCGCCAATGTCTACTGGGACTTCACCCCGGGCGCGAGAGTCTCACCGTACGTCGGCCTCGGCGTCGGCACGGCGGACGCGTCGATCGACTACTTCAACCGGTGGAAGCGGAACGGCGATCCCGCCGCCATCACCACGTTCGCCGGCCATCCGGACGAGGAGAGCCTGCGGCGGATCGTCGCGGGGACGACGACCATCGCGAACACGAAGCTCGAGGACAGCGTGTCCGCCTACCAGTTGCTCGCGGGCGTCGACTTCTCGGTGAGCGACTCGGTGGCGCTCGGCGTCAAGGCCCGGCTGGTCGAGTACGGCGACTTCGAGAGCGGCCGGCTGCCCTGGGACCAGCTTCGGAGCCACCACTCGAGCCGAGGCCCCGGCGGGGCCGACGTGCTGTACGTCGTGTCGACCGGCGACCTGAGCATGTGGGGAGTCAGCTTCGGCATGAAGTACAGCTTCTGATCGCCGTCTTGCCATGGCCAGCCTGACCAGGGGACTCCACGAGCGCCCGGAGTCGTCTCCAACTCCGCCGCCGAAGGTCATCGACGTGATGATCGACGCGGCCGTGCGCAATCTGCTGGGCCAGCGCCGGGACGACGGCCACTGGTGCGCGGAACTCGAGGGCGACACGATTCTCGAGTCGGAGTACGTGCTGCTGCTTCACTTCCTGGGACGCGGCGACGACCCGCGCGCCGCGGCGTGCTGCGAGCGGCTTCGCAGCCAGCAGCAGAGTGACGGCGGCTGGGCGATCTATCCGGACGGGCCGACGGAGCCGAGCGTCTCGGTCAAGGCCTACCTGTGCCTGAAACTCGCCGGTGACGATCCGCAGTCGCCGCGCATGGCCGATGCGCGCCGGGCGATTCTGCGGGCGGGCGGGCTGCGCGCCTGCAACTCGTACACGAGGCTCTACCTGTCGATCTTCGGGCTGTGGACCTGGCGGCGGTCGCCCGCGGTGCCCCCCGAACTCATCCTGCTGCCGCGCTGGTTCTACTTCAACCTGTACGAGATGTCTTCCTGGACGCGGACGATCGTGGTGCCGCTGTCGGTGATCTGGGCCCTCAGGCCGAGCGTGCCGGTCGATGTGACGCTGGACGAACTCCATGGAGACTCCGGGCCCGCTCGCGGCCGGCGGACTCTCTACGAGTCGTTCTGGTCCGCCGTGTTCGCCGGCTTCAACGGCCTGATCAAGCTGGTGGAGGTCGTGGGCCCGGTGCACCGGTGGCGGCGCCGAGCCCTGGAGAAGGCGGAGGAGTGGCTGATCGCCCACGTCGAGGGCTCGGATGGTCTGGGCGCCATCTTCCCGGCGATGGTCAACGCGGCCATCGCGTTTCGCTGCCTGGGCTACGAGGAGAGTCATCCCCTGGTCCAGGGCCAACTGCGGGAACTCGAACGGTTCGAGATCGAAGAGGCGGGAGAGATGCGGCTTCAGCCCTGCTTCTCGCCGGTGTGGGATACGGCGCTTTCGGTGGGCGCCCTGCTGGCGGCGGACATGGGCGGGAACGAGGCGCCCGTCCAGGAGGCGCTCGCGTGGCTGCTCGACCGCGAGGTCACGGTTGCCGGCGACTGGCGGGAGAAGAGTCTCCAGGACGCTCCGGGAGGCTGGTGTTTCGAGTACCGGAACGACCTCTACCCCGACTGCGACGACACGGCCGAAGTCCTGCTGCTGCTGGCCGCGGTCCGCGGACGGACCGGCGACCTGGAAACGCGGAGGCAGGCCGCGACTGAGCGCGGGCAGCGCTGGCTTCTCGGCCTGCAGAACCCGGACGGGGGTTGGGCGTCGTTCGACCGCTGCTGCGACAAGGAGGTCCTGACCCTCATCCCCTTCGCCGACCACAACGCGATGATCGACCCGAGCACCCCCGACATCACCGCCCGGGTGATCAACGCCCTCCTGGCGCATGGCCACGCTCTGGACGACGGGCCGGTGCGACGCGCCACGGACTACCTGCTTCGCGAACAGGAGAAGGATGGGAGCTGGCCGGGGCGCTGGGGCGCCAACGGCATCTACGGCACCTGGCTCGCGCTCTCCGCCCTGGGGCCGCTGGCCGCCCGGACAGACGGCCGTAGCGCGGAACGTCTGAGCCAGGCGTGCCGTCGCGGCCGCCGCTGGCTTCTCGAGGTGCAGAACGAGGACGGCGGCTGGGGCGAGTCGCTTCGTTCCTACGACGATCCCGGCTTCAGGGGCTGCGGCAACAGCACCGCTTCCCAGACCGCGTGGGCGATGATGGGCCTGATCGCGTCACTCGAGCCGCAGCCCTGGCGGGGCGATGCGGTCGAGACCGTGTCGGCGCTGGACCGGGGTGTCGCCTTCCTGCACGAGCGCCAGCGCGAGGACGGCTCGTGGTACGACCGCGACTGGACCGGCGTGGGCTTTCCCCGGGTGTTCTACCTCCGCTACCACGGCTACGCGCAGTACTTCCCGCTCGAGGCGCTGGCTTCCTACAGGAACATGACCGTGTCGGAACCCGACGCTGCGGGCAGCCAGCCGGATGTCCACTGACGCGATGCCCGCGAAAGGACCCTTCTGAGATTCATGCGAACACCGCTGCACATGGTGACCGACAACCTGAAGCATCAGGCGAGGAACGCGCTGCTGGGCAGGCGCCGGTATCCGTTCGTTCTCATGCTCGAGCCGCTCTACACCTGCAACCTGGCCTGCCTCGGCTGCGCGGTGGAGAGGCACACGGGCAAGCTCAGGGACAGGCTTCCGGTTTCGGAGTGCCTCGACGCGGTGCGCGTGAGCGAGGCGCCCGTCGTTTCGATCTGCGGCGGAGAGCCGACCATTTACCCGGAGCTTCCGGAACTGATCTCCGGCATCATCGCTCGACGCCGGCACATCTACCTCTGCACCAACGCGCTGCTCCTGGATACCAGGGTGTTCGACCGGGTGCCCCCGAACAAGAGGCTCACGTTGAACGTCCACCTCGACGGCATGCGGGAGACTCACGACTTCGTGTGCGCCCGGGACGGCGTGTTCGACAAGGCGATCGAGATGATCCGGGCGGCGAAGGAGCGCGGCTACCACGTCACGACGAACACGACCGTGTTCAAGGAAACGAAGATCGATGAAGTCGAGGAGCTGTGCCGGTTCCTGCGCGACATCGACATCGACGGCATGCTGATCTCTCCCGGCTACCAGTACGAGTCGGTGGACCGCGACATCTTTCTCACCCGTCAGGACACGGAGCGGAAGTTCCGGCGCATCCTCGAGATCGCGGACGAGTACAAGCTGACATCGACGCCCATGTTCCTCGAGTTCGCGGCCGGGCTGCGGGACTACTCCTGTTCGCCCTGGAGCACCGTCACGCGGACGCCGCTCGGCTGGAAAGGGCCCTGCTACCTGATCGGCAAGCGCCACTACGCGACGTACGAGGAGTTCTGGGAGGAGACGGACTGGGACTATTGGGAGTCGCGCGAGGATCCCCTCTGCACGAACTGCGCGATGCACTCGGGGTTCGAAGCGTCGGTCGTGCGCGATCTCAGGAAGAGCCCGAAAGACGCGCTGCGCCTCGCCGCCTGGCACCTGTCGGGATGACGGCCGCGGCGGCCGGGCCCTGACGGGTGACGGTTCTCGTCACCGGCGGCACCGGGTTCGTCGGTGCGCACGTGGTCCGCGCGCTGCTCGCTCGGGGCGGGGATCCCGTGCGCTGCCTGGCGCGGTCGGGCGGAGACCGCTCGAACCTCGACGGCTGCGCCGTGGAGATCGTCGAGGGGGACCTGCGGGACCCGGCGAGTCTCCGGGCGGCCTGCGCGGGATGCACCGAGGTCTACCACTGCGCGGCCGACTACCGTCTGTTCGTCCGCCGTCCGCATGACATCTACGCCTCGAACGTCGACGGCACCCGCCAACTGCTGGCGGCGGCGGCCGAGGCGGGAGCGGAACGCATCGTCTACACGAGTTCGGTGGGCGCACTCGGTCTGGAACCCGGCGGTCGCCCCGCAACGGAGACGACTCCCGTCAGCGAGGGCGGGATGGTCGGGCACTACAAGCGCAGCAAGTACCTCGCCGAGCGCGTCGCCGTCGCGGCGGCCGCGGCTGGCGCTCCGGTCGTCATCGTGAATCCGTCGACACCGGTTGGCGAACTGGACCTCAAGCCGACGCCGACGGGGCGGATCATCGTCGACTTCCTGAACCGGAGAATGCCAGCGTACGTCGACACCGGGCTCAACCTGATTGACGTGCGCGATGTCGCGCGTGGCCACCTGCTGGCCGCGGAACACGGCCGGGCCGGTGAGAAGTACATTCTGGGGCACCGCAACGTCACCCTGATCGAGATGCTGCGGATGCTTGGCGAGATCACGGGGATCGAGGCGCCCCGGCTGCGGCTGCCGCACTGGCTGCCGGTCGGCGCCGCTGCGCTGGCGACCGGCTGGGCGCGGCTGGCGGGAGGCGAGCCCCGCGTCGCGCTCGACAGCGCGCGCATGGCACGCCACCGGATGTTCTTCGATGCCGGAAAGGCGGTCAGGGAGCTCGGCCTGGTCCAGGGTTCCGTCCGGGAGGCGCTCGGACGCGCGGTGCGGTGGTTCGAGGAGAACGGTCACGTGAAGGGGCCGCGGCGGTGATGACGGCGGCCGGCCGAACCGCGGCAGGAGAGACCGTCTACCTGGCCGCGATGAAGTCCGAGGCTTCGGCCCTGCTCCGCCGCGTCGAGGGCGGCGTGCGCGTCCGGGATGGCGCGGCGGCCGCTGCCGTTCGGGGCCGCATCGGAGACCGGCCCGTCCAGGTGGCCGTCTGCGGCGTCGGCGAGCGGGCGGCGCGGCGGGCCGCCGAGCGCTGCGTTCGTCTCGCCTCCCGGGGTTCCTGCGGCAGGGTCGTCTGGATCGGCATCGCCGGCGCCCTGTCGCCGGACCTCGCGGTTGGCGATCTGGTCGTCGGCCGGACCGTGTTGGCGCCGGACCAGCCGGCCGTCGACCTCGATGAGACCCTGGTCGGGGCGGCCGCAGCCCGCGGTTGCCGCCGGGGCGTCCTGGTCACGGCTCCGAGCCTCGTGGTTACCGCCTCGTCCCGCGAGGCGTTGTGGCGGCGTACCGGCTCTCTTCCCATAACCGCCGTCGACATGGAGAGCTGGGCGGCGGCCCGGGTGCTCCAGCGTGGCGGCGTTCCCTTCGCCGCCGTGCGCGCGATCAGCGACACGGCGGCGGACCGGCTTCCGTCGTGGCTCGAGCGCGCGTCGGCGGCCGGCGGCGACTCCTCAACAGGTCCGGTGGTTCGGGGGGCTCTGATGCGTCCCTCGGCCCTCGTTCCCCTGGCGAAGATCCGCCTTCGGACGGCTCGCCTGGGCCGTCGGCTGGCCGAAGTGGCCGCGGCACTGGCGTAGAAGCTCAGTGGACAGCTCTTTCCGTCGCGGACTGGTAATCTGCGGCGCTTCGCGGGCCGTAGTGGCGCCCGATCGTGCCATGGAACCTGAACCTGGGGTGGCTGTGTCTTGAAACGTAGAGCGCTGATTCCGGCACTGGTGGCCTTGGGATTCGCCTGTTCGTCTTCGCTGCTGGGCCAGGGGAGCGCCTCCGTCACCTATCGGGTCACCTTCACGGGGACCTGGACGGCCGCGGCCTCGCCGGGCGGGGTTCCAGGCGGCGACCACTTCTCGCCGCTCATCGGCGGCACCCACAACAGCAACGTGACGTTCTGGCAAGTCGGCGGGACGGCTACGTCCGGCATCGAGGCCATGGCGGAGTTCGGGGGTACGAGCGGGCTCACGCAGGAGATCAACGCCGCCGGCGCCAATCGGGGCGCCGTGATCTCCGGCAGCGGGCTCTCTACCGGCACTTCCTCGACGTCGGTTGACTTCAACATCACGGACGCCCATCCCCTGGTCACCCTCGTCTCCATGATCGCCCCGAGCCCCGACTGGTTCGTCGGCGTATCCGGTCTTTCGCTGCTGGATTCGAACAACGAGTGGTTGGCGCGGGTGGAGGTCGATCTCTTCCCCTACGACGCGGGCACCGAGGACGGTACGGAGTTCAGCCTGTCGAACCCGGACACGGTGCCGCAGCAGACCATCACGAGCATCAAGGGGACGGGCAAGTTCGCGGGCGCCACCCAGGCCATGGCGACCTTCGTCTTCGAGTTGCAGGTCACGAACCGGCCGCCCGCGTTCTCGCCGTCGACGGCTCTGGCGCTGAGCGTGCGGGAGAACACCGTCGGCACGTTCGGATCTCCGGTCACCGCGGACGATCCGGATACGGGCGACAGTCTTTCCTACAGCCTGGCCGGCGCGGACAGTGCTTCGTTCTCGGTCGATTCGCAGACGGCGCAGCTCTCCGTCGGGTCGTCCACGGACCTGGACTTCGAAGCCCGGAGCAGCTACGCCTTCTCCGTCGTGGCGAGGGACGGGGGCGGGTTGAGCGCGTCCCGGACCGTCAACGTCTCGGTCGTGGATGAGAACGAGCCGCCGGACACTCCGGGCGCTCCCGCGGTGACCGGCGCGTCCGCCAGCACGCTCAAGGCTGCCTGGGCCGAACCGCGCAACGAGGGACCTCCCATCAGCGGCTACGCGGTCCAGTACCGACTCTCCTCGTCGTCGGGCGCCTGGACGAGCCACGCGCATTCGGGAACGGTACGCACGACGACCATAGCGGGGCTCCAGGCGACCACCTCGTACCACGTGCGGATACAGGCGCGAAACGCGGAAGGTTCCAGCGACTGGTCCACGTCGGGGATGGGCGCCACGATGGCGCCCGGCGACGCCGCGCCTTCGTTTCCCCCGTCCGCCTCGATCGCCGAGCAGACGCTGACCGTTGGCGACACGCTCGGCCTGTCGTTGCCGGCGGCCACGGGCGGCAACGGAACGTTGCGCTACAGCTTGACTCCCACGCCTCCGGCCGGACTGGTCTTCAACGATCAGTCGCGGACATTGTCCGGCGTCGCGTCGGCGGCGAGCGCGCGGAGGTTCTACACGTACACGGTGACGGACAGCGACACGACCGATCCCGACACGGACTCGCTTCTCTTCGCGATGACCGTCAGCGAGCGGTCCGTGGAGCCTCCGCCGCCCCCGCCACCTCCGCCGCCCCCGCCACCGCCGCCCCCGGGTGGAGGCGGCGGCGGCGGAGGAGGAGGACCTTCACCCCCACCTCCACCCCCACCTCCGCCTCCGCCTCCGCCTCCGCCTCCGCCGCCGGTCGACCCCGGTCCTCCGCGCGCGGATTTCACGGTCGACGTGGAGTGCCCGGACGACCTGTGCCGAGCGCGGGCCGGGGTTCCTGTGCGCTTCAGCGACGGAAGTTCGGGCGCGGTGTCACGGCGCGAGTGGGACTTCGGCGACGGTCGCGCCGCGCGCGACCTGAATCCAAGCCACGCCTGGGCCGAGCCCGGCTTCTACGACGTGACTCTCTCCCTGAGCGGCGCCGGCGAGGAGTCTCGGGCCTCGCGGACGTTCCTGGTCGAGGCGAACGATCCGGCGGGCTCGTGCGAGGCGGCGCCAGAGACCCTCTGCCTGCTCGATTCGCGATTCGCCGTGACCGTCGATTGGCGAGGGGCGGACGAGGCTGGCGGCGTCGCGAGCGTGGCCCGCGTGGGAACGAACGACTCGGGCCTGTTCTGGTTCTTCGACGATTCGAACTGGGAGGTCCTCGTGAAGGTGCTGGAGGGTGGTTGTTCGGTGAACGGCCACGTATGGGTCTTCACGGCATCCACGACGGACCTCGGCTACACGATCCGGGTGGAAGACACGGCGGCGGATGCCGAAGGCGGGAGAATCTGGGAGCACTCCAACGCGGCGGGAACTCCGGCTGACGCGATCACGGACACGAGGGCGTTCGCTGGTGTCTGCGAGGGTGCGGAAGGCCAGACCGGTTGAGGTCAACGTGAAGAGGGTCGTGGCGGGCCCTCGGCTAAGGCGGCTGCGGCTTGATCGACCGACCGAGAATGCCTTGGCCAGACGCGGAAACTGTCCAAACAACCGGGACCACCTCAGCCATCGGCTGGCCGAAGTGGCCGCGGCTCTGGCCTAGCCCGCATATCTCACGGGGTGATTTGAGATCGGGCCTCTTCCCGCGGATAATCCAAGTGTTGTCAAGCATTTGGACAGTCCACAGGAGCGAGACCCGTGAAGACAGAGTGTACTCCGTCGCAGCTTGAGTTCGGTTTCCACGGTCGCCGCCGTGTGACGGCCTGTTTCGACGGTGGCCGTTTGACGACGGAGGGCGGCGGGCTGCTGCTTCGGGAGACGGATACGCGAATCGGTCTGCTGGATCGCATGGCGTCGTGTTTTCGGGATCACCGGGATCCGTCGGCGGTGGAGCACACGGTGCGGGACCTGGTCTCTCAGCGGGTCTACGGTCTGGCTCTGGGCTACGAGGACCTGAATGACCACAATCAGCTTCGCCTCGACGCGTTCATGGCGCTGCTGGTGGGCAAGTCGGACATCACGGGCGCCGATCGTCGGCGGTCGCGGGACAAGGGTCGTCCCCTGGCGAGCGCATCGGGGTTGAATCGTCTGGAGTTGTCGCGGCCGGAGGAGGCACAAGGTAGCCGCTACAAGCGGACTCCGGCGGACGGCGCGGCCCTGGACGGCCTGCTGGTGGACCTGTTCCTGGAGGCTTTCGAGGAGGCGCCGGAGGAGATCGTGCTGGATCTGGACGCGACCGACGATCCGCTGCACGGGGAGCAGGAGGGTCGGTTCTTCCACGGCTACTACCGGTGCTACTGCTACATGCCGCTGTACGCGTTCTGCGGCGAGCACCTGCTGCTGGCGCGTCTGCGGCGGTCGGACCAGGACGCCAGCGCCGGGACGGTCCGCGAGTTAGCGCCGATCGTCGCCCGGATCCGGGAGGCGTGGCCGGACACCCGGATCGTCCTGCGCGGCGACTCGGGCTTCTGCCGGGAGCGGATCATGGCCTGGTGCGAGAGGGAAGGGCTCTTCTACGTGTTCGGCGTGGCAAGGAATCCGCGCCTTGCGAGGCGGCTCGCCAAAGCGCTTGCGAAGTCGCGGCGGCGATTTCATGCGACCGAAAAGCCCTCGCGGCGGTTCCGGGAGTTCCGCTACAGGACCCGCTCCTCCTGGTCCCGCAAGAGGCGGGTGGTGGGCAAGGCGGAGTGGCTCCAAAAGGGCGGCAATCCCCGCTTCATCGTCTCCAATCTGCCCAAGAGCCGCGCCGGCAAGCAGGCGCTCTACGAGCTGCTCTACTGCGCCCGTGGCGACATGGAAAACCGGATCAAGGAGCAGCAGCTCGATCTCTTCGCCGACCGCACCTCCACCGCCACCATGGCCGCCAATCAACTCCGCCTCTACTTCTCCTCCTTCGCCTACGTCTTGCTCGCCGCCGTGCGACGCCTCGCTCTGGCCGACACCGACAAGGCCCACCTCCAGTGCGGCACCATCCGCCTGCGCTTCTTCAAGATCGCCGCACGACTGCGCATCACCCATCGCCGCATCTGGGTCCACCTGGCCAACGTCTTCCCCTGGCAAAACGACTTCGCACAGGCCCTGGCAAACCTCCAGAGAAAACCCCTCTACCACCCGCCGGCCTGAGACCGGACGAAAACCGACACCACAACGCGGCGCCTTGCATCGACTCCACGCCCAGAGTGCGCCCGAAAACCGCACCGAACCGCTGCGGACAAGCCACTCCGACGCCGAAATGAACCGACTCCGACTCCGCAGGACACCTGACCAGCCACCGACAGACCAGGACGGCATTCAAGGGGACTGCCCACCCCGAACTCAGCCCTCACGCCCGAGCCGGTGAAACATGCGGGCTAGGAGGCCAGTGCTTCCATGAATAAATACACTTCGAGTGTGTATTATCTTGGAACATATGCCGAAGCTTCTGGTTCCCCGCACCGAGCAGAAGTCCGTTGAGCTGGCGCTCACGCGTTTCCCCGTCGTGACAATCGTCGGGCTGCGGCAGTGCGGCAAGACGACTCTGGCTCGGCAGCTCGTGTCTGCCGACTCGGCCAACTACTTCGACCTCGAAGATCCGGTTAGCCTGGCGCGACTCGAGAATCCGCGGACGGCGCTTCAGGATCTGAGCGGCCTCGTCGTCATCGACGAGGTGCAGCGTCGTCCCGATCTCTTCCCGGTGTTGCGGGTTCTGGTCGACCGCGACGACAACCCGGCGCGCTTCCTCGTGCTGGGGAGCGCCGGTCCCGACCTGCTGCGCCAAAGCGCCGAGTCATTGGCCGGGCGCATCGAGTACATCGAGCTCGGCGGCTTCGGAGTCGACGAGGTCGGCGTGGCCCGGATGCCTGAGCTGTGGGTGCGCGGAGGCTTCCCGCTGTCGTTTCTGGCTGACACGGATGGTGAGAGCGCGGGTTGGCGCAGGGCTTTTCTCAGGACGTTCGTGGAACGAGACCTGCCGCAGTTCGGTGCCGCGCTCGGCGTGCCGGCTCTGCACCGGCTGCTGGCAATGCTCGCGCACTACCACGGGCAGATTCTCAACGTCGCGGAACTGGCGACGGCCCTTGAAGTCGCCCAGGCGACCGTGCGGCGCTACGTCGACCTCCTGGAGCACCTGTTCCTCATCCGGCAGTTGCGGCCGTGGCGCGAGAACCTGCGCAAGCGGCAGGTCAAGCGGCCCAAGATCTACCTTCGGGACTCCGGCCTCTATCACGAGTTGATCGGTGTGGGCACGATGGATGCCCTGCAGGTGCATCCCCGCATCGGCGCGTCCTGGGAGGGCTTCATCCTGGAGAAGGTCATCGCCGAATCGGCGCCCGACGAGGTCTGTTTCTGGGCCACCCACAACGGCGCGGAACTCGACTTGTTGCTGTTTAAGCAGGGCCGTCGCGTCGGCGTGGAGATCAAACGCGTCGACGCGCCGCGCCGGACTCGTTCGATGACGATTGCCGTCGACGACCTCCGGCTGGAGGCCCTGTACGTCGTGTACCCAGGTGATACGAGGTATGTCATCGACGACCGGATCACGGCCGTCCCGGCCGGGGAGCCGTTCTCGGTTTGGTGACGGTCTTCGCCCCGGCCGGCGCAGCGATCTCTCGCGCTGACAGATGTCAGCCGTCAGCCGGCCTTGTACGCCCTTATCGGTAGCGCTTCAGTCTCCAGGGTCGCGAGGTCGAGCCGTTCAGCCGCGTGGTCGATGTCGAAGCCGACGACGTTCCCGCGCGCGTCGAGATCCACGTTGAGACCGTCAGCGACTTCCCTGGTTTCGACGCTCGGTTCGCTCTTGAACTCCACGTAGAGGCTGTCCGTGTCCGGGTAGTAGTGCATCTTCATTGCTTGTCCTCGCGGTACCTGCGATCGAGAAACGCATTGTGGATGGTCCTACCGTCCTCCAAGGTGACGACGCGGAGGATCCGGTCGGTGGCTTCCCCGAGCAGGGTGATTCTGCCCCAGAACCGGATGCGGCCGTCCTGCTGGCGTTCGCTCCGTAGAGGTGACTCGATGACGGAACGGCACAAGTCCGCGTCGATGTGAGGGCGCTTGCGCTTGACTTGTTCGCCGAAGTAGCGCGTGGGAGAGAGTGGTCGACGGAGTGTAGCGACACGGCTTCATGATGTCGGCGGCGTAGCCACGGCGGCTACTGCAGCAGTGTCAGTTCAGCGGGTGGCCGCTCGTTGCGCTCCCCGCGGCAAACGCCGGAGTCCTGGGCCGCCACTCGGGACGCCTGGTCAGGATCCTTCCGCAGCCGAAGAAGTGCGCAGTTTCAGTTGCCACAAGTGGGACATTTTCGGTTGCCATTGACACTGGAGGCCAAAGTTCGGTTCATCCCCGCGTGTGCGGGGAACGGTGTCGGAGTCGTCGTCGGGGCGAGGCAAGATCCGGTTCATCCCCGCGTGTGCGGGGAACGGTCGTGCTTGGCGATGACGAGTACTTGATCCGTCCTCCCGGCCGACGCTTCACCTTCACAGGGCTCCACGGCCTGAGTTGGGAAGATGTGCGCGAGGCGCCCACCTTCGCTGATCTCTGGCCGACGTTGGAGGAATGGCTCGCATCAGCGCGGTTCGTTGCCGCTCACAACGCCAGGTTCGACCGGCGGGTGCTCAACGCGTGCTGCGCTCGCTACCGCCTGCGCCCGCCGCGAAGGCGTTTTGTCTGCACGGTGGAACTGGCGCACCGGCAGTGGCCCTTTGCTAGCGCCAAGCTGCCGGATGTCTGTCGGCGTTTGGGCATTCCTCTTCGGCACCATGACGCCGGCTCGGATGCGCTTGCTTGCGCGCGGATCGTGCTTGCCGTGGAAGCGGAGGGCTGGCAGTCTCGGTAGTCGCGCCTGGGCGGTCGGGCGGAGCCGGCCTGGCGGCCGGCGCCTTGTCCTCCACGGGTCAGAAGACCCGTGGTCACACGCCTTCGGCGGCAGCGGGTCAGAAGACCCGCGTACCCAGTGGGAGATCCACTGCACCCACTTCGGAGTGTCTGAGAGGCGCCGTTGACCTCCCAGCGGACGTGTCATGTGCCTGCGCGGTAAGGTACGCGCCGCACGACGCAATCTGCTTGACGGAGCCCTCGAATGCGATTCAGCTACTGGCCCGCCCCCACGATGCCCTGGTTCGACCTGCTGGAGATGTCCCGGCATGTCGAGGCGACGGGCTGGGACGGCATCTGGTACGCCGACCACTTCATGCCGAACGACGAGGACACGTCGGCGCCGTGGGCGGAGTGTTGGACCACGATCGCGGCCCTGGCCGCTGCCGTGCCGCGGGTGCGGATCGGTCCGCTGGTGACCGGCAACACCTACCGGCATCCGGCCGTGCTGGCGAAGATGGCGGCGACGATCGACCACATCTCGGGTGGCCGGGTCGTACTGGGCCTCGGCGCCGGCTGGCAGGAGAACGAGCACCTGGCCTACGGCATCCCCTTCTACACGCTGGGCGAGCGGCTCCGCCGGCTGGACGAGGCCTGCCGGGTGATCAAGGCGCTGTATGGCCGGCAGAGCGCCAGCTTCGTCGGCGATGCCTACGATCTGATCGACGCACCGCTCGAGCCGAAGCCGGTCCAGGATCCCCTGCCGCTGATGATCGGCGGCGGCGGCGAGAAGGTGACCCTTCGGATCGCCGCCCAGCACGCCGACGAGTGGAACGTCTGGGGAACGGCGGACATCCTCAAGCACAAGATGGCCGTGCTCGACGCCCACTGCGAGAACGTGGGGCGGGACCCGGCGGAGGTCGAGCGGTCCGCGGTGGCGCTCCTGTTCCTGAGCGACAATGGGGCCGTCCTGGCCAAGGCTCGGGCGCGCGGTTCGGCGATGCCGTCGAACATCGGCGGCGTAGAGGAGATCACCGACGCGGTCGGCGCCTACCGCGACGCCGGTGTGGACGAGTTCATCGTGCCGGCGTTCAACCTGGGCGGAATGGACCAACAGAAGGAGATCCTCGACCGGTTCATCGAGGAGGTCGCGCCGGCGTGTCGCTGACGCCTGGAATCTCCGCCTAGAATCTATTAGGCGTGGAGAGACACGGAAGCTGGGGAAAGGGCGGAGCCCCGCGGTCCGCCGATGGGGGAGTGGCTCGCTCCGACATCTGGATGTCTCCGGAAGCCATGCTGGCTCTGGCCGGAAAGGCCGTGGAGCTTGCGGTGGCTCGGATCGAGAGCTTGCCTGGCGAGAACGCCTGGGACGGGGAGTTCCAGGAAGGGCTCGAACGGATTCTGCTCGAGAAGCCGCCGGAGGAAGGCCGGCCGGCAGAGGAGGTGCTGCAGCGGGCCGTGGAGGACATCCTCCCGATGACGACCCGGCTGGACCATCCCCGTTGCTTCGGCTTCGTTCCGTCGGAGCCGACGTGGCCCGGCGTGGTTGCGGACTTTCTGGCCTCCGCATGGAACGTGAACGCCTGCACCTGGCTGGTCGCGAGCGGTCCGAGCCAGGTCGAACTCGTCGTCCTGGACTGGTTTCGCCGCTGGTTGGGCTACCCCGAGAGTTCCGGTGGGTTGCTGACCAGCGGCGGTTCCGCGGCCAGCATCGACGCCTTCGTGGCGGCCAGGGAAGCGGCCGGCAATCCCGAGCGTCCATCGGTGTACATGAGCGACCAGAGCCACGGCGCGCAGGCTCGCGCCGCGATGATCGTCGGCGTCAGGCAGGATGCCATTCGCCAGATCCCGACGGACGGCACCTTCCGCCTGGACATGGGGGCTCTCACGCGTGCCGTGGCGGAGGACCGCGAAGCGGGCTTCAGGCCCATGGCGGTCTGCGCCAATGCCGGGACGTCCAGCACGGGAGCGATCGATCCGCTGCATGCGATGGCGGATCTCTGCCAGGCGGAAGACACCTGGCTCCACGTGGATGCTGCCTATGGCGGCTTCGCGGCGATCACGGAGAAGGGCGGTGAGCTTCTCAGCGGCATCGAGCGAGCCGACTCGGTCGGGCTGGACCCCCACAAGTGGCTGTTCCAGCCATACGAGGTGGGCTGCCTGCTCGTGAAGGATGCCCGGACGCTCGAGAGCGCCTTCGCCTTTCGCCCGACGGTTCTCCAGGACACCGTCTGGGGGGCGAACCATCCCAACCTGGACGACCGCGGCCTGCAACTGAGCCGGTCGTTCCGCGCCCTGAAGATCTGGATGTCGATTCAGACGTTCGGCCTGTCCGCGTTCAGGCGCGCCGTGTCGAAGGGGATGGAACTCGCCAGACGGGCCGAGCAGTACGTCCAGGAGAGTCGCACCCTGGAACTGCTGGCGCCAGCGTCGCTTGGCATCGTCTGCATGAGGGTCAACCCGGAAGGCGCAGGTCTGGAGGACGACACGCTCGAGGAGGTCAACCGGGAGGTTCTCGCTCGTCTCTTCTGGGACGACCGCGCGTTCGTTTCGTCAACGTCTCTCAGGGGGACCTTCTCGCTCCGTCTCTGCATCATCAACCACTCGACGGGTTGGGACGATGTGCGGGAGACGCTGGAGGCGATGGAACGTTTCGGCGAGGCCGCGCTGGCGGCGTGAAGGCCGTCGCTGGCCGCTTCTACGGGTAGTACCCCGACATGGTCCGCACCTCGGCGCCGCGTTCGTCCACGTCGACCCGCACGACCCGGAACTCGCTCTCGGGCCTGCTGCTCGTCGACTGATAGGTGAGGAGGTAGCGGTTTCGCAGTTCCCGTTCGATCCGCGCGTAGATGGAGTCGAGTTGGCTGACCCCGTCGATGAAGAAGGCCTGACCGCCGGTCTCTTCCGCGATGCGCTCGAGTACCCGCCGCGTCGTTCGGTCCGCGGCGGCTTCCCGGAGGCCGATGGCGTAGATCGTCACGCCTGAACGCTGCGCGGTCTCGAGCGCGCTCTCGAACGTGAACGAGCTGTTCTCGTCCCTGCCGTCGGACAGGAGGAGCAGCGCCTTCTGGCCGCTGATGCCGTCGAAGTAGCTGAGAGAGAAGACGAGGCTGTCGTAGAGCGATGTCGTGCCCGTCGCCTTGAGGCCCGACAGCGCCCGCGCGAGCTGGCCCCTGTCCTTCGTGAACCGGCTCTCGACCCGCGCCCGGTTGGCGAAGGCGAGGACCGCCATCCGGTCCCTTGGCTCGAGCGTGTTGTCGACGAAGCGCTGGGCCGCGGCCCGGACCTGGCCGATCGAGTCCTGCATCGAAGCCGACGTGTCGATCAGGAGGCCGGCGTGAAAGGGCGTGTCGTCGACCCAGTCGAATCGGCGAACCGTCTGCTGAACTCCGTCCTCGGTGATGCGGAAGCGATCCTGCTCCAGTTCCGGAATCGGGCGCCCCCGCTCGTCGACGACGCTGGCGAAGAGCTCGACGTACTGCACGTCGATTCGCTCGATCGGGTTCGGGCTGTTGATGAAGACGACGTCCTCGGTGCTGCTGCCGTCGGCCAGGAACGCGGCCGCGCGGAGGTAGGTCAGGTTCGGACCGTCGAGCACGATCGGCTGCACCCACGGCGGCTGGTAGAGCGTCGCGATCCGTTCTTCCCCCAGGAACAGTTCGAGGCGCTCGATCTCCTCGCCGTCCGGTACGGCGACTTCGACCACCGCCTGCGTGCTCTGCAGGTACTGCTCGCCGGACCGCGGTTCGATGAACCGGGCGCGGAAACGCTGGCCGCCCCGGTTGACCGACATCTCGTCCGAGGCGACGACCTCGCCGTCCTTGATGCCCTCGACGCGAATCCGGTGCTCGGTCGGGTGGGAGCCCAGGTTCAGTTCCACGCCGAAGGGCGGCCGCCGCTTGCGCAGGATCTCCCGGCCGTCGAGGGAGAAGGCGACGGCATCGAAGTCGCCGATCGCATGGGTGGAGAAGCGCACCATGCCGACGCGCAGGCGCTCATCCCGCGGGGGTACCAGGCGAAGCAGGCGCTCGCCGCGCGCCGCCGCCTGATTGGCTTCCGCCAGAGCCGGAAAGGTCTCCAGGATGGTCTTCCGCAGCGATTGCGCCTCCTCGAGGTTCGGGACGTCGATCGTCTCGTTGACCACCGCGAACTGCTGGCCGAAGACATCTTCGATCTTGAGCCGGATCTGGACCTCGCCGGGCCGGAGGTATCGCGTGAAGACCAGCGGGACGGCGTCCTCCTCTTCGCCGCTCGCGGGCAACTCAAAGCGGTAGCGGAAGGTCTCGAACAGGCTGTCGTCGCGGATCACCTCGCCCGTCATCTGGAAGCTGTGGTACTCGCGTTCCTGGAAGCTCCTGCGGCCGGCGCTCGGCCCCGGCACCATGATCAGGCCGTGAGTCACGGTGCGTGTCTGGTTGCGGCCCGGGAAGTCCCACTCGAGGTCGACGTCGAACCGGGTCGCGTCCACCGGCAGGTCGGTGTTGAAGGCGGCGAAGGTCGCGAGCCACTCCTCGGGCGGCTCGGGCGGTCCGGACACCTCTTCGATGACCCCGCTGCTGGCGAGATCCCGCTGGACCGCCTGGGCGGCCCATCCGAACCACTCGTCCCCGCAGAGCACGGCGATGTTCGTGGTGGGCAGCCCGCGGCGGGAGATGGGGCGGCGGACGACGCTGTCATGCCAGAAGACGTAGGGCCGGTTGCGGCTCGTGGCCAGGAAGATGACGACGAAGTTGCGCGCGGTGCGGTCGCTGCCGCCGTAGAACCAGATCTCCAGCTCGCTGGTCCGCGACAGGCAGTAGGCGGCGGTCCGGCCGTCCGGAAGGACGAAGCGCCCCGGCGGACCGTTCAGGAGGTAGAACAGGGCTCGGGCGTCTTCCAGCGTGCCCCACTGGGAGAGGGCGGCGTCCACCCGGTCCTCCCACAGCACCTGCAACTCGTTGAGCGGCGTTCTCGGCTCGGGGTCGCGAGCCTTCCAGAAGGCCTGGATGAACGCTTCGCGGCGGTAGTCCTCGGGCAGGCTGACGAAGAACTCGCGCTCCTCGTCGCTGATCAGCGGGCCGACCCGTTCCAGCCAGCGGACGAAGCGGGTATCCAGCGGCCTGGGAGTCGGTGCGTCCTGCGCGGAGTCCGTCCGCCCCGCCTCGCCGGCCTGGCTCTCGTCGACGAGAGCGGCGCCGCCGGCCGCCAGGAACAGCAGCGGCGCGGCGAGAACGGATGCGATCCTGGTTCGGGCGTTCATCGGAGGGTTCATCGGATCTCGTCGTCCGATTCTGCAACGAATCGGTCCCCCCGGCGATTCCGAGGCACTGGGTGCGCGGGTCCTCTGACCCGCTGCCGGCGTAGCCGGCCAGGAAGTCGCGCCGCGAAGCGGCGACCGCATCAATGGCCCGAACGTCCGCGCTTGCGCACCCCTCGCGCGACGGAAACCAGCACCATCAGCCCGACGACTCCCGCCACGAGGCCGAGGTCCTGCGTCAGCCACGCTTTCGGGCCGAGGCCGCCGACGACGACCTGATCGACCATCCGCAGGAACAGGAACGTCGCGGCGATGAGCAGCGGGGAGTTGTACTCCCGGAGGGCGACCGTTCGCCAACTGAAGCGGGTCTCCGGGGGCAGCCACAAGCGGGGCCGGGGCCAGAAGGCCGGCGTTCGCTCCGACCAGCGGCGGTGGATCGCGCCGAAACGCTCGTCGAGGAAGCGCTCCTCGGCGGCGATCACCCGTTCGTAGAGCAACCAGTAGACGAGCAGAGCCACGACGACGAACCACCACGACTTCAGAGCGAGCGCGAAGCCCGTCAGCACGAAGAGGTTGCCGAGATAGACCGGGTGCCGGCAGAGCGAGTACATGCCGGTCACGTTCAGGTGGCTTGCGCTCGGCGCCCTGACGCTCCGGGTGGAAGCGCCTGGAGGCGCGGACCCCAGCGCAGCCCACCGCACCCCGAGTCCGAGCAGCGACACGAGGAGACATAGCCCGAGCCAGCCCAGTCCCGGGTCCGCGGGCAGGACCGCCGACCGCCGTTCGAGGATCGCAAACGCCGCGGCGGGCAGCAGGAACACGACGAAGAGGCTCCGGTACCGGAACAGGAAGAGGCCCTGGTCGGCAAGCCGCCGGCCGTCGTTCATTGCCCGGTCCTGGCGTCCGCGGCAACACGGGCGGCCGCTTCCGGAGTCGTCAACAGGACGTGCCCCTGCTCTGGATCGTGGTCGCGCGCGACCTCGACCAGGTCGAGCGGAGGCGAAAGACGCTCCAGGTTGTCCCGTTCGATGAGCAACCAGACGGGACGGTCCGCGCGGGCGACGAAGCGCCGCAGGGCCTCCTCGTCGCCCTGGTCGTGTGCCTGGGTGCCGCCGTGGAGGTCGACCGCGAACCGGCGGGTGTAGAAGAGGAAGGCGGCATCGGGAACAGGATAGATCGCGTACGGTTCGTCGGGTTCAGCCCACTGGACCAGGTCGGCGGAGAGGGCGCGGGCCGACTTGAAGGCGTCACCCAGCGGCAGAAACCGTACGGCGGTCACCGACATGGTGAGTCCGAGGCCGGTCGCGAGGCAAGTTATCAACAGGTCGGGTCGCCGCCGGGCCGCCAGGTACAGGCCGATCAGAGCCGCGGCGAGAGGGATGGCGGCAACTGCCTGAAGCGAGGCGACGGTTCCTTCGGGGAGCGAACCGTCGGGGAGGTCCGCCGCCGCACCCGGCGCCGCCAGCACGACGATTCCGAAGAGAAGCGGCACGGCCGCCGCCGAGACGAGGAATGCCGTCCGGCAACGCGGCCAGCCGTCCCGGATCGCGAGTACGCCGTGGGCCGTGAGCATCGCGAGCGGCGCCGCGAGCGCGAGCAGGTACACGGTCCGTTTGCCGCCGGACACGCTGAAGAAGACGAACGTGCTGGCGATCCAGACCAGGAGGAATCGGACCGCCCGGGCTTCCCGGCTTGCCGGATCGCGGCGGGAGCGGCGGAAGGCCGCGTAGATCGCGACCGGCGCCAGCAGCGTCCAGGGGGCGAACGTGCCGGGCAGGGTCCGGAAGTAGTAGTGCCAGGGCCGGGGGTGGTAGGTCGCCTCGGCGTACCGCGACACGGTCTGGTCGAGGATCAGGGCGTCGAAGTAGGACTTTCCGGCAAGCCACACCGCCGGCCCGAACCAGGCCAGGACGATCGCGGCCCAGAGCAGCAGGCCGCGTCCCAGCCGGAGATCGGCGACGCCGGCCCGGTCGCGCTCGAACGCGAGCCAGGTGACGACCGCGAGGAGCGGCACGATCAGCCCGACCGGCCCCTTGGCCAGGGTGGCCAGGCCCAGGCAGGCGAAGAACGCGAGGTTGGCGAGGTTGCCGCCCCCGGTCGCTGGACCCTGGGCCTGGCCGTTCGGCCCCCACGACCGGCCGCGGGCCCAGAACAGGATGGCGAGCAGTTCCAGGAAGGTCAGGGTCATGTCGATCTGGCCGACCCTCGCGTTCCACATCACCAGGGCCGAGGTCAGGAAGATCGGCGCCGCCAGCCAGGCGGTCCTCCGGCCGAACAGCCGCCCGGCGAGCGCGAACACGACGAGCACGGAGCCGATGCCCGCGAGCAGCGACGGCAGACGGGCCGCCACCTCGTCGACGCCGCCGCGAAGGGCGCCGAACAGGGCGATGTTCCAGAAGTGGAGCGGCGGCTTGTGGTCGTACCTCTCGCCGTTCAGGCGGGGCACCAGGAAGTGCTCGATGGCTCGGGGCTCGTGCAGCATTTCCCGCGCGACCTCGGCATAGCGCGGTTCGTCCGGGTTCCAGAGATCGCGGCTGCCGATGCCGGGCAGCAACACGGCGGTGGCTGCGGCGGCGAGGACGAGGTAGGGGAGCCGGCGTCCTCGCACGGATCGAATCCTGCCACAGGGGAATCGGCGAGCGCCGTCCTCCGCCGCCGTGCGCGGCGATAAGGTACCCGTCCTGCGCACCGGCAAAGAAAGGGGACTCAGGCGATGGGCCAGCTACCGAAGTCCGTGACGATCACGGACGACACGATGAGGGAGGGTCTGCAGATCGAGAGCGCCGACATTCCGGTCGAGGACAAGCTGCGGCTGCTCGACGCGCTGGGCGAGACCGGCGCCAGGGTGATCTCGATCGGTTCCTACGCACACCCGAAGTGGACGCCGCAGATGGCCTGCATCGACGAGATCGCCGAGCGCTTCGAGCCCAAACCGGGCGTCCGCTACACTGCGGCGATCTTCAACAAGATCGGCTTCGATCGTGCTGACCGCTGGTATCCGAAGCTCGACGTGCGGCAGCGCCGCATCGGCACCCACGTCGAACTCTGCGACACCTTCGCCCGCCGGAACTACAACGCGACCCAGGCGCAGCAGATCGAACGAATTCCGGCCGCGATCGAGATGGCCCGGGCACGAGGCGTCGAGACCGGCGCCGTGGCGATCGGCAATCCGTTCGGATCGAACTTCGAAGGGCCTTTCTCGCTGGAGCAGCGGATGGACCTGCTGGCGCTGATGATCGACCGCTGGCATCAGGCCGGCTTCCGGGTCACCCGCTGTTCGATCATCGAGGCGATGGGCTGGAACATGCCGCACACCGTGCGGGAAACGCTCCTCGCGATCCGGGAGCGCTGGCCCGAGATCAAGGACTTCCACTGTCACCTGCACAACACCCGCGGAGCGGCGATGGTCAGCTACTACGAGGCGCTCAAACTGGGGGTGCGCGAGTTCGACACCTCGATCGGCGGCATGGGGGGTTGCCCCTACTGCGGCAACGGCCGCGCCGCGGGCCATGTGCCGACGGAGGACTTCGTCGACTTCTGCCACGAGCTGGGGATCGAGACCGGTTACCGGCTCGACAAGCTGATCGAAGCGGCACAGATCGCGGAGGAGGTGGTCGGCCATCCGCTCTGGGGCCATGTTTCCAAGGCGGGGCCGCGGCCGCGCGGCGACGGTGATCTCTACCCGCGGCAGATGCCCTTTGTCGAGACGCTCGACGAGGCCTCCCACTTCCGCAACGGGTCGCCGGTCTACGCGGGTCAGCGCTCGCCCTGGCGGCCCGACTCCGCCCTCTACCAGGCATGAGCGCCGCGGCAAAGGGCAAGGGCGGGCACGTCCGCTACGAGGTGGACGGGCGGCCCCCGACGCTCCTCGCGGCAACGATGGGCCTGCAGTACGCGACCCTCTGCGTCGCCGGAATCGTGATCACGCCGGCGATCATCGTCCGTGCCGCCGGGGGCAGCGACGAGTACCTGGCCTGGGCGGTGTTCGCGGCCATCTTCGTGAGCGGCGTCACGACGATCCTGCAGGCGGTCCGCCTGTGGCGGATCGGCGCCGGCTTCATCCTGCTCATGGGCACTTCGGGGGCGTTCATCGCTGTCAGCATCGCCGCTCTGAGCCAGGGCGGTCCGATGCTCCTCGCCAAGCTGGTCATCGTCTCGTCGCTGTTCCAGTTCCTGCTCTCCGCCCGGCTCCTGCTGCTCCGGAGACTGTTCACGACGACCGTCACGGGCACGGTCATCATGCTGATCTCGGTCAGCGTGATGCCGATCGTGTTCGACCAGTTGACCCTGGTGCCCGAGGACGCTTCTCCCGCGGCCGCTCCGATCACGTTCATCGTGGCCGTCGCGGTCATGGCCGGCTTCGGCCTTCGGGCCAGGGGGATCGGGCGGTTGTGGGCGCCGGTCGCGGGCGTTGTGGCCGGCTCGATCGCCGCCGCGTTTCTCGGTCTCTACGACTTCGAGCAGGTGGCCGCGGCCGCGTGGATCGGCGCTCCCGCAAGCGGCTGGCCCGGCTTCGACCTGTCCTTCGGGCTGGCCTTCTGGGCGTTGCTGCCGGGCTTCGTCATCGTGACGCTGATCGGCGCGGTCGAGACGATCGGCGACGCGGTCGGCATCCAGCGGGTGTCCTGGCGGACGCCGCGGGCGCCCGACTATCGGGCGGTGCAGGGCGCCGTCGCCGCCGATGGACTCGGCAACCTGCTCTCGGGCATCGCCGGCACCGTGCCGAACACGACGTACTCGAGCAGCATTTCGGTCACTGAACTCACGGGCGTCGCCTCGCGCCGGGTCGGGATGTGGATCGGGATCATCTTCATCGGTCTGGCTTTTCTGCCCAAGGCGCTCTCCCTGATCCTCGCGATTCCCGGTCCGGTCGTCGGCGCCTACGTGCTCGTGCTGATCGCCATCCTGTTCGTACTCGGCGCGCGCATCGCCGGGCACGGGGGGATCGACTACCGCAAGGCCCTGGTGATCGGCGTGTCCTTCTGGATCGGGGTCGGCTTCGAGAACGACCTGATCTTCAGCGACCAGCTCGGCGGTTGGGCGGCGTCGATCCTGGGCAACGGCATGACCGCCGGCGGCCTCACTGCCATCGGCCTGACCGCGTTCCTCGAATCGACCGGCCCGCGCCGCCGCCGGCTCGCGGTCGAGGTGAACGCCGCCTCGGGCCCACGGATCGGCGGCTTTCTCCGGAGCTTGGCGGAACGGGCGCGGTGGACGCCCGAGGCCTGCGATCGCCTCTGGTCGGCGGGCGAAGAGGCGTTGCTCAGCCTGGTCGGCCTCGACGAGGAGGAGGGCGGCCGGAAGCGCAGCCTTCTCGTCGTTGCGAGAGTCGACCGTCAGACGGCCGAGCTCGAGTTCATCGCGGCGCCCGGTGGCCGCAACATCGAAGACCGGCTGGTCGTCATGGCGCCCGATGCCCCCGTTCCGATCGAGAACGAGCTGTCGCTGCGGCTGCTGCGGCACGTGTCGACCTCGGTGCAGCACCAGCAGTACCACGACACGGACGTCCTCACGGTCACCGTCAGCAGCGACAGCCAGGAACCGACGGGTCAGGTGGACACGGCGGGAATCTAGGGGAGCGCATCCTTCCTGAGCGCTTCCTTCCTGTAGGATTCCGCAGCGGATGTGACCTCTCCGTGAAACGAACTGCGAGCCCCATACTCACGTGAGTCAGAACCCCCACCTGACCTTCGTGGAGGAGATCCTGCTTCTTCTCCTGGACGACGAATCCGGCGCGATGAAGCGTGTTGCGCCCAACGTGATGGAGCTCCTGGTCGCCGGCGCGATCCTGATGGACCTCGCGCTGCGCGGACGCCTGGACTGCGACCTCCAGCGACTCGTCGTCGTCGATTCGACGCCGGTGGGCGAGGAGATACTCGACGGCCCGCTGGCGGAGATCACGGAGGCCGCCGACGAGGCCGATGCCCGCACCTGGGTGGTGCGGCTCTCGGCCCGCAGCAAGCAGGTCCAGGAGGCGGCCCTCGCGCGCCTGGTCGAGCGGGGAATCCTCCGGGTCGAGGATCGGAGCTTCCTGTGGGTCTTCGGCAGCCGTCGCTATCCGATGATCGACGACCGGGAGGAGCGGGAGGTCAAGCTGCGGATCCTCGACGTGCTCCTGAGCGACCGGATTCCTGCGCCCAGGGACGTCGCCCTGATTTGCCTGGCCGATGCGTCGAACGCCTTCCAGGTCATCCTGAGCCCGCAGGAGCTACGGCACGCCGCGGCCAGGATCGAGCTGGTGCGCGGCTTCGATCTGATCGGCCAGGCGATGGGCCGGGCGATCCAGAAGTCCGTTCAGGACATTGCCGCCGCGACGGCGACGGCGCATCATCCGTTCTACTGAGAACAAACAAGACCCGAAGAGGTGTGCAGGTGATCGAGAGCATCAAGATAGGAAAGTCGGCGATCGGGGGCGAGACGGTTGGCGACGTGACCGTCTGGGTGCCGGAAGGGCGGGTCGATGCCTCGAGCGCACCGGACCTGGAGCAGGCGATGACGTCCGGGATCGCAGAGGGCGGGGAGGCGGTCGTCCTCGACCTGAGCCGCACCCGCTACATGAGCAGCGCCGGCCTCCGCGTCGTACTCGTCGTGGCCCGCGCATTGCAGGCGCGCGAAGGGAAATTCGCGGTCTGCGGCCTGAACGACGAAGTGAAGGAACTCTTCGAGGTTTCTGGCTTCAGCCTGATCGTGGGCATCGAGCCGGATCGCGACGCCGCGGTCGCCGCCGTCCAGCAGTCCGCCTGACGGACAGCTTCGCTACAGCCCGCTTCTCTTACAGCGTCCAGCCGTCCCGGTAGGTCGGCTGGATGTACTCGCGCGGCACCTCGACGCCGTTCGTCACCTTCAGCTTCTTCGGGTTCCAGACGATCTCCTGCTGGCTGCGGACCGCCAGGTTGCCGAGCAGTGCGGTCTCGGTCATCGGGCCGGCGTGGTCGGCGAAGTTGGAGCCGTCGGGATTCGTCGTGCCCGCCTTGATCGCGTCGATCCACTGTTTGTAGTGGCCTTCGGTTCGCTCGTAGACCTGGGGCAGCGGGTTCTTCGTGATCTTCTCGTGCAGCTTGGACGGGTAGATCGTCGGCCTTCCGGCGTAGATGTCGGCGACGATCACGCCCTCGGTGCCCACGAAGAGCTGACCGCTGTTGCGCGGCGGCCACTTGCCCTCCCACACCTTGGGCATCGCCGGCGTCAGGTTGCCGTCGCGCCAGACCACCGTCATCTTCGGCCGGTTGCCGCGGGCCGGGTACTCGAAGGTGATCCGGGTGGCTGCCGGCGCCGACTCCTTGAACAACGGCGTGGACTCGGCGTAAACGGACGAGGGATCCCGCAGGTCGAAGATCCAGAACGCCGCGTCCATCGCGTGGCAGGCGATGTCGCCGATGGCGCCGGTGCCGAAGTCCCACCAGCCGCGCCAGGCGAACGGGTGGTAGTAGTCGGGGTGGTAGGGGCGTTCCGGCGCCGGGCCGAGCCAGAGGTCCCACTTGACGTGGTCGGGCACCTCGTGAACTTCCTTGGGGCGCTTGATCGCCTGGGGCCAGATCGGCCGGTTGGTCCAGTACTCGACGCGGTTCACCTCGCCGATCACGCCGCCCTCGATCCACTCGCGGATCAGGCGCGTGCCCTCGCCCGCGTGGCCCTGGTTGCCCATCTGGGTGGCCGTGCCGGCCTTGCGGGCCGCCTTGCCGACCATCCGCGCTTCCCCGATCGTGCGCGTCAGGGGCTTCTGGGTGAAGACGTGAAGGCCGCGCTCGAGCGCCGCCACGGTGATCACTGCGTGGGTGTGGTCGGCGGTCGAGACGAGCACCGCGTCGAGGTCGTCGTGGGCGTCGAACATCTCGCGGTAGTCGTGGTAGCGCTTCGCGTTCGGATGCAGGTTCATCGTCTCTTCGGCGCGCTTCCAGTCGATGTCGCAGAGCGCCACGATGTTCTCGCTCGCGACACCGGCGACGTCGCTGCGACCCTTGCCGCCGGCGCCGATGGCCGCGATGTTCAGCTTGTCACTCGGCGCCTCTTCACCGCGTCCGAGGACGTGACGGGGAACGATCATCAAGCCGGCGCCGGCGGCTGCGGCGCCGAGCACGCTGCGGCGGCTCAGGTCTTGTTCGGCCATAGGGAAAGTGCCTTTCTCGGTCGGGGTTCGTGTGCGGTAGGTTAGCGCATTCGATGAACGTGCCGCGCATCGTGGGACTGGGCATCGCCTGGTCGATCGGGCTCGCCGCTGTGCCGGCCGGGGCGGAGACGCGGGAGCATGGCAAGTCCGCCTACGGGGAGTGGCAGCACCACGGCGGCGACCACACGTCCAGCCGTTACTCGCCGCTGTCCCAGGTCGACGGCTCGAACTTCGGCCGGCTCGAGATCGCCTGGCGCTGGCGCACGGCGGACCACGAGGTCCCGCTGGACGTGCTGCCGGGCTACGACACCGGGTTCTACCGCTCCGTGCCGCTGATGATCGGCGGCCGCCTGTTCGCGCCGACCAGCCTCGGCCAGGTGGCCCTGCTCGATCCGGCGACCGGCGAGCAGAAGTGGGTCTACAACCCGAAGACCTGGGAGCGCGGCGGCACGACGATGCGGCCGGTCGGCGCCCGCGGCATCGAGTACTGGACCGACGGCGAGAAGGAACGCCTCTTCGTCGCCACGATCGGCCGTCAGCTCGTCTCGGTCGACGCCGCCACCGGCCAGGCGGATCGTGCCTTCGGCGAGGACGGCGTGGTCGACCTGGCTCAGGACCTCGGCCCGGGCGAGTACGCGATCCGACACGTCACTCACGGCGCGCCGCCGATCGTGGTCGGCGACAGTGTGATCGTCGGCTCGAAGATCTTCGACTACTCGATCCGGAGCGACGCGCCGCCCGGCCACGTCCGCGCCTACGACGTCCACACCGGCGAGTTCAAGTGGCGATTCAACACGATCCCGCGGGACGACGAGTACGGCGTCGAGACCTGGGAGAACGAGTCCTGGCGGACCGCGGGAAACGCGAACGTGTGGGCGTCGATGAGCGCCGACCACGAGCTCGGCTACGTCTACCTGCCGACCAGCACGCCGTCGAACGACTACTACGGCGCCGACCGGCCGGGCGACAACCTCTTTGCTGAAAGCCTGGTCTGCGTCGACGCGGAGACGGGGGAGCGCGTCTGGCACTTCCAGACCGTCCGCCACGGCATCTGGGACTACGACATCGCCTCGGCCCCGAACCTGCTCGACATCGTCGTCGACGGCAAGCTGATCAAGGCCGTCGCCCAGGTCTCGAAGACCGGCTTCACCTACGTCTTCGACCGCGCCACCGGCGAGCCGGTCTGGCCGATCGAGGACCGGCCGGTGAACCACGAGTCGACGGTGCCGGGCGAGAAGCTGGCGGAGACCCAGCCGTTTCCGACGAAACCGCCGGCCTTCGTACGCCAGGGCGTCAGCGAGGACGACCTGATCGACTGGACGCCGGAACTGCGCGAAGAGGCGCTGGAGATCGCGGAGAAGCTGGTGCTGGCGCCGATGTTCCCGCCGCTGATCGTCAGGGGCGAGGGCGGGAAGGAAGGCGTGATGGTGGTCCCGGGGGCGGCCGGCGGTGCGAACCACCCCGGAGCGTCCGTCGATCCGATGACCGGCGTGCTGTTCGTCGAGGCCCAGCACCGGCCCACCGGCATGTCCCTGATCGAGCCGGACCGCGCCCGCGGTCCGGACTGGAGCTACGTGATCGCCTACGTCGACACGGCGGGGCCGCGCGGCCTGCCGCTGACGAAGCCGCCCTACCGGACGATCACGGCGATCGACCTGAATCGGGGCGAGCACCTCTGGCGGGTTCCCGTCGGTCCCGGCCCCAGGAACCATCCGGCGATCGCGCACCTGAACCTGCCGGACATGGGGACCACCTACATCGGCATGCCGGCGGACGGCGGGTTGCTCGTCACCCGCACGCTGCTGATCGGCTTCGTGGCCCTGCCCGACGAGGACAACCCCCGCACCAGCAGCGGCGGCCTCCTGCGCGCCTACGACAAGGCGACCGGCGAGGTCGTCGCGGAAGTGGAGACCGACGTCTGGTTCCACGGGCCGCCGATGACCTACATGCACGAAGGCCGGCAGTACATCGTCATCGCCGGAGGCGGTGCCCGCAACCGACGGATCCCCGACGAACTGATCGCCTTTGCGCTACCGGAATCCGAGATCGGAGGTTAGGACGATGAGCACGCCAACGCCGCCCCGAAAGGTCGCCGGCCTCCGGCCGGCGGCAGATTCCAGGGGGCTTCGCCCCAGGCGGGCCGGAAGGCCCGCGCACCGACAACCGGACCTTCACCGACACCGGTCGGTGCGCGGGTCTTCTGACCCGCAGCCGGCGCGAAGCGCCGGTCTCCGGGCTCTGTTCGCCGCGGCTACCTTCGTATTCTTCGCCGCCCTGCCGGCGCCCGCCGCCGCCGAATGCGAACCCCGGGAGGCCGAGGGTCCCGTCACCGTCGAGTCCTGTCCGGTCGAGAACGCCGACTACCCCCTGGTCCGGGCTGAGATGACCGTGCGCGGTTCGATGTCGGCCGTCATCGCCCTCCTGGCCGACACGGATGCCTGTCCGGAGTGGCAGGCCATGTGCGTGGAAGAACGCGCGACCGCACTCGACGCCCCCTTCCAGACTCTCCGGCAGCGCGTCTCGGGCAAGGGCATCAGCCGGCGCATCACGATGGACCGCGTGGCCTGGTGGCGCACCGCCGCCGGCGGCGTGGTCGGCGACATGGCCGGCGCCGACGATCTGACCCCCGAGTTCAAGGGCAAGCGCGTCCTTTGCGCCCGTTCCCGCTGGTTCCTTACTCCGGGCGAGGGGGAGGGAACGGTTACGGTCGTCCAGAAGACCGTAAGCGACCCGCAACCACCCTTCGGCATGGGCGCCGGGGTCGTGACGCCGCGTACCGCGAAGACCCTGCTCGAGACCTTCACCAACATGAGCGCCCGACTCGCCGGCGGCCGGCACGGCGCCGGTCCGGCCATCGAGTCGCTGCCGCTGCTGGAGAACGGGCTGCCGGACGTAGGCGAAGAGTTCGCCCGCTGCCAGGCCGCGCGCAAGTAGCCCGTCCGCTGGGTGCGCGGGTCTTCCGACCCGCCCACGGGCGGAGCCGCGGAGCGGCGCAGCTCGTACAAGAAAGCCGCCGGCCGGAGGCCGGCGACGATGTTCAACGCCGCCTGCGGCGGCAGCGGGTCAGAAGACCCGCGCACCCAGCAGCTCAGCGGCCGGCGTTCTCCGCCCCGCCGAAGACGCCGTCGAGCACCGCCCGCACGCGTGGGAGCAAGGGGTACGTGGCGGGATCCGAGTCGGCGGCGGTGTAGCCGACCCACACGGCGACGACATCGCGCTCCGGGTTGACGAGCAGTCCTTGGCCGGCCCAGCCGCCCTTGTAGACGTCGTTGTTGTCGAACACGAGGTCCCACTGGTAGACGTTGTGCCTCACGCCGGGCAGCCTGCCGCCGTAGCGGGCGTTCTCGAGCAGCTCCGGCCGGCCGCCGTGAAGCAGCAGTTCGACGTGCTCCTCGGGCACGATCCGCTCGGATGACACCTTGGCGTAGCTGGGGGTGAAGAGGAGGCCGAAGCGGGCCATGTCGCGGGGCCGTGCCAGCAGTCCGCCTGAGGTAAGTGGAATCCCGTACCGGTTGGCGTAGATCGAGGCGTCGGCCTCGGCGCCGATCCGGGTCCAGACCTCGCGGCTCAGGGCGTCCTGGAACGGCATCCCGGTCACCTCCTCGACCAGCCAGCCGGCGACGAACGTGTTCGTGCCGCTGTAGTCGAATCCCTTGCCCTGCTCGGCCCAGCGGCCCACGTTCAGGGTGGAGAGCATCGTGTAGGGGTCGTCCGGCGTCTTCTCGCTCCGCACGGCGTCGCCCAGCGTGGCCTCGAACTGGTAGTAGCAGGTGCTCCGGTCGCTGTAGTCCCCGTCCGGACAGTCGACGCCGGACGCCATGTCGAGCACGTTGCGGACGGTGACGCCCTCGAAGTCGGAACCCTTGAGCGCGGGCACGTAGCGGTCGACGGGCTGGGTCGTGTCGACCAGGCCGCGGTGCTCGAGGATCGCCACCAGGGTCGCCGGTAGGACCTTGGTGACCGACCACCAGATCGGTTTCTCGTAGGGCTGCATCCGCGGATAGCGCTCGAAGACGATGTCGCCGCGGTGAAGGATGACGATGCCCATCGTCGTCGAGTGTTCGCCGTGGAGGTAGGCGTCGAAGGTCATCTCGCCAGCCGGCGTGTCGACCGTGTAACCGGCGATCGCGGGCATCGGGCGAACGGCCAACGTGCTGACCGGGCCCTCGCGGTAGACATTGACCGTCGGCACGACCTGGTGGAGGTTCCGGTTGCGCCAGGCCATTGCCTCGCCGGTCTCCGTCCACCAGACCTCGTCGGCGGGATCGGGCAAGGCGCGGTGCTGGCGGAGGTTCTCCGCGACCGTCGAAGCCGGTTCGAAGGCTGGGGCGGCCTCCTGCGCGGCAGCGCCGGTCGCAAGGGTCAGTGACAGGCCGAGAACGGTGAGGATGCTTCGTCGCATGGCGGCAGTCTAAGGTGCCTGCCGAAGAGTCACCGACTGGGTGCGCCGGCGCCCCGGCCGGCTGCCGCCGGAAGCGGCCAGCGACGAACGCCGGCCGGGAGGCCGGCATCCGCTTTCAGTCGATCGTGCCCAGGTAGTGCCAGATCGCCTCGAACTGGCGCGTCGCCTCGCCGTCGAAGACGTCGTAAAGCGCGGTGTAGCCGTCTTCGTCGACGAACTGGGGCATCTTGCTGCCCGGCAGGATGCGTTGCGGGTCCCGGAGGAACCAGTCGAAGTAAGGGCGGCGCAGGCGTTGCCGGACGAGGCGGAAGTTGATCGCTTCCTCGGAGCCCTCGCCTCCCAACGCCTCCTCGTCGCCCAGGCCGTGGCAGGCGTGGCAGCCGAGGCGCTCGCCTTGAATGAGGTCGCGTCCGATTGCCGCCAGTTCTTCGTCGATCGGGTCCGTGTCGGGAGGCGAGGCGGCCAGACCGTGCTGGTGATGCAGGCCGGCGGCGAGCAGACCGGCGTTGCCGGCGAAGGCGGACGCCCGCCCCTGCAGTTGCGGGCGGGGACGAGCGGCGAGGCGGTCGGCCAGATAGTCCTCGATCCAGTCGCTGCGGAGCTTCTCGCCGGCCCAGGTCAGGTCGGGCGCGGCACCGTCGGGCCCGGAGGCGGCCGCACCGTCCCGGCTGTGGCAGGTGAGGCAGCCGCTCCGCCTGATCCAGCGCTCTGCGTACTCGATCGGTACGACGCGTGAGAGAGACGCGAGGTCGCGGCCGGCTCGCTGCGCCCGGCCCAGTTCGAGCGCCGGTGTGTCGGCGTGCCGGAGCGACGCGGGCGGCAGGGGTTCCTCCGGCAGGTAGTCGTTGCCCCAGGTCACGCGCAGCCAGGCGTTGCCGGCGGACGGGCTGCGGTAGACGAGTTCGATCGGATTGAGGCCCTTGCTCAGGCGCACCTCGCCGTCGGTGGACAGCGGAGCGTCGCCGGCGGGCAGTTCCTGCCGTTCGATGACCACGTTGCCGCCGATGCTCAGCCGCACGCTCCCCGAGCCGCGCACGCTGAAGCGGTACGAGTCGTTCAGGTCGAGTTCGACCGCGCCCCGGAACGTGGCCTCGAACGGGCCGGCGTCGAGAAAAGGGCTTGCGGTCTGGTCCGCGGGGACGTAGAGCGCGAGAAGGCGCGCCACCCGCGCGTCGGTCGCGGCGCCGTCGGGCGAACGGAGGACGAGCGCCAGGCCGGATTGGTCGAAGTCGGCCGCCGCGTCTGGCGCCTCAGGTTGTGCTGTGGTCGCGCCTGCCCACGCCAACGCGAGGAGCGCGGCGGTGCCGAAAGGTGCCTGCCAGCAGGTGCGCAAGACGATCTCGCGGCCGCGTCAGTCGGCGCCCGCGAGGATCTCGGCGCCGCGCCGGGAGCCCGGTTCGTGGATCGTGCCGTGGACGAACTCCCGCATCCTCGCGCCGTCGTTGCTTCGCAGGTTCATCTCCAGGTGGAACTGCTGGACCGGCAGGATGTCCGGGATCTCGACGAACACCGAGCGGCCGTCGGCGGAGAGCGTGGCGGACGAGATCTCCAGGTCGTCCCGGCCCACGCCTTCCCCGAACACGCGATAGTCCTCCGAGCCGTAGCTCGCCCGGCGCAGGTACTGCCAGATCCGCATCGAGTAGTTGCCCGGGTCGACGGCGAAGTCCGCGTCGAGTTGGGTGGTGAAGTGGACGACGATGCCGTCGCGAGCGGTCTCGTAGGCCACCGGGATGCGCAGCGGCTGATCCGTGCGCCGTACGCGGTAGAAGCCGCCTGGCTGTGTGCGGTCGCCGGCCCAGGCGAACAGTCCGCAGACGTAGAGGTGGTCGTCGGCGGGGTTGAAGCGGCCGCGGACGAGCCCGGTTGGCGCGGCGGTGACCGGCAGCTCGACGACCGCGGCCTGGCGTGGCGGTCCGTCACCCTGTGGAGAGGCGGCCCGCGGAAAGGCCTCATCGAAGAGCACGGAGAACATCTTGCCGTTGCCGTAGGAAAGGTAGATCAGCGACTCGTCCAGCTCGCCCCAGCGTTCGCTGCGGATCCACACCGGCGCCGACGGCGAGCGGTCGACGTCGTGGTGGATCCAGGTGACGGGCTGAACGAAGTCGTCGGGGTCACGGTCGGGCTCGCGCCAGGCCCGCATGTAGCCGTGGAAGGTGCCCGGCTCGACCCAGTTGATCCGGTTCTCCGGGATCCAGTGTCCCTCCTGGTCGGTCACGATGACGCTCCCGTCCGGGTTGACCACCAGACCGTTGGGCGCGCGGAAGCCGTTGGCGATGATCTCTGTCTCGGAGCCGTCGGCGGCGACCCTGAGGATCGTGCCGTGCTGCGGGACGCGAGCATCGAAGTCGTGTCCGGCGCCCTTGGCGTAGTAGAAGTTGCCTTCCGCGTCGGCTTCCAGGCCGACGGCGAACTCGTGGAAATGGGCGGAGGCCTGGGCGTCGTGGTTGAACGCCTCGTAGTGGTCCG
The DNA here is from genome assembly GCA_965220845.1 of Candidatus Multivorans sp. Classification (GTDB taxonomy): domain Bacteria; phylum Acidobacteriota; class Thermoanaerobaculia; order Multivoradales; family Multivoraceae; genus Multivorans. The sequence continues at coordinate 73,592 of CBDCRA010000003.1, forward strand.
CTTCGCCGTCGCCGTTCAGGTCGTGAAGGCGGGTGATCTGGTCGCGCGACGTGACGAAGATCTCTCCGCCGCGGGTATTCACGCCGAGCGGTTCGTAGAGTCCGGTGGCGAAGCGCTTCCAGGTGACCGGCCCGATTTCTTCGCCACCCAGTCCGTCGACGATCCAGACGTCGCCCATCCAGGTCGCGAGCACGGCACGCCGGCCGCCGTCGAGGAAGTCGAAGCCGCCGAGGCGCATCCAGGAGCGGTAGGGATTGTCCAGCGGCGTGGTGATCGCCTCGAGTTCGAGGGGTCCGCCGCGGCGGCCCAGGACGCGGCTCTCGGTCGTGACCGTCTCGGTCCAGTTCGCCGGGCCGCCCCCGGTCAGCGCCTCGAGATCGACGGCCGGCTCGACGCCAGCGGCCCTGGCCAGGAATCCCGCGTTCGACCGGCCGCGCTGTCCGATCACGATCTTGAAGCGGACCGGTTCGTCCCCGGCCGGAACGCGCAGGCGGATGTGGTCGTCGGCTTCGTCGATCCACTGGACGGCGGCCGGCGCGCCGACGAGAGCCGCAACGATGGGTCCGCTGCGCTCGCCTCGATCCGCCGCGTTGGGGCGGGGCTTGCGGAAGCCGGCGGCTTGGCCGTCGCTCCAGACGCTCCCGCCTTGCTGGTGCGCCACCTGGACAGCCAGCTCCGTGTCCCTCGGGCCGATATTCAGCGTGCGGCTGAACAGTCCGCCGCCCTCCGAGGCGCCGAGCTCCAGGACCTTCGTGTCGCCGACCCTGTAGTGCAGCACGACGCGGTCGCCGTGGACGTAGTGCCCCAGCCAGCGGGCGACGGTGCCGTCCTGCGGCCCGAAGCGGCGCCCGCCACGGCCGACGATGCGGGTGTCCCGGAAGTCGTCGTCCGCCAGCGACCAGCCCGGCGCGTCCGGGTTCGCGAACAGCAGCTCGCCGACGATCGAAGGCTCGATCACGTGCCTGCCGTTGTAGTTGATCGAGTTCCAGTCCATGAAGCCGGGACCGGTCCAGCCCGCGGCCCAGCGCAGGGTGTCGGTGTCGAACAGGAGGAACTCCGTGCCCTTGGCGACACCGCCCGCACCTTCGTCGACCCGGATCGCGATGCCCTTGTTCGCGTTGTTGCCCGGTTCGACGATGTAGGAGTGGACCTTGAAGGGCCCGTAGTCCATGTCGGACCACGGGTCGCCGGTCAACTCCTGGGCGCCGGCGGCGCCGGCGAGCAGGAGGACGGCTGCGACCGGCCAACTGGCAGTGATGAGATGTCGCATCAGACCGTGCGATGGTAGCCGTGCGGGAGGACTGGTAAAACCCCGACGATGACTTCGCCTGCCGCACTTCGTTCAGGTGTGTCGCCTCTGACTCTCCTGGCCTTCGCCGCGTGCGCTGGATCCGCTCCTCTGCAGGTCAGCGAGAGCGGTGCGGGGGCGTACGAGCCTGCGCTTGCCGCCATGGACGGTGGCGCCGCCGTTGCCTGGTACGACAACCGCGACGGCAACGCGGAGATCTATCTGCGGCTGGTCGGCGTCGAGGCCGGAGAGGGCGCAGCCGCTTCGGCCAGGAGCGGACTGTCGCCGGAGGTTCGGCTCACGCGGTCGGGAGCCGAGTCCTACGAAGTGTCGATCGATCGACTGGGCGAGGGTCTGGCGGTCGCCTGGTACGAGAAGTCGGCTACCGGTGACCTGGAGGCCCGACTGGGTCTGTGGGCGGCTGAGCGAGGGTTCGTCTGGGAAACACCCGTGGAAGCGCATGAAGGTTCGAGCCGCAACCCGGTGGTGGTCGCGGATGGGGAGCGGGGCCGGGTCTTCTGCGCCTGGGTCGGGCCGGGCGACGGCCAGGAGTCGGTCATGGCTGCCTGGTGGGGTCGGGACGGCGACATGCTGGGTGAGCCGCGGCGTCTCGGCCTGGCCGGCACGACGACCTGGAATCTGAACGCGGCGCTCGCTCCCGGCGGCGCCGCGGTGGTGGTCTGGGATGCGGCGGGGGGACGGCGGACGGAGGAGTTGTACCTCGCGCGCGTCGACACCGCCGGCGTGCGCAGCGTGCAGCTGACCTGGGAGGACGGCCACGCCTCCAAGTACCCCGACATCGCCCTGGGTCCGGACCGGACCGCCCTGATCTGGTTCGACGAGAAGGACGGCAACCGGGAGGTCTACCTGTGGACCGGCTCCTGGGAGCGACTGTGGCGAGAGGCGGAAGCGGGTGCCGGAATCGATGACGACGCGCGGCGCGTCACGGAGAGTCCGGGCGAGACGATCGGCGCCTACATCGCGTACTCGGCCGCCGGTCCGGGCGGCTTCGGCCTCGCCTGGTCGGACGAAGTGGACGGCGGCCGGCAGATCTTCTTCCAGGCCCTCGATGCGGCCGGCTCTCCGCTCGCCGAACCGCGACGGCTGTCGAGCGGGGACGGCCTCAGCTTCGTTCCGGCGATCGAGGCTCTCGGCGAAGGCTTCGCGTTGACCTGGAATGAAGTACGCCCCGGGCCGGGCGGTCCGCACGACGGTGACAGCCGTTCCGAGGTGTTCTTCGCCGAAGTGGGTCCCGATGGACGCTCAAGTGGCATAACCTCGCGCCCCTGACAAGGAGGGGATTGTGATGAAGAAGTCACTTCTCTGGATCGGCGCCGCGGTAGCCGGTCTCGTGCTGCTCGGTCTTGGCTACGGCATCGGATGGGTTAGCGGCGTGACCGGCGTCGGGCGTACCGTTCCGCTGGAGGAGCTCTCGGAGCGGGAGCGGGCGTTCGCCGAGCGGATGCAGAACGTCGACCTGGTGGGTCACTTCACCATCCAGAACATCTCCGGGCTCGAGGAGGTCGAGGGCGTCAGCCGCGACAAGAACCCGGAGCGCTACGAGATCGCGAGCGTTTCGAAGCTCGAGGGGGAGGGCGACCGCTGGCGGTTCGATGTCCGGGTCGTCTACATGACGGTCGACGTGACCCTGCCGGTCGTCGTCCCGCTCGTCTGGGCCGGGGACACGCCGATGGTCAGCATCACGGACTTCGAGCTTCCAGGCCTGGGCGACCAGTTCGGGGCGCGGGTTCTGTTCTACGACGAGCGCTACGCCGGAACCTGGGATCACGGACCGTACGGCGGGATGATGTACGGCGTGATCGAGCCGGCGGGGAGCGGCGAGTAGGCGTTGCCGGCTCGCCGCTTCGCGACCGGCTTTTCCGCGGGTCAGAAGACCCGCGGCCACTGCCGGCGAGGGCGCCGGGCGCACCCAGTCTCCTACCAGGTGTCGATGTTTCGGCGCTTCTTGCCGTCGCGGACCGGGGGCGGCGGCACGGAGTCGAGCGTGCGGGCGATCCAGTGCCTTGAGTCTGCGGGGTCGATCACGTCGTCGACGGCGAAAGAGGCCCCGGCGGTGAGAGCGCTGCCGCGCTCGTAGGCCGCGGCGACGAGTTCCTCGTAGCGGACGCGGCGCTCCTCGGGGTCCTCGATCGCGGCGAGCTCGTTGCGGAAACCGAGCTTGACCTGGCCTTCGAGGCCCATGCCGCCGAACTCGGCGGTCGGCCAGGCGACGGTGAAGAATGGCTCCTTCAGGTCTCCGCCGGCCATCGCCTGGGCGCCGAGGCCGTAGGCCTTGCGCAACACGATGGTCAGGCTGGGCACCGAGATGTTCGCGCCGACGACGAACAGCCGGCAGCAGTGGCGGACGAGGGCGGTGCGCTCGATCTCGGGGCCGACCATCATGCCCGGCGTGTCGCAGAGCACGAGCACCGGGATGTCGAAGGCGTCGCATAGCTGCAGGAAGCGGGCGCCCTTGTCCGAGCCGTCGCTGTCGATGGCGCCGGAGAGGAACTCGGGGTTGTTGGCGAGGATGCCCAGCGGCCGGCCGTCGATGCGGACGAGAGCCGTCACCATGCCGAGGCCGAATTCGGGCCGCAGTTCGAGCACGCTGCCGGTGTCGGCCAGTGTGTGAATCACCTCCCGGATGTCGTAGACGCGCAGCCGGTTCTCGGGCACGATCCGGCGCAGGAGGCGCTGATCGGGCGCTTCCCCGTTCTCGGTGCGGCCCTGGAAGTAGGACAGGTACTGCTGGGCGACGGCCACCGCTTCCTCTTCGTCTTCGACCGCGACGTCGACGACGCCGTTCGGCACCTGGACGTCCATCGGGCCGACCTCTTCCGGTCGGAACACGCCGAGGCCGCCGCCCTCGATCAGGGCCGGGCCGCCCATGCCGATGCTCGAGTCGGCGGTGGCGATGATCACGTCGCAGCAGCCGAGCAGCGCCGCGTTGCCGGCGAAGCAGAAGCGTGACGTGATGCCCACGATCGGCACCAGGCCGGAGAGCCGGGCGAAGGAGGTGAAGGTCGGCGTGTCGAGGGGCCGGTAGGTTTCGTCGCTGCGGCCCTGGCCGGCCTTGGTCGTCGACGCGCCGCCTTTCCGCTTGCCGCCGGTGCCGGCGCGGCCGCCTCCTCCCTCGGCGAACAGCACGACCGGCCGCTTCCATCGGTGCGCCAGTTCGACCATGCGGTCCGTCTTCGGATGGTTGAGCGCACCCTGGGTGCCGGCGAGCACGGTGTAGTCGTAGGCCATGACGACGCAGCGTGAGCGGTCGTCGGGAAACAGCTCGCCGTTGATCGAACCGACGCCGGTGACCATGCCGTCCGTTGGGAACTTGCGGATGACCTCTTCCTTCGGGAGCCCCGTTCCGGGAGTGAGAACCAGTTGGCCGTGTTCGACGAAGCTGTCCTCGTCGCAGAGCTGGTCGATGTTCTCCCGCGCCGTCCTCTGCTTCGTGTTGCGCCGCTTCCGGACGGCCTCGGGCCGGGCGTCGTCGAGGGTCACCGCGTGGCGCTCGAGCACCTCGGCGAGATCGGGCCGGACGGCGTCGAGGTCGACCTCGCTCTCTTCGTCCCCCGCCGCGGCGGCCACGTCCCCTTCCTCGACCAGGGCCAGAACGTGGCCCTCCCAGACCGCGTCTCCGGCGGCCGCGCGGAGCTCGCGGAGCACGCCGCCGACGTCAGAGCGGATCTCGTGCTCCATCTTCATCGCCTCCATGATGAAGAGAATCTGGCCCGCCGCGATCTCCTGACCGGGCTCCGCTTCCAGGCTGAGCACGGTGCCCTGCATCGGTGCGCGCACCGCGGTGAGCCCCTCGGGAACCGGCGTCGAGTCGACGGGCGGCGGTTCGGCGGTGGGGAGACTCACCGAGGGAGCGCCGGACTTGCCGTGGTCGAGCACCGCGAGCGGGTCGACCGCGTCGACCTTGACACCTGCCAGGCCCCGTCCTGCTTCGCCTGTCCTGCCTGTCTGGCACGGCCGGTCGTCGAGTTCGGCGGCGGCTTCGACCAGTTCGGGCAGGCGCTCGTCGACGAAGCGGGTGTGGACGCTCCAGGCCCGGACCTCGGCGTGGCCCAGCAGCGCGCGCAGGAAAGAAGCGTTCGTGTCGATTCCGTCCGTCCTGAAGTCGCCGAGCGCGCGGGAGGTCCGCGCCAGCGCGGCGCCGAGGTCCTCCGCCGGCGTCCGGCCCACGACCTTGGCGAGCAGGGAGTCGAAGCGGGGATTCGTCTGGTAGCCGGCGTAGCCGAAGGTGTCCGTGCGCACGCCCGGCCCGGAAGGGGGCTCGAAGGTGGCGAGGACGCCACCGCCCGGAACCACGCGGCCGTCCGCCGCCATCGTCTCCATGTTGACCCGGGCCTGAACCGCGTGGCCGCGTGGCGCGGCCGCGCCGTCCTCGCCGAAGCCCAGGTCGGCGAGGAGTCGGCCGCGGGCGAGTTCGAGCTGAAGGTGGACGAGGTCGACGCCGAGTACCTCTTCCGTCACCGTGTGCTCGACCTGGAGCCGGGCGTTCGCCTCGATGAAGAAGAACCGCGCCTCGTCGCCGGGCCGCTCTCCCGCCTCGACCAGGAACTCGATCGTGCCCAGGTTGCGGTAGCCGGCGGCGGCAGCGAGGGTGAGGGCGGCGTCGTGGAGCGCCTGCCGAACTTCGTCGGCCAGCGCGGGTGCGGGTGCGATCTCGATCAGCTTCTGGTGGCGGCGCTGCAGGCTGCAGTCCCGGTCGCCGAAGTGGCGGATCTCTCCGCTGTCGTCCGAGGCAATCTGGACCTCCACATGGCGCACCGAAGTCAGCAGCTCCTCGACGAAGACGCCGTCCGTATCGAACGCGGCGCCGGCCTCCGAGACCGCGCGCCGGTAGGCCTCCTCGATCTCATCCGCGGTTCGGACGACTCTCATCCCGCGGCCGCCGCCGCCCCCGACCGCCTTGATCAGCATCGAGGCGCCAGTGGGGAGTTCCTCGAAGAAGGAGCGGACCTGTTCCAGGCTCACCGATTCCGAGATCCCCGGAACGATCGGCACGCCGTGGCGCTCCGCGAGGTCGCGGGCCCGCGCCTTGTCGCCGAACAGCTCCAGCGCCTCCGGCGGCGGGCCGACGAAACGGATGCCGGCGTCGCCGCACGAGCGGGCGAAGCCGGCGTTCTCGCTGAGGAAACCGTAGCCGGGGTGGATCGCGTCGCAGCCGTGCTCGTCGGCGGCGCGGAGCAGTTGCTCCCCGTCCAGGTAGGCGGCCGGGCCGGCGCCGGTGAGCGCCGCCGACTCGTCCGCTCTCGACACGTGGAGCGAGCGCGCGTCGTCCTCCGAGAACACGGCCACCGTCGGCATGCCGAGTTCCGCCGCCGCGCGGGCGATGCGGACCGCGATCTCGCCGCGGTTGGCGATCAGGAGCTTCATCGAAACGACTTCCCGGAGACGAAAGGGGTCGCTATCCTACGCGGCCATGAAAGTCCTCCGCACGCCCGACGAACGCTTCGCCAACCTGCCCGACTTCGACTACGAACCCCGCTACACCGTTGTCCCCAGGGGCGACGGCGAAGGCGAGGGCCTGCGCATCCACCATGTGGAGGCCGGCCCGGCCGACGGTCCGCTGGTTCTCCTGATGCACGGTCAGCCGACCTGGAGCTTCCTCTACCGCCGGATGATCCCGGTGCTGGCGGAGCGGGGGATGCGGGTCATGGCGCCGGATCTCGTCGGCTACGGCCGCTCCGACAAGCCCACGGAGCGGGACGACTACACGTACCAGCGCCAGGTCGACTGGCTGAGCGCCTGGCTGCGCAGCAATGGCGTCGAACGCGCGACCATGGTCGGCCAGGACTGGGGAGGCCTGATCGGGCTCCGCATGGTGGCGCTCGACCCGGCCCGGTTCGACCGCGTCGTCGCCGCGAACACGGGTCTTCCCCTGCCGATGAATGTGTCGGAAGAGACGATGGAGAAGATCGCGAAGTTCCGGGCGGAGGCGCCGACGCCGACCATCATGGAAATGCAGCAGCAGATCTCGCAGATGGGAACGGACCCGGCGATGAAGTTCGCGTACTGGCAGAAGTGGACCTGGGAGACCGAGGACATCCCCGTCGGGATGCTCCTCGCGGGCAGCGTCGACGGAGTGACGCTCGCGCCCGAAGAGATCGCGGCCTACGACGCGCCCTTCCCCGACCCGTCCTACAAGGCCGGGATCCGGGCCATGCCCAGCCGGGTGCCGACGCTGCCGAACGATCCGTCCGTGCCGGCCCAGGTCGAGGCGTGGAAGGCGTTCTCGGAGTGGACCAGGCCGTTCCTCTGCGCCTTCTCGGACAACGACCCGGTGACGGGGGCGATGCGAGGGGTCTTCGAGGGGCGGGTCCCCGGCGCGCAGGGCCTGGCCCACGCGACGATCAAGGGCGGCGGGCACTTCCTCCAGGAGGGCCGCGGCGTGGAGCTGGCCACGATCGTCGCCGACTTCATCGACTCGACGCCGGCAGGCGGCTAGCTGCGTAGCGTCCTGCCTGCCGGCCCTGAGCTACGATGCCGTCATGCTCGGCAGGACGCTCGATGCCCCGGCGTATCTCGACCGGCTGCGCGACGAGCTGGAGAGGATCGACGCGGCAGCGGTTGAGCGCTGGGCCGACTTCGTTTTCGACGTCTGGAGCCGGGGGAGCACGCTCTACCTGATCGGCAACGGCGGCTCCGCCGCGGCGGCGAACCACCTGAGCGTCGATCTGGGCAAGGGCACGGTCGCGACGGACAACCTGCGGGACGAGTCCCGCCGCCGGTTGCGGGTCGTCAGCCTGACGGACAACGTGCCCTGGATCACCGCGGTCGCGAACGACCTGGAGTATGAGCAGGTCTTCGTCCAGCAACTGATGAGCGCGGCCGTCGACGGCGACGCCCTGATGGCGTTCAGCGGTTCGGGCAACAGCCCGAACGTGCTGGCCGCGGTGGACTGGGCGAACCGGCACGGCCTCCGAACCTTCGGCTTGACCGGATTCGACGGCGGCAAGCTGAAGGACCGCCAGCAGGACGGCGTTCACGTCGATCTGAACGACATGGGCATGGTCGAGAGCCTTCACGTGTGCCTGTTCCACTGGGTCGTGGACGACGTCTACGCCCGCACGCAGCAGACCGGACGGTACGCCTGAGGGCGGCGCCTTGGACTCCGCATCGAGGGGACGCCGGATCGACCTGTTGGGCCGGGGTGCGACCTGGGTGCATGAGGTCGAAGGCCCTCCCGGCGCGCCGGTCCTCCTGCTGTTGCACGGTCTCGCGGCTACCGCGCTACTGAACTGGTCGACGAGCTTCGCCGCCCTGGCGCGCGGCTTTCGGGTCGTCGCGCTCGATCACCGGGGCCATGGCCGGGGGATTCGACGGATCGGCGCCTTCAAGCTGGAGGACTGCGCCGACGACGCGGCGGCGCTGGCCGACTGGCTGGGCGTGGAGCGGGTGATCCCGGTCGGCTACTCGATGGGCGGCGCGGTGGCGCAGTTGTTCTGGCGACGTCACCCGGACCGGACCGCGGGTCTCGTGCTCTGCGCGACGGGCGCCCGTTTCGGTGGGCCGCGGGCCAAGCGGGCCGCGTCGGCGCTCGGGCCGCTGCTGTCGCTCGCGGCTCGGGTGGCGCCCCAGTCGGTGTGGGACGACATGGGCGAGCGGATGCTCGAGAACGTCCAGGATCCCGGCCGGCGTCTGGCATTGAAGGACGAACTCGCGACGACGGAGCCGGCCTCGGTCATCGAGGCCGCCGCCGCGCTTGCACGCTTCGACTCGAGCCCATGGCTCGGCGATGTCGACGTGCCGGCCGCGGTCGTCCTGACCGAGCAGGACGGGCACATCCCGCCCAAGTACCAGTTGCTGATGGCGGATGCGATCCCGGGCGCGGAGGTTCATCGGGTCGACGCCGATCACTACGCCTGCGTCGCGAGGCCGGACCTGTTCGTGCCGGCGCTGTTTCGAGCTTGCCGTTCGGTAGCGCTGCGCGGCGCCCCGGTGCAGAGCGTCGCGGGAGGCTGACTCGTCAGGGGCGCCTTTCCTCCGCGCTACTCTCTCCGCCTCCGCTCGCCACAAGAGGCCAGCCGCTTCAGTTCGATTCGGTCGAACCAGGCGTCGCCCAGGTTGGCGCCCTCCCGGACCGCCCTGACCCGGACGGCGCCGACGGACTCGGGGATGCACTTCGTCACCGCCCCGCACTCCCAGACACCGGTCTCCGTCGCCACGATGTGCGCGTCGAGGAAGTCGCCGTCGCGGCCCGCGCCGCCGTCGAAGTCCACGAACACGTTGTCGCTCGCGTTCTCCCGCAGCATGCAGGCCGAGAGGCGCCAGGTGCCGCCCACCACCGGAATCCACTGCTCGGTGATCACGGCGTCCGGCGCTTCGTCGCCGCCTGCCTCGCTGCCGCGCAGCCGCAGCGCAAGGTCACCGGGAGCGCCTCCGTGTGTCGGTGCGCCGGCCCTCTGGCCGGCTTGCCGCCGCGGGCGGCCAGGAGACGAGCCCGCGCCGGCGGACCGGCCCGCAGCCGCGAGGCCAGTCGGAACCCGGGAAATCGTTGCGTCGCCCGAATCGGCCAACCAGCCCGGCGTTCCGGTCCCGTTCCCCGCCGCACCGGCCGTCTCCTCGCTTCCGGCACGCCCGGCCTGGACGCCGTTCCGGAACTCGAACGCAACGCCGGCAGACGGCGGCGGCGCCGATACCGCCCCCTGCGCAGCGGCCACCGCGTTCTCGCTCACCGTGATCATGAACGTGAGCGTAGCCGTCCCGCCGTTCCCATCCGTCGCCGTGTAGGCGTACTCCGTCTCCGCCAGCACCGCCACAGGCCTGCCGGAGATCGTCCGGTTGGACCCGTCGAACGTCACGCCGTCCGGCAACTCGGGCGTCAGCGAGTAGGTGAACGGCCCGGCGGTCCCGTCCGCCTCGTGCAGGAGCAGCGTGGCGATCGCCGCGTCCTTCGCCCACCTCTGATCGCCGATCGCCGCGTCGCCGAACGACGGGTCCTCCACCTCGATGGTTCGGAGTTCCGTCTTCCTCCCGAACCAGCCGTCGGCACCGCGCACCATGCGCCAGCGGAACCCCTGGCGGCCGACCTCCGTCGGCGCCGTGATGGTGAAGGTGAAGTCCACCGTCGCGTCCGGCGGCACGTCCGCCGGCGGGGAGACCCGCTTGAGGCCCCAGCGCTCGTTGTCGTCCGGCCGCTGCGAGCCGAGCGCGTAGCCTGCCTCTGACGTCCAGGTCGTCGTGCCCGTGTTCTTCATCCGCACGGTGACCACGGCCTCCGCACCCGCCGCCATCTTCTCCGGCACGGCGGTCTGGGAAACGAAGGCCGCGTCGTCCATCGCCAAGGCTTCCACCGTGATCCGGAACGACACCGTCGCCGTCCCGCCGTCCGTGTCCGTCGCCGTGTAGCTGTATTGCGTCACTCCCTGGGCCGCTTCCGGCGTTCCGGAAACCGTGCGGGTGGATTCGGCGAACGTCACGCCGTCCGGCAGGTCGGGCGAGATCGCATAGCTGAACGGACCGGCCGTGCCGGCGGCCGCCGGCAGGACCAGAGCGTCGACCTCCTCGCCCTGCATCCACGTCTGGTCGGCCACCGTCTCGTCCCCGAACGAGGGATCCTCCACCGTGACGGAGACGTCCGCCGTATGCGCGCCGAACCACCCGCCCGGGTCCCGCACCATGCGCCACGTGAAGGGATGGACGCCCGGCGTCTTCGGCGCGGTGACGTCGAACGTGAAGTCCGCCGTCTCGTTCGGGGCCACGCTCGCCGCCACGGCTGCCCGCCGAACGCCCCATCTGTCCTTGTCCGACCGATCCCAGGAGCCCAGGTTGTAGCCGGCGGGCGACGACCAGGTCGTCGTGCCGGTGTTCGTCATCGTGACCGTCACCGTCGTCTTGCCTCCGGCCGCCATCTTCTCCGGCAGGCCCGTGACGGACGCGAGGGCCGCGTCGTCGATCACCTCTTCCTCCACGGCGATCTCGAACGTGAGCTTCGCCTTGCTGCCGCCGGCATCCGTGGCGACGTACCTGTACTCCGTCGCCTCCTGCACGGCTTCCGGCGTTCCGGCCAGCAGTCGCGTCGTTTCCGTGAACGTGACGCCCTCCGGCAGGGCGGGCTTGAGCGAGTACGTCAACGCTCCGCCGGCGCCCCTGGCCTCCGGCAGCGTGAGCGACACGACGGTCTCGTCCTTCACCCACGTCTGGTCCGGTATCTCCCGGCCCAGGAAGGACGGGTCCTCCACCGCGATCGTCAAGAGCTCCGTCTTGCCGCCGAACCAGCCGCTTGCCCCGCGCACCATCCGCCACCGGAACTTGTGGGCGCCCACCTCCTTGGGCGCCGTGATGGCGAAGGTCAGGTCCACCGTCTCGTCCGGCGCCACGTCGGCCGGCAGCGCCACGCGGGCCAGCCCCCAGGTCTCGTTGTCCTGAGGCCGCTGGGAGCCCAGCCTGTAGCTCGCCGATCTCCACGTCGTGGGGCCCGTGTTCCGCATCCGGATCGTCACCGTCGCCTTCTCGCCGGCGAGCATTACCTCCGGCACGCCCGCGTGCGAGACGAAGGCGGCGTCGTCCAGGCCCTCGAGCCACACCTCGATCGTGAACGTGAGGGTGGCCGCGTCCGCGGCGTCCGTGTTCCCGTCCGCGTCCACCGCCGTCCAGGTGTACAGCGTCGGGTCCTGCGTCGCCGTCGGCGTGCCCGAGAGAGTCCGCGTCGCCGGGTCGAACGTCACGCTGGCCGGAGGCGCCGGCGACAGCATGTAGGTCAGCTTCCCGTTGCCGCCTGAAGCCTCCGGAAGGGCGAACGGCTCGAACGCCCGGTTCGCCACCCACTCGATGTCGTCCATCTCGACGTTGAACGCCGGGGCCGTGTCCGTCTCGTCGTCATCCACCGTCACGTCCACCGTCGCCGTCTCGCCGTCGTAACCGCCGCCCGTCGCGCTGAGCGTGATCTCCGTCGTCTCGTCGTCGAAGTCGTCGTCCTGGGCGCCCTTGGCCGTCACCGTCCGGGGCGTGGCATGGTTCGCGGGCGTGAAGATCAGTTGACGCGGATCCGTCGTCACGATCTCCCTGTCCATCGCGAGCGACACGGTGACGTCCTCCGTCGGAGGCGACCCCAGATGCACGGTGAGGGTCTGGTCCGTTTCGCCTTCCTTCAACTCGAGACGAGTCGTGCTCAGCACGAAGGCCAGGCGCTTCACCGCGATCGTGAAGGTCTGAGACGCCGCGTCGCCGTCCGCCGTGTTCCGGTCCGCGTCCGTTGCCTTGTACGTGTACTCCGTGGCCTCCTGTTGAGACTCCGGCGTGCCGGCAAGGGTGCGCGTCGCGGGATCGAACACGACACCCTCGGGCGGATCGGGCGACAAGGTGTAGGTCAGGTCGCCGTTGCCGCCGGTCGCCTCGGGCAGCGTGACCGTGGTGATCGGCCGATCGGCCGTCCACTCCCGGTCCTGGGCCCGGCCGTCCACTCCCGGTCCTGGGCCCGGCCGTCGAACGACGGCGCAGTGTCCGTCTCGTCGTCGTCCACCGCCACGGAGACCGTCGCCGTTTCGCCGTCGTAGCCGCCGCCGCTGGCGGCGAGCGTGATGTCCACTGCCTCGTCATCGAAGTCGTCGTCCTCGACGCCCTTGACCGTCACCGTCCGCGCCACGTTGTGGTTGGCCGTGGTGAACGTCAGGCTCGCCGGATTCACCGATGCCGCGCCAGCATCGCCGCTCTTGAGCGACACCGTCACGTCGCTCTTCGGGCGCGCTGCCAGCTTGACCGTGAACGTCCCGCCGGCGCCGCCTTCCTGAAGGGCCAGGCTCGCCTTGCTCGACACGAGGGCCGGCTGCTTCACCGTGATCGTGAACTCCGCTGCGGCGGCATCCGTCTCCGACGTGTTCTCGTCCGAGTCCGCCGCCGTGTACGTGTACGTCGCGGCGGCCCGCGCTTCGGCCGGCGTGCCCGACAGGGTCCGCGTGGAGGAGTCGAACGTCACGCCTTCCGGCGGGTCCGGCGACAGCGAGTACCTCAACGGCGCGTTGCCGCCGGTCCCGGCGGGCAGCACGACCGGGTCGATCGCCCGGCCCGCGAGCCACTCCAGGGCGTCGAACTCCCCGGCGAGCTCCGGGACCGTGTCGACGTCGTCGTCATCCACCGTCACCGTCACCACCTTCACCACGCCGTCGTAACCGCCGCCGACCGCCCGCAGGCCGACCTTCGTCGTCTCGTCCTCGAAGCCGGGGTCCGGCACGCCCGTTACCGCCACCCCCATCGGCTCGCTCCAGAGCCGCGGCGTGAAGGTCAGGCTCGAGGGACGCACCGAGACCGCCTCGGGGTCGGCGCTGCGCACCTCAACCGTCACGGTGTCCGAAGGCTCCGAAGCCAACCTCACCGTGAAGACCTCCTCGGGGCCTCCCTCGGTGGCCTCGAGCTCCGTCTCGCTGACCAGCAGGCCGAGCCGCCGGACCGTGATCGAGAAGGTCTGCGTGGCCGTGTCGCCGTCTTCGGTGTTCGCGTCCGCGTCGGCGGCAGTGTAGGTGTAGGTCACGGCGGCCTGCGCCGCGGTCGGCCGGCCGGACAGGGTCCGTGTCGAGGGGTCGAAGGTCACGCCGTCCGGCGGATCCGGCGACAGCGCATACGTCAGCTCTCCGTTGCCGCCGGTCGCGGCGGGCAGCGTGACGGTCTCGATCGCCTGGCCCGTCACCCAGTGCCGGTCCGGGGCCTGCTCGGTGAACTCCGGCGCCGTGTCTGGAAGGGCCACCGTGATCGTGAAGGACTGTCTGGCCATGTCGCCGGCCGACGTGTCGTCGTCCGAGTCCGCCGCGGTGTACGTGTAGGTCACAGCGGCCTGCGTGGCGGTCGGTTTGCCGGACAGCAGCCGTGACGCCGGGTCGAACGTAACGCCGTCGGGCGGCTTTGGCGTCAGCTTGTAGGTCAGGTCGCCCTCGCCCCCGGTCGCTCCCGGCAGCGTCATGGACACCGCCTTGTCCTTCGTCCACTTCAGGGGCGGAACCTGCTCGCCGAACACGGGCGGCGTGTTCGGGTCCGGCTCCGGCTCCGGCTCCACCACCTCGATCGTGAAGGTCTGCTTGTCCCTGTCGCCGGACCCGCGGTTGCCGTCGGAGTCCGTCACGGTGTACGTGTAAGTCGTCGCGGTCTGCAGCGTCGCCGGCGTGCCCGACAGCACCCGCGTCGAATCGTTGAACGTCACGCCGGCGGGCCACGGCCGCGAGAGCGCGTACCTCAACCTCCCGTTGCCGCCGGTCGCCACGGGCAGCGTGACCGAAACCCGCCGGCCTCTTTCCCACACCTGGTTCGAGGCTCTTTCGCTGAACGACGGCGCACCGTCGATCGTCACCGGCACGGGTTTCGTGATGCCGGCGTAGTTGCCGCCCTTCGCGCGCAGGTTGATCTGCGTCGTGTCGCTGGGCGGATTCCGCTTGCCCGTGACCCTTACCGTCTGCTCGTCGCCGTACCTGGTCGTGGAGAAGGCCAGGCTCGCCTTGTCCACCGACGCCACCTTCTCGTTCGCGCTCTCGACCGACACCGTCACCCCGGCCGTCGGCTCGCTCGCGAGCTTCACCGTGAAGGTCTTGGACTCGCCCTCCTTGACCGTCAAGCTCGGCGGGTCGACCAACAGGTCCGGTTTGACCGGATTGCCCTTGTCCGTCACGTTCACAGTCACGGTTGCCGACTCGCCCTTGTAGTCGGCGCCGCGCGCCTCGGCGGTAACCTCGACTTTCCCATCATCCGTGTCCGTGTCTTCGTCGGCCGTCACCTTGACAGGCTGCGGCGTGTCCCAGGTGTCCGGCGTGAAGTCCAAACTCGTCGCACCCAGGGTCACTTGCGCCGTTGCCGAGGGCAGCGTCACCGAGATCGTCGTCGTCACGTCGCCCGTCGGCTGCGTCTTCAACCTGACCGTGAACTGCTCTGTCTCCCCTTCCTCGATCGGCAGAACCGTCGGATTCACGATCACGCGACGCTCGTCGTCGTCCGTCACGTTCACGGCCACCGAAGACGTGATGCCGTCGTAGCCGCCGCCGCGCCCGCTCAGGTTGATCGTCGTCGCCTCGTCGGATGCGTCAAGGTCATCCTTCGTCGTCACCTTCACCGTCCGCGCATCACGGAACTTCGCCGGGCTGAAGGTCAGGCTCTCTGGCTCCACCGTCACTACCTTGTCGTCCCAGCCCGCCAACGAGACGGTCACCGTGCTCAGCGGCTTGCCGTCCAGCCTCACCGTGAAGGTCCCGCTGTGATTCGGCTTGTTGGCATCTTCGTGGAGGTCCAGGCTCTTGGGGCTCACCACGAAAGCCGCCTGCTTCACGGTGATCGAGAACGACAACTTGTCCGAATCGCTCCCAGCGGTGTTGGCGTCCGAGTCCGTCACCGTCCACGTGCACCTGGAGCTGGACTGCCCGTTGGGCCTCCCGCTGATCCGCCTGCCCGAGCGGCTCACGCCCCCGGGCAGGCACCGCGTCAGCGAGTAGGACAACTCTCCGTTGCCGCCGGTCGCCTCGGGCAAGGTCAACGGCGTGAACGCCTTGCCGACCAGCCACTCCTGCGGGGCGACCGTTTGCTTGCCGAATGACGGCGCCGTGTCGGGCGGCGGCTTCGGCGTCTTCTTCACCACGATCGTCACGATCGGCGTGAACGCGCCGAATCCCTCGCCCTGCTTCGCGGGAATGACCGGTCTCTCGACGACGATCGTCCGCCGAGCCATCCGCCATCGCAAGGTGTAACTGCCAGGCGCCGTCGGCGCCGTGATCGTGAACGGGAAGTCGTACGGAGAGTTCGGCGCCACGCCGCCAGATGCCACTACACGGCTGATGCCCCAGACATCGTCGCCGATCGGGTTCAAGCCGTAAGAAGTCCTCGTCGTCGTTCGGGTCGTGTCGTCCGTCTCCACGACGGTGGACGTGCGCCAGGTCGACGTGCCGGTGTTCAACATCCGCACCGTCACCGTCTTCGAGTCGCCCGGCTCCATCATCGTCGGCACGCCGGAGTAGGACACGAAGCTCGCGTTGTCCGTGCCGCTCGCCGCGCCGGCCCCAAGTCCGAGAGCGAGAAACAGCCCCGCCACCGCGCCGCGTCGGAGCGCGGCGCGTCCCGACCCGTCCATTCTTCGACTCATCGGTTGTCCCCGTGTCGGCCGCCGCAAGTCCCCAAACGGCGGTTTCCCGCGACCGGCCCTCAGCGCCCTCCACGTCCAGCGCAGGGCGCGGAGAAGGCTTCGTTGTCCACGATGGCCGGGGCCAGCCGGCCGGGTTGGTTCTCGTATTGCCGGCGCTCTCCCGTCACCGTGTCGGTGACGGCGATCCGGTAACCCAGGTCCGTCGTCGATGCGCCGAGCACCCAGATGTGGCCGTTGTTCGCGCAGCCGTCCAGCACCTTGATCAGAACCTCCCAGTTACGGGAGTCGAAGAAACGGAACAACCCGGAATCGTCCGTGCCCTCGGGCACGGCGAGGCCGGCCCCGGAAGCGCCGTTCGGCCGCCACCACTGAGCCTTCACCTCGAAGCGCGAGTCCTGAAGGCAGACCCGCTCCAGATCGGGGCGGCAAGGCCCCTGGTGCGGCAGGGTAGGGCCGGGGAGCGGGGGAAGCTGGCGGCCTTCCCGCGGAATGGCGGTCCTGGTCTCTACATCGCTTGCGCCGCCAGCCGCAACGACGCGCACCGCAAGCAGGTACTTCGCGTCGTTCTTCAGTCCGGTCGCGGTGTAGGCTCGGGCCGAAGCCGGGAGAATCGTCCAGTCCTCGATGGGATCATCCCAACTCCAGTCGGCCGTATCGGTCAAGTGCACCTGCACACTGGTCACCTGCTCGGGAAAGAGCACGTTCCAGCGCCAACGCGCCTCCCCGTTGCCGGAGCGGGAGGTGAGGCCAACGATCTCTGAACGCACCGGCCTCGCGCCGGCCAGCGGGCTGCTCACGGAATAGCCCGGGTCGTTGAAGGCGAACACCCGGACAAGGCGGTTCCACCCGTGTAAGTTCGGCGTCCGGAAGACGGCCGACTCGGTGTCGGGAGGAACCACAACCTTTCTATCCCAAATCTGGCTAGTGCGGAACGCCTCAATGACGACCCCGGCCTGGACCTCGAAGCCGAGTTCGTCGTCCGAGTTGTCCTTCCAGCTCAGCTGCACCAACTCGCCTTCGGTGATCAGGGACAGGTCCGACGGCGGCCGCGGACCCGCGCCACGCTCGCCCAGCGTCAGGTAGGCCTTGGAGGCGACGCTATAGGGCCTGACCGCCTTCACCTCGAAGGTGTAGCGGCCGCCGCGGGCAAGACCCTCGAAGTCCATCCACGCCCTGCCGTCAGACTCGGGGTCTCCTGGATGCCAACGGCGCTGACTCGCCCAGCCCTCAAGCCGCGCACTCACGCGGTAGAAGAGCACGTTCGGATCGACTGTCCACGTCACGCGCGCGGTGGTCGGAGCGATGGCCACGGCAGTTGGGTCGGGCGGCCTGGCGGCGAGCGGGTGATCCCAGCGGAACGTCACCGTCTCGCTGCTCTCCGACTGGCCCGACGCGTTGTAGGCGATGACCCGCACGCCGTACTCGTCGCCCTGTCGCGGGCGCACATTATGGTCGTAGAAGGGGCTGATGGGCTCCGTAGCGTCTGCCGGAGCCCACTCCCGCAGGACCGGTTCCCCCTCGTGCAGAAGCTGCACGTCGAACCCGGTCTCGTTGTCCGAGTTGTCCGTCCAAGCGACATCGACCCTACTCAAACTGTCATTGACCGTCACCGAAACACCCGACGGCGCCTCGATCGGAGCGCCCGGTAAGGTGAGAACGACCGTCGTGCTGGGAAGGGACTTCACGTCGCCCTTTCGCGCCCGCACATAGAACTCGTGCCGTACGCCCGGCACCATGCCCTCCGGCGCAAGAGGCACGACCGCCTCCGTGCGGCCATCGAGCTCCCGATAGATGGTCCATTTGGAGCCACCGTCCCAATCCTGAAGGTGGCTCACGTTGTAGCCGTCCGCACCCGGCGCGTTGTCCCGCCAGGTGAGACGCGCGAACTCGCCCTCGAAACGCGCCTGAAGGTTCGTCGGCTGCGCCGGAAGACCCTCCAGCGTAGGCAGGGACTCACCGGAGCGCGCCTTCAGCGGCGCGGTCTCGCGCAGGGTCCGCTCGTTGTCCTGCCCGCCCGGCACGCCGATCACCGCGCCCCATGGCCTCACGCTGGAGCTCGAATAGAACGGCTCGATCTGGCCCTCGTAGCTCACCGCCGTGCCCAGACTCGGCATCACGTCGTAGTTCACGTGGGCCATCGCATACGGTCTGAAGAGCTTCGCGTACTCGCCGGCAGGGTCCGGGTCCAGGAAACCCAGGACGTGCGGTGGGTCGTGATCGGCGCCCAGGCCATGCCCGATCTCGTGAGCGAAGACCGCCGCGTAGTCCTGGCAGAACGGATGGTTGGAGGACCAGCCGCTGCCGCCATACGCTTCTGGATCCTCGCCGCTCCTCAGCAGGCTGTACTTGCCGCAGCTTCCGTCGTGAAGATACGGACTCTCGCCGACGAAGAGGTACAGCAGGTCGGCCCGGTGCTCCCGTCGCAGGCGGCGCCAATCACCCTCATGGCCGTTGTAGAGAGACAGCATCGATCCCCGAAACCAGCCGTACCATTCGTGCCGGCCCAGGTCCCGACCGATGCGGTCCAGCCTGGCGGGCGCCTCGGCGACGTGGACGATGTGCGGCTCGACCCCGATTCGGCTGTTGCGGAACACCATCTTCAGGTAGTCGCCCGCGTGACGGATCGCCGCCTCGGCCCCGCCCAGGTACGCCCAGTTCTCGGCCGCCGTCGCCGTGTACCTCACCAGAATGTCCAGACGGGGAGGGCTCTCCGGACTGCTCACACTCGCGGCGACGCCGCTCCGCGGCGCCGGCCGATCGCCAGCCGCCAGACCGGCCGCGAACGCTTCCGGATGGTCGTGTCCATGCATGTCGTGCGCATCCGCTTCCTCGGCGCCGCACCAGCCCTCCGGCAGATCGCCCACGATCGCCGCCATGCCGCCGCGGCCGCTATGGTCCGCATGAATCTGGTACACGCCGCCGCCAGCCGCGCCGAAGCGGCCCACCAGGCGGCCTCCCTCCACGGTCAGCACCACCGTGTCGTAGCCAGCGCCGCGCTGGCCGCCGGACCACATCAGGTCGCCGCCGCCGCGATCCTCGAACACGCTTCGGTCGGCGGAAAGGACGTCGCCGTCTGGCGTCGGCACCTCCAGCGACGACGGGTCGCCGCGGAGCAACTCCAGGTCCACCTGCACCGCGATGGGCAGCGGGCCGATCGACGGACCCTGACCGTCCGCGGACGAAGCCGCGCTCACGCCGGGCACGAGCGTCAGCAGACGCTGGGCATGAACGGCCGAGGGGGCCGGCAGCAGCAGCGCAAGGAGAGCCAGCGACATGACGCCGTAACGCCCTGTCGTACGCCGACCGGTGGCGCCCCGCGCCGGATGCCGGGTTGCATCCCGCCCGGCGTCGTTCCCGAGGGGACGCCTTGACCGCTGCCCCGGTTGCTCAGCGATGCCGTCGCGGCGCAAGCCGCTCTTCTCCTTCATCGCCCTCCTCCCACGCGCCGCCCGCCAACAGTGAAGCGGAGCGTCTCATTCGTCTGTCCCCCCGAGTGTATGCCGAAGCTCCCCCTTGCGGCGCGTTCGGGCCTGTCGACAACGATCGTGCTGCCGTCCATTCACGCCGTGCCGACAGACTCGTCGTTTCTCGAAGTCACCCGGGCCTTCGTGGCCGGTAGCCACGGCGGCCTCGGAGTTTCGCGTCGCCGCGAAGGAGTTGACGGGCGATCATCCGGGTCATCTGCTGGTCGCGCGGCTGCTACGCTGCCGCTTTCGCAGCCCGGATCATCAGCCCGACATGGGTTCTCCGCCCGGGCGCCGCGTTTCCCGGAGGTGAGACTCACCATGCGCCGCCCGCAACGAAGCGATTTCTCTTCCGCCTTCGTGGCACTCGGGGCCGGCCGCTTCGGGCGCTGCCTCCTGGGTGGCGTCGTTCTCGCGGCCTTGCCGCTGGCGGCCGCGGCGCAGGCGCCGGAGGTGGCGGTCGAACCGGCCCGCTTCCACCACATCCGTCTGAACGTGACCGATGCCGAGCGTTCGATCGACTTCTACCGGACCACCTTCGGCGTGATGCCGATCAAGTTCCGAGGGGTTGCGGACGCACTGTTCACGGGGCACTCCTTCATCCTCCTGAACGAGGTCGAGGAGCCGCCGGACGGCAGCCAGCGGAGCGGCATCTGGCACTTCGGCTGGGGTGGGGTCGACCTGCCCAGCCAGTACCGCTGGCTGGTGTCGCGCGGAGTCGACATCCACACGCCGATCTACCGTCTGGGCCGGGGCCACGTGATCTACGTCAACGGCCCGGACCGCGAGATGATCGAGGTGAACACGATGGGCCACCACCGTTTCGCCCACGTCCATCTGTTCGCGGCGGATGTGAACGAGACCGCGGCCTGGTACGAGCGGCACTTCGGACTGCCGGCGCGTCGCACGGCCGAGGGCAATCCCCGGCCGGTCGGTCCGGATGCGGAGTTCGCGACCTGGGAGGAGTTCCACCGGGAGCACCGGGCCTGGTTCAACGCGTTTCGCACCGACAACGTGACCTTCATCATCTACAACCTGCCGGACTACGAGCCGCTGGCGCCCTGGTGGCCGGAGGACGCGTCGCCGCTGCTGGAGACGGAGCCCCAGCGGGGCCGGGTGATCGACCACTTCGCCTTCTCCTACCGCGACATCGAACCCGTGTTCGAGCGATTGCAGGCGGCCGGCGTCGAGATCGTCGAGCCGATCACCTACCGGCCGGAGTTCGACATGCGGAGCTTCTTCGTCATGGGGCCGGACAAGGTGGCGGTGGAGGTCGTGGAGGCGAAGCCGGTCCCCGAAGGGATCTGGGAGTGAAGCCGGTTTCCGGCTGCTGCTAGAGTCCGCCTGCCGATTCGGACAACTGGTTGGAAGCTGGAGGCGCGCATGAACCGCTCGATCGCTGCACTTCTCGTTCTTGGCACGCTCGGATTGCCCTCCGTGGCGGTCGCCGCCGACAGCGGGGAAGCCGTCACCTTCCACGAGGACGTGCTGGCCATCTTCCAGGAGAACTGCCAGACCTGCCATCGGCCGGGCGGCGACAACGTGGCCGGCATGGTGGCGCCGATGTCCCTGATGACCTACGAGGAGGTGCGGCCGTGGGCGCGGTCCATTGCCCGCCTCGTGCAGAGCCGTGAGATGCCCCCCTGGGATGCTACCGACCACACCGCCGGCGTCTTCCTCAATGAGCGGACGCTGACCCAGCCGGAGATCGACACGGTCGTGGCGTGGGCGAAGCGCGGCGCTCCCAAGGGCGATCCGGCGAAGGGCCCGGCGCCCCGCGAGTGGGAGGACACGGGCGGCTTCCTGATTGGCAAGCCGGACCTGATCGTCTACATGGAGGAGCCGTACTACGTCGGCGACGACGTGGAGGACGAGCAGCCGAACTTCTTCATCACGCTGACCGAAGAGATGCTCCCGGAGCCGCGCTGGCTCCAGGCGATCGAGTACCAGCCGGACGCCGAGTTCGTCCATCACATCACCGGCCGGGCGCTGACCCCGAACGAGGACGGTGAAGTCGACGTGCTCTCCGAGAACACCTTCTCGCTCGGTTCGATCGCCGCCGGCGAGGATCCGACGATCTACCCACCGGGCTTCGGCAACCTGCTGCAGGCCGGCATGGTCGTCCGCCTCAACGTCCACTACCACAAGGAACCCGGTCCGGGCTCCGGCGGCTACGACCGTTCGGCGGTCGCCTTCCGGTTCCACCCGGTCGGCGCCGAGGTCAGGCACAAGGTGACCTGGAACACGATCGGCGCCGGCGCCTTCGAGATCCCGCCGGGTCACGGAAGCTGGCGCGTCGGATCGTCCCGGATCTTCGAGAAGGACACCGTCCTGCTGTCGCTCCACCCGCACATGCACTTCCGCGGCCAGAGCATGAAGTACACCGCGTACTACCCGAACGGCGGCGCCGAGGTGCTCCTCGACGTGCCCGAGTACGACTACAGCTGGCAGACGAACTACATCTACCGGGAGCCCAAGGTGCTGCCGGCCGGTACTCGCGTCGAGATCGAAGCGATCTACGACAACTCGGAAACCAAGCTCGACGAGTATCCCTTCCTGAACATCGGCCGGGCGGTCGACTGGGGCTCCCAGAGCACCGACGAGATGATGGCGCCGTTCCTGGCCTGGACCTACGTCGAGCCGGAAGACGCGGCCGCGATCCTGGCGGCCGGCTCCGCTGGTTCGACCGGCGGCGGCGAGTAGCGAGTAGGGAGCAAAGGCGCCAGCCAGTCCGCCCAGCGGACTCAGGCGTTGCTGGCTCGCCAGGCCGTTACGCCACCCTGAGCGTCGAGCGCGGCAAGCGCGCGTCCATCGGGTCGCCAGTACAGGGTGCCGACCACATCCGACACGGGTGCATTTCCTATCGGATCGCCGTAGCCATCGCGCCCGAGTGACCACACGACGACGCGGCCGTCCCGAGCTCCCGAGGCCAGGCACATTCCGCGGCGAGCGAAGGCGAGTGCTGTAACTGTCTCAAAGTGATGCTGCAGAACGCCGGGCCGGGTGCCTTCCGGACCACGTCCCCGAAAGCTCCAGACCGTGATCGCCTCGCCTCCGCCGGTGGCCAGGAGGGTGCCAGTGTGATCGAAGGCCAGGGCCGACGGTTTGCCAGGGTAGCCCGACATCATCGAGTCCTGCCCCGTGGAGCGACGCCAGAAGTGCACCGAGTTGTCCTGGCTGCCGCAGGCCACGATGTCCCCGTCCGGGCTCAGTACCATCGACACCAGGGAGCCCATCCACTCCAGCTTCTGGCGAACCTCGCCGTTGGACGCGTCGAAGAACGTGACCCGGCCGTAGCAGGCCGTCGCCAGCTCCTCCGTGCCGGACCACGCGATCGCGCTGACGGTACTGGGATGATCGTCGGATCGCCAGACTCTCACTCCATCCGCGCGGTACGCGTGAACCTGCCGGGAGCAGGAGGCTGCGAACCACTGTCCGTCCGGCGACCACGCCACGTTCTCCACCCAGCCATTCCCGACGTCGACAGCCTGGCTGACCCGACCTTCGTCGGAGTTCCAGACCAGGACTCGGCCGTCCTGGCCGGCCGTGGCGAACGCGGGTCGGTCAGGCTGCATCGCCAGCGCGAGCACACCGCCTTCATGGGCTTCGCGCTGCGCCCAGATGGTGGCGCCGGACCTGCCGTCGAACACGTAGACGCCACCCGCGGCGTCTGCGACTACCAGCGCCTCGCCGCGCGGCGTCCACCCGCCGGCGATGGCGTAGTCGCCGACTTCCGCGGACCAGCCCGGGCGAAGAACGCCCCTCGGGCTGCCGCCGTTCAAGTCAGGCATGCCCCGGATCAAACCAGGCATGCCTCGAATCCCTGCCGCATGCTCTCCTCGTCGAGGTTGCGGCCGATGAAGATGAGCTGATTGCGGCGGGGCGCGTCTCCCCATGGACGATCCGGCTGCCCGTCGAAGAGCATGTGAACCCCCTGAAACACGAAGCGACGCGACTCGCCCGCGAGGCTGATGAAGCCCTTCATTCGGAAGATGTCGACCCCGCGTTCACGGAGCAGCATGCCAAGCCACGTGTTGAGCAGGCCGGGATCGACGTCGCCGTCCCTCTCGATTGCGATCGAACCCACTTCGTCGTCGTGCTCATGCTGCGCGACCCATGTTCGCTCGACCTCGACGGGGACCACCCCCTCGACCCGCGGCGCGCCGGTCTCCGTGTTGGGCGCCGTTGCCCCATTCGCGCTCGTCAGTTGCAGATCGAACTCCTCCGCGGTGTGCTGGGCGAAGAGGCCGACCCTCACCGGCGTATCGACCTCCAGGAAGAACGACTTGCGTCCCGGGGAGTCGAGCTGGAGGTCCAGGTGCTTGCCGACAGCGATCTCGTCTCCAGGACGAACGGGATCCGCGGGTTCGGCGTACCGACGCACACACCATTCCGCACCTTCACGAAGTGCGGAGTCTTCCGTGCCCTGGTCGGGTACGACGACGAGAGACATCGCCGGGTCAGGCCCATCGGCCAGGCTGAGTTCGTAGCGGCCGACATCGAGCGAGTAGACACCAGTCCATTCGAAGGGGTACTCCGGCTCGAGGAAAGTGGGACGCCGCTCGAGCACCTCGTCCAGGTCGAAGGCAGCGAGGTTGAGCACTCTGTCGACGGAGACGTCGGCCCACTCGCTACGGATGACTCGCGCCATTCGATTCATCTCCCGCAGCCGGGCCTCGAGCCTGTCGAGAGCGTCGTCGTCGACGAGGTCCGTCTTGTTGAGGACGAGGACGTCCGCGAAGGCGATCTGTTCCGTGCTCTCGTCGCTTCGGCCGAGCTGCTGCTCGATGTGGGCTGCGTCGACGAGCGTGACGATTCCGTCCAGCGCGTACTCCGCGCGAATCTCGTCGTCCATGAAGAACGTCTGCGCGACCGGACCGGGATCGGCGAGCCCCGTGGTCTCCACCAGCACGTAGTCGAACTTGTCGCGGCGCTTCATGAGGTTGCCGAGCACGCGAATCAGGTCTCCGCGGACCGTGCAGCAGATGCAGCCGTTCGACATCTCGAAGATCTCCTCGTCGGCGTTGATGACGAGCGCCTGGTCGATGCCGACCTCCCCGAACTCGTTCTCGACGACGGCGATGCGCTTGCCGTGCTCTTCACTCAGTATCCGGTTGAGCAGGGTCGTCTTGCCGGAGCCGAGGAAGCCCGTGAGGATGGAAACAGGTACCTTTTGCTGTGTGTTCATCTAGCTAGTTCTCCTGGAGCAGTGGTGCGAGGCCAGCTCGGATGAGCCATGGTTCCGACAGCCCTTCTTCCGTAGACCCATCGAAGAGAACGCGCCGGTCGCGCAGCAGGATGGCGCGCGTCGCCTGGGATGGCAGTGAGTGAAGGCAGTGGGTTGCCCAGACGCAGGTAGCGTTCGCTCGGCGAACAGCCTCTGCAACGAGCGTGCGCAGCTCAAGGGCCGCGACGGGGTCGAGCCCGGCCGTGGGCTCGTCGAGGAGGAGTAGCGCGGGCTCGAGCACCAGGAGACCGGCGAGTGCAACGCGGCGCTGCTCCCCGAAGCTGAGTTGATGGCACGGACGCTGCAGCAGATGATCTATGCGCAAGGCCGTCGCCACCTCGCGGGATCGACGTCGCGCCTCGCCTGGCTCGACGCCACGGCGAAGCAGGCCCCAGGCAATGTCCTCGGCAACCGTGCTCGCGATGAAATGGTGTTCCGGGTTCTGGCCGAGAAGGGCCACGCGTCCGTGGAGCCGGGCGCGGAGCGTCGTATCGGGCGACACGTGGCTTCCCAGGCGCGTCATGGTCCCTCGCGTGGGTCCGTCGAGCCCCGCGAGCAGGCGCAGCAAGCTCGACTTCCCGGCTCCACTTGGCCCCAGCACGAGCAGCCACTCCGCTCTTGCCAGGCGAAGTTCGAGCTGCCGGAGCACGAGGTGTCCACCACGTTTGACGTCGATGGCGTCGAGGTGGACGCCGTCATGAGCCTGAACGTCTTCCCAGGAGGCACTGCGCAGCAGGCCGTTCTCCTCGGCGCGTTCGAGGCGCGTAAAGGCATGCAGGGCGCCCTCGCCGAGCAGCGGTCCCCAGGCGGCCGCAGGCAAACGCGGTGACCCCAGGCGGAGACGGCCCGCGTCACGCCGCTGGATCCACTCGCGCTGGGCGAGGACACCGTGCATGAGCGCGTGGTCGAGGCTGGCCACGATGCCCTCGGGTATCCGAATCCGAAGCAGGAGTTGTCGCAGCGACGCCCAGTCGATCTGGGTGCCCAGCCAGAGGATCCAGATGGCGCCACACAGGACCCTGGCGCTCGTCTGGACGATGACGTCCGCGTCGGAATTCAGGGCGACCCCAGCGAGCAGGGCGAGCGCCACGACGCCCAGGGTCCACGCGAGGGCAGGCTTGATCCTGCGGCGTCCATGGGCATGTGCGAACAGCAGAAGCACCGCGCCGAGCCCGGAGCAGGTCAGGGACAGGACGGTGCTTCGCGCGCCTGCGTTGACGATCAGCACGCTGCTGGTCAGCGCGACAGCCAATGCCGCAACCCACAGCGGCTGGCGGCGCTCGAAGAACAGGGAATGCTCAGCGTGGAGGTGCATCGCGTCCTCCTCCGAGCACTCGTTCCCAGGTGCGCCCCGCGATAAAGCCCACTCCGAAGAGGATGAGGATCGACATCGCGAGCCCGACCTCCCCGTGACTCAGGTCGACGATGCTCCCCGTTGGCGGTCGCCCCGCCTCCTCCGCGGTCGCACCGAACACGGTTCCGTCGATTCCTTCATAGGCGCAGCCCGACAGGCCGACTACGAGCAACAGAAGCAAGGCGGACGCAGCCGGCGCGGACACGGTGCGAAGTCCCCTCAGCGAGTTCGACAGGAGGTCCGGCCGACGTCTGGCCAGCAGCCGTACAATGCCGATGGAGGCGAAGGCTTCGAGAACCGCCAGGGGGATCTGGACGGGGGCGAATCCGATCAGCACTGCTCCGAAGGTCGTCGCTGGCGCCGTCACCTCGGACAACGCCACGGCGAGCACCGCGGCGTCCGCCACGTAGACGCTCAGGCCGCCGACGCCACAGGCGAGCGCGACGCGGAGAGACCCGTTCACGCCGAGCCGCTGGAGCAGAGCCCAAACGCCGACTGTCGTCAGAGGCCCCAGCAGTCCCAGTGTCAGGAAGTTGACCCCCAGCGTCGTGATCCCGCCGTGAGCGAAGAAGACGGCCTGCAGCAGGAGCACGAAGAACGTGGGCCACACGACGCGACGGACGCCGACGAGCAGGGCGAGCACCGGCGTGAGGCAGATGTGACTGGTTGCGCCCACGACCGGGACCGGCAGCGGCAGCAGGGTGCCGGCGAAGAGCAGGCTCGTTACGCCCGCCATGACGATCGAGGACGACGGTGTGTCGCGTCGCGTCCGTTGCTC
Organism: Candidatus Multivorans sp.; assembly: GCA_965220845.1. Classification (GTDB taxonomy): domain Bacteria; phylum Acidobacteriota; class Thermoanaerobaculia; order Multivoradales; family Multivoraceae; genus Multivorans. Next base: position 100,764 of record CBDCRA010000003.1, read on the forward strand.
GCCACGAAGGCTCCAATAGACAGTGGGTGCGGCCAGGGCACTCCACGCGACGGCCTGGCTGAGCGGTAGCACTCCTTCTGCTAGATGCATCAACGCCTTCCCTGGCTTGAGATCGAGGCAGAACCGGGGCAGGAGGGGAGCGATCAGGCGGTGGCGACGTCCACCGCTCCTGGGCGACTGTCACGCCGCATCGCCACACCCATCGCAGGTTCCGAGCAACACCACCTCATGTCCGGTCATCCGAAACCCGCCTGGAAGCAGGGACTCGAGGCCCTCGACGCAACCGAAGAGGTCGAACGCGCGGTCGCAGCTCGAGCAGAGAAAGTGATGGTGATGCTCTCGGTCCCTGGGCTCGTACCGCAGCCCGCCGCCCAACACTTCGACCGTCTCCAGCGTGCCTTCCTCAACACCCCGTTGGAGAGCGCGGTACACCGTGGCGAGACCGACGCCCGTTCCGCTCAGGCGGCTCCACAGTTCCCTGGCGGACAGGGGACCGTCCGCTTCGTCAAGAGCTCGGAGGACGGTCTGCTGCTGCCTGGCTCTCCGCATGGGCGGATGATACTCGATTCTCAGTTATCGTTAACGCACCTCTGGACGCGAGCACCCGGGTGCTCGCGGACTGTAGAGCTTGCCGTCGACTTCGAGTTCCCAGTCCAGCATGCGGTCGCCGTCGAAGATGTAGCGGCCCTGCGGCGTGAGGCCGCCCAGGGAGTGGGGTAACCAGAGCCGGTCATCTTCCCACATCCCGTCGTAGGGAATGGCGTCCAGGTTCGTCCACATGGGCGTGGCTTCCTCGGTTTCCCGAATCTCGCCCTCGTATCCTGTGGCGGTAAACGCGTAGACGTGGATCGAGTAGCCATCGGTGAACTGGAACAGGTTCTCGCCGCGGTACTCCAGGCCGAGCGGTGTGATGCCGAGTTCCTCCTCGACCTCTCGGACGGCGCAGTCGACTGGCTCCTCGTCCGGTTCAAGGCGGCCGCCGGGGCCGTTCACCTTGCCGGCGCCCAGGCCCCGCTTCTTGCGGATCAGGAGCACCTGACCGTCCTGGAGGACGAACGTCAAGGTGGCCCGGTCGACGGCGCGCCAGGAAGACCAGTCGATGTCGGCGACCTGCGTCCTGCCGGCGGCTTCGTGCACGGCCGGCATCGTAGCGGAGGATTGCGCTAGCGGTCCGGCTCTCGCTGCCTACCGTTACACTGCGCCACTCATGAAGTTCGGACTTCGGTACTGCAACACGGGACGCTACGTCGATCCGGGCCTGGCGGTGGAACTGGTCCAGGCCGCGGACGAGGCGGGCTTCGAGTCGATCTGGACCGTCGAGCACACGGTCGTTCCGGGCGGGTACGAGTCGGCCTACCCCTATTCGCCGGACGGGAAGATGGCCGGCGGACGGGACGACTTCGACCTGCCCGACCCGTTGATCTGGATGGCGTTCGTCGCCTCCCAGACACGGCGGATCCGCTTCGGGACCGGCATCCTCATCGTGCCCCAGCACAATCCGGTGGTGGCGGCCAAGCAGGTCGCGACGCTCGATCATCTGACTGGGGGCCGCCTCCTGCTGGGGATCGGCGTCGGCTGGCTGAAGGAAGAGTTCGACGCGATCGGCGCGCCCTTCGCCGACCGCGGGCGCCGCACCGACGAGTACATCGAGGCGATGCGCGAACTCTGGGGCGCCGAACGTCCGACCTACCACGGCGAGTTCGTCCACTTCGACGGCGCCTACTGCCGGCCGCAGCCGGTCAATGGCAGCGTTCCCATCATCGTCGGCGGCCACTCGAAGGCCGCCGCGCAGCGGGCCGGCAGGTTGGGCGATGGTTTCTTTCCCGCGCGCGGGGCCGCCGCCGAGCTGGTCCAACTGGCGCGCGACGTAGCCGCCGAACACGGCCGGGACCCGCACGCCCTCGAGATCACGACGGGCATCGGTGAAGACCTGTCCAGCCTGCGCTTGCTCGCCGAACTCGGGGTCGCCCGCGTTCTCGTGCCGGTGGCGCCGATGCCGGGCATGGGGCTCCACCTCGGCCGGCCGGAAGACGCGCAGACGGTGATGAAGGAGCTTCTCGATGCCGCACCTTAGGCCGGATAGAACTCTGACGCGACGCACTGGGTGCGCAGCGGCAGTCGCCCTCGCGGTCTTCCTCATCGGGGGATGCTCCGGCCCGGCGGCGGAGCCGCCCTGGCACTCCGTGCACCTGACGTGGCAAGGCGACACGTCGACGACGATGACCGTCAACCTGGTCGTCGAAGCGGATGGGATCGGCGAACGGCTGCCGCGGTCCGCAAGCGTCGAGTGGCGATCGTCGGGGTCGGAGGGCGAGCCGCGGACGAGCCCGGGCGAAGCGCTCGAGATCGGCGGGGTTCCGGACGTCCGCGTGTACCGGTTCCCGTTGCGCGGCCTGGAGCCGGGCGGTCGGTATGACTTCGACATCCTGCTGGACGGGCGGTCGGCCGGGCCGGTGCGCAGCTTCCGCACCATGCCCGAGGAGGGTCCGGTGCGGCTGGCGGCGGGCGGCGACGTGGGCGCCGAACCCCTCTCGCTCGCGCTGCTGACCGAGGCGGCGCGGCGGTCGCCGGACCTGCTGGCGATCGGCGGCGACCTCGCCTACGCCAACGGCCTCGTTTCGAGGTGGCCGCGTTGGCGGACGTGGCTCGAGTACGTCACGGAGGCGCTGGTCACGCCCGAGGGCCATACCGTCCCTCTGGTGCTCTCGATCGGCAACCACGAAGTGAACGTGGGCAGGGAGGGCGGCGTTCCCGCGTCCTCGCCGCCTGAGCAGAAGGCGCCCTTCTACTTCGCCCTGTTTGCCCAGAATCAGGGCGGCGGAGACGCGCCGGGGGACGGTGGAGCGACGTACTTCCGGCGCGGCCTCGGCTCGGTTGGCGTTCTCTACGTACTGGACAGCGGGCACCTGGTGTCCCACGAGGACCAGGCCCCCTGGCTGGCGGCGCACATGGAGGCCGACGCCGAGCTGCCGAACCGGCTCGGCCTGTACCACGTTCCCCTCTACCCGGCACATCGCTCGTACGAGGCTTCCGCCGAGGGTCGGGACGCCTGGGAGGAAGTCTTCCACCACGGTCGGCTGACCGCGGCGTTCGAGAACCACGACCATGTGCTGAAGCGCAGCCATCCGATCCGGCTCGGAGAAGTCGTGGCGGAAGGTGAGGGCGTGCTCTACCTCGGCGACGGCTGCATGGGAATGGACGCCCGCACCGTCGATCCGGTGGAACGGTGGTACATCGAACGCTCGGCCAGTGAGCCGCACTTCTGGATGGCCGAGCTGTCGAGCGAAGGTGCGGTCTTTCGCGCCTTCGACGAGGACGGCCGGTTGCTCGACCTCGTGACCACGGGCGACGTTGCACCGCCGGAAGCAGAAGTCACTCTGCCGGAACTCGAGAGGATCCTCGAGACGCCCTGAGGCGCGGCCGGGTCGATCGGGTGGGGAGTGACGGTCGCAAGCCTGGCCGCGCTCCCCATCCCGACCTCACCTTCCGGCGCCGGCTCCCGACGCCGGCGACACCTCGGTGCGCAAGTAGCGGTCGCACCAGTTCAGCATCTCCGCCACGATGTGGAGCACGGACTCCCGGGCCGCGTAGCCGTGGGACTCGTGAGGCATGGTGACGTAGCGCACCGTGGCGCCGTGGCCCTTGAGCGCCTGGTAGAAGCGCTCGGACTGGATCGGGAAGGTGCCGGAGTTGTTGTCGATCTCGCCGTGGGTGAGGAGGATCGGCTCGTTCACCTTCTCGGCGTGGAAGAAGGGCGACATCGCGGCGTAGATGTGCTGGGCCTCCCAGAAGGTGCGGCGCTCGTTCTGGAAGCCGAAGGGCGTCAGCGAACGGTTGTAGGCGCCGCTTCTGGCGATGCCGGCGGCGAAGAGGTCGGAGTGGGCGAGCAGGTTCGCGGTCATGAAGGCGCCGTAGCTGTGGCCGCCGACGGCGATCCGGTCGCGGTCGGCTACGCCGAGTTCGACGACCTTGTCGACGGCAGCCGCGGCGCTCGAGACGAGCTGCTCGACGTAGGTGTCGTTCGCCGTCTCGCCCTCGCCGACGATCGGCATCGCCGGCCCGTCGAGGATCGCGTAGCCCTGGGTGAGCAGCAGCAGGTGGGAAGAGCCGCGCAGGGTGGTGAAGCGGTGGGGCGAGCCGGTGACCTGGCTTGCGGCGTCAGGGTTCGTGTACTCCCGGGGATAGGCCCAGAGCAGCATCGGCGGGCGGTCGCCCTCCCGGTGGCCGGGCGGCAGGTAGAGGGTCGCCGACAGGCCGACTCCGTCCGCCCGTTCGTAGGTCAGGAGCCGCTTCTCGACCTGGCGGAGGATGGGCGCCGGGTCGCTGAAGTCGGTCAGGGCGCGCCGGTCGCCCGTCGAGAGGTTGGTCACGAAGTAGTTCGGCGGCTCGGTCGTGCTTTCGCGGCGGGTCAGGAGGGCGCCGCCGCCGGCGGAAAGCACTGCGACAGCTGTCTCGTACGTGCCGGGCTCGCTGCGGAACAGGCGTTCCGTCGCCAGCGTGTGGAGATTCAGGCGGTCAACGAAGGGCAGGTCACCTTCGGGGGACGCGCCGCGGCCCACGAGGTAGATGTCGTCGCCGTCCTGGAGGATGGTCGCGCTTGCGGTGCCGCCGCCGGGCCGCTGCCAAGGGAAGCCCGGGTCGCCGTAGCGGTCCTCGGCGCTGCGGTCGAACAGCGGCCTCGGTTCGTCGCCGCCGACGTCGAGCAGCGCCGTGCGGATCCAGCGCGTCTCGCGGTCGTACGAATTGACGAGCGCCGTGCCGCCTTCCGTCCAGGCGATGCCTGAGAACCTGAACTCGGTCCGCGTCAGCTCGCGCGGTTCGCCGTCGAACGGAGCGTCCAGCGTGAAGACGTAGTCGCGATACGGCACTTCCGCCTTCGGGTCTCCGCCGTCCTGGGCCTCGCTCCAGACCAGCGTCGCCGATGCGGTCGGATTCCAGCGGTGGCCGCGCGGCCCGGTGGGAACGCCGCCGATGGGCACGGCGTCGGCCAGCGGCAGGGTCGCCACGGTGGCGAGCTTGCCGCCGTCCCGGCTCCACACCTCCACCGAACGCGGGAAGCGGCTCGCCGGGTGAAGCCAGGAGAAGGGGCGCTCGATCCTCTCGACGAGCACGTGCCGGCTGTCCGGAGCGCCGGAAACCCGCGCGTACAGCCCCGGTTCGCCGATCGCCGTCCGCGTCCCGGTGGCCAGGTCGACGGTCTCGATCCGGCTCGTGAAGTGGTACTCGAACAGCGCCTCGTCGTAGGCGTTCGCCAGCAGGTCCTGGTAGGTGCGAACCGGCGACAGCCGCCCGTCGTGCTCCTGGATGTTGGGGCCGTCCGGCTGCCGCAGTGGCGACGGCGGCGCGCCCCGGGCCGGCACGCGGAACCGGCAGAGCACGCCGCTCGAGTCGAACAGCCACTCGCAGGGATTGCGCCAGGTGGCGTTGAGCGAAGCCGACGTCAGCGCCCGGCGTTTGCCGCTTGCCAGGTCGACGACCCAGAGTTCGATTCCCGTGTCGTGGAGCACGGCGTACGCGAGGTGGGAACCGTCGGGCGAGAACTGCGGCCAGCCGATCGTCGTGCCGTGAGGCGCCTCGATCCGCAGTCCGTCGTCGGACGACGCGTCGTCGTCAAGCCTGCGGACAGTCAGCGCCGCCGTCTCCGGCGCCCGCCACGGCCCGCTGTTGCGCGGATCGATCCGGTAGCCCGCAAGCCGCTCCAGCGGTCGCGCCTGCCACGAGATCGGCGGCATGCTCCGGCTCTCCATCAGCACGACGACGTCCCGCTTCGGCCCGACCAGAACGGACGGCGTCGGCGGCGCGTCGAGAATGTCGACGATCTCCCGCGGCGGGGTTAGATAGCCGCCCGTTGATGTGGAGGCCGACTGGGCCGTGACTGAGGAGACGAGGGCGAACAGGCCCATGAGCGAGGCGGCGGCGAGCGACGGTTTCACGGCAGGTCTCTCCTTTTGGATTTCGGGGAATACTATTCGGCGTCTTCTCTGTGGTTCCGGGCGTCGGCCTGGAACTCGGGCCGTAGCCAATGTCGAACCCGCACTTCGTTCCATGTGTCGCTCCCTCAGGCGGAGTCTGCCGCTCCGGACTGGCGGCGAGCTCCGGACGAGACGTCCAGTCGTGCATGGGCGGGCGAGAAGGCCGAGGCGCATGGCTAGCCCGACCGAAGGGTGCACCCAGAACCGTAGATTCCCGCGCGAACGCCAGCGATAGCGGGAAGGCCGCCTGGCTCGCTGGGCAAGCCGTTGACCTTGCCCGCGCACGGGAAAGCCACGGGTGGATCGGCACTGGAGTAAGCCGGAATGCCTGTTGAGGTGAACCTCGGTCGGCCTCCGGCCGGTGTAGCCGTCTCGTTCGCCCGCGCCGGCGAGAAGGTCAAGGTGCGCACCCTTGAGTTCACGTCGACCGAGGATGGGCAGCACTTCGTCGGTAGGTTGGAAGCCTTCTGCACCCACATCTTGGAGCGGTTGCCTGAACCCGTTAGTCCTTCGCAGGTTGACCATCTGTTGGTGATCTATCGCCGGGACGGGCCAGCAGAGGTGTACGTCAACGAGTTAGAAGTCCGTGGTGAGGCTCGAGTGACCGGGCCTGTTGGGGCCGGTGACCCAATGACGAAGGACGATGTCGCGGAGATCCGGTCGTTGGACTTGGGGGTGGCGGTCCCGAGAGATGCCGGGTTCTTGTTCCTCTTCTCGGTGGGCTGGCGCAAGGGACTGTTCTACGACTTTGTGCCTACGCAGATCCCTGATGGCCGCCCAAGGGATTACGATGTCGGCTCGGCGTTGGGGCGGATGTACTTCCGCGTGTTGTTCCAAGAGAGATTCAGCCTCTCCGACGACGACTGGGGTCGCTTGTTCTCTTCGCAGTGGTTTCCGTTTGTCGGCCTGCAGAGCAGCACGGCGGATGATCTGATCAGCCATGTCAAGGCTGGCGTAGGTCCCGACCGGCTGTTGGATCGTATTGTCGAGGAAAGTAAGGCTCGCGTGCCTCGTATGGCGGAGAGTTGGGCGGGGCGGGCCTCATTTGGCCCGCACATGGTGCTACTGGAACGCGCGATAGAGCGCTTCCTTGCAGACGACTGGGCTAGCTGTACGGCGCTGCTGTTTCCACGAATCGAGGGCATGCTCCGGAGTCATCACGCGGAGACCGGTAGTGGGAAGAAGCCGCACCGGGACAACTTGGTCAACACGGCGACCGAGTCCGCGATTCGGCGAGACAACGACAGCTTGCTGTTGCCGCGACGGTTCCGTGACTACCTGAGGACCGTGTACTTCGCTGGGTTTCGACCAAAGGACAAGGACGTGAAAGCGTCGAGGGACAGTGTCGGTCATGGGGTGGCGCCGGCGTCGGCGTTTGATCGGAAGGCAGCCGTGATCGGCTTGCTCACGGTTGATCAGTTGTTCTAGTTCCTGAGCAACGAAGGTGGCCGAGAGACTGAGGACCGGAATGCGGACCAGGAAGGATAGGAAGTTGGCGGAGCGGTTCTCGACGGGCAGCAGCGGGGCCGTCACCGGCTACGAATCCGAACTCTGGAAGATGGCCGACGCGCTGCGCGGCAGTATGGATGCCGCCGAGTACAAGCACGTCGTCCTAGGGCTGATCTTCCTCAAGTACATCTCGGACGCGTTCGAGGAGACCCGGGCTCGCCTCGAGGCGGAGCGGGACGACGGAGCCGATCCGGAGGATCCCGACGAGTACCGCGCCAAGAACGTCTTCTGGGTGCCGCCCGATGCGCGCTGGACGCTTCTCAAGAACCAGGCACGGCAGCCTGCGATCGGCCGGCTGGTAGACGACGCGATGGTCGCCATCGAGCGCGATAACCCGTCGCTCAAGGACGTGTTGCCGAAGGACTACGCCCGTCCTTCGCTCGATAAGGAGCGCTTGGGCCAACTCGTCGACATGGTGAGCAACATCCGCGTGGGCGACGAGGAGGCGCGTTCCAGGGACGTTCTTGGCCGCGTCTAAGAGTACTTCCTGTCGCAGTTTGCGAGCGCCGAGGGCAAGAAGGGCGGCGAGTTCTACACGCCGCGTTGCGTCGTCGAACTGCGGGTGGAGATGCTGGAGCCGTACCGGGGTCGGGTGTACGACCCCTGTTGTGGATCGTCCGGCATGTTCGTGCAGTCCATCGAGTTCATCGGTGCCCACGCAACGGGCAACGGTAACGGCGGAGCACTGCCCGCGAGCGCCGCGGCCGATCTCTCGGTCTACGGCCAAGAATCGAACTACACCACCTGGCGGCTGGCGCGGATGAATCTGGCGATTCGCGGCATCAGCGGCCGGATCGAGCAGGGCGACACGTTCCACAACGACCGCCATCCCGACCTGAGGGCCGACTACATCCTGGCCAATCCGCCGTTCAACGTCTCGGACTGGGGCGGGGAGCGGCTGGCGGAGGACAAGCGCTGGAAGCACGGAGTGCCGCCGAAGCGAAACGCGAACTTCGCCTGGGTGCAGCACATGGTGCATCACCTGGCGCCCGACGGAAGAGCCGGTTTCGTGCTCGCCAACGGTTCCATGTCGTCGGCCCAGTCGGGCGAGGGCAAGATCCGCGCGAGCTTTGTGGAGGCGAATCTCGTCGATTGCATGGTGGCCCTTCCCGGCCAGCTCTTCTACTCGACCCAGATACCCGCCTGCCTGTGGTTCCTGGCCCGCGACCGGGAGGACGGTCGTGGTCATGATCGCCACGAGGAGATTCTGTTCATCGACGCGCGCGAACTCGGCCGCATGGTCGACCGCACGCACCGTGAGCTGACGGCCGACGACATCGGCCGCATCGCCGCCACCTACCACGCCTGGCGCGGCGGCGATGGCGTGGCGGCCTACGAAGACGAGCCCGGTTTCTGCAAGAGCGCAACCCTCGACGAGGTCCGCAAGCACGACCATGTGTTGACCCCGGGCCGCTATGTCGGTTTCAAGCCGCCGGAGGACGACGGTGAGCCCTTTGAGGACAAGATGAAGCGACTCGCCGCGCAATGGCGAGAGCAGCAGGCCGAGGCGAAAAGGTTGGACGCGGCGATCGAGGAGAATCTGCGGAGTCTCGGGTTCGGGGTGCCGCCAGACAAGGGGAGCAGGGTACCGTGACTCTCAGCCAGCAGGAGTTCGACGCGATTCTGGCCGACGACACCAAGCGAGTCGTTGGCGACATAGAGTGGCAGGACGATGAGGATCACTCTCCCGCACGTGAGTTCAGGGCCGAAGTGTCGTCCGAAGCCGGCTATCCGCTGTTCGTCAATGGTCGTTGCAACCCCAAGGCTGGCACGTTGTCCTACACGCTGGTCCATCGGCGTGTTGGCCGCATCTATGGGCTCGATCTGGGCGCCGAGCACCACAACCCGGACTGCAACCTCGTTGGAGAGAAGCACAAGCACCGGTGGACAGAGGCCTGTCGCGACAAGCAGGCATATGTTCCCGGGGACATCACTGCTCCGTGGACTCAGCCGGGAGACGTCTGGGATCAGTTCTGCGCCGAGTCGGGGATCGTTCACGAGGGAAGCATGGGAGCGTTGAACGCTCAGAAGGAACTGGCTCTATGAACGCCGAGATGCTGTGTTCGTCGATCGCAGGGTCCCTGCCGCCGCTCTTCACCTGTTCGCCTGCTCCTGACGAGGGAGTAAGGGTGCGGACGCCCCTCATGTATCCCGATGGCGGCGTGGTCGACGTGTTCGTGCTTCAGCGCAACGGGGGACTGACGATCACCGACTTCGGCGAGAGCCTCGGCTGGCTGCGGCTACAGTCGGCGAGCAAGCGCCGATCGCCCAAACAGAACAGGATGATCGGGGATGTCTGTCAGACCTTGGGACTCGAACTGGAACGCGGTCAACTCGTGCTGCGGGTCTCAGCGGACGCTGCGGTCGGGGACTCGGTGCTGCGGGTCGCTCAAGGTGCGGTACGAGTGTCGGACCTGTGGTTCACTCTGAGGACCAGGGCCGCCCAGAGTGCCTCGGACGAAGTACATGAGTGGCTGACGGAGCGGCGCATCCCCCATGAGCGCGGTGTGAGCCGACCCGGCCGGTCGGGGCGCCAATGGACGATCGACTTCGAGACTCACACGGATGAGCGGATAGCGCTCGTGTTCCTGCTCAGCACAGGTTCCCGTGGTGCCGCTCGACGGATCACCGAGCATGTCGTCGCCGGATGCGTCGATCTCAGCCACTTGCAGGAGAGTCATCGGCAACTGAGGCTGGTGTCACTGTTCGACGACACGCAGGATCTTTGGCGCAAGGAAGATTTCCAGCTCGTCGAGCAACAGTCCGAGGTCGCTCTCTGGTCATCTCCTGAACGGTTCGAGCGGCTTCTGCTGGCCGCGTGAACTGAGTTCCTGCGCGACTACATGGGGCTCCAGCGTCTCAACTCTGCGTGGCTCGTTCAGCCGGCGCGACTGTGGAGGAAGGGGATGCAACTGTGACTTCCGATGGCGCCTCTGAGACGCTCCGCGGGAGGTTCTGGTTGCCTGCCGAGAACGTGCAGGAGTCCGACTGTGTGAACGGTAAGCTCGTCATCAGTGCTGAGAGTGTCACATTGACTTTGAAGGGCGACCTGCTCGTGCGCCAGTTCGATATGTTCCCTGACATCAGGGAACGGTGGGAAACTCGCCTTGTAGGTGCAGTCGGCAGTGAGACCTATGTGAACATCAGTGGATGCCATCGTACGCAGACCGCCTTCTTCACGTTCGGTTCGGAGCCGCATCTGACGTTCAATGTCACCGGTCTCGCGTTGATCAGCAGTGACGTCAATCTCGTAGCTGCCGATCCACCACTTGCTCACGAACTCCATTTCGAAGTTGACGGACTGGCCGAGTGGTTCGCCAGACCGCTGGGTCATCCGTCGGCACGGCATCCTTGGGCCATGGGTGTCCCTAGTGAGTCACGAATGCAGGTGACGGCCGATTGCGATCGACGAGAGTGCACTGCGACGATCGCGAGCGATCTTTCTTTGACCGTGCAGAATCGCCTCTACTGGGGTGATGATGGGTTCTTCGGCTTGAGGATACGGCAAGCAGCGGTGGCGACTATCACGTCGTCCACCCTCGTCGAGCCGATGAAGCTGTTGGAACGTGCTCTTGAGTTCGCCGACTTCATCCGGTTTGTTTCAGGGGAGAAGTGTCGCCTCCACGGCGCCGTCTTCTATCGGCATGATCGACAGTTGCCAGAGCGCTACTCTGCCGACCCGAGGGTCGGCATGGGCCTCTTGAATCGCACTCCTCGGCACCGTCTGCAGGGTTGGGGAAACATGCTCGTCCGACAGAGGGACATCGAAGGTCACGAGCCACGGATCTTGGCCGGGTGGTTCCGTGCGCGTGAAGAGAACCGGTATGCGACTGGCCTTCTCGATCACATCATGACGCGCGGTGATCGAACCGATGCGGGCATCGTCCTGATGGTCGGGGCCATCCAGAGGCTCGTCGTACGGGAGGAGAGTCATTCCTCCGGTGAAGGCTGTGGTCGGAGGGAGAAGTTCCAGCCGTACGAGACGTTCCTTCGCGATATGGGGCTGGAGTCTTGGGGGATCGATGTCACCGCGATGGGCAAGCGGTTGTCCGAGCTCCGCGGAAAGCCCGCTCATGGGGACCCGCTTCCAGCAGGACCAGATGTTGTTTCGACGTTTCGCTTTGTCGCTGGTGCTCTAAGGATCTACTTCCTTCGCAAGATGGGGTTCTCGCAGGAACAGTGCCGTCGCATCGCGATGCGGAATCGGGGGCTCCGCGAGGCGCTCCAGTTGCCAGACCCTGAAGAGCCGGACTGGGACAAGATGAATGAGGGCGGCTGGATCATGGATGGCGGAGACGCATGAGCACTTGCAAGGTGCCCCTTCCGAGGTGTTCCGAGGTCATCGCACTCATGTGCGAGACGTTTGCTCCTCAGCTCAAGGGTCTGCGGGAAGATGGCGACCCGATCCCGTCCTCGCGGGCATCGCTCGCTGTAGTGGTGGTCGGGCTGGCGGCTACTGCGTAGAGGAAGGCTTGGCGGGCGTTGTTCAGTGGGCATCGACACGACCTTTCTGAGAAGCCGTCTCGACCGCCTGGGCGCCTGCCTCGACACTCTCGCCGAGGCCGAAGATACGACTACCCGCCGTCTCGCCGGGGAGGTAGGCGCCGAATACTTCGAAGTCGCCCTTGAACAGAGTGGCAAGCTGCTTGGGAAGAGCCTGCGGCCGTGGTTCGCGAGCAATCGACAGGCGGACCGCTTGACTTTCGGGGACATCTTCCGGCACGCGGCGAAGCACGACCTGATCGACATCGACGCTGCAGAGCGTTGGCTCGGCTACCGGGACGTTGTGGACGACCTCGATGACCGGGGAGGCGACGGTCGGCTCCACGCGGCAGTGATCGACCTTCTTCACGCCTTTCTCGCCGACGCCAGGGCGCTCGCGGATACGATCGATAGCGTTCCCCGTGACTGACCGTCTGCATCTCCCGGCCCGCCACCGCGAGCAGCTCGAAGCACTGCTCCGCGAGCACTTGCCCGACGTCGAGGTCTGGGCGTACGGCAGCCGTGTCGACGGTCGAAGCCATGACGGAAGTGATCTGGACCTCGTCCTCCGGGGCCCCGGGCTCAAGGAGATCGACCTTGCGCGGCTGGACGACTTCCACCAGGCGCTGCACGACTCGACAATGCCGTTTCTCGTCGAGGCCCGCGACTGGGCGCGGCTGCCGGCGCGATTTCACCGGGAGATCGAGCGGGAGTATGTGGTGTTTCTCTCGGGCACAGGTTCGGGAAAGGAGAGGGGTTGGCGGACGCTGCCGTTCAGTGAGGCCGTACAAGTGAATCCTCCCGTGCGCCTCGAACGGGGCCGCAAGTATCCCTATGTGTCGATGGCAGATGTGAGTGCTTGCAACCGGTCCGTAGGAAGCCCGGTTGAGCGCGTTTACGATGGAGGCGGCTCACGCTTCCGCCGTGGCGACACACTGATGGCTAGGATCACGCCTTGTCTAGAGAATGGCAAGATCGGTCGCTACTGGTCGCATGACGAAGTCGTCGGCGCCCATGGCTCGACGGAGTTCGTTGTTGTGAGAGGACGGCCGAGTGTCACCGACAACGACTTCAGTTTCTACCTTGTACGGTGGGAGGAAGTTCGAGCCTATGCCATCGGTCAGATGACCGGCACTTCCGGAAGGCAGCGCGTCCCGACTGGGTCACTGGCGCATCTTTTGGTGTCAGTTCCGCCGTTTGACGAACAACGAGCCATTGCCCGCGTCCTAGGTACGCTGGACGACAAGATCGAGTTGAACCTGCGCATGAGCGAGACCCTGGACGTCATGGTCCGGGCGCTGTTCAAGTCTTGGTTCCTGGACTTCGATCCCGTTCGCGCAAAGATGCTTGGGCGTGAACATGGTCTTCCAGACTGTCGATACGAGGGTGCCGATCTCTTCCCGGACACCTTGGTCGGATCCGAAGTGGGTGACGTTCCGGCTGGTTGGGAGGTCGTGCAGTTGAATGAGATTATGGACGTCAATCCCGGGCGACGGCTGCGCAAGGGCGTCTTGGCACCATATCTCGGCATGTCCAACATGCCCACACGAGGCCATGTTCCGGACTCGGTAGCCGAGAGGCCGTACAGCTCGGGGATGCGGTTCGTGAACGGCGACACGCTGCTGGCTCGCATCACGCCCTGTCTGGAGAACGGCAAGACGGCCTACGTCGACTTCCTTCGCGCTGGCGAGACCGGTTGGGGATCGACCGAGTACATCGTGATGCGACCGAAGCCGCCGCTGGCGGCCGAGTTCGCCTACTGCCTGGCCCGCAGCCCTTCGTTTCGACACTACGCGATTCAGAACATGACCGGGACGAGCGGTCGCCAGCGTGTGTCGGCGGCAGCCTTGGCGCACTTCCGGTTGGCTGTACCTCCGGTTGAGATCGCCATGCGGTTCGGCGTAGTCGCCCGAGATCTGCTGGAGAAAGCGAGCGCGGCCGCACGCGAGTCCCAATCGCTACGTGCTCTGCGAGATGTTCTCCTGCCGGCGCTCCTATCCGGCTCGCTGCGAGTGAATGGTGCCAGGGAACAGAGCCGGTGATCGCACCGGCACAGTCGCTCGCGTTCTCGATCCAGTCGGCACCAGGCGTGTACGCTCTGCTGCTCGGGTCGGGTGTCTCGCGGGCCGCAGGGATCCCGACTGGCTGGGAGATCACCCTCGATCTGATCCGAAGGCTGGCCAGCGTCTCCGGCGAAACGGCGGATCCTTCACCCGAGACGTGGTATCGGGACACGTTCGGAGCGGAACCGGACTACTCGGAGATCATCCAGCAGCTCGCCAGGACGAAGGCCGAGCGGCAGCAACTCCTCAGGAGCTACGTGGAGCCGACCGAGTAGGAACGGGAAGACGGAAAGAAGATCCCGACGCTAGCGCATCAGGCTATTGCCGAACTCGTCGAGCGGAAGTTCGTCCGGGTCATCGTTACGACCAACTTCGACCGGTTGATCGAGACGGCATTGGACAAGCGGGGCATCGCGCCCGCTGTGTTGAGTTCGAAGGACCAGCTTCGTGGCGCCTTGCCCCTGACCCACGCCGGCTGCACGGTAGTCAAGGTTCACGGTGACTACCTGGACACACGCATCAGGAACACGGATGCCGAACTCGAGAGCTATCCCAAGGCGCTCGATCGCTTCCTGGACAGGATCTTCGGTGAGTTCGGCCTTGTGGTGTGTGGATGGTCGGCGAAGTGGGACGGTGGCCTGCGAGATGCACTGGATCGGAGCCGGTCACGTCGGTTCACGACCTATTGGGCAACGCGAAGCGACTTGAACGACGCTTCCAGCCGGCTGGTCGAGCGCCGCTCAGCCGAGGTGATTCGGATCGAGGACGCAGATGCGTTCTTCAGCACGCTGCGAGAGCAAGTCGAGGCAATCGAGGAGTTTTCGAAGCCGCATCCTCTTTCCGCCGAGGTCGCCGTTGCGAGCTTGAAGCGCTATCTGCCTGAACGGCGTCACCGTGTCCGATTCTCTGACCTCGTGAATCGCGCGGTTGACGATGTGCTGACGAAGACGCGAAGGGATGCGTTTGCGGTTGAAGATCGGGACGTCACGACGACTTCGTTGACGGCGAGACTTCGGCGCTACGATGCCGCCTGCTCGACAGTGGTCGCTATGGCTTCAGTAGGAGGGGCCTGGGCGGAGCCGGAGCACCATTCGACTTAGTCCGACGCTCTCCGGAAACTCGGCGTGGCGTTTCCGCGGAACGGCATGAAGGTGTGGATCGACTTGACCCGGTATCCGGCATCGTGTCTCTTCTACGCGTTGGGGGTCACCGCCGTTCATACAGATCGGCTGCCGTTCGTGGCACGTCTCTTCACGACGCGTGTGGAGCCTCGGTATGACGGAGAGCTAGCGGCGGACGCTGCAGGGCAGCTTGCGGCATCGTTTCTGTCGGCGGACGTTGGACAGTCTGGAGTTCCTCTGGAGGGCTTCGAGCGGCACCATCTGCCATTGACCGAATGGGTCTATCGAATGTTGTGGCACTACTGCCGGAGGACTGTCCCAGATCACGAAACGTACACAAGGGCTTTCGATCAGTTCGAAGCACTGCTGGCATTGAACGCGTGCCACAGACGGCTGGCGACCGGCGGGCCCGTAGTGGTTCCGCCCGGTGCCTTCGCTTACAGATTTGCGAATCTGGATTGGCTGTCTCAGACGATTCAGCGGTCGTTGGAGAGTCAGGGAGCGGATTCGCCGTTCGTGACCAGCCGACTGTTCGGTACTACGCAGGAGGAATGCGGAGCCTCTCTCCAGTTACTTGCAAAGGAGATCGAGTCCTGGGGGCTTTGGCGTTGAGACTCCGTCTTGGGAGTGTTGGGGCTGCCGGAACCCGAGGCTTGACGCCGAGTGGCTGCGAGGACCTGCCTGAAGAAACGGATCTGCGGTACGGAATCCGAGACCCTGATGACTCGCGTCACTGAATCCGACGTCGAGGCCGCCGCCCTTGACTGGCTGGAGGGGCTCGGCTGGAGGATCGCGCACGGGCCGGACATCGGACCGGGCGGTCTAGCGACAGAACGCGCCCATTATGGCGTGACGGTGCTGGAGCGCCGGCTGCACGAGGCGCTTGCGCGGCTCAACGCAGAGCTTCCCGCCGCGGCGGTCGATCACGCGGCGCGGCAGCTGATGCGGCCCCCCGGAACGACTCTGGAGTCGCGGAACCGCGCTTTTCACCGGATGTGCGTTGGCGGTGTCGCGATCGAGTACCGGGATGGCACCGGCCGCGTGCGGGGCGACCAGGCGCGGGTGATCGACTTCGACGAGCCGTCGAACAACGATTGGCTTGCCGTGAACCAGTACACGGTAGTGGTAGATGGTCGAGAGCGCCGGCCGGACGTCGTGCTCTTCGTGAACGGTCTGCCGCTGGCCGTGATCGAACTAAAGAACCCGGCAGACGAGGACGCCACGGTTCACAGCGCGTGGCGGCAGCTTCAGACCTACAAGGCGGAGATCCCGTCGCTGTTCGAGTTCAACGGCGTGCTGGCCGTTTCGGACGGCGTCGAGGCGAGGCTGGGCACGCTCACGGCCGGATGGGAGTGGTTCAAGCCGTGGCGGACGATCGGCGGTGAGGAACTTGCGCCCGCGGCGCAGATGGCCTTGCGGGTCGCGGTTGAAGGCGTGTTCGAACAACGCCGCTTCCTGGCCCTTGTGCGCGACTTCCTGGTCATCGAGGACGACGGAAGCGGTGCGCTTGTCAAGAAGATGGCGGGTTACCACCAGTTCCATGCCGCCCCGGTCGCGGTGAGGGAGACTCTGCGTGCGGCGGCTCTCGGGCGTATGGCGACTGTCCTGCGGGAAGGGAGCGGTCGCTACGAATCCGGCCGCGTGCCGGGAGGAGACCCAGGGGACCGACGGATCGGCGTCGTGTGGCACACGCAGGGTTCGGGCAAGAGCCTGACAATGGCGTTCTACGCCGGCCAAATCGCCCGCGAACCGGCGATGGAGAACCCAACGGTTGTCGTCCTTACCGACCGAAACGACCTCGACGACCAGCTCTTCGCAACGTTCTCCCGGTGCCGGGATCTCCTAGGGCAGCCGCCGGTGCAGGCGGAGAGCCGCGCTGACCTTCGCTCCAGGCTGGCGGTGGACGCCGGTGGGGTCGTGTTCACCACGATCCAGAAGTTCTTCCCGGAGCAGAAGGGCGACCGGCATCCGCTGCTTTCGCGCCGCCGCAACGTCGTCGTGATCGCGGACGAGGCGCACCGGAGCCAGTACGAGTTCATCAAGGGCTACGCCCGCCACATGCGGGACGCCCTGCCGAACGCGTCCTTCATCGGTTTCACCGGCACGCCGATCGAACTGGAAGACGCGAACACGCGCAACGTGTTCGGCGAGTACATCAGCGTCTACGACATCCGGCGCTCGGTCCAGGACGAGGCCACGGTGCCGATCTACTACGAGAGCCGTCTGGCCAAGCTGGGGCTCGACGACGAGCAGCTACCGGCCGTCGACGCGGGATTCGAGGAGGTCACCGAGGGCGAGGAAGTCGAGCGCAAGGAGAGGCTGAAGACGAAGTGGGCGCAGCTCGAGGCGGTCGTCGGCGCCGAGGACCGTCTGGCGCTGATCGCGGAAGACATCGTGTCGCACTTCGAGAGCCGCCTGAAGGCGATGGACGGCAAGGCGATGGTCGTCTGCATGAGCCGGCGCATCTGCATGGACCTCTACGCGGCCCTGTTGCGGCTGCGAACCGAGTGGGAGGACGCGGAGGACGAGCGGGGCAGCCTCAAGGTCGTGATGACCGGCGCGGCGTCCGACCCGGTGGAGTGGCAGCCGCACATCCGCAACAAGCCGAGACGCGAGGCGTTGGCGAAGCGGTTCCGCGACCCGTCCGACCCGTTGCAGATGGTCCTGGTGCGCGACATGTGGCTCACCGGCTTCGACGCACCGAGCCTGCACACGATGTACGTCGACAAGCCGATGCGCGGTCACGCGCTGATGCAGGCCATCGCGCGTGTCAACCGGGTGTTTCGGGACAAGCCGGGAGGCCTGGTGGTTGACTACCTGGGTCTCGCGCACGAGCTCAAGAGGGCACTGGCGACCTACACAGAGAGCGGCGGTACGGGCCGGGCCGCAGTCGACCAGGCAGAGGCAGTGCGGGCGATGCTCGAAAAGCACGAGGTCTGCTGCGCTTTGTTCCACGGCTTCGACTGGTCGGCGTGGACCGGCGGCACGCCTGCGCAACGCCTCGGCCTGCTGCCGGCGGCCCAGGAGCACGTCCTGGCGCAGGAAGACGGAAAGGAACGCTGCCTTCTGGCCGTGCGCGAGCTGACTCAGGCGTTCGCGCTCGCCGTTCCCCACGATGAGGCGATCCGGATTCGGGACGACGTGGAGTTCTTTCAGGCCGTCCGGTCGGTACTGGCAAAGCGCACCGCGGCCGATGCGCGGCCGCGGGAAGAACTCGATCAAGCTCTGCGGCAGATCGTCTCGCGCGCCGTGGCGCCGGAGGGCGTGATCGACATCTTCGCGGCGGCGGGTCTCGAGAAGCCCGATATCTCGATCCTGTCGGAGGAGTTCCTTGCCGAGGTCCAGGGCATGAAGCGGCGCAATCTGGCGGTTGAGCTCCTGCAGAAGCTGCTCAAGGGCGAGCTCGCCGCGAAGCGGAAGAAGAACGTGGTTCAGGCCCGGACCTTCTCGGAGATGCTGGCCCGGACCCTCCGCCGCTACCAGAACCGGGCCATCGAAGCCGCCCAGGTCATCCAGGAACTGATCGGTCTGGCGCGAGAAGTGCGGGAGGCGGAACGCCGCGGCGAGAAGCTTGGGCTCTCCGACGACGAGCTTGCCTTCTACGACGCTCTGGAGACAAACGACAGCGCCGTCCAGGTGCTCGGCGACGAGACGTTGCGGGACATCGCGCGGGAGCTCGTCGAGAAGGTGCGCCGCAACGTCACGATTGACTGGACCCTGCGCGAGAACGTGCGAGCGCAGTTGCGTGTGCTGGTCAAGCGCATCCTGCGGAAGCACGGCTATCCGCCCGACAAGCAGGAGAAGGCCACCCGGACCGTGCTGGAGCAGGCGGAGGTGCTGTCGGCGGGTTGGGCGGCCGGCTGATCTCCGCCCGTACCGTGTAGTCAGCCTGCGCCCGGCTTCCAGGAGGGCGTCTTCCTGACTCAGGGGCCGCTACGCCGCCGATGTTGGGTCAACCTGCCAACAGGTCCGCACTCGTCGGCAGTTCCCTGATGGCGGCGCCGCGCCGCCTGTCGGCCTGGACGAGGTCGAACTGGGTCTGCAGGTTGAGCCAGAACTGTGGTTCGATGCTGAACCAGTGGCCGAAACGCAACGCAGTGTCACCGGTGATCGAGCGCTTGCCGTTGATGATCTGGCTCACGCGGTTGGGCGGCACCCCGATGTTGCGCGCGAATTCCGTTGGCGTAACGCCGAGTTCGGCTAGTTCATCCTTCAGCACTCGACCCGGATGAACGGCTCTCTTCAGCATGTCAGTCTTCCCTCAGTGGTAGTCAACGATTTCGACGCGGCTGGGTCCCGGTTGACTGTCGGGCCATTCGAAGCAGATTCTCCACTGGCGGTTGATGCGGATGGAGTACTGGCCCTTGCGGGCGCCGCGCAAGACCTCCAGGCGGTTGCTGGGCAGCCCTCTCAACGTGTGGAGGGAGGGGGCGGCGTCGAGAATCGCCAGTCGCTTGGAGGCTTGTTGCTCGAATCCCTGGAAGTCCCTCACGAATCGACCCTCGGCGAAGCGCCTGGTTTTCGCATCGCCATAGCCGAGGATCACAGGCAGGGAGCTTAGGGTGATTGACGCTGTACGTCAAGGGTACATCTGGGATCTGACGGGACTTCACCTGAAGGGTGCACGGTTCGCTAGCATCTTGCCTCCGCCGCTGTCGGCGGGTCAGCGACGAGGAGGAACCGCCGTGAACTCGCGCCTTGAGCAAGCCATCGAGGCCTTCGCGGCCATGGACATCGAGGACGCCGAGGATCCACGGGAGACGCTCGCGCTCTCGCAGCGCGACATCTTGCGGGAGTACGCGCCGGCCTACGCGCGGTGGCTCGACGCGCACCCGGAGGCGGACGAGGGCCTCTTCCCGGTCGAGCGGGAGTCGGTGGACGAGCAGCGCGAGCGCATGGCGGCTCTCCGGCCGGCGCCGGACGAGGACGTTCGGCGCTGGCTCCGGATCCTGCGGTACCGGGAGCTGATCCGGGTCGCGGTCGCCGACTTCAGCGGCCTCGACGACTTCGCCGCGACGACGCAGAAGATCTCCCAGGTCGCGGATGTCTGCGTCCAGCGCGCGCTCGATGCGACGGATCTCGACAAGGAACCGTTCGCGGTGATCGCCATGGGCAAGTGGGGCGGCCTGGAGGTCAACTACAGCTCGGACATCGACGCCCTGTTCGTCGCCTCGGACGACGTCGACCAGGAGGCGCTCCACCGGCTGCAGCGGCAGGCGCCGAAGTTCATCCGCCTGATCTCCGACAACACGGGCGACGGTTTCGTCTTCCGCGTCGACATGCGGCTGCGCCCAGAGGGGAAGATGGGCCCCCTGGTGCGGACGGTGAGCCAGTACCTCCGCTTCTACGAGCGCTACGGCATGAACTGGACGTTCCAGGCGCTGATCAAGGCGCGCTTCGCCGGCGGCGACGCGGCCGCCGCCAGGGCGCTGATCGACGGAACGCGGCGCTTCGTCTTCGACCCGGAGAGATCGCCGGAGACCCTGCTGCGCGAGGTCTTCGAGATGAAGCAGATGATCGAGAAGTCGCTCCGCTCCAAGGGCACCGAGGTCGGCAACGTCAAGCTCGGCGCCGGCAGCATCCGCGACATCGAGTTCATCGTCCAGTTGCTACAGCTCTACCACGGCGCCTCCAACGACAGCCTCCGCTCGCCGAACACGCTGCGGGCCATGGCGCGGTTGCGGGCGCACCGCGTGATCACCCGGGACGAGTACGACCGCTTGCGCGAGGCCTACATCTTCCTGCGGGTCGTCGAGCACGTGCTGCAGCTGGAGCGCGACCTGCCCGTGCGCCAGCTTCCGCGCGAGCCGAAGCAGTGGGCGACGTTCCAGTGGCGGGTGGCCTTCGCACTGCGCCAGCCGCTGGACACCCTCGACCTGGGCGGCCGCTACGAGGAGACGGCGGCGGAAGTGCGCCGCATCTTCGGTGAGTTCTTCGACGAGACGATCGAGTTCCTGGAACGCAAGCACCAGGTGCGGGAACGCTGCCCGGACCTGCCCGCGGACGTCATCGACGAGCACTTCCGGCGTCTCGAGAGCGCCTACTTTCTCGCCCACCCGGTGGAGGAGGTGGCGCGCCACGTCGAACTGATTCACGAACTCGACGCCGAGCGACTGTGCCGGGTCGACGTGCGGCACGTCGGCTCGACCCGCCGGGTGACGGTGGTCGCCAACGACTACCAGGGAGAGTTCGCCAAGATCTGCGGCCTGCTGGCGGCCTACGGCCAGTCGATCCTGAGCGGCAGTTCCTACACCTACCAGGATGCGGGCGACACGGAGTTCTACCGGCGGCCCCGAAGGGCGGAGCGGCGTCGTTCGACGCGGCCCGGCGGGGGGCGCGGCCGCCAGCGCCGGCGCAAGGACCAGAGGCCGCGGCCAGCGGCGCATGGCCCCACGCGCATCGTGTACTCGGCGGAGGTCCAGCCGGCGCCGGCCCACGCCTCCCGTGTCTTCTCGTGGACGGACTTCGAACGGGACCTGAACAGGCTTCTCGGACTCCTGGCCACGGGTGACGCGCAGCGCGCCAACGAGGATCTGACCCTGCGCGTGATGGAGACCGCCCGCCTGGCCGATCCGGGCGCCGACGCGGAGCAGGTCATGCCGCCCATCTCGATTTCGGTCGACAACGAGTCGGACGAGCACTGCACGATCCTCGAGATCCGAAGCCCGGACAGCTTCATGTTCCTGTTCGAGTTCTCCAACGTCCTCTCGACCCGCGACTACTGGATCGACAAGGTGGAGTTCGACACGGTCGACGGCGAGGTCCGCGACCGCCTGTTCGTGACAACCCGGAGCGGCGGGAAGATCGAGGACCGCATCGGCGTCGGCCACCTGCGGTTGACCGTGACGCTGATGAAGCAGTTCGCGCGGCGGCTGGCGGTGGCGCCGAACCCGCAGCTCGCGCTGCGGCAGTTCGGGGCGCTGATCGACGCGGCCTGCAAGCAGGTGGCCGACCCGACGCAGGCCCTCGCGTCGTCACTGGACGAACTGGCGCGCGTCCTGGGTGCCGGCACCTGGCTCTGGGAGGAGTTCCTGCGCCGTCAGCACGAGAACCTGATGCCGCTGCTCGAAGGCATGGCCGACCTCGACCTGGGCGCCGGACGGGAGGACCTGGAGCGCCGCCTCGATGCCGCGCTCGAAGCGCAGGAGGCGCCGGACGAGGCGCTCAACCGCTTCAAGGACGACGAGATCGGGCGGATCGACATGCGGCACCTGACGCGGCGGATCGAGCGATTCAGCGATTTCGGCGAGGAACTCTCGACGCTCTCCGACGTCGTGCTCACCCGGGCGGCGACCGAAGCGGTCGCGGAGACCGCCGGCGACAAGGCGGAGCCCGGAGTCTGGTGCCTGTGCGCGCTCGGGAAGTGGGGCGGGCGCGACCTGGGGTACGCGTCGGACATCGAGTTGATGTTCGTCTGGGACGCCGAACGGTCGCGGCTGGCCCAGGCCGGCGAGTTCTACGAGCGGGCGGCGCAGCGGCTGGCCCGTCTGATCCGCGCCAAGCGCGACGGGATCTTCGAGCTCGACTGGCGGTTGCGGCCGGGAGGCGCTTCGTCGCCGCTCGCCGCCTCGTTCCAGCGCTTCGCCTCCTACTACAGCGCCGACGGCGAGGCGGACCCGTACGAGCGCCAGGCGCTGGTGCGGCTTCGCACCGTTGCCGGCGATCCGGACCTTGCCGCCCGGGTCGAGACGCACCGCCAGGAGTTCGTCTTCGATCCGCGGCCGCACGATGTCGCACGGATCCGGCATCTGAGAAACCGCCAGCGCTCGGAACTGGTGACCCGCGGCACGACGAACGCGAAGTTCAGCGCCGGCGGCCTGCTGGACGCCGAGTACTTCGTCCAGGTGCGGCAGATCGCGGCGGGCGCCGGCGACCCGGAGGTGCGCCAGACGAACACCCTCGATGCACTCGCCGCGCTCCACGAGCGCGGCCACCTGGCGGACGGGGAGTTCGAGCAGATCGGCGAGGGCTACCGCCTCCTGCGCGCGGTGATCAACTGCCTGCGGATCGTCCGCGGCCACAGCAAGGACCTCGTGATCCCCGCGGCGGACACGAGCGAGTTCCGCTTCCTGGCGAGGCGGCTCGTCAGCCTGGGCCAGTTGCCGGACGAGGAGGGCGGCTGGGACCGGATCGCCGAACGGATGGCGGCTCTTCAGCGCCTGTTCGACGGCCTCGCGGACTGAGCGTCGCACCCGGCGGAGGCCGGACGAAGAAACGCGCCGGGGAGCGAAAGCTCCCGCGGCGCGCTCTCCGCAGATGCGATGCGGCTGATTCAGCCGATCGCGACGTTGCCCGTTTCGCCCGTGCGAATGCGGATCGTCTCGTCGAGCGGCATGACGAAGATCTTGCCGTCGCCGACCCTGCCGGTCTTGGCGCCTCTCGAGATGGCGTCGATCACGACGTCGACGTAGTCGTCGTTCACCGCGATCTCGATCTTGAGCTTGCGCAGCAGGGCGCCCGCTTCCTTGTGACCCCGATAGACCTCGGCGACGCCCCGCTGGCGGCCGCGCCCCATCACGTTGGTCACGGTCAGGAGGTGAATCTCCTTCTGTTCCAGGAGATCGAGGACCTCCTGCATCCGGTCGGGCTGAACGATCGCCACGATGTACTTCATGTCATTTCTCCTTCGGCCCTAGTCAACCAGGGTGTAGGCGTTTTCGCGGTGGTCGGTGAGGTCGAGACCGATCCGCTCCTCGTCATCGCTGACGCGCAGACCGACGATCAGGTCGACGATCTTGAGCAGGATGAAGGACACGACGGCGGCCCAGACGATCGTGTAGGCGACAGCCTTGAGCTGAATCGCGACCTGTGCGGCGTTGCCGTAGAACAGGCCGTTCGCGTCGTTGCCGGGCACGACATCGGTGGCCCAGAGGCCTGCCGCGACCGCGCCCCACATGCCGGCGACGCCGTGGACGCCGAAGACGTCCAGCGAGTCGTCGTAGCCGAGCTTCGACTTGAGCCAGGTGACGGCGAGGTAGGCGCACACGGATGCGCCCGCGCCGACGCCGATCGCGCCGATCGCGCTGACCGAACCGCAGGCCGGCGTGATCGCCACCAGTCCGGCGACGGCGCCGGTGATGACGCCCAGGAGCGTCGGCTTCGAGTCGCGGATCCAGTCGATCAGGCCCCAGGCGGCTGCGGCAGTGGCCGTGGCGACCTGGGTGACGACGAAGGCGTTGGCGGCCGAACCGTTGGCTGCCACCGCGCTGCCCGCGTTGAAGCCGAACCAGCCGAACCAGAGCAGGCCGGTACCGAGGACGGCAAAGGGCAGGTTGTGGGGCGGGGAGGTATGCACGGGATAGCCGCGCCGCCGGCCGAGGACGATCGCCGCGACCAGGGCGGATACGCCCGCGTTGATGTGGACCACGGTGCCGCCCGCGAAGTCGAGGGCGCCGTCGCCGCCGAGGCCGAAGAAGCCTTCCGAACCGCCCCAGACCCAGTGGCAAACCGGAGCGTAGACGACCAGCAGCCAGGCGCTCATGAACAGGCAGATGGCGCTGAACTTCATCCGTTCGGCGAAGGCACCGATCATGAGGGCGGGCGTGATGATCGCGAACATGCCCTGGAAGATCATGAACAGCGGCGCCGGGATGCCGGTGCCGTCCCAGGCGTCATAGCCGAGGCCGCCCAGCAGGAAGTAGTCGCCGCCTCCGATCACGCCGCCCAGGGCGTCGGAACCGAAAGCGAGGCTGAAGCCGACGATGACCCAGAGCACCGTCATGATTCCCATGCAGAGGAAGCACTGCATGAGGATCGAGAGGACATTCTTGCGGCGGACCAGGCCGCCGTAGAAGAACGCCAGTCCCGGCGTCATCAGCAGCACCAGGGCGCTGGCCGTCAGCATCCAGGCCGTGTCGCCGCTGTCCACGCCGTCCTGGGCTGCTGCCGGCGAAGCGGCCAGCAGGGCCAGGAGCAACGTCAGTCCCAGGGCCGGAACCAGACGAAACGTCCGGCCTCGCGTTCTGAAGCTCATTCGAGTACCTCCTCGTAGTTCGGTTGGCCCGGCCGAGCGTCTCGATTGTCGCCCCCATTGGGGTCTCAGCCGAGGTCAGGTTCCGGAACTGACGGCCGGGCGTGCCCCCTCATGTATCGAGAATCGTGCCAACCGTGCGGGTTGCCGCCGGTCGCGGGCGCCGGCCCGGGCGGCGGCCGGACGGCGACCGGGAAACCCCCGGTTCCATGGGACTTAGAGCCTGTCCAGGGACGCCCCGGGGAGCCCCTGGACAGGCTCAGAGACCGGCTCGACGAAGCGGTCGACTCGGATGGGCCGCACAGGAATGTGTGGCCAGTGTTTGAGCGCGACAGATTTGTCGCGCCCGCTCTGCGCCCCGTTTCAGGGGAGATCGAGCGCCGGGTTGCGGTCGAAGAAGTCGAACGGCCGCAGTTCGAAGCCGTGCCACATGACCGGCATCACGGGCCAGTCCTCGGCGCGGGGCAGGTGGTGCATGCCGACCGTGTGCCAGATCACGAGGTCCTCGTCGCTGATCGACCGGTTCGCTTCGGTCCAGGCCGGCAGGCCCATTCCCGGCTCGCTCAGGGTGGGATGATCGCCGGCGGCGAAACGTTCGTCCGGATCGTACGGTGTCACCCAGAGGTGATGATCGATGAACCCGGCGCGGCGGAGCGAGTAGTCGTCGGCCACGAACAGGTGGTTGGCGTTGCGCCCCGGCATCAACTGGTAGCTGGTGGGGTAGCCGACCGCGTTCCGGCGGCTCGTGCTCAGAATCCGCCACAGCGCGGGCTGCGCGAGGTTGATGTCGAGCTGGGCGTCCTGTTCGGTCTGGGCGGCGTGGGGCTCCTGAACCCAGAGGCTGCGGCGGGGATGGTCGGCCGGCAGCTCCCGCGTGACCAGGCGGTCCGCCACGAAGCGGTTGTCCGCGCCGTCGACGTCGAGGTCGAGGCGGTAGCTGAAGTAGTGGTCGTGGTTCACGCCGATGACGTTGCGGTCGAGAAAGCGGCCGTAGGCGTCGGCGGCCGTCCCGGCCTGGAGAGCGTCGACGGCGGTCGCGTTCACGGGGCCGGCCGCCGGAGTCGGCGGGATGGCCGACACGGCGCTCGTCGCCTTGACCTCGAGGAGGCCGGTGGCGCCGACGCGGGCTTCGATCGAGCCGTCCTGGCGGAAGATCCAGTCGAGCAGGTAGTCGTAGTTGCCGACCACGGCGGCGGTGCGCACGACGAGGTCACGGCTCTGTCTGCTGTCCGGCTGCTCGTCCTCGTAGTGCCGCCAGGACGGGTCTCCCGTTTCCCGCTCGTAGATGCACGTGGTCCGGGGCACCGTGCGCGGCCGGCCCTGGGAGTTCGTGTTGATCGAGTCGAGGTAGACGGCGTGGTCCGGGCAGTCCCGGCCGCGCAGCAGCGGCTTGGCCAGGCCGCCCGCCGGGAACTCGCCGGCATCGATGAAGTTGCGGGCGTACCAGGCGAACGCCGGATCCATGTAGGGCACGTAGATCTCGGACAGCTGGCCCTGGTACATGACCGAGCGCGGACTCGAATCGGGGCTCTCGCGGTAGTCGACGAGAGACACGACGAGGCCGGTGCGCTGGTCGGGCCGCAGGTGGAAGCTCCAGTTCTGCCAGCTCACTTCGTAGCCGTTCATGTCGAAGCCGACGCCCTCGGGCAGGTCCAGGTCGAAGGGGCCCGCGATCTCGCGCGGATGGTCCAGCGTGGTCCGGTCGTAGTCGGCGTCCACGTTCGGGATCGGCGCCACGCCGTCGTCGACGACCCTGAGCACCTCGCCGGCCGTCAGGTCGACCACCGCGGTCAGGCCTTCGACCTGGCGCGCCCAGGTGTTCCTGGCGCCGCGAGCCTCGGAGCAACGGACGTGTCCGAGCCGCCGCCCTTTCTCTTCCTCGGTGCCGAAGTAGCCGGGCGGGATCGTCGAGCAGTCCAGAAAGCTCGTGTCGGTGATGCCCCGCTTCTCGAGCCCCGCGATGAAATCGGGATGTTCGAGGACCTTGCCGACCACCGCGCCGAATTCGTCGAGGCTCCAGTTCGGCTGGACGCCGGTGAGCTGCGTCCAGGCGGAGACCTCTCCGGCGGCGAGGTCGACCGTCGCCTCGAACGTGTCCTCGCCCTGGCGCACGAGGGCGTAGGCGGCCCTCGGTCTGTCGTCGCCCTCCCGCCAGGCGCGGACGACATCCTTGTCCGGCTCGCTCAGCGTGAGCTGCGAGAAGGTCGTCTCAGCGTCGAGCCGGCCCGCGTCGCGCAGGATCTCGAGCGCCCGCCACACTTCCTGGTAGCTGAGCTGATCGAGCGGGTGATTCGCTGCCGCCGCGGGGATCGCGGCCGCCACGAGGAGACAGAGAGTCAGGCGGAGGGCTGGCTTGCGCATGGTTGCTCCCTTGAGGCCTCGGATGGGGGAGGCCGTGTCGGTGGCTCAGGAGACCGGTCCCCCGAGTCTAGCGGTCAGGGCAGGTCGAGCGCCGGGTTGCGGTCGAAGAAATCGAACGGCCGGAGCTCGAAGCCGTGCCGCGCTGTATTCGTGTGAGACGCTGGTTGAGCGTTTGACGGGGGCTCACGTCGGCGGCGGACGACGTGTGGCCAAGGGGCATTGTCAATTGTCGCCCTTGAGCGACCCAGGAGCGCCGTCCGAGATCCGAAGTCCTAGCCGATCAGCCGGTCGAGCGCCGTCACCAAGGCCAGCAGCCCGCCGACAACGGCGAACATCCGCCAAGTCAGGCGCGTTTCGAGTTCCGCGAGTCTCGCCTCCAGGCGGGTGATGTCCTCCTTCGTGGCGGTGCCTTCGGCGATCGCTACGCGGATCGTAGTCGTCACCGCTTCGGCCTGCTTGGAAGTCAGACCGGCGTCCTCCAGGGTCCGGGCGGCGGCGAGGGTGTCGAACGTCATCGGGCAGATCGTACCCCGCGAGGCGGTCGAGGTCGAGAGTCGGTCTGCAGTAGAGCTGCTCGTAGAGCGCCTGTCTGCCGGCGCGGCTTCTCGACAGACTGGTGGCGACGAAGCGGGGATTGCCGCCGTCTTCGAGCCATTCCGCCTTGCCCGCCACTCTCGCCGCAGCTCACATGGTCGATGCGCCGGCCGGCGCGATGGATCTTCCGGTCGATAAGGCGACCCTATCCCGGGCGCCGTGGGCGGTACACTCTTGCCCCGGTGAGTTTGCGCGTCGTTCCGCCACCTCCGCGCTCGGGCGTGGCCTCTGCCCCTGCACCGGTCCCCGCGGCGCCACGTCGCTGGCCGGGACCGCAGGGACGGCAGTTGTTCCGGCGGGCCGCGGACGGGAACAGCCCGCGGCAGGTGAAGACGAGCTTCGCGCTCCAGTTCCTGCACCGGATCGTCGGCCTGGACCTCCTGAACTTCGGGATCTGGAGCGAGCAGGACCCGCTCGACGTGGCCGGGTTGCGGCGGGCTCAGGAGCGCCTCGTGGCGCGCCTGTTCGAGCTGTTGCCGCCGGGGGTCACGTCCGTGCTCGACGTCGGCTGTGGCACCGGCGCGATCAGCGAACGGTTGCTCGCACTCGGCTACGACGTCGAAGGCCTGTCGCCCGATCCCTACCACGGCAAGCTGTTCAGGGAACGGCTGCCGGATCGACGCTTCCACCTGGGCCGCTTCCAGGAGTTCGAGCCGGACCGCCGGTACGACGTCCTGTTCCTCTGCGAGTCGGCGCAGTACGTGTGGCTCGACGAGTTCTTCGACGCGGTCCGGCGGTCGCTGGCTCCGGGCGGCAGCGTGCTGCTCTGCGACTACTTCACCGTGGACGCGGGCGAGACGGGCAAGCCGAAGAGCGGTCACCCGCTTGACGACTTCCTTGCCCGGGCCGAGGCGGCCGGCCTCGTTCTCGAGACGGACGAAGACGTGACCTTCTCGGTGTTGCCGACGCTCCGTCTCGGACAGGCGATCGTGGAGCGCTTCGGCCGCGGGGTCGTGAGTCTCGCGCGCGAAGCGTCGACGCAGCGCTTCCCCCGTATGGCCGGCGCCGCCTGGCGTCTGGCCGGGCCCGTGACCCGCTGGCTTGACCGGCTTCACCGGCTGCTCGATCCGGAGGCCTTCGAGCGCACAAGGTGCTATCGGGTGATGCGCTTCCGGAGCGCGGCGTAGGCGGATGGCCTTGCGGAGCGCGGTCGCGGCCGGCCTGTGCCTGGTGTTCGGGGCCGTCGGCGCGGCCGCGTCCAGCGAGATCCCGCGGGCGGTCACTCTTGCCGGGAACGAGGTCGCGGCTCCGGCGGACCTGGGCGCGCGGTCGATTCTCGTCGCCAGCTTCCATCGCGTCGCGAACGGCACCGCACGGGAGTGGCGGCGCGTTCTCGATGACGATCGGCGGACGGAGGGCTGGTCGGTCTACACGGTGGTCGTGCTCGAAGGAGCGCCCGCGTTCGTTGGGCGGATGGTGGTCCGTGCGCTCCGCGGCGACGTTCCCCCGGCGC
Organism: Candidatus Multivorans sp.; assembly: GCA_965220845.1. Lineage (GTDB taxonomy): Bacteria > Acidobacteriota > Thermoanaerobaculia > Multivoradales > Multivoraceae > Multivorans. The sequence goes on from CBDCRA010000003.1 coordinate 130,289, forward strand.
GCCAGGAGTCGTTTCTGGTTGTCGAGGAGGGCGCGGACGGGTGGCGAGAACTTGCCGGCTCGAACGGCGAGGAGGAGGATCGTGCCGACGCCGTCTTCGTGGTGCGGCTTGAGAACGGCGAGGTCTGCGGCCGCTACCGCGGCTTGGTTTCGGGAGTGGCGCTGAGCGACCTGCTCAGCGCGTCCTGCGAGGACTGAGACCCCTCAGCACTCCAGGCAGAACCCCACTCCCGCCGTCACCGCCCGGGACTTGTTGCCGAACCAGGGCGGAATCACCGCCGCGAAGCCTCCCGCCGGGCCGCCGGCGGCGACGATCAGCAGGTCATCCGGCGAGTGAAGTGCGCCGTACTCATGGTCCCGGTTCGCGTCGGTCACGACCGCCGCCTTGCCCACCCGTTCCCAGTCGCCGCGGCGGACTCGCGCCTGTTGGTGCAGATAGGTCCGGACGTCGGCCTTGCTCCAGCCTTCGCCGGCCAGCCGGTCCCGCAACTGCGGCGGCAGGACGAGGCAGTGGTTGCCGGCCCAGATCGAGTAGTGCAGCAGATTCGCCCGCATCTCGGCCGCGATCGTGTCGAGGATCGCTTCCGGCTCCGTCGTCCACTCGTTCATGATCTGCCGTGGCGCGCCGGCGGCGAAGACGGTCACCGTCGACGTGCCGTCGGGCGCCCCGCGTTCGGCGGCAAGGGACGGCCATGGCGAACCCTCCTCGTCCTCGGCGAGACAGTAGCCAAGCTTCCCCGGGTGTCCCAGGGTCGAGCGGTCGAGTTCTCCCGGCCGGACCCCGAGCAGGTTGCGGAGGATGAGCCGTACCGCGCGGCCGATCGCCGGCGAGGCCCGGTCGGCGCCGCCGAGCGCGTTGAACGTCCCGGTCATGCCGAGTTCGTGGCGGATCGGTCCGTTGACGACGATCAGCACAGCGCAGCCGCCCGTGCTCGAGGTGGCGCCGTGCAGCAGAAACGCTGGATCGCACATCGCCTCGACCGCGGCGGCGACGACCGCGAAATCGCGCGGCCGGCAGCCGGCCATCACCGCGTTGATCGCCGCCTTCCCGGCCGTGATCGCGCGGCCGCGCACCGTTTCCACGCCGAGCACGTGGCCCGGCTCCATGACCGCCGCCTCGAGCGCGGCCGCCACGCGTTCCGGCGTCGGCGGCACGATGGGCAGGCCGTCGGTCCAGCCACGGGCCTCGAACGTCGCCTGAGCCTCTTCGTCTCCGGCGACGGAGTGCACCGAGGCGAGAGAGGCGGGCGGCGGGTCGGCGGGGGATCGTTCGTCGTTCATGGCGACCGGGAGTCAGCCTACCGGGGCCGGTCTTCCGGAGACGAGTCGTGAGGGTACGATCAGACGTTCCGATCAGAGGAAGACGATGAGATGTCTGGAGGGCGAAGAATGCGGATCCTGAACAAGCCATGGCGGAGCGACCGGTGGTTGGTCGCCGCTATCGCGATGCTGCTGGCGTTCGTCGCCTGCGCCGCACCTGTCGCGGAAACCGAGGCTGCCGGTGCGGCCGAACCGGCGAATCCCGACGCGGAGAACTTCGGACCCCGCGGCGAGATCCTGTTCTGGGCGCCGGAGCAGCAGGTCGCCGGTTACCGCAACATCGACCAGATCGCCGCGTCGCGCTGGTTCGCGCCGTCCGACGATCCGTACCCGCTGGCGGCGGCTCCGCGGGATCTGTCGGCCGTGACCTACGAGGTCGAGGGCGAGACGTTCACGGTCGAGGACTACATCCGCGACCGACGGATCGCGGGCCTCCTCGTGGTCAAGGACGACGAGATCCTCTTCGAGCGCTACGGCCTCGGCAACGACGAGAACTCGCGCTGGATCTCGTTCTCGATCGCCAAGTCCGTCGTCTCGATGCTCTACGGTGCGGCCATCGCCGACGGCTACATCGACAGCGTCGACGATCCGGTCACGAAGTACCTGCCGCTGCTCGCGGGCGGGGGCTACGACGGCGTGACGATCCAGCATGTGCTGCGGATGGCCTCCGGTGTCGACTGGAACGAGGACTACGCGGATGCTGAGTCGGATGTCGCGACGCTGCCTCAGCCCCTGGTCGAGCAGGCGAGGTACATGGCGGGGCTCGAGCGGCTCCACCCCGCGGGCGAGGTGTTCCGCTACAACACCGGCGAGACGAACATGGCCGGCGCCGTCCTGCGGGCGGCAATCGGCAACAACCTCTCGACCTATCTGGAGCACAAGATCTGGGGGCCGTTCGGCATGGAAGGCGACGCGAACTGGGTGCTCCACGAGCCGGGGGGCGGTGAGCTCGGCGGCTGCTGCATCAGCGCCACGCTCCGCGACTACGCCCGGATCGGCATCTTCGCGATGAACGGCGGCGTGCTGCGCGACGGCACCCGCGTGCTGCCGGAAGGCTGGATGGCGGCCTCGACCGGTCCCAGCTCCGGCTCCGACGGCTACGGCTACCTCTGGTGGCTGGCCGACGACGGTGTCTTCGCCGGCATCGGCATCTTCGGCCAGTACCTGTGGATGGACCCGGCGGACAACATCGTCATCGTCACCCACAGCGCCTGGCCGTACGCGACCAACCCGGAGTACAGCCGCCACCGGGCTGCGCTGGTCGAGGCGCTCGCCGACGCCGTCCGGTAGCGCTGCAGACCCGCTGCCGCCGGAGGCGGCCTAGGAAGTGAGCCGGCCTTCCGCCGGCTTCTTCTGCCGAGAGCGCCGGCGGTGCAACCACTGGCCGGTGGGTAGCGCGGCCGCGACCACGACGAGAGTCCACGGCAGGACGCCCTCGGGCACGGCGTCCGTCAGCGGCGCCAGAGGCCGGTACTGCAGGAGGTCGGAACCCCGGTCGTCCGTCCAGTGCCACGCGGTGTGGACGATCAGGGCCGAGACGAGGATGATCCCCAGGCGCTCGTCGGGCAGGCGGCGGAAGACGAAGTCCATCAGGGGAATGAGCAGCAGCAGGACGAGGAGCTGCCCGAGCTCGACGCCGACGTTGAAGGCGAGCAACGAGGTGACGAGGTGGGAGCCCGCGAACTGGAGGGACTCGCTGAGTGCGAAGGAGAAGCCGAAGCCGTGGACGAGGCCGAAACCGAAGGCGGCGGTCCACCGGCGTTCCTGGCCGACTCCCAGGATGTTCTCGAACGCCATGTAGACGATGGACAGGGCGATCAGGACTTCGACCAGGGTGGGAAACCAGAGCGCTCGCGGCGCGAGGCCTGCCGCCGAGGCGATCAGGGTGATCGAGTGGGCGACCGTGAACGAGGTGACGACGAGCACGAGCTGGCGCAGACGGCGAAGCGGCGCCACGAGGCAGACCAGGAAGAGCAGATGGTCGAGGCCGCTCAGGATGTGCTCGAAGCCCATCGCGATGAAGTGAAGGCTGGCCTGTGCCCAGTTCGGGTCGAGTCGGACTCGTCCGGGTTCGGCGGCCAGCTGGAGCACTCGCGCATCGTCGTCGGACGACTCGTAGCGGATGACGGTGAGAACGCGGATGCCGAGGCGGCCAAAACGGGGGTCGATGGAGAAGCGGGGTCGTTCGTTGGCGCCGTGAGCACCGAGCGGAGTCTCCAGGTGGACGTCGAGCAGCGCCTGCCGCCAGACGAGCTGCGTCGTCGGAGGCAGGGGTGGACCGCGGACGTGGGCGAGGGCGCTGTCGAAGTCGGTGAAGGAGCGGTCGGACGGGATCGACAGCCGGACCGACTGAACGGTGGTAGGCGGCAGCTTGTCGCGGCCGGCGTAGAGGTCGAGGTTGGGCGTGATCCAGCGGTTGGCGGCTTCCGCGAGCAGGTTGCTCGCGCTCAGCTCGTCGAGGTCCAGAATGCCCCGGTAGTCGACCGGGAACTGCATCTCCTGCATTGCTTCCAGCGGCGTGCGCACGAGCACCTGGAGCCGGTCGGCCTGTTGCTTGACCAGCACCTGGACCGTGACGCTGCCGGGGACCTCGTGGGCTGCGGCGGAGCCACCAGCGAGAAGCAGCGGGGCCGCGGCGAGGAGGACGCCGGGGAGGTGGAGTCGGAGAGACGCGGTGGAGCGGGAACGGTTCAGGGAGTGAATGCTAGCCGTGGAGCGGCAGGAAGAGCCGGAAGCCGGCGCTTCGCGCCGGTTGCCGGCGAGGGCGCCGACGCACCCAGTTGGCCGCGTTGTACACTGCCTTTGACTCCAATTTCGAGGAAGGTCAACGATGACTTTGAAGCGCTCGCATTGTGTTCTTGGCGGTGTTGCAGCCCTTGCTCTCCTGTTCGGCGCGTGCGGCGGTTCGGGCGGCACCGGCGCCGGCGAGGTTGCCGAAGACGGACCGATGGCGCCGCGCTTCGAGGTCGATCCGTTCTGGCCGCAGCCGCTGCCGAACCACTGGATTCTCGGCCCGGCGATCGGCGTCACGGTCGATTCCCGCGACCACGTCTGGATCGTCCACCGGAACACGCCGGGCGCCTTCGGCGCCATCAACGAGATCGGCGCGGCGCAGGATCCGCCTCTCTCCGAGTGCTGCATCCCGGCGCCGCCGGTGCTCGAGTTCGATCCGGACGGCAACCTCGTCGGCCACTGGGGCGGTCCCAGCGAGACGGGCGAGTACGAATGGCCGACATCCAACCACGGCATCCTCGTCGACCACATGGACAACGTGTGGATCGGCGGCAACGGCGGCGGCGACTCCCACGCGCTGAAGTTCACCCGCGACGGCCAGTTCCTGATGCAGGTGGGCAAGGCGAACGCCCTCGTCAACGAAGGGGCCGGCGAGGATGAGCCCCGGTTCGTCCGCAACAGCCACGACATGGAGAACTTCGGCCGCGTGGCGAAGCTCTCGGTCGACCCGGCGGCGAACGAGGTCTACGTCGCCGACGGCTACTTCAACCGGCGCGTGGTCGTGATCGATGCCGACACCGGCGAGTTCAAACGCTTCTGGGGCGCCTACGGCGAGGCGCCGGACGACGAGCTGGACCTCGGGCAGTACGCCCCCGGGGATCCGCCGGCGACCCAGTTCCGCGGTCCGGTCCATTGCGCCGACATCTCCGCCGACGGCCTCCTCTACGTCTGCGACCGGGCCGCCGACCGCATTCAGGTCTTCCAGGCCGACGGCACGTACGTCGAAGAAGTCTTCATCGCGCCGGAGACGCTCTCCCAGGGTTCGACCTGGGACGTCGCCTTCTCGCCCGACGACGAACAGAAGTTTCTCTACCTGGCCGACGGCCAGAACATGAAGGTCCACGTGATTGAGCGCGCGAGCATGGAGGTGCTCTACGCCTTCGGCGACGGCGGCCGCCAGCCCGGCCAGTTCTTCGCCGTCCACAGCATCGCCACGGACTCGAAGGGCAACATCTACACGACGGAGACCTACGAGGGGAAGCGGCTGCAGAAGTTCGTGAACATGGGCATGCAGCCGGTGCCGGAGGAGGACCTGGGGACGCCCTGGCCGGCTGAGTAGTTACGGCATCGTTGCGTCGATTGTCGGTGCGCCGGCCTTCTGGCCGGCATCCGGGCGCCGCTTCGCGGCACGGCTTCCCCAGAAGCCGGCCAGAAGGCCGGCGCACCGGCATCCGGCCGTCTGGCTAGCCCGGGAGCCGGTAGGCGATCAGTTCGAACGGCTCGCCGCGGCCGCCGATGGAGACGACGAGGTACTGCACGCCGCGGTGCAGGTAGGTGATCGGGCTGCCATCGGAGTGGGCCGGCAGCTCGACTTCGGCGACGAGGTCGCCGGTCGCCTTGTCGAAGGCGCGGACAGCGGGAACGGTGTAGCGCCAGTCCTCGCGGGCCGCCGATTGCGGATTGGTCCAGGCGAGGCCGCCGGTCACTTCCTCGGGCTGTTCGCTCCACTCCCGTTCCGCCTTCGCCTCCTGGGAGCGGAAGGAGCGTGAGTGGCCTGAGCTGACGATGAGCAGCGTCTTCGTCAGCAGGGCGTGGCCGCGAACCCCGGAGCCCAGGAGCGGCAGGTCGAGGCCGGCGAGCCGCGGGTGGCGACGCGGCCCCTCGCCGAGCGGGATCTGCCAGGCGATGTCGCCGCGGCTCATGTCGTAGGCGGTGACCCGCGACCAGGGCGGCTTCGAGATCGGCAGGTCGAAGGGACCGTGAAACGCCGACACCCGGGCGACGAAGTCGAAGGAGGAGCGGTTCGGGTCGGGCCGCCGCAGCGTGATCAGGATCGGCGCCGTGAAGGACGGCACGTAGAGCTGGCCGGTGTCCGGGTCGAAGGCGCCGCCGGGCCAGCTCGCGCCGCCCTCGAAGCCGGGCATGGCGACGGTTCCGCGCTCGCTGGGCGGCGTGTACATCGGCCCGTACTGGTGCGAAGTCAGGATGCGTTCCGCCTCGGCGCGGATCTCGGGTGTGAAGTCGACGACGTCGACGAGCCGCATGCCCTGGCGGTCGAATGGCGGCGGCCGGGTGGGGAAGGGCTGGGTGGGCGAGGTCTGCTCGCCGGGGATGCCGGTCTGGGGGACCTGCCGTTCCTCGATCGGCCACACGGGTTCGCCGGTTTCCCGGTTGAAGACGTAGAGGAAGGCCTGCTTGCTCGGCAGCATCGCCGCCTTCACCGTGCGCCCGTCGACGACGATGTCGCCCAGCACGGCCGGCGCGGCGAAGTCGTAGTCCCAGAGGCCGTGGTGGACGGCCTGGAAGTGCCAGCGGCGCTCGCCGGTCTCGCAGTCGACCGCGACCAGGCTCTCCGCGTACAGGTTGTCGCCGCGGCGGTGGCCACCGTACCAGTCGTTCGTCGGCGTGCTCGTCGGCAGGTAGGCGAGGCCGAGTTCCTCGTCGGCGCTCATCAGGCCCCACACGTTCGCGCCGCCGGCGATCCGCCAGGAGTCGTCCTCCCAGGTGTCCGTGCCGTGCTCGCCTTCCCGGGGCACGGTGTGGAAGGTCCAGAGCTGCCTGCCGGTCCGCACGTCGAAACCGCGAACATCGCCGGGCGGCCCGTCGTCCGGCCCGAGCGGTCCGTCCGAGATGGATGAGCCGACGATCGCGACGTCTCGGCAGATGGTCGCCGGCGAGCTGACGGTGTACTTGCGGCGTTCGACCGCCCGGTGCAGGCCGGTGGTCAGGTCGACGCCGCCGTGGTTGCCGAAGGAGCGCACCGCCGTGCCCTCGTCGGCGTAGACGGCGCGCAGGATGGCGTCCGTACTGGCGTAGATCAGGCGGCCGGGAGCCTCCGGGTGCTCGGGGTCGCGCCAGAAGCTGGGTCCCTTGTGGGTGAAGCCGTGGTTCGTCGGCCGGCCGTGGCCGTAGCTCTGGGGATCGTGCCGCCAGATCGTCGTGCCTTCGGCCGGGTCGACGGCGGCGGCGATGCCGTAGCCGGTTACGACGTAGAGCCGGTCGCCGACCTTGATCGGCGTCGTCACATGCGTGCGCTGCTGCATCGACGCGTCCTCGAAGCGAGGATCGTTCGCCATCAGGTCGTTGTCCGGCAGCCGCCAGCGCCAGGCCGGTTCGAGGCGTGCGAAGTTCGAGGCGTCGATCTGGTCGAGCGCGGCGTAGCGGCCCGCGTCGTTGCCGCCGGTGATCGTCGGCCAGTCTCTGTCCTGGGCCCGGGCCGGCGCCACGGAAGGAAGCACGGTTGCAGCTACGGCTGCAACCATCGTGTAAGGGCGCAACGAGTCTCTGCGGCCTCGCCGCTTCGCGCCTCGTCCGATGCGGGTCAGAAGACCCGCGCACCCAGAGCGACGTCGCTGCCCTTCGGCTACAGCGTCTTCGCTGGCGGAACCTGGCCTCAATGGACCATCCGCCTCAGCCGAAGGCGGGGATGATCTCTTCCGCGACCATCTGGTAGTGGTCGAGCTTCTGGGTCGGGATGCCGCCGATCATGATCTCGTGGGCGCCGGCGTCGATCATCTCGCCGATCCGGTCGATGACGTAGCTCTTCGGGCCGGACGCGGTGCCCTCGCCCAGGCCGCGGGCATCGACGAACCGCCTGGCCGCCGCCTCGTCGTCCGTCACGAAGGTCGGCATGAGCACCGTGTGCCGGATCTCGGCCGGGTCGCGGCCGGCGTCCTCGCAGTGCCGGTTGACGACGGAGACCTTGTGCCGGAAGTACTCCCGGGTCATCGGTCCGCGCGCCCAGCCGTCGAGGTTCATCACGTCGCCGTGGCGCGCCAGCGTGCGCAGCGTCCGCTTCTCGCCGGTGCCGCCGATCAGGATCGGGATGGCTGCGTCGTAGCAGCCGGGGGAGAGCGGTGCCGAGTCGAGCCGGTAGTACTCGCCCTGGAAGTCGACCGGCTCGCCGGACCGGAACAGGGCCCGGATCAGCTCGACGGCCTCCTCGAAGCGGTCCTGGCGCTCCTTCATCGACGGGAACGTCCAGCCGTAGGCCTCGTGCTCCCGCTTGAACCAGGCCGCGCCGATGCCGAGGACGAAGCGGCCGTGGGAGATGTGGTCCAGAGTGCCCGCCATCTTGGCGACCAGGCCGGGATTCCGGTACGTGTTGCCCAGCACCAGGTGGCCGATCTTCAGGTTCTTCGTGATGCTCGCGGTCGCCGCGGCCACGGTGAACGCCTCCTGCGCCGCCAGGTGCTCCTCTTCCTTGATGCCGGGCGGCGGCAGGTAGTGGTCCGCGTACCAGATGCTGTCCCAGGGGCCCTGGTCGAGCAGCTCGGCCACCTCCCGGACGCTGTCCCAGGTGTTGCGATAGACGGTGACCTGTGCGCCGAACTTCATGCTCGTTCTCCCTTGTCCCGATTCCCGGCTAGGCGCCGCGTTGCATTACCTTCTGGCCGAACCTCACCGTCGCGTCCTTCCCGGGACTCAGCCGGTGCGCTCCATCACCATCTTGCCGATGATCTTGCGGTCCATCATGTCGCGAAGCGCCTGCGGCACCTCTTCCAGGGGATAGCGGCGCGAGATGTAGGGCTGGATCTTGCCCTCCGCGGCGAGCGCCTCCGTCTCGACCCGCGTCGCCTCGAAGATCTCCGGCTCGCGCATCCGGGAAGCGCCCCAGAACACGCCGACGATGTCGCAGCCCTTGAGCAGGGTCAGGTTGAGCGGCATGCGCGGAATGCCGGCGGTGAAGCCGATGACCAGGAACCGGCCGCGCCAGTTCGTGGCCCGCAGCGCCGCTTCCGCGTACTCGCCGCCGACCGCGTCGTAGACGATGTCGACGCCCTTGCCGGCGGTCAGTTCCTTGGCTCGGTTCTTCAGATCCTCTTCGGAGTAGTTGATCGTCTCGTCCGCGCCTCGTTCACGGCAGAGCGCCAGCTTCTCCGCGCTCGAAGCGGCGGCGATCACCCGGGCGCCCATCACCTTGCCGAGTTCCAGGGCCGCCAGGCCGACGCCGCCGGCGGCGCCGAGCACGAGCAGCGTCTCCCCGGGCTTGAGATCGCCCCGGTACTTCAGGGCGTAGTGGCCCGTGCCGTAGGCGTAGCCGTATCCCGTGGCCTCCGCGTGGCCGAGCCCCGGTGGCAGCTTGCGCACCTGGGACGCCTTGAGCAGCACCTGCTCCGCGAAGCCGCCCGTTCCGCCGCCGCCGACCACGTCGTCGCCGACCGCAAGGCCATCGACATCCGGGCCGACCGCGGCGACCTTGCCGCCTACTTCGCCACCGACGACGAAGGGCGGCTCGCCACGGAACTGGTACCGGTTCTCGATGATCAGCGTGTCGGGCCAGGTGATCGCCGCCGCGCGGATGTCGACGACGACTTCGCCGGACCCCGCCACAGGATCGGGGAGTTCCTCGATGGTCAGGTTCTCCGGGGGACCGAATTCACTGCAAACGACTGCCTTCATGCTCTCGCCTCACAGGGGTATGGGTTGGAATCGTCGGTCAGATCTGCCGCTCGCGGCCCTTCCAGTACGGCGCCCGGACCAGGCCGCGCTGGATCTTGCCGGTGGGCATCCGGGGCAGGTCGGTCGCGAAGTCGATCGAGCGCGGACGCTTGAAGTCGGGCAGGTGCTCGCGGCACCAGGCGAGCAGCTCCTCGGCGAGTTCCTCGCCGGCCTCGTAGCCGTCGCCGACCTCGACGACCGACTTGACGCTCTCGCCCCACTCCTCGTGGGGCACGCCCACGGTGCAGACCTCGTACACGGCCGGGTGCTGCTGGATCACGTCGTCGATCTCCTGGGGGTAGATGTTCACGCCGCCGGCGATGATCGTCTCCGCCGAGCGGCCGGTCAGGAACAGGTAGCCGTCCTCGTCGACGTAGCCCATGTCGCCCATCGTGAAGTAGTCGTCCAGGTAGGCGTCGTCGGTCTTGTCGGGCGCCTTGAAGTACTCGAAACGGTTCTCGCTGGCCTCGAAGTAGACCGTGCCGGTGGTTCCCGCCGGCACCGGCTCGCCGTCGTCGTCGAGCACCTTGTACTTCGTTCCCTCTACGGTGCGGCCGACGCTGCCGGGCTTTTCGAGCCACTCTTTCGAGTCGACCCAGAAGGTGCCGCCTTCGGTCGCCGCGTAGTACTCCCAGACCACCGGACCGAACCACTCGATGATCTTGTGCTTGACGTGGACGGGCGTCGGCGCCGCGCCGTGGACGAGCCAGCGCATCGAGGAGACGTCGTAACGTTCCCGAACCTCCCGCGGCAGCGCCAGCATGCGGTGGAACATCGTCGCCACCATGTGGGTGTGGGTCGCCCGGTGCCTGTCGATCAGGGCGAGAGTCTCCTCGGCGTCCCACTTGTCCATCAGCACGGAGCCGACGCCGACGGCCATCGGGATCGCCAGATTGATGCCCAGTGGCGCGGCGTGGTAGAGCGGTCCCGTGACGAGCGAGCAGTCCGTGTCCGGCTCGAAGTCGGCCGCCTCGCGGACGGCCAGCAGGAATGGCGTCGGCGTCGCGTTCGCCTTGCGGTACACCCCCTTGGGGTGGCCGGTGGTGCCGGAGGTGTAGAGCATCGGCGTGCCGAGAACCGGCTTGTCGATGTTCGAGCCGTCCTCGGCGGCGAGCGCTTCGTCGTAGGACTCGGCGCCTTCGACCCCGCCGTCGACGGCGAGAGTCAGCCGCAGGTGCTCCGATCCGGCCCGCGCCGCGGCGACGGCCGGAGAGAAGGCCTCGTCCGCGATCAGCACGCGAGCCTCGCAGTTGTCGACGATGTAGGCGACTTCGGGTGGCGAGAGGTGCCAGTTGATCGGCGTCATCCGTCCGCCGCTGCGCTGGCAGGCCACGACCGTCTCGATGAACTCGGGCCGGTTCCGGCACAGCAGGGCGACGCCCACGTCGGGACCGACGCCGTGCGCCCGCAGCACCCGGGCCAGGCGGTTCGCGTTGGCATTCAGTTCGGCGAGCGTCCGGCCGCCGAACTTCGACACCACGGCCATTCGGTCGGGGGCCTCTTGCGCGTGGAGCGCGACGCCCATGCCGTAGGGCGCGACGGCCATGAGTCGTTCCTGCAGTGCTGGGTCGATCGCCATGCGGGCTTCTCCGCGGGCGCCGAAAGAGGGCGCGCCCTGGTTTCCTTCGTTGGTGCGTTGCTCGGGATTTCTGGAAGAGCCGCGAGTGTACCCATAGCTACACTGACCGCCCATGGCCGCCGCGAACACGCACGAGACGGTCGCGTTGACCGCCCGCGATCGCGCGATGCTCGCCGGCGACCTAGGCGAGGCAGCGGCGGTCGCGATGCGCATCCTGGTCACGATGGCCGGGGTCTACGGTGCGGAGCGACTGCTCGACATCGAGGGCGCCCACATCGATGGTTGCCTGTACCACGGCGATTCGGGCGTCGACTTCGCGGAGCTCCTGGTCGCGGGCGGCGCCCGTGTCCGCGTGCCGACGACGCTGAACGTCGGCGGCCTCGATCTGTTGCACCCGGAGGAGTTCGAGGGCACGGCGGAACGCCGGGCGAAGGCTCAGCGGCTGATGGAGTGCTACGAGGAGATGGGTTGCCGGACGATCTGGACCTGCGCGCCCTACCAGACGACGCCCCGACCGGCGTTCGGCCAGCAGGTCGCCTGGGCCGAGAGCAACGCGATCGTGTTCGCGAACTCGGTGCTCGGCGCGCGCACGCACCGCTACGGCGACTTCATCGACATCTGTGCGGCGATCACCGGTCGCGCGCCGGCGGTGGGACTCCACCTGGAGGAGAACCGTCGTGGCCAGATCGTTTTCGATCTGCGTGCGTTGCCGCGCCAGCTCAGGTCGGCGTCGTGGCTGCTGCCGGCGATCGGCTACCTGGTGGGGCAGCGTTGCGGCAATCGGGTGCCGGTGCTGCTTGGTCTGGAGGATGCGGACGAGGACGGCCTGAAGGCGTTGGGCGCGGCCGCGGCGTCCTCCGGCGCTGTCGCCCTCTTTCACGCGGTCGGCATCACGCCCGAGGCGCCGACCCTGGAGGCGGCGCTCGGCGGCAAGGACGCGGAGGAGTGGATCGAGATCGGCGTTTCCGACCTGCGCGCCGGCCTGCGGAGTCTGTCGACGGTGCCGGGCATGGGCGAAGCTGCGGGCGGTGGCCCGCATGGCGAGGGATTGACGATCGATGTCGTGGCGCTCGGCAGCCCCCACTTCTCGCCACGTGAGTTCGCGGAACTGCTGCCCCTGGTCGAACGGCATCCGCCGGCCGGTAGTGTCGAGTTCGTCGTCTGCACGAACCGCCTCTCGCTCGGCCATCTCGAACAGAGCGGCGGTCTCGAGCGGCTGCGCGCGCTTGGCGTGCGCGTGGTCGTCGACACCTGCGTCGTCGTGGCTCCGATCCTCCGTACGGCCGCGGGCGGCGTGCTGATGACGAACTCGGGCAAGTTCGCGCATTACGCGCCGGGCAACGTCGGATTCGATGTCGTCTTCGGCAGTCTGGCCGAGTGCGTGCGTTCTGCCCAGGCGGGCCGCCTGTGGCGCGACCCGGAGCTGTGGCCGTGACCGGCGTGGAACTCGAGGGCCGGGTTCTGGTCGGCGGCGCCGGCGCGGGCAGCGTGCTGCGGCTCGAGGAGCCGCTGTCGTTCTGGGGCGGCGTCGATCCGGTCACCGGACGGATCATTGACCGGCGTCACCCGCGCTGCGGCGCGAGCGTCGCCGGCCGCGTCCTCGTCATGCCGTACGGACGTGGCTCGAGCAGTTCGAGTTCGGTGCTTCTCGAAGGCGTGCGTCTCGGCACGGCGCCGGCCGCCGTCGTCCTGCGGGAGCTCGACGGCATCCTGGCCCTCGGCGCCGCCGTGGCCCGGGAGCTCTACGAACGGTCGCCGCCCGTCGTCGTGCTGGCCGCGGCCGACTGGGATGCCCTGCGCGAAGGCGCCGAGGTCTCGGTTGACGTCAACGGCCGCCTGCGGAACGCAGGCTGACGTTCCAGGACGTCCAGATCCAGACCTTGAACGTGTCCGTGGCGAACTCGTCCGCGCTGTACCGCGCCAGCTTGATGCCGAAGTCCTGATTCCAGGGGGTGTTCCAGACGGCCATCGCGTCGACTTCCGAGCCGTAGTCCATGCTGCCGACCGCGGAGCGGAACTGGTGCCAGCGCACCGTCCAGTTCCAGGTGTCCAGGTTGTGATCGAGGCGAAGGTAGACGTCGACCAGGCCGTCGGCCGGCGTCCCGAGGAACTTGTCGGTCCAGCCGTTGAAACCGTGCAGCGTCGCCAGCGGCGTGCGGAAGCCGTACGTGCCGTCGCCGTCCAGGGCCTCGCGCACCGCCCGTACGCTGACGTCGCCGCGGGTGAAGCCGATGCCGGTCTTCTGGTAGTCGAGGTCGACGCTGCCGGGGTGGTCCGCCCAGTCCGACTGCACGGCGTACTGGAGTTCCCAGAGAACGGAGGCCGCGCCGGCATCGTGCGAACCGTTGTAGCTGGCGCCCCAGTTGGATGTCGAGTTGGCCGCGGCGCCGGGCCGTTCGTAGTCGAGCAGGTAGCCGAAGAGGGCAAGGTCGCCCGGACCCGCCGGGCCGGACACGTAGAGCACATGGGAGCCCATCGCCTCCTCGGCGCCGGTGATCCGGTGAGCGCGGTCGAGGAAGGCGTAGCGGAGCGTCCAGTCCGCCGCGAGCTCCGCGTCGAGGGCGGCCGCGTCGAAGGCCTGGTGATGCTGGCGCCAGCCGACCGCGCCGACGAAGCGCTGGTCGCCGATCAGGAGCTCCGTCCGGCCGAGCGTGAACGCGACCGGCCCGCGTTCCAGGCGAGCCGCCGCCTGGTTGATCGCGGTGAGCGCCGGGTCGGCGATGACCGGCCGGTCGCGTACGCCGTTGTCGAGTCCGCCGTAGCCCAGATTGCGGTACGTGCTGTCGTTGCCGACCGGCGTTACCTCCTCCGCCTCGAGCAGGAAGGAGAAGCCGCGGAAGGACTTCGTCCGCAGCTTGAGCGTCGTGCGCAGGGTGGAGGCGAGCGCCGCGTCGTCGAAGGCGTCGTCGTCCGACTGCTCGACGCGGTAGCGGAGCCCGACCGAGACGTCCGCGTCGCGCACCGCCTGGCCGAAGGTCGCCGGCGCCGCGGCGCCGTCTTCATCTTGCGATGACGCCGGCCACGCGCCGACGAACGTCGCCAGAGCAAGCAGAGTCAGACACTTGCGCATGATCCAGGTGGGCACCGAGGGGAGAAGTGGGACTCCGACGAGAGACGGCAGTATACAGGGCGCTTCACGTATGTGGGTGTCGCCGCCGGGTTCGGGACCCGTTCAACGTTCGCAACCGTTGGGGAAAGCCGACGTATCGGTGAGGGCGACGGCGGGCCTGTCGAGTTCGTTGATGTAGACCTTCGGGGGGCTCGCGCCAAGCGTGTCGGTCACCGTCATCTCGTAGGAGACGTCGGTCGTTGCCGCCGAGAACACCCAGTGGCGGCCGTCGACGGCGCAGCCGTCCAGCACCTTGACGAGGACCTCCCAGTTGTCCCGGTCGAAGAACCAGAAGAGCCCGGAATCGTTGGTTCCCTGGTACAGGGCGAAGCCTCGGCCGGTGTCGCCGCTCCGTGTCCGCCAGTCGACTTGCACGCGGTAGCGCTCGTTCAGGAGACAGAGTGTCCACGGGTCGGGAGCGCAGGTCCCGTCCGGCTGGCTGGGCCGGACCAGGAAGTCGGCTTCGGCCTGGTCTTCCTCGCCGTCGCCGCGGACGGTGAGCGCCACCCTGTAGAAGCCGGGCTCGGCCCAGGAGTGGTTGAGGATCGGCCTGCGTGACGTCTCTCCGTCGCCGGTGTCCCACTTGCGCTCGGCCACGGCGCCGGTGCTCGTGTCCGTGAAGGTGACCGGGGCGCCGGTAAAGGTCGTGCAGAGGTCTTCCGTGCACTCGGCGCCGGAGATGGCGAAGCTCGCCACGAGCGGCCCGGCCGGCCCGACCGGCCCGGACGGCGGGGTTGGCGTTGGAGGTGGCGGCTCCACGGTCGGCGGTGGCTCGGGTGGCGGCGGTGGTGGTGGCGGCGGTTCCGCCTCGTCGTTGTCCATGATGATCAGGCGATGGACTCGCGGAGTGCCCGGCGTGTAACCCGGCCCGTCGGCCAGGGTCAGGACGATGGTCTCGGCGTCTTCGACCACCGCGTCGTCCATGACCTCTACGGTGATGTCGACGCTGGCCGCGCCTGCGGGAACCGATGCCGTCCCCGAGTTGCTGTTGGCGCCGCTGATCGTGTAGTCGTCGCCGTGGACGGGTGCGCCGGACAGGGTGTAGCTCAGCATGGTGGACTTGATCGGCGTCGGGTCCAGGCGGACCATGACGTTTCGGCTGCCGCCCGCCTCGTCGATGCTCGCGCCCGCCAGTTCGAAGGTGGCGACCGCTTCGTCGTCGTCCTTGATGTTGACGGTGATGGATCGCGTCACGCCCGCGTAGTCCCCGCCATCGGCCACATGGTCGAGGTCGACCGTATCGTCCGCGAGATCGGTGTCCTCGTCGGCGGTGACCGTCACCGTCTGCTCTTCGTTCCAGTTGGCGGTCGTGAAGGTGAGGGCCGTCTCGTCGAGGGTCAGGTCGGAGTTCTCGAAGCCGGAGACGACAACCGTGACGGTGGCGCTCGGTTCGGTGGCGAGCTTGACCGTGTAGGTTGCACTGCGTCCTTCGTCCACCGGGACCATGGTCGAGATGACAAGACCGGCCGTGTCGTTGTCCGTCACGTTGACCGTCAGCGTGCCGGCGATGGAGGCGTAGCCGCCGCCACTGGCGGTATGCGTCAGCGGGATGGACTCGTTCGCCGTGTTCGTGTCCGGGTTGGCGGTCACGGTGACGGTCTGCGGCACGTTCCAGGTCGTGGCCCGGAAGGTCAGGCTCGCCTTGTCGAGCGTCAAGTCCGTCTGTCCATAGCCGGTGATGGCGACGGTCACGTCGCCCCTGGGCCGGGACCCGAGCTGCACGGTGTAGGTGGCGCTGGCTTCCTCCGTCACGCCCACGGTCGTGCTGGAGAAGGCGAGGCTCTTCGTCTCGTCGTCCGTGATCGCGATCTCGCCGTTGCCCGTGCGGCTGCCCGTGGCGCCGCCGTCGAGATTGGTGGCGGTGAGGATCGTCCCGGCGCCGGTGGAGGTCGCGGGGATGGACACGGTGACCGTGCGGTCGTCCGCGTCGTCGTCGTCGGCCGGAGTCAGGACGATGTCCGCCGCAGTGGCGGTGGCGCCCGTCTGCGGGCCGGTGAAGGTCACCGTGCTGCTGCTCGCGTCGAAGGTGACGCCGGACGGCGCCCCGGAGAGCGCCAGCGTGAAGTCCGTGCCAGCCGCGCCGCCCGTGAACTGCAGCGGCACGGCGAGGACTTCGCCGTTCAGCAGGCCGCGGCCGAGGGTCAGCCGGATGGATGCCTTCTCCGCCGCGTCGCCTTCGGTGGCGGCGGCGTCGGGCACGGACAGGGTCACGGACGTCGCCGTGTTGTCCGTGATCGTGACGTCCACGTGGGAGGCCGAGCCGGGCTCGTAGCCGGCTACCGCGCCGAGGGCGAGACGGAGGGTCTCGTCCTGCTCGTCGATGGAGTCGCTCGCCGCAGTAAGGGCGAGCGATCCGCTGGTTGCCCCGTCCGCAATGGTGATCGTGCCCGCCGGCGAACCGGACAGGGAGTAGTCCGCGGCAGCAGCCGTCGAGTTGTCTCCGTCGTGCTGGAGGGGAATGCTGAGAGTCCCGCCGGACGGCGCCCGGCTCAGTGTCGCTTCGATCGTTACCGTGCCGCCCTCGGTGACCTCCAGCTTGCCGTCCGTTCTCACCGTGCCGCCGCTGCTGATCGTCACGTCGATGGTCGGTTCGTCGTTGTCCGTGATGTTCACGGTGACGTTGCCGGAGACGGCGTCGTAGCCGCCGCCCGAGGCGCTATGGACCAGGGTGATGGCCGCCTCGTTGTCAAGATCGTCGTCTGGCGAAGCCGTGACGGTGACGGTCTGGGCCGTGTTCCAGTCGGACGTGGTGAAGGAGAGCGTGTCCTGGTCACCCGGCGTGCCGCTGTCGGTGTCCACGGTGAGATCCGTGCCGCCGTGGCCGGTGATGGTGACGGTCACGATGCCGGTCGGCCGGGACCCGAGCTGCACGGTGTAGGTGGCGCTGGCTTCCTCCGTCACGCCCACGGTCGTGCTGGAGAAGGCGAGGCTCTTCGTCTCGTCGTCCGTGATCGCGATCTCGCCGTTGCCCGTGCGGCTGCCCGTGGCGCCGCCGTCGAGATTGGTGGCGGTGAGGATCGTCCCGGCGCCGGTGGAGGTCGCGGGGATGGACACGGTGACCGTGCGGTCGTCCGCGTCGTCGTCGTCGGCCGGAGTCAGGACGATGTCCGCCGCAGTGGCGGTGGCGCCCGTCTGCGGGCCGGTGAAGGTCACCGTGCTGCTGCTCGCGTCGAAGGTGACGCCGGACGGCGCCCCGGAGAGCGCCAGCGTGAAGTCCGTGCCAGCCGCGCCGCCCGTGAACTGCAACGGTACGGCCAGGACCTCGCCGTCCACCAGGCCGCGGCCCAGGGTCAGCCGGATGGTGGCGGTGTTTGCCGCGTTGCCTTCTTCGGCGGCGGCGTCCGGCAGGGACAGGGTCACGGAGGTCGCCGTGTTGTCCGTGATCGTGACGTCCACGTGGGAGTTCGAGCCGTGGTCGTAGCCGGCTACCGCGCCGAGCGTCAGGCGGAGCGTCTCGTCGGTTTCGTCGATGGAATCGCTCGCCGCCGTCAGGGTGAGCGTGCCGGTTGTCGCGCCGTCGGCCACGGTGATCGTGCCCGCCGGCGAGCCGGACAGGGAGTAGTCCGTGGTTGCAGCGGCGGAGTGGCCCGCGACCCGCTGCAAGGGGACGGCAAGGCTCGAGCCGGAAGGCGCCCGGCTGACCGTCGCCTCGATCGTCACCGTGCCGCCTTCGGTCAGCGAGCCGCCGTTGTTGACGGAGATATCGACGGTCGGATCGGGGATCGGCTCGGTAATGGTGCCCGTCGCGGCGTCGGGGTCTACGAAGACCGCGGCACTGCTGTTGATCCGGACGATGAAGGTCTCCGCGCTTTCGGCGACGGCGTCGACGACGGTCGGCACGCTGACCGTCGCAGTGCTGAGGTAGGTCGAACTGTCCGTGTTGCCGGGAATCGTGATCAGGCCCGACCTTCTCGTGTAGTCGCCGGGGGTCTTTGCGGTACCGTCGATCGTCCACCAGGTCAGTCTCAGACTGGCGGCGCCGGTCGCTCCCCGCACCGGTTGGGTCGAGTACGTCACGGTGAACGCGAGGGGCTGCCCTTCTACAGCCGTCGCGTCGTCAATCCAGACGCATGGCCAGACGTCCAGTTCCGACGCCGTCCGGCGGGCTTCCAGCGCCGTCGGCAGGGTCGCCGCGGCATCGAGATCGTTGCCGCACAGAGAGAGACCCCAGAGGCTGGTCAGTTTGCCCAGGTCGCCGGGGATGCCCCCGGTCAGCCTGTTCGCGGCGAGATGCAGTTGCCCGAGGCTGGTCAGGTCGCCCAGCGTTGCGGGGATCGTCCCCGTCAGCTCGTTCTGGTGGAGGTAGAGCGTGTGCAGGCCCGTGAGGGCGCTCAGGTCGGGGATGCTCCCGGAGACCTGGTTGCGTTGAAGGCTCAAGGACTGGACGCTGGCGGGAAGAGCGGGGATCGTTCCCGTCAGTTGGTTGTCTTCGAGCGAGAGATACGCGAGGCCTGCAAGGTCGTCGAGGTCGGGGATCTGCCCCGTCAGGTGGTTGTCCTCGAGCGAGAGCAGCCAGAGACTCGTGAGGGCGCTCAGGTCGGGGATCGGCCCCGTCAGTTGGTTCTTGTGCAACTGAAGGTTGGTCAAGTTGACGAGAGAACCCAGTTCCGCGGGGATGTTGCCCGTCAGCCTGTTCTCGTTGAGGAAGAGCTGCCGGAGCTTGGCGAGAGAGCCCAGCTCCTTGGGGATGCTCCCCGTCAACTGGTTCTTGTGGAGTTGCAGGTTCAGGAGTTCGGCGAGCGACCCCAACGAAGCCGGGATGCTCCCGGTCAGACGGTTCTGGTGGAGATGGAGGCTGACCAGGTTGGAGAGTCCGCTCAGGTCGGGGATGCTTCCCGACAGTTGGTTGTTCCAGAGAGTCAGTTGCTCCAGGTTGGCAAGTGAACCGAGCGTGGCGGGGATCGACCCCGTCAGCCGGTTGCCGGCGAGATCGAGCTGTTCGAGACTGGCGAGACTGCTGAGGTCGGGGATACTCCCGGAGAGCTGGTTCTTGGAGAGAATGAGGTCCTCGAGGTTGACGAGGGCGCCAAGGGCGGGGACGCTCCCGTCCAACTGGTTGGTGGTCAGAGAGAGCCACTTGAGTTTGGTGAGGGAACCCAGTGTGGCCGGGATGTTCCCGGTCAGGCCGTTAGAGCCCAGGTCCAGGGTCTCGAGGTTGGCGAGTCCGCTCAGGTCGGGGATGCTTCCGGTCAACTGGTTGCCGTGCAGAACGAGAGCCGTGAGTTTGGTGAGGGAACCCAGTGTGGCCGGGATGTTCCCGGTCAGGCCGTTCCAGCTCAGATCCAGACGCTCGAGGTTGGCGAGGCCGCTCAGATCGGGGATGCTCCCGGAGAGACTCTTGAAGCGAAAATCGAGACGGACGACGCGGCTGTCCCTCACGGCGACTCCGTCCCACGAGGACATGCTCAGGGTGCTTGCCCAGTTCAGCGTGGTCGAGCTGCCTCCCCAGCCCGCCTTCGCGCCGAGCAGGATCGTGCAGTCGCCGGCCAGCGCGGCGGGGTCGCTCGCGCCTATGGCCGCGACCGCCGTGTCGGTTGTCGTGCAGGTCGTCTGGGCGTGAAGACGCGACCCCACGCCGAACAGGAACAGGGCCGCAAGTGGCGCGGGCAACAGCCGGGTTGCCCGACGAACCATCAGACTGACTGTCGCTACATCCGGGTTGTCATCTCCCCGACTCCTGTCCAAGGGGCTGCCGCCACCAGAGGTGACTCTCCGACCTTATCGGAACTCGGGTCCGCGCGGCGAGCGCGTTGGCGCCCGCGCCGCCTCTTCAATGTTCGCAGGCGTTCGGAAAGGCGCTCGTATCGGTAGTGGCCGCGGCCGGCATGCCGGGTTCGTTCCGGTACACCCGCGGAGGGCCCGTGCCCGCCGTGTCGGTCACGGCGATCTCGTAGCCCACGTCCGTGGTGGCGGCCGCGAACAACCAGTGGCGGCCATCCACCTCGCAGGCGTCCAGGACCTTCACGAGAACCTCCCAGTTCGCGTCGTCGAAGAACCGGAAGATGCCGGAGTCGTTCGTGCCCTCGCGGACGACGGCGCCCCGTCCGGTTTCGCCGCCCGCCGTCCACCAGTCCACCTCGACCCGGTAGCGCTCGTCCTGGAGGCAGAGGGTGAAGTCGTCGGGATCGCAGGTTCCCGCGGGATCGCCCGGCCGGACCAGGAAGTCGGCGTGAGTATCGTCCGATCCGCCGGGGCCGCTGACCGTCAGCGTTAGCCGGTAGAAGCCGGGTTCCGTCCAGGCGTGGGCAAGAGTCGAGTCGTCGAAGACGCCGTTGTCACCGGTATGCCATGCGCGTTCCGTGACGGCGCCGGTGCTCGTGTCCTCGAAGGTTACGGGCACGCCGGTGAGGGCCGTGCAGAGGTCGTCCGCGCACGCGGCGCCGGCAACGCTGAAGCTCGCCTCCGGCGGTTCCGGCGTCGGTGGTGGCGGTTCGGGCTTTGGCGTTGGTGGTTCCGGCGCCGGCGGTGGTGGTTCGGGCGCCGGCGGTGGTGGTTCGGGCGCCGGCGGTGGCGGCGGCTCCGTCTCGTCGTTGTCCGTCACGACGATCGTCACGGTCTCCGAAACGCCGTTGTAGCCGCCGCCGCTGGCTGCGTGCGTCAGTGTGACGGTTTCGTTCGCGGTGTCCGGGTCGGGAGTGGCCGTAACGGTGACGGTCTGCGCCGCATTCCAGGCGGATGCCGAGAAGATCAGGGTCGCCTTGTCGAGCATCAGGGCGGTGCGCTCGTGGCCGTCAGCGGTTACCGTGACGTCGCTGGTCGGCCGGGAAGCAAGCTTCACCGTGTAGCTCGCGTTGCTCTCCTCGACCACGGTCATCAATCTCGTCACGGAGAGGAGGAGCCTCTTCGTTTCGTCGTCGGTGATCGTGATCAGGCCGTGTCCCGAAAGACTGCCCGCGGCGCCGCCGTCGAGGTTCCTCGCGGTGAGCTTCGGCGCGGCGCCGGTCGAAGTCGCCGGCATGGACACGGTCACCGCAAGGTCCTCGGCATCGGGGTCGGATGCCGGAGTCAGTACGAGATCCGCTGTTCTGGCGCTCGGACCGGTGAAGGTCGCCGTGCTGTTCGTCGCATCGAACGCGACGCCTGTTCGCGAGCCGGCCTGGGCCAATGTGAAGTCCGTGCCTGCGTCGCCGCCGTCGAACTGGAGCGGAATCGCCAGACTCTCGCCGAAGACGAGGCCGCGGCCGAGCGTCAGGCGGATCGTGGCGGTGTCCGACGCGTCGCCCTCCCGGGCGGCGGCGTCCGGCGTGGTCAGCGTCACGGTCGTCGGGTCGTTGTCGCTTATCGCGATATCCACATCAGGCGTCGGACCGCGCGCGTGGGCTGCGGGCAGCGTCCCGAGCTCGAGACGGAGAGTCTCGACCGGCTCGTCCGCGGTGTCGTCTGCCGCGGTCAGGGTGGCCGTGCCGGTCGTCATCCCGTCGGCGATCGTGATCGCCGCGGCCAGCGAGTAGTCCGCGGCGGTCGCGGTCGAGACAGCTCCCGTCACCCGCTGGAGGGGGATGCTCAGGCTCGTTCCCGACGGCGCCTGACTCACCGTCGCGCTGATCGTCAGCGTGCCGCCCTCCGTCACCGCGCCGGCCGACGGGAGGCCGAGGTCGACCGTCACGTCCGCGCGCGCGTCGTCCTCGATCGTGCCGGTCGCCTCGGCCCGTGTGAGGAACACGCTTTCCGTCCCCTTCGGGAGAGCCACGGTGACGGTGAACTCTTCGTCGCTCTCGATGGCAGCGTCCTCCGTCGTGGCGATGGATATCGTCGCCGTACTGGTGGTTGTCTCCGTGTTCGTGTTGCCGCGGATCGTCACGGTTCCCGCCGCGCCTTCGGCTGTCCCCGTGTAGTCCCCGCTCGTCGCCGTGCCGTCAGCCGTTTCGTACGAGAGGGTGAGGTCCGCCGCCCCGGCGCCGCCCGGCACGGGGAAGGTGTCGTGCGTGACGGTGAACTCGACGGCCGCGCCCTCCGTCGCCGAAGCGTCCGCGATTGCGGCGCAGGAGGAAACAGCGAGCGTTCCCAGACGGCGCCTGGTCTCCAGGGCCGGCGGCAGGGTCCCCGTCAGTCTGGCGCCGCAGAGCGAGAGCTGCGTCAGAGCGGTCAGACCGCCA
Organism: Candidatus Multivorans sp.; assembly: GCA_965220845.1. GTDB lineage: Bacteria > Acidobacteriota > Thermoanaerobaculia > Multivoradales > Multivoraceae > Multivorans. The sequence goes on from CBDCRA010000003.1 coordinate 152,786, forward strand.
AGCTGTGAGGGAATCGCGTTGGCGAGGTCGTTGCCGGCAAGGTGCAGGGTCTGGAGACTCGGCGGCAGGGTGGTCGGGATCGAACCGGTCAGTGCGTTGAGGTGCAAATCAAGGTGCGTGAGCGAAGTGCGCGTGCCGAGATCCGGAATCCCGCCCGTCAGTTCGTTGCCGCCGAGGATGAGGCGCTCGAGGCCCGCTGGCAGCTCGGTGGCGGTCGGGACGTTGCCGGTCAAGGCGTTCCCGGACGCGTAGAACCACTCGAGGGCGGTCAGTCCGCTCAGGTCGGGGATTGCGTGGTCGAGATGGTTGCCGCCGAGCGCGAGCCGCTGAACGTTCGGAGGGAGCGCGCTCGCGGGCGGAATCGGACCGCTCAGTTTGTTTTCCCACAGATAGAGGTCGGCGAGCGACATCAGCGGGCTCAGATCGGGGATGGTCCCCGTCAGTCGGTTGTCGTAGATCAGAAGGCGCTCGATGCCGGCCGGCAGCGAACTGGCGTCGGGCAGCGTTCCGCTCAGTTCGTTGCCGCCTAGCCAGATGTGGACCAGGCTGGTCAGCGCGCTCAGATCGGGAAAGGAGTTCCCGTTCAGCCTGTTCCGACTGATCTGGAGCTGCTGAAGCCTTTCGGGCAGCTCGGTTGCGTCCGGGATGTCGCCGGTGAACCCGTTGTAGTCCAGGTGAAGGTGCAGCAGGCTGGTCACGGAGCTCAAGTCCCCGATCTCGCCGGACAGATCGTTGTCGATCAGCCGCAGGGCGGCGAGGCTGGGGGGAAGGGCCGGGATGCCGCCGGTCAGTTCGTTGGCGCTGAGGTTGACTTGCCGGAGGCTGGTCAGGGCGCTCAGGTCGGGGATGGTCCCGGCCAACGCGTTCTCGCTGACGTCGAGGTGTTGCAGGCTGGCGGGCAGAGCCGGGACGTCGCCGGCCAATCCGCTGCTCGTGATCCGAAGCGAAGTCAGCCCGCCTAGGGCGGCGAAGCTCGTCGGCATTGCGCCGTCCAGTCCCCAGGACGGGAGCAGGATGCCGCCGACGCGGTTGCCGCGGGACGTCAACGAGATGCCGTTCCAATCGGCCATGTCGAGGTTCGCCGCCCAGTTGAGCGGCTTGGTTGGCGAGTTGCCCTCCAGCGTGCCCTTGATGTCCAGCAGGAAGGCGCAGTCCATGGCCAGCGCCTCGGCCGCCGCGTCGTCCTTGGGATTCGTCTCCCTGACGGCGGCGGACGTGGCGGTGCAGGAGGCGGACTCCTGCGCCCTGGCGACACCCGCCGCGCTCAGGAGGAGCACCGCGAGGAGAACCGGGGCGGCGCCCCGGCGTCCGTCGCGGTAGCCGGAGGCGCTGTCGGCTCGTTTCGAAGGTCGGGTCATTGCGGGAGGCGCCGGTAGGGTGGGGCACCGTCCACGGGACTGCGGCTGCCTGGTGGGGCCGGGAGGCGGTGAGCGACCGTCAGGACGGACCGCGGACTGTAGGGCCCACCTCGCTCGAGGACAACGGGTCGGGGCCGGGTTCCCGGAATCGTCAGATCCCGTTCAGACTCGAGGACCGTGGCGGCCATCGTGACGGCGCGCTGATCGGCGCCGTTCAGACGGGATCCGATAGGGTGTCCGGACGCTGATCGGGGATCGGAAGAGCGATTTCGAGGCACGCCGGTGGCGGGCGCCGCGGATCGCACAACTTCGGAGAATCAGACAGATGAAGACCGAAACTGCTGGCGCCGCGCTCCTTGTCGTTGCCGGTGCCGTCATCTTCCCGGGCGTCGCTCGCGCCGCCGCCGCGGAGACGCCCACGTTCTACGCCGACGTGCTGCCGGTGCTCCAGGAGAACTGTCAGACCTGCCACCGCCCGGAGGGCGAGAGGGAGAACATCGGCGGCATGATCGCGCCGATGCCGCTGATGACGTACCAGCAGACGAGACCGTGGGCGCGGTCCATCGCGCGGGCGGTCGAGAACCGCTCGATGCCGCCGTGGTTCGCAACGGAGGCGACCCGCGGCCAGTTCCACCACGAGCGAGTGATGACGGACGACGAGATCGAGACGGTCATGGCTTGGGCCCGCGGCGGCGCGCCGGCCGGCGAGGCGGCGGACGCTCCGCCACCGAAGACGTTCGTCGAGGAAGGCTCCGGCGGCTGGTCGCTCGGCCGGCCCGACCTGGTCGTGCAGATGCCCGAGGAGTACTGGGTCGCCGACGACATCGCCGACATCAACATCAACTTCGAGGCCGAGCTCACGGAAGAGATGCTTCCCGAGCCGGTTTGGGTGCGCGGCGTCGAGTTCAAGGTCGGCGGCAGCGACGTTCACCACATGTGCGCGAGCATCCGGCCCCCGGGCGGCGCGACGGCGCTCGGCAAGTTCAGCGACAGCTCGCTCGGCTGCATCGCGCTCGGCGCCGAGAGCCACCTGATGGAGCCCGGCTACGCGATGAAGATCGAGCCCGGTTCGACGATCGAGTTCTCCATGCACTACAACAAGGAGGCCGGCGAGGGCAGCGGCTTCCATGACCGCTCCGAGATCGGCTTCGTCTTCGCAGACGCGCCGGAGAGCGAACTGCGCGAGGTCAAGTTCGACTCGATCGGCAACCTGACCTTCGAGATCCCGCCCGGCCACGAGCGCTGGAAGGTCGGCGCGGCGCGGGTGTTCCCGGTCGAGACGGACATCCTGGCTCTGTGGCCCCACGCCCACCTGCGGTCGGTCGCGGTGCGCTACGACGCGTTCTACCCGGACGGCACGACCGAGGTCCTGCTCGACGTGCCGAACTACGACCAGGAGTGGCAGACGACGTACCAGTACAAGAAGCCGAAGACGATCCCCGCGGGAACCCGCGTCGAGGTCTCGATGTGGTTCGAGAACACGCCGGAACGCGGCGAGGAGCGCGGTTTCGACCCGGCGGACAACGTGATCACCGGTACGGCGACGACCGACGAGATGATGCTTGGCTTCGTTGCCTGGGCGCCGATTGAGCCGGTCGACCCGATCAAGCTGGAGCTCGGCCTCGCGACGGTGCAAGGCGCCGGCGGGGAGTAGGAAGGCGGCGATGGTCGGTTCGAGCGGGCGGCAGCTGACCCGGGTCGCCGCCCTCCTGCCGCTTCTCCTGGCCGCGGCGCCGGTGTCGGGCCAGTTCGCCGAAACCGACGAGGTGATCGAGAAGTCCTCGAAGGAGGGTGAGGGCCGCAAGCTGGACGCCTCGGGCCTGACCAACGCCTTCGCGCTGCTGGTCAACGCGACCCGCTCGATCGACCGGGCCGAGATCGGCGGCGGCGCCGTCGAGGTCAACGCCGGCAGGGTGCCGCTCCTCGGCGTCGACTGGTTGTCCTTTGTCGAGCACGAACAGGGGCTGCTCGAGTTTCAGACCTTCGCGGCGATCAAGCTCCGCACGGAAGCCGACATCGTCGTCGGCGACCTCGAGGTGCCGGCCGGCAACGTCTCACCCGGTTTCGCTGGTCTCTACAGCCTCTGGCTCCGCCTGGACGACGATGGCCGGTGGACGCTGATCGTGAACCACGAGCCCGATATCTGGGGCACGATGCATGACCCGGCGAAGGACCTGGGCGAAACCCCGCTCGAGCACTCCACCGTGGAGGGCGGCAAGTCGAGCCTGACGATCGACATCGAGCCGCCCGAGGGCGACGCTCCCGGGAGGCTCAAGCTGATCTGGGGCGAGCACCGCTGGCAGACCACCGTCTCCGCCCCCGGCGGAACCCGGTAGGACTCGCGTTCCGATCCGGGGAGGGCCCCGGTCCGGCGCCTTGGTCTCAGTTTTCCAGTCGGTCGTCGGGATCAGGAGCTTGGCCGCCTGATCTGCGCAACAGCCGCCGCGCCGCTTCGATATCAGGCCGGGACGCGCGTCCCGTGAAGAACTCGGCAGTCCGCATCGCCGACACTTTCTCGGCCACCGCCGTCGTCACGAACTGGTTGATGCTCGTGCCGTCGGCCTGGCTGATCTCGACGACCGCGGTCTTCAACGACGCAGGCAGCCGCAACGGGTAGGTACTGAGCTGTTTCTTCATGACGACAGTCTCCTGAGGGCCTCCTGGGGTGACAGCAGGGCGATGCCGAAGCGTTCGGGCGCCGAGCCGAAGTCCTTCTGGTTGAAGGTCACCAAGCTGTCCGCCCCGCCGTTGATGGCGGTTTCAAGCACCATCTCGTCGGCCGGATCGTGCAACTGCGGACGCCAAAGAAACCGGGTTGCAACGGGGGCCGCGACTGCGCAAAGAGCCGAGACGATGATCTCGACCTCGGTCTCGCTCAAGCCCGACACGATTCGTTGGGCCGGATCTCGGCAGATGGCCTCGTACTCCAGCGCCAAAGGTACGGACAGCACCAACACGAACGTCGCGCTCAAGGCGTGGTCGATCAACGCTGCAGACGCGCCACTCGGACTTCGCAAGCCTGCAACAATGACATTCGTGTCCAGAACCAAACGCATCACTGGCGATATGGTATCAACACATCGTGCGCAACACTGTGCGATTCGATGACGACATCATGGAGGCCCTCCGCGTGTTCTCGGAAGCCGAGGGCATGAGCGTGACCCGCGTGGTCAACCGGCTGTTGCGGTCCGGTTTGGCTGCGGAGTCGACTGCCGTCGGGCGACCGACGTTCCGGCGAGCGACGGTGCGCATGGACACGTCGCGGTTCGAACTGGACAAGGCGCTCTCACTCGCTGCCGGGCTTGAGGACGAGGAGATCATCGGGAGAAGCCCGACCATTGGAGCGTACAGCGCGACCTGATGGCAGCCTCCAGCGGCTTCATTTGATGGAACTCGTCGTTGCGGGTGCTATAGGTCGTGCCCCCAGCACGGGCGCTCGCAGGCCGAAGGCGACCAGGGCGCCGAGGAGGCAGACCGTGGCCATGATGGAGAAGCTCAGCACGTGGGAGCCGGACCAGTCGGAGAGCATGCCGGCGAGCGTCGGTGAGGCTGGCGCGACGACGCCGGTGATGGCAAACCGGATGCCCACCGTCGTGCCGAAGGCGCGCCGACCGTAGAACGACGAGAAGACGACGGGGATGCTCACGTAGGCCGCGCCGAAGCCCAGCCCGATGAGGACGACGGATGCGTAGGCCAGGAGCGGGTTGCCGGCGACGATCAGGCCGGCGCTGCCGATGCCTTCCACGAGCAGGACGATGGCAAGCAGCCGCTGTGGAGGCATGAAGTCTCCGAACGAGGCGCTGAAGCGTCCGAACAGGCTGACGAAGACGCGGGCGCCGAGGATGGCGCCCGCAGCGGCGGTGGTGAAGCCCAGCGACTCGAGATGCAGTCGTCCGTACACGGCGATGATGCCCCAGGGTACGCCGTAGGCGATCGACAGGCCGACCAGGATGTAGAACTGGGACGTGCGGAGCGCTAGCGGCGCCGTCCACTCTCCGTGGCCGGTGGGGCCGGTGGCTCTATCCTGGCCCGAATCGCTCGGGGCCGCGCCGCCGTCCGGTTGCTGGCGTACCTTCTCCGGCGTCCCCCGGAGGAAGACCAGAGCGACCACGCCGACGACGGCCGAGATCCCGGCAATGATCAGCCAACCCGTGCGCCAGTCGGCGATCCGGAGGATCCCCGGAGCGAAAAGCATGTTGACCCAGGTGCCGACGATCGCGCCGCCGCCCAAGACGAGTGCGATCGCTCGGGCACGGTAGCGGACGAACCAGTTCGAGGCCAGGGTCTGGGCCGGCAGAATGGTGGAGAAGCCGATCGCGATCCCGCCCAGAATGCCGTAGGCGATGATGCAGTCCACGAAGGACTCCGCCCGGCTGAGCATCCAGAAGCCGAGCACGGCGACGGCGGAGCCGGGAACCATGACCCAGCGGATGCCCCAGCGGGCCATCGCGATGCCGCAGACCGGTCCGAGCAGGTGGTAGGTCCAACTGAAGACGCTGAACACGAAGCCGGACTGGGTGTCGCTGAGGCCCAGCGCGGGCTGCATCTCCGGCTGGAACAGACCCCAGCCGTAGTACATCGGCGAGATGCCGAAGCCGTAGCAGAGCGAGCCGGCCCCGACCATCCACCAGCCGATGAACGGGCGCTTCGTCATCCGCGCTGGCCTTCGGGTTTCATGGTGTTTCCAGCCAGCTTCTTCCGGCCTTGCCTACTGTCCGCGAATCGCTTCCAGCCGGTCGTTGATCTTCCGTTCCAGCTCCGCGCCCGTCTTCACTTCGTCACCGAGTTCGAGATACGCCTGCTTCTTTCCGTCGAACACCGGCCAGACGGGCCGGCCGCCTCCGTTCGGGTCGCCTGTACGGGCGAACTGCACCCAGTAGTCGATTATCAGGGCGGCGAGGCGATCGTCCGTGCCGTCGTAGTTCTCGCCCTGGAGCGTATTGAAGACGTAGCCCAGCTCGGCTGCATGGTGCGCCCCCCAGGCGGGGTTCTCCGGGTTCACGCGGGTGAAGAAGTACTGGAAGGCGGGGGAGGGCACCCTGTCCATGCCGAGCAGCATCCGGCGGGCGCCGCGCAGGAACCAAGTGTCGGTGATGAAGCGGTCCTGCTGCGCCTTGAGCTCGTCGGCATTGGAGGACGGGTAGAGCTTCGCCACCTCCCCGGCGTGGTCGCCATACGTCGCCTCGATCGTCTGGAGGAACTCCCCCCGATCCGCGACCGGCTGGAAGCTCATGAACATCGTTCCCTCGTTGCGGTTCGTGCCGACGATCATCGGGATGTCGTGGTGCTCGCCGGCCGAGTAGCGATCCTCGCTCGACTCCGGCATGAAGGCCGTGCCCCAGGTGATGTGCGGTTCGAACGCGCCGGGCTGCACGCCCTGGGGAGTTCTAGCGATGATCGTGTCCGCGTCCAGCGCGCGCAGGGCCGCGGCTGTCTGCTTCGCGCCGTCGCCGAGCATCGCCTGGGCCCAGGAGGCCCCCACGTCCTCCGCGCTGGCCGGCCCTTCTCCGACATCCCGTAGCGGCCGGATGTTCGTGTCGGTGATCCAGGGACTCTGGGCGATGGCGCGGTGGATGAGTCCGGCAGCCATCGGACTCGCCATCAGGGCATGGACGCTCGTGCCGCCCGCGGACTCGCCGAAGATCGTCACGTTGTCCGGGTCGCCGCCGAACCGGGCGATGTTCCGGCTGACCCAGCGAAGCGCCGCGATCTGGTCGAGGAAGCCGTAGTTGCCCGAATCTCCGCCCGACTCCTTCGACAGCGCCGGGTGGGCGAGGTAGCCGAGCGGTCCGAGCCGGTAGTTGATCGAGACGAGGACGGCGCCCTTCCTGGCGAAGGCGGAGCCCTCGTAGGTCGCCTCGTTGCTCCAGCCGAGGCTCAAGCCTCCGCCGTGGATCCAGACCATGACCGGCCGCGGCTCATCGTTGCTTCTGGCTGCTGTCCACACGTTCAGGAACAGGCAGTCCTCCGATGTCTCCGGAAGGCTCGCGCCGGTCATCATCGCCAGGACGGGGCTCTGCGGGCAGATCGCGCCGAACTCCGTTGCGTCGCGTACGCCGTCCCACTTCGCCGGAGGCCGCGGCGCCTTCCAGCGCAGGTCGCCCACCGGCGGCGCGGCGAACGGAACCCCCCGGTAGACCGTCAGTCCGCCGGCCGCGTCGAGGACCTCGCCGCGGAGAGTCCCGGTGTCCACCTCGACCGTGGCGTCGCCGTTGGCGGCCGCGTGCGTGACCGCTGTCGGCGTGACGAGAGCGGCCATGAACAGTGCGGTGACGGCCGCAGAGGCCGCGACGGCTCGAAGTCGGTGGTGAATCATGGCGGTCTCCTCTGATCGGCGAGAGTTTGCTTGACGGTCACGGGAAAGGACGGCCATGCTATCTCCATGGTCCATCAAGTCGATCTGCCCGCGCGACGCCGGGCCCGATGCCGGCCCTGGAGGTCCTGGCTCGTCAGTTGATTTCGCGGCGACTGCGACGCGGCTTGCCACCCGCGGTCGGACTTGCGCTAGGATGGGCGGCGCCCACACAATCGTCTCCGCAGTCCGGCTGCGCCACAAGGAGTAACGTCAGAATGTCGAAGTCAATCGGAGATTCGCTGAGGCTCATCCAGAGCGACGGCCCGCTTGTCGCCGTCGTCGCCTGTCTGTTGCTGCTGGGACTGCACGGCGGCGCCGCTTACGCCGACGAGGTCGACGTGGCGGAGGATGCGGCCTTGCCTGAAACGGTCCCGACCGCCAGTGAGGAGGGCGGCTGCGTGGAAAGCGCTTCCGTCATGTGCCTGCAGGAAGGCCGCTACGAAGTGACCGTCGAGGTTCTCGTGAACGCCGAGGCCGCGCCGCAGCCGGCGAAGGTGGTCAGGGGCGGCAGCCGGCCCATTGGAACGAGGGAATCCGGCCTGTTCTACTTCTTCGACCCGTCGAACTGGGAGATGCTGCTGAAGGTGCTGGACGCCTGCGGCGTCAACCAGCACAACTGGGTCTACGCGGCCGCGGCGACGGACGTCGGCTACACGATCACCGTGCGGGACACGACGTTGCCGGCGGACGGCAGCGTGGTCCACGTCAAGAAGTACACGAAGGAGCCTGGCCGTCCCGCGCCCGCCCTGACCGACGCCGCGGCGTTCCCGGATTCCTGCGCGTCTTCATCGGCCTGACGTTCCCGCAAGCTCCGCGAGCGCCTGGATCGACTCCTCGATCTCCCGCGGCGTCGCGTCCGGAACGCCGCAGCGGGCGATGACGTGGGTCATGCCGATGCACTCACGGTAGCGGTCGAGGCCGGCGCGCACCTGGTCGAGACCGCCGACGACCGCCCAGTTCTCGATGTCCGCCAGCTCTTCTTCCTGCACCAGACGGGTACCGGCGCGCGCCATCCTGAGCGCCTGCGCGGTCAGGGCGGACCGGACGCGATCGCAGGTGGCCCGGTCTTCCGAGACGAACACGGTACGCATGACCGGCACGATCGGTCGCGGCGCCCCCTGGGGCAGGGCCTCGCGATGGAGCTCGTGGTTCCTGGTGAGCCGGCCGATCGTCTCGAGTGGAGACGACAGGTAAGGAAGGCCCAGTTCGCCGGCCTGCTTGAGCGCCAGGGGGCCGAAGGCGGCGACCCACAGTTCCGGATGCGGTTGCTGCACCGGCAGCGGCGCGATCCGCACGGCTTGACGCGTGCCGGGTTCGCCGACCTCGATCGCTTCGCCGGCCCAGGCCCGCTTCATCAGGTCGAGAGACTCGACGAAGCGCTGGCGCTTCGTGCGGGGGTCGACGCCGAAGGCGGCGAACAGCGCGGGCCGGAAACCGCGGCCGAGACCCAGGATGACGCGGCCGTTGGAGAGGCGGTCCAGCACGGCGACATCCTCAGCCGCCTGGAAGGCGTTGCGGACCGGCAGCAGATACGAGGTCGTGCCGAGGCGCAACTGCTTCGTTCGCGCGGCCGCGGCGGCCAGAACGACGATGGGCGACGGGCAGGAGGCCGCCCCGCTGAAGTGGCTTTCCGGCAGGAACAGCGAGTGGAATCCGAGCCGGTCGGCGAACTCCGCCTGGTCGGCGATGGACCCCGCCTCGGTGCCCAGGTAGTCGACCCAGGGCGTCAGCCCGATCTCGATGCGGGTCTCCGTCAGCCGGCTCTCCAGTCGCTGAAGCTCTTGCCGGCATCGGCCAGTTCAGCGAGCAGCGCCGACGGCTGCCAGAACGGGCTGCCGCTCTCGTCCGCGAACTCTCGCATCCGGGCCGCTACCTTGCCGAGGCCGACGCTGTCGCCCCAGTGCATCGGGCCGCCCCGGTAGACGGGCCAGCCGTAGCCATTGACCCAGATCACGTCGACGTCCGACGGCCGGATGGCGATCCCTTCCTCCAGGATCTTCGCGCCTTCGTTGACCATCGGGTAGAGGCAGCGTTCGAGGATCTCCTCCGCGCCGACCTCGCGCTGCTCGATGCCCTGGGCCGAGCCGAAGTCGCTGATGATCTTCTCGACTTCCGGGTCGGGCGCGGAAGCGCGCGTCTCGGGGTCGTAGACGTAGTAGCCGCGGCCGTTCTTCTGGCCGCGCCGGCCGGATTCGCAGAGGATCTCGCGGATGTCGCGGGATGCCGACGTCTTCTCGTTCCAGCCGATGTCGAGTCCGGCGAGGTCGCTCATCGCGAACGGGCCCATCGGGAAGCCGAAGTCGTAGAGGACGCGGTCCACGTCGTAGTACTTCGCGCCCTCCAGGATGATCTGTTGCGCCTGCTGCTGGCGCTGGAACAGGATCCGGTTGCCGACGAAGCCGCGGCAGACGCCGACCAGCACCGGCACCTTGCCGATCTGCTTGGAGATCGTCATCGACGTGTGGATCACGTCCTTCGCCGTCTTCTCGCCGCGCACGACCTCGAGCAGCCGCATGATGTTCGCCGGCGAGAAGAAGTGCATGCCGATCACGTCCTCGGGCCTCGCCGTGGCGGCCGCGATCTCGTTGACGTCGAGCGCCGACGTGTTCGTGGCGAGGATGGTGCCGGGCTTCACGATCCGGTCGAGACTGGCGAAGATCTCCTTCTTGAGATCCATGTTCTCGAACACGGCCTCGATCACCAGGTCGCAGTCGGCGAGCGCCTCGCGGTCCGTCACGCCGTTGAGCAGGCCCATGCAGTCGTCGACCTGCTCCATCGTCATGCGGCCGCGGCTGGCGGTCCGCTCGTAGTTCTTGCGGATGACGCCGAAGCCGTGGTCGAGGCGGCTCTGCTCGGCCTCGACGATCGTCACGCCGATGCCGCGGTTGGCGAAGTTCATCGAGATACCGCCGCCCATCGTGCCGCAGCCGAGGACGCCGACCTTCTCGATCTTCCGCATCGGCGTGTCGCGCGGAACATCGGGCACCTTGGCCGCCTCGCGCTCGGCGAAGAAGTAGTAGCGCTGGGCGATCGACTGCTTGCCGGCCATGAGCTCGGCGAACAGCTTCCGCTCGTTGTCGAGCGCCTCGTCGAAGGACATGTCGAGACCTGCCTCGATCGCCCGGACGTTCGCCTCGGGCGCCTCGAAGCCGCGCGTGCGGCGGGCGATCTTGCGCCGGAAGCCCTCGAAGATCTCCTCGCGGTTGGCCCGCGCCTCGTTGACCTTCTCGTTCAGGTCGCGGATCTTCCTGAGCGGCCGGTCTTCGGCGATCAGCTTCTCGGCGAAGGCGACGCCGCCCTCGAAGACGTCGTCCACGATCTCGTCGAGCAGGCCGCCCTCAAGCGCTTCCGCGGCGCCGATCGGGTTGCCGATGACGCACATCTCGAGCGCCTTCGGGTAGCCGACCAGCCGGGGCAGCCGCTGGGTGCCGCCCGCGCCCGGCAGGATCCCCAGCTTGACCTCGGGCTGGCCGAAGCGGGCAGACGCGACGCCCACCCGGTAGTGGCAGGCCATCGCCGTCTCGAGGCCGCCGCCGAGAGCGGTGCCGTGGATCGCCGCCACGACGGGCTTGGTCGCCTGTTCCATCGCCTCGATCGCCTCGTTGAGGCCCGGCTCCTTCATCGGCTTGCCGAACTCGGTGATGTCGGCGCCGGCGATGAACGTGCGGCCCTTGCAGACCAGGAGGACGGCGGCCACGTCCTCATCGGCCTCGGCCCTGGCGAGTCCCTCGACCATGCCGGCTCGCACGCCGTGGCTGAGCGCGTTGACGGGGGGATTGTCGATCACGATCAGGGCGACTTCGCCGCGGACGTCGTAGTCGACCATGTCGGTAAGTGCAGTCATATCGGTGGTGTCTCCTGGCGCGGCGCGCCGGTGCGTTGCTCGGGGATCGTTGGTGGAATGGGCCGGTATCGTAGCCGCTCAGTGGCCGTGGCCAAGCACGTCCAGGAACCGACGGATCCGGGCCGCGTTGGCGCCCAGGTCGCCGACTCCGACCTGGGACACGGAGCGCACGTCGACGGCCGCGCCGGCGCCGTCGTCGCGGACGCGGACGGCGACGAAGTCGATGAAACGGAACCAGGGCGTCGCGTCCGAGAACTCGAAGCGTCCGTTCCCCGGGTCTTCGAGAATCGGCGTCCAGCCGAGATCCTCCGCCGTGTGGCGGACCCGCCAGACGGCTTCGTCCCGGGAGATGTCGAGTTGGACCGTGTCGAGTTCGGGGTAGGCCTGCCGCTGCTGATCGGGCACGGTAGCTCCGCCGCTCGGATAGGCGAAGCCGGCGCCGCGGCTGTCCTCGGCGGCCGCGGCCTCGAAGGCCGGCGGGTCGTCGATACTCGTCGTGATGTCGTGGATCGCCGGCGCCTGCGCGGTTCCGTAGGCGAGCACGAACACCCAGCCGAGCACCACGACGGAGAGGAGCGCACCGCCCCACGCCTGGGACGCCCCGCCGCGGCGCTGGTTGCGGCGGGTCCGCACCAGGCCGATCAACCCGAGGAGCAGGCCGAGCAGGAGCCCCAGGGGCATCAGAAACGAGAACAGGGCGAAGCCGACGAGGGGCGAGATCAGGCCGAACCGGGCCTCGAGGACCCCGATCAGACCGACGACGAGGGCGGCCGCCGAAACTAACGGAGAAGCGAGAGCGCACAGGGAGTTCATCGCGGCGGAGGGTAGCAGGAGCGGCGCTGCTACGGTTCGGTCGCCGTGCCTGACGACGAAGCAGCCGGAGCCGCGATTCGCCTCGTCGGGCGGTCGACCCCGCGATCGCGCGCGGCATCAGCGTCGTCGGGGGTTTCCGTGATCGGGCTCGTCGTCTCGGCAGTCGCGCTGGCGAGCACGCTGGCCGGTTGCGGCGGCGAACTGCCGGGCAAGGCGGAGGTCCGGCGGCCGAACATCGTCCTCTACGTCGTCGACACGGTCCGCGCCGACCGGCTCGGCGTCTACGGCTACGGGAAGCCGACCTCGCCGCGGCTGGACGCCTTCGCGGCGGGCGCGGTCCTCTTCGAGAACGCCTACGCCCAGTCCTCGTGGACGCGGCCCGCAGTGGCCTCCCTGTTCACCGGCCTGCTGCCGCCGGCGCATCGCACCGTCGGCCGCCGTTCCGTGCTGCCCGAGGACGCGACGACCCTGGCCGAAATCCTGGCCGTCCACGGCTACGAGGGCATGGGCCTGGTTCGCAATCCGAACGTCGGTCGCGCCTTCGGCTTCGCCCAGGGGTTCACCCGCTTCCGCAGCGAGGACCGCGAGCGCGACGAGACGATGCTCGACCGGGTGCGCATATGGCTCGACGAACGGCAGGGCGCGGAGGGGCCGTTCTTCCTCTTCCTGCACGCGATCGACCCCCACGGACCCTACGACCCCGCGCCCGAGTTCGAGGAGATGTTCGAGGCCGGCGGCGCGCCCGCGCAGTACCGGACCGTCCGCTACCTGCTGGGGTTGAACCGCGGCGAGGTGGAGCCCGAGCCGGAGACCGCAGAGGCGCTCTCACGGCTCTACGACGCGGAGGTGGCGCAGAACGACCGCGCCTTCGGCGAGTTGCTCGACGAACTGGAGGCGCGCGGCCTGGTCGAGGACACGGCGGTGATCTATCTCTCCGACCACGGCGAGGAGTTCGCGGAGCACGGGCGCTGGGAGCACGGCCTGTCGCTCTACGAGGAGGTGCTACGGGTCCCGCTGGTCATGCGCCTGCCCGGGGTGCCGCCGCGGCGCGTGGAAGAGCCGGCGCAGCACGTCGACGTCCTGCCGACGCTGCTCGCTTACCTGGGCATCGAGGCGCCGCCCACCGACGGACGCGACCTGCTGGCGCCTCGGCGCCGCGGCGACGCACCCCTGGACGTCTACACCCACCTCGACGTGGACGGCCACCGGGCCGCCTCCGTGATCCGCGGCCCCTACAAGCTGGTGCTGCCGCAGTCGCCCTCGCAGGGGACGGCGCCGATGCTCTTCGACCTGGATGCGGATCCGGGCGAGTTGAAGGACCTGGCCGCCGACCGGCCGGACATCGTCGAGCGGATGCTCGCCCTGCTGGCGGAGCGCAACCTGGCCGGTGAGATCGTCTCCGCCAAAGAGATCGAGGACGACCAGCTCGACGAGGACGTGCGCCGGCGTCTCAGGGCGCTGGGCTACGTGGACTGAGCGAAACTCTCCGGCGCCACTTCCCGCAGGCACTCCGCCAGCAGCTCCACTCCTTCGCGGATCCGGTCGGCGGAGGGGCACGCGTAGGCGAGGCGCAGGAACGGCACGTCGTCGCCTCCGGCGTGGTAGGCGGCGCCGTAGCCGTAGTCGAGGCCGCGCCGCTCACTCAGGGCGAACAGCGCTTCGCGGTCCACTTCCTTCGGCAGGCCGACCCAGAGGAACATGGCGCCGGCCGGCTTGCGCCAGGTGCAGACGCCGCCGAGTTGCTCGCCGAGTGCCGCCAGCAACGCGTCGCGCTTCGGTAGCAGGGCGGCGTTGTTGCGCTCGATCTGCGCCGGCAGGCGTCCGCGCAGCAGTTCCGCGACGATGCTCGATGACAGTGTGCTCTGGCCGGCGTCGTAGCGCTCGTCGAGGAAGCGCTGCTGCAGGGGTTGTCTGGCCAGAAAGTAGCCGATCCGGACGCCGGCGCCGAGGATCTTGGACAGCGAACCGATGTAGACGACGCCGTCGCCATTCGCCAGCGTGTAGAGGCTCTGCGGCGGTCGGGGCGCGTCGTCGTAGTGGACGTCGGCGTAGCAGTTGTCCTCGACCAGGAGGACATCGAACTCGCGGGCGGCCTCAATCATCCCGAGGCGACGCTCGCGGGGCATCACCGCACCGGTGGGGTTGTGGTAGGTCGGCAGCGTGTAGATGAAGCGCGGCTTGTGACCGTCCGCCGCATGGCTCGCGAGTGTCCGGCGCAGGGCGCCGATGTCCATGCCCTGTTCGTCGACCGGCACGCCGACCAGGCGATAGCCGAGCCCCCGGTAGGCGCCGAGCGTGCCCGAGTAGGTCGTCTCCTCCGTGATCACGATGTCGCCGGGCCTTTCCATCAGCACCCTGCCCACCAGGGTCACTGCCTGCATGGAGCCGTTGGTCAGAGCGATCTCCTCGGCGTCGAACTCCACGCCTTCGCGATCCGCTTCGCGCCGGGCGAGCACCTCGCGCAGGCCGGCATGGCCGAGATCGCCGGGGTAGAAGGCGAAGTCCTTCCCGATGTCGAGGATCGCGCGGCCGGCCGCCTCGGCCATCTCCGCGGCCGGGAACGCTTCAGGAGCGGTCATGCCGACTCGCATGGGAATCGGGTTCGCGGGTGGGCCGCCTGTGCCTTGGGCGTCTGTCATCGCGGCGGGGACTGTAGCAGCGGCCGCAGGCTGCTACCCTCTGCGGCCCTCAACCTTCGTACAAGGAGAAGCGCACGATGAAGGATCTCTTCGATCTCACTGGCAAGGTGAGCGTCATCACCGGATCGACGAAGGGTATCGGCAAGGCGATGGCCGAAGCCCTGGCCGCCTTTGGTTCGAAGGTGGTCATCTCGAGCCGCAAGGCGGATGCCTGCGACGCGGTCGCGGCATCGATCAACGAGAGCGGCGGCGAGGCGGTGGCGCACCCCTGCCACGTCGGCCACAAGGACCAGTTGGAACGGCTGGTCGCGGCGACCCGGGAGCGCTGGGGCAAGATCGACAATCTGGTCGTCAACGCCGCGGTCAATCCGTACTTCGGCTCGAGCCTGGGCATTCCGGACTCGGCGTTCGACAAGGTGATGGAGGTCAACATCAAGAGCGTCCACTGGCTGTGCCAGATGGTGATTCCCGAGATGCGGGAGCGCAAGGACGGGTCGATCGTCATCGTGTCCTCGGTCGGCGGCTTCCGCGGCAACTCGATGCTCGGCGCCTACGCGATCTCCAAGGCGGCGGACATGCAGCTCGCGCGGAACCTGGCGGCGGAGTTCGGTCCCGACAACATCCGCGTCAACGCCGTCTGCCCCGGCCTGGTCAAGACGAACTTCGCCCGCGCCCTGTGGGAGGACCCGCAGCGGGAGCAGGCGGTCGCCGGGAGGACACCGCTGCGGCGCCTCGGCGAGCCGGTCGACTGCGCGGGCATCGCGGTCTACCTCGCGTCGCGGGCCGGCTCGTGGACCACGGGCCAGACCTTCACCGTCGACGGCGGAGTGCTGGGCTGCGGTTGATTCGCTCTCTCATCGCGCTCGTCCTGTTGGCCGGCGCGGCGGCGGCGCAGCCGGCCGCCGACGCGGCGGACGCGGTGTTCCTCGCCAGCGGCGTCCGGGTGGGGGAGGTGACCGCGACCTCTGCGGTGGTCTGGACCCGGACCACGGCCGAACCGCGGCGGCGGGCCGGGCGGGAGATCTCGGGCCGGCCCGTCGTCACCCTCGCGGCGGGGGTGGACGTCTCGTCGCTCGAGGGCGCCGTCCCGGGTGCGGACGGGGAGGTCAGGGTCACGCTCCGTGGCGCCGAGCCGATCGGCACCAACGACGGTGCGAATTCGGTGCGTGTCTCCGGCTGGCTGCCGACGGATTCGGACGGCGACTTCACTCGTCAGGTGGCCTTCGACGAGTTGACGCCTGATACCGGCTACCTGGTCACCGTCGACGCGCGTCCGACTGCGGGCGGCACAACGAGCGCCATCGAGACGGCGAGTTTCCGCACCGCGCCGGCGCCTGACCAGCGGCGGCCGATTCGCTTCACCGCGATGACCTGTCAGTTCTACGGCCGGCGCGATCGGCCGGACGGCTTCCAGATCTATCCTTCGATGGCCGCCCGCAGGCCCGACTTCTACCTGTCGATCGGCGACAACGTCTACCTGGACAGCGAGTCGCCTCGCGCCACGTCGGTGGAGCTGGCGCGCTACCACTGGCAGCGGATGTTCACCCTGCCGGCGATCGCGTCCTTCCTGCGTTCGGTCCCCGGCTACTGGCTCAAGGACGACCACGACCTGCTCCTGAACGACTCGTGGCCCGGGATCGAGTCCGGCATCGTCGCGCCGCTGACCTTCGAGGAGGGGCTGGCGCTCTTCGCGGAGCAGAACCCGGCGCCGGAACGCCCGTACCGGACCATCCGCTGGGGCAAAGGGCTGCAGCTCTGGCTGGTCGAAGGCCGCGACTTCCGTTCGCCCAACGACATGCCGGACGGTCCCGGCAAGACGATCTGGGGCGCCGAGCAGTGGCGCTGGCTGCGGGAGTCCCTGCTCGCCAGCCGACGCGGACTGGAAGGTGCTCGTTTCGCCCACGCCGATCGTCGGCCCGGATCGCAGCAACAAGGCCGACAATCACGCCAACGCGACCTTCAGCCACGAAGGCGACGCGATCCGCGAGTGGTTCCGCGCGAACCTGGACGACCGCTTCCTGGTCATCGTCGGCGACCGCCACTGGCAGTACCACTCGGTTCACCCCGAGACCGGGCTCAACGAGTTCTCCGTCGGCCCGGCCAGCGACGCCCACGCCGGCGGCACCCCGGGGGAAGACCCGGAGTACCACCGCTTCCACCGCGTCGGCGGCGGGTTCCTCAGCGTCGACGTCGACTGGGTCGGTGACCTGCCGCGGATCGTCCTGCGGCACCGCGACGTCTTCGGCCGGGTGGTCTACGAAGTCGAGCGCCTGGGTTCGTAGGGACTGAGCTCTGGCGTCAGCCGACCAACCAGCGCCTGGCCCGGGCTCAAGCCCGGCGGTTGTTTTTCGCGTAGCGGCGGGCGGCGGCCTGTTTCTCCATTTGCGGAACGAAGTCGAGGTAGCGGGAGAGAGCGTAGCCGGCGCGCGTGGTCGTGGCCGCCAGGTCGCGGGTCACCAGCAGTTTGCCGTCACGCAGGACGCGGTGGTAGAGCAGCGGTGGCGCCTGGTTCAGGAGGACGACGTCGATGTCGTTCGTTCCCAGCTCGGTCATGAGGTCGGTGATGAGTTCTGCATCGTAGCCGTACGGGCCCGGCTCGGCGAGGTCTTCGTCGATGAAGACGGCGACATCGATATCGCTCAGGGCGCCCGCGTCGCCGCGCGCCTGCGAACCGCAGAGGTAGGCATCGAGGACCTCGGGCCGTGGCTTCAGGGCGCGGGTCAGGCGGGCCTGGAGGTCCGTGGCGTCGGTGGTCCTGCTTGCGGATTGCACCTTGCCCATCTTCGGAGTCTCCAGGGTGTTGAGGTCGCGACTCTGCCGGTGACTATCGTACAAGCGAGGCGGAGTATCGGTCCTTGGGCGGCTCCGACAGTCCGGGATTCGCCGTGCCGTGGTTGGAGCCCGGGTGGCTTCGCGTCATGCCGGGGACGGTGCTGCTGTCCGACGAGGGGAACGTGCTCAGTTGGACGACGGATTCGGATCCGTAGCGTCGGCGGTCGACTCGGCTTCGGCGTCGTCAACAGGCTTGAGCACCTTGACACGCGGGGCCAGGACACGGTGCAGCCGGTTCAGGCGGTCCGCGAACCACTCGTGCTGCTTGGGCCAGTCGGACTCGTCGGTCGGGTCGCACTCCTTGTAGGTGGCAATACGACAGGAGTCGCTGGCAGGGAGATCTTCCCAGTCCAAGGAGAGACCGAGTTCTCGCTCGATCACCTCGTGGGCTAGCTCAAGGGCCTCAAAGTAGGCGTTGGCGTCGCGATAAGGTGCCCGCTTCTTCAGTACGCTGTGGTCCAAGTACAGTTCGGCGCGAATCCACGAGTCCTGCGAGTTGGTAGCGGCGGCGAGTCTGAAGCCGGTGCGGCCGATGGACACGTTCATCCAATGCTGCGGCAGGGCCTTGGTTGGCGTTGCGGGTCCTTCTGCGGAAAGTAGGACTTCTCGGAACGCTGTCCAATAGCGGAGTTGCGTCTCCTTTGTCGGAGACCGTTCCTCCGCCCGCCTCGTTCGTGTGGCCTCCCGTGACCAGTCGTTCGGCTTGGCGACGACGTTCAGTCGTGGCGCCGGCCTTGAGTCATCGATCCGCCAGAGTTCGAGTTCCACGCCGAAGAAGTCCGTGCCCTCCGAGATGTCGTTGAGCCAGTCGACGGCCGCTCGATGCTCGTCCCGGAAGCTCCTTGCGAGCCAGACCACGGTCTGTGCCCTTTCGCCTGCTCCGTACGTGATGAGCTTGCCGAGGTGGTCGTGGTCGGTGTGGCCGAGTTGATTCTCGACGACGACGGTGCCGTCAACTCCTTTCAGTACGAGATCGGCCCGGTAGCCCCCTACACTCTTCTCGATTTCCTTGACTTCGAGGTCACCGATGCCCAGCGTTTCGGAGAGCAGTTCTGGATGCTTGGCCAGCCATGGCGTCAGGTCCGCCGCTTCGTTGGGCCAGCCTTCTCGAAGTTTGACCTTCTGGATCTTCCCCAGGTTCGGTTCTTCTTCGTTCACGCTGCGTAGGCCTCTCGTCTCTCAGATCGTTGCCATCGGCACAGCCAGTCCGGCCACGGTCGCCCGGGTCCGGAAGATCGAGCCGCTGCTTTCGGGGTCGTCCGGGTCACCGGCCGTGACGACGTAGAGATCGCGACGGTCGCTGCCGCCGAAGCAGACGCTGGTGATGTTCTTCGCGGGAACTTCCAGGTGGCTGAGGATCCTGCCCTCGGCATCGAAGCGGGTCACACAGCCGCCGGCGAAGCAGGCGACCCAGAGGCAGCCCTCTTCGTCGACGGCGAGTCCGTCGGGGCGGCCACGGTCGGGCGAGGCAAGGGCGCGGCGGTCGACGCAACTCCCGTCGTCCTCGACGTCGTGTGCCACGACATGGTTGCGGGCGGTGTCCGCGTGGTACAGCGTGCGGCCGTCCGGCGAGAAGCCGATGCCGTTGGTCAGGCTGATGTCGCCGTAGAGCTCGGTAGCTTGGTCTTCCGCATCGACGCGCCAGCACTCGCCGGGAGTCCGTTCCGTGGCCCCGCCGAAGGGGTTCGTGCGCATGGTGCCGGTGATCGCGCGGCCGCGCGAGTCCACGAACAGGTCGTTGAAGCCAGGCGTGTCGGGCGGGTCGAAGAGAATCCGCGTGACGCCGTCCTTGACGTGGCAGATGTTGCGGCCGGAGCAGACGATGCCGCCGCCGGCGTGGAGCGCGATACCGCCGACGCCGCGGCGCTTGGGCACCACCGTTTCGATCTCGCCGTCAGGACTGCGGCGGTAGACGCCGCCGTTGTGGACGTCGCTGAAGTACAGGCGGTCAGCAGCGTCGACGCGCGGGCCTTCGATCAGCGTGTAGCCGGAGGCCAGAAGTTCCATGGGGCGGGGGCACTGTAGCAGGGAGAAGCCGGGCGTAGCGTTCGGTTCGTGGAGTTGACCGGCGCCGTGTTCGCCTTGAGAAGCCGAAGAAGGCGCCGGCGGCTTGGCCGGAGGCACTATGATCGGGTGGCGGCGAACGAAGACACCCGTCCGCTTGTTGCGAATGACGATGGCCGGTAGACGCTGCCGGTCGTGCCGCACGGTCGTCGAAGGGGTTCACCATGAAGCTGTACAGGCTGGAGTTCGTCCTCAGAGAGCCGTCGGAAGACACGGAGGGCATGTACCTTGCGGAAGTCCCCGCGTTGCCCGGCTGCCGGGCCTGGGGCGAGACCGCTGCCCTTGCACTGGAGAACCTGCAAAGCGTCACTACGGCCTTCATCGAATCTCATCGTGCTCATGGCGATCCACTTCCTCCCGAGGTTGCCGCCGCCGCTGTAGACGTTGGCGAGCACCGGGGAGTCAGTGAAGTCATGGTCGCTGTTTGACCTACCGCGAACTCACCCGCAAGCTGCGGCGCCTCGATTGCGAGTTGGACCGTCAGGCACGCGGGAGTCACGAGATCTGGATTCGCCGTTCCACGCGAGGGCGCACGACGATCCCGAACTGGGGCAGCCGGGACCTCAGATCGGGCACCGTACGGGCCATTCTGCGGGACTTGGGGATCGAGCGCGAGGAGTTCGAGCGCGCTTGAGGGCGGGCGCGCCCGAAGGGCGCCGGCCTTCGGGCAGCGCGACTTCCTTGGGGCTTCGCCCCAGGCGGGCCAGAAGGCCCGCGCACCGACAGGCGCTACCGCCAGCGAATGCCCAGCCAGGCGGCGGGGTGCAGGAAGATCAGGACGGTGATGATCTCGAGCCGGCCGATCCACATGTTGAGAGACAGGTAGACCTTGATCGCATCGGGAAAGTGGGCGTAGCTGCCGAACGGGCCGACGTCTCCGAGGCCCGGGCCGATGTTGCCCAGGGTGGCGATGCTGGCGGTCACCGCGGTGGGCATGTCCGTGCCTGCCAGCCCCACGACCCCGACGCTCAGGGCGAACAGCACGAGGTATAGAAGCAGGAACGAGACGACGGCGCGGATCACGTCGTCGGGCACTCGGCGGCCGTCCAGGCGCAGCGGCCGCACGGCCCGCGGGAAGACGGTCTGGAACAGTTCGAGCAGGGTCGACTTGGCGATCAGCCATACCCGCACGAGCTTCGGACCGCCGGCTGCTGAACCGCCGCAGCCGCCGCAGAACATGAGCAGCAGGAGGATCGTCTGGCTCGCCTGGGCCCAAAGCGCGAAGTCCTCGGTCGCGAATCCGGTCGTCGTGATGATCGCCAGCGCCTGGAAGCCGGCGCGCCTCAAGGTGTCCTCCGACAGGGCTTCCGTGGCGATCCACTCCCACAGCGACACGTCGTCGCTCTTCAGCGTGCAGGCGAGCAGCAGGGTCGCGCAGAGCACGATCAGGACGTACAGACGGAACTCTTCGCTGCGCAGCAGGGTCAGCGGACGACCGCGGACGACCTGGAACTGGAAGGCGTAGTTCGCTCCGGCCAGGAGCATGAACGCCATGACGGTCCACTCGATCAGGCTGCTGCCGTAGCCGCCGATGCTGCTCGGGTTGGGAGAGAAGCCGCCGGCCGACACGGTGGAGAGGGAGTTGCAGACGGCGTCGAAGGGCGGCATGCCGAACCGGATGAGGAGACCGATCTCCAGGGCGGTCAGGCCAACGTAGAACGAGTAAAGGTAGAGCGCCGTGTTGCGGATCCGGGGCGTGAGGCGCTCCTCCGTGGGCCCCGGCGCTTCGGCGAAGAACATCTGGCGGCCGGCGATACGGAGCGCGGGCAGCACGGCGATGAAGAGGGCGATGATGCCCATGCTGCCCACCCACTCGCTCAGGCTGCGCCACAGGAAGATGCCCTCGCTCACCGCGTCGAAGTCGGTGAGGATCGTGGCGCCGGTGCCTGTCAGCCCCGACATCGACTCGAACAGCGCGTCGGCCGGGGGGAAGCCGTTCGCGGAGTAGGGGATGGCGCCGATCAGGACCAGCAACAGCCAGGCCACGGCCACGGTCGCGAGCCCTTCCATCCTCCGCATCTCGAGTCCCCGGCCCGGCAGGAGCCTGGAACCGAGCCCCAGCAGAATGGCGAGCAGGGCCGCGCCGAGAAAGGCGATCGCACTGCGGCTGTGTCCGTAGGCCGCCTCGACGGCCGACGGCGCCAGCAGGACTGCTCCGAAGCAGCCCACCAGGGCCAGGGTCGTGCGGAGGACCAGGGAGACGCGCACGGGCGGCGCTACGAGGAGTCGGGTGTCAGACCGAAGGCCGGACCCACGGTCTCCGCGCCCTCGGGCGTGGCGACGACCAGCAGGCGGTCGCCGGCGCGCACTTCATCGTCGCCGCCGGGCACGATCGTGTTGTACTGCCGCAGGACGGCGCCGACGATGACGCCGGTCGGCATGTCCATCTCGCGCAGCCGCGTCGTCTCGAAGTCCGGCGGCACGGCGACTTCGACGACTTCCGCCCGCCCGGCCTCGAGCGTCGCCCGGTATTGCAGGCGCGGCGCCTGAATCTGGTGCAGCACCTCGGCGATCGCGGCGGCACGGGCGTTCAGGGTGACGTCGATTCCGACCCGCTCGAACAGGGCGCTGCTCGTGTCCTGGCTGACGCCGGTCACGACCTTCGGAATCCCGAGCTGCTTGGCGATCAGCGAGCAGAGGAGATTCGTCTGGTCGTCGCCGGCCATGGCGACCAGAGCGTCGCTGCGCGCGACGCCGACTTCTTCCAGGACGTTCAGGTCCGTGCCGTCGCCGCAGAAGACGATGGCACGGCCGACCTGGCTCGCGATGTCCTCGCAACGGCGTCGCGAGACCTCGATGACCCTTACCTCGGGCCAGAGGCCCTGCGTCAGCTCCTGCGCCAGGAGCCTGCCCGTGCGGCCGCCGCCGATGATCGTCACGCTGCGCACGACGGTCTCCGGCGCGGCGAAGAACTGCTTCGCGACCTGCCGAAGCGCGTTGCGCCGACCCATGAACAGCACCTTGTCGCCGGCCTCCAGGCGGTCCTGCCCCCGTGGAACGATCAGTTCGCCGTTGCTCACGCGGCTGACGACGAGGGAGTTCGGCGGCAGGGGCGCCTGGGCGAGCGTCTTCCCGCAGAGGGGAGAGTCCGCCGGCAACCGGTACTCCATCAGCCAGACCCGGCCGCGGTGGAAGTTCTCCACGTCGAGCGCTCGCGGCTCCAGCACGATCCGCGCGATCTCCCTGGCGAGCGACCACTGGGGCCAGATCAGGTGGTCGATCACTTCTTCGAGGGTCGTCTGCTCGGGGTCGTTGAAACTCTCGTGGTGCTCGTCCTGCGAGATGAAGCAGTACGTCGTGGCCTGCGACCGGCCGCGGGCCGCGAGGCAGGCGATGATGTTGCGTTCGTCCGAGTCCGCGCAGGCGATGAACGTGTCCCGGTCACCGAGGCCGACCTGCTGCAGCGTCGAGCGGCTGGCCGCCGGGCCAACCGTGATCTGCAGGTCCAGGTGCTCGAAGCGGCCGCGGTTCGCTTCGGACGGCAGAACGACGAACACGTCCTCCTCGCGCGCCAGGGAGGACGCGAGCCGGTACGCGATGTCGCCGCCGCCGGCGATGACGACAGTCATCCTGTGACGATAGCGGAGCGGGCCGCGGGCGGCTTCTAGAAGATGCGGGAGAAGCCGCCGCTCTCGCTGCTGAGCCGGGAGTTCACGACGTTGTTGTAGATCGAGCCGAACGTGTAGCGGAGCTGGATGCCGCCGCGGAAGGAGAGGTCCGTCTCCAGCTGGCGTCTGGCGACGAGGACCTCGGCATCGGTCGCTCCGCCCTTCGGCAGGTAGATCTGGTCCCGGATCCTCGATATGCCGGCGTAGAGGTCGAAGCTCAGCCCACGCACGATGTGGTACTCGATGTCGGTGCTGAACTCGATCCGGCTGCGGTCGAAGTCGTCGATGAAGTGGCTGTACTGGAGGTCGAGGTGGGCTTCGCCCCAGGGCCTCTCCATGCCGAAGGCGATGTAGGCGCCCTGGTCGGTGAAGGTCTCCTCCAGCTTGTCGAAGACGGTGATCTCCTCGTAGTCGAGGCTGGTGCCGCCGATGAAGTAGGCGAACGTGAACTCGCGCTCGGACGATTCGCTGTAGGGAAAGTAGTTGTACTCGATGGCCGCCGCCGCGCGGTAGGAGTTCTCCAGGTTGAGGAAGGTCGACTCCCGGCTGCTGGCGCCGACGCCGACTCCCCAGTGCGGGGCCAGCGTGCGGATCACCTGGCCGAAGTAGTTCGTGCTCCGCGAGACGTTCTTGAAGGTGCTGCCGTCCTCGAACTCGAAGTTGCTCTCCCGGTAGGAGTAGAAGACGCCCATTCCCGTGCGCCACATATCCGTGGTGCGTCCCGCCGAAGCGCTTGCCTGGTAGGACTGCGAGTCTCTCCGATCCTCACTTCGGAAGTCGGTGTTCAGCCGAAGGCGGTAGACCCAGTGATTCCAGGGATCGTCCACCACGAGCGTGTGTGGCTCGCCTTGCTCTTCCCCGTTCTCGAACTCCACTGCGAGCCCTTCGGCCTGCGGCGTTTCCAGCACGTAGCGCACCAGGCCCAGCTCCAGGAGGCGCTGGATGCCGCGGCGGCGCTCGTCGTCCGTGTCGGTGAACGAGGACGTGTGGATCAGCCTCTGGTCCACTCCCTCGAAGCGCTCCAGGCCGATGAAGTTGAACGTGTACTCGCGGGAGTTGCCGCCGGACTGGATGGTCACGAGAATGTGAACCTCGGCGTCGCGGCGGTCGCGCACCCAGTTGACGTAGGTGACCTGGCTGCGCAGGAAGGTGAAGTCGCAGCCCCAGTCGCAGTCGAGGTACAGCCTCAGCGCTTCGGTGCCGTCGGTCGTCTCCAGCGCCGGCGCCGCCGCGGGTCCGGCCAGGCTGGCGATAGCGAACAGTGACAGAACCGGGAAGATCGGACGCCTGGAGCGGCGTTGTCGATCTCGAACGTCGCTATGATGCCGGGTCGACTCCTGAGAGTCTCGCGGTGTCATCGGTGGCGTGGCCTTGGCGCGGCTTGCGGTTGTTGAGCGGACGGCGGCAAAAGGGCGCCAGCGAAAAGTAACACAGCGGGGAGAGAGAGTTTCGGGCGTGTACAGGCTTCCGCAACAGCAACGGGAAGAACGACGACGGGATTCCGGATGAGCGTTTTCGACTCGGTCGAATCAGGCGCCGTCCCGGTGCGCGAAGCGCGCCCCGCGAGCGAACTCTGGCGGCGTGTCAAGGCCCTGATCAAGTGGCCGTTCTACGTCGTCTACCAGCGCCGGCTCGAGTCCAAGGTGCGGACCTGGAAGTTGCCCCAACACATCGGGCTGATCATGGACGGGAACCGCCGCTTCGCGCGCCAGCAGGGGCTCGGCAACGTCAGCGCCGGGCATTTCCGGGGCGCCGAGAAGCTCTGGGAGGTGCTCAACTGGTGCTACGAAGCGCAGGTTTCGACCGTCACGGTATGGAGCATGTCGCTCGACAACTTCAATCGCTCCGCGAAGGAAGTGCAGGCCCTGTTCGATCTGTTCGAGGAGAAGACCCGGGAGCTCACGAACCATGACGATGTCCATCAGAAGGGCATCCGCGTGCGGTTCCTGGGACAGATCGAGCTCCTGCCGGAGAGCCTCCAGACCGCGATCCGGGAGGCGGAGGCGGCCACCAGCGGCTACGACCGCTACCGACTGAACATCGCGATGGCCTACGGCGGCCGCGAGGAGATCGCCAGTGCCTTCCGCAACTACCTGCTGGACAACTCGGCGGTCGGCAAGTCTCTCGACGAGGTCGTCGACGAGTTCAGCGCCTCGTCCATCGAGCGCTACCTCTACACCTCGGGCCAGCCCGAGCCGGACCTGATCCTCCGCACCAGCGGCGAGGTCCGCCTGAGCGGTTTCCTGCTCTGGCAGAGCACGTACTCCGAGTACTACTTCTGCGACACGCACTGGCCCGCTCTGCGTAAGATCGACCTCCTGCGCGCCTTGCGGTCCTACAGCAGCCGCCAGCGTCGCAGAGGACGTTGAAGCCCGAAGACACGAAACAGACAGGACAGCCGTGGTGGCCGCCCGATTGCAACCTGCAGTCGGGCGAAACAGCGGCTGGGGGTAGCAAGTGAACAAGACAGCACGAAAGTTCTTCATCGATCTGTTGGCCGCGCCGAGCCCCTCGGGCCACGAGGAGCCGGTACAGGAAGTCGTTCGCGCCTACGCGGGCAAGTTCGCCGACGACGTGTCGACCGACGTTCACGGCAACGTGATCGCGGCGGTGAACGTCGAGGCCGGCGAGAAGCCGGATGGCCGGCGCGTGCTGTTCGCGGGCCACTGCGACCAGATCGGCCTTCTGGTCAGCTACATCGACGACAAGGGCTTCCTGTGGGTACAGCCGATCGGCGGCTGGGATCCGCAGCAATTGATCGGCCAGCGGATGACCGTATGGGCGAAGGAAGGTCCCGTGCCGGCGGTCATCGCCCGCAAGCCGATCCACCTGCTCGACACCGAGGAGCGCCGGCGCGCGGTCAAGATGGAGAACCTCTGGCTCGACATCGGCGCGAAGGACGGAGACGACGCGAAGACGGTGGTGCGGGTCGGTGATCCGGTGACGCTCGACCTCGGTTTCCGGGAGATGCGAAACGGCCTCGCCAACGCCCCGAAGATGGACAACACGACCGGTCTCTGGGTCGTCATCGAGGCCTTGCGGCGCGTCGCAAGGAAGAACCCGAAGGTCGCGGTGTACGCGGTGTCGACGGTGTGCGAGGAGATCGGCCTGCGCGGCGCGCGCACCAGCACCCACGGAGTCGACCCCGACGTGGGCATCGCGGTCGACGTCACTCACGCCACGGACTGTCCGACGATCAGCAAGCGCCAGGAAGGCGACCTGCGGCTGGGAGGCGGCCCGGTCATCGTGCGCGGTCCGAACATGAACCCGAAGGTCAGCGACCGGCTCGAGGCGGTCGCTGAGGAAGAGAAGATCCCGTTCCAGTTGGCGGCTCTCGGGCGGGCGGCGCCGAACGACGCGAACTCGATCCAGATCACGCGGGCGGGCGTGGCGACGGGGCTGATCAGCGTTCCGAACCGATACATGCACAGCGCGGTCGAGACGATCTCGCTGGACGACATCGATCACTCGGCCGACCTGCTGGCCGGCTTCGCGTCATCCCTGACGCCGGACGAGTCCCTGATCCCCTGACGGTGGGCTGCTAGTCTCCGCCGCCAATCCAACGGACCAATCAGGCGACCCTGGGAGGCTATGGCCATGCCGATGAAGAACCGTCTGCGCGACAAGATCGACAACGGAGAGCCGGCGCTCGGCGCCTGGCTCGCGTTCCCGGACACGCACAGCGCCGAGCTCATGTCGCGGCTCGGTTTCGACTGGGCGACGATCGACATGCAGCATGGCCTGGTCGACTACCAGCGCGCCACCGAGATGCTGCAGGCGATGACCGCCTCCGACACGACGCCGATCGTCCGGGTGCCGTGGAACGAGCCCGGGATCATCGGCAAGATGCTCGATGCAGGGGCCCATGGGATCATCATCCCGATGGTGAACAGCCGGGCCGAGGCGGAAGCCGCGGCCGCCGCCTGCCGGTACCCCCCGCGCGGAAAGCGCAGTTTCGGTCCGTTCCGGGCCGGCCTGCTCTACGGCGGGAACTACCTCGAGGAGGCGAACGAGCAGATCTACTGCATCCCGATGATCGAGACCCAGCAGGCGCTCGACAACCTGGACGACATCCTCTCGGTGCCGGGCCTTGACGGCGTCTACGTCGGCCCGAGCGATCTCAGCGTGTCGCTGGGGCTCCGGCCGGCGGCCGACCAGGAGGACGAGAAGTTCACTGCGGCGATCGACACGATCCTCGATGGCTGCAAGCGCCACGGTCTCTTCGCCGGAGTTGCCGGCACGGTCAAGGAGGCGCCCAAGCGCATCCGGCAGGGATTCCGGTTCGTCGAGGTGGCGCGCGACGGCGGTTCGATGGCCAAGGCGGCGCTCCAGGACCTGCGGACCGTGCGGGCGTCGATGGACGATTCCTGAGCGAGTTCTCCCTTCGCGGGAACGAATCCGGCCAGGGAGCGTTCTCACTACAGAGGCGGGCCGGTGGCGCGCCGATTAGTATGCAGAGCGAACACGGAAGCGAATAGGAAGAGGACCGAACCATGTCGCGAATGAAGGTCTGGTTGGTAGTGGCGCTGGCGCTGGCGGTTGTGGCGCCGGCTCTCGCGGAGGACGACGAAGAGAAGAAGGTCCGCAGAATCCATGTGCAGAAGATCATGGCGTCGGCGGACTGCGAGGGTGGAGACTGCCCCGAGTCTTCGGCGCGCGTCCTGTTCATCGGGGACGACGGCGACGTCCGGGTTCTCCACGGCGGCGACCACGAGTGGGTCTCCGAGGAGAACGTCCGGATCCTGGAGGCCGACGGCCACGACGTCGTCCTGATCGAGGACCACGAGGGTGACGGAGAGGTCGGCGAGAGGGTGCGGCGGCGCGTGCACCAGGTGATGAAGCGCCTCGGCGATGCCGGCGCGCGTCTTCACGGGCGGCATGGCGGCGGAGCCTTCCTGGGCGTGCAGCTATCCGAGTTGACGCCGGAACTGCGGACCCACTTCGGCGTGCCCGACGATGCAGGCGTCATGGTCGGCAAGGTCGTCGACGGCAGTCCGGCGTTGCGGGCCGGCCTCGAGGTCGGCGACATCGTGACCGCCGTAGGCGACAAGCCGGTGGCTTCGGCGGCCGCCCTGGCGCGGGCGATCCGTGGCAACGAGGACGGCGACACGGTCGTGCTTGAGGTCTGGCGTGACGGCCAGGTGCAGAAGATGGACGCCACGCTCGAGGAACGGGAGCGCGAGGTCGCCATGGCCATCGCGCCGTCGGTCCACGCGGTCGCGTCGGCGGCCGATGGCGAGGCCCGCGTGATCGAGGTCAAGGTCGACTGCGACGACGGCGAGGACTGCACGGTCGATGTGGCCAACGCGAACTCCTTCGAGTTCGCGGCCTCTGCCTGCGGCCACTCCGGCGAGTGCGAAGTGAACGTCGACTGTACGGACGGCGACTGCGCCTGCACGGTGAACGGCGAGGTAGCCGACTGCTCCGAGCTGGGCCTCTGATCAAAGGCCGTTGTTACGATCCGCGCGATGCGCGCGGGCGTTTATCGGGGCCCTGGTGAAGTAGCGCTGGCCGAGCGTCCGCTGCCGGAGGCCGGCCCCGGCGAGGTCCGTCTCCGGATCTCCGCCTGCGGCTTGTGCGGCACCGACCTGCACCTGGTTCACAGTCCGAAACCGATCATCGAACCAGGCTCGATCATGGGCCACGAGATGGCTGGCGTGGTCGACGACCTTGGCGCGGGTGTATCCGGCTTCGCCGCTGGCGAGGCGGTAGTAGTCGAGCCCCTGGCCTCGTGCGGTGACTGCGAACCGTGCCGCGAAGGCCGGGACTCGATCTGCCGGGATCTCCAGCTCTACGGCCTGCGGCGCCCCGGCGGTTTCGCCGACGCGGTCGTCGTGCCGGCGCACCGCCTGTACCGTGTTCCGGATGGCCTCCGGCCGGCGCTGGCTTCGCTCGCCGAGCCCTTTGCCGTGGCGGTTCACGGGCTGCGGCTGTGCGGCGCGGACCTGGCCAGGCCGCCGAATCGTCTGCTGATCCTGGGCGCGGGCTCGATCGGCCTCGCGGTCGTCGCGGTTGCCCGTGCCTGGGGGTTTGGCGACGTGGCCATCACGGCCCGCTATCCGCACCAGGCCGAACTGGCGAAACGGCTCGGCGCCCACCGGGTGATCGACGAAGGCCCTGCGGACGACTTGGCCGGCTACGACAGTGACCTCGTCGTAGAGACGGTAGGCGGTCTGGCCGACACGATGACGACCGCAGGCATCGCGCTCGCTCCCGGGGGCACGGCCTGCGTCCTGGGCGTCTTCATGGGTCCGCTGAGCCTCGATCCGCTCATGTTCCTTGGCAAGGAGGCCCGCCTGCAGTGGTCCAATTGCTACGGACGGCGCCCGGGCGAGGCAGACTTCGCCGAGTCGGTTCGTATCCTGGCGGCGAATGGCGGCGCCTACTCGGGCCTGCTCACCCACGAGGTGCCGCTGGCGGAGTTCGAGCGCGCCTTCGAGATCGCGGGCGACAAGGGAAGTGGTGCGGTCAAGGTCACCGTCATCCCCTGAAGCCGGGGAGCCGGCTGCGGTCAGACCTCCGGCCAGTCGGGGTGCCAGGGGCGCGCCCGTTCGAACAGCCGTGCGGCCCGCATCACCAGATCGTCCCGGTGGCGCGGTCCGACGATCTGCAGGCCGACCGGCAGGCCGGCGTCGGAGAGGCCGGCGCGGACCGTCGCCGCCGGGTGGCCGGACATATTGAACGGAATCGTGAAGACCGCGACGCCCGCCGGCACTTGCTCCCGGCCCTCCGTATGGGTGGGGAAGGGACCGCGGGCGGGCGGCGGATCGTAGGGAACGGTCGGCGTCAGCAGCAGATCGAAGCGGTCGAAGACCTCGCCGCACCAGAGGTTCAGCCGGCCGCGCTCGCGCGCCGCGTCGCCGAACGTCTCGGGCGTCATCTCCCAGGAGCGTTCCAGCGCCTCCGCGAACGAGTGCGTCATGTCCTGGCGCTGGCTCCGAAGCGCCTCGTGGATCTGGCCGGCGATCAGGAAGTTGCCCAGCGAGCCCCAGGCGGCGGTGAGCATCGGCGGACCGCCCGGCACGTGCTCCTCGAGCGGTTCGACGGAGAGACCGGCCTGATCGAACACGGCCGCCGCCTCCGCGGCCACCCGGGCGACGTCGGCCTGGACCCTGGCGTATCCGAGGTCCGGCGACCAGGCAATGCGGAGGGAAGCGGGGAGCCCCGAATCGAGCACCTCGCGGTAGCTCAGGCCGGGATGGGGCAGCGAGCCGGGGTCGCAGGGCGATGGGCCCGCGACCAGGTCGAGGAACAGCGCGCCATCCTCCACCGTGCGGGTGAGTGGACCGTAGACCGCGGTGCTGCCGTAGTCCCAGGCCTTCATCGGCCCCCGCGGAATCCGGCCCTGGCTCGGCTTCAGGCCGAACGCGCCGGTGAAGCTCGCCGGGATCCGGATCGAGCCGCCGCCGTCCGAAGAGGTGACGAGAGGCAGCACGCCGCCCGCCAGCACAGCGGAAGAACCGCCGCTCGATCCGCCCGGCGTGCGCTCCGGGTTCCAGGGGGAGCGGGTGACGCCGAACAGGGGGTTCTTCGTGATCGCGGTGAAGCCGAACTCGGGAGTGTTCGTCTTGCCGACGACGATCGCGCCGGCGCCTCGCAGCCGCGCCACCTGGGTCGAATCGGCCTCGGCCACCTGATCGCGGAACACCCGCGAACCCATGGACGTCACCATGCCGGCCACGTCCTCGAGGTCCTTGACGCCGAGGGGCACGCCCTCGAGGGGCCGGGCGTCGCCTGCGGTGCGTCGCGCGTCGGCCGCTTCGGCGTCCGCCAGCAGCTCTTCGCGTGGACGCTGGGTGACGACGGCGTTGAGCTTCGGGTGCGTGGACTCGATGCGATCCAGCGTGGCGTTCATCAACTCGGCGCAGGAGATCTCCCTGGCCGACAGAAGGTCGAGGAGCTGGATCAGGCTGAGGCGGTCGAGGTGCATGCCGAGTCTCCGGGCTGGTCGTCTGGAGCGCGGAGGATAACCGGCAGGGCCAGCAGGAACAGCGTCCAGCGTTGAATCTCCGTGTCACGCCAGTTCGCTTCGAACAGGCCGGCCACGTTCAGCGCCAGCAGGGCGAACAGGACGCCCAGGTAGAGGTCGGCGCGCGGACCGGCTCGGCCGCCCTCGCGGCGATAGCCCTCGAACGCGATCGCCGCCGCCGCCGCCATCAGCCACAGGTAGGCGACCAGGGACGGAATGCCGCGGCTGGCCGCCATGTGGACGAACGTGTTGTGCAGGTGTTTCACCCGCGGCCGAACCGACGTCGGATGCCGGTAGACCGGGTACCACTCGCGGACCATGGCCGGGCCGATGCCGGTAAGGGGTCGATCGACGATCATCTGGCCGCCAGCCCAGAGCATGCACAATCGGTCGTAGTTTGAGGGATAGCGGACTTCCGCCATCGAGGTCGCCCGCTGCCAGTAGGTCGGCCACAGGGTCGGCGCCACGGCGGCCAGCGAGACGACGGCCAGGACCAGCGCGACGGCGAAACCCAGGAAGACGCGCCGGCGTTGAAGTGCCATCGCCGCAACCGCGAGAGCGAAGGCGCCGAGCCAGGCGCTGCGGGTGAGGGTCAGGACGAGCGCGCCGCCGACGAGCGCCAGACCGACCCAGTTGACGCGTGAGCGCCAGCCGCCCGCGCGGCTCAGCCGGGCGGCGATCAGGGCGAGGCCGAGCAGCAGGACGCCGGAGAAGGTCATGTAGTGCGAGAACGGTCCGGGGATCCGCTGGTGGAGGGGGCCGTAGTCGGTGAAGGCGAACTGGGCCAGGCCGTAGACGGCGAGTACGGCCGAGATCCCGACCAGCGAGACGATCGCGACCCGCACCTGCCGTTCGCCCCGGACGAGCAGCAGGGCCAGCGGCAGGGTCAGGACGGAGAAGAGCGTCGACAGTTCGCCCAGGCTGGTCGCCGGCCCGTAGGAGAAGACGGCCGAGAGCACGAAGCAGCCGGAGTAGGCGGCGAGGGGGAGCAGGAGCCGGCGCCGTCGTCGCCGGTCCGCGTCGCCGTTCGCGAAGTGGAGCCGCTTTCGCCGGACGGCGGCCCAGATCAGGGTGAAGAAGAGGAGGAAGTTCGACAGCGCGATGCCGAACGTCGTGACGAGATGGCTCACGAAGAGCCAGAAGCCCGCGCCGCCCTCCGCCTCGCGGCACGGCCGGATCAGGGCGCGCTCGATCACCCTCATCGCCGCTCCCGCCCCGCTCATCCCGGCAGTCTACGCGCGTCGGTGCGCCGGCCCTCTGGCCGGCATCCGTCGTAGGAGGAATCCGTCAATCCGCGGAGCCTTACCTCCCCCGGCTCCGCACGCCCGTCACCGTCAGCCCCGCTTGCGCCACCTCGACTTCGATGTCCCGCAGCCCGTCGGCGCGCGCCTCGACTCCGGGCGGCGGTTCAAACGCGATCAGGTACTGGGAGCGGAGATCGCGCTCGATCTCGCGGTAGATACGGTCCAGGTCCTCGACCGAAGCGGCGACGTGGTAGCGCCCGCCGCTGCGATCCGCGAGGCGTTCCAAAGCCTCGGCGGTGTCCGGGTCGTTGATCCGCAGGGCGATCGGGTAGACGACCACGCCGGCCAGCTCGACCTGCGCCAGCACGCGCTCGAAGTCGAGGTTGCTGTCCGTGTCGGCGCCGTCGCTGAGCACGACCAGGGCGCGCCGGTCCGGACGGCCCGCGAACGACGAAACGGCATAGGAGATCCCGTCGTAGAGCCGGGTGGAACCCCATGCCCGCAGGCCCTCGGCGGCGTAGCGGAGCAGGCGCGTGTCGTCTGAGAAGGGCGCCAGACGGTCCAGGTCGTGGTTGAAGACGATGAGGCTGGCGGCGTCTCGATCGGTGAGGATGCCCTCGAAGAAACGTTGTGCACTGGTCGAGGCGACGCGGACGCCGCGGCCCATCGAACTCGAGATGTCCATCAGCAGGGCCACGGTGAGCGGTCGGTCGGCGAGGTTCCGGAAGTCGCGAATCCGTGCCTCGACGCCCCGGTGCAGGACACGGAAGTCGGCCGCGCCGAGTCCCGTTGCCGGCCCGGCCTGCCGGCCTCCGACCGAGACCAGCAGGTCGACGAGGCGTACCTCGATCTCTTCCGGTGCTCTCGAACCGAGGAAGACGAGGTCTTCGACCGTTTCGCCCGTGCGGAGCGCTGCGGCGACGCGAACGAAGCTCAGAGGAAGGCGCAGTCCGGCCGGAACCCGGCATCGGAAGGGCGGCGCCGTCTTGCTCTCGAGGAGAGTGGCGTCCAGATGGCAGTCGACGCGGTCGAGCTCGCGGCCGGACGGGACGTCGACGCGCACGGACAGGTCGAGCGCCTCCTCGACGAAGGCCGGGTCCGGGCGCTCGAGCGCGATGGAGAACGGATGTTCTTCCCGCTCGATCTCCAGTGCGTGACGGGCCAGGAGCACACCCGCGGCGTCCTGTCCCCGGATCTCGATCCGGTGGCGGCGACTCGGCAGATCGAGGTCTCGCACGAAGGGAGGGGCAGAGGCGTGTGCGACCGTCTCGCCGTCACGCAGGAAGACGACCTGGGCGACCGCCGGGCTGGCGACGACACGGGCGGTGAAGGTCGAACCGAGGACGCGGCCTTCGGGCGCCAGCAACTCGACGCTCGGCATCTGGTTGAGCACGATCGTCTCGCGGCGGCTCAGGAGGCCGAGGCCCGGGATGCCGGGCCGCACGTCGAGCCCGGGCACCTCGAGCGTGCGGCTCATGCGGAGCAGGCCGCGGCCCAGGCGATCCTCGGCGCGAAGCTCGAGCCGGTAGTCGCCGGCCGGCAGCCGCCGGTAGAAGTCAAGAGCGATGTCCGCGCTTCCGCCGCTCACGTGATGGGTGACGACGAAGGCGTCGGCCAGGCGGTCGCGCAGGAAGACATCGCCGGTGATCGTCACGCGATCGAGGATCTGGCCGGCGCCGATCGCGGCGAGGTGGTCGGGTGGCAGCCGCAGCCAGCCGCGAATCGCCGTGCGCCGGTTCTCGCTGCCGAGGGGTTCGAGGTCGAGCGCAACGCCCGGCAGCGCCATGACGTCGACGTCGAGCACTGCTTCGACGCGAAGGAAGCGGTCCACCCAGCCGCCGTCGGGCGCAGCGCCGGCCCAGCCCAGCCGGTCGATGAACTCCTTCCAACTGACGGCGCGGCCGAGCCGCCGCTCCAGGCGGCGGCGCTCGGTCGGGGTCAGGCAGCGCCGCCGTTCCGCCTGGTCCAGCACCCGGAGAGCGCCGGCCGGCTGTGTCTTGGAGTCGTCGTCCGCGCCTGGCGGCTGTTCCGGTTCGAAGGTCAGGTCGACGCCCGAGTCCGGCGACCACAGCCGCATCGACCGCGGGTCGAAGTTCACCTGCTGGACGAACGCCAGGACGATCTCGTCCTCGCCCGGCGGCGGCGTGCGACCGAGCTGATGTTCGAGCCGCCAGCGGTCGAAGGTCCAGGTCTCGATCCGCCGGAGTTCCGACTCGCAGGGTTCAATCGGCTGCCGGAACGCGGGCTTTCCGGCCAGGAGGACCGCGCGCTCCATCGCGGGTGAGCGTTCCCGGAGCTGATCGCGGGCCTCGCGGTTCTCCTGCCAGCGCTCGAGCAGGCGCTCGGGCCGCGCCGCCCAGAAGGCGCGGAGAAAGCGTTCGCGCGCGCCCGGGCCTTCCAGCCGCTCGAAGGCCCGGCGCTCTTTCTCGCCAAGTAGCGGCTCCGCCTCCACGAGCCACTGCTCGTAGAAGTCCGTCAGGCGCGCCTGCGGCCGGCGGCTTCCCTGGGCTTCGGCCGGTGCCGCGGCGGCGAGCAGTGTCGCCGCGGCGACGAAGAGCGCCGGTGCGACCGCGCCGACACGGCCGCACCGGGGAAGGATCTGTCTCGAACGGGCCGAGCCTCTACTCCAGCAGCGCCTTGATCGCGTCGGAGGGCTCGAAGACGCTCGGCTCGACGTCGTCGAAGGTCACGGAGTCGACGGTCTGGGTGAACTCCATCCCCATGCTGGGCATGCTCATCAGGGTGGAGGTGGGCACCAGGATGCCACCGAACTCCTTGTAGTCGCTCATCGTGATCGTCACGTCGATCGTTCCCATTTCGTTGGTCTGCGTTGCCTCGATGCCGATCAGGAGGCCCGTGTCCGCGGCGAAGTAGTGCGACGATTCGTTGCCGTCGGTGTCGACCAGATCGAGCTGTTGGGCGGTCTGGCCGTCCCATTCGGTCTCTCCGGCCGCCGTCTGTTCGGGATACATGGCGTCGTATTCCAGTTGAGCATAGAAGCGGGCCTGACGCCTGGCATCGGCGAGCATTTCGCCGTCGAGCACTCGTGGCCCCTGCATCGGGTCCTCGGCCCAGGCGACGTCTCCATTCGTGCCAGTGACGATCTCGCCCATTCCGGGAAGGCTGATCAGGGCCAGGGTCTTGTCGGGCGCCAGCGAGTACGTCGTGGTGTCCCCGGACATGCCCATCGCGGGCATCTCGAACCCGCCCTTGATCGTCATCGAGGTGTGAGCGCGGATTGCGTCCTCGCCGCCGCTCGCCTCGATGTAGCGGGCGATGATCTTCTGCTCTTCCGTCAGCTCTGGCGGTGGGGGAGGCTCCGGCGCTGCCGACGCCGGCGCTCCTCCGGCTTCGTAGGCGGCGCAGGCGCCGAGAATCAGGCCGCAGCAGGCGAGCGCCAGCAGGGCCTTGTGGTTGGTGGACTTGAAGGACATGGATGGTCTCCTGAATTCGTTGTGTGTGCTCGTGAGCGGCGGGTCTACTCCGGCAGTAGCGCCTTGATCGCGTCGGAGGGCTCGAAGACGCTCGGGTCGATGTCGTCGAAGCTCACCGACTCGACGGTCTGAATGATCTCCATGCCCGCCGAAACGAGGTTGGTCGACGTCGACGTGGCGATCAGGATCCCGCCGAACTCCTTGTAGTCACCAATGGTGATCGTCACGTCCATCGGTCCCATGTCGGTCGTCTGCGTTCCCTCGGTGCCGACCAGGAGCCCGGTCTCCCTGGCGAAGTACTGGGACATCTCGTTACCGTCGACATCGACGATGTCGATCTGGTACGCGGCTTCGCCGTTCCACTCGGTTTCGCCGGCCGTCGTCTGTTGGGGGAAGAGGTCGGCGCGCTCCAGGTCCGCGTAGAAACGGGCCTGGCGCTTCATCTGGTCCAGCATCTCGCCTTCCAGAATCTGTGCGCCTTGCATCGGGTTGTCGATCCAGCCGATCTCTCCGTTGTAGCCCTGGACGTTGTCGCCGAAGCCCGGCATCTCGCTCTTGATGATCATCCTGTCGGGCGCGATCGCGTAGACCATCGACGGGGCGGAAATGCCCATGGCAGGGATCTCGAATGTGCCCTTGATCGTCCTCGAGGTGTGCGCGCGGAGTGCTTCCTCGCCCCCGAGCGCCGCGATGTGGCGGGCAACGATCTCCTCAGGCGACGGCAGTTCGTGGTCATCGGCGAGGAGCGGCGCGGCGGAGAACGCGGCTGCCAGGAGCAGGGTGCAGCCGGCTAGCCCGCATGTTTCACCGGCTCGGGCGTGAGGGCTGAGTTCGGGGTGGGCAGTCCCCTTGAATGCCGTCCTGGTCTGTCGGTGGCTGGTCAGGTGTCCTGCGGAGTCGGAGTCGGTTCATTTCGGCGTCGGAGTGGCTTGTCCGCAGCGGTTCGGTGCGGTTTTCGGGCGCACTCTGGGCGTGGAGTCGATGCAAGGCGCCGCGTTGTGGTGTCGGTTTTCGTCCGGTCTCAGGCCGGCGGGTGGTAGAGGGGTTTTCTCTGGAGGTTTGCCAGGGCCTGTGCGAAGTCGTTTTGCCAGGGGAAGACGTTGGCCAGGTGGACCCAGATGCGGCGATGGGTGATGCGCAGTCGTGCGGCGATCTTGAAGAAGCGCAGGCGGATGGTGCCGCACTGGAGGTGGGCCTTGTCGGTGTCGGCCAGAGCGAGGCGTCGCACGGCGGCGAGCAAGACGTAGGCGAAGGAGGAGAAGTAGAGGCGGAGTTGATTGGCGGCCATGGTGGCGGTGGAGGTGCGGTCGGCGAAGAGATCGAGCTGCTGCTCCTTGATCCGGTTTTCCATGTCGCCACGGGCGCAGTAGAGCAGCTCGTAGAGCGCCTGCTTGCCGGCGCGGCTCTTGGGCAGATTGGAGACGATGAAGCGGGGATTGCCGCCCTTTTGGAGCCACTCCGCCTTGCCCACCACCCGCCTCTTGCGGGACCAGGAGGAGCGGGTCCTGTAGCGGAACTCCCGGAACCGCCGCGAGGGCTTTTCGGTCGCATGAAATCGCCGCCGCGACTTCGCAAGCGCTTTGGCGAGCCGCCTCGCAAGGCGCGGATTCCTTGCCACGCCGAACACGTAGAAGAGCCCTTCCCTCTCGCACCAGGCCATGATCCGCTCCCGGCAGAAGCCCGAGTCGCCGCGCAGGACGATCCGGGTGTCCGGCCACGCCTCCCGGATCCGGGCGACGATCGGCGCTAACTCGCGGACCGTCCCGGCGCTGGCGTCCTGGTCCGACCGCCGCAGACGCGCCAGCAGCAGGTGCTCGCCGCAGAACGCGTACAGCGGCATGTAGCAGTAGCACCGGTAGTAGCCGTGGAAGAACCGACCCTCCTGCTCCCCGTGCAGCGGATCGTCGGTCGCGTCCAGATCCAGCACGATCTCCTCCGGCGCCTCCTCGAAAGCCTCCAGGAACAGGTCCACCAGCAGGCCGTCCAGGGCCGCGCCGTCCGCCGGAGTCCGCTTGTAGCGGCTACCTTGTGCCTCCTCCGGCCGCGACAACTCCAGACGATTCAACCCCGATGCGCTCGCCAGGGGACGACCCTTGTCCCGCGACCGCCGACGATCGGCGCCCGTGATGTCCGACTTGCCCACCAGCAGCGCCATGAACGCGTCGAGGCGAAGCTGATTGTGGTCATTCAGGTCCTCGTAGCCCAGAGCCAGACCGTAGACCCGCTGAGAGACCAGGTCCCGCACCGTGTGCTCCACCGCCGACGGATCCCGGTGATCCCGAAAACACGACGCCATGCGATCCAGCAGACCGATTCGCGTATCCGTCTCCCGAAGCAGCAGCCCGCCGCCCTCCGTCGTCAAACGGCCACCGTCGAAACAGGCCGTCACACGGCGGCGACCGTGGAAACCGAACTCAAGCTGCGACGGAGTACACTCTGTCTTCACGGGTCTCGCTCCTGTGGACTGTCCAAATGCTTGACAACACTTGGATTATCCGCGGGAAGAGGCCCGATCTCAAATCACCCCGTGAGATATGCGGGCTAGCGAGACAGGCCGGCGGCGCTGGAAGAGAAGGGACATGAAGAAGTCTCCTGTGTTGGGTTGCGTGCTGTCGTACTTGACTACGCAGAAGCGATGATTCGGTTGCGGTCGCCGGTGGATGAGCTAGCTGGCCCACTTCCGGGCCGCGGCCAGCGCCTCCTCGGACGGCGGCAGGGTGGGCTTCAGGCGCGCGGTCACGTTGAAGGGCTCCGTGTCGATCTCGTCGAGTTGCTGTTCGCCGGCAAGGACCGCCCGCTTCCACGCCTGCTGCTCGTCCTCGCGCTCCTGGAACTCGGGCATCACCTCGCGGGCGAACAGCTCCAGGCTGCTCATGATGTCCTCGTGGGTGTTCTTGCCGGCCTGGTTGAGCAGGATGACCTGGTCCACGCGGGCCCGTTCGAGTTCCCGCAGGCGCTCGCGGATCGTCTCCGGCGAGCCGATCAACTCGCTGTCGGAGCGACGCCGGCCCTCGGGGGTCTGCTTCCACTCCTGGTAGCGCTCCCAGAAGTTGTTCGACTTCGGCTCGAACGGCCCCTCCTTGTTGTAGAGCTGGAGGGCGAACTGGAAGAAGGTCCAGCCGTCGGCCTTCTGTTGCGCCTCTTCGTCGGTGGGCGCGCACATGAAGCCGCTGACCGTCGCCAGGTTCGGGTTCGTCTGGTAGTCGCAGAGCTTGCGCTGGTCCTGCGTGAACGTGTTGTAGTACGCGTTGACCCAGGCCCGGGCGGAGTCGAGGTCGGCGAACTTGAAGCACAGCGCGCCCATGCCGCGGTGCGCGGCGTAGCGGATCGTGTCGAGTTGCGAACAGGCGACCCAGAGCGGCGGGTGAGGCCGCTGCAGCGGTTTCGGGATCACGTTGCGAAGCGGGAAGTCGAAGTAGTGGCCGTGGTACTCCCAGCCCTCGTTCCAGAACATCGGCAGGCAGGCCTGGACCGCCTCCTCCCAGACGATCCGCTTGTCGCGGAAGCTGCGGCCGAAGGGATGGAGCTCGGTGACGCTGGAGCCTTCGCCGAGGCCGAGCTCGACACGGCCGTTCGAAACCAGGTCGAGCGTCGATACCCGTTCCGCGACCCGCGCCGGATGGTTCGTCGTCAACTGGACGATGCCGTGGCCGAGGCGGATGTTCTTGGTCCGCTGCGACGCCGCCGCCAGGAACACTTCGGGCGCCGAACTGTGGGAGTACTCCTCCAGGAAGTGGTGCTCCACCTCCCAGGCGTAGTCGTACCCGAGCCGGTCCGCCAGTTCGATCTGCTCCAGCGAGTTCTGAAGCAGCCGGTGCTCCGAGTCCGGCCCCCACGGTTTCGGTAGCTGATGCTCGTAGAAGATGCCGAATTTCATAGGCCGCCGACAGTACCACTGCGGAGAGTGCCGGTGCGCTGGCCTTCCGGCCGGCGGCTGCTAGGGTCGCGCGGCGGAGGTAACCGGCCATGGCGGCGATGACGGCGGACGAGATTCGGAGCGCGTGCGGTGAGTTGAACGGTTGGGAGGCCGATCTGGAGGCTCCGTCGATTTCGAGGGAGTACCAGTTCCCGACTTTCCTCGCGGCGGTGCGCTTCGTCGACTTCGTGGCGGAACTTGCCGAAGCGGCGGATCACCACCCGGACATCGATGTTCGCTACAACCGGGTCCGGCTGACGCTCAGCACTCATTCGGCCGGCGGCGTGACGGAGAAGGACTTCGCACTCGCTCGGGCGATCGACCACTCGTGATTCTCCACCTCCGCGGCACATGACTCAGCCTCTGCAAGCGGCGCCGCCGCGGCCCGAGCCGGAGGCGCCCTACTACCTGCCGGTCGGCGACGAGGTGGAGTTGTTCCTCGCCTCCCACCGGGCGCGCATGCCGGCGCTGCTGAAGGGGCCGACGGGCTGCGGCAAGACCCGGTTCCTGGAGCACATGACGCATCGTCTCTACCGTGGAGGCGAGGCGGGGGCCCGCGCCGGTATCGAAACGCCCCTCGTCACCGTCGCCTGCCACGAAGACCTGACCGCGACCGACCTGGTCGGCCGCTACCTGCTCGAAGGCGACGACACCGTGTGGATGGACGGTCCGCTGACCCGGGCGGTGCGCGACGGGTCGATCTGCTACCTGGACGAGATCGTCGAAGCGCGCAAGGACACGACGGTCCTGATCCACGCGCTGACGGACCACCGCCGCATCCTGCCGATCGAGAAGCGCGGCGAGATCCTGCCCGCCCACCCGGACTTCCTGCTCGTGCTGTCGTACAACCCGGGCTACCAGAGCGTGGCGAAAGATCTGAAGCCGAGCACGCGCCAGCGCTTCGTGGCGCTCGAGTTCGACTATCCGCCGCCGGAGATCGAAGCCGAAATCATCGCGCACGAGGCGGACATCGACTTGACGCTGGCCCGCGACCTGGCCGAACTCGGCAAGCGCATCCGCAACCTGCACCACCGCGGCTTCGACGAAGGCGTCAGCACCCGCCTGCTCATCTACACGGCGCAGTTGATCGCCGGCGGCATCGGCGTGCGCGAAGCCTGCGTCGCCGCGATCTGCCGGGCGATCACCGACGACGACGAGGTCCAGCGCGCGGTGACCGAGGTGGCGTCGACGCTGTTGCCTTGACCGCGGTCGCCCTCGACGACGTCGCCCGCGTCCTCGAGATCTACGTCGAGGCGATGCTGGCGCGGCCGGCCGAGGTCCGGCCGCTCGCCGATCTTGAAGCCGGGGACAGGTCGCGAGCGGGGCATCTCGACCTGGAAGGCGCGGCGGCCGCGGGCCGGCCGACCACGGACGGCGCGGCTTTCTACCTGCCGGAGCGGATGGACCGGTTGCCGGACAGCCATGGCAACTTCATGGTCTACCGGATGGCGGTGCTGCACCAGTTGGGCGGCGTGCTGTTCGGCACCTATCGCCGCGGTCCGGTCCGGTTCGCCGACTTCTTTGCCGCTTTCGACGAGCCGGGCCTCGCTCGGGCGCTGTTCGCGCGGCTCGAGGGTGCGCGCATCGACGCTGCTCTCGCGCGCGTGTTCCGGGGGGTGGGCCGCGATCTGCTTCGGCTGATCGACGACGCGCTCGATTCGTCGCTGGGCCCGCCGCAGCGGCCGGCGGGGCGCCGGCAACCGCGGGAAGCGGCCCTGTTCGACCTGGCGCGTGCACTCCTGCTCGAGCAGCGGTCCCGACTGCTGGCGATCAGGGGTAGTGACGAATCGGCAAGCCGGCCGTCGGTGCGGTTCGAAGAAGCGGCGACGCTGCTGAATCCCGGCGTCACCGTCGATCACACCCTGCGCGCGGTCCGGGCGCTCTATCCCGAGTTCGCCGCCCTGCGCTCGACTCTCGGCGCTGCCGGCGCCGAGGCCGCTACGCACGACGGCCGACCGCGGGATGGGAACGGCGACCCGGATCCCGGGGCCGAAGCCCAATCCCTCGACGTGCCTGCGCCGGCACACCACGGCGACCCCGCACCGGAGCGCGTCGAGTTGCGCCGGGAGTGGCAGGAGCTCGCATCCGAGGTCGAAGTGCGGGACGACGTGGAACCGGGCCCGATCGCCGCCGGCCTGATGGAGCAGTTGCAGGTCGACGAGCTGGGCGTGCTCAGCCTGCAGGACGGCGATCTCTCGGGCACCGCCGGCCTGCCGCTGACCGACCTCGACGTCACGGGTGCGATCGAGGCCGAAGGGGGTGACGAGGAGGGAACGCCGATCGAACTCGATCCCGAGGAGCTGGCGGCCCGCCTCGAGGAACTGTCGAAGCGGCTGGAGCGGGAGCTGGCGGAGGCGGGGCTCGACCGGGAGCAGGTCTACTACTACGACGAATGGGACCACGAACTGGCCGGCTATCGCCGGCGCTGGTGCCACCTGCGCGAGAAACCGATCGAGCCGCCCGGACCGACCGCGAACGGTGCCGCAGCCCCTCCGGACCGGTTCGTCGACGAGACGAGACGCCTCCATGCCGATCTGCTGCGGCGGGTCAGGAAGCAGTTCGAGTTGCTCAAGCCGGAGGAGTTCCGGCGGATGCGGCGGCTGATCGAGGGAGAGGAGCTCGACCTCGACCGGGTGGTCGAGACCCACGTCGACCGCCGCGCCGGCCGGCCGCCGGATGGCGCCGTGTACATGAGCCGCCGCCGCCAGCACCGGGACGTGGCCGCCGCCTTCCTGCTCGA
Source organism: Candidatus Multivorans sp. (assembly GCA_965220845.1). Classification (GTDB taxonomy): domain Bacteria; phylum Acidobacteriota; class Thermoanaerobaculia; order Multivoradales; family Multivoraceae; genus Multivorans. The sequence continues at coordinate 195,602 of CBDCRA010000003.1, forward strand.
CATGAGCGCCTCGACCGACGCGGAGGCGCCGGTGGACGAGCCCGAGGCGCCCGCGGGCAAGACGCCGGAACCCGAGTACGTCGGTGTCTTCGACGACTTCGACTGGCTCGACAATCCTCAGCCGTTGCCGCCGGGCCGCCGGGTGATCGACATCGAGAAGGAGTCCCTGGTTCTGATGGCCGACGCGCTCGAGACCCTGGGCGACGACTACGCGATCTACGGTTTCTCCGGCTTCGGCCGCAAGGAGGTCGAGTTCTTCGTCGCCAAGGAGTTCGACGACGACCTCGACCGGGAGGCCGAAGACCGGATCGCGGCGATGGAGCCGAAGCGCAGCACCCGGATGGGACCGGCGATCCGCCATGCCGCCGCCAAGCTCGCCGAGCGCGAGGCGAAGGTCAAGGTCCTGCTCATCCTCTCGGACGGCTACCCCCAGGACTTCGACTACGGCAGCGACCGCGCCTCCCGCGTCTATGGCATCCGCGACACGATGGTCGCCCTCCGGGAGACGGAGCGCCAGGGCATCTCGACGTTCTGCATCACCGTCGATCCCGCCGGCCACGACTACCTGCGCGAGATGTGCCCCGAACGCCGCTACCTCGTCATCGACGAGATCGCCGCCCTGCCGAGCCAGTTGCCGAAGGTGTATCGCGGGCTGACGGCGTAGCGAATCGAGCCGCTCAGCGGGTCAGAACACCCAGCGGCGGCGCCCCGTCCGGACTCTCGAAGTCGACGTCGAGCAGCATCGCGACGAGGTCGGCGATGTCGGTCAACTCCATCCGGTGGACGGTACGGCCGGCTTCGAAGCCCGAACCCCAGCCGACGAAGCCGGTCAGGATCTCCGGGAAGTCGGTCGGGAAGTGGCCGTGCGCGCCGCCGTCGGTGGGCCGGATGGCGTCTCCGGAGGCGTCTGACCCGAAGCTGACGCCGAGGTTTCCGGCGAGGGCGAGGCGGGCCTCGGGGGCGGCGCCGGCCTGGTCGAGTGCGTCGCGCTCGACGACGCGGAACAGGCGGCGCACTGTCTCGGGCAGATCGGCCAGAATGCCCCGGACCGCGCTCATGGCTTCGGCGTCGGCCTCGTCGCGCAGGTGCAGAAAGGTCGCACCGCCCGTCGGGTGGAAGGTGGCCCGCCACTCGCCGCGGTCGGGCTCGGTACCGTGCAGCCCGGCTTCGGCCAGCCAGACGTTGGGCATGACCTGGGTGTGGAGGTCCACGAAGCCGTGGTCGCCGGTGACGACGAAGGCGGTACGGTCGAGGATGCCGGCGCGTGCGGCTGCGTCGCGGACGGCGCCGATCGCCCGGTCAGCGGCGGCGACGGCGCGCCGGGCGCGGTCAGACTCCCGGCCATGGGCGTGCTGGGCGGAATCGGTCGTGATCAGGTGGAGCGCGATGAGAGCCGGCCGGTGGGTTTCCAGGATGTACGCGGCCATGACGCCGGTCGTGTCGTCGCGGGTGATGTGGGCGGAGCCGTAGTTGCGCAGGCTGAGACGGCCCGTCGTCTCCCGCTCGAGTTCCTGCCACAGGCCGGGAGTCGTGCCGTCACGCATCGGGGCCAGGCGGTCGCTGTTCGGGTCGAGGGAGTAGGTCTCGGGCACGAAGCGGTCGATCGGTGCGCCGACCGTGACCGGCCACGAGATCGCCGCCGTCTGCTTGCCGGCAGCGCGCACCGCGTCCCAGAGCGTGTCGACCTGAATCGAGGACTCGAACCAGTACCACTCGCCGGTCTGTCCCTCCGGTTCGAACGGCCGGTTGTAGTAGACGCCGTGGCGTGCTGGAAGTGCGCCGGTGACGATCGTCGTGTGCGAGGGATAGGTGACCGTGGGGAACACTCCGCGCACGCCCTCGGCATGGGCTCCGTCGCGAGCCATCTGCTGCATGTTCGGGGCCGGCCAGGTCGAGCCGGGGAGGTAGAAGTCCGGCCGGAGGCCGTCGACCGAGACGAGCACGACGTGGTCGGCCCGTGGCTGCGCGGCGAGAGGCGCCGCGGTCAGCACCAGAGCCGCGACTGCGGTGAGCAGTCTCGCGGCTTTCACGATGTTCCCTCCGCGGAACGCAAGCTCCTACACCGCGGCCGCGAGCCGGCCGTCGTAGATGCTCTGCCGCATCTCTTCCAGCTTGTCGAGGTAGAGCTGCCGGTACTCGTCGTAGTCGAGACCGAACGGCGCCTTGCCCGGCTCGAAGCCGGCGAAGGTCTGGTTCGGGCCGTCCTCCGCGAACGGGCGCATCGCCTCGACCTGCGCCTCGAACTGGTCGGTCAGGTGCGGGTGCTCGGCGAGCAGTCGCTGCAGAACGTACACGCCGAACCCGATGTGGCGCGCCTCGTCGCGCTGGATCAGGCGGATGCCGCGGTTGAGGGCGGGCAGTTTGCCGGTCCGCTCGAAGATCTTGTAGTAGATCGGATAGCTGGCCTCGGCGCCGACGCCTTCGACGTAGAAGTGGTACAGCATGACGGCGCGAAGCAGCGCCTCGGGGCTGTCGTCCGTGAACAGGGCACGCATCACCGCCGGCAGGCGGGTGGCGAACATGTCGCCGTGGAGGTCGGGGTAGGGGATGTCGACCCCGAACCGGCCCGGCAGCGCTTCGATCAGCCAGGTCTCGAAGAACTGGACGTGGCGGGCCTCTTCGTACATCTGCGCGGTGACGTACATCTCTTCTTCCAGCCGGCCGTCCTGGCGGAAGCGGAACTGGAGCGGCGCGAGTTCGTGGGTCACGCCCCGCTCGCCGACCCGGAAGCCGGAGACGAGGCGGATCAGCAGGTTCCGCTCGTCGTCCGAGAAGGACAGCCAGTCGGACCGCTCCTGCGAGAAGTCGATGTCGGCGGGGTTCCAGGAACGCTCGTGGGAAGCGGTGAAGAGTCGTATCGGCAGCGACGAGTTGTCGAACGGCATCGTGGACCTCCTTGAGCGGCCGATTGTACCTCCGCCGGCTGGTTGGCGGGTGCCTGAGTCGTCAGTGTCGCCGGAACGCGCGGACCAGCAGCAGCATGGCTACGGCCATCAGCAACGATCCGCCCAGGAGGGGCGCGCCGGGCAGCTCGAACGGGGCGGCGTCGGAGGTGAAGTAGCTGAACACGCCGCTGGTGAAGACGAGCGGCGCCACGATCGCCGACAGGCTCATCAGCGACGTGAGCGCCCCCTGGATCTTCCCCTGCTCGGTGGGCGCCACCGTGCCCGCGATGATCGCCTGGACCGCTGGGCCGGCGATGCCGCCCAGCGATCCCGCGAAGATCACCGTCACGAGGACCAGGCCGTTCGGCGCGAGGCCGTAGCCGGCGAAGGCCAGCGTGCCGATGCCGAAGCCGACCAGCACGGCCCGGCGCTCGCCCAGCCAGGTGACCGCGGGTCGCACCAGGAAACCCTGGACCAGGGCCGCCGCAACGCCGACGGCCGCCAGCGCGAGGCCGTTCTGGAACTCGTTCCAGCCGTAGCGATAGCCCGTGTAGAGCACCCAGGAGGTTTCGAGGCCGCGTTGGGCGAGGGCCAGCAGCAGGAAGGCGACGGCCAGGCTGGCGACCAGGGGGTAGGTGCGGAGATGAACGATGCTCGACACCGGATTCGCGTTGCGGAGCGAGAAGGCGCTCCGGTTCTCCGGCGCCAGCGACTCGGGCAGCACGAGGAAGCCGTAGAGGGAGTTCAGTAGGCAGAGGCCGGCCGCGACGAAGAAGGGCAGGCGCAGGTCGATGCCGCCGAGCAGGCCGCCGAAGACCGGTCCGAGGATGAAGCCGACGCCGAAGGCGACGTTGACGAGCCCGTAGTTCCGGGCCCGGGTCTCCGCCGTCGAGATGTCGGCGATGTAGGCGTTCGCCGTCGTGATGCTGGCGCCCATCACGCCGGCGACGATCCGGCCGGCGAACAGCCAGCCGAGCGATGGCGCGAAACCCATGATCACGTAATCCACGCCCAGGCCGAACATGGAGAGCAGGAGGACGCGGCGGCGTCCGAAGCGATCGGAGAGGGCGCCGAGGATCGGGGCGAAGATGAACTGCGCCACGGCATAGCAGGCGGCGATGGTGCCCACGGCAACGGCGGCGGAAGACGTGTCGCCGCCCCGGAACTGCTCGACGAGTTCGGGGAAGACGGGGATGATCAGGCCGACCCCCAGCATGTCGAGCAGGATCACGGCGAAGATGAAGCCGACGCCGGCCTGGCGGCGGGGTTGCGCGCTTGGATGAGGCGTGGTCATGGTGTGGACCGGCTCCGCCGGTGGGGTTGCCGCGAAAGAGAGCGCGGAATCGCCGTCCCCGGGCCTGGAATGCCGGCGAGGTACTGGAGCGTCGCGAGAGTAGTACGTGGGCCAGGCGTTAGAGTTGACGCCATGCTCCACATCGTCGAAACACGGCAGTCAGGTCGGTCCGCGGCGCGTCCTCGCGCCGCCGGCCGGCTTCCCGGCGTCGTTCTGTTGTCCCTGGCTCTCGTCGGAGCGATCGCGGCCTGCGGTCCGTCGGAACCTCAGCCGGAGGTGGACACGCTGCGCGCGTCCTTCATCGCGCAGATCGAATCGATCGACCTGGTGGCGGACTTCGAAGCCGACGGCGACGATGTTCGCTTCGTGCGCCCCGACGGCTCGGGCGAGGATGTCGAGTGGCGGGTGCGGATCGACTCGCTCGAGGTGGAGTCCGGAGAAGGCGAGGGGGCGCAGGTGCTGGGTCACGTGCTGTCGGGCTGGAGTGCGAACGGCCGCCCGATCACGGTCTGGGAGGGGCCCACCGGGCGGCCCATGACCGACATGCCTCACTGGGTTCTCGACGCTGGTCTGGCGACCGAGTGTCTGGCGTTGTGGGATGACGAAGCGAAGGCCTGGGGCTGGACGTGACGCTGACCGCCGTGGAGCGGCGGCTATGATCGAAGGACGCGATGTTCACCTGTCCTGGAGGGTAGTCGGATGAGGAAGAACGAACGGTTGAGAGCCGTGGCGACGATTGGCGCGATGGCCCTGTTGCTCGGGCTGGCCGCCGGCGCGGTTCCGGCAGCGAACAACAACGCGAAGGACGCGGACTGGAAGATCCCCCGCACCGCCTACGGCCATCCCGACCTACAGGGCGTCTGGGCCAACAACAACGGCACCCCGTTGCAGCGTCCCGCCGCATGGGCGGGCAAGGAACGTCTGACGGACGAGGAGTTCCAGGAGCTCATGGCGGCCGTCGCCGAGGCGACGAACCCGGGGGCCGATGCCCTGTTCGGCGACCAGCTCGTTCTGGCGGCGATCGAACGGACGAAGGCGACGTCCTACGATCCGACAACCGGCAACTACAACCAGTTCTGGATCGCGGACCGCTACTTCACGAAGCGTACGTCGCTCGTCGTCGATCCACCGGACGGACTGATCCCGCCCTTTACCGAACCGGCGAAGGAGCGTCTCTGCAAGCGGGTGAAGCACCTGATGGAGCATCCGGCCGACTCCTGGCTCGACCGGCCGATCGCCGAGCGATGCATCAGCTACGGCGCCCCCTTCATCTTCGCCGGCTACAACGGCTACCACCAGTTCTTCCAGACGCCCGACCACGTCGTGATCCACCAGGAGATGATCCACGACGCCCGCGTCATTCGACTGGGCGACGAGTCCGCGCTCGACGACGACGTCAGGCTCTGGAACGGCGACTCCCGCGGCCACTGGGACGGCGACACGCTGGTCGTCAAGACCTCGAACTACTCCGAGAAGAACGACTTCATGGGCTCTTCCGAACAGCTCACGATCACCGAGCGGTTCACCCTGACGGACCCGGAGACCCTGGAATGGGAGGTCACGGTGAACGATCCGGGGACGTGGACGAAGCCCTGGACGGCGTCGATTCCCCTCAAGCGCACCGAGGACGCGATCTACGAGTACGCCTGTCACGAGGGCAACTACGGGATGGAGGGAATGCTCGCCGGCGCCCGCGCCGAGGAGGCGGCCAACAAGCCGAAGCAGCTCGATCCGGGCGTCGTGTTCCGCTACCCGGGACTGACCTGCGAGTTCTGATCGGTCCGGGGCGCCGCCAAAGCCTCAGCCGCTGAGCATCTTCTCGCGCCGCTCGGCGCGGGCGAACGAGAGCGCGATGATCGCGACGATGACGAGCGCGATGCCGATCCGGTTCTGGACGGCCATCGCGAGCAACCGATCGGCATCTGCTCCCTCCACCGTGAGCGGATTCCAGAACGGCGAGGTGCGGAGCCCGGCCTGAGCCGTTCGCAGATTCAAGGCGAGTACGGCGATCGTTGCCATGGCGCCGGCGGTTTCGCTGCGGAACAGGGTGGCTAAGCCCATCCCCGTGACAAGGTGGAACGCGGCACCTTGGCTCGCGCCGTAGAGGGTCTGGATGATTGGAAACGGAGTGAAGAGCACGAAGGTCACCGTTGCCATCAGGCTCAGGCTGGCAAGCAGCATCAGGCCAGCGGCCGCGAGCTTCCCCAACCAGACCCGATGGGCCCCTCCAGGTACCGTGTAGGCGATCTCGAGCGTGCGCTGGTCAAGTTCACTGCCGATGATCCGACCGCCGAGGATCACGGCGAGGACCGCCAGCGGCAAGCCGATCAGAGTGTTTTGGCTTGCGGCCGGTTCAAAGCTCGCCGCGCGACCGGCAATCAAGAGCCCTGCCTGGAGCGCCAGCCAGACGAGCGGCAACAGAGGCAGTAGCCAGTAGCGCGGTCCGGCCACCAGGACGGCAGAAACTCGGATCGTTGTGATCACGTGGGCGTGACCTCTGGGTCGTCGGGTGGGGGAGCGTTTCGTGGCCACCGCCTGCCGGGGTGAAGTTCCCGGCAAGCGGTGGCCTCGTGGGGGAGTCGGCGGTGGCTTCGCCTAGGCGCAGACAAAGGGCCCGAGTCCGATGGTCACTTGGCCGGTAGCCACGATCAGGTGACTCATACCGAGCAAGCCAATGACCACAACAAACCTGCCTAGCGACTGAACGTCTTCGGTGCAGGCTCCTCTTCCGGTCACCGAAAGCAGGTCCGCGTCGGTGAGTTGTTCAGGTTGATGATCGCCGATACTTGGTACGGTGCCTTCCTTAACCGGCACCGGTGGCTCTGCCAACGTACCGCCGGCACTCAGCACAAGCACCAGCGTTGCCACTGCGACAGGCAGGATCTTCTTCATCATGACTCGTTCCTTTCGTTCCATAGGTCTCGTGTTGCCGTCGGCCCGGTTCGGGCAGACGGCCGACATGGGATCGGCGGGAGGTTCTCCGCGGGCGGAGGACCTCCACAGGTCCGGTGCGCCGCAACGCCGTGGGCGCTGCAGCGGCGGTGGACCGCCTATGGATCTAGACGGAAAACGGAGCGTGCTTGCGGCGGAATGACCTGACCTGAGCGGGGCGGGGGTGGCAGTGGCTGCGTGTCGGATCGAGTACGAAGGCTGCGTTCAGCCGGAGAGCATCTTTTCCCTGCGCTCGGCGCGGGTGAAGGTCAGGGCGACGATCGCCGCGATCGCGAGAGCGACGCCAATGCGGTTCTGAACGTTCAGCGCGAGCATCTGCGCCGCGTCGGCTTCTTCCACGGTGAGCGGATTCCAGAACGGTGAGATGCGGAGCGCACTGAGCAGGCTGTTCAGGCCGAGGAGGCCGACGGTGGCCAGGGACCCGGCGACCTCGCTGCGGAAGAGCGTTCCGAAGCCCATCGCGGCGGCGAGGTAGAAGACGACTCCCTGCGTGGCGCCGTACAGGCTCGACAGGACCGGGAAGTCGGTGAAGAAGGCATAGGTGACGGCGGCCAGGAGAACCAGGCTGGTGAGCAGCATCAGGATCGCGGCGGCGAGCTTGCCGAGCCAGACGCGGTGGGCGCCCCCGGGCACGGTGTAGGCGATCTCCAGGCTGTGCTGGTCGAGTTCGCCAGTGATGGTGCGCCCGCCCAGAAAGATGGCGAGAACCGCCACCGGCACGCCGATCAGGGCGTTCTGCGCGGCTACCGGCTCGACGCTGGGCCGCATCCCGGCCAGCAACATGACGGCCTGGATGCCCAGCCAGACGAGGGGCAGGAACGGCAGCAACCAGTACCTGCGCCCGGCGAGCAGGACCGCGGAAGTCCGCAGCACGGTGATCATGCCGGCGCCTCTCCACGCACCGACCGGGCCAGCCAGAGGTAGCCGTCCTCGAGGGTCGGCTCGACCGGCTCGGCCCGTTGATCGGGGCGGTCCGCGGCGAGCACGCGCAGGCTGCTCGTGCCGTCGGCTTCCGGCTTCTGGTCGGCCAGCACCGCGCCTTCAGGCAGTTCCGGCGCCTCGTCTCCGTCCGCCGTCCGCCACGACCACACCCGGCCCTCCGCTTCTCGCGACAACGCCGCCGGATGGCCGTCGAAGACCATGCGGCCGCGGGTCAGCACGAGGACCCGCTCGCAGGCCACCGCCACATCCTCGACGACGTGCGTGGAGAACAGGACGATCCGGTCCTTGGCCAGGCGCGAGAGCAGGTTGCGGAAGCGGACCCGCTCCCGGGGATCGAGGCCGACCGTGGGCTCGTCGACGACGATGATCGGAGGCAGCCGGAGCAGGGTGCGCGCCACCGCGACGCGCTGCCGCATGCCGCCGGAATAGCCGCCGATCTGCTCGTCGGCCCGCTCGTCGAGACCGACCTCCCGTAGCAGGGTCGAGATGCGCTCGGCCCGCTCGGAAGCGTCGATCTGGTAGAGCGCCGCGTAGTACTCGAGGTACTGGCGGGCGGTCAGACGGGGGGGCAGGCCGGCGTCCTGAGGCAGGTAGCCGACGTAGCGCGCGAGGCGCTTGCGGACGCTGAGCAGCGGTACGCCGCCCAGCGTGATGCGGCCCCGGGTCGAGTCCAGGATGCCGGTCAACTGCCGCAGCAGGGTGGTCTTGCCGGCGCCGTTCGGGCCGAGCACGCCGACCATGCCGCGGTCGACCTCGAAGCTGACCGCGGCCAGGGCCTTGACGGTGTCGATCGGCAGGTCGAGGCCGAAGAGCTTGGTCGCGGCGGCGCGCCAGAGACGGAGGATCTGGCCGCGCAGGCCCCGGGCGCGGCGGCGCCGGGACGTCCTCTGGTCCCGGCGGATCGTCTCCACGCGCGCCGTACGCCGCCCGAGCTGGATCAGCAGGATGATCGCGGAAACGATGGCCAGGGCGACGAAGCCGGCGATCTCCGGGTCGGCGACCATCTCCGGGCCGACCAGCCACGCGAGGATCCCCCAGGGCAACAGGGCCGTCAGCACACCCTCGATGCCGCCCGGCTTCACGCGACCCAGGGCGTCGGCGTGGCCGCGGGCTCGCCGGATCTCACGCAGCAGGCTGGAGCCGAGGAACAGGATCGCGAGCCAGATGCCGAGGATGATCAGGCCGCCGCGGATGCGCACGGCCAGGGTGATCGCACCGGCCAGCAGCAGCAGCAGGGGCAGGAGCCGGTCGCGAGCGTCGGCCGGATGGAACGCCTGGCCGCCGGCGGAGGCGACGCGCCTGGCGAACTCGGTGGAAGCCCGCAGCGCCCGGCGCACGGGGCCGGGAAGACCGTATGTCTTGCGCAGGTGACGAACGACGAGCCTGGGAGGCCCGCCGACCGCTTCCGGCTCCGGTGTCGCCGGTTTCGGTAGCAGCCAGACGGTGAGACCCAGCAGCGCGCCGGCGATGAGCACGGTCGTCGTGACCTGCCAGAACAGCGACTCGATCACGCCGAACGCGAACAGGGGCGCCGTGATCGCGATGACGGCGCCGAGCCAGGTGAGCACGACCCAGGGGCCCACGCGACTGAACAGCTCGTCGAGCCGTCGGAGGAAGACGAAGCCCACGGGGATGACGAGCAGCGTCAGCACGGTCGCGGTCAGAAGGCCGCCGATCACGAGCGTGGCGAAGGGTGGCCAGAGTTCGTTCTCGCGGCCGGTGGAAATGGACAGGGGCGCCAGGGCGGCGATCGTCGTGGCGGACGTCATCAACACGGGACGGGCCCGCTCGCGGACCGCGGCGAGTGCAGCCGCGCCGGCGCTCCAGCCGGCGCCCAGGGTGTGCTGCTGCATCCGGTCGACGAGCAGGACGGCCGGGTTGATCGCGAGTCCCAGCAGGACGAGTGCGCCCAGGAGAGCCATCGCCTCGAACCCCATGCCGGTCACGACCAGCGCCCACACGGAACCGAGCAGGGCGAGCGGAAGCGCGATGAGGACGAGGATCGGCAGGGTCATCGACTCGAACGTCACGGCCAGCACGAGGAAAACGAGAAGAACGACCGGCACCGCGATGCGCCGGAACCAGTTCGTGCTTTCCTCGGAGCGGTCGAGCGCGATCGTCGTGCCCGCGGGCCGGTGAATGCTGGCGATCGCTTCGTCCAGACTCCGGTCGAACGCGTCACGGGCCGGGCCCCGCCGGGGCACGTCCTGCGACAACGTGTACAGCACCTCGCGTTCGCGGACCCCGTTGTGGTGGGTGATGACCGGGGAGGGAGGCGCCTGCCGCACCTGCGCCAGGGCGGCGACCGGCAGCACGCCGATCCCGGTCGAGACGCGGAGCCGCTGCAGGCCGCTGAGCGAGACGTCGCGGTTGAAGCTGCTGCCGTCCATCAACTGCGCTTCGTCGCGCTGGCTCTCCTGCCGTTGCACGACGATCGGGAGCTCCCGTCCGCTGGCCAGCGGGAAGCCGGTGGCGATCCGGGTGCCTTCCCGGCCGGCCAGATTGAGCATGGGCAACACCTCGTCCAGCAGCACGCCGAAGGTGTCGAAGGCCCGGCGGTTCGGGCTCACGTGGAGCTCATCGGGCCCCGGGCGCACCGCCGGGTAGGCGCTTGCGATGCCCTCGATCTCCCGCAGACGCTCCGTGACCTGGGCCGCGAGGTCGGTCAACTGCTCGTTGTCGTTGCCGGAGAGCACGACTCGGGACGGGCCGCCGCCGAGCAGTTCCTGGGCGCCCCCGCCTCCTCCGCCTCCCCCGCCGCGGCCTCCCGGCCCTTCGCCTTCGCCCGGATTCAGGAGTTCGACGCCGGCGCGGCGAGCCGGCGGCCGCAGGAGTCGACGCACGAAGGCTGCCGTCAGGTCCTCGGGCCGTTCGTCTTCGTCCACGAGGTGGACGGTCAGCGATCCTCCCTCTTCCCTGATCATGCTCTCCACGCGGTCGACGCCGTCCACCTCCTGGACCGTTTCGAGACGTTCGAAGGCCCGGACCGCCGACTCGAGGCTGCCGCGTCCCTCCGGCAGGCGCACGGAGAGCTGGACCTGGTCGGCGATCGGCGCCTGGCCCGGTCCGCTGGAGGCGACGAGGAACAGGGCGGCGATGACGCTCAGGACGACGGCGGTTACGACTCCGGTGATCCAGCTCGCCGGCCGGCGCAGCGCGGATGCGAGCACGCCCGCGAACAGGATTCGGGTGGGGTCCGGCGGCGCCTTGCCGCCGAAGCGCTCGCGACGTTGGCGCAGCTTGTTCAACCGGCGGATCGCCGCCGGTGCGGCGAGATGGCGCGCCAGCAGGGGCACCAGGCCGATTGCCACGAGCAGCGAGCCGAACAGGGGCAGCAGGATGGCGAGTGACAGGAGCCCGATCAGGTTCTGGACCAGCGACGACTCCAGGTCGACGATGACTGCGGGCAGGAAGACGATCCCGGTCGTGACGGAAGCGGCGACAATGGCGCGGCCGGTGCGGCGAATGCCGCCCGCGGCGGCGTCGTCGGGGCTCCTGCCGCGTTCCAGGCGCCGCTGGACGGACTCGTACACGACGACGCTGTTGTCCACGATGAGTCCGATGCCAACGGCGAGACCGAACAGAGTGAAGAGGTTGAGCGACAGGCCGGCCACGTAGAGGAAGGAAAGGGCGACGGCCAGGCTGACCGGTACGGCGACCGCGACCACGGCCACGGCGCGCCACTGGCGAAGGAAGAGGAACAGGACGAGGAGAGCGATCGCGAAACCCGACAGGCCGAGGTTCCGCAACCGGTCGATCTGCGTTTCGACCAGTTCGGCGGCGTCGAAGCTGACGAGCAGGCGAATCCCGAGCGGGGTGAACTCCTCGTTGATCTCCTCGATACGGCGGCGCAGGTCGCGGCCGAGGCGGACCAGGTTCGCGCCTTCCTCCTGGAACACGAGGAGGCCGACGGACGGCTCGCCGTTCACGCGGTAGAGCATCTGGCGACGCCCGGAACCGATCTCGACGTCGGCGACGTGCCGGACCAGCACCGGACGGTCGGGGACCACGCGGACTTCGCCCATCGACACGGTGCCGACGGGACGGCCGTCGAGCATCACCGCGGTCCGTCCGGCCTCGTCCTCCAGGCTGCCGAGGTAGTGAAGCCGTCCGGCCGCGCCGCGTACGGCCGCGGTCACCTCCTCCGTCGTCACACCGAGCGCCGCGCAGCGGTTCGGGTCGACCCACACGGTCAATTGCCGCGCGGCGCCGCCGCCCACCATTGCCTGGCTGACCCCGGGCACCGCGGCAAGCCGGGGCGTGATCAGTTCCTCGACCAGGTCGTGCAGCGCGTCCTCGTCGTCCGAACCGGTCGCCTGCAGGATCATGGCGAAGCTCGAGAACACGCTCGTGTCGTCGGACTGCACGTCGAGGAAGGCGTCGCGCGGCTGGGTGCGGGCCAGATCCGCGGCGATGCGGCGCATCTCGAGTTCCCGCACCTTGAGATCGACGCCCCGTTCGAAGCGGACGGTGAAGCTGCCGGAGGAGCCGGTGACCTCGCCCCAGGTCTCGGCCACCCGGGGCAGGGTTCGCACCCTGGCTTCAAGCGGCATCAGGATCTCGCGTTCGACCGTCTCCGGCTCGCTGCCCGGGCGGAAGAAACTGACGTAGAGCGAATCGCCGGTCAGCGCGGGGAAGAGCTCCACCGGCAGCCGTTGCCACGCGAAGCCCCCCAGCAGGACGAGGCCGACGAAGAACATCGACACCGCGACCGGACGGCGGATGGCGAGCGTGTCGAGACCTGCTTTCACGGCGCGTTCCCGGTCAGGCTTCGGCTTTCGTGCGTCGCCTGCCGCCGCGGCCGGCCAGGATGAGGTACAGGCAGGGCAGCACGAGCAGCGATCCGACCGTGGAGGTCAGGATGCCGCCGATGATCGTGTAGGCCATCGGGCTCCGCAGTTCAGCCGCCTCCCCGGCGCCGGCGGCGAGCGGCACGAGGACCAGCACCGTGGTGAGTGTCGTCATGAGGATCGGCCGCAGCCGGATCGCCGCGGCGCGGGCCAGGGCGGTCCGCCGCTCGATGCCGGCGGCCATCAGCCTCCGCGCGGCGGCGATCAGCAGGACCGCGTCGTTGACTGCTACGCCGGCGAGCACGATCAGGCCGAGCAGGGCCATGACCCCGACCGGCCGCCCAAGCGGTCCCAGGGTGCAGGCGACGCCGACGAGGGCTAGCGGAATGGCGAACAGCACGGTAAGCGGCTGCAGCAGGGACTCGAACGTCCCCGCCAGGACCATCAGCACGAGGACGATCGCCAGCAGGCCGGCGAGGCGCAGTTCCGAGGTGGCGCGCTCCCGTTCCTCCTCCTCCCCGGCGAGCCGGACGATCAGGCCGGGGGGCAACTCGGTGGACGAGATGGCGTCGTTCGCGGCGGCGATCGCCCTGGGGTAGTCGCTGCCCTCGGTGATGCGGGCCGTCACCTGCGCCACGCGGCGCTGATCGCGGCGGAAGACCTCGCGCGCCCCTTCGGTGGGCACGAAACGGGCCACCTGGCCGAGGACGAGGTCGGCCCCGTCACTGCTCGTGAAGCGCAGCCCGGCGAGTTCTTCCGGCCGGGGCTGGGGCAACGAGAGGACGACGTGGCGCTCCTCGTCGCCCACCGAGAGCAGCGTGACCTTGCGTCCGTCGAGAGCCGACTGGAGCACGCGCGCGATCGTCTCCAGGTCGACGCCCAGACCGTCGGCCATCGCCCGGTCGAGTTCGATCCGCAGTTCGGGCGGGCCGCCCTCGAAGGACGAACGGACGTTCCAGAGTGCCTCGCGGGTAGCGAGGGCCTCGCGCAGGCTGGTCGCCGCGGCGCGCAGATCGGGCAGGGACTGGCCGGCGATCTCGACCACGATCGGCGGGCCCGACGAACCCAGCGCCTCGGCCAGCGCGGAGGTGCCGACTTCCCATTCGATCTCCGTGCCAGGCAGATCGGCGAAGCTCGGAGACAGGGCGCCGACGATCTGGCTCCCGGTGGGACCCTCGGCCGACATCCGCACCAGGAGTCGGGCCGTGTTCTCCTCGGTCAGTTCGGTCGTCACGAGCCGGTCGTCCTCGGGCAAGCGGCCGACTTCGGCCTGGATCGCTTCCAGGTGCTCGCCGGCGGCCTGGCGGACCGCCTCCTCGAGGGTGGATACGGCGGCCGCCGTCGCTTCGACCCGCTGGCCCGGCGGTCCGACCATGCGAACGGAGAACTGCCGCGGGTCGGCCGGCGGCAGCAGTTCGCTTCCGAGGCCGAGCAGGACGTTCACCGCGACCGCGGCGGCGACGACGGCCGCTCCGACAACGACCCAGCGCAGCCGCAGCAGGAAGAGCACCAGCCGCTCCAGCGCGCCGAAGGCCCAGCCGAGGGGACGCGCCTCCGCGTCGTCCGGTTCGGCTGGCGCTGCGCCGGCGGCCTCGGCTGCCGCTTCGTCTTCGCCGGCGCCGGCCACGGGTTTCGCGCGCGGCAGGAACCAGCGCGACAGGGCCGGAATCAACATCATCGCGACGGCGAGCGAAGCGGCCAGCGACGCGGTGACCGTGAAGGCGATTCCCTCGATCAGCCGCGCGGCGAGCCCCTGCACGAAGAGGACGGGCAGGAAGACGACGCAGGTGGTCAGGGTCGATGCGGCGATCGCGCCGGCGACCTCGCCGGTGCCGCGGGCGGCGCTCTCGGCCGCCGACACACCGGGGCGGTGGCGCCGGTGGATGCTCTCGACGACGACGATCGCGTTGTCCACCAGCATTCCTGCGCCCAGGGCGAGGCCCGCCAGGGTGATGATGTTCAGCGAGTGGTCCCAGAGGCGCATCGCGAACAGGGCGACGAAGAGGGACACGGGCACCGCGGAAGCGACGACGACGGTTGGACCGAAGGAGCGCAGGAACAGGACCAGCACGACGATCGCGAGCGCGATGCCGACCAGCGCGGCGTTCTGCAGGTCCGCCATCGCGTCCTCGACCAGGGCGGCGTCGTCGTTCACCATGGACACCTCGACCCGGGGCAGGTCGAGTTCCAGGTCCTCAAGCGCCGATCTGACGGTGCGCGAAACCTCGACGGTGTTCGCGCCGGCCTCCTTGAACACCTGCAGGCCGACCCCCTCGCGGCCGTTCACGCGCACCAGGTGGTCGATCTCGGCGTCGGCGACTTCGACCTCGGCGACATCGGATACCCGGATCGGCTGGCGGGTCTCCTGGCCCGCGGCGCCCGCCTGCGTTCGGTAGCGGATGACGACGCGCTCCACGTCGCGCGGGTTTCGGAAGCGCGAGATGCCGCGGACCAGGAAGACCTGTCCCCGGTCCTCCAGGGTGCCCGCGTCGATGTCGACGTTCTCGGCCACGAGTCGCTGCTCGAGTTGACCCAGGGTGACGCCGAATGCCTGCATGCGGTAGCGGTCGACCCGCACGCGCACTTCCAGCTCCCGTCCGCCGAGCACCCGCACCTCGGCGACGTCGGCGAGCTGCTCCATGGCGGGTGCGACCTGCCGGCGGGCCAGGCGCCTGAGTTCGGCGAGATCGGGACCGTCCGGCTCGGCGGCCAGACCCAGGGTCATGACCGGGGATTGCCTCGGATCCAGTTGGCGGACGAGGACCTCGTCGACCTCCGGGTCGGCCGCGACCGGATTGATCGACTTCTGAACCTCGATCAGGGCCAGGTCCATGTCGGCTTCCCAGTCGAAGCGGACGGTCGCGATCAGGCGGCCCGTGCGGGCGACCTGCTGCACCTCGCGGATGCCGCGCACGGTGAACAGGCGCTGCTCGACCTGCTCGCCGTAGAGCCGCTCCATCTCCGTCGGCGGCCGGTCGCCGGAGCGCACGGCGACGACGATCGTCGGCGACCGCAGGTCGGGGAGGAGATCGATGGGCAGTTCGCGCCATGACATCCAGCCCACCAGGGCGCATGCCAGGGCCGTGACCGTGACGGCTACTGGCCGCCGGGCGGCGAGTCGCGCCGGGCCGGAGCCTTCACCAGGAGCAGCGATCACGGTTGCCCGACCTTCCTGGTGGGCGGCGCTAGCCGGACACCCGGACGCGCGTACCGTCGGTCAGTGTCTCAAGTCCGCGGACGACGATCCGCTCGCCGACCTCGAGCCCCTGGCGGACCTCGGCGATCTCGTCGTCGCCCAGGCCGAGGACGACCTCGCGGCGCACGGCGCGCTGGCCGTCGAGTACGAACACGACCCGCCGGCCGCCGCGCTCGGTGACCGCCTCGCGGGGGATCACCGGCACGTCGCTGCGCTGTTCGACGACCAGGGTGACCTCGACGAACATGCCGGGCCGGAGCAGGCCTCCGGGGTTGTTGATCGCGACCTCGGCGCGGAACGTGTGCGTCGTCGGGTCGACTTCGGGGGAGAGGCGGACGACGGCGCCCTCGAACGTGATGTCCTCCCAGGCGAAGTGGCGGAGCCGCCCCTTCTGGCCGGGGTGGACGCGCGCCAGCTCCGGCCCCACCAGGTCGATGTCGGCGACCAGGGAGTCGACGGGAGCGATCCGCGCGACCTGGAAGCCCTGTGAAACGAGCTGGCCATCGGCGATCGGCATGCCTCTCGCGTCGCGGGCGAGCTCCATCAGCACGCCGCCGATCGGGGTCAGCATCCTGGCGCGGTCTTCGGTCAGCAGGCTCTGCTCCCAGGTTGCCTTGGCGTCTTCGAGCGCGGTCTCCGCCCGGCGCAGTTCCTCGGCGGCGATCAGCTCCTGCTCGAACAGCCTGGCGCGGGCGTCACGCTCGGCGAGCGCGCCCTGGTACGCCTGGTGGGTGGCTTCGACCCGCGCCGCGAGCCGCGCGTCCTCGCCCGTGACTTCGGCGATCATCTGGTCGGGCACGACGGCGTCGCCTTCGGCCAGCCGGCTGCCGTCGCTGTTGCGGCCGATCAGCAGCCGGCCGGGCGTCTCCACCTGCAGCACGATGCTCTCCGCGGTCCGCAGCGTGCCGGTGGCGACGATCAGGTCCTCCACGTTGCCGGTCGCAACCTCCGTGGCGCTCACCGGAACCAGGAAGTCGACCGTGTCCGTCGTGCCCGCGGCCTGGCAGCCGGCGATCGCGGCGCAGGTCGCGGCCGCGACGAGCAGTCGCAGCCCCGCTGCGGTCGAAGAAGGGGCGCGGCGGGCGCTCACGGCGCACCCCCGCCGGTCGTGTCGGCGCCGGCGCCGTTGTCGAGGCGGACGAAGCGCACCGCGTCGGCGGCCACGACGTTGCCGGTCGTGTCGTCGCTCAGTTCGAGTTCCACCGTTCCCGGGGCAAGATCGAAGTCGCCGAGTACCGCCCAGCCGATGCCTGCCCCTTCGGCGTCGAAGTCGATCGGACGCGCACTGCCGGCGTTGCGAAGCTCCAGGTCGTAAGTGCCCAGGTTCAGGCCGAACGAGACGTTGACCTGGGCGCCGCGGGCGTCGTCGCCGGGCGGGCCGCCGTCCCCGCCGCCGATCCGCACCTCGCGGCGGATCTCGCCGCCGCCGGGCACGGGCGACAGCGACGGCACGTGCAGCTCGACCCGCCAGCGGCCGGCTTCGGGAAGCTCCGCCCTGTAGGTGGCGCGCCGGCTCCCTTCGCCCTTCGGCACGAGGGCGGTGGTCCGGCGGTAGCGTCCCCAGCTCGACGCCTGTTCGTACCGCGACCAGGTGCCGGGAATGCCGCTGAAGAGGTTGTAGACCTGCAACCCCTGGTCGGTCTCGACCGCGGGTGCGAAGAAGCCTGCCAGGCCGCCCTGGAGCCTGAAACCCCCGGCTTCCGCCTCGTCCGTCGCCACGGAGAAACCGGGATCCAGGTCGTCGACGACGATCGTGTCGGCGCCGGCGTCGAGGAACGCCGGCATCCAGTCGGCCGGTCGGGTGCCGCGAAGCGGCTCGCTGTCCGTGATCGTCTCGTTGTCGACCCGTGGCAGTTCGACGGGGAACTCGCGGCGGTTCAGGGAGAGGTACGGCGACCCGAGCATCGTCCCGGGCGGCCGGGAGGTGACGAGACCGAACTCGACGCTCGTATGTCCCGGGATGAGGACGGGTTCGCTCGAGTCCCAACGCGCTCCGCCCGGGGCGCGCACCGCGTAGCGGAGCCGGAACAGCCCGGGTGCCTCCTCGCCGTTGCGGACGAACAGGCGGGTCTGGTACTGCGGCGTACCCTGGTCGTCGTCGGGCAGCCGTTCGAGCTCGGCCGGCGAGACGATGAAACCCGGCAGATCGGTCTGGTGCAGGAAGTCGCCCACCAGACCGGCCAGATCCACGCCCGCCTCCTGGGCGGCGCGGTCGAGGTCGGCCGCGGTGAACGTCGTCCCCCGATGGTCGCGGAGGAGGTTGGCCATCATGGCGGCGGCTCGCTCCCGGCCGGCGCCGTCGAGAATGGCGGTGGCCAGGGCGGAGGTCTTGAGGTAGAGAGCGTTCACGGCGCGCTTCGGATCTTCCTCTACGTCGAGGTCGGTGAGGGAGCTCGCGAGCACCGCGTCCCAGACGCCGGGGCGGTCCGTGATGCCCCTGACGATGCCGCTGGCCATCGTGCCGCCGCCGCTCCCGAACTGGCCCGAGAACCCGGCCTGCATCACGCTCCCGATCGTCCAGCCGAACTCCCGGTCGAACAGGTGGGCCGAGAAGTACGATTCGCCACCGTTGATCAGCCGGTTCACGAGGTTGTGGCACAGGGCCTCCAGCGCCAGGGCCTCGGGGCCGCGGGCGCCGGTCTGGTAGAGGAACAGGTTGCGAACGCCGCCGACCTCCACGTTGCCGCCTGTGAAGTCGGTGCGGAAGAACTGCTGCAGTCCGTTGGTCTTTGCCCGGGCCAGTCCGCCCTCCTGGTCCTCGTAGCGCTCCGGGTTGCGGAACCGGAACTCGAAGCGGGAGGTCGGCAGACCGCTCTCGCTGAGCAGCAGCATGCCGGGCGGCGCCCGCTCGGTGTCCATGCGCCAGCCGCCGCCATAGGCGCGTAGCGTCCACGGCACTTCGACCAGGGTCAGTTGACGGTAGGGGTAGGGCAGTCCGAGTTCGCGGGCGGTGGTGAAGCGCTCGGCGGCCACGGCTTCGATCTCCTCCCTGGCGTCGGCAAAGAACTCCAGGTTCCGCAGGTGGCTTGGGTGGAACAGGAGTTCGACCTCCGTGCCCTCGATCTCCGTTGTCCAGCGGTCGAATCTGCCGGCGACGAGCATGACCTCGGGCACCGAACCCGCAGGCGCGAAGCGTTCGCCGTCGCCGCTCGGCTGGGCCTTGCCCGGCCCCGCGACCGTCCATCCGGAGGGGGTTCTGACCTCCAGGTCGAGTTCGAAGAAGTCACGGGGACGCAGCCGGGGATCGTCGACGCCGACCGCCGCTCCGGGGCGCGGGAGCCACGCGAGAGAGGCGGGGAGCGCGACGAAGTTGCGTTCGGTGAAGCCGTTCAGGTTGCCCAGGATGACGATCTGGGCGTCCTGCCACTCGATCTTGTTGAAGTCGACCGCCGCGTCGAGATAGGCGAAACGGAGGTCGGGTCGCCCCTGGGCGCGTATCCGGACGCCCGTGGCCTGCCCGGACGGCGTCGTCGACACGGGGTCGAAGTCGAGCAGGCCGTTGTCGTGGCTGAAGTTCAGCGCCGCGCCGCTCGCGTCCCAGACGCCGTCCACCTCGAGACCCGGATTCAGGCTGAACATGGGGGCCGCGGCGTCCGCGGGCACGAAGTGGACTTCGAGGTCGAGGGTCAGGCGCCCGCCGCGCTCGACGTCGACCGAGCCGCGGATCGCCTGAAGGTCGACGACGGCCTCGGCGCGGCGTTGCTCATGGGCCGCGCGCCACGCATCGCGCTCGGCGAGTTGACCCGTGTTCCACGTGACCGTCGTCAGGATGAGAACGGCGCCGGCCAGCAACCCGGCGCCGCCGGCCATCGCCCAGGTCCGCCGCTTCGTGTCGTCGAGACGCGGATGGACCGCGACCGCGGTCGCCAGCAGGCCCGCGCCGAGCAGGGCGAAGCTGCCCCGGTTCAGCAGGCTGATGCCGGTCCAGATCTGGGGCGCCAGGTCCGAGATGCTGCTGACGAAGCCGCCGCCAAGCGCCAGCGAAGGCAGGACGTAGACGGGCACCTGGAAACTCAGGTAGGTGGTTCCCACGGCCAGGCCGACGCCCGCCAGGGCGGCGATCAGGCGGTTGTTGCTGACCAGGGAGACGACCTGCACGAAGGCGACGTAGACGGCGAGCGCGGGCAGCGCCTCGATCAGGAGGTAGGCCCACACGGAACTCCAGATCGCCGGTTCGCCGACCCACCAGCCGAAGGCCATGCCCGCGTGGCCGAAGCCCTGGATGATGATCATGGCGACGATCGCCACGCCCCAGACCATGAACAGGGCGCCGAAGAAGCGCCCGAACACGAGTTCGGCGTTCGTGTAGGGCCGGCTGTCGAGCACTTCGATCACGCGGTCGCGCCGGTCGCGGGCCCGCAGGTCGAAGGCGAGGAAGACGACGCCGACGCCGAGGACCAGCGTCTGCCACAGGGCGGTCTGGCTGAGCAGGAACTTGGGGCTGAAGGAGCCGGCGGAGGCCGAGAAACCGGAGAACAGGCCGTGGATGACCCAGAAGTACCCGTACTGGAACAGGCAGAAGAACAGCGCAATGACCGCGAACAGCCAGAAGCGGAAGAGCCGGCGGATGGTGCGCATCTCGGCCCGGGCGAGCGACCAGACGTTGGCGAACGAGATCAAGGTCGTGCCTCCTCTCCGGTGGCGTCCGTCGCGGCTGGCGGCTCGGCGATGTCGATCTCGTCGTGCTGCCCGAAGTGCTCGTCGCTCACGATCGCCTCGGCGCGGCCGCGCGCGACCATGAAGGCGAGGTAGCCCTCCTCCAGCGTCGGCGAGGCGGCGATTCGGGCGCCTTCCGGAACGCCGCCCGGCGCGGCGACGGCGCGATACGTGGCCTCGTTCAGGCTGTCGGTGCGCGAGACGATCTCGAAGTCGCCCTCGGGCTGCGGCGCGGAGAGCGGCAGGGCGAGTTCGAAGACCTGGCCCTCGGCCCGTTCGAGCAACTGTGTCGGCGAGCCGCGGAAGACGATCTTGCCGGCGTCGAGAAGGGCAAGGTCATTGCAGCCGGTTCCCAGGTCGGCGACGATGTGGGTCGAGAGGATGATCGTCCGTTCGCGCCCCAGGGTCGCCATCAGTTGGCGGAACCGGATGCGCTCTTCCGGGTCCAGACCGACGGTCGGTTCGTCGACCACGAGCAGGCGGGGCTGATGAATCAGGGCCTGCGCGATGCCCAGGCGGCGCCTCATGCCGCCGGAGAGCTTCTTCACCTTGCGATGGGCGACATCGCCCAGGCCGACGTTGTCGAGCACGGTATCGACGCGATCGCGCCGCGCGGCGCGATCGTCCAGACCGGAGAGATCGGCCAGGGTGTCGAGCACCTCTTCCACGCGGTGCAGGCGCCAGGCGCCGAACTCCTGCGGCAGGTAGCCCAGGTGGGCGCGCACGGCGCGGCGCTCCTTGACCGCGTCGTGGCCGAAGACGGTCACGGTGCCGGCGGACGGCTTGAGCAGCGTGCAGACGATCCGCATCAGCGTGCTCTTGCCGGCGCCGTTGGGACCCAGCAAGCCGAACAGGCCCGCGCCGATCGACAGGTCGACCCCGTCGAGGGCGACGGTGCCGCCCTTGTAGACATGCCGAAGACCCTGCACGTCGACAGTCGTGCTCACGATGCTCTCCTCCTCGGGTGTCTATACGGTTGTCGGCGGGGCTTGGTTTACTCGCGCCTACCGGTTGTCGCGCAACGCCTACGGTATCGGTTGCCGGTTCGGCGAAACCCGATCGCGTTCACCCGCGTAAACTGAGTAGTCGTATAGTATGTCGCGCAGAGCGGGAGCGCTGCGCCCGTCAACAACGCTGGACACCACACCGCACGGAGACCTCGAATGACCCGTACCAAGATCCCGTCCGTGACCCGACTGATCGGCCTCGGAGCCCTCGTTTCCCTGGCGCTGGCCGGTGCCGCCTCGGCGGCGGCTGTCGACCCCGAGCCGGTCACCTTCTATGGCGACGTGGCGGCCGTGCTGCAGCAGGAGTGCCAGGTCTGCCACCGTCCGAACGGCGCCAATCTCGGCGGCATGGTCGCGCCGATGGCGCTGACGACCTACGAAGAGGCGCGGCCCTGGGCCCGCTCGATCGCCCGCCAGGTCGCTTCGCGGGCGATGCCTCCGTGGGATGCCGCGCCGGAGCACAACGGCGTGTTCGCCAACGAGCGCACCCTGACGCAGCAGCAGATCGACCTGTTGGTCAACTGGGCAGAGTCCGGAGCTCCTGCGGGCAATCCGGCGGACGCCCCGGAACCGATCGAGTGGCCGAGCAGCGATGGCTGGCTGATCGGCGAGCCGGATCTCGTTCTGCAGTTCGACGAGCCTTACTTCGTCGAGGACGATGTCGACGATCTCTACATCTACTTCCAGACGACGGTCACCGAGGACATGATCCCCGAGGATCGCTACGTCAAGGCGATCGAGTTCCGGCCCGGCAGCTCGGCGGTCCACCACATCATCGTCCCCGGCCTGGGCGGCATCGCCCCGGGCAACGACCCGGTGATCCACACCGACGGCATGGCCGACGTGCTGAAGGCGGGCCGCAACCTGCAGTGGCAGATGCACTACCACAAGGAGCCCGGCGAGGGCACCGGCGTCTGGGACCAGTCCTCGGTCGCGCTCAAGTTCTACGACAGCGACGAGGACGTGAAGTACGAGGTCTTCAACGCGGACATGGGCAAGTACGACTTCGCCGTTCCGCCGGGCGAGTCGGACTACACGATCCAGACCGAGTGGACCTTCCCGTCGGACTCCGAGATCGTGGGCTACCTGCCGCACATGCATCTGCGCGGCAAGGCGGCGAAGTACGAGGCCTACTACCCGGACGGCAGCCATGAAGTCCTGCTCGACGTACCGAACTACGACTTCAACTGGCAGACCACCTACAAGTACAAGGACCGCAAGAAGGTGCCGGAAGGTACGAAGCTGGTCCTGACCACGGTGTTCGACAACTCGGAGGCCAACCCGGCCAACCCGGACCCGACGGCGACGGTCCGCTGGGGCGAGCCGACGACGGACGAGATGAGCTTCGGCTTCGTGTCCTACATCAACGAGGAAAACAAGGGCCGAGGCGCCTTCCAGGACGGCGACGGCCTCGACCTGACGGCGGTCGTCGCGTTCTCGGACGATAGCCGCGACGGCAAGATGCAGCTCGACGAGGCCCCCGGCGGAGTCAAGCAGTACTTCGAGATGATGGACCAGAACAAGGACGGCGCGGTCGACATGGAGGAGGCGAAGGCCGCCAACGCCTTCCTCAAGCAGATGGCCGAGCAGCGCGAGAAGGCCGAGGCCGCCGCTGCCGGCGCCGCTGGCGGCGAGTAAGCCTCCCGTCCAGTCCGCTCAACCGAACCGCCGGCGCGCCGCAAGGCCGCCGGCGGTTCTGCTTCCGCTGGGTGCGCGGGTCCTCTGACCCGCATCAAGCGCGATGCCGCGAAGCGGCGAGCCCGAACTGGATGCGTCAGAGGTCGTACGCGTGCCTGATCGCCGCGCCAGCCAGCAACGCCGCCGGATCCAGCAACGGCCGCCCCGCCACCTCTGCCCCCTCCAGCGCCAACGGAATCTCCGTACACCCCGCCACCAGCACATCGGCGCCGCCCTCCGCGACCAACCGCCCCGCCGCCTGCTCCAGCAGCTCCCTTGTCCGCGCCGACCCGCCATCCGTCTTGATCCCGCCTCCCTGGTGCCGCCCGCCCACCGAGGGCCCGTAGATCGGCTCCATCACGCAGCGAAGCTGCAACTCCTCGCCGTCCTCCAGATCGAGTGGACTCGCCGCTACAAGCCCTCTCGACTCCAGAGGATCGTGATAGAGCCGCGAGCGGAGCGTCCCGGACGTGGCAAGCAATCCCACCGCTCCTCCCGGCGCGATGCGCGCCGCCTCGTCCGCCGTCGTCTCGATCAGGCTGATGATCGGCAGGGGACTTTCGTCCCGCAACCGCGCCAGGAACAGATGCGCCGTGTTGCAGGCGACGACCGCGAAGTCCGCGCCGGCGCCTCGCAACCGCTCCAGGCTCCGACTCAACGACGGTGTCGGATCCTCCGCCTCGCCGAAGAACGCCTCCGTCCGGTCCGGCGTCTGCGGAATGCTCGAGAGCACCCATTGCGGGAAGTCCTGGTCGCGCCGGGCGCCGATCACCTCGCTCGCGGCGGCCAGGAGCTTCCGTTCGAAGTCGATGTGGGCGAACGGACCCAGGCCGCCGACGATCCCGATCAGCCGCTCCTGCCGCATGGGGGTTGCCGGGCCGGGCCTCCGCTCGCTCAGGGCTGATCCGCCGGCGGACGGAGGGCGCCCGGGCGCAGGCGGGGCAGGCTCGGGTGGCGCGGCGCGCCGCCCAGGTACTCGTAGTCGTCGAAGACGTCGCCGCCGCCGGTGGCGCGCGGGTCGCCGGTTACTCGCAGCCGTTCCATCAGCCGCTCGTCAAGCTCGTCCCGGGTTGCCGCGTACTCCGGATCGTCCGCGACGTTCACCTGCTGGTCGGGGTCGCTTCCCAGGTCGTAGAGTTCGACCGCGGGCCGCCTGGCGAAGGACAGGTCGTAGAGCCGCCGGTGCCCGGCGTCCCGATCGCGGTTCTCGATCATGTAGGTCTTGGTCGGTCCGTTGTCCGTGTCCGCGTACCAGGCGCCGGGGTAGGCGGCCCGCTCGTGGTTCGGCGTGCCGTTGGGCCAGCGGTCGGGCCGGAAGTTGCGGATGTAGAGGAAGTCGTGCGTGCGGATGGCGCGGCTGGGGTAGCCACCCACGTCCGGCGCCTCCTGGGCCGGCACATGCCGCTCCTTGCCGGTCAGCACGAAGTCGCGTCCGTCGACCTCGACCACCGTCTCGACCGCGGCCTCGTCCTTGCCGGCCTCGATCAGTGCGATCAGGCTGCGCCCGGTCATCGCCTCCGGTCGCGGAAGATCCGCGGCTTCCAGGAACGTCGGCGCCAGGTCCGTCAGGCTCACGAAAGCGTCGATCTCGACGCCGGCCTCGAGTCGTTCGGGCCAACGGATGGCCAGCGGCACCCGCGATCCGCAGTCGTAGACGTTGCTCTTGCAGCGGGGGAATGGCATCCCGTGGTCGCTCGTCATGACCACGATCGTGTTCTCCGCCAGGCCCTGTTCGTCGAGCAGTTCCAACGCGTCGCCCACCAGCGCGTCGAACCGCTGCACCTCCCAGTGATAGTCCGCCACGTCGCCTCTGGTGTCCGGATGATCGGGGAACGCTGCCGGAAGTTCGATCGCTTCCAGATCCATGCCGCTCTCCTCGCCCGACCCGCGCCGGAAAGGGCGGTGCGGATCCGATGTGCCGAGCCAGAAGGCGAACGGCTGAGCCTCTCCCAGCCCGGCAAGGAACGCCTCGAAGCTCTCGAAGCGCCTCCCGGCGAGCTCCCGGCCCTCCGTCTCTGTCTGTCCCGGCCCCCAGCCCTTGCCGGTCATGCCCGTCCGGTAGCCGGCCGCCTTGAGCAACTCCTGGTACGTCTCGAATCGATCCGGGAAGACGCTCCAGAGATTCGCCGCGCCTTCGAGCCGCCAGTGCCACTGGCCGGTGAGGATCGCCCCACGCGACGGCGTACAGGAAGGTGACGAGACGTAGGCGTGGTTGACCAGGGCGCCCTCGTTCGCGATGCGGTCGAAGGTCGGCGTCTCGACGACCGGGTCGCCGTAAGCGGAAGCGTGCGGCCAGCCCCAGTCATCGGCGATCGCGAACAGGACGTTCGGGGCGTCGTGCTGGGCAGAGGCCGGAACCCAGGCCGCCGCGACGCCGGCGAGCCAGATCCCGAGGACCGTGCGGGCAACCGGAACAGTCTGGTAACGAGTTCTTGGCATGGCGGATCCATGGTAGCGAGATCAGGAGGTCCCGTCCCTGGACTCAAGTCTGCCGGCTACCGACTGAAGAGGATTGGCACGCGCGGTAGATTCGGTTCACTGTGCCGGCGCGCCTTCCCCTCCTTCTCTGCCTGCTCCTGCTTCACGTCACCTGGGGCGGCCCTGCAACCGCGCTGACCGAGGACGAGGCGAGGCAGGCGGTCCGTCGCTTCATCGAAGCGTGGAACACGCGCGATCCGGCGGCCTTCGCGACAACCCTCGAGTACCCGCACGTGCGGCCCACGGCCGACTTCGGCGGCCGCGTCTTCGCCGACGCTTCCGCCTACGCGGCGACGATCGACTTCGGCCAGGTGCTGGCGACGGGCTGGGATCGGAGCAGGCTGGATTCGGCAACCGTCGTCCAGGCCGGAGAAGGTCAGGCTCACGTCGCCGGCCGGTACACGCGGCTTCGCGCGGACGGCTCCGCCATCTTCAGCAACCAGGTCCTCTACGTGGTGACGGAGAACGAGGGATCGTTCGGCATCCAGGCGAGGCTCGCCGCGGGCTTCGACGACCTGGCCGAGGCCGACCGCGAGGCGACCGCCTCGGCCGCCATCACCGCAGTCGAGCGCTACCTCGACGCCTTCAACGCCAGGGACGAAGAGGCGATGGTCGCGGCCCTCCACTTCCCCCACGTTCGCGTGGGAGTCGGCAGGGCCAGTGTCCGGGAGTCCGCCGCCCAGTACATGGAGGGGTTCGACTTTGACGCGTTCGCCCAGCGGCTCGGCTGGGTGCGCTCCGAAGCGGACTCCATGGAGGCGGTCCAGGTCGGCGCCAGAGGCGTAAACGTCGCTGTCAGAATCACGCGCTACGGCGAAGGCGATGCCCGGATCCACACATTCGACACGATCTACCTGGTCACGGAGGAAGACGGCAAGTGGGCCATCCGGGCGGGTGCCGGCATCGCTCCCTCACCCTGAGGCCGCTTCGTCATGCTGCTGGTTGCTCTCCTCGTTGCCGTCCTGGTCCTCGGGGTGATCTACGACATCGCGCTGGGGGCCGGTCTGCTGCTCAAGCTGTTCTCGAAGACGCCGGACGGGCCGGAGTCTCCCCGCTACCGTGGGCGCTGACCACGATCGGCTTTGGACGAGGCCGGCGGCGGTAGAGTCGGGTCGATGAAGCCGGAGTCTCCCGCGCAGCCCTCCGTCGTCGTCCGCCGCGCCGAGGACGCGACCGCCAGCCGCGTCGAACTTGGCAAGGCGACGACCACCCAGGTGCTGCTGGGCGCCGACGATGATGCGCCGCACTTCGCCATGCGGCGGTTCCGCATGGAGGACGGCGGCGGCATGCCGCTGCACACGAATCAGGTGGAGCACGAGCAGTACGTGCTTCGGGGCCGGGCCCGGATCGTGCTGGGCGACGAGACGGTCGAGGTCGGCGCGGACGACGTGCTGCTCATTCCCGCGGGCCTGCCGCACTCCTACGAAGTGATCGAGGCGCCGTTCGAGTTCCTTTGCCTGGTGCCGAACCGGCCGGACCGGATCGACCTGGTCTGAGTACCAGTGCTGCGAAGCGTTTGCCTCGTCCTCCTGGCTGCGATCGCCGCCTCGGTCGCCGCGGTCGCTGACGACGAGACCAATCCGCCCGACCTCCGCACGCGCACGGACGGCATCGACTGGCCGGGTTTCCTCGGCCCGGATCGCGACTCGAAGTCGCCCGAGACCGGCATCCGCACGGACTGGGCCACGGACCCGCCGCCGCTGCTCTGGCACCTCGAACTGGGCGAGGGTTACGCGGCGCCTTCGGTCGCCCGGGGGCGGCTCTTCTACTTCACCCGCTTCGGCGACCGGGCGCTCCTGGTCGCCGTTCGTGCAGACAACGGCGAAGAACTCTGGCGCTCGACGTACCGCACGGACTACGAGGACTACTACGGCTACGACGGCGGTCCGCGCACAGCGCCGCTCGTCGACGGACCCCGCGCCTACGCGGTCGGCGCCGACGGCATCCTCCGCTGCCACCGGGTGCTGGACGGCGAAGTCCTCTGGGAGCGGGACACCCATGCCGACTACGGCGTCCAGCAGAACTTCTTCGGCGTTGCCAGTGCGCCGTGGGTCGAAGGCGACCTGCTGCTCGTCGCGGTCGGCGGCAGTCCGCCCGGCGCACCGAACATCCACAGCGGCCGGGTCGAACCGAACGGCACCGCCCTGGTCGCCTTCGACAAACGGACCGGCGAGGAGCGGTATCGCCTGGGCGACGACCTGGCGAGCTACGCGAGCCCGATCGTCGTCGACTTCGCCGGCGAGCGGCGGGGTTTCCATTTCGCCCGCTCCGGCCTCATCCTCTTCGATCCGAAGGACGGCCGGGAGATCGACGGTTTCGGCTGGCGGGCGCGCCGGCTGACCAGCGTCAACGCGGCGAACCCGGTCGTCGTCGGCAACCAGGTGCTGCTGACCGAGTCCTATGAAAAAGGGGCGGTACTGCTCGAGTACGGCGGCGGCACGAAGAGCGGCAAGGGAGGATTCCGGCCGGTCTGGCAGGACGGCCCGCGCAACCAGGCGATCGCCGCCCACTGGAACACGCCCGTCCACCACGAGGGCGTGGTCTACGTCTCGAGCGGCGAGAAGTCGCCGAACGCGGAGCTTCGCGCCGTCGACTGGGCGACCGGAGAAGTCCACTGGAGTCAGCGCCGCCTCGCCCGCACGCAACTGCTCTACGTCGATGGTCACTTCGTGGTCCACAGCGAGGTCGGTGACCTGCTCCTCATCCGCGCGATCCCGGAGAGCTACGAGCAGATCGGCCACCTCCGCCTCCAGGCTGAGGTCGACGGCCGCACCGTCGACCTGCTGCGCTATCCGGCATGGGCGGCGCCGGTGCTCGCCCACGGCGTGCTCTACGTGCGGGGACGGAATCGGCTGGCCGCCCTGGAACTCATCCCGCCGCCGGCGCCGTGACGGACCGGGCCACCGCGTCGATCCTGGTTTCGGCCTCCGCCCGGACGAGGCTGGCGGCGGCCGGGAGCCGGTTGCGCGAGTTTCTTCGGGGTGGCGACGAGGTCCTGCTGCTCGCGCCGTCCCGCGGCGCCGCGGACGACCTGTTGCGCCGGCTGTCGGGGACCGGCGGCGGCGTGCTGGGCGTCCACTCGATGTCGTTCGACCAATGGACGCTCCAGGTCGCCGCGCTCGACCTGGCGGCCCGCGGTCTGCGCCCGATCACGCCGCTTGGAACCGAGGCGATCGCCGCCCGCGCCGCGCGGCTGGCGGCGGCGGACGGTGAACTGGAGCGCCTGGCGCCGGTTGCCGGCATGCCGGGGTTCGCCCGCTCGCTGGCCGCGACGATCGGCGAACTGCGGGCGGCCGGCGTTCCGGCGTCGGCGCTCATCGACGACGACGGTACGAGGGATCTGGGCCGCCTGCTCGAGCGCTTCGCCGGCGAGATGGAGCGGTTTGGACTGGCCGACCGTCCCGCGGTTCTTCGCCTCGCCGCCGAGGCCCTCGCCGAGGGACGGGCGAGCGTGCCTCAACGCTCGATCTGGCTCGATCTTCGCCTGCGAAGCCGGGCCCAGGCGGAGGTCCTGCGGTCCCTGGCCGCCCGCGGCCGCGAGGCGCTGGCGACGGCGGCCGCGGGGGACCAGGAGTCGTTGGACTGGCTGAGTTCCGTGCTGGGCGATGGGACCGTGACCGATCTCGACCGGGAGACCGAAGGTGACGGACACGGCGCGCTGAGCCGCGTGCAGCGCTTCGTCTTCGAGACGGGAGCGGATGCGGCCGGGAGGCTCCCCGCGACCGAAACGACCACGTCCGTCGACCTGTTCTCAGCGGCAGGCGAGGGTCAGGAGTGCGTGGAGATCGCGCGTCGCATCCGCCGCGCCGCTGCCGATGGGCTGGCCTTCGATCGGATCGCCATTCTCGTGCGCCAGCCGACGGCCTACCTGCCGCTGATCGAGGACGCTCTCGGCCGCGCGGGGATTCCGGCCTACGTCACGCGCGGTTCGCTACGCCCCAACCCGGCCGGTCGCGCCTTCCTGGCCTTGCTGGCCTGCGCTGGCGAGCGTCTCTCGGCGAGCCGGTTCGCGGAGTACCTGTCTCTTGGCCAGACGCCGAAGCCGGCGGCCGGCGGTGCGCCGCCAAAGGTCGAGGATGTCCCCTGGGTCGAACCGGCCGGCGAGCAACTCGTGCTCAAGTCCACGGAGCCCCCCGAGGCAGCGCCGACGAGCCCGGAGCCCGCAACCGCCGGCGTCGACGCGGAAGAAGCGGACGACTCTCAGGAAGACGCGGCCCCGGCCGGCGCGCTCCGCGCGCCCGCCCAGTGGGAGCGACTGCTGGTGGACGCGGCCGTCGTCGGCGGCGCCGACCGCTGGCGGAAGCGCCTCGAGGGGCTCGACGCCGAGTTCCGGCTGCAACTGCGCGAAGCGGCCGACGAGAACGAGGGTCGGCGGGGCTACCTGGAGCGCCAGATCGCGCGTCTCGGCACGCTCAGGAAGTTCGCGCTGCCGCTCGTGGAGTTTCTGGACGATCTGCCGGAAAGCGCCGATTGGGGCGTGTGGCTGGACCGCCTCGGCCGGCTGGCGACGATGTCGCTGCGGCGCCCGGAGTCCGTGCTCGAGGTTCTGGCGGAGCTGCGGCCGCTCTCGGAGGTCGACGAGGTCGGCCTCG
Source organism: Candidatus Multivorans sp. (assembly GCA_965220845.1). Lineage (GTDB taxonomy): Bacteria > Acidobacteriota > Thermoanaerobaculia > Multivoradales > Multivoraceae > Multivorans. The sequence goes on from CBDCRA010000003.1 coordinate 226,071, forward strand.
CAGAAGTCGAGCGGGTGCTTGCCGAACGCCTCAGATTCAGCCGCCGGGAGCCGCCGAAGCGCCGATACGGACGCGTCTTCGTCGGCGGAGTGGAGGAGGCGGCCGGTCGCTCCTTCGACCTGGTGTTCGTGCCGGGGCTCGCTGAAGGGGTCTTTCCGCGACGCTCGGGGGAGGACGCCTTGCTGCTCGACGAGCGCCGCCGCGCCCTTGGCGGGGAGGGCCACCGCCTGGCGGTCGACATCGACCGCACGCGTCGAGAGCAACTACTCCTGCGGCTCGCGGCCGGTGCGGCCAGCGGCCGGCTCGACGCTTCCTACCCGCGGGTCGACCTGGTTCAGGGCCGGGCCCGGGTGCCGTCGCTCTACGCCCTGGACCTGCTGCGCGCCGCGGAAGGACGGCTTCCCGACCTCGACACCTTGGGCCGGCGGGCCGCGGCCGCCGGCGCGGCGGTCGTCGGCTGGCCGGCCCCCGCCGATCCGGACGAGGCGATCGACGAGGCGGAGTTCGATCTCGCCATGCTCCAGCCGCTGCTCGGAGGCGCCCTGTCGAGGGCCGAGCGCCAGGGCCGGGCGCGATTCCTGCTCTCCTCGAACGAGCATCTCGCGCGGGCCCTGCGCGCCCGGGCCAGGCGCTGGCGCAAGGGCTGGTTCCCGGTCGACGGCCTGGTCGACGCCGGCGACGAGGCCCGGGAGTACCTGTCGCGGCACCGCATCGGGAAGCGCTCCTACTCGCCGACCGCGCTCCAGAACTTCGCCGCCTGTCCCTACCGGTTCTTCCTCCAGGCGGTGCTCTACCTGCGGCCGCGCGACGAACTCGTGCAACTCGAGCAGTTGGACCCGATGACCCGGGGCGGCATCTTCCACGAGATCCAGTTCCGGCTGTTCGGCGCTCTCCGGGAGGCTCAACTCCTGCCGGTGACGCACGCGCGGCTCGACGACGTGTTCGGCGTGCTCGACGTGGTCCTCGAGGGGGCCGAGGGCGACTACCGGGACCGGTTGGCGCCGCCGATCGAACGCGTGTGGAGGGCCGAGTTCGAGGGTTTGCGCGGCGACCTGCGCGGATGGCTCCGCCAGGTTGCTGACGAGGAAGGAGGCTGGACGCCGATCCACGCCGAGCTCGGCTTCGGGCTCTCCCGGTCCGGCGAGCGGGATCCGAAGAGCGTCCCCGAGCCGGCCGAGGTGCAGGGCGGCGCGCGCCTCAGGGGCTCGATCGACCTGGTCGAAGCCGACGCCGCCGGCCGCCTGCGGGTGACCGACCACAAGACGGGCGGCGCGCGCCACGCCGGGACCTCTCTCGTGATCGGCGGCGGCAAGGTGCTGCAGCCGGTGCTCTACAGCCTGGCGGCGGAGGCCGTGCTCGAGCGGGACGTCGTCTCGGGCCGCCTTTCCTACTGCACGCAAAGGGGCGGCTATAGCGTCGTCTCCGTCCGGCTCGACGAGCGCAGCCGCGCCGCGGCCCGCAGGATGCTCGACACCGTCGACGGCGCCCTGGAACAGGGGTTTCTGCCCGCGGCACCCGGCAAGAACGAATGCCGTTACTGCGACTACCGCCCGGTCTGCGGTCCATACGAGGATCTGCGGGTCGCCCGCAAGCAGAGGCGCCGCCTTGAGCCGCTTCATGAACTGAGGCTCGAACCGTGACGGTCGGGGCTGCATCGCTCCTTGCCGACGAGGCCGCCCGGAGGAGGATTCGGGAGGCCCTGAAGGAGAGCCAGTTGGTCGAAGCGGCGGCCGGCACCGGCAAGACGACCGTGCTGGTCGAGCGCCTGGTGGCGATCCTGGAGCAGGGCCTCGGCACGGTCGACGGCCTGGCGGCCGTCACCTTCACGCGAAAGGCCGCTGGCGAGCTGAAGCTGCGTCTTCGGGAGGAGCTGGACAAGCGGCTGCTGGAGTTACGGGCCGCGGGCGAGGTGGGGGAACGGACGGACAATCTGGAGGCCGCGATCTCCCGCCTGGAGGAAGCGTCCATCGGCACGATCCACTCGCTGTGCGCGGAGATCCTCAGGGAACGGCCGGTCGAGGCCGGCGTCGACCCGGGTTTCGGCGAACTGGCCGAGGACGAGGCGCCGCGCCTCTTCAACCGTGCCTTCCGGCGCTGGATCGAGGAGCAGCTCGAATCGATGCCGCCGGGGCTCCGGCGGGAGCTGGCGCGGCTCACCGTCGGGCCGTGGTCGCCGCAGCGCCCGCCGCTCGACCAGTTGCGCGACACCGCCTGGCGCCTGGTGGAGTGGCGCGACTTCCCGGCGAGCTGGCGGCGGCCGGAGTTCGATCGCGAGGTGGAGATCGCCGATCTCGCGGCGCGCGTGGAGCGCCTCGCCGACCTCCTGCGGCACGGGCGGCGCGGCGACATCCTGCGGCGGGGTCTTGACCGGGTCGTCGAACTGGCGGCGTGGATCGCCCGCGCGCGGGAGCTGGGCGCATCGGCTGTGAACGGCGGCGGTGCGGAAGCGAACGGCGGCGAGGCGGTTCGGGATCAACTGGAGGCGCGGCTCGTCGAACTGCGGCGTCGCCTGAGCGGGTTCGGCGCGCCCCGCAAGGGCCGAGGCGGTTTCGCGGAGGGCGTCGCCCGGGAGCAGATCTGGGAACTCTGGAAGCGGTTGGCGGAGCGCCTGGAGGAGTTCGTGGAGGCGGCCAACGCGGACCGGGTGGCGCTGCTCCGGGACGAACTCGCCGGCGCGGTCGAGCGCTACGAAGAGGCGAAGGGCGCTCTCGGCAAGCTGGACTTTCACGACCTGCTGATCAAGGCCCGCGACCTGCTGCGCTCGGACGGCGCGGTGCGCGCCCACCTGCAGCGGCGCTACAGCCACCTGTTCATCGACGAGTTCCAGGACACGGATCCGCTCCAGGCCGAGATTCTGCTGCTGCTATCGGCCGACGACGCGGACGAGGACCACTGGAGGCGTGTGCGGCCGGCTCCGGGCAAGCTCTTCGTGGTCGGGGATCCGAAACAGTCGATCTACCGCTTCCGCCGCGCCGACGTCGTGCTCTACCACGACGTGAAGGACCTGCTCGCCGAGCGCGGCGTCCGGATCCTCCACCTGACGACGAGCTTCCGCTCGGTGGCGCCGATCCAGCGGCTGGTCAACGCGGCCTTCGCCCCGCTGATGACCGGTGACCATGTCGCGGGAAGTGCGGACTACATCGCCCTGGGCGAGCATCGCCCGCCGATCCCGGGCCAGCCCGCTGTGGTCGCGCTGCCGCCGCCCAGGCCCTACGGCCGCCGCAACCTGAGCAACGTGGAGATCGAGGCGTGCCAGCCTTACGCCACGGTCGAGTTCGTGCGCTGGCTGATCGAGGACAGCGGCTTCGAAGTCGAGGTGCCGGACCCGGAACGGCCCGGCCAGCGCATGCGCTCGCCGGTCCGGCCGCGGGACGTCTGCCTTCTCTTTCGCCGTTTTCTGAGCTGGAACCGGGACACGTCCCGGGAGTACGTGCGCGGGCTGGAGGCGGTGGGCGTTCCCCATCTCCTCCTGGGCGCCCGCTCCTTCCACGAACGGGAAGAGGTGGAGGCGCTGCGGTCGGCGCTCAAGGCGGTGGAGTGGCCGGACGACGACCTTTCCGTCTACGCCACGTTGCGTGGCGGCCTGTTCGCGTTCGACGACGAGACGCTGCTTCGCTTCAAGGCACGCTACGGCGGCTGGCATCCGTTCCGGGCGCCGCGGCGCGCTCGTGGCGACCACGGCGAGCCGCCGCCGGAGTTCGCTTCGCTGGTCGACGTGCTGGACTTCCTCGCCGAACTCCACCGTCGCCGGAACTACCGCCCGATCGTAGGCACGGTGCAGGAGGTGCTGGCCAGGCCCCGGGCCCAGGCGTCGATGGCGCTACGGCCGGCCGGCAACCAGGTCCTGGGCAATGCGCAGCGGGTGTGCGACCTGGCCCGTCGCTACGAACTGGCCGGCGGCCGCTCCTTCCGCGGCTTCGTCGAGCAACTGGACGAGGAGGCCGAGCGGCCGGCCAGCACCCAGGCACCGGTGGTGGAGGAGGACGCCGAGGGCGTGCGGATCATGACCGTCCACACCGCGAAGGGGCTGGAGTTCCCGGTCGTCATCCTCGCCGACATGACGGCCGGCCTGTCGCGCGGCGCCGAGCGGACCGTGCGACCGGAGGACGGTCTGTGCGCGATGAAGCTCTTGGGCCTTTCGCCCCAGGAGCTCATCGAGGCGAAGGAGATCGAGGATCGCCGCGAGGAGGCGGAGGGCGTGCGGGTCGCCTACGTCGCCGCCACCCGGGCCCGCGATCTGCTCGTCGTACCGGCGGTCGGCGATGCGCAACGGAAGGGCTGGGTCCAGTGCCTGAACGACGCGGTCTATCCGCCGGCGGAGCGTTGGCGCCAGTCCGAGCCGGCGGAGGGCTGCCCGGCGTTCGGCGAGCGGTCCGTGGCGAGACGCCCTGGCGACTTCGACCACCGGCAGGAGACGTCGGTTCGGCCGGGCCGCCACCGGTTCGGGGGCAGCGAGGCGGCGAGTGGGGCCGCCGGCGAGGTGGACGCGGCCGGCGACGACGGCTACGACGTCGTCTGGTGGGACGCCGACCTGCTCGATGAGAAGCCTCCGGCCAGCTACGGCCTGCTGGGCGAGGACCTGCTGATCGAGACCGGCGACGACGCGAACCGCGAACGCTTCGAGCGCTGGCGTCGTCACGGCGAGGATCTGGTTGCCCGAGGCAAGGAGCCGAGCGCCCGACCGGTCGCGGTGACGGAACTCGAGAGCGAGCCGCCGGGAGAGCCCCTTGACGTAGCGATCGAGCAACTGGAGCGATCGGGCGACCGGCCGGGCGGCATGCGCTTCGGCAGCCTGGTCCACACCGTGCTGCGCGATGCGCCGCTGGACGGCGAGCCGAAGCGGATCGGGGACCTGACGCGCCTTCACGGCGCCCTGATCGGCTCGACGGCCGCGGAGGTCACCGCGGCGGAAACCGTCGTAACGGCGGCGCTTGCCAGCCCGGCGGCTGAAGCCGCCCGGACGTCGCAACGAGTGCTGCGCGAGACGCCCTTCCTCCTGCCCCTCGACGGCGACGCGGAGCAGCAAATCGTCGAGGGCGCGATCGACCTCGCCTACGTCGACGGCGACGGCCGGTGGATCGTCGTCGACTGGAAGACGGATCTAGGCGATCTCGACGCGCCGGCCGGTGGCGACTTCGCCGGCAACGGAGTTACTCGGGGCGACCGTTACCGTCGCCAGGTCCGCTGGTACTGCTACGCGCTACAGCAACTGACCGGCGCGCCAGCCTCCGGCTGCCTGCTGTTGCTGTAGCTGGGACTACACCACCTCGCCGATGTAGCGCTCCCGCGCCAATCGCCAGAAGACGACCAGAAAAGCCGTCAACGGGATCGCCAGGATCATGCCGGCGATGCCGTTGAGCGCCGAACCCCAGAAGAAGACGGCGACGATGATCGCCATCGGGTGCAACCCGGTGCGGTCGCCCATGATGCGTGGGGTCAGCACGTAGGCCTCGATGAGCTGGACAAGGGCGAAGACGACCACGACCCAGATGACGAGCTGGAGTCCGCCGCCCTCCTGCCAGTAGGCGATCGGCAGGGCCACCGCCAGGCCGACGATGCTGCCCAGGTACGGGATGATGTTGAGGAAGCCGAGCATCAGCCCCAGGACGAGGCCGTAGCGCAGGCCGGCGACCTGGAAGCCGATGGCGAACAGGGCGCCCTGGAGGAAGGCGATGACGAGCTGGCCGCGGAAGAAGGCGACCAGGATGTCGATGAACTCCTGGATCAGGTAGACGACGTCTTCCCGGGTCCTCGGTTTGAGGAAGGGGAAGAGGTGGTCCAGCTTGCGGAACCGGTCCGGCTCGATGATCAGAAAGAAGCAGAGGTAGACGGGGAGCACGGCCCAGGCCAAAAGGGCAGCGAGGCCGCTGCCGATGCCCTGGATGACCTCCAGGGCGGTGTCGCCGACAAGGCCGACGCCGGGAAGAAGACTCGTCAGGTCCATTTCCTCGACCGCCTCTCGGACCCGGCTCGCGAGAGGGTTCGTCTCCATGAACGTGTTGAGCGCCGGCAGGCTCTCCGATACCCAGGTCATGATGCGATCCCGGGCGTCGGGCAGGGCGTCGAGGAGGCCGGTGATCTGCGATGCCGCCAGGGCGCCGAAGAACCAGGCGAAGCCGGCGACGGGTATGAGCAGCGACAGCAGCACGGCGGCTACCGCCAGAACCTTCGGGAAGCGCAGCCGCTCGTTCAGGAGCTCGTAGTAGGGCCTGAGCACGAAGGCGAGCACGGCGGCGACCGCCAGCGGCAGGAAGACGTTCGAGAACGCGGCGAAGAAGGAGCCGATCGCCCAGAACAGGGCGACCACCGCGGCCAGGATGACGGCGGCCGCCGCGATCGTCGCCGCGGCGGCGACCGTGGCGCGCTGGCGTTCGGAGAGTTCGATCTGCACCTTGTGCGTCCCGGCGGGACGCTACCACCGACTCGGGTCGACCCCGGCCCGCTGCCCCGGCCTTCGTGTCAACGCTTCCTGTCGGATTCTCGCGCTCGGGGACGGCCGTCGAGGCCGCTCCGTATACTCCCCCGCATGACCGTGACGTTGCTCGACCAGCCGCCGCGGACCTTGCCGCGCAGTTTGGGCCCGTATCGCCGTAGCGACTACATGGCCTTGCCCGATGAACCGCGTTGCGAACTCCTATACGGGAGGTTCTACCTGAGTGCAAGCCCGCTAGCCGTCCATCAGATCATTGTGGGCTATCTGCACCGGTTGTTCTACGACGTTGCCGAGCGCACGGCCGGTGTGACCATGGTGGCGCCGATGGACGTTCACCTCGTCGACCACTCCGTGGTGCAACCGGACGTTCTCTTCATCTCGCGGCAGCGGCGCGAGTTGATCGAGAACTGGGTGGAGGGTCCGCCCGACCTGCTGGTCGAGGTGCTCTCGCCGGGCACGGCCTCCCGCGATCGCGTCTACAAGCTGAACCTCTACCGGGAGTACGGCGTCGGCGAGTACTGGGTGGTCGATCCGAAGCGGCGGCGGATCTCCTTCCTGGTGCGCGAGGGAGATGAGTTCGTCGAGGGAGCGCCTGACGGCTCGATCTATCGGTCCGCCGCGGTGCCCGAGATCGAACTCGACACGGACGCCCTCTGGGCGGCCGTGGACCGGGTGTTCGCGAAACCGTAGAAGCAGGCGCAGGGAACCGCCGTACCCCTGGATGCGCGGGTCTTCTGACCCGCTGCCGCCGCAGGCGGCCGGAAACCGCGCCGGCCGGAGGCCGGCACCAAACTGCCGCTGCGTCCAATCGGGCGCCGGGATGGATACCATCCCGCCATGGCTGCGAAGCGGCGATTCCAGACCGTCAAGGGCATGCGCGACTTGCTGCTGGACGAAGCTCGGCGGTTTGCGATGGTGGAGCAGATCGCTCGCGACGCGTTCCGACTCTACGGTTTCGAGGAACTCCGCACGCCGTTGGTCGAAGACACGGACCTGTTCGTGCGTGGCGTCGGCGAGGGAAGCGAGATCGTCGGGAAGCAGATGTACACCTTCGACGACAAGAAGGGACGCAGTCTGACTCTTCGCCCGGAGGGCACGGCGCCGGTGGCGCGCGCCTACCTGCAGCACGACATGGCTTCGTGGCCACAGCCGGTCAAGGTGTTCTACATGGGGCCTTACTTCCGCTACGAACGGCCCCAAGCTGGCCGCTACCGGCAGTTCCACCAGATCGGCGCGGAGGTGATCGGTGATCCAGGGCCGTACAGTGACGCGGAACTGCTTGCGATGCTGCTGCGCTTCCTCTCCGAGTTGCTCTTCGACGACCTGGAGGTGGGGCTCAATTCGGTCGGGGATCCGGAGTGCCGGCAGCGCTACTGCCAGCGTCTGCGTGAGTACCTCGAACCTCGCCGTGGCGAACTCGGAGCGGACAGCCAGCGTCGTTTGGAGACGAATCCTCTCCGAATCCTGGACACGAAGGTGCCGGAGGAGCGGAAGCTACTCGAAGGGGCCCCGCGGTTGCGCGATTCGCTTGGTCGGGCGGCTCGGGAGCACTTTGCTGTTGTGTGCGAGCAGCTCGAACGGCTTGGCATCGCCTACAGAGTCGACGACAGGCTGGTGCGGGGGCTCGACTACTACACACGGACGGTGTTCGAGATCAGCTCAGCGAGGCTCGGTGCGCAGAACGCGATCTTGGGCGGTGGGCGGTACGACGGGCTGATCGGCGAGCTCGGTGGTCCGGCGGTTCCCGGAATCGGTTTCGCGATTGGTCAGGATCGATTGGTGGAACTGCTCTCCGGTGGTCTCACCCTCGTCGTGCCCCCGGTCTGTGTGATTCCGGTGGGAAGTCACTGTCGGGAGGATGCTCTTCAGTTGGCGGAGGAACTCCGGGACGCGGAAGTGATGGCCGTTGCTGAACTTGCTTCACCTAGGGCGCTCAAGGCTGCCTTGAGAAAGGCGGACCGCGGCGGCTACGACTGGATTGTGCTCGTTGGCGAAGACGAACGGGCGGCGGGAACCGCGGTCTTGAAGAGCCTTTACAGCGGCTTGCAGGAGGCCATCCCGCGCGAGGGCTTCGCCGCCGCGGTGAAGGCGAGGATGGAACCCCACGAATAGCCTCGATTGTGCGAGTATCCGGGGCTTCGGCGAGTCGCCGCTCGCAGTGTGAGCGAGGGCGGAACAGGGACACGGCAGGACGGACGCAGTACGTGAACAGAACGCAGGCAGGAACGCTGACCGCGGAGCGGGTCGGCGAGGAGGCGAAGGTCCAGGGATGGGTCCATCGCCGCCGCGATCACGGCGGCGTGATCTTCCTCGACGTGCGCGACCGGAGCGGCGTCGTACAGGCGGTGGTACACCCGGAAACCACGCCGGATGCGGCCGCGGCTCTCCAGCCCGCGCGCCTCGAGTGGGTCGTCGAGGTCGAGGGCGAGATCGTGCGCCGGGATCCCGACAAGGTGAACCCGAAGATGGCCACCGGCGAGATCGAGATCCAGGTCGGTAGCGGCCGGGTGCTCGGCCCCTCGGAGCCGATGCCGTTCGGGGTGGAGGGCGCCGAGGGCGCCAGTGAGGAGACCCGCCTCAAGTATCGCTTTCTCGATCTTCGCCGGCAAGGCCTGCAGAACAACCTGCGCATGCGCTCCGACTTCACGATCGAGAGCCTGGGCTACTTCCGGGAGCAGGGTTTCGTGAACGTCGAGACGCCGATGCTCACCCGCTCGACGCCGGAGGGCGCCCGCGACTATCTCGTGCCGAGCCGCCTGAACCACGGCAGTTTCTACGCGCTTCCGCAGTCGCCCCAGTTGTTCAAGCAGATTCTGATGGTCAGCGGACTCGAGCGCTACGTCCAGTTCGCCCGTTGCTTCCGCGACGAGGATCTGCGCGCCGACCGCCAGCCCGAGTTCACCCAGATCGACGTCGAGATGTCCTTCGTCGACGAGGAGGACGTCTACCGCCTGGTCGAGGGGCTGTTCGCGCGGGTGTTCCCGCTCGCCGGAATCGAGCCTCCCGCTTCGTACCCGCGCCTCTCGTACGACGACGCGATGCTCCGCTACGGAAACGACCGTCCCGATCTGCGGGTCGACCTCGAGATCGAGGACGTGACGGACTGCCTGCGCGAGACGGGGTTCCGCGCCTTCCAGGCGGCGGTCGCCTCGGGCGGCGTCGTGCGCGGAGTCCACATTCCGGGCGCCGCTTCCTCCAGCCGTCGCCAGGTCGACGAGTACGCCGACATCGCCCGCCGGCACGGCGCCGCCGGTGTCCTCTGGGTCAAGCGGGACGGCGGCGTTCCCTCGTTCCTGGTCAAGGGTGCGCTGACGGACGGGCAGGTCGAGACCCTGGCCGATCGGCTCGGCGTCGAGGAAGGCGGCCTGGGCCTGCTGGTTGCCGGGCCGGCGCCGACCGCGGCGGCGGCGCTGGGCGCCCTGCGGGTCGAGGTCGGGCGGCGCTTCGGGCACATGCGGGAGGACGCGCACGAGTTCCTCTGGGTCCACGACTTCCCGCTGGTTGCCTGGAACGGCGACGAAGGGCGATGGAACGCGACCCACCATCCATTCACCTCGCCGCGGATGGAGGACCTGGAGCTCTTGGAGAGCGACCCGGGGTCGGTGCGCTCGCGGGCCTACGACGTGGTGCTGAACGGCAACGAGATCGGCGGCGGCTCCATCCGGATCCACGATCGGGACGTGCAGAAGCGCGTGCTGGCGGTGCTCGGGATCGACGCCGCGGAGGCGGAGCGTCGCTTCGGTTTTCTGTTCGAGGCTCTGAGCTACGGCGCGCCGCCGCACGGCGGAATCGCGCTCGGCGTCGACCGGATCGTCATGCTGATGGCCGGGGCTGCCTCGTTGCGAGACGTGATCGCCTTTCCGAAGACGGCCTCGGCGGTGTGTCTGATGACGGAGGCGCCGTCGACGGTGGACCAGGAACAGTTGCTGGAACTCGGGCTGCGCGTCCGCCCGCGCGGCGGCTAGGCCGGGGAGGGCGGCACGGTGGAGGGCACGCAGGACTTCGCTCGGGGCGCGCCGCATCGCCTGACTCTCGCGCACCCGCGCGGCGTGAGCGACATCCTGGTCGGGCCCGGTCTCCTGGCTTCGACGGGCGGCGGCGCGCTGGCCGAGGTCGGGGCCTGGTGCCGCGGCCGGGTCGTCTTCCTGGTCACGAGCGAGGTTCCGGACCGTCACTGCGGCGCCGCGGCGAGGAAGCTCCTGGAGCCCGCGGCGCGGGTCGAGACGATCGAGGTTCCGGACGGCGAGGCCGCGAAGACGGTTGACTGCGCCGCGTCGGTCTGGCAACGGATGCTCGATCGCGGCGGCAAGCGGGACAGTCGTCTCGTCACGCTGGGCGGCGGCGCCGTCGGCGATCTCGGAGGTTTCGCCGCGGCGTGCTTCCTGCGCGGCATCGATTACGTGCAGATCCCGACGACGCTGCTGGCACAGGTCGATGCCTCGGTCGGCGGCAAGACGGGGATCGACCTGGCCGGCGGCAAGAACACGGTCGGCGCTTTCCACCACCCGAGGTTCGTGCTCGCGGACATCGACTGCCTGCGGAGCCTGCCCGCGGCGGAGCTTCGAGCCGGCCTGTTCGAAGTGGTCAAGATGGCGGCGCTGCTCGATCTCGATCTGCTGGCCGTGGTCGAGGAGTCGTTGGATCGCCTGCTCGCCGTGGACGCCGAGGTGTTGACTCCGGTCGTCGCGGCCTCTGTCCAGGCCAAGCTGGACGTGGTCGAGGCGGACCTGGAGGAAGGGGATCGCCGCCGTCTGCTCAACTTCGGACACACGCTCGGGCATGCGATCGAGTCGGAGTTCGGCTACCGGGGCCTGCGCCACGGCGACGCGGTCGGTCACGGGATGAGGTTCGCTCTCCGTCTGGCGCGGCGGCGCGGACTTGATCCGGACTTCGCGGCGCGGCTTGGTCACCTGATCGATCGGCTCGGGCCGCCGGCGCTCGCGGACGTTGAGCGGGAGCTTGGCCTTCGTCTCGACGCGGAGCGGTTGATCGAGGCGATGGGCCGGGACAAGAAGGCGCGCGAGAGCGGTCTGGTGTGGATTCTGCCGGCGGCGCCTGGGCGGGGCGAGATCGTCCCCGGCCTCGATCCGGCGCTGGTGCGGAGCGAACTGGAGGCCTTCCTCGATGTGTCGAGGGCGCGGGCGGGCGAGGCTTCGCCGTGACTGCGGAGATCGGCGGCGGCGTCGCCCTGCAAGAGGCAGAGGAGGAACGCCGATCGGCCGGGCTGTGGAATCGGCTGCGCCGGGGCCTCGGTCGTACCCGGAAGGGGCTTTCCGGCCGGATCGGCGCCGTGCTCGGAAACGCGCAGCGGATCGACGAGGACGTTCTGGAGCAACTCGAGGAGACCCTGATCGAGGCGGACCTTGGTGTGGAGACGTCGCTCGAGCTGGTCGAGCGCCTCCGAGGGGCGGTGCGTTCCGGATCCGTCGCGCGAGGCGACGAGGTCGGGCTCCGCCAATTGCTGGTCGACGAGGTGGCGGTACTGCTCCTCGACGCGCCGCGGGCGGAGTGGCCGCCGTCGCCGCGCATCACCCTGATGGTCGGCGTCAACGGTTCGGGCAAGACCACTTCCGCCGCCAAGCTGGCCCAGGCCTCCCTGGCGCGCGGCGAGCGCGTGCTGTTCGCGGCGGCGGACACCTTCCGGGCTGCGGCGGCCGAGCAGCTTCAGGTCTGGGGCGAGCGGCTCGGAGTCGACGTCGTGCGCCGTCCGTCGGGAGGCGATCCGGCGGCGCTCGTTTTCGACGCCGTCGAGGCGGCCAGGGCGCGTGCTGTGGGCCACCTGATCGTCGACACCGCGGGCCGGCTCCACACCCGCGGTCAACTGATGGACGAACTGGCGAAAGTGCATCGGGTCGCGCGGCGGGCGTCGGCTGAAGCCGAGGGCCCAGCCTGGGGGGTGAGCAACCTGCTCGTCGTCGACGCGGGCACCGGGCACAACGCCCTGGTGCAGGCGCGGGAGTTCGGCGCCGTCGCCCCGCTCGATGCGGTGTTTCTGGCGAAGATCGACGGCACCGCCAAGGGAGGCATGGCGGTGGCGATCGCGCGCGACCTGCGCCTGCCCGTCGGCTGGCTGGGCGTCGGCGAGGCGGTAGAGGACATGGTCACCTTCGATCCGCGGTCGTTCGCGTCCGCGCTCTTCGAATGACGAGCGAGTCGGGTTTCAGTCCGGGCGACCGCCGCGCGATGGCCCGCGCGCTGAGTCTGGCGCGCCGCGGCCGCTACACCGTGGCCCCGAACCCGATGGTCGGGGCGGTGGTCACGAACGGCGGCGAGATCGTCGGCGAGGGTTGGCACCGCCGGGCGGGCGGAGAACACGCGGAGGCGGCGGCGCTGGCCGCCGCCGGCAACGCGGCACTCGACGGCACGCTGTACGTGACCCTCGAGCCCTGCAACCATCACGGTCGCACGCCGCCCTGCGCCGACCGCGTCATCGAATCCGGCGTGAAGCGCGTGGTTTTCGCTCATCGCGATCCGAACCCGGAAGTGACGGGCGGCGGTGGAGACCGGCTGCGCGCCATGGGCGTCCGGGTCGAGGGCGGGTTGCTTGCCGGGCAGGCGATCGAGATGAACGTCCCGTTCCTGACCCGCGTCGTGCATCGGCGGCCGGCGGTGACGCTGAAGTGGGCGATGAGTCTGGATGGACGGATCGCCACGGCGACCGGCGACAGCCAGTGGATCTCCTCGGAGCGGGGCAGACGGTGGGCGCTCGACCTGCGGGAGGAGCACCAGGCGATCGTGATCGGCAGCGGCACCGCGCTGGCCGACGACCCGCGGCTGAACCGGCGGTTGGGTCGGGCCGAGGGGCCGATTCTGCGTGTCGTGCTCGATCGGCGGTTGCGGCTCTCCCCTGGTGCGCGCATGTTCGAGGTCGAGGGACCTGTCGTCGTCTACACCGAAGAGCCGCGGGAAAGCGGCTCCCCGGCGTCCGCGTCCGCGCGGGATTGGGTGGCGCGCAGTGATCGGCTGCGCCGCGCCGGCGCCGAGGTGGTGGGTCTGCCCGCCGTGGGGCCGGCCGGTGTTCTGGAGGACCTCTTCGACCGTGGCGTCTCCAACGTGCTGGTCGAGGGCGGAGGGGAGGTGCTCGCTGCCTTCTCGGCGTTCGGACTGTGGGACCGGGCCGCGGTCTGCTGCGCGCCCGTCCTGATCGGCGGCGCAGCGGCGCCCGGTCCTCTCGGCGGCGATGGCCCGGAGAAGCTCGCCGACGCCTGGCGCCTCGACGAGCTGCGGGTCAGCAAGCGCGAGCCGGACGTGATTCTCGTAGGCTACAGGCAGGGATGTTTACCGGAATTGTCACGGAGCGTGGGCGAGTAGTCGAGGCGCCCGGAGCCTCCGATCGGGGAGGTGCGCGCCTGGTCGTCGGACACTCGGCGGTGCTGGCCGCGAAGCTCGATCCGGGCGCCAGCATCGCTGTAGCGGGCGTGTGCCTGACCGTGGTGGAGCAGAACGACGTGGATGGAGCCGCGCGCTCCGTGTTCGATCTGTCTCCGGAGACGCTGAACCGAACGACGCTCGGCGGGTTGAAGGCCGGCGGCGACGTGAATCTCGAACCGCCGCTCTCGGCCGGCGATCCGCTGGGCGGCCACTGGGTCCAGGGACACGTCGACACGACGACGGCGGTCTCGAGGGTCGAGGAGCAGGGCGATCATCGCGTCGTCACGTTCAACCTTCCGGCCGGCCTGGAGACGGGAGTCGTCCTCAAGGGCAGCATCACGATCGACGGTGTGAGCCTGACCGTCGCGGCGCTCGACGATCGGACCTTCGACGTGGCGCTGATCCCGCACACGCTCGAGGTGACGACCCTTGGCGGTCTGGAGCGGGGCGACCGCGTGAACGTCGAGGGGGACGTCCTGGCCCGCTACGTCCAGAAGGCGGTGGAGACCGCCGTTGCGGCCGCGCTCGAGTCGAAGTAGCCGCGTGCCGTCCCTCACTCTCCGCGAGCACGTAGCCGAGCCCGCCAATCTCTGGATTCGGTACAGCTTCTCCCACTGGCCGGCCCCCGACGAAGACAAGCTCTGGTGTGACCTAGCGACCGGCGTCTTGGCGGTACCGACCGCGGCGCCGGCACCCGACGCTCGGCAGGCGGCGGAGCTCGTGCGTTCCGCGACGGACGTGGTCTACGTTCCGCCTCTCCCGGCGGACCAGAACTCACTCCGCACGCGCATCGTCGAAGCGGCGGCCGCTGCGGGCGCTCCCCCGTTGATCCAGATCGTCGGTGATCTCTCGCTCAGTGGGTCGAACGTGGCCGAGGCGTTTCGGCACGGTCTCGCGAACCTGCCGCCCAACGCCACCGTGGCGATCGACTTTCTCGACAGCCTGGTGCGGCGGTCCAGGACGCTGCGAGGGGAACTCAGGGAGAACCGTCAGCCGAGCCTCCCCCTGATGCCGGCGCCGCTGCAGGACGCGACCCTCGTCTGGCCGCTCGTCACGGGCTGGACCGACCAGCCCGGAGTCCTCGAGCCGGCCATGGCCCGCTTCGCGGCAGCGGGAGCCCGCCGGGTCCTCGCGCGCACGCTGGAACTGGACGCCCGGGACCGGCGCCTGCTCGCCGAACATCTTCAGTCCGCGTGGCCCGAGGCGTTCGACGCGGTCTTCCACGGCGATGACTCGCTACCGGACACGCCGGCCTTCCGGAAGGCTGCCGAAGCCGCGGGTCTGGAATCCCGCCTGCCGCGCCCGCTGCCGGCCCCGCCGCTGCCGCCCCGGCTACGCCTCGCCCGTGAACTCGCGGGCCACCTGATCGAACGCGGCGACGCCGCCGACGCCGGGGGCGACGCCTACTACCGGGCCGCCCGCTTCCTCGACCGCGACGAAATCGACATCGAAGCCGCCGCCCGCGAGGGCAACCTGGGCGTTCTGCCGTGGCTCGAGGAGCCCGTGAAGCAGGCGGTGGAGCAGTGGCTGACCGCGCGGTCCGGAGACTGACGCCCGATGCACCTGGTCGTCTTCGACATCGACGGAACCCTGGTCGAGTCCGAGGACTTCGACGGCATCCTCTACGCCCAGGCGATCAGGAACACGCTGGAGATCGATGTCGACGAGGACTGGTCCGGCTATCGCCACCAGACGGACAGCGGCATCCTGAACGAGGTCCTGGATCGCCACGGAGTCGAAGGCGACCGCTCTCTGGCTCACGGCTCCGTCAGGAAGGAGTTCATCGCCCTCGTCTCGGGCTACCTGGCCACCCGCGGCGACCTGCTGCCGGAAGTCCCCGGCGCCCGCGCCTTCGTGAGCCGGCTCGCCGGTCGACCTGACGTCGCCGTCGGCATCGCCACCGGCGGCTGGAAGGAAACCGCCGCGATGAAGCTGCGGGCCATCGGCCTCGACCCGGACTCGCTGAGCCTCGCCTCGGGTTCGGACGCCGAAAGCCGCGTCGAGATCATGCAGGTCGCGGAGACACGCGCCCTCGCTGGTAGAGCAGTCGACCGGAAGACCTACTTCGGTAACCGGCCATGGGACTGGCAGGCAAGCCGCCGGTTGGGCTGGCACTTCATCGGCATCGGCCCGGACGTGAAGCACAGAACCCGGTTCCACGACTACTCGGATCAGGAGTCCGTCTGGAAGGTGCTGACCTAGCGGCGGTCTGGGCGCCTATCTCGCCTGCCTACTACGCGAGCCGTGCCACAGATGCAGCCTCCCGGTGCCGCCTACGCCGCGCCCTTCGCCTCGCGAACCGCTACGTCGTCCTACTCGCTGGGCCGAGGCGCGCAGGGCCCTTTGTCGGCTCTCGCCTGGAAGCTAGGCAGAAGCTGCGGCGAAGGACGATTAGCGGCCTCTTGGGCGGAAGAGAGTGCTGGGGCCCAGTTTCCTACGCAGTTGGCTGAGCAGATGGTCTGTGTCGACTCGCGCGTCAGCCTGAAGATCAAGGCAGCGGCCGACTCCCTCGGTGTCGGTACTCAACCGTTCCACGAGCTGCAATCCGCTGTCCGCTTGGTCCCCGCGGCGCACGTTGTAGGCGTGGAACTGCATCGGGTCGTCTTCGGAAGCGGGGCCTACGTGTCCGAAGGAGAACTCTCTCTGAAGGTAGTTCAGGAGTTCATCTTGCAAGACGAGAACGAGTCGATGGCCCAACGCCTCGAAGGTGCGCACCTTGTGGTGTAGCTGGATCAAGGTCGTCTTCGCCGTCATCTTCCAGTTCATGCCGTAGCTTCTCTCACTCGTGCCGCCTTCGTCGGCGTGGCGCACTCCTGCCTCTCTCAGGAACCGTTGACGTGCGGGCCAGACCGTTCCCGTCGTATCGAGCGCTTGCAACTCAATGCCGACGAAGTCCGTCACGGAGTCCCCATTCACCGAAACCAAGAAGTAGTCCACGCTACCGCCCGGCAGTCCGACCTCCGGTACGACGTGCAGGTCCTCGCCAGATCCGTGAGACCGCAGATAGCGGGCGCAGTCGAGGATGACCTTTGCGCCCCTCAAGAGGCGGTTGGGACAGATCACAAGCGCGCGTTCGTTTCGACCGTAGCTGACACGACAGGTCCCGATGGCCACGTCGGGTTGACTCTTCCGAGTCTTGATGCAGGCTGACTGAACGTAGGGACAAAGCTGTTCCTCGACCACGCGAGTCCAGTCGGCGTCTTCATCCGTACTGTTCCCGAAGAGTTCCAGTACGCGGTTCACAGCAGTGAGCCCGTTCGCGTCTCGGCGATCTCTAGATACTCGGTCGACAGATCAATACCGACCGACTTTCTGCCCAGGCGCTGCGCCACCAGCATCGTCGTTCCCGTGCCACAGAACGGGTCGAGGACAGTGCCGTCCGGCGGCGACGTAGCGAGGATAGGGAGCTTGCAGAGGTCCTCAGGGTAAGGCGCGAAGTGTGCTCGCCGTTTCTGGGTGTCTTCAGGAAGGATGTCCCAGACATCTGCGGGCTTGCTGCCGTGCGGGTGGTACTTCAGGAAGTAGTAGCCCTTGTCCTGAAGCTCTTTGGCACGCCCCGAGAGCTTGGCTGAGTCTGAGTGGGTGGTCCGCTGGTTGCCCCGGATGATCATCCGGAAATCGGCGACGGCACCGGCTTGCACGGCGCTGAGCATCTCCGTGAGTGCTTGAGACGCGGCCTCCTTCTCAGCCGCGCTGAGCTCTGTGGAGAGCTCAATCTGGCGCCGGTACCGAACGCCGCGAACGCCACTCGCTGTGACTACTGCGCCGTTGACGACTTTGGTGGTCTTCGGTGTGCTGCGAATTGAGTCCGCGTCGTAGTAGTAGCCGCGCGGTTCCTTCACGAAGTGAAACACGTTCTCGTGAACATTGCGAAGACGGTCTCGTGTGTTATCCGGACCGCCCTTGACCTTGTTCCACACGACACTGTTGCGGAGAATCCAGTTCTGTTCGTCAGTAAGGCGTATGGCGACTCGCCACGGGATGCCGGCGAGCCCCTTGTTCTTGTAGGAGTCTCCCAGATTGAGCCATAGCGACCCCGTTGGTTTGAGAACGCGGCGAACTTCCGCGAGAATCGCAGTCAGGCGGCCGATGTAGTCGTCGTAGTCCCTCTCCAGGCCAATGCCGCCGTTCGAGTACTGCCGTTTTCTCCAATAGGGTGGGCTTGTCATGCAGCAGTCAAAGGAGTCGGCCGGAAAGCAGCGGAGAACTTCTAGCGCGTCGCCGGCCACGTAGAGCGGCGAGTAGCGTCCCGCCCCGAGGTACTGCAGGAGCTGAGGTCGTGCTTCGGATGACGGTGCGATCACGGGAATGGGTCTCTGGCTGTGCCGGTCAATCCTGCTCCGGAATTCCTGAGCCAGGGCGGCGCACACCGGCTGTGGGGACTATACCGTGCCGGCGCGCGGTGGGATCGGGTGTGGAAAGCCGTGAAAGACTGCGGCTCGCCTGCCGCGACCGGTAAGTCCGGGAGACCCGTCCCGGCGAAGGGCTGTGCGGTGCGAGCGGGATGCGTTGCAGGTAGAGGGAAGGGTTGGGGCGAGGCAGACCGTGCGCCGGGGGGAGGTCGGCGAGCGGCTGTGCAGAACCGACTGGCGGCCACGTGGCTGTGCGAGAGTTCTCGCCGAGCGAAGCTACTTAAGTGACTTGTTGATGGCCTTTATCAGCTTGGTCCAGGACGCCCGCTCATCAGCAGTGAGGTCGGCTGCTGTATTGTCACGGCTCCAACGCACAAAAGCCTTCGCGAGCTTGTACTTGAACCGCGTGCCGCCAATCTCGGCCTTCAACAGGGCGGCTATCGGTCTCCTGGATTGGCTGCCGGCTATCGCCGCGACGTCTTTGCCCAGTTTCTCTTTGGCTACTACGACGAGCGTGTCTCGAAGGAGGTCCTCGATCTCTGGCGTCTTCACCTGTGTATGACAGACGTCTGCAGTTCGTAGAATCCTCTTGTTGCCGAGGGTATGAACGAGGATCTCCTGTTTGGCCGCCTGGTCGCCGGCGCTATCGGAGTCCAGGAGCGCCGCCACTTTGAGTTTGTTCGCGTGAAGAACCGTCGCGAAATAGACGACCTTTCCTGCCGTGCGCGCCGGTATCAACGCGATTCTCTGGTCGAGTTTTGCATCGCCCGCGACGGCCAGAAGCTCTGCGACACTCTCCAAGTACCAATAGTCCGTAAGGCCTTCAAGGACTAGGTTCCGGCTTTGAATGAACAGGCTCTGCGCGAGATCGTAGCCTAGCGCTTCCTGAAGAGGAAGTAGGGCCCCTGGGTCGGTGGCGGTGACGTTGCTGTGGACCTTTGTGCCGCCGTCGTCGACCTTCTCGATGACCCGTACGAGATCCAGTTCATCAGGCCCGACGAGGAAGGGGGAGTGCGTTGTATAGAGGGACTGGTTGGTTTCCGCCAACTGCGACAACGTGGACCGAAACTCCCGTTGCTTCAGCCCGTGGAGACTGAGTCCGGGCTCGTCGAGGAGGAGGATAGCGTTGGAGTACCTGCCCGCTGCCTCAGCGAAGAAGACGGTGTAAAAGGACACCAACCATTGGAAGCCCTCGGACCGCTGGTCGAGTTCGATCGGGACACCGAAATCGTCTTCGACGACAACCTTGAGGTACTGGCCGTCCGCCAGGAGCCTGAGCGTCGCGGACTCGCCTCGGGTAGGGTCGGGTCGCCAAACGCCGCGGATCTCCTTCGTAAGACGGATACTCGCAGCGTCGAGTTTAGCTTGGCGTTCGTCGAGTCGGGAGCGGTAGTCGTCAAAGTCCGCCTGTTCGTCGCTGCGCGCCGTGGCCTTGCCAAGGTCCGAAAGCTCCCTCGCGGTAAAGCCGAGGAGCTTGAGGAGGCAGAGATTTCCGTAGTCGTGCCGATTGTCGTCAAGGTGCCTGTTCTCCTCTCTCTCCGCGAGAAACTCCAGGTGGACGTTCGGGCGCACCCGAGAATAGTTGTCGAAGTACACAAAGGTAGGCAGCCTCTGCTCTAGCTGCCTGAGAAGCTCTGCTTCGCGCTCCGCTTGCCGCGTGTACTCAAGGAGGCGGGTATGACGACGGTCTTCTGTCTCGTTGTTCTCGTCGATGTACGGCACGAGACTTTCAAGCCAGGTGCGAAGATTGGTGGCGTTGCTCCCGGAAATCATGGTGCCGTCCACCTCCCAGGTGGCGATTAGAGTGTCGAGAGTGGCCAGAGGGTCGAAACCCTGTTCGGTGGCCGTCTTTGCAGCGTGTGTGGCAGTGCGAAGGAGATTCTTCTGAATCGGATCGGTGTAGGCATAGACGAATGGGGACTTCGTGAAGTGGTGTTCGACATGGTTGTCGAGGAATCGCTGGCGTACGTACGACGACTGAGAGACTTTTGCGTTCAGTGCTGCGTCGTCGTCAGAGTCCAGGGAGAACCTACCCATGGTCACGGGTATCGTGCTGGGAGACTTCGCTCCTGACTGAATGTCAGCGCTGTAGCGCGCACGAGGATAGTCACGCAGGGGATCGAGCTGTGGTGTACCGTCGGGCGGATTCAAGTGACGAAGGGCGTGAAGTAGGACCGTCTTCCCGGCTTCGTTGGGTCCGACAAGGATGGTCTTGTCTTGCTCGACTTCGAACCAGCCCGTGTCGAGGATGCTGCGATAGTTGCATACACGGGCTTCGAGGAATCGCATTTGAAACTCCTGGACTCGGGATACGTCTGAGGGTGCAGTCTTTCCCGGCTACCTACTCAGGGGCGGGCGTTAGTAGTTTCTTGGTGGACTCGACCGGGGACTCCCCCGCCTGCTGCCGCGGACGCAGCAGCGGAAACAGGATCACGTCCCGGATCGACCGGGCGTCGGTCAACAGCATGACCAGCCGGTCGATGCCGAGGCCGAGGCCGCCGGCGGGCGGCATGCCGTACTGGAGTGCCTCGACGTAGTCCCGGTCGAAGCGGTGCGCTTCGTCGTCGCCGCCTTCGCGGGCGCGGAGCTGCTGGCGGAATCGCTCGGCCTGGTCGTCGGGATCGTTCAGCTCCGTGAAGGCGTTCGCGATCTCCATGCCGCCGATAAAGAGCTCGAATCGCTCGGTGAACCGGGAATCATCGGCGTTGTGCTTGGCGAAGGGGGAGACCTCGACCGGGTAGTCGTGGATGAAGGTGGGCTGAATCAGCTTCGGTTCGACCAGGCGGTCGAAGAGGGCCATCAGCAGATGGCCGTAGGCGGCGCTCTTCGGCAGGTCTTCACCGAGGCGAGTGAGTTCGGCGGCGAGGGCCGCTTCGTCGTCGACCGTGGCCGGATCCAGGCCGCCGATGTCCAGCAGGGACTGGCGCACGCTGAGTCGCGGCCAGGGGGCCTTGAGGTCGATGTCGTGGCCGCGCCAGGTGCAGGTTGTCGAGCCGTCGGCATGCACGGCATCCAGGACCGCGGCGAGCATCGTCTCGGTGAAGGCCATCAACTGCTCGTAGTCGGAGTAGGCCCAGTAGAACTCGAGCATCGTGAACTCGGGGTTGTGCTGGGTGGAGATGCCCTCGTTCCGGAAGTTGCGGTTGATCTCGAACACACGGTGCAGACCGCCGACCAGCAGGCGCTTGAGATACAACTCGGGCGCGATGCGCAGGTAGAGGTCGAGGTCGAGGGCGTTGTGGTGGGTCACGAACGGTCGGGCCGTCGCGCCCCCGGGAACCGCCTGCATCATCGGCGTTTCGACTTCGAGAAAGCCCTCGTCCAGCAGGCAGGTCCGAAGCGCCGCGATCGCCTGCGAGCGGACGACGAAGCGCCGCGTCGACTCGGAGGAGTTCAGGAGGTCGAGGTAGCGGCGCCGGTAGCGCTCTTCCCGGTCGGCCAGGCCGTGCCACTTCTCGGGCAGCGGCCGGGTCGCCTTCGCCAGCAGGTCGAGGCGGTCGGCCATGATCGTCAGTTCGCCGGTGCGGGTGCGGATCAACTGGCCGTCGGCGAGCACGTAGTCGCCGATGTCGAGTTGCGAGAGCAGCCACCAGCAGTCCTCGCCGACGTGGTTGCGGCGCAGGAGGACCTGGACCTTCGAGTCGGCGCCGTCGGAGATGTCGAGGAACGCCGCCTTGCCGTGGGTGCGGTGGGCGCGAACGCGGCCGGGAACCCTGAGAGAAATCGCGGCCCGCTCGAGTTCCGCCTCGGTCTCCTCGCCGTAGCGCCTGCAGACTTCGGCCGGCTCGAGGTCGTACGGTGCGCGGGTCGGGTAGGGGTCGACGCCCCGTTCGCGTAGCCGGTCGCGCTTGTCGCGCCGGTTCTGGATCTGTGCTTCGAGTTCCGACACGGCTCAGTTCGCTTCCCGGTTCCGGAACGCGTCGTCCACGAACAGGTCGGAGACGAGGCGGGCGACGCTACCGGAGGCCTTGCCGCCGATCCGGAGCACGTCCTGATGGTTGACAGCTTCGTCGACCAGCCCCACGCCCATGTTCGTGACCAGGGACAAGCCGAGCACACGGAGCCCCATGTGGCGGGCGGCGATCACTTCCAGCACGGTCGACATGCCGACCAGGTCGGCGCCCAGGGCGCGGTAGGCGCGGATCTCGGCGGGAGTCTCGAAGGACGGCCCGAGCAGGCCCGCGTAGACGCCTTCGCCGACCGGGACTCCGGCCTGTTCTCCGAGTTCCGCCAACCGGCGGCGCAGCCCGGGATCGTAGGCATCAGCCAGGTCGGGAAACTGCGGCCCCCAGGAGGCCGGCAGCCGGCCCCTGAGCGGGTTCAGGCCGGTCAGGTTGATGTGGTCGGAGATGGCCACGATCGAGCCCGGCGGCAGGTCCGCCCGCAGCGAACCGGCGGCGTTCGTGACGACCAGCGAGCGGGCGCCGAGCAGGGCGCTGAGCCGCACCAGGTAGACGACCTGGGCCGGCGTGTAGCCCTGGTAGGCGTGCAGCCGGCCGCGGCTGTAGAGCACCAGCCTGCCGTTGCCCGTCCGTACGAGTTCGGCGGTCACGGCGTGGCCCTCGATCGCCTCGACGTCGAAGGGGAACAGGTCGGAGAAGGGCCACGGTCCGGCCGCCGGCTCGCCCAGGTCCAGGCTCAGGCCGGAGCCGGTGACAAGGAGGGCCTCGGGCGCCGGGATCCCCGCCTCCAGCCAGCGCCGGCGGCTCTCCTCGAGTTCGGCCGCGAGACTCGTGTCCGGGCCGGTATCCTTGTGTCCATTCACGGCGTTTCTCGCGTCGCCCGCTCCATGCCTGGAGTGCGGCAGACCATATCCCGAGGAGTTCGATGACCGAAGACGGAATGCCGCGCGAGTTGATTTCAAGGGAAGTGCTCGACCGCCGGGTCGGCGAGCTGGCCGCCGAGATCGAGCGGGACTACGCCGACAGCGAGGAGCTGCTCTGCGTCGGTGTGCTGAAGGGCTCGGTCTTCTTCATGTCCGACCTCCTGCAGCGGTTGTCCCGGCCGCTCGTCGTCGACTTCTTCCAGACCTCGAGTTATCGGGGCGAGACGACCTCGCCCGGCGAGGTGCGCATCCGCCGCGACCTGGATCACTCTCTGGCCGGCCGCGACGTTCTGCTAATCGAGGACATCGTGGATACCGGCTACACGATGCGGACGATCATGGCGCTGATGGGGTTCAGGGGGGCGCGTTCCGTGCGGCTCTGCGTGCTGCTCGACAAGGCATGCAAGCGGGAGACGCCGGTCCAGATCCACTATCGGGGCTTCGAGGTGGACGACAAGTTCGTCGTCGGCTACGGCCTCGACTACAACGACCGCTACCGCAACCTGCCCTACATCGGCGTGCTGGAGGAGTCGGGAGCCTCGGAGTAGCCTCGCGTCGCCGTGGGGTTCGTCTGGCACATAGCAGTCAGGTACTTCCGCTCGACCCGCGCGGACGCGCACATCCGGGCGCTGTCCACCCTGACGGCGGGCGGCCTGGCGGTGGGTACGGCGGCGCTGGTGCTGGCGCTGGCCGCGCTCGCCGGCTTCCAGAACCTCCTGCTGGAAGATCTGGCGCGGCATACGCCCGCCCTTCAGATCGAGTTCGGCGGCGGCGCCGCTGTCGAAGGCGCGGCAGCAACGGAAAGGGCGCGGCACCTGGCCGAGCTGGCGGCCGGGACGAACGGCGTCGCCGGTGTCCAGGAGCTGCTCTACGCGCGGGGCTGGCTGGCCGATGACGACCGTCCGCTCGCAGTCGAGGTGCTGGGCTACGAGAAAGCGCCGCCGCCCTGGATCCCGGTCCAACCGGAGGCGACGTCCGGACTGATCGTGCCCGTTTCCGTGGCGCTGCGGATGGGGCTGGCCGTGGGCGACATGGTGCGCGTCGTCTCGCCTCGCCCCGGCCTCACGCCGGTCGGGCCCAGCCCCCGGGCCCGCATGCTGCCGGTCGACCTGATCTACCGGTCGGACCGTGCGGAGGACACGGACGATCCGGTGCTGCTGCCGCTCGAGCAGGCTTCCGCTCTGTTCGCGCGGGGCGACAGACGACTGGACCTGACGCTTGCTCCGGACGCGGATCCGGAGGAGATCGGCGACTTTCTGCGGCGGGGAATCGACCCGGCCGTGGCGACGGTGACCACCTGGAGGCAGGCCAACCGGGCGCTCCTCTTCGTGCTGCGGCTCGAGAAGGGCCTGGTCTTCTCGGCGGTGGCCCTGATCGTGGCCGTCGCCTCCTTCGCCCTGCTGGCGGCGTTGTCGATGGTGCTTTCGAGCAAGCGCGCCGAGGTCGGCGTGCTGGCGGCGATGGGTGCGCCGCCGGCCCGGTTGCGGCGGGTGTTCCTGCTGCTCGGCGCGCTGCTGTCGGTCGGCGGCGCCGGCCTCGGCGGCGCGGCAGGCGCGGGGCTCGCGGCGCTCCTGGACCGCTACCGCGTCATCTCCACGCCGTCCGATGTGTACGTCGTGGACTACGTGCCGTTCCTGGTCCGGGGCACGGACGTGCTCGTCGTGCTTGCCGTGACCGTTCTGTTCACCGCCGCGGCCGCCGTGATCGGGGCGCGCAAGGCGAGCCTCCTACACCCCGTCGAGGCGATGCGGAGCGCGCGAACGTGATCGCGGTCTCCGGGGTCACCAAGGCCTACCAGGACGGCGCGGTCCGGCGGCAGGTCCTGCGCGGCGTGGACCTGGTTGTCGCGCGCGGCGAGACGGCAGCCATCGTCGGCCCGTCCGGCTCGGGCAAGTCGACGCTCCTCAACATCCTGGGCGCGCTCGATACCCCGGACGCGGGTTCGGTTCGAGTCGACGGCGTCGATCTCACCGCGTCCAGGCCGTCGGCCCTGGCTGGCTTTCGCAACCGGTCCCTCGGTTTCGTCTTCCAGTTCCATCAACTGCTTCCGGACTTCACCGCGCTCGAGAACGTGATGATGCCGGGGCGGATCGCGGGCCGCCCGACCTCCTCTCTCAGCGCCCTGGCGCTCGCGCTCCTGGACCAGGTCGGCCTCGCCGACCGTGCCGGCGCCTTCCCGCAGCAGCTCTCCGGCGGCGAGCGGCAGCGAATCGCGATCTGCCGCGCCCTGGTGCTCGAACCTGCGGTGCTGCTGGCCGACGAACCGACCGGCAACCTGGATTCCAGGAGCGGCGAACAGGTGCTGGAACTCCTCGACACACTGCGCAGGCGCCGGGACACGACGATGGTGCTGGTGACGCACAACCCGGAAGTGGCGAAGCGTTGCGGCGAGGTGCTCCGTCTGGAGGGAGGATCCCTTGCGCCGGGCTAGACTTGCCCGGTGTTCGAGAAGTACAACGAGAAATCGCGGCGCGCCCTCTTCTTCGCTCGCTACGAGGCGAGCAAGCTGGGCAGCCGCGTCATCGAGTCGGAGCACATCCTGCTCGGCATCCTGCGCGAAGGGGAGGAGTCGATCATCGAACTCCTCCAGCGCCTCCAGGTCAAGCCGGAGGATCTTCGCCGCGAGATAGAGGGCGAGCGGGTGTTCGTCGAGCGCATCTCGTCGACCGCCGAACTGCCGCTGTCGGAGGAGTCGAAGAAGATCCTCGCCTTCGCCTCTCACGAGGCGGAAAGCATGGTCCACGCCGCGGTCGGCTCCGAGCATCTGTTGATCGGCGTACTGCGGGTCGACAGCTGCCTGGCCCAGCGCGTCCTCAAGCGGCACGGGCTCGAGGTCGCTACGGTGCGCGAACACGTCGCGGACATCGCCCGCGAGCGCGACAGCCGGCGCGGCAAGCAGGAGTTGCCCTTCCTGGCGGAGTTCGGTCGCGACCTGACCGCGCTCGCGCAGCAGGACCAGTTCGACCCCCTGATCGGCCGCCAGCAGGAAGTCGGCCGCATCGTCCAGATCCTCGCGCGACGGACGAAGAACAACCCCATCCTGCTCGG
The DNA here is from genome assembly GCA_965220845.1 of Candidatus Multivorans sp. Lineage (GTDB taxonomy): Bacteria > Acidobacteriota > Thermoanaerobaculia > Multivoradales > Multivoraceae > Multivorans. The sequence continues at coordinate 252,100 of CBDCRA010000003.1, forward strand.
GGAGCCGGGTGTGGGCAAGACGGCCATCGTCGAAGGACTGGCGCAACGGGTGTCCCACGGCCGGGTGCCGAAGTTCCTTGCGCGCAAGCGCATCGTCGCGCTCGACCTGTCCCTGATCGTCGCCGGCACGAAGTACAGGGGACAGTTCGAGGAGCGCCTGAAGGGCATCCTCAAGGAGCTCGAGGAAGGCGAAGACGTGCTTGTCTTCATCGACGAGATCCACGCTCTGGTCGGGGCCGGTTCCGCCGAGGGTTCGCTCGATGCCGCGAACATCCTGAAGCCTGCCCTGTCGCGGGGCGACATCGCCTGCATCGGCGCCACGACCCAGCGGGAGTACCGCCGGCACATCGAGAAGGACCGCTCTCTGCTGCGGCGATTCCAGGCGGTGCAGATCAAGCCGCCGTCCGCGGACGAGACCTACGACATCCTGGTCGGCCTGAAGGAGCGCTACCAGGGTTTCCACAAGGTCGCCTACGACGACGCCGCGCTGCGCGCCGCGATCGCCGGGTCCAACCGCTACATCACCGACCGTCATCAGCCCGACAAGTCAATCGACGTGATCGACGAAGCCGGCGCCCGGGTCAAGCTGCGCCGGGTACGGGATACGCGCCAGGCGCGGCGGATCGAGCAGGAGATCCGGGAAGTCGTGGCCGAAATGAAGGCGGCGATCTCGGACAAGGACTTCGACCGCGCCGTCCGCTTCCGCGAGCGCGAGATCGAGCTCCGGGAAGATCTCGAGAGCATCGAGCAGTTGCATGAGCAGGACGTTGGGGATCAGGTCGTGACCGCTCAGGACGTGGAGGAGGTGATTGCCTCGTGGACAGGCGTGCCGGTGGCGGCAGTGCGTGGCGACGAGGCGAAGCGCCTGATGAGGATGGAGGACGTTCTGCGGCGCCGGATCGTGGGGCAGGATCGGGCGATCCGGTCGATCAGCCGCGCCATCCGCCGGTCGCGGCTCGGCGTATCCGATCCCCGTCGGCCGGTCGGCTCGTTCGTCTTCCTGGGGCCGAGCGGCGTCGGCAAGACGGAGGTCGCCCGGCGACTGGCCGAGTTCCTGTTCGGCAGTCAGACGGCTCTCATGCGGTTCGACATGAGCGAGTACATGGAGAAGTACTCCGCATCCAAGCTGATCGGCTCGCCGCCGGGCTACGTCGGCTACGAGGAGGGCGGCCAGTTGACGGAGCGGGTTCGGCGCCAGCCGTACTCGCTGATCCTGTTCGACGAGATCGAGAAGGCGCATCCGGACATCACGAACCTGCTGCTTCAGATCCTGGAGGAGGGCAGCCTGACCGACGCCTACGGCAACCACGTCGACTTCCGTCATGCCCTCGTGCTGCTGACTTCCAATCTGGGCAGTAAGCTGGTGCTCAAGGGTGGACGCATGGGCTTCGGCGGCCCTTCCGGAGAGGACTTCGGCCGCATCAGGGAAGAGATCGAAGCGGAGCTCCGCCGCAGCTTCAGCCCCGAGTTCATCAACCGCATCGACGAGACGATCGTGTTCAATCCGCTGGGTCGGGAGGAGCTGCGAGCCATCACCTGCCTCCTGCTCTCCGACGTGAACGAAACCCTTGCCGACCGGGGGCTCGCCGTCGAGGTCACCGGTGAGGCGCGGGAATGGTTGCTGGAGCAGGCGGGCATCGATCCGTCGACCGGCGCCCGTCCATTGCGTCGCACGATCCAGCGCTACGTCCAGGATGCGGTGTCCGACCTGCTGATCCAGCGCACCGGTGATTCAGTGGAGCGCATTCGTGTGGATCTGGCCCAGGAGGGACTGGTCTTGGAGGTCGTTCAAGGCGGCGCCGCCCGGACCGTTGAGGAGGAACCTGCTCTTGCGGAATCCTGATCGAAACAACCTTCGACGGCTGGCACGGCCGGGCGCGCTCGTCGCCGTGTTCCTGCTCGCCGTACCGGCCGCCGGCCAGTTGCTGGTCGACCGGCCGATCGTGTCGGTGGAGTACGCCGGCGTCGAGACGCTGAGCGAAGACAGCCTGAACTACTACCTGGATATCGAGGCCGGAAAGCCCTGGGATCCCGGCCGCGTGAACGAGCGGATCAAGGACCTCTGGGAGCGGAAGCTGATCGACGACATCTCGATCGCGGCCGAGGCGCAGGACGAAGGCGTGCTGGTCCGGGTGACGGTCACGGAGAGGCCGCTCTTGGTCTCGCTCGAGTACGACGGTCTGAAGAAGGTGAAACGGAGCGACATCGGCGACATGACCGACCGGGAGCGGATTTCGGTCTTCGAGGGTCTGCCGCTTGACCTGGGCGAGCTGGCCCGTCTCGAAGGGGCCATCAAGAAGCTCTACGAGGAGCGAGGCTTCCGGTTCGCGGGTATCCACGTCGAGATCCAGGACGCGGGCCTGGGCGAGAAGCGGGTGCTGATCACCGTGGACGAGGGCGGGAGAGTCAAGATCGGCCAGGTCGATTTCGAAGGCAACGAAGTGTTCTCCGCCGGCCGCCTCCGACGCCAGATGGAGAAGACGAAGAAGTCGAACCTGCTGACCAGAATCCGCAAGCGCGACGTGTTCAACTCGGCGACGGTTCAGGAGGACCTCGACAAGGTCAAGGACCTCTACCGCCGTTTCGGCTACAAGGATGTCGAGGTCGGCGAGCCCGAACTCGACGTCATCGAGCGCAAGCCGAACGCCGAGCGCATCGAGGAGCGGAAGCGCCAGCTTGCTCTCGTGATTCCGCTCGAGGAAGGGCCGCGCTGGAAGCTGGGCGAGGTCGATGTGGAGGGCGCCGAGATTCTGCCCGAGGAACTGCTGGTGCGGATGTTCAAGGATCCGAAGGGCGGCTGGCTGCGCTCGGACGTGATCGACGAGGGCGTGGAGCAGGTCCAGGAGCTATACCGGAACAGCGGTTACATCTTCGCGGACGTGAAGATGGAGATCGTCGAGCGGGACGATCTGGTGGCCGACATTCTCGTGACGGTCGAGGAGAACGACCAGTTCCGGATCGGACGGCTGGAATTCACGGGCAACGACCGGACGCGCGACCGGGTGCTGCGCCGGCAGATGCTGCTGAAGGAAGGCGACGTCTTCAACACGGGCATGCTGCGCACCAGCCTGTTGCGCCTGAGTCAGCTCGAGTACTACGTGGTCGACGAGAACGAACAGGTCGACGTCGACTACGACATGGACGACCAGCAGGTCGACATCACCGTCAAGGGCAGCGAGACGGGTCAGACGGAAGTCCAGTTCGGCGGCGGCTACAGCGAGCTCGACGGCTTCTTCGTCCAGTCGGCGTTGCGCACCCGCAACTTCCTGGGCCGCGGCGAGACCGTCGGCGTGTCGATCCAGACCGGCCGCTACCGCGACATCTTCGATGTCTCCTACTACATGCCCTGGGTCAAGGACCGGCCGCAGAACTTCGGGGTTCAGCTCTTCAATCGGGATACGGACTTCGACCTCCTCGTCGACCAGCGGTACCGGAGCAAGGAGGCGGGCGGCATCATCACGTTCGGCCGGAACTTCCGCCGCTGGGAGATGGTCCAGTTGTCCTACAGCAACATGGACATCGAGAGCTACCAGTCGCAGACGTTCTACTTCTTCGACAACCCGGAAGTGCAGGACGACCCGACGAGCGACACGTTCGAGCAGGCGTTCCAGTTCAACCGCCGCTCGGTCACGGCCACCTACCAGTACGACAGCCACAACAGCCGTCTGGAGCCCACCCAGGGCAGGCGCCTGATCGCATCCCTCGAGTACGCCGGCGGCCCCCTGGGCGGCGAGTCCTTCTTCATCCGCCCCTCGCTCAACGCGGCCATCACGGTGCCGCTGACGAGGCGCGGGCTGCGGACGGTGGGGCGGGCGAACGTTCAGCTCGGCTACATCCAGCCGTTCGGCCAGGACGACACCGGCAACGTGCGCCAGCTGTTCTTCCTGGACCGTTACCTGCTGGGCGGCGAGAACAGCCTCCGCGGCTTCGCGTTCCGTTCCATCTGGGTCCGCGATCCGGAGACCGGCCGCACCCTCCTCGACCAGAACGGTTTCCCCCAGGGCGGCAACAAGAGCGTCGTCGTCAACCTCGAGCACCACACCCTGGTCAACGGTCCCTTCCGCGTCGTGACCTTCTTCGATGCCGGCAACGTCTACGGCGACGACCAGGACGTCGATTTCAACCACATGCGCATGTCCGCCGGAATCGAGCTTCGCGTCAACGTGCCCATCCTTGGAGCTCCGCTCCGCTTCATCTACGCTACGAACCTGAATCCGCTGGACAACCTCGGAGGCGTCGACCGGGAGCGGTTCGACAGCTTCGACTTCAGCATCGGAACCAGCTTCTGACGCCTCACGGAGAACTACGAAGATGAACCTGAAAACCCTCGGATTCCGCGCGGCCGCGGTGACCGCCCTGGTCATCGCCGGCGCCCTCATGGCCGGGCCGGCCGCCGCCCAGAGCAAGATCGCCGTGGTCGAGGTCGAGCGCCTTCTGCAGGAATCGGCGCGCGGCCAGATCGCGGTTCAGGAACTCACGCAACTCCGGGACGCGAAGCAGGCGGAGCTCACCGGCAGGCAGGAGCAGTTGGCGGCGCTCCAGAAGCAGTACAACGACGGCCGGCTGACGCTGGCCGAGGACCGCCTGGCCGAGCTCGAGAAGCAGCTCGAGGACATGACGATCGACCTGCGCCGCGCCCAGGACGACGCGAACCGCGAGATGCAGAAGGTGCAGGGCGAGAGGTTTGGCGAGATCGAGCAGGCGGTGCTGCCGATCATCTCCCAGGTCGGACGGGAGTTCGGCTACACCGCGATCTTCAACAAGTTCCAGGGAGGCCTGCTGTTCGCGGCCGACGCCGCGGACATCACGAACCTGATCATCGAGCGCTACAACGCCGCCTACCCGGCGACTCCCGCGGAGTAGCCGGGCTACTCCGTGTCGCGGATGCTGTAGAGCTTCGACCGGGTGCGGATCAGCAGCCGGTCGCCGGCGACCGCCGGCGACGCCATCGCCATCTCGTCGAGGCTGTTCATGTGGAGTACCTCGTACTCCGAGCCGGCGCGGATCACGTACGTGTCGCCCTGCTCGCTGAGCGCGAACACGCGGTCGTTGTAGGCCCAGGGAGATGACGTGAAGCTGGCGCCGCCCCGGGGCGCCACGCGCTTCCGGCCGTACACCGGCTCGCCGTTCAGCGCGTCGTACGCTTCGAAGAAGCCGCGGTCCAGCAGGCTGTAGTAGACGCCCTTGTAGACCAGAGGCGACGTGTTGTAGTTACCGGCCTTGGGCTGGTGCCAGGCGACGAACTCGCTCTCCGTCGCGTCACCTTCCAGGGTGATGTCGCCCAGCGCCCCCGGACGGATGGCGAAGACCGGCCGGCGCTGATCCTGGAAGTAGCCGGAGTTGACGTAGACCATCTCGTGAGCCGCGAACGGGGTGGCGATGGCCGCCCACGACATGCGGCCGTCCATCTCCCACAGCACTTCGCCGTCCAGGCCGTACGAGCGGATGCGGTTCTTGCCGCTCGTGACGATCTCGGTGCGGGCTTCGTTCGCCCAGACGAACGGCGTTGCCCAGCTCGACACCTCTTCCCGGCTGGTCCGCCAGCGCTCTTCGCCGGTGTGCTTGTCGAGAGCGGCGATCCAGGACTCTTCCTCGTTGTCGTAGAGGATGATCAGCAGGTCGTCGTGCAGCACGGGCGAGGAGGCGGAGCCGTAGTCCCACATGGTCGGCCGGTAGGGCGTGTCGAAGCTCCATACGGCTTCGCCTTCCATCGTGAAGGCGTACACGCCGAGATCGCCGAAGCGCGCGTAGACGCGTTCGCCGTCGGTGGTCGGCGTCTCCGAGGCGTACGTCTGCTTCTGGTGGCGCGGGAACTCGGGTATGCCGGCCTTGACCGAGCGTTCCCAGAGTACCTCGCCGGTCGAAAGTTCCAGGCAGTACACGCGCCAGTCGTGCCGTGCCTGCGGCGGTTCGCTGCGGCCGCGGGCGGCGTAGAGACCGGCCTGGGGGCGCTCGAACTCGCCTTCGGAAACGGCGGTTGTCAGGAACACCCGGTTGCCCCAGACGATCGGACTGGACCACCCGAGCCCCGGGATCTCGACGACCCACTCGACGTTCTCCCTCTGGCTCCAGCGGTCTGGAAGGGCGGGATTGTCGGAGACGGCCGGGTTCATGCCCGGGCCGCGGAACTGGGGCCAGTTGTCGGTCGCTGCAGCCGCGCCGGCGCAGAGCGCGGCGCAGGCGAGCGCCGCGAGGATGACGGTGTGGCTTCGGCGTTGGGGCGATGTCGCACTCTTCATCGAATCGGACCTCCCGGTCGCAGGAAGGAAACGTTGGCTACGGATCGTTGCGCATCGTATCCGCTCCGCCGCTGAGCGTGCCGCGCTTCCGGTAGGCTCGCTTCGTGACCCACCGCCTCGCCGATCTTGCCGCGATGGTTGGAGCTGACCTCGAGGGCGATCCGGATCGGCCGATCGACGGCATAGCCACCCTGTTGGCCGCGGGCCCCGGTGATCTCTCCTTTCTGACCAATCCCCGGTACCGCGACCAGGCGCTCGCCTCGAAGGCCGGCGCGCTGCTGGTGTCCAGGGACCTGTCTCCTGAGACTCTCGCCGATCTCCGCAGCGATCTGGTGCTCTGCGACGACGCCTACCGGGCCCTGGCCGACCTGATGACGGCTCTCTTTCCGGCCCCCGAGGTGGTGCCCGGCGTTCACGAAACGGCCTGTGTCGACGCTTCCGCCCAGGTCGACCACACCGCCCGCGTCGACGCTTTCGCCGTGGTCGGCGGGGGCTCGACGCTCGGTCCGGGCGTGGTGGTCGGCGCCCACGCCGTCGTAGGCCGAGGCTGCAGTCTGGGCGCCGGTACCGTGCTCCATCCCCACGTCGTGCTCTACGACGGCACGCGCATCGGCGAGCGCGTGGTCGTGCACTCCGGTGTCGTCCTGGGCGCGGACGGCTTCGGGTTCGCGGAGGGCGCGGAAGCCGCCTCCCAGGTCAAGCTGCCCCAGGTCGGCGTCGTCGTGATCGGGGACGACGTGGAGATCGGCGCCAACTCCGCGGTGGATCGGGCCACCTTCGACACAACCACGATCGGTCGCGGAACGAAGATCGACAACCTGGTGCAGATCGGCCACAACGCGCAGATCGGCCAGGGCTGCATCCTCTGCGGCCAGGTAGGCGTGTCCGGCAGCAGCCGCATCGGCGATCGGGTGCTTCTGGCGGGACAGGCGGGCGTCGCCGGCCATTTTCGGATCGGCGACGGCGTGCAGGTGGCGGCCAAGTCGGCGGTGTTCCAGGAAGTCGAGGATGGCCGGCAGGTCGCGGGCATACCCGCGGTACCGATCGCCGCCTGGCGCCGGCGGAACGCGCTACAGTCGCGCCTGCCGGCGATGCGCAGCGCGCTCAGGGCGCTTGAACGGCGCGTGGGCGAACTCGAATCGGCAGGACGCGGTAGCCGCGACGATCCGGCGGCGGATGGAGGAGACGAGACGTGAGCAAGGAACGGGGGAAGACCGGTAGCGCCGCCGTGCGCGCGCCGCTCGGACCGTTCGACTCGCGCTGGATCGCGAGCGTACTGCCGCACCGCTATCCGATTCTCCTGGTGGACCGCGTGCTGGAGCTGGTGCCGGGGGAGCGGGTGGTGGCGATCAAGAACGTGACCCGCAACGAGCCGTTCTTCGACGGCCACTTCCCGGGGAATCCGATCATGCCCGGCGTCCTGGTGATCGAGGCGATGGCGCAGACGGCGGGCCTGCTGCTGCTGCACGAGATCGAGGACCGGGACCGCCGGGTTCTCTTCTTTTCCGGCATCGAGAGGGCCCGTTTCCGCCGTCCCGTCGTTCCCGGCGAGCAACTGCGGATGGAGGTGGAATCGCTGCGCCTGCGCACCGTCCACTCCCGCTTCCGGGGCCGGGCCACGGTCGACGGGGAGCTCGCGGTGGAGGCCGTCTGCACGTCCACGATGGTGGCGCCCTGAAGGACCGCGGACCGGGGCGCGGCCCATGACGTCGAGAATTCACGAAACGGCGATCGTCGATCGCTCGGCCGACCTGGGCGACGGCGTGGTCGTCGGCGCCTATGCGGTGATCGGGTCCGGGGTCCGGATCGGCGACGACACGGAGATCGGCGCCCACGCTACGGTCCTCGGCGACACGGTTCTGGGACGGGCCAACCGGGTCTTTCCCTATGCCGCGATCGGATTCGACCCGCAGGACCTCAAGTACGAGGGCGAATCGAGCCGGCTCGTGATCGGCGATCGCAACCAGTTCCGCGAGTTCTCGACGGTCAACCGGGGTACCGCGTTCGGCGGCGGCATCACCCGCATCGGCGACGACAACCTGTTCATGACGCAGACCCACGTCGGCCACGACAGCCAGGTCGGCAGCCGGACGGTGTTCACGAACGGCGGTACTCTGGCCGGTCACGTGGACGTCGAGGACGACGCCACGATCGGCGCCTTCTCAGCCGTCCACCAGTTCTGTCGCGTCGGCCGTCATGCCTACATCGGCGGCTACTCCGTGATCACGATGGACGCGCTGCCGTTCTGCATCACGGTGGGAATCAAGCCGGCCTGCATGGGCGTCAACCGCATCGGACTCGAGCGCAAGGGCAAGTCGGCGGAGGACATCCGCTCGATCGAGCGGGCGGTGCGGGTGCTCACCCGTTCGCGGAGGAACACGACCCAGGCGCTCGAGGAGCTCGACGCCGAGCACGCCGGCCACGCCGATGTCGATGCCCTGGTCGCCTTCATCAGGAGTTCCGACCGGGGCTTCATCCGCTCGGCGCGGCGCGGCGCCCGCGGCGCCCGCTCGTGAAGGACCGGAAAGAGACCGTCCGGGCCGCCGTAATCGGCGCCGGCGCGATGGGGCGCCACCATGTGCGCCTCCTGGCCCGCCTGCTGGGGCCGGACTCGGTGCTCGTAGTCGACGCGGATCCGGCGCGGGCCGAAGACGCCGCGCTAGAGCATGGTGCGTCCATCGCGGCCCGGATCGACGAGATTCGGAACGTCGTGGATGTCGCCGTCGTCGCGGTGCCGACCGTCGATCACCTCGACGTGGCGGCGCGTCTGATCGAGTCGGGCATTCACGTGCTGGTGGAGAAGCCGATCGCGGCGGATCTCGACGTGGCGGACGCCCTGATCGCGACGGCGGCGTCCCGGGGTGTCGTTCTGGCGGTGGGGCATGTCGAGTTCTACAATCCCGCCGTCCAGCAACTGCTGGCGCTGGGGCTCGCACCCCGCTTCGTCGAAGTGGAACGGATGTCGCCGTTCAGCCCGCGCAGTCTGGATGTCGACGTCGTCCTCGACCTGATGATCCACGACCTGCAGATCCTCCATGCCCTGGACCCGAGTCCGGTGCGGGAGGTGCGGGCGGTCGGGATCGACGTCCTGTCGGACCGGGTCGACATCGCGGACGCGCGGATCGAGCTCGAGTCCGGCTGCGTGGCGAACCTGACCGCGTCCCGCGTCTCGGCCGAGCGTGTGCGCCAGTTGCGGGTCTTCTTCGAGGATCGCTACTTCTCGCTCGACTACCAGAAGCAGACGGTGCGGGGCGCGCGGCGCGTGCGCGGCGAGGAGGCGGCTGCCGGCGGAGACGCAGGGTCGGCCGGCGGGCCGGCGGGGCGGATCCTGGCCGCCGATCTCAAGGTCGAGGGCGGCGAGCCGTTGCGACTCGAACTCGAGGCGTTTCTCGACCGCTGCGCCGGCGGCGAAGCGCCGTTCGTCGACGGCGCGGCCGGCCGGCGGGCACTGGAGACGGCGCTTCTCGTGAACTCGACGATCGCCGGGGGCGCCGGCGCGTGAACGTCGACGGCTGTCCGATCGGGATCATCGGCGGCTCCGGCCTCTACGGCATGGAGGAACTCGAGGTCCAGGAGGAGCGGCGGATCGAGACGCCGTTCGGAAGCCCCTCGGAGGTCTTCGTGCTCGGGGAGCTGCGGGGCCGGTCCGTGGCGTTTCTGGCCCGCCACGGCCGCGGCCACCGCATCCTGCCCAGTGAGCTGAACTTCCGCGCCAACATCTACGCCTTCAAGACCCTTGGGGTGGAGTGGTTGATCTCGCTTTCCGCGGTCGGTTCGCTGCGGCGGCGCTACGAGCCGACCCACATCGTGGTGCCGGACCAGTTCATCGACCGGACCCGGCATCGCCCGGACACCTTCTTCGGCAACGGGCTGGCGGCTCACGTCGCCTTCGCCGATCCGATCTGTCCGCGGCTGTCGGAGATCTGCGCCGATCAGGCGGCCGCGGCCGGCGCGGTGGTCCATCGCGGCGGCGTCTATGTGTGCATGGAGGGGCCTCAGTTCTCGACACGCGCCGAGTCCTTCATGTACAGGGACTGGGGCGCGGACGTGATCGGCATGACGAACCTGCAGGAGGCCAAACTCGCCCGTGAGGCGGAGATCTGCTACGCGACCCTGGCCCTGATCACCGACTACGACTGCTGGCACGAGGAGGAAGAGGACGTGACGGTCGAGGCCGTGCTCGCGGTCCTGCGGCAGAACGCGCGCACCGCCCAGGCCGCGGTGGCCCGGATCGTCGAGTCGCTGCCGGCTGAGCGCCGGTCCGGAGCGTGTCCCTGCGTCAACGCGCTGGAACACGCCCTGATCACCGATCCGGCGATGGTGCCCGCGTCCGTACGGCGCGACCTCGCACCGATTGTCGGCCGGCTGCTGGGTGATGACGACCGATGAGCGCCACCAGACTGCTCCTGACGAACGACGACGGCGTCGATGCGCCTGGTCTGCGCTGTCTTGCCGCAGCTCTCGACGGGGCTTCAACTTCGAGAGGGCCGATCTCCTACCGGGTGGTGGCGCCGCAGCACGAGCAGAGCGGCTGCAGTCAGGCGCTGACCCTGTTCCGTCCGCTGCGCGCGAAGCGGGTAGGGGAGGGATGGTTCGCGGTCGACGGCACGCCCTCCGATTGCGTCAACCTGGCGGTTCACTCGCTGCTCGACCGGCCTCCCGACCTGCTCGTTTCGGGGGTCAACATGGGGGTCAACCTGGGCGACGACGTGACCCACAGCGGCACGGTGGGCGCGGCGCTCGAGGGGCGGCTGGCCGGCGTGCCGGCGATCGCCTTTTCCCAGGAGTACCGGAAGGCCCGGCGCGCCGACATGGAACGGGCCGCGGCGCTGGCGGCCCGCGCGATCGTCTCCCTCGTCGAGCAGGGGATTCCCGAGCGCATGCTGCTCAACGTGAACTTCCCTTTCGATCCGCCCCGCGGCGTCAGGGTCGCGCGGCTCGGCCGGCGGCCCTACCGCAACACGGTCGTCGAGCAGGCGGATCCGCGGGGCGGGACGATGTACTGGATCGTCGGCAAGCCGGACCCGGAGCGCCTTGACGACACGGATGCGGCGGCGATCAGGGACGGCTTCATCTCGATCACGCCGCTCACCGCCGACCTGACGGACGGAGAGTCGCTGGATGCCGGCGACGGGGTTCTGCCCGGTCTCGCGGGAGCACTGGGTTGAAGACGCAGGCGGCCGGTCCCGGCGGCTACGCCTATGCCCGCCGCCGCATGGTGGCGGACCTCGTCGAACGGGGCGGCCTGCGGGACGAGCGTGTGATCGCCGCGTTCGAGCGGGTGCCGCGCCACCTCTTCGTGGCCGAGCATCTGGTCAATGACGCGTACGGCGACCACGCGCTGCCGATCGGCTGCGAGCAGACGATCTCCCAGCCCTACGTGGTGGCGCGCATGACCGAGGATCTGGGCGTGCGGGAGGACGACTCCGTGCTGGAGATCGGCACCGGCTCCGGCTACCAGACGGCGATCCTGGCCCTTCTGGCGCACCGCGTCTACAGCATCGAGCGCGTGGGCCGCCTGGCGCGGGAAGCGATCGGCCGGATTCAGGCCCTCGAGCTGCCGAACGTCAAGGTCCAGGTCTTCGACGGCACGGTCGGCTGGAGCGCCGAAGCTCCGTTCGACCGGATCCTGGTCGCCGCCGCCGCGCCGCGGGTTCCGGACACGCTCCTCGAACAGCTGAAGCCGGGCGGGCGTCTTCTCATCCCTGAGGGCGACCGTCGCGAACAGCGCCTGGTCGCCTACCAGAAGCACGGCAACGGAACGGTCGCTCGCGAGCTCGGCGAGGCGGTGCGCTTCGTGCCGTTGATCGGTCGTCACGGCTGGAAGACGAAGGTCGAGGCGGCCCAGTAGGCGAGGAGGGATCTTGAGCGGGAAGGACTCGGCACTGTGGCTGAAGGAGCGGATCCGGGAGGTTCCCGACTTTCCCAAACCGGGGATCCTGTACAAGGACATCACGACGCTGCTCAAGGATCCGCTGGCGCTGCGCGAGGCCGCCGACCGGCTCGCGGAACGGTTCGCCGGCCGGCGCATCGAGCAGGTGGTGGGGATCGAGGCGCGAGGCTTCATCTTCGGCCCGCTGGTGGCGAACCGGCTGAACGTCGGTTTCGTGCCGGTGCGCAAGCCCGGGAAACTGCCGGCCGAGACGGCCTCGCGCAGCTACGAGCTCGAGTACGGCCGCGACACCCTGGAGATGCATCTCGACGGCGTTGCAGCCGGCGAGCGCGTCGTCCTGGTCGACGACCTGCTGGCGACGGGCGGCACGGCGAAGGCCGCGGCGGACCTGATCGAGTCCGTCGGCGGAACGGTCGACGCCATCGGATTCGTCGTCGAGCTGACCTACCTGGACGGCCGCCGCCGGCTCGATGGCTACGACGTGGTTGAATCCCTGGTCCGATACTGAGATCCTTCGACGGTTGCCGCGCGGACGGTCAGCGTCGCGGCCACGTACCCGAGCGCCTGTAGCTCAGCCGGATAGAGCGGTGGATTCCTAATCCACAGGTCGGGGGTTCGAGTCCCTCCAGGCGCACCAAAGCCAGGCGCACCAGTCCTCGCTACTCGTCGATCTCGCGCTTGGGCTTGTCTTCGGCCTCGTCTTCGTCCGGTCCCTTCAGCCCCTGCTTGAAGTTGCGGATGCCGCTGCCCAGGCCGCCCGCCAGCTTCGGAATGCGGCTTGCGCCGAAGATCAGGACGACGATCGCAAGGACGATCAGGAGTTCGCCGATTCCGAGGGTGGGCATCTTGGGTGCTCCAGGGCAGTTGGGTGCCGGGTAGGTAGAGGGTCGGCCCTTTCGGTGCCGGGGCCGGTAGCCAAGTCTGCCACAGGGCCGCGCGTGTCGCGGGTCAGCCGGTTGGGCTGCTAGTGTTCCGCGCTTCGGAGGGGATGCGGAATGAGCCGTTTGACACGAGACGAGATACGGCGCGACGAGGTGCGGGAAGCCGTCTTCTCGGCTTCCACGTGGTTCGCGGAGCACGTTCGACAGATTCTGATGGGTGTTGCCGCGGTGATCGCGGTCGTCGTCGGAGTCGTGCTGTTCCTGAACTACCAGGATGGCCGGGAGAAGGAGGCCAGCCATCAGCTCAGTGAGGCCCTCAAGGTCTACCGGGCGCCGATCGACCAGCCGGCGACGGACGCGATCGACGACCTGTTCGGCACGCCTCCCGACAGCGCTCCGGACGAGGGCGCCGCGGAGGAAGCGGAGGAGCCGAACGCCGGGAGCGAATCCGATGGCGACGGCCTGAGCTTCGCCTCGGAGGCGGAGCGGCGCTCGGCCGCGAGGATGGAACTCGAGGCCGTTCGGGCGAGCTTCGGCTCGACCTCGTCCGGCAGGCTGGCTTCCGTCTACCTGGGACAGATCGCGGCGGCCGAAGGAGACACGGCGAAGGCTCGGGAGCTGTGGGCGAGCTACCTCGAAGCCGCCGGCCGCGACCATGCGATGGCCATCGGCGTGCAGTTGAACCTCTACAGCCTGGATCGCGCCGAGGGACGGGGCGAGGAACTGGCCGCCACGCTGCGCGGTGCGGTGGCAACCGAGTCCTCGCCGCTGCCGAAGGACGCCCTGCTGTTCGAACTGGCCGCCACGCTCGCGCAGCTCGGCGACGAAGACGGCGCCCGCGAGACCTTCCAGCGCATCGTCAACGAGTTCCCTGACAGCGGCTACGCGATTCGCGCCCGCCAGCAGCTCGGCTCCGAAGCGGCGGGCGCGTCGCCGTTCACGTTCGGCGGGTAGCGGCCGCTCCCGACAGCGCGATGGCGACGCCCTTCGACATCCTGAACCGGATGCGGGAGGGGCGGACGCTGACCGCGGGGGAAGTGCGGTCGGTGGTCGACGGTGCGGCCTCCGGTGGCTGGTCCGACGTCCAGCTTGCCGCCTTCCTGATGGCCGCCGCGATGCGGGGCCTCGACCGCGACGAGACCCGGGAACTGACCCTGGCGATGCTCGAGTCCGGCGACCGGTGGGCACTGGCGGAGGACTTCGGTCCCCTGGTCGACAAGCACTCCACCGGCGGCGTCGGCGACACGGTCAGTCTGATCGCGCTGCCGTTGCTTGCCGCCTGCGGCGTGCCGGCGGCCAAGCTGACGGGCAGGTCCCTGGGCCACAGCGGAGGCACCGCGGACAAGCTGGAGAGCATCGCCGGTGTCCGCCTGGATCTCGACCGGGCGGGCACCCTGGACCTGCTGGACCGCTTCGGCATGGCGATCGGCATCGCCACCGCCGGCATCGCGCCCGCCGACAAACGTCTTTACGGCCTGCGGGATCGCACCTCGACCGTGAGTTCGATTCCGCTCGTGGTCGGCAGCATTCTGTCCAAGAAACTTGCGCTCGGAGCGTCCGGAATCGTCTTCGACGTGAAGATCGGCAACGGCGCCTTCTTCCCCGACGCCCGCGACACCCGTTCGCTCGCTTCGAGCCTGGTCTCGATCAGCGCCGCCTGCGGCACGCCGGCGGACTACGTCCTGAGCGACATGAACCAGCCTCTTGGCCGCTGGGTCGGCCACGCGGCCGAGGTGCGGGAAGCGCTGGACTTTCTCGCCGGCGACGGCGACCCGCGGCTGCTCGAGGTTGTGACCGCGATCTGCCGCAGGGCCGCCCGCCTGGTGGGACGGGAGCTTTCACCCGAAGACATCGACTCTGCGATCGACTCCGGCGCCGCCCGTCAGAAGCTCGTCGACTGGGCCGACGCGCAGGGCGCCGAGCCGGGCTGGACCGAAGCACTGGACCTGGCGCCGGTCGAAGCCGTCGTGACCGCCTCAAAGTCCGGCTATCTCACCGCCGTCGACTGCCGCCGCATCGGCAACGCCTTCGCCGACGCCTGCCGCCCGGACCGCGATCCGAACAGGATTGACCACGCAGTCGCCCTTCGCTACGACGTCCGCCTCGGCCAGAAGGTCGAACGAGGCCAGGAACTCGCCCGTCTCTACGTCCACCGCGATCCTGAGCCTCTACAGCGCGAGGTCGCGGCAGCGCTGGTGATCGGCGAACAGGTCGAGGCGCCCCCGCCGGTAGCAGAGTAGCGAGGAGCAGGCGGGTGCACGCCGCCTCGCTACACTGCGGCCGGTGAAGGCTTCGATACTCGCGGTCGGCGACGAGTTGCTGGGAACGGACCGGCTCGACACGAACTCGCTGGCGCTGACGGAGGTGCTGAGGCGGCGGGGCGTGGACCTGGCTTCGAAGGCGGTCGTCGGCGACGACGTGGTCGAGATCGCGGAGACTCTCGATGCGCTCCGGGAGCGGGCGGAGCTCCTGCTGGTGACCGGTGGGCTGGGTCCGACGCGGGACGATCTGACGCGCGAGGGTCTGGCTCGGTTGCTGGGGCGGTCCGTCGCGGTCGACGAAGAGTTGTGGGGCCAGATCGAGCGCGGGTTCCGGAAACTCGGGAGGCGCATTCCGCGGGTCAACCGCAAGCAGGCGGAGCGGGTCGAAGGAGCGGAGATGCTGCCGAACCGCGCCGGCGTCGCGCCGGGTCAGCGGATCGAGGATCCGGCCCCTGTCCCGCGCGGCACGACCTACTTCCTGTTTCCGGGAGTGCCGCGGGAGCTTCACGCCATCGTCGAGGACGGCCTCGATCCGTGGCTGGCGGCGCGTGCCGAGGACGGCACCGGGTTCGATCAGGTCGAGGTGCGTGTCGCCTGCCTGCCGGAGTCGGTGGTCGAAGAGAGGATCGCGCCGGTCTATGAGCGCTTCGGGGACGGGAACGTCTCCGTCCTGGCACGGCCGGGCGAGATCCGGCTGCGACTGCGTGCCGGCGGCGCCGTGGAAGGGCGGTCCGCGCGTCTGGCCGAGATGGAGGAGGCGGTTCGGGACGCCCTGGGTGACGCGGTGTTCTGCGTCGGACCGATCGAGGACGGTATCGAGTTCGAGGCTGTCGTCGGCGGCCTCCTGGCGGCGCGCGGCGAGACGGTCGCCGTCGCCGAGTCCTGCACCGGCGGCCTTCTCGGCCAGCGGTTGACGGCGACCGCCGGCAGCAGCGCCTGGTTCGTGGGCGGACTCCTGACCTACTCGAACCGACTGAAGATGCGGTTGCTGGAAGTGCCCCGGGAGACCCTGGTGGAACACGGCGCCGTATCGAAACCGACGGCGCTGGCCATGGCCGCGGGCGCCCGGGAGCGTTGCGGCAGCGACTACGGCATCGGTATCACGGGCGTCGCGGGCCCGGGCGGCGGCAGCGAGTCGCGGCCGGTGGGCACGGTCCACATCGCCGTGGCCGGACCTGCGGACTCGCGGTCGCACTTCGAGGCCCGCTTCCCCGGAGATCGGGCGCGGGTCCGGCAGCTCTCGACCCAGTTCGCCCTCGAGATGCTGCGGCGGATGCTGCTCGCCGGTGCTGGGCCGGCCGACGCCCTGCCCTGGGCGGCTCCGTCGCGGATGGGTCCGCCGTGACGGCGACCGGTCCGGTCGCGGTAGTTGCCGCCTACCTCCTCGGGTCCCTGCCCTGGAGCTATCTCATCGTGCGGCTCCACCGGGGCATCGACGTGCGCACGATCGGCAGCAAGAGCGCCGGCGCGACGAACGTGCTGCGGGCCTCGGGCAAGTGGGCGGCTCTGCTCGCGCTGCTGCTGGACGCCGCCAAGGGCGCCGCGGCGGTGGTGCTGGCTCGCGCTCTCGACGTCGGCCCCTGGTGGCTGGCGGCGGCCGCGGTCGCGGCGGTCGCGGGACACGTGTTCCCCCTCTTTCTCGGGTTCCGTGGCGGCAAGGGAGTGGCGACCGCCGCCGGCGTCCTTGCGCTGCTGGTGCCGGGGGCGGCGCTCGGAGCGCTGGCCGTGTTCGCCGTGATGGTGGCGTGGAAGCGCTACGTCTCCCTGGGCTCCATCTCGGCGGCCGTGGCGCTGCCGTTGCTGGTCGGCGTCTACTGGTCTGGCGGCGCCTATCGGATGGAACCCGGGGTCGATCTGGGGGCGGCCCTGCTCGCGGGTACGGCGGCAATCGCCGCCCTCGTCATCGTCAAGCACCGGGCGAACCTGATGAGGCTGCGGGCGGGCACCGAGTCGCGACTGGGCGCGAAACCGCCCGAGGCGGAGGCTTCCGGTTGAGCGGCGCCGGAGCCGGCGGCGGCATCGCCGTGCTCGGGGCGGGCGCGTGGGGCACCGCGCTTGCCATTCACGCGGCCCGGGCGGGCACGCCGGTCCTGCTGTGGGCCCGCTCGGCCGAGTTCGGCGCGAAGCTGGCCTCCGACCGGGTGAACGAGCGCTACCTGCCGGGCGTCGAGCTGCCGGCCGAACTCCGCGTTACCTGGGACTTGCGACAGGCCGCCGCCAGCGGCACGGTGCTGGTCGTCGTGCCTTCCCATGGCTTTCGCGCCGTCGTGCGCTCTTTCCTGGAAGCGCGCGCCAGCCTGGGCAATGCCGCCCCGCTTCCCGAGCGGGTGACCCTGGTCTCGGGCGCCAAGGGGATCGAATCGGACCATCAGGGCCACTTCCGGCGGATGAGCGACGTCTGTGCCGAGGAGGCCTCGTCGGCGGCCGTCGACATCGACTTCGCGACGATCAGCGGTCCCTCGTTCGCCGCGGAGCTGGCCGCCGAACTGCCGACCGCCTGCGTCGTCGCGTCGGAGGAGGCGGACATCGCGGAGCGGCTGCAGGGGGAACTCTCGCGCGGGGCGCTACGGCTCTACACCTCGACCGACGTGGTGGGCGTGGAGATCGCCGCCGCGGCGAAGAACGTGATCGCCATCGCCGCCGGCGTGCTGGACAGTCTGGACTATGGCTCGAACACCCGCGCGGCGCTGATCACCCGCGGCCTGCACGAGATGATGCGCCTGGGGCTCGCCTGCGGCGGCCGGCCGGCGACCTTTGCCGGGCTCGGGGGTCTGGGCGACCTGGTGCTGACCTGCACCGGCGGCCTGTCGCGCAACCGGAACACGGGGATCGAGCTGGGTCGCGGCCGCACGCTGGAGGAGATCGAGACGGGCCGCGCGGGCGTCGCCGAAGGCGTGCGGAACTCCCTCGCGCTGCTCGAACTGGCGAACGACAGGCAGGTCGAACTGCCGATCACGGAACAGATGGTCGAGATCCTCTATCGGGGCAAGAAACCGGCGGCGGCGATTCGCGATCTGATGGGGCGTGAACTCAAGGTAGAGTCCGCCCTGTGACCGAGCACGAGACCGTTCTCGTCCTCGACTTCGGCGGCCAGTACACCCAGTTGATCGCACGGCGGGTGCGAGAGCTCAGGGTCTACTGCGAGATCCACCCGTTCGACCTGTCCGTGGACGAGGTTCGGGCTCGCAAGCCCGTCGGCATCGTGCTCTCGGGGGGGCCGGACAGCGTCTACGAGGAAGACGCGCCACAGGCCGATCCGGGACTGCTGCGGCTGGGCATTCCGGTCCTCGGCATCTGCTACGGCATGCAGTGGATGTCCCAGGTGCTCGGCGGCCGCGTCGTGGCGTCGGGCATGCGCGAGTACGGCCGCACGGAGATTTCCCTGTCCGCGCGGGATGGCGGCCTGTTCTCGGGGCTCGAGGTGGAGCAGAACGTGTGGATGTCGCACGGCGACCGCGTCGACGAGGTGCCGCCGGGCTTCGAGGCGACCGCCTCGGCGCCGACGGTGCCGGTGGTGGCCGTCCAGGACCGGGAGCGGGCCCTGTTCGGGATCCAGTTCCACCCCGAGGTCACCCATACGGACGGCGGGCGCGAGATGCTCCGGAACTTCCTCTACGGCGCCTGTTCCGCGTCCGGCGCGTGGCGGATGGCGTCCTACGCCGAGGAAGCCACGGCGGCGATCGCGGAACAGGTCGGGCCGACGGACCGGGTTCTCTGCGCCCTGTCGGGCGGCGTCGACTCAGCGGTGGCGGCGAGCCTGGTACGGCGGGCCGTGGGGAAACGCCTGACCGCGGTGTTCGTGGACAACGGCTTGCTGCGCAAGAACGAACGGACGACCGTGGAGCGGACTCTCAGTGCGGGGCTCGACCTCCATCTGGTCGTGGTCGATGCCGCGACCGACTTCCTGGGAGAACTCGCCGGCGTCACCGACCCCGAAGAGAAGCGGCGCACGATCGGCCGCGTGTTCATCGAGGTGTTCCAGCGCGAGGCGAAGAGGCTGGAGAGGACGGGAGACGGCGGCAGGATCCGCTACCTGGTCCAGGGAACGCTCTACCCGGACGTGATCGAGTCGGTTTCGGCCTTCGGCCCGTCGGCGATGATCAAGAGCCACCACAATGTGGGCGGCCTGCCCGAACAGCTTGGTTTCGACCTGATCGAGCCGCTTCGTTTCCTGTTCAAGGACGAGGTGCGGAAGCTCGGTCGGGAACTCGGTCTCGGCTCGGAGTTCGTGGGGCGGCACCCCTTTCCGGGTCCCGGGCTGGGGGTCCGCATTCTGGGGGACGTCACCGCCGACCGCGTGGCCGTGCTTCAGGAAGCGGACGCGATCTTCATCGACGAGTTGCGAGAGGCCGGGCTCTACGACCGGGTGAGCCAGGCGCTGGCCGTGCTGCTGCCGGTGCAGAGCGTCGGCGTGATGGGCGACGGCCGCAGCTACGAGAACGTGGTCGCGCTGCGGTCGGTCGAGACGGAAGACTTCATGACGGCGGACTGGAGCCAGTTGCCCCACGAATTCCTGGGCCGCGTCGCGGGCCGGATCGTGAACGAGGTGGCGGGCGTCAACCGGGTCGTCTACGACCTGACCAGCAAGCCGCCCGGCACGATCGAGTGGGAGTGAGGCGGGCCGCGCTCAGGCGCGGGTAATGGGCTCGATCCGGCTCGGGTCCTTGCGCAGGAGTCCGGCCAGCCTGGCTGCCAGCCGGTCCTGCTGGCGGCGCACCGCGTTGTCGTCTCCGCTGGCCCTGGGAATCCAGCCGCCCGCGATCATGCCGTGGCCGCCGCCGCGCCCTTTGCGTCCGACCAGGCGGCGCATGATCCGCGAAGCGTCGGCGCGGGTGTTCGTGGTGCGGATCGAGCAGTACAGGCGGTCCTCGTGGAGACCGCTGCACATCGACCAGGTGCAACCCTCCAGTCTCAGCAGCAGGTCGGCGATTTCGGGGACGATGTCGGGTTGAGCCACCGGGCCGAGCCGGCTCAGGATCAGGGTGTCGACGCCGTAGAGATTGTCCAGCGCCTCGCGCAGGGTCTCGAAGTAGTCGAGCGGCAGTCTGGGGTTCTGGATCCGGCCCAGAAGCCGCGGCAGGGCCTGGGCGTTGAAGTGGTCGTGGATCGCGCGGTCCGCGGCGCTGGAGCCGCGGCAGAAGTCGAGGGTCTCGCTGCGGATCGCGTAGACGATCGCGGTTGCTTCCCTGCGGGTGACCGCTACTCCGGAGGCGAGCAGGTACTCGGCGGCGATCGTGGCGGCGGCGGCATAGTCGGTCCTGATGTCGTGGAAGGGCGTTGCGGCCGTGCCCGGACGGGGCGGGTGGTGATCGACGACGACCTCGGGTATCCGCTCGGCCGGCAGCGGGCTGTTGCCGGTCGCCGGTTGACAGTCGACCAGCGCCACGTAGCGGTAGTGGGCGAGTTTCAGCCGCCGCGCCTGGCTGAAGTCGAGGTCGAGGGAGCGAACCATCTCCTGGTTCTCGGCCCGGCCGATGATGCCGCCGTAGGCCGGGGTGGCGCGACGCCGGAACCCGGATCGCAGCACCTTCGCCAGGGCGGCCGCGGCGGCCAGTGCATCAGGGTCCGGGTTGTTGTGGGTGAGGACGAGCCAGCGCGCCCGCGGATCCGTGCTCTCGATGTACTCGCGGAACGCGGCGAAGCGGCTCCGGGCCAGTTCGCTCAGCATCGTCTTCATGCTAGCGCCGCCAGGTCGGCGGGCTAGGATCGAATCGTGATCTCGGAGCTGTTTCACATCGGTCCGCTCTCCGTTTCGCCGTTCGGCGTGATGCTCGTGGCGGCGCTGTTCGCGGCCAGCCTCCAGTTGCGCTGGGGCCTCCGGCAGATGGGCTCGAGCGCTTCCCGTGCCGCGGACGACGCGGCTGCCCTGTTGCTGGCCGGCGCCGTGGGCGGAATCGTCGGCGGCAAGGCGTACTACGCACTGCTGTATGGCGATTGGCACCTGCTCTACAGCCGTGCCGGGCTGGTCTGGTACGGCGGCTTCCTGGTCGGTGCGGCGGCGGTGCTGTTCGTCATGCGGCGCCGGCGGATGCCGCTCTGGCAGTCCGCCGATGCCACCGCGCCCGCCCTGGCGCTTGGTTACGGCGTCGGCCGCATCGGTTGCCTGCTGGTCGGCGACGACTACGGCGTGCCCACCGACCTGCCCTGGGGCATGACCTTTCCGGAGGGTCCCATCCCGACCGTGGCCGGTGCTTTGGAGCGGGAGTTCGGGGTCGACCTGCCGCCGGACATCGCCGCCGACGCCCTGGTCGCGGTACACCCCACGCAGATCTACGAGACCGTTACCGCCCTGCTGATCTTCTGGTTCGGCAGGTCGCTGCTCGCCCGCGGGACGGCGCCGGGCGGCGTGGCGCTTCCGGTCGTCGGCCTGCTGTCGCTGGAGCGTTTCCTGGTCGAGTTCCTGCGCGCCAAGGACGATCGCTTCTTCGGCGTTCTGACAGTGGCTCAGTTGATCGCCATCGCCATCCTGCTGCTGGTCGCTTCGCTATGGCTGCACCGCCGCCGCGCGTCCTGACGATTGCCGGTTCGGACTCCGGCGGCTGCTCGGGCGCCCCGGCGGACCTGAGGACCTTCGCGGCGTACGGGGTTCACGGGTTGTGCGCCCTGACCGCGGTCACCGCCCAGTCGGCGGCCGAGGTGCGTGCGGTGGAGCCCCTGGGGCCCGACCTCGTGCGCCAGCAACTGGAGACGGCCGAGGAGATCGGCATCGAGGCGATCAAGATCGGGATGCTCGCCGACGCGGCGACCGTGGAAGTCGTGGCAAGCTGGCTGGAGGGGCTGCCGCCGACGCCGGCGGTGCTGGACCCGGTGCTCAGATCGACCTCGGGGACGACCCTGCTCGACGCGGAGGCGATACCGATGCTCGTGGAGCGGCTGCTTCCACAGCTTCTGCTGGTGACGCCGAATCTGTTCGAGGCGGAGGCTCTTTCCGGGGAGACGATCACCGGTCTGGAGGAGGCTCGCAACGCGGCCCGCCGGATCGAGCGAATGGGTCCGAGCGTGCTGGTCACGGGTGGCCACGGCTATCCGGCTGCCGCCTCCCGATCGAACGGCGGCACGGCCGGAGGCGGCCGCGAAGTGACGGATCTGCTGTTCGACGGCAACCGTTTCGAGGCCTTCGTCCACCCGAGGATCCGGACGCGCTGGCGGCGTGGCACGGGCTGTACGCTCTCGGCCGCGGTCGCGGCCGGGCTGGGCTGGCATCTGCCGCTCCAGGAAGCCGTACGGCGGGCGGTCGCCTTCGTCGAACGCGCGCTGCGGGGTTCCTACCCTCTGGGGCGGAGCGGCGGACACGGCACGCTCGATCCGATGGCCGGCCGCCGCGGCCGGCGGTGAATGCGAAGCGTGGGAATGCCGCGGCCGGCGCCGACGGTTTGCCGGGTTGGTCCCCTATAATCGACCTTCCATGACTGGAACGCTCTCATTCCGATCGCCCGCGCTCGCTCCGGCACTGCTCGCCGGGTCGATGCTGATCGCTCCGCTTTCCCTCGCCGGCCAGGAGGTGCCTTCCAGGCCTCCCGGCGCCACCTTCGAGGACACGGTCCACGTCAAGGTGATCAACGTCCAGGTCTTCGTCCGTGACCGGGATGGCAATCCAGTGACCGGTCTGACGAAGGACGACTTCGTCCTGCTGGAGGAGAAGCGCCCGGCACCGATCACGAACTTCTACGAGGTTCACGAGCGAGTCAAGGTCGGCGCGGCTGCCGGCCTGGTGCCGGGCGAGCCGGAGCCGCACATCATCGACAGGCCCGGGCTCGCACGCCGGAACTACATCGTGCCCGAGGACGAGCGCCTGAACCTGGTGATCTACGTCGACCACCACAACATCCGCCCCCAGAACCGGAACCGCTTCTTCCGTTACGTCCGGGAGTTTCTGCGCCAGCACGTGACCCGCGACGATCGCGTCATGCTCCTGACCTTCAACCGTTCGGTGAAGGTGGAGCGTGAGTTCACCAGCGACCCCCAGTTGATCGCCAACGCGCTCTACGACCTGGAGAAGCACACCGGCGGCCGGACGATGTGGGACTCGGACCGGGCCGATCTCATCCGCGACATCGGCGAGGAAGATCGTGACTACCACTTCGTGCAGGGGCGCGTGCGGATCTACTCGCAGCAGATCTACAACGACATGCAGTTCACGCTCGACGGACTCAAGGACAGCGTCGTCTCGCTGGCGGGCATGCCCGGCCGCAAGGCTTTCCTCTATGTCTCGGACGGGCTGCCGATGCGGGCCGGCGCGGACATGTGGGAGGCGCTCGACCAGCGCGGCCGTTCCGTCGATTCGATCGAGTACAACCAGAACTTCTTCCTCGACTCGCTGCAGTACGACTCGAGCCGGCGCTTCACCGACCTCGTCAACGCGGCGAACGCGAACGAGATCTCGTTCTACACCGTCGACGCTTCGGGTCCGATGGGCATCAACTCCCGCGACGCCTCGATGCAGGGCATGGCCTTCTCGTCGAACATCGACTCGGTCGCCCGCGAGAACGTCCAGTCCTCGATCATGTACATGGCCGAGGAGACCGGCGGCCAGTACATCGTCAACACGAACAACTTCCGCGACGGTCTGAACCGGATCGCTCTCGACTTCGCGAGCTACTACTCGCTCGGCTTCCAGCCGGGTCACGCGGGGACGGGCCGGACCTACAAGATCAAGGTCGAGCTCACGAAGGAGGCCCAGGAGCGCCTGGGCCTGAGGCGTGACCGCTTCGTCCGGCATCGTCTGACCTACCGCGACAAGTCGGTCGATACGGAGATGACCGAAGGCACCCTGGCGGCGCTCAAGCTTGGTTACGAGAAGAACGACCTGGAGATCTCGCTGGTCAAGGCGGACGAAATTCGCCGCGAAGAGCGGGGGCTCTACACGGTTCACGTCGACGTCCAGGTTCCGATCGGCGAGATGACCCTGGTGCCGGTGGGAACCGAGGGCGAGCACCTCCTGCGCGCCCGGATCTGGGTGCAGGCGCTGGCATCGAACGGCGACATCTCCCCGCCTCAGGTCGAGCCGTTCGAACTCACGATCCCGGCCGGGGACCTGGAACGCGCCATGGAGAGCTACTACACGTACACGCTGCCGTTGATCATGAAGGAGGGCGACCAGCGCCTGACGGTGGCCGTGCGGGACGAGGTTGCTGGAGCAACTTCCTTCGTCACGCGGACCCTGCGTGTCGGCGCCTGAACGGCGCCTGAACTCCGTCCGGCGATGACGCCGGCTTGAGGCCTCAGCCCCAATGACCACGAAGATCGTCGAGGCTCTCGCGACCCTGAGCGGACTGGGAGGTTCGCTGGCGCGGTCGGCGGCGGCGCTGCTCGAGGCCGAAGTCGAGCAACTGCGCTTCGACCTCGCGCGGAACTGGGCTCGTCTGCTCCGCCTGGTCCTGCTCGCCGCCTTCGTCTTCGGCGCCGTGTTCTGGGCGCTCGGCGCTCTGGTCTTCGCGGCGGGTGCGGGCCTGGCCAACGTGCTGCCGGTGTGGGCGGCGGCGCTTGCGGTGGCCGGCGGCCTGCTGGTGCTGGCGCTCATCCTGATTCGGGTCGTTCGGGCGCGGGCGCGCCGGCTCGAGTCACCGGTGGGCACGGTCAGGCGGCGCGTCGGCAACCATCTTGACTTCTGGCGCGACGTGCTGGAGTCGGACGAAGGCGGGGATGATGCACCTGGGGGAACGTCGTGAGGCGGGAGTCGGAGGCGCGGGCGCGGGCAGCGGCGCTGGCACGGCGCCGCGACGACGTCCGCAAGGCGGTGGCGGACGTGAGAGGCGCCCTCGAGCAAGCGGGCGGTGCTCGGCTGGCAGCGTTTCCCGGAAGGGCCGGGGCGGCCTGGGTTCTGCCGATCGCGGCCGGCGCTCTCGGCATCGCCATCGCGTGGTCGCTGCGGCGATTCCGGAAGCGGTGAGTACGCGACGCCTGCTCCTCTTCGCCAGGGCTCCGGTCCCGGGTCGGGTGAAGACCCGGCTGGTGGCGCCCGGGGGGCTCACGGCTGCCGGCGCCGCTTCGCTGCACCGCGCGCTCGTCGCGGATCTGGGACACCGCCTGAGCGCCGGTCCCTGGGAACTCGTGCTGATGTGGGCGTTGACCGCCGATGCCGAGCCCCCCTCGGATCTGGCGCCCGCCGCCGTGCCGTGGCGTCTCCAGGAGGGGCGGGACCTGGGGGAGCGTCTCTACAACGGGCTTCGCTGGGCGGCCGATGGCGCCGACCGGGTGGCGGCGGTGGGTAGCGACCACCCCGACCTCGACTCCGTACGGGTGGAGGAGGCTTTCGAGGCGCTCGACGCCGGCCGTGATGCCGTGCTCGGGCCGGCGGCGGACGGCGGCTACTACCTGATCGCGCTACGGCGCGACGCGCTTCACCCGCGCCTGTTCGAGGGCATCGCCTGGGGTTCTCCGTCGGTGTTCGCGACGACGCTCGCGCGTCTGGGCGAACTCGGCCTGGACACGGGACTTCTGCCCGAGGCGCATGATCTCGACACGGTGGCTGACCTCGCCCGCTTTCGCCAACGGCTCGAGCGCCGGGCCGAGTTGCGTTCGCTCTGTCCGCGCACGGCCGAGGTTCTCCTGTGAGGGTCGTCACGTCCGGGGAGATGCGCGACGTCGAGGCCGCGGCGATCGAGAGCCTCAGCGTGCCGGCGATCGTCCTGATGGAGAACGCCGCGCGCGCGACCGCGGACGCGATCGCCGAGTGCTATCCACGCGCCCGCCGGATCGCGATCGCCTGCGGCCGGGGAAACAACGGCGGCGACGGGCTCGCGTTGCTCCGCGATCTCGCGACCCGCGGCTACGAGGCGACGGCCTTCGTTGCCGGCCCGCTCGACCGGCTGAGCGTCGACGCGACGAAGCAGTTCGTGTCGTGCGAACAGCTCGGGCTCTCGCCCCGGTCGGTGCCGGAGCCGGCCACGGACGACGAAGTGAACGAGGACTATGAGCTCTGGGTCGACGCCCTGCTCGGCACGGGCCTGAACCGACCCGTCGAGGGACCCGTGGCGAACTGGGTCGACTGGCTTGGAAGGCGCCGCGGGGACGCGCCGCTCGTCTCGGTCGACGTGCCGACGGGCGTCGACGCGTCGTCGGCGGTGCCCCCGGGTCCGCATGTGGCGGCCGATCTGACCGTGGCGCTGGGGTTCCCCAAGGTCGCGAACGTGCTGGCGCCGGCAGCGGACGCCGGTGGCCGTCTGTGGATCGGGGATCTCGGCGTTCCGTTGCCCGAACCGCCGCCGGGCCCGGACGCCCTCTACCAGTCGCGACGGGAGGACCTCGCTGGTTGCCTGCGGGCCCGGCAGCGCGACGCGCACAAGGGGACCTTCGGCCACGTCGTCGTCGCGGGCGGCTCGACCGGCTATAGCGGCGCCGTGGTGCTGGCTGCGCGAGCGGCGGTCAGGGGCGGCGCCGGCCTGGTGACGGCGGCAGTGCCCGAACATCTCGTTCAGGTGGTCGACGCCGGTTCGATCGAGTCGATGACCCTGGGGTTGCCGAAGCTGGGAAAGGGATGGTCGCGTGATGCCGTCGAACCGCTGCTCCAGACGATCGTGGAGCGCGCCTCGCCCGGCGCGCTGGCGCTCGGTCCGGGCCTGGGGCTCTCCGACGATGCCCGGGTGCTGGCGCGACAGATGGTCGCCCGGAGCGCGGCGCCGGTCGTGCTCGACGCCGACGGCATCTCCGCCTTCGCCGGCGACGCCGAGGCGCTTCTCGCGCGCGACTCGGACCTGGTGATCACGCCGCATCCGGGAGAACTTGCCCGGCTCCTCGGGGTGTCGGTGTCGGCGGTCACGGAAAGCCGCTGGGAGCATGCGAGGCGGGCAGCGCGCGAGACGGGAGCGGTCGTCGTGCTCAAGGGCCGCCAGACCCTGATCTCGGACCCGGCCCTTGGCACCTGGGTCAACCCGACGGGGAATCCGGGCATGGCGTCGGGCGGCAGCGGCGACGTGCTGACCGGCGTGATCGCGGCGCTCCTGGCCCAGGGACTCGATCCGCCCGCGGCGGCCCGGCTGGGCGTTTACGCTCATGGGCTGTCCGGCGATCTGGCGGCGGAGCGCTGGGGGGAGATCTCGATGGCCGCCTGCGACCTCGTGGACGAGCTGGGGGCCGCGTTCCAGTCACTCGAAGAATGATCGTTCGCACGAAGAGCGCCGACGAAACCCGGCAACTCGGTGTCGAACTGGCGGCCCGGCTCCGGCCGGACGGTACGGCGCTTCTGTTCGGCGACCTCGGATCCGGCAAGACGGTGCTGACACAGGGCATCGCGGAGGGCCTCGGGCTGGACGCGGCCCTGGTCCAGTCGCCGACGTTCACACTGATTCACGAGTACGACCGGAGTCCCGCTTCCGGCCGGGGACCCGTACCCCTCGTGCACGTCGACCTCTACCGCCTGGAGCCGGAGGAGGTGGAGGCGATCGGCATCGATGAGTTCCTGGCGGGGGACGGGGTCAAGGTCGTGGAGTGGGCGGAACGTCTGCCGCGGCCGCCGTCCGCGGTCGAGGTGCGGTTACGCATGGGCGCCGGGCCGGAGGAGCGGGAGGTCGAGATCCTGGACTGACGCACCCGCAACCTGATCCGGGGCTGCTAGGGTGCCGCCTCTGTCCGCAGGGACACTCTCGACGCCGGAAAGCTGGGAACGAGCAGAAGAGGAACGGAACCGATGGAAGTGGAACGCGTAGGGTTGGTCGGCTGCGGTCTGATGGGCCGGGGCATCGCGGAGATCTGTGCACGGGCCGGTATCCCGGTGACGGTGCGCGAAGTCAACCAGGACGTGCTCGACAAGGGGCTCGGCGCCGTGCGTGCATCCCTGGCCAAGAGCCTCGAGCGGCGGCGGATCGATGTCGAGGAACATGACCGGGCGCTGGCGAACCTGACCGGAACCGTCGAACTGTCCGATCTCGCCGGTTCCGACCTGGTGGTCGAGGCGATCGTCGAGGATCTGGAGACGAAGCGCGAGCTGTTCGTCGCGCTGGACGGTATCGTCGGCGACGCCTGCATCTTCGCCAGCAACACGTCCTCGCTGACCCTGACGCAGCTCGCGGCCTCGACGGCCCGGCCCGACCGGTTCGTCGGGCTCCACTTCTTCAATCCGGTGCCGGCGATGCGGCTGGTCGAGGTGGTGCGAACCCTGATGACCTCGGACGAGGCCTACGACGCCTGCTGGACCTTGGCCGAGCGGGTCGGCAAGACACCGGTTGCCTGCGGGGACAACTCCGGTTTCATCGTCAACCGGTTGCTGATTCCGTATCTGCTCGACGCCGTCCGCGCCTACGAGAGCGGCGTCGGCAGCATGGAGGACATCGATACCGCGATGAAGCTCGGCTGCGGCTATCCGATGGGGCCGTTCACGTTGAGCGATTTCATCGGCCTGGACACGATGTACTCGGTCGCCAACATCATGTTCGACGAATACCGGGAGACGCGCTTCGCACCGCCGACGTTGCTGAAGCAGCTGGTCCAGGCGGGGCATCTGGGGCGCAAGACGGGCAAGGGCTTCTTTGACTACAGCTGAGCCGGCAGCGCAGGCCAGGGCGCAGGTGACCCTGCCCGAGGAATCGGTGCAGGCGATCTGCGGCGCCCACGACGAGAACCTGCGACGGGTGGAGAAGGCTCTCGAGGTCACCCTCGGCGTACGCGGTGCGGCCGTGCAGATCAAGGGTGCGGCGGCTGCGGTCGGGACGGCCGAGCGGCTGCTCACCGATCTCGGCGCCCTGGCCGCGACAGGCCGCCGTCTCCGCTCCGACGATCTGGCCACCGCCCTGCGGGTGGTGGCTCAGGAGCCGGCCACTTCCCTGGTCGATTTCTTCCGGACGGGCGCCCTGATTCAGGCTTCGCGCCGGCTCGTCGCGCCGCGCAGCCTGAACCAGAAGCGCTACCTGCGCGCTATGCTGGACCATGAACTGGTCGTTTCGACCGGGCCGGCCGGCACCGGAAAGACGTACCTGGCCGTAGCGGTCGCGGCATCGGCGCTGAAGGAGCAGAAGGTGCGGCGCATCGTGCTGGCGAGGCCCGCGGTCGAGGCGGGCGAGAAGCTCGGCTTTCTCCCCGGCGACCTGGCGGAGAAGGTGAATCCCTACCTGCGCCCCCTCTACGATGCCCTGTTCGACATCATCGGCTTCGACAAGGTTTCCCGGATGATGGAGCGGGAGGTGATCGAGGTGGCGCCCCTGGCCTTCATGCGCGGCCGCTCTCTCAACGACAGCTTCATCATCCTCGACGAGGCGCAGAACACGACGCCGGAACAGATGAAGATGTTCCTGACCCGCATCGGCTTCAACTCGAAGGCCGTGGTCAACGGCGACATCACCCAGATCGACCTGCCGCCCGGACAGCAGTCCGGTCTGAAGCACGCGCTCCAGGTGCTCCGGGGCGAAGAGGGCATCGCGTTCGTTCGGTTCGGCCAGTCCGACGTCGTCCGCCACGAACTCGTGCAGCGGATCGTCGGCGCGTACGACCGCTGGGAGACCCGTCACGGCACGCGGTCGCGGGAGGAAGACAGCCGGTGACCGCGGCCGTCAAGGCGCCGAAGCGCCGCCGGTCGGACCGCAGGCGGGAGGCTCGCAAGCGGCTTCGCCGCAGCATGTACCGGCGCCACGGCGACCGCCTGACCGTCGCCGGCCTGTGGCACTACGCGCTGGAACGCGACGTCGTCTGGGTCGTCGTCATGATTCTGGCCGGCGTCTGGATCATGGCGCCGCCGGGGGTGTTCTTCCGGCCGGATCTGCGCGAGGGGGACATCGCCAATCGCGACTACCACGCGACCCGGGACGTGCTGCTGCTCGACGAGGAGACGTCGGAGGAACTGAAGGAGCGGGCCCGCGCCGACGTCCGTCCGCTCTACGACTTCGACGCCGTTCAGGCCGACGAAGTCGAGGCGCGGATCGCGAGCCTCTTCGAGATCGAGCGCGGCTTCGACGAGGTGGCCGAGCTTCTGCCCGAGGAGGAAGTGGCCGATGAACGGCTGCGACGGCTGAGGGGCGGGAGCGGCCTCCGGGTCGATGAGAGCCATGCGGACCTGCTGGCGGGCCGCGTAGGCGACGAAGACGAGGGCGCGGAACTGGAGGAACGCCTGACCCGCCTGGTGGGGCTGCTGCTCCGGGCCGGGATCGTGGAGAACAAGGAAACGCTGCTCCAGAACCGCCTGGAGGGCGTCACGCTGCACAACATGCAGACCGGCGAGGAGTCGGTCGAGTTCGACCTCTTCGGCTATCGCGGCTACCCGGTCGAAGTGGAGGCCTACCTGGAGGCGGAGGTCGGCCGCTGGGCGGGGTGGTCGCGGTCCGAGCGGGAAACGGTCGTCGACTTCCTGATGGTCAACCTGGCGCCCAACGTCTACCTGAACCTGAACGAGACGCAGGAAAGGCGAAACGCCGCGGCGGAGGATGTCGGGCCGGTGTTCAACCAGATCCGGGCGGGCCAGGTCATCGTGCGCAAGGGCGATGAGGTCGATCCGGAGGCGATGCGTCTGCTAGGGGAGATGACCGGCAGCGAGAGCCGCCTGACCCTGCTTCGCTCGCCGCTGGCGTCGGCTCTCGTGCTCGGCCTCGCGGTGGCGTTCCTGTGGGTGGCGTTTCGCCGCAAGCGCCTGGTCGCGGTTGAGGGCCGCGACTTCGGCAGCGTCGTCCTGATTCTCGTCCTGGGCCTCGCGGCGACCCGGATCGGATTCCTGGTCGCGGATGCGCTGGCCGCCTCGTTCCCGATCGAGGCCCTGAGTTCGGCACGGAGCTACGTGTTCGCGATCCCCTTCGCGGCGGTGGCGCTGCTCGTGTCGGTGCTCTACGGTCGCGGCGCCGGCCTGCTCGCCGGCGTCGTCTTCTCGGTCCTGGTCGGCCGGCTGGGCTGGGTGGAGGCGGCGAACGCCGAACTCGGGCTGGCGGGCGGCACGATGCTCTACTGCCTGACCGGCAGCCTCGCCGCGGTGTTCGCGCTCGACCAGTTGAAGCGGCGATCCGCGGTGACGAGAGCGGGCCTCCTGGTCGGACTCGTCAACATCGCCTCGGTGACGATGCTGACGCTGCTCGGGGATGGCGTCACGGTGGCCGTCTGGGGGTTCGAGGTGCTCTGCGGGTTCCTGGGCGGCCTGATGGTGGCGGCGGCGGTCAGCTTCGCCGTTCCGGTGTTCGAGGCGGTGCTGTTCAGGACCACGGACATCAAGCTGCTGGAACTCTCCGACACGAACCTGCCGCTGCTGCAACGCCTGGCGTTCGAGGCGCCCGGGACCTTCCAGCATTCCCTGATGGTCGCGCACCTGGCGAAGGCCTGCTGCGAGGCGGTGGGCGGGAATCCGACCCTCGCCTATGTCGGCGGCCTCTACCACGACATCGGCAAGGTGCTGCGGCCGCAGTACTTCGTCGAGAATCAACGCGAGGGCGACAACCCGCACGACAGTCTCGCGCCCTCCATGTCTTCCCTGATCATCATCGATCACGTCAAGGAAGGCGCCCGCCTGGCGCGCGAGAACCGGCTGCCGCAGCCGATCGTCGACGCGATCGAGCAGCACCACGGAACGCGCCGGCTGAACTACTTCCTGGCCAAGGCGAAGGAGCAGGCGGAGCCGGGCGACGAGGTCAACGAACGCCAGTACCGCTACCCGGGCCCGATGCCCCAGAGCAAGACGTTTGCCGCGCTGATGGTCGCCGACACCGTCGAGGCGGCGAGCCGTACGCTCGGAGACTTCTCGGAGGAGTCGATCCGTGCGCTGGTCGAACGTCTGCTGGACGACATCCTTGAGGACGATCAGTTCAGCCAGACCGATCTGACGCTCGCCGATCTGCGACGGATGCGCTACACCCTGCAGAACGTCCTGAAGACGGTTCATCACCATCGGGTGGAGTACCCGGGGTTCGAGTTCGGCCGTGGCGGCCGCGGTCCGTTGCGGGTTCTGTCCGGCGGCGCCGGCGGCGCTCCGGGTAGCGACTGACTCCGCCGGTGGCGACCATCGATCTGCAGGTCGCGGCCTCCGTGGAAGCGAGGTGCCGCGAGTGTCTTCCGGGGCTCCGCGCGGTGGCGGACGAGGCGGTTGCCGAACTGGCGCCGGCGCAGGCGACGTTCACCCTGCGCCTGGTCGACGACGAGGAGATGCGGGAGCTGAACGGCCGGTACCGGCAGCTCGACAGGGCGACGGACGTGCTCTCCTTTCCGGGTGAGGAGACGCCGGAAGGCCGGCACCTGGGCGATGTCGTCATTTCGGTCGAGACCGCCGCCGCCGGTGGCAGGAGCTCTCTCGAACGGGAACTCAAGGTTCTGACGCTGCACGGCATCCTGCACTGCCTGGGCTACGACCACGAGACTGACGACGGCGAGATGGAGGCGATGGAAACCCGGCTGCGGGCTCGCTTCCTGGAGCCGTCGGAAGTTCCGGGAGCCAAACGATCCGGCACGGTAGCCCTCGTGGGCAGGCCCAACGCCGGCAAATCGACGTTGATGAACCGCATGCTGGGGGAGAAGCTGGCGATCGTCTCGGACAAGCCGCAGACCACCCGTCACCGCCTGATCGGGATTCTGAGCACGGAGCGAGGCCAGATGGTGTTTCACGACACGCCCGGCCTGCACCGGCCCCTGCACCGCCTGAACCGGCGGATGGTTCATGCCGCCGCGGCGGCGCTGAAGGAAGCCGACGTCGTGTGTCTGCTGCGGGACGCGGCGACGCCGTTCGGCCGGGGCGACGCCTACGCCCTCGATCTCGTCGCCGCGGCGGCGGAGGGGCGCGGCAGGCCCATGTTCTGCCTGCTGAACAAGATCGACCTGATCGCCAAGCCCCGGCTGCTGCCCGAGATCGAGCGCTATGCGGGCCGTGCCGTGTTCGAGGAGATCGTCCCGGTCTCGGCCCTCACCGGCGACGGCGTGGACGAACTGCTCGAACTCCTCTGGAGCCACCTGCCGCCCGGGAAGCCGCGCCACGACCCGGAGCTGCTGACGGTCCACACAGAGCGCTTCCTCGTTGCGGAGATGATCCGCGAGAAGGTGCTGGAGCAGACGCGCGACGAACTGCCGTTCACCACCGCGGTCGTCATCGAGGCCTGGGAGGACGGCGAGAAGCGGACGGACCTGCTCGCCAGCATCCTGGTCGACCGGGAGAGCCACAAGGGGATCGTCGTCGGCCGAGGGGGAAAGCGGATCAAGGAGATCGGCACGGCTGCGCGACGGGATCTGCAGGAGTTCCTGGAGCGGCGGGTCTACCTGGAGCTTCGGGTGCGGGCGGAGCCGGGCTGGCGGGAGGACGCGGCCGTTCTGAGCCGCCTGGAGACCGGGTAGCGGCACAGGCGGTGCTACAGAAACGTGGGATCCGGGGGCCCGCGGACGACAGGGTTGTCGTCTCCGCGAGGCCTGACCGGATGGTTCGGGCGGTTCATTCGCAGCGCGGAGGCCGGTTCTTCCCCGGAACACGGGTTGGGCATGGACGTTGCTACCGAAATCCGCAGCGTCCGGCCCGTGGCTTGCCTAGTTCATGGCCGCGCTGATAGACACGCGGCCTTGGCGATTCGTGTTTGAGCGTGCGGCCGGGCGGCGTCTCGGCCACAACAGATTTGGCGCGGCTCTGTCCGCAGCAAGGAACAGCAAAGGAGAACTTCATGTCAGGAGCAAGCCCCAAGTCGATTCTCGATCGGATCCGCGATGAGGGGGTCCAGATCGTCGATTTCCGGTTCACCGACTTTCCCGGCTTGTGGCAGCACTTCTCGGTGCCGGCCCGCGAGGTCGACGAGGGCACTTTCGAGGACGGGCTCGGCTTCGACGGCTCGAGCATCCGCGGCTGGCAGGTGATCAACGAGTCGGACATGCTGGTGGTCCCCGACGCGGACACGGCGTTCATCGACCCCTACTTCGAGCACAAGACGCTCGTCATGACCTGCAACATCGTCGATCCGATCACGCGCGAGAGCTACGGCCGCGACCCGCGCGGCGTCGCCCGGGCGGCCGAGGCCTACGTGCAGTCGACGGGTCTCGCGGACACCGCCTTCTTCGGCCCGGAGGCCGAGTTCTTCATCTTCGACGACGTGCGTTTCGACGGCGGTCCGAACTTCGGCTTCTACGAGGTCGACTCGATCGAGGGCCGCTGGAACAGCGGCGCCGACGAAGGTCCGAACCTCGGCTACAAGCCGCGGTACAAGGAGGGCTACTTCCCGGTGCCGCCGACCGACAAGCACCAGGACATGCGGAGCGA
This sequence comes from Candidatus Multivorans sp., assembly GCA_965220845.1. GTDB lineage: Bacteria > Acidobacteriota > Thermoanaerobaculia > Multivoradales > Multivoraceae > Multivorans. The sequence goes on from CBDCRA010000003.1 coordinate 286,500, forward strand.
GATGATCCTCACGATGGAGGAGCTCGGTCTCAACCCCGAGTGCCAGCACCACGAGGTCGGCACCGGCGGTCAGGCCGAGATCGACCTGCGGTTCGCGCCCCTCGTCGAGATGGCGGACGCGATGATGCTCTACAAGTACATCATCAAGAACACCGCCGCCCGCCACGGCAAGACGGTCACCTTCATGCCGAAGCCCCTGTTCGAGGACAACGGCAGCGGCATGCACACGCACCTTTCCCTCTGGAAGGATGGAGTGCCTCTGTTCGCGGGCGACGGCTACGCCGGCCTGTCCGACATGGCGATGCACGCCATCGGCGGCCTGCTGAAGCACGCGCCGGCGCTGCTCGCCTTCACCAACCCGACGACGAACAGCTACAAGCGGCTGGTGCCGGGCTTCGAGGCGCCGGTGAACCTGGTGTACTCGCAGCGCAACCGGAGCGCTGCGGTGCGGATCCCGATGTACTCGCCGTCGCCGAAGGCGAAGCGGGTCGAGTTCCGTTGCCCCGACCCGAGCTGCAACCCGTACCTCGCCTTCGCGGCTCTGCTGATGGCGGCGCTAGACGGCATTCAGAACGAGATCGACCCGGGCAGCTCGCTCGACGTCGACATCTACGATCTGTCTCCGGAGGAGAGCCAGGGCGTTCCGACCACGCCGGCGACCCTCGACGAGGCGCTTGACGCTCTCGAGGAGGACCACGAGTTCCTGACCGCGGGCGGCGTGTTCGACGAGGACGTGATCGAGAACCACATCGCGTACAAGCGGGAGAGCGAGTGCCAGGAGGTCGCCTTGCGGCCGCACCCGCACGAGTTCGCGCTGTACTACGACATCTAGACCTCAAACGAGCAGGTAACTGGCCGCCGGCAGAAGGCCGTCACCTTCTGCCGGCGGCGCTTGCTGTTACCGTAGCGCCTCCAATCGGAACAGGGCGACGTCCGTGCCGGGCGCCGCCAGCGAGGAGGCCGTTTCGTGCAAGCCTTAGCGAGTCGCACCCTTGGCATCGTGCTGGGGATGACGTTGACGGTGCCGGCCGTAGCCGACGACTGGCCGCAGTGGCGGGGCGTCGACCGCTCCGGCGTGTGGCAGGAGGACGGCATCCTGGAGCGGTTCCCCGACGGAGGCCTTGAGGCGGTGTGGCGGGTTCCCATCCGCGGCGGCTACTCGGGGCCCGTGGTGGCGGACGGCCGCGTGTTCGTCACGGACTGGCAGCGTATTGAGGGAACGCGCGCCATCACGGGGAAGGAACGCGTGCTGGCGCTCGACGAGGAGACCGGCGAGGAGCTCTGGAGTCACGAGTGGGACGTGAACTACTCGGCGCTGCAGCAGAGCTACGCGATCGGTCCCCGTTCGACGCCTACCATCGATGGCGACACGCTCTACGTGATGGGCGCCGTTGGCCATCTGATCGCGCTTGAAGCCGAGACGGGCGAGGTGACCTGGAGCTACGACTCCGTGGAGCAGGGCAATGCCAGCATCACGATCTGGGGCTTCACGAGCTCGCCGCTCGTCCACGGCGACCTGCTGATCCAGGTCGTGGGCGCCGAACCGGACGGCAAGGTGATCGCCTTCGACAAGCACACGGGCGAAGAGGTCTGGCGGTCGCTTTCCTCGGACTGGGAGATGGGTTACGGCCAGCCGATGATTTTCGAGCGCGGCGGCGTCGAGCAGCTCGTCATCTGGGAGCCGAAGGCGGTCAACTCGCTTAACCCGGCGACCGGCGAGGTGTACTGGAGCGTGCCCTGGGAGGTGGCCTCGGGGATGACCGTGACGACTCCGGTGGTCGACGGCGACCGGCTGCTCTTCAGCCAGTTCTACCGCGGTTCGCTGCTGCTCGAGTTCGACTCCGAGAAGCCCGAGGTTCGGGAGCTGTGGCGCGGTCAGAGCCGCAGCGAGATGCCGGAGGAGACCGACGGACTCCACTCCCTGATCACGACGCCCATCCTCGAGGGCGACACGATCTACGGGGTCTGCAGCTACGGCCAGCTCCGGGGGCTGAACGCCGCCGATGGCTCCCGGCTCTGGGAGAGCGACGAGATGACCCGCCAGGGCCGCTGGGGGGCGGCCTTCATGGTCAGGCACGGCGACCGCTGGTTCGTCAACAACGACCTTGGCGACCTGATCATCGCCCGCTTCTCGCGGGACGGCTACGAGGAGATCGATCGCGCCAGATTGATCGAACCGACGACGCAGTCCGGTTTCGGGCCGCGGCGGCTCTTCGACGCGATGGTGAACTGGACGCACCCGGCCTATGCCAACCGCCACATCGTCGCGAGGAACGACGAGGAGATCATCCGTGTCTCCCTGGCCGCCGACTAGCGCTCGTGGCGGTTGAGCCGATCCGGCTGGCCGTAGTCATCGCGTCGGCCGCGATTCTCGCGGCCGTGCCTGCCGCCGCCCAGGCGGGATCGGATGCCCAGGGTCCTGTGGGGGAGCTGATCTTCCCGCTCGAGCACTGGCACAACCACGGTTCCTCCATCGTCGAGCTGCCGAACGGCGACCTGCTCGTGGCTTGGTTCCACGGATCGGGCGAGCGGAGGTCGGACGACGTGCGGATCCTGGGCGCCCGGCTGCGGGCTGGCGCCGGGTCCTGGAGCAGTCCGTTCCTGCTCGCCGACACGCCCGGCTTTCCCGACACGAACTGCACCCTGCTGCTCGAGCCCGTCAGTGCGGGTGGCCACCGGCTTTGGCTGTTCTGGCCGACGATTCAGGCGAACCTCTGGGAAAGCGCGCTGATGAAGGTCAAGGTCTCGACCGACTTCGACGGTCCGGGGCCGCCGGTGTGGCAGTGGCAGGACGTGCTCCACATGAAGCCCGGCGACGGCTTCCACGACCTGGTGGCGGAGAGGACGGACGAGTACTTCCGGAGCCTGGGCTTCGCGGACGCCAGGGATCCTGCCGCACCGGAGTCGGCCCGGCAGTGGGCGGCCCGCAATCTGGAACAGGCGGCCGACAAGCTGACCCGCCGCCTCGGCTGGTTCACCCGAGCCCATCCGGTCGTCCTGTCGCTGCCCGACGGCGGCCAGCGGTTGCTCCTGGGGCTCTACTCGGACGGCTTCAGCTTCGCCTCCGCCACGTACAGCGACGACGGCGGCCACACCTGGACGATGAGCGAGCCGATCATCGGCGGCGGCAACATCCAGCCCACCTTCGCGCTTCGCGACGACGGCACCCTGGTCGCCTACATGCGCGACAACGGCCCGCCGCCGAAGCGGGCTCACGTCGCGGAGTCCCGGGATCTGGGAGCGACCTGGACCATTGCCCGCGATCACCCGGACCTGGTGGAGAGCGGCGCCGGTCTCGAAGTGCTGAAGCTCGAGAGCGGTCGCTGGGTCGTTGTCCACAACGACATCCCGGACGGCCGCTACCGGCTCGCGGTGTCGGTCTCCGAGGACGAGGGAAGGACCTTCGGGCGCAGGCGCTACATCGAGCGCGAGGAGAAGGACGTCGGCCGCTACCACTACCCGTCCGTCATCCAGGCGCGGGACGGCCGCATCCACGTGACCTACAGCTACCACGTCGCCGGCGCGCTCGACGACGGCGGTCAGGGCAAGAGCATCAAGCATGTGAGCTTCGATGAGACCTGGCTGCTCGGCGACGACTGAGAGAGGAGTCCGACATGCACGAACGAAAGACCTTCACCGTCGCTCTTGCTTCCATACTCGCCGCAGCCCTGCTCGCCGCGTGCGCGCCCCAGGGCGCGGACAGCACGAGCGGCGCTGGCACGTTCGCCGGCCTGCCTCGCGTAACGCCCGAGAGCGCCGGCATGTCGAGCGAGCGGCTCGACCGGATCCGCCCGGCCTTCGAGAGCTACGTGACGGACGGCAAGCTGTCCGGCGTGATCACCGTCGTCGCCCGCGACGGTCAGGTCGTGCACTTCGAGGCCAGCGGCTTCCAGGACGTCGAGGCCGGCGAGCCGATGACGGAGGACACCCTCTTCCGCATGTACTCGATGACGAAGCCGATCGCCTCGGCGGCGCTGATGATGCTCTGGGAGGAGGGCCACTTCCTGCTGTCGACGCCGCTGGCCGCGATTCTCCCCGAGTTCGCCGACACGCAGGTCTACGTCTCTGGCGACGGCGACGACATGGAGACGGAGCCGCCGCGGCGACCGATCGTCGTTCGCGACCTGATGACGCACACGTCCGGGCTGACTTACACCTTCATCCCCAGCCCCGTCGCCGCCAGCTACGCGGCCGCGGGACTCGAGGGCTCCGCGGACGCCGTTCCCCACGACGACCTTGCGCACTACGTCCGGGAACTGGCGAAGCAACCCCTGCTGGCTCACCCCGGCACCGCCTGGAACTACAGCGTCGGCCTGGAGGTCGCCGGCCGCGTGGTCGAGGTCGTCTCCGGGCAGACCTTCGGCGAGTTCCTGAAGGAGCGCATCTTCGATCCGCTGGGCATGGTCGACACGGCCTTCCACGTTCCGGACGAGAAGCTCGACCGTTTCGCCGTCAACTACGCGCCGACGCCGGAGGGCGGCATGGTGGTCATGGACGATCCCGAGACCAGCGCCTACCGCACGGCCCCGAAGGTCGAGATGGGCGGCTCCGGCCTCGTTGCCACCGCCGGCGACTACCTGCGGTTCGCCCAGATGCTGGCGAACGGCGGCGAACTCGACGGTGTGCGGATCCTCGGGACGCAGACGGTCGCCCTGATGATGGACAACCACCTCGGCTCGGCCTACGGACCGTCGCCCATGTCGAGCCTGAACCTCGACATGGGGATGAGCGAGGGCATGGGCTACGGCCTGGGCGGGTACTCGATCACCGACACCGGGCTGACCGGGCTGCCGGCCTCGCCCGGCACCTACGGCTGGGGCGGCGCCGCCTCGACCGACTTCCTGGTCGATCCCGAAGAGGACCTCGTCGCCATCGTGCTGACCCAGTTGCTGCCTACCGGCACCTATCCGCTGCGCCCGACGATGGAGGTGCTGACCTACCAGGCGATCGTGGAGTAGGAGCGAGGAGATGAAGATGAGCAAGCTCCGACGAAGGGTCGCGGGCCTTGGCGCCGCGTCGCTGCTGGTCCTGGCCGGAGCGTCTCTCGCCCAGGAGCGCGGCTTCTACGCCGGCTACACCGCCTCGGCCGAGCAGTTCGACGCCACCTTCTCGAAGAGCGTCGACAACACGGATCCCGACACCCTGGTGCCCGAACCGCGGCGCGGCATGGTGTTCCACGACACGAGTTCGGCCGACACCGTCGACCTGGCGGTCGGCTTCCTGGCGGGCTATCGCGCGCTCCTCAGTGACGGCGGCGCCTACCTGAGCACGGAAATCGACGTCACGTTCCACAGCGGCGAGCCGGAAGGCCAGCTCGCCGGCGTGGGCACGTCGGCGGAAAGCAAGCAACTGGGCGAGAGCTGGCCGGACACCTGGTCCCTCGACAAGAAACGCAGCTACGGCCTGACGCTGCGGCTCGGCTTCGAGCCGGAATCGCTCCAGTCCCGGGACATGAGCTTCTACCTGCTCGGCGGCGTGCGGCTCTTCAAGGCGCGCTTCAGCACGACCTTCGAGGGCTGTCTGACGGCTGAACCGTGTTCGCCGTCCGAGTACGTTTCGGGGACCGATGGCCGCGACGTGGATCCGATCGCCACGACCTGGGGCCTCGGCCTCGAGAAGCGGTTCGGCAGCGGCGACTACGCCCGCCGGATCGCGCTGCGCTTCGAGGCGAGCTACAGCCGGTACGGCGACGAATCCTGGGTCGCCGACTTCCCGGACGTCCGGGTCGCCGTGCCTTCGACCGTGGAGGCCGACGGCATCGGCGTGACGGTCAGCATGGTGCGGCTGTTCGGCGCGGCGGACTGAGAGCCGTCCCTCAGGCGTACATCACCGACGCCGCCTGCTCCCGCAGCGCGGTCGGATTCCCCATCATCTGCCGGTCGTAGCCGGCGCGCTTGTAGAAGATGTGCATGTCGCACTCGTGCGTGAAGCCCATGCCGCCGAAGACCTGGGTTGTCATCGTGACGGCGGTGCTGGCGACTTCGGTGGCGTGAGCCTTGAGCAGGGGGGCGAGGTGGTCGATCTCGTCCGATCCCCCGTCCCAGGCGTCGGCGGTGTGCCAGAGCAGGGACTGGACCGGATCGACTTCCGCCAGAACCTCGGCGCAGATGTGCTTCACCGCCTGGAAGGAGCCGATGACTCGCTCGAACTGCTTGCGTTCCTTGGCGTACTCGACGGAGATGTGCAGGCCCTTCTGGGCGGCGCCGAGGGCGTCGGCGCCGAGGGCGATCCGGGCGGCGTGGACGGCTCGCCGCGTGCTGTCGGCGCTGCCGCCGAGGCTCTCGGCCGCTCCCAGGTCGATTTCGGAGAACGTGACCTCGGCGACCCGGCGGGTGTCGTCGACTGTTTCGAGCGGCTCGATGTCGATGCCGGGGATGGAAGCGTCAAGCAGGTGCAGGCTGCCCCCTGACTCGAGCAGAAAGGCGTCGGACCATGGGGCGTCGGGCACGTAGAGGACGGCGCCGTCGATCCGTCCGCCGTCGATCGGCGCATCGAGGATCGGCGTGATCAGCGACCTGCCCTCGGCGATCCCTTCGAGCAGGGCGTTCCGGCGGTCTCCGGCGTCGGCGCCGGCGAGCAAAAGCGGCGCCAGCACGTAGGCCGAGTGGAAGTTGACGGGCGCCGCGGCCCGACCGAGTTCCTGCGCGGCGATCGCCGCCTCCTGCATCCCGAGTTCCGAACCGCCGAGGTCCATGTCGATCAGGAGGCCCGTGATCCCCTGATCGCCGAGCTGGTCGTGAATTGCCTCGTCGCGGCCGGATTCCGAATCCATCGCGCGGCGGACGCGCTCGATGTCCACGTCCTGGGCCAGGAAGCGGGCGATCGAGTCTCGGAGCAGCTCCTGCGGCTGCGTCAGTCCAAAGTCCATGTCGGACTCCTTTGTCTATCGGGCGGCGCGGACTCTAGGCCGCGGCCGGCTTCGGCTCACGCGGCAGTCCAAGCCCCCGCTCGCCGATGATGTTCTTCTGGATCTGGGCGGTGCCGCCGCCGATGATCAGGCCCAGGGCGTACATGTAGTTGCGCTGCCAGTTGCCGTAGTCGCGGACGTGCTTCGAGCCGCGCCTGAGCACGCCGCGCTCGGCCATCGCGTCGATCGCGAGAGCGCAGATGTCGTAGTTCAACTGGCAGTTGTTCAGCTTGACGATCAGGCCGCCCGCGCCCGAGTCCCTCTTCTTCAGCCGATCGGTGAGCAGGCGTAACTGGTGGTACTTCATCGCCTGCACCCGGCCCTCGAGCTTGAGCAGCCGGTCCCGGTAGACGGGCGAGTCGATCAGGCCGGTTTCGCGCAGGATGTCCACGCAACCGGCGACGTAGCTCTCGGTCGCGTTCGAGCGGCCGAGCATGTTGCGCTCGAAGCGCAGCGTGTAGGTGCCGACCTCCCAGCCCTGGCCCGGGCGGCCGATCACGTTGGTCGCCGGCACGCGCACGTCGGTGAAAAAGACCTCGTTGAAGGAGGCGTCGCCGGTCATCGTCATCAGCGGCCGCACCTCGATCCCGGGCGTATCCATCGGCAGCACGATGTAGCTGATCCCCGCGTGCTTCCCGGCGTCGGCTTCCGTGCGAATCAGAGCGAACATCATCTCCGCTTCGCGGGCGCCGCTGGTCCAGATTTTCTGGCCGTTGATCACGTACTCGTCGCCGTCCAGCACCGCGGACGTGCGCAGCGACGCCAGGTCGGAGCCGGAGCCCGGTTCGCTGTACCCCTGGCACCAGATCATCTCGCCGCGGATCGTCGGCCGGATCAGATCCTGCTTCTGGTCTTCACGGCCGAAGTGCAGCAGCGTCGGGACGAACATGCTGATGCCCTGGTTCTCCATGCCGAGGGAGATTCCGGCGTCCTGGAACTCCTCTTCGATGACCAGGCTGGCGAGGGGGTCGGGCTCGTGGCCGGCGCCGCCATAGCGTTGCGGGATCTCGCGGCCTGCGTAGCCTCCATCGACGAGCCGTTTCTGCCACTCGACGACGCGCCTGCGCACCTCGGAGGCGTCGCCGCCGAAGCCGGGACCCGCGGGGACTGCGACGTCTTCGTTGGCGGCGAAGAAAGAGCGAACCTCCTCGCGGAGGGAGTCGTATTCGGAGCCGATCGATGTGTCCATGATGGGCGCGACTCTATCCTGCGCGGGGGCCCTCGTCAGTACGCCCGAGCGTTCAGAGTAAGCTGTCGGGTTCTACACTCCGGCGAAACGACAACCTCGGGAAGGGCGGCGACGACAAGATGGGCGACGACACCGTGGAGGCAGGGCTGGCGGAAGGGGCCGAGGACAACGGGGCGCCGAGGCACTCGAGCCGCGATGCCGTCCGTCTGGACCAGTTGCGGCAGGCTGCGGCTTCGGCCGGCGCCGATGCCGTGGTGCTGACGCCGGGCGCCACGTTGACGTGGCTCCTGGGCCACCGCTTCGACGGGCACGAGCGGCTCTTCCTGCTCATCGTGCCGACCGGCGACGCCCCGGTGGCCATCGTGCCCGCGCTGGAAGAGGCCAATTTTCGCGGTGTCGCTCCGGCGGTCGAGTCGGTGCATCTCTGGGATGACGCGGACGGTCCGGAGGAGGCCGCGGCCGCGGCCTTCAAGGGTCTCGGGAAGGCGGCGCGGGTGGCGGTCGAACCGCTCAGCCTGCGCTACATGGAGGCTCAGCACCTGGCCCGCGAGCTGCCGAAGGCGAAGCTCGAGAGTGCCGAGTCGATCGTGAGCGAACTGCGGCTCAAGAAGAGCGACGAGGAGGCAAAAGCGATCCAGCAGGCGTCCAAGATCGCCGAGGCGGCGCTCGAGTTCACGTTGCGGGACGTCAAGCCGGGGCGCACCGAGCGCGAGATCGCGGCCAAACTCTCGAGCGAGCTGCTTCGTCGCGGCGGGGGTGGCATCTCCTTCGGGCCGATCGTTCTGAGCGGTCCGAAGAGCGCTCTGCCCCACGGTGTGCCCGACGAGCGGAAGATGGAGGAAGGCGAGTTCCTGCTGATCGACTTCGGGACCTCGTTCGATGGCTACCACTGCGACATCACCCGCACGTTCGTCGTCAGCGGCTCGCCGACGGATCGCATGCGGGAGGTCTACGAGGCCGTGCTGCAGGCGAACATCCGCGGCGTGGCGGCGTCACGTCCCGGTGTTACCTACGACTACGTCCACAAGAACTGCCAGGCGAACCTGCGTGCCGCGCGCTTCAAGGAGTTCATGACCCATCGCACCGGCCACGGCCTGGGCCTGGAGATCCACGAGCCGCCTTCCGTGATGGCGGGCAACACCGACATCGTCGAAGAGGGGGCGGTGTTCACGATCGAGCCGGGCCTCTACCTGGAAGGCTGGGGCGGCGTGCGGATCGAGGACAATGTCCGGGTGACCGAGCAGGGCTGCGACCTGCTCACCTCGTCGCCGAGGGAGCTGCGAATCCTCGGCGCCTAGAAGTGCCTCCGGGTCTTCAGAAGTGAACCCGCAGGCCGATCTGGCCGCGTCGGCTGTCGCCGAGGCCGCTGCGGATCGTGCCGTCGAAGTTGAAGAGCAGCGAGCCCTGGGCGGCGTCGAGGCGGTTGTCGGCGTTCGTCAGGTTGAAGATCTCGAAGACCGGTTCGAGGGTGACGCCGCGGCCGAGGGTGAAGGGGCGTGACAGGCGGATGTCCCAGGTCAGGAAGTCGTTGTCGCGCCGTAGCGTGTTCCGCTGGAGGATGCGGCCGTCGGCGCAAACGCGGTCGGACGGCTGGGCGGCTCTTTGGCCCGGGTCGGCGCAGGACTCGGACACGGGTGACGCCGACAGGTAGCGGAACACGTTGCTGAACTGGATGTCGCGGGGCAGGGCGAAGAGCAGGTAGCCCGCGACCTGGTGCCGGCGGTCCCGGTCGGACCAGCCGAACTCGGGGCCGAGGTTCGCGGGGTCGGCGTAGCGGAAGGTGAAGGGGTCCCGCTCGTTGTCGTCGTCGGAGCGATCCCGGCTGAAGGTGTAGTTCACCTCGAAGGTCAGCAGTCCGTCGAAGGCGTCGCGGCCGCGCAGGGTCGCGGTCAGGCCGTGGTAGCGGGAGCGCGCCGAACTCTCCGTGTTGTTCAGGGCGTTGATGCCGCCGCCGCCCGGATGGGTGCCGATGCCGAAGGGTGACCCGAAGGCCTGGTGGTTCCGGTCGACGAAGCGGAAGAGTTCATCCGTCCGGGCGTGCTGGTAGGCGAGTTCGGCGGTCAGGCCGCGGCCCAGCCGGCGCTCGTAGCCGGCGCCGAAGGACCAGGTCTCGGGCAGTTCGAGGTCCCGGTCGACGACCGTGATGTCGGGCAGGAAGGGCAGCGTGTCCGAGCCGTCGATCTGTTCGTCGATCGCCGGCACGGGGCCGAGGGCCGGCGAGGCGGCGCTGCTCCTGAACAGGACCTGCTGGAAGGCGCCGTTCGTCGTGCGTGGACCGGCCAGGACCAGGCTGGGTATGCGGGAGACGTAGGAGCCCGCGTTCAGCCGCAGCACGTTGGAGCCGTCGCCCGAGGCGTCCCAGACCAGGCCGAGACGCGGCTGGAAGTTGTCGAGATCGTCGGGAATCGTGCCGTCCGACGGGAAATGCGGATCGCCGAGATAGGGCGCGAAGTATGTGTTCTCCGGTTCGATCAGCGGGTCCGGATTCCAGGTTCCTTCCCAGCGGAGACCGAGGTTCAGGACGACCCGGTCGCTCGCCTGCCAGGTGTCCTGGAGGAAGAGAGCGACCTCGTCGACGTCGAAGGCCTGTTTGCCGAGGTCCTCCGGCGGGATGCCGGGCACGGTGGCGGCCTGCAGGTAGAGGAGGACGGGCCCCGTTATCTCCGTCCCGGAAGGGCAGGCCCCGGAGGCGCTGGCCGAGCCGTCCGAGCAGGTCACGTAGCCGTTCCCCTGCTCGACGAAGTTGATGAAGCCATCCACCGAATCGAAGATGTAGCGGCTGTTGCCGAAGCCCAGGAACTGCTGGGCGATGCCGGTCCGGTTCGCCTCGATGCCCGCCTTGACCAGGTGGTCGCCGAGCAGCGTGGAGACGTTGTCGACGAGCTGCTGGCGGTCGTCCGCCGCGTCGGCGCCAATTGGCAGGAAGAACGGCAGACCGATCCGGAAGCCGTCGGCGAAGTCCATCCCGATGTCGGGGAAGGGCCTGCCGCCGAGGACCTGGTAGGGCGGCTGGGGCGGCGGCTCGACTCCCGGTTGCAGCGGTCCGCCGTAGCGCCGGGGCCGGTGTTCGCGCGCCCATTGCAGGCGCAACTCGTTCGAGGTCCGGTTGCTGAGAAGGGAGCGCAGGCTCAGGTTGACCGCGTGCGAATAGTTCTGCTCGATGCCGTTCGCGGACAGGCCCCAGGAGTCGACGTCGAACGTGCCGTTCTCCTGCTCGGACCAGGTGTAGTTGTACTTGACCGACGCCTGGTGGCTCTCGCTGAGGTTGAAGTCGAGCTTGGCGATCAGGGCGCGGTTGTCGTCGCTGCGCTCGATGGGGCCGAACTCGTCGTCGAACAGGCCGGGCCAGCGGTCCCGCAGGAAACGATCGAGCCTCGCCAGGTTGGCGGGGCCGGCGACTTCCCGCACGGCCTGCTTCGTTTCCGCCGCGTCCTGTTCGTCGTAGGCGCCGAAGAAGAACACCCGCTCCCGTTTGATCGGCCCGCCGAGCGTGAAGCCGTACTGCAGGCGGCTGAAGTCCGGTTTCGCGGCTTCGCCGGAGGGATGCTCGGAGGAGATCCCGTCCCATTGTCGGAACGTGTGCATCGTTCCTTCCAGTTCGTTCGTGCCGGACTTCGTGATCACGTTGACGAAGCCGCCTGCCGAGCGCCCGAACTCGGCCGTCGCGCCCTGGTTGATGACCACCATCTCCTGGATCGCGTCCTGGTTGAAGGTGAAGGCCGGACGCTGCCCGCCACGCTGCTCGCCGAAGAACGAGTTGTTGAAGTCGGCGCCGTCGACGATGAAGTTGTTGAAGATGCCGCGCTGGCCGCTGATGTTCAGCTCATCGCCGTCGGGCCCCTGGGAGAGTGAGGCGCCCGGGGTCAGCAGGGTCAGGTCGAAGAAGTTCCGGCCGTTCGTGGGCAGACCCTCGATCACCTCGTCGGCGAGCCGCTGGGAGGTCGTCACGTCTTCGGTCGCGGGCGTCCAGTAGGCGTCCGTCGACACCGTGATCTCCTCGGCGACGACCTCCTTGAGTTCGATGTCGAGGTTCAGGCTCTCGCCGACGCGAAGCGTCAGGCCGGCGAGCCGTTCCATCAGGCCCTCGTCGTCCCTGGTCACGATCAGTTCGTAGGAACCAAGCGGCAGCAGCGTGCGGGCGAAGGTGCCGGCGGCCGTCGTCTCCACGGATGTCACGAATCCCGTCTCGGCATGCTGGATCAGCACCTGGGCGCCGCCGACAGTGGCCCCGTCGGGCCCGCGGACCGTGCCGCGGATGATCCCGGTCGTCGCCTCGGACTGGGCGGTTGCGGGGATGGCGACAGCCGCGAGCAGGATCGCGGCAAGCGTCGAACGGAGGGACATGATCGAAGCCGGGAGGACTGCCGCGGGCAGCGGCGGCGGGATGATAGCGGGCTCAGGCCGGCAGGGCCTCCCGCAGTCGCTGCACGACCTCCGGCTGCTTCGCCGCCAGGTTCTCCGTCTCCATCGGATCGGCCTCCAGATCCCACAGCACGTCCTCGCCCTCGAAGTCGGTGACCAGCTTGTAGCGGCCGTCGTAGGCGAGCCGCCAGTCGCGGAGGCCGGAGAGGACGACTTCGCGGTGGCTGTCGGTTTGGCCTTCCAGGAGGGGGCGGAGGGATCGGCTGTCCATGTCGGCCGGGGTGGCGAGGCCCGCGTAGGCGAGGAAGGTGGCCGCGAGGTCGAGGACGGTCGTCGGCAGGTTGCATTCGTACCCCGCGCGGATGCCGGGGCCGGCCGCCAGGAGGGGGACGCCGGCGGAAGCCTGGTAGGGGAGTGACTTCCCCCAGAGCGCGTGATCGCCGAGCATCTCGCCGTGGTCGCTTGAGTACACGATGATCGTGTTCTCGAGCTGGCCGGTTTCTTCGAGCATTTCGATGTAGCGGCCGAGCCAGGCGTCGATGTTCTCGATCATCGCGGCGTAGTTCTGGCGGAGGGCCACGTGCTCGGCTGGAGTCAGGGCGCCTTCGTAGGCGAAGGGTTGGCCGAGACCGTCCCTGCCGCGCACCCGGCCTTCCATCCCGGCCGTGATGTCGACCGGCGGGTGAGGCCCGACGAAGTTGATGACGAGGTGCCAGGGCTGGTCCCGCGGCGCCGCCTCGATCAGGTCGAGTCCGTTGCGCGCGATCCAGTTGTCGCAGTAGGCCTCGGGTCCGAGGGGCGAAGTGATCACGTCGGCCCACCAGGTGTCGGGGAAGCCGGAACGCCGTCGCAGGAGGTCCTCGGCGCAGGCCTTGCCCAGGGGCGGTTCGAGGGAATCGAGGTAGGCGTAGTACGGGTCCTTGGGCCCTTCCGGATCCTCCAGGTAGGACTGCATGCCGTCGCCCTTGCCGCAGTTGTTGATCTGCGCCGAGAACCCCCACTCATCGGCGAAGTTCGTTCCGTCCATGCCCCAGTTGCCGCTGTTCTTCGACATGTCGAGCTTCCCGACGGCCATCGTGTGGTAGCCGGAGTCGCGGAGTCGCCCGTAGAAGGTGGTCTGGTCGAGCGGGTAGTCGAACCGGTTGCTGCTCACGCCGCAGCGGTCGTACTCGCGGCCGGAGGCCAGGCAGGCCCGCGACGGGGCGCAGACCGGCGACGGCACCAGGGCGTTCGTGAAGTTGACGCCGTCGCGGGCCAGGCGGTCGATGTTCGGTGTTCGCAGTGCGGCGAGACCGCCGCTGCCTGGGCCGAGCCAGTCGGGCCGGTGCTGGTCGGGGAAGAAGAAGAGAAGGTTGGGGCGGTCGTCGGCCTCGGCCTGCGGCTGGGGGCTGCCGCAGCCGTGGAGACTGGCGAGCGCGCCGCCTGCGAGCAGGCGAGAGGACTGCTGGAGGAAGTCGCGGCGGGTACGGCGGGTCATCGGGCCCTCCTGCGATCGGATCCGTTCGATTGAACGGCGTTTGTAAGTACGAACGGCGTTGGGCTAGATTACCTGACATCTGAAGCCCATAGGGCTCGGCCCGGCCGTCCCGGAGTGTCTGCGCCTGCCGGTCGAACCCGCGATCTGAAGGGAGACTTGCATGAACCAACGTCGCGCTTGGCTGGGAGGGCTCGTCGCCCTGATCTGCGTCGCTCCGCTGCTCGGAGACGGTCCGCAGACCGGCACGATCGACGGCCGCGTCCTGGACGCGCAGGGGGCGCCGCTGCCCGGCGTCACCGTGACCCTGACCGGACCTCAGAACACGCGGACGGTCATCACCGACGCCGACGGCGTCTACCGTTTCGCGCTGCTGCTCGCCGGGCGTTACACGGTGAATGCGGAACTCGAAGGGCTCGGCACCGCGGAACTGGCGACCGACCTCGATCCGGGCCAGCGGCGGGGCGTCGACCTGACGCTCGTGTCGGCGGCCGAAGAAGAGATCACGGTGACCGGCGAGGCGCCCCTGATCAGCAAGTTCGAGACGGCGGCTGCGGCGACGATCCCGTCCGAGATCACGGACAACGTCGCCTTCGGCACGCGCACCTACAACGCGGCCGTGCGGCAGTTGCCGTCGGTCGTCAACCGGAGTGACTTGGACAGCCGGCCGTCGGTGAACGGCGGCATCTCGACCGAGGTCGGCGTCTACATCGAGGGGGTGGACACCTCGATGCACCGCCGCGGCGGCGAGATGCGCATGCTCATCCCCAGCACCGCGCTGACCGAGACGAAGCTCGAGGCGACCGGTTTCGGCGCCGAGTACGGCCGGGCGACGTCCGGCATCATCAACTCGACCGTCAAGACGGGGACCAACGAGTTTCACGGCGAGGCGCTCTACATCGGCCAGAACCCGACGTGGCGGGCGCTTAACGTTCTGGAGCTCGAGCGTCCGGACGATCAGATCAACAGCTACGAGACCAGCATCGGCGGTCCGCTCGCCCGTAATCGGGCGTGGTTCTTCGCCTCCTACGGCCGGATGTCGGACAACACGATCGATCGGTTGCGGGACGGGACCGTCGTCAATCTCAGCCGCCAGGCGGATCCCCTGATCGCCAAGGTGAACTTCCAGCCCAGCGACAACCAGCAGATCGCGATCACGGCGATCGACGCTCCGTCGGACGCGATCGGCCTTTCCGGCAACCCGGGCGACCAGTACGCGATCATGAACTTCCCGCTCAACGGGCGGGTGCAGACGCTGAACTGGAGCCTCGGTCTGGGCAGCGCGAACTTCCTGGAGTTCAAGCTCGCGAACCGCGAGGAGTTCGTCGGCCGGCACGCGGCCGAGCAGCACCCGATCGATCCGAACGCCTCGCCGGACGACCCGCCGGGGAACAACTTCCGCTATCGGGATCTGGCGACGGGCCTCAGGCACAACGGCCCGGCCGTGCGCCTGGCCGAAGGCTTCAACGACTTCCCGCGAGACCAGGCGAACGTGTCCCTGACCAGCTTCAGGGGTCGGCACGAGTGGAAGTTCGGCGTCGACGCCCAGGCGATCGAGTTCAGCAACCTGACCTCGATCATCACCGAGTTCCGCGGCCGGAACTACGACCCCACCCTGCCCGGTGGCTTCGCGACCCCGGTCAACAAGCGGGTGTTCGACCCGTCGAACGTGATCACGGAAACCAGCGACTTCCTGGCCGTCTTCGCCCAGGATCGCTTCGAGGTCGGCGACAATTGGGTCTGGACCCTGGGCATCCGCGGCGATCAGCAGACGATCGACAACGACATCGGCGAGCGGGTCAACGAGTACACCGAGTGGGTGCCCCGGATCAGCGGCGTCTACGACGTGAAGGCCGACGGCAGCATCCTGCTCCGGGGCACCCTGGGGCGCTACTACCACGCGATCGGCATGGGCATCGTGCTCCAGGAGTTCTCCCGCCAGAACAACGGTGAGAACGTCTACGAGCAGTTCCAGTGGAACCGCGCGACCCAGCGTTACGACCGGTTCCAGCGCCGGGTCGAGCCGACGTTCGACCAGGCGATCCAGGACATCGACCCGTACTACAAGGACGAGATCTCCTTCGGCGCCGACTTCCAGGTATCCCAGAAGTGGGTCGTCAAATCGCGGCTGATTGCGAGCGAGGCGGACAACATCTTCCACGCCACGCTCCAGTTCGACGATGCGGGCCGGGTGGTCCGCGATCTCCGCAACTGGGAGGATGCCCGCCGCGAGTACCGGGGACTGCAGATCGAGGCGAACCGGCTGTTCCGCGACAACTGGACGCTGCGCACGAACTACACCCTGAGTTCGACCAAGGGGAACATCAACTCGTTCAACGACAACTTCAACCTCTATGAGGGGTTGGGAGGAATCGAGGTGGGCACGGGGTTGACCAACGCGACCTCGAGCGACTGGTGGTTCGGGCGGCTGCTCGAGGACCGGGAGCACCTGGCGAACGTAATCGGGATGAAGCGCTTCGTTTTCGGCAGGCACGACCTGGTGCTGGGGGGGTTCCTCCACTACGCATCCGGGGCGCCGTGGGGAAGCCATGTGTCGACCCAGGTACGGCATCCGGTATCGGGACAGACGATCACGACGTCGACGTACCGCGAGCCGTCGGACGCGAACCAGCTTCCGGAAACCTGGACCGTTGATCTGTCCCTGATGTACTCGGTCGCGATGGCGGGCAACGTGCGGGCCAAGATCGGCTTCGACCTCGCGAACGCGACGGACAACCAGGAACCGATCGCGATGAACAGGCAGACCGGACGGCCGAACGCGTTGGTGTCCTGGTATCAGCGGCCGCGTGAGTTCCGGCTGAAGGTGGGCTTCAGCTTCTGATCCGGCGCGGGAAGCAGGGCTGGGGTCGGGCGCCGCTCTTCGTGGGCGGCGCCCTCGTCCTTGCCGTTCTCGGCTGCGACGCGAGCGGTTCTGGCGGGGTCTACGACCGCGATCTGGGCGCCGCGGTCGAGCAACTCAAGGCCGACGTTGCGGCGCAGCCGACGGACGAGTCGACGATCGCGGCGCGGGCGGCGGTAACGGCCGACTGGGCCGACGCGCTGGCGCTCGCCGGCCACGAGATGGGCCTGGAGGGGCCACGGATACGCCTCTCTTCGACCTTGCCCCCGACCGGCGACGCCGCCGTCGCCGCGAGCGCGATGGTCGATCGGCTCGTCCGCGAGTTCACGCTGCGGGAAGAAGAAGGCGCGCTCGGTTCGCTGGCAACGGACACCCCGGGACCCTTCGAGGCCCGTCAGTACGCGACGGTTCGTCAGACCTGGACGGCCGGCACGCGGCCGGTCGAGACCGGCGGCGGGTTCTGGGTCGCCCGCCACTTCAACGTGAACTACGGCGCCTTTCAGACCTCCGACCCGGCCGCCGCCGGCTACGTCAGTCTCGAGACGAGTGACGGCGACGCCGTCTTCAAGGCCGACGTCTACATGGCCTCGGGGCCGCACGGCGGCTTCCGCGCCCCGGAACCGGCGCTTGCGTACAGGCTGACGGAGGGGCGGCTCGACGCCGGCGAGTCGGTGACGATCACCTACGGCGACACGTCCGGCGGCGGCCCCGGAATCCTGATGACGCAGACGACGGGAGCCAGGATCCCGTTCCCGCTCTACGTCGACCTCGACGGCTCTGGCGAGTGGCGGCCGCAGCCGATCCTGCCGTTCGCGGTGATCGGCACGACGGTGGCCGGAGTCCACGGTTTCGCCCCGAGCGTGGTGCGGACCGGCGAGCCCTTCGAGTTCTCGGTGCGCGCGGAGGACCGGTTCTACAACCGGGCGACCGGCGACATTCCGGGCTTCGATGTCCTGTTGAACGGGGAGCTCCGTGCCTCGACCGAGGCGGGAAGCGAGGCGATCACGCTCGTCGACCTGACCCTCGACGAGCCCGGCGTCTACTGGCCGGCGATTCGCTCCCGGGGCGAGGGGCCGTCGATCGTGGGCGACGCGAACCCGATCCTGGTCGCGGACGACCCCGAGTACGGCATCTACTGGGGCGACACCCACGGCCATTCGGGCTACGCCGAGGGCATCGGCACCCTGGACTTCTTCATGCGGTTCGCGCGCGACGACGCGCGACTCGACTTCGTCACGCACTCGGAGCACGACATCTGGCTGGACGCGGGCGAGTGGGAACTGATGCGCGAGAAGAGCGCCGAGTACGACGAGCCGGGGCGGTTCATTCCCTACCTCGGCTGGGAATGGACGCGGCACACGCGCCAGGGCGGCGGCCACCACAACGTGCTCTACCGCACGGTCGGCGATCAGGACGTGATCTCGGTGCTCGAGTTTCCGACGTTGTCCGAGCTCTACCGCGAACTCGACTCCCGCAACGACCGCCGCGACGTGGTCGTCATCCCGCATGCCCACAACCCGGGCGATTTCCGCCAGTCGCACCCGGGCCTGGAGCCCCTGGTCGAGATGATGTCGATGCACGGGACCTTCGAGTGGTTCATGCAGGAGTACCTGTCGCGCGGGCACCAGGTCGGCGTCGTCGCTGCGTCGGACGACCATCTCTCCCATCCCGGCTACTCGGCGCCGAACCGAACCTCGCTGGCGCAGAGCGGGGGATTGGGGGCTGTGTTCGCGCCGGAGAGGTCGCGCGACGCGATCTTCAACGGGATGAAGGCGCGGCGCACGTACGCCACGACCGGGGACCGGATCATCCTCGACTTCAAGGTGAACGGCACGATGATGGGCTCGCGGGCACCGTTCTCGGACGTGCGGGAGATCGCGGGACGGGTGATCGGCACGGCTCCGATCGGCTCGATCGCCTTGATCAAGAACGAAGAGGAACTCTGGAGCGAGGACTACTCGCTCGACACCGCCGGCGGCGCGCCGGCGGAGTTGCTGCTCACGTTCTACTCCGAGGAAACGCCCGTCCACATGGGCGACGCCCCGCGCGGCTGGCGGCACTGGCGGGGCCGGCTGACGGTCGCGGGCGCCATGCTGCGGTCCGTCGAGGGGACGGACTTCGTCAATCCGACGACCCAGCACGTGGAGCAGAGCGGCAACGGCGCCGTCTTCCGGACGAACACCCGCGGCGAGACGAGCTCGCTCCGGCTGTCAGTGGCGGACGCGCAGCCCGGGGCGGCGATCGTCCTCGAACTGGAGGAGGCGGCCGAAACCGGCTCGGCGCCGCCGTTCTACCGGCCGCGGGCGGTCATCCCGGGCGCCCGCGTGCGCCTGCCGCTCTCGGATCTCCAGGGCGGCCGGCTCGAGAAGCTGCTGCCGATCGAGGACTATCACCGCGACTCCGTGACCCTGCGGCGGGTCCGCCCGGACGGACCGCGGGACATCGAGCTCAGCTATACGGACAGCGATGCGCCGCGGCAGGGCGACTACTACTTCGTCCGCGTGCGTCAGTTGAACGACGCGATGGCCTGGTCGAGCCCGGTCTGGGTCGGAGGACATCCCTCCCGGTAGCTGCGTCCCGGCCAGTTGTTACGCGGGCTCCGCGATGAACACCGGGATGGTCCGGGACGTCTTGTTCCGGTACTCCTCGTACGGCGGGAACGCCTCGACGGCCAGCGCCCAGACGCGAGCCCGTTCATCGGGATCCTCGACTTCCCGCACGCGCATCGCCTGAACCTCCGTGGCGTCCCGAAGCTCGACCTCCGGGTCCGTGCGCAGGTTGTACACCCACTCGGGGTTCTTCGGCGCGCCCCCCTTCGAGGCCACGAGCACGTAGCTGTCGCCGTCCTTGACCCGCATCAGCGGCGTCTTGCGGATCGAGCCTGTCCTGTTGCCCGTATGGGTGACGATGATGCACGGCAGGCCGGTGTCCCGCAGTCCGACGCCCTCGGTGCCGCCGCTGCCTTCGTAGAGCTCCACCTGGTCGCGGACCCACTTGATCGGGCTTGGGATGTACTCGGCCATCTGACGTCCTCGTGTTCGGTTGGGTACGGAGCGGCGAATCTACACGAGCAGCGGGCGGCGGACGTCGGACGTCGGACGTCGGACGGCGGGCGTCGGACGCACCCGCCTGGTGCGGTCCGGGGAGGGGTCCCAGCGAACGCTCGCCTTCTCTGACTGGAATGGAGGGTGGGGCTCGCTGCGTTCCGTTCGCTCCGGTCGGCCTCGGTTGATGATTGGGTGTGGGCAGTCGCTCACTCCAAGCTCGCTGGGACCCCCTCCCCGGACCGCCCCAGGCTGGCGGTCGTTGCCGTGGGGCAGAGTAGATTTCCCGTATGGCAGGGCGGCCGATGGCGGTGACGATGGGAGATGCTTCTGGCGTTGGGCCGGAGATTGCGGTGCGCCGGTTTGCCGAGGAGCTGCTGGGCCGCGACGCCGTGGTGTATGGCGATTCGGCGGTACTCGTGCGTGCGGCCGAGGCGCTGGGCGTGGAGGCGTCGGTTCACTCGGTCGATGGGCCGGAGGAGGCGGTGGAGGGTTCGTTGAACGTTCGTGATCTCGGGATGTTGAGTGGAGAGCAGGTGACGCCGGGTGTTCTGAGTCGAGAGGCCGGTGCGGCGGCGCTGGCCTATGTCGACTGCGCGACACGGGACGCGTTGGCAGGCAAGGTAGCGGGCGTCGTGACGTTGCCGATGAACAAGGAAGCGACCAGAGCCTCACGGCCGGACTTCCAGGGGCACACCGAGTTCATCGCGGGTCTTTGCGGTGCCGAGGACTTCGCGATGATGTTGACCGTGCCGGAACTGGCGGTGACTCACGTCAGTGCTCACGTCAGCCTGCGCGAGGCGATCGAGCGTGTGGAGCCCGTTCGGATCCGCAAGGTGATCGACCTGACCCACGAGGCTCTGTGCCGGTTCATCGAGCGGCCGCGGATCGCTGTCTGCGGGTTGAACCCGCATGCCGGGGAGCACGGCCTGTTCGGTGCCGAGGACGAGGAGATCGTCCGGCCGACGATCGAACGGGCGGCGGCGGACGGTCTCGACGTGTCCGGCCCGCATCCGGCGGACACGATCTTCCGCCAGGCGATCCAACTCGACCGCTACGACGCCGTCGTCTGCATGTACCACGACCAGGGCCACGCTCCGATGAAGCTCTACGGCTTCGAACGCGGCGTCAACGTGACGATCGGCCTGCCGATCGTTCGCACTTCGGTCGATCACGGCACGGCGTTCGACATCGCCTGGCAGGGGAAGGCGTTCACCGACTCGCTAGGCCACGCGCTGGACTACGCGTGGAAGCTGGCGGGACGCGTCGACTAGGTGCTACATGGGACGGACGGCGAGCAGCTCCTCCAGGCCGCGCAGCTCGGCGGCGTTCCTCGTGTAGAGGGGCAGGTCGTTGGCCAGCGCGACGGCGGCGATCAGGAAGTCGGGGAGGCGCCGGCGGCCGACGGGGCCCTGGCGCAGGAGTGTGGAGTAGATCCGGCCGTAGGCCCGGGCTGCCGCGTTGTCGAACGGCAGGGGGTCCCAGGTGCCGGCGGCCCACTGCAGGCGGTCCTGCCGGCTGGCCCGTTCCTCGTTGTCCTGGCCGGCCGCCAGGGGCCCCACCGTGAGTTCGGCCATCGTGATGGCCGAAACCGCGGACAGGTCCGGCAGTTTCAACGGGTCGATCAGGTCGTAGTCGATGATGACGGACGTGTCCAGCAGGCCGTGGCTGTCGCCGGCGAGCGTCTGGCTCGCCTGCAGTCCGGCTTCGTGCGCCGCCTGGTGGAGAGGCTGTACGGCGGAACTCATGTCCGGCGGTTTCCGCCCTGCTGATCATCCAGCCAGGGATCGATGACGGCGTCGATGTCGGCCCGGAACCGGCCCGCGTCGATTCTGGGAGCGGTTCGCACCGCCTCTCTGAGCACGGCACGGGATACGTAGCGGCGGGCGGCTATGGGCCGCAGTTCGGCCACCGGAGTTCCGTTTCGGGTGATCGTCATGGTCTGGCCCTCCTGAACGGCCCGGAGTACCTTGGCCGAGTCGTTGCGGAGCTGTCTTTGAGTGATCGTTCGCACGCGGCGGATCGTAGCAACTGTAGCGTTTTGTAGCAAGATGTTCCTTTCTGTAGAGTGCAGCTACAGACAAGGACGTAGAAACCGACGGAGGTCTCGAATGAGCGGACGAGTACAGGTTCCGGTTGCGGTGGTGCTACTCATGGCGGTGCTGGCGATTGCCTGCTCTCCCGGCGGGAACGGCGGTGAGCAGGAGGCCTCCGCGGACGCTTCGCCGCCGAACATCGTCGTCATCCTGGCCGACGACCTCGGCTACGCGGATGTCTCGATCTACGGCGACCGGATCCAGACGCCGAACATCGACCGGATCGGCCGGGAGGGGGCCGTGTTCACCCAGGGCTACGTGACGACGCCGGTCTGTTCGCCGGCGCGTGCCGCGCTGCTGACCGGCCGCTACCAGCAGCGGTACGGCTTCGAGTACAACGCGCGTCAGGCGCCGGAAGTGCCGGATGTCGGGCTCATCGCCGGCGAGCTGACGATCGCCGACCACCTGCGGCCGGCCGGCTACGCCACCGGCATCGTCGGCAAGTGGCACCTGGGCTTCAAGGACGAGCACTACCCGACGAACCGCGGTTTCGACGAGTTCTACGGCCATCTCGCGGGCGCCACGCGCTTCATCAACCGCCGAACGGAGGGCGCCGTGTCGATGTCGGCCGACGATGAGTTCAGGAGTCGGCCGCCGGAAGACCCCCGCGCCGACCTGGTGGTCAGAGGCACCGAGCCGGCCGCGCCGCCCGCGCGCCGGGCGGGCAACCTCATCCTGCGCGGGCCGGAGAAGACGGTGGTCGACGAGCCGGCCTACATCACGGACGTCTTTGGCGACGAGTCGGTCGACTTCATCCGACGGCACGCCGATGAGCCGTTCTTCCTCTACTCGGCGTTCAACGCGCCGCACTCGCCGTTCCAGGTCACGGAGGAGTACTACAACCGCTTCCCCGACGAGGAGCACGAACTGCGGAGGATCTACTTCGGGATGATCGCCGCGCTCGACGACGCGGTCGGCCGCATCCTGGACGCCCTCGACGAAGCGGGCATCGCCGACAACACGCTCGTCGTCTTCCTGTCGGACAACGGCTGCGCCGGCTACTTCCCCGGGCTGTGCTCGTGCGAGCCGCTCTCCGGCGGCAAGCTGACCTACTACGAGGGCGGCGTCCGCGTGCCGTACCTGCTGCGCTGGCCGGCGGCGGTCGCGGCGGGGACCACGGTCGACGCTCCGGTGTCGACGCTCGACATCCTGCCGACCGCCCTGGCTGCCGCCGGAACCGCGGCGCCCGCGGATCTCGAACTCGATGGACGCGACCTGATGCCGCTTCTCGACGGGTCGGCCGAGGCGACCGGCCACGGCCGCCTGGTCTGGCGGAACTACCCGACCGTCGCGGTCCGGAGCGGCGACTTGAAGCTGATCAAGCCGAACCAGGATGAGCCCGGCGGCTTCCTCTACGATCTGTCCACCGACGTTCGGGAGCAGACGGATCTGGCCGCGGAGCGACCGGAGGAGGTCGCCAACCTCGAAGCGGTCATCGAGGACTGGCGTTCCATCACGGTGGAACCGGCCTGGACCCGCCGCCGCCCGGTCGTCTACTCGATCTGCAACATCGAGCCGATCGGCTTCGAAAACTGAGCGGCCACTAGGATGGGACGTCGAAGACGCCCCTTTTTCCTTGGGAGGTCCTGGCCCATGAACACGTCCAATCGCACGCTCGTCGCGCTCGGCAGCGTGCTCCTGTTGCTGTCGGCAGCCTGCGGAGCGGCCGCCGGCGAGGAGGGCTCGGGCGCCGACGAGGAGCTCGCCGCGCTGGTTGCCGAAGTCGGTCCCGACTGGGAGATCGTGACGGACTACATGAAGCGTCAACGCGAATGGATGCAGAGCCGCCTGAACAGCCTGGGTTCGGAAGAGGACTCCGGGAGCCCGGAGGCCGGCGAGGAGGCTTCCGGGCCTCCTGACGCGGACCGTGCCGCCGCGGCGGCGATCGCGATTCTCGAAGAGGGCGGCACGCACGAGAGGTCGGTCGACGCGGCGCAGTTCCTGACGAACCAGGCCGCGATGACGGCGAAGGGCGACGAGTACGCCTACCGGGGAGCGAAGGCCCTCCTGGAGCGCGGTCCGGACTTCGGGGCGTGGGGAATGACGCTGTCCCGGATGCACATGCTCCGGCGCTTCCGCGACGACGGAGAATCCGCCCGGCCCGCGACGGACAGGTTCTTCGAGGAACTGGCGGCCGAGGCAGAGGACCCGGTGCTACGCGCGGCCGGTCGCTACTACGTGGCGTTGGGACGGATGGCGGTTGTCAACGCGAGGGACCTGCCCGAGGAGGAGCGTTCGGCCAGACGGGATGCCGCTCTCGACGCTGCGGAAGGACTGAGCGCGGGCGTCGAGGACGAGCCGCTCCTGTTCGGGATGAGGATGGGCGCCGGAACCTTCGCGGATGCCGAGGCGGACCTGATCCACAGCATCCGGCACGCCACGGTCGGGAGCGTCGTGCCCGACCTTCCCGGCAGCCGCATGGACGGCGTCGAGGAGTCGCTGTCGGACTACCGGGGCCGGGTCGTGCTCCTCGACTTCTGGGCGACCTGGTGCAAGCCCTGCATCGCGGCGTTGCCGACGCTGAGGGAACTGGCCGCCGATCTTCCCGCGGACCGCTTCGTCCTGCTGGCCGTCAGCGTCGACGCGGAGCTGGCGACCGCGGTCGACTTCATGGAGGAGGAGCCGATGCCGTGGGTGAACTGGCATGTGGGCACGACGAGCGAGCTGGCGAAGGTCCTCGACGTCAGTGCCTTTCCCACCTACATCCTGCTCGATGAGCAGGGCCGGATCCTGGGCAGGACGAGCGGTCTCCCCGACGACTTCCTTGCCCTGATCGAAGAGACGGTGGGCTAGCGGTGCGCCGGGACCGCTCCTCGCTTGTCGTTGCGCTTCTGTCGGCGGCGCTCCTCGCGGGGCCTGCAGCGGGTGTCGCCGAGAGCCTCTCCGGCGCGATCGCCGAGGACTACAGGACCGAACTGAGGGCGCTCTTCGAGCACTTCCACCGCAATCCGGAGCTCTCCTTTCTCGAACACAAGACGGCGGCCCGGCTCGCCGACGAACTCCGGAAGTCCGGCGTCGAGGTGACGGAGGGGATCGGCCGCACGGGGATCGTCGGCATGATGGCGAACGGTGAGGGACCGCTCGTTCTCGTGCGGGCCGACATGGACGGCCTGCCGGTGGAGGAGAAGTCCGAGCTGCCGTACTCCTCGACGGTCAGGCAGGTCGATCTCTCCGGCGAGGAGGTCCCGGTCATGCATGCCTGCGGCCACGACATGCACATCACGACGATGGTCGGCGTGGCGCGGCGGCTCGCCGCGATGCGCGACCGGTGGTCGGGCACGGTCATGTTCGTCGGCCAGCCGGCGGAAGAGCGGATCATGGGCGCCCGGGAGATGATCGAGGACGGCCTGTACGAGCGCTTCGGCGTGCCGGACTACGCGCTGGCGCTCCACGTTTCGGCGGGCAGGCCGGCGGGGAAGATCGAGGTGCCGCCGGGTCTGCTCGCGTCTTCCTCGGACAGCGTTGACATCACGGTGTTCGGCGTCGGCGCGCACGGGGCGTCGCCGCACCGGGGCAAGGATCCGATCTACATCGCGGCACAGCTCGTCGTCGCGCTCCAGGGCATCGTGAGCCGTGAACTCAACCCGCTCGACCCCGGCGTCGTGACGGTCGGCGCGATTCACGGCGGCTTCAAGCACAACGTGATCCCGGACCGGGTGGAACTGCAGCTCACGGTGCGGGCGAACAGGGAGGAGACGCGCGAGCAGTTGCTTTCGGCCATCGAGCGCATCGCGGAGGGTGTCGGCAGGGCGGCTGGACTTCCGGCATCGCTGCTGCCGAAGGTGGTGCGCACGAAGGAATCGACGCCCGTCACGATGAACGACCCGGAGCTTGCGACCCGGGTGCGGACCGCGATCGCCGCCGGCATGGGCGAGGACGTGTTCTTCGCGGCGCCGCCCTCGGGCATGGGCGCCGAGGACTTCGCCTACTTCCTCCGCACGGAGCACAAGGTGCCCGGCACCTACTTCAACGTCGGCGGCACGGATCCCGCCGACCTGGAAGCGGAGGCGGCCGGCGGACCGCAGGTTGCCGGGCACCATTCGCCCTTCTTCCGCATCGAGCCCGAACCCTCGATTCGGGCCGGGGTCGAGGCGATGACGCTGGCGGTCCTCGACCTGTTGCCGCCGTAGCAGTGCCCAGGCCTGAGGGTCCCTTCGAACCGATTCCCGAGTCGGCGCTTCGGGAGGTGCTGGCCGAACTCGAACGTCTCTACCCGGACGCCGACTGCGAGCTGCGCCACGAGAACGCGTTGCAACTCCTGGTCGCGACGATCCTCTCGGCCCAGTCGACCGACGTGCGCGTGAACCAGGTCACCGAGACGCTGTTCGAGCGCTATCGCAGCGCGGAGGAGTTCGCGGCCGCCGACCCGGCGGTTTTCGAGCAGGAGATCCGCAGCACGGGCTTCTTCCGCCAGAAGACGAAGAGCGTGCTCGGCGCCGCGCGGAAGATCGTGGAGGAGTTCGGCGGCGACGTGCCGGACACGATGGAGGAACTGATCACGCTCCCCGGCGTGGCGCGCAAGACGGCGAACGTGGTGCTCGGCACCTGGTTCAGGAAGCCGGTCGGCGTGGTCGTCGACACCCACATCGGACGTCTGGCCCGGCGCCTGGGCATCAGTCCCGAGAAGGACGCGGTCAAGGTCGAGCGGGATCTGATGCGCCGGCTGCCCCAGGACAAGTGGATCTTCATGGGTCACGCGATCATCTGGCACGGCCGCCGCGTCTGCGCCGCGCGACGGCCCGACTGCGCGAACTGCACGCTGGCCGAGTGGTGCCCGCGCAACGGCCTGGCGGACTGCTAGGCTGCCGCGGTTCGCCATGGAGTTGATCGGCACGACCGGACGGGCGCTTCGCCTTGCAGCGGCAGGCGTGCTGGCCGCGCTGCCGCTCCTTGCCGGTCCTCCCCCGGCGCCGCCTCCCTTCTACGCCATCGAGGGCGTGCGGGTCGAGGTCGGCGACGGCACGGTCCTGGAGCGCGCGACGGTCGTCATCGAGAACGGCACGATCACTGCCGTTGCCGAGGACGCGGCGATCCCGCCGCACGCCTGGGTCATCGACGGCGAGGGGCTCACGGTCTACCCGGGATTGATCGACGCGATGGGAAGTCTGCCGCGGCCGCGGCGGCCTCCCGGAGGCCCGGGGGCGGGGGCGGCGGGGCCGGGGGGCCAGCGGCGGCGGCCGGATCCCGACCGGGCCCTGCCGCGCGGCCCGGAAGACCGTCCGTCGACGACTCCCTGGAAGCGGGCCGCCGACGACCTGACGCTGGACGCGGAGGCGGTCGAGTCCTGGCGCAAGGCCGGCTTCACCTCGATCGCGGCAACGCCGGGCGACGGGCTCTTCCCGGGCCGGCTGTCGCTGGTTCGGCTGGGCGTTCCCGGCCGCGACCCGGAACACCAGGTGGTGGCCACCGAGCTGGCCCAGGTCGCTTCACTGACCAGTGGCGGCGGCTTCGGCTCCTACCCTGGCTCGCTGATGGGCAGGGTCGCCTACTTCCGGCAACTGCTCCTGGACGCGGCTCACTACGCCGCCGCGGTTGCCGCCTACGAGGCTGATCCCGCAGGCTGGCGGCGGCCCGATTTCGACCGAACCCTGGCGCCTCTGGCGAGCGTCGCCTCGGGCGAGGAGCGGATCCTCCTGCCGGGTTCGAGCGCGGTCGAGATCGACCGGGCGCTCCGCCTCGCCGAGGAATTCGGTCTCGACTTCACGCTCTACGGTGGCCAGGAGGGTTACCGGCGTGCCGCCGAACTCGCGGATGCCGGCGTGGCGGTGCTGGTCGACGTCGCCTGGCCGGAGCCGCTGCCCGAGCGTGACCGGGATCCGGACGCCGACCGGCCGCTCCGCGAGATTCTCCACGAGCGGCTGGCGCCGACGACCCCGGCCGAACTGGCCGAGGCCGGCGTGCCGTTCGCGCTCAGTTCCGGCAGCGCGAACGGAGCGGACGACTTCCTGGCGGGCGTGCGCCGGGCGATCGAGGGCGGCCTCGAACCCGCGCGGGCGCTGGCGGCGCTCACCCGGGACGCGGCGGCTGTCCACGGCCTGGACGACCGGATCGGCACGGTAGCCGCGGGAATGGCGGCCGACCTCGTGCTGGCCGACGGCTACCCATGGCAGGAGTCGACGCGGGTCGAGGCGGTGTTCATCGACGGCGTCCGGTACGCCGTGTCCGACGGTGAAGAGGCCGAAGGCGACGGTGAGGAGGGCGAACGCGGTGAGCGCGGCCCCGGCGGCCGTCGCGGCGGGGCGAGCGAGGCGCCTGCGCCGATGCGGCTGGCCGAGGTCACGGAGAAGTACGCGGAAGGCGCCGGCGACGGGATGGTGCCGATGACCGGTCCCTACCGCGAGGACGACGTGCTGGCGATCGTCGGCGGGACCGTCCTCACGATGGCCGGCGAGACGATCGAGAACGGCACGGTGGTCGTGCGGGACGGCCGCATCGCCGAGGTCGGCAGCGGCGTCAGCCCGCCCCGGGGCGCGCACGTGATCGATGCCGAAGGTCGTTACGTCACGCCGGGCATCTTCGACGCCCACTCGCACATCTCAACGGCGGGAGGCGTCAACGAGGGCAGCCTGGCGGTGACCTCGATGGCGCGGATCGAGGACGTGGTCGACCCGACCGACATCGCGATCTACCGGGCGCTCGCCGGCGGTGTGACGACGGTGAACGTGCTCCACGGCAGCGCGAATCCGATCGGCGGCCAGAACCAGTTGCTGAAGCTTCGCTGGGGCGAGAACGCGGACGGTCTGCGTTTCGAGGGCGTGCCTTCGGGCATCAAGTTCGCGCTTGGCGAGAACCCCAAGCGGTCACGGTCCTTCGGCCCGGGGCCGCGCCGCTACCCGGCGACCCGGATGGGCGTTCTCGACGTTATCCGGGAGGCGTTCACGCGGGCCGCGGAGTACCGGGACGCGTGGACGCGCCATCGGGAGGCGGAAGCCGCCGGCCGGCGCAGCCGCCCGCCCGCGCGGGATCTGGAGCTCGAGCCGCTGGTCGAGATTCTGGAGGGCGAGCGGCTGGTGCACGCCCACAGCTACCGGGCCGACGAGATTCTCCAGTTGCTGCGGCTGGCGGAGGAGCTCGGATTCCGGATCGCTACGCTGCAGCACGTGCTGGAGGGCTACCGCGTGGCGGACGAGATCGCGGCCCACGGCGCCGGCGCCTCCACCTTCTCCGACTGGTGGGCCTACAAGGTCGAGGCCTACGAGGCGATTCCGCACAACCCGGCCCTGATGACGGATCGCGGCGTCCTGGTCTCGGTCAACTCGGACGACGAGGAGGAGATGCGCCACCTGAACCACGAGGCGGCCAAGGCAGTCAAGTGGGGCGGCCTCTCCGACGATGAGGCCCTGGCCCTGGTCACGATCAACCCCGCCCGCCAGTTCGGGATCGAGGACCGCATCGGTTCGATCGAGGTCGGCAAGGACGCCGATCTCGTGATCTACGACCGGCATCCGCTGAGTTCCTACGCCGTCGTCCAGACGACGCTGGTGGACGGCAAGGTCTACTTCGACCGCGAGCTGGACCGGCGCCGGCGAGAGCAGTTGGCTGCGCTCGAGCAGTCGTTGATCGAGCCCGCGGGCGAGGACGGCGGAGACGAGCCGTGACCGCCGTGTACGGCAGGATCGCGGCGGGACTGCTGGCCCTGGCGGCGTTCGCCGCGTCGGCGGCGGCCCAGACGCTGGCGATCGAGGGCGGTACGGTGCATCCTGTTTCGGGCGCTGCCTTCACCGGCACGGTCGTCGTGCGGGACGGCGTGATCGAGGCGGCCGGTCCGGACGTCGCCGTGCCCGGGGGCGCTGACGTGATCGACGCTCGCGGCCTCCACGTCTATCCCGGGCTGTTCAATGCCTGGACGGTCCTCGGGCTGATCGAGATCGACTCGGTTCCCGCCACGCTGGACCAGGCGGAGCTGGGCGACACGCCGCACCTGCTGGCGGTCGAGGGGGTCCATCCCGCGAGCGAGATCATTCCGGTGACCAGGGAGAACGGCACGACGCACGCGTTGACGGCGGCCGGCGGCGGACCCTGGGCCGGCCAGGCGTCGGTGATCCTCCTCGACGGCTGGACGGTGGAGGAGATGGAAGTCGAAAAGAGCGTCGGCGTGGTGCTCGAATGGCCGAGCCTCGAGACCCGCGAGTTCGACTTCTCGACCTTCAGCGTCCGCGAGAAGAAGTTCTCCGAGGCGAAGCGGGACTACGACCGGACGGTGGACGAGCTCGACGACTGGATCGAGGCGGCCCGCCAGTACGACCACGCTCGCTCGAATGCCGGCTCCGCCGCGGCGGTGGAGCAGGATCATGCCCTGGAGGCCGTGGCCAGAGTGGCGCGGGGCGAGCTACCGCTGCTCGTCGTTGCCGATCGGGCGCGGGCCATTCGCGACGCCGTGGCGTTCGCGGAACAGCACGGTCTGCGGCTCGTGCTGGGTTCAGGACGCGACGCGGCGAAGGAGGCGGACCTGCTCGCCGAGAAGAAGGTGCCGGTCATCCTGAACTCGGTTCAGGCGCTGCCGGCCGAGGAGGACGATCCGTACGACGGCCCGTTCGCCGCGCCGGGCGAACTCCATCGCGCCGGCGTTCCGATCGCGTTCGGCACGTTCGACGCGTCGAACGCCAGGGCCCTGCCGTACGAGGCCGCCACCGCGGTCGCCTTCGGTCTCGAAGCCGAGGCGGCGCTGCGGGCGCTGACGCTGGGCGCCGCGGAGATCCTCGGCCTGGACGATCGTCTGGGCTCGATCGATCCCGGGAAGTGGGCGAACCTGATCGTCACGGACGGCGACCCGCTGGAGGTGCGGACCGCGGTGCGGCACGTGATCGTCCGCGGCCGCGACGTGGACCTGTCGAACCGGCACAGCCGGTCGTACGAGTTGTACCGTAGCCGGCCGGCGCCCCCGTAGGGCGGCCCTACGGCTCCTGGCTGGACTCCGTCTGCTCCTGCGCCTGGAGCATCTCGATGACGCGCTGGGTCAAGTCGACCCGGGCGCTGGCGTGGAGCACGCCGCCGATGCTGGCGTTGAGGATCAGGTCGTAGCCGTTCTCGTCGATCAACTGTTGAACGATCGGACGCAGGCGCTCGTTGATCTGCTGCAGCGTCTCTTCCTGGCGCTTCGCGGCGCGGCGCTCGGCGTCGTTGGCCAGGCGCTGGGATTCGCGTTGCAGATCCTCGATCTGGTGCTGGATGGTCCGCAGTTCGTCCGGTCCCCTGCCGGCGGCGCTCTGGCGCAGCGCTTCCACGCGGCCGGCGTTCGCTTCCAGGGCGGTCCGCGTCTCCGTCTCGATCTGCTGGAGGAACTCCGCGAGTGCCCTCCCTTCACGAGCTTCGGCGACGACCAGTTCGACGTTGATCGAGGCGACGCGGGTTGCCTCCTGGGCGTGGAGCGCCGGCAAGACGGCGGCCGTCACGAGGGTGGCAAGCGAACAGGCGATGAGGCGGCGACTGGTCATTTGGTCTCTCCACCGGGGGTGTAGATCGGCATCGGGAAGGGCGTCACCTTCCGGCTCTCCGGCCGCTCGACGTCCCGTATTCGGGCGGTGCCCTGCTTGGTGACCTGGTCGATGCGCAGGACGGAGTGCATGGGCAGGTAGGTCCGCTGGACGCCCTTGAACTCGCGCTGGAGCCGTTCTTCCGAGGGGTCGACGACGACCTGGGTCCTCTCCCCGAACACGAGTTCGCCGATCTCGACGAAGCCGAGCAGGCCGCCCTGGGAGACCGAGCAGGCGTAGACCTCGTAGATCTCGCCTTGACTCAGGAAGGTCACCCGGTAGATCAGGTCGTCGGACACCGGCTACTTGGGTTGCTGGAGTTTGGCGAACGCGGCGGCCATCACGTTCAGGCCGCTCGATTCCTTCTGGCGCTGGCGGTACTTCTTGTAGTCCGTCTTGGTGCCGCCGAGTTGTGATCCGGGTGGCGCCAGACCCAGGCGGCGGCGCTTCCGGTCGATGCTCTCGATCATTACCTTGATCTCGCGACCGGGGTGATACGCGCGCCGGGCCAGGTTTCCGTCGGCCCCCTTCACCGCCGACATCGGCAGGAGCCCGGTGAGCCCGGGTTCGAGCTCCACGAAGATGCCGAAGCGGGACACCTGCTCCACCTTGCCTTCGACCTCGGCGCCCTCGACGTACTGCTTGCCAAGGTCCTTCCAGGGGTCGCCAGCCGGCACCTCGCGCAGCGAGAGGGCGATCCGTCGCCGTCTCGGGGCGACTTCGACCACCCAGCCCTCGATCTCCTCCCCGACGGCGAACTCCGGCGCGCTCATCGACTTGCCGATGGGAAACTGGGAAGTGTGGACAAGGCCGTCGAGGCCGGGCGCCAGTTCGACGAACAGGCCGAACTCGCTTTGCCGGACCACCTTGCCCTTGAACTGTTCGCCGGCGGTGAAGCTCTTCGCCGTCTCCTTCCAGGGATCGGCTTCCAGCGCCTTCATCGACAGCGAGATGCGCGAGCTGCGTTTGCCGTTCTTCTTCTCGATCTTGGTCACCACGGCTTCCACGCGCTGTCCGACCTTCAACAGGTCGCCGGGTTCTCCCGACCGGGTCCTGGAGATCTGGGTCCGGTGGACGAGGCCGCCGATTCCGCCGCCGAGATCGACGAAGGCGCCGAAGTCGGTCACCGAGGTCACCTTGCCGCTGACGGGCTCGCGGGATTCCTGTTTGGCGCGAATCTCGTCGAGCGCGCGCTTGCGCTCGTTGCGAATCGCCGGTCGGCGGGTCAGCACGATCCGCCGCCCCGCCTCCTTGATCTCGAGGACATGGAAGGTGTACGTGTTGTTCACGTACTGCGCCGGCGGCTTCGGCCGGTTGCCGAGTTCCATCAGCGATCGCGGACAGAACGTCGTGACGCCTTCCGAGACGATGTGGAATCCGCCCTTGTTCCAGCCGATGACCTTGCCCTCGACCGGGTTCTTCGCTTCGAGGGCGGCGGCAAAGGGAACAGCCGAGGGCGCGAGTGGGACCTCGGGCTCGGCCGGCGATTCGCCTTCGGTCTCGGGTTGTGCCTCTGCTTCGGTCTCGTTTACGGGCTCCTCGGCCTGCTCCGTCTCGGCAGCGGCCTCGACTTCCGGCTCCGTTTCGGCCGGCGCCGCGGTTTCCGCCGGGGTGACTTCCACGGCAGCCTCATCCTCTGACGGCGGCTGAGCGAGCGCGTGATCGTTCGTCTCAGTCATGGTGAGGAGGAGGAAGGGGCCGCGGCTTCGGGGCGCGGCGGCGGCGTTTGGCCGGACGGCGATTGTAGCACCGCGACCAGAGAGAAGGGCCCTGCCGAAGCAGGGCCCTTGAGCTGTCGGTCCGGGAGACCGGGTCAGGCGATGTCGATCTTCCTCGCCTTCGCCTCCTCGGCCTTCGGGATGGTGATGTTCAGCACCCCGTTCTCGAACTCGGCGCCGACTGCCGCGACGTCAACGTCGCTGGGCAGGTTGAAGCGCCGCGCGAAGCGACCGTAGACGCGCTCGACCCGGTCGGCGGTCGCGCCCTCGTGGCTGGCCTGACGCTCGCCCGAGAGGGTCAGCGTGTGGTCCTCGACCGTGAGGTCGATGTCGGCCTTGGTCAGACCGGGGAGATCGACGGCGAGCGTGTAAGCCTCGTCGGTCTGCGTGAGGTCCGCGGCCGGCCACCAGGTCATGGCGGCGGACTCGGCCCCGTCGTGGCCGGCCACGCGGCTCAGGACGGGCGAGAAGAAGTCGTCGAGCATCGCCTTGCCGAAGAGCGGCTCGAAGGCCCCGATCAGGGGACGGTGGAACGGAGTGTGTCGAATCAGGCTACGGGTCATTGTGGTTGTCCTCCTTGAGGTTGATTCCTTCGATCCAGGCGTCGGCGCTTGGTTCCTGCTGCCGCCGATTCAGGATTATGAGTCAAGGAGAAGCATATGTCAACTATCTGACTGTAATGAAGTCAGTTTTTCAGTTCGGCACCGTTACGCCGGTGACGGCGCCCAGGGTGGGGCCGATCTCGGCGTGGAGGACGAGGTCGGCGATGCCGTCGAGGTCGGTGGCTTCGCGGTTGAGGATGACGAGCCTGGCGCCGGCCTGCTTCGCCAGGGCGGGGAAACCGGCCGCGGGATAGACGACGAGCGAACTGCCGATGGCGAGGAAGAGGTCGGCGGCCAGCGTCGCTTCGTGGGCGCGGCGCATCGCCTCTTCCGGCATCGCCTGGCCGAAGGAGATCGTGGCCGTCTTGATGATGCCGCCGCATGCGTCGCCGGCCAGGTTCTGTCGCGTGCAAACGGGCAGTTCCTCCCGCTCCCTGAAGGCGGCGACGATGGGCCCCAGCTCGTAGCGCTTCCCGCACTCGAGGCAGGCCGCGTAGGTCGCGTTACCGTGCAGCTCGATCACTTTGTCGTCAGGGATTCCCGATTCCTGGTGCAGGCCGTCCACGTTCTGCGTGATCACGGCGAGGAGCTTGCCCTGGCGCCGGAGCTCGGCCAGGGCCAGATGGCCGCGGTTCGGCTTCGCCTGACCGATCGTGCGGTCGCTGCCGATCTTGCGCCGCCAGGACTCGCGCCGCGCGTCTTCCGAGGCCATGAACTCGCCGAAGTCGATCGGCCGGTACTTGGTCCAGATCCCGCCCGGACTTCGGAAGTCGGGGATGCCGGATTCCGTGCTGATTCCCGCTCCCGTGAAGGCGACGATCCGGGTTGCTTCGTCGATCAGGCGTTCGAGATCCTGCGCTTGGCTCATTCGTGTCTCCAGGTTTCTTCGGGCGGCTCGACGAGTCTACGGGCCGTTCTCTACCGACCGGTCGGTCTGTTACACTGCTCCCCGCCCATTGGGAACCGGGATCGCAATGAAGCTTGACAAAGCCAGCCACGCCGGAGGATAGAGGGTCAGTATGTCTTTCCACGCCTTTTCAGGGACCGACACCTACCTTGCATCGCCCGAACTGAGGGACTCGGTCAATGTCGCCTCGGCTCTCGAGAAGCCGCTCCTCGTTCGTGGCGAGCCAGGTACCGGCAAGACGGTGCTCGCCGAGGCCATTGCCGAGAACCTGGTCATGCCGCTCCTGACGTGGAACATCAAGTCGACGAGCAAGGCCCAGGAGGGCCTCTACGTGTACGACACGGTGCAGCGGCTGAACGACGCCCGCTTCGGCGACAAGGACATCACCGACATCTCCCAGTACATCAAGTACGGCCCCCTCGGCCAGTCCTTCCTCACCGATCAGCGGGTGGTCCTGCTGATCGACGAGATCGACAAGGCGGACATGGAGTTCCCGAACGACCTGCTGCACGAATTGGACCGGATGAGCTTTTTCGTCCACGAGACGGGCAAGCAGCACTCCGCGCAGTTCCGCCCGATCGTCGTCATCACGTCGAACAACGAGAAGGAACTGCCGGACGCCTTCCTGCGCCGCTGCGTGTTCCACTACATCGCCTTTCCGGACAAGGCGGAGATGGAGGACATCATCCGTGTCCACCATCCGGACGTCGAGGCCGAGCTTCTGCGGCAGGTCCTGCTGCGGTTCTACTGGCTCCGCGACCTGCCGGAGCTGCGCAAGAAGCCGTCGACCAGCGAGCTGATCGACTGGATCGCCGCGCTGCGCCGCGGCGGCGTGAGCACGGAGTCGATCGAGAGTGAGTTGCCGTTCCTGGGCGTGCTGATGAAGCGGGAGAACGACCTGGAAGCGGTCATGGCCGCCCACCGCCGGGGCCGCGTAAACTGATCCCCGCCCACGAGGCTTGACCAAAGGCCCGAACCGACTCCAACGCAGTCCAAGCCATGTTCGTCGACTTCTTCTACCACCTGAGGGGCTACGGCCTGAAGGTGACGATCACGGAGTGGCTGTCCCTGATGAGGGCGCTGGCCATCGGCCACAGCCGGGCGGACCTGCACGTCTTCTACAACCTGGCCCGCTGCCTGATGGTCAAGCGGGAGGCGGACTTCGACAACTACGACCGCGCCTTCGCCTCGTTCTTCATGGGCGTCGAGAACCACTTCGACATCAGCGACGAGTTGCTGGAGTGGCTGTCCAAGCCGGAACTGCCGCGGGAGTTGACCGACGAGGAGCGCGCGAAGCTCGAGGCGCTCGATCTGGACGAGCTCCGCGAGCGCTTCAAGGAACTGCTCGACGAGCAGAAGGAGCGTCACGACGGCGGCAACCGCTGGATCGGGACGGGCGGCATGTCGCCCTTCGGCCACGGCGGCGAGCACCCGACGGGGGTTCGGATCGGCGGCGCCGGCGGCGGCCGTTCGGCCGTTCAGGTGGCGACCGACCGCCGCTTCCGCAACCTGCGCTCGGACCGCATCCTGGATACCCGGCAGATCGGGTTGGCGCTGCGCCGGCTGCGCAAGCTGGACAAGGACGAGGGGCCCGAGGAACTCGACATCGACGAGACGATCGACAGCAGCGCCCGCAACGCGGGTGAGATCGACCTCGTGTTCCGGCCGCCCAAGCGCAACCGGATCAAGCTGCTGCTGCTGATCGACGTCGGCGGTTCGATGGACCCGCACACCCTCCTCTGCGAGCGGCTTTTTTCCGCCGCGCACAAGGCGAACCACTTCAAGAAGTTCGAGTTCAAGTTCTTCCACAACTGCGTGTACGAGAACCTGTACACGGACATCAGCCGCTGGAAGGGCGAACCGACTTCCCGGATCCTGAAGCGCCTGGACCACACGTGGTCCGTCTGTCTGGTCGGGGACGCCTGGATGAGTCCGTACGAGCTGACCCACACCGGCGGCGCGATCGACTACTACCACACGAACCAGGTCACCGGCCTCGACTGGCTCCGCAAATTCCGCGACCGCTGTCCGAACTCGATCTGGCTCAACCCGGAACCCCGGCGCATCTGGAACGCGCCGACCATTCACCTGATCCGCCAGGTGTTTCCGATGTTCGAGTTGACGATCGACGGTCTGACCGAGGGCATCGACGTGCTCCGGGGAATCCGGCCGAATCGCGCTCTGGCCGCCTGAGCCGGGCGGCGCCTCGCGGTCGCGGCGCCGCGATGCCGGAATGACCGGCGGATCCGAGGGGTTACACTGTCCCAATGGACGACAAGCCCACGGGCGGGGATCGGCCTGAGGAGAGGTCGCCGGAGGAGCACGAGCCGGACGTTGGCGGTCCGCGCTTCGATCTGCCGCTGGACCTGAGCGGGGAGGGGAGCGGCCCTTCCGAAGAGGAGCCTGCCGAACGTTCCGGTACGGTGGCGGTCATCGTCATCGCGGCCGTGATCGCGATCGGCGCGGCCGTCGTCCTCTGGTGGTGGTACACGAGCCGCGGGGCTGGCGCGGATGGCGAAGGCGCTGCGGAGGCTCCGGCCGCGGCCGTCGAACCGGCGGCCTCCGAACCGGCGGCCGAAGCCGAACCGCCCGCAACGTCGACGGAGCCGGAACCCGAGCCTCCACCGGACCTGGCCGGGAGCGACTCGCTGGTTCGCGAAATCGTCGGCGCTCTGTCCCGGCACGCGGAGTGGGCCGCCTGGCTCGTGCCGGAAGAGCTGGCCATGAACTTCGTCCGGGCAGTCGGCGCCGTTGCCTACGACGAGCCACCCCAGGACAACCTGGAGCCGGTACGGCCCGAAGACGGCTTCAGTGTCGTCCGGCGCGGGCAGCGCTTCTATCCGGCGGAGACGAGCTACCGCCGCTACGACCTGGCGGTTGAGGTGTTGGACTCGATCGACGTTGCCGGCGCGGCCGGAGCCTACGAGCGCCTCGAGCCGCTGTTCGAGCGGGCCCACGACGAACTCGGGTATCCGGGCGAGTTCGGCGACACGCTCGAACTCGCCGTGACCAAGCTGTTGGCGACGCCGATTCCGGACGGGCCGCCCGAGCTTCGTCTGCGGGTGATCAGCTTCGAGTACGTCGATCCGGCGCTCGAAAGCCTGAGCCCGGCCCAGAAGCTGCTTCTGCGGCTGGGGCCCGAGAACGGCGAGCGGGTGCGGGCGAAGGTCAGGGAGTTCTACGGGGCGCTCGAGTAGCGCGGCTCAGGGCCTGGCGTTGAGCCTCGGCGTAGCGCGGCAGCATGCGGTCGTAGATGGCCGCTGCTTCCGGCCGTGGTTCGACGGAAGGACCAGGTTCGCCGATCGGCGGCAGGGGGCAAATCCGCCGACCGGTGGCGCGAAGCGCGGCGCCGAGTGCGGCGCCGTCCGATACGTCGAGGCTCTCGACGCGGCAGCCGAGAACATCGGCGGCGATCTGCAGGAGTTCGCGGTTCCGCGAGCCGCCGCCGGTGGCGACGATTCGGGTCGGCCGGGTCGCCATCCACTCGGAGTTGAGGCGCATCGACAGGAACTGGCCTTCGACCACTGCCCGGCAGTTCCCGGCGGCATGTTCGGGCCCGTCGGTCAGTCCACCCAGCCGTACGACGCGGGGCGCCGCCACGCGCGGCACGATCTCGGGCTCGAACCAGGGCAACATCATGAACCCATCGTTGCCCGGCGGCGTCGACCGCAGGGCGGCGTCGAAGCCTGGCCAGTCGAGTCCGAAGCGGTCGCGGACGGCCTCGCGTGCGAGCGAGCCGTTGCGGAAACAGATCAGGCTCATCGGGTGACCGTTTGGCGCGATGAACACGTGGCCGTTGGCGTCCGGGTCGACGGCGACCTCTTTCAGAAGCCCGAAGTACGTGTCGCTCGTGCCCAGACTGAGGACCGCTTCGCCCGGTTCACGGACGCCGACGCCGACGAGGGAGCAGGGGTTGTCGCCCGAGCCGGCGACGACCTGGGCCGAGGCCGGCAGACCGTAGCGCGAGACGAAACAGGGGGCGATGTTGCCGACGATCGTCCACGGCGGACAGGGCGGGACGAGCCTGCGGTCGAGACCCTCGGCCGTCGCGGTCATCGCGGCCTCGGACCATTCAAGCCGCCGGATGTCGAGCAGGTTCATGCCCGAACCATCGCCGTGGTCGATCGGCGCGATCCTGCCGATCAGTACCGACGTGACGAAGGAGCTGACCAGGCAGACGTGGGCCGTATCGGCCCATGCTTCCGGGTCGGTCCGGGCGAAGCGGCGGATCTGGGGGCCGGTGAAGCGCTCGAAGGTGTCGCTACCGGTCAGTTCCGCTGTCGCTGCGGCGCCGCCGAGTGTGTGCCGGATCTCCGCGCATTCCTGTGTGGTTGAGGAGTCGGTCCAGATGGGCGCTTCGGCACGTGAGAGCAGCGGCTCGACTTGCTGAGCGAGGCTCCGGTGCGGCGCCAGGGCAGCGAGCGCCCGATTGGCGCCAGCGGCGAGGTAGACCGAGCCGTGCTGCTGCCCGGACACCGATACGCCGCGAATCGCCTGGCATGCCTCCGGGCCCAGCCGGTGAAGCGCCAGGTCGAGGGCGTCGAGCCACATGCACGGCGGCACCCGGCCGATCGTCGGGTCGTCGTTCGGAAGCTGGCCGTTGACGGTGCCGTACGCTGGCAGTTCGGTGTCGTAGTGGACACGTGCGCGGGCGACGATGCCCCTGGCCCGATCGTCGCCGTCGCCGCCCGCTGGCGAGACGTCGATCAGAAGCGCCGTCAGACTCTGCGTACCGACATCGATCCCGAGGTAGAAGGCGCCGCCGCTCACTCGATGCGGGTGCTGTACAGGTAGTCGTTCAGGATGCTCTCGAGTTCTTCCTGGCGGCCGCTCGTCTTGGGCGGCTCGCCGAGGCTGCCGGCCCACTGTTCCAGTTCCTCGAGAGTCGTGTCGCCCGCGAGCGCCTTGCGTCCCAGGCCGCGGCGGTAGCCGGCGTAGCGTTGCCGGATCCGCTTGCCGGCGAGGCCGAGAACGCCGTCCTTCCGGATGCGCTCGACGATCAGCAGCGCCCTGGCGAAGATGTCCATCGAGGCGACGTGGGCGTAGAACAGATCCACGGTGTCGAAGGAGCCGCGCCGCACCTTGGCGTCGAAGTTCAGGCCGCCCCAGCGCAGTCCGCCCTGGCCGCGGATGATGAGCAGCGCCAGGACGCACTCGCGCAGGCTCATCGCGAAGTTGTCCGTGTCCCAGCCGACGCCCTCGAGGCCGCGGTTGATGTCGACGCTGCCGAGCATGCGGGCGCCTGCCGCGGTCGCCAGCTCGTGCTCGAACGAGTGGGTGGCCAGGGTCGCGTGGTTCGCCTCGACGTTCAGCAGGAAATCGTCCATCAGGTCGAACTCGCGCAGGAAGTTCAGGCAGTGGCCGCAGTCGAAGTCGTACTGGTGGACCGACGGTTCCTTCGCCTTGGGTTCGAGGAAGAACTTGCCCTTGAAGCCCTGGCGGCGCGCGTAGTCGACGGCGAGCCGCAGGAAGGCGGCCATCTGCTCGCGCTCGCGGCGCATGTCCGTGTTCATCAGCGAGGTGTAGCCCTCACGGCCGCCCCAGAACACGTAGCCGGTGCCGCCGAGTGCGATCGTCGCGTCGATCGCGCGGCGCACCTGGGCGGCGGCGTGGGCGAAGACGCGGGGGTCGGGGTTGGTCGCCGCGCCGTGCGTGTAGCGCGGGTGGCCGAACAGGTTGGCGGTGCCCCAGAGCAGTTTGACGCCGGTCTCCCGCTGCCGGATCCTGGCGAGTTGGACGATCTCCTCGAGGTACTCGTTGCTCTCGGCGATCGACCGGCCTTCCGGGGCGATGTCCCGGTCGTGGAAGCAGTAGTAGCGCACCCCGAGCTTGGTGAAGAACTCGAACGCGGCGTTCAGCGTGCGGACGGCGACTTCGATCTCCGTCGGCGCGTGGTTCCAGGGCCGGTCGTACACGGGATCCGGCCCGAAGGGGTCCTGGCCGCCGCCCTTGAACGTGTGCCACCAGGCGACGGCGAACTTCAGGTGCCGCTCCATCGTCCGGTTGCCGACCTTCCGCTCGCGGTCGTAGTACTTGAACGCCAGCGGCTCACGGCTGTCCGGGCCGTGGAACGGGATCGGCTTGGTGACCTCGGGGAAGAAGGGCGTCATCTAGGGGCTCGCTCCGCGCTTTGGTCAGTTGTCTTCGAAGGCGGCGTCGAAGGCGATCGCGGAGGGGGCGAAGTCGAGCGCCCTGACGAAGTCGGCGGCCTCGGCGGCGCCGTGCTCGCGGTCCATGCCGGAGTCCTCCCACTCGACCGAGAGCGGACCGTCGTAGCCGATGTCGTTCAGTGCCCGGATGATCTCCTCGAAGTCGACCGAGCCGCGTCCGGGCGAGCGGAAGTCCCAAAACCGGCGATGGTCGCCGAAACCGGTGTGCCCGCCGAACACTCCGCAGGGCTTCGGCTGGTCCGACCACCAGGCGTCCTTGATGTGAACGTGGAAGATGCGGTCGGCGAAGCGGCGGATGAAGTCGACGTAGTCGACGCCCTGGTAGCCGAGGTGGCTTGGGTCGTAGTTGAAGCCGAACGCGGGGTGGCCGCCCAGGGCCTCGATGGCGCGCTCCGCGCTCACCGAGTCGAAGGCGATCTCGGTCGGGTGGACCTCCAGGCCGAAGCGCACGCCGAGTTCCCGGTAGGCGTCGAGGATCGGCGTCCAGCGGGCGGCGAAGTCGGCGAAGCCGTCGTCGATCATCGAAGGCGGCACCGGCGGGAAGGAGTAGAGCAGGTGCCAGATCGAGCTGCCGGTGAAGCCGTTGACGACCGAGAGGCCCAGTGCCTTCGCGGCTTCTCCGGTGCGAATCATCTCGTCGGCGGCGCGCTTGCGGACATCGTCCGGATCGCCGTCGCCCCAGACGTGGGGCGGCAGGATCGCCTCGTGGCGGGCGTCGATCCGGTCGCAGACCGCCTGGCCGACCAGATGGTTGCTGATCGCGTGGAGTTCGAGGCCGTGCTGCTCGAGCAGTTCGCGCCGCGACGCCGCGTAGTCGGCGTCGCAGCGGTCCGCTTCCACGTGGTCGCCCCAGCAGGCGAGTTCCACGCCGTCGTAGCCGAGGCTTCGCGCCAGCGGGCAGAGCTCGGCCAGGGGCAGGTCGGCCCACTGGCCGGTGAATAGCGTTACGGGTCGGGCCACGGTGCGTCTCCTACGGCTTGCTGTTTCTCTGCGTTGGCGGTTCGGTCGTTGATCAGGCAGGCATCCTGAGCCACTTCTCGTCGCTCTCGCTGCTCGCGACGACCGTCTCGATGAACTGCATCCCGCGCAGGCCGTCGTACACGGTGGGGAAGTCGAGCATCGTCGCTTCGGGCTCGGCGCCGCGGCGCCGGCAGTCGACGGTCATCGCGAAGTTCCGGTACAGGTTGGCGAAGGCCTCCAGGAAGCCCTCGGGATGGCCGGCGGGCAGCCTGGTGTGGGCTGCCGCATCGTCGGAAAGCCCCTGGCCGGAGGTGCGCAGGATCTCGCGCGGCCGGTCGAGCCACTTGAGGATCAGCGTGTTCGGTTCTTCCTGGCGCCACTCCAGGCCGCCTGACTCACCGTAGACGCGAATGGCCAGGGCGTTCTCCTCGTCGATCGAGATCTGGGACGCGTAGAGGACGCCGCGCGCGCCGTTCTCGAAGCGCAGCAGGACGTTGCCGTCGTCTTCGAGGGGCCTGCCGTCGACGAACGTGGTCAGGTCGGCGCACAGTGCGTCGATCCGCAGCCCGGTGATCGCCTCGGCCAGGTTCTCGGCGTGGGTGCCGATGTCGCCGATGCAGCAACTGATGCCGGCGCGTTCCGGGTCCGTCCGCCAGTCCGCCTGCTTCTGGCCGTCCGATTCGAGTTTGGTGGCTAGCCAGCCCTGCGGATACTCGACGACGATCTTCCTTATCTCGCCAAGCTGCCCGCCCCGGACGCGGTGGCGGGCCTCCTTGACCATCGGATAGCCGGTGTAGTTGTGGGTCAGGCCGAAGACCAGGCCGGTCCGTTCCACGAGCTCGACGAGGGCTTCGGCCTCGGCCGCCGACTTCGTCATCGGCTTGTCGCTCATCACGTGGAAGCCGGCCTCGAGGGCAGCTTTCGCGACCGGGAAGTGCATGTGGTTCGGGGTGACGATGGATACGAAGTCCATCCGCACCGTCGGATCCAGGGCGGCCTCGCGCTCCATCATCTCCTGGTAGGTGCCGTAGCAGCGCTCGGGCTGCAGGAAGAGTTCGGCGCCGGACGCGCGCGAGCGTTCCGGGTCCGAGCTGAAGGCGCCGCAGGCCAGTTCGATCAGCCCGTCGAGGCCCGCCGCCATGCGGTGGACGGCGCCGATGAAGGCGCCCTGGCCGCCGCCGACCATGCCCATGCGGATCTTCCGTTCCATCGCGCGCTCCCTGTTCGTGCGATCCGGGAGCGTACCGCAAAGGAAGGCGCGTTTGGCGTTACTCGGCCGACGGCAGCTGGGCTCCTTCTTCGATCGCGTACAGCTCCGAGCGGGTCGCCACGTAGAGGACGCCGTCCTTGGCGAAGGGTGTCGTGTAGACCGCCCCCTCCATGAACACCTCGTTGATCAGGTTCTCCTCGCGACCGGTAGCCAGGATCGCGACCTCGCCGTCCTCGTCGCCGATGTAGATCTTGCCGTCGACGACGAAGGTCGAACCCCAGATCGCGGCGTAGGTGTGGTGCATCCACTGGAGTTCGCCGGTTTCCTCGTCGAAGCAGTAGACGTGGCCCGAGAGGTCGGCGATGTAGACCAGGCCGTCGTGGACGGCCGCGGTCGACATCGTGCGCTGAAAGTCCTCGCCGCCGACGTGCCAGATCTGGCCCGTCTCCGTGATGTCGCCGCTTCCGGAGGCGTCGATCTTGTAGAAGTGGCCGGGACCCTCGCCGTGCTCCGGATCCTGGCCGACGCC
Source organism: Candidatus Multivorans sp. (assembly GCA_965220845.1). Taxonomy (GTDB): domain Bacteria; phylum Acidobacteriota; class Thermoanaerobaculia; order Multivoradales; family Multivoraceae; genus Multivorans. The sequence goes on from CBDCRA010000003.1 coordinate 330,001, forward strand.
GATGTAGACGACGTCGTGGTGGAAGACCGGGGTGGAGATGATGTTGTTGCGGGTACCCTTGCCGCCGAGTTCCCACACGGACTCCTTCGGATTCGCGTCGAAGGTCCAGATCAGTTCACCCGTGTCCGGCGCGAAGGAGTAGACGACGCCCTCGCCGCCCGGGATGACGATCTGTTCGCGGCCGCCGGCCACACCGTAGGCGGGGTTGGACCACGTCCCGTGGAGGATGTTCTCCATCGGGTGGGCGCTTTCCCAGACCAGCTCGCCGGTGTGCTTGTTCAGCGCCACGAAGCTCGGTCCGAGCGGAGACGGGATGTTGATGTGCCCCTCGTCGACACCCTGGCCGGTGGTTGCGACGACGACGTCGCCGACCACGATCGGCGAACCGGCCGCCAGGTTGTGGGGGAAGACATCGAGTTCGGCGATCGTGTCGTAGATCCAGAGGATGTCGGCGTCCTGTTCGTGGCTGTACTGCTCGTCCTGCATTCCGTCGTTGCCGTCCGCGAAGCCGTCGACGTCGACCGCCACGAACTCCGCGCGGTTGGAGACGTAGTAGGCGACGCCGTCCTCGATGTAGGGGGTCGAGCAGATGCCCTGGAGCGGCCAGTCGTTGACCCGTCCGGCCGGCAGCTTGTCATGTGTGGCCTGCCAGAGGAGCTCGCCGTCGCTCTCGCGGAAGGCGATCAGGATGCCCTTGTCACCGACGATGCCGGGACGCCGTTCGCCCTCGTTGTTCGTGCCTACGAAGACCTTTCCGTCGTAGATGATGGGCCCGGCATAGGTCTGGGAGCCGAGCTTCTGCTTCCACTTGATGTTCTTGCCGGACAGGATGTCCCAGTCCGTCGGGACCCCGGTTTCGGTCGACACCATGTTGCGCGAAGGGGTCAGGCCGAACATGGCCGGCGGATCGTCCGCCAGCGCCGCAGCGGCTCCAGTCGAGATCAGGAACGCTGCTACAACGGTCCCCTTTGTCATGCTCTGCTCCTCGGTTTCAGTGGATGCGTCTTGCCCTCTCTCGCTATAGCCAGCCCGTCAGCTGCACTTCAGGTTCTCAGTTGCTGGTGATCAGGACGTTGTCGTAGGAGACGACGGACGGCGAGTAGCCCAGAAGACCCGGCGAGCCGTTCCGGATCGGGTAGGGATCCTCGGCCGTGAGGGTCCACTCGGCCGGTTCTGCCTCCTCGCGCGGCCAGACCTTGCCGCGGATCGTGGCGGTGTCTCCGTCCGATTCCACCTGCAGCTTCATCGTGTACCAGCGGTCCATCTCGAACTCGTAGTCGACCTTGCTCTCGACCCTTAGTTCGGCGGACCACGAACGGATTTGGAGGCGCTGGTGGATGCCCAGCAAGTCGAGGATGTAGCCGCTGTTGATCAACCCCGAGTCAGACCTTCGCCGGCCCTTCTGCGAGTTGCGCACGTCGGCCTGGATCGTGTAGTTACCAAGCGAGGGTGGACCGAGAAGAAGCGGCGAGCGCAACAGGCCGCGCTCGGCTACCGGCTTGGTCAGGATGCTGTCGCCGTCCTCTTGCGCGATGTCGTAGCGGCCTCCGCCGATCCAGTAGCCGCGCTTGCCGCCGGAGAAGTCCTCGGTCCAGGGCAGGGGCGGGAAGACCCGGATGCGCGCTTCGGCGGTGAGGTCGCCGCTGGTGGCGACCAGGGCGCCGGCCTGGAAGCTGGAGTCGTCAGCGAAACGGAGGGTGTTGCCCTCGAGATCCGCCTCGATTCCCTTGAGCGACCAACCGGCATCTACGGCGCCGAGCGGCCGGCCAAGGGCGTCGTATGCCAGGACCTCGAAGTCGTGACTCTCGCCGGGGTTGGCCCTGATCTCGGCGGGGACCACGAGCAGGGTCGCCGGCGGTCCTTCGGGTTCGCCCTCGTCGCCGCGGCTTGGAAGGGGGGAGGCCGTGACCTCGAACGGTGCGCTCTTGTCGCCCAGGCAGTAGACGCCCTCTTCGGTCGTGAAGTAGATGCGTCCGTAGGCGATCGCCGCGGAGCCGTAAAGCTCCGCGTACCGGCCGTCCGGGACATTGAGTTGGTGCCGGGCCAGAATCTCGGCGCTCGTGTCTCCGGGCCGGACGATGGCGAAGTGGCCGTTCGTTTCGCCCGCGTAGATCTTGCCGTCGGCCCATACCGGCGACGCCTTGCCGACCGTGCCGATGCTGAGCTCCCAGTAGACCTCGCCGGTTGCCGTATCGACCGCGGCCAGGTTGCCGGAGTTGTTGACCACGTAGAGGCGGCCGTCGTGGATCGTCGGCGACGGGAACCCGGCCTTGTTCCGGTTCCACCGCCACAGTTCGCCGGTGTTCGTGATGTCGCCGCTCAGCGTGCCGTCGATGGCGATGACGCGGCCGAGCGTGCCTTCGTCGATGTTCTCCTCGCTGTGGGAGATGAAGACCCTGCCCTGGTCGTCGACCACGGGCGAGGCGTTGATGCCGCGTTTCGAGAGGTTGAACTCCCAGACCTCCTTGCCGGTGCGGGCCTGCAGAGCGTAGATGCGCCCATCCGCGTTGCCGGTGATCAGCAAACGCTGGTTGTCGATCACGGTCACGATGGGGATCGACTGCGTGTTCCGGTCGTAGACGGCGCCGCCCGGCGTCGACATCCATTGCACGGCGCCGGTTCGCTTGTCGAATGCGTAGTAGCGGTGCCGCGGCGGCCCCTGGGCGCCCCAGCTCCCGTTGTTCATGTTGACGATGATCAGATCCTCGTCGATCACCGGGGAGGCGGTTCGGCCGCCGTATCCCTCGAAGCGGCCGTGTTCCTCCTTGAGGGAGCGCGACCAGACCAGATTGCCGTCGCTGTCGTGACAGAGGAATAGCCCGCTGACCAGTTGGGCGTAGATGTAGCCGGTTTCGGGATCGCCGGTCAGGGAAGCCCAGCCGACCCGGTTGTAGGCCACCGTGGTCAGGTACAGGTTGTAGCGCCGCTCCCAGAGCGGCTCGCCAGTGTCGGCGTCGAAAGCCGCGATCACGGCCTGCTCGTCGATTCCGTTGCCGGCGCGGCCGTTGACGAACACCCGGCCGCCCATCACGACCGGCGTCGAGCGGGCGATGAAGTCCTGACGCCAGATCAGGTTCTCGCCCTCCGGGCTCCAGGTGTCGATCAGGCCGGTCTGGGGGGAAAACCCGTTCTGGTACGGCCCGCGCCAGGAGGTCCACTCCTCCGCCTGCAGCGATGCGGCGGCCAGCGCCAGAAGGGGCAGGAATGAACAGAACTGAATGCGATTCCTCATCTCGGCTCCTTGCCAGGGTCTTGGGAAGCGGACAGCGGCCCGCGCGCGGCGCACATTCTAGGCGGAATTCCCTCGGGAGGCGCGCTTGCGTCCTGTGTTCGCGGTGCGGCGGGCGATGTCGCTACTCGGCTTCCTCGCCTCCTGTGGCCTCCTGCGCCGCGGCCATTCGTTCCTGCCAGTTGGCGGGGTAGATCATCGCCATGAGCGTCGACTGCTCGGACTGGTACTGCACCATCGTGCCCTTCGGCATCCAGATGGCGTCGCCGGGTCCGAGTTCGTGGGCGTCCTCGCCGGACAGGACCGTCAGGCTTCCGTCGAGGACGTAGAGGTACTCGTCGAACATCATCGGGCGCTGTTCCTGGGTATCGAAGTTGTCCAGGACCGTGACCGCGCAGTGGAGCTCGTTGCTGACCGCGACCACCCCGGGGGCGCTTGCGGGTCCGACGTCGGAACCGGTGTAGATGCCCGGTCCGAACTCGACGATCTGACGGTCGGCGGCTGCGACGAAGACCACCGGCTCCGGCTCGCCCTCCATCGACCAGTTCTCGTCCGCGGGCAGCCAGTCGACGGGATAGACGGCGACCAGGTTCGGGGCCATTTCGTCGGCTTGGAGCCTCTTGGCCACGGTGCCCCTGGGAATCCACAGGCCGTCACCCGGACCGACCTCGAACACCTCGTCCTCCGTTTCGAGCGTCAGGACTCCACCCTCGAGGCCGTAGATGTACTCGTCGTAGGTGTAGACCCAGTCCTCCAGGAGGTAGTTCTCGTAGCGCGCGATGACGCTGCTCATCGCCGTGGTGCCCGCCACCGTGCCGACCGCGTTGGGATCGCCGACGTCCGTCGCCACCATCAACGTGGGGTTGCCCGGAGTGAGTTCAAGGAACTCGCGGCTGTCTGCCCGGATGACGACGATCTCGTCGACCGGCGCCGGCACTTCCCGCACGGCGGGCGCTTCCTCTGGTGCTTCCTCCGCTGCTTCCTCTTCGGCTGGGGCGCAGGCAAGGAAGCCGGCGCCGAGAGCGAGAACGCTCAACGCCACGATCGGGGTCCTGACAGAGTTGGTGAACATCGCGATCTCCCCTTTGAAACTCATCATCCCCCAACAAATTTAAGAAATTCTAAGGTTCCGGCAGACGCTCAGGAACCGGTTCGGAGCCTTCCTGTGTCTTGGGGGAGGCGTGTCGATCGACCTTGTCTCGGTAACTCAGGAGGCTTCGTTCTGCCGTTAGGATGGCTTTTCATAGTACTGAGCGCCCGGCAAGTGGTCAATATGACAAGGAAGCGAATCGTGCTGCGGCGCAGGCGGCTGAGCGCCGTGGCTTCGGTACTTGCGGTCACTTCGTTGCTCGCCTGCCAGCGGGAGCCGGCCCCGGTTCCGGAGCGCCCCGCACTTTCTGACACTCGTGAAGCGACCGACCGGCCTGGCACGGTTGCGGCCTGGACGGAAGCGGTCGGCGACCTGTCCCCCGAGACCTGGAACGTCGTGCTGGTGACGATCGACACGCTGCGCGCCGATCGTCTTGGCTGCTATGGCTACGGGGAGATCGAGACGCCGCAGCTCGACCGGTTCGCGAGCGAGGGCATCCTGTTCGAGAACGCGATGACGACGGTGCCTTTCACTCTCCCTGCGCACAGCTCCATCATGACGGGCGTCTATCCCCCGGTTCACGGCGTTCGCGAGAACGTCGGCTATGCACTGGACGAGCGGTTGCCGACGCTGGCCGAGGACCTGTCCGCCACGGGCCGCCGCACCGGAGGCTTCATCAGCGCCTTCGTGCTGGACGGGAGGTGGGGGATAGACCGGGGCTTCGACCACTACTACGACGAGTTCAAGGTCCAGGACATGGGCATGTTGAACATGGCGTCCGTTCAGCGCGGGGGGCCGGAGACGATCGGGCAGGCCGAGGCCTGGCTGGATGAGGTGTCGGGCTCGCCTTTCTTCATGTGGCTGCACCTGTTCGAGCCGCACGACCCCTACGAGGCGCCCGAGCCTTTCGCGTCGCGCTATCCGAAGCGGCCCTACGACGCCGAGGTTGCCTACACGGACACCCTGGTCGGGCAGGTCCGCGAGATCCTCGAGGTCAGAGGACTGCTCGAGAGGACGCTGCTGGTCATCACCGGCGACCACGGGGAGGGGCTGGGCGACCACGGCGAGTACTTCCACGGCTTCTTCGTCTACGACAGCACGGCCCGGGTGCCGCTGATCGTGCGGTTGCCGGAAGCCCGACTCGGCGGCCGCCGGGTGGAGGCGGCGGTGAGTCATGTCGATCTCCGGCCCACGATTCTCGACGCGCTCGGTGTCGAGGCGCCCGCGGCGCCTCCGCAGCAGGGCGGCCGCAGCCTGCTCCCGCTCCTGCTGAGCCTGGACGACGGCGAACGCTCCGCCTACGTCGAGTCCTACTACGCGCTCTACCACTACGACTGGGCGCCCCTGCGCGCCATCCACACCGGCGAGTTCAAGTTCATCGACGCGCCGAGACCGGAGTTGTACCGGCTGGCGGACGATCCGGGCGAGATGGAGAACGTCGTGCGCGGTACACGGGTCGAGGCGCGGGAGCTTCGCGACCGTCTGTTGGGGATGATCCGCGACTTCGAAGGGTCCGGGCCGGGTGAGAGCGCGCGGCCGGATCTCGACCAGGAGACTCTGGCCCAGCTCCAGGCACTCGGATACCTCGCCGGCAGCGGCAGCCGCACGGAAGCGCCCGAAGACCTCTCCGGTCTCGCGGACCCGAAGGACAAGATCGGGGTTCACCGCGCGATCATGCTCGCCCAGAGCGACATCGGGCAGGGGGAGACGGCGGCGGCGCGCGAGCGGCTGCTGGAGGCGATCGAGCTGGATCCCGGGGTCGTCGACGCCCAGCAGATGCTGGGCAACCTGCACCAGCGCGAGGGCGACTACGAGGCCGCGATCGGCTACTTCCAGAACGCCCTGGCTCGCAACCCGGACCATCAGGCGTCCCTGATGGGGCTGGCCGATTCCTATCTCTGGCTCGGCCGGCCGGAGGACGCCCTGGTCGGTTTCGAACGGCTCCGTGGCCTCGCGCCGCACGACAGCAAGGCTGCGATCGCTTCCACCGAGATCCTGGTCAATCTCGGGCGTCGGGCCGAGGCCCTGGAAGTCGCGGAATCGGCTGCCCGGTACGAGCACGCTCCGGCGCTGGTTCACAATCAGCACGGCGAACTACTCGCACTCGCCGGACGCGTCGACGAGGCGGAGGGAGCCTTCGAACTGGCCATCGAGGTGAACGACCGCCCGGTGCAGCCGCACTTCAACCTGGCCGTGCTCTACGAGGAGCGTGGCGAAACGGCGAGGGCGATCGAGCGCTACAAGGAAGCTCTGGCCCGCATGCCGTGGCACTACAGGACGCTGTTCAATCTCGGCCGGTTGCTGGGCCTGGAGGGAGACGTCGTGGAGCAGGAGGAGCTGTGGCTGGCCTCGGTGAACGCGAACCCGGAGTTCATCGAGGGGCACTACCTGCTGGCGAAGCTGCTGATGGACCAGGGCGGCGATCTGCGTCGGGCCGAGGAGTTGGTGCGCGCCGGTCTCGAGCAGGACGAGACGCACCAAGCGGGCGCTCTCGGCTACTTCGTGCTGGCCGACATTCTCAGTCGCCTCGGCCGGACGGCGGAGGCGATGGAGGCCGTGCGGTCCGGCCGGGAGATCCAGTCGCGGCCCTAGCTTAACGCTGGAACAGATAGGTGGCCTTGAGGATGAGCTGCCGGCCCTGTGTATGCCGCTCCCTGAGTGAGGGCGCCGTCCAGTTCTCGTTGTAGACGAGGAAGATGTCGGCGCCGGGCCGGTAGATCCAGTGGAAGCGGATGTTGACGCCGAGATCCTCGGCGGCCTCGTTGTACTGGGCGATCATGTTGAGTCGCAGATCGGGCGTGAACGACAGGTCGACGCCCTGGCTCCAGAGGTTGATCTCGAAGGCGCCCTGCGGCAGCTCGACATCGTGGTGCGACCAGGTGGTTGAGGCGCGAACGAGGCGTGACAGGCGAAGACTGAGCTGCTGTCGCACGGAGACCCAGTCGCCTTCGTAGAACTCGCCCCAGTAGTTGAAACTCCGCAGGGACATCGATCTGGACAGGTCGGTGAGCATCAGCAGTTCCCAACTGTCGAACTCGAACAGGCCCGGCGGGATCACGACGCCGGGGAAGATCTCGAACGGCGCGAACAGTCGCTCCTTGGTGCTGGCGGCGCCGAACTCGAGGAAGTCGTTCGTCTTGAAGACCATGCCGATGGGATACACGATGGTCTCCTCGGTCTCCCGGCGTCCGTCGCTCGAGCGTTCGAAACGGCGGTGCGCTCCCTCGGCGTACCAGGAGCGGATGCCGGCCCGCTCGATCCGCGGCTGCCAGATGAAGCGCGGGTTGAAGAGGCGGAAGTTCTCGCGCAGCAGGAACCCGACGCCCGGATCGAAGTTCTGCTGCGACTCGATGAAGTCCAGCGACGTCGTCAGCGTGGAGCCCTGGTAGCCGACGCCGGCGCCGAAGGAGGCGTCGTCGCCGTCGACGCCGGGCCGCTCGCTGCGGCTCCAGTAGCCGTTGAGCTGAAGGAGCTGGGTCGGCTTGAGCTCGATGTCGAAGCCGTAGAGGTTCTCCGCCCCTCTGTCGGCGGGGTCGCGCTGCGTGAAGATCGCGCCGACGCTGGAGCGCTGGCCGATGTTCCGCTTCACCCGGGCGACGGAGAAGGCGGTCTCCGGCACGCCGCGATCTCCCATCTCGGTCGCGCCGGTGCCGACGCCGAGGACGCCGAGGTTCCACTCGCCTAGCCGGCCGGTCAGGCGAGCGCCCAGGTCCATCGGCACCGTTTCGCCGCCGTCGAGGCCGATTCGGCGCGAGAAGAAGGCCTTCATCAGGGCGGGCAGCCACGGCACCCTCTGGGGAGGACCGAACTCGAAGATGCCTGCGTTCTCGAGAAAGAAGTCCCGCTTCTCGGGAAAGAAGAGGGAGAAGCGCGTCAGGTTCACCTGCAGATCGTCGACCTCGACCTCGGCGAAGTCCGTGTTCCAGGTCAGATCGAGCGCCACCGACTTGCTCAGTCCCCACTTGACGTCGAGCCCGCCGTCGAGATCGTTCGACGAGGTGCGGGTCGGAGGCGCTTCCGAAGCGGAACCGATCACGTACGGCTTGATGTCCAGGCTGCGCGAGCGCCGGAGCCCGGCGAGCCCCGTCAGCGTGCCGGCCAGGGAAACCCGGTAAGCCGCGTAGTGGGATACGCCGGACGTGGTGATCGGCAGGGTGGAGCGCGGCAGGTACGCCCAGTTCACTTCCTCGCTCTTGCGCCGGATGAGCCGCTGGACATGGAGCCCCCAGCGGTCGAGCGCCGGATCGAAGCGCAGGGTTGCGAAGGGAATCGCGATCTCCGCCGTCCAGCCTTCCGTCGTTCGCCGCGCCCTGACGGTCCACACGCCGTCCCACTCCGTGTTCACGTCACGTCCCTCGTCGGTGATCAGCGCATCGTGACGGGCGCCGTTCGGGTTCGTGGCGAAGGCGAAGGCGTTCCTGCCGTCGAGGAAGGTGTCGAAGACCACAACGAAGGAGTCGTCGGAGGCGAGCTCGGCGTCGCGCTCCATCTCCTTGGCGATGATCCTCTCGGGCTCCCGGTCGAACGCCCGCAGCGCCACGTAGAGCGTCGACGGCGTGTAGGCGATGGAGAACTCGGTGCGCTCGGAAGCGGGTGCTCCTTCTCTGGGTTCGCGTTGGCGAAACCCGTCGCCCACCTGAGCTTTCCGCCAGGCCGGTTCGTCGAGCAGGCCGTCGACCGCGATCGGCTCGTCGATGGCGAGCGCCGTGATCGAGGGGCGTTCGGCGAGATCGGAGTCGTCCTGAGCTGCCGCCGGCAGGCAGAGCGTGAGAGCGACGAGGCCGGCAGCCAGCCGGCCGGAGGTCCTGGCGGAGCGATCGGTTCTGGCGCGGGTATGGACCGCGGAAGGAGCCGTGAACACGGGAGGATCGTCTAGGGCGCGGAAACGACGGTACTTCCCGAGACTATTCGAGTCCATCGGAGTGGTGTGCCGGCGGCTTCGCGAGCCCGCGCATTCGGAAGCCCTAAGGTTTTCTAAGGTTTCTTTCTGGCACGAAGGTCGCTCGTTCGAGTACGCTGCCGTCGAAAGTTTGCGAAAACAGAGCCGGAGGTGGCCATGTCGAAGATGCAACCGTTGCTGTCGGTTTCCCTTCTCCTTCTGTTCATTGCCGCGCCGGCTCTGGCCCAGAACGTCGGAACGGTCCGCGGCGAGGTGCGCGACGCGAACGGCGACCCGCTGCCGGGCGTGATGATCGAAGTCGACGGTCCGCTGGTGCGCGGCGACCGCTCGACGACGACGGGGGTGAACGGCGAGTTCCTCGTCTCGGCGCTGCTTCCGGGCACGGTTTCCGTCACCGGAACGCTCGACGGCTTCGAGGACGAGACGGTGGAAGACGTCCGGATCTCGATTTCGCAGACCAGCACCGTGCACATGGTCCTCCAGCTCGCCGCGACCTCGGAGGAGATCACGGTGACGTCGGAGCGGCCGATCCTCGACGTGACGAGCAACGTGATCAGCACCCACCTCACCGAGGACTTCATCGACGACCTGCCGACCAAGCGGAGCTTCCAGGACTACGCCGCCATGGCCAAGGGGGTGACCCTCCAGGGCCGCGACCAGACCTACGGCGACTGGAGGTACTCGGTCTACGGCAGCGGCGGGGTGGCGAACTCCTGGAACCTGGACGGCCTGAATTCCACCCTGCACGACTACGGCGGCGTCTGGTTCTGGATCAACCCGGACACGATCTCGGAAGTCCAGGTGCTTGGCGTCGGCGCCCCGGCGGAGTACGGAGGCATGTCCGGCGGTGCGATCAACGTCGTCACGAAGTCCGGGACGAACGAGTTCGACGGCCGCCTGAACTACTACGGCCAGTTCGACTCGCTGACCGCCGAGGGGCCGAAGGTCGCCGGGCTGACCGGTGAGGAGACCGGCTTCTATCGGGACAAGTTCAACAACTACACCCTGGCGCTGGGCGGCGCGTTGGTCCAGGACGAACTGTGGTACTTCCTGTCGCTGGAGTACAAGGAGGACGCGCTCGGCGAGCCGGGCTCGATTCGCGAGTTCGTGCGGCCGGACCTCTGGGAGCGCTCCGCCCTGAAGCTCGACTGGACATTCAACCCCTCGAACACGCTGACGCTCAGCGCCCAGTACGAGGACTACGACTGGCAGGCGTCGTCGGATCCCTTCCTCGCCCAGGACGCGCAGACGCACGAGTTCGGCATCCGGCCATCCTTCCGGCTCGGCTGGCAGTCCGTGTTCTCGAACCGGACGTTCTTCGAGGTGAACGTTGCCGACTTCGACAACTACGACCGCGTGGCGTCGGTCACCGGCAGCACGGAACCGCCCTTCGTGGACTACACCCAGCCGGTGCCCACGACCGTCGGTGGACCGAGGTATCCCTACGACTATGGACCCGGGATGATCCGCTCCAGCGCCAAGCTGACCCACTTCGCGGACGACCTCGCCGGCAGTCATGAGTTCAAGTTCGGCGTCCAGTTCACCGACGCGACGACGAAGACGCCGCAGCTCTACCCGGGTTCGGGCGGTCTCTACTACGCGAAGTTCGCCGAGAGCTTCTACTGGCGCTACACCCGGCAGCAGCACTACTACGGCAGCGACTCGACCTCTCTCGGGCTCTTCGTGGACGACTCGTGGAACCTGGGCGGCAAGACGACCCTGAATCTCGGCGTGCGCTACGACCACGACAACGGCGGCATTCCACCCTACGAGGTGCTGCTGGACCACGGAGGCGGCAAGGGGAACGCCGTCTTCAGCGGTGAGTTCTACCCCGCCTACGATGACCTGGTCGACTGGAAGAACATCTCGCCGCGGCTGGGGATCGCCCACCAGGTCGGCGAAGGCGAGCGGCAGGGTGTGCTGCGCGTCTCCTACGGCAAGTACTTCGAGGCGAACAACACGGCCGTGTGGAACGGCCCTCACCCCGACCGGCCGCCCTCGATGTACGCCTTCAGCTACTACCGGAACGGCCCCTGGTACGTCTACCGGACGGTCGCCGACGAGAATCTCATTCAGCCGGACCCGAACATGAAGGCGCCCGAGTACGACCAGTACGCCCTCGGCTACGAGCAGCAGCTCAGCGAGACGCTGACGCTTGGCGCCGAGCTCGTCGTCAAGAAGGCGACGAACCTGATCGGCTGGCACATTCTCGATGACGGCGTCTACGAGGAGGTGCCGTTCGTGAACCCGGAGACTGGCGAGACGATGACGCTCTACAGCATCGTCGAGGAGCCGACGCGGCGCAAGGGCAACAGCCCGGGGCCGGGCGCGAACGCACCGCCGGGCGCGAAGTACGACCAGGATTACCAGGGCCTCTTCGTGACTCTGACCAAGCGCAAGGTCGGCCGGTGGGGGATGAACGCATCGCTCGGCTGGTCGGAGTCCGAGGGACGGACTGCACGGAACCTGGACCAGCGGCAGGCCGAGCCGTTCTTCTCGTCCCAGCAAGGCGTGGATCCGAACCACCACATCAACTCCGATGCATTGCTGCAGGGAGACCGAACGTGGGTCTTCGCGAGCCAGGTTCAGTTCGACCTGCCGTGGCAGCTCCGGGGAGCCGCGGTGCTGAAGGTTCAGGACGGCCGGCCCTACGCGCTGTTCCAGCGGGTGCAACTGGCTCAGGGCCAGGTCGATGTCGCCCTGACCCCGCGGGAGGACGACCGGCGGATGCCGGGCAGCGCAACGCTCGACCTGGGCCTTGGGCGCAACTTCACGCTAGGCGGTGACGTCTCGTTCGGCGTCGACCTGCAGGTCCTGAACGCCCTGAACGAAGACGCCTGGGACTGGTGGCAGGCCACGGCGTTCAGGGACGGTAATCTGGTGCCTTCCCTCTACCAGTATCCGCGCCGGTTGATGCTGCGGCTCAGCTTCGACTTCTAGGAGCTTGCGCCGTGCCGGCCGGTCCAGCTTGACTACTGACCTCGACCAGAGGAGATCACCGTGATGCGGAAAGCGACAGCCGTTCGGTCCACCGGAGCGCTGAAGCTCCTTCCCTGCCTGGCTCTGCTGGCGGCTGCGTGGTCGGCGCCGGCCCTTGCCGCCGAAGGTGACTGGTCGCAGTGGCGGGGGCCGGCCAGGGACGGGTACGCGCCGGTGGCCGGCAACGAGAGGCTCGCCGCGGCGCTTCACGGTCCGTTGCCGGCGTCCCTGCACCAGGTCTGGAAGATCGAGGTCGGCCTTGGGCAGTCCGCGCCGATCCTCCACCAGGGCAAGCTCTACATCCACGTCCGGCAGGGCGAGGAGGAGGTCGTCCTTGCGCTCGACCCTGAGACGGGCGAGGAGATCTGGCGCTACGCGTATCCGGTCGCCTACGTGCCGGTGAACCACGCCTGGGCCTGGGGCCCCGGCCCGAAGTCGACGCTGACCGCGGTCGGGGACACCCTCTACACCTTCGGCGTCACGGAGCGGCTGCACGCCATCGACGCGGAGCAGGGCGACGTGCTCTGGGACAAGAGCTACGACGACATCTACGCGCAGCCCTATCCCGAGTGCGGCACCAGCGCCTCGCCCCTGGTCGAGGGCGATCTGGTCATCGTTCCGATCGGCCAGACGTGGCCGGATCCGTCGATCGAGAGCCTGGGCGAGATCGTGGCCTACAACCGGCACACCGGCGAGGAGGTATGGCGAACCGAGTACCTGCCGCCAGGCTACGCCTCGCCGATGGCGTTCACGATCGACGGGGTCCGGCAGCTCGTCACCTCGACCCAGAACCACGTGGTGGGCATTCGCATCAGCGACGGCAAGACGCTGTGGAAGAAGGAACTGCGGATCTTCATGGAGCAGAACATCCCGACGCCGCTCCTGTACGAAGACAACATCCTGATCGGCGGCTACCACTGGGGGAACGCGCTGCTCGATCCGGAGCCCACGGACGGCGACGGACTCTGGGACGTGAACAGCGTCTGGGCGACGAAGCGGCACGAGCTCTACATGGACTCGCCCGTGCTGGTCGGCGACCACGCCTACTTCCGTTCGCACAAGAGGCTCGGGACCCTGGTCTGCGTCGACATGCGGACCGGCCAGCAGTGCTGGCAGGGCCCGCCCCAGGTGGCAAGGTACGCGGCGTTCGTCGTCGTCGGCGGGGACCGGCTTCTGGTGCTCACGGACAACGGCGAGATCAAGGTGGTGGCGGCCGATCCCTCCGAGTACCAGGAACTCGCTTCCTGGGACGTCGCCGACACTCCGGTCTTCACCCACCTGACGGTCGCCGGGTCCCGGATGTACGTCAAGGACGAGGCGCACCTCGCGGTGTTCGAGATCGCGCCCGAGCAGGTGACGGACGCCGCGGAGGGCCCGGCCGGCGACGTGGTCGCGGACTGGACGCCGACGGCGGAAGACGAGTCCGCGGTGCTCGAGGTGGTCAACAAGGTGCTCGACACGCAGAGGGATGCGAGGACGTGGGAGCAGGTCGAGGAGCACCTGAGCTACTGGTCCGAGGACTTCAGCGACTACTCCGGCCAGACGAAGGCCGACTGGGTCGCCATGTATCGGAACATCTTCAACGCGGCCGGCGTCATCGGACCTCCGACGGGCTACGACAAGCAGTCGATGTATCTCGAGGGGTGGGTGGACGACACGGCGGTCGTCCGCGGCGTCTTCATCGACTTCCGGCCGCGGCGCCAGGCGATCATGGAGCAGTTCTACACGGTCAGGAAGTACGGCGACCGCTGGCTCGTGACCGGCACGGACAACCGGCCCATCTGGGAACGATGGGCCGAGGACGGGGAATACAGGAGCACCGCCTTCGGGGAGGAGACGGAGGACCAGTAGGGATCGGGCTCCGGGTGCGGCGGTTGCGCTGCGAGTGCCTCCCAGGCTGGTAGGCTGAGGCGGCTCTGTCCAGGAGCCTGTTCCGCCTGCACCGAGGTCCAACGCCATGTCGATTTCTCCCGAACTCCAGTCCCGCATCCAGGGCATCGTGGATTCCGCTCCGACCGTCCTGTTCATGAAGGGCAATCCGGCCACTCCCCAGTGCGGTTTCTCGGCCCAGGTGGTTCAGGTGCTGAACCGGCTGCTTCCGGAGTACCAGACCTTCGACGTGCTCTCGGACTCCGAGGTCCGCGAAGGGGTCAAGGAGTTCTCCGACTGGCCGACGATCCCCCAGCTCTACGTCGGAGGCGAGTTCCTGGGCGGCTGCGACATCGTCAAGGAGATGTACGACAGCGGCGAGCTCCACGAGGCGTTGGGCATGGAACGCGCGGAGTTGTCCGCCGGCGAGGTCGAGATCTCGATCAGCGCCGAAGCGGAGCAGATTCTCCGCAACGCCCAGCAGCAACAGCAGGCGGAGCTCCACTTCGGCATCGACGCGAAGTTCCAGCCCTTCCTCGGCTTCGGACCGGCGGCCGGCGGCGAACTCCGGGTGGCGGTCGGCGGTCTGTTCTTCCTGCTCGACCGAGACTCGGCGGCTCGCGCCAGGGGCGCCTCGATCACGGTCGTCGACACCGAGCACGGCCAGCGCCTCGACGTCGACATTCCAGCCGCCCGCGCCGGCGGCTGATTTCCGGCGCTGCCGCGGAGGCCGCCTGTGGTGGAGATAGTCGATCAACCGAAGACCCACGAGACGGCCGAGCGCATGCGGGAGGCCGTGGCCGAAGCGCTGCCGGGCGCCCGAATCGAGGTGACGGGCGAGGGGAGCCACTTCAGCCTGCGCGTTGAATCCGCCGCCTTCGCCGGCCGGGACCGGTTGGCGCGTCAGCGGCTCGTGCTGCGCGCCATCGCCCACCTGATGAAGGGCGAAGCCGCACCCGTCCATGCGATCGACCGGCTGGAGACGGTGCTGCCTCCAGCGAAGTGATCGGGAAAGCGACGAAACCGGGAAAGCGAGGCTGCGACATGGGCGAAGGCACCCGCAACAGGGCGAGCAGTCGGCGCGACTGCATCAGGGCGATTGCCGCCGCCGGCGGGGCTGCCGCCCTGGCAAGTTGCGCTCCGAACACGCGGGCCGCTTCGGACATGGGCGCCCAGGAAGCGGCGACCATCGAAGCGGTCCACTTTCCCGAGGGCTACCCGCCGTATCCGTCGGCCGCCGCCACCGAGGGCGCTTTCGCGAAGCACGTAGCCCCAGGCAACGTCGGAGTCATGAAGGCGTTCGGTACGGAGCTTCACTTCGGCCAGCGCGAGGGCGCCCGCGTGCAGGACGCGTTCACGAAGAAGTGGTACTGGGACTGTCACCGCAACGGTACCCTGTACAACCTGGGGCATCGCAACCCGGACATCATCGCCGCGGTCAAGGAAGCGCTGCACCAGCTCGAGATCGGGAACCTGCTGCTCGTCTCCGGCTACAAGGCGAAGGCCGCCGAAAAACTCGTCGAGAGCACGGGCGGCGCCCTGACCGGCGTCACCTACACGGCCAGCGGCGCGGAAGCCACGGAGGTCGCGATCCGCGCCACCCGGGGCATGACCAGGAGGACGAAGCTCATCTCCATCGAGGCCTCCTACCACGGTCACACCTGCTTCGCCCTGGCTGCCGGCGACAACCCGGACAACCACGAGCGATACCTCCTCGACTTCGACGACTTCGTCCTCGTGCCGTACAACGACCTGGACGCCATGGCCGCCGCGGTCGACGACGAGACGGCCGCGGTGCTGATCGAGTCGTCGCCGGCCCAGTCGGGCTTCCCGGTTCCCGATTCCGGCTACTTCCAGGCCGTGATGGCCCTCTGCCGGAAGAACGGAGCGAAACTGATCATCGACGAGGTCCAGACCGGCCTGGGAGCGACCGGGAAGTTCTGGTTCTGGCAGCACCACGGCATCGTCCCGGACATCGTGACTACCGCCAAGGGCCTCGGCGGCGGCATCCTCGCCAACGCCGCCGTCCTGCTCGCCCCCGAGATCAAGGAGTGGTTCTTCGACACGGCGATACCGCACTCCTCGACCTTCGGCGGCAACGAGCTCGGCTGCGTCGCCACGGCAAAGGTCTGCGACCTGACGATGGCGCCCGGCTTTCCGGACCACGTGAACGCGCTGGCCGTGCAGTTCGCCGAGGGCCTGCGGGGCGGTCCCTACCGGGTCAACCAGCACGGGCTGTGCATGGGCATCCTCTCCGAGAAGATGGGCAAGATGGAGATGACGGCCCGACTGTTCGAAGCCGGCATCTTCACCGTGCCCGCCTGGTACACGGACGGCGGCGTGGAGTTCCGGCCCATCCTGACGCTCACCGAGAACGAGGCGGACGAGATCATCGGCATCTTCCGCGACACCGTCGGCTAGGCGCCGCGCGCAGCGACTCTTCCAATAGCTGAGTCGTCACTCAGTGTGGTAGAGTCCGGTCAACCGCAACCGGACCCTCTGGGAGGAAGCCTGTGATGTCACGCCGTTCCCGCTTCTGCGCTCTCGCCACCGTGCTGCTCGTTGCCGCGGCCCCGGTCTTTGCCGCCGGCCCCAACGAGACCACCAGCCCGGACACGATCACGTTCCACGAGGACGTCGAGCCGATCCTGCAGCGTTCCTGCCAGGGTTGCCATCGCCCCGAGGGCGTCGCCTACGGCGGCATGAAGGCGCCGATGGCCCTGACGACGTACGAAGAGACGCGTCCGTGGGCGCGGAGCATCGCGCGGCAGGTCGAGTCGAAGGAGATGCCGCCGTGGTTCGCGAGCGACCACACGCAAGGGCAGTTCACCAACGAGCGCGTCCTGACCGCGGAAGAGATCGACACGATCGTCGGCTGGGCCAAGACCGGCGCCCGCCGCGGCGACCCGGCGAACGCTCCGGAGGCGCTCGAGTGGCCGACGGGCTGGCTGATCGGCGAACCCGACCTGGTGCTCGATCTGGCTGAGCCGTTCTGGGTCGACGACGACGTCAAGGACCTGAACATCAGCCTGAAGGCGGTCATGATCACGGAGGAGATGCTCCCCGAGCCGCGCTGGATCCAGGCGATCGAGTTCCGCCCCGGCAGCGATGTCGTCCACCACGTCGTCGGTTCACGCGTCGCTACCGAGACCGAGACGCCGGGCGCTTCCGGGCTCCTCGGCGGCATCGCGCCGGGAACCGAGCCGTTCTACCTGCCCGAAGGCGCCGGCCGCCTGCTCGTGCCGGGCACGCAGCTCTACTTCTCGATGCACTACAACAAGGAGCCGGGCGAGGGCAGCGGTGTCTGGGACCGCTCCCAGATGGCCTTCAAGTTCCATCCCAGGGACGCGAAGATCGACCGGGTCGCCAAGTGGGAAGGCGTCGGCAACAGCGACTTCGAGATCCCGCCGGGCCATGAGAACTGGATCATCGGCGCCTCGAAGGTCTTCGAGTACCCGACGACGATCTACGGTTACGTGCCGCACTCCCACCTGCGCGGTCTGGACGCCAGGTACACCGCGTACTACCCCGACGGCACGGAGGAGATTCTCCTCGACGTTCCGGAGTACGACTGGAACTGGCAGACGAACTACATCTACAAGGAGCCGAAGGACCTTCCGGCCGGCACCCGCATCGACGTGCTGATGACCTACGTCAACACGGAGGAGCGGAACGAGCAGACGGTGCTCGAGCTCGACACGACCCGCGCCATCCAGTTCGGCGGCCCGACCACCGACGAGATGATGATCGGCTTCATCGACTACTCGGAGGACACGGGCGCCGACCTCGTCACCGAGGTCGAGGAGGCGACGGCGGCCGCGACGCCCGCGGCCGGCGGCGGCGAGTAACGGCTCCGTCCCAGCGATCCCCTGAACATGCGGCGCGTCCATTCGGTTGGGCGCGCCGTTGTTCTTTGTAAGGCCGCGTCTCTCTGGGAGAATGGCACGGTCGGATCATGACGATTGACGCACTCTACGGCGCCGTCGATCTCGGCGGCTCCCATGTCGGCCTCGCCCTGGGCGTTGTCGACAGCGCGGCCGGCGAGTTCCGCCTCGTCGCTCGCCGGGAACTCGAAGGCGGCGGCTATGACGAGTGGCAGCCCGTCCTCGACCGGATCGCCGAGGGTATTCTGGAGCTTGCGCGGGAGGTCGGGGAACCACCGGCGGCGGTCGGCGTCGGCTGCCCGGGATGGGTCGATCTGAAGCAGGGCGAGACGCGCTTCCTGCCGAACCTGCCGGGCCAGTGGCGCGATGTCCCGGTGGCCCGCCTGCTCGGAGAGCGGCTGGCGGCGCCGGTTCACCTGCTGAACGATGTCCGCGCGGCGACGCTGGGCGAGTTCACGTTCGGCGCCGGCCGCGGCACATCGACGATGGCGCTGTTCGCCCTCGGCACCGGCATCGGCGGCGGCGTCGTGGTCGACGGCAGGCTGCGCCTGGGGCCGCTCGGTTCGGCCGGCGAACTCGGCCACCAGATCGTCGATCCGGGCGGTCCCCTCTGCGGCTGCGGCAACCGGGGCTGCCTGGAGGCGGTGGCGAGCGGTCCGGCGATCGCGGCCGCCGGCGTCCGGTTGCTGCGCTCGGGTCAGGCGCCGGCGCTGTTCGACGTCACCGGCGGCGATGCCGGAGAAGTGACGGCCGAGACGATGGGCGAAGCGGCAAGGGCCGGCGACGAGGCGGTGACGAAGGAACTGGAGCGGATCGCGGGCCTGGTCGGCATCGCCGCCGCAAACGTTGTGGTCACGCTGCACCCCGAACTCATCGTGCTCGGCGGCGGCGTCGCCGGCCTCGGCGACGTGCTCTTCGACGGCGTCAGACGGACGATCGCCGACCGCGTTCGTGTGTTCCCGACCGACGGCGTGCGGGTCGAGCCCGCGGCCCTCGGCACGGATGCCGGCCTGGCCGGCGTGCTGGCGTGGGCTGCGTCACGCCGCGGGTCGGCTCTCGGCCGAGACCGGGATCACCGTTGACGCCCCGTGCCGCCGGCGCCGGCGGAGCAGGAGTTCAGCGAGGAACAGGACGGTCGCGGCGACCAGGAGGACGGACCAGAGGTCGAAGCGGCGGACGGCGGTGGCGGCGCTGGGCGCGGTGATCGCGCCGACGGCGCCGGCGACCGTCTCGTGGAAGAGGCCGCCCGTCGCGGTGGCGAGTTCGGCGAGCGCCGCGATGTCGGGGGCGCCGGGGCGGACTTCGTCTCGGGCGGGGTAGAAGATCGTCCGGCCCGGCCCGGTCGTCGCCGCCGATCCGGCCGGGCCGGTGTGGACCTCGATGCGGTAGGGCTCGAGGCTCGGCGCGAGCAGCATGCCCTCCCCGGACGCCAGGCGGTAGAGGCCGGGTCCGGTGCGCTGCAGCGGCGCCTCGAGCCGGCGGTCGCCGCGCAGGACGACGAGGCGGGGCGAAAGGTCGCTGCCGAAGCGGCCGTCCTCCTCGACGACGCTGAGTGCCGCCTCGAGCAGTCCGTCGCGGCGGTCGAGATCGAAGTCCCACTCGGCGCCGGCGCGCCGGTCGGCGGCGTCGCGGACCACCTGGGAGACGAGGCGGCCCAGCTCGGGCCAGCGTAGCCAGCCGCTCGCCCAGCGCGGTTCGAGGTCGGAGGTGAACATCCAGGTCTTGCCCATGCCGACGTAGCGGCTGGCGAGGATGGGGTCGGATTCACCGGCGCCGAGGATGACCTCGGCACTGTCCTTGGCGACCGCGGCGATCCGGCCGTAGAGCTCGGGCGCCGTGGCGACGTCGACTCCGGTCAGGGCGTCCGACTGGCCGCGCAGTTCGACCAGGATCGTCTCTTCGCGGGCCGAGTCGGGGAGCTGGTTCATCGTCTCGTCGATCAGGATGTTCTGGACGGAACTCGGATCCTCGATCGTGTAGGCGTTGCCGTCGCCCCAGTCGGCGATGTCGGCGAGCAGCTCCCGGTCGGACTCGACGCCGATGGCGACGGTCGAGACGGTGATCTCCTCCTGTCTCATCCGCAGCACGAGCTGTTCGTACTCGTCGGGGTAGGTCCGCCCGTCGGAGACCAGGATGACGTGCTTGACCTCGGACTCGACTGCGGAGAGCTGCTCCAGGCAGGCCTCCAGGGCCGGGTAGAAGTTCGTCTGGGCGCTGGCCTCGATCCGGTCGACCCTCTGGCTCAGCCGCTCCTGGTCGCGCACGAACTGCAGGCCGACGATGTCGTGGGTGTGCCAGTCGAAGGCGACGAGGCCGAAACGGTGCTGTTCGTTCAGCATGCCGAGCGCGGCCTTGGCGGCCTCCTTGGCCAGGTCCATCTTCGGGCCCTTCATGCTGTACGACTTGTCGAGGGCGATCATCAGCGCGACCTCGCTGCGCTCCTCCTCGATCTCGAAGTCGAGCGGCAGAACGCGCTCGAGGGGTGAGTTGCGGTAGCCCTCCTCGCCGAACGTCTCCTCGCCGGCGACGAAGAAGAGCCCGCCGCCCTCTTCCGAGACCCACTCGCCGAGGGCCTGCTGGGTTGGTTCCGGCAGGCTCGCCGCGGCGACGTTGCTGAGCACGACCGCGTCGTAGCTGCGGAGCGACGAAGGCGAGAGAGCAGTCCGGCTCGCGGTGGACCGGGTCACGCGCAGTCCCCGCGTCTGGAGCAGTTGCTGCAGGTCGGCCGAATGGTCGGGGGGCGCGAGCAGCAGGACGCGGTGCAGGGGCTCGACCCGCAGGCTGCCGCGCCACAGCGCCCCCTGCGATGCGGCGGCGCCCTCGCCCGCGCCGAGGATCGCCTCGAACGTCTGCATCCCGGGCTGGTCGAAGGTCCACTCCAGTTCGACGGTGTTGACGCCCGGCGAGAGCGCGACGCTGTGACGCTCCTCGGCGCCTCCGCCCCGCAGGGTCAGGGGAGCTTCCGGCAGCGAGGAACGGCTGCCGATGCGGAGCACCCAGCGGTGGGGCTCGCCGGCGTGGAGGAGGCGGTCGCTTTCGTCGAGTTCGACCGACTCGATCCAGACGGGCGGCGCCGTCCGGCCGAGGGCCGCGGTGTCGACGCGGAGGTCCGGGTACTCGGCCGCGATCCGGGCGCCGGAGCCCTCGAGGCGCTGCCCGTCGGAGAGCAGCAGCACGCGGCGGACGCGATCGGGACGCAACGCCGCGCCAGCCTGGCGGAGGGCCGCGTCCGGCCGGGTGTTCCCGCGGTCGAGAGCGGCGGCGCCGGCCGAGGCGGTGCTCGAGTCGGCTACCTCGAGTTGTCTGAGGTCCGCCGCGCCGGCGACGCTGGCGGCACGGTCGGCGTAGGCGAACAGGCGCACCGGACCGTCCGGATCGAGACCGCCGTCGATCGCCTGGAGAGCCCGGCTCAGGCTCGCCGGTTCGATACTGGCCGAGACGTCGACGAGAACGGCTACGTCGAGCTCACGCGTACGCCAGGTCGCGACCGGCTCCGCCAGCGCCAGTACCACAGCGATCAGCAGCGATCCGCGCACCCACAGCAGTCGCCGGCGTTGCCGGTCCGGATGGTCACTGCGTTGCGACCAGAGCAACAGTGCTACCGGCAGCGCGGCCAGCAGCCAGAGCGGCTCCTGCAGGGTGATCGGCATCACAGGGTCAGGCCGCGGAAGAAGGTGATGGCCTCAAACGAGGCGAAGAGGAGGCCGGCGAGGGCGAGGGTGCGCCAGGACCAGGGGCGGCGGTTGGGGCGGTCGAGGTCGGAGAGGCGGTCGGTTGGGACTGGATCGAGGGTCGAGTCGTTGATGCGGGTAGCCCAATCCGCCTGGAGATTGATGGCGTTCCGGAGGCCGGTGTCGGTAATGAGATCGCTGCGTGCGGGGGTTTCGGTGAGCCAAGTGGCGGCGTTCTGGAACAGGGCGGCGAGGTCGGGGCGCTGGGCCAGGGAGGAATGATCGAGGTCGAATGCGATGGTGAGGGAGCGGGGGCCGCTGGCTGGCGTCGGGTCGCAGGCGGCGATGGCGGTGCGGTCTCCGGCTGAGGCAAGGGCGGTGCAGCGGGGATCCAGTTCACGGGCGGCGAGGACGACCGGCAGGTCGAGGAGAGAGACGCCCTCCAGGAGGGGGTGGGAGTCCTGGGTCCGGTCGATCCTGCGTGGTGAGAGGGGCGCTTCGGCGGCGGGGGAGAGACCGCCCGCCGCGACCGCCTGCGGCGGGTCGAGGTAGAGGGCGGGCATCGCCGGAGGGATCGCCGGCGCGGTCCGGTGAAACGTGGCGATGTCGGCCGCCGGGAGGGGATCCTGGGGCGGGGGATCGTCGGCGCCGGCGGCCGCGCGGACGGCTGCCACGTCGACGGAGGCGTCCGCCTCGAGAGCGAGCGCCGCGGCGGAGCCAGCGAACGAGCCCGGGCTGCGGGCGATCACGACGACCCGCCACGGATCGGCCGGGCCTCGGCCGCGGTGAGCGGGGGAGAACGCGGCGGTCCGGGTGTTCGCGGCGTGGGCGTCGATCAGGCCGGCCCGGTCGTCGAGCGGGAAGACGTCTCCGGGCGTTTCGATGCGCGCCGTGACGGCGCCGGGGGCGAAGCTGCCGAGGTCGATCAGGGCGGTGAAGCGTTCGCCGGGTTCGAGCTCGAGTTGCCGGCGGATGCGGATCGTCTCGGAGTCGGTGACCGTCAGTTCGACCGGCACCTGACCGCCGGCCGGATCGGTCGCCAGGATCTCGAGCAGCGCCTCCGGCCCCGTGGCGCGGGTCGCGGGCGGCCGGGTCGCGAAGCGGACGATGCCGGCATTCCGGGCCGGGACGAGGACGGACACGGTGTGCTTCTCCGTGCCGGGGTCGATAATCGGCGTGAAGGGCCCGATTCCGTCGGTGAACACGTGGACCCGCCGGGCGGTGGGGATCGCCGGTTCCGTGTCGGCTGCGTTCGAGAGCGTTTCCAGCGGGCCGGAGAGGAGCGCCAGCACCTCGGCTGAAGTCAACGGAGTCGGATCCGCGTTCACCGTGAAGCGGCTGCCGGCTTCCGCTTCGGCAACGATCCGCCGCGCCTCGGCCGCGGCCAGTTCGATCCGGCTGGGGCCTCCATCCGGCAGACGCGCCTGCATCGTCGGCGACGGGTCGAAGGCCAGTGCGATCGGGTCGCCGCCGCCGGGCTGCAGCCAGGGCGCGCGGCTTGCCGCGACCGACAGGAGGCCGGCGACGGTCGTCGCCAGGAGCAGCGAGAGCAACCAGCGCAGGCGGTCGCGCCGCCGCTTGCGCGCCGCCAGCAGGCGACGCCAGAGCACGGTGGAGGCGACGGGCAGCGCCTGCGCTGTGGGCCGGATCAGGTAGATCGCCAGCACCAGCAGGGCGGCGATGCCGAGCGGGATCCAGAACGGCATCTCAGCGCCCCCTGCTCAGCAGGCCTCGGCGCAGGGCGCCCAGCGCGAGTTCTTCGAAGGACGCCTCGACCGGAGCGTGGATGAAGGACCAGCCGCGGGCGGTGCAGCGGGCGCGGATCTCCTCCCGGTGGGCCTCCGCCTCCCGCTCCAGGCGGTGGAACAGGTTCGGGGCGCCGTGAATCCGGAGCGAGTCGCCCGTCTCGCTGTCGACGAGGGTCGTGTCGCGGTCGAGCGGCGCCTCGAGATCGCGGTGATCGGTCACCTGGATGACGGCCACGTCGTGCCGGAGTGGCAGGAGGAGGTCGAGGCCGCCCTCCGTCGTGTCGGAGAGGAGGTCCGAGATCACGATGACCAGGCCGCGGCGGCGGCCGGCGGCGAACACCTCCCGGACGGTCCGGTCGAGGTGCGTCTCGCCGCCGGTGTCGAGATTGGCGAGGTAGTCCAGGGCGCGCCAGACCTGGCGGGAACCGTGGAGCGGGCCGAGAACCTGGTGCACGTGGCCGGAGTACGGCGCGAGGGTGACCCGGTCGAGGGTGGCGAGGGCGATGTAGGTCAGGGCCGCCGCTATGCGGCGCGCCGCGTCGAACTTGCGGCGGCCAGAGGAACCGGGCGTCGGCGCCATGGAGTGGCTGCAATCCAGGAGGATGTAGACGGCGAGGTCGCCGTGCTCCTCGAACATCCGGAGCAGCAGGCGGTCGAACCGCAGGTAGGCCCGCCAGTCGAGGTGGCGCACGTCGTCGCCCTCGACGTAGGGGCGGTAGTCCGCGAACTCGAGACCGGAGCCGAGGTGGCTGGCCCGGTGTTCCCCCTTGAAGCCGCCGGCGGGCACGCGCCGGGTGAGAAGGCGCAGCCGCTCCAGCCGGGCGAGAAAGGCCGGCTCGAAGGCGAAGACGGAGTGGTCGGCCACGGCTCGGAGCTGGGAGCCTGCCCGCTCAGCCCTCGGGCACGCTGTCGATCAGGTCCTGGAGCAGCTCGTCGAGGTCGACCCGCTCGGCTTCGCCCTCGAAGTTCATCAGGACGCGGTGTCGCAGGGCGGGGAGGGCCACGGCGCGGATGTCCTCGCGGGACACGTTCGGCCGGCCGCGGATCAGCGCGTGGACCTTGGCGCCGAGCACCATCGCCTGGATGCCGCGCGGGCTGGCGCCGATGCGGATGTAGCGGCGCACCGCTTCCGCGGGGTGCTCCCCCTCGGGCCGGGTCGCCAGTCCGAGCCGGATCGCGTAGTCCTGGACCGGCCGCGCGATCGGCGCCAGACGGGCCGCGTGCCGCATCGCGATCACCTGCTCGGCGGTCCAGAGGGCCTCGGCCTCCGGGACGTGTCCGGAGGTCGTCCGGTCGAGGATGGTGTGCAGCTCTTCGGTCGCCGGGTAGGTCATCCGCAGTTTGAACAGGAAGCGGTCGAGCTGGGCCTCGGGCAGGGGATAGGTGCCCTCCATCTCCAGGGGGTTCTGGGTGGCGAGCACGAAGAACGGCGGATCGAGGGGGCTCGTCTCGCCGCCGACCGTGACGGTCGTTTCCTGCATCGCCTCGAGCAGCGCGGACTGGGTCTTCGGCGTGGCGCGGTTGATCTCGTCGGCGAGGACCAGGTTTGCGAAGATCGGGCCGCGTTCGAAGACCAGCCGCCGGCCTCCGGTCTCGTCCTCGCGGAGGACGTGGGTGCCGACGATGTCCGCCGGCATCAGGTCGGGCGTGAACTGGATGCGGTTGAACCGGAGGTGCAGCGCCTGGGCCAGGGTGCGCACGAGACGGGTCTTGCCGAGGCCGGGGATGCCCTCGAGCAGAACGTGGCCATCCGCCAGCAGGCCGATGATCGCTCCGTCCACGACCTCCTCCTGGCCCACGATCACCTTGCCGATCTCGCTGCGCAGGCGGCCGCAACGGTCCGCGAAGTCGGTCAGTTGCAGGGCGAGATCGTCGGCGGTCCGCGGCTGGGCGGTGTCGTTCACTCCCCGTCCTCCTCGGCTTCGGCCTCCAGCGCTTCCAGGTAGCGGCGCACGGATTCCCGGTGGCGCCAGGCGATCGGATGGCGGGCGGCCGGCAGGTCTCCGCCCGAGGCCGCGGCTTCGCCGGCAGCGCCGGTGGCGGGCTCGCGCATGGCGACCTCCGCGGCGCGGAACTGCGTCGCGCTCGTCGTGGTCAGGGGACGCCGCTCGATCTCCTCGATCGACTCGATCAGCGCGGTCTCGAGCGCCTGTTCGAGGCTGAGAGCGGGCACGAGGAGATCGCCGAAGGGATCGACCATCTCCTCCTGCGGGCCGGTGCCGACGCCGGCCGCGGCGCCGTCGGCCTCGCCGTCGCTCGAACCCGGTTCGTCGCTGATCGCGGCCGCCGCGCCGCTCTCGCCGCCAGATCCCTCGCTGTCTTCCACCGGCTGGCCGCCCGAGCCGTCGCCCTCGCCGGCCTCGGCGCCGGGCTCTGCCCCCTCGCCGCTGCCCTCCGTGCCGGGGGCGGTTCCCTGTTCTTCCTCGCCGGTTCCCTGGCGGTTGTCGAGTTCGCGCATCAGGTCGGCGCCGGTCTCCGGGTCCGTCCCGTCGGTCAGGGCGTTGGCCGCCGCGTCGCCGCCCTCCGCCGTCGCGTCGAGGGCTTCGGCCTCCGCGCCGTCGCCGAGACTGCCGTCGGCGGCGTCCGTCGCGTCACCGCTCCGGGCGCCGTCCTCGGCGTTGGGCTCGCGGACGCGCAGCGTCACGATGGGCAGGTCGCTGAGCCGCACGTCGAGTTCCGGCAGGCCGGGTATCCGGTTGGGGTCGTCTTCGAGCAGTGCGGCCGCTTCGAAGCCGGGCGGGAGTTCTCCTGCCGCGTCGCCGCTCATGGCTGCGGCCAGGGCCTCGCCGACGAAGGAACGGGGCAGCGCCACCGGCAGCAGCAGGACGAGGCAGATTCCGGCGGAGGGAAGGGCGCTCCCCGGAACGAGCCGCGGCACGGTCTGCCGGGGACCCGTGCGCTCGAGCCCCGCTATCGCGCGCTCGAGGACGAGGGCGATCCAGGGCAGGGGCCAGACGATGCCGTCGCTGGCGCGCCGCCGGTCGGCGCGCGAGTGGTCCAGCCGCTGCTGCATCTCCAGCGCGGTGGCGGCGGCGTCATGGAGATCGCCGGCCCGGTCGACTGCCCGGGCGGCGGCGGGAAGGTCGCGGCCCAGTGCCGCCGCCTCCCGCAGGCCGAGCAGGAGAAGAGCGGCGCCGCCGGCCCAGGACGGCCAGAAAGCGGCGTCGGCGCCTCCCGCGGCCCCGAGTCCGAGGAGCCAGGTCGCGAGCAGCCACAGGCAGGCGGCGGGTGCGAACCAGGTCAGTGTCTTGAGAGCTCGGTTCAGACGCAGCCGGCGGTCGGTGGCTTTGAGGCCGCGCAGCAGCCGGCCGCGCAGTTCCGCAGCGTCGGCCTCCGCGGCCGGCGTGCGATCCGTGCCGGATGGCCTCAATTCGGTTCCCAGAGCGCGATGCCCCCGGCCTGCTTGCCGATGTCGATCTGGGCCACGCGCCGGAACGCGCCGTTGTCGTAGACCTCGACGACCCCCGGTTCGCCGCCGACACCTTCGACGGTGACCAGGCTGAAGCGTCCGTCCGAGGTGATGGCGACGCCGTGCGGGATGCGGCGCGTCGTGGAAACGCGGGCGACTTCCTGGCCCTCCTCCAGGTCCCAGAAGCCGACCGAGTCGCCCTTCTTGTAGGTGACGACCAGCAGCCGCTCGTCGGGCGCCACGGCGGCGTTGTAGGGCCCGGGGGCCGGCGTCTCCAGTCGCCGGGCGACCTTCCAGGCGTCCGTGTCGACCTCGTGGATGGCGTTCCCCGAGAGCGCCGTGACGTAGACCATGCCTCCGCTGGTGGGCGGCGTGACCCACGACGGCTCGACGCTCGGCTGGCCGTGGGGGCCGTGACCGGCCGCGGCGTCCCCGTGACCGCCGTGTCCCGCGTGGCCGCTCGCCGAGTGTGCGGCCTGCCCCAGCTTCAGGCGGCGGCCGACCTCGAAGCGCAGCGCGTCGACCTCGACGAGTTCGTCGTCCATCATGTTCGCGCTGTAGAGCTTCCGGCCGTCGCGGCTGAACCGGGCGCCGTGCGGCATGGTCCCGCTCTCGAACTGCGCGATCTCGGTCATCGTCGACGTTTCGACGACGGAGATCGTGCTCGGCACGTGATCGCCGTAGAAGTCGGAGTTGACGACGAAGAGCAACCCGGTGGTGGCGGCCACGTCGAGGGTGGCGGGGAACATGCCGACCTGCACGTCGCCCAGCCACTCGTCGGTCCCGGTCTCGTACTTGTGGATCGAGCCGAACGGGTTGCCGTGGGCGATCGACACGTACCAGTAGCGGCCGCCGGGCGAGATGTTGATCCCGTGCGGACCTTCCGTTTCGGCCGGGAAGCTGCCGACGGTGATCGTCTTCGTCACCTCGATGCCGGAGGGGCCGAAGCGGACGAGAGCCACCTGGTCCTCCGATTCGGCGCAGACGTAGGCGAAGTACTCGCGGGTCGGCGGCGTGAGGTCCGACTCCGCGTGGAGGGCGGAACCCGTGAGGACAGTGCAGGCGAGAAGCAGCGTTGAGAGCGCAGCCGTGCGCGGCTGCCGGCGAGTCGACATTTGCATCCCAGACCTCCGGGTACGCCCCCGCCGGGGCCTAGTGCGGCTCTCCGATGATCCGGTTCGGGTCTTCGGGATCCTTGAGCTTGACCGCCCACAGACCCGAGTGCCAGTCGGAGAAGAAGATGTGGCCCTTGTACGGCTGCGGGCCCCAGACGAAGGGAGAGTTCGGCACGAGCGCGTCGGGATCGTAGGGCATGAACATGCCGATCTCCCGGCCCTGCCGGTACAGATCGCCCCGCAGGTCGCCGGAGACGTCGACGACGCGGAGCCCGCCGTTGTAGTAGGCGACGTACATGATGTCGTCTTCGATCCACAGGTTGTGGGTGCCGGCTTCGGGCACCTGGTAGCGGGCGACCTCGCGGGGGTTCTCCCAGTCGTCCCAGGAGATGACGTGGATCCAGCCGGCAGCGCGCGGCGGCGCCGCCCTCGGGTCGCGCCCCAGCTCGCCGTAGGGGAAGGCCTCGTCGCCGGCGAAGACGTAGAACTTGCCGGTCGACTCGCTGCGGTACGGGTAGGCGGCGTGGTTCCAGCCGCTCGGATAGGCGTAGCTGCCGAGTTCGACCGGGTTGTTCGGCGCGCCGCCCATGCCGGCGCCGCCGACGTCGATGGCGACCACGCCGTCGTCCCAGTTGGAGCTGAAGGCGACGCCGTCGACTATCCAGACGTCGTGGATCGAGTGTCCCGGCGTGTCGAGCTCGAAGCGGCCGACACGGTAGGGCTGGGTCGGGTCCTCGATGCTGATCACGTCGAAGCGGCGGCCGTTCGACAGGGCGTAGACGTGCTCGTCGTGGATGAACACGTTGTGGACTCCGCCCCGCAACTGGTCGTCGAAGCGGGACAGGATGCGCACGCCTACCTGGGGCTCGGAGACGTCGAGAACGACGAAGCCGTTCTTGCGGTTCGAGGCGCCCTCCCGGCTGAGCACGGCGACCCGGCCGTCCTCGGAGACCTTGACGTCGTTCACCGTCCGCGCGTCGACGCGCACCGCGTCGATGAGCACGATGCTCTCCGGGTTCGTCACGTCCCAGATGTAGGCGTGGCCCTCGGCGCCCCAGGTGCCGGTGATCGCGTAGTCCCGGCCGTCCGTGCCTTCCCAGACCCAGAGGTCGGAGGTGCGACGGTCGCTCACCTTGCCCTGGCCGACGAACTCGATCTCCTTGTTCACGCGGCGAGGTGTCACCCGGACCGGCACGCTGGCGGAGTGGCTGCCTCCCAGCACGGTCACGTTGTAGATGCCCGAACGTTCCGCGACGAAGGCGCCGTCCTGCTCGATCTGGGCGGTGGCGCCGGGCGCGAGGATCCCGGTCGCCGACTGGCCGGCCACCAGGAAGCGGATGGGCAGGTCATCGACCTCGTTGCCGGAGGCGTCGCGGCCGACCGCTTCGAACCAGACGACGTCGCCCGTGCGCGCCTCCTCGGCAGAGGCGGTCAGCTCGATGCGCTGCGTCGGGTTCCGTGCGACCTGGATCTCGACCTGGGAGGTCGCGTCCTCGGCGGTCGCGGTGAGAGTCGCCGTGCCGGGCGCGAGGAGGTCAAGGCCTCCGAAGCCGTCCGGCGCCGCGACGCTGGAGTTCGAACTCGAGTAGACGACGTCGACGTTGTCGCGGACGACGTCCGTGATGTCCACGACGCGGGCCTGCAACGTCAGGTGGGTGCCGCTGTAGAAGGCGCCGGGGAGTCCGACGATCTCGACGCTCTCGACCGGGGGATTCGGGATCGTCACCTCGACCTCGACCCGGAGCAGGGCCTCCGCCCGTCGCGGTTCGTCTTCCGCTTCTTTCGGTACGAGGGCGATGACCTGGACGTTGCCGGGGCCGTGGGCTTCGACCTCGCCTGCCGGGTTGACCCCGAGGCGGCGGCGGTTGCGGGAGAAGAAGACGACGTCCACGCCCTCGACCGCTTCGCCGTCCCCGTCGACGACGGTGGCGGTCAGGGTGGCCTTGTCGCCGACCTCCAGGGTCAGTTCGGTGGGGGAGACCTTGAGCTCGGCGCCGGGCGGGATGGCGGGCTTCTCTTCCTCTTCGGCGCCTTCCTCGCCGGCCTGCTCCTCCTCGGCTGCGGGCTCGGCGGGTTCCTGGGCGGAAAGAGGCGAAGCAATCAGGAAGAAGACGGCGGCGAGCAGCGCCAGCCACATTGGCGGACTTGTGCGGGAAAGGGTCACGGCGCTCATTCCTCGGGTAGTGCAGGTGCGGTAGCGAAGACGGCGCAGTCTATCAGCGGGCCGTGACGGGATGGCGGCGCCTGAAGGCGCCGGGCGAGCCCACCGGACGCAGCGAGCCGGCCGGCGGCAGCTACATGTGAATCGCCCGGCCATGGACGGCCAGGGCCGCTTCCTTGACCGCTTCGGCGAGGGTCGGATGAGCGTGGCTGGTGAGGAAGAGATCCTCGGCCGAGGCGCCGAAACTGATCGCCGCCACCGCCTCGGCGATCAGGTCGCCGGCGTGGCTGCCCAGGATGTGGACGCCGAGGACCGCGTCCGTCTCGGCGTGGGCCAGGATCTTGACGAAGCCCTCGAGGCTGCCGGTGGCGCGGGCGCGGCCGATTGCCCGGAACGGAAACGCGCCCTTGCGGTAGGGCGTGCCGGCTTCCTGCAGTTGTTCTTCCGTCCGGCCGACGGAGGCGACTTCGGGCTCCGTATAGACGATCCCGGGAATCGCGTCGTAGTCGATGTGGACGGGGCCGCCGGCGATGCCCTCGACGCAGGCCATGCCCTCCTCCTCGGCCTTGTGGGCGAGTTGCGGCCCGCCGATCACGTCGCCGATCGCGAACACGCCGGGCGCCGAGGTGGCGAAGCGCTCGTCGACCCGGATGAAGCCTCGGTCGTCGACGGCGACGCCCGCTTCTCCGAGCCCCAGACCGTCGCTGATCGGCGTTCGGCCGACCGCGACGAGAACGCGGTCGCAGTCGATCGGGTCGGCGCCGTCGACTTCGACGACGCAGCCCGTCTCGTCCTTGCCGCCCTTGACCTTCGCTCCGAGCACGCGGCTCCCGAGCCGGATGTCGAGACCCTGGCGGCGGAAGATCTTCTCGGCGGCCGCGGCGATCTCGGTGTCCGCGCCGGGCAGGATGCGGTCGAGGTACTCCAGCACGATGACGTTCGAGCCCAACCGGTTCCAGACGGCGCCCAGTTCAAGTCCGATGTAGCCCGCGCCGATCACGACCAGGCGCTCGGGTACGGCGTCGTAGGCCAGCGCCTCCGTGCTGGTGCCGATGCGGTCGCCGTCGAGCTCGATGCCCGGCAGAGTGGCGGGGCGGGAGCCGGTGGCCACGATCACGTTCCGGGCCTGCACCTCGTGCTCCCCCTGCTCGCCGGCGATGACGACCCTGCGCAGTTCGCCGTCGAGGTCCCCGAGGCGGGCCCGACCCTGGATGTGCTCGACCTTGTTCTTCCTGAGCAGGGACGACACGCCGCGGGTGAGGGTCGTCACGACCCGGTCCTTGCGCTTCATCATCGCCGGCAGATCGAGACCGATCTCGCCCGCGACGCCGCCGTGGACCGCGAGTTCGCCGCGGGCCGCGACGAGGCGCTGGCTCGACTCCAGCAGCGCCTTGCTCGGGATGCAGCCCACCCGCAGGCAGACGCCGCCGGCTGCTGCATGCTCGTCTACGACGGCGGTGCGGAAACCGAGCTGGGCTGCGCGGATGGCAGCCACGTAGCCGCCGGGTCCGGCACCGATGACGACGAGGTCGAAGCTGACGTCGCTCATCTGACGTCGTTGTCAGGCTGTTCCTGGCAGCCTTCCGGAAATGCCGTGGTGTCGGCTATCGCGACGGCAGCGATGCCTGCTTCGTTCTCGTACTCCCTGACCGCGCCGGAGACCGTGTCCGTCACCCGGATCGTGTAGCCGAGGTTCGTGGATGACGCAGCGTAGACCCAGACGTGGTCGTTGTGCCGGCAGCCATCCAGCACCTTGATGAGAATCTCCCAGTTGTCATCGTCGAAGAAGCGGAAGAGGCCCGAGTCGTTCGTTCCCTCCGGGACGATGACGGCCGCGGCGACGATGGGTTCGTCCGGTTGCAGCCAGTCGACCGTGACGGCGAAACGCGAGTCCTGCAGGCACAGCGTTTCGGAACTCGCCTCGCAGGCACCCGCCGGTTCGGCTGCCTGGACCAGGAAAATCCGGGCCGTCTTCGACTCGGTGTCGGCGCCCGTCACGGTCAGGGTGACGGTGTAGAAGCCGGGCGAGGTCCAGGCGTGCGGCACGGCGTTTCGGGTGGACTGCCGGCCGTCTCCGAAGTCCCAGAGGCGCCGGGTGACGGTTCCCGAACTCGTGTCGGTGAACACGACTTCTTCGCCGGTGCGGACGCGGCACGGATCCTCGGGGCAGGCGATCTCCACCTCGATGGCGGCCTCCGGGGGCACGGGCGGCGGTGGCGGTGGTGGCGGCGGCGGCGGTGGCGGCGGTGGCTCGGGCTCCGGCTCGGGTGGCGGCGGAGGCCCTCCGCCGCCGGTTGGCGGCGGCGGCGGTGGCGGCGGCGGTGGTGGTGGCGGTTGGGCCGTCTGAAGAACGAGCGTCAGCCTCGCCATCGGCTCGTTCGAGAACTTCCCCTGCCCCTTGATGCTGGTGATCCTTCCCTGAGGGTTCGTGGCCGGGTTGCTGAGCGAGAACTCCGTCCCGTCCTCCGTTCCTGCGTCGTAGGGGAACAGGTCCATGCTGACCCGCGACTGCCAGCCCTGACTGTTCCGCAGCGACAGGCGTGAAACACCGACGAACCAGTCCGGACTGGGGCCGATCATCGACAGGAGGGTCACCAGGTGGTGCGTCGTGCTCGCCTCGATCGTGAAGGTCGAGGTGCCGGTCGCTCCCGTTCCGCTTTGGCTGATCAGCGTCTTCCGGTCGGCGGCCGGAACCGCGTTGTACTCGCTCGTGAACCCTGAGGTGCCGCCCGTTTCGGCGACGCTTTCAACACCCGACGTGGCGGTACCGCCGGCCGTCCAGAACGTGACGTTGCCGTTGTGGACGGCGCCGATGAGTTGCGTGAAGTGAGCGCCCGACGCGACGCCGCCCGGCGTGCTGCTGAGGTTCCACAAACCCTCGAAAGTGACGTTGTAGGTCGCGGTCGCGGTGCCTTGCGCGCCCGCGGTATCGGGCAGGCCGATCTGAATCAGGAGAGCGGCGGCCAGCGACACGAGACCGGCTGTCGCCTGTCGGCGGGACACCCAATGGCCGGCTCTGGCCGGGAGACGCTGGGGCGTACCGGCCCATCGAACGGAAGGCATGGCAGTGGCTCCTAGACTTCGATCAGCATCCTGGCCGGATCCTCGATCGCCTCCTTGATCCGGACCAGGAACGTCACCGCCTCGCGGCCGTCGACGATGCGGTGGTCGTAGCTCAGGGCGACGTACATCATCGGCCGGACGACGACTTCGCCTTCGACGACGACGGGCCGCTGCTGGATGGCGTGCAGGCCGAGCACGCCGCTCTGCGGCGGGTTGATGATGGGCGTGGACAGCAGGGAGCCGAAGATGCCGCCGTTGGTGATCGTGAAGGTGCCGCCCTGGAGTTCGTCGAGGCGGATCCTGCCGGTCCGGGCACGTCCCGCGAAGTCGCCGATGGAGGACTCGATCTCGGCGAAGGACATGCGCTCGGCGCCGCGCAGCACCGGCACCATCAGGCCGCGGTCCGTGCTGACCGCGATGCCGATGTCGTAGTAGTTCCGGTAGATGATGTCGGTGCCGGTGATCTCGGCGTTGAGCCGCGGGAAACGGCGCAGCGCGTCCACTGCCGCCTTGACGAAGAAGGACAGGAAGCCCAGGCGCACGTCGTGGCGCTCGGAGAAGGCGTCCCGGTAGCGGCGCCGGAAGTCCATGACGGCGGACATGTCGATCTCGTTGAAGGTCGTTAGCAAGGCGGCCTGCTGCTGGGCCTCCACCAGGCGCTCGGCGATCCGGCGGCGGATCGGCGTCATCGGTACGCGCTCTTCGGCGCGTTCCCCGGCCACCGCCGCGGCGGGAGGAGCAGCGGCAGGCGGAGCGGCCTGCGCCGGCGGTGATGGCGTCGTCGGCGCCGGCGCGGACGCCGCGGTCTCCGGCGCCGCTTCGGCGGAGGGTTCCTCGTCGCGGCCGGCCAGCCACGCCGTCACGTCGCTCTTCAGCAGCCGGCCGCCCTTGCCCGTGGAGGGAATGAGGGACGCGTCGAGGCCGTGCTCGGCGATCAGGCGGCGGGCCGCCGGCAGGATGCGCCGCTCTTCGGCCACGGCTGGTTCCACCGCGGGTTGAGCCTCGGCCGCCGGGACGGGTGCGGGAGGCGTGGGTTCCGCGGCGGGCGCCGGGGGCGGCGGAGCGGACGGCGGTGCCGGTCGGGCGCCGGCCAGCAGGTCGCCCTGGGCTTCTTCGGCCGCCGTCGCTTCGGTCGCCGCCACCGCGGCGCCGGAAGCGGCGCCCGGGCTTGCGGCGGCGACGGCGCCTTCCTCGATTCGCGCGATCACCGCGCCGATCGGCACCGTCTCGCCCTCCGCGCAGACGATCTCGGACAGGACGCCCGCTACCGGACACGGCATCTCGACGGTCACCTTGTCCGTTTCGAGCTCCACCAGCGGATCGTCCCTGCCGATCGCCTCGCCGGGCTGTTTGATCCAGCGGAGGATCAGCGCTTCCGTGACCGATTCGCCGATCTCGGGGATGGTGACTTCGTACGTCATGCGGTCTGCCTTCAGGGGATTCTCACGCGGTGTCGGCCGACTCGCCGAATGCCGCTTCCATCAGTTGCTGCTGCTCCAGCTTGTGGCTGCTCGGAGAGCCGGTCGCGGGACTCGCCGACTGCGGGCGGTAGACGCCCGACAGGGGCCGGCCGCCCATCAGGAAGCCGAAGTTCAGCCGCAGGTAGGACCAGGCGCCCATGTTGCGCGGTTCCTCCTGCACCCAGCGAACCTCGGCATCGGCCGGGAAGGCGGACAGCGCGGCGTCGAGTTCCTCCTTCGGGGCCGGGTAGAACTGCTCCATGCGCAGGATCGCGTGATCGTGGGCGCCCGTTTCCTGGCGGTGGGCGTCGAGGTCGTAGAACACCTTGCCGGCGCAGAGGAGGACGCGGCGCACCTTGGACCGGTCGTCGTCGGATGCAACGGCCGGGTCCGGCAGGACCGCCTGGTAGCGGCCGCCGGCGAGTTCGGCCAGGGACGAGCCGACCTCCCGGCGGCGCAGCAGGCTCTTCGGCGTGAAGACGACGAGCGGCTTGCGCTGGGCGCGCTCGACCTGGCGCCGCAACAGGTGGAAGTACTGCGCCGGCGTCGAGGGGTAGACGATCTGCATGTTCTCTTCGGCGGCGAGCAGCAGCCAGCGCTCGACGCGGGCGCTCGAGTGCTCCGGCCCCTGGCCTTCGAAGCCGTGGGGCAGCAGGATGACGAGGCCGCTCAGCCGGTTCCACTTGTCCTCGGCGCTGGTGATGAACTGGTCGATGATCACCTGGGCCGCGTTGACGAAGTCGCCGAACTGAGCCTCCCAGAGCACGAGTCCGTCCGGGTAGTCCAGACTGAAGCCGTACTCGAAGCCGAGCACGCCGGCCTCCGATAGCGGGCTGTTGAAGATCTCGATCGGTTCCTGGTTCTCGGCGATGTTCATCAGCGGCCGGTGGTTCTCGTCCGTCACCCGGTCGTGGAGCACGGAGTGGCGCTGGCTGAAGGTTCCGCGCTCGCAGTCCTGGCCGCTCAGCCGCACCCGGTTGCCCGAATCGGCGGTGGCGGCGAAGGCGAGCGCTTCCGCCGCGGCCCAGTCGACGGGCCGCTTTCCTTCGGCCATGTCGGCGCGGGCTGTGAGGAAGCGCCGCAGGTTGCGGTGCAGGTTGAATCCCTCGGGCAGCACGACCATCCGCTTCAGGTAGTCGGTCAGCTTGCCCTGATCGACTCCGGTGTCCGGCTCCGGGGTGTCCTCCATGCGCCCGCCAACAAATGCGTTCCACACGCCGTCATAGGCCTGCGGACTCGTCTTCTCGTTCATCCGGCGCGCGGTGGCGAGCGCTCCCTCGAGCCGTTTCTCCTCGCGCTCGATGTGGACGTCCGCCTCCTCGGGCTTGATCTCGCCGAGTTCGAGCAGGTGCTCCAGGTAGTGGACCCGGACCGGGTCCCGGGCCCGGATGCCGTCGTAGAGGATGGGCTGGGTGAAGGCGGGTTCGTCGCCCTCGTTGTGCCCGCGCCGCCGGTAGCAGTAGAGGTCGATGATCACGTCGCGGCGGTAGCGCTGGCGGAAGTCGAGGGCGACGTTGACGACCTGGGCCACCGCCTCCGGCTGTTCGCCGTTGACGTGGAAGATCGGCGCCTGGAGCATCTTCGCGACGTCGGTGCAGTAGGTGTTGGAGCGCGAGCTCTCAGGCGGCGTGGTGAAGCCGATCTGGTTGTTGACGACGACGTGAAACGCGCCGCCGATGTGGTAGGGCGGAAGCTGCGACAGGTTGAGCGACTCCTGGACGATTCCCTCGCCGGCGAAGGCGGCGTCACCGTGGATGAGGAACAGCACCGCCCGGTCGCGCAGGTCGTTGCCGATCCGGTCCTGCTTGGCGCGCACGCGGCCCATCGCCACCGGGTTGATGAACTCGAGGTGGCTCGGGTTGAACGACAGCGAGAGGTGGACCCTGCGGCCGTGCTCCGTGGTCCAGTCGCTCGAGTGACCCATGTGGTACTTGACGTCGCCGCCGCCCGTGTACTGCTCCGCGTCGAGGTCCTCGAACTCGCGGAAGATGTCCCGGGTCGGCTTGCCGATGATGTTGGCGAGCACGTTCAGGCGGCCGCGGTGGGACATGCCGAAGACGATCTCCACCGCGCCCTGCGCGGCGACCTTCTCGATCGCCAGGTCGAGCAGGGGGATCAGGCTCTCGGCGCCCTCGAGCGAGAAGCTCTTGGCGCCCAGGTACTTCTTCTGGATGAACTCCTCGAACACCGCGGCGTCGATCAGCTTCCTCAGGATCCGGACCTGCTCGTCGCGGCTGAGCTGCACGCGGTTGCGGCTCACCTCCATCCGTTCCTGGAGCCAGGAGCGGACCTCCAGGTCGTCGATGTGCATGAACTCGGCGCTGATGTACTTGCAGTACGTTTCGCGCATCCGTTCGAGCAGCTCGCGTACCGTCGCCGTGTCGGCGCCGGGGATGCCGGCGGTGGACACCGTGCGGTCCAGGTCGCTCTCGCCGATCCCCAGACCCTCGAGCTCGAGTTCCTCGGGCAGCACGGGCGGGTTGCGGAGCGGGTTGATGTCGGCGTAGAGGTGGCCGCGGATCCGGTAGTTGCGGATCATGTCGTCGACCCGGCGTTGCAGTTCGACGTCTCCGGTCAGGGCGGATGCCGGCGCCGGCGGCGACGGTGCCGGCACAGGCTTGGCGGGCGCGGGAGCCGCGGGCGCGGTCGCAGCGGGACGCGCCGCTTCACCGTTGCCGCCGAACAGCGTCGAGGGTCGGAGCTCCGGCCCGATCGCGCCGTCGTCCAGCTCGCCGCTGGCGGCCAGGGCGTCGAAGTACCGCCGCCAGGCCGGGTCGAGCGCCGCCGGATCGCGGCGGTAGTCGGCCAGAAGCGCTTCGACGTAGTCGAGGGAGAGGCTGTGCAACCCGGTCTGCTCGCTCATCGCTGCCTACCTCCTGGGCGGGGAGCCCGGCGGCGTCAGGCCCGTTCGGCCTGGAGCCGCGGGTCGATTACATCCCTCAGAGTATCGCCGACGAGGTTGAAACTCAGCACCGCGAGGAAGATCGCCACGCAGGCGGGAGGAATCATGTGGCCGGCGGTGAACAGGTTCTCGTAGCCGGAACGGAGGATCGTGCCCCAGGAGGCGTCGGGCGGCTGGACGCCGAAGCCGAGCCAGGAGAGTCCGGCTTCGATCAGAATGGACACCGCGATGCCGAAGGTCACGCTGACGAGCACGGGCGCCAGCGCATTGGGCAGCAGGTGGCGGAGGACGAGCTGGGCCGGTCTGACTCCGAGCGAGCGGGCGGCGAGGGCGTAGTCCGTCTCGCGGATGCGCAGGATCTCGCCGCGCGCGAAGCGGGCGATGCCGACCCAGCGGGTCAGGCCGATCACGATCATCACGTTCTCGATGCTGGGCGGGAACCAGGCCAGGACGGCGAGGATCAGGAAGAAGGCCGGAAAGCACTGGACGACTTCGATGAAGCGCGAGATGACGAGGTCGGCGATGCCGCCGGCGTAGCCCGCGATGCAACCGAACACGAGGCCCAGGATGACCGCGATGCCCATGGACAGGAAGCCGACCTTCATCGACACGACGGTGCCGTGGACCATCCGCGACAGGACGTCGCGGCCCGACTGGTCGGTGCCGAGCCAGTGACGGCTGGAGGGTCCGGCCAGGGGCTCGGCGGCGATCTCCCTGGGGCCGTAGCGCACCGGCGTCCACAGCGCCCAGTCGCCGCGCTCCGGGTCGAACTCCCGCTTGAAGTCGAAGGTCGCCAGGCGGTAGGGCCGCTGCTTCTGGATGATCAGGCTCGTGCCCGGGACCTGGTGGACGAGGTCTACGACCGCCGGATAGTAGATGCCGCCGTCGAAGCGGCACAGGATGGGTTGCTCGTTGGCCAGGATCGGCGACAGGAAGGCGACGAGAAACAGCACGGCCACCACGCACAGGCCGACCATTCCGAGCCGGTGGCCGCGGAAGCGCCGCCACGTGATGTGCCAGTAGGAGCGCGCCGCGGGCGCCCCTCCGGTCGTCGTGTTCGTCGTCGTTTCGGTCGCCATCGTCACTTCTCGTAGCTGATGCGGGGGTCGACCAGACCGTAGGTCAGATCGGCGATGAAGGTGATGCCGAGGACGAGCAGGGCGGTGATGAAGTTGAGCGCCATGATCGTCGGATAGTCGCGCTGTAGGACGGACTCGAAGTACAGGCGGCCCAGGCCCGGCCAGTTGAACATGTACTCGAGAATCACGCTGCCGCCCAGCACGAAGGGAAGGGTGAGGCCGATCAGCGAGATCAGCGGGATCAGGCTGTTCGTGAACGCGTGCTTGAGCACCACGCTCCGCTCACCGAGGCCCTTGGCGCGGGCGGTGCGGATGTAGTCCTGCCGCACCACCTCCAGCAGGTTCTGGCGGATGAAGCGGGAGTAGTAGGCCAGGTTGCCGAAGGTGAAGCAGAAGGTGATCAGGACGTAGTGCTGGGCCAGATCCCACATCTGGCCCAGGGTCGTCATCTCGTCGTAGCCGTCGGACCTCATGCCGCGGAAAGGCAACAGGTCCCACCTCACGCCGAGGTAGAGGATGAGCAGCATGCCGGCGACGTAGTTCGGCACGGAATAGAGCATGTAGAGGCCGGTGCTGACCGAGCGATCGAAGCCGCCGCCCTGCCGTAGCGCGCTGTAGATCCCGATCGGCGTCGAGATGATCAGGGTCAGCATGAAGGAGAGCAGCGCCACCGACAGCGTCGGCCACAGCGCTTCGCCGATCTTCGCCGACACCCTCCTGCCGTCGTGGAAGGACGAACCGAAGTCGCCCACGACCAGCTTGCCGACCCAGTTCGCGTACTGCACGGGGATCGGCTTGTCGAGGCCGTAGAGCTCCCGCAACTGCTGGTAGACGCGCTCCGAAACCGCCGCGTCGGCGATCTGGGAGGTCTGGATCTGGGCCGGATCGCCCGGTACGAGCTGGATGATGAAGAACGAGATGACCGAGATGCCGAACAGGGTGACCAGTCCGGTGGCGAGCCGGCGGAGGATGTAGCTGAGCAACGGCGATCTCGGTGGGAGTGAGGCTGCCTACAATACCGTCCCTTGAAGGGGGCGAGAACAGCGGGGGACGGGCGGCCGGTCCGGATGGAGCTGGGCGCCGTGGTGCGCCTGGCGACGCCGGTCATCCTGGTCCAGGTCGGGATGGTGCTGATGGGCGCCGTCGACACGATGATGCTGGGCCGCGTGTCGGCGACCGAGTTGGCCGCCGGCGCGATCGGCAACGCGCTCAGCATCGCCGTGATCTGGTCCTTCATCGGCATCCTGCTGGCGATCGACCCGATGGCGGCGCAGGCATTCGGCGCCGGCGATCACCGGCGAATCGGCCGGGTGCTGTGCCGGGGCGTGGCGATGGCGTGCTTGCTGGCGGTTCCCGGCACCCTGATCGTCGTCAACCTGGGGTCGATCCTGGATGCGGTCGCGAGCGTGCTGCCGTTCCTTGCGCAACCGGAACCGGTCATGCCGATCGCGACGGCGTACTTCCGCGGGCTCGGACCGGGAGTCGTCGCCTTCCTGCTCTTCATGTGCCTCCGCCAGACCCTTCAGGCGATGAGCATCGTGTGGCCGGCCCTGGTTTCGATCGCGGTCGCCAACGTGTTCAACGCGGTGGCCAACTGGGCGCTGATCTTCGGCAACCTGGGGTTCCCGGCTCTGGGCGCCCGCGGCTCCGCCTTCGCGACGTCGGCCTCGCGCTGGATGATGTTCCTCGTGCTTCTGGCCTTCGGCTGGCGCTACCTGCGGCCCTACATCCGGGGTTGGCGTCTGGCCTGGTTGCGGGCGCGGGCGCTTCGCCCATTCTTCGTCGTCGGCCTGCCGATCTCGGTCCAGGTGTCGCTCGAGGTGTGGGTCTTCACGGCGGCGGCCGTGCTGATGGGCCAGTTGGGCGAGGCCCAGCTTGCGGGTCACCAGGTGGCGATCAGCCTCGCCTCCATCTCCTTCATGGTTCCGCTCGGCTTTGCCGGCGCCGCGACCACACGGGTCGGCAACGCGATCGGACGCCGCGATCCGCTGGGCGCCCGGCGCTCGGCCGGCGTCTGTCTGGCGCTCGGCACCGGTGTGATGTTCCTGTTCGCGCTCCTCTTCATCCTGTTCCCGCACCTGTTCGCGCGGATGTTCAGCGACGTGCCGGCGGTGGTGGAGGTAGCGGCAGTGCTGATTCCGCTTGCCGGCCTGTTCCAGATCGCCGATGGCGCCCAGGTGGCGGCGGCGGGCGTGCTCCGCGGCGCCGCCGACACCCGGTTCCCGGCAGCCGTCGCGCTCGTCGGCTACTGGCTGTTTGGCATGCCGGCCGGCGCCTGGCTGGCGTTCGGCCGCGGCATGGGACCGGCGGGGCTGTGGTGGGGCCTGACCTGCGGCCTGGTGTTCGTCGCCGTGCTGCTCGCCTTCAGGGTGCGCGTGCGGTTGTGGCGCCGGGCCCTGGTCAGCATGCTGCCGGCCGACCCGGACGAGGACTGACGCGGCGTTGGACTCCCGGACGTTCTTGACCCTGATTTGGCGGTTTCGGGACTGTCTGATACTGTACGAAGCCGAAAAGGTAGAGAAAGGAGCCTCAGTTGATCCTTGCCCCAGGTCAACGCTCGCTGTCGTCTCTGGACCGGTATGTTCTCCCGGTTCCAGGAAAGGTGACTCCTTACCCCCCCCCCCCCCCCCCCCCCCCCGAATCTGACTCGCCACTAGTCAGATCTTCGGGCGTCAGTCGCTCCCGCGGCTGGTTGCGCGTGGCGTGGAGCGCCGCTGTTCTGTCGGCTCTCTTGGGCTTCGGCGGATGGGGAGCGGCGCAGGCACTGCTCTATGTCGTGCCGACCGACGAGGCCCTGTACGCCCGCAGTGCGGTCATCGTGTATGGCCGAGTGGGCGAAGGCTCTTCGGCTTACTCGGCGCGAGGCCGCCTTGTGACGGATCATGTCTTCAGGGTTGACGAGGCCGTCAAGGGGTTCGTCCCCGAAACGACGATCGTCGTCCGGCAGCCGGGAGGGGTCTATCCGGATGGCAGTGGAGGAATGGCGATCGGCGGGTTGCCCGCGCTTCGCGCCGGCGACCGGATGCTGCTGTTCCTCGATGCCGTGCCGGCCGACGAGGACGCCCATGAGGTAGTGGGTCTCGCGGCGGGCATGTTCGTGGAACATCAAGGCGTGCTGCTGCGGGAGGCGGACGGCGCGTTAGGCGGCTCCGAGATCCTGGGCAGAAGCAGCGAGAAGTTCCGAGGCTG
Source organism: Candidatus Multivorans sp. (assembly GCA_965220845.1). Taxonomy (GTDB): domain Bacteria; phylum Acidobacteriota; class Thermoanaerobaculia; order Multivoradales; family Multivoraceae; genus Multivorans. The sequence continues at coordinate 371,749 of CBDCRA010000003.1, forward strand.
GCTGCGGGACAGGGTCGCCGGAATCGATCGCCCCCCGGACTACGCCGCGCCCTTGCCCGAGGGCGCTCTTGACGAGCCGGAGGCGGTCGTTTCCCCCTACGTCCTGCTCGACGGGGCGTGTACGTTCTCGTTGAGCGGGCGTTCCTACCCGCTCCGCTGGAGGGAGTTCGACCGCGGTCTCACGGTCGATTTCCTGGTTCACGAGGATGGCGAGGAGGGCTTCGGATACGCGGTGACCAAGCGCCTGCTCGATGCGGGGATGCACCTTTGGTCTTCTGCGGGAACGAAAGTGCGCGTTCGGATCCTGGGCACGACCGATTCCGAAGACGAGGTCATCTCGGACCCCGAAGAGAGAGACGGTTTGAACCAGATCACCTTCAACGACCCCAATGACGACGTACGGGGCGACTACAAGTCGTCGGGAGTTCTGGCGGTGACCTTCTTCCACTATGAATGCCCTACCACCTACACGGTCGGCAAGCACTACGTGGAGGTGCTTCCCCTCGCCGAGGCGAACATCACCACGCAGGACGGCTTCTTCGAGGACTTCCTCATCGGCGAGGATGGCGACATGGCTGAGGCCGAGGCCTTCTTCGAGGAGGTGATGGCTCACGAACTCGGTCATGCGTTGGGTCTAGCGCATTCCTGTACGTCCTTGGAGATTGTCTTTGGCTTGTGTCAGCCGCCCTTCAGTGACGCGCTGATGAAGGCCTTCGTTAGCAGCACTTCGGCGGGGTCGTATCTCGGAACCGACGACGCGGCTGCAATCATGGCACTCTACCACCCGACGGACGGCGGCGATCTCTACACGCTTCCACCGGTGGGGCCCTCTCTCGTGGCTGACTTTGATGTGGCGAGCGCGGACCTGTGGGCTGAAGTGCCGATCGTGTTCGACGCGAGTTCCTCAAAGGAGGCGGACAGTTTCGCGTGGAACTTCGGCGACGGCACGCCGCAGGTCCGGGCACCCTGGTACCGAACGAAGGTGTCGCACACATACGAGGAAGCTGGGGTCTACGCGGTGTCGCTCGAGGTGGCGCGGGGGAACTGCGAGTCGTACTGCGTCACGGATACGGTGACCCAGGAGGTGGTCGTCCTTCCGGCTGGGCCGTTGGATGCCGGCTTCGATCTGGCGGCGCCCTGTTCCGACGGGCTCTGCTCGGCGGAAACCGGGACGTCGGTAGCGTTCACCGCGACAGGCTCGAGGTCCTACGAACGCCTGCTATGGGACTTCGGGGATGGCGCCAGATCGGCGGAAAGGGCGCCGCGTCACGCATGGTCGTCTCCCGGCTTCTACCAGGTAACGCTGTCCGTTTACCGTGGAGGCAAGGAGGCGCGGGCACACCGCGACATCCTGGTCACCGCCAGCGACCCCGCGGGTTCCTGTATCCCGGACGCCGAAACCCTTTGCTTGCAGGATTCGCGCTATCGGGTCCGCCTGAAGTGGAGTTCCGGCGATTCCGAAGAGGGCCAACCGGCGCGGGTGGCGCGCGTCGGGACGAACGACTCCGGCCTGTTCTACTTCTTGGAGCCCGGCAGCAACTGGGAGGTGCTGGTCAAGGTCCTCGACGGCTGCGGCGTGAATCACCATGTGTGGTTCTACGCGGCCTCGGCGACGACGCTGGGCTACTCGATCAGCGTCACCGACACGGTGACGGACGTGTCGAGGGAGTACCGGAACGAGGACGGGCGGCAGGCCCAAGCCGTCGCGGACCTTGGGGCGTTCGCGGACGGTTGCCAACCCTGAATGGAGGTACCCGCTTTGTCCGGCGTAGTGGGTCGTTGGTGGCTGCTCGAGCGTTTCGGTTGCCTTGCTGGCATCGGGGCCCTTCGCTCCTCGTGGGTCGACACCGGCACCTCCAGGGCTGCACTCTTGCTTCGGCGGGGGGCCATGACGGTGGCCTTTCTGGTGCTTCTTGGCTTGTGCGGTGGAAAGAGCGCCGCCCAGACGACCTGCTTGGCCACTGACAGGGCCGTCACCGGGGTCAACCCGGTCAACGCCGCTGCCCTCGCCGCCGACTGCACGGCCCTGCTCGCCCTCAAGGACACGCTGCGCGGCACCGCTTCCTTGAATTGGTCACGGAGGGTGAGCATGCGCCGATGGCGTGGGATCCGCAGCGTTACCGCAAATGGCAACCGTGTCAACTGGATCAGGCTGGTTGGCGGAGGCTTGGATGGAAGCCTCCCCGATTTCGGGGCCCTGCGCAATCTTGTGCGGCTTGAGCTTGGGGAGAACCGGCTGACTGGGACCCTCCCCGATTTCAGCGCGCTCACCAGACTCCAGATCCTCGATCTGAGAGAGAACAGGTTGACCGGGACCATCCCCGACCTGAGCAAGCTAGACCGCCTCACCTACCTGGATCTGTCAGGCAACGGTTTGACCGGGTTGGCCACTCCGGGCGCCTTGAACGGTCTCAGCCTTCTCCAACAACTCTATCTGGAGCGGAACAACCTGGCAGGATTTCCGAACTTCAGAAGCAACAAGAGGCTCGTCGCCGTTTTTCTCAACGGCAACCCGATTGCCACGGCGATTCCGACTTGGCTCAGCGGTCTCCGGAGACTCGAGTCTCTCCGCTTGATGCGCGCTCAACTTACGGGAAACATCCCGGATCTGTCCGGTCTCAACCGCCTCCGCCAACTTGGACTCCAGGGGAACCAACTCAGCGGCCCGCTCCCAGCGAGCCTGGGCGACCTTGCAGCTCTCGAGGAACTCCACCTGGCTTCCAATGGACTGACCGGGGGGATTCCCGCTGAACTGGGCAACCTGGGTAGCCTCACCGATCTCTCGCTCTGCGACACCACACTCACGAGCACAGAGACCCTGCCGGGGGCTCTGGAGACACGGAGAGCTTCCGGCGCCCTGACCGTGTGGGGGTGCGTTGAGATTGCTGACGCTTCGGCGATCGAGGGTTCTGCCCTCGACTTCGCTGTGGAGTTTTCGACTTGGCCGGTGCGGGGCACGTCCGGCGCCTCCGACCTGATCGCGTCGTACAAAACGATCGACGGCGCGGCCAGGCTCGCCGACTACGACTTCAAGGGTACGTCCGCGGGCAGCGTCGTGATTCCCGGCAACACGGACACGACGAAGTGGACAAGCGCCGCGACGATCTCCGTCGCGGCTGCCCGCGATGGGTTCACTGAGAGCGACGAGACCTTCACCGTGCGTCTTACCGCACGCGGCTCGGTGGTACATAGCCGCCGGGAGGCCACCGGCACGATCATGGACGGCCCGCTGGCGCCCAGGGTGTCTTTTGCGTTGGCTTCGGCGAGTGTCAGCGAGGGTGCGGGCGTCCACGACATCACGGTCGACCTGGCGTATGCGGCGAGCATCGATCTGACGCTGAACTACACTGCTACGGGGTCGGCAACCCTGGGAACGGACTACACGATCAGCGGTGTGACGTCGACGATGGCAGCCCTTATGCTGGCGCCGGGCACTGACTCGGCGACGATCCAGGTCGCGATAAACGACGACGACACTCCGGAAGGTGTCGAGGCGCTGAGCCTGATTCTGAAGGACGGCTTCGACTACGCCGTAGGCAGTCCCGCCAGCCACTTCCTGACGATCCTGGACAATGACGCGGCGCCTGACCCTGAACCGGATCCTGAGCCCCCGCCACCGGATCCTGAGCCGCCACCGGACGCCGACGACCCCGTCAGGATCGATTGCCCCGAGGACTGCTGGTTGGCGCCGTTCTTCGACGGGCGGGGGACCGTGGTCGCCGCCGGCCGCCCCGGCGCCCTGGTCGAGTTCACGATGGAGTGCGGCAACGCGGTAATGGAGGCCGGATCGACGACGGTCGGCCCGGACGGCCTCGTCGTGCATTCGGTGGAAGCAAACGCTTGTGGGGACACGCCCGGCGTTCTCTACGTCTCGAGGGTCGGCCCGGGCGGCTGGTACTGGACCGGCGACGCCTCGGGCGTGGCGGCCGCTCCGTTGCTCCGGCGGCTCTCGGCCCATCGCGCGGAACTGCGGGGCGACTTGGTGGATCCAGTGGACCCGGGCGGACTCAGCGTGGAAAGGACCGATCTGGCCGTGCGCTTCGAACATCCGGTGGAGGGGACCGATGTGATCCTGCCTCGCCTGAAACCCGCGACGTCGTCGCCGCCGTGCGACGGCCGAGCGCTGGCGGCCGGCGTCGAGTTGTCCTCGGCGTGCACCCTCGGCGGCGAAGACATGTGGGAGGTGTCCTTGCGGGAGGTCCAGGCGAGCGGCCTGCCGGGGCGCTTCGTCGATCCCGGGAAACTGGTTCTTCCGCACCGCGGTACCAGGCGACTGAAGATAGGTCTCTTCGCCGAAGACGGGTTCCTTGCTCTGTCTCGGCTGGTGGCGATGGAGGGAAGGTTCGCGGGAGTGTCCGGCGGTCCGCCTCCACGAGGCGTCGTTTTCTCCCCTTCGGGCGAGCATCTTCTTCTGTCGGCCCATCCGAGGTGCGAGGCGACCGGCAGCGAGGAGGAGCGGCGTGCCATGGACAGGGGCGTGTTCCACCTCGAGGCGGTCCTTGGGTTCTTTGCGCTGTTCTCCGGGTTCGAACGCGTTCCCCCCGGGGTTGTTCCCCCGCTGCCTCCGGGGGGGCTCAAGCTCACGCTGAATGTCGTTTGTCCCGAGGCGCCGCCGCCGGCCGCGCGTACGGTCGCTTCGGGGTCTCCTCCGGAAGCGCCGGGGATGGCTGAGCCGGGAGCTTCCGGCGTCGTCGTCCGATCCTCCCCGCGTCCGGTGCGCGAGATGGTGTGGAGCGGTGTTGGGGGCGAGGCGGCGCCGCCGCATCTCGGCTGGCGCCATGGGACGAAGGCGAACAGCGTGACCATCGATTGCGGGGATACGCGGCGCTGCTACGTCATGCCGACCTTTCCGCACGCGCGCGGCGGGGGGTTCGTGGCTCGGTCCCACCCCTACGTCACCGTGAGGTACCTTGTTCAGTGCGGATGGTCGACCCGGAGCGGCGAGGCCGAAGCGGATGCCGAGGGGTTCGTTCGCCACGCCTTTCCCGCCTGGGTCTTCGGCTGCGATCAGGCGGGCATGGTTTACGCCGGGGATCTCGAACCTGGCGCCTGGTACTGGTGGACCGCCGAAGGAAATCGGACCGCCGGCGGACTCGCCGTGCCGTACGAAGCCGCGAGGCTCGCCCCGAGGGCGTCGCCGGTCGACCCAGGCGGAATGACCCGACGCGAAAGCGGGGCAACCACCTGGTTCGAGAGCGGGAATGGCATGGCGGCCCTTCTGAATGGACTCGGGGTCGGGCTTTCCTGTCGCGAGTCCTTTCGCTTTGGCCAGAGGAGCGTTTCCTCCGCGTTCCCCCGCTGCGAGCTCGCGGCGTCCGCGGACGGGTGGTGGCTGGGCCTCAGGAAAGCCGGAGCGATGGCCGATTTGCGGGAGTTGACGGAGGAACTTGTGGACCCGGGGAGGTTGCGGCTGCCTTCATGGGGCTCGGAAAGATACGGCGCCGCCCTGGTCCCGAGAGGCGGTCATGTGATGATGTTTGATGAGAGCCTGCTCCCATGGGTTCCCGAGGAACTGAGGGTGCGAGGGGCGGACGGTTCGTTCCAGGTGCGGGGCGTCAGCGTGGACCAGACCTCAATAGCTTTGGATACGCTGACCGGGACGCTGGCCTTGACGGCCCATCCGCGCTGCGCGCCGGATCATCCCGACAGGCACGTGGTGGATGAGGGGTATCTGGAGGTTCCCGGTTGGCAGCAGGCGCTCGAGGGCGAGTGGTACGGCCCGCTCGCCCTCCCCCCCATTCCTCGGCTGACGGCTTCTCTCCGCGTTTCCTGTCCTCCCGTTGACGCCTCGGCGGGAGTGGAACTGGCGCCCGCTCCCTCGATTCGCCAGCGCCGCTGACGCGGCTCGCGGCTGGCCCTACGCTCCCGGCGCGGGTTGCTGGCATCGGGTGTTGGCGCCGGATAGTCTCCTGCGGATCCCGATTCCCGTGCACCCGGGGGAGGAACGCTCGACCATGACGCGCAAGAAAGCCGTACTCGCCTACAGCGGTGGCCTCGACACCTCCGTCATCCTGCGCACCCTGCAGGAACGGGGACTCGATGTCGTAGCAGTGATCGTCGACGTCGGCCAGCGCGAGGACTTCGACGCCCAGGCGCGCCGGGCCGAGGCGATCGGCGCCACGAAGGTCTACGTCGAGGACGTCCGGCGGGAGTTCGTGACCGACCTCATCTACCCGGCGATCGCCGGCAACGCGGTCTACGAGAATCGTTACCTGCTCGGCACGGCCCTGGCGCGGCCGCTCATCGCCCGCCGCCAGGCCGAGATCGCGATCCGCGAGGACGCCGACGTGCTCTCCCACGGCGCCACCGGCAAGGGCAACGATCAGGTCCGCTTCGAGTTCGCGTACGCCGCTCTCGCGCCGCAGATCGAGGTCTACGCGCCGTGGAAGGACGGGGAGTTCCTGAAGCGCTTCCAGGGCCGCACGGACCTCCTGAACTATGCGGAAGAGCAGGGCATCCCGATCGAGGCCTCGTCCGAGAAGCCGTACAGCATGGACGAGAACCTGATGCACAAGAGCTACGAGGCCGGTCTGCTGGAAGATCCGATGCAGACGCCGACCGAGGACATGTTCTCGCTCACCGTGTCACCGCTCGACGCGCCCGACGAGCCGACGGACGTCGAGATCGAGTTCAAGGACGCGCGTCCGGTGCGGGTTCGGGACCGGACCGCCGGCGTCGAGCACTCCGATGCGCTGACCCTTTTCGAGTACCTGAACGAACTCGGCGGCCGGAACGGCATCGGCCGGATCGACATCGTCGAGAACCGCTTCGTCGGCATCAAGTCCCGCGGCGTCTACGAGACGCCGGGCGGGACTATTCTCCACCACGCCCTGCGCGACCTCGAGGGCGTGGCGATGGATCGGGAGGTCCAGCGCCTGCGGGACGGCCTGTCGCCCAAGTTCGCCGAACTGATCTACAACGGCTTCTGGTTCTCGCCCGAGATGGAGTTCATCCGCGCGGCCTTTCAGCAGGCCGAGCGGATCATCGACGGCACCGTGCATCTCCGCCTCTACAAGGGCGGCGTGACCATCCTCGGCCGCGAGTCACCCAGCTCGCTGTATGACCAGAACCTGTCGTCGATGGACGTCGAAGGCGGTTACGACCAGACCGACGCCCGCGGCTTCATCCGGCTGAACGCGCTACGGCTGAAGGCGCACCAGGTGATCGTCGGCGGCCGGTCGTGACGCCGGCCGCTCCGGGGCCGGTCAGCCGATCGTGAAACGGACCTGACCGGCGACGGCGAGCTGGTAGTCCGCGAGGTCGCTGCTCAGCGTGACTTGCGGCCGCTCGGCAGTGACTTCCAGGTTCACGCGGTGGGGCGAGCCCTTGCGCATCGAGTGGCGCACGCCGAGGCGAAGGTGCTCCTTCCCGATTGACGTGGCGGCCACGGCCTGGGCGAAGGGCGTCACCATGGATGCGCCGATTCCCATTCCCCAGGCGACTTCGGCCCTGGTGTGCGACGCTCCGGGATCCCGGCGGGCGGAGACGCTCGCCAGCGCATCGGGAGACATGCCGATCCACCGGGGAGCGTCGGAGCGCCACAGGGCGTTCGCACGCGGCGACGCGCCGCCGAACTGCTGGGCGACCACCAGGGACAGCCCCTCGCCGTCCTTCGTCGCCGGACGCAGCTCGATCGTGGCGCCCACGCCCTCCTCCTCGTAGCGTGCCAGGCCCTGGGTGACCAGCGTCCTGCCGGTGGCCTGGACGCGCAGCCGGCCGTCGGCGGCGATCAGCTCCAGGCCTCCGGCGAGTTCCGTCCCGGTTCCGTTCGTCGAGGAACCGCCGTCATAGCGCTGGGCGACCTGGGTGAAGGGGCGGAAGACGACCGTGCCGACCTTGCGGGTCAGGGAGCCTTCGAGACCGATTCGTCCCCTGCTCGCGTCGCCGGCGAGACTGGCGTCCCCGGCCGGTCGACCGAAGTCGTCGCCGCCCTCGATGACGGCGGAGCCGACGTCGCCGCGCAGCGCGAACTCGAGTGACCCGGCGGTCGCCACCCGCTGGCGGAAGCCGGCGAGGCCGAGCCGCATGCGTGCGTCGGACGACGGAGGCGATCCCGCTGTCTGGTCCGCGTCGCCAACGAGGTCGCCGTGGCCCATGGCGCCCACTGCCCAGAGCTCCGTCCGGCACGACTTCCGGGACGGTCCGCGACAACCGGACGCGTAGCGGGCGTAGGGGTAGATGCCGCTGAGGTCGAGACGCATGGCGGCGCCGCCGGTGTTCGCCAGCCGGTAGCGCCCGGTGGCGTCGAACCAGGACACGGCGGTCCCGACCATGAGGTGTCCGGCCGTGTAGTCGACGCCGACGAAGGGCAGTTCCGGCGCGACCGAGTACGAGTTCCGGCCCGCTCGTCCGCGAAGCGACCGGCGAGCCCCGCCTCCCCAGAGCGACAGCGTTCCGCCCGGGCGCTCCTCGTCGAGCGGCTCGACCTTGTGAACGAACTCGAAACTGTCGGTCGCGAAGTCGAAATCCATGTCGGGCGTTCCGCACACCTCCCGGCCCGCTGCCCGGCCTCCATCCAGACCGGCGCGTTCCACGTCGACACGCTGCCGACGTCCGCCGTCGCAGCGGTCGAGCGACTTCATCTTCACGCGGTTTCGGCCCGGCCTCTTCCCGAACCGTTGCACCACCGTGTCCGTTGCGCCAAGGAGCATCCCGCGCGCGAAACCCCCGAGGACCGCTTCCTCTACCAGTTGCTGTTCCGTTGCGCCGTCGCTTCCGAAATCGCCTGGTTCAGCCGCCCGGGCCGGTCCGAAGGAAAGAGCGACCAGAGCCAGAGCGCAACCGCAGCAGAAGGTTCTTTGCATGAAAACCGGATTCTATACGTCTTTCTGCATACGAACCGGGGAACCTCCCGAACCTGCCTGCGATGGCTCTACCGGGCGATCGCCTGGAGCTTCTCGGTCAGCAGCGGCACGACCGCCTTGTAGTCCTCGACGATGCCGAAGCTGCAGTGCTTGAAGATCGGCGCGTCGGCGTCCGTGTTGATCGCCGCGACGACCTTGCTGTCGCCCATGCCGAGCAGGTGCTGGCTGGCGCCGGAGATGGCGATCGCGATGTAGAGCTCGGGGGCCACCTTCTTGCCGGTCTGGCCGACCTGCCAGTTCGGGGGTACCCAGCCGGCGTCGCAGGCGGCGCGTGAGGCGCCCTGCTCGGCGCCGATCGAATCGGCGAGCCTCTTCAGTTCCTGGAAGGGCTCGGGTCCGCCGAGCCCGCGGCCGCCGGAGACGATGATCTGCGCGTCCTCGAGGCGCACGCCTTCCTGTTCCGCGACTTCACGGCCGGTGATGCGGATGCGCGGTGTATCGAGCGCCAGGTCGACGGACGTCACTTCGCCGGCCGACTGCCGCTCGGGCGCGGGTTCGAAGCCGCGGGCCCGCAGCCAGACGACGGCCGGCTGCTTCTTCAGCCGGTAGATCGAGATCGCCTTGCCGCCGTAGGCCGTGCGCTGTGCCAGCAGGTGGTCGCCGTCCATCCGGATCGCGGCCGCGTCGGCCATCGAGCTGCCGCCCAGGCGGTGGGCGAGGCGCGGCGCGATCTCCTGACTGTAGGTGTCGTTGCTGAGCAGCACCGCGACGTAGTCGCCGCCGCCCGCGGCGTGGAGTTGCTCGGCCGCCTGCAACGCCTGTTCGGGCTGGTAGTCGCGGAGCGCTTCGTTGGCGCCGACCACGACGCGGTCGGCGACGCTCGCGAGCCCCGCGACCGCGTCGTCCCCGGCGGGGCCGATCACCAGAGCGTGGAGTTCGCCGCCGACGCTCTCGGCAAGGGCGCGGCCGGCGCCGGCCGCGCCCTGCGCGGCGCGGTCATAGCCGAGACTGCCCAGAACACAGACTGCAACGTTCGCCATCGTTTCTCTCCTTCTGCCCTTTGCTGCCGGGTGCCGTCCCCGTCAGCCGATGGAGGCGACGACTTCGTGGATGCGCGTCGCCAGTTGGTCGACCCGTTCCTCCAGGGTGTCGCCCTCCGCCATCTCGCACTCGACTTCGTCCGCCGGGATGAAGATCTCCTCGACCTCGAAGATCGAGGATCCGGCCCGGATCTCCTCGCTGTCCAGCTCCAGGTCGGCGAGGTTCAGTTTCTGGAGCGGCTTGCGGTAGGACATCATGACGTCGCGCGTCTTGGGGATGCGGGGCACGTTGTCCTCGTTGTTCGTGATGGTGACGAGGAAGGGGGCCTCGGCCTCCGCGACCTCGATGCCGACGTCGGTCTGACGGCGGAGCGTGACGCTGCCGTCGCCGGGCTGGAGGCTCTCGACGAAGCCCAGCGCCGGCCGGCCGAGTTCCTCGGCCAGCACGCCGCCGGTCTGTCCCACGCCCCAGTCGCCCGACTCCCGGCCGACGAGCACGGCATCGAAGGCGCCGCCGTCCTGCTCGAGCCGTCGTATCGCCGCCGCCAGCACGCGGCCCACGGCCGCCGCGTCCGGGTTCGTGTTGCCGTCGCGTTCCACCAGGCAGGCCTCGTCGACCGTCATCGCCATCGCCTTGCGCAGGCAGTCCTCGGCCGAGGATTCGCCGTAGCAGAGCGCGGTGATCTTCACGTCGCCGCCTGCCGCCTCGCGGAACTGGAGAGCCGTCTCGACCGCGTTCTCGCAGAAGATGTTCGTCACCAGGTTGGCGCCGCCCCGTCTGGCGGCCCTGGCGTCGGGATCGATCTGGAAGTCCCGCGCGGGAACGTCCGGGTCGAGAATCTGTTTCAGGCAGACGAGCACTCTCATTCTCGCGTCTCCTTCGCCGGCTGCCCGGTCCTGGCCGGGTTGCCGGCGTTGCTGTCCTCACCGCGGTTCAGCACCGCCGAGATCGCCATGCGGGTCACTTCCGCCACCACTTCGTCGCCGTCCAGCCGGCCGTCCGTCCGATACCAGCGCGAGATCCAGAGGATCATCCCCAGCAGGCTGAACGCTCCCACCGTGGGGTCGAGGCCCAGGACCTTGCCCTCGTCGCGCAGGGCGGCGAGGGTGTCGGCGATGAAGTCGACGTAGTCCCGCTGCCTGCCGATGATGTCGGCGCGGTCGTCGGGGAGGAGCCCCTCGAGTTCGTTGACCAGTATGGTCAGCGCCGAGGAGTCCTGGGTGATCAGCCGGGCGTGGCGCGCGACGATCGTCTCCAGGCGGGTCTGAGGATCCTCTACGCGCCGGGCTGGCTCGATGACCTGCTCGTCGAGCTGGTCCATGGCGAAGCCCATGATCGCGAACAGAAGGTCCTGCTTGCCCTTGATGTAGTAGTAGAGGCCGGCCTTGGTCAGTCCGACCGCGGCGGCGATGTCGTTGATCGAGGTGGCGTGGTAGCCCTTGCGGTGGAAGATCCGTGCCGCGCTGCGGTAGATCTCCGCCCGCCGGTCCTGCTCGCCGTCGGCCGCGCCGGTGGCGGCCCGGAGGGCCGCGTTGTCCAGGGCAGTCATCAGGTCGAGGATCCTCGGAAGGTCACGAAGAGTAGTCTACCGACCGCCCGGTAGGTTCGCAATGGACCCGGTGGGCGGAGAGGATGCTACGGCGCAGCCTCTTCGGACTCGCCGACCGCGTCCCAGAGCAGCTCCGCCACGTCCCGGACCTTGACGTCGCGGTCGCCGCGGCGGGCGTTCACGCCGTCGTCGAGCATCGTGGCGCAGAAGGGGCAACCCACCGCCACCACGTCGGCGCCGGTGTCGACCGCCTCCTGGGCGCGTTCCTGGTTCACCCGCTGGTCCGGCGGCTCGTCGACGAACGCCATGCCGCCGCCGCCGCCGCAGCAGAAGCTCGTGTTCCGGCTGCGCTCCATCTCGACCTGCCTCGCGCCGCCCACCTGCGCGAGCAGGTTGCGGGGCGCGTCGTACTCGCCGTTGTGGCGGCCGAGATAGCAGGGGTCGTGGAACGTGATCGTCGAGCTCCCGTTCGACCTGTCCCCGGCGCCGTTCCCGTCGAGACGGCCCGACTCGAGCAGTTGATCGAGGAACTGGGTGTGGTGGTAGACCTCGTAGCTGCCGCCGAAGTGCGGGTACTCGTTCCTGAACGAGTTGAAGCAGTGGGGGCAGGAGGTGACGACCTTGCGCACGCCGTAGCGTTCCATCGTCTCGACGTTGCCCTTGGCCAGCATCTCGAACAGGAACTCGTTGCCCACGCGGCGGGCGGGATCGCCGGTGCAGGATTCCTCGCGGCCGAGGATCGCGAACTTCACCCCCGCCTTCTTGAGGAGCTTCGCGGTGGCCCGGACAGTGTTCCGGTTGCGCTCGACCAGGGCGCCGCCGCAGCCGACCCACATCAGGACCTCGGCCTCGTGCGGATCGTCCATCTCGGCCATCACGTCGATGTCGAGACCCTCGGTCCAGTCGACGCGGCTGAACTGAGTGCCCGCGAACGGATGCTGGCGCGACTCGAGCGAGTTCATCATGTCCATCATCCCCTCGGGGAAATCCGCCTCCTCCATGACGAGGTAGCGGCGCGCGTCGACGATCTTCGGCATCTGTTCGATGTGGACCGGGCAGGCCTCCATGCAGGCGGCGCAGGTAGTGCAGGCGAAGAGCGCTTCCGGCGATACGGCCGTCTTCTGGTCGATGATCGGCAGGAGTTCACCGCTTCCGTTGCCGCCGTCGCCGTCGCCGTTGCCGTTGCCCGCCCGGCTGCCCAGAAACTCGTCGCCCCGCTTGTGCATCAGCCCCTGCAGGTCGAGGATGATGTCCCGCGGCGACAGCGACTTGCCCACCGTGTTGGCCGGGCAGACGTCGGTGCAGCGGCCGCACTCGGTGCAGGCGTCGAAGTCGAGCAGGTCCTTCCAGGTGAAGTCGCCCAGGTGATTGATCCCGAAGCGTTCGGCGGTCTCGAAATCGATCGTCTTGAGCGAGCCGCCGTAGCCGTCCAGGTTGGCGGTGAAGATGTTCAGCGGGGCCGTGAAGACGTGGGACATCTTGCTGAACGGCACCCAGGCGATCCAGCCGAACGCCACGACCAGGTGGAACCACCAGATGATCACGTGGCCGCGCTGCATCGCCGTATCCGTCATCCAGGGGTCGGAACCGAGAGCGAACAGGTTGCCGATCGGCGACCAGGCGGCCCAGGGGTCGTCGGTGACGGCGATTCGCCAGCCCTCGATCATGAACCCCGTCAAGGCCATCACGAAGATCGTGATCAGAATCCAGCTCGCCTCGTCGGTGTAGACCAGCAGCTTCGGCTTCGAGATCCAGCGTCGTATCGCGGCCAGGGCGACGCCCACGAGCACGAAGAGGCCGAAGATGTCGACGATCAGGGACTGGAAGATGAGGTAGAAGTGCCCCTTCATGATGTGCAGGGGCGTGTCGTGGTGGATGGCGACCACGGTGGTCGCCAGGAACAGGACGATGAAGCCGGTGTAGACGAGCGTGTGGAAGAGGCCCGCGTAGCGCCTCTTGATCGTGCGCCCCTGACCCACGGCGTTTCTCAGGAAGAGGCGGAGCCGCTCGCCCGGCCGGTCGAAGCGGAGCGCCGGCTGGCCTGACCGCCAGCGCCGGACCTTGAGCCAGAAACCCCAGCCGAAGACCGCCAGCGTGGGGACCATCAGCACGTACACCAACCAGGTGTATTCGATGTTCCAGAAGACCTCTCGGGTTGCCTGCGTGGGGTCCATGACGGGCACTGTACCGCCGACTCGAAACATCCGGCAATGCCGGTCAGTCGCCGGGCCGGCTTAACCTCTTGTTCATGAATAACTTACGGTGAGTCGAAGGCTCGCACCGTATCCGGTGCGGAATGTCTGTAAGTTACTGATAACAAAGGACTTACAAGGTATGAAGATGGTTGCTTTCCGCAGAGTTTTCCGCAGATTCTGCGGACTCCCGGCGCCGCGGGACCGCCTTCAGGCCGTCGTCGGGCGGGGGTAGCCCAGCTCGGTGAGGGTCTGCTCGATTTCGTCGAGGATCGCGGGATCGTCGATCGTCGGCGGCACCGTCCAGGGCTCGCCGTCGGCGATGCGCCGCATCGTGCCCCGGAGCACCTTGCCGGACCTCGTCTTCGGCAGGCGTTCGACGATGGCAGCGACCTTGAACGAGGCGACCGGGCCAAGCTGGTCACGCACGCTCTGCACGAGTTCCGGGACGATCTCCGCTTCGCTGCGGCTCGAACCCGCGTACAGCACCGCCAGCCCCAGGGGCACCTGTCCCTTGAGCGAGTCGGCGACTCCGATGACGGCGCACTCGGCGACGTCGCGGTGGGAAGCCAGAATCTCCTCCATGGCGCCGGTGGACAGGCGGTGGCCGGCGACGTTGATCAGGTCGTCTGTCCGGCTCATGATGTAGAGGTAGCCGTCGTCGTCGAGGTGCCCGGCGTCGCCTGTCTGGTAGTAGCCGTCGTACTCGCGGAGGTAGGACTCGACGTAGCCTTCGTCGTTCCGCCACAGGGTCGGCAGGCAGCCGGGCGGCAGCGGCAGTCGCAGCGCGATCGCGCCGTTCTCGCCGGGCGGCATTTCCCGACTCGAGCCGGGCGTACCGGCATCGTCGTGGTCGAGGATCCGCACGTCGTACCCGGGCACGACCTTGGTCGGCGAGCCGTGCTTGACCGGCAGGGCGCCCAGACCGACGCAGTTGGCGGCGATCGCCCAGCCGGTTTCCGTCTGCCACCAGTGGTCGATGACCGGCACGTCGAGCTGGTCCTCGGCCCACTGCACGGTGTCCGGGTCGGCGCGCTCGCCGGCCAGGAACAGGGTGCGCAGGCAGCTCAGATCGAACTTGTCGATCAGTTCGCCCCGCGGGTCCTCCCGCTTGATCGCGCGGAACGCGGTCGGCGCCGTGAACAGCGCCGAGACGCCGTGCTCGGAGATGACCCGCCAGAAAGCGCTGGCGTCCGGCGTGCCGACCGGTTTCCCCTCGTAGAGCACGGTCGTGCAGCCGTGGATCAGCGGCGCATAGACGATGTAGGAGTGTCCGACCACCCAGCCGATGTCCGACGCGGCCCAGTAGACCTCGCCGGGCGACACGCCGTACACGTTGCCCATGCTCCAGTCGAGGGCCACCAGGTGGCCGCCGTTGTCGCGGACGACTCCCTTGGGGACGCCGGTCGTGCCGGAGGTGTACAGGATGTAGAGCGGGTCCGTGGCCCGGACCGGTACGCAGTCGGCCGGTTCGGCCGCGGCCATCGCGTCGTGCCAGTCGAGGTCGCCCGAGCCGAGTTCGGCGGTGTGCTGGGGGCGCTGGAGCAGAACGGTCGCTGTCGGCTTGTGGGCGGACATCGCGATCGCCTCGTCGAGGAGAGGCTTGTACTCGACGATGCGGGCGGTCTCGATGCCGCAGGAAGCGGCGAGGACGACCTTCGGCCTGGCGTCCTCGATCCGGGTCGCGAGTTCCCTGGAGGCGAAGCCGCCGAAGACGACGGAGTGGACGGCGCCGATGCGGGCGCAGGCCAGCATGGCGACGGCCGCTTCCGGCACCATCGGCATGTAGATCAGCACCCGGTCGCCGTTCTCCACGCCCAGGCTGCGCAACACGCCGGCGAGCCGCGCGGTCTGCTCCCGCAGATCGGAGTACGAGAGCGTCCGTTTCGTGCCGGTGACGGGACTGTCGTGGATCAGGGCCGGCTGGCTACCGCGTCCGTCCTCGACATGCCGGTCGACCGCGTTGTAGCAGGTGTTGACCTCGGCACCGGCGAACCAGCGGTAGAACGGCGGGTTCGCGTCGTCCAGCACGCGGTCCCAGCGCCGGTGCCAGGTGATCGCCTCGGCGGCCTCGGCCCAGAACCCTTCCGGGTCGGTTCGGGCCCGGTGCAGCGTCTGTTCGTAGCGGGTGCTCACGGTCGGCCGCTGCGGACGTCCTCCCAGATCCCGACGTCGAACCGGCCGAGCGAGTTGGCCGCGCCGCGGAACATCGCGTTCGTATTGAACTCCATTGCGATGGAGCCGTTTCTGCCGATCGCGATGATGCCGCCGTCGCCGGGCTTCAACGTCTCGCCGATGACCTTGCGCACAGCCTCTTCGACGGAGAGGCCGGCGTACTCGATGAGCGCCGAGACGTCGTAGGCCACGGTGTGGCGGATGAACTCCTCGCCCCGGCCGGTGCAGGAGATGGCCGCCGTCTCGTTGTTCGCGTAGGTGCCCGCGCCGATGACGGGCACGTCGCCGACGCGGCCGATCTGCTTGTACATCGTGCCCCCGGTCGACGTGGCCGCCGCCAGGTTGCCGTAGCGGTCCATGGCCACGGCGCCGACGGTGCCGAGATGGGAGGCGCCGCCCTGGCCGGGTTCCGGGCCGGCGTTGCCGGTGTAGTCGCCCTCGGGACTCGGAGCTCCGTCGCCTCCCGAGTTGCCGCCCCTCCGCTGGCTCCGGATCGCGCGAAATCGCTCCAGTTGGGGCTCGGTGGTGAAGTAGGCCTGGACGTTTCGGCGCACGCCGGCGTTGACCGCGAAGTTGTCGGCGCCCTGGCCGCTGAGGAGAACGTGGGGCGTGTCCTCCATGACGCGCCGGGCCAGTCGAACCGGATTGCGGACGTTCTTCACGCCGGCCACCGCGCCGCAGGCGAGCGTGCGGCCGTCCATGATCGCGGCGTCGAGTTCGTGGGTCCCGATGGAGGTGAACACGGAGCCGCGGCCGGCGTTGAAGCGGGGGTCGTCCTCCAGCGCCGCGACCACCTCCTCGACTACCCGGAGGCTCGCTTCGCCCGCCGCCAACTGCTCGCTGCCCATCGTCAGGACGTCGCGCAGGGCCTGGTAGTAGTCCTCCGCGTCCGTCGTGTCGCGCCGGGCGCTGCCCGCGCCTCCGTGAATGGCGAGCGACCATTCGGGGGCGGGCGTTGCTTCGCTTGCCTGGTTCAAGTCCTGTTGCTCTTCCGCGGTCGTCTCGGGCTCAGCCGAACCGCATGCTCCCAGTCCCACGGCCAGGACCGCGCAGACGGCCACCGCGAGAGTCGGAGGACACAGTCGAGAACCGTTCACCATGTGCAGGCCCCCTCGTCGTCGAGGCGCCTGGTCCGAGGCGGTAACCAGGGGGCGCCGGCCGGAACCGGAACGGTGGACGTTAGCATGGCGGTCGCCGGCCCCCGGTGGGGCATAATGCGCGCTCGGTGGCCAACACGAAACGTCTCTCGGACTATGAAGACGAGCGGGACCAGGACGCCTTCTGGGAGGCGATTCGTCCTGCCGACGAACCCCTGCGGCATCGCTGGTTCCTGCCCGCGGTCGTTCTGATCCTCGTCGTCAGCGTGCCGTGGTACCTGCCGTCTTCGGTGGGCGGCCGGCTGCTCGGCGGGCTGCCGGTGTGGACCTGGATCACGATCGCCTGCGGCCTGGCCCTGGCGGTGATCACCTCTTTCGCTTCGTTGCGCCTGTGGCGGGACGGCGCCGATGAAGGCGGCGACGCCGCGAGCGACCCGGAGTCGTCGACCGTGTCCCGGGAGAACCCGTGAACACCTCCGTCCCCGAGGTGACCTTCGGCCCGGGCGCCCTGGCCGTTCTCGGCGGCTACCTCGTCATCATGCTCGGCCTCGGCCTGCTGGGCCGTCTGAAGCAGCGGGAACGCTCGCTCAGGGACTTCTATCTCGGCGGCTCGACCTTCGGCTTCGCGGTCCTGTTCCTGACCCTGTTCGCCACCCAGTACAGCGGCAACACCCTGCTCGGCTTCGCCGGGCGGTCGTATGTCCAGGGGGCGACCTACATCGTCAGCGTGACCTTCATGATCCTCGTCATCACGGTGTTCATGATCTACGCGCCGCGTCTGTTCCGGCTGGCCCGGCGCTTCGGCTACATCACGCCGACGGATTTCGTGTACCACCGTTTCGGCTCCCATCCGCTGCGCGTCCTGTGCGTCGTGCTCCTCTGCTGGGGCCTGGCGAACTACGTGCTGGAGCAACTGGTGGCGATGGGGCACGGCGTCGAGGCGATCAGCGGCGGCCGCATGAGCTTCATGCAGGGCGTGCTGCTGCTGGTCGGCGTGATGCTGATCTACGAGTCGCTGGGAGGCATGCGGGCGGTCGCCTGGACCGACGCGGTGCAGGGTACGCTGCTGCTCTGCGGCTGCGCCGTCATTCTCTACACGCTGGTGACCGCGGACGGCGGTCTGGCGGCGGCGTCGGAGGGGATTCGCGCCACGGCGCCGGAGAGGCTCGAGGCGCCGGACGCTCGCGGTCTGCGGACCTGGGTGAGCACGCTTCTCATGCTCGGTCTCGGCGTCGCGCTGTATCCGCATGCCGTCCAGCGGATCTTCGCGGCCAAGAACGAGATCAGCCTGCGGCGGTCGCTCGGAGCGATGGCGTTCATGCCCCTGGGCACGACCCTGCTCGCCTTCCTCATCGGTTTCATCGCGCTGAGCCGGTTTCCGGGGCTCTCGCAGCTCGAGAGCGACAAGGTCACGATCTACGTCCTGGGCGGTCTGATCGACCGCTCGCCGGTGATGTACTGGCTCATCGTGATGGTGTTCGCGGCGGTCGTTGCGGCGATCATGTCGACCGCGGATTCGGCCCTCCTGTCGATCGGGTCCATGTTCACGAAGGACATCTACAAGAGCTACTTCCGCCGCGAGGCGTCGGCCCGTGAGATGCTGATCGTCGGCAAGACGTTCGCCTGGGGCATCATGGCGATCCTGATCCTGATGGCCTGGGTGTCGCTGGAGACGGAGAGCTCGATCTGGGTGCTGATCGAGCTGAAGCTCGAGTTCATGGTCCAGCTCTCGCCGGTCTTCATGCTCGGCGTCTACTGGCGACGGATGCCTGCTTCGGCCGTTCTGACCGGCATGGTGCTGGGCACGCTTCTCACCCTGGTCATCTGGTGCGGCGCCGCCTTCGACATCTGGGCGACCCGCAGCCCATGGGGAGTGGGCGCCGGCGTATGGGGCCTGCTCCTGAACTACGGCGTCTGCGTCGGCTGGACCGTGCTGCGACCGGCGAGGCGGCCGGAACCCGCCTCCGCGTGAGGTCCTCTCCAGCATGAGCGGGGCGGTGCGCAGGCGCCGGGTGTTCTCCGGCATTCAACCGTCCGGCGTGCTCCACCTGGGGAACTACCTGGGCGCCGTGAAGCACTGGGCCGCGCGCCAGGACGACCGCGAGAACTTCATCTGCGTGGTGGACCTGCACGCGATCACGGTGCGTCAGGAACCGGAAGCACTGCGCTCGGGCACCCGCGAGTTGACGGCGATGCTCTTCGCCTGCGGCATCGACCCGGAGCGCACGACCCTCTTCGTCCAGAGCCACGTGCGCGCGCACGCTGAGGCGGCCTGGATCCTGGGATGCACGACGCCGATCGGCTGGCTCGAGCGGATGACCCAGTACAAGGCCAAGTCGGAACGCCAGGGAGGCCGGGAGCGGATCGGCGTCGGTCTGTTCACGTACCCGGTGCTCCAGGCGGCCGACATCCTGCTCTACGACGCGGACGAGGTGCCGGTCGGGGAGGATCAGAAGCAGCACGTGGAGCTCGCCCGGGACATCGCGGGCCGCTTCAACCATCTCTACGGCGAGACCTTCGTCCTGCCCGAGGCGGTGATTCCGACCGCCGGCGCCCGCGTGATGGCCCTGGACGATCCGACCGTCAAGATGTCGAAGAGCGAGACCGCCGGGCGTGGCCATGCGGTCCGCCTGACCGACACGGACGACGAGATCAGGCGTTCGCTCAAGCGCGCGGTCACCGACTCGGGGCGCGAGATCGAGTTCAGCGATGATCCGGCCAGGGCCGGCGTCAACAACCTGCTCCTGATCTACCAGGCGATCACGGATCGGAGCGAGGACGAGGTTCTGGCCGACTTCGCCGGGGCCCGCGGCTACGGCGACCTGAAGATGGGGGTCGCGGAGGCGGTGATCGAGGTCGTGGCGCCGATCCGGCGGCGCTACGACGAGCTGATGGCGGCGCCGGAGGAGCTCGACCGGCTGCTCGCCATCGGCGCGGAGCGCGCGCGGAGAGTCGCCGAGCCGAAGGCGGCCGAGATCCGGCGTCTCGTGGGCTTCGCCTGAGCTCCTAGGCCTGGGAGTGGCCGCGGATCAACTTCTCGATCCGCTCCATGCCGCGTTCCAGGGTCTCCATCGACGGGCCGAAGCTGAGCCGGCAGTAGCTGTGGTAGCGCGCGTTGCGGCGGCGCTGGCCGGGGTTCACGTCGAAGAAGACGCCCGGAACCGTGATGACCTGAACCTGGAGAAGGGCCTTGAAGAACTCGATGCCGTCGTTGAGCGGCGCCGGCAGATCGGCGAGATTGCCCCAGACGTAGAAGGCGCCGCTGGGCTCGTGCTCGACCTCGATGCCCAAGGCCCGCAGCCGGTCGACGAGGAACCTGCGCTTGCGCGTGAACTCGGTCTGGATCGCCCGCGTCTCCTGCAGCACGAGCTCCGGTTCGAGCAACGGTACGGCGGCTTCCTGGAAGGGGTGGTTGCCGCCTCCGTCCAGGAAGGAGCCCGCGCTGGTCACGCGGTCGATCACGCTCGTCGGCCCGACGATCCAGGACACCCGCCAGCCCGGATAGCGCCAGTTCTTCGTCAGTCCGTCGACCAGGATCACGGGATCCCGGTTCACGTCGTCGACGTGCGCGGCCGCCGAGACCATCCTCGCGTTGTCGGCGATCTGGACGCAGGAGTCGGGCGCCGGCGTGTAGATGTAGTGCGAGTAGAACTCGTCGAGAATGAAGGTGCAGGCGTTGTCGCGAGCGACGTCGACCCACTCGGCCAGGAGATCGCCTTCGACGAGTTGACCCGTCGGATTACACGGGTTGCTGCACCAGAGGGCGGACAGGCCGCGGCCGACGATCTCCTTCTCGAGCAGGCGCCGCGAGGCGCGGTAGCCGTGGGCCGCGTCGAGCAGGATGGGAATCGGAATGAAGCCCTTGAAGGCGGTCAGGAGCTCCTCGTAGGCGGTGTAGTCGGGGATGAAGTGGCCGAGGTTCATCTCGCCCATCGCCGCCGCGATCCGCGTCATGGCCGGCCGGCCGCCGGGAGCGATGCTCACGTTGTCCCGGGTGTACTGCGAGCGCTTGTCGCGACGGTAGAGGAAGTTGTAGAGCTCGGCCACCCGCTCGCGCAACTCGTCGATGCCGTCGACCGGCGCGTAGGTCTGGCGGCGCGGGTCGATGTGGAGTTCGTCGCGGCGGGGCGGCGCCCCGGGCAGCGGACCGACCTCCGGGGATCCCTGGCCGAGGTTGTACCAGGTGCGGCCGTCGGTGCCGTGGCCGGCGGCCGCGGCCCGGTGCATCACGTAGATGACCCCGGTCCGCGGCACCCGGCGAAAGCCCGGCGTCTCGGGGCCGGCAGCGGTGCCGGTCGGGGCTGGTGTCATTTCCTCTATCATCTTCGGCCGATGTACTTCGGGGAGCGAGACCTGGGCGACAGTGGATCGAGCCCTTGTCGTCCTCGGGCGGCCGAGCTTATTGGAGTGCGCCCGGCGTCGCGAGGGGTTTGGTTCAGGGGGCCTTGGTGACCCTCGACCCGGTGCTGAGTCATCTGCTTTCCGCGGAGCCCGCCGCGCTTGCGGCCGGCGACGATCCGGCGGGCTGGTACCGGGCCTTCTCAGGGCAGGTGCTGGCGCCGTGGCAGGCGCGCGCAAACGGCGGCGCCGGCCTTCCCGGCCGCGATCACTTCGCCCACGGTCTGCTCGGCGGTTTCGTCGCCGATCGTCCGGCCTGGGCAATGGTGGCGGGGCATCAGGCGGCGGTGAGGCGTCTGGCCTGGGAACGCGGCGGCCTGGATCTGGTCCCTGACGGCGGCATCGTCGCCTTCTGCGCCAGCGAGGAGGGCGGAGCGCATCCGCGCGCCGTCCACTCGTCGCTCAGGAAGGCGCCCGACGGCGGATTCCGTCTTGACGGCCAGAAGCGCTGGGCCACCCTGGCACCTTCCGCGGCCGCGTTGCTGGTCATTGCTTCCGTGGGCCGTGACGGCGACCGCAATCGCCTGCGGGCGCTCTGCGTGCCGAGCGACCGGCCTGGGATCGGAATCGCTCCGATGGAGCTCGAGGGGCGCACACCGACCAACCCGGAGGTCCGTCATGCGATCGTCGATCTGACCACCGTGCCGGTTGCGGCCGGCGAGGTGATGGACGGCGACGGCTACAAGGACGCGATCAAGCCCTTCCGGACGATCGAGGATCTGTACATCGGCGCCGCGACGACCGCGTACAACCTGGCCCTGGCCCGGCGGTCTGGATGGCCCGAGGCGGCGGTCGAGGATCTGCTGCTCCTGCTCGTAGCCTCGGCCGCGCTGGCGTTCGGCCCGCTGGACGGGCCCGCGGCGCATCTCGGAGTGGCGGCCCTGTCCCGGGCGACGGCACGGCTGCGCGCGGACCACGCGGAGCACTGGGCACTCGTGGACGAGGACGCGGCCGCCGCCTGGCGGCGCGCGGCAGCCGGCGGCGGGGTGGCCGAGCGGGCCAAGGAACTCCGGCGGCAGGGGGCGTGGGCGCGACTCGCCGCGTCGGCGAGCTGAGGCCGGCCATGCTCGAACACATTCGCACCTTCTTCGGCGAACGGATCGATCCCGAGCGGGCGGACGATCCGGACGCCCGGCTGCGGCTGGCCGCGGCCGCATTGATGGTCGAGGTGATGCGCGCCGACTTCGACGCCGCGGAGGAGGAGAAGGAGGCCGTGCTGGCCGGGGTCAGGCGTCATCTCGGCCTCTCCGAGGAACAGACCGGCGAGCTGGTGGAGCTCGCCGAATCGGAGACCGAGGGCTCCGTCTGCCTCTACGAGTTCACCCGGCTGATCCACGAGTCCTTCGACGACGCCCGCAAGGGCCGGCTCATCGAGGAGCTTTGGCGGGTGGCGTTCGCCGACCGTGTGCTGGAAGCGCAGGAGGAGTTTCTGATCCGGAAGATCTCGAGGCTCCTGCACCTTCCGCACGGCGACTTCATCGCCGCCAGGCAGCGCGCGCGGAGCCGCGTCCAGGAGGGCGCCGGCCAGTGACGAAGACAGGGACTCCGGCGGCATCGTCAGCATCCGACCTGCATCCGATCGAGGCGAGCGCGCTGCATGCGCGCCGCGAACGGGTCTTCCTCATCCTGGCCGGGCTCTTCCTCGGCTCGATGACGATGCTGAACATCCTGGGCGTGACGCGCTTCCTCGACTTGAGCTTCACCATCTTCGGGCTGCGGGTGCCGATGCCGCTGGCGATCGGCGTGCTGCCCTATCCGCTGACCTTTCTGTGCACGGACTTCATTTCCGAGATCTACGGCCGCAAGCGGGCGAACTTCCTGGTCTGGGTCGGCTTCCTGGTCAACCTCTGGCTGGCCGTCATCCTGTGGGTGGGCGGCGCGCTGCCCGGCTTCGACGCGCCTGTGCCCGGTCCGGATGGCCGGTTACCGATCTTCTTCGAGATCCGGACGATGACCCTGGGTGTGATCGCGGCGTCGATGATCGCCTACCTGAGCGCGCAACTCTGCGATGTCTGGGTCTTCCACTTCTGGAAGCGGTTGACGAAGGGACGCCACCTGTGGCTGCGCAACAACGGATCGACCGTGGTCAGCCAGTTCGTCGACTCGTTCTCCGTCATC
Organism: Candidatus Multivorans sp.; assembly: GCA_965220845.1. Classification (GTDB taxonomy): domain Bacteria; phylum Acidobacteriota; class Thermoanaerobaculia; order Multivoradales; family Multivoraceae; genus Multivorans. The sequence continues at coordinate 395,123 of CBDCRA010000003.1, forward strand.
ACGATCACCCACTTCGCCGCGGCTGCGATTCCCGTCGAGACGGGGGAACCGATCTGGCCGCAGTTGTGGGTCTTCATCGGCACGGCCTACGTGTTCAAGTTCACGGCGGCGGCGGTCGACACGCTGCCCTTCTACCTGGGCACCCGCTGGTTGCGCCGCTATCTCGAGATCGAGGAAGGCGAGGACCTGCGCCAGGGGACCATGCACTAGGATTCAGCGCCCTTCGGGCACGGTGGAGCGATGAACAACGCAGCGGAAAACTGGAACCCGACGTCCTGGCGGAACGCCGACGTGCGCCAGCAGCCGACCTATGCCGACCAGGAAGCGCTTCAGGCGGCTGCCGCCCGGCTCGGCGCGCTGCCGCCCCTCGTGACCTCCTGGGAGGTCGAGACGCTGAAGGGGCAGTTGGCTTCCGCGGCGCGCGGCGAGCGCTTCGTCCTCCAGGGCGGGGACTGTGCGGAGAGCTTCGCCGAATGCACCTCCGACTCGATCACGGCGAAGCTCAAGATCCTCCTGCAGATGAGCCTGGTACTGACTCACAGCCTGAAGAAGCGGGTGATCCGCGTCGGCCGCTTCGCGGGGCAGTACGCCAAGCCGCGGTCATCCGATACCGAAACCCGCGGCGGCGAGACCCTGCCGTCCTACCGGGGCGACCTCGTCAACTCGCTCGATTTCGATGCCGGCGCGCGCGAGCCCGACCCGCTCAACCTTCTGCGTGGCTACAACCGCTCGGCGCTCACCCTGAACTTCATCCGGGGGCTGATCGACGGCGGTTTCGCCGACCTTCACCACCCGGAGTACTGGAACCTCGACTTCGTGAACCACTCGCAGAACGCGGCCGAGTACCAGCGCAGGGTCGAGTCGATCGCCGATTCGCTGAAGTTCATGGAGACCCTCGCCGGTGTCGAGGTCGGCCACATCGACCGCGTCGACTTCTATGCCAGCCACGAAGCTCTGCACCTGGTCTACGAGCAGGCGCAGACCCGGACGGTGCCGCGGCGGGAAGGCTGGTACAACCTGTCGACCCACCTGCCGTGGATCGGGTTGCGGACGGCTTTCCCCGGCTCGGCCCACATCGAGTACGCGCGCGGTATCCGGAACCCCCTGGGCGTCAAGGTGGGGACCGGCATGGATCCCGCGGACGTGGCGAACCTGGTCGATGTGCTGAATCCGGACGGCGAGGAGGGCCGGCTCACGCTGATTCACCGCTGCGGCGCCGAGAAAGTGGCTCAGGAGCTGCCGCCGATCATCGAGGCGGTATCGGCCACCGGCAAGTCGGTCCTCTGGATCTGCGATCCGATGCACGGGAACACGAAGAGCACCTCCGACGGCATGAAGACGAGGGACTTCAACGCCATCCTCTCGGAGCTGGAGCAGGCTTTCGACCTCCACGCCGACCACGGCACGATTCTGGGCGGCGTCCATTTCGAACTCACCGGCGAGGACGTCACCGAGTGCACGGGCGGCGCCCGCGGCCTCGACGAGCGCGGACTGCGCCGGGCCTATCGTTCCCAGGTCGATCCGCGGCTGAACTACGAGCAGGCGCTGGAGATGGCGTTGCTGGTGGCGCGCAAGGGGGCGGAGACGGCCTGAGGGGTTACTATTGCGGCGTCATTTGCGATTGAGCGCTTGCGTCCATGTCCCCGGCTAGTCAGAGTTTCCGCTTCCGCGAGTCCCGCCGCCTGCTGCGGGAGGCGCCGGTTCGCCTGACGGTGTCCGGCGAGGACGGGGAACTCGTCGCCCGGACGCGCGACATCGCGATCGGCGGGATGTTCGTGGCCACCTCCGACGTCCGCCCCGTGGGTACGGCCGCGGCCTTCGTTCTCGAACTGGGGTCGGGGGACCCGCCCGACACGGTCCAGGGCGAGGCCGCGGTGGTCTGGGTGCGCGAGGCGCCGGGCGGCGCCGACCAGCCGGCTGGAATGGGCATGCAGTTCACGCGCGTGGAGCCGCCGGGAGAGGAACGCCTGGCGATGCTGTTTTCCGAGCAGGCGGACGACGCGGCTGGTACGGGCCCGGCCGTCGAAGCGGCTCCGCCAGCGCCCGCCGAACCGGAGCAGGCCGAAGTGGAGGACGCCGAGGGGGTGGACGACACACCGGACGAGCCCGCTGTGGAGCCGGCGGCTGTGGAGGACGATGTCGAGCCGGCGGAAGAACAGGAAGAGGCGGATGAGGCGGAGCCGGTCGATGTCGTGGCAGCGGCTGAGGAACCGCCTGCGGAAGAGGCCGCAGCTCTGGAGGCGCCGGCGGTCGCGGACGGCGAAATCGGCGGTACGCGCGCCGAGTTGTTCGGCGATCTCGCGGACGACCGGGACGACTGGATGGACCGCGAGTCCGACCGGCCTTCCTGGGTCTGGCCGACAGTGGCGGGGGTCATCCTGGTCGGCATCCTTCTGATCTTCCTGCGTGGGCCGCTGATGCGGCTCGTCGGCATGGGTGGGGACGGCGGCGGGGAGCAGCCGGCTCCCGCAGCGCAGAGCTTCGAGGTGGCGGCGGCGGTCGAGGAATCAGCCCCACCCGTGGATCCGCCCGCTGCCGCCGGGCCTTCGACCGAGTCGACGCCGGCTCCGGCCCCGGTCGCCGCGGAAGCTCCCGCCCCGCCTTCCGAGCCGCCAGCGCGGTCTCCCGAGCCGCCAGCGCGGTCTCCCGAGCCGACCACTGCGTCTCCAGGGCCGACAACCCCATCTGCCGAACCTGCCGCCCGCCCGCGTCCTTCGGCGCCTCCACAGCCAGTCCCTACGCCGAGCGCAGCGCCCGCCAACGCGACCGCGCTTCGCACCATCACAGCCTCGGTGCAGGATGACCGGACGCTGGTCGAGATCACCGGAAACGCCCCCTTCGAGCGCCACCATGTGATGCCGCTGGACGCGCCGCCGCGGTTGCTCGTGCGCTTGATCGGCGTGCAACGGGACTACGACGCGAGCGCGGTCAGCGCACCCCGGTTGCGTGGCGTGCGCACCGGCGTTCATGGCAGGGGAGCGACGCGGAACCTGCACGTGGTGCTCGACCTGGCGGCGCCCAACGTCGTGGCTACGGTCGAGCGGCGCGGCGACCGGGTCGTCGTCAACCTTTCGGATTGACGCAGGCGAGTTCCGCCGGAGGAGAGAACCCGCGGCCTGCCGCGGGCGGTGCGGCGCGTGTCGGCATGGGCATGCTGGCCAGCCGCGTGCTCGGGCTGGTCCGGGAGGCCGTCATCGCGAGTCTCGCCGGAGCCGGGGCCCTGGCGGATGTCGTCTCCGCCGCGTTCCGGGCGCCCAACGCGCTCCAGAACCTGCTCGGAGACCAGGCGCTCTCGGCGTCCTTCATTCCGGTGTACAGCCGGCTGGTCGGCGAGGGCCGGCGGCGCGAGGCCGGCGCGCTGGCGGGCGCCGTCTTCGGACTGCTGTTTGCCGTCATGGCCGCTCTCAGCCTCCTCGGCGTCCTGCTGGCCCCATGGCTGGTCAGGCTGTTCTTTCCGGGCTTTGCTGGTGACGCCGAGGCGGTTGCGGCCGGGCAAGCGGTCGTGGACCGGCTGGCGCTGACCACGCACGCGGTTCGAATCAGCTTTCCGATGGTGGCCGCGATCACGCTCTCCGCCTGGTGTCTCGCCATCCTCAACAGCCACCGTCGTTTCCTGCTCCCCTACATCGCACCGTGCTTCTGGAACGCCAGCGTGATCGCCGTGGTCCTGTTCGTCGCCGAGCGGGTGACCGGCGGCGAGGCCGACCGCGTGGAGGCGCTGGTGCTGGCCGCCTGCTGGGGCGGCCTGTTGGGCGGCCTGCTTCAGTTCGGGGTGCAGTTGCCGTCGGTGCTGCGCGCAACCGGGGGCTTTCGGCCATCGTTCAGTCTGCGGGCACCGGGCGTACGGAAGACCCTCACCCGGCTCTGGCCGGCGATGGCCGGCCGCGGCGCCGGTCAGCTTGGGGCCTATGTCGACGGCCTTCTGGCCTCCCTGCTGGCCGAGGGGGCGGTCGGCGTCCTCGCCTGGGGCCAACGGCTGTACCTGCTTCCCATCTCGCTCTTCGGCGTCTCGGTGGCGGCGGCGGAACTGCCGGAGCTGGCGCGGCTCGACGGGGACGAGCAGGAGCGGTCGAAGGCCGCGGCGCGGCGTGCCGAAAGGGCCGCCGCGGCGATGTCCTTTCTCGTCTCGCCGACGATGGTCGGCTACCTGGCGTTGGGCATGGGCATCGTCGGCGCCGTCTATCGATACGGCGCCTTCGACCTCGGCGACAACTGGCTGGTCTATCTGGTCCTGGCCGCCTACTCACTGGGCCTGCTGGCGTCGAGTGCCTCGCGATTGCTGCAGAGCGTGTTCTTCTCGTTCGGCGATACCGCGAGTCCTGCCCGGATCGTCCTGGTGCGCCTGGCGGTAGCGGCCGGCCTCGGCGCCGGCCTGATGACGATCTTCGATCGCGTCGCCGTGGCGGACCTGCGGCTGCCCGGCTGGCTGGGACCCGCCGTGGTGGGAGCGCCGGATGCCCTGCAACTGGGCGCCGTGGGGCTGGCTCTGGGCTCCGCGGTCGGTAGCTGGTTCGAACTGGCTCTGCTGCTTCGCGGATTGCGGCGCCGGAACGCGCCGGTAAGGCCGTGGCGGGCATGGGGCCGGCATCTGCCCCTCGCGATCCTCTGTCTGGCGCCCTGGGCGGCGACGCAGACGCTTGTGCCGGGTCCGCCCTGGATAGCCGGCGTCGTTCCGGTCGTCGGCTTCGCCATCACCTACCTGGGCGCCGCCAACGTGCTCAAGGTGCCCGAAGCGCTGGCCCTGCGCCGTTGGTTGGTCGAAACCCGCCGCCGGCCCTCGACGTAGTCTGAACCAGGCTGAACCAGTCTGAACCGGAAGGGGAGCCGCGAGATGGAGATTCTGCTCAGCGTCGGTCTTGGCATCGGGTTGGCGGCCGCCTGCGGCTTCCGGGTCTTCCTGCCCGTCCTGGTCATGGGCGTCGGGGCCAGGGCCGGAGCGCTCGACCTGGCCGAGGGCTTCGAGTGGATGGCCGGCACTCCCGCGCTCCTCGCGCTAGCCGTGGCCACCGTCTGCGAGATCGGCACCTACTACATACCCTGGCTCGACAACGTGCTCGACGTTGCCGCGATGCCGGCCGCGGTGACGGCCGGCGTTGTCGTGGCCGCGGCGAACATCGAGACCGCGACGCCACTGGCTGGCTGGGCTCTCGCGGCGGTGGCCGGTGGAACGGCGGCGGCAGTGGTCCAGACCGGGACGACGCTCCTGAGGGGAGCATCCACGATGGCGACGGCCGGGATCGGCAATCCCGTCGTGTCGACCGGAGAGGCCGGGTCAGCCGCCGGCCTGTCGCTCCTGGCGATCACGATGCCGGCGCTTGCTCTGGCCGCGGTCGTGCTCCTGGTCGCTGTGGTCAGTGTCCGACTCCTGCGGCGGCGGGTGCTCAAGGCGCGGCGCGCCGAGTCCTGACGCGGCCCGAGCTTTCCGAGGGCGCGCGGCGGAGGGGCACGGATGGCCTTCGGTGCCGCGGGAATCCCGAGGCATCCGTGCCGGTTGGGGATCAACGGCGCTGTAAGATGGTGCGGGCGCCGATGGAGGGTGTAACCGCTGTGACTTCGGGGGATATCGAACCGCGAGTCGGGCGCCGCTGGCTGAATCGGCTGGCTGTGGTGGCGCTTCCGGCTGCGCTGGCTCTGGCCTGCGCCTCGACCGGTGTGCGCGAGACGGGCGAGAACGCGCTGCTGCGTGAACTCGAGCGCCGCGAAGTCGGCCGTGCTCTGGTGCCGTTCGCCCTGAACGACGAAATGGCTGCCTGGGTTCACGAAGCGGTCGGCGCGGCTGAACGGGACAAGCGTCTGGATCGCCTGGTCGAGGCGGTGACCGAGACGTCCATGCTCGGCGTTGAGTACAAGGCCGGGCATACGGGATCCGCGGTCGAGGTCTTCGAGAGCAGGATCGCCAACTGTCTGGCATTTACCCAGATGTTCGTCGGCATGGCCAGGGAACTCGATCTCGCGGCCTACTTCGTCGAGGTGTCGCATGTCGAGAACTTCGAGCGCGAGGGCGACCTGATCGTCATCTCCGACCACGTTGCCGTGGGTTTCGGACCCAGGCACGCGATGCGGCTCATCGACTTCGGCCTGCGCGAGGACGAGCGGGGCTTCAGGGTGTCGCCGATCAGCGATCTCACGGCGACGGCCCTCTACTACTCGAACCGTGGCGCCGAAGCGCTCCGGGCCGAACGGCTCGACGAAGCCGTCGCCTGGCTCGAGGACGCCGTCCGAATCGACCCCGAACTGGCGTCCGCCTGGGCCAACCTCGGAGTGGCCCAGCGCCGGAGCGGCCGGACCGATCAGGCGGAGCTGAGCTACCGGCACGCCCTGGTCGTCGATCCGGCGCTCAGTTCAGCCCTGGTCAACCTGGCCGTGTTGCTGCGGCTGAACGGGCGGACGGAGGAGGCGGACGACCTGCTGCTGATGGCGGACGTCAAACGCAACCGCAACCCGTTCACCTACATCGCCCTTGGCGATCTGAGTCTGCGCTACGGGCGCCTGGACGAAGCGGAGCGCTTCTACAGCCGGGCGCGTCGGCTTGGACCCGACGAGGCGGCGCCGGCGGCGGCGCTGGGCGAGGTGCTGCTGCGCCGGGGCGAGCGGAAGGCCGCCGAGAAACTGCTTCGCCGCGCGCAGCGGCTCGAGCCAGATGGCGACCGGCGGATCGATCGCCTGGTTCGTCTGCTGGCGGCTTCCTGAACGCCGCCTGACGGCCGCGCGACCGGATCTCTGCTGTGCCGCCCCTCTGGCAGCTCTGGATCGATACCGGCGGCACGTTCACCGACTGCATAGCGCTCGATCCGGAGGGCTCGTCCCAGTGCGTGAAGGTCCTGAGCTCGGGCGCGGTCCGGGCCACCGTGGTATCGAATGGCCCTCTGGGGCCGCGGCTCGAGACGCGCTTCGATCTGCCTGAGGGCTTCTTCGCCGGCTACCGTGCGGTACCCCTTGGCGAAGGCACGCCGGCGTTGGTGGAGGAGTGGTTGGCGGATGGAACCTGCAGGCTCCTGCCGGCGGAGAACGGCGCCGGAACTCCCGCTTTCGAGCCTGGCCAGGTGCTGGAACTCCTTTCGCCGGAGAACGCGCCGATTCTCGCCGCGCGCATCGCGACCGCCAGGGCGCTGGACGAACCGTTGCCGCCGTGCGATCTTCGGCTTGCCACGACGCGCGGCACGAACGCCCTGCTCGAGCGGGCGGGATCCCGCACGGTGCTCTTCGTCACCGAAGGATTCGCCGACCTGCTGCTGATCGGCGACCAGGCACGACCGGACATCTTCGCGCTCGCGGTCGAGCGCCCGGCTCCCCTGTACGAACGGTCGGTCGAGGTGACCGGACGGCTGGACGCCGGGGGCCGGGAGCTCGAGCCGCTCGATGAAGACGGCCTGAGAACCGCAGCCCGCGCCCTCGTCGACGAGGGCTTCCGCGCCGCGGCCGTGGCGTTGATGCACAGCTACCGGAATCCGGATCACGAACGGCGCGCCGAGCGGATCCTCCGCTCTGCCGGCTTTCGTACGGTGTCCTGCTCGGCGGAACTGGCGCCGCTGATCAAGATCGTGCCGCGGGCGCACACGGCCGTGGTCGACGCCTACCTGGGGCGGGCAGTCGGCGGTTACCTGGAGACCACGGGGACGGCGCTCTCGGGAGGGCGCGAGTCGAAAGCGGGCGAGGCCGGCGGTGTCGCGCCCCGGGTGATGACCAGCGCCGGCGGCCTTGCGGGCTTCTCGAGTTACAGGCCCAAGGACAGTCTGTTGTCGGGCCCCGCCGGGGGCGTCGTGGGCGCGGCCGCGGCGGGGCGCGCGAGCGGTCGTGACCGGGTCATCGGCTTCGACATGGGAGGCACCAGTACGGACGTGTCGCGTTACGACGGCGACTTCGAGTACAACTTCGAGTTCCGCGTCGGCGACGCGGTCGTCGTGGCGCCGGCCCTGGCGATCGAGACCGTGGCCTCCGGCGGCGGCTCGATCTGCCGGGTGGATCACGGCCAGCTCAAGGTCGGGCCCGAGAGTGCCGGGGCGCGTCCCGGCCCCGCCTGCTACGGCGCCGACGGACCGCTCACGATCACCGATGTGAACCTGCTGCTGGGCCGGATCGATCCGACGGCTTTCGGCCTGCCCATCGATGTGGCGGCAGCCGAAAGGCGCGCCGCCGAGGCGCTGGCGGGGCTCGGCGGCGTCAACGAGGAACTCCTCGGTGGTTTCCTCGCGATCGCCAACGAACGGATGGCCGACGCGATTCGCCGCATCTCCATTTCGCGCGGCTACGACCCGACGGACTACGCCCTGGTCAGCTTCGGCGGCGCGGGCGGCCAGCACGCCTGCGCGATCGCCTCGGAGCTGGGCATGGAGACCGTCATCGTGCCCGTCGATACATCGCTGCTCAGTGCCGTCGGGCTGGGCCACGCCGTGCTGGAGCGTTTCGCTCACCGGCAGGTCCTCGAGCCGCTCGACGGTGGCGGGGTGGGATCGGTGGTCGAGCGCCTTGAGCGCGAAGCGCTGGGCCAGCTCCTGGAAGAGCGTGGCGCGAACCTGGAAGGCGCCGCGGTGCGGCGGCGGATCGTCCGGTTGCGGCTGCTCGGCCAGGAAACGGCGCTGGAGGTGGAACCGGGTTCCGCGGAGGAGGCGCGCTCCGCCGACGTTATCGCCGCGCTCTTCGCCGAGCGCTACCGTGCGGTCTACGGCTACCCGCCTCCGGAACATGCGATCGAGGTCGAGTCGATCCGGGTCCTGGCCTCGACCGCGCCCGCCGCCGCGCGGCTCGATCGCGAGGGTGGGCGTCCGGGCGTCGACGTCAGGGTGGGCGAGCATCGGGCGTGGTTCGCCGGCTGGGGGACGGCCGCGCTCCTGCGCCGCGAGGATCTCGCTCCGGGTTTCGAACGTTCCGGTCCCTGTCTGGTCCAGGAGCGGCACAGCATCACGGTGGTGGAGCCGGGCTGGAGGCTGCGTGTGGACGAGGCCCGCGCGCTGGTCCTCGAAGGGGCGCAGGAGGCATAGGGGCTTCCCGCCGGTACGCGGGCGGAACTTCCGGGGCGGAAGGACGTATCAAGGGCTGTTCCGAACTGACCGCTGGCGGGATTGGCGTAGAGTTGCGGGTTCCCGCCTGTTTCCTCCCCCATGCGCTGCCTCCTCGATTCGGCCACCCGTTCCCGGAGCCCATCCTCCTGGCTCTACGCGACTTGTCTTGCGACGTGCGCGCTGGCGACTCTTGCCATGGGCTGTACTCACACGAGCGTGCTGGAGCGCATCCCGGAGGTCGCGGAACCGCCGCCGGAGTTCGACCTGGGGTTCGACCGTGCGCACGGTGCGGTGGCGCCCGGCGCCTGTAGTGCGCTGGGCGATCAGACTCTGTGGAACCTCCAGGATCGCCTGGCCGGCCAGAGCTTCGATCTTCAGGTTGCCTGGAGCCGGGTCGAGGCGGCGGACGCCCGCGCCCGGGAGAGCGGCGCCTACCTGATGCCGCGTCTCGACGCTTCCCTGACCGGGAACGACCTGACCTTTCCGGGCAGCGGCATCGTGAACCAGTTCCTGCTCGCCGGGGCGGCCTGGGACTCCACCCTGGCATCCAGCTTCGAGATCGATCTCTGGGGCCGCCTGCGCAACCGCGAACTGGCGGCCTTGCTGGATGCCGAGGCGAGCGTTCATGACCTGCGTTCGCTGGCGATCAGCCTGTCGTCGGGGTTGGCCGAGGTCTGGTTCGGTGTCGTCGCGGAACGGGAACTCATCGCGCTCCTCGAGAGTCAGCAGCGGACTTCGGAGAGGTTCCTGGAGCTGACCCAGCTTCGCTTCGGCCAGGGCCTGGGGCCAGCTCAGGACATCGGCCGCCAGCGCGAGCAGTTGCTGAGCCTCCAGGGTCAGATCGAACTCGCACGGGGCCGGCTGGAGTCGCTGGAGTTCCAGCTCGCAACGCTTCTCGGCAGTACGGAGCGCCTGACTCCGGACGATGCGCCTGGCCTGGGGCCGTTGCTGGATGCGGCCGAACAGCCTGATCTCGGCGTGCCGGCCGCGTTGCTGGACCGGCGGCCCGACTTGCAGGCGGCTCGCTGGCGCGTCGAGGCGGCCGACCGGCGGGCGGCGGCCGCGGTCAGGGAGTGGTTGCCGTCGCTGTCGCTGACCGCCCTGGTCACCGGACGGGCACTGGAGGTCGCCGACGTCATGAGCGACCTCGTCCGTCAGATCGGCGGTACCGCCTCGCAGGCCGTCTACGGCGGCGGCGGCCGGCGGGCCCGGATCGATCAGGCGTACGCGGCGGCGGAGGAGAGCCTCTACGCCTACGCGCAGTCCTTGGTCAACGCGGTCGGCGAGGTGCAGACGGCGCTCGCGGTGGGCCGCAGCAGTCGTGAGCTGGTGACGAACCTGGAGGAGCGGTTGGGGGAGGCGCGCCGGGTGCTGCTTCTGACCAGCGAGTCGTACCGTGAGGGCGCCACGGACTACCTGAACGTGCTGACCGCGCTTCTGTCCCAGCAGGGGCTGGAACAGGCGCTGATCGACGCCCGCCGGCAGCAATTGGCCAGCCGGCTGCAGCTCTGCCGCTCGCTGGGCTTCGCGCCGGGCACGTCGGTGGAGCGGCTGGCGGCCGGGCTCGCCGCGGCGCCCGAAACAACGGCCGCCGGCGGAGCGTCCTGAGAGACGGAACGTCCAGATGAGTGTCCTGATCCGCGTAGGCATCGTGGTGCTGATCCTGGTGGTCGGCGTGGTGGCCGCCGTGGGGATCATTCGCGCCAGACCTGAGGCGGTCCAGAGGCCGCCGGACGACTCCGGCGTGCTGGTCGAAGTGGCCGAGGTGAGGCGGATGCCGCGGCGGATCGACATCGAGGCCCAGGGGACCGTGCTGCCGGCCCAGAGGGTCATCGTCCAGCCTCAGGTGAGCGGCCGGATCGCGTTCGTCATGCCGCAACTCGCTCCCGGCACGCTCCTGCGAGAGGGCGAGGTCATCTTCGCGATCGAGGATGCCGACTTCAAGCTGGCGGTGGCCCGGGCCACCGCCACGGTTGCCGAGGCGGCGGCCCAACTCGAACTCGAGCAGGGCCGCGGCCGGGTCGCCGAGCGGGAGTGGGAGCTGTTCCAGGACGAGCTGGACGTGGAACAGATGGAGGCCTCGCTGGCGCTCCGCGAGCCGCAGTTGCGGTCCCGGCTCTCGGCCGTCCATACCGCCCGCGCCGCTCTGGCGCGGGCCAGGCTGGACCTCGAGCGCACGGTGGTGCGCAGTCCGTTCAACGCCGTCGTGCTCTCCGAGACGATCGAGGTGGGGCAGACGGTGACGCCGCAGAGCCAGGCCGTGACGCTGGCGGGCACCGATGCGTTCTGGGTACGGGCCGCGGTCCGAACCGACGAACTCGAACAACTCCGGGTTCCGGGCCTCCATGGCGACGTCGGGGGTTCGCGGGCGCTGGTGCGGCTCGATCCCGAGACCGACTACGTCCTGCCGGGCCGCATCGTCCGGTTGCTGGGAGATCTGGACACCGCGGGCCGGATGGCCCGCGTCCTGGTCGAAGTCGACGATCCGCTCGGGCTCGCGCGCGGGACGGGCGGCCCCGCCGGGCGGGGACTGCTGCTCCTGGACAGCTACGTCGACCTGCTGCTCGAGGGCGGCACGGTGCGCGACCTGTTCGAGGTGCCGCGGGAGTGGCTCCAGGAGGGCGGACACCTCTGGATGTACAGCGGAGCGCAGCTCGAGCGCCGGCCGGTCGACGTGGCCTGGCGCTTCGAGGACAGCGTCTGCATCGAAACCGGCCTGGCTGAGGGGGAACTCGTCGTGACCAGCCGCATCGCCACTCCGATCGAGGGGATGAAGCTCCGCCTGGGCGCGGATGCGCCACCGGTGGTCGCGGCCGATCTCCTCTCCGCCGCGAGCCGCTGGGACGTGTCGGCCTGGGGCGCCGTGCCGACGGGAGTGGCGCCATGAGCCTCATGTCCCACGACCACGGTCCTGTCGACAGGAAGGGACCGATCGGCTGGATGGCGGCGCATCCGGTCGCGGCGAACCTGCTGATGGGAGTCCTGGTCTTCGGCGGCATTCTCTTCGCGCTGGGAACCAAGCGGGAGGTCTTCCCGGAGATCGACATGGACATGGTGACCGTCGTGGTCGCCTACCCGGGCGCCTCGCCCCAGGAAGTCGAGGAGGGAGTCGTCCTCGCGATCGAGGACGAGATCAGCAGCCTCGACGGCATCAAGAAGATCAACTCGATCTCGGTCGAGGGTCTCGGCACGGTGATGGCCGAACTCCTGACCAGCGCGAATCCGGACCGGACGTACAACGACATCAAGAGCACCGTGGACCGGATCACGTCCTTCCCTCAGGACGCCGAACGCCCGGTCATCTCGCTGCTGACGAATCGCAGGCAGGTGCTGTCGCTGCTGGTCCACGGCGACGTGGACCTGAAGTCGCTCGACCGGCTCGCGGAAGAGCTCCGGAACGAGCTGCTCTCGGACGAGCGGATCACGCTCGTGGAGAAGGCGGGGATTCCGCCGCCCGAGATCAGCGTCGAGGTGCCTGCGGACAACCTGAGGCGCTACGGCCTCACGCTGCCACAGATCTCGACGGCCGTGCGAGCGGCCTCGATCGATCTTCCCGGTGGTTCGGTCAAGACCGAGGGCGGCGAGGTCCTGGTCCGCACCACGGAGCGTCGCGACTATGGCGAGGAGTTCCGGGACATCACGCTGATCGCCCGGGCCGACGGCACCCGGGTCCGCCTGCGCGACGTCGCCACCGTGGTCGACGGCTTCCGGGAGACCGACGAGGAGCTGTACTACGACGGTCAGCCGGCGATCGATCTGCAGGTCTTCCGCGTCGGCGAGGAGGTACCGCTCCAGGTTTCGTCCGCGGTCTACGACCTGGTCGAGCGCCGCCGGGGCACGCTGCCGGACTCGGTGGGAATCTCGATCGTGAACGACGAGTCGGAGGACTACCGCGCCCGGCTGTCGATTCTGGGAAAGAACGGCCTGATCGGACTGCTGCTGGTGGTCACCGTGCTGGGCATCTTCCTGCGGCCGGCGGTCGCCTTCTGGGTCAGCCTGGGCATCTTCATCTCGTTCTGCGGCTCGTTCTTCCTCATCCCGATTCTCGGCGTGTCGCTCAACATGATCTCGCTCTTCGCGTTCATCCTGGTGCTCGGGATCGCGGTGGACGACGCGGTCGTCGTCGGCGAGGCGATCTTCTACCACCGCCGGGGCGACAACCGGCTCGAGGCCGCGATCGTCGGCACCCGGGAGGTACTGGCGCCGGTCACGTTCGCCGTCATCACGACGATCATCGCCTTCATTCCCCTGGCGCTCGTTCCGGGGATCACCGGCAAGTTCTTCCGCAACATCCCGTTCATCGTCATTCCCGTCCTGCTCCTGTCCCTGATCGAATCCGTGTTCATCCTGCCGGCCCACCTGCGGCACGTGGGGCGGACGAAGCTGCGCGGCCGGAAGGGCAGGAAACGGGCGGCGCTCAACCCGTTCAAGAAGCTGGGTGCGCTTCAGCTCCGCTTCTCGGAGTGGGTGGAACGGACAATCGCGAGCCAGGTTCCGCCGATCATCCGGCGGCTGGTGCGTGACCGCTACCTGACCGTGGCCGTCATGTTCTCTGGGCTGGTCGTGGCGGTCAGTATCGTCGCCGGCGGGCACATCAAGTTCAATTTCTTCCCGCGGATCGAGGGCGAGTTCGCGAACGGCGTGATCGAACTGCCGTTCGGCGCGCCGGTCGCGGACACGCGCGAGGTGGCGCGCCTGATGACCCGGTCGGCGGAAGAGGTCGGCGCCCAGCTTCTGGCGGAGGGGCGGATGCGGCCGCGGCCCGACGGCACCATGCCGGACACCGTTTTCCGGGGGATCGAGGCCAGGATCGGAAGCGCCGATACCGGCGCGTTCGGCCCCGGTCAGGGCTTTGCCGCGACCGGCGGGCACGTCGGTGTCGTGACGGTCCACCTCGTGCCCGACGCGGAGCGCGAGTTCGGCTCGGCGGAGTTCACGGCGCGCTGGCGCGATCAGGTCGGGGAGGTCTCGGGCGTGGACCGCCTGTCCTTCGACTTCAACGACGGTCCGTCGGCCGGGGCCAAGGTCTCGGTCCAGCTCGAGCACACGCAGACGCCACCGCTCGAGGCGGCGGCGGCGCGCGTCGCCGCCTCGCTGGCGACCTACAACGGCGTGTTCGACGTCGACGACGGCTTCAAGGTCGGCAAGCCGCAGCTCGACCTCGTGCTCAAGCCGGCCGCCAAGGGTCTGGGGCTCACCGAACGCGCCCTGGCGGCCCAGGTCCGCGGCGCCTTCTTTGGCGCCGAAGCGAGCCGCCAGCAGCGCGGCCGCGACGAACTGCGCGTCTACGTCCGCCTGCCGCGCGAGGAGCGGGACTCGGTGCACGCGATCGAGAATCTGCTGATCCGCACGCCGGGGGGCGGCGAGATTCCGCTGCACCAGGCGGCGTATGTGCGGCCGGGAAGATCGTTCACCGAGATCCTCCGGGTCGACGGACGCCGCACGGTCACCGTCACGGCCGACATCGACCCGACGGCCACCACCGGCAACGACATTCGCGCCGCCCTGGCCCGGACCATCCTGCCGGAAGTGGTGGCCGACACGCCCGGACTGACCTTCAACTTCAGCGGCGAGCAGGAGGCGCAGGCCGAAGCGGTGGGATCGCTGAGCGGGAACCTGATCGTCGCCATGCTAGCCATGTACGCCCTGATGGCGGTCGCCTTCCGCAGCTATCTGCAACCCCTCGTCGTCCTGTCGGCGGTGCCCTTCGGCATGTTCGGGGCGGTCGTCGGCCACCTGATCATGGGCTACGACCTGAGTTTCCTCAGCATCTTCGGACTCGTCGCGCTTTCCGGTGTCGTGGTCAACGACTCGCTGGTTCTGATCGACGCGGTGAACCAGTTGCGGAGCGAGGGCCGGAGTCTGGTCGACTCCGTCGTCGGCGGCGTCACCCGGCGTGTGAGACCGGTCATCCTGACCTCGCTGACGACGTTCTTCGGCCTGATGCCGATCATTCTCGAGCGGTCGAACCAGGCCCAGTGGCTCGTGCCGATGGCGCTCAGCCTGGGTTTCGGGGTGCTGTTCGTGACCGGCATCGCCCTGATTCTCGTGCCCTGCACCTACATGATGGTCGACGACCTGAAGAACGGCCTGCGCTGGCTCGTGGGGATGAGCCCGGAGCCGGGCGAACCGGAGCCGGCGCCGCAGCCCGGAGGCGGAGGCAGGTAGAGCGGGTCAGGCCCCTCGCGTCATGGACGAACTGGTGCGGGCCTGCGAGCGGCTCTGGCCTCAGGGGATCTCGATATTCCTCTCGCATCAGGCGCGCTTCCGCAATCCGCTGTCATCCGTCGACCGGGACGCCCTGGCCGACTCGGAGGCGGCGAGGGACCCGGCCGTGGTGGCCGTTGTCGCCGAAGAGCTGCCGAGCCGGCTCGACCGGTTGGAGCGCGGCACCTACTTCCCGGTGCCGCTGGCCAGGGCAGTGGCCGGTGGACGCGCCTTCGACGACGCGCTGATGTCGTTTCACTACCCGCCGGTCGTGGTCGACGCGGACCGGCGCTGGTCGTGGAAGGGTGGCCCGGTCGCCGATCGCATCCGCCGCTTCTTCGTCCAGCACATCGGCTTCGAACCGGCGCTCGGCGTCTGGTTCGTCGAGTACCGGGTCAACGACGGCTGGTGGGACAAGTGCTATCTCGACTGTGAGACCACGCCGCTGGTCGCGGTCCAGTTGCGGGAGGAAGGTGGTGCTGGGGAGGGAGGAGTCGTCGCCGACCTGAGCAACGGGCAGAGCGACCGCCTCGATCCCGATTCGCTGCGCCTGGATAAGCGGGAACGACTGTTCGCGTCGTCGGCCGGACACGGGCTGGTCGAGATCGCGGACACTCCTCGTTTTGCGTTGCTGCGCACGGTGTCCGAGGACTGCCGGACGGTCGAGTTCGCCGGTGCCCGACGGGCCCTGCACTGGCCCGAGCCCTAGCCCTCCACGGGATTCCCGTCCGCGTCGAGAAACCGCATCTCGCCGAGTCCCAGGCCTCTGATCTTCTCCTCGATCCGTACCCGGTCGCCGACTACGATCCAGACCAGGTTGTCGGGCTGGAGCACGCGGTCGGCCTGGGCGCTGACGTCGGAAAGGCCGACTCCCCGTACGACGTCCGCGAAGGTGTCCCAGTAGTCGTCCGCCAGGTCGAAGCGGGCCATCTCGATCAGGCTCGCCATCACCGCGCCGTTCGTCTCCCAGCGCCCCGGCAGGGTCAGCGTGTTCTGGTCCGTTACCTTGGCGAGCTCGTCCGCGGTCGGGGGCCTTGCCCCACCGCTGCGGATGCCCCGGATCTCCTTGTCGATCTCGGCCATCGACTCGGCCGTCCGGTCCGCCTGGACCGGCGCGAAGGCGTAGTAGGGCCGCTGGCCGGCGGCGTCGAGCAGGATCGCCCGGGCGCCGTAGGACCAGCCCTTGTCCTCGCGGAGGTTCAGGTTGATGCGCGAGGTGAAGCCGCCGCCGATGATGTCGTTCATCGCCTCGATCCAGAGGTTCGCGGGATCGCCCTTCGGCGGCGCCACCTGTCCGGCGAAGATCGTCTCTCACCGTGGCGACGTTCCACGCCTTGTAGACCCGCGCCTGCGGCACGCGGCCCTGCAGGACGATGCGACTCGGTTCGCTGCGGCGGGCGAGTGAGGTGTCCGGCTTGATCAGCGGCGGGCCGGAGGGGATGTGGCCGAAGTACTTCTCGACCCGGGCCCTCACGTCCTCGGCCTCGACGTCGCCGGCGACCACCAGCACCGCGTTCGCGGCGCCGTACCAGATGTCGAACCACTCGTGGACGTCGGCCAGCGAGGCGGCGTTCAGGTCCTCCATCGAGCCGATCGTCGAGTGGTCGTAGGGGTGGCCGTCGGGATAGGTGTTCTCGAAGATGGTCAGGAAGACCTTGCCGTAGGGCTGGTTCTCGCCCTGGCGCTTCTCGTTCTGGATCACGCCGCGCTGCTCGTCGAGCCTTGCCTGGTCGACGGCCGCTCGCATGTGGCCCATGCGGTCGGACTCCATCCACAGCGCCATGTCGAGCGCCGTGGTCGGCACGACCTGGAAGTAGTTCGTCCGGTCCTGGTTCGTCGTACCGTTCATGCCGGTGGCGCCGACCCGGTCGAAGGGCTTGAAGTAGTCGTCGTTGAAGTGCTCGCTGCCGTTGAACATCAGGTGCTCGAACAGGTGGGCGAAGCCGGTCTTGCCGATCTTCTCGTCGCCGGCGCCGACGTCGTACCAGACGTTCACGGCGACGATCGGCGCCTTGTGGTCCTCGTGGACGATCAGTCGCAGTCCGTTGTCGAGGACGTACTTCGTGTAGGGGATGTCGACGATGTCTCCCGACGGCGTGCCGGGGTCGGCGGACTCGCCGCAGGCCGAGACGAGGAGCAGGAGGCAGAGAGCAGAGGTGGCGCCGAGCAGTCGCTTCACGGGCGGTCTCCTTGAGTCAAGAGGGGCGGTTGATCGGTATCACCAGGCGATGCCGTAGTCCTCGCCGTAGTCGCTGGCGCCGCCCCACATGGTGCCGTTCTCGCGGTCGAACCAGATTGCGGTGATCGGCCCCGAAGTGCGGTCCAGCGCGCGAACGCTGTAGCCCATGCGGCGGAGTTCCGCCCGAACCCACGGAGGCGTATCCCCGCGGACGTCGAGGTCTCCCGGCCGGGACTCGTGGGCGCCGAACGAACTCTGCATCTGGTGGCTGGTGATGTTCGCGGCCTCCGCGGCCTGCTGGACGTTCATGCCGAACTCGACGACGTTGAGGAAGAACTGGAGCAGGTTCTGGTCCTGGGTGTCGCCGCCCTGGACGGAGAACGAGAGGTAAGGCCGGCCATCCTTGAGCGCCATGCCGGGGGTCAGCGTGGCGCGTGGCCGCTTGCCGGGCTCGGGCAGGTTGTACGGGTTGAGCCCCGGATCGAGCACGAAGCTCTGCATCCGCTGGCTCATGCCGATGCCGGTGCGGCCGGCGATCACCGCGGGGATCCAGGCGCCGCTCGGGGTCACGGACACGACCCAGCCCTCGGCGTCGGCGGCCTGGATCGAGGTCGTGCCGGCGGTGAAGGCCTCCTCGTAGGTCATCCGGGAACGGGTCTGTCGGCCGGCCGACGCCTGCTGGAAGCCCTGCTCGCCCTCGGCGTCCGCCGCTGGCGGGATCGGCGTCCACTGCTCCAGGAGGTCGAGGAAGGGGTTGTCGCCTTCCTGGAAGTCGTAGGGGTTCCCCGGGCGGACGTCCTCGTCGTTCTTCTTCCAGTCGATCGACCCGTAGCGGGCGCGGGCGTAGTCCTTCGAGAGCAGGCCCTCGAGCGGCTCTGCTGGCGGGTAGTAGGGATCGCCGTAGTAGAAGTCGCGGTCCGCGAAGGCCAGGTTCATCGCCTGGTAGAGGGCGTGGATGTAGCGGGCCGAGTTGTAGCCCATCGACCTGAGGTCGGCGTTCTCCAGGATGTTCAGCGCCTGGAGCATGACCGGCCCCTGTACCCAGGAGGTCAGCTTGTACACGTCGACGCCGCGGTAGTTCGTGCGGACCGGTTCCTCGACGTGGACCTGCCACTGGTCGAGATCGGCCATCGTGATGAGACCGTCCAGTTCCCGCGAGCCGCGCACGAACTCCTCGGCGATGTCGCCCCGGTAGAAGCGGTCGTAGGCGGCGGCCAGGGCCTGCTCGCGGGTCTTGCCCTGTTTCAACGCCGCCGCCTCGGCCTCGACCAGCTTGCGCAGCGTGTCCAGCAGGTCGGGTTGGCGGAAAATCTCGCCGGCCCTCGGCGCCGCGCGTCCGTCGCCGTCCCCGGGCGCCGACAGGTGGGGCAGGAAAACCCGCGCCGAGTCCGGCCATTGCTGGAGCATCTCCCGGCGGCGCTCCATGTTGTCGGCCTGGGCGCGCTCGATCGGGTAGCCGTCCGCCATCTGAATGGACGGTTCGAGCACTTCCGCCAGACTCATCGTCCCGTAGTGCGCGAGCATCACGATCAGCCCGCCCGGGGTGCCCGGCGTCACCGCAGCCAGGGGCCCGTACTCCGGCGGGTAGACGAAGCCACGTTCGTGGAAGAAGTCGACCGTGGCGCCGGTTGGCGCGACGCCGAGCGCGTTGATCCCGACCACTTCGCCTTCGCGCGGATCGAAGATCAGGGCCTGGGTCTCGCCGCCCCAGCCCAGCGTGTCCCACATGGTCGAGGTCGCGGCCAGCATGGCGCAAGTGGCGTCGACCGCGTTGCCGCCGCGGGCGAAGATCAGCGCGCCGGCGGTGGCGGCCAGGGGTTTGCCGGTGACCGCGACCCAGTGACGCCCGTGCAGCACGGGCTTGACGGTGCGTTGGGCGTCGGCCGCCGTTACCGCGAGAACGAGACCGAAGAGGCTCAAGTAAGCGAGCCGTTGCCTCATCACCGGGGCAGTTTATCCCGCTGCTGCCGCCGGGATGGCTGCGTGCCTGTTGCCTGATGGGCGCCGGTGTGCCGCGCGCTTCGTCGGTTCAACGTTCGCAAGCGTTGGGGAAAGCGCTCGTGTCCGTCACCGCGGGCGCCGGCAGGCCGGGTTCGTTCCGGTACACCCTCGGCGGATCCGTGCCCGCCGTGTCCGTCACGGTCACCTCGTAGCCCATGTCCGTGGTGGCGGCGGCGAACAACCAGTGACCGCCGTTCACGTCGCAACCGTCCAGCACCTTGAGGAGAACCTCCCAGTTCGCTTCGCTGAAGAACCGGAACATGCCGGAGTCGTTCGTTCCTTCGTGAACGACGACCCCCCGGCCGGTCTCGCTCTCCGCCGTCCACCAGTTCACCTCGACGCGGTAGCGCTCGTCCTGGAGGCAGAGCGTGAAGTCGCCAGGCTCGCAGTTTCCGGCGGGAGCGGCTGGCCGAACGAGGAAAGCGGCTGACGCCTGGTCCGAGGCGCCGTCGCCGCTGACCGTCAACGTCACCCGGTAGAAGCCGGGCGACCTCCAGGCATGAACGACCGTCGAGCCATCGAGAACGCCGCCGTCGCCGGTGTCCCAGGCACGTTCCGTTGCCACGCCGGTACTCGTGTCCTCCAGAGTCACGGCCGCGCCGGTGAAGGTGGTGCAGAGTCCCGCCTCGCATACGGCGCCGCTAATGCTGAAACTGGCCCTCGGCGGCCCGGCCGGTCCCGGCGGCGGTGGCGGAGGCGGTCCGCCAGCGGGCGGTGGCGGTGGCGGAGGCGGTTCCACGACCGGCGGCGGTGGAGGGTCCGCGCCATCGTTGTCCGTGATCATGAGACGATGCACCCGCGGGTTACCCGGTGCGTAGCCCGCCCCGTCCACCAGGGTGAGCACGATGGCCTCTGCTGTTTCCTCGTTCTGGTCGTCGATGACAACGACGGGAATACGCACGCTGGAAGAGCCGGCGGAAACGGAAACAATGCCCGAGTTCCCCGTGGCCCCGTCGATCGTGTAGTCCACGCTAGGCGTCGCCGCGCCGGAGAGCGTGTAGCTCAGCGTGAAGGGGCTGGTCGTCGCCGGCTGCAGGTTGACCGTCACGTTGCGCGTGCCCGCGTCCTCGCTCGCGCTGGCGGCCGTCAGCGCGAAGGCGGCCACCGGCTCGTCGTCCGTGATCGTGATCTGCCCGTTGCCCGAACGGCTGCCGGTGGCGCCGCCGTCGAGGTTCGTGGCGGCGAGAATGGGCGGGACGCCGGTTGAAGTCCGGGGTATGTCCACTGCGACCGTGCGATTCCCGGCGTTGGGGTCCGAGACCGCAGTCAAGCGGATGTTCGCCACGGTGGCGGTCCTGCCCGTCTGCGGACCGGTGAAGGTCACCGTGCTGCCGTCAAGCGCGACTCCCGCGGGCGAGCCCGCCCGTGCCAGGGTGAAGTCCGTGCCTGCCGTGCCGCCGGTGAACTGAAGCGGCACGGCCAGGATCTCCCCGCGGGCGAGGCCGCGGCCGATGGTCAGTCGGATGGTCGCCGTGTCCGACGAACTGCCTTCCGTAGCGGTCGCGTCCGGCGTGGACAAGGCAACCGTCGTCGCGTCGTTGTCCGTGATGACGAACTCGACATGAGATGCCGAACCGTGGTCGTAGCCGGGCACCGTGCCGAGTTCCAGACGCAATGTCTCGTCCGGTTCGTCGGCCGAGTCGCTTGTCGCCGTGAACGTCGCCGTGCCGGACGTCGTTCCGCCGGAGATGGTGATCGCCGGCAGTGAGTAGTCGGCCGATCCCGCGGTTGAAGTCGCCGGCACTCGCTGGATCGGTACGCCCAGGCTCGACCCGGACGGGGCTACGCTCACGCTCGCCGTTACCGTCAACGTCCCGCCCTCCGTCACCGCGCCACTGTTCGACACGGACAGCTCTACCTTCGGCTTGTCGCTGTCGACGATGTTCACCGTCACGCTGCCGGAGACGCCGTTGTAGCCGCCGCCGGAGGCCGCGTGGGCGAGGGTGATCGGGTCCTCGTTCTCCGTGTCGCTGTCCGGCGAGGCGCTTACCGTGACGGTTCGGGCGGTGTTCCAGTTCGACTGCGTGAAGGTCAGGTTCGTCTGGTCGCTCGGCATCCCGCCGTCCGTGTCCACCGAGAGATCCGTTCCGCCGTGACCGCTGACCGTGACCGTCACATCGTCTGTCGGGCGGCTGGCGAGCTTCACGGTATAGGTGGCGTCGTCTCCCTCCGTTACGTTCACCGTTGTGCGGGAGAAGACCGTACCCTTCGTGTCGTCGTCCGTGATCGTGATCTCGCCGTTGCCAGCGCGGCTGCCGGCGGCGCCGCCGTCGAGGTTGGTGGCGGCAAGGATGGGCGGGGCGCCGGTGGATGTCCTCGGGATGTCGACCGTGACCGTGCGGTTCTCGGCGTCCGGGTCCGATGCAGGCGTCAGGCGGATGTCGGCCACGGTGGCCGTCCTGCCGGTCTGCGGACCCGTGAAGGTGACCGTCCCGCCGTTCAGCGCGACGCCGGCAGGCGAGCCGACCCGGGCAAGGGTGAAATCCGTGCCCGCCGCGCCGCCCGTGAACCCGAGCGGTACGGCCAGGACCTCGCCGCGGGCGAGACCGCGGCCGAGCGTCAACCGGATTGTCGCGATGTCTGACGAGTTGTCTTCGGTGGCGATTGCATCCGGCACGGAGAGAGCCACGGTCGTTGCGTCGTTGTCCGTGATGACAATGTCGGCGTGGGCCGCGGGGCCCGGGTCGTAGTCCGCTACCGTGCCGGGTTCGAGCCGCAGCGTCTCGTCCGGCTCGTCGTCCGTGTCGTTCGTTGCGGTCAGAGTGAGCGTGCCAGTGGTCGCCCCGCTGGCGACGGTGATCGTGCCCGCCGGCGTACCGCCAAGCGAGTAGTCGGACGTTCCAGCCGACGAGTGCGCCGCCACCCGCCGGACCGGCACGCTGAGGCTCGACCCGGACGGCGCCTCAGTCAGCGTCGCCGTCACGGTCAGCGTGCCGCCCTCCGTTACCGCGCCGCTGCCCGACACGGACAGCTCGACCTTCGGATTGTCGTCGTCCGCGATGTTCACCGTGACGGCGCCGGAGACGGAACCGTAGCCGCCGCCGGACGCGGTGTGGGCGAGGGTGATCGGGTCCTCGTTCTTCGTGTCATTGTCCGGCGAGGCCCTTACCGTGACCGTTCGCGCTGTGTTCCAGTTGGACGGCGTGAAGGTCAGGGTCGCCTGGTCCCCCTGCGTGGTGCTGTTCGTGTCCACGTCCAGATCCGTGCTGGCGTGGCCGGACACTGTGACGGTCACCGTGCCCGTGGGCCGGGTCGCGAGCTGCACCGTGTAGGTGGCGTCGCCGCCCTCCGTCACGCCGATGGTGGAGGTCGAGAAGGTGAACCCCTTCGTGTCGTCGTCCGTGATCGTGATCTGGCCGTTGCCCGAGCGGCTGCCGCTGGCCCCGCCACCCAGGTTTGTGGCAACGAGCCGCGTGGCGCCGGTCAAGGAACTCGTGGGGATGTCGACGGTCACCGTCCGGTTCTCGGCGTCCGGATCGGAGGCTGGCGTCAGCGTGAAGTCCGCCGCCGCGGCGCTCGGGCCGGTGAACGTCACCGTGCTGGTCGGCGCGTGGAACGTGACACCCGTTGGCGAGCCCGAGGGCGCCACCGTGAAGTCCGTGCCGGCCGCGCCGCCGCTCCACTGCAGCGGAATTGCCAGGATCTCGTTGGCCACGAGGGCCCGGCCGAGCGCAAGCCGGATCGTCGCCGTCCCGGACGCCGTGTCTTCGGTGGCCGCCCCGTCCGGCACGGACAGCGTTACCGGCGTCGGCGTGTTGTCGGCGATGAGGATGTCGACGTGCGGCGTCGAACCGTGGTCGTAACCCGCAACCGTGCCGAGCCCGATGCGCAGCGTCTCGGCCTGTTCGTCAGCCGCATCGGACGTCGCCACGAGGGCGGCCGTGCCCGACGTCAACCCGTTGGCGATCGTGATCGTGGCCGGGAGCGTGTAGTCGCCGCCAACGGCCTGCGAGTTACCGGCCACCCGCTGGAGGGGCACGCTGAGACTCGAACCGTTCGGCGCCTGGCCCACCGTCGCCGTGATGGTGAGCGTCCCGCCCTCCGTCACCGCGCCTGCGCCCGACACGGACAGGTTGATCTTCGGCCGGTCGTCGTTCTCGATCGTGCCGGTCGCGACGGAGCGCGTGGCAAGGACACCCCTTGGCGGCCCGATGACGACGTCGAACGTCTCGTCGTCCTCGATCGCGCCGTCCTGCGTCGTCTGGACGGAGATGTTCGCCGTGCTGGTGGTAGTGGTCGTGTCCGTGTTGCCCGGGATGACGACGCTGCCCGGCGTGTCGGCCGAGACGGCCGTGTAGTCGGCGCCGGTAGCCGTTCCCTCCCGGGTGAAGTAGCTCGCCGTCACGTCGACGGCGGTGGATGCGCCCCGGACGGGGAAGGTGTCGAACTCCACGGTGAAGCCCAGAGCGCTGCCCTCGACGGCCGCCGCGTCGGCGACGTTCAGGCAGGGAACGACTGTCAGCGTGTTGTTCGTTCGCTTTGTCTCCAGAGCCGACGGCATGGTGGCGGAGGAGTCGAAGCTGTTGTCGCAGAGCGACAGCACGCTCAGCGAGGCCAGGTTGCCGAGCTGGGACGGCAGCCCGCCGTTCAACTGGTTGCCGGACAGGAACAGGTGCTGGAGTGTCGTGGGCAGGTTGGTCGGGATCGTCCCGCTCAGTCTGTTCAAGTGCAGGTAGAGGTGCGTGAGCTGCGTCAGCGCGCTGACGTCGGGAACGCCTCCCGTCAGTGCGTTCCCGTGCACGTTGAAGTGGGTCGCCCGGGTCAGGCCGCTCAGATCGGGAATCGTGCCGTCGAGCCGGTTCCGCTGGAGCTGGACGACTTGAAGGGCTTTCGTCGGCAGCACCGGGACCGACCCGGTGAACTCGTTGTCGTTCAGGTAGAGGTACCAGAGTTCCGTCAGCCCGCTCAGGTCTGGAATCACGCCGCTCAGCCTGTTCTCGCCGAGCAGCAGGAACTCGACGTTCGGCGGCATGTGCCCGGCGTCAAGCGAGCCGGTGAGCCCGTTTCGCCGGAGGTAGAGGTACGTCACGCTGGCGAGGCTGCTCAGGTCCGGGATCGTCCCGGTCAGCCTGTTGCCGTCAAGCAGGAGACGTTCGATTCCCGCGGGGTACTTGTCGGCGGCGGGCACGGCGCCCGTGAACTCGTTGCCGGTCAGCAGGAGTTCCGTCAGGTTGGTCAGCGCGCTCGTGTCCGGGATGGTGGGCCCCAGGTCGTTGTCGATGATGTCGAAGCGGACAACGGACGAAGGCAGGGCGGGGAACGAACCGCTGAAGCCGCATTCCCGCAGGTTGATCGTCTCGAGAGAGGTTCCGTTCAGGTCGGGGATCGAGCCGCCCAGCGTGTTGTTGTGAAGGCCGAGCTCCACCAGGCCCGTGGGCAGCCGGGACAGGGCGGGGAAACCGCCGGTGAAGTTGTTGAATCCAAGCCTGAGCGTTGTCAGGTTTGCGAGGCCGCTCAGATCCGGGATCGTCCCCGACAGTTCGTTCGTGTCCACGTCGAAGGTCGCGAGACTCGTGGGCAGCGTCGGGATGCCGCCCGTCAGTTCGCTGTCCGTGATGGCAAGCGAGGTCAGCGCCGCGAGCGCTGACATGTCGGCCGGGAAGGCGCCCTTCAGACCCAGGCGGTCGAGCGCGATGGCGCTGACCCGGTCGCTCGTGATCGTGACGCCGTCCCACGACGCCATGCTGAGGTTCGCCGCCCAGTTGAGCGCCGTGGTCGGCGAGGTCCCCTCGAGCCTCGCCTTGTTGTCCAGCAGGAAGGTGCAGTCCATGGCCAACGCCGCCGGGTCCGTGGGGTTCGTCGCCGTAACGGCGGTCGCGCCCGGCGTGCAGGAGGGTGTGATCTCGTCGTCGTCGATGGTGATCAGGCCCGAGCCCGCGCGGCTGCCCGCGGCGCCGCCGCCGAGGTTCGTGGCGGCAAGGGGCGGCGTGCCGGCGGTGGAACTTGCCGGAATGGACACCGTGAGCGAGACGTCGTTCCAGTCCGCGTCGTCCACGGGCGTGAGGGTGACGTCCGCAACCGTCGCGCTCGCGCCGGTCTGTGGACCGGTGAACGTCACCGTGCTCGTGTTCGCGGCAAAGCCCACCGTTGCGTTCGAGGTGGCGAGCGCCAGAGTGAACTCCGTGCCCGCCGTGCCCCCGGCGAACCGAAGCGGCACGGAAAGCGCTTCGCCGCTTACCAAGGCGCGTCCGAGCGTCAGGCGGATGCTCGCCGTCGTCGGGGGACTCCCCTCCTCGGCCGTGTCGTCCGGCACGGACAGCGTCACGGATGTCGGGTCGTTGTCCGTGATCGCGATGTCCACCCTTGGCGTCGAGCCGCGCGCGTAGGGGTCCGGCAGCGACCCGACTTCAAGGCGCAGGCTTTCGGCTGGCTCGTCGCCTCCGCCAGCGGTCGCGGTCAGGGTGATCGTGCCGGTCGTTGCTCCGTCGGCAATCGTGATCGTGCCCGCGGGCGACCCGGACAGCGTGTAGTCGCCCGCGACGGCGGTCGAGCTGCTGCCTGCAACTCTGCGGACCGGAATGCTCAGACTCCTCCCGGACGGCGCCCGGCTGGCGGTGGCGGTGATCGTAAGCATGCCGCCTTCGGTTACGGCGCCGCCGCCACTCACGGACAGGTCGATGGTCGGCGCCATGTCCGTCACCGTGACGGGCAACCTGGCGCGGGGCGCGTCGTTCCAGTCGCCGCCGTGCGCCACATGGACAAGCGTGACCTCGTCGTTCGTGATGTCGTCATCCTCCACCGCCTCCACGGTCACCGTCTGCGGCGTGCTCCAGTCGTCCGGCGTGAAGGTCAGGCTGGTCAGGTCGAGCGACAGGTCGTTCGGGGTGATCATGCCGGTGAACACCTTGACCAACGGACGGCCTGGCTCCGGCGCCGCCGCCAGCCGCACGGTGTAGGTCGCGCCGCCGCCTTCCGGGAACGCCAGAGAGGTCGGGGAGAGGATCACGCCGCGCTCGTCGTCGTCCTCGACGAGGACGTCCACCGTGCGGAAGAGGGTCTGCGCGCCGCCGATGAAGCCCTGGTGGTTCAGGTCGCCGGGATTGTCGATGTCCTGGGGGTCGTCGTCCTCCGGCGCCGTGACCTGTACCGCTTGCGGCGTGTGCCAGTCGGACGTGGTGAAGGTGAGAATCCGGGTCGGCGTGCCGCTTCGATCCTGGGCGCCGGCGATCGTCAGGGAAGTGGAGGTGATCCGCACCTCCATGGCCTGCGACGGTTGTCGCGCGAGGCGCACGGTGTAGCTCTCCTGGCCGCCGCCTTCGGTCGCCGTCACGCGGGCCTTCGAGAAGTGGAACGCCTGCGCGTCGTTGTCCGTTACGTGCACCGGGAGGGCGGCGGCCGTTGCCGATTCGTAACCGCCCCCGGCTGCCGTGTGCGTGAGGGTCACCATCTCGTTCGCCGTGTTGCCGTCGTCCTGCGCGGCCTGGACCGTCACCGTTCGGGGAGTGCTCCAGTTCGACGTGGAGAACGTGAGGCTCGTGCTGTCCGGCGTGAGCGCCGTTCCCTCGTGCCCGGAGATGGAGACGACGACCGAGTCCGCGGGCTGCGAGTCGAGCGCCAGCGTGTAGCTGCCGCTGCCGCCTTCGAGGATGGCCAGCACGGGCGGATCGCTTGGCAGGTACACCTTGCCGTCGACAAGAAGCGCCACCTCGTCGTCGTCGGCGATCCGGGTGAAGAGAGTCGACGTCACAGCCGCGTAGCCGCCGCCCGTTGCCGCGAGGGTCAGCGTGAACCTGTCGTCATCGGCGTCGTCGTCTTCCGCCGCGGATGCGGTGATCGTCCGCGGCTCGTCCCAGTCCGCGGTCGTGAAGGTGAGGGTCGCCTTGTCCAGCGTCAGGGCGGTTCCCGAGTGACCCGAGACGGTCACTTTCACCTGGCCGGAGGGCTCGTCCGTGAGCTGCACGGTGAAGCGGGAACCCGCGCCCTCGCCCACCTGCAGCTCCTGAGTGGAGAGCCACAGGGCTGGCGTCTCGTCGTCGACGACGGTGACGCCCAGAGGTGACTGCGGGTGTCGGGAGCTTGTCCCCGCGCTCACCTGGTGAATTGTGAGGGCCTGTTCGATCGTCGTGTGGGCGTTGCCAGCGACGCTGTTGTCCGGCGCCCGGAGCGTCCAGAACCGGGGTTCCCCGGACGTCTCCGTCGTCCAGGTGATCGTGGAGGGATCGACAGTTGCCACCGCCGGATCGACCGAGGCGAACTCGAAGTCCCACTGCTGATCGGCCCTCGTGGTCGCGCGGTAGATGTACAGGTCGGACGTGCCTTCCAGCAGCGGCGGCATGGAGCGGGCGTCGTCGTCCTGGACGCGGACCGAGACTCTTGCGATCGCGCCGCTGTAGCCCCCGCCGTCTGCCCGCAGGATGAGGGTCGTGAACCGCGCCCCGCCCGGGTTCGAGGCCTCATCGGAGACGCCGGAGACGGTCACGGGCTGGGCCGCGCCGAAGTTCGACGGGCCAAACGTCAGGCTGGACTGGCTGACCGTGGCTATCGTCGGGTCGACCACGTCAAGGGTGACGGTGACGCTGCCCGTGGGGGCGCCGCCGACGAGCCAGACCCTCTGCTGGTAGCTCGTCGTTTCACCGACGCTGACGGCGTGGTTCCGGAGCCCGATGGACCGGGCGAGAGTCCGTTCGTCGTCCGTGACGAGCACGGTGATCGTGCCGGAAACACCGCTGTAGCCGCCGCCGGTCGCCTGATGGGTCAGCGTGACGGCGGCCTCGTCTTGCGCGTCGATGTCCGATCCGGCGGTCACCCGGACCGCCTGCGGCATGTTCCAGTCCGTCGACGTGAAGGTGAGGCTGGCGCTGCCGAGGATCAGATCGGTGCCCGACTGGCCGGTGATGGCGACCGTCACGGCGCTCGTGGGAGCGACCGCCAGACGGACGAGGTAGTCCTCGGAGTCCCCTTCCAGGATGGACAGACGCTCCGGCGTGATGACGAGGGCGGGCACGTCGTCGTCCGTGATGTTGATGACGCCGTTGCCGGTCCGACTGCCGGTGGCCCCGCCGTCGAGGTTCGTGGCCGTGAGAGTCGTGCCGGCGCCCGATGAGCTCGCCGGGATGGAGACCGTGACCGAGCGGTCGTTCCGGTCGAGATCGTCGGCAGGCAGAAGCGTCAGTTCCGCCGACGTCACGCTCCTGCCGGCCCGTGGGCCGGTGAAGGTCACCGTGCTGCTGCTGGCGTCGAAGGCGACCGTTGCGTGGGAGGTGGAGAGCGCCAGCGTGAAGTCCGTTCCCGCCGTGCCGCCGCTCCAGAGAAGCGGGATCGCCAGACGCTCGCCCGCGGCGAGACCGCGGCCGAGCGTAAGCCGGATTCTGGCCGGGTCAGAGGGATCGCCCTCCGTGGCGGCGGCGTCGGGCGTTGCGAGCGTCACCGTTGTCGCGTCGTTGTCCGTGATGACGATGTCCACATGGGACGACGAGCCGTGGTCGTAGCCCGACACCGTGCCGAGTTCCAGCCGCAGCGTCTCGTCCGGCTCGTCGTCGGTGTCCTGAGTCGCCGTCAGGGTGATCGTGCCCGTCCTCGCGCCGTCGGCCACCGTGATCGTGCCCGCCGGCGTGCCGGACAGCGAGTAGTCGCTGGTTGCGGCCGTCGAGTGCGCCGCGACCCGCTGCACCGGCACGCTGAGACTCGACCCGGAGGGCGCCCGGTTGAGGGTCGCCGTGATCGTCAGCGTGCCGCCCTCCGTCACCGCGCCGCCGTCCGACGCGGACAGCGTGACCGTCGGGCTGTCGCTGTCCGTGATGTTCACCACCACCACGTTGCCGGAGACGGAGTCGTAGCCTCCGCCGGACGCCGCGTGGACGAGGGTGACCGGCGCTTCGTTCTCCGCGTCGCTGTCCGTCGTCGCGCTGACCGTGACGGTCTGGGCGTCGTTCCAGTTGGACGTCGTGAAGGTCAGCGTCGACTGGTCGTTCTGCATCGTGCTGTCCGTGTCGACCGAAAGGTCCGTGCCGCCGTGGCCGGACACGGTGACGGTGACGGCGCCCGTCGGCCGGCTGGCGAGCTTCACCGTGTACGTCGCGCTGTTGCCCTCCGTAACGTTCACGGTGGAAGTCGAGAACGTCAGGCCCTTCGACTCGTCGTCCGTGATCGTGATCCGGCCGGCGCCCGACCGGCTGCCCGTGGCGCCGCCGTCGAGGTTCGTCGCCGTCAGGATCGGCGCGTTGCCTGAAGAACTCGACGGAATGGACACGGTGACCGTGCGGTCTTCCGCGTCGTCGTCGGAGGCCGGCGTCAACGTGACGTCCGCCGCGGACGCGCTCGGACCGGTGAAGGTCACCGTGCCGCCGGCGAGAGCGACGCCCGAAGGCGTGCCGGAGAGCGCCAGCGTGAAGTCCGTGCCAACCGCGCCTCCGCTGAACTGCAAGGGCACGGCGAGCGCTTCGTTCGCGATCAACGCGCGGCCGAGCGTCAACCGGATGGTCGCCGTCGCCGACGCCGTGTCCTCCGTGGCGGCCGCGTCCGGCACGGACAACGTCACCGGCGTCGCCGTGTTGTCCGTGATCGTGACGTCGACGTGGGAGGGCGTGCCCGGGTCGTAACCGTCGGGCAGCGTGCCGAGACCGATGCGGAGCGTCTCGTCCTGCTCGTCCGCCGTATCCGTTCTCGCGGTCAGGGTGGCCGTGCCCATGGTCGCCCCGTCGGCGATCGTGATCGTGCCGGCCAGCGTGAAGTCGGCGGCCACCGCCTGCGAGCCCCCGGCTACCCGCTGAACCGGAACGCTGACGCTCGTCCCGGACGGCGCCGTGTCCACCGTCGCCGTCACGGTCAGGGCGCCGCCCTCCGCCACCGTGCCGCCCGACACGGACAGGCTGACCTTCGGGTTCGCCGCCATGTCGTCGTCCTCGATCGTGCCCGTCGCCGCGGCGCCCGTGACGAACACCCCGGTGGCGCCCTCCGGCAGCGCCAGAGTGACCGTGAAGTCCTCGTCGCCCTCGATCGCCGTGTCCTGCGTGGTGTCGACCGAGATGGTCGCCGTGCCGGTCGTCGTCGAGGTGTTCGTGTTGCCGGCGATCGTCACGCTCCCCGGCGTGCCCTCCGCCGTGCCCGTGTAGTCGACGCCGCTCTCCGCCGTGCCGTCCGCCGTCTCGTAGCTCAGCGTCAGGTCCGCCGCCCCGGCGGAGCCCAGCACGGGGAACGTGTCGTGCGTGACGGTGAACTCCACGGCCGAACCCTCCGTCGCCGATGCGTCCTCGACGCTGGCGCAGGAGGCCACGCCGAGCGTTGACGGGTTGGCCGTGCGTTTCGTCTCCAGCGCCGACGGCAGGGTCCCCGTCAGGCCGTTGTCGCAGAGCGAGAGCTGCGTCAACGCGGTCAGGCCGCCGAGTTGCGACGGAATCGCGTTCGCCAGGTCGTTGCCGGCCAGGTGCAGTTCCTGGAGGCTCGTGGGCAAAGTGGCGGGAACCGATCCGGTCAGGCCATTGCTCCGCAGATGAAGATGCGTCAGCGAACTCCGCGTGCTCAAGTCCGGGATGTTCCCAGACAGCTTGTTCCGGCCCAGGACGAGACGCTGAATGCCGGCCGGAAGCTCGGCCGCGGCCGGCACGCTCCCGGTCAGCGCGTTCCCGCTCAGGTAGAGCCAGTCGAGGGACGCGATGGAACTCAGGTCGGGGATCGCGCCGTCGAGAGCGTTGTCGCTGAGCACGAGCCGCAGAACGTTCGGCGGGAGCTCCGCCGCGGCCGGCAGCGAACCGCTCAGGCCGTTGCCGAACAGGTAGACGTAGATCAGCGACGTCAGGCTGTTCAGGTCTGGGATCGCGCCCGTGAGGCCGTTGTTGTAGAGGAGGAGAATCCGCAAGCCGGCCGGCAGCGAGGATGCGGCCGGCAGCGACCCGGTCAGCGCGTTCCCGTCCAGGCGGATATCCGTCAGGCTGGTGAGGCCGCTCAGGTCCGGGAAGGACGACCCGTCCAGCGCGTTGTCGCGGATCCAGAGCTGCTGGAGGCCGGTCGGCAGCTTGTCGGCCCCCGGCACGGCGCCGCTGAACCCGTTCTCGTCCAGGTGCAGGTGGTCCAGGGCGGTGACCCCGCGCAGGTCGGGAATCGTCCCGCTCAGGTCGTTGCCGATCAGCCGGAGGAACTGCACGCTGGCCGGAAGCGCCGGAATGCCCCCGGTCAGCTCGTTGTCCGTCAGGTCCACCTGGAACAGACTCGTCAGGCTGCTCAGGTCGGGGATCGCGCCAGACAGTTGATTGGTCGGGAGATTGAGAAAGCGGAGCCCCGTCGGCAAGGCAGGAATGCCGCCTGTCAGGTCGTTGCTCGACAGAGTGAGTTCCTCGAGGTTCGAGAGACCGCTCAGGTCGGGAATGGAACCCGTCAGCGCGTTCCCCTTGAGATCGAGATTCACCAGGCTGACGGGCAAGGTCGGGACGCCGCCGGTCAGGTCGCTGCTCGTGATCCGCAGCGAGGTCAGAGCGCTCAGGGCGGTGAAGCTCGCGGGCATCGCGCCGCCGAGGCCCCATGACGGCAGCAGGATCGTGCTGACCCGGCTGTTCGTCATCGCGACGCCGTCCCAGTCGTTCATGCTCAGAGCCGCCGACCAGTTCAGCGCCTGAGCCGGCGAATCGCCCTCCAGCGTGTCCTTGATATCCAGCAGGAAGGCGCAGTCGCTCGCCAGCGCCGCGGCCGCCGCGGCGTCGGCGGGATTCGTCGCCGTCACCGCGGTCGAACTCGCCGCGCACGACGTCGGGACCTCGTCGTCGTCGATCGTGATCCGGCCGTCGCCCGCGCGGCTGCCCATGGCGCCGCCGTCCAGGTTGGTGGCCGCGAAGATCGTTCCGGCGCCGGAAGAACTCGTCGGAATGGAGACGGTCAGGGCGATGTCGTTCGAGTCCGCGTCGTCCTCGGGAGTCAAGGTGATGTCCGCAACGGTGGCGCTCGCGCCCGTCCGCGGACCCGTGAACGTCACCGTGCTCGTGCTGGCGGCGAAGCCCACCGTCGCGTCAGAGGTCGCAAGCGCCAGCGTGAACTCCGTGCCCGGCGCGCCGCCGGCGAACTCCAGCGGAATCCCGAGACTCTCGCCCGCGACGAGGCCGCGGCCGAGGGTCAGCCGGATTCCCGCCGTCGTCGGCGAACTGCCCTCTTCGGCGGTCGCGTCCGTCACGGACAGGGCGACCGTCGTCGGGTCGTCGTCGGTGATCACCATGTCCACATGGGGCGTCGAGCCTCGGGTGTAGCCGGTAGGGGAACCCGGGAGGGCGAGGCGGAGCGTCTCGTCCGGTTCGTCGTCTGTGTCGTTTGTCGCAGTCAGGTTGATCGTGCCGGTGGTCATGCCGTCTGCGATGGTGATCGTGCCGGCCGGCGTGCCGGACAGGGAGTAGTCGCCGGTCCCCGCGGTCGAGACCGCCGCGACGTGCTGGACGGGAATGGCGAGACTCACCCCGGAGGGCGCCCGGCTTGCCGTTGCCGTGATCGTCAGGGCGCCGCCCTCCGTTACGGCGCCGCTGGCCGAGACGGACAGGTCGATCGCCGGGTCCGCCGCCATGTCGTCGTCCAGGATCGTGCCGATGGCGACGGGTCGGGTGGCGAACACGATCTCTGCTGCTACCCGGCTTCCGCCGTAGCGCCATGGCGTCATGGTCAGCATGAACGTCTCGTCGCCTTCGACGATTGCATCTTCTGTTGTAGAGACAGTCAAACTCGACGTGACGTTCGTCGTCGTGGTGTTGGTGTTGCCACGTATCGTCTTGAAGACCGGGACGTCATCCGTGGCGGTGTAGTCCGCGGCCGTCGCCGTACCGTCCACCGTGGCCAGTCTGACGGTCACGTCTTCTGCGTCAGAAGCGCCGCGGACCGGGAATGTGTCGTGGGTGAAGCTGAAGACGATGCCTGCCCCCTCGGTCGCCGCGGCGTCCGCGACGCTGACGCAGGAGAAGACCGTGAGCGTGGCCGGGTCGGCCGCGCGCTTCGTTTCCAGGGCCGATGGCAGAGTGGCCGAGGAACTGAGGTCGGTGTCGCAGAGGGAGAGTTCCCCGAGGGACGTCATGTCGCCGAGTTGCGACGGAATCGGGCCGGTGAGGCCGCCGTTGCCGGCAAGGTGGAGTGTCTGGAGGCTCGTCGGTAGCGTGGTCGGGATGGCGCCGGACAGATCGTTGATCTGCAGCGTCAGATGCGTGAGCGCCGTTCGCGTGCTCAGGTCAGGGATGGCGCCCGAGAGTTCGTTGTCGCCAAGGACGAGGCGCTGAATGCCGGAAGGAAGCCTCGCGGCGGTGGGAACGTTTCCGGTCAGCCCGTTGCCGCTCAGGTAGACGGAGGTCAGGCCGGTGAGCGTGCTCAGGTCGGGGATCGTGCCCCCGAGCTCGTTGTCGTTGAGGTGGAGAGTCCGAATGCTCGTCGGGAGAGCGGGGAGGGAGCCGGTCAGCGCGTTGCGCTGCAGGTCGAAGGTCTCAAGAGAGGTCAGGCTGTCCAGGTCGGGGATCGTGCCCTCGAGTTCGTTGTCTTTGAGGATGACCTGCAGGATGCTGGTCGGTAGTGCGGGGACCGAGCCGGTCAGTGCGTTGCGCTGCAGGTCGAGGGTCTCGAGTGAGGTCAGGCTGTCCAGGTCGGGGATCGTGCCCGCGAGCTCGTTGTCGTTGAGGTGGAGCGTTCGGATACTCGTCGGGAGCGCGGGGACGGAACCGGTCAGTTCGTTGCGCTGCAGGTCGAGGCGTTCGAGGGAGGCCAGGTCGCTCAGGTCGGGGATCGTGCCGCTCAGACCGCCGGACCGGATGCTCAGGTGCTTCAGGTTGGGCGGCAACTCGTCGCTGTCCGGGAGGCTGCCTGAAAAGCTATTGCGTCCGAGCGTCAGGCTCTCCAGGGCGGTATGGGTGCCGAGGTCCGGGATTGTCCCTGTCAGGGAGTTTCTCCCGAGGTCCAGCACGACGAGACTGGTTGGAAGGGTCGTCGGAATGGCGCCTGTCAGGCCGTTCACGCCGAGATGAAGTTCGGTGAGGTTGCCCAGACTGCTCAGGTCGGGAATCGTCCCCACCAGGTTGTTCCAGGTGAGTTCGAGATGCACGAGCGTCATCGGGAGCGCGTCGGCCGCCGGGACCATCCCGCTCAATGTGTTGCCGTCCACACGCAGGGTCCTCAGCGCGGTCATGCCGGAGAGGTCCGGCAGTGATCCGGACAGACTGTTGTTCGTGGCGGAGAACTCCTCCAGACTGGTGGGCAACGCCGGCAAACTCCCGGCCAAGTCGTTGTAGCTGAGGTCGACCTGTTTCAGGCTGGTCATGCCGCTCAGATTCGGGATCATCCCGGCCAGGTCGTTTCCCTGGAGGTCGAGGCTCTCGAGACCGGAGGGCAGGCGGGACGTCGTCGGAACACCGCCGGTCAGGCCGTTGTTGGAGAGACGAAGATGCCTCAGTGCGGTCGCCCCGTTGAGGTCGGGGATGGCTCCGGACAAACCGCTGCCTTCGACTTGGAACTCCACGAGGCTTGTGGGTAGCGTCGGGATGCTGCCGGTCAGTTTGCTGCTCGGAATGTGAAGCTCCGTCAATGCGCTCAGCGTAGCCATACTTGTCGGGAAGGCGCCGCTGAGTCCGTGGCCGCCCAACCGGATGCGGTCGACGCGGTCGCTGGCGAGCGTTATGCCGTTCCACGACGTCATGCTGACCGACGCCGACCAGTTCATGGCGCGCCTCGGATTCGCGCCCTCGAGCGTGGCCTTGTTGTCCAGCAGATTATGGGCAGCTCTGTGTCACCTGGGCAGTGATGGCCACTAGTGTCGTGGGAATCACTGGCCCTAATGTGTTGGGGTGATTGATTGGGGTACACATTAAAGTGTTGAAGAGTATCTCCATTCACGGGACTAACATTGTGGCTCCCTTGTTGGTGTGTATTGGCACGCACTCGAGCTGCTGATGCATGCTCGGTGGTGTTGAGTTGAAAGACAGGAGCCTGTAGTCACAGACTGCAAGGAGGGAATACGTCCCTCGGCGCGGGGGTGTCACCATCCGATGCTGTTGGGCGAACCAAATGTTGAGTATCCGGCGTCAGTCCCATCATTGTGCGGGTACTACCTCAGGCTCGATGGCCAGCTAAGTGTAACCATTGTGTGTGTGCTAATGCACTGTATATTATTGGAGTGTATATGTCTACTTAATGGTGTAGTTGGCCTGTGTGTGAATTACAATGTGTTTACTTTGTATTTGTGTAGATTTGATATAGCAGCCAAGATTGATACTTTGAGTCTCGCCACTTACCTCCAAGCCAGGTAGGAGGGCTTATAGTTTGGAGGTATCCCGAGCCAACCGGTCTGGAGCGGGAAAGTAACTCGAAGGTTCATCTCGAGCTATGTGGGTCACGTTCAGTTGTGCTTGTGATTATGTTGATGTGGTGGTGAGCCATTCCTAGGTCAGTCTGGTGTGTTGGCTTAGTTTACCAGCTTATTGTGTGTATAGTGTGGGTTATTTCTGTGTGCAAGTATCTTGTTATTGTAGGTGTTTTGTTATTGGTCAATATGTTTTTGTTCTATTAGTACAGTCGCAGGGGTCAACCTCAGGAGTCACCCGCCGCTTATCTTCGAGTCTGGGGGGTGGGCTCATGTTGAGGAGGACCTCAGGTGTCCCAATCCTCCCGACTTGGAGAGGGAGAGGAACCGGAGGTCAGCCCTGGGGCTGTGGTTTTGGTTATAGTCAGTTAGTTTGATTTGTGTTATTTTTGTAGTGGTATCTTTTGGAATGCCTATGGGTTTGATTGAGGATTCCATCACTTACCCAGAGACTGGGGGACAGGATGTCTTTTTGGAGGTATCCAGTGCACCCTCATCCCAACAGACCAGGGGGGGAACAGAATCCGGTGCTGTGTGGACAGTGTTGTGAGTTGTGTGTGAGGTCATACATTTATTCTGTGGTCTTGGTTGTGGTTTAATTGTGGTTTAATTGGTGCAGCCACAGGGACCAACTCAGGAGTCCCTCGCCACTTATCCTCAAGTCTAGGGGGTGGGCTCATGTTGAGGGGACCTCAGGTGTCCTAGTCCTCCCGACTCAGGGAGGGAAAGGAACACAGGGTCAGTCTCTGAGCTGCATTTTTGGTTGGTTTAGTGGGCATATGGCATTGTACAAGCTTGTGTTGTAGTTAGCAGTTGTATTGTATTGGGAGGGTCAGGTTTTGGGCTCCGTCACTTAACCAGAGGCTGAGGGACAGGATGTCTTATTGGGGTTAACCGGTGCACCCTTGTCCCAGCAGGCACTGGGGGGAACTGAGTCCAGAGGATGGGTAATTGTTTGTGGGTGTGTTTGTGATAGTAATTGCGGTCAGGTGTATTTATTTATGATTGTGAGTTTGATGTGGCAGGTTTAAAGGGTATTATTTTGGAGATTGAATCTTTATACAGTGGGTTCTAGGGTGAGTACAGTGTTTGGTATAATCGATAGTTGTGAATTTCTTATTACAGCATTGGGAAGCATTATTTAAAGGTGAGGTGTTTTGGCAGTGGGTTGTCAGGTGAATACAGTGTTTGGTATAAACTGTATATAGTTGTGAATTTCTTATTACAGCATTGGGAAGCATTATTTAAAGATGAGGTGTTTTGGCAGTGGGTTGTCAGGTGAATACAGTGTTTGGTATAAACTGTATATAGTTGTGAATTTCTTGTTACAGCATTGGGAAGCATTATTTAAAGATGAGGTGTTTTGGCAGTGGGTTGTCAGGTGGATACAGTGTTTGGTATAAACTGTATTTAGTTGTGAATTTCTTGTTACAGCATTGGGAAGTATTATTTAAAGATGAGGTGTTTTGGCAGTGGATTGTCAGGTGAGTACAGTGTTTGGTATAAACTGTATATAGTTGTGAGTTACTTATTACAGCATTGGGAAACATTATTGAAAGATGAGGTGTTTTGGCAGTGGGTTGTTAGGTGAATACAGTGTTTGATATAAACTGTATATAGTTGTGAATTTCTTGTTACAGCATTGGGAAGCATTATTTAAAGATGAGGTGTTTTGGCAGTGGATTGTCAGGTGAATACAGTGTTTGGTATAAACTGTATATAGTTGTGAATTTCTTATTACAGCATTGGGAAACATTATTTAGAGATGAG
Source organism: Candidatus Multivorans sp. (assembly GCA_965220845.1). Taxonomy (GTDB): domain Bacteria; phylum Acidobacteriota; class Thermoanaerobaculia; order Multivoradales; family Multivoraceae; genus Multivorans. Next base: position 432,522 of record CBDCRA010000003.1, read on the forward strand.
GTGTTTTGACAGTGGATTGTCAGGTGAATACAGTGTTTGATATAAACTGTATATAGTTGTGAATTTATTATTACAGCATTGGGAAGCATTATTTGAAGATGATATGTTTTCACAGTGGGTTGTCAGGTAACTGCAGTGTTTGGTATAAACTGTATAAGTATTATAGTTGTGAATTTCTTGTTACAGCATGGGCGGCTTTATTTCAAAGATGAAGTACGTAGCTGTTGGCTGGTGTGACATTAGATTGAATGGTTTGTATGTGAATTTTATCAATTGTGTATTAATATTGTTGAATAGTAGTAATTTGTTATTGGTAAGAGCGATCGATTTGGCTATCGCTGGTTGGCTGGCAGGCCTAGTCTTGATCTCCTCGGGGATCATGACTGGTGAACCAGGGATGGTCTCACCATGCTCTACTCTATGCCAAAGGGGTAACGAGGATGGTTGTACGGCCACAGTGGTTGAGACTGTTGCTCTTGTCACCGTGGTACTGCTGTGGGGTATTGCGGAGTGTTGGTATTGAAAATTGGGTTCAGTGGGGGAAGAAATTTGTTTAGTGCGTTGGGGCCGCATAGTGCTATCCACGACGCGTTTCGGCAACCTGTCCTCATCAGGTGGACTGCCTGAGTAGGCTAGCTTAGCGGTAGGCGGTGACTGCCTGTCAGAGTGCCCTTCGGTTGGTTTGGATAGGACTTTGTTTGTCTGTGATTGATCGGTCATTATGGGCAGCTCTGTGTCACCTGGGCAGTGATGGCCACTAGTGTCATGGGAATCACTGGCCCTAATGTGTTGGGGTGATTGATTGGGGTACACATTAAAGTGTTGAAGAGTATCTCCATTCACGGGACTAACATTGTGGCTCCCTTGTTGGTGTGTATTGGCACGCACTCGAGCTGCTGATGCATGCTCGGTGGTGTTGAGAGGGAGACTCGAGGTGCCATGTGCACATGTATCAGTCTCACGTACGGCGAAGATGAGCCGTGTTAAACATTCGTCCAGTAACTGAGGCCAAATTTGGTCCTGCTGTACTGGGTAACCTGGGGCGAGCGCCTGTGGCGTGCTCTTACCATGCCTCGAGGTGTCAGCTGTTGGGTCGCCATAGGCGAATGGGTTTTGCGATGATCTGTTCATCGCGTCTATGCAAGTGTTTGGCGTGCTCGATATTGTGATCGGGCACGTCTGAGTATCTTTGTTGCTTTTAGTCTTGATAGACTTAACAGTTTTAGAGCACTTCGTATGACTCACGTGTTGAAGTATGGTTGCGCATGCGCGGTTGC
>CBDCRA010000004.1:0-1130000 GCA_965220845.1 Candidatus Multivorans sp.
AGCATCTGGCGGTGGCTGGCGGTCGGCGTGCTGGTCTCCGCCGCCATCGAGGTGCTCCTGCCGCAACAGGCCTGGCTCGATCTTGCCGCCCTGGGAACGCTCGGCGCCGCGACGGCCGCGCTCGTCGTCTCCCTGCCCCTCTACGTCTGCGCGACCGCCTCCGTCCCGATTGCCGCCGCGCTGGTCGGGAACGGACTGCCTCTGGGAGCGGCCCTCGTCTTCCTCATGGCCGGCCCGGCGACGAACGTCGCAACCGTCGGCGCCGTCTACCGGGCGTTCGGCCGCAAGGCGACGGCGGCGTACCTCGCGACCGTGATCTTCGGAAGCATCGCCTTCGCTCTCCTCTTCGAGTGGCTGATCGGCGGCGCGACGCTCGGAGGACGCGGCACACACGAGCACGGGGACGGCTGGTGGGCCGTCGCCTCCGCAGCGCTGCTCGTCGCGCTGTTCGGCTGGTTCGCCGCCCAGGAGTTCCGCCGCTGGCGGCGGAACGCGAGAGCGGACCGCTGGGCCGCCGAACAGGTGGCGGCCGGCGAGCCGGGCGGCAGGGCCGTGGAGATCGCCGTGACCGGAATGACCTGCGGCCATTGCGTGGAAACGGTCGAGTCCGCCCTGCTCGCCTCGCCTGGGGTCCAGGCTGCCCGCGTCGACCTCTCAGGCGGCACCGCGACGATCTGGGGAGCGGCGTCCGCCTCCTCCCTCAAGGCGGCCGTCCAGGACGCGGGCTTCGGAACCCCCTGAACCGTCCGCCGCGCCACAGTCGTCCTCCCGTTTGCACGCGACGCCTCCCGGACATAACCTTCGCGCGCGGACATGAAAGCCGGAGTCGTACGCGAGACGCATCCGGGAGAGCGCAGGGTCGCCCTGGTTCCCGAGAGCGTCGCCCGAATTCACGCCAAGGGTGTCGACTTCCTGGTCGAAACCGGCGCCGGCGAGGCAGCGGGCTTCAACGACGACGCGTACCGCCAGGCCGGTGCCGAAATCGCCGCGACGGCCAGCGAGGTTCTGGCCTCCGCCGATCTCGTGGTCCGCGTCCAGGCGCCGGATTCACCAGAGATCGAGGCGTCGAAGGCGGGCGCGGCGGTCGTCGGCCTGCTCTTCCCCCTGACCGCCGCGGCGATGGTGCGGCAGCTTCGTGACGCAAAGCTCACCGCGGTCGCCCTTGACCGGATTCCTCGCGTCACGCTCGCGCAGTCGATGGACGTGCTGAGTTCGCAGAGCACGGTCGCCGGCTACCGCGCCGCGGTGCTCGCAGCCTACCGCCTGCCCCAGTTCTTCCCGCTGCTGATGACGGCGGCCGGGCGAATCGACCCGGCCCGCGTTCTGGTTCTCGGCGCCGGCGTCGCCGGGCTGCAGGCCATCGCCACCGCCCACCGGCTGGGCGCGGTCGTCGAGGCCTACGACGTGCGCGCCGTGGTCAAGGAGCAGGTCGAGAGCCTGGGCGCCTCCTTCGTCGAGGTGCCGGCGATCGAAGACGCCGAGACGGAGGGCGGCTACGCCCGGGAGGTCTCGGAGGAGAGCCAGCGGCGCGCGAACGAAGTGATCGCCGAACGCCTGCGCTCGACCGACGCCTGCATCACCACGGCGTTGATCCCGGGGCGCCCGGCGCCCAGGCTGATCACCGCCGAGATGGTCGAGGGCATGCCGCACGGCTCGCTGATCGTCGACCTGGCCGCCGAACAGGGCGGCAACTGCGAACTGACGGAGCCGGGCGAAGAGGTCAACGTGAACGGCGTCACCGTGCTGGGCCCGCTCAACCTGGCCAGCGATCTGGCCGCCGACGCCAGCCGGATGTTCTCGCGCAACGCCGAGAAGCTCGTGCTCTATCTGCTCGCCGACGGCGAGCTGAGCTTCGACTTCGACAACGAGATCGTCAAGGGCTGCGTCGTCACCCACGACGGCGAGATCGTCGACAAACAGGTCGCCGAAGCACTGGCCTGACCCCACCGTCACGGCCTGAACCCCGCGCAAGGAGGAGCAACCGAAATGCTCGAGATCTTCCTTGGGCTGTACATCTTCATGCTCGCGGCCTTCGTCGGCTACGGCGTGATCAAGGGTGTACCTGCCCTGCTCCACACTCCGCTGATGGCGTTCACGAACGCGATCTCCGGCATCTCCCTGGTCGGGTCGCTGGTTGCCGCCGGCGCTCACTACAACGACGTGAGCACCGTGCTGGGCGCCATCGCCGTGCTCTGCGCGACGATCAACGTCGTCGGCGGCTTCTGGATCACCGACCGCATGCTGCGGATGTTCAAGAAGCAGGACCCGAAGGCTGACGCGGCCGGAGACGCCGCATCGTGATCAGCCAGGTCGAGACGCTCTACCTGATCGCGTCGTTCCTGTTCATTCTCGGGTTGCGGGGCCTGACCGCGGCCCACACGGCCCGCCGCGGGCTGATCTTCGCCGAGCTGGGCATGGGGTTCGCCATCTGGGGCACCCTGATCCACCCGGACATCACCCGCCACCTGGACGACATCGGCTGGTTCCAGACCTACAAGTGGATCCTGCTCACCTTCTTCATCGGCAGCGCGATCGGCATCGCGATCTCGGCGCTGATCCCGATGACCCGGATGCCCGAGCGGATCGCTCTCTCGCACGCCTTCGGCGGACTCGCCGCGGCGCTGGTCGGCGTCTCCGAGTACTACCGCGAGCAGGTCGTCGCCGGGCACATGGACCACACGACGATGGGCGCGATCGGCTTCGAGGTGCTGTTCGGCGGCCTCACCTTCACCGGCTCGCTGATGGCCTTCGGCAAGCTGTCGGGCCTCATCCCAGGCCGCAACATCACCTGGCCGCTCCAGAACCAGAGCAACATCCTGATGTTCGGCGGTACCTTCGTGCTCCTCGTCCTGGTCACGATCGACCCGTCGAACCAGGTCCTGTTCTACGCCATGGCGGCGATGCCGCTGCTGCTCGGCATCCTGTTCGTGGCGCCCATCGGCGGCGCCGACATGCCGGTCGTCATCACGCTGCTCAACTCCTACGCCGGCCTCGCCGCCTCGGCCACCGGATTCGCGCTGGACAACAACGTCCTGATCATCGCCGGCGCCATCGACGGCGCCTCCGGCTTCATCCTGTCCGTCGTCATGAGCAAGGCGATGAACCGCTCCTTCCGCAACGTCCTGTTCGGGGCCTTCGGCAAGGTCGACGAGGAGGACGCCGCGATGGCCTCCGCGGGCGGCGAGCGGGTCCAGGAAGCCTCGGTCGGCGATGCCGCCATGCTGCTCTCCGGCGCCGGCTCCGTCATCGTCTGCCCCGGCTACGGCATGGCCGTCGCCCAGGCCCAGCACGTCGTCGGCGAACTGGCCGAGATCCTGGAGGCGAACGGCACCCAGGTCCGCTACGCGATCCACCCCGTCGCCGGCCGCATGCCCGGCCACATGAACGTCCTGCTCGCCGAGGCGAAAATCCCCTACACCGCGCTGATGGAACTCGAGGAGATCAACGAGGACTTCAAGAACACCGACGTCGCCCTCGTCGTCGGCGCCAACGACGTCGTCAACCCGGCCGCGAAGCACAACCCGGCCAGCTCGATCTACGGCATGCCGGTGCTGAACGCTGACCTGGCCAGGTCCTGCATCGTCCTGAAACGGTCCATGCGGCCGGGCTTCGCCGGCATCGAGAACGAGCTGTTCTTCGCGCCGAACACGGTGCTGACGTTCGGGGACGCGAAGGACACGCTGACGAAGGTCGTGGAGGCGCTGGCGTAACGCCGGCTACAGGTCCTCCAGCAACCGCCCGGCCGCCACCGCGCGCACGTTCTCGGCCATCGGGAAGGTGTGACTCCCGGCGTGGATGACGGTAAGCGCGCGAAGCTGGAGGTCAGCCATCGCGGAACGCATCGATAGCGTCAGGCGGGGTGAAGAGGTGCGCTTGACCTCGTAACCGATCCGGTGGTCACCGCGGTCGATGAGCAGGTCGAGTTCGGCGCCAGTGTGGGCCCGCCAGAAGTAGACGCGCTCTTCAGGAACGTCCAGGAGAGTCAGCAACTGATCGATAATGAAGCCCTCCCAGGATGCGCCGCACCTCGGATGCCCTTCCACGGCATCGGGCCGGTCGAGAGCGAGCAGCGCGTGCAGTAGCCCGGAGTCCCGGATGTAGACCCTGGGCATCTTCACCTGCCGCTTCTTCAGGTTCGCGTGCCACGGCTGGAGCTGGCGCACGACGAGGGCCTCCGTCAGGAGGTCGAGGTAGCGTCGGACCGTTACGTCGGAAACGCCGAACGATCGTCCGAACTCGGACGCGTTCCAGACCTGTCCGTGCCAGTGGGCGAGCATCCCCCAGAAGCGGCGCAAGGCAGGCTCCGGAACGCGGGTGCCAAGGGCCGGAAGGTCGCGCTGCAGGAAGGTCCCGATGAACTGACGACGCCACAGATCGCTCTCCCGGTCCGTTGCGGCGAGCAGGGAGTTGGGGAAACCGCCTCGAAACCAGAGCCTGTCGATCGACTCCGCACCCACCTCGTCGACCGAGATGCCCGGCAGGTAGTGGTAGGCGATGCGCCCGGCCAAGCTCTCCGATCCCTGACGCAGCAAGCTCGGCGACGCGCTCCCGAGGACGAGAAAACGGGCGGGGCGTGGATCACGGTCGGCCAGCACGCGGAGCACGGGGAACAACTCGGGACGCCGCTGAATCTCGTCCAGGATCACGATGCCCCGAAGCCGAGACAATGCGAGCCGAGGGTCCTCGAGACGAGCCAGATCCTCGGGATTCTCGAGATCGAATCGATGGATCGGTTCCGAACGGAAGGCTGCGTACACGGAAATGTCGCTCCCCCCCTCCTCGCCCGTCGCGAGCCCTACCTGCTGCGCGAACAGTTTCGCCAAGGTCGTTTTGCCGACCTGCCGGGCACCGAGAATGCCGACTACCGGAAACTGCCGAAGGAGGCGCGCGACCGTCTCCGCTTGGCGTGGTCGATCAACTACGGAGTCCATCATCGCCTCATTCTACAGGAAATCTCGATGGAACCCATCGAGATTTCCTGTCAAACTACAGCCGGAATCAGCCGAGCCGGGGATCGAGCGGGAACGGGCGCAACTTGCCCGGGTTCACCTGGTCGAAGTCCGCGTGCAGCGGGTTGATGACGACGTTTCGCTCCAACGGGTTGACGATGCTGGGAACGGCAATGGCGAGGTGGCGGCCCAGGGCGGCGGCGCCGAGCCGCTGACTGTCGGTGGTCGCCGGCTCCACCTCCAGTTGAGCAATCGCACCGTCGGGGATCGTCAAGTCGACAATGCGATATGCCGGATGATCGACTCCGAACGGCAGGCCGACCAGGACCTCCAGCAAGGCGAGAGAAGAGGTTTCGCTGCAGTAGACGGCCCGCATTCCCGGCGGGCTCCATCTGCCGCCCCTGCGGGCCGCACCGTCGCCGTTCAGGATCGTCGGAACGTCCGGCGCCCACTGGGTCCGGGCGAGCCGCCAGACCTTCATCCGAAACTCACAGTGGAATGCCGTGGGCGAGGCGGTGAAGGACCGTGAGGACCTCCTCCGCGCCGACTTCCGTGTCCGAGTGCTCCAGGGGCGTCTCGCCACGCAAGGCGGGATTGGCGTGCTTCAGCCAACGGACGGCGCTCTCGCTGTTGTAGTCGAAGAACTCGAGAGCCCCGTTGTAGACCCGGGCCAGCCGCGCGGCACGATCGCTCTCGTGCCGATTGAGGCGACCTTGCTTCAATCGCCGGAGCATGGTCTGGCGGGGTATCCCGACGATCGCCACGAGCTCCAGGTCGGAGACCGACAGCAGCCGCTTCAGGTCGGCGAGGATGTTCGCGGAAGCGCCGCCGCGGATCTGCTCGAGATCCGGAACGCTCAGTGGCTCTGCCCGTGTCGCCTTGGGGTCCATCTGGTACGCGCTACTGTACCAGATGGACGGAACCTCACTCGCCGAGACAGATACCGAGGTCGCGGGCGGTGGCGACGACGTCGGCTTCGAGCGGGACGCTCTTCATGCGGCTGACCGCGAGTTCGAGCGGCACGGCGCGGACGGTCGGCGGATCGAGCGACACCATGACGCCGAACTCCCCCTCCTCGATCTGACGGACCGCCGCGGCGCCGAAGCGGAGCGCGATCAGGCGGTCGTAGGGAATCGGCTGGCCGCCGCGCTGGAGATGGCCCAGGGTGACGGTGCGCGTCTCCTTGCCGGTTCGCTCGTGAATCTCCGCCGCCACCCGCTCGGCGACGCCGCCGAGACGCTCACCGTCGCCAGCCCCCGTCCGCTTCGACCAGGTGAAGTCGCCGCCCACCGGGCGCGCGCCTTCCGCGGCGACCACGACCGCCCAGTGCCGCCCCCGCTTCTCGCGCGCCATCAGGTGATCGCAGACTTCGTCCATGTCGTAGGGAATCTCGGGGATCAGAATGACCTGGGCCGTCGCCGCGACACCGGCGAAGAGAGCGATCCAGCCCGCGTAGCGGCCCATCAGCTCGACGACGAAGATCCGGTCGTGCGCCTCGGCGGTCGAGTGCAGCCGCTCGATGGCGGCGGTCGCGACGTCGACCGCGGTGTGGAAGCCGAAGGTGACATTGGTGCCGGCGAGGTCGTTGTCGATCGTCTTCGGCACGCCGACCACGGGAACGCCGAGTCCGTGAAGCTTGAGCGCCAACCGCATGGAGCCGTCGCCGCCGACCGCCACGAGCGCATCCAGGCCGAGCCGGTGGAACCCCTCGACCGCCTCGTCGGTGAGATCCTCGACGACGACGGAGCCGTCCTCCTGCTCGACCCGCCGCTCGAACGGGTACGCGCCGCTGCGCGTGCCCAGGATCGTGCCGCCCAGGTGGGTCGTGCCGCGCACGGCTGGGCGGTCAAGGATCCGGACCCGGCTGGGATCGAAGAAGGCCTCGTAGCCGCGCAGGAGGCCGACGACCTCCCAGCCGCGGCGGATCGAGGCCAGGGTCACCGCCCGGATCACCGCGTTGAGGCCAGGCGCGTCGCCGCCGCCGGTGCTGATGCCGATCCGCTTCATCGGACTGCGGAGAATCGCACAGTCGAGCGGCTACCGTCTACCGGCCAGCTACTCTCCGCCGTAGACGAAGCGCTCGACTTCCCCGTGGACCCGATCCACCGTCTCTCGGGAGGGGCCGGGCGTGAAGGCGGAAACGGCCACCGCCAGCAGGGTGTTCGCGAAGAGGCCCCAGAGGCCGCCGTGCATCCCCAGAGGATGCGCGCCCCAGGGCAGCGTGAACCCCAGGTTGAGCGGCAACGTCAGGGCCAGCGTCAGGAGCCCGGCACCGAGACCAGCGAGGACCCCGGCGCGGCTCAGCGAGCGACGGCCGGGAAAGCAGACGCCGACGATCGCCGGCATGAGTTGCAGCGCTCCCGCCCCCGACAGCGTGACGATCGCCACCAGCAGGTCGCTCTCCGTGATCGAGAGCGCGAAGGCGACCCCCAGGAGCGCGAAGACGATCGCGCGGCCGACGAACACGTAGTGCGCCTGGCTCTTCCCCCGCGCAACGTAGCGCTGGTAGACGTCGCGGGTGAGGACCGTCATGTTCGCGTGGAGGATCGAGTCGAGCGTGGACATCGCGGCGGCCGCGGCGCCGGCGAGGATGATCCCGGTGAGCCACGCCGGCGCGTACTGGAACAGAAGCTCTGGGAAAACGCGGTCCGCGCTCTCAAGCTCCGGCATGACGAGCGCCCCGCCCAGCCCGACCAGCGCGGCCGGGATGTACAGGGTCATCAGGTAGATCGGCGTCGTCGCACCGAGGAGCTTGAGCGTCTTGCCGTCCACCGCCGTGTAGTAGCGGATCATCATGTGGGGCTGGAAGATGATCCCGAACGACAGGGTAAGCACCATGCCGACCCACATGCCGGGCGTGAAGAACCCCTCCGGACCAGGCAGGGTCAGCATGTCCGGGCGCTCGCTCGTCACCCGCTGCCAGAGTTCGACCGGCCCGCCGAAGAGCTCGAAGGAGAGGACGAGCGCACCGGCCCAGATCGCGACGTACATCCACGCCCCCTGGAACACGTCCGTCCAGTAGACCGCGCGCAGGCCGCCGACCATCAGGTGGACGACGGCGACCGTCAGCATGATCAGCACACCGATCTCGAACGGGACGCGGCCGTCCGTCGCCACGTCCATGATGTAGCCGAGAGCGAGCGCCTGGACCTGGATGTAGAGGATCGTGAAGAGGACGGAGACCAGGGCCACCGCGACGCGCACCGCCTCCGACTCGTAGAAGTCGGCGAGCAGATCGGCGGGCGTGATGTAGCCGAACGCCTTGCCCAGCGCCCAGATGCGCGTTCCGATGACGTAGGTGGCGGCCCCGACCAGGAGGGTCCACGCTCCGGCCGACCAGAAGCCGATGCCGTGGGTGAAGAAGAAGCCGCCGGAACCGAGAAAGGCGAAGGCCGAGTGGTAGGTGGCGACAACGGTCAGGTAGAGGACGACGAAGCCGGTGCGCCTGCCGCAGAGGAGGAAGTCCTCCATGTCGACCGTCATGTGACGGTTGGCGACGACGGCGACGCCCAGGGTGATCAGCAGGTAGACGCTGATCAGACTCGTGGCAACGACCCAGGTTTCCACTGACGGTCCTCAGGCGCGAGAGAAGACGGACGAAAGAAACCGCGTCACACGCCGCGGCGGCAGGCCCAGATCAGCACCGCGATCAGGGCGACGTAGACGGCGAACAGCGACAGATACAGGAACGGAACGCCGAGGGCGCTCGGCTCGATCCGGTTCAGCAGCGTGTGCGTCACCGGCGGCATCGCCAGCAGGAAGACCGCCGCGAAGGCGACCGTGGCGATCCAGCCGTCGCGGGTGCGCGGCAGGAAGCGGGAGGGGCGGCGGGTCAGTCCGGGTTCTCCATGCGGTGGTACATCCGCCGCACCTCCACCTCGGAGGGCTGCCGCTGCGGAAACGCCGTGGCGGACAGGTCGAGCGCGCCGGACACCTCCTCGGCCGGCACGCCCGCCGCATGCTTCTCCGCCGTCCGCTCCCAGAGGACGTTGTAGTACTCCTGCGACTTCTCAATCGCACTCAGGTCGTTGAGCGGCGGGCCGTGCCCGGGAACCACGATGTCGAAGTCCAGGGCCTTCAGGTTCTCCAGCGTCTCGGCCCACTCGTCGACGTAGCCGTCGCCCATGAAAGACGGTCCGCCGAACAGCATGTCGCCGGTGAAGACGAGCTTGTCCTGCGGGAAGTAGACGACGGTGTCTCCGCCGGTGTGGGCGCGGCCCACGAACATGATCTGGATCTCCCGGCCGCCGCGGAACAGGGTCATCTTCTCGTTCATCGTCACGTCGGGCGGCAGTGGCGCGATCTCGTCGAAGTCCGCGGCGTGGGCGGCGAACATCGACCGGTACGTCTCGAGGCCCGCCCGCTCCTCCTCGTCCTCGGCCGCTTCGATCTGCTCGGCCAACCGTTCCAGCGTCGCCGCGTTGCCTGTCGTGCCCTGAACGTAGGTCGGCTCCTCCAGCGGCGCCGTCGCCATCTTCATCCGCGTGAACTCGTGGCCGATGATCGGCACGTCCGCGAACTCCTGGTTGCCGTGGGCGTGGTCCCAGTGGAAGTGGGAGTTGATCAGCGTCGTCACCGGTTTGTCGGTGATCGCCGGTATCGAGGCGATCAGGTCGCGGGCCTTGGACGGCGTCACGTGGGAGTCCACGAGAATCACGTCCTCGTCGTTGACGATCACGAGGGCGTTGCTGTTGAACACCTGCGCCGTGGTCTGGGTCAGCCAGATGCCGTTCCGTACCTCCATGAAGCGGTGGGTATCGGTCGTCGTGGTCCAGTCCTGGGCCGACAGCGAACCCGCCGCGAACACGGTGGCCACGGCGAGCGCGGCACGACTCGTCAGTCGAAGAGCATGTCTCATGGATCCTCCCTCTCGTCGTCCGCCGGCTCCCGGCGACGCCTGCCGTAGGTTGCTGTCTACAATAACCCGATGAGTTCATCCGCCCGCCCGTTGCTCACCGTGGCCAGAACGGCCCTCGCCCTGATCTGCCTCGCCGCCCTGGCCGCGACGGCTCCGGCCCGCGCGGAGGAAGACGCCGGCGCGTCGCAGGCCGCCAAGCCGTCCGCACCGCCCGGACGCTGGGAGACCAGCCACTCGATCGAAGTCGGCGGCGAGACGGTCGAGTACGACGCCGTCGTCACCGGTCTCCAGCTCGACAACGACGACGGCGCCCCGGCCGCGCAACTCTGGTACACGGCGTACTTCCGGACGAACGGCGCGGCACCTCAGGAGCGTCCCCTGGTCTTCTCCTACAACGGGGGTCCCGGCTCCGCGTCGTTCTGGCTGCACATGGGAATCATGGGGCCGCGGCGCGTCGTGACCCCCGACGTCGGCCCGCAGGGAGCGCCGCCCTACCCGATCGAGGACAACGCCTGGACGATCCTCGACGTCGCCGACATCGTGATGGTCGATCCGATCGGGACCGGCTTCAGCCATACCCTGGGCGAGACGCCGGGCTCCGACTACTGGGGCATCGACGAGGACGCGAAGTCGCTGGCCCAGTTCATCCGGCGCTTCCTCAGCGCGCACGACCGCTGGAACTCGCCCCGCTACCTGCTCGGCGAGAGCTACGGCACGACCCGATCGGCGGTGCTCGCCAGCCACCTGCAGCGGGCGAACATCGACCTGAACGGCATCGTGCTCGTCTCCTCGATCCTGCAGTTCAACACGATCCAGTTCGCGCCCGGCGACGACCTCCCCTACATCGTCAACCTGCCGTCCTACACCGTGGCCGCCCGCTACCTGGACGCACTGCCGGAGAAGACCCCGGCGGATCTCGAGACGCTGATGGCCGAGGTCGAGGAGTGGGCGCTCACCGAGTACGCCACCGCGCTGCTTCGGGGCAGCACGCTCGACGCGGACACCCGCGCCCGGGTGATCGACCGGCTGCACCGCTACACCGGGCTCTCGCGCGACTTCCTCGACAAGTCGGACCTGCGGGTGAGCGCTCCGGCCTTCGAGGCCGAGCTGCTGCGCGACGAAGGCAAGATCGTCGGCCGCCTGGACGCGCGCTTCACCGGACCGGCCGGGGACACGCTGGGGGCCCGGCCTTCCCACGATCCGCAGTCCACGGCGATCAGCTCGGCCTACACCTCGGCCTTCAACAGCTACCTGCGCAGCGAGCTCGGCTACGACGGCGACCGCGAGTACGTTCCGAGCGGCGCCGTCCGCGACTGGAACTGGGGGCGGGTGAACGCGGGCCGCTTCTCGCGCGGCGACGGCACCCCGAACGTCGCCTCCGACCTGGCCGCCGCCATGCGCCGGAATCCGGCGCTCGAAGTGCTCCTGATCAACGGCCTGTACGACCTGGCCACGCCCTACTTCGCGGCCGTCTGGACGATGGACCACATGGGCCTGCCGCCGGAACTCCGGGCCAACATCCACCGCGAGGACTTCGCCGCCGGGCACATGATGTACGTGGAGCAGTCCCTGCTGCCGCAGTGGAAGGAGACGCTCGACACCTTCATCCTGCGAACATCGGGCGCCGGGCGAGACGCCGACTAGCTGGGTGCGCGGGTCTTCTGACCCGCCGCCGCCGAAGGCGGCCTACAGTACGCGCCGGCCGCCAGGCCGGCTCCGCTCTACTGATACAGTGTTACAAGTTCGTCTCGGACCGGGGTCCCCGGCCCACGCCATCCGCCATGAAGCTCGATCCCAGAACGATCCTGCTGCTCTTCTGCGCCGCAGGCTTCGCGCAGTCCGCTGGGGCTGCGCCGCCTGAACCGGCCGGGACGCACCAGACGGCGCCCCTGGCGCTCACGCCGACCGAGTACAACAACACGGTCGCCGACCTGCTCGGCTTCCCCAGGGACGGGGACCTTTGGCCCAGGCGACCAGCCGTAGCCGACCGGATCAGCCCGCGGCGCACCGCGAGCAAGGGCGTGTTCTCACCACCGCCGCCGCCCGACCCGTGGCCGTGGCCGTTCCCGACCGAGCCAGGCGCCGACGGCTTCGAGGGCATCGCGCAGGGCCAGAGTCCGTCCTCCTACCAGGTCGAGGAACTCCACCTCGCCGGGATGCACTTCGGCTCCTACGCCCTGCTCTCGCCGACGTTCTTCAACTGCCCGGGGTGGTCCGACCTCCCCGCCGCCGAGCGCGAGGCCTGCGCCGCGACGAGCATCCTCCGCTTCGCCGAGCGGGCGTATCGCCGGCCGCTGCGCGACGGAGAGCGAACCCGGATCGAAGCGTTCTGGCAGGCGCAGCTCGCCGCTGAACCGATCGACGAGGCGGTGGCGCTCACCGTCGCGGGCATCCTGCAGGCCCCCGCCTTCCACTTCAAGCTGGCGCCCGGCGCGCACGACGCCGATGAGCTGGACCCCTGGCAGCTCGCCACGCGGCTCTCCTACTTCCTCTGGGACTCCATGCCGGACGAAGAGCTGTTCCGGGCGGCCGGCGCCGGCGAGCTCGAGACCGCGGAAGGCGTCGAGCGGCAGGCCCGGCGCCTGCTCGACGACCCGAAGGCCCGGCCCGCCGTCGTCCACTTCCACCACCAGTGGCTCGGTACCGAGCAGGTTCTCCTGATCGCGCCCGCGCGCCGCGCCTTCGGCCCGCGGTTCGGCCTCCGGCCTCACCTGAGGACCGCGCGCGACGACGACACGAAGTGGCCGGCGATCCTGGGACCGATCCGGCACTCGATGAAGCTCGAGACCGAGCTGTTCGTCGAGGAGGCGATCTTCGATCGCGAGGGCACGTTCACGGAGCTCATGACCGGCAACCACGGCTACATGTCGCGGAACACCGCGCCGATCTACGGCGCGGCAGCGACCCCGGACGAAGGGCGCGCCGCCGTCACCCGGCAGATCGAGTACGTCACCGCCTCGGTCGGACGCAAGAAGCCGCTCAGGCTCGATCCAGTCGTGCTGGACCCGGTGCAGCGGGCCGGCGTGCTGACCCTGCCGTCGGTGCTGGCGATCGGTGCCTACGCGGTGCAACCCGGCCCGATACCCCGCGGCGTCCGCATCCTGGAGCGCATCGCCTGCATGGAAATGGGCGAGCCGATCGAAGGGGTCGAGAGCGCGCTGCCGCCCGACGCGCTCGGCGTCGAGAGCACGAATCGCGAGCGGACCGCCGCCGCCACGAAACCCGGCGAATGCAACTCGTGCCACCGCCGGATCAATCCGGCCGGTTTTGCCTTCGAGCACTATGACGCGATGGGCGCCTGGCGAGCCGAGGACAACGGGCAGCCGGTCGACGCGAGGGGCTCGCTCCGGTTGCCCGGCGCCGAGGAACTCAACTTCGCCGACGGCGTCGAGTTCGCGCACGAGCTGGCCGCGAGCCGCCGGGTGCGGGACTGCTACGCCCTGCACTGGACGCGCTACGCGCTCGGCAGCCGGCTGGACCGGAGCGCTCCCGGGCTCGAAGCGATCCGGCAGGGCTTCCGCGAGAACGACTCGGTCAGGGAACTCCTCGTCAACATCGCGACCAGCGACCTCTTTCGTCAACGGGTTGGCGAATCAGGCTCAGGAGCCGACGGATGATCTCGAGACGCCACCTTCTGCAACTTGGAGGGCTGACCGCGCTCGGCGCCGGCTGGCCGGGCGGCGCCCTGCGCGCGCTGGCCCAGAGCCCCGAACAGGTCCGGCGCCTGATCCTGATCAGCCACTGCCATGGCTGGCCCTACGCCACCTGGAAGATGCGTCCGGAGGGCGTCTCCGAGAGCGAAGCCTGGTCGGTCGACCTGGAGCAACTCCCGAAGACGGCGTTCAGCCGGCCGCTGGCGCCGCTCTACGAGCACCGCCGCCGCATCCTCGCCCTGGACGGGCTCTCGCTGGCCACGGCCGAACTCGACGGAGGCGGCAACCGGCACGACCGCGGCTGGGTCCACGCCTGGACCGGCGACAACGCGGACTTCGCCGGCCGCGACACCCGTTCCATCTCGCCCTCCCTCGACCAGCTCGTCGCCGCGCACGTCGCCCGGGCCGACCGGATGCCGTCGCTGGAGGTCTCGGTCGACGCCGCGCTCGAAGCCGGCCGGCCGATCAGCTACAACAGCGGCGGCGTGCGGCTCCCGGCCGAGAACACGCCGCTGCGGGCCTGGAACCGCGTCTTCGGACCGGCGTCCTCCGGCGACACGGTCGGTGGCTACCGGCGCAGCACCCTGGACTTTGCCTACCAGGAGTACCAGGCGGTCGCCGCCCGCTTCGACGCGAACGACCGCGCCCGGCTCGAGTCCCACTTCGGCCTGGTCGATCGGCTCGGCCACCGGCTCGAGGGCCTGGCGACCCTCTCCTGCGACGCGCCGCCACAACCCGCCGCCTCCTTCGACCGCTACGACCTTCAGTTCGACGCCTTCGCCGACATCATCGCCGCCGCCTTCAGTTGCGACATCACGCGGGTCGTCTCCTTCTCCCTTGGCGAGATGCCGACCGCGGAGTTCGGCGCCGACCACATCAGCGACAAGGTGCACAAGGGCATCGCCCACTACATCCACGAGGATGTCCGCAAGCACGACGCGATGACGAACTACGCGGCCTACCACGGCCAGCAGGTCGCCCGTCTCGTCAGCACCCTGGAGTCGATCCCGGACGCCGGTGGCGGCTCGCTGATGGACAACACCCTGATCGTCTGGGGCTCCGAACTCGGCGACGGCTGGCACGGCTACCGCAACTACTGCCCCGTCCTGATCGGCGGCTCCTGGACCTTCGACACCGGCCGCTACCTGTACTGGCCGCACGAGACCCCGGCCCAGATGCGCGTCCCGAACCAGGTGGCTCCCGGCGGCCTCACGCAGTTCGCCGGCGTCCCCCACCAGCACCTCCTCGTCAGCATCGCCCAGGCCATGGGCCTCGACGTCAACCACGTCGGCCTCCACCACGCCTACGGCCAACGCGGCGACCTCATCTCCCTCGTCGGCCCTCTGCCCGGCCTGCGGGCGTAGCGTCGTGCCGTAGCTTCCGTTCACGGCCTGCATGCGCCGGGGAAGGCGGCGGTGTCGCTGATCGCCGGCGCGGCCCTGCCGAGTGTGTTGCGGTAGGTCCTGGGCGGGTCGACGCCCAGGGTGTCGGTGACGGTCATCTCGTACTCGACGTCGGTGGTCGAAGCGGCGAAGACCCAGCGGTGCTCGTTGATGTGGCAGCCGTCAAGCACCTTGACCAGAATCTCCCAGTTGTCGGCATTGAAGAACCAGAACATGCCGGAGTCGTCCGTACGATCCTGGAGGACCACGCCGCGGCCGGTCTCGTCTCTCCGGGTCCGCCAGGTCACTTCGACGGCGTAGCGTTCCTCCTGTAGACAGAGGGTGTAGCGGTCGGGTTCGCACGTTCCCTTCGGCTGGTCCGGCCGGACGAGGAAGCCGGCGTGGGCCTGGTCGGTTTCGCCCCCGCCGGCGACGGTGAGGGTGACGCGGTAGAAGCCGGGTTCGACCCAGGCGTGGGTGACGATCTCCGCGGTGTAGGCGCCGCCGTCGCCGGTATCCCAGGCGAGCGTCTCGACAGGGCCGGTGCTCGTGTCCTCGAAGGTCACCGGATTGCCGGTGAAGGTAGTGCAGAGTTCCTCCGTGCACTCGGCGTCGTGGATGTTGAAGCTTGCCTTCAGTGGCTGGGAAGGCGGTGGCGGCGGCTCTGGCGGATCCGGCGGTGGCGGCGGCTCTGGAGGATCGGGCACTTCCAGCACCGTCACCGAGACGGTCCTCAGCGCAAACACAAGGCCGTCGCTGGCGACGACCAGGAAGAGGTACGAGTCCTTCACCGACGCGTCCAGGTTGGCGTCGTCGGCCACCGACAACTGGGCCGTGAACTCTCCGATCGTGAACGGAGCGGAATCGGCGCCCGCGAGGCCGTAGTCGAGCAGGTCGCCGTCCGGATCGAACGCCGTGACCGGCGAGCCGAACTCGCCTGTCGTGTCCTCGAAGATCGTGAGCTCAAGAGGCGTCGCCGGATCGAAGAACGGCGGCATGTTCTGCGGAGGCGGCGGAGGCGGCGGATCCGGTGGTGGCGGCGGCGGCGGAGGCGGTGCCTCGTCGTCGTCCGTGATGTTCACCGTCACGTTGCCGCTCACCGAGCCGTAGCCGCCGCCCGAAGCCGCGTGAGCCAGCGTGATCGCCGTCTCGTTCGCCGTGTCGTTGTCCTCCTTCGCCGTGACCGTGACCGTCTGCGCGTCGTTCCAGGTGGACGTCGTGAAGCTCAGCGTGTTCTGGTCGTTCGCCGTGACGCTGTCCGTGTCCACCGTGAGGTCCGTGCCCAAGTGGCCCGAGACCGTCACCGTCACGGTGTTCGTCGGCTTCGTCCCGAGCTTCACCGTGTACGTGGCGCTGCCGCCCTCCGTGACGCCGACGGTGGCGGCCGAGAAGACCAGGCGCTTCGTGTCGTCGTCCGTGATCGTGATCTCGCCGGCGCCCGTCCGGCTGCCGGTGGCGCCGCCGTCGAGGTTCGTCGCCGTCAGGATCGGCGCGGCGCCCGTCGAACTCGGGGGGATGGACACGGTGACGGTCCGGTCGTCCGCGTCGTCGTCGGACGACGCCGTCAGCGTGACGTTCGCCGCCGTGGCCGTCGCGCCGGTTTGCGGACCGGTGAAGGTCACCGTGCCGGTCGCCGCGTTGAAGGTGACGCCCGCGGGCGACCCGGACAGCCCGAGCGTGAAGTCCGTTCCCGCCGTGCCGCCGCTCCAGAGAAGCGGGATCGCCAGACGCTCGCCCGCGGCGAGACCGCGGCCGAGCGTAAGCCGGATTCTGGCCGGGTCAGAGGGATCGCCCTCCGTGGCGGCGGCGTCGGGCGTTGCGAGCGTCACCGTTGTCGCGTCGTTGTCCGTGATGACGATGTCCACATGGGACGACGAGCCGTGGTCGTAGCCCGACACCGTGCCGAGCTCCAGGCGCAACGTCTCGTCCGGCTCGTCCGCCGTGTCGTTCGTCGCGGTGAAGGTCGCCGTGCCGGAGGTCGCCCCGGCGGTGATCGTGAGCGCCGGCAGCGAGTAGTCGCTCGCGTCGGCGGAAGAGTTCCCGGCCACCCGCTGCACCGGCACGGAGAGGTTCCCGGAGGGCGCACGGCTCACCGTCGCCGTGACCCTCAGCGTGCCGCCCTCCGTTACCGCGCCGCCGCCCGACACCGACAGCTCCACCGTCGGATTGTCGCTGTCGATGATGTTCACCGTCACGTTGCCGGAAACGCCGTTGTAGCCGCCGCCGGACGCGGCGTGCGCCAGCGTGATCGGCGCCTCGTTGTCCGAATCGGCGTCCGTCGTCGCGCTGACCGTGACGGTCTGGGCCGTGTTCCAGTTGGACGTCGTGAAGGTCAGCGTCGACTGGTCGTTCTGCGTCGTGCTGTCCGTATCCACCGAAAGGTCCGTGCCGTTGTGGCCGGACACGGTGACGGTGACGCTGCCCGTGGGCCGGCTGGCGAGCTTCACCGTGTACGTCGCGCTGTTGCCCTCCGTAACGTTCACGGTGGAAGTCGAGAACGTCAGGCCCTTCGACTCGTCGTCCGTGATCGTGATCCGGCCGGCGCCCGACCGGCTGCCCGTGGCGCCGCCGTCGAGGTTCGTCGCCGTCAGGATCGGCGCGTTGCCTGAAGAACTCGACGGAATGGACACGGTGACCGTGCGGTCTTCCGCGTCGTCGTCGGAGGCCGGCGTCAACGTGACGTCCGCCGCGGACGCGCTCGGACCGGTGAAGGTCACCGTGCCGCCGGCGAGAGCGACGCCCGAAGGCGTGCCGGAGAGCGCCAGCGTGAAGTCCGTGCCAACCGCGCCTCCGCTGAACTGCAAGGGCACGGCGAGCGCTTCGTTCGCGATCAACGCGCGGCCGAGCGTCAACCGGATGGTCGCCGTCGCCGACGCCGTGTCCTCCGTGGCGGCCGCGTCCGGCACGGACAACGTCACCGGCGTCGCCGTGTTGTCCGTGATCGTGACGTCGACGTGGGAGGGCGTGCCCGGGTCGTAACCGTCGGGCAGCGTGCCGAGACCGATGCGGAGCGTCTCGTCCTGCTCGTCCGCCGTATCCGTTCTCGCGGTCAGGGTGGCCGTGCCCATGGTCGCCCCGTCGGCGATCGTGATCGTGCCGGCCAGCGTGAAGTCGGCGGCCACCGCCTGCGAGCCCCCGGCTACCCGCTGAACCGGAACGCTGACGCTCGTCCCGGACGGCGCCGTGTCCACCGTCGCCGTCACGGTCAGGGCGCCGCCCTCCGCCACCGTGCCGCCCGACACGGACAGGCTGACCTTCGGGTTCGCCGCCATGTCGTCGTCCTCGATCGTGCCCGTCGCCGCGGCGCCCGTGACGAACACCCCGGTGGCGCCCTCCGGCAGCGCCAGAGTGACCGTGAAGTCCTCGTCGCCCTCGATCGCCGTGTCCTGCGTGGTGTCGACCGAGATGGTCGCCGTGCCGGTCGTCGTCGAGGTGTTCGTGTTGCCGGCGATCGTCACGCTCCCCGGCGTGCCCTCCGCCGTGCCCGTGTAGTCGACGCCGCTCTCCGCCGTGCCGTCCGCCGTCTCGTAGCTCAGCGTCAGGTCCGCCGCCCCGGCGGAGCCCAGCACGGGGAACGTGTCGTGCGTGACGGTGAACTCCACGGCCGAACCCTCCGTCGCCGATGCGTCCTCGACGCTGGCGCAGGAGGCCACGCCGAGCGTTGACGGGTTGGCCGTGCGTTTCGTCTCCAGCGCCGACGGCAGGGTCCCCGTCAGGCCGTTGTCGCAGAGCGAGAGCTGCGTCAACGCGGTCAGGCCGCCGAGTTGCGACGGAATCGCGTTCGCCAGGTCGTTGCCGGCCAGGTGCAGTTCCTGGAGGCTCGTGGGCAAAGTGGCGGGAACCGATCCGGTCAGGCCATTGCTCCGCAGATGAAGATGCGTCAGCGAACTCCGCGTGCTCAAGTCCGGGATGTTCCCAGACAGCTTGTTCCGGCCCAGGACGAGACGCTGAATGCCGGCCGGAAGCTCGGCCGCGGCCGGCACGCTCCCGGTCAGCGCGTTCCCGCTCAGGTAGAGCCAGTCGAGGGACGCGATGGAACTCAGGTCGGGGATCGCGCCGTCGAGAGCGTTGTCGCTGAGCACGAGCCGCAGAACGTTCGGCGGGAGCTCCGCCGCGGCCGGCAGCGAACCGCTCAGGCCGTTGCCGAACAGGTAGACGTAGATCAGCGACGTCAGGCTGTTCAGGTCTGGGATCGCGCCCGTGAGGCCGTTGTTGTAGAGGAGGAGAATCCGCAAGCCGGCCGGCAGCGAGGATGCGGCCGGCAGCGACCCGGTCAGCGCGTTCCCGTCCAGGCGGATATCCGTCAGGCTGGTGAGGCCGCTCAGGTCCGGGAAGGACGACCCGTCCAGCGCGTTGTCGCGGATCCAGAGCTGCTGGAGGCCGGTCGGCAGCTTGTCGGCCCCCGGCACGGCGCCGCTGAACCCGTTCTCGTCCAGGTGCAGGTGGTCCAGGGCGGTGACCCCGCGCAGGTCGGGAATCGTCCCGCTCAGGTCGTTGCCGATCAGCCGGAGGAACTGCACGCTGGCCGGAAGCGCCGGAATGCCCCCGGTCAGCTCGTTGTCCGTCAGGTCCACCTGGAACAGACTCGTCAGGCTGCTCAGGTCGGGGATCGCGCCAGACAGTTGATTGGTCGGGAGATTGAGAAAGCGGAGCCCCGTCGGCAAGGCAGGAATGCCGCCTGTCAGGTCGTTGCTCGACAGAGTGAGTTCCTCGAGGTTCGAGAGACCGCTCAGGTCGGGAATGGAACCCGTCAGCGCGTTCCCCTTGAGATCGAGATTCACCAGGCTGACGGGCAAGGTCGGGACGCCGCCGGTCAGGTCGCTGCTCGTGATCCGCAGCGAGGTCAGAGCGCTCAGGGCGGTGAAGCTCGCGGGCATCGCGCCGCCGAGGCCCCATGACGGCAGCAGGATCGTGCTGACCCGGCTGTTCGTCATCGCGACGCCGTCCCAGTCGTTCATGCTCAGAGCCGCCGACCAGTTCAGGCCCTTCACTGGAGACTCGCCAAGAAGCGTCGCCAAGTTGTCCAGCAGGAACGCGCAGTCGGCCGCCAGCAGGGCGGCCGTCGCGGCGTCGGGCGCGTTCGTCGCCGTCACGGCCACGGAAGCAGCCGTGCACGACGCGGGTATCTCGTCGTCTTCGATCGTGATCTGCCCGCTGCCGCTGCCGGTCGCGCCGCCGCCGAGGCCGGTGGCGGTCAGCGTGCCGGTGGAGACGGTCGTCACCAGGTCGATCGCGTCGACGTCGTCCTCGGGGGTCAGGGTCAGGTCGGCGACCGTCGCGCTCGCGCCCGTCTGCGGGCCGGTGAAGGTCACCGTGGGAGAGGAGAACGTGACGCCCGTCGGAGTGCCCGACAGCGCCAGGGTGAAGTCCGTCCCCGGCGTGCCGGCCGAGAACGCAAGCGGCACGGCGAGCACCTCGCCGTCGACGAGGCCGCGGCCAAGCGTCAGCCGAATGCCCGCCGTCGTAGGCGACGTGCCTTCCTCCGCCGTAGCATCCGTGACGGAGAGCGTGACTGTCGTCGGCGTGTTGTCCGTGATCGTGATGGCCACCTGGGTCGTCGCGCCGGGGTCGTGGCCCGTCACCGTGCCGAGCTCGAGGCCCAGCGTCTCGTCCTGCTCGTCCAGCGTGTCCGTCACGGCCGTGAGCGTCGTCGTGCCGGTCGTGCTGCCGGAGGCGATCGTGATGGACGTTGGCGACAGCGAGTAGTCCGCGGCCACGGCCGTGGAGCTCCCCGCCACCCGCTGGATCGGCACGGTGAGATTCGCGGACGGCGCGGTACTCACCGTAGCGGTCAACGTCAGCGTACCGCCCTCCGCGACCGCGACCGCGCCCACGCCCGACACGGACAGCTCGACCGTCGGATTCACCGTGCCGGTGAACGTGGCGGACCAGAGGCCGGCGCCTTTCGAGTTGACCGCGCGAACCTGCACATCGTACTGGACTCCGACCGCCAAACCGGTCAAGGTGTGACTCAGAGTGCCGGCGTTCTCGTTGCCCGTCGTGACCGTCCAGTGCTGATCGCCCTTGTCGCTCGCGTCACTACGGATGCGCCGCAAGTCATAGCTCGTGAC
The DNA here is from genome assembly GCA_965220845.1 of Candidatus Multivorans sp. Taxonomy (GTDB): domain Bacteria; phylum Acidobacteriota; class Thermoanaerobaculia; order Multivoradales; family Multivoraceae; genus Multivorans. Next base: position 20,914 of record CBDCRA010000004.1, read on the forward strand.
CGCGTCGGCGCCAATGTTGGACGGAGCGTCCCAGGACACCGTCAACGACCCCTGGGAACCCGCCACTGCCGTGATCGCCGGCGCACCGGGAGTCGCGCGATGTCCATGGAAGACAAGCCCCCAGGACGTCAAGCTGCCGACCCTGCCGCCGGAGACTTCGTCGGTGAGTCGCAGCGTCCAGGTTCCGGCGGGGTTCTCCCCCAGATGCGCGGCGGAACCGAAACGGAAGGCGCCCGTCAGAGGGTAGCGGTCGCCATCCGGGTCCGTGTAGGGCGGGCTCAGCGTCGAAACCGTCCCGGCCGGTGAGACAAGTTCCAGGCGGATATCCCGAAAACTCGGCGCCTGGAAAACCGTGTTCACTTCAACGAACTCGACGAACTCAACCTCCCCGCCCACCGTCACCGCGCTCGTTACCCGCGAGCTGTCGTCCGGGATCGATACGGCGGTCGTGTTCGATACCTGCGCGGTTTGAACGAACTGCGGCAGCTTGGTCCACCCCGAGACGAGGTCCACCGCCGCCTTGGCGTCCAGGACGCCAAACCCGTACTTGTGGTTGAAGTCGTAGCGTTCGCTTGTCGAGCCGTACTTGAGCGCGCCGGTGTTCCAGCCGCCGTCCGAGGCATGGTTCTTCCGAGCCGAGGCCGCCAGAATCAGCTTCACGTCCCGCCAGGTCAACGTGGAGTCGACGCCCCGCACCAGCGCCGCGACTCCCGCGACCTGTGGAGTCGCGGTGGAAGTGCCGTTGAAGTCGTCTCTGTAGCGACCGTAGTTCTCGGTGGTCAGGATACCGCCTCGCCGGCCGAGATACCCATAGCCGCATACCCATAGGTTGGCCCCCTCCTCCGAGATCTCCGCCTTCTCGCTCTCGGCATCCAGCACACAGGCCGCGGTGACGCCGTAGTAGTTCGCGTACTCCTCCAGGTTCGAGTAGTCGCCCTCGTCGCCTCCGTTGCCAGCCGCCCAAGCGTAGAAAATGCCGGTGCCTCCCGGACCGCCTTTCAGACCCGAGTCCACGGCCCGCTCCCAGAGGCTCGTCGCCTTCTGGAGCCTCGGATCGTCCGGCGGCCCCCAACTGTTGTTGGACACCGCCGTGGTCGCGCCATTGCGTGTCATTGCGTCGGCTTCGTTCGCATCCGTATGGCGGCGCCTCACATTGTGCGAGTAGATCGTCGCCCGGGGCGCCACGCCTCTGCCGCCGACTGCGTTGTCCCGCGCCGCTAGTACACCCGCGACGTTCACGCCGTGATCACCCAGCGGATTGAGCACCTTGCCATGCCCGCGGTAGTCGTGGTTCCTCGTTGCATCCACGTTCGCCGAAAGGTCCGGGTGATACGGATCGAGACCGTTATCAACGACCGCGACGCTGACGCCCGCGCCCATGTGACCGGCGCTCCACGCGTCCTCGACGTTGATGTCCTCGCCGTCCTCCGCATTCCTCTGCCCGACGTTCGAGAGATGCCACTGGCAACCGTAGAGCGGATCGGCCAGAGACGTCGTGATCGCAGTGCAGGAGTCCACGAGTTCCGTCATCTCGTCGTCGTCTTCCGCCGTGATCGCGTAAGGCCCGGCCTTGTCGCCGGTCACCTTGACGTACCAGCTCCCGGCGTCCAGGCGCCCCGTCCAGGTAAACCCCCGCCTTCCGCTCGGCGGCAAGAACGTCTCCTGGTGGTAGTGGCCGGCGGTGACCGACGAACCGTCGCTCTCGAGCATGGCGCCGACGATGTTCACCTCGTCGCTGATCCCCCGGACAACGATGTGGGCCGCTTCGCTCAGTTCGATCCGGAAGTAGTCCTCATCAGTCGTCGAGCCGACGTTTCCGCCCACGACATCCTCCAGCTCCAGCTCCTGAGCGGTGGCTCGAGAATCTCCCGGCTCCCGTACGCCCCTGACATGGAGCGTGTACGGCCCCGTCTCACTGTCTGCCGGCGCAACCGTGAGGTAATGCGTCCCGGCGGCAAGGCTCCTCCGGATGACGAATTGCTCCGTGTCCCACGTCGGCACGAGGCCGATGTCGTCCGCCGCCAGCTCCATGCCGCCGCTGTCGAGAACCTGCCCTTTGAGATCGAAGATGCTCCTTGAGCTGGACCAGTACAGCAGATCGGTCGCGCTTGCCAAATCAAGCCGGTAGTAGTCCCTGTCATCGTCCGGGTCCATGATCCCTCGGATGTCGCTATCGATGCTGATCGCGGTCGCGTCGGCCCTCCCTGTCGTGTCCACGAACGTGTCGAGTTCGATCACGTAGTAGCCGGTGTCGTTCCCGTAGCTTGTGACCTTGACGTAGTAGGTCCCTGGATCGAGCGTTCTCCAGATGAGAAAATTGGTACCCCTGCCCGAATCGTCGTTGTCGTCGAGCAGCCGGCCACGGGAATCCCGCAACTCCCCGAACGTGTCGACGTCCCAAAAGGTCTCGATCTCGACTCCAAGCTTGGCGGACAGCGTGAAGGAGAAGTAGTCCACGTCGGAACCGGGCTGAATCCTCCCTGTCAATCGCACGGCCTCGGTGAGCGTGCTGGCGTTACGACGGTTGCGTCCCGGTTCCCTCGGCGTCGCGGCTACGGTTGCCGACCAGGCACTGTACTGCGCTCCCAAGGATGCCCGCACCTGCACGTCGTAGCTTGTTCCGTTGGAGATTCCGTCGAAGAGGTCGACCTCGAGGCCTCCATCGAAGGAGAACACACTGATGTCTTCAGAACGCCTGATCGTCCAGTTCGACGGATCCGACTCGTCCTCGCTTGTCCGAATGAAGCGCAGTTCCCATCCGGTGATGCCGGTGACGCCGGCAGGCGGATCCCAGACCACGGTCAACGCTGCGTCGCCCTCGCCGATCACCCGAATCGTCGGCGGACTCGCCGTTTGCGCCACCAATGGCGGCGTCGTGAATCCCGGAACGAAAGCGATAACGACATTGACGAGAAAGCGCCAGGAGCACCGTGCCGGGAAGTGGGCCTGAACGCACAACGCGCTTCGACGGTCCGGCGCCGGATTGCTACTTGTCGACCCGTTCACGCCACCAGTTCGGGCTGGATACTTCAACTCCATCGAGCCCCGCGAGAGCATTCGCGAGATCGAGAGCCGGGAAACCGGCAGCGGTTTCCACGACAAAGCCGTTCCTGAGCGGCGCCAACCGGGAAACCCGCGTCGTATCGATCTCGTTGGCGGAGAAGAAGGCGGCCACTTGCTCAGCGGTCCAATCCGCGGCGAGGATCAAGATGACTCCACCTGGGAGCGCCATCAACGTACCGGAATCCGAACGAAAGACTGGCTGGCCGCCGGTACTGGCGGCGCCGGTCGCCACGATGATCCCGTTTCCGGCCCTGATCGCCTGGCTGTCGCCCGGCTCGAAGGCTCCCTCCCTCTGGATCATTGTCAGTGCCGGCTCCAGCCAGACCCGCAACTCCCGGTCGCCGTCCCGGTACGTGTACATGCGATCTGTCCGCGGAGCCGAAGAAGATGGTGCCGACAGGCGTCCCTCCCCGCGTGTCGCTTCGGGTGTAGGTTTTCGATCCGCGAGACCCGTCCGAGTCGGAGGCTTGGGGCGCATCTCCGGCTCCTGGGCAGCGGCCCTCGAGGTCGCGACCGGGAACGCCACGCAAACGAGGAGCAGCAACAGTCGGCGAACCATCGCGGGGGAAGCGAACGAAAGACGCAGCGGTCCGTTCCTCAAGGTACGGTCTCGGTCAAGAGCCCGAACAGCGTATCGCACTCGTGACCGGCTGTGCCCGCGCGCGGGGGGGCGGCAGTCCACGGCCCAGGCGTGAGCGGAACCCGAAGCCAGACTCCTCGGACCCCAACAAGCGGCCGGGGCTACCGACGCCCGTTCGGACGAGGCGCCGCCCCGGCTCGCGGCAAGGCGAAGGCGAGGAGTTCGGACTCGCGGGGCGGGTGGCGCGGGGTCGGGCGCGTCGCGCCGGCGACGGCTACCGCTTCGACGGGGGTGCCGGGGCCGGGGCGTTCGCCGCCGCCGGCTACGAGGATGTACTGGCGGCCTCCGTGCATGTAGGTCATCGGGCCGCCGTGGAGGCTGCGGTCGACTTCGAGCCGGGCGAGGAGTTCGCCGGTCGCCTTGTCGAAGGCGACGAGGTAGCTGCCGTCGGCCGAACGGTCGCCGAGCTCGTCGACGATCGGTTCGATGGAGATGACGAGGGTCTTCGTCACCAGGACGCCGCCCTCCGTGACGACGCCGTCCTGGGGCGGCGTGCCGAGCCGGCCGAGGTTCAGCTGCCTGATCGCCGGGTGGTCGCGCGGCCCCTCCCCCAGCGGCACCTGCCACAGCATCTCGCCGCGGTTCATGTCGAACGCGGTGATTCGCCGGTAGGGCGGCTTGAGCAGGGGCAGGCCCTGGACCTTCGGCATCGGCCGGCGGTTGATCGAGTAGCGCCAGTCGGAACGCGCCGGGTCGGGGGCCGACAGCGAGATCGCGCCCGGCCGCGTCAGCGATGGCACATAGAGGATCTTCGTCTCCGGATCGAAGGAAGCCCCGGTCCAGTTCGCGCCGCCGCCCGGACCGGGGTTCTGGAGGTAGGCGCGCTTGCCGTCCTCGCCGTGGACGATCGGCGGCGTGAAGACCGGACCGATCACGTAGTCCCGAATCACCTCGAGCGCCTCGGCCCGAAGCTCCGGCGTGAAGTCGATCAGGTCGTCGTAGTCGATGCCGAGGGTCTCGAACGGCGGCGGCCGGGTCGTGAACGGCTGAGTGCGGGACAGCTTCTCGCCCGGAATCCGGGAGTGGTAGTCCACCGGCGCCTCGACGATCGGCCAGACGGGCTCTCCGGTGGCCCGGTCGAACACGTAGGTCATCGCGACCTTCGAGACGACCGCCACGGCCTTGATCTCCCTGCCGTCGACCACAATGTCGATCAGGTTCGGGGCCGAGGCCAGGTCGTAGTCCCAGACGCCGTGATGGATCGTCTGGAAGTGCCAGACGACCTCGCCCGTGCGGGCGTCGAGACAGACGATCGACTCGGCGTAGACGTTGTCGCCGTGGCGGTCGCCGCCGTAGTAGTCGTTCGTCGGCGTGCCGAACGGCAGGTAGACGTAGCCGAGCTCCTGGTCGGCGCTCATCATCGACCAGACGTTCGTGTTCCCCATCTTCCGCCAGGACTCGTTCTCCCAGGTCTCGAGGTAGGGCTCACCCTCCCGCGGCACGGCGTGGAACGTCCACTTCAGCTTGCCGGTGCGGATGTCGAAACCGCGCACGTCCCCGGGCGGGTTGTTGTTGCGGTGCGGGAAGTCGAAGACCGTGCCGCCGATCACGATCGTGTCGGCCACGACGGTCACCGGCGCCGTCCAGTTCATGTTCCGGTTCGCCCGCCCCGGCAGGAGACCCTGCATCAGGTCGACGACGCCTTCCTCGCCGAACTCCGGATCCGGCTTGCCGGTCGTCGTGTCGATCGACACCAGGCGCCCGCCGCGGGTGGCGATCAGGACGCGCTCCGCCTCGCCGTCGCTCCAGAACTCGATGCCGCGGATCTGGACCAGCGAACCTCGCTGTTCGATCTCCCAGTCCCTCGGGTCGTGCCGCCAGAGCTCCTCGCCGGTCGCCGGATCGAGCGCAGCGACCTGGCCCAGGTTGGTCGCGATGTAGACGACGCCGTCGATCATCAGCGGCATGCTCCGGTACGACCCGGGCGTCTTGTCGGTCAGGTCCTTCAGCAGAACATCGGCCGACTCCCAGCGCCAGGCGACCTCCAGCTGCGAGAAGTTGCCCCGGTCGATCTGGTCGAGCGGCGAGTACCGGGTGGAGCCGCTGTCGCCGCCGAAGTGCCGCCACTCCCCGCCTTCCGCACCGTACTGCGCCGCGGCTGGAGCGCCGACACCGACAGCGACCAGAAGGACGCAGAAACCTTGGACGATCCGCGGATCGAGACTCGACATTCGCAATCCCCTCAGGTTGGACCGGCGCATCTTACTGCGGCGTCGACGCGGTACGTCGTGGTGTCGTAGGCTCCGCCCGCACCCGTGACGACGAACTCCACCATCATCTCCTCCGTCGTCGGCCGCGAGGTACTCGACAGCCGCGGCAACCCGACCGTCGAAGTCGAAGTGGCGCTCGAAGGCGGCGTTCGCGGCCGCGCGATCGTCCCCAGCGGCGCGAGCACCGGGCGTCACGAGGCGGTCGAGCTGCGCGACGCCGACGCCGGACGCTACGGCGGCAAGGGAACGACGGCCGCGGTCCGGCACGTGAACGGCGAAATCGCCGACGCCGTCCGCGGCCTCGACGCCGCCGAGCAGGGCGAACTCGACCGCGTCCTGCTCGAACTGGACGGCACGGCGAACAAGGGCCGCCTGGGCGCCAACGCGGTGCTCGGGGTCAGTCTGGCCGCCGCGCACGCCACGGCCGCCGCGCGCGGTCTGCCGCTCTACGCCTCGCTCGGCGGCGACGGCGCCCGTACCCTGCCGGTGCCGATGCTGAACATCCTGAACGGCGGCCAGCACGCCGCTGGTTCGACCGACTTTCAGGAGTTCATGGTCATGCCGACCGGCGCCGCCTCCTTCGCCGAGGGCCTGCGCTGGGGCGTCGAGATCTACCACCGGCTGCGCTCGATCCTCCACGATCGCGGCTTCTCCGTCGCGGTGGGCGACGAGGGCGGCTTCGCACCCGCGCTCGGCGGCAACGAACGGGCCGTGGAGGTCATCCTGGAAGCGATCGAGGCCGCCGGCCGGCGACCCGGCGAGGACCTCCGGATCGCTCTCGACCCGGCGACGAGCGAGCTATACGACGAAGCGACGGGCCGCTACAGCCTGCCGATCGAGGGCCGCGAAGTGGAGAGCGGCGAGCTGGTCGACCTCTGGGCCGACTGGTGCCGCAAGTACCCGATCATCAGCATCGAGGACGGACTCGCCGAAGACGACTGGGCAGGCTGGCGCGAGCTCTCCGAGCGACTGGGGCGCACGGTCCAGATCGTCGGCGATGATCTCCTCGTCACGAACATCGACCGGATCGACCGGGCGATCGAAGCGGGCGCCTGCAACGCCCTGCTGTGCAAGGTGAACCAGATCGGCTCACTCAGCGAGAGCGCGGCCGCGGTCGAACGCAGCCGCGCCGCCGGCTGGGGCGTCGTGATGAGCCACCGCTCCGGCGAGACGGAGGACACAACGATCGCCGACCTCGCCGTCGCCTGGAACACCGGTCAGATCAAGACCGGCGCCCCCGCCCGCAGCGACCGCGTGGCGAAGTACAACCGGTTGCTGCGTATCGAGGAACAGCTCGGCGATCGCGCCCGCTACCCGTGCCTGGACGCGTTCCAGGTCGGGAACCGGTCCTCGAGCTAGCGCCGCAGATTGGTCGCCGCTTCGCGGCGTCACTCTTCCGCGGGTCAGAAGACCCGCGGTCACCACGCCTTCGGCGGCAGCGGGTCAGAAGACCCGCGCACCCAGTCCTGCGGCGGCGCTAGTTGCAGCGGTCGCCCCGCCAGTCCTCGATTGCCTCGAGCCACTCATCGAACTCGGCGGTTGCCGGAGCGCACAAGTCGCTGAAGTGGAACCAGAAGAACTCGAGCCCGCCGATGTCGAGAAGCTCGTCAGGCAGGGCGTCCGAGAGATCCGTGTCGTGGATGTACAGCTCCTCCAACGCCGTGAGGCGACCGATCTCCGGCGGCACCGGACCGGTCAGGTCGTTCGACCAGAGACGCAATGACACCAGGTCAGTCAGGTTCCCCAGGGCCGCCGGTATGCCGCCCGAGAACCCGTTTTCGCCGAGCCAAAGCCAACTCAGTCCCGTCAATTCTCCCAGCCACGCGGGAATCGAACCGGTCAACTGATTGTCCCGCACCCCCAGGAAGGCGAGCCCGTTCAGGTTGCGGAACGAGGCGGGAAGCCCACCGGTCAACTCGTTGTAGTCCAGCCGCAGGAAGACAAGGTCGGACAGACGCCCCAGGGCCGGGGGAATCTCGCCGGTCAGTTGGTTGAAGTGCAGATAGAGAAAGCTCAGGTCACGGAGATTCGCCAGCTCGGACGGAATCTCACCGCTCAACTCGTTCGACGACAGGACCAGGAACAGGAGGTCGCGAAGTTTGCCCATCTCGGGCGGAATCGGTCCGGTCAACTCGTTCCCGTCGAGGAACAGGACCAGGAGTCGGTCCAGATCGCCGATCGCCGCCGGCAAGCTGCCCTTCAGGCCGTTGGCGCTCAGCTCGAGCCAGGTTACGCGCCCGGCCGAGTTGGTGGTCACGCCGTACCACTCGTCCGGCGGACGGTTGCTGAGCCAGTTCTCCTGGTTGGTCCAGTTCGGGCCGTCGGTTGCCCGGTAGAGCGCGATCAGAGCGTCGCGGTCCCGCTTGGAGATGACGGTCGTCGCCGAGAACCCCGTGTGCAACTCATACGCGCCGGTCGCTTCACCGTTCTTGCCCGTGACGCGGACGTAGTAGGTTCCCGGCCCCACCCGTTCGGCGATGCGGAAGTTGTTCTCGGCGCCGGAATCCGAGTCGCTGGCCAGAACGGTCCCGGCGGCGTTCATCAACGCGCCCTCGGTGTCGGTCGAGCCCGTCGTGCGGAGCTGCACCCGGCCCGAGCGCGGCACTCGGAAGACAAAGAAATCGCTGTCACCTGTGCCCAGGTGGCCTGCCCGCGAGCGTTCGAGGGGGACGTCCGTCGCCCCGACACGCGTGTCTGCGTGATCGTCCGTCGCGGAACATGAGAAGAACTCCGTGTCCTTGACGGGACGGAACGGCCTTCCCAGGCGGTTGACGTAGTTCCGCGTGGCCCCCGTCTGGACGTCGACGACGCTCATCTCGACCGCCACGTCGGTAAGTCCCCCGGCGAAGACCCAGCGGTGGCCGTTCACGGCACAGCCGTCGAGCACCTTGATGACGATCTCGATGTTGTCGGGCTCGAAGAACCAGAACAGCCCGGTATCGCCGCTGAGCGGCAGGCCAGTGCCGGCGCCGGTCTCCTCGTCCTCCGTCTCCCAATCCAGACGCACGCGAAAGCGGCCTTTCTCGAGGCACAGGGTCCGGTCGTCGGCCTTGCACTCGCCCGGAGCGGACTGGGGTAGTTCAGCACTGCTGGCCCGGAACCGCTCCCGGGCCAGTTGAACCTCGCGGTCGGGGTCGAATCGCCGCGCGAGGCGACGCGAAGCCCTCGCCGTCGCCGCGCCAACCGTCGCCACGGTCTCATCGGACTCGCACGTCTCGAACGCTTCGTTGTCCTGTACGGGCGACAGGAGCGTCCCCTCGGGGTTGAACCAGGTCCCCGCGATGCCGGTCTCCGTATCGACCACAGTCAATCGGACCTCCGTGTCGGTCAGGCCGCCGGCGAAGACCCAGAAATGCTGGTTCAGACCGCAGCCGTCGAGGAGCTTGACGACCATCTCGACGTTGGACGGATCGAAGAACCAGAAGGCGCCCGTGTCCTCGGTCAGAGGCGTCGAGCCGCCAACCCCCGTGGCGCCGTCCGCGGTGGCCCACTCCGCGGTCACCTCGAAGCGGCCCTCGTTCAGGCAGAGAGTCTGCCCATTCCCCACACACGGCCCGGCCTCGCCGAGCGTGACCGCGCTCGCCTCGCTGGTGGAGGAAGAACGTCCTCCGGCGTTGCGCGCTGCCACTCGATAGGCGCGGTAGGTCGCGGGAGGAAGTCCTTCGACGACAAACGATGTCGTGTCGCTGCCGGCACTGGCGATCAGCGTGAACGCCGTCTCGTTGATCGATCGCTCGAAGATGTCGAACGCCGTCTCGTCGTTCGAGTGGTCCTGCCACGCGAGTTCCAGGCTGTGCTGGTCGATCGCCTTCGCGGACAGATCGGAAGGGCTGGCGGGACCGCTGTGCGCCGGATAGAGAAACCGGACCGCGGCCAGATCGTCGGCGTTCGGCAGACCGCCCCTGTAGATGTGCCTGCCCCTGGCGGTCGCCTTCATCAGGGAGTCGCCGGTCAGCGCGCTGCACGTGTCGCTGAATCCCTGGGCGCAGGAATGGGCAAGACCCAGTGTGTGGCCCAACTCGTGCGCCATGACGTGCTCGTGCACCTTGCTGGCATTGAGGCTCAGCGCCGCCCAACTCCGGCCGTAGCCATCCTGGGTCAGGATGTCCGCCTCCAGGATCGGAAGGGCGTCGTGCGCCTGGTTGCCCGGAATCCTGTGGCGGTTCTCCTCGGCACAGCGAAATCGGGTCAAAGCGACGGCCAGAACGCCTCCGGTACTGGCCTGGAAGTAGCCCGGAAGCACATCATGCGGATCCTCGAAGAGAATCGAGTTGACCCCGTCCCGTTGGGCGACCTCGGCCTTCTTGTTGGTGGTGCCCAGATTCACCAGTTGAATGGTGCTCTCGGGATCTTCGTTCCAGGCCCGCATCGCGCGCGCTACCTCGGCGATTCCACCACCCGGGATGCCGGGCTGTCCGTCGGCCTGGATCGTGAACCCGACGCTGCGTCCCCGGTCGAACTGCCGCCATCGGATGGGGAGATTCGGCGCCTGGCAACTGGAAGATGAGACGAGCAACCGGTAGGGCGAAACCACCGAGACCGGCCCGTCGGCCGGTGCGGCTGCGAAGTAATCCGCCTTCCGCTCCACGCCACGCGCGCGGTCGCTGATCCAGCGGCGAAAGGTCCCGCTTGTTCGGGGCCGCTGGCTCAGCGACTCGGACTCTGTCCCGTTCGCTGAAGCAGGCACCTCCTCATGAAAGGCGGCCTCACGCACAAGCAGGCTGCCCGCGGCCGACGGCACTTCGAAGAACATGCCCAGCGACAACTCGACCGTGCGGTACGCGAGTGCGTCCCGCGCATCCGGAATCTCCTCGAGAAAGAGCAGCATCCGGTCGCCCGGCGCCATCATCGGCAGTCCGTGGATGCCCGAGTACACGCCGTCCTCGCTCACTCCACCGAATTGCCGAACCAGGATCGTGCCACCCGGGACCCGTCCCTTCAGCACCTGTGCAACCTCGAAGACTGCGTCGGTGGACGGGTGCCGCGCTCCGGGAGCCGCCATGACGGACCGCATCTCGCCGAAGACGATGATCGACGTCCGGTCCACCATCACCGCGTCGCCCGGGTCTACGTAGATGATGCCGCCCACGGGCGCCGCGACCAGCAGCGCCAGCCCAAGGCTCGCAAACCCCGCACCAACTCGAGTCCCCATGCTCTTCCTCTTCACTACCAAATCCTCCCACGGGCGAGCGTCGCCCGAGAATTCCGTACCTTCGGCCCCGCGCACCCTATGTCTTCGACAGGAACACGACGACATCTGCAACATTCGTGCCCGTCGCGCCGGTTCGAAGCAACGCGCCGGCCGCGTCGAGGGCGCCGTAGGAGTCGTTCTCCTCCATCGCAGCAACCGGGTCGACGCCGGCCGTCCGGATGCGTGTGACCGTCGCCGCGTCGACGATGCCGCCGGCGGCGTCCGTGGGGCCGTCGCGGCCATCCGTGCCGGCGGCGAGGAAGACCCAGTCGGAGCGGTCCGCAAGCGGGCCCTTCGCCGCTTCCAGTGCAAAGGCGAGGGCCAGCTCCTGGCTGCGGCCGCCCTTGCCGGCGCCGCGCACCGTGACCGTGGTTTCGCCTCCGGCAACGTACGCTGGCGGCGCCGCCGAAGCGAAGCGCCTTGCCAGCACGGCGCCGGCTTCGCGCGCCTCGCCTTCAAGTGGTTCAGGATCGACTTCGGCGCCGCAGACCGCGCCCATCGCCCGGACGCTGGTCCGGTTGCCGCCGACAATGCGGTAGGTCGTCCCGTCGAAGACGGGATCGCCCGGCTTCGGCGTCTCTTCCAGTTCGGCGCGAGCGCCCGCCGCAAGCCGCTCGCGTACTGGCGTCGGGCACGTTTCGGCTACTCCACGACGTACCAGCACGGCGAGGGCATCTTCGAACGTCGACGGATCGGGCGCCGTCGGACCGCTGCCGATCACGGAGGGATCGTCGTCGATCACGTCGGACAAAGCCAGCGTTACAACCCGCGCCGGGCGCAACTGGCGCAGCAACCCACCTCCCTTGGTCGTCGACAGGTGCTTGCGCACCGCGTTCAGCTCATGGATCGTGGCGCCGCTACGGAGCAACTGGCGGGTCGCCTCAAGCTTGTCTTCCAGGAGAGCACCGGGCGCCGGCGCCGGCAGGAGTGCGGAGGCGCCGCCCGAGATCAGGACCAGGGCAACGTCGCCTGCATCGAGCTCCGCGGCGCGCCGTTCAACCTCTCTCGCCGCGGCCTGACCGCGTTCGTCCGGCAGCGGGTGTCCAGATCGCAGAGCATCGAAGTGGCCCAGGCGCTTCGCCTCGTCGTGAGTAACGACCAAGACGTCGGCAGACCGTACGTTGTCGCCAAGCACCTCGATCGCGGCTCGGCTCATCCCGAAGGCCGCCTTCCCAACCGCCAGCACCGCGACGCGGCCACCCGCTTTGGCTCGCAGGTCGAGTCCGCGAACCGCCGAAGCGGTCGACGCCGCCGGATCGGCCGCCGCGACGCCCTCCAGGAAGATCTCCGCGGCCCGCTGTCTGAGCGCCTCCGCCATACGTCAAGGATACGGTTCACCGACGGCTAGAATGGTCCCAGGGGACGCCATGGACTCTACTCACGCGCCGCCTTCCGTCGCCTGCAGGATCGGTTGGCAGTCCCCGGCGCCGGTACCCGAGGGCTACCGGTTCAACGCCTTTCTCGAGGCGAGCGGAGGCAGACTGCAGGCACACGGCCTCGATCTCGCCGCGCTCTTCGAGGGCGCTCGATCTCCCGCCGCCGGTCTGCCCGACGACGCCATGCCCAGCCCTCTCGAGATCGCCTTCCTGCCGAACATCCGCGCCCAGGTGGCGGCGATGGGCCGTTGCTTTCGCCACGCGATCGAGGAGCTCGGCTACCCGGCTCCGTTCCACTTTGCCTTTGCCTCGAAGGCGAACACGGCGGAGGAGATCGTCCGCTCGACCCTGACTGGCGGCGCCCACCACGAGATGTCGTCCGACGTCGACGTGGAGATCGCACGCCGCATGATCCGGGCCGGCCTGCTGCCGGAAGATCGGATGGTGCTCGCCAACGGTTTCAAGGGACCGGGCAGCGCCTACGCACGGAACCTGCTGGCGCTCCGCCGCGAACACCGCCGCCTGATTCCGATTCTCGAGGACTCCGCCGAACTCGGCTTCCTCGCCGGCCGTGGCGTGGACTTCGACTTCGGCATCCGGCTGAAGCGAACGCAGCGCGACGCCGGCGCCGATCGGGATTCGCGCTTCGGCGTGGATGCCGGCGAGTTGGAGCGACTGGCCCTCGAGATCGACCGGACACCGGACGGGCGCTTCGTCCTCCTGCACGCGATGTTCGGCGCCCCGCGCGACAGCGAGGAGCAGTTCGTCGAGGCCCTCGAGCCAGCCCTGGACCTCTTCGCTCGCCTCGCAGACGACCACCCGCACCTTCGTTTCTTCGACTTCGGCGGCGGCGTGCCGGGCCGAACCACCCTGGACGACGGGTTCGACTACGACCGCTTCGCGCGCCTCCTGCTGGAGAAGACGCTCGCGGTCTGCGCCCGCCGCGGCACGAGACCACCGGCGCTGATCGGCGAGTTCGGGCGCTACACGGTGTCCGAGCACGCGGCGCACCTGTTCCGGGTCATCGCGGTCAAGGCGAACGAGGCCGGCCCTCCCTGGTACCTCGTCGACGGCTCCATCATGACGTCTTTCCCGGACACCTGGGCCCTGGGCGAGCACTTCATTTGCCTGCCGCTCAACCACGTCGACCGTCCCTTCCGGCGCGTCCGCCTCGGCGGCATCACCTGTGACCGGGACGACGTCTACCCTCCCCGCGGCAGCGCCGTGCCGCTCTTCCTCCCGCAGGTTGCTGCGGCTGAACTCGACAAGACGCCGCTGCACGTGGGCTTCTTTTCCGTCGGCGCCTACCAGGAGATGCTCGGCGGCGTGCGCGGCAGCAAGCACTGCGTCCTGCCCGAGGCGACCGAACTCCTGATCGACGACGGCGAGGACGGCGGCTTCGTGTGCGACGTCGTGCCCGGGCACACGACCGAGGACGTGCTCGACAACCTGGGCTACGGACGAACAGCCCGCGCCGGGGCGCCGCGGACGGCCGCGCCGGTGGCGTTGGTCTGACAGGTGCCGGTGTTCCGGAACGCCCCAGCCCCGGCGCTCACGCTCACCCTGGCAACCGCCGCAATCGCGGCGTCGGTCGCTGCCGAGGAGGAAGTGCCCCTCTTCGTCGATCGGGCAGCCGAACTCGGCGTGGACTTCGTCCACGACAACGGCATGACCGGCGAGCTCTACTTCGCCGAGAACATGGGCGGCGGCGCGGCGTTGTTCGACGCGGACGGCGACGGGGATCTGGACCTCTACCTGGGCCAGGGTCACCGGCTCGCGCCGGCCGGCGACTCGGCCGCAGCCGGCGACCGCCTGTACCGCAACGACCTGGACACCGGCGAACTCCGCTTCACGGACATCACGGAAGAGAGCGGCCTCGACGCCCGCGGCTACGGGATGGGCGTCACCGTCGGCGACATCGACAACGACGGCGACCCGGACCTCTACATCCTGAACCTCGGACCCAACGAACTCTGGCGCAACGACTCCGAGCCCGGCTCGATCCGCTTCACGAACATCACCGCTGGCAGCAACACCGCGGACCCCCGCTGGAGCGCCGCGGCCAGCTTCTTCGATCTCGACGCCGACGGACTGCTTGACCTGTTCGTGGGCAACTACGTCGAGTTCCGGGTCGCCATCCACAAGACCTGCAGTTCGCCACAGGGGCTTCGCGACTACTGCGGCCCGAAGGCGTATCGCGACGAAGCGAACCGGGTCCTGCGAAACCGGGGCGGCGGCATCTTCGAAGACTGGACATTTCGCCTGGGGATCGGCGACCTCAAGCGCCCGACCCTCGGCACGGTGGCGACCGACCTGGACGGCGACGGCACGACGGACATCTACGTCGCCAACGACCAGAGCCGGAACGCCCTGCTGCTGAACGAGGGCGGCGCGTCCCTCCTGGACGACGCGGTCCTGGCCGGCGCGGCCGTCGACGCCGAAGGACAGCCCGAGGCGAGCATGGGGGTGCTCGCGGAGGACTTCAACGGCGACGGTCTCGTGGACCTCTTCATGACCCACCTCCAGCACCAGACGAACACGCTCTACCTCAACGAAGGAGACGGACTCTGGGACGATCGCACCCGCCGCAGCGGCCTCGGCCAGCCGAGCTTCGTCTACACCGGCTTCGGCGCCGCCGCCCTGGACTACGACCTCGACGGTGAACTCGACATCTACGTGGCCAACGGCGCCGTCAAGCGGATCGAGGAGCAACTCCGGGCCGGTGATCCTCACCCTCTGAAGCAGCCCAACCAGCTCTTTCGCGGCCTCGGGAACGGCCGCTTCGAAGAAGTCCCGGGCTTCGAGCGACCGGCCGTGTCCGAGGTCGGCCGCGGCGTCGCCCGGGGCGACCTGGACAACGACGGCGACCCGGACCTGGTGGTCGTCAACAACGGCGGACCGGTTCGCCTGCTGATCAACGAGGGTGAGCCGGACGCCCGCGCCTGGGTGGGCGTCGAACTCCGACTGCCGCCTGCCGGAGAGGCGGCGCTCGGCCGCCGCGCCCTGGGCGCCTGGCTGGGCGTCCTGGACGCAGGCGCGGCCCGGACCTGGCGCCGGTTTCACACGGACGGTTCCTACGCCTCGGCCAACGATCCGCGGGTGATCGTCGCCGCCCCGACCGGCAACCCGCCGGCACTGATCGCACGCTGGCCCGACGGCGCCACCGAGACCTTCCGGATCGCGAACGCCGGCAGCTACGTCACGCTCGTACGCGGCGAAGGCTCGGCAGCGACGACGGACGCGCCGCCGTGACGCCGGCGACGGCGACCCGCCGCCCGAGGCGCGACAAGCCCACCGCAACGGGGGTCGTCGCCGCTGCCCTTGCCGCCGCCCTCGTGCTCGCACCTGGAGCGGGCAACGCCCAGCCACAGCTCCAGCCGCTCGACCGGCCGCGTACCGACGACTACGAGCAGCCCGTCCAGGAACAACTGCGAGCCGCCCGCGATGCGCTCGACCGTCTGCTCGAGGCGCCGGGAACGGATCGCCTTCAGCTCGCGGCTGCCTTCGGGCACATGGGCCGGCTCTACCTCGTCTACGACTTCTGGCGGATCGCGCGAACCGCGCTGAGCAACGCCGAAGCGCTCGACCCGACCGATGCCCGGTGGCCCTACTACCGCGCTATCGCCAACACCTACGACGGTGACGACGAAGCCACCGTCGCGGCGCTCGACCGCGTTCTCGGACTCGCGCCCGACGATCTCGCCACAAGGACGCGGCGCGCCTACGCGCTGCTGGACCTTGGCCGCTTTGAGGAGGCAGCGGTGGAATGTCGCCGCATCCTCGAACTCGACCCCGACAACTCGGCGGCCCTTGCCGGTCTCGGTCGTGTGGAGTTGGACGCCGGCAGCTTCGAGCGAGCGATCGAGCACTTCACGAAGGCGCTCGACGGTCAGCCCGAGGGCTCCGCCATCCACCACCGGATCGGGCTCGCCCTGAGGCGTCTCGGACGCCGGGAAGAGGCGGCGGATCACCTGGCACGGAACAGGCAAATCCCGATCAGCTACGCCGATCCGCTCTACTCGGCGATGCAGGCGCTCAATGTGAGCCGCAGGGCCATCTTCGCGCGCGGCGCCGAGGCGATGCGCACCGGTCAGCCGGCGCTCGCCCTCGCGGCGTTTGAAGCGGCGCTCCGCGCCTTGCCGGACGATCCCGAGACCCTCTTCAACGTCGCCATGGCTCTCATCGACCTCGGAGACAAGCCGGCCGCCGAGGAACGCCTGCGGGAGGCGATCGCCCTCGACCCCGAGTACCGGGAACCCCGCTTCAACCTGGCGCTGATGCTGGCCGAACGGAATGACATGGAGGAGGCTGAACGCCATTTCCGGCGGGCAACGGAGATCGACCCGGACGACCTGGACGCCAGCACGCGATGGGGCGACGCGCTGGCCCGTCTCGGCAGGACGGACGAAGCGGTCGAGGTTCTCACCGCCGTCCTGGCGGTCGACGCCGCCCTGCCGGCGGCCCAGCTCGCCCTCGGCGCGGCCCGGCAGGCCGAAGGCAACACGGAAGCGGCCAGGAAAGCTCTGAACCGGGTCCTGGAGGCCGCACCGGGGGCTCCCCGGGAGCGGTCCGAGGCCCACTACCGTCTGGCGGCGCTACTCGAAGCGCAGGCCGCGGAAACGATCGCAGAACGTCCTGCCGGCGACGACGACGCGGAAGTCGAGTCGCACCTGCGCGCAGCCCTGGAACTGGACCCGGACTTCGCCGAAGCTCACGTCCTGCTGGGCCGCCTGCTCGGACAGCAGGAGCGCTTCGCGGAAGCGGCGGGCCACTTCGCCCGGGCGCTCGTTCAGGACCCGTCCAACTCCGCGTGGCATCGGGACCGCGCGATGGCCCTCATCCTCGCCCGCCGCTACGCGGCGGCGCGGGGAGCGCTGGCGAGCGCGCGGCGTGCGGTCGCCAGCTCCGGCGACGCCGCGGCGGCAGCCGCCGAGCACCTCGACACCCTGCTGGCTCGCCTCCTCGCCGCCAGCCCGGATGCTCAGGTCCGAAACGGTCGCGAGGCGCTCGCCATCGCGCAACGCCTGATGAGCGACCGGCCGACCATGGAGCACGCGGAAACGGTCGCCATGGCCCTGGCCGAAGTCGGCGAGTTCGACCGCGCCGCGGCGCTCCAGAGCCAGCTCATCGCCGAAGTCGAGCGTCAGGGCGGAGTGCCCACCGACGGCCAACGGCGGCGTCTCGAGTCCTACCTGGCCGGCGAGCCGGTCCGCGAGCCGTGGTTCCAGCCCTGATCGTTCTGGCGGCGGCGCTCGCGGCTCCCGCCCAGCAGCCGGCGGCAGGCGGCGGAATCCGTTTCGTCGACGCGGCCGACGCCTGGGGTGTCCACTTCCGCCACCGCAACGGCGCCGGCGGCGACTTCTTCATGATCGAAACCCTGGGCGGCGGTGTCGTCGCCTTCGACTACGACGGCGACGGGGACGACGACCTCCTGTTCGTCGACAGCGGCCAACCCGCCCCCTACGGCGGCGAACCGGGCACGACGACCCTGCTGCGCAACGACGGCGGCGGGTTCACGGACGTCACCGAGGCCTCCGGGCTGCGACTCGACAGCTACGGCATGGGGGCCATCGCCGGAGACGTCGACGGCGACGGAGATCCCGATCTCTACCTGACCGCCTTCGGGCCGAACCGTCTGTGGCTCAACGACGGCGACGGCAGCTTCAGCCCGGCGCCCGACGATGGCGGCGCCACCGACCCGTCCTGGAGCGCCTCCGCCGCTTTCGGCGATGTCGACCTCGACGGCGACCTGGACCTCTACGTGACGAACTACGTCGACTTCGACTACGACAACAACAAGGTCTGCGGCGTGGAGGAGGCTGGCCGCCGGAGCTACTGCCATCCGGACGTCTACGAGGACCTTCAGGACCGCCTCTACCGCAACGAGTTCGCCGAGCAGGGGGACGCGACATTCACCAACGCGACGGCCGCCAGCGGGATCGAGGGCGCGCGCGGCGCCGGCCTGGGCGTCGTCATCACCGATCTCGACGGCGACCGCCGGCCGGACGTCTACGTCGCCAACGACATGGACGCCAACCTGCACTTCCTGAACCGGACCGCGAACGGCGCTCTTCGCTTCGTCGACGACGCGCTGCTCGCCGGCACCGCCCTCTCCCACCGCGGCCAGCCCGAGGCCGGCATGGGCATCGCCGTTGGCGACATCGACGCGAACGGCTTCGACGACCTCGTCGTGACCCACCTCGACCGCGAAACGAACGCCCTCTACTCGAACCGAGGCGACGGCGTCTTTCTCGACCGGCGCTTCGCTACCGGGATTGCCGAACCTTCGCAACCGTACGTCGGCTTCGGCGTCGACCTCGCCGACTTCGACCTGGACGGCGACCTGGACCTGGCAATCGCCAACGGCCACGTCCTGCACGACATCTCCGAACATGCGCAAGGTCCCCGCGAGACGTACGCGCAGCCCAACCAGATCCTCGAGAACCTCGGCGGCCGCTTCCAGCCGGCGCTCGGCGCCGGCCTCTCCGCCGCGGGCGTCAGCCGGGGCCTGGCGACCGCCGACCTGGACCTGGACGGCGACCTGGACCTCGCCATCGCGAACTGCAACGGAGCCGCGGAGGTCTACGCCAACGAGAGCGACCGCCTGGGCGGCAGTCTCCGCGTCGATCTGTTCGACCGCGAGAGCGCGAACCGGCGCGGAATCGGCGCCGTGCTGGAGCTGGGCATGGAGACGGGAGCGCAGCGCCGGGAGGTCCGGGCCGGTTCCTCGTACCTGTCGCGGAACTCCCTGACCCAGTCCTTCGGCGTACCGTTCGGCGAGGGCGCCGCGGCGCCGGAAGAGGCCGGCGCGGCCGTGAGTCTCGACGTTCTCTGGCCCGGCGCCGCGACCCTGCGACTGGCCGGCCTGCCGTCCGACGCCAGGATCCGCGTCGTTCGCTGACCTTTTGGGGCTAGCATCCCCAACGATGAGGGTTTCAGGCAAACGACTCGTCGCGCTCGTCCTGCCCGCCTTGATCGCCGCGGGCGCGGCGTCGGCACAGGAGGTGCCGCCCGCTCTGGGCGAAGCAATGGCGCTCGTCGAGCAGGGAGACACCGCGGGCGCGATCGCCGCCCTCGACGAACTGGTCGAGCAGCCCGGCGCACCCGGGATCGCCTTCGCCGCACTCGGAGCGCTTCTTCTCGAGACGGGGAACGCGGAACGGGCGCTCGCCGTCCTGACGCCCCTCGCCGACCGCGACCCGCCCGATCCCGCGGCCCTGTTCAACGCCGGCCGCGCGGCGGAAGCGCTGGGGCGCCTCCAGGACGCCGCGTCCTACTACCAGCGATCGATCGAGGTCGAGCCGCTGTCGCCGGCGCTGCGGGCCCTGGGCATGATGATCGGACGCCTGGGCCGCGCGGCCGACGCCTACCCGTACCTTCGGCCATGGAGCAACGCGAACCCCGATGACCTGGAGGCCCGAATGGCGGCCGCCTGGGGTGCGGTCGCACTCGGGCGGCCGAGCGACGCCGAGACGTTGATCGAGAACCTGGATCCGGAGGACCAGCAGGTCCAACTTCTCCGCGGCCGGGTCCTCCTTCTGCGCGACAATCCCTGGGGCGCGCTGGCCGAACTTCAGCCACTGGCCGCGGCACCTCCGGCGCACCTGGAGCGAGGCATTCGCAGCGCCCTGGCCACTGCCTATCTCCTGGTCGGTGAAGCGGACGGAGCGATCCAGCAACTCGAGCGCCTGTCGCCCGAGGACCCGGAGCTTGTCGGCCGCCTCGCCCGCGCCTACTACCAGGCGGGCCGAACCGAAGAGGCGATCGCCGCCCTGGCGGCTTTCGTCGAACCGCTGGCGACTGCCACACCGCCCGCTGGCGCTTCAACCGACCTCGCGAGGGAGCTGACGTACGACTACGGGCGCTTCCTTCACGCTGCCGGCGAGACGGAACGCGCCTTGCCCTTCCTGCGTCTCGCGGCGGATCTCGACCCGAACCTGCCGGAGACCTTCCGGACTCTCAGACAGGTGCTCTCCGCTCTCGGCCAGCGTGACGAGGCCGAGGAGGCCGTGCAGCGATTCCGGGATCTCACGGCCGCAGCGGATCGGTCCGATGTCCAGCAGGGAAGCCTCGACGACCCCACCGGCCACGCCGTCCGGCTGGCGCTTCAACGATCCGGCGGCGGCGACGCGGACGGGGCCCTGGAGGCCCTCGCCCGGGAGGGCCGGCTGGCGCCGGACGATTCGAGACCCGGGATCGCCGCCTCCTCCGTGCTTCTGCACGCCGGCCGCCGCGAGGAAGCGCTGGCGGCCGTGGAACGGGCGCTCGACATGGCCCCCGCGAACGCGGACGGGCTCTACCAACGCGGCGCCGTCCTGATGGCGATGCAGGAACCGGGCGGGGCCGAGGAGATGTTCAGGCAGGCGCTCACCGTCTCCCCGCAGCACATTGCCGCGCTCTCCGACTTCGCCGTCCTGTTGATGAGCCAGGGGCGCAACGACGAAGCGGCCCGCCACCTTCGAACGGTTCTCGAACTCCGCCCCGACGATCCGCTGGCCCAGCGGCATCTCGACCAGTTGCAGGCCGAACCTCCCCCAACCGGAAGCGACGGCGGGTCCGAGATCGAGCGCCTCCGCAGTGCGGTCGAAGTCGATCCGGAGGACCCGGGCGCCTGGGCACGCCTTGGCGCCGCGCTTCTCCTCGAGCGGAGCTTCCACGCCGCCGAAGAGCCCCTCCGTCGCTCCGTCGAACTCGATCCGACCAACGCAGGAACCCGGATCGCCCTGGCGTCCGCGCTGTGGGAGAACAACCGCCCCGAGGAAGCTCTGCTCCATGCCCGGGAGGCCGCGGCGGCACGGCCGGCCGATCCCGCGCCCCACCGTCTGCTCGGCGGCATCCTGCTCTGGCGCGGCGAGTACCTGGGGGCCGCGGAGTCGCTCGAGCGTTCCGTGTCGCTGGCGGAACCCGATGCCGGGCAGCTCCTTGAGCTCGCCAGGGCCTGGGAAGGCGCCGCCGGAGCGGAGCCCGACCGAACCGATGACCTGCTGCAACGGGCGGAAGCCGCCTACCGCCGGGCGACGGCGCTGGCGCCCGAACACAGCGAGGCGGTCTACGGCCTCGCCCAGGTCCTGCGACAGCTCGGACGAACCGAAGAGGCCGGGGCGCAGATGGAGAGGTACCAGGCCCTCTACGACCGCGACCAGCGGGAAGCACGCGAGCGCGGCGCTCCGCCGCGCTAGGCCAGAGCCCGGCGCTTCGCGCCGGATGCCGGCGAGGGCGCCGGCGCACCCAGTGGCGCCGCCAGGGTGCCGCGGCTACAGGCCGCGCAGCAGAGCCCGTACCGTCTGGAGGTCCGCCGCGCGCCGCTCGCGCAGGCCGGGCGCCGAGGCCTCCCGAATGAACCTCTCAAGCGCCGGGCGGGCGATCTCCCGCCGGCCGGAACGGGCCGCTACCGTGGCCAGGTTGAAGAGCACGTCCAGGTCGCCGGGACCGACCTCGACCGAGCTCTGCCAGGCCTCCAGGGCCTCGTCGACCCGGCCCTGGTTGGCCAGGGACATGCCGAGGTAGTTCCAGGCGAGCGGCAGTTCCGAGTTCAGCGCCAACGCTTCACGGGCCTCGATCTCGGAAGCCGGCCAGTCGCCGGCGTGAAGCGCCGCCAACGCCAGGTTCTGCCGCGCCACCGGATTCCGCTCGTCGATCCCGATCGACCGCTCCAGGATCTCGCGGGCGCGGCCCGTCATTCCGGCCTCGGCGAGAACGAGCCCGAACACGTTCAGCGCCTCGGGATCGCCGGAATCCGCGTAGCGCTCCATCAGCCGGACCGCGTCCGCCGCCCGGCCGACCTCGGACAGCGTCAGCGCCAGTTGCCGGTGCAGCGAAGCCGAAGCGAGCCGGCGGCGCTCGGCGTCGATCATGACGCCCAGCGCTTCCTCCACCTTGCCCTGTTCGAGCAGCGCCTGGGCCAGGATCCTGTAGCCGAGGCCCATTTCGGGCCGGCGCTCGATCACCCCGCGGGCCAGGCCCTCCGCCTCCCCATGGCGTCCTGCCTGGAACGCCTCCGACCAGGCCTGGATCGCCCGGTCGAGGTCCACCAGCCGCTTCGGGTCGTCCTCCGGTCCGTAGCTCTCGGGAAGGGCCGCGCCGCCGGACGAACCGAGGTAGCCGAGGCTCTCGAGCGCCCGTCGCTCCTCCTCGCTAACAGCGCCGACCGCCGGCGGCCACTCGGACTCCTCCGGCAGCAGGGCCGCGAGTTGCGACGCGACGTCGGACTCGGCGCCGTGCAGGTTCCTCGCCTCGTCAGGATCGGCGTTCAGGTCGTAGAGCTCGGCCTCCGGCAGCGAAACGTACTTCAGGAGCCGGCGGTCACCCTCGCCGGCAGCCTCCGGGGCCTCGGCGATCACGCCGCGGAGAGGCGCCCACCCGCGCTGCAGGTTCGCCTGCAACGCCTCGAAGTAAGTGGACCGGCCGTCCACCGGCGCGCGCCACAGGCTGCGCCCCACCATCTCCGGCAGCGCCTCCGCATCCACGCCCGCCGCCTCCAGCATCGTCGGCAGAACGTCGACATGGCGCACGGCGTGGTCGTGCCGCGCCGGCGCCAGTTCCTCCGCCCACAACACGAGAGGCACCTGCAGCGTCTCGTCGTAGGCGAACAGGCCGTGCGTCTCCTCGCCGTGCTCACCGAGCGCCTCGCCGTGGTCGGACGTGACGACGACCAGCAGGCCGCCCCCCGCGCCCGCCGGCGCCACCTCCGCGAGCAGACGGCCGACATGGTCGTCGGCGGCCGCGACCTCGCCCAGGTAAGGCTCGCCCGGGAACCGCGAGGCGAACGGCTCCGGCGGCTCGTACGGCGCGTGGGCCTCGTAGAAGTGAGCCCACAGGAAGCGCCGTTCGCCCTCGTGGCGGCGCCACCAGGCGGAGGCTGCCGCCACCACCTCGGCGCCTCCGCGCTCGGCGACCGCAAAACCAACCGTCGAGCCCTCCGGGTAGGAGTCGTCGTAAAACTCGAAGCCCCGGTCGAGTCCGTAGCGCGCATCCAGCGGGAAGGCGGCCACCACGGCGCCGGTGCGGAAACCGGCGTCCAGGAACGCCTCGGCGGCGGTCGGGACTGTCTCCGGCAGGACGAACCCGGCGTTGTCACGCACTCCGTGCTGGTACGGCAACTGACCCGTCAGCAGGTTCGCGTGAGACGGCAGCGTCATCACGTTGTGGGCGTGGGCGCGCTCGAACACCCAGCCTTCCGCCGCCAGCCGGTCGAGGTACGGGGTCGGCGCGGCCGCGTTGCCTCCGAAACCCGTCGCGTCCGCCCGCAGGGTGTCGATCGTGATCAGCACGATGTCCCGGGCGAAACCCGCAGCAGGCGCCGACGGCCAGGGAACCGTCTCACGGACCGCCTCCGGCGAACTCTCATCGGCAGCCGGTTCGCACGCCGCGGCCACCAGAGCGGCCAGCAGCAGGGCGCGGAATGGTCTCAGAGCGATTCCAGGTACTCCGCGAACTGCTTTGCCTCCTCGGCTCTTTCGCCGTCCGGCGCGAGTTCGAGCAGCTTGCGAAAGTCCGCCGCGGCAGCCTCGTTCTGGCTCGCCGCCATTCTCGCCAGGCCACGGTAGTAGTAGGCGTCGGCCCACTCGGGTTCGCCCTCGATCGCCGCGGTCAGCTTCTCGACCGCACCTTTGAAGTCGTTCTGGTTGTAGAGATCCACGCCCTCATGCAAGAGAGTCTCCGGGTCGGCCCGCAGGTCCTCCGGCAGCCGCGCCAGATACTGCTGCGCCTCCTCGGACCGGCCGAGAGCGGCCAGCCGGCGGCTGATCAGCCGGAGCGCGTCCACGTTGTCGGGCGCCAGGGCTAGCGCCTTTTCCAGGTTCTCGATCGCCTCGTCGTCACGCTCCAGGCGCACATGACTCTGCGCGATGATCACCAGAACCGAGGCCTTCGCCCCGTCCGGCAACGACGGCAGGGCCTCGTTGAAGACCGCGATCGCCCCCTCGAAGTCCTCGACGGCGAGCAGGCCGTTGCCCTGCTCCAGGAGCGCTCGCGCCGCCTGGGCCGACGCGTCGTCGGTGAGGGCGGCCGTCCCGGCCGCCGCCGCGCCGACCGGCTCCAGCTCCGTCTTCAGCACTGGACGATCTCCGCCGGTGGCGTACTCGTTGAGCGAAACCGCGTGCTCCGTCGGAACGAAACCAGCTTTGGAAACCAGCACGATCCACTCGCCGCTCCTGAGGCCGGCCCGTACCCAACGTCCGCGACGGTTCGTCGCGACCTCCTCCGGACCGGCGCCGTCCAGGGTCAGTTTGACGCTCGCACCTTCGATGGCGTTGCCCTCGGAGTCCTCGACCGTGCCGCTGATGCGCCCCCGGCCCGCCCAGCCCTGGGCCGACACAGTCGTAGCGAGAAGAAGGCCGACCAGCAAAACGCCGGCAACACGCGCTCCATAGCTCATAAGTCCTCCTTGCCTGGGCCGACGATGCACCGGGACCATGCTACTACCATCGGGGTCTCCAGGCCGCGCGAGCCTTGTCGTTGATACGCTGACGCCGCCCTTGCCGACGGCCCCGGCCTCCAGCCGGTGAGCCCAGGTTTCTCGCCCCTGGCCCGCAGCCTCCCGCTCCAGCGGCCCCAGCCGCAGAGAGGAGAACGAACCAGCATGAGCAACAGCGTCACAGAAGCGAACGGCCCAGAGAGCTTCGCCGAGTTCCGGCAGGCTTTCCTTGAAGAACACCGAGCCTTCATGGCCGAGATGGCGGAACTCAAGGAGCACGGAAAGGAGACGGACCGTCGGATGCAGGAGACCGCCCTACAGATGAAGGAGACCGACCGCCGTCTGAAGAAAGCGGAAGCTCTCTTCACCTCGCAGTGGGGCAAGTTGATGGAGAGCCTTGTGGATGGCGACCTCGTTCCGCTGCTGAGAGAGCGGGGCATCGCCGTTAACACCACGTACCAGCGGCGCAGGGCGAGGCGAAACGGCGAGCACGTCGAGTTCGACATCGTGGCGATGAACGGCGAGGAAGCCGTTGTAGTGGAGGTAAAGACGACGCTGCGGCCGGAGGACGTCAAGGAGTTTCTGCCGAAGCTGTCCGCATTCGCCGAGTGGTTCCCAGACCACCGAATGCACCGCGTCTTCGGCGCCGTGGCCTATCTGGACGCCGACAGTTCAGTGATCGCGCACGCGCAACGGCAGGGCCTGTTCGTCATCCGGGCCACCGGGAGCAGCGCCAGCATCATCAACGAAGAGGACTTCGAGGCCCGCGTCTTCTCCTGAGTGCCCTGGTTTAGTCCCGGCGGACGATCGGCCACGGCCACGAGGTATTGCCGAAAGTTGTGTATCGACGAGTTGATCAGGTTCCCCTAGCCGCGAAGCGCCCTCACCGGCCAGTAGAGAAGTAGGCCCAAGTACCTGCCCCAGGCTCTCCAGCCGACCATGCCGTCGTCTCGGCAGATCGTTCGGTACTCTGAAGCACCCCGGCGCCAGTTCCCAAACCCCTTCGCGTAGAGACTCATCGCCATCGCCTGGCACCAAACGTCATGCAGTGCGGAGGCCCTCATGCAGGACCAAGTATCCTCGACGCCGGGCCCGGAACTCCCGTCCCACGCATACTCACGGTGAAGAGTGACTCCTCGTGAAGTCACTGTCGCCAGCGTTCTGCCGGCGGTCTCGATCTTTCCCCGTTTGCCTCCCTTCGGAGGCCTCTTCCAGTCGTGGTGATGGTCCTGCACGACCAAGTAGGGCCACTCTCCCGGTCGTTTCTCGAACTTCAACTTCCCAACACAGTAAGGGCCACCTTGCGGGATCACTGCCCTCTCCTGAAGTCGTTCAACTCTGCTCTGCCGACAACAGACACTGTCTTCTTGACGGGTTCATCGGATCGAACATAGCGCGGCGGTTCTTCAGGAACCGGGGCTTTCCCAGAAGGACACGGTGATCACGACTGCAAAGGAGTGCCCCGCTGTCTCAACGTAGATCGGCTGGAGCGTGTTCCCTTCTGCATCAAGAGGCGCCTGCCGGCCCGGAACGAAGTCACGTCGCAACTCTTTGACTTTGTTGTCCAAGTGGTAGGCAACATCAAGTCCGAAGCTGACAGGACCTTCCCGATCGCCCGAGCGGGTCACACCAAGCATCAGTCCCAAGCCCAAGTTCTGGGACGCGTCGCTCGCCTCATAGAACACGGTCGGTCCAAGCCCCCAGCGACGGTTGCCGAGGCCCCAAGTCAGATCCCTCGGAAAGTACGATGCGGCCAGGACCGGACGAACAGCCTCCTGGGCATAGGCCACGGGCTGGACCACACCGTCGGCGTCAAGTCGTGCCTCGGTGATTCTCTTGCTGGGAAAAGCCGCAATCATGCCCGCACCGTAGGCGAACACGCCGTGCTTGGTGTTGAGACGAATCGTCTCATCACGTTTCTGCCGCGCCCTCTCCAAAGAGCGCTCGTGAGCAGCCAGAGCATCCCGTAGGGTGACTTCGTAAACGGAGCGGCCTTCCTTCAGGTTCGCTTCGCTCTCCCTGACTGTCTGGTAGACCGCATGGGCGGCGTCCAAGGCCCATCTGTAGTCGCCATCAGCCTTCTCTTTCTCCTTCGCGTACTCGCTCTTGGCGCATTCAATGGCTTTCGCACGCCGCACCTTGGTCTTGAGGTCAGCGAAATCAGTTCGGCAGTCGACGGCAACGAGTTGAGCTGACGCGAAAGCCAGCGCGAGCGCCGAAACGAGAAGGCGATGGAGTTTCAGCACGATGGTTGGAGGCGATACGAAGAAACGCCGCCCCGAAGGCTGATTCCTCCGGGACGGCGCTGAGGGTCAAGGCTGCAGGCAACGGTCGGGGACGTTCAGCACATGGCTTCCCGCCCCCGACTCTTGCCTGATTTGGTTTCGGCCTAGCGCCAGTTCAGGCGAACGCCGAGGCGGTAAATCCGCGGAGCGATGTTGTCCGCGAGGTTACCGGCGCTCGAAACCCCAACCCGGTCGTTGTAGGACAGCCCGGTGCCCTGGTTCGTCAGGTTGAAGATGTCGATACCGAAGGTCAGGTTGACCGGACCGGACAGCGAGAATTCCTTCTCGGCCCGGAAGTCGATCACCTGAACGTCATCGAGCCTGAGGGCGTCGAAGTCCGGGATCAGATTCACGTTGGCACTGCCCGTGGCGAGACCCACATTGCGGTAGTACGCGAGCGGACTGCCCTCGCGGCCCGTCACGTTGGCCGAGACGTTGAAGCCCCAACCGCGATCCGGCGCCACCTGGTACATCCCGTTCAGGTTGTACGTCCAGGACGACTGCAGGTAGCGCTGGCCCTTGCCGGAGCCGCTCGAAGCCGTCATGTAGAGCTGGCCGTCCACGTTACCGCCGCCCCGGCCGTCGGTGCGGGAGGCGCGGCTGTAGTGCGAGTTCGGCACATTCCACTCGGCCTCGCCGACCTGGATGAAACCGCGGGCCATCCAGCGATTGGCGAGCCGCTTCGTCAGCGTCACGCTGTAGCCGAGGTAGTCGCGGGAACGGACGCCGTTCGTCAGGTGACTCCCGACATGCGGTCGAACACCGTCGGCCCAGTCGTAGTAGCCGGCGCTGTAGCTGCCGGCGCCGCGAGGCAGCGTCCCGGTGAGAGTGCCAGCCATCTGGAAGTCGCTGCCCTGGACCAGGCGACGGTTGCCGTCGGCGTCCGTGACGTAGGCCCAGGCCTCGGTCAGATCGTCGATGGACCGGGCCGTCACCTGGAAGCCAACGACCAGTTCCGGCAGGAAGGAATGCTCGACGCCCGCGAGGATCTCGGTGACCGAGGGCGTCTTGAGGCCGGAATCCACCGAGTTCCACACCCTGATCGGATCGTCGGGATCGACGTTCGTGAAGATCAGGTCGCCCGTCACCGAGTCGGCCAGAGCATACGAGTAGCCGAGCGGCGACAGGCGGGTCACGCTGTTCGTTGGCAACTGATTGGCGAACTGCGAGTAGCTTGCCCGCACCAACGTGTCGCGCTCCTCACCGAGGGCATAGGTGAAGCCGAGCCGGGGGAAGATGGAGTCCCAGTTGAAGCCCGCGGTGCCGCCCGGATAGGTGACGCCCGGAATCAGGTCGGGGCGGGTCGGATGCGCCGGCAGGTCGTACTGGCCGTTCTCGCCGGTCTGATCGTCGTAGCGGAGGCCCGCGTTGATCGTCATCTGGCCCAGCGAGATCGTGTCCTGAACCCAGAGTCCGGTGTACTCGGCCGTGAGTTCCCCTACGTCGTCACGCGTGTAGTACGTCCATTCCCGATCGAGCCGGTGCCAGGTCTGGCGGGGGCCCCAGCGGAAGACGGACGCGTTCTCGTAGGTGCGGTACCGGCCGCCGAACCGAAGCTCGTGCGTGGCGCTGGCGCCGCTGGTGAAGAAGTACGTGCCGTCCACCTTGAACAGGTCGTTCGGCGACGACGTACCACCGGAGAGGTAGTTCATGGCCCAGATGCCATCGTCCCGCTGCGGGTCCGGAGCGTCCGGGTGGAGACCGTTCTGGTCGGACCGGTTGCTGAGGGCGAACAGGCCGAAGCCGAAGTCGCCATGCATGTAGGTGCCGGTGAAGAACAGGTTCGCCGACGCGACGTGCTGATCCTCGAGGCGGTACTGCGCCGAGGGGCCGCGCTGGTTCCACGTCGTCGCCGGCGGCCGCGTGGTGCCGGCGCCGCGCCCGAACTTCAGCTTGTCGCCGTTGTTGTAGGAGCCGACGATCGAGTTGGAGTCGTTGATCTGGCCGTTCGCCTTGATCACCGTGTTCTCCAGCAGGGTGTCGTCCGCCTGCCCGGAAGCCGCGTTCTGGCCGATGTCGTTCTGGCCCCAGCTTCCCCAGAACCAGAGGCGGTCCTGGATCGCCGCGCCGCCGGCCTCGAAGCCGAAGTCCTCGATCTTGCGAACGCGGGCGCCAGCCAGCGAAGTCTGGCCGTTGGACTTGTAGAGCTCGCCGTCGATGTTCGGCTGCGACCCCTTCAGGGCGCCGCCGAAGTAACCGGTGCCCGCCGTGTTGTAGAAGCGGGCCGAGCCGCGGAACTCATTGGTGCCCCGCTTGGTGACCAGGTTGACCTGGACGCCGGAGCTGTTCTTCGTCACGTCGGTGCCGCCGGTCGTGAAGGACATCTCGGCGAACTGGTCGAAGTCGTAGTAGGTCGGCGAAGCGCCCGTGGCGCGCATGTCCGTGATCTCGGAACCGTCCATCTGGAAGTCGTTCTGAGAGGAGGCCACGCCCGCGGCGCGGAAGTTGGCCTGCTGGCCGGACTCGTTACCGCCGACGTTGACCCGGTCGACGATGACGCCCGGGGTCTGCGAGAGAATCGCCCAGGGGTCGCGCGCGGTCGGGATCTTCTCGAGCTCGACCTGGCTGACGTTCGTGCCAGCCGTAATCTGCCGCTCGTCGAGCAGCGGGCTCTCGGAGGTGACGGTGATCGTCTCCTCGAGCGCCGCCGTCAGGGTCAGCGGCAAGCTCGTGTTCTGGCCCAGCCGGATGGCGACGTCCGGGTACTCCAGGCCGCCGAAACCGTCGAGCTCCGCCTTGACCGTGTAGCCGCCGGGGTCGAGACCCAGGAACCGGAACCCGCCCGTGGCGTCCGTGAACTGCGTGCGGTCCGCGCCGATGCCGGCGACCGTGACGCTCACGCCCGGCAACGGCGCACCGGACTCGTCGGTCACGGTGCCGTACAGATTGCCCGTCGCGGACTGCCCGAAGGCCGTCCCCCCGACGAGCAGACAAAGGATGACGCCGAACGTCGAAACGGTGCGTCTGCTCATAACGTTCAATACTCCCTCCAAGGTGAGTTGTACGGAGAGGTTGGGCACCCTAGCTGGACGCCGTACTGCCCTCCGCAGTTTGGAACGAGCCGAATCGGCTCACCAATCGTGACAAGCCTACCGCAAGGCACGTGCCAGAACGGCCGGAGGCCGGGCACCCGCCGCGGTACGCGAAAACCCGCATCCCTGAACGGCTTGCGGGCAGGCGGAAGCCAAGCAACGCCAAATTGGCGCTACCGCCGTCGCAAGCGCATCCAGAATAACGGTTCACGTCCATTCTCTTGAATAACCCGCCAGGTCCTGCTGACTCCCTGCTTACGTACGTGTCGGCCTTTGGGCCGCTATCCGCCGGTACCGTCCAACGAGGAACCGGGCTGAGGCGCGCTAGATTCGACATCGCACTTGACGGTGAACCAACATCCACCGCCGAAGCAGCGTGACGCGTGCCTGACCCGGACTAAACCTGTCGAGTGCGGGAATCGTACAGCAGACGAAGGTAGTTGTCCATACGCCATGAAGTCCGTCGCCGCAACAGCCGCCCCGATCCGACCGCGCCTGCTCTCCTCCCTGGCGTTCGTCCTCGGCGCGTCGGTCGCGTCCTGCACGGCGTACGTGCCCTTCGACGGCTCCCAGCCGCTGGCAGCCGAGTTCGAACGGCGCCTCGGCGGCGGCTGGCAGGAACAGGTCGTCGTGCCGTTCGCCGTCACGGAGGAACTGCGTACCGCCATGAACGAGCGCGTGAGCCCCGCCGGCAGCGAGACCCGTCGCCGCGACGAGGTCCTGGACTTCATCTTCGGCTGGCTGGACCTGGAGTACGAGCTCACGCCCACCCGCACCGCCGCGGAGACCTTCGCCAGCGCCAGGGGCAACTGCCTCTCCTTCACCAACCTGTTCGTCGCGGCGGGACGCGAGCGGCGCCTCAACCCGTTCTTCGTCGAGGTCGAGGACTACCAGCGGTGGAACTACCACAACGGCGTGGTCGTCAGCCGCGGCCACATCGTCGCCGGCATGTACGTGGACGGCAACATGGCCACCTACGACTTCCTGCCCTACCGGCCGAAGTCCTACCGCAGCTTCCAGCCGATCAGCGACCTGGCTGCCGCCGGCCACTACTACAACAACCTCGGCGCCGAGGCGCTGATGGCGGACGACCTGGAAACCGCCAGACGCTGGCTCGACATCGCGGTCCGGCTGGCGCCCGACTTCGACAAGGCGATCAACAACCACGGCCTGGTCCTGCTGCGAACCGGAAGGACCGGCGACGCCGTGGCGGCCTACGAACAGGGCCTGGAACTTCATCCCGAGAACGTCCCCCTGCTGACGAACCTGGTCCGCGCCTACCAGATCCAGGGCCGCCACGACCGCGCGGCCGAACTGCTCGACACGCTGGAAGCGATGAATCGGGCGAGCCCGTTCTTCTATGTCTACCGCGGCGACGCGGCGCTCGCCGCCGGCGATGCGGCGACCGCGCTCGACTACATGCGGCGGGCGCTGGCGGCTGATTCCGAGCTGCCCGAAGTCCACGTCGGCCTGGCGCGCGTTTACCTGGCGACCGGTCAGATGCGCGAGGCGAAGCACCACGTCGAGCGCGCGCTGCGCCTGGACGCGACGCACGAGGAAGCGCGGAAGTACGCCGCGATGATAGAGCGGGGACCGCAGTAACGGGCGCCGGCCAGGGACCGGAAGGGGTGCTAGCCTTGAACTCGCTCATGTCAGACGCCGGCAAGCCTGAGATCGCGAGGCGGGCGTTCCTGCGAGGGCGGCTGGCCGCCGCCGCGACCCTGGCGGCACTACTGATCGCGTCGTCCGCCGCGATTCCCCAGGACCCCGACCCCGCCGACCTCCGCCAGTTCGAGGGACGCGAGTCCGTCTTCGAGGTGCAGGTCCCCGTCAACGTCGTAGCGCGCGACGGCGAAGCCGTCCGGGGGCTCACTCAGGACGATTTCCAGATCCTTGACGAGGGAAAGCCACAGCCGATCACGGGCTTCCGGGTCATCGATCTCGACCAGATCTCACCCGACGACCGGCGGGTCATCGAGACGGACTACGGCATCCCGCCCGCGGCACGGCGGCACTTCCTCTTCCTGTTCGACCTCTCCTACTCCGCGCCGACCTCGATCGCCAAGGCTCAGCGGGCGGCCCACGCTTTCGTCCTGGAGCAGATGCACCCGACGGACCTGGCGGCGGTCGGCATCCACTCCGTGGAGTCCGGGCCGCAACTGCTGATCACCTTCACGCCCGACCGGGCCCAACTCGCGCGGGCAATCACGACCCTCGGGAATCCAAGACTCCTCAGGCTGGCGACCGAGGATCCGCTGGGCTTTCTGATCGACACGCCGGGGCCGTCGCCGGAACTGACCTCGGCCCTCGACGTCGGCGGCGTGAACGCGGGGATCACCGAGATGGAGCGCAGCATGAGCAGCTACCTCCAGGTGATCGGCCGGGAGATGGCGAAGTCGGAGCGGAACTTCGCGCGGGGCCAGATCTCGCGCTGGGCGGAGACGCTGCGCCAGATGGCGCGCATCCTGTCCTCGGTCGAGGGCCGCAAGCACCTCGTCCTGTTCTCGGAGGGCTTCGACGGCCGGCTCCTGTTCGGCCGCCAGCCGGACCACTTCGACGAGGAGATGCGGCAGGAGACCGCCCTGGTCGAACGCGGGCAGATCGCCCAGGTCGACTCGGACCAGCGCTTCGGCAACACCCAGCTCCAGACCCAGGTCCACCAGATGCTGAGGGAATTCAAGCGCGCCAACACGGTGATCCACACGGTCGACATCTCCGGCCTGCGGGCCGACTCGCGCGAGGAGGACCGCGTTCGCGTCGTGGGCCGCGATGCCCTCTTCTACCTGGCCAACGATACCGGCGGCCGGCTGCACGAAGACGCGAACGACTTCGGCGCCGAACTGCAGGAGGTGCTCGAGTCCTCCACCGTGACCTACCTGCTCTCCTTCCAGCCCACCGATCCGGGCGAGGCCGGCGACCATCATCGCCTGCGCGTGCGGGCCCGGGCCCCGAAGGGCGCCCAGCTCTCTCACCGGATGGGCTACTACACGCCCCGGCCCTACGGCGACCTGCACCCGATGGAGAAGCGGCTGCTCGCCTCCGACCTGATCGCTGCGGCCGCCGAGCGCGACGACCTGACGATGGATGTCCTCGCCGCCGCGTTCCGGGCCGCTCCCAACCAGGCCTACATACCGGTCATCGTGGAGATCGATGGCGGCAGCCTGCTCGAAGGCCACGAATCGCCCCGCCTCCCGGTCGAGATCTATGCCTACGTCACCGACGACAAGTCGGAAATGCGGGACTTCTTCAGCCGGGTCGTGACCCTCGACTTGACCGGCCGCCAGGACACCTTCGCGAACACGGGCCTCAAGTACTACGGCAGCCTGGATCTCGAGCCGGGGGAGTATCTGCTCCGGGTTCTCGCCCGCAACGCGATCACCGGCGCCACCGGCGTCGAGACCCTGGCCCTGCACGTCCCGCCTTTCGAGAGCGGTGAGCCGACCCTGCTGCCTCCCTTCTTCCACGAAGAGCCGGGAAGCTGGTTCCTGGTGCGGGAACAACCGCAGGATCAGTACGCCAGGACCACGGTGTACCCGTTCACGGTGAACGGCGAGCCATACGTGCCGTCGGCGGTACCGCTCCTTGCCGAAGGAGGCGAGGACGAGACCGAGATCTGCCTCGTGGGCTACAACCTGGGCGAGGGCGACCTATCCCTCCAGGCCACCGTTCTCGACGCTGACGGCGAACGGATGGAGGGCGGCGCCCTGAGCCTGCGCGAACGGACCGTGACGGGGATCCCCGGCCTCGACAAGCTGGTCGCCGATTTCGATCCGGCCGATCTGCCTGCGGGCGACTACACTCTGAGGGTCACGGTGACCGATCCGGCGACCCAGACACGACCGTTCAACTCGATCCCGCTTAGAGTCCTGAACTGAGCGTCCGGCCTCAGGGGCCCCTTCGCCGCCGCCAGACCGAACTGCTCGCTCACGACCAAGGAGCCCTAGCATGAGCGACCGCACGTACCCCGTTACACCGTCCACGCGAACCCGGCTCGTCCGAGTGGCCGCCGCGGCGAGCTGCGTTGCCGCCATCCTCCTGGCCGCGGCGGATGCCGACGCCCAGCGCAACCGCCGGCGTCAGGCGCAAACCCAGTTCAGCGACACGACCACGGTGACCGTGGTCGAGGTGCCGGTCCAGGTGGTCAGCAGCGGCGCGCCGGTGCGCGGCCTCACCCGGGACGACTTCGAACTCCTCGACGGCCGCAGGAAGGTCGAGATCACCGGCTTCGAGTTCGTCGACCTGTCACTCGTCGAAGGCAAGCCCACGCAGCCGCAGGTTCCGGTGGCCGCCCGCCGGCACTTCCTTCTCTTCTTCGACCTGTTCTACACGACTCCCGACTCGGTCGGCCGCGCCCAACAGGCGGCGGCCGACCTCGTGCTGACGTCCCTTCACCCGACCGACCTGGTCGCGGTCGCCGTCTTCGACACCCGACCCCGCCTGGTGCTCGGCTTCACCTCCGACCGCAGCCAGCTCCGGCAGGCGATCCGTTCCCTGGGGCAGGTGCAGGTAGGCGACGCGGTCGTGCGCGATCCGCTCGGTCTCGTCATCGCGGACATCGGAAGCGCGCTGGCGGCGGGCGACGACCTGGCCGGCGGAGCTCAAACCGCCGCGGGCATCGACGCCGGCGCGATGCTCGCCGAGACGCGGCGCGAGCTTAAGAACCTCCAGGAGCAGGCCGAACGCGGCAACGAGGCCAGCAAGATCGCCGCGATGACGCAGGGCATGGGCGAGCTCGCGAACTGGATGGCCACAATCGAGGGCCGAAAGCACGTCGTGTTCCTGTCCGAAGGCATGCCGACGAGGGTGCTCTACGGCAATCAGGGTCTGACCAACGAGGACCAGGCCGCCCTGCTGGCCGACAATGAAGCCGTGTTGCGAGGCCAAACCCAGGAGGTGGATCAGCAGAGCACGTTCGGCGACTCCTCCGCCCAGAGCGCGATGGAACGCATGCTCCGCAGGTTCCGCGAGGCGAACTGCTCGATCCAGGGAGTCGACGTCAGCGGTCAGATCGCAGGAGAGGCACAGAGCAGACGCGGCTCCCTGCTCCAGATGGCGAACGACACGGGCGGCGAGATGTTCTCGAACTTCACGAACCTCGGCGACGCGATGTCCGAGATGCTGGAGCGCAACAGCGTCACGTACCTGCTGGCATTCCAGCCGAGCGACCTCAAGCCCGACGGCAAGTTCCGCCGCCTCCGGGTTCGCTTGAAGGACGCTCCGCGGGGCACCCGGGTCGTCCATCGACCGGGTTACTTCCCGCCCATGGCCTACGAGCAGACGAGCCGGTTCGAACGAGCGCTCGACTCGGCCCAGGCCGTGATGGGAGGCGTCGAGACCGGCGACATCGAGGCCTCGGTCCTGGCCACCGGCTTCCCCGCCGACGCCGGCAAAGCCTACGCGCCCGTCCTGATCACCGCCCGCGGGGAGGACCTGCTCGCGGGGGTCAGCGGCGACGTGCTGCCGCTCGAGATCTACGCCTATGCGCTGGACGAGAACGGTGTGGTGCGGGACTTCTTCTCGACCCGCATGGGCCTGGGTCTGGCCGAAGCCGGCGCCGCGATCCGCCAGAGCGGGATCAAGTACTGGGGCCACTTCGACCTCGACCCGGGCCTCTACTCGGTGCGGGTGCTGCTCCGGAACGACGTCACCGGGCGCCGGGCGCTCTCGACGGCCGTCCTGAACGTGCCCGGCGACGTCCCGGTGCTCCAGCCGCCCCTGTTCCCGGAACCGCCCACGAAGTGGTTGCTGCTGCGCGAGGATCCGTCCGATCAACGGCAGGATGTCGCCTTCCCGTTCCTGCTGGAAGGGGCACCGTTCATCCCGGCCGCCCGGCCCGAAGTCGCCTCCGGCGGCGAGGCGCAGATCAGCCTCGTCGGCATGAACCTCGCGGCCGGCGCCGTCTCCGTACGCGCCCAGGTCTTCGGCCCGGACGGGCAGATGGTCGACGGCGGCGGCGAGGTCGTCCTCGACGCGAACCAGGCGAGCGGCGCGCTGTCCCGGCTGAACGGGAAGTTCGTCGCCGGGAACAGGCTCGAACCCGGCGACTACACCTTGACCGTCACCGTGACCGACGCGGCGAACGGGCAGCACTCGTCGTCAACGCCGATCCGGGTGCTGTAGACGCCCGAGAGTTAGCGCCGAAGCGGGTGTCGGTGCGCCGGCCTTCCGGCCGGCTCTGGCTGGCGGCTGCTACGGACTACAGGCGAACGCCTTCGTGTCGCCCGCGGTCGCCGCGGTCTGCCCCAGGTTGTTGCTGTGCGTCCACGGCTCGCCGCCTCCAGGAGGCGTCACGGCCAGATTGAACGCCAGGTCCGTGACCGGCGCCACGAACACCCAGCGATAGCCGTTCACGACGCACGCGTCCAGCACCTTGATCAGGACTTCCGCGTTGTTGCGGTCGAAGAAGTACAAAACGCCCGACTGCTCGGAATCCAGACCGTAGTCCTGGACCTCCGCACTCAGGGTCTCGCCATCCCTCAGGTACTCAACGCACATGCTGACCTCGTAGCCGTCCAGCAGGCTCAGGACCGGCTGGAGTTCGCAGTCCGAGGCTTCGCCGGCGCCGATGGCCTGCCGCACCGAGGCCGGAGCGACACCGGCGTCGACCAGGTCCACGCCGCCCGAGCCAACGCCGCCGCCAGCGTCGGTCAGCGCGGCACCGGCCGTACTCGGCGCGCAGGGGAACGCCCTGACATCGCCCTTCGGCGTGGCAGTCACGCCGCCCCGCGGATTCCGGTGCATCCAGCGTTCACCGGTCGCCGTCTCGTCGACGTACAGGTTGAACGCCAAGTCCGTGACCGGGGCGACGAACACCCAGCGATAGCCGTTCACGTCGCAGGCGTCCAGCACCTTGACCAACACCTCCGCGTTGTCCTCCTTGAAGAAGTACAGGATGCCCGACTCGCGCGACTCGAGGCCGTAGTCCTTCGCGTCCTCCTTGACGATCGGGCCGATGCCTCCCTCCAGGTACTCGACGCACATGCTCACCGTGTAGCCGTGCTCGAAGGTGATCAGCGGCTCGGTCGGCTCGCAGTCGGAGAAGTCGGTCGACGGCAGGGCGACCATCACCGTGTTGCTCGCCGAACGGCCGCTGGCGTTGAACGCCCGCACGCGGAAGTCGTACCGGCCTCCCGGAGTCAACCCGGTGATGTCGGCCGTCGTGGTGTTGGCCGGATGGCTCGAATGCGTGCTCCAGCCGCCGCCGGCCTGCCGCACCTGAACCTCGAAGCCGGTCTCGTTGTCCGACCGGTCAACCCAGTTCAGACGGACGCTCGTTGAGCCGGTCTTCGTAAGAGTCAGGCTTCCAGGCGCCGTCGGGCCGGCCCCCGGCGGAGGAGGCCCAGGGTCCGGGCCCGGGTCGGGACCGGGTCCGCCAGGCAGCGAGTCGCTGTAACGAGGTGCGATGGGGACCGAGTACTCGCGAAGCGCCCGCTCGTTCTCCCGCTCGCCGGCGATCCCGAGCGTCACAGAGTGGCCGTCGATTCGCGGCTGAACCCGCACGGTGGAGAACCACGGTTCCACCTCGCCGCTGCCGTAGCTCATGATCGTGTCCTTGTGCGGTGGGTTCGGAGGCGAGGGACTGAACCAAGTGTGGCCAAAAGCATAGGGTGCGATCGCACCGTTGTTCCGCCAGTCCGCGTCCTCAAACCGGCTGGCATTCGGTGGATCGTGGTTCCCGCCCAGGTTGTGGCCGACCTCGTGCGCGAAGGTTTCGTCGCCGCAGCCCTGCATCACTGTCAGGCCGTAGCCGATGGGTGAAAATGACGCCGCCGTATCGCCCTTCCCGAGCAGGTAGGCGATGCCGCAGACGCCGGTAACCTCGGCCGTCACGAAGATGTGGACCAGGTCCGCCTGGTGTTCGGCGCGGAGAGCCTGCACTTCCTGGTTGTTCGCCATTCGCTGGAGCACCCCGCCGCCCGAGTTCGTGATCGTCAGCGAGTCCGGCGCCTGCTCGTGGTGCACCAGCCGGGCAACGAGATCCAGTTCCCCGTTGCGGAACACCAGGTTCAGGTAGTCGATCGACGCCTGCACGGGTGCGTCCACCGAGCCGTCGCGGGCCTCGTAGCGTGCACGGGCGTTCTCGCTGTAGATGATCAGCATGTCCAGGTGGTTGTGGTTCGACGCCTGGACCACTCGCTCCGGGTCCGCCGCCCGCTGCGCCTCGATCGCGGCAGCAGGTTGCGGCCGATCCGGGACCACGCCGCCGGGGCAGTACTCCTCCTTCGGCTTCCGGTCCATCGTCGACATGTCCTCGATCCGGCCCCGGCCGTCGGGCCGGGCCGAGATGCGGTACTTCGCGCCGCCCGGAACGCCGAAGTGGCCCGCCAGGTGGTCGTTCGCGACCGTGAACACGACGCTCTCGTAGTCCGAACCAGCGACCCGGCCGGCCCACATCGCGTCGCCGTCGCCGCGGTCCTCGAACACGCTCAGTTCAGCGACCATCAGCCGGCCGTCCGGCGCCGGCACCTCCAGGCGCTGCGGAGCCGACCGGACGAGGTCGATGTCGAGATCGATCGCATAGGGCACGACCCCCGGTTCCGCCACGGCCGGTTCCACCATGACGGGGCCAAGGTCCAGTAGACGCTGCGCCTGGACGCTCGCGCCAGACAGCAACAGGAAGAAACAGAGCGGCAGAAACCGCCACTGTCGAAGAACGGCCCGGCCGCGGGATCCCGCGGATCGGCCCAGGTGAGAGACAGTCATGGAATCACTATAGCGCCGGGCGGGCGCCGGCCCACCCGGACTCAACGAACGTCGACGCCGCCCCTGAGGAACGACTGGCGGCCGCCGAGGTCGTCCCGCAGGCCGATGCCCAGGTCGTGGTAGCCGCCCTCCATCGTGAGCTCCAGGCCATAGCGCCAGGTGCCGCCCTCGATCTCGGCCAGGCGATCCACGGGCACGGCGATGTTGAGTTCCGTCCGCTGCGGCTCGGTCGCGTGGTCCTTCTCGTCCCGCGCCGCCATCCAGAGCTGAATGCGGCCGTGGTGCACGCCGTCGCGCGGGATGAGCGTCAGGTCCTCCCAGGCCACTTCGATGACCAGGGGCACATCGTAGTTGCCGTCCGGACGCCGCTTCGGCGGCAGGTTGTGAAGCCGCACGCCCAGCGGATTCTCCAGCATGTTCAGGTGCAGGGCGGACAGGGTTCCCTCGATCATCCGCGACTCCAGCGTCTTGTCCCGGTAGCCCTTGCGGTAGCGGACCTCGGCGCCGCGCGGCTTGTTTTTCCAGATCACCTCGATCCGGTGGTACGCGCCCCCGCCGGCCAGATCCGGCATGTAGCCCAGGGCGTAGTAGTTGCGGAAGTCGGCGGCGACCTGGAGCAGGTCCGGCGTCACCCGGTTCGTGTTGAGGATCGCCCGGCCGCCCGTCTCCTCCGCCATCAACTGCAGGGGGCTCTGGAGGTTCGTCCGAACGATCGTGTCGATCTGAGCCATCTGGCCGGGCAGACCCGCCACCGCGCTGTCGACCGTGCCCTGGGAGTAGACGGTCAGCCCGCGCGCATCGATCGCGTAGAAGCTGACCCGGTTCGCGTTCGCCGACGCGGCAAGCTGCTGGAACCGCCGCGACATGTCGTACTCGGTCATCTCGATCAGCGAGACCGCCTGTTCCCACACGCCGTGCAGGAAGTAGAAGATGTCCTCGCCGGCGATCATCGGGATGCCGTCGGCGACGTAGACGACCGCCTTGCGTCCCGGAGCGGCCGACAGGTTCTCGACCAGCCGCATCAGGCCATCGATCGCCATGTTCGTTTCGTTGCGGACCGAACCCGCGTAGTTGATCAACTGCTCGCGGGCCAGCACCGCGCTGCCGCCGACCAGGCCGCCCTGCCGTGCCGCCTCGATCAGCCGTTCGCTGTTCGTCCGGTTCTCGATCTCCGTGTTCACGTCGTTGATCGTCTCGAACAGGTCGCGGCGCTCGCTGTTCCGGTGCACCCGCTGGCCGGTGAACTCCTCGAGTTCCAGCAGCGCCCGCCGCACCTGGTCCCGGTCGTTCGTAAACGGCATGTGCGAATTCAGGTAGCGATCGAAGCTCGCGAGCATGATCCGGTCC
This sequence comes from Candidatus Multivorans sp., assembly GCA_965220845.1. Lineage (GTDB taxonomy): Bacteria > Acidobacteriota > Thermoanaerobaculia > Multivoradales > Multivoraceae > Multivorans. Next base: position 61,176 of record CBDCRA010000004.1, read on the forward strand.
TCGGGCCTCAGGTGCTCCCGGATGAACGCACGCAGTTCGCGCATGACGCGGTTGCGGTTCGGCGGCGTCAGGTTCAGGTTGTCGATGTAGATGACGACGTGGAGCGCCTGCTCCGGCGGCACGGTCGCCGGTCGCCGCGCGGCCGCCTCCCGTTCCAGCGGATCGTCGGGCGGCGGCACCAGCAGCGGCTCCGCCGTCAGCTCGCCGCCGCGGCGCACGAGAAGCTCGTCGCCCTGCTGCTCCACGGCGTAGAAGTTGCTGATCGGGACGCGTCGCCCGTCGATCTTGAGTTCGAAGTCGTCGGGGCCAAGGCCCAGCACCGGCTTGCCGTCGGCGTCCGTCACGTAGACGTCGACGTTGACGACCTCGACGTTGACGACCTCGACGAAGCCGGGCCCCGAGGGTGAACGCGCGTCGCCAGGCTGGGCGGCCGCGGGAAGCGAGGCCGCGAGCCCCAGGAGAACGGCGGCCAGCGGGCTGATCGAGCGAGCGGTCGCGGTCGGGTCCGCAATCGTCATGCGGAGAGCCTACCGCTTCGCTGCCGCACCCGGCAGAGACCGGAGTTCATCGCTGTCCGGCCAGCGGCGCAGGGCTTCCGCCAGCACGGCCTCGGCGGACCGGTCGTCCCGCATCGCCCGGAGAGTGCGCACCGCCTCCGCGTAGGCGGCCGGTGTCGGGTTGACGGTGACCATCTCCTGGAGCATCCTGCCGGCCTCGGCGGCGCGGCCGTCGATCGCCAGAAGGAAGGCGAGCGACGAGTAGGCACCGAGCAGACCGCGGTCCAGCGCGATCGCCTCCCGGAAGGACGCCTCGGCCTGCGTCGGCCGCGAAAGCGCTCCGAGTGCGGTCCCGCGATGGAGATGGAGACGCGCGAGGACAGAAGGGTCACGGCGGTCGCCGAACTCGGCCAGCGCCTCCTCGCTCTGGGCCAGCGCCTCCTCGAAGCGGCCCTCCGCGTTCAACAGGCTCGTTCGGACGACAAGGGGGGCGACCCGCGGCCCCCGCTCGGCCAGAGCCCGCTCGAGGTGCTCGGCCGCCGCCGCCAGGTCTCCCTCGGCCAGGGCGGCCTCCGCCAGAAGTTGGGCCGCGAGCGGCGAACGGTCGGCGACCGCCAGGGCGTGCTCCCGCGCCTCCGCGACGCGGCCCGCCCGCAGCAGCAGTTCGGCGACCTTGATCCCGGACGCCGCGGCATCTCCGCCGGACACCTCGAAGGCCCGACGGTAGGCATCGAGCGCCGCCCCGGCACGGCCACGGCGCTCCAGGATCTCTCCCAGTTCGTGCCACGCCAGGACGAGCCGCGGCTCGGTCTCGAGCACCGAGCGCAGCGCCGCCTCGGAACCGGCCAGATCGCCTTCCGCGCCGAGGCGGACGGCTCGCGCCAGGTCCTCGACCACGCCGATGCGGCTCTTCGGGTCGGGTAGAGGGCCGACTCCGGCACCGGCGCCGCCGGAGAGGTAACCGAGCGACTCGAGCCGCCGCCGGGTCTCCGGATCCTCCCCCGACGGCGAGGCGAGCGACCGGTCGATCGCGTCGAGCGCCGCGCGCAGCCGGCGCGCCGCCGCCCGCTCCTCCTGGATCACGTTGTTCCGCTCGCCCGGATCCTCGGACAGGCGGAACAGCTCCGGCTCGGGTGACTCGATGAAGTGGAGGTCCCCTTCGACGACCGAGCCGAGATCGCTCCAGCCGAAGTGAATGCGGGGATAGACGCTCTCGGAGACGATCTGCCGGGGCGTTGCGTCCGGCGCCTCCGCGCCGAGGCCGAGCAGATCAGCGCCGGAAAGGCCGGCGGGCCGCTCCAGTCCGAGGAGCGAGTGGACCGTCGGCGCCACGTCGCCGAGCTGGGCGTTCGCGGCGACCCGCTCGCCGGCCCGCTCGCCGCCCGGCAGCTTGACGATCAGCGGCACCTGGAGCACTTCCCGGTAGACGAGGATCAGGTGGTCCATCTCGCCGTGGTCCATCAGGCCCTCGCCGTGGTCGGAGAGGAGGATGACCAGCGCGTCCCGGTAGAGGCCTCGCTGTTCGAGCCGGCGGACGAGTTCGCCGACCACCGCGTCGGCGGCGGCGACCTCGCCGTCGTAGGGATCGTCGTAGCGGTCCGCGAAGGGTGGCGGCGGGTTGTAGGGAGCGTGTGGCTCGTACAGGTGGAGGAACAGGAAGAACGGAGAGTTCCCGACGTCGCCGAGCCAGGGCGAGGCCGCGTCCAGCGTCTCCAGACCCGGCCGCTGCAGCTCGCCGAAGTCGCGGCCGGTCTCGAACCGAACGCCGTCGTCGTAGATGTCGAAACCGCGTTCCACGCCGGTTCCGGCGCGCAGGACGTAGGAGGAAACGAAACCGCCGGTGGCGTATCCCTCCGCGCGTAGCGTCTCCGCCAGCGTCGGGATCCCCTCGTCCAGCCGATAGCCCGCGTTGTCCCGCACGCCGTGCTCCGGCGGCAGCAACCCGGTGAACACGCTGACGTGCGACGGCAGGGTCACGTTGATGTGCGTATAGGCCCGCTCGAACAGCACGCCGTCGGCGGCCAGGCGGTCGATCGCCGGCGTCTCGACGCCGTCGTAGCCGTAGGCCGGCAACCGGTCCGAGCGCAGCGTGTCGATGGAGATCAAGACAATGTTCGGACGCGCCACAGCGGCAGCCCGGGCGTCGTCCGGGGCCGGCGGGGCCGCGCAGCCGAGGAGCGCGCAGCCGCACGCGAACGCGATCGCCGCGGCGCGGCTCACTGCAGTTCGAGCGTCCGGCTGGCGGCCTGCGGCAGGCCGGCCACGTCGCCGACCGGTGTCCACACCTCGACCGTCTCGCCGTCCTCCTCGACCTCGGTCACCTCGACCCAGCGCGCCGCGCGCAGTCGCACGACGACTTCCAGCTTGCCGTCGGCGGGCGGGGGGCGCCCCTGCTCGGACGTCCAGAAGTTGTAGAGGGCCACTTCCTCCGACTCGCCCGGTTCGATCACCTGCAGGAAGAGCTGCTGCTCATACACGGGCAGCGCCCGGCCGTTCAACTCGACATCGAAGCCGAAGCCGTAGACGGCCCGATCGCCGTTGTTCTCGACCGTCGCGACCAGCCGGCACAGGGTCTCCGGACCGGGCGCCGCGGGCATGACCTCGAACCCGGCGAGCACCACTTCCGGCTCGTCAGCCGCGGACAGCGCGGTGACCGGCAGCAGGCCGAGCACCGCCATGACCGCCGCTGACGCCGCGGACGAACGCCGTAACGTGATCGTGGCGCCGGAAGCTCCGACAGCGGCTCCTGCGTTGGACACCCCATGGATAATACTGACGGGGACTCCTCCATCATGCCCACCAACCTCCTGACCCGGCTACCGGCGCTGCTGGCCTTGCTCGCCCTGTTCGGTGCTGCCGATCTTCCCGGCCAGTTCGAAGAACAGCTCACCGAAGAGGACGATCCGACCCTCGGCCTCAGCAACCTGCCCACGGCGGAGCGCAAGATCGAGCCGGCCTTCTACGACCGTGTCCGACGCCTCATGTCCGGCAAGCCGAAGGTGCGCAAAAGGGCGGCCAGAGCCCTGGCCAGGGTCGACGAGTCCGTCCTCATCCCCCTGGTCGACGCCTACTTCTTTTCGCCGAACGACGCCCGTCCGGAGCTGCGACAGGCGCTCGAGGGGCTCTCGGGCAAACAGTTCGGCAGCCGCTACCGCAACTGGTTCGAGTACGTGGGAGGCCGCGAGGACCTCGACGCGCCACCCGGCTACACCGCCTGGAAGGGAGAGATGTTCTCCCGCATCGACGCCGCCTACCGGCGCATCCTGAGCCCCGAAACGACCATCCGACTCCGACTGCGCGAAGTGCAGTGGGGCGGCGTTCCACTCGACGGGATCCCGACGATCGACGATCCCGGAATCGTCCCTGCCGACGACGCCCGCTTCATGCGCGACACGGACACCGTCTTCGGCGTCAGCCTGGGCGGCGAGCACCGCGCCTACCCGGTCAAGGTCCTGAGCTGGCACGAACTGCTGAACGACACGGTCGGCGGCCGGCCGATCACCCTCTCGTTCTGCACCCTCTGCGGATCCGGGATCCTGTACCTCGCAGAGGACGCAAGCGGAACCCGCATGCTGTTCGGCACTTCGGGGTTGCTCTACCGCTCGAACAAGCTGATGTTCGACCGCGCCACGCTCAGCCTGTGGAGCAACCTGACCGGAGAAGCGGTGGTCGGAGAGCGAGCCGCCGAGGGCGCGCAGCTCACGATGCTGCCGATGACGCTGACCCGCTGGGACGCCTGGCGGCAACGTCATCCGGACACCACGATCATGCGCCCTGATCCCGCCGTGGCCCAGCGCACCGGCTACCGGTACATCGAGGGCGCCGCCGACGAGGCTCGGGCCGGCGTCGAGTTCGCGGTGTGGCGGCGGAGCGACGCCCTGGAACGGAACGCGCGGATCTACGCCCTGCGGATCAACGGCGAGGCGAAGGCGTACCCGCTCGACAAGCTCCTGGAGGAGCGCCTCGTCCACGACACCGTCGGCGGCGTCGAGATCGTGCTCGTCGCCGACGGAGCGAGCGGCGCGGTACGCGCCTACGAGCGCGGCGGCCGCGAGTTCATGCTGCCGGGCGTGACGCCGATCCGGCAGCTTCGCGCCGAGGACGAAACTGCGTGGCAGCTAACGGAGGATGGGCTGGCGCCGGCCGCCGGCGGCGACCTGCTGCCCCGAGTCCCCGGCCACGTCGCCTTCTGGTTCGGCTGGTACGCGTTCTACCCGGACACCGGGATCTACTGAGAAGCGGCCAAGTCGCCCACGACGACCACCGCCACGCCCTCGGGGTCGATGAAGCGTCGCGCCGCACGCCGGATGTCGGCCGCGGTCACCGCGAGAAGCCGCTCGCGGTACATCGCCCAGTACTCGTGGGGCCGACCGAGCAGCTCGTCCTCGGCGTAGCGGCCGGCGACGGTCTCGGCCCGGTCGAACAGCAGCGGCAGGCGGGCGAGGAGCGACTGCCTGGCTGTGGCGATCTCAGTTCCGGGCACGTCCTCCTGCCGCAGCCGACTCAGTTCATCCACGACCACTGAGGAGGCGGTCGCGACCGACTCGGGGGCCGTCTCCAGGGAGATGCGGAAGTCGCCCGCTCCCTGGCCCCCTGCTGAAACCGAAGCGGCCGGAACAACGTCCAGGTCGAACCAGGTGAGCACCCGGTAGGTGAGTCCCTCTTCGAGCTGCAGCCGGGAACGCAGCCGGGACACCGCGCCGGGGCCGTCGAGGATCTCGGTCAGCAGCATGAGGGCCCAGCGATCGGGGTCGTCCCAGATGCCGAAGACCGCGCTGCGGTGGCCGATCGCGATCGCCGCCTGCGCTCCCTCGCGGTGAAACGTCCTCCAACCCGGTGTCACGGCGGCGACGTCCAGAGACGCCTCGCCCTGCTCGCCGCCCGGGGACGCGCCGCCCGGCCGGCCCGTCCGGCGCGTCCCCTCGCCGGTGGCCTCCGTTTCCCCGACGGCTTCGAGAACGGCGCTCTCCCAACCGCCGAACAGCTCGTCGAGGCGCGCCAGCAGGGACTCGGTCTCCAGATCGCCCGAGACGGCGACCACCGCTCCGTCCGGCCTCCAGTGCAGCCGGTGGAACCGCGCCAGCACGGCAGGGTCGAACGCCGCCACGGACGCCTCGGTCAGCCGGCGGCTGCGCTTCGAATCAGGGCCATGCACGAGACGCAGCCACTCGCGGTCCAGCACCGCCCGCGGGTCGTCGGCTTCCGCCAGCAGGCTGACGCGGAGGTTGCCCTTCGCCTGTTCCAGTCGTTCTTCGTCGAACCGCGGCTCGAACAGGATCGACGCCAGCAGCTCCAGGCCCCGGTCGAGCGACTCGGAACCGGTGTCGAGCACAAGGACGGTACGGCCCCAGGAACTGCTCGCCTCGATGCGGGCGCCGAGCGCGTCGATCGCGTCGTCGAGCTGCTCGGGGCCAAGGTCGCCGGCGCCGCCGCGCCGCGCCATCGCCGCCGTCATCGAGGCCAGTCCGTCCTCGCCCGGGCCCTCGTTCCGATCGCCGACAGGTAGCGCCACCACGACGTCCACGAGCGGCAGGCCGCGGTCGGGCACGACATACACGGACAGGCCGTTCCGAAGCTCGAAGCGCAGCCCGTCGACCGGCGGCGGCTCGAACGTCGACGGAGCGAAGCGCAGTTCCTCCGGCCGTTCCGGAATCGCCTGCGCCGGAAGGAGCGCGGTGAACGGCGGCGCCGTCGCCGTGAGAAGGGCGAGCGTGAGCAGCCGGCTCACGGTCCGGAGTTCCCCGTCCGGGTCAGCGAGAGGACGGCCCGGTCGGCCGGCCGGAGATAGCGGTCGATCACCCGCTCCAGGTCGGGGCCGGAGACGGCCGCCGCGGCGTCCAGCCACTCGGTCAACTGCCGCCAGCCGCCGAGCGCCTCAGCCGCCGCCAGGCGATGCGCCAGCCCCGCGTCCTGTTCGAGCTGGCGCCAGGAATCCGTCAGGAGCTGCCGGCGCACCCGCTCGAGTTCGGCATCATCGGCCCGGGCCGTGCGCAGCCGGCCGAGGAGCCGGTCCCAGGCCGGGATCAACTCTCCGGGACCGATCCCCTCGCCAGCCTCGATCCGCACCGCGAAGTAGCCGCCGAGTCTGCGCGAGAGGTGCTCCGCCGACGCCGCGAAGGCGACCCGGTCTTCGCCGACGACCAGGTCCCGGTAGAGCCGGCCGGACCGGCTGTTCAGGAGGCCGGCCAGGATGTCCAGGGCGACCGCGTCGCCGCCGGCCTCGAAGGGCACCGTGGGGTAACGGATCTCCACCTGGCTGCGGCAGGCGCAGGGGCCTTCGAGGGATTCGAGCGCCGGCTCCGCGACCTCCGCCGCGCCCTCCGCGCCGCCGGTCTCTCCCCCACGCCCGCGCTCGCCGCGGCCGAGCCTGCCGAAGTAGCGTTCCGCGAGGGCGCGAGCGCGCTCCGGCGACAGGTCCCCCACCAGCACCGCGACGAGACGGTCAGGCAGGTAGTGAGTCTCGAAGTGCGAACGCGCGGCCGCCGGCAGCAGGCGCGCGACTTCAAGCCGCTCGCCGCCCGGGGAATGGGCGTAGGGGTGCCCGGCACCCCAGTAGGCGGCGTCGAACAGCTCGAACCAGGTCCCGGCGGGAGTCGAGTCGATGCGCTGGCGGCGCTCCTGCTCGACCACCGCCAGTTCCCGCCGGAAGCCCCGGAACACGGGCTCCAGCAGGCGGTCGGACTCCATCCAGAACCAGAGCTCGACCTTCTCCTTCGGCAACAGCGTCTGGAACGTGGTCGAGTCGTGGCGGGTGACCGCGTCGATCCCGAGCGCACCCGCCCGGGTGTAGACGCCGGAGTAAGCGCCCGGCCGTTGAACGGCGTTCAACTGCTGCTCAACCCGGTCCAGACCTGACACAGCCGCGCCGCGCCGGACCGACTGTTCGTACAGCCGCTCCCAGCGCCGGAGCAAGGGCGCTTCCTTCTCCCAGTCGCGGGTGCCGATCGTCCGGCTGCCGGCGTAGAGGAGATGCTCCACGACGTGAGCCAGGCCGCGGCGGCCGGCCGGGTCCGATGCCGAGCCGGCGCTCACCGCCCAGACGGCGGCCACGAGCGGCCGGCCCGGGCGTTCGAGGACCAGGAAGGTCATCCCGTTGTCGAGGGTGAAATGGGCGGGTTCGAGGGGTGGCGCGGCGGCGGCCGCCGTTGAGGCTATTGCTGCAAGGAGGAGGGTGAGGAGGCAGTGGCAGATGGGGCGCGGATGGGGTTCGGGCTCGCCGCTTCGCGGCATCGCGCTTGATGCCGGCCAGAAGGCCGGCGCACCGGCAGTCCGCCGACGCGAGTTCACGGGCGTTCCTCTACGACGAGGTAGGCGCCTGCCGGAGGATCGACGATCCGGATGTGATGGCCGGAGGGCCAGCGCAGGTCGAGTTGCCGCCGGCCGGCCGCCGCCGGGACGGCCCAGCGCAGGCGGTGGCCGCTCGACGACTGGTAGCTGTCGCCGCGGATCGTCCAGCGTCGTGCCGCCGGCGTGCCGGTTTCGCCGGACAGGGTCGCCACGGCGCCCACCGCCTGCGTGTTCGGAGACCGTCCGCGCAGTTCGAGGCCCAGCCACGTCGCGCCAGCCGGCCCGGCCGTGTCGTTCCGCCACAGGCGGGCCGGCCCGTCGTTCGCCGTCACGAGCAGATCGCCATCGCCGTCGTTGTCGTAGTCCGCGACGGCAGCCCCGCGGCTCACCAGGGGATCCTCGTCGGTCCAGACGCAGCGCACCTCGGAGAAACTCCCCGCCGCGTCGCCGGAGCGGCCGCGCAGCAGCAGGTTCCGCTGCCGGTACTCCGTGTTGTCGCGCCGCGGCGACGCGAAGATGTGGCCGTTCGCGACGTACACATCGAGCGCGCCGTCGCGGTCGAAGTCCTCCGCGACGATCCCGAAGCCCAGCAGGTTGAAGGACGGCTGTCCGAAACCGGCGGTGGCCGAGACGTCCTCGAACAGCAGGCCCGGCCCCGGCCCGGCGTTCCGATACAGCGTGTTCGTCTCCACGTCGAAGTTCGTCACGGCCAGATCGGGGTCGCCGTCGAGGTCGAAGTCGGCCACGGCCAGACCCATGCCCGCCTCGGGCCGGCCGTTGCGGTTGACGGCGGCGCCCGAGAGCAGGGACAGGTCCTCGAACGTGCCGTCGCCCCGGTTGCTGAACAGGAGGTTCAGTGTCAGGTCGTTCGCGACGTAGAGATCGGGCCGGCCGTCCGCGCTCAGGTCGGTGAACAGGACGCCCAGACCCTTGCCGTCGGCGCCGGCAAGGCCGGCGGCGGCCGTCGCGTCCTCGAACTCGCCGCCGCGGTTCGTGTAGAACCGGTCGTGCTGGCCCACGAACAGCGACGGATCGCACACCTCGGGCGGTGATTCGGGCCCCTCCCGGCGGCAGTCCAGGCCATGGTCCGGGTCGTAGTCGAGGTACCGGCTGACGTGGAGGTCCAGATCGCCGTCCCCGTCCGCGTCGGCCAGCGCCATCGAGGAGCCCCAGGGGAACTCGTCCGCTCCTCCCTCCGGCGCGGCCGCCGGCAGCGGTTTCGCCGCGGCAAAGCGACCGGCGCCGTCGTTGCGCAGGAGGACCGTGGGGCCGTAACGGGAGACGAGCAGGTCTACGTCGCGGTCGCCGTCGACGTCGGCGGCGACGACGCCCTGACCGTAGCCGCGCGCGAGCTCGCCGGCGCCGGCCGCGGCGAAACGGAGCTCCCCGGCGCCGTCCGGCCCGAGATTCCGAAACAGGCGGTCGGCCGAAACCCCGCCGCCGTCCGGCGGAAACGGCCCCGACTGCACCAGGTAGAGATCGAGCCAGCCGTCGCCGTCGAAGTCGATCCAGGCGACTCCGGCGCCCATCGTCTCGGGGAGATGCAGGCCGCCCGCTGCGCCCGCGTCGTGGTGGAAACGGAGTCCCACGTTGGCGGCCACTTCGGAGAAGCTGAATCCGCAATCCTCCGGGGCAGCGGCCAGGCAGGGACGGAGAGCGAGTGAGTGGACGGCAGCAAGCACGACGGCCAACCGTGGGGCACCGCCTCGCCAACCCATCCGGCGACGGTAGCACCCGGCGGGCACCTTAGACTCCAGCGATGGAACTGGCCTGCGGCGCCCACACTCTGAGGTTCGACGAACGCCCCATGGTCATGGGCGTCCTGAACGTGACGCCGGACAGCTTCTCGGACGGTGGCCTGTACGACACGCCGGACCGTGCGCTCGAGCACGCGCGGCGGATGGCGGCAGAGGGCGCCGACCTGATCGACGTCGGCGCGGAGAGTACCCGCCCGGGCGCGGCGCCCGTCGGTCTCGAGAGTGAGCTCGCACGCCTGCTGCCGGTGGTTGAAGGGATCGCCTCACTCGACCTCGGCGTCGCCCTGAGCGTCGACACGGCGAAGCCGGAAACGGCCGACCGTGCGCTCGCCGCCGGCGCCTCGATGATCAACGACGTCTCAGGCGCCGGCGAGGCGATGCTGGAAGTGGCGGCCCGCCACGGCGCGCCGGTCATCGCGATGCACATGCGGGGCGAGCCCCGGACGATGCAGCGCGCTCCGAGCTACGCCGACGTCGTGACGGAGATCCGCGACTACCTGGCGGAACGGGTGGCGGCCGGCCGCAGGCGCGGCGTCGACATGCTCGTAGACCCCGGGATCGGCTTCGGCAAGACGCTGGAGCACAACCTCGACCTGCTTGCGAATCTCCGCGAACTGCGCGAACTGGCCACGCCGATCGTCCTCGGCGTGTCCCGCAAGTCCTTCCTCGACCGGCTGCTCGGCGGCGTGGCGGTCGATGAGAGGCTCGCCGGAACCCTGGCGGTCAACGCCTGGGCGGCTGCCCTCGACGTAGCCGACGTGCTGAGGGTCCACGACGTGCGGGAGCACCGGCAACTGGCCGAGAGCATCGCCGCCCTGCGCCGGTATCGCCGGGCGGCGGCGCCGCGGCGGCGGGTTCTCGCCCGCGGCATCCCGTGCCGCTGCCGCGTCGGCGTGACGGCGCAGGAGCGCGCCGAGCCGCAGGACCTGCTGGTGGACGTCGAGGTGTCCCTGGCGCCGGCCGGCCTGGGTGCACGCGACGATCTGGACACGACGGTGGACTACGCGGAACTCGCGGCACGCGCCCAGGCGGTCGCGGCCAGGGACGAGTACCGGCTCGTGGAAACGCTGGCCGAACGGATCGCGGTCGCGATCACCGCCGATGCCGGATCGAACGCCGGCGGCACGGCGGCTCCGGGACGGATCGAGTCGCTCCGCGTCCGCGTCTCGAAGCCGGGCGCGGCCCGCGAACTCGGCGCCGCCGAAGTCGGCGCGGAGATCGACTGGCGGCCGTGACCCGTACGCGAGCCTTCATCGCCCTGGGATCCAACCTGCGACCCCGGAGCGCGCACCTGCGCGCGGCCGTCGATCGCCTCCGCGATGTCGGGGACGTGACCGCGGTATCGCGCTTCCTTCGCACCGAAGCCGTCCCCGAGCGCGGCGTCGCGGCCACCGACCCGGAGTTCCGGAACGCGGCGGCCACGCTCGAGACCGGGCTCGACGCCCGCGGCTTGCTCGCGGCCCTGCTGGAAATCGAGGCCGCTCTCGGTCGCGACCGGACCGCCGGCGCCGGCGGCCCGAGGACGATCGATCTCGACCTGCTGCTGTTCGGCGCCGCCGTCGTCGAGGAGCCCGGCCTGGTCGTGCCGCATCCACGGATGCACCGGCGGCGCTTCGTGCTGGAGCCCCTGGTCGAGATCGCTCCGAACGCCTGGCATCCCGGTCTGCGGAAGACGGCGGCCGAACTGCTGGCGGAGCTGGTCGTGCCGGGCTGACGGCCGGCGCGTTCCCACCAGTGTGCAACCGAGTGGCAGCCGGTGTCGGTGCGCCGGCCTTCTGGCCGGCATCCGGTCAATAGCTCTTCGGCAGGCCCAGCACCTTCTCCGCGATGTGGCAGAGAATGAGCTGCGGACTCACCGGAGCGAGTCGCGGGATCATGACTTCCCGCATCAGCCGCTCGACGTGAAACTCCTTCGCATAGCCCATGCCGCCATGCGTCATGACGGCCTGGGTGCAGGCCTTGAAGCCGGCCTCCGCGCCGAGGTACTTCGCAGCGTTCGCGTAGTGGCCGCAGGGTTCGTCGCGGTCATAGAGCGACGCGGCCTGCATCGCCATGAGAAACGCGGCCTCCAGCTCCATCCAGCACTCCGCCAGCGGATGCTGGATCGATTGGTTCTGACCGATCGGCCGGCCGAAGACCCTGCGCTCGCGGGCGTAGTCCGCTGCCCGCTCCAGCGCGTTGCGGCCCACGCCGACCGCCTCGATGCCGATCAGGATCCGTTCCGGGTTCAGGCTGTGCAGAATGTACTCGAAGCCCCGACCCTCTTCGCCGATCCGATCTTCGGCCGGTATCTCGAGGCCGTCGATGAACAGCTCGTTCGAGTCCACGGCGGCCCGACCCATCTTCGGGATCCGCCGGACCTCGACCTTCGACCGATCGAGCGTCGTGTAGAACAGTGACAGTCCCTTGGTCGCCTTCCCGGTCTCGGCCCTGGGCGTCGTGCGCGCGAGGAGCATGATCCGGTCCGCCTCCTGGGCGGTCGTGGTCCAGATCTTGCGGCCATGGACGACGTAGCCGCCGTCCGGCTGCCGCTCGGCGCGGGTCGTGATCGCCGTGGTTTCCAGACCCGCGTCGGGCTCGGTGACCGCGAAGCAGGTCTTCGCCCGCCCCTCGATCAGTTCCGGCAGGAACCGCCGCCGCTGCTCCTCCGTTCCGAAGACGACGATCGGATGCGGCCCGAAGATGTTGATGTGGATCGCCGACGCCGCGCTCATGCCGCCGCCGGCGCGGGCCACTTCGTGCATCACGAGAGCCGCTTCCGTGACGCCCAGGCCGGAACCGCCGTAAGCCTCCGGCATCGCGATTCCGAGTGCGCCGCACTCCGCCATGGCGCGGTGGAATTCGTTCGGGAACCGCACCTCGTTGTCGACCTCGAGCCAGTACTCGTCGTCGAAGCCGGCGCAGGTGCGCGCGATTCCCTCGCACAGCGCCCGTTGCTGTCCGGTGAGCGTGAAGTCCATCCAGTCAGCTCTCCCCGAATTCGACTTCGATCCAGGTCTCTATCTGATCGCGGACCTCGCGGAATGCCCTGGCGCGCGCTTCCGGATCCTGGACGGCCGCCGGATCCTCGAACTGCCGGTGGAGCCGCTCCAGTGCCGGCACGTAGGGGCAGTTCACCCGCGCGTGATCGCAGACCGTCACCGCGACATCGACCGCGCTCTCGTCCGCGAGACACTCCTCGACCGACTTCGAGCGCTGCCCAGCGATATCGATTCCGATCTCCGCCATCGCCTCCACCGCCAGGGGATCGAGGCCAGCTGGCCGCGTGCCCGCGGACCGGGCCCGGTAGCGGTCGCCGAAGCGGCGCCGGAGCAGCCCTTCCGCCATCTGGGAACGAGCCGCGTTGCCGGTGCAGACGAACAGCACCAGTTTGCGGGACTCCGCGTTTCCTTCCGGCTCGCTCATGAATCAGCCGCCTCGCTCACGAATCAGCCGGGGGCCGAAGGAAGCAGGACGTACCGCGCCAGCACGGCGAAACCGCCGATCAGGATGAGCGCCGCGGTCCAGATCAGGGCCAACTGCTGCCACCTCTCGAGATGGTCGAGCGCCCGTACTCGCCGCAGGATGCCGCGCAGCAGGAACGGCATGGATGCGCCCCAGACCAGCAGCAGGCCAAGCAGCAGCCACGAGGTCGGCGAGAAGCCCTGCAGCACGGCCAGCGCGCCGATCGCGAAGAGGAGCGCGATGCGTACGACGACGCGCACGAAGCGCAGGCTCCCGGCCTGCTGACGCCTGAGCTTCTCCCGCCGGTCGCTGAAGTCGATCGCCATGGCTCCGGTCTCAGGAGTCGCCGAGACCGGCCAGGTCGAGCAGAAACGCGTAGACCAGGGCCGTCTCGCGGTAGCGGTCATAGCGGCCGGATGCGCCGCCGTGGCCGGCGCCCATGTTTGTCTCGAGCAGCAGGAGGTTGTCGTCCGTCTTGTTGGCCCGCAGCCGCGCCACCCACTTCGCCGGCTCCCAGTACTGGACCTGCGAGTCGTGCAGGCCGGTGGTCACGAGCAGGTGGGGGTAGTCGCGCGCCTCCACGTTGTCGTAGGGCGAGTAGGAGAGCATGTAGTCGTAGTACTCGCGTACCCTCGGATCACCCCACTCGTCCCACTCGAAGGTCGTGAGCGGGATGCTCGCGTCGAGCATCGTGGTCACGACGTCGACGAAGGGCACCCGGGCCACGACGCCGTCCCAGAGGTCGGGCCGCATCGTGAACACCGCGCCCACCAGCAGACCGCCGGCGCTGCCGCCCATCGCGTAGATCCGGTCCGGGTCGGCATATCCCTCGGCCGCGAGGTGCTCGGCGGCGGCGATGAAGTCGGTGAACGTGTTCTTCTTGTGGAGGAACTTGCCGTTCTCGTACCAGGAGCGGCCCATCTCCTCGCCGCCGCGGATGTGGGCGATCGCGTAGACGAAGCCGCGGTCGATCAGGCTCAGGAGCGGCGAACTGAACGACGCGTCCATGCTGGCGCCGTAGGAACCGTAGCCGTAGAGCAGCAGCGGACTGCCGCCCTCCTCGGGGCGCAGGTCGGGCCGGTAGACGAGGGACACCGGCACCTGCGTCCCGTCCCCGGCCGTCGCCCACAGCCTTTCGCTCCGGTAGTTCGCGGAGTCGAAACCGCCGAGCACCTGATCCTGCTTGCGCAGCGTCTTCTCGCGAGTCGCCGGGTCGTAGTCGAACACGGACCGCGGCGTGGTCAGGGACTGGTAGACGTAGCGAAGCGTCCCGGAGGACGGGTCCGGGTTGACGCCGAGGCCGGAAGAGTAGGTCGGCTCGCCGAAGTCCAGGTCGTGCCCGTCCGGTCCGTCGCCCCCCATCGGCTCGATCCGGAGCTGCTCCAGGCCGTCGCGGCGCTCGGCCAGCACGAGGAAGCGGTCGAACAGCTCGAAGCCTTCGAAGAGCACGTCGTCGCGGTGCGGCAACTCCTCGCGCCAGGCGGCGCGGCCGGTGTCGTTCTCGGCGGTCGACATGAGCCGGAAGTTCGGCGCGGCGTCGTTCGTGCGCACCCAGAAGCGGTCCCCCAGGTGATCGACGCTGTACTCGTGGCGCTCCCCCCGCGGCTCGAAGACGGCGAAGTCGCCGCCGGGATCGTCCGCCCGCAGGACGCGCACCTCGGTGCGCAACGTATGGCTCGAGGTCGCCATCAGGTACTTGCGCGACTGGCTCCGCCCGAGGAACACGCTGAACGTCTCGTCCGGCTCTTCGTAGACCAGTTCGTCGGCCGCGTCGGAACCGAGCCGGCGCCGGTACACTTGGTAGGCGCGGAGCGTGTCGGGATCCTGCCGGACGTAGAACAGGGTCGCGCTGTCGGCGGCCCAGACCAGATTCGCGGTCACGTCGGGGATCTCGTCCGGGAGAGTCTCGCCGGTCTCCAGGTCCTTGAAGCGAACGGTGTAGAAGCGGCGCCCGACGTCGTCGACGCCGTAGGCGAGGATCCGGTGGTCCGGACTGACCGCGGGCCGGACTGCGGTGTACTCCTTGCCCTCGGCGACCTCGTTCACGTCGACCAGCACTTCCTCCGCCTCGGGATCCTGGTCGCCGCCGAACGTGTCGCCGTCCGCGGGCCGGCGGCAGTGGATCGGGTACTGCTTCCCCTGCTCGTAGCGGGTGTAGTACCAGTAGTCGCCGTCGCGGTAGGGCACCGACGAATCGTCCTCGACGACCCGGCTGCGGATCTCCGAGAACACGCGCTCCTGGAGCGCCTCGGTGTGCCCCAGCGCGGCGTCGACGTAGGCGTTCTCGGCCTCGAGATAGGAGATCACGTCCGGATTCTCGCGCTCACGCAGCCAGTAGTACTCGTCGACCCGCACGTCGCCGTGGGTCTCGAGTTCGTGGGGACGAGCCTCGGCCAGCGGCGGATCGCCGGGGCCGGCCGCCGGGGCGTTGCAGGAGGTCACCGCGAGAGCGGCCACGAGAAGGACGGCGGCAGGTACCTTGGGCATAGGCAAGCGAGTCTAGCCCGCAGATCAGCCACCACTCCGCTCCCACAACAGGATGGCCGCGAACAGGTCCTCGAGCGCGGCGCCGACCGACTTGAACAGCGTGATCTCGGCAGCAACCCGGCGGCCCCCGTGCTCGCCGCGGCAAAGGTCGTAGAAGTCGGCCGCGACGTCTTCGGCCCTGAGTGCGCCGGACTCGATCGGCTGTGTGAGATCACCGGCCTCGACCAGGGCGTCGTCCCGAGTGTCGACGAAGACGGTCGAACGTCGCACGGCCTCGTCGTCCGCCTCACGCATCCCCGGCGTGAAGCCGCCGACCAGGTCGACGTGCACGCCCGGCCGGAGCCAGTCGCCGAAGATCAGGGGTGCCGTGGCCAGGGTCGCGGTGCTCACGATGTCGGCGGCGCGGACCGCCGCCTCCAGCTCGGTCGCCGTCCCCGTCATGAGCCCCTCGAGCAACGGCGAACGGGACGCCGCGAGAGCCCGCTCAGGCCGCCGCCCCCAGAACTCGATCTCGAGGTCCGGGTTCACGGCCGCGTGAGCCCCGGCCAGGTGGGGCGCCAGGTTGCCCGTGCCGACGACGAGCAGCCGGCGGGAATCCGGCCGCGCCAGGAACCGCGCAGCCAGAGCCGACGCCGCCGCCGTCCGCCGCAGCGTCAGTTCCAGGCCGTCGATCAGGGCCAGCGGCTCGCCCGTCTCTCCGGAGGCCAGGATGAAGCTGGCCTGGACGGCGCCCAGCCCGCGGGAGGAATTGCCGGGGAACACGGACGCCACCTTGACGCCGAGGTAGCCGCCGACCGTCCATGCGGGCATCAGGAGCAGCGTCGCCTCGGGATCGCCTGCCGGCGCCTCGACGGCGTGCTGATGGCGTACCGGCATCTCGCAGCCCTCGCGGAAGCCCGCTTCGAGTGCGTCTACCAGAGCCCCCCAGGGCAGCAGTTCGGCCGTCCGGCCAGCGTCGAATACCTTCATGCGGCTGGCGGAGGATAGTCTCATCGCTCGTGGACCACCTTGAACAGCTCGAAGAGAACGGCTACGTCATCCTGGAAGGGGTGCTCGACCGCGAGCAGCAGACGGCGCTGCGTGGCGTGCTCCAACCCCACTTCGAGCGCCACCTGTTCGGCCGCAATCCGTTCGAGGGTCACAACACGCAACGGGTCTACGGCCTGCTCGCGAAGTCGCGGCTGTTCGATGCCCTGGTCGCGCACCCCGCCGTCATGGCGGCCTGCGAGGCGACGCTCGGACCCGGCTTCCTGCTCTCGGTGGCCCATGCCATCCTGATCCACCCGGGCGAGGTGGCGCAGAACCTCCACCACGACGACTCGTTCTATCCGCTGCCGCGGCCCAGAAAGGCGCTCGGCGTCAGCACGATCTGGGCGCTCGACGACTTCACGGAGGACAACGGCGCCACCCGTATCGTCCCCGGCAGTCATCGCTGGAACGGCGAGCGGCCCGACGAGCCGGAAGCCACGCCGGTCATCATGCCGGCCGGATCCCTGCTCATCTTCCTCGGCACCCTCTTCCACGGCGGCGGCGAAAACCGCTCGGCCGGTTCGCGGCTCGGGCTCACGATCCAGTACTGCCCCGCCTGGGCCCGCCAGCAGGAGAACTTCATTCTGGGGGTGCCGGCCGGCGAAGTATCGAATCTGTCCGTGACGATCCAGGAACTGATCGGTTACGGCATCCATCCCCCGTTCATGGGCCACGTCGATGGCCGTCATCCCCTGAAGGCGCTCCAGACATGAAGAAGCTCGCATTGTTGCCCGCGCTGGCCGCGCTGTTGTTCGCCCTGGCATGTAGCGCTCCAGCGGACGCTCCCGAAGCCGCAGCGACCGGCGCAGAAACCGCCGCCGCGGCCGTCCCCGACGGGACGCCGCGACTCGTCCTGATCATCGTCGTCGACCAGATGCGCGGGGACTACCTGGAGCGCTTCGACGCCCTTCTGAACCACGGGCTGGCACGGTTGCTCCGCGAGGGCATTGTCTTCACCGACGCCCATCATTTCCACGCCGCCACCGAAACCGCCCCCGGCCACGCCACGCTCTCCACCGGCGTGTTTCCGAAGCGGCACGGCGTCGTCGGCAACTCCTGGTTCGACCGCGAGCGCGGAGATGATGTCTACTGTTGCGCCGACCCGGACCACGGCGTCTCGCCACGCAACCTCCTCGTGCCGGCTCTCGGCGACCTGTTGAAGGCCGCATACCCGGAGGCAAGGGTGTACGCCGCCAGCGCCAAGGACCGCGCGGCGATCCTCATGGGCGGACACCACGCGGACGGCGCCTGGTGGTACAGCCGCTCCACCGGCGGCTTCGTCACCTCGACCTACTACGGCGACGAGGAGTCCCAGCCCGGCTGGGTCGAGGCCTTCAACGACGAGGACCGGCTGGGCGGCCACTTCGCCAACGCCTGGAACCCGCTCCTACCCCTCGACCACACGTCCGCCTACGACATCGAACCGCTCGACCGCGGCCCCGTCATCGACACGTTCCCCCACGCGGTCGGCGGCTTCACCGTCGAGCGCGACGCGTTCTACGGCGACATCTACCGGTCGCCCTTCGTCGACGACTACCTCGAGGACTTCGCCGAGGTCCTGATCGAAGCGGAGGAACTGGGCGCCGACGAGGTTCCCGACCTGCTCGCGGTCAGCTTCTCGGCCCTCGACACGGTGGGCCACGGCTACGGCCCGAACGCCCCCGAGACCCTGGACACGATCCTCCGGCTCGACCGCACGATCGGCAAGCTGCTCGACTTCGTCGATGAACGGATCGGCATGGAGAACGTGGTCGTCGCGTTCTCCGGCGACCACGGCGTCGGCGAAGTCCCCGAACTCGTGGTGCGCGACGGCGGCGACGGCGGCCGCTTCGGCGCCGACCAGACCCTCTGCCTGCAGCGCCTGCAGACCCGCATCGAGAAGCGGTTCGGCGACGCGAAGCTCCTGACGTCGACCTTCTACCTCGACCGGGAGGCGATCGCGGCGGCCGGCATCGACAAGGCGGCGGTCGAGGACGAGATCATCGACGTGATGTCCGCCTGCCCGCTGATCGTCGAGGTCGTCCGCGCCGCCGATCTCGACCCGGCCAAACCGCTCCACGAGCTCTACCTGAACAGCCACCGCGACGACCGGGGGCCGGATCTGATCGCGATCCCCGAACCGAACGTCCTGCCCGTGCCCGCTTCCGTGATCGTCGCCAGCCACGGTTCGCCGTACGCCTACGACACCCATGTCCCGCTGATCTTCCGCCGCCAGGACGGCGCCGGCCGCGTGGTCGAGGAACGGGCGAACACGGTCGACATGGCGCCCACTCTGGCCGCGATCCTCGGCCTCGAGGTCGACAGCGTCGCCGGCTTCGAAGGGTTCGACGGCGTGGACCGGCTGGCCGACCACTAGCACCCCACAGACACGGAGAAGGAAGACCGCCATGCGCAACTTGCCCCGGACCACCGCCGTCGTCATCACGCTCTGCCTCGCCTCGGTCCTCGTCGCGGGCTGTCAGGCCGAGGCGCAGACCTACGCCGAGAAGCTCGGCTTCCCGGCCGGTACCCGCGCCGTCATCCTGCACGTCGACGACGCCGGCATGTCGCACGACTCGAACGTCGGCACGCTCCGCTCGATCCTCGAGGGCGCCGCCAACTCGATGAGCGTCATGATGCCCTGCCCCTGGGTGCCGGAACTCGTGCGGGCCCTGGAGGAGAACCCGGGCATCGACGCCGGCCTCCACCTGACGCTGACCGCCGAATGGGACGACTACCGCTGGGGCCCGCTCGTGGGCCGCGAAGCGGCGCCCGGCCTGGTCGACCCGGAGGGCGCCCTGTGGTCGAGCGTCGCGGAAGTCGTCGCCCACGCAAGCCCCGACGAGGTGGAAGCGGAGGTCCGCGAGCAGATCCGCCGCGCCCGCACGATGGGCTTCGAGCCGACCCACCTGGACTCCCACATGGGCACGCTGTTCGCCACGATGGACTTCCTCGAGCGCTACATCGAGGTCGGGATCGACGAGGGCATCCCGCTCATGTTCCCCGGCGGCCACAACGAGATCCTCGAAGCCCAGTACGAAGCCCAGGGACGGGACACCCCACCGGGGCTCGGCCGCGCGACCGAACTCGGCGAACGGATCTGGGACGGCGGCCTGCCCGTCCTCGACGACCTCCACAACCTGAGCTACGGCTGGGTCCCGGAGAGCGGCGCGGACGCAACGGACGAGGAACTGACCGAATACAAGGTCGAGCGCTACGTCCAGGCCCTGCGCGACCTGCGCCCCGGCGTCACGATGGTCATCATGCACTCGACCGATCCGAGCGAGAACTTCAAGTACATCTCCACCTCCGGCCCCACCCGCAAGGGCGACATGCTGGCGATGCTCGACCCCCGCGTGCGGCAGGTGATCGAGGACGAGGGCCTGGTGCTGACGACCTTCCGCGAGCTCAAGGAAAGGCGGGACCGCGTCGACTGAGAGCCGGCTCCTCCTGGAGACGACGGGAGACGCGACTGCCGAAGCAAGGGCGGCCGCCTGGCTGGTTCAGGCGCGACGGTTGCTGGCGGTGATGGACTGGCCGGTCGAGTCGGCGAGGATCGAACCGACCCCGGGAGGCCCACTGGCCGTTCTGAAGGCTCCCCCCGGAGAGGCAACCGCGAACGCCGGTGCGATCCTCGACTGGGCGCTGGAAGCATCGGCACGGGTACTCCGCGGCGACCCGCAGCCGTCTGACGCGGAGGTCTACAAGGCGGCTCGGGCCCTGCTCTAGCTGGTGATGCGCTGGAACTTCGGCGACCGGCGCTCGACGAAGGAGGCGACGCCTTCCTTGAAGTCGCCGCGCTGCAGGCTCTCCGCCATCAACTCGTTCGACTCGCGGAGCGCGTCGCCTGTGTCCATCATCAGGTGACGGTAGACCTGCTGCTTGATCACCTTGAGCGAAGTCGGCGCGGAGCGCTCGGCGAGCGCCCGGACGTAGTTCTCGGCTTCGGGCACGACCCGGTCGTGCGGCACGGAGCGGTTGACGACGCCCATCTGGGCCGCCTCCGGACCGTAGAACTTGCGGCCCGTCCAGAGGATGTCGAGCGCGTTGGACGGGCCCGCCACGCGGGGCAGGATCCAGCTCAGGCCGTGCTCGGCGATCAGGCCGCGGTTGACGAAGGCGGACGTGAAGACCGCCCGGTCCGATGCGAGACGGATGTCGCAGAGCATCGCGATGGCGAAGCCGAGACCCGCGCAGGGGCCGTTGATCGCGGCGACGATCGGCTTGCGCACGGCCATCAGGTAGTTGAAGGTGACGCCGAAGTTGTCTTCGCCCATCTCCTCGATCGCGCCGGCCTGCGCGTCCTCGAAGTCGTTTCCGCCGCCGCTGCCGCGCTCGCCGCGACTGGTGGCCTGGAGGCCCTGCATGTCCGCGCCGGCGCAGAACCCGCGGCCGGCGCCGGTCAGGACGATGCCGACGACGCGCTCGTCGCGCTCGGCGGCCGCCATCGCGTGCTTCATCTCGGCCATCATGCTGCCGGTGATCGCGTTCAACTGCTCCGGCCGGTTCAGGGTGATCGTGGCGATCGGATCGTCCACGTCGTACTTGATGAGTTCGTACTCGGTCATTCGCTTGGCCTCCAGGCGCTGTTTCAGAGTGAGCGGCCGAGACTACCAGCGGCGCTAACATGGAAGCCATGTTGCAACCTGGAACCCTGCACGGAACCGTCGGCGCGTGGCTCGCCGTCGCCGCCGCGGGCGCTTTCCTCCTCGCATGCGCCGGCGCGGAGCCGGTGTCCGAGCCCCGGCCGGTCGCGCCGCCCGGCACGTCGGACCGGCTGGACATCGTCGACCGGGCGATCGAGCATCACGGGGGAGAGTTGTTCGAGCATTCGCGGGTCAGGCTGACGGTGGCGTCGCGCTCCGGCAGCTTCGACGTCGACTCGACGATCGAAGGCGACCGCTTCGAGTACGTCATCCGGGCGTCCGCCGGGGACGACGAGCGCGAGTACCGCCGCGACAACAGAGCACTCGAGGTGACCGAAGGCGGCGAACCGATGGACATGGACGAGAGCGAGCAGGTGCGCGCGGAGAGCTACGTCAACCAGCGCATGTACTTCCTCTTCCTGCCCTACAAGCTGAACGACCCCGGCACCTTCAAGGAAGACCAGGGCTTCGAGGAATGGAACGGACGGCAACTGCAGCGGGTCCGCGTGACCTTCCAGGCCGGTTCCAGCGACGGCGCCGACAGCGCCTACGTCTACTGGTTCGACCCGGAGACCGCCCGGCTCGAGCAGTTCGCCTACGACTACAGCGCGGGCACCGGACTCCGTTTCCGCACCCTCCGGAACTACCGGCGCATCGGCGGCCTGCTGTTCTACGACGCGGACAACTACGGCCTGAACACGCCGGACGGAGGACTGACCGTCGACGACATCAAGCCGGCGTACGTCGAGGAGGAACTGCCTCTCGTCTCGCAGATCGAGCTCCGCGACATCGAGGTGGAGAGCCTCGCCCAATGAAGGTCGGACTCGCGAGGAGCGGAGTCGCAGCCGCCGCGCTCGCCGTGCTCGCGGCCGGCGCAATGCTGGTTTCCTGCGAACCGCCCCAACTCGAAGAACCGCCACCCGTGTTCGACCCGCAGACGGTTGCCGCGGCGGTGCTGGAGGTGCTCGACGCGCAGGTGGAGGCCTGGAACGACGGCGACATCGAGGGCTTCATGGCGGGCTACCTGCGGAGCGAGGAGCTGCGCTTCACTTCGGGCAGCGAGGTTCGCCGCGGCTGGAGGCACACGTTGGAGCGTTACCGCGAGACCTACCCCGACCGCGCCGCGATGGGGTCGCTGGCCTTCGAGGACCTGGACGTCCGGGTGCTCTCCGAGCACGCCGCCATGGTCTTCGGCCGCTTCCGCCTGACGCGGGAATCCGACGAGCCGACCGGTCTGTTCACGTTGCTCGTGGAGCGGCACGGAGAACAGTGGCTGATCGTCTCCGATCACACTTCCAGCTAGGCGGCCGGCCGCGGCGCCGACCACGATGAGACGATGAGAGAACCGAGCGTCATCCTGATGGGCGTGGCCCTGTTGCTGCTGCTGGGGGCCGTCTGCTTCGCGCTCGAACTCCCCCGCATCGAGGGGGCGATCGAGACGCGAACGACCGCGACGCTCGCGGACGTCGGCGTGCGCGGTCTCCGTATCGAAGCGGACGGCCGCGCCATCACGCTCCACGGCACGATCGCCTTCGCGGAGATCGGGCTCGAGGCGGCGCGACGCGCGGCGGGCGAGCCGGGAGTGCGAAGCGTTGACAACCGCCTCGTGATGGCGGTCGAGCCGAGCTTCGAGTTCGGCCTTGACGGCGACATCTGGCTGCTGGCCGGACGCCTGCCGACCCCCGAAAGCCGGCAGGAGCTGTTCGACGCGGCGGCCGCGGTCATGGGTCAGGGCAACGTGATCGACGAAACGGGAGTCGACGACGCCGTGACCGAACCGCCCTGGATCCCGACCCTCCCGAGGCTGATTCAGCTCCTGCGGCAGGTGCACGGAGGAGCCGGCCTGAAGCTCGAGGACGGGACGTTGACCCTGACCGGCCACACATCGAGCGAAGGCATGCGCGACCGCCTGGAGTTCGACGTGCGCACGATTGCCGCAACGGCCGAAACCGGCTGGACGATCGCCAACGAAATCGCGGTCGCTCCCGTCGGAGTGAAC
Organism: Candidatus Multivorans sp.; assembly: GCA_965220845.1. GTDB lineage: Bacteria > Acidobacteriota > Thermoanaerobaculia > Multivoradales > Multivoraceae > Multivorans. The sequence goes on from CBDCRA010000004.1 coordinate 84,301, forward strand.
AGGGTCGCCCAGAACCGGATCCGCCGCCTGCTGCGGGAGCAGCCGATCGCGTTCCAGGGTCGTACGGATGCGCTCACCGAGGACGCCCGGACCGCCATTGCCGGAATCGGCGAGCTGCTGAACGCGTTCTCGGATACCCGGATCGAGATCCTCGTCCACACGGATGCCGGCAGCGATCCGGAGGATGACCGGCGGCTCAGCATCGCGCAGGCCGAGTCCATCCGCGAAGTCCTTTCCGCGAGCGTTCATCCCGACCGCCTGCTGGCCTTCGGCTATGGCAGCGACAGCCCGAACGACGAGGACGGCGGGAGCGGAAGTCGAGGAGTCGAGTTCCGCGTGTTCCACCGCCCCTGAAGCAGAATCCGCATGCTGTACGTCCTGTTCGAGATCTGGATCTGGGTGGTCGCCGCGGGGCTTGTCGGCGCCATCTTCGGCTGGTGGCTCCGCGGCATGCGGGCGGCCAGGGAAGTTGCACGTGAAGCCCTGCTCTGGCAGCAACGCGTCGAACGGCTGCGGAGACTCGCGACCGGGCTGAAGCAGACGACGGAAGACGAAGGAAGAAACCCGGACGGCTCCTGAGTACTAGTCGCCCGTGCGGCGGTCGAACTCCGACGGCGCCACGGCGACGCCGGCCCGGTGCCGCAAGGCGCGCGATGTGACGTCCGCCAGAACCCCGGGCCGGTCCGCCGCGATGTCCCATTGCTCGCCGGGGTCGAGCGCCAGGTCGTAGAGCAGCGGCGGGTCGTGCTCCGTTCGCTCGCCCGCCAGACCGTACGCACCCTGCGTGATGAAGTGCGCCTTGAAGTTCCCGACCCGGTAGGCGTAGAGCTCACTGCCGCGATAGAACGGCATCTCGTCGCGCGGCCCCTCCCCGTTACCGCGAAGTACCGGCGCGAGATCGAGACTGTCCATCGGCCGGTCGTCCGGAAGGACGCCGCCGGAGAGCGAGAGGAAGGTGGCGAGGAGGTCACTCGTCGACCCCATCTCGTCCGTGACGACGTCGGGGGCGATCGTCCCGGGCCACCAGAACAGGCCCGGCACCCGCATGCCGCCGTCCCAGGTCATCCCCTTCCCTTCACGGAGCGGTCCCGCCAGGCCGCCCTGCGTGCGGAACGCGGTCCACGGCCCGTTGTCGCTGCTGAAGAAGACCACCGTGTTCTCCGCGAGTCCCTCCTCCTCCAGCGTGTCGAGGATCCGGCCCACGCTCCAGTCGATCTCCTCGATCACGTCGCCGTAGAGGCCAGCGTCGCTGTGGCCCTCGAAGTCGGGCGCCCGGAACAACGGCACGTGAGGCATGCTGTGCGGCAGGTAGACGAGGAACGGCTCGTCCCGGTGCGCGCGGATGAAGTCCACCGCCTCCTCGGCGTAGCGCTTCGTGATCGTCGTCTGGTCCGCCGGCTGCTCGAGGGTTTCCGTGACGATCTCGCCGGCCTCGTCGCGCTCCGAGCGGATGAGCGGCACGTCCCAGTACTCGATCTTCGGATCCACGAACGCGGCGCGACGCTCCTCGCGCGGGAGCGTCGACATCATGTCGTTCGAGTAGGGAATGCCGAACCAGTAGTCGAAGCCGTGCCGGGTCGGCAGGTACCGCGGCCGGTCGCCCAGATGCCACTTGCCGAACATGCCGGTGGCGTAACCGAGGTCGCGGAGCGCCTCGGCGAGCGTGATCTCCTCATCCTGAATCCCGCCCACGAAGTCCGGGAACAGCACCCGCACCTCGTCGCCATAGAGCCCGTTGCGCACCGGCAACCGCCCGGTCAGCAGGCCCGCCCGGCTCGGCGAGCAGACCGAGGCGGTGACGTAGAAGTTCGTCCAGCGCTGGCCTTCGGCCGCCATCCGGTCGAGGTGCGGCGTGCGGATCACGGGCGCGCCGTAGCTGCCGAGGTCGCCCCAGCCCAGGTCGTCGGCGAAGACGATGACGAAGTTCGGGGGACGGTCCGGAGACGCCGATTCCGGAGATCCCTGAGCACATGCAGCGAGGACCGCGACCAGCAGGAGAGCGAGGCGGGCTGTTCTTGGCATGCGGCGAGTGTAGGTGACAACGCTGGTTCAGGTTCGCCGCCTGGCGGCGGTGCCGAATGCCGGCCGGAAGGCCGGCGCACCGACAGGCCACCGAAGTGGAGACAGTAGGATCGCCGACTTCGGGCCAGATGGCCCATCGGAGAAGCTCATGACGCCACCGCAGATCGACGAGGCCCGCGCCCTCGACCACCTGATGGACCTGCTCGCCATCGAGGGCCTGAGCGGCCGAGAAGGCAAGGTCGCGGCGGCCGTGCGGCAGAAGCTCCTCGCGGCGGGTTGCGAGCCGTCCTGGATCGGCCACGACGACGCGAACGAGCGGATCCCCGGCAACTACGAGGTCGGCAACCTGATCGTCGACCTGCCCGGCACGCGACCCGGCCCTCGGAGGCTGTTCATGGGGCACATGGACACGGTGCCGCTCTGCCGGGGCGCGGTGCCGGTGCGGCGAAACGGGCGGATCGAGGCCGAAGGCGAGACGGCGCTCGGCGGCGACAACCGGACCTCGATCGGTGCTCTCGTGACGATGGTCGAGACCCTGCTCGCGGAGGACGTGCCGCATCCGCCCACCACGGTGCTGATGACGGTCGGCGAGGAGGTCGGCCTGTGGGGCGCGCGGACCGTGGAACTGGACCGCCTCGGGAACCCCGGGATGGGCTTCAACATCGACTCCGGCGCTCCGCATGTACTGATCGTCGGCGCCACCGGCGCCGATCGCTGGCAGGTCGACGTCCACGGCAAGTCCTCGCACGCCGGCGTTCATCCAGAGCACGGGATCTCCGCGGCGCTGATCGCCTCACGCGCCGTCGCCAACGTGGCCGCCCGGGGCTTCTTCGGGAAGATCGAGCTGCCGGCCGGCAGCGGCACCTCGAACATCGGCCGGATGGCCGGCGGCGAGGCGAGCAACCAGGTCACGGACCACGTCTTCGTCTCCGGCGAATCGCGCAGCCACGACAGGGCGTTCCTGGCGCGGATCACGGCCGCCTGGCGCGACGCCTTCGAGCAGGCCGCCCGGAGCGTCACGAGCTCCGGCGGCCAGTGCGGCCGCGTCGACTTCCGGGCCGAAACCGACTACGAGGCGTTCGAGATGCCGAAGGACTCGCCGCCCGTGCAGCTCGCCGCGGAACGGGTCCGGGCGGTTCTCGGCATGGAAGCCGAATGCCTCGTCGCCAACGGCGGGCTCGACGCGAACTACCTGAACGCCAAGGGCCTGCCCACGGTGACCCTGGGCGCCGGCCAGCACAACCCCCACACCGTGGACGAGTACGTCGACGTGCAGGAGTACCTCGACGGCTGCCGAACCATCGCCGCGATCGCCGCGGCCTGAGACTGGAGGCCTTCCGAAATGAACACCCGCATGTTGCACGAGAAGGTGATCGTCGTCACCGGCGCCGGCCGCGGCATCGGCCGCGACATCGCCCTGCTCGCCGCTTCCCACGGCGCTTCCGTCGTCGTCAACGACCTCGGCGGTTCCGAGCGCGGCGACGGCGGCGACCAGACGCCGGCCCAGGCCGTCGTCTCCGAGATCCAGGCGGCCGGAGGACGCGCCGCCGCCAACTACGAGAGCGTCACCGACCACGACGGGGCCGGACGGATCGTCGAACAGGCCCTGGACGAGTTCGGCCAGATCGACGGCGTCGTGAACAACGCCGGCATCCTGCGCGACGGCATCTTCCACAAAATGACCGAGAGCGACTGGGACGCCGTGATCGCGGTCCACCTCAAGGGCAGCTTCAACATGGCGCGGGCCGCCGCCCCCCACTATCGCAAGCAGATCGGCGGCGCCTTCGTCCACATGACCTCGACCTCCGGGCTGATTGGGAACTTCGGCCAGGCGAACTACGCCGCCGCCAAGCTCGGCATCGTCGGGCTCTCGAAGTCCCTGGCGCTCGACATGCAACGCTTCGAGGTGCGCTCGAACTGCATCGCCCCGTTCGCCTGGTCGCGGCTGATCGGCACGATCCCGACCGCCGACCCGGCGCAGGCCGCCCGCGTCGCCAAGATGAAGGAGATGACGCCGGCCCTCGTCGCGCCGCTCGCCGTCTACCTGCTGAGCGACGGGGCGAAGGACGTCAGCGGCCAGATCTTCGCGGTGCGCAAGAACGAGATCTTCCTGATGAGCCAGCCGCGACCGGTCCGTTCCGTCCACAACGGCGACGGCTGGACGCCGGAGTCGATCGCCGAGCACGGCATGCCGGCCCTGGCCGGCTCGTTCCACGACCTCGACCGGACGACCGACGTCTTCACCTGGGATCCGACGTAGCGCCGTCTCGACGGAGCCGGCCGCAAAGAGGACGCCGGCCTTGCGGCCGGCGCGTTGATCTGGCCGCCTTCGGCGGCAGCGGGTCAGAAGACCCGCGCACCCAGTGGGCGGCCGGCTCGGTCCAGGCGGCGCCTACAACTGCCAGGCCAGCAGCAACTGGACGGCGCTTTCGTCTTCGTCCGTGCCGAGCTTGTTGCTCCAGTACTGGTACTCGATGCCCGCGAACAGCTTGCCGGCGTCGCCGCCGAACGCCTGGCCCGCGTCCCAGCGGAACTGAGGCTGGGCCAGGATCGAACCCCCGGACTTGACGCCGAACTCGTTCGTCGTGCCCCAGATGTACTCCAGGTGGCCCGTGATCTGGAAGCTCTGTTCGCCAATGGAGAACAGGAAGAGCCCGTTCACGTCGAAGGCAAAGCTGTCGTCGGTCTTCGGAGCGCCGCCGGCGCCGACGCCGCTGCTGCCGTCGATGTACAGCATGAGATCGGTGTTCAGGAAGATGAACCCGGGCGCCTTCCAGGCCAGGCGCAGGCCCGGCAGGTACTTGACGACTTTCGCGTCGCCAGCGGCGTTGAAGCCGGCGATGAAGCCGACATCGGCCAGCGGGCCGCCGCCGACCGTCTTCCCGGTCACTTTGCCCAGGCTCAACGTCGGGTACCACTCGCCGTAGAAGTCCCGTTCGTTGAAGCCGTCGCGGCCCCTGTCGTCGAGGTAGTCGATGAAGAAGAAGCTGTCGCCGTACTTCCATTGCGTCGCCTGCTGCAGGGTCAGGACGAAGCTCTCCTCCTCCTGAGCGGAGAACGGGTTCAGCAGTTCGCCGAACTGGAAGTGGAACTCGGTCTGCGCGGCGACCGGCGCGGTAGCCGCGACAAGCGCGGCGAGGACGGCAAGGGCGGCGACGGCGAAATGGCGCCGCCGCCCGAACCCGCTCCGTCCGCCGCAGCCGAGCCTCACGCCACCTCGAACAGCCCCGCGGCGCCCATGCCGCCGCCGATGCACATCGTGACGACGACGTTCTTCGCGCCGCGGCGCTTGCCTTCGATCAGCGCGTGGCCGACCAGGCGCGCGCCGCTCATGCCGTACGGGTGGCCGATCGAGATCGCGCCGCCGTTCACGTTCAGCTTCTCGTTCGGGATGCCCAGCCGGTCGCGGCAGTAGATGACCTGGACCGCGAAGGCCTCGTTGAGCTCCCAGAGGTCGATGTCGTCGACCGTCAGGCCGTGGCGCTCGAGCAGCTTCGGCACGGCAAAGACGGGGCCGATGCCCATCTCGTCCGGCTCGCAGCCGGCCACCGCCATGCCCTTGTAGATGCCCAGGGGTTCCAGGCCCCGCTGCTCGGCCAGCTTCGAGTCCATCACGACGCAGGCGGACGCGCCGTCGGAGAGCTGGCTCGCGTTGCCGGCCGTGATCGTGCCGTTCTCGCGCACCGGCTTCAATCCGGCCAGGCCCTCGATCGTCGTGGTGGGCCGGTTGCCCTCGTCCTGGCTCAGCTCGACCTCGCCGAAGCTGATGTCGCCGGTCGCCTTGTCGAGGATCATCTTCGTCGCCTTCATCGTGATGATCTCGTCGTCGAAGGCGCCCGCCTCCTGGCCGGCGGCTGTCCGCTGCTGGCTCTGCAGGCCGTACTCGTCCTGCTGCTCGCGGCTGACGTTGTAGCGCTTCGCCACGACTTCCGCGGTGTCGATCATGGGCAGGTGGAGATCCGGCTTGTTCTCCTTGATCCAGGGATCGGGAACACGGAAGTGGTTCATCTTGTCGTTCTGCACCAGGCTGATCGAGTCGATGCCGCCGGCCACCACGACCGGCGCCCCGTCGATCACCACCTGCTTGGCGGCGGTGGCGATCGCCATCAGGCCCGACGAACACTGCCGGTCCATCGTCATCCCCGCCACCTCGACCGGCATGCCGGCCCGAATCGCGCACTGCCGGGCGACGTTGTTGCCCTGGGTGCCCTGTTGCATGGCGCAGCCCATGACGACGTCGTCGACCTCGCCCGGCTCGACACCCGCGCGTTCGACCGCGGCCGCAATCGCCGCCGCGCCCATGGTCGGCGATTCGAGGTTGTTGAACGCGCCGCGATAGGCCTTGCCGATCGGCGTGCGGGCGGTGGAAACGATGACGGCGTCAGTCATGGAGAAGCTCCCTGGCTTGGATGGTTGCTGGTGTACTTGGGACCTGTCGAGCACGGGAGAATACCACCTACCGTCCGGTCGGTCGGTCACTCCTCCAGCCAGGCGTTGAAGCTGGGCTTCCGCTTCTCGCGGAACGCCGCGACGCCCTCCCGGGAGTCCGGGTGATGGTCGGCCATCGGCGTCCGGGCCGCGATGTCCTCGAGCGACTGCTCCCAGGTCTGGTCCGCGGCGTTGTAGAGGCTGCGCTTCAGCAGCCGCATCGCCACCTGGGGGCCGTTGGCGAGCTCCCGGGCGAGGTCCATGGCCCGCGACATCAGGGCGTCGGGCTCAACGACCTCGTGCACTAGGCCGAGTTCGAGCGCCTCTGCCGCGCCAACGAGCCTGCTCCGCATCAGGAAGTCCATCGTCTTCGGCAACCCCATCATCTGCAGCAGCAGGTACTGGCCGCCTTCGTCCGGGAGCAGCCCGAAGCGCAGCGTGCCGCTGCCCATGCGGGCCGCCGTAGAAGCGATCCGGAAATCGCAACTCAGCGCCAGCGAGAAACCGGTCTGCACCGCGACGCCGTTCATCGCCGCGACCGTCAGCTTGTCCATGCCGCGGATCGCCGTGTTGATGGGCTGGGAGATCTTGCGCAGGCCGTTGATCGTGCCGAGCACGTTGTCGTGGCCGCGGTGGATGTCCGGCACCAGCGCCTCGCCGCGGCGGCCCTTGTCCTGGCCGCTGATATCGTCACCGGCCGAGAACGCCCGGCCGCTGCCGGCAAAGAGCACGACCCGCACCGAGTCCTCCATCGCGGCCTGGGTGAGCGTCTCCAGCAGGTCCCGTTTCATCGGCGCGTCCATGCCGTTGAGCCGGTCCGGCCGGTTGAAGGTCACCACGAGGATCCCGGGATCCTCCATGGACACCTCGAAGCCCCTGAACTCGCCTGTCTGGATCATGCCTGCCGCCCCTTGCCGATCTGTCGGTGTGCGATGCCGTGAGAGCCGGCGATTGTGGCACAGGCGAACCGAAGAGTCAGGGTGTTACAGCCACGGCCCGAGGCTGGCTTGCCACGACGCCCTCCTCCCGTGTTACCGTGAGCCCACTCGACCGGCGGCTCTCAGGAGCCTCTACACGAAACCAGGGAGAACGATCCAACAATGAAGCGGTTCCTGATCGGGCTTTTGGCATCCGCCCTGGCAACGGCCCTCGTGTCGACGGCCCTTTTCGCCTCCGGTTCCATCGCGGCCGGCAAGGGCATGAATCCCCGCGACGCCTACACCCTGGGCAAGGCGCTCACCTTCGAGAAACTCGTCTGCGCATCCTGTCCGCTCAACAAGCGCGACCTCGACCGCGACCGGGCGCAGAGCCTCAAGAACAGCCTGGAAGCCCGCGACGAGACGGAGAAACCCGGCACCCCGGACGACGAACACGTCGCCGTCCTATGCCCCGGCGCCGGCGCCGCCGCCTGCGACGGCAAGCCGGACGAGCAGGAGCTTGTCCACTTCTATCTGACTCGCCGCTACAAGCTGTAGCAACGGAGACGCTCACGTGACCTTGAGAATCAGCGGGACGACTGCGTCCACCGTTCGCGCTTCCCTCCTCGCCGCCGCAGTAGGCACAAGCTTCGCCGCGGCCCCCGTTGCGGCCCAGAGTTCGCCCTGGCTTCCCGCTCCCGGCGCTGGCGACATCACCATCTCCTACGTCTCGCAGGAAGCGACGGAGTTCTACCGGCAGACAGAGAAGCGGCCCACCCCCGGCGGCGGCAACAACCTGGAGCAGCAGACCCTGTGGGTGAACGGCCGCTACGGTCTCGCCGACGCCTGGGCACTCGACTTCCAGGTCGGCACGGCGGAAAGCACCTTCCCGGCCGGGCCCAACCCGCCCTTCCCGCCGAAGGAGAACCTGAGCGGCCTCGTCGATGTCTCGGCCGGCATCGTCTGGCGCATGTCGGACGAACTGACGGGCAGCGGGGCGAGCACCGCCCTGCGGCTTGGCGTGATCGTCGCCGGCGACTACACGACCGGCTACATCAGTTCGTTGGGTGACGGCGGGGACGGCGCGGAGCTGTCCTTCATCGCCGGCAAACTCGTCGGCGACCGGGTCTCCCTCCTGGGCGAGGTCGGCTACCGGAACCGCAGCAGCAACGTGCCGGCCGACGTCTTCCTCAACCTGTCCGCCGGAACAACCCTCGGCAGCCGCGTCGGGCTGAATGTCGGCTACCGGATGAACGACGCGGAGTCCTCCGGGCTTGACATCGGCGTACCGCCGTTCTCTCCCGCCCGCTTCCCGGAACTCCAGGAAGACATCGAGCTCGTCACCGGCACGGTCAGTATCGCCCTCAGGAGCGGCGAGACGCCTGGTGCGATCGCCGTCGATTCCCTGGCCTTCACCTACGGATCCGTCGTCGGCGGCCGCAACACCGCGGTGTCCGACGTCTTCAGCATCTCGCTCGGCTTCAACTTCGACACGTACTGAGCTGGCCGGGCCTGGTCGACGCGACCAGGTCTGGCCCGCCTAGGGCTCGTTCAGGCTCCAGTCGTACTCGTAGTCGATCGAGCCTTCGAAGCCCTTGAGACGCGCGGCGAGGTCCTCGTCCGCGTAGTCGATGAGGTGGGCCACCACCGACTCCTCCGTGTTACCGAAGTCCTCGGTGTACCAGTCGTAGATGCTCGAGATGACGATGAAGTCCTCGTCGACGAAGTCCACGCCGCGCGGGTTGTTCACGTAGTCGAGGGCACCCTGCTCCAGCAGCTCCTCCGTGTTGGCGGCGGTGAACGCCGTCGCCAGAAGATGGGGGCAGCCGTAGGCCGCGCAGTTCACCGCGTAGTGGATCCGCTTGTCACGCCATAGCGGCCGCAGGATGCCGTGCTCGATGTCGTCCAGGCTGAGGTCCCGTCCGTTCACCTTCGCATGCGGGTCCTGCCACGGGCCGGTGTTCGGGATGACGCCCTCGTGAATCTCCTTGATCGAATCGACGGGGTACTCCGACAGGACGACCTGGACCGTGACGGCGTTGTAGAGGTTGATCCAGAAAGCCATCTGCTCGGCGCGCGAGTACCGGCCCGGATCCTGGCCCTCCAGGTAGTCGATGTAGGCGCCCAGCTTCGCCGTGTCGCCGGCGTTGGCCGAAATCCCCGCGTAGTCGAAGAGGTTGACGCCCGAATCGTCGGTTCGGACATAGCCGTCCAGGATCTCCTGCCAGGGACCGTGATCGATCGTCGCGGTGCTCGTTTCGTCGCTGATGTCCCAACCGCCAATGTCTATCGATTCCGGAGCGCCGCAGGCCACCGCCAGGACGACAACTCCAGCAAGGCCCATCCACTTGCGATTCGTCATGCCATGTCCTTTCGAAGCTCTCTCCGTCTCCGCGCACTGAAGTCGAGAGCAAGCGCCAAGCCGATCAGACCGAACTCCAGTCCTCTGATCCACACCGGCTGTTCGTACGGTTGCAACGTGTAGTCGGGGATATTCAGTCCCGTGACGTAACTGAGAAGGACCGCGGCCGACGCCGTCCACGCCCAGATGCTCGGAAACACTACCGCGAAGGGAAGCAACCAGAGCAGGTACCAGGGGTTGATCACCGGCGACAGCAGCAGCAGGACACCGAACAGCCAGTCGCCGCGGGGGATTCCGCGTTCCGTGCCGCGGGCGCGGCGAAGGCAGTACCAGCCCCAGAAAGCGGCGAACAGCACACCGACAACAACGCGCGCTTCGGGCGGCGCAACCGCCGTCTTGAGCAACCCGAATACAGCCGAGTTGAACTCCCAGTCCCGCGCGAAGACACCGAGCGACAACAGATCGGTGCCTCCCATGACGACGAACGGCAGGTAGACCGTTGCCGCCGTGGCCACGAAGAGAAGCCAATGCCGGAGCCGGGCCCGCAGCAGGATCAGCGGCGCCAGCACCAGGGCGAACGTCTTGGCGGTCACGGCCAACCCGAGTAGCGCGGCGGCAATCCACCAGCGGCGCCGCCGAGCCAGCACGATGGCGGCCAGCAGCAGGCAGACGCCGACGCCGTCGGGATGAGCGGTGAAGGCGATCTCCTTGACGACCAGCGGGCACCAAGCGTACAGCAGGACGTTCCGCGCGGGCGCGAGTCGGAGCAGCAGGGCGACGGCGACCAGGTCGACCGCGATCAGGATCGCCTGCAGCACGGCGACGCTCGCCGGCTTGATCCAGTACGCGACGAGGAAGACGAACTGCGTGACCGGAGCGTAGATCGTCTGCAGCTCCGGGTAGTTGACGCCGTCCAGGACGCCTTGGAACAACACCGGCACCACCGGATCGACGAAGAACTCCTCCGGCGCGGCGCCGTACGGCGTGCCCGCGGTAGCGAACCGGTAGCCGTCCCACAGGTAGCGGTAGAAGTCGTCCTCGTAGAACGGGCCGCCGATCAATCCGCAGAAGCGAAAGCCGACCGCCCAGAACAGCAGTCGACCGACCGGGAAGGGCTCCCCCGTCTTTCGAAAGTGGAGGAACAGACCGAAGACCGGGAGTCCGGTCCAGGCGACGAGGAGGAAGAACGCCCGGAGGTCGGGCTCGCCGGGCTGCCGCGCGAGCACCGCCAGGGCCGCGTACCCGAGAACGCACCAGAGACCGACCCCGTCTACATACCTTCTAGAGGCCAATCCACTCCGTCCAGCCGGACCCGCGATGGCCGAAATCGAAGACCTCCGGGTGCAGCAGCTCGGCCAGAATCTCCGCCGACTCGACGACGCGGGGGCCGGGTCGGTTGAAGTACTGGTTGCCGTCTGTCAGGAACACGCGGTCGTTCCGCACCGCCGAGAGTTCCGACCAGCCCGGCTGCGCCGCGAGCGGCGGCATCTCGGCCGCCGTGCGAGGAATGTCGAAGCCGCAGGGCATGACCGCGATGACGTCGGGGTCGGCCTCGATCATCCGCTCGAACTCGAAGTAGCCGGAGTGCCTGCCGGGCTCGCCGACCATCACGGTACCGCCGGCGATCTCGACCAACTCCGGCACCCAGTTCTCGGCATGCATCAACGGGTCGATCCACTCGATGCAGGCGACCACGGGCCGCGCGCCAAGACCGCTGGAACGCTCACGGATCGCGTCGAGGCGCGCCGTCAACCCGGCGTTCAGCCGCTCCGCCCGCTCCGGGCGGCCGAGCGCCGCAGCGACGGTGCGGATGTCCTTGAACACGTCGCCGAGGTCCATCGGCTCAAGCGAGACGATCTTCGGCTCCGAAGCCACGAGCTCGCACACGGCCTGCTCCACATCCTTCAAGCTGACCGCGCAGACTTCGCATTGCGTCTGCGTGATGATCACGGTCGGCGCGAGGTCGTCCAACAACGCCGCGTCCACCCGGTAGACGGACAACGCGTCCGCGACGATCGCGCGCACCTGATCGTCGATGGCCCGGCTGGAGCCGTCGACGTCCACCTTCGAGGACGAGCACACCGGGAGCTTCTCCACCGACCGCGGGTAGTCACATTCGTGCGATCTGCCGACCATGGACTCCTCGAAGCCGAGGGCGCAGACAATCTCCGTGGCGCTGGCGATCAGCGAGATGATTCGCGGTTCGGGCATCGGGCCGACGAGGCTACCGCCTTCCGAGCAGCAGGACGCCCGCAGCCGGCAGCACCGTCACCGACGCCAGCAGGCACGCCGGCAGGCCGATCAGCATGACGGCCGCCATCGTCTCCAGGCCCGGGTGGTCCGTGAACAGCAGGATCGAGAAGCTGGCCGTCGTGGTCAGCGTCGTCATCGCGATCGCCCTCCCCACCGACAGGGCAGCCAGGCGAATCGGCTGCGCCGGATCGTCCAGGAACCGGTGGACGACGTGGATGCCGTCGTCGATGCCGAGTCCGAAGACCAGCGGCAGCACGAGCCAGGTCATCACGTTGAACGGAATGCCGATCCAGCACAGCACGCCCAGGGTGAACGGCACGGCGGCCAGCACCGGCAGCACCGCCAGCAGGACCGAGCCGGGCCGCCGGAAGTCGACGCAGAGCACGAGCAGCACGAAACCCAGGATCGAAAGGGCGATCCACGGGATCCACGGCCGGTCGCCGATCATCATCCCCTCGACCACCGCAAGCAGCCCGCTGGACCCGGGGTCGATCGCCTGCACGACTTCGCGCTGGCGGCGGGCCAGCGCGCCGTCCGCCTTCGAGTCCGTGGCGTAGGCGTAGACCAGAAACTCCCCGGTGGGCGCGATGAACTTCTCGCGCAGGCCGGGCGGCAGCGAATCGATGTCCGGCGGGCCGGCCGCCGCGGCTCGACGGAGCGCTCCCACCGCCAGTGTCCTGGGATCTCCCAACCCGCCGACGGCCGCGGCCATCCGGCCCTCGGGACCGAACAGCCGGTCCAGCGCCGCGGACCGCTCGGGCAGGTCGGCCGGCAGGATGGTGCCAAGGCTGACCGTCTCGCTGAACAGCGGATGACCGTCCAGCCGGGCAGCGAACTCCCGGGCCTCCTCGAGACTCCCGGCGGTCAGGATCCACGGCGCGCCGTTCGTACCCAGGACCTCCTGAATCCGGTCGACCATGGCGATCGCGGGCACGCCGCGATTCATGATCCGCTCCAGCCTCGTCTCGACCTGCAGCCGCGGCAGCCCCGCCAGGGCCACGGCCAGCAGGACACCGCTCACGGCCAGGCAGCTCACCGGCCGCTCCGTCGCCCACCGCACGACGGACGGGAGGCCGGGAACGCGAACCGGCGTCGCGCGCGCGGCCGGGGCCTCGGCCGCGGTTTCGAGCCGCCGGCGGTGCCGCCGCTGGCGCAGCACCCAGACGGAGGGCAGGATGAGCAGCGTCAGCGGCAGACAGAACAGGAGACCCAGGCCGCCCGACAGGCCGAGATGCAGAGCCACCGGGTCCGACGCGGTCGCCGCGATGAGGAACGCCCCCGCCGTCGTGATGCAGCCGGCGACGACGCCGCGGCCGGCGCCCGACAGGGTCCGCCGCAGCGCCTGCTCGAACGAACGACCATGAGCCAGTTCCTCCCTCTGGCGCACGAACAGGTGGACGGCGAAGTCGATGCCGAGACCGAAGACGGTGACGCCGAAGAAGGTCTCCATGACCGTCAGCTTCCCGGTCAGGAGGCCGACGGCGCCCAGGGCGGCGCCGATCGAGAGCACCAGAACCGCCGCCACCGACAGCACGCCTCCCGGGCGCTTCTCGACGATCCGGAAGAGAAGCAGCACGAGCACGAGGCTGATCGGCGTCAGACGCTTGATCGCGCCCAGGGTCTGCTCCTGGTCGCCCGCCGACAGCGCCGGCAGGCCCGAGAAGCCGGCCGTCACCCCGGAGCCGGAGAGCGCGCTCTCGACCGCTGCCTCGAGTTCGAAGAAGGCGCTCTGGCCCACCTCTTCCGCCAGGGGGTCCATCGCCATCTTGATCTCGACCAGCCGGGCCCCGGGCACACTGGCCACGGAAGCGCGCAGCGCCAGCGCGGAGGCCAGGAACTCCGCCACGTTCTCCGCGTCGCCCGGCTGCTCGGCCAGGGCGAGCCAACGGTCGAACAGAGGTCGTTCGACCAGCCACGGCGCCTGTTCCGCGAGCCAGTCAAGCGGCAGCGGCCGGCGGGCCGCGGCGACCGACGGCAAAGCCCTTGCGGCCTCGATCGTGCGGTCGACGGCCTCGTCGAGTCGCTCCTCCTCACCCTCGAGCAGAACCAGGAGCAGCCCGCCCAACTCGTACCGCTCGGACATCTCGAAGTAGCGGCCGACGTGTTCGTTGTCGCGATTCATCACCCCCATGAAGGTGAGATCGACCGGCGTCGCCGGCAGCAGCGCCGCCAGGGCGAGCGCCGGCACGACCGCCCACCCGATCGCGCTCCAGGGCGACCGGATCGTCCAGCGCGCAACCGCGTCGAGCGCCCGTCTCATGCTCACCGAACGAGCCTCGGGCGACACGGCGAAGGGCGCCGCTCGCGGCTGCTACAGTCCCGCGCTTCAGTGGCTCTGGCGATGGGGCCCGGAGAACGAGGAGAAGAGATGAAGTTCGGCATCATGTTCGCCAACACCGGCCCGTTCGTCGACGGTCCGCCCGCCGCGGCCCTGGCTCAGGCAGCCGAAGCCGCCGGCTTCGACTCGCTATGGACCGTGGAGCACGTCGTCGTCCCGCGCGGCTACGCCTCCCCCTATCCCTACGACGAGAGCGGCAAGATGCCCGGCGGGCGCGAGGACTTCGACATCCCCGACCCGCTCATCTGGCTATCCTACGTGGCCGCGGCGACGAAGAGCATCAAGCTCGCCACCGGCATCCTGATCGTCCCGCAGCGCAATCCCCTGGTCACGGCCAAGGCGGTCGCCACGCTCGACAAGCTCTCTGGCGGCCGCGCCGTCCTCGGCGTCGGCGTCGGCTGGCTGGAGGAGGAGTTCAACGCCCTCGGCGTGCCCTTCGCCGGCCGCGGCCGCCGTCTCGACGACTACATTCGGGCCTTCCGGGCGTTGTGGACCGAGGACTGCCCCAGCCACGACGGCGAGTTCGTCTCCTTCTCCGACTGCTACAGCCGGCCGCAACCGACGCAGGGCTCCGTGCCGATCGTCGTCGGCGGCCACTCCGACCGCGCCGCGCGGCGCGCCGGCGAGCTGGGCGACGGCTTCTTCCCCGCCCTCGGCGACGTCGACAAGCTGAAGCACCTGCTCGGCGTCATGCGCGAGAGCGCCGAGGCGGCGGGCCGCGACCCGGACGCGATCGAGATCACCGCGAACGGCGGACCGCCCGATCACGTCGCCCGGATGGCCGAACTTGGCGTCTCGCGGGTCATCGTCCCGCCGATGCCGCCGGAAAAGCTCGCCCAGTTCGGCGAAAACGTGATCTCGAAGTTCTAGCCAGGCACCCACTGGGTGCGCCGGCGTGCGAGCCCGCGCGGTGGTAACTTCCTCCGCATGATCCACGCTGCCAACCTCACTCGCCCCCTGCTCCTCGCACTCGCGCTGCTGTTCGTCGCGGTCGCACCCACCATCGCCTCCGAAGACGAAGCCGACGACCCCGTCCACGTCCTGTTCCTGAGCAAGTCCTCCGGCTTTCAGCACTCGGCGATCACGCGCACCGACGGCCATCCCAGCCACGTCGACATCGTGCTGGCCGAGATCGCGGCCGACCGGGGCTTCGCCGTCACGTCCACCAAGGACGCGGGCCTGATCAACGCGACCCAGCTCGCCAACTTCGACGTCGTCATCTTCTACACGACCGGCGACCTCACCCAGCGCGGCGGCACCGGCGAGGGCTTCTTCCGCGGCGACGGCAATCCCCCGATGAGCGCCGACGGCGTCTCCGACCTGATCGCCTGGATCGAAGCCGGCGGCGGCTTCGTCGGCTTCCACCCGGCAACCGACACCTTCCATGGCGAGGGCGACGAGGTGACCCCCTACATCGGCATGATCGGCGGCGAGTTCACCCACCACGGTGCCCAGTTCGAAGGCATCGTTCGGGTCGCCGACGCCGTTCATCCCACGATGAAGAACGTCGAGGACGGCTGGAAGATCAAGGACGAGTGGTACCTGTACAAGAACGTCGCCCAGGACGACCTGCACGTCCTGGCTCTGCTTGATCCCGGCGAAGAACGAGGGAAGCAGGAGGTCTACAACATCGCCCCCTACCCCATCGTCTGGTGCCGCGAACTCGGCGAAGGCCGCATCTTCCACAACGCGATGGGCCACCGCGAAGACGTCTGGTCCCACGAGATGTTCCAGACCTGGGTCGGCGACGCGATCGAATGGGCGGCCGGCGAAGGCGAAGCCGCGGCGGCGCCGAACTGGGGCGACATGGTTCCATGACGCGGGCCCAAGGCCTTGCCGTTGGCCATCCGCCCGCCTAACATTGGCGCCGTCAAATTGCCCCTTTGACTCCACTGAGGGCAAACACGATGGCGATACCGATAGAAGAACGAGTGGCGGCACTGGAAGGCGCCTACCAGCACTTGGCCAGCAAGGCCGACATCGCTCGGCTGGAAGGCCGGATCACCACCCTTGAAGCGAACCTTCAAGGCCAGATCAATGGCCTTCAAGGCCAGATCGACGGCCTGGAAGGAACCATGTTGACCGCCATCGCGGTCGCGACCGTGATTCTGGCCGGCGTTCAGGTCGGTCTGCGATTCTGGCGTCCCCAAAGCCTCGCGAGTTAGGCCGGCGCCACTCTCATCCGTCGCACGCACCATCGCTTCCCGCACAAACGTGGGTTCACCGTCCGCGTCGCCGGTGCCCGACGGACGCCTACAGGGCCATTTCGCTAGCCGAATCCCCCGCCGCCAAGGCGCTCATGTACGCCAGCACCATGTCCCGGGTCCGGTAACGGCCGAATACGGCCTCGTTCTGTCGGCGGACGATCGGAAACGTGCCGAGGACGTACTCCGCGTCCTTCCGGGACAGGCCGTGGAGCAGGAAGTAGAGCGCGTCGAGACGAGCGCGGAGATGACGCCGTTCCTCGTCGTTCCAGGGGAAGGGCGGACCATCGTGCCCGAGGTCGCGGGCGAATGGCGCGATGTCGTGCCCGGTGCAGGTGAGGCGCAGGATGTGGTCGCGGACGATCTCGCGGGCGGTTTTCTCCCCGAATCGGCGCTCGTAGTCCGCAGCCGCGATCACCGGCAACTGCTCGACGATGAACCAGTTCAAGTGCTGGCCCTGGACCTTCTGCCGGGCCACGAAGTCGAAGACGAAGGAGTTGAAGTTCGCCGCCAGGAGCCACAGGGCCTCGGTGCCCTCCGCAGTTGAGGCAGTCTTCTCCGGCAGCAGCAGCGGCAGAGTGTTGCCTACTCCGGAGCGGGGAACGATGGCGGCGATCATGGTGCGCACGTTCGTCGGCGCCGTGACGTCCTTGAAGGCAAGCGCCCAGTCGACACCCTCTGGCCACTCCACTTCGTCAGCCGCAACCCAGAACTGCGGATCAGGCGACCAGGCCGGATCCGCATGCTCCGCCAGCGTCGGTTCCCTCGGCTGCGCCGGCCGGTTCAAGTTCTCGGGATTGACCACGACACTGGCCGCCCGGTGGTCGAAGGCCTGAACCATCTTGCCCTCGTAGAGCGGCAACCACTCCTCGTCCCCTCGCTTCCATCGGTTTCCGGCGATGGGATAGCAGCCGTCGGCCTCAAGCTCCGCGGCCGTGCGGAACAGATGGGAGTCGTTCGTCATATGGAACATTGTGTTGTAGCGAACGGGCCAAGCCCGACGCTCCACGCCACCCGACCGGTCCACGAGCACCGGATGGCGTTCATAGATGCCTCGCGTGATCTCCGCGTCGCGGCGCGTGCGGAACACGGGCGCGGTACCAGTGTTCGGATTGACCCGCCCGAAGTCCCTGAGGCTCAACGGGAAGCGGCGTTCCGGGTCATCCAGATCCGCCGCACTGTCGAGAAAGAAGCCGCACGGTGTCTCCTCGAACGTTCGCTCGCTGCCGCCCAAGATCAGGGCGCAGAACTTGAAGCTCCGGTGGACGTCCGGGAAGAAGGGCGGCAAGCCGGTCCCCTGCCGCCGGTTCTCGAAGTCGAAGAGTCCAGCGACCCGACCCACGGTAGACACCGACTGGAAGAACGGCGCCGCCGTCCTGTCGGCGTAGATTCCCGAGGGCACGAGCAAGCCCACCATGCCAGTGGGCTTGAGCACGCCCAGCGCCCGCTCGACGAAGAGCGAATACAGGTTGATGTCACCCCTGCCGAGCAACGGGTAGTCACCCGACTTTCGAAACAGCGTCAGGAGGCTGTCGGCCCGCTGCTTCGCCTCGTCGAAGGCCGCGGCCAGTGGTTCGTCCCGGTCCCGTAGCTTCTTGATGCCCGTCCGGCGCAGAGCCGCAGTGGGTGCGCGGGCAAGCTCCGGATCCCGCGTCGCGAACCACTCCACTTCCTGCAGCTTGATCCTGTCCCAGGGTGGATTGCCGATCACCGCGTCGAAGCCGCCTTCCGGCTGGCGCCGCTGCCAGTATCGCCACACTCCGGGAAAAGCGACCTCCCAATGCAGGAAGCTCTCTCGTTCGGCCAGGTCGCCGGCATCGCGCCACAGCCCGGCAAACCTAGTCAAGCCGGCATCATCCGAACCGCTCGGCGTCGCGTCGACGGCGTCCGGTCCCTTGGCGAGTAGCGAGTACGCCTCGGCCGGGTAGGCGCCGATTACTTCCAGCAGTCCGCGGGTCTCGAAAGCGTTGCGCTCTCTCTTCTTCATGCCCGCAGTCATCCAGCGGAGGGCGCACAGAAAGTTGAGCACGCGGCGCAACTCGGAGGTCGCCCGGTCCACGCCCTCGAAGAGCCTCGCCGACTCGCGGACCTCGGCCACGTCCGCGTCGGACATCTCCTCGATCAGTTCCATCCCGGCAACCGCGTTCTCGGCTCCCTGAATGGCGCTGGAGGCGATCAGCCCGCCCAGGCGACGCAGTTCGTCGGTGCCGTCGCCCACCCTGAGCCCGACTAACGAATCGCCGCAACGCAGGTGATGGTCCAGGAACGACAACGGAGCACCGACGGTGAAGCTGTGCAGCCACAGGGACACCTTGGCCAGTTCCACCGTCAAGCGGTTCTTGTCCACGCCGTAGATGCAGCGCTTGAGCACCATTAGCCGGATGATCGCCTGATCCGTGAGCTGCGCCTGGTCGATCACCCAATCCGAGTCCGCCGCGCGTTTCAGGATGCCCTCGCGGATGCGAGCGATCCGACCTACGAGCGGCGACTCGTAGGGCTCGTCGAGCCAGTTCGCCACCTTCGGCACGGACTCGATGAGTTCCGCCACATAGTCGGACAGGAAGTCCACGGCGGTGACCAGAAAGTGCCCGCTTCCCATCGCGGGATCGAGCACCTTGAGATCGAGCACCGCCTCGGCCGGGTCGGTCCGGAGCAGCTCCGCCAAGCGCTCGGCCTTGGGCCTGCGATCGCTCTTCAGATCCGCGACCTTCGCCTCGAACTCCCGCCGCCGCTCATCCGCCAACGGCTTCAACGTGCGTTCGACGATCAGGTCGACCAACTCCTGGCTCGTGTAAAAGCTGCCGCTGTCCTTCCGGGCGAAACGGTTGAGCTGGATAGAGACGTTGCCTGCCGAATCGCGGACCGGTTCGCGCTCCAGAAGTCGTTCGTAGATCGAACCGAGCTGCTGGACCGTCATGTCGCGGTAGTTGACGAACCTCGCTCGGCCCGCGTCGTCCTGCGCGACATGGCTGAGTCCGAAGACGACCGGGGCGATCTCGCTGTCCGCCAAACGGACTCTCGTGAGCAACGGCGCCGCCTCCTCCGCGAACAGGCCGCCGTTGTAGGGCGGCAAGCCGATCGACGGATCGCCGCGATCGATCTGCCGGAATAGTTCCATGAGGCGGTTGTAGTAGTTGCTCGCCGTACTCGAGAACGTGTCCCGCTCGCGCCACCTCGTCGCAATGTCGTCGCGGACCCGCAACCGCAGGCCGTAGTCGTCGTATCGCGAGTCGTTCACGGGCAGCAGACCGCGGTCTTCGGCGTAGAGCACAAACAGCAGGCGATAGAGAAAGATCAGGCCGGCATTCCGAATCTCCTGAAGGCAGGCTTCCGGCGCCTCAGCGGCCAAGGCGTTCAGCAGGCGCGGGAACACATCCCCGAACACGACCTGGGAGAGGTCCTCCGCCGCGCTCTCCTCGTACCGCTTGCCTTCTGCGATAGCCAGGTCGACGAAGTTCGCCCTGGCGCCAGCCCGCCGAACGAACGCGTCCCGCCCGAAGAGGAGCAGGAAGCTCCTCAGCGCGTCTGCGTCCCGACTCTCGAGGATGGCGCCCAAGTCCACCTCGAAGTAGCCGCTCGCACGCGGGCGGGCTTCGTGGTCATAGAGCCTCCAGACCCGACCGTTAGTCAGAAGGCCCCGGCAGATGCGGCCATCCGACACGCTGTACGCAGTCGCGAGGTACCGGAGGATCTGCCCGTGGGGCGTACCGAGAACGACGCGATCCGAACGATCCCGCGCATCCAGGGCCAGGCCAAACCGCTTGCTCTCCTGGACAACAAGGGCGTCCACGTAGCGATCGTCCGGGGCCGTCCGCTCGGCGGCACTCGCCTTCGATTCGGAGTCCTCGAAGAGCAGGTGGTCCGGGACATCCTCGCCCTGCGCCGCTTCCTGTTGGGGCAGATAGTCCGCCCATCCAAGTAACCGAAGCACCGGCCTGATCAGCTCCTCCTCGGTCACCGCCTCGTTGGGGGCGCTGTGGCGACTGATGCTGGCGTAGAGCTCGGCCACGCCGGCCCGGAACTTCGCTAGTGCCTCGGGAGTCCGGGCGGACTCCCGCCACTCGGGGGTCTCGCGAATGCCCTCGGTGAGGAAGTAGTGCGTGAAGAGCTGGCCTGTCAATGGCTTCTCACTTCGGCATCAGGCTAGACAGCCGTGTCGGCGTCGCTTGCAGCCATGAAGCGTGGAGTCTAGGCCCTTGCACGCCAGAAGCAAGTGCTGCGGATGGATCCGAACCGCTGCCCGCTCACTCTCATCCCACTTCTTCCGTGTAGTGACGCGACTTGTGAGACCACCGAGTCGGCCGCCTCCGGGAAGACGCCAACACGCCTCCATTGCCTTGGATTTCCTTGTGTTCATTCACGGGTTCGTGATAGATTGACGTCCTTTCCGGGAGGCCCGAAGGGCCGGTTCGGCAGCCTCCGAAACGCGCCAAGCCAAGTCCGACCGTCAGGTCACAGCAAGGATGACAACCTCATGATTGACAAAGAAACCGGCATGAGCGTCAAGGAACGCATGGGCGAGGAGATCGCCACGCTTGCCGCACGCATCGACGCGGCGACCTACGAGCTGCTCGTCCTGATCCGCAGATTCGATGAGGAGGAGGGCTGGAACTGTGGCTTTCTCAGCTGCGCCCGATGGCTCACCTGGCGCATCGGCCTAGCGCCGAGTGCGGCGCGGGAGAAGGTTCGGGTGGCCCGGGCCTTGGGCGACCTTCCGCTGATGAGCGAGGCGATGAAACGGGGCGAACTCTCGTACTCGAAAGTGAGGGCGCTGACCCGTGTCGCCCGGCCCGAGACGGAGGAGGAGTTGGTCGAACTCGGCAGGGCGGGGACAGCAGCCCATATCGAGCGGGTCGTCAGGGCGTGGCGGAGGATCGACCGTTCAGTCGAGGCCGCCGAGGACGAGTTCCGCGACGCGTTGAGCCATGTAACGACGCACATCGACGAGAACGGCATGTTCGTGATCCGCGGTCGGCTCGCGCCCGAAGCGGGCGAAGTGCTGATGAAGGCGCTCGAGGCGGCGGGCGAGAAGCTCTACGCTGAGCAACAGGAAGATCGACCGCCGGCCGGGAAGATACGTGCCGACGCATTGACGCTGGTTGCCGAGAGCGCGCTCAAGGGTGGGCTCGATCCAGGCTCGAGCGGCGACCGGTACCAAGTCGTGGTCCATGTGAGCGAGGAGGAGCTGACGCGCTCGGACGAGGCGCCGACGATTGGCTGCACATCTTGCGCTTCCGCGGAAACACCGGCGCCAGGCGTTTCCGCGGAAACGTCACGCAAACCCGAGCCCGCGTGCGAGGCGACGGCTCCACGCGGTGCGTGGCTCGGAGACTCCAACGTCCCTGTTTCCGCGGAAACAGCCAGGCGCATCGCCTGCGATGCCGGCAAGGTGCGAATGACCCACCGGTCCGGCCAAGTCCTGAGCGTCGGACGCAAGACGCGAACCATTCCACCGCCGATCAGGCGCGCTCTCGAGTTCCGCGACCAGGGTTGCCGCTTCCCCGGCTGTACTTCAAAGCACTGCGACGCCCACCACATCGTCCACTGGGCCGACGGCGGCGAAACGAAGCTCTCGAATCTCGTGCTTCTGTGCCGGCGGCACCACCGGCTCCTGCATGAAGGGAGCTTCAGCGTACGAATGAGCGAAGAAGGCGCCGTGCAGTTCCTTCATCCTCGGGGCAGGCCACTGGAACGGTGCCCGGCGCCGCCTCCAGTCGGCCTGAATGCCGCACAAGAACTGGTCGAGTACCTGGAAGACGCTGGCATCCTGATCACAGGCGCGGAATCCATGCCAGCGTGGGACGGCAAGCCCCTCGACCTGCCTTACGTCATGGAATGTCTGTGGCGGCCCCCGCCCCACCTCGAGGCGGTGGTGGCACGGGAACGAGAGACACCGCGGGCTGCCTAGGCCGGATTGGACAATCCTCGCGGATAGCCTCGACTAAGGAGAGTTGGAATGGAGGTCGCGACACTCATCTTGGCTGGCATAGGTGCGATCGGAGCCGTTGCTACAGCCACGGCGCGTTGGATCTCCGTACATCGAACGAAGCAGTCGGATCAAAGGACGATTGACCGTGAGAGGTCCGCTCTACGCCGGTCTCTGTACGAGAAGATCGTTCACAACACGCTGGGCCTCAACAAGGACTATTGGCGTGGCGTTGCTCGCGATGCAGGTCTTGAGTCGAAAGACATCGAGTTCGCTCTGTCCTACTATCAGGAGCGAAGAGCGCTGGATTCGGGACACGGATACGACGCGGAAGAACGTCAACTGAAGGCAAGCGAGTTGGACGACCGGCTGCGACGGATTCTCCTGGATTAGTGGCGCATTGCAGCTTCCCGTACCCGTCAGGAAAGGTCACTGCTCCCAAGCCAGGGCTGCACGGGACCGCACAGGTGGGGTTCACACGTTGCGTGGTTCTTCCGGCGCCTGAGCCTCTGCGCTTCACTTCACTCCCCGTCCACACCCTCATTCAGGATCCTCAGGTACTCGTCGTACACGTAGACCCGGTTCCTGCTGAAACCGGTGATCTCGCGCACGAGTCCGGTCGCCTCCAGCAGTCGCATCGCGGCGGAAACCGTCGGGAAGGCGAGGTGCGTGCGTTTGCGGGTCTCCGGGATCGAGAGGATCGGCCGTTCCTGAAGGGCCTCGTGAACCCGGAGCGCCGAACCAGCCTTGCGGCCCTCGGTCGCCAGGCGTTGCCTGTCCGCCGCAAAGCGCTCGGTCAGGCGTCGCGCCGTGGCCGCGGCGTTCTCGGCGGTCTCCCGCACGCCCTGAAGGAAGAACGCCAGCCAGGCTTCCCAATCGCCCGTCTGCCGAACGCGGTCAAGCAGTTCGTAGTAGCGGTCCCGGTGGCGCTTGAAGTAGACGCTGAGGTAGAGCATCGGCTGGCTCAGGACGCCGGCTTCGCAGAGGAGCAGGGTGATCAGCAGCCGACCGACGCGGCCGTTGCCGTCGAGGAAGGGATGGATGGTCTCGAACTGCACGTGGGCCAGACCGGCGCGCACCAGGATCGGCAGACCGTCGTCCTCCGCGTGCAGAAAGCGCTCGAGATCGGCCATGCAGTCAGGTACGGCAAGGTGTGGCGGCGGAACGAAGACCGCGTTGCCCGGACGGCTACCACCGATCCAGTTCTGGGAGCGGCGGAACTCGCCCGGGTCCTTGCTGGCGCCGCGGCCGGTAGACAGCAGGATGCCGTGCAGCTCCCGGATCAACCGGTTCGAGAGCGGGAAGTTCTCGGCAAGCCGCTTCAGGCCGTGGTCCATGGCGGCTACGTAGCGCGAAACCTCCGCCGCATCGTCGCGAGGAACGCCCGGCGCCTGGTCGAGTTCGAACAGCAGGAGATCGGAGAGCGACGATTGGGTCCCCTCGATCCGGGACGACAGCACCGCCTCCTTGCGGACGTAGGAATACACCAGGAGCGTCGGCTCCAGGCGCTGGTTCGCTCCCTCCAGGCGTCCGAGAGCGAGACCGGCGGCCTCCAGCAACCGCAGCAGATCGCCTTCCAGGTTCAGTGGCGGCCGCGGAGGCAGCGGCGCCGGAATGAAGGCCCGGACCTGCTCACCTCCCGCGACAGTGACTTCGTAGCGACCCGGCATTGGACGTTCCATGACGATGAGACCCTTCCATGTGAAGAGTTAGGCGACATTTTTTATCACATAGTGGTCGATCGCCTCCCTGTGCAGGAACTCTGAATAAGGTCGCGGGGCTACAACCTGGAGAACTCCATGAAGAAACCACCTGAAGGCTGGCCGAGAATCTCATCATCCGTCTTCTACGACGACGCGGCGGTAGCGATCGACTGGCTGGTCCGCGCCTTCGGCTTCGAGGTGCAGGAGCGGGTCGAGGACGAGCAGGGGCGCATCGTCCATTCGCAGCTCGTCATGGACGGCGGACTCATCATGGTCGGGCAGACCGGCCTGCAGCCGGATCGGGCCTACCAGCAGTCGCCGCGGACGGTCGGCGGCGCGAACACGCAGTCCCTGGCCGTGTATGTCGACGACGTCGACGCGCACTGTGAGCGGGCGCGGGCGGCCGGCGCCGAGATCACGGTCGAGCCGGCAACTCAGGACTACGGCGAGGGCTACTGGGTCGACCGGAGCTACGGCGCCCGGGATCCCGAGGGCCACCACTGGTGGTTCCTCCAGCGGCTGCGCTGACGCGCTTGCGCAGGAACTTTGAATAAGGGTTCCTCCTATTCAAAATTCGCCCTCAAGTCTTATCAAGGGGCTTGCAGCGGCCATCCTGGCTCGCTACCTGCGGCGGCAACGCCACAACAGGTGAGCTTCCAGTTTACGCCTTAGTTGCGCTAAGATGGTCTCTTCCCACTTCCACATCTTCTCTCTCGTTTCCGCTTCACGGCGCCGTGACTTCCCTGCCCGCAGCTCTCACCGACCCGCAGTGGCCACGCTCGCTCGTGCGCCAGATCCGGCGTGGGCGGGATCTGGTTAGCGGCGACGACCCGATCGGAATCCAGGAAGTAGAAGCCGACGTGTTCGCCACGCGGCTCGCGGACGTCGACCGCCTGCTGGACGGCGGCATCCGTCGCGGGCAGACGATCGAGCTGGTCGGTCCCCGGAGCAGCGGCCGCTTTTCCCTGGTGCTGGAACTGCTGGCCGGCGCCACCGAGAGCGGCGAATCGGCGGCGCTGATCGATCTGGGAGACCACTTCGATCCGCAGGCGGCGGCGCGTGCCGGGGTCGTCCTCGAACGGTTGCTCTGGGCACGGCCTGAGCGACTGAAACAGGCGCTTGGCAGCGCCGAGGTGCTGATCGGCGGCGGCTTCCCCCTGGTCGTGCTCGACCTCGGTCTGCCGCCGGTCCCCGGCGGCCGGGGCAAGGAATCGGCGTGGCTGCGGCTGCGGCGGGCGGCGGAGGACCACCAGGCGGCGCTGCTGATCGCGACGCCGTACCGCGCCGGTGGCACGGCGCCGCAGAAGGTTCTCGATCTCGGGTCCCGAACGTCGCCGGTCCGCGCTCTCTGGGCGCGGGCCGCACCGAGAAGCCCGCGCCTGCTCGACGGGCTCCGAACCCGGCTCGAACTCGCCAAATCGCGGGGTGAACGGCCGGGCGCCGCGGCCGACATCGAACTGCGCGTGCTCACCGGCAGCCTGCGGCGCCCCCTGCCCGGAGTGCCGTTTCCACGGGCGGCGCGCCGCCGCGCCGATACGCCGGTCGAGGTTCTGAGGCGTGCCGGGTAAACGCCGGAGATCCCGCATCGCTTGCCTGAAGGCGGCTTCTGAGGGTCACAGCCCGTTGGCCGCCTGCGGCCACGGAACGCACCATGCCGGTTGAACGCAAGTCTCGTATCGGCTGCATGAAGGCGGCGTTGTTTCCGCTTGCTGCCTACCTGCGGGGAGCGCCGGAGCTCGCCCGCGAGGCGGTCGTGGTCCACGAAGGGCCTTCGGCGCGGATCGTCGCCGCGTCCCGGCTGGCGCGGCGAGCCGGAGTGCGGCCGGGACTGACCGTGGCGCAGGCCCGGAACATCGAGTCCGGACTGGTCGACCGCGCCCGCGACCCGGAGCGCGAGCACACCGCGCAGGAAGTGCTGCTCGAGATCGCGGGCGCCTTCTCGCCCCGGATCGAGGACGGCGGCGAAGGCGTGGCCTACCTCGACATCGCAGCCGACGATGAACACAGCCTCGGCCAGTCGATCATGCGGGACATGGACGCCGCCGGCCTTCCCGGCCGGGTCGGCATCGCCGGCAGCAAGCTCGCGGCGCGGGCCGCGGCCGCCCTGCCGCGGTCGCCGAACGTCGTAGCGCCCCGCGGCGAGGCACGGTTCCTGGCGCCGTTGCCGCTCAAGTCCCTGTTCGAGGGCAACGGTCGCGGCCCCGCCTCGGCGGAGGACGGCGACGACCCGGAGATCCTCCACACGCTGAAGCTCTGGGGACTGCGCACGGTCGGCGACCTGGCCGGCCTGCCGGCAGCCGAAGTGCACAGCCGTCTCGGCGAGCGCGGAGCGGCGCTCCATGCCGCCGCCCGTGGCTTCGACCCGGAGCCGCTCACCCCCCTCCCGCCGGCGCCCACCTTCCGCGAGGCGCAGACCCTGGAGTGGCCGATCGACAACCTGGAACCGTTCCTGTTCGTCGCCCGCGGCGCGGTGGAACGGGTCGCCTCCCGGCTCGACGCCCGGGGCATGGGCTGCAAGCGGCTCGAACTGTCGCTCAAGCTCGAACCCGAGGGTCTCCACGAACTGGCCATCGAGCTGCCGGCGCCCACCCGCGAGGCGCGGACATTGCTGTCCCTGGTCCGCCTTCACCTGGAGGCCGAGCCGCCGCGAGCGCCGATCACGTCGATGCAACTGCTCGCCCATCCCGACGTTCCGCGCCAGGCGCAGCTCAGCCTGCTCGGGCCGGCCGCCCTGTCGCCCGACCGCCTGGCCGCCGTCACCGCGCGGCTGCTCGCCCTGCTCGGCCCGAACCGCGTCGGCTCGCCGCGCACCCGGAGCGGCCACCTGCCGGAGCGTTTCCGACTGGCCGACTTCGACCCGCCCCCGCCGCCGCGGATAAGGCTCGAACCGAGGCCGGGCCGCGGCATGCTGGCGGTACGCACCCTGCGGCCCCCGGTCGAGGTCGAGGTGCTGACGGCGGAGAGCGAAGAGATGGACGGCGCCGCGCCCTGCCCCGCACCGCGACAGATCAACCCTCTGCCCACCGAGGAGCGCCACGTCCGCATCGAGGGCACGGTGCGTGTCGCCGCTGGTCCCTGGGAGATCGAGGAAGGCTGGTGGCGGAAGGCCCCGGCGCTGCGGGACTACTGGGACGTCGAGCTGCGGAGCGGCGCCGTGTGCCGGATCTATCGCGACCGAACGTCGGAGCGGTGGTTCGCGGACGGCGTGTACGACTGAAGAGGTTCAACTGCATTCGCGCCCGCAATCACCTGCTCCGCCACCACACGACCGCCGATCAGGTGCTCCTGGATCACCCGTTCCAGGACCTCCGGAGTGCAGCCCCAGTACCAGACGCCTTCGGGATACACGACCGCGACCGGGCCGGCGTCGCAGATACGCAGGCAGTTCGCCTTCGTCCTCATCACCGTCCCGGAGTCGGTGAGCCCCAGTTCGACCAGGCGCCGCTTGAGGTAGTCCCAGGACTCGAGCGACACCTCCCGGTCACAGCACTTCGGCTTCGTCTGGTCGCAGCACAGGAAGATGTGCCGCTGCACATTGGCGATGCCAATGGCCTCCGCCTTGCGCAGGGCGCGGTCGAGAGCTTCCCGGTCCATGGCTGCGATGATTCCACGACCAGCGGGAAGCACCGGCGATAGTCTGCTCCACCATGAAGCTCGCGATCGCAATCGCCGGACTTCTCGCAGTCAACCACACTGCCACCGCCCAGGACTTCGCCGAGTTGCTGGAGATTCGCCGGGTCAAGGAAACACTCGACCTGAGCCAGGTGCCGGAGCCGGACCTGTCCCAGGTACCCGCCGTCGACGCGCAACGGCTCCAGGACTACCGGGCACTGACCGCGAATGGTCTCGATCATGCCGCGGAGCCCATGCAGGCGCAGTTGGCGGCGAACACCTTCGGCGATCTCTGCGCTCGCTACCTGCACTACGAGCTTCACGATTCGGCGGCCGTGTGCCTGGATCAACTTCGGGAATTGGCGCCCGCGGACTTCCAGTGGGCCTACTTCAAGCTGCTGCTCCACATCGCAACAGGTGACCTGGAACCGGCGATCGAAGCTGCCGAGGTGGCTCTCGCCATCCGGCCGGCCGACCCGCCGACACTGATCCGCCTGGCCGAACTCCACGTCGCGGCAGGCGATGTCGACGCCGCCGAAGCCGCCTACGAGGCGGCCATCGCCGCCTATCCGGAAAGCGCGACGGCTCAGGTCGGGCTGGGCTACATCGCCCTCGAACGGGACGATCCGGCGAAGGCGCTCCAGATCTTCGAGGAAGTCGCCGCGTCGCAGCCCGACGGCAGCGAGGCGAATCACCACGTCGGGCTCGCCTACCGTGCCCTGGGAGACGCCGACCGGGCCGCCGAAGCGTGGCGGCTGAACCAGGACGTCCTGATCCCGATGTACGACCCGCTGCTCGAACGGCTGAGACCGCTCGAAGAGGACGTGACGCTGCCGCTCGACCGCGCAGTGGCCGCCGCCGCGGAAGGCGACCACGAGCGGGCGGTCACGCTCTACGAGGAGATCCTCGCCACGAACGAGACGGACGAGGAGGCTCACTTCCGTCTGGCCGGTTCCCTGCTCGTGGTCGGCGAGGACGAACGCGCCCAACGGCATCTGCGCCGGACGATCGCGCTCAACCCGGAGCACGGCCCGGCGCACTTCGCCCTGGCGATGTTCCTCGCTCGCGAGGGCCGCCGCGCCGAAGGCGCCCGGCATCTCGAACGGGCGGCCGACCTCGTGCCTGGGAACCTCTCCTGGCGCCTGCAGCGGGCGCAGATGCGGGCCGCCTCCAGCAACACGACCGGCGCCATCGAGGAACTCGAGCAGATCGTCGCCCTGGACCCCGGCATGGTCGAGGCGCGACGGATGCTCTCGGCCGTGCTGGTCGGCGCCGGCCGGACGGAAGAAGCCGCCGTCCACTTGCAGGCCCTGGTCGCGCTGGCGCCGGACGATCTGCAGGCGCGCTTCAATCTCGGACTCATGCACTTCGAGAGTGGCCGCTACGCGGAGGCGCGCCTCACTCTCGACGAGACGTCAGGACGTTTCCCCGGCGACGTCGCCACCCGCCACCTGCTGGCGCGACTACTCGCGGTGAGCCCCGACGACGCCGTGCGCGACGGCGCCCGAGCGGTTGAGCTGGCTCAATCCGTCGTCGACGAACAGCCGGCGCTCGACCACCTGGAGACGCTGGCCATGGCGATGGCCGAGGCCGGGCGGTTCGACGACGCCGTCACCTGGCAGCAGCGGGCGCTGGAGGCGGAACGGCAGGCCGCCGGCGGCAACTCGCCGCAGCGGCTCGATCGCCTCGCGCTCTACCAGGCTCGTCAACCTCTGCGGGCGCCCTGACCGTCCAGGGATTGCACCGGCTCGGGTTTCAAGCGCCAGGCGCGCGGTAGGGCACGCTCTTTGCGACCGCGCCGTCGATCTCCTCCGGCGTCATCAGGACGCGCGTCGCCACCTTGATGCCGCCGCCAGCGTTCAGGGTCAGCGAGACCGAGGCCGCGGCCTCGTTGTCCGGAAGGTCGACGATCATGAGCAGGTCGGCGCCACCGAACGCGTAGTAGATGGCCTCCAGCGTGCCGCCCGCGCCCTCCACGGTCTCGCTGAGCGCCTTCCGGCGTCTGCTGCCGCCTTCCTGGATCAGGCCCTGGACGCCGTGGTGAGTGTAGTTCGCCTCGATCAGATACTTCGTCACTTTCACATCTCCTGTTGCTCAACGGCGTGAATCTGGTGAAACCGCTGTACCAAGCTCACCTTCCCATGTTGCCACAGCGCGGGCAGATGTGTTTCTACTATCTTGCCTTCCGTTACCGCCTGATTTACGCTTGACGGATGGCCGGAGACGATTCCCCCAAACTCAAGGTCGACGTACCGGCCCGCAACATGGGGCTCTCCGGCTCCGTGCGCAAGGGCAGCGGCTACGGCGACCGCGGCGGCAACGACCTGCTCGATGCCCGGGGGGAACCCAACCCCGGCTACGCCGCGCCGGGCGCGGTCAAGGAGCAACTCCGCCGGCGACGGTTCCGGACTCCGCCGAAGCGCCGCCGCGGACCGCCCCCGCCCTACGCCGAACTCCACGCCGCGTCGTCCTTCTCCTTCCTGCGCGGCTCGTCGCAGCCCGAGGACCTGGTGGCGCGGGCGGCAGCGCTGGGGCTGCCGGCGGTCGCCCTGCTCGACCGGAACGGCGTCTCCGGCGCGCCGCGCTTCTACAAGGCGGCGCGCGAGGCGGGGATCCGCGCCCTGGTCGGCGCCGAGGCGGTGATCGACCGGCCGCAGGCGTCCGCGGTGTCACGGCAGCGCGAAGAGCGGCCGGCCCTGGACGACCAGGAGACCCGCGTCAACCTGCTGGTGCGAAGCCGGCAGGGCTACCGCAACCTCTGCCGCCTGCTGACCGCCGGCGCGCTCAACCACCCCAAGGGCGAGGCGCGAATCGACTGGACGCTGCTCGAGGAGCACGCGGCCGGGCTCCACTGCCTGGCCGGCGCCGAAACCGATCCGGTCGGACGGGCGCTGGCACGGGAAGGGCTGGAAGCGGCCGGGAAGCAACTCGAACGCCTGCACGCCGTCTTCCCCGGCCGCCTGCACGTGGAACTCTCGCGCCACGGCATCCGTGCCGAAGAGCACCGCAACCAGGCCCTGGTCCGGCTGGCGGACAGCCTTCGCGTGCCGGTCGTCGCCACGGGCGGCGTGCGTTACGCCGCGGCCGCCGACAAGCCCCTCCACGATCTGATGACCGCGATCCGCCACCACGTGACGGTCGACGACGCCGGCGCCCGCCTCGCTCGCGAGCGCCAGCGCCGCCTGAGGGCGCCTCAGGAGATGCACCGGCTGTTCGCAGATCTGCCCCGGGCCGTCCATGCCGCGCACGAACTCGCCGCGGAACTCGACTTCACCCTCGCCGACCTCGGCTACCGCTTCCCGGACTACCCGGTACCCGAAGGCGAGACGCCGATCTCCCATCTCCGCGAACTGACCTGGCAGGGGGCACGGGAGCGCTTCCGGCCGCTGACCGCCAGGGCCGGAGCGCAGCTCGAGAAGGAGCTCGCACTGATCGAGAAGCTCGACCTCGCCGGCTACTTCCTGATCGTCTGGGACATCGTCCGCTTCTGCAAGGAGCAGCGGATCCTCGCCCAGGGCCGCGGCTCGGCCGCCAACTCGGCCGTCTGCTACGCGCTGTCGATCACCGCGGTCGATCCGGTCAAGATGGACCTGCTCTTCGAGCGCTTCCTGTCCGAGGAGCGCGGCGAGTGGCCGGACATCGACCTCGACCTGCCGTCCGGCGACCAGCGCGAGAAGGTCATCCAGTACGTCTACGGGCGCTACGGCCGGCACGGCGCGGCGATGACCGCGAACGTGATCACCTACCGCGACCGCATGGCCGCGCGCGAAGCGGCCAAGGCGCTGGGCTGCTCGAAGTCCCAGGTCGACCGCCTGGCCAAGGGCCTCGGCCATTGGCACTACGACCTCTCCCGCGGCGACAGCAAGCAGATGGACGAGGAGCTCACTGAGCTCGGGTTCGACCCCCGCGACCGGCGCATCCGGATCTTCGTCAGCCTGTGGCGGCAGCTCCAGAACCATCCCCGCCACCTGGGCCAGCACTCGGGCGGCATGGTGCTCTGCGCCGGCCGGCTCGACGAGATCGTGCCACTCGAACCGGCGGCGATGGAGAACCGGGTGATCGTCCAGTGGGACAAGGACGACTGCGCCGACCTGGGGCTGATCAAGGTCGACCTGCTCGGCCTCGGCATGCTGAACGCGCTGGAGGAGGCGGTGCCGCTGATCCGCCGGCACGAGGGCAAGGAGGTTGACCTCGCCCACCTGCCGCCCGACGACCCGGCGACCTACGAGATGATCTGCCGCGCCGACACGGTCGGCGTCTTCCAGATCGAGAGCCGGGCGCAGATGGCGTCCCTGCCGCGCCACAAGCCGTACCGGTTCTACGACCTGGTGATCCAGATCGCGATCATCCGGCCCGGCCCGATCGTCGGCGGCATCGCGCATCCCTTCTTCGAGCGCCGGGTGGGCCGCGAGGAGGTCACCTACCCTCACCCGCTGCTCGAGCCGATCCTGCGCCGCACCCTCGGCGTGCCGATCTTCCAGGAGCAGATCCTCAAAGTCGCGATGGTCGCGGCCGGTTTCTCCGGCGGCGAGGCGGAGGACCTGCGGCGGGCGATGGGCTTCAAACGCTCCGTCGAGCGGATGCACGAGATCGAGCAGAGGCTCCGCTCCGGGATGAACGAACGCGGTATCGAGGGCGAAGCCCAGGAACAGATCGTCAAGGCGATCACCTCGTTCGCCCTCTACGGCTTCCCCGAGTCGCACTCGGCAAGTTTCGCCCTGATCGCCTACGCCAGCGCCTGGCTCAAGCGCCACCACCCGACCGCCTTCTTCCTGTCGCTCCTGAACGCCTGGCCGATGGGCTTCTACCACCCGGCGACCCTGGTCCGCGCGGCGCAGCGCGCCGGCAGCGTCGTGCTGCCGATCGACGTGAACGAATCGGGGGTGAGGTGCCGCTGGCAGGAGCGGCCGGCGGATGTTCCGGCGGATGCTGACGGGGACGGGCCGGAGCGGCCCGGCGAACCGCCCCCGGCGGGCGCGATCCGCCTCGGGCTGCGCTACGTCAAGGGGATGCGGCGGGAGGCGGCGGAACGGATCGAGGCCGAACAGGCGGTGCGGCGCTTTGCGAGCATCGAGGACCTCGCCGAGCGCTGCCGCCTGCGCCGGAACGAGCTCGTTGCGCTGGCGTCCATCGGCGCGTTGCCGGGGCGCGGGCGGCGCGCCGCGCTGTGGCAGGCGGCCCAGGTCGAGAAACCGAAGGGTCCCCTGTTCGCCGATCTCACCACGGCCACCCCCTCGCCGCTCGACGAGATGACGCCGATGGAAGAAACGGCCGCCGACTTCGCCGTCGCCTCGATCACCACCGGCCCTCACCCGATGGAGTACTACCGCCGCGCGCTCGACCGCCGACGCGTCGTCCCCGCCGTCAAGCTCCCCGAGGCGCCCGCCGGACGCCGCGTACGCACCGCCGGTTCGGTCATCGTCCGCCAGCGCCCGGGCACCGCCCGCGGCCTCCTGTTCCTGACCCTGGAGGACGAGACCGGCATGAGCCAGGCGGTCGTCATGCCGGACCAGCTCAAGAAACACCGCCGCACGATCGTCTCCTCCTCGGGCCTGATCGTCGAAGGCGTCCTGCAGAAGAAAGACGGCTCGCTATCCGTCAAGGCGGACAGGTTCTGGCCGATCGACCGCCTGGAGCGGATCCCGAGCCACGATTTTCGATAGCCGGCTACCGACCGCCTCGCAACGGGATGCCCTGCCGGTACTGCTCTAGCCTGCGGCTCAGCAGCTCGAGCAACTGCTCCCGGTCGGGCGAGGTGTTCCGCGGATCGCCGACGATCTCGAGCGCAGACTCCACCGTCCGCGCCGCCGTTTCGAAGTCGCCGGTCTCGGCCTGGGCGGCTGCCAGGGTCTCGAGCAGGGCGGGCTCGGCGCCGCCGGCGACCGCGTTCAGTTCGAGGGCGATCAGGAGAGCGAGCTGACCGTCGCGCCGGCCGGCATCCGGATGGGTCGCCAGCGTCCAGGCGATGTCGTTGCCCCGCGCCAGGAGGTTCCGGTCCTCGACGTAGGCGCGGCGAAGATGCTCCGCGCCCTCGGCGGCGCCGGCCGGACCGCTGCGGATCAACGCCAGTCCAAGCTCGTGGCGGCCCGCGGCGTGGTCGGGGTCGTGCGAGAGCAATGCCCGGTAGTCCTCGATCGCCTGGTCCAGTCGGCCCGCGGCGGCCGCGATCCGGGCCGCGCCGTAGAGCGCCTCCGTGTCCCGCGTCTCGACTGCGAGGATCGCCCGGTAGTGGCCCCAGGCCGCGCCGAGCTCGTCGCTGCGGACTGCCGCTTCGGCCAGGACCCGGTGCGCTTCGACGTGCCGCGGATCGAGGGTCACGACGGCCGCGAACTGCTCCATCGCCTCCCGCAGGCGCTCCGCCTTGCCGAGCAACTGGCCGTAGAGGTAGCGGAGCTCCACGTCCCGCGGGCTCTGCTCGACCGCGCGGCCGAGTTCCCGCACGGCCTCGTCCGTGCGGCCCTCCCCGTCGAGCAACTCGGCAAGACGCACCCGGGCCGCCACGTCGCCCGGGTCGGCGGCGAGCGCGGCCTCGGCCTGCGCCCGCACCGAGCCGGTGTCGCCGGCATCGAGGAGAGCGTTCTGCCAGGCGGCGCGCGCGGCCGGATCGTCGGGTTCGAGGTCGAAGGCGGCGCGAGCGTACCGGGCCGCGGCCTCATCGTCCCCGCGCCGGCCTTCGAGCACCGTCAGACGCTGGAGCGACTTGAACAGCCGGTCCCGCGCCCCCTGCCGTTCGAACGAGGCCGCGCCACTGTCGTCGAGGCGCGCCTGCTCGACCTCGACCGAACGCCGCAGCAACGCCACGGACTCCTCGGGAAACCCCTCCTCGTACCAGCGCGCGTAGCTGGCGAGCGAAACCTCGCCGGGCGGTTCGGTGAACCAGCGGCCGGGAAGCGGCGCCGACGCCGCGCGCAGGTCGGCATCCCGCGCGTCCAGCAGTTCGAGGTCAGCCAGCAGATCGGCGGCGGTGACGCCGCCGCGGTAGAGCGCGGCGACCCGGCCGTCGCCGTCGATCAGCATGGAGAACGGCAGCGAGAGCGGGAAGCGCCGGTCGAACAGGGACCTCTTGACGATCTCGACCTTGTCGAGGGTTTCCTCGGTCGCCATCCCGTGACGGAACGGAAAACCGATCTCGTCCATGAAGCTCCGCGCCGCCTCTTCGGTCGTGGTCGGCACGTCGCCCATGCCGTCCGTCGACAGCGCCGCGATCTCCAGGCCCGCGGCGCGGAGGGCATCCGCTTCGTTCGCCAGGTCCTGCAGTTCGAAGCGGCAGGGGACGCACCAGCTCGCCCAGATGTTGAGGAGCAGTGGACGGCCGCGTTCGGCCCGCACGGCAGCCGCTCCACCGCCACCAAACGGACGCAGCGTGAACGATGGCGCCGGAGGTCGAGGCGCCAGTACGACCCGGGAACCGGTGCTCGGCGCAGGCGGCCGCTGATCGCCCGCTTCGAGCCCCTGGCCGCGAGTCGGCGCGGGTTCGAGCGCGGGCCGACCACTGCCCTGGACGATCCGGTAGCGGGCGCCGGCTGCAACGCCGGCGAACGTCTCGCCGCCGCCCCCGGGCCAACTGACTGTCACCGGACCCGAGACCTCGCTGTCGCCGAGGCCGAAGTGGAGCCAGCGGCTGGACTGCGAGAGGAAACCCTCGCCCGCGCGGACGGAACGCCGGAGAGTGCCGGACGACGTCGGGACCTCCACCCGGGCGCCAACCGCGTCCCGGTTCGTGCCTGCGCCGTCTCCCTCGAGGCGCAGGGCGACGAAGCGGTCCCCGGTCGGCAACTCGTTCCGCATCAGCCGCAACCGTGGCGCGGTCCGGTTGCTGATCGCCACATCCAGGTCGCCGTCGCCCTCCAGGTCGAGGAACGCCAGGCCTCGCCCGTCGTCCGGGAAGTCCAGGCCGCTCACCGCCGACGCGTTGGCGAAGGCGCCGCCAGCTTCGCCCGGGTTCAGAAAGACGCAGTTCCGCTCGTTGCCGCTGAAGGAGAGGCCCTCGTCGAGCCGTTCGTGGAGCGCGCGCAGGGATTCGAGATAGGGCTCCAGCGAGCGGTCATCGGGAGAGCCGTCATCCAGGACCCTGGGCGCGCGCGGCACGACCTGCCGCCAGAAGAAGCTTCACAGGTCGTCGGGGAGCGTCTGGGTGAGGTTGCCGTTGGCGACCACCAGATCCTCCCAGCCGTCGTTGTTGATGTCCGCGAAGACTGACGACCAGGACCAGCGGCCCATCGTGACGTTCGCATCGACGCTGCGGTCGAGAAAGCCGCCGCCCTCCGCGCCCGCGAAGAGGGAGTTGCCGCGCGCCATCCGCTGCACCTGCGCGAGCGGACCCGCCCGCTGCCGGTCGCGCTCGAACTTCCGCTGGTACGTGATCCGGTTGCCGGCGGCGGAGAACATGTTGCCCACGTAGACGTCCATCCGGCCGTCGCGGTTGTAGTCGGCCCAGCTCACGGACATGCCGGAGGAGATGTCCTCGACACCGGCCTCCCCGGCGACGTCGACGAATCGGCCGCCGTCGTTGCGGTACAGGTTGTTGCGGCCGTAGTCGTTCGCCACGTAGAGGTCCTGGTCGCCGTCGCCGTCGACGTCCTCCCAGGACGCGGCCAGGCTGAAGCGGCGGTTGTTCTCGTCGAGCCCCGCCCCGGCCGTCGCGTCGACGAAGCGGAAGCCGCCGTCGTTGCGGAGCAGCACGTTCCGGCCGCCGTTGTTCGCGTCGTGGTACGGCACCGGGCTCGCCACGCCGCGCTCGTCGTAAGCGCGACGGTAGGCGCAGACGTAGAGGTCGAGGTCGCCGTCGTTGTCGTAGTCGGCCGCCGAGAGGGAGTTGCTGTCGGGTATGTCGCCGGCGATGTGACGGACGCGGGCGAAGCCGCCGCTGCCATCGTTCTCGAGGACCAGCACGGCCGGGCGGCTGGACAGCACCAGGTCCGGATCGCCGTCGTTGTCGAGATCGACGAACAGCCCGGCCAGGGCCCGCTCCAGGAAGTCGACCGCAGCTTCGGCCGAACGGTCGTCGAACGTGCCTTCCCGGTTCTGCACGTAGAGCCGGTTCGGCAGGCCGCCCTGCTCGGGCAGGAAGATGTCCTCCAGGCCGTCACCGTTCACGTCGGCGACCGACACTCCCTGCCAGCCGGTCTTGTTGTAGCCCGACGCCTTGGTGATCCGGTTGAGCCAGGCGTCCGGCGGCTGAAGCAGCTGTTCCCGGTAGCTCGGGTTGTGGCCGACCGCGGCCTCCGTGACATCGACGAAGAGAGGACGGCGGGGAGTCGAGGTCTCCTCGTAGTCGGCCACCTCGACCCGCAGTAGCAACGGCTCGCCGGCACCGCCCGCCGGCAACCGCCAGACGGTCGACCAGACCGCGTTAACCTGTCTGAAGCCGCCGCCCGCACCCGCAGCCGCTTCGAAGTAGGCCAGCGTCGTGAACCCCTCCGACCCGGCATCGATCGAGTACAGCTTGAAGTCCGCCCGCGGCGGCCGGTCGCCGGCCAGACGCCCGGCCAGGTCGCCGAGGGCGCGCCCGAAACCCTCGGCGCCGCGGTAGCCGCCATCCGCGCCACTCGCGCCCCCGCTCTCGACGGTGAAGGCCGGCCCCTGGTAGCGCGCGGTCAGTTCGCCCGGCACGAAGCCCGGCGACTCGAAGGCCTGATCCACGACCGACGCCACGTCGCCGGACGGCACGGCATCGGCACCGCCAGCGGCCACCTCCGCAAGCCACCCGGCAACGCGCTTGAGCTGGGCCTCAGCCTGTTCACTGAGCGCCTCCGTGTCCCAGCCATCGGCCCGCGGATCGACCGCGACGGCAAAGTCCACGGGCTCGAAGGCAGGGGTGATTTCCGCCTGCCCGCTCTGCGCCAGCGCCGCGGCCGGCACGACCGCCAATGTCAGCACGACGACGACTCGGGAGATCCGCACCGCCGACACTCTAACGTTCCCTCTTCTATGATCGAGTGGTGGGCCCCAGCTTGAAGACGCCCTTCGGCCTGGGGCAAACCAAGCCGCGCCACTACCTGGAAATGGCCAGGGTGGCCTGGCGGAACCGCGACGAGGCCGGCTATGCGTGGCGCATCCTTCGAGACGGCGTATGCGACGGCTGCGCGCTGGGAACGTCGGGGCTGCGCGACTGGACGCTGGACGGGGTGCACCTGTGCATGGTCCGGCTCGACCTGTTGCGCCTGAACACGATGCCAGCGCTCGATCCCGCCGTCCTCGCCGACGCCGGAGCTCTGGCGGCCAGAGGCTCGACCGAACTGCGAGCACTCGGGCGGCTGGCGCATCCGATGGTCCGGCGCGCCGGCGAGCCCGGGTTCCGTCGCATCTCCTGGCCGGAGGCGAACGACGTCGCGGCCACAAGGCTGGCCGCCGTCCGCGAACGCGATCCCGCGCGCGCGGCCTTCTTCCTGACCTCGCGCGGCATTCCCAACGAGACCTACTACGTCGCGCAGAAGGCCGCCCGCTTCTTCGGCACGCCCCATGTCGACACCGCCGCGCGCCTCTGCCACGCCGCGTCGACCATCGCGCTCAGGCGCGCGTTGGGAGTCGGCGCCGCCACGAACTCGTACCGCGACTGGCTGGACGCCGACCTGATCGTGTTCTTCGGCTCCAACGTGCCGAACAACCAGCCGGTCACCATCAAGTACCTTCACTTCGCGCGGCAACGGGGCGCCGAGATCGCAGTCGTCAATCCGTACCGGGAACCCGGCCTCGACCGCTACTGGGTGCCGTCGGTGGCATCGAGCGCACTGTTCGGTACCGACCTCGCCGAACACTGGTACGCGGTTGACACCGGCGGCGACCTCGCCTTCCTGAACGGCACGATGAAGGCGCTGCTCGACCTTCCGGGCGGCGTCGCTCGCGAGTTCGTCGAACGCTCCACCGAGGGCTTTGCAGAGGTCGAGGCGGCGCTCCGCGACACGTCCTGGGAAGCGATCGAGCATTCGAGCGGCGTCCCGCGCGCCGAGATGGAGCGCTTCGCCACACCGTCGGGCCGAGCGAGGTTCCACGCGGTCGAACCGCCGGCGGATCGGGAGCCACTCGACGGCCACTCTTCCTCTCCACCCGCCGCGGACGGCAGTTCAACTCGATGGTCCACGCCGGACGGGACCCCCTGACCGGCCTCGGGCGCTCCGACCTCCTGATGAACGCGGAGGATGGACGGGCGCGCGGCATCGGCGCCGGCCAACGGGTCGTCGTCTCGTCGCCGGTGTCGCAGATCGAGTTCGTCGCGCGTTTCGGGCCGATCAAGGCCGGCAACGTCGAAGCGCACTGGCCCGAGTGCATGGAACTGCTGCCCTGGTCCCTGGACCCCGACTCCGGCGAGCCGGAGTACGGCGTCCGCGTGCGGGTCGAACGAACGGAAGCCCCGGCGTGAAGGCGTCCGGACCCGAAACAGCCGCGGCGCGAAGCGCACTGGTCGAGCGCTCGGGCGACGTCGGACCCGACGTGGTGGCGGTCGAGGAACCGCTGGAGATCCGGGTCGACGGCGAGGCCGTCGTCGTGACGATGCGCAGCCCCGGCGCGGAGAGGGACCTGGCGCTCGGCTACCTCCACGCCGAAGGGATGATCGAGGAGGCCGCCGATGTCGAGGACGTGACCGTGGACGGAGCGCCGAGGCTCGACGAGGCGCCGGCGCCAGGCGGCGAACCGGCCGTCCCCGGGTCGATCGTCGATGTCCGGCTCTCGGCAGGGGGGCGGCGGGCAACGAGCCGCCGCGCCGAGACGATGAAGCGGGAACGCGCCTTCCGCGTCACCAGCGCCTGCGGAGTCTGCGGCAAGCCATCGCTCGAGGACCTGTGGGTGCGGCTGCCGGCGATCCGCCCACTCGACCTGGAGCCGGACCGGGAACGTCTCCTGGTCCAGTCGCTGCCCGCGGCGATGCAGGAAGGCCAGCGCCTCTTCGGCGACACCGGCGGCGTCCATGCCGCGGCCCTGTTCGAGGTCGCCGAAGGAAGGCCCGGACTCCTTTGGCTTCGCGAGGACATCGGTCGCCACAACGCCGTCGACAAGGTCATCGGCAAGGCGTTGCGGGCGAACCGGCTGCCCCTGCACGACACGATCCTCGCCGTCAGTGGCCGTCTCGGTTTCGAGATCGTCCAGAAGGCGGCGGTGGCCGGCATCCCCGTGATTGCCGCGGTCGGCGCGCCGTCGAGCCTGGCACTGGACATCGCCCACCTGGCCGGGATCCGCGTCTACGCCTTCGTCGCCGCCGACCGCAGCAACTTCTATCCCGAAGCAGCAGTCGAAGCGAGGAGACTGGGCGGTTTCGATTGACGAGTGCCGTAGCTGGGATTAGGTTGCCCCTGGAGAGCGTTGACCTCCGGGGAGGGACACGACGATGACGAGGATTCCGAAGTGACGGTCACCGCGGTCGAAAAGGAAGCAGGGCGGGCCGCACAACACCTGACGTTCTTCGATCAGGTGAATGCCGCCTTCGACCAGGCGGCGAAGCACACGGACCACGACCCCACTCTGCTGGAGCAGGTGAAGTGGGTGAACTCGGTCTACCGGATGAGTTTCCCGCTGCGGCGGGATGACGGCACGATCGAAGTCATCCACGCCTGGCGCGCCGAACACAGCCACCACCGGCTGCCGACCAAGGGCGGCATCCGCTACGCGCTGAACGTGAACGAGGACGAGGTCATGGCTCTGGCGGCGCTCATGACCTACAAGTGCGCCCTCGTCGACGTTCCCTTCGGCGGCGC
The DNA here is from genome assembly GCA_965220845.1 of Candidatus Multivorans sp. Lineage (GTDB taxonomy): Bacteria > Acidobacteriota > Thermoanaerobaculia > Multivoradales > Multivoraceae > Multivorans. The sequence goes on from CBDCRA010000004.1 coordinate 124,755, forward strand.
CAAGGGCGGGGTCTGCATCGATCGCCGGAACTACTCCAAGGGGGAGCTGGAACGCCTGACCCGGCGCTACACCGCCGAACTCCAGCGCAAGTCCTTCATCGGGCCGGGCAAGGACGTGCCGGCGCCCGACTACGGCACGAGCGAGCAGGAAATGGCCTGGATCGCCGACACCTACGCCCAGATCGAGCATGGCGAGGTCAACGTCGCCGCCTGCGTGACGGGCAAGCCGGTCGAGCACGGCGGCATTCAGGGCCGCACCGAGGCGACCGGACTGGGCGTCTTCTTCGGTATCCGCGAAGCCTGCTCGTTCGAGGACGACATGGCGAAGCTCGGGCTCGAACCGGGAGTCGCCGGCAAACGGGTCGTCATCCAGGGGCTGGGCAACGTCGGCTATCACGCGGCGAAGTACCTGCAGAACGCAGGCGCGAAGCTGGTCGGCCTGGCCGAGTTCGAGGGTGCGATCGCGGATCCGGGCGGACTCGACATCGATGACGTGGTCGAGCACCGCAAGACGACCGGATCGATCCTCGACTTTCCGGGCGCGTCCAACGTCGAGCCCAGCCTCCGGGCCCTCGAGCTGGATTGCGACATCCTGGTGCCAGCCGCCCTCGAGAACCAGATCACGAGCGAGAACGTCGGCCGCATCTCCTGCCGCATCCTGGCCGAGGCGGCGAACGGGCCGACCACCTCGGCGGCCAGCGTCGCGGCGGCCAGGCGCGGCATCCTGGTGATTCCGGACGTGTACCTGAACGCCGGCGGCGTCACGGTCTCCTACTTCGAGTGGCTCAAGAACCTCTCCCACGTCCGCTTCGGACGGATGCAGAAGCGTTTCGAGGAGAGCGTGCGCCGGGACCTGCTGAACGCGATGAGCTCGGCGACCGGCGCCAGCTTCAGCCAGGCCGAGGTCCGGATCCTGGCCCGGGGAGCGGACGAGATCGACCTCGTGAACTCGGGACTGGAGGAGACGATGGCGACCGCCTACCACCACATCCGCCGGTACCGGAAGAAGCTGGGCCCCGAGGTCGACCTGCGCACGGCCGCCATGGTGCTGGCAATCGATAAGGTCGCCGCCTCCTACAGCACCGCGGGTATCTTCCCGTAGCTGCCCGACCGCTCGCCCCGACAAGACCGAAGACTGCCTCTTGATCTCGCTGCTGCTGATCATTCTCGGCATCGCCGTGCTCTGGGCCGGCGGCGAGATCCTCGTGCGTTCCGTGACCGGCCTGGCCGCGGTTCTGCGCGTCAGTCCGACGGTGATCGGCCTGACCGTCGTCGCCTTCGGCACCTCGGCGCCGGAACTCGGCGTGGCGATAGCCGCCGCGCTGCGGGAATCCACCGGCCTGGTCTACGGCAACGTCGTCGGCTCGAACATCGCCAATGTGGGCCTGATCCTCGGCATCTCGGCGCTCGTCGTGCCTCTCCACAACCACCACGACGGCGCCGAGCGCCAGGCCATCCGCCTGGTCCGACGCGAGCTGCCCTTCATGCTGGGCACTTCCCTGCTCGTTCTGATCTTCACCGCCTTCGGCCGCCTGGGCCGTTTCGAGGGCGTGGTGCTCCTCGCGCTGATGGCGTACTTCCTCATCGTGCTGGTCCGCGCCGGCGACGCCGAAGCGACGGACCCCCAGGGCGTCAGCGGGCTCAGGTCCGGCCTCGGCACCCTGGTGGGGCTCGCCCTGCTCGCCGTCGGCGCCGCCGAGATCCTGGTCCCGGCGGCGGAAGAGCTCGCTCGCGAACTCGGCGTGAGCGAGACGGTCATCGGACTCACGGTCGTGGCCTTCGGCACCAGCGTGCCTGAACTCGCCGCCTGCCTGGTGGCCGCGTACCGGAATCACCACGGCATCGTGCTGGGGAACATCATCGGCTCGAACGTGTTCAACATCCTGCTGGTCCTGCCGGCCGCGACTCTCATACGCCCCTTCGAAACCACCTTCCTCGCCGAGGGGCTCGACGCCTCGGTCATGCTCTCCTTCAGCCTCCTCATGTTCCTCGCCGTCTACCTGCTGCGGCACGGCCGCAGCATCGGGCGGGCCTGGGGAGCGCTGCTCGTGGCAGCCTATGGGGGCTACGTGGCCTGGCTCTTCAGCAAGCTATGACACAACGAACCATGAAACGGTCCGAATCCACCGCAAGCGGCGCCCTGCCCTTCGCCGACCGACACATCGGACCCCGGGCCGCCGAGATCGAGCAGATGCTCGGGGCGCTCGGCCAGTCCTCGCTCGCGAGCCTGATCGACGACGCCGTGCCCGCCGCGATCCGCAGCGAAGGACACGACGGCGGCCTCGAACTGCCGCCCCCGGCTTCCGAAGCCGCGGCGCTCGTCGAACTCGACGAGATCGCCGGCAGCAACCAGGTGCTGCGCAGCTTCATCGGCATGGGCTACCACGGCTGCGTCACGCCGCCGGTCATCCAGCGCAACGTCCTGGAAGACCCAGGCTGGTACACGGCCTACACGCCGTATCAGCCGGAGATCTCCCAGGGCCGGCTGGAAGCGCTGCTCAACTTCCAGACGATGATCGCGAGCCTCACCGGCCTCGAGGTCGCCAACGCCTCCCTGCTCGATGAACCCACGGCCGCCGCCGAAGCGATGACCCTGTGCTGGGCCGAGAAGCGGCGCCAGGGCCGGTTCTTCGTGTCGGAGAACTGCCACCCGCAGACAATCGAAGTCGTCCGCACCCGCGCCGAGCCGCTCGGCATCGAGGTCGAGGTCGGCGACCACCGGGAGCTCGACCCGGAAGGCGTGTTCGCGGCCCTGGTTCAGCAACCGGCCACCGACGGCGGCGTCCACGACTACGGCGATCTGGCGGAACGGCTGCGGGAGGCCGGCGGCATGACGATCGCCGCCGCCGATCCGCTCGCCCTCTGCCTGCTCGAAGCGCCCGGCGCCTGGGGCGCCGACGTCGCGGTCGGCAGCACCCAGCGCTTCGGGTTGCCGATGGGATTCGGCGGACCGCACGCTGCCTACATCGCCGTACGCGACCGGTTGAAGCGGCGGCTGCCGGGCCGTCTGGTCGGCGTCACCCACGACGACCGTCACCGCCCGGCCCTGCGTCTGGCGCTCCAGACGCGGGAGCAGCACATCCGGCGCGACCGGGCCACCAGCAACATCTGCACCGCCCAGGTGCTGCCGGCGGTGATCGCCAGCTTCTACGCCGTCTACCACGGGCCGGAAGGTCTCGAGTCCATCGCCGAGGCGGTTCACCGCCGCGCCGCGCGCCTCGCCGAACGCCTGCGCGCCCTGGGCTTCACGCTCCGCTCCGACACGTTCTTCGACACGGTGACCGCCGAGGTCGGCAGTGTCGAAGAGGAGCGCCGGGTGATCGCCGCCGCCCGGCGCCGCAAGCTGAACCTGCGGGAGTGGGGCTCGGGCGCCATCTCGGTCGCCTGCGATGAGACGACAACGGACTACGACATCGAGTCGGTGCTCGCGGCCTTCGCCGAAGTCGCCGCCGCCGGGGCTCGGGCCCCGCGTTCGACCGACGCGACGGAACACCTGCCGGCCACGCTGCGGCGGACGACGCCCTGTCTCGACCATCCGGTGTTCAGCAGCTACCGCTCCGAGACCGAGCTGCTCCGCTACCTGCACCGGCTGGAGGCGCGCGACCTGTCCCTGACCACCTCCATGATCCCGCTCGGCTCGTGCACGATGAAGCTGAACGGGACGGCGGAGATGATGCCGATCACCTGGCGGGGATTCGCCCACATGCATCCCTACGCCCCCGAGGACCAGACGGCGGGTTACCGAAAGCTCTGCGGCGACCTGGAGAACTGGCTGGCGAGCATCACCGGCTTCTCCGCCGTTTCGCTGCAGCCCAACGCCGGTTCCCAGGGAGAGTACGCCGGTCTTCTCGCGATCCGGAGCTACCACGCGAGCCGCGGCGAGGGGGCCCGCAACGTCTGCCTCATCCCCACCTCCGCTCACGGCACGAACCCCGCCAGCGCCGTGCTGGCCGGGCTGAAGGTGGCGGCCGTCGCCTGCGACGAGGAAGGCAACATCGATCTCGATGATCTGCGCGCCTGCGCGGAGGCCCACGGCGAGGACCTCGCGGCGCTGATGGTCACCTACCCGTCCACGCACGGCGTGTTCGAAGAGGCGATCCGCGACATCTGCGCCATCGTCCACGACCACGGCGGGCAGATCTACCTCGACGGAGCGAACATGAACGCTCAGGTCGGCGTCTGCCGGCCCGGCGACTACGGCGCCGACGTCTGCCACCTGAACCTCCACAAGACGTTCTGCATCCCCCACGGCGGCGGCGGTCCCGGCATGGGGCCGATCGCGGTCGCCGCCCATCTCGCGCCCTTCCTGCCGCGGCACCCCCTCGCGTCCATCGGGCAGTCGGACGGTGCCGGCAGCCTGGGAAACGGGACGGTTGGCGCGGTGAGCGCGACGGCCGTCGGCAGCGGCTCGATCCTGCCCATCTCCTGGGCCTACATTCGCATGATGGGGGCTGCCGGACTGCGCCGCGCCACGGAGGCCGCGATCCTGAACGCGAACTACATTGCCCACCGGCTCGAAACCCACTACCCCGTCCTGTACCGGGGCGCCAGCGGGCTGGTGGCTCACGAGTGCATCCTCGATCTGCGCGGCTTCAAGGCCTCCGGCGTCGAGGTCGACGATGTCGCCAAGCGACTCATCGACTACGGCTTCCACGCACCGACCATGTCCTTCCCGGTGGCCGGGACGCTGATGGTCGAACCGACCGAGAGCGAGTCGAAGGCCGAACTCGACCGCTTCTGCGACGCGATGATCGCGATCCGCGCCGAGATCGCGACGGTGGAACGCGGCGACGTGGCGATCTCCGACAGCCCCCTGCGCGGAGCACCGCACACCGCGGCCGCGATCAGCGCCGACGACTGGGACCGCCCCTACTCCCGCCGGCAGGCGGCGTTCCCGGCCCCGTGGAACGACGAACACAAGTACTGGCCTCCGGTCGGCCGGGTCGACAACGCTCACGGCGACCGCCACCTGATCTGCACCTGCATCGGCATGGAGCCGTTCGAGGCGATCGGCGCCAGGGGAGCCTTCGCGCGATAGGAGGCTGCCGACCGGCGGCCTCGCGGGAGCCTGCCGCCTTGACGCATTGATCCGCCAACCGTAGGCTATCTGGTCAAGTTGGTCCAGTTCAACAGGTAACAGACGGCCCGACCGGAAGCAGAATGCTCGTCAACACCCACGAAGCCAAGACCCAGTTGTCCAGATTGATTGCCGCAGCCGAAGCCGGCGAGGAAGTAATCATCGCGCGCCGCGGAACGCCAGCCGTGAGGCTCGTGCCAGTGAAGGCGAAGCCGTTCCGCTTCGGAACCCTGGAGCATCTCGTGGACCCCGAGACCATTCCCGACTTCCTGGAACCGTTGAGCGAAGAAGAACTGACTCTCTGGGAAGGTGATCCCGACGAGACCATGCCTTGACGGGGGTTCTGCTCGACACTCACGCGTGGGTGTGGACACTCATCGCGCCGCACCGTCTGACCGAGACAGCGAAAGCCGCGATTCTCCGGGTCGATTCGGTCCATGTAAGCCCAGTCAGCCTCTACGAAGTGGCTTGGAAGATCCGTCTCGGGAAGTGGCCCGAGATGGCGCCGCATCTCGACGAGCTCCGGACCGAAACGGAAACTCGAACAGCGCGCCTGGACCGGGCAACCGCCGCCAGGGCCGGCATGCTCGACTGGGTTCACCGCGACCCGTTCGACAGGCTGATCGCGGCGACCGCCGTGGAGCTCCGCTGCCAGCTGATCTCCAAGGACGCCGCGTTCGACGAGCTTGCAGGCCAGCCCGACTGGCATGGTCGCATCTGGAGCTAGTCCTAGCAGCGGCATCCCGATCCTGTCTTGCGCGAGCGGGTCAGTTCAGGCAGCGGAAAGCAGCGGCATCGCTTCGCGGGCTCGCGGTTTGTCCGGCGCCGTTCCGGTGGGTCCAGCGTTGGCCGTCGGGGGCGGTGACGACGAGCTGGAAGGCGAGATCGGTGGCGGCCGCGGCGAAGACCCAGCGGTGGCCGTTGACGGCGCAGCCGTCGAGGACCTTGACGAGGACTTCCGCGTTCTCGCGGTCGAAGAAGTGGAGCAGGGCCGAGGATCGTGACCGCAGTCCCCAGTCCCGCGCCCGGCCGACTTCGCCGTCCGGCGTCTGGAAGCACATGTCGATCCGGTGGCCGTCCTCCAGTTCGATGCCCGGGCCCTGCGGTTCGCAGACCGGCGGCTTGTCCGGATTCCCGTCGTCGAGCTGAGCGGCGGTCAGGACGGGCCGGCCGGCGGCGGGGCCCGGGAGCTCCGGCGGCGCGCCGCCGGGCTCGGCGGCGCTTGCGGCGGCCGCCGTCGCCGGGTCGCAGGGGAAGGCGGCCGCGTCGCCGGCCGTCGCCGCGGTCATGCCTCGGGGGTTGCCGTGGGTGAAGGCGCGGCCCGTCGCCCGCTCCGTGATCTCCAGGTTGAAGGCCAGGTCGGTTACGGCCGCGGCGAAGACCCAGCGGTGGCCGTTGATCGCGCAGCCGTCGAGCACCTTGACCAGGACCTCCACGTTGTCGCGGTCGAAGAAGTACAGCAGGCCCGAAGCGGTCGACTCCAGGTGGTAGTTCGAGGCGTCGACCCGTGCGCCGGACGGCATCTCGAAGCACATCCGCGCCTCGTAGCCGTCCGACAGCACGGCCGCCGTTTCGCCCGGTTCGCAGTCCGTCATCTCGCCGGGCGCGGGCACGGACGCAACGGCAAAAGCGCCGGTGCGGCCGAACGCCGGCGCGCCGGGTCCCAGCGCGCCGACCCGGAACAGGTAGCGGCCGCCCGGTTCCAGGCCGTCCAGCACGGCGGAGGTCGAGTTCGGCCCAAGCGTCGCCGCCGCGGTCCAGCCGTCGGCGGCGCCGCCCTCGCCGTCGGCGCCGGGAGCTGCCGTCCCGTCGGCTTCGTCGTCCGGGTCGTCCCCGCGGGCCCGCGGCCTGATCTGCACCTCGTAGCCGGTCTCCGAGATCGAGTTGTCGCGCCAGGACACCCGAACGCTCGTTTCGCTCAGCGGCGCGGCGTCGAGATGCGTCGGCGGCGCCAGCGACAGTTCGACCTCCGCCACGTTGCTCGCCGTCAGGCCGCGCAGATTCCTCGCCACGACCACGAACTCGTACTCGATCCCGGCCGAAAGCTCCTCCACCGTCGCCGTTTCCGCCTCAGCCGGCAGCGTGCGCGCCCGCTCCCAGCCGCCCACGCCCTCGCGCTGGAACACCTCGTAGCCGGTCTCGTCGTCCGATGTGTCCGTCCAGGTCAGCACGACCACTGACGAAGTCAGGAGCGTCGCCTGAAGACCCGAAGGCGCCGCCGGCGCCCGTTCGACCGGGTCGCTGCCCGGAGGAGCGGGCTCGACCACCTCCACGGTCACGTCCCGGCTCGCGCTCAGCTCGCCGTCCGAAGCGACCGCCGTGAACTCGTACGACGACCGCGCGGAAGCGTCCAGCGTCACCCCGGGCCGCACCGAGAGCTCGCCCGTGTCCGCGTCGATCGCGAATCGCCGGCCGGCGCCGGAAAGACGGTACGAGAGGTCGTCGCCGTCCGGGTCGTCGGCCGTGACGAAGCCGATGGCGCCGGTCGTCCCCTCGACGACGGTGAGCAGGAGCGGCGTCGCCGGATCGAAGTAGGGCGCCCGGTTCGGCGGCGGCGGAGGCGGCAACGGCGGACCCGGAGGCGGCGGAGGAGGCGTCACGCGTCCCTCCGTGGCCGCCTCGCTCGCGGGCGACGGCGTCGACAGGCCGGCGGCGCTCTTCGCGATCACCCGGAACTCGTACGTCGTGTCCGCGAGAAGACCCGTCACCAACAGAGATTCCGCGTTCGCCCCTGCCTCCGTCCCGAACTTCCGCCACACCCCCGGGTTCGCCTCCCGGTACTCCACCTCGAAGCCCGTCTCGTCAGACGAAACGTCCGTCCACGTCACCCGCACCGAGGTCGCGCCGACCGGAGCGGCCGCAACGTCCACCGGCGGAGCTGGCGCGCCGAACGCGCCCACCCGCGCCGTCTCGCTCGTTGACGACACGCCGTTGGCCGAGTGCTTCGCGTAGACCCGGAAGTCGTAGCTCGTTCCTACAGCGAGCCCCGTGACGACCGCCGTCGTCGCGCCGGCCGGGAACTCGGTTCCGAAGATCGTCCATTCCTCCGTCCGCGCCGGCCGGTACTCGACCTGGAAGCTCGTCTCGTCAACCGAGTTGACGGTCCAGGTAAGCGTCACGCTGGTGGCGTCGGTCGCCGTGCCGTCGAGGTCGGACGCGGCGGCCGGAGGCATCGTGAGGGATGTCGGGAATCCGGGGGACCGGCCGTTCGCGTTGACCGACGCCACCCGGAAGTCGTACGCCGCGCCCGGCGAGAGGCCCGTGACGGTCGCCGCCGTCACGCCGGCCTCCACCGTCGCGCCGGTCGCCCAGGGACCGCTTCCCGTCCGGTACTCCACTTCGAAGCCCGTCTCGTCCGTCGAGGCGTCCGTCCACGACACGGACACGGAAGTCGAGCCGGACGCCGTGACCGTCAAGCCCGTCGGCGCCGCGGGAGGCGCCGTGGGCCCCACCGACGCCACGTTCGACGGCGAGGACAGGCCGTTCGCCGAGTGCTTCGCGAACACCCGGAACTCGTAGCTCGTCCCCGCCGCGAGACCCGTCACCGTGAGCGTCGTCGTATTCGCCCCGGCTTCCGTGGCGAACGTCGTCCAGCCCTGCGCGCCGGCCGCCCGGTACTGAACGACGAACGACGTCTCGTCCGACGACGCGTCCGTCCAGCTCAGCGTCGCGCTCGTGCTCGTCGAAGCCGACGCCACCAGGCCCGTCGGCGCCGCCGGCGGCATCGTCAGCGACACCGCGCCGCTCGGCGAGGAACCGTGCACGTTCACCGACAGCACCCGGAAGTCGTAGGCGGTGCTGGGCCGAAGCCCCGTCACCGCGGCCGACTCCGACTCCGCCGACGCCGGCGCCCCCGAGGTCCACTCCCCCGCGCCCGTGCGGTGCTCCACCGTGAAGCCCGTCTCGTCGGAGGACTCGTCCGACCAGGCGACGGACACCGAAGTCGAACCCGTGGCCGTGACGGACACGCCCGACGGCGCCGTGGGCAACACAACCGGCGTGTCCCGGTCCGCGACGTTCACCGTCACGCTGCCGGAGATTCCGTTGTAGCCGCCGCCCGACGCCGCGTGGACCAGCGTGATCGGCGCCTCGTTGTCCGAGTCGTTGTCCGTCGAGGCGTTCACCGTGACCGTCTGCGCCGTGTTCCAGGTGGACGTCGTGAAGGTCAGCGTCGTCTGGTCGTTCTGCGTCGTGCTGTCCGTATCCACCGAAAGGTCCGTGCCGTTGTGGCCGGACACGGTGACGGTGACGTTGCCCGTGGGTTGGCTGGCCAGCTTCACCGTGTACGTCGCGCTGTTGCCCTCCGTCACGTTCACGGTGGAGGTTGAGAACGTCAGGCCCTTCGATTCGTCGTCCGTGATCGTGATCGTCCCGCTGCCGCTGCCGGTGGCGCCGCCGTCGAGGTTCGTGCCGGTGAAGGTGGCCGCAATGGACACCGTGACCGTGCGGTCCTCCGCGTCGACGTCGGAGGCCGCCGTCAGCGTTACGTTCGCCACCGTGGCCGTGGCGCCCGCCTGCGGACCGGTGAAGGTCACCGTGCCGGTCGCCACGTTGAAGGTCACGCCCGCGGGCGACCCGGACAGCCCGAGCGTGAAGTCGGTGCCCGCCGTGCCGCCCGTGAACGAAAGCGGCACGGCCAGAGCCTCGCCGGAGACCAGGCCGCGGCCGAGGGTCAGTCGGATCGTCGCCGTGGCCGACGAGTCGTCTTCCGTCGCCGTCGTGTGCGGGACGGACAGCGCCACGGTCGTCGCGTCGTCATCCGTGATCACGATGTCCACCTGCCTCGACGTGCCGTGGTCGTAGCCCGACACGTTGCCGAGAGCCAGGCGAAGCGTCTCGTCCGGCTCGTCCGCCGGGTCGTTCGTCGCCGTGAACGTCGCCGTGCCGGACGTGGCGCCGCTCGAAATCGTGATCGCCGGCAGCGAGTAGTCGCTCGTGTCCGCCGACGAGTTACCGGCCACCCGCTGGACCGGCACGCTGAGGTTCCCGGAGGGCGCACGGCTCACCGACGCCGTCACCGTCAGCGTGCCGCCCTCCGTCACCGCGCCGCCGTCGCTCACCGAGAGATCGACCTTCGGATCGTCGTCGTCCGTGATGTTCACCGTCACGTTGCCCGAGACGCCGGCGTAGCCGCCGCCGGAAGCGGCGTGAGCCAGCGTGATCGGCGCCTCGTTGTCCGAGTCGTTGTCCGTCGAGGCGTTGACGGTGACCGTCTGCGCGCTGTTTCCAGTTGGACGTCGTGAAGGTCAGCGTCGTCTGGTCGTTAGGCGTCGTGGTGTCGGTGTCCACGGACAGGTCCGTGCTTCCGTGGCCGCTCACCGTGACCGTGACGTTGCCCGTCGGCCGGGTGGCCAGCTTCACGGTGTAGGTCGCGCTGCTTCCCTCCGTCACGTTCACGGTGGAGGTCGAGAACGTCAACGCCTTCGACTCGTCGTCCGTGATCACGATCTGGCCGTTGCCCGACCGGCTGCCGACTGCGCCGCCGTCGAGGTTCGTGCCGGTGAAGGTCGCGGGAATCGACACGCTGACGGTCCGGTCCTCCGCGTCGTCGTCGGATGACGCGGTCAGAGTGACGTTCGCCACCGTGGCGCTTGGACCGGTGAATGTCACCGTGCCGTTGCCTGCGTTGAAAGTGACGCCCGTCGCCGCGCCGGCAAGCGCCAGGGTGAAGTCCGTCCCCGCCGTGCCGCCCGTGAACTGCAGCGGCACGGCCAGGGCCTCGCCGGCGACCAGGCCGCGGCCGAGGGTCAACCGGATCGTCGCCGTGGCCGAGGAGTCGTCTTCCGTCGCCGTCGCGTCCGGTACGGAGAGCGTCACCGTCGTCGCGTCGTCGTCAGTGATCGCGATGTCCACCTGGTTCGACGTGCCGTGGTCGTAGCCCGACACGTTGCCGAGAGCCAGGCGGAGCGTCTCGTCCGGCTCGTCCGTCGTGTCGTTCGTCGCGGTGAACGTCGCCGTGCCGGACGTGGCGCCGCTCGAAATCGTGATCGCCGGCAGGGAGTAGTCGTTCGCATCCGCCGACGAGTTCCCCGCCACCCGCTGCACCGGCACGCTGAGGTTGGACCCGGTGGGCGCACGGCTCACCGTCGCCGTGACGGTCAGCGTGCCGCCCTCCGCCACCGCGCCGTTGCCGGACACCTCAAGCTCGACCGTCGGGTTGTCGCTGTCGATGATGTTCACCGTCACGTCGCCCGAGACGCCGCCGTAGCCGCCGCCGGACGCGGCGTGCGCCAGCGTGATCGGCGCCTCGTTGTCCGAATCGGCGTCCGTCGTCGCGCTGACCGTGACGGTCTGGGCGTCGTTCCAGGTGGACGTCGTGAAGGTCAGCGTCGACTGGTCGTTCTGCGTCGTGCTGTCCGTATCCACCGAGAGGTCCGTGCCGTTGTGGCCCGAAACCGTGACGTTGACGCTGCCCGTGGGCTGGCTGGCGAGCTTCACCGTGTAGGTCGCGCTGCTTCCCTCCGTCACGTTCACGGTGGAGGTTGAGAACGTCAGGCCCTTCGACTCGTCGTCCGTGATCGTGATCTGGCCGTTGCCGCTGCGGCTGCCCGTGGCGCCGCCGTCGAGGTTCGTCGCCGTCAGGATCGGCGCGCTGCCCGTCGAACTCGCCGGGATGGACACGGTCACCGTCCGATCCCCCGCGTCGTCATCGGACGACGCCGTGAGCAGAATGCTCGCCACGGTGGCGGTCGCACCCGTCTGCGGACCGGTGAATGTCACCGTGCCGCCCGCGAGAGCGACGCCCGAGGGCGTGCCGGAAAGCGCCAGCGTGAAGTCCGTGTCCAGTGTGCCGCCGCTGAAACCGAGCGGCACGGCCAGGACCTCGCCGCTCTCCAGGCCGCGACCGAGGGTCAATTGGATCCTGGCAGTGGCAGATGTGTCTTCTTCCGTGGCCGTCGTGTCCGGCGTGGACAGGGTCACTGTGGTCGCGTCGTCGTCCGTGATGACGATGTCCACCTGCGATGACGAGCTGTAGCCCGTCACCGTGCCGGGCTCGAGCCGCAGCGTCTCGTCCGGCTCGTCGTCCGTGTCGTTGGTCGCCGTCAGGGTGATCGTGCCCGTCCGTGCGCCATCGGCCACGGTGATCGTGCCCGCCGGCGTGCCGGAGAGCGAGTAGTCGCCCATTCCGGCTGTCGTGCCCGCCGGGACGACCTGCACCGGCACGGCGAGATCCGCGCCGGAGGGCGCCCGCGTCACCGTCGCGGTGATCGTCAGCGCGCCGCCCTCCGTCACGGCGCCGCCGTCCGACACGGACAGCGTGACCGCCGGCGTGTCGCTGTCCGTGATGTTCACCGTCACGTTGCCGGAGACGGAGTCGTAACCGCCGCCGGACGCCGTGTGGACGAGGGTGACCGGCGCTTCGTTCTCCGCGTCGTTGTCCGTCGTGGCGCTGACCATGACGGTCTGGGCCGTGTTCCAGGTGGACGTCGTGAAGGTCAGCGTCGACTGGTCGTTCTGCGTCGTGCCGTCCGTGTCCACCGAAAGGTCCGTGCCGCCGTGGCCAGCGACCGCAACGGTGACGGCGCCCGTCGGCCGGGACGTGAGCTTCACGGTGTACGTGGCGCTGTTCCCCTCCGTCACGTTCACGGTGGAAGTCGAGAACGTCAGGCCCTTTGATTCGTCGTCCGTAATCACGATCTGCCCGGCGCCCGACCGGCTGCCGGTGGCGCCGCCGTCGAGGTTCGTCGCCGTCAGGATCGGCGCGGCGCCCGTCGAACCCGCCGGAATGGACACGGTGACCGTGCGGTCTTCCGCGTCGTCGTCGGAGGCCGGCGTCAACGTGACGTCCGCCGCGGACGCGCTCGGACCGGTGAAGGTCACCGTGCCGCCCGCGAGAGCGACACCCGTGGGCGTGCCGGAGAGCGCCAGCGTGAAGTCCGTGCCCACCGCGCCGCCCGTGAACCGGAGCGGCACGGCGAGCGCCTCGGTCGCGATCAGTGCCCGGCCGAGGGTCAGCCGGATGGTCGCCGTCGCGGACGCCGTGTCCTCCGTGGCGGCCGCGTCCGGCACGGACAGCGTCACCGATGTCGGCGTCCTGTCCGTGATCGTGACGTCCACATGGGCGGGCGTGCCGGGGTCGTAACCGTCGGGCAGCGCGCCGAGACCGATGCGGAGCGTCTCGTCCTGCTCGTCCGCCGTATCCGTTCTCGCGGTCAGGGTGGCCGTGCCCATGGTCGCCCCGTCGGCGATGGTGATCGTGCCGGCCAGCGTGAAGTCGGCGGCCACCGCCTGCGAGCCCCCGGCTACCCGCTGAACCGGAACGCTGACGCTCGTCCCGGACGGCGCCGTGTCCACCGTCGCCGTCACGGTCAGGGCGCCGCCCTCCGCCACCGTGCCGCCCGACACGGACAGGCTGACCTTCGGGTTCGCCGCCATGTCGTCGTCCTCGATCGTGCCCGTCGCCGCGGCGCCCGTGACGAACACCCCGGTGGCGCCCTCCGGCAGCGCCAGAGTGACCGTGAAGTCCTCGTCGCCCTCGATCGCCGTGTCCTGCGTGGTGTCGACCGAGATGGTCGCCGTGCCGGTCGTCGTCGAGGTGTTCGTGTTGCCGGCGATCGTCACGCTCCCCGGCGTGCCCTCCGCCGTGCCCGTGTAGTCGACGCCGCTCTCCGCCGTGCCGTCCGCCGTCTCGTAGCTCAGCGTCAGGTCCGCCGCCCCGGCGGAGCCCAGCACGGGGAACGTGTCGTGCGTGACGGTGAACTCCACGGCCGAACCCTCCGTCGCCGAGGCGTCCGCTATCGAAGCGCAGGAAGCGACGCCGAGCGTGGGCGGGTTGGCCGTGCGCTTCATCTCCAGCGCCGACGGCAACGTCCCCGTGAGACCGTTGTCGCAGAGCGAGAGCTGCGTCAACGCGGTCAGGCCGCCGAACTGCGACGGAATCGCGTTCGCCAGGTCGTTGCCGGCCAGGTGCAGTTCCTGGAGACTGGTCGGCAGGGTGGTCGGAACGGAACCGGTCAGGCCGTTGCTCCGCAGATGCAGATGCGTCAGCGACGTCCGGGTGCTGAGATCGGGAATCCCGCCCGACAGCTCGTTCCGGCCCAGGACGAGACGCTGGATGCCCACCGGAAGCTCCGCCGCCGCCGGCAGCGAACCGCTCAGGCCGTTGCCGAACAGGTAGACGTAGATCAGCGACGTCAGGCTGCTCAGGTCGGGGACCGCGCCCGTGAGGCCGTTGTTGTAGAGGAGGAGAATCCGCAAGCTGGCCGGCAGCGAGGATTCGGCCGGCAGCGACCCGGTCAGCGCGTTCCCGTCCAGGCGGATATCCGTCAGGCTGGTGAGGCCGCTCAGGTCCGGGAAGGACGACCCGTCCAGCGCGTTGTCGCGGATCCAGAGCTGCTGGAGGCCGGTCGGCAGCTTGTCGGCCCCCGGCACGGCGCCGCTGAACCCGTTCTCGTCCAGGTGCAGGTGGTCCAGTGCCGTGACGCCGCGCAGGTCGGGAATCGTCCCGCTCAGGTCGTTGCCGATCAGCCGGAGGAACTGCACGCTGGCCGGAAGCGCCGGAATGCCCCCGGTCAGCTCGTTGTCCGTCAGGTCCACCTGGAACAGACTCGTCAGGCTGCTCAGGTCGGGGATCGCGCCAGACAGTCGATTGGTCGGGAGATTGAGAAAGCGGAGCCCCGTCGGCAAGGCAGGAATGCCGCCTGTCAGGTCGTTGCTCGACAGAGTGAGTTCCTCGAGGTTCGAGAGACCGCTCAGGTCGGGAATGGAACCCGTCAGCGCGTTTCCCTTGAGATCGAGATTCACCAGGCTGGCCGGCAGAGCCGGGACGCCGCCGGTCAGGCCGTGGCCCGTGATTCGCAGCCTCTCCAGCGCGCTCAGGCCGGTGAAGCTCGTCGGCAGCGCGCCGTCGAAACCATGGGGAACCGACGGGAGCACGAGCGAGGTGACCCGGCCGTCCGGGAAGTCGATGCCGTCCCAGTCCGCCATGCTGACGGCGGACGACCAGTTCAGTGCCTGTGCCGGCGAATCGCCCTCCAGCGTCTCCTGGATGCCCAGCAGGAAGGCGCAGTCGGCCGCCAGAGCCACGGCCGCCGTGGAGTCGGCGGGATTCGTCGCCGTCACCGCGGTCGACGCAGCCGAACAGGCGGTCCTGTCGGACACCATGACGACCACCGCGCGGGTGGCCGTGAGAGCGGGCGTCTGGCCGTCCGACGCGACGACGTTGAAGCTGTAGCCGGCCTTCACGTCGTGGTCGAGCACCGTGCCGGAAGCGGTACTGATCTGCGCCGCCGCCGGGTCGATCTGGAACGCCGAAGCGTCCGTGCCGGTCAGCGAGTAGCCGAGGGTCTGGCCTTCCGGGTCGGTCGCCGTGACCGGCGAGCCGATGTCGCCGGTCGTTCCCTCCGTCACGCTGATGGTGAGAGCCGTGGCGGGCGAGAAGACGGGCGCCTCGTTCACGTCGGTGACGGTGAGCGTGATCGATACGGAGCCGGTGATGCCGTCCTCGTCGGTCACGGTCACCGTGACCTCGTAGACGTTGTCCTCGTCGTCGTCCGCCGCTTCCTCGTGGTCCCTCGCCACCATGGAAAGCACGCCGGTCGTGCTGACGATCCCGAAGTCGGCGGCGTCGGCGCCGGACTTGGTCCATGTCACCGTGCCTCGATGACCGGTGACCGAAGGCGTCGGACTGGTCCAGGCGGCGTTCTCGGCGACCGTGGCGTTGGTGAGGCCGGAGATCGTGATCGTCTCGTCTACGTCCGTTACGGTCAGGGTCACGGCGCGGGTCGCGGTGAGCGGGTTCTGACCGGGCTCGGAAGCCACGACGTTGAAGCTGTAGCTGGCCTTCTGCTCGTGGTTGAGCACCGTGCCGGAGGCGAGGGAGATCTGGCCGGTGGAGGAGATCCGGAACGCCGAGCCATCGGTGCCGCTGAGGCTGTAGACCAGTGCGGCGCCCTCCGGGTCCGTGGCCGTGACCGGCGAGCCGATGTTGCCGGTTGTGCCCTCCGGCGCCGACAGCGCGAGCGTGCTCGCCGAAGCGAAGGCCGGCGGTTCGTTGACGTTGGTCACGGTCAGCGTGATGGCGACCGAGCCGGTGATGTTGTCCTCGTCGGTGGCGGTGACCGTGACCTCGTAGACATTGTCGGGGTCGTCGTCGACCGGATTCTCGTGGTCTCTCGCCACCATGGACAACACCCCAGTCGTGCTGATGATCGCGAAGTCGGCTTCATCGGTCCCCGACTTGGTCCAGCTCACGGTGCCGCGGTGGCCGGTCACTGTCGGCGTCGGTCCGGTCCAGGCGGCGTTCTCGGCGGTGGTTGTGTTGGCGAGGCCGGTGCTTGTCAGGGACTCGGCGACGTCCGTCACAGCCAGCGTTACTGCCCGAGTTACGGTGAGCGGTGTCTGGCCGGGTTCGGAGGCGACGACGTTGAAGCTGTAGCGGGCCTTCTGCTCGTGGTTGAGGACCGTGCCGGCGGCGAGGGAGATCTGTCCGGTGGACGAGATCTGGAAGGCCGAAGCGTCCGTGCCGCTGAGGCTGTAAGTCAGCGCGGCGCCTTCGGGGTCCGTCGCCGTGACCGGCGAGGCGATGTTGCCGGTCGTCCCTTCCGGGACCGACAGCGCGAGGGTGGCCGCGGTGGCAAACGTCGGCGGTTCGTTGACGTTGGTGACGGTCAGCGTGATCGACACGGAGCCCGTGACGTTGTCTTCGTCGGTCGCGGTGACGGTGACCTCGTAGACGTTGTCCTGGTCGTCGTCCGCCGCATCTTCGTGGTCTCGCGCCACCATGGAAAGCACACCGGTTCCGCTGGCGATCCCGAAATCGGCGGCGTCGGCGCCCGACTTGGCCCACGTCACCGTGCCGCGGTGACCGGTCGTGGTAGGCGTCGGACCCGTCCAGGCGGCGTTCTCGGCGACGGTTACGTTAACGAGCCCACTGATCGTCAGCGTCTCTCTGGCTGTCGTCGCTGTCGCGACGTTGCTGGGGGAGGATGCGCCGTTCGCGTTCGTGGCGAAGACGCGGAACTCGTAGGCGGTGGAGGACGCAAGGCCGCCTACGGAAGCCGACTCGGCTTCGGCGCCGGCCGCGGCCGAGCTCGTCCACCCCGAGAGGCCACTCTCCCGATACTCGACGGCGAACCCGGTCTCGTCGGAGGAGTTGTCCTTCCACGTCAACCCGACGGAAGAGCTGCTCGTGGCCGCGGCGACCAGAGACGACGCTGCCGCGGGGGGCATCGTCAGAGTAGCTTCCTTGCTCGCGCGACGCCCCTGCGCGTTGCGCGCGACAACCCTGAAGTCGTAGGTCGTGCTGGGCAGGAGGCCTGTGAGGTTCGCCGCTGTCGTGTCCGCTGACAAAGTTGCGCCTGCCTGCCAGGATGCGGCCGGCGCCCGGAACTGCACCTCGAAGGAGGTCTCGTTCGACGAGTTGTCCGCCCAGGTCACTCGAACCGCGGTTGATCCTGCGGCTGTTGCCGTTACGCCGGACGGAGCGGCATCGGGCCTGGCAAGCGTCGTCACGGCTGCTTCGTCGCTTGGAAGGGAGTCCCCTATGGCGTTGGTGGACTTGACGCGGATCCGGTACTTCGTGCCCGGGTCAAGTCCCGAGAGGGTTGCGGACTCCGAGTCCTCGGGAGCAGTGACGTTCGTCCATCCGGACCCGCCTCCCCGGTACTGGACCTTGAAGCCGGTCTCGTCGGGCGACTCGTCCCGCCATGTGACCTCCACCCTTCTGCCGCTTGTGGCCGTAGCCGCCACGTTCGATGGGGGAACGGGCGGGCTCATCGAGAGATCGACCGCAAGCCAGTTGCTGTGGAGCGCGCCGTTGGCCGACTGGGCCAGAACCCTGAACGTGTACTTCTCGTTCTCCACCAGACCATCCATGACGGCGGAGTCCGAGTCTGCTGTCAATGCAGACGTGGACCAGTCTCCGTCGCCTGTTCGGAAGGCCACGTCGAACCCTGTTTCGTCGTCCGAGTTGTCGGTCCAACTGAGGTCGACTCTGGTTGGACTCCGTACTCGCCCTTCCAGGTCGGAGGCGGCGGCGGGCGGTGACACGGTGGGCGTCGGCAGGGTAGGGAGTCCCGCGGCACTCCAGGCCTCGCCGTAGTCGTTAATGGCCACCACATGGAGCTGATAGCTCCCCGGATGCAGCCCCGTGAGCTGCGCCGACTCCGTGTCGGGCGGCAACGTGGCATAGAGGAAGAAGTCGCTTTTGAAGTAATAGGCGACCTGGAATCTCGTTTCGCTGTCGGAGTTGTCGTCCCACTCCACTCGAAGCTCCGTGGGGCCTGTTCGCGTGATCTTGAGAGCCGAGGGCTCCCGCGGGTGGACCTTCCGCAGGTCGACGTGGACTTCGTTGCTGCGACCGCGGCCACCCGCGTTCTCCGCCACCAGACGGAAGGAGTAGATATCCCGGGAACCACCCTCATCAAGGTCGTTGACGGTGTAGCTTCGCGTGCTTCCGTTGACCGTCTGGTACAGATTCCATGAGCCGCCGATGTCTCGCTGCTCCAGATGAATGGACGGCGGGTCGCCCGTTGCCGTCCAGGTCAGATCGACTGCGATGTCGTCAGTAAAGAAGTCGCGGTAGATGTCCGTGCTCAACACCATGGTCGGAGGCGTTACGCTGAGATCGACGGTCAACGTGCTGCTGTAGGAGGCACCGAACTCGTCGTACGGGAGTGCCGTCAGAATGGCCGCCACCCTGAACTCCACCGTGGAGTTCGCGGTCAGGCCCGTAACCGTTGTAGCGTCCGTGTCAGGCGGCAGCGACTGATGCGTGGTCCAGCTCGTGTCGCCGGGGGCGCGGATGTGGACTTCGTAGCTCGTTTCCGTGGACGCTTCATCCCGCCAGTTCAACCTCGCGCTGGTCGGAGACAAGGTGCTTCCGTAGAGATCCGCCGGCGCCGCCGGCGGCGGAACCACAAGCGTGCGCGCGCTTCCGATCTCACTCCAGACGACTCCGCGAGCGTTCTTCGCGCCGACTCGTACTTCATAAGTAGTGTCCGGCCGCAGGCCGGTGATGGTGGCCGTCGTGCTTCCCGACGGCAAACTGGCGAAAGCGCTCCAGGACGCGTTGCCACTTCTGAACTGAACCTCGTAGCTCGTCTCGACCAGAGCGTTGTCCGACCACACGACGACGATGCTCTTGAAGTCGACCGCATCGACGCTGCTGAGCGGGCCGGGCCCGGTCGGCGGTCCGTCCCCGGGAGTCCTCACGCTGACTTCGGTACTGTATTGGGTCGATTGGGTGGTCCCCTGCGTTGGGATTGCCCCTACCCGAAGAACGTAGCGCTTCGCCGGCTCGAGACCGGTTAGCATCGCCTGGGTCACGTCCGGAGCAAGCGTCGCCGCCACGGTCCAGTTCGCATCGAGCCAGGTCCGATACTCGACGGAATAGCCGCTCTCGTGGCGGGAGCGGTCGGTCCACGTCAGACTGACCGAAGCTGTCGTGCCGGACAATGCGGTCGTCGCACTCAGCCCCGTCGGAGCGGGTAGCGGAATGAAGTCGTTCCATGTCGCGGCATCTCCGAGCGAGTTGCGCATGGCCCGCTCGTTCTCCCTCGAACCGGCGATGCCGAGGGTCCAGCCGTTCGGGGATCTGGCCGCCGTGGAGAAGTACGGTGTCCGCGTCGACGAGTCACTGCCATAGCTCATGACCGTATGGACGTCGTTCACCAGATCGGTATGGCCGAACGCATAAGCGTAGAGGGCTCTAGACGGCGTGACGCTAGTGTGGTCCGGGTCGTGCTGGAGGCCGAGGTTGTGGCCGATCTCGTGAGTAACCGTCGAAGCGAGATAGTCGGTGTTGGAAAGACAGTCCGTGTTCACGAAGGAGTAGGCGCGGCTGGCTGCGTGCGCGACAGTCTGGCCGCGGGTCCAGACATCGGCTTCGCCGCAGTACCTGATCCTCGAATCCGTGTGCAGCGCCACGACGACGTCGGCCTCGTGGAGGCTTCGCAGATGTGCGGCGTTCGAGTCGCTCAACGTCGAGTCGAGGACGGGCGATACGTATTCGTCGTTGTAGATGTCCCAGTATGAGGTCGTGGCGACGGAAGTCGGCAGCGGCTCGCTACCCGCCAGGACAAGCGTGGCGTTCAGATCGCCGTTGCTGAAGACGGTGTTCCCGTAGTCGATGAACCACTGGATCCTGGCCGCGAGGGAGTTCCCACCGGCGCCGGCGCCGTTGAGGGTCGCCGCCGCCTGTGGCGAGTAGAGGAAGAGAACCTCCAGCTCAAGTTTCTGCTGTTGTTGCTGAGCTTGGCTTCGGCGGGACGGTGCGTGGTTGTGGCCGTGGTCGTGGCGCGGCTCCAGAAGCCAATCCGGCGGTGCCTGGAGCGGGGCGGGGTCGCGGCAGATACTTCGGGAGTCGTCCTCTTCGTGCACGACGCGCCCCAGGCCTGACGGGCCCGCCTGAACGCCGTACTTCGTTTCGCCGGGATCGCCATAGGTACCCACGAGATGGCCGTCCTGTAGTGTCAGAACGACCGTGGAATAGCCTGCGTCCGGAACCGCGCCCGCCCACATGACGTTCCCGTTCCCCCGATTCTCGAATGCTGTCCGGCTTGCCAGGAGTATCTCTTCGTAGGGCGTAAGCAGTTCGAGCCTCGCCGGTCCCGACCTCAGCAGTTCGAGGTCGGCCTGAACCGTCAGGCTGGCTTCCACTCGCTCGTCATCCGCCGCAACAGCGTCGTCCGTCTGCACGGCGACGGATTCGACGCCCAGTGGCGTGAAGAGCTGCTGCGCGTCGACGGCGGAGACAGCGGCAACCAGGCAGCCGGCGAGCGCCAGTGGGACCACTCGGCGCATCGTGGCCGTAGTCATCGGCCGAGCGGGGGCGCAATCGGGTCACCCCGCCGGATCGGGGCAGGCCCCTCGGCTTGGCGTTTGATGGGAAGCCTCGTGGTGCGCTTGATCCCGCTGAGCACTACCCTGGTGAGCACACGGTGCATCGTCCTCGTCGTACACGAGTACCACTTCGGCGCCTGACGGGGACGGGACGAAGGAACTCTACGACACCCGCGGAGCGGCTGCTACGCCAGCAGGCCGAACTCGACGGCGTCGGACAGAGCCTCCCAGCTCGCTTCGATGATGTTCGTGCCCGCGCCGACCGTGGTCCAGCGCTCGCCGCCGGCGACGAAATCGACGAGCACGCGGGTCGTGGCGGCCGTTCCGTGGGCGCTGTCCAGGATGCGGACCTTGTAGTCGGCAAGGCGCATCTCGGACAGTTGCGGGTAGTGCGGCTCCAGCGCCTTGCGCAGCGCATGCGCCAGCGCGTTGACCGGGCCGTTGCCCTCGGAGGCGGTATGGGCGATCGTTCCATCCGGCACCTCGACCTTGACGGTTGCCTCCGCGACCAGACCACGACCGTCGCGATGCTCGACCACCGTCAGGAAGTCGATCAGCCGGAACGGCGCTTCGTAGCCGGGCGCCGCCCGCCGCAACATGAGCTCGACGGACGCCTCGGCGGCCTCGAAGCTGTAGCCGCGGTTCTCCAGCTCCTTGACCTTGTACAGCACTTCACGCGCGTGAGGAGTCTCCGCGATCCCGGCGCCCGCCGCGAGATGAGCGATGTTGCCGCGGCCCGAGAGTTCGGAGACCACGGTCCGCATCTCGTTGCCGACCACCTCCGGCTCGACGTGCTGGTAGCTGGTCGGTTCCTTGAGCATCGCCGCGACATGGATGCCGCCCTTGTGGGCGAAGGCACTCCGGCCGACGTAGGGCAGGTGGTCGTCGTGGGCGATGTTCGCCACCTCGGCGACGTAGCGCGACAGAGAGGTCAACTCGCGCAGGCTCTCGTCGGGGACGCAGGAGAACCCCATCTTGCACTGCAGATCCGGCACGATGGTCACCAAGTTCGCGTTCGCCACCCGTTCGCCGTAGCCGTTGATCGTGCCCTGGACCATGACCGCGCCTGCCCGCACCGCGGCCAGGGTGTTGGCGACGCCGCATCCGGCGTCGTCGTGCGTATGGATGCCGATCCGGACATCCGGACCGAGCTCGGCCCGCGCCGCGTCGATCCCCGCTTCGATCTGCCACGGCAGCGTGCCGCCGTTCGTGTCGCAGAGCACGACGTAGTCGGCGCCCGCAGCGGCCGCCGCCCGCAACGTGCCGAGCGCGCACTCGGGGTTCCCGGCCAGACCGTCGAAGAAGTGTTCCGCGTCGTAGATCACCTCGCGGCCCAACTCCTTGAGATAGCCGACCGTGTCGCCGATCATCGCCTCGTTCTCTCGCGCGTCGGTCTCGAGCACCTTCTCGACGTGCAGGTCCCAGCTCTTGCCGACCAGCGTGACGGTGGACGTCTCCGCGGCGACCAGCGCCTGGACGTTGCCGTCGCGGTTGCAGGCGCTGTGCTTGCGCCGGGTGGCGCCGAAGGCACAGATTCTCGCCTGTTCGAGCTCGACCTCGCGGATGGCCTCGAAGAAGTCGGCGTCCTTCGGATTCGAGCCAGGCCAGCCGCACTCGATGTAGGGGATGCCGAAGGCGTCCAGCCGCCTGGCGATCGCCAGCTTGTCCGCCAGCGACAGGGAGATGTTCTCTCGCTGGGTCCCGTCGCGAAGTGTCGTGTCGTACAGCTCGATCCTGGTGGTCATCGGCCCACTACCCTATTGGCCCGGCCTCAGGCCGGCTCGTCGAGGCCCGGCCCCTGCAGCAGCTCGATCAACTCCTCGCGCGAGAAGATCTTCTTGAGCTGGGGGTCGTCCTCCTGCACCACGCTCTCCATGAGACGGCGCTTGCGGTCGATGATGGCGGCGATGCGCTCCTCGAGCGTTTCCTCGGTGATCAGCTTGAAGACGTGGACCGCCCGCTTCTGGCCGATCCGGTACAGGCGGTCCGTCGCCTGGTCCTCGCGAGCCGCGTTCCACCAGCGGTCGTAGTGAATGACGACCGACCCGCCGACCAGGTCGATGCCGGTGCCGCCCGCCTTCAGGCTGCCCAGAAAGACGCGGCAGTCGTCGTCGTTGTTGAAGCGGTCGACGACCTTGCCGCGCTCGCGGGTCGAGCCCGTCAGCGTGACGTACTCGATGCCGAGCTTCGTCAGGTGGCGCTCCAGGATGCCGATCATGCCCAGGTACTGGCTGAAGACGACGACCTTCTGGCCACTGTCGAAGCTCTCCTCGAGGAGTTCCTTGCACAGGTCCCATTTGCCGGATTCGTAGTCTTCGTAGCGGTCGAGGTCGCCCACCGCCAGCGCGGGATGATCGCAGATCTGCTTCAGCATGTTCAGCAGGGCGAAGATGTGGATGTAGGGAAGGGCGCCCCGCTCGCTCCGCAACGCGTTCATCAACGTCACGCCCTTCGTTTCGATCGTCTGGCGGTACAGGTCGAACTGCTCGGGGCTCAGGCGGCAGGTGCGGACGTCCTCGATCTTCTCCGGCAACTCGTCCAGCACGGCGGTCTTCACGCGGCGAAGCACGAAGGGAGCGGTCAGACGCCGCAGGTTCACCGCGTACCAGGAGTCGGCATCGAGTTCGTTCGTCCCGAGGACATCGAGATACGTGTCGTCGCCGCCCAGGTAGCCCGGCAGCACGAGATCGAACAGGCCCTTCAACTCGGTGAGCGAGTTCTCGATCGGCGTACCGGTCAACCCCAGTTTCATCCGGGCCCTGAGCGCAACGGCGGCGCGGTAGCCCTGCGTGCTCCGGTTCTTGATCTGCTGCACCTCGTCGAAGACGATGAGGCCCCAGCGCCGTTCGCCGAAACGCTCGACGTCGTTCCGCATCACCCCATAGGACGTGAGGATCACGTCGCCATGGGTGAGCGATTCTCCGAGGTCGCGTTGCGGTCCGTGGTAGTAGGCCGGACTCAATCCCGGCGCGTACTCCCGGAGCTTGTTGCGCCAGTGGCTGATGACAGTGCGGGGACAGACGACGAGAAACGGCTCGTCGATCCCCAGTTGCTCCCGCAGAATGACCATCAGGGCCATCGCCTGGTGCGTCTTCCCCAAGCCCATGTCGTCGCACAGAAGACCCGCGAGATCGTTCTCGTACAAGAACTTCAACCATTCGACACCGAGCTTCTGGTAAGGACGCAGGACGCTCGTGAGCCCTGAAGGACTCACCATCGGATCGGCCGGCCGGAGGTCCAGGAAGCGACGCAGGAAGTCATGCCGGCTTCCTTCGCCCTCGACACGGATCGGCGCCGCACTCGAAGCCTGCAGCCGCAGCAACTCGGCCGATGACAGACGGAGACCGCCCGAACCGCCGTTGCCGCCCGTGCCTTCGGCACGCGCTCTCGCCTGAGCGGGCAGCGATCCGAGGTTCCTGAGCGCCGGCGCGTTGAGATCGATCCAGCCCGACGCCGTCTCGAGGTACGGCAGGCCGGCCCCCCTCGCTGCCAGCAGTTCCCCGAGGCTCACGTCGCTGTCGCCGAAGCCGTAGCGGATCGAAAGCGACTCGTCTCCGTCCGGCTCGATCTCGATGTAGTCGAACTCCGTCAGGATCCCGACGGCGGCGAGCGGGTTCTCGGTCAGCACCGGCTCGGGTTCCTCAATCGGCGACAACGTCCGGAAGGTCGGCACCCGCGCCGGCACGAGATCGATGGCGGCGGGCTCGCGCCAGCCGCTCTCGCTCCGCTCCGAGCGCCGGACGAGCGCCTGCAGCTCCTCGACAAAGACCAGATCGCCATACTGGAAACGTTCCCGCCGCTTCTCATCGAGGACGTCCTCCCCCTCCGCGGCCAGGCGCAGTATCTCGAGCCTGTGTTTCTTCTCGATCCTGGTGTCAGGTCCCACGTAGAGGAGATCCGCGGCCGACAGGGGAACCGCCGAGGTCTGCCCCGTTTCCGCGAGGAAGGCCAGCGCCGCGTCCACCCGGCCACGCGGAACGGCGATCTGAAGCAGGTCCGGCCCACCCGAACCCGTGCGGACCGCCAGGAAGAACGTGCCGTTGGAGAGCTCGATTGACGGCTCGAGTCTCACCGTCGCTCCAGCCGTTTCGGCTCTGCCGCCGGAGATATCGCCGTACTCCCTCAGGGCGTGGTAGGCGACGCGGAACCAGAGACTGCCCTCGAAGAACTGGCGGTTCGTCTGCATTCCGGCCTTGTTCAGATGCTGTTCCTCGGGTGTCCGCATGAACGTCGACAGCCGCTCCAGCAGACCCGACCGATCGGCGGTTGACACGCCGCCCGAGAGCTTCCCGATCCGTTCCAGAAAACGAACCGTTGCCGGCGCCTGCTCGAGGTAGCGAAGGACCTCCACTCCGCCCGGACCGAACAGGCGAATCGGATCGTCGGGCGTTTCCTGGAGCACCAGGCACTCGGAAGCCGCCGGCAGACGTTCCTCGAAGAGAGTCTGGGCCAGCCGGAACCAGCCGCTGTGAGCGAAGAGATCGAACCAGCTACATCCGGTGACCTGGTGGAGTTCCCGGATCTGACCATCGAGCTGCTTGAGGTGGCGGCATCCGCTGCGCCGGCCCGTGGAGCAACTGCAGAACGTCAGCGGCCGCTTCGACCCGGCCACCCTGGCCAAATGAACGGCCGAACCGGGCTCCGGGTCGTGGGGATCGGGGAGGAGGCCAATCCCGGTGCGATGGAACTCGAGGCGTGGAAACAGCTTCACGACGGGGCCGCCAGTTGGCTTGAGGGCTGAGAGACAACGCGCACGGAAGCGAGGTCTGAGCAGTGCGGGCGACAGTCCGCTACGTTGAACGCGTAAACGCTCGACTATACCTCCGACTCGACGGTCTGTGGGATCTTCCCCGCCGGAAACTGGCCGCGATGGGCTCTCCGGAACATCGTCCCGGAACCAGGGAACGCTATGCTCCAGGTTCAGGCTTGAACTGCGGAGAACGAGACGATGGACGGAAGACGTAACGGTCTGGTGGCGATGGGGTTAGCTCTTGTATTGGGCATGGTCTCGCCTGGCTTGGCGCAGGAGGCGACCGAGCCAGCGAGAACCAGACACCCCGAGATCCTCGACGTGATGAACTGGAAGGCCGCCACCTACCTCCTGGATTCCGGCGGCAGAGTAAAGGATCCGAACGCGTACGCGCGGCTTCGCGAGTCCCTGAACAACCAGTCCGCCCGGTTCATCGAGGAGTTCGGTCCGGCCAGCGACCACGGACTGCGCGAAGGCCAAGTACCGCCGAGGAGCTTCTGCGTACCCAGTGGAGTACGAGATGACTCAGGCGCGTTCTACGCTCCCGCAAGCCACAATGGCATGTTCGACGCAGCCGTTCTTCTCGGGGAAGTGGCCGTGGAGGCTACGGTAAGCGATGTCATTCCGGGATTCTCGGGCACTTGGCCGTACAACCTGCTGGCAGTGTCGAATGTCGTGCCACTCCACGGCCTTTCGCCATCACCCGATTATGTGTTGATCCCTGTCTTCAGCATGGTCACACACGACCGCGTCTTCTGCGGCGGGGAGAGAGACGAGCCCTTCGTTGCCGGGGTCGACTACAAGATTGGCACCCGTCTGGTGATTATTGGTTCCTGGCATGATGGGGTGGTGCCCATGGGCGTGGGCGAAGGCAGCTCGGGCATCCTCGCCGAGGTCCAGGAAGAAGGGACACTGGAGTGGCTCTTCTCCGTGAGTGTAGACCGTCCCGATCCTCCCGGGACCCTCCTTGGCTTAACCCGGCGCATCGGCGAGTTGGCTTCGGGGGGCTTGCTGGCGACGACGGCAGCCGTCCGGCGAGAGCGTGAACTGTACAGCGAGGGACGCGGGGAGCTAGGCGATCTGGTCTCGTCCGTCTATTGGAGCGGCTGCCGCTTGGTTGGCGCTGAGCCACTGGCCCTCCCCGACAACGGTCGGCGTTACACGCGAATCTGCGCCGAAGGGACTCCAGAAGTGGCGGCCAGAAAGCTCGACAGACCGCTTGCCGAGATCTGCATCGACGCCAGCACCACCCGAAGCACGTCGACGGGCAACGGGTGGGGAGCCGCGGAGTCATGCGCCGTCGAACCGTAGGTCGGCCGATTCGCCTGGTTGGCTCGCTCCTGGCGTTCGTCCTCCTGGCTGGGACGGCCTTCGCTCAGGCGGACTGCTCGATCACTTCCTATGCGGGACCGCCGCTTCCCAAGGCGTTCGTGGACGACCCGTCGCAGGTCTGGTCGAAGCTGCCGGATGCGATCTTCTTCAACCTGACCGGATCCGCTGACCGTGCGGGAGAAAAGGCGACCGGGAAGCTCCGCGAAACCGTCGAAAAGAGCCTCCAGATGTGGACCGACCAGTGCACCTCCGTCCCGGCGACCGCCGGAGCATCGTCGGTGGCGCCCGAGGGCGCGGAAGTCTGGACGGTCGTTCGCGGCAAGTACGAACAGCTCCTTGCGGAAGACGAAGCGAAGGACCTCAGGAAGCGAGGCGTTTGCGGACGTGCCGACGATGACACGAGAACCCTCTACGTCTACGACGGTTCATCCAAGTGCAGCGGTGTCACGAAGCAGGTCCTCGGCCATGAGATGGGCCATTCCTTCCGCATCGGCCACGCGTCGAGCGAGTGCTCGGGCTCCTTGATGCGAACGAGTATTCCCAAGGACTCCTTGCGAGCGATCACCGAAGTTGCGGCATCGGACTGCGAAGCTCTCGACCGGGAAGAGCTCCGCCGGGACTGCGCGGAGAATCCCAACGGCGAAGGCTGCGGAGGCGGCGACCCGGATCCGGACGGCCCCAACCCCGGCCCCGGCGACGATCCTCTCGGAGGCCCGAACTGCGACCTGAACCCGAACGACTCGAGGTGTCCGGCGAACTGCACGATCAATCGGAGCCACCCGGACTGCGACAGTTGCATCCTGAATCCGAACCAGCCGAAGTGCGAGAACGTGACGACGTCGGGCTGCGTCTGGTGGCCGGTTCCCGGAGTGGGTTGGGTCTGCATTCCGATGGCGCCGCCTCCGGGCGGCGTTCCCGGCGACCGGTCGGGTACGGTGACGCAGACGAGCGTGTCAAGTTCCATCGACTACCGGATTCACCTGGACTCTCCCGCCATGGTGTCGGCGTCGCTGACCGGCATGAGCAAGGACTTCAACTGTCGGCTCGCGGCGGGCGAGCCGCTCGGCGGCACGCCGCCGCCCGCGGCCGTGTCCGGAGGGGAGAGTTCGGAGAACTGCACGAACAGAAGCGGCACGACAAGCGACGCATGGAGCGGCCTGTTGCCGGCCGGCGCGCACAAGCTGACGGTCTATCCGAGCGGGGGCGTGACCGGCGACTACACGTTGTCGGTCAAGTGGAGCCCCGTCCGCGGCCTGCCGTTCACGGTTTCGGAGACGGCGGTCGGCGGCGACCGCGTCTTCCGTTTCGCTCTGAAGTCGAAGAGCAAGGTGAAGTTGTCTCTGACCGGCATGGACCGCGACATGGACTGCCGGGTGGACACCGCCCGGTGCAGCAACCGTGGCGGTACGGAGGACGATTCGTGGAACGGCACGCTGGAAGCCGGCGTTCACGCGGTGACCGTGTATCCGTACGGTGGCGGCACGGGGGCCTACAAGTTGAGTGTCGAAGCGGAAGGCGCCTTGACGCCTCCGCCCGCGGCGCCGGTGCTTTCGGGCGAGGTCTCGGGCCGGAAGCAGACTCTGAACTGGACGGCGCCGACGACCGGGAGTCCGCTGACGCGCTACCAGCTCCAGCTTCGAGAGAGCCAGGACTGGTACTTCACGAGTTCGGGTTCGCCTTCGCCGTCGTCGAGCATCGACCCGAAGGTGACGTCATGGAGCGTGACGACCCGTGCCGGGATGGTCCTTCGTTACCGTGTCCGGGCGACGAACGCCGGCGGCGACGGGGCGTGGTCGAACGTCGTCACGTTGACGACGCCGGCCGCGCCCCCGCCGCCGCCACCTGTTTCTCCACTGTCGGTTCCGGGGATTCCGAACTTCCGGTTGCCTTCGGCTGGAGTGGTGAACACGGTGTTTCCGGCGGCGTCCGGAGGCACGCCGCCTTACCGTTACGCGTTGTCGGGGCTGCCGCCGGGGGTCACGTTCTTTCCGTCGACCAGGAGAGCGAGCGGAACGCTGCCGACCGTGCGGAGCAACACGACTTATCGGGTCACCTACACCGTGACCGACAGCGCCGGCGCCTCGGACTCGGTGACATTCACGGCGACCGTCGCCCCTCCCTGAGCAACGTGCAGGTGGCGACCAATCACGCAGGAGACAGTCGAACCCGGAACTTGACAGCCGCTCCCGTCCTCTCCTACGCTCCCTCGCACGACCTGCCGCCCGGTAGATCAACAGAATCCTTACGCCATGACTACCCCCGCCGTCCTTCTGCTGCTGATTCTGGTCCTGGTCCTTGTGACCCAGGGGGCTAACTAGGCGCACCAACAGGAAACTGAGCGACTTCAAGCCCCCAGCAACGCCTGGGGGCTTTTTTGGTTCGGCGCCAGTGGAGTAACCGCATGCCCATAGAACGATCGGACTGGATCTGGATCGACGACCAGTGGAAACCCTGGGACGAGGCGACCGTCCACCTCACCACCCACGGCCTGCACTACGGCTCGTCGGTGTTCGAGGGCATTCGCGCCTACGACACGGGCGAGACGACGGCGATCTTCCGCCTCGGCCCGCACGTCCGGCGCCTGTTCGACAGTTGCAGGATCATGCGCATGGAACCCGGCTACACGCAGGACCAGGTCGAGGAGCTTTGCATCGAGGCGGTGGGCCGCAACCGTCTCGAGTCGTGCTACATCCGGCCGCTGATCTACCGGGGCAACGAGGAGATGGGCCTCAACCCGACCTCCTGCAGTTCGAGACTGGCCATCTACGCGGTCCGCTGGGGGCGCTACCTCGGCGAGGAAGCGATCGAACAGGGCGTGGACGCCGCGATCAGTTCCTGGCGGCGCTTCAACTCGAACACGGCCGTGCCGCTGGGCAAGATCAGCGGCCAGTACGTGACGAACCAGTTCGTGTCCATCGAGGCGCGCGAGCACGGCTACGCGGAGGGCATCATGCTCGACGACCGCGGCCTGGTCTGCGAGGGCGCCGGCGAGAACCTCTTCCTGATCAGGGACGGTGTGCTCTACACGCCGCCGCTCTACAACTCGATCCTGGGCGGCATCACCAGGGACTCGGTCATCACGATCGCCCGGGATCTCAAGTACGACGTCCGCTTCCAGCCGATCGCCCGTGAAGAGCTCTATCTCGCCGACGAGCTGTTCATGACCGGCACGGCGGCCGAAGTGAGCCCGGTGCGCTCCGTGGACCGGATCCCGATCGGCAGCGGCACGCGCGGTGAGATCACGCACCACCTCCAGGAGGAGTTCTTCGGGCTGGTCGAGGGCCGCCTCCCCGACCGCCACAACTGGCTCACCCAGGTACCCCGGCTGCAGGAGGCCGCGAAGCCCCTGGCCGGCTGAGCGAGGAGGCCGAGATGAGCGACGAAGACGCCGCAACGAACCGAGAGGCAGTGAACCCGGAGGCAGTGAACCCACCGGATGGGGGCTCCGACGCCGTCGTGCTGACCGGCGCCGAAATCGTGTGCGAGTGCCTGCTGCACGAGGGGGTCGACATCGTCTTCGGCTACCCGGGCGGGGCCATCCTGCCCACCTACGACGCCCTGACCAAGTACCCGCAGCTCCACCACGTGCTGACCCGCCACGAACAGGGCGCGTCGCACATGGCCGACGGCTACGCCCGCGCCACCGGCAAGGTCGGCGTGGCGATGGCGACCAGCGGCCCCGGCGCGACGAACCTCGTCACCGGCATCGCCACGGCGATGATGGACTCGTCTCCCATCGTCTGCATCACGGGACAGGTCCCCACCGGCGCCATCGGCAGCGACGCCTTCCAGGAGACGGACGTCACCGGCATCACGCTCCCGATCACCAAGCACAACTACCTGGTGACGAGCATCGACGAACTGCCCGAGGTCATGCGCGAGGCGTTTCATATCGCCCGCACCGGGCGGCCCGGACCGGTGCTGGTCGACATTCCCAAGGACGTCCAGATCCAGGAAGCCGAGTTCGTCTACCCGACGGAGCCGATTCAACTCGCCGGCTACAGCCCGCCGAAGACGGCAAGGGCGCGCCAGGTCGCCGCGGCCCTGGAGTTGATCCGCGATTCGGAGCGGCCGATCATCCTGGCCGGACACGGCATCTCGATGGCGGGCGCCAACGAGGAGCTCGCGCAACTGGCGGAGAAGGCGCAGATTCCGATCGCCCTGACCCTGCTCGGCAAGGGCGCGATCTCCGAACAGCACCCGCTCTGCCTCGGAATGATGGGAATGCACGGCGGCGCCGAGGTGAACCACGCGATTCAGCAGGCCGACCTGCTGATCGCCCTGGGCATGCGCTTCGACGACCGGGTGACCGGCAACCTGGCGACCTACGCACGGGACTCGCGCAAGATTCATGTCGACATCGACCTTTCCGAGATCAACAAGAACGTGACCGTCGACGTCGGCATCGTCGGCGACCTCGGCGAGGTCCTGCGGCAATTGCTCGACCGGGTCGAGCGGCGGCCGAACGAAGCCTGGTTCGACCGCATCGCCGAGTGGCGGGCGGACTCCGAGCTGCGTGAGATCGTGCGGCCGGCCGAGGCGCCCCAGCACCCTGCGGTGCCCGAAGGCAAGCTGCTCGGCGCCCAGGTCATCCGCGACCTGTTCGAGTTCACCGCGGGCGGAGCCATCACCGTCACCGATGTCGGCCAGCACCAGATGTGGGAGGCCCAGTACTACCAGCACGAACGGCCGCACAGCCTGATCACCAGCGGCGGCCTGGGCACGATGGGCTTCGGCCTGCCGGCGGCGATCGGCGCCAAGATGTCCCGCCCCGACCAGGAAGTGTGGGCCATCGTTGGCGACGGCGGCTTCCAGATGACGATGATGGAACTCGCCACCGCGGTCCAGGAGCGGGTCAACGTCCACATCGCGATCATCAACAACGGCTTCCTCGGCATGGTCCGCCAGTGGCAGGAGTTCTTCTACGAGGAGCGCTACAACCAGACGCCAATGGTCAACCCGGACTTCTGCAAGCTCGCGGAGGCCTACGGCATCCCGACCGTTCGCGTCACCGAGCGCGGCCAGATCGAAGAGGCGGTCGACGCCTCGCGCGCGCAGACAGGCGGACCGACCCTGATCGACTTCGTCGTCGAGAAGGAAGAAATCGTCTTCCCCATGGTGCCGGCAGGCGCCGACCTCGACGACATGATCCGCCGGCCCACACCGGCGGAGTTCGAGCGGCAGCAACGCGAAAGGGCGGCAGCGGCGGAAGTCACGGAAGCAGAGGCGACCGAGGCAGAGGCTCCCGCGGCCGCGGCGGCCCTGGGTTCCCGGTTCGGGGTCTGAGGTCGGCCGGTTCCCGAGGAACGGCAAATGGCGAAACACATCCTGGCAGCGCTGGTCGAGAATCGCCCCGGGGTCCTGGCCCGGGTGGCGAACCTGTTCCGGCGGCGCAGCTTCAACATCGACAGCCTGTCCGTCGGCCGCACTCAGCGCGACGAGATGTCCCGTATGACGATCGTCATGGAGTCCGACAGCGCGGAGGCGGACCGCCTGGTCAAGAACCTGTACAAGCTGGTCGACGTCGTCCACGTCGACCACCTCCACAGTCAGCCCTCGGTGGTGAGGGAGATGGCTCTGGTCAAGGTCCGGGCGACCTCCGACAACCGGCGGGAGGTGATCCAGCTCTGCGACATCTTCCGCGCCCGGATCATCGACGTCTCCGCCGAAAGCCTGGTGGTGGAGATCACCGGCGAGGAAGAGAAACTCGAGAACTTCACCGAACTCGTGCGTCCGTTCGGCATCGTCGAGATGGTGCGCACCGGCATGATCGCGCTGGGGCGCGGCGGCCACACCCTGAAGGACGAAGGCTTCAAGCCCAACCGCAGCCGCGCCGCGGCGCGGCGCAACGTACTCTGAGCGCAACCGCTCGAATCACCAGACGAGGAACCCAACCAAGATGGCGAAGCTCTATTACGACGACGACGCGGACCTCTCCCGGCTCGACGGCCGCACCGTCGCGGTGATCGGCTACGGCAGCCAGGGACACGCCCACGCGCTGAACCTGCGCGACAGCGGCGTCGACGTCGTCGTCGGCCTGCGTGAAGGCAGCGGCAGCGCCGCCAAGGCCGAAGCCGACGGCCTCGAGGTGCTCGGCAACGCGGCCGCGGCCGCGCGGGCGCAGATGATCATGATCCTGGCGCCCGACACGGTGCAGGCCGAACTCTACGAGCAGGACCTCGCCCCGAATCTCGAGCCGGGGAACACCCTGATGTTCGCGCACGGGTTCAACGTCCGCTACGGCGAGATCGGAGCGCCGGAGGAAGTCGACGTGTCCCTGGTCGCGCCGAAGGCGCCGGGGCACAGGGTGCGGGAGGTGTTCACCGAAGGCGCCGGCACGCCGGGCCTGGTCGCCGTCGAGAACGACGCCAGCGGCGGCGCCCTGGCCGATGCCCTGGCCTACGCGAAGGGGATCGGCTGCACCCGCGCCGGAGTGATCGAAACGACGTTCGCCGAGGAGACGGAGACCGACCTCTTCGGCGAGCAGATCGTGCTCTGCGGCGGCGCCTCCGCCCTGGTCCGCGCCGGCTTCGAGAAGCTGGTCGCCGCCGGCTACCAGCCGGAAGTCGCGTACTTCGAATGCCTGCACGAGCTGAAGCTGATCGTCGACCTGATGTACGAGGGCGGGCTCGGCTACATGTGGTACAGCGTCTCCGATACCGCCGAGCACGGCGGCTACCACGCCGGCGATCAGATGATCACGGAGGACGTGCGGGCGGTGATGGACAAGATCCTGAGCGACATCCAGGACGGGACCTACGCCCGCGACTGGATCGCCGAGAACAGGAACGGCCGGCCGCGCTTCGATCCCCGAAGGCAGCGGGAGCGGAGCCACCCCATCGAGGAGGTCGGCCGGGAACTGCGTCGGATGATGCCGTTCCTGGACGCCAAGGAGGTGTAACGATGACGGCACAGGCCAAGAACGGAGACTGGGTCCGGATCTTCGACACCACGCTGCGCGACGGCGAGCAGTCGCCGGGCGCGACGATGACCAGCGCCGAGAAGCTCGAGGTGGCCCGCCAGCTCGCCGTCCTCGGCGTCGACATCATCGAGGCGGGCTTCCCGGCCGCCAGTCCCGACGATCTCGAAGGCGTGCGACGGATCGCGCGCGAGGTCGGCAAGGCGAACGGCCCCGTGGTCGCGGGGCTCGCCCGCTGCTGGCGCGAGGACATCGACAAGGCATGGGAAGGAGTCCGGGAAGCCGCGAAGCCGCGCATCCACGCCTTCATCGCGACCTCCGACCTGCACATGGAGCGCAAGCTGGGCATGACCCGGGAGCAGGTCCTGAGCCAGGTCGGTCACATGGTGGCGCACGCGCGCTCTCTCTGCGACGACGTCGAGTTCAGCCCCGAGGACGCCAGCCGCTCCGACCCGGACTTCCTGGTCGAGGTGCTCTCGCTCGCGATCAGGGAAGGCGCCACGACGCTGAACATCCCGGACACGGTCGGCTACGACATGCCGGTCGAGTACGGCGACCTCTTCCGCTACCTGATGGAGCACACGGAAGGCGCCGGAGACGTCATCTGGTCAGCGCACTGCCACGACGATCTCGGCTGCGCCACCGCCAACACGCTCGCGGCGATCGAAGCCGGCGCGCGGCAGGTCGAGGTGACGATCAACGGCATCGGCGAGCGCGCCGGCAACACCTCGCTCGAGGAGGTCGTCATGGCGCTCCACACGAGGCCGAAGATCTACGGCGTCGGGACCCGTCTCAACACGACGGAACTCGTGCGGACGAGCCGCCTGGTCGCCCACTACACCGGCATCGCGGTGCCCCGGAACAAGGCGATCGTCGGGGAGAACGCCTTCGCCCACGAGGCGGGAATCCACCAGCACGGCATGCTCCGGGACCAGCGCACCTACGAGATCATGACCCCCCAGACGGTCGGCCTGACCCAGAGCAGGCTCGTGCTCGGCAAGCACTCCGGCAAGCACGCGCTCCGGATGCGCATGGAGGAACTCGGCTTCGAACTGAACCGGGAAGAGCTGGGCGACGCCTTCCGCCGCTTCAAGCAACTGGCCGACCAGAAGAAGGACATCACCGACGCCGACCTGCAGGCGCTGGCGAACCAGGAGATCCTGGCGCCGACGGAGATCTTCACGCTGACCGAGCTGCAAATCTCCTGCGGCCGGCCCGGCATGCCGACCGCGACCGCCCGGCTGTGCGGGCCGAACGGTCACGAGTACATCTCGCCCGGCGTCGGCACCGGACCCGTCGACGCGACCTTCCGTGCCATCGACGCCGTGGTCGAGGCCAGGAACACCCTGCTCGAGTACAACGTCCACAGCGTCACCGAGGGCATCGACGCGATGGGCGAGGTCACGGTGCGGATCAAGAGTCCGACCTCCGGCCGCGGCAAGGGCCGCGTCTTCGGCGGCTACGGCGCCGACACGGACGTCATCGTGGCCTCCGCCAAGGCGTACCTGGCGGCTCTCAACCGGATGCTCACCGCGGTCGGCACCAAGTACACGGCCGGCGAGGGAGGACCAGCCACCCTTCGCGTCTCGCGACCCCAGCCGGTAGACGCATGAGTCGACCGAGGACGCTGTTCGAGAAGATCTGGCGGCGCCACCTGGTCGCCGCCGAAACCGAGGGCCTGCCCGCGACCCTCTACGTCGACCTGCACCTGGTGCACGAGGTGACCTCGCCGCAGGCGTTCACCGAGCTGGCCGAACGGGAACTCCCCGTCCGGCGGCCCGATCTGACGCTGGCGACGATGGACCACTCGACGCCGACGGACCCCGCGATTGACGACGCGCGGCTGCGCGTGCTCGACCCGGAGGGCTCCGCGCAACTCGACCGCTTGCTGGCGAACTGCGAGCGGCACGGCATCCCCCTCTACGCGATGGGCGACGAACGCCGGGGCATCGTCCACGTGATCGGCCCCGAGCTGGGCGCCACCCAGCCCGGGATGACCGTCGTCTGCGGCGACAGCCACACCAGCACCCACGGCGCGGTCGGAGCGCTGGCCTTCGGCATCGGCACCAGCGAGGTCGGCCACGTGCTCGCCACCCAGTGCCTGCTCCAGCACCGGCCGAAGACCTACGAGGTGCGCGTCGACGGCCGCCTGCAGGAGGGCGTGGTCGCCAAGGACATCATCCTGGCGGTGATCGCCCGGCTCGGCATCGGCGGCGGCACCGGCCACGTCTTCGAGTACACCGGCGAGGCGATTCGCGCGCTCGACATGGAGGGCCGGATGACGGTCTGCAACATGTCGATCGAGGGCGGCGCCCGCGCCGGCCTGATCGCCCCCGACGACGTTACTTTCGCGTATCTGGAAGGCCGCCCGATGGCGCCCGCGGGTGACGCCTGGGAGGCGGCCGTCGACGACTGGCGGTCGCTGCCCACCGACGACGGGGCGGCCTACGACCGGACCACGACTCTCGACGGCTCCGCACTCGAGCCGATGGTGACGTACGGCACGAACCCCGGCATGGCGATCCCGATCGCGGGATCGGTTCCGGAGGACAACGCCATCGAACCCGAGAAACGGGCGTCCTTCCGCAAGGCGCTCGACTACATGGCCCTCGAACCCGGCCAGCAACTTCAGGGCAAGCCGATCGACGTCGTCTTCGTCGGAAGCTGCACGAACTCGCGCTACAGCGACCTCGTGGCCGCGGCGAACGTGCTGCGCGGCCGCAAGGTCGCGGACGGCTTGCGGGTGCTCATCGTGCCCGGCTCCGACGCCGTCAAGCGACAGGCCGAACGGGACGGTCTCGCCCAGGTCTTCGTCGACGCCGGCGCGGAGTGGCGCGAGGCCGGTTGCTCGATGTGCCTCGCGATGAACGGCGACCAGCTCGCGCCCGGCCAGTACGCCGTCAGCACCTCGAACCGCAACTTCGAAGGCCGCCAGGGCGCCGGCGGGCGCACCTTCCTGGCCAGTCCGCTGACCGCGGCCGCATCGGCGATCACGGGTCGCGTCACCGACGTCCGCGAGGTGCTGTCGTGAGCAAGAGCTTCACCCGCTTCACCGGCTCGATGGCGCCGCTGCCGATCCAGAACGTCGACACCGACCAGATCATCCCGGCGTCCTACCTGAAGGTGACCGACCGCAGCGGTCTCGCTTCCGGCCTGTTCTCCCGCTGGCGCTACCGCGACGGCGATCCCGAAGGCGAGCCCATCTCCGACTTCGTGCTGAACCGTGCCGAGCACGCAGACGCCAGAATCCTGCTCGCCGGCGACAACTTCGGCTGCGGCAGCTCGCGAGAGCACGCGCCCTGGGCCCTCGTCGGCTACGGCTTCCGCGCCGTGATCAGCACCTCCTTCGCTGACATCTTCCGCAGCAACGCACTGAAGAACGGCCTGCTCGTCGTGCCGGTGACCGAAGGCGCCTCCGCGTCGTTGTTCGATGCCGTCGCCGCCGACCCGGCCACCGAAGTCACGATCGACCTGGAAGCGCGGACCCTCAGCCTGCCGGGCGGCGGCGAGACGAACTTCGAGGTCGACCCCTTCGCCCGCCGCTGCCTGCTCGACGGCACGGATCAGCTCGGCTACCTGCTGAACCAGGCGCCGTCGATCCAGGCGTTCGAGACCGCCCACCCGGCGCGGCTCGACACCCGATCAGGCTGAGCGAACGACTCCCCATGCAGGCGAACATCGTCCTCCTCCCCGGCGACGGCATCGGACCCGAAGTCACCGAGGAAGCGTCCCGCATCCTGAGGGTCGTGGCCGACCTCGGCGGACACGAGTTCCAGCTCGAGTCCCATCCGATGGGCGGCAACGCGATCGACGACTTCAGCAATCCGCTGCCGCCAGCCACGCTGGCCGCGTGCAAGGCGGCTGACGCTGTGCTGCTCGGCGCCGTCGGCGGACCGAAGTGGTCCGACCCGAGCGCCGAACTCCGGCCTGAGCAGGGACTCCTCGACCTGCGCGCCGAGATGGGCCTGTTCGCCAACCTGCGCCCGGTACCGGTGTTCGAGTCCCTGATCGAGTTCGCGCCGCTCAGGCCCGAACTGCTGCGCGGCGTCGACCTGCTGTTCGTGCGGGAGCTGACCGGCGGCATCTACTTCGGCCCGCGCCAGGAGCAGGGCGACGGCGACGTGGCCCACGACACTCTCGTCTACTCCACCGCCGAGGTCGAGCGCGTCGCCCGGGTCGCGCTGCGGGCGGCGAGGGGTCGCCGCGGCAAGGTCGCGTCGGTCGACAAGGCGAACGTGCTGGCCTCCATGCGGCTGTGGCGACGCTCCGTGACCGAAGTCGCCAGCGCGTATCCGGACGTCGAGCTCACCCACCACCTCGTCGACGCCTTCGC
Organism: Candidatus Multivorans sp.; assembly: GCA_965220845.1. Taxonomy (GTDB): domain Bacteria; phylum Acidobacteriota; class Thermoanaerobaculia; order Multivoradales; family Multivoraceae; genus Multivorans. Next base: position 162,949 of record CBDCRA010000004.1, read on the forward strand.
GATGCAGTTGATGCGCTCGCCCGCCGAGTACGACGTGATCCTCGCCGGCAACATGTTCGGCGACATCCTGAGCGACGAAGCGGCGATCCTCGCCGGCTCGCTCGGCATGCTGCCTTCGGCGTCCCTTGGCTCCGGCAGCCAGGGCCTGTACGAGCCGGTCCACGGCTCCGCGCCCGACATCGCGGGCCGGGGCATCGCCAACCCGATCGGCGCCATCCTGAGCGCCGCGATGCTGCTCCGTCACAGCCTCGACCTGGAGTCGGAGGCAGCCCAGGTCGAAACGGCGGTCGCCGCGGTGCTGGACGACGGGCTCCGTACGGCCGATCTGGCGCCCGAAGGGCAGCCGGCCGTGTCCACGGCGGAGATGGGCGGGGCCATCGCCGCCAGGATCGGCGACGCCTGACCGCGACGCAGCTGGCGACAGCAGCTACGGGCGGCAACCGTCCGGAACCGCCGTGGCGTCCGCGATCGCGGGTACGTCGCCGGCCGTCAGCGCCGGGGAAACGCGTACGCCGTGAGAACCCGCTGCACCAGGGCGACCTGCCCGGACACTCCCTGCTTCTTGTAGACCTGCTTCAGAAGCCAGCGGACGTAGCTCTCCTTGTAGCCCGCGGTCGAGGCGATCTCTCGTACCGGCCGGCCCTCGGCCAGCAGCGCCGACACCCGGGCCTCCGACGGCGACAGGTCGAGCAGCATCGACAACCGGACCGGGTCGATGCGCGGACGGCTCTCCGGGTCGACCACCAGCACCAGCGCCGCCACGCGGCGCCCTCCGAAGTCCGCCTGCGCCGCGTCCACGGGGTGTACGTGAAGCTCAAGCCGCGAGCGCAGCAGGGCGCGCTGAATCCTCATCGAGCCGCCGGCCGGCGGCGTCTCGCTCCCGAAGACCGGCAGCGCACGCTTCAGCAGCCTCTGCAGGCGGCCATCATCCGCCGGCAGCGAGGCGTGGAGGGCGCCGCCGCGGTCAGACAGGCCCTCCCCTCGGCGCAGGATGTCCTGGGCGGGAGCGTTCGCCGCCAGCACGCGGCCACCGCGGTCCAGGTGCAGAACGCCGATCCGGCTGTTGTCCAGCAGGCCGGCCAGACCGGCGCTCAGCGCATCGGCGCCGACCAGCGCCTGACGGACGCGAACGAACTGGCGGACGTGCGGCAGCAGCGACTCGATCAGCCGCACTTGAGCGGACTGCCAGCCGCCCTTGTCTTCCGGGTCGTTGAGCGTCCATGCAACCGTCAGGCTGTCCAGCCAGTCGAGGCGCACGATCAAGCTGTTCTGGTTGTGGGTGCGAAGCCATCCCTCGTTGTAGGCGAACGACGTCTTCCGCTCTCTTTCCGTGTACAGATCCGGGGCATGGATCAACTTGCCGGCGGGCCGTTCCCACACACGGGGCGGCCCTTCGTCACGCGGGTAGTAGACGTCGAAGTACAGACGCGTCAGGTCCTGTCGAGGCTCGCCACGGTAGAAGCGCTGATAGAAGTGCAGGCGCACATCGTCGCCCGACCCTTCGCTGACCGTCAGCGTGTTCCCCGTCGTGCCGCAGGCCTCTTCGATCAGAGCGGAGACGGCGGGCCAGTGGACGTCGTTGAGAGCGGCCCGATGCAGCATCGCAAGGATGCGGTCGAAGTTATCGAGTGCGTTCACGAGGCTGCGGCCTCCCGTCCTGGAGGTATCAAGGCACGAAACGCACTCGCCATATCCCGCTACCTCCGCAAGACCAGATCCTCACGAAGGCTAGCGGCCTAAGGTGGCATTTGGGCGAGCTCCTCAAATCCGTTCGCGATGATTTCGCGATCACACAGTTCGGGTAGGGGCGCCGCGGCGCGCTGCGCTGCCTTTCGCAGTCGTGGACGAGCCGACTAGAAGACCATGAGCAGCACGGCGCCGAGCGCCAGCCGATAGCCGACGAAAACCTGCAGGCCGCGGCGCCTGAGCCACGCGAGAAGGCCGCCGATCACCAGGTAGCCGACCACCGCCGACAGCCCGGCGACCAGGAGCAGCGACGGCAGTTGGGACAGTGGCAGCGTGCCGCTCACGAGGTCGAGACTGTCCTTGCCGGCGACGAAGACGCCGACCGGCAGCGCCAGCAGGAAGGCGAAGCGGGCCGACGACTCACGGTCGAAGCCGAGCAGCCGTCCCGCGCTGATGACGACACCGGCCCGGGAGGCGCCCGGAATGAGGGCCGTGGCCTGTGCCAGCCCGAACACCAGGGCATTCCGCCAGTTCACCTGCTCGAGCCGGCGCTCCTGCCCTCCCCAGCGATCCGCGACGCCGAGCACCAGGCCGAAGCCGATCGTCGCCCAGGCGATCACGCCCGGGCTGCGGGCGTCGCCGGCGATCCAGTCGCCCGCCACGATGCCGACGACGAGAACCGGCAGCGAGGCCAGCACCAGCAGCGGGATCATTCGCCTTGCAGCGGGGTCGGCGGCCTCGCCGCCGTGGAACAGAGTCCGCACGTAGACCGCAAGGTCCTTTCGGAAGTACGCGACAACGGCCACCAGCGTGCCGGTGTTCGCCGCCACGTCGACCGCCAGACCCTGGTCCGGCCAGCCGAACAGCTGCGGCAGCAGGATGAGGTGTGCCGTCGAACTGATCGGCAGGTACTCGGTCAGCCCCTGCACGAGTGCCACGAGGATCAACTGCAGCGGCTGCACGCGGCGAGGATAGCGAAGCGATCGCGCCGACTCTCTTGCGGATACGATGCGCGGCATGAAGACACCACGCCGCCCCTGGCCGTTGATTGCCCCGTTCCTCGCCCTCATCCTCGCCGCGCCCGCCTGCGCGCAGGAAACCGCCACTGCCGCGGCCGACGACCCGCCGGCAGCCCTCGAAACGTGGGATGAGAAGGCCTCCTACGCGATCGGCCTGAACATCGGCAGCAACCTGGGCGCCGGGGATCTGGACCTCGACAAGGACCTGCTGCTCCGAGGATTCCTGGACTCCCTGGAAGGTACAGCCGCCCTCGAGGAGGCCGAGATCGACGAAGTCCTGGGAGAGCTCAACCAGAAGATGCAGGAGCACGCCGACCGGGCGCGACAGGCGGCCATGATGGAGAACACCGCCAAGAGCGCCGCCTTCCTTGCCGAGAAGGCCAGGGAAGAGGGCATCGTCAAGACGGACTCCGGTCTCCTCTACCGGGAACTCCGCGCGGGCAGCGGCGACAGCCCCACGGCGAACCAGACAGTCACCGTCCACTATCGCGGCGCCTTGATCGACGGCACCGTGTTCGACAGCACCTACGACCGCGACCAGCCGACCACCTACCCCGTCAGCGGCTTCATTCCGGGCTGGTCGGAGGCGCTGCAGTTGATGAAGCCGGGCGCCAGGTGGGAACTCTTCATTCCCGCCGAACTCGCCTACGGCGCGGACGGCTCGCCGCCAGCCATCCCGCCCGCCGCCGCCCTCACCTTCGAGCTCGAGCTCCTCGAAGTCGAGTAGCGCCCGCGGCTCAGTCCGCGTCCGCGGTGAATCGGTAGCCGACGCCGCGGACGGTGTGGAAGTGGCGCGGCCGCTCGGGGTCGGGTTCGAAGCGCTTGCGCAGCCGGAGGATGAAGTTGTCGACCGTCCGGGACGACGGGAAGGCCTCGTAGCCCCAGACGCGGTCCAGGATGTCCTCGCGCGAGACGACTTCGCCCTCCCGCTCCGCCAGGGTCTTGAGGATCATCGCCTCCTTCTGGGTCAACTGCTGCGCCTGACCGTCCCAGGAAGCGCCGGCGAAGGCGGCGAAGTCGAAGTGGTTGCCGCCGAAGCGCACGGCGTCCGGCGCGTCGCCGGGACGCCATGACCGCCGCCGGAGGATCGCCTGCACCCGCAGCAGGAGCTCCGTCAGGTGAAACGGCTTCGCGAGATAGTCGTCGCCTCCGGCCTCGAGCCCGCGAATCCGGTCGGACACTTCCGCCTTGGCGGTCAGGAAGAGGACGGGCGTATCGACGCCGGCTCTACGCGCCTCCTCGCAAAGCGTGAATCCGTCCACGCCAGGCAACATCACGTCGAGAATCACGAGCTGGTAGCGCGGATCCCGGACCCGCTCCAGCGCCTGCCCGCCGTCGCGAACCCAGTCGACGTCGAGGCCCTCGGCCTCCAGGTTGAAGCGGATGCCGGCGGCGAGGTTCTCCTCGTCCTCGATCAGCAGGACCCGCACCTGGTCTTCGACTACGGGTCTCACGACGCCGCTCCCGCGGCCTGCCGCCTGATCGGCCATGTGACCCGGAACACCGCGCCGCGGCCCGGGCCCTCGCTGCTCGCCTCCACTTCACCTCCCTCGAGCGTCACGAAGCTCCGCACCAGGTAGAGCCCCAACCCGCTGCCCTTCTTGTCGCGCCGCAACTCGCTGCCGGGGCGGTAGAACTTCTCGAACAGGCGACGGCCGTCCGCGGGGTCGAAGCCGACGCCGTCGTCGAGCACTTCGAGCTCGACGCTCGAGTCCAGCCGTCTGGCCACGACTTCCACTCTCGTGCCGGCTGCCTGGGCGGACTCCATCGCGTTGCCGATCAGGTTCCGCAGCACCGTGCCCAGGCCCACGGGGTCCGCCTGCAGATCGAGGCCGTCCTCGACCCTGACCTCGATCTGGATGCCCTCGGCGCCGTCGTGCCGGTGTCCGAGTTCGGCGAAGGCGAGGGACACCGCCTCCGCCAGGTCGACCGGTTCGCGGCGCGGCTCGACCTTCGCATGCTCCAGGCGGTTCGTCTCCAGGAGATTGCCGATCATCCGCTCCAGACGTCTCAGATCCTCCAGGTTGCGCTCGAGCAGCTCGCGACGATCCGCCGCCGCCAGGTCACGAAGCAGCAGTGTCTCCGTCGTCAGCCGCAGGCTCGCCAGCGGACTCCGCAACTCGTGGGACACCGCGGCGAGGAAGTTCTGCTGCCGGGACAGGAGGTCCGCCTCCCGGCGCAGCACGCCCCACAGAAGCAGTACCCCGCCCGCGATCACCGCGAGAAAGAACCCCCCCTCCCAGCGATACTGGTTCAGGTGGCTGCGTCGATCCCGTTCGATCGCCGCGCGGGCCGCCGCCCGTATCCTCACCTCCCCGGCTTCGATCTCCAGGTGCGGGTAGAGAACGCGGAGTTCCTCACTCGACTGACCGGCGCGCAGCGACGCATCCGCCGCCGCCCGGTCCAGTTCGACCTCGGCGACGCGGTCGGAGGCGATGCGGTCCGCCAGCCTGGACTGGTCGACCAGCCACCAGACGACCTGCACAGCCGTGATCGAGAGGAGCAGCAGGAAGCCGATCTGCAGCCGCCACACCCGGATGCTCTCGGCCGAGCGGCGGCTTCCCCGGCTGAACCGGGTCACATGCTTGGGCATCGCCCTATTCTGCAACGAGGGCCTGAGCCGGATGCTGCTAGTTTCCCCGGCCGATGCTCGAACCGGTTTCCGTCCACCGCGTCCAGTCCACCGACGGCGTCGAACTCGCCGTCTACGACTTCGGCGGCGATGGCCCCGACCTGATCGCCGGTCACGCCACCGGCTTCCACGGGCGGGTCTACGACCCCATGCTCGAGCACCTCGACGGCTTTCGCCGGATCAGCGTCGACGTGCGGGGGCACGGCGACGCGACCGCGCCGGACGGCCTCGACTACAGTTGGGAGAGCTGTGCGGAGGATCTGGTCGCGGTGATCGACGCGCTGGAACTCGGCGCAGAACGACCGCTGTTCGGCTTCGGCCACTCGATGGGCGCCGCCGCGCTGCTGATGATCGCGCCAAAGAGGCCGGGCCTGTTCGCCGGCCTCGTCTGCTACGAACCGGTCATCTATCCACCGGGCGTCACGGACGACGACGCCCGCCTCGGGGTCTGGGTCGAACGGACCCGGCGTCGCCGCAGACGCTTCCCGTCGTACGAAGCCGCCGTCACCAACTACGCAGAGAAGGTGCCCTACTCGCTGATCGACCCGGAAGCGCTCGACGTGTACGTCCGGCATGGCTTCGCACCGTCGGCGGACGGCGCGGTCGAGATCAAGTGTCACCCCGACGTCGAGGCGCAGCTCTACCTCATGGGGCCCCACCACCGTGCCTGGGACGGGCTCCGCCAGGTGGAGTGCCCGGTGACCCTGATGCGGGGATCCGTGCTCATACCGGGACCCGCGTACTGGGCCGAGGCGATCGTTAGCGAGTTGCCGAACGTGCTCTTCCTCCAGGTCGAGGGGCTCGGCCACCTCGGCCCGCTGGAGGATCCGGAGCAGATGGCGGTCCTTGTGGCCTCAACGCTCGACGCCGGCCAAGGCCGCTGAGCGGCTGGCTCAGCGGCGGTCGAGAAGTTCCTGTCCGCGGGCCAGTGCCTGCCGCTCCTCGGCCGCTCTCCCCAGCCGGTTCAGGATGTCGGCGAGCACGAAGTAGCCGAGCGCGCCGTCCCGACCGGTCGGCTCGCCCTCCAGACCGCGGCGCGCGAACGTCTCCGCTTCCCTGAGGTCCCGCCCGTGGTCCATCAAGGCCTTCGCCAGGTGGAAGTACCCAACGGTGAAGTCCGGCGCCGCCTCGACCGCGCCGCGGTAGGCCTCGATCTGGAGGTCCGCGCGGCCCTGCCGGCCGTAGAGGCGGCCGAGATTGAAGCGGGGTCGATGGTCGCGCGGGCGCAGTTCCTCCGCCTGCCGGTAGGCGGTGACCGCGTCCTCCATCCTCCCCGACTCATCCAGCAGAACGGCCAGGTTGAAGTGGGCCTCGCCGAGTTCCGGGTTCGATGAGATGGCCTGCCGGAACTTTGCCTCCGCGTCGCCGCTACGGCCCAGGAGCGCCATCACCTCGCCCAGCTTGTTCGCGACGACTGCTGGCGGTTCGCGTCCTTCGGCGGCGGCCGTCAGCACCTGCTCCGCTTCGCTCAGCTCGCCGCGGTCGACGTGGATCCGCGCCAGCGCCATCGTCGCCTTCGCGTCCTGACCCGCGACTTCGAGCAGCCGGCGGTAGCCGACCACCGCCTCGTCGATGCGTCCCAGTTCGCGGTAGGCGTTGGCGAGGCCAAGCAGGGACTGCCGGTGCTCGGAATCGAGGGCCAGCGCGCTCTGGAAGTGGCCGATCGCCGGCTCCGGATCGCCCGCGAGAAGCGTGATCGTACCCAGGAGCTGGTGCGCGTCGAGCAGCCCATCGTCCTCGGACAGCGCCGCTCGCAGCTCGGCCGCGGCCGCATCCTCGTCGCCGGCGCCGAAGGCGCTCTGCGCCCGCATGATGGCGCGATGCAGGTGGGCCTTGTCCTTCGGGTCGGCGCGCGGGCTTTCGGAATCCCCCCGGCCGGCGGCACCGCGGCCGGCGAGGTAACCGAGCGCTCGCAACTGCGCCAGCGTGTCCTCGTCGAGATCCGGTTCCGCGCTGGAACTCGGGGCCGCCCGATCGAGCTCCGCCGAGACTTCGAGAGCCTCCGCCCGCAGCCGGCGCGACAGGTCGCGCTCTTCGAGCAGGACGTTCGCTAGCTCGCCCGGGTCTTCGAGCAGGGCGTAGAGTTCGGGTTCCGGCGCTTCGATGTACTTGTGCTCCGCCGTGCGCAGCGAGCGAAGCGGCGCCCAGCCGTAGTGGTCGAGCGCGTAGAAGGACTCGGCGTACACGCTCCGTTCGGCAAAAGGACTCGGCAGTCCCTGCATGTCCGGGAGCAGACTCCGGCCCTGGCCCGCACCAGCCCCGTCGAGGTCCAGCAGCTCGATCAGAGTCGGCGCGATGTCAACGTGGCTCACCGCGTCGCCGACCACCCGGCCGCGCTCCGTGCCGCCGGGCAGCCGGACGATGAGCGGCACGTGGACGGTGGAGTCGTAGACGAAGAAGCCGTGGTAGCTCTCGCCGTGGTCGCCCAGTCCCTCGCCGTGGTCCGACGTCAGCACGAGGACGGATTCATCGAAGAAGCCGCGCTCCTCGAGGGCGGTGCGGAACTCGCCGATCAGGGAATCGGTGTAGGCGACCTCGCCGTCGTAGGGCCGGCCCTGGTACTCGGACCGGAACGGTTCCGGCGGGTCGTACGGATCGTGGGGATCGAACAGGTGGAGCCAGAGGAAGAAGGGCTCCTCCCCGCCCACGCCGTCGAGCCATTCCAGCGCGTGCGCGATCGTCTCCGGACCAGCCCGCTGGACCGAGCCCAGGTTGGCGCCCGCCATCGCGTCCAGGTCGAAGTCGTCGACGTAGGTGTCGAAGCCGCGGGCGATCCCCCAGCGCGCATCGAGCACGAAGGCGCTGACGAAACCGCCGGTCCGGTAGCCGCGGTCCTGGAACCGCTCGGCAATGGTCACCAGCTCGGGCGCCAGAACGTAGCCGACATTCTCGCGCACCCCATGGGACGGCGGGTAGAGCCCCGTCATGATCGAGCTGTGCGCAGGCAACGTGAACGGCACCGTCGACGACGCGTTGGCGAAGCGGATCCCCTCCGTCGCCAGACGGTCGAGGTGCGGCGTCGCGACCCGGTCCGAGCCGTAGCTCGACAGCCGGTCGGCCCGCAGCGTGTCGATCGTGATCAGGATGACCGGAGGTCGCTCGTTCGAAGCGCCAGCGAGAAGGCGTGCGACATCCGCCTCGACCGGGCCGGGCGGCGCGTCCTCCGGCTCGGCGGCGCAGGCGAAGACGCCCAGCGCCAGCGCGGCTGGCAGCAGCAGCTCCTTACAGCCAACGCCGGACGCGCTTCGCATACTCGCGGTACTCGTCGCCGAACTTGCCGACCAGGTAAGCCTCTTCGCGCAGGATCACTCCCCACCGGAGCAGCAGCGCCGCGGCGACGGCCAGCCCGATAAACCACCAACTGGCCCTCGCGAGCCCCAGGCCCAGGAAGGCCAGCACCATGGCGGTGTAGATCGGGTTGCGGGACCAACGGTACGGCCCGCGAATGACCAGATGCTCGGTCGGACGATGCACCGGCAGCGAGGAGCCGCCCCGAACCATCGTCCGGGCCGACCACGCGAGGAGGGCAAAGCTCGCGACGACGAGCGCCACTCCGGCAACCACGACCGGCCGGTTCGTCCCGGCGGGCCAGATTCGCAGCGGCAGCAACCACGACAGTCCGAAGCCGAGCACGAGGCAGGCCAGCACCAGGACCGGCGGTTCAAAGGCCGCTTTCGCCCGGTCCTGCTCGCCTGCTGTATCCGCCGCCATCGCTCCGTCGTTCTCAGCCCGCTCCGCGCAGCGCACCCAGCGCGCGGATGTGCTCGGGCCCCAAACCGCAGCAGCCTCCGACGATCTGAACACCCGCGGCCACCCAGCCGCGCGCCTCCTCCAGCAGATCGGCTGGCTCGATCACGTCGACGAAGTTCCAGTTCGGCATCGTGAAGTAGCCCGACTCCGGGTACACGCCGACGGGTCCGTCCCAGCGCTCCTGGACCATCGCCACGGCTTCCGGGACTGCCGCGATCTCGCTGTGCATCACGTGGACGATCGAGGGGCCGAGCGGGATGAGCGTGTCCAGCAACTCCTCGAAGGACTCGTCGGGCCAGTTGAAGGGGGTGATCGCACCGGTTTCCGGGTCCTTCCGCGCGCTGACTCCGAGCCAAACCGGCAAACCCGTCTCCTTCGCTGCTCTGAAGGCAAGCAGGGCACGCTCGTGGAACTGCATCATCTCGAGCGCGATGACGTCGACTCCCGCCTCGGCCAGAAGCCCGCACTGCTCCCGGTAGGCCGCGATCTGCTCGCCGGCCGCCGGATAGCCGCCCTGAACGTTGTTCGCCGGCATCGTCGACATCGATCCCGCCACGAGCACGCCCGGGCATCCGGCCCGATCGCGGGCCTCGAGCGCCGCCTCCACCGCCCGCCGCACGATCACCGCGACCTGGTCACCCAGGCCCGCGGCCTCAAGCAGCGGACGGTGAGTCGCGAACGTGTTCGTGATGATCGCGTCCGCGCCGCAACGGATGTACTCCTCGTGCAGATCCCGGATCGCGTCCTGGTGCTCCAGCGCCGCCGTTCCGCACCAGGCGGCCGAGTCCATCGGCACCCCCCGCCGCTCCAGCTCCGTCCCGGTACCGCCATCGAGCAGCAGAATCTCCCCCCGGTCCAGGCATTCGTGCCACTCTTCGACGATTCCCATCCGGCTTCCTCTGGACGCCACTCTGCCACAGGTCAGCCCGCGCCGGCGCCCGGAGGGGAGGGTTCCAGCGGGCTGGAGGCCAGCGACTCCCGACGCCCTTGCATCAACCTCCGCCACCACGAAGCGCAGCCGACCGAAGCGAGCGCCCGAACTTCCCATCCACCAGGAAGGCGCGAGCGTCCGCTGGAACCCTCCCCTCCGGGCGCCGGTGCGGGCGGGTGCCCCGCCCAGCCGCAGTCGCTACAGCTACACTCACGCGATGAGCAGCGACTGGTTCTACAAGTTCGACACCCTGTCCCTTCACGCCGGCCAGCGGCCCGACCCGACCACGGGAGCGCGCGCCGTGCCGGTCTACAACTCGACGTCATACGTGTTCCGGGACACGGACCACGCGGCCGGACTGTTCAACCTGGAAGAGGCCGGGCACATCTACTCGCGTATCTCCAACCCGACGGTGGCGGTGTTCGAGGAGCGGATTGCCGCGCTCGAAGGCGGCGTCGGCGCGGTGGCCACCGCTTCCGGGCAGTCCGCGTTCCACCTGGCCGCGGCGACCATCCTCTCCGCCGGCGACCACGTCGTCTCCTCGGCGGCCATCTACGGCGGTACGCACAACCTGCTGAACCATACGCTGCGCCGGTTCGGCATCGAGACGACGTTCGTCGAACCGACCGACCCTGCAAACTTCCCGCGAGCCGCCCGTCCGAACACCAAGCTGTTCTTCGGCGAGACGATCGGCAACCCGCGGATCGACGTCCTGGACATCCCCGCCGTCGCCACGATCGCGCACGAGATCGGCGTACCGCTGCTGATCGACAACACGTTCGGCACGCCGTTCCTGTCGCGGCCGATCGATCTCGGCGCGGACATCGTGATGCACTCGGCGACCAAGTTCATCGGCGGCCACGGCGTCACCCTGGGCGGCGTCCTGGTCGACAGCGGCAAGTTCGACTGGGCCGCCTCCGGGCGCTTTCCGATCATGACCGAGCCCTGCCCGGGCTACCACGGCATCGCCTTCGCCGAGCACTATGGCCCGCCGGCCTTCATTCTCAAGGCAAGGCTCGAAGGACTGCGCGACTTCGGCGCCTGCCTGAATCCCCAGGCCGCGTTCTACCTGCTGCAGGGACTCGAAACGCTGCCGCTGCGCGTCGCTCGGCATACGGAGAACGCCAGGGTCGTGGCCGAGTTTCTCGAAAGTCACGAGGCGGTGGAATGGGTCAGCTACCCCGATCTCCCGAGTCACCCCCAGCACGACCTGGCGCGGAAGCTGCTCCCCAACGGTAGCGGCGCCCTTCTGACCTTCGGGATTCGCGGCGGACTCGAGGCGGGGATCGCCTTCATCGAGGGCCTGGAGCTCTGGTCGCACCTCGCCAACGTCGGCGACGCGAAGAGTCTGGTCATTCACCCCGCGAGCACGACGCACCAGCAGATGACCGCCGAGGAACTCGCCGAGTCGGGGGTCACCCAGGAGATGGTCCGACTGTCGGTCGGCCTCGAGGATCCCCAGGACCTCGTGGCCGATCTCGACCGGGCACTGAAGCGCTCGCAGAGGCGGGCGCAGCGGCCGCGGGCGGTGGCCTCCTGACCCGTACCCGTCGACCGCGCGCACACCGATGACCGAACTCGAGATCCAGGGCCGCACGGCGTACTGCGGCACCGGCGGCTCCGCCTGGGAGGAAGGGTTGCCCCTCGCCCTGTTGCTCCACGGCGCCGGCAGCGACCACACCGTATGGGCGCTGCAGGCCCGGTCGCTGGCTCAACACGGCTGGAACGTCGCCGCGCCCGACCTGCCCGGTCACGGCGCGTCCGAGGACCTGGACGCCATCACGACGATCGGGGACTACGCCGCCTGGACCGTCGACTTCGCGGCAGCGGCGGCAGCGCGGGCGGGCAGCGAGGACATCGCGCTCATCGGTCACTCGATGGGCGCCTGCATCGCGGTCGACGCGGCGTCCCGGCTGAACGGCCGGTTGAGCCGGCTGGCCCTGCTCGGCGCCGGCGAGACGCTCCGCGTCAACCCCGGCCTGCTGGCGGACACGCTCAAACGACCGCTCAACGCCCATCGCTTCATCGCCGCCTTCGGGCACGGGACCGGCGCCCACTTCGGCGGCGCCGAGTCCCCCGGGATGTGGATGCTCGGATCGACGATGGCGCTGCTCGACCGCTGCCTGCCCGAAGTGCTCCACCGCGACTTCGCCGCCTGCAACGAATGGGAGGGCAGCGAGAGCGCCCCGGGCGTCACCTGCCCCACGCTGGTCGTCGCCGGCGCGAAGGACAGGATGACGCCGCCGAGGGCCGGCCGCGCGCTCGCCGAGCGGATCCGCGGCAGGGAGGGCGGCGCCGGCTTCGTGACCGTGGCCGACGCTGGCCACATGCTGATGGCCGAGGCGCCCGGCGCCGTGACCCGTTGCCTGCGGGGCTTCCTGGGCGCCAACTAAGGACCGCTAGCAGGCGGTCCGTCAGTTGCCGTCCGGCCCGTGACCTACTCGGCTTCGGCCAGGCTCTCCGCGAGACGCATCAGGGTCACCGCCTCGCGCCGGTAACCGAACCGGTCGTCACCAGTGTTCGCCTCGGCGAGCCCGATCGCGTCGGCCCAGGTCCATTCGCCGGTGTAGGCGCCATCCCGCAGGAGCTGGCCGAAGCCGGCGATGGCGGCCGCGAAGCGCTGGTCGGCGCCGGCCTCGCCCAAGTCGCGAGCGATCGGCAGTTCGACGAGTTCGCTGGTGTCCCGGCCCGGCTCCTTGTAGCGCAGCCGCAGGAACGCGAGCTCCCGCGACCCTGCCGGGCTTTCGGCCGCCACCGGCGGCTCGGCCGCGCGACCGGCATAGCGCAGGGCGTCGTGCAGCACGGCGGGCGAGCCCACCGGCGTCACCTCGTAGATCGCGGTAACCGCGTGACCAGCGCCGATCTCGCCGGCGTCGACCCGGTCGTTGTTGAAGTCCTCGCGCCGGAGCGCCCTCGTCTCGTAGCCGATCAGGCGGTACTCGGCCACCGTGGCCGGATTGAACTCGACCTGGATCTTCACGTCGTTCGCGATCGGGAACAGGGTGCCCACAAGCTGGTCGACGAGCACCTTCTGCGCCTCCGCGAGCGTGTCGATGTAGGCCGCCTGGCCGTTGCCGTTCTGGGCCAGCGCCTGCATCGTTGCATCGTCCAGGTTGCCGCGGCCGAAGCCGAGCACCGAGAGGTAGACGCCGCTGTCGCGCTGGCGGGCGATGAAGCTCTCGAGCTGCTCGGGGTCGGAGATGCCGACGTTGAAGTCGCCGTCCGTCGCCAGGACGACGCGCGTGACCTCGCCCTCCGCCGCCATGTCCCTGCCGACCCGGTAGGCCAGCTGGATTCCTGCCGCGCCGGCCGTCGAACCACCCGCGTGGAGTCGGTCGAACGCCGCCAGGATCGCGCCGCGATCGGCGGCGGGGGTCGGGTCCAGTACCCGGCCCGCGCTGCCGGCGTAGGCGACGATCGCGACCTCGTCGGCGGGATCGAGCTGGCCCACCATCAGGCGGAACGACTGCGCGAGCAGCGGCAGCTTGTTCGGCCTGTCCATCGAACCCGACGTGTCGACCAGGAAGACGAGGTTGAGGGGGGGCCGGTCGTCCGTCGCCGGCTGCCGGCCCTGGATTCCGATGTGCATCAGCAGCGTGTCCGGGTTCCACGGCGTCCCGGAGACCGTGACCGTCGGCCGGAACGGCGCGCCGGACCCTTCGGGCGGCGGATAGGCGTACGGGAAGTAGTTGATCAGTTCCTCGATCCGTACCGATTCTGGCGCCGGCAGGTAGCCGTTCGTCAGCGAGGAACGGACGACCGAGTAGCTGGCGGTGTCGACGTCGACCGAGAACGTCGAGACGGGCTCCTCGCTCGCGATCCTGACCGGACTGGCGCCTTCGTTGGCGAAGGCTTCGGTGTTGGGCCGCCGGGGACTCGTAACGTCGTGGGCCCAGGCCGCAACGTGAGCCTCCGCAACGGAACGAACGCTCTGCCTCAACTCCGCGGGGTCGGGCGAGAATTCCGCGACGAGGCGGCGTGAAGGCGGTACCGCTGCCGGGGGCGGAGGCGGCTCGGAGACGACGGTCACCTCACCCTCCCGGGCCACGGCGGAGTCGGCAGCCCAGTTGTCTGGGGCGGGCACACTCTCCAACTGAGCCCTCAGAGTCTCCCTCCGTCTCTCCAACTCGGCGATCCTCGCGTCGAAAGACGCCGGGTCAGTCCTCCTTGGTGCAATTGGGAAAGTCGGTTCCTGAGCCGGGATCGGCGCTTCCGGAAGTTCAAAGTGGTCAACGGTGGGTGCCCGGTGGTCCAACGCCGTAGCGACCGCCTCCGAAGCGTCGCCATCAGCCGGCAGGCCGACTTCACGGAGCGACGTCTCGGTGGCAGTGGGCTCTTCTGTCGGAACCGGCCGGCTTTCCGGCTCGTCGACATCGCCAACGGCCCGAGGTTCCTCGGTCGGCACAGGTGTAGGACGTTCCGCTACAGGGTCGTCTGCGCGTGTCACGACGGGCTCTGGCTCGACGCCGGCATCCGCGACGACGATGCCGGATGGCGGCGTCTCGGTCCGCGTGGCAGTCACGAGGAGAGCGGTCAGCCCAACCGCGGCCACAGCACCGACCACGGCCAGGACAGGTCGGGAAGTCAGCCCGTTCAGCATGCGTCGCACTCCCTGTTCGATAGCCGCCCAGGTATTGGTGCGGTCATCGATACGACGGCTCTCGACCTCCGGGTCCTGGACACGGTCGAAGAGTTCCTGGGCGCGAGCCAGGTTCGCCCTCCGTCGCTCGGCATCCGGCTCCGGCGTCGTGCGCTCGAATGCGCGTTTCAGATCGTCAAGCGGATCGGTCATCGTCCTGTTTCCTCTTGCCACCTGGCCCGCAACCGCTTGCGAACCTCGGAAAGCCGCCAGCTCACGGTGCCTTCGGAGATTCCGAGTACCGCGGCGGCTTCTGCATGGGTCATCTCGCCATCGATCGTGAGCGCGACGGTGTCTCGGAGGTCGCCCGGCAGCTCACTCATCGAGCGCCGCAGCCAATCCAGGCTCGCCGCTGTGTCTGTTGCCGCCGCTCGCCGGTTCACTTCCCAGTCGCCCCAACCGTCCGCCGCCTTCATCTGGCTCGCGGTCCGTCGACGCCGGTCATGCGCCGCGTTCACGGCGATCCGGTAGAGCCAGGTCGTCACCCGGGCCTGCCCTCGAAAACTCCTCAGCTTCCCCGGCAAGGCGAGACAGATGTCCTGCGTCAGATCCTCCGCCTCCTCCCGCCGGCCCGTCAGCCGGAAGCAGAGCCGGAAGATCCGCTCGTAGTGCAGACCCAGGAACTCCGCAAAGGCCTCACGATCACCACCGGCGGCCGCCCAGACCAGCTCCTCCTCACTTCTTACGGCTCTCGCCACGACCGTCACACTAGGTATGACGCACAAGATCGGTCAATCCTTGGTCATTCCGCCAAAGTCGCCCGAACCGACACCCGGCGAACCGTCAAGCCGACGACGACCAGCCAGCCACGGGCTCGGGGAGAGGGTCCCAGGGGGTCGGAGACAAGCGCCTCCCGGCGTCCTCCCATCAACCGACACCGCCGCGAAGCGCAGTCGACAACAGCGAGCCCAACCTTCCCGTCCTCTGCCAGAAGGCGAGCGTCCCCTGGGACCCTCTCCCCGAGCCCGTGGCTGGCGGGTACCTCCGCCTCCGCCGCCGCGCCGCGCCGCGCCGCGACCCTGCTATCTTCCCGCGGCAACCCGGAGGTCGATGACGATGCACCTGTCGATGCACAACTGGATGCGCGCCGAGCCGCTGGAGAAGACGCTCGCGCGCCTGCGGCAGTTCGGCTACGAGTCGCTCGAGATCAGCGGCGAGCCGGAGCTCTACGACACGGCGGAGGTGCGCGGACTGCTCCGGCGCTACGGCATCCGCTGCTGGGGCTCCGTCACCCTGATGATGGACGGCCGCAGCCTGATCGCGAAGGACGAGGCCGAGCGCGCGAGCTCCGTCCAGTACGTCAAGGACTGCGTCACGTTGGTCAAGGAGCTCGAGGGCCACGAGCTGTCCGTCGTGCCGGGCACCGTCGGCAAGGTCGACCCCGATTCGACGCCGGAGAACGAGTGGCGTTGGGCGGTCGAGAGCATGCAGGAGATCTACGAGCATTCTCAGGCCGCGGGAGTCCTGCTGGCGATCGAGCCGATCAACCGCTTCGAGACCTACTTCATCAACCGCGGCGCCCAGGCGCTGGCCCTGGCCGAAGCGACGGGCCCCGACTGCGGCGTCTGCCTCGACGCCTTCCACATGAACATGGAAGACCGCGACCTGCTCGGTTCGATCCGCCAGGCCGGCAGCTGGCTCGTCGACTTCCACGTCGCCGACAGCAACCGGATGGCGGCCGGCATGGGGGCCCTGGACTGGGCGGCGATCGTCGAAACGCTACGCGAGGTCGGCTACGACGGAGCGTTGACCGTCGAGTTCGTGGCGTCCATCGACCGTACGCCGGCCAACCGCCATCCGAACGCCGTGGAGACGGAGCCGACCGACATCACGCCTGAGCAGAAGAAGTTCATCGAGGACCACGGCAGCAACCTGCTGAGCGACGAGTTCTACACGATGCTCACGCGGCGCTCGGCGGAGGAACTGCTGCCACTGATCCGTTGACCTTCGCAGGGAGACACGAATGGCCAAGGTGCTCCAGATCCAACACGCGACCGTCGTCGTCGACGACCTGGAGAAGGCCTGCGCCTTCTACGAGCACGAGCTCGGGCTCGAGCCGCTGCCGACCTTCAACCTCGACTTCCCCGCCCAGTTCTTCAAGATCAACGAGGAGCAACAGCTTCACGTCACGGAATGGGAGGACCAGGCGTCCTTTCGCGGGCACCTCTGCCTGCAGGTGGACGACTTCGACTCGATCTTCTTCCGGATGCGCGAGCTCGAGGCCATCGACACCTCACCCTGGGGCAAGGTGCGCCGCCTGCCGGACGGCGCGATGCAGATGTTCATCCGCGACCCGGCCGGCAACCTGATCGAGATCTCCTGCCCGGGCGACGTCGCCGTCGACGAGGCGATCTTCAAGGACGAACTGGTCGACGCCGAGGGCCGGCTCTACGAGTCGAAGCGGGGCGACCCGCGCGGTCTGCACACCGAGGACGCGACGCTGTACCACGGGCGGTAGCAACGCCCATGGCTGCCCGCAGTCCTGCGGTGCGAGCCTGACCTCGGAAGTGCCTTAGAACTGAAGCCCGAAGCGGATCATGACCCGCCTCGGGAAGAGGTAGCCACTGGGCACGTACTCCTCGTCCGCGGGCACCTGGAGAGTGTCCCACCAGTCCCAGGTGTCTTCGTTGAAGACGTTGAGCACCTGGAGGTCCAGCTTGAGCTGGACCTGGCCGACATCGAAGCGGCGTCCGAACGAGAGGTCGAAGTTGTTCTGGTCCGGCAACCGCGTATCGTCACTGGCCGGAACAGCGATGATGCGCTGACCGCCCTGAGCGAGGGGTGCGGCCGAACCCCGGCCGCCGATCACCAACTGGCGGCTGTAGGGCTTGCCCGTCATGAAGCTGTATGTCCCGGTGCCGATCAGCTTCCACGGCAGCTCGAAGCTCCCCTGGAACTGGAGGACGTGCTCGCGGTCGTTCTGGAGCGCCTGGTCGGCGTTGATCCAGTTGTTCGGGTCGCGACCGTCGGTCGAAGCGTAGAACGGGTTGCCCTGGGACTGCAGCAGCGGCCGCGGAATGAAGCCGGTCGAATTGGACCAGGTGTAGGACGACTGCAAGCTCCAGCCGTCGCTGTAGCGCCTGTTCAGCGTGAGCACCACACCCTCGTAGTCCTGGTTGTAGCTGATTCCCGGCGGTGCCTTCGAACCGTCGCCCGGCCGGTTGCCCTTCCGCGTAGTCGGCTGCTCGAGGACGCTGTACAACTGCTCCGTTTCGCCGGAGAACGGGTTCGTCCACGGCACCTCCTCGTAGACACCGTCGTTCAGGATCTCCCAACCGATCAGGTTCTTCGCTTCCTTGAAGACGCCCTGAATGCCAAGGGTGAAGTTGTCCCCCAGTCGACGCTCCCAGCCCACCGTGAACTGGTCCGTTTCGGGTGCCTGCAGGTTGGGGTGGAACAGATTCCCGTGGTACTCGAAGTTGTGCGAGTAGGTCCAGGGGCCGTCCAGGGAGGGACCGTACTCGTAGATGTACTCCGGCGGGTTCGGGGGCGGCGCATACCAGTGGCCGGTCACGTCCGCGTCGAAGAACTTGCCGTAGAAGGCGCGCAGTACCTGGCGGTCGCCGATCTGGTAGGCCATGCCGAGCCGAGGGGAAACCAGATTCCAGTCGACGACGTCGCTGACTCCGGGGATGATCTCGGCACTCGGGCTCCAGTCCTGGTTCAGCACCGCGTAGTCGGGAATGTCGCCGTTGTGCTTGTCGTAGCGCACGCCGACGTTGAGCGTCAGGTTCGAGTTGACCTGCCAGGAGTCGTCGACGAAGGCCGAGACGACCTCCGTCTCGGCGCCGTAGTAGAACGGCCGGGCGCTGACCCGGTAGTAGTACGGATAGCCCGGGTAGTACTCGTAGCGGTAGAAGTAGACGCCGTCCGGGCCGCCGCCGGTCCGCGTATCGCCGTGGCCCGTACCGTAGGAGATGCCGAACTTGAAGTCGTGGTCGCCGCCCAGGAGGTCGTCGGCATGGTGGGACAGTTTGACGTCCAACTGGTCCCGGCCGAGTAGCCAGATGTAGGTGTAGCCGGGGCTGCCGCTGGACTGGGGCGGACCGCCGTCGGCCGGGGAGTAGTCCGTGTACGGCGCGGCGGTGCTGCCCGTAGCGGAGAGCAGGTTGTCGTCGCTGCTATAGCCGGTGTAGAGCACCTCGAGGTAGTCGTTCGGCGTCAGGACCGACTGGAACTGCAGGCCCCAGGCCGGGTTGTTGCCGAACTCGGTCTGGATGGCGTCCGGCGTCGTGTTGGGCGCCGCGAAGATGAAGTCGTAGTCCTCGTAGTGGTACTTCGCCTCCATCAGGTTGCTGTCGTTGAACGCCGCATTGAACTTGATGTCGGAGCGCACCGTCGGGTAGGCAGTCGGGAAGGACGGATCGACCCCCGGGTCGGTGTACGCGTCCTCCGTGGACTGAATGGAGGCGAAGAACCAGGCCCTGTCCCGCGCCAGCGGACCCCCGAGGGTGCCCGTCAGGTCGTCGAACTCCTCGCGATGGAACGGTAGGCCGTCGATCTCGGCGTTCTCTTCCGTCAGACCGTCGTTCATGTGGTACCAGTCGACGGTGCCGTTGAACTCGTTCGTACCGGACTTGGTCACGATGTTGATCGCGGCCCCCGACATGCTGCCGTACTCGGCCGGAGCGCCGATCCCCAGCACCTGGACCTCCTCGATGATCGCCGGGTTCGTCCACCAGAACGCGCGGCCGGTGTCCGAGGAGGTCGTGTCCAGGCCGTCGATGCGCCAGGAGTTCGAGGCCACGCTTGAACCGAAAGCGCTCAGCGAAGTGCTGCCCTCCGAAGCCTGGCTGATCCCGGGCGACACCGCGACCAGATCCCAGAAGTTCCGGTCGGTCGGCAGATCCTCGATGAAGTCCGCCGTGAAGCTCGTGCTTACGCTGGAACTCGTGACGTCGAGGATCGGCGACGCGGTGACCGTGACCTCCTCTTCCACGGTCTCCAGGCCGAGCGCGATCTCCAGGTTGACCGTCGCGGCGATGCTCACTCGCACCCCTTCGACCCGGTGGTCCTGGAAGCCGTCGAGGGCCGCGGTCACGACGTAGTCGTCGACCTGCAGCGACGAGATGACGAAGTTGCCGCCGACGCCGGTGATCGTGGTCCGCGAAATGCCGCGGTCCTCGATCGTCGCCGTCACCATGACGCCGGGCAGGCCTTCGCCGTTGGCGTCGCGTACCTGGCCGCGGATGTCGCCCGTGGTCTGGGCGGCAGCCCCACCGGCTAACGCCGCGATGGAAAGGGCTGCCGGTAGAACTCGACTGAGCGTCACGCGTCTGGGCATCGGGAATCTCCTTTGGGGTGCTCTGCCCTCACTTCGGAACCAAACACGCATACTAACCGCATCGCCGGGAAGCCTCCTGGGGAGCTCCCCCGGTCAGAAGGGAAAGATGAGCGGCACCATCCACACGATCACGGCCAGCAGCACGACGGTCAGCGGCGTGCCGACACGCAGATAGTCCATGCTGCGGTAGCCGCCGGCGCCCATGACGAGCAGGTTCGCCTTGTGGCTGAACGGCGTCATGAACGCCGCCGACGCCGCCAGGGCCACGCCCATCATCAGAGGGTAGGGCGACAGACCGAGGCCAGAGGCCGCCTCGAGCACGACCGGCGTCAGCAGCACGACCGCCGGGGCCCCGTCAAGACACTGACTGAGCAGGCTCGAGAGCAGAACCAGGGCCGCCAGCACCGCGTACGGACCGACCGGCCCGGCCAGGTCCATCACGCTGCTCGCCAGGAGCGCCGCGGTGCCGCTGCTTTCCATCGCCGACCCCACGGGCAGGATCGCCGCGACCAGAAAGATCGCCCGCCACTCGACCGCCCGGTACGCCTCCTCCATGGTCAGCGCGCCGCACAGCACGACCAGGCTCGCCGAGGCGAACGCGGCGACCTGGATCGGAGCCACTCCGGTTACGACGAGGACAACCATCAAGGCGAGACATCCGACGGCGAACGGCGCCTTGTGCAGCCGCCGTGGCTCCTCGGCAACATCCGAGAGGACGAGAAGGTCCCGTTCTCGGGCAAGCAGACCCAGCCGGCCCCGGCGCCCCTGGAGCAGCAGGGCGTCGCCGACCCGCAGCGCGAGTTGAGCCAGGCCGCTTCGGATCGGCTTCCCCTCGCGCCAGATCGCGAGCACTTGCACGCCGTACCGATCACGGAACGCGATCTCCGCGAGGCTCCGCCCCGCGAGGCCGGATCGCGGCGCCAGCGTCGCCTCCGCCATGCCGACCTCTTCCGATTCGAACGCAGGCGCGGCCACTCCCGAGGTCAGCTCCACACCACCCATCCGCAGCAGGGCCCGCAGTCGCCGCTCCCTGCCCTTGACGAAAAGGCGGTCCCCGGCCTCGAACCGGACCTGCGGCCCGGGGCCCCAGATCACTTCGGCCTCCCGCTCGACCGCGACAACCGTCAATCCCATCAACCGGCCCATCCACTCGACGCCGGCGCCGCTGGCGAGAAGCGGCGAGCTCTCCGGCACGCGGATGACCAGCAACGGCTGATCCTCGAGCCGGTCGAGCGCCGCGGCACCACTCTCGTCGATCTCGAGCACTTCCGGGTCGATCTCCGGCGCGTCGTCACCGAACAGCCCGTAGAGCAGGTCTCCCTGCTCGATCGTCAGGCTGCCCAGCCGGTCGACGTGCACATCGCCGTGGCGTTCCACCGCGATCACGAACACCCGCCAACGCTCGCGGAAGTCCGTGGCGGCCAGCGTGCTTCCGGCCAGGGGCGATCCGGCGGGAACTCGCGCTCTGAGGGCGGTCACACCAGCGTCCGGCGAACCGATCTCGCCGGTCGTGGCCGTACCGAACGTCGTCGCCGTGCCGAGATCGATGCCCTGGAGCCGCAGCGTCTGCTCCACCTCTTCCGCGTCGCCCTGCACGACCAGTTCGTCCCCGGCCAGCAGCCGAATGTCGTCGCCGGGCGCCAACTGCCAGTCCTCACCGCGCGCGACCCCCAGGAGCTGCACCCCCAACGTGGTGCCAAGACGCGTTTCGCGCAGGGTCGCGCCATCGAGTTCGGACCCGGAAGGAATGCGGATCGAGAACAGTCCTTCGTGCAGGCCGTAGAGGTCGGCCAGCTCCGATTCGCCCCGGCCGGGAGCAGCCGCGCGGCGGCCCGGCAACAGACGCCGCCCCACGGTGAGCATGAAGACAACGCCGCCCAGGAGCAGCACGACGCCGAAGGGCGTGAAGTCGAACAGCCCGAAGGGCTCGAGTCCGCGATCCCGCAGCATCGCCGCCGCCAGGATGTTCGGCGGCGTTCCCACCAGGGTCGCGGTGCCCCCCAGGATGGCGCCGAACGCGAGCGGCATGAACAGCCGCGAAGGCGCCAGGTGCGCGCGCCGCGCCAGACTCGCCACGGCCGGCATCAGCACGGCGGTCGCCGCGATGTTGTTCATGAACATCGAGAGGACGCCCGCCACCAGCATGACCGCGACGATCAGCGGCGCCTCGCGGCTGCCAACGAAGCGATGGATGGCGCCGCCGACGAGGTCCGCTACGCCCGTCTGCATCAACCCGGCGCTGACGATGAAGATCGACAGCATCGTGATCACGGCCGACGAGGCGAAACCCGTGAACGCCTGGTCGACCGCCACGTAGCCGGTGAAGATCAGCAGCGTCAGGCCGAGGAAGGCCGTCAGGTCGATCGGCAGCTTCTCGGTCAGAAACAGGACGACCATGGCCGCCAGGACGACCAGCAGGAAGGCGATCTCGAGCGTCATCGCGGCTGCGACCGGCGGCGCAGACTCCTAGATCACCGTCCAGCCGCCGTCGACGAGCAGCGTCTGCCCGGTGACGTAGCTCGATGCGTCCGAGGCCAGAAACACGACGGGGCCGGCCAGTTCCTCGCCGCGGCCGGGCCTGCCCATCGGCGTCTTGCGGCGGATCCAGCGCAGGGCCTGGTCCGAAGCGAACATCTCCTCCGTCATCTCGGACTCGAACCAGGCGGGGCCGATCGCGTTGACCCGGACGCCGCGTCTCGCCCACTGCGCGGCGAGCTCGCGCGTCATGTTGACGACGCCGCCCTTGGAGGCGGTGTAGGAGGCCTGCGGAATCTGGCCGGCGCCCACGACGCCGAGCACCGAGGCCACATTGACGATCGAGCCCGAGCCCTGCTCCAGCATCAGGGCGCCGAAGCAGCGATTGCAGAGGAAGACGCCGGTCAGGTTCACCGCCAGGATGCGCTGCCACACGTCGAGCGGCTCCTGCTCCGCCGGTCGCGGGTCGGAAACGCCAGCGTTCGCCACCAGCACGTCCACCTTGCCAAACCGGTCGACCGCCTTCGCCGCCAGCGTGTCGACGTCCTCCTCGCTGGCAACGTCGCAGGCAACGGCGAAAGCCTGCCCGCCTTCACGCTCGATCTCCGCGGCGAGCTGCTCGAGACGGTCGAGGCGCCGCGCCGAAACGACGACGGAGGCGCCGGCCGCGGCCAGTGCGTGCGCGAAGACGATGCCGAGGCCGGACGAGGCGCCGGTAACGACGGCCGTCCTGCCGTCGAGTCGAAACAGGTCGTTGTAGGCGGGCACGACGGCGCCGAGTCTACTCGCGGCCGTGCCGGCGGTGCGGCTCAGGCGGGGGGATCGAAGCGGCCGTCGATCGCGGTCCAGCCGCCGTCAACGAAGAGCACGGCGCCGGTCATGTAACTCGAGGCATCGGAGACCAGAAACGCTGCCGCGTTGCCGATCTCGTCCGACCTTCCCCACCGGCCCAGCGCCGTCTTTCCGGCGTAGGCGCTGTTCCAGGCCTCGTTCTGCTGGATCGGCTTGGTGAGCGGCGTGTCGACCACTCCCGGCGCCAGGGCGTTGACGCGGACGCCTTTGCGGCCGAACTCGGCGGCGGCGGTGCGCGCGAGCTGGACGATGCCGGCCTTGGTCGCCGCGTAGACGCCCTGCCCGGGTTCCGTCACCTGGGAACGGATCGAAGACAGCAGCACGATGCTGCCGCCGCCGGCCTCCGTGAACAGGCGTCCCGCGACCTGGAGCACGCACATCGCGCCGCGAAGGTTGAGCGTCACCACCCGGTCGAACTCGTCGGGCTGGTAGTCGAGCAGGCGTTTGCGCACGTTGACGCCGGGAGTCGCCACCACGCCACGCAGATGGTCCAGCGAAGCGAGCGCCGATCCCATCGCCTCCGGATCGAGGATGTCGAGCTCGGCAGCGTCCGCCTCACCGCCGGCGGCGGCGATCCGGTCCGCGGTGGCCCGCGCGGCGCTCAGGTTCACGTCGAAGCAGGCGACCCGCGCCCCCTGGCGAGCGCAGGCCTCGGCGGCGCCCTCGCCGATCCCCGAGCCGGCGCCGATCACGGCGACGGTCAGGCCGTCGAGGCGAAACGGATTCCGAGAGGCCATCACAAGCAGCTCAAGGCAGGTCGCGGACGGCGAGGATGCCGGGGAGCGACTCCGCGTGGCGCACGCTGTTGAGCACCGCGTCGGCCAGCGCCTCGGCGGCGAGCGCGCCGATTCGGCTGACGTCCGCCGGCCCTTCCAGAGCGCCGGTGGCCACCGCGAACACCGTGTCGCCGTCGCCCGGCGTGTGGGAGGGAACGATCGACCGAGCGAGACCGTCGTGCGCCATCTGGGCCATGCGGGTCGCCTCGGCCTGGTTCAGGGTCGCGTTCGTCGCGACAACGGCGATCGTGGTGTTCTCCCGGTTCTCCGCCTCCCGCTGGCTGGCCCGGCGGTCGCGGCCCAGGCCGCTCCGCAGCAGCTTGCGGGCGTCGAGCAGTTCGTTGTTCGGGCCGCGCACACCCGCCACGACCTGACCGTTGGCCGGGTCGATCACGTCGCCCACCGCGTTGACCGCGACCAGCGCCGCGACCACGAGCCCGGCCGACGGACCCTGCTCCATCCTGATCGACGCGCTGCCGAGGCCACCCTTCATCCGCGATCCGCGGCCGCCCATCTTGCCGACCGTGGCGCCGGCGCCGGCGCCCACGTTGCCCTGGGCCACCGCGCCGGTGTCAGCGGCCGCCGCGGCCCGATAGCCGCAGTCGGCGTCCGGCCGCGGCTTGCTGGCCCCGCCCATGCCGAGATCCATGAGCGACGCGGCGACGACGATCGGCACCACTCCGGCCCCGACCCGGTAGCCGACGTCCTGCTCCTCGAGGTAGCGCATCACGCCCCCCGACGCGTCGAGACCGTAGGCGCTGCCGCCAGTGAGAACCACGGCGTGAAGCTCCTGGATCATGTTGTGGGGACTCAGGAGAGCCGTCTCGCGTGTAGCCGGCGCGCCTCCCCGGACGTCGACCGCGCCGACCGCGCCGTCCAACGCGAGCACGACGGTGCAGCCGGTGGGCCGCTCCTCGTAGGTGTACTGGCCGACCGTCAGCCCTTCGACCGCGGTCAGACCGGGGTCGCCCGTCGCCTCTTCAGCCAAGCCCGAACTCCAGGCACCGAGGGCCAGCGATCCGAGAGCAGCGATCCGCAATCCACATTGGGCGAACATAGTAGTCTGGCAAGAGTACTACCCCGCCCGTAGAACACAGCCACCGGCGCAGAACTCATCCACCGGAAGGGCATCGTCCCATGACGTCCGTACAGAGCGGTTCCGCGCGAATGGCATCGGGCCTCACTGACCGCGTCCTCTCCGAGGCCGCGGTCTGCGGTGAGGAAGCGGCCAGGTTCGCGGCCGAGTTGATCCGCATTCCGAGCGTCAACCCTCCCGGCGACGCCTACCGGGAATGCGCCGAGCTGATCGGCGTCCGTCTCGAGGCCGACGGCTTCGAGACCGAGTACATCCAGGGGCCCGGCGACGACCCGCAACGTCCGAAGCTCAACGTTCTGGGCCGGCGACGCGGCCGCCAGGCGAGGCCGGCGCTGCACCTGAACGGACACTTCGACGTCGTGCCGCCCGGCGAGGGCTGGACCGTCGATCCGTTCGGCGGCGAGATCCGTGACGGCTACCTGTACGGCCGCGGCTCGGCCGACATGAAGGCCGGCCTGGCCGCCGCCATCTTCGCCGCCGAAGCGGTGCGGCGCGCCGGCATCGGGCTGCGCGGGACGGTCGAGATCAGCGGCACGGTGGACGAAGAGAGCGGCGGTCTGGCCGGAGTCGCGCACCTCGCCTCGACCGGCAGAATCACCAGCCGCACGACGGACTACGTGATCATCCCCGAGCCCTTCAGCCCGACCCGGATCTGTATCGGCCATCGCGGCGTGCTCTGGTTCCGGATCACGGCCCGCGGCCACATCGCCCACGGTTCGATGCCCTTTCTCGGCGCCTCGGCGATCGACGCCGCGGCCGACGTAGCGCTCGGGCTCCAGGAGGCGATCGGCGACCTGGTCACTGAACTGCCCGTGGTGCCGGAAGGAGCGCGCCGGCCGACCATCAACATGAACTCGATCGCCGGCGGCCAGGTGATCGAAGGGCTCGGTTCTTCGGCCGCCCTGGACGGTCATGGCCAGGGACTGCCGTCGCCCTGCGTCGCGGACCAGTGTGAACTCGTCGTCGACCGCCGCTACCTGGAGGAAGAGGGACCGGAGGCCGTACGCGCCGAAGTCCGGGAAGTGCTGAACGCGGTCGAGGCCAGGAGACCCGGCATCGAGTTCGAGGTCG
Source organism: Candidatus Multivorans sp. (assembly GCA_965220845.1). Lineage (GTDB taxonomy): Bacteria > Acidobacteriota > Thermoanaerobaculia > Multivoradales > Multivoraceae > Multivorans. The sequence goes on from CBDCRA010000004.1 coordinate 189,160, forward strand.
AGGAACTGCTGAGCGTCCTGCCTACCCGGACCCCGAACGACTGCGCCCTGGTCGAGTCGCTCGCCCGCGCGATCGAGACGACGACCGGAACAGCGGCCGATCTCGTGGCGAGCCCAGGCACCTACGATCACAAGCACTTCCAGCGCATCGGCGGGATCGGGCAGTGCGTCGCCTACGGACCGGGCGAACTGGAGCAGGCCCACCAGCCCGACGAACGCTGCCTGCTCTCGGACATCACCCAATCGACCCAGGTGATGGCGCTCGCAATCGTCGATCTCCTGAGCTGAACACTGGGTGCGCCGGCGTCCCCGCCGGCATTCCGCGCGATGCCGCGCAGCGGCGAGCACGAATCGTCTTCCATCGAGTCCCGCCGGACTGCTAGGGTTCCTGCCACGCCGCCGCGCCCCTGCGCGGCCGCAACAGCTACCAAACAGCCCGGCCCCAAGCGGGCCGCGAGGAACACCGACATGACCGTGGCACTTGACGTCGCGACCACTACCCGATCCCACGCTCCGGAACTGCCGCCGTGCAGCCATCAGCCGGAGCCCTACCTGGGGCCGGGCCGCGAGAAGATCCTGGAGCTGCGCCGGCAGCACGTGAATCCGGCCCTGTTCACCCTCTACAGCGACCCCGTCATGCTGGTCGAGGGCCACCGGCAATACGTCTGGGACGAAACCGGCCGTCGCTACCTCGACCTGTTCGCGGGCATCTGCACGGTCGCCTGCGGCCACTCCCACCCGAAGATCGTCGCCGCCGTCCAGAAGCAGATGGCGCTCCTGGCGCACGGCTCGACCGCCTTCCTGCACCCGAACATGCCGCGTTTCGCCGAGGCGCTGCTGGCCAAGCTACCGCCGAGCCTGGACCGGATCTACTTCGTGAACAGCGGCAGCGAAGCGAACGATCTGGCCATCCAGATGGCCCGGCTCCACACCGGCAACGCGGACGTCATCGGCATCCGCAACGCCTACCACGGCGGCAGCGCGCCGACCGGAGCGCTGACCGGCATCCACACCTGGAAGTCCGGCGTCCAGCGCGGCGGGCCGGTCCACCACGCGCTCAACCCCGACCCCTACCGCAATCCGTTCTCCGGTACGCCCGAGCAGATCGCCAGCCGCTCCGCGGAGGACGCGGCCGAACTCATCCGCTACTCCACGCCGGGCCAGGTGGCCGCCTTCATCTCGGAGCCCATCCAGGGCGCCGGCGGCGTGACGATGGGCGCACCGAACTACCTCCCCGAGGTCTACGACATCGTGCGGGCCCACGGCGGCGTCTGCATTGCCGACGAGGTGCAGACCGGCTTCGGCCGCACCGGCGACAACTTTTGGGGCTTCGAGCGCTCCGGCGTCGTCCCCGAGATCGTCACGATGGCGAAGGGCATCGGCAACGGCCTGCCGCTGGCGGCCGTCGCCACCACGTCGGAGATCGCCGCCGCCCTGGCGCAGAGGCTCCACATCAATACGTTCGGCGGCAATCCGCTGGTGTCCGCGGCCGGCCTGGCCGTGCTGGAGATCATCGAGGAGGAGGGCCTGCAGCAGAACGCCCAGATCCAGGGGAACCGGCTTCTCGACGGCCTCCGGGCCCTGGCCGAGCGCCACGAAGGCATCGGCAACGTCCGCGGCCAGGGACTCATGATCGGCGTCGAGCTCGTCGCCGACCGGGACGCAAAGACGCCGGGCACTGCCCTGGCCGGCCGCGTGCTCGACGAGCTGAAGGACCTGGGCGCCCTCGTCGGCAAGGGCGGGCTGTACGGCAACGTGCTCCGGATCAAGCCGCCTCTGGTGCTGACGGACGCCGACGTCGACTTCGCGCTGGCGGCGATGGATGAGGCGTTGACGCGGGCCGCGCGGTAGCGGAGAGGTCGCCGCTTCGCGGCGTCGTCTTTTCCTGGGCGGGTCGGAAGACCCGCGCACCCAGAGCTACGTTCCGGTGTCGCGATCGTCTCTGCTGGAACCGGCGCCCGGAAGCGCAAACGACCCCGCTGGCAACACCAGCGGGGTCGTCGTACGTCCTGTCCGTGCCGTGGCCTACAGGCCGACGACCGAGACGAAGCTGACGCAGCGGCCCGGAGCGCCGCCGAGGTTGTGGGTCAGGCCCACCTTCGGATCGGCGATCTGACGCTCGCCGGCCTCGCCGCGGAGCTGGAGCCACATCTCGTACATCATCCGCAGGCCGGACGCGCCGATCGGATGGCCGAAGCTCTTCAGGCCGCCGTCCGGGTTGACCGGCTGGTCGCCGTCGAGGTCGAAGCGGCCGTCCATCGTGTCCTTCCAGGCCTGGCCGCGCGGCGAGAACCCGAGGTCCTCCATCAGAACCAGCTCGGTCGGCGTGAAGCAGTCATGGACTTCGGCCATGCTGATCTGCTCACGCGGATCCTCGATGCCGGCCTGGACGTAGGCGTCCCTGGCGCTCTCGACGACCTCCGGGAAGGTCGTGAAGTCGTAGTCCTGGCGCTTCGCGCCCTCGGAGGGACCGGCCACGAACGACAGCGCCTTGATGAAGATCGGGTTGTCGTTGTACTTGTGAGCGTCCTCGGCGCGGCAGATGACCGCCGCGGCAGAGCCGTCTGAAACGCCCGAGCAGTCCATGATGCCGAGCATGCCGGCGATCTTGGGCGAGGAGTTGATCTTCTCGACCGGAACCTCGCGCTGGAACTGCGCCTTCTCGTTGCGGGCGCCGTTGTAGTGGTTCTTGTAGGCGATCTTGGTGAGAACGTCCCGCATCGTCTCCAGGTCGACGCCGTACTTCTCGGCGTAGGCGGGCGCCAGGAGCGAGAAGTTCGCCGGCGCGGTCATGCCTGACTCGGTGCCGTCGCCCGGAGGGGCGCTGCCGGTGAGGCCGGAGAAGCCCGAGTCCTTCAGCTTCTCGACGCCGACCGCCATGACCAGGTCGTAGGCGCCCGACGCGACCGCGTAGGCGGCGTTGCGGATCGCCTCGCTGCCCGTGGCGCACATGTTCTCGAGCCGGGTGACCGGCTTGTACTGGATCTTGAGCGGCTCGGAAAGCGTCAGGCCCGAGATGCCGCTGCCGGTGGTGCCGAGCCAGTAGGCGTCGACGTTGTCGGGCTCGATTCCGGCGGAGCCATAGGCCTCCTGCACGGCATCGACCAGCAGATCGCTGGCGCTGCGGTTCCAGTGTTCACCGAACTTGGTGCAGCCCATGCCGACGATGGCTACGCGATCACAGATTCCCTTGCTGGCCATTGGTGCTCCTTGGTCGTTCTTCGGACGGATCCGTCGTTCCTGTATCGATCTTCAGCGCCTCGGGCGCGCCTTCCAGAAGTAGTTGTGAACGCCTCCCGCAGTGTACAGGCGGCGGAACGTCATTTCCAACTCATCGCCGATTGCCACCTTGTCCGGATCGACATCGGTGAGCTGGCAGAGCATCCTGCCGCCCTTGTCGAAGTCGACCACCGCGCCGATCACGGGTGGCTGCAGCGAGTAGGCGAGCCGGTCCAGGGTGTAGGTGCTGATCCGGCATTCGCTGTCCGCGTAAGGCTCCATCGTCGAGTCGTCGGACGCCTGGCAGACGACGCACACGCGCTGCGGCGGCAGGTTCGTGTTGCCGCAGCGGTTGCAGCGCGAGCCCAGGAAGCCGAACTTCCAGCGCTCCGCGCGCTGCATCGGCGGCGCCGCCGGCCGATCGGGATCGGGGCGCCGCGGCGGCTCGAAGGGCAGCACGTCGCGCCACTTGAGGTAGGTCGTGTAGGCGAGGTCGTCGCGCTTGGAGCCGATCCAGGAAGCCACGCTGTGCTTCGGCCGGCCGTCGTCGATCGCCTCGGTGACCTCGAACACGGCCACGTCCACGCCGTCGGCCACGCAGGCGACGGCGATCCTGTCGCCGGCGGAGGCGCCGTCGAGCGCGCTCGCCAGGGTCAGGCCGGCATGGGCGGCGCCGGCGCGGCCCACCGTGCCCGCCATGCCGTCCGCCAGCTGCGCCGGATCGAGTCCGGCAGGCCGCATGAACCCGCGGAAGACGCGGGCGTTCGTGCCGTCCAGCACGACCCTGGAGAGATCGGAAGCCGCCACTCCGGCATCGGCCAGAGCGCGGCCGAACGTCTCGACGAGCAGCGGCGTGAAGATGCTGGCGCCGAATCGCTCCTCCCACTGCTTGGCGAAGGGCATGCCGGGGCTCTGCCAGACGTCGAGCACCTCTTCCGTACAGGAAGCGCGGCCGATCAGCCGGGCGATCGGCTCCGTGCCGTTGCCGCCGAGGACGAAGGCAGCCGCCGCGTCGCCGCCGCCCGACTCGCGCGGGCCGCTCGGCGCGCCGACCACCACGTCGCTGGCGGCGACCAGGACCGTCCGCCCCGCCGACGCCATGTCGATGCCGGCCAGAAGAGCCGAGAGACCGGAGCGGGTCGAACCGCCCAGGTCGAGGGCGGTGACCGACTTCGGCAGATTCGTCGCCGCCTGCAGGGTGGCGGCGTTCAGCTTCTCCGTGTAGGGAGCGCTGGTCGAGACGAAGGCCACCGTGTCGACGTCGGCGCCTTCCGGCAGTTCGCGCAGCGCCTCGCGCGAGGCTTCGACCGCCATCGACGCGGAGTCTTCGTCATAGCTGGCGGCAGCACGCTCGCCGCGGCCGCCGCCGATGGCGGACCGCTGGATGCGGTTGAAGGGTACGTAGCTGCCATAGCGGACGATTCCGGACATGGAAACTGTTCTCCTGGTTGACGGGGAGGACTATCTGCCGACCGTTCGGTAGGTTTGACGAAGAGAGTATAGCGATCCGAAACGGCGCGCCATGTCGTTACTGGTCCCGATTCATCCGCTCGATCTGCTGCTGGAGCCTCTCGAGTTCCCGCATCCGCTCCTGACGGATCCCATCCCAGTACTTCTCGAAGTCGACCGGCTTGCCATCGACGATCTCGTAGATGCGCGTGAACTTCTGTACGTCGCCGGTCTCCCTGAACTGGATCGTGCCGGTGACCCCCTGGAGTTCCCGAATCGCACGCATGCCCTTCAGGAAGTCGCTCGGCACGTTGATCACTTCGAGTTCGGTCAGGGCGGCGATCAGGACCCCCATCGAGTCGTAGCCGAGGCCGGCGTAGTAGCCCGGCGTGTTCAGTGCGTCTTCCGCCGTGGCCAGCTCCTCCGCGGCCGCTTCGGCCTCAGCTCTGGCAGTCGCGAGGCCCGAATCGCCGAGGTCCATTCCCTGCAGCACCGTACTTGCACGCTCGTCCTCCGCTACCGCCTCCTGGTAGGCGGCCCAGGCGGCGGGATCCGTGTACTTTTCGCGGTAGTCGGCAACGAACGAGGCGATCGGTTCGTCCGGACTCTCAAGATCGAACACCGGCGCCGTGAAGTAGACGCCGTTCGCCGCCGGACCGGCGGCCTCGAGCACCGCCTCGCTCATCAGCGACGAACTCGTGGCCAGTCTCTTGCCCCGACCCTCGAAACCCGCCAGACGCAGCGCCTGGATCGCCTCCGCCAGAGCGGCGCCGGAGGCCGCGACGTAGATGCCGTCCGCCTCGTACCCCAGGGCCTCCTGCACCATCGCGTTCTGGTCGGAGGATGGAGTGAACGTCACCCGGCCCGCCAGTTCCGTTCCCCATACCGCTTCCACCGAGTCGGCGAGCGAGTTGCCGAAGGCCGAGTCCTCGACGACCAGGGCGAGCCGCTGGACGTTCACCCCGTCCCGCAGGTGGGTCGCCATCGTCGACGCCTCGATCTCCGCGCTCGGGATAAGGCGGTAGAAGTACTCCGACGCGCCGCTCAGTTCCGGGCTGGAGGCCGAAGGCGAAACGAGCACCCGGTCCGCGTCGTCGGCGACCGGCACCATGGCGAGGGCCTCGTCACTGGTGGCGCCGCCGATCGCGGCCAGCGACGTCGAGAAGGCCGTCTCGAGCAGCGACGCGGCCTGCTGGGCGTCGCCCTCGGAGTCGACCACGTCGATCACGACGTTGTAGGCGAGTTGCTCATCGCCGCTCATCAGTTGTTCGTGGCGCAACTGGATCCCGTTGGCGATCTCCTCGCCGTAGATCCCGGCTGGCCCGGTCATCGGCAGGATGACGGAGAAGTTGACGGTCGGAACCTCGGGGCCGCAGCCCGCCGCGAGGAGCAGGCACAGCGCTCCGGGCAGCGCAAGGGTACGAGTGCGGAAGTTGTTCACTTCAGATTCTCCATCATCCGGCAACCTCAGGGCATCGAAGCGGCGCGCCCTCCCGGGCGTCTCGTGCGATCCGGTACCCCGCACGCGGAATCGCATGATCGTAATCCTTGATTCTAGGAGTCGGCGCGCCAGGAACGCAACCTCGCGGGCGGCGCCGCTCAGGCGTCGAACAGTGGGCTCGGCGGCATCCAGTCCGAGCCGTTGCGATCGAGCCGGAAACCGTTGGCGTTCCGCGTGGGCGTCGGCCGGTGCCGCCAGGTGCCGGCAATCCACGCACGCAGGGCGGCCATCACGCCGCCGTGAGAGACGACGATGACCTGCTGCCCCTGGTGACGATCGGCCAGCCCGGCCACCACCGGCGCCGCGCGCGAGGCGACGTCGACGAGCGATTCCCCGCCTGGCGCCCGGTGGTGCCAGAACTCCTCGATGTCGAGATCGGCCACGGCCGTCCGGTAGACCTCCCAGGGCTTGCCCCGCAGCTCCCCGAAGCAGCGCTCCTCGATGCCGTCGACCTCCACTACCGGAACACCGACTTCCGCGGCTATCTCGTCGGCGGTCTGGCGGGCGCGCCGAAAGCGGCTGCAGTACAGATGAGACGCCTCGTACTGCTCCGCCAGCAACCGGCCGGCATCGCGAGCCTGCCGGTGCCCGAGCTCGGTCAGCGGTTCGTGATCGTGCCAGGTGTACCGGCTCGCCAGGTTCGCGGTGCTCTCCGCGTGGCGGACCATCAGTAGCGTGGACACGGGTCGAATCACAACTCGCGAATGTGAATCCGTTGGAAAGGCCGTACGCCCTCAACGGGGCGCCGGTCCCGGTTCCGCCGCCTCAGTCCCCCACCACGCGCGTGACCGGCTGGCTGCCGACCGGGCCGCTGACCCAGCCGCCGACCACCGCCGAGAACAGGCCCGCATTGCCGCCGGCATGGACCAGCAGCAACCCGCCCGGCCGGAACTTCGGCACCTGGGCGTCCGCCATCTTCTCCGGCAGGCCCTCCGCGATGTCGCCCGCACCCCGCACGAGGTCCGCGCCGGAGCGGACGAGCACGGCGTCGAGTTCCCGCCGCAATCTGGCCTTGTCCCAGCCCGCTCGCCGGAAGACGTTGCCGTGCTCGAAACCGACGATGAGCATGGCGTCGAAGCCGACGACGGCCTTGTAGTGGGCGACCGCCAGGAGCGCTGAGCCCAGGGAACGGGCCAGCGATTCCGGCTCGCGGGAGAGCTGGTCCACGACGCCTCGCGGCCCTTCGCCGGCGAACAGGGTGACGGCCGACTTCCCCTCGGGGACTCCGCGTTCCGTAGCCAGCGATGTCCACGGCGAGTCGGCCTCGCGCTCGGGGAAGCAGAAGCTGAGCTTGCCGGGGTTGCCGAGCGTCGCCCGGTCGACCTCGCCCGGGCGGGCGCCGCCGACGTTGCGCAGCACGAGCTGCAGCGCGCGGCCGATCGTGGTGTTCGCCCGGTTGCCCTGTCCCAGGACGTTCATCTTCGAGTTCATGCCGAGGGCGCTCGTCACGGGGCCGTTGACCACCACCACAGGGCCCGCGAAGTAGGTCGTGGCGGCCAGGCCGTGCCAGTTGAACTCCTCGGTCAGGGCCGCCTCGACCGCGGCCAGAACGACCGGCATGTACTCCGGCCGGCAGCCGGCCATCACGGCGTTCACCGCGACCTTCTCGACCGTGCACTCCCCGTAGTCCGGCGCCACCAGCCCGAGCACCTCGGCGCGGTCCCGGCGGGTGCCCGCGAGCATGCGCTCGACCCGCTCGGGCGTCGGCGGCACGACCGGCAGGCCGTCCGTCCAGCCGCGGGCGAAGCAGGCCTCGACATCGTCCTCCTGGTCGCCGAGCTCGACCCGGCGCGCCCCGCCGTCGGCGAAGAGGGCGGCGAGCCGCTCGACATGCGGCGGTTCGACGTTCAGCGCGCCGCAGCCTGGACGGCTCGGCGGCAGATCGACGCCCAGCTCGCCGATGCCGGTCACGTCCTCCCACTGCTCGCGGTTCCAGCCGATCGCGGTGGCCGACGTGGCGCCATCCTCCCGCGTGAGGAGCGTCGGCACGATCTCGATCCCCAGTCGGTGCGACAGGGTCAGGTCCTCGTCATGGACGGGATCGCCATCGGTGGGGAACGCCGGATCGTCCTGGGTCACGACGAGGACCGGTCGGTGACGGCGAACCTCCGCCAGGACCGGTTCCACCATCTGGCACGTCGGGCAGTCCTTCTTGACCACCGCGACCAGACCCTGGTCGAAGCCCGGCGGCGGCGGAGCGGAAGTGGAGAGTGCTTCGGTCATGGCCGGCGACCCTAGCACCGCGGTTGTGGTCGCCGCTTCGCGGCGCGTGCTCCTGGCCGCCTTCGGCGGCAGCGGGTCAGAAGACCCGCGTACCCAGTTCCGCGGCGCCAGTTCCTGGCAGCGTCGTGTATCGTTCAGCCCTCACTCAGGAGACTCCCATGGCCCAGACTCTGATCGACCCGACGAACGAAGCCGCGGCCGCCGCACGCACGGCGGCGCCGCGCCTCGACGCCATCGGCGGCAAGACGATCGCCCTGCTCGACATCTCCAAGGCTCGAGGCGACGTGTTCCTCGACCGCGTCGAGGAGCGGATCGCCAGCCGGGGCGCCAACGTCCTCCGCTTCACCAAGCCCACCTTCTCCAAGGTGGCGCCGGCCGACCTGCGCGCCGAGATCGCCCAGCGTTGCGACGCGGTGATCGAAGCGCTGGCCGACTGAGGGTCCTGCACGTCGTGCAGTGTGCACGACACGACCCAGTTGGAAGAGATGGGGCTGCCGTCCGTGTTCGTCGCCTCGTGCGAGTTCCAGGACGCGGCCGAGTCGCAGTCGAAGTCGCTCGGCTCCACGCCCGAGGTCGTCTACGTGCGGCACCCGATCCAGGACCGCACGGACGACGAGATGGGCGAGATCGCCGACCAGGCGGTCGACTCGCTCGTCTCCGCGCTGACCAACTGACCCGGACCGCAACGCCGGTCCGGTCGAGGGCTCGCTAGGCCCATGCGGGCAGGTACGTCCAGCGCCAAGAAGCAGCTCGAGTCGCCGCGACGGTTCGCGACCGCCGCCGGGCGCGTCGTTTACGCCCTGAACTTCGAGGTGTTCCCGAACTTCTTCGGCAACGTCTACCTGATCGACGACGGTGACCGCCGCATCCTGGTCGACTGCGGCTCGGGCATGGACTTCTCGAACGAGAACCTGGTCCGCGGCATGGCCTCGATCGAGGACCGCTTCGGCGCTCGCATCGGCCTCGCCGACATCGACGTCATCCTGATCACCCACGGCCACATGGACCACTTCGGCGGCCTGCAGTTCGTGCGCCGCCACACCGAGGCGCCGGTCGGCATCCACGTCCTCGACCGCCGCGTGCTGACCCACTACGAGGAACGGGTCGTCGTCGCCTCGCAGCAGTTGCGGTTCTTTCTGCGACAGGCAGGCCTCTCGCAGAACAGCACGGACCAGTTGATGCTGATGTACAAGGCACCCAAGGCTCGCTACGCCTCGATGTCCGTCGAGTTCCTGCTCGAGCAGGGACAGCCCGTACGGGACGGGAACGGCGACGACCTCGGCATCGAAGTCATCCACGTCCCGGGCCACTGCCCCGGCCAGGTCTGCCTGCGGATCGACGACGTGCTGCTGACCGCCGACCACGTGCTGGCGCGGATCACGCCCCACCAGTCGCCCGAGTCATTGACGCTGAACATGGGGCTCGGCCACTACCTCGAGGCCCTGGGCAAGGTCGAGAAGCTGGACGGCGTAAGCGTCGGCCTGGGCGGGCACGAGGAGCCGACCGACGACGTGAGCGCGCGGGTCGGGGAGATTCGCGAGTCCCACGACCGACGGCTGGATGTGATCATGGACACTTGCCAGGCGCCGCAGACCACCGCGGACATCAGCCGCCGGCTGTTCGGAGCGGTGCGCGGCTACACCGTGCTGCTCGCCCTGGAGGAGGCCGGAGCGCACGTCGAGTACCTCTACCAGCGAGGCGAACTCGTGGCCGAGAACGTCGGCGAACTGGAGTCCGAGCAGGACCCGGTCGTTCGCTACGTGCGGGCATAGATAGGGCGCCGGACTCTGTGGTAGATCTGCACCCTGCTGCGCCATGTCCGCCACGGCTACTACTTCACACTGCGGCTCGCCGCCGGGCCCCTGACGCCCTCCCCCGCGGAACGTGAAGATCAAGGGCTCGCACACGCTGGCCGTTCCGCGCGGCGTCGTCTGGGAGGCCATTCTCGACCCGGAGGTGCTGTCGCGCACCCTGCCGGGCTGCGAAGACATGGCGCCGGTCAGCGACAACCGGTTCCGCGGCAAGCTGAAGATGAAGGTCGGGCCCGTGCAGGGCGTGTTCGAGGGTGGAGTCGAACTCCTCGATCTCGATCCGCCGAACGGCTACAGACTGAAGATGGACGGCAAGGGCGCCCCCGGCTTCGTCAACGGCAACGGTTCGCTCCGCCTGGAGGACACCGAAGACGGCGGCACCCTGCTGCACTACGAGATCGACGCCCAGGTCGGCGGCCGCATCGCCGCCGTCGGCCAGCGGTTGCTCGACAGTTCGGCCAAGGTGCTGACCCGACAGGGCCTGCAGGGCCTGGAGCAGCAACTCGCCGCCCGTCAGCCTGTGCCGGACGCGACCGCCACCGCCTCGGACCCGCCTGCCGGTACAACGGCGCCGGAGGCGCCATCCGTTCCAACCGGCGGCGTCGAAGCCGCCCCCGCAGCCCCGTCCCAGGCCGCTTTCGCCGGCCGCTTTGCCGCCGGCATGGCCAGAGAGTTCTGGCCCTACCTGGTCGGCGGCGCCCTGGTCGCACTGGCGGCCATCGCCATTTCGCTCCGAGCATGCTCGTAGGAACTCCGGCATCGCCACAGAAAGGAGACACCCAGCAATGACCGTGTCCATACAACTCGAAGTCAACGGAAAGCCGGTACAGGCAGCGGTCGAACCGCGGCGTCTGCTGGTCCACTTCCTGCGCGAGGATCTGGGCCTGACCGGCGCCAACATCGGCTGCGAAACGAGCCTCTGCGGGGCTTGCACCGTGCTGGTCGACGGCAATGCGGTCAAGTCCTGCACGATGCTCGCGGCGCAGGCCGACGGCGCCTCCGTGACCACGATCGAGGGGCTGGCCCAAAACGGCGACCTGCATCCGCTCCAGGAGGGCTTCTGGGAGAAGCACGGCCTGCAGTGCGGCTACTGCACGCCGGGCATGATCCTCTCCGCGAACTACCTCCTGGCCCAGAACCCGAGCCCGAGCGACGAGGAGATCCGCGAGGGACTCAAGGGCAACATCTGCCGTTGCACCGGCTACCACAACATCGTGGAGGCCGTGAAGTACGCAGCCGAGAGGATGAGCTGAGATGGCGGGCGTACTCGGCACGTCGATCAAGCGCCGGGAGGACCCGGCCCTCATCACCGGCCGCGGCAAGTACACCGACGACCTCCAGGCCGCCGGCACGGCGCATGCCGCGATCGTTCGCAGTCCGTACGCGCATGCCCGGATCCGCGGCATCGACACCTCCGCCGCCGAAGCGCTGCCCGGCGTCCTCGCCGTGCTCACCGCGCGCGACGTCGCGGCGGCCGGCGTCCCCGGCGTGGTTCCCGTCGGCTGGCTGCTGCCGGATCTCAAGACGCCGGCTCACCCGATGATCGCCGCCGACACGGTCCGCCACGTCGGCGATGCTGTGGCTGTCGTCGTGGCGGAGGACCGCTACCTCGCCCGCGACGCCGCCGAGCGGGTCGCCGTCGACTACGAGCCGCTCGACGCGGTGGCCGACGTCGTGGCCGCACTCGAGGACGGCGCGCCCGCGGTCCACGAGGACGCCCCCGGCAACGTCGCCTTCGACTGGGAGATAGGCGACCGCGACGCGGTCGACGCCGCCTTCGCCTCCGCCGCCAACACGGTCGAGCTCGACCTGCGCAACAACCGGCTGATCCCCCACGCGATCGAACCGCGCGCGGTGCTCGCTTCCTTCGACTCGTCGACCGGCGACATGACGATCCACATGACGAGCCAGAACCCGCACGTGCACCGGCTGCTGATGACGCTCGCGTCGCTCGGCATGCCCGAGCACAAGGTGCGGATCGTCGCACCCGAAGTCGGCGGCGGTTTCGGCAGCAAGATCCACCACTACGCCGACGAGGCGATCGTCGGCCTCTGTTCGATGAAGCTCGACCGGCCGGTCAAGTGGACGGCGACCCGTACCGAGACGAACCTGACCGACGCCCACGGCCGCGACCACTCGACCCACTGCGCACTGGCGCTCGACGCGGACGGCCGCATCACCGGCCTGCGGGTCGACACCGCGGCCGCGATGGGCGCCTATCTCTCGACGTTCGCGCCGGCGGTGCCGACCTATCTCTACGGCACCCTGCTGTCCGGCCAGTACGACATCCCGGCGATCCACTGCCACGTCACCGGCGTGTTCACCCATACGGCCCCGGTCGACGCCTACCGCGGCGCCGGGAGGCCCGAGGCCACCTACGTCGTCGAACGGCTGATGCATCTCGCCGGCGACGCCACCGGCCTGGGTCCGGTGGAGGTGCGGCGCCGGAACTTCGTGCCGGCGGACGCCTTCCCCTACCAGACGCAGGTCGCCCTCGCCTACGACTCCGGCAACTACGGACCGGCGATGGACCGCGCGCTGGAGATGATCGGCTACGACGACCTGCGGTCAGAGCAGGCGTCGCGCCGCGGCAACGGCGGCGGCAAGCTGATCGGCATCGGTTTCTCGTCCTACATCGAGGCCTGCGGACTGGCGCCGTCGGCCGTCGTCGGCTCGCTCGGCGCCCAGGCCGGCCAGTGGGAAAGCGCCGACGTGCGCGTCCACCCGACCGCCTCCGTCACCGTCTACACCGGTTCCTCGTCGCACGGCCAGGGCCACGAAACGACGTTCTCGCAGATCGTCGCCGACAAGCTCGGCATCGACCCTGAGGCGGTCGAGGTGATCCACGGCGACACGGACCTCGTCCAGTTCGGGATGGGCACCTACGGCAGCCGCAGCGCCGCCGTAGGCGGCTCCGCCATCGTCAAGAGCGTCGAGAAGATCATCGAGAAGGGCAAGAAAATCGCCGCCCACCTGCTCGAGGCCTCGGCCGAGGACCTCGAGTACGAGGACGGCAGTTTCCGCGTGGCCGGCTCGCCCGACCGCGCGCTCGCTCTCGGCGACGTGGCGCTCCAGGCCTACCTGGCGCACAACTACCCGGACGACCTGGAGCCGGGCCTCTCCGCCACGAGCTTCTACGATCCGGCGAACTTCACCTACCCCTTCGGCACCCACGTCTGCGTGGTCGAGGTCGACACGGAAACCGGCTCGATCGAGTTGCTGCGCTACGCCGCGGTCGACGACGTCGGCAACGTGATCAACCCGATGATCGTCGACGGCCAGCTCCACGGGGGCCTGGCCCAGGGCATCGGCCAGGCGCTGTGGGAGAACGCAGTCTACGACGACAGCGGCCAGCTCGTGTCCGGCTCGCTCATGGACTACGCGGTGCCCAAGATCCACAACCTGATCCCGTTCGAGCTCGACCGCACGACGACTCCCTGCCCGCACAACCCGCTGGGCGTCAAGGGCGTCGGCGAGGCCGGAGCGATCGCCTCGCCGGCCGCGGTGGTCAACGCCGTGGTCGACGCCCTCGCGCCGTTCGGGATCAGCCACATCGACATGCCGCTCACGCCCGAGAAGGTGTGGCGGGCCGTCAACAGCTAGCGAACTTCATCCGTCTAGAATCCCGCAGCCGACAGAAGACGCTGCCGAATCAGGAGCACCGATATGTACCCAGCCCAATTCGATTACCGCCGCGCCGGATCGGTCGATGAAGCCCTCGGCCTGCTACAGGAGAACGAGGACGCGAAGCTGATGGCCGGCGGCCACAGCCTGATCCCGATGATGAAGCTGCGACTCGCGCAGCCGCCGATCGTCATCGACATCGGCCGGCTCGATGAGTTGAAGGGAATCTCCGAAGCCGGCGGTGGCGTCCGGGTCGGCTCCCTGACCACCCACGCCGACATCGCGGCATCCGACGTGCTCGCGGCCCACTGCCCGGTGCTCGCCGAGGCGGCCGGCCACATCGGCGACGCCCAGGTCCGCAACCGGGGCACGATCGGCGGCAACATCGCCCACGCCGACCCGGGCTCCGATATCCCGCCCGTTCTCGTCCTGCTAGGAGCGTCCGTCCACCTGCAGTCCCCCTCCGGCACCCGCTCCGTCGCCGCGGGCGACTTCTTCCAGGACCTCCTGATGACCGACGTCGGCGAGGACGAGATCCTCACCCACGTCGACGTCCCGGCCCAGGGCGCCGGCACCGGCTCCGCCTACCTCAAGTTCGAGCATCCCGCCTCCGGCTACGCCGTCGTCGGCGCCGCCGCTTCCGTCACCGTCCAGAACGGCCGCTGCACCGCCGCCGGCCTGGTCGTCGGCGGCGTCGGCGCCGTTCCGACCACAGTGGACGTCTCAAGCCTCGTCGGCACCGACCTCTCCGACGACGCCATCGCCGCCGCAGCCTCCGGCCTCGACACCGAAGACCCGATCGGCGACATCTTCGCCTCCGGCGACTACCGCGTCCACGTCGGCAAGGTCTACGGCAAGCGCGCGCTGGCGGCGGCTCGGGATCGGGCTTAGGCGTAGCTTTAGGCTCGTCGCTTCGCGACTCGCGCCTTTGGGGCGCGTTGTGGCGGCCGGGCTTAGGCCCGCCTGCGGAGAGGCCGGGGGGAGGGTCCCAACGGGCTAGAGGCAAGCGACGCTTGACGCCGCTACCTCAACCGGCGCCGAGGCGAAGCGCAGCCGACCGAAGCGAACCCCCATCCCTCCACCCACCAAGAAGGGGTGAGCGGCCGATGGGACCCTCCCCCCGGCCCCTCGGCAGGCGGCAACATCCCACGCCGCCACGCCGTGCCCGTCGCCGTCTCGCTCAGTAACTGCGCGGCAGGCCCAGCACGTGCTGGGCCAGGTACGTGAGCACGAGGTTCGTCGAGATCGGGGCCGTCTGGAACAGGCGGCATTCGCGCCACTTGCGTTCGATGTCGTACTCCGTGGCGAAGGCGAAGCCGCCGAAGGTCTGGAAGCAGGTGTCGCCGGCTTTCCAGGCGGCTTCGGAGGCGAGGAGCTTGGCGCTGTTCGCTTCGGCGCCGCATTCGCGGCCGGCGTCGTAGAGGGCGGCGGCCTTGCGGACGATCATCTCGGCGGCGTCGGTTTCGGCGTGGGCGCGGGCGATCGGGAACTGGATGCCCTGGTTCTGGCCGATGGGCCTTCCGAAGACCTCGCGCTCGTTGGCGTACTCGACCGCGCGGCGGATGAAGTAGCGGGCATCGCCGATCGCCTCGGAGGCGAGCAGGATGCGCTCCGCGTTCATGCCGCTCAGGATGTACCTGAAGCCGTGGCCCTCGTCGCCGATCCGGCTGGATACCGGAATGCGCAGGTTGTCGAAGAAGACCTGAGTCGTGCCGTGGTTGATCATCGTGTCGATCGGCTGGATCTCCAGACCGTTGCCGCGGGCCTCGCGAAGGTCGACGAGGAACACGGACAGGCCGCGGGAGCGCTTCTCGACCTGGTCGGCCGGCGTCGTGCGGGCGAGCAGGATCATCAGGTCCGAGTGGAGCGCCCGGCTGGTCCAGATCTTCTGGCCGTTGACGACATAGCTGTCGCCGTCCCGGACCGCTGTGGTGCGTAACTGCGTGGTGTCCGAACCCGTCACCGGCTCGGTGACGCCGAACGCCTGCAGCCGCAGCTCGCCGCTGGCGATCCTCGGCAGGTACTGCCGTTTCTGCTCGTCGCTGCCGTGGCGCAGCACCGTGCCCATCGTGTACATCTGGGCGTGGCAGGCGGCCGCGTTGCACCCGCTCGAGTGGATCGTCTCGAGGACCACGCTCGCTGCACGCAGCGGCAGACCGGAACCCCCGTACTCTTCAGGAATCAGACAGCCGAGGTACTCGTGCTCGGTGAGCGCCTGCACGAACTCCGTCGGATACTCCGCGGCCGCATCGAGCCGCCGCCAGTACTCGCCGGGGAACTGCTCGCAGATGCGACGGACCGGATCGCGAAGGAAGGCGTAGTCGTTTTCGATGGAAACGTGGAGGTCGCTGGCGCTCATGGCGGGTGATGGTAGCGCTAGCCCGCATGTTTCACCGGCTCGGGCGTGAGGGCTGAGTTCGGGGTGGGCAGTCCCCTTGAATGCCGTCCTGGTCTGTCGGTGGCTGGTCAGGTGTCCTGCGGAGTCGGAGTCGGTTCATTTCGGCGTCGGAGTGGCTTGTCCGCAGCGGTTCGGTGCGGTTTTCGGGCGCACTCTGGGCGTGGAGTCGATGCAAGGCGCCGCGTTGTGGTGTCGGTTTTCGTCCGGTCTCAGGCCGGCGGGTGGTAGAGGGGTTTTCTCTGGAGGTTTGCCAGGGCCTGTGCGAAGTCGTTTTGCCAGGGGAAGACGTTGGCCAGGTGGACCCAGATGCGGCGATGGGTGATGCGCAGTCGTGCGGCGATCTTGAAGAAGCGCAGGCGGATGGTGCCGCACTGGAGGTGGGCCTTGTCGGTGTCGGCCAGAGCGAGGCGTCGCACGGCGGCGAGCAAGACGTAGGCGAAGGAGGAGAAGTAGAGGCGGAGTTGATTGGCGGCCATGGTGGCGGTGGAGGTGCGGTCGGCGAAGAGATCGAGCTGCTGCTCCTTGATCCGGTTTTCCATGTCGCCACGGGCGCAGTAGAGCAGCTCGTAGAGCGCCTGCTTGCCGGCGCGGCTCTTGGGCAGATTGGAGACGATGAAGCGGGGATTGCCGCCCTTTTGGAGCCACTCCGCCTTGCCCACCACCCGCCTCTTGCGGGACCAGGAGGAGCGGGTCCTGTAGCGGAACTCCCGGAACCGCCGCGAGGGCTTTTCGGTCGCATGAAATCGCCGCCGCGACTTCGCAAGCGCTTTGGCGAGCCGCCTCGCAAGGCGCGGATTCCTTGCCACGCCGAACACGTAGAAGAGCCCTTCCCTCTCGCACCAGGCCATGATCCGCTCCCGGCAGAAGCCCGAGTCGCCGCGCAGGACGATCCGGGTGTCCGGCCACGCCTCCCGGATCCGGGCGACGATCGGCGCTAACTCGCGGACCGTCCCGGCGCTGGCGTCCTGGTCCGACCGCCGCAGACGCGCCAGCAGCAGGTGCTCGCCGCAGAACGCGTACAGCGGCATGTAGCAGTAGCACCGGTAGTAGCCGTGGAAGAACCGACCCTCCTGCTCCCCGTGCAGCGGATCGTCGGTCGCGTCCAGATCCAGCACGATCTCCTCCGGCGCCTCCTCGAAAGCCTCCAGGAACAGGTCCACCAGCAGGCCGTCCAGGGCCGCGCCGTCCGCCGGAGTCCGCTTGTAGCGGCTACCTTGTGCCTCCTCCGGCCGCGACAACTCCAGACGATTCAACCCCGATGCGCTCGCCAGGGGACGACCCTTGTCCCGCGACCGCCGACGATCGGCGCCCGTGATGTCCGACTTGCCCACCAGCAGCGCCATGAACGCGTCGAGGCGAAGCTGATTGTGGTCATTCAGGTCCTCGTAGCCCAGAGCCAGACCGTAGACCCGCTGAGAGACCAGGTCCCGCACCGTGTGCTCCACCGCCGACGGATCCCGGTGATCCCGAAAACACGACGCCATGCGATCCAGCAGACCGATTCGCGTATCCGTCTCCCGAAGCAGCAGCCCGCCGCCCTCCGTCGTCAAACGGCCACCGTCGAAACAGGCCGTCACACGGCGGCGACCGTGGAAACCGAACTCAAGCTGCGACGGAGTACACTCTGTCTTCACGGGTCTCGCTCCTGTGGACTGTCCAAATGCTTGACAACACTTGGATTATCCGCGGGAAGAGGCCCGATCTCAAATCACCCCGTGAGATATGCGGGCTAGAACCGCAGGCCGACCGTCGCCACGAAGCGACGCGGGCGCTGCCAGCCGATGTAGCGGGAGGCGCTGACCTCGCCGCCGTTGTTGATCCGGAGCAGCTCCTGGTTGTCCGTGATGTTCGTGGCGTCGACCCGCACGTAGCCGTTGAAGTCATCCCTCCATCCGAGCGGGAAGTTGTACATCACGGTCATGTTCGCGCTCCACGTCGAGTTGAACGCGTCGCGCGAGCCGCGCGGTTCGAGATAGAGACCCGTGCCGCTGTCGACCAGGAACTGGGAGGGATCGCAGGTGAGCTCGAAGCCCGGTTCCCAGAACTCGGTATCGCAGGGGTCACCGAGGGACGCTCCCTCGACCCGCTGCCACGGCTTGCCGGACCGCCACTGGAACGACCCGCCAAGGACGAAGCTGTGGCCGCTCTGGCCCATCTGCCAGGTCTTGAAGCCCCACGTGTTCCAGATGTACTTGTTGTTCTCGTGCACCGTGCCGTAGCGGTTGATCGTCGAGATCGGCTGGCCCAGGAACCGTCCGAGCGCCGCCTGGCAGTCGACCGGGTACTTCCGAACCAGTTCCTGGCCGTCCGCGCCGATCACGGGCTGTCCGCCGTCGCGGATCAACTGCTGGCCTTCGCAACTCCTGATGTGTCCCTCGTTCAGGACGATGTCCAGGTTACGGCCATAGTCCGAGTTCGTGTTGTCGAAGAGGCCGCCCCAGTAGTGGCCCTTGGCATCGGCGTAGGTGAAGTTGTTGCCCAACGCCCAGCCGTTGCGGAACACCTTGTTCAACTGGAGTTGCAGCGACTGGTAGGTCCGCTTGCCTTCCTCGAAGTTGGCCATGACTCCCGGGTCGACCACACCCAGGGCGCCGAGCACGCGCTCGTAGTCCTTGTAGTTCTCGGTGAACCGGAAGTAGTCGCCGTTCGGCAAGCGCTGCTCGGTGGTCCCGATCGAGTTCTTGTACTCCCAGTGGATCGCGCTGGCCTGGAAGAACCACTGCCTCCGCGCTCCCAGATTCCAACTGTAGACGACGTCGATCTCGTCCTTGTAGTACGGCTCGATGTCCACCGCGGGGATGGCCCCGGCGTCGATTTGCCGGTACATCTCGCCCGGCCGCAGCTTGCCAAGCAAGCCGGTGTACCCGGGACCGTTGCAGACCTGGATGTAGAGGGCGTCGATCGGCGCGCAGTAGACGATGCGGTCGTAGGCGTTCGTGCCGTTCCAGCCCTCCAGGAGGTAGTTGTTGACCAGCTCCTGGTTCAGGTGCTGGTAGGCGCGGGCCAGGTTGAAGTGGACCACCATCCTGCCGTCGCGCTTGATGTCGTAGGACGCGAGCAGCCTCGGTGAGATGCTCTGCGAGTCAACGACCGTCCGCCGGACGTCGTTCTTGTGGAGCTGATTCTCCCACCGCAAACCGAGGTTGAAGCTCCAGTGATCCCCGGCCGTGAACCGGTCCCGCGCGAACGCGGCGAAGTTCGAGGAACGCGTGCCGCGCAGGCGTTCCGCTCCTTCGAGATCAGGCGGGTTGTAGTCCTCGTAGTGACAGTAGTAGGTCGTCGTCGGCCAGTCGATCAGTCCGCAGTCATCGAACCCGGTGGGGGTGGCGGGGTTGAACTCCCGTCCGAAGTAGACGTTGTTCCGCTGCAGGTCCTGCTCCCAACCGACCTCCTGCCAGTCGAGGCCGAACAGCGCCTCGTGGCTCTCGTTCGCGAACCACGTCATCCTGACGTTGGCCTGATCCCGCGGGTAATCGTTCAGGCCGAAACCGTTGTCCAGGAGCCAGCCATTGAACAAATGCCACTCGCCTCCCCGGTAGCCGATGTAGCCGTGGACGTTGTTGCCCGGACTGTGGGGGCCCAGGTTGTTCGCCGGATACCTCGGGTCCTGCTGTTTCTCCGCCAGAGCCGATTCGAAGTCGAAGCCCGTGCCGGCGTTGAGACGCTTGTGCTCGCTCGAGTCATGGGAGGAGAGCTTGAACTCCATGAAGACGTCCTGGCTCGCGCTCCAGTTCCAGCTTCCGGTGATCAGTTCCCCGCCGAACTCGTGCGGCGTAGCGCTGTAGCGGTCCGCGGGAAAGTCGCCAAGGAGGAAGGTGACGTCGAGCGGAGAGGCGTTGTAGTTCAACTGGAGACTGTTCGACGCGTTGGGCTGGTAGTCGAGCTTCAACAGACGGCCCCGGACGTAGACGCTGTTGTCCACGATGTCGCCGCTGAACAGCTCCTGCGTCTGGAAGCTGTTCGTTTCCGCGATCGACGCCGCGAACCACAGCTTGTTCCGCACCAGCGGGCCGCCGAAGAAGGCCTGGACGTTGGTGGCGGCGTTGTCTTTCTCCATCTCGTCGCGCTTGAAGAAGTCCGGCTGGCAGGAAGGAGCGAACGGGACGTTCTGTGGATTGACCACGGCGCGGTACCTGCAGCCCTGGCGCTCCGCCAGTTCGGCGTGACTCTCGTACTCGGATACCCAGCTCCCCTGCTGCCGGAAAACCATGCCTTCACCATGAATGATGTTCGTGCCCGATTTCGTGATCACGTTGACGACTCCGCCGGTGGCCCGACCGTATTCGGCGCTGCCCGTGGTCGACTGCAACGAGGTTTCATTGACCCCGACCTGAGGCAGGAACATCCGCGACCCGCCGCGGCGGGTGTAGGTCGTGTCCACGCCGTCCACGAAAACGGCGCCCTCCTGCCACCGGGAACCGTTGACTCCCGGGTACTCGTCGGCCAGGTCGCCATCCGAGACGACACCCGGCATCAACTGGAGGTTGGAAAAGTAGTTCGAGTTGACGCCGACGACGTTCGACGCGACATTCGACGAGATGGAGCCGGCGGAGGTGACCTCGAACTTGTTGATCAGCGGCGTCTCGGCCGTGACCGTGATCTCGCCCGCCGCCTGGAGGGCCATGGTCAACACGATCTCTGAACGGCCGCCCGGAGCCACGTTGACACTCGTCTCGGCCGAGCCGTAGTTGTCGAGCGTCCCTCGGACGGTGTAGCTCCCCGGCGTCAGCAGCGCGAAACGGTAACCGCCCTCGGCGCCGGTGATCGCGACCTTCTCGCCGCGGTCGCCGGCGATCGTCACCGTGACACCTGGCATGGGGTCTCCGTTCGTGTCCACCGTCCTGCCGAGGACGATCCCGGTTTCGGGACTGTCCGCGGCAACGGGCGGCGCCAGGCCGAAGAGCACGAGGGTTCCGACGAGAGCCAGGGTACGTTTCATGAGCCGATCCTCCTTTCCTTACTGGCTAGCCAGCCACTAAGGGTGGGGGTCCATCTGACTCCCCGGGGCGGCCAGGCCGGAGGAATCGGAATGAACGAAGAGCTTCGGAGGCCTTTCGGGACCATCCGAACCCCGGCTTGCCCTGACCGGAGAGAGCTACCTGTCGCTGTGTGGACCGGGACTACAACAGCGTTGCAGCCAAAGCGGAGCCGGCCTGACGGCCGGCGCTCTACCAGGCCGCCTGCGGCGGTAGCGGGTCAGAAGACCCGCGCACCCAGCGGTCGCCGGCTAAGCACCGGGGGAACCGACCGGGGCCTTCCGCCTCGGCGCGAGTGCACCGGCCAGCGTCCGCCCCAGCCACGCCCGGCCGTCCTCGATCAGCGTGTAGAACACGGGCACCGCGAGCAGGGTCAGCAGGGTCGCGGCGGCCATGCCGCCGATCAGCGTCAACGCGAAGCTCTTGTAGCTCAGGCCCATCTGGGTCGGCTGGCCGAAGAGCAGCGGCACCATGCCGCCGATCGTGGTCAGCGCGGTCATCATGATCGGCCGGAAACGCCGGTTGGCGGCTTCCAGGAGTGCCTCTGCCCGTTCCATGCCCCCGGCCCGCAGGCGGTTGACCGAGTCGAGCAGCACGATCCCGTTGTTGACGACGACCCCGATCAGGATGATGAGTCCCACGAGGCCCAGGAAGTCGAGGTCGCGGCCGGCGAGCAGGTGGATCCAGGTGACTCCCATGCTGGCGAGCGGAATGGTGACCAGGATCGCCACCGGCAGCACGAAACTCTCGAACAGGAAGCCCATCAGCAGGTAGACGAAGGCGATCGACATGAGCGCCGCGATCATCAGGTTCCGGGTTTCCTCGGCGGCCACGTTGCGCACCAGCCGCGCCCAGGCCACGCCCTCGGGCAGGTCGGTCTGCGCGGCGACGGCGCGCACCGCACGCCGCGCCTCGTTCTCCCGGCCCTCTTCGAGCTCGACCGTGATCCGCCGCGCGGTCTGCTTGTCGCGGCGCGAGATCCGGGTCGCGGACGGCTGCTGGCGCACGTCGACGAGGGTGCCGATGGCGAGCGCCTCGCCGCTTTCGGCGGGCACCGAGAAGTCACGGAGTTCGGCGAGGCTCTGGCGGTCCTCCTCCTCGAAACGGATGCGTACGGGGATGTCGCGGCCGCCGTAGTAGATCCGCGGCAGCGCCTGGCCGCGCAACGCATAGCCGACCATCACGGCCAGTGTTTGCGGGTTGACCTGCTGGCGCATGGCCAGATCCCTGTCCAGGACCAGCGCGAGTTCGTTCGGGGCCTCGTCGGCCGACTTCTTGACGGCCAGCACGCCCGGGACGCGCGCCAGCCGGTCCTCGACGCCGGTCGCCACCTCTTCCAGGACCTCGGCGTCCTCGCCGAACAACGTCAGCGTCTCGAGCGCCTTGTCGGTCGTTTCCTGCTCCGAAGCAAAGCCCGTATGGAAGCGCACGCCCGGTATCTCGGGCATCAGGTCGATCACCCGCTCCGTGACCTCGCGCATCTTGAGGTCGGTGCCGGTCGCCATGATCCCCTGGATCTGGCCCCAGGTGCGCTCGTGAAAGAAGACAAGGTACTCGAGGCCGAGTTCGTCGCGCAGGCCATCGATCTTTTCCTCGGCCCGCGCGAAGTACTCGATCGTCTCGTCGAACGACATGTTCCGCGGCAACCGGACCTCGACGTTGAAGAACGCCTGGTCGTCCTCCGACATGGCAACGACCTCGAGCCGGCCGCTGGCGGCGACCTGGGTCAGCGCCATCGCCGCCACGAGGAGGAGGACGACGTCGAGCCGCCGGCGCAGCCCGTAGGCCAGCATCGCCCGATAGAGGCGATTCAGGAAGCCGAA
Organism: Candidatus Multivorans sp.; assembly: GCA_965220845.1. Taxonomy (GTDB): domain Bacteria; phylum Acidobacteriota; class Thermoanaerobaculia; order Multivoradales; family Multivoraceae; genus Multivorans. The sequence goes on from CBDCRA010000004.1 coordinate 212,183, forward strand.
GGTCGCCTCGTAGGCCCCTCGCAGGACGACGTTCGAAGCGTTCCGGGCATGGCGCAACGGTCCCGCCTCTCCGGGCGACCGCGACGGCAACGTGACGTAGACCGCCAACGGAACGACGACCAGCGCCACCACCAGGGAAGCGAGCAGGGAGACCGTGATCGGGATCACGAGCCGAAGCAGCATGAACTGGCCCTGGCCGTCCACCAGCGAAACCGGCAGGAAGACGATCACGGTGGTCAGGGTGGCGGTGGTGATCGCCAGCGCGATCTCTCCGGCCCCCTGCAGCGCCGCCTGGCGGCGCGCCACGCCGCTCTGGTGCAGGCGGTGGATGTTCTCGGCCACCACGACCGAGTTGTCGACCAGGAGCCCGACCGAGATCATGAGCCCGAGCAGCGAGATCACGTTGAACGTCTCGCCGAAGAAGTACATCGCGACCACCGCCACGACCATGGAGAGCGGGATCGAGAACGCGATGATCAGGCTCATCCGCAGCCGGCGGAGGAAGAAGAAGAGCACGATCACCGCGAAGATCGCCCCGATCCGGCCGCTCGACAGGAGCACTCCCATCGACTCGCGGATGATCTCGCCCGAACTCATGATCACGTCCGCCTCGATCGCCGAAAGGCGCGGATTCGCCGCCAGTTCCTCCACCACGGCTTCGACCTCGCGGGCCACCTCCAGCGCGTTCGCCTCGCCTTCCTTCTGCACCTGGATCGCGTATGCGGGGAGGCCGTTTACCCGCACCCTGAACTCGTCGTCAGGCACGTCGTAGCGCACGGAGGCGATGTCGCCCAGCCGCACCGTCTCGGTGATCTGCATGTCGCGCACGTTCTGGGGCGCGGGGTACCTCGCCACCGACCGCAGGAGCAGCTTGCGGTCGCCGGCGCGGACGTTGCCCGACGCCAGGGTGAAGTAGTCGGACTGCAGATCCTGGGCGATCTCGAAGATGTTGAGGCCCGCCGCCTCGACGCGCTGCCGGTCGAGCTCGATCAGCACTTCCCGCTCCATCAGGCCCTGGGCGTCGACCGAGGCCACGCCGGGCAGCCGCTCCAGCTTGAGGATGACCTCGTTCTGGATCAGGTTGTACGTGTCGGCCGTCCCCTCGTCGACCAGGACGCCGACCATCGCCACCGGCATCTGCGTGTCGTCGTCCTTGCGGATGAAGACCTGCTGGACGTCCTCGGGCAGGCGTGCCCGGGCGCGTTCGATCCGATCCCGGACCTCGCGGTAGGCGACGTCCATGTCCGTCCCGTGCGCGAAGCTCAGGAAGACCTGGCTGAAGCCGACGGCGCAGAACGAGAACTGGTTCTCAAGGCCGCGGATCGTCGCCAGCTCCTCTTCCAGCGGGATCGTGACCTTGTCCAGCACTTCCTGCGGCGGCGCGTCGCGCCACGGGACGGTCACCCGCAGGAAGGGCGAGCTGTAGCCGGACGGGATCAGCTCGATCGGCAGCGACAGAGCCGCGACCAGCCCCATGACCAGGACCGCGCCGACGACCACGAGGACGCCGATGCGGCGCTCCAGGGAAAGCCGGGGCAGGGACCTGCCGAGCCCGCCGGGGATCATGGACGGCTACCCTGCGGCGCCACCGCTCCGGCCGGCCCGGCGGCCTCGGCGCCGGCAGTGGCGGTCGCCGGGCGGACGACCCGTGCACGCGAGAACGACAGCGCCTCCCGCAACCGCTCGAAGATCTCGTAGATCGTCGGCACGACGATCAGGGTCAGCACCGTCGAGGCGACCAGGCCGCCGATCACGGCCAGCGCCATCGGCGTGCGGATCTCGGCGCCCTGGCCGAGGCCCAGCGCCATCGGCAGCAGGCCGAGCGTGGTCGTCGCCGTGGTCATCAGGATCGGCCGCAGCCGCACCAGGCCGGCGCCGACGATCGCCCGCCGGCGGGGCAGGCCGCGCGCGCGCAGCCGGTTGATGTAGTCGACGAGGACGATCGCGTTGTTCACGACGATCCCGGCCAGCATGATCATGCCGAGGAAGACGACGATCGAGAGGTTGACGTCCAGCAGGTAGAGGGTGACCAGGGTCCCGAAGAACGCGAGAGGAATCGAGAACATGATGACCAGCGGGTGCAGCAGGGACTCGAACTGGGCCGCCATGATCACGTAGACGAGGAACACGGACAGGCCCAGGGCCAGCCAGAGACTGGCGCTCGAGCGCTGCCACTCCTGGCTCTGGCCGCCGACCAGGAAGCTCATGTCCGCCGGCCACTCGATTCCGTCGGCCAGCACCTCCTCGATCCGCTCCACGGCGCGCCCCAGCGAAGCGGCGCCCAGGTTCGCCTCGATCACGGCCACCCGCTTGCCGTCGATCCGTCGCACCTCCGACGGCCCTTCGCCCACGGCGACGTCGGCGACCGCGTGGAGCGGAATCGGCCGCTCGCCGCCCGGGTTCACGACCAGGCCGTTCAACTGGTCCGTCGAGCGGCGGTCCTCCTCGGCGAGGCGGACCACGATCGGAATCCGCCGGTCCCTCAGGTTGTACAGCGTCGCCTCGAAGCCTTCGATCTGGTTCCGCACCATCTGGGCGACGACCGAGGTCTGGAGGTCGTAGCGGTTGAGGATCGCCCGGTCGTAGACGATCTGCACTTCAGGCGCGCCGCGCTTCAACGTCGTCTCGACGTCGGCGAGTTCGGGCATCGCCGCCATCAGGTCGCGCACGCGGTCGCCGTACTCCTGGAGGCGGTCGAGATCCTCGCCGTGGACCTCGACCTCGATCGGCGTCTTGAAGCTGAAGAGGACCGGCCGCGAGACGCGCGAGGAAGCATCCGGAACCGACTCGAAGCGCCGTCGCAGCCGCTCCACGATCTCGTCCTCGACCCCCGCCTGAACCGGTCCGAGCAGCACCTTGAACCGCGCGCTGTGCTCGCCCTCGTCGGAACGCTGGGTGTTCGTCACGTCGTAGCCGTAGGTCACGAGCAAGCGCTCGATGTGGCGCTCCTCCTCGAGGATCGCGCTCTCGACCGCGGCCAAGGTGCGCTCGGTTTCGACCAGGGGCGTGCCCACCGGCAGCGAGACCTCGATCGTGAACTCGCCCTGGCGCACCTCGGGCAGCAGCTCGCTGTCGAGGCGTCCCAGGAGCCACCAGGAGCTCCAGAGGGTGACGGCCACCACCGCCACGACCGCGACCGGGAACCGCAGCGAGCGATCGAGAAGCGCGGGATAAACACCGCTGAGCCAGTCGAGCAGGCGCCGCACCACGATCAGCGGCCCCCGGCTCAGCCAGGTGAACGCCTTGACCAGCACCGGCCCGACCAGGCGCACGACCAGGAACGCCAGGCCGGCCAGCAGGAGCAGAATCGCCTTGGCGAGCAACTCCAGCACGCTGCCCACGACCAGCCGGACGCTGACGAACGCGAGCGCGAGCGCCGCGCCCGGCCAGCCGACCAGGGGATTCCGCGATCGCGCCCAGTCGAGCAGCGCCGCCGCATCCCGGCGGAACGCCTCCAACGCCGCGTAGCGTCGGAGCCGGTCGGAGACGCCGCCACGCTCCGGCAACGTCCAGCCGCGGCGGCTGGCGAGCATCGGGATGAAGGCCAGGGCAACGGCCATCGACGCCAGCAGCGAGATGACGACGGCAAGACCCAGGTCGCCGAACGCCTGGCCGGCGATTCCCTCGACGAACACCATCGGCAGGAAGACGGCGATCGAGGTCAGGATCGAGGCGATCACCGCCGAACGGACTTCCTTCGCGCCGCGGATCGCCGAGGCGACCAGGTCGTCGCCCTCCTCCCGGCACCGGAAGATGGACTCCAGCACGACGATCGAGGAGTCGACGAGCATGCCGATGCCGAGAGCCAGGCCGCCCAGGGACATGATGTTGAGCGACACGGAGGCGGCCGAGAGCGGCGCGAACGTAATGAGCAGCGAGATCGGGATGGACACCGCGACGAACAGCGTCGTGACCAGGTTGCGCAGGAACAGGTAGAGGACGATGACGGCCAGGATGCCGCCCAGGATCGCCGTGTTGCGGACCTCGGCGATGCTGCCCTCGATGAACTCGGAGCGATCGGAGACGACCGTCAGCACCGCCCCCTCCGAACGGTAGAGATCGGCCGAGAGGGTCGCTCCGCCAAGCGAGGGACCGCGCCGGCCGCTGTTGCCGCCGCCACCGCCCGTCAGCCGCTGCAGCAGGTTCCGGGGCCGCTCGACCGTCTCGCCGCGCGCCCGGGCCCGTTCCAGTTCGAGGTCCAGCTCGCCGACCCGCGCCCGCACGCGGTCGGCCAGCGCGACCATGTTCGCGTCCGCCTCCTTGTAGACGTCGAGCTGGACGCTCTCGGCGCCGTCGGTGCGGGTCAGGATCTCGCGGTCCCGGTGAGATCTACGGACTTCGGCCAGATCGCCGACACGGACCTCGCGCCCCTCCACGCTGGCAACGACCGTGGCCCGGATCTGGTCCAGGTTCACATCATCAGGGTCACCGGCAGGCCCTGGTAGGACAGCAGGCCGAACACGACCGCCGCCAGGAAGACCATCGACACCGCGACCGGGCGATGGCTAAGGAACGACTTCGCAGCCTTCATGCGGCGCTCCCGTCTCTCTGCGTGTTAGCGGTCAGCTCGCGGGCTGGTAGGTCGGGGCCGAGGCCGCGCCCAGTTCCGCCACCGAGCCGAGGGCTTCCGTCGGGTCGAGCAACCGGATGCGGGCGCCGTCCTTCAGTCCCGCCTGCCCGGCCACGATCAGACGCTCGCCGTCCGTCAGGTCGCCTTCCAGGTGGACGACGTCCTCGCTCTCGATGAGCACCCGGACCAGCAGCCGCTCGGCGCGGGGACCGTCGTCGTCCTGCGCGACCCGGAACACGAAGACCTGCTCCTGGTCGTAGACCAGCGCCCGCTTCGGCGCCAGCAAGGTGTCCTCCAGGGCGGCGGCCACCAGGTCGACCTCGACGTACATGCCGGGCAGCAGGCCCTGGTTGCCCGGGATGCCGAGCGTGACCTTGACCGTGCCGCTCTGGGGATCGACCACGGGCGAGATGCGCTCGATCGCGGCCTCCCGCGAACCCGTGAGCGACTGGGCCAGCACGCGAGCCGGCTGGCCGACGAACAGGCCCGCCAACTGCCGCTCGGGCACGAACACCCGGGCGACGATCGAGTCGAAATCGACGACCTGGAACAGCCTGGCGTGTGTCTCGACGTGGTCGCCCACGTTGACGAGCCGCTCGGTGACGACGCCGGAGATCGGCGCCTGAACCGTCGCGTAGCCCAGTTCCCGCTCGGCATCCTCGAGCGCGAGCTCGAGCTGCTCCCTGTCGTAGCGCGCCTGGTTGTAGGCCTGCTCGCTGATCAGGTCCTGCTCGAAGAGACGCCTCTGGCGCTCGTACTCCAGGCGGGAGCGCTCAAGCTGGCTCTCGACCCGCCTGAGCGCCGTGCGCTGCGCCTCGTCCTCGAGCAGCAGCATGGTCTGGCCGGCGCGCACCGTATCGCCCTCCTCGACGAGGAGGCTCGTCACATGGCGCTCGGCCTCGGCCAGCACGTCGACGACGTTCTCGGCTTCTAGGTTGGTCGAGAATCGCAGCACGGACTCGATCCGGCCGCGGAAGAGGGGCAGCGCCGCGACGGGAATCGCATCGTCGTCGGCCACCGCCGCATCGCCGGCGGCGGGCGGTTCGCCCGCCATGCCGCTGCCCACGGCGCAACCCGCCAGGAGCGGCAGCACGCAGGCAAGAAGAAGGAAAGACGCAGACGCCGCCAGGCGGGCCTTCGTCGGGTGAATCGAACTCATGTTCATCGGTTGGAATCCGCTAGTCGTCATTGGGGCCGTTGTGGGGCACGGCAGGCGGCGGTCGGCGTACTTCGAGGGAATGCTCGTCACTCTTGGAGGGAGTACCCGTTGAACGGGAGCCGAACTGAACCCGGGGGGCCGAACTGGGTGCCGGCCGCCGCCCGCCTTCAACAGGGAATACGCCCCGGCCGCCGGCTTTGTTTCCGCGCGCCGTCAGGAAAGTTGACTCTCGGCCAGCCGCGCCCAGTACTTGGCGCCGATCGTCAGCAGCTCGTCGTTGAAGTCGTAGCGCGGCGTGTGCAGCATCTCGCTGTCGCCGTTGCCGATCATCATGAAGGATCCAGGCCGCTCCTCCGCCAGGAACGCGAAGTCGTCGGAGCCCATCAGCGGCTCCATCTCCGTGTCGACCCGCCAGCCCATGCTGCGCGCCGCGGCCGTCATCTCCTCCGTCTCCCGCGGCGCGTTGACCGTCGCCGGGTAGTAGCGCTCGTAGTCGACCTTGGCCGAGGCGCCGTGAGCGGCGCAGACGCCGTGGACGACCCGCTCCAGCCCCAGTTCCAGCGTGTCCTGCACTTCGCGCAGGAAGGAGCGTACGCCTCCTGCCAGGTACGCGGTCTCGGGGATCACGTTGAAGGCTTCACCGGCATGGCTCATCGTCACCGACACCACGGCCCGGCGTCGGGGATCGACGTTGCGGGACACGAGAGTCTGGAGCCCCATCACGACCTGGGACGCGGCGACAATCGGGTCGATGCCGCTGTGCGGCCAGGCGCCGTGCGTTCCGCGGCCCCGGATCTCGATCTCGAACTGGTCGATCGCGGCCATGAAGGGACCGCTGTTCGTCGCGAAGGCGCCGGTCGGCACGCCCGGGAAGTTGTGCAGGCCGAAGACCTTGTCGGCCGGAAAGCGCTCGAACAGCCCTTCCCGCACCATGACCCCGGCGCCGCCGTCCTTCTCCTCCGCGGGCTGGAAGATGCACTGGACCGTGCCGTCGAAGTTCCGGGTCTCCGCGAGGTAACGGGCCGCACCAAGCAGCATGGCGGTGTGACCGTCATGCCCGCAGGCATGCATCTTTCCGGGCGCGGTCGAGCAGTGGCCGAACTGGTTCTGTTCATGGATCGGCAGCGCGTCCATGTCGGCTCGCAGCGCCACCGAGCGATCCGAACTCCCGGCACGGATCGTCGCGACGACTCCGGTCTTCGCGATGCCGTGATGGACCTCCTCGATGCCGAACGACCGCAGCCGTTCCGTCACGATCTGAGACGTCCGCTCTTCCTCGAAGGCGAGTTCCGGGTGGCGGTGGAAGTCGCGCCGCCACTCGGTCAGCTCGTCGCGCCAGCGGTCGATGCGGTCGTAGTTGTCGGAGGCCATGGGCGCTGGAGTTTATCGCCGCGGCGGGGGCGCCGGCGCACCCGCTGTTGGCGGTGTAGTTTCACGCCCAGCAATGAAGTTCGAAGCGACGCCGCTCAGCGAGGCTCAGGGCGCCATCCTCGGCCATAACGTCTACGACAACGAGGGCCGTCGCGTGCTGCGCAAGGGCCGCGCGCTGGGCGACGCGGAGCTGGAGCTGCTGGCCGGTCTCGGCCGCGACCGGGTCTTCGCGGCACGGCTGGAAGCCGGCGACGTCGACGAGAACGAGGCCGCCCGCCGGGTCAGCGAAGCCGTCGCCGGACCCGGTCTCGACCTGCGCGGGCCGACGACCGGGCGGGTCAACCTGCACGCGCAGACGCTGGGCGTGCTGCGCGTCGACGCCGCGGCCCTCGACCGCATCAACGACTGCGACGGCGTCACCCTGGCCACGCTGCCCAACCACAGCGTGGCGCGAGAGGGCAAGATGGTCGGGACGACGAAGATCCTTCCCTACGCTCTGCCCGAGGACACCGTCGCCGCCGCCGAGAGCGTGGCCGCGAGCCCCCTGATCCGGCTCGACCCGCTGCCCCGGAGCACCGCCGGGCTGATCGTCTCCGGGACCGTCGCCGCCGGCCAGTCGGCCGGACGCGAACGGCTGGTCGCCGGCTTCGAGAAGGCCTTCCGGCAGCGGCTCGACTCTCTGGGCGCCGAGCTCGCGCAGGTGCGCTTCGTACCGATCGACCGGGAGCAGGAGACCGAGGAACTCGCGGCGGCCGCGGCCGCACTCGCCCCCGACGTCGATCTCCTGATCCTCGCTGGCGAAACGGCGATCCAGGATCGCCACGACCTGGCGCCGAGCGCCATCGAGACCGCCGGCGGCGCCGTCATCTGCTACGGAGCGCCCGTCGACCCCGGCAACCTGCTGCTGCTGGCCGAACTCGAAGGCACCCCGGTCCTCGGCGCCCCCGGCTGCGCCCGCAGCCCGAAACGGAACATCGTCGACCTGGTGCTGCCCCGCCTGCTCGCCGGTGACCGGCTGACGCGGCGCGACATCACCTCGCTAGGCCACGGCGGTCTGCTCGAGGACGTCCCGGAGCGGCCGCTCCCGCGGCGGAGAATCGAAACCCCCTGACAAGGTCCGCACTGGGCGCGCCGGCGCCCCGTCTGCTGGGTGCGCGGGTCTTCTGACCCGCTGCCGCCGAAGGCGGCCAGGAACCTGCGCCGCGAAGCGGCGACCGTCGACTCCGTTACACTCCACCCATCCAATCGACACCGGAGGACACACAATGAACGTCCGAGTCCCCGCGGCGCTGATCGCCATCCTCGCGCTTCTGATCGCGGCCCCCGCGCTGACCGCCCAGAGCGACGTCAAGCGCGCCGCCAACGGCAAGCCCGACCTGACCGGCACCTTCGACGCCGGCACCCTGACGCCGCTCCAGCGGGACGAGAAGTACGGCGACAACCTCTTCCTGAGCCCCGAGGACGCCGCGAAGATCGAGGCGGACGCGGCCAAGTACGCCGCCGATCGCCACCAGGTCTCCGACCCGAACCGCAAGCCGCCGCCAGTCGGCGGCGACGGGACGTCGGGCGGCGCCGGCAACGTCGGCGGCTACAACCGGTTCTGGGTCGAGACCGGGACCGAGGCGTTCTCCGTAGACGGCAAGTTCCGCACGTCGATCATCTTCGATCCGCCCAACGGCCGCATGCCCGAGATGACCGAGGCCGGCAAGGCGAGGTCCGCCGAACGCCGCCGGCTGCGCCGGCCGAACGACGGCTCCGCCTGGTGGCTCGACATCGAGGGCCACGGCCCGTACGACGGTCCGGAGACGCTGCCGGTGACCGAGCGCTGCATCGTCGGCTTCACCGGCGCGACGCCGACCTTCCCCAGCCTCTACAACAACTTCAAGCGCGTGGTCCAGACCGAGGACCACATCATGATCCTGATCGAGATGGTCCACGACGCCCGCATCGTGCGCCTGAACGCGGAGCACCCGAGCCCCGAAGAGCGGAAGTGGCTCGGCCACTCGATCGGCTGGTGGGAAGGCGACACCCTGGTCATCGACTCGCGGAACTTCCACCCGAAGGCCGTCCTGCGCGGCGCCACCCAGGAAAGCCACGTCACGGAGCGCCTCACGCTGCAGCCGGACGGGAACATCCTCTACCGGTTCACGATCGACGATCCGGCAACCTGGGACGTCCCCTGGTCCGGCGAGTACATCTGGAAGCGCAGCCCCGTGGACGTCTACGAGTACGCCTGCCATGAAGGGAACTACTCGATGGGCGGCACGCTGCGCGGCGCGCGGGTGCTCGAGGCCGACGCGTTGGCCGCGAAGGCCGCCAGCACCGGCGCCGGCGCCGGCAGCGAGGACTGATCGAAACCCTGGAGGACGGAGAATGAGAAACGGAGTCCCCGCGGCCCTGACCGCCATCGTCCTGCTACTGGGCACCGCGCCCATGGCCGGCGCCCAGGACGACATCAAGCGCATGCCCGACGGCCGGCCCGACCTGCACGGCAACTACGACGCGGCCACGCTGACGCCGCTCCAGCGGCCCGAGGAGTACGGCGAGAACCTCTACCTCACGCGGGAAGAGGCCGAGAAGATCAGGGTCGACGCGGCCAAGAGCCGGACCGACCGCCACCAGGTCAGCGACCCGGACCGTGAGCCCCCGCCGGTAGGCGGCGACGGGTCAGGCGGCGGCGCCGGCAACGTCGGCGGCTACAACTTCTTCTGGCTCGACTTCGGCACCGAGGCCTTCTCGGTGGACGGCAAGTTCCGCACGTCGATCATCGTCGACCCGCCGAACGGCCGCATGCCGGAGACGACCCCCGCCGCCAAGGAGAGAAGGGCCGCGCGCGACAAGCTGCGCCGGCCGAACGACGGCTCCGCCTGGTGGCTCGACATCGACGGCCCCGGCCCCTACGACGGCCCCGAGTCGCTGCCGATCACCGAACGCTGCATCGTCGGCTTCACCGGCGCCACGCCGACCCTCCCGAGCGCCTACAACAACTACAAGCGGGTGGTTCAGACCGAAGACCACATCATGATCCTGATCGAGATGAACCACGACGCCCGCATCGTCCGCCTGAACGACGAGCACCCCAGCCCCGAAGAACGCAAGTGGCTGGGAGACTCCGTCGGCTGGTGGGAAGGCGACACCCTCGTCATCGACTCGGTCAACTTCCACCCCAGGACCTTCCTCCGCGGATCGACTCAGGAACTCCACGTCACCGAGCGGCTGACCCTCCAGCCGAACGGCGACATCCTCTACCAGTTCACGATGGACGATCCGGCCACCTGGGAGACCCCCTGGTCCGGCGAGTACATCTGGAGGAACCGCCCGGAACTCGTCTACGAGTACGCCTGCCACGAGGGCAACTACGCGATGGGCAACACGCTGCGTGGCGCCAGGGTTCTCGAGGCGGACGCGGCTGCGGCGGAGGTTGGGAGTACCGGCGGCGGCGGGGACTAGCGATAGATTCCGACAAAGACACCCGCCGGCAGCGTGCTGTCGGCTCAAGGGCTGCTCTTCGAGGCCAGCCCTTGCTGTTTGGGGACCGCACGAGGCCGACGACCGCGGAAAGTCACGCGCCCCATGTGGCGATGCGGACCGCAGCCTGGGTGGCGTCGGTGTCGGGTTCCCGGGCGGACAATCCTAGGCCGTCACGTCGACCTGGGCCGCCGTGGTTTCAGGCGGCGGCACCGGATCGCCGTCGCGTCGCAGACCCTCGACGTGAAACTCGATGGCTTCCCCCATCAGCTCGACGACTTCGTCGCGCGTGTCTGCCGCTGCTACGCAGCCGGGAAGATCGGGCGCATAGGCAGCGTAGCTTTTCGGCGCTTTCTCGATGACGATCGTGTACTTCACGGTGGGGTTCACAGGCCGAGTCAGTCTTGCCCATGCAGATCGTCGCCATGCAGATCGTCGAGGAGGTTATCGACGCTGGCGAACCGGGGAAGTCCGCCCCGACGAGCTTCCTTCATCGCCTCGATGGTGACGGAGTTAGGTACCAGCGGCGCGGACGGCAGAGCCTTCTCACCGGCAACCTTCGTCAAGAGGAGGCGCAACGCGTCGGAGACGGTCAGACCCATCCCAGGGCCTCGCTCAGCGTGATGGTCAAGGTCTCCATTGGCTCCTTGCGGCTCCGTTCCTGGCAGTTGACGCCCGGAACTTCCCCGATCCAGGTGATCCACCAGTCGGCGGCACGCTTGACAATCGGGTGGTGCGTCAGCTCTAGCGGTTACTAGCCGGGTAACGGACGAGATCCGTACCGCTTTGAGCGGTCAAGTTACTCCCGTCCGAAACCCGTGAAAGTGATCATGAACGGCATCACCTCCTTCCGTACGCCACAAAGGACATCGCAAGGGTGTCGCTCCTCGGCTTACTCTAGCTGTGGTGCGTTCCGAACGCCAGTCGGGCGCAGCTCGACAGCGCCTGTCCGTTTACCGTCGCCTGAAGCCATGCCGACCGGCCCAGACGGGCAGAAGCGACCCCGTAGCGTCACCGCAAACGCGGTGCACGCCTGCAGAGTGATGCTCGGTCTCGACGACGAGGAGTACGTCGAAGGCGCGGAGCTGCCGCGCAGGCCGCTTCGGAAGAAGCGGCGCCGCGAGGTCCTGGACAAGGAGCAAGCCGAAGCCGAGCGGTCTATCTGCCTAGCGTGTTGCGGCATGTCAGCAACCTGTCCAAGGAGTGAAATGGCTGGGCTCGTGCGCGTCCCGTACGAGACTCCATGTACCGGTTTCTTGGTGCGTCGTCAGTTGGGAGCGGGGCTCCGCTCGCCCGTCCGCAGGCGTCGGCGGATTTCCTTCCGGACAAGGTCCACAAGGTGATTGTGACCGACTTCGATTGAGGTAACCACCTTGGTTCTGCCGCGTTGGCGGGAACAGTGCTCGCAGATCATGTAGACGGTGTCGTGGGGATACGTCGACTCGTCGCGGAGTTCGTCATCGCACGTTGGGCAATAGGCGCACAGGTCGCGAATCCTCCCGCCTTGAGCCCACGACCAGCGCCAAGGTACCCCGAAGATCTCATCGCCGGTGAAAGACTGCCACGGCGGCTGCGCTGTCGGTTGCGTGCGGACTGCGCCGATGACCCAGAAGAGGACCAAGCCTACGGCGAAGAGACCGATAGCGAGCACCCATCCCGGGACTGAGTAGCTGCAGACGAGTAGCTGCCACAGCCAGCCGACGACGTCCCCAACGATCTCGCGGACAGTCTTTGAGACCAGCGATCCAGAGACGAGGGTAACCGCCACTCCAACCATCACCCCCTCGAGGATCCGTTCTACCAGCGGACGCTTCCACCACTTTCGCCACAGGGCCCTCACTTCCCGTCCCCCTAGAGCACTTTGAACGGCGTTTCCGCGCCGTCGATAGTCTTCTGTTACAACACAACCGGGCTTGGCGGTCCAGCCCTTGTAGTTGGCCCACCGCCGGTTTCCAAGCTATCGGAGCCGTCGTTGCTGGGGCGTGCCTCAGGATGTAGAGTCGGCTGATGCCTCCTCAGTTCTCCCCACTAGGGTCAACGCCATTCTTGTCGACAACAAGTGGATGGGCACGGGCTTCAACATCGCCCCGGGCGTCGTTTTGACCGTCGATCATGTGGTCAGGGGGGCAGCACCCGAGAACGTCGCGGTCGTTTCTCTCTTGCAGCCCGCCGTTGTCGGCATAGCCAGAGAAGTGCTGGCTCATCCCAGTGCCGACGTTGCAGCTATAGCCGTGGACTATCCCGCCGGGACCGGCCAACTTGAGCACTTCGTTGTGCCACGCGATCACCCGGTCTTGGGAGTGGACGTTATGGCCTACGGCTATCCTACTGATCCCTATGGACGACCGGGACCGCAAGCGCGCCTGATGAAGGGGCACGTCCAGCACCACTACTTCGAAGGCAACGACGGCTACGAGTACCATGCCTATGAGCTAGGGATGCTGTCCCTACCCGGCCTCAGTGGAGCACCCGTCCTCTTGCAGGACGACCCGACTCAGGTTGTCGGGGTGGTTACGCTGGCACGGTACGTTTCTCACACGCCCGTGTGGGCAATGGCCGCCTCAGTTGTGGCGTTGCGTGACTGGCTCGCGGACTTCGTCCACATGGACTCTCTTGACGACGAGTGACCGACCTGGCGCTGGCCGGTCTAGAACATCGGCGTAGTCCGTCGAGTAGTGCTCCGACAGCCTGCGAATCTCGTTGCTCAGACTGGCCGACGATGAAGACTTGATCGCTTGCTGCTTCTTCTTGGTCCGCATCACTTCCGGGCCTCCTCGGGTTGAGTCCTAGGGTAGCGCTACGTCTCAGGCGGCACGGTAGCACAACCTACACCTCCCGGTGGTGGCTACCAGGGACAGTTGCCGCGCGGCCAGTACCAGTGAGGAGCCAATCGAGCGAGGAGTCGGTCTGTGGCTGCTACTGCTTGGGCCACCTAAGTGCGCTGCTCCGGAGCCACGTGGGCTGGCGGACCTACTGGCGGCAGACTCGCGCCCAGGTCCCGAAGTGCCGGGGCCGGGGCCAGCTCAAACGTGTAGACTGGCACCACGAGCCGGCCCCGCGATACGCGAGTCGAGCCGCTCGTTGCCGTCTCGCGGTAGACCCAAGCGCCAGCGCCCGAGCAAGTGACGACACCGCAAGATCTCCCGGTGCAGACGGCCATTGATCTGGGCGCGCCGCCGCCGGATCAGGATCTCGACTGGAGCGATCTCACAGCCGGCGAACTGCTTTGGCGCATCCGCAACACTAGCCGCACGGAAGCCGAGAAGGGCCAGTGGTTCGAGAACCTGTTCGCGTAGCTTGCCCGGAACGAGCCTGAGTTCGAACTCGAAGGCGTCTGGCGTTGGGCGCAGTGGCCGGATCGCAAGCGATTGACGGGCCTGTCCGGCCAGGACATCGGCGTGGACCTGGTAGCGCTCCACCGGGACGGGACGTGGATCGCCATCCAGTGCAAGTGCTACGCGGCCACCCACCGCGTGACGAAGGCGGACGTGCAGAGCTTTCTTGCCGGCTCGCTGGACAAGACCCAAGAGGTCTTCGGCCTGCGATGGATCGTCACCACCTCCCGTTGGGGTCGGACGGCCGAGAATCTCATCAAGGACACGAACGTCCGCCGGATCGACTTTCGCAGCTATCGGGACCGGCGCATTACCGCCAAGGAGGTCAAGCGCCCGGTCCGAGAGCCCTGGGGGCTGCAACAGGAAGCGATCGACGACGTGCTAGAGGGCCTGGAGCATCACGATCGCGGGCGGCTCATCATGGCCTGCGGCACCGGCAAGACGTTCACTGCGCTGCGCATAGCGGAGCGCTTCGTCCCGGACGGCGAACCGATCCTGTTCCTCGCGCCGACCATCGCGCTCGTCTCCCAGGCGCGCCGCGAGTGGCTTACTCATACGACCCGGCCCCTGAGCTCCCTGGTCGTCTGTTCCGATCCGTACGCGGGCGGCAGGAACGAGCAGGAGGACATCAGCATCTCGGAACTCGAGTGCCCGGTCGTCTCGAACCCGGAGAAGATCGCGTCCAAGCTGAAGAGCGCAAGGCACACAAAGGTCGTGTTCTGCACCTACCAATCGCTCTTGCGGGTCGCCGAAGCCCAGGACAGGTACGGCGTCAAGCCCTTCGCCCTGGCCATCGGCGACGAAGCGCACCGGACCACCGGCGTGCTGAACCGCCCGCGCGAGAAAGTCGACTTCCAACTCGTCCACGACGGAGAACGTCTGTTGGCGCGGAAGCGTCTGTACATGACCGCAACTCCGCGCATCTACACGGAGAAGTCCAAGAGTCGGCTGGCGAAGAGAGAGATCGAGGTCGTCGACATGAGCGACGAAGCCGTGTATGGCCCTCAGTTTCACCGCTTGCGCTTCAAGACCGCCGTGGACGACGAGAAGCTCTCGGACTACCGTGTCGTCGTTCTCGGCGTAGACCAGTCCCGCGTGACGCCGGGCCTGCGCACTCGGCTGGAGGACCTTGCCGGTACCGATCCGAAGAAACCGCCGACGCTTGACGACATCACGCGTGTGCTCGGCGTGTCTCTGGCGATCAACGGACTCAGTGAAGGCAAGGGGGTGGAGCGACCGGGCCGCCTCGCTCGAACAATGGCCTACGCGAACAGCATCAAGCGTTCGAAGTGGTTCGCCGCAGCGCTGATGGACCCCCAAGTCAAGAGCGCGACGACGAGACGGCTCCACGGTGAAGAGAGGGCCTGGCCGGTGGAGGCGGAGCATCTTGACGCTTCTGCCAGCGCGCTTGACAGAGGCCATGCGCTCCGAAGGCTCGGCGCGGCGGGCAGGGACAAAATGCTCCGCGTTCTCTGCAACGTCAAGTTGTTCACCGAGGGCGTGGACGTTCCCAGCCTCAACGCCGTGGCCTTCCTCGATCCGCGGGACAGCCAGGTGGATGTCGTGCAAGCGGTCGGCCGCGTGATGCGCAGGGCCGAGGACAAGTCCTTCGGTTACATCGTTGTGCCGGTCGTCGTGCCGCCCGGCCAGGACGTGGCCGATGCCCTCCGGAACAGCCCCGAGGGCTACCACACACTGGGCAAGGTGCTGCGGGCTCTTCAGGCACACGACGAGCGGCTGCATGAGGACATCGCCCGCTTCGTGCAGGTGCACGAAACGAAGCCGCGAGAACGGAACGCTCCTGGCGGCTCGCGGGACGACTACCCCGACCTGTTCGCCGACCTCGAACTCAAGCCCGCCGACGAGGGGATCTTCGCCCATGTCGCCGCAGCGTCGGGCCTGGGGCAGCCCGGCAAGCTGGTCGCCGACGACATCGCTTGGGCCGTGCAGCGGGCGGCGGAGATGTTCGAGCACGAAGGGGTCGAAGAACCCCTCGCCAACGCCCTCGACCTGCCGGCGGACGACGAACAGGCACGGAAGGCAGTCCGGACAATCGCCGCCCTCCTCCTGTGCAACGCCTGCCTGATGCACCGCCGCCTACGCGGCGTGCCCGAGATAAAGACGCTGCCGGGGCTCGGCCGCGTCGGCGCCACGGGCGATCCGTCAGGCGTGCTGCTGGAGTCCTGGAGCACGATCCTCAGACTCGACTACAGACCCGTGTTCGAGCCGGCGCTGGCGGCGCTCCAGGCACTTCCCCACACCCCAGGGATCGGAGCCGCTTTGCGCGGCCTGTCCGAATGCTCGGACAACCTCGCCGACAGCCTGAACGACCTCGGCTACGACCACGCCGGGCCGCTCTACCACCGGATCCTGGGCTCGGCGAAGAGCGACGGCGCCTTCTACACGAACAACGTCTCCGCCCTCATGCTGGCCCGCCTCGCGCTCGACGAGTCGTTCGTCGACTGGTCCGACCCTGACGCCGTCGCGCGACTGCGCATCATCGATCCGGCCTGCGGCACCGGCACCCTCCTCATGGCCGTGCTGCGGACCATCAAGACGCGGATGCGCGAGAGCGGCTCGCTGGGCGAAGGGAACGACGAGAGCCTGCACCGGACCCTGGTCCAGGACGTTCTGTGTGGGCTCGACATCAACCGCCACGGCGTCCAGCTAGCTGCCTGTAATCTCACTCTGGGCGCGCCGTCCGTGAACTACTCGCGGATGAACCTGCAGACGATGCAGCACGGTCCACAGGACGACGGCACCGTGCGCGCCGGGTCGCTCGAGATTCTGCGCTCGCGCGACGACGGACCCAACCGGACGCTCTTCTCGATGGCGTCCAAGCTCCAGGGAACGGACACCCTCGGCGAGCGTTGGGAGGCCGACAAGACGGGCAAGGACTTCCTCAGAGACGTGGACCTCGTGATCATGAATCCGCCGTTCACCGCCAACGACAAGCGCGGCCAGAAGTTCACGGGCGAAGCGAAGAAGGAGATGCAACGGCACGAGCTGCGAATCCGCGACGGGCTGTTGAAGCGCGACGAAGAAGCGGGTGCCGTAATCAACACGAACAGCATCCGGACCTTCTTCACGCCGCTTGCCGACCAGTTGCTGCCTGAGAAGCACGGCGTCATCGCCAAGGTACTCCCGGCGACCGCCTGCATCGGTGCCTCCGGCGAACCCGAGCGGCGGTTCCTTGCCGAGCGCTTCCACATCGAGTGCGTCGTCACGTCGCACGATCCGAAACGGATCAACTTCTCCGAAAACACCGGCATCCACGAGTCGCTTCTCATCTGCCGTAGGCGGGACGGCAGGGAGCAGACGCCGCCAACCGAGTTCGTGTCGCTCCGGCAGATGCCGGCGACGGCGAAAGAAGCTCTCGCCGCCGCTGACGCCATAGCCGCAGGAAGCACGACTTGGGGCAGTCGCACCTTCTGGCCTGCAGAGCGAGTTGAAGCCGGGGACTGGACGCCTGTGCAGTGGTACGACGGATCGTTAGCGGAGGCGGTCAGGCAGATCGAGGACTCACCGGACCTCGAACCTCTGTCCGAACGCCATCCTGTGGGACCCGCAGCCCGACGGATCCGCGACGCCTTTCGCCAGTGCGACCCCAGCGCAACGGGCGCGGTGCCCGGCTTCCACACCGTGAGCGGTCAAGTCTGCCGGACGATTCGAGGCCAGCACGATGTTTGGTACGAACCGAAACCCGGCAAGGCCTCCTTGGCCGCCAGATACCTGCCGCAACGGAGTCACTTGCTTCTTCCCATGCGCTTCCGGACCACGAACGGGCGGCTGACGGCACTGTGGACGCCCACGCCTTCCTTCGGGACCTGGGTTCCCGTCGCGACCGAGAACGAACGCTCGGCCCAGGCACTTGCCGCTTGGTGTAACTCCACCCCGGTCCGCCTGATGCTCCTGAATCGGCGCTCCCGCACGCTCACCTATCCGGCGTGGGCGCTTGAGCACTTACGCGAGATCCGAATCCCCAAGCCCGACAGCTTCGCCTGGAACGCCCTCGCAGCCGCCTACGCCAAGGCCTGCGATCTGGAACTGCTCCCTATGCACCAAGCCGACGAATGCACGGCACGCAAGATCATCGACCGCGCCGCAGCCCTCGCGCTGGACGCCGACGAAGCTCAGATCGGCCAGTGGCGACGGAAGCTCGCCAGAGAGCCCACCATCAGCAACGAGCAGGCGAACAGAACGGGAGACGACCTATGACCGAGATCATCTTCGAAGCCACGGAAGACGAAGTGGACGGCGGCTTCTCAGCCAGTGCCCTCGGATACGGCATCCATACGCAAGGCGGCTCCGTCGAGGAGATCCGGAGCAACGTCAAGGAGGCCGTCGACTGCTACTTCGACGACACGACGCCGCGCCCTAAGTTGGGGGATTATCAAGTCTGGTTGACAGCACCGCACGCTCTCACTGAGCGGTCTTGGCGGTTCGTACCGGCTTCACGTCCTCGCGCCGCAGCTTCAACGCGACCTCTTCGGGCGTCGCGTTGCCGTAGATCGGATGCGTTCTCGCGAGCAACTTCTTGAGCTTCGCTTTCAGCTTCTTCACCTAGCACTCCTGACGTTCGTTTCTCATTGGACCGTTCCGCTCCGTCACTGGTCCAGCCATTGCATCCCCGAGCCCTTCTTGCCCATCCGCTGAGCGACGAACTCCGCTTGAGACTTCGTGCCTTTGCTTCGATTGCAGGCGCCACACAGAAGCCACAGGTTCTCGGGATGGTCTGTTCCACCCTTCGACTGAGCGACGATGTGGTCGATCTCCAGGTTTCGCTTCTCGAAGTGAACGCCGCAGCCGCCGCAGTAGCCGCCAGACGTGCCATACAGCGTGTCCTTGTGAACCGTGTAGCGCGGCAATCTGCCGAGATCGGTACGGTGCGGCAACTCGGTCAGGTGAATGACATCCGGCCGTGTCACCTGCACGCCGCTGTACTCGTACACCGCCCAATCCAGCCGGTCTACGACCAGTTCGGCGGCTTTGTGGGAGATGTCGATGCCGACCCACTGGCGGCCTAACTGCTCGGCCGCTACGCACGTCGTGGCGCACCCACAGAACGGGTCGAACACGACATCGCCCTCGTTCGACGACGAACGGATGACGCGACGAAGCAGCTTCTCGGGCTTCTGCGTCGGGTAGCCGGTTCGCTCCTTAGCCTGAGAGTTGATGTACGGGATGTTCCACACGTCACGCATCGTCACGAAGTTGTAGACGCCACCTTCGTCCTCGAAGAACTCCGCTTCGCCGGCCCCGTAGTTGGTCTTTCCGGGCTTCCGGCCCTTCGCCTTCGTGTACGCCTTCTCCTTTTGAGGGTTGAAGGTCCTCCGCTTCTCATCGCCGTAGCACAGCAGGATGTCGTGCTTGCGCGCGAACCTCTTGGGGCTCGCGCCGCCAGTTCGATATGCCCACACGACCTCGTTCTGACAGCGCTTCATGCCGAACAGAGAGTCGAGCATCATCTTCAGGTAGTGGCTGGCCGTCGGATCGCAGTGCAGATACAGGCTGCCGGTCGGCTTGAGGATGCGCTTCATCTCCTGTAGACGTTGCGCCATCATGCCGAGGTACGCCGCCATGCCCTTGCTGTGGGCGTTCACGGCAGCGTTGACGACCGAGTACAGCGCCGGCTCTCGTTCTCTGGTCAGACCGAGCCACACGCGGTCCACGTCGTCGAACGTCCAGGTGTCCTTGAACTCCGCGCCCGCCGCAGGAGAACCGATCGGCGCGGCGTAGTGCCGGTTGGAGTTTGAACGGGGGATCGAGGTAGATCAGGTCCACCGATGCGGAGTTCATGCCGCGCATGACCTCCAGATTGTCGCGGCCGGTCCAGAGCGTTCGGTTCTTCCAGTTCGGCTCGGAAGTTGCAGTGGACAATTCCGGCGCTGGCGCGCTGGCGCGCTGGCGCGCTGGCGCGCTGGCGCGCTGGCGCGCTGGCGCGCTGGCGCGCTGGCGCGCTGGCGCGCTGGCGCGCTGGCCGTCGCCGTCAGTCGTCACGCGGACCTCGCGCCGGACGGCAGACCGTTGTCGCGAATCAGGTCACGGTAGCGGAGGCGCTTCGCCGCCATGCCTTCGACGACCGCCGCCATTTGCTCGATGGTGTCCAGCTCGCGGAAGTTGTGACGACCCGCGAACTCGTTGACGTAGCGCTGTAGGTGCTTCGGTGACAGCTTGTGGAACGTCCCTTTGTGCGCCCGCTTGAGCATCGACCACAGGGACTCGATGCCGTTCGTGTGAATGTGCCGGTCAACGTACTCGCCGACCGAGTGACGAACCGTGCCGTGATTCGGCAGGCCACGGTAAGCCGCCGCGTCGTCGGTGTAGACCTCCGCGCCGTCGGCCGTGTGCTCGGTGACGAACCCGCGTAGCGTCTCGCCGTCGGTGCTCCGCACCACACGCGCCGCAACCTTCCCGGTCTTGCGGTCCTTCGCGCCGACCACCGCCGTCTTGCCGATAGCGCCCCGGCCCTTGTGCTCGCGCTGGCTCGCGTGCTTGTTCTTCTCCAAGCCGCCGACGTAGGTTTCATCGACCTCTACCGGCCCCTCGAACCGGACGGTCGGGCCTTCATCCCGGAACGCTTCGCGGATGCGCTGAAGCATGAACCATGCGGTCGGCTGGCTCACACCCAGGTCGCGGTGCAGCTTCATCGACGAAACGCCCTTGAGACTCGTCAGGTCGAGGTAGATGGCGTACAGCCAGGTCAACAGCGGCAGCGGCGAGCCTTCCATCAACGTCCCGGTCTTGACCGAGAAGTAGCGCCGGCAGTCGCGGCACCGATAGGGCATCTTGGCGTGCTTGCACTCGTGGTTGTTGTCGGTGCCGCAGCGCGGACAGAACCGCTCGCCGTTCGGCCAGAACACCGCCTCGAACCACTGGCGTGCCGCTTCCTCGTTCGGGAACAGCCGCGCCAGTTCGAGCAGCGTAATGCCCTCGCGGAATGACTTGCCGGGTGCCGTGTATTTCATCGTCTCTCGCCTCCGTTCAGTGTCCCTGGACACTATGGGAACGGACGCCGTTTGTCAACCCTACTTGATAATCCCCCTAAGTTGATCCGCTTGCACTTCGTTCGCGACGAGGCGCTCGGCGCATGAAGCTCCCCGTAGCGTGAGCGGCGCATCGCTGCAAGGCGTGCTGCGGCGCCAGCGAAGTTCAGGAGCTCCTTCTCGAGACCGCGATGCCGCGCCCAGGAGCAGCGCAGAACCGTAGTAGCTGGGACGACCCAACTCCCAACGAACAGAGCGCACCCGCCGCCTTGGCACGCGGTACCGATCGTGACCAACGCACTGACAGTCCCACCCAACGCCGGCCGCGCCATCGTCGAAGACGGCGCCATGGTCGCCTGTCCACTGCTGGGCACCGACAACTTCCTGCGGTTCTGCACCCGTCGCGGCCTGGCGATCGATCGCCGCCGCCTCCTTCGTCTCGAACGGCTAGGTCTGTTCGCTCCGGTATTCCGAGTGGCGGCCCCCCGGGAACATACTGCCCCATTCACCATCCCCCCGAGGAACGGCAACAACTGGTTCGCCAAAGGGTGGGCGCACGATACGACGGCGGTGCCTCCGAGCTACGAAGTGCCATCAGTCACGGGTCGCACCTGCGAAGGCTATTACTCCGTCTTTCAAGTCTGGCATCTCCACCTCGTGTTGACCGAACTAAGCCTCAGTATCCACCTCGATTCGCACCTTGAACAGGATGTGGGACAGCCGACCGACTGGCAGAAGGCGGGCCACCGCTGGATGCAAGACGCCGAAGCCAGAGCCTCAGGCCTGCGCGAGCATCAGCATCGCCGTGCAGTCGCACTGCTCTGCCAGCACATATCGAACCGGTACTTTCCCCAAACTCAGACGGACATGCGCACGATACAGATTCGAGGGAGCTACTCCTCCGATGCTTGGATCGCCGTTGATGGCCGGGACTGGGACTGGTATCGGGAAGCGCAGCTCTGGGATCCAACGAAGCCCCAGACGTCTTATGCACTTACGCCGCAGAGGCTGAGCCACGCATTCAGAGGCTTGGCAGTAGCCCAAGCCACGCGTGATCCGATACAGCGCTGGTATCAACTCACTCAGTTCATCTCCGTCCAAGAGCGGAGGAGGCTCAAAGGCGATGCTCTGCTCGCGGAGACGATCCGCCACGGAGCCAGTATGCTACGCCTCCTGCACAGGGAGCTATACGGGGACGAGCTTCCACACCCCAACGAGGTCGCCACGACCATCGTCAATCATGTTCCCGAGCTAGAGGTCCGGAGGGACACGCGACGGTATCTGGAATTCGTCGCCAACCGCTTCGGAGTGAATCCCCAACCCCGCCTCTCGCTCCTTGTCGAGGGTCAGACTGAGGAAGCCGCCGTCATACGCTTGTTCGAGGCGCACTACGGCGCACATCCCGGCACCTACGGCATCGAGGTCATTCCGCTGGGCGGCGTGAGCGTCGCCACGGGAAACAAGAAGCATGACCGATTCAGCGCCATCATCCGTCTGATCGACTATCTCCATCATCACCAGACCTTTGCGTTTCTCATCCTCGACAACGAGGGCTATGCAAGGAGACTAGAGACGACGTTGCGCGACAGGAGGTCAATCCACGACGACCGACGAGTGACCCGGCGCGACTACATCCGGATCTGGAAAGAGTCCTTTGAGTTGGACAACTTCTCCAACACGGAGATTGCCGCCGCTCTCACGGCACTGGCACAGGGCACTGCCGAATTCAGCGGAAGTGACGTCGCTCGCCTCCGGGGAGGACGCCATCCCGGATCGGCCCTAAAGACGCTGTATCGGCAGAAGACCAACGGCCCACTGAGTAAGCTCTGCTTAGGCGCGCTTCTCGTCGACACCATGATGTCCCCACGATCTCGTCGAAAGATCGAGAACCGTCCTATCGTCAGAACCTTGAATCGAGTCGAACGCATCGCCGCCAGGAACCATCTGCCAGCAACGCAGCGCGCCCGCGAGGCCAGCCAAGTGTCGGCGTTCGTCGGCAAGACGCCTTGATCAGATCGGTACCGGTTTTTGTTCGAGAACGTCGGGGCGCGCGCTGAGCGCGACGCCGCGTGGCGTCCCTATCTGGCCGCCTTCCGCTACACTCCTGCTATCCAGTCGAAACAGGAGGACGCAGAATGAAAGTCCGATTCCCCGCGGCCCTGGCCGCCATCCTCGTGCTGCTTATCGCGGCGCCGGCCCTGGCGGCCGAAGGCGAGATCAAGCGCGCCGCGAACGGCAAGCCCGATCTGACCGGCACCTACGACGCCGCCACGCTGACGCCGCTGCAGCGGCCGGAAGAGTACGGCGAGAACCTGTACTTGACGCCGGAGGAGGCGGAGAAGATCGCCACCGACGCGGCGAAGGCGCGGGCCGACCGCCACCAGATCTCCGACCCGGACCGCGAAGCGCCGCCGGAGGGCGGTGACGGCTCGCCCGGCGCGGCCGGGAACGTGGGCGGCTACAACAGCTTCTGGCTGGACCGCGGCACGGACACGTTCGCGGTGGACGGCAAGTTCCGGACGTCGATCATCATCGATCCGCCCAACGGCCGCATGCCGGAAACGACCGACGCGGCGAAGGCGAGATTCGCGGAGCGCGCCAAGCTGCGCCGGCCGAACGAGGGCGTCGCCTGGTGGCTCGAACTCGACGGTCCGGGCCCCTACGACGGTCCCGAGTCGCTGCCGATCAGCGAGCGCTGCATCCTCGGCTTCACCGGCGCCACGCCGACGTTCCCGAGCGGCTACAACAACTACAAGCGGGTCGTGCAGACCGAAGACCACATCATGATCCTGATCGAGATGGTCCACGACGCCCGGATCATCCGCCTGAACGACGAGCACCCGAGCCCGGAGGAGCGGCGCTGGCTGGGCGACTCGGTCGGCTGGTGGGAAGGCGACACCCTGGTCATCGACTCGGTGCACTTCCGGCCCGACGGTTTCCTGCGCGGCGCGACGAAGGACCTGCACGTCACGGAGCGGCTGACGCTTAAGCCGGACGGCAACGTCCTCTACCACTTCACGATGAACGACCCGGCCACCTGGGAAGCCCCCTGGTCCGGCGAGTACATCTGGAAGCGCGACCAGGAACGCGTCTACGAGTACGCCTGCCACGAGGGCAACTACTCGATGGGCGGCACGCTGCGCGGCGCGCGCATCCTCGAGGACGACTGGCGCGCCGGCAAGGCGGCGAGCACCGGCGGCGAGTAGTACGCCTCGAACCTGGAGGACGCAGCACGGGAACAAGTCCCGGGCACAACCAAGTCCTTCCTACCGCCTCGCCCAAACGGGCTGTCCCGAACCGAGAACCACCAGCGCCTGCCGCCGAGGCGCTGGTTGCCGCTCCTCCGCCTTTCCCGGCAGACTTAGTAGTCGAGCCTTTCCTCCTCGACCCTCGCACGCTCGATCCGCTCTGCAACCGACTCCATGTACTCATCCAACCACGCGATCACGTTTACGTTGACCTCTTCCGCTCTCCAACGCTCCAACTGCTCCAACTTAGCTTGAGCGTGGCTGCTCTCAGGACCCCAGTAAGCCTCGCTCGAGTGGTTCCCAACTAGCACGCTCCGCACTCTCGGGAGAGCCCCATAGCGAACAAGCACGGCTCGCAGCGAGACTGTATCGGCAACGCCCGGGAACTCTCTAGGTACGAAGCTACCGAGATAAGCAGCACGTTCCCCGACATCGTCTTCTACCCATTCCCAAACCAGCTCCTGTGGCACATGTGCGAGCGCACCATCTCTGAGCCACTGCGAAACGTAGAAAGCCGTCGAGTCCATGGGAGGGCCAAGACATCCGACGATAGCCTCCCATACCCTCTCTGGCGATTCGCGAAGGACCCTCTCCAGAACACCGTCCGCTTCTGACGCGAGCCGCCCAACGATGGTCCCCGCCCGACCAAGGTGATCTAGAATCACTCTCGCCAATTCGATCGAATCGTCCGGGTGCTGTTCGACGAACGCCTTTGCGAGTTCGCTCCATTCGTGCTCCTCCCTCGCGACGTGACCCAAGTCGCCGTCGCCAACGAGCAGTGGCCGCGCCGTCAACACACGCGAGATCATCTCTCGTGGCAACGGCTGTCGCGGCTCCGGAAACACCCAGTAGAAATAACAAAACTCCAAGGCGCAAACAGCGCCTTCTCTAGTGTCGGTGCCCAGTAGAAAACTGACCCACTCACTCAGGCGCTCGGAATCCAGCCGCCTAATGGCGCCGCCGTAGGCGAACATCCGAAAGGACTGCACTGGAATGTGCCCCTTTCGCCCGAGCTCCAGCAGCCTCTCCGCCGCCAGATCATCAAGACCACTCCGCTGTGTCAGCTCCGGAACGTGGGATCTCAGCACCGGATCATCTGACGCGAGGTCAAGCTGCTCCACCCATGCTGCCCTGTCGATCTCGCGCAGCGCCCGAAAGTAGCCGCTCAAGAAGTACCCGCTTCCATTCGCGCCCGCAGCACGCTGCGCGTCAAGAAGTTCCGGCAGCAACGACCGACCTACGTCCCTGGCTCCGAGAGCATGACCAAACGCGAACCCGTTCTTCGCGGAGGGAGTCGTCAGCCAAGCCAACTCCGACGCGAGCCGAACAGGGTTCTGGAAGGCCTCCCCCGCAAGCGCCTTGATCTCCGGCCGGGCCTTATCGATGCGTTGGCCTGACTCGTCGATCTCGTCTCCGATCAGGGTCATTCCGACCCAGCGCCGCATCCGACTAGAGAAATCTCCTGTGACCAATAACCGGCGGAGCTTCTCCCATTCGTTCCGTCTATCCGCGTCAAAGTCTCTCGCGTCGTAGCGGAGAACATGCTCAACTACCCTAATGATCTTGGTCCCGTCCAGATCAGGCACTCTGGCCAAGTCGCGCAGGGTGTCGCAGACCATTGAAGTGAGGTTGGAGATTCCGGCTAGACCACGCGCATTCTGAATCATGACTTCGAAGGTGTCAGCACGCTCGTCGGCTGGCAGGTCGCTCAACCGTGCCTCGAGAAGCCGCCATACGCGCCGGTAGGCGTCGAAGAGTTCTCCCCAAGTTTTTGGCATCCAGAGCTTGGGTTGTAGCCGCAGTCCCTGGTGCTCGGGTCCCACCGTCCGTGAGAAGTGGTGAGTCTTCAGCGCTACCTCACATGCGAGGAGACCGATCCGTCGGCGGTCTTTCGACCCATGCTCCAACGCCTCCTTCAGGACCGGGAAGCGTTCTGCGGGTGAGGCTTCCGTCGGAGCCACGCGCCCCCGACCAGGGGTAAAGAGCCCCTTGAAGACCCCTGTCGAGTTGTTCCCAATGTACTCTTCGTTCTCCGCCTCAGCCAACCTGAGAAGCAGTCGTGCCGCATCCTGAAACAGTGGACCCCAGATCGCAATCCTCTCAAGCGCCCAAACGACCTCCTGGCGTCCCGTCCTGAAGGCCCGGAGCCGCTCCTCACTCCATACCCCAACAGTTCTCTTCAGACACCGAAGCGCTTCTTCAGGACAGGCCTCGGCGATGCGTAAAAAAAAACGTGCCCCTCGGTCATTTTCCAACAATTCTAGCTGCACAAAGGGACCTTCCTCACCTAAAAGGGAAGAAAACACGCGTTCTGCCGCCCGCGACTGCTCAGCGTACCTGGCCATCTCGAAGAACCAGTCCAGCAGCCGCTCTGGCACCGAGTCAGCCAGTTCGTCGAGGACGAAGCTACCACCATGAATATCCCACCACTCTACCCATAGTTTGATATGCAGCAACCGTGGTGTGATGTACAGGGTGTGCTCCCCTTGGAGGATTCTTCGCTCCCTCAGCTCGTAGATGATCTCCTCGAATCGGGCGGGCGAGATCGACGGATCGTCTAGACGGGCGAGTGCAGCAATAGCCTCCGCCTCCCGCCTAACTGTGGGCCCGTAGCCGAAGCGCTTGAACAGTGCCAACCGGCGGAGTACGACCCGCCGCCGTTCCACGGTGCGGCTACTCGCGTCGTCCCCTCCGACAATGTACCGGTCCCAGAGGTCCACCGTGTCAGGGGATCTCAGAAGATCGTCAGGATTCCTCCTCAGGTTCAAGCCGACAACGTGAGCGACTCGGGGTGATCCGTCACAGTACTCGGTCCAACGCCGAGCGTCTTCGTCGGATGGAAGGTACTCGTTCATTATCTCGCTGACCTGCTCGTCAGCGAGAGCCGGCGCATTCATGTATACCGTCTCGCCCGCTGCATCTGTGAACTCCGTGTAGATCGAGATGAACTTCACCCGCGGGCCGAGGTACCTAAGCCTGTTCCACAGCCGGGACCGACTCGCGGCGTCACACTCGTCAACAACGAGAACGAGTGAGAGCCTGCTGTCCTCCCTAGCGATGGCGGCGAGAAGTTGACCGTCCTCAATGCGAGATGGCCGATCGCAGTACACGACCAGCGGGGCGAGGTCCTCCTCCTTCAGAGCCTCAAGGGCCAGCCGCGTCTTTCCGATACCGGCTTCTCCGCGTAAATGAACATGCACGGCGGCCTGGTTCAAGCGTACGGCCTCAGCAAGACCCGCAATGAACTCCTTCTGGGCACTGCCAGCTTTGAAGCTGTACCGCATCTGGTCCTGTAGAGACCAAGTGCGAAGAGTGTCGAAGTGGCCGCCGGCGTTGCCGTTCAAGGCAAAGCACAGTGACGGAAAAGGTCGAAGCACTCCAATAAGCTGAGCCTGCCCGATCACGTCGATGCGAGGGTCCGAATAGCCGCAGCCGCCGAGTGCTTTCCGGAGCTCCCCGATTGCCCGACTCCGCTGGTCAGCCGTGGGGTCAGCCCCCGTGCAGAGCAGGACATAACGACCGTCCACGTCCATGCAGGCCCTAACGGGCTCGCCAAGCGACTCCCTTAGCGGTGGCTTCTCGCCGAACAATTCTCCGCGAATCTGGCTCCTCTGCCAAGGCTTGAAGTCGCCGGCCTTGACTTGAAACACGTTCAGCCCGTTGCTGAGAAGACTCCCCTCAGGTGGCACGTCGACATTGACACTTGCGTCCACTCCGCCGTCAGCCACATTAGTGCGGAGCGAGATACTGACAGCGGTTGACGGCAGGCGCAGACGTGCAGCCTCGGCCCACAGGATTTCTGCCGTGAGACGAGTAGCCTCTTCAGGATTGAGGCGGGCAAGGTGCTCGGGCTCAACGGTGAGGATCGTCGTGAACGTCATCGCGGTAGGTTGTGTGGCCGTTCGCGTTGATACTAAGGAACGTGATCCCTCTAGGGAGGGATGGTAGTCTTGTAGCCGCTATTGCCAGACGCTTGCTCAACTGACGGCGCTTCGGAAGCGTACACGAAGCTAGACGGCGCTGAGTCTGGGCGGAGTATGGCTCGGGTCGCCCCTTTTCGACTTGCAGCTTCCTCGTAGGCACCCCCGAGCAGCGGCTGCCGAGCCGCCTGCGTCACCCTAGGCCTCGACACGGAGAGATTCGTCAACATGTTCCGCGGGTCCAGAGGTAGGTAGCGTCGGCCCGCCCGCTGAGATTCGGCGACGGCAGCGGCGACTGATCTCGTCGGCTACTCGGCCCGCCCATTCGGGCCGATGGCGATCTCGGTGATGTGCAGGCTCAAGCCTTCGCCGGCGTTTAGACCGATCAGTCCTTCCAAGCTGAGGTCCGCGGACGGGAGGTCGGCGACGGACTTTCCGCCTATGTAGAAGATCGTCCGTTCGCCCCGGACGTCGACTTCCAGCACGTTCTCGGCGGGTGATGTGGCCGGATCGGCGAGCACGGCGACGGCATCGTTGGCGGTCCACGGCACAAGATCCTGCACCTCGTCGCTGGTGTGCCGGGCTATGCGGAAGCGGCCGGCGTTGTCGATCAGAAAGGAGACGTAGGCCGGCCGCTCCCCTTCCAGGTCGCGCCCACCCAGGAACAAGCCGAAGGGACTGCCGAGCCGCGTCGAGCCGGACTGCTCCGGGTCGCCTTCCGGGAACAGGTAGATCGTGCTCTTGACCGAGTAGTTGCCCGAGGCGAAGCTGCCCGGGTCCCAGAGCAGGCCGCCGGGGCCGGCGTAGACGTGCCAGCCGGGCCGCATGACGACGAAGTTCCGTTCGGCCGCTTCGTCGGAACCGTCGTAGCGGACCTTCCAGTGTTCGGGACGCTCCAGGTTGTGGCCTGACTGGGCCGACGCGGCCAGAGGCATCACGAGAATCGCAGCCGCGATTGCGGCTGTGAAGCAGAGACTTCGACGGTGACGCATCGGGACTCCTCTACTCGGGCCGGTAGACCAATCGCATCTCGGAAACGACGTTCTTGCCGCTGTCGGCGAGTAGCTCGTCGCGGGCGAACCAGCTCGGTTTCATCGCGCCGGGCGAGAAGAGCTTCTCGGCCTGGTCGCGGTAGTGCGGCGAGTCGGGCCGGTCGCTCTGGCCGATCGGGGGCTGGGTGTAGCTGCGGATCGGGTTGCTCAGGATGACGACTTCGGTCGAGGTCTGGCCGCGGTTGCCCCAGCGCCTGCCGTCGGCGCGCGGCGGGCTGAAGCCGACGGCACGCATCGTCGCCATACCGGCCTCGCCAAGCGAGCCGCCGCCGGCCGGCCAGGACACCTCGTCGTCCGAGTCCTGGCGGCCGACGCGGAACACGTCGCCGAAGGTCGCGTCGAAGCCGCCCGGGCCGGAGCGGAGCGACTCCGCCGCGGCAGAGGCGGCCTCGACCAGGGCCGGCAACTCTTCGTCCTTGAGACCGGGCGGTTCCGGCGCCTCGCGGAACAGTTCCAGGTAGTCGTTGACCCGGCTGGTCATGTTCCGCATTCGTTCGTTTCCGACCAGGTTCCGGAGCGCTTCGCGCCAGCGGAAGTAGGCGAGCGCGCCCTGGGAATCCGGCTCGGAGACGCCGTTCCACTCCCCGATCCGGCGGACGACCTCGGCGTGATCCCCGGAGCGCTTGCCGGGGACCGCCGCCTCCGCCCGCAGCAACTCCTCAACCCAGCGTTCGACCTGGTAGACCGAGCGGTTGAGCGCCAGTTCGACGATCTCGTCCTCGCTCCACTTGCCGCCGGCTTCCCGCTTCGCTTCCAGCAGGGAAACGGCGGCCGCGCCCCGCTGATGGGTGTAGAGGGCCGGCTGGTTGTAGAGGTACGCGGCGTACCGCTCCGGCACGAGCTGCGAGCCGACCAGCATCGTGTCCGGGCCGATGTTGTTGTTCTGCATGTAGCCCCGCTCGGGGTTGAGCAGGGACATCAGCTCGGACGCCGGGTGGATGCCCAGCCACTCCGTCTCGGAGGTCGATCCGTCGACGGGACGGCTCCAGTCGTAGCCGTCCGGGCGGACCGGGACGCGACCGGTCCGCTGGTAGTAGATGTTGCCGCCGGTGTCGGCGATCATCACGTTCTGCGGCATGATCTGGCGCACGTCCAGTGCCGCGGCGGCGCCTTCGTAGTCCTCGGCCACCATGAACCAGTACTTGGACTCGAGGTAGCCGATCTCCTCCTCGTAGGCGAGAGCCGCGGCGTACGCGCGGTCGCGGCGGCGCGCCACGATCGGCCCGTGGTGCGAGTACCAGAAGGTCGCCTCGCGGGTCTTCGCCTCGCCGGCGACTGCAACCTCCACCGTCCGGCTCGTCATCTGCCGCCATTCGCCGTCGTAGAGGTAGCGGCCCGGGTCGTCCGGATCGAGGGTGAGCTCGTAGACGTCGGCCGTGTCGGGACCGCCGGTCGTGTGGGCCCAGGCGACGTGCTCGTTGTGGCCCAGGTTGACGTAGGGAAAGCCGGACGTGGCGAAGCCGCTGATGTGGATGTCGCCCGCGTGGAGCCGCAGCTCCCAGTAGCGGTGGCGGCCGAGCCAGGAGAGGTGCGGATCGATGACGAGCGCCGCCGCGCCGAAGGTGGTCTGCTCCGGCGCCAGCGCGATCTGGTTGGAGGCGCGCAGATCGACGTCGAAGCTCGGCTCGATGCCGACCGCCCGCAGGTCGGAGCGCGCCTGCCCCGCCGGCCAGCTCCAGATGAACTGGCGGCTGAAGGCGACCGGCATGTAGACGTCGACCGGGCGGTCGCCCCACCAGTCCGGCACCTCCTCGGGATGCGCGTCGAGATAGTCGTTGATGCCGGCGATGAACGCGGCCAGGTGCCGTCGGAGTTCCGGGTTCAGCTTCGCCTCGTAGTGGCGCTTCGCGGTCCCGTAGTGGTCCCACATCCGCGACTCGAGGTCGGAGCGGACCCAGGCGTCGTTGTTGCCGGGGCCGAAGGCGGCGGCGTACTCGCCGAGCCCGAACAGGTAGTTCTCGAGCAGTTGCGAGAGGCGATCCTCGGCCATCGCCCAGCCGGAGGCGTAGAGCCCCGCCTCGGCGGACTCGGCGTAGATGTGGGGGACGCCCCACGTGTCCCGGTAGACGGTCGCCTCCTCGCCGCCACCGCTGGGCGGTGCACAGGCCGCGGTCAGCGCAAGCAATGGCACAACGGGGAGCAGCCGGAACGCAGACATCCTCCCCCGCTTCTCCACTCCGCTCCTCAGTTGCCCGGCTTCTTCGCCGACTTCGGCCGGAACGCCTTGACCCGGGCCTCGTTCGTCGTCAGGTACGGCCCGCCGATCAGGTCGACACAGTACGGGATCGCCGGAAACACCGCGTCCAGGCACTCGCCGATCGCCTTCGGCTGCCCCGGCAGGTTGACGATCAGCGACGAGCCGCGAATCCCCGCCGTCTGCCGCGAGAGGATCGCCGTCGGCACCGCCAGTAGCGACACCTGCCGCATCAACTCTCCGAAGCCGGGCATCTCCTTCTCGGACACGGCCAGAGTCGCCTCCGGCGTCACGTCGCGCGCGGCCGGGCCAGTGCCGCCGGTCGTCACGACCAGGCAGCAGCCCTCTTCGTCGCAGAGTTCACGAAGGGTGGCCGCGATCTGCTCGACCTCGTCCTCGACGACGCGGGCACACGGTTCCCAAGGCGAGGTCAGTACCTCCGCCAGGTACTCGCGGATCGCCGGCCCGCCGCGGTCCTCGTACACCCCCCGGGACGCGCGGTCCGAGACGGTGACGATGCCGATACGCGCCGGAGCACCTTCCGGCTGAGCGTCAACAGTCAACGA
Source organism: Candidatus Multivorans sp. (assembly GCA_965220845.1). Classification (GTDB taxonomy): domain Bacteria; phylum Acidobacteriota; class Thermoanaerobaculia; order Multivoradales; family Multivoraceae; genus Multivorans. The sequence continues at coordinate 244,052 of CBDCRA010000004.1, forward strand.
CACCAAACAGGAACAAGAGCGCGAGAGTGACATTCGCGCCCGTCAGCATCGCCAACACCTCGATCGGCGGCGCCGTGCGAATCATGAATCTCTTGATGGATCGGTAGACCGCGTTTCGACGCGTCGAGCTCATCGTTCGCCTCCTGGCAAGGGCCTCGAGAGTACCACCAGCGTGGTCCACGAACGCCGGAATCCCGACACTCGTTGATACCCTTCCCGGCCGTGCCGGACTCGAAGAACGCTCCCCGTTTGCACGAACTGAAGGCCCTGCTCCAGGAGCGGAGCATCGCCAAGGGGGACTTCGTCCTGACCTCGGGCGCGCGCTCGCATTACTACTGCGACACGAAGGCGACGGTGCTGTCGCCGCGGGGCTCGCGGCTGATCGGCGAAGCGCTCTGCGAGCAGCTCCGGCCCTTCGGAGTCGACGCGGTGGGCGGGCCCGAAGTGGGCGGCGCCTACCTGGCGACGGCGGCATCGGTCGCCAGCGACCTCGACGGAACTCCGCTCTTCGGCTTCCTCGTCCGCAACAAGGCGAAGGGCCACGGCACGAGCGCCCGGATCGACGCCTCGTACCACCCGGACGGCCGCAAGCTGATCGTCTCCGGCCGCCGGGTGGCCGTGGTCGACGACGTCGTCACCTCGGCCGGCTCGATCATCCGCGCGATCGAAGCGGTCGAGGCCGAAGGCTGTGAAGTCGCCGCGGTGTCGGCGGTCGTCGATCGCCAGGAAGGCGGCGGCGACCGCCTGCGCAGCCTCGGCTACGACTTCAGGCCGCTGTTCCTTGCCGACAACGAAGGCGACCTGACGCTCTACTCCGGAGACGGACGATGAGACACGGCAAACGCTTCGCCGCCGCCGCGGCCACCGTCGCGATGGCCGCCCTGACGCTGACGGGGATCGCCACCGACCCGGCCCCGGCCCACGTCCGGATCACGACCGACATCAACTTCGCCAACGACGTCCGCCCGATTCTCCGCCGCTACTGCATGCCCTGCCACAACCCGAAGGGTTCGGCGCCGAACTACATCGACCTGACGACCTACGGCAACGACGCGAAGCCCGGCGCCCGCGCCTGGGCGGTGGCGATCGAAGAAGAGCTGATGACCGGGCGCATGCCGCCGTGGACGGCCGACGCCCGCTACGACCACTTCCGGAACTCGCGGCGGATGAGCCAGCAGGAAATCGACATCGTCGTCGCCTGGGTGCAGGGCGGCGGGCCCCAGGGGCCCCGGCGCAACCTGCCACCGCCGCTGGAGTTCACGGAGGAAGAGTGGGAGCTCGGCTACCCGGACGTGGTGCTCGAGCCCTCGGCCGAAACGGTCGTCGAACCCGGGCAGCAGACCGCCTCGCACCGCGAGGTGCTCGCCGTCGAGCTCGAGGAGGACGTCTGGATCACGGGCTACGAGTTCCGGCCCCAGCACCCTGGCGTGGTCTACAGGATGGCGGCCTGGGTGCACGAGCCCGACGACGCGGAGCCCGAGCAGCTCGAAGTCGAGGTCCAGGTGCCCTACGACCCGTTCCGCGACGAGGACGAACCCGAGCCGACGCGGATGCGCACCGCGACCGCCGGCCCGCAGTTCCTCGGCCAGTGGCTGCGCGGCGACGACCCGGTGCTGCTCCCGGACGGCGCCGGCAAGCGGCTCAGAACGGGCTCGAAGATCGAACTCGTCGTCGAGTACCGGCGACGTCCGAACGACGATTCGCGGATCCTTGTCCGCGACCGCTCCAGCCTGGGTCTGTTCCTGGCCCAGACCGAGGACGAGGTCGAACTCTGGGTCGAGAGCGCGCGTGCCGGCGGCGAGGTCACGTTGAAGGGCCGCCGGGCCGCACGGCCGCAGACCGTGAGCATCTCCCTGGCCGAACGCGCCCGCCTGATCGGGCTCCACCCGCACGTCGGCGACCGGCTCGAGGCGATGGAGGTCCGCGTCCACTTCCCGGACCAGCGGGTGCAGACCGTTCTCTACGTCCCCGAATACGACCCCGAGTTTCCGGCCAGCTACCTGTTCGAGGAGGCGATCCACGCGCCGCCCGGCACCCGGGTCGAACTGATCGGGTCGTTCGACATCGGCAGGGCGAAGAACCCCGTCGTCCAGCCTTTCGCGCTCCACGTCGACTACGAGCTCGATGATCACCTCGTCCTGCCGGAGATCTTCGTGCCGCGCGACGAGCCCCAGTCCCGAGGCGGCATGCTGGCGGCGGGGTTCGGCGGCCCCGACCTGCCGGCTGGCGGCGAAGGTGGCGACGCGCCGGGGCTCGCGCCCAATCCCGCCGACCCGAACGCGGCCGCCCACATGGACCACAACCCGCTCCACGGCGGCCAGTTCTTCATGGCGGCGAACAACTACCACCACCTGGAAGGAGCGCTGCCGAACGAGGGCGAGTTCCGCCTCTACATCTACGACGACTTCAAGCAGCCGGTCGATCCGCGGAACTTCGGCGGCGACGTCGTCTTCGAGGCCTGGAACGAGGAGACCGAGAACTGGGACGAAACCCGCTACCCGATGGCGCCGGCGATCGGCAACGACCACCTGATCTCGGAGATCCCCGACGAACTTCCGAGCGAGTTCTTCGCCCACGTCTGGCTGGCCGGCGAGCAGCAGCGGTACGACTTCTACTTCGAGGAGACGACGGTCGAACCGCCGGCCGGCGTCTCCCGAGGAGGCGGCGCGATCCGCGCCGGGCCGCACAGCCACGAGCGGCCGCCGATGACGATCCCGGAGGATCCGCTCGCCATCATGGCGTTGATGGCGAACAAGCGGGACCGGGTCCGTACCCAGATCGAGAACGGAGAGTGGCTCACTCTCTACGTGCCCGCCTTCGACGCCCGCGACCTGGCCGAAGCGCTGCTCGACCGCCTGTCCGGGCTGAGCGCCCGGCAGCGCGGGCAGGCCAGGCAGGCGATCGGCCGGGTCATGCAGAGCGCCGCCGAACTCGACCGCAGCGGCGACCTGGCCGACCGGGCGCGGGCCCAGCGTGCGTTCGAACGATTCGACGCTGGCGTCCGGGAACTGGACGACCTGATCAGTCCGTAGTCGGCTTCTGGCTGAAGTCCAGCGCCATCCGCATTTCCATCGGCACGCCGTGCTGGTGCGGAATCGGCGCCTCGGTTCGGGCGAGGCAGTGCATCCCCAGGGATCCATAGAAGCCCACCGCATCCGCGTCCGACAGGACATCGAGGTGGAGGCCTCGCAATCCGGCCCGCTTGCTCCGCTCGATCGCATGGTGCACGAGCTTCGTGCCGATCCCCTTTCCGCGCAGCGGTTCCTCTACCGCCAGCGCGCAGATGTAGTAGACGCTCGACGGAATGACCGCGTTCAGGTACTTGCACTGGTAGGCCCGTTCGGCGAGCAGGTTCAGCCGATCCATCGTGACCTCGCCCGACTCGAGCATCGGGCCCCAGAGGCCGCCCAGCGCCTTCTTGCGCGGCGAGAATTCCGGACCGACGTAACCGAGCTCGAGCCCGAGCAGTTCGTCGCCGTCCAGCGCGAGCGTCGTGCGGTCGTACGAGTACAGCGTGCCCGGCACCCGCCAGGCGGCATGGACCATCAGGTCGAACAGCTCCCGGCCGTCGAACTGGTAGCCGTAGGACGAGGGGCCGGTCTCCCAGACCAGATCGGTGAACTGATCCGCGTAGCGGTCGAGGTGCTCCTCCGTCGCCGGAACGATCTCCATCACTTCAACTCCTTCCCCGGAAGGGGCGTCCTGCGGGCTTGAACCACGACAGCTTAGTACGATGGAAACTGGAACCTATCCAGATGTTCATCTCCAACCGGAGGCTCCAGGGCTTGCGCTCACTTCCCTGGGCGGTCGGCTCGCGATTCCTCGTCCTCACCCTGGGCGTGGCAGTTGGCTGCGCGCCCGGAGACGCACCCCGGGATGCTTCGGAACCGGTCCCTGAGGTCGCACGGGAACCGCTACCCACTTGGGAAGAACTCGCCGGCGACGTCGCCGGCGACCGGCTGAACGTCATCCTGGTCACGATCGACACGCTGCGTGCCGACCGCCTCTCCAGCTACGGCTCGGACCTGGTTTCCACTCCCCACATGGACCGGCTCGCCCGGGAAGGCGTGCGCTTCTCGAACGCCGCCACCGCGGTGCCGTTCACGCTGCCGGCGCACTGCTCGATCATGACCGGCACCTACCCGCCCTTCCACGGCGTCCGGGAGAACGTCGGCTACTCCCTGGACGAAACGCTGCCCACTCTCGCCGAAGAGCTTTCCGCAGGCGGATGGGACACTGCGGGGTTCGTCAGCGCCTTCGTCCTCGATTCGCGCTGGGGCATCGGCCGCGGTTTCGATCACTACCGCGACGACTTCCAGCTCGACCCGAACAAGCCCTCCGTCAACCTCGGCCAGGTACAGCACGAGGGGCAGGACACGATCGAGCATGCCCTGGCCTGGCTCGACGAGCCCCGCGACCAGCCGTTCTTCCTGTGGGTCCACCTGTTCGAGCCTCACGATCCCTACACGCCGCCCGAGCCCTACCGGTCGCAGTATCCCGACCGCCCCTACGACGCGGAGGTGGCTTACGCCGACTCGCTCGTCGGCCTGCTCCGCGAAGGGCTGGAGAGCCGAGGGGTGATGGACGACTCGGTGTTCGTCCTGACATCCGACCACGGCGAGGGCCTGGGCCAGCACGGCGAGGGCTTCCACGGCTACTTCATCTACGACTCGACCGTCCACGTTCCCCTCGTTCTGCGCCTGCCGTTCGGGGAGCTCGAAGGGCGCGTCGTCGACGAAGCGGTCAGCCACGTCGACATCCTGCCCACCGTCCTCTCGATCGTCGGCGAGGATGTGCCGGCCGAGGTGCAGGGCGTCGACCTGCTACCGGTGATCCTGGGACGGGAACGGGAATCCGAACGCGAGGTCTACACGGAGTCCTACTACTCCCTCTACCACTACAACTGGGCGCCCCTGCGCTCGATCCGCACGGAGTCCGAGAAGTTCATCGAGACGACGAACCCGGAGCTCTACCTGCTGCGAGAGGACGCCGACGAAGAGACGAACGTGCTGCTCCAGGAGCGGGACCTGGCGCGCTCCCTGCGCGACCGCCTGCTCGCCTACTACCGCGGCCTGAGGTCATCGGGCGAGCGGCCCGGCGGGCGCCCCGATCTCGATACGGAGACGCTGGCCCAACTGCGCGCCCTGGGCTACCTGGCCGGCCGTGCCAGCGGCGGCGTCGACGAGGACGACGGCGTCGAGCGAACGGATCCGAAGGAGAGGATCGCGGTTCACCGGGCGATCATGGAGGCGCAGAGCTTCATCGGACGCGGCGACGAGGCGGGAGCCGAGGAGTACCTGCGCGCCGCCCTGGAACTGGACGCCAGCATCGTCGACGCGAATCAGATGCTGGGCGGCATCGTCGGTCGCCGCGCCGACGAGGCTTCGCGGCGCGGAGACGAAGCAGCCTCGGCGGAACTCAACCATCAGGCCCTGGAGCTCTACCAGCGGGCGCTCGCCCTGAACCCGGAACACCAGGCGTCCCTGCTCGGACTCGCCACGAGCTACTGGCGGCTCGGCCGGCTCGAGGAGGCTCTCGTGGGCTTTCACCGGCTGGTGGAACTCGCGCCCTACGAGTCGAACGCGGCGATCGCGATGAGCGACATCTACGCAGACCTGAACCGCCTTCCCGAAGCGCTACGCGTCGTCGAGGCCGCAGCGGCGGAAGAGGTGGCGCCGGCGTGGATCCACAATCAGCACGGCGAACTCCTGGCGCTCCTGGGGCGGAGCCGGGAATCGGCCGTCCACTTCGAGACGGCGATCGCCAAGAATCCGGAGATCGGCCAGCCCTGGTTCAACCTCGCACTGACTCACGAGGAGGCCGGCCGTCCCGAAGAGGCAGCGGTCGCCTACGAGCAGGCGATCAGGCACGCGCCCTACCACTTCCGCGCCCAGTTCAACCTGGGACACTTGTACGGCCGGCTCGGCCGGCCCGAGGATCACCTGGAGATGTGGCGCGCGGCGATCCGCTCGAACCCGGAGTTCGTTCTCGGCTACTACCACCTTGCCAAGCTCCACATGGACCGCGGCGACGACCTGGACCGCGCCGAACTGCTGGTCCGGGAGGGGTTGCGCCGCGATCCGGACGGCGGATCCGGGCCGTTCGGCTACTTCGTCCTGGCCGACATCCTCAACCGCCTGGGTCGCCTGGGCGAGGCGAGGGAAGCGGTCGAGAACGGGCGGCGCCTGCAGGCCCGAGGCTAGTCCGACACAGGCCCGGCGCTAGGCCGGCAGGTCACCCACAAGCTCGAACCAGACCTGCACCTTGCCGTCGTGGACGAGGTACATGGCCGTGATGTTCGAGGTCGTGGGACCGTTCTCGGTCGTGAAGCTCTCCTCCCGCTCGTGGATCACGAGATGCCCGAGCACCCGCTCCCGGGTGATCATCAGGTTGGGGTCGGCCAGACCGCCCATCAACTGCTTCATGTTCTCGACGATCACCTCGCCGCCCTCGGTCATCGACCGCGCCCACGGTCCCTCGGCCGCGTGGGTGATGAACCGTGCATCGTCGGCCACGACGCTGGAGAACCGCTCCCAGTCGCTCGTCTCGAGCGCCTTGACGAAGTCGCGGGCCGTCTGCCGATGCGCGATCTCGGCCTCCGTCAGACCCGCGTCGTCACTTGCGGAAGCGGTCTGATCCGCCGCCGGAGCCGCTTCCTCCTCAGCCGCCCCGGCATCCTCCGCCGCCGGAGCGCAGGCCGCCGCGACGATGCCCAGCGGAGCCACGGCCAGGAGAGTTCGGCGATCGAAGGGCAGTGGCGTTTCGGGCTTGGTCGTCATGTCAACAGAGCTCCCTTTCTCGGTCAGTGCGGACTAGAACCCCAGACTCAACCGCAGCGCCAGCCGACGAGGCAGGTAGTAGAGGCTGGGTACGGGTTCCGTTGGATAGCGCCCCAAACTTGCGTTCGACCAGTAGTAGAAGCCGTCCTCGTTCAGGGCGTTCAGAAGCTGCAGGTCAACGCCGAGCTTGACACGGTCGCCGAGCGGGAACTGCCGCGACAAGGCGAGGTCGATGAAGGTCTTGTCCGGCATCCGGCGGTCGCCGGTGTACGGCTCGAGGGGCACCGTCACCACGCCCTGGCTCAGACGAACGCGCGCCGCGTGCCGCCACGGGCGGCCTTGCTCATAGTTGAGGGCTCCGACCGCCTTGAGCTGCCAGGGCAGCTCGACCATTCCCTGAGCCCTGAACACCCACGGTCGGTCGTTCTGTGAGAAGCCTCCCTGGTAGAGATGATGGTTGGGGTCCCTGCCCTCCGAACTCGTGTAGAAAGCGACGTTCCCGTTCTGCTGGAGCGGGCGAGGCTGCACTCCCTTCGACTCCGACCAGCCGAGCGAGGAATCGAGAGACCAGCGGCCGGTGTGACGCTTGCGGAAGGTGAGAAAGACGCCCTTGTAGTCCTGCTCGAACTTCGTTCCCGGTGGGGCGTTGGCCGCCGAGCCCGGGTCGTTGGCCTTGCGTAGCGTCGGTTCTGTGACGACGCTCTTGAGCATGATCGTCTCGCCCGTCAAGGGATTGACGTAGGGAACATCCTCGTACTCGCCGTCGCCCTGGATCTGCCAACCGATCAGGTCCGTCGTTTCGCTGAGGACGACTTGAGCGCCAAATGCAAACTCTCCGACCTGCTGCTCGTAGCCGACGGCGAATTGGTCGGTCTCCGGCCGCTTCATCCCCTTGACCGGTAGATCGAAGTCGTCGTTGTCGACCGTCCTGAAGTAGGTGAAGGGGCCGTGGCGGTTGGCGCTGTAGCCGAAGCGCGCGGACGGCCGGTTGGGGTGCGGCTGGTTCCACATGGAAACGACGTTCATCTCGTGGTATCGGCCGATGGAGGCCCGCAGTACGCCCTGCCGGTCCCCCTCGCCGACCTGGTATGCGAGGCCGAGTCGGGGGTCCACGCTCGAGTAGTCGATGACATCGGGATAGTGGGGCGTGAACTCTCCGGTGGTCACGCCGCAGTTGAGCTCACTGCAAAGGTAGGACTCGAGGATCGGCTCGGAGGGGATCTCACCCTTGTCCTGGTCGGCGCGCACGCCGAGATTCAGCGTCAGCCTGTCGCTGATGCGCCACGAGTCGTCCACGTAGAACCCGAGAGACTCCGTGTCGCCGCCGTAGTAGTGCGCTGCGCGGGTGTAGATGTAGTAGTTGGCCCCGAACTTGTAGTAGTACTTGCCGCCGAAGCCGGGATAGACGGCTCCAGCCTGCTCGCCGGTATTGCTGTACTGGAAACCGAACTTGAACTCGTGGCTGCCGTTCAGGTCGTCGGCGAAGTGGGTCACCTTGGCGTGGCCACGCTGCCACCACACTGGGTACAGGTAGGGGTAGGTGGGACCGCCGCTATGGGTTGGAACAGGCGTGTTGTAGTCGATGAGGGGCGGCTCCAGGCTGCCGGTCGCCGACACGTTGCGATCCTTGTTGATGATGTCGTAGAAGTTGCCCTCGAGCACCGTGTTGCTGCCCACCACCGACTGGAAGCCGATCCGCCAGTAGGGGATCTCCTCGTACTCGCGGCTGAAGGCTCCTGGATTCGTCTTGAAGGTCCCGGAACCGCCGGACTGGATTTCCAGGTCCTCGAAACGGCCGTGAGCGGTCAGAGTGTTCGAGTCATTGATCGACCAGTCGAGCTTCAGGCTGGTGTGCGTGGCCTTGTCGCTGCGGACAAACTCCGCGATCTCCCCCGGCTCGATAAGCAGGTCTTCCTTGGTCGTGGCGGCGGCGAAGAAGAACAGCTTGTCCCTCTTCAGCGGCCCGCCCACCCACAGGCTGTTGTTCTCGAAGGTGTCTCTCAGGAAGCCCTGCTCTTCCCCGGCCGCGTTCTCGGCCGTGGCTCCGGTAGCCGTCGTGCCCTCGAACTCACCGGTGTAGGCGAACCGCCCCTGCAAGGTGTTGGTTCCCGACTTGGTGACGATGTTGACCGCGGCCGAGGTCATGTTGCCGTACTCCGCCGGGGCGCCTACGCCGAGCACCTGGATCTCCGCAATGGTGTCGGGGTCTGTCCAGCCGCCGAAGATGTTGCCGCTGTCCGGAAAGCTGCTGTCGAGTCCGTCGACGTTCCAGGCCACGGAGGCCTGATCGCGGCCGTATCCCGAGGGGTGCCCCGAATAGGCGCCGACGTTGCCGAGGCGACCGGGCATGCTCATGCCGGGAGCCATCAGGGCGAGTTCCTGGAAGTTGCGCTGGGTTGTCGGCTTCGCGTCGATGAGCTCTTCGGAGTAGCTGACGCTCCCTGAGGAACTCGTCACATCGAGGAGCGGCGCCTCGGACGTCACCGTGATCGCCTCCTCGACTCCCGCGACCCGCATCGAGAAGTCCACGACGGCAACGCCGGAGATCGAGACGCGGACGCCTTCCACCGATTCCGGCTCCAGCCCCTCGAGCGTCGCGGTCAACGTCACCACACCGGGAGGGAGCCCGGCGATCAGATACTCGCCGCTGACACCAGATACGGACGTGCGCTCGCCGCGCACGACTTCGCCCGTAGCCTGCACAAGCACTCCTGGCAGCGCTTCGCCGTCCGCCGAGCGGACCGTGCCGCGCACCGTGCCGACGTTCTGGGCGTAAGCCGCAGCCGACACGAGAAGCGCCAGAACAACCAGGGCGAAGACGAGCTTCGCGGCTAAACGAGGAGACGACGACATACGGACCTCCCTTGGCGCGGTTTCAAACACCGTAAGGTTTGCTGCGTTCCCCACCCCAGTCAAGGAACTTTTCTTAGCGAATCTGAGCGAACCTGAAATGCACGTATCTGCCTTGACTTGCAGCACCTTCTCCGTCACAGTGATTCGACCTGAACACCGTCGAGAAGGCGGTCCCCGGCACCGTCGGAACGCGCCTTCGGGAGGAGGACGACATGGGTTTTGTCCGACTACTCGCATGCGGAGGCGCAACGGTCACGCTCCTTGCCGCCCCGGCCACGGCCGCCGACTCCGAGGAGGCGGCGAACCCGGCCTGCAAGGCCGCTCACCACCTGGTCGGCGAGTGGCAGGTACACACCGGTGACGGCGCATTGATGGCCGAGGTCGTCTGGGAGCTGGGGCCGGAGGGCTGCTACCTCGTCGAGGAGTGGAAGACCCGCATGGAGGGCATACGGGACTTCTTCTGCGTGCTGGTCTACAGCGATACGCGGGACAACTGGAGCTACCTCTCCGCTTCGGGAAAGCCGGGTGGCCAGAGGATGCGGTTCGAGAACGGGAACATGACGGACAACGAGTTCCGCTTCGAGACGGCTGACCTGGACGAAGGGACGATCGGCCGCTTCAGCTTCTTCACGCTGCCCGATGGCCGGCTCCGCGAGCTCTCCGTGCTCTCCACCGACGGCGGCGACACGTGGGAAACCGAGTACGAGCTGTTCTGGACCCGAAAGGAGTAGGTATGAAGAGGACGTTCTTCGCGCTGGCGCTCGTCGCCTCGATCGGGTTGGCCGGACTTCCCGCCGGGGCGCAGATCGATCCGGCCTCCCTTCCGGAGCCCCTGACGACCGCGACCCTGCCGGACAAACCGGACGGCGCGCACTGGGTCTGGATCGCGTCCTTCGCGAACTACGCGCACGCTGATCTCATCGATGCCGACAGCGGCACCCTGCTCGGCACGATCGAACTCGGCTACCAGGGCCTCCTGCCCCAGATCCCCGGCTCGGGTGACGAGATCTACAACCATGCCGTCTACATGTCGCGCGGCTACCACGGCGACCTCGTCGAAGTGGTCGAGATCTTCGATGCCAACACGCTCGAGATCAAGGGGGAGATCCCGATCGAGCCGCCGAAGGCGATGCGGGGGCTCGCGAGCGCCAACCTGACGACCCTGACGGACAACGATCGCTTCCTCATCCAGTCGTTCTTCACGCCCGCCCTGAGCTTCGGGGTCGTCGACCTGCAGGAGCGGAAGTACGTCGGCGAGATCGAGACGGGCGGCTGCGCGCACACGATGGCGGCAGGCCCGCGCCGGTTCCTGTCGCTGTGCGGCGACGGATCGGTGCTGACCGTCGACCTGGACGAGAACGGCGCCGAGAGCGGAAGAGAAACTCACCCGGGCTTCTTCGACGCTGAAGGGGACCCCCTCCACCCCACCGGCGCGAGGTCGGGGGACGTGTGGTACTTCGCCTCGGTGCGCGGCGTGATGCACGCCGTCGACACGAGCGGCGGCGGGATCAGCTTCCAGGAACCCTGGACGTTCCGTGACGAGGACGAAGCGGGGGTCTGGGTGCCCGCCGCGCCCAATCAGCACATGGCGATCCACGCCGCCTCCGGCCGCCTCTTCCTGCTGATGTCCGTGGTCCCGGATCTCGAGCGCAAGCCCGGCGGCTACGACTTCCACCGCGGCTTCGGCTTCGAGACCTGGGTGTTCGACATCGAGAGCCGTGAACGACTGGCGCGCTACAAGATGGACAAGGCCGCGGCCGCCATCGCGGTGAGCCAGGACGACGCGCCGCTCCTCTATGTGTCGACCTACAGCCACGTCGACATCTACGACGCGAACACGGGCGAGGTGACGCGCACCCTGAACCCCGACGTGGAGGTCAGGGGCGTCCTCGTCATGATGCAACCCTGGGACTGACTCGTCCATGAGCCTTGGCATCGACCCGGTCGTCCAGATCGCCGCGCGAGTTCTGCTCACGCTGCTGTTCCTCGGCACCGCCGTGCACAAGCTGCGCGACCTGCGGGCGACCTCGGCGATCACGTCCAGCTACCTGCAGGGCTTCGGCCTGCCCCGTTCGCCCGTGCTCGCCGCGTTTGTGACCGCGGTCCTGGTGGCCGCGGAGTTCGTCGCCGCCGGGCTTTGCGCGGCCTATCCCTCGGGGGCGGCCGCCGGCCTTGTGATCGGGCTGCTCGGCGCCTACGCGCTCGGCATGTCCGTGAGCATCGCGCGTGGCATCGCACCCGAGGACTGCGGCTGCTCCTGGGCCGGGACGGCCGGGCAACCAGCGGGATGGCCTCTGGTGCTGAGGAATCTCGTGCTGATCGCCGTCGCCCTGCTGCTGGCGCCACAGGCGGCCGCACGACCGCTCGAGTTCGCCGACTACGCCGGCGCCTTCTCGCTCGGCCTGTTCGCCATCGCCATGTACGCTACGGCGGACGTGCTCATCGCGAACCACGGTTTGCTCCGGGAGGGAACGTCTTGACCACCTCCGTCGGCATCCTGTTCGCGATCATGGGCTTCGCGATTCTCTGCCTCGCGGTCGTGACGTTCGCGCTCGCCCGCCAGGTCGGCGTGATCCACCAGCGCATCGGCCCCGTCGGCGCGCTGGCGCTGAGCAAGACGGTGCGAGTCGGCGAGAAGTCGCCGGAGTTCCGGCTCGACGCCCTGGACGGCGAAGCGATCGTCCTGGGCGCTCCCGATCCGGACGGCAAGAGCACGTTGATCACGTTCCTGACACCCAAGTGTCCGGTGTGCGCCCAGCTCCTTCCGGCCCTCCGATCCATCGCCCGTAAAGAGTCGGACTGGCTGCGACTCGTTTTCGCGAGCGACGGCGACCCGGCGCAGCACGCCGAGTTTCGAACCAGGAGCCGGCTCGACGACTTCGCCTACGTGCTCTCGCCGGAGCTCGGCATGACCTATGAGATCGGCAAGCTCCCGTATGGCGTCCTGCTCGACGAGAACGGGGTCGTCGCGGCCCAGGGGCTCACGAACAGCAGGGAGCACGTCGAGAGCCTGTTCGAGGCGAAGAGGCTGGGCGTCAGTTCGATACAGGAGTTTCTCGAGCACCAGGAAGAAGGCCGGGTGCTCATTGCGGGGGGTTCACAACAACCATCGTGAGGTTTGCCATGAACTGGTTCGACAACATCTCGGTTCGCGCGGCCACTCGTCTGGCCGACAAGACCTCCCGGCGATCTGTGCTGGGTTCCATCGGTAGCGCCATCGCCGGCGGCGTTCTGCTGCCGCTGCTGCCGGTGGACCGGACGTTCGCGCAGGAAGCCGGGGACGACGCGGCCGAACCCATGCAGGATCCCATGCAATGCGACTACTGGGCGTACTGCTCGGTCGACGGCTGGCTCTGCGGATGCTGCGGCGGTTCGACGAGTTCCTGTCCGCCGGGATCCAAGGCCGCGCCCATCACATGGACCGGCACCTGCCTGAATCCGGCGGACGGCAAGAGCTACGTCGTCGCCTACCATGACTGCTGCGGCGCCTTCCCCTGCCAGCGCTGCTACTGCAACACGAACGAAGGCGACACCATGCGCTATCACCCCCAGCGCTCCAATTCCGTCCTGTGGTGCGGCAACGGCGGAGCTCCGTTCGGCTACAACTGCACGATGTCCCGGATTCTCTCGGTCGCCGAGTAGGACTTCGAAGTGCATCGCCCTCTCGTTCTGCTCACGATCCTCGTCGTGTCCGCGAGCGCGGCCGCGGCCGGGGCCGAAGCGGACGACGCGGACACCTACCGTCTCGCTCACCTCGACTACATGCTGCACTGCCAGGGCTGCCACATGGCCGACGGCTCCGGCGTGGAGGGCACGGTCCCCCCCCTGCCCGGCGAGGTGGGCAAGTACATCGCCAGCCCCGAATGGCGGGATTATCTCGTCCAGGTGCCCGGCGCCTCCCAGGCCCTGATCGACGACGAGGCCCTGGCGCGATTGATGACCTGGATCGTCCAGCGTTTCGATCCCGAGAACGCGAAGGATCTGAAGCCCTACGAGGCAGCGGAGGTCGGACGGCTGCGCCGTCAGCCGGTCACCAACCCGACCGAGGTGCGGCGGCGGATCATCGCCGGGCTTTCCGAGCAACCTCAGGACGGCTAGAGCCGCCCCGCGGCTCACTCGTCAGGACACCGCGACCGGCCGAAGCCGTCGGCCGCGCTGCTAGGCTCTGCCGACTCCCTCTCCGGCCGTGTCTTTTCCTCCAGATCGTCGCACCTACCTCTTCGGCCCGTACCTGCTCGACCTCGGGCAGCGCCGCCTGCTCCGCGAGGGGAAGCTGGTTCCCCTCCGGCCGAAGGTCTTCGACACCCTGAGAGCGCTGGTCGAGAACCACGGCCGCCTCCTCCACAAGGAAGAGTTGATGGCGATGGTCTGGCCGGACACCGCGGTCGATGAGAGCAACCTCACACACAACCTCTCGGTGCTGCGCAAGAGCCTGGGAAAGGACGACAAGGCGCAGTACATCGTCACGCTTCCGGGTCGCGGCTACCGTTTCATTGCACCGGTGGAAGCTCCTCTGGAGGGGTCCGTCGCGGTCCGGCCCTTCTTCAACCTGAGCCCGGATCCCGAACAGCAGTTCTTCTGCGACGGGGTGGCGGAGGAACTCATCGATGCCCTGGCGAACGTCGACGGCTTGCGGGTCGTCGGCAGAACCTCCTCCTTCGATCGCCGGCTGAGAGACCTGAGCAGCCCGGAGGTCGGCGAGAAACTGGGCGTCTCAGCCATCCTGGAAGGCAGCGTGCGAAAAGCCGGCGAGCGCCTCCGCATCTCGGCGCACCTGATCCGCACTTCGGACGGCACCCAACTGTGGTCCGAGCACTACGATCGGGAACTCGGGGACGTCTTCGAGATCCAGGAGGACATCGCGCGGGCGATCGTCAACCGTCTGCGAAGGAAGCTGCTGGCGCCGCATCCCGGGCCGATCGTCAAGCGTCCGACGCAGAGCCAGGAGGTGTACCAGCTCTACCTGGAGGCCCGTTATCACCTCGGCACGCAGAAGGGCGATCGGGTCAAGCAGGCCATCGAACTGCTGGACCGGGCGCTCGAAGTGCAGCCGGACTTCGCGCAAGGTCATGCCGTCCTCGCTCTGTGCTACGGAACGCTCGCGGTCGACGGCTTCCTGCGCGTCGGGGAAGCGGCGTCAAAGGCGGAAGAAGCGGTGCAGACGGCGCTGGAACTGAGCGACACGACCGCTACCGCGTACCGGGCCTGCGGCCTTCTGCGGGCCGCACTGCAGTGGGACTGGTCCGCGGCACAGCGCGCCTACCTGCGCGCGCTGCGACTCGATCCCGGGAATCCCAACGCCCGCTTCTCCTACGGACAGTACTTCCTGGCGCCGGTCGGCCGCCTCGAGGAAGCGGAGCAGGAGCTGAAGACCGCCACGCACCTGGATCCCCTCGCGCCGATGCTGGGCCGAAGCCTGTGCTTCGTCTACTACCTGTCCCGTCGCTACGAGGAGGCGCTCGCCGAGGCGCGCCGGACGCTCGCCATCGACAGCACGTACCCGGCGACGCGATCACTGGCCGCTGCCTGCTACAGCGCCATGGACCGCCCGGACGAGGCGGTCCGCGAGCGGCAGGTCCACCTGCGAAACGCCGGTCGTCCGAACGACGCCGAAACGATCGGGAGAATCCTCGAGAAGGAAGGCGAGCGGGGAGTGCTCCGCTGGAGCACGGCCCGATTGCTGAAGCGGGCCCGCAACGAGGATGCTCACTACGACTCGCTGGCCATACTGCACGCCTGGCTCGGCGAGAAAGACATGGCCTTGCACTGGCTGGAAGAAGCGATCAGGGTCAAGCGCGGAGTGGCCATGTGGGCGAAGGTCCATCCGGCGTTCGACGAGCTCCGTTCGGAGTCGCGCTTCCAGGAGCTTCTCGACGGCATGGGCGTCAACGATCCCAAGGTCGCGACACCTGGCGCCGTCGCCTAGTCCCGCCCGCGCTCCTCACGCGTCAGCGCTGAACCCGAGGCCCCTCGGGGGCCACCTCTTCGAAGCGCTTGATCCGGCGAGCCTCCTCGTGCCGCCCGAGCTGCTCGAGCGTCTGGGCAAGCTCGAACAGGAGGACATCCTCCGGCAGGAGGCTGTCTCCGTCCTCGATCAGGTTCTCCAGCCTGTCCGCCAGGTCCTCGAGTCGACCCTCCTCGCGGTCCAGGTGGATCAGGCTCATCTCGGCGTCCGCCGCCAGATCGCCCGGGCCGCCTTTGGCCAGCCTCTCCCAAAGCGCACGGGCTTCCGCCAGACGTTGGTTCGCAGCCTCCAGCGCGGCCAGATAGCCGTGCGCGGCCCACGCCGCCCGGCTGCCGCGATAATCCTCGATCAGGCCTTCGAAGCGCCGCCTCGTTTCTTCGGTTCGGCCAGGGATCCGGCTTGTCACCAGGGCGTTGTCGAGGGCCGCCTCCGCGGAACTGTCGCGGACCAGGCGGCTTGCCCAAAACGCGCCGGCCACGAGCACCACCAGCAGGAGCGCCATGCTTCGGGCCCATGGACGACGCCGGCGCAGTCTCGCCTTCGATCGCATCGTTCTCCTTCGGACACACTCAGGCCGGAGGTCCGGTCGTGACTATAGTGTCAAAGGGAAAGAGGTCCCGAATGGCCAACGTCAGGGAAGTCCAGCGGCTGCCGCCCGCCTGGTGGCTACCGGCGTCCTTCACCCTCCTGCTACTTCTGTTCTCGCTGCTCCCGCAGTTCCGCGCGAGCACCGGGTTGACCTGGTCGCTCTGGGGCGCCTGCGGCGTGCTCGCTCTTCTGCAGGGTCGGTTGCTGGCCGACTCAGGCCAGGGCGGCCGCGAGCTGAACCTGAAGGTCTCCCTGATCCCCTCGCACTACGTGCAGGCCTTCGTGCAGACCTGCATCTACGTCTACTGGGCCTTCTACTGGGAGCAGATGCGCCACCAGGCAGCCCTCATCCTGGCGCAGATCGTCTTCGCCTACGCCTTCGACATGCTCGTGGGCTGGTCGAGACGAAAGACCTGGCACCTGGGCTTCGGGCAGTTTCCCATCATTCTGAGCACGAACTTCTTCCTCTGCTTCAAGGAGGAGTGGTTCTACCTGCAGTTCGCGATGATCGCCGTCGGCATCCTCGGCAAGGAGTTCTTCCGCTGGAACCGGGACGGCCGCAAGCGGCACATCTTCAACCCGTCGGGCTTCGCTCTCTCCGTCTTCTCACTCGGCCTGATCCTCTCCGGGACGACGGCCCTCACCTGGGGCGCCGAGATCGCGACGACGCTGGCCAACGCGCCCCACATGTACGTCGCGATCTTCATGGCCGGCCTGGTAGTGCAGTTCTTCTTCTCGGTGACGATCGTGACCCTGTTCGCGGCGGCCGCCCTCGTCGTGGCCAACCTCGTCTACTCGAGCGTTACCGGCGTCCACTTCTTCGTCGACGCCAGCATCCCGATCGCGGTCTTCCTGGGTCTTCACCTCCTCGTCACCGATCCGTCGACCTCGCCCCGCAGCCGGCTGGGAAGCGCGGTGTTCGGCGCCCTCTACGGCTTGAGCGTCTTCGGCCTGTTCGAGTTCCTGCGCCAGGTGGATGTCCCCCTCTTCTACGACAAGCTCCTGTTCGTGCCGGTGCTCAACCTCTGCGTGCCGCTGCTCGACCGGCTCGGAAAGTCGCGTCGCGTGGAGAGCTTCCGCCTGTCGGCGTTGCTCCAGGCGACGAAGCCGCGGCGCGTGAACTACGCCTTCATGGCCGTCTGGATCGGGCTCTTCGGCTGGATGCTGACATCGAACTTCGTCGGCCGCGCGCACGAGGGCGAAGACTTCAAGTACTGGCAGCAAGCCTGCGACGAGGGCAAGCGGTTCGCCTGCGAGAACCTGGTCACGAAGCTCGAACTCACGTGCAACAACGGCGGCGGCGAGGAGTGCAACATGCTGGGAGTGCTCTACAACCGCGGAGAGATCATGCCGCTCGATCCGCTGGAGGGCGTCTCCTACTTCGACCAGGCGTGTCGCGGCGGCTTCCACAAGGGCTGCCAGAACGTCGTCATCCAGGCCGTCTTCGACGGCAACGTGTCGATGACCTCCGCCGGCGTGTCCGATGCGATCGGACAGCTCCCGGCCGGCTGCGAGGACGGCGAGAGCATGAGCTGCTTCCTGCTGGGCTACGCCCACGTGCACGGGCACGGCGTGCCGAAGGACATCCCCCTGGCGCAGGACCTCCTCTCCACCGCCTGCAACATGGGCGAGGCCGCGGCCTGCGCCGAACTGGAGAGGGGGCTGGGGACTCTCTTCTTCCCGCCCGGCAGCAGGCCGGACCGCCCCTAGTAGTCCAGCGCCATCCGCATTTCCATCGGGATGCCGTGCTGGTGCGGTATCGGCGCGACCGTTTCGGTCAGGCACTCCAGCCCCAGGGAGTCGTAGAAGTGGACCGCCGGAGTACCCGAGAGGACGTCGAGGTGCAGACCGCGAAGACCTTCGCTCTTCGAGTCGTCGATCGCGCGCTGCATCAGCTTCTTGCCGATCCCCTCACCCCGCCGGGACTCGACGACGGCCAGCGCGTGAACGTAGTAGACCGCCGACGGAATCGCAACGTTCAGGTAGCTGGCCAGATAGGCGGCCCGTCCGATTTCGCCGAGTTGCTCCCTCGTGACCCGGCCCGACTCGATCAGCGGCGCCCACAGCGCGCCCAGCGTCTTCTTGCGCGCGGCGAATTCCAGACCTCGGAAGCCGATCTCGATCGCCAGGAGTTCGTCGCCTTCGACCGCGATCGTCGTGCAGTCGTAGCCGAACAGCGTGCCCGCCCTGGGCCACGAGGCCTTGACGATCTCGTCGTAGAACTCCCGGCCGCCGAACTGGTACTCGTAGGTGGTCGGACCGGTCTCGTAGACGAGGTCCGCGACTTCGTCCGCCCACTTCTGAGCGTGAGCCTCGGTCGCCTGCATGATATCCATCGCTGCGCTCCCTTCTCTGATTGCCAGGTCTCAGATTGGTCGTGATGCCGGCAGCCGCGTGCAGCGCTGCCGACACGATAACTTCGGCCGCAGTGATTCACTACCGCCCGATGACGATGTCCGATCTCGGCAGCGTCCCCATCGACTGCCAGGGGCCGGAGGCCGGAATCCGTAGCCGAATCGCCGACCTCGGAGCGAGCGCGATCCTCGCCTTCGACGGCGAACAGCACGTAGGCCAACTCCAGTTCCGCCGTTACGACCCGGCACTACGCTCCCCCGCCGGCATCATGGATCCGTCCTACTGGGGCGACTTCGATCAGGCGAACGCCCCCACCCTGCCACCGGGGACGCTGAACCTGTTCTGCTACCACGTCGGCCAGTTGACCAGTGGCAGCGCCCGCGATCCCCGCTACCAGGGGAGGGGCATCGGCGTTGCGCTTCTCGAGCAGTTCGTGCGCTGGGCCGACGCCACGGGCGTCGTGGCGACCGTCGCCAAGGCTCTGCCGCCCTACCGTGCTCTGGCTGTACTCATGGGCGGCCACCCGGCTTCGGTCTATGAGGATCACGGGTTCGAGGTCGCCGCCCGCTGGTGCGACCGCGGTCTCCGCGACCGGCTCCCCAACGTTCTCGCCGGGGAGCACGGTGACGGCGTCGCCGTTGCGCTGCGGAAGCTCTGCGACGAGGGGCTCACTCTCGACGCGCTTGCCGAAGTGGCGATGGTCGTCCGTCGGCGCCAGTAGGCGACCTGCGGACGGTGGGCGCCCCGGTCCGCCCATCGCTACTCCTGGCCATGGATACGCCTGGAGTCGAAGTCCATCCAGGTGACAAGCCATTTGCCGCCGCGCTCGTTCACGAGCATCTCGAGTCCGAAGTCCAGCCCGGCGGATGTGATCCACCGGGTTCCGGTGACCTTGGCCGTGGCGCCGTCCCACTCGACCACCATCTCGTCGCTGGGAGTCTTGCTACCGGCGGTCGACCCGAGATAGTCGCGGAAGACATCCTTGTCGGCGCCGCTGTACGACCTGAAGTCCTCACCCAGATAGGTCCACATGAGATCCATGTCGCCGGCCGCCATGGCCTTCAGCATTGCCCGAACCGCGACCTTGACGGCTTCGGTGTCCTCTGCCGACCCGCCGGTGGCATCAGCCGTCGCGGAGGTGGCAGCGGCGGGTCGGTCACCGGCCTCCGTGACTCGCGTGGAGGCCAGGTCGAAAGCGGCCAGATGTTCCTCGTCCTTCACGTAGACCCGTGACCCGGAGAGCGCCAGGTGGGCCCAGGTCGTGCTGTCGGCCACCTCCCAGGAGGCCAGCTCCCGGTAGCCCGACGGATCGGCCGCGATCACCTTGAGTTCGGCTTCGTCCGTCAGCACGAGGAGCCGGTCACGGACGGCGATCACCGACGCGTAGGCAGCCCATCGACCGGGGCCCTGCCAGACGGTCTCTCCGGTCCTGGGATCGAGACAGACGAAAGTGCCCGCTCTCTTGTTCGAACGGAAGTAGAGATGGTCGCCGACGGTCACCGCGGAGTCCATGTAGAGCTCCGCGTCCGTGGTCTTCCAGACCTCGCTCACCGACCAGTCACCCTTCGCCTTGGCCGGCGGTTCGACCTTGATCGCGGCCGTCCCCCACTGGTATCCCGAGAGGATGAAGTTGCCGTCGTAGCGAACCGTGGTCGGCGTGTTCTGCTGGAAGGCCGTCGTGAAGTCGAGCGACCACAGCGGATCGCCATCGGTAGCCCCGACTCCGAAGAAGGACACGTCGCTCATCGTCACGATCTGGCGCACCCCGCCGTGGTCGAACGCCATGGGCGAGGCATACGCCGGCGGCCCGTCGACGCGCCACACTTCCTCGCCGGTCATCTTGTCGTAGGCGACCAGCGCGCCCTCATCTCCCTGCTCCTCATTGCCCGTGGTGCCGATCGGGACGATCAACAGGTCGCCCTCGATCAACGGCGAGGAGGCTGTCCCCCAGACCGGATACGGCTCCTCGTAGAGATGGTCGAAGGTCTTTTCCCAGCGCACCTTGCCTGAGTCGGCGTCCAGGGCCAGGAGGCGCTCCCGGATGCCAAAGCTGTAGACCGAGTCGCCTTCAGCGAGCATGGTCGACTTCGGACCGGGGCCGTACTGGATTGCCGCGGTTCTGGGTGTGTAGGAAACCGCATAGCTGTGCCGCCAGAGCTCCTCGCCGGTCGAAGCCGAGAGGCCAAGCACGACTTCCTCGTCACCCTGCCGCGCGTGGACGAAAACGCGGTCACCGACCACGATGGGAGAGGACTGACCCCCGCCGACGTGGACCTTCCAGAGTTGGTGGAGTGCCGCGGGCAGCTCCGCTGGAAGCTCGCCGCCGACTGCCCGTCCGTCGCGATTCGGCCCGCGCCACTGCGGCCAGTCGGAGGCCTGGGCCACTGAAGGGACGCTCATGGCGCCGAGCACGAGCGCCGCCAGCACCGATCTGCCGATCCCTGGAGCTGGTGCCCACCTCGCTGCGAGACGTCCCGATTCGCATGCTCCACCCATGACACAAACCTCCCGTCTCAGTTGCCGCAGGGCTTGCCGTCGAAGACTCATCGGACCAGCGCCCGCCCTCTAACGTACCGCTTTCGACATGACCGTCACACCTGTAGATGGTCAAGGCCACGTTGTCCGAGTCCGCCCTGAGGGTCAAGGGGCTTTTGTTAGCGAATCTGAGCGAATGTTTGCGCGAACGTGACGAGCCGCCTCGCCTGGCGCCAGCGCAGACGCTCCCGGGGAAACCTGCTAAGGTACGCGCTCCCTGCGCGCCGCGGCAGCGGACGCGCCGGACAGGCCGCGCAGGCATCGGAATCAGCTTAGGGGAACACGGAACAGATGGCCACCAAGGCATCGGTCGCCAAGAACGACCGCCGCAAAGAGATCGTCGAGAGATACAAGGAGCGCCGCGACGAGTTGCGCGCGCTGGCGAAGGACGAGCGTCTGCCGCCCGACCAGCGCTTCGAGGCCCAGCGCCTGCTGAACAAGCTCCCGCGCGACTCCAGCCCGGTGCGAGTCCGCAACCGCTGCGCCGTCAGCGGCCGGCCCCGCGGCTACTACCGGAAGTTCGGCCTCTCGCGGATCGCCCTGCGCGACCTCGCCCTGCGCGGCGAGCTCCCCGGCGTGATCAAGGCGAGCTGGTAAGTAACACCAGCGATCCGGCCACTGGGTGCGCCGGCGTCCCCGCCGGCAGGCGGAATCCGGAATCCGTCAGCCGCCCAGAGCCGCAGCCAGCTCGGCGAGCATCCGCCGCTCCTCGCGAGACACGCTGCCGAGGCCGAGGAAGCCGCCGGCGGCTTCAGCGACGGCCTGAGCCCGGCTCATGATGTCGCCGCGCACCGCCGCGGCGTCGGCTTCGTCGAGCTCGGCGACCAGCGCGGCCGCATAGCCCTTCCAGGCCTCGAGCAACTCCGCTCCCGGACGCCTCTCCAGCCAGGCGGAGAGCAGTTCGGCGGCAGTCGACCCGCGGGTCACTCCGGCATCCCTGGCGGCTTGCATGATGGCGTTCCGCTCCGCGGCATCCATCGCGTGGTCCGACCAGGCGACCTCGATCAGCGGCACGAGACCCGCCGCCACCAGCGCCTCGCCGTGCATGCCCGCATCGAGCAGGGCGCCGAGAACGTCACGGTGTGCGATGCCCGAAGCCGCGGCGAGTTCGTCGAGCTGCTGCTCACGCTCCTTCTTCGCGCGGAGTTCGTCGATCAGCTTCCGGTCCATGTTGCGGAAGAAGGCATCCTCCAGTGAGTCGCCGCGTTCGCGGAGGGCGTCCGTCGTCATCTGACTTGCTTCCTTGGTTCCTGTCGTGAATCCCGGGGGCCGAGAGCGGCGGCATGGTAACACCTGCGGAACCGCCCGCGGCAGGCACTGCTACGCTCCACACTTCGCCCGTTTACAACCGCCTATCGCTCAGGGAGACACGCCCATGCTCCACCGTCCAGCGCTGGATCTCAGACCGGTTCTGTTCACCGTTCTTCTCCTCCTGTTCGCGGCCTCCGGCGCGTTCGGGCAGACCGTCACGGTGTGCATGCCGGCGTTCTTTACCGACGCGCTCGCAGACCTGGAGGACGAGCACGACAACCTCGACCTGGTCGCCCTGGAAGAGGGTCTCGACCCGAACGTCTGCAACGGCCTGATCGCGGGCTATCGCGGCATCGAGAACTTCCTGACGGCCGACAGCAAGCTGCGCTGGATCCAGAGCAACTCCGCCGGGGTCGAGGGCTTCCTCGAGATTCCCGACCTGCGCGACAGCGACATCACCCTGACCAACGCGAAGATCATCCAGGGCCCGGAGATCGCCGACCACGCCTTCGCCCTGCTCCTGAACTTCACCAGGAACATCAAGGCGTTCAACGCCCAGATGCCGGAAGGCTGGAACACGGACCGCGCGCTGCCGATGATCGAGCTCCGGGGCAAGACGGCCCTGGTCATCGGCCTCGGCGGCATCGGCACCCAGATCGCGCAGCGGGCTGCGGCCTTCGGCATGACCGTGATCGGCGTCGATCCCAAGGACATCCCGATCCACCGCGACGTCGCCTACGTCGGCAAGCCCGACGAACTCGACGACCTGCTGCCGCGGGCCGATGTCGTCTTCTCGTCCGTGCCGCACACGCCGGCCACCGAGGGCATGATCGGCGCCCGTCAGTTCGAGCTGATGAAGCAGGACGTCTACTTCATCAACATCTCGCGCGGAAAGATCGTCGACACGGACGCCCTGGTCGCGGCGCTCGAGAGCGGCAAGGTCCGCGCCGCCGGCCTCGACGTCACGGATCCCGAGCCCCTGCCGACCGGCCACCCCCTGTGGACGATGTCGAACGTGACGATCACCCCGCACCTGGCGACGATCTCCGACCGGCTGGAAGAGCGTCGGACGCAGCTCCTGCGCGACAACATCACGCGCTTCGCCACCGGCAGACCGCTGCGCAACGTGGTCAACAAGCAGGTCGGCTACTAAGACGCCTATCCGTCACAGGGCATTTCTCGCCCTCCTGCTCGGCGCCGCCGCCGCGGCCGCCCAACCGGCTGCGGACGCTCTGCCGCAGCTTCTCGATCCGTTCGCGTTCCGCCACATCGGACCGATCGGCAACCGCGTCTCCGCGGTCGCCGGCGTGCCCGGCGATCCACGGACCTACTACGCGGGCGCCGCGTCGGGCGGGCTCTGGCGCAGCAAGGACGGCGGCGTCGGCTGGGAGCCGATCTTCGACCGCCAGGAAGCGGCTTCGATCGGCTCGATAGCCGTCGCCCCGTCCGACCCGAACGTGGTCTGGGTCGGCACCGGCGAGAGCTTCATCCGCAGCAACATCTCGATCGGCAACGGCGTCTACCGCTCCAGCGATCGCGGCGACAGCTTCGAACACCTGGGACTCGAAGCAAGCGGCAGGATCGGCCGCATCCTGGTCCACCCGGACGATCCCGACACCGTCCTCGTCGCCGCGCTCGGCCACGCCTACGGCCCGCAGGAACAGGACGAGGAGGCCCGCGGCGTCTTCCGCACCATCGACGGCGGCGCGACCTGGGAGCACGTCCTGTTCGTCGACGCGGACACCGGCGTCGTCGACCTCGCCTTCGCCCCCGACAACCCCCGGTTCGTCTACGCCGCGGCCTGGCAGATCGAGATCCGCACGTCCGGCCGCACCAGCGGCGGCCCGGGCAGCGGCATCTACCGCTCGAAGGACGGCGGCGACACCTGGGTGCGCCTCGAGGGAGCCGGCCTGCCCGAGCCGCCGCTCGGCAAGATCGGGCTCGCCGTGTCGGCCGACGATCCAGACCGCGTCTACGCGCTGATCGAGACGAGCTCGAACCGGGACTTCGCTCCGTCCGATCCGTTCGCCGGCGTCCTCTGGCGCTCGGACGACCGCGGCGACTCATGGCGGTTGGTCAGCCGCGACCTCAACCTGATCACACGGCCGCTCTACTACACGCGGATGGCCGCGGCGCCCGACCGCGCGGACGAGGTCACGTTCGTCGCCACCCGGCAGTCCGTCTCGCTCGACGGCGGCCGGACCGTCGAGAGCGAGGGCTTTGAACAGCCCGGCTGGGACCACCACGACATCTGGATCGACCCTCTCGACCCCGACCGGCGGATCGTCGGTCACGACGGCGGCGTCAGCGTCACGAACGACCGTGGGCGCTCCTGGTACCGGCCCCAGTTGCCGATCGCCCAGATGTACCACGTCTCGACCGACGACCGCCGGCCCTACTACGTCTACGGCAACCGCCAGGACGGACCCTCGATGCGCGGGCCAAGCCGGGTCCTCTACGGAGGACGCACCCAGGGCATCCCGGTCGGCGAGTGGCACTCCGTCGGCGGCTGCGAGGTCGGCTTCTCGATGGTCCACCGCGCCGACCCGGACCTGGTCTGGACCGGCTGCTACGACGGTCAGCTCGAGCTCTACGACCTGCGCTCGGGCCAGTCCCGCGACGTCAGCGTCTGGCCGCTGGCCATCGAGAGCTCGCCGGCCTCGGCACTCGAGTACCGCTTCCAGTGGACGGCGCCCTTCGCCACCTCGCCGCACGACCCGGAGACCGTCTACGCCGGTAGCCAGTACGTCCACCGGAGCCGCGACCGCGGCCAGAGCTGGGAGCGGATCTCGCCTGATCTCACGACCGCCGACCCGGCGCTCATGGGCCGCACTGGCGGTCTGACCCTCGACGACGCCGGACCGACGATCGCGCCGGTCGTGTTCGCGATCGCCGAGAGCCCGCTCGAGCCCGGGCTGATCTGGGCCGGCACGAACGACGGCCAGATCCAGTTGACCCGCGACGGCGGCGACACCTGGACCAACGTGACCGCGAACCTCCCCGGCCTGCCGCCCCTCGGCACGATCCGCAACATCGACCCGTCGGACTTCGACGCCGGCGTCGCCTACGTCGCGGTCGACCGTCACCAGGAAGGCGACACGACGCCCTACGTGTACCGGACGAACGACTACGGCGAAACGTGGACCGATCTCGCGGCCGGCCTGCCGCGCGGACCGCTCGCGAACGTCCACGCCATCAGCGAGGATCCGGAGCAGGCCGGGTTCCTCTTCCTGGGCACCGAGAACGCGCTCCACGTCTCCTTCGACGACGGCGCGAACTGGCGGAGCCTCTCCCGGCGCAGCGACGGCGCCGCGAACCTTGCTCCGGCGCCTGTCCACTGGATCGAGGTCCAGGAACACTTCGACGACCTGGTCGTCGCCACCTACGGCCGCGGTATCTGGATCCTGGACGACCTGGCGCCCCTGCGCGAGATCGCGCGCGGACTGACCGCCCGCGGGCCGACGCTGCTGCCGCCGCGGATCACCTACCGCTTCCGCACCCGCGGCGCGCCGATGGCCCAACCCGACGTGCCGGCAACCGGCACGAACCCGCCCTACGGCGCGCTGCTCCACTACTGGTTCCCGGAGCCGACCGCCGATGGTGCAACGCCGGAGGAAGGCGACGGCAGCCACGCGGCAATCCGCATCCGGGACGGCGAAGGCGATCTGGTCCGC
Source organism: Candidatus Multivorans sp. (assembly GCA_965220845.1). Lineage (GTDB taxonomy): Bacteria > Acidobacteriota > Thermoanaerobaculia > Multivoradales > Multivoraceae > Multivorans. The sequence continues at coordinate 270,052 of CBDCRA010000004.1, forward strand.
ACCCTGGACGATCTGCCCGCGGCGCCGGGCCTCCACCGCGTGACCTGGGACCTGCGCCACGACGCGACCACTCAGGTCCGGCTGCGCACCAGGCCCGATGAGCGGCCCGACTGGGAGATGCCGGAGCAGGGGTTCCGGCCCCTGCCCGACGGCGGCCGCTTCTCGATGCTGGCGGCGCCCGGCGGCTACCGGATCGAACTGGTGCTTGCGGGCGACGGCGACGGCGACGCGGAGGACCAGAGCGAGCTGATCTCGACGGTCGACATGAACGTTCTTCTCGACCCGGACGCCACCGCCTCCCCAGGCGACCTGGCCGCGCAGCAGGCCCTGCTCGTCGAGATCCGCGACGGCATCGAACGAGCCGCCTACCTCATCAACGAAGCCGAGCGTCTCCGCCACGACCTGCGGCAACTCGAGGATCGCCTGGCGGAGCGCGGGGGCGACATCGACGTCTTCGAAGCGACCAACCAGGCCGGCTCGCTGCGGCAGGAGCTCCGGGCGATCGAGGGAGAGTTCTTCGATCTTCGGATGACCGGCACCGGCCAGGACGCCCTGCGCTGGCCGCGCAAGCTCTACGCCCGACTCACCTACCTGGCCCGGTCGGTCGGCCAGGCCGACGCCAGGCCGACCGATCAGCAGGCCGCGGTCTGGAGGATGCTGAGGGACGAACTCACCGAGCAGGAAAACCGTTTCGGCGCTACTCTTGCCGGCCCGCTGGCGGACCTGAACCGGACGCTCGCCGACAGCGGTTTCCCGCTGGTGGACACTCGTTGACCGTAGCCGCACCCTCCCTTCCTCGTCGCCTTGAATCGGCTGCGTTCCGCCGGCGCCGCATCGAGGCCAGTGGTACCGAGCTCGAGGTCTACGAGTGGGGCCCCGCCGATGGTCCCGCGATCCTGCTGGCTCACGGCATCCAGGACTTCGCGCTGACGCTCGCGCCGGTCGCCGAGGCGTTCGCGGTCGACCACCGGGTCGTCGCCTACGACCTGCGCGGCCACGGCGAGAGCGCGCATCCCGGCATCTACACGATGGCCCACCACATCGCCGACCTGCACGCCGTGTTCCTCGACTGCGAAGTCGAGCAGCCCGTCGTCATCGGCCACAGCCTCGGAGGCCAGGTCGTCGCCCAGTGGGCCGGCATCTTCGCCGAGTTGCCGCGCGCCGTCGTGCTGATCGAGGGCCTCGGGCCACCCTATGCGCTGAACCGTTTCCCCGAAGAGGTCAAGCAGAAGCGGGCCAGGACGGGGATCGAGGCGCTCACCCATCCGCGACAGCACCGGCTGGTCGCCTCGAAGGAGCACGCCTGGGACCTCCTGAAGCGGGTGCATCCCCGTCTCGACCCGGAGCGCGCCCGCGAGTTCGTCGAACTGGGCACGCGCCCCCTGCCCGGCGGCGGCCTGGAGTGGAAGTGGGATCCCCAGGTGGTGACGACCTGGATGTCCAACGTGCCGGAAGCCTCCGAAGAACGCTGGAGCTGGGTCACCTGCCCCGCCCTCATCCTCACCGCCGCCCTCGCCAACGAGTTCTGGAGCGGCCGCCGCGGCGTCGACGACCAGCACGCCACCCCTGAACCCGAAGAGATCGCCCGCCGTGTCGCCTTCTTCCGCCGCGGCCAGCACGAGGAGATCGAAGGCGCCGGCCACATGGTCCACTACGACGCTCCGGACCGGCTGGTCGAGTCGATCCGCCGTTTCCTGCGGCGGCTGTAGCGGTCTCTAGTCGCCCAGGAGGTTGGTCAGCAGGTCGGCGAGGCGGTAGCCGGCGAGGGCGGCGCGCTGCAGGGAGATGTCGTATGCGAGGTCGGCGTAGGCGACGGGAGGGGCTTCGCCGCGGGTGAGGTCGGGGGGATAGAGGGTGTTGCGCACGATCTGGTTGGACTCTGCTGCCCAGGCCTCGAAGTCGCCGGACTTGAGGCTGGCCCGGACGGCGTCGTCGAAGGGGTGGCGGGCACGGGCTTCGGCGGCGATCCGGTTCTTGTGGATCTCGTACTCGCGGTCGCGGAGCTCTCCGAAGGCACTCCAGAACCGTTCGGATGGCGGCGGGCGGTTCGAGTCCGAGGTGAGTGCCGCGAGCGCCTGCTGCCGGTAGTCGGCCCGGAACCGGCCGTCGAGGGCGCCGTCCCAGAAAGCGTGCAGGTTGCGGTTCCACTCGTCCAGACCGAAGCCGTTGCCGCCGCGGTCGCCTTCGCGTTCGTCGCGGCGGTCGGTGACCCGGGAGGCGGCGTGAAGAGGCTGGTGGACATCGCCGACCAGGTGGAAGATCCACGCCAGATGGATGGCGCGCTTGTCCGCGCGGCCGGACGTGTCGGCGACGGAGCGTGCAAGTTCGACCAACTGGCTCACGGCGTTCGGCTCGGCCACGGGCAGATCCGTGTCGTGGGCCGTTCCGTCGGCCCCCTGGCGCCAGGTCCAGCCGATGTAGTGCCACGTCGGGCGGTTGTACTTCTCGAGCTGGCGCGCCAGGTCGGGCCAGTAGGCGGCGCGCTCGAAGAGGATGCGGTCGGCATCTTCAGCGGTCTCGGCGTCCCCCAGGCGATACGCGAACCGGACGCAACCCCGACGGCGATCCTGGTTCAGATCGAGGCAGTGCATCAGGCTGTCCCGGGGTGCTTCCCGAAACAGCGCCAGGACGCGGTTCCGGACCTCCGGCTCCAGTTCCTGCCACGCGATCCGGGCCACGACCTCGTGAGCGAAGTCGTTCCAGGCATGAGCAGGCATCGCCCCAACCACCACCAGAACAAAGCACGCTCCGACCAGTCCGCGACCGCACCTCTGCATGCGCACCCTCCTTCCCGCAACTCGGACCCCGTAGCCTAGCCCCGCAGCGTCCAGCCCGCGCGGAGCCGGGGGAGGGGGTCCCGGCGGGCTGGAGCCAAGCGACTGCCCGGACCCTCCCCTCAACGAAACCGAAACGCAGCGCAGGCGACCGAAGCGAGCGCCAGCACCCCCTGAACCAGGAAAGCGCGAGCGGCCGTCCGGGACCCCCTCCCCCGGCTCCGTGCGGGCGGGTCAACACCGGCGCCGCTACGCCAACCGACGTTGATAAAGTGCGCGCCGGTTCGCCTCCGCAGAAGCCCCGTCTACCGTGTCCAGCGTTCAGAACTTCACGCTCTACGACGTTCTCGTCCGCAACGCAACGGCGTTCGGCGACCGGCTCGCCATCGTCACGGAGGATGGCGAGGAACGGAACTTCGCGGAACTCCGCGACCGCGTCGACGCGCTGGCCGGGGGGCTCGGCCGGCTCGGCCTCGCGGCCGGGGACCGTCTCGCCGTCCTGGCGCAGAACTCGGCGGCCTACGTGGAGCTCTACTTCGCCTGCGCCCGCCAGGGCATCGTCGTCTATCCGATCAACTGGCGGCTGCAGCCGGGCGAGATCGAGATGCTCGTTCGCGAGCGGGCGAAGCCGCGGGCGTTCGTCGTCGACGCGGACTTCCTGGACGCCGTGCCGGGCGGCCCCGGCGACGAGGCGATCCCCCACTGGTTCCAGTTCGGCGACGATGCAGCGGACGGCTACGCCTCGCTGGACTCGCTCTACGCCGGCGCCGGCGAGGCGGCGGACCTGCCACGGCCAGACGTCTCCGCCGGCGAGCCCTTCGCGGTCATCGCGACCGCAGCAGTCGACGTCATCCCGCGCGGCGCCCTGCTCAGCCACTCGAACCTGGTCTGGGCCAACCTGCAGGAGATCGCGTCGCTCGGGCTGGACGGCACCGACCGCAACCTGGTCGCGCTGCCGCTCTTCCACATCGCCGCGCTCGGCCACCTGCTGAGCGTCTTCCACGCCGGCGGCGCCAACGTCGTCACCGCGAAGTACGACCCGGCCCAGGCCATCGAACTGATCGACCGCTACGCGATCACGATGATCAGCGACTTCCCGCCCGTGCTCACGACCCTGCTCGACGCGGCGGCCGCAGCCGGGAGCCGCCTGCCCAGTCTCCGGCACGTGACCGGCCTGGACTCGCCGGACACGATGCAGCGGCTGCACGACGAGACGGACGCCACCTTCTGGGCCGGCTTCGGGCAGTGCGAGACGAGCGGTTTCGTCACGATCCAGAACGCCCGCGAGCGGCTCGGCTGCGCCGGCAAGGCGGCCGAGCTCTGCAGCGTCCGCCTGGTCGACGACGATGACCGCGAGGTGCCCGCCGGCGAAGACGGCGAGATCGTCGTCCGCGGACCGCTGGTCTTCCTGGGTTACGACGGGCAGCCCGACGTCACGGCCCACACATTCCGGGGCGGCTGGCACCACACCGGCGACATCGGCCGTTTCGACGAGGAAGGCAGTCTCTTCTACGTCGCCCGCAAGCCGGAGAAGGAACTGATCAAGCCCGGCGGCGAGAACGTCTATCCCGCCGAGGTCGAGGCCGCCATCCTCGAACTCGGCGCGGTGCGCGCGGCATGCGTCTTCGGGGTCAGCGACGATCGCTGGGGCGAGGCGATCCGCGCCGTGGTAGAGGCCGACGCCGACGCCGGTCTCGACCAGGAGTCGGTCCGCGAGCACGTCGGTTCCCGGATCGCCCGGTTCAAGCGTCCCCGCGACGTCATCTTCACCAGCGAGTTGCCGCGGAGCGGCGACCACGTCGACCGCGCCGCGGTCAAGGACCGCTGGGGAGACCAGTAGCCCGCCGTGGCGGAGCCGCCGCGGGCAGCCGACCCGGAACTGGTCGGAATCGAGAACGCGATCCTGGACCTGCTGGTGCGGGTAGAGGACCGGCACCTGGACGAGATGGGCCTCGACAAGGGGATCATGAAGCTCGTCACCGCCGAGGAGCAGGAGGCGATCCTCGATCACGTGCTGAACCGCGACGGCGAGGTCCTGCAGCCGGAGATCGAGGCCGGCGGCTCCTGCGCCAACGTGCTGCGCGCCGCGTCCCTCCTCGGCGTGGCCACCAGCTACAGCTCGGCGGTCGCCGCCGACGACACCGGCCGCCTGTTCGAGCGCGGTCTGAACGCGAGCCGGGTCCGGAACCGGCTGGCCCACATCGACGGCGTCACGGGCACGTCGGTCGTCCTGGTGACTCCCGACGGCGAACGGACGATGAACACGCACCTGGGCGTCTGCCGGCAGTACCGCCCGGAACACGTGCCCGAGGACGACATCCGGCGGTCCCGGATCTTCTTCACGACCGGCTACATCTGGGATACCCCCAACCAGATCGACGCGATCGAACACGCGATCGCGGTCGCCCGCCGCGCCGGCGCCAGGCTGGCCATCGATCTCGCCGATCCGTTCGCGGTCGGCCGCTCGCGCGACCACCTCATGCGGCACAAGGATCACGGCTTCGACATCCTGTTCGCCAACGCGGAGGAGGCGCGGATGATGACCGGTCTCGGCCCGGAGGCCGCGGCCCGCGAGTTGGCCAGGACGATTGAAGTCGTGGCGGTCAAGGACGGAGTACGCGGCGCCTGGGTGCGCCGGGGCGATGAAGTGCACCACGTGCCCGCCCACCGGGTCGAGGTCGTCGACACGACCGGCGCCGGCGACTGCTTCGCCGCCGGTTTCCTCTACGGCCTGCTCCGGGACCTGCCGATCCGCACCTGCTGCGAGGTCGGCATCGCCATGGCGGCGGATACGATCACGCACCTGGGCGTCAAGCTGTCGCCCGACATCCGGGAACGGCTGGCGGCGCTCGAAGAGCGGCAGGCCGCGGCGGTCCAATGACAGGAGAGAGGCCATGAACCGGAACATCGCTTGCATCGTCGTCGCGCTGGCGGCGCCGGCCACGGTCACGGCGCAGGAGACGAACCCCATCGAGCCGCATCACATCGCCAGCCTGCGCAGCGTCGGCACGGTCGCGGTGTCGCCGGACGGCAGTCTCGCCGCTTACCTGTTGAGCGTGCCGCGGCGGCCGCTGGACGAGGACAGCGGCGGCTCGTGGACCGAGTTGCACGTGCTCGACATGGCGGAGCCCGGGTCCTCCCGGCCCTTCATCGCCGGCTCGGTGAACGTGGGCCGGCCCACCTTCCGCGGCAACGACGAGATCCTCTTCACTTCGCGCCGCGGCTCGGACAAGGCCTCCGCCCTCTACGGCATCCCGGTCGGCGGCGGCGAAAGCCGCAGGCTGGTCGAGCACCCGAACGGCGTCGGCTCCTACTTCCTGTCGCCGGACGGCAGCCGGGTCGCCTTCCTGGCCCGCGAGGAGACGAACAAGGAGCTGAAGACGCTCCGAGAGAAGGGGTTCAACCAGGAGATCTACGAAGAGGACCGGCCTCTCGTGCGGCTCTGGGTGGCGGACGTTCCCGCGCTCGACGCGGACCGAAGCGACGACGAGTCGAAGCCCGTCCTGGTCGAGTCGGTCGACGGGCACGTCATCTCCGCCGTCTGGAGCCCGACCGGCGAACGCCTCGCAGCGATCACCACGCCGACCGCCCTGATCGACGACTCCTACACGAGCAAGTCCGTCGTGATCGTGGACGCATCGGCGGAGGGCTTCCCCGTGGTCTCCGAGGTCGAGGCGATCGGCAAGCTCGGCCAGGTCGGGTTCAGCCCGGACGGCGAGCAGGTCGCCGCCGTCTCGGCCGCCGATCAGCACGACCCCGCGGCCGGCAGACTGATGCTCGTGGGCAGCGAAGGCGGCTTCAGCGACCTGCTGCCGGAGCTCGAGGGCCACGTCGCCTCGTTCGCCTGGGAGGACGACGAGCACCTCCTGTACGCGGCCTCCGTCGGCGTCTGGAGCACCCTGGGCAGGGTGTCGACTTCGGGAGAAGCGGAGACACTGGTCGAACCGGGCGGCCCGATCAGCCTCGGCTTCAGCCTGCCGCGCGATGGCGGCGCCGCGGCGCTGGTGGCGGACAGCCCCGACCATCCGCGGGAGATCTACCGCTACGACCCGGCGGAGCCGCGAGCGCCGCCGGTCCGGATGACGAACTCGAACCCCTGGCTCGACGACGTCGACCTGGCCCGCCAGGAAGTCGTCCGGCACAAGGCGCCGGACGGGCTGGAACTCGAGGGGCTGCTGATCTACCCGCTCGACTACGAGGAGGGCCGGCGCTATCCGCTGATCCTCTTCGTCCACGGCGGCCCGGAGAGCCACCACAGCAACGGCTGGCTGACCAGCTACTCGAACTTCGCGCAGGTCGCCGCGGCGCGAGGCTTCGTCTCCTTCTACCCGAACTACCGCGGCAGCACGGGGCGCGGCGTCGGATTCTCGAAGCTCGGCCAGCACGCCGCCGCCGGCCCCGAGTTCGACGACCTGATCGTCGCGGTCGACCACCTGATCGAGATCGGCCTCGTCGACCGTGACCGGGTCGGCATCACTGGCGGCTCCTACGGCGGCTACGCGTCGGCCTGGGGCGCGACGTACTACTCCGACCGCTTCGCCGCGGCGATTCCCTTCGTTGGCATCTCGAACAACATCTCCAAGCTGGGGACGACGGACATTCCGATGGAGATGGAGCTGGTCCATCACCTCACGACGCTCTGGGACGACTGGGACTACTTCGAGAAGAGCAGCCCGATCTACTACGTCAAGCGCAACCGCACGCCGACGCTGATCCTGCATGGCAAGGAGGATCCCCGGGTCCATCCCAGCCAGTCGCTCGAGTTGCACCGGCACCTGAAGTCGCTCGGCCAGGCGCCGGTGCGGCTGGTCCTCTACCCTGGCGAGGGCCACGGCAACCGGCGCTCGGCGGCCCGGCTCGACTACATGCTCCGCACCCTGCGCTGGATGGAGCACTACCTCAAGGGTCCCGGCGGCGAGCCGCCGCCGCATGAGATCGACTATGCCGCCTGGCTGCCCTGGGCTGAGGGCGACGATGACGCGGACGAGGGAGGCGAAACACCGGAAACCGAGGCAACGGGCGGCGGGGAGTGAAGCGACCGTTCCCGCTCGACGCGGCGAGTACCTGGATGCTCGCCGGATGCCTGGCGCTCGGCCTCGCCGGATGCGCGGACGGGGGTGCCGAGCCCGCCGCGCGGGCCGCCGAACCGGCGGTCGAACGTCCGGCCTGGAAGCCGCCGGCGCCGGCGCCGCCGCCGAAGCCCTGCGGCGTCGGCTGCATCGAGGGCGAGGGCAACGCCACGGTACGGTTCCAGATGGCCGGCGGCGACCACACCGCCACTGCCAGCGTCGAGGGCAACCAGGGCGTGTTCGCCGTGGGGCCGCCCGTCGACATCTCGCAGAACGCGGAGGAGTGGTCGGGGATCACGACCTTCTTCGTCCCTAAAGCGGGCGTCAAGACGCTGCGAATCCGGGCCACCGGCAAGTGGAGCCTGACCATCCTGAAGGGGAAGCAGTCCTATGCGGACGGCTAGGTGATGAGGCTGGGTGTCCTCGCCCTGCTGGCGGCGGTCTGGCTGGCCCTGTCCGGGCCGTACACGCTGCACGAGTGGCTGATCCTCGCTTTCGGCGTCGTCTCCGTGGCCTTCGTCTGGCGCCTCTACCTGGCGCTCGAGCGGGCCGCGGGAGGCGGTCTCGAGTTCTTCCGCGCCTCCGCCTGGCTTCGGCTGCCGCGGTTCCTGGTCGCCTTCGCGGTCAAGGTCGCGGCGGCGAACCTCCACGTGACGAAGCTGATCCTGTCGCCGAGGATCGAACTCCACCCCCGGCTCCGGCGCGTGCCCGCGAGCCAGAAGACGTCGTTCGGCCAGGTCCTGTACGCGAACTTCATCACTCTCACGCCCGGGACGATCACCCTGGACCTCAGGGACGACGAACTCCTGGTCTACGCCCTCGACGCGGAAAGCGAGGCGGAGGTGATGGACGGCTCGATGGACCGCGACGTGCTGCGGATCGAGGGAGGCTCGAACTGATGTACGTGGCGGGGATGGCGGCGATCGTCGTGACGATGTTCCTGGCGCTGGCCCGCGCCGCAATCGGCCCGACCGTCTTCGACCGCATCCTGGCCGTCAACATGTTCGGAACGAAGACGGTGCTGCTGATCGCGGTCGCCGGCTTCCTCACCGGGCGGCCCGAGTGGCTCGACCTCGCGATCGTCTACACCCTGGTCAACTTCACCGGCACCCTGGCGGTTCTGCGCTTCGCACGCTTCGGCAACCTGGCCCGCGACGACCGGAAGGCCGACCAATGAACCGGCAGTCCGAGCCATGAGCGGCGCGCTGGACATCGCGACGGCGGTCCTGCTGGTGGCCGGCGGCTTGTTCTGCGTCGTCGGCGGCGTCGGTCTGCACCGCTTCTCCGACTTCTACCAGCGCACCCACGCGGCGAGCGTCACGGACACCGCCGGCGCCGGCCTGATGCTCCTGGGCCTGATGCTCCAGGGCGGCCTGTCCATGGTGACCCTGAAGCTGGTCCTGGTGCTCGCCTTCCTCCTGTTCAGCAGCCCGGCGATCGCGCACGCACTGGTCAAGGCGGCTCACGGCCACGGGCTGGCGCTCGAGCTTGAGATCGAGGACGAGCGGGGAGGGGACGCCGATGCCGCCGGTTGAACTCCTCCTCATGCTGCTGCTGATCGCCACCGTCATCGTCGTGGCGAGGCTCAAGGACCTGTTCGCCGCCGCCATGCTGACCGGGATCGCGAGCCTGCTGGCGGCCGGGCTGTTCGTCCTGATGGACGCCGTGGACGTCGCCTTCACCGAGGCCGCGGTCGGCGCCGGCGTCAGCACCGTGCTCTTCCTCGGAGCGCTCAGCCTGACCTCGCGGCGCGAGAAGCAGGAACGAACGAAGATCCTGCCGATCCTGATCGTCGTCGCCACGGGCGCGGCGCTGATCTACGGCACCTGGGACATGCCGGCCTACGGCGATCCGGACGCCGTCATCCACCACCACCTGGCGCCGGAGCTGATCGCCGAGACCGAGGAGAAGATTCACATCCCGAACATCGTGACCGCCATCCTCGCCAGCTTCCGCGGCTACGACACGTTCGGTGAAGTCGTGGTCATCTTCACCGCCGGCGTCGGGGTCGCGCTGCTGCTCGGCGGACTCGGGCTGCGGCGCCGGAACGCGGACGGCGAGGAGGAGTCGTGAAGGCGCCGTCCCGCGTCCGCGAGATGCCGATCCTCCGGGTCGTCGCCCGGGCTCTGGTGCCGGTCATCCTCCTCTTCGGCCTCTACGTGCAGTTCCACGGCGACTTCGGCCCCGGCGGCGGCTTCCAGGCCGGCGTCATCTTCGCCGCGGGGCTCATCATCTTCGCCCTGGTCTTCGGCGCGGAGGCGCTGCGGCAGGTCGTTCCCGTGGTGCTGACCGAGCGCCTGATGGCGGCCGGCGTGCTGCTCTACGGCGCGGTCGGCGTGCTGGCGATGCTCCTGGGCGGAGAGTTCCTGAACTACTCGGCGCTCGATCCGCTGACCACCGGCCACTACGGCCAGCACCTCGGCATCATCGTGATCGAGCTGGGCGTCGGCATCGCCGTCGCCGCGACCATCATGCGCGTCTACTACGCCTTCGTGGGCCGCCGTCCGGGCGAGGACGGGACGGGCGCGGAACAGGCGCTGGACGCCGGCGCCGGCGGAGAGGCCTCGTGAACCTGCCCCAGGAGCTTTCCGGCCTCTGGGCCTACTGGCTGCTCATCGCGCTGATGATGGTCGGCCTCTACATCGTCATCGCCCGCGACAACCTGATCAAGAAGGTGATGGGGCTCAACATCTTCCAAGCGGCGGCGATCCTCTTCTACGTGACGATGGCCAAGGTGGAGGGCGGCACGGCGCCGATCGTTCCCGGCGGAGCGGATCACGGCGGAGGTCACGGCGGCCACGAAATCGTCTACTCGAACCCGCTGCCGCACGTGCTGATGCTGACCGCGATCGTGGTCGGCGTCGCCACCACCGCGCTGGCGCTGGCGCTGGCCGTGCGCATCCACGGCGACTACGGCACGTCCGAAGAGGACGAGGCGGTGGCCTACGACATGGAGCACGGTTGAGGCCCCCTCGGGGATCGAGAGAATCGTCGTGATCGAGAAGATCCTCGTCCTGGAAGTCGTCCTGCCGTTGCTGGCCGCGCCGGTCTGCGTGCTGGTGCGCCATCCGCGCTTCTGCCGCCTCTTCAGCCTCGGCGTCGTCGCGGCCTGCTTCGCGATCGCGGTCGCCCTGCTCGTCGAGGTGCGCGGCGGCGGCGTCATCTCCTACCAGCTCGGCGGCTGGCCGCCGCCGCTGGGGATCGAGTACCGGATCTCGACCGTCAACGCCTACCTGCTGGCCCTGGTCACCGCGATGGCCCTGGTCATCTTCAGCTTCGACTCCCGGGGCGGCCCGCCGCGGGTGCCGGAGCAGCGCCGGCACCTCTACTACGCGGTCTTCCTGCTCTGCATCTCCGGCCTGCTCGGCATCACGATCACCGGCGACGCCTTCAACATCTTCGTGTTCCTCGAGATCTCGTCGCTGTCGTCCTACATTCTGGTCAGTCTCGGCGGCCACCGCCGCGCCGTGATGTCCGCCTTCTACTACCTGGTCATGGGCACGATCGGCGGCGTCTTCTTCATGCTGGGAGTCGGCCTGCTCTACCAGGAGACGGGCACCCTGAACCTGCGCGACATCGCGGCGCGCCTCGAGCCGTCGCTCCACGACCGCGGCACCGTGCTCGCGCTGGCGCTTCTGGTCGTCGGCATCTCGATCAAGCTGGCTGTCTTTCCGCTGCACCACTGGCTGCCCAACGCCTATTCGTTCGCGCCGCCCAAGGTCAGCGCCTTCCTGGCCGCGACGGCAACGAAGGTCTCCTTCTACCTGCTCGCGATGATCCTGTTCACGATCTTCGGCGCGCCCTTCGTGTTCGAGGAACTGCGCCTCCAGGCCGTGCTGCTGCCGCTATCCCTTCTCGCGATGTTCCTGGCCTCGGGCGCCGCGATCTTCCAGACCGACCTGCGGCGGCTGCTGGCCTACTCGAGCGTCGCCCAGATCGGCTACATGACCTTGGGCCTTTCGACCGCGAACGCGACCGGGCTCGCCGGCGGCCTCGTCCACCTGTTCAACCACGCGGTGATGAAGGGCGGGCTCTTTCTGGTCGTCGCCTGCCTGCTCTACCGGGTCGGCTCGGTCCACATCGACGCGCTCGCCGGCATCGGCCGCCGCATGCCGCTTACCTCGGCCGCGCTGGTCATCGGGGGTCTGAGCCTGATCGGCGTGCCGGGCACGGTCGGCTTCGTCAGCAAGTGGTACCTGGTGTCCGGCGTGCTGGAGCGCGGCTGGACGGCGGCGGCCGTGCTCATCCTGCTCAGTTCACTCCTCGCTCTGGTCTACGTCGGGAAGGTGGTCGAGGTGGTCTACTTCCGCAAGCCGGCCGAGACCCAGCCGATCGACCACATGCGGGAAGCCCCGCTCGGGATGCTGGCGCCGGCCTGGGTGCTCGCGGCGGCCGCCGTCTTCTTCGGCCTCGCCACGAACTGGACCTACGGCGTCGCCAGGGAAGCCGCCGAACTGCTGCTCGCGGGCGGGATCTGAGTCGACGATGAGCTCCGAGACGACGATTCTGGTCGCCCTTCTGCTGCCGGTTCTGGCGGCGGTTTCCTGCCTGCTGCTGGGCGGCGGCCTGGGCCGCCCCAACCTGCGGGACATCGCCACACCCCTGATCGGCGCCTGCACCTTCGCCGCGGTCTGGCGGCTCGCCGGCGACGTTCTGGCCGGCGGCCGGCCGGAGATCGTCCTGTTCGAGGTGCTGCCGGGAGTGGAACTCGCGTTCCAGGTCGAACCGCTCGGTCTGCTCTACGGCCTGGTGGCGAGCGGCTTGTGGATCGTCACCTCGATCTACGCGGTCGGCTACATGCGCGGCCACCACGAGCAGAACCAGACCCGGTTCTTCACCTTCTTCGCTCTCTCCATCTTCGCCGCGCTGGGCATCGCCTTCGCCAGCAACCTGTTCACGCTGTTCCTGTTCTACGAAGCGTTGACGCTTCTCACCTTCCCGCTCGTCACCCACCACGGCACGGACGAGGCGCGGCGCGCGGGGCGCATCTACCTCGGCATCCTGCTCTTCACCTCGATCTCCTTCCTGCTGTTCGCCATCCTGTTCACCTGGCGGCTGACCGGCACGATCGAGTTCACGCCCGGCGGCATCCTCGGCGCCGAGACGAGTTCCGGGATGGTCACGGTGCTGCTGCTGCTCTACGCCTTCGGCGCCGGCAAGGCGGCGCTCATGCCCTTCCACCGCTGGTTGCCGAACGCGATGGTGGCGCCGACCCCGGTCAGCGCGCTGCTGCACGCGGTGGCGGTGGTCAAGGCTGGCGTGTTCGCGATCCTCAAGATCGTCGTCTACGTCTTCGGCCTCGACCTGCTCGCCGGCAGCAACGCGTCACTCTCGCTGATGACGATCGCCTCGTTCACGATGCTGATGGCGGCCGTCATCGCGATCCGCCAGGACAACCTGAAGGCGCGGCTCGCCTACTCGACGATCAGCCAGCTCGCCTACATCGTCCTCGGTGCGGCGATGGCCACGGCTACGGGCGTCCTCGCCGGCGGCATGCAGATCGCGATGCACGCGGCGGGCAAGATCACCCTCTTTTTCTGCGCCGGCGCCATCCTGGTCGCCACCCACAAGAAGAGGGTGAGCGAGCTCGACGGTCTCGGCCGCACGATGCCCTGGACCTTCGCGGCCTTCTTCCTCGCCTCGCTCTCGATCATCGGCATCCCGCCCCTGGGCGGCTCGTGGGCCAAGTGGTACCTGATGGTCGGCGCGCTCGAGACCGGCTTCGCCTGGCAGGCCGCGTTTCTGGGAGTCCTGATGCTGAGCTCCCTGCTCGCCGTCTTCTATCTGATGCCAGTGGTTGTTCGGGCCTTCTTCGCGGCATCGCCCTCGGCCGGCCCCAGCGGCAGCGCCGGCGGCGACCGCAAGCCGATCGCCGAAGCCCCGTTTCTCTGCGTCGCGCCGCTCGTGCTCACAGCGCTGCTGTCGCTGGCGCTGTTCTTCGTTGCCGGCGACCTGGTGACACTGCTGAACTTCTAGGCGACATCCGAGGGTCGGTGCGCCGGCCCTCTGGCCGGCACCTAGCGCGATGCCGCGAAGCGGCGAGCCAGTACCCACCGCGCGAAGTGCAGCCGCTCCTCCTTCGGCACCAATCCCAGCCAGCGCCCGAACTTCCGCCGGTCCGCGAACCGCGACACCTCCGCCAGACGGACCTCCACCGGCAGGAACCGCGGCGCCGCCCCCGCCTCGTGGCCCGTCCCGGCTGCCCCGGCCGCGAAGCGCAACAGGAGCCTCCGCTCCAGCCGCTCGAACTCCGCCGCGAGCTGGTGCTCGACTCGAAGCGCCGCTCCACAGGACGCGCTCGCCGCGCGCCGCAGCGGTTCGTAGCGCGGCTCGACGTAGAGGTCGAAGCTGCTGGCCGAGAGCCCTCGCAGCTGGCTGACCTCGCCCGCCGACGGCGCCATCTTGACTCCCGGCGTCAGCGCCTTCCATTGCTCATAGCTGACCGGCCGCGGCCCGCCGTAGTCCGGATCGGGCGTGGGTTCGTGGAGCGCCATCGCGATCACGATCCAGCCGTGGGCGGCCAGCCCCGCTTCCAGGTCGCCGGCGGCTCGGATGCCGACGTCGTCCAGGGCGGGGAACCCGTCGCTCAGCCAGAACAGGAAGCACGGCGGATCGCCGCAGCGCGGCGTCGTCTCGGCCAGGAGGCGCATCGCCGATTCACGCACCACGTCGGCGTAGGTCGCCAGGTCCACCGGACGGTTCCCGGCCTCGAAGTACGCGTCGCGGCCCAGGTGCTCGCCCGCGATCTGCTCCAGCGCCGCCTCGACGGCTCGTGGCGCCGTCGTCGCCGTGAGCCGCTGTTCCGAACCGCTGACAGCACCGTCGTGCAGGACGATCTCGACCGGACCCAACCCCACCAACTGCCGCGCGTGCCGCGCCAGCGCCTCCGCACCGAGACGAACCGTCTCAGGCTTCGCCAGCACCGCGTCGACGTAGACGAGGACAGGCCGCGGATTCGTCTTCGGGTCCAGCGCCGACACGCCGGTCACACCGCGCCGCTCACCTGCGACCTCCACGACGAAGTCGCCGGACTCGAAGTCGGACGGCTTCACGTTCCGCAGCCGCGGCAGTTCGATGACGACCGACGACTCCGTCACCTCGACCGCGTCGGTGAACGTCCGATCCGCCGGCGGCTGGGTAGGCAGACCGGCTGCCGCGGCGACGAACAGGAGGATTGCGGCGGTTCTGGGCATGGACCCTGAGGCTATAGTCGCAGCTTCGAATGGCGCACCACACCACGCGACGCGCGTTCCTGGGAGCGGTCGGAGCGGCCGGCGGCGCAACCGTCGCCTGCAGTTCCGGTGTAACCGTCCGTACCGCGGAGCCCGCGTTGAGCCACGAAGCGATTCCCCTCGACACGCCACTCTCCGCCGAGGACGTGCCGACGCCGGCGTTGCTCATCGACGTCGCGAGGATGGAGCTGAACCTGGCGAAGATGGCGGCCCACGCCGAGGAACACGGCATCTCGCTGCGCCCCCACACGAAGACGCACAAGTGCCCGCTCCTGGCGAAACGCCAGATGGAGATGGGTGCGGTCGGCGTCTGCTGCGCCAAGGTCAGCGAGGCGGAGGTCATGGTCGAGGCGGGCATCGGCGAGGTCCTGATCACGTCGCCGGTCGTCACCGACGACAAGATCGGGCGGGTTGTCGCTCTCTCGAAGCAAAGCCCCGAAGTCACCCTGGTGGTCGATCACCGGGCCGCGGCCGAACGGTTGCACGAGGCGGCCATGGCCGAGGGCGTCACCCAGCGGGTACTGGTCGACCTCGACGTCGGCACCCGGCGCACCGGCATCGCCACCGGCGAACCGGCGCTCGAACTGGCGCGGACGATCGACGGTCTGACCAATCTCGACCTGCGGGGCCTTCAGGCGTACGCCGGGCACCTGATGCACGTCCACGGCCACGCGGAACGGCAGGCCCGGTCGCTCGAGGCGCTCGAGGCCGCGGTCGAGACGCGACGGCTGATCGAGGCGGACGGCATCGCGGTGAGCGTGTTGAGCGGCGGCGGCACGGGCACTTGGGACATCGACTCGGAGGTCGACGGGATGACCGATCTGCAGGTCGGCTCCTACCTGTTCATGGACGAGCAGTACCTGCGGATCGGCGGCCGCGACGGTGAGATCTTCGACGACTTCGAGACCTCGCTCTTCGTCCAGGTGACGGCGATCAGCCAGCCGGTGCCGGAGCTGATCACGACCGACGGCGGCTACAAGGCGTTCGCGTCGGACGCCGACCGGCCCCAACTCGCCGACATCGGCGGAGTCGTCTACGGTTGGGGCGGCGACGAGCACGGCATCCTCCGCCTTGCCGATGCCACCAGACCGGTCCGACTGGGCGACCGGATTCGCTGCATCACGCCGCACTGCGACCCGACGGTCAACCTCTACGACGTGTACTACCCGGTGCGGGACGGCCGGGTGGAGGAACTGTGGCCGATCAGCGCCCGGGGCAAGTCCCAGTAGTCGAGCGCCGCCCCATCGTCGGCGTGATGGGTTCGGGCGCCGAAAGCCACGAGGAACTGGCCGCGCCCCTGGGACGCGCGATCGCCGAGAACGGCTGGCACCTGCTGACCGGCGGCGGCCGAGGCACGATGACCGCCGCAAGCCGCGCCTTCGCCGAGACCGATGACCGGGCCGGCCTTTGCCTGGGGGTCGTTCCGAGCCAGCAGGAGGGCGACGGCTCGCCCGACGGCTACCCGAACCCGTGGGTCGAGATCGTGATCCGCACTCATCTGCCGCTGTCCGGAGCGGCCGGAACGGGACCCGATTCGCGCAACCACATCAACGTTCTCTCCGCCGACGCCGTGGTCGCTCTCCCCGGCAGCGCCGGGACCTGGAGCGAGATCGAGCTGGCCCTGCGCTACGGCCGGCCGCTGGCGGTCTTCGACCGGCCGCCGGGCGACAGCGACCAGTCGACCAGGGCCGCCGCTGCCGGCGCTCTCGTCGTCACGAACCTGGAAGAACTGCTCGACTGGTTGCGCCGGACGCTCTGACGCCTGCCCGGCGTCGACGGCGCGCAACGGGTACGATCCCGCTCCGATGAACGGCGCCGTCCAGGAGATGGTCGACCTGCTGCAGATGGAGCAGATCGAGGAGAACCTGTTCCGGGCGCAGAACGGGCCGGGCAACCACGTCTTCGGCGGCCAGGTGCTGGGCCAGGCCATCGTCGCCGCCTCGAAGACGGTCGACAACCGCCATCTGCACTCGATCCACGCCTACTTCCTGCGCCGCGGGGACCCGAAGCGGCCGATCCTCTTCGACGTCGACCGCATCCGCGACGGGAGGAGCTTCACCACGCGCCGCGTCGTCGGCATCCAGCACGGCCGGGCCATCTTCAACATGTCCTCGTCCTTCCAGGTCGAGGAGGGCGGTCTGGAACACCAGTCCGAGATGCCGGAGGTGCCACCGCCCGACGAACTGCCCTCCGACGGCGACATCTACCGGAAGATGGCGAAGGACGACCCCTCGTACGAGCGTTTCGCGCACCGCTTCGAGGTGATCGACAGCCGCCAGGTCGAGGGCATCCAGATGCTCCCGCGCGGCGACCGCCCGGCCACCGAGCCGCGCAAGAACACCTGGCTGCGCTGCCGCGAGTCCCTGCCGGAAGACCGCATCGTCCACCTCTCCTTCCTCGCCTACATGTCGGACCTGGACTTCATGGCCGTGTCCATGCAGCCGCACGGCCCGTCGATGAAGGGCTACCGCATCCAGGGCGCCAGCCTCGACCACGCGCTCTGGTTCCACCGCCCCTTCCGCGCCGACGAGTGGCTCCTCTTCAGCAAGGAGAGCCCGACCGCCGCCCGCGCCCGCGGCTTCGTGCGCGGGCACGTGTTCAACCAGGACGGCGAGCTGGTCGCCTCGGCGAACCAGGAGTGCCTGATCCGCCTGCGGGAGCGGGAACACAGCGTGGCGGGGTGAGGTCGCCTCCGGTCCACACCGTGCCATAGCCGCCCGGCGCCGACCGGCTGCCGAACCTCGAGGAGCAGCCAGAGCGGTATGATCCGCCGTCGCGTTCAGCGCTCTCCCAATCACGTCCCATCCGGCTCTCATGAACGACTCCGAACCAAGTAGCAACGCCGCTCTGATCGCCGAACTCCGCAACGCTCTCGGGGATGACGGCGTCCTCGTGGGCGACGAGGTGACGGCGCGGGCCGGCGACGGCTCGGGCACTGTTCCCTGCGCGGCGCGGGCGGTACTACGGCCACGCACCACCGAGCAGCTCTCGGCGGCTCTCGCGGCCTGCCACGGCGCAAGCCAGCCCGTGGTGCCGCAGGGCGGGCTGACCGGCCTCGTCGGCGGCGGCGTCGCCGGTGATCTCGAAGTCGCCGTCACCCTGGAGCGAATGACCGACATCGAGGAGATCGACCCGGTGGGCCGGACGATGACGGTCCAGGCCGGCGCCGCGCTGCAGAGCATCCAGGAGGCGGCCGAAGCCGAGGAACTGCTCTTCCCGCTCGACCTGGGCGCCCGCGGCTCCTGCACGATCGGCGGCAACGTGGCCACCAATGCCGGCGGCAACCGGACGATCCGCTACGGCATGACCCGCGACTCGGTGCTCGGCCTGGAGGCCGTGCTGGCCGACGGCACGGTGCTCTCCAGCCTGAACAAGATGGTCAAGAACAACGCCGGCTACGACCTGAAACATCTGTTCGTGGGCTCCGAGGGCACCCTCGGCATCGTCACCCGCGTCGTGCTGCGGCTGGAGCGGCGCCCCCGCAGCCACAACTGTGCGTTGCTCGCCGTGCCCGGCTTCACGGAGGTGACCTCGCTGCTGCGCAAGCTGGAGGAGGAGCTGGGCGGGTCGTTGAGCGCGTTCGAGGTGATGTGGCGCGAGTTCTACGAGCTGGTCACCGGCCCGCAGGCGAGGACGGCGCCCCCGATTCCGCACGGCGACCCCTACTACGTGCTGGTCGAGGCGTTCGGCGCCCGTCAGGAGGAGGATGCGGCGCAATTCGAGGAAGCGCTCGGCGACTGCATGGAGGACGGCCTGATCGGCGACGCCGTGCTCGGCAAGTCGAAGGCGGAGCGGGATGAGATCTGGGCGCTGCGCGACGACGTGGAGCAGCTCAACCACCTGGCGCCCATCTTCACGTTCGACGTCAGCCTGCGGATCGCCGACATGGAGGACTACGTGGGCGAGGTCAAGGCCTCCCTGAACGAACGCTGGCCCGGAAGCGACTGCGTCGTCTTCGGCCACCTCGGCGACGGCAACCTGCACGTGGTTGTCGGCGTCGGGGACGGCTCGTCGGAGGCTCGGAGCGCGGTCGAGGACATCGTCTACGGGCGCCTCGAGCCGATCGGTGGCTCGGTGTCGGCCGAACACGGTATCGGCTTCGAGAAGCGGGCCCACCTGGGACGCAGCCGCACCCCGGAGGAGATCGCCCTCATGAAGACGCTCAAGCGAACCCTCGATCCGAAGGGCATCCTCAACCCCGGGCGAGTGTTCGAGGCGGAGGGCGCCCCGCCGACGGGATCGCACGCGGACGCCAGCGTGCGGTTGCCCGCCTAGGAATCAGGCGTACTCGGACGCAAGATCGTCGCGCAGGCGCTCGAGCAGTTCCTTCGTCCTGACGATCCCCTCGTCGGCGGCCATCCGGCCCTCGAACTCGATCCCGACCCAGCCGCGGTAGCCCGCGTCGAGGACGATGCGCATCATCCGTTCGTAGTCGGTCGCGGTCTCGTTGCCGTCCTCGTCGAAGTCGTAGCTCTTCGCGCTGACCGCGCGGGCGTAGGGCATCAGTTCGGTGACGCCCTGGTAGCGGTCGTACCACTCTTCCGGTTCGTACGACGTCCGGAAGTTGCCGAAGTCGGGCAGGGTGCCGGCCCGAGGATGATCCACCATCGCGATCGTGCCGGCGAGCCACTGGCCGTTGCTGGAAAGATAACCGTGGTTCTCCACCAGGACGTCCACGTCGTAGCCGTCGGCATACTCGCACAACTGGCGCAGGCCGTCCGCGGCCAGTTTCTGCTGCTCCTCGAAGGAACCCGCGCTGGCGGCGTTGACGCGCACCGCGTGGCAGCCGAGGAAGGCAGCCGCCTCGACCCACTTGTGGTGGTTCTCCACCGACTGCGCGCGCACCGCCGCATCGGGAGCCCCGATGTCGCCCTCCGCGTCGCACATGATGAGCAGACTCGTCACGCCCTCCCCGTCGCAGCGTGACTTGAGGTCCGCCAGGTACGCCTCGTCGCGGGCGCGGTCGAAGAAGAACGTGTTGACGTACTCGACCGCCTCGATCCCGTGACTGCGGGCGCGCGCCGGGAAGTCCAGGTGGTCGAGTTCACCCTGATAGAGCACGCTCGGGTCGTCCCGGAAGGAACCGTCGCCCAACGCGCTCAGGCCCGGCCCGAACAGCTCACGGAAGTAGGACCACTCGGCCAGGGAGATGCGGTAGAGCGGCTCGGCCGCTGCCGCGGCAGCGGCCTCCTCTTCGGGAGCATCGCCGGGCATGCATCCGGTAGCGGCCGCGGCGCCCAGCAGGGCACCGGCTTCGAGGAAACGTCTGCGGTCGATCTTCAGTGTCTTCATGATGCCGCGAGTGTAGCGCCCGCGAAACCTCGGCGAAGCGCATCGCGTAGTAGTGAGCAGGAGGAGCAACACTCGACATGGAAGTCCTGACCATCCTGACTCTCGGGGCGATCGCCCTCGGCCTGCTGGCCGTTTTCGCCGTCGTGGCCTTCGTCGCGAAGATCGCGTTCAAGCTGGTTCTTCTGCCGTTCAAGATCATCGGCTTCATCGCCGCGACGCTGCTGGCCGCCATCCTGATTCCGGTCGCGGTCATCGCGCTGCCGGTCGCGCTCGCCGTCGGCGTCGTACTGCTGGTCGTCGGCGGCCTGGTAGCGGTCGTCTGCGCCGGATTCGGTTTGCTGGGGGCGATCTTCTAGTCAGCGGACCAGGTGCCAGGCGGTCTGGCGGCCCGCCAGGTAGAGCACCTGCTCGCCGTCGTAGACCGCGCTCTGTTCGAGCTTGATCTGGACGTCCTGGCCGCCCCACATCTCCAGCTTGACCTTGACGTTGCCCTCGATCGCGTAGGCGGTGTCCGGGTAGAGCGGCCAGTCGCCGCGAATCGGCGTCGGCCCCTGGTTGTCCCACATGCCGATCGTCGGCCCGGGCGCGTGGCCGAACGCGCCGAGCGGGTGCGTGTAGGTGCTGGAGCGCAGGCCCTCGTCCGTGGCGAGCGAGATCGTCGCCGCCAGGATCTCGTTGCCGCTGCGGCCCGTCCTGAACTCGCCGGTCAGGATGTCCTGCCAGCGGTTGCCGGTGGCCAGCGCCTCCCGGAGCTCGGCCGGCGCCTTGCTCTCACCCAGACGCAGCACGTAGCCCATCTCCTGGGTGTCGGTGCAGAGACCGAGGTAGCAGATGCCGACGTCCGTGTGCAGCACGTCCCCGCGCTGGATGACGAAGTCGCCGCTGCCGCCGCAGAAGGGCTCGTCGGCGCCGCAGCCGCTGTCTTCGTCCGCAGCCGGGCGTTGCGCGTTGACGGAGGGCAGAAACCAGATGCCGAGGCCCAGGTCCTCGAAGCGCTGGGCCATGTGCCAGACGACATCGTCCGTCGTCGTGGCGCCGGGAGTGATCACGCGTTCCGAGAACGCCTCCGCGATCACGCCCCGGGCGATCGAGACGATCTGCGGATAGGCCTCCATCTGCAGCGGGCTCCGCGTCTCGATCCAGCGCACGACGAGGTCCTCGGCGCTCGTCACCCGTTCCTTGAGTCCGGGCGTCAGCACTTCCATCAGCCGTTCGTGGAGCGCCTCCGAGAGACCGTCGGCGACCGGCCAGTGGCGCGACACGTTGACGCCGATACGCTGCGGGTCGCGAGCGGCGATCACCTCGCCCAGTCCCCGCCACTGTTCCTCGAGGTCGCCGCCCTCCCAGGCCGACTCGTACAGCGCGTCGTACGGATAGCGGTTGACCGTCAGGCGCTCGACGCCGCCGTTGTCCGGTCCGCGGTCGTAGAACACGAGCATCGTCGTGCGGCGGGCCGCGAACACCGGCCGCGGCACCAGGCTGAAGAACACCGGATCCTCGTTGTACTCCCGGTTGATGACCAGCCACATGTCGATCCCGGTTTCCCGCATCAGCCGCGGCAGCAACGTGTCGAGCCGTTCCTCGAGCATGCGGTTGAACGGCTCGACCCGGTCCCGGTGCGGGAGCACGTGGCCGGGTCCGTCGAGCACGCGGCCCTGCTCGAAGTTGGCGGTCTGCGCGAGGGCGGGGGTCAATCCGAGCGTGAGCAGGGCGACCATGGCGGCCGACGCGTGCGCAAGGGATCGCTTCATGTTTCCAGTACCTCCAAGCGACCCGACACGACCGCCGTCCGGGCCGCCTCCAGCAGGTCGCAACGAAAGCCGGCAGCCGTCTCGAGCGGCAGTTGGCCGCCGCCGACCAGGCGGCGGAAGATCTCGACTCCGGCATACCCGGCGATGAGTGCCCGATAGACACCGGGTCCCGCGTCTTCCGCTTCTCCCGGTTCCTCTCCATCCTCCGCGTCTACGCCAGCAGCGGCGGCCAGGAAAGTCCTGACCACTTCCCCCGGCTGCCGTGCGAGCAGCAGGTGCGCGACCGCCGTGCCGACATCGAGCTCCGAGTCGCCCCAAGCGCCGTACTGCGGGTCCACGACCCGGACGTCGCGGTTCGGAAGCAGGAGCCAGTTGGCGGGATGGAACCCGCCGTGAACCAGGCAGTCGCCGGCGCCCAGGAAACGCCGGCCGAGTTCCGCGACCGCATCCCGGAAGGCGCCGTCCGACCGCAAGGCCGAGGCCGCGACGCCCAGGCCGGGCTCGATTTCCTCGAGCGCACCTTTGTCCGGCGCGGGACCGTCAGGGCCGAAGCCGTTGCCGCCTTGCCCGCGCGAGCCGAACGGCGCCTCGAACAACAGACGGTGGCTCAGCGCCTTCATGCCGCCGTGCGCGAACTCCGCATCCTGCTCACCGCGCGGGCCGCAGCGCAGCGCCCGGAGGAATGCCCCAAGAACCTCCGCGGCTCCCCTGGCGAGCGAACCGCCACCGTAGAGGGAGGTGAGGCTCGAAGCGCCGCGAAAGTCCTCGAGCAGCAACAGGAACCTCTCTTCGTTGGCGGCCATCAGCCGCGGCATACGGGCGGCGGCCTCGGGTACTCGCGCTACCGCCGCATAGAACGCGTGCTCGCC
Organism: Candidatus Multivorans sp.; assembly: GCA_965220845.1. Lineage (GTDB taxonomy): Bacteria > Acidobacteriota > Thermoanaerobaculia > Multivoradales > Multivoraceae > Multivorans. Next base: position 293,039 of record CBDCRA010000004.1, read on the forward strand.
GCGCCAGCGGTCGGCCGGCATGGCGACCGACTCGTCCCGCCGCAGCCAGGGCAGCGACTGCTTCAGCACCGCGGTGCGCCAGCCCCCGCGCAATTCCTGGAGTTCGACCCGCATCACGGTGCTCGATTCGCCGCCCAGGGAGGCGCAGGTCGTGACCTGTTCCTCGTCGCCCAACCAGCCGACCGCGCCCATCACCAGGTCCACGCGCCCCGCCTGGTCGGCCGACAGGACGTGAACTTCCGGGTGATCAGCCTCGAACTCGGCCCGCCGGCTCATCGGCGCAAGCTATCACCGGGAAGAACGCCATATGCTTGATCCGAGGACGCCATGAACCGGACCGATCGCGAACGATTCGAGGCCACGGGGCTGGTCAAGCTGCCAGGGTTGCTCCCGGACCAGATGACCGCTCCCGTGCTGAGGCTGGTCCATCGGAAGCTGGAACAGGCAGGCATGCGCCGCAAGGATGCCTGGTGCATCGAGAGCATGGCCCACATTCCCTCCCGCCGGCAGAGCAAGAAGTTGCTGGAGGAGATGAGGCACGAGCGCCTGCTGGCCGACCTGGCCACGCCGGAGCTCGAGGCCGAAGTCGAGTCGGCGGCCGGGGGAACGACCAGACCGATGATGAAGTGGCCGCAGCTTCTCTTTACCTTGCCGGAACAGGGCGCCTGGTCCCTTCCGCACGACATCTGGCATGTCGACCTGCCCAAACTGCCGAACCGCCGGACCGTCCCCGGCGTGCAGGCATTCGTCCTGCTCGACACGGTCGAGGCGGGCGGCGGCGGCACGGTCGCCGTCCAGGGCGGTCACAGGCTCCTGTACGACATTCCGTGGCTTGGTTCCCGACAGATCACGGACCGCCTGCGGCGCGAGCCCTACTTCCGCGAACTCCTGTCGAAGCAGGCCGGCGACCGCCGTCGATTCCTGCGCGAAACCGTCCGGCGCGACGGGGCCGACCTCAAGGTCGTCGAAATGACCGGGGAGCGAGGCGACGTGTACCTGATGGACATGCGCCTGTTGCACGCAGCGGCGCCAAACGTCTCCGACCGGCCGCGGATCATGTGGGCCCAGCGGTTCCTGACCGAAGCGACCCACAACGACATGACCGCCGTGTTCACACAGATGCGGTCGCGCTACGGAGCCTCCGCCGCAACAGCGGCGCCCTGAGCCGGAGGGCGACGAGATGGCCGGCGAACAACGGGTGCTGAGGATCGCGATGTGGTCCGGCCCCCGGAACATCTCGACCGCGATGCTGCGCGCCTGGGGGAACCGCGACGACACCTTCGTGTGCGACGAGCCGCTCTACGCGAACTACCTGCTGGAGCACGGTTTCGACCATCCCGGCCGGGAGGAGATCCTGGCCCACCACGACAGCGACCTGGACCGGGTCACGAAGTGGCTGACCGTGGACGCGCCGGAAGGCCGGCCGGTCTTCTACCAGAAGCACATGGCGCATCACCTGCTGCCGGAAACGGACCGTTCCTGGGTGGCGAAGCTCACCAACGTCTTCCTGATCCGCGACCCGGCGGAGATGCTGACGTCGCTGATCCACATCCTGCCGCGGCCGAAGCTGCCCGATACCGGTCTGCCCCAGCAGCGTGAGCTCTTCGACCTGGAATGCGAGCGGCTAGGCAGGGCGCCGGCGGTCATCGACTCGGCCGACGTGCTGCGGAACCCCCGCGCGGGCCTCGAGAGCCTGTGCGCCGAGGTCGGCACCGAGTTCGACGAGGCGATGATGAGCTGGCCTCCCGGCCGGCGCGAGACGGACGGCATCTGGGCGCCGCACTGGTACGGTGCGGTCGAGAAGAGCACGAGCTTCGCGCCCTACCGGCCCAAGAACGAGCCGGTCCCGGAGTTCCTGGACGACGTGCTGGCAGAGTGCCAGAAGCACTACGATCACCTCGCCGCGCATCGTCTCCTCTTCTGAGCCTCGTCTTCCGACCCCGTCCCCCAGAGCGCCAGCGAACCCCTCATGCTGCAAAAGGCCGACCCCACGAACCGGGACCTGCTCGTCAACATCAACGGCGAACTGATCCACCGCGACCAGGCCGGGATCAGTCCCTTCGACTCCGCCGTCCAGGGCGGCGACGCCGTCTGGGAAGGGCTGCGCCTGTACGACGGCCGCATCTTCAAGCTCGAGCAGCACCTGGACCGCCTCCGCCACTCGGCGCTGGCTCTGGCCTTCGCGGAGATCCCGTCGCACCAGGAGATCATCGACGAGATCCGCCGTACACTGGAAGCGAACCGGATGCGGGACAACGTCCACATCCGCCTGACCCTGACCCGCGGCGTCAAGATCACCTCCGGCATGGACCCGCGGCTCAACACCGCCGGCCCTACGCTGATCGTCCTCGCCGAGCACAAGGCGCCCGTGTATGGCTCGCAGCCGATCCGGTTGATGACCTCGTCGATCCGCCGCTTTCCGCCCGACTGCATGGATCCGAAGATCCACCACAACAACCTGATCCAGTCGATCATGGCCAAGATCGAGGCCAACGCGGCCGGCGCCGACGACGCCCTGATGCTCGACCGCCAGGGGTTCGTCGCGGAAACGAACGCGACCCACGTCTTCCTGGTCCGCGGCGGCGTCGTCGTGACCAGCCACTGCCACGCCTGTCCGGAAGGCGTGACCCGGGCGACCGTGCTCGACCTCTGCCGGGACAACGGTATTCCCCACGAAGTGACCGACTACACCCAGGCCGAGCTCTACCGTGCCGACGAGGCGTTCTGCACCGGCACGATGGGCGAACTCGTGGCGGTCACGGACGTCGACGGCCGCCCGATCGGCGGTAGCGAGCGGCCGGTGCTCGAACGGCTACAGGGCCTGTTCCGCGAGCTGACCGCGGTGAGCGGTTACCCCATCCTGCGTTGACCCGATGAACGCGGCAGAGGCGGCGAGCCACCTGGAGCCGGAAGGGGTCTCGCCCTCCACGACCAGGCTGCAGAAGTGGCTGCTCGGCCTGATGCTCCTGTGGGCACTCGCCGCCCGCGTGCTCTTCAGTTGGCCGGACCCCACGATGAACAGACTGTGGGACGAGCGCTACAACGCCGGCAACGTCGCCGCGATCCTGGCCCACAACCAGTGGCGGCCGGTGCGCACGCACTATCCGACGCTCTCCTACCTGCCCCACGCGGCGACCCTCAAGGTGTACGAGACGGCGCGCTCGCTGCCATGGCTCTCCTCCCTGCCGACCACGTTCAGGATCGCGCCGGATGAACGGCCCTATCTCACCCGGATCGCCGTGCGGTACTCCCGGATCATTCAGACCCTGCTGGGCACCGCCTCGCTGTTCGTCGTGTTCCTGATCGGACGGCGGCTGTTCGGTCCCTGGGTCGGCCTGGGCGCGGCCTCCCTGCTCGCCGTCGCCCCCTGGCACCTGCGCCAGTCGGGGGTGTTCAAGCCCGACATCATGCTGGTCCTGACCGCCGCGCTGACCCTCTACGCGATCCTCGCCGCGCGGCGAAACGAGGGTCTCCGGGCGTACGCGATCGCCGGCGCGATGGTCGGCGCCACGGCCGCCGCCAAGTGGAACGGCGCGGCGCTGGCGCTGCCCCTGCTCGTCGCGATCGCCCTGGGCGGTGTCCGCGATATCGGCCTGCTGTTCCGCCGCGGCGCGGCCGCGGCCGCCGGCGGCGCGGGAGTACTGCTCCTGCTCAATCCCTGGCTGGTCCTGGCGCCCGGGATGTACCGGCGCCATCTCGGCAACACCGTGAGTCACTACCGGGAACGGCTCGCCGAGGCAGGGGCGGGCCTCTTCGATCAGCCGCTGAACGCGGTGACCAGCCTCGCCGGCAGCGTCTACTTCAGCCCCGTACTGGGTGCATGCGGGCTCCTGGGCCTGGGCTGGTTGTTCGTTCTGGCGATCCGCGCCCGGGGCGGGTTCAGTCGACCTCTGCCGGGCGCGGCCGGAGACGCAACCGCCGGAGACGCCTGGATCCTGGCTGTCTTCTTCGGCGGCTATGTCGGCTCGCTGTGGATCGTCACCCGCTATCCGAAGCCGCCGAACTGGTTGATCGTGGCCCCGGTCGTGGCCCTGGCCGGCGCCTGGTTCATCGGCAGGCTGGCAAGCGCCGCACGCGCGCTGCCCGAGACCCGGTTCACGGTCGCCGCCCTCGCCATCCTCGCGACCGTCACCGGACTCGCCGGTCTCGACAAGGCCCGGTTCGTCCACGCCACGGTGTACGACGTGAACGTCCCCCTGGCGTCCGCGGAAGCGGCCCGCACGGCGGGCAGGCCCAAGCCGCTTCGAGGACGGACCTTCATCTCCGAACTACCTCTCGGGATCCAGGACTTCGACCCCAGGATCTGGGACGGGAACTTCGTCACCACGCTGATCCGCACGGAGAGCATCGCGGCCGAGACCGCCGCCGAGCGGGAAACCGCGGATGTCCTGCTGTTCCCGGCGTCACGCCTGGCAACCGGCCAGGACCCCGTCTACCAGAACCTGGCCGCCGAGAAGTCCGGCGCGAGCGTCCAGCGCTTCGAACCGAAGCTGTTCCGGTTGCGCGGAGATCCCGTAGTCCTTGTCCGCCAGTCCTTCGCTGCGGTCGAACCGCCCGCACCCGCTGGCTTCTCCGAAGCGGGCGAAGGGCTCTACGACATCGACCCGGCCGCTCTCCAACCGCAAGCCGGCACCGCCGAAGCAGCCCGACACCTCGTATCGCTGGAGATCGCTGTGCGCACACCCACCCGGGACGACGTGCGGATCTCGATCGAGGTCGCCGGCACTTCGATGCCCTGCCGGTATACCCAGAGAGGCAGGGAACGACGCCGCTGCCTGACGCCGCGTTTCGAACCGCCGCAGTCACCGGTCCGAATCCTGGTCGAGCCGGCGCGCGAGGTCATCGACGTCACCGTGTTCCACTGGCGGCGGCCTGCCTAGAGGCCGACCCTTGCCAACGGCACGTTTCTGTGCGAGGCTTCTGCTGCGCCGCAGCAACGCAGTGCAGCAAAGCCCCTCCCCACATGTGATCCGCCCGTTCTGGAGACCACCAAAATGGCCACGGAATTGAACCGATTCCTGACCCCTCTCGACGCCACCTTCCTCTATGTCGAACGCCCCAACGAGACGATGCACATCGGCGGCTGCATGGTCTACGAAGGCGACTTCTCGAAGGAGTACGTGCTCCAGCAGCTCGCCGCCCGCATGCACCTGCTGCCCCGCTATCGGCAGAGGGTGCTCTTCCCGCCCTTCCTCGTCTCCCATCCGGTCTGGGTCGACGACCCCGCGTTCAACCTCGAGAACCACGTCGAGGAAGTCCGGATCCCGGAGGACGCCGACCACCAGGTGCTCGCCCGCGCGGCCGCCGAGGCGTACAGCGGCATGCTCGACCGCAACCGGCCGCTCTGGAAGGGGATTCTGCTGCGCGGCATGCCCGGTCACACCGCCCTGGTCTGGAAGATCCACCACGCGATGGTCGACGGCGTCTCGGGCGTTGATCTCTCGATGGTGCTGAGCGACCTCTCGCCCACGGACGAGGTGCCAGAGCCTCCGGCCGAGACCTGGGCGCCGAAGCCGCTGCCCGACTCCCTGAGCCTGCTCCAGGAGGCCATGCAGCATCGTCTCGGCGAGGTGAGCCGGTCCTGGAGCGACACCGCCTTCGACGCCATGCGGCCCAACCTGATGGCCGATCGCATGCGTGAGATGGTGGCCGCCAGCACGGCGAGTCTGCCGGCCGCCACGCCGGCGCCGCGCACCATCTTCAACCGGCCGGTGAGCAAGGAGCGCGGGTTCGCCTGGGCCCAGTTCTCCTTCCCGGCGATGCGCGCGGTGAAGTCGGCCCTCGGCGGCACCGTGAACGACGTCGTGCTCACCGTGCTCGCCGGCGGCATCGGCCGCTACCTGCGGGAGCGCGGCCAGGACCCGAAGGGACTCGAACTGCGCGCCATGTGTCCCGTCAGCATGCGCCAGGAGGATGAACGGGGCCAGCTCGGCAACCTCGTCTCGAACATGATCGCACCGCTCTTCGTCGGCGTCGACGATCCGGTCGAACGCCTCGGCAAGGAACGGGACGCGATGAACAGGCTGAAGGAAGCCGGCCAGGCGAAGGCCTTCTACCAGATGACCCAGTTCGGCGAACGGGTGCCGCCACTCATGGCCGCGATCGGCGCGACGATGCCCTTCTCCCAGACCTTGTTCAACACGGTTTCGACGAACGTGCCCGGGCCGATGATCCCGCTCTACTTCGGGCGCCACAAGCTGGTCGACTGGCTGCCGCTGGGCATCGTCTCGAACAACATCGGCCTGTTCGTGGCCATCCTGAGCTACAACCAGCGCATCACGCTGGGCATGACGGTGGACGCGAAGCTGATCCCCGACGCCTGGCGCCTCGCCGAGTGCCTGGAAGAGTCCTACGCCGAACTCCGCGAGGCGGCGGGCGTCGAGGACGAGGAGCCGCTGGGCGCACGCTGCTTCGCCTCGGTGGCGTCCCAGGCGGAGGCTCCCGAGGAGACGGTCACGACCGAACTCGTTCCCGGTACCGACGCTGACGCGACGTCCGACCCCGACGATCCACTGCGAGGCGCAGCCTAGTGACGGCATCGGCCCGACGCCCACGGACCAGCCCGATCTGGAACGTGAACCCGCGTCTCCTGCGGGACTCGGTGCCGGCGGCCCTGCCGCTGTGGCGCGAGGCCTTCGCGGCAATGGAGTTCTCCCTCCTGCCGCTCACGCCGATCTACCACGGCATCGGCGTACCGCGCGGCGACGGCGCCGCGGTCATCGTCGTTCCCGGCTTCATGGGCACCGACGGCTACCTGGCGCCGATGCGCGGCTGGCTCCGGCGCATCGGCTACCGCACCGATCCCTCCCGCCTCGGACACAACGCCGACTGCCTCGACCGCCTGGGCAACCGGCTCATCGAGACGATCGAGGAAACCGCCGGCGAAACCGGCCGCGGGGTTCACCTGGTCGGCCACAGCCTGGGGGGCATGCTGTCGCGCGGCGTGGCGTGCCTGCGTCCCGATCTGATCGCGTCCGTCACGACGATGGGCTCACCGATCACCGGCGTCCGCTCCCATCCCCTGGTGATACGGATGGCGGAGGCCGTGCGCCGCCGCGTCGTCGAGCAGGACGACACCCGGGAGCCCGCCTGCTTCTCCGGCGACTGCCGCTGCGACCTCGTCCGCGCGGTTCAGAGCACCTTCCCGGACGAGATGCCGCAACTCGCCATCTTCACCCGGCGGGACGGCGTCGTCGCCTGGCGCTACACCCGGCTCCACGACCCGGCACGGAACCGCGAAGTCCCCGGCACCCACGCCGGTCTGGCCGCCAATCCCCTCGCCTACTACCACCTCGCCCGCTTCCTGAAGCGCCATCCGAGCCCCGCACTGGAGACCGCCCCGTGAGCGTAGCCGACGCCCTCCTGACGCCGGACCAGGCGGTCCTCTGGAACCTGGAGCGCCGCAACCCCGGGTTGCACGTCGCGGGTCTCGCGCTGGTTTCCGGCGAGATCGACCGGCAGGAACTTCTCCGCTGGATGACCCGGCTGCGCAGACTCCCCCGCTTCGGTCTCCGCGTCGAAGGGTCGCCCTACGGTCCGCCACGCTGGCGCCCGGCGCCCTTCGAGCTCGAGAAACACCTTCACGTCGTCCGGAACGGCGACCCGGTTGCCGCGCTCAACGAGGCCCTCGGCAAGCCGCTCGACCCGGGCCGGCCATTGTGGGAGCTTCATCTGGCGCCCGGCTACCACGACGCCGGCGACGCCCTGCTGGTCAAGTCGCATCTGGTCGCGGCGGACGGTCTGGCCACTGGCGACTTCTTCCACGCGCTCTTCGCGAGCGGCACCGAAGTCGACGAGAAGAAGGCAGCCGGTCCGGCAACCAATGGCATCCGCTCCGGAGCACGACCGGCCGAGTGGTTCGAGAACTGGAGCCGGACCGGCCAGGACCTGCTGGCGGGCCTCCAGGAACTATCCTCGGAGGACACACGGACCGCCTTTCTGACCTTGAGCGAGACGATGCCCGACCTGGGCCTCCCGCCGCTGCCACTGCCGTTCAACGGGCAGTTGAGCGGCCGGCGACGCCTGATCCGGACTGCCTTTCCCTACGGCGACATCCGTGCGATACGCGCCCGGCTGGGAGGCACGCTCTCGGATGTGGTCGTCGCTTTGGCCGGCGGCGCGCTGCAGCGGTATCTGACGGCCAGGGGGGTCTCCATCCAGGGGCGCAGTCTGCGGGTCGCGCTGGCCTCCGACATTCCGGAACGCGACCGGAAGCGGCGAAGCCTGCTGCCCATCGAGGTCCCCCTCGAGGTCGGCGCCGCCGACCGGCTGCGTTCGGTGCATCAGCTCGCACGGCTGCTGCGAGCCGCCCGGGTGGCGGACGTGCTGTCCCGCCTCACCGCCATGCAACAGGCCGCGGGTCCCCTGGCGGCCGCCGCGCTCGCGATGGCTTCCTCCGTCCGGCCGCCCTTCCACCTCACGGTGGCCAACGCCAACGGCCCCCAGATCCCGCAGTTCCTGGCCGGCCGACCTCTTTCCGGCTACACGCCTTCGTGGCCCCTCGGCTTCGGCCAGGGCCTCTCCTGCGCGTTCTTCGCCTACAACCAGTCACTGCACGTCGGTCTCACGGTAGACGAGAGAGCCTGTCCCGACGCCGAGACACTGCCCGACCTGCTCGCGGAGTCGTTCGCCGACCTTCGCGAAGCGGCGGGCAACGCCCCCCGGCGGCGGCGGCGGCGGCGCAAGACTCCGTTCCAGGCCCGACCGGCGGCAGCGCCATAACCCGGAGACACCATGACCCGTCCCAACATCCCGAGACAGGTGCTCGACTTCCAGAAGCAGATCCTCGACTTCCAGAGAGCCGCCTTCGAGAACGGCTACGATGCGATCGTCGCTCTCCAGGAGCGTCAACTCGAGCTCGCCGACCGGATGATGAACCAGGTTCCCAACCTTCCGGACGAAGCGCGTGAGCTGATCCGGACCTGGCGGGGCGCCGCCCAGGACGGCCAGCGCCAGTTCAAGAACACGATCGACGGATCGTTCGATGCCGTCACCACCTACCTGGACCGGCTCGCCGACGGCGCTGCCGGCGACGAGGCCACCGAGCAAACCCCAACCACGTCCCAAGCCCAAGAGGAGACAGTCGAGTGAACGACATGGCGACCCAGTACCCGCGGACGGTCCGCCTCAAGAACGAGTCCTTCAGGTTCAGCCTTCTGAACCCGGAAGACCGCGATGACGTGCTCGCCTTCGCGCGCGCGCTGCCGGAAGAGGACCTTCGTTTCCTGCGCGTCGACATGACGGATCCGAAGGTCGTCGACAACTGGGTCGAAGGCGCGTTGGCCGGAACCCGCGTCGCCGTGCTCGCCCACCTCGGCGATCGCCTCGTCGGCTACGGCAGCCTGAACCGTCGCGAGTCGTCCTGGATGCGACACCTGGGCGAGATCCGGATCATGGTGCTGCCCGAAGTCCGCCAGGCGGGTCTCGGCGGCCACCTGGCCCACGACGTGTTTCACCTCGCCCAGCAGATCGGGCTGACCAAGATCGTGGCCCAGATGGCCCGCGAGCAGCGCGGCGCCCGTCAGATGTTCCAGAACCTGGGCTTTTCGGTGGAGGCCCTGCTGGCCGACTGGGTCATCGACCCGAACGACGGCACGCACGACCTGATCCTCATGTCGTACGACGTGACCGGGCTGGAAGCGGGGGCGGGGGCGTAGACTCCAATCCAGAAGACGATAACTTGCCAGAAATGGTAAGTTATCGACATGAGATTCGAGCATCTGGTCGAAATCGCAGGCGACCAGCCGCTCTTCGAGACCGGTCTTCTGCTGACTCCTCCGGTCGACCCGGCGGATGTACGCCGTCAGCTCACGCGCTGGGCCGCCAGTGGCCGCGTGGTGCAACTCCGGCGGGGGCTGTACGCGCTCGCGCCGCCCTGGCGCAAGCGCCTCCCGCATCCCTTCCTCACCGCGAATCGTCTGGTGCCCGGCTCCTACGTGAGCGGCCTGTCCGCGTTGGCGTTCGCGGGCGCGATCCCGGAGTACGTGCCGGAAGTCACGAACTCCACCCGCGGCCGCTCCCATAGCCGCGAGACTCCGCTCGGGCGCTTCTCCTTTCGCCACATGAAACCTGCTCTGCACTTCGGCTATCGAGAGGTTGACCTGGGGGACGACCAGAGCGCTTTCGTCGCCCGGCCGGAGAAGGCGCTCCTCGACATCGTCCACCAGCAGCCGGAAGGCGACCGCCCGGAGCACCTGGGGGAGCTCCGCCTGAACTTCGACGTTCTGGATCTCGATGCACTGGACAGCGCCGCCGAGGCACAAGACGCGCCGAAGCTCCGGCAGGCCGCCGGCGTCGTTCGCCGACTCGCCGAACGCGCACAAACCTACGAGACCCTGTGAAGGACCACCTCAAGAGCCTGGTTCGGGACGAACAACCGCTGAAGGGCAGAAACGTGGCGCGCGAGTACCTTCAGGCCCGCATTCTCGCCGCATTGCAGCGGGCCGGCGCCATGACTTCGATCGCATTCTGCGGCGGGACCTGTCTGCGCTTCCTCTACAGTCTTCCCCGCTACTCCGAGGACCTCGACTTCACGCTGGACGGCGCCCGAGCGCACTACGATCTTCGGAAGTACCTCCGCGCCATCCGAACCGCGCTGTCGGCCGAGGGCTACGAGGTCCAACTGCGTGTGCGCGACGAACGCCCCGTGCATGGAGCGTTCGTCCGCTTCCCTGGCGTTCTCAACGAAGTCGGCCTGTCTCCGCATCCCTCGGAGGTGCTCGCCGTCAGGATCGAAGTGGACACCAGACCGCCGGCGGGCGTCGCCACCGAAACGACTCTCGTGCGGAGGCACGAGACGCTCCGACTCTTCCACCACGACCCGGCCTCGCTGCTCGCCGGCAAGCTGCACGCCATCCTCCAGCGTCCGTACGCCAAGGGACGCGACCTCTACGACCTGATCTGGTACCTCAGCGATCCCGAATGGCCGCCGCCCAATCTCCCGCTACTGAACGCGGCCCTGGAACAGACAGCCTGGTCAGGCGAAGAGTTGGCGCCCGGGACGTGGCGGGCGGCCGTCGCGAACCGAATGGAGGCGCTGAACTGGCCGCGCATCGTCGCCGACGTGGCGCCGTTTCTGGAGCGAACGGCGGACGTGGAGCTACTGACCAGGGGCTCCGTGATGAAGCTGCTCCGTCCCTAGCGTCGGCGCTGCCGCCAAGGCGCGAACGGATCAGTCGGCGTCGCGGTTCGCCTTGTTCGCTCTGGCAGGAGGCCGCAAGCCGGTCCCGAGACCGCCGAACCAGAGCTTGAACATCTCCTGAGGATCGGCGTACTTCAGGTTGGCAGCCATGCGATCCCGGAACTTCTCCAGCATCTCGTTCTGGATCCCCGCCAGGTCGGGGAGGCCGAGAAAGGCGCGCGCCTCTTCGGGCGTGCAGTCGATGTCAAGCTTGATCTTCACGGGTGCTCCCTTCGTCGCGGCGTTCTACGGCGCAAACTCGTAGCATACGCGGGTCGAGGACACCGTCGCCGCGGCTGCGAGCAGGTTGTCGGAGCGGCTGTCCCGAGAGCACGCCGCGGCGAAGCCCTGCGGCTACAATCGCCCGAATGTCTGAAACGCCTTCGTCCGGGTCCGGCTCGGGCGGCCCGCTCGACGGCATCCGGGTCCTCGACTTCACGAGCTTCATCGCCGGTTCCTACGGCGCCATGCTGCTCGGCGACATGGGCGCCGATGTCCTGAAGATCGAATCGCCTGGCGGCGACAACGCCCGGCACTGGGGACCTTTCATCGAAGGCGAGAGCCGGATGTTCCAGGCTTGGAATCGGAACAAGCGAGGTATCTCCGTCAACCTCAAGACGGAGCAGGGCCGGAAGGTGGTCTACGACCTCGCCCGGACCGCCGACGTCGCGATGGAGAACTTCCGCCCCGGCGTCGCGGCCAGGCTCGGCATCGACTACGACGCCCTGAGCCGCCACAACCCGCGACTGGTCTATGCCTCGTCCAGCGCCTTCGGCGGCAGCGGGCCGTACGCCCAGCGACCCGGCTACGACCCGGTGCTCCAGTCGATGGCAGGCGCCGCCCACCTGCAGCAACTGATGAACGGCGTCGCCGCCATCTGCCCGGTGGCGGTTTCCGACTACATGGCCGCCGTGCTCACGGTCTGCTCGATCAACGCCGCACTTCTCCACCGCGAACGCACCGGCGAAGGCCAGCGGATCGAGACCTCGCTGCTTCAGGCGATCATGAGCGCCCAGGCGCAGTCCTACCTTCAGCCGCTCGACGCCGAGATCACCGGCCCGCCCGGCATCTTCCCGTACCGGATGTTCGCCGCCGCCGATGGGCCGATCTTCATCGCCGCCGGCACGGACAAGTTCTGGCGGCTCTTCTGCGAAGCCATCGGCCGCGACGACCTCGCCCGTGACCCGCGCTACGAGACGAACCCCCAGCGGGTCAGCAACGCCGCCGCGTTGAGCGACGAGATCGATCCGATCGTGGCACGAAGACCGGCACGCGAACTGGAGGCCGAGCTGGTCGCGGTCGGCGTTCCCTGCGCCGCCGTCCGCTCGGCCGAGGAGTTCTTCGACGATCCCCAGGTCGAGGCGATGGCGATGAGCCAGGTCGTCAGGCACCCGCAACTCGGCAACCTGCGCATGGCCGGCGTGCCCTGGCGTTTCTCGCAAACGCCCGGGACGATACGAAGACCCGCCCCGCGTCTCGGCGAGCACACGGGCGAAGTGCTCGCGGAGCTCGGCTACGGCGACGAGCGGATCGCCAGTCTTGAAGCGTCCGGCGCGGTCCGGGCAGCGGACACAGCAGACGGGCACTGATGCCGCAGGTCGTCCTGGTCGGGGCCGGGCACACCCACATCCAGGTTCTCCGCCACTGGATGATGCACCCGGACCCGACCGTCGAGGCGACCCTCGTCGTCGACACGCCGATCGCCGTCTACTCCGGCATGGCGCCCGGACTGGTGGCCGGCCAGTACGAACGGCATGAACTGGAGATCGACGCGGTGCCGCTGGCGCGCCGGGCGGGCGTCCGGGTCGTCCTCGCGCCCTGCACCGGCGTCGAAGCGGCGAACCGGCGTTTGCTGGTCGAGGGCCGGGAGCCGATCCCGTTCGACATCGCCTCCTTCGACGTTGGCTCGACCGTGGCCGGCCTCGAGCTGCCCGGCGTGCGCGAGCACGCGGTCCCCACCCGGCCCATCAACCGTCTGGCGGCGGCGATCTCGGGCCGGGTCGAGGCTCTGACCAGCCAGCAGCCGAGCGTGGTCATCGTCGGCAGCGGCGCCGGCGGCATCGAACTGGCCTTCTGCATCGACGCCCGGCTGCGCGGTCTGGGACTCGAACCCTACGTAACGATCGTAGAGGCGGGCGACCGCATCCTGCCCGGCTACCATCCGGCGCTGGCCCGGCGAGTCGAGGCCGCGGCCCGCGAGCGCGGGCTCCTGACGCTGGTCGAGGCGCCGGTCGCCGCGGTCGAGGCGCGCGGCGTACGGCTCGAAGACGGCAGAAGCCTCGACTCGGACCTGACCTTCTGGGTAACCGGCGCCGCCGCGCTGCCAATCTTCCGGGGCTCCGACCTGCCCCTCTGCGATCGCGGTTTCGCACGCACTCGTTCCACTCTGCAGGTGGAGGGCCACGACCACATCTTCGCCGTGGGCGACTGCGCGACCCTGATCGACCAGCCGAACCGGCCTCGCGCCGGCGTTTACGCGGTGCGCATGGGGCCCTACCTGATCGATAATCTGGAACGCCTGAACACGGGCCAGCGACTCCGGCGGTACCGGCCCCAAGGCGACTTCCTGGCTCTGCTCAACCTCGGCGATGGCAGCGCCGCCGGCGCCAAGTGGGGCGCCGCCTTCGAAGGTCCTTGGGTCATGCGGCTCAAGGACCGGATCGATCGCCGGTTCATGGAACGCTTCCAGGCGCTTGACCCGGACGGCGCGCCGCTGCCCGCGTTCGGAACCATGAAGACCGGCCCGGAGGCGCATGGTGCGGACGGAGAGCCGGGGTCGACTCCCATGTTCTGCGGCGGCTGCGCGGCAAAGGTCGGACCCGACCGGCTGGGCAGAGCTCTGGCGCGGGCAGGTCTGGACGCTCGCCCGGAGACCGGCGAGCAGGTGATCCTGGACACGGCGACGCCGGACGACGCGGTCGCCTACCGGACGCCGGCCGGAGACCGGGTCGTCGCCTCGCTGGACGCCTTCCCCGCCTTCACGGACGACCCCTGGCTCGTGGGCCGCGTAGCCGCTGTCAACGCCTGTTCCGATCTCCACGCCACCGGCGTAACGCCCCGTTTCGCCCAGGCTCTGGTCACCCTGCCCCAGGCGGCCGACGGCGCGGCGGCCGAGGAACTTCTGATCCAGGTACTGGCAGGCGCCCGTGCGGCGCTCGACCCGGAAGGCGTTCTGCTCCTGGGCGGCCACACGAACACCGGCCCCGAACTGGTCGTCGGCTTCCATGTGGAGGGCGTTCCCGAAAACCGCTGCGACCTGCTGCTCAAGAGCCGGGTCCGCTCCGGCGACGCGCTCGTTCTGACCAAGCCGCTCGGCAGCGGCGTGCTGCTGGCCGCCGACCGGATGGGTCTCTGTCCCGGCCGTTGGTTGCGGACATGCCTCACCTCGATGCAGGCGAGCAACCGGGCCGCGATGGAGGTGGCCAGACGAGCCGGCGTGGCCGCCGCGACCGACGTCAGCGGTTTCGGTCTGGCCGGTCACCTGGGTGAAATGGCAGAGGCAAGCGGCCTGGATATCGAAATCTTCGTCGGCGCCCTGCCCGCGCTACCGGGCGCGCTCGAACTGCTGGACCGCGGCGAGCGCAGCACGAGCCACGATCAGAACACGCGGCTGCCGGTCGAGGTCGAGCTGCTTGCCGCGCCAGGGCCGCACCTGGAGTTGACCTTCGACCCCCAGACCGCCGGAGGGCTGGTGCTCGCGGTTGCTCCGAAGCAGGCCGACGGCCTGATCCGCGCGCTCAACGCCCGGAACCTCGACACCGCCTCGGTGATCGCTCGCGCCCGGGCGGCAGGTTCCGGCAGCCCGCGGCTGATTCTGCGCTGACTCCCTGGCCCGCGACCGTCCCGGCTCCGAGGCCGGCCAGAGACCGCAAACAGGGCGTAAGTCGTGCTAGGCTGCCCTCCTCGTGAAGGTCCCCGACAGTGCCCCCGACCGCCGGTCGAACCCCCGGAAGACTCCCCCGGGCGCAGTGCGCGGCCGAGGCGCGGCCGCCAACCCCCGCAACCGCTTCGAACGGCTCGACATCGACTTCGAACCGGGCGAGAGCCTCGCCGAGCGCGGCGCCTCTCCAGTGACGGAGTTGTTTCGGGATCACTCGAAGACCGTCCTGTCTCGCAACGACTCCCCGGACATCGGCTTCGAATACAGCCTGAACCCCTACCGCGGCTGCGAGCACGGCTGCATCTACTGCTACGCCCGTCCCACCCACGAGTACCTCGGCTTCTCCGCCGGGCTGGACTTCGAGAGCCGGATACTGGTCAAGGACCGCGCGCCGGAACTGCTGCGAAAGGCGCTCCTGAGCCCGCGCTGGAAACCCCAGGTCATCGTGCTCTCCGGCGTCACAGACCCGTACCAGCCGATCGAACGAAAGCTCCGGATCACGCGGCGCTGTCTGGAGGTCCTGGCCGAGTTCCGCAACCCGGTAGCGATCATCACGAAGAACCACCTGGTCACACGCGACCTCGACCTGCTCGTGGAGCTCAACCGATTCCAGGCCTGCGGCGTCTACCTCTCGATCACCTCGGTCTCCGCCTCGCTGTCGGCGCGAATGGAGCCACGGGCATCGACCCCGCGGCGGCGGTTCGAGGCGCTGCGTGAACTGAGCGCCGCCGGCATCCCCTGCGGCGTGATGGCCGCGCCCATCATCCCCGGCCTGAACGACGAGCAGATACCGGCCATTCTGGAAGCGGCAGCGGAAGCCGGGGCGAGCCGGGCGGGCTACATCCTGGTGCGCCTGCCCCACGGTCTTCGGGAGCTCTTCTCCGACTGGCTTGCGACCCACTTCCCGGATCGCCGCGATCGGGTGCTGAACCGGCTGCGGGAAGCGCGCGACGGCAACCTGAACGATCCCCGCTTCCATCACCGCATGAAGGGCGGTGGTGAGTACGCGGAACAGATCGGCAGGCTGTTCGAGACGGTGCGCCGCCGGGTCGGGCTCGCCGGCGGCCGAAGCAGGGGCACGACCAGCCCATCGACGGCGGCCTTCCGGCGTCGGACGGACCAGCGGAGTCTCTTCGACGAAGCGGCCGGCGCTGAGGCGAATCCCTGAAACCAGACCGGACCCGATGCGGGCTTGGGCCGGCGACGACTCGCTGCTACAATCCGCGCTCCGCTGCAGGCGCCAGCCAGCCCCGGCCAGGCAACCAGGGGCCACGACGCCGGTCAAACCGACAGTTCGGGAAAGAGATCGGCCTGGTGCCCGCGTGCGGATCGAACGGCGCAGAATCCCAGCAGCAGGATCCCAGAAAACATGGCACAGGACATTCGGAGATACAGAAGGTGAAGTTCAACGGGCCCAAGGTCAAGCTCTCGCGCAAGCTGGGCATCCCCCTGACCGCCAAGGCCGCGCGGTACATGGAAAAGAAGGGCCACCCTCCGGGGATGCACGGGCTCAAGCGGCGGCGGCGGCAGAGCAACTACGGGCGGCAGCTGCTCGAGAAGCAGCGGCTGCGCTATCAGTACAACGTCAGTGAGCGCCAGCTCCGCAACTACTACAAGCGGGCGACGCGGATGAAGGGCGTGACCGGCGACAATCTGGTCGGCCTGCTCGAGACCCGTCTCGACTCCGTCGTCCATCGGGCCTTCGCGCCCAGCGTGTTCGCCGCGCGCCAGTTCGTCGGCCATGGCCACATCCTGGTCAACGGCCGGCGGGTCAACATCCCGTCCTACGGCGTGAAGGAAGGCGACGTCGTCGAGGTGCGGGAAAAGAGCCGGAAACTCCGCTGCTTCAACGAGCCGCGTGGCGTGACGGTCCCCACCTACGTGGAAACGGACGAAACCGGCTACCAGGCGACCCTGCGCAGCACGCCGGTTCGGGACGAAGTCCCGATCGTCTGCGAAGTGCCGCTGGTCATCGAGTTCTACTCCCGCTGACGGCGAAGAGACGACGATCGATGCTCCACCTGCGCGCCCGCCGCTCGGGCCCCGTCATCGCCGGTACTGTCATCGCCGCCTGGGCGCTGGCCGCCGCCATCCTGCTCGCAGTCGGCGCCCCCGCGGCCGCCGCGGACTTCAGCATCAGCGGCACGGTCACCTACGAAGGTGAACCGCTCAGGCGCTACCCGTTGCGCATGGACGCCGACCCGAACTGCGCGGCGATGTACGACGGGAAGCGCGTCCTCTCGCGCGACAGCCTGATCGCCGATGACGGCGCGGTCCAGAACGTCTTCGTTTACCTCCGGGAGGCGCCCGAGGGTGCAGCCGGCGACCAGCCGGAGGAGGCCGTCCGGCTGGAACAGCGCGGCTGCCTCTACACGCCCCGGATCATCGGCGTCCGCGTCCAGCAGGACATCGAGATCGTCAACGACGACCCCACTCTCCACAACGTCCGCGCACTGGCCAAGGCGAACCGGCCGTTCAACATCGGCCAGCCTTCGCGCGGCACGAGGACGAAGTCCTTCCGCGCGCCCGAGAAGCCGATTCAGGTGAAGTGCGACGTTCATCCCTGGATGTCCGCCTATGTCTTCGTCATGGAGCACTCCTTCCACTCCACGACCGGCAGCGACGGCAAGTACCGGATCGACGCGCTTCCCGCCGGTTCCTACGAACTCGTGTTCTGGCACGAGAAGCTCGGCGAACAGATCGTCGAGGTCGAAGTCACCGCCGACATCGAGGGTCTGAACCTCACCTTCGAAGGCAGCGAGTAGGTGACGACGCTCTTCCACTCCGTAGGTTGATGCCCTACGGCGTCCGGAAGATCGGAGGCGTCGGTCCCGCAGTAGCCGCCAAACTGGCGACGGCCGGAATTCGGACCACGGACGGTCTCCTCGCGGCCTGCCGCGACCGTCGCGAGCGACGGCTCCTGTCGGAGCGGACCGGACTGCCGGAGCGCCAGATCCAGAAGTTCGTCAACCGGGCCGACCTGATGCGCATTCGCGGCGTCGGCGGAGACTTCGCGGAACTGCTCGTCGCCTCGGGCGTCCGCACCGTGCGCGACCTGAGCCGCCGCCGGCCCCTGAATCTCGCGCTCAAGATGAGCGCCGTCAAAGCGGAGAAGAAGCTCAGCCGCCGTGCGCCGTCGGCGCCGATGGTCGAGCGCTGGATCGCGACGGCGAAGCAACTGAAGGAGGCGGCCGACTAGGGCCGCAGCCACGGTGCCCGCTCAGCGACCTCTCGGTATCGGCTTCGTCGGCAGCGGCTTCATCGCCCGCTTCCACATCCGTTCCTGGACCGCCGTCCGGGGCGCCGACGTACGGGGCGTGTGGAGCCCGAACCGCGAGAGCGCCGAATCCGCGGCGGCGCTCGCGACCGAGCTCGACGTCGGGGACGCCAGGGCCTACGGGTCGATCGCGGACATGGTCGCGGATGAAGCCATTGACGCGATCTGGATCTGCGGCCGCAACGACCACCGGATCGCCAACATGGAGGAGATCGTCGGGACCGTTGCCAGCGGCAACGGCCGCCTGGTCGGCATCGCCTGCGAAAAGCCGCTCGCCCGCAACGCGGGCGAAGCGCTTCGGATGGTCGAGCTCGGGCGCGAGATCGGCGTTCTCGACGGCTACCTCGAGAACCAGGTGTTCAGCCCCGCCGTGGTTCGCGGCCGTGAACTGGCCTGGGAGCGCGGCGCCCGGGCAGCGGGCCGCCCGTACCTGGCGCGCGCCGCCGAGGAACACTCCGGCCCGCACAACGCCTGGTTCTGGCAGGGCGAACTCCAGGGCGGCGGGGTGCTGAACGACATGATGTGCCACTCGGTCGAGGCGGCGCGCTTCCTGCTGACCGAGCCCGGCAAGCCGCGCAACAGCCTGACCCCGAAGCGCGTCCACGCCCAGATCCACTGCCTCAAGTGGCAGCGTCCGGAGTACGCCCGCAAGCTGCGCGATCAGTACGGAGACGCCGTCGACTACGCGCGCCGGCCGGCCGAGGACTTTGCTCGCGCGATGGTCGAGTACGAAGACGAGAACGGGACGCCCCTCGTCGTCGAGGCGACGACCTCGTGGAGCTACGTGGGGGCCGGCCTGCGCCTGTCCATGGAGCTGCTCGGACCGGAGTACTCGATGCGGGCGAACAGCCTCGACACGGAGCTCGAGCTCTTCTTCAGCCGTGACCTCGAGCAGCGAAGCGGCGAGGATCTGGTCGAGAAGCAGAACGCCGAGATGGGCCTCATGCCGGTGCTCCCGAACGAGCCGGCCGCCTACGGCTACGACGCCGAGAACCGGCACATGGTGGAGAGCTTCCGGCGCGGCGAACGGCCGCGGGAGACCTTCGAGGACGGTCTTGAGGTCACCCGCCTGCTGATGGCCGCCTACATGAGCGCCGAACTCGGCCGGGCCGTCGACTATCCGCCCGAGGGCCTCGACGAGTTCGTCCCCGCGGTCGCCCGCGGCGAGTGGAACCCCGCCTGAGGGCTGAGCCCTACTCGTCCACTTCGTAGTAGTCGACGAAGCCGATCATCATCTCGTCCGTCGTTTCGCGTCCCCAGGAGACATCCCGGGCCGGATCGGGGTTCAGCGGATTGCCGCCGCTGTTGTCGTAGGTCGCCGTGCAGCGAAGCCGCGTCCCGGCGGGAAGCGGCCTGGGCTCAGCGAACCGGTAGGTCGTCTGCCAGTTGAAGTCGTAGCCGGTGACCAGGAGCAGGATCTCGGAGCGTCCGTCCGGGTACTCCGCCCGGAACTCAAACGTGTCGCCGCGCAGGTGCATGTGCGGCCTGAGCGACAGCAGGCGGGTGGCGCGCGGGAAGGTCAGGTCGGCCTCGAATCGGACGTCCCGCTCGCCCGCCGGAATCCACAGGAAGGGCGTCGAGCAGAGCGCCGTGCGGGACTCGTGGCGGGGCGGCTCGGCCGCCAGGACCAGGCCGATCCGGCTGCGGTCCGTTTCCTCCTTTCCAGTCGGCGTGTAGTGCATCTGGAAGTCGAGCACGGCGCCGGCGTGGAGCCGGCGGCCGACCCCCGGCGGCATGACGAGGGGCCCGGTGCCCGGCGCGTAGCCGCCGAGGTCGCCCGCCGTACGCGGATCGCCGCCGGGGCTTGCCCGGACCGGGCCCGCGCCGGGGAACGCCTGCACGATGATGTGATGGACCACGGCGGAGTTGCCGGGCCGTGTCTCCGCCGCCTGAATCCACACGTCCTCGGCCAGACCCGTCTCCACCCGGTAGCCGTGGTACGGAACTTCGCCGGCCGCGGGTACCGTCACTTCTTCCGGCAACTCGAAGACGAGATCGGGGTCACCGATGCTCCAGTCGATTCTCCCGGAAGATGCGGGCCGTTCCACCGTTGCCGCCGCCCGCGGCGCCGACCCGGCCAGGCTGCCGCCATCGATCCAGGCCAGCAGCTTCGCCTTCTCCGACGCCGGCAGACGGCGGTCGTTCGCGAACTCACCGTAGCTCGGGTCGGCGTGCCACGGGGGCATCGCTCCCGTGGCGACCGCCCGGCGAATCGAGGACGACCAGGCGCGCGCCTGCTCGAACGTCCGCAGCGCGAACGGCGCCGGGCCGCCCTCCGTGTGACAACCGGCGCAGCGGCTCCGGAACACCTCCGCTACCGCGTCGAAGTCGACGGCGGCCGCTGGCTGGACGAGCGCCGTCAGGCCGAACCAGAGCGCCGTCGCGCCAGGTCCGGCGTTCAGGGGCCGCTCGCGGCGCCCGCCTGATTCGTGATCCGGTACAGCTTGCTCCGCGTGCGGATGTAGAGGCTGCCGTCGGCGATCGCCGGCGTCGACATGCTCATCTCGTCGAGCGAGTTCTTGCCGACGACCTGGAACTCGTCGCCGGCTTCGATCACGAACGTGTCGCCGTCCTCGCTCAGCACGAAGATCTTGCCGTTGTACGCCCACGGAGAGGCCGTGAAGGCGCCCGAGCCGCGTTCGATCCGCTGCTTGCCATAGACCTCCGCGCCGGTCTTCGGATCGTGCGCGGTGAAGAAGCCCCGGTCGAGCAGGGTGTAGAAGCGGTCACGGTAGATCAACGGCGTCGGGTTGTAGGCGCCGGCCTGGGGCTGGTACCAGACCACCCAGCGATTGCTCTGCTGGTCCTTCTCCAGCGTGATGTCGCCTTCGGCGCCCGGCTTGATCGCGTAGACCGGGCGAACCTGGTCGCCGATGTAACCCGACGACACGTAGAGCAGGCCGTACTTCGAGAACGGCTGCGGAATCGCGATGGACGACATGCCGCCGAAGTGCCACAGCAGGTTCCCCTGCTCGTCGTACGAGCGCACCTGGTCGGTGCCCGGCGTGATCACCTCCGTGCGGAGTTCGTTCTCCCAGACGAAGGGCGTCGCCCAGTTGCTGCCCTCCTCGCGGGCGTCGCGCCACAGCTCCTCGCCTGTCGCGGCGTCGAGGGCCATCAGGAAGGACTGGTCCTCGTTGTCGTTCACGACGTAGAGCTGTCCGTTGTGTACGACCGGCGACGCCGCCGTCCCCCAACCGAAGCGCGTCCGGACGACCTCGAAGCGCTGCTCCCAGACCGGCTCGCCGTCCAGCGTGAAGGCGAAGACGCCGACGTTGCCGAAGTACGCATAGATCCGCTCGCCGTCCGTGACGGGGGTTTCCGATGCGTACGTGTTCTTCAGGTGCCGCGGGAAGTCCGGGGCACCCGTCAGCACCTCACGCTCCCAGCACTTCTCGCCGGTTTCCACCTCGAAGCAGAAGACCGACCAGTGGTGCTCGTCGGCGGATGGCTGCATGCGGTTGCCGCCCAGGTAGAGGCCCTTCTTCGGCTCCTCCACCTCGCCCTCGCTCCACACCGAAGTCACGAAGACCCGATCGCCCTGCACGATCGGCGACGACCACTCGAGCCCTGGAACCTCGGTGGCCCAGGCCACGTTCTCCGTCGTGCTCCATGTTTCAGGCAGGCGGGGATCGTCGTCGGCGACGCTCATCGCGTCCGGCCCGCGGAAGGCCGGCCAGTTCTCGGTCGAAGGAGGCGCGGCAAGAGCAACGCCGGCGAAGAGGAGGCCGGCGGCGGTAGCCGCGAGCACGAGTCGAGGTGTGCGCATGGGAGTCTCCAGACGGAGGTGGCTATGGCGAAATGGTGCGTTCGAGAGCGCGCGTCAGCTTAGCACCGGCAACGCTGCGCCGCTCACGACGCGAACCGTAGCCCGTGCACCACACACCAACCGAGTGTCGGTGCGCCGGCCCTCTGGCCGGCCTCTGCCACCGGATGCGCCGGCGCCCCCGCCCGCTGGGTGCGCGGGTCTTCCGACCCGCTGCCGCCGCAGGCGGCCAGGAAAACGCGCCGCGAAGCGGCGACCGATTTCCGAACTACGTCCCCGCCACGCGACGTTCCAGGTCGAGAAGCCGTTGCTTCGTCGGCAGGCCGCCGCCGTAGCCCCCGAGTTTCCCATCGTGGCTGATCACCCGATGGCAAGGCACAACGATCGGCAGCCGGTTTGCTCCGTTCGCTTGACCGACCGCACGCGAGCCCGATGGTCGACCGATCCTCGCCGCGAGCTCGCCATAGGAGATCGTTTCGCCGAACGGGATGCGCTGCAGTTCCGCCCAGACCCGACGCTGGAACTGTGTACCGCCAGCGCCAAGCGGCAGGTCGAAGTCCTGGCGCGTGCCGTCGAAGTACTCGCCGAGCTGCCGCTTCGCCTCCCGCAGTGCCGCCGGAAGGGCTCCGTTCGAGCGTTCCCAAGCTGGATCCGGCGGCTCGGCCGCCCGGTTCGGCAGGTCGATGCAGTCGACTGAGCTCTCGTCGCCCACCAGACGGAGGGTGCCGATCGGAGTGTCGAGGTCGAGGTAGGTGACGGTCATTCAGGTTCTCCAGGCGGCGGTGGGCAGAGTGAGCCCCATCCTACGCGAAGCCCAAGAAGGAAGACACCCAGCACCTACGGCCGATTACTCTCTTGAATAAATCTACTCAGCGTCATACACTGATCCGTGCGATGGAGTTTGAGCGCGAGCAGGTCGCCATCCTGAAACGACGTCTGGAGGAACCTCCACGGACGATCCAGACATTGTTCGGACCGCGGCAAAGCGGCAAGACGACGATCGTCAAGCAGACACTGCGAACTCTAGCCGGCCCCTGGCGCTACTACGCAGTCGACTCCCCCGACAACGACGCGACAAGCCGCCAGATAAGCCAGCCGACGGCTCGACGGCGGTCACCTGCGGCGCCTCGGGACACGAACTGGCTGACCGAAGTCTGGGGGCTGGCAAGAGCGGACGCCGCCAAGCACGGAGGAAGCGTGCTGGTGTTCGACGAGCTTCAGTACATCCCCGACTGGTCCAGCACCGTCAAGGGCCTCTGGGACAAGGACAGGTGGGACGAGCTTCCGTTGCACGTCGTGATCCTCGGCTCGGCGCCCATGTCCATTCAGTCGAGCCTGAACGAGAGCATGGCCGGCCGGTTCGAGGTCATCGACGTCCGCCACTGGTCATTCGGAGAAATGAAGACGGCCTTCGGGCTCGATCTGGACCAATACGTCTACTTCGGCGGCAACCCGGGGGCCATGCGCCTGACGGAGACGTGGCCGCCGCACTGGCGGGACTACGAGCCAAGATGGCGCAGGTACGTCACGACGTCTTTGATCGAACCCGCGATCGAGAAGGATGTGCTTGCCATGACCAGGGTGGACAAACCCGCCCTGATCCGACGCCTGTTTGAACTCGGCGCGGCCTACTCGGGCCAGATTCTCCCTCTCCACAGGATGCTGGGCGAACTGCAGGACGCCGGCAACGCCACCACCCTCGCCCGCTATCTCGACCTGCTCTCCCGCATCGGGCTCCTCACCGGGCTGCAGAAGTACTCGCCGAGCACGCTTCGGATTCGCAACTCGCCGCCGAAGTTCAACGTGCTGGACACCGCGCTGATGTCCGTGGGGTCGAACCGCTCCTTCGAGGACGCGAAAGCGGACAGGAGCTTCTGGGGGCGCCTGGTCGAAAGCGCGGTCGGCGCCCATCTCCTGAACACCTGCAACCCTGCGACCCGGGTGCTCTACTGGCGCGAGGCCAGTGACGAGGTCGACTTCGTCCTGCAATCGGGGCTCCGGAGCGTGGCAATCGAGGTCAAGACCGGTTCAAGAGTGCGATCCTCCCGCGGGATGAGGATCTTCAAGGAGCGGTTCCGCCCCCACCGCACGCTGCTGGTGACCGGGAGCGGCGAACCGCACGGGAGCATCCCGCTGGAGATCTTCCTGTCGCGCCCCGCCTCGGCCTGGTTCCGGAGCGAGTTCGTACAGAGAAGCTGCACCGAGATCGGCGAAGGGCAGGGGCGGGAAGAGGCCAGCAAGCCCCTCTCCGATTTCGACTCGGCGCCCGCCTACGTGCTGCTCGGGGACCCCGGCATGGGCAAGACGACATCCTTCCGGGAGGCCTGCCGGAATCTGGGCGAACAGGCTCACTTCATCTCGGCCCGCGACTTCATCACCCTCGACTCCGCTCACCACCCGGAGTGGCGGCGGAAGACACTCTTCATCGACGGTCTGGACGAGATCCGAGCCGGGAGCGACGACGCCCGCACACCGCTGGACGACGTGAGAAGGCAACTGGACCGGCTCGGGCAACCCCGGTTCCGGCTTTCCTGCCGCGAAGCGGACTGGCTGGGCACGAACGACCGGGAACGCCTTGAGGCAGTAGCCCCCGACGGCGAGGTGGCGGTGCTCCGCCTGCATCCACTGACCGACCAGGAAGTCGTTAAGGTCGCGGAGTCGCGTTTGTTCGTTAAGGACGGACACCGCTTCCTCGACACAGCGAAGCAGCGAGGGATCGGCGGTCTGATTCGCAATCCTCAGAGTCTCGAACTGCTGGCCGCCAGCGTCCAGGCGGGAGAGTGGCCCGAGAACCGGGCCGAGCTATTCGAGTTCGCTTGCCGCCACCTCGTATCCGAGCCCAACGAGGAGCATCTCAACGCCGGCGTCCGGCGCGGCGCCCCCGACCAGCTCCTGGAAGCCGCGGGCCGCATCTGCTCGCTTCTGTTGCTCTCAGGAACGGCCGGCGTCCGTCTGCCATCCGCCGCAGCCGACACTACCGCCGGGTACAAGCCGACTGACCTGGTCGATCCGCCGCCGCCCGCCGCCTCGGCCGGGGAGGCCGAAGTCTGGCGCCGACAGCAACGCGCCGCGCTCTCAACCAGGCTGTTCCGCGCCGCGGCGGAAGCGCCGCCCGCGGAGCGGTGCTTCGAGCCGGCCCACCGGCATATCGCCGAGTTCCTTGCCGGTCGCTATCTGGCTCGGCAAGTCGAACACGGCCTCCCGGCAGCACGTGTTGTCTCCATCGTCACCGCAGGAGACGGTGGCGTAGTCACCGAGCACCGTGGGCTCTCCGCCTGGCTGGCCGCCCACTCGCAACCGGCACGGTCGGAACTGATCGAGCGCGACCCAATCGGCATCGGTCTGTACGGCGATGTCAGCAGCTTCTCGGCCGGAGAAAAGCGAGGACTTCTGCGCGAACTACTGACGCAGGGCCCCAAACTGAAGGACCTCCACTGGCGGAGTGTCCGCGCCTTCGTTCCGCTTGCCACCGATGCTTCGGCGGAGGAGATTCACGGCAAGCTGACGATCCCGCCACGGGAAAAGGACGACCAGCACTCGACGGAGTTCCTCCTCCTGCTGCTCCGTTACGCCGACCCGATCCCGACTCTCGCGGAACCGATTCTCGCGATTCTGCGCGGGTCCGGCTGGTGGCCTCGGGTCAGGCACTGGGCACTCGACGCCTTCCTTCGCCACTGCCCGGACAGGGCCCAGAGCGTCGCCCACCTCGAACGACTCCTGTCGGATGTCCACGACGGTCGACTGGAAGACCCCGACAACCGGATCGCCGGAGCGGCACTGGAACAGCTCTATCCGGGCATGGTCGGCCCAGCGGATGTCTGGGGCTGCCTCACGCGGACGCGACCCTCGAACCACTTCGGAACGCATCACCAGTTCTGGAGTGGCCTGGCCGAACCGGAGCGGTCCTCCGACACCGAGGTCACGATCCTTCTGGATACCTTGCCGAAGTACATATCCGACCTGCGCGCCGTCCTCGACGACTTCCTACTAACCAGAGTCGCCGCGGAACTCCTCGTCCGCGGTCTGGAAACGACCGGGACGGACCTGACTCCGACCCGATTGTATGACTGGCTCAGCGCTCCGGTGGACTGTCAGCCTGACGCCGGCAGCCTGGAAACCGGGGACGCCCGGACCGGGATTTCCTCCTGGCTGGAAGGCCACCCCGATGCCTACAAGGAGGCGTTCCGCGAGGGCCTGCGACGAGCGGGCGACAACGAGCCTCCCGACAATGTCGTTCACGCCATCGAGCAACGGCTGTACGAGGCAGAACCGCCGGACGACTTCGGTTCCTGGTGCCTCGACGAGGCCGAAGCACTCGCCGATTCCCGGCCCGCCCTTGCTCGGTGGCTGTTCATGTATGCCTGGAGGCGATTCCGGCAAGGCGAGTACGGCCTCTCGCAGGCCCGATTGGACGAGTGCGTTCAGCGCTATCCCTCCTGGCGACCGGCACTCGAAGATCCGAACGCGGAAGAGAAGTTCCGAGACCGGATGCGGAAGCTGAAAGCGTCCAGGAGGACCGTTGAAGAGGAACGCGAGCAAAAGCGGAGGCAGTGGCTGGCTGCCGTTCGCCAGGAAGTTCCGGCGCTCCGCGAGAACCGGGGCGCCCCTTGGCTGCTGGAACGCCTCGCCGGGAAGTGGTTCAAGAATGCGGAAAGCGCAGAGACCACATACGAGGCTTGGCTTGGTGGGGAATCGAAGCCGCGCCATCCCAAAGAGCCAGACCAACCGCGGCCCCAGTTGAGGGACTGGCTGCGCGAGGAGTTCGACCCCGACGAGGATTTAGCCACCGCGGCGCTTCAAGGCCTGCGGGGCGTCCTGGACCGAGCCGACATGCCTGAACCCGAGGAGATTCTCCGCCTCCACTCGGAGTCAAGACTCCACCGGCTGTCACTACCCTTTCTCGCGGCGCTTCACGACCGCCACCGGGAAGCGCCTGGCTTCGTCGAGAACCTGACCGAACGCCAACGACGCCAAGCTCTCGCGGTCCACTACTGCGTGCCGCCGGTCTGGGGCCGTCGCCCCGCTTGGCGCCGCGCCCTGATCCGGCAGCACCCCGAGGTTGCGGCCTCCGTTCTGCTGCCTTTCGCGCGAGCCGAACTCCGAGGCGGCAGCAATCGCGGCGCCGGCGTCCCGGTTGCCGGGCTCGAGGAACTCGCTCACGATCCGGATCACGCCGAGCTGGCGGCGCTGGTGAGCCTGCCCCTCCTGCGCGGCTTCCCGGTCCGGGGCCGCGCAACGCAACTGACCGACCTGAACCGCTTGCTCTGGGCCGCCCTGCAGTACGCCGACGGGGAGGAACTAAGCGCGGTCGTCGCGGCAAAACTGGCGGCCCGGAGCATGACCGTCGCCCAAAGAGTCGTCTGGTTGGGAGCGGCCGTCATCGTGGACCCACACGCCTACGCGGGACCTCTGGAGGAGTTCGTCGACGGAATCGAACAGCGCGCAAGCCGGCTTGCGAAGTTCGTCTGGTTCGACTTCACCCTGAAACCGAAGAATCTGCCTCCGAGAGCGCTGGAGGCGCTCATTCGGCAGTTCGGAAGAGCGGGCATCTACCGGAACGAACTTCCACACTCTCCCGACCCGTCCCCTGGACGCCTGGGCGGCCTGATCGAACTCCTGGCGGCCGCTCGGGACGCAGAAGCGGCCGAGGCGCTTGATCGGCTTGCGAACGACGAGTCCCTCTCGGAATGGCAACCCAACCTGCGGCTCGCCATCGATCGTCAGACCGACGTGCACCGGGACGCCTCCTACGAGCGCCCCGAGCTCGACCGGATCCGTGCAACGCTGAACAACGCGGCGCCCGCCAACGCAGCCGACCTTGCCGCCCTGGCACTTGACCGGCTCGACGATCTCTCCAGGACGATCCGTTACGCGAACACGAACGACTGGCGTCAGTTCTGGAACGAGGACGAGTACGGTCGCCCCACCCGCCCGAAACGCGAGGAATCCTGCCGAGACGCTCTCCTGTCACACCTGGAGCGACTCCTCCCCGCGGAAGTCGAAGCCCAACCCGAGGGCCGCTACGCCGCCGACCGCCGAGCCGACATTCGCCTGTCGTGCGCCGGCTTCCACGTCCCCATCGAAATCAAGAAGCAGTCCCACCCCGCCCTGTACCGCGCGGCGCGCGACCAGCTTGTCGCCAGGTACGCACAAGATCCGGCCACGGGCGGTCACGGCATCCTTCTCGCGCTCTGGTTCGGCGATCCCGAGAAGGCGGCTCCGGACGACACCGGCACGCGCCCCGTGACTCCCGAGGAGCTCCGGCAACGGCTGGAAGGCTGCCTCGCCAAGCAACTGCCACCGGAGCAACTTCGCAAGATCGCCGTCCGCGTAATCGACGTCGGCAAACCCTGACCGCCCCTCGCGGCGTCGGCAAGCCGCGCCGCCAGGACCCATCCCCCGCGAAACGTTTGCAGGACGTCCGGGACAGATCAGCGAAGGCCGCGAGCGCGACGGAGAAAGTCCTCCGCGTCCCGGCACTGGAGCGCGACTTCCATCAACACCGCCGCATCGTCGCCCCGCCTGACCTCGTCGAGCCACGCTTGGAGTTGCGGCGTCACTGGGAGTCCTCGCGCCGCGAACGCCCGCGGCACCATGGCGCGGAGCATCTCCAGTTGCGCTTCGGCCCTTCCCTCGGCGCGCCCTCGGGCTGTCGCCTCGTCCCGTACTTCGGCCAGTTCCCGGCCGAGAAACGGGTCATCGGCCGCGCTCGTTCCCTCGGTCCCGCCGAGAGCGGCGCCGACCCGCCGGAGCACGTCGACGCTCTCGAACGAGGGCTCCGGTTCGTTCAGGGCGACATGGATCTCTTCGGCGGTCCAACCGGGGAAAGCCCGGCTGACTGCCGCTTCCACGTAGCGGCCCGCTTCCAGCACGTGAATCGTCAGCGCGGAGCGACGCGACTTCGGGCGGTAGCTCCAACTCACGTCGGGCACTTCCACCCAGACCTCCGGGAAGCCCCAGGCCTCGTAGATGCGGAGCTTTCTCCGGCGGACGTCGGTGCTGTAGTCCACCTCCAGGACGACATCCGGCAGCACGTCGACGCCGTACTCGATGTCGCGGCCGCTCGGTCTCGCCTCGGCCGGATGAACGTAGACGACCTGATCCGCCGACATGACGCGTTCCTTTCTGCCGTCCGGCCCTCGCACGACGAGAGCCGCCGCCCCAATCAGGTCGATCGGCGCCCCCCGTTTCGCGGCGATCAACGTGACGCAGCTCGCGAGCCGCATGGCGCCGTACTCGTGATGGGTGGTCGGGTTCTCCGCCACCATCGCGATCTCCGTCCGCGCGTCCCAGTACTCGAAACGGCGGTCGCCGTAGTCCTCGAGCTCCTCGCGTCGAACGCGGACCGGCCGGCAGCCGGGGAACTCCACGGCCGTCGGCGCGGGGCCGTCGTCGGGCGGTGCCGGGCGCGCCTCGGGAATCGGTTCGACCATGCCCGGAGCTTACTCCCAAATCCTGCCCGGAAGGGCTGCCGCGCGGCAACGCACCAGCAGCGCGGTTCAACGCAGGATCAGCCGTCACCCGCCCGGCGCCACAACAGCACCGCCGCGTAGGCGCGCAACGGCCGCCAGCCTTCCGCCATCGCCTCCAACTCCGCCGCGCTCGGCGGCGCCGCCTTGTCGATCGCCCTGCGCAGTCCGAGATCGCTCGACGGAAACGCGTCGCGGTCGCCGAGAGCGCGCATCGCGACGTACTCGACGGTCCAGGGACCGATGCCCTCGACCGCGAGTAATCGCCGCCTGACCTCCTGTGGATCGGCGTCGAACCGCAGTTCGCCGCTGGCGACCCGGGACGCCAGGTCCCCGAGCGCCCGCGCCCGGGACGCGGGCAGGCCGATCGTGCGCAGGTCGAACGATGCGACCCGACCCGGGTTCGGGAACGTCCGCTCCAGCCCGTCCACCCGCAACGCGGCCGGGAGCTCCGCACCCAGCGCCGCGACGAGACGGCCGGCCAACGTACGGGCGCCGGCCACGGAGATCTGCTGGCCCAGCACCGCCCGCACCGCGGTCTCGAAGCCGCTCCAGGCGCCTGGAATCCGTACGCCGGCGACAGGGCGGCCGCCTGTCGCCAGCTCCGTTACACCGCCGAGGCTCGAAGCGATGGCATCCGGCTCCGCGTCGAGATCGAACAGCCGGCGGACCCGGCGGGAGATCGCCTTCCTGTCCGCCCGACCGACGGTCCGCTCACTGTTGGCGCGTACCCGGACCCGGACGTGGCGGTCCGCTCCGAAGTCAGCCTGCAAGACCGCGTGGTGGGGTCCAGCGCGATCGCCGGTCTCGGCACCGACCGTCGCCAGGTCGATCGTCCGCCGATAGAGCAGGCGCTCCGGATCGACCGCCTCGACGTCCGGCAGAGCGCGGGCGGCGAAGAACTCGAGCAGGCCCCGAACGTCGAACGGACGCCGGTAGGACTCCTCGAACGAAAGGGCGAGATCCGGCACCGGTGGAGCATAGAGTTGCCGCCCACCAACGAGGAAGGAACCCATGACCGAACTCCCCGCCGACGGACTCGCTCTCCACTCCACGATCCGCGCGAACGACGCCGGCGGCGGCACCGTCGAACTCGCGCTGCTCAGGGTCCCGGTGCCCCAGCCGGGACCGGACGAGGTCGTCATCCGGGTCGAGGCGTCGCCAATCAACCCCTCCGACCTGGGCGTGCTGTTCGGGCCGGCCGATGTCTCCACGATTCGGGCGGCGGATGGCGACCACGGCCCGGCAGCTGTTGCCGACATCCCCAAGGGGTTCGCGCGGCAGGTCGCCGGCCGTCTCGACCGGACCATCCCCACCGGCAACGAGGGCGCCGGCGTGGTCGTCGCCGCCGGTTCGTCAGCGGCCGCCCAGGAACTGATCGGCCGCACGGTCGCCGTCCTCGGCGGCTCGATGTACGCGGAGTACCGCCTGGCCGAGGCCAGGCGCTGCCTGGCGCTGCCCGAGGGCACGGCGCCGGCCGAAGGCGCCTCCTGCTTCGTCAACCCCCTGACCGCCCTCGGCATGGTCGAGACGATGCGGCTCGAGGGCCACACGGCCCTGGTCCACACCGCCGCCGCCTCGAACCTCGGCCAGATGCTCCAGAAGATCTGCACCGCGGACGGCGTGCCTCTGGTCAACATCGTTCGGCGGACCGAACACGAGGATCTGCTCCGCGGAATCGGCGCCACCCACGTCGTGAACTCGAGTTCCGAGAGCTTCATGGCCGACCTGATCGCCGCCCTCGCCGACACCGGCGCCACCCTCGGATTCGACGCCACCGGCGGCGGCAAACTGGCGGGCCAGATCCTGACCGCGATGGAGGCGGCGCTCTCCGCCACCGCCCCCGAGTACAACCGCTACGGCTCCGCGACCCTCAAGCAGGTCTACATCTACGGCGGCCTCGACCGCAGCCAGACCGTCCTGACACGCAACTTCGGCATGGCCTGGGGGCTCGGCGGCTGGCTGCTGCCCCACTTCCTGCAGCGGATCGGCTACGAGGCCTCGGAACAGCTCCGGCAGCGGGTCGCCGCCGAGATCAGGACGACGTTCGCGTCAGGCTACGCAAAGACCGTTACCCTGCGGGAGGCGCTCGATCCGGCGTCGATCGCGGTCTACGCTAAGCAGGCAACCGGCGAGAAGTACCTGGTGACGCCGCACGCCCGGTAGACCCTCGCGACAGCTTCTTCGTGCGTGGGAGAGGCGCCGTAGTACTCTCATGCCGGAAGCGCTGAGCTGCGGAAGGGGCGTTCCGCCGCAGACCTGTCGGCACATGGCCTCCACGGACCGCCTCAACCCGGCTTCTCCCCCGTTCCGCAAGAACATCCGAAGAGCCCGACGCCGAAGTCGAATCAGGAGAGCAGTGCCGCGATGGCAGAGAGCAACGCCAATACGGAGACACTTGTCGGATGGTTCTGGTCTCCGGAAGAACCCACGGGGAAGCTCCCCGGGAGGCTCGCCGCGGAGCCCAGCGGAGAAATGAGACTTGAGATCATCAACCAGGTCGACTCGCTCGACAGCCAAATCGAGATGGCGCGGATGGATCGCATGCCTATCGGCGGCGTGTCCGTCTCGTGGCACCTCGGCGGACGACACAGTCGTCTGGTCGGGGTGGTCTCAGGGAAGACCGTCTCCGGCCGCACCGTTACGGATATCGAGATTACTCTCGACGACTGCCTCCTCCTCACCTCCGGCTGGTTCAGACAGCCGCGGCACATCGCCTTCATCGTCAACAGCGCCTACATAGGAGTGGCCCTGGAACCTGACGAGGAACTTCAGTGCAGCAGTGCCAGTTGGATCGCCGACGGCGTGGAGGGATGGCTGAATCCGGCCGGCCCCGTAGCTGCCAAGTACGAGAAGTCTGATCTACCCACAGTATCCGTCGACACGGTAGCGGATATCGAGTGCCTGGGAAGGACCGAGATAGCGATGGGCCTGCTTGGAGGCTTCAGCAGCGAAAAAGGAAACATCTACGAGATAACGGAGTCCGGATACGTCACACTGAAACTCGATCGGAAAGTGCCGTGGGAAAGGGCAAGCGAGGCGGTCTACCATGCCCACCGCTTTCTGCGTTTCGCGCTGAACAGACTCTGCTCCGTCAAGCAACTGATGGTCTACGCGAACGGTCGAAGCGTAGAGGTCGTTGAGCAAACGATGCGGACCGGGGACGAAATGCCCTACAGGCCCGGCCAAGTTCGCTTCGATGCAATGTTCACGGCGGACCCGAGAGAGGGGGGCGTCGTCGGAGACGCTAGGAATGCTCTTCGCAAGTGGCTGCAGCTTCCCCGTGCAGCGCAAGGCACTTTGATTCGTCTCCACGGCCTGATGCAGAAAGACCAGTTCGTGGACAGTCAAGCCGTCTCCGCTTGCGGCGCGGCAGAGCTCTGGTACACCCAAGTGCTGAGCGTCACCGACGACGCCGACTCGTCCACGGTTGGTCCGCTTCCTGAAGCGGTCAAGGAGAAGATCGCCCGTCTGCTCGGCGACAACGGCTGGGCGGATCTCTATGCGGGCCGGATCAAGCCCCTGCTGGATGCTCCCGATCAGCTATCGACGGGGGAGAAGGTGCGGCGCACGTTCGACGCCATCGAACGCGAAGTGATGAGTTTGAGCGACAAGGAGAAGTGCGGGGTGTCCGCCGGAATGCTCCGAGTGCGCCACCCCTGGAGTCACGGCGACGTTTCCGCGGGCGAGAACCTGGACAGCGTGGCCAAGCTTGTCCGAAAGGCCCGCGCCATTCTCAAGCTTCGGGTACTGGAGTACCTCGGTGTGGATTGGCGGACAGTGGCAAAGTACAACAAGACGCTCCGGTGGGAACTTGAACTGGATGAAGGATGGCATTCGGTGCCATACCCGGTCTACGAGGGTGAGCCCACGCTCGACGCGTGCTTGAACTACCTGCGCCGCGCAGCGGGATGGAAGACGCTCCAGGAGATCGCCGATGCTCTCACAGGCGGCGGATGGAAAGCCGCCGCCGGCAAGCCCGAGCGCGTCGTGTCGCACAAACTGACCACCTTCATGAAGAGCGGCGGCGCCATAGAGCGCACCCGGTCACGGGGAAAGGTGCATTGGAGAATCCCGGAAGGAGAAGGAGGATGAAGGCCAGCGGCTTCGAGTGGGCGGTGACTGTCGAGGTAGAGGTACACAAGGAAGGCGACGTGTGGCTCGCCGCCTGTCGCGGCCTCCATGTCGGCAGCCACGGAAAGACGGAAGCGGACGCCCGGGCGATGCTGCGGGAGGCGCTTACCGGCTTCTTCGAGTGCTGCGCCGAGATGGGGACGTTTCAGGATGCAATCAGGCAACCCGGAGTGATCAGCGCCTTCCCGGTAGCCGACGCCGTCGCGGGAGGGATCTCCTCGACAGACCGCGTTCCCGAATGGGAGAGACTTCCGATCAACACGTGGCCGCCCCGCCTCATCAGTGCCGTCGCGCCCCAAGCTCCCGTCCACTAGGCCGAGGAACGTCAAGCGCGCTCTGGAAGGGGACGGCTGGCAGGAGTGGAGGCGGAAGGGCTCTCACGCCATCATGAGGAAACCCGGAATGAGGTTCCCCGTTCCGATCCCCATGCACGGCAAGGACATGCCGAAGGGGACGCTCAAGGACGTTCTGCGCAGAGCGGAGATCACCACGGAGAGGTTCCTTGAGCTGCTGAAGCGGTAGGTGCCCGAATCCGCTCACGCGGAACCTCTCTGCCCTGTCGGAGTCCCCGGTCCGGGTCCCACGGCGCCGCCAAGCACCCTCCTGCTTTTCAAGGCGCCCCGGCGGGGCACGTAGAGCTCCAGAGGGCCCTCGACTCCGAAGCCGCAGAGCCAGGATCCTCCGCAGGACCTTGACGCCGCCGCCCGGAACGACGATTCTCTAGGGACGATGCCGCGCCTCCACTTCAAGGGCCGCAACCTGGTCGAGAACCACCATCTCACGGTGCCCTTCCACGAGCTACGCGCCGTCCCGGGCCGCGGGCTGTCCGAGACTCCCAGCCTCCACGACAACCTCGTCATCCACGGAGACAATCTCGCCGCCCTGAAGGCCCTCCAGCCGACCCTGTATCGGCAGGTCAAGTGCATCTGCATCGACCCGCCGTACAACACCGGCAACGAGGACTGGGTCTACAACGACAACGTGAACTCGCCGATGATGCGGGACTGGCTGGGCAAGGCGGTCGACCGGGAGGATCTGACGCGCCACGACAAGTGGTGCTGCATGATGATGCCTCGCCTGAAACTGCTGCGAGAGCTGCTTCGCGACGATGGCGCGATCTTCATCACGATCGACGACAACGAAGTACACCATCTGCGTGCGCTGATGGACGAGGTCTTCGGCGAAGACAACTTCGTGGCAACCGTGATTTGGCAGAAGATCTTCTCACCGAAGAACACGGCCCGCCACTTCTCCCAGGACCATGACTTCATCCTGGTCTACGCGCGCGATGCGGAGCGCTGGACCCCGAACAGGCTGAAGCGCAGCGAGAGCGCCAGGAGGCGCTACAAGAATCCCGACGGCGATCCCCGCGGACCGTGGGCGTCGAGCGACCTGACCGCACGGAACTACTACAGCAAGGGCACCTACGAGGTCACCAGCCCGTCCGGCAAGACGTTCAAGCCGTCTATCGGCAACTACTTCCGGGTTTCGCCCGAGAACTTCTCGGAGCTTGAGAAGGACGAATCTGGTGGGGCGCAAAGGGACAGAGCATGCCCCGGCTGAAGCGGTTCCTCTCCGAAGTCCAGGAAGGCGTGGTTCCCCAGACGCTCTGGCCCTGGAGAGACGTGGGACACACCCAGGCGGCGAAGAAGGAACTGGTCGCCCTTGCGGACTTCGAGCGTTCCGAGGACGTGTTCGACACGGTCAAACCGACGACGCTCATCCGACGCATCCTGGAGCTCGCCACCGACGAGAACTCCATCGTGCTCGACTCCTTCGCAGGTTCAGGCACGACGGCGCACGCGGTGCTCGCGCAAAACAAGGAGGACGGCGGCAATCGCCGCTTCGTGCTCATCGAGTGCGAGGACTACGCAGACACCTTGACCGCGGAACGGATCCGCCGGGTCGCGCAGGGCCTACCGGACGCCAAGGACGAGGCTCTCCGAGAAGGCATGGGAGGCACCTTCAGCTACCTCGAGCTCGGCGGACCGATGCGCGAGGAATCGCTCCTCGACGCCGGAGCACTCCCCACCTACGACGCACTGGCCGGCTACATCTTCTTCACCGCAACGGGCGAGGAGTTGAGACCCCGCGAAATGGACCGCGACCGCTGGTTGATCGGCAGCACGGCCTCCACCGACGTGTTCCTGGTCTACGAGCCCGACGCGGAGCGCTTGAAGGTGCTCGCTCTCGACTTGGCGTTCGCCAAGGCGCTGCCGCCGGCGAACGGGCGAAAGCGGGTCGTGTTCGCGCCCACGAAGCATCTCGACGAGTGCTTCCTGAACCAGTACGAAGTCGAGTTCTGCCAGCTTCCGTTCGAGATCTACCGCGTGGTCGCGGATTCCTGAGCTGCGGCGCGCCATGATCCTGAAGGACTACCAGCGCCGTACCCTGGCGGCGACCGGCGGGCTCTTCGACCATCTCGCCCACTACCGTGCCGAGGACGCGAAGGCTCGGGCCCAGAATCCGGAATGGGGCTTCGACTGGGTCCGCCGGGCATGGGAGAAGTCCGTTCCGGCGCGTCCGAAGTACACGGACCGCACGGACGGCGCGGGCAGGCCGCTACCCGCCTTCTGCCTGAAGATCCCGACCGGCGGCGGCAAGACGCTGCTGGCCCTCCATGTCATCGACCAGGTCGCCACGAAGTTCCGGCGAAGCCAGACCGGACTCGTGCTCTGGATCGTCCCGAGCACCCAGATCTACCGACAGACCCTGACCGCGCTGAAAGACCGCGACCACTACTACCGCCAGCGCCTGGACCTTGCCTCCGCGGGCCGCACCTTGATTCTGGAGAAGAAGAACGGGTTCGGCCCGCGGGATGTGGCCGAGAACCTGTGCGTCCTCCTCCTCATGCTCCCGTCCGCCAACCGCAAGACCAAGGAACAACTCCGCATGTTTCGCGACAGCGGAGGATTCGACCGGTTCTTTCCGGACGACGGGGACCTGAGAGCCCACGCGGAGCTTCTGCGCGAGGTTCCCAACCTCGACACGTTCGACGAGACCCATGGGCTGTGGGGACCGCAGATCAAGACCTCCCTCGGCAACACGCTCCGGCTGCTTCGGCCCCTGATCGTCCTCGACGAAGGGCACAAGGCGTACAGCCGCAACGCGCGGGCGACTCTCGAAGGCTTCAATCCCTGCGCGATCGTCGAACTCTCGGCGACGCCGCCGCGCGAAGCGAACGTGCTGGTCGAGATCCTCGGCCGCGATCTGCTGGCCGAAGAAATGGTCAAGCTCGACCTGCACATCAGTTGCCGGCCGAACGCCTCCTGGCAGGACACCTTGCTGGCCGCCATCGAACACCGGGAGCGGCTGGAAGAAGAGGCTCGGAAGCTGCGCGCCGAGGACGGCACCTACATTCGCCCAATCTGCCTCGTTCAGGTCGAACGCACGGGAAGGGACCAGCGCGAGTCCGGACTGGTTCACGCGGAGGACGTGCGCGAGTATCTGCACCAGCATGGGCGTATCGCGCCCGCCGAAGTAGCGGTCAAGACGAGCCAGAAGGACGAGTTGAAGGAAGTCGACGACGTTGGAGGTTTGCTGTCCCGCGACTGCCCGATTCGCTACATCATCACCAAGCAGGCGCTGCAGGAGGGATGGGACTGCTCCTTCGCCTACGTGCTGACGATCCTCACCCGCCCCAGCTCGAAGACCGGTTTGACGCAACTGGTCGGACGCATCCTCCGGCAGCCGTACGCACACAAGACGCACAACGCCGCACTCGACGAGAGCTACGTGTTCTGTTTCCAGCGCCGGGGGGCCGACCTGCTCGCCCAGGTTCGCAAGGGCTTCGGCCTGGAGGGCCTGAGCGACCTCGAAGGACGAATCGTCGACGACGGCGGCGAGAGCGGTCTCGTGCGCAAGCTCACCGTCAAACGGCAGCGCAAGGACTTCCGCGTCGCGGCACGGGATCTCGTGCTGCCGGCCTTCATGATCCGGGACGACGGCGGCTGGCGGACGGTCCGCTACGAGACGGACCTGCTCTCCCGGGTCGATTGGTCGCGAGCGGACGTCGACAAGCTCTTCGGCCTCCCGCTGGACGACACGCCGCCCGGCGGGGCCGATTTTCGAGTCGGTCTCGACGCCGAGGAGAGGGACCGGGCCGCGAACGGCCGGAACGGCGGTACGGCCGAGTTGAGCTACGCCCTCGCCTCGCGCCACCTGCTGGAAGTCGTCCCCAACCCCTGGCACGGGCATGATCTCGCCCGGCGCGTGTTCTCGGAACTCCTGGAACGCCACCCGCCGCCGCGGGTTCGGACCAACTTCGTCTACGTCCTGGAAGAACTCCGGCGCCATCTGCACGTCGAGCGCGACCGTATGGCGAGAGACGCCTTCCGCCGGATGCTCGACAGCGGCGAGATGCGGTTCATCGTCGTCGCCGACGAGCTTGGCTTCAACCGCCTCCCGGAAACCATCGAATCGCGCTCGGGCAGGCAGGCGAACCGCGAAGACGGCGGCCAGTACCTCCTGAACCTCTTCGACCGCACCGACGAAGACGACCTGAACGGACTGGAGAACAAGGTCGCGACCTACCTCGACCAGCAGGAGCGCCTGTTTTTCTGGTACCGCAACCGGGCCCGCAAGGACTACTACGTTCAGGGATGGAAACGGGGCCGCATCTACGCCGATTTCGTCCTCACGCTGAGGCCCGACGAACCGAACGTCGACGACGCGTTCCACCGTGTGTTCGTGGTTGAGACGAAGGGCCTGCACCTGGAGCACGCAGCCGACACGACCTACAAGCGCTCCGTCTTCGACCTCTGCAACGAGCACGCGAAACGCGCCGACTGGGCGGACTTCGTCCCGGCAATGCGAGGGAGGTCGACGAGCTTCAAGGTCGTGGACGAGGCGGAGTGGCGGCAGAGCCTGGCCACGCTACTGGCATAGAACTGAACGACGCCGCTCGTCCTCTGGCGGCGCCCCCGGATTCCGCCTGCGGCGGATGCGGACCAGAAGGTCCGCGCACCCAGAGAACGGGCGTCGGGCAGCGGGATTCTCTACTGCAACGGGACGGTCCCGTGCGACACCGCAGCGGAAACCGCCGTGGACGCTTGCATGAGGCCGCGCGCCGGCCCGCGGGCCTACACCCGCCTGTAGGCGAGATCCCCCTCCATGTACGTCAGATAGAAGCGGGCCGGCTCGACCGCGCCGTTCGGGCTGCGGAACCACAGCGGACGCCGGTAGAAGACGTCGCCTCCCAGCGACTCGGCCGCGCGCAGCAGGCTCTCCTCGGTGGTCAGTACGGTCGCTTCGGCGCAGCCCTCACGGTGAAGCCGGTCGAGGATCGCCGCCAGAACCGGCCCGGCGCCCTCGGCGAGACAGGGCATGTGAACGACCCGGCCGGTGGGCGGGTCGTTCGCCCGGTTGACGTAGAGGAGGACCGGGCCCAGCGCCTCGCCCGACCGTTCCAGGGTGAACAGCAGGGCGTCGTGCTCCGGACAGGCAGCCAGCCACGAGAGGTGGTCCGGCTCCGCGAGGTTGACCAGCGTGTCGTCGGGAGCAGCCGGGCCGGCCACAGCCGGGTCGTACTCACGCAGCGACACTCCGGCGCTTTCCGCCGTAGTCGACGCCGCCACCGCGCTCAGACGCACTTCCAGCGCCTCGCCGACCTCGCGAAAGCCGCGCATCACCAGGATGGCCTTCGTGGCGGCGGTGCCGCCGAGGACGACCTCGAAATCCGTGTCGGGCGTGCGGCCGGCAAGGGGGACGCCGGCCCTGCCCCTCGCAGCGTGCTCAACCATCCACAACATCCGGTGAGCACCCGTCACCGTTCCGCCATGGACCCGGTAGCGGCAGTGCAGCGAAGCCACGTGGCCGACGATCCGACCATGCCGTTCGGCGACGGAAGACTCGACCTCCGGCCCCGGACCGGGATGGAAGAGAAGCCAGCGGAGGACCTCCGGCTCGCGCCGGACGCCGTAGACGACCTCGGTCAGTTCGGAGAGACGAGGGAGTTCGCTCTCGGTGCTCGGGCGCAGCAGGACGTCCCGAACCGTACGCACCTGGCTTGGCCGTTCACCACGATCCATTGCCCCAACCTCCAAGTGCCGGTCCGAAGGCCTTAGCACGGTGGCAGGCTGTCATCCACGGTCGGGTCGCTCGGGTCGCTGCAGCCGTCGGTCCGGCCATCGCCGTCGTCGTCGCCATCATCGTTGTCGCCGGCGCCGCGCAGCCGGTCCAAAGCATCCGAACCGCCGGCGGAAGTCAGCGAGACGACGTTCGACCACGATCCGTACCCGCTCGCGTTGCGGCCACGGACGCGATACTGCCGATGCATGCCCGGCGGCGTGGTGACTCGCCATGACCGGACTGACGGGCCGAAGCTGCTCGAAGGACTCGGACGTCCGGCGGACGTGAACCGCCACCCGTGCCGGGAAGAGTTCCGCGTCTGCATCTGGTAGCCCGTGATCGGGATGGTGGATGGCGCCGCGGTCCACGAGAGACGGTGCGTCTGCCTCGCGACCGACGCGGTGAGCGTCGGCGCTCCCGGCTTTGCCGCCGGCGGCGGCGGTACCGGGTCGGGGTCGGGGTCCGGATCGGGAGGCGGCGGTGGAAGCGGGGTTTCGGACCGCAACTCCACATGCGCCGACCACTCGCCGTCGCCGGCCGAGTTCGTGGCCCTCACGCGGTAGTGCCGCAGCAGCCCCGCCGGCGTCGTCACGCTCCACGACCGGACTGTCGGCGCGAAGTTCGACGATCCGGACGGCGAACCGGCCGTGGCCCATCTCCACGGGTGGGACGCCGAG
This sequence comes from Candidatus Multivorans sp., assembly GCA_965220845.1. GTDB lineage: Bacteria > Acidobacteriota > Thermoanaerobaculia > Multivoradales > Multivoraceae > Multivorans. The sequence continues at coordinate 333,490 of CBDCRA010000004.1, forward strand.
TTGCGCACCGCCATCTGGTAGCGCGTGATCGCGCCGCCGTTCGTCGCGGGCTCGGTCCACGTAACCGTCTGGGTCTGCCGAACGACCGAACCCCTGACGGTCGGAGCGCCCGGCGGATCTACGGTCGGGGTCGGTGGCGGATCGGGTTCGGGCATCGGTTCCGGCTCGTCGTCGTCATCGTCCTCGCCCTCGTCCGTGTCGCCGTCATCTTCCTCGCTGTCGCCGGTGTCGCCATCGTCTTCCTCGCCGTCACCGCCGCCGGTGTCTTCGTCCTCCTCCTCGCCTTCGTTCTCATCGTCATCGCTACCGGTATCGTCGTTGCCGTCTTCCTCGTCTTCGTCCCCGTCGGCGTCGCTGTCGTGCGACGGCGGCGTCTCGCCGGTCCGATACACGGCGAGCTTGAACAGGCCGCTCGCCCCGTTGTGCGGATACACGGTCAACGAGTGGGTCGCGGGCCCGAGCGCTTCGGACCAGGTGTCGTCGAGAGTTCCGCGGTTGTTCGAACACTCGCTCTTGGCTCCGACGCGGCAGTCGAAGTCCGCGGTCATCCCGGAGATCAGCACCGAGACATTGGCGGTCTCCGCCAGCGTGAACCTGAACGTGCTCGACGAAGACGTCGTCACCTGGCTCGTGAACGGCAGGATCCTTGCGATCGGCGAGGGAAGAGGATCCGCGACATACGACAGGGTCAGCGTGTAGTCGCCCCTTCCGCCGTAGAACGGGTACACCGAGAGCGTGTGGATCCCCGCCGGCAGGCTCTTCTCCAGCGAGTCGTCGCGGGCGCCGCCCCGGTTCGTGCAACTCCAGGTCGACGTCGAATCGCTCACGGTATCCGGACTGTCGCTGCTCGGAAGGGGGGCCGACTCGTAGAGCTTGCAGTCGAAGTCCCGCTTCATCCCCGTCAGCTTGACGCCGAGCTTCCCGGCGTGCTCCAGGCGGATCCGGTAGCTCCGCGAAGGCGCGGACGCGGCCGTGATGACGACCGGGTCCTTCCCGTCGCCGCCTACGCGAAGATACGCCGCCGGCACGCATTCGAGTTCCCCGTCGCCATCCGTGTCCTCGAATCGGCCCCAGCAGACGTCCCACGTGACGTCACCGCATCGCGGGTCACCCGGGAACAGCGTGCAATCCGGCGAGCAATCCCGGTGGAACGGGTTCAGGTCGCAGTAGCCCGGGCAGCCCGGCGCGGGGAAAGCGCATGCGCCGGTTTCGTCATCGTCGTCGCGTCCGGTCCGGCAGCCCCTGCATCGGTCCCAGAACACTCGATGTCGGGGTTGCCGCCGCCGTCGTCGTCGTCATCGTCGTCGTCTTCGGTGCAGTCTTCATGGTCGGGCGTCTCGGCGCAGTCGACCGGGTGGTCGTCGCGCAGGAACTCGTGAGCGAACTTGCAGTCGACCTCCTCGGACAACTCCCGGACGTCCAGCGAGACGTCCGTCATCATTGCCTTGGTCGCCCGGCACGCTTGGGCGTTTGCGTAGTCGGGATGTTCGGGTCCGACTTCGGTGATGTGATGCAGGCCGATGGTGTGGCCCATCTCGTGCATCAAGCTCTTGTGCAGGTACTCGCCATTCTCGCCGCAGATGTTTGTCGGCGCATCCTGGTACACGCGGATCGTGCGCGGTTGCCCGTATCTCAGTATCGCTGCAACGATTCCTCCTATTGAGATCGACCTTGAAGTAATCGTAGGTGCCTCTCACGATGGTCCAGACCCGTGCTCCCTTGGGTGCCGGATTCTCGTCCGTGGCGTGATGCATCTCCGGCGTCGATGCTTTGCACCCGTTCCACCCCCTGACGGCTTGCTCGATCCTGCTCCCCGCTATCGAATGGCTGCTGTCGTCAGACGACTTGTAATAGATGTTCTCGGGTATCGGGCCTCGATTCTGGTCGCGCTTGAGAGTGCATTGAGTCGTCTCTTGGGCTTGAGCCTCGGCTGTCGGGTAGAGAGTAGGAGCGACGAGAGTTACGAGAATCGCCCGAACGATCACGGCTCGATCTCGCAGCCGACGGTCGCGCCGCCGTTGCGACTGATGACCGTCGGCTCGCAGCCACGCTCAACCGCACGTGCCCATGCCTTCCCGAAATGCACCCGCTCCATGGATTGTTGATCGGCTCTCGCCAAGTGGTCCGTCTGCGTAAACAGGCCTCTTGTCTCGAGCTCGAAAACGAGGTTCGTCACGTCTTCGAGCGTCATTCTCGCGTGACCTCCGAACCCACCGAACCTCCACTCGAGAACGCCATCGTTCAGTTCCGCATACCAAGCGTCCGATGGTCCCAAGAACACCGTGCCATCTCGCCAGCGTCCGATCAGGACGATCTCCGAACCCACTCGTGGCTGATACGGGCCACGGAAGTCCCCCGTACCGATCTGTCCCCGATCCCCACAGAACACATGGCCACGGGCTACCAGTTGCCCGATCGGAATCACCGCATACTCGGGTGATGGCGAGCGGTTCGTCAGAGGCTCCACGTCCGCGAGACGTACGAGGGCCTTCGGATAAAACCCCGTACCGAATCCGAGCGCAACTGAGTCGATCGTCGCCTTCACCGCCACCTCGGAGAGAAGCAGGATGGATCCCAGATTCTCCGCGATCTTGTCGCCCCAGCCGATCGAACCCTTGGGCGGGCAGAACCTCTTCGGCGGTACGGTTCCTTCCTCGAGTCCATGCTCGGCAACAGAACCGAATAGCCTCTTGAAGTCCGCGACCTGCTCCTCGAACTTCTCGCGCGAGTTGGCGGGGATCCGGGACGACACGCTGCCATCGGGATTCAGCGCCACCGACACGGACATCCATTCGTGCCCCCAATCGGCCCAGTAGCGGCCCCACGTCTCCGGAAGCGGCGGCTTCTCCTGGCCGATCACTGCCGGTCCGAATGCGAGCGTCAACGTGGTGATCAGAACGAGGTGTCTCAAGCGCGCTACTCCTGTCGTGTGGTCGGTGATGCGTGTGATCGGGCTTCGCCCTTCACGCCCGCCATCGGCTTCAACCTGCCAGACGACGGCAAGCCCGTCAACCCGCCGTCGCAGCCTCCGCGCTCCGGACGTCAGATTCGGCCGCTACGCCTCCTGGGGCAGGGCGGCGTGATGGGTCTTCCAGCGTGTGGTCGTCGACACAGTCGCGGTTCGGGCTCCAGCCGCCTTCGGACGACTCCGTGGCGGCGCCGAGTTCACAACCGTCCCGGGCGAGGCCATCCAGAATGCCGCCGAACTCACGGCGCTCGTCACCGGTTGAGGTCGTGCCGACAAGGTGCGCCGAGGCGTCGAAGAGGGACTTGGCGGCGAAGCCGTCGATCTGATCTCGTGCGCGGGTCAGGCTCGATGGGCCTGTGTCGTAGAGCCATCGCCATGTCAGAGAACCGTCCGCCTCGACGGTGGCGAGGCTTCCGGCAGCGGCGGGCCTCAGCGAGACGATACCCTGGTGTCCTCAGCTCCCCACGACGACAAGCCGTGCGCCCACCCGGGGTTCATACTGGCCGTCACCTTCAGCGCCGCAGAACACCCGGTCGGCAATCACGGCACGACCTAGAGGCAGCAAGACGTAGCGGGGTACCGGCGAGCGGGCGTGTAACGGCACAACGTCGGATAGCGCTAGGAGCGCAACAGGGTTCGCGCGCGGACCGAAGCCGAGGACGACATCCTCAACGGTCCCCGTGACCGCTACCTCTGAGAGCAGGATCGCGGCATCGAATCGACCGTAGTCCTCTCGGCGCGGTGGGGCCGCAGATCTGCAAGCGTCTTCGATCTGCCCGACGAATCCCTTCCGTTTGCTCAGCCGCGACCACCGCCGGCATAGCCCGCGTATCTCACCGAGGTCCGTAGCGAGGGCGCGTAGACGCCGTTGTAGCAGGGCGCACGGACTGAGGGAACGCTGAAGGCGTACTGCAGTACGTCGAGCGGCCCGAGGGAGTACGGCCTGCTACGGCGAGCGGATCCGCGGCCGCAGTAGGACATCGGTGAAACACGCGGGCTAGTGCCCTGGGTCGTTGTCCGTGCCCGCGATCGGACGGCTGGTTCAGGGAACCTCCTGGCCGCCGCGTCCAGCCCGAAACGCCTCGTCCTGCTCTGCCCTCAGGCGCAGCCCCTCCCGGAAGCGCTCGATGTTCGCCTCCGCGCGGCGCCTCAGCCGGCGGTACTTGAACTCGGCCTCGAGCAGCAGCAGCTCGTCCCAGCCCAGCCCCTCCTCCGTCCATTGGTACTCGTGGGTGAGGAGCTGAATCCGGTCGTAGCGTTCGAGCAGCGAGGTCACCACGCCTTCGCGCCAGACCTGGGTGCTGTCGGAGAGGTACTTGATCCGCTCGAAGTAGAGCGGATCGTAGGCGTCGACCACGCCGGGGATCGGCAGGGTCCGCCCCGACCGCATCGGCATGTGGGGACTCGCCGCCCGGATGCGGGTGCCGAAGAAGCTCTCGATCAGCTCGATCGCACGGCTCGCCAGCGCGACCGGGTCGCCGCCCGAACGCTCCAGCAGAGCCAGGTCGTAGTGGAAGCCGAGGTCGTGCCCGAGGTCGAGGATCGACTCGACCGCCTCGGCGCCGTCGGCCTCGAAGAGGTTGTAGTCGGAGCCGATCTGCACGAAGAAGGTCGAGCGGACACCGGCGTCATGGTCTGCCCGCGCCAGGGTCAGCGCGGCGTCGAGACTGAACTCGACGTCGTGCCGCATCAGGACGAAGCGCTCCACTTCGAACAGCGCCTCGCCCAGTGGCGCCGCCTCGCCGAACGAGAAGGTGCGGTGGGTCGAGGTGATCCGCGCCAGGATCTCCCGGTAGTGGTCCAGGGTGAAGTCGAGGTCCGGATCGGAGGGGCGAACCCGGGAGCGTGCGTTCACGTCGGCTGCCACGAGACGTCTCTCCAGATCTCGGTCGCCAGGTCGTCGACCGGACGCACGGCCCCTTCGTCGATCCAGTCGATCAGGCGGCCGGTCACGTCAGGGTAGTCCATGGGCGCGGGCTCCGCAGTGTCGATCCAGGACTCGACGGCGTCCACCGTCAGCCGCTCGACGACGGTGCCCAGGCCAAGCGCCACCAGCGCCCGGCCGTTGAGGAACTGCTCCGGGTGGCGGCCGATGGGTTGCACGAGGAGGCGGCGGCCCAGATGCAGCGCCTCACTGATCAGCGAGAAGCCCGCGTTCGTGATCACACCCGAGCAGGCGACCAGGTCGGCCAGGAACGCCGCGCGGTCATAGGGGCGGATCGAGACGTTGCCGCGCTCGACCGGATCGGGCACCGGCCGGTAGGCGACGAACCGGCGGTGCGGCAGGCGGCCGAGCAGCGCCGTGATGCTCTCCTCGCTCTCCGCCGGCAGGTAGACGAGGAACCGTTCGTCCGTGTCCGGCGGCCGGCCGGCCCTCGCCGCCGCGACCAGGTCGGGACTGATCGTGGGCGGCAGGTTCGCGCCGCCGAAGCGATGCCAGTGGAGACCGACCGCGGTCCGGACCGGCGTGTAGACAGGAGCGAACATCCGCAGCATCCACCGTGCCGGCCCAGTCCGGCCCGGCAGTCGCAGACGCCGGTGGAATGCGTAGAGGTGGCCGACGCCGATGCTGGGCCGCCGGCAGCGACGAGCGATCCAGGCGGAAACCGGCTCGTAGTCGGTCAGCACGAGATCGAAGCCGGACGCATCGAAGCTGCGCACGTCGCGCAGGAAGCGAACCACCCGCAACTGCCGAATCGTCTGAAGCAGCCGCACGCGCCCGCCGGCCGCCTGACCCGTGAACCCCTCGAGCAGCGTGTGACTGGCCCGGATCTCCGGGTCGGCGAACGCCGCGGAAGATCGTCCCGTCAGCAGGCAGTGGACCTCGTGGCCCCGGCTCCGCAGCCCGGCCACCATCGCCGCCGACCGCACGAGGTGACCGTGGCCCGTGCCCTGAACGCCGTAGAGAATCCTCATCCTGGGGCCGCGGACTGTCATGTTCCGGACCGGGGCACGCCGCCGGAAGGTAGCACCCGGCTACTCGCCGTCGCAAGAGGAAGTCGCCCGTCCAAAGCCGCCACGGTGGCGCCGAGCGCCGGCGGTTCAGCCTCCTAGCGCGGTCTGCACCAGCCGGTGAAAGTGGTGCACCGCGTGCTCGCTGACTTCGGTGCGGTCGCGGTCGACGATGAAGCGCCCCTGGGTGAAGCCGCGCGAGCGCAGCCCCCTCTGCGTGGACTCGCAGAGCGCGAAGTCCTCCGGGCCGAGCACGTTGTCCGAGTAGTCGATGCGCGCCAGCTCCCGTTCGTCCAGATCCCTGGACAAGGAGTGACGGCTGAACCGAACCGCGGTCGTCTCCGTTCCTGCCGGCGCGTACGTCGTCACGCTCAGAATCGGTCGGCCCGGATAGACGATGAAGCAGGTGAAGGGCCACAGGAACCAGAACCCGGCTCGCTGCACCGGGTCGTCCGGGGAGAACTCGTACGCCTTGTTCCTGGGTCTTACGCGCTTGCCGATGTGGCTCGAGTGGATGTCGCAGGTCGTGGAGCGATAGCTGTGGAGGTCCACGAGGCTGGCGAAGGCGGGGTGAGCCGGCCGGCAGTGGTAGCACTCGAGGAAGTTGTCGACCGCCACCTTCCAGTTGCAGTTGATCTCCGAGCGCAGTTCCGCGATCTTGACCATGTTGCCGACCTCGGGCACGACTTCGCGGATCTCATCCTCCAGACCGGCGGCCTGGCCGGCGAGCGGCGTGGCGCCAGGATCGAGGTTGACGAAGACGAAGCTGGCGAAGACCTCGACGGAGACCGGTTTCAGGCAGAAGTCGCTGGCCTCGAAGCCGGCGACGTTCCGGCTGCCGGGCGCGCCTCTCAGGCTGCCGTCCAGTCGATACGTCCAGGCGTGGTAGGGGCAGACGATGGTCCGCACCGTGCCGCGATCCTTGAGCAGCACCTGAGCGCGGTGGGAGCACACGTTGTAGAACGCCCGCAGCACGGAGTCCGCGCCCCGTACGACCATGACGTCCTGGTCCAGTACGCTGTGGGTGACGTAGCTGCCCGGCTCAGAGAGGTCGCTCGAATGGCAGACCGGCTGCCAGGTGCGGTAGAAGATCGCTTCCTTCTCGCGCTCGAAGACGTCGTTGTCCACGTAGTAGCGGGCCGGCAACTGGTAGGAGTGCTCGGGGTCCGCGGCTACACGTTGCTCTCCAACACCCAAGGGTGTCGGATGGGGGAAAGCCATCGTGTTGCTCCTCGTTTTGGTCGACAAGGCCGGCGACTGCGCCCATCCGGGAAGCTGCCGTCTGGCAGAGCCTCCGGTGGCGGCAGGAAGAGACTAGCGCGCTGCCAGAGCGGCCGGCAAGAGCAAGCAAAAGCAACGTGTCGCGCCTCGTACGCGGCACCGCACGCGCCACGTTGTTAGACTGATCTTCTCCGTTTCGTTGCGGGTTCTTCCCGGTTCACGCTCGAGAGCGCGGTCTGATCCCGGCGTCGGAAACCAGCAGGGGGTGACATCACGCGCGTTCTCATAGCAGGCATCGACGGCTACCTCGGCTGGCCGTTGGCGCAGTACCTGACCGCTCGAGGTCACCAGGTTGCCGGCATCGATGCCGGCTTCCGCCGCGAATGGGTCGCCGAAATGGGCGGCCGCTCGGCCCTGCCCGTCGGCTCCGTCGAAGCGCGCCTCGACGCCCTCGAGTCCGCGTACGGCGCCCGCCTCAACGTCGTCCAGGGTGACCTGACCCACAGGGACGTGGTCTACCGGCTGGTCGAAGAGGTCCGGCCGGAGGCGATCGTCCACCTGGGCGAGTGCCCTTCGGCGCCCTACTCGATGATCGACGCGGACCACGCGATCTGGGTGCAGCGCAACAACATCGAGGGCACGATGAACGTGCTCTACGCGATGCGCGACCTGGCGCCCGAGGCTCACCTGGTCAAGCTCGGCACGATGGGCGAGTACGGCACGCCGAACCTGGACATCCCCGAGGGCTTCTTCGAGATCGAGTACCGCGGCCGCCGCGACCGCCTGCCCTTTCCCCGGCAGGCCGGCTCCTGGTACCACTGGAGCAAGGTCCACGACAGCAACAACGTGATGTTCGCCTGCCGTATCTTCGGGCTCCGGGCCACCGACGTGATGCAGGGCGTCGTCTACGGCACCCGCTTCTTCGGCAGCTCCGCCGACCACCCCGTCGACCCCGCGCTCCACACCCGTCTCGACTTCGACCAGGCCTTCGGCACGGCGCTCAACCGCTTCTGCTGCCAGTCCGTGATCGGCGAGCCGCTGACCCTGTTCGGTCTCGGAAACCAGCGCCGCGGCTTCCTTCCGATCTGCGATTCGATGCAGTGTCTGACCCTGGCGGTCGACAACCCGCCCGAGGCGGGCGACTACCGGGTCTTCAACCAGTTCGAGGAGACGTACACCATCTCGGAACTCGCCTCCAAGGTCGCCGCCGTCGCATCCGACATGGGCCTCGCTCCACGAATCCGGCGCATCGAGAACCCCCGCAAGGAAATGGAAGAACACCACTACAACCCGGACCACGACCATCTGCTGGCGCTGGGCTACCAGCCGACCCGCGACATGGACTCGGAGATCCGGGCGATGCTCGAAGACCTCCTGCCGCACCACGACCGGATCGCGGCGAAGCGGGACGTGCTCCTCCCCGACATCCGCTGGGACGGCAGCCGGCGGACGTCGACCTTCCTGGATGGCTCGAACGGCGCGGGTCCGGAAGAGGCGGCCGGCGAGCCGCCGTCAGTCGACGAGCCGGAAGCGGGTGCCGCAGATGTGGATCACGCCGTCGTCGCCGAGGCATCCCCGGTCGCTCGCGGCTGAACGGGCCCGGTCCGCGTCCACCGCGCGGACGTCGATGCCGCCCAGGCCCTCCGGCCGGCCGTCGGTGGGCAGGACGAAGCGCAGGTCGGCGTTCTCGAACGGAATCGTCGGCACGCCGTCGACATCGTCCAGAGGGATCTCCGCAATCTCGCTCCAGCGGGCCGCAAGCCGAGCCGGGTCCGGGGTCTGGATCTCCCCCGCGACGATCGCGTCGATGACGTCCGTTCGCCGGCAGCGCTGCCAATTGTCGCCGGCAGGCTCCCACGGCCCGTCAGGCTCGAGACCGTTGGTCTGGCAGTCGATCTCGAAGAAGGTGCCGCCGGTGTCCTTCGGATGGAGTTGCATGTTCTGGAAGCCGTGGCGCTCGAAGTCGTTGACCAGGCGGATGCCCAGCTCCTCGACCCGCCGCCGGCGCGGGGCATGGTCGTCGCACTGGGTGATGAACATGTAGCCGCCGTCGCCGCCGCGCTTCTCCAGGTAGCGGCCGCCCGCCGTGTTCTCCTCGACTGGCGCGACCACCTCGAGTAGCTGATTGCCGATCGGCAGCAGGGCGTTTTCCAGGCCGAACCGGCCGACGCCCGGGTCGTTGTAGCAAACCTCGATGTCGAACACGGCCTCCAGGTCGTCGACGACCGGGGCGAGTTGTTCGGCTACCAGACAGATCTGCCGCAGGCGCAACCACATGACGAGTCTCCTTCGGGTGCTTCGGTTCGGACGGAAGGCCGGATCATGGCACGAATGCCCGGCGCGCCGCCGATTCGTGTCGCGGCTACGACTCCGGCCAGGAACCGCGACCTTCCAGCAGGAAGGTCAGGTGCGGGTGGTACAGCGCCGGTTCCAGCAGGAACGAGTCGTGCCCCTTGTCGGAGTGCACGATGATCCTCATGCAACTCACGCCGGCATCCTCGAGCGTCGCCATCAGCTCGCCCTGCTCTTCGGGGTAGTAGCAGACGTCCGAGTTGATCGAGAAGATGAGAAAGCGCTGGTCCCGGCAGCGCTCGAAGGCTTCCTGAAGGGAACCGGCGCCGGCGGCCGCGGCCAGATCGAACTGGCTCCAGGCGTCGAGAATCCGCAGGTAGGAGTTCGCGTCGAAGCGGGCGGCAAACTTCCGGCCCTGATGCCGCATGTAGGACTCGATCGGGTGGTTCACGCCGTACCACGGTACGCCCGAGGCCTCGGCAACCGTGTTCCGGGCCCGCCGCCGCAGGGTACGCAGCGACACGAACGTCTTGTGGTTGATCTGGCGGGCGATCTTCATCCCCTCGAGCTCCGTACCCGGCGGGTACTCGCCGCCGTCGAAGCGGGGGTCGTTGGCGACCGCCTGGATCTGCTCGAAGTTGTGGATCCGCTGGAGAGGCGTCACTTCCATGCCGGCCGCGATCACGACGACGTTGCGAACCCGCTCCGGGAACATGACCGCGAGATCCAGCACCGCCATGCCGCCGGTCGACGGTCCGATGCCCGCGTGCAGCACGTCGATTCCCAGCCGGTCGACCAGGCGCATCGCGGCGCGTACCGAGTCGGAGAAACGCACCCGCGGGAAGGACGGGCCCCAGCGCTCGCCCGTGGCTGGAGCGATCGACAGCGGACCGGTCGATCCGTAGCAGCCGCCGATGTAGTTGACGCAGATGACGCAGAAGTGGTCCGTATCGATCGGCCGCCCCGGTCCGATGAACTCGTGCCACCAGCCGACCACCATCTCGTCGGTCCAGGCGTCGCCGAGGCCGGGAACACCGTGGTTCGTACCCGCAGCGTGGTGGCTGCCGGTCAGGGCGTGGAACAGCAGCACGACGTTGTCGCGCGCGGCGTTCAGTTCGCCGTACTGCTCCCAGGCCAGGGTGAAGCCGGACAGTGTGGCGCCGCAACGGAGCTCGAGCGGTTCGTCGAAGTGCTCGAACCGGGTCTCGACGACGCCGATGTCCCCACTGGCGCCCGCCGACTGCAGGTTGCGGATCGACTCCATGCGCCGACAATATCCCCACCGGAAGGCGCGCGTAAGGGGCGATCAGCCAGAGGGTTACGGCGACAGGGCCAGCGCCCGCGGCACCAGCGCCCAGTAGCGGCCCCGGTGCGCCATGCGGCCGGCGATTGCCCGCGCCCGCTCTCCGGCACCCCAGAAGACGTCACCGCGCACCGCTCCCCGGATCGCTCCGCCCGTGTCCTGAGCCACCAGCAGCCACTGGCGGCGCTCGTCGGGGGCGTCGGCGGCAGCGGCCGGGACCATCGCGTCGAGCCAGACGGGAACGCCTAGCGGAACGTGCTGCCGGTCGACCGCCAGGGAACGCTCCGGGGTCAGGGCGACGCCCTGCGCGCCAATCGGACCGTCGCCGCGGATCTCACGAAAGAAGACGTACGAGTCGTTTGTCGCCATGACCTCGTCCGCGCGGTCGGGATGCTCCCGCAGCCAGGCATCGATCGACTGCAGCGACACCTCCTCCAGCGTCAGTTCGCCCAGGTCGACCAGGGTGCGGCCGATCGCATGGTAGGGGTGGCCGTTCTGCGCCGCGTAGCCGACCCGGAAGACGGTTCCGTCGTCGAGTTCGACCCGCCCCGATCCCTGGATGTGGAGGAAGAAGGCGTCGATCGCATCGTCCACCCAGATCAACTCCAGGCCGCGGCCCGCGAGCGAACCGGACGCGATCGCCTCCCGGTCGTCGTACGGCTGGAGGCTCCCGCCCTGAACGCGGCCCGCTACGCGGCGGCCCCGCAGATCGTCGCGGAATCGGCCGAGGTCCACCATGACAAGGTCTGACGGCTGCGTGTACAGCGGCACGCCGTACCGCTCGCTCCGGCGGCGGCTGCCATGAAGCAAAGGCTCGAAGTAGCCTGTGAAGAGGCCGATCCGGCGCGACCAGCCCGAGCCTTCGCCCGGCCGGCCGCCGGTCTCCTCCACGTCGGACCGAGCAAGCGGTACCGCGACGAGTTCGCGCTCGATGACCGCGCGGACTTCCTCCTGGCCGGCTTCGTCTCCCAAGCCGCGCAGGGCGCCGCAGAACGGCCGCCAGTCACCGGGCGTGCCGCCGAGATCGACCGGGTTCAACGGCCGGTCCGCTGGCTGCGCCAGGACGCGATCGCAACTCCTGAGCAGCGCCGGCAAGGCCTCAAACACATCGTCAGCGCTCCAACCCGGCAGCGAAGCGCCCTCGACCGGGGTCCCGTAGACGGCGACCGCCGGCGCCTCGGGCGGCGCCGGCGGCTCGTCTCCACCAGGCGCCCCCAGCCATCCCACGATGCGTTCCGGACCGATCGCCAGGACGGTCGCCACCAGCGCCCAGCCAAAGACCACGAGCAGCGCGATCCGCATCCCGCGTTCCCGCGAGAATCTTCCCCGTTCCGACCGCGGCGCCATGCAGTCGAGACGCTAGCAGCAGCGGGCGGCGGGTACGCTCTCGGCAATGACCGAACGCCCACTGCGCTGGCTGTTCTTCTACGACTGCATCTACCCGGAGTCCCTGGGGGGCGTCGAGCACCGGAACTACGAGCTGGCACGGGAGTTGGGCCGGCTCGGCCACGAGGTCGTGCTGTCGGGCTGGGCCGAAAAACCCACCGAACCCCACGCCAACGTCCGCGTCGAACCGGTGGCCAGGGCGAGCCGGCGCTACCTGGCACGTGGCCGCAGGTCGGGCATCGAAGCGCTGACGCTCGCCTCCCAGGTGCGCCGCATTCCGCTCGACGACATCGACATCGTCGAGACCGCGAACATCCCCTATCTGCACTTGCCGCTACTCGCCGGGCGCTGCCGGCGGCGGCGGATTCCGCTGCTCGTCACCTGGCACGAGCACTGGGGCAGCTACTGGCGTCGGCACCGGCCTCCAGGCCGGTTCGGCCCGGGCATGTGGCGGTTCTACGCCCTCTGCGAACGGCTGTCGCTTCGTTTCGGCACGCAGGCGGTGGCGGTCAGCCGGCTCACCGCCAACCGCGTATCGACGGTGCGCGGCGAGGCCGTCGACGTGATCCCGAACGGCATTCCGTTCGAGAGGATCCGCTCGCTCGCGGCCGACGCGGACGCGTCCGCACCGCCCCTCGTCTACGCCGGCCGGTTGATCCCGGAGAAACGGATCGATCTGTTGCTCGACGCGACTGCCAGGCTGGCGGCAACCGAGATCGGCCGCCAGCTCGTCAACGAACACGGCGCCCTGCTCCGGATCATCGGCGGCGGACCGGCGGAAGACGACATCCGCGCGCACATCGAGCGCGAAGGCCTCGCCGGCGTCGTCGACTTCGCCGGTCGCCTGCCCGGGAACGAGGACGTATGGCGTGCCGTAGCCGGTGCGCAGCTCGCGGTACAACCCTCCGCCCGGGAGGGCTTCGGGCTCTTCCCGCTGGAGGCGATGGCCGCGGGCGTGCCGGTCGTGCACTGCCGGTCGCCGAACAGCGCTGTGTCGGAACTCGTGCGCGACGACCGGGAAGGATGGGCGGTCGACCCCGACGCGGGCGAACTCGCCGCCCTGCTGGAACGGCTGCTCGATGCGCCCGCCGAACTCGCCGCCGCTTCGAGCTCGGCGCTCGAGCGCGCGGCCGGCTACGACTGGCGGCAAGTGGCAGCCCAGGTCGTCGAGAGCGGGAACGAACTGGTCCGGCGGGAGCGAAGCTGAAGGGCCGGGTCCGGAGGCCCGAACTACTGTAGTGTCTCCGCCGTCGTGGGCACCGTGCTGCAGGTCGAAGTGTCGCCGGGCGAACTGATCGACAAGATCACGATCCTCGAGATCAAGGCCGAAAGGATCGCCGACCCGGACAAGGTCGCCAACGTACAGCGCGAACTCCGGAGTCTGGTCGCCGCCCGCAGCGCGGCGCTGCCGAGTTCCCGGGAACTGGACGAGCTGACCGCGGAACTGCGCGGGATCAACGAGCGGCTGTGGGAAATCGAGGACGACATCCGCGATTGCGAGCGGAAGAGCGACTTCGGCGAGCGCTTCATCGAGCTCGCCAGGGCCGTCTACCGCACGAACGACCGGCGCGCGGCCGCGAAACGCGGCATCAATGAGCTGCTGGGCTCCGAGCTGGTCGAAGAGAAGGACTACGCCGACTACTGAGGAGGTCAGGCTCTCCTACCAGGTGCCCTCGTTCGGCATCGAGGCCCACGGCTCCTCCACCGGCAGCGAGCCGCCTTCCTGCAGCAGTTCGATCGAGATCCCGTCCGGCGAACGGATGAAGGCCATGCGGCCGTCCCGAGGCGGCCGGTTGATCACGACGCCCTGCTCCTGGAGCGACCGGCACGTGCCATAGATGTCCTCGACCTCGAACGCCAGGTGGCCGAAGTTCCGGCCACCGGTGTAGTCCTCGGGATCCCAGTTCCAGGTCAGTTCCAGGAGCGGCGCGGTCCGCTCGCGGGCCAGCTCGACGTCCGAGGGCGCCGCGAGGAAGACGAGCGTGAAGCGCCCCTGCTCGCTATCGAAACGACGCAGTTCGACCATCCCCAGCTTGCCGCAGTAGAAATCGATCGCCTCATCCAGGCTGCCGACCCGAACCATCGTGTGCAGGTACTTCATCCTTTGCCTTCCTCCATTCCCGGCCAGCCTCGCCCGAGTCGATCCGGTAGCTTACGCTCCCAATGCGCATCAGGGAGGTAGTGCATCGGGTGATCGACTCGCCGATCACCCAGGTCGGACGCTGGAAGGACGAGGCAGCCCCGGACCGTCCGCTCATCGACGTCTCCCAGGCGGCGCCGACCTATCCGCCCGCCCGGGAACTGCGCGACCACATCGCCGCCGTTGCTCAGAGTGTGGCCACGGCGACGTACACGGACCAGCAGGGGATCCTCCCACTTCGCGAGGGCCTTGTTCGCTCTCTGACGGTGGACTACGACGCCCCGGTCGCGGTCGAACAGGTCGCCGTCACCGCCGGCTGCAACCAGGCCTTCTGCCTGGCGATGATGGCGCTGACCGAACCGGGCGACGAAGTCCTGCTGCCCCTGCCCTCCTACTTCAACCACGACATGTGGCTGCGTTCCCAGGATGTAGCTCCGGTCTACCTGGAACCCGGCCCGGACATGACCCCGGACCCGGCGGAGGCCGCGGCCGCGATCACCGACAGAACACGCGCCATCGTCCTGGTCACGCCGAACAACCCGACCGGCGCCGTCTACCCGCCGGCCCTCATCGAGAGCTTCTTCGAACTTGCCCGAAACCGAGGGCTGGCCCTCGTCATCGACGAGACCTACCGCGAGTTCCGGGAACACTCCGACCCGCCTCACCGCCTCTTCACACGTCCCGACTGGAGCGACACGCTGATCCACCTCTACAGCTTCTCCAAGGCCTACTGCATGGCCGGCTACCGGATCGGCTGCATGGCCACGAACCCCGCCCTGCTCCGGGAGACACTCAAGATCGCCGATTGCGTGGCCCTATGCCCATCCCACATCGGCCAGTTGGCGGCAACCTTCTGCCTCGAACACCTGGACGCATGGAAACGCAAGTACCGCCGCACCGTCCGCGACCGCGTCGCCTACGCCGCCCGCCGCCTCCGTGAAGCGGACACCGGCTTCGACCTCGTCTCCTCCGGCGGCTACTTCGTCTACCTTCGCCACCCCTTCACCGACCGCTCCTCAGCCTCCGTCGGCCGCAGCCTCGCCCGCGACCACGGCATCCTCTGCCTCGCCGGCTCCATGTTCGGCCCAGGCCAGGACCGCTACCTACGCCTCGCCTTCGCCAACGTCGACCTCCCCGCCATCGACGAACTGGTAACGCGGCTCGGCCGGATCGGGTAGGTGACACCCGCCTGGACCGGTGCCACGCGACCCGGTGCGGTCCTGCCTGCGAGCGTCCGCTGGGAACCTCACCTCCGGCCCCGCCGGCAGGCGGCCTGAACCGACTCAGTCCGGCGCGCGGATCTCGAAGTCGACGGAGCCGGTCTCGCCGTCGGCTTGGATGACGACGGAGCGGCCCTGGAACCAGGGGCCGGGGTTGACGACGCGGGTGGGGCCGATCGTGCCGGCGCCGATGGACTCGTGGATGTGGCCGGAGAAGACGAGGTCGGGCTGGTGGCGCTCGACGGCGTCGCGGAGCGACTTCGAGCCGACGTGCTGGCCGCGGGCAAGGTCGCAGGCGGTGCCGAAGGGCGGCTGGTGGGAGACCAGGATCGTTGGCCTGCCTTCTACCGTCGCCGCGTTGCCGAAGGCCTCGGCCGCCACTCGTTCGTAGTCCTCCTCGGTCCGCTCGTAGGGAAGGTCGCCGAAGGGAAGGCCGCCGGAGAGGCCGAGGAACCGGACACCGTCGATCACGCGAGCCCGACGATCGAGGTCGATGTCGATCTCGCGGAAGTAGTCCTCCACCGGCGGTTGGTCGCAGTTGCCGCACACCGCCAGCACCGGCACGCCGGAGGCCCGAAGCGGTTCTACGATCCGGCGGGCGTGGTCCTGACCCAGGAAGTTCGTCAGATCCCCGGCCAGGAGCACGAGGTCGAAACCGGACGGGTCCGGCAGGCGCGGCGGCCGCTTGCCGGACCAGTGCAGATCAACTACGCCGAGAATACGAAGTGTCAAGGCCAAGTCCCTCGCCGCTGCCGGCGTAGATCGACGACGCCGAGGATGCGCAGCGTCAAGGTCGGTCCCCGGCCGTTCGGCCGTCAGTGAACCAGCGAAGGAGTCGAGTGGGCCGACTCCTGGGGTTCGTCGTCCAGGCCGTGGGACATGACGAAGACCCAGGCGGCCATGCGCTCACTCTCCGTCTCCGAGATCAACTCGAAAACGTACTCGTTCTCGTGCTCGCCCTGGAACGACTGCACGTAGGCGACGCGCTCGCGGTCGACCAGGATCTCTCCAACCAGGCGCTTGCCGTAAACGAGCTGCGCGATCAGGAGAGTGTTCTCCTCCGCTGCGAACTGCCAGTGGAAGTCCTCGTCGTCGCAGAGCAAGGCGTCGACTGATCCGGCCCGGATGACGCAGTTCGGATGGAGAACGAGCCAGTTCCAGAAGGTATCGAGATCGAGCGTGACCCGGGATCGCTCGACCGCGGTCGGGGCGGTCATCGCGCCATCGTATCCAAGCGGCGCTAGAGTGCGCCCCATGACGAACGGATCACCCTGGACAGGACTCGGTACGCCGCGCTTCGCCTTCGAACGCGGCCTGCACGACCTCGGCAACGGCGCCTTCGCCTGGCTGCAGCCGGACGGCGGCTGGGGCTGGAGCAACGCCGGCCTGATCGTGAGCGGCGACGAGTCGCTGCTCGTCGACACGCTGTTCGACCTCCCCAACACGCGCGAGATGCTAGACGCGATGAAGAAGGCGCACACGGCGGCGGCCGACATCGACCGGCTCGTCAACACGCACTCCAACGGCGACCACACCCACGGCAACGAGCTCGTCGCCGGCGCCGAGATCGTCGCATCGAGGACCGCGGTCGCAGAGATGGAGGCGACGACGCCGGAGGCGCTCGCGGCGCTGATGCGAGGGGCTCGCGCCGACGGCGGCCTGGTCGGCGACTTCCTCGTCGAGTGCTTCGGCAGCTTCGACTTCGAGGGGATCACCCACACGCTGCCGAACCGGACCTTCGACGACCAGTTGACGCTCACGGTGGGGGACAAGCGCGTCGAGCTGACCGAGGTCGGGCCGGCTCACACCGCTGGCGACACGATGGTCCACGTCCTGGAGGACCGGACCGCGTTCACCGGCGACATCCTGTTCATCGAGGGCGCGCCGATCATCTGGGCGGGACCGATCCAGAACTGGATCGACGCCTGCGACCTGCTGCTGAACTGGGATCTTCTGACGATCGTGCCGGGTCACGGCCCCATCACCGACAACCGTGGCGTGGAAGCCATGCGCGCCTACCTCGTCTACATCCGCGACGAGGCGAGGAAGCGCTACGACGCGGGACTGTCCGCGCGTGACGCCGCTTTCGACATCGCGCTTGGGGACTTCGAGTCGTGGGGTGACAGCGAACGGATCGCGATCAACGTGGACTCGCTTTACCGGGAGTTCAGCGGCGGCGCCGGCGAACGCACCCACATGCAGGAGCTGTTCACGCGGATGGCCGAACTGGCACAGGCGCGCAGGCGCTAGAGCCGCTACCCAACCAGGGACCGACAACAAGGAGAGGCAAGGATGGATCTGGGAATCCAGGGAAAGAAGGCCGCCGTGGCCGCGGCATCGACGGGACTCGGCTTCGGCTGCGCCAGGGCGCTGCTCGAAGACGGCGCGGAAGTCGCGATCTGCAGCCGCAGCGAGGAGCGGATCAGGGAAGCCGCCGCGGAACTGGGCGCCGGCGCCGTGCCCATCGTCGCCGACATGTCCACCGAGGACGGCGCGCGTTCCTTCATCGAGCAGGCGATCGAGAAGCTGGGCCAGGTCGACATCCTGGTCGCCAACGCCGGCGGCCCGCCGCCCGGTTCCCCGGCCACCACGTCGATCGACGGCTACCGCGAGGCGCTCGACCTCAACCTGTTGTCGACGATCGTCATGTGCCAGGCGGCTCTCCCCGGCATGCGCGAGCGCGGCTGGGGCCGGATCGTGGCGATCACCTCGATCGGCGCCCGCCAGCCGATCGGCAACCTCGCCGCCTCCTCCGTCGCCCGCGCCGGTGTGAGCAGCTTCCTCAAGACGCTGTCGGCGGAGGTCGCCCGCGACGGCGTGACGGTCAACTCGGCCCAGCCCGGCATCCACGCCACCGACCGCATCAAGTCCCTGGGCAACACGGACGTCGTGGCCCAGCGCGTGCCCACCGGGACGCTCGGCACCGCCGAGGACTTCGGCAAGGCGGTCGCCTTCCTGTGCTCGGAGCCGGCGCGGTTCATCACGGGCACAAGCATTCTGCTCGACGGCGGCGCCTACCAGGGACTGATCTAGGAGCGTCTTCCGCGCCACTTGAAAGTTCGAACCGCGTTCGCAATACTGTAGGGAGCAAGAGTCTCGACAACAGAACTCGGAGGATCGACCATGAGTCGACACGCGAACCACGCTGCTCTCCCCTGGTTTCTCGCTGTACTCCTCTGCTGCGCCCCGCCGCTGTTGGCCGATGGCCCGCAGACCGGCACGATCGACGGTCGGGTGACGGACACCGAAGGGAACGCGCTTCCCGGTGTTTCCATTACCCTTACCGGGCCGCAGCGGACCAGGAGCGCGATCACCGATGCCGACGGCGGCTACCGATTCGCCCTCCTCCAGGCCGGCGACTTCACGATCACGGCCGAACTGGAAGGACTCGGCCGAGCCGAGTTCGCCACGACGCTGAACCCGGGCCAGCGCCGCGGCGTCAACCTCACCCTGATCCCGGCCGAGGCGGAGGAGATCACGGTCACCGCCGACGCGGTACTGATCAGCAAGTACGACACCGGGGTCATCAGCACGGCGCCCGCCGAAGTCGTGGAGAACGTCGCCTACGCCACCCGCAACTACGCCTCGACGCTCCGTCAACTGCCGGGCGTCGTGAGCGTCGCGGAGTCCGACAACCTGCCGGCGGTGAACGGCGGCATCTCGACCGAAACCCAGGTGCTGATCGACGGCGTGGACACGAGCAACACGCGCCGAGGCGGCGAGGCGCGGCTCATCATGCCGGCCACGGCCCTCGCTGAGTCCCGGCTCGAGACCCAGGGCTTCGGAGCCGAGTACGGACGGGTCATGGGTGGAGTGATCAACTCGACGGTCAAGACCGGCACGAACGAGCTCCATGGCAACTTCCTGTATGTCGGCCAGAACCCGAAGTGGCGGGCCCTGAACCAGCTCGAACTCGAGCGGCCCGACGACCATACGCCGAGCTTCGAAGCCTCGCTCGGCGGCCCGCTCCGCCGCGAGAAGGCCTGGTTCTTCGTCTCCTGGGCCGACATGACGAACAACCTGCTCGACAGGCTGCGAGACGGCACGGTCATCGACAGCAGCCGCACCTCCGAGCCCCGCATCGCCAAGCTGAACTTCCAGCCCAGCGACCGGCATCAGCTCGCGGGCACCTGGATCGACTCGCGTGGCAACGGGATCGCCAGCCCGGGCAACTCGGGCGACTTCCTCTCGCTCATGGACCGGCCGCTCTTCGCCCAGCTCACGACAGTCACCTGGAGCGTCGCCGCCAGCAACTCGGTGTTCCTCGAGATGAAGGCCTCAGCGCGCAAGGACCTCTTCCCGCGCAACCTCCTCTTCCCCAAGGAGAGCCTCGACCCGAACGCCTCGCCCGACGACCCGCCGGGCAACAACTACCGCTATCGCGACCTGCTGACCAACCTGCGGCACAACGGTCCGGCGTCGGGGTCCGGCATCGGCTACAACGACTTCCCGCGGGACACCGCGAGCGCCTCGGTGAGCATCTTCCGGAACAACCACGAGCTGAAGTTCGGCATCGACGTCCAGGACATCGCATTCACGAACCTGGGCAACGTCGGCAAGGAGTTCAGGGGCCGCGGCTACGACCCGACCCTGCCCGGCGGTTACGAACGGCCACAGCGGGTACGGATCTTCGAGGACTCCGTGCCCTCCCACAGCGAGGGAATCGAAGCAGCGCTCTACGCCCAGGACCGGATCGACATCGGCGACCGGTGGAGCCTCCACGTCGGTCTCCGTCTCGACGACCAGACGATCGAGAACGACGTCGGCCGCGAGGTCGACGATTCCCAGGAAGTGGCGCCGCGGCTGACGGCCGTCTACGACATCAACGCCGACGGCTCGCTCCTGTTCCGGGCGAGCGTCGGGCGCTACTACCAGAACATCCCTCTCGACTTCGCCTACCGCGAGTACAGCGAGCTGCCGACCGGCCAGCAGTCCTACACCGAGTACAACTGGAACCCGGCCACGCTGCGCTACGACCGGTTCCGGAGGCAGGTCAGGCCGGCGGGCGGCGGCGAGATCCAGCGTGTCGACCACTTCTACAAGGACCAGGTCGCGGTGGGCCTCGACTGGCAGTTCAGCCGGAACTGGGTGTTCCGCGCCAGCGCCGTCTCGCACGAGACGGACAACATCTACTTCGGCAACGAACAGTTCACCGCCGACGGCATGGGCGTTGAACGGGTGGTTCGCAACTGGGCGGGCGCCTACCGCGAGTACCAGGGCGCCACCTTCGAGTTGAACCGTCGTTTCCGCAACAACTGGTCGCTCAACACGAACCTGACGATCGGCGACGCGGAGGGCAACACGGAGAGCGTGAACACGAACTCGAACCTGTTCGAGGGGTTGGGCGGCGTCGAGCTCGACACCGGCGCTGCCGACACGACGAGCCGCTACCAGGCAGGTCGCCTGAGCCACGACATCGACCGGCTGAACATCGTCGCGGTACGGATCTTCGAACTGGGCGCACACCGGTTGTCCCTGGGCGGCTTCTTCTCCGGCAGCAGCGGCCGCTACTTCGGCCCGACCCTGGCCACCACGGTCGCCCATCCGAACACCGGCGTCGAGATCGACACCGTGACCCGCCTGGCGCCGCGAGACGACCTGCAGCTCGACGACATCTACACCCTCAGCGCCTCGCTGGTCTGGTTCTTCCCGATCCGCGGCTCGCTCGAAGGTCAGCTCGGCTTCGAGGCGGCCAACATGACCGACCAGCAGGGCGTGCTCTTCGTCAACCCGCGCACGCTGGAACCGATCTCGACGGTGACCGCCTGGCAACTGCCGCGGGAATTCCGCCTGAAGGCGGGCTTCCGCTTCTGATCGGAAGCGCCCGGTCGGGCCGAGTAGACGGCTGCCTCGATCGGGGAGCGCCGACAGGGCAAGAGGGAGGAACCCGGGCGCGGTCGTGATGCCGGGTGGCCCCGGCCTGCGATCGATCAGACAGCAGCAGGTTCAGCCGCGGCATCGATAGCGGCGAGCCGACTCTGGCTCTTCAGCATCTCCCGTTCGAGTCGGGGACGCGCCGCGTCCGTTGCGGCCGCCTGCAGGCACAGGCTCACGAAGTACCCGACCCGCGCCGCCGTTTCCTCGGCGTCGACGACCCGGCGCGCCCACAGCGGCAACCAGACATGGGCGTGACCGAGCATGACCAGGGCCAACTGCTCGATGTCGACCGAAGGAATCAGGTCGCCGTCGGCAGCGGCTTGTCGCAACTCGGCTTCCAGGTGCACCCTCGCGACCCCTTCGATCGGGCCATTCCCTGGGCGACGCCGTGGTCCAGGTTGATTGATGGGCCTCGCCAGAGCGCGTGGCGACTCCCTTACACCCAGCATCAGGTC
Source organism: Candidatus Multivorans sp. (assembly GCA_965220845.1). Classification (GTDB taxonomy): domain Bacteria; phylum Acidobacteriota; class Thermoanaerobaculia; order Multivoradales; family Multivoraceae; genus Multivorans. The sequence continues at coordinate 355,304 of CBDCRA010000004.1, forward strand.
GACAATCGCGCGAATGCGGTCCAGGGGCTCCGTTTCCTCGAGTTCCCCGATCCGGCGCTCCAGTTTCCGAGCTCCGGATCGGCGCAGAGCCTCGAGGATCTCCTCCTTCGACCCGTAGTAGTTGTAGAGGGTAGTGACATCGAGCCGCGCCTTGCGGGCCAACTCGCGCATGGTGCACGCCTCGATGCCTCCATTGGAGATCAGCTTCGTTGCCGCCTCGAGGATCCGCCGTTTGCGGCGACGCATGTTCAGTTCTCTTCGACCCGCCAAGAAACCTCCTCGCCCGGGAGCCCACACGCCCGGAATCGGCGCAGAGTCTACAGTCGATCCGACAATTGTTCCAACTTTGTTGGTGTCACTCGGCGCACGAAGTCCCTTCCCGCCGCCCAGAGCGCCACGCAGCCGAGCCAGGACATCACCGCTCCCAGCGCGTAGGCGTTCCGATAGCCGCCCGCCAGATCGTGAGCCCATCCCAGCAGGAACGGTCCCAGCGCGACGCCGATCGAAGCGAGCAGCGTGCTCACCGAGTAGATCCGCGCGTAGCTCCTGGTGCCGAAAGCCTCGGCGATCAGAAGCGGCTGCATCATCAGGAAGCTGCCGATGGTGAGCCCGAAGGCGCTCGACGTGACCAGCAGGCCCGCCACGCTCGTGCTCGATCCCAGGACGACCAGCGTGATTCCCTGAAACACCAGCAGGACGAACGCGAAGCCGCGGTAGGGAACCCGCTCCAGCAACGCGCCGGAGGCCAGCCGTCCGACCACGCTCGATGCGGCCAGCACCGAGACCGCGAGGCCCGCCGCACCGGGTTCGTGAACGCTGACCAGGCGAAACTGGTGGGCGATGGCGCCGACCTGCGCCATCAGGCCGAAGAAGAACGTTCCGGCGATGCCCAGGAAGTACCGCGAGCGGAACGCTTCCCGGGCCCCGACGCCGGGCTCCTCGGCGCCATCGAACTCCCCCAGGCGGTCCATCTCCCCGCGCGGCCGCGGAATCAGCCGCCACAGCGACACGGGCAGGATGCCCACGACGTACACGGCGGCCACCAGCTCGGTGCCGCGCCGCAGGCCGTACTCGCCCATCACCCAGGCGGCGAAGGGTGCGACCGCGATGCCGCCGACCGAGAGCCCCGTGAACACCACCGACAGGGCAAGGGCCCGCCGGCGCGCGAACCACCGCGTGACGACCGTGCTCGCGGTCAGCATGTTCGTGGCGGAGAACCCGAACCCGAAGAGCGCGAACGCCAGGTAGACCTGAACGATCGTCTCGACGCGACCGATCAGGACCAGAGCCGCGGCACAGATCGCGACGCCCGCCGCGACGGACCAGCGGGCATCGACCCGTTCGATCACGCTGGCGACACCGAGCCCGGCGAAACCGCTCACGGCAAAGAAGATCGTCGGGGCGAGCGAGGCCGTGAAGACGGTCAGCCCGCGTTCGCGCGTCAGCGCCTCGAGCAGCACCGACTGGTTGTAGAAGCCCAGACCGGACGAGAACATCATCATCGCGAACAAGGCTCCGACGATCTGCCAGCGGGTGGAGATGCGCCGCATCAACGGGCCTCGCGCAGGGAGTCGATCGGAGGCCGCTGCAACGCGCCGACGCTGGCCAGGAGCCCCGTCGCGAGCGACAGCAGGCTGCCCGCGGCGAGCGCCCCGAATACCGCCCAGGGCCTGAACGACCAGGCAAGTTCGAGCTCCCGGGTCACCAGCCACCAGGCGGCCGCCGAACCGAGCACGGCCGCCACGGCCGCCGCCGACAGGCCGACCAGGGCGTACTCGGCCGCGAAAGCGCGCAGCACGTCGAAGCGGGTCGAGCCGATCGTCTTGAGCAGGGCCGCCTCGCGGCCGCGTCGCGCCGAACTCGCGGCGACCGCGCCCGCCAGCGTCAGCAGGGCCGCGGCCACCGTGAAGCTGCCGAGCACTCGCACGCCGACCTGAAGGTTGCCCACCAGGTCGATCACCTTCTGGAGCACTTCCCGGATCCGGACCACGGCGACGCCGGGATAGGCGAGGTGGATCTCGTCCTGGATCCTCTGTTCGCGCTCCTGCGGCAACCAGGCTGCCGCGAGCCGGGTGTGCGGCGCCCAGTCCAGCACTGCCGGCTCGACCACGAGGAAAAAGTTGATGCCGAAACCCTCCCAGTCCACCCGTCGCAGGCTGGTCACGGTGATCCGGGTCTCCCGGCCGCCCACCTCCAGGTCGATCGTCGAGCCGACGCTCACTCCGATCGTCTCCGCGAACTCCTGCTCGACACTGACCTCGCCAACCGCCGGATCGACCCATGGCCGCGCCGCCGTCGCCGGCCCGGCGGCACCCCTGTTCCGGGTCTCGAGAATCACGTTGTCCTCGGGCAGCTCATCGAGGAAGGTCAACCGCAGTTGCCGCCTCAGGGCCCAGCGGTTGCGGTCGTTCAGCCGCTCCGCCACCGGAACCCCGTCGATCGCCCGGACGCGGGCCATCACCACCGGCGCCGACTGCACCCTCCGGGCCCCCTGGCGCTCCAGGAGCCCTGCGAGGTCATCCCAGCCCGCCGCCGGCACGTTCAGGAGGAACGCGCTCGGCGCCTCGTCCGGAAGCCCGGCGGCCAGTTCGTCGTGAAGGTGCCCCTGGACGACGAACATGGCGAGCAACACCATCAGACCCATTCCCAGTGCCACCGAGGCCGCCAGCGTGCCCGACTCGGGCCGCGCGAGCGCCGCGACGCCGTACCGAAGCCAGGAGGAACGGCACCTGGGCGCCAGGAACCGGGCCAGCCGCCGTAACAGCAGCGCGGCCAGAATCAACGCGACGACGGCCGCCGCCACCGCGCCCACGAACCGGAGCGCCAGCCACAGCGACCCGGCCTGAAGCGCCGTCGAACCCGCCACGCCCGCACCCACGGCGACCACGGAGAGAGCGCTTGCGAACCGTGAACCCGACAAGGGTTCGGCACCGCTGCGGAACACGCGCACCGGCGGCGCCCGCAGCACGACGAGCAGCGCCGGGGCCGAGAAGGCCGTCGATACACCGATGCCGAGGGCCACTCCCCGGAGGAAAGCCCAGGGCTGCCAGATCGAAACCGCCTCGACCGGCAGCGCGCCGCCGAGGATCGCCGGCACGAGGAGGATGGAGAGCAGCCCGGCCACGCCGCCGATCACCCCGGCCGCCAGGCCCAGCAGGACCGCCTGGACGACGTACGTGCGCATCAGATCGCGCGGCCGGGCCCCCAGGCACTTCAGCACCGCGAGCGCGTCGAGACGCTGGGTCAGCCAGGCGCGAATACCCTGGGCCACGCCGACGCCGCCGACCAGGAGCGACAGCAGCGCGACCAGGCCCAGGTAGCGCGAGAGCCGTTCGAGATCCTCACGAATGCCGGGCTGGGCATCGGCGTAGGTCTCGACCCGCACCGCGCCGTCGTCGATCTCGTCGCGCAGGGCGTCGGCACGCAGTTCGAGCTCTTCGAGCGAGTGCTCTCCGGGGAGCCGCACCAGCACCCGATAGCCGCCAAAGCCAGCGAAGGGAAAGAGCCCCGCCGCCTCCTGCGCGGCCACGCCCACGACGACCCGCGGCCCGAACGCGAACCCCGTGGGCAGCCGGTCCGGCTCCGCTTCAAGCGAACCGACGATCCGGAGCGTCCGCCGGCCGAGACGAAGATCGTCGCCGACGTTCAGGCCGAGTCGGGACAGCGCTTCCGGCGACACGAGCGCGGAGTGGTCGCCCAGAACGTCCGCCGGGGTCGTTCCGGGAGGCAGCGGGGGATCCGTCGCGAGTTCGCCATAGAACGGATAGCCGCCAGACACCGCCTTCAGTTCGGCCAGCAGGCTCGACGGGCCTTCGGCGCCCCGTTCGCGGGGCGAAGCGCGGCCCACCATCGCCGCCAGCTCCCGCACCTCGGCGCGAGCGGCCCCGGGAACGCCATCGATCGTCTCCAGCACGTCCTCCGGAACCGGGCCCCGCGAGCGAACCGCCAGGTCCGCCGCCAGCAGCTTCCGAGCCTCACCCCGGATCGCGCCGTCTACGCTCGAGGCGAGTCCCGCGACCGAAACGACGGCGCCAACGCCCACCGAGAGGCACGCCACCCAGACCCAGACCCGCCCCAGGGAGCCCCGGAGCTCACGCAGCGAGTACCGGAGCGCGACCCGCGGGCTCACCGGGCACTTGCTTCCGCTACGCGGCCGTCCACCATGACCAGCTCGCGATCGGCGAGCGCTGCCACCGCCGGATCATGGGTCACCAGCACCAGGGTCGAGCCGAATCGATCCCGCAGCGCCATCATCGCATCCAGGACCGCCGCGCCGGTCACCGAGTCCAGGTTGCCCGTCGGTTCGTCGCCCAGGAGGATCCGCGGCTCGGCGGCGAACGCCCTGGCCAGGGCTACTCGCTGCTGCTCGCCGCCCGAGAGCTGCGAGGGGTAGTGGTGGACTCGTTCCGCCAGGCCGACGTCCGCCAGGAGTTCCTCCGCCCGGCGGCCGGAGCGCCTGCGCCCCAGGAGGTCGAGCGGAAACTGGACGTTCTCGCGCGCGGTCAGGTTGGGAAGCAACTGAAACGCCTGGAAGACGAAGCCGATCTTCTCCCGCCGCAGCAGGGCCAGTTCGTCCTCGCTCAGATGCTCGATCGGCTGGCCGTCGATCAGGACGCTGCCCGCGGTAGGCCGGTCGAGTCCGGCAAGGAGCGCGAGCAACGTCGACTTGCCGGCCCCGGATGGGCCGCGGACGGAAACGCACTCGCCGGCGGCCACTTCGAGATCGACATCGTCGACCACGACCAGGGTGCGTTCCCCCGAACGCAGTTCGCGACACAGCCCCCGGGTCTCGAGGCGGGCCGGCGCCTCCTGCGACGCGAGCGCCGCCGCCCCGGAAGCCTCCCCCGGACTCAAAGGAAGCCCAGCATCGCCCGCCACTGCTCAAGACTGTCCGGTCGGAGATAGGCGTTCCACATGAGTTCACGGCCGATCGTCGAACTGGACTCGGGGCCGTAGTCGTGGCCCGGGTAGATCGCGAGTTCCGGCGGCAGGTTCTTCAGCCGCTGCAGCGAGCGGTACATCGCGTCGGCGTCGCTGTGCGGCAGGTCGATCCGGCCGATTCCCTGCACGAACAGCGTGTCCGCGGTCAGCACGTGGCTGCCGGCGCGGAAGCAGCAACTGCCCGGGGAATGGCCCGGCGTGTGCAGCACCTCGACCGCCAACTCGCCCAGTTCGAGGATGTCGCCGTCCCGGAACGACTCCACCCGGTCGGGCGGGCAGCCGGCCATTTCGGCGCCGCGTTCCGCCTCGGCCTCGTGAATCAGCATCGGCACGTCGAACTCGGCGCGCAGCTCGCGCACCCCCGGAACGTGCTGGCCGTAGATGTCGCCGCCGATGTGATCCTGGTGGAAGTGCGTCGCCAGCACGCCGACAACGTCGTAGCCCTGCTCCTGAGCGATTTCGACCACGCGGATCGGCTCCCATGCCGGATCGACGACCCAGGCGCGGCTGGTCGACGGGTCGGCCAGGACGTAGACGAAGTTCGCCATGGGTCCGGCCTGGATCTGGATCAGACGCGGTTCTCCGGCAGAGGGAGCGTCGCTCATCGTCCGCGGAATCTACCCCGCCGCGGGCCGCGGTTGTAATCTCCCCCGCCATGACGACCCGAGAAACACGCCGACTCTTCGACCTCTCCGGACGCACCGCCCTTGTCACCGGCGGCAGCCGCGGCCTCGGCCGCGAGATGTCGCTCGCCTTTGCCGCCGCCGGCGCGAACGTCGTCGTCACCAGCCGGAAGATCGACTCCTGCCGTTCCGTCGTCTCGGAGATCGAAGCGATGGGCGGAGAAGGCCTGGCCCATGCCTGCCACGTCGGTCGCTGGAACGACGTGGATGCCCTGATCGAAGCCGCGTACGAGCGCTTCGGCAAGGTCGATGTGCTGGTCAACAACGCCGGCATGTCGCCGCTCTACCCGAGCCTCGCCGAGGTCAGCGAAGAGCTGTTCGACAAGGTCGTCGGCGTCAACCTGAAGGGGCCCTTCCGACTCGCCGCCGTGATCGGCGCGCGGATGGCCGAAGGCGACGGCGGCAGCATCATCAACGTGACCAGCACCGCAGCGATCCACCCGAGCGCCAACGCCGAACCCTACGGCGCGGCCAAGGCGGGCCTGAACGCCCTGACCGAATCGCTGGCTCACGCTTACGGCCCCAAGGTCCGGGTCAACGCGATCATGCCCGGCCCCTTCCTGACCGACATCTCCAAGGCCTGGGACCTGGAGGCATTCAACGAGCGGGCGAAGACCTCGATCGCGCTCGGCCGCGGCGGCGAGCCCGACGAGATCGTGGGCGCCGCGCTCTACCTCGCCTCCGACGCTTCGAGCTACACGACGGGCGCAATCCTGCGGATCGACGGCGGCAGTCGGTGACCAAAGCGGCGCGACCTGTCAATCCCGCGCCTCCGCCGTCCGTCGGTCACGAGCCACGGCAAAGCCACGGTCCGTCCGCGGAACTCGGCAGAGGCCTCCTGGCAATCGCCGGTCTGAGCAGTCTCGCGATTGCTCAACCCGTGTACGACCTGCTGCGGCGGACACCGGAGTTCTTCGCCATCAGGCATCTCGGGGTCGCGGACCTCCTAGCCCTGATCGCGTTGCTGGCGGTCGGCCCCCCACTGGCGCTCTCCGTTCCGGCTGCGGCGGCGCGGTTCCGCCGCACCGCCTGGATCCGACCGGCGGTTGCGGGTCCGGTTGGCCTGCTGACCGGCGCCATCGTTCTGCAGGCCGCGCACGGCCTGCCCGCGGCCGCAGCCGGCGCCCTCGGCGCCGTTGCCGTCGCCGGCGGGGCGTGGGCATACGTCCGGCTTCCCGCGGTCCGTCTCCTCGCCACCGTGCTGGCGGTCGCCGCGGCCGCCGCGCCGGCTGTCCTCGTGCTCGACCGCGACGTGCGCCGCAGCCTCTCGATCCCGGACCGCCAGCTTCCGACAAACCCCACGGGAGCGCAAGCCCCTGTCGTGCTGGTCGTCTTCGACGAGTGGTCGATGATCTCGATCCTCGACGGCGAAGGCAAGATCGACCGGCAACGGCTTCCCAACCTCGCGCGATTGGCGGACCGCGGCACCTGGTACCCCAACGCCACCGCCGCTTCCAACATGACGCACCACGCGGTACCGGCGCTCCTGACCGGCTTGAGTCCCGAGCGCGAACGGCTTCCGATCGCCGAGGACCATCCGATCAACCTCTTCACGCTGCTCGCCCCCAGCCACGACCTGTTCGTCATGGAGCCGGTCACTTCGCTGTGCCCACCCACGCTGAACCGGTTCGAACAACGGCACCGCTCCTTCGCCAGCCGTTTCGGTTTGCTGGTGTCCGATCTCCGCTTCGTATGGCTGAGCCTGACCCTGCCGGAGCCATGGGCGAAGTGGCTCCCGCCTCTCGACCGGACCTGGAGCGGTTTCGGCCTCAGCGGATCGCAGACCACGTTGACGCCAAGCGAGCGGCGACTGGCGCGAAGTCACCCCCATCGCCGAAACGACGAACGAGTCGCCGATTTTCGCCGCTTCGTCGACTCGCTGGAACCGCCGGGCGAGCGACCGGGCGTGTACTTCGCTCATGTTCTGCTGCCGCACGGCCCCTGGGAGTACCTGCCGTCCGGGCGAAGGTACGGACGCAGCAGGTCCTACGGTCTCCGCGACGGAATCTGGACGGTCGACCCGTGGACCGTCAGGAACCACGAGAAGCGCTACCTGCTGCAGGTTGAGTTCGTGGACCGGCTGATCGGTGAACTGATTGACCGGCTCGAGTCGCTCGACCTGTTCGACCGAAGCCTGATCGCGCTCACCGCGGACCACGGCGCCTCGTTCCAGCCCGGCAAGTCGCTTCGGCTGCCAGGCCCGGACGCCTCCGGCGATCAGCTCCTGGACCTGGTCGCCGTGCCGCTGATCGTCAAGGCGCCCCTTCAGGAAGAGGCGAAGGTCGACGAGGGGGTGTTCTCCCTGGTGGATCTGCTGCCCCGAATTCTGGAACTCGCCGGCGCCCGGCCCGGCGTCCTGGCGCAGCGCTCCCCGACCAGCGCCGAACCCCTGTGGTTCGCGGAGCATGTCGACGGCCTCCGGCTTCCAGCCGATCGCGGCCCCTGGCGCCGCGCCCGGCTCGCCGCCCAGACCGAGCTGCTGGGCAGTGCGAACGATCCGGCGGCGATCGGAACGGAGCGCGATCTGCACGGCAGATCCGTCGCGGAACTTCCGCTGCGCGACGGCAGCACCCATGCCCGCCTGGACGTTCCTGACGCCTGGGATGACGTCGACAAGGACGCGATGTTCGTACCCGCAGTGGTTGAAGCCACATTCGTCGAGCCCGGGGATCGAACCGACCGGTCGGTCGCCGTGGCCGTCAATGGAATCGTCGCGGATTCGGTTCGCCCGTACGCCGACGCACGCGGGCGCAACCGGATCTCTGCCCTGCTACCCGACGACCTGCTTCGCCCAGGCCGCAACCAGGTCGACCTGTTCTTCGTCTCCGGCCGAGACGCCGCTCCGGGACTGGAGCGCATCTCGCCGCCGGAAAACCTCCCCTATGAAGCGGACCCCAGCTACTCGTGGACGCCTGAGCGCAACAACGCGGGCCTGGTGCGAGGTCTGCTCCGCCGCCCGATCGGAATCCCCAACCAGGCGCCAGAGCGCTTTCGGGTCGTTGCGAGATCTGGCGAGTTCTCCGGGCATCTGGAAGCGACCGTGCCCGGACAACAGACCGCGGCCGACGGACTACGGACTTTCCGCGTGAGCGGCCGGACCTTCGACGCCGCGTCGAGCCCCGGACAATCCGGGACGGTCGTCGCCATGGTCGGGGGAAACGCCCCGGTTGCCTTTACCGGACCGGCGCTCAGGGACAACGGCTTCACGCTCGAACTCGCGGCCGACCGGGAACAGGTCGAACGAGAGGGCATCGTAGCCTTCGCGGTCGGGCACGCCGGCGTAGCGATTCGACTTCGATTCGATTATCGCTCAATCGAGCGCGACCGCGGCGGCAGGGAGGTCATACCCTTCTCGGACGGTCGCCGGCTCGTCGTCGCGAGCCCCGGCGACGGCTACGCAGGCGCGGTCGACCGCGTCGCCGCGGTCGGCAAGGGCACGCGGATCAGTGTCTGGGCGGCCGACCTGGAACGCGGCGAACCGCCGCGTCAGGTCGTCATCTACCGTGACGACGAGTTTCTGGCCTTGCTGGGACGAGCAAGGCGCGACCGGCCCGAGGTGGCCGAGAGGTTCAACGCCCCCGGTCTTCTGCGAAGCGGCTTCAACGGCACGGTTCCGGGAGGACCCCTCCCATCCGTGTTCCCGCGGCGCCACCGGGTCTTCGCGATCATGGATCGCGGCGCGGCGATCGAACTGCCCATCCTGCCGCCGGCTGGCGACGCTCGTTGAGCGGAATGGACAGTCAGGCGCGGCGAACGGTCAAACCGCCATCGACCGGCAACGCGACTCCGGTGATGAAGGAGGAGGCGGGCAGGCAGAGATGCAACGTTCCGTGCGCGACTTCCTCGGGGTCGCCGTAGCGGCGTAGCGCGGTGCGCCGGCGGGCGTAGATCTGCTTGTGCTCCTCGGGAATCCGCTCCGTCATCGCGGTGCGGATCGGGCCGGGGCAGATGCAGTTCACCGTGATGCCCTCCTTGCCGAGCTCCACCGCCAGACCCCGGGTCAATCCGATGACCCCCGTCTTGGCCGCCGAATAGGCGCTGTTCATCGCGGTCGCGCCCAGGCCCTCGGTCGAAGCGATGTTGACGATCCGCGGCGAATCGGACTTCCGGAGGTAAGGCAGCGCCGCGCGGATCGTCCGCTGGTGGGCGGTGAGGAGAACATTGACCGTCTCCTGCCAGCGCACCTCGTACTCGTCCGCGTCGATCGGGCCGCCGCGGGAGATGCCGGCATTGTTCACCAGGATGTCCAGGCCGCCGTAGCGGTCGGCGACTTCGTCGACGACCCGGCGAATCGCATCGCCGTCGCCCACGTCCAGGGTCCAGGCGGTCGCTTCCCGGCCGGCGGCGCGAATCTCGGCAACCGTTGCCCGAACTCCGTCCGCGTTGATGTCGGTCGCGGCGACATTCGCGCCTTCGGCGGCAAAGAGCTTCGCCGTGGCCCGGCCCATGCCGGAGGCGCAGCCGGTGACCAGCGCCGTCTTGCCGGCCACCGACCGGCTCAGCGTGCTCAGTTCCGTCATCAGGACGCTCCTCCGCCCGCCTCGACCCAGGCCAGGGTCTCGTCCAGGCCGCGGCCGAAGCGCTCCAGGATCTCGTCGATGTCCGACTCCGTGACGATCAAGGGCGGGCAGAACGCCACCGTGTCGCCCAGCGCACGCAGAATCACGCCGTGATCCAGGCAGCGATTCATGCAGTACGTTCCCACTCCGCGCTGAACCGGGAAGGCCTCACGGGTCCGCCTGTCCGCCACGAGCTCGCAGGCGCCGAGCAGACCCCTGCCCCGCACCTCACCGACCAACGGATGGTCCGCAAAGCGCCGCAGCCCGGCCTGGAAGTAGCGGCCGACCCGATCGGCGTGAGCGAAGAGATCCCGTTCCTCCATCAGCTCCAGCGCCTTGAGTGCTACCGCGGCGCAGACCGGATGCCCCGTGTAAGTGAAGCCGTGGCCGAAGACGCCCCAGCGCTCGCCCGCCTCGACGAACACGTCGACCATCTCGTCCGGCACGAGCACCGCGCTGATCGGCACGTAGGCGGATGACAGGGCTTTCGCGACCGAGGCGGTGTCGGGCCTCATCCCCATCGCCTCCGCGCCGAACGGCGTGCCGAGCCGCCCGAACCCGCAGATCACCTCGTCGTCGATCAGCAGCACGTCGTGCTCGTCCAGGACCTTCTGGATCGCCGGGTAGTAGCCCTCGGGCGGCACGACGACGCCGCCGGCGCCCAGCACGGGTTCGGCGATGAAGGCCGCGACGGTTTCGGGGCCTTCGGCGCGGATCAGCTCGTCGAGTTCGGCCGCCAGCCGGGCCGTGAACTCCGCTTCCGTCTCGCCCGGCTCGCCCTCCCGGTAGTGGTGCGGGCAGGTCACGTGGCGAAACTGCGGCAATGGCAGGTCGAAGCTCTTGTGGAACGGGGGCAGCCCGGTCATGCTGCCGGCGGCCAGCGAAACCCCGTGGTAGCCGCGGCGGCGGCTGATGATCTTCTTCTTCTCGGATCTGCCGAGCGCGTTGTTGTAGTACCAGACGAGCTTGACCTGGGTGTCGTTCGCGTCCGAGCCGGACGTGCCGAAGAACGCCTTCGCGTTCTCGACCGGCCCGATCTCGCGCAGTTTCTCGGCCAGTGCAACCGCCGGCTCGTGGCTGCGGCCCGCGAAGAGGTGGGAGAAGGAGAGCTTCCGGATCTGCTCTGCGGCGGCTTCCGCGAGTTCTTCCACGCCGTAGCCCAGCGCCGTGCACCACAGGCCGGCCAACCCCTCGATGTACTCCCTGCCGTCCTCGTCCCAGACCCGGATGCCCTGCCCCCGTTCGATCACCAGCGGGCCGTCACGGCGGAGAGCGGGAAGGTCCGTCGTCGGATGGAGGACGGACAGGTGGTCGCGATCTGACGTCGAAGGGGCGACGACAGTCGCCTCGGCGGGTAGGCTCATCGGGACTCCCGGGTGGGTGGATCATCCATACGCCAGTCAATGGACGCGCGGACTCGCGGGGCCGATAGCGGCAACGGCCCCACCCGCCTGCGGCTCATCGTCAAGGCGGCAGCAGTCTACTTCGCCTGCCTCTGGCCACCACAGGAGGCCAGCCGCTTCAGTTCGATCCGGTCGAACCAGGCGTCGCCCAGGTTGGCGCCTTCCCGTACCGCCCGGACGCGCACCGCGCCGACGGACTCGGGAATGCACTTCGTCACCGCCCCGCACTCCCAGACGCCGGTCTCCGTCGCCACGATGTGCGCGTCGAGGAAGTCGCCGTCGCGGCCCGCGCCGCCGTCGAAGTCCACGAAGACGTTGTCGCTCGCGTTCTCCCGCAGCATGCAGGCCGAGAGGCGCCAGGTGCCGCCCACCACCGGAATCCACTGCTCGGTGATCACGGCGTCCGGCGCCTCGTCGCCGCCTGCGCCGCTGCCGCGCAGCCGCAGCGCGAGGCCGGCCGGAATCCGGGAGATCGTTGCGTCGCCCGAATCGGCGAACCAACCCGGCGTTCCGGCCTCCTCAGCAGCCCCATCGCTCCCGCCACGCCCGGCCTGGACACCGTTCCGGAACTCGAACGCGACGCCGGCCGACGGCGGCGGCGGCGATACCGCCCCCTGCGCCGCGGCCGCCGCCACCGCGTGTTCGCTCACCGTCACCATGAACGTGAGCGTAGCCGTCCCGCCGTTCGCGTCCGTCGCCGTGTAGGCGTACTCCGTCTCCGCCAGCACCGCCGTCGGCCGGCCCGAGATCGTCCGCCTGGACCCGTCGAACGTCACGCCGTCCGGCAGATCCGGCGTCAGCGAGTAGGTGAACGGCCCGGCGGTCCCGTCCGCCTCGTGCAGGAGCAGCGTGGCGATGGCCGCGTCTTTCGCCCACTTCTGATCGCCGATCGCCGCGTCGCCGAACGACGGGTCCTCCACCTCGATGGTTCGGAGATCCGTCTTCCTCCCGAACCAGCCGTCCGCGCCGCGCACCATCCGCCAGCGGAACCCCGGGCGTCCGACCTCCGTCGGCGCCGTGATGGTGAACGTGAAGTCCACCGTCGCGTCCGGCGCCACGTCCGCCGGCGGGTCGACCCGCTTGAGGCCCCAGCGCTCGTTGTCGTCCGGCCGCTGCGAGCCAAGCGCGTAGCCCGCCGCCTTCGTCCAGGTCGTCGTGCCCGTGTTCTTCATCCGCACCGTGACCGCGGCCTCCGAACCCGCAGCCATCTTCTCCGGCACGGCCGTCTGGGAGACGAACGCCGCATCGTCCAGCGCCAGAGCTTCCACGGTGATCTCGAACGACAGCGTCGCCCTTCCGCCGTCCGTGTCCGTCGCGGTGTAGCCGTACCGCGTGGCCGCCTGGGCCGCTTCCGGCGTTCCGGAGACCGTGCGGGTGGATTCGGCGAACCTCACGCCGTCCGGCAGATCGGGCGAGATGGCATAGCTGAGCGGACCGGCCGTGCCGGCGGCCGCCGGCAGGACCAGAGCGTCCAGCGCCTCGCCCTGCATCCACGACTGGTCAGGAACCGTCTCGTCCCCGAACGAGGGATCCTCCACCGTGACGGACACGTCCGCCGTATGCGCGCCGAACCACCCGCCCGGGTCCCGCACCATGCGCCACGTGAAGGGATGAACGCCCGGCGTCTTCGGCGCGGTGACGTCGAACGTGAAGTCCGCCGTCTCGTTCGGGGCCACGCTCGCCGCCACGGCTGCCCGCCGAACGCCCCATCTGTCCTTGTCCGACCGATCCCAGGAGCCCAGGTTGTAGCCGGCGGGCGACGACCAGGTCGTCGTGCCGGTGTTCGTCATCGTGACGGTCACCGTCGCCGTGCCGCCGGCCGCCATCTTCGACGGCAGGCCAGAAACCCGCACGACGGCCGCGTCGTCGATCACGCCTTCCTCCACGGCGATCTCGAAGGTCAGCTTCGCTTTCTTGCCGCCGGTATCCGTGGCGACGTACCGGTACTCCGTGGCCTCCGCCACGGCGGTCGGCGTCCCGGCCAGCACTCGCGTCGCCTCCGTGAAGGTCACGCCATCCGGCAGCGCGGGCTTGAGCGAGTAGGTCAACGCTCCGCCGGCGCCCCTGGCCTCGGGCAGCGTGAGCGACACGACGGTCTCGTCCTTCACCCACGTCTGGTCCGGTATCTCCCGGCCCAGAAACGACGGGTCCTCCACCGCGATCGTCAAGAGCTCCGTCTTGCCGCCGAACCAGCCGCTTGCCCCGCGCACCATCCGCCACCGGAACTTGTGGGCGCCCACCTCCGTCGGCGCCGTGATGGCGAAGGTCAGGTCCACCGTCTCGTCCGGCGCCACGTCGGCCGGCAACGCCACGCGGGCCAGTCCCCAGATCTCGTTGTCCTGCGGCCGCTGGGAGCCCAGCCTGTAGCTCGCCGATCTCCACGTCGTGGGGCCCGTGTTTCGCATCCGGATCGTCACCGTCGCCTTCTCGCCGGCGAGCATCACCTCCGGCACGCCCGCGTGCGAGACGAAGGCGGCGTCGTCCAGGCCCTCGAGCCACACCTCGATCGTGAACGTGAGGGTGGCCGCGTCCGCGGCGTCCGTGTTCCCGTCCGCGTCCACCGCTGTGTAGGTGTACAGCGTCGGGTCCTGCGTCGCCGTCGGCGTGCCCGAGAGCGTCCGCGTCGCCGGGTCGAACGTCACGCTGACCGGAGGCTCCGGAGACAGCGTGTAGGTCAGCTCGCCGTTGCCGCCGGTCGCCTCGGGCAGCGTGACCGTGGTGATCGGCCGATCGGCCGTCCACTCCCGGTCCGGCGCCTGGCCGTCGAACGACGGCGCCGTGTCCGTCTCGTCGTCGTCCACCGTCACGGCCACGGTCGGCGAGACGCCGTCGTAGCCGCCGCCGCTCGCGGTCAACGCGATGTCCACCGTCTCGTCGTCGGGGTCGTCGTCCTGCACCGCGGTCACCGTCACCGTCCGCGCCGTCGCATGAGTCGCCGTCGTGAACGTCAGGCTCGGCGGACTCGCCGTGACCGCGTCGGCGTCGGCGCTTGCCAGAGTCACCGTCACGTCGCTCGTCGGACGCGCCGCCAGCTTGACGCTGAACGTCCCGGCGGCGCCGCCTTCCTCCAGGGCGACGCTCGCCTCGCTCAGCACGAGGGCCGGCTGCTTCACCGCGATCGTGAACTCCGCCGTCGCCGAGTCTTCATCCGAGTCGTTCTCGTCCGAGTCCGTCACCGTGAACGTGTACGTCGTGGCGGCCTGAGGCGTCGTCGGCACGCCCGACAGCCGGTGCGCCTCGTAGAGCGGCCCGTGGTACGACACGCCGTCCGGCGGATCGGGAGACAGCGAGTACTTCATCGGCCGGTTGCCGTAGATCGTCACCGGCAGCACCAGCGGCTCGATGGCCTGACCCACCAGCCACTCCTGGTCCGGAATCGGGTCGATCGTCGGAACGATATCCGTGTCGTCGTCCGTCACCAGAACGGCAACCCTGGCCTTCACCCTGTCGTAACCGCCGCGCTGCCCGGAGATGAACACGGTCGCGTCCTCGTCCTCGAAACCGGGATCGTGCACGCCATGGACCGCCACCTGCTGCGGCTCGCCGTAGTTGTCCGGCGTGAACGTCAGCCTCCACGGTCTCGTCTCCATCGACTCGGCCCCGCCCTGGTGCGCCGTCACCCATACGTCGGCCGAAGGCCGCGTACCCAGCCTCACGGTGAAGGTCGCCGGCTCGCCCTCCTCGACGATCGACAGTTGCGTCTCGCTCACCACGAAGTGCGGACCCTTGACCGCGATGGTGAAGGACTGCGTGGCCGTGTCGGAGGCGTCCGTGTTGCCGTCGGCGTCCGTCGCCGTGTACGTGTACGTCTCCGCGGCCTGCTTCACCGTGGGCGCGCCCGACAGGGTCCGCGTCGCCGGGTCGAAGGTCACGCCGGCGGGCGGCTTCGGCGACAGCGCGTAGATGAGCTCCCCGTTGCCGCCGGTGGCGGCCGGCAGGACGACGGACCCGATCGACTCGTCCTTCGCCCACTGCAGATCCGGGGCTTCTTCCTCGAACGCCGGCGCCGTGTCCGGCTCGGCTACCGTGATCGAGAATGTCTGACTGGCCGTATCGCTCGCCGCCGTGTTGCCGTCCTCGTCGGAGGCCGTCCAGGTGTAGGTCACGACGTCCTGCGTACCGGTCGGCGCACCGGCGAGCGTCCGCGTCAACGGGTCGAAGGTCACGCCGGCGGGCGGTTCCGGCGCGAGCTTGTACGTCAGGTCGCCGTTGCCGCCGGCGGCGTCCGGCAGCACCACCGCCCCGGTCGGCTGGTCCTTCTCCCAGGCCAGGTCCTCCGCCTGCTTCGTGAACGCGGGCGCGGTGTCCTCGGCGTGCACCGTGATCTCGAACGAAAGCGTGGCTTCGTCGCTGGCTGCGGTGTTGGCGTCGGCGTCGCCGGCCGTGTACGTGTAGATCACGGCGCCCTGGGCGCCCGTCGGCGTACCGGCCAGCGTGCGCGTCAACGGGTCGAAGGACACGCCATCGGGCGGCGGCGGCGCGAGCCTGTACGTCAGGGCGCCGTTGCCGCCGGCAGCCGGAGGCAGAACGACCGCTCCCGTCGGCTGATCCTTGAACCAGTGCAGGTCCGGCGCCGACTCGCCGAAGACCGGCGCCGCGTCGGGACCGGGCGGCTCGGCCACCGTGATCGTGAACGACTGCGTGGCCGTGTCGCCGGCGGACGTGTCCTCGTCCGCGTCCGACGCGGTGTACGTGTAGGTCGTCGCGGCCTGTGTCCCGGCCGGCGTGCCGGACAGCAGCCGCGTCGATTGATTGAACGTCACGCCGGCGGGCGGCTTCGGCGACAGGTTGTAGCTCAGGGCGCCCTCGCCGCCGGTCGCTTCCGGCAGGGTCACGGACACCGGCTTGTCCTTCGTCCACTTCTGGGCCGGGACCTGCCGGCTGAAGACCGGCTGGGTGTTCGGGTCAGGGTCAGGGTCAGGGTCGGGGTCCGGCTCGGGCTCCACCACTTCAATGGTGAACGTCTGCGTGGCCCTGTCGCTGGCCGCCTCGTTGCTGTCGGAGTCCGTAACCACGTACGTGTACGTCCTCCCCTGCTGCGCAATGGTCGGCCTGCCGGACAGCACGCGCGTCGATCTGTCGAACCTCACGCCGGCCGGCGGATCCGGCGACAGCGCGTACTCCAGCGCCCAGTTGCCGCCAGTCGCCGGCGGCAGCGTGACCGATACCGGCTCGCCCCGTACCCACTTCTGTTCGCCGGCCTCCCGGCTGAACCGCGGAACCGTGTCCGTGTCGTCGTCGTCCACCGCCACGTTCACCGTCTTCGTCTTGTTCTCGTAGCCGCCGCCGGCCGCGCTCAGATCGATAGTCGTGTCCTCGTCGGCGAAGTCCCGGTCGTGGACGCCCGTGACGGTCACCGTCTGCGTCTGGTCGAAGGCGTCGGGGCGAAACCTCAGGCTCGGCAGGTTCACCGTCGCAGCCCCGGTGTCCCGGCTCGACAAAGACACCGTGACGTTCGCCGTCGGCTTCGCCGTCAGGTGCACGGTGAAGGTCTTGGACGCGCCCTCGGCGATCGTCAGGCTCGGCGGGTCGACCACAAGGTCCGGTTCGACCGCTTCGTCAGGGTCCGTCACGGTTACCTCGACCGTTGCCGACTTGTCGCCGTAGTCGGCGCCGCTCGCGTCGGCGTGAACCGTGACTTTCCCGCCCTCCGTGTCCTCGTCTTTGTCGGCCGTCACCTTCACCGTCTGCGGCGTGGCCCAGGTCGTCGGCGTGAAGGTCAGGCGCGTAGCACTCAGGGTCAGCGGGGCCGTTGCCGTGGCGCTCGTCATGGTCATGGTCACCGCCACGTTTGTCGTCGGCTGCGTCTTCAACCTGACCGTGAACTTCCCGGGCTCTCCGCCCTCCGTAGTCGCCAGGGCCGTCGGGTTCACGATCACGCCACGCTCGTCGTCGTCCTTCACGTTCACGGCCACCGAAGACGTGATGCTGTCGTAGCCGCCGCCGCGCCCGCTCAGGTTGATCTCCGTGGCCTCGTTGGATGCGTCAAGGTCATCCTTGGCCGTCACCGTCACGGTCTGCGCATCACGGAACTTCGCCGGGCTGAAGGTCAGGCGCGCTGGATCCACCGTCACTGCCTTGTCGTCCCAGCCCGCCAACGAAACCGTCACCGTGCTCAGCGGCTTGCCGTCCAGCTTCACCGTAAAGGTCTCGCTGTGATTGTCTTCTTTGGTGCTCTCATGGAGGTTCAGCCTCTCGGGGTTCACCACGAAAGCCGCCCGCCGGGCCCTGATCATGAACTTCAACTTGGCGGCGTCGCTGTCGGCCGTGTTGCCGTCCGAGTCCGTCGCCTTCCAGGTACACTCCGTCGGACCCCACCTCGTGCGAGGCGTTCCGCTGACTCGCCTGCCCGAGCGGCTTACGCCGCCGGGCAGATGGCACGCCAGGGAGTACGACAGGGTTCCGTTGCCGCCCGTGGCCTTCGGCAGGTCGAGCGGCTCGATCGGGTGGCCCGTCAGCCAGTCCTGATACGGGATCGTCTGGGCGCCGAACGACGGCGGCACGTCCTTCTCCTTCTCCACCACGATCGTCTTCTCGGCGGAGCGAGCCCCGAAGCCGTCGTCCGCATTCGCCGGGATGACCGGCCTGTCGATGACGATGGTCCTGCCGTCCATTCGCCAGCGGAAGACGTAGCTGCCGGGACTTGTCGGCGCCGTGATCCTGAAGCGAAAGCGGTGCTCCGCCCCCGGCCGCACGCTCCCGGACACGTCCACGTTCTTCACGCCCCAGACGTCGCTGCCAACGTTGCCCAGCCAGTACGAGATGTCCGTCGTCGTGTTCCCGTCCACGACTTTGGTGTTCTCCCATGTCGTCGTGCCGGTGTTCCGCATCGTCACCACCACGTCCGCCGAAGCGCTGGCGAGCATCCTGTCCGGCACCCCGGAATAGGACACGAAGCTCGCGTTGTCCGTGCCGCTCGCCGCGCCGGCCCCAAGTCCGAGAGCGAGAAACAGTCCCGCCACCGCGCCGCGACGGAGCGCGGCGCGTCCCGACCCATCCATTCTGCGACTCATCGGTTGTCCCCGTGTCGGCCGCCGCAAGTCCCCAAACGGCGGTTCCCGCGAACGTCGCTCAACGCCCTCCACGTCCCGCGCAGGGCGCGGAGAAGGCTTCGTTGTCCACGATGGCCGGGGCCGGCCGGCCGGGTTGGTTCTCGTATTGCCGGCGCTCTCCCGTCACCGTGTCGGTGACGGCGATCCGGTAACCCAGGTCCGTCGTCGATGCGCCGAGCACCCAGATGTGGCCGTTGTTCGCGCAGCCGTCCAGCACCTTGATCAGAACCTCCCAGTTACGGGAGTCGAAGAACCGGAACAGCCCCGAATCGTCCGTGCCCTCGGGCACGGCGAGGCCGGCCCCGGAGGCACCCTTCGGCCGCCACCACTGAGCCTTCACCTCGAAGCGCGAGTCCTGAAGGCAGACCCGCTCCAGGTCGGGACGGCAAGGCCCCTGGTGCGACAGGGTTGGCTCGGGAAGAGGCGGAAGCTGGCGGCCTTCACGTGGGTCGGTGGACAGGTACTCGGTCTCGCTCGATCCGTTCGCCGTAAGGGCGCGTACCCCAAGCACATAGCCCTTGTCGTTCTGGAGGCCGGTCGCGGTGTAGGTCCTGGCTGACGCCGGCAGGTTCGTCCAGGGCTCGAAGGGATCGCCCCTGTCCCACTCGTCTGTAGTCTTCAAGGACACCTGCACACCGGTCACCGATTCGGGGAAGAGCACGTTCCAGCGCCAACGCGCCTGGCCGTTGCCAGAGCGGGCGGTGAGGCCAACGATCTGTGAATGCACCGGCCTCGCGCCGGCCAGCGGGCTGCTCACGGAATAGCCCCGGTCGTTGAAAGCGAACACCCGGACAAGGTAGTTCCACGCCTGTAGGTTCGGCGTCCGGAAGACGGCCGACTCGGTGTCGGGGGGGACCACAACCTCTCTATCCCAACTCTGGCTACTGCGGAACGCCTCAATGACGATCCCGACCTGGACCTCGAAGCCGAGCTCGTTGTCCGAGTTGTCCTTCCAGCTCAACCGCGTCAGGCCGTCCTCGGAAACCAGGGAGAGGTCGGACGGCGGCCGCGGACCCACGCCGCGCTCGCCCAGCGTCAGGTAGGCCAGTGAGTCGAGGCCAAAGGGCGTGATCGGAGTCACCTCGAAGGTGTAGCGGCCGCCGCGGGCAAGACCCTCGAAGTCCAGCCACGCCGTGCCGGCAGATTCGTTGTCTCCTGGACGCCAACGGCGTTCGTGGGTCCACCCCTCAAGCCGTGCCCTGACGTAGTAGAACCTCACTTCCGGGTCGACCGTCCACATCACGCGCACCGTCGTCGGACTGATGGCCGAAGCGGTGGCGTTGGGCGGCCTGGCGGCCAGCGGGTGATCCCAACGGAACGTCACCGTCTCGCTGCTCTCCGACTGGCCCGACGCGTTGTAGGCGATGACCCGCACGCCGTACTCGTCGCCCTGTCGCGGTCGCACGTAGTCCTCGTAGAGGCAGACGTCCGTAGCGTCCGCGTCGGCCCACTCCCGCAGGACCGGGTCGCCGTTGCGCAGGAGCTGCACGTCGAACCGCGTCTCGTTGTCCGAGTTGTCCGTCCATGTGACGTCGACCCAACCCAACTTGTCACTGACCGTCACCGAAAGACCCGACGGCGCCGCGATCGGATCGCCCGGGAAGGTGAGGAAGACCTCCGTGCTCTGAAGGGACTCCACGTCGCCCTTTCGCGCCAGAACATAGAACTCGTGCCGTACGCCCGGCGCCATGCCCTCCGGCGCAAGAGGCACGACCGCCTCCGTGCGGCCATCGAGCTCCCGATAGATGGTCCATTTGGAGCCACCGTCCCAATCCTGAAGGTGGCTCACGTTGTAGCCGTCCGCATCCGGCGCGTTGTCCCGCCAGGTCAGGCGCGCGAACTCCCCCTCGAAACGCGCCTGAAGGCCGGTCGGCTGCGCCGGAAGAACCTCCTGCGAGAGCCAGTAGTCACCGGCCCGCGCCACGAGCGGCGCGGTCTCGCGCAGCGTGCTCGCATTGTCCTGCCCGCCCGGCACGCCGATCACCGCGCCCCAGGGCCTCACGCTGGAGCTCGAATAGAACGGCTCGATCTGGCCCTCGTAGCTCACCGCCGTGCCCAGACTCGGCATCACGTCGTAGTTCACGTGGGCCATCGCATGCGGCCTGAAGAGCTTCGCGTACTCGCCGGCAGGGTCCGGGTCCAGAAACCCCGGGACGTGCGGCGGGTCGTGATGGGCGCCAAGACCATGGCCGATCTCGTGAGCGAAGACCGCCGCGTAGTCCTGGCAGAACGGATGGTTGGAAGACCAGCCGCTGTCGTAACCTGGTTCGTCTCCGGTCCTCAGCAGGCTGAACTTGCCGCAAGAGCCGTCGTGCAGATACGGACTCTCGCCAACGAAGAGGTACCACAGGTCAGCCGGGTGCTCCCGTCGCAGGCGACGCCAATCGCCCTCATGGCCGTTGTAGAGAGAGAGCATCGATCCCCGAGGCCAGCCGTACCACTCGTGCCGGCCCAGGTCCCGGCCGATGCGGTCCAGCCTGGCGGGCGCCTCAGCGATGTGCACGATGTGCGGCTCCACCCCGATCCGGCTGTTGCGAAACACCATCTTCAGGTAGTCGCCCGCATGGCGGATCGCCGCCTCGGCGCCTCCGAGCCAGGCCCAGTTCTCCGCCGCCGTCGCCGTGTACCTCACCAGGATGTCCAGGCGGTCGGCGCTCCCTGGACTGCTCACCCGTTGGGGGGAGTCGCGCCGCGGCGCCGGCCGATCGCCGCCCGCCGCCGGTCCGGCCGCGAACGTCTCCGAATGGTCATGTTCATGCGCGGCGGCTGGATCTCCTTCCTCGGCGCCGCACCAGCCCTCCGGCAGGTCGCCCACGATCGCCGCCATGCCGCCGCGACCGGCGCTATCCGCATGGATCTGGTACACGCCGCCCCCGGCCGCGCCGAACCGGCCCACCAGGCGGCCGCCCTCCACCGTCAGCACCACCGTGTCGTAGCCCGCGCCGGGCTGCCCGCCGGACCACATCAGGTCGCCGTCGCCGCGATCCTCGAACACGCTGCGCTCGGCCGACAGGGTCTCGCCCTCGGGGGTCGGCACCTCCAACCACGCCGGGTCGCCACGCAGCAGTTCCAGGTCGACCTGCACCGCCACCGGCGGCGGCCCGATGGACGGGCCAGGGTCGTCCGTCGACGACGCCGCGCTCACGCCGGGCACGAACGTCAGCAGACGCTGGGCATGAGCGGCCGAAGCCGCCGGCAGCAGCAGCGTAAGGGCCAGCGACACGACGCCGAAAGGCCGTCTCGCGCGCCGACGCGCGGCGCCCCGCGCCGGATGCCGGGTTGCATGCCGCCCGGCATCGTTCCCGGCGGGACGAAGTGACGGCTGCCCCGGTTGCCCGGCAATGCCGTCGAGGCGCAACCCGCTTCTCTCCCTCACTGCTCTCCTCACACGCGCCGCCCGCCAACAGTGGAGCGGAGCGTCTCGTTCGTCTGTCCGCCCTGAGTTTATGCCGAAGCTTACCTTTACGGCGCGTTTGGGCCTGTCGACAATGATCGTGCTGCCGTCCACCCACGCAGTGCCGACAGATTCGTTGTCTTCTGGAAGCTATCCGTGCTTTCGTGGCCGGTAGCCATAGCGGTCTCAGAGATCGGTGTCGCCCCGGAGTAGCTGGCGGGCGATCATCCGGTTCATGATCTCGTTCGAACCGTCGGCCACGTTGACGACGCGCAACGCCTTCCAGGCCTCGGTGAGGCCGATGTCGTTCGTGAAGCCCAGGGCGCCGTGGGTCTGCATCGCCCGGTCGACAGCCCGCAGCCCCACCTGGACCGAGTAGGCCTTCGTCATGCTGAGTTCCTTGATCGCGCGGCTGCCGCCATCGAGCAGCCGGGAGGCGTTTCGGCCCATGAGGTGCGCGGCATGGAGCTCCGTTGCGGACTCGGCCAGGGGAAAGCTCACGCCCTGGTACTCGGCGATCGGGGCGCCGAACGCCTTACGCTTCTGCGCGTAGGCAAGCGCCGTCTCGATCGCCCAACGGCCGGTGCCGACGGCCCGTGCCGAGTTGTAGACGCGGCCGAGCGAGACACCGTAGAGCGCCGCGGCCAGACCGCGGTCGACTTCGCCGATGACCTGCCACGGCTCGACGTAGAGGCCTTCGAGAGCGATCTCGGCCTCGTCGCCGCCGATGTCGCCGAAGAGCTCCACGACCCGTACGCGCCTGAAGCCCTCCGCTTCAGTCGGCACGATGAAGGCGGTGATCCCGCCCTCGCCGGTGCGCGCGAACAGCACGCAGTAGTCGGCGATCGGCCCGTGCGTCGTCCAGATCTTCCGGCCGGTGATCCGCCAGCCGTCACCGTCCCGCTCCGCTCTCGTCGCCAGGGCCGACAGGTCGGAGCCGGCGCCCGGCTCGGACAGGCCGAAGCACATGATCTTCGAGCCGTCCATCAGCCCCGGCAGGAAGCGCTCGCGCGCCCGCTCGGAAAGCTGCGACAGGAGCCGACTGGGGCCGAACGCCCAGTGCGCCATGACGTGCAGCAGAAGCCACGGACGCGGCCCCAGGCGGTGAAAGAGGGCCTGCCAGCCAGCGTAGTAGGCGAGATGGCCGTGGCCGCCGCCGCCGAGTTCCTCGGGCACGCAGGCGGTGAAGAGTCCCTCGCGGGCCGAGGCCATGCGGACTTCGCGGATCAGCTCGACAGCCTCGGGCCGCAGCCGGCCGGTTGGGTCGTAGCGACCGCGGGGATCGTCGAGGATTTCGGGGCGGCTCTGGTGCCGCGGCAGCACCTCGCGCTCCGCGAACTCCAGCACGTGGTCGCGGAAGTCCTCGATGGCCGCGGGCAGCGGCTCGGCGATGGCTCTCATCCCCCGCCCAGGGCCACGTCCAGGGCGTCGAGCTTCTCTCTCAGCACACCCGACTCGACACTCACCGCGTCGCCGACGACCAGCGCCTGGTCGGAGTCCGGCTGATAGCGGGGCCACTCGGGCAACCCCTCGCCGTTCGGATCGCCGGTCTTCGCGAAGTTGGTCCAGTAGCTCGACAGCAGGTCGGCGATCTCGTGGTCCCAGTCCTCCCAGTTGATCCCCACCAGGTCGGTGTTGCCGAAGACGTAGGCCAGATCGCCGGAATGGTAGGCGCCCATGCGTCGCGGACCGCCTTCACCGCCCAGGTCAGGCCGGTCCGGCAGGTACAGCCGGAACACCGGCGGCGCGTGGGGAATGTAGTAGAGGTAAGCGTCACCGCCGGCCTCCGCGGCGTGGCGGACCCAGGTGCGGCTGCCCCAGCCGAAGATCGTGTCGGAGAAGATCAGGCTCGGCACCGCGGCGGGCGCCTGCTCCGCCTCGACGGCGTAGGCAGCCAGGAGTCCGGCGGCCGCCTCGCCGTACCGCTCTTCCAACTGCCGTCGGAGTGCCGGGCGCTCGAGCTCCGGTCCGGGCGCGAACAGTGCCCGCGACTCGTCCCCCATGAAGCCGACCATCATCGGCACGCGGTTGTGCTCCCCGCGAGCGTAGATCGCCGACGGTTGATCCGGAAGGTACCAGCCGTCGACCACCGTCTTCGCGCCCGCCGACCACCCGGAACTGCCGGCCCCGGCCAGCACGTCCTCGGGCGAAGCGGCCCGCATCGCGGCGGCGGTCCCAGCCGCGGCGGCATCCTCCGCGACTCCCAACTCGTCGGCGAGCAGCATGCCGCGCCGCTCCGCCTCCTCCAGGCTCTCGAGCGGAGTGAAGCAACCGGCGGACTGGCCGATCGCACGATGGAACAGGCCGGCCGCGAGCGGCGACGCGACCAGGCTGCAGACGCTCATCGAGCCCGCCGATTGCCCGAAGATGGTCACTCGCTCCGGGTCGCCGCCGAACGCCTGCGCGTTGTCCCGCACCCACCGCAGCGCGGCGATCTTGTCGAGGAGACCGTAGTTGCCGGACGACCCATGCTCCGACTCGGCGGTCAGCGCTTCGTGGGCGAAGAAGCCGAACGGGCCGAGCCGGTAGTTGATCGACACCAGGACGACACCCTTGCGGGCAAGGGCCGCGCCGTCGAAGATGAGGGACGACCCGTGCCCCACTTCGTGGCTGCCGCCGTGGAACCAGACCATGACCGGCCGCGGACCGTCACTGTCGGCGGCGGTCCACAAGTCGAGGTACAGGCAATCCTCGCTCCGTTCGATCTCCCCCCGGCTCCAGATGGAAGTGTCCGGACTGATCGCCTGCCAGCACGGCGCGCCGGACTCAAGGGCCGGCCGTACACCTTCCCACGAGGACGGCGGCTGCGGCGGACGCCAGCGCAACTCGCCTGCAGGCGGCGCCGCGTAGGGAACGCCGCGGAAGACGAGCACGTCGCCGGCCGGACCCCGGCCGTCGTCCACCGGCGCGCCTTCGATCTCGCCGTAAGAGGTCTCGATCACCACGCCAGGACCGCCGGCCTCGGGCTCATCGACCGCATCACACGCCCAGACGGCGGTTATCGGACACAGGCACAGGGTGAGTAGAGAGTGACGTCGACGCCTCATGTGCGTCCTCCTTCCGTGTTCCCGCGGTCAGCCGCGGAGCAGCAGTCGTTGAACTTCCCCGGACATGGTGACCGGCCGCCCGGCTTCCGTGTCCAGCCATACCCACCGGTGAGTGAAGCGGGCGACCTCGCGGCCGGCGGCGGCGGAGAGAACCTCGAAGTCCTGTGAGAAGCCGCGCTCCGTCGCCTCCGTCGTATGCACCCGGATCCGCGCGCCCTCCTGCCAGCGAAGCGGCGAGAAGTAGGTCGCCGTCGTCGACCGCTGCACCGCGTAGACGTGCTCGGGCTTCAGTCCGGCATCGATGCCGCAGTGCTGCTCGAACCGCGCGTAGGCCATCTCGGTCAAGGCCAGCAGCACGCCGGCGTGGACGAAGCCGGTGGCGGCGAAGCAGTCGCTGTGTCTGGTCTCGAACTCGGTCTCGAAGGTCACGTCACCCCAGCGGCCTCACGCGGAGGCGGCAACGAACTCCCGCGCCTCCGCAAGTTCCTTCGGCTCGGTCGCGCCTGACCACATCTCGAGCAGACTCTGATACGTCGCGGAGGCGGCCGCCCTGTCGCCCGCCGCGGCCTGCGCGCGGGCCAGTCCCAGCAGAGTACGCGGCCGGTTCGGGGTGTAGAGCAACTGATCCTCGAACTGCGCGATCGCGTCCTCCGGGCGTTCGATCTGCAGCAGCACTTCGCCGTAGAGCTCCCGAATCGGCTTGATCGGCGACGCGGCGCCTCGCGGCGGCCCCATCGTCGAGGCGATCGCCAGCCCCTTGTCGAACAGTTCGACGGCGCCGCCGGGGTCGCCCTCGGCCAGCCGGATCAGGCCGGCCACCTCGTGGTGCATGACCTGGGCGGGCTTGGGGCCGCGCTGGAAGGTCGAGCTGTCGCCGCTCTGCCGTTCGCCCGCCTTCTTGAGCCGCGCGGCGGCTTCGCGGGCCAGGTCGAGCTCGCCGGTGTGGACCGCCGAGATCCCGGTCGCCAGCAACTCCGAACTGGACGTGTCGTCCGTGATCTCGCGCGTCTCCCACTCCTCCGTCTCCACGATGTAGCGGGCCCGCACGAGGGGTACCGTGCTCTTCCCGCGGCCCTCGTCGCCGGTGCGCTCCACCAGGTCGTCGAGTTCCGCGATCCACTCGCGGGCCTTGGCATAGTCGCCGCGCTGCAGGTCGCCGTACTGTCCCCAGTCCAGCGAATGCACCATGTCGCCGACTCGCTCGCCCGGATCCCAGAGCGCTACCGCGGCCTCGTAGGCCGAGTCGTTCGACTTCGACACTCGATCCCACATGCCACGCTGGATGAAGATGTGCGACGGCATGTGCCGGGCGTGGGAAACGGCGGCCGCGATGTCGGCGAAGCGATAGGCCGCCGGCAGCGCCAGCGGCGCGTGCACCGGATCGTCGAAGGCGTGGATGATGTAGTGGGCCGCGCCCGGGTGATACGGATTGCGCTCGAAGACGCCGAGCGCGATCGATCCGGCCAGGACGTTCAACCGGAAGGAGTCGTCGCCGAGCGGGCCCACCGCCTGCAGCAGGGACAGGGCGTAAAACGCGGCCACCTCGTCGTCGTCCGCATGCTGCCCGTAGAGCCGCTCCATCGCTTCCATGTAGGCGATCCGGCGCTCCTTGAGCTCGCCCTCGCCGAACAGTTCCTCCACCGCGTTCAGGAAGCCCAGTTCACGCTCGTCGCCAGCCTTGGCCGCCCGCTCCTCGCGCGTCTCGCCGAGCCGCGCCAGGGCTTCCCGCGGCGACTCCAGATCCCGTTCCGGCAGCAGCGGGTGGTTGTATGTCAGGGTCTCGCCCCAGTAGGCGAGGGCGAAGTCGGGCTCGATCTCCTGCGCGGCCTGAAACTGCTCGCGCGCCTGCTCGTAGCCGAAGCTGTGGAGAATCGCGACGCCGCGGATGAAGTGCTTCTGCGCCTCCTCGCCCGCTGAGGTCGGAAAGTCGATCGATCCGACATCGACCGAGGCGTCGAAGTCGGACACGTCGGTCGCGGCTTCCGCCTCCGAACCGGCGCTGACCGCGCAACCCGCAACCGCCAGCAAGACCGTTGGAACTACGATGAGGGTTGCGACAAGAGACTCTCTTCGGTTCATCATGGAACTCCTTCCAGCCGGCTCCGCGAACACCAGCGATACGGACCCTGTTGCTCCACCTGTGACTAAGCTCAGTGCCCAAGAATAGCGCCCATTCCGAACCCCATGTCGAATCCTGATCCAGGTGGAGGAGCAGCCGCGGCCTTCGTCGTCCTGCTCTCCCTTGCGGCCCAACCCGGTCTGGCCCAGCCGCCGGACATCGGCGACGGTTGGGCCCGCTCCGTCCCGGCGCACCAGGGTCTCGACCAGGGAGTCGTCCAGGACATCCTCGACCGCGTCGGATCGCGCCCCGAGTTCCAGACGGTGCGCGGGATCGTCATCGTTCGCCACGGGACCCTGGTAGCCGAGACCTACTTCGGCGGCTTCACGAACACCACCCTCAAGAACGTCCACTCGGTCAGCAAGAGCGTCACCTCGCTGGCGACCGGCATCGCGCTCGACCGCGGCCTCATCCCCTCCGTCGACGCCCGGCTGGCGGACCTGATCCCGCACTACGCCCACCGCCTCGAGGAGGCGCCGAAGAACCGGCTCACGCTGCGCCACGCCCTGACGATGACCGCGGGCCTGGCATGGAACGACACCGACCAGACGTTCTGGAACAACCCCGACAGCGTCGACTACGTGCTGACCCGGGAGGTGGTGGCGCAACCCGGCGCCGAGTTCTTCTACTCGAGCGGACTGTCCCACGTGATCGCCGAGGCGAACAACCGCGCCTCCGGGCAGAGCCACCTCGCCTTCGTCCAGAGACACCTCTTCGGACCGCTCGGCATCCGCACCGCGACCTGGGACCCCGACCTGAGCGGCCGTCACTGGGGCGGCACCGGCCTCCGCATCCGGCCCCGGGACATGGCGAAGATCGGCCAGCTCGCCCTCCAGGAGGGTCTCTGGGAAGGGAGACGCCTCGTCTCGCGCGAGTGGATCGCCGAGTCGACCAGCGGCCAGACCGCCGGGATCGCCGGCGCCCCGAACTACGGTTACCAGTGGTGGATCAGGCCGCGGGGCCGCTACCTGGCGCACGGCTACAACGGGCAGTACATCGGCGTCGATCCCGAGGCCGACGTCGTGATGACGATGATCACGCTTTCCGAGCAGTCGCCCCGGCCCCAGGAGACGTTCCGCGGCTACTTCGAGGAACTGCAGGACCTCGCCCGGGCAGCGATCAGGCCGGAACGGCGAGGGCGGTTGACCGCCACCACAGCGGCCTTGAGCGACGGCAACGGTCCACCGACGATCGCGATCGCGGTCAGGCGGGAGGGCGGCAGCGACGGAGCGGCGACGATCGCCTACCGCGCCCGCAACGGCAGCGCCCGCGCCGGTCGAGACTTTCGCCAGACCGAAGGCGAACTCCGCTGGGAGCACGGCGACACGTCGCCCCGCACCGTCCGCGTGCCTCTGCTCCGGAACGCCACCGCCACCGCACCGCGCGACCTCCGCTTCGAGTTCGAAGCGATGAGCGGTGGAATCGACATTCCGCGACGCATGAGAATCTGGATCGACCCGGGCGGCGAGCCCACGAACCCCGCCGGTTCGATCGAGTTCACGGCTGCGGCCTTCGTCGGCCAGGAGGGAGGCCTGACCACGGTGACGGTTGAGCGCCGCGACGGCACGGAAGGCGATGTCGCGGTCGCCTACCGCACTGCGCCCCGTTCGGCCGAAGAAGCGGACTTCGGCGCCGTCTCCGGCCGTCTGACCTGGCGGCACGGCGAGTCCGGCCCGCGCGAAGTCACGGTGCCCCTGATGGTGGACGACGAGGTCGAGCGAAGCGAACTGTTCGACTTCACGTTGAGCCACGTCGAAGGCGGCGTCGACCTGCCGGAGGCCCGCGCCGTGGGCGTCATCCAGGACGCGACCGCGACCGGGGGCTGCAGGGAGAACGACGGCGCCCTCTGCCTCGACGGCGGCCGCTTCCGGGTCGAGGTCGAGTGGGACTCCCAGCACGACGGCGACCGCGGCACCGGCTCGCTCAGCCGCCTGAGCGACGAGAGCGGCATCGCCACCTTCTTCTCTCCGGACAACGTCGAACTGGTCCTGAAGATCCTCAACGGCCGCAAGCTCAACGGTCACCACTGGGTCTTCTACGGCGCCCTCACCGATGTCGAGTACTGGTTGACCGTCACCGACACGCTGCGCGACCAGGTCGTCGTCTACCGCAACCCGCCCGGCGAGGTCTGCGGACGCGGCGACACGATGGCCTTCGCAGAGCCCGCAGGCGGCAGCGTCGCGTCGGTATTGCCCGTTCCCGCCAGCGTCCCCTCCTCATCCGAAGAAGCGGACGGCGACTGCGCGTCCGGCGCGCTCTGCCTGCTCGATGGCCGGTTCGAGGTCACCGCCGTCTGGACCAAAGCCGACGGCGAGACCGGCGCCGCCTCGCCGTTCCCGGGCGCCGGCACCACCGGCTACATGTCCTTCTTCTCGCCCGGCAACATCGAACTCGCGGTGAAGGTGCTGGACGGCGTGGCGATCAACAACGCCTTCTGGGTCTTCGCCGCCGGCCTCACCGACGTCGACTACCGGTTGACCGTGACGGACAGGGTCGGTGGTGTGTCACGCACCTACACGAACCCGAGCCGCGCCTTCTGCGGCCTCAGCGACACATCCGCGTTTCCGCGGAGCGGAACAGCCCGGGCGACAGGGCCGCAGTAGCGTTGCGCGCCATGAGACGTACACGCCGATGCGCCCTTGCCGTGCGCCTGCTAGCCGCCCTGGCAACGGCGGCCGCACTCACACTGCCCTCCGAGGCCCAGGTCAACACGGAGAGCATGCGCGTCGGCGCCGAGGAACCAGGCTGGGCCAGCACGATCGACCTCAGTTCCTCCCTCCAGCGCGGCAACACGGAGCGCGACATTCTCGGCGCCGGCGCCCGCGTCCAGTACGCCTGGTTGCACTCCAACGGAGAACCCGAGACGGGCGAGAGCGAAGAGACGAACGACGAGGACGTGCAGCGTCCCACGAACGTCGTCTTCCTGACCTCCAACTACTCCTTCACCCGGCTGAACGAGAACCGCTTCGTCAACAACGCGCTGAGTCACCTGCGCTTCATTCGCGAACACAGCGCCCGGTTCTCGTACGAAGCGTTCGGCCAGCACCAGTTCAACGAGTTCACGAGGCTCGAACAGCGGCTCCTGTTCGGCGGCGGCGTCCGCTTCCGGGTGCTGCAGGCGCCGCGCGCCGAGGTCTTCCTCGGCACCGGCTACATGCTCGAGCGGGAGACCCTGGACCTCTCAGCGGCACTCCCTGACGCGCGGCGCAGCGAACACCACCGGTCCACCAACTACATGACCGTCCGTTACAACAGCGAGGACGAGCGCCTCCGACTGGTCGAGACCCTCTACTTCCAGACCCGGTTCGACCGGGCCCAGGATTTCCGCGTGCTCTCCGAGACCTCGTTCGAGATCCGGCTCCTCCGTGGCCTGGCCCTGGCAATCAGCCTGAACGTCACCCACGACAGCGAACCGCCCACCGGCGTCAAGGAGACGGATGTCGTGCTGTCGAACTCGCTTCGGTACTCGTTCTAGCCGGGCTCAGTCGCTGCTCTTCGAAACACTCGAACGACTGTCGCATCTGCTGCTGGCTCGCAGCCGGCAGACCGGCCCGGAACGCAAACGGCCGGCCCCAAGAGGACCGGCCGTCGAACTGCGACGGTCCGCCGAACGAAGCCGGCAGACCGTGGACTGCGTAACCCCTACTCGCCGCCGCCCGAGGAGATCATCAGCACGGAGCCCTGGCGGTGCTCGGCGTGACGGGACGGAGCGTTCGAGTTCGTCGTCCAGGCGTTGCCCTGCTCGTCGAACTCGATCTCGCGGGTGTAGGTGACCATCATCGGCATCCGGTACTCGACGAACTTCTCCGTCTTCGGATCGAAGCGCAGCATCGAGTCGGTGCCGGTGCCGGTGATCCAGACCTCGCCGTTGGTCGGGTTGATGTTCAGCGCGTAGGGCAGCGAGTTCGGGCCGTGCGGCAGGTCGTAGACCTTCCACTCTTCCGTCTCCTCGTTGAACGACGCGACATCACCCGAAGCCCAGCCCGGCACCCAGACGATGCCGTCGGGGGCCACGTGCAGACGGCGCGGGCCATGGACCGGCGGCCGCCACTCGACGATCCGCTCCGGATCGCCGGCTTCGAGCTGCGGACGGATGCGGCCGACGCGCTGGCCGTTCAGCTTGCTGTAGAAGACATGGCCGTTCGGCGCCACGTCGATGCCGTAGGGGGTCACCCCGCGGGACTCGCCGCGGGCGCCGCCGCCGCGGACCTGGTCCTTGGTCGGCAGCTTGTACTCGGTGACTTCCCAGCGCTTGCCGTCCCAGGTCTCCGGGTCGAGCGACATGACGCCGACGCCGTTCGGACTGCCCGCGTCGGTCCACCAGAGGATCCCGTCCGGCGCGAAGCGCAGGGTGTGCGGGTAGCCGCCGCGCGGACGCGGAGCGGTACGGCCGGAACCGAGCCGCCATTCCTTCGTCTCGACGTCGAACTCACCCATCTGGCCCGAGTAGGCGAGGGTGACCCACATGTTGCCGTCCTCGGCCTTCTCGATCGAGTGAATACCCGTCGTCGGACTGGACGGCGAGAGGTAGTCCTTGCCGCCGGGCACGGTGTAGAAGGCCCGCTCGCCGGTGACCGGATCGAGGGTCTCGATCACGTCCTGGGCCATGTCGACGGTGTAGACGAGACCGTCGTCGCCGAGCTCGAGGTCGTGGATCACGGCCCCGGCCTGGTCGCCCATCAGCCACTCGCGGACCTCGCCCTTGAGCGACTCGCCGGACGGCGCCTCAGGCGGATCGAAGTCCGTCCAGTCCTCTTCCGCGTCGCGGCCGTAGACGTCGACGATCTTGTTGACCAGAACGTCCTGGGTGTGCTTGTACAGGCCCTGGAAGCCGTCCATCCGGGTCAGCATGACCTCCCAGTCGACGGGTTCCTCGGGCGAACGGAAGCCGACGGTGCCGACCTGGTGGCAGTAGGCGCACATCATCTTGAAGTTCAGCGCGTCCGCCTCGTCCTCCCACTCCAGCATGTTCATCAGGTCGTGCGCCGGGCGCTGCGACTGGAGCGCCCAGCCCTCGGCCTGGCGCAGCCGGACCTGGATCGGCGTCGGCTCGGTCGTTTCCTTGAGATCCTTCCACTCGTCGAGCCAGCCCATCAGGCGGACGCGGAGCTTGTACTTGCCGGAGGGAACGGCGGGCAGCTTGTAGGTACCGTCCGGCTGGCTGTAGACCGAGATGCTGCGCTGCTCGTCGGTCGAGAACAGCGACACGGTGGCGCCCCGGATCGGCTCGCCGTCGCTGCCGACGACCGAGCCCGTGTAGACGGTCAGCGGCGCGTCGAGATTGTTCGCGTTCGGAGCGGCCGCGAGGGTCGCGGACGCGACAAGCGCGAGGACCGCGAAGCTGGTCAGCGCGACCAGGGTGGACGGAGCGGGTCGGGACATGGGACCTCCTGTGCCTTCTTGGCGTGGCTTGGGGTGCAGTTGGCCGCAGACTATACAGCAAGAAGCCCCTCTGATTCGCACGCCACTCATGGCCCGAAAGCCCGGGATAACCTCCGCCGATGCAGGAGCGACCGGGGGCCGATCGTCTCGACCGCTTCGTCGAGAATCCGCGGCGGGCGCTGTGGCTGCTGGCGATGCCGATCCTGATCGGCATGTCGATCCAGACGCTCTACATGATCGTCGACATGTTCTTCGTCGGCCGCGTGAGCCCGGAGGCGCTGACCGCCCTCGCCTTCAACATGCCGCTCGTGTTCCTGGCGATGGGCGTGACCTTCGGCCTGGGCACCGGCATCACCGCGGTGATCGCCCAGGCGATCGGCGCCCGCGACCGGGTGCGGGCCGACCGGGCGGCCGAGCACTCGGTCCTGATCGGCGCCCTGGTCGCCGCAGTAACGACGGGTTCGGCGCTCGTCTTCGGCATTCCCCTGCTCCACGCGCTCGGCGTGCCGGCCGAACTCGTACCCCAGGCCTGGAGCTACTTCCGCGTGCTGGCCTGCGGCTATCCCTTCATGATCCTGGCCGTCTTCTTCCGGTCGATCCTCTCGGGCGAGGGCAACGTGAAGACGCCGGTCATGGTCCAGGGCGCCGCCACTGTCCTGAACATCGCCCTCGACCCGCTGTTCATCTTCACCTTCGGCATGGGCGTCGCCGGCGCCGCCCTGGCGACGATCGTCAGCCAGGCGGCGGCCGCCGTGACCTTCGTCTACCTGCTGTTCGTGGCCAAGCTCTCCTACGTCCGCTTCGACCTCGGGAACTTCCGCTACGACAGCGCGATCATTCGCAGCATCTGCGTCATCGGCCTGCCCGCTTCGCTGTCGTTCCTGGTCATGTCGCTGGGCGGCGGCGTGCTCAACCGCATCCTGGTCGAGCACACGCCCGACGCGGTGGCCGCGCTTCAGATCGGCAGCCGCCTCGACCACGTCGTCATCCTGCCCCAGGTCGCGGTCGCTTCCGGTCTGGTGACCCTGGTCGGCATGTTCTACGGCGCCCGCCGCGGCGATCTACTGCGGGAGATCGTCCAGTACGCGATGGTGCGAACGATCCTGCTCAGCATCGCGATTGCCGCCGCCTTCTACGTGCTCGCTCCCGGTCTCGTCGCCTTCTTCACCGACAGTCCCGGTATCCGCTCCCTGGGCGTCGACTACCTGCGAGTGGTCGTCTTCGCCTATCCCTTCATCGGCGTCTCGATCCTCACCGGCCGTAGCCTGCAGGGACTGGGCCGCGGTTCTCCGGAGCTCTGGCTGTCCCTGCTGCGGGTCATCCTGATCAGCGCCCCGCTGGCCTGGGCAGCGACCTTCTGGCTGCGCGGACCGGTGCAGTGGGTCTGGTACTCGTCATTGATCGGCACCGTCATCTCGGCCTCGATCGCCCTCGTCTGGCTCGCGGCCGGCCTGCGTCAGGCGATTGCGAGGATAGGCAGCGGCGAGTCTCCCCTCGACGCTTCCGGCGGCGCCCGCGAACTGGCAGTGGACCCGGCGGCCAAGGCAGTGGAGCCGGCATGAGAAGAGCCGCGATCGGCGCCGTCACGTTGTGCGCGGCCCTGACCGCGGGCGCCTCGGCCGCCCAGAACTGCCCCGGCCCCGAACTCCACGGCCTCTTCCCCCAGGATATCTACGTCTTCCGCGGCTTCGTGACCGAAGCGGCCGCGCTGCCCCAGGAGGACGGCGGCGCCTTCCAGCTCGAGGTCCAGGTCGAAGAGGCCGTTCATCTGCCCCGACCCCGGTCGCGCTACGCCGTGACCGTCGAGACGACGGACGGGAACTGCGCGAAGCGACCGCTCACCGGACGGGAACTGCGCGACCGGTTCGCCGTCGGCGACGAAGTGAAGATCGTCGCTCACGAGACTCCCGGATCAACGAGGTCGCTCGTGGCGCCCTACCACCGGGTCGCCCTGGTCATGGCCGAAGCCGGGGAGACCGACCTGATCAAGAACGACTTCGACTACTACGACGCCCTGCTCGAACTCGACGCCCGCTTCGCGGACACCGAGAAGTTCTCCCTCGTGTCGCAGATGGGCCGTTACCTGCCCTCGAGAGACGACTTCAGGCGGCTGGTCGAGGAGCAGATCCAGGAACGTCGCTTCCGGCGCCAGTTGCTCGATCTCTACGACGCGCTCAGGGAGCCGTAGTCACAGAGGACGCTCCATGATCTCGAAGTGGACCGGGCGAAGCGGCTTTCTCGTCGGCGGCGGGTTGACGGCCTCGAACGGCTCCTTGCGGACCACCCGGTAACCCCGCCGGCCATACCAGTCGAGCAGTTCCGGCCGGCTGCTGAGCACCCAGAGCTGGCAGACGCCGCAGCCCGCTTCGCGCAACCAGTCCTCGGCCGCGGCCATCAGGTCACGGCCGAGCCCCAGACTCTGCCGTGCCGATGCGACGGACACCAGACCGAGGTAGCCGGTGTCGCCACGGAGTTCGACATAGACGCAGCCCGCCAGTCCGTTCGCCTCCGCGTCGCACACGAGGAACGAGCCACGCTCGAGGCGCTCCATCACGTCCGGAAGCGCGATCCGGTCGCCGGTCAGCGTGTCCGCCTCCACCTCGAAGGCGTCGTTGACGAGCGCGACGAGCGCCGCGGCGTCAGCGTCCGTGGCAGTGCGGAAGGTGAAGGCCATCGGATCCATCGAACGGACCGGGGCGGTCCGGGAAGAGCGGCGGATTGTAGCGCCGCCGCCTGTATCCTCCTGACCTCCCGCACCACCATGGCATCGGCTCACATGCCGGGAAACCACCTCACATGGCCAACCTCGAACGGGTCCTGATCAGCAACCGCGGCGAGATCGCCATCCGTATCGCCAAGGCGGCGGAGGCCCTGGGTATCGAGTCGGTCGGCGTCTACCCCGCCGCCGACTCCCTGTCGCTCCACACCCGGCTGACGACGGTGGCGCTGCAGATCGGCAACGGCGCCCCCGACGATCCCGTCGCCGCCTATCTCGACGCCGAAGATCTGGTCGCCGCCGCCCTCGGCAGCGGCTGCGACTGCGTCCACCCCGGCTACGGATTCCTGGCCGAGAACGCGGACTTCGCCGAGCGCTGCGCGGCGGCCGGCCTCGTCTTCGTCGGCCCGCCGCCGGGCGTCCTCTCCCTGTTCGGCGACAAGGTGCGCGCCCGCCAGCTCGCGGCTTCCCTCGATATCCCGGTCGTTCCCGGCAGCGACGGACCGGTCGCGTCGGCGGACGAAGCGCGGGAACTCAGCGATCTGCTCGGCTATCCCGTCATGCTGAAGGCGGCAGCCGGCGGCGGCGGCCGCGGCATGCGCACGGCGCGGTCCGCCGAGGCGATGAGCGAGGCGTTCGAACGCTGCCGGAGCGAGGCCGAGGCGGCCTTCGGCGACGGCTCGCTGTTCGTGGAGAAGCTGATCGAGCGGCCGCGGCACATCGAGGTCCAGGTCCTCGCCGACGCGAACGGCAACGCCGTCCACCTGCACGAGCGGGACTGCTCAGTGCAGCTCCGCAACCAGAAGGTGATCGAGACGGCCCCCGCGCCCGGCCTGGACGGCGATCTGCGTACGCGGCTCCTCGCCGACGCGGTCAGGCTGATGGAGGCGTCCGCCTACGTGAACGCCGGCACGGTCGAGTTCCTTGTCGTCCCTGAGACCGGCGAGCACTTCTTCATCGAGTGCAACGCCCGCATCCAGGTCGAGCACACGGTGACCGAGCAGGTCACGGGCTTCGACCTCGTGGAGGCGCAGTTCCAGGTCGCCTCCGGCGCCAGCCTCGATTCCCTGGGCCTCGGCGACCAAGCGGCGGTCGGAGAACCGCGGTGTTTCGCCGTCCAGGCCCGCGTGGTCGCCCGCGGCGCCGGAACGCTCAGCGCGTACAAGGAACCCGCCGGCCCCGGCGTCCGAGTCGACGGCTGCGGCTATGTCGGCTACTCGCCTCCGCCCCAGTTCGATCCGCTGCTCGCCAAGGTGACGGCCACGAGCTCCTCCTCGTTCGGTCCCGGCACCGTGTCTTACACCGCCGCCGTGGAGCGCGTGCGGCGCGCCGTTTCGGAGTTCCACGTCGGCGGACTCGCCACGAACCTCGACCAGCTCAAGGCGATCCTGGCGCACCCCTCCGTAGGGGCCGGCGACGCCCGGACCACGCTCCTGGAGGAGAACCCCGACCTGCTCTCGGCCGACCCCGGCATGGCGGCCGCCAACGGCGCGATGACTCTCCTGCGGCAGCAGGCGACCGTGATGGGCCTCGCCGTCGCAAGCGGCGCGGGGACGCAGCCGGCGGTGAAGGCGGCCTCCGCCGAACTCGCCGTCGAACCCGGCCAGCAAGCCGTCGCCTGCCCGATGGCCGGCTCGGTCCTCGAAGTGCGCGCGACGGACGGCGAAGAGGTCGCCGCCGGCGAGACCCTGCTCGTCGTCAGCGCGATGAAGATGGAGTCCGCCGTCGCGTCGCCCTGCGACGGCCGGGTGGCCGCCCTCCAGCCGCTGCAACCGGGCGACACGGTCGAGGCGGGCCAGGTCGTGGCGGCCATCGCCCCGGCCGAAGGCGCGACGGCCGTCCGAACGGACGAAGCCGAGGACTCCTGGGCGCCGATGCTCGAGGACGTCGCCACGATGCAGGCCCTGGCCCACAAGCGCCTGGCGCCAGGATCCGAGGAGCGCGGCGTCGTCCGGCAGCGCAGCCGCGGCAAGCTGACCTGCCGGGAGCGCATCGACCTCCTGCTGGACGAGGGCTCCTTCCACGAGATCGGCAGCATCGCCGGCTTCGCGTCCTACGACGACAGCGGCGCGATCGTCGACTTCACGCCGGCGAACCACGTCGGCGGATGGGGCCGGATCGAGGGCCGCACCGCCGTCGTCTGCGCCGACGACTTCACTTCCCGGGGCGGCCACGCGGACGGCGCGATCGGCCAGAAGAGCCGCCATCTCGATCTCCTGGCCGTCGAGATGCGCGTTCCCTCGGTCCGCCTGCTCGACGGCTCGTCCGGCGGCGGCAGCGTCGCCGCGATGGTGCCGCAGCAGCAGAAGGAGGGCGAGAGCACGGCGAAGGAGAGCCGCGGCGCGATCAAGGCCGGACGCCCCCGGGTCGCCGGCGCGGGCGGTTCCTTCCTCCCCGGCCACCTCGGCAGCACGATGTACACCGAGCAACTGAGCACCGTGCCGGTCGTCAACCTGCTGCTCGGCAGCGTCGTCGGCATCGGCGCCGCCAAGGCGGTGCTCGGCCACTTCTCCGTCATGGTGCGCGACATCGCGCAACTGTTCGTCGCGGGACCGCCGGTCGTCCGCCCCGCGATGGGCTACGACATCACGAAGGAAGATCTCGGCGGCTGGCACATCCACTGCCGCAACGGTTCGGTGGACAACCTGGCGGAAACCGAGGAGGAAGCGATGGCCCTGACCCGGCGCTTCCTCTCCTACCTGCCGTCCTCCGTCTTCGAGGCGCCGCCCACAGCAAAGGCCGACCCGAACGACCCGCCAGACCGGCGCGACGAGGAACTGTTCCGCCTGATCCCGCGCAAGCGCACGGCGACCTTCGACGTCCGCCGCGCCATCCGCCTGATGGCGGACCGGGACTCGTTCTTCGAGATCGGCCCCCTCTGGGGCACGGACCAGGTCACCGGTTTCGTCCGCATGAACGGCCATCCGATGGGCGTCATCGCCTCGGACAGCCAGCACGCGAACGGAGGCGCGCTCACCGCCGACGGCTGCCGCAAGCTGATCCGCCACCTCGACCTCTGCGACCTCTTCCACGTGCCGGTCCTCAACCTGGTCGACAACCCGGGCTTCGCCGTCGGACTCGAACACGAGATCACCAGCACGATCCGCTGGGGCGGCCAGTGGATGATCGCCTTCGCCCAGGCCACCGTCCCCGTCTTCACCGTCATCATGCGCCGCAGCTTCGGCGTCGCCGGCAACAACTACGCGACCCCGCGCGCACAGCCCTCCATGCGCGTCGTCTGGCCCGCCGCGGACACCGGCGGCATCCCACCCGAAGGCGGCATCGAAGCCGCCTACAAGCGCCAGCTCGCCGAAGCCGAAGACCCGAGGGCTTTCCGGGAAGAGCTCATGGCGAGGATCGAAGGCGCCCGCGGCCCGGTCGGACCGCTGTCCCGCTTCCAGATCGAGGAGATGATCGACCCGCGCGACACCCGCAAGATGATCTGCGAGTGGCTCGAGATGGCGTGGAAGGTCGTCTCACAGCCGGCGAGGCTCAAGCCGCGGGCGACGCAGTTCCGGCCCTGACGGCGGCGGCGAGGACGGAAGCGGCGAGGACGGGGCGACGGCGGTCACACCCGCCTGAACCGGGCCGAGGGGGAGGGTCCCAGGGGACGCTCACCCCCGCTTGGTGGATGAGGGGTTGGGGGTTCGCTTCGGTCGGCTTCGCTCCGGTCGGTTCCTGGTTGCTGAAAGGACCTCGACAGACGCTCGCCTCCAGCCCCCTGGGACCCTCCCCCTCGGCCCGGTCCAGGCTGGAGGACGTCAGATTCGCCCTACGTGGAGGCACTGGCGGTGCGCCGGCCTTCTGGCCGGCATCCGCCCATTGTGAGCAGCCCCGCCCTGGTAGAGAGCACCCCAACGCCAAAGCCGTAGCTCTGGGTCCGCGGGTCCTCTGACCCGCTGCCGCCGAAGGCGGCCAAATGACGCGCCGGCCGCAGGCCGGCTCCGCATCCAGGGACGGTCAGCGCTTACGCGCCGATTCGACAGCGTCCAGGAAGTCCGCGGTGGCGCGGACGGCGAATCGTGCGAGAACGTCGCCTGCGACCCAGCATGCAGCAACCAGCAGCGCGATGAAGGCGAGCAGGGCAACCAGAACCTCCAACATGGCTGGACCCTACCAACGCGAGATCCGCAAGCTGGCTGAACGGGCCCGCCCTTCGGCGCGGCGCTCCCGAACTCCACCAAGCCGCCCGAAGCCTCTAGACTCCGCCGGACGTGCCGCCTGCGCCGGCAGCTACACGGGCCCACTGGCTCAGACAGGAGGACGGAGATGGCGACCCTCACGATCAGGATCCCTGACACTCACAGGCGAGTGATTCGAGACAGCTTGGAGCACAGTCTCGCAGCCGGCGCCCTCAAGGAGCGGCAAGAGTGACGAAAGACCTAGCGATCGGCCCCACGAGCCCGGGGCAGAGAGCGGCAGGAACGAAGCTTGCCAAGTACGGGCCGGAGGGGCTCTCAGAGATCGCCCAGAAAGCGCACACGACTCGTCGGTGGAACGAGTACTTGGAAGATGTGCGGCGCTACGTCGACAGCGGCCTGCTCGACAGTCAGGAGGTGGACTACAAGCTCGACATCGAGCGCCAGCTCCAAGCAGCCCGCCGGGCCGTTCTTGCGGGAAACGAGAACTGCCTCGACCTCGTTGCGAAGGCCATCAACAACAACCTGACCTCTAAGTACAGCAAGATAGACCTCCGAAACTGGTTCCGTGACCAGCCGAAGGAGGCCGTCAAGGCGCTGCGGGCAATCTGGTCCGAGGACGAACTGAGGCCAGCCGATCGCATTCGCGCATTCACAACCGAACTGCCCGACAGCTTCAAGAGTGGCACCGGTACACGCCTGAGATGGATCGCCACCCTCTTGATGGCATGCGGTTCCCGACAGTTTCCGCCCTTTAAGGTCACGGAGTTCGCCGAGACGTACAAACGCACTGGACATCCAGCACCTGCCCCCGACGGCGACGAGGCCTCGCACTACGAGCACGCGCTGGAACTCCTCGATGAACTCGTCCGACGCGCTCGCGAGTCCGGCCTCGAACGACCGAAGGACCGCCTTGAGGCGCAGTCGGTCCTGTTCGCGGTCGCCGGAGGCAGAGGAGCCGCTCCAGAGCCAGCGGACGATCGGCCGTGCTGGTTCGTCGGCGCTTCATGGGACGCAGGCGATCAGACGGATCGGTTCGTTCAGGAGGGAATCTGGCAGAACGGCTACGAGGACAGGTATCTGGACCATGTCAAGGCGATAGAGCCTGGGGACAGGATCGCCATCAAGGCCGCCTATGTGAGGAAGCGAGATCTCCCCTTCGACAACAGGGGCGAAGACATCCCCACGATGGCGATCAAGGCGACAGGTGTCGTGACCGAGAACAGGG
This sequence comes from Candidatus Multivorans sp., assembly GCA_965220845.1. GTDB lineage: Bacteria > Acidobacteriota > Thermoanaerobaculia > Multivoradales > Multivoraceae > Multivorans. The sequence goes on from CBDCRA010000004.1 coordinate 395,967, forward strand.
GGGACGGTCGCAATCTCCGTGTGAACTGGACGCCCGTGCAGCCGCGCCGCGAATGGTACTTCGCCATCGGCCGAACCACGCTCTGGAAGGTCAATCGCGATTCGGGAGAGCCTCCATGGGCCACGAGCGCCCTGATCGACTTCGCGTTCAATGGAGCCAAGCAGGACTACGACCGGTTCTCGCGGCACTATCGCCCGGCGTGGTACAACGACCCGAAGGCCGGTGGCAAGCATGAACTCCGCAAGACGCTCGCAAGCGCGGACCTCTCGGAACTCGCAGACAACCTCCTCTACGACACTGCAGATCTCCGCACGATCTCGGAACTCCTCGACGACAAACTTCAGGTCATCTTTCAGGGTCCGCCCGGAACAGGCAAGACCTACGCCGCCCGCGAACTGGCCCGGTTCCTCGCCGAGTCCGGCCAGCGCGTGACCCTCGTTCAGTTCCATCCGTCGTACGCCTACGAGGACTTCGTTCAGGGCTACCGGCCGACCCTGACTGACGAAGGCCAGGCTGCCTTCGCGCTGCGCGACGGCCCTCTTGTTCAGGCGGCCAAGAGAGCGAAGGACCAGCCGGACTCCCCGCACTTCCTGATCATCGACGAGATCAATCGCGGCAACCTGGCCAAAGTGTTCGGAGAGCTCTACTTCCTGCTGGAGTACCGCGACGAGGACATGACGCTCCAGTACGCCCGAGACCACGACGCGTCGTTCAGCCTTCCCGAGAACCTCTACATCATCGGCACGATGAACACCGCCGATCGGTCGATCGCACTGGTCGACCTGGCGTTGCGCAGGCGATTCCACTTCGTCGAGTTCCATCCCGACAAGCCTCCAGTGGCGGGCCTGCTCGAGCGCTGGCTGAAACGAAATGCGGAGGACATGGCGTGGGTGGTCGATCTGGTTAAACGGGCGAACGCGAAGCTCGACGACAGGCAGGCGGCCATTGGTCCGACCTACTTCATGAAGAAGGACCTCAGCGAGGAGAAGGTTCGGCTGATCTGGAAGCACAACGTCCTACCGTATGTAGAAGAGCACCTCTACGGCGAAACCGACCGCCTTGCCGATTTCGATCTGGAGAAACTGCGCCGCGGAGCCGATACCGAGGATGCAGCAACCGCATCGTCCGGTCAGGAATCGACCGGGGAGTTGGACCCCGCCGACGGGGACGAATCAGAGGACGATGCGGAATCTTGACCTCCGGGAGTGGATGCCAACCGAAGAGCCGGTGGGGCTCTCTGTCCGGGAACGCGACCAACTGAAGCCCTTCCTCGCGAGCATCGAACCCGCTCCCGGAACGACCGACGCGTACTTCCTCAGACCCGGCTCCACCATCGGCGCGCTCGAGATCGGCGACCTCTCCGTCTCCATCGAACCCAAGCTGCCCATCGGTCGCGTGCTCTACCTGGCGGCCTACGCCATGGGCGTCGATTTCCGGGAGGAGCGTTTCGACTACGTGAGGCAACCGGAGCTGGTCGAGGTCCTCGTGCCAGCGCTGACGCGCGCCGCGCGCCGTGCATTCGCCCGCGGACTTCTCCACGGCTATCGCACCGAGGAAGAAGCGCTCCATACGGTCCGCGGGCGCATCCGCGTCGCGGACCAGCTCCGCCGGAGGTTCGGTGTGCCTTTGCCGGTGGAGGTCCGCTACGACGACTTCACCGACGACGTACTCGCCAACCGGCTGGTGAAGGCCGCGGCCGACCGCCTCTCAAGGCTCCGCATCCGCTCACGACGTTCCCGGCTGGATCTCGCCTGGGTCGCAGCCACCCTCGACAACGTGAGCCTGGTCGAGTTCCCGACGAATGCCGTCCCCGAGGTGAAGTTCGACCGACTGAACGAGCACTACCGCGAGGTCGTGACTCTGGCGCGGTTGATTCTCCGTCACACGTCCATCGAAACCGGCCGCGGCCGGGTCCGGGCAAACGGCTTCCTGATGGACATGAACGAAGTGTTCCAGGAGTTCGTGACGCGGGCACTCCGCGAGGAGCTTGGCCTCTCCGAACGTACGTTCCGGTCCGACAGTCGACTGCCCCCTCTCCACCTCGATACCGCCGACGAGATCAGGCTCAAGCCCGACCTCTCGTGGTGGAACGGTCCGACCTGCACGTTCGTCGGCGACGCGAAGTACAAGCGAGTCAAGCACGCCTACGTGCCCAACGCCGACCTCTACCAACTCCTCGCCTACACCACCGCCCTCGACCTTCCGGGAGGCCTGCTGGTCTACGCGGAGGGTGAACCACGCGACGTCTGCCACGAGGTCCGTCACGCCGGCAAGCATCTGGAGATCACCACGCTCGACCTGTCGGGCACGATCGAGGATGTTCAACGCGAGATCAGCAGCCTGGCTGAACGGGTCCGTGCCCTTCACCGCCGCGCTCTCGGACTCCGCCAAGCCGCCTGAAGCCTTCGGATTTCGACGCGCGTGCCGCCCCGTGCCGGCCTGCTGAGTGGATCGCGCGAGCGACAGCGTATATGCTGTCACACCGTCGTGGTCAGGATCGTCATCGACACGAACGTCCTGGTTTCGGCGATCCTGTCGCCGGGAGGCGCCTCCCGAGAGGTTCTCCGGCGCTGCCTGACGGGAAAGTCCCAACCACTCATCAGCAATGCCCTGTTTCTCGAGTACGAGGATGTACTTTCCAGAAAGGAGCTGTTCGAGACGGCGCCCATCGGGCCCGATGACCGGGCCCACCTGCTGGACGCCGTCCTCAGCATGTGCCAGTGGATCAACATCACCTTCCTTTGGCGTCCGAACCTGCCCGACGAGTCCGACAACCACCTCGTCGAGCTGGCCGTCGCCGGGAATGCGGAGTGGATCGTGACCGGCAATGTCAAGGACCTCGCAGCTGGCGAACTGCTCTTCGAGGGCTTCCGTGTAGCGACCCCCGCCCAGTGGCTCAGAGAGGAGGACAGAAATGGCGACCCTCACCATCAGGATTCCTGACGCTCACCGGGATCGACTCGCTGCTCTTGCGGCGCAGCGCAGTCTGAGCTTGAACAAGCTGATGGAAGAACTCTCCATCCGTGCGCTGGCCGAACACGACACCGAGATGCGTTTCCGAATGCGTGCGGCGAGAGGCGACGCTCAACGCGGTCTGGAGGTGCTGGACAAGCTCGACCGCCGGCACGCTTCGCGCGTCGGTGCGTAGTTAGGGAACGAGGAGACGCCCGAGTGAGTCGAACGGAATGCCGGACGGAGAGCCATGCCCAAACCAACCGACTACCAGGTCCTGACCTTCGACTGCTACGGCACCCTGATCGACTGGGAGACCGGGATCTGGGACGCGCTGCAACCACTGATCATGCGGAACCCGGGCGCGGACGTGACCCGCGCCGCGGCGCTGCTCGCGTTCGGGCAGTGCGAGAGCCTGCAGGAGCAGGAGACGCCCGACCTCCTCTACCCTGAGCTACTGGCTCGCGTCCATCGCCGCATCGCCGACCGTCTCGCCATGCAGACGGCCCCGGAACTCGATGAGGCGTTCGGCGCCTCCGTCCCCGACTGGCCCGCGTTCCCGGACACCGCCGACGCGTTGCGGGTGCTCAAGCGGCACTTCCAACTCGTCATCCTCTCCAACGTCCACAGAGCCGGCATCGCGGGATCGAACCGCAAGCTCGGCGTCGAGTTCGACGCGATCTACACCGCCGAGGACATCGGTTCGTACAAGCCTGCCGACAGAAACTTCGAGTACCTGCTCGCCCATCTGAAGACCGACTTCGGGCTCGGTCGTTCCGACGTTCTGCACACTGCGCAGAGCCTGCACCACGACCACGCGCCGGCGAACCGCTTCGGGCTCGCGAACGCCTGGATCGACCGCCAGCGGCTCTCCGAGGGCGGAAGCTGGGGCGCTACCGAACGCGTCGAGACGATGCCGACGACCGACTTCGTGTTCTTCTCGATGGGCGAGATGGCCGACGCCGTAACCAGGTGCGCCAGCGCCGAGGCATGACGGCTGCAGGAAACGGACCGAACCGGCCGAGGCCTCTCACGCCTGCAGCGGATTCCTGGCCGGCAAGTCCGGAAAGCGGCTGAAGTCGCGGTCGGCCGTCCAGAACTCAGTGACGCCATGCGCGAGGCACACTGCCGCCACGCGCGCGTCATGCACCATCGGTCCCTTGACCTGCCCCTTCCGGAGCAGCTCCTTCAACAACTCCCAGTGGGTGTAGGTCTCCGTCAGGAGGTCGGCGACCGGAGACTCGAGCCAGAGATCGACCTGGCCGACAGCTTCCTCAAGGGTCGAAGGCGGAGCATAGACCCGCGGGTGGGTCACGATGCCGAGGAACTCATGTACGCATGGCCAAGGCAGACCCCATCTCACCCTTCCTCCCGCCAACGACGCGATACAGCGCCTAGCCTGTGGATGCCACTCGGAGTCCGTCCGGTGGGCATGGATGAGCAAGTTCGAGTCGGTCGCGATCAACCGCCGCGGCCCTCGTAGACGGCTTCGCGGAGCCGAGCCCAATCGGCGCCCTGAAACTCCGGCTGCAGGCCGCGACCACCGACACTCCCGTCGCGCAGAACGAAGCCGCTGTTCTCCTGGTCAGCCTTGATCACCATCCGCACGCCACGCTCGAACAACTCTCGCAGCGTGATGTTCTCCCTTGCCGCGTGGGCCTTCGCCTCTCTCCCCAACTCGTCCGAGATCTCGATCGTCGTCTTCACTATGGGTCCCCATACTTCTCATTACGGCATCCCACCCTATTCGGCCCTGCGCAACGGAGTCAAACCGGGCCCTGCACCGGAACGAGCCGACGTCAGCCATCCTCCTCCACCGTCAACCGGTACTTCGCCGCGGCCAGGAACGTCGCTTCCTGGCGCAGGTCGGCCCGGGTCAACGGGGACTGTTCCAGCCACGTCCTCGGCAGCACGAGGCGCAGGTCCCGGCCGTCGACTTCCAGCTTGACGGCCAGCGGTTCGTCCCGCCGGCTTCGGTGGAGCACCGCCGCCAGTCGCAGCAGGACGGCGCCGCGCCGCGCCGGTTGCCGCCACGTCGAGGGGAGACGATCGAAGATCTGGCGCGGGAACTTGCGGCGGTGGCTGCGTACGAGCGACGCCAGCAACAAGTGCTCCTGGAGCGAGAACCCGTGCATCTCCGCGTTCTCGACGATGTAGGCGCCGTGCTTGTGGAAGCCGGCGTGGTTGATGTCCAGGCCCACTTCATGCAACTGGGCCCCCCAGGAGAGCATGAGCCAGGGCAGCTCACCGGTCAGATTCCACGACTCGGCGCAATGTTCGAGCAACTGGAGCGCCGTCTCGCGCACCCGTTCCGCCTGCTCCGGCTGGACGTGGTAACGCCGGGCCATCGACTCGACCGCCGCGTGCCGGGTGTCCTCATGGTGCAGCCGGCCGAGCAGGTCGTACAGGGCGCCTTCCCGCAGGGCGCCACCCGCGACCCGCATGCGCCCTATGCCCAGCGCCTTGAACACCGCGAGCAGCACCGCGACGCCGCCGGCGAACACCGGCGCCCTGCCTTCGCTCAGACCCCTGATGCCGCCGCGCACCGTGCTGCCGCGTTCGATCAGCAGGTCGCGAAGGCGCAGCAGCGCTTCCAGCGTGATGCCCTCCTCGCACCAGCCTGCCGCCTGTACGACTTCCGCCACCGAACGAACGGTCCCCGAGGAGCCCACCGCCACCCGCCAGCCGACGCCATTCCGGAAGCGCCGCTCGACCGGCTCCAGCTCCTGCAACGCCTCGATCTCCGCCCGTCGCCAGCGCTTCTCCTTGACCCGGCCGTTCGGGAAGTGGCGCAGGCTGAAGCTGACGCAACCCATGTACAGGCTCTCCAGGTCGAGCGGCTGCGAGCCCTCGCCGACGATCAGCTCGGTCGAACCGCCGCCGATATCGACGGCGAGCCGCCGTTCGTCGCCGGCCAGGCTCCTCGAGACACCCAGGTAGATCAGCCGCGCCTCTTCCAGACCGGAGACGATCTCCACGGGATGGCCCAGCGACCGCTGGCCGGCCTCCAGGAAGTCGCGGGCGTTGCGGGCGCGGCGCAGCGTGTTCGTGCCCACGACCCTGACCGTCCCCGGAGGGAAGCCGCGTACCCGCTCCCCGAACCGGTCGAGACACTCAAGCGCCCGGGCCGCTGCCTCCGGCGTCAGGCGCTTCCGCTCATCGAGTCCGGCGGCCAACCGCACGAACTCCTTTCGGCGGTCGACGAACACGAGCTGGCCGCCCCGCACTTCCGCCACGACCAGGTGGAAGCTGTTGGAGCCCAGGTCGGCTGCGGCTACCACCTCCGGATCCGCCGGCGGTAGAGGGAGCGAGTGCTGCGAGTCGACCATTCCCGCGCAAGTATGATCGCTCGCCATGCCCGTCGAACTGCGCTCCGACACGATGACCCGGCCTTCCCCGGCCATGCGCAGGGCGATGGCCGCCGCCGAGGTCGGCGACGACGTCTTCCACGAAGACCCGACCGTCAACCGCTTGCAGGAACGCGTCGCGGACATGCTCGGCCGCGAGGCGGCCCTGTTCGTTCCTTCGGGCACCCAGGGCAATCTCTCGTCCCTGCTCGGGCACGAACTGCCCCGCGGCAGCGAGGTGCTGCTCGAATCGAACGCTCACATCATCAACAACGAGAACAACGGAATCACGGGCATCGGCGGCCTTCTGCCGCGTGTGGTGACGGCGGAGGCCGACGGCATCCTGGCGCCGGACCAGATCGAGGCGGCGATTCAGCCCGACTACCCGACCCTGGCTCCGACCCGGCTTCTCTGCCTCGAGAACAGTTGCAACCAGGCCGGCGGCACCGTCTACGAACCGGAGCGCACGCGGGCGCTCTGCGACCTGGCGCACCGCCGCGGCCTGCGCGTCCACCTCGACGGCGCGCGCCTCTTCAACGCCGCGACCGCGCTCGGTTGCACGCCGGCCGAAGCCGCGGGTCCCGTCGACTCCCTCTCCTTCTGCTTCTCGAAGGGTCTGGGCGCACCGGCCGGATCGATCGTCGCCGGCTCCCGCGACTTCATCAGGAACGTCCGCCGCTACCGGCAGATGTGCGGGGGCCAGATGCGACAGGTCGGCGTGCTCGCCGCCGCCGCCGAAGTCGCCCTGGACGAGAGCCCGCCGCTGCTCGTCCAGGATCACGAGAACGCCCGAATGCTCGCGGAGACTCTCAACGATCTTCCCGGCGTCGCACTGATCGCGGAGCAGAGGACGAACATCCTCATCTTCTCGGTCGAGGGCACCGGCCGCGGCGCGCAGGAATGCGTCGAAGCCCTGGCACGCGAGAACGTCCTGTGCCTGACGACCAGTCCCACCCATATCCGGCTGGTGACCCACCGCGACGTCAGCCCGGAGGAGACGACGCAGGCGGCGGAGGCCCTGACCCGGGTGTTCGGTGGGTAGCGACCGGGGCCTGGTCCCGGTCAGGCCGTTCGACGAGCTGCACGTCGGCGAGACCTTCCCGCTGCCCGGCCGCACGGTGACCGAAGCCCACTTCGCCGCGTTCCAGGCGATCTCGGGCGACAACCACCCGATTCACTACGACATCGAATACTGCCGGTCCCAGGGCCACGACGGTCTCCTTGCCCACGGTCTCCAGGTGCTCTGCTACACCGCCGCCGGCGCCGGCACGTTCGCCGACGTGGTCGGCCGCGCCATGATCGGCTACATCGACCAGTCCTGCCGGTTCCTGAAGCCGGTGTATCCGGGTGACACGCTGTACCCGACGCTCCGGATCGCGGAGCTGAAGCGCCAGCGGACAACCGGCGTCATCGTGCTGGAGAGCGAGATCGACAACCAGCGGGGCGAGCGGGTGCTGGAGGGGCGGCAGAGCTACCTGGTGCGGTTGTAGCGCGCCAGTGCGGAGCCGGCCTTCCGGCCGGCACGTGTACGTGGCCGCCTGCGGCGCGTGTTCACCGCGGGTCAGAAGACCCGCGGCAACGGACCCGCGCACCCAGCGGTTCGAAGTCGAACACGGGCGCCGCGGATCCTTCGAGCGGCACCGCCTCGACCCGGAACACGCGGCGCAGCAGGTCCGGGTTCAGCACTTCCGCCGGCGGGCCCTCGGCGATCAACGCGCCGCCGTCGAGCACCGCCACCCGGTCGGCGAAACGGGCGGCCGCGTTCAGATCGTGCAACACCAGCACGACGGAGCGACCTTCGTCGACCAGGTTGCGCGCCAGTCCCAGCAGGTCGAGACCGTGGGCGAGATCGAGGTTCGAGGTCGGCTCGTCGAGCAGCAGGACCTCCGCCTCGGTGGCCAGGCAGCGGGCCATCAGGACACGCTGCAACTCGCCTCCCGACAATGTCGTCACCCGTCGTTCGGCGAGTGCCAGTACGTCCGTGTCGTCCAGGCAGCGGTCGATCCATCCGCGGTCCGCGGAACGAGTGCCGAACAGACGGCTTTCGTGCGGATAGCGGCCCAGGGTGACGAACTCCCGCACCGTGAACTCGAAGGTCGGGCGGACCGTCTGCGGCACGTAGGCCACCCGCCGGGCCGCCTGCCGCCGCGGCAACGCCGACAGGTCGAAGCCCCCCAGGAGGGCCTTGCCTTCCGTCAGGCGCCAGGTACCGCTCAGGAGCCGCAGCAGGGTCGACTTGCCGGCGCCGTTCGGCCCCACGACGGAGGTCAGCATGGCCGGCTCGATGGCGAGGTCGACGTCGCGCAGCAGCCACCGTCCCCGGCGCTCGACGCCGCCGTCGACGAGCTCGAGCCGCGGCGCCCGGCGCGCTGAGCCCCTCGTATCCATCATCGGGACACCGCCACTTCACTCTCGTGGCGAACCAGCAGGAACAGGAAGAACGGGGCGCCGACGAAGGCGGTGACCACTCCCAGGAATACCTCTTCCGGCGCCACCAGGGTCCGCGCCAGGAGATCGGCGCCGACGACGAACCAGGCTCCGGTCAGGAAAGCCGCCGGCAGCAGGCGGCGGTGCACCGGGCCCAGCAGGAGGCGCACGAGGTGCGGTACCACGAGACCCACGAAACCGACCACGCCGCTGACCGCGACCGCGCTGCCGGTGAGGATCGCGGCGCTCCAGAGCACGGCCCGCTTCGTCTTCTCGATGTCGACGCCGAGCGAGGCGGCTACTTCCTCGCCCTCGAGCAGCAAGTCCAGGTCGCGCGCGAACCAGACCGCTATCGCGCAGCCGATCACCATTCCCGGCAGCACCATCCCGACATGGACCCAACCGCGGTCGGTGACGCCGCCCATCATCCAGTAGGCGATGCGGCGGGCAGCCTCGTACTGCTCCCAGGAACGAGCGATGAGCCACGAATTGAAGGCCGCCAGCAGCGCGTTCAGGGCGACGCCGGCCAGCAGCAGGGTGGTGACCGGCGTGTATCCGTCACGGGTCGCAATCCGGGTGACGATCAGAAGCGAAAGCAGCGCGCCCGCGACCGCGAACAGCGGTGCGGCGAGCAGGAAGGTGCCGGCCAACCCGAAGGTCAGGGCGAAGACCGCGCCGGCGGCGGCGCCAGTGCTCGTGCCGACGATCCCGGGTGACGCCAGAGGATTGCGGAAGAGCCCCTGCATCTGGGCGCCGGCCAGGGCCAGACAACCACCGACCATCGCCGCCACGACCACCCTGGGCGCCCGCAGCGACCAGACGATCGTGTCCACGCTCGGGTCGGTGGCTCTCTCTCCGGGAAGCAGGTGCCGCGCAAGCACCGCCAGCACGTCGCCTTCGTCGATAGGCACGGCCCCCCGGAACAGGCCGATGCCGGCGAACGCCAGGAGCAGCGCCGTACCGGCGGCCATGTACCACCAGAACTCGGCCTGATTCCCGCCGAAGGCGATCCTCATTCCGCCGCAGTCGCGGGCTTCCCGGCGCCCGCGGCCTCGATCCGCTCCGACGCCCGCACGAGGGCGTCCGCGAGCCGGTCGACCATGCCGGCAACGTGATGCGAGATGGCCGCCATGTCCCGCCCGTCGAGCGAATCCAGATTGCCGAGCCGTGCCGCCCGCGTACCGTCCAGCGTGCCCTCGCCGGCGTCGTTGGCCCCGTAAGAGTCCGTGAAGATGACGTCCGGGTCCCAGATCACGACCTGCTCGGCACTGATCCGGGGCCAGCCTTCGAGACCGTTCTCGGCCGCCAGATTCACCGCGCCGAGGTAGCGAACAGCATCGTCGAAGACGGTCCGGCCGCCCAGCACGACGCCCCCGCTCCAGTGGACGATCCGCAGGCCGGCGACCCGCGACGCGGCCCGCGCGCGCGTCTCGGCAAGCCGCAACTGCATCGACTCGACGAGCCGCTCCGCCTCGCGGTCGCGGCCGATCGCGAAACCGACGGTGCGGATGTTCTCCGCGATCGCCGCAAGGCTCTCGTGATTGAGCAGGACGACGACCGGTACCCCCGCGGCCTCCAGTTGAGCGAGGGTTTCCTGCGTGTTGAAACTCGCGGCGAACACCAGATCGGGGGAGGCCGCCAGGATCTCCTCCGTGCTGAAGCCGCCGACCCGCCCAAGACGCCTGGCCCGGTCCGCGCTGGCGCTGAACTGCGGATCGCCGGCGAACGGCGACAGGAGCACGATCCGCTCCGGTTCCGCGATCTCCAGCAGGATCTCGTCGGTCGCCAGCGTTCGCGAAGCGATCCGCTCGGGCGGCGCCTTCAACCTCACCGCCCTCCCGCCGCCTCGAATCTCCCGCCAGGCGCCGTCCGTGCCGGGCTCGACCAGTTCGAGCCGGGCGCCCTCAACGCTACGCAGGTAGTGCGCATGATCGCCCGTCAGGTCCAGCGGCGTGCCGCCCTCCGCTTCGGCGCCGCTGCCGGAAGGACGCGCACACGCGCCGGCCAGGATCGCCGTGGCGACCGCCAGGCCGAGCACCTTGCGAACGCCGTTCGCCGCGGTCGTAGCGAGCATCGGGATCGAAGCTATACTGCCGCCCCCTCAGGACCAAGAACACGAGAGAGCAATCCATGAGCATCAAGACCGGGGAGCCGATCCCGGAAGCCAGTTTCAAGCAGATGACCCAGAACGGCATCGTCGACATTTCGACCCGCGAGCTGTTCGAGGGCAAGAAGGTCGTTCTCTTCGCGGTGCCCGGCGCGATGACCCCGACCTGCTCGGAGGTCCACATGCCGGGTTTCATCGAGAACCTCGCGGCGATCAAGTCGGGCAACGTCGACACCGTGGCCTGCCTCGCCGTCAACGACGTCTTCGTGATCAACGAGTGGCGCAAGGCGCGGAGCATCCCCGACGACATCGTCCTGCTGTCCGACGGCAATGGCGAGTTCACCTCGAAGATCGGGCTCGAACTCGACGCTTCGCGCTTCGGCATGGGCACCAGGTCGAAGCGCTACGCCGCGATCGTCGACGACGGCGTGGTGACCTACCTCGGTGTCGAGCCCGCCGGTGAAGTCGGCGTCAGCGGCGCCGAAGCGGTCATCGAACAGCTCGGCTGAGTCGCCCGACGGTTCTCCGCCTGGGAGTCTCTTGACCAACCACAGGGTCGACAGCCTCACCGATTCGATCTACGTCCCCTTCGACGAGGAGGCGTGGGGACGGCTGCGGGCCGAGACGCCCCTGCCTCTCTCCGAACAGGAACTGGAGCGCCTGCGCGGCATCAACGAGCAGGTTTCGCTCGAGGAGGTCGCGCAGATCTACCTGCCGATGTCGAGGCTGCTCAATCTCTACGTCGGCGCCACGCAGGATCTCTACCGGGCCAGCAGCACGTTTCTGGGAGGCCTGACAGCCAAGGTGCCCTACATCATCGGGATCGGCGGCAGCGTCGCGGTCGGCAAGAGCACCACCGGACGCATCCTCCGCGAGTTGCTCGCCCGCTGGCCGAACCATCCCCAGGTCGACCTGGTGACGACCGACGGCTTCCTCCATCCCAACGCGGTGCTGGAAGAGCGCGACCTGATGGAGCGCAAGGGCTTCCCGGAGAGCTTCGACCTGCGCACGCTGGTGAACTTCGTGCTCCAGGTCAAGTCCGGTGAGCGGAAGGTCGAGCATCCCGTGTACTCGCACCATTCGTACGACATCCGGCCCGGTGTCACCGAGGTCGTCGACCAGCCCGACATCCTGATTCTCGAGGGCCTGAACGTGCTGCAGGCCCGCTCGCAGTCGCCGTCGCGGAACAGCCGGCTCATGCTCTCCGATCTCTTCGACTTCTCGATCTACGTCGATGCCGAGACCGAGGTGATCGAGCGCTGGTACGTCGAGCGCTTCCTGACCTTCCGCGACACCGCGTTCCGGGATCCGGACGCCTACTTCCACCGCTACGCCAGCCTCAGCGAGAGGGACGCGATCGACACCGCCCGCGGCATCTGGAAGACGATCAACGAACCGAACCTGACCCAGAACATCCTGCCGACCCGCGAGCGCGCCGATCTGATCCTGGAAAAGGCGCCGGACCACGCCGTGCGGCGGATCCGGCTGCGCAAGCTCTAGGCGGCGCTAGCCCGCATGTTTCACCGGCTCGGGCGTGAGGGCTGAGTTCGGGGTGGGCAGTCCCCTTGAATGCCGTCCTGGTCTGTCGGTGGCTGGTCAGGTGTCCTGCGGAGTCGGAGTCGGTTCATTTCGGCGTCGGAGTGGCTTGTCCGCAGCGGTTCGGTGCGGTTTTCGGGCGCACTCTGGGCGTGGAGTCGATGCAAGGCGCCGCGTTGTGGTGTCGGTTTTCGTCCGGTCTCAGGCCGGCGGGTGGTAGAGGGGTTTTCTCTGGAGGTTTGCCAGGGCCTGTGCGAAGTCGTTTTGCCAGGGGAAGACGTTGGCCAGGTGGACCCAGATGCGGCGATGGGTGATGCGCAGTCGTGCGGCGATCTTGAAGAAGCGCAGGCGGATGGTGCCGCACTGGAGGTGGGCCTTGTCGGTGTCGGCCAGAGCGAGGCGTCGCACGGCGGCGAGCAAGACGTAGGCGAAGGAGGAGAAGTAGAGGCGGAGTTGATTGGCGGCCATGGTGGCGGTGGAGGTGCGGTCGGCGAAGAGATCGAGCTGCTGCTCCTTGATCCGGTTTTCCATGTCGCCACGGGCGCAGTAGAGCAGCTCGTAGAGCGCCTGCTTGCCGGCGCGGCTCTTGGGCAGATTGGAGACGATGAAGCGGGGATTGCCGCCCTTTTGGAGCCACTCCGCCTTGCCCACCACCCGCCTCTTGCGGGACCAGGAGGAGCGGGTCCTGTAGCGGAACTCCCGGAACCGCCGCGAGGGCTTTTCGGTCGCATGAAATCGCCGCCGCGACTTCGCAAGCGCTTTGGCGAGCCGCCTCGCAAGGCGCGGATTCCTTGCCACGCCGAACACGTAGAAGAGCCCTTCCCTCTCGCACCAGGCCATGATCCGCTCCCGGCAGAAGCCCGAGTCGCCGCGCAGGACGATCCGGGTGTCCGGCCACGCCTCCCGGATCCGGGCGACGATCGGCGCTAACTCGCGGACCGTCCCGGCGCTGGCGTCCTGGTCCGACCGCCGCAGACGCGCCAGCAGCAGGTGCTCGCCGCAGAACGCGTACAGCGGCATGTAGCAGTAGCACCGGTAGTAGCCGTGGAAGAACCGACCCTCCTGCTCCCCGTGCAGCGGATCGTCGGTCGCGTCCAGATCCAGCACGATCTCCTCCGGCGCCTCCTCGAAAGCCTCCAGGAACAGGTCCACCAGCAGGCCGTCCAGGGCCGCGCCGTCCGCCGGAGTCCGCTTGTAGCGGCTACCTTGTGCCTCCTCCGGCCGCGACAACTCCAGACGATTCAACCCCGATGCGCTCGCCAGGGGACGACCCTTGTCCCGCGACCGCCGACGATCGGCGCCCGTGATGTCCGACTTGCCCACCAGCAGCGCCATGAACGCGTCGAGGCGAAGCTGATTGTGGTCATTCAGGTCCTCGTAGCCCAGAGCCAGACCGTAGACCCGCTGAGAGACCAGGTCCCGCACCGTGTGCTCCACCGCCGACGGATCCCGGTGATCCCGAAAACACGACGCCATGCGATCCAGCAGACCGATTCGCGTATCCGTCTCCCGAAGCAGCAGCCCGCCGCCCTCCGTCGTCAAACGGCCACCGTCGAAACAGGCCGTCACACGGCGGCGACCGTGGAAACCGAACTCAAGCTGCGACGGAGTACACTCTGTCTTCACGGGTCTCGCTCCTGTGGACTGTCCAAATGCTCGACAACACTTGGATTATCCGCGGGAAGAGGCCCGATCTCAAATCACCCCGTGAGATAGGCGGGCTAGCGAGGAGGCAGCCAGCTGGGCGTCATCCATGCGCCCGCCGACGGGCGCATGGACTGGATCACGGCTGGCGCGGAACGCGCCACCCGGGCTCCCGGAGGGCCCCGGTCTCGTCGAGGAGTTCGTCGAGCCGCGTCGAGAGCCGGTCGAAGAGCGCCTTGAGCTCCAGCACGTCGCGGGCCCAGTCGTCGCGCGGATTCCGGGCGGCGTTCGCGGCCGCCACCCGAAGCCGGGCCTCGACGTTGCCGGCGCCGTGACGGGTGATGAAACCGCCCAGGAGATTGCGCCGCTCCTCCGGGTCCGCCTGCACGTCGTAGAGCTCGTAGCGATCCCAGACGCCGTGGAAGCGCATGAACTTGTAGCGGTCGGTGCGCACGCCCAGAACCGTCGGCGTCTGGGGAAAGGTCCGCTCCCAGAAGTACTCGTAGAGGAAGGCGTCGCGCCACGGCGGCCGCTCGGCGCCGGGACCGGCCTCGATCAGGCCGAAGAAGGACCGGCCCTGGACCGTGTCCGGAACGTCCAGCCCCGCGGCCTCGAGGAAGGTGGGGGCGAAGTCGAGGTTGACGATCATCTCGGGACGCCTGAGGCCCCCGGCGCCGCCGTCGAGCCACGGCGCCATGACCACCAGGGGCACCCGGATCGACGCCTCGTACATCGTCCGCTTGTCGATCAGGCCGTGTTCGCCGAACTGGAAGCCGTTGTCCGACGTGAACACGAGCAGGGTCTCTTCCAGCAGGCCCCGCTCTTCCAGCGCCCCGACGATCCGGCCCACGCTGTCGTCGACGCCGCGCATCGTCTCCGCGTAGTCCACGGAGAACTGCTGAAAGTCGACCGAGTTGTCGTACAGACCGTCGACGCCGTGCCAGCTCCGGCGCTGCGCCTCGACCCAGTCCGGCTTGCCCTCATAGTTCTCGTGCCGGTTCGGCATCGTCACCGGCGGTGGATAGCGCTGGCCGGCATAGCTGCCGAGATGGCGTTCCGCCGGCCGGAACGACGCATGGACCGCCTTGTGCGACACGTAGAGCAGGAACGGCGCCTCCTCCCCTTCGGCGCCGGCCAGGAAGTCCAGCGCGTAGTCCGTGATCAGGTCCGTCGTGTAGCCCTGCCGAGGCACCCGTTCGCCGTCGATGTTGAAGGTCTGGTTGTAGTAGAGGCCCTGGCCCGGGAACGAGACCCAGCGATCGAATCCGGGCCGGGGGGCGTCGGACGTGCCGCCCATGTGCCACTTGCCGACGAAGGCGGTCCGGTAACCGGCGCCCTGGAGTTCCCGCGGGAAGGTCGGCGTCTGCGGGTCGAGGCGGGTGCGGTTGTCCAGGACGCCGTGCCGGTGGGCGTACTGACCGGTGAGAATCGAGGCGCGGCTCGGCGAGCACAGCGACGTGGTCACGAAGGCGTTCTCGAACAGCACGCCCCGCTCGATCAACCGGTCGAGGTGAGGCGTCTCGAGAAACGGGTGGCCAAGCGCGGACGCGGCGTCGAAGCGCTGGTCGTCGATCAGGATGAAGACGATGTTCGGCCGCTCGTCGGCGAACCCCGGAGCGGTCGCCATCAGCAGCAACAGGCCTACCGACACCAGGCGTGGCGCACCATGCCTTGTTCCGCGCCTTCTGTTCTCGTTCTTCGTCATCTCAGCTCCCATCACGTCAGTTCCTGTGGGCAGGCTCGCCCAGGCCGACCGCGGCCAGTTCCTCCGGCGCGTAGGTCCAGCGCCGGTAATTCCACATCCATTGCTCGGGCTGCGCCCGTATTCTCCGTTCGATCGCCCCGGCGATCCGCTGCGAAAGCTCGACCGCGTCCCGCGTACCGCCGGGAGAGCGGAGGATCTCACTCTCCAGCCGGTACGAAAAGGGGCCCTCCCGGACGCAGAACGCCGCGACGAGCGGACAGTCCCGCCTGGCCGCCAGCGCGGCCGGGCCACCAACGAACTCCGTTCGTCGGCCCAGGAAGTCCACCTCGGGCCCACGCCGCTGATCGGGCCGTTGATCGACCACCATGATCAGGGTCTCCTTCCGTTTCAGGCAGCTCAGCATGTCGCGCAGGAGGGAAGCGCGGCCGCTCCAGATCACCCGCACGCCTGCCCGCGCTCGCATCCGCTCGACGAAGAGGGAGGTCGCCGCGGAGCGCGCCGGCTTGGCGACGGCGCACACCGGCAGCGTGGCCGCGCGCACGGTGCTCTGCGCCAACAGTTCCCAGGCGCCGAGGTGGGCCGTGACCAGTACCTGGCCGCGGCCGTGGCCCTCGACCTCGGCCATCAACCGCCGTAGATCGTCGAAGCCCTCCGTCGTTCCCACGTCGAGCCGCTCCCGGTCGAAGCTGATGCGCACTGTCTCCAGCGCCGCCACGATCTGGTGCCGGACACAGCGCCACTCCAGATCGCGCGCCTCCGGAGACCCCGGGGGCAAACCCAGAACCACCGCGAGGTTGCGGCGCATCAGCCGCACGTCGCGCGGCGTGATCCAGCGGCAATGAGCCAACAAGCCGGCCAGCGGGCCGAAGGCGGCTGCCGGCAGCAGCCGCAGCAACCACGAGGCGGCGTAGAGGAAGGCTCCCATGGCACGGTCGGACATCGGGTTGCCAGTCTAGATGGGCCGAACCCCGAGCCTGCGAGGCGTTGCGAGGCCGTACGGGCGACGGTGTACTATGCCCGCTCTTGAGCAATCAACCCGACCCGTCCGCCTACTGGCGAGCGAACCTGCGGCTGATGGCGATCCTTCTCGCCGTCTGGTTCGTCTGTTCCTACGTCCTCGGGATCTTCCTGGTCGAGCCGCTGAACGGCGCCAGGGTAGGCGGCTTTCCGCTCGGTTTCTGGTTCGCGCACCAGGGATCGATCTACGTCTTCGTCGTCCTGATTCTGGTCTATGCCGCGGTCATGGATCGCCTGGACCGCCGTTACGGGGTCGGCTGAGCCGGTCACGGCCCGGCTCTGACACCCGCCCACATCCGCGATGAGCGTCCAGGCCTGGACCTACCTGATCGTCGCCGCGACCTTCGCGCTCTACGTCGGCATCGCCTGGTGGAGCCGCGTCAGGACGACCTCGGGCTTCTACGTCGCCGGCCGCGGCGTACCGGCGGTCGCCAACGGCATGGCGACCGGCGCCGACTGGATGAGCGCCGCCTCCTTCATCTCGATGGCCGGCCTCATCTCGTTCATGGGCTACACCGGGACGATCTACCTGATGGGCTGGACCGGCGGCTACGTCCTGCTGGCGCTCCTGCTCGCCCCGTACCTCCGCAAGTACGGCAAGTTCACGACCTCCGAGTTCGTCGGCGACCGCTACTACTCGGACGCCGCCCGGCTCGTGGCGGCGGCCTGCACGATCTTCGTCTCCTTCACCTACATCGCCGGCCAGATGCGCGGCGTCGGGGTCGTCTTCTCCCGGTTCCTGGAGGTCGAGGTCCACTGGGGCGTGATCATCGGCGTGGTCATCGTCTTCTTCTACGCGGTGCTCGGCGGCATGAGGGGGATCACCTATACCCAGGTCGCCCAGTACTGCGTGCTGATCGTCGCCTTCCTGATACCGGCCGCGGCCATCTCCTGGAAGATCACCGGGAATCCAATTCCGCAGCTCGGCTTCGGCGGCACGGTCCAGGAAGGCCAGCAGGCCGGCGTCTTCCTGCTCGAGGCGCTGGACGCACTGCACCGGGAACTGCGGCTGCCGGAGTACACGGCCGCCTTCGTGCCCGGCAAGAAGAGCATGATCGACGTGACCGCGATCACGCTGGCGCTGATGGTCGGCACGGCCGGACTCCCCCACGTGCTGGTCCGCTTCTACACGGTGCGCAGCGCTCGCGCCGCCCGCTGGAGCGCTCTCTGGGCGCTCGTCTTCATCGGCCTGCTCTACACCACCGCGCCGGCGGTCGCCGCCTTCGCCCGCGTCAACCTGATCTCGACGCTGCACAACACGAGCTACAGCGAAGTTCCGGAGTGGTTCAAGAGCTGGGAGACCACCGGCCTGATCTCGTTCGACGACCAGGACGGCGACGGGGTGATCGACATGACCGCCGGGGTGGGCGAGCTGACCGTCGACCAGGACATCATGGTCCTCGCCAACCCGGAGATCGCCGAACTGCCGGCCTGGGTCGTCGCCCTGGTGGCCGCCGGCGGACTCGCGGCAGCGCTGTCGACCGCGGCAGGGTTGCTGCTCGTCATCGCGTCGGCGATTTCCCACGACATCGGCAAGTCGATCCTGTGGAAGGACATGAGTTCGCGAAGGGAACTCCTCCTCGCGCGCGGCACCGCTTCCGTCGCGGTGATCGTCGCCGCCTACTTCGGCATCTCGCCACCCGGCTTCGTCGCCCAGGTGGTCGCGTTCGCCTTCGGCCTCGCCGCCTCGAGCTTCTTCCCCATCCTCGTGCTCGGCATCTTCACCCGCTCCACGACGAAAGAAGGCGCGATCACCGGCATGAGCACCGGCATCCTGTTCACCGGCGCCTACATCGTCTACTTCCGCTTGATCCGCCCGGAAGCGACCGCGGAGGACTGGCTCTTCGGCATCAGCCCGGAGGGCATCGGCGCCGTCGGCATGCTGATCAACTTCTCCCTGGCCCTCATCGTCAGCCGGTTCACGAAGCCGCCGCCGGACGAAGTGCAGCAGTTGGTAAGCGAGATCAGGCTGCCGCGCGAGCGGGCGGCGGACGGCTAACTGAAACAGCAAGACGACGGACCCTTCGACCCGGGATGGGAGGGGCATGAGGAACTCCACGGAACATCGCTACATAGTCGCCGGCACGATGGCTGCGGTCGCCCTTGTGACCGGCGGCTGCTCCGCGATCATCGACTGGTCCATGACCGTCGACGAAACAGAGGCGCTGCTTCGCAGTGTCACCGAGATACGCGCATCGTCCGTCGAGATCGTGGGCTTGCTCCCTGAGCATGCGCCATGCCGCAGTGACTGGGTAGCTCTTGCCGCGGAGGCGTCCGAAGTCTTGCGCACGGCGGAACGCGACTACCGCCAGTTCCTGAATGGCTCGGCCGGTTCGGTCGGTTCGGTGATGGACGCCCCGTACCGCTACCGTGGCTATGTCGCGAATCGTGTCGGCAGCCGAATAGCCGCGGTGACCGACTGCCTGGACAGAGGCGGCCTCACGCCGGAGGAGCTGATCGAGTTCGAGGCCGGCGGGAAAACGCACGAGCCGGCGCCGCACCGGCATGAACCGGCGCAGCGCGAAGCAGTCGAGCGGATAAGGCGGCTCGTAGCTTGAGAAGTTTGCGCGCGACTACCCGCCGAGGGTCCCCGTTGCACGTAGTGGCTGAAGATGGCTGACCCTCTCCAGTTAGCTGTCCCGGCCTTGTTCGGCGACGGCCAGAGCGGGCCGGTTCCGGCAGAAGTGCCGCGATTTGGCAAGGCGAGGCGCAAACTTCGGAGCGAACTCGCCACGGTGAAACCGTCAGGTCGCGCGCAACGAAGAGGATGACCGAGAAACGGAACTGGCACGGAAGGCCGACCCGGCTGCCCGACGGTGAGTGGGGCGTCCTCATCCAGCACTACCCCGCCACCTTCCCACCTCGGCCCGGCGACTCGGTCAAGGTACAGACGCGTCGGAGGGGACACTGGACGGCGAAGATCACCGCCATCGAGGAGACGAGTCGGCTGAGCTTAGTGCGCGCGACCGGCCCTGACGAGGCCCCCGGCCACGAGGGCCTCCTCGAGACCGAGCCACCCGAGCCCGTTGCTACGGCCGAGAACGACCCGCTCGAAACCCTGAGGGAAACGGCCGCGACGCTACACGCTGCCGCGGAGGCTCTACGAGCGGCTCAACAAGACGGCGAACAGGCGTACCTGGAAGTCCTGAGCGCCCTGTACTACGCCGAGGACCATCAGGGATGCAACTTGGTTGAGGCCCACCAGATCCTCAGTTTCTCGCTTCACGGCAGAAACGCGAGCACCCACGCCCTGCATGGAGCCGCCCGGGTAGTGGAAGTCGCGACCGACACCCTGTTCGGCGCCAAGGACCTGCTCCATGACATCTCTTGGCTGGACGACTTCGGCGAAGCGAAAGCGGCGGGTACCCTCCGTACCGCCATCGCACGCCTGGACGCCGCCGGACTCCTGGACGCGGCCGGCGACGCGACACGCGAGGCCGCCGTTCTTCTCGCCACCCCCGGAAGCCCGAATCGCACCGACCTCGACCAGGAGCACCGGGAGCGCCTCGCCACCTTGCGGACGGTCTGCAAGGCCGTGCGACAAGCCCTGCGCAACACCAGCCAGGACCAATCCTGAACGGGACTCGACGCGCTTTGCCTTCAGCGGTCTGGTAGTCTCACAGTCGATATGGCAGTAGCTGACGTTCCGGCAACCAGTAGAGACGAGTCCGTCACTCGTTCCGATCTGGACATCCTCGAAGCTAGGCTGCGTGCGGAGCTCGCAGCTTTGGAGTCCAGGCTGCTCTGGCGTCTGCTCGGCGGCATCGGCGCACTGCTGGCGCTGTTCAGACTGCTGGACTTGCTGCCGTCCTGAGGGCCTCGCTGCCGAAATCAGCACGAAGGACGAACTCGTCCGACCTCGACAGCCGCAGGGACAAGGTTGCGGCTCTGGCTGGAGCGCGCCCCATCAACAAGCTCGGGAGGTTGATCATGAGCATCGCCAAGTGGAGGAACGGGCTGGCTGTCCGCCTTCCCAAGGCTCTGGGCGACAACCTTGGTCCGAGGGCCGGCGACGGGGTCCAGATCGCGGCCAAGGGGCCGGGAGAGTTGGTCGTTGGCAGAGATCCGCGCCGCCAGCGAGCCGTCGAGACGATGCGACGACGGGCATGGGCTCCGCCGCACGGATACATCTTCGACCGAAACGCGGCGAACGAGAGACAGCGAACGCCGTGAAGCCCTTTCTCGATACGAACACTCTCGGCCGAAATCAGGAAGTGCACCCTCAAGCGAGGGACGCCAATCGCTCGCGTAGCGTCGAGTAGCGGCGCAGGTCGGAGGCCTCTTTGACGGCTTGCTCGAGCGCCCACTTCTGGCCGACGACGACCACCACTTGCCGCCCGCGGGTAATCGCCGTGTAGACGAGATTCCGCCGGAGCATCACGTAGTGGTGGCTCGTGATCGGAATGACCACCGCCGGGTACTCGCTGCCCTGCGACTTGTGGACGGTCACCGCGTAGGCCAACATGAGCCGATCGAGATCGGTAAACGAGTAGTCGACGGCGGTCGCGTGGCCCTCGAACCTGATCGCCATCTTCTGTTCACCGTGATCGATCGAGTCGATGACGCCCAGGTCGCCGTTGAACACCTCGCGACCGTAGTCGTTCTCGGTCTGCATCACCTTGTCTCGTACGCGGTACTCGCAGTTGGAGCGCTTGACCGGTTCGGCGTCGGAATCGCCCGGGGGGTTGAGTACCTTCTGGAGGATCTCATTGAGCGCCTGGGCACCCAGCGGTCCTCGGTTCATCGGCGTCAGGACCTGGGCGTCGCGCACCGGATGAAGGCCGAAGCGCGCGGGCAAGCGGCCGGCCACGATCCGGGCGATCTTGTGCTGCACGTCCTCCGCAACTTCGTGCGCGGGACGTCGGCGCCGATAGTCGTCCTCCGCCGGCACGAAGTAGAAGTCGCTCAGTCCGTCGGAAGGCGGCTCGAGTTCCGGCAGATAGCCCCGGTTCACGCGGTGGGCGTTGCGAACGATGCTGCTGTTGTCGGCCTGCCGGAAGATCTCCCGGAGACGCGCCACGGGAATGGCGCCTGAATCGATCAGGTCCCGCAGGACCTGGCCCGGGCCGACCGAGGGCAACTGGTCCGCGTCGCCGATGAGCAAGAGCGACCCCTCGGCCGGCAGCGCCTGGAGCAGCGCCGCCATCAGCTCGACGTCGACCATGGAGGACTCGTCGACGACCAGCAGACCGCAATCGAGCGGCCGCAGGCGACCGCGGCGGAAGGTGCCGCTCGACGGGTCGATATCCAGCAGCCGGTGGATCGTCTTCGCCGTCTCGCCGGTGCTCTCGCCGAGCCTCTTGGCCGCCCGACCCGTAGGCGCGCAGAGCGCGCAGCGCACATTGCGGGCCTTCAAGATCCGCAGCAGAGCGTTGACCAGAGTCGTCTTGCCGACGCCCGGGCCACCGGTGATCACGGCGACGCGCGAGCGGAGGCTCGTCTCGACCGCCGCACGTTGGGTCGGAGCGAGCGTCACGTCGAGCAGCTTCTCCACCCACGCCAGCGCTTTGGCGGCATCGATGTCGGCCCAGGGTGGCGGGTCGGCCTGAATCAGCTCCCCCAGCCGCTGGCCGATGGCGCGCTCAGCGAGCAGCAGCGGCGGCAGAAAGACCGCCTCTTCGCCGTTCAGACACGTGGCGACAAGCCGCCTCGCGCGCAACTCGTCCGACAGAGCGGTGACGAGGATGCCCTCCGGTATCGCCAGCAGTTCCCGCGCCTGCTCAAGGAGTTCGTCGCGCGGCAGCCCGCAGTGTCCCGCGCCGCGCGCCTGCTCCAGCGCGTGGGCGAGGCCGGCGCGCGCCCGCGGCAGACCCTCGGGGTCCTTGCCCAGACTCCTGCCGATGCCGTCGGCGATACGGAAGCCAATGCCCCGGATGTCGCGCGCCAGGCGGTAGGGGTCGTCGGCCAGCAGCGTCGCCGCATCGGCGCCGTAGGTCTGATAAATGCGAGCCGCCCGCGAGGAGCCGAGACCGTGGGTCTGCAGGAAGACCATGATCTCGCGCACAGCCTTCTGGTCCTTGAAGCCCGCAGCTAGGCTTTTCGCCCGCTTCGGGCCGATGCCTGGAACCTCCTTGAGGCGCTCCGGCTCGTTCTCGATCACCTCGAAGACGTCCTTGCCAAACGCCTTGACGAGACGCTTCGCCATCTTCGGGCCGACGCCCTTCACCTTTCCCGAACCGAGGTAGCGCCGGATGCCGTCGATCGAATCGGGCGGCGACACGGCAAGCTGCTCCGCACTGAACTGGATTCCGTGCTTCGGGTCTCTCCGCCAAGCGCCGGAAGCGCGGATCGTGTCGCCCGAGGAAACCGCTAGCAACCTACCCACAACCGTCGCAGGCTGGTAGCCGCCGCGGAGCCGGACACTGAGTACCGCGAAGCCGTTCTCCGGGTTGTGGAAGACGACCCGCTCCACGACGCCCGAGATGGCCTTGCGCTCCCCAACGGACGCGCTCGGGCTCCCGGAACTTCCGGTCGCGGGCATCTCCGTCACAACGCAGAGCTTACGCCGACGAACCTGGATCTTCCCGAAAGGCAGCCCGTTTCGGCGCCGTCGACGGCGACAGCCGGCCGCGACCGGTATGCCGCCGGCCCTTTCGCGGCGGAACCCGGTCCCGGAAGACCCGGTTCATCGGTGACACAATCACCGCCTTCCTGCCGATCCCCATCGTTCAAGGAGTTCCATCCATGACCGACACATGTCGATTCGACCGCCTGGCGCTCAACGCCAGCGACCCGACCGCGGCAGCCGCCTGGTACGCCAGACACTTCGGCGGCGCCCTGATCGACGACGAGGCGGCCGAAGGCGACCGCGGCCTCGCCGTGGCCCGCTTCGGCGCCGGCGCCGGCACGACTGACCTCCACTGGCGACATGCCGACACGCCCGGCCCCAGCATCGGTACCGGACTCGACCACTCGGGCTGGTCCGTGGAGAACCTCGACCGCGTCCACGCCGCCATGCTCGGCGACGGCGCCACCGAGTTCTGGGAACCGCGGCACTTCGGGCCGGCGAAGCTCTACATCTCCTTCGTGACGGATCCCTGGGGAGCGAAGATCGAACTCCTCGAGGATGCCGATCACCCCGGCTTTCACCACGTCCACATCCTCGGACCTGACTGCGAAGAGGACCGCGCCTGGCTGCTGGAGCACGTCCCCGGTCCGGCCGAGACCTTCAAGGACGTCCTGCTGGCCGTCAACTACGGCACGATGAGGGTCCTGTTCCGGCAGACGGACGAAGAACTGGAACCGACCGCGGGCCGGGCCATCGACCATCTCGCCTGGACCTCGGCCAACGCCGGCAGCGGCCGCCATACCAGCCCGACCGGCGTTGACATCCAGGTGCGGGGGGCCTGACTTCCGGCCCGTGATTCTCTGGCCGCCGCCGCGGCGGGTCGAGGTACCCGACGCCGCCGAACCCATTGCCCTGCCGGCGGGGCTGCCCATCCCGATCGAGGTGACGACGGCAGGAACCGAGCAGGGGCTGGCCTCGGCGGAGATGGAGTTCGCGGTCGCCGGCCTGCGCCGCGCGCTCGCCCACTCCGGTCTCCACCCGGGAGCACCCGGGGAGGCGGGCGACGACGCCCGGGCCGCAACCGCCATGACCTGCCGGATCCGGGTCGATTCGGTCGGGGCCGGGAGAGGCACGGCGGTCGAGATCCCGACCGACGAGAGCTATCGCCTGCGCGTCGACCGTAGCGGCATCCGGGTCGACGCCGCGACGCCGACAGGAGTGTTCCGGGCGGCCTCCACCCTGAAGCAGTGGCTCGCCGCGCGCGGCCTGCCGGCGGCCGCAGGCTTCGAAGCGCCAGCCGTCGAGATCGAAGACCGGCCGGACTTCCCCGTCCGCGGCGCAATGCTGGACGTCAGCCGAAACCGGGTGCCGCGGATGGCGTACCTCGAGCGGCTCGTGGACCGGCTCGCCGAGTGGAAAATCAACCACCTCCAGCTCTACGTCGAACACACCTACGCCTACGCTGACCACGAGGACGTCTGGCGCGACGCTTCTCCGTTCACCGCCGAGGAGATCCGTAGGCTCGATGCCCTTTGCCGGGAGCGGTTCATCGAGCTGACGCCCAACCAGAACAGCTTCGGCCATTTCCATCGCTGGCTGGTCCACGACCGCTACCGGCCGCTGGCCGAAGTGCCCGAGGGCTTCCAGCATCCCTTCTCCATCGACCCCGAGCCGTTCAGCCTGTGCGCGACCGATCCAAGGGTGCCGGAACTGCTTGCGGGCCTCTACGACGAACTGCTGCCCCAGTTCGGTAGCCGCCGGTTCAACGTCGGCCTCGACGAGACGTTCGATCTCGGTCGGGGACGCTCCGCCGAGGCGTGCGAGGAGCGCGGCAAGCCGGCCGTGTACCTGGACTTCCTGCGCCGGGTGCACCGCATGGTCACCGACCGCGGCCGCCAGATGCTGTTCTGGGGCGACATCATCCTGCGCTATCCGGAGCTGGTCGACCAGGTCCCGGAGGACGCGGTCGCGCTGTGCTGGGGCTACGAGGCCGATCACCCCTTCGAAGACCAGTGCGCTCGGCTCGCAGCTTCAGGCCGGGAGTTCTGGGTGTGCCCAGGGACCAGCAGTTGGCACAGCTTCGGCGGACGGCTGCAGAACGCCGTCGGCAACCTGGCCCTTGCCGCGATAGCTGGTTCCGAGGCCGGCGCTCAGGGTCTTCTCATCACGGACTGGGGCGACCACGGCCACCTGCAGCCACCCGCGATCGCCGAACTGCCGCTGTCGATCGGCGCCGGCTTCGCCTGGTCCGCCAAGGCGGCGCGGGAAGCGGCAAGCGGCCCGGAGCGGAACGAGGAGGCCTGGCTCGACCACGGCGTTGACCTGGTCTACGACGGGGACGAGACGCTGGCGCGCACCGTCGTCGACCTCGGCGCCATCGATCTCGACTGCGGCGGCCCGGTATTGAACGGCACGGCTCTCTTCTACCTCCTCCGGTTCATCGACGACGACCTGACCCACCGGCGCTTCGGCCGGCTCAGCATCGCCGCGCTGCAGCAGACGTACGCCCGGCTGGGCGCCATGAGGTACGGGTTGAGCCAGGCCGAAAACGCCCCGAGCCAAACCGCGCTCCACTGGACCTGCCGCATGATGATGTGGTGCTGCCAGTTGGGCATCGCCCGACTCGCAGCTGGCCGCGGCCTGCGGGCCGACCAGCTCGCACCGAAGATCCGGACTACTCTCGGCGCAGACCTCCGGCGCATCGCCAGCGACCTCCCCGACGTCTGGCTCGCCACCAGCCGCGAGGGCGGCCTGCGCGAGTCGCAGGACCTCCTGCTGCGGGCAGCGACCACCCTCGACAGCCCTTGATTGCAATGCAATCACCATGTACTCTCCGAATCGGAGGCGTCGCCGCGTGGCAAGCATCACTGTCAGGAACCTCGACGAGGGAGTCAAGAAGCGGCTCCGCGTCCGCGCGGCCGGCAACGGGCGGTCGATGGAAGAGGAGGCGCGGATCATCCTGCGCGAGGCCGTGGAGCCGGAAACCGGCGAAGAGAACCTCGCCGAGGCCATCCGCGCCCGTTTCGCACCCCTCGGCGGCGTGGAGCTTGAACTTCCGCCACGCGATCCCATGCGTGAACCTCCCAAGTTCGACTGAGCGACGGCCGTGTTCGTTCTCGACACGAACGTGGTCTCCGAACTGATGCGCCCGGAGCCCGAACCGTCCGTCGCCGCCTGGCTAGGGCAACATCCTGCGACGCGCCTGTTCTTCACCGCCGTTGGCGAAGCCGAACTTCTGTACGGCCTGGAGATCCTGCCGGAAGGCGCCCGTCGCGAAGCACTGGCCACCGAGATCGATGGAATGCTCCGCAAGGATCTCCGTGACCGAGTCCTTCCGTTCGACAGCGCTGCCGCGAGTGCCTACGCCGAGATCGCGGCTCGGCGACGAAGGCTGGGTCGGCCCGTATCGCAGTCGGACTGCCAGATCGCGGCGATCGCCCGCTGTCGCAACGCTGCCCTTGTAACCAGGAACGTGCGGGACTTTGAAGGAACCGGAGTCGAAGTCATCAATCCCTGGTCCGTCGTGGAGAACATACAGTGACCGAAATCTCGATCGTCACCGTCGAAGAACAACCCCTGCTGGCCGCCCGCACCTCCGTCACCTTCGCGGAAGTGCCCGGCAAGCTCCTGCCCTTGATGGACCAGGTCGGCGCCTTCGTACGGGAACACGGCATCGATGGCGCCGGTCAGAACGTCTGGTTCTACCGCGACGTCAACGGCGGCCGGATGCAAGTCGACGTAGGACTGCAGGTGCCCGCCGCCACCGAGGCCGCGGACGGCTTCGTCCGCTCGGCCACGCCGGCAGGCCGGTGCGCTCACGCCACCTTCCATGGCGATTACGCGGGAATCCCAGGCGTGCATCAGGCAATCCACCAATGGTGCGCCGAGCAGGGCCTCGTCCTCGCGGGTCCGTGCTGGGAGATCTACGGCGACTGGCACGACGACCCGGCCAGGCGGCGTACCGACATGTACCACCTCCTGGCGTAGCCTCGGCCCACCTTGACCGACATCCGGCCGGCGTGAAGCAAGTCGACCGCGTCGTCGACGCGTTCTGGAAGCGTTTCGGCGCCGAGCCCGAGGTCGTTGCCCGGGCGCCCGGGCGCGTCAACCTGCTCGGGGCCCACGTCGACTACAGCGAGGGCTGGGTGCTGCCGGCCGCGATCGACCGCGCCGTGTGGGTCGCGGCGCGGCGCGCACCGGGGCCCTGGACCCGAGTCGGCGCGCTCGATTTCGGCGAGGAGGCCGCCTTCGACGCCGCGAGACCTGAACCGCCGGTCGCCGAACGCGGAGGCGACGCCGCCTGGGTCGACTATCCGCGGGGACTGGCCTGGGCGCTACGTGAACGAGGTGTCGACGTACCGGCGATCGAAGCCGCGTTCGGAGGCGACCTGCCGGTCGGCGCCGGCGTCAGTTCGTCGGCGGCGGTCGAGATGGCGTTCCTCGTGGCCTGGGAGCAGCTCGCCGGCTTCCGGCTCTCCGGCATCGACCGCGCACAGGTCGGCCGGACGGTCGAGAACGAGTACGTCGGCGTGCAGTCCGGGATCATGGACCAGTTCGCCTCGGTCCACGGCCGCGAAGGACACGCCCTGCTGCTCGACTGCCGGTCGCTCGAGCACGAGCTGATCCCGACACCCGACGATCTCGTCTTTCTGGTCGCGGATACGGGAGTCCGGCGCGCCCTCGCTTCAGGCACCGGCTTCAACGACCGAAAGAGCGAGTGCTTCCGCGCCGCGGACCTGCTGCGGCCCCACTTGCCGGAACTCTCCACGCTCCGCGACCTGGAACCGGCCGACCTGAACCGGCTGCAACACGTGCTGAAACCACCGCTCGACGGCCGCGCCCGGCACGTCGTCACCGAGTGCCGCCGGGTCCTCGACGGCGCCGAAGCGCTGCGGCGAGGCGACCTGCACGCACTCGGCGAGCTGATGGCCCAGTCCCACCGCAGTTCCCGCAACGACTACGAAGTCAGCATCGAGGAACTCGACGTGCTCCAGGAAGCCGCCGCCGGCGCCGAAGGCTGCTACGGCGCCCGCCTGACCGGCGCCGGCTTCGGCGGCTGCGTCACCGCGATCACGAGCGAATCGACCGCCGACCACGTGCGCCAGCAGACCGCGTCAGCGTTCGAGCATCGCTTCGGCAGGCGGCCGAAGATCCACACCTGCCGCGTCGGCGCTGGCGCCGGTATCGTGGGCCGCTAACCCCGACCAGCGGCCGTTCCAGGAGACGCAGTCATGAGCACGATCCACACCGGCACAAACGAACTGCTGTGCGTCCTCGAGGACGGCGTCGCCACGGTGACGCTGAACAAGCCGGACAAGCGGAACGCCCTGGGTGACATCCTGACGCCGGCGCTGCGGAGCATCCTGCTCACGCTCGAGGCGGACGAACGCTGCGGCGCCATCCTGCTGACCGGCGCCGGCAGGGCTTTCTGCGCCGGCGGCGACGTCTCGGGCATGGAGTCGAACCGCGGGAGGAACAGGGAAGCGCCCAAGGCGCCGCCGCCCGTCGACGAAGCCGTGGCCGCCCTCATCGAGAAGCAGGAGTCGCTGACCCTCCGAATGGCGGAGCTGGACAAGCCCATCGTCGCCGCCCTGCCCGGGCCGGCGGCCGGCGCCGGACTCTCCATCGCGCTCGCCGCCGATCTCCGGATCATGGCCGACGACGCCTTCGTCACGACCGCGTTCCGCAACATCGGCCTGTCCGGCGACTACGGTTCGAGCTGGTTCCTGACCCGGCTGGTCGGGCCGGCGGTGGCGAAGGAACTGCTGATGACCGCCCGACGGATTCCGGCCGAGGAGTGCCTGCGACTGGGGATCGTCAACCGGATCGTGCCGTTCGAGGATCTGGCGTCCACGGCGCGCGATCTGGCGCTGGAGCTGGCCAACGGACCCAGGGGCGCGCTCCGCTACATGAAGCGGAACGTGAACCGGGCGGTGCTGGGCGATTTGCGGGAATCGCTCTCCGCCGAAGCGGAGGGGATGGTCCGCTCGGTGCGGACGGCGGACCACAAGGAGGCCGTGCGCGCGTTCATGGAAAAGCGGGCGCCACGCTTCGGGCAGTGACCTCAGTCCGCGTCGACGACGCCTGACCGGATCCCCCGACCCGGCAACGCGTTCTCGACCAGTTCGCCATCGCGGACCACGAACACGCCGTCGACGAGCACGTGCGGAATACCCGCCGAGGGAATGGCGGGTTCGGCGAAAGTGGCCCGGTCGATGACGGCCTCCGGGTCGAACACCGTGATGTCGGCGTCGGCGCCGACGCTCAGGCGGCCCTTCCTGCGCATCGCCGGCGCCACGTCCTCGAGGCGGCGGGCCGGCGCCAGGGTCATCTTGCGGAGCGCCTCCATCAGACTGAGCCGGCCTTCGTCGCGCGAGTAGCGGCCGAGCACGCGGGCGAACGTGCCGGCGCCGCGAGGATGGGCCCGGCCGTCGATGTAGCCGACGCCGTCGCTGGCGATCATCACGGCCGGATGAGCGATCGCGTCGCCGAGTTCCTGCTCCGGAATGATGTGCGCGATGATCCGCGCCTCCTCGGACGCGGGCAGGGCCCTTCGCTCGTTGAAGCCGGCCTCGTCCAGGCGTTCGCCGGTGGCGACCCACTCGATGTCGCCGTAGTCCGCCGCGAGCCGTTCCCGCCAGCCGGGATCGAAGATCGCGGCCCGGATGTCGGTCGAGGCCGCGGTGTAAGGGTAGATCTCGGTCGTCACGTCGACGCCCCCGGCGGCCGCCCTGTCGATCATCTCGATGACGGTCGGCATCTGCGCCAGCCCGCTCGAACCGATGTGGACGACGTGGACCGAACCGCCGGAGCCGGCCGCGTCCGCGATCATCTCCTGGACGGCGGCGATCGAACTCTCCGGCTCCACCACGCCCGCGTAGCGGATGTGCGAGAACACGGTCACGCCCGCCTCCGCCGCGGTCTGGAACATGCGGAAGATCTCGGCCCTCGAGGCGCCCGGCTGGTACTGAAGCGGCAACCCGACGCCCAGGGCGCCGTCGCCGAGACCCTCCCTGAGGGTCTCCTGCATCGCCTCGATCTGCTCCGCCGTCGCAGCCTCGTAGGTCGCCGCGCGCTCGTCCTCGCCGAACGCCAGCACCCGCGCCGCACCGTAGGCGACCGTGGCGCCGAAGTGGATGCGCCACGAGCCCTCGCGCTCCTCGTACCACTCGTCGACCGGGAAGGCCCCGCCCTCGAGTTCGAACGCGGCGGTCACGCCGTCGCGCACCTGCAGGTCCCGGCTGAACGGATCCTGGCCGTGAGCATGGAGGTCGATGAACCCGGGGGCCACGACGAGTCCCGCGACGGCGACGACTTCCGTCCCCTCGAGACCCTCCGCCGAAATCGCCCGCACCGAGCCGCCGGAGATGCCGACGTCCATGACGGCGTCGAGACCCGTCTCCGGGTCCATCACGCGGCCGCCCGCGAGGACGAGGTCGTAGCTCACGGGCTCGACGGCACACGCCAGACCGAAAGCAGCCACGGCGACAAGCCCGGCCAGACGTCCGAAGCCCGGCGCTCTGCGCCGGATGCCGGCGGCGGCGCCGGCGCTCCCGGTTTCTGTCGCGCGGACGAGGGACATGTCAGGCTCCTTCAAGGACAGGCTCGGCATCGCCGGGCGGGGCCGCGGGGGGCTTCGCGCCGTGGATGGCGAGTTGGGAACGGAAGTCGTTGAGGATGGCGTAGAGCGCCGGCACGAGCAGCAGCGTGATGGCGGTCGCGAACAGAACCCCGAAAGCGAGCGACACCGCCATCGGGATCAGGAACTGGGCCTGGAAACTGCGTTCGAGCAGCAGGGGCAGCAGGCCCACGAACGTCGTCAGCGAGGTCAGGACGATCGGCCGGAAACGGGCGGCGCCGGCATCGTGGATCGCCTGGTGGACCGGCATTCCGATCCGGAGCCGCCGGTTGATGAAGTCGACCATGACCAGGGAGTCGTTGACGACGACTCCGGTCAGCGCGATCAGTCCGAGCAGCGAGAGCATCGTCAGGTTGAAACCCGCGAGGCGGTGGCCGACCACGGCGCCGATCAGGCCGAAGGGAATCGCGCTCATCACGATGAGCGGCTGCAGGTAGGAGCGGAACGGAATCGCCAGCAGGGCGTAGATGCCGATCAGCGCCAACGCAAGAGCGCGGAAGAGACCCTCGAACGCCCGCACCTGCTCTTCCTGTTCGCCCGCGAGCGAGTAGGTCAGTCCCGGATAACGCTCCAGAATCTCAGGCAGCACATTCGCTTCCAGATCGGAAACGACTTCGTTCGGCGTAATGACCGCCGCGTCGACATCCGCGACGACATTGATGGCACGCCGCCGGTCGATTCGCTCGATCGTTGCAAAGCCCCGGCCGAACTCGGCGCGGCCCGCGAAGGAGAACGGCACCTCCGCTCCCGCCGGCGTCCGGATCCGCATGTCCTCGAGCGACGCCAGCGTCTCGCGCTCGTCGGCCGGGTAACGCACCATGACCCGCACGTCGTCGCGGCCCCGCTGGATCCGCTGCGCCTCGGCGCCGTAGAAGCCCTGCCGCACCTGGCGCCCCAGATCCTCCAGACTCAGGCCCAGCGCGTCGGCGCGCGGATCGAGTTCCAGCCGGATCTCCCGCTTGCCGGCGCGGAAGGAGTCCGAGATGTCGAACACGCCCGGATAGTCCGCGAGCCGCTCCCTGATCTCCTCGGCCGCCGCCCGCAGGTCGCCCAGACTGGCGCCCGTGAGCTGAACATCCACGGGCGCCCCGAAGCTGACCAGGCTGGACGTGAAGTCGACCCGGACCGCGTCTGGCACCCGCCCCACCTTCTCCCGCCACCGCCGGACCACCTCCGCCGTGGGAATCGGCCGCTCCAGGCCGGGGACCAGTTCGATGTTGACCTCGCCCTCGTGCGGCGCCGCCACCGCCACCTCGTAACCCGCCGCCGGCCCGCTCGCCCGCTGAAGCGCCGCGTAGGGCTGGGCGCCGACCGTCGCCATCACGTGGCGGAAAACCCCTCCGTGGCCTTCGGCCTCGAGATCCGCCTCGACCTCGAAGGCCGCCTCCTCGATGCGACGCAGAGCGCCAAGGGTTACATCCGCCGAGGTCCCTTGGGGCATGGTCAGGAGGACGACCGCATTGTCGCCGTCGACGTCCTCGAAGAACTCGAACCCGATGCGTCCCGAGACGATGTAGGCCGCGGTAATCGCAAGGACGGCCAGGGCGATGGCCAGCGTCGAGTATCGCCACTCGATCGCCCGCTCGATCAGCGGCCGGTAGCCGCGGTCGATTACCCACTGCATCCCATCGGCGAAGAAGCCCTGGAACCGGTACCAGCCCAGGGAGACCCCGCGCCGCTCGCGGTCTTCGCGCCGGTGCGACAGGTGCGACAGGTGGTTCGGCAGCACCAGCATCGACTCGATCAGGGAGAACCCGAGACAGCCGACGACGACGATCGGAATGATCCTCGCCACCGCCCCGGACGGCCCCTCGACCGAGTTGATCAACGGCGAGAAAGCGGCCACAGTCGTGAGAATCGAGAAGGTGACCGGTGTCGCCACCTGGCGTGCGCCATCGACCGCGGCACGCAGGCCGGACTTGCCCATCTCGAAATGACGATAGATGTTCTCGCCGACGACGATCGCGTCGTCAACCACGATCCCGAGCACGAGCAGGAACGCGAACAGGGACATCACGTTGATCGAGACGTCGAGCATCCTCAGCACGCCGAGCGAACCGATGAAGGACACGGCGATGCCAACGGACACCCAGAGCGCCAGCCGGAACTTCAGAAACAGCGCGAGCACCAGGAACACGAGGAACAGCCCCAGGCGGCCGCTCTCCAGCAGAACCCGCATCCGGTCCTCGAGCGGCACCGTGTCGTCCAGCCAGGTCGTCACCTGAAGGCCCGGGGGCAGCGACGGTTCGCGTTCCGCAACGAACTCCTTGACCTGACGCGCAAGCCGCAGCGCGCTCTGGTCGCCCACCCGGTAGACCTGCACCAGCGCGACCGGCTGGCCGTCGAACCGCGAAGTCACCTCCGTCTCGGCGAAGCCGTCGGTCACCTGCGCCACGTCCCGGAGAAGCAGGCGGCTGCCGTCGGGTCGCGCCCGCAGCACGACAGCGCCGTACTCCGAGCCTCGGTACGCCTGACCCATCGTTCGCAGCAGGATCTCGCCGCCACGCGCGCGAACCGCTCCGCCCGGCAGGTCGATCGACGATCGCCGCACCGCCTGAACGACCTCGTCGAACGTCAGACCGTACTGACGAAGCGTGGCCTCGGACACTTCGATCGAAATCTCGTCGGGGCGAACCGCGTCAAGCTCCACCTGCGAAACGTCGGGAAGCGCCGACAGCCCGTCGCGGATCTCCTCCGCGAACGCCTTGAGCGCCCGTTCCCCGATGTCGCCGTACACGGCCACCGTGATCGCCCTGCGCCGGATCAGCGCCGCCTGGATGATCGGCTCCTCGGTCTCTTCCGGAAAGGTCGCGATCGCATCGACGCGCGACTTGACCTGGTCCAGCACGGCCCGCGGTTCCGCGTCCGCGTCCAGTTCGATGACGACGACGCCGGCGCCCTCGGCCGCTGTGGAACGTATCGTGGTCACGCCCTCGAGGTCCTGCACCGCTTCCTCGATCCGAAGGCACACGCCCTGCTCGACCTCCTCGGGCGCGGCGCCGAGGTAGGGCACGTTCACGGTGATCGTCTGAATCTCGATGCTCGGAAAGACCTCGATCGGCATCCCGTTCAGGGCAAGCAGTCCCCATACCACGATGAACACCATGAGGAGGTTCGCCGCCACGCCGTTGCGGGCGAACCAGCCAATCACCCCGCTCATGGCGCGTTCCCGCCGGTCGCCGCGGGCGCCGGTTCCGGCTGCGGCGTCACGCGCATCCCGTCCACCGCGCTCTCGAGAACCGTGAGGCTGATCCGGTCTCCCGCCGACAGACCCTCCGAGACGATGACGACCTCCGGGTCCGCGCGCAGGATCCCGACGCGACGCAGGACCAGCCTGCCGTCCTCCACCAGCCACACCCGGTCGGCTCCCACCAGCGCCCCGCGCGGCGCCTGGAACACGGATTCCACCGATCGACCGACCACCTCCGCGTCCACGAACAGGCCCACCGAGAGCGGCGGCCGGTCCCCGGACGACCTGTACGGGTCCTCCACCCGCGCGATCAGGTTCACCATCCGGGTCGCCGGGTCGATCTCGCCGCCGACGCGGACGATCCGGCCCTCCCACTCGTGGCGGCCGCCGGCGAACCGGGCCCGCAGCAGTACCCGGGGCCCGGAGTCACCCAGCTCGCCGTCGAGCGGCAGATCGAGGAAGGCAAGCTCCGAATCGGGCACCGGCAGGACGACCTCGGCGGCGTCGACCGCGTAGATCGTGGCCAGGGGCACGCCGCGGTTCACGAACTCGCCGCGGTCGACCCTCTTGGCGCGCAGCCTGCCGGCAAAGGGCGCCCGGATCGCGGTCCGCTGGAGGTCCAGTTCGGCGCGCCTCATGTTGGCGAGCGCCGCCTCCACCTGAGCCCTCGCCTCGGCCAACTGGGGCCGGCGGAGCACCAGGGGGCCCGGCTCACCGTCCTCTCCCAGTTCCTCCCACTCTTCGCGGGCGACATCGGCCTCGGCCTGCTCCCGAGCCAGCCCCACTCCCGCCTGCGCGAGCGCGGCCCGGGCGCTCGCCAGCGCCAGCTCGTAGTCGCGGCGGTCGAGCCGCAGCAGGACCTCGCCGGCATCGAAGAAGCCGCCGACCTCGAAACTCTCCGCCGTCCAGACGATCGTGCCCGCGACCTCCGAGACCAGGTCGGCCTCGGTTACCGGAATGACCGACCCCTGTGAGCGGACACCCAGGTCGACCTCGGTCGGCGTCACGGTCAGCACGCGAACCGGCGGCGGCACGACCTCTCTCGGCGCCGTCTCCAGTTGCGGCCGCGAAGAAACGAGGGCGACGACCACCAGGACGGCCACCGCGAGGATGGCGACCGGGAGGGACCACTTCAGCACCGAAGTGTCCACCGACATCGATCAGCCTCCGCCGCCCGCAGCCGACCCGGCCGGTTCCGCGTAGACGCCGCCGCCCAGCGCCAGGATCAGGTCCGCACGCGACTCAAGTTGCTGGCGTCGGGCCGCCAGCAACTGGCTCTCCGACTGAAACGACGTCCGCTGGCTGTCGAGCACCTGCAGATAGCCGACGAGTCCTTCCCGGTAGCGGCCTTCCGCCAGGCGTTCAGCCTCCCGGCTCTCCGTGGCGGCGCGCTCGAGCGCCGCCGTTCGTTCGTCGAGCATCCGTTCGGCCGCGAGGCCCGACTCCACTTCCGCGAAGGCCTGGAGCGCCGTCTGCAACCACTGGGCTTCCGCGGCGTCCAGTCCCGCCTCCACCAGGTCGCGGCCGGCGCGGAGACGGCCCCCGGACAGCAGGGGCTGGAGAAGGCCGGCGGCGAGACTCCAGACCGAGAAGTCTCCGTCCAGCAGGTCCCGGAGTTCGCCGCTCGACGTGCCCGCCGATCCGTTCAGCGTGAAGCTCGGATAGAGCGCCCTGTGGGCGGCGCGGAGCCGCTCCGAGGCCGCGACCGCCCGGTACTCCGCCGCCCTCAGATCCGGGCGCCGCGCCAGCAGGGCGGCCGGCACCCCGGTTTCCGGCAGGGGTGGAAGCTCCGGCAACCCCGCGGCCGCCTCGATCTCACCGGAGGGATAGCGGCCCAGCAAGACCTCCATCTGCCGGCGCAAACCGTCGAGCGTCTGACGCTGGGCCGACAACTGGGCCTCCACGGTCGCGACCTGGGTTCGCGCCTGCCGCACCTCGAGGGCCACGGCGACGCCCCGGCGGTAGCGCGCCTCGACCCGGTCGCGCGTCCGCTCCCGGCTGGCGAGAGTCCGCTCGGCGAGCTCCACCTGCTGCACGGCCTCGACGACGCCGAAGTACACCTTCGCGAGCTGGCCGGCGATCGAAAGCCGGGCGCCGTCGAAGTCCGCTCCGGTCGCGGCCGCCTCGGCCAGAGAGGCGGCGGTCAGCGCGCCGAGCCGGTCCCACAGGTCGACCTCCCAGCGGACGTTGAGCGCCAGACCGTAGGAAGTGAAGGCGAAACTCCGCACGCCGCCTGGCTCGAAGCCGGGAATGGGAATCGGGATCG
This sequence comes from Candidatus Multivorans sp., assembly GCA_965220845.1. Lineage (GTDB taxonomy): Bacteria > Acidobacteriota > Thermoanaerobaculia > Multivoradales > Multivoraceae > Multivorans. The sequence continues at coordinate 432,305 of CBDCRA010000004.1, forward strand.
CCTCGGTGAGGCCGCTCTGCGCAGTGTTCTGCTTGCGCCGGCCGGGGTCGAGCGCCGCCTCCAGCTCGGGGTTGCGCGCCGCGCCGTCCAGCCGAGCCTGGGCGAGCGCGACATCGACGTTCAGGGCGGCGGCGCGGAGGCTGGAGTTGTGCTCGAGCCCTTCGACAACCAGGCGGGACAGCAGGGGATCGCCGAACGCCGTCCACCACTCCTCATCGAGGTGTCCCGTCTCGGCCATCGTCTCGGTCCCTGGATCCGGAGTACGCGCACCGCCGCCGTAGTCGGCCGGCGCCGGCGCCTCGAGTTCCGGCTTCCGAACCCCGCTACAACCCAGCAGCACGAGAATGCCGGCCGCGAGAACCAGAACTCGCCAGGCGCGGCCCCGGCCAGACCCGGCCCTGGAGAATCGGCGGACGCTCATCGCAAACACCAACTCGCGAGACTACTTGAGGCGCCTGCCTGGCAGCCCGTGGCGACCGATCATGTAGCGTCGATCCATGTCCGGCCCGGACTTCAAGCGCGGTCTGGTCGAGGCCGCGGTCCGCGACAACGAGGCACTCGATCGCCGGCCGGCCGAGCCGCGCGATGCCCGGGACGCCGGCCGGCCCTCCCGGCAGCGCCGGGTCTCGCCGTGGAGCCTCCTTCTCCTGCTTCCCGTTGCGGCTATTGCCGCCCTCGGCTACCTGGAGCTGAACCGCCCGGAACCGGGCCCTCCGCCCGAAGTGAAAGTGGATGGCGGTCTCCGGGCACCCGAGGTCCGCTTCACCGGTCCCCCGGAGGCCGTCGACCCAGGCGTCTTCCCGCTGCCCGTGGAGCGAATCGTGCTCGACCCCGGCCACGGCGGCTCCTCACCCGGCACGGCTGCCGCCGGTCTGACCGAGAAGGCGCTCGCCCTCGACATCGCCTACCGGCTGCGCAACCTGCTGGACGACCGCTATCGCGTCGCGATGACCCGGGAGGCCGACATGAACGTCGCGCTCGACCAGCGCACCCTGATCGCCAACCGCGCGGGCGCCGACGTCTTCGTTTCGATTCACGTGAACTGGTTGCCGGCGAACAGAACCTGCGGCGTCGAGACCTTCTACCTCGGCCCCACCGACGATCCCGAACTCGCCGCGCTTGCCGAGCGCGAGAACTCGGAGGCCCAGGGCTACTCCCTCGGCGACCTCCGCCGGCTCCTCGACGGCGTGTACGCCCAGGCCCGGCAGGACGACAGCCGGGCGCTGGCGACCGCGATTCAGCGCTCGCTCTTCGGACACCTGCGGGCCGAGAACCCCGACCTCCGGAATCGCGGCGTCAAGTCCGCGCCTTTCGTCGTCCTGATCGACGCGGAGATGCCGGCGGTCCTGGCCGAGGTCTCCTGCCTCTCCGATGCCGACGAGGTCAAGCGGTTGCGGAACGAGAGCTACCTTCAGTCGATCGCCGAAGCCCTGGACGCGGGCATCCAGAGCTTTGCCGAGTCTCTGCTGCCCAAAGCTAAGCTCTCGGGCGCCTGAGGCCTGAGGATGACCACGCAGACCGCCGCCACTCGCGAGCCGCCGGTGCTCAAGGTGGGCATCGACCTGGGAACGTCGCGCAGTTCGATCTCCGCCGCGAACGGCGAGCGCCACATGGTGCGAAGCTACGTCGGCTGGCCGCGGGACATGGTCGCCCGAAAGGTCCTCCGGCGCGAGGTGCTCGTGGGCATCGAGGCCCTGGAGAAACGACCGATGCTGGAGCTGCGCCGGCCGCTCGAGCGGGGCCTGATCAAGGAAGGGTCCGCCCGCGACGAGCAGGCCGTGCGCGAGATCGTCCGCCGGCTGCTCGACCTGGCCATCCCCGAGGGGCGGAATCCGAAGCCGGCGATCCACGCCGTGGTCGGCGTGCCGGCCGAAACGCTCCGGGTGAACCGCCAGAACCTGCGGCGCATCCTCGACGGCCAGGTCGCCAGCACGATGATCGTCTCCGAGCCGTTCGCCGTCGCCTATGGCCTGGACGCCCTGGTCCACACGATGGTCGTCGACGTCGGCGCGGGCACGACGGACCTGTGCATCCTCATGGGCCGCTTTCCGACCGAGGGGGACCAGCGCACCCTGAACGTCGCGGGCGACGCCGTCGACCACCACCTCCACGCGCGCATCGAGGAACGCTTCCCCGACGCTTCGGTGTCGATCCACATGGCGCGTGCGTGGAAAGAGAAGTACTCCTTCGTGGGCGGAGGCGGTCCGGTCGTGGTCGACGCGCCGGTAAACGGCAGACCGACCCGGATCGACATCACCGAGCCGATGCGCACTGCCTGCGAGAGTCTCCTGGAGCCCCTGCGCGAGACGATGCTCGACCTGATCGCACGGGTCGAACCGGAGTACCAGAGCCGGGTGCGCAACAACGTGATCCTGACCGGCGGTTCCGGGCTGATCCGGGGCCTTGGCGCGGCGCTGCAAAGTTCCCTCGGCGAACTGGGCGGCGGACGCGTGCGCGTGGTCAAGGACCCGGTCTTCGTCGGCTCCGACGGCGGCCTGACCCTGGCGAAGGACGTCCGCGACGAGGACTGGCTACGTCTGGCCGGACCCCGCGGCGATCAGTAGCGCGCCACCAGGTAGACGACCCAACTGCCCTCGTTCGGCAGCCGCGTCCGGCGCCGGAAGATGCCGTTCCCTTCCCCGGTGCCGGCATCCCAGCCCTCGCCGTACACCTCGACATCGTCGAAGCCGGCCTCGGTCAGCAGCTCCCGGATCTCGGGCAGGGTCCACATCCGCCACGCGTAGCGGAACACGTTGCGCACCGTCTCGCCGCCCGCCGGCGTGAAGTGCATCGCACAGCGCATCCAGTGGTCGACGGCGTTGAAGGCGAGCTGGTCCCAACTGTAGGTGAAAGCCGGCAAGGCGACTCCGTCGACGCCTACCGAGGCCTCGATCTCCGTGTCCTCGGTGGTGGCCTGAAACGAATCCGTGCCGCCGAAGGCGTCCAGCACGAACAGGCCTCCCGGCTCGAGCGAGCGCTTCGCGGCCCGGAAGTAGTCCAGCATCTCGCCGCGGCCCGGGAACAGGAAGAAGGAGAAGTTGAAGGCGACCTGCACGTCTATCGCCGGGCTGCCGGCCAGGCGCACGTCGCGGCACTCCAGCTCGACCCGGTCCTCGACGCATCTGGCCTCCACCCGGTTGCGCCGCCCCCAGTCCAGCGTCGGCCGGTGAAGGTCGACGCCCCAGGCGCGGTTGTCCGGCCTGCGCGCGGCGAACGCGCTCGCCAGCGAGGCGGTGCCGCAGAAGTCCTCCCGCAGGGTGGCGGGCAGCCGTCCATTGAGGCGGCGATAGACCCGCTCGACGAAGTCGATGTCCACTTCGACGTTCTGGACGGCCGCCTCGTAGAACCGATGGCGGTGCCGGCGAACCTCCGTCGGCTTCACGCGCGCCCCGGCGGCCCCGGCAGCAGGGCGGCCAGCTCGTCCAGATCGGCCACCTTCGGGCAGTCGACCTCCGGCCAGTCGCCGAAGGGGTCGAGCAGGACGGCGTGAACCCCGGCGGCCCAGGCGCCCACGACGTCGGCGGCGTACAGATCGCCGACGTGCACCGTCCGTTCCGGACGCGCGCCGGCCAGATCGAGCGCGACCTCGAAGATCCGCGGATCCGGCTTCTCGAAGCCCACGACCGTCGAGTCGACCAGACCGTCGAAGAGATGGTCCATGCCGATCCGGGTGACGGTTCGCGCCATGCTGCCGTCCGAGTTGCTGACCACCACCATGCGATAGCCGAGCGCGCGGATCCGTTCGAGCGCTTCCCTTCGCCCCGGCAGCCTGCGGTTCCAGAGCCGGTCGTTGCGGCCCGGCAGGAACAGCCGTTCGGCGAGCCCGGCGACCACGTCGCCCAGGGCGACGCCGTCCCGGCTGGATGCGGGCAGCCGCTCGAGAGTCGCTCCCAGGTAGAAGCGAAAGGCGCCGCTGCCTTCGGTCGTCCGCCTCTCGGCCAGCGCCGCGGAGAGCACCGGCCGCGCCGCCGCCTCCGCGCGCTCCAACTGCCGTCCCGAGCACTCGACGCCCAGACTGGCCGCGACGGCGGCGACCCGGTCGAAGTCCATCGACAGAAAGGTGTTGCCGGCGTCGAAGAAGATCGTGTCGAGGTCCGACCAGGGAACCGTTCGCGACGTCGCCATGGCGGCTTAGTGTGCCACTAACGGGATCGTTTATTCTCCACATCACGGAGGATGACGATGAAGCGAAGAAGCGTGATCGGTCCGGCGACGCTCGCCATGGCAACCGCTATCCTGTTCGGCGCCCCGGCCGCCGCCCAGGAAGAACCGTCCCCAGCCCTGCAACAGCTCGGCAACGACCTGTTCGCCGAACTGCTGTTCAACAACCAGGGGACGGGCTTCGCGATCGCCTGTTCCGTGTGCCACGCCATCGGCGAGTCGGTGCCCGGCAAGCCGGAGCGCTACTACGCCGACCACACGCCGACCAGCCTGACCGCGAACCGCGAGACGACCGAGCGGAACGCGCAGACCCTGGCCGACGCCGCCCGCGCCGAGGTGTTCGGCTGGGACGGCGCCTACGACTCGATGGAGGACATGATCCTCGACAAGCTGGTCGGCAAGCAGTACGGCTGGAACGACGAGGACCGTCCCGAAGGGATGGACAACGCGGCCTACGTGCTGCTCAACGAGGGCCACAACGCGATCTCGGGCGTGCCCTATCTCGACCAGTTCCAGGAGGTCTACGGCCTGGACCTCGAGTCCCTGCCGCGGCCCGAGGTGGCCGCCGCCGCCGCCCGCGCCCTGGCCGACTACACCCGTACGCTGAGCTACACGATGACCGCGCGCTGGGACGCCTTCGCCGAGCAGAACCGGTTCCGCAAGCAGCCGAACGACGGCGAGGACATGCTGAACTACGCGGCGAGCATCGAGAGCCGGATCTTCAACCAGGAGGGTCGCAACCTGATCCGGCGACCGGAGGGGTTCACCCAGGAAGCCTACGAGGGCTTCAAGACCTTCTTCCGGGCCTTCGACGTGGAATCGGTCGGCAACTGCGTCCGCTGCCACGTGCCCCCGACCTTCAGCGACTACGCGCTCCACGGCACCGGCGCGGGCGACTTCAAGACGCCGCCGCTGCGGAACCTCGCCCGCACGGACCCGTACCTCCACGATGGCAGCGCCGCCACGCTCGAAGACGCGATCCGGGCCCACATGGCGCTGGCCGAAGCCGCCGACAGCGAACAGGAAGGCGTCGACCCGCTGTTCGGCGAGATCAACATCACGGACGCGGACATCGAGCCGCTGGTGCTGTTCCTGCAGATGCTGGACGAGGTCGGACCCGAGAACTTCCGGCACTACCTCATTAACTTCGAGTGAGGAGCGCCGGTCTCCCGCTTGTTGGGCTACTGCTCGCGGGGCTGGTGCTCGCCGCGTCGCTTGCCGCCGACCCGTCGCTCGAGCGCACGGAAGCGCTGCCGCCGGATCTGCCGGACTGGCTGGGGCCGCTGCTCGATCCGGCCGGCTACAAGGTGGTCCGGGACGAGGGCCAGCCGATCGAGTTCTGGTTCCCGCCCGCGCTGCCGATGCAGGACCCCTCCGCCGAACTCGGCGTCGAGTACCCGACGCTGCCTCCCGGCGGCCTGGTAGGGCTGATGCGCACGACGGATGACTGGAGCACCTACAAGAAGCAGATCGTGCCGGCCGGCATCTACACCCTCCGCTACGCCGTGCAGCCGGCCGACGGCGACCACACCGGCCAGACCTGGTTCCGCGACTTCGTCATCCTGATCCCGGTGACGCTCGACACCTTCGATCCCTACGGCTTCCCGGAGCAGGAGCCCCTCGTCGAGGCCAGCATCACGATCATCGAGGGCGCCACGCACCCGATGACGATGGCCCTGTTCCAGAACTACGACGGCGCCGAGAGCGCCACCATGTTCTGGAACGACCTCGACCAGCCCACGCTGGCCGTGCCCCTCGGCAACGTGACCCTCGGCCTCGTCATCGAAGGCGAGGGCGAGGAAGTGCCGCTGTAGCTGCCGCTAGCGGTTCCGCGTCAGCGGCACGAAGCGCACCGGGATCACGCGGGTCCGCTCCACTGACCCGTCCGCCTGCTTCTCCAGCACCTGGAGTTCCTGGCGGCCGGCCACCGGGCCCACCGGCAGCACCAGCCGGCCGCCGGTCGCCAACTGGTCGATCAGCGGCTGCGGGACGTGGTCCGGCGCCGCGGTGACGACGATCGCGTCGAACGGCGCCTCCTCCTGCCAGCCCGCGTATCCGTCGCCGATCCGCGTCGTCACGTTCCCGTAGCCGGCCAGGTCCAGCGCCGCCGCCGCCCGCAGCCCCAGGGGTTCGACGATCTCGATCGTGTAGACGTAGTCGACGATCTCGGCCAGGACGGCGGCCTGGTAGCCGGAACCGGTGCCGATCTCGAGCACCCTGTCCTCCGGGTCGGGCTCCGCGAGTTCGGTCATCAACGCGACGATGTAGGGCTGGGAGATCGTCTGCCGCCAGCCGATCCCGAGCGGCGAATCGCGGTATGCCCACTCGCGGATCTCCTCGGGGACGAACAGGTGGCGCTCCACCTTCTCCATCGCGTCGATCACGCGTACGTCGAGCACCGGCGGACGGCCGTCGCGGGGCTCGGCGATCGTGTCGCGCACCATCTGCCGGCGGAGCGCCGCGAAGTCGACGCGCTCCTGGGCCGAAATCGCATAGCTCGCACCGCCCACCGCGGCCGTCGCGGCGACACCGAACCACACGCCTCGGGCCGCGCGCCGCCGAAAGGCCGCGTGTAGCCTTCGCCATCCCGTCCGACCGCCGCCAACCGAGATAGTCGTCATCGCTCGTCCCCCAACTCCGCCCAGCCGTCTCTGGAACCGACCGGGCCTGCAAGCGTACATGGGGACACTGGCCTGCTCGAGCTCAGGCCTGGGCATGTACCAGCTCCTCCTGCCCTGGCTGCTGATGAGCGCGCTCTCGCTCCCGGCCAGCCAGGTCGGCCCGCTGCAGGCGGCCGTCGGCCTGCCCGGCGTGATCATCATGCTCTGGGGCGGCGCCAGCGCCGACCGCACGAACCCCCGGGCAACGCTGACGCGGGTGTTCGGCGCGGCGGCCCTCGTGCCCCTCGGGCTGATTCTGGTCCTCGAACTCGGAGAACTCAGCGTCTGGACCGTGACCGCGTGGGGCCTCGGAATCAGCGCCGCCCTGTCCTTCTCCGGACCGGCCCAGCAGTCCGTGCTGAGCCGCATCGCGGGCCGGGATCTGCAGCGGGGAGTGACCGCCTCCACCGCCATCACGATGTTCACCACGATGATCGGGATCGGCGCCGCCGGCCAACTCGACCGCATCGGTCTGCGGCAGGTCCTGCTGGTCCAGTGCCTGTGCCTGGTCGCGGCAGCGCTCTGGATCCGAAGGATCGGCTCCCACGAGTCCGCCAACCACGGCCCGACGGAACCCGCCTGGCGCCAGATTCGTGAGGGCTTTCGCGCCTCCTACCTCCAGCGTCCGGTCTTCGACGCGATAACGGTCAACTTCGTCTCCAGCATCTTCAACGCGGGCGGCTTCCTGACCGCCTTTCCCTTCATCGTCCGCGAGGTCTACGACGGCGACGCAGAACTGCTCTCGTGGCTCATGATCGTCTTCTTCGCCGGCGCGGTCGTCTCGAACGTGATCATGCTCCGGTTCATGCCGTTCCGGAAACCCGGCCGCTGGTTCATCCTGTTCCAGCTCTCCCGGGTCGTCGTCCTCTTCCTGATCTGGATCGAGCCAGCCTGGTGGCTGGTCGTCACCGGAGTCATCGCCTGGGGCCTCAACATGGGCGTCACGACCACTCTGGCCCGCGCCATCGTCCAGGAGGTCGCCGAACCGCTGTCCCGCGGCCGCGTCATGGCCGTCTTCGGCATCGGCCTGCTCGGCGCCCCGCTGATCGGCGCCGTCATCCTGGGCTGGATCGTCGAGGAGTACGGGGCCCTGGCGGGACTGGTCCCCGGCATGGCGGTGTCGGTGCTGCTGTTCGTCTACAGCATGGCGGCGACCGGGCTGTGGCGGTACCGGTCGTCCTGACGCCGTGAGCAGCGCCTCCGGGCGGACGGCCAGCCGGCACGGACACCCGAACGCCGATCAGGAACGGTATCGACCCTCGCCGAGCTCGCAGTACCGATCGTACGTATTCCGGTCGATGTTCGACCCGCAGAGGATCAGCCCGACACGCGCACCCGAGAGTTCCTCGGCGAGACCCGGCAGGGAAGCCGTGGTGGCGGCGCAGGCGGGCTCCACGGCAAGCTTCAGTTCTCTGAAGATGAGCCCCATGGCTTGAGCCAACTCGCGGTCGGTGACCAGGGCGAGCCGATCCACGTTGCTTCTGCAGAGCGTGAAGGGCAGCCGTTCGGTCATGGGCGGCGCCAGACTGTCCGCGATCGTGTCCACGCCTTCGAGGCGCTCCGGTCTGCCGGACCTGAAGCTCCTGTGCATGGCGTCGGCGCCCACGGGTTCCACGCCGACAACGAGGCAATCGGGGTTCAGTTGCTTCGTGATCGCCGACACGCCCCCAGCCAGGCCGCCGCCCCCGATGGCGACGACGAGCACGTCGAGGTCTCCAAGCTGCCGGTGCATCTCAAGACCGAGCGTCGCCGCGCCGAGGGCCGTCGCCACGCCGTCGAATGGATGGATCATGGCCCGGCCTTCCGCGGCCGCGATCCCGGCCACCATCTCGAATCCGCTGGGGCCATCCTCCGCCATCAGGATCTCGGCGCCAAGCGCCCTGGCCAACTCGACGCGCGCCGGATTGGCCGATCGCTGCATGACGACCTTCGCGCTGGTCCCGGCCGCCTTCGCCGCATACGCCACGGCGACCGCGTGATTGCCCGCGCTCATGGCCGTCACACCGGCCCGCAGTTGTTCGGCGCTCAGTCGCAGGACGTTCGACAGCGCCCCCCGCGCCTTGAACGTACCGGAGCGCTGAAAGAGCTCCAGCTTGGCGTGGACGCGGCTGTTCCCCGGCAGGATCGACCGCATCTCGGGGCCCGACCACTCGACGACCGGCGTTTCAACGATGTGAGGAGCGATCAGCGCGACCGTGTCTTCGACCGCCACCAGCGTGATGCCATGGTCGTCGTCGCTCACCGAAGTCAGGCCCGGGCCGCGCCACGCCGGCGCAGCCACTCCACCGTAATCAGCGCCAGCAACGCGAAGACGATCAGGAAGGTGGCGACGGCCAGGATCGTCGGGCTGATCTCCTCGCGGATGCCGGACCACATCTGGCGCGGCAGCGTGCGCTGCTCCAGGCCGCCCATGAACAGGACGATGACGAGTTCGTCGAAGGACGCCGCGAAGGCGAACAGGGAGCCCGAGATGACGCCGGGCAGGATGAGCGGCAGTTGCACGCGGCGGAATGCGACGAGCGGATTCGCGCCGAGGTTCGCGGCCGCGCGCATGACGGTCCAGTCGAAGCCGGCCAGTGTCGCGCTCACCGTGATGACGACGAAGGGCGCGCCGAAGACGGCGTGCGCCAGGATGATCCCGATGTGAGTCTGCGCCAGGCCCAGGCTCGAGTAGAAGAAGAACATGCCGACGCCGGCGATGATCACTGGCGTGATCATCGGCGAGATGAGCAGCGCCGTGACGATCTTCCGGCCCGGCATCGACGGATGGGCGAGTCCCAGAGCCGCGGCCGCTCCGAGCACGGTGGCGACGACCGTGGCCGAGATACCGATGATCAGGCTGTTGGCGAGCGGCCGCGTCCACTCGTCGCCATCGAGGATGCTGCGGTACCAGCGGAGCGAGTAGGCCTCCGGGTCGAGCCGCAGCATGCCCTCCGTGAAGGTGAAGTACGGCTCGGCGTTGAAGCTGAGCGGCACGAGGACGAGGATCGGCGCAATCAGGAAGACGAAGGCGGCGACGCAGAACGCGACGTAGCCCCAGCGGGCGACCCGGTAGCCGGGGCTGAGCGCGCCGCCGACCATCATCCGAGTCCGATCCGGTCGATGCCGACCAGGCGGTCGTACACCACGTAGAGCAGGGTCACGCCGCCCAGCAACAGCGCCGCCAGAGCCGCCGCCAGCCCCCAGTTGAGCGAGGTCTGGACGTGGTAGGCGATCATGTTCGAGATCAACTGCCCGCTCTGGCCGCCGACCAGGGCCGGGGTGATGTAGTAGCCGATCGCCAGAATGAAGGTGAGCAGACAGCCGGCGCCGACGCCCGGCAGCGTCTGCGGCCAGTAGACCCGGCGCAGCGCCTGGAACGGGGTCGCACCCAGCGACACGGCGGCGTTCATGTAGGCGGGCGGGATGGCCCGCATGACCGAGTAGAGCGGCAGGACCAGGAACGGCAGCAGCACGTGGGTCATCGCGACGAACGTGCCCGTCATGTTGTAGATCATCGCGATCCGGCCGTCGTCGCCGATCAGGCCGATCGCGACCAGGAAGTCGTTCACGATGCCCTGGTTCTGGAGCAGGACGATCCACGACGTGGTCCGCACGAGCAGCGAGGTCCAGAACGGCAGCAGTACGAGCAGCAGCAGAACGTTCGCTCGCTTGGGCGGAGAGTTGGCGATCATGTGGGCCACCGGATAGCCGATGACCAGGCAGAGCAGCGTGACGCCCAGGCTGACCAGGAACGTCCGCCAGAACAGCGGCACGTATATCCGCCACACCTCCGGCGCCCGCTGGTAGCCGCCATCCGGACCGCGCTCGAAGTCGAGCGCCTTGAGGTAGTGGCGGGCCGTCAACCGCTGGCCGGCGGCCCGAAGCGCCCGCCAGGGCTCGGGACCGCCCCAACGGGCGTCGATGCCGATCATCGTCTCGCGCCAGAAGGCGCCGCCCATCTCGACGCCGGCATCCTCCGCAACGGCGGCCGCCTCGGCCATCTCCCGCGAGTCACCCATGATCGTGCTGCGCATGCCGCTCACGACACGGTTCACGCGGTTGGCCGTGCGCCCCAGGGTGCGCTCCTCCCGCGCCGCGACGAACTCACGGGCGGTGGCCGCGAAGGCCTCGTCGGACGGAGATCCCTGGCCATCCCAGTCGCGCAACGCGGCCATCGTCTCCGGCAGCGCGTCGGCGACCTCGGGATCGTAGAAGCTCTTCGTCAGCAGGTTGACCATCGGACCGAGGAACGTCACGGAGACGAACGCCACCAACGGCAGGGCGAGACCGGCCGCCCGCAACCGCGCACTCAACGCACGGCTACCCAAAGGCGCCGTCCACGTCACGGCGGCGTGTCTCTCACCTTCCGGCCGCACGGGGCGAGCCGCTTCAGTTGTATCCGGTCGAACCATGCATCGCCGAGGTTCGCGCCTTCCCGGACCGCCCTGACCCGGACGGCGCCGACGGACTCCGGAATGCACTTCGTCACCGCTCCGCACTCCCAGACGCCGGTCTCCGTCGCCACGATGTGGACGTCCAGGAAGTCCCCGTCGCGGCCCGCGCCGCCGTCGAAGTCCACGTACACGTCGTCGCTCGCGTTCTCCCGCAGCATGCAGGCCGAGAGCCTGTACGTGCCGCCCTCGACCGGGATCCACTGCTCCGTGACCACGGCGTCGTCCGCTTCGTCGCCGCCGGCGTCGCTGCCGCGCAACCGCAGCGCGAGGCCGGTCGGAACCCGGGAAATCGTTGCGTCCCCCGAGTCGGCCAGCCAGCCCGGCGTTCCGGCCCCATCGCTCTCGCGACGCCCGCCCTGGACGCCGTTCCGGAACTCGAACGCGACGCCGGAAGACGGCGGCGGCGCCGATGCCGCCCCCTGCGCCGCGGCCGCCGCCACCGCGTGTTCGCTCACCGTGACCAAGAACGTCAGCGTAGCCGTCCCGCCGTTCGTGCCCGTCGCCGTGTAGGCGTACTCCGTTTCCTCCAGCACCGCGGTCGGCCGGCCCGAGATCGTCCGCTTGGACCCGTCGAACGTCACGCCGTCCGGCAACTCGGGCGTCAGCGAGTACGTGAACGGCCCGGCCGTCCCGTCCGCCTCATGCAGGAGCAACGTGGCGATGGCCGCGTCCTTCGCCCACCTCTGATCGCCGATCGCCGCGTCCCCGAACGACGGGTCCTCCACCTCGATGGTTCGGAGATCCGTCTTCCTGCCGAACCAGCCGTCCGCGCCGCGCACCATCCGCCAGCGGAACCCCGGGCGTCCGACCTCCGTCGGCGCCGTGATGGTGAAGGTGAAGTCCACCGTCGCATCGGGCGCCACGTCCTCCGGCGGGGAGACCCGCTTGAGGCCCCAGCGCTCGTTGTCGTCCGGCCGCTGCGAGCCCAATGCGTAGCCCGAAGCCTTCGTCCAGGTCGTCGTGCCCGTGTTCCGCATCCGCACGGTGACCACGGCCTCCGAGCCCGCCGCCATCTTCTCCGGCACGGCGGTCTGTGAGACGAACGTCGCGTCGTCCGTCGCCAGGGCTTCGACGGTGATGCCAAACGACAGCGTAGCGGTCCCGCCGTCCGCGTCCGTCGCCGTGTAGCTGTACCGCGTCGCCGCCTGCGCCGCTTCCGGCGTCCCGGAAACCGTGCGGGTCGATTCGGCGAACGTCACGCCGTCCGGCAGGTCGGGCGAGATCGCATAGCCGAACGGACCAGCCGTGCCGCCGGCCGCCGGCAACACCAGCTCGTCCAGCGCCTCGCCCTGCATCCACGTCTGGTCGGCCACCGTCTCGTCCCCGAACGAAGGGTCCTCCACCGTCACCGACACATCCGTCGTATCCGCCCCGAACCACCCGCGCGGGTCCCGCACCATGCGCCACGTGAAGGGATGAACGCCCGGCGTCTTCGGCGCGGTGACGTCGAACGTGAAGCCCGCCGTCTCGTTCGGGGCGACGGTTCCTGGCACGGCCGCCCGCCGAACGCCCCACCTGTCCTTGTCCGAGCGGTCCCAGGAGCCCAGACCGTAGCCGGCGGGCGACGACCAGGTCGTCGTGCCGGTGTTCGTCATCGTGACCGTGACCGTCGCCGTGCCCCCGGCCGCCATCTTCGACGGCAGGCCCGTGACGGACACGACGGCCGCGTCGTCGATCACGCCTTCCTCCACGGCGATCTCGAACGTGAGCTTCGCCTTGCCGCCGCTCGTGTCCGTGGCGACGTACCTGTACTCCGTGGCCTCCAGCAGGGCTTCCGGCGTCCCGGCCAGGAGTCGCGTCGTTTCCGTGAACGTCACGCCATCCGGCAAGGCGGGCTTGAGCGAGTACGTCAACGCTCCGCCGTTGCCCCGTGCCTCGGGCAGCGTGAGCGACACGACGGTGTCGTCCTTCACCCACATCTGGTCCGGTATCTCCTGGCCCAGGAACGACGGGTCTTCCACCGCGATCGTCAGAAGGTCCGTCTTGCCGCCGAACCAGCCGCTTGCCCCGCGCACCATCCGCCACCGGAACTTGTGGTTCCCCACCTCCATGGGCGCCGTGATCGCGAAGGTCAGGTCCACCGTCTCGTCCGGCGCCACGTCGGCCGGCAGCGACACGCGGGCCAGCCCCCAGATCTCGTTGTCCTGCGGCCGCTGAGAACCCAGCCTGTAGCTCGCCGATCTCCACGTCGTGGAGCCCGTGTTCCGCATCCGCACCGTCACCGTCGCCTTGTCGCCGGCAAGCATCGTTTCCGGCACGCCCGCGTGCGAAACGAAGGCGGCGTCGTCCAGGCCATCGAGCCATACCTCGATCGTGAAGGTGAGCGTCGCCGTGTCCGCGGCGTCCGTGTTCCCGTCCGCGTCCGTCGCCTTGTACGTGTACTCCGTTGCGTCCTGGGGAGACTTCGGCGTGCCGGTGAGCGTGCGCGTCCCGGGGTCGAACACGACACCCTCGGGCGGGTCGGGCGAGAGCGTGTAGGTCAGGTCGCCGTTGCCGCCTGAAGCCTCCGGAAGTGCGAACGGCTCGAACGCCCGGTTCGCCACCCACTCGATGTCGTCCATCTGGGCGTCGAACACCGGGGCCGTGTCCGTCTCGTCGTCATCCACCGTCACGTCCACCGTCGCCGTCTCGCCGTCGTAGCCGCCGCCCGTCGCGCTGAGCGTGATCTCCGTCGTCTCGTCGTCGAAGTCGTCGTCCTGGGCGCCCTTGACCGTCACCGTCCGCGCCACGTTGTGGTTGGCCGCGGTGAACGTAAGGCTCGCCGGACTCACCGATGCCGCGCCAGCGTCGCCGCTCTTGAGCGACACCGTCACGTCGGCCTTCGGCAGCGCCGCCAGCTTGACCGTGAACGTCCCGCCGGCGCCGCCTTCCTCCACGGCCAGGCTCGCCTTGCTCGACACGAGGGCCGCCTGCTTCACCGTGATCGTGAATTCCCCCGCGGCGGCGTCCGTCTCCGACGTGTTCTCGTCCGAGTCCGCCGCCGTGTACGTGTACGTCGCCGCGGCCCGCGCTTCGGCCGGCGTGCCCGACAGCGTCCGCGTCGCGGGATCGAACGTCACGCCGTCCGGCGGGTCCGGCGACAGCGAGTACCTCAACGGCGCGTTGCCTCCGGTCCCCGCGGGCAGCACGACCGGGTCGATCGCGCGGCCCGCGAGCCACTCCAGGGCGTCGAACTCTCCGGCCAGCTCCGGGACCGTGTCGACGTCGTCGTCATCCACCGTCACCGTCACCACCTTCACCACGCCGTCGTAACCGCCGCCGATCGCCCGCAGGCCGACCTTCGTCGTCTCATCCTCGAAGCCGGGGTCCGGCACGCCCGCGACCGTCACCGGCCGCGGCTCGCCGTAGTCGGCCGCCGTGAACGTCAGCCTCGCGGGAGTCGCCTCGACCGCCCCGGGATCGGAACTCGCCACCTCCACCGTCACCACGGCCGTCGGCTGCGACGCCAGCTTCACCGTGAAGGCCGAGCCGCCGACTCCCTCGTCCACCGCCAGTTCCGTCTCGCTCAACAACAGGCCGACCCGCCGCACCGTGATCGTGAACTCGTCCGTGTCCGCGTCGCTGGCCGTGGTGTTCTCGTCCGAGTCCGTCACCGTGTACGTGTACGCCGTCGCGGCTTGCGTCCCCGCCGGCGTGCCGGACAGCAGCCGCGTCGAGGGGTTGAAGCTCACGCCGTCCGGCGGATCGGGCGACAGCGAGTAGGTCAACTCCCCGTTGCCGCCCGTCGCCGCGGGCAGCGTGAGCGGAGTGATCCGCTGGCCCGTCACCCACTGCTGATCCGGGACCGTCCCGGTCAACTCCGGCGCCGTGTCCGGAGCGGCCACCGTGATCGTGAAGGACTGTCTGGCCATGTCGCCGGCCGACGTGTCGTCGTCCGAGTCCGTCGCAGTGTAGGTGTAGGACACAGCGGCCTGCGTCGCTGTCGGCTTGCCGGACAGCAGCCGTGACGCCGGGTCGAACGTCACGCCGTCGGGCGGCTTCGGCGTCAGCTTGTAGGTCAGGGCGCCTTCGCCCCCGGTCGCTCCCGGCAGCGTCACGGACACCGCCTTGTCCTTCGTCCACTTCTGGGCCGGAACCTTGCCGCTGAAGACGGGCGACGTGTTCGGGTCAGGGTCCGGGTCCGGGTCCACCACTTCGATCGTGAACGTCTGCGTGTCCCTGTCGCCGGCGCCCCGGTTGCCGTCGGAGTCCGTCACCGTGTACGTGTAAGTCGTCGCGGTCCGCAGCGTCGTCGGCGTGCCCGACAGCACCCGCGTCGAGGAGTTGAACGTCACGCCGGCAGGCCACGGCCGCGACAGCGAGTATTCCAACTCTCCATTGCCGCCGGTCGCCACGGGCAGCGTGACCGACACCCGCCGGCCTCTTTCCCAAACTTGGTTCGAGGCTCTCCCGCTGAACGACGGCGCCCCGTCGATCGTCACCGGCACGGATTTCGTGATGCCGGCGTAGTTGCCGCCCTTCGCGCGCAGGTTGATCTGCGTCGTGTCGCTGGGCGGATTCCGTTTGCCCGTGACCGTTACCGTCTGCTCTTTGCCGTAGCCGGTCCTGCTGAAGGTCAGGCTTCCCCTGTTCACCGACGCCACTCCGGCGTTCGCGCTCGTCACCGACACCGTCACCCCGGCCGTCGGCTGCGTCGCCAGCTTCACCGTGAACTCGGCGGTCTCACCCTCCTTGATCGTCAGGCTCGCGGGATCCACCACCAGGCCGGGTTGGGCCGGCTCCTCATCGTCGTTAACCGTGACGACCACCGTGGCCGAGACGCCGTCGTAGCCGCCGCCGCGCGCCCTCAGATCGATGATCGTGCTCTCGTCGGAGGCGTCTACATCCTGCTCGCCGTCGACCGTCACCATCTGCGTCTGGCTGTAGTTGGCCTCGGTGAAGGTCAGGCTGGTCGAGCCCCGCGCCACCGACACGGCGCCGGTGTCCCGGCTCGTCACCGACACGACGACGCTGTTCTTCGGCTTCGCCGCCAGCTTCACGGCGAACGTGCCGGATCCGCCCTCCGTGATCTCCAGGCTCGTCGGGTTCACCACCAGAGCCGCCACGCCGATCGTGAACTCCCGGAAGGCCTCCTCGTCCTTGGAGTCAGTCACGGTGTACGTGTACGTCTTCGCATCCTGCGCCTGCGTCGGCGTGCCCGACAGGATCCGTGTCGAAGGATTGAACGTCACGCCGGGCAACGGCGGGTCCGGTGACAGCGAGTACGTCAAGCCCCCGCTGCCGCCGGTCGCCGCGGGCAGAGTCTTCGAGACCGGCTTGCCCTTCGGCCAGACCTGATCGTCGACCGGCGGCAACTCCGGCGGGGGTGGTTCGGTGTCGTCGTCCGTTACCGCCACCGGCAGCGACGCCGTCACGCGGTCGTAGCCGCCGCCGCTCGCGCGAAGTCTGATGTTCGTGCTCTCGTCGTCTCTGTCCTTGTCCTGCTTCCCCTCGACCGTCACCTCCTGCGTTCTGCCGTAGTTGTCCCTATTGAACGTCAGGCTCGTGTGATCCACGTCCGCCGCTCCAGCGTCGGCGCTCGACAGCGACACCGTCACGTTGCCCTGCGGCCGCGCCGCCAGCTTCACGGTGAAGCTCTTGCTCTTCCCCTCCTCGACCTCCAGCTTTGTCGGCTTCAGGATCAGAGCCGGCCGCTTCGCGCTGATCGTGAACGTCTCCGTATCCGCGTCGCCGTCCACGTCCGTCACCTTCCACGTGCAGGTCTTCCGCGGCCATTCCCTGCTCGGCGTACCGCTGATGCGCTTCCTCGGCTCGTTGAACTTGACGCCCGGAGGCAAAGCGCAACTCAAAGCATACGACAAGGCGCCGTTTCCGCCCATCGCGTCCGGCAGCGTCACCACCGGCGAAATCGCCCGCCCCGTCAGCCATTCCTGGTCGTCGACCGTCCCCTTGAAACTCGGCGACTCGTCCGGCTCCACCAGGATCGTCATGGCGTCCGTGCGCGCGCCGAACCCCTCGCCGGGCTTGGCGGGGATGATCGGTCGCTCGGTGACGACCGTGCTGCGAACCATCCGCCACTGGAAGGTGTAGCTGCCTATCTTGCTCGGCGCCGTGATCGTGAAACGGAAACTGCGCGGAGCGTTAGGCGCGACGCTGCCGGTAACCGGCACGCCCTTGACGCCCCAGTCGTCACCGATCGAATCCAGGGAGAACGAGGTCCTGGTCGTCGTCTTCGTCCCACCGCTGGTCTCCTCGACCACCGACGTCCTCCAGGTCGTCGTGCCGGTGTTCAACATCCTCACCGTCACGGTCGCCTTGCCGCCGCGTTCCATCCGCGGCGGCACGCCGGAGGAGGACACGAACGCCGCGTTGTCGCCCGCTCTCGCCGGGACGGCCGTGAACGCGAGAGCGAGGAACAACCCCGCCGCCGCTCCACGCCGAAGCGCACCGCAACCCCATCCGCCCGTCTTCACGTTCGCCATGCGCTCGTCTCCCCTCCCGCCAACCAACCAGGAGTGCTCCGTTCGCTACCGAGCCGCCGCGTCGACGGCGCAGGGCGCCGAGAAGGCGTCGGTGTCCACGATCGCCGGCGCCGGTCGGCCGGGCTCGTTCGTGTATGTCCGCGACTCCTCGGTGATCGTGTCCGTCACCGTGATCTCGTACCCGAGATCGGTCGTCGATGCGCCCAGCACCCACACCCGACCGTTGTGCGAGCAGCCGTTCAACACCTTGATCAACACCTCCCAGTTGGAGGGGTTGAAGAACTGGAACAGCCCGGAGTCGTCCGTGCCCTCGGGGACAACCCGCCCAGGCCCGGACGCGCCGTCCGTCGTCCACCACCCAGCCTTGACCTCGTAACGCGAGTTGCGAAGGCAGATCGTCTCTTCGTCGGCACGGCAGATGCCCTTGGGCGCCGTCGGCGTCACCCGTTCCCACACGGTCCGGTGCGGTCCCCCTTGCGACAAGGGGCGTAAGGCAAACTCGTACTGGGTATCGTTCGTAAGGCCCGTCACGGTGTGTTCGCCGTTCACCAGGAGGCCGTCGACGCGACGCCGTTCACCGACCGAAGCCGAGAGATCTCTCCAGCGGTCGTCCGCATCGTCGAACGGCAGGTCCGCGGTGGGCTTCCAACGCGCTTGCAGCCCGGTCAACGTCTCCAACGGCTCCACGAGCCAGATCAAACGGACTTCCGCGTCGCCGGGAAAGACCCTCATTGCTTGGAACGTTGGTGGCCCGAATGCCGGTGGACTGCTTCGCGAGAAACCGTGTTCGTTGTAGGCGAAGACCCGGAGCTTTCTGCCTTGTGCCAGCCAGGAATCAACGAGGACCGATTCCGTGTCCGGAGGGACGGTGAGCAGCCTCGACCACAGGTAGGAGTCGTAGCCTGCCTCTTGGACTTCAAACCCGAGCTCGTCACCCGAGTTGTCCCGCCAGTTCAAGCGGATTGCACGATTGTCCGCCACCTCCCAGGAGAGGCTGGAAGGCGCGCTCGGACCGTCGCCGCGTTCGCCGAGAGTCAGATAGCTAGACGAGCCTAGAAAACTCGAGTTGTCGCTTCTAACCTGAAGAACCTCAAAGCCGTAGCGGCCGCCGCGCGCCAAGCCCTCGATGTCTAGCCAGGCTGGGCCGGCGCTGGGCGACCGTACCTCAACTCGTCCCATGTCCCACTCCCGGAGTCTGGCCTCGACGCGGTAGTCCACCTCGGGGGGGGCAGCCCAGGAAAGGCGTACCGTCGTCGGCCCGGTGACCGACGCGGTAAGGCGGGGGGGCGGTTCCGGCGCCCACTGAAAGGTCGCGACCTCGCTGCTCTCGGACACGCCCCACCGCGAGTAGGCGAGCACCCGCACACCGTACTCGACCCCAGCTTCTGCGTGCACACCCGCTGAACTGAACTCGGACCGCTCCGCGCCAGCCGGCTCCCGGTTCCGCGCGACCAGCTTGCCGTCCTTGAGAAGCTCCACGTCGAAGTACTCCTCGTTGTGCGAGTTGTCCGTCCACTGGGCCTCTACCCGGGCCTCCCAGCCGTGAACGTCCACCGAAACGTTCGATGGCGCCGCGAGCGGGTCGCCGGGAACGACCAGTTCGACCCAGTCGCTGCGCAGGGACCACTTGTTGCCCTTCCGCGCTCGAACGTAGAACCAATGCCACGAGCCCGGCTCCGTGGTCGCAAGAGGAATCACCGCCTCGGTACGGCCTTCGACCAGAGCGCCCCCACCACTAAACATGTGCCTCACGACATGGCCGTCCGCGTCCGGGGCGTTGTTCCGCCAGGAGAGCCGCGCCGTCCCGCCGTCGAACCGGACACGCAGGTCGGTCGGCTGTGCCGGAAGGCCTTCCAGCGGCTCCAGGTAGTCGCTGTACCGAACAGCCATGTGAACGGTTTCCCGGACTAGCCGCTCGTTGTCCTGCTCGCCGGCTATGCCGAGCACCGCGCCCCAGGGGCGAATCCGCGGAGTGGAAAAGAACGGCTCGATCTGCCCTCGAATGCTCATCGCCGTGCCGAGCTTCGGCATGGCGTCGTTGTCCACGTGGCCCATGGCGTAGGGCCTGAACAGACTGCGCTGCCTTCCCTCGCTGACGCCGGTTGGATCGTGATGAGCGCCGAGACCGTGGCCGATCTCGTGCGCGAACGTTCTGACGTAGTCACCACCACCGCACACGGCGGGCTGGACCGTGCTCCAGCTAACGGTGTCGGTACTGCCATGGGTGCTGGACACGACGCCCACGGAGAAGGACCGAGCCGTCTGGCCAGTTGTCAGCCTAGTGGCGGAGCCGCACGCGCCCAGAAGGGTCACGTTGTCGCCCGAGAAGACATGGACGAGGTCGGCCCGGTGCTCATGGCGCAGGCGCAGCAGCTCGCCGCTGCGCCAGGCCAGCACCTTCAAGGGTCTCTTGTACTTTCGCCACTCCAAACCTTCTCCTGTCCGGTCCACGGCCGGCGGCGCCTTCGCCATGTGCACGATGTGCGGCTCGACCCCGACCTGGTTGTTGCGGAACACCATCTTCAGATAGTCGCCGGCGTGGCGGATGGCCGCTTCGGGGCCGCCACGGTCGGCCCAGTTCTCCGCCGCCGTGGCGGTGTAGATCGCGAGAATGTCCAGCCGGTCGTGACTCTGGGGGTTGCTGACGCGGCGGGGAGGGTCCGCCGCGTGAGCGGCCGCCGCGACGCGTGGGGCCGCGTCATGGAATTCCTCCGCGTCCTCGTGCACTCCGCACAACGGCACGGGCGAGTCCGGGTCCGGCCCTCCGACCGGCGCCATGCCGCCCCGGCCGTCCCGCTCCGCGTGGATCCGGTACGCGCCGCCGCCGGCCGCGGCGAAATGGCCCACCAGGCGGCCGCCCTCCACGGTGAGCACCACCGTGTCGTAGCCAGCGCCGGGCTGGCCGCCGGACCACATCAGGTCACCGTCGCCCCGATCCTCGAACACGCTCCGGTCGGCGGAAAGGACGTCGCCGTCTGGCGTCGGCACCTCCAGCCACGACGGGTCGCCGCGGAGCAGCTCCAGGTCCACCTGCACCGCAGTGGGCAGTGGGCCGATGGACGGGCCCTGGCCACTAGCGGACGAGGCCGAGCCCACGCCCGGCACGAGCGTCAGGAGCCGCTGGGCCTGAGCGGCCGAGCCCGCCAGCAGCAGCACCGCCAGAGCCAGCATGGCCGCCGCGCGCCGACGCCTGACCGAGCCGCTTTCAGCCATCGTGTACCCGGCAAGCGGGGGAACCAACAACATCGCTCTCCCGCCTCCCGCCAACATCGGGAGGCCGTCATCAGCACGGAGCACCGTGTCGCGTCAGTATAGCGCGGCCCAGAACAACTCGGCCTCCTTCCATGAAGTAGCCGTAACGGGCGATCTCCAAGACCCTCACGGAGACATTCGACGGCACCGCGGCCCTCACCGCGCCAGCCAGGCGGCGAACCGCTCCTGCATCTCGTCCCTGTGGTCGGCCCACCACTCCCAGTCGCTCATCAGGAAGTTCTGCATGTTCGCCGGGTTCGTCGGCATGTGCGGCCACATCTCCGTACCCGTCTCGGCATGCCGGTCGATCAGCGCCTGGCCGGAACGGCGCGCCGGGCTGTAGGCGATGTACTTCCCCACGCCCGCCATCGACTCGGAGCGGGCGGCATGGCGCATGAAGCGCAGGGCGCCCTCGAGGTGCGGAGTGCCGGCTACGACCACGAGCTGGCCCCGGTCCATGACCTGCCCGTCCCAGACGATGACGAAAGGCTGGTCCTCCAGGACCTGGGCGTTGAAGATCCGTCCGTTCCAGGCCGTGCTCATGATGACTTCGCCGTCGGCGAGGAGCTGCGGCGGCTGCGCGCCCGCCTCCCACCACACGACGTCGTCCTTGATCGTGTCCAGCTTCCGGAACGCGCGATCGAGACCCTCCTCCGTTCCGAGCAGCTCGTAGATCCGTTCCTTCGGCACGCCGTCGGCCATCAGCGCGAACTCCAGGTTCGCCTCCGGCTTCCGCTGCATGCCCCGGCGCCCGGGGAAGCGTTCCAGGTCGAAGAAGTCGCCGATCGTCGCCGGCGCGGGACCCGGCAGGGTCTCCGGGTTGTAGGCGTAGATCGTGGAATAGAGGAGCGTGCCCACGCCGCACTCCGTGTTCGTCTCCGGCAGGAAGTCGTCCGCCGGCGGCTCGCCGTTCGGGCCCGGCGGCAGCAGCTCCGGTTCGATCAGCTCCAGAACGCCCTCGTCGCAACCGGTGATCGTGTCAGCGACGCCCAGATCGACGACGTCCCAATGGACGGCACCGGCCTCGACCTGGGCGCGGATCTGCGCGAGGCCGCCGTTGAAGTCCTCCAGGTTGACCTGGATGCCGGTCTCCTCGGTGAAGGACTCGTGGTAGCCCAGAACGCAGGCGCGGGCGTAGGAGCCGCCGTAGGAAACGACGGTGATCGATCCTTCACTCGCGCCCGGTCCCGGAGAGCCGGGATCCGTCCCATCTCCCGCCCGCGGCGCGCAGCCGGCCAGCAGCACTGCGGCCGCGACGGCGGCCGCCCTCACCACTCTTCTTCGCCTTCCGCCAACTCCTCGGGCACCAACGCCCGGCAGTCGAGCGCCGTCCAGCCGATTCGTACCGTGTCGCCCGGCAGCACGGCGCCGTGACCCACGACGTTCGGGATCTTCGCGATGAAGTCGGAGGCGCCGCCGACCGTCATGTGCAGGCGCAGATGGTCGCCGAGGAAGATCATGTCGTCGATCCGCGTCTCGATTTCGTTCCGGTAGCGGCCGTCCGGCGGCGCCACCGCGACGCGCTCGGGCCGGATGACGACCGTGGTTCGAGCGCCCGGAGGGCACAGGCCCAGGCTCATCGCGCGGACCTTCTGGCCACCGATGTCCACTTCGCAGACGCCGTCCTCGTCGCTGACCACAACGCCGTCGAGCCGGTTGTTCTCGCCGATGAACCGGGCCACGAAGGCCTTCTCGGGTTCCTCGTACAGAACTTCGGGCGACGCCGCCTGCTCGATGACGCCGTTGTGGAACACGGCCACCCGGTCGGAGAGGGTCATCGCCTCCTGCTGGTCATGCGTCACGTAGACGACCGTCACCCCGAGAGTCGAGTGGATGCGCCGGATCTCGTACTGCATCTCCTCGCGCAGCCGCCGGTCGAGAGCGCCCAGCGGCTCGTCCATCAGGACGATCTCCGGCTCGAACACCAGCGCGCGGGCGATCGCCACCCGCTGCTGCTGGCCGCCGGAGAGCTGGGCCGGTCTCCGATCCTCCAGGCCCTCGAGCTGAACGAGGCTGAGCGCCTGCTTGACCCGCTCCCGCCGCAGGGCCGGCTCGACGCCGCGGACCTCGAGCGGGAAGGCCAGGTTGCCGCCCACCGTCATGTGGGGGAACAGGGCGTAGTTCTGGAAGACCATGCCGATCCCGCGCCTGTGCGGCGGCAGATCCTGGATCGGCCGGCCGGCTATGCGGATCGTCCCCGCGGTCGGCGCCTCAAAGCCCGCCAGCATCATCAGGCAGGTCGTCTTGCCCGAGCCGGAGGGCCCCAGCAGGGTCAGAAACTCGCCCCGCTCCACGGCGAGATCGAGCCCGCGCACGACGAGGTTCTCACCGTCGTAGCTCTTGTCGACCCCGGCGAACTCGACGTGCGGAATGGCGCTGTCACCGCGTGCGTCAGGGGCCGGAACGATCACGGGCCGTCACTATACTTGCCGCTTGCCGGACAACGAGGCCATCTGTTTTCGCACCGGGCCGAATCGCTACCGGCATTGGCGCCTGGAGATCGAGCCGCCACTCGCCTTCCTGACCCTGGAGGTCGACGAGCAGGCGGGGCTACGGCCCGGCTACCAGCTCAAGCAGAACTCCTACGACCTCGGCGTCGACTTCGAGCTCTACGACGCGACACAGAGGCTGCGGTTCGAGCACCCGGAGGTCCGCGCCGTCGTGCTCCGCTCCGACCGCGACCGGATCTTCTGCGCCGGCGCCAACATCGGGATGCTCGGCGCTTCGTCGCACCAGTTGAAAGTGAACTTCTGCAAGTTCACGAACGAGACCCGGCTGGCGATCGAGGACGCCTGCCAGCACTCGGGCCAGCGCTACCTCTGTGCGGTTCGCGGCACGGCCGCGGGCGGCGGCTACGAGCTGGCGCTCGCCTGCGACCGCATTCTGCTCGCCGACGACGGAAGCTCTGCCGTCTCGCTCCCCGAGGTGCCGCTGCTCGGCGTCCTTCCCGGTACCGGCGGACTCACCCGGCTGCTCGACAAGCGCCGCGTCCGCCGCGACCGGGCCGACCTCTTCTGCACCCTGGAGGAGGGCGTCAAGGGCCGGCGCGCCGTCGAGTGGGACCTCGTCGACGAACTGCTGCCGCGATCGTCCTTCGACGACGGTGCGAAGTCGCGGGCGCTGGAACTGGCCGCCTCCAGCGACCGTCCCGCCACGGCCGGAGGCGCCGACTGGCCCGAGGTCGAACCGAAACCGGACGGGGACGCGATGGTCTACACAGCCCTCCGCGTCGAGTTCGACCGCGAGCTCGGCGCCGCCCGTCTCACCGTGCTCGGCCCGACCGCACCGCCACCGGGCGACGCGCCGGAAGCACTCGCCGGGAGCGCAGGCTTCTGGCCTCTCCTCCTGGCCCGGGAACTCGACGACGCCCTGCTCCACCTGCGCCTGAACGAGACGCGGACCGGGCAGCTCGTCATCGAGTCCGAAGGCGACCTGGGCGCGGTGGCCGCCTTCGACGCGTTCCTCCACCGGGAGCGCGCGCACTGGTTCGTGCGCGAAGTGCTCCTGTACTGGAAACGGGTCCTCAAGCGCCTCGACCTGACCGCGCGCAGCGTGTTCACGCTGATCGCGCCGTGGAGCTGCTTCGCCGGCCTGCTGCTCGAACTCCCGCTGGCCTCGGACCGCTCCTACATGTTCGAGGGCGAGAGCGAGGACGGCGCGCCGCCGCCCTCCATCGAACTCGGCGAACTGAACTTCGGAGCGTTCCCCACGCCGAACGGGCTCTCCCGCCTCGAGACCCGGTTCCTCGGCCGGGAGGACGCGATCGATTCCCTCCGTGGACTCATCGGCAGGCCACTGGAAGCCGCCGACGCCGAGGCGGCCGGGCTGGTCACCGAAGTGCTCGACGACCTGGACTGGGAGGACGAGGTGCGCATCGCGCTCGAGGAGCGGGCCAGCTTCTCGCCCGACGCGCTGACCGCGCTCGAGGCCAACCTCCGCTTCCCCGGGCCGGAGACCCTCGAGAGCAAGATCTTCGGACGCCTCAGCGCCTGGCAGAACTGGATCTTCCAGCGTCCCAACGCGGTCGGAGAGGAAGGGGCGCTCCGCCTCTACGGCACCGGCCGCCGACCACGTTTCGACAGCGAACGGATCTGACGGAGCACAGGATGACCAAGCTGGACAGCACCGTCGACTACGACGTCCTGATTCCGAACAACGTGGCGCTGGCGTCGGACGCCCGGGTCCGTCGCGGCCTGGAACGCTGGCACCCCGGCTACATCGACTGGTGGATGGACATGGGGCCTGACGGCTTCCAGACCTCCGACGTCTATCTCCGCACGGCGGTCCGGGTCGAGTCGAAGGGCGCGGACAAGTGGGCCGTCTTCGACTACGTGAAGATGCCGGAGTACCGCTGGGGCATCCTGCTCGCACCGCAGGACCCGGAACGGAAGATCCCCTTCGGCCGCCACGTCGGCGAGACGGCGTGGCAGGAAGTGCCGGGCGAGTACCGGGCGATGCTCCGGCGCCTGATCGTCATCCAGGGCGACACGGAGCCGGCGTCCGTCGAGCAGCAGCGCTTCCTCGGCAAAACGGCCCCCTCGCTCTACGACATGCGAAACCTGTTCCAGGTCAACGTCGAGGAGGGGCGGCACCTCTGGGCGATGGTCTATCTGCTCCAGAAGTACTTCGGCCGCGACGGCCGCGAGGAGGCCGGCGAACTGCTGCGACGCCGCTCCGGCTCGGACGACGCCCCGCGCATGCTCGGCGCGTTCAACGAGGAGACGCCGGACTGGCTCTCCTTCTTCCTCTTCACCTTCTTCACCGACCGCGACGGCAGGATGCAGCTCGAGTCCCTGGCGCAGTCGGGCTTCGATCCGTTGTCCCGCACCTGCCGCTTCATGCTGACGGAGGAGGCGTTCCACATGTTCGTCGGCGAGACCGGCGTGACCCGCATCGTCCAGCGCACGTGCGAGGCGATGCGCGAGGCCGGCATCGACGATCCGAGCGACATGGAAGCGGTGCGGGCGCTCGGCGTGATCGACCTGCCGACGATCCAGAAGAAGGTGAACCTCCACTACTCGCTGACCCTCGACCTGTTCGGCTCCGAACTGTCCACGAACTCGGCCAACTTCTTCAACGCCGGGCTCAAGGGACGCTTTCGCGAGCACCGCCTGGAGGACGACCACCGACTGCACGACGCCACCTACGGGATCCCGGAGCCGGCGAACGGCGCCGGCGGATCGAACGGCGGCTGGCGGATCGTCCAGCACCCGGCCCTGAACGCGCTGAACGCACGCCTGCGCGACGACTTCACCGGCGACTGCAGCCTCGGGGTCGGCCGCTGGAACAAGACGATCCGGCAGGCCGGAGTCGACTTCGAGATCACGCTGCCACACGTGGCCTTCCACCGTCAGATCGGCGTCTACCGGGACCTGCACGCCACGCCGGCGGGCGGGATCGTCCCGGAAGACGAATGGACCCGGCGCCGACACGAGTGGCTGCCCGACGACAGCGACCGCGGGTTCATCGAGTCGCTGATGAAGCCCGAGTTCCGGCCCGGCCGCTACGCCTCCTGGATCGCCGAGCCGCGAATCCGGATCAACCACAAGCCCGGCGACTTCGAGTGGGTCAAGCTGGCCGAGGCGTAGGTGAGGTCTATCTCCTGGACCTGACCGGCTATCCCGGTTTTCTGACGCCCTGGTTCATCTGCGCCGTCCTCCTCGGTCTCAGCGCCCTGCTGCCGGCCCGCCGGGTCACGGGCTACGTCCGTGACGAACGAACCGGCCAGCTTCTCCGGTACCGCCTGAACGGGCTGCTCGTCTTCGCCGTCACGGTCGGCCTGTGGCTCCTGGCCGGCTACAGCGGCGTGATGCCCTGGGACTGGCTATGGACCCACCGCTGGAGCGGCGCCGCGGGGGCCTTGGCCCTCGGCATCGCCGCTTCGGCGGCGGTCGTGCTGACGGCGCCGGGCCGCGGCGGTTCCGTCCTGAAGGA
The DNA here is from genome assembly GCA_965220845.1 of Candidatus Multivorans sp. Classification (GTDB taxonomy): domain Bacteria; phylum Acidobacteriota; class Thermoanaerobaculia; order Multivoradales; family Multivoraceae; genus Multivorans. The sequence continues at coordinate 459,170 of CBDCRA010000004.1, forward strand.
GTTCTACCTCGGCAGGCGCGCCAACCCGCGCCTGTTCGGCGGCCGCGTGGACACGAAGATGTTCCTCTACGTCTTCGGCGCCACCCTGCTCGAGCTGAACCTGCTGTCGTTCGCGGTCCACCACTACTCGACGTTTCCCGACGATCCGTCGCCCGCCGTCGTCCTCTACGTCGCGCTCTTCACCTGGTTCATCTGCGACTACCTGTTCTTCGAGCGGGTTCACCTCTACACCTACGACCTGTTCGCCGAGCGGGTCGGTTTCAAGCTCGTCTGGGGCTGCCTCTTCTTCTACCCGTACGTTTACGGAGTCGGGCTATGGGCCGCCGCCCACCTGCCCAATCCCCACGCCCCCGTCTGGCTGCTCGTTCTGGCCGCGCTCGTCTTCTTCGCCGGCTGGTCGCTGGCGCGCGGCGCGAACATGCAGAAGTTCCACTTCAAGCTCGATCCGGAACGGACCTTCCTCCGCCGGTTCCGGCCGGAGAGCATCTCGGACGGCGAGCGGCGCGTGCTGTGCAGCGGCTTCTGGGGCGTCTCGCGCCATGTGAACTATCTCGGCGAGATCCTGATGGCGACCGGGCTCGCGCTCAGCCTCGGCTACCCGGCGCTCATCGCTCCGTGGCTCTATCCGCTGTACTACGTCCTCCTGCTCGTGCCGCGCGAGCGCGACGACGACCGCCGCTGCGCCGCGAAGTACGGCGCCCTGTGGGACGAGTACCGGCGGCGGGTGCCGTGGCGCATCGTGCCGCGGGTGTACTGAGAACCAGCGCTACTAGGGGTACAGCAGGCCCGTCCGCCAGGAGTCGCCGTCCCGCTCGTAGAACGTCCGGTCATGGAGGCGGTGCTCCCGGGCGACCCAGAACTCGAACCGGCGGGGCACCACCCGCAGCCCCGTCCAGTGCGGCGGGCGCGGCACGTCGCGGCCGGCGAAACGCTCCGTCACCTGCTCGAAGCCGGCCACGAGCTGTTCGCGACTTGCCAGCGGCCGGCTCTGCTGAGAAGCCCAGGCGCCGAGTTGGCTGTTCCGGTCCCGGGTCGCGAAGTAGGCGTCGGCCTCCTCGTCGCTAACCAGTTCGGCGCGGCCGAAGACGCATACCTGCTCCTTCGGTTCGCGCCAGAAGAAGTTCATGCTCACATCCGGCCGAGCCAGGATCTCCCGGCCCTTGCGGCTCTCGAGGTTCGTGTAGAAGACGAAACCGTCGCGGTCGAAGTGCTTCAGCAGCACGACCCGGGACGATGGGCGGCCCTGCTCGTCAGCGCTGGAGACGACCATCGCGTTCGGCTCCGTGAGCCCGGTGGCCAAGGCGCGCTCGAAGAGGACGCGGAAACGCTCGAAGGGGTCGGCGGCGGGCGTCATGGGCGAACTCTGACCGATCCGGCGGCGAGCGCCAACCCCCGGCGTGGCTTCGCCGCCATATGAAACGATTGCCCGCCCATGAAGGCAGGCGTGCTCCAGTTCTTCTCCTGGCCCGACCGGCGGATTCCGCTGGATCAGGTCTACCACCGGGCGTTCCAGCGCATCGACATCATGGAGCAGAACGGCTATGACGCCGTCTGGCTGGCGGAGCACCATTTCAGCTCCTTCAGCATCTGTCCGTCGATCCACATGATGGGCACCCATGTGGCCGCGAGGACGAAGAGACTCCGCATCGGCACCGGCGTCTCCCTGGCGCCCTTCTACAACCCGCTGCGACTGGCCGAGGAGATCGCGTTGCTCGACGTCCTGTCCGGCGGCCGCGTGAACTGGGGCGTCGGCCGCGGCTACCAGGAGGGCGAGTTCAAGGCCTTCGGCGTCGACCCGCAACACAGCTACGAGGTGTTCCGCGAGCACGTCCAGACGGTGATCGGCGCCTGGACCGAGGAGCGCGTAACGTTCGCGGGCGAGCACTTCCAGTGCGAGGACGTCGAAGTGCTGCCGAAGCCGGCGCAACAGCCGCATCCGCCCGTGTGGCTCGCGGCCTCGTCGCCCGAAGCGATGAACTGGGCCGCCGAGAACGGCTTCTCGATCATGCTCGACCCGCATTCGGCGCACACCCGGATCGCCGAGAAGCGGGAGCTGTACCGGGGGATCCTCGAGAATCACGGGCACTCGATCGACGGCCGGGAGATCCCGATGGCGCGACTGATCGCCTGCGCGCCGACCCGGGCGGAAGCGGAGCGGATCGCGCGCCAGGGAGCCGAATGGACGGTCGGGTCGCACCGCAGGAAGGGCGTGCGCGCGGCCAGGGTCGAAAGCAAGCTCAACCGTGAACTCAGCGAGCTGGCGCAGGACCACATCTTCGTCGACTCGGAAACTCAGTCCGCGATCGACCGCTATCTCGACGGCGTCATCATCTATGGCACACCGGACGAACTCGTGGACGAGATCGCGCGCCTGAAAGAGGAGATGTTCCTCGACTACCTGCTGCTGGCGCCGCTCAGCCACAGCTCCTTCGTGCTGTTCACCGACGAGGTACTGCCCCGCGTCGCGTGAACACGGCGGCCGGCGGGAGGCTCTACTGCGACCGGGCCCCCTGCCGGAGCCGGATGCCGGCCAGAGGGCCGGCGCACCGACAGCCGGACCGTCTCCAGCCCGCGGTCAGGAACGGCGCTTGAACACGTAGGAAAGGCCTTCTTCGGCGAAGGCGCGGCAGGCCTTGTCCTTGAACTCGACCGCCTTGTCCCATTCCTCGATGTCGTAGTAGTCGCGCTCCGCGACGACCCGGATCTCGCGCACGGTGCGCTCGTCCAGGCCGAGACGGTCGGCGATCTCGCGGTCGGACAGGCCCCGGCGCCGCTTCTCACCCGGAAGATGCTCGTGGATGTCGACCTGGATCGAGTTCGACAGCTCCAGGATCTCCTCGCGGTGGCGACGGTAGATCTCCGGATCGACGAAGAAGAAGGCCATTCGTTACCTCCGGCGTCCTCTCATACCTTGTCCCTGAACTCGGCGCCGACCGGACAGACCCGCATGCACTCCCAACACTGGCCCTGGCTCTGCGCGGCATAGGTCATCGACCACAGGGTCTTCGTGAAGTGGCTGGAGTACAGCACCATCTTGCGGGCCTCCGGGTCGTCCTGGTCGAGGGCGAGTTCAAGCCCCTTCTGGAAGCCTGGAATCCAGTGCGTGTAGACGCGGGAGGTGCAGCGCGCCGCGTCGTAGCGTCGCTCGACCAGCCTGCCGTTCTCGATCCGACCGTCCAGGCAGCCACCGTCGCCCAGGGGGCATACCCGCGTGCAGGGGGTGGCGCCTTCCGCCTCCCACATCTCGACGCAGGCAGGCGCCGGACAGGCCGGTTCAGCCAGCGGCGGCGTGACCGGGAACGGATAGGTCGTGATGATCGCCGAGTAGAACAGGAGGCCGTACTCCGGATGCAGCACCGGCCCGGCCAGACTGCGGGAGCCGCAACCGGCCAGTTCCGCGGCCAGCGCGACGCTCAGGAACGGCCGGTTGCCGCGACGGACGCCCGGCGGCACGAACAGCGCGTAGTAGCCGAACTCCGCCTCGATGAACTTCGCCGTCTTCAGGCCGAGTGAGTTGATCCGGTCGCTCGTGCCCATCGTCTCCAGGTGCTCGTGGACCGGGCTCGCCCAGTCCGCGGCCCGGGGCGGACTGCCGCCAACGACCACGACCCGGCGCGCTCCCGGCAGCAGGTCGCCGGGTCGGAAGCCCTCGGGCGCTTCGTCGAAGGCGTCGGCATCGGCTACGCCCCAGGCCAGCGCGCCGCCCCGCTCGGCCATCGTCGTCAGCCGTTTCAGCGCCGCCGCGGCCTCCTCGGCCGCGGGTTCAGGACCCACTCTCGCAACCGTCACCGGAGCAGCCTTTCGCCCATGCCCACCGGGCAGACCCTCATGCACTCGAAGCACTGGGCAACGCTCTCCTTGTAGTAGCTGAGCGCCGACAGGGACTGGCTGAAGAAGTCGGAGTAGATCATCGACCGCCGTCGCTCCCGGTCCTCCTCCGTCGTGATCTGGACCAGGGACTTCTGAATCGACCCGATGCCGAAGTTCATCGACCGCGAGGTGCAGCGCTCGCGGTCGTAGGTCGAGGTGCTGATCCTGCCGTTCTCGTCGATCGCGCCGTCGAGGCAGCCGCCCTCGTCCTTCGGGCAGGAGGCGAGACAGGGCGTGGTGCCCAGCTTCTCGTACATCTGGATGCAGGGCTTCGAGGGGCAAACGTCCTCCTCGAGCGGGTGGTCCGGTTCGAGGTCGAGGGTCGTGACCAGGGCCGCGTAGTACAGCAGGCCGTAGCGGGGATGGAGAATGATGTTCGCGGCCAGAGAGCGGGTGCCCAGCCCCGCGAGCACCGCCGCCAGCATCATGCTCATCGGCGGGTTGTGCCCGGCGGTGGGCAGAGACGGCGCCTGGAGAGCCCGGTGCCCGTGTTCCCGTTCGATGTAGTCGCACATCACGTGGACCGCCACGTTCTCGCGGAAGTCGTAGCCGGTGATCTCCATCACCCGGTGATCGGGACAGCGCCAGGCGCCGGCGGTCGGCCCCTGGTTGCCCGCGACGACCACGCTCTTCGCCCCGGGCAGGACGTCCTCGGGCCGGTGACCCTCCGGCACGAACTCGTTGAAGGCGCTGGCGGCAGCGACGCCGACCACGAGGGCCCCGGCCCCAGCGCCGACTTCGCGGACGGCGGCCGTTCTCTGCTGTCGCGCCTCCGACAATCTGGGGGTCTGCTCCGGTAGTCTGCTCGACGTGAACTCGGGCGACGATAGCACCGGCACCGGGCGCGACGCCGCGCCGGTCAACCCGTGGGAGGAGCGGAAGGACCGAGGCAGGGTGTCCGCCCTCGCCGCCTCTCTGGTCCTCCTGGCCACCGCGCCGCGGAGGTTCTTCGAAGGAACCCGACCCGACGCGGGAATCTGGAGTCCGCTCGTCTTCGTGGGCCTGATCACCGTGATCTATGTCGTTCTGGGAAGCGCGGTTTTCACGGTCCTCATCCTGACCCTTCCCGAACAGACACTGGAACTCGTCAACACCATGGCGTTCCGGACCGATCCGTCGCAGTTCCCCAATCTGGAGGAACTTCCCTTCGGACCCACTCTGACCTTCCTCATCGGCTTCCAGATCCTCCTGCTCCTCCTTCCCGTCATCTTCGCCGGCGCGCTGATCGTGACATTGATCGGGGGCTCGCTCGTCCACCTTCTACTCGTCGTAACCGGCACCTCGAGGCCACACGGATTCCGCGGCACCTGGGTAGCCATTTGCTACGCGAATGGCGCCACCCTCCTGGGCATCGTTCCCATCGCGGGCGACATTCTGGCGACGGTTTGCGGCGCAGTGCTGTTCGGGATCGGCCTGCACGTCGTGCAGCGAGTCGGCGTCCTCCGAGCCGCGATTCTGGCCTCGATCCTGCCGCTCCTGTCGTTGCTGGGGCTGCTGCTTCCTCGCGTCCTGCAGGGCTCCGGCTCCTAGTAGAGTCGGGCGCCGCACCGGGCCCGAGAAGGGCGCCGAACGAAGATCCGCCTGACCTCGCCATGATCGACCAGCTCGACGACATCGAAGCGCGGGTCTCGGCGGCGCTGGACGCCACGGCCGATCTCGACGAACTCGAGGAGTGGCGCCGGGCGACGATCGGCCGCAAGGGCGAGGTCCAGCTTCTGACCCGCCGCATGGGCGAGATCGACCCCGCCGACCGGCCCGCGTTCGGCAAGCGGATCAACGAGATCAAGGTCTCCCTGCAGGCTGCCTTCGAAGCACGTCAGGAGGCTCTGACGCGAGCGGCGCACGACGCGGAGGCCGACGCCGAGAGCCTCGACGTCACGCTGCCCGGCCGCCGGCCGGCGCTCGGTGGCCTGCACCCGTCGACCCTCGTCATGCGCCGCATCGAACGCATCTTCGGCGACATGGGCTTCCAGACCTACCGGAGCCCGGACGTGGTGACCGACCAGTTGAACTTCGGCGACCTGAACATGCCGCCGGACCACCCCGCGCGCGACATGCAGGACACCTTCTACACGACGGACCCGAGCGTCGTGCTGCGGACTCACACCAGCGGCGGCCAGATCCTGGCGATGCAGGAGCAGCACCCGGCACCGGTTCGGGTCATCCTGCCGGGGATGTGCTATCGCAACGAGCAGATCACGTCCCGCAGCGAGATCCAGTTCCACCAGATCGAGGGGCTGGCGGTGGGCCCGGCGATCACCTTCGCCGACCTCAAGGGCACCCTGACGGAGTTCGCCCGGCGCCTGTTCGGCGAGGGCCGCGGCGCCCGCTTCCGGGCGAGCTACTTCCCGTTCACCGAGCCGAGCGCCGAGATGGACATCGCCTGCTTCCTCTGCGACGGCGAGGGCTGCCAGTTGTGCAAGGAAACCGGCTGGCTCGAGATCCTCGGCTGCGGCATGGTCCACTCGACCGTCCTCAGGAACGGCGGCTACGACCCGGAGAAGTGGAGCGGCTTCGCCTTCGGCATGGGTCCCGAGCGGATCGCCATGCTGCGGCACGGCATCCGCGACATCCGCTACTTCTGGTCGAACGACCTGCGCTTCCTGCGTCAGTTCCAGCGGTTCGTCTAATGCCTGTTTTCCAGCCAAGCGACCTGCGCCTCCCGCGTCGGTTCCGAGCATTGATCTAGTGCGCGTTCCACTCAACTGGCTCGGCGACTTCGTCGAGCTGGACGGCTCGCCCGACGAACTCGCCGAGCTGCTCACCAACGCCGGCCTGGAGGTCAAGGCGATCGAGCGCTTCGGCGTTGACGGCGCCGAACTGCCGTGGCCGACCGATCTGGTCATGGCGGCCAAGGTCCTGCGCGTCGACCCAGTGCCGGACGCCGACCGCCTGGTGCTGGCGACGGTCGACTACGGGGCCGACTCCACCCGCCAGGTCATCACCGGAGCACCGAACCTGTTCCCGTACCTGGATCAGGACCTGGGCGACGCCGATCTCTGGGGCGCCCTGCTGCTCGCGGGCGCGAGCTACCGCAATCCCTACCGCGACCTGAAGATCACGCGGCTCAAGCCGAAGAAGCTGCGCGGCATCACCAGCGACGCAATGCTCTGCTCGGCGGTTGAGCTCGGCCTCGGCGAGGATCACGAGGGGATCATCCTCTTCGGGCCGGCCGATGAACTGCCGGCCCTTGAGCCCGGCCGGCCCCTGACAGAGGTGCTCGGCGACGCCGTGCTCGACATCGACGTGATCCCCAACATCGCCCGCTGCGCCTCGATCATGGGCGTCGCGCGGGAAGTCGCGGCGCTTACCGGCGCGGAGTTCCGGCCGCCCGCCGTTCCGCTGACGATGGACGGACCGCCTATCGAGGGCCGGGTCGAGATCGCCACCGAGAACCCGGAACTCAATCCCCGCTTCGTCGCCCTGCTGATCGAGGGCATCGAGCAAGGCGCGTCCCCCTACTGGATGCAGCACCGGCTGCAGCTCGCCGGCCAGCGGCCGATCAGCAACGTGGTCGACATCAGCAACTACGTGATGCTCGAGGTCGGCCAGCCGAACCACACCTTCGACTACGACCTGCTGAGGCAACGGGCGAGCGGCTACGCCGGCGACGGGCCGGTGCGGATCGTCACCCGGCTGGCGCGCGAGGACGAGCGCCTGACCACGCTCGACGGCACGGAGCGGGAACTGCGGACGAACCAGATCATGGTCACCGACCCGGCCGGCTCGCTGAGCGTCGGCGGCGTAATGGGCGGCCGGGACAGCGAGATCGGCCCGGAGACCCGCAACGTCCTGCTCGAAGCGGCGGCCTGGGAACGGCGCGGCATCCGGCGCACCCAGCGCCAGCTCGGCGTCCACACCGAAGCCGGTTTCCGGTTCAGCCGCGGCGTCCACCCCAGCCAGGCGCTGCTCGGCGCCCGGCGGGCCGCCGAATTGCTGAGGCTCCATGCCGGCGGCACGATCGCAGACGGGATCGTCGATCACTACCCGCAACCGGCGCCTGATGTCACCGTCGACTTGGATCTCGGCTACCTGCGCCGACTGAGCGGGCTCGACCTCGGCGCGGAGGAAACCGCGGAGCTGCTGCGGCGACTCGAGTTCGGGGTCGACGCCGCAGGAGATTCGGGCCCGCTCCGGGTCACCGTCCCGGACCACCGCCTCGACATCGAAGGCCAGCACGACCTGGTCGAAGAGGTCTGCCGCATCTACGGCTACGACCGCATCCCGTCCACCGTGCTCAGCGACGTGCTGCCGCCCCAGCGCGGCAACCGCGAGCAGTCTTTCGAAGATCGAGTGAAGGACACCCTCGCCGACCTGGGCCTCCAGGAAGTCGTCAGCTACCGGCTGACCACGCCGGAGGCCGAGGCGAAGCTGCACCTCGAGGACGCCGAGCCGCCGCCCTACGTCCGGCTCGCCAATCCCTCGACCCAGGACCGGATCGTCATGCGCCGCAGCGTGCTGGCGTCCGTGCTGGAGGCGGCGGCGTCGAACGGCCGCTTCGAGGACCGGCTCGCCCTGTTCGAGGTCGGTCGCGTGTTTCCTGTCGAGCAAGACGATTCGCTGCCCGAAGAGCGGGAACGAGCCGCCATCGTGCTCCACGGTCCTCGCCGAAGCGGCCACTGGCAGACCGACGCGAATCCGGACGACTGCTTCGACTTCTTCGACATGAAGGGCGTCGTCGAGACCGTCCTCGACCGGCTCGGCCTCCAGGTCGAGTTCGCGCCGCCCGAAGGGGCCTCGGCGGCAACGTCGTTCCGCGCCGGCCGCTCGGCCGCGGTCCTGCTCGCTGGCGACGCCGAACCGGTCGGCCTGCTCGGCGAGGTCCACCCGGCCGTTGCCGCCAACTTCGATCTCGAACCCGCGGCAGGAAGCCCGGTGCTCGCCGCCGAACTCGACCTCGCCCGCATCCTCGAGCGAATCCCGGAGTCGCTCCAGGTCGAAGCCGTTCCCGTCTACCCCGAAGTACGGGAGGATCTGGCGCTGATCGTCGACGAGTCGACGCCGGCCGCGTCCGTTGAAGCCGCCCTGCTCAAGGCCGGCAGGCCCCTGTTGTGCGCCGTCGAGCTGTTCGACGTCTTCCGAGGCGAGGCGATCGGCGAAGGCTCGAAGAGCCTCGCCTACCACCTCACCTTCCGGGCGCCGAACCGCACCCTGCGCGACCGCGACACAAAGAAGCTGCGCCGGCGGATCCTGGGTCAGGTCGAGAGGGCGGTCGGCGCCACGATCCGTGAGTAGCGGTTCACCCAACCGACCACTGGGTGCGCGGGTCTTCTGACCCGCTGCCGCCGCAGGCGGCCGGAAACACACGCCGGCCGCAAGGCCGGCGCCGCCTTGGCGACCACCGGTTCAACCCGCCAACCGCGCCAACAGCGCGACCACCGCATGCTCAACGCGAAGAGCGCGCGGCCCCAGGCTGACCGTTCGCGCGCCGGCGGCAGCGAACGCGTCGAGTTCTCCATCCAGAAAACCGCCCTCCGGCCCAACCACCAGCACCGTCGGTCCATCGACACGCGACGGGCACGCCTCAGCTCCCGAGGCGTCGGCGACGAGCACGTGAACGTGGTTTCGAACCAGGCCCGGCAACGTCTCGATCAACTCCCGCGACCCTCTCAGACACTCGATCTCAGGCAGCACCGTGTCCCGCGCCTGGGCCAGCCCCAGCATCAGGTGCCTCCGCAGGGACTCAGGACGCATCACGGAGCTCCGCCAGTAGCTCTTCTCCACCCGCGCCGTCTGGACGAGCAGGATCCGCTTGACTCCCATCGCCGCTGCAGCCTGCAGGATACGGCCCACGAACTTGGGACGCGGCAGTGCCAGGACGAGCGTCACAGGCAGCGGCGGCGGAGGCTTCCGGTCGAGAGGTCCAGGCTCCAGGACGAGACGCTCGCGGTCCAGTTCGGCGATCCGGCCGCGGCCGATGCCGCCGCCAAGCCGGCCGACCTCCAGCGTGTCGCCGACCTCAGCTCGCAGGACCTTGCGGACGTGCTGCAGACGCTCCCCGGTCACGACCGCGCGCGGGCCGGCGCCGGCCGTCTGATCGAGATCGTGATCCTCCAACAGGAGCAGGTTCATGCTGCTACAGTCACCCGCTCAAACGACGCACGGAACTGCGCTCCAGACACGACTTGAAGAGGAGGACGGAACGGCAATGGCAGCAAAGAAGTTCCCGATCGAGGCCGGCCACATCATGATGTTCGCGCGCGCGGTCGGCGATCCGAACCCGATCTATCACGACGCCGACGCGGCGGCGGACACCGAGCCCGGCAACGTCATCGCGCCGCCCACCTTCTACCAGTCCTCGGCGCAGTACGACCCGGACTACTTCCTGCGCCCGAAGATCGGCGAGCCCTGGTTCGGCTCCGGCAAGAATCCCACCGGCGTGCCGCCCAAGCGGACCGGCGGTGACGGCGGCACCGGCCTTCACGCTGAGCAGCGCTTCGAGTACTTCCGCCACGTGAGCCCGGGCGAAACCCTGACGATCAAGACGCGGCCCGGCAACACCTGGGAGCGGCAGGGCAAGCGCGGCGGAAAGCTCACCTTCAGCGAGAACATCACCGAGTACTTCGACGAATCCGGCGAACTCGTCGTGCGCGCCACCGGCGTTGGCGTCCGCACCGAGAAGGTCGTCGAGAGCGACTGAGGAGAGACCGATGGCACTTCAGGCAAGCAAGATCCAGGTCGGCGATACCTACACCCAGGAACTCACCGAGGACCTTTCCCGCACCCAGATCGTCCAGTACGCGGGCGCCTCGGGCGACTACAACCCGCTGCACTCGGACGAGATCTTCACAACGAAGGTGGCGAAGTACCCGACCGTCTTCGCCCACGGCATGCTGACGATGGGGATGACCGGCCGGATGGTGACCGACTTCGTCGGCGACGGCCGGCTCACCGCCTACGGCGTTCGCTTCACGCGCCAGGTGTGGCCGGGCGACGCGCTGACCGCGACCGCGAAGGTCGACGCAGTCCGTGAAGAGGATGGCCAGAACCTGGTCGACCTGTCCGTCTCGACGGTGAACCAGGACGGTGACGTCGTCGTGATGGGCAAGGCGACGGCGAAGATCGACCCGTAGCCGTAGGGTCGCCTCTACTCGGCCGCGCTACTCCAGGACGCCTTGCGTCACCTGCCGTAGCGCGTGATCGGCCAGCACCAGGGCGATCATCGCCTCGCCCATCGGCACGAATCTCGGCAGGAGGCACGGGTCGTGCCGGCCCCTGGTGGCGATCGTGGTCGGCTCGCCGGCCCGCGTCACCGTGTCCTGCGGCTGCGGCAGGCTGCTCGTCGGCTTGACGGCACAACGCAGCACGATCGGCTGCCCCGAGGAGATGCCGCCCAGCATGCCGCCGTGGCGGTTGCCGCGGGTAGCGACCCGGCCCTCCCGCATCTCGAACGGATCGTTGTTCTCGCTGCCGCGCGCCGTGGCCACGCCGAAGCCGGCGCCGTACTCGACGCCCAGCACCGCCGGCAGGCTGAACAGCGCCTTGCCCAGGTCCGCCTTCAGCTTGTCGAAGACCGGCTCGCCCCAGCCCGGCGGCACACCGGTGGCGACGAGCTCCGAGATGCCGCCGACCGAGTCGCGCTCCGAGCGCATCCGTTCGATCAGCTCCGCCATCCTGGCCGCGGCCTCCTGGTCAGGACAACGCACCGGGTTCGCTTCGACCTGATCGAGCGTCACCGCGGCTGGATCGTCGATCCTCCCTTCGATGTCGCCGATGCTCTTCACGTAGCCGACGATCTCCACCCCCCACCGCTCCTGCAGGAGTTTCTTCGCCACCGCCGCCGCGGCCACCCGCACCGACGTTTCGCGGGCGCTCGAGCGGCCGCCGCCCCGATAGTCGCGGAAGCCGTACTTCGCGTCGAACGTGTAGTCGGCATGGCCCGGCCGGTACTTGTCCCTGATCTCGCTGTAGTCGCGCGGCCGCTGGTCGCGGTTCTCGATCAGGAAGGCGATCGGCGTGCCGGTCGTCCTGCCCTCGAAGACGCCGGAAAGGATGCGGCACTGGTCCGCTTCGTTCCGCTGCGTGGTCAGCTTCGACTGGCCGGGCCGGCGCCGGTCGAGGTCCGGCTGCAGATCCGCCTCGGACAGTTCGAGACCGGGCGGAATGCCGTCCAGGATGCCGACGTAGCCCGGCCCGTGGCTCTCGCCGGCTGTGGTGAGCCGCAACGCGGCTCCGAACGTGTTCCCAGCCATGACAGAGGCACTCTGCCACAGCCGCGCCGCGGATTGTCCCGACCAGGGTGGCGCCGTCGTCCGCAGCCCGGCGAACGGGCGTAGACTGGTGAGTCATGCAGATGTCGACCACAGTCGCGCAGGTCGAGTCGCCGCCCATCGACGCGGTCGGCGTCGAGGAGAGGGTGGCCCGGCTCTGCTCCCGCTCGATCAAGAAGGAAGCGAAGCTTCAGGCGCTTCACCTGACCCTGTCGATGATCGACCTGACGACCCTCGAGGGCGCCGACTCCGAGGGCAAGGTGCGGCAGCTCTGCGCCAAGGCGCTGCAGCTCCATGCGGCCTTGCCCGACCTGCCGCATGTGGCCGCTGTGTGCGTGTACCCCGCCCTGGTCGGCGTCGCCAAGCGGGCGCTCGAGGGCAGCGGCATCCACGTCGCTTCCGTCGCCACGAGCTTCCCCGCCGGGCAGGCGCCGCTGGAGATCAAGCTGCTGGAAGTGCAAAAGGCCGTCGAGGCCGGCGCGGACGAAGTCGACATGGTGATCTCCCGCGGCCGCTTCCTGGCCGGCGACCTCGCCTACACCGGAGACGAGATCGCTTCGGTCAAGGAGGCCTGCGGCGACGCCCACCTCAAGGTCATTCTCGAGACGGGCGAACTGGGCACCCTCGACGCGGTGCGCCGCGCTTCGGACCTGGCGATGCGCTCGGGCGCCGACTTCATCAAGACCTCGACCGGCAAGATCAAGCCGGCCGCCACGATGCCCGTCGTCCTGGTCATGCTGGAAGCGATCCGCGACCACTACCTGCGCACCGGCGAGAAGATCGGCATGAAGCCCGCCGGCGGCATCTCCACGGCGAAGGATGCGATCCGGCACCTGGTCATGGTGCGCGAGACGCTGGGCCAGGACTGGCGCGATCCGAGTCTCTACCGGTTCGGAGCGAGTTCCCTCGCAAACGACGTCCTCCGCCAGATCGTCAAGCAGCAAAGCGGCATCTACCAGTCGTTCGACGACTTCTCGCTGTGACCGTGCGGCGGCCAGAACCATGACGGATTCCACCCCATCGACCGGACACACGGCGCCGAAGCTCCGTCTCGGCAACGACGACGGCTGGGCCTACGCGCCGGCGCCCGAGTCGGTCGACCACGTCGAGCTGCGCGACCGTTACGGCCTGTTCATCGACGGCGAGTTCACGGACGCGGCCGACGGCCGGACCTTCGAGACGGCGAACCCGGCCACCGAGGAGAAGATCGCGGACGTCGCCCTGGCCTCCGACACCGACGTCGACCGGGCCGTGGCGGCGGCGCGGCGCGCCTACGACGAGGTCTGGTCGCAGCTCGCACCTCACGAGCGGGGCAAGTACGTCTACCGGATCGCCCGCGTGCTCCAGGAACGGGGCCGGGAACTCGCGATCACCGAGTCGCTCGACGGCGGCAAGCCGATCCGCGAGTCGCGCGACGTCGACATCCCGCTGGCGGCGGCGCACTTCTTCTACTACGCCGGCTGGGCCGACAAGCTGGACTACGCCTTCCCCGGCCGCGGCGCCCGTGCCCTCGGCGTCGCGGGACAGGTCATCCCCTGGAACTTCCCGCTGCTGATGGCCGCCTGGAAGATCGCCCCGGCGATCGCCGCCGGCAACACGGTCGTCCTCAAGCCGGCCGAGACCACGCCGCTCACCGCGCTCAAACTGGCCGAGATCATCCGCGACGCGGGCGTGCCGCCGGGCGTCGTCAACATCGTCACCGGCGCCGGCGAGACGGGCGCCTCGGTCGTCCAGCACCCCGACGTCGACAAGGTCGCCTTCACCGGCTCCACCGAAGTCGGCAAGCTGATCCGCCGCGCGCTCGCCGGCAGCGGCAAGCACTACACGCTGGAACTCGGCGGCAAGGCGGCGAACCTGGTGTTCGAGGACGCCGCCGTCGACCAGGCTGTGGAAGGCATCGTCAACGGCATCTTCTTCAACCAGGGCCACGTCTGCTGCGCCGGCTCCCGCCTGCTGGTCCAGGAATCCGTCGCCGACGAGGTGATCTCCAAGCTGAAGGACCGGATGGAGACCCTGATCGTCGGCGATCCGCTCGACAAGAACACGGACATCGGCGCGATCAACTCCCGTGCCCAGCTCGACAGGATCGAGGAGTATCTCGAGATCGGCGAGACGGAGGGCGCCGAACCGTTCCAGACCTCGTGCCCGGTGCCGGACCGCGGCTACTGGTGCCGGCCGACCCTGTTCTTGCACGCATCCCAGTCGCACCGGGTGGTCCAGGAGGAGATCTTCGGCCCGGTGCTCGCGGTGCAGACGTTCCGCACAGTGGACGAGGGCATCGCGATGGCGAACAACACGCCGTACGGCCTTTCGGGCGGCGTGTGGAGCGACAAGGGCGCCAAGGCGTTCCGGGTTACCAGCCGGATCCGCGCCGGAGTGCTGTGGGCGAACACCTTCAACAAGTTCGATCCGACCGCCCCGTTCGGCGGCTACAAGGAAAGCGGCATCGGCCGCGAGGGCGGACTGGCCGGGCTCCACGCCTACCTGCAACCGGAGCAAGCGGCATGAGCGAGCGACGAACAGACGCCACGGCCGCCGCCGGCCGTCTGCCTGTGCTCAAGACCCACAAGGTCTACGTCGGCGGCAAGTTCCCGCGCTCCGAGTCCGGACGCTTCGACCGCGCGCTGGCGCCTGACGGCACGCCGATCGCGAACATCTGCCGCTGCTCGCGCAAGGACGTGCGGGACGCGGTGACCGCGGCGCGCGCCGCGCAGGCCGGCTGGGCCGCGCGCACCGCCTACAACCGGGGCCAGATTCTCTACCGGATCGCCGAGATGCTGGAGGGCCGTAACGCACAGTTCGAGGCCCTGCTCGCTACCGGCGGTGCGGCCCCGGACGAGGCCGCGGCCGAGGTCCAGGCCGCCGTCGACCGGCTCCTCCACTACGCCGGCTGGACCGACAAGTTCCAGCAGGTCTTCTCCAGCGTCAACCCGGTGGCGACGTCGCACTTCAACTTCTCGATCCTCGAACCGATGGGCGTCATCGGCGTGCTGGCGCCCGAGTCGCCGCTGCTCGGCCTGGTCTCCGCTGTCGCCCCCGCAATCGCTGGCGGCAACACCACCGTCGTCCTGGCGACGGGCAACCAGCCGCTGCCGGCGGTGACCTTCGGCGAGGTCCTGAACTCCTCCGACGTTCCCGGCGGCGTCGTCAACATCCTGACCGGCCGCCGCGACGAGATGCTCGCACCGCTGGCCGCCCACCGCGACGTTGACGGGCTGCTCCTCTGCTCCCCGGACCCGGACGTCGCCAGGTCCGCCGAGATCGAAGCGGTCCACAACCTGAAACGCGTCGCGGTCCGGCCCCACGACGACTGGACCGATGTCCAGAGCCCCTACGAAATCACCGACCTGCAGGAAGTGAAGACGACATGGCATCCGATCGGGAGTTGACCGGCGAGATGGAGTTGCCCCTCCACGCAAGGAACCAGGCCGCGGAGATCGTCGAATCGCCGGACAAGCTCCGCCAGATCGTCGACGAGGCTCGCGAGAAGGCAAGAGACGCGGGCGGCACTTCGAGTCCCCTCGGCGCCGTGATCGAAGACCTGAGGACGATGTTCGAACTGCTCCGGGCGGTCGCCCGCGGCGACTACCGCCTCCGGAAGGAGACCCTCATCCTCATCGCCGGCGCCGTCCTCTACTTCGTCATCCCCATCGACGTCATCCCCGACTTCGTCCCGGTCGCCGGCTTCATCGACGACGCCGCCGTCATCGCCTGGGTGGTCAAGACGTGCAAGACGGAGATCGACTTGTTCCGGGCCCTGACCGCGGGCGACGATGGACCCGAGCCGGAGCCCGCGTAGGCGACCAGGCGGCCTCTTACAGCGCCGCGGCGCCGTGGTACGCCCGCGCCACCCACGCCATGAGCTGGGCGCATAGCAGGCCCAGCGGCGTGCCGACCAGGTTGCCGAGGACGCCCATCAGCACGCCGACCGCGGCGAGGGCGGGCTGAAAGACGCCTGCGACCACGGGCGTCGAGATAACGCCGCCGACGTTGCCCATGCTGCCCGTGGCGAACAGGAACAGCGGCGCCCGCAGCAGGCGCATGGCCACGTACAGGCAGGCGACGTGGATGCCGATCCACACGGCGCCGACCGCGAGCACCTGGGGCGCCTCGGCGACCGCGGCCAGGTTGCCGCCGGCGCCCATCGTGGCGACCATCAGGTAGAGCCCGCCGTACGCCACCGGCGTCGCGCCGCGGTGATCCAGGCGGCGAATCGGCGTGAAGGACAGCCCCAGGCCGACTGCCACGACGAGCAGGATGCCCCAGGTGAAGTGGGAGAGCACGGAGCCCACCTGCGGCAAGAGCTCCCCGCCGCGCATGCAGAGCCAGCTCCCCACGAGGCCGACGCCGAGCATCGTGGCGAAGGCCGGCAGCGTGATCGGCCGGGCCTTCTCCTGCTGCACCTTCTGCAGCCGCTCGTTCAGCCGGTCGAGTTCTTCGCGGCGCGCCCGGTGACGGCGGTCGATCCGGTTCTGGCGGCCGCTGAGCAGAATGATGATCGACATCCAGCCGTAGCCGACGACCGAATCGACGATGATCATCGGAGCGAAGATCTCGTCCGGGGCGCCGACGCCCTCCTTGATCGCGATCATGTTCGACAGGCCGCCGATCCAGGACCCGGCGAGCGCCCCCAGACCCTTCCAGGCCTGCGGATCGAGGAAGGGCTGGAAGATCGCCAGGGCGATCGGACCGCCGATCACGATGCCGACCGAACCCGCGAGCAGCATCGCCGCCGCCAGCGGCCCGAGGCGCTTGATCGCCGGCACGTCGGTCGCCAGCACCAGGAGCAGCAGGGCGCACGGCATCAGGTAGTCCGTGCACCAGTCGTAGAACGGCGACTCGGCCGGCGTGATCCCGACCGTGGTCAACACCACGGGCAGCAGGTATATCCAGACGATCGGCGGCAGCGTCCTGAACAGCCGCTCGAGGGACGGGGTCCGCGCCAGGGCGAAGATCAACGCCACGAAGCCGGCGAAGAAGACGAGCAGGGCGGTCGGATCGTTGATCAGCGCCTGCTCTGCCATCGCGGCGAGTCTATGGGTTGGCGCCCTCGCCGGGTGCCACTGGGATCCGCGTGCTAATGTCTATCATTAGTCTTGGCGAATCCTCCGGCGCCAACCCACGCAAAGGCGTCCGACGCCCTCCGAAAGGCAGACCATGAAACTGAAACGCCGCTCCGCTGCTACCGCCGCGTCCGCCCTCGCTGCGGCCTGCCTCCTCCTCGCATCGGCCGTCGAGGCGCAGTTCGGGGCCCGGCCGCCGAACCGGTCGTCCCTGCTCGACGACGGCGCCCTCCACGTCGTCATCTGCGGCAGCGGTTCGCCGCTGCCGAGCGCCGAGCGCGCCGGCCCCTGCACGGCAGTGATCGCCGGAGGCCGGATGTTCCTGATCGACGTCGGCCCCGGTTCGACGGAGAACCTGCGCCTATGGGGGCTGCCGGTCGGCAGTCTGGCCGGCGTCCTGCTGACCCACTTCCACTCCGACCACATCGGCGAACTCGGCGAGGCCGTCTTCGCGAGCTGGACCTCGGGCAGAGCCGTGCCGCTCGATGTCTACGGTCCGGTTGGCGTCGAGCGGGTCGTGGCGGGTTTCCAGGCCGCCTACGAGCTGGACGTCTCTTACCGGGTCGCTCACCACGGCGCCGACCTGCTCCCGCCGGATGGCGGCAAGATGAACGCACATCCGATCGAACTCGGCGAGGACGCCTCGTCGCGGGTCTTCTACGACGAGGACGGCCTCAGGATCACCGCCTTCCTGGTGGAACACGAGCCGATCGCGCCGGCGGTCGGCTACCGCGTCGACTACGGCGGCCGCTCGATCGTCGTCAGCGGCGACACGATCCGCTCGGCGAACGTCGAGGCCGCCAGCAAGGACGTCGACGTCCTGGTTCACGAGGTCCTGTCGGGCGCTCTCATCAGCGCGGCCGCGCAGGCGCTCGAGAGCGCCGGCAACCCACAGGGAACGTTGATCCGGGACACGCTCGACTACCACACCTTCCCCGCCGACGTGCACGCTCTGGCCGCCGACGCGGAGGTCAAGCTCCTCGTGCTGAGCCACCTCGTGCCGCCCCTGCCCGCGGCGCAGGCGGAGGGCGTGTTCATGCGCGGCCGGGCCGAGGACGCGCCGAACGACGCGGTCGTCGGCGCCGACGGCATGCACATCGCCTTGCCGGCGAACAGCGACGAGCGGACGATCGAGACGTTCTAGCAAGCCCCTGGCGAGATCCCGGAAACGCGGGCGGCCTGGCCGCATCCGGGGCACGGTTCCCGACCGCCGCGCTAGCCTCGCACCGTGACGAACTACGAAGCCGAACTAGACTTTGCGGTCGAAACCGCCTGGATTGCCGGCCAGTTGACGCTGGAGTTCTTCCGCCTCGGCGTCGACCCGGAACTCAAGAGCGACATGACGCCGGTCACCGAGGCGGACCGGGGCGCCGAGGAACTGATCCGCTCACGGATCGCCGAGGCCTTTCCGGGCGACGTCGTCGTCGGCGAGGAGTTCGGGGCGAGCGACGGCTCGACGAACACGGAAGGCGCCGGTGGCCGCCACTGGTACGTCGATCCGATCGACGGCACCCGTTCCTTCGTCCGCGGCGTGCCGCTCTACGGCATCCTGATCGGCCTGGAAGTCGACGGACGGGTCGAGGTCGGCGTCGCCCACTTCCCGGGCATCGGCGAGACGGTGGCCGCCGCCTCCGGCCAGGGCTGCACCCTGAACGGCGAGCCGGCGCAGGTCCGCGAAACGCCCAGCATGGCCGAGGGGTACGTCTCCTTCGGCGACCCGGGCCTCTTCGTCGACTCCCGGCACCGGTCTGCCTGGCGGCGGATGATGGAGAACACCGCCTACCGCGTCGGCTGGTCCGACGCCTACGGCCACGCCCTCGTCGCCACCGGCCGCCTCGAACTGATGGTCGACCCGAAGATGAGCGCCTGGGACTGCGGGCCGTTCCCGGTCATCCTGCGCGAAGCCGGCGGCTACTTCGGCGACTGGGACGGCAACGAGACGATCCACGGCGACCGGGCGTTCAGCACCACTCGCCGCCTCCTGCCGCAGGCCCTGGAACTGCTCGGGGGCTGAGCCTCAGCCGTCGGCCGGCGGCTCCTCGCCCTCCCCGAGCGGCTCGGCAAAGCAACTCAGCAGTTCCTTCACTTCGTCCAGCCGGTTGTCCGGGACGCAGAGCTTCACCGGCACCGGCGACTTCCCCACCATCCCCATGCCGAACATGCCGACCCCGGCGCTCTGCACGAGGAACGGAATGTCGTACTGGTCCAGGGCGTGGCCTATCGTCTCGGCCTCGAGCCGGGAATCGAAGGTGGCGAGTTCGACGAACTTCATGGCACTTTCCTCACCAGCCCAGCCTACCGAAGCCGAACATCTTCGACTCGGGCCCTAGTCCGTCCGGGCCGTTTCCCACAAGCAGTTGCTCCAAGACGTCCGGACGTCTATAGTCCAGAGCATGGAACCGCCCCGACGGCCACCGGGCCAAGTCCGAGACGCCATCGTCGCGGTGCTCCAGACCTATCCGGGCGGAGCTTCACCCAGCGAGATCGAACAAGGCGTGCGACAGCGCATCGGGGCCGTGGCCGGTTCGAGCATCCGCTCCTACCTCCGGCTCAACACACCGGAACTCTTCGAGAAGCCTGCCCGGGGCCTCTATCGCCTCCGCAACGGCAAGACTCGCTGGGGACCGCCGATCAGTGAACTCCGGGAGGCGCTTCCGGCGTTCGACCATGGCGGGGCGTCCATTGTCCATGCCGACTGCCTCGACTGGCTAAGGACCTGCGAGCCCAACACGATTCATGCCGTCGTCACCGACCCTCCCTACGGCCTGGTCGAGTACTCGACTCTCGAGCAGGAGAAACTGCGTGCCGGGCGCGGCGGCGTCTGGCGCATCCCTCCGTCCTTCGACGGTGCACGGCGCTCGCCGCTGCCCAGGTTCACCACGCTGTCGGACCGTGACAAGCAAGGACTCGAAGCGTTCTTCGAGACCTGGGCGCGGCTGCTGTTGCCGGTACTCGTTCCCGGCGCAAACGTGGTCGTAGCCACCAACCCCTTGCTCTCCTACCTCGTGTCCGGCGCGCTCGCCCGCGGCGGCCTGGAGAGGCGCGGCGAGCTGGTGCGGCTGGTCACCACGATGCGCGGTGGAGACCGCCCAAAGGGCGCTCACGTCGAATTCGAGGACGTCAGCGTGATGCCGAGGTCCATGTGGGAACCGTGGCTGCTGTTCCGCAAGCCCCCGGAAGGCAGAATCCAGGACAACCTGCGAAAGTGGGGCACGGGCGGGTTCCGCCGGCCTGAAAGCGGACGCCCCTTCGGCGACGTGATCCGCTCCGCGCCGACCCGAGCCTCCGAGCGCAAGCTGGCGCCGCACCCGAGCCTCAAGCCGCAGCGTTTCCTCAGAACTGTCCTCCAGGCCGTCCTTCCCTTGGGTGAGGGCGTCGTCCTGGACCCGTTCTGCGGCGCCGCCTCGACTCTCGCCGCTGCAAACGCCGTCGGGTACAGGAGCCTCGGCATCGAGAAGGACCCGTACTACTACCGCATGGCCTGCGAGGCTCTTCCTCGACTCGCGGCGCTACAAGGCCAACACCATCTCTTCTGACTTGATTCCGGCGAGCCGCCCCGCAGTCCCCTCAACGCGCTCGGTACAGCCAGCTCTGACGGAACTTCCCGATGCCGTCACGATCGAGCGTCGCCGTCCGAGTTCCCAGCTCTCCCCGCTCGTTTCGGCGGAAGTCATCCACCGTTACGTAGCCCAGGTAAACCTCCGTGAAGACCATCGGCCTGCGCGCACGAGCCGGCTCCGTCTCGTGATCGGTCTCGTAGACGAAGACACAGAGCCACTGGTCCCGGGCACCGTGGAAGTCGACGGCGCCGCCCTTCTTTCGGGTCGTCTTGATCTCGACGCCCTCTTCCCCTGCCGCCACGCTGTTGTCGGGATAGACGCCCTCGACGAGGAGATCCGGATGACCGTTGTGGTAGCGGTTCTCCGTCAGGCTACGTGCGTGGTTGGCGAGGCTCGCCGTGAGCATGTCCGAGATGAACCCCGACATGGCGGCCGGCCGAAGCAGGTCATCGAGGCGCTTGAGGCCTCGCCCGAGCAGGTTGCCGTTGACGTCGAAGAAGAAGTCGTAGACATCCTGCATCGCCAGGTCGAAGTCCTTGGCGCGTAGTTCGTACGGGAGCCGCAGTTCCCGGTTGAAGCCAGCAGGGGCAACGTGGCTTCGATCTATCGGCTTCATCCGCCGGAGTGCCTCTTCCCCTCTTGCTCCCGCAGCTTGAGCATCAGTCCCAGCCTGGTGCAGCGAGCCACCAGCTCGTCGCGCTGGTTGAAGGCGCGGTGCTCGAAGGTCACGATGCCGGCGTTCGGCCGCGAGCGACTCTCCCGCTTGTCCTTGACCTCCGTTTCGATCCGCAGGGTGTCGCCGTGGAACACGGGGCGCGGAAAGGCGACGTCGTTCCAGCCCAGGTTGGCGATCGTCGTGCCGAGGGTCGTGTCGCCGACCGAGATGCCGACCATCAGGCTCAGGGTGAAGCAACTGTTGACGATCCGCTCCCCGAACTCGCTGTTCTTCATCGCCTCCGCGTCGAGATGGAGCGCGGCCGGGTTGTGTGTCATCGCGGTGAAGAAGACGTTGTCCGCCTCGGTGACGGTGCGCCGCAGCGCGTGATCGAAGAGCTGACCGACTTCGAACTGTTCGTAGTAGAGGCCTGCCATGGAGGCAACACTACAGGCACTGCCGTAACACACGGCCCTCGCCGGAGCCGCCTCCGGCGGATGCCGGCCAGAAGGCCGGCGCACCCAGTCAGGCGACGCGTTCGATGTTCGCGCCGAGGGACCTGAGTCGTTCGTCGATCCGCTCGTAGCCGCGATCGATCTGCTGCACGTTGTCGATGACGCTGCGGCCCTCGGCGCACAGGGCGGCGATCAGCATGGCCATGCCGGCCCGGATGTCCGGGCTCACCATGTCCCGTCCATAGAGCTTCGACGGCCCGCTGACGACGACCCGGTGCGGGTCGCAGAGCACGATCTGCGCGCCCATCGCCACCAGGCGGTCGACGAAGAACATCCGCGACTCGAACAGCTTCTCGTGGATCAGTACCGAGCCCCGGCTCTGGGTAGCGCCCACCACCGCGATCGACGTGAGATCGGCGGGAAAACCGGGCCACGGCGCGTCCTCGACCTTCGGGATCGCGCCTTGAAGATCCGTGCGGACCTGGAGTTCCTGATCGCCGGGCACGAACAGATCGCGGCCATCGTCGGAGACACGGAAGTCGATGCCCAGACGGCCGAACGCGATCCGGGTCGCCCGGTGCTCCTCCGGCCGGGCGTTCGGGATGCGGAGCTCGCCGCCGGTGACCGCCGCCAGCGTGACGAGCGACCCGACCTCGATGTAGTCGGGACCGATCTCGAACTCGGCCCCGCCGAGGCGCTCCACGCCCTGAACGACGAGGAGGTTCGTACCGATGCCGTCGATCGGAGCCCCCATCGATCGGAGCAGCCGGCAAAGGTCCTGAACGTGAGGCTCGCTCGCCGCGTTCAGGATCCTCGTCTCGCCCTCCGCCAGACAGGCCGCCATCACCGCGTTCTCGGTCGCCGTGACCGAGGCTTCGTCCAGGAAGATCTCGGCCCCGCGCAGTCGCTCCCCCGAACCCTCGACGCGGCACTGAAGCCCGCCGCGCGGGCATAGCTCGATGGCGGCCCCCAGGCCCTCGAGCGCCAGCAGGTGGGTGTCGAGCCGCCGCCGGCCGATGACGTCGCCGCCCGGAGCCGGCATGTTCACGCGTCCGCG
This sequence comes from Candidatus Multivorans sp., assembly GCA_965220845.1. GTDB lineage: Bacteria > Acidobacteriota > Thermoanaerobaculia > Multivoradales > Multivoraceae > Multivorans. Next base: position 482,040 of record CBDCRA010000004.1, read on the forward strand.
CCGCGCCAGCAGCGGCCCGGCCAGCAGGATCGAGGCACGGATCGCCCGGCAGAGGTCCGGGTCCGGATCGTCGTCGCCGAGGCCCGCGGCGCGGACGCGCACCGTGTCGCCGCCGACGAACGCGGCTTCGGCGCCGAGCTGGCGCAGCAGCTCGATCTGCGCCTCGACATCGCGGATCCGGGGCACGTTCCGGAGCGTGACCTCCTCGTCCGTGAGGAGCGCGGCCGCAAGGAGCGGCAACGCCGCGTTCTTGTTGCCCCGCGCCCGCAGTGTGCCCGCGATCGCTTGACCACCCTCGATCACGAACTGGGAACGCGGCATGTGTCCGGCTACTTCCATCGGATGACTCTCATCGCGCGGCTAGTTGACCACAGGAACGCCAGGGCACGTGCTCACTCTTCCGATATGCCCGCTCGTGAAACTCCCGCGACGCCGCGACGTTGTTAGAGAGGTGCGGCCCGCTCAGGCCGCCTGCCCCTCCGACAGCCAGGGAGACCGAACATGAAGAACCTCCACCACCATCGCTGGGCGACGCTGGCGTTCGCCCTTCTGATCGCCCTCGTTCCCGGAGCGCTCCTGTCCCAGGAGAACGCCGAGTCGAGTCACGACGAGCGCTGGGAAGAGCTCGGCCAGCGCTGGGAGGAGTGGGGCGAGCGCTTCGGCCGCAGCTTCGAGGAAGCCGACTGGGAAGCCCACGGCCAGAACTGGGAAGAGTTCGGCAGGCGCTGGGAAGAATGGGGCGAGCAGTTCGCCGCGTCCTTTGAACAGGCCTTCGACGAAGAGGACTGGGAAGCCTGGGCCGAACAGTTCGAGGACATGGAGCACCCGGACGGCGAGGTCGACTGGGATCGCTTCGAGGAGTTCTGGGAAGAGTTCGGCGAACGCTTCGGCACCTCTCTCGGGGAAGCCATGGAGGGCGCCGACTGGGAGATGTTCGGCGAAGCGCTCGGCGCGCTCGGTGAGCAGATGGGCGAACTGGCCGAACTGATCGCGGCCAGCGTCGAGAACGCCGACTGGAGCGGCTTCGCCGATCTCGTCAGCGACACGGTCGAGGAGGCGGTCGAGCACGCCGAAGAAGCGGCCGAAGAAGCGGCTGAAGCCGCTGAAGAAGCCGCCGAGCGGGCGGCCGACGCGGTCGACGCCTAGGACCGCTCGGCTACGGGACCGGCGCTTCGCGCCGGATGCCGGCGAGGGCGCCGGCGCACCCAGTTAGGCTACGCGCTCCTTCCACGACCTACGGAGCGCGCAGATGCCAGTCGATCCCCAGGTACAGGCCTTCCTCGCAGCCCAGGAGCAGGCCGCGATCGAGAACCAGGTTCCGCCGATCACGGAACAGACCGTGGAGATGGCCCGGGCCGGCTATCTGGCGGTCGCCGAGATGCTCGGCCAGGGCCCGGACGTGGACACCGAGGACTCCGCCGTTCCCGGGCCGGCAGGCGACGTTCCGGTCCGCATCTACCGCCCCCGCGATGCCGGCGACGCCCTGCCGATCCTCGTCTACTACCACGGCGGAGGCTGGGTGATCGGCGACCTGGACACCCATGACTACGCGTGCCGCGAACTCTGCGCGGGCGCCGCCTGCCTGGTCGTCGCGGTCGACTACCGCCTGGCGCCCGAAGCCCGGTTCCCGGCCGCGGTCGACGACTCCTGGGCGGCCCTCCAGTGGGTCGCGGCCAACGCCGGGCAACTCGGCGGCGACCCGTCCCGGATCGCCGTCGGCGGCGACAGCGCCGGCGGCAACCTCTCCGCCGTGATGAGCCTGCTCGCCCGCGACAACGGCGGTCCGGAGCTCGCCTTCCAGCTACTCGTCTACCCGGCCGTCGACATGGAGTTCAGCCGTCCCTCGATCGACGAGAACGCCGACGGCTACGTCCTGACGAAGGACCACATGATCTGGTTCCGTGGCCACTACCTGCGCTCAGACGCCGACCGCGCCGACTTCCGCGCCTCGCCGCTGCTAGCCTCCGACCACGGCGGCCTGCCGCCGGCCCTCGTCATCACCGCCGAGTTCGATCCGCTCCGCGACGAAGGCCGGGACTACGCGGAGACGCTCCAGGCAGCCGGCGTCGACGCGACCCTCTCGAACTACGAGGGCCAGGTCCACGTCTTCTTCCAGCTCTCGCCGATCCTCGACGGCGGCCGCAAGGCGGTCGACGAGGCATGTGCGGCGCTGCGCGAGGCCTTTGGCGCCTCGACCTGAGTAGCAGGCGCCCGGCTAAACCGCAGGCAGCAACCGGCTGACGCGGTAGCCGTCCGGGTCCTTCTCGAAGCCGCAGGCGTCGAGGGTCGCGGTCCACGGGGACTCGCGGGCGGGACGGCCGTCGATGCGCAGAAGCCTGAGGGTCCGGCGGCGACGGCGGCCGGCGAGGTCGCGGAGCGCGGCCCAGGCTTCGCCGGGTTCCGGGTCGCCGCCGAGGGCGGCGAAGGTCCAGATGCCCTGGCCGCCGGCTTCCAGGAACAGGCAGGGAGAGCCGGCCCGGAGGACGAGCCAGGCGCCTGGAACGCGCCGCGGGCCGCGCCTTCGGGGATCGAGCTCGGTTCCGAGCTGGGGCCAGGGCAGCACGGCGCCCCACGGACTCGCCGGGTCGACGGCGGGCAGGATACCGATCGCCCCGCGCTTTGCCGGTCCTTTCCGCTCCCGCCGCAGGCGCTCGACCGCCGCGGGCAGGGCGAACTGGCGGCCGGCCAGGCCGTGAACGAAGTAACCCCGGCGGATGTGGCCGGCCTCCTCCATCTCGCGCAGTACCGGATAGAGCGCCTCGAAACCGCCCGGCACGTTCTCGCTGCGGGCCGTCTCGGCCGCGACCACGCCGTGGCGGTCGAGCAGCAGCGTCGCCATGGCGTGCGACCACTCCGTGTCGCTCACCCGCCCGGCCGACGGCGCCAGGTCGCCGACCAGAGACCAGCGGCCGCCAGCGAGCATTCCGGCCCGGCCCCGGCGAGCGCCCGGCATGCCGGCGCGCATGCCAGCCTGCGCGGTCCCGGCCCGCGGCCCGCGACGCCAGCCACGGGGGAGTCCGCGAGACGCAAGCCCGGCGGCCGACCGCCGCCGTTTGGCGAGGGCCGCGAGCGGCAGGAAGGTGTCGTTCGTGATCCGGCCGGCCCACACGAGATCCCAGATCGCCGCTTCGACCTCCGTTTCGCCCCAGTCGCCATCGCCCACCACCCCGCCGACCAGGTCGAACGTGAAGCAGGCGCCGCGCGCCACCAGGCGGTCGAGGACCGCGCCATGAGGCGCCGCGGCCGGACACTCCTGCGACGGTTCGGGAGACCCGCTCCCTCGCGCCAACACGCCGAACCGCTCGCGCCGGTAGATCGCGACCCGGCCGTCTCTCGACCCGAGCCTGCCGTCGCCCACCCACAACATCTCTCCGGAGGCCGCAAGGCGGTCGAGCATCTCGACCCGGAATCCCGGCACCCGCGCCGGAAGTACGTGGCCGACCAGGTTCCGCCAGGAAAGCGGCACGCCTTCGAGCTGCGCCAAGGCCTCCCGAAGGCGAACCAGGGCGCCGTCCGACGCTGCCGGCGCCACCGACCGCCCGCGGGCCCGCGTCGCCGGAAGAGCCGGGACCGCCGCGGACGTGTCAACGCCCTGCCAGCGAGTCAGGAAGCGCGCCAGAGCCGCTCCGTCGACCGGCTCGGCTTCACGGCGCAGCCTGGCCAGCGTTCGCCGCTTGATCCGGCGGAGCACGTCGCGGTCGCACCACTCGACCTCGCCGTCTTCCCGGCGAAACTCGCCCCGGGTGAGCCGGCCGGCCTCTTCCAGACTCGTCAGCAGCGGTCCGAGCGCTCCCTGTGGCAGGCCGAAGCGGGCCGCCGCATCGGCGGCCGTGAACGGACCCCGGCTGTGCGCGTAGCGCCGCAGGAGGCTCTCGAGGGGCGCGGGCCGCGAGGCCAGCAGCTCGCCTGGCACGCCTTCGGGCAGCGCCGCGTCGATGCCGTCGCGGTAGAGCACGGCGTCCTCCGCGGCCGTCCACATCCGCGCGCCGCCTTCGAACTCGACCTCGACCGCGCGCTTCTGCCGCGCCAGATGCGCCAGCCAGTCTCCAGCGTCTCCCGGCACCCGCGCCTCGATCTCCTCCCGGGTCAGACCGCCGGTGCGCCGTAGCAGATCGTAGAGGTCGTCCTCGTGCCGCGCGCGGCGGTCCGGCGAAAGCCCCTGGAACTCCTCTTCGACGGCCTTGATCACGTCCGGGTCGAGCAGTTCCCGCAGACTGGCCGTGCCGAGCAGTTCCCGCAGGAGCTCCCGGTCGAGGGTCAGGGCCTGCGCCCGGCGCTCGGCCGCCGGCGCGTCCTGGTCGTAGAGGAAGCGTTCTTCGTAGGAGAAGACGAGGGAGCGGGCGAACGGAGACGGGGCCGGGGTCTCCACGTCGTCGACCCGGACGTTCCCTTCCGCGACCTCCGCCATCAGCTCGACTAGGCCCGACAGATCGAAGAGATCGCTCAGGCACTCGCGGTAGGTCTCGAGCAGGATCGGGAAGTCGGGGTACCTGCGGACGACCGAGAGCAGGTTCTTCGACCGCTGGCGCTGTTGCCAGAGCGGCGTCCGCTTGCCGGGCCGGTTGCGCGGCAGGAGCAGCGCGCGGGCCGCGTTCTCGCGGAACCGGCTCGCGAACATGGGCGAGGAGGCGACCTGCTCGACGACCAGGTCCTCGACCTCGTCGGGATCGAGCAGGAACTCCCGCGCCGCCGGCAACTCGTCGGTGTCGGCGAAGCGAAGCGCCAGTCCGTCGTCGGTCCACAGAGTCTGGACCTCGAAGCCGTAGCGCCGGCCGATCCTGCGCTCGAGCGCCATCGCCCAGGGAGCGTGGATGCGGGCGCCGAACGGGGTCAGGATGCACACCCGCCAGTCGCCGACCTCGTCCCGGAAGCGCTCGATCGTCACCGCGCGGTCGGTCGGCAGCGCGCCGGTGCGGTCCCGCTGCTCCTCGACGTAGGCGCAGAGGTTCGAGACGGCGTGCGGGTCGAGCGGCGCTTCGCGTTCGAGCCAGCGTCTGGCGGCGGCGCCCTGCCTCTGGCCGAGCTCACGCACGAAGGCGCCGAGCGCCCGGCCCAGCTCCAGCGGCCGGCCGGGGCCATCGCCGTGCCAGAAGGGCATCCGCCCCGGCTCCCCCGGCGCCGGCCGGACGATGACCCGGTCGCGGGTGATCTCGGTCACCCGCCAGGCGGAGGCCCCGAGCAGGAAGGTGTCGCCGGCCCGCGACTCGTAGACCATCTCCTCGTCGAGTTCGCCCACCCGTGGACCCTCGGGCCCCAGGTGGACCGTGAACAGGCCACGATCCGGAATCGTGCCGGCGTTCATGCGCACCAGGAAGTCGGCGCCGCGCCGGGCCGTCAGCACGTCGCGGCCGTGGTCCCACGACAGCCGGGGCCGCAGGTCGGCGAACTCCTCGGAGGGAAAGCGGCCGACCAGCATGTCGAGCACCGCGGCGAGCAGGTTGCGGGTCAGGCCGCGGTAGGGCCGGGCGCGCCGCGCCAGGGCCAGGATCCCGTCGACGGTCCACTCCCGGCCGCAGCACATCGCGACGATCTGCTGAGCCAGAACGTCGAGCGGATTCTCCGGCAAGCGCATCGACTCGATCGCACCGCGCTGCATCTGGATCGCGGTCACCGTGCACTCCAGGAGGTCGCCACGGAACTTCGGGAAGATCAGACCGCGGCTGCGTTCTCCGACCGCGTGCCCCGAGCGGCCCACACGCTGCAGTCCGCTGGCGGTGGACCCCGGCGCCTCGACCAGGAGCACCAGGTCGACGCTGCCCATGTCGATCCCGAGTTCGAGCGAGCTCGTCGCCACGATGCAGCGCAGGCGGCCGGCCTTGAGCGCGCCTTCGATCTCCCGTCGTTGTTCGTGGGAGATGCTGCCGTGGTGGGCGCGGGCCAGCCGCGCCCGGTCATCCGCTTCTTCGTCGTCGGCCGCGCGGGTCCGGTCGTCCAGCTCGTTCAGGCGCTGCGCCAGCCGCTCGCAGAGGGAACGGCTGTTGACGAAGACGATCGTCGAGCGGTGGTGCCGGACCGCCTCCAGGATGCGCGGGAAGACGGACGGCCACAGGCCGGAGGTCTCGAATCCGCGCGGCCATCCTTCGCCGGAAGAAAGAGACTCGGGCGCCGGCGGCGGCGCCTCCATGTCCGGCACGGGCACGACGACCCGCAGGTCGATGTTCGGCGGCTCGGAAGCGTCGACGACCTCGACCGGCCGGTCGCCGCCGAGAAACCCGGCCGCCAGGTCCATTGGCCGCACCGTGGCGGACAGGCCGATGCGCTGCGGATCGTCGCCGTCCACCAGCTCCGCGAGCCTCTCGAGCGACAGCGCCAGGTGGGCGCCGCGCTTGGTCGCCGCCATAGCATGAACCTCGTCGACGATCACCGTCTCGACCGTGCGCAGGTTGGCCGCCGCCCGCGACCCGAGCACCAGGAACAGCGACTCCGGCGTCGTCACCAGGATCTCGCCGGGTTTTCGCAGTTGGCGCCGCCGGTCCGCCGTCGGCGTGTCCCCGGTGCGGACGTCGACGCGGACCGGCCGCACCGGGGTGCCGAGCCTGCGGGCCTCCTCGACGACGCCCACCAGAGGCGCCTGCAGGTTGCGCTCGATGTCGTAGGCGAGGGCCTTGAGCGGCGACACGTAGACGACGCGCACGCCCGGGCCGGAAGGCTCGTCGCCGAGACAAAGACGGTCGATCGCCCACAGGAAAGCGGCGAGCGTCTTCCCGCTTCCCGTGGGCGCCACCAGCAGCGCGTTCCCGCCGCGGGTCAGCACCGGCCAGCCCAGTTCCTGCACCCGGGTAGGCCCGGAGAACGAGTCGTCGAACCACCGGCGCACCGGTTCCGAGAACGAGTCCACGGGTCATGCTACGCGCTCCGCGCGGCGTCCGTGGAGCGCAAGCCCGGCTGCTAACCTCCCCCGAGCGATGGCGCACGAGGACCACGGGAAACAGGGCGGCAAGACGTACTGGCTCGACCGGAAGGGGAACGTCGCCAAGGTCTTCTACGCGCTGATCCTCATCGACGTCCTGTGGCTGGGGGCGGACCTCCTCTACAGGAAGAAGGCGGAGTTCGATGCCTGGCGCGGCTGGGTCGACGGCGGCTTCGGGTTCTACCCGGTGTACGGCTTCGTGGGCGCCTTCCTGCTGGTGCTGGCGGCGAAGCAGATGCGGCGGGTGCTGATGCGGTCCGAGGACTACTACGAGCGGCGCCGCGGCGGCGACTCCTCCTCCGCCTGAGTCCGGGATGGCCGAGTTCCTCCTGTCGCCGCCGCTGCTGCTGATGCTCGGCAGCGTGGTCCTGGCCGCGGCGCCGCGCAACGTGCTGCCCCGGACCGTGCTGCGCGCCCTGCTCCTGGCCCTGCCCGTCTATTCCCTCTGGCGCTTCTGGGGCCTCGACTTCGGCGACTACGCCCAGTTCGAACTCTTCGGCCAGACCCTGACGCTCGTCCGGATCGACCCGCTGAGCCGGATCTTCGTCGTCATCTTCCACCTGGCGGCGCTCATCGGCAGCGTCTACTCGTTCTACGTCCGCGACAACTTCCAGCCCCTCGTGGGCGTCTTCTATGCCGGATCCGCTCTCGGCGTCGTGCTGGCCGGCGACCTCTGGAGCCTGTTCCTGTTCTGGGAAGTGGCCGCGGTGTCGTCGGCGCTGCTGGTCTGGGTCCGCAGGAGCGGGAGAGCGGCCGGCGCCGGCCTCCGCTACCTGGGGATGCAGATGGTTTCGGGCGTCCTGCTGCTCGCCGGCATCGTGCTGCTCCGCCACGAGGCCGGCGCCGCGCCCGGATGGGCCGAGTTCCGCAACCTGACCGGCTTCCTCGAAAACGGCGGGCTCGGCTTCTCGAACCTGGCGGCGACGCTCATCTTCCTCGCCTTCGGTCTCAAGGCGGCCTTCCCGCTGCTGCACAGTTGGCTGATCGACGCGTACCCCGAGTCGACCCCGGCCGGCGCCGTGTTCCTGTCGGCGTTCACGACGAAGTTCGCGATCTACGCGCTGGCCAGGGCCTTCCCCGGCCAGTCCGAGCTGATCTGGATCGGGGGGCTGATGGCCGCCTTCCCGATCTTCTTCGCGGTGATCGAAAACGACCTGCGGCGGGTGCTCGCCTACAGCATGACGAACCAGCTCGGCTTCATGGTCGTCGGCATCGGCATCGGCACCGAGCTGGCGATCAACGGCGCCGTCGCCCACGCCTTCGCCGACATCCTCTTCAAGGGTCTCCTCTTCATGGCGATGGGGGCAGTGCTCTACCGCGTCGGCCACGTGAACGGCTCGGACCTCGGCGGCCTCTACAAGTCGATGCCGATCACGACCGGGCTCTGCATCATCGGCGCGGCGTCCATCTCCGCCTTCCCGCTGTTCTCGGCCTTCGCCACCAAGTCGCTCATCATGAGCGCCGCCGTCTACAAGGAGTACTTCTGGCTCTGGCTCGTGCTCCTGTTCGCCTCCGCCGGCGTCTTCCACCACGCCGGGATCAAGATCCCCTTCTTCGCCTTCTTCCACCACGACTCCGGCATCCGCTGCAAGGAGGCGCCGCGGTCGATGATCGTCGCGATGGTGCTGGCCGCCGCGGCCAGCATGACGATCGGCCTGTTGCCACTGGCGGGGCTGTGGTTCGGCGTCTCGAACCCGTTCTACGACCTGTTGCCGTACAACGTCCACTACGAGGCGTACACGACGACCCACGTCATTACGCAAAGCCAGCTGCTGTTCTTCTCGGCCCTGGCCTTCGCCACGCTGATGCGCACCGGCCTCTATCCTCCGGAGTTGCGCTCGGTGAACCTGGACGCCGACTGGCTCTACCGCCGGGTCGGCCTCCGCATCTGGGACGGCGTCGCCACCGCGTTCACGGCAACGCACCGCGCCGGCTACGCCGCTGCCGGACGGCTCGCCGCCGCCGCGCTCGAAACGGCGCAGCGTCACCTGGGCCCGCAGGGATTCCTCGGGCGCTCCTGGCTCACGGCGTCGATGGCGCTGTGGGTCGCCGTGCTGCTGGCGGCGTACCTCGTCGTCTTCTACTGGCGTTTGGGTTAGCGGATTGCGGGAGGCGGCCCCGCAACATCAGCTTCGCTAATGTTCGACGGTTGCTCATGAGTCGCGGCTAATGTAGGCTCTTGCACTTCCGATGCAAGGGCTCCGCATCTTCTGCGACGTGGCCGACCTGCGCAGCTTCAGCCGCGCGGCCGAGCTTCACGGCATCACGCAGTCGGCGGTCAGCCAGCGGATTCAGCACCTGGAAGAGCTCTTCGGCACGCGGCTCCTCGACCGCTCCAAGCGGCCGTTCGTGCTGACTCCCGCCGGCGAACTCGTGTCCCGCGAGGGGCGCGAACTCGTCGCCCGCTACGACGCGCTGGCGCGGAGCGTCTCCCGTCTCGATCCTGAGCGGGGCGGGACGGTCCGGATCCACGCGATCTACTCTGCCGGCATCGCGCTGCTCAACCAGTTGCGGGCCGAGTTCCAGCTTCAGCGGCCCGAACTCGACGTGCAGATCGAGTACGAGCCGCCGGCCGCGGTGGCCGAGGCGGTGCGGACCGGCCGCTGCGACTTCGGCATCGTCTCCTACCCGGAGCAGTGGCCCGGCCTGCAGTCGCGCCCACTTCGCGAGGAGCGAATGTGCCTGGCCTGCGGGGTGGGCCACGAACTGGCCGGCGCCGAGCGCGTCCGGGCCGCCGACCTCGACGGCCGCGAACTGATCCACTTCACCCACGAACTCCCCGCCGCGCGCCACATCCGCAGCTACCTGGTTGAGAACGGGGCCGAAGCCGTGTTCGCCCAGCGTCTCGACAACATCGACACGTTCAAGAGCATGCTGCAGGCGACCGACTACGCGGCGATCCTGCCGCTCAGGACCTTCCTCGCCGAGGTGCGCGGCGGCCTGCTCGCGGCCGTGCCGCTCGAGCCGAAACTCGAACGGCCGATGGGGATCGTCTTCGCCCGTGGCCGGCTGCGCCCGGCCGCCGAGGACTTCGCCGCGTTTCTGGTCGAGAACGCGGGGCCGATGCCCGGAGACGACGAGGAAATCGTCGAGCAGGGAGAAGCGGCATGAAGCTGCGTCCCGGAAAGGTCGGCCTGTACGACCCGGCCTACGAGCACGACGCCTGCGGAGTCGGCTTCATCGCCCACGTGCGCGGCGAGCGCAGCCACCGGCTGATGCAGCAGGCTGCCCACATGCTGACCCGGATGGACCACCGCGGCGCCTGCGGCTGCGAGCCGAACACCGGCGACGGCGCCGGCATGCTGACCGCGCTGCCGCACGCCCTGTTGCGCCGGGTCGCGGCGGCCGAGTTCGGCGCCGAACTGGGAGCGCCCGGCACCTTCTCGGCCGGTGTCTTCTTCCTGCCCCAGGACGACGGCGAACGCGAGCTGTGCCGGCGGGTCGTGGAGGAGATCGTCGCGGAACGCGGGCAGGAGCTGATCGGCTGGCGCAAGGTGCCGACCCGCCCCGAGGTCGCCGACATCGGCGCCACCGCACTCGACTCCATGCCGGTCATCGAGCAACTCTTCATCGCCGCCGCCGACGGGCTCGACCAGGACGCCTTCGAGCGCGAGCTCTACCTGATCCGCAAGCAGGCGACGATCCGCCTGCGCGGCAACGACGCACTCGCCCAGGCGCAGATGTTCTACGTCTGCTCGCTGTCCACCCGCGTGATCATCTACAAGGGCATGCTGACCTCCGGCCAGCTCGTGCCGTTCTTCCCGGATCTCGCGGCGCCGGACTACGAGTCCCACCTGGCGATGGTCCACTCGCGCTTCGCCACGAACACGTTCCCGTCCTGGGACCGCGCGCAGCCGAACCGCTTCATGAGCCACAACGGCGAAATCAACACGCTGCGCGGCAACATGAACTGGATGCACGCCCGCGAGGGAGTTCTCCAGAGCGACCTGTTCGGCGACGATCTCCCTCTCGCGTTTCCGGTCGTCGAGCCCGACTGCTCGGATTCCGGCAGCTTCGACAACGTGCTCGAGTTCCTCCTGCTCACGGGCCGCACCCTCCAGGAGGCGGTCATGATGATGATCCCGGAGGCGTGGCAGAACGACACGCACATGGACGGCACGAAGAGGGCGTTCTACGACTACCACTCCTGCCTGATGGAGCCGTGGGACGGACCGGCCTCCATCGCGTTCACCGACGGCCGCTACATCGGCGCCGTGCTCGACCGCAACGGCCTTCGGCCCAGCCGCTACTACGTCACGGACGACGACCTGGTCATCATGGCGTCGGAGGCCGGCGTCGTCCCGGTCGAGCCGGAGCGAGTGCTGCGCAAGGGGCGGCTCAAGCCCGGCCGGATGTTCCTGGTCGACTTCGACCTCGGCCGCATCGTCGCCGACGAGGAGCTGAAGAGCGGCATCGCCTCGCAACGGCCGTACGCGGAGTGGCTCGAACGCCGCACCGACCTGGCCGACCTGGTCGCCCACGCCGCAAGCAACGGCAACGCCCCCGCGAACCAGGCGGCGATGGACGACGACGCACTGACCCGAAGCCTCCAGGCCTTCGGCTACACCGGCGAGACGATGCGCTTCATGCTGCGGCCCCTGATCGAGGAGCAGCGCGATCCGATCGGCTCGATGGGCAACGACACCGCCCTCGCCTTCCTCTCCGACCAGGACCGCCCGGTCTACGACTACTTCAAGCAGCTCTTCGCCCAGGTCACGAACCCGGCGATCGACTCGATCCGCGAGGAGGTCGTCATGTCGGTCGACTGCACGATCGGACCCGAGCGGAACCTGCTCGAGACGACCGCCGACCACTGCCTGCGCGTCCGGCTGCCCCATCCGATCCTGAGCAACCGGGAGTTCGCGGCGCTGGCCGACGCCGGGGACGCGGGCTTCTCCTGCCGAACGCTCGACGCCACCTGGCCCCTCGATGAGGGCGCCGCCGGCCTCGGCAACGCGCTCGACCGCCTGTGCCGGGAAGCCGAACAGGCGGTCGACGACGGCTGTGCCTTCGTCGCCCTCTCCGACCGGGCGGCCGGGCCCGGCCGCGTCCCGGTGCCGACGCTGCTCGCCTGCGGCGCCGTCCACCATCACCTGCTGCGCACGATCAAGCGCACCCGGGTCGGACTCCTGCTCGAAACCGGCGAGGCCCGCGAGGTCCACCACCACTGCCTGCTCGTCGGCTACGGCGCGGACGCCATTAACCCCTACCTGACCTTCGAGGCGCTCTGGCAGGCGCGACGCCAGGGCCGGCTGCCCGCCGCGGCCGACGACCAGGCCGTCGTCGACCGCTACCGCAAGGGCGTCAGGAAGGGGATGCTCAAGGTGATGGCCAAGATGGGCATCTCGACCCTCCAGAGCTACAAGGGCGCCCAGATCTTCGAGGCGGTAGGACTGTCCACGGAAGTGATCGACCGCTGCTTCGCCGGTACCGCCAGCCGGATCGAGGGCGCCGGCCTCGAACGGCTGGCGAAGGACGCGCTGAAGCGTCACGCGCGCGGCTTCCCCGCCGACGACCGCGACCGGATCGCCGAACTCGGGAACCCCGGCGACTACCACTGGCGTGCCGGCGGCGAGCGCCACATGTGGAACCCGCAGATGATCTCGCGGCTCCAGAACGCGGCCCGCACGAACAGCACGGAGGCCTACGAGAGCTTCGCCCGGCTCGCCAACGAGGACACGACGAGGGCGTGCTCGCTGCGCGGCCTGCTCCAATTCCGCACGGATCTCGACCCCCTGCCGCTCGACGAGGTGGAACCGGCGAGCGAGATCGTCAAGCGCTTCTGCACGGGCGCGATGAGCTTCGGCTCGATCTCGGCCGAGAGCCACGAGACGCTCGCCATCGCGATGAACCGCCTCGGCGGCAAGAGCAACACCGGCGAAGGCGGCGAGGACCCGGCGCGGTTCGTTCCCGACGCGAACGGCGACCTCCGCCGTTCGGCGATCAAGCAGGTCGCGTCGGGCCGCTTCGGCGTCACCTCCTGGTACCTGACGAACTCGGACGAGCTCCAGATCAAGATCGCCCAGGGCGCCAAGCCGGGCGAGGGCGGCGAACTGCCCGGCCACAAGGTCGACGAGATCATCGCCCGGACCCGCTACTCCACGCCCGGCGTCGGCCTCATCTCGCCGCCGCCCCACCACGACATCTACTCGATCGAGGATCTGAAGCAGCTCATCCACGATCTGAAGAACTCGAACCCAAGTTCGCGGATCAGCGTCAAGCTGGTGTCCGAGGTCGGCGTCGGCACGGTCGCCGCCGGCGTCGCCAAGGCGCACGCCGACCACATCCTGATCTCGGGCCACGACGGCGGCACCGGCGCTTCGCCGCTGACCAGCATCAAGCACGCCGGCCTGCCCTGGGAACTCGGCATCGCCGAGACCCACCAGACGCTGGTGCTGAGCGACCTGCGTTCGCGGGTGATCCTCCAGACCGACGGCCAGCTCAAGACCGGCCGCGACGTCGCCGTCGCCTGCATGCTGGGCGCCGAGGAGTTCGGCTTCTCCACCGCGCCGCTGATCACGATCGGCTGCATCATGATGCGCAAGTGCCACCTGAACACCTGCCCGGTCGGCATCGCCACCCAGGACCCGGAGCTGCGCGCCAAGTTCGAGGGGACGCCGGAAGAAGTCGTGAACTACCTCTTCCTCGTCGCCGAGGAGACGCGGCGGATCATGGCGGGCCTCGGCGTCGCGACGATCCGGGAGCTGGTCGGACGAACCGACCTGTTCCAGCGCGAACTCGCGGTTCGCAACGAGAAGACGGAAGGTCTCGACCTGTCGGCGGTGCTCCAGCCCGCCGTGCGCCGGCACGACAACGTCGAAGTGGTGCAGACGATCGAACAGGACCACGCGCTCGAGTACGCGCTCGACAACGAACTGATCGAGCGGGCCCGGCCGGCGCTGGAGCGCGGTTCCCGCGTACGGATCGACCTGCCCATCGTGAACACCCAGCGCACCGTCGGAACGATGCTCAGCCACGAGCTGATGAAGGCGCGCGGCGAGCACGGCCTCTCCGACGACACGATCCACGTCTCGCTGACCGGCAGCGCCGGCCAGAGCCTTGGCGCCTTCCTCGCGCCCGGCATCACGATCGAGCTGGAGGGCGACGGCAACGACTACGTCGGCAAGGGGCTGTCCGGCGGACGGCTCATCCTCTATCCACCCCGCCGGTCCCGGTTCGCCGCCGAGGACAACGTCCTGATCGGCAACGTCGCGCTCTACGGAGCCACCGGCGGCGAAGCGTTCTTCCGGGGCCGCGCCGCGGAGCGCTTCTGCGTCCGCAACTCGGGCGCCCGCGCGGTCATCGAGGGGATCGGCGATCACGGCTGCGAGTACATGACCGGCGGCCGCGCCGTCATCCTCGGCCCGACCGGGCGCAACTTCGCGGCCGGCATGAGCGGCGGCATCGCCTGGGTCTTCGATCCGGACAGGGAACTGCAGCACAACTGCAACTTCGAGATGGTCGGCCTCGAGCCCATAGGCAGGGAGTACCGGAGCGAACTCCGGGAACTCATCAGGCGGCACGCCCGCTTCACCGGCTCGACGGTGGCGCGGCGGCTGCTCGAGCGCTGGGGTGAAGCCCAGGGTCAGTTCACCCAGGTCATGCCGCACGACTACCGTCGCGTCCTCCTGGCCGAACGCGAGGTCGAGGACCGGACGGTAGCCAAGGCCGAGGCCGCCGCCTGAGGCCGAGGGCGGTTCGGCGGATCGGGATCAGAGGCAGGGGACGCGGCAGGCAATGGGCAAGGACACGGGATTCAAGGAGTACGCGCGGGTCGCGGTTCCCTACCAGGACCCGCTGATTCGCCTCGCCCACTACGACGAGTTCCTCCGACCGGTGCCCGAAGAGCACCTGGCCACGCAGGGCGCCCGCTGCATGGACTGCGGCGTACCCTTCTGCCAGTCGAACGACGGCTGCCCGATCGACAACCTGATCCCGGAATGGAACGACCTCGTCTACCAGGGCCGCTGGCGCGAGGCGTTGCGGCGACTCGAGCAGACGAACAACTTCCCCGAGTTCACCGGCCGCGTCTGCCCCGCGCCGTGCGAGGGCGCATGCGTCCTCGGGATCACCGACCCGGCGGTGACGATCAAGAACATCGAGAACGCGATCGT
Source organism: Candidatus Multivorans sp. (assembly GCA_965220845.1). Taxonomy (GTDB): domain Bacteria; phylum Acidobacteriota; class Thermoanaerobaculia; order Multivoradales; family Multivoraceae; genus Multivorans. The sequence continues at coordinate 497,064 of CBDCRA010000004.1, forward strand.
CGACCGCGGCTTCGAGGAGGGCTGGATCGTCCCCCGGCCGCCGGCCAGGCGAACGGGAAAGAAGGTCGCGGTCGTCGGCTCCGGGCCGGCAGGCCTGGCCGCCGCGGCGCAGTTGAACAGCGTCGGCCACTCCGTCACCGTGTTCGAGCGCGAGGACCGTATCGGCGGCCTGCTGATGTACGGCATCCCGAACATGAAGCTCGACAAGCGCCTCGTCGTCGACCGGCGGATCGACCTGATGCGCGCCGAGGGGATCGAGTTCGTCACCGGCGCCCATGTCGGCGTGAATGTCGACGTCGGCGATCTGAGGCGCGACCACGATGCCATCCTGCTCGCCTCCGGCGCGACGCGGCCGCGCGACCTGGAGATCCCGGGCCGCGAGCTCTCGGGCATCCACTTCGCCATGGACTTTCTCACCGAACACACCCGCGCGCTGCTCGACGCCGACTTGCCAAGCGACGGCGCCCGCGCGGTCGAAGCGCCGATCCACGCCGAAGGCAGGAACGTCATCGTGATCGGCGGCGGCGACACCGGCGCCGACTGCATCGCGACCGCGGTCCGGCACGGCTGCGCTTCGCTCGTCAACTTCGAACTGCTGGACCGGCCGCCGGACGACCGGGCGCCCGACAACCCCTGGCCGGAGTGGCCGCGCATCTTCCGCGTCGAGTACGCGCACGCCGAAGCGGCGGCCCGGTTCGGCGCCGACCCGCGGGTCTTCTCCGTCCTCTCGAAGCGCTTCGTGGACGACGGCGCCGGCGGAGTCGCCGGCATCGAGACAGTCCGCGTCGGCTGGCGGCGGGACGGCGACGGCCGCTTCGCGATGGAGGAGATACCGGGCACCGAGGAGACCTTCGAGGCCGAACTCGTGCTGCTGGCGATGGGCTTTCTCGGCCCCGAAGCGATGCTCGGCGAGCAACTGGGGCTCGCCACCGACGAGCGCAGCAACTTCGCCGCCGAGCCCGGGCAGTACGCCACTTCGGCCGAGGGCGTGTTCGCCGCCGGCGACTGCCGCCGCGGCCAGAGCCTGATCGTCTGGGCGATCAACGAGGGCCGCGGCGCGGCAGCCCGGATCGACGAGTACCTGACCGGCAGCACCGAACTGCCAGTTTGCTCAACGACTTAGGGTGTGCCGTACGACCCTCGTAACGCGGGCATCCCTGCCCGCATAGGCATCCCTTCACGATGGCTTCAACGCCCCGGTCGAGACTCGCGGCATGAGGCCCCGGCTCGACCCGACGATTCAACATCTTGAAGCGGAACCCCGCTCCTTTGACGGGGGGCGAACCGGTCTTCTATAGTCGTGTTCGGTCCGTGGCCTTGCGCGCGAGCGCCCCACCACCGCCACCCCCCGGACAATCGACGAACTTTCCACGCGTGAACAGCACGCCGGTGAACTCGTGTTGAGTTCGACGGCGCCCACTCAGACACAGAGGAGAAACCCAACCATGCAGTCGACCCGCCCCCGGGCACGTCTTCTTGCAATCCTCCTGGCATCGACCTGCGCCTTCCTGATCGGCGGCGCCGGGCTTGCCCAGACGATCACCGGCACCGTCCAAGGCTTCATCTCGGATGTCGAGGGCAACGCCATTCCCGGCGCCACGGTGACCGCCACCAACCAGGACACCGGCATCGCCCGCGCCGTGATCTCGGACGCCAACGGCTTCTACAGCGCCAAGGCGCTCCAGGTCGGCACCTACACGGTGACGGCCGAGCTCTCCGGCATGCAGACGACGCAGCAGAGCGATGTCTCCGTCCTGGTCGGCCAGATCAAGGACGTCAACCTGACACTCGAGGTCGAGTCGACCTCTGAGGTGATCACCGTCACCTCCGAGGCGCCGATCATCGAGGTCAGCCGCTCCGGCGCCGCCAACTACATCGACGAGGTGGCGATCGAGAGTCTGCCGACCGTCGGACGCGACTTCACCGACTTCGCGATCCTGACGCCCGGCGTCCAGCGCGACCGCTCCCGCGGATTCCTGACGATGGCCGGCCAGCGCGGCATTTACAGCGGCCTGTCGGTCGACGGCGCGGACAACAAGAGCACCTTCTTCGGCTACGGCCGCGGCGGTGAGGCGACGGAGAACGACGGCCTGATCATCGCTCAGGACACGGTCCGCCAGTTCCAGGTCATCACCAACGGCTTCTCGGCCGAGTACGGCCGGCACGGCGGCGCCTTCGTCAACGTGGTCACCAAGTCCGGTACCAACGAGGTGCGCGGTTCGGCCTTCGCGTTCTTCCGTGATGACAGCATGGCGGAGGATCTGCCCTCGTCGCCGCTGGACGACCACTTCGGCAACGACGGCTCGCGTCCGGTGGACGAGTTCGACACCCAGAACTACGGCTTCTCCATCGGCGGGCCGTTCAAGCAGGACCGCACCCACTACTACTTCGGCATCGACCAGCGCGACCAGGACATTCCGTTCACCCGCTCGCTGCGTTCGACCGGTGCCCAGAGCACCTATGACCTGATCATGCAGCGGGCACAGACCGAGCCTGCTTTCGCGGCCCTGGTCGACGGTTTCGACCGGAACGCCGACGGCTCCGCAATCGGCCTGTTCCTGCGCTCGGTGAGCAACCAGATCCTGTTCGGCAAGCTGGACCACCAGATCAGCGACGCGAACCTGATCACGCTGCGCGCGAACTGGACGGACTTCGAGCGGGAAAGCGACTACCTCGATGAGGAGTCCCTGAAGACGGAAGACACCCTGTCCTTCATCGCATCGATGACCTCGGTCGTCGGCAGCCGCGGCGTGAACGAATTCCGGATTCAGTCCGCCACGGACAACCTGGACCGGTTGTCGCTGCGCGTCGGCACGCCCATCGAAGCGCAGGTCCGGTTCCGCTTCGGCTCACGCGACAGCGTCGGCAAGTTCGACTTCCTGCCGATCTTCGTCGAGGAAGAGCAGCTCCAGATCAAGAACGACTTCTCCTACCTGTTCGGCGCCCATGACCTGAAGTTCGGCGTCGACTACTCGAAGGACGACCTGGCGCAACTCTTCGCCGGTAGCCGTGACGGCCGCTACGACTTCAGCTCGCCGGAGGACTTCCTGGCCAACAACGCCAGCAACGCGCGCATCTGGTTCGGCGATTCGACCTATCCGAACTACGACGAGACGCAGGCGGCGCTGGCGTTCTACGGCCAGGACAGCCTGAAGCGGGACAACCTGACGCTCAGCTACGGCCTGCGCTACACGTCCACGGACAACCCGGACGGCCTCGACCATCTGCATCCGGACGGTCGCCAGATTCCGGACACCGAGAATCTGGCGCCTCGCTTCGGCTTCGCTCTGGCGCAGGATGAGGGCCGGTCCGTACTCCGCGGCGGCATCGGCTTCTTCTTCGGCCGCACGCCCACCCTGCTGTTCGCCAACCAGGTCCAGGCCAACGGCGTACCGCCGAACTACGGCCGCATCAACGTGCGAGCAGGCCAGAACGGATACGTACCTCTCGGGACGCCGATCGACAACGAGAACCCGCCGCCGGGCATCATCCCCGCGATCTCGTACGTCGACCCCGAGTTCGACGACGCGCAGACGCTGCGCGCCAGCGTCGGCTGGGAGCGGGAACTCGGCGGCGGCTGGAGCGCCGGCGTCGATGCCGTCTATGCGGAGGCAAGCAGCCTCCAGCGGAACACGGACTTCAACCGCGTCTTCGGCGGCTACGACGAGTACGGCCGACCGATGTGGAACGGTCGCAACGAGGGGACCTGCCCCGGAGTCCCGGGCGCTGAGTGCGCCGAGGTCCTGGTCCGGCAATCCCGCGGCGAGTCCGAGTACCAGGCGGTCACCCTGAAGGTGAACCGGCGCTTTACCGGCCGCTACCAGTTCGGTGCCCACTACACCTGGGGCAAGGATCGCGACACCGACTCGAACGAACGTTCGGCGACCGGCGTCACGATCTCCGACACGGGCAACCTGGACTACGACTGGGGCGTCTCGGACCGCGACATCAAGCACCGCCTGGTGGTCACCGGCATGATCCAGTTGCCGGCCGACTTCCAGATCTCGGGCATCCTGAACTACCAGTCGGGATACCCGTACACGCTGGTGGACGGGGGCGTCGACTTCGCCTACTGCGGCCCCGCCCTTGGCTGGAACTGCCCGGACTTCCGGGCGGTCATGAACGGCGTCGTCGTCGGCCGGAACTCGGAGCGGAACGAGTCGATCCAGACGGTCGACCTCCGGGTCGGCAAGTTCTTCCGCTTCGGCGACGGCATGCGGCTCGATGTCTTCGTCGAGGCCTTCAACCTGTTCGACCAGAACAGCTTCGGCGTCGGCTTCGGCCAGCGGAACATCAGCAACGGCAACGTCCCCGACACCCTCGGAATCCCGTCGTTCCTGACGACGAGTCCGCGTCAGTTGCAGATCGGCGGCCGGTTCAGCTTCTAGGCTGAACGGCACCGCAAGCTGCCGCGTCTGACGCGGCGGCATCGAGAATCAGGGGCCTCTCCGGCAACGGAGAGGCCCTTTCGTCGTCAAGGCCCTGTCGCCAGCCCAGCCACCGCCAGCCTCCGGCCTCCTTCTCCGCAGAATCGTCCGAGTTTTCCGCAGCTTCAGGCCACTGTCTAGCCAGCACCGACTACCGTAGTAGCCAACCACTCCCCGAGAGCGATGCCGTGGAGCCAGCGAGCCGTTCAGCGGTTCTCGCTACCGCCTCCGCACCGCCATCCTCTTCCACCTCGGAGGACTCGACCTCTACAACGATTCACCCTTACTCCACGCGAACCCCGAGGAGACACCCTGAAGAGACCGACAAGGAGACGCGATGAAAACGTCTTTGCTGGTAGCGGCAGCTGCCTTGGCCGTTTCGGCCTGTTGTGGGCAGCTACCGGACCTTCCCGAAGTCGCGTTTGGCACCGACGGCGACGCTGGCTCGCACGGCGATCAGGAAGAAAGGGCTAGGAAGGCGATGAGCCTCGAAGAGGCTGTTGACGGCCTCAGGACTTCTCATGAGAAGGCCAATGAAGGTGCCACCGATGAGATCTGCGTCGAGGAAGTAGCGGCGACCTTCGAAGTCATGACCGTGAAAGAGAAGGGAGGTTCACTGAAGCTTGCGGTCGTGCCTCCGAGTCTCAGAAGAACCAGACAGCCGAGAGTGACGACCGGAAGCACGGTAACCGTGACGTACAAGAACCCGACATGCCTCGCGACCGAAGTTCTGGAGGAGCCCGAAAGCACCACAGCGGCTCCGCAAGAGAACGGAGAGGAAGCGGAGTGACAGGGGAAGGCGCTCCAGCGACGGAAGGCTGCCAGCCAACTTGCGAGGACTGCCACGCTTGCAGTTCGCCTGACCGCAGAGTCGGCGTCCTTCTCGTGCATGGGATGGGTGAACAGGACCCGGGCGCGCATGCCGAGAAGGTGGTGCGCCGGTTGGTCAAGAGCTGGGAGAAGTTGTGCGACATCCGCCAGACATGGGTAAATCCATCTTCTGCTAGGGAGGCACCCGGGAACGCGACGCCCAGCAAGTCGCCAGACTCCGCAGGGATCATCGTTCGTGTCGTGGTCAACGGGAAAGTCGCCGAGACCATCGACGTGCACTTCCATGAGGCCTGGTGGGCAGACCTCGGTCAACGGACGGGGTTCATGAACTGGTTGCGGTTCCTTGTGTGGCTGCTCTGCTCTCCGTGGGCGCTCCTCTTCAAGGGAAAGGACAACCAGTACGACGAAGAGGACTGGATGGAGCGGGCCGTGGCTGCAGGTATGGCGAGACTCAAGTCTCCCCGTTCCGGCTTCTTCGGCCGCCTGGGGCAGTTCCTTGTACTGGGCTTCTTCTCGCTGTTCGCTTTGGCCACCGTCCTCACATGGGGGGCTCTGCGCCGGCTCTTGCAGCGCTTCGCGCCCTCTCCGGTCGTGCTGCTTCAGTACTTCGGCGACGTTCAGGCATATCAAGAGGGTGGTCGGCCCGACACGGGTACCGGCCGGGACATGGCGCTACCGCCGAGGGTGCCGATCCGCCGCCGTATGGTGGAGGAGATGGTAGCGATGGCCGAGCGAGAGTACGACAGGTGGTACGTGATGGCGCACAGTCTGGGCAGTATCGTCGCCGTGAACGGGTTGATGGAGCCGGATTACCTGCTGTCGAACTACCTCCGGAAGAAGCACTGGCACCGGCTTGACAAGAGGTTCAAGGCAGTTTGGAGGAGGCCCGATACGAAGGACATGCGGCCAAGGCGACCCACCTGGCTCAAGCCGCACGACGCGATAGCGCGTGAGGAACTGTTTCGGAAGCTGGGTGGTCTCGTGACGTACGGTTCCCCGCTGCATCTCTTCGTGGACCTGTGGCCCCACATCGTCTTGGTGAACAGCAAGAAGGTCTTCCCGGAGGATTGCGAGTGGATCAACCTGTACAGCCCGTTCGATCCGGTCTCGGGCGCGCTTCGGGCGTTCGCGCAGTTGCAGTGGGATGCCGGCGCGGGACACCCCCTGCCTTTAAGGAGCTTCTGTCTCAGTGAGTCCCGGCGTTCCTTTATCGCACACAACCGCTACCTCGATGGAGTAAAGAAGGCCGGGAACCTGGGTGCCGCTCTGGGCAACTGGTGGTTACGAGGGCAGAAGGTCACGATCGTGCAGGGAAGCTACTGGAGCGGCTGGCTGTGGTCGTTCGTTCAAATCGTTGTTGGGGCCGCGGCCGTCGGTGTTCCGGCTGCGGCCGAGATTGCCGTGATCTGCACGCTTGCCTCGGAAGCCTTCTCCCACCTTCTCGACTACCTCTGTTGCCGTTGAAGGTGTACGTATTGCCGAAAGCTGTAGATCGGCGAGTTGATCAGACAGCGTACCTGACCTGAGTTCCGTCGTTGAATGGTACTTCCTTTCTGACCAGAGCGACGAGGTGCGGTGCCGTAACCCGTCGCCATCGTTTCTGCGCCATGTCGAGCAACTTGAAAGCCATGAGCAGGGCCTTGGTCCGTGAGCCGGCACCCTTGGTCACGCGCTGTCGGAGTCGCACGGTGGCGAAGGTCGATTCGATCGCGTTGGTGGTGCGCAGGTGCTGCCGGTGCTCGGCCGGGAAGTCGAAGAAGCTGAGCAGGCAGTCCTGGTCCCTCGTCAGCGACTCGACCGCCTTCGGGTGCTTGGCGCCGTAGTCCTCGACGAAGCGTTCGATCTCCGCCTCGGCGTCCTCGCGGCAGTCGGCGTACATGATCTCGTGCAGCGCCCGCTTGGCCTTCTCCTGGAGCCGCTTCGGCAGCTTGTCGAGCACGTTCTTCAGCCGATGCACCCAGCATCGCTGCTCCCTGGTCTCGGGCCAGACGTCGCGCACGGCTCGCCAGAGGCCCAGAGCGCCGTCGCCTACGGCCAGGACCGGCGGCCGCAGCCCGCGGCGCTTCAGGTCGCGCAGCACGCTTGACCAGCTCTCCGCACTCTCCCGGTAGCCGTCCTCGACCGCGAACAGCTCCTTTGTGCCGTCGCTGCGCACGCCGAGCAGGACCAGCGTGCACAGACGGTCTTCCTCCAGTCGGACCCGGAAGTGCACGCCGTCCGCCCACACGTAGACGTAGTCCTTTTCGCTCAGGTCCCGCCGCCTGAAGGACCGGTACTCCTCTTCCCAGGTCGCGGTCATCCGAGCGATGCTGGAAGGCGACAGGCCCGTGAGCTTGCCCCGGTTTCGTGGACACTACATCCTTGGAGTAGGAGGTATCCACGATGCCAAGATCAAGACCCCGGTACCCGCCCGAGTACCGGAAGCAGATGGTGGATCTGGTGCGGTCCGGGCGGAGCCCGGACCATCTAGCCCCCGAGTTCGAGCCTTCAGCGCAGTCGATCCGCAACTGGGTCAGGCAGGCGGACCGTGACGAAGGCCGCCGCGCTGACGGTCTGACCACGACGGAGCGCGAAGATCTCCGCCGCCTGCGCCGGGACAATCGCCGGCTGCGGGAAGAGCGGGAGATACTGGCAAAAGCAACGGCTTGGTTCGCTCGGGAGAGGGGACCGAAGGGGTCTTCCGGTTCATGAGAGCGCACCGGGCCGAGTTTCGCGTAACGACGATGGCTCGCGTGCTCGGCGTCTCCACGAGCGGGTTCTACGCCTGGTTGAAACGTCCTCGATCCGCCAGGGCCATGGCGGACGACGTTCTCGCCGAGCGGGTCGCCAGACTGATGCGAGAGTCCGGCTTGACCGGCGCAAGCCGTCGCAAGAAGCCGGGAACGACCCGGCGCGACAAGGACGCTCGGCCGGCGCCGGACCTGGTCGATCGGAAGTTCTCGGCGGACGCCCCCGACCGGTTGTGGGTGGCGGACGTGACCTACGTGCCGACGCTTGCCGGGTTCCTGTATCTCGCGATCGTGCTGGACGTGTTCAGCCGGCCTATCGTCGGTTGGGCCATGGATTCGTCTCAGACAACGGATCTGGTCGTCGCCGCCTGAACCCTAAACACAAACTGTCCACGAAAACGGGGCAACTCCACCGCCGCCGGAAGCGGTCTACTCCCTGAAGAGGTCCGAGTGCGTTCCGGTACGCACCAAGTGGAGGTCGCTTCCTTTCACGCGATAGATGACCAGCCAGTCCGGCTCGATGTGCGCCTCCCGGTGCCCCTTCCAGATGCCCCGCAACGGGTGGTCACGGTGGCGCACGGCCAAGGGTTCCTGCTCGATCAGCGACTCCAGCAGCAGCCGCAGCTTTCGCAGATCCTTGCCTCGGGCTTTGGCGCGCTTCAAGTCACGCTTGAATTGCGACGAACGAACGACGCTCAGCATTCAGATGTCCAGGTCGCGGAACAACTCCTCGGCACTGTCAAAGCGCTTGCCCTTGCCGTCCTCCAACTCCTTCATGGCGCTGATGGTCACCGGGTTCGGCACCTGTACGGCGAACGGCAGCCGCTGCTCGTCCGCGACGCGCAGCAACATGAGGCGAATCGCGTCGGAGACGGACAAACCCATCGCCTGAAGCGCCTGGGTGGCGCGAGCCTTCGTGTCGCTATCGATGCGAGCGCGGACAACGGTGTCGGTGGTCATCGGAGTTCTCCTTCCACGTTGTAGGCCTAACGTAGCTACAACCGGCGTGGCCGTCAAGCTGATCGACCGCGAACCTGTACGGATTCCGGCACTCCCGCCGCCGCGGGCTTCCGAACGCGCTCAGGAATAGGCGCGCGGCCTGAAGTCCGGCGCGTTGACGATGCTGGCGCTGTTGCCGGTGGCGCGGATCAGGAACAGGCCCTGACGCTCAGCGTACCGGGCAACGTCCTCGCTGCCCTCCAGGTAGGCCATCGCGCCGTAGATCGTGCGGTGCCGGTGGTCCGGGAACCAGTCCTGGAACACCTGCAGCTTCTCCACGAACCGCGTCACGGCCCCGGCCCTCAACTTCGTCTTGACCTCAACGACGACCGCTTCCCCGCCGTTCAGGGCCACGATGTCGATCTCCATGTGCTCGCCGTTGCGCTTCTTCTTGTAACGCCCCGAAGTCGTGTCCACCTCGATCCCCCGCGCCTGCAGCAGCGGCACGAGATCGCCCTCCACGAGGCTCTCCATGAACTGGCCCCAGCGGGAATCGAACTTCCCGTCCGCCTGCCTGAACCGCCGGTCGGCCTCTTTGGCCTGCCTGGTGATGAGACGATCCGTCTCCAAGGCAGCTTCCTTCAACTGCCGGTCCGTCTCCAAAGCCGCCTCCTTCAACTCCCGAGCCATCTCCTTCAACTCCTGAGACGTCTCCTTCTGTCTTTCGCGGAGATCCTCCATCTCCGCGGAATGCCGCTCCATCATCGCCCACACGCGCTGCTCCACCGCCGACGGCTGCGGTGCTTCCGGCAAATCTCTCTCCGTCATCTCTGTCTCCTTGTTTGCGAAGCGTCCGAGGGAGCTTGATCCAGTCGGATCGGGAACACCGGGAAGCCAGCCGCGGGGCGACGTCGGCCAAGGGACGGTTGCCGATGATAGACGACCGGCGAATGCCTATGACCCGTCCGCGACGTACGGAATCGTCTGCGGACCCTCCGGCAGCACGCAGACGCGCGCGTCGGGCTGAGCCTCCACGCATTCGGCAAGCGCCGCATCGAGGTCCGTCGCCGGCTCGAAGTGGGCTGAGGCAAGCTGCTCGCCGCTCAGTCCGTCCGCCTTGACCAGCACCCGGGCGCGACGCTGGATCAGCGCCTGGACCTGGACCTGCCACTGGTCCGGCTCGGTCACGGGCCGGGCCTCGATCTGCGCCAGCAGTTCCTCAGGCGAGTCGCCGCGTCCGAGCAGCTCGGCGTAACGGCCGTGGTCCGGGATGCCGTCGCTGCACTCGGCCGCGCAGAGGATCGTGCCGCCGTCGGCCACCACTTGGGCGGCCGCCGACATCCCCTTGACCGCCTGGTACAGGTTCTGGTCGAGCGGGTAGCCGGAGTTCGTCGTCACCACTACGTCGAAACGGTGGGAGGTCTCCCGCATGGCGACCGGCTTCGCGGCCGCGCAGGCCCGAGCGTGCATCTCGAAGAGCTCGCCCGCGAAGACGTGCGTGATCCGCTGCTGCCGGTCCAGCAGAACGTCGACGCTGAAGTGCGGTTTCACCTCGGGTCGCGCCGCGATCGCCCGGATGTCGCTGTGCATCGGGTTCTCGTCGATGATCCCCCACGTCGAACGCGGGTCGCCGACCCGGACGGCGTCGTGCAGGGTGAGCACCGTGTCCAACCCGGCGAGCCCAGGGGCGACCATCTTCGGGCCGCCCGAGAACCCGGCGAAGAAGTGCGGCTCGACGAAGCCGGTCGTGATCCGCAGGTCCGCCTCCAGCCAGTGACGGGAGAGCCGGATCGGAACGGCTTTGCCGCTCTCCCCCAGATCGACCAGCGAGGAGTCGTCGCGGGCGTCGTGGTTGATCACGCGACAGGCGCCGAGGATCTCCTCGCCCAGCATCGCCCGGAGTTCGGCCGGCGTGTTCGCCCGGTGGGTGCCGGTGGCGATCAGGATGGTCACGTCCTCCGGACGGACCACACCGTCGAGTTCCCGCAACACGGCGCCGATCATCTCCCGGCGGGGCTGCGCCCGGGTGATGTCGCAGACCGAGATCGCCACCGTCTGCCCGGGTCTCGCCAGTTGCCGCAGCGGCGGTCCGGCCACCGGAGCGCGCAGCGCCGCGGTCAGGGCGGCGTCGGGATCCGCGAGCGCCGGCGCCTGGACCGGCTCGATGACCGTCGTCCGCTCACGCGGAACCTCGATCTCGAGGCCGCTGCGGCCGTAGGCGAGGCGGACGCGCATCGGCGAATCCTACGCTGCCGGCCGTCTCAGTCCGCTTCGTCGAGCCGGCGCACCTTGATGCTGCGGAAGGCGACTTCGTCGCTGTGGTCCTGGAGCAGGATGCGGCCCTCCGGCCACTTGCCGAAGCCGTCCCGGCCGGCGAACTTGCTCAGCGCGATCGCTTCGTCGAGTTCCGCCGAGTTCCGGTCGAACGCCAGCACCAACTGGTGGTTCAACCAGTGCTCCACGGTGCCGTCGGCGCGAACGACGATCCGGGCGTGGTTGTAGCGGCCCGGTCCCTTGACGAAACGGCCGACCTTGGTCGCGGGCAGCAGATCGTAGAGCGAGGCGAGCGTCCGGTTGCCGTCGCGCCCGGCCTCGGCGTCCGGGTGGCGCATGTCGTCCAGGATCTGGTACTCGAACGCCACGGCCGTGCCCGGAGCCGAGCCGTAGCTCTCGGTGACCAGGTACTTGATGCCGCTGTTCGCGCCCTCGGTCATCCGGAACTCCAACTGGAGCTCGAACGCGGAGAAGGTCTCGCGGGTCACGATGCCCCCGCCTCGCTGCGCGCCCTGCTCCGACGAAAGAACCGTCAACTCGCCGTCGCGGACCTCCCAGCCAGTCTCCGGGAAGCCCTCGCGGTGGGCGCCCCGCCACGCCTCCGTGCTCTCGCCGTCGAAGAGCAGCTCCCAGCCCAACTCCGCTTCCGCTTCGGATAGCCGGTTCGGCCGCGTGTCAACGACGTAAGGGAACGACCGTCCGCTCGGTACCAGGTCTTCGGTTCGCAGCAGAACGTTCCGGTAGCGGACCTGCAGGCCGCCCTGCTCCGGTCCGACCGAGTGAACCTGAAGCGCGATGAAGCCGCTCGCGGTCATCTCGTCGATCAGGAACGTCGCCGGGACGTTGTTCAGCCAGGTCCGGATCTCGGGGCCGATCGCCTCGATGTAGAGGTGGTTCCAGTCTCCCCGCCGGAACGCCCGGCTCGCCGCGGGGTTCACGGACAGCGGGAACAGCCAGCCGCGCCGGGCCTCGTCGTAGATGCCGGCGCTCCACGCCCGCTCGCTGGGGTCGATCTCGACCTGGTAGCCGTGCACGGCTCCGTTCCAGTAGTCCGGATCGCTGTGGCTGCGGATCTGGACTCCAGCGTTGAGCCCCTCGTCGATCTTGAACTCCAGTTGCAGCGCGAAGTCCCCGTACTCCTCGGTCGTGGCGAGAAAGGAGTTCGGCGTCTCGATGACCGCCGTGCCGACGACGACACCGTCATCCAGCGCGTACTCGGCGGCGCCGCCGAGTTGGCGCCATCCCTCCTCGAGGCCGCCGGCGGTCAGGTCGATCCAACCGGAGTCGGGATCGGGTTGGGCCAGCCCGGGCGCGGCTACGCCGAGCAGAACCAGCAACAAACCGGCCAGCGGGAACGACGAGGCTGCGAAGGGGCGCATCGAAGCGTCAGCTTACCGTCCCTTGTCCCAAGTGCGCCTTACCGGGTGCACACCCGGCTAGGATCGCCGCTTCCGGCCGTTCGGCCATGGCGAGGAGGCGACCTTGGAATCGATCGACATCCATCCACGGGCGCTGCGCGAAGCAGCCACGATGATCCTCGAAGCCGGCGGCAGCGCGCGGGAGGAAGCCCGGATCGTCGCCGACCACCTCGTGCTGGCGAACCTGTCGGGACACGACAGCCACGGCGTCGGCATGCTTCCCGCCTATGAACGGAGCCTCGGCAACGGCACGCTGAAGCCGAACCGGACCGTCGAACTGGTCCGCGACGACGGCGCGATCATGATGTTCGACGGCGGCATGGGCTACGGCCAGGTGGTCGGCCGCCAGGCGACGACGGCGGCGATCGAGCGCTGCCGGAGCACCGGCGTGGTCCTGGCGCCGGTCCGCTACTGCCACCATCTCGGCCGGATCGGCACCTACGGCGAGCAGGTGGCGGACGCCGGTCTCGCCTCGCTCCACTTCGTCAACGTGGTCGGCCACCAGGCCCTGGTCGCGCCCTACCGGGGCACCGATGCGCGCTACTCGACCAACCCGATCTGCCTGTCGCTGCCCGGCAGCGAAGCCCAGCCGCCGGTTCTCCTCGACATGGCCACCAGCCGGATCGCCCACGGCAAGGCCCGGGTGGCGCACAACAAGGGCGAGCAGACGCCCGAAGGTTCGCTGATCGACCACCGCGGCCGCAAGACCCGCGACCCGGGCGTCCTGTTCAGGCAGCCTGTCGGCGCGCTCACTTCCTTCGGCGACCACAAGGGCTACGGTCTGGCCGTGTTCTGCGAACTCCTGGGCGGCATGATGAGCGGCGGCCGCACCGCCCAGCCCGAACACGAAGTGGAGGGCACGATCTGCAACAACATGTTCACGATCGTGTTCGACCCCGAGCGGCTGATCCCCCGATCGACGATGGAGCACGAGCTCGCCGCCCTGGTCGCCCACGTCAAGGCATCGCCCGCCGCCGACCCGGAAGAGCCCGTGCTGGTGCCGGGCGACCCTGAGCGTGCGATGCGCGTCGAGCGCGCCGAAGCGGTTCCCGTCGATGCCGAGTCCTGGCGTCAGATCGTCGCCGCCGGCGAGCGGCTGGGCGTAGAGGCCGGGCGGCTCGAAGCGATCGTGGCCTAGCGCTCCGCTTCGCTGAAGAAGCGCCACATCAACTCGCCGCCGAAGTTGCCGGCTTCGTCGCGCGGCCAGACGTGGGCGCCGTCCCAGGAGCAACTGCGGACGGCGCGATCGCCGGCGCAACCGGGATACTCGACGCAGCTCAACTCCCGCCGGCCGTCCCAGGGAGTATCGACCGCGACCGGCTCGGCTGAGCAGGACTGCGCCTCGGCCCACTCCTCCGCCACCCCTTCCTGCGACGTGTAGATGTAGCCGTCACTGGCGTGCGAACCGTCGATCGGGACGGTGCGATCGTTCGTACCGCCGACCAGCAGCATGGACGGGCCGGGCGCCTCGGCGGCGCAGTTGAAGCCGCGCGCCAGGTAACCGTGCATCGGCGCCACCGCGGCCAGGTGTTCACCGAGGGCGCAGCCGAGCCGGTGGACGAACATGCCGCCGTTGCTGTAGCCGGAAGCGAAGACGCGGTCGGTGTCGATACAGAGCTCCGCCGAGAGGTGGTCGATCAGGGCGGCGATGTAGCCGACATCGTCATGGCACGAGCACCAGTTGCACGGCCCGCACGTCCCGCACTCTGGCGGGCAGGGGTACGGATTCGCGTCCTCCCGGCAGGCCGGCACCTCCGGCTGGAGCGGCGCGCTGCAGGCGAGATCGTTCCAGGACGTGATCGTGGCGTTCCGGCTCCGGCCCGGCGGACCCATCGACGCCTCGAACGACGTTCCCTGGGGAAACACGAGGACGAAGCCCTCGCGGTCGGAGAGCTCCGACAGCCCCGTCCAGCCGTCGCTGTGCCGGGCGCTGCCGGTGTAGCCGTGGACGTGCAGCCACAGCGGCGCCGGCGAACCACCGTCGTAGCGAGCCGGCAGGTGGAGTCGGTAGCTTCGTACGAGGCCGCCGTGGGCGAGCTCCAGGTCGACGCTGGCGCCCGGCGGCGCCGAAGCGGTCAGGCCGGCGCCGGAGGACGCGGAAGCCGAGCAGCCGGGGCTCTCGCCGGCGAAGAGCGGTCCGGCGAGCGCGAGCAGCGCCGCCGTGGCCTGGATCAATGAGCGAGATGTCGGCATATGGCCGGCATCGTAGCGCGGCCAGAAGCAAGGTGCCGGCCTTCGGCCGCCGCGTTTCGAGGCCGCCTTCGGCGGTAGCCGGCGGGGGCGCCGGCGCACCCAGTGGGCGTGCCCCTAACCGGGCAGTACCTGGAAGTGGCCGTCGCGCTCCACCAACTGCACGCCGACCTCGAACAGGTCGGACAGCGTCGCGCTCGTCAGGACTTCATCCTTCGGCCCTTCCGCGAACACTCGACCCGCCTTGAGCAGGACGATCCGCTCGACCTCGGGCGGAATCTGATCGACGTGGTGGGTGACGATGATCAGCGTCGTTCCCGCCTCCACCAGGGCCCGCAGCCGTTCCATCAGCCCGAACGCGGCTCGCAGGTCCAGACCGGTCGCCGGCTCATCGAGCAGCAGGGTGTGCGGCTCGTGAACCAGGGCCCGAGCCAGCAGCAGGCGCCGCTGCTCTCCCGAGGACAACGTGTCGAAGCGACGCTCCAGCAGGTCGCCGGCGCCCTGGCTCGCCGCCGCCGCCGCGGCCCTGCGCCGCTGGGCCTCCGTCAATCCCTGATGCCCGTACAGGCCGACGCTGGCGAAGAAGCCCGAACACACCACGTCCAGTCCCGAGAGCCAGCCGTGGTGAGTCGCCTGCAACTCGTGCGACACGACGCCGAGCTGACGCCGCACGTCGAACACGTTCCACCGGTCCCGGCCCAGCAGCCGCATGCGAACCCCTGGCCGCCGCAGCGGGAAGAACTCGCCGTTCAGCATCCGCAGCAGCGTCGACTTGCCGGCGCCGTTCGGACCGAGGACGGCCGTGTTCTGTCCGCGCGGGATCGAAAGCGTCACGCCGTCGAGCGCCCGCCGGCCGCCGCGCACGACCGTCACGTTGGCGAGCTCGAGCAGCGGTTCGTTCACAGCGGTCGTCGCGCCCGCTCCGGCAGGACCGGAGGTGTCGTCACCGCCCCCGGAACCGCGGCGGCCGCTTTTCCAGGAACGCCTTCCGGCCTTCGACGTAATCCTCGGAGCGGAAGCAGGCCTCGACGAGCTGCTTCACGCGGTCCAGGTCGCGGCGTTCCGGGTCCTTCGTGGCTTCCTTGATCGCGCGCTTGGCGGCGCGGAGCGTCAGGGGGGCGTTGGTCGCCATCCTGCCGGCCAGGTCGCGGACAGTGGCCTCCAGGTCATCGACGGTCGTGACCCGGTCGATCAGCCCCATGTGATGCGCCTCGGCGGCCGTGAACCGCCGCGCCGTCAGCAGAATCTCGCTGGTGCGGGACGGCCCCACGAGATCGACCAGCACCTTGATCCCGGCGAAGCCGTAGCCCACGCCGAGGCGGCCGGCCGGGATCCCGAACAGCGAGTCCTCCGAGGCGATCCGCAGGTCCGCGTTGAGCGCGGTCGCCAGACCGCCGCCGAGGCAGTAGCCGCGGATCATCGCGATCAGCGGCTTCTCCAGCGCGGCGAACGCCCTGCCGGTCTCGCGGCCGGCCTGGTCGTAACGCTCGCGCGCCTCGACGGTCGTACGCAGCTTCTCGAATTCAGAGATGTCGGCGCCGGAGACGAAGGCCCGGTCTCCCGCTCCACGCAGCACGACGACGCGCACCGCGTCGTCCTCCTGGAACCGGCGCAGGGCAAGAGCCGAAGCGACCTGCATCTCGAACGAGAGCGCGTTCCGCCGCTCCGGGTTGTTGTAGGTGAGCCAGCCGACGCCGTCCTCGATCTCGGCCAGGATCTTCGGCGTCGGCAGGTCGATCGCGTTCACGCCACCACTCCTCCGGCCCGAAGTTCGCCGATCTCCCCGGCGCTGAGTCCAGCCTCGGCGAGGATCTCGTCGCTGTGCTCGCCCGCGCCGGGCGCCCGGCGACGCAGCTCGAAGGGCGTCCGGCGCAGCCGGACCGGTTGGCCGACGAGACGCACATCTCCGAGTTCAGGGTGCTCGAGCGGCACCGCGATCCCGCAGTGCTCGACCTGCGGGTCGGCGAAGGTCTGTCCCACGTCGTAGACAGGACCGCAGGGAAGACCGGCGTCGTTGAGCAGCCCGACGATCTCCTCCACCTCGAAGCGCCGGGTCAGGTCCGCGACCTCCTCCTCGAGCCGCGCGCGGTTGGCGACGCGGCCGGTGGAGTCCCTGTACTCCGGACGCTCAAGAAGCTCCTCGCCTCCGAGCGCCTGGCACATCGCCCGAAAGTGCTTGCCGCTGGTGGCCGCGATGTTCACCCAGCCGTCGGCCGCCGGAAACGTCCCCATCGGCGAGATCGTCGGGTGGTGGTTGCCCTGCTGACCGGGAACCTCGCCCTCGACCAGGTAACGCGCGGCCTGAAAGTCGAGCATGCCGATCATCGCCTTGAGAAGGGACGTGCTCACCCATTGGCCCTCGCCCGACCGCTCCCGCTCGCGGAGGGCCGCCATGATGCCGAAGGCGAGGTAGAGGCCCGCCGCCAGGTCCGAAATCGCCGTGCCCACCCGCACCGGCCCCTGGCCGGGAAGCCCCGTCACCGACATCAACCCGCCCAGGCCCTGGGCGATCTGGTCGACGCCGCCCCGCTCCCGGTACGGCCCCGTCTGGCCGAAGCCGGACACGCTGGCGTAGACGATGCGCGGGTTGACCTCCCTTACCGTCTCGTAGTCGAAACCGAGCCGGTGCTTCACGTCCGCGCGGTAGTTCTCAACCAGCACGTCCGCGTCGCGGGCCAGGCGCAGCAGCACCTCGCGGCCTTCGTTCTTCTTCAGGTTCAGCGTCAGGCAGCGCTTGTTGCGGTGGAGGTTCTGGTAGTCGTGGCCGAGCCGGCGGGAGATCCCGATCTCCTTGCCGGGCGCCGGCGGACGCTCGATCCGCACGACGTCGGCGCCCCAGTCCGCGAGCTGCCGCACCGCGGTCGGCCCGGCGCGTGCGATCGTCAGGTCGAGGACCCGCAGGTCCGCCAGGGGGAGTGACATCGCGAGGGCTCAGACTTCGGGCACCGCCCCTGCCGGCGTCGGCTCGGGAGGCGTCTCGAGTTCCTTGAAGATCCACGCAAGCGCCGCCTCGACCTGCGGCTTCGCTCCTTCCTCCACCACATCGCCGTGGCACGGAATCAGACGGTCGAACGGGCACTGCAACAGACGCAGGCAGCTCGCCGCGCAGGCCGCGCGGTCGCGGATCGAGAGCCGGAAGAGCCGACTCATCGCGACGCGACGCCTGACTCCAGTGAGCCGAAAGTAGAGGGACGCAATCCACCCCCGGTCCTGCTGCAGATTGAACAGCAGGTCGGCCACGAGCAACGACCCGCTCGGGCGGTGGCAGAAGGCGACCTCGTTGAAGGAGGGCATTCCGTCGATGGGAATCGGCTGCAACTCGGCGCCCCACGCGGAGGCGACACCCAGGGTTCCGCTGAAGGCCACATCCTTGCGCTTCTCCGCCAAACCGGGAGCGCCAAGAACATCAGCCTCCGGAAAGCGCGCCGTGGCCGTGGGCAGATGCAGGTGGTGGAAGCGGTTCGGCGCGACCAGGTATCGAACCGGGCCGAGGCTCTGAAGCTCCTCCGCCATCCGGTCGTCGATCGGCCCGGGCGAGTACAACCACAGCTCCCCGTCACCCAGCCGAACAACCGTCATGCGGGCCGGCGCCGTGAAGCCCATGGGGATCTTCTGGTCGTGGTCGGCGATCCAGAGATCACGGCATACCTCCCTGAGCGCCATGGCGGCAAGTATAGGTCCGGTCCCACGGAACCGGCGGCGTCGAAGAGCGCGCCCGCGCACGCGGTCGCGGCCGGCTCCATGCGCGTAGAATCCCCGGCCATGCGCCCGTTGCCCATCCGTCCGCGGCGCAACCGGCGCTCCCCGGCGATCCGCTCCCTGATCCGCGAGACGGACCTCGGACCGGACCGGCTGATCTACCCGCTGTTCGTCATGGAGGGCCGGGGCGCGGCCGAACCGATCGACTCGATGCCCGGCCAGGCGCGGCTGACGATCGACCGTCTGGTGGCGGAGAGCCGGGCCGCGCATGCGCTCGGCGTGCCGGCCGTGGCGCTGTTCCCGGCAGTCGAGGACGAGTTGAAGGACCGCACCGCCAGCGGCGCCCTGGACCCGGACGGTCTGGTCCAGCGAGCCGTGCGTGAACTGAAGTCGGCGTTGCCGGACCTGCTCGTCATCACCGACGTGGCGATGGACCCGTACTCCAGCGACGGCCACGACGGACTGGTCGAGGACGGCGAGATCCTCAACGACCCGACGCTCGAGATCCTCGCCGCGACCGCCGTCTCCCAGGCCGACGCCGGCGCCGACGTCATCGCCCCCTCGGACATGATGGACGGCCGCGTGGGAGCGATCCGCACCGCCCTCGACGGCGCCGGCCACGACCAGGTCGGGATCCTCAGCTACACGTCCAAGTACGCGTCGAACTTCTACGGGCCGTTCCGCGACGCCCTGGACTCGGCCCCCCGCGCCGGCGACAAGAAGACGTACCAGATGGACCCGGCGAACGTCCGCGAGGCCGTGCGCGAAGCCCGCCTCGACGTCGAGGAGGGCGCCGACGTGGTCATGGTCAAGCCCGCCCTCGCCTACCTCGACGTGATCCGCGCGGTCCGCGAGGCGGTCGACCTGCCAGTCGCGGCCTACCAGGTGAGCGGCGAGTACGCGATGATCCAGGCGGTCGCCGCGAACGGCTGGATGGACGGCGACGCCCTGATGCTGGAGACGCTGACCTCGATTCGCCGCGCGGGCGCCGACATGATCCTGACGTACTTCGCCAGGCACTGCGCGGAAGTCCTGAACCGGTGAAACGCGGCCTGTTCCCAGCGTGGCTCGCCGCGCTCGGCGTGCCCCTCGTCCTGGGAGCCTGCACCGCGGAACCGGATGCGCCGGCACCCTCGCCGGCTGCCGCGGCCGCGGCGGAGCGACCGCCCAACATCGTCTTCTTCCTGGTCGACGACATGGGATGGCGTGACGTCGGCGTCTTCGGCAGCACGTTCTACGACACGCCCCACATCGACGCCCTCGCCCAGCAGGGCGTGCGCTTCACCAATGCGTACGCGGCGACGCACGTCTGTTCGCCCACGCGGGCCTCGCTGATGACGGGCAAGTACCCGGCAAGGCTGCGCCTGACGGACTGGTTGCCGGGCCGAAGGGAGCACGCCTTCGAACGGCTGCTGAGCGCCGAGAAGCTGGCGGCCCTGCCGCTCGAGGAAGTGACGCTCGCCGAAGCCCTCAGGGAACACGGCTACAGCACGGCGATCTTCGGTAAGTGGCACCTCGGCGGCGACGAAGCGGGCCCGCTCCACCAGGGCTTCGACGTGCAGGCGCCCGACTTCCCCGGCTCGACCCCGCGCGGCGGCTACTTCCCGCCGTACCTGATGGCGGGACTGGTCGTCGAAGGCGAGGAGGACGAGTACCTGACCGACCGCCTGACCGACTTCGCCGTCGAGTTCATCGAACAGAGCCAGGACGGCCCCTTCTTCCTCTACCTTTCGCACTTCGCCGTGCACGACCCGATCGAGGGACGCCCGGATCTCGTCCTGAAGTACCGCGAGAAGGCCGCGCGAATGGAGCCTCCGGCCGGGCCGGCCTTTCTGCTCGAAGGCAACCCCGACGATCCCGAACCGCTTTCACGCGCGCAACTGAACGCCCTGCTGGAGCAGCCGTCGCACCAGGAGCACAGCGTACTGCCCCAGGACACCGTCAAGATCAAGCAGCACCAGGACAACGTCGAGTTCGCGGCGATGGTCACCGCCATCGACGACAGCCTGGGGCGCGTGCAGAGCACCCTCGACCGGCTGGGACTGACCGAAAACACGATCGTCGTCTTCTACTCGGACAACGGAGGAATGGCGGCGGCCAATCTCGGCAACCCCGCGAGGAAGATACCCCCCGACCTGCTGGACGTCGCCTACTCCACGTCGAACCTGCCGCTGCGCGGCGCCAAGGGCTGGCTGTACGAGGGCGGGATCCGGGTTCCGCTCATCGTGCGCTGGCCGGGAGCGGGCCAGACCGGCGCGGTCCGCGACGAGCCGGTCATCAGCCCCGACTTCTATCCCACGCTACTGGAGATGGCCGGCCTGCCCGCCAGGCCCGAGCAACACCTCGACGGCACGAGCTTTGCCGCGGCGATCAGGGGCGAGGACTTCGAACGCGGAGCGATCTACTGGCACTTCCCCCACTACAGCAATCACGGGATGCAGAGCCCGGGCGGCGCTGTCCGCGAGGGCGCCTACAAGCTGCTGGAGTACTTCGAGAACGGCACGGTTCAGCTCTTCGACCTGGAGAACGACCTGGGCGAGCAGCACGATTTGGCTGCGGAGCAACCCGCGAAGGCCGCTGAGCTGCGCGACCGGCTCCACGCCTGGCGCGAGTCCGTGTCGGCGGCGATGCCGATGAGCCGGTAGGCCCGGCCCAGAAAGGTCGCCGCTTCGCGGCGCGTCCTCCTGGCCGCCTCCGGCGCGCCCTCTCCGCGGGTCAGAAGACCCGCGGCAACAGACCCGCGCACCCGGAGCTACGTCTTCTCTAGTCGCGGGCGGCGCGGAACAGGAACAGGTGCTGGGTCGGCAGCGAGTCGATCCGTTCGACGAGTTCGTAGCCGGCCGGGATCCACTCCTTCATCACCTGTTCGATCGACATCCGGTGGTCGAGCTTGATGTGGGCCGCCGTGCGACCCTCGAGCCGGAACTCCGCCAGAGCGATCACACCGTCGGGCGAAAGCGCCTCCCGCATCGCCTCGAGCATCGCTCCGGGCTCCGAGAACTCGTGGTACACGTCGACGAGCAGCATCAGGTCGACCTCGCCCTCGGGCAACTTCGGATCGTCCTCGGTGCCCAGCACCGTCGACACGTTCGTGACGCCCTCACGCCGGGCGAGTTCCTCCGCGATGCGCAGCATCTGGGGCTGAATGTCGTTGCACAGCACGCTGCCTTCCGGGCCGACCACCGCGGCCATGCGGCGGGCGTAGTAGCCCGAGCCGCAACCGATGTCGACGACCAGCATCCCTTCCTCGATCGGCAGGGCGGCCATCAGCGCGTCGGGGTTCTCCTCCTGGATGCGCGAGGCGCGCTCCAGCCAGCCGGCGCCCCGGAAGGACATCACGTCGGCGATCTTCCGGCCCTTGTAAACACCCGGGTCGTCGGCGGTCTGAGCCCCGGCCGGGGCGAACCCGAACGCCAGCGCGGCCACCACCGCCGCGGCGACGGCCGCAAGCCTCCCGAAGGGTCGGTTCACGGTTCGAGCCAGCGTGCGAGCCATCCCAGCACCTCCTCGTGCCACTGAACACTGTTCGCCGGATTGAGCACCCAGTGGTTCTCGTCCGGGAAGTACAGCAGGCGGGCCGGCACGTCGCGGCGCTTGAGCGCCGTGAACGCAGCCAGCCCCTGGGTCTCGGGAACGCGGAAGTCGAGCGCGCCGTGGATCACCAGCATCGGGGTCCGCCAGCGGTCGACCAGCGTCGCCGGGTTGTGGCGTTCGTAGCCGTCCGCGTTGGTGAAGTAGCTCCCGAGGTGATCCCATTCGACGAACCACAGCTCCTCCGTCGTGTAGTACATCGAGCGCAGGTCGAACACGCCGTCATGGTTCACCAGGCAACGGAACCGCTCCGGCCAGGCGCCCGCGATCCAGTTCACCATGTAGCCGCCGTACGACGCGCCCAGCGCGCAGACCCGGTCGCCGTCCAGGAACGGGTAGCGGTCGAGCGCCGCGGCGAGTCCCTTCTGCAGGTCCTCCAGCGGCTTGCCGCCCCAGTCGCCGCGAATCGAGTCGGTGAAGTCCTGCCCGTACCCGACCGAACCGTGGAAGTCGATTATCACCGCGGCGTAGCCCGCGCCGGCGTAGGCCTGCGGGTTCCAGCGATAGTGGAAGCTGTTGCCGAAGGAGCCCTGCGGCCCGCCGTGGATCAGGAAGGCGACCGGATAGCGGCGGTCCGGGTCGAAGTCGACCGGCCGCACCAGGTAGCCGTGTACCGTCTCGCCGTTCCAGCCGGCGAACGTGAACTGTTCGTAGCTCCCGACCCGAGCCGCGGCCCGCTGCTCCGCGTTGATCGCGGTGAGCGGCTGACGGCCGCTGCCGTCCGGCGCGCTCACGTAGAGCTCGGACGGACCGGCCAGGTCGTTGTGCAGCGTCACGAGGCGGTCCTCCGACACCGCCAGACCGGCGATCGAGCCCTCGTCGTGGAGCCGGGTCACCTCACCGCCGGCCACGTCGACGGCGAACAGGCTCCGCTGGCCCACGTCGGCGGCGGTGACGAACAGCGTCTGGCCGTCGGCCGAGAAGGCCAGGCCCGACACGGAACGGTCCCAGTCGGCGGTCAGGGCACGCTCGTCCTCGAGGCGCGACCCGTCGAGGCGAGCCAGCCGGACGTGGAACCGGTCCGACTCGTAGCCCGGACGCTCCATCGCCATCCAGGCCAGGGTGTCGCCGTCCGGCGACAGCACCGGGTGGCTGTCCCAGGCCGGGTTCGAGGCGGTCAGGTTGACCGCAGGACTGCTCCCGTCCGCCGGCGCCAGGTAGAGATCGAAGTTCGTCGACAGGGCTTCCTCCGTGCCGCCGAGCCGCGAGGCGAAGATGACCGCGTCTCCGCCGGAAGCGAACGCGATCTCCTCCGCGCCGCCAAAGGGCTTCGGCGGCGCGTCCTGGTCGAGCCCCGGCATCAGGTCGACCGGTTCTCCGGCGGCAACCCCCGAGTCGTCGAGTTCCAGGACGAAGACGTGCGACCGCCGGCCGTCCTTCCAGACATCCCAGTGGCGCACGAAGAGGTCGTCGTAGCCGACGCCCGTCGTCTTTCCGGACGCCCGCTCCTCGAGCCGTTCGGCGGTGCAGGCGAGGCTCTCGCAGGCGACAAAGACGTCCATCGTCAAGGCGATCCTGCGACCATCCGGCGACACGACGAGGTTCCCCGCGTCGAGCGGAAGGTCGGTCACCTGGTGCGGTTCGCCACCGGCGACGGGCAGGCGCCACACCTGCGAACTGCAGGAGCGCGTCGACAGGAAGAACAGCCCCCTGCCGTCCGGCGCCCAGCGGGGATGGAAGTCGGCCGCCTCGTTCGTGGTGAGCCGGCGGGGTTCCGAGCCGTCGAAGGGCGCGATCCAGATGTCCGTCCGCCCGCGGTTGGCCGCCAGATCCGTTGTCCGGACCGTGAAGGCAACCGCCGACCCGTCCGGCGCCATCTGCGGGTCGGAGAGCCGTTCCATCGCCAGCATGTCGTGGACCGAGAACGGATGAGTCTCCTGCGCCGGAAGCGCCCCGGCGGCAAGAACGAGCGGAACGACGAGAGCTGCAGGCGAGAGTCGGCGCATGGCTGAAGCGGACGCTATCGCACGGATCCGGGGCTGGCGGGTGCTAGAGTGCCTTCCGGTGCGACCTTCATGAGAGTTCTCATCCTCCTCGTCTCGACGCTTCTGAGTTCCGCCGTGGCGGCCCAGCCGAACCGGCTCACGTCGGCCCGGCTGGACGGCGATGTCCTGCGGCTGGACGTCTCCCGGAATCCACAGGCCGTTCGGCACTTCCCCCTGTCAAGCCCGCCGCGCGTCGTGATCGACATCTTCGGAGTCGACCAGTCGGCCGCCGAGATGCCGCAACCACCACAGGGCAGTCCGGCCTTCGAAGTGCGGACCGGGGAGCATGCCGACTTCCTGCGCGTGGTCGTCGACCTGCGAGCGGCCTTGTCGTCCTACCAGGTACGCCAGTCGGAAGGGCTCGTCGAGGTCGGTCTCGGCTCCGGCACCCTGCCGGCATCGGCAACCGGCGTTCTGATCGGGGAGTCGCCGGATCCCGGATCACCGTCGGCGCCTCGCGCCGCCGCCGCGCCGGTCGTCGACGTCGCCGTCGAGGCCGCGCCAGCCGGACAGCCGGCGGTGGCGATCTCTCCTGTGTCGCCGGCGCCGACCGGCAGCGAACTGCAGAACCTCGACGACCTGACGACGGACGAACTGCTTGCCCTGATCGACGCGGAACTCGCCGCGGCGGGACTCGATCAGCAGCAAACCGCGGAAGAGCTGATCGAGCAGGTCGAAGCCGAGCTCGCCCGCCCCGTCAGCCCGACGACCCCCGAAGCGCCGGGCCAACCGGAAGAGCGGGCGCCCGTCGAGGAAGGCGACCCCGCGGATCGACCGCCGTTCCGCTTCATCGACGAAGACGACCCGCCCCGCTAAGGTCGCCGGCTAGAGTCGGCGGCTGATTCCATGGGGCTTCGCCGCGTCTTGTCCGGGGGTCAGAAGACCCCCGGCAACTGACCCGCGCACCCAGTTCTTCAACACCAGAAGCACCAGTGGTAGGGCGGCCGGAAGTAGGTGATCAGCCGGCCGCAGACGATGACGCCGACCCAGCAGGCCAGGGAGATCGCCGCCGCGGCCCGGGCGCCCGGCGGCGCGGACGCCCCCGCCGCAGCCGCCCGCACCGGCCGGAACGCGAAGCGGTAGAACACCAGGATGTTCAGGCCGGCGATCGCCATCAGCGACAGCTTGACCTGGAACGCCGGGTTGTAGAGATACTGGTTCGGAGCGCTGACCACGAACAGGAAGCCGGTGCAGAGGTTGAGGGCGTAGCCGCCGACGCCCCAGGGCACGAGCCGGTGCAGCGCGTCCATCGGTACGCCCCGGGCAACGCCGAGCAGGCGCAGGTCCCAGAGGCCGATGCAGCCGATCAGCAGGGAGAGGCCCAGGAAGTGGAGAGACTCCACCGTCGGCCAGCCCCAGGAGGTGTGCATGAAGCTGTAGATGCCGCTCTTCTGGCCGATCGAGTACAGCAGGTCTTCCATCGCTCTCGCCCGTTTCCCCTCTCAGTACAGCAGGTGCGAGGCCAGCATGACCTTCGCGGTGTAGGCGAGAAAGCGGCCCGAAGTGATCACGGCTACCCAGAGCACGAGGGACACCGCAGCCAGCGCCCTCTCCCTTCGCGGCGCCGGCAGCAAGTCGTGGCGTGAGTCCCCCAGCACGCCGCGCATCAGCGCTCTCATGATCCAGAGCGCCGCGACGATCGCCGCCAGCTTGAAGTAGAAGACGGGGTTGGTCAGAGCCTTGGCGGGATACGCCAGGAGCAGCGCGAGTCCCGACAACGTGACCACCACGAGGCTTGCCCACAGCACCGGCAGGTAGCGCCGCATGAGCGACCGGGGCACGCCCGGGGCGACACCGAGGATGCGCAGGTCCGTCACCACGTGAATGCCGGCCACGAAGGCCATCCCGATCGAGTGGAAGACGAGGCTCGAGAAGAACGCCCCACCCGACTCCCGCATCCAGGTAGACGGGCGGGTCTCCTCGAGCCAGATCAGAAAGTCGATCACCCTCGCAGTCCGCGCGTTCCGCTACCGGCGCTGCTCTTCGATCCAGGCGGGGGTCAAGTCTTCGAACTTCCCGAGCCTGCTATGGCTTCTGCTCTTCGATCCAGGCGCGAACAACTCTTCCAACCACCTGAGGTTCCTACGACTTCTGCCCTTCGATCCAGGCGTCGATCAGCTCTTCCAGGATGTCGAGCGGTACGGAGCCATTGGCGAGCACCGCATCGTGGAAGTGGCGGACATCGAAGTCCGCGCCGAGCGCCTCCTCGGCCCTTGCCCGCAACTCGCGGATCTTCAGTTCGCCGATCTTGTAGGCGAGGGCCTGACCCGGCCAACTGATGTAGCGGTCCGTTTCGGTCGTGACCTCGTGCAGCGAGAGCGCCGTGTTCTCGGCCAGGTAGTCGAGCATCTGCTGGCGCGTCCAGCCCAGGGCGTGTACTCCGGTGTCGACGACAAGCCGGCAGGCCCGCCAGATCTCGTAGGTCAGGCGGCCGAAGTTGCTGTACGGATCCTCGTAGATGCCCGCCTCGAGCCCGAGGTACTCGGCGTAAAGCGCCCACCCCTCACCGAAGGCCGAGAGGTAGTCGTGGCGGCGGAACTCGGGGACCGCGTCCATCTCGGCCGCGAGCGCGGTCTGGAGATGATGCCCCGGCACCGCCTCGTGCAGGGTCAGCGCCGCCAGCGGGTAGAGGGGCCGGCTCGGGAGGTTGTAGGTGTTGACCCAGTAGATGCCCGGCTGCGTGCTGTTGTACGGGGCGGACACGTAGCGGCCGGCGGTGTACTTCGGCGCCATGTGATCCGGGACCGGCTCGACCGTGTAGGGAACCCGCGGCAGGGTCGCGAACAGGGACGGCAGCTTGCCGTCCATCGTCTTGGCGATCCAGGCGGCGCGCTCCAGCAACTCCTGCGCGGTCTTCGGGTAGAAGCGCGGATCGCTGCGCAGGAAGTCGAGGAACTCGGCGTAGGAACCCTCGAAGCCGGTCTCGCGGATCACTTCCGCCATCTCGGCCCGGATCCGCGCTACCTCGCCGAGGCCGATCTCGTGCACCTCCTGCGGCGTGACGTCGAGGGTGGTGAACCAGCGCACCTGGTCCGCGTAGTACGCCTGGCCGTCCGGCAGGTCGGAGGCGCCGATGGTCTCCCGGGCCCCCGGCAGGTACTCGCCGACGAAGAAGTCGTAGAAACCCTGGTAGGCCGGCACGACCGCGTCGGTAATCGCGGCCTCGGCATCGGTCAGGATCCGCTCGCGGTCCATCTCTCCCACCGACGGCGGCACCTCCTCGAACGGCGCCCAGAAGGCGCTGTCCTGCGGGTCGTCGACGATGTGGGCTGAGATCGTGTCCTCGTAACCCTCGAGGGTCACTCGCGGCAGGGTGAAGCCGCGCTCGATCCCCGCGCGCATGTGGTCCTGCTGCTGCTCGAAGTAGGCCGGGATCGCCAGCATCCTGGCGATGTAGTCGTCGTAGTGGTCCGCGGTCCGGAACGGCATCGGGCGGTGCATGCGGGCAAACCCCATGTGGAAACCGGAGTCCGCGTTGAGCGGCATCTCGTAGCCGCCGAACTCGAAGCCCTGCACGCTGCTCCGAAGCTGGCGCTCGAACATCCGGGCGTTGATCCGATCCGCCGCGCTGAGCCCGGAGACGTCGATTTCCTCGAGGCGCCTCAGCAGCTCGCGGCGCCGTTCCACGCGGCGCTCGATCGCCTCGAGGCTCATGTCCGCCAGTTCGTCGTTCCGGCTGTGATCGCCGACGCTCGTCGCGAACTGCGG
This sequence comes from Candidatus Multivorans sp., assembly GCA_965220845.1. GTDB lineage: Bacteria > Acidobacteriota > Thermoanaerobaculia > Multivoradales > Multivoraceae > Multivorans. Next base: position 524,855 of record CBDCRA010000004.1, read on the forward strand.
GCTCTCGACGAGCCTGGCCGCCCAGTCTTCGTCGAACAGCGCGTAGAGCTCGTCGCGAGGGTCCGGAGCCGGCGCACAGGCGGCCAGCGCCATCAGCGCCACCGGCATGAGCAACGCGGCGGCCATCGCTTCCAGTCGCATTCTGCTCATCGCCGTGTTCCTGCTCATGGAAGGGGCAACCCTATCGAAGCGCAGTGGACGGGTGCGGCCGACTGCCGGCTGTTACGATCCTCGACCGCGCGTGAAGAAACTGTCCGCCCTTCTGCTCGCAATCGTCGCGGCCGGCGCCTCCGCAACGGAGGCCTCCGCGCTCGAGCTTCGCCGCGGCGACCGGCTCTGCCTCGTGGGCAACACCTTCGCCGAGCGATTCCAGCTCTTCGGCTACTTCGAGAGCGGCCTGCTGGCGGCATTCCCCGACCTGGAGCTGTCGGTACGCAACCTCGCCTGGTCGGCCGACGAAGCGGCGCTCAGGCCACGCCCGCTGGACTTCGGCGCGGTCGACCGCCACCTCGAGGCGCAGAGAGCGGACGTCGTGCTGCTGTTCTATGGCGCCAACGAGTCGTTCGCCGGCAGCGAAGGTCTGCCGGCGTTCAGGAACGACCTCGGAAGGCTGCTCCGCCATGTCTCGAAGCAGCTCTACAACGGCTCCGAGCCGGCGCGTATCGCCCTCGTTTCGCCGATACCGCAGCAGGCGCTGCCCTCCGGCCGCGGGCTCGGCCCGGAGGCGGTCGAACGCCGCAACGCCGACCTGCGGGCCTACGCCGAGGCGGCCGAGGCCGTCGCGGCCGAGAACGGCGTGCCGTTCCTCGACATCTTCGACGGCGTCGCGGCCGCCTTCGCCGGCGCGCCGGCGCCGTTGACCGTCAACGGCCTGCATCTGAACGAGGCCGGCTACTGGCACGCCTCCAGCGTGCTGCTCGAGACACTCGGCGCTTCGCCGCCGGCGACGGTCGCGGCCTCGGCCGGAGGCGGCGCGGGACTCGAGATCCGCCCGCCGGTTCTGCCACCGGGGCCCGACGGGAATCCGGACCGCCTCCGGATCAGCGTCCGCGACCTGGCGCCCGGCTACTACGCCCTGCGGCGCGGCGACCGCACCCTGGCCTCCGCCAGCGACGCAGACTGGGCGAAGGGACTCGACATTCAGGAGACGCCGGCCATCACGGCTCTGGTGGAGGCCGGCGACGGCCTGCGCCGCGTCGTGCTGCGCAAGAGCCGGTTGTTCTTCGACCGCTACCGCGCCGTGAACGGCTACTACATCTACGGCGGGCGCAAGGAACCCTTCGGCGTCCACTCGTTTCCGCCCGAGATGGTTCGCTTCGACGAGCTCGTCGGCGGACTCGACGACGAGGCCCGCGATCTGGCGCGCCCGGCCGAAACCTGGCGACTGGAAAGGGTCGACCGATGAACCGCGCTCCCCTCCTCGCACTCCTGGCGACGGCTCTCGCAGCCGGACCGGCGATCGCCCAGGAGGTCGCCGACGAGGAACCGAATCGCGGCGGCGAAGCCAGGTACGAAGCCCGCGACCCGGCGTACGCCCTGGAGCACCTCCACCCCGCCGAGGGCTACGAGGTCTCGCTGTTCGCGTCCGAGCAGGACTTCCCGATCGGCAACCCGGTCGCCCTCGCCTTCGACTCCCGCGGCCGGCTCTGGGTGGCGACCATGCCCTCCTACCCACAGAGACTCCCGGACGAGGAGCCCGACGACAAGATCGTGATCCTCGAAGATCGCGACGGCGACGGCCGGGCCGATCACCACACCGTGTTCGCCAGCGGCCTCCACGTACCGACCGGCTTCGAACTCGGCGACGGCGGCGTCTACGTGGCCCAGCAGCCGAACCTGATGTTCGTCCAGGACACCGACGGCGACGACGTGGCCGACCGCTACGAGGTCATCCTGCACGGCTTCGGCACGGAGGACAGCCACCACTCGATTTCCGCCTTCACCTGGGGACCCGGCGGCGCGCTCTACTTCCAGGAGGGCGTGTTCCACCACAGCCAGATCGAAACGCCCCACGGCCCCGTGCGGCTGGTCGATGCCGGCGTGTTCCGTTACAAGCCGAACCGCTTCCACCTCGAGGTCTTCGTCTCCTACCCGTTCGCCAATCCCTGGGGCCACGTCTTCGACCGCTGGGGGCAGAACTTCATCGCCGACGCCTCCGGCGGCTCGAACTACTTCGGCGCCCCGGTCACCGGCAACGCGCCCTACCCGACGAAGCGGCGGCGGATGAAGGTCTTCACCTCGATCGTCCGGCCGACATCCGGCTGCGAGATCGTGCGCTCCCGCCACTTCCCGGACGAGGCGCAGGGCAACTTCCTGATCAACAACACGATCGGCTTCCAGGGCATCAAGCAGCACCGGGTGATCGAGGAGGACTCGGGCTTCACCTCCGAGGAGGTCGAGCCTCTCCTCTACTCGACCGACATCAACTTCCGGCCCGTCGACCTGCAGTTCGCCCCGGACGGCTCGCTCTACGTCGTCGACTGGTTCAACCCGCTGATCGGCCACATGCAGTACTCGCTCCGGGACGAACGCCGCGACCACGACCACGGCCGGATCTGGCGCGTGCGGCACAGCTCGCGGCCGCTGCTCGAGCCGCCAGAGATCGCCGGCGCCTCGACGCCGGAGCTCGTCCGGCTGCTGGAGAGCTACGAGGACCGCACCCGCTACCGCGTCCGCCGCGAACTCCGCGAGCGGCCGCGCGACGAAGTGCTCGCCGCGGTCGAGGCGTGGCTGGACGATGTCGACGCCCGCCAACGCGCCGGCGGCGACGACGCGAACCTCTCCGAGCTGGAGCACCACCGCCTGGAAGCCCTGTGGCTCCACCAGAACCTGAACGTCGTCGAACCGGAACTGCTCGGCCGCATGCTCGACTCCCCCGAACCGCGGGCGCGCGCCGCGGCGACCCGGGTCGCCCGCTTCTGGCGGCGGGAACTCGACGATCCCCTGTCGATCCTGGCCGCACGCACCGAGGACTCCTTTCCGCGGACTCGTCTGGAAGCCCTGCTCGGCCTGAGCTACCTGGAATCGGAGCCGGCGGCGCTGGCGGCCCTCAAGACGCTGGACCAGCAGACCGACTACTACCTCGACTACGTCCTCGGCGAGACGGTCGACACCCTGGAGGACTTCTGGCTCCAGGCGCTCGAGTCGGACCGCGAGCCGCCGCTGCTGGATTCCCTGGCGCCGTCGGAGGCCGGTTATCTGCTGAGCCGCCTGTCGACCCGGAAGCTCGAGCGCCTGCCCGCTCACTCCCTGGTCGACCGCGCCGTGCTACGCCGTGCCGACGCCGGCGTCGAGCGCCAGCGCCAGGCGCTCACCAGCCTGACCGGTGGCGAGCGGGACAGCCGTTTCATCCGGGAAACGCCGGCCATGCTCCTGGCCGGCGAGCTGGCTGAACTGGACGGGGATCGGTCCGCCGACCCGGAACGCTTCGACCGGATCGCCCTGCTCCTGATGGAACAGGACGCAGCCTCCCTGCTCGCCGCCCGCAGCGAGTTCGAAGCGCTGGCCGGGAACGGCGTCCAACGACCCACACGGAGCGCCGCCATCGCCGCGCTGATCGCCGCCACCGGGGATCCGTCGCCGGGCGATCTGCTGCCGCGGCAACCGACCGACGACCAACTGGTCGACTGGCTGCGCGCCGTGGACGCCCTGCCACCGGCGCTCCGGGCGGAGGCCTACCCTGACGTCTCCTACCTGTTCGACGACCGCCAGAGACGCGACCGGAGCGTCCTCGACGCGGCGGTGCGGACGCTCGCCGGTATCACCCGGGACGCCGGCCGCAGCTTCCGGAGACTCGCCGATCTCGTCGCAGATCCGGTGATCGGGCTGGCGGCGCTCGAAGGCCTCGGCCAATTGACCGCTGAAGCCTCCGACGCCTGGCCCGCGGCCGGCGGTGAGGACGCGCTAGCCGCTCCGATCCTGGCCGCCCTCCGCGACGCGCCGGAGCGCGAACTGACCTCGCCGCGTTACCGGCGCATCCACGACCTGGGCTTGCGCCTCGCCGACCGGCAGATCGACCGCAGCGGCGGCGAGGCCGGCGGCGATCTCCGCGAAGAGATCGTCAACCTCGGCGCCGCGATCGTCACGCTCCGACCCGTCCCTCACCAGATGCTGTTCGACCTCGAGGAGTTCACGGTGCGCGCCGGCGGGCCGGTCGAGATCACCTTCGAGAACATCGACGTGATGCCCCACAACGTCGTCGTCACGAGGCCCGGGGCGCTCGAAGAGGTCGGCCGCGCCGCCGACGCGGAGGCGGAGCGCAACCCGGCCGGGGCCGAGGCGTCCGGCTACGTCCCGAAGACGCGCCTGGTCCTCTTCCGCACCGGCCTGGTCCAGCCGGGCGAAACGGAGGTCCTGAGCTTCAATGCCCCATCGGAACCCGGCCTCTATCCCTTCGTCTGCACCTTCCCCGGCCACTGGATCCTGATGAAGGGCACGATGCGGGTCGTAGAACGGCTCGACGGCGCGGCGATCACCCGCTACGCCGCCCCCCGGCTCGCCCCGGACGTTCCACAGCGCGCCTTCGTCGCCGACTGGAAGTACGAGATGCTGGAGACCGACATCGCTCCCCTGGACGCCGCGCCGCCCGCAAGCGATGAGGAACTCGAACGCGGCCGGCGGCTCTTCCTCGAGGCCGGCTGCGCCACCTGCCACCAGCTCGGCGGCGCCGGCGGCGAGATCGGACCTGCCCTCGACGACGTGAGCGAGCGTCTCGGCGCGCTGGACACCCTGCGGCACATCCTGGAGCCCTCCGACGAGGTGGCCGAGGACTACCGCACGACCCTGGTCGAGACCCGAGACGGCCGCTTCTACTCCGGTCTGCTGGTCGGATCGAACGACGACGCCGTGCGCATCCGCTCGAACCCCCTGGACCCGAATCACATCGAGACGATTCCCCGCGAGGAGATCGAGAGTCTCGACGAGTCGGCCCTCTCGCCCATGCCGAGCGGCCTGCTCAGCACCCTCCAGCCGTCCGAGGTCCGGGATCTGATCAGGTACGTACTCCAGCCGCCGTGATCCGCGAGCTGCGCGCCGTCATCCTCGGAAGCCGGCGGGGACGCCGGCGCACCCAGTGGATGGTCCTGCTCGCCGTGGCGGTGGTGGCGCCGGCGGCCGGACAGCACGGCGCGATTGGCGGCGAGTGGCACGAGTACGGCGGCGACGCCGGCGGCACGAAGTACGCGCCGCTCGGCCAGATCCACCGCGGCAACGTCGGGGACCTGGCGATCCGCTGGCGCTGGGAGTCGCCCGACAACGCGATCGCGGATCCCGACGCCGGTCTCGACAACGTCGCCTTCGAGTCCACCCCGCTGATGAGGAACGGCGTCCTCTACACCAGCACCTCCTTCAGCCAGGCCGCCGCCATCGACGCCGCGACCGGCCGGCAGCTCTGGCTTTACGACCCGAGGAGCTACGAGTCGGGACGTCCTCCGAACAACGGCTTCCTTCACCGCGGACTCGCCTGGTGGACGGACGGCGAGACGGAAACCGTGTACCTGGCAACCGGCGACGCCCGCCTGATCGCGCTCGATCCAGCGACCGGCACGCCCCGGCGGGGGTTCGGCAACCGCGGCACCGTGGACCTCACAGCCGGCATCCGCTCCCTGAGCGGCAGATCCGACCAGTACGGCCACACCTCGCCGCCGACCGTGGTCGGCGACGTGGTCGTCGTCGGCTCGTCGGTCATGGACTGGGCGCCGCAGCCGGAGTGGCCGCCCGGCGACGTCCGCGGCTACCACGCCCGCACCGGCCGACTCCTGTGGACCTTCCACACCGTGCCGCGACCCGGCCAGTTCGGTTACTCGACCTGGGAAGACGGCTCCGCCGAACGGGTCGGCGGGGCCAACGTCTGGGCACCGATGACCGCCGACCTGGAGCTCGGCTACGTCTACCTGCCCGTGAGCGCCCCGTCGAACCACTTCTACGGCGGCCACCGCAAGGGCGACAACCTGTTCGCCAACAGCATCGTCTGCCTCGACGCGAGGACTGGCCGCCGCGTCTGGCACTACCAGATCGTCCACCACGACATCTGGGACTTCGACCTCCCGGCGCCGCCCAACCTGGTCGACATCACGGTCGGAGGGCGTGAGATCCCCGCGGTCGCGCAGGTCACCAAGCAGGGCTGGGTGTTCGTGTTCGACCGGCGGAACGGCAGGCCCGTGTGGCCGATCCACGAGGTACCGGTCCCGCAGTCGACCGTGCCCGGGGAGCGAACCGCCCTGACCCAGCCGCGGCCGACGAAACCGCCGCCGTTCGACCGGCTGGGGATCGCGCGGGAGGATCTCGGCGACGGCGCCGAGGAAGTGCTCGCCGATCTCGACTGGGGGCCGATCTACACGCCCCTGTCCACCCGCGGCGCCGTCATCTACCCGGGTCTCGGCGGCGGCGCGAACTGGGGCGGCGCCGCGGTCGATCCGACCCGCTCGCGGCTCTACGTCCCGGTCCAGGGGGTCGTTCCCTTCTGGATCCGCCTCTACCAGACCGCCGTCTCCGGCTACTACCTGTACGAATCGGGCATCCTGTGGGCGTCCGGCAACCGCTACCTGCTGAAGCCGCCCTGGGGGCACGTCGCCGCCTACGACCTCGACCGCGGCGAGATCCTCTGGCAGCGGGCCAACGACGGTGCGAACGGCTACGCCGGCACATCGTCCCTGCTCGCCACCCAGGATCTGCTCCTCTACGCCAACCGGTCCCGGCCCTCGCTGACCGTCCTCGACCCGGCGAACGGCGACGTGCTCCGCACGATCCCGCTGCCGGCTGCAGCCTCGGGCGCCCCGATGAGCTTCGCCGTGGACGGCCGCCAGTACGTCGTCGTCGCGGTCGGCGCCGGGTCCTCCGACGCCGAACTCGTCGCCCTTTCCCTGGCCTCGGACCTGCCGGAGCAGCATCCCGGCGCCCTGGGCTTCTCCCTGCCGTCCGTGACCGCCCGGGAGACGGACGGCGAGATCACGCTGAGCGTCGTCCGCGCCGGCGGCAACGACGGGGCGGTCGCCGCCTCCGTGCGGACCGCCGGGGGCACCGCCGCGGCGGGAGCCGACTACGAGCCGGTCGCCCGCACCCTCGCCTGGGCTCACGGCGATTCGGCCAGCCGGACGTTCACGCTCCGGCTGCTCGAGGACGGCACCGGCGAGGGGCCGGAGACGATCGAACTCGAACTTCACGATCCGCTGGGCGGCGCGGCCCTCGGCGAGCGCCGCATGGTGGTCACAGTCGAGGACGAGGCGGACGCTCCGACCGAGACGATCGGGGAGTGCGTCCCGGACGCGACCACCCTCTGCCTCAACGACGGCCGCTTCCGGGTCCGCGCCCGCTTCGCCACGGCGGCCGGCGAGGACTACGCCCCGGCGGCCGGCACCCACCTGACCGGGGACACCGGCTACTTCACCTTCTTCGACCCGGCGAACATCGAGATCGTGCTGAAGGTCCTCGACGGCTGCGCGCTGAACGACCGGTACTGGCTCTACGCCACCGGCCTGACCGACGTCGAGGTCGAACTGGAAGTCGCCGACCCGGTGACCCAGCGGCGACGCGTCATCACGAATCCGCTGGGGGAGCTGTTCCAGCCGGTCGCCAACAACCAGGCGTTCGCCTGCGAGTAGAGCCGCGAACCGCTACGGCGGCCCCTCTGCTCGCAATCGCTCGTACGCTTCCATCTGGACCCTGGCCTCGTCGCTGCGCCCCAGAGCCTCGAGCACTCGGGCATAGTTGAAACGGAGCGGCGCGTTGCCGTCGAGCCCGAGGTCGAGCGCCCGCTCCATCCGTTCGGCGGCCTCGGCGTGTCGGCCGGCCTCCGCGGCGATCATGCCGAGGAGGGCGTGGGCCTCGCCGAGATCGGGATCGAGCGCCAGGGCGCGTTGAAGCGCGGGCGCGGCGTCTTCGGCACGCCCACTCGTGTGCAGGATCATCCCCTCCAGGTAGTGGTGCTCGACCCGGTTCGGTTCAAGCCGCCGCGCCTCACGAGCGCTGGCCGCGGCATCGGCGGCCCGACCCAGGGAGAACAGCACCTTGGCCCGCAGGGAGTGAACGTCCGCGGCACGCGGATCGTCGAGGCGTCCCGGCAGGCCCGCCAGGCGTTCGAGAGCGCCTTCGAGGTCGCCCGCCGCCGCCAGCCGTTGCGCCTCCGCCAGGGCCGACACCGTCCCCGTGGAGGCCAGACGCTCGCGCTCCGCCGCGCGCTCCCGGGCCTCCTCGAGCGACCGGTAGCGGTCGAGCGCCGCCCGTGCGGCTTCCCGGTCGCCGGCGGCGGCGAGCGTCCGCCCGAGGCGGTAGGCCACTTCCGGTTCGTCCGGCGCCAGCTCCGCGGCGACGCGCAAGTGTTCGAGCGCTTCCGGGTAGCGCGCTTCGGCCACGAGAAGGTCCGCCGCTTCCAGACGCACGACGACCGCGTCGCCCACACCGACGTCGAGAGCTCGCTGCAGGTAGCCCAGGGCCTCCCCGCGGCGGCTCGGATCGCGCGCCAGCGCCAAGCCCCGGGCGAGGTCGAGGCCGGGACTCGTGACGTTCCCGGCGGCGGCCGCCGACACGGCCGCCAGCGCCTCCCCCGCCTGACCGTCGGCCAGCCGCAGGAGCGCCAGTTGCTCGTGGATGTCGGCGCTGCCAAGCCGGCGAGCCGCACCCTGCTCCAGCAGCCGGATCGCTTCGCCGGTACGGTCCAGGTCGCGAAGCAGCAGCGCCGGCGCCAGGTAGGCCGACGCGACGTCGCGGGCCGCCCCGCTGCCGGCGGCTGCCGGACCATCCGGCTCAAGCTCTCGCGCCCGGGAGAACGCCGCCAGAGCATCGTCCGCGCGGCCAAGCGTCAGCAAGGCCCGAGCCAGCGCCAGGGCCGGCCCGAACTCCGAGGGCGCGCGCTCGACCGCCGCACGGGCCTGCGCCAGGGACTCGACCGGATCGCGTGTTGCGGAGTCACCCTCACCGGGAACGGTCCATCCAGGTACGACCGGCATGGCGGCGCCGACCAGGAGGGTGGCCACGAGGCTGCACCGCAGGATCGACGCGCGGCCGCGGCCGGGCACGGAGCCTGTGACGGGTTTGGCGGCTGGCCCGGACACGGGCAGTCAGCGTAGCAGTCACTCCGCGGCGAAGAGGACCCTCAGCGCCGCGTCGAGCATCTCTCCACGAGGATCGAGAGCGACCAGCCGGCCCTCCCGGTCGAACAGCAGGGAGCGCGGCGGATACTCCACCTGGAAGCGCCTGGCTACGGCGCCGGCCGCGCCGAGTCCGTCGAAGAGGACGGGCCAGGTGATGCCCTGCCGCCGGCCGAAACTCCGAAGGGCGCGGCGCGAGGAGCGGTCCAGCGAGACGGACAGGATGACGAGTCCCCGGCCGGCGTATGCCGCCCGGGCCTGCTCGAGACGGGGAAAGTCAGCGAGGCAGGGAGCGCACCACGTGGCCCAGAACTCGAGCAGGACGACGCGATCCTCCAGGTCGGCGCGTGTCCATTCCCGGCCGTCGATGTCGGGCGCCTTCAGGTCCGACCAGATGTCGGCAAGCCGGACTCCTCGCAGTTCCCCGGAGGCCGTCGCTTCGCCGGTCGGCGGAGTCTCTCCGCCGTCCAGGGCCAACGCGGCCGGCGTCGCCGACGCGACACCCAGCGTTGCGACAAGCGCCAGTCGGAGAACGTCGGTCCGTTGCACTACAGATCCGCCTTCAGGCCGACGACGAGGCTCCGCGGGAACCGGGGGCCGTAGACATAACCCGCATCCCTGAACGGCCCGCGGTCCAGGTCGTGCTGGTACTCGTCGGTCAGGTTCCTGAGCGCCACGGTGGCGGTGAGCCGGCGCTCGCCGCCGAGCGCGAACCGGCGGGACAGGCCGAGGTCCCAGGTCAGGAAGCTCGCGGTGACTTCCAACCGGTCCTCGGGGATGTAGCCAGCGTAGTGAGGCGCCAGCATCGAACCCGTGTACCGGAGCCCGGCAAAGACCGTGAGTTCGCGCGGCAGCGGCCATTGCACGCTCGCCGTGCCGTACTCCCCGGGGGTCCGGAACATCCTCGTGCTGCCGAAGTCCGGCTCCGCTTCGCCCAACCCCGCCCGCTGCCAGGCGTAGCCCGCGTCCACCGTCAGACCGCCGCGACGAAGCCCCCAGCCGACCTCCAGGCCGCGCACGCGCGCGCGGCCGAAGTTGGTGCGCAGGAACTCGAGTTCCGGGGTCGCCGGATCGTCGGCCTCCAGGCGGTGAAACAGGTCGGCGATCCGGGTGTCGAAGACGGTGGCGTCGAACGCCATCGACGCGCGCCGGCCAACGGTCGGCCGCCACTCCAGACTCGCCATGCGCGAGGCCGACGTCTCCTCGCGCAGGCCGGGGTCGTCGCGTACGACCATCGCCCTGCCGCCCAGGAGAGCGATGTGAAGCTCCTCGTCGAACACCGCGGGTGGCAGGAAGCCGGCACTGTGGGAGACGCGGAAGGTCAGGTCGCTCCGGGGCGTCCACATCAGGGCCGCCCGCGGCGAAACGATCGACCCGTCGACGGCGCTGTGCCGGTCCGCCCGCAACCCGTAGAGCAAGGTCACGTGACCCCCGATCCGGCGGTCGTCCTGAACGAAGCCGGAGACGCTCCGGTAGGTCTCCCGAATCACGCGCCCATAGGCGGGTTGCCGGTCGTCGATCAGATCGTGCCCGGCCTGGACACCGAAGCTGACGGTTCCCCGGTCGCCGCCGCGGTTGACGTGGGAGTCGAAGACCCACAGCGGGTTGCGGGTCGCGCCGAACGCGCCGGGATCACCGCCCGCGCCGTAGTAGCTGGCCCGCCCGGTGGCGGCATGCGACACCGTGGCGCGCCAGTCCCAGAGCGGCGAGACGGTGTGCAGCCAGGAGACAGCGCCGCCGCGCCGGTTCGAGTCCAGCTGCTCGGCGACGTCGGCCTGCTCGGGCGGAAGGTGAAACCGGTCGCCGCCGCGCCGGAACTCCGACATGTAGCTGACCTCGGCCGCGAGCCGCGCCGAACCGTCCAGGAAGAACTCGTGGTAGCGCGCACCGGCAGCGTCGAGATCGCGGATCGACACCTCGCTGAAGCCGTCGCCGTCCACGTCGACCGGCGCCACCCGGTCGACCTGCCCATGAAACGTCGCGGCACGCCCTGAACCCGGAGTCCCTTCGCCCGGAATCCAGTCTGCGACCAGGCTGTACGACGGCGTCTCGGCGCTGCCGGCGGCGCCGCCCATCCTTTCCGAGCGGACGTCCGCCTCGACGTGAGTGTGGTCCGGATGGTGAGGAATCAGGTTGATCACGCCCGCGACGGCGCCGGCGCCGTAGGCCGGAGAACCCCCTCCCTTGACCACCTCGATGCTGTCGATCAGGCGCGCCGGCAACTGCTCGATGCCGTAGACCATCGCCAGCGACGAAAGCGCCGGCCGGCCGTCGATCAGGAGTTGGGAGTACGGCCCCTCGAGCCCCAGCAGCCGGATCTGCGAGGCGTTGCAGCTCTGGCACGTCGACTCCACGCGCACGCCGCGGGTCCACTCGACGGCGTCGGCCAGGGTGCGCGCGGCGGCACTCTCGATTCGCGAGCGCGGCACCGTCTGCACCTGGAGCGGCACGTCCGCCAATCGCTTCTCCGTCCGCGTCGCGCTGATCACGACCTCCGCACCGAAGGCGGGTCGAAGTTGGATGTGGAGATGAACCGGTTGCCGGTCCTCGATTCGGAATCCCTGCTCGGCGAGGCCGTAACCCTCCGCGTAGACCACCAGCCGGTGTTCGCCCGCGGTCACCGGGTCAAGGCAGAACCGACCCTCCTCCGACGTCACCGCCGTAGCGAACGACGTGGTCAATGTGACCGCGGCGCCGGCCACGGGCTGCCCGTGGAGCGACTTCACCGTGCCGTGAACTCCGCTGTCGGCCGGACACACCGTTGCCATCGCCTGGCCGGTGGCCAGAAGCGCCAGCGCTCCGGCCACCACGACAGCGGCGTGGCGCGGCACAAGCTCGGACATCCGCGGCCCTTCCATGGCCGCGAATCTTATTTTTAGTCGCTACGAAAAATCAACTGCGCGACGCCGAACAACCGTCGGGTTCGACGCGCGGCCAGCCGAATTGCCCGACGGTCGTCCTAGCTTCAGCCCATCTTGAAGAAGCAGAGCTTGTTGCCGTCCAGGTCCCGGACGTAGCCGCCGTAGAACGTGGCCACCCGCGTTCCGGGCGCGCCCTCGTCGGTGCCGCCCAGCTCGAGCGCCCTGGCGTGGAGCTGGTTGACCTGCTCCTCAGAGGCAGCGGCGATCGCCACCATGTTCCCGTTCCCTGGTACCTGCGGCTCCTCGTTGTAGGGGATGCAGATGGCGAGCATCGGCTGTCCGGGGGCGACGCCGTAACCCTTGATCCGACCCATGTCGAACATCGTCTTCGCGCCCAGCTCGCCGAGCAGGGCATCGTAGAAGGCCGTCGCCCGGTCCATGTCGTTCACGCCGATCGTGCAGTATCCCAGCATCGAGAGTGCTCCCTTGAGATCGCTACCGTCGCAACCAGCCGCGACGTGCGGAGCCGGAAGATAGCAGCCCGAAACGCGACGGCGCGCGAAGCGTTCTGATCGCCCGCTACGAGCGGCGCGCTCAGCTCTCCTCGTCGCCTTCGATGTCCTCGATCAGGTCGGCGCGGCGCAGGTCGAGCTTCTCGCCGGTGAAGCTGTCCAGCTTGTAGACCCAGGAGCCGTGGTAGTCGTTGAACTCCTGCATCTCCTCCGCCCGGTTCAGGATGTCCGCCTTTTCCTGGAGTTCCTCCTCGGGCGTGTCGCGCTCGATCTCCACCTGCTGCACCGTGTGGTAGCCGCCGATGCGGATGTAGCGGTCATCCTCGCGCGCGGCGACCGCGACGGCGTAGCCGGAACCGTCCTGCAGCTCGTACCGGAACTCGCCGTCGAAGGTGAGATCGGCGACTTCCTCGTCGTCGGCGAGGTGGGCCTCGGAGAACCGCAGGCGGGACAGGAAGTTCTTGACGCGGCCGACCTCGCTCGTCTTCTCGCGTCGACCGGACGGCACCCGCTCGAGCCCGAGATCCGCGCCCTCTTCGCCGTCCTTGCTGAACGTGAAGTCGGGACCCTCGATGCGCACCACGTCCCCTGAGGCAACGTCGACGATCTCCTTCTGCAGGAACTGATCGGCGGTGCTGTCGATCAGCACGGTCGCTGCGGTCAGATAGATCGGGTCGTCCTCGCCGTCGAGCCGCCGCACGTAGTTGCCGCTGCCGTCGGCGAACCGGTCGCCGACCCGCAGCCGGACCATGTCGCTGCCGGCCGCGTTCCTGAGCGCCACCTCGACGGTGTCCTCACCGGGCGGTTCGATCCCGAGTTCCGCGGCCAGACTCTCGCCGGAGCCGACCTCCTTGGCCAGCTCGATGTCGAGCAGGTTGCGCACCAGGCGGTTCACTCCCTCGTTCCGCGCGCGGTAGTCGTGAGCTTCCTCCACCACGTAGACATCGCCCTGCCGGCTCAGCGTGACCTGCTCGTCCCCCTGGAGGATCTCGACCGCGACGATCTCGTCCGGGTTCAGGTTGGGCAGGAACTTCTGCCCGCTCTCGAAGCGCTCCGCGCGCGACACGCTGTTCCAGTAGCTGAAAGCGGAAAGCGCGAGCAGCACGGCCGCCGCGATCGCAAGTCGCTGGTTCATCTGATTCATGCCGGTATGACTCCCTCGATCCTCAGCGGCGGCGGGCGCGGTAGAGGCCGACCAGCAGCACGACGATCGGCATCCAGCCGATGACGGCGAAGCGCACCGCCGACTCTTCGCGCTCCAGGGCCTCGCGGCGGCCCTTCCGGATGTCCCGCAGTTCCCGGTTCGCCTCCAGGATCCGCTCGTTCAGCTCGTCGACCTCGTCCTGCAGCTTCCGCTCGAACAGAGCCGCGTTCCGTTGCGTGATCTCGCCCTGCTTCTCCCGAAGCTCCTCCTGGAAACTCTCGATCTCCTCGCGGATCTGACGTTCGCGGTCGAGCGTGTCGAGTTCCGCCTGAGCCTCGATCTCGTCGAACCGGAGGAAGGGCCGGCTCATGCCGCTCTTCGCGCGGACCGTCATCAGGTCCCGGGAGCCCAGCAGGTAGTCGATGCTGTTCAGGACGACCTTGTGGTTGTCGTTCTGGGCCTGGACGATGCCGAACGGGTTCTGCAGGAAAGCGATCTGGTCGTGTACGAAGTCGACGTCCGCGAACACGACGACCGCCGCCTCCCCCCGCTCCTCATCCGGCAGCGGATCGCGGTGGATGATCTCCACGTCGTCGGGCGGCGGCACCTCGATCTCCGGCGGCAGGTTCGGCGGCCGCACCGCCTCCTTGTCGGGGTAGTCCACGCCGTCCGGGAAGGCCGTCGGCAGCTTGCCGCGCACCACGTAGGCGAGGACCAGGGGCTCCTCGCCCGGCGTGAAGGCGTCGCGAAGCTTGGCCCCGTCGTTCAGGTCGGTGTAGGCGAGGGCATCGCCGCCGCCGAAGCCGGGCAGTACCTGGAGGGTGTTGCCGGCGGCGGTCGTCGAGATCAAAGGACGGCGCTCGACGTCTCCGGCCTGCTCGGCGACCTCCGCAGCGCCCTCTTCGCCCTCTTCTTCGGCGGCGCCGGCGTCCGCGACCGCCTCCCCGCGACTCTCGCTCTCGCGCAGCACTCCGGACAGGAAGAACCGCAGCTCGGACAGGCCCCTCAGCATCGGGCTCTCTCCATCCAGCACGTCGTCGTGCTGCATCGAGTCGACCACCAGGTCGATGATCACCGACTCCGACGCGCCGAACTGGCTCATCGGCCGCCGGGCCGCCAGTTCGAAGTCGGCCGCGAACTCGTTCTCCAGCAGCTCCAGGCCCCAGGCGTCGAGCAACGGCGCCAGGTTCGAGGCCGGCTGGTACTGGAGCGCCGCCCAGGGCTGCTGCGGGTTCTGCGGAGGCGTATCGCCGAGCGCGTAGGGATCGAGGAAGACCAGCGTGTTGCCGCCCCCGGCCACCCACTGGTCGATCGCGAAGACGGTCTTGTCCGGCAGCGCCTTGGGATGGATCACGACCAGGAGGTCGTAGTCCTCGCGCGAGATGTCGTCGACGTCGGCCGCGACCTGGGAGACCTCGTAGAGATCCTCCAGAACCTGGACGAGAATCCACTTCTGCGCGGGCGTCCGTCCCTGGGCGGCCAGCATCTGGGCCATCATCGGATCCTGGGCGCCGCCGAACACCTCGAGACTCGAGAGGACCCCCACCCGCTGGCGCGTCGGCCAGAGCAGGCCGTGGATCTTCTTCGAGATCTCGTACTCGATGTTCTCCTGCTCCTGCGGCCACAGGAACTCGATCGTTTCCCTGCTGCCGGTCTGGGTCTCCAGGGCGAGCCCGAAGTAGAAGAGGTCGCCGTTCTGGTTGATCAGCTTGCCGTCGAGGCCGTCCTCGGCGGCGCGGTCGGCGGCGTCGCTGTCCGGAATCGGGTCGATCCACTCGATCCGGATCTTCCCCGCCGCTGCCCTCTCGTACTCGCCGAGCAGGCTGCGAAGATAGCGCTCGTATCCGATGAAGTCCTTGACGAACTTCGGCAGCGTCTTGCCCGTCGTCTCGGAGAAATAGAGACGGATGTCGAGCGGCTTGACCCCCTCCTCCTGCATGCGGTCGAGGATGGCGTGGGATCCGTCCGTCAGGGAGTAGAGATCGTCGCCGGTCAGATCGACGCGGAGGCCCTCGAACCACTCGTTCGCGACATGGATCGACAGCACGGTCATCAGCCCGATCAGGGCCATCGTCAGCACCCGGCTCTGCTTCGTCCTCGGTTCGTCAGTCATCCGCCAACCCTCAGTTCGTCTTCGTCTGGCCGAGCACCAGCATGCCGCAGACCAGCCAGCCGACGGTGAACAACACGAAGAACAGCAACGAGTTCAACTGCAACAGGCCGCGGGTCAGTGTCTCGAAGTGATCGAGCAGGCTGAGCGAGGAGACGACCCGCTCGACGTAGCCGCCGAACCACTTGCCCACGAACTCCTGGGTCTGCGGCACGCCGATCAGCAGGAAGCCGACCGAGGCCGCCACGGCCAGGATGAACGCCACCACCTGGTTCTTCGACAGCGCCGAGAACAGGAGGCCGATCGCCAGCAGCACCGCCGCCGCCAGCAGCGTCGCAACGTAGCTCGCGAAGATCGCGCCCCAGTCCGGATCGCCGAGCCGGGCCACCTGGAACACCGCCGGCCACGTCAGGAGCACGGAGACGGCAAGGAAGGCCCAGCCGGCCAGGAACTTCCCGAGGTAGGAACCCTCGAGCGTGATCGGCAGGGTGAGCAGCAGCTCGACCGTGCCGGACCGGCGCTCCTCCGCCCAGAGTCGCATCGCCACCGCCGGCACCAGCACGACGAAGATCCACGGAAGGTAGCTGAACAGCGCGTCCAGGTTCGCCTCGCGGAGCTCCAGGAAGCGGCCGAAGTCGCGAGACACCATGAGATAGCCGCTGGCGATCAGGAAGATGACGATGAAGATGTACCCCAGCGGCGAGGCGAAGTAGCCGTGGAACTCCCGGCGCAGCACCGCTCTCATGCCGGTGAACCGGCGTGCGAAACCGCTCATGCCGCCACTCCCCTGGTCACGTCGCGGAAGAGCTCGTCGAGCCGGCCTTCCCGCACCCTGACATCGGCGACCCGGTGCTCGCCGACCGCCGCCAGCACGTCGTTCAGGCGGTTCTGGCCGTCCCTGGGCTCCGCCTCGACCTCGCCGCCCGGCAACACGCGGGCGCCGGCGCACCAGTCGGCGGCGGACAGGGTCGCCGCCACGTCGGCGGCGTCGCCCTCGGTCACCCGGAAGCGGACGGCGTTGTGGCCCGGCGCCTGGGCGACCAGGGCGTCCGGCGTCGAGTCGACCAGGATGCGGCCCTCGGACAGGATGACCGCCCGATTGCACACACGCTCGGCCTCGTCGAGGATGTGGGTCGAGAGGACGATGCAGCGATTGGCCGAAAGGCTGGAGATCAGGTCCTGGACGACCGCCTTCTGGTTCGGATCGAGGCCGTCCGTCGGCTCGTCCAGGATCAGCACGTCCGGATCATGGATCAGCGCCTGCGCCAGACCGACGCGGCGCTTGTAGCCCTTGGACAGGGTCTCGATCGTCTGGCCACGCACGCTCCGCAGGTGGGCCGTCTCGAGCACCCTGTCGATCGCCTCGTCCGCCGCCTCCAATTCCCGGGCCTCGGCGATGAACCGCAGGAAGGCCTCGACGGTCATCTCGCCGTAGGCGGGGGCGTCCTCGGGCAGGTAGCCGATCCGCCGGCTCACGGCCAGGCGGTCAGCGGCGACATCGATGCCGGCGACCTCGATGGCCCCCCGGTCCGGTTCCAGGAAGCCGGTGATCATCTTCATCGCCGTCGTCTTGCCGGCGCCGTTCGGCCCCAGGAAGCCAAGCACGTCGCCGCGGCGTACCTGGAAGCTGATGCCGTCGACGGCGCGGATCGCACCGTAGTGCTTGGTCAGGTCAGCGACGGAGATCAGGACCTCGCCAAGCGTATCGGCCTCGGGAGGTGGGGCCTCGGGCGCTGCGGCCTCGGTCTCCGCCGCTACAGCGGGCGGGACGGAGTCGGGGTGGTCGGTTTCGGTCACTCTCAGCGTTCTCCGTGAACAGTGGACACCAGTTTTCGACTCAGGATCTCAGCACAACCCTGCGAGGGAGCGCAAGATTCCCGGCGCGTCTCCCGCGCATTGGGCGAGGCCAGCAGCCGCCCCCGCGGACACTAGCGCGGCAGCGGGAGCCGTATCCAGAGCGGCAGGTGATCGCTCACCTTGTGCTCGAACCTCTTGACGAACGAGGCCTTCTCCTCCTTCGTCAACCTGACGAACGGCTTCTTCAGGACCGCCCGGGAAAACAGGTCGACGAAGTCGAACACGCCGTAATCCGGCCCTTCCGGGTGTGTACCCATGTCTTCGTTCACGTCGCACGCCGGGAACCGGCGGTCGCGGAAGAAGAGTCCGATCTGGTCGAAGGTCTCGGTCAACCGCGCGTTCGTGCGGAACACGGTGGTCCGCCCCGGATGCGGGTCGAGGAAGGGGAAGTTGACGCGGACTCCGTCCGCGCTCTCTCCGTCGAAGCGCTTCAGGTGTCTCTCCACCCGGTCGCGGTCGCGGTCGGGGTTGTCGTAGTCCAGGTTCAGGTCTCCGAACAGGATGAAGTTCGGGTAGTACGTCGCGTCGTTCTCGTTCACGCGGCCAACGATCCAGTTCATCAACGCGTCGAACTCCTGGCGCCTGTCGTCCATGAAGTTGCCGAAGTACAGGTGGGCGTTCACGCCCATGAACCGGTAGGGCTCGGTTCCCGGATGCCCGGGAATCTCGAAGCTCACGCAGAACGGGGTCCGGATGAACGCCAGGAAGGTCGGCAACCTGACCTTGGGCCGTGGTGGCCTTCTTCCCTTCCGGCTTTCCTGCCAGGCCGCGAGCTTCTTCTCGTACGCGACCATGGGGTCCAGGGCGTCGTGCACGTCGTCGCGGTTCTCAATCAGGGTCGAGAGGATCTTCGAACGGTCGAACGTGATGTCCGTCGCCACCTCGGTCCGAAGGACGGCACGCCGGTTGTAGACGAAGGCCAGCCGCTCTCCGAGCCCGGGCTCCCCCGGAAAGGCGCCCGTCTTGTCCGACACGATCATCTCGAAATCCGGGCCCAGGAGTTCCATCAACAGACGCATTCCGCCCAGGTCGTCCATCACCTCCTGGATCGCGACGAGGTCGAACTGCTTGCATATCCGGGCCAGGAACTCCCAGGTCCGCTTGCTCCGGCCACGCACCGCCCCCAGCTTGCGGACGTTGAAGGAACCCAGAAGGACCGACCCGTACTCCCGTTGCGGAAAGCCGTCCCGATCCGGGTTCGCTGCGAGTTCGTCCTCGATGCGCTTCCACTCCGCTACCGTGAATTGGGCCATGTCGTCCTCCTCGGCACCTCCGCCATCAGTGCGGCAGCCCCGCCAGAGCGAGGATCCACAGCCAGCCCAGCGAGAGCCCCAGCACCAGGAGGCCGGGCACAAGTACGACCGAAGCCTTGGCGAGAATGGACCAGATCTTCAGCCCTTCATATTGGGTCGCCGCTCTCCAGATCCCGACGAGCACCACTACCGTGTAACCAAGATGGAGCACACCAACCAGGACCGCTTCCCCGCCGCCGAGCGAACTCAAGAGCAACCCGACCGCGATCGAAACGCCTAGCCCAAGCCCCCAGAAGGTCCGCGCAAAGCCGTAGTCGCCACGCCACACTTTCCGGACGAACGTTCCCACTGCTCTCGGCACCTTCAACATACCCGCCGGCTTGGGTGCCGGGACCTCTTGCAGACTCTCTTCCGCGGCACGTAGCGCGTCCGAGACGTTCTGGCTCGGCAACTGTGCGCCAGCGGGAACGGCGGGCAGCGGCGGCATCGCGGGCGGCGACGACACCTCGGCCGGCGACGGTGCCGCTAGCCGATCGCCCTCTTCCTCACTCATCAGCGCCGCGCGCGTCGCGTTGACCAGATCAGTCGCGAATTCGCGGGCGCGCAAATCGCCGGCAGTTCCGGCCGACCCGGTCGTCTTCGATACCGCATCCTCGAAGCGCTCCCGCCATGCCTCGGCGTCTCCGGGCTCTATCCGGTGCATTGCGAACGGCACGCCGTCGTCGTACTCAATCTTGATTTTCATCGCGAGGGCCTCCTCTCGCCCGTCAGGCGGGCTTCCGATTCGCCGCTCCGCCGGCGAACTCCGTCATCGTCCGAGCGACCAGGGCCATGCTCTGCGGAAAGCCGAGCAAAGCCGACATTTCCATCGTCAGCGATCCGAGGTCGGGGTCGACCAGCAGCGCCCGCCACATCGACGGCATGTCCTGCGGGGCGTTGCTCTCCTGTCTCTGGCCCGGCCACAGCCCCTTCTCGAGACTCCTGGCCGCCACGGTCAGGGCGATGTTCTCCGCGCGGCGACGCCTTGCCTCGAACGGCTCGACGGCCGCGGACACCAACCCCACCGCCGTGCGAAGCGCCTCCTGCGCCGCCGCGCTCCGCGCCTTCCGGCGCGTGCTGTGGCCTCCCACCTCCGGGACATCGAGCCCTTGCGCGGCTGCCTCGACCGCCGTCCTGAGAGCCGCCAGTTGGGGCACCGCCCCGGGGCACGCCCCCTTCGCCGCCTCTTCCAGTCTGACGAGCCACCGGCCGACTTCCGCGGCGAAGTCATGCCTTCGCGCGGCAAGCCGGTCCGAGAGGCCCGACGCCTCCGCTAGGCATCCGTGCACGCGGTCGAGGTTCTCCACATGGACCATCGGCATCCGGCGCTCGCTCCTACTCGCTCACGAGGCGGTCGACCGGTTCGCCGTCGGCGTCCACGACCTCGGCCCATTCCACGCCGTCCTCGGTCACCGTCATCCTCACCCTGGCGAGGATCTCGCGGCTCCCCGCCTCCTTCACCTGCATGGTCGACATCTCTGCCTCAAGCCGGCGCGGCGCAGCCACGTACTGAACGTACGTCGTCATCGCTCTGCGCCGCAGATCCTCGCGAATCGCGCTGAGCTCCTGCTCGCTGTCCGGCCCTGCCTCCAACTTGGGGCGAATCATCCGGACCACGAACTTGACGAGATCTCCCACGATTCCCGTCAGGCTCCCCGCCATTCCCGGACTAGCTTCCTGGTACTCAGCCACCTTCAGGAGAGCCATCCTTCGGATGCTCTCGCGCTCGTCATCCGAGATCTCAACATCCCGATCACCCAGCACGTCATCCAGGATCTCCACGAACTTCTCGGCCGCCGCGTCGCGGTCAAGCTCGGGACCGTTTTCGTCCTCTCCCGCATCGTGCCCCTGAATCATCACCGGCACGTCCAGGCGCACCGTCGGAAGCCGGAATCGCGGAACCGGCATGTGTTTCAACAAAGGGTGATTGGCATAGATCTCCGCGACCCGGACGGACTCGAGATCAGCCTGAACCCTGGCCATCGTGATCTCCGTTAGGAGGTCCCCAAGGAAGTCGCCGAGCTTCGGCACGGTGCCCGCCCGCTATCAACGCCCACGAATTACGGCGAGCGTCACGCAGCGGCCTCCTGAGCCTCAGCGGCCGCCGCCGGCTCCGACTTGATCGCGTCTTCGAGGATACCGAGCAGCCGCTCCATTCCCGCCGGCATCTCGTCTTGCACGGCGCGAATATGCACTGCCATCGAGTAGGTCCGTTTAGTCTCCGTGCCGCTTCTACTCTTGCTTTGGTACGACGTGCTGACCTTGAGACTGGCCTTGCCGAAGCCCCAACCGAAGCTGGCCTTCGCATCGGCCGACATGCCGAAGTCACGGCTCTCTTCCTTCGTCGTGATCGAGTTGATCTTCGCGTTGAAGTCGATAGTCGTCTCTTCCACCCGGATGAACGGAATCGGAAGCATCGTAAGGATCGGCACGGTAAGCGTCATTTCCTCCCAGACCGCGGGCTGCGCCTCCCGTGCCGGCGTGACGACATTGCCTTCATCGTCGAGCTCCTCGTCCACTGGCGGCAGGTACGGACTGACCTCTTTCGGATACTTGAAGTCGACGTACACAGGATTCGTTGTCTTCGGCTCGAATCCAACCTCCTTGATGAACGTCACTGACGTCATTGCAGCTTGGGCCTGCGCGTTCACGACGGCCGACAAAGGGCCTCCCAGCATGGACTCGAAGTCAATCGAGGACAGTTCCTTACCGTGAGATGGCACTCAGTCTATTCCCCTTTCCTTCGCCATATTCAGGGGACCATCTGAACGACAGCGAATCGGTCAAAACGAGCGGTCCCAATTTGTCTTTGTGAACAGGTCAAGGTCTCCTCGCCATGGACAAGCCACTGGAAGCAGCTACTCGGTTAGGGAACCCGACTCCCGTCGCCGTCATACGCAAAGACCTTGTCGTCGCCGGTGTCCAGCACGTAGAACCGCCCACCGGCGTAAGTCATGCCGGTGGGGTCACCGTTCTGAGCATCCAACGTGAGGTCCTCAGATGCCGTGCGGCTTCCCCCACTGGCGTACGCATGGACACGGGCACGGGAGAGGTTGTCACTGCTGTCGCGCACAACGTAGAAGTAGCCAAGGGCGTACGTGATGCGGCTGTGGCTCTCGGTCATCCCTACACTGTCCAAGGTGAAGTCGGCCGAGGCCGTGCGGCTTCCGTCGCTGCCATACGCATAGACCGTGGTGTTCGTGCTGCCACGGCTGCCGTTCACAACGTAGAACCGCCCTAGGGCGTACGTGATGCCATTGGGCGCTACGTTCTGAGAGTCCATGCTGAAGTCGGCTGACGCGACGCGGTTTCCGCTACTCTCGTAGACGTAGACCTTGTCATCGGGTCTGTCCAGGACATACAGGCGACCAAGAGCGTACGTGATGCCGGCGGGGCCATCGTTCTCAGAGTCCAGAGCGAAATCGGCGGACGCCACGTGGCTCCCGCGACTGTCGTAGACGTAGACCTTGTCATCGGTCTCGTCCACGACGTAGAACCGCTCATCGGCGTAGGTGATCCCGTGTGCCGCGTCGTTCTCGGAAGCCAAGTCGAAGTCACCTGGCAGGCCAACTTCAACCATCGCCCCGCTGGAGCAGTTGTTCCCGGTGTCCGACTCGCCTGCGACGGCCTCGACGCAGGCACCGTACCAGTAGGTGCCTATCTCGGACGGCGCGTCCAGATCGACCGAGGCGGTAGCCCGGGCCGAAGCGTCCAGGGCGGCCAGGCTGGACGTCCCGACCTCCGTATCCGAAGTAGCGATCCCGGAGTCGCTCGAACGGTACCAACGCACCGTGGTCGCAGCCGAAGCACTTTTTCCCCGGTTAACCACGTCGGCGCTCAACGTGAACCGCTCGTCCGGACCAAGGCTGCTTGCACTGACCGCCGGCGACTCGACCACAAGGTCTACCGCGCCGGAGCCGCCTGACGGGCCTACCTGGAGAGCTGCCGCGCCGGAGCAGTTGTTCCCGGTGTCCGCCTCGCCTCCGACGGCTTCCACGCAGGCCCCGTACCAGTGTGTGCCGTTGTCCGACGGCGCTTGCAGATCGACCGACACCGTGGCCCTGGCCGAAGCGTCCAGGGCGGCCAGGCTGGACGTCCCGACCTCCGTATCCGAGGTATCGATCCCGGAGTCGCTCGAGCGGTACCAGCGCACCGTCGTCGCGGCCGAGCCGCCACCTCCCCGATTGAAGACCTCGGCGCTCAGTGTGAACCGCTCACCCGGCATGAGGTTGCTCGCGCTGAGCGCTGGCGATTCGACCACGAGGTCGGCCGCCGTGGGCACTTCCGCCAGGTGCGGGACGATCGCCATCAGGTTCTGTGTCTCATGGACGATGAGCGTGCCGGTTCCGCGAGTGCTGGCCGTCACGGCAACCCCGCCTGGGTCGAGAGCGCCTGCACCGCCTAGCTGTTCGGCGCAGACCAGCGGCGCGACGGCGGCGTTCCGGTCACCGTTGACCCAGTACCAGCCGCCGTCCTCGACGCCGCTGAACGAAACGCGGCACGCGACCGGCCGGTCGGCTGCACCGGGACACAGGGGCGAAGACAGGAGCCCAACCGCCAGGCCGTCTTCCGGCCGAACGTCCAGGTTCCGGGTCTCGGTACTTCCCCCGTCCTCGAAGGTCACGACCGGAGATGCTCCGCTCGCGGGCTTGAGAACGTAGCCGCCGCCTCCCCTGAAGATCGGCGCGACGCGCTCCTGGCAACTGTTCGCAGCCGCGGGCGACGCGAGATGAGGGATGATGCCCATCAGTTTCTGTGCGTCATGGACGAACAGGGTCGCCGTACCGTGCTCGCTTCTCGTGACGGCGACGCCGCCCGGATCGAGTGCCTCCGCGCCGTCGAGTTCATCCGCGCAGACCAGCGGCGCGACGGCGGCGTTCCGGTCACCGTTGACCCAGTACCAGCCGCCGTTCTCGATGCCGGTGAACGAAATGCGGCACTCCACAGGAGCGCCCGAGCCGTCACTGCACAGGGAAGCCGTCGTGGACGAGTTGAGCAGTTGGACGACCAAGCCGTCGGACCGGGCGAACAGGGTCTCCGCCCTGCTGCTGCTCCCGCGCCGGACCGTAACCCCGACGGAGCGTCCGTCGCTCGGCTTCGCCACGAAGCCGCCGGTGCCCCGAAAGAACGGCGCGACGTGAAGCTCACAACCCGACTGCTGGGCCAACGCCGGCGCAACCAAACTCCCGAACAGGAGCGCGCCGCCGAGCGCCCTGCGAACCCGATACACGCCTGCCGCCTTCACCTGCTTCTCCTTCCCAATCCCTCGGGGTCAACCCCGCACTTCCGGCACAGCGCACGCCAATCCGCGTGAACCCAAACCACCGTGCGGCGCGGGCACTCAGCCCTGACCTGTCAAACGTAAGGCGACGGACCATAGCCACCGACAGTGTCTTTCGTGTGACAACCAGGCGATCTTTACGCGATCTCGGAGAGATCCGGAACGCGAAGTCTGTTCAACGCACGATGCGCCTGATCGTGTTGGGGACCTACCAGGTACCCGGCGCCGAAGTCGAGTCGATCAGGCCGGAGAGGAAGATCGAGTTCAGAAACAGCCGGTTGGAACCGTAGAAGTACGCGCGGAAGTTCGGATTGTCGAGAAGCTGAATCACGACGCCGCGGCCCATGCGGCTGGCCATGACGGCCGGCTTCCCGGCCAGCCGCCGCTGGTTCTCGGGCGAGATCCAGCCGGAGAGGCGCGGCGGGTCCTGGTACAGGGCGACGTTCTCGAAGGGATCGGAGCTGGGCGGCAGGATCCACTCGCCGGTGCGGATCACCGCGAGGGCCGACCGCTTGTAGCCGTAGGCCAACGGATGCGTCAGATCGAGTTCGGCGCCGACGATCGTGCCGGCCATGAGTTGCTCGGCTCGCTGGTTCCGGTAGTCGGCGTAGCGGTGGCGCTCCGCCGTCCCGGGGGCATCCGCGTCTTCAGAAGCACCCGCGTCGCCGCCGTCGCCAGCCGCATCCTCGGCTTCCGCCTCGCGGCCCAGGAGCTCGGCGCCTGCCCAGCGGCTGGCCGCGCCGATGGCCACGACCGCGCCGCCGCTCCGCACCCAGTTCCGGAGGCGATCGCGGACGTCTTCCCGCGGCGCCCCGCCGCCGAAGCCGCCAAGGGTCAGCACGACATGGGTGTAGCGGTCCAGATCCACGCTGCCGAGCGCTCCGAGGTCGACCAGGGAGGCCTCTACGCCGAAGCGCTCGTCGAGCACGTGCCAGGCCTCACCGGCCCGGTACGCGGGAACGCCCCTGCCGGTCACGAGCAGAGGGCGCGGCGCGACCAGGGGCCGCAGACTCGGACTGCCGATGTCGATCCCGGCCGCGGCCTGGCCGCTGATCAGGCGATGGACGTCAACGCCGTCCGCGGCCGCCGCCTCTGCGAACAGCGCCTCCAGCGCGACCCGGGCATTGGCGCCCGGCTCGCCGTCCCGGCCGACCGGCACGACGATCGCTCCCGGTTCGAAAGCCTGAGGGCCGTCGGGTGTCTCGGCGATGAACGAAGCCGTCGCGGCCCGGGCACGCACTCCCGCCCGCTGGAGACGGTTGAGGGTGCGGGCCGAGAAGTAGCCGTCCCAGGAGAAGGCGTAGGCGTAGGTCGACGTACCTCGGGGAGGCACGCCGAACGCGCCCGGCTCGATCGCGGCGTCGGTGACCGCCGTCCCCAGCAACTCCGGCCGGTAGGCGGCGCCCTCCAGGAGGTCGGACTCCGCACCGAAGGCGAGCGGCAGGGTCCACGACGAAACGTCGTAGAACACGGAGTCGTTGAACTCGGTCACTGTCTCGAAAAGGGACCGGACGAGCGTCGACTGGGGCTGCTCCAGCGGCACCAGCCACGACGCCCCAGGCCCGTAGACGCGGCCCGAGACCGTGATCTCCCCGGTCGTCCCGTAGACCTCGACTTCGTGCCGCAGCAGCAGGTCGAGCATCCGGTGAGCGCGGCCGCGGTCGCCGTCCACGTGGAACACCCAGGCGGCCGGACCGGACGCCTCCGCCGCGGCCAGAGCGCCGCGGAAGAAGTCGCGCTGGTGCTCCAGGAGTTCCAGGCGCTTCGCCACGCCGCCCTCGACCATCGACAGCGACGCCAGAAGCTGGTTCTTGATCCCGTAAACGAACGCCAGTTCGCCGTTCGCCGTCTCGAGCCGGTGCCCCGCCGCTCTCGCCTGCTCGAACAGGAAACCGACCGCGCCGTGAGCGTCCGGGTAGGTCGAGCCCTTGCCGAGGTAGAAGTCGTCGAAACCCTCCCGGCTGTAGTAGAGCCGGCCCGCGCCGTCGAACACGGCGGCGTGATGCGCCGCGATCGCTTCCGTCAGCTCCACGTTGCGTTCGGGAATCAGCGGATTACGCCGGCTCGGGACGCCCGGCTGAAAGAAGAACGTGGCGTCGGAGCCCATCTCATGGAAATCGCCGACCAGGTTCGGCTGCCAGGCCTTCCAGGTCGCCATCCGGTTCCGCGACTCGGGGTGCTGCAGCAGCAGCCAGTCCCGGTTCAGGTCGAACCAGTAGTGGTTCGTGCGGCCGCCCGGCCACGGCTCGCGGTGTTCCCGGTGCGCGGGATCGGCGTTCAGCACCATGCCCCGGTTCGTGTTTGCCCAGTGCGCGAAGCGGCCGATCCCGTCCGGATTCAGGCTCGGATCGAGCAGGATGACGGCCTGCTCCAATTGCTCGGCGACCACGTCGGAGAGCGACGCGGCCAGGTGGTAGGCGACCAGCATCGAAGCGTTCGCGCCGCTCGGCTCGTTGCCGTGGATGCTGTAGCCGAGCCAGATGACGACCGGCAGGTCCTCGAGTTCCGCCAGGGGTTCCCGGGGATCGACCAGGCCGCGTCGCTGTTGGCGGATCTCGTCGAGCCGGGCATGGTTGCGCGGCGACGTGATCGTCAGCAGGGGCTGGGGACGCTGCTCATGGCTGTGCCCCTGCACCGAAATGATCGCCCGCGGCGAGGACACGGCCACGGCCTGCATGTAGGCGTTCAGCTGATCGGGGCGAACGTGCCACTCGCCCACCTCGTAGCCGAGCACGGCGGATGGCGGGGGCACGGCCGGGTCGTAGGCTGAAGAACTCCCGGCGTCCGGCAGGTAGTAGGAGAGCTCTTCGGCGGCCGCGGGCGCGGCGCCGAAGATGAGAAGAACGAAGAGCAGTCGGAGGCGCATCGCGGCAGTGTAGCCGCCGCAGCCGCGAACGAAACGGGCCACCGGAACGGAGCCGGCCTTGCGGCCGCCGCACCCAGTGGACCGTCAGTCCCCGGTGCCTCCCCCTACGACCCTCTCACCGTGGCGTGAACGTCATCGAACTCCGCCGCCGCACCTTCGGGCGGACTCGTCCACAGACTGACGACCACCGTCGTCGCCGTCCCGGCAATGAGCCCGGGGATCAGCTCGTACAGGTCGTAGTAGGAAGCCTTGAAGAACACGACCCAGGCCACCGTTACCGCGAATCCTGCCGCCATCCCCGCCAGCGCGCCCGGCAACGTCGTCCGCTTCCAGAAGAGAGAGCAGAGGACGACCGGTACGAAAGCGCCTCCGAGCCCCGACCAGGCAAACAGCATGAACCAGAACAGCAGCGGCGGCTCGTAAAGCGCGAAGGGGATCGCAACGGCGCCCACCACTGCGGTGGCGATGCGGCCGTAGCGGGACAGGCGACCGCCTCCGCGGGCGGCGCCCCGGATCTTTTGTCCGATGTCCCTGACGACGGCCGACGAGGCGAGGATCAGCAGCGAGTCGACGGTCGACATGATCGCGCCCAGGACGATGACCAGGAAGATGCCGGTGAAGAGGACCGGGAACAGCTCCGCGCTCATTGTCGGCATCACGGTTTCCGGATCGTCCAGCAGCGGGAACAGCGCCCGCCCGGCGATCCCGGTGAACACCGCGCCGACGTCGAACAGGACCATGCACACGACCGCGACCCGGCCGCCCCGCACGAGTTCGCGCCCCGAGGCCGCGGACATGAACCGGGTCAGGAGTTGCGGAACGCCCAGAAAGGCCAGGCCGATGCCAGCGAAGCTCGCCGCGGAAAGCACACCGGCCCAGGTCGCGCCGTGGCTGCCCATGGCGCGCAACAGGTCGGGATCGGCCGCCTGGAGCGCGCCGATCACCTCGTTCCAGCCGCCGGCGGCCGCGATGCCGACGATCGGCAGCATGACGAGCCCGCCCACCATGAGCAGTCCCTGCACCAGATCCGAGTAGGCCACGGCCTTGAAGCCGCCGACCGCCGTGTAGACGATCGTGACGCCCGCGCCCAGGAACACGCCGTGGACGTAGCTGAACCCCAGGAAGGACGAGAACGCCTTGCCCGTCGCCACCAGTTGCGCGCAGCAGTAGACCGCAACCATCGACAGGATGATCGCGATGCTCAGCTTCCGCAGGAGTTGCCGGCGATCCCGGAACCGCTCCTCCAGGTAGTCGGGAACGGTGATCGCCCGGTAGCGGTCGGTGTACTCCTTGAACGGCCGTGAGACGAAGGTCCACGCGATCGCAACCCCCATCACTTCGCCGAACACGACCCAGAGCGCGTGGAAGCCGACGGCGTAGCCCATCCCGGTCAGGCCGAGCAGCAGCCAGCCGCTCTCGCCGGTGGCGTTCGAACTGAAGGCGATGACCCAGGAGGGCAGCTTCTTGCCGGCCACGTAGTAGCCCTCGAGGGTCCCTCCTTCGCGCCGACCCCACAGGCCGAGCCCGATCAGGACCAGCATGTAGAGCCCGAGGGGGACGAGGACGAGCGCGCTAGCCGTCACGCCGCACCGCTCCGCGCCGAGCGGCGACGGCGCCGTCCCTCAGACCACCACCGCAACAGAACCAGCGCAGGCCCGGCGCCGACCGACACCGCGAGCAGCACCCAGGTCGAGATCGGCAGGCC
This sequence comes from Candidatus Multivorans sp., assembly GCA_965220845.1. Lineage (GTDB taxonomy): Bacteria > Acidobacteriota > Thermoanaerobaculia > Multivoradales > Multivoraceae > Multivorans. Next base: position 553,566 of record CBDCRA010000004.1, read on the forward strand.
GGCCCACATGAAGCGGCAGGCTAGCAGCCGGTCTCGCAGCCGGGCTGCGCTACGGCAGCAACCTGATCGCCGCCACGATCAAGGCGCCGAAGCCGATCATCGACGTGATCATCGTCGTGATCATCGTCTTCAGCATCCACACCTTGAGGTCCGCCAGGTCGGCCTTCGTCGCCATGTGCTCCAGGCGCTCATCGACCCGGCCGCGCCACGCGATCCAGTCCTCGGTCTGCGGCGGGCCCGCGGTCGTCACGTTTGCTGTCGTCATCTCACTTGCCTCCACGAGGCGCCCGGGGCGACGGCCAAGTTGGCCCGTGAAGTATGACATGAACGCGGCGCCCGGGAGCACCGATACACTCACCCGACTTCGCGTCCAGCGCACAGCCTGCCGCCAGCGGGTTCGTCGAGAACTGCCGAGAGAGATCATCGTGCCGAAACTCCACCCCGGAACCGCGCTGGCAGCCGCTGCCCTCGCCGCGCTCCCGACTCCCGCCGCCGCGAACGACGCACTCGACGAGAGCACGTTCCTCGACCGAACCCGACGCCTGATCTACGAGGGAAAGCGCTCCGGCGAGGGTTACTTCTCGGCCGACGGCGGCCAGCTCGTGTTCCAGAGCGAACGGCGGCCGGAGAATCCGTTCTACCAGATCTACCTGCTCGATCTGGCCACCGGAGACACCCGCGAGGTGTCGACCGGAATCGGCAAGACGACCTGCGCCTTCATTCGCCCGGACGGCTCGGCGATCCTGTACGCGTCGACCCACCACGACCCGCGCTCGGCCGAGCTGCAGCAGCAGGAGCTCGACTTCCGCGCCACCGGGCGGGAGCGGCGCTACGCCTGGGACTACGACCCGGAGATGGAGATCTACGCGGTGCCCATGGCCGGAGGCGACCCCCGCCGGCTGACGAACGTCCCCGGCTACGACGCCGAAGGCGCCTACTCCCCGGACGGCGAGTGGATCGTCTTCGCCTCCACCCGCGACGCCTTCAACCGGGAACTCTCCGAGCGCGAAACAAACCTGCTGGAAGTCGACCCCGCGTACTTCGGCGAGATCTACATCATGCGCGCCGACGGCAGCGAACAGACCCGGCTCACGAACGTACCCGGATACGACGGCGGCCCCTTCTTCTTCGCCGACGGTTCCCGCATCGTCTGGCGGCGCTTCGGCGAGGACGGCCTGGTAGCCGACGTCTGGTCGATGAATCTCGACGGCTCGGACCAGCGGCAACTGACCGACTTCGGCGCGATGAGCTGGGCCCCGTACCAGCACCCCTCGGGCGAGTACATCCTCTTCGCCTCGAACAAGCTCGGTTTCGAGAACTTCGAGGTCTTCATCGTCGACACGGAGGGCACGAAGGAACCGGTCCGGGTCACCTACACGGACCGCTTCGACGGCCTGCCCGTGCCGTCGCCGGACGGCCGCCAGCTCGTCTGGACTTCGAGCCGCCACGGCGGCGACGGCGGCCAGCTCTACATCGCGGACTGGAACCACGAGGCCGCGCTCGCGGCCCTCGAAGCCTCGCCGAACCGCGTGCCGGGCGGCCGACCGGACGCGCCGCCTGATCCCCGGGAAGCGCTCGAGAGCCACGTCACCACCCTTGCCTCGCCCGAGTTCGGCGGCCGGCTGACGGGCACGGACGGCGAGCAGCGGGCCGCCGCGTACCTGGCGGAGCAGCTCGCCGCGCTCGGCGCCGAGCCGTTGCCCGGCGAGGACGACCTGCTGCTCGACTTCGAGTTCACCTCCGGCGCCCGCGACACGGGCTCGACGATCCGCATCGAGACCGGGGACGGCGGCGTCGCGTTCAGCGACCAGACGCAGATCCAGGCGCTCGGCTTCTCCGACTCGACGGAGGTCGAAGGAGAGGCGGTGTTCGCCGGCTACGGCATCCGGGTGCCGGACTCCCAGGACTTCGGCTACGACAGCTACGCGACACTGGACGTCTCCGGCAAGATCGCCGTCGTCCTCCGCTACGTTCCCGAGGATGTCGAGGGCGAAGCGCGGTCCATCCTCAACCGCTACTCGGGCCTCCGCTACAAGGCCCTGACCGCGCGCGAGGCGGGCGCCGTGGGACTCCTCGTCCTGACCGGACCGCGCTCGCCGAACGCCGGCGAGACGATCCCGATGGCATTCGACACCGCGGCGGCCGGCTCCGGCGTCGCCGCAGCCAGCATCGGCGGCGAGGTGGCGGAGGCGCTGTTCAGCGGTACGGGCCGCGACCTCGAGGAGATCCAGAAGAGCTTCGACGACGGCAACCCGCACAACGCAGGCTTTCCCCTGCCGGACGTTCGCGTCACCCTCGAGACAGCCATCGAGCGGGAACGCGGAACGGCGCGGAACGTGGTCGCCGTGCTGCCCGGCAGCAAGGCGGAGAGCCTCGACAAGCCGTGGGTCGTCGTCGGCGCCCACTACGACCACCTGGGCCGGGGCCGCGGCGGCAACTCGCTGGCGCGGCCGGACGAGAAGGACGCCATTCACCTCGGCGCGGACGACAACGCCTCGGGTACGGCGGCGGTGCTCGCCGCCGCGCGCCAGTTGCGCGAGCTGGGCCACGACCGGAACGTCGCCCTCGCCTTCTGGTCGGGCGAGGAGCTGGGGCTCCTGGGCTCGGCGGACTTCGTCGACGACGCCGTCATCCCGGCCGACCGGATCGCGGCCTACGTGAACCTGGACATGGTCGGCCGCGTCCGCGACAACCGCCTGACCGTCCAGGCGGTCGGCTCGAGCCCGGACTGGACGGGGCTGGTCGAAGCCGCCAACGTCCCGGTGGGCTTCGACCTCGGCATGCAGACTGACCCGTACCTGCCCACCGACACGTCGAGCTTCAACAATGCCGGCATTCCGACGGTCAACCTGTTCAGCGGCTCCCACGAGGACTATCACCGGCCGACCGACACGGCGGATCGCATCAACTTCGACGGCCTGGAGCGCGTGGCCCGCTTCGCCGCCCTGCTCACCCGCCGCGCCGCGAACCAGGTCGAGCCGCTCGAGTTCGTCAAGGTCGAGCGGACCCTCCAGCAGGGCGGCAGCCGCGACACCGTGCGCGCCTACACCGGCACCATCCCGGACTACGCCAGCGAAGTGGAAGGCCTGCTGCTGGGCGGCGTGATGGAGGGCGGCCCCGCCGCCGAGGCCGGCCTTGAGGCCGGGGACGTGATCGTCGAGTTCGCCGGCCAGGTAATCGCCAACATCTACGACTACACGTACGCCCTCGACGCCGTGAAGATCGACGAGCCGATCGAGGTCGTCTACATGCGCGACGGCGAACGGCATACGACGACGCTGACGCCCCGGGCGAGACGCTGAACCGCCAGAGCCCCGACGACCACCGAACACTCCCAGGGAGGCGCACGATGAACCTCGACCAACACAACCGTGTCCCGATGCTGTCCGCCGTCGCGTTCCTCCTGGCAGGCCTCGTCGCCAGCGCCGTGGCGGCCGCTCCGCCGACTACCGCCGCCGACCAGACGGCGGCAACTCCGCTGCCGATCGCCGAACCGGAGAGCGCCGGCATGTCGAGCGAGCGCCTCGAGCGGCTCTCCGAGGCCGTCGGCGCCTACATCGACCGCCGGCAGGTCGCCGGCACGGTGACCCTGGTCGCGCGCCGAGGCAAGGTCGTCCACTTCGAAGCCCAGGGTGAACGCTGGCCCGAGGAAGGCGCCCCGATGACCCGGGACACGATCTTCCGGATTGCCTCGATGACCAAGCCGATCGCCTCCGTGGCGCTGATGACCCTGTACGAGGAGGGGAAGTTCCAGCTCCGCGATCCGATCGCGAAGTACCTGCCCGAGTTCGCCGAGATGCAGGTCGCGACGGTGCCGGACGCCGACGAGTACCTGGGCGCGCCCTACAAGCTGATCCAGGCCGCGCGGCCGATCACGGTCCAGCACATCCTGACCCATACGGCCGGCTTCGCGAACAGCTACCGCGGGCTGCTCCAAGCCGACTACGCCAAGCTGCGCAACAACCGCGATCCGGAATGGACCGTCGGCGATTTCGTCACCGCCCTCGCCGAACTGCCGCTCGAGTTCCATCCCGGCGACGCCTGGCAGTACGGCCCTTCCGTCGATGTCGTCGGGCGGATGGTCGAGGTGCTGTCCGGCCGGACCCTGGACGAGTACCTGAAGGAGCGCATCTTCGAGCCGCTGGGCATGGTCGACACCTACTTCTACCTGCCCGAGTCGAAGGTCGGCCGCTTCGCCGCGCTCTACCGGCCGGGCGAGGACAGCAGGATCGTCCTCACCGAGGCGCCGGACGTGAACGCCCGGCACGTCCGCGAGCCGCACAAGTACTTCAGCGGTTCGGGCGGCCTCGTCTCCACCGCCGCCGACTACTACCGCTTCCATCAGATGATGCTGAACGGCGGAGAGCTGGACGGCCAACGCATCCTCGGCCGCAAGACGGTCGAACTGATGACGTCGAACCACACCGGCGACCACGGCCTCTGGCTGCGCGGTCCCGGCTACGGCTTCGGCCTCGGCTACAGCGTGGTGACGGACAAGGGCGCCTCGGCGATGCCGGCATCGGTCGGGTCGTACTCCTGGGGCGGCGCGTTCTGCACCGTGTTCTGGGTCGATCCCGAAGAGGAACTGATCGGCATCCTGATGGCTCAGGTCCGGCCCTACACGCACCTGAACATCCGCCAGGATCTCCAGAGCCTGACGTACCAGGCCATCGTCGACTAGCAGGGAATCCGGTGGCGACCTGGGCGATCGGCGACGTCCACGGCTGCTTCCGGACGCTCCAGGCCCTGCTCGGCCGAATGGAGCTCGACGTCCGCAGGGACCGTCTATGGATGGTGGGCGACCTGGTGAACAGGGGACCGCGCTCGCTCGAGACGCTGCGCTGGGCACGGATGCTGGACGCGGAGATGGGCGACCGCTTCCAGGTCGTGCTCGGAAACCACGACCTGCACCTGATCGCACGGCACCTTGGGGTCACCAGCAAGAAACCGCGAGACACCCTGAAGAAGGCCCTCAAGGCGGCGGACGCACCCGAACTGGTCGACTGGCTGCGCCGGCGGCCCTTCGTTCACTTCGAACGGGTCGCAGGACGCGACTACGTCCTCGTCCACGCGGGGCTGCGGCCCGGTTGGTCCCGGGAGGACGCCACCAAGGCGGCCAGGCGGCTCGAACGAAAGCTCCGGGGTCCGAAAGCGAAGAGCCTGTTGCGTCGCCGGAACAAGAAGTCGCTGGCGGCGTTCACCCGCATGCGGATGCTCGACGGGAAAGGCCGGACCCACGACTACAGCGGCCCGCTCGAGGAAGCGCCGCCAGGCCTCCGACCCTGGTTCGACGTAGCGCCCCGGAGCTGCCCGGACCATACGGCGGTCGCCGGTCACTGGGCCGCCCTCGGACTCCGCCTGCGACCCGACCTGCTCGCTCTCGACAGCGGCTGCGTCTGGGGTGCAGGGCTCACCGCGATCCGGCTCGAAGACCGGCGCGTCCTGCAGAAGAAGGTGATCGATCGATTGCCGGAAACCAACCAGGCCTCCCGTTCGTTGTAACCAATGAGGTGAAGGACGCATACGCGATCTCGCGCATCCTGCTGGCGGACGTCTACGACGCGACCGCCGAGCCGGAATCCGTTCCGGCGCCGCCGCGGCAGCGTCTGCGGCGACTTGCCCTCACGCTGTCGACCCTGCTGTTCGCGGCGGCTCACGCGGCGCCCGAGCGACGCGGGTCGACCGACGAAGCGCTCGACCGGCTGAACGAGATGACCTCGACGATCGAGGCCTGCCAGGACGGCGGCGTACTGTCGCCAACGGAAGCGGAGCGCCTGCGCCAGATGAGCGAGGCGCTCGACCGCAGCCTCCGCGACGACGGCTAGCTAGTTCTCGTCCAGAAACGCTGAAGTGCTTGATTTTGCTGGGCTAAACGTGCTCGGTGTAGCTTCGATTTCACAGATCGGAGTGAGGGGGCAAGCATGCGCGCGAGACGGACGGCACAGGTTGGTCTGTTGGATTGTCCGGTCGTGGATCATCCTGCGGCGGCGATTCTGGAGCAGGTTTCGGCGTGGCTGGACGAGCACCGCGAGGTTCTGGGGTGGGTGTCTGCGGACATCGACCGCGGTGTTTCGTCGCCGGTAGGTCGCCAAGGCCTGACTTGCGAGACGATCCTGCGTTGCGCGGTGCTCAAGCACTTGTGGCAGCAGGGTTACAGGGAGTTGGCGTTCACGCTTCGGGACTCTCTGACGGCACAGCGCTTCGCCCGTCTTGGCGGCGGCCGGGCGCCTGGAAAGTCGGCGTTGCAGGCCCTGATCAGTGGGATTCGGCCGGCGACCTGGGAGCGAATCAACCGTCATCTGTTGCGGTTCGCGCACACCGAGGGGATCGAGACGGGCGAGGCGGTGCGGATCGACAGCACGGTGACGGAGACTCACATTCTGTCGCCGGAGGACAGTCGTCTGCTGCTGGACGGGGTTCGTGTGCTGACGCGGTTGCTCAAGGAAGCGCGCAAGCACTTGGGGACGGCGGTGGTGTTTCACGACCACCGCCGTGCCTGCAAGCGGCGGGCGCTGGAGGTCCGTTCGCGGCGCGGGGCCAAGCGTCGGGCACAGACGTATCGCCGATTGTTGAGGCTGGTCGCCCGGACGACCGGTTACGTGAAGGCGGCCAAACCGCAGGTAGGAGCCACTCGGGAGCCCTGGGCGCGATCCTGGGAGAGTCGTGCGGAGTACTGCATGGAGCTGCTCGAGCGCGTGGTGGATCAGACCAGGCGGCGAGTGTTGCAGGGCGAAACCGTACCGGCGCCGGAGAAGGTGGCGAGCCTGTTCGAGCCCCACACGGACATCATTCGCAAGGGCGGTCGCAGGACGTACTACGGACACAAGATCAATCTGGCCACGGGCAAGAGCGGACTGGTGCTCGACGTGGTGGTCGAGAGCGGTAATCCGGCCGACAGCGAGCGCTGCCTGCCGATGCTCAAGCGCCACGTCGCGCACTACGGCTCGGCGCCGGAGCGCGCCGCCCTCGACGGCGGCTACGGCTCCAAGAGCAATCTCGAAGAGGCGAAGACCCTGGGCGTCGTCGATGTCCTCTTCCACAAGAAGGGCGGCCTCAAGGCGCACCAGATGGCCCGGTCCTCCTGGATCTACGGACAGTTGAAACGCTTCCGAGCGGGGATCGAAGCCGGTATCTCCTACCTGAAACGCTGCTTCGGACTGGCACGCTGCAACTGGAAAGGCCTGACCCGCTTTCGGGCCTACGTGCACTCGGCGGTGCTTGCTCACAACCTGATCCGGCTCGCCCGTCTGCAGCCCGGGTCGACCTGACCAACCGACGCCTTCGTCGCCCGACACCCGGTCACAAACCAACCGGAAGCTCCCCCCGTGGGCGACATTTCGCGGAGGTGGCCAAACCCCGCCGACCGCCGGCGGTTCACTCCCTGGCACCGCCGCTACCGCCTGAAACAGGCTCTGAAGACGCTCAACGAGCCTGCGATCTCGCCTTCCTGAAGCGCAGAAAACCGCGTTTCTGGACGAGAACTAGCTAGCCCGCATGTTTCACCGGCTCGGGCGTGAGGGCTGAGTTCGGGGTGGGCAGTCCCCTTGAATGCCGTCCTGGTCTGTCGGTGGCTGGTCAGGTGTCCTGCGGAGTCGGAGTCGGTTCATTTCGGCGTCGGAGTGGCTTGTCCGCAGCGGTTCGGTGCGGTTTTCGGGCGCACTCTGGGCGTGGAGTCGATGCAAGGCGCCGCGTTGTGGTGTCGGTTTTCGTCCGGTCTCAGGCCGGCGGGTGGTAGAGGGGTTTTCTCTGGAGGTTTGCCAGGGCCTGTGCGAAGTCGTTTTGCCAGGGGAAGACGTTGGCCAGGTGGACCCAGATGCGGCGATGGGTGATGCGCAGTCGTGCGGCGATCTTGAAGAAGCGCAGGCGGATGGTGCCGCACTGGAGGTGGGCCTTGTCGGTGTCGGCCAGAGCGAGGCGTCGCACGGCGGCGAGCAAGACGTAGGCGAAGGAGGAGAAGTAGAGGCGGAGTTGATTGGCGGCCATGGTGGCGGTGGAGGTGCGGTCGGCGAAGAGATCGAGCTGCTGCTCCTTGATCCGGTTTTCCATGTCGCCACGGGCGCAGTAGAGCAGCTCGTAGAGCGCCTGCTTGCCGGCGCGGCTCTTGGGCAGATTGGAGACGATGAAGCGGGGATTGCCGCCCTTTTGGAGCCACTCCGCCTTGCCCACCACCCGCCTCTTGCGGGACCAGGAGGAGCGGGTCCTGTAGCGGAACTCCCGGAACCGCCGCGAGGGCTTTTCGGTCGCATGAAATCGCCGCCGCGACTTCGCAAGCGCTTTGGCGAGCCGCCTCGCAAGGCGCGGATTCCTTGCCACGCCGAACACGTAGAAGAGCCCTTCCCTCTCGCACCAGGCCATGATCCGCTCCCGGCAGAAGCCCGAGTCGCCGCGCAGGACGATCCGGGTGTCCGGCCACGCCTCCCGGATCCGGGCGACGATCGGCGCTAACTCGCGGACCGTCCCGGCGCTGGCGTCCTGGTCCGACCGCCGCAGACGCGCCAGCAGCAGGTGCTCGCCGCAGAACGCGTACAGCGGCATGTAGCAGTAGCACCGGTAGTAGCCGTGGAAGAACCGACCCTCCTGCTCCCCGTGCAGCGGATCGTCGGTCGCGTCCAGATCCAGCACGATCTCCTCCGGCGCCTCCTCGAAAGCCTCCAGGAACAGGTCCACCAGCAGGCCGTCCAGGGCCGCGCCGTCCGCCGGAGTCCGCTTGTAGCGGCTACCTTGTGCCTCCTCCGGCCGCGACAACTCCAGACGATTCAACCCCGATGCGCTCGCCAGGGGACGACCCTTGTCCCGCGACCGCCGACGATCGGCGCCCGTGATGTCCGACTTGCCCACCAGCAGCGCCATGAACGCGTCGAGGCGAAGCTGATTGTGGTCATTCAGGTCCTCGTAGCCCAGAGCCAGACCGTAGACCCGCTGAGAGACCAGGTCCCGCACCGTGTGCTCCACCGCCGACGGATCCCGGTGATCCCGAAAACACGACGCCATGCGATCCAGCAGACCGATTCGCGTATCCGTCTCCCGAAGCAGCAGCCCGCCGCCCTCCGTCGTCAAACGGCCACCGTCGAAACAGGCCGTCACACGGCGGCGACCGTGGAAACCGAACTCAAGCTGCGACGGAGTACACTCTGTCTTCACGGGTCTCGCTCCTGTGGACTGTCCAAATGCTTGACAACACTTGGATTATCCGCGGGAAGAGGCCCGATCTCAAATCACCCCGTGAGATATGCGGGCTAGCCGGGCCCGCCGAGCCGCATCCCGCGGCTCAGGCTCCCAGCCCGAGCCGGCGCGGGAGTTCCCGGGTCATCAGTTCCTCGACGTGGGCGCGGCTCGAGCCCAGCGCCACGACATCGAACTTGCCGAACTGCTCCAGCGGTCCCACGTTGTAGAGCAGGAACCGGCCGGCTGCCGAGCCGCGGTCGTCCACGGCATCGCCCAAACGCGCCAGGAGCTGCCGGAACGTGAGCCCTGTGAGTTCCGGATGAACGAAGGCTTGCGCCTGATACCGCGGACGGCCGCCCGGGTAGAGCCTGTCGACCAGGCTCATCGGCGTGCTGGTGCCGCCCCAGCGTCCGTTGCACTCCGTGAACACGACCCGGCCGTCCGCCAGCACCAGGTGGTCGAACGAACAGCGGCCGACGTAACCCAGCCGCTGCAGCGCGTCCGCCACCTGCCCCGACTGGAGCACGATCCGTTCCTCCACCTCCGCCGCCAGTCCACTCGGCCGGCTGCCGACGAAGACACCCTCCTCTCCCGCCAGGATCTGCTCGTAGACGCCGTCGAGCGTTGGCTCCCCGCCACCAGGGGGCGGCAACCACCACTGGGTCGAAGGAGACGATGTCGCCTGCTCCCAGCGAACCGCGAGTACATCCTCGCCGCCCTCCCAGCCGGTCCTCTCGAGGAAACCCCGGACAATCTCCAGGGCCCCCGACAGTCCGCGGCGACGGAGCGCCGCGGACTCAAACACCTCGTTGCCCATCGCCGAAGCGCAGCGCAGCCGCTTGAGCGCCACGGACGGACCGGTTTCCGAGAGCTCGAGCAGCGCGCGGGCCAGCGCTTCCGGCGAAGCCGACCGGCGGCTTTCGGGCAGAAAGCCGGGACCGAGGACCGCAGTGACGAGGTCCTCGAAGTTCGCCTTGTCGTTGGCGATCCAGGTCACCGGCGGCGGCGGCGCCAGGACCCGCACGCGGGCGCCGGTTTCGGCGGCAACGGCCGCCGCGAGATCCCAGATCGCCTCGGCGCCGAGAAAGGGCTCGACAACGAGGCCCCCGCGGCGGGCAAGCGTTCCCAGCCGGTCCAGAACCGCGCGATTCTCCATGCAGGCGCGAGCAATCGCGAGCCGGTCGCCGGCAGGGTCGACCTCCAGAAGCTCCACCGCGCCGAGACCGAGGACCTCCCGGCAGTAGCGCTCGTAGCCGGCCGAACCAGGCGTCGAGGCCACATAGGAGTCGCCTCCCCGCGCCCGTAGCCGGGCCCGGTGCTGATAGTGCTCGACGCCGCTCACGCCGTCGAGGAAGGGGATCGCCGCGAAGTCGTCCAGGTGCACGGCCCTGGTCTCCGCGTCGCTCGCCCGATAGCGAAGCGGTTCGAAGGGCCGGAGCCGCCGCTCGAGGTCGAGCCGGTCCCGGAACTCCGCCACCGCGGCGTCGACAGTCACTGGCCCTCCTGCCCCGCCCGCGGGCTTGGCGACTCGACCAGGAGTCGAACACAGGCGCTTCGGTCCACCTTGCCCGAAGGGGCCAGCGGCAGCGCATCCACGACACGCCAGCACCGCGGCCGCTTGAACCCGGCGAGACGTCCACCCAGGTGCCTTCCGAGTCCGGCCAGCCCGCCAAGGGACTCGAAGCCGACGGTCGGGACCAGGACGGCGCCCACCGTTTCGCCCCACTCCTCGTCCTCCAGACCGACCACGCAGGCGGCCGCCGCGCCGGGCCACTCCACGACGGCAGCTTCGACTTCCGCGGGATCGACGTTCTCGCCCCCGGTCAGGATCCGGTCGGAGCTTCGACCCACCACCCGGAGTCGGCCGTCCTCGCCGATCGCACCCAGGTCGCCCGTATCGAACCAGCCGTCCGCCTCGAAGGGCCGTTCGAGAGGCGCCCCCGGTTCCGCGCCGAGGTAGCCGTCGAACAGGCTCTCTCCCCTGACGTGAATGGGGCCCCGCACCTGGATCGTGCCGGCGAACCCGTCCGGAGCCGCAACCCGCACCTCGATCCCGGGCAGCGGCGTACCCACCCCTCCAGGCGTCTCGCCCGGCCGCTCCGTCGCAACCTGGGAACAGGCCTCCGTCAACCCGTAGGTCGCGAACACCGGCCAGCCGCTCTCTCTGGCCCGCTCCATCAGGGCCGGCGGCGCGCCAGCGCCGCCCACGAGCACGGCCCGCAGGCTCGGCGGCGGACGCCTGACTGCCTGAAGAAGCCGCGCGAGCATCGTCGGCACGACGGACAGAAGGGTGATCCGGTCGCGTTCGACGACCCGAAGGGTCTCGGCGGCATCGAAGCTCCCGGAAGCCCGACGTCCACCCACGACCACGGTCCGCCGCGCATGGAGGCAGCGGACGACGATCATCAGGCCGCCCACATGAGCCGTCGGCAAGCTCAGGAGCCAGCGGTCGCCGGCGCGCCAGCCCATGGTTTCCGCGTGTGCGAACGCCGACGCGCGCAGCGCCGCCCGGCTGAGAACTGCGCCCCGCGGCCGACCCGTCGTGCCGGAAGTGAAGACGATCGCAGCGCCCCGGCCGACGCTCGGGTTGCCGACCGCGGCGGGCGCCGGCATCGTGGCCAAGGCTCCGCCACTCTCCAGGCACAGGCAGGCTCCGGCCATCCCGATCGCCCGGTCGCGTTCGGCGCGCGTCCACCGGGGATGCACCAACACGAACGAAACCCGGTCCTCCAGCAGTGCGAGAAGGTTGACCACGGTGTCGGCCCCCGCGCCCCCAACGACGGCGACGACCGGCGCGTCCAGTTCGTCGAGCCGCGGACGCAACGCGTCTCGCGTCCGATCCACCCGCTCCACAAGGTCCAGCCAGCCGACCTCACAGCCGCCGTCGACCAGCGCCGGCCCCCGCGCTTCACGCCCCGCCGCTCGAACCGAGAGTGCGTCGCTCAGTGCCGGGCCCCCAGCACGATGCCGATCGACAGGAGCACGCCGAACAGGAGGAGCAGGCGGGCGGTCGCCGCCAGCGCCAGGTTGAGGGCCGCGCCCTCGCCGCGCCAAACGGACCGCAGCACGGCTACCGCGAACGGCAGCGCCAGCCACGACAGCAGGGGCCACGGACCGAAGCGGACGGCGAGCGGCAAAGCCGCGGCATGCCCGACCAGGAGCAGCGCCGCGTACTGCAGCCGCGTGAAACGCGCGCCGAAGCGCACCGCCAGCGTCCGTTTGCCCGCCACCGCGTCCGTTTCGCGGTCGCGGAGGTTGTTCACGACGAGGATCGCCGTCGCCAGGGCGCCGACGGCGATCGCCGCCCACCAGGCGACGGCCGGCACTTCCAGCGCCTGGACGTACACGGTCCCGACCACGGCAGCCAGACCGAAGAACAGGAAGACGAACAGGTCGCCCAGGCCGACATAGGCCAGCGCCCAGGGGCCGGCCGTGTACAGCAGCCCCGATGCGATCGAAACAGCGCCGACTACCAGCACCGGCCAGCCCGCGGCCGTCACCAGGTAGAGGCCGCAAACCATGCAGAGACCGAAGGCGACCCACGCCCCGACCCACACCTGGCCGCGGCTGAGCAGCCCCGATTGCACCGCCCGCACCGGCCCGACCCGGCGTTCCGTGTCGGCGCCGCGGTCGAAGTCGAGCACGTCGTTCGACAGGTTCGTGCCGATCTGGATGAAGACTCCGACGCCGAGCGCGGCCAGGGCCGCACCGGGCCGGAAGCCCGACACGGACACGGCGCAGGCGCTGCCGACAACGACCGGCGTCACCGCCGCCCACAGCGTCTTCGGACGAATCGCCTGCGCCCACGCCCCCAGGTTGCCGGGGCGGCGCCCGCCCGGGCTCATGGGTATCGCTGGAACTTCGAGAAGTCCGGCTTCCGCTTCTCCAGGAACGCCTGCCGGCCCTCCTGCCCTTCCTGCGTCATGTAGAACAGCAGGGTCGCGTTCCCCGCCAGCTCCTGGAGGCCGGCCTGACCGTCGCAGTCGGCGTTCATCGCCGCCTTCAGGCAGCGGAGCGCCATCGGGCTGTTGGCCAGCATCTCCCGGCACCACTGGAGGGTCTCCTGTTCGAGCCGCTCGAGCGGTACGACCGTGTTGACGAGACCCATGTCCAGCGCCTGCCGGGCGTTGTACTGGCGGCACAGGAACCAGATCTCCCGCGCCTTCTTCTGGCCCACGATCCGCGCCATGTACGAGGCGCCGTAGCCGCCGTCGAAGCTGCCCACGCGCGGCCCGGTCTGGCCGAAGCGGGCGTTGTCGGCGGCGATCGTCAGGTCGCAGACCATGTGCAGCACGTGGCCGCCGCCGATCGCGTAGCCGGCGACCATCGCCACGACCGGCTTGGGCAGCGTGCGGATCTGACGCTGCAGGTCGAGGACGTTCAGGCGCGGCACGCCATCGTCGCCGACGTAGCCGGCGTCGCCCCGGATGCGCTGGTCGCCGCCTGAACAGAAGGCGCTGCGCCCCTCGCCGGTCAGGATCACCGCGCCGACCTCGCCGTCATCGCGGGCCACGTCGACCGCCGCGCTCATCTCCTGAACCGTCAGCGGCCGGAAGGCGTTGCGCACCTCCGGCCGGTTGATCGTGATCTTGGCTATCCCCTCCGGCTCGCCGTCGACGTAGGACTTCTCGTAGCGGATATCCGTGTAGTCACCGCCACTCCGCCATTCCTGGTGCGATTCTCCGCTCATCCCCATCCCGCCTCCTTCGATCGGCGACACTACAACGGGCCGCGCCATCAGCGCCGGCGGTCCCGATCAACCTTGCCCAGAGTCGCGTTCAGGAGGCGGGCCAGCTCGGCGGGTGCCTCCAGTGGAACATTGTGGCCAGCTCCGTCGACGATACGGACCGTGGCGACCGGAAGGCGTCCGGCCATCTGTCGCGCCAGACCGATGAACTTCGAGTCCTCACTGCCCACGATCAACTCGACCGGGCAGAGGATCGAGGACAGGAAGGGTCGGTAGTCCGGCATGGCGCCGAGACCGAGCGCCCTCATCGCCGCCCCCAGGGCCGCGGGATCGTGGCTGAGGCGAGTACGCCGCTGCTCCGCCAGCCGTCCGGCATCCAGGTCGTGTTGACTGGCGAACAGAGGCAAAGCCGACCACCCGCTGTCGAAGGCGGCGAGGCCCTCTTCCTCGATAAGCCGAGCCCAGCGATCGTCGTCGCGCCGGCGAATGGCGCGGACGTCCTCGCCGGCAATGCCCGGGTTCGCGCCGATCAGAACACCGCCGAGAAACAGGTCCGGATGACGGACCAGCAGGCCGAGAGCCAGCCGCCCCCCCAGGGAGTAGCCAACCACGAGGCGAGGCGCCGGCACTTCGGCCTCGACGACGGCCGCCAGCCGATCGACCTCGGCCTCGAACGCCGCCGAGCCCGTGGAGATCGCCGGCGGATTCTCGCCACCATGACCGCAGACCGCCAGCGCGTGGCTCGGCGCGCCGAGGAGCGCTTCCACCCGCCGCCAGCTGGCCGGACCACCCGAGAAGCCGTGGATCAGAACCGCCGTGGTCATCGCGACGACGACGACGCACCCATGGCCTGCCGCAGCGACTCCTCGGCCGCCGCCAGCGCCTCTGGAGCGACCCCCGCAACGATCAGGGAAACGCCTCTCCGACCGAGGGCCGCCTCGATCTCCTGCGCGAGCGCCGGGGCATCTTCCACTCGTGCGTGAGGTACGCCGAACGCGCGTGCCAGGCCGCCGAAGTCGACCCCGTGGGGCGTCAACCAGTGCCTGCCGGCCGGGCCACGGAAGATCCCGGCCTGCGCGATCGGGAGTCGGTCGAAGATGCGTCCGCCCTGGTTGTCGATCACCACGACCACGGCCGGCGGACCGGCGCCGTACTCGGGGGCGATCGCCAGACCGTCGAGATCGTGCAGCAGGCTGACGTCGCCCGCGAGCAGCAGGCCGGCCGGGAAACCGCCCGTGCTGAGCGAGCCAAGGAAGCCCGCAACCAACCCGTCGATCCCGCTCAACCCCCGCTGGCTCGCAACCCAGATCCGGCGACCGGGATGCGCGGCCCAGGTTTCGACCAGGCGCACCGGCAGGCTGTTGCCAAGCATGAGGAGCGCGTCCGCGGGCGTCTCCGCGACCGCCGTTCCGGCCGCTTCCCCGTCGTGAAACCCGAGATCGTCGGAGTCAAGTCGTGCCGCCGCCGCCCGAAATCGCCCGCACAGCCGAAGTACGTCCCCCTGCCAACCGGCCGCCTCGGTATCCGGCCCTACATCCCCGAGCCGTCGACAGAGCTCTGACGTCGAGCTTTCGACATCCCCGAACAGGAACACCGAAGCGAGTCCGTCAGGATCGGTCCAGGGACCGTCAGACAGCACGATCTGAGGTGCCCCCGCGGCCTCGATCAGGCGCTGAGCGCCTGCCGCGACCGGTGGCGCTCCGACCTGCAGAATCAGGTCCGGAAGAGGCAGGCCTTCTCCACCGTCGGCTATCCAGGCCGCGCCGAGGCGCGCGGCGTCAGCCGCGGCGTCTCCTTCCGTGAACCTGCCCTGACTCGTGGCCTCCGCGAGTAGCGGGAAGCCTGTCCGCCGCGCGAGCTTCACCAGACCCCGGACGTCACCTTCCCGTCGGCACTCCGCCGACGGAAGAGGCAGGGGACCGGCGACGATCAGCCCGCGCTCCGCTCGCCGGCACAGCGCCGCCGCCCGATCCAGCGCCGCCGGATCCGGTTGCGCCGCGGGCACCGCCGCCTCGAACCGCTCCTCGAGCAGAGCGTCAACGGTAGCCGCGAGCGCACCGTCCCTGGCATCCACCTCCGGCTCGAGCGGCTTGCGCGCCCGCACGTTCAGGTGGACCGCGGCGCCGCGCGGCCAGCGGGAACGGAACACGGCCTGAGCCGCGGTCCGACGGATCGCCCGCAGACTCAGCGGATCGACCGGACCCGCGAGATCGACCTCGGCGAAGTGGCTGACGGCCGAACCGAAGAGCTTCGTCTGGTCCGTCGTCTGCGGCGCCCCGCAGTCCATCAACTCCATCGGTCGGTCGGCAGTCAAGGCGATCAGCGGAACTCCGGCCTCGCGGGCTTCCATCATCGCCGGCAGGTAGTGGGCCGGCGCCGTCCCCGAAGTGCAGATCAGGACCGTCGGCACGCCTGTGGCCCGCGCCTGGCCGAGCGCGAAGAACCCGGCCGCCCGCTCGTCGATGATGCTGGCGACGTCCAGCCCGGCGGCCGCGGCATCGAGCGCCGCCAGCACCAGCGGCGTCGAGCGGGAACCCGGGCTCGTGACCGCCCGCCGGACGCCGGCCTGCATCAGGGCGCCGACCAGGAGGCGCGCACGCTGAAACTGCGCCTCGCCCGCGCCGGCCCCTAGCCCCATGCTCCGAGGATCGCGTCCAGCTTGAGGTTCGTCTCAACCAGCTCGCGTGCGGGATCGGAGTCGGCGACGATGCCGTTGCCCGAGTAGAGCAGGCCTCGACGCCGGGTCGCGAGACAGGAACGGAGAGCGACCGAGAACTCGCCATCGCCGCTGCCGTCGAACCAGCCGACCGGGCCCGCGTACCAGCCCCGGTCCCGCTCTTCGGTACGCCGGATGGCGGCCAGGGCGAGAGGCGTCGGTCTGCCGGCGACCGCGGGGGTCGGGTGGAGCGCCCGCACCAGCCGCAGCACGTGAGGCGGCTCGACCGTCTCCGGCAGCGCGGCGCGAATCGGCGTCTCCAGATGCATCACGTTCGGCAGGACGCGCACTCCCCGAGGGGCCGGCGGCGCTACCGCGCCGCAGCTCCGGTCGAGGCGCTCGACGAGATAGCGCACGACGACATCGTGCTCCAGCCGGTCCTTCCGACTCTCCAGCAGACGCCGCTCCAACTCTCGCCGACGCGCAGGCGAGGGGTCGCCGGCGATCGAACCGGCCAGCGCCTGCGTTTCGATCCGGCGGCCCCGGCGACGGACCAGCAGTTCCGGCGTCGCTCCGAAGAAGATCGAGCTGCCTCGCAGAAAGGCGAAGCAGGTGCATGTAGGCATGCTGTGTCGAAGGCGCCCGGCGATGCGAGCCAGGTCGTCGATGCCGAACGGCCGGTCCAGGTCGAGCTCGACGGCGCGCGCCGCGACGACCTTCTGCAGCCGTCCGGAGAGCACTTCTCCGCGCAGCTCTTCAACGCGCCGGAGCCACTCCGAGGCTGCCGGGCGATCGAGGCTCCGCAGGATTCCAGGAAGGGCCTCCAGGGTGTTGGCCGCTTCAGGCAACTCTCCCAGGTGCCCGTTGCCGTTCGCGCCGCTTCCGGGGGCGCCGGCCGGGTCGAGGTCTTCCGCCAGCCGCCGCAGACGCCGGCGCCACTCCGGCGCCGCACCGACCGCGGTCCCGTCAATGACCGCATACAGATGCGCGGCGTCCCCGTCAGCGAGGTAGCCCAACCGCGGCAGCACGAAGCTCCCGGCGCCGAACTCGGTCCAGTCGGACGCCCTGGACCCGGCGCGGTCCGATCCAGGATCGAACGCGAGCCCGCCGAAGAGCCGCAACGGCACATCGTCCGCACCGGCCAGTTCGCGAAACAGCCCGGTCGCCTGCGCCGCAACCTGGTCGAGCGCGACGCCGTCCGCGGGGGCCTCGGGGCCGCCATCGCCGTTCCCGGCCGCGAACCCGCCGGACGGCGGCTGGCCGGCGATCTCGAACCGCCGGGCCACGCCCCAGCCGGCGCACTGGATCCCGCCGGACGGCGACCACAGGTGGCCCACCGGCCCGATCTCACGGAAGCGCCGCGAGGCCATCCGGAGAAACTCCTCGGGAGCTACCTTCGGCGCCTCGACGGTCACCCCCACGAGCCCGGACCGCGGAGCACGCGTCTCGCGACTCGAACGCGGCCTGATCGCCGGAGACGTCATGAACGGGCGCCTTCCGTGGCACGCTCCACGGCCGGCCTGGCCAGGAACAGGTTGCACACGCCGAACGTCAGAGGCCGCGTCTCGACCGGCTCCAGGCCGGCGGCGGCCATCGTGCCAGCGAACTCGTCCGGCGGAGGGAAGGCGCGGATGGATCGCCGCAGGTACCGGTACTCTTCGCTCCCGGCCAGAAGCGCCCCGATCAGTGGCACGAGGACGCGGATGTGGAAGCGCGCGAGAGCGGCCGGCAGGCCGGAAGTCGGCTCGCTCAACTCGAGAACCGCGACCCGGCCGCCCGGCCGGGTGACCCTCGCCATTTCGCGCAGCGCCCGGACCCGATCGGGGACGTTGCGGATGCCGAACGCGATCGCCGCCGCGTCGAAGGCGCGATCGGGGAAGCCAAGCTCGTGGGCGTCGCCGGAAGCCAGCGTGACGCGGTCGGCGAGGCCGGCGCGCTCCACCTTCCCTCGTCCGATCGCCGTCATCGCGGTCGAGGTGTCGACACCCTCGACGACCGCCGAGGGAAACCGCCGCGCGACCGCGATCGTCAGGTCTCCGGTTCCGGACGCGACATCGAGCACGCGCAGGGGCCGGCTGGCGGCCACGGCCGGCGCCAGGGCCTCCGCTGCGATCCGGCGCCACGCCCGATCGAAGCCCAGGGAGTTGAGGCGGTTCAGCAGGTCGTAGCGAGCGGCGATCCGGTCGAACATCGCGCCCGAACCGTCGCTCGGGTCCGCCAGCGGCTCAGCCAGCGCCATCATCGTTCCCGCAACACGCTCGCCCGGGCAACAACCGTCAGCGCACGGCGCGCGGCGCCGTCGGGGACCTTCGCCAGCGCCTCGATCCCTTCGTCTATGTAGCTCGCGGCGAGGTCGCGGCAGGTCGCCTCGACGTTGTAGCGGACCATCGCCTCGAGCACGCGCTCACGCTCCCGGCCCTCCCCGTTCGCGCCGCCCGGGTGTCCGTTCGCCGAACCATCGCCGTTCGAGCCGGAGTACACCGGACCGAGACCATCGGCGCCCCACTCCGGGGTCGCCTCGGCGGCTATCGCGCGGATCGTGTCGGCGAGCGCGGGTTCGCGATCCAGCACGACGATCAGCGGATAGGTGATCTTCCCCTCCGAGAGGTCGCTGAACAGGGTCTTGCCCGTGTTGCTGTGGTGCCCGACCAGATCGAGCAGGTCGTCGATCAACTGGAACGCGACCCCGATCGACTCCCCGTACACCCGAAGCGCCCGGCAGAGTTCGGGCGGCGCTCCGCCACTCAAGGCGCCGGCGCCCAGCGCCCAGCTGAACAGCGCCGCCGACTTGCCGCGGGCGACCTCGAAGTAGAGGTCCTCGGAGGCGTCGAGAGAGCCGCGGTTCTCGAGTTGAAGCGACTCGGCCCGGATCATCTCGGCGATCGTCTCGAGCAGGCCTTCCATGACGCCCGGGACCGCGGCGCGCTGCACCCTGTTGAGCGCCTCGATCAACAGGTAGTCGCCGGCGAAGATCGAGGCCGCGTTGCCGAGTTCGACCCGTGCCGTCGGCCGCCCTCGACGCCGGTCCGCGTGGTCGACGACGTCGTCGTGCAGCAGCGTGGCGTTGTGGACGAGTTCGGCCGCCACCGCGATGTCGCGCACCGCCGAAGGCCGCGCGGACCCGACCCGCGACGCCAGCACAACGCACAGCGGACGCAACCGTTTGCCGCCGAGATGTACAAGGGAGGCTCCGGCCTCGCCAACCAGCGTGTCTCCCGTCGACAGGGCCGCCAGCCCCTCCTCCACCGCGGCGAGATCGTCGCGGACGAAACCGACCAGGTCGTCGATCGTCGCGGCAAGATCCCGGAGGCCACCGACGTCGCAAAGGTCCCGGAGACGCCCGAGCACCTCGTCTTCCACGGCCGTGTTTCTCGACAGGGGCCCAGGCGGCCGATCCGTGAGCACGGTCAACTCTCCTGCTCCTCCGGGTCGAGATCCGGCACCGGCTCCGCCGGCGGGGCGGACTTGCCCGAGAAGGACTGCGCCTCGCGGCGGGCGAGGTTGCCGAGTCGCGCGGCGACCGCTCCCGCCCCCAGCAGGGCCTTCAGCCCGAAGTCCGTCACCGTGCCTCCGTTGAGGAGAAACTCCGCAATCGAGTCCACGCGTCCCATGACCTGGTCGATCGCCCGCAGGCGTCTGAGGAACACCGCATCTTCGGGAGAGGGTCCACTCTCACTGGAGGATTGGGCCTCCAGTGCCGGAATCCAGTCCCGCATGTTCTCACGTATCGGGTCCCACTCACGCCGCTTGCGAATCTCGACGACGTTCCGGAGGACCCGCTCCAGGTCGGTCTCGGGCCGATAGACCACCCGGCGCGCGCCGGCGACGCGCTCCGGCGCGATGAGCTTCCATTCCCGCAGCTCCCTGCAGGCCATCGAGACGGCGCCGCGGCTGAGTTCCAGACCGGCCATGATCTCCTGCGCATCGGCGGGCTCGGGGCGGGACATCAGCCAGCCGAAGACGCGCGCGGTAGTCGGCGGCACGCCCCAGAAAGTACCCAGAGCGCCCCAGAGTTGCACGAACTCCTCGCGAACCCGATCCACACTCTCGGCGCCTTCAGCCCCCACGCTCGGCACCCTAACGCAACTTCACGTGGCGCAGCCGGACCGTGACCCGCCCCGCCGGCGGAAGGCGACCGCTGATCGACACGGGCACCTGGAGTTCCTTCACCGCCACGATCTCGATCGCACCCTCGAGCCCCAGCAACTCGAAGTCCTGCGCGCTGCCCTCGGGCCCGTACGCCACCGGCGTCATCGAGAAACGAACAAGCGTCAACTGCGCCGGCGCCTCGCCGCCGGCCACCGAGAACGAGCGAGGCGCGGTCACAGTCTCCGGGTCTCGTTCGATCCGCACGGCCAGCACCCTCTGGTTCGAGAACATCGGCACCGTCCACGGGGTTTCCGCCCCTGCTCCGGACGGTAGCGACGCCAGCCGTCCGACGAGATGGAGCAGCGCCGAGGGCTCCGACAGCGGCGCCTCGAGTCCTTGCGGAACGGGATGATGGAGCGGATAGCGATGGGTCCATTCCGCGACCGGAAGACCGGCCTCGCCAGGATTGGGAGTCGCGCGCTCGGCCTCCACGCTTCCCTCACAGAACGTGTACCGCTTGTAGCGGTTCCGGCTACCCCGCTCTTCCTGGACGCGAAGATGGGCCTTCAGGCTGCCCGGATCGAACCACAGGGAGGACTCGGAGCGACGGCCGAACATCGCGGACTCGATCCGGATCCGCGCGGCCGAGCCGGGCATCGACGGCCTGCCTTCGCAGCGCTCGTCCGCCGGGAGCTCCGCCGCGGGCTCGAACTCGACCGCGGCGCCCGCCGAGAGGAACAGCTTTCTGGCCTCGAACTCGAGTCGCTGCCAGGGTGGCTCGGCGGCTGCCGCCGGCCATGCGAAGGCGACGAGAAGCGCCGGCGCCGCGAGACTCGCCGGCTTCAAGGTCGTCTGCCGCGGCCGCGTCACGGCTCCCTAGCCGCTCCGCCACGCCGAGCAGGGCGGCTTCCGGTCGATCCACGGTCGCTCCCGCTCGAGCTGCGCCGCCAGCCGGAGCAGCACTCCCTCGCCGCCCAGCGGTGCGGCGATCTGCACGCCGATCGGCAGACCACCGTTCGCCCCGCCCCAGCCAAGCGGCACCGAGGCGGCGGGATTGCCACAGACGTTCATCAACTGGGTGAAGCCGATCGTCTGCAGCAAGGCCGGCAGATAGTCGTCGCCCCGGTTCGAAAGCGACAGCACGCCGAGCTTCGCCGGCGGCGCCGCCATCGTCGGCGACAGCAGGACGTCGAAGCCCTCGTCGAAGAACGCGGCCAGCCGGCGGCCCACGGCGTGAACCGTGCGGGTCGCCCGCGCGTAGGCGGCGGCGTCGCTCTGCTCGCCCGTGGCGGCCGTCGCCCAGGTGAGCGGCTCCAGTTCGTCCTCCCGGGCGTCGCGGCCGAGGGCCTCGCAGCGTTCCGCGATCGTGGCACGGACGTTCGCGCCGACGATCAGCCGGGTCGCGAGGCCGAGCGCGTTCGCGTCGATCTCCGGCGCCGCGTGGGCAACCTCGTGCCCGAGTCCGGCGCAGAGTTCGGCCGCGCCGCGGGCCGCCGCGACGCACGCCTCATCGACCGGGGAGCCGTTGAACGCCTCCAGGGCCAGGGCGATCCGCAGCTTTCCCGGCTCGCGCCCGGTCTCCTCGAGGAAGCTCCGTTCAGGCGCCGGGGCGCAGTACGGATCTCCCGCGACCGGACCGGCGACCGCATCGAGAAGCGCGGCGCTGTCGCGAACGGTGCGGCTCACACAGTGCTGCACCGAGAAACCGGCCCAGCCTTCGCCGGCGTCGGGCGCCAGCGAGACCCGGGCCCGGCTCGGCTTGAGTCCGAAGAGTCCGCAGCACGAGGCCGGGATGCGAATCGATCCACCGCCGTCGCTGGCGTGGGCGGCCGGCACGATGCCGGCGGCGACGGCCGCCGCGGCGCCGCCCGAGGAACCACCGGCGATGTGCTCGAGGTCCCAGGGGTTGCGGGTCTTCCCGAACACCGCGGACTCGGTACTGGTCGTCAGCCCGAACTCGGGTGAAGCCGTCCGTCCCGCGATCAGGAGCCCTGCCCGGCGGTAGCGGCTCACCATCTCCGAGTCGTGGTCCGGCACGCTGCCCTCGAAGAGCCGGCTGCCGTTCGTGAGCGGCAAGCCCACCGCGTTGGCGTAGAGGTCTTTCAACAGGTAGGGCACGCCCGCGAACGGCCCACCGGCCGCCACGGCCTCGGGCGCCGCGGCGGCGGCGCGCTCGAAGTTCGAACAGACGACCGCGTTCAGGTCTCCGTTCAGTTCCGAAGAGATCTCGGCCGCGCACTCGACCGCCTCGGCCGGAGCCAGATCGCCGGTCCTCAGCAATTCGGCCAGCGCCAGCCCGTCGCTGGCCAGATACGTCGCTCTCAGACTCACGGGGCACCTCTCCCACGCGGCAACCGATCGCCGCACAAGAGGCCAAGCGTACCGCGTCCCTCCGGCACGACCGCCCTCGAGCCCGGGCTCGCCTATGCACGATTGGCTATAGTTGTGCAATGGACCCGCTTCGCTCCATCGCCACGCTCGGCGCCATCGCTGTCCTCACCATCATCGCTCCTCCGCTGGCCGCCCAGACCGCGGCCCCCGGAAGCCTCGTCCACTGGCCGGGCGAAGGCATCGAACGCTGCCTCGTCCGCGATCGCGCCTTCGCACCTACCGTGGTCGCCGGAGAACCCGGCTGCCTGGTGCCGGTCGGCTTGACCCGAACCGCCGACGTGATCGCGGAGCGAGACCGGGACGGCCTGCGGGAGAGGCTGCACATCGGTCTCGGCGAGTACCCCTACTCCGTGCAGCGACTCGAAATCAAGGATCGGAGTCGTGTCGACCTGTCGCCCGAGAACCTCGCGCGCGTGCAGCGCGAGAACGCCATGATCGGCAAGCTGTGGGGACGGCAGGGCAAACCGAGGTTCTCCCTGCCGCTGGGGGCCCCGCTCGAGAACATGCCGGCCGGCGGCCGCTTCGGCGCGAAACGGATCATCAACGGCGAGCCCCGTTCGCCGCACACCGGCGCCGACTATGCCGTCCCGCAGGGTACGCCGGTCCTGGCCGTCGGCAATGCCGTCGTCGCCCTGGCCGGGGAGTTCTTCTTCTCCGGCAACGCCGTCTTTCTCGACCACGGCAACGGCCTGATCAGCATGTACTTCCACCTGCACGAGATGTTCGTCGAGCAGGGCGACGAGGTGTCCCGCGGGAGCCTGATCGGCACCGTCGGTTCGACCGGACGATCCACCGGCCCGCACCTGCACTTCGGCGTCCGCTGGCAGGGCGAACGCGTCGACCCGGCGCTGCTGCTAGCGGAGCCAGGCTCGATCGCCACGGTTCGCTAGGAGCCTGCGCCGTAGAGCCGCGCCGTGTTCTCTCTCACCGCCGCGGCCACCTCCGACACCGGCAGACCCTTGATCTCCGCTACCGCCGCGAGCGAAACGACCGCGTTCGCCGGTTCGTTGCGCTGATCCCTCTCCGGCCCCAGCACGGGGCTGTCCGTCTCCAGCAACAGGCAGGACAGCGGCAGGCGCCGCACCAGCTTCTGCTTCTGCGGCGAGCGCACGACGGACGGCGGCACGGAGAAGAAGTAGCCCGATTCCACCCCTGGCTCGGCCCGGGCAGCGCGGCCGTCGAAGGCGTGGAGCTGCACCCGCGTCGCTCCGCGCTCCCGCAAGAGGTCGATCGCGTAGTGGCCGGCGGAACGCGAATGGACGTTGAGCGGCAAATCGAGCTCGATGGACAGGTCGATGAACAGCGCGAAGATCTCGCGCTGCACCGCGAGGTCGCGCTCGTCGCGCACTTTCCATCGGTCGAGGCCGACCTCGCCAATGGCGGCCAGGCGAGAAC
This sequence comes from Candidatus Multivorans sp., assembly GCA_965220845.1. Lineage (GTDB taxonomy): Bacteria > Acidobacteriota > Thermoanaerobaculia > Multivoradales > Multivoraceae > Multivorans. The sequence continues at coordinate 577,949 of CBDCRA010000004.1, forward strand.
GTTCCCGGCGGATCAGGCCCGCGACCCGCTCCGCTTCCGCCGGGTCGAGATGGGTCGGATAGAGACCGGCGGTCGGTCGCACGACCCCGGGATGGGTCTCAGCCAACTCGAGGTTCCGCTCCGCGTCCGCGCGCGTCTCGCCGACCGCGACCACCGCCTCGACGCCTGCGTCGCTGGCCCGCCCGAGCACCTCGCCGAGGTCGCCTGCGAACGAGCGATCGCACAGATGGGCATGGCAGTCGGTGAGGCCCGACAACTCCAGCGGAGCCCCCATCAGCCGGCCACCTCGCCGGCGCCGCCTCCAAGGCGTTCCTCCAACTCTTCGACCGTCCTGGGCCAGTCCTTCTTCAGCAGGCGCGAGAGGGCCCGGTCCGCGAGCAGCCGGCCACCGGTCTGGCAGCGCGCGCAGTAGTTGCACTCGTTCTCGGCGTAGACGATGCGCTGGACCGGCGCATCGCACACAGGACAGGCCTCACGGTAGCGGCCGTGAACCGCCATGCCCTCCCGGAAGGCGGTCACCTTGCCGGGAAACCGGCCACCCGCCTCGGCACGCAACCGGTCGGTCCATTCCGTTAGGACGGCGACCGAGGCTTCGTACAGCCGGTCGACCTGCTCGTCGCTAAGCCGTGTCGTCCAGCGCATCGGCGACAGGCGCGCCCGATGCAGGATCTCGTCCGAGTAGGCGTTGCCGATACCGCTGAACAACCGCGGGTCGATGAGCGCCCGCTTCAGCGTGTGGTTCTCCGCCTTGAGGCGCGCCCTGAACGCCTCCGGTCTGGCGTGCAGCACCTCCAGCCCCCCGCGGTCCAGGGCAGCCAGACCGTCTTCACCCGCTACCAGGTGCATCGCCGCCCGGCGCTTGCTGCCGGCCTCGGTCAGCAGCAGGGTGCCGTAGCCGAAGTCGAAGGCGGCCAGCCCCACCCGTCCCGGCACCTTCGCCGACGGTCCGCCCCAGCGGAACCGGCCGGCGATCATCAGGTGGATGGCGAGGAACAGCTCCCCCTCCAGAACGAAGACGACCCGCTTGCCGACGCGGCGCACGGACACGACCGTGCGACCTTCCGCCTCGGACAGCGGCGGGCGCACGGAACGGAGCAGGAACGGACTCCGCAGGCGGACGCGGACGAGTTCCCGGCCCACGACCCGTTGCTCGAGCGCTTCGCAGTAGACCTCGACGTCCGGAAGCTCGGGCATGAGGCTAGGAGTCTGCGCCGCCGGACGCCTCCGTTCCGGCTACCGTTCGCCGCAGCGCGCGGCACTCAGAGAGGAGATCGCGGGCCGCCGCGAGCACCGGGTCCTCACCCGGCTCGATGGCCGGGGCTCCCGCCGCGGTCGGCGTGGACTCCTCCTTCGGGGCCGCCTGATCGTCGGGATCGCCAAGGCCGGCATCGCGGCTCCGGCGCAACGATGCCAGCAGCAGATCGCGCACCTCGTCCGCGTTGTCGAGCCCGTGTAGCAGGCCACGGCTCAGACTGTCATCGTCGTCGTCCGAATCGCCTCCGCTGGCCGTGCGGATCTCAAGATCCGCGATCCCGAACAGCCGCTGCAGGGGTCCGCGCTTCACCGCCATGTTCTGGATGTTCACGACGGTCATCGTCTGCTCCCGGAGGCTGTAGATGCCGTATCGGATGCGCAGCGCCCGGTCACTCACCATGTACCAGCGCATCTCGTAGCCCAGGCGCAACACGGCGAAGGAGCCCGCTAGCTGAACGAAGAACAGGACGTACAGAAACGGGCCCAAGGCGGTCACTAGCGGGCCGAGAAAGCCCGTCGCGGCTTCCCAGGCACCGAACCGAACGAACTCGAAACCCGCCGTCGACACGATCAGGCCGATCAGTGCGCCACCCTGACCGAGCCCCCACGTGAGGAGGCTGTAGCGGAAGTACTTCGGCGACGCCCGGAAGACCCGCAGCGACTCCGGCGAACCCGGCGGCGGTTCCGGACGCTCGTCGACCTGAAAGAGCCTCAGCAGCAACCGCTTCCACGTTGACGGCACCGGGTCCGCGCCTTCGCCCCTGCCGCCGACCCGGACTTCCGTCATACGGTGCTTCGCCGCTCGATGGCGGCGCGAATCGCTGCCACCTCCCCGGTTATCTCCCGTAGGGTCGACGCCAGGACCGCATGGTCACCGCCAGGCACCGGGACGGTGGCCGGCGCCATCGCCCGGTGTCCCGAGACCCTCCCGGTCGGCGCGCCGCGCATCCGGCTGTACATGAAGTTGCGCACCGCCGACAGTTCCAGGAGGCCCTCGACCTTCATCTCGGCCTTCGCCGAACCGCTCGCCGTCTGGACCAGCAGACGCGAGAGGCCCAGCCAGCGCTCGACGGCGTTGCTCCGAACGTGGATGTCCTGGATGCGGCTGTAGGTGAGGCTGATCTCGCGCTTGAACACGGCGCCCCAGCTCATCGTCACGCCTTCGTCGTCGAAGCGGTAGCTCAGCGTGCGATAGCGCAGGAACAGGATGGTGAAGACGACGGGGAACGCCGGTCCGGTGATCAGCGAGAAGAGCAGGTAGTACCGCAGCAGCTTCGGATGGGGCCGGCGGATCGCCCGCACGCGGCCGTCGACGGTCCCGGGCCGAGGCGACGCCGCGACCGGCGGCGCGCTCGCGGCGTCGGCCGTCATGCCGTCAGCACCTCCTCGATGCGATCCAGCGCCCAGTCCAGTTCCTCCTGCCTGATGACCAGGGGCGGCGCGAATCGGATGACGTGATCATGGGTTTCCTTGCACAGCAGTCCCTGCGCGGCCAGTTTCTCGCAATACGGGCGGGCGCCGCCGGCGGATTCAACGAGTTCGATTCCGATCCACAGTCCACGGCCGCGGACCTCGCGCACCAGCGGTGAACGGAGGCTTCTCAACCGCCCCAGGGCGTACTCGCCGAGACGCGCCGAGTTCTCGATCAGGCCCTCGTCCTGCAGCACCGCCAGCGCGGCGCGCGCGACCGCCGCCCCCACCGGATTGCCGCCGTAGGTGGAACCGTGGTCGCCCGGCTGGAAGACGTCCATGATCTCCGCGTCCGCCACGACCACCGACACAGGATACAGACCGCCGGAGAGCGCCTTGCCGAGCAGCATCACGTCCGGCCGGATGCCGTCGTGCTCATGCGCGAACATCCGCCCTGTTCGCCCCAGGCCGGACTGGATCTCGTCGACGATCAGAAGCGCGTTCCGCTCGCTGCAGACCTCCCGCAGTTCGGCAAGGTAACCGTCCGGAGGCACGACGATGCCGCCCTCCCCCTGAATCGGCTCGATCAGAACCGCGGCTGTTTCCGGACCCACCGCCGCCCTAGCCGCGGAGGCGTCGCCGAACGGCAGCAGCTCGAAGCCGGGCGTGAAGGGGCCGAATCCTTCGCGGTACTGGGGCTCGCTCGAGAAGCCGACGATCGTCGTCGTGCGGCCGTGGAAGTTGTTCGCGAAGGTCAGGATCTCCGCCCGTCCGGGAGGCACGCCCTTGCGCGTGTACGCCCACTTTCTGGCCAGCTTGATCGCGGTCTCGACCGCCTCGGCGCCGGTGTTCATCGGCAGCGCCCGCTCGAAGCCGGTCAGTTCGCAGACGTCCCGAAAGAACGCCCCGAGTTCGGCGTTGCGAAACGCCCGCGAAGTGACCGCCACCTTCCGGCTCTGCCGGATCAGGGCATCAACGATCCGGGGATGGCAATGCCCCTGGTTGACCGCCGAGTAGGCCGCGAGGCAGTCGAGGTAACGGCGGCCGTCGACATCCCAGACCCACACGCCCTCGGCGCGGTCGATCACGATGTCCAGAGGCGCGTAGTTCCGTGCGCCGTAGCGTTCTTCCAGTTCCGTCGGCTTCACGGCAAGTCCCTGCTCGGTTCCTCAGTCAATCGTACGCGGCGGAAGACCGCGGCGCACTCCCCTCCGGCACGGACTGCTGAAACCGTCAGAACTCGATCGAGATTCCAGCCTTGACGTAGACCGGCGTCTTGCGCAGCTCGAACGCGGGCGCGAGAGCCCCGTCCTCGCCGCGGATCTCCGAACTCTTCGCCTTCATCGAAGAGTCGAGCCAGAAGGCGCCGAAGTACAGGCCGACCGGACAGTCCGCCTTGAACGGGATCTTCAGACCCATGTTGGCGCCGAGAACCGTCTCGCCGGACCACTCGGGACTGTAGACGGCGTCCACCGACACGCCATCCAGCCCGGTCGGCATGAGGGTGGGAGAGCTGTAGTCGAGCTGGGCGACCAGGGGACCCAGCCACCAGTCGACTCGGCTGCCGGGGCGGGTCAGATGGAAGTTCAGCCCGAAGAAGAACTTCTTCATTTCCACGTCAACGCCGTCGTAGCCGGTCCGGCCGCCCGGGTGCAGATACCAGTCGACTTCACAGTTGGTCGTCTCCGCCCCGAACATGATCCCCACGGGATAGCTCAGGCGGTACTCGGCGGCCAGGCCGACGCCGACTCCGTCCACGCAGGCCTTGAGCCTGTCCCGCATGTCCGGACCCAGCACCGAGATGTGCACGTCGTCTCCGCTCAACGAGCTGAGCGTCGGCAGCAGGGTCCACCGCCGATCGACCTTCATCGTCGCCGACGCTTCGTTGCTGCCGCCGGCGTTCTCTACTGTCGCCGTGTGGGTGAACTCGCCGTCCGTCGCGTGGGCGACCGCGCGCTGGTAGGGCTCATCCAGCGGCTGGCCGTCGAGCGCGACCGTCACCGGCGCCCCGTCGCCGTTCTCCGGCGCCACCGTGACGACCGCCGTCTGTCCGGTCAACACGCGATCCGGCTCGATCGACACCGTGACCGTCGGCGCGACCTTCATCCCGGTCGAGCACTGGGCGCTCTGGCCGGTGTTCGTCTCGACCATCACCGTGTGGGTGAACGCGTCCGCGCCTCCGTGCGTCATCTCCTTCGTGTACGGCGAAGCAAGCGGCTGACCGTCGAGCGTGACCCGGGTCACCTCGGCGCCGTGCCCTGCCCTGGGAACGACCGTCAGAACCGATGACTGCCCCAGATCGACTTCCTCCGGGGCAGCGGCGACCAGGCAACTCGGACAGCCGACGGCGATGGCGCTGCTCATCGAGTCCTCGAGCGGGTCGCCGCGCGGCGACATCGCGGTGCAGGTCGCCGTGACCGTGTAGTCGCCCTGGTCCGTGAAGGAGAAGGACACGTTGCCGCGGATGCCGGCCGCCCTCTCGCTGCCGTCCGGCATCCTCACCGTCACCGAGGCGTCACCGTCGGTGCAGGAACTCCGGAAGTCGAAGGTCTGGTCCGCGCAGGAAAGGCCCCCGATGTCCAGGTCGAGCGTGACCTTCGGCAACGGCTGCTCGGCCAGGAGCGCCAGGTTGCCGCACGACTCGGGAACGATCATCGAGTACCAGCGTCCGTTCGAGTTGAAGCGGATCTCCCACGCCGCAAACGCCTCGTCGCCGGCCCAGCACATGTTCGTGCCGACCGTGGGCGTCTGCCCACGCTCACGGAAGAACATCCACTGAATCCGCTGGCCGGGTTCGAACGTGGTCGACGTGACGCCCCGCCAGGCAGCGACGGCGGCGAACAGATCGTCCGCGTCGCCCGACCAGTTGGCTTCGCCTAGGAGCGCCAGGATCTCATCCCGGTGGTCCACGAACAGGGCCTGCAGACCCTCCTGATCCGTGACCGGCGCGGTAAATCGGTTCGCACCTCCCAGACGGGTGATCGACGACGCGCCTTCACATAGCTGCGCGGCGGCGGGCGCGGCCAGGATCAGGCCCGCTAGCAGCAACAGAACGAAGGTCGACCGCGCAGGGATGCGGGCGGCGGCGTACTCAGCGAGCCAACAGGGACGGGACATGGCATTCTCCCCCAGAGTTTCCCCACCGCGGTCCGCTTGACCGAGCGGGCCGGAGCAGCGTATGTCTAATCATGTCAACAGTTAGCCGTATTGACAACTGCCGCCGACCGGACTTGTCACACTCTGGAACCGCGCCGGCTGGTACGACGCTATGATTCCCGACCGATCGACCCTTCCCGACACCAGAACGAAGACCGCGTCGGCCGGGCGCGAAGGCGAGGAACGAGTGCACGAGACCTCAGGAAGCTGGCCTCTCGGCAGCAGTGAACGACCCCTCCGCGTCGCCGTGATCGGCTCCGGTCCGAGCGGCTTCTACGCGATCGCCGCGCTGTTCAAGGCGGACGGAATCGAAGCCGACGTCGATCTGTTCGACCGCCTGCCCACTCCGTTCGGCCTGGTGCGCGGCGGCGTCGCCCCCGATCATCAGAAGATCAAGAACGTCATCAGGGTCTACAACCGCACCGCGCAGCATGAGCGTTTCCGCTTCTTCGGCAACGTCGAACTCGGCCGCGATATTTCGGTCGACGACCTCCGCCGGCACTACGACCACATCGTCTACGCCACCGGCAACGAGTCGGACCGCAAGATGGGGATTCCTGGCGAAGACCTCCCGGGCGTTCACTCGGCGACCGAGTTCGTCGGCTGGTACAATGGACATCCCGACTTCCAGGATCGCAGCTTCGATCTGTCCTCGGCGCGGCGCGTCGCCGTCGTCGGCAACGGCAACGTGGCGATGGACGTGACCCGCGTCCTGGTGCGGAACACGGACGAGCTCGCTCCAACCGACATCACCGCCGAATCGCTCGCCGTGCTCCGGGAGAGCGGGGTCGAGGAGGTCATCCTGCTCGGCCGCCGTGGGCCGGCGCAGGCAGCCTTCTCACCCCAGGAGATCAAGGAGATCGGCTCGCTCGATGGCGCCAGCCTGCTGGTGTCCGAAGCGGAGATGGACCTCGACGAGATCAGCAGTAGCTGGCTCGAGGAAAGCGCCGCGCCCAGCGCACGCCGCAACGTGACCTATCTGAGCGAGATCGCGGGCGCTCAAGCCGGCGACGGCGACCGCCTCGTCACCTGCCGATTCCTCGTTTCGCCCATCGACCTTCAGCCGGGCGACGACGGCCGCGTCGGCCGATGTGTGATCGAGAAGAACGAGCTCTACGCCGCCGACGACGGCACGCCGAGACCGCGAGGCACCGGCGAAACCGAGACCCTGGACGTCGACCTCGTGTTCAAGGCGGTCGGCTATCGTGGCGTGCCCCTTCCGGGCGTGCCGTTCCATGAGCGCTGGGGCATCCTGCCCAACGACGAAGGCCGCCTGCAGACAGAGCCGGACGGCGACGTCGTGCGGGGCCAGTACGTCGTCGGCTGGGCCAAGCGCGGCCCGACCGGCCTGATCGGCACGAACAGCCCCGACTCCACCGCCACGGTCAAGAAGATGATCGAGGACATCGACGGCGCCACCGCCGCGCCCGATCCGGCCAAGGCCCCCGAGAGGATCGTCGAACTGCTGCGCGAACGCAACGTCGACTTCGTGAGCTTCGACGACTGGAACAGGCTCGACGAGGACGAAGTCCGCCTCGGCGAGGCCCAGAACAAGGTTCGCGAGAAGTACACCGACGTCGAGTCGATGATGGCGGCGGTGAACCGCCTCCGGTAGGTGCGCGGGTCTTCCGACCCGCTGCCGCCGCAGGCGGCCAGGAAGACGCGCCGCGAAGCGGCGACCGCATCAGCCCATGTGCGGGTAGCGATAGTCCGTCGGCGGAGAGAAGTTCTCCTTCACCGCCCGCTGGGACGTCCAGCGCATCAGGTTGGCCATGGAGCCCGCCTTGTCGTTCGTGCCCGACGCGCGGGCGCCGCCGAAAGGCTGCTGACCGACGACGGCGCCGGTGGGCTTGTCGTTGATGTAGAAGTTGCCGGCGGCGTTGCGCAGGCGGGCGCCGATGCTGGCGACCGCCGCCCGGTCGTTGGCGAACACCGCTCCAGTCAACGCGTACGGGCTCGTCGTGTCGCAGAGTTCGAGAGCCTCGTCGAGCGCGCTGTCCGCGTAGACGTACGCGGTGAGCACCGGCCCGAAGATCTCCTCGCTCATCAGGCGCGAGCGCGGATCCTCGCTGCGGACGACGGTGGGCTCCACGAAGTAGCCGACCGAATCGTCCCGGCCGCCTCCCGAGACGACCTCGTATGGGGATCCGTTCTCCGCGTCGGCGAGGTAGCCCGAGATGTTGCCCCAGGACGACTGGTCGATGACCGCGGCCATGAAGTTCGAGAAGTCGACCGGCGAGCCCATCGACACCGTCTCCAGGTCAGCGCAGAGCCGGTCGCGCACCTCGCCCCAAAGCGAAGCGGGAACATAGGCCCGGGACGCCGCGGAGCACTTCTGCCCCTGGTACTCGAAAGACCCCCGGATCAACGCCGTGGTCAGCGCCGCGGGGTCCGCCGACGGATGCGCGAAGACGAAGTCCTTTCCGCCGGTTTCGCCGACGATGCGAGGGTACGTGTCGTAGTCCTGGATCCGGTCTCCGATCGTCCGCCACATCCGCTGGAAGACCGGTGTCGAACCGGTGAAGTGGATGCCCGCCAGGTGGCGGCTGGCGAGAACCGGATCGCCCACGGTCGCGCCCGGACCCGGCACGAAGTTGATCACTCCGGGCGGCAGCCCCGCTTCCTCCAGCAGTTTCACGAAGTAGTAGCCGGAAAGCAGCGCCGTGGACGCCGGCTTCCACAGCACGGTGTTGCCCATGATCGCGGCGGACGTCGGCAGGTTGCCGGCGATCGCGGTGAAGTTGAACGGCGTGACCGCGAACACGAAGCCCTCGAGCGCCCGGTACTCGACGTAGTTCCAGATCCCGGGCGACGAGACCGGCTGCTGGCCGTAGAGCTCCTCCGCGAACGCGACGTTGAAGCGCAGGAAGTCGATCAGTTCGCAGGCTGAGTCGATCTCCGCCTGGTAGCACGTCTTCGACTGGTTCAGCATGGTCGCGGCGTTCACCGTCTGCCGCCACGAACCGGCCAGAAGCTCCGCGGCGCGGAGGAAGATCGCCGCCCGCTCCTCGAACGGCATCGCGGACCACGCCGGCCAGGCCTCCTGGGAAGCCGCCACGGCCGCCTCGACTTCCGCGGCGCCGGCCTGGTGGCAGGTGCCGAGAACGTGGCGGTGGTCATGAGGACAGACGACGTCCTGCGTGCGGCCGGTGCGGATCTCGCGGCCGCCGGCCAGGACCGGAATCTCGACCCGCTCGCCGAGCATCTGCTTCAACCGCGCCTCGAGAGCGGCCCGCTCGGCGGAACCGGGCGCATAGTCGAGAACGGGTTCGTTGCGGGGTGCGGGTACTTGCAATGTGCCGTTCGGCATTTCAGTTGATCTCCTGGAATGTGAGGACCGCCTGGGCGCGGCCGGGGCCGCAGCATAAACCGCGCAGAGGCTGTAGGGAATGGTCCGAACGCGCGGCGCCGAACCGGCATTCCCCCGTTGTTTCAGAACCCGGCCGGAGTACCTGGACCCTGCAGCACCCTCCAGGCGAAAACCAGAATGCCGACGATCAGCAGAGTGCCGCCTATCGGCGTGATCGCGCCCAGCCAGCGAGGGCCGCCAACGGCAATCGCCGCGACCGTCCCGGAGAAGATCAGGGACCCGGCGAACAGCAGCCAGCCGGCAAGCCGCAGATCGACCGCCGAGACGCGTCCGGCGAGGCCGAGAAGGCTGACCACGACTCCGCCGTACATGAGATAGCGGGCCGCCGTCTCCCACAGCGCCAGGTGCTCCGCGTCGAGCGAGGAGCGCAGCCCGTGCGCGCCGAAAGCGCCGGCGCCGACCGAAGCGGCGCACATCAAGAGTCCGACAACGAGCCAGTTCATTGCAAGGCGTCACGCTATCGTAGTCATCCTGTGGTAGCAGAACTGACCGCACTCGAACGACGGTTCGCCGAGCTGCTTCCGATCTACGTGCACGAGCTCTGGGGCGCGTGGCTGCAGTTGCTGGCCATCGCCTTCGTCTCCGCGCTAGGCGCCTGGGTCGTCTGGTGGATCCTCAAGTTCGGCGCGACGAAACTCGTCGCGAAGACAAAGACCGAAGTCGACGACCGACTGCTCGAGGCGGCGCACTGGCCGCTCTGGATTTCGGTCTTCCTGATCGGCTTGCGGATGGGCGTCGCTCGATTGCAACTCGCCGGCGCCTCCGAGCAGAGAATCGTCGACGCGCTGCAGACCGTCGCGCTGCTGTTCTGGGTCGTCGCGGCGCTGCGCGCCTCGGGAGTCCTGCTACGGGCCCTGGCGCGACGCAGGAGCCAGGGCGCTCTCGTCTCCAAGCACACCGAGCCCCTCTTCGAGAACCTGGCCAAGGTCGCGATCGTGATCCTGGGGGCCTATCTGGTGATCAACGCCTGGGGCGCCGACGTCTCCGGGCTGCTCGCCGCAGGCGGCATCGCCGGACTGGCGATCGGTTTCGCCGCCCGGGACACGCTGGCGAACCTGTTCGCGGGCATCTTCATCTTCGCGGACGGGCCCTACAAGATCGGCGACTTCATCACCCTCGACACCGGCGAGCGCGGCATGGTGACCGAGATCGGCATCCGCAGCACGCGCCTGCTGACCCGCGACGACATCGAGGTCACGATCCCCAACGCCGTGATGGGGAACGCCAAGATCAACAACGAGAGCGGCGGCCCCCACGTCAAGTACCGGATCCGGGTCCGGGTCGGGGTCGCCTACGGCAGCGACGTGGACCACGTCGAAGCGGTCCAGCTCCAGGTCGCAGCGGACAACCCCAAGGTGTGCAAACAGCCCGATCCTCGTGTACGGTTCCGCACCTTCGGCCCCTCGTCCATCGACTACGAACTCCTGTGCTGGGTCGAGGAGCCGGTGCTTCGCGGCATCGTCACCCACGAGCTGGTCAAGGCGACGCACAGGGCGTTCGCCGCTGAGGGGATCGAGATCCCGTTCAGCCAGCACGACATCCACATCAGGGAATCGCCATCGCGGCAAACCCTGGCGGCGCGGAACGCGCCACCAGCGAACCAGTCGGATCGCCCGTCGGCGGGCGATCCGATGGCACCCCGGCTGCCCGAATCCGCGGCCGACTGACGGAAGACCCCGCCTCGCAGGCCGAGGCGCGCGCTTCAACCGAGTACGGAATGAACCTTCGCAACATAGCGATCGTTGCGCACGTCGACCACGGCAAGACGACGCTCGTGGACGCCATGCTCTGGCAGAGCGGGATCTTCCGCGCCAACCAGGACGTCCGGGAGCGGGTTCTCGACTCGATGGACCTCGAGCGCGAGAAGGGCATCACGATCATGGCGAAGAACACCGCCGTGACCTACACCCCGCAGAAGCGCGAAACCGCGATCAAGGGACACGATGGATCGCACCCCGGCGGCGCCGTCAAGATCAACATCGTCGACACACCCGGGCACGCCGACTTCGGCGGCGAGGTCGAACGCACCCTGCGCATGGTCGACGGCGTCATGCTCCTCGTCGACGCCGCCGAGGGGCCGCTTCCCCAGACCCGCGCCGTCCTGCTCAAGGCCCTGGAGCTGGGACTGCCGGCGATCGTGGTCATCAACAAGATCGACCGCAGGGACGCACGCGCCGGCGAGGTCCTGGACGAGATCTACGACCTGTTCATCGACCTCGACGCCACCGAGGAACAGATCGACTTCCCCGTCCTGTACGCCGTCGCCCGCGAGGGCAAGTGCACGACGGCGCTCGACGCGGACCTGACCGATCTCAGGCCCCTGTTCGAGACGATCCTCGACCATGTTCCGCCGCCGTCGGGAAATCCCGGCCACCCCCTGCAGGTGCTGGTAACCAACGTTCAGCCCGACGATCACCTCGGTCCGCTGGCTATCGGACGCGTCGTGGGCGGCACCGTCCGGCACCGGCAGGCGGTCACGGTGTGCCGGCGCACCGGGGCTCGGACACCCGCCGTCGTCTCGAAACTGTTCGTCTACGAGGGACTCGGGCGGGTCGCCGTGCCGTCGGCCGGCCCGGGAGAGATCATCGCGCTGGCGGGCATGGAGGGTGTCGGACTGGGCGAGAGCATCGCCGACGCCGAAGACCCCAGAGCCCTGCCGCCGCTCGACGTTGCGGAACCCACGCTGTCGATGGAGTTCGGAATCAACGACTCCCCGCTGAGCGGCAGGGACGGGAAGTACCTCACCTCGCGCCACCTCCGCGAGCGGCTCTTCGATGAGGCGCGAAACAACCTGGCGCTCCGGGTCGAAGCCACCGACTCGGCCAACCGGTTCCTGGTCTACGGCCGCGGCGAACTCCAGCTCGCCATCCTGATCGAACAGATGCGCCGCGAAGGCTACGAGTTCTCCGTCGGCATGCCCCGCGTGCTGACCCGCTCGGTGCGGGGCGCCGTGCACGAACCGTACGAGTTAGCTGTCATGGACGTGGCCGAGGAGTACCAGGGGGTGGTCGTCCGCAAGCTCGGTGCGCGCAGAGCGGTCCTGGCCCGGATGGTCACCCGCCGTTCGGGAAGGGTGCGCCTGGAGTTCGAGGTTCCCAGCCGCGGCCTGATCGGCTACCGCACCGAGTTCCTCTCCGACACCAAGGGCACCGGCATCCTCACCCGCATGCTCATCGGCTACCGGCCCTGGGCCGGCGGGATCGTTCACCGGGCGACCGGCGCGCTGGTTGCCGACCGCGGCGGCCGCGTCACCACCTATGCGATCAACAACCTCCAGAGCCGGGGCGAGCTGTTCGTCGGACCGAACGAAACGGTCTACCAGGGAATGCTGGTCGGTGAATCGAGCCGCGGCTCCGACCTCGACGTGAACATCACGCGCGAGAGAAGACAGACCAACATGCGCGCCGCCAGCGCCAACGCCTACGAGAAGACCGTGCCGCCGCGCCGCCTCTCCCTGGAACAGTCCATCGAGTTCATCCGCGAAGACGAGCTGATCGAGGTCACTCCGGCTCAACTCCGGCTACGCAAGCGTCATTTCGACCCGCATGAGAGGAAGCGGCAAGTGGCGTGACCGCTTCCCGCAGGCGGCCCGTCAGCGCCCCGGCGCGCGCCACGGCCGCCGGGGAAACCGTCGACCCAGCCCCCGCTGGATCTCGCGCCACTTCCGCTCCTCGTCCGGCGTGATGAAGGTCACCGCCTCGCCCGAACTCCCCATCCGCCCGGTTCGTCCCACGCGGTGGGTGAACAGCCGCTGCGAGTCCGGCAGGTCGTAGTTGATGACCTGACCGATGCCCTGGACGTCGATGCCGCGGGCGGCGACATTCGTCGCCACCAGGATCGGCGCGGCGCCGGAACGGAAACCTCGCATGACGCGCTCGCGGGCGCCCTGGCTGAGGTTGCCCTGAAGCGCCCCCACCGGATAGCCCAGCGCATCGAGCTTCTTCGCCAGCTTCCTGACCCCGTGCTTCGTTCGACCGAAGACGAGGATCGGGTCGCCGTTGCGGCCGTCCAGCAGTGTCCGGAGTGCCGCGATCTTGTCGTCCTTCTGGATCGAGTAGACCAGATGCTCCACCGCGGACTCCTGCGTCCGGGCGTCGATCTCTACCTTCACCGGGTTGCGCAGGTACTGTTTCGCCGTCTTCGCCACCCAGTTCGGCATGGTGGCCGAGAACAGGGCGGTCTGCCTTGAAGCGGGAGTGCGGCTGAGGATCGCCTCGACGTCGCGGGCAAAGCCCTGGTCCAGCATCTCGTCCGCCTCGTCCAGGACGAGGAACCGCACGGCGCCCAGTTCCAGGGACCCCTGGCGCAGGTGGTCCAGCGTCCGGCCCGGCGTGCCGACGACGACATCGGCTCCCCGCCGGAGAGCCGCCTGCTCGCGCCGGATCGGCCGGCCGCCGACGAGTTGGGTCACGGTCACACGGCCCGATGAAGCCAGACGGGAGATGACTCCGGCCACCTGGAGCGCCAACTCGCGGGTCGGCACCAGCACGAGCGCCTGAACCTGCCGGCTCGACGGATCGCAGACTTCCGCAATGGGCACGGCGAAGGCCAGCGTCTTTCCGGATCCCGTCTGCGCCTGCCCGACCAGATCCCGCCCAGCCAGCAGCGCGGGGATGGACTGCTCCTGAATGGGTGTCGGCTCGGAGATGGCCATTCGGCCGATCGCCGCTCTGGTCGCGCGCGAAAGCTCCAGGCCGGCGAACACGGCGCCGGTGTGGGCGTCCTGCCAGGGATCCGCCGCCGGCTCGACCACGGGCTTGGCGCCGTTCACCCGTGCGCCGCCGCCGTCAGGACGGTTACGTTGGGGACGGCTGCCCTCGGAGCGGTTGCGGTTGCCCTGCGGACGGTTGGTGAAGCAGGAGCGGCAGTACACCGGTCTGCCGGGTGCGGGCCTGAAGGGAACGGTGGTCGGACTGTCGCATTCGGCACAGACAGCATCGTGGCTCTGCGGCGTGCGGCCGGACCGGCCACGGCCGGCAGGCCTTCGGCCGGACGGCCGTCCACCGGACGAGCGCCGGCCGTTTGCGCGAGGTTTCTTGGGCATGAGGGAACAGCTCCTCTGGTCGGGAGATAGTGATAAGGCGGTTTAGGCGCGGGCGAGCAAGCAGGGGGAGGACTCTGTCCACCGCTGCGTCAACCCTGGCGCGGCGATCAAGCGCTCTTGGTCGTCATCGCGACCAGGGGACTGCGAGCTGGACCCGGCGGCAGGCGGAACGTACACCAGTTCCGCCTCCGGGTCAAAGCGGCCATCCGTCCCGCAGGACCCGAGCGAGACGAAATGGGCGACAATGAGGGGCAATGAAGGTCGCTCGCACCACGGCCGACGGCAACCTGGAGCTGGCTGAGGCGCCGGAGCCCGCGATCAGGGCCGGCGAAGCGCTGATCGAACTCATCTACTGCGGTCTCTGCGGCACCGATCTGTACAAGCTGGCCGAATCGGGGCGACCGGCGGGCGAAGTGCTGGGGCACGAAGTCGTCGGCCGAGTCGTCGAGAGCCGGTCCTCGGCGCTCCGGGCAGGCGATCGGGTCGTCGCCCCCCACCACGCTCCGTGCGGCGAGTGCCGCCTGTGCCGTTCCGGCGCCGAGACGATGTGCTCCCGATTCGCGGAGAACCTGCTGGACCCGGGTGGCTTCAGCGAGCGCCTGCGACTGAAGGCCCGGGCGGTCGAACGCACGGTCCGAAAGCTCGACGACGGGCTCGCCGACGAGGCGGCCGCGTTCGTCGAACCGGCCGCCTGCGTGCTGCGGGGCATCGACCGCGCCGGCCTGGTCCCGGAGACACCTGCGATCGTCGTCATCGGCACCGGCTCAATGGGCCTGCTCCACCTGCTGGTGCTGCGCGTCTCGTTCCCCGGGGCCCGGATCCTCGTCGCCGAGCCGGACCCCGGCCGACGCGCCACCGCCAGACAGCTCGGCGCCGACACCGTTGTGACGCCCGGCGAGCTCACCGACCTGTTCGACCCAACGGACCCCCGTGCCGGCGCCGACGCCGTCTTCGACACGGCCGGCGGTCAGGAAGCCTTCGACCTGGCTCTTCAGGCCACGAGACCGGGCGGCCGCGTCGTCCTCTTCGCCCACGCCGCGCACGACGCCCGCGTCACCTTCGACATCAATGCGGTCTTCAAGTCCGAACGCCGGGTGATCGGCGCCTACTCGGGCTCGCCCGCGGAACAGAAACGCGTGCTCGGCATGATGCTTGACGGCGCACTCGATCCGACGCCGCTGGTAACCCACCGCTTGCCCCTCGACCGCGCCGCCGAAGCCGTCGACCTGTGTCGGCGGCAGGCAGCGCTGAAGGTCCTGCTGCACCCCTGAAGGCATGATCCCGGAACACCAGACCCAGGCCTTTCTCACCGGCCCCGGGAGCGTCGAGCTGAGGCGGCTGCCGATGCCCGAACCAGGCCCCGGCGAACTGCTGATCCGGGTCGACGCCGCGACCACGTGCGGCACCGACGTCAAGGTCTACCGCCGCGGCGGCCATCCGACCATGCTGGCCCTGCCGTCGCCCTTCGGCCACGAGGTCACCGGAACCGTCGTCCGGGCCGCGGCCGGGACCCTTCACGCCGAGGGAGACGCCGTCGTCGTCGCCAACAGCGCCTCCTGCGGCAAGTGCCAGCCGTGCCGGCACAAACGCGAGAACCTCTGCCGCAACCTCGTCTACCTGAACGGCGCTTTCGCCGACTACCTGCTGATCCCCGAAGCCGTCGCGAAGCGCAGCGTGCACCCGCGGCCCGCCGGCCTCGAACCCGTCGTCGCCGCCATGGCGGAACCTCTGGCTTGCGCCGTCCACTGCCTCGAACGATGCCTCGGCGCCTGGAGCGGTCCGCCCACCGAGGCGCGGACCCTCGTCATCGGCTGCGGTCCGCTGGGACTCATGCTGATCGACCTGTTCCACAGCATGCGTACTCATGTCCGCGCCCTCGACCCGCACAGTCACCGCCTCGAAGCCGCGCGCGGTTTCGGCGCCGCCGAAACGCACCTCGGCCGTGCCGGCGACGGCGACGACCCAGCGGCCGAAGACCCGTTCGACTTCGCGATCGATGCGACCGGCACGCCCGCCGGCTGGGACCACGCCGTGAAGTCGCTCGCTCCCGGCGGCGTTGCCGCCCTGTTCGGCGGCTGCCGCCCGGGGACCGACCTGGTGATCGACGCGGAGCGGATCCACTACCAGGAACAGACGCTCCTGGGCGTCTACCACCACCGGCCCTCGTCGTTCCGCGCGGCGCTCGACCGTTTGTGTGGCGCACCGGAGCGCTACGGCGCGTTGGTCGAGCGTGAGCTGCCCCTCGACCGGCTGACGGAAGCGCTCGACCTGATGATCGGCCGCCACGCCCTGAAGGTCGCCATCCGGCCGCACCGCGGCTGAGCCTTATACTCCGCCGGCGGCCAAGGTCGGCCGCGGAGATTCCTCATGGCCGCTGCCGAGAATGACCTCTTGCCCGATCTCGAGGCGATTCGCCAGGAGCTGGAGGACGTCGACCAGGAGCTGCTGAAGGGGTTCAGGCGCCGCGTCGAACTGTCGCGCGAGGTCGCAGGCGCCAAGATCGCGTCGGCCTTTCCGTTCCGCGACCAGTTGCGCGAGGAGCAACTGCTGACCCGCGTACGGACGATCGCCGCCGAACTCGACCTCGACCCCCACCAGACGGAGCGCATCTTCCGGCTGCTGATCGAGATGTCGATCGCGGCGCAGCAGGGCTACATCCGCGATCTCGACCGGGCGCCGCTGCGAGTCGCCTACCAGGGCGTCGAGGGCTCGTTCAGCCACCTGACGGCCCAGCGGCAGTACGCCGGACGGCCCGGAGGCGTCGTGCTCCAGGGCTACGAACTGTTTCGGGGGGCTGCCGAGGGCGTCCGCGACGGCCGCCACGACATCGCCCTGCTGCCCATCGAGAACAGCACCGCGGGCAGCATCAACGAGACCTACGACCTGCTGGCCGAGGGGGGCCTGGTGATCACAGCGGAAGTCATCAGCAAGGTGGCGCATTGCCTGCTCGCCCTGCCCGGCACGAAGATCGAGGATCTCCGGCTCGTGCTCTCGCACCCCCAGGCGCTTCGCCAGTGCGACCAGTTCTTCTACGACCACGAATGGCTGCGGCCGCAGCCCGAGTTCGACACCGCCGGCGCGGCCGCCCGCGTCCGCGAAGGGAACGACCGGACGGTCGGCGCCATCGCCAGCGAGCCGGCGGCGCGGGTCTTCGGCCTGGAAATCCTCGCCCACGGCATCCAGAACCAGGCCGGCAACTTCACCCGCTTCGTCGAGGTCGCCAGCGAAGCGGCGCCGTGCCCGCCCGACCAGCCCTGCAAGACGTCTCTGCTGCTGGTGACCGGTCACCAGCCGGGCGACCTCGGCGAAGTGCTGCGCAGCTTTTCGCGGCGGGGCGTCAACCTGACCAAGATCGAATCCAGGCCGATCCCCGCCACGCCCTGGCGCTATCAGTTCTACCTGGACATCGACGGCCACGCCGCCTCGGCGCCGGTCACCGAGGCGCTCGAGGCGATCGGGGAGAAGACGAAGGAACTCCGCATCCTCGGCACCTACCCGAGCGCGTTGCCGCCAACGCCCGCCGAGCGTCCAGCCGACGGCGACGGCGCGGAAGGCGCCACGGCCGAAGACGCCTGAGCCCGCCTTGCCCGAACGCGCCGACGTCGTCTGCATCGGGGCCGGGATCATCGGCCTTGCTGTGGCCCGCAGCCTCTCGCACCGCTTCAGCGAGCTCGACATGCGGGTGGTCGAGGCGGAACCCCGGCCCGCCGTCCACCAGACCGGCCACAACAGCGGCGTCATCCACTCGGGCCTGTATTACAAGCCCGGCTCGCTCAAGGCGCGCAACTGCGTCGCCGGCCGAAAACGGCTGATCGAGTACTGCGACCGGCACGGGATTCCCTACGAGATCTGCGGCAAGCTCGTCATCGCGACCGACCCGGAGGAGATCCCCCGTCTCGACGAACTGGAGCGTCGCGGCCGGGCGAACGGCCTCGCCGGCCTGGAGCGCCTGCCGTCCGAGCGCATCCCGGAGTTCGAGCCCCACGCGGTCGGAGTCGACGCACTGTGGGTTCCCGAGACCGGGATCGTCGATTACAAGGCGGTGGCCCGCGCCTACGCCGACGAACTCGAGGAAGGCGGCGTGCCGCTGCACCTGCGTACCCGCGTGACCGGCATCGTCCCGCGATCCGACGGCGTCGTCGTCGAGACCACGGCGGGCGACTTCGAAGCCGGCCACGCGATCAACTGCGCCGGCCTGCAGTCGGATCGTGTGGCGCGCATGGCGGGCCTCGATCCGGACGTGCGGATCGTCCCCTTCCGCGGCGAGTACTTCGACATTGCGCCCGAGCGCCGCCACCTGCTGCGGGGACTGATCTACCCGGTCCCAGATCCCCGTTTCCCTTTCCTCGGAGTCCACCTGACCCGGCGCGTCGACGGCTCGGTCGAAGCCGGTCCGAACGCCGTCCTGGCGCTCAAGCGCGAGGGCTACGACCGCGGCAGCTTCGACGCCCGCGACACCTGGAGCAGCCTGAGCTATCCGGGCTTCTGGAAGATGGCCCTCCGCTTCTGGAAGGTCGGCATCAGCGAGATGGCGCGGTCCGGCAGCCGCTCCCGCTTCGGCCGCGACCTGCGGCGCTTCGTCCCCGATCTCCGCGACGCCGACCTGATGCCCGGCGGCTCCGGCATCCGCGCCCAGGCCCTCGACAGCAAGGGCAACCTGGTCGACGACTTCGCGATCGAGACGAGCCCGCGGATGCTCCACGTGCTGAACGCCCCGTCGCCCGGCGCGACGGCGTCGCTGGCGATCGGCGACACCCTGGCCGACCGCGCGGCGGAGACGTTCGGGCTGTGAGGGTCCAAACGACCGAGACCGGCTTCACCGTTTCCGGCGACCGCCGGGTCAGCGCGATCCTGCTCGAACCCGACGGCGCGCGCTGCCTCCTCGTCTTCGCCCACGGCGCCGGCGCGGGCATGCGTCACGCAACGATCGAGACCTTCGCCTGCGGCGTCGCCGGACTTCGAATCGCCACGCTCCGATTCCAGTTTCCCTACACGGAAGAAGGCCGGCGGCGTCCGGACCCGCCCCTCATCCTGCAGCGATCCGTCCGGGCGGCGGTGGCCCAGGCCGGGGTCATACGGCCCGACCTGCCGCTCCTTGCGGGCGGACGCTCGATGGGAGGCCGCATGGCCTCCAACGCCGACGCCAGCGAAGCGCTCGATGTCCGCGGATTCGTTTTCCACGCCTTTCCGCTGCACCCTCCCGGCAAGCCCGGCACCGAGCGCGCCGACCACCTGAGCCAGGTCGAGAAGCCGATGCTGTTCCTGAACGGCACCCGCGACCGCCTCGCCGACCCGGAACTGCTCGCCGGCGTCTGCGAGCGGCTCGGCCCGCGCGCCACCCTGCACTGCCTCGACGGCGGCGACCACAGCCTGCAGGTGCTGAAACGGTCAGGCCGCCCGCAGGAGGATGTCGACCTCGAGGTCGCCGAGGCGGTCAGCGAATGGTGCCGCGAGCTGCCGGGTTTCTGACGCCGAGCAGCCTCCGCGTCGGTACGGACACCGGAGCCCTATAATCCGACCCCATCATGAAACCCACCCTTCGCCGGCTCGCGCCGGCTCTTGTTCTTCCCCTCTTGGCCTGTTCCACCGACACCTTCGACCCTGACCCGGTCGAGTATCCGGAAACCCGTCAGGCCGACCAGGTCGACGACTACTTCGGGGTCCAGGTCGCGGATCCGTACCGCTGGCTGGAAGACCTCGACGGCGAGGAGACCGCGGCCTGGGTGGCGACGCAGAACGCCGTCGCCGAGCCCTTCCTCGCCGCGCTCCCGGGCCGCGAAGCGATCGAGAAGCGGCTGCTTGAGATCTGGGACTATGAGCGCTGGAGCACCCCGGGCAAGCGGGGCGAGCGCTACTTCTACAGCCACAACGACGGCCTCCAGGACCAGAGCGTGGTCTACGTCGCGGAGTCGATGGACCAGGAGGGCGACGAGCCGCCCGGCCGCGTCCTGCTCGATCCGAACGGTTGGAGCGACGACGGAACGGTGGCGCTCGCCGGGATGGCGCCCAGCCGGGACGGCCGCTACGTCGCCTACGCGCAGTCGGACGGTGGCTCGGACTGGCGGAAGTGGAAGGTCCACGACGTGGAGAACGGCGAGGACACGGACGACCTGATCGATTTCACGAAGTTCACCTCGATCTCCTGGATGCCGGACAACTCGGGGTTCTTCTACAGCCGCTATCCCCCGCGCGAGGACGATCCGACCCGGGGCGACGGCTCCAAGGCGGTTTCGGTGTACTTCCATGCGGTGGGCACGGACCAGAGCGAGGACCGGCTCGTGTTCCGCCAGCCCGAGCATCCGCGCCGCAACCCCTACGCCTCGGTCTCCGAGGACGGCGAGTACCTGCTGGTCAACCTGCAGGAGGGGTACCTGGAAAACGCGGTCCACTTCCGGAAGATCGACGAGCCGGACTCGGCGATCCGCCCCCTGCTCGACCAGTGGGACGCGCTCTACGGTTACATCGTGAACGTCGGCCCCGTGTTCCTGTTCGAGACGAACAAGGACGCGCCGCGCAACCGGATCGTCGCCGTGGACCTGAACGACGGTTCGCCGGCCGGGAACCCGACCCTGCACGAGGTCGTCCCGGAAGCCGAAGACACGCTCTCCTACGCCTCCGCCATCGGCGGCAAGCTCGTACTCAACTACCTGCACGACGCGCGCACCGTCGTCCGCCTGGCCGAACCGAAGGGCGCCAAACCCGCGACCCCGGCCGGCGAAGTCGAACTGCCGGGCATCGGCACCGCGGGCGGCTTCGGTGGCCGCTGGGAGGACACGGAGACGTTCTACTCCTACTCCAGCTTCGGCACGCCGTCCCAGATCCACCGCTACGACGTGGGCACCGGCGAGAGTTCGCTGGTCCGCCGTCCCGCGATCGACGCGGACCTCGAGGGCTACGAGACGGAGCAGGTCTTCTACGAGAGCCGCGACGGCACGCGCATCCCGATGTTCATCACACACCGCAAGGGGATCGAGAAGAACGGCGACCACCCGACGCTGCTCTACGGCTACGGCGGCTTCAACATCTCGCTGACTCCCGGCTTCTCCTCGTCCCGCCTCGCCTGGCTCGAGATGGGCGGCATGCTGGCGATCCCGAACCTGCGCGGCGGCGGCGAGTACGGCCGCGAGTGGCACCTCGCCGGTACGAAGGAGAACAAGCAGAACGTCTTCGACGACTTCATCGCCGCCGCGGAGTGGCTGATCGCCGAGGGCTACACGAGCGCCGGACGGATCGCGATCCAGGGCGGCAGCAACGGCGGTCTCCTGGTCGGCGCCACGCTGAACCAGAGGCCCGACCTGTTCGCGGCGGCCCTGCCGGCGGTCGGCGTGCTCGACATGCTGCGCTACCACCTGCCCAGCGCGAACGCCCGCAACTGGTCGACGGACTACGGCCTGTCCGAGAACGAGGACGAGTTCCGGGCCCAGTACGCCTACTCGCCGCTGCACAACGTGAAGGACGGCGCCTGCTACCCACCGACCCTGGTCACGACCGCCGACCACGACGACCGGGTCGTGCCCTGGCACAGCTTCAAGTACGCGGCGGAGATGCAGCGGGCGCAGGGCTGCGACAACCCGGTCCTCATCCGCGTCGAGACCCGGGCCGGCCACGGCGCCGGCAAGCCGACCTGGATGCAGATCGAGGACGTCGCCGACCAGTGGGCCTTCGCGGCCTGGGCGGTCGGCCTCGAACCGGGCTTCTGAGCAGCACCCGATGACCACGCCCTACCGGCACACGATCCGCGTCCGCTACGGCGAGGTCGACAAGCAGGGCGTCGTCTTCAACGCCCACTACATGGCGTACATGGACGACGCGATGGAAACCTGGCTGCTGCCGATCCGGGAACTCCGCAACAGCCTGGGTTGGGACATGATGCTCCGCCGCACGACGATCGACTTCCTCGGTTCGGTCACCGACGGCGACCTGCTCGACATCGACCTTGCCATCCGGCATTGGGGGCGGACCTCCTGGATCCTCGGCTACCGCGGCACTCACGAAGGACGGCCCATCTTCACGGGCGAAGTCGTCTACGTCAGCGTGAAGGTGCCCGGCTACACGAAGCAGGAAACGCCGGCCGAAATCCGGGCCTACATGGGTCCGGAGCGAGACCTGGACGAGGTTCCGGTCTGAGCACCGACTCCGGTTCGAGCCTCCGCCTCTCGCCTCTCCCCCGGTCGTTCTACAGCCGCACCGCGGTCGACGTCGCGCCGACGCTCCTCAACAAGGTCCTCGTCCGAGGCCGCCGCGCCGCCCGCATCGTCGAAGTCGAAGCGTACGAAGGAGCGAACGACCCTTCCAGCCACGGCCATCGTGGCATGACGAGCCGCACCCGGACGATGTTCGGGCCCCCTGGCCATCTCTACGTCTACTTCACCTACGGCATGCACCACTGCGCGAATGTCGTCTGCGGCGAGGATGGCGTCTGTTCCGCGGTCCTGCTGCGTGCCGTCGCACCGTTGGCCGGCCAGGACATCATGCACCGCGCCCGCAAGGCGGCCAGCAGACGCCGCTCTACCGAGCCGTTTCGATCCGTCGAGCTCTGCTCCGGCCCTGCCCGCCTGTGCCAGGCCTTCGGCCTCGACCGCCGCAACGACGGCGTCGACCTGGTCACGGCATCGGCCGCGGGAAGTCGCCTGCCCATCGTCATCGTGGACGACGGCACACCTCCTCCCGACCAGCCCGGCCGAAGCGGACGCATCGGTGTCACGCGAGCCCCGAACCGGCTCTGGCGTTTCTACGTCTCCGGAGACCCGAACGTGTCCAGGGGACCCCGCGCCTGAAACCTGGAGCCGCCAGACCTGTCGCAGGCACCTAGCCGCCGCGTTCACTCATCGCCCGCAGCCGCACCACCAGGCTCGACGTGTCCCAGCGCCGGCCGCCGAGCGCGGTCACCTCGCTGTAGAACTGGTCGACGAGCGCAGCCATTGGCAGGTGGGCGCCGTTTCGCCGCGCTTCCTCCAGTGCGATCCCCAGGTCCTTGCGCATCCACTGGACCGCGAAGCCGTAGTCGAACTTGCCCTGGACCATCGTCTCGGCGCGGTTGTCCATCTGCCAGGATCCGGCGGCGCCGGTCGAGATCGCGCCGATCACCTCCAGGGGATCGAGGCCCGCCTTCTCGGCGAAGTGAATGCCCTCGGAAAGGCCCTGGACGATGCCGGCGATGCAGAGCTGGTTGACGGCCTTCGTCAACTGGCCGCTGCCGGCCGGGCCGAGCAGGGTGACCGCCCGGCTGTAGCACTCGATGACCGCGTTCACCCGGTCGAAGACGTCCGGTTCGCCGCCGCACATGACGGTCAGCGCCCCGTTTTCGGCGCCGGCCTGGCCGCCCGAGACCGGCGCGTCGACGAAGCCGAGGGCCTTGACTGCGCAGGCCTCGGCGAGTTCGCGGGCGAGCCGCGCCGACGCCGTTGTGTGATCGACGAGGACGCTGCCCTCGGCCATGCCTTCCAGGGCGCCGCCCGGTGCCAGGGTCACCGCCCGCACGTCGTCGTCGTTGCCGACGCAGCAGAACACGAACTCGGCGCCTGCCGCCGCCTCGGCCGGGGTCGGCGAGCTCTTGCCGCTGTGTTTTTCGACCCACTGATCCGCCTTCGCCGCAGTGCGGTTGTAGACGGTCACCCGGTGGCCGGCGGCCGCCAGGTGACCGGCCATGGGATAGCCCATGACTCCAAGTCCGATGAACGCTACGTCTGCCATGAAACGCGCCTCCTGCGGCGACCGTGCGGCCGCCTGAGATGAATGAGGCGCGATCCTAGCGCCGCCAAGCGGTCGCCGCTGCGCGGCGCGTCTCTTCCAGCCGCCTCCGGCGGCAGCCGGCGGGGACGCCGGCGCACCCAGTGGGGACAACCCAAAGGGTGCCGGCCCGGCCGCTACATGCCTAGGTCCTAGTTGCGCGGACGGGGACCGCGGCCGCCCGGGCCGAAGGGTCCCCGGAAACCGCCGCGACCGTTCTCCCGCAGCGCTTCCCAGCGGATCGTCTGGTCGCGGTCGAGCAGCCGCGCCAGGTCCTCGTCGACCTGGATTCGCGACTCCCTCAACTGGCGCACGATGCTCCGCCGGTCGAGTTCCAACTGCCCGACGATGGTCGGGTCGGGGTTGTCGAGGTCCGCCTCGGTCTCGAGGCGCTCCGTCGTGTCGCGCATCTGGCGCATCAGAGATCGCACGCTCGCTTCGTGCTCCTCGCGCAGACGCCGCCACTCCTCCTGCTGGGATTCGGTCAACTGGAGCGCTCGGGCCATGCGTTCGGCGTCGCGCTCCGCGAAGTCGCCGCGCGCACCGCGCCTGGAGCCGCGATCATCGCCATCATCTGCCGCCGCGACCATGGCCCCGGCTGCGAGCAGCAGACCGGGAAGCAGAATGCGGGCGATCGACATCGAACGTCTCAGGGTTGTTCTCATTTCAAGCACCTCCTTGGGTGGCAGGGAATCAAACGTGGACAAACAGTACGGGTCGCCGCGCCGGTCAGTCATCAAGCCGCTGCAAGATGTTTGTAACGCTTGTAAGGCGTGCCGCACGCGCTACCTGCGGTCTCGCTGCCCGGGGGGTCGCAGGAACGCGAGCAGATCGGCCATGTTCGCGGGTTCGAGGCCCGCCAACAGGCCTTCGGGCATCATGGACAGGTCGTCCTTGCGCACCTCTCGAATCCGCCTGCCAGGGACTCTGACGACGGTGCCTCCGGCAGCAAGCAGGATGACGTCGCCGCCTGGACTCTCGGCCAGGAGTCCGGAGAACACCTCGCCCTCGACCGTTTCGACGACGTAGCTCGCATAGTCGGCGTCCACCTCCGCGTTCGGATTCAGAAGATCGTGCAGGAGTCTCTCCGGGCTCCAGCCGCCGACGCCGGAGAGATCGGGACCCGGTCCGCCACCGACGTCACCGGCAAGGTGGCAGCGCGCGCAGAGGTCGCGGAACAGGGCCTCGCCCCGCTCCGGGTCGCCCTGGAGCTCGAGCACCGGTCGCAATGCCGCCAGCGCTTCCGGGCCGATTTCCTCGCGCGCGTCGCCGCGCGTCCAGCGCTCGTCCGAGCGGCGCTCCCACTCCTGGCAATTCGCGGACGAAGCGGCGGCCACGAGCAGCAGGCCAGGCAGCAAGGTGCGCGTGAACACGATCGAACGGTTCCGGGGTGTCTTCATTTCAGGCAGCTCCTCCTTTGGCGGGACGGGAATCGAACGCGAGGAACCGTACGGACCCGCAGGAGGCCAGTCATCAAGCCGCTGCAAGATGTTTGTAACGCTTGTAAAGCCCTGCGCCAACACGGTTTCCCTAGCGCTGCCTGCGGCTACACTGCCGCCCATGGCTGTCCGGCGCATTCCCGGACTGAAGACCGGTTCGAGCAACCGCTGGACGCTGATCGTCGCCGCGGTCGCCTCCGTCCTGCTCGTGACCCTCGCCGTCCTCCAGTACCGCTGGACCGGCGAACTCAGCGCCGCCGCCAACGAGCGGATGCGCGCGAACCTGGAGGAGTCGAGCCGGCTGCTTGCCGGGGACATCGAGACGCCCCTGGCTCAGCTCTACACCGCTCTCCTGCGTGTCGCGACCCTGACCGAGCCGGGCCGGGCTCCAACGGCAGGGCAGCCGGCACAGTTCAAAGAACTGTTGGCGCGAGTCGTCCGGGACTGGCGGAGAAACGCGGCCTTCCCGCACATTCTCGACGAAACCTGGCTCGTGCTGACCGACCGCCAGGAAGGAACCCGCAACGCCTTCCGGCTCGACGAGGACAGCGGCCGACTGGAGCCCGGCGGGGCACCCGCCGACCTGGAGGAAGCGGTGCGCGCGCTGCGGCCGCCCGGTCGTCTGACGCCGACGCAGCGTACGGACCTGCTCGTGATCCCGATACCGACCCGGATCCGGAGCGGCCGCCCCGGCCCACCGACCAGTCTGATCGTGGCCAGGATTGACGTCTCGGTCCTCGAACAGGAGATGCTCCCGGCGATGATCGAACGGCACTTCGGCGCCGTATCTCCCGGCGAGGAGCCGCCCTATCGGGTTTCGGTGACCGACGTGTCCGGCCCCGCGCCGCGCCAGGTCTTTCCCGACCCGGCAGGCGCTCCAGGGCGCACGTCCACCATCCCATCCGGGGCAGCGGACATCCAGTTCCGGGTGCTGCGGACGCGACCGTTCCGCGAACGCCAGGGCGACCGCGACAGGCCGGGCTTCCGACCGAACGACCGCGACGACCGGCGTCGCTTCTCACTCGGCGAACGAGAACGCCGCGACGGCGGCCGCGACCGGGACCGGTCCGCCGGAGCCTGGCAGGTTCGGATCACCCATCGCAGCGGATCGCTTGAAGCGGCCACGAGCGCCGCCCGCCGACGGAACCTCTACGTCAGTTCCGGAGTCCTGACCCTGATCGCGGTGGGCTTCGGCCTGGTCCTCGTTTCCGCCCGACGCGCGCAGTCACTCGCCGCCCAGCAGGTCGACTTCGTGGCCGGGGTGTCCCACGAACTGAACACTCCGCTCCAGGCGATCCGTTCGGCGGGCGAGAACCTGCGCGCGGGAATCGTCCACAGGCCCGACGACGTCCGCGGCTACGGCGAGATGATCGAACGCGAGGGGCGCCGATTGTCCCGGCTGGTCGCGCAGGCGCTCCAGTGGGCGGGCATCGGCCGCGCTTCGGCCCGGAACGCGACTGCCGAGATCGACCCCGGCGAACTGCTGCGCACGACAGTGTCCGAATCGACCTGGTTCCTGGAGGAGCACGGTGTCGAACTGGACCTCGAAGGGCTGGACGATCTGCCCTCGATCCCGGGCGACCGCGACGCCCTGATCACGGCCTTCATGAATCTCCTGCACAACGCGGCGAAGTACGGCCGGGACGCCGACGGCGCCGTGCGGGTGCGCGTCGACGCGAGCTACGACGCCGCCCGGCGGCGGGTGACCGTCGCCGTCACCGACCGCGGCCCCGGGATCCCGAAGGCCGAGCAACGCCGGATCTTCGACCCCTTCGTCCGCGGCCGGACCGCAACCGAGGGTACTCAGCCCGGCTCTGGACTCGGTCTGAGCCTCGCGCGCAACACGATCGAGGAGCACGGCGGCTCGATCACCGTGGACAGCGAGCCCGAACGCACCACGTTCCACGTCTCGCTGCCGGTGAACAGCGAATGACCTCATGCCGCCCAACCCCGGGAACGCGGGCATCCTGCCCGCATCGGCGAACGTCGCGCGTCCAATGAGCGTCCGGCGCTTGCTCCTGGTCGAGGACGAACCCAGCCTTGCCCGCACCCTCGGCGACCGGCTGGCCGCCGAGGGCTACGAAGTCGAGGTCGCGGGCGACGGCCCTTCAGGGCAGCGGCTGGCCACGGACGGCAGCTTCGACCTCGTCCTGCTCGACATCAACCTGCCGGGCAAGAACGGTTTCGACGTCTGTCGCGATCTGCGCCAGGGCGGCACGTCGACGCCGATTCTCATGCTCACCGCGCGCAACGAACTCATCGACCGCGTTCTCGGTCTCAAGCTCGGCGCCGACGATTACCTCGCGAAGCCCTTCGAGACGTTGGAGTTGCTGGCACGAATCGAGGCGCTGCTCCGACGCAGCCAAGCCGGAGCAACGGCGTCAACGGCGGCCGCCGGCACGTACCGCTTCGGCAACATCCGCGTCGACTTCGACAGCGCCCAGGTGTGGCGCATCGACGACGGCGGCGCCGAGTCCGAGGTCGCCTGCTCGGCGCTCGAGTACCGCCTGCTCAGGTTCCTGATCGAGCAACGCGGCCAGGTCCACGACCGCGACCGCCTGCTCGACGAGGTCTGGGGCTACGACGCGACGCCGACGACCCGCACCGTCGACGTGCACGTGTCGTCGTTGCGGCAGAAGGTGGAGCCGAACCCGGGCCGGCCCGAGTTCATCGTCACGGTGCACGGGCTGGGATACCGCTTCGACGGCTGACGACGGAGAGCCGGGGCCGGCGATTCGATAACCTTCGCTGCTTCGCAGCAAAGCGCCCGGCCGCCCGCCATGCCCGACGATTCCAGCACTTCCAGGCCCCTCGATTTCATCCGCGAGCGCGTGCGCGCCGATGTCGCCGCGGGCAAGCACGGCGGCAAGGTCGTCACCCGGTTCCCGCCGGAGCCGAACGGCTACCTGCACATCGGCCACGCCAAGGCGATCTGCCTCGACTTCGGCGTCGCCGAGGAGTACGGCGGTCACTGCAACCTGCGCTTCGACGACACGAACCCGACCGCGGAAGACACGGAGTACGTCGAGGCCATCGAGCGCGACGTGCGCTGGCTCGGTTTCGACTGGGGCGGCGAGGCGCTCTACGCCTCGGACTACTTCGACCAGCTCTACGACTGGGCGCTGGAACTGATCCGCAAGGGCAAGGCCTACGTCTGCAGCCTGAGTCCGGAGGAGGCCCGCGCCTATCGCGGGAGGTGGAACGAACCGGGCCGCGAGAGCCCCTACCGCGACCGCTCCGTGGACGAGAACCTCGATCTGTTCGAACGGATGAAGAACGGCGAGTTCCCGAACGGAGCGCACACCCTGCGGGCGAAGATCGACATGTCCTCGTCGAACATGAACCTGCGCGACCCCGTGCTCTACCGGATCCTCCACGCGGACCACCACCGCACGGGCTCGAAGTGGTGTATCTACCCGATGTACGACTGGGCCCACGGCCAGTCCGACGCGATCGAGGGCGTGACCCACTCGCTGTGCACCCTCGAGTTCGAGGATCACCGGCCGCTCTACGACTGGTTCCTCGACCACATCGACGGTATCCACATGCCGCAGCAGATCGAGTTCGCGCGCCTCAACCTGACCTACACCCTGACCTCGAAGCGCAAGCTGAGGCGGCTGATCGACGAGGGTCTGGTCGACGGCTGGGACGATCCCCGCATGCCCACCCTGACGGCGCTGCGCCGCCGCGGCTGCCCGCCCGAAGCCATCCGCGACCTCTGCGCGCGAGTCGGCCTGACCAAGAACGACTCCGTCGTCGACCTCAGCCAGCTCGAGTTCGCGATCCGCAACGAGCTGAACCGGACGGCCCCGCGGGCCATGGCCGTGCTGCGGCCGCTCAAGGTCGTGATCGAGAACTACCCCGAGGACCACGAAGAGGAGCTCGACGCGATCAACAACCCGGAGGACGCCTCGGCCGGCACCCGTAAGGTGCCGTTCTCCAGGGTGCTCTACATCGAGCGGGACGACTTTCGGCGCGACCCGCCGCGAAAGTTCTTCCGGCTCGCGCCCGGCCGGGAAGTGCGGCTCCGCTACGCCTACTTCATCACCTGCACCGAGGCGATCGAGGACGAGGAAGGCAACGTCGTCGAACTCCGCTGCACTTACGATCCGGCCACCCGCGGCGGCGACGCGCCGGACGGCCGCAAGGTCAAGGCGACGCTGCACTGGGTGTCGGCGGCGCACGCCATCAAGGCCGAGGTCCGCCTCTACGACCGGCTGTTCAACCACCCGAACCCGGCCGGCGCCCCCGGTGAGATCGAGGATCACCTGAACCCCGGCTCGCTCGAGGTGCTGAACGATTGCCGGCTGGAACCGGGTCTGGCCGAAGCCGCTCCGGGCGACCGGGTCCAGTTCGAGCGGCTCGGCTACTTCTGCGTCGACCCGGACAGCCGTCCCGACGCGCCGGTGTTCAATCGGACGGTGACGCTGCGGGATACGTGGGCGAAGATCGAGCGGGCGCAGAAGTCGGCGAAGCGTTAGCGAAGAGCGGCGCTGGCTCGCCGCTTCGCGGCGCGTGCTCCTGGCCGCCTTCGGCGGCAGCGGGTCAGAAGACCCGCGCACCCAGCCGGCCAGAACCCGGGTGGCGCGTTCCGCGCCACCCGTGAACCAGTCCGGGCGCCCGTCATCGGGCGCACGGATGACAGGCCGGCGCACCGACACGGCGCACCGACACCGGGGCTGCGTCAGGCCAACTCGTCGAAGCGCTTCTGCAGCTTCTTCATCCGCTTGCCGGAGATGCCGCCCAGCGCCTCGATGGCGCGGCGGATGCGGGCTCGCACCAGGTCGGGTCCGAGGATCTCCATCGACTGGAACAGCGGCAGCGAGGCGATCTCGCCGGACATGGCGACGTAGAAGGGCCGGGTCAGGTTGCGCAGGCTGACGTCCAACGCTTCGGACAGGCGCCGGAAGTGGCCCTGGACGACCTCGGCGGTGAAGGTCTGCTCGCGTTCCAGCGTCCACAGCATGAACTGAAGCGCTTCCGCGACCTGGGCCTCTTCGAGACCCTTGACGGCCAGCTTTTCGCGCTCGACGTCGGGCGCATCGACGAACAGGAAGCTCGTCAGCCGCCCCCAGTCGCCCAGGGTCTCGAGGCGCGGTTGGGCTAGAGCGGCGATGGCGGCGAGCCGCTCCGACCCCATCGACCAGTCGCGGACGAGCGCTACCAGGCCATCCGCGTCGTAGTCCTCTCGCAGGTAGCGGGCGTTGAGCCAGCGCAGCTTGTCGAGGTCGAAGACGGGACCTCCGAGCGAGATGTCCTCGAATCGAAAGCCGTTGGCGAGCTCCTCGAAGCTGAACTTCTCTTCGCCCTCCGACCGGCTGGACACCATGAGCCCCAGGAAGTTGAGCAGGGCCTCGGGCAGGAAGCCGGCATCCCGGAACCAGGTGATCGAGGTCGGATTGCGGCGCTTCGAGAGCTTGGAGCGGTTCGCGTCGTTGTTGCGCAGCAGCGGCAGGTGGCAGAACACGGGCGGCTCCCAGCCCAGCGCCTCGTAGAGCCGCAGGTGCTTCGGCAGGGAGTTGATCCACTCCTCGCCGCGGATCACGTGGCTGATCCCCATCTCGTGGTCGTCGACGGTACAGGCCAGGTGGTAGGTGGGATAGCCGTCGGCCTTGAGGATGACCTGGTCGTCGATCAGCTCCCACTCGCGCCGGATCTCGCCGCGCAGGAGGTCCTGCATGACGCATTCGCCCTCGGTCGGCATCGCCAGGCGAATCGTGTGAGGCTCTCCCGCCGCCGCCCTGCGCTCGGACTCGGCAGACGACAGACTGCGGCAGCGGCGGTCATAGCCCGGGAAGCGCTGCTCGGCGCGGTTCTCCCGACGCATCTCGTCGAGCCGCTCCCGGGTACAGAAGCAACGGTAGGCGCTACCCGCGGCGAGCAGGCGGTCGACTTCCGATCGGTAGAGGTCCAATCGCTCGCTCTGGCGGTACGGTCCCTCGTCCCAGTCCAGACCCAGCCAACGCAGGGCGTCGAGGATCGCGGCCTCTGAGGCGCGGCTCGACCGGGCGCGGTCCGTGTCCTCGATCCGCAGCACGAAGACGCCGCCGCGGCTGCGCGCGAAGGCCAGGTTGACCAGCGCCTGGTAGGCGGTGCCGACGTGGGGATCGCCGGTCGGCGACGGCGCGACCCGTACTCGTACCGGGGCGTCGGTCCCGTGTCCCGAGTCGCTCATCCGCGTGCCCTTTCCCGGTACTGCTCGAGCCGGCGCTGGTGGAGCCGTAACTCGCTGTCGCTGGCCCCGCCCTGCTCCAGCGCTTCGATCACCTGCTCGATCCGGCGCGCCGCGTCGTCGTAGAAGCCCGCACCTCCCAGAGCGTCGGCCAGCTCGAGCTGGAGCTGAACCATCAGATCCCGCATCAGGTTGTCCGGGACGCCGGCCGCGGCCGCGCGGTCTAGCCGCTCGAGAGCCCGGGCCACGTCGTTCTCTCGCATCGCCAGCATGGTCGTGACGAGCAGCATGTGGACGTCGTCCGGATCTTCGGCAAGGACCCGCTCGGCCTCGGCGGCCGCCTCCCCGAACTCTCCGAGCTTGAACAAGGCGCCAGCCAGGACCGCCCGGCCACCCGCCAGATCGGGGTCGAGTTCGAGGGCACGACGGGCCGAAGCGGCCGCCTCTCTCGGCCGGTTCATCCGGTCGTGAACGCCGGCCGCGGCGAAGTGCGCCTGCGCGTTGGCGGGTTCCAGTTCGATCAGCCGCCGGAGCTCCCCGAGGGAAGCCTGCAACTGCCCCGTCTCCCGGTAGGTCTTGCTCCGGCGCAGAAAGCTCTCCGAGTCCACGGCCAGCAAGTCGACCTGCGCGCGGCGCGGGTCGCGCTGGTGGAGCAGCGGCGGCAGGTCCCGCGCCGCCTGGGCAAGGCGCCTCGCCCCGGCGCGATCGCCGGCACGGTGCCGGGCGCGCGACAACATGGCGACGACGGCCTGGGTATCGGGACTCAACTCGTAGGCGCGTTCGAGATCACGGATGCCCTGATCGACTTCGCCGCTCGCGAGGGCGAGCCGGCCGAGGCCGAGGTGCGCGACCGCGTTGTCGGGTTCGAGACGCGCGGCTTCCCGGTAGTGCTCGTCCGCGTCGGCGGCGAGGCCGACCTTCTCGAGAGACGAAGCGAGCCGGATGCGGGCCGGCGCGTAGTTGGGGTCGAGTTCGACGGCCTGGCGGTAGAGCGCCGCCGCCGCGGCCGGATCGCGGGCCTCTTCCACGTTCGCTCGCAGATAGACCCAGCGGAAGTCGCCGGGCGCCAGGCGCGAAGCCTCGGCGTACGCGGCCGCGGCCCCCTCGTCGAACTGGTGGGCGTGGAGGGTCATGGCGAGGCGGCCCCAGGCGGTCGGCGAGTCGGGTTCGCGGGCTGCGGTGGCGAGTTCCTTCTCAATGGCGGCGCGGACGCGAGGTTCGACGGCGGTGAGGTCGGGGGACGGGAGCTCGGCGGCCTGGGTGACGGCGGACACAAGTACAAGGACTGCAATGACGACACCGCAGCGGCCGCCCGACCACTGGGTGCGCCGGCGCCCTCGCCGGCTGCCGCCGTAGGCGGCGGGAGAAACGCGCCGGCCAACGGCCGGCTCCGCTCTACTGAACGCTCTCATCGACCTTCCCCGCGGAGAAGCGTCACTTCGTGGCCGCTCGCAGTGCCGTCGAAGGTCTCGACTTCGCCGCCGGGCCAGGTCACCTCGAAGCGCTCGACGTTGGTGGCGTCCCCAAGGCCGATGTGGAGCGGCGCCTCGCCGCCGGTCAGGTAGCCGCCGAGCGGCAGCACGAGGCGGCGAACCGGCCGGCCGTCGATCCAGGCGACGACCGAGGCGCCGAACACCGTGCGGCGGAGGTCCGGGTCGACGACACGCAGCCGCACCCAGCCAGACGCGCCGGTCGCGGTTTCCGCGATCGTCTCGTTGCGATAGACACGCGCCGGCCCCTCCAGGTTGCTGACCAGCAGGTCCAGATCGCCGTCGCCCTCCAGGTCGAAGGGAACCAGGCCGCGGCTTACGTCGAGCGCCGTCCCGAAGTCGGCCGAAGCGGCGCTGGAATCGGCGAAGACGCCGGCACCGTCGCCGAGCATCAGCAGGTTGGGCTCGGCGTAGCCGCGCCAGAACCAGTCGTCACGCTCCGAGAGCGTCTCCGGGCGCTGCTTGACCGCGCCGTTGACCACGGCGAGGTCGAGGTCGCCGTCGTTGTCGGCGTCGAAGAAGGCGGTTCCGAAACCCGTGTACGGCGTGCTGGGCGCCGCCAGGCCGGCTTCGGCTGCCCGGTCCTCGAAGCCGGCCGTCGCCCTCGGCGGCCCACCCAGGTTCACGTACAGCGTGTTCGTCTCCTCGATCAGGTGACTCAGGAACAGGTCCACGTCCCGGTCGCCGTCGATGTCACCCAGTGCTATGCCCATTCCAGCCTCGCCCACGCCGAACCGATTGTAGGCCGCGCCGAGCAGCACCGCGTCGTCCTCGAACACCCCGCCGCCACGGTTGATCCAGAGCTGGTTCGGGTCGGCGTCGTTGGCGACGTAGACGTCGGGCAGTCCGTCCTCGTCGAGGTCGGCGGCAACGACGCCCAGGCCGGCATCCTCGATCAGCGAAACGCCGGCGTCCCGGCTGCGGTCGACGAAGCGCCGGCCGCCCTCGTTCCAGTAGAAGACGTCCGCCTCGCCCTCGAACTGCTGCGGGCCGCAGTAGTCGACCCGCCCGCCCTGCACCTGGCACTCGCGCGCCTCGTGCCACTGAACGTAGCGGGTGACGTAGAGGTCGAGCCAGCCGTCAAGATCGGCGTCGAAGAGCACGGCCGAGGTCGACCAGCCGGGCGTCGCAACACCGAAGTCCTCCGTCACGTCGACGAAGCGGCCGCCGCCTTCGTTCCGGTAGAGCACGTCGGCGCCGAAGTTCGTCACGTACAGGTCGAGGTCGCCGTCGTTGTCGATGTCTCCCACCGCCGCGCCCATGCCGTAGCCAGGATTGTCCAGACCCGACCCCGCCGTCGCGTCGACGAAACGGCCGCGCGGCTGCTGCAGGTAGAAGCGGTTGCGCCCCGCCTCGCCGGCAACGTCGCTGCCCGCGTTCGGGAAGTAGAGGTCGAGCAGACCGTCGCCGTCCGCATCGAACGCCGCGACGCCGCCGCCCATGATCGCCGGCATCGGAAAGGTCCCGGCGGAGTCCGTCGCGTGAACGAAGTCGAGGTCGGTCTCGGCGGTCACGTCTACGAACCGCACACCTCCCCCGGCCGCGATGTCCGTCGACGGCGCGGCCGGCGGTTCCGAAGCGCCTTCCCCCACCGCGCAACCGAGGATCGCAGCCACGGCCGCGGCCAAACCGAGGAGACGCATCAATTGACTCCTGCAGCGGCATCCGCCTCCAACCGACGGCGACGCCGCGCGTAGCGCCGGATCATCCCCAGCATCGTCTCCTCGTCGTGGATGCCGCACAGCGGAAAGACGTCGAACATCAGGGTCGGCACGCCCTCGACGCCGGCTGCCACCGCGCTCCGCGTGACTTCGGCCAGTCGGCGGCCCGCGGCGAGATCGTCGGCCGACCCGAGCGGGAAGGGAACGCGGCGCTCGAAGTCCCGCAGCACATCCTCGACGTCGGCATCGCGCTCGTAACAGGCCGCGAACACCGCCTCCCGCCATTCCCGTTCGACCGCCGCGTCCAGTCCGTGGTCGATTCGCTCGTCCAGGACCACCGCCACTTCGCCGGCCAGGCGCGAGTCGGGCCAACGCGCGGGTGGGTCGAAGTTCACGTCCAGCGCCGCAGCCACCCTCAGCAGGCTCTGCCGCCGTGCCGGGTCGAGAAGCCGGCCGCGCTGGAAGTTCCCCACGCCGGTCAGGTCGATCGCCTTCCACCGCAGGCCGACGCGCTCCGCCGCGAGCGCCTCGTCGATCCGGGCCAGGACCCGGTGCGCCACGTAGCTCAGGCTGGAGGCGAAGTCGTAGTAGACGAACACCTCGAGCGGCGCATCCCCGGCGGCCGGTCTGCCGTCTCCGCTCAACTTCCGTACCCCTCGGGGTTCGCGTTCTGCCAGCGCCAGGCGTCGGCGCAGATGTCGTCCAGGCCGCGCTCCGCCGTCCAGTCAAGGTCGCGGCCCGCGAGCGACGGATCCGCCCACACCTCCGTCGCGTCGCCTTGCCGCCTCCCTTCGAGCACGGCCGGTATCTCACGGCCGCTCGCCCGTTTCACGGCCTCGAGCACCTCGAAGACCGTGACCCCGCGGCCCGTGCCCAGGTTGTACTCGAAGCAGCCGTTGACCGCAGGCAGGTGGTCCAGGGCCCGCAGGTGCCCGGTCGCCACGTCGACAACGTGGAGATAGTCCCGGATCGCCGTGCCGTCCCGGGTCGGATAGTCCGTCCCGAACACACGAAGCTCGGGCAACGTTCCTACCGCGGCCTGCATCGCGCTCGGCAGCAGGTTCTCTGGGAGGCCCCGCGGGTCCTCGCCAATCCGGCCGCTCGGGTGGGCTCCGGCGGGGTTGAAGTAGCGCAACGAGAGGACCTGCCAGCCCTCCTCCGACGCGGCCACATCGCGCAGCATGCGCTCGACGCAGAGCTTCGTCTGGCCGTAGGGATTGGAGGGCCTGAGCGGCGCGCTCTCGGCCAGCGGGCAGGCGCCCGGCCCCGGATCGCCGTAGACCGTCGCGGACGACGAGAAGACCAGCCGGCGCACGTCGTGCCGGCGCATCGCCCTCAGGAGGCTGATGGTGCCCGCCACGTTCGTACGGTAGTAGCCAAGCGGGTCGGCGCAGGACTCGCCCACCGCCTTCTTCGCGGCGAAGTGGATGACCGCCGCACAGCCGCCGTCGCCGAACGCGCGCTCGAGCGCAGCCTCGTCGAGCACGTCCCCTTCGACGAAACGCACGTCCCGCCCCGCCAGTTCCTGGACCCGGCGCAGCGCCTCTGGCGAACTGTTCGAGAGATCGTCGATGACGGTCACGTCCCAACCGGAAGCGAGCAGCTCGACGCAGGTGTGACTGCCGATGAAGCCGGCTCCGCCGGTGACCAGAACGCGCTCCGCCATGCGCGCCAGTCTATTGGGCATGCGGCCGCCAGCGACGCCGCCTACCGGCCGCTCGTCATCCGCCATACCGCTCGTCGGCGGTGCTACGATCCCGCGCCGGATCGAGGAGGAAATCACGCCATGACAACACCCGTTCGAGTCGCCGTCACCGGAGCCGCCGGTCAGATCGGCTATTCCCTGATCTTCCGCATCGCCGCCGGCGAAATGCTGGGCCCGAACCAGCCCGTGAGCCTCCAGTTGCTGGAGATTCCACCGGCGATGGACGCGCTCGCGGGCGTGGTGATGGAGCTTCGCGACTCGGCTTATCCGCTGCTGCACGACATCGTGACGAGTTCGGACGCCGACGAGGCCTTCGACGGAGCCGACATCGCCATGCTGGTCGGTGCGCGGCCGCGCGGGCCGGGCATGGAGCGCAAGGACCTGCTGCAGGCGAACGCCGCCATCTTCTCCGTTCAGGGCAAGGCGCTCGACGCACACGCGAGCCGCGACGTGCGGGTCGTCGTCGTCGGTAATCCGGCCAACACGAACGCCCTGATCGCGGCCAGCAACGCGCCTGGCCTGGACCGACGTCAGTTCACGGCGATGACCCGGCTTGATCACAACCGGGCGATCAGCCAGCTCGCGGAGAAGACGGGCGCTCACACGACCCGCGTGCGCCGCATGACGATCTGGGGCAATCACTCGGCGACGCAGTACCCGGACCTCAACCACGCCCTAGTCGACGGGCGGCCGGCGCCGGAGCTCGTCGATGAGGCCTGGACCCGCGAGGAGTTCATTCCAACGGTCCAGCAGCGCGGCGCGGCGATCATCAAGGCCCGTGGCGCCTCCTCCGCGGCCTCCGCGGCCGCCGCGGCGATCGACCACATCCGCACCTGGGTGCAGGGCACGGTCGACGGCGACTGGGTCAGCATGGCGATTCCCGCCGACGGTAGCTACGGCACGCGCGAAGGCGTCGTCTACTCCTTCCCGGTGACCACCAGCGGCGGCGACTACTCGATCGTCCAGAGCCTCGACGTCGACGAGTTCAGTCGAGGCCGCATGCAGGCGACGCTGGACGAGCTGTTCGAAGAGCGCGCCGGCGTCGAAGAACTGCTGCCGTAGAAGGGCACGAACGAACGGGTCCGCTTCACCGGCTCTCCATCCGACGGCGTTATGCTGGCGGCGTTCGCTTCCAATCGCCACCCAATCGCCCGACACGAGGACACGATGGACCAGACCCTCCACGACCGTTTGAACGCCCACCTCGGCCTCGAGTTCGAGGCCGCGCATCGCTACCTGTCCATGGCGCTCTGGCTCGAGCGCATCGACCTGCCCGGCTTCGGCGCCTGGCTGCGCGGCCAGTCCGCCGACGAACTCGGCCACGCCCACCGCATCATCGATCACCTGGCCGACCGCGACCTCCTGGTGCAGATTCCCGAGATTCCGGCCCAGCCGACCGACTGGGAGTCGCCGGAGGCCGCCGTCTCCGCCATTCTCGAGAGCGAGCAGCGGGTCACCGAGGCGATCGAGGAGCTCTACGACCTCTCCGAGAAGGTCCACGACCGCGCCGCCTCGATCATGCTCCAGTGGTTCATCAACGAGCAGGTCGAGGAGGAGAACGTCGCCCGCACGCTGCTCGGCCGGCTGCGCCTGGTAGGCGGCGACGGCGTCGGTATGCTGATGATCGACCAGGAATTGGCGAAGGGCACGGTCCCCGGCGCCATGGCGGAACCGGGAGCGGACGGAGCCGAATGACCACGGGAGCCGAATGACGTCAACAGACCAGGGCAGCCAGACCCCAGCCCCGCAGGCTCCCAGCCGGCGGTACTCCAACTACGTCCTGGGCGTCCTCGTCCTGGTCTACGTCTTCAACTTCATCGACCGGCAGATCCTCTCGATCCTCGCCGAGGACATCCGCAATGACCTCGGCGTCAGCGACGCGCAACTCGGCTTCCTCTACGGCACCGCGTTCGCCGTCTTCTACGCGATCTTCGGGATTCCGATCGGCCGCCTGGCCGACATGTGGACCCGCAAGAGCCTGATCTCGGTCGGCCTGGCCGCGTGGAGCCTGATGACCGCTCTGTCGGGAACCGCCCGCGGCTTCGCTTCCCTCGCCGCCTACCGGGTCGGCGTCGGCATCGGTGAATCGAGCGCCGGCCCGGCGGCGTTCTCCATGCTCGGGGACTACTACCCGCCGCGGCTGCGAGCCACCGTGACCGCGATGTACTCGAGTGGCGTCTACATCGGCGCCGGTCTCGGCATCCTGATCGGCGGTCAGATCGTCGACCGCTGGAACAACGCGTACGCGGACGGCGGGGCGCCCTTCGGGCTGGTCGGCTGGCAGGTCGCCTTCTTCGCCGTGGGCCTCCCCGGCTTGCTGATGGCGATCTGGGTATGGACTCTGAAGGAGCCCGTGCGGGGCCAGAGCGAGGGCCTCGTCACTCCCCCGCATCCCGCGCCGTTCAAGGAACTGGGCAAGGAGACGGCCGCCATTCTGCCGCCGCTCACCGTGTTCTCGCTCTTCGCGAACGGCGGCTTTCGCGCGATCAGCAGAAACCTCCTGATCGCGGTCGGATGCGCCGTGGTCGCTTTCGGCCTGATCCAGGTCTTCGGCAACCCGGTGCAGTGGATCGCGCTCGGGATCGGCGCCTACGCCTTCCTCTCCTGGGTGCAGGGGCTGAAGCTGAGGGACCGGCCCACGTTCGAACTGGTCTACCGGTCCCGCGCGATGATCTACGGCATGTTCGGCTTCGGCTGGATGGCGTTCGTCGGTTACGGCCTCGGCTTCTGGGCGCCGACGTTCTTCCGGCGGGTTCACGATCAGAGCGCGGGCGAAGCCGGTCTGATTCTCGGCCTCACGGCCGCCGTCGCCGGCTGGCTCGGCGTTGCCGGAGGCGGCTGGTTCTCCGACCGCGTGAAGCGGAAGAGGCCGAACGCCCGGCCGCTCTGCGGCATCATCATCGCCGTCGGCTCGATCCCCCTGGGCGCCTTCTTCGTGCTGACCGAGAGCGTCACGACCGCCTACGTGATGAACTTCTTCTTCACGGTCTTCGGATCGGCCTGGATCGGTTCGGCCGTCGCCATGGCCAACGACCTCGTGCTGCCCAGGATGCGCGGAACCGCATCGGCGTTCTACATCCTCATGATGACCTTCGTGGGTCTCGCCCTGGGCCCCTTCCTCATGGGCTGGCTGAGCACGACCCTGGAGGCCGGCGGCGTTGACTCCGGCCGCTCGCTGCAACTGGCGATGCTCGCCAGCCTGGGCGCATACGTCCTCGGCGTGATCTTCTTCTGGCTGGCCGGCCGCTCGGTGGCGAGCGACGAGAGCACGCGGATCGAGCGCGCGCAGGCTGTCGGGGAAGTCGTCGAAGCGGCCTGACCGCTACGCACCCAGCCTCGCCATCACCGGCGCGTGGTCGGAGGCGATGAGCCCCTCCTTCTTCTTCCTGTAGTCGCGGTCGGTCTCGACCTCTTGGACACGCTCCCGTACGGTTTCTGTCGCCAGCAGGAAGTCGATCCGCAGGCCCAGGTTGCGGTGAAAGGCGCCGAACCGGTAATCCCACCAGGAGAACTTGACCGTCTCCGGATGAAGTTCCCGGAACAGATCGACGAAGCCGAGGTCCAGCAGCGCGCGAAACCGCTCGCGCTCCGCCTCGGTGTGGTGGATTCCGCCGGCCAGACGATCCTCGTCGTGAGTGTCGAGGCGCGTCGGCGCGATGTTGAAGTCGCCGCAGAGAACCGCGGACTCGTCCGCGCCGAGTGAACCGCCCAGGTAGTCCCGGAGCGAATCGAACCACGCCAGCTTGCGCGGATAGTCCAGGTGATCGATGTCCTTGCCGTTCGGGCAGTAGACGGTCGTGAAGTCGAGGCCCGCAGTCTTCACCCGTAGCAGGCGCGCGCCGGCCTCCTCTTCGCCCGGCAGGCCGGACTGCACCTCCTCGATGGCGTGGCGGGAAAGCACGGCGACGCCGTTCCACGCCTTCTGGCCGCACACGGCGGCGTGGTAGCCGAGTTCCTCGAGCGCCGGGATCGGGACGTTGTCGGCGGTCGCCTTGAGTTCCTGGAGGCCGACGACATCGGGCCGCCGCGCCTTGAGCCAGTGGACCAGGAAGTCGAAGCGCGCTCCCAGGCCGTTGATGTTCCAGGTGGCGATCAGCAAGCCGTCAGCTCCAGCCGCAGGACCGGCCGGCGTTCTGCTCCTCGAGCCAGTCGGCGAGCGGGGCGAAGTAGTCGAGGATCGCCGTGGCGTCCATCTCCCGGCTGCCGCCCATGGCCTCGAGCGCCTCGGGCCAGGGCCGGCTCAGACCCATCGCCATCATGTCGCGCAGGCGGCGGCCCGCCTCTTCCTCGCCGTAGATCGAGCAGCGGTGGAGCGGGCCTTGGTAGCCGATCGCCGCGCACAGGTCGCGGTGGAACTGGAACTGGAGGATGTGCGCCAGGAAGTAGCGCGTGTAGGGCGTGTTGCCCGGCACGTGGTACTTGGCGCCGGGGTCGAAGTCCTCCTCCGTTCGCGTCGATGGAGCGGTCACTCCCTGGTACTGCTCGCGCAGGCGCCACCAGGCCGCGTTGTACTCCTCCGGCGGCGTCTCGCCGGAGAACACGCCCCAGCGCCAGCGGTCGACGAGCAGGCCGAAGGGCAGGAAAGCGACCTTGTCCAGCGCCATCCGCATGAGGAGCGAGAGGTCGGCCTCGGCCGGCGGCTCCTCGTCGAGCAGACCGATGTCGACGAGGTAGCCCGGCGTGACGGACAGGGAGATCGTGTCGCCCAGCGCCTCGTGGAACCCGTCGTTCGCGCTGTCCCTGAACAGGGGCGGCAGCTCCCGGTAGCCGAGCTGGTAGTAGGTGTGGCCGAGTTCGTGGTGGATCGTCGAGAAGTCCTCGGCGTTGATCTGGATGCACATCTTGATCCGGACGTCCTCGTCCAGGTCGAGGTGCCAGGCGCTCGCGTGACAGACGACATCGCGGTCTCGCGGCCGGAGGAACTGGGAGCGCCGCCAGAACGTGTCGGGGAGCTCCTCCATCCCGAGCGAGGTGAAGAAGCCCTCGGCGATCTCCACCATCTCCCGCTCCGACGTCTGGCGCTCGCGGAGAATCTCCGTCAGGTCGAAACCGGGAGCGGCGGCCTCCGGCGCGACCAGGTCGAACACGTTGGACCACGACTGCGCCCACATGTTGCCCAGGACGTGCGCCGGGATGGCGCCCTCGGGATCCACGACGTCCGGACCGTACTGCTCCGCGAGTTCGGCACGGACGTGGCAGTGCAGGTCGTCGTAGAGCGGCTTCACCTGCTCCCAGAGACGGTCCGTCTCCGCCGCGAAGTCGTCCGGCGGCATGTCGTAGCCCGACCGCCACATCGCGCCGGTGTCGTCGTAGCCGAGGCCACGGGCGCCCTCGTTCGAGAGTTCGACGAAGCGCTCGTAGTCCGCCCGTATCGGCGGCGAGATCGTCCGCCAGCCCTCCCAGGCGTCGAGCAGGGCAGCGGCGTCCCGGCTGTTGTCGATCACGTCCTCCAGATCGTCGAGCGAACGGCAGGAATCCGGCCCGCTCGGACAGTGGCTGCCGGTGCCGTAGGCCGCTTCCATCCTGGTCGTGATCTGGCTCAGTTCCTCGATCTTCGCCTCGTCGGCCGGCGCGGCCACGGTCAGTCCGCCGCGGAGCAGGCCGAGCTTGCGCGCCACCTCGTCCGCCTCCGACGTCGCCTCGTAGGTCGCCGCCTCCTGCGCGAAGTCGATCGCGCGGGTCAGCGCCTCCGCCCCGGCACGCGCCGCCAGGGCGGTCGTGTCCTCGTTGATGTACGTCGACTGCACCCAGGCCGCGCGGCTGCCGTCGTAGTAGTGCTCCATGAGCGTCTCCTCCGCCGCCGCCGTGAACTCGGCCGCCGACGGCCGCGCTTCGCCGGCACAGCCGGCAAGCAGGACGGCCGCCGCAGCGGCCAGGAACACGTAGAAGAGGCGTAGTCGGGTTTGAGGCGAAATCAGCGACACGGCGAGTCCTCCCAGTCGGTTCCAAGCATCAAACCTCGACTCTATTCCAGGGTTCCGGGCCGGCGCACCGGCCGGTGGCTTCGTAGAATCCCCGTCCCATGGCCCCGATCGTCATCGGCACCAGGGCGACGCCACTGGCGCGAATTCAGGCCGACCTGGTCGCCCGGCGGCTCGGCGAACTGGGCGTGGACACGCTGGTCCGAGCCATGTCTTCTCAGGGTGACCGCAGCCTCGGGGGGAGCTTCGCCCAGGCCAAGGGCGTGTTCACCGGCGAGCTGGCCGCGGCCCTGCGCGATGGCTCCGTAGACCTCGTCGTCCACTCGCTGAAGGACCTGCCGGTCGAGGACGAGCCCGACCTGGTGATCGCGGCGGTGCCGGAGCGGGAGCGACCGTTCGATCTGCTGCTGTTCGCGCCGGGCGACGAAGCGAACGAGACGAGCGAAGGAGCTCAGACGCTCGAGGAGCTGCTCGATCACGGCGACGACGCCCTGGAGGCACGCGCCAGACCCGCTGGCGAAGCGTTCGCGCCGCTCTCGGTCGGCGCGCGCCTGGGCACCTCGTCGCCACGCCGGCAGGCCGGGGCGCTGGCTCTGCGGCCGGACCTCGTCTGCTGCGCCGTCCGCGGCTCGGTGGGACGCCGGCTCGAGTGGCTCCAGGGCGGCGCGATCGACGCCCTGCTGGCGGCGGAAGCGGGCGTCCTGCGTCTGGCGCGAAACGGCGAGCTGGAAGCTCCAGCCGGCGCCATCCGCGGTTTCCGGCTGGACCTTCGCTCCTGGCCATGCGCTCCCGGCCAGGGCGCCCTCGCGGTGCAGATCCTGCGCGGCGGGCGGCTGGATGGACATGCAGCGATGGCGGCGCTCGACCACTCTCCGAGCCGGGCGGCGGCCTTCGCCGAGCGTGCCCTGCTCGGCCGGTTGGGGGGTGGCTGTCTGCGACCTTTCGGGGCTTGGGCGGACGCCGGCGACGGGGAGGCGGAAGAGGTCGTACTGCGTGAGGTCCATGCCCTGATCGCACCCGATGAGTGGCGGGAGGCGGCCGCGGTCGGGGAGGCGCCGGCTGCCGTTCGTGCGGCCGGCTCGACGGCGGACGGCGACGGCAACGGCGTCGATCTTGGCGTATTGGCCGCGCGGATCGAGCGGGGTCTGGCGGAGTTCGGTGCCGGCCTGACGGCCGGCGCGGTTTCGAAGCCGCCTGCGGCGGCGGCGGGTCAGAAGACCCGCGCACCCAGCGGACAGAAAGGCCCTACACCCAGCTGCCGAAGGGCCACCGCGCCCAATGTGGAGCTGCCGGATCTCATTGTCACCTCCTCCCCTACTGCGGTCCGCCGGCTGACCAGGCGGCTCGAGCCGGCCATCCGGGTCGCGGCTCTGCCGGCGACCACCGTCGAGGTCTTCGATACCCCCTGGCCGGCCGACCGTATCGACCTGGACGGGCCGCGTCGGCAGTGGCCCTGGCTGCTCGTCTCCTCCCCGAACGCCGCACGCGTCGTGGCGGAGCGCGCCGCGCGAGAGCCGGTCTGGGGCCGGCTGCCGTGGTGCGCGCTGGGCGAAGGCACGGCCCGCGCGCTGCTGGCGGCCGGCGTGCCGCCGAATCTGGCGGCCCGGGCTTCGGGCGGCCGGGACCTTGCCGACTACGCGGCCCGGGTGCTCGACCCGCATTGCCCGCTGTTCGTGCCGCATTCCGCCCGCGGCGGAGCGTCGCTCGTCGAGGCGCTCCAGGCGGCCGGCCGCCAGGTCACTGCCTGGGCGGCCTACACCGTGCATCCGAATGACGCACTCGACTGGCCGCAAGGTTGGCAAGCGGCCCACGCCCGCGTACTCTTCACCGCTCCATCGGCGGTTTCCGCCTTCGCAGCGTCCGGCCTGGACTGGCCGGGAAGCTGCTGGGCGGTCGGAGCCGCCACAGCCGCGGCGCTCCGAAGCGCCGGAGCCGGCAACGTGAAGTGCGCACAGGAACCGACCGCCGCCGGCATCGAACGCCTGTGGCTCGAGGAAGTGGGCGCCGACCC
This sequence comes from Candidatus Multivorans sp., assembly GCA_965220845.1. Taxonomy (GTDB): domain Bacteria; phylum Acidobacteriota; class Thermoanaerobaculia; order Multivoradales; family Multivoraceae; genus Multivorans. Next base: position 622,311 of record CBDCRA010000004.1, read on the forward strand.
TAAGGGGGACTGAATGAGCGCCGGACGAAGCAGTGAAGACCTCTGGACGGAGGCGCAGCACCACCTGGTTGGAGGCGTGAACAGTCCGGTGCGGGCCTACCGCGCGGTCGGCGGCACGCCGCCCTTCATCGTCGAGGCCGAAGGGGCGGTCATGCGCTCGGTCGACGGCGGGATCTACGTCGACTTCGTCGGCTCCTTCGGGCCCTTGGTGCTTGGACACAGCCACCCGGCCGTGGTCGAGGCGGTGTGCGAGGCGGCAGCGCGCGGCACTTCCTTCGCCGCACCCCACGAGGGCGAGGTTGAGCTGGCGCGGATGGTCAAGGACCTCGTGCCGGTCATCGAGAAGATCCGCTTCGTCAACTCCGGCACCGAGGCCACCCAGTCGGCGGTCCGGCTCGCCCGCGGCTGTACCGGCCGCGACCTGGTGCTCAAGTTCGAGGGCTGCTACCACGGCCATGTCGACGCGCTGTTGGTCGAAGCCGGAAGCGGTCTCGCCACCTTCGGGATCGCCTCGAGCGCCGGCATCCCGGCGGCCACCGCCCGCGACACGATCGTCCTGCCGCTCGACGACGAGGAGGCGCTGAAGGAGGCCTTCCGGCGCCACGGGGACAACCTGGCGGCCACGATCATCGAGCCGCTGCCGGCGAACAACGGCCTGCTGGTGCAGCGGCCGGACTACCTGCAACTCCTGCGGCGCCTGTGCACCGAACACGGCGCTCTCCTGATCTTCGACGAGGTGTTGAGCGGCTTCCGGGTCCCCGGCGTCACCGTCGGCGCTCAGCTCGGCATCGAGCCCGATCTCGTCACGCTCGGCAAGGTGATCGGCGGCGGGCTGCCGGTCGGCGCCTACGGCGGTCCGGCGCGGCTGATGGACCGGCTTTCCCCGCTCGGCCCCGTCTACCAGGCGGGCACGTTGTCCGGAAACCCGCTCGCTGTCGCCGGCGGACTCGCCACCCTGCGCGAACTCGCGGCCGGCGATGGATGGAAGCGGATGGAAGACCAGGGAGCGCTGCTCGATCGCGAGCTCGGCCCGGTCCTCGAAGCGAGCGGCCAGCCCTACCGGCTCGTCCGCCGCGGCTCGATCTTCTGGCTCGCCTACGGCGACGGCGAACCGCCGCGCCGGGCCGACCGCTTCCACCCGAACACAGCCGAGGTCTTCGGCCTCCTCCATCGCGGGCTGCTCGACCGCGGCTACATGCTCGCCCCGTCCGCGTTCGAGGTCGGCTTCCTGTCCCTCGCCCACGACGAGGAAGCGCTCGCCGCTTTCGCCACGGCGGTCGGCGAAGCCCTGGCGGAGATCCCGGCGCCGTGAGTCCCGCTTCCGGCACAAGCGCCGACCAGTCGACGGCGGCCGGGGAACCGCAGAACGACGCCGGCGCGGTTGCCGCCTACTTCCGCGGCCTGCAGGACGGCATCTGCAATGCCCTGGTCGAGATCGACGGCACCCCGTTCGACGCCCGCGAGTTGACGAACGAGCGGGGCGGATGCGCCCGGCCCAGGGTGCTGACCGACGGCCCCGTGATCGAGAAGGCCGCCGTGAACTTCAGCCATTCACGCGGCGACTCCCTGCCCCTCGCCGCGACCGAGCGGCGCCCGGAACTGGCGGGGCGTTCCTTCGAGGCGACCTCGGTGTCCCTGATCGTGCACCCGCGCAACCCGTACGCACCGACCAGCCACGCCAACATCCGCTTCTTCATCGCGCATCCGCCCGCGGACGCCGAACCCCCGGGCGCCGCCCAGGCGGACGAGGAGGGCTGGTGGTTCGGCGGCGGCTTCGATCTGACCCCCTACTACGGCTTCGAGGAAGACGCGGTTCACTGGCACCGCACCGCGGCTCAAGCCTGCGCGCCTTACGGCGACGACCTCTACGCCCGCTACAAGGCAGCCTGCGACGACTACTTCCATCTGCCCCACCGGCAGGAGATGCGCGGCGTCGGCGGTCTCTTCTTCGACGATCTGAACCGGCTCGAACGACCGGCCGAACTCAGCCGCTTCGAACGCTGCTTCTCCTTCGCCCGCAGCGTCGGCGACCACTTCCTGCCCGCCTACCTGCCGATCCTGGAGCGCCGCAGGGATCTTCCCTACGGCGAGCGCGAGCGCGGTTTCCAGCTCTATCGCAGGGGGCGCTACGTGGAGTTCAACCTGGTGTACGACCGCGGCACGCGCTACGGACTCCAGGCGAGGGCCCGAACCGAGTCGATCCTCGCCTCCCTGCCGCCGCTGGCGGCCTGGCGCTACGACTACGCCCCCGAACCCGGAACCCCCGAAGCCCGCCTCGCCTCCGACTTCCTGGTCCGCCGCGACTGGATCTGACCGGCAACGCATGACCAGCGGCACATCCCTCTACGAACCCGAACCGCGCGTCGACGCCTCCGTGGACCGCGGCGCGATCGGCGTCCTGCTCGCCAACGTCGGCACCCCCGCGGCGCCCACGGCGGGGGCCCTGCGCCGCTATCTCCGGCAGTTCCTGAGCGACACCCGCATCGCCGAGGTGCCGCGCTGGAAGTGGCTGCCGATCCTCTACCTGTTCGTGCTGACGACGCGCCCGCAACGGGTCGCGAAGCTCTACGAGAAGATCTGGACGGACGAAGGCTCGCCGCTCCTCGCGATCGGCAAACGCCAGGTCGAGGGCATCGCCGCGAGGCTACGGCAGCAGCAGGGCGAAAGCGGTCCCCCGTTCCATGTCGCCCTCGGGATGCGCTACGGCGAACCGTCGATCGGAAACGCGCTCGCGGAACTCCGAAACAGGGGATGCACGCGCCTCCTGTTCTTCCCGCTCTTCCCGCAGTACTCGGCCGCCACCACGGCGTCCACCATCGACATGCTCGCCCGGCAACTCCGCCGCTGGCGTTGGGTGCCCGAACTGCGGACGATCAACAGCTACTACGACGACCCCGGCTTCCTGCGCGCCCTCGCGGCCAGCATTCGCGAGACCTGGGCCGACGGCGAGCCCGACCGGCTCGTCCTCTCCTACCATGGCGTCCCCAAGCGCTACATCGACAACGGCGATCCCTACCAGTGCCAGTGCCTGGAGACGACACGGCTGCTGGTCCAGGAGCTCAGTATCGACCGGGAACGCGTGATCAGCACGTTCCAGTCCCAGTTCGGCCGCGAGTTGTGGATCGGCCCGAAGACGGATGCCACGATGCGCGAGCTGCCCGAGGCCGGCCTCGGGAACGTCGACGTCGCCTGCCCCGGCTTCTCCGCCGACTGCATCGAGACCCTCGAAGAGATCGAGGTCGAGAACCGCGGCTACTTCGAGGAGTCCGGCGGCGAACGCCTCCGTTACATCCCCTGCCTGAACGACCGCCCCGATCATCTCGACGCGCTGACCGACCTGATCCTCCGCAACACCCGCGAGTGGCGCGGCGGCTGACAAGCCTGTGACAATGCGCGCGCGGAACTGAGTCAGAATCGCCCGATGGACAACTGTTGCGTCGTCGCGGTGACCTGGCGGTACGCGAGCGCCGAGGAGATCGCGCAGTACACGCTGCCGGATGAGCGACGTGCCGCCGAGATGCGGCGGCTGAAGCAGCGGATCGGCGCTCAGGGGCTGATCTACCTCGCCACTTGCAACCGGGTGGCGTTCGTTTTCTCCGCGGAGCCGGGAGCTACGTTGGCGTCATGCCGGCGGGAACTGTTGCGGCTGGTGGCCGGCGCGGGGGCGGCGCGGCGAGTCTTCCGGAGCTGGGAAGGGGAAGGCGCGGTCGAGCACCTGTACCTGGTAGCGGCCGGCCTCGACTCGGCCCAGCCGGGTGAGCGGGAGATTCGCGGCCAGTTGCGTGAGGCGCTGGAGGAGGCGACGGCCAGCGGCACGGTCGACCCGGAGTTGCGGCGCGTGGTCGAATCGGCGCTTCGTGCCGGCAAGCGGGTCCACCGGGAGACCGGGGTCGGCGCCGGGCGCACGTCGCTGTCGGAGATCGCGGCCGACCTGCTGACCGAGCGTGCCGCAGAGCATCCCGGGCCGGTGGCGCTGGTCGGCGTCGCGGCGATGACCGAGACGTGTACGGAGCGGCTGCGTTCCCGCGGCGTCCCTCTCGTCCTCGTCAATCGGACCCTTTCGAAGGCGGACGGGCTCGCCGAGCGGACGGGCGGGTCCCTTCCGTCCAACGGCTCCGCTCCGACCGTCGAAACGATGAACCTCGACCGGTTCCGGTCCGAGCCGCCGCCAGTCACCGCGGCACTGTTTTCGACCGGCGCCCCGGGGCCGGTGGTCGATCGGCGGTGCCTGTCGATCCTGGCCGCGACCGGCGACGCCCGGTACGGCGCCTCACCGTTGGTCATCGACATGGCGATCCCGGCCGACGTCGTTCCAGGCGACGCCCGCGTCGCGGGTCTGGAACGGATCGGCATGGACCAGATCAATGAACTGGCCCAGAAGACCCTCCGCGACCGGCGCGGGCGCACCGCCGAGGCCCGCGTGCTGATCGACGAGGAACTCGACGCCTACCGGGAAGCGATGGCCACCCGGTCCGTCGCCGGCGCCATCCGGGCGATCGGCGCCAAGTACCAGGATTCCCTGGGCGCCAACCTGGACCGCCTGCTGCAGGGCGATCTCGCGGGCCTCTCGGAGGCGGAACGGGAAGCCCTCCGGGAGTGGACGGCCGTGATGGCGAAGCGGCTGAGCCACCTGCCGGTCGTCGGGCTGCGCGCGGTGGCGATCGAGATCGGTCAGGACGGCGTCGACGCCTTCCTTGCCGCCGCGGCGCCGGAGCTGCTCGAACAGCGGCGCGCCGACAGACCCTCCGAGCCATCGACCCGCTGGACGGCCGGCGAGTGAACACCCTGCCGACGACCGCGGCCGGGCCTGCTGCCGCCCCGGCCGCCGGTACCGCCCCGCCGGCCGAACCCCTGCTGCTGCGCGCTCTTCGATTCGAGGAAACGCGGCGGCGACCGCTGTGGATGATGCGCCAGGCCGGGCGCATCCTGCCCGAGTACCGGGCACTCAAGGAGCGCCACGGCTTCGCCGGCCTCGCGCGCGAGCCGGAACTGGCGGCCGAAGTCACTCTGATGCCGCTCCGGCGCTTCCCGTTCGACGCCGCGATCACGTTCGCGGACATCATGTCGCCCATGCCGGCCCTCGGCGTCGACTTCCGTTTCGATCCGGGGCCGGTGATCGCCGAGCCGATCCGGAGCGCGCGGGACGTCGCCGCCCTGCCCGATCCCGACGACCTCGACGAAACCGCGATCGCACTCGAGGTCGCGGCCGCCCAGCGGATCGTGCGGTCCGAGCTCGTCCCGGAGACGGCGCTCCTCGGCTTCGCGGGCGCTCCGTTGACCCTCGCGGCCTACCTGGTCGAGGGCCGCGGCGTCCGCGACTTCCCGCGGCTGCGGGCGTTCGCCTACCAGGAGCCGGCGGCATTTGACGCCCTGCTCGACCGCCTGGGACGGCTCTGCGCCCGCTATCTCCTCGGCCAGCACCGGGCCGGCGCCGACGCGGTTCAGGTCTTCGATTCCTGGGCTGGTCTCTTCCCGCGCGCCGAATGGCGACAGAGGATTCGGCCGCACCTGGATCGGCTGCTGCGGCGGCTCGGCGACGCCGGCGTCCCCCGCATTCTCTTCCTCCACGCCGCGCCCCAGTTGGTCGACGACTACGCCGGCCTGCCCTGCGAAGCGCTCGGCGTCGACTGGCGCACCGACCTCGGCGCACTGCGCCGGCGGCGGCCGGACCTCTGCCTGCAGGGCAACCTGGATCCCGCCGTGCTCCTGGCCGGCGAACAGGCCGTCCGGCGCGAGACCGGACTCCTTCTCGCCAGCCTGCCTCGCCGCGGCCACATCGTGAACCTGGGACACGGCGTGCTGCCGGAAACTCCGCTTCAGGCGGTGCAGGCCCTGGTCGAGGCCGTCCACGCCGAGGCGGAGGACGCTTGAGCGAACAGCCGGCGGCCCGCCGCCTGGTTGTCGTCGGCGGCGGGCCTTCCGGACTGGCCGCCGCCTGGAAGGCGTCCGCCGAAGCGGAGCGCGCCGGCGGCGAGATCGAGATCCTCGTGCTCGAGGCGGACGGCGAAGTCGGCGGCAAGGCGCGGACCGAGCAGGCCGGCGGCTTCCTGATCGAGACCGGCCCCCAGGGCTTCCTCGACGATCAGCCGGTCGTACGGGAGATGGTCGAGGCGTGCGCCCTCGAGGACGAAGTGCTGGCGCCCGAACCGGCCGCGAACCGCCGCTACATCTACCGGGGCGGCAGGCTGCGGGAGTTGCAGCGCAGCCCATTGGCTTTCGCGAAGAGCGGCCTGCTGGGACCGCTCGGCCTGGCGAGACTGGCGATGGAACCCCTGGTGCGGAGTCGGCACGACGGCGATTCGGAAGGCAGCGCCGGTGAAGACGAGTCGCTGTACGACTTCGCCGCCCGGCGCATGGGGCGGCAGGCGGCCCGGCGTCTCATCTCGCCCGTCGTTCTCGGCATCTTCGCCGGCGACGCGCGGAAGCTCTCGGCGGCGGCCGCGTTTCCGCGCCTGGTCGCGATGGAACGGGCCTACGGTTCCCTGTTCAAGGCGATGCGCGCCGGCCGCAAGCGCGGCGTTCCGCCGCCGGGGCACCGGACTCTTCGCCGCGGCATCCAGGCCCTGCCGCAGGCCGTCGCGGGCCTGCCGGGAATCGAAGTCCGCTGCAACCGGCGGGTCACCGCGATCGAGCGGCGCGGCAGCGGCTTCAGGGTCGCTTCGTCCGGCGGCGAAGTCACTGGAGATGCAGTCGTCGTCGCGGCCGACCTGCCTTCGGCCGCGGACCTGGTCGAAGGCGTCTCGACCACGGCCGCCGACGAACTCCGGCAGATCGAGTCGCCGCCGATGGCCGTCGTCCATACCGCCTTCGACGCCGCGGCCGCTGCCCACATCGAGCCGGCCTACGGCTTCCTCGTCGCCCGCGGCGAAGGCATCCGCATGCTCGGCTGCCAGTACGAGACCGCCACCTTTCGGGGCCGCGGCCCGAATGGCACGTTCCTGACCCGCTCGATGTTCGGCGGCAGCGTGGACCCCGAGGCTGCCGACCTCGGCGACGCTCAGCTCGTCGACCTGACCCTCCGCGAGCTACACCGGACGGCCGGCATCGAGGCGGAGCCGACCCACACGAGCGTCGCCCGCTGGCCGCACGCCATCCCGCAGTACGCCCCCGGCCACCCGCGGCGAGTGGCCAGGATCGAGGCCGCCCTGGACCCGATCGACGGCTTCTACCTGACCGGCAACGCGCTCCACGGCGTCGGCCTGAGTCGGGCGATCGCCGTCGGCGCCGAGTGCGGGGAAAAGGCCGCCCGCCTGCTGCTCCCGTAGCTCCCTCATCCGGGCTACACTCACCGGCCCAAGGAACCAACACACACGCGGAGAGAGTCCCATGAAGGAAGCGCTGCAGTTCTACATCAACGGTGAATGGGTCGACCCGGCGACCCCGAAGACGATGGACGTCATCGATCCTTCGACGGAAGAAGCGGTCGGCCGGATCAGCCTCGGCAGCGCGGCGGACGTCGACAAGGCCGTCGCGGCGGCGCAGGCCGCCTTCGAGTCCTTCTCACAGACCAGTCAGGAAGAGCGGGTCGAACTCCTCGGCCGCATCGTCGCCGGCTACCAGGCCCGGATCGGCGAGATGGCGGAGACGATCTCGATGGAGATGGGCGCCCCGGCCTGGCTCGCCAAGGCCGCCCAGGCGCCCTCCGGCCTCGGCCACTTCGCCGGCGCCCTGAACGTGCTGAAGGGCTACGACTTCGTCGAGACCCGCGGCACGACGAACATCGTCAAGGAACCGGTCGGCGTTTGCGGCCTGATCACGCCGTGGAACTGGCCGATCAACCAGATCGCCTGCAAGGTCGCGCCGGCGCTCGCCGCGGGCTGCACGATGGTGCTCAAGCCGAGCGAGGTGGCGCCGCTCAACGCAATCCTGCTCGCCGAGATTCTCCACGACGCCGGCGTTCCGCCGGGCGTCTTCAACCTGATCAACGGCGAAGGCCCCGAGGTCGGCGCCGCGCTGTCGGGTCACCCCGGGATCGACATGATGTCCTTCACCGGCTCGACGCGCGCCGGCCGCGCCGTCGCCAAGGCCGCCGCCGACTCGATCAAGCGGGTCGCTCAGGAACTCGGCGGCAAGTCGCCCAACATCGTCCTCGAGGACGCGGACATCGACAGGGCGGTCAAGGCCGGCACCCGCCAGTGCTTCCTGAACAGCGGCCAGTCCTGCAACGCGCCGACGCGGATGTTGGTGCCGGCAGCGTCCCACGCCCGTGCGCTCGAGGTCGCCAAGGCGGCCGCCGAAGCGACCGCCGTCGGCCCGCCGGGACAGGAAGGCGTAGCCATCGGCCCGGTCGTCAGCAAGGTCCAGTACGACAAGATCCAGGCCCTGATCGCCAAGGGCGTCGAAGAGGGCGCCGAGCTCGTCACCGGCGGCACCGACCGCCCCGAGGGCATGGACAGCGGCTACTACGTCCGCCCCACCGTCTTCGGCGGCGTCAGCAACGACATGACGATCGCCCAGGAGGAGATCTTCGGCCCCGTGCTCTCCATCCTCCCCTACGAGACGGAGGAAGAAGCGATCCGGATTGCCAACGACACCCCCTACGGCCTCTCCAGCTACGTCCAGTCCGGCGACCTCGACCATGCCCGCAGCGTCGCCTCCCGCATCCGCGCCGGCAACGTCCACATCAACGGCGCCCCCGCCGACTTCGGCGCCCCCTTCGGCGGCTACAAGCAGTCCGGCAACGGCCGCGAGTGGGGCGACTTCGGCTTCGAGGAGTTCCTCGAGGTCAAGGCCGTGATGGGGGCTCTGCCGAAGGCGAGCTGAGGAGAGCCGACTGCCGGTGCGCCGGCCTTCTGGCCGGCATCCGGCGCGAAGCGCCGGCTCCGATCAGCCCAGCCGGCCGAAGCGGCCGGCCGGGTCGAGGGCTTGCTCGACGCGGCGTAGCAACTCGCCGCCGGTGCGGTAGCCGACGATCGGCTGGTTCGAAGCTTCGGCCGGTGCGCGCAGCGCGAGCGCCGTCAGCTTCGACTGTGCGAGGGCCCGGTCGAGGGACGGCATGTCGGCTGCGCGTTCGGCGGGCCAGGCGACGAAAGCCTGCTGAATGCCGGCGCTGTAGACCCTGGCTACGTGGGAAGCGTCCAGGTCGGCCAGGACCTGTTCCAGGACGGCCGCCGTCGCCGGCGTCAGGGGGAGCTTGAGGACGGAGGCGTCCGGCGACGCCCAGCCGAACTCGCGGCGGGCGCGCCAGTGGGTCGCGTCAGCGTCGCCCGAGAGAATGGCGACGTCCGTGTCGAGAAGATCGGCGACCCGCTTCAACCGAGCATCCAGCGCGAAGCTGCGGCCTCCGATGCGGATCTCCAGGTCCCAGCCGGCCAGACCGTGCACCAGGTCCAGACACTCCAGCTCGACCGCGCCGGACCCAACGCGGGCGGCGGCCTCGAGGGCCTCGTCCAGCGTCATGCCGGCGACGCGCACGGTGGCGCAACTCTCCGGGTGCGGAAAGACCTTGAACGTGCACTCCGTGAGAACGCCCAGGCGACCCAGGCTGCCGACCATGAGCTTGGGAAGATCGAAGCCGGCGGCGTTCTTGACCACCTTGGCGCCGCCGCGGACGATCTCGCCCCGGCCGTCGACGAAGGTCACCGCGAGCAGAAAGTCGCGCAACCCGCCGTAGCGCAGCCGGCCGGGGCCGTTCGCTCCGGCGGCCACGGCGCCGCCGACCGTGCTGCCGGCGTCGACGAGCAGCGGATCGAAGGGGAGGTATTGCCCCTCGGCGGCCAGCCGCGTCTCGACCTCGGCGAGCGGGGTACCGGCCAAAGCGGTCACCGTGTACTCGCTCGGCAGATACTCGGTGATGCCGCTGACTGCCGACAGGTCGAGCACTTCGGCGCCGTCAACGACGGCCAGCGCAGGCTTCGTTCCGCCGCCCCGCGGCACGACCAACTCCGCACCGCGTACGGCTTCGGCAATCTCGGCCGCCGAACCCGGCTGATGGACGATGCCGGTCACGGGTCTCCCGTCCCTCCGTTGTTGACCGCGTCGCCGCGCCTCATTCGCGCGAGATGACTCCCGCCACCTCCAGGGGGTGCGGGCCGTGGCTCAGCAGCGCCGGCGCCTCCGCGTCCGGGAACATCTTGCCCCGGTTCGCCAGTTCGCCGGGATCGATCGCCATGCGGATCCGCCGCATCGCGTCCAGGTCGGCGTCGTCGAACATCTCGCCCAGGTACTGCCGCTTCTCCATCCCCACGCCGTGCTCGCCGGTGATCGAACCACCGAGGTCGATGCAGAGACGAAGGATCTCGCCCGCCAATTCCTCGGCCCGCTCCAGTTCGCCCTCGACCCGGCCGTCGAAGAGGATCAGCGGGTGCAGGTTGCCGTCGCCGGCATGGAAGACGTTCGCCACGCGGATGCCGTGCTCCTCACCCAAGTGCTGGATCTTCGTCAACGCCTCGCCCAGCAGGGACCGCGGCACGACCCCGTCCTGAACGATGTAGTCGGGGCTCAGCCGTCCGACCGCGGAGAACGCGCTCTTGCGGCCCTTCCAGATGCGCATCCGGTCGTCCGGGTCGCTGGCGATGTGCTCGAGGTAGGGCTTCGATCGCCTGACGACTTCCAGCAGCAGTTCGCTTTCGGCGGCGACCTGCTGCTCCTCGCCTTCGAGTTCGACGATCAGGAGCCCCTCGGCATCCAGCGGGTAGCCGGCGCCGACCGCGGCTTCGGCGGCCTCGATCGCCAGGTTGTCCATGATCTCCATCGCCCCCGGCAGCAGGCCCGAAGCGACGACGGCCGCCACCGCCTCGCCCGCGCCCGCCAGCGAGTCGTAGGCCGCCAGCAGGGTGAAGAACGTCTCGGGCTTCGGAAGAAGGCGCAGGGTGATCTTCGTAGCGATCCCGAACAGCCCCTCGGAGCCGACGAAGAGCCCGACGAGGTCGGGTCCGACCCCCTCCAGGCTGTCGCCGCCGAGTTCGACGACCTCGCCGTCGGGCAGAACGACCTCCAGACCAAGCACGTGGTTGCTCGTCATGCCGTACTTCAGGCAGTGGGCACCGCCCGAGTTGAAGGCCAGGTTGCCGCCGATCGTGCACACGGACTGGCTCGACGGATCGGGCGAGTAGTAGAGCCCGTAGGGTTCCGCGGCCTCGGACACCGCGAGATTGACGACTCCCGGCTCGACGACCGCCGTGCGCCGCACCGGGTCGACTTCGAGGATTCGGTTGAGCCGGTTCATCGCGATGACGACGCCGTCGTCGACCGGCAACGAACCGCCCGACAGGCTGGTGCCGCTGCCGCGGGCGAGGAACGGGACTTCGGCGGCCGCGCAGAGGCGCACGACGTCGACGACCTCTTCGGCGGAATCGACGAGGACAACGGCACGGGGCCGGGCCCGGAACGCGGTCAGCGCGTCCGACTCGTAGGCCGCCATCGGGGCCGCGCCCGTGAGGACGCGGTCGGCGCCGAGGCGGTTCGTGAGCGCGTCGAGGAAGGTGGCGGCGTCGGCTGGAGGCATCAGTGGTCAGCCTACCAACCCGGGTGGCGCGTTCCGCGCCACCCGTGACCCAGTCCGCGCGAGTCATCGAGCGCGCGGATGACATGGCCGGAAGGCTCAGTCGCCGAGCGGCATGACGATCCAGAGCAGGAGGTAGACGATGATCCCGGGGAAGGCCACCGAGAGGATGGAAACCAGGACGTAGAGCAGGCGAACGCCGGTCGGGTTCCAGCCCAGCCAGGCGGCGATGCCTCCGCAGACGCCGCCGATCAGGCGGTCGGAGGCGGAGCGATGAAGGGGGCGGGACTGGGTGGCTGTCGCGGTCACGGTCGGTTCCTCCTCAAGAGAGACTGCTCACGTTCAACTACGGATTCTGCACAACCTGGGTTCCAGGTCACCGGGTCTCCTCCGACTCATAGACGGTTACGCATAGGATGAGTCCGATGGCCGAGGAGGAGCAGGCGCCGGAGCGGCTCGGAACGCTGCAGAGCCTCGTACAGGCCGTCCGCTCCTGGCGGACGCTGTCCGTCGTTCTCCTCTCGTTCTCGTCCGGTATGCCGCTCGGGCTGGTCTGGATCGCAATACCGGACTGGATGCGCGATTCCGGCGTCGACATCCGGCTGGTCGGCCTCTTCACGCTGGCGCAAGCGCCATGGACGTTCAACGTCGTCTGGGCGCCCCTCATGGACCGCTTCCCCCTGCCCTTCCTCGGTCGCCGCCGGGGCTGGGCAGCAGTCGCCCAGGTGTGCCTGCTGCTTGGCACGCTCTCTCTGGCAGGCGTCGGCGATCATCCGGACACTCCCTGGCTGGCCCTCGCTCTGACCCTGGCGATCGCCATGGCGGCCGCATCCCAGGACATCGCCGTCGACGCCTACGCCGTGGACGTGCTCCGCAAGGAGGAGCAGGGAGCGGCGGTCGGCGCCCGTATCGGCCTCTACCGGATGGCCATGCTCGTTGCCGGCGGGACCGCCATCACGGTCGCTGGCAGCACCTCATGGCCGCTCGTCTGCGTCGGCCTGGCGGCTCTCTACCTGCCAATGCTCGCGATAACCATCCTGGCGCCCGAGCCGAAGAACCTGCCCCCCGGCCCGAAAACGCTCCGGGACGCCGTCTGGCAGCCCTTCCTGGGCTTCCTTTCCCGCCACCGAGCGGTCGAGATTCTCGCGTTCGTCATTCTGTTCAAGTTCGGCGACAACCTGGCCCAGGGCCTGCTACGGCCCTTCCTGGTCGACATGGGCTACACCGAGTTCCATCGCGGTGTAGCCCTGGCTACCGTCGGCACGACGGCGACGATCGTCGGCTCGATCGTCGGTGGTCTGGGGACCAACGTGATCGGACTCGGAAGGGCGCTGTGGATCTTCGGGTTCCTGCAGATCTTCTCCAACGTCGGCTACATCCTGCTCGCCAACCTGCCGATGCAGCCGGGCCTTCTCTACGGCGCGATGGGCTTCGAATCGCTATGCCAGGGATTGGGGACGGGCGCCTTCTCCGTGCTGCTGCTGCGCATGACGCAGAAGCGCTTCTCGGCTACTCAGTACGCCCTGTTCTCGACTCTCTTCGGCATGGGACGGATTGTCTCCGGACCCATCGCGGGCTTCATGGTCCATTCGGTCGGGTGGTCGAACTTCTTCCTCTTCACGATCCCGCTCGGCCTGCCCGGCCTCTACATGCTCAGCCGCTTCGTCAAGCCGGGCGAGCGCGAGCCCAAGTTCGAGGTTCGCCGCCAGGAGCCGCTGCCGCCGCGGTCGCCGGCGCAACTCACCGGCCACGGCGTGACCTACGGCGCTCTAACTCTCGCCGGAGGCGCCCTCCTGCTCACGGGTCTGGCCGCGCTCGAGGCGGTGCGTGACGGAGAGTTCGCCGACTTCGGCTTCGGATCCGCGCTGCTCTCGATCGCCACACCGTCGGACATGTTCGGCTGGCTGCAACTGACCGGCTTGATCACGTTCGGCGTTGCCATCGGCCTGTTCGCGGCCGCGGTGCAAGCCGCGCGGCACGGGGCGGGAACGGCGCTGGCAGCGGGGCCGGAACAGTAGCTCGCGGAGCCGGCGCTTCGCGCCGGATGCCGGCGAGGGCGCCGGCGCACCCAGTGGAGGTCGCTACCGCGCGACCTGCCCCATCCGCAACGCCCGCTGCATCGTGGTCGGCTCATCGGGATAGAGCTTCGCGGCGTACTCGCCGTAGCCGTTGAAGATCGGCGTGTCGAACGGCTGGTTGTTGTGCAGCCAGTGCGACGTCGCCTGGCTCCAGCGCGGGTGCGGGATGTACGGGTTCACGTTCGAGAGGTAGCCGTACTCGTGCGGCTGCACCTGCCAGAAGATCCTCGGCTCTTCGGCCACGAACTCGATCTTGACGATCGACTTCGGGTTCTTGTAGCCGTACTTCCAGGGCACGACGATGCGCAGCGGGGCGCCGTGTTGTTTGAGCAGCGGTTCACCGTAGATCCCGGTGGCGACGAAGGCGAGTTCATTCATCGCCTCGTCAAGCCTCAGGGCTTCGAAGTAGGGCCAGTCGTAGCCGAAGCCCCGGGCTTCCGATTCCCGGACACCTGGCATCTGATCCCTCTTCAGGGCGGTAAAGAAACGCACATGTTTGGCTGACGACTTCGGTTTCGCCTTCTCGATCAGCTTGCTGAGTGGGAAGCCGCTCCAGGGCACATTCATCGCCCAGCGCTCGACACAGCGGAAGTGGTAGAGCCGCTCCTCGTGCTCGAAGCCGAAGATGTCGTCCAGATCGAGCGTCATCGGGTTGTCGCACAACCCGGTGACCTCGACCTTCCACGGCTCGACGGTGAACCTGCCGGCGAACTTCCACACCGGGCCGCCGCGACCGGGCAGGAACTCGTAGAAGTTGTTGTGGCTGCCCGCCACCTGCCGCGGGGTCAGCTCGCCGCCTACGCTCGCCGGCGGTCCGGCGAACTTCGTGTTGCGCTTCGGTCTGGCGCTGGCCTCCGCGCCGTAGACGTCCGACCGCTCCAGAGCCGGCTTCAGCTTCTCCGACTCAGGAGGCGCGGGCGGCGGCGCCGGCACCTGCTGGCGAAGGCGGAACTGAGCTGCCAGGGGCGACGCGGCGGCAATGCCGAGGCCGGCCGCCGCCACGAACTTGCGCCGGTCCATGTAGACGTCGCGCGGCGTCGGCTCGCGGCTCGGCAGCGCGACACCGGAGTCGGAGGGAAGGTAACGGGCGGGGTCGTACTTCTTGATCCACATGGCATTGGATCCGAACGGGACAGGCAGACGTCCCTATTCCGTTCGGCGTTTCCTCCTGTTCTCCTGCGCTCGGCGACCGGACGCTAGGCTCAAGCCTACCAGCCAGGCAGGGCGCGCCCCCACCACGTCTGGGGCGTGACCCGCCGCCCGCGCCGGCTTCGGCGGTCGAGCCAGAGGGCGAGCCGGCGCAGGCGGGTCCCCGCCATCCACCTCCAGAGCCGGCTGAGACGTCTGGAGTAGTCCCGGTTGTAGGGGCAGACCCGGACGCAGATGGAGCAGTCGGTGTTCTGGTTCGACCAGAACCGGAAGCACTTCTCGGCGTCCGTCGTCCATTTCCGGACGCCGCGAATGTTGGAGATGTTGTAGATCCGATCCGTCGGCGCGTCCATCGCGATGGCTTTCGGCGGGCACGCATCCGAACATGCGCGGCACACTTCGCAGGTCTCGCGAACGCCGAAGCGCAACGGACGGTCGTGCGCCAGGGGCATGTCGGTGAAGATCTTCCCGAGCCGCACCCTGGGGCCGAACTCCCTGGTGATCAGCAGCCCGTGACGGCCGTACTCGCCCAGCCCCGCCTTGATCGCGAGCGGAATCGCCAGGGCCGTGTCGTTCATCGTCGGCACCGCGGCGTAGCCCATGTTCAGGATGTACTGGGCGATCGAGAGCAGCACCACCGTGTCGCTGCTGTAACCCACCCCCGTCGCCGTCCCGCTCAGGGCCGACGGCACGGTCCGCACCAGATTCCGGTCCATCGCCTGCGCAATGACGACGACATTTCCGAGTTCGCCCGGGAGCTCCTGCGGTTTCTCCGTCTCGTTCTCCCGCGAGTACGCGTGGGTGTACACCCAGCGCTCGTCGTTTGCAGTAATGCCGATCAGGTCGGCGCCCAGCGCGTGGGCGGCCGTCTTCAGATCCGCGGCGAGTCGAGCGGCGAGGACATCCTCCGGTTCGTCGCTCTCGTCCGGCGGACCCGGACCGTCCCGGAGCACGCTGTAGGGGTCGAGGAAGCCCTCGCGACGGTCGGCGCCTCCCCGGAGCTCCGCGAACAGATCGGTGACGTGCCAGGAAGCGTTGCGCAGCGCGTAGTCGCGCCGCGTGAACCCGTCGACCGGACGCCAGCGCAGCTCCGGCGTGCGGTACGTCTCGTAGAACATGTCCGAGCGCGAGGTCCTCACCTCGGGATCCCAGAACGAACGGCAGAAGACGTCGTCCTTCTGCGAGAAACGCTCGAAGCCCTCGCCTACCTCGAACCCCGCTTCGGCATCACTCACTGGGGGTGCTCCGCGCTGCTGCCCGGCCTTCACGGTCGCACGCCCCCCCGTTCCATACCGCGTCAGGTCAGGGCCTCGATGAACTGCGCCGCCCACTCGTGGACGGAGTGGCGGCGAACCACCTCGCGCATCGCCTTCATCCGGCGCGTTCCGTCCTCCGGGTCGAGGGTGATCGCCTGTTCAATCGTGGCCGCCATCGCGTTCACGTCGTGGGGATTGACCAGCAGGGCGTCCGGCAGCTCGGAGGCCGCGCCCGCGAACTCGGAGAGCACGAGGACGCCGTCGTCTTCGAGCCGCGTGGCGACGTACTCCTTGGCCACCAGGTTCATGCCGTCGCAGAGCGGCGTCACCAGCATCACGTCGGCGACGAGGTAGAAGGCGATGAGCTCCTCGAACGGCAGGTTGCGCCGGAAGTACTGGACCGGCACGACGCCGAGTTCGCCGTATTCGCCGTTGATCTGACCGACGAGTTCCTCCACGTCGCGCCGCAGGATCTGGTACTCCGAGATGCGCTCGCGACTGGGCACCGCGACCTGGACCATCACCGCGTCGCGGATCGACCGGTCCTCGCGACCCAGCCACTCGAGGAACGCCTTGAGCCGCAGGTCGATGCCCTTCGTGTAGTCGAGGCGGTCGACGGAGAGGATGATCTTCCGCCCGCGGCGGAGTTGCTGGAGCTGCTCGGCGCGCTCCCGGATCTCGGGCGCCAGCGCCGCGTTCGCGTAGCGGTCCGTGTCGATGGAGATCGGGAAGGCGCCGACGCGGATGTCGCGGCCCTGGTAGCGGATCGTCTCGCCCTGGGGCTCCGCCTCGATCAGCCGGTCGGCGAGCCGCGTGAAGTTGTAGGCGCCGGCCGGAGTCTGGAAGCCGATCACGTCCGCGCCGAGCAACCCCTCGAGCACCCGCCGCCGCCAGGGCAGGCGCAGGAAGAGTTCGATCGGCGGGAAGGGGATATGCAGGAAGAAGCCGGAGCTGATGTCCGGCCGCAGCTCGCGCAGCATCCGCGGCACGAGCTGCAGGTGGTAGTCCTGGATCCACACGCGGCCGCCGGGCGCGGTGCGGCGAGCCGCCTCCTCGGCGAAGCGGCGGTTGACCGCCACGTAGGGGTTCCACCAGTGCCGGTGGTACTCGGGCGGCCGCACGGCATCGTGGTAGAGCGGCCACAGGGTCGAGTTGCACATGCCCTGGTAGGAGCCGGCAACCTCGGCCTCCGACACCGGTACCGCGACGTTCAGGATGCCTTCGTGCCGGAAAGGCTCGGGCGCGTCGTCGGCGCCGCCGGTCCAGCCGACCCAGCAGCCGCCCGCCTCGCGGACGATCGGCGACAGGGCGCTGACCAGGCCGCCGGGGCTCTGCGCCCAGCCCAGTTCCCCATCCACCTCCTCGCGACGCACGGGCAAGGTGTTGGCGACAATCACCAGTTCCGACTGCTGGGCAGCCGGCAGATCCTGAGGGGCCATCGGTTTCAGTATCGTAAGGGATCTCGGTGGGGGCCCGTGTGAACCAGAGAGCGCATCCACCACGCACCGCCTGGGCCCTCCTGGAAGCCGGCTCCGCCGCGCCGCCGCCCAACTCCTGGGCCCTGTTCCTGGACGTGGACGGCACTCTGATCGAGATCGCCGAGGCGCCCGACGCGGTCCACGTCGACGAAGGCGTCGGCAGCCTGCTGGCTCGCCTCAGCGAGAGCCTCGATGGCGCGCTGGCGCTCGCGAGCGGCCGCTCGCTCGACGTTCTCGACCGCTTCTTCGCGCCGCTGGCCCTTCCGGCGGCGGGGCTGCACGGCCTGGAGCGGCGGTCGGCTGACGGCGCCGTCAGCCGAAGCGACGGCTCGGCCGCCCTCGAGCCGGCGCGCCGCGACCTCGAGCGCTTCGTCGAGGCGCATCCGGGCACGTTGCTGGAAGACAAGTCGGCGACCCTGGCCCTCCACTACCGCCGCGCCGCCGCCGCCGAGGCCCCTGCCCGCGAGGCGATGGAACAGGTGCGAGCCGCACTCGGTTCGGGCTACCGGGTGCAGGAGGGCAAGATGGTGCTCGAACTCAAGCCGCACCGCCCGAACAAGCGCACGGTGGTCGAGGACTTCATGGCCGAAGCGCCGTTCCGCGGCCGCGTGCCGGTGTTCATCGGCGACGACATCACGGACGAGGAGGGCTTCGACGCCGCCCAGAACGGCGGCGGCGCCGCGATCGTCGTCGGCCTGGAGGCGGACGGCAGCCGCGAAAGCGTCGCCAGGCACGGCCTGGGCGGCGTGCGGGAGCTGCACCGCTGGCTGCAGGCGCTGCGCGAGCGGCTGGCGGGCTCATGACGGGCGGTGACGCGCGTCCGCTCGACGGCGGCGTGATCGGCAACTGCGGGTTCGGAGCGCTGATCGATCCGCGCGGCCGCATCTGCTGGGCCTGCCTGCCCCACTTCGACGGCGACCCCGTCTTCCACTCCCTCCTCGGCGGCAAGGACGACGAGGACGGCGACCCCGAGGCCGGCGGCTTCTTCGACATCCTGCTCGAGGGGTTCTGCGAAAGCGAGCAGCAGTACCTCGAGAACACCGCGATCCTGGTGACGACGCTTCGCGACGGCAACGGCGCCGCGGTGCGGATCACCGACTTCGCGCCCCGCTTCGAGCAGTTCGGCCGCTCCTTCCGGCCGACGATGATCGTCCGCACGGTCGAGCGGCTTTCCGGCGAGCCGCGCATCCGCATTCGACTGCGGCCACGGTTCGACTACGGCGCGCGTCGCCCCGAGGTAACCCGCGGCAGCAACCACGTCCGCTACGTCGGGCCGGCCCTGACGCTTCGCTTGACCACCGATGCTCCGGTCTCGCTGATCAGCGACGAGATCTCCTTCGTCCTGGAGCAGCCGCTCACCCTGCTGCTCGGGCCGGACGAGAGCCTGACCGAGCCGGTCGACTCCGTGGCGCGGGAGTTCCGGAGCCGCACGGAGACCTGGTGGCGCGAGTTCGTGCGCCACCTGGCGGTGCCCTTCGAGTGGCAGGAGGCGGTGATCCGGGCCGCCATCACGCTCCAGCTCTGCAGTTTCGAGGAGACCGGGGCCGTGCTCGCCGCGATGACCACCTCGATCCCCGAAGCGCCGGACAGCGGCCGCAACTGGGACTACCGTTTCTGCTGGCTGCGGGACTCCCACTTCGTCGTCCAGGCGCTCAACCGCCTCGGCGCCACGCGGACGATGGAGGGCTATCTCGGCTACATCACGAACCTGGCCGCGGCCGCCGAGGGCGGGGTGCTGCAGCCGGTCTACGGCATCAAGTTCGAGCGGGAGCTCACCGAACGCACCGTCCACGGCCTGCCGGGCTACCGCGGCATGCCGCCCGTGCGGGTCGGCAACGACGCCTGGCGCCAGCTCCAGAACGACAGCTACGGCAGCGCGATCCTCTCCGTCACCCAGAGCTTCTTCGACCGCCGGCTGGTCAAGCCCGGCAACCCACGCGTGTTCGGCTGGCTGGAGCAGCTCGGCGACCAGGCCGTGGCCCTGTTCGACCAGCCCGACGCAGGCCTCTGGGAGTTCCGGCAGCGGAGCGCCGTCCACACCTTCTCGAGCGTCATGTGCTGGGCCGCCTGCGACCGCCTGGCCCGCATCGCGAGAGCACTCGGCCTGGCCGATCGTCAGCGGCACTGGACGAACCGGGCCGAGGCGATCCGTTCGCACGTCCTCCGGCACGCGGAGACCGAAGGAGGCGGCCTTGCCGCCACGCTGGACGGCGAGGGCATCGACGCCAGCCTGCTCCTGCTCCATGATCTGGGCTTCCTCGACGCCGACGATCCCTGCTTCGCGGCCACCGTCGAGTCCCTCGAGCCGCTGCGCTCCGGCAGCCACTTTTTCCGCTACCGGGAGGACGACTTCGGTTCCCCGGCCACCTCCTTCGCTGTCTGCAGCTTCTGGTACATCGACGCGATCAACGCCCTCGGCCGTCGCGACGAGGCCCGCGAACTGTTCCAGCAGATGCTCGAACGCCGCAACCCGGTGGGACTTCTCTCCGAGGACCTCGACCCGGAGACCGGCGAACTCTGGGGCAACTTCCCCCAGACCTACTCGATGGTCGGCCTGATCAACTCCGCCCTGCGCCTCAGCCGCCCCTGGAGCGAGGCCTTCTGATCACTGGGTGCGCCGGCCTTCTGGCCGGCATCTTGGCGACGCCGCGAAGCGGCGAGCCCGTACCGACCCGCTGTTAGCCTCCCAACACGATGCGCGACACCCCCTTGCACCTCCACGAAGAACTGCTGCTTCTCGCCCTGCACGACACGAAGGGCACCCTGGGCGGCGCCCATACGAGCATCGGACTCGGCGGCGCGATCGCCGCTGAGCTCCTGCTTCGGGAGCGCATCCGCATCGACGAGTCGCGCCGCTGGCGCAAGCTGGTCGAGGTCCGCGACATCGGCCGCACCGAAGACTCCATCCTCAACGAGTGCCTGAAGAGAATCCGGGACGCCAGACGGCGCGCCTCGATCCAGACCTGGATCACGCGCTTCTCCTCCATGAAGAAGCTCCACCACCGGGTCGCCGAACAACTCTGCGCCCGACGCATCCTGCGGGCGGATGAGCAGGAGATCCTCCTCCTATTCAAGCGACGCGTTTTCCCGGAAATCGACCCTGGCCCGGAGCGGGAGATCATCGAGCGCCTGCGGACAGCGATCTTCAGCGACGATCGGGAAGTCGAGCCCCGGACGGTCGTCCTGGCCGCCCTCGCGCACGCGGTGGGGCTGCTCAACCCAACCTTCGGCCGCCGGGAACTGAGGCCCCGCAAGCAGCGTCTGAAGAGCCTCGTCAAGGGAGACGTCATCGGCAAGGCCACGTCCAACGCCGTCGAGGCCGCGCAAGCAGCCGTCGCCGCGGCCGCCGTCATGCCCGCAATCATCGCCGCCTCGACCTCTTCGAACTCGGGCTGAATCTCCGCAGTGGGTGCGCCGGCGCCCTCGCCGGCATCCGCGCGACGCCACGAAGCGGCGAGCCCGTATCCTCCACGACTCATGCCCAAGCTCTACGCCGAAATCGCCCCTTGGTGGCCGCTGATCTCACCGCCCCACGAGTACGAGGAGGAAGCCGGCATCTACCTCCGGCACCTGCTCGAAGCCTCTGACGGCACGCCCGGAACCGCCCTTGAACTCGGCAGCGGCGGCGGCCACAACGCCTCCCACCTCAAGACGCACTTCGAGATGACCCTCGTCGACCTGTCGCCCGGGATGCTGGCGATGAGCCGGGAACTCAACCCCGAGTGCCGGCACATCGAGGGCGACATGCGAACGGTCCGGCTCGACCGGACGTTCGACTGCGTCTTCATCCACGACGCGATCGACTACATGACGACGCTCGAGGACCTGCGAGCCGCCATCGAGACAGCCTGGGTCCACTGCCGGCCCGGCGGCGCCGCCCTCTTCGCGCCCGACCACCTGCGGGAGAACTTCCAGCCCAGTACGGACTGCGGCGGTTGCGACGGCGAGGAGAGAAGCGCCCACTACCTCGAGAACACCTGGGACCCGGACCCCACGGACACGACGATCACGACGGACTACGCCTTCGTGCTGCGCGAGGCCGACGGCGGCGTCGAAGTCGTGCACGACCGGCACGTCACGGGCCTCTTCCGCCGCGCCGACTGGCTCGGGCTGCTGGAAGACGTCGGGTTCGAAGCGAAGGCCGTGGACTGCGACCACTCGGAGATCGAACCGGGAGAGTACGAACTCTTCGTCTGCCGCCGACCGTAGGATCTCGGCGATGGCGCAAGCAACCCGATGGCAGGTGCCGGAGCCCCTGGCGACCGCCGAGGCCCGCATGGCCGACGGCGAGGTCATCGTTCTCCGGCGGCACGGCAATCGCAGCGGCCCGCGGCTCGTGGTCAGCCACTGCAACGGCTTCGTGGCCGACGCCTACTACCCGTTCTGGTCGCTGCTCACTGACCGGTTCGACGTCGTCCTCTTCGACCTCCGCAATCATGGCTGGAACGCGGTCGGCAACCGCGAGAACCACGACATTGGCGCCTTCGTCGACGACCACGGCCACATCGCGGAGGCGATCGACCGGCATTTCGGAGCCAGACCGAAGATCGGCGTGTTCCACTCGGTGTCGGCGCAATCGGCGCTCATTGGCGCCACGCGCAGTTCCGCCTACTCGGCCCTGGTTCTGTTCGACCCGGTCGTCTGCCCGCCCGGCTGTCGGCCCGAGGACGTGCGCAAGGTCGAGACGATGCTCCGGCACCTGGGCGAAGCCGCGCTGCGGCGGCGCGAACGCTTCGCGAGCCGCGAGGAGTTCATGGACCGCGTACTGCGCGCCCCCGCCTTCCAGCTTCTCTGCCCCGGCGCGCCCGAACTCATCGCCCAAACCACGCTGCGGCCGGCTTCGAACGGCGACGGCTACGAACTGCGCTGCCCGAGGGAGTACGAAGCGGCAATCTCGCTGGAAGGCCCTCGATGGGCAAGGGCAGCGGACCTGAGCCGTCTTTCCTGTCCCGTGAAGATCGTCGGCTCCGACCCCACGGTGCCTTTCTCGTTTCTGCCCACGGTGGATCTGAGCGAGATCCTGGCCCTCGACTACGACTTCGTTCCGGACACGACGCACCTTCTTCAGCTCGAGCAGCCGGCGGAGTGCGTCGCGGCGATGCTGCCGTTCGTCGAGCGTCAGATCGGGGCCTGATCGCCGCGCATCACGCAGCCTTTACAATTCCCGGTTGTGCCACCACGAATCTCAGATCCTCAGGAGGCAACCGCCAAGATGTTCATGCTTCGACCCGCTCGCTGCCTGCTCCTCCTGACGATCGCCGCCAGCATCCTCGGCGCCGCCGGCATCGCAGGCGCCCAGGAGGACCGCGGCCTCTACCTCGGCTTCGAAGCCGGGCAGGCGGACGCCGCAACGCTCGGAACCGTCCTGACGGCCGTCAACCACCCGACGCGCTGCGACTCGCTTCTCTATGCCGACCCCGGCATGGCGCCCACCGACGCCGCGTGCCGGGACAACACGAGCAGGCCCCTCTTCGACAACAGCTTCGATCTGGGCGCGAAGGTCACCGGCGGCGTCAGCATCGGCTACGACCTGGGCAGGCTCCGCTTCGAACTCGAGCACCTGCACCGCCACCAGGGCGGACGGACCGTGCCGCTTCGCACCGCCAGCGGCAACGTGGCCATCGCCGGAAAGGGCAACGAGTGGAGCCCGGTCGACCCGCCGACCGAGAGCGTCTCCGACTTCAGCAGCCGGGAGTTCTTCTTCAACGCGTACTGGGACTTCGAGAACGCCTCGTCGTGGACGCCCTGGGTGGGCGTCGGCGCCGGCCTGGCCCGCACCCACATCCGCTACCGGGCGAGCCTGGTCCGCAAGACCCTCGCCCAGGGCTTCCAGGACGTGGCCCCGCCGCTGACCGTGGCGGACCGGCCCGCCGCCGCGGCCGGCAGTCTCAGCCTCTTCGACAGCGAGTTCCGTGACGAGGTCTTTGGCTACCAGGTCCTCGCCGGCGTCGACCATGCCCTGGGAGACAGGACCTCCTTCACGATCAAGGCCCGGTGGACCCGGTTCGCCGACCTCACCGGAAGCGCCGTCTGGAAGATGATCCGCAGCCACGCACCCGTCCAGGCGGACGGAACGACGCCGTTCACGAGCGACGTGGAGTTCGACGGGATCGGGTACGCAGGCTTGTCGGCGGGGTTGAGATACCGCTTCTGAGAAGCGGTGGAAGCGCCGCCCGGTCCTGCTAGCCTCCGCTGCCGCCGCGGGCGGCATGCCGGTCGCTCGCCGCCCAACCCCAACCTGCCGGAGTCGAAGCCACGCCGATGCACAAATCTCATGACCTTCCAGTTCTGACGCCTCTGCTCGTGGCGACCGCGTTCTTGGTCTTCGGCGGACCGGCCCACGCCGAGGACGACGAGCGCGGCTTCTACCTGGCCTTCGAGGCCGGCCTGGTCGACGCATCCACCCTGGAGGCCACCATCTCGGGCGCCGACCATCCGACGAGGTGCGACGTCCTGCTCTACGCCGATCCGGCCATGGCGCCGACCGGCGATCCCGCGTGCAGCGGACCCGGTTCGTCGCCCGAAGTCACCACTCCTTTCGACCTGGGTTCCCGGTTCACCGGCAGTCTCGGCATCGGCTACGACCTGGGCAGGCTGCGCGTCGAGGCGGAGCGCACGGCCCGGCAGCACGACGGCGGCACCATCTACTTTCTGTCGCCGACCGGCGACCCGACCTTCGACGACAAGATGAGCGAGTGGAGTCCCGTCGATCCTCCCAGCGTGACCGTCTCGAACTTCGACTCCCGCGAGCTCTTCCTCAACGCCTACTGGGACTTCGAGAACGCCACCTCCTGGACCCCCTTCGTCGGCGTGGGCGTGGGCCAGGCTCGCGTCAGCCTCCGCTACAGCACCCGCCTCCTGCGCAAGACGCTCGCGCAGGGCTACCAGGACGTCGACCCGCCGCTCACGCTCGCCGACCGTCCAGCCGCGGCAGCCGGCAGTCTCAGCCTCTTCGACAGCGAGTTCAGCGACACACTCTCCGGCTACCAGGTCCTCGCCGGCGTGGAGCATGCCCTCGGCGACAGCGCATCGTTCACGATCAAGGCGCGCTGGGCCCAGTTCGACGAGTTCAGCGGAAGCGACCTGTGGAAAGTGCTCCGCAGCCACGAACCCGTCAAGGCGGACGGAACGACGCCGTTCACGAGCGACCTGGGGTTCGACGGGATCGGGTATGTAGGCGTGTCGGCCGGGTTGCGGTATCGGTTCTGAGACCAGGAGCATGACGACGCAAGAGCCAGTCCAGCCCAGCAGGCCGCTGACCCTGGCCGAACTCTTCTCCTCTCCGTGGGAAGAGCTCCTGGAGAGCCTCGTCGATGGGGATCTCGTCCCCCTGCTCAAGGGCAGGGGAATCGCCGTCGAGAGCACTCACCAGCGGCACAAGGGAAGACTAGACGGCGAGTACCTCGAGTTCGACCTCGTGGCCGTGAGCGAACTGGCCGTCGTGGTGGTCGAGGTCAGGCCGACCCTGCGGTCGGAGGACGTGACCGAGTTCCTCTCCAGGCTGCCGAGATTCACCGATCTGGCGCACGTGTATCAGGGCAGGCGGATCCTGGGTGCCGTGGCCTACGTGAAGAGCGACGACGCCGTGACGACCTACGCGGAGCGCAAGGGACTGTTCCTCATTCGGGCCACCGGCAGCAGCGCCAGCATTCTCAATGCTGAGGACTTCGAGCCCAGGTCGTTCGCCTGGCAACACTCTCTGGTCCGGTAGCGGCTCCGCGGCCGCAATGCCGAACGGACATGTCTGCCAGAACAGCACCTGCTAACAACCTCCACCATAGGGGCTACTCGGAACAGTCGCTAGCCTCAATCAGCCAAGTTGAGCCAGATGTTGACCACGATGCCGACAATCTGGAGCACGACGCTAACCACTATCGCTATCAGCGCCAGCTTCAATCGTTCCGCCGCGATCCGCAGTTGTTTCTCGCTTCTCTTGGCAGACTTTTCTGCGTGGTCCCCAAGTATCCTCTCTATCTCTTTGGTGCTAGTCTGACCGAACGGACGAAGTGGCACTAGTCTTCCTCCTTTGGCTTGCTCAACCGCCGTATCGAAGGGCTAGGCGGGTTCTTAGCTCGCGCTGACGCAGCACTGCTTGACCTACTCTTTCTGGCGTCGCGCCCAGCTTGATCCGCCGCGTCATCCGACGGCCTCGCTTCGGCTTCGTGGGCTGTTCAGGTGGCGTTGGGCCTTGTAGTCGCATCTTCACGGTAGTGAGTCTACTTGACGGCCCAAGAGCATCGTCCTAGAGTCGCCCACTACAAGCACCCAACGACCATTCCACGACCCAAGGCGAAGCCAGCATGACACTCCCGAACCCCTTCTCACAGAAGCGCATGGAGCGAGAACGGCTGGCAGAGTACGTTGGCATGGGGATCATGCTCTTGTTCTTTCTGGTAGGTGCCGCCACATCCCTATGGTTCTTCATTGGACTCATCTTCTTTGACCGTGAAATCGGAGATGAACTGACGTATCTTGCCGTCGTCATGTTCCCTTTGACTTTCGTGGTGATGGTCTGGGACAGAAGGCTCTCCCGAGAAAACGCCCTCCGAGACCAGCTGGCCCATGCGTACTCGTTGATCGACCATCTCGTCGGTAAAGAACAGCGTGTGGACGCAGACGAAGAAGCGTCCGAGGCCCCACACGAGAGCGGCCATGAGTAGCACGAGGAGGATAGCGCCGACAAGTCCCGAATTCCAATCAAACAGCACGGGAAGCCCAAAGAGAGCGGCCCCGAGAGCTGCACCCGCAGCGATGTACATACCGAATGGAATGTTGTATGGCTCTGCCTCTAGCAGACGCTTCTCGACCGCTCTCTTTACTTTGCTGTGGTCAACAGCCATGTTGATCTTGGTTGCGTGCTAGGCCGTGGTTGGGTGTGGCGGTGTGCATGGCAACTACTCCGCACAATCCCCTTCCTCAGCGTCGGCAGATCCTCGCACCGTAACACGGCCATAAGCGCAGTCGTGGGCGGGATAACGACTTGCAGCCGCTGCAGCCCGCCATGCACGTCAAAGCGTCTCGCTCGCCCCTAGCCTTACGCACGCATGAGGGCGAATGGCCCGCGTCTCGATCCGATCCTCATCGCTCAAGGACCACGCCCTATTGGTCGAGCACCTGGGCGCGGCGCAAGCCGATCTCCGCCACTTCTTGCTTCATCAGTCTCTCCGGAAAGAAGTAGGCCATCCACTCCACAAAGGCCCGCCAAACATCCTCTTCCGTGAAGCTCCTCCCTGCCTGTCTCGCCAACTCCTGGAGCTCCTCACTTACCTCCCCACGCGTCACTACTACGTCCTCGTCGCCCTCCAACAGGCGCGCGCCGAGCGGTATCGCTGTAAGTAGACCACGAACGAGCTCCTTGAAATCCTCCTCTTCGAGACCAGACGGAATGTTCGCCAGTGCAACGTCCTCAAGCAGCATTTGGTCCGCTGTAGATACAAAGCTCGCCGGAGGCATGGAGTACTGACGATAGGCCCGGTCGGGACGCCTGCTCAGCGGCTGCCAACGCGTCTCCTCTTCGGCTATGGGGCGATGCGACGTGACAAGAGCGTCCGCCAACCGCCGTACCGCGTTGGCCATGTCCCTGGAAGCGGGACGCTCAGCTTCGCCGATTCTCTCTAGCGTGGCCGCGACAAAAGGATCCGTCGTCGACGTCTCCACGAGAAGTTCGATGTTGCCACCCCCAACACCCTCGCCCAAGCCAGCACTCGTGACGTTCGCCGAACCCGCGAGACATCGGTCTCCGGCGAAGTAGAGCTTCGCGTGGAGTTCATCCACGACTGAAAGCGCGAAACTCCCTCGCTTCTCTAGCAGACCCAGGATCTCTGGATCCGACACACCCGCAGCCACTTCCCGTGGGCGCCATCGCGTGACGCACCTAACGTGAACGCAGTCGTCCAGTACGTCGAGCAGCGATTGTAGCGCGCCGACTTTGATGAAAGGAGCGACGATGCCTACGTCGCTCTTCTCATCCGCGAAGAGAGCACGAAGCCGATCACCTTCCGTCGCGTCGACTGCAGAGGTCATCGCTAGACGAAATCCGTGGACGGAACCGAGTCGTTGTCTTCGTCGAAGAACTCCTCAGCGTACTTTCCCCATTCATGGCGGGCGTTGCGAACCCGCTTGCGTTCGCTGCTGGTCTGCTCCTCCTCGAAACGTGCCCAAGCGTAGATCAGAAGTCGAAAAGCTGCAGCTGCTTTGTCGAGACGTTCTCGAACTTCCTGTTCGCTCAGGTCCTGGACATCCGGATGCATCACCTCATAGAGATGGGAATGGACGGGATGATCCGTGTTGAGAGCGACCTGGATGACGTTGGGGAGAGACTCCACGTCGAAAAAGGCCGGGCTCGACCGGCCGGACCGGATCCAGCGAACCCTGTTGCCGGCACGGATGGTCTCATCGATCCTCCGTAGAGCGTCGGGTCGATCAAGATGATGTCTCTCGATCAGGGACTTAAGCTGCCGTTCCCTCTTCTCCTGCTCGCTCGCCGATTCGCCCTCTTGGTCCGACCGCCCCTTGTGCCCTTCCTCGGCGCGGCGCTCGATCACGACACTGGCCTTCGCGTCGGCGCGCTCATCCTCATTGGGTCGCCGGTCGTGCCTGCGCTGGCGCGCGTCCTTCACCCGCGGGCGCATCGCCTTGATGCAGTTCCTGACCTGCTTCTGAAGATCAAGCAGGAACACGCGGGAATCGCCGTCGGCCTGCATCCGCCGCCGGGCATCTCCCGCACTCTCACCCGGGAGAGCTTCCCGCTTGTAGTCGTACTGCGAGAGCCGCCGGAAGACAGTAGCCCCCTGCTTATTGTTCGTGACACCGAACACCGCGTCCAGCGCAGTGGGAAAGTCGATCTCGACCGTCCACCACCTCTCCCGCGGGTCGTCGCCACTAAGCCAGGAAGCATCCAACTGCAGCTCCCGGTGCGCTCGCATCAGAGAGACGCCGCGATTCGAGTCCGCGTGCTTACCCCACTCCGTATGCCCAGCGTCCGAACCCTTCCAGCGGGCCGGCCAACTGGCATCCGGGTGGGAAGAATCGCGAACCTGAGGCCGGGCGTAGCTCGCACGCACCCGAGCGTGGTAGGTCTTCTCGCCCACCTGTACTGGTACAGAGAAGGGGCTCGACTCAAGCTCGACAAACATCCGCCCCTCGCCGAAGTTCTCAGGACACGATGTGCCGGCCATCAAGTAAAGCGGGTCGTTGGGCCGCACGTCAACGATCGCGTCCTCCTGGACGGTGGCCCCGTCCGCCTCTTCCTCAATGGGGATGCAGACGATTCGGCGTTGCGGCCCGATCTCCTCGCCTCGCGAATCCTCCGCGTGAAGGCGATCCGTCGGCGACGCGAGAAAGCGACGGTAGATCCGCCCAAGCAACGACTCGGTGTGACGAAACGTCGTGCCGGCGCTCTTCCATTGGACACGGTCCAAATCCCTCCATACCACCAAGGTTCCGGACTCGGAAAAGGGCACCCGACTCGCCTTGAGATAGACCGCCGGTGGGGTTTGAAGGCGCGGCTCAGGAATCTCCGTCGCTCCCGCCTCCACATCCTCAATCGCCAGCCACGTGTGGAGGGCGTTGGATGCACCAGCCTGCCACGACCAGACTTCGACTCTCCTCGCCTGCGACAACGACGAGTTGGGCAATCCGAGGCCAAAGCGACCGATCCCTCGTCTCTCGCGACGTGTGCCATGTCCGTAGCGAAGACTCCCTCTGAGCGTCACCTCGTCCATGCCATGCCCATTGTCGAGGACCGCGAGTTCCGTCAACGTCGAACGGTTCGTGCTCTGATTTCGGCGGCTAAGTCCGAAGACCTCGATCGAAGTGGCATCAGCTTCTATCGCGTTGTCGATCAGCTCCGCCAAAGCATGCGTAGTGGACTTGTAGCCGCTGTCACGCATCGCCTCCACCGTCATCCTTGTATCGATGATCGGGAAAGTAAGCTGTTCACCTCTAGTCGTCATTGCCACACGTCCTCCCAGTTCAGGAACGCCTCCGCCACATCGCCGAATCCAGGTAGGCCCGGATCCACAACCGTGACGATCTCGCAAGCTCTCGTGCCTCCGACCTTCTCTCCGCGGATAGCCCGCCCCACCATCTGGCTGAACAAGACCAGTGACTGCGTAGGTCTTGCGATGACTACTGCACTCGCCTTCGGTGCATCGAACCCGGTCGTCAAGACTCCGAAGTTGACGAGGACGCGAGGCACGTCGTCGTCGGCCCTGAAGCTCTGAATGGCCTGATCGCGGTCTCTCCGGGGCGTCAGGCCTGTGACCGCTCCACCCCGGATGCCACGCGCAGTAAGGATGCCCGCTAGCAAGAGCACATGGTCAACACTGGCACCGAAGACCAGGACTCGCCGATGCCCGCCACGAAGCAGTTCCTCGATCGCCTGGAGTACGGCGGCTAGATACTGCTCACTCATCGACAGCGCAGCGACTATCTTCTCCGGAATCTCCAGGGCAGTAGCGATCCGGGCCGCCTCCCGTTCATCGATTCTGAGCCCCGGTTCAGCCAAGAGCGTTCTGAAGAACGGCCGAGCCAGGTAGCCCTCCTCAATCAGGTACTTCACAGGATTCCCGCCACCGGGAACTTCCAGAGCGACTTTGGTCCTGGAGTAGAGGTCCGCCAGCTCTCCGTCCTCGTCGATGTCAGCCCAGGTTCGACCAGGCGTAGCAGTAAGTCCCAAGAGGGCGCAGCGATAGTCGAGAGTGAGGTCGTCGGTTAGACGACGATAGGTTTCCGCGATGCTCTGATGAGCTTCATCGAAGACGACCAGCCGCACACGTGGCGCAAGTCGGACGGCCCAGTCGGGGTCGTCCCGCGAAAGCACGGCCCAGCCCTTCGCCAAGCCAGCGACGAGGAACCCGTCCGTGAAGTCGGCCAGCTCGGGCTTCTTGTCGCCCCACATGGTTCCAAGCTGCAGAGGCCTTGTCCCGAGGTGGGTCCACGCCTCCTTGAATGCCCTCGTAGCTTGATCGAGCAACTCCCTACCGGATGCGAGCCAGACCACGACCGAAGGTTCAGCGTTGCGTAGGACTTTCGCTACCAAGTGCATGGCGGTCCGCGTTTTCCCCGCGCCGGTGGGAAAGTGCAACACCGCTCGGCGCTCGTCTTCGGCCAAGAGGGGCAACAAGCGTCGAACAGCCACCCGTTGATGATCGAACAGACCATAGGCGGGCGCGACCGACTCGCTTGGTGCTGCCTGGGGAACGGCTATTGCCAGGTCCTCCTCGATTAACCCGAAGAAGGCGCGCAAGCCGCTGACCTCGGCCTTGGTCCAGTCCCCCGCGGCCTCGGGAGACACGCTTCTTCCAAGGCGGTGTTCCAGTTCGACGCCCTTGGGTCCAGGGAGTAGGCCAAGTACGAGTGCCCGACTCCTCGCCTCGCCCAGAAGAGCACCGAAATCAACCATCGCCTGCACTGCCTGTCGCAGCCGCGGACCTTCGGCCTCGCCGCCCGAAACGGCGTTGAGCAGCGCCAGGACGCGACTATCCAGGAGCCGGCGAACCTCTCCATCCGGGATCGCGTCGAGGAATCGGGCTACCGAGAGACCGGGACCACCCATCGCCGTGCCGGACACCCTAAACAGTCCGGCACCCGAGGGCGAACCGTTGGCGCTGCCGCGTACGACGAGGCTCCACCTGAGGATGCAGGGCCGAGGCTCTTCCGTCGCGCGACACGAACAGTACCGAGAGCATCAAGCGTACGGAGAGGATTGCGCGGTGCAGCCAAGCGGCCTGATGCGAAGTCAGCGAACTGTAACACTCACAGAGCAGGGCCCGACACGCGCGCTGTAGATCAGGCGGCGAGCGAGTCCAAGGCCTGCAGCACGAGCACGGCCGCAGCCTCGACCTGTTCCTTGGTCGTGAACCGGCCAAAGCTGAACCTGATGGACTCATCGCAAGCCTCCCCTGTGAGGCGGAGAGCTCGAAGTACATGCGATGGCTCGGGAATGCCGGAAGCACAAGCCGCACCGGTCGACGCCGCGAGGCGAGGTTGCAGAACGGCGAGCACGTCCCGGGCGTCGAAACCGTGAAACCGGAGGTTCGCGTTGCCCGGATGGCCCCCCAAGGCGGGGCCGTTCGATGAGAGCCGGTAATCGCTACCGCGGAGGAGCGCAACGAAGCGGTCCCTGAGCCTTCGGAGCCGCTTACGCTCCTCCGCAGCACCGGTGCCGGAGAGGAGAACAGCCGCAGCCCCGAAGCCGGCACAGAGAGCCAATGGCACGGTGCCGGACCGGAGCCCGTCCTGCTGCCCGCCACCGTAGATGAGGGGCTCAACGGCAGCCTGAAGGTCGCGGCGCACGAACAGCGCACCAACCCCCTGAGGACCGTACATCTTGTGACCAGAGAGGCTGATCAAGTCCGCTTGTACCGCCAAATCGCCAAGCCGCATGCCGCAGGGCGCCTGCGCCGCATCGCAGTGAAGGGGTATGCCGCGAGCACGAAGGACGGCCGCCAAGCCCCGCAGGTCCTGAATCGTCCCGACCTCGTTGTTCACCGCCATGACGGATGCGACGAGCACATCATCGCCAAGCCGCGATTCCAAGTCCTCGGGAACGACACGACCCTCCCGGTCCACGGGAATGGCCTCCACGACAAAGTCGCTCCTCGCGGCAAGTGCCCGGGTCGCGGCGAGGACGCACTTGTGCTCAATGGCACTGACGAGAATGCGCTTCCGAGCCGGCGGAGCTCGCCGCGCCAAGCCGAACAAGGCGAGATTGTTGGCCTCGGTAGCGCCAGACGTGAAAACGATCTCGTCGGCCTCGGCGCCGATCAAGCCCGCAATCGAATCCGCGGCCTCTTCTACAGCCTGCGCAGCCCGCCACCCGACGGCGTGGTCGCTCGAGTGCGGATTGCCGAAGGCCTCGTTCCAGTATGGGGCCATCCGCTCCACGACACGAGGATCGACAGGGGTCGTCGCCTGATAGTCGGCGTAGATGATCTCGCCGTCGCGCATGCCGTAGCCGGCTGGACGGGGCATCCAGCGGCGACCTTGACGCTAGCAACCGGATGGCCTACTGTCGAACTGGACGTAGCGTCCAGATCGCAGACCGATGCTTCGAGGCCCTCTATACAAAGACGGATACCGGCCCAAGCTCTCAGGGCATGAGACCTTCCCGCTCCGCTACGGATGGCTCAAGAAGGCGTTCGACGCGGTGTCGACCGGCGGTGAGCCGGCCGGGGACAAGTCCGTATTCAAGGCGGAGGACGCGATCGCGCGCTTCGGAGTCGGGCGGAACATGGTGGCATCGATGCGGCATTGGGCCGTCTCCGCCGGCGTAATCGAGGAGAAAAGCGGCACGCCCTCACCTACCGAACTCGGGAAACGCCTGTTCGCCGACGACGACGGCCTTGACCCCTACATGGAGGTCCCGGCGACAACATGGCTCATCCATTGGCGCCTTTGCGGCAACGCTGACAACACGACTTGGTTCTGGGCCTTCAGCCACTACCCTGCCCCGACCTTCGAGCGCGATGCGCTGGTCCGAGGAATCGTGAAGCTCAAGGAAGACCGGCAATGGCCGCGAGCCGCAGCAACCACCATCGGCAACGACGTCAAGTGCTTCGTGCGCAGCTACGTGCGACGACCCACCTCGGCCAAGGCGAGCTATGAGGACGCGCTGGAATCGCCGCTGACGGAACTCGGCCTGATCCGGTCCGCCGGAAGACGCGACGGCTTCCGCTTTGTGCGCGGTCAGAAGCCAACGCTCGGAGCAGGCGTGTTCGCCTTGGCCGTGACCGAGTTCTGGGACTCACAGTCCACTGCCACGACCCTGCCCTTCGAGGCTCTCGCCCACGAGCCGGGGTCGCCCGGCAGGGTGTTCCTCCTAGACGAAGACGCGCTCGCAGACCGGCTCCTGGGAATGGCGGAGGACACCGGGGGCGTGTACCGGTGGTCCGAGACCGCGGGCCTGAAGCAGTTGATCCGCAGCCACGCCGTGGGCGAGGCCGAAGCGCTCGACTTCATCGCGCAGGACTACTCGCGGCCCGACCATAAGGAGGCTGCCTAGTGGCGCTGGAAGAGACCGTCCATGTCGCGCGGCGCTACCAACGTGCCATCAACATCGACTCGGACATGGGCGACGCGTCCGCGCTTGAGGGGTTCATCTGCCCGCGGTCCTCAGCCGAAGCTCTGGAGACCATGGCCCACCATGTTGCAACGACCGGACAAGGCGCGTTCACCTGGACGGGGCCCTATGGCACGGGAAAATCCAGCCTCGCCGTCGTCCTGGGCGCAGCGCTCAACGGCGCGAAGCGCCACCGGAACGAGGCTGGATCCCTCCTGGGCCAAGCTACGTTCGACGCGCTGACGAACGCCTTTCCGGCGGGAACGCGCGGCTGGCAGGTCCTTCCCGTGTCCGGCCGTCGCGACGCTCCGGCCCGCGTGATCGGTGAAGCGATCGAGGCATCGGGGTGGCTGCCGCCGGACTCCTGGACGGAGACGCGCGTTCTCGACGCGCTTGAAGAGATCGCGACACAGCACCCTCGCGCAAGCGGCGGTCTGTTCGTCTTCGTCGACGAGATGGGCAAGTTCCTCGAAGCGGCAGCACACGACGGGTCCGACATCCACCTCTTTCAACAGTTGGCGGAACGCGCGTCTCGAAGCCACGGGCGACTCATCGTCGTCGGGATCCTCCATCAGGGTTTCGCTGAGTACGCGCATCGGCTCTCGCGAGATGCACGCGACGAGTGGGCGAAGATACAAGGCAGGTTCGTCGACCTGCCGATCAACACGGCCGGTGAGGAGCAGATCGAGCTACTCGGCCGAGCG
Organism: Candidatus Multivorans sp.; assembly: GCA_965220845.1. Lineage (GTDB taxonomy): Bacteria > Acidobacteriota > Thermoanaerobaculia > Multivoradales > Multivoraceae > Multivorans. The sequence continues at coordinate 656,482 of CBDCRA010000004.1, forward strand.
ATTGAGAACGGACGCCGGCCACAACGACCGAGCAAACTGGCGGCGCAGGTAGCCCAACTCTCAAGGCGAACATCGGCCGCCTTGGCCGAGAGGCTGGAGGACTGTTGGCCTTTGCATCCCATCGTCGCCTGCCTGTTGGGCCCGCTTTCTCGGCGCCGCTTCGGGCAGAACCAGAGGAGTTTGTTCGCGTTCCTGAACTCTGCCGAGCCTCTCGGCTTCCAGGACTTCTTGCACACTGCCGGTGAAGACGAGCTCTTCACTCCCGACCGCCTCTGGGACTACCTGCGCGCCAACCTGGAGCCATCAATCCTCGTCTCGCCGGACAGTCATCGCTGGGGCCTCGCATCGTACGCCCTGGGCCGTAGCGAGGCGATGGGCTGCGACGAACTGGAACAGAGATTGCTCAAGGTGACCGCACTCCTGGACCTGCTCAAGGAAAGCTCCGGCCTGACGGCGAGCAAAGAGCTACTGGGGCTGGCCCTACCGGAACACGGGGCCAAGGAAATCGCCACCGCTCTGGAGAACTTGCGCAACCACTCGCTCATCGTCTTCCGGAAGTTCTCGGATGCGTGGGCGATCTTCGAAGGCAGCGATTTCGACATCGACCGAGAACTCGAAGCGCAGTCGTTGGACCCGAGCGCGCTGGACTTCCGCGTGCTACGCACATCAACCGAACTGGACCATGTCGTGGCGAAACGCCACTACCACCAGACAGGAGCACTTCGCTGGTTCGACGTAGCCGTTTTGCCTTTGGAGGAACTAGGGCAAGCCGCTGCCGACTTCTCCCCGCAACAGGGCGCGATCGGAGCCTTCCTCCTCGGCATTCCCACCCAAGGCGAGTCGGAGCAGGAGGCACGAGCACTCTGTCGAGATGCCGCCGCCCCCTCGGGTGACTGGGACATCCTCGCGGGATTCTCCCCCAGCGCCTGGGGCATCCGTGACTTGGCCAGAGAACTGACCGCCTTGGAGCGGGTGCGAGACGAGACCCCCGAGTTGCAAGGAGACCGGGTCGCGCGCGGCGAGGTGCAGGCACGCATCGCCGCCGTGGAACAGAGCCTTGAAGGCGAAATCACACGGATGTTCGACAGCGCGTTCTGGTACCGCGAGGGAGCACAGCCGGTACAGCTATCGCGCGCCGACATGAGCGCCTTGGCCTCCGATCTGGCCGATGCCCGGTTCCGAGACGCGCCCAGACTCCACAATGAACTCCTGGGTCGGGCCAAACCATCGAGCAACGCAGTGGCCGCGCAAAACGCGCTCCTCCGGCGCATGGTGCTGAACGAAGGCGAGACACGGCTCGGCATTGAGGGATTCCCAGCCGAGGCTGGCCTCTTCGTCTCCCTCCTGTCAGCGACGGGGCTGTATCGAAACTCAGAGGACGGGTGGCGCTTCATGCCGCCCGAGCCGAACCACCTGGACACCCACAATCTGGCACCTGCATGGCAAGCGGCCCGGACGTTCCTCGCGAGTAACGCCCATCGTGCGGTGCCTGTCTCCGAGATTCAAGCCATCTGGCACCAGCCCCCGTTCGGCATCAAAGACGGCCTTCTCCCCGTACTCGCGTTGGCCTTTCTGCTGTCTCACCACAGCGAGCTGGCCTTCTATCGGGAACGCGTCTTCCGAACCCGTATCACGGAGCTGGATCTCGACTTCCTGGTGCGTGACGCAGCCGACATTCAATTCCGTTGGATGGATCTAGGCGGCGTCTCCAGACAGTTGCTCGCCGGGTTGGCCGATGTCGTTCGAGACCTCGACGCAGGCAACGCGCTCGCGTACCTAGAGCCGATCGACGTCGCTAGAGGCCTAGTAGCCATCTACGACCGGTTGCCTCCCTGGACCGGCCGCACGCAAAGGCTCTCGCGCAACGCTCGTGACGTCCGTCACCTGTTCCGGCAAGCGAAGGACCCGAACCGCCTCCTATTCGACGACATGCCGGAGCTCCTGAAGGAACCTCTGGCCGATGCCGAAGAAGATGCTGCTACGCGCATCGCGGAACGCGTCCGGCAGGGCCTGTCGGAACTCATCGAGGCATGGCCCGCCATGCTCGGCCGCTTGCGAGAGGTTCTGCTCTCGGAACTTCAGGTGCCCAACTCCTCGCCCGCCATGCTCGGTGAACTGCGGGGTCGCGCCGAGAACATTCGGGAGCTAGGCGGCGACCACCGTCTCGAAGCCTTCATCGTCCGCCTGTCCCGTTTCGAGGCCACCGATGGCGACATCGAAGGGCTCGCCAGCCTAGCAGTCAACAAGCCACCGCAAACCTGGGTCGATCCCGACATCGACCGCGCCACTGTCGAGGTCGCAGCCATGGCCCAGCGCTTCCTCCGTGCCGAGACCTTCGCCCGCGTCAAGGGCCGTGCCGACAAACGGCACTCGATGGCCGTTATCGTGGGGCTCGAAGGCGCTCCGACCACCGTGCATGACGAGTTCGCGGTAGGAGACCTCGACCGGCCAGAGGTCGAATCCCTAGCTTCAAGGTTCGAAACCATCCTGACCGAGGCCGGAGACGACCGCCGCAATGTTGTGCTTGCAGCACTCGCCGAAGTCAGCGCGCGCTATCTGGCCGCCGGGGCAGCCGCCGACTCCGATGACACGGAGGCGGCCGCGTCATGACCAACGAACGGACTGAATGGCACGTCCTGGGCCTCTCGGGCGGTCGTGACAGCGCTGCCTTGGCCGTACACATGCGCCAGAACCACCCAGACCTCGACATCGACTACTTCTTCACCGACACGGGCAAAGAACTTCCCGAGGTCTACGAGTTCCTCAATCGGCTGGAGGGTTTCCTGGGGAAGCCGATTCTCCGGCTCAACCCCGACCGCGACTTCGATTTCTGGCTCAAGCGCTACAACGACTTCCTGCCGTCGGCACAGAGCCGCTGGTGCACACGCATGCTCAAGCTCCGCCCCTTCGAGCAGTGGATTCGGCCCGCTCTCGACGAGGGAACCCTCGTCTTCACCTATGTCGCAATCCGGGCGGACGAGGAGTACCGCGAGGGCTACTCTTCCCGACACGACAACCTAAGGGTCCGCCTGCCCTTGAAAGATGCAGGAGTCAACAAGGAGGGCGTCCTAGACCTCCTGTACGGCGCTGGCCTAGGCCTTCCCGACTACTACGAGTGGCGCACTCGCAGCGGTTGTACGTTCTGCTTCTTCCAACAGAAGATCGAGTGGGTTCGGCTCAAGGAGCGCCATCCGGAGGCATTCGAGGAGGCTAAGGCCTACGAGAAGACCGCCGTAGAGCATGGGTCACCATTTACCTGGAGCCAGGGCGAGTCCTTGATCGAACTTGAGCGACCGGAACGTGTCGAGCAAATCCGACACGATCATCGGGAGCGACTCGCGCGGTTGCGAGCGAAGCTAGAGCCCAACCCACTGCGGCCGGATGTCGAGGTGCTGGATATCGACGACCTGTATGGCCAAGCGAAGACCTGCCTAGCGTGTCACAAGTAGGTGCCGGTGCTTGCGAAGGCACGCCTGCATCCACGCCACTCTCTGCTTCTGTGAGTCGAATCTCAACACGCATGCACCCCACGCCTCACCCGCTAGGGCAAGAGTCCTCCTGCCGGGGCATGACGCGAAAGATGCACTACCCGCCGCGCAAATGGTTGAAGATATCCTGGCACGCCCTTTCTATCGTCCTCTTTCCACGCCGCTGCTGAAGAGCACCAAGAACCTTCGTGACTACTTCGGCGTCGTGCTCCACATGAACGACCAAGACACCACGGCAGTCAGCACCAACATTGTCCGTAACAGCGTGGGCACTTATGACACCGTAGTCCTTTCGCACCAACTCGTCATTTGACATCTGGTCAAGCCTGCTCCAGTCGTTCTCCTCGCTAGAACGTGCAAGTCGCCCGTCCCACCAAAGAGCCGGGCGACACTCCGCGAACGTCGAACCGATGATGGCGTTCTCGATAGGCGCGTCCGTTCGTTGCGCGGAAGCGCTCGTCAACGTCGCCCGAAGCTCCAACCGAAGACCCCGCTGCCGACCGGGAGGCCACAAAAGGTACGAGCTCCTCGGAAGGTACAGATCTACGACCCAAACCTCGAACTCCCCTCCTGTCAAGTGCCCCAGGTCCGCCAAGAGACTCAGTGCTCGGCCAAGAACCGCCTTGTACTCCGTCGTTGGACCGTCCCTCCACCTCCCTCTCGGGAACACAGACACTACAATTGCTAGCGCGCACACCGTCACCACAGCCCGGACCCAGATCGGAGTGTCCTCCCCAACAAATCCGAGCACGGCGAGAGTGGATGTCGCCACTAGGCGTACCCAACTCCGCGAAAGGAACTGAACCACTCTCACCTGCTAGCTCCTCGCGGCCGGGTCGAGAAGCGACACAAGGCGTGAGTACATCACGTTCGATCTCTTGGTGACATTCTCTCCCGTCGCCCCTTCCCGGGAGAAGGACAGGTAGTACTCGAACATGTCACTCTTGACCCAAGGTAACTCGATCATGACGTCCTCTCTCAACTCGTCGGTCGAAAGCCCGAAGACGCGCGCTTGAAGGTCGCTAAGGTCCCGTCCGACCTGCAAGCGCTCCGCTTCAAAGGCCTTGAAGAAGTCGGCGAGCACCTCGGGCTCAGGCCTTTGCCCCTCCGCCCAGAACCTCATCAGGACTACCGAGAGGTCAACTATCCCCCAACGGGTACGCAGTACCTTCTCGCCACCCGCGGCATCGGCCACCTTCTCCAGCGTGTCAAGAAGAGTCTGCGCCCTGCGAGCCGAGTCACCCTCCGGATCAAACTCTCGCTCGTCGTAGAGCTTCTGCAGATCAGCTCCTTTCAGGTCGGTCGGGCCCTCGTGAGCCGCCAACGCGAGCACGACCGCCGAGTGTTCATGCCAGCCGAACCGTGCAGAACGTATCTCAGTCTTGGGCCACAAGGCATGGTCTGCCAGAGCCGTAACGAAGTCGCGCACAGGCCCGGCGACGGCATTTCGCTTTTCGGCCGCCCTTAGCGGCTCGCCCTTCTGAAGCCGGAGGAACAACTCGCGAATCTCCTCCTCCGAGGCGTCCTCGAGCTTTGACACGGTCATGCTGGCGAACTGAAGCCGATCCTTCGCGTCGTCCGGCAACTGCGACCATTTCTTGCCGCCAAGCTCATCTAACTCATCGAGCTCGTCACGCGTACGACGAAGAGGGAGTCTGTCGTCTAGAAAGCTCCAAATGGCCATCAAGCGCTGCTTCCCGTCGATCACGTCAAAGAGGTGCGGGCTTCCGTCGGGCAGTTTACTCAGATAGATCTTCGGGATGTCGAAGCCGCGCAGGATCGAATCGATTAGGAGTGCCTGCTGGGGCCTAGACCAGACACTGCCGCGTTGGTACTCGGCGTCGACATTAATGCGATCCTTGAGGTCCGCCAGCATTCGGACGCTCCACTCGTTTGTTTCTTTTCTCATTCTTGATATGCCCGAAAGGTCAACAGTGGACAGAGAGCCAGGCGCTACGCTCCGCGACATCGCATGACAAGGCGACTCTAAGTTAGCCTTACTCTCACGGCCTGACTCTCTTGTTTTCGAGTCAGACCTGATACGGTTCAAGGAGTGGCTAACCATAGCATGAGGCGTGTGTCCATGCGATGCTCAAACTGAGCTACGGCGTCGACGCTCTGGACGGTGGGCGGCCGTCGCGCCGTTCCTTAGAGCGGTGTTTCGTCGAAGGGGACGCAAGAGTGGACCGCAAGCGCTACGCGAAGACCGTCCCTGTGGCGGCTGAAGTGTCGCATTCGCCGGCCGGAAAGACGCGCTGCGGCCCGCTCGGCACAGCTGCTCGCGATAGGCGGCAGGCAGACGAACCGGCAACGAAGGAGCAGGAACGCTACGAGTCTGGCGGCCGAGCCGCCGATAGCCGAGCGACTCGCCGTACCTCCGCGCCCCAGCATCGCCACCCGACCAGCCTTGCCCGGCCATGCAGGGCGTCGTCGAGCGCAGTTGAACCGAGCAGCAAGCGCCGCAGAATCAGCGCGGAGACCGTTCGTCGCCCCGCCGCTGGCGCCGTACCCACTCCGCTGGATCGTCATCCCAGTCGTGGCCGGTGTTTGAGATGCCGCCGAGCGCTGCTTCGAGATCGTCCCATCGCCGCTCGTCGTCGAGCCTCCGCCTGATCAGTCGAGCGATGAACGCGCTGCGCTGCCGGGGACCGGCACGCCGGTCGATCTCGGCCACCAGAGCGTCGTCCAGCGTGATGTGCAACCGCATGGGTCGAACTTAGCTCAGGCCGGGCTCGGCCCGAACGCCGTCGGGCGAAGCTAGGATCCGACGGTCCTCCACCAGGGCCGCTCGGAGAACCAGGCACAGAACAGAGAGACAGTGTCCTCCCCCGCCAGGAAGTACGACGACTCAGGGGCCTTAGCGCGATGACGAAGGAGAAGAGGCTCGACGAGTCCAAGCCCGGGCCGAGATTCCTCGTGCTGATGGGGCTCCTCTTCACCGGCGACGACACCGGTCTCCTCAGCATCGAAGCGCTGCGCACCTCGCCGCTGTCGATGGTCTATGCGGCCGCTCTGGCGACGGCGGCGGTCGCGACGCTGGTCGCGCTGCGGCGCGGTGCCCCGAGCGACACTTCACCGGAAGCAGAGACGCCGCGAACGGACCCGGTCTGGCACGAGTCGACGTTGTTCACCGACCCGTGGTACCAGGTGCCCGCGGTCTTCTGCGTGTTCATTCTGTTCTCCCGGTTCGTCCTGGACCTGGTCGCCGAGCCGCCGATGACCGACCGGGCCGTGTGGTTCCTGGCGGCGCTGGGGATCGCGATTCTCGCCATGGCCTCCGGTCTGATTGGCGCCACCGACTCGAAGAAGCGGCCGAAGAACGAGGAGGCGAGTCCGCCGGGCGAAGCGGCGAGTTCGGGCGAAGAGGAATCGGCCGTCGGGGCCGCGCTTCGGGATCCCTGGTTCAGTGTGCCTGCCAGCTCGATCGCCTTTCTGCACCTCGCCCGGGACGGTCTGGAGAAGATCGAGGAGGATCCGGACTCGCTCGGGGCCACGGTCTGGCTGCTCGTGCCCGTGGCGGGCTTGATCCTGGGTCTGGTCAGTACCGCGATCTCTCGGGCCCGGCAGGGGCGGAAGCAAGGGCCGCCTCCGTTACCAGAGCCGTGAGACCTCGTCGTCGTACCCGGTCAGCTCCCACCGGATGAGCGACCAGGGGATCTGGCCCGCCGCGTAGACCTCGTCCAGGAAGTCCGTCAGGACGAAGTCGTCGCCGAGTTGATTGGCGCGGTCTCGCATCAGCTTCATGAACTGGACCTTCCCCAGGACCATGAGCATGTGGTGCCCCACGCCGCGCAGGGTCGTGTCCAACTCGAACCAGAGATGGTGGCTGCCCTCCAGCAGCTCGCCGTGCGGCGCATTGTCGATGCAGAACTGCGTCGCTTCTTCCAGACTCCAGTCGCCGCTGTGCATGTAGATGTCGGAGAGTGCGCGCACGGTGCGGAAAGCCGCCTGTTCATAGGTGACTTCCCTGCCGTGAGGATTACGCCCGTCCAGATACCCCGCATGCATCAGCAGCTCCTCGAGGGCGAACGCCAGCCCCTCGTCGCGAGCCGTCGAGATCTTGTACGGCCGCTCTCCGCCGCGGATCGGGTGATCCTCCCGCTCCGCCCTGAGCATGTCGAAGTGGTGGCCGACCAGTTCATGGGTGTTCTCCATCACCGCTTCCCGGTGGGAGAAATTGAAGAAATAGTCGTGCGTCTCGGGCCAGGGATCCTCCAGGGCATACCCTTTGCCGTAGAGCCGTGAGTCGAAGTAGTCATCCGGCACGAGGAAATCGTGCACAGTGAAGATCTCCTCGTCACGCAGGAAGCTCATCACGTGATCGACGGCTTCTTCGATGCCTTCCCTGTACTCGAGCTGTGACGCTACCGGCACGAGCGGTGGAACATCACGATTCCGATGCTCCTCCAGTCGCCTAAAGGTGATCACGCGGTTGTCTTCCAGTTCAACGATCGTCCGAATCTCCTCCCAGGTGTAGGGAAACAGATAGACGTTCCTGAGCAGCCAGTTGTAGTTCTCCTTGCCCACACCCGTGGTGCCCGTCATCCGATGTTCGTTGGACCGTATCCAGTCCTCATAACCGTCGATAACCGTCAGCGCCGACTCGACGTCGGCCACGAGCTCCGGATGATGAACCCTCAGGCCCTGCGCCAGCGATTCATAGGCTGACCTCGTGTCTCCAATGGAGAGAATCGCCAGGGTGGCCAAGTCGGCGGCGATCAGCGAGAAGTCCTCGAGATTCTCCTTCGCCTGCTGCACCAGATCGGATACGGATCCGAGCCTGGATTGCAGAGCCGCGACCTCGTCCCCCTGCAGCGGTGGCTCGGCTCCCCAGGCGAACGTGGCGATCACGTCGTTGTAGAAGCCGGGATCCCGGGACCACGGGCTGAGAACCCGGTGCTGGAACTCGTAGCCGTTCGTCTCCGCCCGGACAAGCTGGTAGTCAACCTGTTGCGGGATCGGCCAGCCCGTCGGATCGATCGCCTCCAAGCGCTCCTGAAACGTCCTCAGCTCGCCGTACTTCTCCGCCATTGCCGCGGCGGAAAAGTCGGGCGTGGTGTCCAGGTCCGACAGGAACCAGCCGCTCTGCGAATAGGACTGGACGTTGCCGGAGCCGCCCTGCTGGAACGAACGAAACTCCTCGAAGAAGGTGACGAGATCCGCGTAGTCGGTGCTTGCGACGGCCTGAGTCGCGCCGGCTTCGGCCGAGTCGCTTCCCGGATCGTTCGACAGCAATCGATACAGGACGAAGCCGGCGAGCAGAAGGGCCAGTACGACGATGAGGCTGCGGGTGTTGCGCACAGGACTACTCCGCCAGCAAGGACGCGCGGATGATCTCCTGGTCGTTGCGGTGCACGATGTGGCCGTTCGCGTAGGCGGGGTGGACCCACACCAGTTTACCGAGCTCCCGACGGACCTGCCGGCTTCGTGTGGTCGGTTCGATGAGCCTGGTGCGGTCGATCTCGTGGTAGCCGTCCCGGCTCAGGCGGGCGATCATCAGTTCGCCGCGGTCGTTGCTGATGAAGTAGCGATCGCCGTTCCTGACAAGGAAGGCGGTGGCGATGCGGGCGTCCTCGCTGGGCTCGAAGGTCGCCCAGACCTCCCTTCCGGAAGCACGGTCGATCGCGCGCAACGCGCCCTGTCCGCCGATGCCGTAGATCATGTCGCCGTCGAAGGCGGGCGTCGAGTTGAAGGCGTGCAGGCCGTCGAGATCCCGCTTGCTGGTGCTCTTGCCCTTCCAGACGATCCTGGCTTGCGGTTTGCCGGCCGACGCGGCGGCGACTTCGATCAACGTCGAGCCGTGCGACGCGGACGACACGAGGAGCTGGTTTCCCTGCTGGATCGGGGTCGCGATCGTCTGGCCGTACTGCACCTCGTAGGGGAACTGCCAGAACACCTCGCCGCCGTCCGGGTCGAGGCCGGCGATGCCCTTCGGGTGCCAGATGACGAGGTGGCGCCGCCCGCCGAGCGCGTAGATCACGGGCGGGTTGTAGCCCGGCTCGTTGCCGACTTCCATCGAGCGCCAGAGCTCCTCGCCGCTGTCACGGTCGAAAGCGACGACCATCGCATCCGGCTCGCCGCCGACCAGGGTGATGATCTGGCGGCCGTCCACGAGCGGAGCGCCGACGAAACCCCAGGGCTGCACCGGCGCTCCGTAGTCCGCCACCAGGTCATGGCGCCAAAGGACGCGGCCGTCCTCCACGGCCAGAGCCGCCAGGTAACCGGCCGAACCGAGCACGTAGACGCGGTCGCCGTCGACGGTCGGGGTGGCGCGCGGGCCGTTCGAGTACGCGGGCTGCAAACCGGCGAGATCCGTCTCCCAGGAGTGGTCCCAGAGTTGCTCGCCGGTTGTCTCCTCGAGCACGAGGATGCGCTCCCGGCCGCGATTGCCAGGCAGCCGCTCGAAGTCGGTCGCGAACACGCGGCCGTCCGCAACCGCGGGGCCGCCGTAGCCCGGGCCGATCGGCGCCCGCCAGACGAAGCGGAGCCCGTCCTCGGGGAACCTGTCGAGGACGCCGTCCTCGTGCCAGACGCCCCGGCGCTCGTCGCCGCGCCATTGCGGCCAGTCGTCGGCGTGTGCGATCGGCGCGGCGAGCGTGAGCGCCGTGAGTAGGGCTGCCGTTCTCACGGGACGAAGCATAGCCGCGTCGGGTGACCGGACCGGCGCTTCGTGCCGAGAGCCGGCCAGAAGGCCGCCGCAGCCAGTACCTGTCACCGATGCGGCAAGTGCGGTAGTTTGTCCGCCGCCATGCGCCGCTCGCTTCTATCCTTGCCGTTGCTCGCCGCCTTGCTGCTGCCCGCGGCCTGCAACACGGCGCCGCACGTCAGTGCCGACCTGGTCTACCGCCACAGCCTGGACTTTCCGCCCACGCGGCTTCGTCCGGGCTGGAACCGGGTGTGGGTAGGCCGCGAACTGGAGCGCGTGGACCGTCTGATTCACCGGGTCCAGGTCATCCCCGAGTTCGCCGGCGACCTGATGAACATGACCGGCCGCGAGCGGGAGCGAATGACGGCCCAGATCGCCTGCCCGCCCGCCGACCATTCCGTGTGGGACGAGTTGACGCGCGGCCAGGACATCGAGATCGACCTGGAGACCGCGGAACGCGGTCACTTCACGACCGTCTCGTGCCGCAAGGCGTTGAGATAGCAGAGCGCCGCCGGCCTACTCGGCGCCGGCATCGATCGGGCCGCGGCGTTTCTTCGTCTCGCCGCGGCGCCGTTTGTCCGCAAGCCGCTTCGCCCTGGCACGGGCGGACGGTCGGGTGGGACGGCGCGGCCTGGGCTCGGTGCGCGCCTCTTCGACCATGCCGGCCAGCCGGGACAGCGCCTCCGCGCGGTTGCGCGCCTGCGTGCGGTGCGTGTCGACGGACACGACGATTTCGCCGGCGACCGTGAGGCGCTTGCCGGCCACGGTCTCCAGGCGAACGCGCAACGGGCCTTCGATGCCGGCCGCGTCGAGGTCGAGGCGGCACTGCACGGCCGTCGCTACCTTGTTCACGTTCTGCCCTCCCGGGCCGGAGGCGCGGACGAACTTGAAGGACAGTGCCGCTTCGGGGATTGCCAGACCGCCGATGTCGATCGTGGCCATACACCTATGGTGGCAGATCAGTCCTCGGTGTACCGGATCTCCAGGCGCCGGATGATCAGGGCGGTCACCGCGAGCACGATGGCCGTAAAGGCCAGCAGACCCAGGACGGAGACCGCGACGGGGGGCGGTTCGACGACCACGGCGAACGGGCCGTCCGAGAGGGGCACCGGGAGCAGACCCTTCAGGTAGTGGATCACGCTGAGCTTCTTGAGCGCCGGCGGCAACAGGAAGTGCAGCATCTCCCAGACGTACAGGACGCCGGCAGGAATGATCGGGTTCCTGAACAGCATGCCGATCAGCATGAACAGCGAGCCGTAGCCGATGCACGCCAGCAGGGTCACACCGAGGTAGGCGACGAGATGTGCGCCGCCGGGACCGGCCGTGAGGTCCTCGATCGCCCCGGAGACGCCCACCGGCAGGTAGATCAGGGCGTAGCTGAAGACGGTGCTGAGCATGAACAGGAGCGCCACCGCCGCCACCGCGGCGACGTACTTGGCCGTCACGACGAGTTCCCGGCGCAGGGGCACGAGCAGCAGGTAGTGCAGGCTGCGCTCAAGGATCTCGCCCCGGAACAGGTTGAAGAACACGTATAGGCAGCCGAAGAACAGGATCGCGCCGAGGAAGACCGTCTCGAAGATCGTCTCGTACACCACCCGGTTGCCGAACCGTTCCAGCACCGTCTGGCCGCCGATCCGTACGGAGCCCACGAACAGGACGATGACCACCGGAACCGACGCCGCCAGGCCCAGGATCACCGCCCGGCGCGTCATCAGCAGCCGGCGCAGTTCGAGCCGCACCAGCCCGCCGACCTGCCGGCCGAGCAGCGCCCAGTCAACGCCTCCGGAAGCGGAGGCCTGGGGGACCACGGTCACGACGGCTCCTCCTCTTCGACCATGAGGTAGCGGTACACGGCCTGCAGGTCGCTGTCAGCCGGCCCCACGGCTTCGACCTCCACACCGCCCTCGGCCACAAGCTCGCCGACCAGCCGCAGGAAGCGGTCCGCGTCGCGGGTGCGCAGGTGCAGGCCGCCGCCGTCGTCGTGAAGCTGGACCTCGGTGACGTGGTCGAGCTCGAAGGCGCGGCCGGCGAGCCATTGCGGACGGTCGCAGCGCACGAACACCTGCATCGGCTGTTCGCGAGCCTCCGCGACTTCCTCCCGCATTCCCGGGACCTCGCCCTCAGCCACGATGTACCCGTTCGAGATCAGGATGACGCGGTCCGAGAGCAGATCGACCTCGTGGAGGATGTGGCTCGAGATGAGCACGTGCTGGCCTTCGCGGGCCAACTGGCGGAACAGTTCGATCGTCTCGGCGCGCACCATCGGGTCGAGACCGTTGAGCGGCTCGTCGAGCACCATGACCCGCGGACGGTGGGCGATCGCCTGCGCCAGCTTGATCCGCTGACGCATGCCTTTGCTGTAACCGGCGACCCGCCGGTGCGCCGCGTCGATCAGGCCCACCCGCTCCAGGGCCTGCGCGGTGAGCCGCTCGGCTTCGCTCCGCTCCAGGCCGTGCAGCAACAGGTAGGAGAAGACGAACTGCCACCCGGTCACCCCCCGCGGGAAGGAGTCGTACTGGGTGCAGTAGCCGAAGTTCCGGAACAGGTCCTGCGGCCGGGAGGCCGAAACGCCGAGGACGCGGATCTCGCCCCGCGTCGGCCGCAGCAGGCCCGCGAGCAGGTTCATCAGGGTGCTCTTGCCCGATCCGTTCGGTCCGACGAGGCTGGTGATCCCGGGCTCGATCACGAGATCCACGCGATTCACGCCCAGCACGTCGCCGTAGAACTTCGAGACGTCGCGCAATGTGATGTTGGCCGCTCCGCTCACTTGACGACCTCGAAGGCGCGCACGCGCCGGTACAGCAGCGCCGCGGACAGCGCCACCAGCCCGACCGCCGCCAGCCAGGCGGCCGCACCCGGCATCTGCACGCTCCCTTCCGTGCCGAAGACCGAGGCGGAGAGCGCGTCCGTCACGTCGAACGCCACGACCAGGCTGCCCAGCCAGGAGTCGTAGAATTCCTTGTAGAACGAGCCGAAGGCCGTGCCCGTGAGGATCGCGCCCAGGAACACGATCCGCGCCCAGGGCTTCCACTTCACCCAGGCCGCGATCGCCAGCATGGGCAAGGACATGCAGAGCATCCAGACCGTCGACACGACGACCAGGGACGGTGCTACTCGCCAGTGCTCCGCCAGCCACTCCCGGCCGCCAAGCGCGGCCTGGATCACGAACAGGAGCAGCCCCGGCGCCCAGGTGATCGCCGACACCAGAACGCCGAGCACGACGAGCTTGCCGAGCACGTAGTCGGTCCGCGTCAGCGGCCGCGAGAGGTAGAGCGGCATCGCCTGGTTGCGGAGGTCCGCCGACACGAGCGACGGACCGACCACCAGAACGATGATGAAGCCGAGGTACAACTGGGCGCGCAGGAACAGATTCTGGAAGAACCAGGTGTTGACCTGGACGAAGTCGAGCAGGTCGGCCGCGCTGATGTTGATGAGGGCCAGCGCCTCCGCGTTGTAACGCAGATACATGGCGACCAGCAGAACGAGCGGCCAGGCGAAGCAGAAGGCAAAGAAGGCGAGGAACAATCGCGACGCGAAGACGTCGCGCAGGCCGTACCGGCTGATGACGAGGAACCGGCTCCGCGCCGGCATCAGCGTCCCGTCGTAGCCCCTGTAGCCGTGGTCATAGACGGCCATCATCGCCCTCCATCGCCTTGAGGAAGATGTCCTCCAGCGAGGTGCGCTTGTAGTCCAGACGGCGAATCGTCACGTCCTGCTCGATCGCCGAGGCGTAGATGTGGCGCACACCGATGCCAGGCGGCAGAACGGCCTTGATCCGGCGCCGGTTGACCACCGCGACTTCGCAGCCGAGCCCCTCGATCGCCCCGCGGAAGGCGCTGCCGGCGCCCTCCCGCTCGGCGGCCAAGTCCAGTTCGAGGAAACGACGGTTGGCGCGGCGCTCCTCGGCCAGGTTGCAGTAGGTGGCGATCGTGCCGCGGTTCAGGACCAGCACTTCCTCGCAGCACTCCTCCACGTCGCGCAGCAGGTGGGACGAGACGACGATCCGCGCCTTGCCCGAGTCCCGGATCTCCCGGATCAGCCGCAGCATCCGGAGGCGCGCCGGCGGGTCGAGACCGTTCGTCGGTTCGTCCAGGAACAGGAGGCTCGGCCCATGGGCGATCGCCTGCGCCAGCTTGAGCAACTGCTTCATGCCCAGCGAATAGGTCTCCACGTTGCGGTAACGCGCCTCGCCCAGACCGACGTAGAAGAAGACCTCGTGCGCGCGTTCCAGCGCGGCCTCCGGCGGCAGCCCGGAAACCTCCGCCATGAGCCGGACGAAGCGGACACCGGAGATGCCGGCGATGAAGGCGTCGCGCTCCGGCATGTAGCCGACCCGGCGCCGGAGTTCCCGGCCCTGGGCGGCGATGTCCATGCCGAACAGGCGGGCCGTGCCGGCGGTCGGCTTGTAGAAGCCGAGCAGAGTGTTCAGCAGCGTCGTCTTGCCGGCGCCGTTCGGCCCCAGAAGACCGATCGCCCGGCCCGAGAAAGCGCCGCGCAGGTCGTTCAGGACCTCGTGCCGGCCGAAGCGGACGCTCAGGCCATCGAGGTCGATTACCGGCGGCGCACTTCCCGTCAAGCGGCCGGCCTCAGAACGCTCTCCGTCGGCGCCGGCCGGCTCTCGGCGACCTGATCGTCCACTCCGGCCGCCGGTTCCGCCTCCGGTTCCGCATCGGCCCCGTCGTCGATGGACTCCAGGCCCTGCAGGAGATTGGGGAGTCCGAGCAGCGGACCCAGGCCGGTGAAGGCCAGCAGGCTCGGACCGCTGGAGGTCACGACGATCTCGCTGCGGCCCGCGTACACCGTGTAGAGCGCCGCCCCCTGACTGCTGAGCTGCTCCTCGATCGCCCGAACCACGGCCTGCTGATCGTCGCCAGCGACATCGGTCGGCAGCAGGTCGAACAGTTCGCTCGCTGTCTCGGCAAGCCGGTTGTAGACCATCGCGGAGAAGTCCGCGTAGCCGTTCTCGGGCAGCAGATCGAGGAACTGCTGGCTCGAGGTCAGCGACGCGCTACTGCCCCGGAACCGGATCGCCGTGTCGATCGTTGCCACGTTGGAGGCGCTCACCATGTACCCGTCAAAGTACGTGTAGAAGATCTCGGGAGTTTCGAGCAGGCGCAACAGGGCCGCGCCGTCCTCGTCGCCTTCGACCGCTCCGTCGGCCTCCTCGTCGCCCTCGTCCATCTCGAGAGCAAGGCGGTAGACGGTTCGACCGCCCGACTCCCGCTCGTCGAGAACGAGCTGCCCGGTCCCAGCCTGCCCCGCCCCGTCGCGGTCCAGATTCCCCAGAACCTCCGTCGCCTTCTCCACCAGCATCTCGATCGAACGCTGCAGCGCATCCGCATCGTAGACCGACGCAACCGCCTTCCAGGCCGGGGACGGCAGGACCGGGCCGTCGATGCCGACCGCGTACTCGCCGCCCACGTGCTGGAGCAGGTCGTCGCGCAGCGACAGCCCGAGCTCGGCTTCGACTTCCGCCATCGGCTCGTCCGTGTCGATGCCGTGTTCGCTCAGGAAGCCGGTCAACTGGTCGTAGATCGTGAGCGGCGCCTCGATCACGCCGGCGGAAACGAACGAAGCATCGGGCGAGAAGAACTCGAGCGCCCCGTTCGCGCCCGGTTCAGCCAGCCAGGACACGATTCCCGAACGCTCGCCGTCGAAACTCAGCGCGGCCGTGACGTTGGCCCGGTCGCCATCCTGGGTGCGGGCGACGACGAGATCCTGGACCTTGTCGAGCCCCGTGAAGGCGAAGACCGCGACTTCCTCCACGTCTTCGTCCTCTTCGTCCTCGTCGCCCTCCTCGTCCTCTTCGTTTTCAGCCGCGTCGCGGATACTGGAGATCACCCCGGCCAGGTCGACCGCGGCGAGCAGCTCCGCGCCCTCGGCGTAGCGCTGCGCCAGCCGGCCGTGCAGGCGCGAACCGACGAAGGGGTTGGCGGCGCCATTCCGGTTCGCGGCCACTGTCCGCAGGGCGGTCAGCGAAGTCGAAGCCGCCGCGATGTCGTCCGCGATCCACAGCAGCAGCCCCTCTTCCTGCCCGCTGGCCGCGTCGAGATCGTCGACGATGTGCACCGGCGTTTCGTCGGTTGCCGCCGCAAGCTCCGCCAGATGGCCCTCGATTGCCTCGCGCAGGGCGGCGGAGTCGGTCACTTCGGTGACCGCCAGCGGGGCCATGTCTTCTTCGACAAGGTCACCGGCAACCGCGACCACCGTCTCGTCGCCCATCGCCTCCCCGAGGCCGCGCAGAGCCCCGACCACCTCTTCGATCGTGCCCGCCTCTTCGGAGTCCTCGAACTGCTCCCACCACTCGGCGAGCAGTTCGCTCGACTCGATCCGCGAGCGCACCAGCTCGAACAGGTCCCCCAGCGTCGCCGGGGCGTTCGGCATCGCCAGGTAGACCGCCGTATCGCTCGGCATCAGGTCGAGCAGCCGGGTCGAGTGCCGCACCGGCGCCGCCTCCATCAACTGGTTCAGTTCGCTGCGCAGCGACTTGAACTCTTCGAGCAGCGCCAGATAGCGGTCCGCATCCTGGCTCCAGCCGACCTCCTCCTGCAGCGTCATCGCGATCAGGGTCGGGCGGCTCCGCAGTTGGTCGCCGGCCAGCAGGCTGTGCCGCTGGCGGCCCTTCTCGACCTCGACCTCGCCCTCGATCACCGAGACCCGCGAACCCTTCACGCCGTGTGTGACCGCGAAGATCGTGCCCTTGACCGCCACCAGCATTTCCTCGGTCGACACGATCAGCGAGCCGTTCTCCTGCTGGGCGGCCTGGACGATCACGCTGCCCCGGTCGACTCTCACGCGATGGCCGCTGCGCCGGGCGTCGACGCGGAACGTTGTGAGCCCCGCGGCCTCAACCCGGGAGCCATCGCCAAGTTCGAGCACCGCGCGGCTGCCGGCGCCGGTGCGGATCCGGTCACCGCCGTCGACCGCGTCGCCGGGGCCGAGCGGAACGAGGTCCGCGCCGCGGTCGTCGGCGGCCACGAACATCCGGCCGTCGACACTCTGAACCTGCACGATGCCGTCCTGAGGCGGCAGGAGTAGCCGCTGGCCGAGCCACACGCCCGCCACGGCCACACCGACCATTGCCGCGGCGGCCGCGTAGTAGCGGCCGACCCGCGCCGGCGCCGCCGGTCCGGCAACGTCGGCCACCGCGCGGCCGGCCCGCACCGCCTGCAGGTGCTTGCGGCAGGGGATGCACTCGCGGGTGTGGTCTTCCACCAGAAGGCGCTGGGCCTCCGGCAACGTGCCGGCGACCAGGGCCGGCATCCGCGCCTGGTAGTCGGCGCAGGAGGTCAGCGTCGTGTTCGCATCGACGCCGGCGGCCGCGGCATCGCCGGCGGCGGCGGTCAGCGCCTTCCGCAGGCGCGCTGTCGCGGCGACCTCGACGTCGGCCGGCGGCCGCTCCGCGGCGATCGCCTGCGCGGTTTCGATCAGAGTCTGGTTCATCTGGTTGCGGTCGCTCATCGCAGCTCCCTCCGCTCTTCTTCCCGGTCCTTCTGGCCTTCCCGTCCGTCCTGTTCCGATCCCCCGGCTGTGGTCGTCGCGGCGTCCTCCTCGGCGAGCGCCGCGCCCAGGCGCTTGCGCAGCCGGTGCAGCGTTACCGCCACGGT
Organism: Candidatus Multivorans sp.; assembly: GCA_965220845.1. Taxonomy (GTDB): domain Bacteria; phylum Acidobacteriota; class Thermoanaerobaculia; order Multivoradales; family Multivoraceae; genus Multivorans. Next base: position 674,223 of record CBDCRA010000004.1, read on the forward strand.
CATTCGCGAAGTGCCCATCATCGGCCCGATCTCCGAGTTCCGGTAACCCTCGAAGTAGCGCAGCACGAACATCTCGGCCGCCCGCGGGTTGACCTTGGCCAGTTCACGCCGCAGCCGGTCGCGGAGTTCCAGCGAGGCGAAACGTCGCGCCGGATCGCTCTCCACGGCGGAAGACGGTCCCACTTCCTCGAGAACCTGCTGATCGAGCGCCACGAGGCGCGAGCGCTTGCGCGAGCGAATCAGGTCGAGCGAAGCGTTGATCGCCGCCCGCCGCAGGTAGCCGCCGGCCTTCGCCGTGTCGAGGGACCGCGGCGGCCGGTTCAGCAGCCGCAGGAAGATTGTCTGCAGCACGTCCTCCGCGTCGGATGCGTTGCCCGTGACGCGGTAGGCCGTGTGGAACATCAGCCGGTGGTGCTCCTCGAAGAGCCCCTGCAGCGCGTCCCCGGCAGAGTCCGGCGCGGCGGGAGGAACTGCGGGCGGCCCTTCGGTCATCGAAACGCTTGCGATCGTCAAACGGCGCCTCCTTGGCTCCGAGTGCGCCGGCTCCACGCCGGCGCCCCGGTGGGTTCAGTGGAGAAGACGCCGCAAAGGACGTTTGTTTAGCAGAGAGGAGCGCCCCCTACTCGTCCGCGGACCGCACGACCGTCGCGAGCAGCACGGTCGCCGCGGCTATGACCGCACCGCCCAGCCAGGTCAGCAGGTGCGGCTGCTCCCCGTGGAACCACATCGCCCAGACCGGGGTGAGCGCGGGTTCCAGCAGCAGCAGGAGCGCGACGACGGGGGCTTGCAGGACGCTCGCGGCTCGGGTCACGAAGACGTAGGCGAGTGCCACCTGGAACAGCCCGAGATACGCCACGACCAGGAAGTCGCCGGGAGCCGCGGCGGTGAGAGGCGCCATGACCGGCAGGCACGCAAGGCAGACGATCACGTTGCCACAGGCGGCGGCCGCGATCCCTGGTGCGCGCGCGGCATCGGCGGCCCCGCGAGAGGACGCTTCGCCGGGCGCACCGGACGGTCGCACCGGCCGCGGCCGGCCGGCGGCACGCAGGCCGATCAGGGTCAGGCCGTAAGCCAGGCCGCAGAAGGTGGCGAGCACGTTGCCCGTCCGGGGATCCGGGGCGGTGACGGCGGCATCGGCGCCGCCGAAGAACGCCATCACCAGGCCGGCGCCGAACAGCGGCACGAAGAGAAGCTGCCGTCCGCTGGGCCTCTCCCGCAGGAGGATGGGCGCGAGCAGCAGCACGAACAACGGCGCCGTCGACTGCAGGAAGATCGTCTCGGCCGCCGTCGTCCGTTTGGCCGCGTGGACGAACAGCACCAGGGTCAGGCAGTAGCAGCAACCCGTCCCCAGGGTGAGGAGGAAAGCACGCCGCCGCGCCGGGCTGCGCCACCACCCGGATGTCGCGGCAACTCCGGTCTGCCCGCCACCGCCGCCGGCCCACCGCCGCGCCGCGGGAATCGCGACCAGCAGCACCACCGCCGCGATCAGGGAGCGCATCCCGGCCACCTGCCAGGCATCGAGTTCGGTCGCCTTGACCGCCGCGCCGCCGGTCGAGAACAGGATGCCGGCGACGACCGCCTGGAGCGCCGCGGCTGAACGGGGCGTCATCTGTAGCCACCTGCTGGCAAGTCTGTATCGTAGTCGGCGTGAACAAGCGCGCCGCCAGGCCGGCAAGCAACCACTCCGAAGTAGCCCTGTCGCGTGCTGTGCGGCCGTCCCGGCACGGAAGTTGCGTCACTGTCCGTCAGGATCGACCAACAACCCCAGGTGGGGCGTAGGGAGGCAGCATGGCGATACGACCTGAGCGCAATCCGCGAACGGCGCCGGCCCTGGCGTCGTTTCTGTGCCTGGCCCTGGCAGCGACCCTGGAAGCCCAGCCCAGCCAGCCCTTCGTCGACTCGGTCGATGTCCAGGTCGTCGAAGTCGACGTCACGGTGACCGACAGGAAGGGGCGCCCGGTCAAGGGGCTGGAGCGCGAGGACTTCGAGCTGTACGTCGATGGTCAGCCGGTCGAGATCACGAACTTCTTCGAGTCGGCGATCTACGTCGAGGAGGAGCCCGGGCGCCGCAGGAAGGAACGCCCTGTCGTCCGTAGCGAAGCCGCTCCCCGGACGGGGGACCAGGGACCGCTCACCGTCGTCTTCTACCTCGACGACCCGAACATCTTCCCGTCTCACCGCACCCGCCTGTTGCGACGCCTGGAAGCCGCGGTCGAGCCATGGCGGTCCATGGACGCAAGCTTCATGCTCGCCCGGTTCGTCAACCGGCTCGAGGTGCTGGTCCCGCCGACGCCCGACCTGGACGCGATCCTCGAGAGCGCGGCGAGTGTGCCAAAGGGCTCGCCGCGCGCGATCCAGAACGGCAGGGGCGCCCGTCGTTTCGCAGTCCAGAGCCTGATCGACAGCTACGAGTTCTGCAGAATGAACCCGTACTGCCGCACCTGCATAGACAACTGGGGCGAACTGCTGGCGCTGGCGCGGCAGTACGCCGACAATCGGGCCACCAACACGGCGGTCGCGGCCGACGGTCTCGCCGATCTGGTGACCACCCTCGCCGGGGTGCCGGGCAGGAAGGCCGTGATCCACGTCACGGACGGCCTGCCCCAACGGCCCGGCATCTCCATCCTCGACTACCTGGGCAACGAACTCTGCCGGGACCTGCGCCCCACCGCGAACTCGGAGACGATGGCGGAGATCGTCCAGTACGACGAAAGCCGCCGGTTCAACCGCATCTCGGCTCACGCCAACGCGAATCGCGTCACGTTCTACGGAGTCGATGCCGCCGGCGTGCGCGGCGCCAGCCCCGATATCTCACTCGACAACCCTCAGTTGTCACCCTCCACCCGAAACGTCAGCCTGCAGGCGATGAACGCCCAGAGCGGCCTGCACCTGCTCGCCCACGAGACCGGCGGCAAGGCCCTGATCAACGCCAACGACCTGTCCATCCTCCTCGACGACATGACCGGCCAGCTCGCGGCCTCGTACTCGCTGGGGTTCATTCCCGCGGAGGGGGAAACGGGCGAGGTGAGGCAGATCTCGGTCATGCTCGCGCCCGGCACCGACAAGGGACGGCGGATCACCTACCGGCGCACCTTCCGGGACAAGCCACTGGACGAGCGGCTCGCCGAGCGCCTCCTCTCCGTCGCCTACCTCGGCAACACGGAGAACCCGCTCGAAGCGAGCATCGAGTTCGGCGGCACGAAGCTGCTGGAGAAGAAGATCCATGAGTTGACGGTAAGCGTCAGTGTGCCGGCGGACTCTGTCCCGAGCCTGGCCGGCGGGAACGGCGCCTCGCCCGGCGCGAGCACCCGACTCCGCCTCTGGCTGGTCGCCGTCGACGACGAGAAGGGCGCGCGAACTACCGTCCGGCAGAAAGCGATCGACGTCGGCGGGGCGGCGGGCGTCGCGGCCGATGACGGCAAGTACAGCGTCGAAGTGGCGATGAACCTGCCTGAAGGGGACTATCTGGTCGCGGCGGGAATCCGGGACGAGAGAACGGGGTTGACCTCCCTGATTCGCGAACCGGTACCCGTGCCGTCCGGGTAGACGGCCACCGAGGGAGGTCAGACGTTGCAGCAGAACGCACTCGAGCGCTTGCCGAGCCATCTTCCACCTGCGGCGGCGGTAACGCTGCTCGTGCTTGCCGGCGCCGCCGCGGTTCAGGCGCAGCCCGACCAGACCTTCATCGACACCCTCGACGTGCAGGTCGTCGAAGTCGACGTCGTGGTCACGGACCGGAACGGCCGTCCCGTCCGGGGACTGACCCGCGACGACTTCGAACTCTACGTGGACGGCGAGCCGGTCGAGATCACGAACTTCTTCGAGTCGGAGCTCCTCGGGCAGCCGGCCGAGCCAGCGGACCCGGCTGCCCCGCCGGCTGCCGGGGCCGAGCCTGCCCAGGCCGAGGCCGCAGCCGAACCCGCCTCGCTCACCGTCGTCCTCTACATGGACGACGCGAACCTCTTCCCGCCCTATCGCTCGCGGCTGCTCAGGCGCCTGGAGAAGGCGGTCGAGTCGTGGCGTCCCCTGAACGCGCGCTTCATGTTCGCGCGTTTCGTCAACCGGCTGGAAGTCGTCGTGCCGCCGACCCGGGACCTCGACGCGATCCTCAAGGCCGCGTCCAAACGCCCCAAGGGACTGGCCCGCGCCGTCCGGAACCAGCGGTCCCGGCAGTTCACCCTGGAGGAAATCAACGTGAACAGCCGGGGATGTCAGAACACCGGCCAACTCATGGCGCTGGCCGACACGTACGCGGTCGAGCAGGCGAATCGCGCCGCGATCGCTGCCGACGGGCTCGCCGACCTGACCAGCACGCTGGCCGGAATCCCCGGGCGGAAGGCGATCGTGTACATGAGCGACGGACTGCCGCAGCAGCCCGGCCTCTCGGCTTTCGACTACATCGCCCAGGTTCTCTGCCCGAACGATCCGCGGATCGTCCCCGAGACGAACGCGGCGGCCCAGCGGCACGACGAAACCCGCCGTTTCCAGCAGCTCACGGCGCACGCCAACGCGAACCGGGTCACTCTCTTCACGCTGGATGCCGGCGGCATCCGTACCGGGCTCAGCCAGTCGATGTCGTTCGACGGCGTTGCCCCGTCGTACCAGAACGACCGGCTGCACTGGACGAACATCCAGGGCGGCCTGCAACAGCTCGCGTCCGAAACCGGCGGCAAGGCTCTCCTCAACTCGAACGACCTGGCCGATCTGCTCGAGGACGTGACGGAGCAGCTCGTCTCCACCTACTCCCTGGGCTTTTCCCCGGATGAGCGGCGGTCAGGCGACGTACGCCGCCTGAAGGTCGAACTCGCACCCCACGCCGCCCAGGGCCGCAGCGTGGAGTACCGCCGGTCCTACCGCGACAAGACCCAGGATGAGCAACTCGCGGAACGGCTGATCTCCGCGGCCTACCTCGGCAGCACCCCGAATCCGCTCGGCGTCGCAGTCGACCTGGGCGCGACGACGCCGCGGGAGAAGAAGGTGCACCGGCAACCGGTCAGCATCGTCGTACCCGGGGAGGCCGTCCTGCTGGTGCCCGGCGCCGGTGGACCAGGCGGCCGGCTCCGGCTTCTCCTGCTCGCGGTCGACGAGGAGAAACGCGGCCGAACGTCCGTGCGCCAGATGACGGTGCCGGTTGGACCCGCCGGTGACGTCCAGGCCACCGAGGGCGCCTTCCGTTTCGAGGTGTCGGTCAGCCTGGCCGAGGGCGACTACCAGGTCGTCGTCGGCGTCCGGGACGAGACGACGGGCGAGATGTCACTGGTCCGCGACGGGGCTAGCCCGCATTTTTCACCGCGTGGTCCAGTTCGGCGCTGTTTGGGGTTTGTTGCCGAGCTGTAGGTGAGCCGGAGGGTCGGTCCGTCGGTTTCGCAGTTCCCGGGGTTCCGCTGGGCGCTCTTCGGGTGTCGATGGCCATCCAGGCCGGTGGTTTCGGCGGCAGGCGGAGGCGCCGCGGCGCATCTCGACGTCCGGTCTTTCAGGAGGCGCGAGAGTTGGGGGGGGGGGGGAGGCCCCCGAGGCTCAGGCAGCCGGTTGGCAGCGGCGTCGCCTGGCGAGGTTGTCGAGCGCGGCTTGGAAGTCGGTCTGCCAGGGGAAGGCGGACGGCAGTGCGAGCCGGATGCGTCGGTGGGTGATGCGTAGCTGGGCGGCGATCTTGAGCAGTTTGAGGCGGATGGTCCCGCACTGTGCGCGTGCGAACTGGGTGCCGGCGAAGGCGATGCGCCGCAGTGCGGCCATGAGCACGTAGGCGAAGCTGGCCCAGTAGAGGCGCATCTGGTTGCCGGCGATGGTCCTGGTCGAGGTGCGGTCGGCGAACAGGTCGAGCTGCTGCTCCTTGATGCGATTCTCCATGTCGCCGCGGGCGCAGTAGAGCTTCTCGTACAGGTCCCGTTTGCCGAACCGGCTGGGCCGCAGGCTGGTGACCACGAAGCGCGGATTGCGTCCCCCGGGCAGCCACTCCGCCTTGCCCACCACCCGCCTCTTGCGGGACCAGGAGGACAGCGTCCGGTGCCCGAACTCGCGGAACCGGCGCGAGGCCTCGCCTCTCTCCGGACAGCGCCGCCGGGACTTCCTGAGCGCTTTCTCGATGCGGCGCTCCAGGCGCTGATTGCGAGCCAGACCGAACACGTAGTCCACGCCCTCTGCCTCGCACCACGCCATGATCTCCTCGCGGGCGAAGCACGAGTCTCCCCGCAGGATGATCCGGGTGTCCGGCCAGACCGCGCGAATCTGCGGCACGATCCGACGAAGCTCCTCCACCGTGCCGGCGCTGGCGTCCCGATTCGACCTCCGCAGCCGGGCCAGCAGCAGGTGGTCGCCGCAGAACATGTACAGCGGCAGGTAGCAGTACGAGCGATAGAAGCCGTGGAAGAACCGACCCTCCTGGGCCCCGTGCAGCGGATCGTCCGTCGCGTCGAGGTCCAGAACGATCTCCTCGGGCGCAGTGTCGTGCGACTCCAGGAACACGTCCACCAGCAGCCGGTCCAACGACTCGTGATCCGCGGCGATCCGCTTGTAGCGATCGCTCCGGGCCTGCTCCGGCCGAGACAGCTCCAACCGATTCAGACCGCTCGGAGAAGCCAGCGGATTGCCCCGGTCGCGCAGCCGACGACGAGCCCCACCCGTGATGTCCGACTTGCCCACCAGAAGAGCCATCAGCCTGGAACGGCGAAGCTGATCGTGGTCATTCAGGTCCTCGTAGCCCAACGCCACACCGTAGACCCGCTGAGACACCAGGTCCTGAACCGTGTGCTCCACCGCCGACGGATCGCGGCAATCCCGAAAACAGGACGCCAACCGCCTCATCAGACCCAGACAGGCGTCCGTCTCACGAAGCAGCAGCCCGCCACCCTCAGACGTCAGATCGCCACCGTCGAAACCGGCCGTCACCCGACGACGACCGTGGAAACCGAACTCAAGCTGCGACGAAGTACACTCTGTCTTCACGGGTCTCTCTCCTGTGGATCTCCCAAGTCCTTGTAGACACTTGGATTATCCGCCGGAAGAGGCCCGATCTCAAAACCCTCGGTGAGATATCCGGGCTAGGGTGCCGTGGCGGTAGCGAGCGGCTATTCGCGGACCCGGCTCTCGCCCCAGGGAACAACCTCGACCCGGGAGCAGGCGCCGTCCTTCGGGCAGTAGCTGTACGTACCGGGCGCCAGATCCCTGACGATCCCTTCGTCTCCGTCCTCCTGGACCTGGCCCCGGTCGTTGACGGCGGCAAGGGTGCCGACCCGAATGGTGGCGCCGCCCGGTGTCACGAGGCGGGCGTCATGGAAGAAGCTGGCGTTTCGGGATCCGGAACCGTCCTGCCAGCGCGGTACGCGGAGCGACCCACGTTCCGGCGCCAGCTCGAGGCCAAGCGGCTCGCCCTCCCGAATCTCGAATCGCCAGCCGACCATCCCGTGGCCCGTCGCCCGGACGACGACACCAACGGTCTCGGCCTCCAGCGGCAGATGATGAGTGGCTTCACCCGCGCCGCCGGAGTAGCCGCTCGCCACGGCGGTGCCTGACCCAACCGGGTAGAGCACGAAGGTCTGCGCTCCGTCTACCGGCACTCCTCCGGAGCGAACGACTACCGTGACGCGCCGCTGATCGGCGAGCCGCAGTTCAACATCCTCGACTTTCTCGTCGCCCTGTAGATCGAGGCGCAACGGAGGCGACTGGAGTTCGCGTTCGTCCACGTACGCTTCGGCATGGACGCTGTAGCTCCATTCGGGCAGTCCGGTGACCTCGAAGGCCCCTGACGCGTCGGTCCGACTACGCCAACTCCGCGGTTGCAGGGGGTCTTGTTGTTCGCCAGCAACTTCGCCCGCAGCCCAAACCCAGACCCGGGCCTCCGCCACCGGCTCGAGAAGGCCGCTCTCCACGTTGCCTCTCACGACTCGCCCACTGATCGCACCTGCCGCGAGGTCAATGTCGACCCTCGCGATGCCATCGGAATCCGTCTCGATCTCGAAGACGCCGGCGTCGTTGACCTCGCGATCGTCGAAGTCACCCCAGCCATCCGTGTCCCACCCTCCTTCGCAGGGATCGCAGTCGGGGGCTGGCGTCACCTCGACGGGCCAGAAACCCTCCCTCGGCAGCAGGCCACTGAAGCGGCCCTCCTCGCGGCTACGGAAGGAGATTCGTTCATGGCCCCACATGCCGCCGAACCAGACCATCGCGTCTTCGAGCGGCTCGCCTCCATGCTGGATCCTGCCGACCAGCGGCACGGCATCCAGGTCGACGTAGTGGTGGTCCTGGCCAAAGGCCTGGAGCACTTCGTGGCCCCACCGGTTGCCGCGGTCGTCCCAGATGGCGACTTCGTAGTCGCCCGGGGGCAGGCCTCGCCACAGGAAGGAGCCGTCGCTTCCGCGATCGTGGAAGCCGAACCTGCGCTCGCGCCGTTCCACCTCGCCATCAGGCCCCAGCGTCACCGAGGAAACCGTCGGTTTCAGATCGATCTCCAGGACGCTCCGCATCAGGAAGGAAACGGTCAGCAGGTTCCCGGCGGACGACACGAGCTGGCCCAGATCGATCTGGTCGGACAGCGCGTCGACGCGCACCGGCCAACTGTCCCCGTCCGAGCCGGCAAGGCGGAGTTCGTACACCGCCGGCGTAAGGCCCTCGAACGTCAAGGCGCCTCCGGAATCCGTCCAGGCCACCCAGCCAAGAGCCATGTACCCATCCCGCTGCCGCAAACGGAACTGGTGACGGGCACCCTCCGGCGAGGCCAGGTTGGCGGTCACGCGGGCGCCCCTGACGGGCTCGACCAGTCCCAGGTCCGTGTCCGCCTCGACCGTCACTTCGGGCCGCTGCAACGGCAGGAACGGGCCCAGCCGTACCCGCAGTTCCACTTCCTCGTCCCGGGCGAACGGGCAGGCGATCAGCACCTCGCGGCGGTCCGGTTGGCGGTCCACCTGGCAGGGACCGCCGTAGAGGCCCCGGTCGAGGCGGGAGCGACGCCCGTGGACCCGCCCGTCGATCCAGACCTTGCCCGTCTCCAGGAAGTCCACGGCGGTATCCGTGCCGTCGACGGCAAACCGCACCAGGCCTTCCGGCACGAGGGTCAGCGATGCCTCCCGCTCGTCCCACGGGATGAAGGCGGCAGGACTCCACCAGCCCTCCGACCGTGCCCAGAGAAGCCAGCCGGATCGCGACTCGAGCGGCGGCACGGCGACCTGAACTGTCTGCTCCGACGGTGCGGCCCGGACCGCGTAGGAGGTCACCGGCTCGCGCGTGGCCGCGTCGACGAAGTAGATCGTCACGTCGCCGGCGGGGACCTCGTCCGGCGTGGCGACCGCGGACAGGTGGACGGTGAGTTCGATGTCGGCGGCGGGCTGGGCCCCGGCGGCCGGGCTGGGCAGCGCGGCGATGGCCGTGATCAGGGCCGTCAGCACCCACCGCACGAGGCGCAAACGCGATCGCCTGGATCGCGTCTTCACGGTCCGCAGTTCCATCCCCAACAGTCTATTGACGCGGGCCGGCAACGCCGTATCTCTGGGTGCGCGGGTCTTCTGACCCGCTGCCGCCGCAGGCGGCCGATGGCATCGTCGCCGGCGAAGCCGGCGGCCGCACTTTCCGGCCTGCGCCGCTTCGCGGCTCCGGCCGGGGCGGGTCAGAGGACCCGCGCACCCAGCGGAGCGGTCAGGTCCCGAACACGCCGTTCAAGGCGCCCGGCCAGGTCCGCCTCGGCTGCATTCTCCTCGACCAGGCGCACCAGGGAGCTGCCGACGACGACGCCGTGGGCGACCTTCGCCACTTCCTCGACCTGCTCGGGAGTCGAGATGCCGAAGCCGACGGCGACCGGCAGGCGCACCCGGCGGCGGACACGCTTCACTTCGCGGGCCAGAGTGGGAATCAGATCTTCCCGCTCGCCGGTCACGTCCGAGCGGGCGGTGTAGTAGACGAAGCCGTTCGACGCCGCGGCGGCGCGGTCGATCCGCTCCCGGGTACTCGTCGCGGCGATCAGGTAGATCGAGTCCACGCCCCGCTCCTCTAGCGCCGGCTGCAGCTCGCGCAGGCCCTCGTCGGGCGGCAGGTCGACGCAGAGGACGCCGTCGACGCCGCTGTCGGCTGCCTGGGCGGCGAAGTTCTCGACGCCTCGGGCGTGGACCGGGTTGTAGTAGGTGAAGAGGACGATCGGGACGCCGAGTTCCTCCCGGTGGCGCTCGACGATGCCGAGCACCGCGCTGAGCGAGGAGCCGGCGGCGAGCGCGCGATGCGAGGCGCGCTGGATCGTCGGGCCGTCGGCGATCGGGTCGCTGAAGGCGACGCCGAGTTCGATCACGTCGGCGCCGCCGGCCACGAGGGCGCGCAGCAGGTCGGGCGTGGCTTCGAGGGACGGGTCGCCGGCGACGAGGAAGGGGACGAAGGCGGAGCGGCGTTCCTTCGCGCAGGCCTTGAAGGCGGCGGCGATGGCGCCGTCGGCGCGGCGCTTGCGGCGGGGACTCATTCAGCGTCTCCGGCGCCGGACCCGGAATGCCGGCCAGAAGGCCGGCGCACCGACACGGAGTCTCCGCCGGAAGGCCGGCGCACCGGCACTTGGTCGCCTGAAGCGGCGTCGTACTCGAGTACGGACTCGACGTCCTTGTCGCCGCGGCCCGACAGGTTGACGAGAATGACCTGGTCGCCGTCCATCTCCGGCGCACGGCGCGTCACCTCGGCGATCGCGTGCGCCGATTCGAGCGCCGGAAGGATGCCCTCGGTCGCCGACAGGAGGTGGAATCCCTCGATCGCCTCCTGGTCGGTCGCCGAGGTGAACTCGATCTGCCCCTGATCGTGCAGGAAGACATGCTCGGGGCCGACCGCCGGGTAGTCGAGCCCGGCCGACACGGAGTGGGTGCCGACGACCTGGCCCTCCTCGTCCTGGAGCACCAGCGTCCGGGCACCGTGAAGAACGCCGAGCGTGCCCCCCGAGAACCGCGCCGCGTGATCGCCCAGCTCGGGTCCCCGGCCGCCGGCTTCGACGCCGACGAGCAAGACGTCCGGCTGGCCGAGGAAGGCGGAGAACAGGCCCATCGCGTTGCTGCCGCCGCCGACGCAGGCGACCGCCACGTCGGGGTCAGGCGTGCCGGCCAGGCGCCGCAACTGACGCCGCGCCTCGGACCCGATCACGCTGTGGAACTGGCGGACCATCCGCGGGTACGGCTCCGGCCCGGTCACCGTGCCGAGCACGTAGTGGGTGTCGGCGAAGCTCGCCACCCAGTCGCGGAACGCCTCGTTGATCGCGTCCTTGAGCGTCCGGCTGCCGGCGTCGACCGCCGCCACTTCGGCGCCGAGGAGCTGCATCCGGTAGACGTTCAGGCGCTGGCGCCGCATGTCTTCCTCGCCCATGTAGACGACGCAGTCGAGACCGAGGAGCGCGGCCGCCGTCGCGGTGGCGACGCCGTGCTGGCCGGCGCCGGTCTCGGCGATGATCCGCGTCTTGCCCATCTCCTTCGCCAGCAGCACCTGGCCCAGGGCGTTGTTGATCTTGTGCGCGCCGGTGTGGAGCAGATCCTCGCGCTTCAGGTAGATGCGGGCGCCACCCAGATGTTCCGTCAGCCGCTCGGCGAAGTAGAGCGGCGTCGGGCGGCCGACGTAGTGCTCCAGCAGGTGGTTGAGCCGGCGCTGGAAGGTCCGCTTCCGGCGCAGCTTGTCGTAGGCGCGGCTCAGCTCCTCCAGCGGCGCCATCAGCGTCTCCGGGGCGTAGCGCCCGCCGTAGACGCCGTAGCGTCCGCCCTCGTCCGGCTCCAGCGCCGCGGCGGCGAGGGGTGTTCGTACCTTCATCGTGCTGCTCCCGCTCTGAGGTTGGCGAACAGTCGCTCCAGCTTGCCGCGATCCTTCCGGCCGGGCGCGGACTCGACGCCCGAACAGGTGTCGACGGCGTAGGCGCCAGGCACCGCCGACGCCACTTCGGCGACGTTGCCGGGGCGCACGCCGCCGGCGATGAACAGGCGTCGCGGCTCGCCGTCGCCGGCCGGCGTTCGGACGAGGTCGGCCGCTGCGGCGTAGTCCCAGCTCTCGCCGGAGCCGCCGTAGAGGCGATCGTGGGCGCGGTCGATCAGGACCGCCCAGCAATCCTCTTCGGGAACCGGGGTCGGGTCCGCGGAACCGCCGACACGGCGGACACGGATGGCGCGGTCGCTGTACTCGGCAACGAGTTCCGGGCTCTCGTCGCCGCTGAACTGGATGTAGTCGAGGCCGACCTTGCGGTCGATCGTCTCGAGTTCTTCGCGCGTCGGGTCGACGAAGATGCCGACGGCCTGAGCCCGATTCCCGATACGGCGGCGGATGTGGGCCGCCTCGTCGACGTCGATCCAGCGCGGGCTCGGACGGTAGAAGTTGAGGCCGATGAAGTCGGCGCCCAGGTCGACGGCGAGACGAGCGTCGGCGGGTGTCGTGACGCCGCAGATCTTGACCTTCATGTCAGGCCCTCGGTTCCTTCGGCTGGGGCTCGCCGCTGCGCGGCCCTGCCGTCTCGTGGGCCGGGAGACCCACGCCACTTGCCGGCGAGGGCGCCGGCGCACCCAGTAGTTCGGAAAGTGCTGCCGCGGGGTCGCCGGAAAGCACGAGCCGTTCGCCGATCAGGAAGGCGTCGAAGCCGGCACGGCGCAACTTCGCCACGTCGGCGCCGGTGTGGATGCCCGACTCGGCGACCTTGAGGGCCGACGACGGCAGGCAGCCGACGCGGTCGGCGCTGCGTTCCAGGTCGACCTCGAACGTGCGCAGGTCACGGTTGTTGATGCCCACCAGCTCCCAACTGGAGTTCTTCACGTCGCCGTCGTCCTGCGCCAGCGGACGGAGTTTCTCGAAGTCCGCGTCGTCGTGGGTCTCGATCAGCGGCGCGAGCCCGAGGCCGCGGGCGAGCCCGGCCAGACGGCGCAGTTCCGCCGCGTCGTGGAGGGCCGCGATCAGCAGCACGGCGGAGGCGCCCGCGTCCCGCGCCCACGCGAGCTGCACGTCGGAGACAACGAAGTCCTTCGCCACCACCGGCAGCCCGGACGCGGCCGCGCACTCGGCCAGCAGTTCGTAGCTTCCGTGGAAGTGGTCCGGCTCGACCACGACGGACAGGCAGGCCGCCCCGGCATCCGCGTAGGTCGCGGCGCGGGCGACCGGATCGAAACGGCCGCGCAGGTCGCCGAGCTTGGGCGAGCCCATCTTGATCTCGGCGATCACGGCCCGGCCGCGGCGGGCGGAGATCGCGTCGAGGAAGCGGCGGCCGGGGGCGTCGGAGACGCAAGCGGATCCAGGCTGGACGCCCGCGTTGCCAGCTTCCACGCGCCGGCGCCGCTGCTCGCAGATGCGCCGCAGGATGTCGGGTACTTCGGACACGACCGTCGGCCTCACTCCCCTCCGTCGTCCCAACCCGTCCAGCCAACGAGTTCCGCGAGCTTCGCGGCAGCCGCGCCCGAACCCTGGACCTCGGACGCCGCGGCGACGCCGGCGCTCAGGCTGTCCGCCCTGCCCGCCACGTAGAGCGCCGCCCCGGCGTTCAGACAGGTGATGTCGGCCAGAGCCCCTTCCGCGCCGTCGAGCACGCCGCGCATCAGCTCGACATTCCGCTCCGGGTCGCCGCCGAGCAGGTCCTCAGGCGACGCCGCGGCGATGCCGAAGTCGCCCGGCCGGACTTCGTACGTCCTGACCTCACCGCCCCGGACCTCGGCGACCGCGGTCGGCCCCGTGGTCGTCATCTCGTCGAGGCCGTCGCCGTGCACGACCAGGGCGTGCTCGCTGCCGAGCTCGAGCAGGACGCGCGCGATCGGCTCCACCAGATCGGGCGAGAAGACGCCGATCAACTGCCGCTTCGCGCCCGCGGGGTTGGTCAGGGGCCCCAGCACGTTGAAGAGGGTGCGCACGCCGAGTTCCTGCCGCACGGGCATGACCTGGGCCATCGCCGGATGCAGCATCGGCGCGAAGAGGAACACGATGCCGACCTCGTCCAGGCAGCGTCCGAGCGCCTCCGTGTAGCCGGAGAGCCTCACGCCGAGCGCCGCCAGCACGTCGGCCGAGCCGGAGCGGCTCGACACCGCCCGGTTGCCGTGCTTGGCGACGCGGGCGCCGCCCGCCGCCGCGACCAGCGCTGCCGCGGTCGAGATGTTGAAGGTGCCCCGGCCGTCGCCGCCGGTGCCGCAGGTGTCGATCACGCCGGAACTCCCGTGCTCGACGCGCGCCGCGCGCGCGCGCATCGCCCGGGCGGCGCCGGCGATCTCGCCGACCGACTCTCCCTTCGCGGCCAGCGCGACGAGGAACGCGCTCTTCCAGACCTCGGAGAGTTCGCCGTCCATCAGGCGGCCGAACAGCTCCTCCACCGTCGCCGCCGGGAGATCCTCGCCGGCGATTGCCGTCCGCAACAGGGCGGAAAGGTCGAGATCACTCATGCGTCGCCTCGCAGTAGTCGAGAAAGTTCTGAAGCAGGTGAGGCCCGGTCTCGGTAAGCACCGACTCGGGGTGGAACTGAACCCCCCAATAGGGCAACTCCCGGTGGCGCATCGCCATCAGGGTCGCGTCCCCGGTCCAGGCCAGGGGTTCGAGCGAGGGCGGCAGGCTACCCTCCTCCACGGCGAGAGAGTGGTAGCGGGTGGCAACGAAGGGCGACGGCAGCCCGTCCAGGAGGCCCACTCCCCGGTGCTCGACCTCGGATGTCTTGCCGTGCATCAGCGTCTTCGCCCGGCTGACCGTGGCGCCGAACGCCGAACCGAGCGCCTGGTGGCCGAGACAGACGCCGAGCAGGGGCGTCTTCGGCCGGGCCCGCAGCAACTCGATGCAGACGCCCGCGTCCTCGGGCCGGCCGGGCCCCGGCGACAGGACGATTCCGTCGGCGTCGCGCGCCAGCAGGTCCGGCACGCTCTCGACGTCGTTGCGCACGACCTCGAGTTCGGCGCCGAGACCGCCCAGCATCTGGACCAGGTTGTAGGTGAACGAGTCGTAGTTGTCGACGACGAGGATCATGCCCGGCCCTCCAGCTCGCGCGCCAGGGCCACCGCCCGCAGCAGCGCCGCCGCCTTGTCGCGGGTCTCCTGCGCCTCGCGCACCGGATCCGAGTCGGCGACGATGCCGCCCCCGGCGGTGATCGAGGCCTCGCCGTTGACGAGCGCCAGGGTGCGGATCGTGATGCAGGTGTCCATGTCGCCGCCGAACGAGAAGTAGCCCACGGAGCCGCCGTACATGCCGCGTGCCTCCGGCTCGAGCTCGTCGATGATCTCCACCGCGCGGATCTTCGGCGCCCCGGAGAGCGTGCCGGCCGGAAGGCATGCGAGAAGGGCGTCGAGGGCCGATCCGGCGCCGTTGCCGCCGCCCACCGCCTGCTCCGCCTCGACCGAGCTGACGATGTGCATCACGTCGCTGTAGTGCTCGATCACCATGAACTCCTCGACCGAGACCGCGCCGGGAGACGCCACCCGGCCCAGATCGTTGCGGCCGAGATCGACCAGCATCACGTGCTCGGCGCGCTCCTTCGGATCGGCCATCAGTTCCTCGGCCAGGACCCGGTCCTCGACGGGGTTCCCGCCGCGAGGCCGCGTGCCTGCGATCGGCCGCATCTCCAGCCGCCGACCCGTCCGGCGCACCAGCATCTCGGGCGAGGCGCCGATCAGCGACACCTCCGGCGCCTCGAACAGCACCATGTAGGGCGACGGGTTGACCAGGCGCAACGCCCGGTAGACCGTCGTCAGCGGCACGTCGAGGTCGAGCGCCCAGCGGCGGGCGAGCACGACCTGGAAGATGTCGCCGGCGGCGATGTACTCCTTCGCCTTGTTGACGACGCCGAAGTACTCCTCGTCGCTCAGGGTGGGGTCGGCCGTTTCCGCCTTGAGTCCCCGGTCCTCGACCCGCGCCGACATCGCCTCACCCCGGCTCTCGAGTACGGACTGCAGCTCGTCGAGACGAGCCTCCGCGTCGGCGGCCGTACTCTCACCCTCGATCTCGTTCGCCACCGCGAGGATCCGCTGGTGGGCATGATCGAAGACGAGCACTTCGTCGTAGCGCGCGAGAATCGCGACCGGCAGCCCGAACGGGTCCCGCGGGCGCCCGGCCGCGTGGTCGACCAGGCACGGCTCGGCGAGCCGGATCGCGTCGAACCCGAAGGCGCCGATCCAGCCGCCGGCGAACGGCAGCGGCGGCGCGGGATCGCCGGCCACGCCATCGAGCAGACGCCGCAGCCGGACCAGAGGCTCGCCCGTCTCCACCTGCACGCCGCGGCCGTTCCGGCAGTCCTCGATCTCGAGCCGGTCGAGGTAGACCCGGCACACCTGGGACGGACCGGCGCCGAGGAAGCTGTAGCGCGAAACGTGCTCGCCGCCGGTGACGCTCTCGAGGAGAAAGCGCCGGCCAGAGGCATCGCCGTCCGCGCGGGCCGCCAGCTTGCGGTAGACGCCCAGCGGCGTCGACGTGTCGGCCAGGAACTCGCGCGTGTGGGCGATCGCGGCGGCGGGCCGGCTCATGACGGCGACTTCCCGGAGTCCTGGTGGCGGCGACCCAGTTCGGCGGCCACGTCGGCCAGCTCGACGCCGGTTGCCTGCAGCAGGACGAGCAGGTGGTAGACGAGGTCGGCGGCTTCGGCCGCGAGGTCGCCGCGACGCTCGGCGGACTTCGGTTCCGCGTCCGCGCGGACGCCGGCGATTACCGTCTCCCCCGCTTCCTCCGCGACCTTCCGGGCGATGCGGTCCACGCCCTGTTCGAGCAGCCGCGCGGTGTAGCTCTCCTCCGGCTGTGCTTCCGCCCGCTCGGCGAGCACGCGTCGCAGCCAGCCGAGTTCGAACTCGGCCGCGTTCGGCTCGAAGCAGCTCCGCGTATAGAGATGGCAGGCCGGCCCGGCAGGCAGCGCCCGCACCAGCAGGGCGTCCCGGTCGCAGTCCTGGAGCACCTCGACGACCGCCTGCGTGTTGCCGGAAGTCGCGCCCTTGTGCCAGAGCTCCTGGCGGGAACGGCTGAAGAAGTGAGCCTGGCCCGTCGAGAGGGTCAGCTCCACCGCCTCCCGGTTGGCGTAGGCGAGCATCAGCACCGCGCCGGAGAGCACGTCCTGGACGACTACTGGCAGCAGGCCCCGGTCGTCGTAGGTGAGGGCGGCCGGGTCGATGGCCGGAGATGTCATTTGGTCGTCCTTCATCGGTTTGTTGCCGGATGCCGGCGAGGGCGCCGGCGCACCCAGTGGGCACGAGCGTTCCGGTGGTTCATGACATGCGCATCGGGTAGCGGCGGTCGAGGTACTCCTTGACTGCGCCGACGGAGTAGGTCTCCTGGTGAAAGATCGAAGCGGCGAGAACCGCCGCGGCGCCCGTTTCCAGCGCGTCGGCGAGGTGCTCGAGGGTGCCGGCGCCGCCGGAGGCGATGACCGGTACCGGCGACAGCGCGGAGGCCCGCCGCAGCAGTTCCAGGTCGTATCCCTCCTTCGTGCCGTCGCTGTCGATGCTGGTCAGCAGGATCTCGCCGGCGCCGCGCTGGATTCCCTCCTCGATCCACTCCAACGCATCGAGTCCCGTCGGGGTGCGGCCGCCGTGGGTGACGACCTCCCAGCTCTGGTCGCCGGCGCCGGCCGCTTCCCGGCGCTTCGCGTCGACGGAGAGCACGACGCACTGGCTTCCGAAGCGCTCGGCGAGCCGGGTGAGCAGCTCCGGCTCGGCGACCGCGGCCGTGTTGATCCCCAGCTTGTCCGCGCCGGCCAGGAGCAGCTTGCGGCCGTCGTCCACGCTGCGCACGCCGCCGCCGACGCTGAGCGGAATGAACACCTGCTCGGCGGTTCGCCGCACCCAGTCGAGGTCCGTGTCGCGGCGCTCGGGCGCGGCGGTGATGTCGAGGAAGACGATCTCGTCGGCGCCCTCCTCCGCGTAGCGGGCCGCCGCTTCGGTCGGATCGCCGTGGTCGGTGAGGTTCTTGAACTGGACTCCCTTGACGACGCGGCCGGCGGCAACGTCCAGGCAGGGGATGATGCGGCGGGTGAGGCCGGTCGGCTCGATGGTGGCTCTCATGAAGCGCTCCCGCAGGCGGCGATCGCCTCGTCCAGGCCAAGCGAACCGTCGTAGAGCGCCCGGCCGACGATCGCGGCTTCGATCTCCGGCCGCCGCGCGGCGGCTTCCAGGTCCGCGGCCGAACGCACACCGCCCGAGAGGATCGCCGGCGCGCCGGCCAGATCGCCGATCCGGCAGGCGAGGTCGATGTTCGGACCCTGCATCATCCCGTCGCGCGAGATGTCGGTGACCAGGACCGCGGCCACGGGCAGATCGGCGAGCTGTGCGCAGAGCGCGGCCGGCGAACGGTCGGCCGACTCGGTCCAGCCGGCGAGCCGGACCTCGCCGCCGTCCATGTCGAGCGCCGCCACCATCCGGCCCGGATACCGGCGGCAAAGGTCGGCGAAGACGTCGAAGTCGCGGACGATGAGCGAGGTCACGACGGCCCGCTCGCAGCCGGCCGCGAACGCCCACTCGACCGCCTCGCGGTCGCGCAGGCCGCCGCCGAGCTGGATGCCGCCGTTCGGCGCGTCCCGTGCCTGCCGCGCCAGCGCCTGGACGACGCCGCGCTGCGGCTGAGCCCCGAACGCCGCGTCGAGGTCGACGACGTGGATGCGGCCGACTCCGGCCTCGCGGTAGCGGCGGAGCGCGTTGCCCGGATCGGCATCGTAGACGGTGCGCCGCCGGTCGTCGCCGCGCTCGAGGCGCACGACCTGGCCGCCTCGCAGATCAATGGCCGGCAGCAGTTGCACTGTCTCCTCCATCGGCCTCACCGGCCAGGTCGCCGGCCCAGGCCAGGTAGTTGCTCAGCAGCCGCAAACCCGCGGCGCCGCTCTTCTCGGGGTGGAACTGGGTGCCGGCGATCCGCCCGCGACCGGTGATCGCCGGGAAACTGCGGCCGTGCCGGCAGCGCCCGAGCACCCACTCCTCCGGCACGTCCTCTGGCGCGAAGGAGTGGACGAAGTAGTAGTGGTCGTCGTTCGTCGCGCCCGTCATCAGCGGGTGGTCCCTGACCGCGAAGACGCGGTTCCAGCCGATGTGCGGCAGGGGCACGCCGCCCGGCAGCTCGGTGACCCGCCCGCCGAGCAGGCCGAGGCCGTCCGTCGTCCCGAACTCTTCGCTGCTGTCGAACAGGAGCTGGTAACCGATGCAGATGCCGAGCAGGGTGGCGCCGGCGTCGACTGCGGAGCGCATGGCCTCCTCGGGCGCGCCGCGCAGGACCTCCCGCGGCGGCCGGAAGGCGCCGACTCCGGGCAGCACGAGGCAGCGGGAGGCGCGAATCGTCGCCGGGTCGCAGGTGATCTCGACCTCGGCGCCCAGGTGCCGGAGCGCCCGCACCAGGTTGCCGATGTTGCCGACGCCGGCGTCGATCACCGTCGCTGCCACGGCGCCGTTCATGCGGTGAGGCTCCCCTTCGTGCTCGGCACCTCGGCGGCCGCTCCGGCCCGGAGCGACACCGCGTCCCGCAAGGCGAGGGCCACCGCCTTGAAGGCGGCCTCGGCCACATGGTGCGGGTTGCGGCCGCAGAGCACGTCCAGGTGGAGGGTCAGCCGGCCGCGGTCGGCCAGGGCGCCGAAGAAATCGCCGACCAGGGTGAGCGGGAACTCGGTCGTGACCCAGGCCTGCTCGAGTTCCGGCGGCAGCCGGAAGTGGAAGGAGCCCCGCCCCGAGAGGTCGACCACGGCCCGGGCCAGAGCCTCGTCGAGCGGCGCGAAGGCGTGTGCGAAGCGGCGCACCCCGGCACGGTCGCCGAGCGTCTCCGCGAGCGCGTCGCCGAGCACGATCCCGGTGTCCTCCACCGTGTGGTGGAGGTCGATCTCGACATCGCCGCGAGCCGCGAGGTCGAGCCCCAGGCCGCCGTGGCGGGTCAGCGCGTCCAGCATGTGGCTGAAGAAGCCGTTCGGCGTGTCGATCCGGCGGTCGCCCCCGTCGAGCGACAACTCGGCGCGGATCTCGGTTTCGGACGTCTTGCGTTCGATCGACGCTGTTCTCATCGTTTCCCTCCCCCTCCAGGTGCCCGCGCGGCAGACACTGGGTGCGCCGGCGCCCCCGCCGGCATCCGGCGCGAAACGCCGGCCTCTGGACCATCCCCCTCGTCAAGGATCCGCAACATCCCGGTCAGGGCACGCCGGGTCGCTCGCAACGCCGGCCCGGAACCGATCCCGATCCGCATGCAGTTGCGGAGGCCCGGGTAGCTGCTCACGTCCCGGACCAGCACGCCGGCCGCCGCCAGACCGTCGCGGATCTCGCTGCAGCGGGGGTGGCGAGCGAGCAGGAAGTTGGCTTCCGAGTCGAAGACCTCGAAGTCGAACTCGCGGAGCATCGCGGCCCACTGCTCCCGTCGCGCCCGCACCACCGCGACCCGGCGCGGGAAGCGGTCCGCGTGTTCCAGCGCCACCTCTCCGATCACGGCCGAGGCATGGCCGACGTTGTAGACCAGCTTGACCTTGATCAACTGGGCCGCGAGCTCCGGCGCCGCGAGCAGGTAGCCAAGGCGAACGCCTCCCAGGGACCAGGCCTTGGACAGGGTCCGGAACAGGATGACGTTCGGGTTCGCACGCACCAGCGGGCGGTAGTCGTGGCGGCAGAACTCGCCGTAGGCGTTGTCGAGCAGAAGCGCCGCGTCGAGGGACCTGGCGATGCGCTCCACCATTGCGGGATCGGCCGCCGCGCCGGTCGGGTTGTTCGGCGTGCACAGGATGACCGGCCGCGTCGGATCCCGTTCGATCTCGACCAGGAGTTCATCCGTCTGCAGGCCGAGGCCGGGAGCGGGAGGGAGGTGAAGCGGCACGCCCGCGGCACGCGCGACGAACATCCTGTACGGACTGAAGCTCGGATCGCAGATGAGCACTTCCTGGCCGGGGCGGACGACCGCCTCGAGCACGGTGGTCAGCAGTTCGCTGGAACCGTTGCTCACCAGGACACCCTCCCTCGGCCACTCGTGGAGGTCGCCGATCAGCCGGCAAAGCCGGTCAGCGTGGAAGTCGGGGTACTCCGACCAGGCGAGACTGGCCAGCCGCGCCAGCGCCTCCCGCTTGAGCGACCGGGGCAGGTCCCAGGGGGCCTCGTTCTGGTCGAGCTTGAAGCGGGCGTCCACCTGGTCCAGGGAATACAGAGACAGCTCCCGCACATCCGGCCGCACCAGGGCGGCCGCCCGTTCGGCGCGTTCACTCATCGCCCCGTCTCCCCTTCTCCCGGCTCCCGGCGCAGCTTTGCCGCCGCGGCATGGGCCGCCAGCCCCTCCGTGGCGGCCAGGATCTCGGCTGCGCCCGCCCAGGCCGCGGCCGCCTCGGCAGAGAAGCGGACGGTGTGGCTGCGCCGCAGGAAGTCGTCCGTGCCGAGGCCGGAGGCGAAGCGCGCGCTGCCGCCGGTTGGCAGAACATGACTGGGACCGGCGACGTAGTCGCCGAACACGACCGGCGACGACGCGCCGACGAACACCGCGCCGGCGTTGCGGAACTCGCCGGCCCGTCCCTCGGCCGCCTCGCCCATCAACTGCAGGTGCTCCGGGGCGATGCGCTCGGCCAGCGCGATCGCCTCGTCCAGATCGCCGGCGACAAGGGCCGCGCCGAGCTGCTCGAGAGCCGCCGCGGCCGTCTCGGCGGTCGGCAGGTCCGCGAGCCGCGAGTCGATCTCACCGCGGACACTCTCCGCGAGTTCGGCGGAGTCGGTGACCAGGACCGCGACCGCCAGCGGATCGTGCTCCGCCTGCGCCAGCAGGTCGGCGGCGACGCACTCCTCCGGAGCGCCGGCGGTGGCGACGATGACGACCTCGGACGGCCCGGCATCCCGGTCGACGCCGACATCCGGCGCGACGTGCTGCTTGGCCGCCGCGACCCAGGCGTTGCCCGGCCCCGCGATCAGGTCGACGGGTCGGATCGACTCGGTGCCGTAGGCGAGCGCCGCGACCGCGTGGGCCCCGCCCATGCCCCACACCTCCTCCACTCCGACCAGATCCAGAACGTGCCGCAGGACCGGACTGTCCGTGTACGCCTGCGGCGGCGTGGCGACGACGATCTCCTCCACGCCGGCGAGCCGGGCCGGCACCGCGGTCATCAGCACGGTCGACGGATAGGGAAAGCGGCCGCCCGGCACGTAGAGGCCGACCCGGCGAACGGCGATGCGACGCTCCTCGATCTGGACGCCGTCCCGGTCGACTCGCTCGACTCCCGGCCCGCGCAGCAGGGCGCGGTGGTACCCCTCGATGGCTTCCCGCGCACGTTCGATCGCCTCAGCCACGTGAGGGTCGAGGGCGGACGAGTCCGGTTGCGGGTCGCGAGCCAGTCGCAGCGCGGCGGCCGAGGGCGCCTCGAAGCCGTCGAAGCGGCGCACCGCGTCGAGCAGAGCGGCGTCGCCGCCGGCCCGCACCCCATCAACGATCCCGGCCGCTCTCCGGCGGATCTCCGCCGCCACACCGCCGCGGCCCCGCCGGTCGAGCAGTTCCAGATGTTCCCGCCCGGCGGAACTCCCGGCCGCGACCACTCGAAGCGCGCTGC
Source organism: Candidatus Multivorans sp. (assembly GCA_965220845.1). GTDB lineage: Bacteria > Acidobacteriota > Thermoanaerobaculia > Multivoradales > Multivoraceae > Multivorans. The sequence continues at coordinate 696,622 of CBDCRA010000004.1, forward strand.
CGCCGACCTCAGCCACCGCCGGTCTCCGTCTCTTCGAGCGCGCCGAGCAACCCGCTCAGCCGGCGCCGGTGGGCGTGAAACGACGCCCGGTTGACGACGAAGGTCGGTGCGACCCGGGCCAGGACCTCCACCTCATGCAGGTCGTGCGTACGGAGCGTCGTGCCGGTCTGCACGATGTCCACCGCCACGTCGGTCAGGTCCAGCAGCGGTCCAAGCTCGATCGAGCTGGTCAGGTGGATCACCTCGACGTGGAGGTTCCGCTCAGCGAGCAGCCGCGCCGCCCAGGCCGGGTAGCGGGTCGCCGCCCGGAGCTGGCCCCTCCGCTTCGGCAGTTCGGGGGTCTCGGCGATCAGCGACAGGCGGCTTCTTCCGTCCTTCAGTTGGAGCGGCCGGAAGACGTCGGGCTGCGTCTCCTCCAGCACGTCCGAGCCGACGATCGCGCAGTCGACGATCCCGTGCTCGACGTAGAGCGGCAGATCCCAGTCCTTGAGCAGCAGCACCTCGACCGGAGTCCCCAGCACGTTCTGGTCGGGGAACCGCTGGCGCAGGCGCGGGGAATCGAGACCGTCGAGATTGAGTCCCGCGGCCGCGAGGGAGGCGCGCGCGGGGCCCAGGTTCCGGCCCTTGGGCAAGCCGAAGGTGATCATGGCAGCGCCTCCGCCGCGCCGAGTTCCAGCAGCAGGTCGAGACCGAGCGAGAAGCCGACCGCCGAGCAATCGCCGCTGAGCGACCGGAACACCTTGTCGTAGCGACCGCCAACGCCGAGGGCGAGGGCGGTCCCCGGCGCGTAGGCGGCGAACATCAGGCCGTCGTAGTAGCCGCGCGGGCCCTCGCCGACACCGATGCGCGGGTCGAGGGCGGCGGCGGCGAACTCGGCGAGGTCGACCTCGACCTCGATGCCCCGGCCCCGGTACGCGGCGGCCAGGCGGTCGCGAAGCCCAAGGAGATCGGACACTGGCTCGGCGGAAGCGCCCAGTACCGAGAGGCTCGTCGGGTAGCCGCGCTCGACGACCTCGGCCAGGCCCGCCCGGCGCGCCGCGGTCCGGTCGCGGCTGGCGATGCGCAGCGCTAGGTCGGAGGCTTCGCGCTCGCCGGCGGCGGCCAGCAGGGCCTCGTCGAGCGCTCCGGCCACGCCGAGCACGACGCGCAGAGCGTGCTCCTCGCGGTCGCCGGGCGCGGGGACCTCCCCGCGCGCCTCGAGCAGCAGGTCGAAGAACAGGGCCAGCATCCCCTCGTCCGCCGCCGCCTCGTCGCCGCCGAGGAGTTCAGCGCCCAACTGCGAGTACTCGCGCATTCGACCCGGCCGCAGCGGCTGGTGACGCACGACATCGCCCCGGTAGTAGAGGCGCAACGGCAGCTCCAGCTCGTCGAGGTGTGGCGCGAGCAGCCGCGCCAGCATCGGCGTGAAGTCGCCCCGGAGAACGAGCAGTTGACCGTCACGGTCCACGAAGCGGTAGAGCTGCTCCAGCCGCCGACCGGTCAGCAGCGGCCGATAGGGCTCGAAGTAGTCGAGAATGGGCAGCAGGACTTCTGCGAAACCCCGCTCCTCGAGCAGCGCGGAGAGCCGCGCCTCCAGCCGGCGGCGACGCTTCGCGCTGTCGAACAGGGCGGCCGACACTCCGGTCGGCAGGCCGGCGGAGATCTTCATCGCTGCCGCGCCTCCAGACCCAGGGCCGCGGCGCCGACCTCAAAGGGCAGGACCTTCCCGGTCATTGCCTCGAACTGTGAGAGACCCTGATGCAGGAGCACCTCCCGGCCGCCGATGACCACGAGGCCCCTCGCCGCGAGCGCCCGGCTCCAGGGCGTCGGACCGCCGCCGTAGACCAGCTCGACCGCGGCAGCCGACGGTCGAAGCGCAGCCGGGTCGCAAGGCGGCGGATCGTCATTCCTTTGACCGAGAGACGTCGCGTTGACAACGAGGTCGAAGGCGCCGGGTTCCAGCTCTTCGAGCGGCACGAAGGCGACGCCGAGCGATTCGGCAGCCTCGCGCCCGCTCGACTCCGTGCGGTTGGCGAGCGCCACCTCGGCGCCGGCAGCAGCGAGACCGGCGGCGGCGGCTCGCCCCGCCCCGCCGGCGCCGATCACGACGGCCGCGCGGCCCGCCAGGTCGATGCCGCGACGGCGAAGCGGGCCCACGACCCCTTCCGGGTCCGTACTCTCCGCCCGCCACCTGGTGCGCGGGTCTTCTGACCCGCTGCCGCCGGAGGCGGCCAAGAAGTCGCGCCGCGAAGCGGCGACCTTCCCGCGCCGGGCTCCGGCGCCACTACCTTCCGGCAACAGGGTGTTCGCGCCCTGCGTCCCGCGCGCCAGCTCCCCCGCCTCGCAGGCCGCCGCGAGCGCCGCCGCCTTGTGCGGCGCGGTCACGCTCAGGCCGGAGAGCGGCAGGCCGGCCCGGTCGAAGAAGTCGGAGAGCACGACCTCGCGCCAGAAGGCCTCGAAGTCCGGCGCGTCGAAGGCGACGTAGAGGGCATCGCCACACGGCGCGTTGCCGGCGGCCTCGCGTTCTCCAGCGGCGGCGAGATGTCGATAGCCCGCGTTATGAAGCCGCGGCGACAGACTGTGGATCGCCGGATGGCCGATCACGCCGAACAGCCGCGACGCCCGGCGGAGGCGCGGCAGGTCGTAGTCGGCCCGCAGACGTTCGATGGAGGGCTGCCCCGGAGCGGCGGCCACGGTGCCCGCGGCGCCGTAGACCCAGGGCGCACCAAGCCGCAGCGCAACGAGCCGCGTCCAGTAGCCGATGGCGCCCATGGCGAACGCGACGACGTCCGACCTTCCGGTAGCGAGCAGGAGTTCAAGCGGCAGGAGTTCCTCGCCCGAACGGGTAGCCGCCGTCACCAGCTTGTAGAGCCATGCCTCCGCCGCCTGCGCCTGCCTCAGACGACCGCGCAGCGCCTCGACGCTGCTGGCGCGCCCGTGCCACGAGACGATCCGCCGTTCCGGCGGGATCTGCCGAAGAACCTCAGGCAGCAGGTCCCGGTCCGCCTCGAGATCCACCAGGTCGTAGCCGCGGGCCACGGCGAGACGGACCGCCCGCTCTTCCGGATCGTCCGGCCCGCGGCCGCCTTCCGCCTGGCTCCGCAGCGTATAGAGGAGTTCGCCCGCGAAGCGCTCCCGCAGCCACTCGACGCCGACGTCGCCGACCAGATCCGCGCGCACCTCGAGGCAGTCCGCCTGCTCCGAGAGCGTGCGCACCTCGTCGCCGGACGCGCTGGGCGCCTCGGTCAACGACGCCACCAGGGTCGCGCTCTGTACGACCTCCGCACAAGTCGCGCTCCGCGCGACCTCCGGGGGGGTGGCGGTTCGGGGTTCGTCGGTTGTCGGGTTCAAAGCGGGAAGACCTCCTTCGATCCGGAAGGAGGTCTTTCTCGCTCACCCTCGTCCCGGACCGTGCGTACCGGGACCTGGCCCGGGTTCAGCCCTTGCCGTGACCGCGAGTCCACCAGGACGTCGCGAGAACTCCGATCGCCGGAGCGACGGAGACGGCGACGAACGCGGAAGTGCTGGCAGGTGAGTTCATGACGCGGTGCGGACGGAACGAGCCGGAACGACTCCAAGAGGCCGGATACTGCACCGGAAGGTGCGGACTGTCAAGCAGCTTCCGCACGGCTTGCATGGACCTGGGCGCCTACTGGGTGCGCGGGTCTTCCGACCCGCCGCCGAAGGCGGCCAGGAAAACGGGCCGGCCTTAGGCCGGCTCCGCTTTCGCGGCCAGTTCCATGCAGCCTGCCTACGCCTCCGACGTGAGTTCGCTTCTCCCCCGGTACATGCCCACCCCGATGATGGCGAAGAGGAGCGAACCCAACGCCTGCATACCGTTGTCGTTCAACAGGAGCACAGCGGCCTCGATCCCCGAAACGTGCTGCAGGACGAGGAAGTTGACCGCTCCGCCGGCCCCTACCAGGACGAATCCCCAGGAGGCCAGCTTGAAGATGCTCATCGAATCGAAGCGGGCGGCAAAGCCGAGGCCGACCAGGACGGATCCGATCGGATAGACCGAAACCAGCGCGATGACGATGCCGGCCATCGAGACGTACGTGCCCACGGCCAGGGACTCGAACATCGCCTGATCGGCGCCGGACTCCATGCCGCGCTGCATCAGGTGGACGCTGAAGTGCCTCATGCCCATCGCGACGACGTAGAGCGCCCATCCGAACATGCTCACGTAGGCCCCCAGCCGCAGGCACGTACCGCCGGGCCCCTGCTCGGCGAGGCGGAGCCATGTGGAGGCGGCGTACCCGTAGAGGAACATCCCGATGATCGACAGCATGGACGCCAGGTGCGCCAGGCTGGCGTTCGCCGCCGCCGCGTCGAGCGCGGCCGAGAAGTCGGTCTGGTCCACCGGGTTGACCAGCACGCCCCCGGGCCAGAGGAACGATGCCAGAACCAGCAGCACGACACCTACGATAAGGGCCAGGCCACCCTGCCTGGTGACGGGGTTCGTCGTCGAAGGAGCCATGTCCGTCTCCTTTCGGGCACGCGGAAAGCGCTGAGATTGTCGGGAACCAGGAGACGCTATCACCTCCGGTCAAGCGCCCTCCTTCTCGAGACACTCGAGGACCTTGCGCACCGGCGTCCAGCCGGACCACACCGTCTCGCTCGTCTTCGCCTCCTTCACGGTGTAGGCCCTGGTCGGCTTCGCCGTCGCGCCCACCCAGTCGGGAAGTTCCTTGTCGGTCCGTTCCTGCTGGTAGGCGATGAGCACGCGGTACCAGTTCGCGCCGTAGTTCGGGGACCGGTTCTTGTTGTGGTCGTAGTAGTCCGAGACCTGTTTCCACTGGGCGTCGCTCACGCAGGGGGCCGGCGGCGGGTCGTCATCCTCATCGTCATCCGGGGGATCCTCGTCCTTCGTGGAGTCGCCGGGGCTGGTCGGGGCCACGTCGATGGTCCCCGTGCCGGCGAGATCATCGAGGTGTTGCGTGTCGCCGTTCTCGTCCTCGTAGGACGGCGTCACCGTCACCGTGATCGTCATCGCCTCGGCTGCGTCGTGTTGGAAGGTCCAACTCGTCTCCGTCCAGCCGAACGCGGAGCCCTGGACGTGGTTCCGTTCATCAGCCAGGGCGCTCGTGGTCTCGTACTCGACCAGATAGCTCGTGGCGTGCTCTACCGCGTCCCAGCTGACCTTCGCGTTGGCGGCGTCCACTGCCGTCACCTGGACGTTGGACACGGCCTGGGTCGGCGCCGGCGTTGACTCGCCCCGCTGGGGACCGCCCGACTGGCCCTTGATGATGAAGTCGACGCCCGGCGCGGACTCCAGCGAGTTGTAGGCGCCCGTCACCCCCATGTAGGAGGCCCGCCCCTCGTACTCGTAGGCGGGCGTTTCGGCAATGAACACCCGGAAGCGTTCGTCGCCTTCGTTCGCGCCGTCGCTCCGTATCGGAATGACCAGTTCGCCGGGCTTGCCGTAGCCGAGCACGCCCACGTTGTAGTAGTCGATGCCCTTTTCTTGGTCGCGTCTCAGGAACCCGCCGATCGTATTGTGGCCGCGTTCGGCCCGGTCGAGGTCGTCGAAGTCGGTGGTGAGGTTCTGCACGCCGATGGTGACGTTGTACCAGTCGTAGGGCCTCGATCCCGACGTCCGTTTCCGTCCCGCCTTCCCGTGTAGCAGCACGATCACCGTGCTCCCTTCCTCGACCGTGCGGCTGGCGATCGGCCACCGCCCGCCCAGCACCTGCATGTAGGTGGTGCGATCGTTCAAGCTGTCGTTCACGAAGATCTTCGTACTCGGCAGCCCCGACAGCGACGCGCCGTCCACGCCGGAGACGCCCGTCAAACGGAAATCGGCCGTGCGGATTCCCGAGGCCCAACGGTTCACGGTGTGGTTCGCGGAGTACAGGTAGAGGTCTACATCCTTTGGTGCGCTCGGACCGGTAATCGTCAGCGTGCCGGTCGTGGCGCCGTCAGTGTGGTTGAGCGACACGCCGCTGTGGGACAGGCTCGCCCTGACGTTGAAGTCGACGCTGAAGTCGACCGTCAGGGACTCTCCCGAATCCAGGGCGCGCGACAGGCGCAATCGCATCCTCGCCGGGTCGCCGCTGGCGCCTTCCGTGGCAATCGCATCCGCGGGGTGCAGGGCCACGGTCGGCGGCGCAGCCGGGAGCGTCAGGGAGACGACCGCACTCGCCCGCGAACCATGCGAGTTCACCGCCAACACGCGGAAGTCGTAGGTGGCGCCGACCACAAGTCCCGAGATCGCCGCCGTTTCCGCCCCCGCCGCCTCCGTGGCCGCCGTGGTCCAGGCGCCCCCGCCCGTCCGCTGCTCGACCCGGAAACCCGTCTCGTCGGAGGATCTGTCCGTCCAGGACACCGTGACCTCGGTCACGCCGGTTGCCTCGACGGAGACGGCGCCCGGCGCCTCGGGCGCGCCGATCAGGTCGAACCGCGCCACGTTGCTTGGCGAGGACAGGCCGTTCACCTCGTGCCGCGCAAAGACACGGAACTCGTAGCTCGCGGTCGCCACGAGACCCGTCACGTCCAGCGTCGTTTCGTCCGCGGCGGCCTCCGCGGCGAACCGCGTCCAGGCGGACGTGCCAACGGTGCGATACTCGGCGGCGAAGCTCGTCTCGTCGTTCGATTCGTCCGTCCAGGAGAGCGCGACGCTGGTAGCGGCCTTGCGCCGGGCGGCAAGCCCGCTGGGCGGAGGAGGCGGCATGGTGAGCCGTACGGCTTCACTCGACACGGCGCCATCCGCCGTGACGGTCCGCACCCGGAACCGGTAGGCAGCGCCCGGGTAGAGACCGGAAACGCTTGTCTGCTCCGCGCCGGCGGCAAGGGTCGCCTCAGTGACCCAGCCCGACTCGGCGCCCCGGATCTGGACTTCGTAGCCCGTCTCCTCGGACGATTCGTCGACCCATTCGAGCGTCACCGACGTGGACCCCGCGGGCGCCACGACAAGTCCGGAGACGGCGCGCGGCTCGGCGAACGTGTCGAACTCGATCCACTTGCTGTCGTGGGCGCCTTTGTCCTCGTGGTGCGCCAGCACCCGGGCGTAGTACTTTATGTTCGGTTCGATGCCATGGAAGACGCCCACCGTGCTGTCCGGATCCGACCGGGCGTAGGACCAGACGCCGTTCTCCGGCCGGATGACGGCGAAGTAGTCCGTCTCGTCGGTCGCCCGGTCCTGCCAAGTCAATCGGACCGTGATGGGGCTCGTGAGCTTCGCCTTCAGCTTGTTCGGCGGCGTGGGCGGATTGCCCCTCAACAACGACAACCTGTGGTTGGTGACCGTCGCGGCGCTGCTCCGACCCACCGCGTTGACGGCCCGGACCTCGAAGCTGTACGTGTCCGGCTTGAGGCCCGTCAGCGTCGCGCTCTCCTGGCCGGCCGGATACACCGCGTACACCTTCGATACAAAGTTGTTGCCGCTATAGCTCACCTCGTAGGCCGTCTCGTTCGTCGCGACGTCCGTCCAGGTGAGTTCCCGGCGCGTCTGGCCGACGAACCCCGCAGCCAGGTTCGTCGGCGCGGCCGGCACGGTGCCGGCGCTGGTAGTCGCGGTGGCGACGGGGCTCCAGGAGACGCCCTTGCCGTTCTCGGCGCCGACCCGGAACTCGTAGGTCGTTTCCGCCGCCAGCCCCGTGACGGTCGCCTGGTTCGCGTCCTCCGCCGCGGTCAGGAACGTCGTCCAGGTCGCGCCGCCGCGTGCGATGCGGTAGTCCACCACGAAGCCCGTCTCGTCAGTCGATTCGTCCGTCCAGCCCACGACGACCGTCGATGCACCCGAAGCCGTCGCGACAATCCCCGTGGGCGCCGCGGGCGCGCCGAACGGACCCACGGTGACCACCCGGCTGGGCGAGGACAGGCCGTTCGCCGCGTGCTTCGTGAACACGCGGAAGGCGTAGTTCCGCCGTCTGGAGAGGCCGGTCACCGCCAGCGACGTCACCCCGAGTTCGGCCGGCCAGACGGTCCACTCCCCGGCGTTGGCCGCCTTGTACTCGACGACGAAGGTCACGTGGAGGACCGGCTCCCGGTCAACCCAGGACAGCTTGACCCGCGAACCGCTCGTCCGGTTCGCCCGCAGGTCGCCCGGCGGGGGCGGCGGCGTGGTGAGAGACACGGCGGCGCTGGGCGTCGTGCCGTCCGCGTTCAGGGCAACGACGCGGAACTCGTAGGCCGTGCTCGTCACCAGACCCGCGACAACGGCCCGGGTGACGCTCGCCCCGACCTCGGGGCCCACCGTCCAGCCGCCCGAACCGCCGGAATCGACGCGGTACTGAACCTGGAAGCCCGTTTCGTCCGCCGCGTTGTCCGCCCAGGTGACGAGGACGCTGGTGGAGCCCGTCGCCACCGCCGCCACCGCGGAGGCCGCGGCGGGCGCACCGCCCGAGCCCACCCGCGCCACGCCGCTGGGCGAGGAGCGGCCGTTCGCGCTCTCGGCGAAGACGCGGAACTCGTAGGTCGTGCCCGACGTCAGGCCGGTCACAGTGATGGACGCGGCGTCCGCCGCCGCCGACGTGCCGAACGCCGTCCAGGCCGACCCGCCGGTCGTCCGGTACTCGGCGACGAAGCCCGTCTCATCCGACGAGGCGTCCGTCCAGGTCAGGGTGACGCTGGTCGCCGTCTCTGTCGCTGCGACAAGACCGGTCGGCGCGGCCGGCGGCATGGTCAGCGACACGGAAGCGCTCGGCACGGCGCCGTTCGCGTTGACGGCCGCCACCCGGATCGCGTACGTAGTGCTGGGGAGAAGCCCCTCAACCGTTGCTGTCTCGACGTTCGCATTGACGGAAGCCGCCGCAACCCAGTCGCCCAGGCCGGCGCGGGTCTCCACGGTGAAGCCCGTCTCGTTCGTGGAGCCGTCCGTCCAGGTCACGAGGGCGCTCGTCGACCCGGAGGCTGAAGCACCAACGTTCGTCGGCGCCGGCGGCCCGCCGAGCATCTCGATGGTCACAACGTTGCTCGGGCTCGACAGGCCGCTCGCCGCGTGCTTCGCGAACACCCGGAACTCGTAGGTCTTGCCGGGCGACAGACCCGTTACGACAAGCGAACTCGCGTTCGGAACCGCCTCGGTGACGAAGGTCGACCAGGTCTTTGCCTTGGCGATCCGGTACTCCGCGACAAACCCCGTCTCGTCGGTCGAGGCGTCGGTCCAGCTCAGCGTGACGCTCGAGGGGCTCGCCACTGTCGCGACAAGCCCTGTCGGCGGCGCCGGCGGCATGGTCAGGGAGACCACGTTGCTCGGAGAGCCCCCATGCTCGTTCCAGGCGAGCACCCGGAACTCGTAAGCCGTGCTGGCCGCAAGCCGCGGTACGGAGACCGTCGTCGTGTCCCGGTTGGCGAGCGCGGCCTCCGTCCACCCCGTCTCGCCCGCAAGCCGACGCTCCACCCTGAACACGGACTCGTTCGTCGAGTTGTCCACCCAGGTGGCGGTGGCCGTCGTGGAACCGGCCGCCACGACGGCGAAATCGCTCGCCGCGGCGGGCGCTCCCAGCGCCGCCAGCGTCGCCACGTTGCTCGGGTCGGAGAGACTGCCGCCCGACCCCATCGCACGGACGCGGAATTGGTAGCCCACGCCCGCCGTCAGGCCGGTCACGGTAATCGTCGTGGCGTTGGCGGCGGCCGACGTGCCCCAGGTCGTCCAGGCCTCGACGTCCAGGGCGCGGTACTCGATGGCGAAGCCCGTCTCGCGCGTCGAGGTGTCAGCCCAGGTCAGCGTCGCGCCGGTCGGGCCCGCTGCCGTCACGGTCAGCCCGCTGGGCGCCTCCGGCGGCAGGTGGACCGTCACCTCACCGCTGCGCGCCACGCCGTTCGCGTTCCGGGCGGCGACCCGGAAATCGTAGGACTGCCCCGCGACCAGGCTCGTGACGCCGGCGAAGTTCGTGTCCGCGCCCACCGTGACGACGGTGGCCCACGGATTCGACCCGCTCCGCTGCTCCACGTCGAACGCGACCTCGTCGGTGGAGTTGTCTACCCAGGTCAGGGCCACGCGGGTCGATCCCCGCGGCGTGACGACGAGGCCGGATGGCGCGGTCGGCGTGCCGAGCTGGTTCAGCGTTTCCGTTTCGCTGGGCGTGGATAGTCCGTTCCGGCGGTGCCTGGCGTAGACCCGGAACTGGTAGGAGACGCCGACCGTCAGGCCGGTGACCACGACCGACCGCGCATTCGCCGGCGCCTCGGGACTCCAGGTGGTCCAGGCGGGCGCCGCCGACTGCCGATACTCGATGACGAAGCTCGTCTCGTCGGGCGAGAGGTCCTGCCAGTAGACGCCGACGCTCGTGCCGCTCTCGGCCGCGACGCCGGTGATCCGAGGCGCGGGAGGCGGCATGACGAGATTGACCCCCGCGGACGGGGTCGCGCCATGGGAGTTCGTGGCGGCTACGCGGAACTCGTAGCCCCGGCTCGCCGTAAGGCCCGTGACCTGTGCCGACTGCGTTCCGGCCGACACGCTCGAACCCTCCGTCCAGGCCACGGGACCGCTCCGGTAGTCCACCCGGAAGCCCGTCTCGTTCGACGAGGCATCCGTCCAGGACAGGTTGACCGTGGTCGAACCGGCCGCCGCGGCGGACACTCCGGTCGGCGCCACCGGTGCGCCGAGCATGCTGAGGGGCGCCGCGTTGCTGGGCGAGGACAGGCCGTTCGTTTCGTGATTCGCGTAGACGGTGAATACGTAGTCGGCGCCGGCCGCAAGCCCCGTCACCGTCAGCGATTCGGCGCCCGCCGCGAGTTGGGTCGGCCATACGGACCTCGTGCCCCCAGCGTCCACGTAGTGCACGAAGAAGCCCGTCTCGTCGGACGACGCGTCGCGCCAGGCAAGGGCCGCGCTGGTCGAGGAGGCCGTGACGGCGGTCAGATCCGTCGGCGGCGCGGGCGGCATCGTGAGCGTCGCGGCGTCGCTCGGCGTCGACCCGGCGGGGCCTTCGGCAACGACTCTCAGGTCGTAGCCGGTGCTCGCCGCAAACCCCTCGAGCGCGGCCGCCTCGACGTTCGGTTCGAGGTCCGCCACCTCGGCCCAGGCGCCGCCGCCGGTCCGCCGCTCGACGACAAAGCCCGTCTCGTCCGTCGATTCGTCCCGCCAGGTCAGGCTGACGCTGGTCGAATCCGTGGCGACGGCCCGCAGACCCGTTGGGCGCCTCGTGCCGTAGGTGGTGGCGGAAGCGGAATTGCTCGGGTCGGACCGGCCGTTCGTCTGGTGGATGGCCATGACCCGCAGCTCGTAGTCCGTGCCGGGACTGAGCCCCGTCACCGTAGCGGACTCGGCGCCCGCGGCCGGCGCCGTGCCGAAGGCGGTCCACGCCGCGTCGTCCGTCCGGCGGTACTCGATGGCAAAGCCCGACTCGTCCGAAGAGGCGTCCGTCCAGGAGAGGTCCACGGCGGTGGACGAGGCCGCCGACGCGGAAAGCCCGGTGGGCGCCGCGGGCGGCATGGTAAGCGATGCGGCGGCGCCCGCGTTCGACCCGTTCGCGTTGACCGCCGTCACCTGGAAGTCGTAGGCCGTGCTGGGCGAAAGCCCCGTGACCGTCACGGATTCGGCGTCGGCCGCCGTGGTGGTAGCCGTCACCCAACTGCCGCCGCCGGTGCGCTGCGCCACCTCGAAACCGGTCTCGTTCGTCGAGCCGTCCGTCCAGGTCACGGCGACGCTGGTGGAGCCGGCGGCGTTGGCTGCCACGCCCGTGGGCGCCGGCGGCGGCAACGGCGAACCGACGTGCGCCACGTTGCTCGGCGTCGAGTCGCCGTTCGCGTTCGTCGCCAGCACCCGGAACTCGTAGCCCTGGCCGGACGTCAGACCGCTGACCGTGGCGGACACAGCACCCACCGCGGCCCGCGGCCTGTCCACCCAAGCGCTGCCGTCGCTCGACTGCACCTTGAAGCCCGTCTCGTCGGACGAGTTGTCCGTCCAGGTGAGAGCGGCGCTCGTCGCCGTCGGCTGGGTCGCCGCAAGGCCGCTCGGCGCCGCTGGCGGCATCGTGAGCGTGACCACGTCGCCCGGCGTCGAGCCCTGCGCGTTCCGGGCGCTGACCCGGAAATCGAAGGCCGTGCTGGCTACGAGCCCCGTCGCGCCGACGGACGTCGTGTCCGCCTCGACGGATCCGGCGAGCGTCCAGGCAGTCGTTCCCTGGCGCCGGTACTCGACGTCGAAACCGCCCTCGTCGCCCGATGCATCCGTCCAGGTCAAGAGGACGCTGGTCGATCCCGTCGGCGTGACGGCGAGGCCCGAAGGCGCAGCCGGCGGCCCGGGAGTCCTGTAGGGCACGACGTTGCTCGGGCTGGATTCGCCGTTCGCGTTCACCGCGCGAACCCGCCATTCGTAGCGCTCCCGCGGCGTCAGGTCGCTGATGTTCAGTGTCGTCCGGACCTGATTGCGGCTGTTCAGGCGAGCGACCGTTCCCAGGCTGATCCACGACTCGGCGCCGACCCGACTCTCGACCTTGATGCCGGTGTAGTCCAGCGCGTTGTTCCGCCAGAAGATGTCCACTCCCTCCACGACCCTCTGCCTGGGCTCCAGCGTCAGGCTGGACGGCGCGGCCGGCGGCGACGTGACCTCCACCTGGAAGCTCGGCCGCGAGCCGTTCGCGTTCGTCGCCAGAACGCGGAAGCGGTACGCGCGGCTCGGCAGCAGGCCCGTCACCGTGGCGGTCTCCACATCCGAGCCTGTTGTGGCGCCCGACACCCAGGCGTCCCGGCCGAACAGCCGGTACTGCACCTCGAAGGCCGTCTCGTCGGAGGAGTTGTCCGCCCACTCCACACGAGCGGAGTCCGAGCCGAGGAAGGTGACGACGACGTCCGAGGCCGGTTCGGACAGGAGCGGGAAGTTCGTCGCGGAAGCGACATTCGACGGCGAGGAAAGCCCGTGGTCTTCGTGCCGGGCAAACACGCGGAAGTCGTAGTCCCGGTTCGGGATGAGGTCCGTCACCGCAACCCCGGAGGCGTCCGCCGCCGGATCCGGCGCCCACAAGGTCCAGCCGGCTTCCGACTGGCCGCGGTACTCCACCTGGAACGAGGTCTCCGTGGACGCGTTGTCGGTCCAGGTCAGGGCCGCGGAGGTCGGGCCGGCAACGGAAACCTGAAGGTTCGTCGGCGCCGCGGGCGGCATGGTGAGACTCGCCTCGCCGCTCGGATTCGCGCCTGCGTCGTTCACGGCGACGACCCGGAAGTCGTAGCTTGCGCCCGGCGAGAGCCCCGTCGCCGTGTGGGTCCTCGTGTTGGCGGAAAGAACGGAGCCCAGCGCCGCAAAGGCCGCCGACCCCTGCCGGGACTCGACCCGGAAGCCGGTCTCGTTCGATGCGTTGTCCGTCCAGGTCAGCACGACGGAGGTCGAGCCGTCGGCTCGCGCCGTCAGGTCGGACGGGACCCGCGGGGTCGGGTGGAGGTCGAAGGTGACGACCTCGCTCTCGACGGCGCCGTTCGATGAGTGGGCCAGAACCCGGAAGTGGTAGAGCGTGTTCGCGGTGAGGCCCGTCGCCGTGTGGGAGGTCGTATCCGCGGCCACGTCGGTGTAACTCCAGACGCCGTCGTCCGGCCGCACGCCGACGCGGAAGCCCGTCTCGTCGGACGAATTGTCCATCCATGTCAGGTCGACCTCCGTTGTCGCCGAGCCATACGTGGCAGCGAGCCCGGATGCCGGCGTCGGCGGCAACGGATCGGGCACGGGCAACGTGAAGGTCGTCGTGCTGGGGCTGATGGCCCAGGAGGCGTTCGCCACGACCAGTTCCAGCGTGTAGCCGCCTGGACGGAGTCCTTCAAGCGTCGCCTGCGTCGTGTCTGCGGGATAGACACCGTAGACCGTGGCCGGCGCGCCGCTCCGGCGGAGCGTTACCTGGTACGAGACCTCGTCGGTCGCGTTGTCCGTCCAGGCGAAACGCACCGTTGTCGGACCGGCCTGCTCCGTCGCAAGCCCGGAAGGCCGCCGCGGCGGCGCCGGGGTGGGACCCACGATGAACCTGGAGCCGACCCGCTTGCCGCCGGCGTTCACCGCCTCCGCCCGGAAAGGCGTGTTGCCCGTGAGTGGTCGCGTGGTGTAGCGGACCCACTCCGCGTTCCGGAAGGTGGCCATGTCCACCGCGGCCCCGTTCGCCGGTTCGACGGAGATCTCGAAGCGGGGGACGATCCGGTCGCTGGCGTCCCGGTCGAGCGACGCTGTGACATCGGGAATCCCCGGCGGTTCGACCGTCAGATCGACCGACACCTCGCCGCTCAGGCCCTGGCCGCCCGGCGTCACGGAAGCGACGCGGAACACGAGGTGGCTGTTCTCCGGCAGACCTCCTACCACCGCCGTCTCCGTGTCCGGCGCCACGGACTTGACGACCGTCCACTCCTGGCCCGCGAACGGCCGCATATGGACGTCAAAGGCGGTCTCGTTGGCCGATTCGTCGTCGTCCTCCGACAGATCCTCCCAGGACAGGCGGACGGTGGTCGAACTCAGGCGCAGACCGACGAGGTCGCCCGGCGCCTCGGGCGGCACGGGCGGCTCGGTCCTCGCCGACACGATCCGGCTCCAGGCGGTCCCGTGGGTGTTGGTCGCTCCCACGCGGAACTCATAGACGACGTCGTTCAGGAGGTCCGAAACGTCCACCGTCGTGACGTCCGCCCCCAGCGAGGGGCCGTTCTCCCAGTCCTCGGCGCCCTCCTCGCGGTACTGGACCTGAAACCCGGTCTCGGTCTCGGACCAGTCGCTCCAGGTGAGCCGCACCTTGCCCGCGATGTCGCGCGTGCCCGCGCCACGGGGGACGATTTCCACTCGCAGTTGGCCGGGCGCGTTCGGAGGCCCGGCGCCGGGCGTCCGGACGGCCCACTCGTAGCTGTAGCTGGTGAAACCGACGGAGTTCGTCGCCGCGACGCGGAAGACGTAGCGGGTCCCGGGAGACAGGCCGGTCAGCGTCGTCGACTCGACGCCGGGAACGAGGTTCGCCCCGCTCAGCCAGGGGCCGTCGCCGAAAACGCGATAGCGAACGCCGTAGCTCACCTCGCGCGACGAGACGTCCTCCCAGGTGAGGGCGACATCGACCGTGGCGCCGTTCGGCGTCGCCGTGCCGGACAGATTGGCGGGCGGCGCCGCCAGCATGAAGTTGTCGAAGGTGGAGGTGGAATGGAGGAGATGCCGGATGGCCCGTTCGTTCTCCCGCTCGTTCAGGATGCCGATGGGGACGGGTCCGGTAAGGGGAGAGCTGGATTCGGCCCGGTTCATGGCCTGGATGCGGACCGTCGAGTAGAACGGCTCGCGGCTGAACGAATCGCCGTACTCGCGACAACCAAAGAAGCCTTGCCGCACACACCGCTGCGGCGTCCCGTAGCTCATGATCGTCGCCACGTTCAGCTCGTTGCCGCTGGCCATGTGGGTATGGCCGAAGGCGTACGGGTAGATGGGAAGCCGCGGATCCGGACTGTGGTTCGCCGGATCGTGCATGGCTCCCAACACGTGGCCGATCTCGTGAGCCAGGATGGACCAGGTGCTCGCGCCCGCAATGTCGCAGTGGTAGTTGTAGAGACCGATGGCCGAGGGCGACATGGTCTCCGTCGTGTGCGTGTTGCCCCGGGCGAAGGCCACGCCACAGGCGAGCCGCCCGGGAATCGTCGGCTCCCACGTCCACAGGATGACGATGTCCGCGTCGTGCGCCTCCCGCAGCCGAAGCGTGTCCGGGTCCGTCCGCATGGCGAAGATGTACTCTCTGGATCCTTGCTTCCGGTTGTCGTAAGCGGCCCGGGGCAGGGCGGCGACATGGGCAAGTCTCAGCCGGGCAGGAAAGGCGCCATTGCGCCAGACCATGTTCACGTAGTCGACCGCGCCCTGCGTCTCTGTCCCGATGGTGGTCGACGGATCCCGCTGCGTGACCACCGCCATGGTGTCCGCCACGCTCGGCGTGTACAGGATCATCACGTCGATCACATGCTGATCATCGTCCTCGATCACCACCTCCACCGGCGCCACGTCCGCCCCGGCCAGCGTCCCGCTCACCCGCACCGTTTCGTGCGGCTCGGGCGAGGCGTCGTCCGTCGGGCTCAGCGTGAAGGTCGCCGTGCCGCTCGTCTGGTTCGCCATGAGCGTCAGCGGAAAGTCGGCGACGGCAGTGAAATCGACGCCGGGCGCGGCGACGCCCTCCATCGCCGGAGCGCCGCCGACGCTGATCGTGATCGTCTGGTCGCTGCCGAAGACGTCGCCGGCGGCGACCGACGCCGTTACCGTGACCGTCGCCGGCGCGGAGGCGTTCTCCGCCACCGACAGGGGATCCGCGCTCAACGTCACGGCAACCACCGACTGCGCCGCCGCCACCCCATTCGGTCCCGAGGCCGAACCGGCCGCACCGGCCTGCGAGATGGAACCCGCCTGCGAGAGCCCCTCCGACGACGAAGGCGCGGCAGGCGGCTCCGCCCCGAACCGCGCCGCTTCGACGGCCGCCCGCGAGGCGAACGCCTCCAGCACGCCGTCCGGCGCCTCCGGCATGGGCGCCACGGTCTCCGGGCACCACGGTTGTCCGTCCGGGTCCAGCTCGCCGGCGGCGTCGGCCTCGGACGCCACCGCGCCCAACCCGCTGGAGTCGGCGCGCAGGGCGAACTTCAACTTCCCCGGCGCCCCGTAGGCGCCGTGGACGTGCCCGTTGTGCAGCGTCAGCGAGATCGTGTCGTAAGCCGCGCCCGCCACCCGGCCGGACCAGAGCGCATCGCCGCCGCCGCGCTCCTCAAAGTGGCTCAGAACGGCCTGAAACGTCTCCCCGTCGGGCGTCGCCAGTTCCAGTCGGGGCGCCCCTCGGCGCAGCAGGTCGAGATCCACCCTGACGAGGTGCTGCGGCACGTCCGCCGAGAAGAAGGAGTGGACGTCATCGTCATGGTGATGGTGGTGATGCCCCGAAGCGCCCTCGGCCTCCGCCGCCTGCGCTTCGGCTACGGCGGCCGGCTCGAAGCTGAGGAGGCTCTGGGCATCGGCGGACGCCCCCGTCGCCATCGTCCAGACGCCGGCCAAGAGCAACGCTACTGGAGGTTTGGACGTGCCGATCGCTCTGCCTTCCGACACGTCACGAACGACCCATGACCAACGCGCCATTCGTGCCGCCAAAGCCGAAGGAGTTCGTCAGAGCCACCTCGACCTTGGTCTCGCGCGGCTCGTGCGGCACGAAGTCGAGGTCGCACTCCTCGCCGGGCTCGTCGAGGTTGAGCGTGGCGGGCAGCACCTGGCGGTCGATAGCGAGGGCCAGGATGCCGGCTTCGACGCCGCCGGCGGCGCCCAGCAGGTGACCCGTGGAGGACTTGGTCGAGGACACGGCCAGGCGGCAGGCGTGGTCGCCGAACACCCGCTTGATCGCACGGACCTCGGCGATGTCGCCGAGCGGCGTCGAGGTGCCGTGGGCGTTGACGTAGTCGACCGTCTCCGGCGCGAGTCCGGCGTCGTCGAGGGCGGCGCGCATGACGCGCGCGGCGCCGTCTCCTTGCGGTTCCGGCGCCGAGACGTGGTAGGCGTCGGAACTCATGCCGTAACCGACGATCTCGGCGTAGACGCGGGCGCCGCGCTCGAGCGCCGCCTCACGCTCTTCCAGGATGAGGATCCCCGCTCCCTCCCCGAGCACGAAGCCGTCGCGGCCCCTGTCCCAGGGGCGGGACGCCTTCTCCGGCTCGTCGTTGCGCACGGACAGCGCCTTCATCGCGCCGAAGCCGGCCAGCGCCAGATCGGACGTCGTGGCCTCGGCGCCGCCGGCGAACGCCGCGTCGGCGTAGCCGTGCTGGATCATCCGGAACGCATCGCCGACTCCGTGCAGGCCGGTCGTGCAGGCGGTCGTCGGGCAGGTGTTCGGCCCGCGCGCGCCGAAACGGATCGAGATCTGGCCGGAAGCCATGTTCGCGATCAGGCCGGGGATGAAGAACGGCGAAACCCGGCGCGGCCCGCGGTCGCGCCAGATTCCGTGCATGTGCTCGATCAGCGGCAGGCCGCCCATACCGGAACCGACGACGGTGGCGACCCGGTCCCTGTTGCTGTCGTCGATCTCGAACCCGGCATCCTCGTGGGCCAGCGTCGCGGCGGCGAGGGCGAACTGGATGAAGAGGTCGACGCGGCGGATCTCCTTGCGGCCCATGAACCGCTGAGCGTCGAAGTCCCGCACTTCGGCGGCGATCTTCGTCGTGTAGAGGTCGGCGTCGACGCGCGTCAGCGGTCCGACACCGCTTCGCCCCTCCATCAGGCCGGACCAGGTCGCCTCCGTGCCCACGCCAAGCGGAGACACCAGTCCCACGCCGGTAACGACGACGCGTCTACGGTCGCTCATGGTCTGGACCGGCCCGCGCCGGTCAAAGGGAGATCAGTTCGAGGACCCGTGGGCCTGAATGTAGTCGATGGCCTCCTTGACCGAGCCGATCTTCTCGGCGTCCTCGTCCGGAATCTCGATACCGAACTCCTCCTCGAAGGCCATGACGAGCTCGACGATGTCGAGCGAGTCTGCACCGAGGTCGTCAGTGAAGCTGGCCTCAGGAGTGACTTCGTCGGCATCGACTCCGAGCTGCTCGACGATGATGCTGTTGACCTTTTCGACTACTGACATTCTGGTTCCTCTCTGGGGGAGTTAGCACGGGTTGGGCGTCCTGGACCCGCGGGCGGAAGGAAGACTATGCCACCACCGGGGCCATCCGTCCAATGCCAACCGCTGGGTGCGCGGGTCTTCTGACCCGCTGCCGCCGCAGGCGGCCGGTAAGACGGCGCCGGCCGCCAGGCCGGCTCCGCTTGGGAGCTCCTACGTCATGCCCCCGCTGACGCTCAGCACCTCGCCCGTTACGTAGGACGCTTCATCGCTCGCCAGGTACAGCACCGCCGCCGCGATGTCCTCCACCGTGCCCAGGCGCACCAGGCCGTGCTGCTCCAGGAAGCGCTCTCCCGCCCCGTCCGGCAGGGCCGCGGTCATGTCCGTCTCGATGAAGCCCGGCGCCACCACGTTGACCGTGATCCCGCGGCTCAGGAGTTCCCGCGCGAGCGACTTGCTGAACCCGATCAGCCCGGCCTTGGAGGCAGCGTAATTCGCCTGACCCGCGTTGCCGACGACCCCCGCAACCGAAGACACGGACACCACCCGGCCATGGCGGCGCCGCATCATGCCGCGGACCAGAGCCTTGGTCAGGACGAAGGCGCCGGTCAGGTTCACGTCCAGCACCCGCTGCCATTGCTCCAGGGTCATCCGCGCCAGCAGGTTGTCCGCCGTGATGCCCGCGTTGTTCACCAGAATGTCGACGGCCGCGAACTCCGAAGGAAGCCC
Source organism: Candidatus Multivorans sp. (assembly GCA_965220845.1). Classification (GTDB taxonomy): domain Bacteria; phylum Acidobacteriota; class Thermoanaerobaculia; order Multivoradales; family Multivoraceae; genus Multivorans. The sequence goes on from CBDCRA010000004.1 coordinate 715,782, forward strand.
CCGCACCGCAGTGGGAATCGACTCGTGATGGCCGAGATCGAGCGCCATTGGATGGGCCTCGCCTCCTCCCGCTCGCACCGCGCCGGCAACCTCGTCGAGGAGTTCCTCGTTGCGCGCGGCAAGCACCACCCGCGCGCCCTGCCGCGCCAGCAGCAGCGCCGCGGCACGGCCGATGCCGCGCGAGGCGCCGGTGATCAGCGCGGTTCTGCCCGTCAGGTCGAAGAGGCTCACGCGGCGAGATCCTCCGGTTCGGCGATGGCCTGGACCTTCAGACCTCGCTCGATGCGCCGCGCGAGCCCGGAGAGAACCTTGCCCGGACCGATCTCGACGAGTCGCCCGACGCCTCGGGAAGCCATCAGGGCCACCGACTCCGACCAGCGCACGGCGCCGTCAATCTGCCGGACCAGCGCGTCGCGCGCCGCCGCCGCCGTCTTCACCTCGGTCGCATCCACGTTGCAGACGACCGGCACTTCGGGGTCCGCCATCGGGACGTCCCGAATCAGGGGCTCCATCGCGACCCGCGCCGGTTCCATCAGGACGCAGTGGAAGGGCGCCGACACGGGCAGCGGAATCGCCCGCCGGGCGCCCCGCTCATCCGCAAGCTCCACGGCCCGGCCGACGGCTCCGGCCGCGCCGGCGATCACGATCTGTCCGGGTGCGTTCAGGTTCGCGAGCTGGCAGACGCCGCCAGTGTCGCTCGCCGCCTGTGCAGCCACCGCGGCCGTGTCCTCCTGGCTCAGCCCAAGGATCGCGGCCATGGCGCCCTCGCCGACCGGCACCGCCTGCTGCATCGCCTGCCCGCGGGCCCGCACCAGCCGCAGGGCGTCGGCGAGTTCGAGGGCTCCCGCCGCCACGAGAGCCGAGTACTCGCCCAGGCTGTGGCCGGCCACGAAGGCCGGCGGCTCAGGCCCAGGATCCCGCGCCAGGTAGCAGCGCAGCACCGCGACCGACATGGCGACGATAGCCGGCTGGGTGTTAGCGGTCAGTTGGAGCTCGTCCTCGGGCCCCTCGAAACAGAGCCGCGACAGGGAGAAGCCGAGCGTGTCGTCCGCCTCCTCGAAGACCGCCCGCGCGTCGGGAAAGGCCGCGGCCAGCGCGCGGCCCATGCCGACCCGCTGCGAGCCCTGGCCCGGAAAGACGTACGCCACCTCACTCATCTCGCAGGACCGGAACCGGCTTCTAGAAGCGCACCGCGGCCGCGCCCCACGTGAGGCCCGCGCCGAAGGCCGCCATCAGGACGAGGTCGCCGGAGTCGATCCGGCCGTCGCGGTTCAGTTCGTCGAGGGCGATCGGGATGGAAGCGGCGGACGTGTTGCCGTAGCGCTCGACGTTGACGTAGACGCGGTCGGCCGGCACGTCGATCCTGCGGCCCACGGCGTCGATGATCCGGCGGTTCGCCTGGTGGGGTATCAGCCAACGGACGTCTTCGGGACGCTGGCCGGCGCCCTCGAGCACCTCGCCCGAGACCTCGGCCAGGGTGCGCACGGCGACCTTGAAGGTCTCGTTGCCGAGCATGCGGATGAAGGGCAGGCGGGCCTCCAGGGTCTCGGGACGGTTCGGAGGATTGCGGCTGCCGCCGCCCGGCATCTCGAGCAGGTGAGCGAGCGAGCCGTCGCTGTGGATCGCCACCGACAGAATGCCCGCGAGCCCGTTCTCGCTGGAAGGCCCCGGCGGAGCCTCGCCGCGCAGCACGACCGCGCCGGCGCCGTCGCCGAACAGCACGCAGGTCGAACGGTCCTCGTAGTCCGTGTACTTCGTCAGCGACTCGGCTCCGATGACCAGGGCCGTGGAGGCGGCGCCGCTCGACACGTACTGGTGGGCCACGGAAAGGCCGTAGATGAACCCCGTGCAGCCGGCGTTCAGGTCGAACGCGGTGGCGTCCTTCGCTCCGAGTTCTTCCTGCACCAGGCAGGCCGTGGCCGGGAAGGGCATGTCCGGAGTCACCGTCGAGATCAGGACGAGATCGATGTCCGACGCCTCGACGGCGGCCATTTCCATCGCCTTGCGGGCGGCGTCGATCGCGAAAACCGAGGTGTACTCCTCGTCCGACGCGACCCGGCGTTCCTCGATGCCGGTGCGCGCGATGATCCAGTCGTTCGACGTGTCGACGATGCGCTCCAGGTCGGCGTTGGTCAGGACCCGATCGGGCACGGAGCGGCCGGTGCCAGCGATCCGGACCCGGCGCGTCCCGTTCGAGGAATCTCCCTGCAAACCGTTCGTCATCCCGCCACCACCGCCTTCGAGCGCGTTTCGTACGCGACCTCGGCGAGCTTCGCGCTGACCTTGAGGTGAATGCCCGCGTCGCAGAACTCTACCGCCCGCCGCACGGCGCTGTGGATCGCGTGCGCGGAGGAACGGCCGTGGGCAACGAAGCAGCCTCCCCGGAGCCCGAGCAGAGGCGCGCCGCCGTACTCGCTGTAGTCGAGGCGGCGCTTGAAGCGCTCGAAGGCCTGCCGCGCCAGCAGATAGCCGAATCGCGCCCGCCAGGTGCTTCCCAACTCGTGGCGCAACTGCCCGCTGACGAACTCGCCCAGGGACTCGGCGCTCTTGAGGATCGCGTTGCCGACGAAACCGTCGCAGACGACGACATCGACGGCGCCGTTGAACACGTCGCCGCCCTCGACGTTGCCGACGAAGTTGAGGCCCGTGGCGTCGAGCGCCTTGAACACCTCCCGGACGAGCTCGGTTCCCTTGCCCACCTCCTCGCCGATCGACAGCAGGCCGATCCGCGGCGACTCGAGGCGCAGGAGCTGCTCCGCGAGGTAGTGCCCCATCACCGCGAACTGGCGGAGTTGATGGAGCTTGGAATCCACGTTGGCGCCTGCGTCGAGCAGGATCGTGCTGCCGTCGCGGCGCGGCAGCACGACGGCCAGGGCCGGCCGATCGACCCCCGGCGCCACACCGATGACCATCTTGCCGGCGACCAGGGCGGCGCCCGTGTTGCCAGCCGTCAGCATCGCCGACGCCCGGCCTTCCCTCACCAGGCGGGCGCAGACCCGCACCGAGGAATCGCGCTTGCGGCGCACCGCCAGCGCCGACTCGCCCATGCCGACGACCTCGCGGGCGTGAACGATCTCGATCCGGTCGAGGTCGGCCGCGACGGATTCGAGTTCCTCGATCTCCCGTTCCAGGGCATCCCGCCGGCCGACCAGGAGCAACCGAAGGCCGCTCTCCTGCGCGGCCAGGAGCGCCCCCTCGACCACGGCCCGCGGCGCGTGATCGCCGCCCATCGCGTCGACGGCGATCACCGTCGGCTCGGGTGCAGGGGATCGATTCGTCATCGGGACCGCAACGCCGCCGGCGTCGGGCTCCTAGAGAACGTCCTCGACCTCGATCACGTCACGCCCGCGGTAGTAGCCGCAGTGGCTGCAGGCGCGATGCGGCAGTTTCATTTCGCCGCAGTTCGGACAGATTGAGGCGGCGGGCCGCGTCAGGCCGTCATGGGACCGTCGCCGGTCCCGACGGGCCTTCGAGTGCCGCCGTTTGGGATTGGGCATTCCTTCTATTCCTTTCCTGGATTCCTGGCTAACTGGACAGATTATCGGTAAGCCGTTCGCGGACCGCTTCAAGGCCGGCCCAGCGGGGATCGACGCGCTCCGTGACGCAGGCGCAGGCCTTCCGGTTGCGGTCGACTCCGCACTGCGGGCACAGGCCCCGGCACGCCGGGTCGCACGTCGGTTTCATCGGGACGTTGAGTTCGACCTGTTCGCAAACCACCCGGAACAGGTCGACGGCGCCGTCGACCGCCGCGAGGGTCGAGAGATCCTCCGGCTCCAGCTCGCGGGCGCCGTGGGCGTCCCCGGCGCCGTCCGCAGCCGGCGGACCGTCCACGACGCCTGCCGTCACGACGAAGGCGAGCGGCAGGTCGACATCCTCCTCGTAACGGGTCAGACAACGGTCACAGCGAAGTCGGTGGCGGTAGCGCAGCCGCGTCTGCAGAAGAAAGTCCGGTCCGGTGAAGGTCAGGCTGCCCTCGCAGTCGACACTGCCCGTAAGGAGCGCCTCGTCCCGGCGCAGGTCGGCTGCCGCCACGCTGACGGCATCGCGCCAGCGGAGGGGGCCGTTACGGGCCTGGTCGAGCTGCAGGTGCATCCGATTTCACCGTCAGGCGTCCGCCGTCTCGAACCGCGAGTCACCTCTGCGAGTCGCCTCTCCGATGGTCCGCCGCGACTCCGGCGAGGCGCAAGCGCGCAAACCCCAGAGGCTACGAGTCGTTGCCGCCACTTGTCAATGTCCCGACGCGCGCGGCTAGGCTTGCGGCGTGCCCAGGATCGGCATCGACGCCCGGAAAGTACGGGACTTCGGCATCGGGGTCTACGTGAGGAACCTCATCCACGGTCTGGCCCGCATCGAAGGCGCAAGCGGGACGCCCACCGGCAACGAGTACATCCTGTTCGTGCGGCCCGAGGACCGGGACTTCGCGATCGACCTGCCGCCGAACTTCCGCTGCGTCGCCGAGCGTTCGCCCGTCTATTCGCTGCGCGAGATCGGACTGATGAGCTGGCGCATCTGGCGGTCCCGGCTGGACCTCTACCACGCCACCCACTACGTCCTGCCGGCCGTCGTGCCCTGCCCGACCGTGGTCACGATCCACGACATCATCCACCTGCTCTATCCCGGCTTCCTGCCCAACCGCGCCGCGTCCTTCTACGCCCAGGGGATGTTCCGCCACAGCGTCGGCCGGGCAGACCGCATCGTCGCGGTGTCGAACAACACCCGCAACGACGTCCTCGACCACTTCAGCGTCGACGAGCACAAGGTCCGCGTCGTCTACAACGGCGTCGAAGACCGCTTCCGCCGGCCCCTGGCGGAAGACGACCTCCGCGCCTCCCTGGACGAGGTCGGCGTACGCCGGCCCTACCTGCTGTTCGTCGGCAACCCGAAGCCTCACAAGAACCTCGACCGGGTGATCAAGGCCTACGCGCGCGCCCGGTCGCGGGCCGGCTTCGACGCTCCGCTCGTCTGCGTAGGCGCCCGCCCGGGCAGCGACTTCAAGCTGGCGCGCCGGGCCCGCCAGCTCGGCGTCGGCGATCACGTCCACCTGGTGGGCCACGTGGACGGCAAGGTCCTTCCCGCCCTGTACCAGGGGGCGATCCTGTTCCTCTATCCCACCCTCTACGAGGGCTTCGGACTGCCCGTCGTGGAAGCGATGGCTTCGGGTGTACCCGTCATCACGTCGAACACGTCGTCGCTCAAGGAGATCGCCCAGGGCTACGCGGAACTCGTTAACCCGCTCGATGTGAAGGAGATCGCCGGGGCGATCGAGCGCTGCATGGGCGACCGCGATCACGCGAGGCAATTGGCAGCCCGGGCCGGCCAGCGATCGGCGCGTTTCCGGTGGGAGGAGGCCGCCGAGAGCACCCTGGACATCTACCGGGACGTCCTGCGGGAGGCCGGTGACTGAGAGCCCGGGTGCACTCGACGGCGGGGCTCCGCACCGTAGAAACCGACGTCAGTAAGCGTTCTTCGTGAGGCCGCGACGGAGGGTGAGCCAGAGGATCTGGAGGTCCAGGCGAAGGCTCCAGTTCTCGATGTAGTAGAGGTCGTACTGGATGCGCTTGCGGATGGAGGTGTTGCCGCGCCAGCCGTGGACCTGGGCCCAGCCCGTCAGGCCGGACTTGACGCGGTGGCGGAGCATGTAGTTGGGGATCTTGTCGCGGAACTCGCGGACGAAGGCGGGGCGTTCGGGACGGGGTCCGACGCAGGACATGTCGCCGAGGAAGATGTTCCAGAGCTGGGGCAGTTCGTCGATCGACCAGCGGCGCAGGAAAGCGCCGATGCGGGTGCGGCGGGGGTCGTCTTCGGTTGCCCAGACGGGGCCGGTCGAGGACTCGGCGCCCACGCGCATCGAGCGGAACTTGAGGATCATGAAGGAGCGGCCGTCGAGGCCCATCCGCTCCTGGCGGTAGAAGAGCGGACCCCGGTCCTCCAGCTTGATCAGCAGCATGACGATCGGCAGGAAGGGGAGGAGCACGATCATCGACCCGGCGGCCAGCACGATATCCATCGTGCGCTTGGCCAGGCTCGACCAGCCCTCCATCGGCACGTGCGAGAGGTTGATGACCGGCGTGCCGTCAACGTCCTCGATCTCGGCGCGCAGCGTGGCGTACTGGAGCACGTTCGGGACAAGGCGGATCTCGATCAGTTCGTTGCCGATGCGGTCGAGCAGGTCGAGGATCTTCCGGTGGGCGGCGAAGGGCAGGGCGATCATCACCTGGTCGACGCCGTGTTGTTCGATCGTCTCTTCCAGGTCCTCCAGGGTGCCGAGGACATGGACGCCGCCGCCGATCTCGGCGTGCAGCTTCTCCGGATCGTCGTCGAGGAACCCGACGACTTCATAGCCGAGTTCGCGGTGGCGGACCAGCTTGGCCGCGATCTCCTCGCCGCTGTCGCCGGCGCCGACGATGAGAATCCGGCGCACGTTGTGCCCGCGGCGGCGGAACCTGCGCAGGAAGGCGCGGGTGATCAGCCGGAGAAAGGCGACGAGGAAGATGTCGGTGACCACGAACAGGGCGAAGAACGCCCGGCTGTAGGAAAAGGGATCGTCCGTGCCGGCCTGGGTCAGGCGGTCGAAGGTCAGGACCGAGGTCAGGATGATCAGCGCCAGCACGGTGGCGACGACGATGCTGATCATCTCGTCCACCCGGCTGTGCCCACGGCGGATGCGGTAGAGGCCGTGGAAGTAGTAGACGGTGGGCCAGATCAGGACGATGAACGGCAACATCCTGAGGTAGGGCTCGAAGTCGGGCACCGACTTCGTGATCTCGACCACCGGCTGGACGAACCGCAGGTACCAGGCCAGGAAGAAGGCCGCCACGGTCGCTGCGATGTCGCCGCCCAGATTCAGCGCGGCGGTGACGCGAAGTTGCTTGTGGAGCACGGTCTTCAGTCCTGCGTGGTCGGCGCCGCCCGATCGCGCGGGCGCTCCTCATGGGCGCGGCCGCTTAGTTCTCGGCGTCGAACTCGCGGTAGTCGCCGCGCTCTTCCATCGGAATGGGATAACGGACCTCGACGTGGAAGCCATCGCCGTCGGTGTAGGCAACGTCGGTCAGTTCATGGGCGACCTGCCGTTGCGAGCCCTTGGTCAGGCCGGCCGTCTCGACCCAGAGCAGCCGGCGTTCCTTCTCGTTGCCGTCCGGATCGGCGATCGTCAGGTCGACGGTGACGCCGTCGAGCGCGCCGGAGCCCTCGTTGTGAATCAGGAAGTCGAGCAGAACGGTGACCATCGCGGGTTCGGTCGGCGCAGCAGCTTCCTCGGCTGTTTCTGCTTCGGCTTCGGCCTCGGCGTCTTCCGTCGCCTCCTCGGCCATCGCGGGAGCCTGCACGACCGAGAACGACCCCATCTCCGCGATGTAGCCGACGCGCGCTCCGGCAACACCGCCTTCGCCCGCGCAAGCGGCCAGCAGCAACAAGCCGGCAACGGTCAACGCGAACGCACTCGACCGCCACCACGACCCGCGATCCTCAATCCTCTTCATGACCTCTCCCTTCCCTCGATCCGGAGTGTCTCCGCTTGAACCTGAGAATAGCCTGTTCGACGCCGCTATCCGGCCGCGGCGGCCTGGTCGCCGGAGGCGGCGACGACGATGGGCGGCAGGCCGAGTTCGGAGCGGAGGTGGCTTTCGATGTCGTCGGCCAGGTCGCCGTTGTCGCGGAGAAACTGCTTGGCGTTCTCGCGGCCCTGGCCGAGCCTGGTGTCGCCGGCGGAGAACCACGCGCCGCTCTTCATCACCCGCTTGTGCTGGATGCCGAGGTCGATCAACTCGCCGACGCGGGAGATGCCTTCGCCGTAGTCGATGTCGAACTCGGCGACCCGGAAGGGCGGGGCGACCTTGTTCTTGACGACCTTGACGCGGACCCGCGAGCCGACGACCTGGTCGCCGTCCTTGAGCGCCGCGATGCGCCGGATGTCGATGCGAACGGAAGAGTAGAACTTGAGCGCGCGGCCGCCCGTGGTGGTCTCGGGCGATCCGAACATGACGCCGATCTTCTCCCGGATCTGGTTGATGAAGACGAGCGTCGTCCTCGACTTGGCGACGATCGCCGTCAGCTTGCGGAGCGCCTGGGACATGAGCCGCGCCTGCAGGCCGACGTGGGAGTCGCCCATCTCGCCTTCGAGCTCGGCGCGCGGCACGAGCGCGGCGACCGAGTCGATCACGACGATGTCGAGCGCGTTCGAGCGCACGAGCATTTCCGCGATCTCGAGGGCCTGCTCGCCGCTGTCCGGCTGGGAAACGAGGAGTTCGTCGATGTTGACGCCGATCTTCTCCGCGTACTCGGCGTCGAGGGCGTGCTCGGCGTCGATGAAGGCGGCGGTGCCGCCGACGCGCTGGGCCTGCCCCGTGACCGAGAGGGCCAGCGTGGTCTTTCCGCTCGACTCCGGGCCGTAGACCTCCACGACGCGGCCCCGCGGGAAACCGCCGGTTCCGATGGCATGGTCGACGGCGAGCGATCCGGTCGAAATCGACTCGATGCCGAGGTTCTCCTGTTCACCGAGGCGCATGATCGCGCCCTTGCCGAACTGCCGTTCGATCTGGGTGAGCGCGCCCGAGATGGCCTCGTTGCGGCCGGCTCCCTTCTTTGCGTTCGCGCGGCTCTGCTTCATGGGTTGCTTTCTCCTGAGTAGCTGATGGAGGCTTGGCGGGCCTTTGGGGTTGCCAGCGAAGAGCCTTGGAGACGGCCATCGGCACGATCCGGCGGCATGGCCGGAGTGTGCGCGTGGCTATACTCCCGCGCGACCGGTTCGGCGCTCCCCTGGATCGTCAGTCGGTTGAACGGAGGTCGGGAGTTGACCGCTGCGGACGCTCGGCGACGTGGCGTAGAGGAACGTGACAGCCGGCATCGACAAGGGCGCGGTCAGCGTATTGCAGCCCCCCGAGGGCGTCAACCTGGAAACCCGGGATCGCCTCGCCTCGATTCCCGGCGTCGAGGTCCGCGCGGCCGTTCCGCTGGCCTCGGTCACGACGCTCAGGATCGGCGGCCCGGCCGACTTCTTCGTGCGAGTCGAGTCCGAGGCGGCGCTCACGCACGTGATGACCGTTGCCCGTGAGGGCCAAGTCGCGCTGCACCTCCACGGCCACGGCTCGAACGTCCTGTTTCCAGACGGCGGCATGCGGGGCATCGTCTGCCGCCTGCGGGGGGAACTGGAACGGGTCGAGGTGGACGGTGTAACGGTGCGGGCCGGCGCCGGCGTCACCCTCGCCAGGCTGGCCCGGGACACGGCGAAGCAGGGTCTGCTCGGTCTCGAGGCGCTGTCCGGCTTCCCCTCGACCGTCGGCGGGGCCGTCGTCATGAACGCCGGCTGCTACGGCACGGAGATCCGGGACGTGCTCACCGAGGTGCGGGTGGCGCGGCCGGGCCGTCCCGTCCAGACCCTGGCCACCGCGGACCTCGAGCCGGCCTACCGAACGACGAGTCTCCAGGGGACGGAGGCGATCGTCACCCGCGCGGAGTTCACGCTCCGCCGGGGAGACGGCGACGCGGCGCTCAGGCGGATCGACGAACTGAACCGCCGGCGATGGAAAAGTCTGCCGTCGGGCAAGCCGAACGCCGGCTCCGTGTTCCGCAACCCGGAGGGCGACTTCGCCGGCCGCCTGATCGAGGCCTGCGGTCTCAAGGGCGCGAGCAGCGGCGGCGCCGAAATCAGCCGGCGCCACGCGAACGTGATCGTCAACCGGGAGAAGGCCCGTGCCGCCGATGTCCTCGATCTGATGGTTACGGCCCACCGGGCCGTTCGGGACCGCTTCAACGTGGAACTGTGTCCCGAGATCGTCCTGGCCGGCGACCTGGCGGAGGAGTTCTGGCGCCGGGCCGCCGAAACCCGGGCCGGCGGACTGTCGTAGGAGGGCAGGGCGGCAGGCGCGCCGGGAATCTGCGCTCCGATCCGTTGTTATCCCGGCTAGCCTCACGTCAACCGCCACAAGCCCCCAAACACCCATGCTCAGACGGACCCACGCCACGTTCCTCCTCCTGCTCCTGCTCGCGGTCGCCCTGCCCGCCGCCGGCCAACTGCCCTGCAATCCCTGTGTCGGCCTGGCGACCGACGATCCGGCGGCGACGGCGGAGCTGCTTGCGACGCTGCCGGCACTTCCCGAGGAAGCGGTCCTGGTGGTCAAGTGGCCGGTCGGACTCGCCTCCGACGCCGCGGTGCAGGCGGCGCGGAACGCCGCGGAGGCGCTGCGGGCGGCGGGCGCTGCCCCCTGGTACGCGGTTCGATTCGCCGCGCCGCCGCCGGCGGCCGAGGCGGGCGACGAACTGACGCCGGAACTCGAGCGGCTGGCCGACATCGCGCGCGCCGCGCCGGCCGGGTCCTTCTTCCAGCTCGTCTGGCCCGGCGAGCTTCTGAACGAGCCGCAGCCCGTCCAGGAGTACGCGCTGGCGCTCAAACGGGCGTCGGTCGCCGTCACCGGCGCGCAGCCCGACGCCGCCGTCGTCACCGAGTCTCTTCCGCCCGACCCGGAGCTGGTTCGTGCGCTGTACGCCCAGGAACTCGACGCCTACCTCGACGGAGTCGCGTTCCGGCCCGGCCGGGGAACCGCCGCCGCTGGAGTCGCCGAACTAAAGGACCTCATCCGGGAGCTCGACCCGGACGCGCTCGTAGCAGTCGAGGCGAACGCGAGAGTCGCCGGAGGCGAAGGAGCGACGCTGGTGCGGGCCGCGGCCGAGGCCGAGGCCGGCGCTTCCCTCTCCCTGTTCCCGCTCTCCGGCGACGACGCCGCCGACGCGGCCACGGTTCGCGCCGCACGGCTGATCGCCCAGGAGTTCTCGGGCGACGTCACCTTCGATCCCTACTCCACTCCCGCCGGCGCCGAGGCCTGGAGCTTCGTCCGCGGGGAGGACCTGAGCCTGCGAATCGTCGTGTCGCCGCCCGCGGAGGGCGGGCCGTTCACGCTCCGCTTCAGCGACCGCCAGATCGGGTCGCCGGCGCGCTTCGACCCGGCCACCGGCGAGTCGGACCTGGTCTTCGGCGGGCGGCGCACCCGCAACGGCTACGAGCTCGAGCTGAGGGACGCCGCCGAGCCCTTCGTCTTCCGCCTGGAGCGGGACCTGGCGGTCGGGCTCGACGGGGCCGAGAGCGTCGAGGAAGCGCTCACGGTGGCCGACACCCGCCGCATCCCGGTGGGCGAGATCCTGCGGCGGTTGCAGGCCTTCGAGGACGATCAATCGCGCCGGGTCGCCAACTACAGTGCGACGAACACGACCTCGCTCCGTTTCCAGCTCGGCACCGGCGTCCAGTCGGTCGACGCCACCTTCCAGGGTCCCTTCTTCTTCCGCCAGGGCGCGGGCTTCGACTGGGCCTGGGACAACTTCTACGTCAACGGCATCCGCTGGCGCCGCAAGCGGATCCCCGAGATCCCCCTGATCCAGCCGGAGAAGGCGGCGGCGATGCCGGCCGAGATCACGTTCACCAGGGAGTACCGCTACCGGCTTCGGGGCACGGCAACGGTCGAGGGCCGCGACACCTGGGTCGTCGACTTCGAGCCGGCGACGGCTCTGACCGAGGGCCGCAGCCTGTTTCGCGGCACGGTCTGGGTGGACCGCGAGCTCTACGCGCGGGTGAAGACGCGCGCGGTTCAGCTCGGCCTGACCGGCGACGTGCTGTCCAATGACGAGACCACCTTCTACACGCCGGTGGACGCGGCCGGCCAGCCCGCGGCGTGGGAACGGTCGTCCTACTGGCTGCCGACCCGGGTCATCGGCCAGCAGTTGTTCTCGGTCCTGAACGCGACGACGATCGTCGAACGGGAGATCGAACTGACCGGGATCTCCGTCAACCCGACCGATTTCGACGCGCGGCGCGACGCCACGCTGGCTTCCGAGGCGACGATGGTGCGCGACACGGAGGTGGGGCTCCGCTACCTGGAGCTCGACCAGGAGACCGGCGAACGGGTGGTCAAGGAGGACGACAAGACCCGGATGTTCCTCCTCGGAGGCGCCTTCTACGACGAGGCCCAGGACGGCCCGCTGCCCCTGGGCGGCGTGAACTGGCTGTCCTTCGACTGGCGCGGCACGGGCACCCAGGCCGACCTGTTCATCGCCGGGCCGCTCATCCTGGCCGACATCGCCAACCCGAGCCTGTTCGGCTCCCGCTGGGATGCCGGCGTCGACGTCTTCGCGCTGGCGTTCGCCGGCGAGGACGTGCTCTACCGGGAAGGCGTCGAGTCGCCCGCGGAGAACGTCGAGCGGCTGCGACCGAACATCGACTTCAGCCTGGGCCGCCCGCTCGGCAGTTTCACCAAGCTCGATCTCCGCTACCAGCTCTCCTGGAACAACTTCCAGCGCGCCGACGAGACCGGCGACGACTTCGTTCTGCCCTCCGACCACTTTGGCCACAGCGTCGGCGCCATCGTCCGCTACATCCGCTCGGGCTATCGGCTCGTCGCCGGCGCCTCGTGGAACCTGCGCGGCGAATGGCAGCCCTGGGGACTGGGCGCCGGCAATCTCACCCCGGACAGCTACACACTCTGGAACGTCGGTGTCGCGAAGACCTGGCACCTGCCGAAGTTCCAGAAGTTCGGCGTCGCCCTCGAGTACGTCGACGGCAGCGACCTCGACCGCTTCAGCAAGTACGAGTTCGGCTTCTTCTCGGACGTCAACGTCCACGGCTACCAGAGCGACAAGGTGCGGGCGGAACGGGCGGCCGCCGCCCATGTCAGTTACGGCTTCGAGCTCGGCGAGATCTTCCGCATCGACCTGGTCGGCGACGCCGCCTGGGCCACCGACCCCGCCTCAGGCCTCGACCGCGAGCTGCTCGCCGGCGCCGGCATCGTCGGCACATTCATCGGCCCCTGGGGCACCGTCGTCAACATGGACATCGGCCACGCCCTCGCCGGCCCCGACGACGGCTGGAGCGCCTTCATCGCGGTGCTGAAGCTGTTCTAGTCATGCATCCGGAGGATGAACTTCAGTTCGACGACGTCGTCGAAGTTCCCATCGGCGATGAGATCGACCTGCATCCGTTTCAGCCGCGGGAGGTGAAGGACGTGGTCGAGAGCTACCTGGATGCGGCCTACGAGAAGGGGTTCCGGGAGGTGCGGATCATCCATGGGCGCGGGATCGGCGTGCAGAGGCAGATCGTGCGCAAGGTCCTGGAACGGGATCCGCGGGTCGTCTCGTTCAGGAGCGGCGGGCCGGGCGGCGGTGGATGGGGCGCCACCGTGGCGCGGCTGCGGTAGGGCCAGCTAGCCGGATCGGCGGGCCCGGTAGCGGGCCAGCAACATGCCGAGGCCGAAGGCGACCAGAGGCGTCACGATCAGCAGGTCGGAAGGGCTCAGGGTGTACACGGGCTCGGCCGCCAGGGCCTCGGCCAGGGTCTGGTCCGGGGACGGCACGTCCGGCGTTTCGCCGCCGAGCACCCGGGTCACGGCCGCGCCGGCCTCGGGCCGCTCGGCGCGCAACTGGTAGGCGAGCCAGCCGCCCAGGGTCACGCCGGCCAGCAGGAACTGGGCGCTGGCCCGCCGCAGCAGGGACTCGGCCTCCCGGTGGGCGTGTTCCCGCTCGCCGGACGTGAGGTCCGGGTCTTCCACCAGCTTCCACCGCTCGACGTCGATCTCGGCCCGGCGCCGGGCCGCCGCGATGCCGGACCCGAAGCCGATGGCAGCCACCAGCACATGGAGCGCCCAGACCAGGCCGGGCACCTCGCGGGGGACGAGCTGGACGCCAACGATCGTCAGGATCGCCAGGCCCAGGAAGACCGCCGACCAGACGACGGCAATGCTCTGCAGACGTTTCCAGTTCATTGAGTAACTCCGGGGGTCATCAGCGTCGCCCCAGCAACTCGAGCAGGTCCAGGGTGAGCCCCGGAACGTACGTGATCAACAGGACGCCGAAGCCGAGGATGACCAGCGCAGGCACGGCGGCCCGATAGACCGCCAGCAGCGGTCGCTCGAAGCGGTAGGACGCCAGGAAGAGGTTGAGGCCCACCGGCGGCGTCAGGTAGCCAAGTTCCAGGTTGGCGACAAAGATGATCCCGAGGTGGATCGGGTCGACGCCGAAGGCCAGGCCGAGCGGGATGATCAGCGGCACGACGACGACGGTGGCCGAGAAGATGTCCATCAGGCAGCCGACCAGCAGCAGGAAGACGTTGAGCGCCAGCAGGAAGACGATCTTCGACTCGATGTTGTTCTGCACCAGGTCGACGAGGGCCTGGGCCGCCTGGGCGTCCACCAGCCAGCTCGTGAGGCCCATCGCCACGACCAGGATGATCAGCACGCCGCCGACCAGGACGGCGCATTGCCGGAAGACGGCCAGCAGAGGTTTGCCCAGCTTCACGTCGCGGTGCACCAGGCACTGGACGACGAAGGCGTAGAGAGCCGCCAGCGCCGCCGTTTCGACCAGGGTCGCGTAGCCGCTGAAGAACGCGCCGAGGATGACGAAGGGCAGCAACAGCTCCCACTTTCCGGCCCAGACGGCGAGCACCATCTCGATGACGCGAGGCGGCAGCCATCGCCGGAGAACCGGCGGCAACCGTTCCGACGGGGAGGGCTCCGACAGCGCTTCCCCTCCCTTCGCGGCGATCGGAGTCGCGCCGGCGCCGACGCGCAGACCCTCCCTGACGCCCCATGCGGCGATGAGCGCGATCAGCAGAAGCCCCGGGAGGAGCCCGCCGATGAACAGGTCCTCGATCGGCACTTCGGCGACGATGCCGAAGAGGATGAGCGGCAGGGCCGGCGGCAGCAGCAGGCCGAGCGAGCCGGACGAGGTCAGCAGGCCGAGCGAGAAGCGCTCACGGTAGCCATCGGCCGAAAGGGCGGCGAAGAGGACGCCGCCCAGCGCCAGGATCGTGACGCCGGAACCGCCCGTGAAGACGGTGAAGAACGCGCAGACGACGGCGCACACCACGGCGGTGCTGCCCGGCGCCCAGCCGAACAGGGCGCGGAACACCCTGAGCAGCCGTTCCGACGCCCCGCCCTCGGCGAGCAGGAATCCGGTGAGCGTGAACAGCGGGATCGCCGCCAGGGTCGGCGACACCGCGAGCCGGTAGCTCTCCGCCGGGATCGCGGCGAGCGGTACCCAGTCCGTCAGGAACAGGAAGACCGCGGCACCGCCCAGAGCGGCGAAGATCGGTCCGCCCAGGAGAGTCGAGGCGAGGATCAGGACCAGCCAGGGAGTGACGGCACGATCGGCGAAGGAGTCCGCGTTCGCGCCAATCCACAGACCGAGCACGACGCCGAACCCGGCCAGGGCTCGACCCGTCCACAGGTCCGAGGACTTCCAGACCAGGCGCAGGGCCAGGATCGCGAAGCCGACCGGCATGACCGCCTGCCCCACCCAGACCGGCACGCCGGCCGCCATCTCGATGCCGCCCTCGCGTTCGATCCGCACGAGGTCCAGGCTGGCAGTGCCGAGCAAAGTCGCGACCATGGCGCTGACGCCGCCGGTGAACACCGCGGCGATCGTCCGGAACCTGCCTTCCGGCAGGAGGTTGCCGGTGGCCAGGGCAAGCAGACGCCCGTCGCGCGCCGCCAGGGCCGCGCCCAGGAAGGCGACCCACAGGGTCAGGTGCTGCTCGAACGGAAGGGCGCCCGGGATGCCCGTACCGAGCCGGCGAACGACGATCTCCGCCAGCGGCAGAAGCACCATCGCGCCGAGCAGGACGGTCGAAACACCGTCCTCCAGCCGGTGGAGGAAGCGCACCGGGGCCCAGGGACGGACCGCGGCGGCGCCTTCAGTCAATCGAAGACTGCCGGCGGTAGGCGTCCCGAACCGCTGCCGCCCGGTCGAAGATCGCCTCGGGAACCGTCTTCCCGCGCATGCTGGCCGCGAAGTCGTTGGCGATCTCGACCCAGTCGTCCTCGACCTCGCTGCCAGCGATCGGCACGACTTCCAGGCCCTGCCCGCCCATCAGCCGGATCGCCGTCTGCTCGAGCGTGGGGATCGTCTCGAAGATGCTCTTCTCGGCCCGCCGACCCGCCGCGATCATCACCTCCCGGTCCCCCTCGGAGATCCGGTTCCACGCACGCTTGGTGACCACGATGGCGCCCATCATCGGAATCAGCGGAATGTCGGCGAAGTACTTCGCCTGCTTGAAGAACTGGACCTGCATCGCGTAGATCGGTGGAACGGCCAGGGCGTCGATCATGCCGGTCTGGAGCCCGGTCACGATGTCGGTCGCCGCCAGCGCGACCGGCTTGAAGCCGCCCTCGCGCCACCAGCTCGTCATCGCCTCGTCGCCGGCCCAGGTGAAGATCCTGAGGCGCTGCATCTCCTCGACCGTGCGGGCCCGCTCGTTCGTGAAGAAGTGGACCTGGCCGACGTAGCCCCAGCCGAGCAGCACGAAGCCCTCGTCGTCCAGCGTCTCGCGCAGACCGGGCGTCAGTTCCCGCAGCACATGGAACATCTCCTGCTCGTCATGAAAGAACAGGGGGATCTCGAAGACGGTGAAGTCCTTCGAGATGTCGGCCAGACCGGCGACCGAGAGGGCGGCCGCGTGGTACTGGCCGATCTTCATCTTGCGCAGGATGTCCGGTTCGTCTCCGGCGACGCCGCCAGGGTAGATCGTGAGACTGACCCGGCCATCGGTACCGGCCTCCCAGTCCCTGCCCATCGTCTCGAAGAAGCCGTCCCACGGCGAGCCGTCGGGCGAAAGCGTCGCCATCTTGACCGCGAATCCGGCGCCGGCGACGGGCTGCGCGGCAAGCGCCACGAGCGCCGTGATCAGGATCAGCGGCAGAAACCGGACGGATGGCGCGGCGGCGTTCACCAGCCGGCACTGTATCAACGGCCGACCTCGCGCTTCCCCACTGCGCGGCGCTCGACGCCCCACGCTTGCCAACGAGCCGGCGGCGTCACCGCGCCGGCATCGTCCCGGTCAGCTTCAGCAACCAGGAGGAGGCGCAGCCGGTCGAGCAGCGCGGCCGCCCTGCGATCCCGGCCTCCGCTCCGCTCCACGACCGCCGCGGCCAGCAACCGCTCCTGCTCCGTGTCCACGAGGATCGCCGTCGGCCGGCACCACAGCACCGAGCCGGCCAGCGCGCGGCGACTCGGTTCGAGCGCCAGCACCGCCAGGTTCGCGCAGCACCAGTCGAGCCACAGCCGCGCGAGACGATCCGCCGGCGTCGGCGCCTCCCCGTCCGCCGGCGGCGTAACGACGACGATCTCCCGTGACGAAACGTCCCGGGCATCGCGGGCGGGCAGACGGTCGAACGCGGCGATCGCCTCTCCGGAATCACCGGCCGGCGCCGCAAGCTGAAAACAGAGAGCCTCCGGCGAGGACTCGGGCGCGGGCGCGCTTCCAGCGGCCGGTCCCTCGCCCCGCTCCAGCAAAGCCCGCCAACGCTCGACCTCGGTCCACGCGCGCTCGAACGACCACCAGCGCCAGCGACCGTCCCGCGGATAGAACAACCACGGCTCATGGCCGCGGCGACTCCGGGCCGCCGCCGCTAGCGCTTCCCGCGCCTGTGACGCCGCCACGGGGGTATCCTATGGCGTTGCGGAATCGGTCAGGCTCCGCGGCCGTTGGTTCCCCCATGAAGCGCGCACACGAACCGTCCCGAACCGGAAGCATGGCGCGGCCCGCCATCGCCGCAACGCTGGCCTTCGCGCTGGCCGCGGCCGACGCGGCACCGGCCGTCGAGATCGCGAATCCCGCCCTGTTCGAAAAGAGCGTGGCCGCGGCAGCCGAGGCTGTGAAGCAGTACGGGCTCGTGGACGATACGGAAGTGCAGGAGCGAATCAACCGGATCGGCTACGAAGTGGCGTACCACGCGGACTTCGACAGCTACCCCTTCACCTTCGCGGTCGTCGACACGCCGATCCCCAACGCCTTCGCCCTCCCGGCCGGCCAGATCTTCGTGACCAGGGGCATGCTCGACCTGGGCCTGTCCGACGACATGCTCGCCGGTCTGCTCGGCCACGAGATCGCGCACGTCACGTCCGAGCACTTCCTGAAGCAGAAGAAGCGCGCGACGAGACTGAACCTGCTGAGTTCCCTGCTCGGAGTCGGGCTGATCGCGGCGAGCGCCTCCGACCGGGAGGACGGCTACGTCGGCCCCTACGGCTACACGAGGGACCAGAGTCCAACCGAGGCGGCAGCCCAGGCCGCGCTGGTCGGCGGCATGGCCATCACCGAACTCGTCATGCGCAGCTACTCGCGCGAGCACGAGGACGAAAGCGACGAGGAAGGCCAGCGTCTCGCGGCGGCCGCCGGTTACGACCCGAACGCCCTCGGCCTGCTGATGGCCAAGATGGGGGAACGCATTCCGCAGTCGAAGGCGTACGGCTACTGGCAGACGCATCCCTTCTTCGACTCGCGGGTCCAGGCCGCCAGGGCCCGGGGCCGTTATCTCGCGACGCTCGAGGCGGCGCCTGGCGAGGAGGTCGACGCCTACCGCCAGGCGACCCAGGAGAGCCTGCTGCAGTTCGCGGCGAACCCGTCGAAGCGCCTCGCCCGAACCGGCCCCAGGGAGTCGGCCGCCGTGCCGCCGGCTCTGCGGTTCCTGAAGACGATGGCCCTCAACGCCTGGCCCAGCGGAACGGCAGCCGAGTCGATTCGGTTGGACAGGCTGCATGAGCTGCGGGCCCGGGAACTCGACCGGCTGGCGACATCGAGGGACTACGGTCGTATCACCGCCACCTACCGCCGCGAGATGGAGGCCGTCCAGGCACTGACCCCGGATTCGCCCTTCCTCGCCGTCCTCAGCCAGGAGCTCGCCGACCTCCGACGTCAATCCGAGGAGCTCTACGCCCAGTCGATCGACATCCTCGACCGCGGCGTGTTCGAGACCCCCTTCCTCGAGGCCTTCCTCTCGAACTACCCCGATTCTCCGCGCGCGCCCAGGGTGGCGCTTCTGCTTGGCACCGCCTACAGCCGGCTGGGCCGCGAGACCCAGGCAGTGGAGAGCTTCCTCAAGGCGTGGGAGTCGGAGCCGCCCGAGCAGGTCACCGAGGATGGCGACAGTCCCGCCGCCGCGGCGCAGCGGGGGCTGCACAACCTGACGCCGGTGCTGACCCGACTCGGCTCCCTGCAACACCTGGCCCTCCAGGAACGGGACCCGGCACTCGGAGACCGGGCCGAGGATCGCCTGCGCAAGCTGGCCGGCAGCTACGACGACATCACGAGCGGTTCCGAGTATCTCGAGCGCTTCCCCGAAGGGCCCCACGCCCAAGAGGTCGAGGAGCGGCTGAACCAGCTGGCGGACCTGCTCTACAAGGAGATGGTGATCTACCAGGATCTGGGCGACGCGGCGAAGGCGATTGCGCGCGCCAGTCAGATCCTCACCCATGCCCCCCTCTCGCCAACCGCCCGACGGCTCAGTGACGAGCGGCTCGAAGAAGAACTCGACGCGTAGGCGTCAGCGCTGCTTCCGCGCGGGGACCTTCGTCGGCCTGACCCTGGTCGCGGCCGTCCTGCCGGCGCAGGACGAGGCGGCTGAACGGGAAGCCACGGTACTCGTCGAAGCCGTCCTTGCCGCTGCCCGTGACGCGGCCAGCATTGACGACCTCGCCCTGGCGCGGGAGCGGTTGCTGGAAGTCCCCCGGCGCTTCCCGCGGAGCCAGCATCCCCGCCTTCAGCTCCGCGGCCGGGCGTTGGTGGAAGCCGCCGCGCTCGGCCGCCGCACCGGCGCCGAACGGGAAGCCGGCGGCGAGCTCCTGCGGGTGCTGGAGCGTGAGGCCGGGAGCGAGTGGACCCCGCGGGCTCACTTCGAGCTCGGCGACCTGCTGCTGATGCGAGGGGACTGGCAGGACGCCGCCCGGCACCTCCGGCTGGCCCGGGAAGGCGCTCTCGGCGGGAACGGCGGAAACGGCAACGTCGCCGGCGACGCGCTCGAACGGATGACCCTGATCCATCGGCTCATCCTGCGGCCCCTCGCCGGCCAGGAGCGCTGGCTCGACTCCCGCGGCTACCTGCCAGCCCCGACCGGCATCGAGCGGCCCCGCGGCGTCGCCGCCGGAGCCGACGGCCGACTCGTCGTCACGGAGGCGAACCGGGCCGCGATCCTCGACGCCGACGGCGCGCCGGCGTCCGCCCGCGACCTCCGCGGCATCGTCCGGCCGAGCCACGCGGCGGCGGATTCCCCCGGCGTCATCACCGCCGACGGCGTGACCGGGATCGAGGACCCCCGGGCCGTCTCCTTCAGCCGGGTCGGCGGCGGCGAGCTGGACCGCATCGTCGCCGCCCACCGCGACGGCTTCGGCAACTGGACCGTGCTCTCGCGCCGCTCCGCCGAAGTGCTCCGCTACGACGCGCAGGGGCGGCCGATCGAGACGCTGCGCGTCGCCGCGCTGACCCAGCCCGTCGACGTGGCGGTGGGCAGGGACGGCGCCATCCACGTCCTCGACGCGGGCGCTCGCTCCACGCCGCCCTCGGTGCTGCGATTCGCCGCCGACGGCCGCTTCGAGGAGGCCTTCCGGGTCGACTGGAGACGCCCCGTCGCGCTCGACGTCGACGCGTTCGGCAACCGCTACGTGCTCGACGCCGGCACGCTGCAGATCCTCGTCTACGACGCCTTCGCCACGCCGCTGGCGGCCCTCGGGCCCGTCCTGCCGGGCGGCCAGGAACTCCGCGCCCCCGAGGACGTCGCCGTCGACGGCCAGGCGCGGATCTTCGTCGCCGACAGCCGCCTCGGCCAGGTCGTGGTCCTGGAGTAGTCGAGGATGTCCAGGAACCTGCTCGTCCTCGCAGCCGTTCCGGCGGTCCTGGCCGGCCTCTGCGGCGCGGCTTCCGCGCAGCGGATCGGCGTCCAGGAGATCGGCCGGAGCGACCTCGAGATCGAGCGCTCGACACGGCTGCCTCCCCGGACGGCGGCCGCTCTGAGCGAGGCCGGCGACATCTACGCCGGCGGCGACTCGGAAGGCGCCGTTCCGCTGCTGCAGGAGGTGATCGACACTCTCGAACCGCTGGCCGCCGACGCCGGAGGCTGGCGGAACCTGGCCGCCGGCGATCCACGGCTCTTCGAGACCCTGCGCACCGCCTGGCTCTACCTGGCGGCCGCCCGCTGGACGCTGGACGACCGGGAAGGCGCCGACCAGGCGCTCGACCGGATCATCCGCCTCGACCCGCTGTTTGAACTGGACGCCGAGACCGCCGGCAGGCAACTGACGGATCGGCTGCAGAGCCGGAAGGACGAACTCGTCGGCCGGGTTTCCTTCGTGGTCGCGCCTCTGGATGCGGAGATTCGCGTGGGCGACCTGGCGTTCGAGAACGCCGCGCCGCCGCCGGAGCCGCCGCCCACCGGGGAGGACGCGACGGAAGACGCGGCCGCGGATGAAAGCGCGGAGGAGGAGCCGGCCGGCGAAACCGCCGACTCCACCGCGCCCGAAGACGCCGCCTCCGAGGAGGAGGCCGAGCCCGAACCCTTCGTGCCGCCGGAGCCCACGGCGATGCTGGCGGGCGACTACCTGGCGCAGGTGTCCCGCCCCGGCTACCTGCCGACCACCGCCGCCTTCGCCATCGACGGTGGACGTGACCTCGAGGTGGCGGTCGAACTGGAGCGCGACAGCGCGGTCGTTCGCCTGCGCACCGCCCCGACCGGCGCCGCCGTGCTGATCGACGGGATCGAACGCGGACTGACCGAGGGCCAGGCCGAGCCCTGGTTCCGGCCGGAGGGGGCGAACGCGGACCATCCGCCCGAGGACTTCTCCCGCGAACTGTGGCTCGACGACCTGCCGGCCGGCCGTTACCGGATCGACATCGAGAAGGACGGCTTCCGGAGCTTCCGCACCAGTCTTCAGCTCCCCGACCTCGTGGACTACGAACTGCCGCCGATCGTCCTGGAGCGCGAGGAGGCGGTGATCGGCCTGGTCGGCCTGACCGAAGGCGCGAGCGTCCTGGGCAACGGCCGGATTCTCCGGCCCGACTGGTCGAGGTCGCCACCCCAGGTCCGCCTGCCGCCGGGAGCGTACGACCTGTCGGTGACCCACGGCACGCTCGGCTACTTCGAAACCTCGGTGGTCGCCGAGGACCGGCGCCGGCTCGACATCGATATCCGGCTACGGCCGGCGCTGGTCTACCTCGGCGTGCTCGGCGACGACCCCGCCGGCGTCCGGGCGGTCGAGTTCGCGCTCGATGCGTTCCGCGGCGCCGGCACGTACAGCGTCCTCGATCGCGGCGCCGAGGGCACGGGCCTGCTCGCCGAACTGGGCGTCGACGCGAACGCGTTGCGCGCCCGGACCACGGCTCGGCGGGATCTGGACTGGGCAGCGATCCAGGAACAGGTCCAGGCGAGGTTGCCGGCCGCGCTCTACGTCGCCGCGGTCCTGAACGACGACCTGGTCGCCGACGCGGTCGACCTGTGGTGGTGGCCGGCCGTCCCCGGCCCGCCGTCGCCCGACGTGCGCACCCTGCGGATCGAGAACCGGCGGCTCGAGCAGGGCGCGCTGCAGCGGCTGGCCGCGGCCCTCGACCCGGAGCTCGGCCGGAGGACGCCCCGATTCGGCGCCACGCTCATCGACTCCCGGGCCGGCGCCCTGCCGATCGTGGCGGCGGTCGATCCGGACGGCCCGGCCGCAGCCGCGGGGCTCGCGCCCGGCATGGAAGTCGTCACGATCGCCAGCGAACCGGCGTCCTCCACGATCCAGTTGACGAACGCCGTCGAGAGCGCCGAGCCCGGCGAGGCAATCGAACTCGCCACCCGCGGCGAGGACGGCGTCACGGTCCGCAGCGTCGAACCGGAATGGGGTTGGGCGCTGCTCGACGCGTTCGACCCCGACCTGCTGCCTTCGGCCGTCGCGGCCCGGCTGCACCAGGAGCTGGAACGCACTGGAGATATCCCCCGGTGGCTTCTGGAACTCGATCTGGCGAACCTGCTGCTGGCTGGCGACGACCAGGCGGAGGTGGTCCGCCAGCTCCGCACGGTCGAGGCTCCCGGCCGCAGTGGACTCGGCCGCGACACGGTGCAGTACATGCTGGGACTGGCCCTGACCATCCTCGCGGAAGAAGGGCGGGACGAGTACCGGTCGCGGGCCCGCACCGTCTTCGAGGCCCTCGCCTCGAGGGAGCGCGGGCGGCTCCGGTCCGACGCCGGGCCGGAGATTGCGCCGCGCGCCCGGTTGCACGCGGAAGCGCTGGCCGGCAACTGATGGCGCGGCGGAACGCCTCGGGCCTGCGGCCGCGGCCCGACGTCCTCGTGGTCGGCGGCGGCCTGATCGGGCTGCTGACCGCTCGCGAGCTGGACCTCGCGGGCGCCCGGGTCGAGGTCGTCGACGACCGGCAGGAGGGAGCGGCGTCGCCCAACGCGGCCGGAATGATCGCGCCGATCGCGGAGAGCATCGCCGACCAGGCGTTCGCCCGGATCTCGATTCGTTCGCGCGACCTCTGGCGCGATCTTGGGCCCGCCCTCGAGCACGAGAGCGGCATGTCGATCGACTACGACGACTCCGGCTCACTCCTGCCGGTGCTCGATCCAGAAGGTCGCAAGGTGCTTGATCGAATCCGGGCGCAGGCGCTTGACCTGGGCGAAGCGGCCCGGGACCTCGACCGGACCGAGCTGGCCGAGCTGGTACCCGATCTGCGTCCCGGGATCGAGGAAGCACTGCTGCTGCCGGGCGAGCATCGGGTCGACAACCGCCTGGCGGCGACCGCGGCGGCGGCGGCGCTGCGCCACCGGAACGTCGTCCTCCACCGCGCCACGGTAGAACGTGTCGTCGAGGCGTCCGGCGAGGTTGTCACCTCAGGTAATGGCTTCGAATGCGCCGCCGGCGCCGTCGTGGTCTGCGGCGGCGCCTGGACTCCACAGGTCCACGGGTTGCCGGCCCTCCCGATCGTTCCCGTCAAGGGCCAGATGATCGCCTTCGACCGGGTCGACTGGCCGTTCACCGGCGCCATCCGCACGCCGGCCTTCTACGCCGTGCGGCGGGCGGGAGGGCGCCTGCTGATCGGGGCTTCCGTCGAGCACGCCGGCTTCGATCTCAGCCTGAGCGACGAGGTCGGCGCGGATCTGGCGACGGGGGCCGCCGCCCTGCTGCCGAGCCTCGAGGACCGTGAGCCGGTCGAGCACTGGGCCGGACTGCGGCCAGGTACGCCCGATCCCTGGCCGATTGTCGGCCGGCTGAGCGAGCGGCTGCACGTCGCTGCCGGCCACTTCCGCAACGGCATCCTGCTGGCCCCGCTCACCGCCAGGATGATCGCGCCGCTGGTGCTCGACCAGCAGCCCGGCGACCCCCGGCTGACCATTCCGGAAGTCATGCACCCGGGCCGCTTTGCCGCCGGCGAGCGTCTTTCCTCCTGAGGGTGACTCTGTTACTGTCTGCCGCGTTTCAAGGCTGCCCCGACAAGAGCCCGGGGTGGTGTGCGGCCCGCGAGGAAGAGTCCGATGACCCACATCATCTTTGAACCCTGTATCGGCGTGAAGGACACGTCGTGCGTCGATGTCTGCCCCGTCGACTGCATCTACGACGACGACGACTGGGAACTGCTCTTGATTCACCCGGAGGAGTGCATCGACTGCGGCCTCTGCGTCGATGCCTGCCCGGTGCAGGCGATCCTGCCCCTGGAGGAAGTTCCCGAGGGCCAGGAGAAGTACATCGCACTGAACTACACGGCGTTCGGCTTCGACCCGCCGTGACGGGCTGAGCCGCTTTCAGACGCTTTCCGAAGGGCGCGACGCAAGTCGCGCCCTTCGTGCGTAAGGACTGGGTGCGCGGGTCGGTGCGCGGGTCTTCTGACCCGCCGCCGCCGCAGGCGTGTGACCGCGGGTCTTCTGACCCGCGGAAGACAGAGCGCCGGCCGCAAGGCCGGCACCAATCCGCCTTCCAAAGTTGAGTGAGTTAGACTAAACTATCTGCCGAAGTTAGGCCGGCATCACTCAGGCCCGCGCACCCAAGAAAGGGAACCAAACGTGGAGTACAAGGACTACTACCAGACGCTCGGCGTCGACAAGGAAGCGACGGCCGCCGACATCCAGAAGGCCTACCGCAAGCTGGCGCGCCAGTTCCACCCGGACGTCAACAAGGACGCGGGTGCCGAGGCCCGCTTCAAGGACATCGGCGAGGCCTACGAGGTGCTGAAGGATCCGGACAAGCGCGGCAAGTACGACCAGTACGGAACCGCCTGGAAGCAGGTCCAGACCGGAGGCACTCCACCGCCCGGCTGGGAAGGCTTCCAGTTCGACTTCGGCGGCGGCGACAGCCGCTTCGAGTTCCGAAGCGCCGGCCGCGGTTCCGGCTTCAGCTCGTTCTTCGACATGCTCTTCGGAGGGGCGGGACCCCAGGGCTTCCCCGGCGGCGGCCGGCAGTCGACCTGGTCCCCTCCGCGCCGGGGCCGGGACCACGAGGTCTCCCTGCCGCTCAGCCTCGAGAACCTGGCGGAGGGCGGACCCCAGACAATCGAGTTCCTCGACCGCACCAACGGCCGGACCCGGAAACTGGAGGTCCGGATACCGAAGGGCGTACTGCCGGGCCAGTCGATCCGGCTCGGCGGTCAGGGCGGAAAGGGAGCCGGCGGACCGGACGGCGACCTGTTGCTGCGGGTCGAAGCCCTGCCGCATCCGGTCTTCCGGCGCCACGACCGCGACCTCCACTGCGACGTACCGGTCTCACCCTGGACGGCGGCACTCGGCGGCAAGGTCCGGATTCCGACGCTCGGCGGAATCGCCGAGGCGCGGCTCCCCGCCGGTTCGTCCACCGGGCGGAAGATGCGACTGCGGGGACGCGGGCTGCCCAACCCGAAGGGACCCGCCGGCGATCTGCTCGCCGAGATCCAGGTCGTCGTTCCCACGCAGTTGACCGAGGAGGAGAAAGCCCTGTTCGAGCAGTTGGCCGAGACCTCCGCGTTCGAGCCGTCCTACGACTCCTCCGCCACCACTCGCAACGACAACTGAGTCCACCAGGCAGAAGGACCTGAACGATATGGACCCGAACAGACTGACCATCAAATCGCAGGAAGCGCTCACCGCGGCCCAGGATCGGGCGCGGCGCCTGGGCCATCAGCAGGTGGACGCGAACCATCTCCTGCTGGCTCTGCTCGAGCAGCAGGACGGTCTGGCGCCGCGGATCCTGAATCGCCTCGAAGTCGACGCCGGCGCACTGCGGACCAGAATTCAGGGCGACCTCGAACGCAGGCCCAGGGTCTCGACCGGCGGCGGCGAGGCCGGCAAGATCTACATCACGGCCGACCTGGAACAACTCCTGGCGCGGGCCGAAGACGAGGCCGGGACGTTCGGCGACGACTACGTCTCCGTCGAGCACCTGCTGCTCGCCGCCCTCGACGGCAAGGACAACGCCGCCAGGGCACTCACGGAAGCCGGCCTGTCCCGCCAGCCGCTGCTGGACGCGCTAAAGGCCGTCCGCGGATCCCAGCGGGTGACGAGCAACAACCCGGAGACGGCCTACGAAGCGCTGGAGAAGTATGGCGTCGACCTCGTCGCCCAGGCGCGCAGCGGCAAGATGGACCCGGTGATCGGCCGCGACTCGGAGATCCGCCGCGCCATCCGCATCCTGTCCCGCAAGACCAAGAACAACCCGGTCCTGATCGGCGAACCCGGAGTCGGCAAGACGGCGATCGTCGAGGGCCTGGCCCAGCGCATCGTCCGCGGCGACGTGCCCGAGTGGCTCAAGGACCGGAGCGTGTTCTCGCTCGACCTCGGATCGCTGCTCGCCGGCGCCAAGTACCGCGGCGAGTTCGAGGAGAGGTTGAAGGCGGTGCTCAACGAGATCGCCGAGAGCGACGGACGCATCCTCCTGTTCATCGACGAAGTCCACAACATCGTCGGCGCCGGCCGCACCGAAGGCTCCACCGATGCCGGCAACCTGCTGAAACCGATGCTGGCGCGCGGCGAGCTCCACTGCATCGGCGCCACGACCCTCGACGAGTACCGCAGGTACGTCGAGAAGGACGCGGCGCTCGAGCGGCGCTTCCAGCCGATCCTGGTCGACGCGCCATCGGTCGAGGACACGGTGTCCATCCTGCGCGGCCTGCGCGAACGGTTCGAGGTCCACCATGGCGTCCGCATCCAGGACAACGCCCTGGTCGCCGCGGCCGCCCTGTCTGACCGCTACGTCTCGGACCGGTTCCTGCCCGACAAGGCGATCGACCTCGTCGACGAGGCCTGCGCCCTCATCCGCACCGAGATCGACTCGCTTCCCGCCGAACTCGACGAGGTCACCAGGCGCGTCATGCGGCTCGAGATCGAGGAGGCCGCGCTCACCAAGGAAACCGACGAATCGAGCCGGAAGCGCCTGGAGTCCCTGCGGCGCGAACTGGCCGACCTGCGTACGAAGGCCGCCGCCATGCGCAGCCAATGGGAAAGCGAGAAGGCCGCGATCGACGACGAACGGAAGGTGCGCGAGCAGGTCGAGCAGGTACGGCACGAGATCGAAGTCGCCGAGCGCCAGTACGACCTGAACCGGGCCGCCGAGCTCCGCCACGGCGTGCTGCCGGGGCTGATGGCGAAGCTCGAAACGCAGGAGCAGGCCGCCGGCGAGACGGACGGGGCCGGCCGACTGCTGCGGGAAGAGGTGACCGACAACGAGATCGCCGAGATCGTGTCCAAGTGGACCGGCGTCCCCGTCACCAGACTGGTCGAGGGAGAACGCGAGAAGCTGCTGCGACTCGACGAGATCCTCCACCGCCGGGTGATCGGCCAGGACGAGGCGGTCCAGCTCGTCGCGGACGCGGTGATCCGCGCCCGTTCGGGGATCAAGGACCCGAGGCGGCCGATCGGCTCCTTCCTGTTCCTCGGCCCCACCGGCGTCGGCAAGACGGAGCTCGCCAAGACCCTGGCCGAGGCGCTGTTCGACACCGAGGACAACATCGTCCGCATCGACATGAGCGAGTACATGGAGCGGCACACCGTGTCGCGGCTGGTCGGCGCGCCGCCGGGCTACGTCGGCCACGAGGACGGCGGCCAGTTGACGGAGGCGGTGCGGCGCAAGCCCTACGCGGTCGTCCTCTTCGACGAGATCGAGAAGGCGCACCGGGACGTGTTCAACGTGCTGCTCCAGGTCCTGGACGACGGCCGGATCACCGACTCGCAGGGGCGGACGGTCGACTTCAGGAACACCGTCGTCATCATGACCTCGAACCTGGGCTCGCCCATCCTGCTCGAAGGCGTGACGCCGGCGGGCGAGATCACGGACGCCGCCCGGGACGCGGTGATGACCGAGCTCCGCCGCACGATGCGGCCCGAGTTCCTCAACCGGATCGATGAGGTCGTGCTGTTCTCGCCGCTCACCGTCTCGGAGATCGAGCAGATCGTCGACCTGCTCACCGCCGACCTGGCCAAGCGGCTCGGCGAGCAGGGTATCGGCCTCGAGCTGAGCCCCGCGGCCCGCGAGTTCACCGCCCGAGCCGGCTACGACCCGGTCTACGGCGCGCGGCCGCTGAAG
This sequence comes from Candidatus Multivorans sp., assembly GCA_965220845.1. Classification (GTDB taxonomy): domain Bacteria; phylum Acidobacteriota; class Thermoanaerobaculia; order Multivoradales; family Multivoraceae; genus Multivorans. The sequence continues at coordinate 744,045 of CBDCRA010000004.1, forward strand.
CGCTACCTGCAGCGCGAGGTCGAGACCCGCGTCGGCCGCGCCCTGGTCGGCGGCGACATCGGCCCCGGCGACCGCGTGCTGATCGACGTGGAGGAAGGTAGCCTCGCGATCCGAAGCGAGTCCGCGTCCGGCCCGGCCGAAGCGACCAGCGACGGCAACCGGGCCGCCTGAAGCGGCTCTCCAAACCCGTACCGAACCTCCCAGGAATCGACATGAAGCTCTACGCCTTCCAGGGCTACCGCTACAACTCCGCCAGGGTCGACGCCTCGCTGCAGGCGGCGCCGCCGTTCGACCAGATCGACGAGTCCCTGCGAGACCGCCTGCACGCGCAGTCGCCGCACCAGTTCGCGCGCGTCACGAAACCGGCCGGACACGGCGATCTGACGCCGCACGAACACTCCGTGGCGCTCCACCGCCAATGGATCGAGACCGGGGTCGTGGTGCGGGACGAAACGCCGTCGATCTACCCCTACGCGATCACCCAGCCGGACGGCTCGAGCCGGCTCGGCCTGTGCGCCCTGGTCGGCGTCGAGCCGGGACGCGAAGGTGATCTCTGGCCGCACGAGCAGACGGTTGCCAAGTCGATCGCCGAGCGCCTGGACCTGCTGCGGCTCAGCCGGATCGACATCGAGCCCGTCTTTTACCTCGCCGAAGACGATGGCACGCTGGAACGCCTGCTCGCCGAGGACTGCGGCGGCGCCGCGGGAGATGCCCTGGTCAGCCACAGCGATCCGTGGACGGGCGAGGTCCACGCGCTCTACCGGATCACCGACGCCGTGCGGATCGGCGCCTACGCGGGCGCCCTGGCCGGCGCCCGCGCCGCCATCGCCGACGGTCACCACCGCACCCAGGTCGCCCAGACCTACGCCGCCGAGGAGGGCGCCGCAAGCGGCACCGCCGCGGCGTGCAAGATGGTCGTGCTGACCAGCCTGGCCTCCGCGAACCTGCGGATCGACCCGGTCCACCGTGGCGTTCGGGTGCCGGTGAACCGCGAGGCGATGTCCGCCCTGCCGTTGCGGAGGGAGCCCCTCCGGGAAACGGCCGGCGCGGCGATCGCCGCCCGCGTCGCCGCGGCCGATCAACCGGCGCTCGCAGTCTGGTTCCAGGGCGACGAGGCCCCCGAACTCTGGACTCTCGACCCGGACGCCGCTCCCGCCGACACTCCCGGCCGCAAGGCGAACCTGCCCGCCGTCCTGCTCCACCATCACCTGCTGAAGACCACCGGCGTACCGATCGAGTCCGCCACCGACGGCAGCATCGCCTACGAGGCGAACCCCGACGACATCGTCGCCCTGCTCGACCGCACCGAGATCACCGCCGGCGTCTTTCTGCCGCCGATGACCCCGAGGCAGTTCGCGCTGGCCACCGAAGACGGCGACCTGCTGCCACCCAAGTCGACCCGGTTTCTGCCGAAGCTGGTGTCAGGCCTCGTCTGGTGCGGCCACGATGCGGAGGTGGTTGCGGGATAGCGGTTTCCGCCCCCGCGATGGTCGTTGGAAGAACGTGTGAGCCACGGTTTGTTACGCTTCGGCCGCCTTCAACCCTCTGTCGCCGCAGCCGCGTCGTCCATGAATCCCCTCGGCGATCCCAACACGAACGGCGCGGCAGCGCCCTGCCGGCGAGTGAAGGTGTTCGACTTCTTCTCCGGTTGCGGCGGCGCCAGCCGCGGCTTCCAGGACGCGGGAATGGAGATCGTGTTCGGCCTCGATTGTGACGCCGACGCCAAGCGGACCTTCCGGCGGAACTTCCCCGCGGCCGTCTTCGAAGGCGGCGACATTCGGCACGTGGATGAAGGCTCCGTCCACGAGCTGGTGGTCAAGCACCGACCGCATCCCGTTCTGTTCTGCGGATGCGCGCCCTGCCAACCCTTCACCAAGCAGAACACCAGCCGTCCCAAGCCCAGTGAGGACGAACGGGTGCCCTTGCTTCTCGAGCTCCTGCGCTTCATCCGAAGGTGCGAGCCCGACATCGTCTTCGTGGAGAACGTCCCGGGGATTCAGAACGTGTGCCCCGACTCCGAGCCGCTCAGCGAGTTCCTTCTGGGACTTGAAGCGGCCGGCTATCCCAGACCGACCTGTACTTCCGTGCCCTTGAAGCAGTATGGAGTGCCGCAGGGTCGCCGCAGATTCCTCCTCCTTGCCAGCCGCCGCGGACCTCTGGATCTCCCTCCAAAGACCCACGGACCGGGCACGGCCAACCCCGAGTTCGCCACCGTGCGTGACTGGATAGGCGACCTGCGCGGACTTGACGCCGGAGAGACCCACCCGACAATCCCCGACCATCGCGCCGCTCGGCTGTCCGAACTCAATCTGGAACGCATCCGGGCAACCCCGGAGGGCGGCGGGCACCGGGATTGGCCAACGGCCCTTCGTCTTGCGTGCCACAAGAAGACCGCCGGCTACACCGACGTCTACGGTCGCATGTCGTGGGACCGGCCCGCCTCCGGCCTCACGACGCGTTGCATCAGCTACTCCAACGGCCGCTTCGGGCACCCCGAAGAGGACCGCGCGATCAGCGTCCGGGAGGCCGCGTGTCTTCAGACATTCCCGATGGACTTTCACCTCCGCGGCAACCTGAACTCCATGGCTCGGCAGATTGGAAACGCAGTGCCCTCGCTGTTGACGAACCTGGTGGGACAACACGTCACTAGACACTTGGTCGACGTAGGCAGAATCTGATGTCGATGGAGGTCAGCTTCAGGGCCCGGGCCAGAACGCTGGACATGCTGGGCAGACAGCAGATCGCCGGCATCCCCACCGCGATCAGCGAGCTATTCAAGAACGCGCACGACGCGGACGCCAGCCGCGTGGAAGTTGACTACTACCGTCGCGACGGGCTATTCGTGCTGCGCGACGACGGCTTCGGAATGCAGACCGACGAGTTCATCGACCGATGGCTCACTATCGCGACCGAGACCAGCATCCAACGGAAACGCGAGGAGAGCCAACGCCGCCAGCCCTCCCGAGGCGCAAGGCCCATCCTGGGGGAGAAAGGAATCGGTCGGCTGGCCATCGCGACGATCGCCCCTCAGGTGCTGGTGCTTACGCGCGCCCTTCGCGACGACACCTTGTCCGACCTGACCGCTGCCTTCCTGAACTGGCGAGTCTTCCAATGTCCCGGACTGAATCTCCAAGATATCCGGATTCCCCTTCGCACCTTCCCCGGAGGCAGCCTGCCCGACGCCGAGGACGTCGCCGACATGGTGAGGTCATTCCTCGGCAGGAACGCCGGCCTTCAGAAACTCATGGCCGAAGAGGAGTGGGCACGCATCGAGGGTGACCTCGAGGCGTTCGTGGTCGATCCTCTCGAGGCGGCCGAGCACCTAGGCGAACCTACGCTGATCGACGGAGGCCACGGTACACACTTCTACCTTCTGCCTGCATCGGAGAACTTAGCCTACGACATGGTCGGGGAACCGGCTTCCGACTCGGCGGCACCGCTGCACAAGGCACTGCTGGGGTTTACCACCCCGTCGTTTGCGACCGGCGCGGAACCGGTCATCCGCACCGCTTTTCGGGATCACAGAACGGATGGTGCCTGCGAAGACCTCATCGGTGGGCACGAGTTCTTCACTCCCTATGACTACGAGAACGCGGATCACCGTGTCTTTGGGCGATTTGACGAGTATGGCCAGTTCAAGGGCAACGTATCCGTCTACGGCGAGATCAGGCGCGACCATGTAATCAACTGGAGCGGAGGAAAAGGGCGTCCCACGGCCTGCGGCCCCTTCCGCATCACCTTCGCCGCAATCGAGGGTGCCGCCAGGCATTCCACTCTTCCTCCGCCCGAACACGCCCGCATGCTCGAGAAGACGAGACGCATCGGCGGCCTCTACATCTATCGAGACGGCGTACGCATTCAACCGTACGGAAACACCGACTACGACTGGCTGGAAATCGAACTCCGGCGGACCAAGAGCGCCTCCTACTACTACTTCTCTTACCGGCAGATGTTCGGAGTGGTCGAAGTCGACTCCACACACAACGCAGGGCTGCGTGAGAAGGCGGGGCGGGAGGGTTTCCGCGAGAACAAGGCCTACCGTGAGCTGCGGAGCATCCTGAAGAGCTTCCTCGTTCAGGTGGCCGCCGACTTCTTCCGGGAGGAGGGGGCCTACGGCGAGCGGTTCAAGAGCCGCAAGCGCGAGCTGGACGAAATCGAGCAACATAGGCGTGCGCGCGCCAGAACCGTCACGGCCAAGCGTGAGCAGTTCAAGAAGGATCTGACCGCCTTCTTTCAGCGAATGGAGAAGGATAAGCCACTTGACAGCGTCATGGAACTGGGCTTGGCGACCGAGGAACGCATCAGAGGGGCGAGCCTCGATCCGGATCGCCGTAGAGCAGCCGGACGAATCATGCTGATCGAACGGCATGCTAGGCGAGATCTCGATGCACTGGAAGCCAGTTACCGGGTTTCGAAGCCCCGGATCGGCCTGAGCCGGGCCTTACAACGCGAATGGGGAGACTACCAGGAAGCGTTCCAGAACCTTGTCGACGGCATACGGGATCTCCGAACCTCCATCGAGAGCGTGGTCACGCAGGAGATGACCAAAGCGGGCGTTGACATTAGCGTCCGAGAACGGCTGGATTCGTCGCTCAACGAACTCAGTCGGCTGGCCAGGAGAGAGACGGAAGCAGGTCGCCGCGAGGTGAACGCGAGAGCAAAGAGCATCTCGGCGGATGTGCGCAGCTTGGCCATTCAGTGCGTGCAAGATGTCGAGGATGCTATTCGCGCCGGATTGGCCGACTTCGATCGGCGCGACCTTTCGGACTTGGATGACCAACGGCTGATTTCCGTACGTTCCGACCTAGAGACTCCGATCCGCGAGGCGCTGGAAAACGCAAAAGCCGCTCTCGACGCCGTTCGCTCGCAGCTAGAAGCCATCGACCTAACCTCCGAGTCCTCACTTCTGGATCAACTTGAGGCCGTGGAACAGAGCAATGTCACGCTCCAGGAACAGGCGGCCGCTGATCTTCAGCTCGCTCAGCTCGGTATGGCGATCGAGATCATCAGCCACGAATTCGGCGCCGCAATCCGTTCGGTCCGATCGGGACTTCGCGGCCTCAAGGCCTGGGCCGATGCGAATCGGGATCTGAAGTCGCTGTACCAGGGGATTCGCGGCAGCTTCGATCACCTTGACGCGTACCTAACGCTTTTCACCCCGCTCCAAAGGAGACTCTACCGAAAGGCTGTGGACATTCGCGGATGGGAGATTCATGACTTCCTGACCAACCTCTTTCGTCAGCGACTCGCCAGGCACGGGATCGAATTGGCTCAATCCGACGCCTTTGCCAGCGCGGTCGTGCGCGGCTATCCGTCGTCCTTCTATCCCGTATTCATCAATCTCGTGGACAACGCGATCTACTGGCTCTCGGGGCAGAACGAGAAGCTCGAGCGCCGAATCCAACTCGACGCGTCCGGGAAGACTCTCCGTGTCGCGGACACGGGACCCGGAATTCGTGCCCGGGACCGGAACGATATCTTCGATATCGGCTTCACGAGGAAGCCGGAGGGCCGCGGCATGGGACTGCACATCGCCCGCGCGACGCTGCGTGAGATCGGTTACGACTTAACCCTCGAGGAGCGCGGATCGGAATGGAGTACGACGTTCGCTATCGCGCCGATCAAGGATGAGGAGGGGGACGCCGATGGCGAACGGTAGCTCCGGGAAGACGAACGGGCTTGGCGAGCATTGCCAGCAGATTGTCCGGGGCTTCCTGCTGACGGCAGTGGTAGTTGACGACGAACTCTCCGCCCACGCTAATCCACAGGTCCACAGTAATCTGACCCCGGCTGGCCCACGTGCACCGAGACCGGCGCCAACCCAGGCAGACCTAACGGATCATCCATCCCGGCCCCTAGAGGTCGACGCCATCACCTGGTCGTTTGCCCGCCAAGGAATGGTCTGCGGCGTCGTAGCGCCCCAGGATGGGCAGAACGACGTTGAGGTTCTCGCCAAGGCCGTCGCTCGGGCGGACATTGTGATTCTGGACTGGCGGCTGAGCCGAAGGACCGGCGAGACTGCCTTGCCACTGCTGGAACACATCCTCCGGGCGGATCAGCCGGATCGACTTCGCCTGATCGCGTTCTACACCGGCGAGCCTGACCAGGAGGACGTTCGAGGGCAGATTACAGACACCCTCAACACCTTGGAGGAACTCGACAGAACTGTAGGCACAACCGTCGACCACGGTCCCATCGACTTCGGAGCGTGCAGGATCGTCGTGTACGGAAAGCCTGGGTCCAGTGCCGCCGACCTGAGCACAGTCGTGAAGGAAGAAGAGCTGGCAGATCGCCTAATCGCCGACGTTGCTGAGATGGTCCACGGGCTCCTGCCCAGCCTGGTTCTAACCGCACTTGCTGCCGTCCGGGAGAACGTGTACCGGGTGCTGAAACGCTTCGGACAGGATCTAGATCCGGCCTTCCTAGCCCACCGCGCCTGTCTTCCGCAACCTTCGGAATCGGAGGAGCACATGGTGGAGCAGATCGCCAGCGAGCTACACGGAATCATGGACGAAGCGGTCAGTAGGGAGAGTCCCACTGGAATCGAGGCGATCGACCACTGGCTGGCGGACCGATTCGCTGATGGTCAGGTTGAGTTCCACCCGCAGGGCCAAGATTCCATACGTGTACCGGTGGCCGAAGTCCTGAAGATGCTGAACCGTGGATTTGAGAATCGACGACCAAGCAACCTTGGGAAGAAACAATGGCCCGTTCTCTCCCACGGACTCGCCGGCGACTCCGGCGATATCGAAGAACTCGACCATCGCCTCGCGTCCGCGATGAGCTTTCGACAGGTGCTCGAGGGCTCTTCGCGGCAATTGTCGATGGGAACCGTAGTCCGCCAGGTCGGGGCCAACAAGACAACGCTCTTATGCGTCACGCCGAGATGCGACAGCGTCCGTTTGACTGGGAAGTCCTCGTTCCTGTTCCTACCTCTCTCGGAACCCAAGAGCAACACTCTGCAGATCGTCGTGCCGGATGACCAGGGCAAGTACCGACGCATGACAGTATCCGACCGCCCCACGGAGTGGCTCATTAAGCACTTCACACCGGGCCCCGGAGACCAATGTGTGCTCGCGAAGGGCGATGGGTCCGAGAGAGGGTTCATCTTCCGCGAGTCTGGTGATGGACACGAGTCCGGCGATGGAGAGTCCGGCGACAGAGAGTACCGTTGGGTAGGAGAGCTCAAGCCGGAGTTAGCTCAGTCGATAGCGCAGAAGATTGCCAAGAGAATGTCGCGGATTCCCCTCAACAAGCCGGAGTGGCTCAGGCGCTCCGAAAGCACCGGGCAGCGCGCAAGCTGACCGATCCCACACGAGATCGCCACCGAGGGATTCGCGGTCGCCCCGGCGGGAGTACGGCGCAATCTGCTTCACAGCCGCATCCTAGGCGTTCGCCTCGCTCCCCCAGTTGACCGTGCCCCGCCAGCCTACTGGCGACCGGCAATGAACTCCTTGCCCCGCCCCTTCAGCCAAAGCTCGACGCTCGCTGCCACGTCTTCCGGGCGATTCCCGGGGTGCAACGCGCACTCCCAGATGACCCCGACGCGCCAGCCGGCCGCAAGCAGCGCCACTCGGTTGTTCCGGTCGCGCCGGACATTTGCCGCGAACTTCCGGTCCCAGAAGATCCGGTTGGTCGCCGGTGTCGTGGTGCGACGACAGCCCTCATGGCGATGCCAGAAGCAGCCGTGTACCAAGCAGACCGCCCTGAAGCGAGGGAAGACGAGATCCGGTCGGCCCGGAAGCGCAGAGTCGTGGAGCTTGTACCGCAGCCCTCGGGCGTGGAGCGCACGGCGGAGGATCAACTCCGGTCCGGTGTTCCGACTCCGGACTCTCGCCATGATGCGCGAGCGCTCCGCGCTCTCGTAGGTGTCCGGCATGTACTCCACAGCTCGGGCCAGTCTAGAACTCTCGATCGGTAGATCCACGCTACCGGCGATCAACGCTACCGCATCGGCGTTTCGCGTCTTGAGCCCGGATAGCCTTAACGACCTCCTCTGCATCGTCGGCGTGGCGTCGAGCCGGCTGCAGGCCTTGCCTAGCCGCTCAGCTCGCCGTGGACCGGTCCGAGAACCGTCTACTCCTCCCGACCATTCAAAGAGCGATTACATACCTGGCTACACACTGCTAACCGCCTGAATCCGCTCAAACTTGAGATCTATCTCAGCAATTTCGCAAGGCTTCATCAACTGGTTACTTGTTGCAGGATTTGAGAGCTTCTTCGATGGCTTCTTTGGCTCCTTTCAACGTGACCTTTCCTCTGTGCCGGTCGTTGTCGTAGTCGGTAGCCTCAAAGATCATCGTCTCGTCGCCATCGGTCGATTCCAGAATGCTAACGATAAACTGGTGTGTTCTCGGGTCGCTGCGCTTTCCTCGGAAGAACTTGCTTGAGTCGTTGTCGCTGATCCACCAACTATCCGTTTGTCCCGCCCGCTGTCCCACTCTCCAGCGGACCCCTTTCGTCTCGCCGGATCCCATGTATTCGCCAAAGAAGACCAATGAGATAACAACGAAGTTGCTGAGATTTGGGGCGCAGCCAACAGCGCCAGGCGCTTCGCCCCCTGGCCAGCCATCCCTACCGGGCTCTGGGCGCTCGGCAGCAGGAAGCGGCGGCTCGGCGCCGCGAGGCCTGCTCATTCAGGTCGGCGTCGTTTGTGAACGGCCGGCCGTAGAAGAAGCTCTCCCGCACGTACCGGATCGGCCGCTCCACCTTGCCCTTGGTCTGCGCCCGGTAAGGACGGCACGACCGCGGCACGAAGCCCCAGTGGGCCGCGAACCGCAGAAACTCGGCATTCAGCGCCAACTCGCCGCCCGAGGCGCGGTCGTCCGACACGACCACCGCGCGCATCTGGTCGAAGAGGAGCTCCTCCGGCACGCCGCCGAACCGACCGAAGGCGCTCTCGAGCCCCTCGATGAGGACCGGCATCGTCTGCCGGGAGTAGCCGAGCACCACCAGCAAGGCATGCCGACGTCCCCAGGGCAGCCTGAACGTGCCGAAGTCCACCTGGCCCTGATGGCCCGCCGGAGTCTCGAACCGCACCGGAGCCTCCTGCGGCGCCCGCGGCCGAACCTCCCGAACGAAGTCCCTGACCCGGCTGTAGCCGCCGTCGTAACCGGCCGCACGCACCTCGTCGAACAGGCGCTTCGCCGACAGCTTGGGAAACTCCTCGAGCCGGACCTCGATCAACTCCTTGTACGGGTCCAGCTTGTGAGCGACCCGAGGCCGCGGCGAGTACCGAGACCCGCCCGACGACAGGTCCCGGTCCAACTGGCCCGACTCGGTCCACGCGTGGATCGTCCGCCGATTGATGCCGAACCGCCTCGACAACTCGGCCTTCGAGACGCCTCGCTCCAGGTAGTGCCTCAACTGCATCCTGATCTCCCATCCGTACATCCATCCGTCGCTCCATTGCCGTTGGCGAAGCCAACAGCATCGAACGACGGAGCGGCTACCGCAAACCGCTGACTGTGCAGTTTTCGGTTGCCACGAATGGGAGATTTACAGTTGCCCCCAACATTGGAGCCGGGTCTTTGAGCAACCACCGTATGGTGCCTGCCTATTCGCCGGGGGCGGTAGCTACTTCGCCCCCTTTGACGGCTCTTGTATTCGGCAGGTGGCCCGGCGCGCCGGGTGGTTGCTCTCCAGGAACGGTAGCACAAGATGTGACGAGCCGCACTGCCAGACGCCGAAGCGCCTGCTACTCCAGTGCGGCCCTAGTTGCTTACCTAGGATAAACCCAACAAGCATCTGACCCACCTTCTTCAGTTATCGCGTCTACGAGGTTCACGCCTCGCGCTCGTGCATGGGTCTATGCCCACAAACGCGGTTTCCGGGGAGGGGGGATCTCCCCCATCCTACACGGGATTCGACCCTGGCCGGACGGTGTGCGCTGCGCTCACTGCGGCTCGGATCGCGTCTAACACGCGGAAGAACCGGACGCCGATGCCGCACCACTGCGCGGCTTGCCGCAGGTACTCCCTGTCCGCACGAGTACGCTCATGCAGTCGCCCAAGCTCAACTACCAGAAGTGGGTCATCGCGGTCTATCTGGCGAACACCGGCATCGAGGAAACCTCGAGCATGAAGCTGCACCGCGACCTCTGGATCACTCAGAAGTCGGGGTGGCATCCTGCTCACCGCATCCGACGCTCCCGCGAGCAACCCGACCGGCATAATCCCGCCAACCCCCTACTTCCCCAACCAAGGGCACCGCGCGATCTCGGCCCCACACTCCTATACGACCACCCTTCTCATCCCCACACGCCGAACTCACTGAACAGGCCCTTGAACCAACTCGCTTTCCCTGAGCGCTTCAAGATCAGCTAGAACCGCCTTCAGTAGTCCCCCTTGAATCGCCGGAAACTCCTCGGGCGAAACTGTCATCGGAGAGGGCGATCCCGCGTAGCGGGCGAAAGTAGCTCCTACGCCCTTTCTCTTCTTCGCCACGGGACCCTGCTTTCCGTGATCCAGATCGTGCCGCAGACCCGTGCGCAGCGCCCTGACGTCCTAAAAAGACCGCGGACTGGCATCCAGTCTCGAACCCGGTCCCTCATGCAGGAGAAAGTACAGATCATCCACGAGCCGCGCGTATACATCTACATCTGAAACAGGCGTGCCAAGCCGCAGCAACGCCTCTGTCGTCTTGTTTGTCATCTTGAACAGATCTCGCCCATGCACCGCCGAGTAGTCGTGATTCAGCCCCGTCACTGTCGAGCCAACAAGTTCGCCCAGCCGAGCAACCTCTCGGTCCAAGCCACTCGCCGCAACACTCTCCGTCCCAAGAAGCTCCGTGAAGCTCGGGTCATGGATTAGTAGCTTCCTAAGCAGTATCTCCTGCCGCATTCTCGCCCCCGACCGCACGTTCGCGTTGAACGTCTTCTGGAAACGCATAAAGTCTGAATCTGTGGCCTCCTGACCGAGTTCAACCTGCCGGCCCAGTTCATCAAGGAACAAATCAAGGAACCTACCAATTTCCGTAGCCCGAAGCCTCGCTTTCTCGTTTGACCTGAAGCTCGCCACGAGAGTGCTAACAGACTGCACAATAGTCCGATTGCGGAGGCGCGCGTCCCTATCAGGAAAAATCAGGTCAAGCGTGTCCAGCGTACCCTTCAGTCTTTCCGCCGCAAGAGACGACTCCGAGAAGCCCTGTTGCGACTCAAATGTGCTCTTCAGGTCGTCGTACCGGAGACCCGTGTCAAGCCCATCGATCTCAAGTGCGGCCACCTTAGCGACAATGTCGAAGTATCCGTACCGTCTCGGACTAACGGACGTCTTGTCCCCCAAGAACCGATGGTCAGAGAGAGTCCGGCAGAAGTCTCTCAGCTTGCTATGCACTGAGTTCAGCCTTTCGCTGCTCGTGAGAGGCAGCCCCTCTTGTAATCTCTGGAAGAACTCTTTCAGTTCCTCTTCCTCGACGGCATCCTCGATCTGGTCGTAGTCGATTTCGTAGTCGTCGAAACGATCCGACAGGCGGTCAGGCAAGTCCGCGTACAATCTCGCGCCGCCAGTAACGACGTCAGAGTCAGGTGAGAGGGAGAGTTCGTTATCGAAGAACTCCCAGATCGCCAGGAGGCGCTGCTGACCATCGACAACCTCGTATTCTTCTGGATCCTCGTTGGTCAACAAGAAGTAGAACTTGGGCAGACGCCAGCCACGCAAGATCGAGTCAAGCAACTTCTGTTTGCGTCCCTCATTCCACACATCCTCTCGCTGCCAATCCGGAATGTCGTATCGATCCCGACGTTTGTATATCTTGTCAAGGGCGCGCCGGTGAGCTGTCATCTTCATGTTGGTTTCTCCTAGAGGATTGCGGGATTCTGTGTCGCTCGACTCTCAGCCGACGTCTACATTGGGCGGTCCGTACACGACCTCAGTCGGTGCTTTGAGAAGCTGCTCCCACCGACAGAAGGCCTCGGAATCCGAACTGGGAGCAACCCGGGTCGATGGGCTCTAACCCCTTCTCACTAAGGTGCTCAGTCCAGGAACCGGTGGCTGCCGTCGCAGTGCGGCATCTTCTCACTGCGCTTGCATTGGCAGAGGGCGACGCGGCGGTCCTCCTCCAGGGTGAAGCGCATCGGCTCGAACTCCGTGCCCCGGTGGGAGCCGTCGCAGAAGGGCTGGTTCTTCGACTCGCCGCAGCGGCACCACCAGTAGGTGCCGGCTTCGAGCTCGATCTTCGCCGGGACGCGGTCCGCGATGCGGGCTTCGGTCATCGTCGTTCCTCTCCTTGTGTTACTCGACGGCGGCGAGCGCCGCGAGGCGCGCTGCCTCGAACTCGTCGCCCGGGTTCCAGGTCGGGAATTCGGGGTTCTCGGAAACGGCGCGGGCGCAGGCCAGGCCGAGTTCCACGTCGTCGACCATGCCGTCGAAGTTCCAGTCCTCGCTGTACTCGTCGGACACCTGGTGGTAGACGTTCGCCGTCCAGGCCTCCAGTTGCTCCGCGCCCCAGCCCGCCGGCCGGTCGACGAAGTCGGTGCCGTTGTCCAGATAGATCGCCGGCACGCCGATGCGGGCGAAGTTCAACTGGTCGGAGCGGTAGAAGAAGCCCCGGTCCGGAAACTGGTCGGGTAGCACGGTGCGGCCCTGCTCGGCTGCCGCGGCCTCGACGACCGCGTCCAGGCTCGACTTGCCGTAGCCGATGTAGGTCACGTCGCGGGTCCGGCCCCACTGGTTGCCGCCGTCGTAGTTGATGTTCGCGACCATCTTCCCCGGCGGAACCGTCGGGTGGGCGGCGTAGTACTCGGATCCGAGCAGGCCCTGCTCCTCCGCCCCGACCAGCAGAAACAGCATGGAGCGGCTCGGCCCGGGGCTCTGCGCGGCCAGCTCCCCGGCGATCGCGAGCACCTGGGCGACGCCGGCGGCGTTGTCGAGGGCGCCGTTGTAGATGCGGTCTTCCAGGCTCTCGTCCGGCGAGATGCCGATGTGGTCGTGGTGGGCCGTGAACACGATCCACTCGTCGGCGAGATCCGGGTCGCTGCCAAGCAGGGCGCCAAGCACGTTGGCCGTCTGCTCGCTCGTCACCGTGTTCGTGAGCGACAGACTGGTGGACAGACCGAGCGGCACCGGCGTGAAGTCGGCGCTGCGGGCCGACTCCAGGGTCTCGTCGTAGTCGACGCCGGCCAGTTCGAACAGGCGCCGGGACGCCTCCGCCGTCAGCCAGGCGTTGATCTGCGTCCGCGGTTCACCTTCGTCGGGCAGCTCGAACTGCGGACCGGTCCAGGATGTCTGCACCACGTTGAAGCCATACCCGGCCGACGGCGTCGTGTGGATGATGATCGCGCCGGCCGCGCCCTGCGCCGCGGCGCTCTCGTACTTGTAAGTCCAGCGGCCGTAGTAGAGGCGGCGGTTGCCCTCGAACAGGTCCGGATCCCAGTCCGGGTCGTTGTTCAGCATGACGAGCACCTTGCCGGTGAGGTCGGCGTCGCCGTAGTCGTCCCAGCCGTACTCGGGCGCCTGGATGCCGTAGCCGACGAACACGACCTCGGCGTCTTCGATCGCGGCCCGCTCCGATTGCACGCCGCTGTGCGCGATGAACTCGTCCCAGAAGGCGACGTCGACGCTGTCGCCGCCGCCGGAACGGAAGGTCCACGTTTCGGGCACGGCAGCGTCGATGCCGACGATGTCGAACGGCTGTTCCCAGCTTCCATCCGCCGCGGCGGGTTCGAGGCCCATTTCGGCCATCACGTCGGCTATGTACTGCCGCGCCATGACGTCGCCGGCGGTACCCGGGCCGCGTCCCTCCATCGCGTCGTCCGAGAGGTCGGCGATCCAGGTGGCGAGCTGGGTCGCGGTATCGGGAGCGGGCTGGCCGCAGGCGGCGAGAAGGCAGAAGAGGAGAAGAGACGCAGGGGCGAGAGCTCGTTTGGTCATGGTCGAATCGTAACGTGGGGGCAGCGATTCGGGCTCGCCGCTTCGCGGCATCGCGCCCAATGCCGGCGAGAGCGCCGGCGTACCCAGTGTTTGGCGACTGATAGATTGCTGGCTATAGGAATGGCCGCTAGGAACACGCTGAGCAGGCCCGCCAGAGTGTCCGAGAGTGAACGGACACTCGACCGCTATCTGGACGGGCTACTGGTCGAGCGGGGCCTCTCCCAGCACACGGTCGACGCTTACCGTCGCGACCTCGTCCGGCTGGCTGGCAACCTGGAGGACGCCGGCGGCGACCTGTTGACGGCGTCCGTCGACCAGCTCGGCCAGCACCTGCGGCGCCTGCGCCGGGACGGGCTGTCGCCCCGCTCGGTCAGCCGCGCCCTGGTCTCGATGCGCCGCTTCTACGCCTTCCTGGTGAACGAGGGCGACCGCGAAGACAACCCGGCGGTCAACCTGTACCCGCCACGGCTGCCCCGGCGGCTGCCCAAGGTGCTGCGGGAGGAGCAGGTCGAGGCACTGCTCCGCGCCCCGGACACGAGCCGGGCTCCGGGAATAAGGGACCGGGCGATGATCGAGCTGCTCTATGCCACGGGGCTCCGCGTCAGCGAGATGGTCGGCCTCGAACGAAGCCAGCTCCAGCTAGAGGCCGGCTTCCTGATCGCGTTCGGCAAGGGAGCCAAGGAACGGGTCGTGCCGGTGGGCGAGTCGGCCGAGACCTGGCTCCAGCGCTACCTGAAGGAAGTGCGGCCGATGATGGCGAAGGGCCGCCACGATGTCGTCTTCGTCAGCTATCGCGGCAGCGGACTGACCCGGCAGGGCTTCTGGAAGCTGCTCAGGAACTACGGGCGGGGCGCCGGCATCCCCGACCTGTCGCCCCACGTGCTGCGCCACAGCTTCGCCACACACCTGCTGGAGCACGGCGCCGACCTGCGAGCCGTCCAGGTGATGCTCGGACACGCGAACATCACGACGACGCAGATCTACACACACATCCACGAACACCGCCTGCGGACGCTGTACGACCAGTACCACCCGCGGGCGCGGTGAAACCGGCGCAGCAAAGGCACGGCTGTCCAGTTCGGGCTCGCCGCTTCGCGGCGTCGCGCCTGATGCGGGTCAGAGGACCCGCGTACCCAGCTACAGGCCGAGGAAGCCGTAGACGCGGCCGATGAAGGTCACGGTTTCGCGGTAGGGCGGAACGCCGTCATGGGCGTCGACGGCGCCTTCACCGGCGTTGTAGCCGGCGAGGACGCGCGGCAGATCGTCCTCGAAGCGACGGCGGAGCCAGGTCAGGTAGCGGGCAGCCGCGAGGACGTTCCGGGCCGGGTCGTGGAGTTCGCGCGGCGATACGCCGAACCGTTCGGCGGTCGCCGGCATCAACTGGAGCAGGCCCCGGGCGCCCTTGCTGGACACGGCGCCCGCGTCGTAGTTCGACTCGGCCCTCGCCAGGGCCGCCAGCAGATCGGGATTCAGTTCATGCTCGCGGCCCACCTCGAGGAAGAGCTCCCCGTAGGGCGTCGGCGGCGCCGTCTGCCCGGGCCGGTAGTCGAACGTGAAACCGGGTTCAGCCGGAGAGTCCGGCGGCGGCTCCTCGACGATCTCGTCATCGACGATGCGCTCGACCTGCATCAGCGGCAGGGTCACCGTCCCGCCGCCTTCCAGGCTCAGACGGATCCGCTCGGTCCCCACGGCCTGGCCGGGGTGCTGAACTTCCCACTCCGTCACCTTGTAGCGGTGGCCGTTCGTCAGAATCGCGAGTTCGGCGCCGGCCGCCGCGGCGGCGGCCAGCAGGACCGTGGCCGCCAGGGCGACCCGGAGGACGGCGCGCACCCTTCTCCTCAGCCGCCAGCCGCCCGCAGCAGCTCGTCGGCGGGCGTCTCGGAGGTCGCCGCCTCCGGTTGGTAGCGCATGACGACCAGGGTGAGATCGTCCTCGGCGCCCACGCCTTCGGTGTAGCTGCGGATGTCCCCGAGAATGCGGTCCCGCACTTCCATGGCGCTGTCGGCAGAGCCCTTGAGCGAGTCGATCGTGCGCTCGTAGCCGAAGACCTCGCCGCCTTTGTCCGCAGCCTCGATGAAGCCGTCCGAGAGCCAGACCATGACGTCGCCGGGCTCGAGCTCGAACCGCCGGAAACCGTAGTCCGCGCCGAGCGCGCCGAGCGGAGACCCGGCAAGCAGAATCTCCTCGATCTCGCCGTTCCGCAGCAGGTAGGCGGGAGGATGGCCGGCGTTCGTCAGTTCGACCACGCCGGTCGAGACGTCGATCAGGGAGAGACTCGCCGTGACGAACACACGGTCGCGGTCACCGGGCGCCGCGGAAGCACGTTCCGCGCTGCGGCTGCTCGCCTTGCGCACCAGCCCGTCCAGAGCGGGAAGCAGCTGCCGCGCCGGCTTGCCCTCCCCCACCAGGGTCAACAGGCCGGCCTTGAGCATCGCCATGCGGAGGCCGGCCGAGAGACCGTGCCCGGCCACGTCCGCGATGACGACGCCGAGCCGGCCCCTGTCGCCTTCCCATTCGCCGGGGAGCTCGAGGATGTCGAAGTAGTCGCCGCCGATCGCCGCCGACGGCTCGAAGAAGGTGGCGAACTCGACCCCCTCCACCTGCAGTCCCTGGCCCGGAATCAGGTTCTTCTGGACCTCGCGGGCGAACTCGAGTTCCCGTTCCAGGGCCCGCCGGGCCGTGCGCTCGGCGATCAGGCGCTCGAGACCCGCCGCCATCTCGTTGAACGACCGCTGAAGAGCGCCGAGCTGATCCTTGCGCCGCACCGGAATGCGGGCCGAGAAGTCTCCCGCCTGGACGGCCCCGGTGGCCGCGCTCAACCGGTTCACGGCGCGGCTGAGCCCAAGGATCATGAACATGGCCATGATGGTGGCCGAGATGAAGACGTCGAAGAGAAGGAAGGCCGGAATGATGAAGAAGATCCAGCCCAGCGTGTCCACCTGGCTCGAGGGCGAGAAGAGATGGCGGAAGACGATTCGCTGGGTCGCCGCGAGCGACACCGGGACCGGTGGCGAGACCGGCGCGCCGTCGGCGAAGGCATGGAGCGGTCCGGCCATCTCGACGCCGACGATGCTCAAGGGAAAACTGGCGTTCAGGGACTCGAAGAACTCCTCGCGCTCCGCGCTTCCCTGAGTCCGCGCCAGGGGCTGCAGGACGAACTGCGCGCCGCCGGGGATCTGGACCGTCCAACCCGTGCCGCCCGTCTCGCCCGGGCCGCGGAGCTGCGTCCAGACGTCGCTTCGGCGGCTCAGCTCCCGCTCCAGCGGCCCACCGGCCGCCGGGTCGTAGAAAGCAATGACCGCCGCAGTCCCCCGGCGAAACACGGCTGCCAGGGTGGCCGAACCGTCGGGCAGGACGACCAGCGGCGGAACCCGGCTCCGGCGCCGCTGCCCGTCCGTCGCCCCGTCCGTCTCCAGCCACGCGGGAAAGGACGCGGGCGCCCTCGGATCCCCGCCCGCGAGGGCGCCTCCCTGGTAGTACGCCAGCGCGGCGCCGCCCTGCGCGGCAGGCAGGGCGGAGGGATCCAGCAGCCCCATCTCGAGAGGCTGGAGAAGGAAGCCGGACACCGCCTCGAGCTCCTCGTGGAGACCGATCGCAGCGTCGCGGTAGAGATGGCCCAGAAAGGAGCCGGACAGCAGGTAGGCGGCAACGATGACCAGCACCAGGCTGAGCAGGAACGGCAGCAGACCCAGCAGCATGTAGCTGAAGGCGAGTCGCCGGCCCACCCGCCACAGCAACCGGCGCTGCAGCCAGACGAAGAGCGCCCAACCCACCACACCCCCGATGACGGTGATCAGGGTCCACGCGAGCAAGTCGAGCGCCAGGGGCGCATCCAGCGACACCGTGACGATCGAGAGCGCCAGCGTGAGAGCGGCCGCCGACAGCCAGACGGCTCGCCGCCATGACCTGCTTCGGCTCGCTTCTTTCTCGCGATTGGGCACCTGGGGTTCTCGCCGATGCGCGGGGCATCGTCATGGTACTATCTGCCCCCAGACTGTCCCGCGGAAAGAGCCCGCTGGCGTGGCGGCGGGCAGAGTTTCGCCCCCCGATAGCCTCCGGCTGCCACATCCCAGGAACCACCATGACCCTCCCGATCGCAGGGCAGACGGATGCCGGCAAAGCCGCTGAAGCAACCGTCTCCGATGTCGTCATCCGCTTCGCCGGCGACTCCGGCGACGGCATGCAACTCACGGGAACGCAGTTCACGAACACGTCGGCGCTGATCGGGAACGACCTCTCGACGCTGCCCGACTTCCCGGCCGAGATCCGGGCGCCGGCGGGGACGCTGCCGGGCGTCTCCGCGTTCCAGGTCCGGATCGCCGACCACGACATCCACACGCCCGGCGACGCGCCGGACGTGCTCGTCGCGATGAACCCGGCGGCGCTCAAGGCGAACCTCCGCGACCTGCGCGACAACGGCGTGATCATCGTCAACACGGACGAGTTCACGCCGCGCAACCTGAAGCGCGCCGGTTACGAGTTGAACCCGCTCGAGGACGACACCCTGAACGCCTTCCGGCTGTACCGGGTCGCCCTGACGACGATGACCCGGCGGGCACTGGAAGAGAGCGAACTCGACGTCCGTTCCAAGGACCGCTGCAAGAACTTCCTCGCCCTGGGAATGATCTACTGGCTGTTCAGCCGGCCCCTCGAACCGACGATCGACTGGCTGCGGGTCAAGTTCCGGCGCCGGCCCGAGATCGCCGAGGCCAACGTCAAGGTGATGAAGGCGGGCTGGAACTTCTGCGACATCACCGACGCCTTCCAGGTGCGGTACGACGTGGAGCCGGCCAAGCTCGAGCCCGGCACCTACCGCAGCATCCACGGCAACTCGGCGCTCGCCATCGGCCTGGTCGCGGCCAGCCGTCGCAGCGGCCTCCCCCTGTTCCTCGGCGCCTATCCGATCACTCCCGCCAGCGACGTGCTCCACGAACTGGCGACCTACAAGCACTTCGGGGTCACCACCTACCAGGCGGAGGACGAGATCGCCGCCGTCTGCGCCGCCATCGGCGCGTCCTTCGGCGGCAACCTGGGCGTCAGTTGCTCGAGCGGCCCCGGGATCGCGCTCAAGGCAGAGGGGATCAACCTGGCGGTCATGGTCGAGCTGCCGCTCGTCATCTGCGACATCCAGCGCGGCGGACCCTCGACCGGTCTGCCCACGAAGACCGAGCAGGCGGATCTCCTGCAGGTCATGTTCGGCCGGAACAACGAGTCGCCGGTGCCGGTGATCGCCGCGTCCTCGCCCGCAAACTGCTTCGACACCGCGCTCGAGGCGGTTCGCATGGCGACGGCCTACATGACGCCCGTCATCCTGCTCTCCGACGGCTACATCGCGAACGGCGCCGAGCCGTGGCGCATCCCCCAGGTCGAGGAGCTTCCCGATCTCCGGGTCGACTTCCACCAGAACGCCGAGGGCTTCATGCCCTACATGCGCGACGAGCAGACGCTCGCCCGGCCCTGGGCCATCCCCGGCACACCCGGCCTCGAGCACCGTATCGGCGGACTCGAGAAGGAGGACGTCACCGGCAACGTGAACTACGAGCCGGAGAACCACGACCACATGGTGCGTCTGCGCGCCGAGAAGGTGGCCCGGATCGTGAACGACATCCCCGACCTGGAGGTGGAAGGGCCGCAGAGCGGCAAGCTCCTCGTGCTCGGCTGGGGCAGCACCCTGGGCGCGATCACCGGCGCCGTGAACCAGGCCCGGGCCGACGGCCTCACGGTCAGCCGCGCCCACCTGTGGCACATCAACCCCTTCCCCCGCAACCTGGGCGACGTACTCGACCGCTTCGAGCGCGTCCTCGTGCCGGAGATGAACCTGGGTCAACTTGCCCTCCTGCTGCGGGCCCGCTACCTGAAGGACATCGAGACCTACTCGAAGGTCGAAGGCAAGCCCTTCACGCGGGACGAAATCCTCCACCGGATCGAACAGATGACCGGAGAGTCGAACCAGAGATGAACACCACCGAAGCGCCGCCGCTGACCAGGAAGGACTTCCAGAGCGACCAGGAGGTCCGCTGGTGTCCCGGCTGCGGCGACTACGCCATCCTCTCCGCCGTCCAGCAGGTGTTCCCGGAGCTGGGGATTCCCCGCGAGAAGTTCGTCATCGTGTCCGGGATCGGCTGCTCCAGCCGCTTCCCGTACTACATGAACACCTACGGCTTCCACTCGATCCACGGCCGCGCGCCGGCCGTGGCGACCGGGATCAAGATGACGCGGCCGGACCTCGACGTCTGGGTCGTCACCGGCGACGGCGACGCCCTGTCGATCGGCGGCAACCACCTGATCCACACCCTGCGCCGGAACGTGAACCTCAAGATCCTGCTGTTCAACAACCGGGTCTACGGCCTGACCAAGGGGCAGTACTCGCCCACCAGCGAGCTCGGCAAGCGGACGAAGTCGACGCCCCACGGCTCGGTCGACTTCCCCTTCAACCCGCTGAACATCGCGATCGGCGCCGGCGCCACATTCGTCGCCCGCAGCGTCGACATCTTCATGCCCCACCTCAAGGCGGTGCTGAAGCGGGCGGCCGAACACAAGGGATCGGCGTTCGTCGAGGTGATGCAGAACTGCAACATCTACAACGACAAGGCGTTCGCCGCCCTGACCGACAAGACGGGCCGGCAGCAGAACGGCCTCTACCTCGAGCATGGCAAGCCCCTGGTGTTCGGCGACAACAAGGACAAGGGCCTGCGCTTCACCGGAACGGACTTCGAGGTCATCGAACTGGGCAACGGCAAGAGCGAGGACGACTGCCTCGTGTGGGACGAGGAGCACGCGAATCCGTCCCTGGCTTTCCAGATGGCGAGCATCTCCACCGGCGACGGCCTCGGCGACTTCCCGGTCCCCCTGGGCGTCCTACGCGCGGTCGATGCCCCGACCTACGACGCCGGCGTCATCGATCAGATCGACGAGTTGACGACGGCGCGGCCGCAGACCCTCGACCAGTTGATCCACGGCACGGACACCTGGACCGTCGACGCCGGCGGCAACGTCCACCGCGGCGCAAACTGACAGCGGCACCAACCTCAACGATCGTGAAGACCACGCGAACGCTCCGGGCCGTCGGTGCGCGGGTCTTCTGACCCGCCGCCGCCGAAGGCGCGTGACCATGGGTCTTCTGACCCGTGGAGGACACGCGCCGGCCGTCAGGCCGGCTCCGCTTTGCTCTTCGCGGCCCTCGTATGGACGGCCGTCCCGGCACCGGGCCAGGAGGTGGAGATCCCGGAGGTGTTCTCGGAGACGATCGACGTTCGCGTGGTGAACGTCGAGGTCGTCGTCACCGACCGGGCGGGGAACCGCGTCCAGGGCCTGAAACCGTCGGACTTCGAGCTCCTGGTCGACGGCGAGCCAACGCCGATCGCCTACTTCACGGAGATCGAGGACGGCCTCGCCCGCGGCGCCCGGGATGGCGACATGGCCGCCGTGCCGAGCGTAGACCCGAACGCGCCGGTGGGCACGAACTTCCTCATCTTCATCGACGACCTCTTCTCGATCAAGCGCGACCGGAACAGGGTGCTCGACCGCCTGAGGGACGACCTCAGGACGCTGCGTCCCGTGGACCGGGTGGCCATCGTCGCGTTCGACGGCAAGAGCGCCGAGACGCTGACGGGCTGGACGGACGCGTCGAGGGAGTTAGAGGAGGCATTGGACCGAGCGCGCGAGCGGCCGACGCGCGGCATGAAACAGCTCACCGCGCGGAGTCTGGCCGATACGGACCGGCAAGTCCGTGCGGACGTCGAAGCCGTCCAGCCCGAGGCCTCCAGGAGCCTGCGCTCCCTCTTCTCCAGGGCGCAGCACTCCTACCGGCAGCGGTTGACCAACCAGTTGGAGAGTTCGGTGCTGGCGGCGATGGCTACCATGCGCTAGTTCTCCGGCCAACCCGGCCGCAAAGTGATGCTGCTGCTTGCCGGCGGCTGGCCCAGGTCCGTGGCGATCTACACGCGAGCGAACCTGCCTGACGGCGGCCTGCCGCTGGATCGCCGGATCATGAGCGAGGATGACCTCTACGGCCCGCTGGTGTCGACGGCGAACCTGATCGGCTTCTCGCTCTACCCGGTGGACGTACCGGGCCCCGTGAGGAGCTTCGTGGGCGACGCGTCAAGAGGTTTGGGCGCCAACGCGGCAATCGATCCTCCCGGCGTGTCTGCCGCTTCGCTCGAAAGGGAAGACACGGTACACAGCACGCTGCACCTGCTGGCACGCTCGACCGGCGGGGTCCCGCTCGTCAACTTCCGGCGGGACGTGGCGCTGGCCAGCGTAGTGGCGGATACCCGCTCGTACTACTGGCTCGGCTTCGAGCCTCGACGGCGCGAGGACGACAGGTTCCATCAGATCGAGGTACGGCTGGCAGGCCGAGCCGACCTGAACGCGCGCACGCGCGAGGGCTACGTGGACATGTCGCGCGACCATGAGCTCGACATGACGGCGAAGGCCGCGCTGCTGTTCGGCGATCCGCCCGACGCGCTACCGCTCGAGGTGCACTTCTCCACGCCGGTTCGCGCCGGCCGCCGCAAGATGTCGGTCAACGTCGAGGTGGCGATTCCCCTCGACCAGATCCAGCTTCTGCCCGTCGACGGCGAGTGGCTGAGCGTGGTCGAGGTTCGGGTAACGGCGATGGACGAAGGCGGCAACCGCTCCGAAGTGTCCTTCGAGAAGGTCCCGATCACCGGTACACACGAACCGCAGCCGGGCCAGATCTTCTTCTACGAGACAGATCTGCAGCTCCGCAGGCGCGAACACTCGTACGTGATCACGGTGCACGACCCCTTGACGGGGACGAACCTCACCTCGACCGGAAGGGTCGGCCCGAAGTCGATCTAGGGGCGTCGGAGGGCCGCGCGGCCCTCAGCCGAGCTTCCGGCGCAACGCCTCCAAGACCACCGGCGGCACGACCCCCGTCAGATCGCCGTCGAGGCTGCCGACTTCCTTGGTCAGCCGGCTCGAGAGGTAGATCCACTCCGGCGCCGGCAGCAGGAAGATCGTGTCGATGCCAGGGGCGAGACGGCGGTTCATCAGGGTCATCGGCAGTTCGTAGTCGAAGTCGGCGCCGGAGCGGAGGCCGCGTACGACGGCGGTGGCGTTCCGTTCGCGGGCGTAGTCGACGAGGAGGCCGCTGAAGCTCTCGACCCGGCAGTCGCCGGAGTCGCCGACCAGGTCGCGCAGGAGATCGATCCGTTCCTCGACCGAGAACAGGGCCTGCTTCTGCTCGTTGTACAGGACGGCGATGTAGAGCACGTCGAAGAGCCGGCGGGCGCGTTCGATCAGGTCGACGTGGCCGTTGTGGACCGGGTCGAAGGAACCCGGGAAGACACCAATTCGCTGGGTTACTGCCCGCTGGCTCATCGGCCGGACCCTAGCTGACCTGACAGGTCGATCGTCGTCACGTTGTGGGCGGCGTCGGTCAGCCGCAGCAGCAGCAGGCTCGCCCCGGCCGGCGCCGCGATGGAGAGCGTCTCGCGCTGGCTGTCGAGGAGGCCGTCCTCGACCGGGACGGAACGCCACTCGCCGGCGTCGACGCTGATCACCGCCTCGCGCAACGGGCTCCAGGCGTCCTCGACCACGGCGGTCACCCGGTCGCCGTCACGGGCCGCGGAGACCAGCCGGGCCGGGCTGTGGTCGACTACCGTCGCGGCCGAAATCTCCTCCGCCTCCAGCGCCTCGCCGGCGACGTTGTCGAGGCGGTCGCTCGCTTCCACCCGGAAGCGATAGACGCCGTCCGGCAGGACGGTGGCATCGAAGCTGAGGAACGTCGCCTTCAGGTCGTCCGCCACCTCGAGCCACAGCGCGCCGGAACCGTCGTCTCTTTCTCCGGCTGCCGCCAGAGCGGCCTCGCGGGCGAAGGAAAGCCGGTAGCGGAGACGGTCCTTGTTCGGGTCCTCGGCTTCCCAGCGGAGGGTCCGGTAGCCGAGCTTCCACAAGGTCTTCGTCGAGCCCTGCTGCGTCTGCGCCGGGTCGCCGACGACGGTGAAGATGCGGTCGCGGTTCGGGTGCGCCGGCTCGTAGGCCTGGTTCGACGGGTTGAAGTTCGTCGGCACGAGGATGGTGCCCGCGGGCAGCACGTCCAGCTTCTTGATCTCCGGCTTGCGGTTGTGCTGCCGGTAGGTGACCTCGACCGCGACGACTTCGGGGGTCCGGTCGCCGCTGCCGCGGAGTTCGGCCCGCCACTGCAGGTACCGGCCCGGCGGCAGGTCGGAAAGCGGCGCCTCCCGCGCCGCGGAGGCCGTGGTCCACCCGGACCAGGTCTCGTCCGGCGTCGAACTCATGCCGCTGCGGGCGGAGAGCGCGACCTCGACTCCGTCGCCGGCGCGGCCACGCCAGCGGATCGAGCCGAAGCTCGCCACGGACGACGCGTCGAGCGGCTTGGCGGTGACCGTGCCGCGTTCCGCCAGCCCGGCGGCTCCGCCGCCGACGAAGCCGTAGACGGCCGCCGCGTTCGTGCTCGCGAACACGGGACCCGCGGGCCCCTCTCCGAGTCCGACGATCTGGCCCTGGTCGAGGTCCTTCTCCAGCACCATCTGCTCGTTCTGGTAGCTGAACAGCTTGCCCTCCTGGCCGGTGGCGACCCACAGCCTGCCCTGCTGGTAGCTCAGGGCGTACACGGTCTCGGCCTCGAACTTCCAGATCGACTCCACCGAACCGCTGCCGTCGATCCGCAGCACCTCGGAACGCGGTCCCTTGAACGAGGCGGCGCGGCTGCCGACCGAGATCGCGCCCGCCTGGGACGTGACCTGGGTGGTCTGGCTGCTCGACTCCGTTGCACTGCCACCGGTGCCGCCGGAGCCGCTGCTCCCGCTGCTCGAGGAGCTGCTGGAAGTGGACCTGCGCGCGCTGCTCAGGTCGACGAAGCTCGCTTCGGAGGCCAGCGCCGTGGCGTAGAAGGCGCCTTCATCGCCCTGAACGATCGCCAGCACCTCCGGCCCGGCCGCGTCGTAGAGGGTCCGGGCCGAACCCGCGGCGTCGATCTCGAGCAGGAGGCCCTCGCCAGCGGTGCCGGCGAACAGCGTGCCGTCCGCGCGCCGGGCGAGCGAGCGGATGTGGAGATCCGTGCTGTCGTAGAGCAGCGTCGACTCGCCGCTTCCGAGGTCGACTCGATGGAGCTTGCCTTCTGGACCGGTGCCCACCAGCAGACCGCCGTCGCCGTCGCCCAAGAGGGCCCAGATGTACTTCGCCTCCGGATCGAACACGACCTCGACTTCCCCGTCCGGGCGCTTGCGGTAGACCTTGCCGTCCGGCGACGACCCGGCGTAGACGACACCGTCGTCGTCGACCCACACCGCGAAGATCTCCGGTTCCTCGGCGGCAAAGAGCTCCGCGACGGAACCGGCGTCGGCACTGGCGGTTATCTCCAGCACCTTGCCCGAGTTGCCGGTGCCGGCGGCGAAGCGACCGTTCGCGCCGGCGAAGGAGAACAGGAAGGGCTCGGTGAGGGTGGCGAACTGCTCCGCCCGCTGCGCCAGCCTCAGAACGCCCAGGCGATCGACGCTGACGTCGACGAGTTCGCCGGCGAGGAAAGCGGCCTGACTGTCGGCGCGCCAAATCTGGACCTCGGAGGCGGCGCTGATTCCGGCGCCGCCGAGCAGCAGGCTTGCCGCCGCGGCGAGAGCCGCGGCGGTACGGCGTCGGCTCCTCACGGCGCGGTACCCGGCAGGATCTGGAGGTCGATCCGGAACAGACCGTCGAGCGGCGTGCCGAGATCGCGGCCATGCTCGCCGACGATCGCCAGGTTCAGGGCCCGCGGCTCGCCCTGCAGCGGCGACGCCTGCCAGATCGAGCGCACGGTGGCCGGCAGGTCGGGCATCGGCCGGCCTTCGACGATCAGCCCGCGCGCCGGCACGACGCCAAGCGCGGCGAGCCGGCTCTGGGACCTGAAGGACCGCAGCAGACTCAGCTCGTCCTCTAGCGAGGAGGATCTGGCTGGCTGAAGCTGAAGCCGGGCGGCGTCGATGCTGACGCCGTCGCCCACGAACAGGTAGTAACGGCCGGGGCGGCGGTCCTCGGGCACCACCACGTCCAGCGTCTCCTGGAAACGGTCGCCGCGATGCCGGCGCAGATCGAAGACGACCTGGACCGTATCGCCCGGGCGGACACGGCTGGCAGATGCCTGAGCCCGCTCGATCGTGATCGTGCGCGGAGAGTGGCCCTGTCTCAGGGTCAGGTCGATGCCCTCGATCTCCACCGCCTCGTAGTCCGAGTTCACCAGGGCGCCCACCAGCGCGATCAGGTAGAAGGCGGCGCGTGTGCCGGGGTTCGAACCGTCGAAGACCTGGCGCAGCGGCACCTCGGCGTGGCCTCGCAGCCGCAGGGTGCCGGTCATGTCGAGGCTGCTCTCGCCGCCGCCGTACGAGGCCGAGTCGAGCGCCTGCATCGTCGGGATGCCGACCAGCGACGGCAACATGATGGGCAGGTCGGCGAGCCGGAGATCGAACCGGCGGGACTCGCCGTTCGGGGTCTCGACGTCGATCGTCATCGGAATCGTCCGGGCCTCGGCGCCTAGCGTGCCCCTGAGCCCGGCGAAGCGGTCCTGGTCGAAGGCGCCGACCACGGGCCCGATGTTGCTGAGCCGGGTCGAGCTGTTGAGCCGGGGAACGACGCCGACCACCTCGACCGTCGCCATCGGCACGCCCAGGGGTCCCACGCCGAGATAGGGGTGGCCCATGGCCAGCACTTCACCATCCTCGACCCGGGTCACCGTGCCGCCGACGGCTAGCTTCAGGTCCCCGTCGATCAGGACGCCCGCGACCGCGCTGCCCGCGCCGAGCTCGGGTGCGTCGGACGCCTCGGCGCGCCCGGCGGGAGCGGCGGCGAGCATCCGGCGGACCGGCTCGCCGAAGCCCAGCGTGGCGATCGATGCGCCGCGGCCGCCCCAGTCGTCCGGCGCCAGCACGGCCCCGAGCTGCTCCGCCACGACTTGGCGGATCGCCTCGGCCACGTCCTCCGGCGGTTCGAGAATCTGTTGCACCGAGCGCTCGAACGGCGCGGACGGTCCCGGAGCGGACAGACCGAGCGAGCCGCCGGCCGCTTCGCCCGGGTCGAGCGCGCTCAACTGCCGCATCGCGGCGATCGGCGTGATCAGCGCCAGAGCCTCGCTGGTGAACGCCCAGGAATAGGCCACGGCGCCCGCCAGACGGTCGTCGATGTAGACCGGGCTGCCACTCATTCCGGCCACGACGCCCGACTCCTCGAGCCCCTTGCCGCTCAGCCGGGCGACGATGAAGCTCGTGCCCGGGTCCATCTCCCGCAGAACGCCAACGACCTCGACACCGAAGCGCTCCGGCTCGCTGCCCGCGAACACGGACAGGCCGTAGCCGGTCTGACCGCGCGAGACTTCATCGACCCCGATCTCGTCGCCGGCCAGGTCGACCGCCGGCGCCCCGTCGGTACGCGCGGCGGCGACGGTTTCCTGAGCCGCCGCCGGCACCGCCTGCGGCAAGGGCCCGGCGCAGAGGAGCGCGACGAGGGAGACGGCGGATCGGCTCACGGTCTTTGAGTCTCTGACCTGACGACTGCGCGGGCCGCGGGATCAGAACTCGAAGCGCCCGCGGCGCAACACCCGCAAACCGGCGGAACTCCAAGATACCACGGTGGATGCCAAGCCCCCGGGGGTCCGCTCGCCGCCTATCACCAGTGCGCCGGTGTCGCCGAGGATCGGTTCGAGGTCCGCCAGGCCACACGCGGGCGGCTCGCCGCTGCGGTTCGCACTGGTCGCGGTCAGGGGATGGCCGAGAGCCTGCAGGAGTGCACGGAGTCGATCATGGTCCGGCACCCGCACGGCCAAGGTGTCTCCTCCGGCGGCCGCCGGCACGGACAGGCCGGTGCGGAGCGGCGCCACCACGGTGAGCGGCGCCGGCCAGCGCGCCTCGGCAAGGCGGATCGCTTCGTTCGGTTCGATGCCGAGGTCGAGCGCCTGTTCGAGATTCGCGGCGACGACCGGTAGCGGCTTGCCGCGTTCGCGCTCCTTGAGGCGGTAGATCGCCTCGACACCTGCTACTGAACGTGGATCGACTGCCAGGCCGTAGGAGGATTCGGTCGGGATCGCCAGGATCCGCCCGTCGACAAGGGCCATCCTCACCTCGTTCAGATCACCGTCCCAGGGCCAGACGTCGAGCATGGTGAGCGAGCCTAGCGATTCATACGGCTACAAAGCGGGCGCCGGCTTCGCCGGCGACGTTCTCCAGGCCGGCTTCGCCGGCAGCGGGTCAGAAGACCCGCGCACCCAGCGGACGGCAGCGGCGGATTCCCTGCGGTACGCACACCGTGCGCCAGCGACCCCCAGCCCGCATCGGATCCGGAGGGGGAGGGTCCCAGCGGGCTGGAGGCAAGCGACGCCCAACAGCCTCTCGTAGTCCGACAACAACCGGAGCGCAGCCGACCGAAGCGAGCGCCCGATCCTCTCATCCACCAGGAAGGCGCGAGCGTCCGTCTGGGACCCTCCCCCTCCGGATCCGATGCGGGCGGCCTACGCAGCCGACTCGGTCGACTCGGCCTACTCGCCCGCCGAAGCGCCGGCGAGCAACTCGGCCGCCGCCGAACGGGAGGCGTCCGTGACTTCTTCGCCGGCGAGCATGCGGGCGACTTCTTCGATGCGGCGTTCGTGGTCGAGGCGGTGGACGTCGACTCGGGTGCGGCCGGCGTGAACATCCTTCTTCACTTCGAGATGGAGGTTGCCGCGGGACGCCACCTGGGGCAGGTGGGTCACGGCCAGGATCTGGCCGCCGGCGGCGAGTCGCTGGAGCTTGCGGCCGACGATCGCCGCCTCGGCGCCGCCGACGCCGGAGTCCACCTCGTCGAACACGAGGGTCGATCCCTCGGCCGGACCGCCGCCCCGAACCGCCGTCTGAAGCGCCAGGAACAGGCGCGCCAACTCGCCGCCGGAAGCGACCCGGGACAGCGGCCGCGGATCCTCCCCCGGATTCGCGCTGAACCGGTAGTTGACCCGGTCGACGCCCTGGGCGTCGAAGGCGATCCGCTCGCCATCGAGCTCGAGCGGGCTGCCGGCACGATGTTCCCGGGCGACCTCGACATCGAACACCGCCCGTTCGAACGCCAGGTCCAGGAGGTGGCCGAGGACCTCACGCTCAAGAGCGCCGGCCCGTTCCCGCCGTGCAGCCGAGAGAGTCTCGGCCCGCCGGGCGTATGCAGCGAGGCGCGCGGCGGCTTCCTTCTCCACTTCCTCCCGGCGCACATCCGCCGTTTCCAACTCGAACAGCTCCTCCGCCAGACGGCGGCCGTGCTCCAGGACGTCCGAGCTGCTGCCGCCGTGCTTGCGGGTCAGACGCTCGATCACGCTCAGCCGCTCCTCGATCTGGTTCAGGCGCGCCGGGTCCGACTCGCAGCCGGCCGCCCGGGTCCGCAGCTCCTGCGCGAGGTCGTTCACGGTCGCGCCGACCCCGGCCAGAGTCTCGGCCCAGGACTCCGCCTCCGGCTGCCAGCGCGAGATGTCCGAGAGCGCGTTTCCGGCCTGCGCGACTCGACCGTCGGCCGCCAGTTCGTCCTCGCTGAGCAGGGCAACCGCCCGGTGGAGCGCGCCCGCGATCGCCTCGGCGTGGCGGAGCACCTCACGCTCGGCCCGCAGCTCCTCGTCCTCGCCGGGCAGCAGACGCGCGGCCTCGATTTCCGAGGTCTGGAACTTCAGCAGGTCGATCCGTTCCTGGCGAAGCTGGTCGTCGAGGGAGAGGCGCTCGAGCCGGTCCGCAGCCTCGCGCCAGGCACCGTAGGCCTCGCGGCATGAATCGACCAGTGCGGTCAACGCGTCCCCGCCGGAGCGGTCGAGCCAGGCCCGCTGGAGGTCGGCCGACAGCATGCCGAGTTCGTCCCGCTGGCCGAAGATGCGGATCAGACCGTGGGCGACGGTCGAGAGCAGCCTCGCGGTGACCGGATGGTCGTTGACGAACACGCGGTTGCGTCCCTCCCGGGTCACCTCCCGCCGCACCAGGAGTTCGTCGCCGTCCGCCGGCACGCCGGCCTCTTCGAGCCGGCCGCGCCATGCCGCGCCCGAGGGTTCGAACACGCCGCTCACCGCCAGCGTGCCGGCGCCCGTGCGGATCATCTCGGAACTCGCGCGCCCCCCCGCGAGCAGCGAGAGCGAATCGACGACCAGGGACTTCCCCGCTCCCGTCTCGCCGGTGACCACGTTCAGCCCGGGGCCGAACTCGAGCTCCGCCCGTTCGATCACGGCCAGGTTCCGGACGTGCAGGGAGCGAAGCATGGCCGCCCTACTCGTCGGGCACCAGCTCGCGGGCGCGCGCGGCCGCCTCGATGATCGCCTTGATCAGCGTCACGCGGAGGCCACCCTCCTCCAGGCGCAGAATGCCGTCCACGGTGCAGCCCGCCGGCGTCGTCACCTCGTCCTTGAGCAGGGCCGGGTGCCGGTCCGTATCGATCACCATCTTGCCGGCGCCGAGACACGTCTGCGCCGCGAGCTCGATCGCCATCTTCCGCGGCAGCCCCGCCTTGACGCCGCCTTCGGCCAGCGCCTCGATCACGATGTAGAGGAACGCGGGCCCCGAAGCCGACAGCCCCGTGATCGCGTCCATGTGTTTCTCGTCGGCCACCACGGTGCGTCCGAGCGGCAGGAACAGGCGCTCCGCCTGCGCCACGTGCTCGGCGGACGCGAACCGGCCCGGCGACAGCGCGGTCATGCCGGCGGCGACCCGGCTCGGCGTGTTCGGCATCGCGCGCACGACCGGAACCTCGGCGGGGACGCGATCCTCGATGTAGGACGTCCTGACCGATGCGAGGATCGAGACGAGGATCTGCCCCGGATGGAGCAGGTCGCCGATCTCCTGAAGCACCAGATCCGCCGTCTGCGGCTTGACCGCCAGCAGGACGATGTCGCCGAACCCGGCTGCGCGGCGGTTGTCGACCGCGCCCTCGATCCCGAACCTCTCGCTCACGGCCGCGATCCGCTCGCTGTGCCCGGTGGTGGCGAAGATGGACTCCGCGGCGACGGCGCCGGCGTCGAGCCAGCCGCTGATCAGAGTCCGTCCCATCTCACCCGCGCCGATCACGGCGACGCGGGGTTCGCCGCTCCCGGCAGTGTCCCTGTCGATACTCGTCGTCACCCTCTCGTCTCCCTCTGAGATGAACCGCGGAGCTGGCGCGCCCGCGGAAGGCGCCGATTCTGCCCTACTTGCCCCAGTCAGTGCCCGTCTGCCCGCGCATCAGTCGCAGGAAGAACGCGCGCGCCACGTGGCCGGCGATGCTCGGGTTCTCCCGCAGCCGCCGTGTCGAGTACGCGTACCACTGCCGGCCGTAGGGCACGTAGATGCGCACCCGGTGGCCGGCCCTCGCCAGCCGGTCGCGACGCGCCTCGGTTACCCCCAGCAGCATCTGGAACTCGTAACCGCCCTTCCCCAGACCGCGACGCTCGATCATCGCCGCCGATTCCCGCAGCAGGTAGTCGTCGTGAGTGGCGATGCCGACGTAGGCGCCGCGGTCGAACAGAGCCTCGAGGGTGGCCAGGAAGTTCCGCCGTACCTTGCCGTAGTCCTGGATCGCCACGCTCGGCGGCTCGACGTAGATCCCCTTGCACAGCCGCACGTTGGCGCGCTCCGGCAGCGCCGCGATGTCGGCCAGCGTACGGTGCAGGTAGGCCTGGAGCACGACGCCGACCGCGTCGCCAGAGGCAGCCGAGCCGGTCGGTCCCCCGACCGCGGCGCGTGTGCGCGAAGCGGCCACGGCCTCCCGGTAGAGGTCCAGGGTGGCCGTCGTGCAGGTGTGGTCCTCCATGTCGATCCGGACGAAGTTGCCGCGGGCCTCGGCCCGCCGGACGAGATCGAAGAGGTGGTCGCGGCAGAGGGCGCGGGAGACCTTCAGGCCGAGCAGCGTGAGCTTGACCGACACGTTGCAGTCGAGATCGCGGTCGGCGAGAGCGTCGACCAGGTCGAGATAGAGCCCCGTTCCTTCGGCGGCAAGTTCCGGGCTGTCGATCTCCTCGCCCAGCAGCGCCAGGGTCCCGGCAAGGCCGCGGCGGTTGAGCGCGGCGGCGCAGTCGAGGGCGTCCGCCGGCTCGTCGCCGGCCACGTAGGGCGCGGCCGCCCAGCGCACCAGCGGCGGCGGCATCAGCGGCAGGGACCAGCCGACCACCCGTGAGAAGACCGTCACGGGGCCTCCATCAGGAGCGGGCGACGTGCTCGTGGGCGTGGTAGCTGCTGCGCACGAGCGGGCCCGCCTCGCAGTGGCGGAAGCCCAGTCCGAGCGCGAACCCCCGCAAGCGGGCGAACTCGTCCGGATGCACGTAGCGGTCGACCGGCAGGTGATCGCGGGTCGGCTGCAGATACTGGCCGATGGTGAGGATCCCGGTTCCGGCCGACCGGATGTCCCGGATCGTCGCTTCGAGTTCGGCCGTCGTCTCGCCCAGGCCCACCATCAGACCCGTCTTCACCCTGCCCGCGTAGCCGCCGCTGTCGCGGCGGGCCGCCGACTCCTCCAGCAGCGCCAGACTCCGTTCGTAGCTGCTGCCGGGGCGCGCCTGCCGGTACAGCCGGGGAACTGTCTCCATGTTGTGCGAGAACACCTCGGGGCGCTCCGCGAGCACGATGTCCAGAGCGTCGTCGACGCCCCGGAAGTCCGGAGTCAGGACCTCGACCGCGGCCCCCGCAAGCCGCTCGCGGATCGCGCGAATCGTGTCGGCGAAGTGGCCGGCGCCGCCGTCCGCAAGATCGTCCCGGTCGACCGACGTGACGACCACGTGGCGCAGGCCCATGGCGGCCGCGGCTTCCGCCACCCGCGCCGGTTCGTCCGCGTCGACGCCGGCCGCGGGCCGGCCGGTGTGGACGGCGCAGAACCCGCAGCGGCGCGTGCAGGTGTCGCCCAGGATCATGAACGTGGCCGTCCCGTGCTCGCCCCAGCACTCGTAGATGTTGGGACAGCGCGCCTCCTCGCACACCGTGTTCAGCTTCAGCCCTTCCATCAGCCGGCGGACACGCTGGTAGGGCTCCGGCGTGCTCAGGCGGATGCGCAGCCAGTCCGGCCGGGGCAGGCGAGGCGCGCCGGCCGAACCGGGCGGAACGCCGATGGCGACGAGTTCGTCCATGTGGGTCTACGACTCGAGCGGCCGCCCCTCCCGCGGCCGCGTGTCACCGTGGATCCTAGCCTCGAAACCTCCTCGCGACTCGCCCGGTGCCGGCCCGGCCGCCGGCGACCGAAACGAATCCGGCTCCACCGTGACCAGCCGGCGTTCGAAGACTTCCGCGAAGGCCTCCGCGCAAACCGCAGCCACCTCGTCCAGTCCGTAGCGGTTGCCGGTGATCTCCTCTATCGAGGTCATCACGCCGGCGTCGAAGCCGCAGGAGAGGATGCCGCTGAAGTCGTCCAGGTCGGTCGTGACGTTGAGGGCGAAACCGTGGGTGGTCACCCAGCGCCGGAGGTGGATGCCGATCGAGGCGATCTTCCGGCGACCGACCCAGACGCCGATCCGTTCCCGCTCCTCGCCGCCGGCCGCCTCTACGCCGAATGTCGCCAGGGTTCGCACAAGCACTTCCTGCAGATCGCGGACATAGGCGCGCACGTTGCGCCGGTCCGGGCGGAGGTCGATGACCGGATAGCCCACGAGCTGGCCCGGTCCGTGGTACGTCGCGCGGCCGCCGCGATCGCATTCGGCGACGGTGATTCCACGCTGCCGCAACCAGTCGGGTTCCGCCAGGACGTCGCTCCGACCACAGTTCCGGCCGACCGTGTAGGTCGGCGGATGCTCGAGCAGAAGCAGGGTGTCCATCGCGTCCGGCTCGCGGTCCAGAATCCTCTGCCTGGCGTCCTCCTGCAGTTCGACAGCACGCTCGTAGCCGACCCGGCCCAGCCAGGCCGCGCGAATCGGCGACTCCGCACGCGGCGCGGCAACCTCCCCCGTATCGGCCATGTCCACAAGACTACGCCTTCGCGGGTTGCCATGTTTCTCACATGAAACTAGGATCCCGGACATGTCCAAGATGCTCCAGATCCGGAACGTCCCCGAGGAAACCCACCGCCTTCTGAAGAGCCGCGCGGCGCTGGAAGGGGTGTCCATGTCCCACTTCGTGCTGCGCGAGATCGAGCGGATCGTGCGCCGGCCGAGCCGCCGGGAAGTGCTGGGCAGGATTCGCAGTTCACCGCCGGTGACGCTGGACGAATCGCCTGCCGAGGTACTGCGAGAGGCCAGGGAATCTCGGGAGTGGTGATCGACGCCTCCGCGGCCGTCGAACTGCTACTGGACACCGCCCGGGGCCGTCGCCTGAGCGAAAGGCTGCGACGGGAGTCCGTCGAGATTCACGTCCCGCATCTGGCGGATACGGAGATCGCCCAGACCCTGAGGAGCTACGTCCTTCGGGGCGCCTTCGGGGCCGACCGGGGTCTGCAGGCCCTGCGCGACTGGCGTGATCTTCCGGCAGAGCGATACGGTCATCACCTGTTCCTCGACCGCGTATGGGAACTCCGGCACAACGTCTCGGCGTATGACGCGGTCTATGTCGCGCTGGCCGAAGCCCTCTCGACCAGCCTGTTGACGGCGGATCGGAGGCTAGCCGGTGCTCCGGGGCTCGAAGGCCGCGTCGAACTGATCTGACCGCCACGGCCTGGAAGCGCACGGGGAACAGCAAGTGCCGATATCGACGGAACAGCCACTTGAACGCCGGCCCACCGAGGCCGGCGCCTGCGACCGCGGATGCCGAATCGGACTCGTTCTCACCGGCGGCGGCGCGCGGGCGGCCTACCAGGTCGGGCTGGTCCGGCACCTGGCGAAGCGGCTGCCGGAGTTCCACTTCGACGTGCTGACCGGCGTTTCGGCCGGCGCGATCAACGCTTCCTTCCTCGCCTCCCATCAGGGCAGCGCAGCCGAGGCGACGGAAGAACTGAGCCGGATCTGGCTCGAGCTGACGCCCGATCACGTGTTCCGGGACGACGGCTGGTCGCTGGGCGGCATGGTCGTCCGCTGGCTGCTGAACCTGGCTTCGGGCGGTCTGCGCTACCGGCCGCAGGTTCGCGGTCTGGTGGACACGTCGCCGCTGGGCGGGCACCTTGGCGAGGTGCTCGGCGCCGACTCAGGCAATGGCCGCGTTCTGCCGGGCATCGCGAAGAACCTGGACCGCCGCCGCCTGGACGCGGTCGC
The DNA here is from genome assembly GCA_965220845.1 of Candidatus Multivorans sp. Classification (GTDB taxonomy): domain Bacteria; phylum Acidobacteriota; class Thermoanaerobaculia; order Multivoradales; family Multivoraceae; genus Multivorans. Next base: position 778,995 of record CBDCRA010000004.1, read on the forward strand.
CGTGACCACCGTCGAGTGGTCGACGGGGCAGACGGTTACCTGGGTTCAGGGCCGCGACATCGAGACCTGGGAACGGCCGAAGCGCCGCTCGGAGCGAGCCCTGCTTACGCTCGACCACGTCCTCGCCTCCGCCTCGCTGCCGCTGATCTTCCCGGCGGTGCGGATCGGCGGTGCCTGGCACGGAGATGGCGGCGTCCGTCTGACCTCACCGCTGTCGCCGGCCCTGCACCTGGGCTGTGACCGCCTGATCGCGGTGTCCACGCGGCACGAGCCCCTGGCGCCCAGGGCCGCTGCCGCCGCCTACCCGCCGCCGGCCCAGTTCGCGGGCGTGCTCCTCAACGCGGTGTTCCTGGACCAGCTCGACCAGGACGCGAACCGGATGGAACTCGTGAACGGCCTGCTGGCCCGGATGCCGGAGTCGGAGCGGGGTTCGCTCCGCCTCGTCGACCTCGTGCTGCTGCGGCCCTCCGAGGACCTGGGGCAGCTCGCCGGCCGCTTCGAGCCCCGGCTGCCCAAGGCGTTCCGCTTCATGACCCGCGGTCTCGGCACCCGCGACACGAAGAGCCCGGACCTCCTCAGCCTCCTGATGTTCCAGCCCGACTACATCCGGGCTCTGATTGAAGTCGGCGAAAGGGACGCCGAGGCGCGCCACGCGGAGATCGCGGACCTGCTGGAGGGATCGCCTACGCGATCGTGACGTCCTCGCAGAGGTAGACGTCCTGGATGTGGTTCAGGAGTTCCACGCCCTCCGCCATCGGCCGCTGGAACGCCTTGCGGCCGGAGATCAATCCCTGGCCGCCGGCGCGGCGGTTGATGACCGCGGTCCGGACCGCGGCCGCCAGGTCGCCGGCGCCGCCTGACGAACCGCCGGAGTTGATCAGCCCGACCCGGCCCATGTAGCAGTTCGCGACCTGCCAGCGCACGAGGTCGACGGGGTGGTCGGGCACCAGGTCGCTGTAGACGAGGTCATGGGTCTTGCCGAAGCCGACCGCCGGGTAGCCGCCGTTCTTCGTCGCCTGCTTCTGCTTGACGATGTCCGCCTCGATCGTGACGCCGAGGTGGTTCGCCTGCCCGGTGAGATCCGCCGAGTCGTGGTAGTCGACGCCGTCGACGACGAAGGCGCTGTTGCGGAGATAGCACCAGAGGATGCAGGCCATGCCGAGTTCGTGGGCCTGCTGGAAACACTCGGCGATCTCGACCAGCTCCTCGCGGCATACGTCGGCGCCGAAGTAGACCGTCGCGCCGACGGCGGTGGCGCCCAAGTCCCATGCCTGCTCCACCTGCGAGAAGAGGACCTGGTGGTACGTATGCGGGTGAGTCAGGCTCTCGTTGTGGTTGAGCTTGACGATGAACGGGATCCGGTGCGCGTAGCGGCGGCCGATGCTGCCGAGCACGCCCAGGGTCGAGGCGACGCCGTTGCAGCCGCCCTCCATCGCCAGCCGGATGATGTTCTCGGGATCGAAGTAGATCGGGTTCGGAGCGAACGAAGCGGCACCCGAGTGCTCGATCCCCTGGTCCACGGGCAGGATCGACACGTAGCCGCTGCCGCCGAGACGGCCATGGTCGAGCAGACGTTCCAGGCTCGCCAGGGTGCGGTTGTTCCGGTCGGATGGCCCGAACGCCCGGTCGACGATGTCGGGCCCCGGCACGGTCAGGTGGTCCTTCGGGATTCCCGTGCAGACGTGTCCGAGGAGGCTCTCCGCCTCACTTCCCAGTAGCTCTTCGATGCGCGCGATGTCGGCCATGTTCTCCCCTGGTTCAGAGACCCGGCGGGTCGGATCGGGCGCATTCTAGGAGCTTGCGCCGCGGAACGCTACGTGTGAGTCAGTTCAAGCTGGCGGCCGGCGCCTCCCGCACCGCTTCCGGGCGCTCCAGCAGCTCCAGGAGCTGAAGCAGCACATCGAGGGCCGGCCCCCACAAGCGGTGCCGTCCGAGGTGGTAGACGGCGAGCGGCACCTGCTGCCCCTCGATCTCGAACGTCCGCTCCTCGACCAGCCGGGGGTGCCGCAGCACGGAAAGCGGGAGCCGCACGCCCGGCGCCTCCGTGTTGCTGCCGTCGTCCTCGGGAGACGGAACCGCGACCACGCATGCCCGCATCCTGAAGCCGCCTCTGCCGCCGATCTCGTCCAGCTCGCCGAGCCGGAGAATCCGCGACGGGTCGACGCCGAGACCGACGCTGCCGAGGCGCGCCACGGTCGGCCAGGGGTCGTCGCCCTCGAAGGCGGCGGCCGGGAAACTGAGCGGAGGCGACTCGTTCGGCTCTTCCCGCAGCACCGTCCAGAGTTCGGCCGACTCGACGTACAGAGGCACGACGACCGCGACGCTGGTGCCTTCGCCGCCCGGCGCCGCGGGCAGCCGCTTCGACCCCTCGAGCCGGCGTTGAATCTGGAGGATCCAACTCACGGAACCGACCCTATCCCCAGCACGTGCGTCGACGCCGGATCGTCGCCTCCGTCCAGAGTCAGACCCAGTCGAAACAGGTCGACGGACCCGTTCGACCACCACATCCGGTGGCGCGCCACGGGTGCGTCCAGGAGCAGGCGCACCGACGTTCGACCCGATGGAAGAAACCTCCTCTCCTCGACTTCCCCGCCCACGACCTCCAGGGTCGTGTCCTCGCGCTCCAGGAGAATCCGGAGCCGCGGCCGGCCCACCTCGCCGTCCGTTTCCCGGCTGGCGGGCGCGGCCGGTTCCCACGCGACGAGAAACTCCGCCGACCCGCCTTCGACCAGGAGCCCCGCCTCACCGAACGGAGTGATCCTGCCCGCAACAGGCCGCAGCCAGACGCCACCGGCGAACAGGTCCGCCGGTTCTCCGGCCCGCGGACGCTGGCCGGTCTCCACCGGCAGGAAACGGTGCAGCGCACCCTCGGCCGCCGGCGACGGCCCGAACGCCGCGGCGGGCCCCAGCCAGAGCGGGTACAGGAAGAGAGCCGAAGAAACGGCGATCGCGGCGATCTTCGCCAGCCGCAGCCGGCCGGCGAGGAACCAGAACATCGGAAGAACGGCGCCGACACCGCCGGGGCCCGTCAGTACGGACTCATCGCCGAGGTCGAACGGGAAGAGAACGACGCGCGCGGCAACCGAGGCGAGCCCGCCAAGGAGGAGCGCCCGCCGCCAGCCAGGGGCGAGCAAACCCCAGAACGCCGCCGCTACGAGGGGTACACCGTAGGGGACGATCCCGACGGTCCGGCCGGCGACCCCGTGCAGCAGAGTCTCCGAACCCGCGCCGCCGGCCCGGAACTCGGGACCGGACCGGGTTCGCTCGACGCCACCGGCCGGTAGCGGGTCGAGACGCCACTCCTCCGCCTCGAAGTCGACCGCCGGAAAGCCGGTCGAAGGACTGAACACCGCCCGCTCCACCGGTCCGAAGCCGCCGCGGGCGAGCGCCGATGTCCCGAACGATGCGCCGGCGGTCAGCGCCGCCGTCACCGCGAGGGCGAGGAAGGCGGCTCCCCGCCGCGGTTGCGCAAGGGCCAGCCAGGCGGCCGCGATCAGGGCCGGCAACAGGCTCAGACCGTCGACGGAGGCGACCGTGGCGAGCGTGAGCAGGAACCCGACGAGGGACCACCGGAGCGCCGCGGATGCGGGCCAGAAGGCCCGCGCACCCAGAGCACGGCCCTCACCTTCGCTGCCGCTTCCTGCGCCACCGGGACTCCCTGCTGCGTTTCGCCGCTCGGAAGGCCCGCCCATCGGCATCACGTGAACGACGAGCGCCCATGCCAGAGCCGATGCGGCGAGGCGGAAGGTCCCCGGCGATGGCAGCGGCAACAGGGTGAAGGCCGTCGTGCCAGCGACGAACACGCCGATCCAGGCCGGCGCCCAGGGACCGATTCGACGCTCGAGCACCAGGGCCGAGCCGGCCGCCGCAACCGCCAGCAGCAGCCAGTTCAGCAGCGCCGGCCCCCACCGGGGAGAGATGCGGACGAACGGCGCCGCCAGCACGGCGTAGGCAGGCGGCCGCGCGAAACCGATCCGGGCGCCGCCGGTACTGCTTTCCAGGGCGACGGCCTCAGGCTCTCCCCCGAAGAGCCGGACGTAGCGGTCGTAGTCCTCGCGGCCGTAGGTGAGGTCGCCATCCCAGGCCAGACTCAGCGCACCCATGCGGAAGGTGGTTTCCCGCTCCCCGGCGCCGACGGCATCCGACCGCATCGTGGACGTGAACAGGGCGAGCAGCAGTCCGGCGAGCAGAAGCCAGGACCACCGCCGCCCGACCGTGCCGTGGATCACAGTGCGCGGTCGAAAGCGGTTGCGCCGCAGAGCGTCATCGAACCGCCGCCGAAGAGGTGCGGCTCGAACCGGAGGCGGGCCCGGCCGATCGGTCGCCGGAGCTTGAGGGGGATCCGGCACGAGTCGCCCGGCGGCAGGTCCCGCGGCAGCGGAATCCACGGCCTGCCCCGGAACAGATCCCGCCCACCGCTCCAGAGCTGGGGCTCGAGCACGACGCCGCCGTCCTGGTTGTGGCCCGAGAGCCAGGTGGCGAAGCCCGTGTTCGCGACGACGAGCTCGATCGACCGGCGCTCGCCATCCGGCCAGGGCGGGTCGCAGCCCTCCACCTCGATCCGCCCCGGCAACCAGCCCCAGGTCAACGAGGTGGGTGCTGGCGGCTGCTGCGGCGGCGGCGGGGGCCGCTCCCCGGCCGGAGCGCGCGACCACTCGTCCAGAGCCTCGAAGACCGCCCGCGCCACCGCCGCCGGCCGGTGCTCGCGCTCGATGAAGGCCCGTGCCGCGGCGCCCATCCCGGCGAGCCGGTCCGGAGTGCCGAGAAGACCCCGCAGCAGGGACGCGAGCGCGCCGGCCTCAGCGCCCGGATCGTCCTTGAGCGGAGCCTTGATGACGATGTCGTCCGGCAGTTCAACGAACTGGGCGTAGTCGGAGACCACCGCGGCCCGGCCCAGCGCGAGGATGCGAAGCAGCGAGGCCGAGGTTTCGCCCGCGCTCGGGTAGCGCAGGTTGAGGCACAGATCGCAGGCGGCGATGGCCGTCGGGAACGCCGCCGTGTCGAGGAAGCCGGCCATCGTGACCCGATCCTGGACCCCCAGGTCCCGGGCCAGGGCGTCGAGATCGAGTTCCGGCGCGACCTCTCCCACCACCAGCGCATGCGCCTGCTCCATCCCCGGCTCGGCGAGAACGCGCAGCAGCACGTCCGTGCGTTTGATCGGCGTCTGGAAGCCGAAAGAGCCAATCAGGACGGCCGAGCGAGGAACGCCGGCTCGCCGCCGCCAGGCCGCCGCCTGCTCGGGCCCGGGTAGAGCGGGCGCCGGCATCGGCATCGGCACCCGGCGCATTGGTGGCAGCCAGCCCCCGGCCCGCCCCGACTCCTGGCCCAGCTCCTCCTCAAGGAAGCGGAGACCCCAATCGCTATGGGTCAGGAGACCGCGCTGCCGGAGCAACAGGGAGCGGTGCGCCGGCATCTCGAACAGCCGCGCCCGGCCGTGGCCGCCCCAACGGATCGACAGCGCCGCGGCCGCGCCCTCCCAGCCGTGCTCCTCGCCGAGGCCGCTGACGTAGGCGTCGAGATCCCCGGAGGCCAGGGTCGACTCGACCAGCAGGTGGTGCAGGCGCAGGTCGTGCACGGTAACCACCCCCGGGGAATCCAGGGCGAGCCGGCGGACGCCCTCGTGGTAGACGTTGTTGCCCATCTGGTAGAAGGGCAGGCGTCCGGCCGGGTCGAGCGCCGCCGCGTCGACCACCTGGTATCGATCCAGCACGTGGGACGCGATCTCCTGCCCAGGCAGGCGGACCAGGCGCAGGTCGCAGAGCGGTGCGAGCTCGTCGAGCAGGTCGACGCTGTAATCCGCGATCCCCGACCTGACCGGAGGCAGCGGCGACACGAAGTCGACCGCGGGGGCGCTGCTAGGACTGGCCGGCATCGGGAGTTTCGAGCTGCTGGCCCAACCAGGCGTCGATGAACGGATCGAGCTCGCCGTCGAGCACCTTCTCGACCGCCGACACCTCGAGCCTGGTCCGGTGGTCCTTGACCATACGGTACGGATGCAGCACATAGCTGCGGATCTGGGAACCGAAGCCGATCTCCATCTTCTGGCCCTCGCGTTCCGCCTGTTCCTCGCGGCGCTTCTGCACTTCCCGGTCGTAGAGCCTCGCCTTCAGGATCTTCATCGCCATCGAGCGGTTCTTGATCTGGCTGCGCTCGTTCTGGCAACTGACCACGATGCCGGTTGGCATGTGCGTGATCCGCACCGCGGAGTCCGTCACGTTCACGTGCTGACCGCCGGCGCCGGACGACCGGAAGGTGTCGATCCGGATGTCCTTGTCCTCGACCTCGATGTCGATGTCGTCCTCGACCTCGGGATACGCGTAGACGGAAGCGAACGACGTGTGGCGCCGCTTCGCCGCGTCGAAGGGCGAGATGCGCACCAGCCGATGGACACCGCTTTCGCCGCGCAAACGGCCGAAGGCGTACTCGCCCCGAACCGCCACGGTCGCGCTCTTGAGCCCCGCTTCTTCGCCGTCCAGCCGCTCCAGCAGCTTGACGTCGAAGCCGCTCTGCTCGGCCCATCGGAGGTACATCCGCAGGAGGATCTCGGCCCAGTCCTGGGAATCCGTCCCTCCCTCTCCCGGATGGATCGCAAGCAGGGCGCTGCGGTCGTCGTCTTCCCCCGAGAGCTTGAGTTCCAGGTCGAGCTCCGTCGACTCGCGCCCAACCCGGTCGATGAAGGAACCGAGCTCGGCATCATCCTCGGCGCCCAGGGCATCCTCAGCCAGCAGTTCGAGCCAGGCCTCGATCTCGTCCCGGTCCGCGTTCAGCCGTTCCAGGGTCTTCCGCCGCCGTTCGAGAGCGCGGCGGCGGCGCAGCAGCGGAGCGCTCTTCCTCGGCTCGTCCCAGAAGCCCGGCTGCTGCATCTCGTGATCGAGTGCGGCTAGCTGCTCCTCCAGCTCCGCCGGGTCAAAGATACCTCCGAAGGCCGTCCAGACGGTTCTTCAGATCGGAGAGCGAGCGGTTCGCGTCAGCGGCAATCATCGGCGCAGTATGGCAAAGCCTGCGAGCGCCACGCAAAGCAGAGGCACGAGCAGCGGCGCGCGGGCGAAGGGAGTCATGCCGCCAAGCGGAACGACCTTCGCCCTCATGACCATCGCCTCGTCGATCGGTGAGTCGGCCAGCACCCGGCCCCGCCGGTCGATCACGGCCGAGATGCCGGTGATTGCTGCCCGGACCAGCGGCCGTCCGTTCTCGGCCGCGCGGAAACGGGCGGGTCGCAGGTGCTGGTAGGGCGCCCATGTTCGGCCGTACCAGGAGTCGTTCGTGATCGTGACGAGGAGGTTCGCTCCGCGCCGCACGCGGGCCGCGACCTGCTCCGGGAAGACGATCTCGAAGCAGATCGACACTCCCAGCACGGCGCCGTCCGCGTCGAGGAGGCGAACCTCGTCGCCGGGAGAGAAACCCCCGGCCTGACGCGCCAACTGGCGTACCGCGGGCAAATGGCGGCCGAACGGCACGTACTCGCCGAAGGGAACGAGGTGCATCTTGTCGTAGGTCTGGCGCCGGGCGCGGCCCGAACCGGGCGTCAACAGATAGGCCGCGTTGAACGCCCGCTCCTCCGGAGCCGACCGGTCCCAGCGCGCGCTGTTGAGCAGCAGGGAGCAGCCACCAGCGACGACTTCCTCGAGATCGCCGGCGAAGACGCCGTCCCGTTCCACCTGGTACGGCCAGCCGGCGCTCTCCGGCCAGACGACGAGCCGCCCGGGTTCGCAGGCCTCGCGGCTGAGCGCGAAGAGCCGCTCCTGGTTGGAGGCGAGGTCGGCGAAGTGGTCGTCCGGTCCTCCGTCGACCATTGCCGCGGTCGCCATGTGGATGTTGGGCTGCACCACCGCCACGTCCAAGCGGCGTTCGTCCCCGGGCGGCCCATCCAGGTTGGTCCAGCGCGCGATCGAGAGGAGGGCCGCGACCGCGACCAGAGCCGCTGCCGCCCCGCGGCGCCTCTCCCGGTCAACGAGGAGAAACAGGGCGAGAGCGGTGGCGGCGACCAGGAACGAGAGGCCCCAACTCCCGATCCACCGGGTCGCGTCGAGAGCCCCGGGGACGTCCACCCAGGCGTACGCGAGCAGGTTCCACGGGAACCCCGAGGGGCCGAGCCCGCGAACCCACTCCAGGGCGACCCAGACCGCCGGCGCGAGCAGGAGGGACAGCGCATCGCCACGAGCGAGCAGCCTGCCCGCGAGCCAGCAGAACAGGCCGTGGTAGAGCCCCAGGTAGAGCGCCAGCAGACCCAGGAGCAGCACCGACGCGAAGCCGGGCAGACCACCGTAGATCTCCAGCGTGCTGGCGATCCACGGCACGGCGACAACCCACGCCACCAGGCCATGCAACCACCCCAGCAACAGGCGGCGCAATGACCCGCCCGGTACGGCGGCGATGGCGAACACGGGTACCGCCGCGGCGAGCGGCAACAGCACCCCAGGCCGCTGATCGAAGCAGTACGCCCACCAGACCCCACCGCCCGCGCTCAGGGCGAGTTGAAACCAGAGCGACCGAAACGGCGACCGCCGCCGCCCGTTCCGCGGAGCTCCCCGCGGGCCGACCGGGCGGGCGTTCAGTTGTTCGGCGTGATCCAGGTCTCGAGTCCGTACTGTTTCGCGAGCTGCTCCGCGGCGGCCCCGGCGGCGGCCTGGTCCTCGAACGGCCCAACCCGTACCCGCTGCATCACCTGACCGTCCAGCGTCTGCGGCGAGAGGAAGGCGCGGTGGCCGTCGGCCCGCAGCTTCTGCTCGACCGAAGCCGCCTGCTCGGCATCGGCACTCGAGAACACCTGGACCACCAGGGCGGCGCCCACGGCCTGGCTCGGCGCGTCGGCCGCCGCAGCGGCACCGCCGGCGCCGGCCTCTTCATCGCCGGTGCCGCCGAAGAAACGGACGACCTCGGCGGGCTCCGGTTCCGTCGCGGCGGCAGGCGGTTCAACCGCGGACAGGGCCAGCTCGGAGGCGGGCGCCTCCTCTTCCTGAACTCCGGCGAGGTCCGTGGCTTTCGACTGACCCCACCAGACTCCCGCCGCGAAGGCGCCCACTACCGCCAGGACCAGAAGTGCTACGAACGCGGCAATCTGGGTGTTGCTGAGGGTGACCTCATACGCTTCGTAGGCTTGGCGGCTCACTCTTCGGGTTCTTGCGGCGGTGGGCTCAGGAAGCTCCCGAAGGCCCTCAACAGCTCAAGCGGCAACGGGAAGAGAATGGTCGAGTTCCGTTCCGTGGCGATGTCCGCGAGCGTCTGCAGGTAACGCAACTGGAGCGTGACCGGATTCGCGCTGATCGCGTTGGCCGCCTGGGCGAGAGACTCGGAGGCCTGGAGCTCGCCGCTGGCGTGAATCACCTTGGCGCGCTTCTCGCGCTCCGCCTCGGCCTGCTTGGCCATCGCGCGCTGCATCTCCTGAGGCAGGTCGACGTGCTTGACTTCGACCATGGAGACCTTGATGCCCCAGGGGTCGGTCTGCTGGTCGATCACCGTCTGGAGCTGGTCGTTCAGTGTCTCCCGCTCGCTGAGCAACTGGTCCAGTTCCGTCTGGCCGAGGATCGACCGCAGCGTCGTCTGCGCCAACTGACTGGTCGCGAACAGGAAGTTCTCGACTTCCACGATCGCCTTGGTCGGTTCCAGCACGCGGAAGTAGACGACCGCGTTCACCTTCACGGAGACGTTGTCCTTGGTGATGATGTCCTGAGGCGGCACGTCCAGCACCACGGTGCGCAGCGAGACCTTGACCATGCGGTCGATCGGCCACAGCACCAGCACCAGGCCGGGGCCCTTCGGCTTTTCCAGAATCCGGCCCAGCCGGAACACGACGGCACGCTCGTACTCGGCCAGGACGTTGATCCACCTGGTGAGCAGGAAGAGGGCCGCGACGACGAGGAAGCCAATGAACGGAAGGGTGGTCATACGGATTCAGGTCCTTTCTGGAGAGTGATTCACGAGTCCCGAACCGGTTCCACGTGCAGGGTCATCCCGTCCACCTGGACGACCCGGACGCGGTCGCCCTCGGCCACGGCGACATCCGCCTCCGCGTTCCAGATCTCGCCGTGCAACCGGACCTTGCCCGGCGCCCCGACGGCGATGCCGCTGCTGACCATCCCGAGTTCGTCGAGCAGTCCCTCGCTGCCGGTCGCCACCCGCCTGAACTGAGCCTTGAGCGCCAGGCGGCCCAGAGCCAGCGCGAGGAGCCCGATCGTGATGCCGATCGCCACGACCAGGCGCAGACTCGCCTGCAGCGCGGGATCGGCGTCCCGGAACAGCATCATGGCCCCGAGACAGAACGAGATCGCGCCGGCAAGCGTCAGCATGCCGAAGCTCGGAATCTTGATCTCCAGCACCCATAGGACGCCGGCCAGCAGGAGCAGAGCCAGTCCGGCATAGTTGATCGGCAGCACGGACATCGCCCAGAGTCCCAGGATCAGGCAGATGGCGCCGACGACACCGGGGAAGATCGCACCCGGGTGGGTGATCTCGAAGATCAGACCGATCGAGCCCAGGGACATCAGCAGGATCGCGATGTTCGGGTGCGCGATCGTCGAACGGATCCGCTGGAAGGCGGACATCTCGACACGGCGGACCGAGGCGTCGCGGGTCCTGAGCGTCCTCTCCAGCCCGCGCTTCTCGACCACGCGGCCGTCGAGCTCGACCAGCAGCGACTGCAGGCTGGGGGCGACGAGGTCGACGAGGCCCGCTTCGAGCGCCTCCTCGGCGGAGAACGACCTGCTCTCCGTCACCGCCTCTTCGGCCAGCTTCTGATCGCGGCCGCGGCGGGCCGCCAGCGAACGGGCGGTCGCCGCCGCGTCCTGGGTGACCTTGTCGCCCATCGCGCCGGGAATGTCCTGGCCGCCTCCCGCCACGGGGTGGGCGGCGCCCGTGTTCGTGCCGGGCGCCATCGCCGCAACGTCCGCGCCGAGCAGGATGAAGAAGCCGGCCGAGGCCGCCTGGGCGCCGCTCGGGGAGACGTACACGATGACCGGGGTGTCGGCTTCCAGAAACGCGGTGAACACCGCGCGCATCGCCTGCATTTCCCCGCCCGGGGTCGACAACTCCACGATGAGCGCCTCGGCGCGGGCCAGATCCGCCTCGGTCGTCACCTGCTCCATGAATTCAGCCACAACGACCTGGATCGCCGAGTCGATCCTGGCGACGATGACCTCCGGTCCGGCCTCCGCGTCGAGGTCGGGCGCGCTGGCCGCCTCCCCGTCGGCCGGCGCCGCCGCCTCCGACTCCGCCCCGGCTTCCGGTTCCGCGGCAACGCCTTCGCCCTCTTCGTCCTGCGCCGGTCCCGCCGCGAGCAGCGCCAGCGGGAGAAGGATCAGGGTGAGGGCGAGGATCAGCCGCGCCGAACCTGCCAGCTTCGGAGCGTTCATCGTCAACAGTCTACTTGACGGCAAGCGGCAGGATGGTCGGGGCGAGAGGATTTGAACCTCCGGCCTCACGGTCCCGAACCGTGCGCTCTACCAGGCTGAGCTACGCCCCGTCGCACCAGATCCGCATGGCGCGCTCCGCGCCGTAGCGAACCAGTTCGAGCGTCCGTCATCGGGCGCGCGAATGGCACGCCGCAGAATACGGCTCCCCAGCCCGGAAGTCCAGCGTCCGGCACCGACCGGAAAACTAGCCGGTGGGGTCCTGCTCCGGGACGGAGATCACGATCTCCTCGTCGTCGCTCGCTCCGTGCTCGAAGGGCTCGTCGTTCACTTCGATCGCCGTCACATCCACGCTGCTCAGGGTGAGCCGCACCTCCTCGTCGGCCGCGACGGTGAGCGACTCCCCCTGCACCCGCAGCTCGCTGACCGTTCGATCGCCGTCAACATAGACGTCGACCCAACTCGTCCCCTGGAACTCCATCGTGACCCGCAAGGCACGCTCCGGCAGCGGCTCGGCCGGCGGCAGTTCCGGCGCCGTCTCGGTCAGCGGGGGCGCCATCGTCTCCACATCCTCACCGGGATCCCGGTCCAGGGCGGTAAGCCAGACGATGGCGGCCGCGACCACCGCAAGACCGACGAGGATCGCCACCGTTCGCCCGACCAGCCAGGTCGACGCAGGGCTTCCGGCCGTTTCCGTGGACCGCTCATACTCGCCGCCCGCGGAAGCGACAAGATAGAAGTTGAGGACCTCGTCCGCATCGAGGCCGACGATGCGGGCGTACTCGCGCAGGAAACCCCGGACGAAGATGGAGGCGGGAAGGAGGTCGAAACGGTCCTCCTCCAGCAACTCCAGGTAGCGGATGTTGATCTTGCTGGACTGCGCGATCGTCTCCAGATCGACGCGCCGAACCTCGCGCTGGCTGCGGAGCCAGGATCCGAATGACTCCCGTTCGACCCTGGCCTCGGGCGCCTGGTCCTGCTCGGACGCCTGACGATCCTCAGGCGCCGGCTTCTGCTCGCTCATTTCGCCGCCTCTGCCCAGCGTGGCATACCCTCCGCGTCATTGTACTCCGTGAAGAACTCACTGGCCGCGGACCTCTCCACACCTGCCGCGGCTGATACCATCATCGGCCCTGTTGACGCACCGTTGCCGCGGGCGCGCTCCACGGACGCCCAGGCCGCGCCAGCTACCGCATGAGGATCCCGCAAAGCACTCAAGACAGCCTGGCGCGCGGTGACATCGACGCAGTAGAAGCGGACTGGCTGGCCGCGATCGAAGGCGATCTCGACGTCGAGCAGTTCCTCGCCATCACCAAGGGCCTCGTCCGGCTGGGTGAAGAGGATCGTGTGGGCACGCTCCTCGAGCTCCTCGACGACCAACTGCGCGAACGCGGCATGTGGGCCGCGCGCCTGGATCTCGTCCGCGGCGCCGCACACTACTTCGTGCGCAGCGGACAGGTCTACGACACCGTTCTCGACACCCTGCACGAGCTCTACCGCGACCGCGAATCCGACCTGACCGACCTGCTCCAGGATCTCCATCTCGACCAGGGACGGCAGCACGCGGACAAGCTCTGGGACAAGGTGGACCGGCTCCGCAACCTGCTGGCGTTTCGGCCTGGCGACATCGTGGAAATGGAGGGCCGCGGCGTCGGCCGAATTGCCGACGTCAACATGCCGCTCCACGTCTTCAAGGTGGACCTGGAGAAGGTGAAGGGAGTGTCGGTCGGATTTCGGGCAGCCGGCAAGATGCTCAGACTGCTGCCCGAAGGACACGTGCTCCGCCAGAAGCTGGAGGAACCGGAGCAGCTCGAAGGACTCAAGCCCACCGAGCTGCTCGAACGAACGCTCAAGAGCTACGACCGGCCGCTGACCGGCGCCGAAGTCAAGGTGATCGTCGTCGGCATCATCCCCGAGCGCCGGTGGTCGAGCTGGTGGACCAGCGCACGGAAACAGCCGCAGGTGCTGTCCTCCGGCGGCCCGCGCCAGACCTACCAGTGGCTCGAGGCAACGGACGCGGAGGAGTCGCTGTGGCGCGAGTTTCAGGCCGCGCCAAACCGCCAGAAGGTCGGGCTCCTCCGGCGGGCGGCCAACCAGTCGCAGGAACTCCGCGGGCGGATGGCGGAAGCGCTCGATCGCCTGAGCCGCGCACTCAAGGACGCTCAGCCAGCGCTTGCCTTCGAACTCCGCTACGCCCTGGAGCGCTTCGGCGCCGAGCCCTCCTGGCCGGCCGAGGACCTGCTGAGGAACCTGCCGGACCCACTCGAGTTCTTCGCTTCCGTCGAGCAGCGCGCCGCCCGTGAACAGGGCTACGCGTTGCTCCCGGCCTGCAGGGACGACTGGCTCGACGTGCTCGAACGACGCTTCCTCCTGGAATCCGACACGAAAGCGATCGACGCGATCGCCGCGGTGCTGGAGGCGGAAACGCTGAGCCGCTGCGCCGCCCGTGCGCAGGTCCAGCCTCACCGCACCCCCGCGGCCTTTACCTGGCTGGTCGAACGGGCCGCTTCCGAGCCGGCGCTGCGGCAAGGTCGCCAGAGCCGCCTCCTGAATTTGCTGATCCAGGCACTGCGGCACGAGGCCTTCGCACCTTTCCGGGCCCGAATCAAGGCCCTGTTCGACTCCGGCGGCACGGCGCCCAGGCTCCTTCCGGAACTGACCCTCGACGAGGCCCGCCAGGCGGAGGTCGCGATCCGTCATGCAGCGCTCGAGGACTACCGCCGGGAACCGCTGCTGGCAGCTCTCCACCTGAAGTTCCCCGACCTTCAGGCCGACCAGGAAGCCGAAAGCGACGATCTCTACGCGCTGCCGGCGTCGATCGAAGCGCAGCGCGAGAAGCTGCGGGAACTTGTCGAGGAGGAGATTCCGGCCAATCGCAAGGCGATCGAGGAGGCGCGCGCCATGGGCGACCTGCGCGAGAACTTCGAGTACAAGTCCGCGCGGCAGCGCCACGAGTACCTCACCGCCCTGGCGACCCAACTGCAGCAGGACCTGCAACGCTCGACGCCGATCGACATCGCGGGCGCGGCCTGTGACCGCCTGCGCATCGGCAACCAGGCAACACTCGAATCGGACAGCGGCGAACAGCGCACCCTGGCCATCCTCGGCCCCTGGGAGAGCGCGCCGGAACGGGGCATCATCTCGTACGAGTCGGACCTCGCCGGCCGTCTGCTCGGATCGGAGCCGGGAGCGCGGGTGGAGCTGGACGGCGAGACCTTCACCCTGCGCACGATCGAAGCGGTTCCCGCCACCAGCGTCGAGCCGGCCTAAGGCTGCCGAAGCGGGGCCGGCCTGGCGGCCGGCGCCTTGTCTTCCACGGGTCAGAAGACCCGTGGTCACACGCCTACGGCGGCAGCGGGTCAGAAGACCCGCGCACCCAGTGGCGGAGCGGAGCGGCCTCCAAGTAGCTGTAGCTGCTACACTTATAGCGAAGTGTCTCTAGGCGTCGAAGAGGTTCGGCGGATCGCCGAACTGGCCAGACTGCGGATCTCGGCCCGCGAAGAAACGACGTTCGCGAGTCAGCTCTCCGAGATCGTCGACTACATCGATCAGCTCCGGGAGTTCGATGGCGGCACGGCCTCCCAGGATGACACCCACGCGGCCACTGACACGGCGGACAGCGACCTGCCCCGGCCCGCAAGTGCGGCAGACGGCGCGCTTCTCGACCAGTTCCTGGACAACGCGCCCGCGTCCCTCGACCGCTTTCTGCTCGTACCGCAAGTCAAGGCGACGCCGGGCGGCGAAGAGTGATGCAAGCGATGACCGCGGAGGGGCTGGCAGCCGCGATCCGTTCGGGTGAACGGAATGCCGTCGACGCCGTCGAAGCGGCGTTCGCCCGCATCGACGAGGTCGACGCCTCCGTTGGCGCCTTTCTCGAACTCTGGCGGGATGAAGCGGCCGAGCGGGCCGCCGACATCGACCGGCGGCGGGACGAAGGGCTGCCGCTCGGTCCGCTCGCCGGCGTGCCGACGGCCCTGAAGGACAACATGTCCCTGGCGGGGCACGAACTGAACTGCGGCTCGCGCATCCTGGCCGGTTACCGCGCGCCCTACACGGCCGGCGCCGTCGAGCGTCTGGTGGCTGCCGACGCCGTGCCCGTCGGTCGGGTGAACATGGACGAGTTCGCCATGGGCTCGTCGTGCGAGAACTCGGCCCTGGCCACGACGCGCAATCCCTGGAACCCGGCCATGGCGCCCGGTGGTTCGAGCGGCGGTTCGGCGGCGGCGGTGGCGGCGGCCGAAGTGCCCCTCGCCCTGGGCTCGGACACCGGCGGCTCGATCCGGCAACCGGCCGCCTTCTGCGGCGTGGTCGGCGTCAAGCCGACCTACGGCCGGGTATCGCGCTACGGTCTCGTCGCTTTCGCCTCCTCGCTGGACCAGATCGGACCGCTCGCCCGGAACGTGCGGGACGCGGCCCTTGCGCTCGGCGCCATCGCCGGCCCCGACCCGCGGGACTCCACCTGCAGCGAAGAGCCCGCCTGTGACTTCCTGGAACGAATCGAGGACGGCATCGAGGGAGTGAAGATCGGCACCATCCGCGAGGTCGGCACCTCGGCGCTGGAGAGTGACGCGGCACGCGGCTTCGAGCAGGCGCTCGAGACGCTCGCACGCTGCGGCGCCGAGCTGGTCGAGGTCAGCGTCCCACTGGTCGAAGCCGCGGTCGCCACCTACTACGTGCTCGCCAACAGCGAGGCCAGCGCGAATCTCGCCCGGTTCGACGGTAGCCGCTACGGCCACCGCGCCGCCGGCGCCCGGTCGCTCGCCGAGATGTACACCGGCAGTCGAAGCGAGGGTTTCGGCCCCGAGGTCAAGCGCCGGATCATCCTCGGGACCTTCGCCCTGTCCTCGGGCTACTACGACGCGTACTACGGCCGCGCCGCGCGGATCGCCGGGGCCCTTCGGCAGCAGTTCAGCGAGGCCTTCGACAGGGCCGAGCTGCTGGTGACGCCGACCAGCCCGAGCGGCGCCTTCAAGCTCGGCGAACGTGTCGACGATCCGCTGGCGATGTACCTCTCGGACGTGTTCACCACGCCGACCAGCCTGGCGGGCATACCGGGAATCTCGGTCCCCTGCGGCCTCGACAGCCGGGGACTCCCCCTCGGGCTCCAGATCCTGGCGCGGCCGTTCGCCGACGGCACCGCCCTACGGGCGGCCCGGGCGTTCGAACGGGAAACGGGTTTCGAGTGCCGGCCGGAGGCAGTCTCATGAGCGTCCGCGCCTCCCTCCTCGGCGCCGCCGCCCTCGCCGCGCTCCTGCCCGCGGCAAGCGACGCGGCCACCCGGCGCATGGCCGTGCCGGAGATCGGATCGCCGAGTCCGGTCGCGGTGCTGGCTTCGTCCGGCAGAATCCACATCGAGGCGAAGCCACAGCGGAACGAAGGCCTGCTGGCATTCGCCGAGCGGCTCTGCGGCAGCTCCCGGCACGCCTCCGCCGTGAGCCGGGCGAACGGCGGCGTCCAGCGGCTCCGCCGCGGCGTGCGCTACAAGGTGCCCTTCGATCTGCTGCCCGCGCGACACCAGCAGGCCGTCATTCGCGCCCTGCTGCCGAGGGACCAGGCCACCGCCGACGGTTGGCGGCACCGTGTCGCCTCCTCCTCACGCGGCGCCAGGTCGGAGAGCCTGTGGAGCATCGCGGAGTGGTTCACCGGCTCCGGCGAGAACCACGGCGCACTGCGGCGGGCAAACAGCCTGACCAGCACCGTCATCCGGCCCGGTCAGGTCATTCTCATCCCGCGCAACATGCTCTCGGAGCCCTACGCCGGCATGCTGCCCGCCGCCGCGACCCGTCAGGTGGTCGCGGCGACGGACTCCAGAGCCGGTTCCTCCGTCGGCGATGGGCCCTTCGCCCGCTACGGCTCGGACGGGCAGGGCGACTACGCCAGCTACCGCCTGAAGGCCGGCGAGGCCCTCTACTCCAGCGTCGTCATGCGCTTCACCGGCCGGCTGCTAGCCAACGACGTGAACGAACTGGCCGAGCGGATCAGGAAACGCAACGCGATCCGCGATGTCCGCGACCTGCCGGTCGGCTACGAGGTCAAGATCCCGCTCGACCTGCTCTCGGCCCGCTACCTGCCACCCGATCATCCGCGCCGCCAGGAGTGGGAAGAGCAGCGCTCCGCCTCCCGGCAGATCGAGAACGAGCTGATGGCCCTCGATCTCGACGGGGTCACGGTGGTCCTCGACGCCGGCCACGGCGGCCGCGACACCGGAGCACCGGTCGGCGGGCTGTGGGAAAGCGTGTACGTCTACGACATCATGCTGCGCACGAAGCGGCTGCTGGAGAGCCGCACTGCCGCCACCGTCGTGCCGACCACGCGGGAAGGCGCAACGTTCCGGATCCAGGACTCCGACGTGTTGCCGCGTTCCCGCGGACACGTCGTGCTCACGGACCCCCCCTACCGCATCGACAACGCGGCGGTGGCGACGAACTTCCGGTGGTACCTGTCGAACTCGATCTACCGGCAGCAACGCAGGGCCGGCGCCGAACCGCGTCAGGTCATCTTCATCTCGATTCACGCGGATTCGCTGCACCCATCGCTGCACGGCGCCATGGTCTACATTCCCGGTCTGGTCGGCATCACGAACAACTACGGCAAGTCGGGCAGCGTGTACAACGCCCGCCGCGAAGTCCGGGCCGAACCCCGCGTCTCCTTCACGCGAACCGAGCGGACGACCAGCAAGGGCCTGTCGCGCGACCTCGCCGAGCACCTGCTCGACAGCTTCCGCCGCGCGGACCTGGGCGTTCATCACAACAACCCGATCCGCGACCGGATCTGGCGTGGACGCCGCGTCTACGTGCCGGCGCAACTCCGTTTCAACCGGATACCGGCCAAGATCCTCCTCGAGGTCGGCAACCTGAGCAACGATCGGGACCGCCGCCTGATGAAGACCCGCGCCTACCGGCAACGGGTCGCCGAGGCGATTGTGAACGGCATCCTGTCCTACTACGGCGTGCCCAGCACGGGCGTGGAGCGGAGCGTCACCGCCGGAAGCTAGGAGACGGTCAGTAGCGGCGCATCAGCCCGACCACGATCCCCTGGATGCGGAGTCGGTCCGCGGCGACGTAGAGCGGCTCCATCTCCCGGTTCGCCGGCTGCAGCCGGATCGAGTCGCCTTCGGGGAAGTAGCGCTTGAGCGTCGCCTCGTCGTCAACCAGGGCGACAACCACCTGCCCGGACCGGGCCCGGTCCCGCTCGGCGATCACGACCAGGTCGCCGTCGCAGATGCCGTCGTCGATCATCGAGTCCCCCTCCACCTCGAGGACGTAGCGCCGTCCGGCCGGGCCGTGCTCGAGCAGGTGCTCGGGAACCGGCAGGTCGTCGACGCCCGGCACCGCTTCGATCGGTCTGCCGGCGGCGATCCGGCCGTGGAAGGGCACGGCGTTCGCGGCCGAACGCCGGCCGCGCAGCGTCTTCTCCGTCAGCTCCAGGCCGCGCTTCTGATTCCAGCCGCCGCGCAGGTACCCCTTCTGCCTCAGGAGCTTCAGGTGCTTGTGGACGGTGCCGTAGGACCGGTAGCCGAAGCGGCGGCGGATCTCCAGGTGGGTGGGTGCGATACCCCGCCTCTGGTGGAACTCGCAAACGAAGTCGAGAACCTGCTTCTGGCGCTCGGTCAGGAAGTCGTCCATTGCCGGTCAACTCTAGACGCAAACCCAGCGTAAGACAACCGCCGCCGCCCCTCGCCGACCGGCCCCCGGCCCGGGCCGCATACACTACGCGGCCGATGTCCGAGCACGTCGAGCAACACGAACTCCCGAACGGCATGCGGGTCGTTCTCCACGAAGACCCGCGGCTGCCCCTGGCCGCCGTGAACGTCTGGTACCACGTCGGCTCGAAGAACGAGGAGACGGGCCGTACCGGCCTGGCGCACCTGTTCGAGCACATGCTGTTCCAGGGATCGGCGAACGTGTCGGAGAACGGCCACTTCGAGCACATCCAGAAAGTCGGCGGCGTCGCCAACGGCTCGACCTGGTACGACCGCACGAACTACTACGAGACCCTGCCCGCGAATCACCTGGAACTCGGCCTCTGGCTCGAATCCGACCGCATGGGTTTCCTGCTCGAGGCCCTCACCGAAGAGAAGTTCGAGAACCAGCGGTCGGTGGTCATGAACGAGCGCCTGCAGCGCGTCAACAACCAGCCGTACGGTCTGGCCGGGGAACGTCTGAGCGAACTCCTCTACCGGCGTCCGAACGGCGCCAGTCACCCGTACGCCTGGCCGGTGATCGGCTACATGGACGATCTGGAGGCCGCCAACCTCGACAGCGTGGAGGACTTCTTCCGCACCTGGTACCGGCCGAACAACGCGGTCCTCACACTGGCCGGCGACATCGACTGCGACGCCGCTCTCGAGCAGGTCCGGCGCTACTTCGGGGAGATACCGCCCGGGCCCCTGCCGCCGCCGCCCGCCGTCGAGCCGGCGACCGAGATCGGTCCCCACGGCGCTTCGCGGGAGATCCTGGAAGACTCGATCGAACTGCCGCGCTGTTACTCCGCCTGGTGCCTCGACGGTTACGGAAGCGACGACTGGTACGCCGGCGAGCTGCTGGCGATGATCCTCTCCTCAGGAAGGATGAGCCGGCTCCATCGCGACCTCGTCTACGAGCGCCAGATCGCGCAGTCCGTTTCGGCGGTCATCCTGCCCACCGAGATCTGCGCGACCTTCGCCATCATCGCCACCTGTCAGAACCGCGAGCCGGACCCTCTGACGAACGCCGAAACCCTGGAACAGGCGACGCTCGAGCACGTAGAGGCGATCCGTTCGGCCGGCCCGACCGCCGAGGAACTCGAGCGGGCCCGGCGGAGTCTCCTGCTCGCACACCACGACAGCAGGCAGGATCTGGCCCTCTCCGCCGACCGCCTGTCCTGTGCCGCGACCTACTTCGGCGATCCGTCCAGGATCTTCACCGAACCCGAGCGCCTGCTCAAAGTCGACGCCGAACAGGTCCGGGACCTGGCGCGGCGCGCCCTCGGCCCGGAACGCCGCGCCGCCATCATCGTGGTGCCGGAAGCGTGACCGCGAACGGACAACCCGCGCTCGACCGTGGCCGGCCCCCGGTTCCCGGCCCCAGCAGGAGCTGCTCCTTCCCGAACTTCGAGGTCGAGAAGCTCGAATCCGGCGCCAGCCTGTGGACCCTCGAGGTTTCGGGCTGCGGCCTGGTCACCGTCGTGTTGCTCATGCCCGGCGGCAGCGAACTCGACACTCCCGACCGCGCCGGCCTAGCTTCGTTCACGGCGGGGCTTCGCGGCGCCGGGACGAAGCACCGGGACGCGCTCGAGTTCGCCGCCGCCGCGGAGGACCTCGGCACCAGCATCTCGACTTCCTGCGGCTGGGAGAACGCGGCCGTCGGCACGACGATCGGCCTCGAGGATGTCGCGGCCGGCCTGGAACTCGTCGCCGAAGCCGCCGCGGAACCGGCCTTCCTGGACGAAGAGGTCGAGCGCCGGCGGCGACGGCGCCTCGCCGAGATCGAGCGGCGTCGCAGCGATCCCGCCGCGCAGGCCAGACTCGCCTTTGCCCGCGCCGTCTACGACGACACGCCCTACGCCCACCCGACGATCGGCGACCGGAACACGACCGAGGCGATCACCCGCGAGGACATCGCCTCGTTCCACGGGCGGGCCCTCGCGGCGGGCTCATGCCACCTGATCGCCGTCGGCGATCTCGGGCCCGGCAGCGTGCGCCGGGCGATCGAGGACACGGTCGAACCGCAGCTCCGGGCGCACGGCCGCCATTTCGACGCCGCCACGGAGAGCCTCGAACCCGAGCCTGCCCCGCCATCGGGGCGCCGCGTCGTGGTCGTCGACCGGCCCGGCGCCGCGCAGACCGAACTGCGGATCGGGCATTCCGGCGTACGACGACGTCACCCCGACCGCGTCCGGCTCCAGGTGGCGAACTCCATCCTCGGGGGCAAGTTCATGAGCCGCCTGAACCTCGCACTCCGGGAAAAGCACGGCTACACCTACGGCGTCTCGAGCGCGTTCGCCTTCCGACGCGGCCCAGGTCCCTTCGTCATCTCGACCGCGGTGGCCAACGAAGTCGCGGGCGCCGCCTGCCGGAAGACCGTCGAGGAAGTGGAACGGATGTGCGCCGAACCGCCAGGCGCGGCAGAACTCGACGACGCCCGGAATTACATGGTCGGCGTCTTTCCCTACACGCTGCAGACGATCCAGGGTCTCTCCTCCCGCCTTCAGACGCTCGCGGTCTTCGACCTCGACCGCGACGAGTACGACCGCTGGCCCGAACGCGTGCGCGCGACCTCGGCGGAAGACGTCCTCCAGGTCTGCCGCCGCCACCTGCTTCCTGAAGGCCTGACGATCACCGCGGTAGGTCCCGCCGACGAGCTCCTGCCGCAGCTCGAGAGCCTCGGAACGACCGAGGTGCAAGCGGCCAGCTGAGCGCCGAAGAACGCCGCGCGCGTGGTATCTTATGCGGCTGTTTCTACACTGCGGACTCACCCTGCGAAGAGCGGACTGAGACCCGCAAAGCGTGAAAGACGCGGGCCCCCAGGGCGGGCTCGCGGTGCCTGCGACGGGAGCGTCGATGCAACTCGAGAACTCGGAACAAATACGCAACCTCGCCGTCGTCGGGCACAACGACAGCGGCAAGACGACACTGCTCGCCGGCCTCCTCTACACCGGCGGCGTCTTCAACCGGCAGAACCGGGTGGAAGACGGGAACACGGTGACCGACTTCGACGATGAAGAAGTCCGGCGCGGCATCTCGATCGGTCTCGCCGTCTGCTACACGCCCTGGTCCGACGGGGCCGCGCGCTACAAGGTCAATCTGATCGACTGCCCCGGTTCCGGGATCTTCGTCCACGAGAGCAGTTCCGGCATGCGCGCGGCGGACGCCGCCCTCCTGTGCGTGAACGCCGCCTCGCCGACCCAGGTCATGGCCGAAAAGGCCTGGGAGATCGCCGGTGAGATGGAACAGCCGGTGATGTTCCACCTGACGAAGATGGACCGCGACAACATCGACTTCGCCGCCTGCATAGCGGAACTCCAGGAGAACTTCGACCGCACGGTCCTGCCCGTCCAGATCCCGATCGGCGCCGGCGGGGACTTCGCAGGCGTCGTCGACCTGCTGAGCCGCAAGGCGCACATGTACGACCGGGACGGCGCCGGCAGGAGCAAGGCGTCCGAACCGCCGGCGGACCTCGCGGACCAGATCGACGACTGGCGCAACCAGCTGACCGAAGCGGTCGCCGAGAGCGACGACGAGTTGATGGAGGCCTACTTCGAGAACGGCGATCTGTCCCAGGAGCAGTTGATCCAGGGGCTCAAGACCGCCATCAGGTCCCGTGCCCTGTTTCCGGTGACGATGTCGTCCGGCGGCCACGGCATCGGCAACTCCGCCCTGCTCGACAAGGTGGTTCAACTCCTGCCCTCGCCAGTGGACGCGCCGCCGATCCCGGCGGCCGATCTCGGCGGCGAGCCGGTGGAACTGGCTCGGGGCGACGGGGCGCCGGTGAGCGCGATCCTCTTCAAGACGATGAACGATCCCTTCACCGGCCGCATCTCCCTGCTTCGCGTTGCCGCGGGCGACATGGGCTCCGACACGGTCTACTGGAACGCGGGGCGCGAGGAGGCGGAGCGCGTCGGCCACCTGATGCACATGCAGGGCAAGAACGGCGAGGACGTCCCCCGACTCGTCGAAGGCGATATCGGCGGCGTCGCCAAGCTGAAGTCGAGCGCGACGGGCGACTCGATCACGAGCCGCGAGCGGCCGGTCAAGCTTGAGTTCCCCTCGCCGCCGGTCGCGGCGATCTCGTTCGCGATCGAGCCGAAGACCAAGGGCGACGAGGAGAAGATCGGCGAGGCGGTGTCCCGCCTGGTCGAGGAAGATCCCAGCCTCCGCGCCGGCCGCGACCCGCAGACCGGCGAGTTCCTGCTCTCCGGCGCCGGCCAGCTCCACGTCGAGATCGCGGTTTCGAAGCTGAAGAGCCGGTCGAAGGTCGAGGTCATCCTGCACCCGCCGAAGGTGCCCTACCGGGAGGCGATCAAGAGAACCGCCGTCGGCCACGGCCGGCACAAGAAGCAGAGCGGCGGCCGCGGCCAGTTCGCGGACTGCACGATCACGATGGAGCCCGTCGCCACGCCGGAGGAGTACGAGTTCGTCGACGAGATCTTCGGCGGCTCCATCCCCCAGAACTACCGCCCGGCGGTCGAGAAGGGCCTGCTCGAAGCGGCCGGCCGCGGCTATCTGGCCGGCTACCCGGTCGGCAACTTCCGGGTCCGCCTGCAGGACGGGAAGTTCCACGACGTCGACTCCTCGGAGATGGCCTTCAAGGTCGCCGGCTCACTCGCCTTCAAGGACGCGATGGCAAAGGCGTTGCCGACCCTCCTCGAACCGGTCATGAAGGTCGACATCAACACGACCGAAGACTTCATGGGCGACATCATGAGCGACCTCTCCTCCCGTCGCGGCCGCCCCCAGGGCATGGAAGCCAAGGGCAACGCCCAGGTCGTCAAGGCCACCGTCCCCATGGCAGAAATGCTCACCTACGCCCCCGCCCTCCGCTCGATGACCCAGGGCCGCTCCAGCTTCACGATGGCCTTCTCCCACTACGAAGAAGTCCCCCGCCAGATCCAGGAGAAGATCATCGCCGAGGCGAAGCGAGCGGAAGAAGAGGACTAGCCGGAGGCACCGGAGGCGCGGCTACGCCGCGAGGAGCTTCGCCGGTGGCGTTTGTCGGACGCACCCGCCTGCCGGGGTCCGGGGAGGGGGTCCCAGGGGACGCTCGCGCTCTCTTGGTAGAGGGAGGTTCCTGCGCTCGCTTCGGTCGCCGGCGCTCCGGGAAGGCGTCCTGGAGGGACGGTCTACGGCAGTCGCTGGGCTCCAGCCCCCTGGGACCCCCTCCGGACCCCGGCAGGCTGTAGGTCGTCGTGCTACGAGATTCCTGCGACCATGCCCGTTGCTACCATCGACGCAGAGTGGAACCACTGCAGACACCGACGGCCCGGAGCTTCATTCCTCCGCCAGCACCGGGCGAGCGACCTACTGAGTACGCGGACCGCATCGGGCAGTATCACGTTGCCTCCAGGTCGGAGACCGACCGAAAGCAGCATGGCCTCTACTTGACGCCTGTTGCCGCCGCCGACTTCATGGCGGCGCAGATCCGGGTCCCCGGTGACCATCTTCGGGTCCTGGACCCTGCCGCCGGTACGGGCATCCTCTGCTGCGCGGCCGTCGAAGAGCTCGCCGATCGCGACCCGCCGACGAGCCGGATCCAACTCGTCGCCTATGACGTTGATGCCGAGCTGGCGGAGCCTCTACAGGCGGTCCTCGACTACTTGCGGGAATGGTGCAAAGAGAAGCACGGAGTCCGCCTTGCGACTCGCCTCAAGCTGACGGACTTCGTCATGGATCACGCGGGGGCTCTTCGCCACGAGGACAGCCTGATTCCGTCCGAGTCGGACGATCTAGAGTTCGACATCGTCATTTCAAACCCGCCGTACTTCAAGATCAACAAGAGCGATCCACGGGCCGTCCTGGCCTCCAACGTCGTCTACGGCCAACCCAATATCTACGCTCTCTTCATGGCGGTCAGCGCCGCCCTGGTCCGCCCGGACGGCGACTTCATCTCGATTACCCCGAGGAGCTTTACCTCCGGTCTGTACTTCCGGAGGTTCCGCCAGGTCTTCTTCGACATGGTTCGGCCTACGTTGGTTCACGCGTTCGGCTCGCGCCGGGAGGCATTCAAGCGCGACGAGGTCCTGCAGGAGAACGTCATTCTTCACGGCACGCGACTCAACTCCGTGCCGCAGGATCCAAAGGCACCCTTCGTCATATCCAGCAGCCAAGGCGTTTCCGATCTGGACGGGTCGTACCGCCGCACGACATCGCTTCGGGCAGCCCTCAACCTCGACGACAGCGACCGCGTACTGCGACTGCCCGCTTCTGACGAACAGGCCCGGGTTCTCGACCTGGTCGACTCGTGGCCGAACACGCTGGCCAGTCTGGGCCTCGCCATCTCGACGGGGCCGGTGGTCCCGTTCCGCGCGAAGGAGCTGGTCGATCGCGAGGGCCAGGTACCCGAGTCGCACGTTCCTCTCCTCTGGATGAACCACGTTCGCCCAATGCAGGTCACCTGGCCGTTGCAACGGCACAAGCCGGAGTACATCAAGCGTCAGGGCGCCGAGAAGCTTCTCCTCCCGAACCGCAACTACGTTCTCCTGCGCCGCTTCACCGCGAAGGAAGAGGTCCGCCGACTCTCCGCGGCACCCTACGTTTCCCGGTCCATCCCCGTTCCCCAAGTGGGTCTCGAGAACCACTTGAACTACATCTATCGGCAGGCCGGTGCGCTCAGCGACGAAGAGGCATGGGGCCTGGCGGCGCTCTACAACAGTCGCCTGCTCGACACCTACTTCAGGTGTCTGAACGGCCACACCCAGGTCAACGCAACCGAGCTACGCGCCATGCCGCTGCCGGAGAGCGACTTCATCGTCGAACTCGGCGAGCGGGTCCAGCAACTCGCCAGTCCGATTGACCATCTCGACCCACTGATCGCGGACAGCCTGTCTGCCGAAGTTCCCCGAGAGTTCGTCGTTGCGCAAACTTGACGAGGCGCGAACAATCCTCCGCGGCCTGGGGATGCCCGCAGCGCAGTCGAACGAGATGGCGGGGCTGACCCTGCTTGCCCTGTGCGGGATGGCCCAACAAGACTCCTGGTCAAAAGCGTCACGCGGTCGCCGGACCGTGACCAAAGGCATCATGGATTACGTCCGCGGAGGGAATCATAGCGCGTGATAACCTTTCCTGAGTGCAGAAACGAAAACCGCCGTCCCCGGTATGCACGAGGACGGCGGCAAAGTGGTTTCAGCGGTTGCAGGGCGCTTCTATGCGCCGCTGTCGCGGTTCACTGGAGGGCTTCCTACACGCACCCCATGTTTGAGGCCAAATCGTTGGCCAGTTGCAGAACATGCCCTAGCCTGAAACAGACATCCCACGTTAGATGACTGCCTTCAGCGCCATAGTTTGGACCAACGCCGTCGTGATGGAAGGTGCACATGGACTCCCCTTTTGGCGTGACGTTCAGCCAGTAAATCTGGTCGAAGATGTCCCAAACGTCATCGCAGGTATAACCACCGCCCTGGGCAGCCAGCGGCCCCGTTACTGCCAGCGCAGCAACGACAACAAGGGTCGGGGCGAGAAGAAGAGCGAGAAACGTCCTGCGCTTCAATACTCCGGCCTCCTGCCGCCGGACATTTCGTGGAGACGATTCTCGATTCTCTCCAGCGACATTTCGAACCTGTCGCGGGTAGCCTTTGCCTCTCGAACAGCCATGTAGAAAACGACGATCTCGTTATCGCCCGCTTGTGCGATCATGTCAAGCAAGTTCGTCCTGGCCTGGACCGGGTCAATCGGCGGAGGCGGCTGGATTTTACCTGCCCTGAACGCCTCGCCGTAGTCGATGAGCCGCTGTATCCTCTCGGCTCTCTCGGGCGACATCTTGGCCCGTTCCTCAGGCGCTATCCGCAGACTCCGTTGGTCCACTTGTGGACCTTGGGCGATCAGCACCGCAGCAACCGCTACGGCGACGACTACGCCAATCAGACCAACGATGAGCTTCTTCTTCATGCTTAGCATCCTCCATCTGTTAGCAAGCCGGTTGGCGGCGCGATTCACCACGTCTTGGAACCCGCATCGCTGGCTGATACGGACTCTAGTGGCGTGACGGAGCGGCTGTCAACCGCTGGGCTAGCGTCGCTCGCGTGATCGTTGAAGCCAGCCCGGTGGGACCCGATGTCGGGTCACCCGCCGAATGCAAGAGCCGTCGAGAGACACGGCCCGGGTAGCTCCCGGACGTAGCACACCGTCCGCAGGTCGCACTCAGGAGTGGTTATCACCGGTTGTAATCCCCTCCGCGGACACTTCAGCCGCGACTACGCCTCTAACACTCGCGAGACCTTCCGTCGCCAGGTACTCCACCAGTTCGTCCTCGGAGGCGTCGCTGAGCACAACCCCTTCGAGCCTGACCTGCCAACCAACAGTCCACGGTCCCACTACGCCATCAGCGAGCCCGCGCTTCAGGCCGTCCAGTCCTTCGGGACGGCAGACTGGGAACCGAACGTCACCACGTTTCGCCGCGACCTCAGCGCCTGGCTCGCAAAGTACGAGGACTCGCGGTCGCTGACCCAAATCCCCGTTCGGTTCCCCGATGGCCAGGAGGTGCGACTCTCGCCAGGCTCGCACAACGAGCTTCAGAAGGCGGTGATCGAGGAATTCGCTCCGCGTTTCGCCCCTGGAGCGAGCGTCCTCTACCTGGGTGACGCCGCGCAGAAGGATCTCCACGTCGAGCAGCAACGCCTTCTTGAGGTCGGCCTTCCGCTGACGGAGCACGACAAACTTCCCGACATCATCCTCCACGACCGAGCCCGCGACCGGCTCTTCCTCATCGAAGCGGTGACGTCACACGGCCCGGTCGACCGAAAGCGCCTCACCGAGTTCGAGACGCTACTCGAGTCCTGCCGATCTCAGCCTGTCTACGTGAGTGCCTTCCCAGACTTCGACGAGTTCCGCAAGCACATGAAGGTCGTCGCCTGGGAGACCGAGGTCTGGCTTTCAGAGGTGCCGGACCATCTGATCCACTTCGACGGCGACAAGTTCCTGGGGCCGGTCTCCTGACCTCGCACCGCCCTTCGCGAGTCTTGACGCGGTGCTACTGCTCCGTGATCAGCCCCGCCAGACTCTTCAGCTGCTGCTCATCGAGATGGAAGCACTCGTCCGGAGAGTGCCACGTCCCAAAGTATTCTTCCGTACTCTCGCCGCAGATCGACTTGAGCTTGTCCTCGGGAACGCCAAAGGCTCGCACGATGCGCTCCATGACCACCGCCACCGCCAGTCCCTTCTCGCGCGAGCTTGCCTTGGGGAACACCGAGATGATGGCGGTGTAGCGCTCCTCCAGCTTGACCTGGAACCACAGGGTTGTCCGGCTCGTCTGCTTCCTCGCGACGGCGCCAAACGCCCGAATGGCCACATCCCACAGATCCGCCACACCGGCCTCCTGGGCGAGGGCGCGCAGTTCGTCTTCACTCCGCGCCGGCTGCCGCTTCGACCCGGATCGTCTCGTGGCGCGTCTCTCGACATCGTCTTCGTCCAGCAGCAGAGAACGCGCCACGAACTCGCCGTCCTCGGTCTTGAAGTATGCGAACGTTGCTGCGTTGATATCCACGCCATAGGTGGAAGACAAGTACTCGACGATTCTCTGCGTCGTGCCGTCAAGTGAAGAGGCCACGATGTAGATGCGGTGCCGCTCGTTGATGACATCCGGCGGTTCCTCGCCGAACGCCTTCTGAAACGCCTCGTTGAACGAGGGGCCCGGAAGATCGTCCATCATCCGTTCAACCTCCTCTCGACCAAGCTCCTGCACCCAGGACGCGTAGTCCAGCGCCTGCGCAACTACGTCACGGGGCGTCCTGTCACGCTTCAACTCCACAACCACCAGATTGCCGTCCCGGTCCACCGCAAGCAGGTCCAGAGGCACGCCGTACCGCTCAATCTGCCGACCGATGACCAGCAGGTCGTCGCTGAGCAGACCAATGTCTCGGTAGAGCCAGTCTTCGAGCCGCCCTTCCAGATCAAGGCGCGAACGTGGCACCGGCTGTAGTCGGTCGGCGTCGATCTTCCAGAGCTTCACCTCGAGTGGCATGCGTGGGGTTCCTTGTCGCCTCGTTCAGCGGCGTAGCCTACCTGTCCGCTTCCACAAGCTGGGCCCTCGAGGTGTCCCGCTACAACGGGACAGTCTCCAGCCTGCAGCGGGCCGAAGGAGGGGGTCCCTGCGGGCTGAAGGCAAGCGACGGCCGACGTCCACGCATCGTCCGAAACCAACCGGAGCGCAGCCGACCGAAGCGAGCGCCAGACCCCCATCTACCAAGTGGGCGTGAGCGTCCGCAGGGACCCCCTCCTTCGGCCCGCTGCAGGCGGGTGCCACCGGCGCCGCGCGCGGCAGCTACTCGTCGGTGTCGACGAACTCGATGACGGCGCGTTCGGCGGCGTCGCCTTTGCGGGGGCCGAGCTTCGTGATGCGGAGGTAGCCGCCGGGGCGGTCGGCGTAGCGCGGGGCGATCTCGTCGAAGAGCTTCTTGACGTGGTCGCGGTTGGGCAGCCAGCGGCGGACGAGGCGGCGGGCGTGAACGGTGTCCTCGCGGCCGCGGGTGATCATCTTCTCGGCGACGGGCCGCAGCGCCTTGGCCTTGGCCAGGGTCGTCTGGATGCGGCCGTGCACGACCAGCGACGCGAGCTGGTTGCGGAACATCGCCCGGCGGTGGGCCGTCGTCCGGCCGAGTTTCTTGTAGCCAACTCCGTGACGCATCTTCGCTCCTTCCCGGGGAAGCTCGAGAACGGTTCGGCGGGCCGCTAGGCCTGCACTCCGGTCTCCGCGTTCTCGGGAACCTCCATGCCGAAGGACAGACCCATCTTGTCGAGAACTTCCTGGATCTCCTCGAGCGACTTGCGCCCGAAGTTCTTGGTCTCGAGCATCTCCTTCTCGCTTCGCACGACCAGGTCGCCGACCGTGTTGATGTTCGCGTTGCGCAGGCAGTTCGCCGATCGGACGCTCAGGTTCAGGTCGTCGATCGCCTTGAGGAGCAGAACATCCAGGTCACCGCCGTCGATCTCCTCTTCGGCCACGGTGCCCGCGATCAGGCTCTCCTCCGCATTGATGAAGATCGTCAGGTGCTCGCGCAGCAGCGTGCCGGCGCGCGACATCGCCTCTTCCGGCGTCACCGTGCCATCGGTCCAGACTTCCACGATCAGCCGCTCGTAGTCGGTGGTACGACCGAGTCGGGCCGCCTCCACGCGGTAGTTCACGCGCTTGACCGGGCTGTGCACCGAGTCGAGCGGAATCCAGCCGATGCCCATCGACGGTTCCAGGTTGCGGTCCGCGCTGACGTAGCCGCGGCCGTTCCTGACCTGCGCCTCGAGACGGAGGCGGCCCCGTTCGTTGAGCGTGGCCACCTTGCTGGCCGCATCCCGGATCTCGACGCTGGCAGCGGTGTCGAAGTCGCCGGCGGCGACCTCCCGCGGACCCGTCACATCGAGAGAGATCACGCTGGTCGCACCGTCGAGAGAGCGCAGCGGCACCTGCTTCAGGTTGAGGATGATGTCGGTGACGTCCTCGACGACCCCCTCGAGCGACGAGAACTCGTGCAGCGCGCCATCGATGCGCACCGCGGTGATCGCGGCGCCTTCGATCGCGGACAGCAGACTGCGGCGCAGCGCATTGCCGACCGTCGCGCCGAAACCTCGTTCGAACGGCTGGGCCGAGAACTTCCCGTAGCTGTCGGTCAGGGTCTCAGTGTCGATTTCGACGCGCTTGGGGCGTTGGAATCCCTTCCAGAGCATGTTCACTCCTACCTATCTCGATTGCGTTCCAGGTTGGAAACGTTGATTTCTCGCTAGCGATGCGGGGGCGGAACCGGGTTCAGACCCGGCGCCGCTTGCGGGGACGGCAGCCGTTGTGCGGAATCGGCGTGACGTCACGGATCGACCGGATGCTGATGCCGGTCGCCTGCAGCGCCCGGACCGCGGACTCCCGGCCGCCGCCCGGCCCCTTGACCAGCACGTCGACCGTCCGCACGCCCATGTCCTTGGCCTGGTAGCCGACCGCCTGGGCCGCCACCTGAGCCGCGAAGGGCGTTCCCTTGCGCGATCCCTTGAAGCCGTTGCGGCCCGACGACGACCAGGTCAGGACGTTGCCGTCCGGATCCGTGATGCAAACCAGTGTGTTGTTGAAGGTCGCGTTGACATGCGCCACCGCGTGGGGCACGACGCGCTTCTCCTTCCTCGCCTTTGCCATCTGTCCTTGTCCCCTTCCCCTTACTTCGTGGCCTTCTTCTTGCCCGCGACGGTAGCCCGCCGCGGTCCCTTGCGGGTGCGCGCGTTGGTGTGCGTACGCTGGCCCCGGACGGGCAGGCTCTTGCGGTGCCTGACCCCTCGGTAGCTGCCGATCTCCATCAACCGCTTGATGCTCTGGGTGACTTCCTTGCGCAGGTCGCCCTCGACCGCTCCGGCGTCCTGGACGACCTGGCGAATGCGCCCGGTCTCGTCCTCGGTCAGGTCCTTGACCTTGACCGTCGCTTCGACGCCGGCCTCGTTCAGG
The DNA here is from genome assembly GCA_965220845.1 of Candidatus Multivorans sp. Taxonomy (GTDB): domain Bacteria; phylum Acidobacteriota; class Thermoanaerobaculia; order Multivoradales; family Multivoraceae; genus Multivorans. The sequence goes on from CBDCRA010000004.1 coordinate 810,442, forward strand.
AGCACCTGAGCCCGAGAGCGGCCGATGCCGTAAATGTAGGTCAGGCCGATGCCGACCTGCTTGTTCTGCGGTAGATCGATCCCCGCGATTCTCGCCATAACGAACTCTCCTGATCCTCTTCAGCCCTGCCGCTGCTTGTGCTTCGGGTTCTCACAGATGACGCGGACCACACCGCGACGCCTGACCACCTTGCACTTGACGCACATCCTCTTGACTGACGCTCGCACCTTCATGATGAACCTCCTTTGGCTGCCGACCCGGCCGTCAGGTTCTCAGCCTGTAGACGATCCGACCGCGACCTGGATCGTAGGGAGAGAGTTCGACCAGCACCCGGTCTCCCGGAAGAATGCGGATGAAGTGCTTGCGCATCTTGCCCGAGATGTGAGCCAGGGCCTGATGCTTGTTGTCCAGTTCGACCTTGAAGACCGCGTTCGGCAGCGTCTCCATGACCGTGGCCTCGACTTCAATCGCCTCTTCCTTCTTCACTCCGCGTTCCCTTCCTTCTCCGCCAACTCTCGATTCTACTTCCGTCAGGCCCGCGCCGTCCCGGCCAGCGTTGCCTCGATCGCCGCCGTCACCTGTTCGATCGGGACGTTACCGTTGACCCGGCGCAGCAGGCCCAGCCCCTCGTAGTGCGCGATCAGGGGCTCGGTCTGCGCCGCGTAGACGTGCAGCCGCTCGCGCACGACGTCCTCCCTGTCGTCCGCGCCGCGGCCGCGAAGAACGATGCGCTGGACCAGTTCCTCGTCCGGCACATCGATCGTCACGACATGATCGATCTGGCTCCCGTTGAGGATCTCCTCGAGCGTTCCGGCCTGCGGCGCGGTGCGCGGATAGCCGTCGAGCAGGAAGCCCGCGGCCGCATCCGTCTGGCCTAGCCGGTCCCGCACCACTTCGGCCATGAGATCGTCGTCGACCAGTGCGCCCGAGGCCATCACGCCTTCGACCCGTCGACCGAGTTCGCTGCCGGCGGCGACCGCCGCGCGCAACATGTCGCCGGTCGAGATGGCGGGAACGCCGAGCGTCGCCGCCAGGCGCTCCGCCTGCGTGCCCTTGCCGCAACCCGGCGCCCCGAGCAGCACGATGCGCAGGGAGTCAGCCACGGCGTCCCTTGATCCGGCCCCGCTTCATGAAGCCCTCGTAGTTCCTCATCACGAGCTGGCTCTCGATCTGCTGGAGCGTGTCCATCGCGACGCTGACCACGATCAGGAGCGACGTGCCGCCGAAGTAGAAGTTGATCCCCATGCCTTCGGTGAGCCAGAGCGGCGCGTAGTTGTCCAGCGTCGAGCCGACGAACGGAATGCCCCCCACCTTGAAGCCCGCGATCATGAACTCGGGCAGCACGGACACGCCCGCCAGGTAGAGGGAACCGACCAGGGTCAGACGGGTGAGCACCCGGTCGATGTACTCCGAGGTCCGTCTGCCGGAGCGGATGCCCGGAATGAACCCGCCGTACTTGCGCATGTTCTCGGCAAGGTCGTTCGGGTTGAAGATGATCGAAACGTAGAAGTACGAGAAGAAGATGATCGCCGCCACGTAAAACAGGTAGTAGACCGGCTGTCCCCACTGCATGGCGGTCGAGATCCGCTGGATCGGCTCGTACTGGATCATTCCGGCGACCGTCGCCGGCACGGTGACCACGGAACTCGCGAAGATGACCGGAATCACGCCGCCCGTGTTCACGCGCAGCGGAAGGTAGGTGCTCTGACCGCCGTATTGCCTGCGGCCGACGATCCGCTTGGCGTACTGCACGGGGATCCGCCGCTGCGCCCTCTCCATGTAGACGATGAAGGCCACGACGACGAGCATGAAGACCGACAGCAACAGGATCTTGAGCAGGGACATCGCGCCGCTCTGAAGCTGGCCGAACAGGCCGAGTACGGCGCCCGGCAGGCCGACGACGATGCCGGCGAAGATGATGAGCGAGATCCCGTTGCCGATCCCCCGTTCGCTGATCTGCTCGCCCAGCCACATCACGAAGGCACAGCCGGTCGTCAGCGAGAGCACGGTGACGAACTTGAACCCGAGGCCGGGGTTGAGGACGAGGTTCGCACCTCCCGGCGAGGTCAGGTTCTCGAGGAAGAACGCGATGGTCGTCCCCTGGATGATCGAGATGACCACGGTCCCGTAGCGGGTGTACTGGGTGATCTTGCGCCGGCCCATCTCGCCCTCCTTGGAGAGCTTCTCGAGATAGGGCACGACCACGGTCAACAGTTGCAGGATGATGGACGCCGAGATGTAGGGCATGATGCCGAGGGCGAAGATCGCCACGCGGCCCAGGCTGCCGCCGGTGAAGGTGTTGACGAAACCCAGCACCGTGCCCTGCATCTGGTCCATGAACTCGCTCAGGGCCAGGGGGTCGATGCCCGGAGTCGGAATGATGCAGCCGATGCGGTAGACCGCCAGCAGGCCCAGCATGAACAACACCCGATTCCGGAGATCCGGAATCGCGAAGATGTTGCGGAAACTCTCGACGCCCACGATCTACTCCGTCAGCCGATCACTTGACAGACGCCGCCCGCGGCCTCGATCTTGGCCCGCGCGGTGGTACTGAAGCGGTGGGCCCGCACCGTCACGCCGGACGGCGCGGCGCCGTCGCCGAGGACCTTGAGCTTCATGCCGCGGCGTACGCGGCCGCGGGAGACGAGGAGTTCGACGTCGATCGTCTCGCCGAGACCATCGAGATCGCCGACGTTGATCACCGTGTACTCCGTTCGGAAGATGTTCGTGAACCCGCGCTTCGGCACCCGGCGAACCAGAGGCATCTGGCCGCCTTCGAAGCCCGCCCGCCTCGAGAAGCCCGCCCGGGAGCGTTGACCCTTGTGGCCGCGCCCGGCGGTCTTTCCCGTGCCCGAACCCGGACCGCGGCCGACCCGCTTCCGCGGGCGGCGGCTGGCCTTCGCCGGTTTGAGATCGTGCAGCTTCATTTCAGTCCTCCAGGACCTGGACGAGATGGGGGATCTTCCGCACCATGCCGCGCACCGCCTGGGTGTCCTCGCGTTCCACGACGTGACGGATACGCCTCAGACCCAGGCTGCGCAGCACGTCACGTTGCGGCCTCGGCCTCCCGATCGCGCTCCGCACCTGCTGAATCCGTATCGTCTTGCCTGCCACTTTCGGCTCCTCCCCGGTCTCCGTTTGTCGAACTGTCTCCATTCGTCGAACCGCCCGCCAGGCCGTCGAGCGACTCCAGTCCCCGCAATGTCCGAACCTGCTTCTCGTTGCGGAGGGACATGAGCCCGGCGAAGGTCGCCTTGACCACGTTCTGCGGGTTCGTCGTGCCCAGCGACTTGGTCAGGATGTCCTGGATGCCGGCGCCTTCGACCACGGCGCGCACGGCTCCGCCGGCGATCACGCCGGTTCCCTCCGAAGCGGGCTTCAACATCACGCGGCCGGCGCCGAACACGCCCACCGTCTCGTGCGGGATCGTGGTTCCGGCAAGCGGCACCTGCACCAGGTTGCGCTTGGCGATCTGGATTCCCTTCCGGATGGCGGCCGGAACCTCCTTCGCCTTGCCCGAGCCGTAGCCGACCCGGCCGTTGCCGTCGCCAATAACGACCAGGGCGGTGAACGAGAAGTTCTTGCCGCCCTTGACGACCTTCGTCACGCGGTTGATGTCGACAACCTGCTCGAAGAACTCGCTGTCGAGGTCTATGTCTCTAGCCACTGTTCGTGTCCCTGGCCAATGTTCGCTCCTTTGCTTCCCTGCCGGCTCCGGTTCATCAGAACTCGAGGCCTCCCTCGCGCGCGCTGGCGGCAAGCGCCTGGATCCTGCCGTGATACAGGAATCCGCCGCGGTCGAAGATGACCGTGCGAAAACCCTTTTCCTTCGCGCGCTCGGCCAGCGCCTGACCCACGGCCTGCGCCGCCTTGCAGCTTCCCGTCGAACCCTCAAGCGCTCCCTGGAGATCCGACTCGAGCGAACTCGCGAAGGCCAGGGTATTGCCCGACCGATCGTCGATCAACTGGGCGTAGATGTGACGCCGGCTCTTGTGCACGGCAAGGCGAGGCCGTTCCTGCGAACCGCGCAGCTTCTTGCGGACGCGGTACCGCGCCCGCTGCCGCCGGCGGCTGCGGTCGAGCGTTCTCTTTCTGCGCAGATCACTCATGCCTTGTCTTTCCTGTTCCGAACCTGTCCTAGGCGGTCGCCGCCGCCTTGCCGACCTTGAGCCGGATTTCCTCGTCGCGGTAGCGGATGCCCTTGCCCTTGTACGCGTCGGGCTTGCGCAGGCTGCGCAGATCGGCGGCGACCTGCCCCACCTGCTGCTTGTCGTTGCCGGAAACGGTGATGCGATTCGCCCTCTCGTCGATCGAGACGTCCACGCCCTCCGGCACCGGGTAGACCACCGGGTGGGAGTATCCGAGCGCGAGATGAACCTCGCGGCCCTTGACCTCTCCCCGATAGCCCACGCCGACGATCTCGAGCTCGCGCCGGAAGCCCTCCGTGACGCCAACCACGGCATTGGCCAGGAGCGCCCGCGCCAGACCGTGCCGGGCCCGCTCTTCGCCGGTCGAGCCGGAGCGGTGCAGCGTCACCACGCCGTCCTCCACCCGCACCTCGATACCGGGCTGGAGCGGCTGCTGCAGCTTGCCCCGCGGCCCTTCGATCGTCACCGTACCGCCGTTTACCGCGACGGTCGTCTTCTCCGGCAACGAGATCGGCGCTTTGCCTACACGCGACATCTTCTAGTACACCTCACAGAGGACCTCGCCGCCGACCCGCTGCCGGCGCGCCTGGGCGTCGGTCAGAAGGCCCTGCGAGGTCGAGAGGATCGCGACGCCCAACCCGTTCAGCACCGGCTTCAGGTCGTCGGCCGCACGGTAGATGCGGCGTCCCGGCTTGCTGATCTTGCGCACCTTCGTGATCGCCGGCACGCCCTCCTTGTCGTAGGCGAGGAAGATCCGCAGCGTCCGGCCCGGAGGCGAGTCGAACACCTCGTAGTCACTGATGTAGCCCTGGTCGCGCAGTACCCGGCACAACGCGATCTTCAGCTTCGAGGCAGGCGCCTCGGTGCGATCGTGCTTGACGATCAGCGCGTTGCGGATCGTCGTCAGAAGGTCCGCGATGGGGTCGGTTACGGTCATCGATCTGTCCTTGAATTCCTCGGTTCCTGGTAGCGGAAGCTCAGCTCGCGAAGGGCATTCCCAGGCCCCGCAGGAGATGGAGCGCCTGGGCGTCGGACTCCGCCGACGTCACGAGCGTCACGTTGATTCCCTTGGAGCCGTCGCTCCTGGAGTAGTCGACCTCGGGGAAGATGAGGTGATCGCGAATGCCCAGCGTGTAGCTGCCCCGACCGTCGAAGCTCCGGTCCGAGATGCCCCGGAAGTCACGCACCCGTGGCAGCGCCACGGTGATCAACCGGTCGAGGAAGTACCACATCCGGTCGCGGCGCAGGGTGACCCGGCAGCCGATCGGCATCCCCTCGCGCAGCTTGAAGGCGGCGATCGACTTTCGCGCGCGGGTGATCACGGGCTGCTGCCCGGCGATCAGCGCCAGCTCGGGCACGGCGTTCTCCAGCACCTTGATGTTCTGGATCGCTTCGCCAATACCCATGTTGAGCACGATCTTCTCCAGCCGGGGCACCGCCATCGGGTTGGCGATGCCGAATTCCTCCTGGAGGCTCTTCGTGACCTCCTCCCGGTACAGGGTTCTGAGTCGCGGAACCATCAACTCAACACCGCCCCGCTGACCTTGGCGTACCGGGTCAGCTTGCCATCCTCGAGGCGACGCCGGCCTACCCGCGTCGGCTTGTCCGTGTCAGGACAGATCACCATGAGATTCGAGATGTGGATCGGCGCCTCCCGCTCCAGGATGCCGCCCTGGACCTGGCGCTGCGGGTTCGGCCGCTCGTGCTTCTTGACCATGTTCACGCGCTCGACGATGACCCGTTCGGAACCAGGGAGAACGCGCAGCACCCGGCTGCGCGTTCCGCGGTTGCGCCCAGCGATGACGAGGACCTCGTCGCCCTTCTTGATTTTCAGCCTGCGCACGTCAGATCACCTCCGGCGCCAGCGAGACGATCCGCATGAAGCGCCGCTCCCGCAGCTCACGGGCGACCGGCCCGAAGACACGGGTGCCGATCGGCTCCCGCGCCTCGTTGATCAGAACCGCGGCATTGTTGTCGAAGCGGATGTAGCTGCCGTCGCGCCGGCGCCGCTCCTTGCGGGTGCGCACGATGACCGCGCGGACGACCTGGCCCTTCTTGACCGTACCTTCCGGCGTGGCCTCCTTGACCGAGGCGGTGATCACGTCTCCCAGCGCGCCGTACTGCCCCGAGGAACCACCCCGAAGCTGAATGCACGAGATGCGCTTCGCTCCCGAGTTGTCGGCGACGTCGAGCATTGTTCCCATCTGGATCATGGCCCCGCCTACCCTTCCGCCCGCTTGACGACCCGCTGCACACGCCAGCGCTTCCGGCGCGAGAGCGGTCGGGTCGAGACGAGGGACACGACGTCTCCCTCGCGGCAGTCGTTCGCTTCATCGTGGGCGACGAACCGGGACGACTTCTTCATCAGCCGGTGGTAGAGCCTGTGCATGACCGTCTTCTCGACCGCCACCACGACCGTCTTGTCCATCTTCGCGCTCACGACCTTGCCGACCCGGACCTGTCGGCGGCCTCGCGCTGTTTCCTGCTCAGTATTCATGTCATTCACTTCGCCTTCTCACGCAGAACGGTCAGAACCCGCGCCAGTTCGACCCGGGCATTCCTGATCCTGCTTGGCTTCTCGAGCTGTCCGATCGATTTCTGCAGCCGCAGGGCAAACAGCTGATCGGCCAGTTCCTCCTCCTTCTGGCGCAGTTCCTCCGCCGTCAGGTCCCTGAGTTCGCTTGCCTTCATCGCCTCGCCACCCTCAGATCTGCACGCCGTGGCGCGCGACGAACCTGGTCTTGATTCCGAGCTTGTGGGAAGCGAGCCGCATCGCCGACCTGGCGAGCTCCGGCGACACGCCTTCGAGCTCGTAGAGGATCCGGGCGGGCCGTACGACCGCAACCCACTCCTCGGGGTTGCCCTTGCCCTTGCCCATTCTCGTCTCCAGCGGCTTCTTGGTGATCGGCTTGTCCGGGAACACCCGGATCCAGACCTTTCCCGACCGCTTGATGTGCCGGGTGATGGCGATTCGGGCGGCCTCGATCTGTCGCGCGGTGACCCAGCCGGCCTCCTGCGCCTGCAACCCGTACTCGCCGAAGGACACCACGTTGCCGCCCTTGGCCAGACCGCGGCGGCGGCCGCGGTGGTGCTTGCGGAACTTGACCTTCTTCGGCATCAACATCGCTCGTTACTCCTTCGAATCCCGGTGTCCGACCCTCAGGCCGCCGTCCGGCGGCCCCGCTCCCGCGACAGGTCGCCCCGGTAGACCCAGACCTTGACTCCGATCACGCCGTAGGTCGTGAACGACTCCGCGATTCCGTAGTCGATATCCGCCTTCAGCGTGTGCAGCGGCAGACGCCCTTCCTGGTACCACTCGGTACGGGCGATCTCGTTGCCGCCGAGCCGGCCCGACACCATGATCTTGACGCCCTTGGCGCCGAAACGAAACGCCGACTCCATCGCCTTCTTCATCGCCCGCCGGAAGGCGATCCGGCGCAGGAGCTGGCCGGCGATCGCCTCGGCCACGAGTTGGGCGTCGAGCTCCGGGCGCTGAATCTCCTGGATGTTGATGTGGACTTCCTGCCCCATCTGCCGGCTCAGATCGTCGCGCAGCTTGTCCACCTCGGCACCCTTGCGGCCGATGATGATGCCCGGACGCGAGGTGTAGATCGTCACGCGCAGCTTGTCCGCGGCGCGTTCGATGTCGATCTGGCTGACGCCGGCGTGCATGAGCCGCTTCTTCAGTCCGGTCCGCAGCTCGATGTCCGACTTCAGGGTACCGGCGTAGTCGCGCTCGGCGTACCAGCGCGAATGCCAACCCTGGTTGTAGACCAGGCGAAAACCGTAGGGATGTGTCTTCTGACCCATGAACGCTCCTGACTTGGCTCTGCCCTCTAGGCGTTCCCGTCGCGGGAATCGATCTTGATCGTGACGTGACTCTGCCGCTTGAGGATGCGGAAGGCCCGGCCCATCGGCTGCGGGCGCAGCCGCTTCAGGGTCGGCCCGCCGTCGACGAAGATCTCCTTGACGTAGAGACCGCCGAGATCGACTCCCGGCTCCCGGTTCTCGGCGTTGGCAACCGCCGACCGCAGCAACTTGTAGACCGGCCGCGCCGCCGACTTGGTACTCAACTGCAGCAGGGTCGACGCCTCTTCCACATCGCGACCGCGGATCAGGTCCGCGACCAGGCGCACCTTCTGCGGTGACGCCTGCAGGTACTTGAGTCGGGCTATTGCTTCCATCGTTTCTCTCTTCGGGATACTGCCGTCTGCCGGGGATCTCGGCCCAGGCTAGCGGGGACGCGCCCTGCGTTCCCGCCGGCCGCCCGCATGACCCCGGAAGGTGCGGGTCTGGGCGAACTCTCCGAGCTTGTGGCCGACCATGTTCTCGCTGACGAAGACCGGGATGAACTTCATGCCGTTGTGGACGGCAACCGTGTGCCCCACCATGTCGGGGATGATCGTCGACCGGCGGGACCAGGTCTTGATGACCCGGCGATCGCCGGTCGCGTTCATCGCCGCCACCTTGTCGTAGAGGTGATTGTCGATGAAGAAACCCTTCCTGAGTGAACGTGCCATGCTGTCCTCTTCTCCGTGCTGCCGCCGACCTACTTGCGGCGTCCCCGCCGCCGGACGATCATCCCGGTCGTGCGCTTGTTGCTCCGCGTCTTGTAGCCCTTCGTCGGCTTGCCCCAGGGCGTCGTCGGGTGCCGGCCGCCCGACGCCTTGCCCTCGCCGCCGCCCATCGGGTGGTCGACCGGGTTCATCGACACGCCGCGGTTGTGCGGCCGCCGGCCCCGCCAGCGATTCCGGCCCGCCTTGCCGAGCGACATGTTCGAGTGTTCCGAGTTGCCGACCTGTCCGATCGTGGCGGAACAGTCGATGTGGACCCGCCGCACTTCTCCCGAAGGAAGCCGGACCTGGGCGTAGGCCCCCTCCTTCGCCATCAACTGGGCGCCGGCGCCGGCACTGCGCACCATCTGGCCGCCGGCGCCGATCTTCAGTTCGATGTTGTGAATGATCGTGCCCAGGGGGATGAAGCGGATCGGCAGGCAGTTGCCGACATCGATCTCCGATCCCTCTCCGGATTGCACGGTCGCCCCGACCTTGAGCCCCTGGGGGTGCAGGATGTAGCGCTTCTCGCCGTCCGCGTAGTGCAGAAGGGCGATCAGCGCACTGCGGTTCGGGTCGTACTCGATGCTCGCGACCTTCGCCGGCACGCCGACCTTGTCGCGGCGGAAGTCGATCCTCCGGTAGCGGCGCTTGTGTCCGCCGCCCCGGAACCAGATCGTCTGCCAGCCCTTGTTGTTCCGGCCGCTGATCCGTTTCTTGCCCTCGACCAGGGGCTTGTGCGGCTTGTTGGTCGTGACCTCTTCCCGCCGCGCGTACTCCTGGAAGCGGCTGGCCGGATTCGTCGGTTTGAGTTTCTTGATCGCCATGTCCTGGGCTCTCTGGCTCTCTCTACACGTTGTCGAAGAGGTCGATCTGGCCCTCGGCCAGCCGTACGTACGCCTTCTTCCAGTCGGGTGTTCGACCGACGAACCGGCCGCGACGGCGGACCTTGCCGTGCACGTTCGCGATCCGGACCTCAGCCACCTTGACGCCCGCGAACTGGGTCTCGACCGCCTTGCGCACCTCGATCTTGTTCGCCCGGGAGTCCACCACGAAGGCGATGATGTTGCTCCCATCCCGCAGCTCGGTCGACTTCTCGGTGATCAGCGGCCGCCGCAGCACGTCCTGCACCCTCATGACTCGCTCCCGTTCCGTTGCCTGCGCCGTTGCAGCACGGCGGAAAGGCGGCCGATCGCGTTCTCGCTGAAGAGGACGTAGCCCCGGTCGACGACGTCGTACACGTTGACGCCCAGCGCATCCACCGCCTTGACCTGCGGATGGTTGCGCGAAGCCAGCATCAGGTTGCGGTTGCCGTGGTCGTCGACGATCAGCGCCTTGCCATCGACGCCGAGATCCTTCAGGCAGGCCGCGAACGCGCCCGTCTTGTGGCTTTCGAGCTCGAGCGAGTCGATCACCATGATCCGCTCCTCGAGGAGCTTCCTCGACAGCGCCGACTTCAGGGCGTTCCGCTTCTCGTTCCGGGACAGCTTGTTGCGGTGGCTGCGGGGATGAGGTCCATGCACGACTCCACCGCCACGACGGAGCGGCGAGCGGCGGCTGCCGGCCCGGGAACGACCCGTCCCCTTCTGGCGATACGGCTTGACCCCGGAGCCGCGGACTTCGTGCCTGCCCTTGGCCTTGTGGGTTCCCGCGCGCTGCGCGGCCCGCAGGGCGACCACCGCCAGGTGGATGAGGTGCTCCTTGTACGGGTAGGAGAAGACCTCCTCCGGCAAGTCGACCTTGCCGACGGCCTTGTTGTCGAGACTCCTGATCGCGATCTCTGGCATCAGACCGAACTCCGAACCATGACCAGACCACTGCGGGCGCCCGGAACCGCGCCGCGCAGATAGAGGAGGCGGTTTTCGGCATCCACCTTGACCACCACGAGTTTCTTCGTCGTCACCCGCTTGCCGCCCATCCGGCCGGGAAACCGCATGCCGGGGAAGACGCGCGAGGGACTCGCGGACTGCCCGACCGAGCCGGGGGCGCGATGGAACATCGAGCCGTGGGTGGCGCGGCCGCCGCCGAAGCCGTGCCGGCGCATGACCCCCTGGAACCCCTTGCCCTTGCCGGTGCCGATCACGTCGACCCGGGAACCGACCTCGAAGATCGAAACCTCGATCTCGTCGCCCGGCTGCGACTCGTCGGTCGCGTCGACCCGCACCTCGGCCAGATGGCGCATGGGATCGACTCCGGCCTTCTTGAAGTGACCCCGCCGGGGTTCCGTGATCCGTTTGGGCGGCCGACTCTCGACCAGGCCGATCTGCACCGCTTCGTACCCGTCCGACGCTTCCGTCTTGCGCTGCACGACGCGGCAGGGACCGACCTCGAGTACCGTCACCGGCACCGCGGCCCCGTCTTCGGTGTAGATCTGCGTCATGCCGATCTTGCGACCCAGCAGTCCCTTCGTCTGGCTGTTGTTAGCGCTCACCGCCCGTTTCTCCTCAGTCTCCTCGGGCGCCTCAGGCACCGAACGCCTTGATCTCGACATCGACGCCGGCGGGAAGCTCCAGCTTCATCAGCGCGTCGACGGTCTGACTGGTGGGCTCGAAGATGTCGAGCAACCGCTTGTGAGTGCGGATCTCGAACTGCTCCCGCGACTTCTTGTCCACATGCGGGGAACGGTTCACCGTGTAGCGGGCGATGTGAGTCGGCAGCGGAATGGGTCCGACCACGCGGGCGCCGCTGCGCCGCGCCGTATCGACGATCTCATGCGTCGACGTATCCAGGATGCGGTAGTCGAAGGCCTTGAGCCGGATGCGAATCTTCTCGTTCATCGTTCCCTCGAATCCCAACCTTCCTCGATCGCCTGACGCACCCGGTACCGATTACTCGACGATGTCGGTGACGGTGCCGGCGCCCACCGTGCGGCCGCCCTCGCGGATCGCGAAGCGAACGCCCTTCTCCATCGCGATCGGAGCGATCAGCTCCACGTCCAGAGTCACGTTGTCGCCAGGCATCACCATCTCCGTACCCGACGGCAGGTTCGCCACACCCGTCACGTCCGTCGTACGGAAGTAGAACTGGGGACGGTAACCGTCGAAAAACGGCGTGTGACGACCGCCCTCGTCCTTGTTCAACACGTACACCTCACCGCTGAACTTCGTGTGAGGAGTGATCGACTTCGGCTTCGACAGCACCTGGCCGCGCTCCACCTCGTCCTTCTTCGTGCCACGAAGCAGAACGCCGATGTTGTCCCCGGCCTCGCCGGAGTCCAGCAGCTTCCGGAACATCTCCACGCCCGTCACCACCGTCGACTCCGTGTCCCGAATGCCCACGATCTCCACCGTGTCGCCAACCGTCACGCGGCCGCGCTCCACCCGGCCCGTCACCACCGTGCCGCGACCCGAAATCGTGAAAATGTCCTCGATCGGCATCAGGAAGTCCTGGTCCACGGCGCGCTCCGGAGTCGGCACGTAGGAGTCCACCTCCGCCAGAAGCTCCACCACCTTCGAACCCCACTCGCTCTCCGGGTCGCCGTCGTCCAGCGCCTTCAACGCCGAACCCCGAACGATCGGAATGTCGTCGCCGGGAAACTCGAACGACGACAGCAGGTCGCGAAGCTCGAGCTCCACCAGGTCCAGCAGCTCCTCGTCGTCCACCATGTCGCACTTGTTCATGAAGACCACGATGTACGGCACGCCAACCTGACGCGCCAGCAGCACGTGCTCCCGCGTCTGGGGCATCGGACCGTCGGCGGCCGACACCACCAGGATCGCGCCGTCCATCTGCGCAGCACCCGTGATCATGTTCTTCACGTAGTCCGCGTGACCCGGACAGTCCACGTGAGCGTAGTGGCGGTTCTCCGTCTCGTACTCCACGTGAGCCGTCGCGATCGTGATGCCGCGCTCGCGCTCCTCCGGTGCCTTGTCGATCTCGTCGAACGGCACGAAGTCCGCGCCGCCCTTCTTCGCCAGTATGTTCGTGATCGCTGCCGTCAGCGTCGTCTTGCCGTGATCCACGTGACCGATCGTCCCCACGTTCACGTGCGGCTTCGTACGCTCGAACTTCTCCTTCGCCATGCCTCGATCTCCTCGCTATCTCGCTTGATCTCTCTGGGTCTCGTTGACTTCCCGGATTCGTTTCAGCCGGTCGCCCTGGCCACGACTTCCTCGCTCACGGTACGCGGCGTCGGTTCGTAGGACTCGAACTGCATCGAGTAGTTCGCCCGGCCCTGGGTCGCCGAACGCAGGTCGGTCGCGTAGCCGAACATCTCCGCGAGGGGCACGCGGGCGTTGACGATCTGGGTCTTGCCGTGCATCTCCATGCCGAGCACCTTGCCCCGGCGCGAACTGATGTCCCCGATCACGTCGCCCATGTAGTCCTCGGGCGTCGTGATCTCGACCGCCATCACCGGCTCCAGCAGCACCGGACCGGCGTCCCTGGCGGCGTCGCGCCAGGCCATCGAGCCGGCGATCTTGAACGCAACCTCGGATGAATCGACCTCGTGGGAGCTGCCGTCGTAGACCTCGACGGCGACCCCCGTGACCGGGTAACCGGCGAGCGGACCCGATTCGAGCGCCTCGGAGATGCCCCGTTCGATCGACCGGATGAACTCCCTGGGAATCACGCCGCCCTTGCTCACGTCCTCGAACTCCATCCCCTCGCCTTCGATCGGCCGCACCCGCAGCAAGCAGTGACCGTACTGGCCACGGCCGCCGGACTGGCGCACGAAACGCCCTTCGCCGGAGGACTCCAGGGTGATCGTCTCGCGATAGGCCACCTGGGGGCGGCCGACGTTCGCGCCGACGCGGAACTCCCGGATCAGCCGGTCCGTGATGATGTCCAGGTGGAGTTCGCCCATTCCCGAAATCAGCGTCTGGGCGGTGTCCGGATCCGTGTGGACCCGGAACGTCGGATCCTCGCGCATCAGCTTTTCGAGCGCGAGACCGAGCTTCTCCTGGTCCGCCTTCGTCTTCGGCTCGATCGAGACGGACAGGACCGGCTCGGGAAAGTCCATCGACTCGAGCACGATGGGCGCCGAGGGCTCGCAGATCGTGTCGCCCGTCGTCACGTTGCGGAGACCGACCGCGGCAACGATGTCGCCGCACCAGACCCGCTTGACCTCCTCGCGCTTGTTCGCGTGCATCTTGAGCAGCCGGCCCACGCGCTCCTTGCCGCCGCGATTCGCGTTCAGCACCGATTGCCCCGTCTCGATCCGGCCGGAGTAGACGCGCAGGTAGGCGAGCTGGCCGACGAACGGGTCGGTCATGATCTTGAACACGAGGGCGCTGAAGGGCGCGTCGTCCGACGGCGCGCGGGCGGCGCGCTCGTCGCCCTCGACGACCCCTTCGATCATCGGCACGCCGAGCGGCGACGGCAGGTAGTCGAGGACCGCGTCGAGCAGCGGCTGCACGCCCTTGTTGCGAAACGCCGAGCCGCAGAACACCGGCTGAAGGCTGTTGGACACCGTCGCCCGGCGCAGGGCCGCCCGCAGCTCGTCGGTCGTGACTTCGGCGCCGGAGAGGTACTTCTCGAGCAGCTCCTCGTCGGTCTCCGCCACCGCCTCGACCATCGCCTCGCGAGCGGTCAGCGCCAGGTCGGCGTACTCCTCGGGAATCCCGGTGACCGTGAACTGCGCTCCCAGGCTCTCGTCCTCGTAGACGTAGGACGACATCTCGACCAGATCGATGACCCCGGCAAAGGCGTCCTCACGGCCAAGAGGCAACTGCAGAACGACAGGCGAAGCGCCGAGCCGTTCGCGCATCATCCGGACGCAGCGATCGAAGTCCGCGCCGACCCGATCCATCTTGTTGACGAAGGCGATCCGCGGCACGCCGTAGCGGTCCGCCTGCCGCCACACCGTCTCACTCTGGGGCTCGACGCCGGCGACGGCATCGAACACCGCCACGGCGCCGTCGAGAACCCGCAGCGAACGCTCGACCTCGGCGGTGAAGTCGACGTGGCCGGGGGTGTCGATGATGTTGATCCGGTGGTCCTGCCAGGTGCAGCTCGTGGCGGCCGACGTGATCGTGATCCCGCGCTCCTGCTCCTGCTCCATCCAGTCCATCGTCGCGGTGCCTTCGTGCACCTCGCCGATCTTGTAGTTCACGCCGGTGTAGTAGAGGACGCGCTCGGTCGTGGTCGTCTTGCCCGCGTCGATGTGCGCCATGATCCCGATGTTCCGGGTCTTTTCCAAGGGGACGTTTCTGGAGGTGGCAGTGGAGGCGGGCATGGCGTAGTGATCGAACGGTTCGCTGAAAGACAGGTTTGACGGGCGGATTCGTGACGGGTGTGTAGGGGTTCAACGCGGGAGTCGCCGCCCTGCGGGAAGGCGGCGACGCAACGGGACGGGCCGTGGACGACCGGCGGCCGGAAACGCGATCGGGATCCGCACGGGGCGGATCCGACGCCGTTCGCTACCAGCGGTAGTGGGAGAATGCCCTGTTCGCTTCTGCCATCCGGTGGGTGTCCTCTTTCCTCTTGATCGCAACTCCGCGGTTTTCGGCGGCGTCGAGCAGTTCGCCGGCCAGCCGCAGTCTCATCGTCTTCTCACCCCGCCCCTTCGCCGCCAGAATCAGCCATCGCATGGCCAGGGCCAGCTTGCGCGCGGGCCGCACTTCCATCGGCACCTGGTACGTCGAACCGCCGACACGCCGCGACTTGACCTCGACCGCGGGCTTCACGTTGTCGATCGCCTTCTGGAAGACCGTGACCGGATCCTCCTCCCCGGTCCGCTCCTTGATCGTGTTCAGGGCGTCGTAGAGGATGCGTTCGGCGACCGACTTCTTGCCGTCCTTCATCAGGACGTTGACGAACTTGCTGACCAACTGCGAGTGGTACAGCGGGTCGGGGAGTATCTGTCGCTTCGGGACTTCGCGGCGTCGAGGCATGAGGCGGCTCCGGTGATCAGGCCTTGGGGCGCTTGGCGCCGTACTTGGAGCGTCCCCGCCGACGATCGTCGACGCCGACCGCGTCCAGGGTGCCGCGAATGACGTGGTAGCGGACACCGGGCAGATCCTTCACCCGGCCTCCGCGAATGAGCACGATGGAGTGCTCCTGGAGGTTGTGCCCGACGCCCGGAATGTAGGTCGTGACCTCGATGCCGTTCGTGAGGCGCACGCGCGCCACCTTGCGCAACGCCGAGTTCGGCTTCTTCGGCGTCTGCGTGTACACGCGAACGCATACTCCCCGCCTCTGCGGCGAGGCCTGGAGCGCCGGGCTCTTGGTCTTCGCGACCTGACGTTGGCGGCCCTTTCGGACCAGTTGACGGATGGTGGGCATTGCTTGCTCTTGCTCCAGCAGACTCTCTAGGTTCTCTCTTCGCGCGGGCGCCGGAATCCGGCATTCCTGCGGGCCCGCCGCCGCGCACGGCGCGGGCCTGATCCAAGCCGACCCGGTGCAACCCGAGGCGACCGAGAACGAGCAGGCCAGCCAACCGCGTGGAACGCCAGAAGCGCGCGGCACCGGGCACACACCCGGTTCAGAGCCTGACTCGCTGAGTGAAGTTGGGACTGTCTCTCGGCTCGCCCCGCGCGAACCGCACAAGGGCGCGAACGTTAGCAGAAAGGCCGGATTCGGGGCAAGCCCGAACCCCCCCTAGTTGTCGCCTTCGCTCAGCACCTGCGGCATCGTGCGGATGAACTCCTCCGGGTAGTCGTAGTTGTACAGGTCGTCGGCCACCAGTTCCGGCGTCGGATACACCACGTCCTCGATGTGGAAGTCGTGGTAGTGGTCCATGCCGGTACCGGCCGGGATCACCCGCCCGACGATCACGTTCTCCTTCAGTCCGCGCAGATGATCCACCCTGCCGCTGATCGCGGCCTCGGTCAACACGCGGGTAGTCTCCTGGAAGCTGGCGGCCGAGATGAAGCTCTCGGTGGACAGCGAAGCCTTGGTGATCCCGAGCAGCAGCGGCCGGCCGATCGCCGGAGTGCCCCCCGCCGCGGTCACCCGTTCGTTCTCCTCCTTGAACCGCCAGCGATCGACCTGCTCGTCGATCAGGAAGTCCGTGTCGCCGACCTCCTCGATCTCGACCGAGCGCATCATCTGACGCACGATCACCTCGATGTGCTTGTCGTTGATCGCCACGCTCTGGGAACGATAGACCTCCTGGATCTTGTCGACCAGGTAACGCTGGAGCTCCCTCTCGCCCTTGACCCTGAGGATGTCGCGCGGGTCGATGTTCATCGTCTCGCCGACGAGGACGTCCCCGGCACTGACGAACTCGCCGTCCTGCACGTTGACGTGGACGTTGCGGGCAACGGTGTACTCCTGGGCCTCGCCCGCCTCGTTCTCGACGGTGATGACGCGGTTTCCCTTCACGAACTCCTTGCCCAGACGGACGACGCCGTCGATGTCGGCGATGACCGCCGCTTCGCCCCGCGGCTTGCGGGCCTCGAAGAGCTCCTGGACTCGCGGAAGACCGCCGGTGATGTCCTTGGTCTTGGTCGTTTCCCGCGGGATCTTCGCCAGCGTGTCGCCGGGATGGACCTCGGCGCCGTCGTTGACCACCAGGTGCGCTCCCACCGGCAGCGAGTAGCTCCTCGCTCCGGTCGCATCAAGAACCTTCAGCGCCGGAGCCCGCTTCTCGCTCTGCGACGCCTCGACGATGATCCGTTCGGTCAGTCCGGTGACCTTGTCCGTCTCTTCGCGGACGTTCTCGCCGTCCACGATGTCGTGGAACTCCACGCGTCCCCCGACCTCGGAGAGGATGGCGGAGGTGAACGGATCCCACTCGACCAGGTCGGTTCCCGGCTCGACTTCCTGGTTCTCGCGCACGAGAAGGTGGGAGCCGTAGGTCAGCGGGTGGCGCTCGAGTTCGCGGCCCGCCTCGTCAACCAGAACCAGCTTGCCGTTCCGGTTGACGACGACCAGGGCGCCTTCGCGGCTGTCGACCGTGGCGACCTGGATGAGCTTGACCCAGCCCTTGTTCCGCGCCGCGTGCCGGGACTGTTCCGAAACGCGGCTGGCGGTGCCGCCGAAGTGGAACGTGCGCATCGTCAACTGCGTGCCGGGCTCGCCGATCGACTGGGCGGCGATGACGCCCACGGCTTCGCCGAGGTCGACGCTGCGGCCAGTCGCCAGGTTGCGGCCGTAGCACGCGGCGCAGACGCCGCGGCGGGTCTCGCAGGTCAGCACCGAGCGGATCTTCACCCGCTCGATACCCGCCGCCTGGAGGTCGTTCGCCATCCTCTCGGTGATCCCGTCGCCGACCGAGAGGAGCTGGTCGCCGGTCATCGGATCGAAGATGTCCTCCTGGCTGACGCGTCCGACCAGGCGGTCACGCAGCGGTTCGAGGGTGTCTCCGCCTTCCATGATCGCACCGACGACGATTCCGTCGATCGTGCCGCAGTCCTCCTCGGTGACGATCACGTCCTGGGCGACGTCGACCAGGCGGCGCGTCAGGTAGCCCGAATCGGCGGTCTTGAGCGCCGTGTCGGCCAGACCCTTGCGGGCGCCATGGGTCGAAATGAAGTACTGCAGGACGGACAGGCCCTCGCGGAAGTTCGCGTGAATCGGGGTCTCGATCACCTCGCCCGACGGCTTGGACATCAGGCCGCGCATGCCCGCCAACTGCCGGACCTGCTCACGGGAACCCCGGGCGCCCGAGTCGGCCATCAGGTTGATCGGGTTGAACTCGCCCCGTTCGGCCTCGACGTCCTTCATCTCGCGGAACATCTCGCTCGAGACGTTCTCCGTGACCCGATGCCAGATGTCGATGATCTTGTTCTTGCGCTCACCGGCGGTGATGACGCCCGCGCTGCGCTGCTTCTCGATCTCCAGCACCTCGCCGCGCGCTTCCTCGATCAGCTTCTCCTTCGTCGACGGAACGACCATGTCGTCGACGCCGAAGGAGATGCCGGCCCGGGTCGCGTACTGGAAGGTGATCTCCTTGATCTCGTCAAGCATCCTGACCGCCAGATCGGCGCCGTGGCGGATGTAGCAGTAGCCGACCAGATCCTGGAGGCCGCGCTTGCGCATCAGACCGTTGATGAACGGCAGCTCGTCCGGCAGGTGATCGTTCAGGATGACCCGGCCGACGGTGGTTTCGACCACCTCGCCGTCGAGCTGCCGCAGCTCCGCGTGGACGATGTCCTGCGTGTCGTGCTGCGCTCCGAGATCGACGTACGGGCCGCTCAGACGCAGACGAATCGGCGTCTGCGTCTCGACCACCGCGTCCTCGAGGGCGAACAGGACCTCGTCGACGCTGGCGAAGGTCCGCCCCTCGCCGAGCGCGCCCGGCCGGGGCATGGTCAGGTAGTAGCCGCCCAGCACCAGATCCTGACTGGGTACCGCCAGCGGCCGGCCGTGGGCCGGACTCAGGATGTTGTTCGAGGCCTGCATCAGCACATGGCTCTCGATCTGGGCCTTGGGCGAGAGGGGAACGTGAACCGCCATCTGGTCGCCGTCGAAGTCCGCGTTGAACGCGGCGCAGACCAGGGGGTGAATCTGGATCGCCTTGCCCTCGATCAGGACCGGCTGAAACGCCTGGATGCCCAGACGGTGAAGCGTGGGCGCGCGGTTCAGGAGCACGGGATGATCGCGGATGACGTCGTCCAGGGCGTCCCAGACAACCTCCTCCTCCCGCTCGACCATCTCCTTGGCGGCCTTGATCGTGCCGACGTACTCGCGCTCTTCCAGCCAGCTGTAGATGAACGGCTTGAACAGCTCGAGCGCCATCTTCTTGGGAAGCCCGCACTCGTTCAGCCTCAGGTCGGGACCGACCACGATCACCGAGCGCCCCGAGTAGTCGACGCGCTTGCCGAGCAGGTTCTGGCGGAAGCGGCCCTGCTTGCCCTTCAGGGTGTCGGACAGGGACTTGAGCGGACGGTTGTTCGAACCCTTGAGGACCCGGCCGCGGCGGCCGTTGTCGAACAGGGCGTCGACGGCCTCCTGCAGCATCCGCTTCTCGTTGCGGACGATGACCTCCGGGGCGCGCAGCTCGAGCAGTTTCTTGAGCCGGTTGTTCCGGTTGATGACGCGGCGGTAGAGGTCGTTCAGATCGCTCGTCGCGAAGCGTCCGCCGTCCAGCGGCACCAGCGGCCGCAGCTCGGGCGGAATGACCGGAATCACGTCCAGGATCATCCACTCCGGACGGTGGCCGCTACGCCGGAAGGCGTTGACCACCTTGAGCCGCTTGGCCGCCTTCAGACGGCGGATCTGGCTGGTGTCGGAGCGCATGACGATCCGGAGTTCCTCGGCCAGTTCATCGATGTCGATGCGGGCCAGGAGCTCCTTGATCGCCTCGGCGCCCATCCGGGCGTCGAAGCCGTCCGGACCGTACTCCTCGCGCAGTTCGCGGTAGCGCTCCTCGGAGACGAGCTCGTTGTCTTCGAGATCCGTGTCGCCGGGATCGATGACCACGTAGCTCTCGAAGTAGAGGATGCGCTCGAGGTTGCGCAGACTCAGGTCGAGCAGGTGGCCGATGCGGCTGGGCAACCCCTTGAAGAACCACACGTGGCTGGCCGGACTGGCCAGCTCGATGTGGCCCATGCGCTCCCGCCGTACCCGCGAGCGCGTGACCTCGACGCCGCACTTGTCGCAGACGACGCCGCGGTGCTTCATCCGCTTGTACTTGCCGCACAGACATTCCCAGTCCGTCATCGGCCCGAAGATCTTCGCGCAGAAGAGGCCGTCCCGCTCCGGCTTGAACGTGCGGTAGTTGATCGTCTCGGCCTTCGTGACTTCTCCGTAGCTCCAGGAGCGGATCTTCTCCGGTGAAGCCAGCGCGATCTTGATCGCGTTGAAGTCCTTGGCCGACTGCGTCTTCTCGAAACTGGACAGTGGTTGCACCCGCGACCTCCTAGACCTTCATCAACTCGACGTCAAGACACAGACTCTGCAGCTCGCGCACCAGTACGTTGAACGACTCCGGCAGCCCCGGGTCTTCCGGCACGTCGCCCTTGACCAGCGCCTCGTAGGCGCGGCTCCGGCCCTCGACATCGTCGCTCTTGACCGTGAGCAGCTCCTGCAGGGTATAGGCGGCGCCATAGGCCTGCAGCGCCCACACCTCCATTTCACCGAAGCGCTGGCCGCCGAACTGGGCCTTGCCGCCGAGGGGTTGCTGGGTGATCAGCGAGTAGGGCCCGATCGACCGCGCGTGAATCTTGTCGTCCACCAGGTGGGACAGCTTCAGCATGTAGATGTAGCCAACCGTGACCTTCTGCTCGAAGGCGTCGCCGGTGACGCCGTCGTGGAGCGTCGTCTTGCCCGAAGACGGCAGCTCCGCCTCGTCCAGCAGTTCCTTGAGCCGCGACTCCTGGATTCCGTCGAACACCGGAGTCGCGAACTTGACGCCCAGGGACTTGCCGGCCCAGCCGAGATGCGTCTCCAGAATCTGGCCGACGTTCATCCGGCTCGGCACGCCGAGCGGATTCAGCACGATCTCGACGGGCGTGCCGTCCGGCAGGTAGGGCATGTCCTCTTCCGGCAGGATGCGCGAGATGACGCCCTTGTTGCCATGGCGGCCCGCCATCTTGTCGCCGACCTGGAGCTTGCGCTTCATCGCCACGAACACCTTGACGAGCTTGATCACGCCGGGAGGCAGTTCGTCGCCCTTCTGGAGGAGCTTGATCTTCTCCTCGTTCACCCGGTGCATGACCTCGATGTAGGAGTCCGTGTGCTCGTAGATCTCCGACACTTCCTTCAGCAGGTCTTCCTGCCTCAGGGGCAGCGCCAGGATCTCGCGCCGGGTCAGGCGTTCGAGATGCTCGTACTCGATCTTCTCGCCCCTCTTCAGGAGGCCCTCGCCGTCCCGGTCCTTGACCCCGGCGGTGGGCTTGAGACCGACCAGAAGATCGGCGATCTTCTTGTTCCGCTCCTCGTGCATGATGCGTGTCTGGTCGCGGATGTTCTTCTCCAGCCGGCCGACCTCCTGCTCCTCGATCTCGAGCGCCCGCTCGTCCTTTTCGACGCCCTTGCGGGCGAAGATCTTGACTTCGACCACGGTGCCCTCGATGCCCGGAGGCGCCTTCAGGCTCGCGTCCCGCACGTCGCCGGCCTTCTCGCCGAAGATCGCACGCAGCAGCTTCTCTTCCGGGGTGAGCTGGGTCTCGCCCTTCGGCGTGACCTTGCCGACCAGGATGTCGCCGGCCTTGACCGAAGCGCCGATCCGGATGACGCCGCTCTCGTCGAGGTCGGCGAGCGCCGCCTCCGAGACGTTGGGGATGTCCCGGGTGATCTCCTCGGGCCCCAGCTTCGTGTCGCGGGCCTCGATCTCGAACTCCTCGATGTGGATCGAAGTGTAGGCGTCGTCCCGTACCAGGCGCTCTGAAACCAGGATCGCGTCCTCGAAGTTGTAGCCGCGCCAGGGCATGAAGGCGACCAGAACGTTGCGCCCCAGGGCCAGTTCGCCTTCTTCGGTCGAGGCGCCGTCGGCCAGGACGTCGCCCCGGGCCACCCGCTGGCCCTCGCCGACGATCGGCTTCTGGTGTACGCAGGTGTTCTGGTTCGATCGGCGGAACTTGGTCAACTGGTAGATGTCGGCGCCGAACTCACGCGGCTCGCCGGTCTCCGGATCCGCGCCCTCGACCCGGACGATCACCCGGTCGGCGTCCACGGAATCGACGACGCCGGCGCGCTGGCACAGCACCACCGCACCCGAGTTGCGGGCGACGATCCCCTCGAGCCCGGTGCCGACGATCGGCGAATCCGAGCGCAGCAGGGGTACCGCCTGGCGCTGCATGTTCGAACCCATCAGGGCGCGGTTGGCGTCGTCGTTCTCGAGGAACGGAATCAGGGCCGCCGCCACGCTGACGAGCTGCTTCGGACTGATGTCCATGTAGTCGACGCGTTCCCGGTCGACCGTCACGAAGTCCCCGCGGGCACGAGCCACCGGCCGCTCGTTCTCGAGGAAGCCCTTGTCGTCGATCTTGGCGTTGGCCTGGGCGATGATGTACTTCTCTTCCTCCCAGGCAGTGAGGTAGAAGGCCTGCGGCTCGGCTTCCACCTGCCGCTTCTTGTTCCGTTTGAGGCGGTTGTTCTCCGCCGTGAGTTCGTCGGCCGAGACGATCTGGCCGAGAGCGAACGTGCCGTCGCCGGGCTTGATCACCTTGAAGTGGTCGATGACCCTGCCGCCCTCCACCTTCTTGTAGGGGCTCTGGATGAAGCCGTAGTCGTTGATCTGGGCGTAGGTCGCCAGCGAGGAGATGAGGCCGATGTTCGGCCCCTCGGGGGTCTCGATGGGACAGATACGGCCGTAGTGCGAGGCATGCACGTCGCGGACCTCGAAGCCCGCGCGCTCGCGTGACAGTCCGCCCGGGCCAAGCGCGGAAAGCCGCCGCTTGTGGGTGACCTCGGACAGCGGGTTCGTCTGATCCATGAACTGCGAGAGCTGGGACGAACCGAAGAACTCCTTGATCGCCGCGATGACCGGCTTGGAGTTGATCAGGTCGTGCGGCATCGCCGAGTCGATGTCCTGGTGCACGGACATCTTCTCCTTGATCGCCCGCTCCATGCGCACCAGGCCGACCCGGAACTGGTTCTCGAGCAGCTCGCCGACCGCGCGAACCCGGCGATTGCCCAGGTTGTCGATGTCGTCGACCCGGCCCACGTCCTTCTGCAACTGCAGGAGGTACTCGATCACCCGGTAGAAGTCATCCGCGGAGAGGGTCTTCTGGTCGACCGGCACTTCCGTCTCGAGCTTGATGTTGAACTTGAAGCGGCCCACCCGGGAGAAGTCGTACCGCTTGGCGTCGAAGAACATCCCGTAGAACAGCGAACGGGCGCTCTCGTGGGTCGGCGGGTCGCCGGGACGCATCCGCCGGTAGATCTCGATCTGCGCTTCCTTGGTGTCCCGGGTCGTGTCCTTGGCCAGGGTGTTCGAGATCGTGGCGCCGCACAGTTCCCAGTCGGGGAAGAACACCTCGAGTTCGCTGTGGTTGCGTCCGTCGAGCCGTTCGTCGAGATCCTCGGGAATCGGCTCGTTCGCCTCGAGCAGCACCTCGCCGGTGTCCGCGTCGATCACGTCGGCGATCAGGAAGGCCGGCTCGAGTTCCTGCGGTCCGACCTCGGCCTCGATGTTGTCGCCGGCGTCGAGCCGCTCGATCGCCGTCTCGTCCAGTGTCAGACCGGCGAAGACGCTGTAGCGGTGACGAACGCCCCGGCTCGATCGTTCGCGCAGGCGTTCGCGCTCCAGCACCTCGGGACCGATGCCGAGGCGGTACACGCCGCCGCCCTCGATCGTCAGCGGCAGCGCGGTGTAGAACTGGCGGAGAATCTGCTCGTTCGTCTCCAGGCCCAGGGCGCGAAGGAACACGGTGCCGTAGAACTTCCGTTTGCGATCGATCCGGACCGAGAGGATGTCCTTCTGGTCGTACTCGAACTCGACCCAGGAGCCGCGATAGGGGATGATCTTCGCCAGGTAGACGCGCTTGTCGCGGGTGAAGAAGACGCCGGGGCTGCGGTGCAACTGGCTCACGATCACCCGCTCGGTGCCGTTGATGATGAAGGTGCCGGTGTCGGTCATCAGCGGGATCTCGCCGAAGTAGACCTCTTCCTCCTTGGCGTCCCGCATCATCCGCTGGCCGGTTTCCGGGTCCTTGTCGTAGACGAAGAGCCGGAACGTGACCTTGAGCGGCACCGCGTAGGTCATGCCCCGTTCCCGGCACTCCGGCATCGAGTACTTGAGCTGCAGCTCGACCGGCCCGCCACAGGTGTCGCACTTGGTCACCCGGTTCGCGTTGACCGCGCCGCAGCTCGGGCAGCCGACGCTGTCCTCGAGCGGGTGGTCGGTCATGATCTTCGCGCCGCAGTTCGTGCACGACATGCGCAGGTACTCGAGGCCCTTCAGGTCGCCGCAGCGGCACTGCCAGTCGCCGATCGAGTAGCTCACGAAGTCGAGCGAACAGGTCTCCCGGAAGTCCCAGAACGGGAAGATCCCCGTGAAGACCGCCTGCAGGCCGTGGTTCTCCCGCTCCTCCGGGAGCAGGCTCATCTGCAGGAACCGATCGTACGAGCGGCGCTGCACCCCGATCAGGTCGGGAATCGCCAGCGTCGTCTCGATGGTCGAGAAGTCGATCCGCCCGTTGCCGTTGCCGTTGCGGTGACCGTTCTGCGCAACTGAAATGTCCGTCATGCTTCGATGTCCTCTACGTCAGATCCCTGCACGAGGTGAAAACGCACGAATGCCGCCCCGGCACTGGTCTCGCGAAGAGACCTGGGCGCCGGGTCGCGGTTGGCCGGCCCGATTCTACG
This sequence comes from Candidatus Multivorans sp., assembly GCA_965220845.1. Lineage (GTDB taxonomy): Bacteria > Acidobacteriota > Thermoanaerobaculia > Multivoradales > Multivoraceae > Multivorans. The sequence continues at coordinate 835,280 of CBDCRA010000004.1, forward strand.
CCGACCCAGGGAGAGATCGCCAGCCGAAATGACTACTTGACCTCGGCCTGACCGCCGGCCTCCTCCAGTTTGCCCTTGACCTCTTCGGCCTCTTCCTTCGAGACGGCCTCCTTGACCGCGACCGGCGCCGACTCGACCAGGTCCTTGGCCTCCTTGAGACCCAGGCTGGTGACCTCGCGCACGACCTTGATCACGGCGATCTTCTTGTCGCCGAAAGAGGTCAACTGAACGTCGAACTCCGTCTGCTCCTCGGCTTCCTGGGCCTCGCCGGCGCCCGCCACGCCCGCCATCGGGACCGCGGCCGCGGCCGCCGAAACGCCGTAGTGCTCTTCGAGCTCCTTGACCAGCGTGTTGAGCTCCAGGACGGTCATCTCGTCGATCTGTTTGATCAGATCCGCTGCTGCTACTGCCATCTTCTTGGCTCCCTCATGGTTCACCGGCGCCGGCTCGGCGCCGCGTTTCCAAACTTCCTGACAGGGCCGGAATCAGCCCTCACTCTCCGGATTTGCTTCCTTCTGATCCGCGACCTGGTTCAAGGCACGGAGGAACTGCGGCGTGATGTCCCCAAGCCCCCGGACCAGCCGCGCGATCGGCGACTGGAGCAGGAACAGGAGCTTCGCCACCAGCGCTTCCCGGCTGGGCAGATTGGCGATCTCCTTGATCGCATCCGGCGACACCTGCTGGCCGTCCACCAGGCCGGCCTTGAACTCGAGGACCGGCACGTCTTCCGCGAACTCGGTCAGCGTCTTGGCCAGCCCCACCGGATCGTCGTCGCTGTAGGCGATCGCGGTCGGCCCGACCAGGTGATCCGACAGGGCGCCGAGACTGCTGTCTTCGAACGCGAGCCTGGCGATCCGGTTCTTGACCACCGAGTAGCTTCCGCCCGCCGTACGCACGCGGCGCCTCAGATCGTTCACCTGCCCCACCGTGATGCCGGAGAAGCCCACCAGGAATGCGTGCGGCGCGTCCGCCATGTCGCCCTGGTAGCTGGCCAGCAACTCGGCCTTCGTCTCCCGTGTCAGTGCCATCTCTCTCGTCCTCCTCGTGACCGGCCCGGCAGATCAGGCGGCCTCGACCGCGGCGGCTTCGGACGAGTCGACCCGCACGCCCGGTCCCATCGTCGAACTCAGATTGACCGAACGCAGGTACGTACCCTTGGCGGCGCTCGGACGCGCACGCATGATCTCGGAGAGCAACGCCGTTGCGTTCTCCACCAGGCTCTCCGTGTCGAACGAGACCTTGCCGAGCGGCGCGTGAACGACGCCCGCCTTGTCGACGCGGAAGTTGACCTTGCCCGCCTTGATGTCGTCGATCGCCTTCGCCACATCGGGAGTGACGGTGCCGGTCTTCGGATTCGGCATCAGGCCGCGCGGCCCGAGGACGCGGCCCAGGCGACCCACGACCCGCATCATGTCCGGAGTCGCCACCACGGCGTCGAAGTCCAGCCAGCCTTCCTGGATCCGGCTCGCGAGTTCCTCGCCACCCACGTGATCGGCGCCCGCCGCTTCCGCCTCCTGCAACTTCTCCCCCGACGCGAACACCAGCACGCGGACGGTGCGCCCCGTGCCGTGCGGAAGGACCACGGTGCCGCGCACCATCTGGTCCGCGTGCCTCGGGTTGACCCCCAGCCGGATCGCGACCTCGACGGTCTCGTCGAACTTCGCGAAGCTGCCGTCCTTGATCCGCTGCAGCGCCTCTTCCAGACCGTACGGCCGGTCTTCCACCGCCGCTCTCGCTTCGTCGTACTTCCTGCCTCGAGTGGCCACGCGCTTTCTCCCTTGAGCCTCTGTTCCCGATGCTTCCGCGCCGCTCAGGCGACGATCTCCAGGCCCATCGAACGGGCCGTGCCGGCGATGATCCGGCAGGCGCCCTCGAGATCGACCGCGTTCAGATCCGGCATCTTCGTGCGGGCGATCTCCTCGAGCTGGGCCTGAGTCACCTGGCCGACCTTGTCCCGGTTCGGCTCGGAAGACCCCTTGTCCTGGGCCGCGGCCTTCAGCAGGAGAACCGCTGCCGGCGGCGTCTTGGTGATGAACGAGTAGGTGCGGTCCGCATAGACGGTGATCACGACCGGGATGATCATCCCGGCTTCGCCCTGCGTCCTGGCGTTGAACGCCTTGCAGAAGTCCATGATGTTGAGACCCGCCTGACCCAGCGCGGGCCCGACCGGAGGCGCCGGTGTCGCCCCGCCAGCGGGGATCTGCAGCTTGATCTGCCCGGCTACCCTCTTGCCTGTCGTTTTCTGCGCCATCGTTCCTACCTGGTTGTGCCTGAATCGCTAATCCTCAGGTCTTCTGGACCTGCAGGAACTCGAGTTCCACCGGCGTCTGGCGGCCGAAGATGGTCACCATCACCTTGAGCGTGCTCCGCTCGAGATTGATCTCCTCCACGGTGCCCGTGAAGTTGTTGAAGGGGCCATCGACGATCTTGACCAGCTCGCCCTTCTCGAACAGGTACTTCGGCTTCGGCTTGTCCTTGGCCGTGGCCACCTTCTCGATGATCGCGTCGACCTCGTCCTGGCCGAGCGGCGTCGGCTCCTTGCCGGTGCCGACGAAGCCGGTCACCTTGGGCGTGTTCTTGACCACGTGCCACGCCTTGTCGGAGATCTTCAGCCGCCCGTCGCCGCGCGGTTCGCACTCGATCTCGACCAGGATGTAGCCGGGGAAGAACTTGCGCTGCGTCTCCCGCTTCTTGCCGCCCTTCAGTTCGACGATCGTCTCCGTGGGAATGCGCACCTCGCCGAACGCGTCCCCCATGCCGTGAGCCTCGGCACGCTGCCGCAGCGTCTCCCGGACACGCTCTTCATATCCCGAGTACGTATGCACGATGTACCACTGCCGCCGCGGCCCGGAGGCCTCCCCGGCGCCGTCCTCCGCGACCTCTACGCTGCCCGTGGCTGCCGTTTCGACTTCGCTCATCGCGTACTCCCCACCGTCGGCCGGTTCCGGCTCACTGCCCCAGGAGAAGGTTGTTGAGACCGTTGTAGAGGCGCAGGATGACGACGTCGGCTACCCACAGGAAGATGGCGAAGATCACGCTCGTGATCAGCACCACGACCGTGGTGCCCACGACCTCCTCTCGCGAGGGGAAGGTCACCTTCTTCATCTCGGTGCGTACTTCGCCCAGGAAGGCACCGAGCCTGCGGACACTTGCCATCTGCGTTCCTCCGACTCCCTCTTCTGTTCCCTGAAACCGGCCTACGCCTTTGTTCGGACGCCCAATCGCTGTTGCCGTCTACGTCCTCCGAAGGAAGGTCTGGCAGGCCAGGAGGGTCTCGAACCCCCAACCTTCGGTTTTGGAGACCGATGCTCTACCAATTGAGCTACTGGCCTGAATCTCCCAACTCGAGCAGGTACCGATTACTCGACGATGTCGGTGACGGTGCCGGCGCCCACCGTGCGGCCGCCCTCGCGGATCGCGAAGCGAACGCCCTTCTCCATCGCGATCGGAGCGATCAGCTCCACGTCCAGAGTCACGTTGTCGCCGGGCATCACCATCTCCGTACCCGACGGCAGGTTCGCCACACCCGTCACGTCCGTCGTACGGAAGTAGAACTGGGGACGGTAACCGTCGAAAAACGGCGTGTGGCGACCGCCCTCGTCCTTGTTCAACACGTACACCTCACCGCTGAACTTCGTGTGAGGAGTGATCGACTTCGGCTTCGACAGCACCTGGCCGCGCTCCACCTCGTCCTTCTTCGTGCCACGAAGCAGAACGCCGATGTTGTCGCCAGCCTCGCCGGAGTCCAAGAGCTTCCGGAACATCTCCACGCCCGTCACCACCGTCGACTCCGTGTCGCGAATACCCACGATCTCCACCGTGTCGCCAACCGTCACGCGGCCGCGCTCCACCCGGCCCGTCACCACCGTGCCGCGACCCGAAATCGTGAAAATGTCCTCGATCGGCATCAGGAAGTCCTGGTCCACGGCGCGCTCCGGAGTCGGCACGTAGGAGTCCACCTCCGCCAGAAGCTCCACCACCTTCGAACCCCACTCGCTCTCCGGATCGCCGTCATCCAGAGCCTTCAACGCCGAACCGCGAACGATCGGAATGTCGTCGCCGGGAAACTCGAACGACGACAGCAGGTCGCGAAGCTCCAGCTCCACCAGGTCCAGCAACTCCTCGTCGTCCACCATGTCGCACTTGTTCATGAACACCACGATGTACGGCACGCCAACCTGACGCGCCAGCAGCACGTGCTCCCGCGTCTGAGGCATCGGACCGTCGGCGGCCGACACCACCAGGATCGCACCGTCCATCTGGGCCGCGCCCGTGATCATGTTCTTCACGTAGTCCGCGTGACCGGGACAGTCCACGTGCGCGTAGTGGCGGTTCTCCGTCTCGTACTCCACGTGAGCCGTCGCGATCGTGATCCCGCGCTCACGCTCCTCCGGAGCCTTGTCGATCTCGTCGAACGGCACGAAGTCCGCGCCGCCCTTCTTCGCCAGTATGTTCGTGATCGCTGCCGTCAGCGTCGTCTTGCCGTGATCCACGTGACCGATCGTCCCCACGTTCACGTGCGGCTTCGTACGCTCGAACTTCTCCTTCGCCATGACGCTCGTTGCCTCTCCCGCCTCAGCGGATCAACTGTCCGTGTTTGTGTTCTGCCTGGATAAGCCTGTCTGGAGCCCACGACCGGATTTGAACCGGTGACCCCTTCCTTACCAAGGAAGTGCTCTACCCCTGAGCCACGTGGGCAGCCGTCTCAGGTTTCCCCGCCTTCAAGTCTCTGGTGTGTTCGGGACCCTCGTTTCCGCTCCCCAGGTCGACCCTCGACACGCAATGCGACCCGCACCTCGGAGCTGACTCCTGCGGTGCTTCGCGGGGAAGGGGCGGAGTCTAGCCGCTTCTGCGGCAGCCGTAAACCCCCCCTACGGCGCCTGGTGGCGCACGACCTCGCCATCGACCAGGAAGACGACATCCTCGGCGATGTTCGTCGCCAGATCGGCCATCCGCTCCAGGTAGCGCGAGATCGACAGGAACTGGATGCAGACCGCCGCGGACCCGGGTTCTTCCTCGATCATCGCCGCCACCACGCCGTACATCGCCTCATGGCTTCGGTCGACGACCTCGTCCTCGGCAATGACCGAGCGGGCGAGCTCCGTGTCGCCCCCAACGACGGCGTCCAGCGCCGCCCGCAACATCTTCGGGATGCGCTCGGCCATGGTCCAGATCTCCCGTGGCACCTCGACCGATTCCGCCACGGCCAGACTCTCGGCCCGCTCCGCGAGGTTGCGGGCCAGATCGCCCGCGCGTTCCAGGTCGTTATTCACCTTGAGGAAGGTCACGACCTGCCTCAGGTCCGACGCCACCGGCGAGTGCAGCGCCAGGATCTTGAGGCACTCCTCCTCGACTTCGATCTCGCGGGCGTCGATCACCCGGTCCTGGCGCTGGACTTCGTGCGCGAGATCGACGCTGCGCTCCCTGAGCGCCTGCAGCGACTTCGCGATCATGTCCTCGACCATCGACGCGACAGCGAGAAGCGCGCGCGTCACATCGTCGAGATCACGTTGTAGATGAATCCGCAAGAGAAGATCCTAACCGGCCACGACCGGGCCGCGACGAAATGTCGCGCAGCCGTGTAAAGAGTGCGTGAAGCCGGATCAGGACTGCGGCCCGGCCGGGTCGCGCGGTCCGGCCTGGCGCGCGGTCGGCAGCCAGAAACGGAACCTCGAGCCGTGATCCCGTTCGCTCTCCACCTCGACACCCCCTCCGTGCCTCTGAACGACGTTCTTGACGATCGAGAGCCCGAGACCGGTGCCACCGAGCTCCCGTGAGCGGGCCCGGTCGACGCGGTAGAAGCGCTCGAAGATCCGGTCCAGGTGTTCGGGGGCAATTCCCGGCCCCTCGTCCTCGACCTCGAGAACCGCCCGCCCGTTCAGCGCGTGGAGGCGAACGACGACCCTTCCGCCATCTGCCGAGTACTTCACCGCGTTGTCGACCAGATTGGACAGCGCCTGCCGGAGCGCTTCCTCCTCACCGCGGACGTTGACCGGCGCGCCGGGGCAGTCGGCCACCAGTTCCACGCCCCGCGCGTCGCCTGACGGCCGGAGCAGACCCAGCACTTCCTCCACCTGCGCCCGCAGGTCGACGAGGTTCTCCAGCCGCTCCGCCGAGGATTCGATCCGCGACAGGGTCAGCAGATCGGAGACGAGGGCGCCCAGACGGCTGCTCTGCTTGCGGATCTTGCGGAGGAAACGGCGCCGGGTTCCGGCGTCCACGTCCTCCCGCTCGAGCAGGGTCTCGACGTAGCCGTGGATCGCCGTAAGCGGCGTCTTCAGCTCGTGCGAGACGTTCGACACGAAATCGCGGCGCATGCCCTCCAGCCTCTCCAGCTCGGAGATCTCGTGAATCACCGCGACAGCACCCTCGACCAGCTCGCCGCTGTCGCTCGCCGTGAGCAGGGGCGACGCGTTCAGTTCGAACTTCCGCTGGTCGACCTCCGAGCCGTCGGAACTCACGAGCCCGAAGGACCGGCTCACCTGCGTTCGCTTCTCCATCGCCTCGATCAGGGCCCCCGAGAGTTCAGGCTGCCGTGACAGCTCGTAGACGGGACGGCCGACCGCCGTCTCGGGAGACGACCGTCCGAACCACTCCGCGGCGACCGCGTTCAGGTGGAGCACCTGCCGGTCGAGGTCGATCGCCACCACTCCTTCGACCATGCCGCCAAGCACTGCCGTCAACTGGTTCCGGTCGGCCCTCAGTTGATCAAGCTGTTCAGCGAACCGCGTCCGGCCCGCCTCGAGACCCGATTCGAGCCGCGCCAACTCGTCTCCAACGCCGGACTCCGGTTCGGCTCCGACGAGCTTGGCCGCCTTTTCCGCCAGACGCCCGGCGCGCTCCGCCAGCCGGCGGGCCCCAATCGCGGCCGCGGCAACCGCCAGGATGGCCACGGGCGCAGCCACGGCGGCGCCGAGGAGGCCGGAGGCCATGGCGCTGCCTGTCAGGAATCCCGCCGCGAGCAGAACGGCCCCGCTCAGGGTCAGTCTCCAGTACAGCGGTGAGCGAGTCATCGATTCCGTGTTGGCAACGCTAGCCCCGGTCTTCGTCCTCCCGGAAACGGTACCCGATTCCGCGCACCGTCTCGATCAGGTCGCGGTGCGGACCGAGCTTCTTGCGCACCGCCCGGATGTGGACGTCGATGTTCCTGTCGATCACCACCGCGCGGTCGCCGATCGCCCGGTCCACGAGTTGGCCGCGAGTGAACACGCGGCCGGGGTGAGAAGCCAGGAAGTGCAGCAGCCGGAACTCGGTCGGCGTGAACTCCAGGCGCCGGCCCTCGACGTCGATCCGGTGCTTCACCGGGTCGATCGCGAGCGGACCCCGGACGATCTTCCGTTCCGGGTCGCGCTCCCGTACGCCGCCGCGGCGAAGCACGGCGCGGATGCGCGCGATCAGCTCCCGGGGACTGAACGGCTTGTGGATGTAGTCATCGGCGCCGACGCCGAGGCCCAGGACGACGTCGCTCTCCTCACCGCGAGCCGTGACCATGATCACGGGCAGGTCGCGCGTCGAGTCGACGGCGCGAAGGCGGCGGCAGACATCCAGGCCGTCCAGGCCGGGCAACAGCAGGTCCAGCAACACGATGTCCGGCTTTTCGCGGCCGATCACGGACAGCCCGCTCCGACCGCTGGTCGCGGTCGCAACCTCGAAGCCCTCGCGCCGGAGGTTGTACTCGATCAGTTCGAGAATGTCCGGCTCGTCCTCGATGACGACGACCTTGGTGGCGCTCATGCCTGAACCAAGGCTAGCCAGTCTTTCGTGAACGGGCGATAGAGCCGGCGTTCTCGTCTCCGCCCCGAACACACAGGATCGGGTCACGCCTTCTTCACGTTCTCTTCACGCCTTCTTCAAAGGGTAGCCGGGCGAGCGGCCGCCGGGCCGGCTGCTCCCGGCGACGCCACCGAGACCGACACCGACCCAGCGAGGACTGCGAATGCTCCGTTCCCCGGCTCCTGCCGCGCTGCTTCTGCTCAGCGTCGCCACGACAACGCTGGCCGAAGAGGGCGCCTTCGACATCTCCGTCGGCGGGCGCGTCCACGTCGAGGCCAGTTCCTCCTCGCCCGACCCGGCGCTCGAAGAGCGGTTCGAGTTCGAGGACGGCGTCGACTGGCGACGCGCCCGCCTGGTGCTGAATGGCGAGTTCCTCGAACGGTTCACGTTCAAGATCGAGCACGACATCGCGAGCGGCGACATCGTGCCCACGGACGTCTTCCTCGAGGCAACGCCGAACGACGGCGCGGCCACCTTCCGCGCCGGCCACTTCAAGGAGCCGTTCAGCATCTCGATCCAGCAATCGTCCAACTACCACTCCTTCATCGCCCGCCCGGCCGCGGTCACGGCCCTGGCGCCGGGCCGGAACCTCGGCTTCATGGTCCACGACCGGCTGGCCGGCGACCGTCTCGCCTGGGCCGTCGGCGCCTTCCGCGACAGCGACGGCTACGACATGCGGCCCGGATCGGACTGGAGCCTGACCGGCCGCCTCACCGGCCTCGCCCTGGATGGAGACGAAGAAAGTGAGCCCCTCCTCCACCTCGGCGTGGCTCTCTCCCACCGCCAGCCCACCGCGGACGCCGTCCGTCTGCGCGGCCGCACTGGCGTCCGGCTCGCGCCGCGCAAGGTCGACACCGGCTGGCTTCCGGCCGACGGCATGCGGCTGCTGGGCGCCGAGTTCCTGCTCGCGCGGAGTTCCTTCTGGCTGCAAGGCGAGGTGCTGTCGGCCCAGGTCGATCTCCTTCCGGCCGGCTCCCCGGTTAGCAAGAGCGCCCGCTTCGACGCCCAGTACGTCGAAGCGGGCTGGTTCCTCACCGGCGAGAGGAAGGCCTACAGCCGAAGCGGCCGCTCCTTCACCCGGGTGAGGCCGAAAGCGCCCGTGCCCGAGGGCAGGGGCGCGTGGGAACTCGCGGCGCGCTGGGACCACATCGATCTGACCGGCGGCTCCACCCTCGGCGGCAGCCAGCAGAGCCTGTCTCTGGCCCTCAACTGGTATCTCCGCGGCAACCTGCGAGTGCTCATGAACTACGTCTCGACCGACCCGGACGGCGCCGGATCGGTCGAGCACGCTGGCGTGTTGCTGCACTTCGACTTCTAGTTCGAGCGTGCGCCGCTAGAACGAGTAGCCGACGCCCACGCTGACCGCCCTGCCCGGATCGTAGAGGCGGAACGTCTCTCCACCCTGGCTCCAGTTGCGCTCCTCGTTGAGGGCGTTCACGATCGCCAGCTTGAGGTTCAGGCCGCCGACGATGCCCTGGCGCCACACGATGTCCACGCTGCTGCGCGCCTCCTCGATCACGTCCGGCAGACCGAACACGCCGCCGAGGTGGACCTTGTCGTCCACCATGCCGTAGAGGACGCGAAGCGTCGTGTCGTAGCTGTCCGGCGCCCACTCGAGCCCGAGATTGACCAGGTTCTCGGGCTGCCCCGTCAGCGGCCGGACGGGATTCGTCAGCACCGTCGTGCCGGCGTCAATCCGGATCTCGGAGTCGATGAACGTGTAGTTCAGGATGGCCGTCCAGTCTTCGGCGGCGGAACCGAAGAAGCCGAGGCCGCGGCGGAACTCGAGCTCGACGCCCAGGTTCCGGGCGCCCTCCGCGTTGCGGAAGGTCTCCGTCGGCTCGACGGCGGAGATCACGACACTCTCGATCGGATCGGTGAAGTCCTTGTAGAAGACGCTCGCCGCCACCACGTCGCCCGCCGACGGGAACCACTCCCAGCGGGCGTCGAAGCTGTCGATCAGGGCGCGTTCGACGTCGGGGTTGCCGACCACCACGAAACCGCCGACGATGTGCTTGAACCGGAACGGAGCGATCTCACGGAACTCCGGCCGGTTGACCGTCCGCGAGATGCCGAAGCGCAGGTTCTGCGTGGCGCCGAGGCTGCGGATGACGCTCAGTGAACCGGCGATGTCGCTGTGGGACTTGTTCGTCACCGTCTCCGCGCCGCCGAGGGCGGTCCGGTCGATCGTACGGACGTTCTGGTCCGACTCCTCCAGCCGCAGACCGCCGACGATCCTCCAGTTACGCCGGCCGTAGTCGACCTGCGCATACGCGGCGTCGACGCCCCAGTCCGCGCCGTAGCTGTCCGTCGCGTTCGTCACCTCGGTCAACTGGAAGCCGAAGAAGTCGATGTTGTCCGGCGAGTAGATCTGCTCCGGCGTGCCGGTGAGATCGATGCCCTCCGTGTTCCTGGGGAACATGCGGAGACGCCGGCCGCCGAAGGCCCGGTCGTTCGTCCAGCGGCGCACGCCGACCTTGAAGCTGCCGAAGCGATCGCCGCCGGCGAAGAACGTCTCCCAGTCGGCCCGGTAGTCGTCGATCTCGTCCTCGAGGTCGTTGAAGTACATGAAACCGCTCTGGCCGTTGTTCGTCAGGCGGAAGCCGTCCTCGAACAGTTCGTAGATCGTCTGGCGCAGATCCTCGTGAGTCCTGGCCACGGACGACGAGCCGCGCCAGCTCAGCGTGCTGCCGTTCGAGCCGACGCCCGAAACGTAGTGATCGCCGCCGACCTGCAGGTTGAAGACCTCCTGGTCCTCATGCTGGAGGCGGTGATCCTCGATGTCGTTGTTGATGTCCGAGAAGAACCCCTCCTGGAAGCGCGCCTCGGACATGCTGAGGTTCGTCTGCAGCGACCGGATCTCGATCTGGCCGCCATCGCCCGCCCGGATAGAGAAGTTGCCCATCCAGGAGCTCTTCACCTGCTCCACGCCGTAGTCGAAGTCGTAAGCGTGCAGCGGCACGATCGCGCCGCCCTGGCCGACCGAGTAGAACGTTCGCTGCTCGGCACGCGACTCGAAGCTGTTGTCCCAGTTTCCGGCCAGCATCACGCCGAAGCCGCCGAAGGTGTTCCCGTAGGCGATCTTCCCGCCTCGGCCGAACGGAGCGTCCTCGCTGCTGGTCGGGGTCCAGCGGCCGACGATCCGCTCGCCCATCCGCTCGAGATCGGCGCTTCCGAAACCGATGCCGAGGAACCGGCTCTGGCGCACGACCGCCCGATCCGGAAAATCGGCCGGCAACGGCTGGCCACCGGCGCCGGAGGAACTGAGGCCCATCGGGTCCTGGAGCAGCGCGTTGCCCGTGGTCTCCGAGTTGTGACCGCTCGAGAGGCCGACGGAAAGCACCTGGCGCGCCGGGAAACTCCGGGTCACGAGTTCGATCGCCCCGGCGGCGAAGTCGCCCGGCTGTTCCGGTGAGTACGACTTCCTGACCGTGATGTTGTCCAGCAGATCGGCGTCGAACAGGTCGAGCGGTACGACCTTGCGCTCGAACTCGGTCGAGGGAATGCGCGACCCGTCCAGTGTCGTGTTGCCGTAGCGGTCGCCGAGGCCGCGGACATAGGCGAACTTGCCGTCCTGAAGCGAGATGCCGGTCACCCGGCGCAGGGCATCGGCGGCGTCGGAACCGCTGTTCTTCGAGATCTCCTCCGAGCCAATGTTGTCGATGATCTCGGCCGATGCCTTGCGCTCGGCGAGCAGCGCGGAGGCGGAAGCGTCGATCGCGGCCGCCTCGACCGTGATCGTCTCCGAGAGAGCGGCCTCCTGATCGGCGCCCTCCTCGGCCGGCATGAGGACCGCGCTGAACTGCGCCAGGCCGTCATCCTCGATGACGACGTCGAGGATGCGCTGGGATGCGTAGCCCTCCGCCGACACGACGACCGCATGCGTTCCCGCCGGCAGCGCCAGTTGGAAGACCCCGTCGACGGACGTTGTGGCCGACGCAGAGCCGCCCTCGACGGTGACCGTGGCGCCGCGCACCGGCGTGCCGCTGCGGCCGTCGAGGATCATGCCGGTGGCGGAGCCGTCCTCGGCGACCGCCGCGGCGCCGGCAACGAAGAAGACCGCGAGAACCGCGGCCGCGAGGCCAGTCAGCCGCCGCGTGGTGGATCCCGAGTTCCCGGGGGTGCCTGAGTTGTGCATGGTGGTATCTGCTCCTGTGTGCTCTCTGAAGCTCATCTGTCCTGGTTGTCCGAGTCCTAGTTGTCCGAGAAGGTGGTCCAGCCGTCGTCGACCCACGGGTCTTCCGGCGACACGCCGCCGATGTGGGTCACGGCGTCGAAGAAGCCGTCTCCCGAGGCGGCGGCGACGGCCGCGGGGATCGGAGCGCCGCCCGAACGGGCCGGCGAACCCGCCAGGGGCGCCAGGTCCGGCTGCACCCGGCTCCGGGAGTTCGGAAGCAGCGGGTCGGAGGCGAGGATGTTCGTCGCCTGGAGATCGACGTTCGCGAAGCCGTCCCGGTTGTTGAAGAAGATGCTGTTGTCGATCGTCAGCAGATTCCCCACCAGGCTCTCGGTGACCGCGCCGTCGATGTCGACCGCGTAGTCCTTGGCGTTCATGACGATCGCGTTCCGCAACGTGATCGCGGTGCCGCGACGCAGCAGGATCCCCGGATCGCCCGAGTCGCGCCACATCGAGATGGTCAGGTTGTAGATCGTCGGATGGGAGCGCGGCTCGAGGTTGTTGTTCGACTTCTCGTTGTCCGCCTCGATCCCCTTGTCGTGGTCGTCGAAACGCTGCAGGACGACCGCGTGCTGCATCCGGCCCCGCCAGCCGAACGTCCAGTCGATGCTGTCGTCCTGGGAGTCGGTGATCAGCACGTACTTCGCGTCGACCGTGCCGCCGAAGAACTCGACGCCGTCGTCCGCGTTGTGGTGGACCTGGATGTGGTCGATCACGGTGCCGCTGCCGACGCCCTGCAAGGCGATGCCGTTCAGCTCGTTCTCGTCGGTGAACCGGATGCCGGCGAACTCGACCCGCACGTAGGAGAGGCGGCCGCTCGAGTCCGCCGCGTCGTTGCCGCCGAACAGGCCCGAGTCGCCCTCGCCCTCGCGGGGACAGACGTTGCAGGGAGCGTTGCCGCTGATCACAAGACCCCCCCAGTCGCCCGGCTCCCGCTCGCCGACATCGAACTCGGAGGTCAGGACGATCGGCATCCTGGCCGTGCCCGCGGCCATGATTTTCGACCCGGGCTTCACCACCAGGACGCCCTGGTTCACGTTGCCTCCGAAGACGAAGGTGCCGGGCTCGATCGTCAGCGTGGCCCCGCCGTCGATGAACGTCGGGCCGTTCAGGTAGTAGGCGTTGTTCGCGGTCCAGGTCTCGCTCGACGTGATGTTGCCCACCTTGTGGATCACGGCGTCCACGTGGCTGTACATCGCGTTGCCGCGGGCGATGACCTTGCCCCCGGCCGAGTCCCGGATCTCGATCACGAACTGGTAGCGGCCGGTCGCACGCGGCAGCGAAGCCGGCAGCGAGCCCAGGGCGCCGCCATCGCCGAACAGCCGGAAGGTGTTCGAGGACGCTCCCAGCCTGCTTCCCAGCCCGGTGACGTCGGTCGCCCGCGGAGCGCCGGCGGCGCCGAACACGTCGACCTCCCCGGAGCCGAAGGAGTTCGCGGCCTGGTTGTAGTAGCTCTTCGCCCCAGTGCTCCGGTTCTCCCAGTACAGGAAGACCGTCGCCGGGGCCGTGTACCCCCTGGCGTCCAGGGTCAGGTCCAGGTCGGGCTCGGTCAGCTCGAGCGCGGAAGTGAAGACGTAGAAGTTGGTCTCCAGCAGGATGGCCGGGCGATTCGGAATGCCCGGTTCAACCGGCGGGAAGAAGGCCGCGGCCGGCAGAGCCGAAGCCGCCATCAACAGCAGACCCGCCAGGAACGTGCAGCCCGGGCGGGAAAACGAGAAACGCCGATGCAGAGTCAAGTGGTCCTCCTCCATGGTTGAGGAGGATTCTTGGGCTCTGTTGTGAAGAGACGCCGCGAAAACCGTCAAGAGACGGTGAAAAGACGGGTCACCAAACCGTGAAGACCTCGCGGTCAGGAGCCCGACACGTCTCGCCCCAGCCAGCCTGCGGCGGCAGCCGGCGGGAGCGCCAGCGCACTCCGTACGCCGCCAGTTCCCTCCGCGTCAGGGCAGCGATCCCGCTGCGCTGAGGCCTAGATGCCCGTGAAGAGCATGTCCAGGGCAGCGATGATGTCGTCGCGATGGTCGGCCAGGGACCCGACTCGCGAACCGAGTTGGTCGCGAGACACTCCGGCCAGTTCCGGGGTGGACATGACGACTGTCCGCCCGGCGATCTCGAAGCGAGGCATGAGCGTCCTGGCGGGAGGCCCCGCCGACTCCTGCCAGAAGAGCGGCGCCACGACTCTCGTTGCCAACGGGTCGAGCAGGTCCGACTGGAGGTCGAGCAGATAGGGAACGGCGCCGCTCGTTTCCCTGCTGGGATTCGCGTACAGATCGAACTGGGCCATCAGAAGCGCCGCATCCGATCACCGTAGGAACCCTCGGTCCCGATCCGCCGGTTGTAGGCGCCGATCGCTGCTCGATTCGCTTCGATCCAGTCTCGTCTCCGCTGCCGAGCCAGCCGATCGACGAGGGCTTCCTCAAGCGCGCCGGAGAGATTCACGCCCAGGGCCCGAGCCTTCGCCAGCAAGTCGCTGTTGACGGAGAGATTCGCCGGCCGCTTCCGCGCCGACACCTCGTAAAGCGCCACGCTTCTCCCGCCCAGAGTCATGCGCATACTCTATGCGCATCCATACGCCGCTGTCGAACCAAGTACCGGCACCCCCAGCGGCTCCGCCTGGCGGTCCGGCGAGGGGATCCCCGCCGCCCGCCTGCTCGCCTAGTCCAGATGCTCGGCCAGGAACGCCGCGTAGCGCTCAGACGCCTCGATCCGGTTCACGCGGTTGCGGAAGCCGTGCCCCTCGTCCGGAAACAGCACGTACTCCACCGGAACGTCGTTCGCCCGCACCGCCTCGACGAGCTCGTCGCTCTCCACCTGGAGAACGCGCGGGTCGTTCGCGCCCTGGACGACGAGCAGCGGCTTGACGACGTTCGAGGCGTGGAAGAGCGGCGAGATGCGCTCCAGGCGCTCGCGCTCGGTCGCCGGATCGCCCAGTTCGCCAAGCAGGGCGACCTTCTGCGCCTGCCACCACGGGGGCGTGCTCTCCAGCGTGCGGATCCAGTTCGTCACCCCGAAGATGTTGATGCCGACGTCGAACACCTCGGGCTCGAACGCCAGCGCCGCGGCCACCATGTAGCCGCCGTAGCTGCCGCCGATGATGCCGACCCGCGAACCGTCGACCCAGTCCTGGGACTCGAGCCAGGTGCGCGCCCAGACGCAGTCCTGCAGGTCGACCTCGCCGTGCTTCTTGTCGTCCATGTGGAAGAAGGTCTTGCCGTAGCCGGACGAACCCCGGTTGTTCACGCCGAGGACGACGTATCCCTGGTTCACCAGGTGCTGGATGTCGGCGCGGTAGGTGCGCCGCGTCTGGCCGCCCGGCCCACCGTGCACCCAGACCATCGCCGGCGCCGGGTTGTCGGCCGAGGCCCCGTGCGGCCGCCAGAGGATCGCCGGGATCTCCAGGCCGTCGAAGCTCGGATAGCGGATCACCTCGGTGGTGACCAGTTCGTCCGGGTCGATCTCCGGGTTCAGGCTCTCGGTCAGGCGAAGCGCCTCCCCGCCCTGCTCCAGGTCGACGACGTAGAGGTCGGAGGGCGACCGGTCGCTGGTCAGGTAGAAGGCCATCAGCCGGTCGCTGGCGGAGAAACGGACCGCGCCGATGTCGCCGGCCGGCAGGTCGGGCAGTTCGACCGGAGCACCCATCTCCGTGTCAAGCACCTCGACCGCGGTCGAGGCGTCCTCGTTGATGGCCGAGACGCGGTACCGGCCGGTCTCGGAGAAGGACACGCCGAAGACGTCCCAGTCGGCGGCAAGAACCAGCTCGCGGGCGCCGGCGGCGAGGTCGTAGGACCAGATCTCGTTGAACTCGCCGTGCTCGTTCGTCCCGTAGTAGAGCTGCGCGCTGTCCGGCGTGAAGCCGCCGGACGAGTGCTCGACCTCGCCCTCGTGCTCCGTCACGTGGACCAGGTGACCCGCCATCAGGTCGTAGGCGTACACGTCGCTGTCGTAGTTGCTGGTCAGTTTGTCGAGCGCCAGCCAGCGGCCGTCGTCGCTGACGTCGCCCAGGTTGAACGTGCCGTCGTTCTCGAAGACGAGTTCGCGTTCGAAGTCCCAGGTCCCCGGCGGCGGCACGTCGTAGCGGTAGAGGTCCATCGCGAAGGGCGTGCGCTCGTTCGTCCGCACAAAGAACGCTTCGCCGTCGCTCCGCCAGCCGGCGAAGGAGGCCCGGACGTTGTCTCCCGGCGTCAGGTCCACCGCGCCTTCGGGAACGTCCCCGGCGCCGTCGGACCCCACGTACAGGTGGTTCAGCTCGTTTCCGCCCTGGTCTCCCGTGAAGAGGAAGCGGTCGTCGTTCGGGAACCAGCTCTGGGCGAACACCGGTCCCGCGCTGTCCGTCAGTTGCTCGGGCTCGCCGCCGGTGACCGGCATGCTGTAGACGGCCCAGACGCCGGTCATGTCGCTCGAGATCAGCAGGCGGCTCTCGTCGGCCGAGAACGAGGCGCCGCTGTACGACGTCGTGTTGTGGAAGGCAGCCGCCCCGTAGACCGTCGGCTGGCGCGTCTCCAACTGCTCGCCGGCGGCGCAGCCCAGGGCCAACGCGGCCAGCACCGCAACGGTTGCGGCGAACGAGACAGCCAGCCGCGCGCCGGCGCCACCAGAACGGGAGGAAGTCGGTACAGGGCTATTCATCATGCGTGAATCTCCGGAGAGAGAGTTGCTGCTTGCGCCGTGAACAGGACGCGGCGCCGCCAAACCGGGGTCGACTGACGACCTCGCAACGGCAGCGCACGCTACGGAAGCGCAAGAGTACGCCAGACCGCAAGAGCGCCATCGGCAGACCGCGCTTCGGGTTGCTACTCTCTGAGCGTCCATGTCGACCCGGCCCGTCTCAACCGACTTGCCGCTGCCGCCAGGTCCCAGGGGCCGTCGACTGCGCAACGCGACGAAGCGAGCTCGGGACTTCCAGGGCCTGCTTGAGGAACTTCACCGCGACTACGGCGACATCGTCCGCTTCGAAATGCCGACCTCCCCGTGGTGCGCCGTGTTCACCGGCGACCTGGCGCGAGAGGTCCTGACCACCCAGGAGCAGTGGTTCCGGCCGTTCTACCCGCCGTCGAACTACGACCTGCTGACTCACTACTTCCTGCAGACGTCTCACGGCGACGACCACCGGCGGCGACGCGAGATCATGCTGGCCGGATACGCCGAAGAACGCATGCGCGCCTGCGCGAACCTCATCCTCGACAACGTCGACGAACTGATCGGGAGGTGCTCGCCGAACCGCGAGGTCGACATGATCGACGAGCTGGAGCGCTTCTCGTGGCGCTGCATGCTCGACCTGGTCCTGGGCCGCGAACCGAAGCTCGATCCGGAGTTGGGCCGCAACGTCCTCTCCGCGATGAAGCAGGACCTTCTGCTGGGGATCGTCCCGTTCAAGGAAGTCGTCATCAAGCTGCCGCTGCCCTTCAACCGCCGGGTCCGCGACACCCTGAAGGCCCTGGACGAGGTCACCTACCCCGCGATCGAACGAGCCAAGGATCCCGCCCACGACGGCCACGACCTGATCTCGCACCTCGTCCGGACGGCCGCCGACGGGAGCGCCCACGGCCTCTACGAGACGGACCTGGAGGTGCGCGACGAGGCCTACGGTCATCTCTGCGCCGCCATCGACGCTCCGGTGGGCGCGCTGACCTGGGGCATTCACCTCGTTGCGCGCCACCCCGACGTTCGCGGCCGCCTGGAGCACGAACTTGACGACGTCCTGGGAAACCGGCCGATCGAGGCCCGCGACCTGCGGCGCCTCCCCTACCTGCGCGCCATCTTCCGCGAAATCCTGCGTTTCGAGCCGCCGGCCTACGCCATGCCGGCCCGCGAAGCACTGGAGGACCGCGTTCTGGGCGGCTACCTGATCCCGAAGGGCACGATGACGATCGTCGGCGCACATGTCATTCAGCGGCGGCCGGAACACTGGGAAGACGCCGACGAGTTCCGGCCGGAGCGCTGGCTCGGAGTGGAAGCCGGTGACGGCATGCGTCCCGAGGACGGCTACATGCCTTTCGGCGTCGAACCGCGCGGTTGCCGGGGGGCCGGCTTCGCCGCCATGATGTTCGCGTTCGCCCTGGCGTCGCTGTTCAGGGACCGCAGGCTCGAGCCTTTGTCCAGGCGCCCGCCGTCGAGAACGAACATCGGCATCGGCGTGCGGGGCGCCTACAAGGTGAGGATCGAAACCCGATGACAAAGCCGCCTCTGCCACCCCGCCTCGCCCTTGGAAAGCTCGCGACCCTGCGAAAGATGGCGGAGGACGTACTGGGTTTCCTCCACTGGCTCCATGAGAACCATGGCGACATCGTCCGCTTCGAACTTCCCGGCCGCCGCCGCCTGGCCGTCTTCAGCCGTGAGCTGGCGCACGAAGTGCTCGTCGAGAAGACCGACGTCCTGCGGATCCTGCATCCCAGAACCGCCTGCGACGTGGTTCCGAGCGCCGGCCTCGTCCGTATGCCCGCCGGAGAAGAACACGGTCGTTTGCGCGAACTCATCGTGTCCGCGGCGACTCCCGAGCGGGTCGCGTTCCAGAAGCACGTCGCCGCCGCCGAAGCCAACCGGCTGGTCGACGAACTCCCGGACGGGACCGTCGACCTGCCGCGGACGATGGAGCGACTGGCCTGGAACGGCGTCACGACGAGCCTCCTGGGCCGCGGACCCGAACTCGATCCGGCCATCGTCCGGCCCTCCCTGAAGGCGGTGAAACTGACCTTCATGCTGAGCGTGCTGCCGGGATTCCAGTTACTGCGGAGACTTCCCCTGCCGCACGACCTGAAGGCCCGCAGGGCCATTCGCCCGCTCGACGAAGCGACCCGCGAAGCGATCGGGGCGGCTCGAGCGTCGGCGGAAGCCAGGCCCGAGCTCATCTGCCACCTCGTGCAGGCAACGGAACGCGAGGAGTCCGGCTGGCGCTTCGCAAACGACAGGGAGATCCGCGACGAGGTGTACACCATGCTGTTCGCCGCCCTGGACGGCCCGGTGCAGATACTCACGCTGGCGCAGTTCTACCTGCGCGACCGCCCGGAGGTTCGCGAACGGATGGAAGCCGAGGTGGACCAGGTGGTCGGCGACCGCCCGCTTCAGGGAGACGACCTCGGACGGCTCCCGTTCACGCACGCCGTCGCCATGGAGGTCCTGCGGCTTCACCCTCCGGCCCCGTTGCTCGTGGCGCGGCGGGCGGAGGAGGACTGTACGCTCGGCGGCTATCTCGTCCCGAAGGGAACCAGTGTCGATGTCGTTCTCCACGTCATGCAGAGGGACCCCGAGAGTTGGGGAGACGGCGGCGCCTTCCGGCCTGAGCGATGGCTCGAGGGTCCGGGATGCCCCGTCGACCGGTTCGTCCCGTTCAGCTTCGGTCCGAAGGAGTGCCGCGGGGCGGACCTGGCCACCAACCTGATCGTCGCGACGCTGGCCGCGGTGGCCGGACGGCGCCGGCTGGAGCCGGTCGAGCGGGACCTGCCGACCGAGCCCGGCCTGGGAGTCGGCGGATTCAGAGGCGCCATTCCGGCCACCGTGACCCTACGGTAGAGGCCGCGGCCCGCCTCCTAGGGCGGCGCGTCGTGCAGCCAGCCGGCCTGTTCGAGGATCGAGATGGCGGCGAGGTCAACGAGCTTCTCGCCGGCGCCGACCTCGACGATCGTGGCTTCCCTGCCGCCGTAGCCGCCCTGGGCGGCTGCGGCGATCGTCGGGAAGTAGGCGAGTTCACCGTTCGTGTAGCCGGCGAAGAAGACGTGGGGCACCTGAGTCGCGGCCCGCAGGCGGAGCTGGTGCTCGACGAAGAACTCGCCCGGGAAGGTGGCGAGGGCGAACTGGCCTTCGCCGACCTCGCCGAGGACCAGGGTGTTCACTTCGGCCTCCCGTTCACGCGGGAAGCGCGCGCGATACCTCTGGAGGGACGACTCCAGTCCGTGCCGCCGGAAGCCCTCCTCGACCACCGGCGAGTCCAGGTCCCAGCGCGGATCGAGCGTCACCAGGTGACGCTTCACGGACAGGGTCGCCGGATCGTGGAACGCCTCCGCGGCGGCCAGATCGGCGCGGACGCGGAGCACCTCCTGACCCAGCCGCTCTCCGGCCATCCGCACCTGCTCGAACGCGCCTTCCTCCGGCGCCGTCTTGTCCCAGAACGGGTTGATGTCGCCGGCGGCGCCCTGCAGGAACATCGCCACGCCGCCGCCGCGCTCGGCGACGAGGGCGGCCATGGCGCCCGGAAAGTCGGCGGAAACGAGCAGGTTGCCGGGACCGAGGATGACCGGGTGCACGGCGAAGTTCACCACCGTGGCGATCGGCTCGCCGTCTCTGCCGTCGACCGCCAGTACGCCGACGGAGTCGTCGAGCGGCGCCGTCGGCATCCGCCCGCGGTTCTGCCAGAACATCTCGACGCTGCCGTCGGGCAGTACCCGGCGGCGATTGTGCCCCTCGCTGGCCCGGCCCCAGCCGACGGCTGCCCGGGCTGGCCGCAACAAGGCGTGAGCTTCCAGGATGACGTCGGCGATCTTCTGTTCGAGCTCCCGGACCCACGGACCTTCGGCATCGGGGAAGTCCGCCTCGAACAGGGGCGCGGAGTGCGTGTGGGAGGCGTTCAGCAGCACATGGTCGAAGCCGGCAACCTCCTGGACCATCTGCCGGATCGGCAGGGTGTTCTCCTTGCGGATCGAGCCGAGGTCGAGGGTGACCAGCGCGGCCGTCTCGCCGCCAGCATCCAGGACGAGGGCCCGCGCGTACAGCGGATCGTGGACTCCCCGGGACCGGTTCGTTCCGCGCGCGCCGTAGCCGTAGAGGAGCGAGCCAGCCGGTGGAGTGATCTCAACCGTGGCGGCGGCGGCGCGCAACTGCGAGGCGCTCGGTGACGGACTCACGCAGCCTGCTCCCAAAACCACGACGACCGAGGCGAAGAGCACTGCGGCAAGGTCGCCGCTTCGCGGCGCGTCTCTTCCCAGAAGCCGGCGGGGACGCCGGCGCACCCAGTTTCCGTGGCGCGGACTCCTAGTTCTGGCCACTGCCCAAGGTCCCCCACGGCACCCTTCCCAGCGGGTCGCGCAGGATACGCCGCGCCACGACCATCCGGTGGACCTCGTCCGGGCCGTCGTAGAGACGCGCGTACCGCGCCTCCCGGTACATCTTTTCGAGCGGCGTGTCGCCGGTCACGCCGAGAGCTCCATGCACCTGAATCGCCCGGTCGATCACGTTGTGGAGCATCCGCGCTCCCCAGAACTTGATCAGGGAGATCTCCACTCGCGCCTGCTCGCCGCGGTCCATCGCCTCGGCGGCGTCGAGGGTCATCAGCCGGGCGGCCTGGATCTCCGCCGCCGACTCGGAGACGTAGCGCTGGATCTCGCCCTTCTCCGACAGGTAGGAGCCGTGCGCCCAGCGCGACTTGGCACGGTCGCACATCAACTCGAAGGCGCGCTGGGCCTGGCCCAGCCACCGCATGCAGTGGAAGATCCGCCCCGGGCCCAGGCGGCGCTGGGCGATGACGAAACCCTCGCCGCGGCCGCCGAGCAGGTTGTCCTTCGGCACGCGGACATCGTTGTAGCGGACCTCGCAGTGCTGGCCGGACGTCGTGCCCATCGTCGGCACCGCGCGCACGATCTCGTAGCCGGGCGTGTCCGTGGGCACGATGATCGACGAGAACTTGCGGTGGCCCTGAGCCTCCGGCTCGGTCAGCGCGAAGCAGGTCGTGAACGCGGCCCGACTGGCGCCGCTGGTGAACCACTTGTGGCCGTTGATCACCCAGTCGTCGCCGTCGAGCACCGCCCGCGTCTGCATCAGGGTCGGGTCGGAGCCGGCGACTTCCGGCTCCGTGAGGCCGACCGAGGGGTAGATGTCGCCCGCCACCAGGGGCTTCAGCCAGCGCTCCCTCTGCTCCTCGCTGGCGTACAGGTGGAGCATGATCGAGTCCTGCATCGACGCGGAGCCGACGGCGACCTGGCCGTAGTGCGAACGGCCGATGATCTCGTTCAGGTAGACGAAGGGCATGAGCGGCAGGCCGCCGCCGCCGATCTCGGCGGGATGCCCCAGCGCCCACAGGCCGCGCTGCTTGGCCAGGGCCTTGAGCTCGGCCAGCCGGCCCCGGGCGCGGTCCTCACCGGACTCGGACTCCAACTCCGGCTCGGCCGGGATCACTTCGCCGTCGATGAACTCCCGCATCCGCTCGCGGAGTTCGATCACCTCGTCCGTCAGTCCGTACCTGCCCATTCACGCCTCCCTGCCATTCCAGTAGCGAAACAGCCGCCGATGATGACACAGCTACCAGTCCCGCGAATCCTCGTCGTGAAGCGCGGTCGGCAGCGCGTACGAGTGCTCGACGTCGCCGAGATCGGACGCGTCCAGCAGCGCATTGAACCGCTTTCTCAACCGATTCGCCAGCAGACGGGGGAACAGTTTCAGGGCCGCCTTCTCCGCCCGGTTCCTCAGGAACAGCAGGGGTACCTGCTTGACGAACCCCGACTTCGGGAATCTGAAGGAGTCGGCCAGGTCATTGCCGATCAGCTCCCGCGATACCTGGTAGATGAACGCCGCCATCTCGCGGCGTTCCTTCGTTTCCGTGAATCCGAGCAGGATCGGTGCACTGTTGATGATGCTGTTGGCCATGATGATCGCGTCGTCGTCGGGCGGCGGTTCGCACATGGCCGCGATCCGGAAGATGCGACACGCCGAGTCGTGGTCATGGAACATGATGGTCTCGGGTATCCCCATGACCAGCCCCGTGTATCTCCAGACGTGGACGTAGGCCTCCTTCTCCTCCTTGCTGAAGTCGCCCCCCAAACGCGAAACGTGTTCCATCAGACGGCCCGAGAAGGCGGCCGCGCCCAGCAGCATGTGCGCCGCGCTGAGGGGCAGCCCGTGTTCCGGCTCGTCCCATTCTTCCGACTGCCTGAGCAGCATCCGCGACTGCGCATGCACGAGGCGGATGCGGAGGCTCAGCTTCCAGGCGTCGCCGCCGGGCTCCTGTCCACCCGGCATGAACTGCTCCGTCAACTGCAGGGTGTTCTGCTTGAGCCTGCGGACGCCGTTCAGGATGATCCGGCTGCGGATACGGAACGACTTGCTGATCAGGGTGGAAAAGCCCTCGACGATGGCGCCGCCCACGAGCGCTCCAAGGAGCATGTCCGAGTTGCGGAGGAAGGCCCTGGTTGCCTTCATGGCGACCTCGGAGTCGAACCAGTCGGGGACGACGGCCGAGGATTCGATCAGCTCCCGAAGAGCCTCCGGCGTGTCCTTTGGCGGATCGTGGTAGCGGTCGACGGTCCTGGCGATCGTGCCGTGAACGTGCCGGGGTTCCACGATCGCCGCCAGTTGTTCTACCGCACGGTCGGCCAGCGGATCGCCCAGGGTCGTGTAGCGGATGTAGCGCTTCGCCAGGTCCAGATCCAGCGCCCGGGCCGCGTTGTAGCCGTCGACATAGCAGGCCGGGATGCCCGGGTCAGGTCGCGAGGCGGTGGTGGGCACGATGCGTACTCTAGCGGCGTGACGGCGGAGAGTCGCGCGGCACGGGCCGGAAGCGAGCCGAGAAGAGGCTCAGCGCTCCGTGCGAGCTGTCGCGTTCCGGTACGACGATGTCCTTTCCCGTCGTTGGAGGTGGTACTTGAGCAGCACGCTCACCGTGGTCACGTCCGTGCGCGGCAGCGTCGACCACGCGGACACCGGCTCGCTGCCATCCAGACGCAGGTTGGGAACGTGGCCGCGCAAGGTGTCGCCGACGTACGGGCCGGCTTCCAGCGACGGGTACTGAAGGCACCGGGCGCGAAGCCCGACGCTGAATCGATCGTTGACCGCGAGGTCGACGCCGACGACGTACACCAGCACGCGCGCATCTTCCTCGAACAGGACGGAACCCGTACTGGCGGTGCCGGCGAGGTTCGTCCGAATCTCCTCGAAGTTCGGCTGGTCCCGCCCGGTGGTGATGGCGAGCGGGTCCGCGTTGCGGCGCCAGTTCCACCCGAAGTCGGCACGCAGCCTGGCGTATCCGACGCCAGCTCCGCCGTAGGGCCGAAGCCGAGTTTTCCTCCGCGGATACAGCATGAGGACGCCGTGCACGCCGCGCGTCGCCAGTGTGCCGAGCCGCTCCCGGCCGGCCACTACTTCACTCGACAGCTTCTCGAAATCCGCGCCCTGGGCATCCGTGGATGCGACGGTCTGGTTGAAGACGGCCCGAGCCTGGCTGTAGTCGAAAGCCAGTTTCCAGGGCCCGGCGATGTCGAACTCGATGCCGATCCCGGCCAGCAGGCCGCGGCCTTCCGAAAAGGGCGCCGACCACCCGTCGCCGGCGCCTCGCTCCGGTGTCGTGCACCCGGGCGCCCGCAGTGCGTTCGGATTGATGTACTCGTCACAGACGCTCGAGCGGTCGTTGCTCCGGCTGACGACCACATAGTCGCCGATGCCGCCCCATCCCACGTCCGCGACGATCGTCTGGGCGCCGACGGGGACGCCGCCAGCAACCGCGACGGCCAGTAGCCAGCCCGCCACGCGCGCGATGGGCGAAAGCGCGCTGCTCACGGCCAAAGCGCTTCCTCCGCCAATGTCCCGTGGAGTTCTTCGAAGGTCCAGACATCGATGCCGTCCTCCGTACGGAACGAGCGCCTGCCCCCGTACAGGAGGATCCTCCGCGTCATGCCGGCCACTTCCGCCACGGCCCGCAAGCCGCGGAGCAGACCGGTGTGGTACCTGGTCTGAGACTTGACCTCGATCGCAAGCAGCTCGTGGCCGCGCCGCAGCAGGAAGTCCACTTCGGTGCGAGCCGCGGAGTGCGGGTTCCAGTAGTGAATCGCCTCGTACAGGTCGGTCTCCTCTCCGTGCGCCCGGAGCAGGTGCAGCACCCAACCCTCCAGAAGCGTTCCGCGTTCCTCCGGCGCCGGCGGGCCGAGGAGCCGCTTCGTCGCCCGCACCAGTCCCGGGTCGATCCAGTAGAGCTTCGGGTGACGACGCTCTCGTACACGCAGCTTTGCCTCGTACGCGGGCAGCCTGTACGCCAGCAACGTGTCCTCCAGGATGTCCAGGTATCCCTGCACCGTGGTTCTGGCGACGCCGCAGTCGCGGGCGAGCCCTGAGACGTTGACGGTTGCGCCATGACAGAGAGCGGCAACCCGCAGGAAGCGGGCGAAGCCAGCCAGATTCCGCACCAGCGCCTCGGCCCGAATCTCCTCGCGCAGATAGAGCTGCACGTAGCTCTCCAACGCGGCGCCCCGGTCTTCCGCCGTCCAGACGAGCGGGATCGTCCCCGATCGGACCGCAATCTCCAGGTCGAAGTCGCGGCCGAGCTCCGCGGGCGTCAGCGGGTGCATCGTCCGGCGCAGCGCCCGCCCCGCCAGCAGGTTCACGCCAGCCGCCTTCAGCTTGCGCGCGCTCGACCCCAGGAGCGCGAAGCGGAGCCGGCGCTCCTCGATGAAGCGGTGAACCTCGTTCAGCAGGTTCGGCAGGCGCTGGATCTCGTCGACCACGACCCAGCCTCCGGGCGGAACCGACCGTAACTCCGCCGCGAACAGGGAGGGATCGACGAGGTAGTCCTGGTAGCGGGCCTCGTCGAGAAGATCGATCCGATGAGCGTCGGCGAGATTCCGGCGCGACCACGTACTCTTGCCGACTCCCCGGACGCCGAGAAGGAAGAAGCTCCGGCCCGGAAGGCGGGAGAGTCGGGGGTAGGGTTTGCTGTACATGATGTCGTCATTTTTCCGCGAAATATGACGACATCATCGCACAGATCGGTCGCCTAACCAGCAGTCCCGCGCATACCTCCCGTGCGTTCGCGCGGCTCGCCGCACTTGGCTCAAGGCGCCGAACCGTGTATCTTACTCCTGCCTTACCTGCCAGGGAGAGTTCACCATGCCCATGCCCGAACCGCTGACGACGACCCTGTCGACCAAGGGGCAGGTCATTCTGCCCAAGCCCATCCGCCGCGCGCTGCGCTGGGTGGCGGGAACGCGCCTCGTCGTGGAGAGCACATCCGACGGCGTCTTGCTCAAGCCCGAGCCCTCCTTTCCCGAGACCCGGCCCCAGGACGTGTTCGGCAGCCTGGCCTACGACGGCAAGCCGAAGACCGTTCAAGAGATGAATGCCGGCGTACTGGCCGAAGCCAGGCGGCGCCATGAAGGCGATTGACACCAATGTCGTCGTCCGTTACCTGACCGGCGACGATCCGGGGCAGGCAGCCAGGGCAAAGGCCGCCGTCGACGAAGGCGACGTCTTCGTGAGCACGACGGTCCTGCTTGAGAGCGACTGGGTCCTGCGCAGCGTCTACGGCCTCTCGGGCCAAGAGGTCGCAACATCGCTGCGAGCCTTCTCGGGCCTGCCGGGAGTCACTACTGAGGATCCGAACCTGCTCATGGCCGCGCTCGACCGAGCCGAGGAGGGGATGGACTTCGCCGATTCGCTGCATCTCGGCGCAGCCGCGCACTGCGAGAGCATGCTCACGTTCGACCGCGGCTTCGTTCGAACAGGTGAGGGAGCGTCCCCGAAGGTCACGGAGCCCTGACGCCCGCAGCGGCCGGACGCGCCCGGAGTGCGATACTTCGGACGTGCGCTTCTTCAACACGACGGGACCGACCGATCCCGCGAAGCACTACCAGGTGCCGCCGCTCGAGCGGCTGCGTCTTGGCCACGTCCTCACGCTGATCCGTGACGAGCGGTACTTCGTGCTGCACGCGCCGCGGCAGACGGGGAAGACGACGGCGCTCCTGGCGCTCCGGGACCTCCTGAACCAGGGAGGGTGCGGCGACCTGCGCTGCGTCTACGTCAACGTCGAGGCCGGTCAGGCGGCGCGCGAGGACACGGAGAAGGCGATGCGCGCCATTCTCCACGGGCTGGCGAACGCGGCGCGCATCACGGTGGGAGACGAGTCGCCGGCGGCCATCTGGCCCGAGGCGCTCGGCAGCGCCGGCCCCCACGGCGCGCTGGGCGCGGTGCTGACGCGCTGGTCCGAGTCGGATGCGAAGCCATTGGTCCTTCTTCTGGACGAGATCGACTCCCTGGTGGGCGACACGCTGATCTCCGTGTTGCGCCAGTTGCGGGCCGGCTATCCCGACCGTCCGGCGCACTTTCCCCAAAGCGTCGTCCTCTGCGGCGTCCGCGACGTGCGCGACTATCGCATCCACTCCGGCGCCGGGAAGGAGATCATCACCGGCGGCGGCGCGTTCAACATCAAGGCCGAGTCGCTCACGCTCGGCGACTTCACCGAGAACGAAGTGCGCTCCCTGCTGGCTCAGCACACGTCGGAGACCGGCCAGGAGTTCACCGCCGCGGCGACGGCGACGGTCTTCCGGCAGACGCAAGGCCAGCCCTGGCTCGTGAACGCCCTCGCCTACCGGGCCTGCCCCCGCGACGACGAAGGCCGCTACGGCGCGGATCCCGTCACGGAGGAGGCCGTTCTGGAGGCGCAGGAGAATCTCATCCTGAGCCGCGAAACACACCTCGACCAGCTCGGCGACAAGCTCCGGGAAGAGCGGGTGCGGCGGGTCGTCGGCCCGCTGCTCTCCGGCGGCGACGAGCGCGAATTTTCCGCCCGCGACACCGAGTACGTGCGCGACCTGGGATTGATCGCGCGGCGAGGACCGCTGCGGATCGCGAACCCCATCTATGCCGAAGTCGTCCCGCGCGAGTTGACCCTGGCCGCCCAGGAAGGGCTGGTACAGGATGCCGCCTGGTATGCGAACGAGGACGGCGGGCTGGACCTCGCTCGGCTGTTGACCGCCTTCCAGGAGTTCTTCCGCGAGCATTCCGAGCACCGGATTCCGCGCTTCGACTACCTGGAAGCCGGCCCGCAACTCCTGTTGCAGGCGTTCCTGCAGCGGATCGTCAACAGCGGCGGCCGGATCGAACGCGAGTACGGTTTGGGCCGTGGCCGCACCGACCTCCTCGTCGTCTGGCCCCGTGCCGCGGGAAGCGCGGAGCGCTTCGTGATCGAGTGCAAGATTCTGCGCAAGAGCCTGGAACGCACGATCAACGAGGGTCTGGAACAGACTGCCGCCTACATGGACCGCTGCGCGGCCGACTAGGGGCACCTGGTGGTCTTCGACCGGTCGGAGGATCGACCGTGGCGAGAGAAGATCTTCCGGCGGGAGGAGCCGGTCGAGAATTCCGTGATCTCGGTATGGGGGATGTGAGGGCGCTTCCGGGAAGCAGATCGTGAACCGGATGGAGCGAATGGTCGCGCTTCATCGCGTGCTGGACTCCCGGCGGCATCCCGCCTCGGCCGGCGACCTGATGGCGGAACTTGAATGCTCGCGTTCGACCCTGTTCCGGACGATCGGCATGCTGCGCGACCACCTGGGCGCGCCGATCGCGAACGCGCCCGGCCGGGGCTGGTTCTACGACCGCGAGGCAGGCGGGTTCGAGTTGCCGGGCCTGTGGTTCCGCAGGGACGAGTTGGAAGCCCTGCTGGTCATGGACGAACTGCTGAGCCGGGTCCAGCCCGGCCTGCTCGAAGACATCATCGCCCCGCTCCGCAGCCGCTTCCGGGCCATTCTCGACCGCGGCAGTCGCCGGGGCGAGCGCTTTCCGGCGCACCGGTTCCGCATCCTGCCCGCGCACGGCCGGGACTTAGCTGCGAGAGGCTTCGAGACGATCGCAACGGCCGTGGTGGAACGCCGCCGGCTTGCGTTCACCTATGAAGCGCGATCGACCGGCGAGACGACGGAGCGCACCACATCGCCGCAACGGCTGGTGCACTATCGCGACCACTGGTACCTCGACTGCTGGGACGAGGACCGCCGATCCCTGCGGACCTTCGCCGTGGACCGCATGGCGGCGCCGGAAGTCCTCGACGCCACAGCCCGCGAGGTGCCCGAGAAGGACATGATCGACACCTTCGGCGCCGGCTACGGCCTGTTCAGCGGCCCGGTCCGGAGCTACGCGCGTCTTCGCTTCCGGCGCGAGCGCGCCCGATGGGTCGGCGACGAACGCTGGCATGGCAAGCAGACGGCGCACCGGTTGCCGGACGGCCGCCTGGAACTGACCGTGCCCTACTCCGAGGTCGAGGAGCTGTTGAGCGAGATTCTGAGGTACGGCCCGGACGTGGAGGTCGTGGCACCGCCGGAACTCGTCGAGTTGGTGCGGGAGCGGCTCGAACGGGCGGTTGGGCAGTATCGCTGACGCGGCTTTCCGGGTGGTCCGCGGTGCCGGTGTCAGGTTCTGAGACTGGGAGACGCTAGCGTTCTTGTTCGCGTTGGGACTCGGACGAAGTGTGCACGACCGGAAAGCGGCTCGATCGACCCCCGGGCCCTTCCGGGCAGCAAGGGAGGCATGAACATGAGTCAAAACTCCTGGCAAGGATGGGCAGCGGCGATCCTCGTCGTAGCGACCGTGGTCGTCTGGGTCACCGCCGGGTTGCTCTGGGCCGTCGTCATGGTAGGGGCGGCGTGGTTCGTCAAGAGTGTCGTTTCAGAGGTGCGTCGGCCGCCCGCCCCGCCGAAGCCGCTGTCCCCGCCTCCGTGTGGCGGCATCGGCGGCGGCTGTACGGTCTGTCTGGCGGCGTCGGTTGCGCTTGGCGTCGTGGTCGGCGACTGGCTGTCCGGGGACTGAATCTGGCGCGTCTCCGTTGGATGCCGAAGCGCCGCAAACCCATCGTGGACTCCTGCCGTGACCACCGGTCCGATCCTCATCGGAGGCGCCGCCATTGCCTTGATCTGGATTGCCGGCGCAGAATCCGTAAACCCATGCCTGCAAACTGCACGTCGCGGTGATCTTGCGGCGCTGCTCGTTCGGCCGTTGCCTCGGAGGAACTTGCCCCAGTGAAGATTGATCTTGAGCGCCTTGTGTCCGGCGTCGCCACCGACTCGTTCGACGACGGAATCCGCATCGACACCGACTTGGAACCTCTGGCCGGCCCTGGTGGTTCCGTGAAGCCTGCCGTCTACGAGGGCGGCAAGTACCAGGAGGACCGTCGCTGGGCGTCGCCGGACGATGCCGAGCCGACGCCCGTGATCGTGATCGACAACGTGCCGTCGCAGGCGAACCGCCTGGAGGCGGCCATCAAGGCGCACCGGGGCTCGTCGGCGCCGGTGCCCGAGTTCGTCTTGGACTTCTCGGAGTTGAGCAACCTGCCGGCGCATCTGCCGCGGCAGCTATCGAGTCTCGAGTTTCCACACCGAAACGCCGACGCCTACCTGCGTGACGCGCAGCGGGACGGGATCGACTTCATCAAGACCGACCTCGGCCAGGCGATCTTCGGCGCGACGGCGCAGACGTGCGGGCCGTTGATGGCCTGGTTTCCCCAGGCGTTGCTCTACGGTTTCTGGCAATCGCATCTGGGCAAGAAGAGGCAGAACACGAAGCACGCCCGGGCCTGGGTGTCCGAGATCGTCGGCTGGCAGCCCGCGGCTACCGAAACCAGGACGTTCGGGCTGAAGGGTGACGCGTTGAACCTGAACACGGACGAGCAGATTTCGTCGAACGCCGACGATCGCCTCGAATGGCGTATCGGTGGCGAGAAGGTTGAGGGCGGGAGCAATGACAAGCTCTCAGAGACAGGCCACGGCCAGGTGCCCTTCATGGCGGGCGACGCGGCCGTCGCAGCTGTCTCGTTCGCTCGGGTCACCCAACGGACCACCGTGTCCTTCGCACAGCTCCGGCGGGTCAGCCTCGGCCCGGGCCACTCGGACGCGGCCGACGCGTCGGCGCGCGCTCTGTTGGTCGCTCTCGGGCTTCATGCCCACGTACTGGCCTTCGGCCGGGGGTTTGCACTCCGTTCGGGCGCCGAGCTACGGCCGAAGGCGACCACGACCGAGTGGCTCGGCGGCGGAGGTGATGAGGCGCTGGACCTGGGTGGCGCGGAAGTCACCGAGGCAATCTTGCGGGGAGCGCTTGAACACGCCAGGGCTGCCGGCGTTCCCCTGGACGGGTGGTCCGCGCCGGCTGTCGTCCTGACACCAAAGGAGAATCTCCGGAAGGCCATCCGGTCCACCTGGCCGGATCTCGACGGATGACACTGGAGATCAGGGTCGAGTTCCTCCACGGCTGGTTCCGTGGAGATCCGGAAGGCGTGGCGAACACCGGCTTGGCGAGCCGAGGAGAGTGGCCCCCGGCGCCGTCCCGGTTGTTCGCGGCGTTCGTGGCCGCCGACGGTACGGGAGAACGGAGCCGCGTAACCGACGGCTCGGAGTTGTCGTGGCTGGAGGGTTTGCCGCCGCCTGAGATACGAGCGTCGCCGGAGCGCGCGCTCTGGCGTCAGAAGCTGGAGGACCGCTACGTTGTCGAGCACAAGCCGAAGGGCCAGCCCGCCGGCGGCAGGGTCCAGGAGTATCCGGCCCGCAAATCGTCCTTGGTGCGTCCTGGAGTTCGGGTGTCCCCCCGGTGCCCGACGGTCACCTACCGCTGGAACGAGCGAGCCCCGGGGGCGATTCTCGACGGGCTCCGCAAGCGTGCGGCGCGAATCGGCTATCTCGGCGCCGCCGACTCTCCGGTGCGAGTGCGGGCCATGGCCCTTGACGAGGCGCCGGTACGAACCGCAGACGAGTATGTGGCTGACCCGGAAGGAGACTTGGTGGTCACCGTTCCGGCGGCAGGCGATCTCCGGGTTCTCGACCGGATGTACGAGGCGTGGGTCAAGCATGGGCCGGTGGTTGGGCGAGGACAGTTCCCGGCCTTGCGGCACGAAGTGATGTACCGCTCGCCGGACGTTCCGATCCCAGGCGAAACGGGGGCCGTGGTTGCCTGGCTTCGTCTGAAGCCGGCCGTCTCCGGGCGGCGGGTCTCCGCAGTCACCGCCTTGTTCAAGAAGGCCGTTCTGAAAGCCCACCAGGAGCTCTTCGGCGACCCGCCCCGGGTGCTGCATGGGCATGGCTTTCCCGGCAGCGGCTACGACCTGGCGCGGTTTCTCGCCCTGCCGGATGTCGGCTATCGCTGGTCCCGCGGGCGTATTCACGGCCTCGCTCTCTGGCTGCCTCCCGCGACTCCGCCTCTGGAAGCGTCCCGCGCCCGCGATGCCGCTTGGGAGGTGCGCCGGCTGGTGGGCCCGGGGGTCAACGTTGCTGCATCTCGTTGGGACCGGCTGGACCGGCTGGTGGCAGCCAGACCCGAGCGCTGGCAACGGGGCTCTTCCCGCTGGGCGACTGCGTTCCCGGCGGTCCACGAGCGGAGAGGCGCCGTTGGCCTCGCGGAGGTGGCGCGTTGGTGCCGGCATGCCGGGCTTCCGGAGCCGGTGGCGGTTCGGCTGGCGCGAGCGCCCTTCGTTCCGGGCGGGATCGATCTTTCCCCCGTGGAAGTCAACCGCCCGGGGCGGTCCAGGTTGCCCTACTCCCATGTGGAGCTGCTCTTTGGAGAGCCGGTACAGGGCCCGGTTGTCATCGGCGCCGGTCGGCAGCGGGGCTTGGGGCTCTGCGTTCAGGTGGATGAGGCTGCGGACGATTCGAGGCCTTGACGGTGCCGGCCTCAGGCTTGGATTCGGCCTTCGACACGCCGATGCCTTGCTTTCCCTCGTTCTACCGCGCCATCAACCGACGCGACCCCTTCCCTTGGCAGGCGCGCTTGGCCCGCCAGGTCGAATCGAAAGCATGGCCGGCTCAGGTGGGGGTTCCGACCGGCCTCGGGAAGACGGCTTGTCTCGACATCGCGATCTGGTGGCTCGCCTCCCAGGCCGAACGCACTCCCGCGGACCGGACCGCGCCGACCCGCGTGTGGTGGGTGGTCAATCGGCGTCTCCTCGTCGACTCGACCCACAAGCATGCCGAAGCCATCCGCGGGAAGCTGGCGGACCCTGAGGGCGCGGGCCTGGCTGGGAGCGCCGCCGACGTCGTCCGTGCGGTTGCCGAGCGACTTCGGTCGCTGGCCGCTGGAACAGGGCGCGATCCGCTCGAAGTCATCCGGCTCCGCGGCGGCGTTTCCTCGCGTCGCCCGTCCGACCCGTCGACCCCGGCCGTCATTCTCTCGACACTGCCGATGTACGGCTCGCGGCTGCTCTTTCGCGGTTACGGCACGAGCCGCGGCTTGCGGCCGGTGGATGCGGCCCTGGCGGGGACGGATTGTCTCGTCCTCTTGGACGAGGCGCACCTTGCTCCCCACCTGATGTCTCTGATTTCGGCCTTGGACGAGTGTGCGCCGGCCGATTGCCCGGTTCTTCCGGAACCCCGCTCCAGCCCGCGCCTGGTGGCCCTGACTGCAACGGGCGATGCCTCGAAAGAGAACCGATTCGACCTCGACAAAGATGACGAAGCGCACGATCTCGTCCGCCGCCGACTCGACGCGGCGAAGCGCGTCAAGGTGGTGGAGGCCACGGGCAAGGTCGACCGGGCCCTCGCCGACGAAGCGATCAAGCTGATTCGCGACCGGCCCGCCACGGCGTGCATCGTCTTCGCGAACACGCCGGCTACGGCAAGATCAGCGTTCGATCGTCTTCGCAAGAGCATTGGCAAGCGGCCTGCCGATGTTCTGCTCCTGACGGGCCGGAGCCGCGAGCGCGAGGCGGAAGATGTACGTGCGCGCGTCCTGGATCCGGCATGCGGTATGCCGGCCCAACGGCCGGCGTCGGTCGTTCGCGACCGATCCCTCATCGTCGTGGCCACGCAGACTCTTGAGGTCGGGGCCGACATGGATGCCGAGAACCTGGTGACCGAGACTTGCGGCGTGCGAGCGCTCACCCAGCGCCTCGGGCGGCTGAACCGGCTCGGCGAGTACCCTGACGCCCGCGCTGTCTACGTTCACTGCCCTCCCCCGAAGAGGAAGTCCGGGAGCGGTGGCGAGGAGTGGCCGGTGTACGGCGCCGAACCCCGGATCGTGCTGGAACGGCTGAAGGGCGCTCTCGCCGACGACGATGGGCGCGTGAACCTGTCGCCACGCCGGG
The DNA here is from genome assembly GCA_965220845.1 of Candidatus Multivorans sp. Lineage (GTDB taxonomy): Bacteria > Acidobacteriota > Thermoanaerobaculia > Multivoradales > Multivoraceae > Multivorans. The sequence goes on from CBDCRA010000004.1 coordinate 868,975, forward strand.
TCGGCAAGGTTCTGGGGCCTCCGAAGGACTCCGCAGGCCGCGCGCCCGAGATTCTCCACGGGCTGCTGTGGGAGTGGCTGAAGACGACGACTCCCCCGGAAGGCGAAGCGCCGGTGGAACCCTACTTCGCGGGCATCGAGGGGCCGACCTACTCGGTCTCGTTGATCTGGCGGAGCCACGTTCCTGATCAGGACCAGGCGGGTGGATCCCCGGTTCTTTGGCCCAGACCTTCGGACCGGGAAGCGGTGGACGTTCCGATCGGCGAGGCTCGCAAGGAGTTCACCGACGAAGAGGTTCTGTGCCGGTTGGGCGCCGACCGCCTGACCGCCGAGTACGTGACGAGGAACGGCCTCCGTCCGGGTGACACGGTCGTGCTCCCCACCGACCGCGGCCTGCTCGACGAGTTCGGCTGGGCCCCGTCGTCGGAGGAGCCGGTTGTCGACATGTCGGTGGCGGTGCATGGTTTACCCCTGAGCACGGCCAGTCTCCGCCGGCTTTGTGGCGTGACGGTCACGCAGGACTTGATCGACCGGGCCCTGGGCGTGTCTGAGCAGGATGACGATGTCAGTGCGGGCGACAAGGAACTGGCGGTCGGCCAGATCATCTCGGCCATTGGAGCCAGTCCGCCTCATGGCTGGAAGGCGTCTGACTGGGAGGCGTTCCTCACACGGCTCAGACGGGAGGCCGTAGCCGGTCGCAACGAAGTTCCTCGTCTGACCCTGAAAGGGAAGAGCGAGACGTTCAGCGACGACAGTCGGGACGAGAGATCGCTTTCCGTGGCGTCCAGAGACCTGGAGATGCACGGCAAGGCCGTGGCGGCCCGCTCGCGTGAGATCGCCGAACGACTGGGTATTGCCCTGGACTTCTTGCGAGTCGCGGAGTGGGCTGGCCGTCTGCACGACGTCGGCAAGGCGGACTGGCGCTTCCAGCGTTGGCTCGACCCGAGCGGGAAGTGGGCTGAACCGGTCGCCAAGTCGAACATGCCGCAACACATCTGGGACGCGGCCCGGGTTGCGGCGGGTTGGCCGAAGGGCGGGCGCCATGAAGCGATCTCGGCGCGACTCGCCGCCAAATGGCAGGCCGTTAGCGGCGAGTGGCCCGACGACACGATGCGGGACCTCCTGATCCACTTGATCGTCAGCCACCATGGCAGTGGCCGCCCGCTTGTGCCGCCAGTGGCCGACGGGACTCTTGCCTCTGTTGCGGTTCGAGTGAAAGGGACTGAGTTGTCCGCCGCGTCGAACCTGGAGTGCGTGGACTGGGATCAGCCGAGCCGTTTCAAGCGGCTGAACGAGCGTTTCGGGCCGTGGGGACTGGCGCTCCTCGAGTCGATCGTCCGGCAGGCCGACCACGAGGTGTCTGGAGGGGCCGAGGTGAACTTGCCGGAGGGCTACGAATGGCCGAAGTGAAGTGCCCGGGGCTGCCCGCTTTCTGGGTGAACGGCTGGCTCGCGGCCGTCGGCGCCACCGTGCTGGTCCCAGGAATGCGGCTTCGGTGGGCGGCCGCGGGGACACCTGAGGCCGTACTGTCCGTAGACGGCGGTGACCCGGTGGCTTCGCTGGTCGAGTCCTGGCCTAGCAAGGAGTTCCTTGAAGATCTGCCGATCTCCGAGAACTGGAACGAGGTGGGCGCCCTCAAGCGGAAGGTCGATGTGCGGTCCTTCGGTCAGCGGGCGCAAGCCGCACGACGCCATCCGTGTTCGTGGGCGCTGTCATCAACCATGACGGATCTTGCCGTCGACAAGAACGGAGAAGTTGTCCACGCTCCGTTCGACGCCGGGGGCCCCGGCTCGATCAAGTGGTTGCACCATCGCCTCATCAGGGTTCACCAGCTGGTGGGCCCGTCATTGGATCGGATCAGGAGCTCACTCGACGGCCAAGCCGAACGGGTCAGCAACTCCGGTTTGGCGTTCGATCAAGCGAGACTTGGATCCTTCGCCGACAGCACCGCGCAGCATCTGGTCGACCCCGTCGTCGAGACGCTTGCATTCTTCGGGTTGGCCATCCTCCCGGTTCGCGGTCGAGGGGTGGATCAGCGTCTCGGCGCCAACCGGAACCTGCGAGTCGATGCGGTTCAGCGGGGTTGGCGGAGGCCGCGCGGCGAGGGCCGCCCGGCCTTCTTTTGGCCAGCTTGGATTCAGAAGCTTGACCTGGAGGGCATCGACGCGCTCTTGGACACCTGGAATCCTGACGACAACGCCACATGGAGTCGAGTCGGTGTACACGCTGCTTGGCGAAGTGCCCGCTATCGGAGCCGGGGGCGAGAGACGACCCAGGCGATTGGCTCGGAGCGTCTCTGAACCCGGAACCCGTCGTTCCGATCTCGGCGATCGAGCACCACGCTTACTGCCCCCGGCAGTGCGCCCTGATCCACTGCGACGGCGTTTGGTCCGACAACGCCCACACCGTCAGGGGAACCCGGGGGCATCGCCGGGTGGACAGCGGTCGTCATCGCGAGGAAAGAGGCCGATTCGTTCTGCGATCCATCCCGCTCTGGTCCGAGCGGTATGGGCTCTCAGGACGGGCCGACGCGGTCGAGTTGAAAGGGGGCGGTGTCGTCCCGGTCGAGTACAAGTCGGGCGTTCGTCACGGGCGGGCGGCGGACCTGCAGGTCTGCGCCCAGGCGCTGTGCCTTGAGGAGATGCTGGGCCTGCAGGTGCCGGTGGGCTACGTCTGGTACGGCGGCCCGCGGCGCAGGGAACGCGTGGAGTTGACCGTTGCGTTGCGGGACGAGGTGCTCGACATTGTCGAGGGGATTCGGACGGCCCTGCGCAGCGGAAAGCTGCCGGACGCGCCGAACGACTCGCGGTGCTCCGAGTGCCAGCTCCGTCACCACTGCGTACCCGAGCTGACAAGCAGCCCGGCCCGGGTGAAGCGCTACCTGAACGGGATCGTGTTTGCGTGCGATACCTGAACACCGTCTACGTCCGCGAGCACCGGGCTCGCGTAGGGCACCGCCGCGGGTCTCTCCTCGTCTCCCTGCCTGCGGGCAAGCGCCGCATACCGCTTGAAGCGATTGACGCACTGGTGCTCGTCGGCGGCGCGCAGATCACGACTCAGGCGGTCGCCGCCTGCGTTCGGCGCGGTGTCCGGGTCGCCGCTCTCACGATGGGAGGCGCCGTTCGATTCGTCGTCGGCGGGCCTGCGAGCGGAAACGTCCACCTCAGGCTCGCTCACTACCGGGCGGTCGAGAACGAAGCGCACTCGCTCAGGCTCTCGAAGACCGTCGTGGCGGCGAAGCTGCAAAACAGCAGCCGGGTCGTCGGCCGGTGGGGGCGCGACGAGCGAGAACCGCTTCGCTCCGACGACCTGACGAAACGGGCGACCCAGATTCGCGAGCGAGTGGCTAGGCTGGCCAACGCGTCGAATCCGGACGAAGTGCGGGGCATCGAGGGGGACGCCGCGAGAATCTACTTCCGGGCGCTCGGCCTTGCTCTCGCGAACAGCCACCTTGGCTTTCGCGCGAGGACTCGACGCCCCCCGCGTGATCCGGTGAACGCCATGTTGGGTTTCTGCTATGGCCTCCTGGTAACGGAGATGATCGGCGCGGTTGAGGCTCTGGGGCTCGACTACCAGATGGGCTTCCTTCATCGACCCCGGTCGGGAAGGCCTTCGCTTGCCCTGGACCTCGCGGAGGAGCTCCGTGCGCTGGCGGATCGCTTCGTCGTTGGCCTGGTCCGCCGCCGGCAGGTTGGGCAGGACAGTTTCGTGCGCATGCCCGGCGGCGGCGTCTACCTCACCGATGAGGGAAGGGAGGGGCTGATCAAGAACTGGGAACGCGACAAGGACCGGGAACTTCATCACTCGGTGCTCGGCCGCCGGGTCGAAAGGTGGGCTCTGCCGGCGGTTCAGGCGACTCTGCTGGCACGGCACCTTCGTGGCGACCTTGCGGCGTATCCGGCCTATGTCATGGCTGCGTGAGCGATGGATGTGCTCGTCACCTACGACATTGCCGACACCGACGGCAAGGGCGCGTCCCGGCTTCGCCGGGTGGCCCGAGTGTGCGAGAAGTACGGCGAGCGGGTCCAGTTGTCGGTGTTCGAGTGCCGGCTGTCGCCAACCCGGCTCGCCCGGATGCTCGGTGAGGTTCAGGATGTCCTTGACGAGGATCGTGACTCGCTGATCGTGTACCGGTTTCCGGGCGCGATAGCGGATTCCCGCTCTCGTTTCGGCCGCGACAACGGCCACGAACTCGGATCGCCCTGGGTGCTTTAGGTCGCCCTGCGAACCTTCGGTGATCCCGGACCCATCCGGCGAGTGCTCCCTCTTGTTGCTGCTGCGTGCGCCGAATCCGCGTCGGGAGTCAGTCAGCAGCGGCGATCCGGGCGGATCCCTGGCCCGAACAGGCTCTCGGGCGTCCGTTAGAGTGTCGGAGTTGTCGTCGGGCGTACGGTACGCCGGATTAGCAGTGTCGCCGGGGTTCAATCCCCGGCCTTCGTTGAGCGACACACATAGCGCCAGGGGTCAACGCACCACGCTCACCGGGTGTCGCCGGGGTTCAATCCCCGGCCTTCGTTGAGCGCCTTCCTCGAGCAGCCGACAGGTCTCGCTGCAGTGGCGCGTGTCGCCGGGGTTCAATCCCCGGCCTTCGTTGAGCGCCCTGCCCGAGAACCCAGGTGTCGCGGCCGATCGAGAAGTGTCGCCGGGGTTCAATCCCCGGCCTTCGTTGAGCGAGACACGACCTTGCTCGGCCGTCGGGCGCAGCAGGTAGGTGTCGCCGGGGTTCAATCCCCGGCCTTCGTTGAGCGTACTACGACCAGGAGGCAGTGCGGCAGACGGCCAACCTTGTGTCGCCGGGGTTCAATCCCCGGCCTTCGTTGAGCGCACTGGCGAATGTCGTTCGACACTTTCCAGGCGGTCAAGTGTCGCCGGGGTTCAATCCCCGGCCTTCGTTGAGCGCCGGGCGGCGGCTTCCAGACGGGCCAGAACGTGGGCGTGTCGCCGGGGTTCAATCCCCGGCCTTCGTTGAGCGAACATCCTGATGGAGGTGCTGCGGGCGCGGATCGCGTGTCGCCGGGGTTCAATCCCCGGCCTTCGTTGAGCGCATATCGAGTCTCCTACCACGGTCCGTCCTCCTCCTCGTGTGTCGCCGGGGTTCAATCCCCGGCCTTCGTTGAGCGAATCAGTTGGCACAGGCGTAAACCGAAGATGGTTTGTGTCGCCGGGGTTCAATCCCCGGCCTTCGTTGAGCGGCGGTCGTCGTCGCTGCCGATCAGCGCGAGCAGCCGGTGTGTCGCCGGGGTTCAATCCCCGGCCTTCGTTGAGCGCTCGCGCCCTCGAACAAGGGGTTCGACGGTCGGGGGCGGTGTCGCCGGGGTTCAATCCCCGGCCTTCGTTGAGCGCAGTTCTACTTGGTGCACCAGGCGACCGGTGCCCGTAGTGTCGCCGGGGTTCAATCCCCGGCCTTCGTTGAGCGCACGTCACCCATAGCCTACGCATCGAGGGCAGCCGCGAGTGTCGCCGGGGTTCAATCCCCGGCCTTCGTTGAGCGAATGAAACAAGGGCGCCCCCCCGCCCTCGCCGGCGCGTGTCGCCGGGGTTCAATCCCCGGCCTTCGTTGAGCGTGCAACGATTTCGCGGGGCGCCACCTCCACGGTCAGTGTCGCCGGGGTTCAATCCCCGGCCTTCGTTGAGCGGCGGACCACCTGCGGCTGCCTCACCTGGTCCCGGAGTGTCGCCGGGGTTCAATCCCCGGCCTTCGTTGAGCGAGCGAGCCGTTCGCGAGGCTGGCGATGATGTTCGAGTGTCGCCGGGGTTCAATCCCCGGCCTTCGTTGAGCGCGCCCCATGCCCTGGGGCAGGCCCAGGCCGTGAGACAGGTGTCGCCGGGGTTCAATCCCCGGCCTTCGTTGAGCGGCGGACCACCTGCGGCTGCCTCACCTGGTCCCGGAGTGTCGCCGGGGTTCAATCCCCGGCCTTCGTTGAGCGTGCGCGACTTCCCCTACGTAGTCGCAGTCAGGATCACAAAGTGTCGCCGGGGTTCAATCCCCGGCCTTCGTTGAGCGCTGCTCACGACGTAAGCAATGGGGAATCGGAAGAAGTGTCGCCGGGGTTCAATCCCCGGCCTTCGTTGAGCGGCGTCGTCAACCGCCTTGTCGACCGGTCTGGCTGGCTTGTGTCGCCGGGGTTCAATCCCCGGCCTTCGTTGAGCGGTGCTCCGCGCCCCCGGGGTCGAAGGCGCGATCCCCGCGTGTGTCGCCGGGGTTCAATCCCCGGCCTTCGTTGAGCGTATCTCCCTAGTCGACGCTACGAACTCGGGGACCGGACAAGTGTCGCCGGGGTTCAATCCCCGGCCTTCGTTGAGCGAGGGTCCAGCGACGCCGAATCAACCAGGCGTTGGAGTGTCGCCGGGGTTCAATCCCCGGCCTTCGTTGAGCGACGCGGCGAGCGCGCGGGCTAGCTTCTCGCGCCGTCGAGGTGTCGCCGGGGTTCAATCCCCGGCCTTCGTTGAGCGACACAATCAAAGGTTCGTCCGCTCGAAGCGGTTTCGAGTGTCGCCGGGGTTCAATCCCCGGCCTTCGTTGAGCGCTGGCTTCCTCGATGATCTCGATGGCGGCCTCCGCGAGTGTCGCCGGGGTTCAATCCCCGGCCTTCGTTGAGCGTTGACGCCCTCGGCGGCCCGGGTGCGCGGCCGCTCGAACGTGTCGCCGGGGTTCAATCCCCGGCCTTCGTTGAGCGCTCGTGCATTTCGAGGGGACGTTCGACACGTCGAACGAGGTGTCGCCGGGGTTCAATCCCCGGCCTTCTTTGAGCCCGCGACGCAGCCGAGCGAACGCGCCGCGTCATGGCACGTGTCGCCGGGGTTCAATTGTCAATGGCAACCGAAAATGTCCCACTTGTGGCAACTGAAATGTCCCACTCGTTCGGGTGTTCGACGGTGGCTGCGTTGGCCACCCGCGACCGTGAGCACAACCGACCGATTGCGGCGCGTAACGCACCGCGCTACAGTCGCGGAGTAGGATCAGGCACAAGGGACTTCGGGCCTTGTACGAACGCGACGATCCGGCCCGGCTTCCCGCGGCCTTCGTGCCTCGGCTGAGGCGCATCCTCTTCCGATTACAGGAAGCGGACCACCCACGGAGCGCCGACGCGCCGGGCTTCCGACTGCATCCGCTGAAGGGCGACCGCTCAGGCGAGTGGAGCGTACGGGTCTCCGGCAACTGGCGTGTCGCGTTCCGCTTCAAGGACGGCGAAGCCGTGGACGTGGACCTGATCGACTACCACTAGCGCAGGAGGGAATCATGAGCAATCGAGAGGACCATCGTCTCGGCACGATGATGAACCCGCCGCATCTGGGGGAACTCATTCGCGAGAGCATGGACGAGGTCGGATGGAACGTGACGGAGACGGCGGCGCGTCTGGGTTGCGAACGCGGAACCCTGTCGCGGTTGCTGAACGGCCGGGCGGGCGTCTCCGCCAAGATGGCACTGGCGCTCGAGGACATCGGTTGGGGAACAGCCGTTCACTGGATGCGGATGCAGGCCAGCTACGACCTGGCGCAGGCACGTCAAGCAGGTACCGCCGAACCGGACCGGGTTGCTGCAAGCGTGTAGTCCACCGAGCTCACCACACTCGATCCACGACATAGTCGTCGAACGCCCTGTCCACGGAGACGATTCGCAGATCGTGAGCCAACGCCTGAGCGATCAACATTCGATCGAACGGATCCCGGTGGGGGCCGGCCAACCGACCAGCGCGCTCCGCGTCGGCCACGCTGATCCCAAGTTCCAGGAATCCCTGCGAAGCGATGCAGGCGACAACGTCCGCCGCAACGTGCTCGCCACCCGGCAATTTTCCCAACCGGTACTTGGTGGCGAGTTCCCAGGCCGACGCCGCGCTGACGAAGATGTCGTTAGAGTCGTCAGCGATCACGGCACGGGCCGTCCCGGAGAGGCGGGCGCTGTCGGCCACCCACCAGAGCAGCGCGTGGGTGTCGATCAGGGCCCGCAATCAGCCGCCTTCCCAGGCGGCAAGCTCGTCCTCCGGCAGCGGGTCGAAAAAACCGTCGGGAACCGCGATCTTGCCCTTCAGGACATCCGGCTGGCGCCGGGCCGCGGGCTTGCAGGGAACGAGCCGCGCCACCGGCTCGCCGTCGCGGGCGATCACGACGTCCTCGCCCGCCTCCATTTGCGCGAGTAGCCGCGAGAGATGGGTCTTGGCTTGATGAACGTTGACGATGGACATGGCACCTCCTGGCCAGCCTCTTGGCTAATCGTATGACTACGCTCGCAGACGGTCAACCGCGACGCCGCCCTACCCGTACCGTCCCTCGATGTACGCCGCCGTCTGCTCGTTCGCGGGATTCAGGAACATCGACGCCGTGTCGCTGTGCTCGATCATCTCGCCGAGCAGCATGAACACGCATTCCTCGCTGGCGCGGCGGGCCTGGGCCATGTTGTGGGTGACGATCAGGATCGTGTAGTCGCCGCGCAGCTTCCAGATCAGTTCCTCGACGGCTTCCGTCCCGGCCGGATCGAGCGCCGAACACGGTTCGTCCATCAGCAGCAGTCGCGGCTTGACCGGCAGAAGGCGGGCGATGCAGAGCTTCTGCTGCTGTTCGAGAGACAACTCGGTGCCGCGGCGGTCGAGCGAGTCCTTCAGTTCGTCCCAGAGCAGCACCTCCCGCAGCGCCTCTTCGACGATCCGTTCGGCCTCTGCCCGGGTCGGCGGCTTCCCGCCGGGCAGGTGGACGCGGGTGCCGAAGAGGACGTTGTCGCGCACGGAGAGCGGCAGCGGATTGGGGCGCTGGAAGACCATGCCCACCTGCTTGCGGAGCTGCGCCAGCTCGACCGAGGGGTCGAGCACGTCGAGGCCCCAGAGCCGGATGCTGCCGGTCGTGCGGACGTAGCCGAGGCGCTCGTTGATCCGGTTGACCGAGCGCAGCAGCGTCGTCTTGCCGCAACCGGACGGGCCGATCAGGGACGTGATCGCGCCGGCGCGCACCCGCAGGTCGACGTCGAACAGGGCCTGGAAGTCGCCGTACCAGAGGTTCAGCTTCTCGACCAGGATGGCCGCCGAGGCGTCGGCGGCGCTCGGAGTCGAAGGCTCCGCGACGCTCATCCGAACTTCCCTTCGACGTAGGCGGTCGTGCGCGGGTCCTGGGCTCCGCCCTCGAACATCCTCTCCGTGTCCGTGACCTCCACCAGCTCGCCGGTCAGGAAGAAGGCGGTCCGCGCGGCCAGCCTCCGCGCCTGCTGGACGAGGTTCGTCACCAGCACGATCGTCATCTCGGACTTGAGTTCCGCCAGCACCTCCTCGATCCGCATCGTAGTCACCGGATCGACCGCGATCGAGAACTCGTCGAGCAGCAGGATGGACGGATCCTGCGACAGGGCGCGGGCGATCGTCAGCCGCTGCTGCTGGCCGCCGGAGAGCAGGCTGCCCAGGGAATCGAGCCGGTCCTTCACCTCGTCCCAGAGCGCCGCGCGGCGGAGGCAGCGTTCGACGATCACGTCCAGGTCCGCCTTCCTCCGCGTGCCCCTCAGCCGGGACGAGAGCGCGACGTTGTCGTAGATGGTCAGCGGCAGGCCGACGGGCAGTGGAAAGACGACGCCGATCCGCTGCCGCAGGGCGTAGGCGTTGCGCCAACTGCGCACGTCCCGGCCCTCGACGCGGACGCTGCCTGACACCTCCATGCCCGCGGTCATCAGGTCCATCCGGTTGATCGCGCGCAGGAAGGACGTCTTGCCGCTGTTCGCGGGTCCGATGATGCCGAAGATCTCGTTTCTTCGTACCTGGAACGTGACGCCCGAAAGCGCCGGCTTGCCGTGGTACCGAATAGCCAGATCCTCGACCTCGACCGCGTAGTCGCCGGCGGCTCTCCCCGGGGCAGGCGATGTCACCACTTCTTGCGCCCCCGCAGATAAACGCGGAAGGCGATCGAGATCCCGTTCATCGCCAGCACCATCGAGATCAGGACCAGGGCGACGCCGAAGGGCATGTGCTCCGGCACGTCCGGCACCTGGGTCGAAATGACGAAGAGGTGCAGCGACATCGCCATCGTCTGGTCGAGCACGCCCTGCGGCAGGAAGGGCAGGAAGAACGCGGCGCCCGTGAACATGATCGGGGCGGTTTCGCCCGACGTGCGGGAAACCTCCAGGATGACGCCGGTGAGGATGCCGCTGATCGAGTTCGGCAGCACGATCTTGCGGATCGTCTGCCAGCGCGTGGCGCCCATGTTCCAGCACGCCTCGCGGAACGCGAGCGGCACGGTCTGCAGCGACTCCCTGGTGGCGACGATGACGACCGGCAGCGTCATCACGGCAAGGGTCAGGCTGGCGGCCAGGATGCTGGTGCCGAAGCGGAAGAAGATGACGAAGGCGCCGACCCCGAAGAGGGCGTGGACGATGGACGGCACGCCGGCCAGGTTGATGATCGCCAGATTGATCGCCCGGGTCAGGCGGTTGTCCGGCGCGTACTCGCTCAGGTAGAGCGCGGCCGCCACGCCGACCGGCACGGAAGCGATCAGGGCGACGACGACCAGCCACACGGTGCCCACCAGGGCCGGCAGGATGCCGCCGGCCGTCATCCCGTTGGTCGGCGGCGAAAACAGGAACTCCCAGGAGATCGCCGGCCCGCCCCGGACGATGAGCACGCCGAGGATCAGGGCGACCGGCAGGATGAGCATGCACGTCATCCACAGGAAGAGCAGCCGGAACAGGCCCTCGACCTTCCGGTTGCGGCGGTTCTGTGCGGTCGCTTCGAACATGGCGCCTCGCTACGGGTTCGCGGAAGCGGCCGGCCGGCGGCCGCGGCGGCGGTGCTTGCGCTGGCCGCCCCGCACGAACACGTCGGCCGCGAAGTTGATCGCGAAGGTGACCAGGAACAGGAAGATGCCGAGCGTGAAGAGCGCCTGGTAGTGGTCGGAACCGGCCGCCGTCTCACCGAGTTCGGCGGCGATCGTCGCGGTCAACGCCCGCACCGAGTCGAAGGGGCTCGTCGGCAGGTTGATCGAGTGACCGCTCGCCATCAGCACCGCCATCGTCTCGCCGAAACCGCGACCGACGCCGAGCAGCGTGGCCGCGACCAGACCGTTGCGGGCCGCGGGCAGCACGACCTTGAAGGTCACCTGCCAGCGGGTCGCCCCCATCGCCTCGGCGGCCTCGCGGTAGGTGTCCGGCACGGCCTTCAGCGCGTCCTCGGCGATCGTCGTCATGATGGGCGCCGCCATCAGCCCCAGGATGATCCCCGAGTTCAGCACGTTCAGCCCGACTGGAACGTCGAAGATCTGGATGATCAGCGGGTTCATGATCGAGAGACCAATGAACCCCCAGACGACGGACGGGATCGCCGCCAGGAGTTCCACCAGCACCTTCAGCGTCTCGCGCACGCGGCCGGTGGCGAACTCGCCGATGTAGACCGCGGCGCCGAGCGAGAACGGCACGGACACGACCATGGCAAGTCCGGTCACGGAGGCCGTGCCCGCGATCAGGGCGAGGGCGCCGTACGTCGGGTTGTGGCTCGACGTGGGCGTCCAGCGCGGCGAGAAGAAGAACTCCCGGAAATCGAAGCGGTCGAAGACGAAGCCGGCGCCTTCGCGGGTGATGAAGACGAAGATGCCCGCGATGAAGACGATCGCCGACAACCCGCCGGCAAGCACCAGGACCTGGACCGCGCGGTCGACCCACCAGGCGAGATCCCGCCGGTCCGCAGCGTGCGCTACGTCAGTCAAACCGGCCGCCGGGGAACCAGAAACGCCGCGTCATTCCCGGGAGACTGCTCCCGTTCAGGAGCAGTCCACGTCCGTGCGCGGCGCGTAGCCCTTCTCGTAGATGATGCACTGGCCTTCGTCGCTCAGCACCCAGTCGATGTACTCGCGGATCGTGCCCTGGGGTTCGCCCGCGGTGTACATGAACAGCGGACGCGCGATGGGATAGGACCCATCGATCGCCGTATCGACCGAGGGAGACACGCACTCGCCGTCCTCGCCCTTCCTGACGCAGGGCATCTTCACGTGGTCCGTCGCGTAGGCCAGGCCGCTGTAGCCGATCGCGCAGGGCGTGTTCTCCACCAGGTCGACCACGTCCTTGGACCCGTGCATGTCGCGCGAGCCGAGCCGGAAGTCGCGCTGGTCGCCGAGTACCGCTTCGCGGAAGTAGACGTAGGTGCCCGAGTTGTTCTGGCGGCTGACCCGAACGATCTCGTCGCTCCCGCAACCCGGAACCTCGACTCCCCACTCGCTCCAGGTGTCGACATCGCCGCCCTCGCCGTAGAGCGTGGCCAACTGCTCCAGGGAGACTTCGTCGAGCGGGTTGTCGGGATGGACGAAGACCGCCAGGGCGTCGAAGCCGACGACGAACTCGATCGGCTCGTTGCCGTTGCCGCGCGCCAGCTCGAGCTCCGAGTCCTTCATCTTGCGGCTCGAGTTCGCGATGTCGACCGTGCCGTTGATCATCGCGGAGATGCCGGTGCCCGATCCGCCGCCGGTCACCGCGACCGCCGTCTCCGGCGCCACCGCGGCGTAGTTCTCGGCCCAGGCCTGGGCCACGTTGACCAGAGTGTCGGAGCCCTTGTTCTGGATCACGCTCCGCGAGCTGCCCCCGCCGCAGGCGGCAACCAGGGCGGCCGCGAGAGCCAGCGTGCTCCAGGTGCGGATGGGTCTTGATGTCTTCATATGGCTTGAGATTCCGTGCAATTCGAGGTTCTCCACGCCTGCGGAGCGTAGCCGACGGTTCGTGAACAACCGGTAAAGATGCGCGACTCGCCAACCAGGGAACTCCGACCGGAGGGCGGCGCTGCTCAGGCCGCGAAGCCCAGGCAACCTGACTCGGGAACCCGAGGCCCCAAGCTCTCGCCCGCGCCGTCCGATGCCTCACGGGCCGTCGGGCTGTTCAGGCACACGCGCGCCCGGTAGGGTGCCGCAACTTCCCACATAGCCGCACATCCGGAGTGTCTGTCGTGCCCCAGGAACAGATCCGCCTTAACCTTCAGCCCGGAGAAACGACCGTCGGTCAGGTTCTCGACCGCATTCGGCGCCGATCACGTGACGAATCGGAGAAGGGGCGCTGGTTCGAGGAACTGGTTGCCCGTGTTCTCAATGAGAACCCGGAGTACGAGGTCGACCGCGTGCATCGTTGGCGCGACTGGCCCGAGCGCTCCGAGCTCACCGGCCTCGATGGCCGCGACCTCGGAATCGACCTCGTGGCGCTTCGTCGCGACGAAAGCTGGGTCGCGGTCCAGTGCAAGTGCTACCAGGAGAGCCATTCGGTCGGCAAGGCAGACGTCGACTCGTTTCTGGGCTTCTCGGGCCGCGCGCCGTTCAGTCAGCGCTGGGTCGTCGCCACCTCCCGCTGGACCGACGCGGCCGAAGAGCAGATCCGGGGCCTAGAACCGTCCGTAAGCCAGATCGACTTCAGGCGCCATATTGACGACTCGATTTCGGCCGAGGCGGTCGAGCGCCCCGTTCAGGATCCCCTTCCGCTGCAGGAGAAAGCCATCGAGAACGTCGTGAACGGGCTCGGCAACCACGAACGCGGGCGGCTGATCATGCCGTGCGGGACAGGCAAGACCTTCACTTCGCTCCGTATCGCCGAGCGCCTCGTGCCGGACGGCGGCCGCATTCTGTTTCTGGCGCCCAGCATCGCCCTGGTGTCCCAGGCCCGGCGCGAGTGGCTGCGTCACACGGCCAGGCCGCTCACTTGCCGCGTCGTCTGCTCGGACCGATCCGCCGGCGGCCGCGGCGAAAGCGAGGACATCGGCGTTCACGAGTTGGAGTGCAGGGTGACTTCGGAACCCGCGGAGATCGCGGCCGTCCTCCGCGGCCAGGAAGCCGATGACTCGCCGACGCGCGTCGTCTTCAGCACCTACCAGTCACTTGAGCACATCACGGCGGCCCAGTTCGAGTTCGATGCGCCGGGCTTCGATCTGGCGATCATGGACGAAGCGCACCGGACCACCGGCGTGGATCGCAAGGCCTCGGGAGTCGAGCGGGAAGGCGGGTTCCAGAACGTCCACCGCGCCGACCGGCTGAAGACCTGCAAACGGCTCTACATGACCGCGACCCCGCGGATCTACCGGGAGTCGTCGCGCGCCAAGCTCAAGGCCAGGGGCATAGAGACGATCGACATGGGCGACATCGACGTCTACGGGCCGGAACTCCATAATCTGACCTTCAAGCAGGCGGTGAACGCGGGAATTCTCTCCGACTATCGGGTCATCGTTCTGGGCGTCCACCAGAACGCCGTGCCCCCCGGGGTTCGCCGGCAGCTCGTCTCGTTGAGCGAGAGCCAGGATGAGGCCGGCGGAAAACCGATGGTCCTCCGCGAGGAGGACATGACTCGCATCATCGGCACCTCGTTCGCGATCAACGGCGTTGTCGAAGGCAAAGAGATCGACAAGCCGGGGCCATTGCTCCGCACGATCGCCTTCGCCAACTCGATCAGACGCTCGAGATTCTTCGCCGCCGCACTGAAGCACCCCCTGGTGCGCCGCACGACGACCACGCGGCTCCGCGATGGGCGAAAGGAGACGACAGCCGGCGCCAAGAAACTCGAGTCCCAGCATCTCGACGCATCGAACAGCGCCCTCGAGCGAAACGTGGCGCTCCGCCGACTCAAGGACGCCACCGACGACCGCGTCCTGCAACTTCTCTCCAACGTCAAGCTGTTCGGCGAAGGCGTGGACGTCCCCGCGCTCGACGCCATCGTCTTCATGGAGCCCCGAGACAGCCAGGTTGACATCGTTCAGGCGGTCGGCCGCGTCATGAGAAAATCGGAAGAGACGGGCAAGCGCTTTGGCTACATCGTCGTACCCATCCTGATCGAACCCGGCGGCGACATCGCGGGAGCACTCGCCGCGGGCGAGACCGGCTATCAAGCCGTCGGCAAGGTGCTGCGCGCGCTGCAGGCGCACGACGGACGGCTTGCCGAAGAGCCGCTCCGTTTCGTTCAGGCATACGGAACGGGAACCAACGGGCGCGGCAACGGTGACGGCGGCGCCGCCGAGCAGGTCGTCCTCGACATCGAGGACGTGAGCCCGGGCTTGTTCGCCGAGGTCGTTGCGGCATCGGGTCTCGGCAAGCCTGGGCTCCGCACATCGCAGGACATCGAGAGCGTAGTGAAGGCCGCCGGGCGAGTTCTCCACGACGCCGACCTCGCCGACGCTCTCGCCGAGACCCTGGGCATCGCCGGTTCCGAGGAAAGCGGACGCGTCCCGGTCATCGCGGCGCTCCTGCTGGCCAACGCCTGCTTGCTCCACAAGCGGCTCTCCGACGTGCCGGGCATGGAAAGCCTGCCGAAGCTCGACGGCATCGGCGGCTCAGCCGATCCGACAGGAGTTCTGCGCGGAGCGTGGGAGCAGATCCTCGACCGGGACTACTCGCCCGTGTTTGAACCGGCGTTGGCCGTCCTGGATGTCCTCCCGCGGCACAGCCGTGTAGTGAACAGCCTGCTCGGCATCGTGGAGTGCGCCAACCGGGTGGCCGATTCACTGAGCGAACTCGGCTACGACCACGCGGGGCCGCTGTACCACCGCATCCTGCCCACGGCGAGAAGCGACGGCGCCTTCTACACGAAGAACCTCTCCGCCCTGATGCTGGCGCGACTGGCGCTTGACCGGGAGTTCATCGACTGGAGCGACCCTGAAGCCCTGAAGAACCTGCGGATCATCGACCCGGCCTGCGGCACCGGCACCCTTCTGATGGCCGCCCTTCACGTGACCAAGGCCCGGGCCCGCGAGGCGCAGCGGCTCGACGACGACGGATTAGCGGCCCTGCACCGGCAGTTGGTTGAGAACTCGCTCTGCGGGCTCGACATCAACCGGCACGCCGTCCAACTCGCCGCCTGCAACCTGACCCTGGGCGCTCCGACTGTCGACTATCGGCGGATGAACCTGCTGACTCTCAGGAACGGGCCGCAGCCGAATGGCGACGTCCGCTCCGGTTCGCTCGAGATCCTCGTTGCCGCCGACGCTCCCAACTCGCTACGGGCGCTCCGACGGCCCCTGCTCAGCCTCGACGGAGTCGACGCCGAACAGGTGGACCGCTCCGGCGACGTGACGTTTCCGCTCTCCGGGCTCGACATGGTGCTGATGAATCCGCCCTTCACGAGCAACGACAAGCGACATCGGCAGTTCGACAGGGCGACGGTCAAGCGAATGCAGCAGCACGAGATGGAGATCCGGGATGAGGTCGAAGCACGTGACGGCGCCGCCGGCGACGTGATCGACGCGAACAGCCTCCGCACGTTCTTCACGCCCCTGATGGATCGGCTGCTGAACCAGGAGAGCGGGGTTCTCGCAAGCGTCTTGCCCGTAACGGCCTGCACCAACGCCTCCGGCCAGCCGGAGCGGCGCTTCCAGGCCAACAGGTTCCAGGTGGCACTGATCGTGACCAGTCATGACCCGAGGGCCTGGAGCTTCTCGGAGAACACGAGCCTCAACGAGTGCCTCCAGATCGCCAGGCGACCAGCGCTGGTTGAGAGAGAGAGAGAGAGAGAGAGAGAGAGAGAGAGAGAGAGAGAGAGAGAGAGAGAGAGAGCAAGACCGGAGCCAACGCGGTTCTTCTCGCTGCGCAAGATGCCGACAACACCAGAGGAGGCTCTCTCGGCGGCCCGCGCGATCGCGGACGGGAAGCCGTCAGAGTGGGGACGATGCCTGTCTTGGCCGGCCGGGCGAGTTCAGGCAGGGAACTGGACGCCCTGTCAGTGGTACGACGGCGGGCTCGCAGAGGTCGGATGGGAACTTCAGAGCCTGCGCCACCTCGAACCGCTCGGGACTCGTTACCGGGTAGGCCCCGCTGGGCAACGCAGCCGCGATGCTTTCGGCCCGAGTGATCCCGATACCCCAGACGCAGTTCGTCTCTTCTGGAAGATCGACGCCGATTTGCGTCGATCGATGCTCGCTACCCCGGAAGAGTGGCGAGTTGCGAAACCGGGCAAGGAGCGGTTGGCGGACCGCTACTGGAGCCAGAAGAGCCAGCTTCTCGTTGCCCAGAAGTACAGAACGACGACGAGCCGTCTGACGGCTGTCTGGACGCCCGAACCGTCCATCGGCTCTGGGTGGGTTCCTGTAGCGGTGGCCGAACGCCGAGGCGCACGTGCATTGGCTGTTTGGTGGAACTCCACACCGGCGCGAATCGCCCTCCTAAACCAGCGCACGAAACTCCTGGACTACCCGAGTTGGTCCCTGGCCCAGCTCCAGCAGATCCCGATTCCCAAGCCCGACAATCCCGCCTGGTCCGCACTGGCGGAGGCATTCCGGGAGACCTGCGAATCGGAGGTCCTTCCACTCAGGCAGGCCGAGGAATGCCGTGTCCGCCTCGTCATCGACGAAGCGGCGGCGACGGCGCTCAACGTCTCGGTCGCCGAAGTCGCGGACTGGCGACGGCGTCTGGCAGCGGAGCCCACGGTCACGAATCGGCGAGCGCCGCGCGACTGACCTCGCCGGGACGGCTCACTTCGCGGGAACGGCCGCAGCTTCGGATCAACCGCTACTCCTCAACCCCGGTCCGTCGTGCCTGCTGCTATCGTCCTCTCCACTCCCGCGGCGGGCAAGCCCGCCCGCGAGGCGGACCACCTTTCGAACCCTACGCCCCTTCGGCCATTGCCCCTGAGCCGCAACCCGAATCGAGGCGAACATGACGACCGGAAACACACCTGAATCAGGCTCGAACCCCGCGGCCGCGGCGGACCCGGAGCTCGCGAAGATCATTGAACTCAGGAAGAGCATCGCGGACCTGCGAGCCGAGCAAGAGGCGCATCGAGCCGAGCAACGAGCAGCAGAAGAGGCGTATCGGGCGACGCGGCTCGAAGATGGACGCAAACTCGACGAGCGGCTGGACGAGATCCGGCGCTCGGTCGCCAGGGAGCAGAGAAAGACCGAACTGCAGCTCAGGAAGTCCGAGCGCGAGTTCACGTCCAAGTGGGGCCGACTGATGGAGAGCCTGGTCGAGGGAGACCTCGTGAAGCTGCTTGCCGGGCGCGGAATCGATGTGGACGGAACGAGTCCGAGGGCGTGGCGGCGCCGGAACGGAGAGCACTACGAGATCGACATCCTGGCGGTGAACGGCACGGAAGTCGTCGCCGTCGAGGTCAAGACGACGCTCAGACCGAAGCACGTGGGGCGCTTCCGCGGCAAGCTGGAGAGGCTCAAGCAGTGGCTGCCGGAGTACGCGGGCCACACGGTGTATGGAGCGGTCGCCTACCTTCGCACGGACTCCGAAGCCCACGTCCACGCCGAGCGGCAAGGGCTCTTCGTCATCCGCGCCACCGGCAGCAGCGCCAGCATCCGGAACGCGCCGGACTTCAAGCCGCGGACCTTCGGCTGACCGGACCCTTCCTCCCGGGAATTCGTGTCCGTTCTCCGCCGGTGGCGCGCCCTGCCTCTCCGGCTCAAAAGTACGCGGTCAGAAACGACCACGCCACGACCGGCACGGCGCCGTACTCGCTGCCGAGGACGCCGTCCCGGACGCCCCGGCCGGTCGAGGCGATGAGGCCCGCGGTCCAGGTCACGCTGTCGGACACCGACCAGGCGATTCCCGGCTGGAACAGGGCCGAACCGTCGTCCCGGTTCGCCAGCACCGCGGCCGTCACGGTCAGCAGCGGATGCGCCTGCCAGGCCAGCGAGAGGCCCGCGTACCGGCGGCCGAGGGAGACGACTTCGCCGCGCCGCACGCGGTCGGCCTCGGCCAGCCGCGTGTAGTCCGCGGGGTCGCCGGCGCCGAAGCCGTTCCAGCTCGCCTCGCCGATCAGGGTCAGCCTGGGCGTCAGGAGGCGGTCGACACCCACCGTCAGGCGCCAGAAATCGCCGCAGCCGAAGACCGGGTGGGCGCTCTCCGGATCGCAGCCGGGACTGGTCCACGAGACCTCGCCGCGCAGGCCGGTGCCGAGGACGTCGGCCGAGAAGAAGCCGCCGAGGACGAAGTCGCGGTGGAAGCCGCCGACCATGTAGCCGAAGTCGACCGTCGAAGCGCCCTCGCCGAGGTCCGCGTGGAAGCGGCCCATCGAGGCGAGACTCAGGTCGTCGGGCGTGCGGCCGCCCTGGCCGGCGGCGATGACCTCGACCTCGGAGAAGTCGTCCACCGGAACGGTGAAGCGAAGCGCGTCGACGCCCGGCTTGTAGTCCCGGTCGATCCGCTGAGGCGCGAAGGGAGCAAACAGGTCGAGCACCGGCCAGAAGTAGTTCACGCCCCAGGTGATCGCCTGGCGGCCCGCGACCATGCGGAATCCGGGGCGGTCCCAGCGCAGGTTGAAGCGGTCGATCTCCGTCGTCCCCGCGACGTCGCCGCCGCCGAACGACTCCTTCGTCAGGTCGAAGAAACGACGCGTGTCTCCGGTGGCGACCGACGTCACCGCGCCGCTGCCGGGCGGCGATATCGCCTGCGCCGTGCCGTGGAGCTCGAAGCGGAAGCGGTCCCGGTCGCCCGACCTCCAGCGGGAGTCGAGCTTGAGCCGCAGGATCCCGAGTTCGACGCCGCCGGCCCCGGCCGCCGCGCCGTCGTCTTCGGCCGGCTCCCCGTCGCCGGCCAGATCGGTCTCCTCCAGGATCCGGAACGCGAAGAGGCGTACGTCGCCGCCCAGCTCCGTCTGCCCCGCTACCCCGGCCGGCGCCGCCAGCAGAAGCAACGCGACAAGTCCCGCCGCGCGCGGGTTCATGTCAACGGTGCTCGTCGCTCGCGATGTTCCCATCGACCAGGCGCACGACACGGCGGGCCCGCTCCATCACCTGCGGATCGTGCGTCGAGAACAGGAAGGTCACGCCCTGCTCCCGGTTCAGCTCCTCCATCAGGCCGAGCAGGGTCTCCGCGGTCTCCGAGTCGACGTTCGCGGTCGGCTCGTCGGCGAGCACGACGGCCGGGTTGCTGGCGATCGCGCGGGCGATCGCGACCCGCTGCTGCTGACCGCCCGAGAGCTCCGAAGGCCGCCGGTCCTCCATCCCCTTGAGCCCGACCTGCTCGAGCAGGCCCATCACCCGCTCGCGCCGGGTCTTCCCGTCGACGCCCTGAACCCAGAGCACCATCTCGGCGTTCTCGTACGCGGTCAGAACGGGCATCAGGTTGTAGGCCTGGAACACGAAGCCGATCCGGTCGCGGCGCAGTTCGGAGAGCTCCTTCTTGTTCAGGCTGCCCAGTTCACGGCCCTCCAGCACGACCTGACCCGACGTCGCCGAATCGAGCGCCCCGATCAGGTTCAGCATGGTCGTCTTGCCGGAGCCCGAGGGGCCGCAGATCACGGTGAACTCACCCGGCTCGACATCCATCGAAAGATCCCGCAGCGCGTGAATGTCCACGCTGCCCTGTCGGTAGACCTTGCTCACGTCCCGGAGCGCGATGACCGGACCCTCGCCCATCTCACACCACCTTGATCGTGTCGACCGGCTGCACCCGGCCCGCGCGCCAGGCCGGATAGATCCCCGAAGCGAGGGTCGCCACCACCGCGAACAGGCCGATCAGCACGGCGTTGCGCGGAAAAATGCCGACCTTGAGCACCGGATCCAGGCCGACGCCGGCGACCTCCACCGTGCCACCGTAGACCGCCGTCAGGTCCAGGCCGGTCGAAGACAGGTAGAGGTAGGGCCCGATCGTGATCAGGAACGCTCCGGCCAGACCGAGAACGGCGAGCCAGGCGCTCTCCATCATGATCAGCCGGAACAGCCTGGCCGGATTCCAGCCGATCGCCAGCATGATCCCGAACTCCCGCAACCGCTCCATCACGCTGACGAACAACGTGTTGAAGATGCCCGCCGCGACCAGCACCGCGATCAGGATCTCCATGACCACCGCCCCGCCGACCTTGAGCGCGATGAACGCCGCCAGTTGCGGCTGACTCGTGTTCCAGGGCAGGGCCGCCACCGTCTCGCCGAGTTCGCGGTCCAGCCGGCCGGCGACCCCGCTGCTCCTTCGCTGGTCTTCGAGGAACACGGCGACCATCGTCGCCTCGTCCTCGCCGTAGCCGAGCAGGTCGCGCACCGTGCCGATCGGCAGCAGGCAGAAGCCGCCGTCGACCGTCGGCGCGTTCGTCCTGAGCGTCCCCCGCAACCGCGCCAGGCCGCTCACGATCTCGCCGTTCCTGTCGGTCAGGGTGTAGACCACCTTGTCGCCCAGCTCCATCCCCAGGTTGCTGGCCAGCCGGTGGCCGAGAATCACGCCGTCGCGGTCGCCCGGTTCGAGCGCCGAGCCCTGATCGAGCGCCTCCAGGATGGAGAGCGTCGTCTCGTCCTCCGCCTCCGGATCGAAGGCGATGAAGGCGCCGCTGAAGTTCTCGCCCGCCGTGGCCAGCATCGTCGGCCCGACGATGCGGTCGACGGCACGCGCGATCCGGCGGCCCTCGCCGTCGAGCGCCGCTTCGATCTCCGCGCCGCGCACGACGGTGCGGGTCAGGGTCGGCGTGTCGAGGTACTCGGGATGCTGGAGGCTGACGTGGCCGCCGCCTAGCCGGGCCGCCAGATCGATCATGTCCTTCCAGTTGCGATCCTGCATCGCGGTGAACACGACCGCCAGGAACACGCCGAAGACGATCGAACCGAGCGTCAGCAGGGTACGGCGCCGGTTCCGCCACAGGTTGCGCCAGGCCAGGGTCGCCACGTTGGGTCCGCTCATCTTCCTTCCCCTCTCTTCACGCCGCCTCCGCTACTGGTGGTGGATCGCCTCGACCGGGCTGATCCGCGCGGCCTTGACCGCGGGAAACAGGACCGCCAGCCCGACGATGAACAGCAGGATGAAGACCGGCCCGGCAATCGTCACCGGGTTCACCGCGCCGGTCCAGATCCGGTCCATCGAGACGCCCATGATGGCGGTGCCGCCCAGTTGACCGACGTCGATTCCCCGCGACACGACAAACCAGAGCGTCGGCAGGCTGGCCAGCAGCCCGACGGCGATCGCCAGCGCCGCCTGCAGCGCGCCTTCCGTGAGGATCAGCGCGAGCACCCGCCGGGGCGAAACGCCAATGGCCTTCAGGACGCCGAACTCCCGGATCCGCTCGAAAACCGCCATCAGCATCGCGTTCAGGATCATGATCGCAATCACGACGTAGACGATGAAGGCCACCACCTGGACGGCGGCCTGGGCGGAGTCGAGCACGTTCGCGATCCCCGGCAGGAGGTCCCGCCAGGTCCTCACTTCGACCCCGGAGACGCTCGCCGCCGCAGCCTCTTCCACCACTCCCGTCGCCGCCAGGAGCTCCTGCCCCTCGCCACTGCGAACGATGACCTGGTGGGCGCCGTCCTCCAGGGCAAAGAAGCTCCGGAACGCGTCCTCCACCAGGAACACGGTCCCGCGGTCCGTGTCCTCGCTCAGGCTCTGCAGCACGCCCCGGACCTCGAACAGGTCGTTCGCCATGCTGCCGTCGGTCGCCTGGCTGAGCGCGACCAGCTCGTCGCCCACGTCCACGCCCAGCGTCCGCGCCAGCCGGTAGCCGAGCACCACGCCGGAGCCGTCGGCCGGGTCGAGCCACTCGCCCCGGTCGAGCCGCTCATGGACGTCGCTGACCCGGGCGTCCCGCTCCGGCCTCAGCCCCTTGAGCAGGGCCCCGGTCGAGGCCTCCCCTGAAGCGACCAGCGCGCCGCCGAGCAGGCGCGCGCTCGAGCGCAGCCCGGTCTCGTCCAGGGCAGCGAGCAGCGCCTCCGGATCTTCGATCCGCTCCCAGATCGAGGGCCGCTCCCGGTAGCCGTCGGCGTGGATCTGGATCTCGCCCAGTTCGACGTCGAGCAGCGTGCTCTCCATGCTTCCCAGCATCCCCTGCATGAGCGAGGTGTAGAGCACCATCGCCCACAACGCCAGGGTCATCGCGGCGACCGTGACCAGGGTGCGCCGGCCGTTCCGCCACAGGTTGCGCCAGGCCATGCGGAGGATCTTCATCCGGCGTTGTTCCTGCTACTGGCGCAGCGACTGCAGGGAGAACGTGCCGGGAGGCAGATCGACGTTGAACGCGTGTTCCTCGTAGACGATCTCGGTGAACTCGTCCGCATCGTCCGCGGGTATCACCCGGAGCCGCCGCGGCAGCGTCCTGCCGCCGAGCGGACCGAAGTCCTCGTAGCGAACCGTGCGCACCAGCCGATCGCGCTCGTCGAAGTACTCCGCCTGGTCGAGCAGCATGTCCTGGGCGCGGAACCGCGCGTCGATAGCACCCCAGACGACGGGAGCATGCGGCAGCGGGATGCAGCGCACCAGCCAGTGGCCGGAGCCGTCCACCGGCCGTTCCCGGTAGGCGCACTCGAAGTCCTCGCTGTAGCGGGACTCGTGGACCAGGTCGTCGTTCGTGAAGTGGCTGCCCATCCACGCCGCCTGCATCATCGACCCGGGCACCTTGATCGTCCGGTCGACCTTCGGCAGGTAGTTCCAGATGTTCTGCTCGACCTTGAGCGTCGCCGTGCCGCGCTCCTTCGCCGGCGCTTCGATCCGGATCAGCGCCGTCTCGGCGCCCTCGGAGACGACGTGGAGCCGCAACTCCCGCTGCCAGCGCTCCGTCTTGATCCGCATCGTGATCCGGCTCTCGCTCGAGTCGCCGCGCATCGCGTCGTCCGTGGCGCGCATCAGGACGTCGAGCGGCGGGTCGGCCGGCTGAGCCGACGCGGCGGCGGCGCAGAGAAGGAAAGCGACCGCCAGGGCGGCGCCGGTGCGGCCGAGGAGTTCGTTCACGCGAAAGAGGACTATAGCGCGCCCTCTCGCGTCTCGGCGGCGGATACCGGCGGACCGCCAATGGGCCCGGCGACGATGCCGACCCTGTTGTTAGCAGTTAGCCTTCGTCCTCCGCGATGTCCGTGCCGAGACCGAAGCCGACTGCCGCGGCCATCGTCGGCGGATTCGCCCTGCTGGCGGCGGCGGCCGCCGGTTTGCAGGATCCGGCGCCGGAAACCGAGCGCCCGACGATGGCCGCCACCCGGGTCGAGCAGGGCCCCACCGTCGACGGCGACCTGAGCGACGCCGTGTGGGCGGAATCGGAGGTGGGCGCCGACTTCGTGCAGCACGAGCCGCTCGACGGCGTGCCGGCGACCGAGCAGACGGAAGTGCGCGTCGTGTTCACCGACTCGACGATCTACTTCGGCATCACCGCGTTCGACGCGAACCCCGAGGCAATCATCGCCAAGGAGATGGAGCGCGACAGCCGCATCTTCCAGGACGACTCGATCATCCTGCTGCTCGACACGTTCCATGACCGGCGCAACGGCTACGCGTTCGAGACGAACCTGAACGCCGCCCGGGCCGACACGTTGGTCACGGACGAAGGCCGCGACCTGAACCTCGAGTGGGACGGCATCTGGTCCGTGGCGGCACGGCGAACCGCCTTCGGCTGGGCGGCGGAAATCGCGATTCCGATCTCGACGCTGCGATTCGATCCGGCGGCCCCGGCCTGGGGCTTCAACGTCCAGCGCTACATCGCCCACAAGCGCGAGATGACGCACTGGTCCGGCCTGCCGCGGGAGGTCAGCATGCTGGGGCAGGTCGGGTCCCTGGTCCAGCCCGTCCACCGCATCTCGATGGCGGGCGAACTGACGGGCCTGACCGGCCTGGCGCAGTCGGCGCAGCTTCAGATCAAGCCCTTCGTGATCGGCGACGTCAGCGAGGATCCACGGCTGAACGCAGACCCCCTCACGGACGGTGACGGCGGCCTGGACATCAAGTGGGGCGTGACCCGATCCCTGGCGCTCGACCTGACGTACAACACGGACTTCGCCGAGGTCGAGGTCGACGAACTGCAGACGAACCTGACCCGCTTCTCGCTCTACTTTCCCGAGAAGCGCGACTTCTTCCTCGAGAACGCGGGCATCTTCGACTTCGGGCCGCCCCATCGCCGCTTCTTTGAACCGCCGGTGCTCAAGGCCTTCTTCTCCCGCCGGGTTGGCCTCGACGCCGGACGGCAGGTGGCGATCGACTGGGGAGCGCGGCTCACCGGCCGTATGGGCGGCTGGGATGTCGGTGTGCTGCGGGTCGCCACGGCCGGACTCCAGCAAGACAGCGGAACGGTGCCCGCGAACGCCTTCACGGTCGCCCGGCTGAAGCGGAACCTCGGCCGGCGGTCGTCGATCGGCGCCGTGCTCACCGAGGCGGCGCCGGACGCCGAGGACGCGAACCGCGTCGCCGGCGTCGACTTCGTCTACAAGCCGACGTCGAAGATGATCTTCGGAGGCTTCTGGAGCAGCAGCGGCATCAGCGAAGAACCCGACGGCGACGCCGGCGCATCCGACGCCGGCGAGTCCGCCTACGGCTTCAACCTCGACTACCAGGGCCCCGAGTGGACCGTCTACCTCGACGCCCAGGAGATCGAGGAGGGCTACAGCCCGAAGGCCGGCTTCCTCCTGCGCAACAACGTCCGCCACCTCGCCCCCTACATCCAGTGGCTGCCACGGATCGAGCGCGGCTTCGTCCGCACCTGGTTCACCGAACTGAACGTCGACTACTACGAGACGCTCGACGACGGCGAACTGGAAACCCGGCGGATCGAGTTCTCGCCGATCGGCATGCGGACCACGAGCGAGGACCGCTGGCGGCTGGGATACGTCCGGGAGACGGAGAATCTGGTCGCGCCGTTCGAGGTTTCCCCCGGGATCGTGATTCCGCCGGGCCGCTACGACTTCGACAACGTCGCCCTCGCCGTCTTCTCGAACCAGAGCCGGCTCGTCGGATTTCGCGGCCGCGTCTTCGCCGGCGACTTCTACGGCGGAACCCAGACCTCCGGCCGGGCCACGTTCAATCTCCGGCTCTCCAGGCTCGTGCAGACGGAAACCCGCTGGGTCTTCAACTCCGTCGAGCTGCCGCAGGGCGCCTTCGACGTCGGGCTCTACAGCCAACTGGTCAACTTCACGTTCAGCCCCAACCTGAGGCTGAACACGATCGTCCAGTACAACGACCTGTCCGGCGACCTCGGGACGAACATCCGGCTGCACTGGATCTACAAGCCCGGCTCCGACCTGTTCGTCGTCTACAACGAGAACTGGATGGCCGAGGATCTGCGCTACCGGCAGAGCACGCACCGGCAGATCGCGGTCAAGTTCACCTACATGATCCAGCCGTAGCGATCAGCATTCGCGCGGCGAATCGCCAAGCCTCGGGCCGAGTGGCGCCCAACCTGTCCAGCCACCGGAGAGGTGCCCGGTCCCCGCGAATCCGTGGCTCCGTTTGGGTAGTCTGCGCAGGGGAGTGCGCGCGACATGACTCGAGAATCCCCGCGGAAAGAGCGGCCAGCCAGCCTTGCGTCGAACGCGCCAGCCCGGAAGGCGCTCGCCGTTCTGACCGTCGGCTTCGTCTCCGGCGTCAGCCTGATCATCGGCGAGGTGGCCCTGGCAACCCTCGTATTCTCGGGACAGCTCGCCCCCTTCGCGTCCCAAGGCATCGGGCTGGTTCTGTTCGGAACCGCCGCCGCCTGCCTGGTCACCGGGCTCAGAAGCGGTTTTCCGGGCGCCGCCACGGCGCCCACCGTGGCGACCATGGTCGCTCTCGGGGTGATCGGCGGTTCTCTCACCGCCACCGGCGACGAACTGCTTCCCACGCTGGTCGCGATCATCGTTCTGGGTTCGATCGCGACAGCAGCCCTCGCCCTGCTTATCGAGCGCTTCCGCCTCGCGAACCTGGTCCGCTTCCTTCCCTACCCCGTTTCGTCCGGTTTCGTCGCGGGCACGGGCGGACTCGCCTGCGTGTTCGCTCTGGCTCTCATGGGCTTGCGACTCGATGCGGACGCGTTCGCAAAGCTGTTCGATCCGCTGGTCGTCACGAACTGGGGCGTCGGCATCGCCTACGGCCTCGGCCTGTACTTCGCCAGCCAACGCTGGTCCAGCCCCCTGGTGATGCCTGCGAGCTTCGTTGCCGGAGCGGGCCTGCTGCATCTCGGTTTGGCCCGTTTCGGCGTCTCGATCCGGGAGGCGCGGGACGGAGGCCTCCTGTTCGCGGGCCTCTCTGGATCGGACCCGTGGCCTCCCGTGACGCTCGCCCAGGCGGCGCGCATCGACTGGAGCGCGGTCGCCCTTCAGGTTCCGAACATCCTCGCGCTGATTCTGGTAACCCTGCTCTGCACCGTCCTGTACATCGGGGGCATGGAGCTGGCTTCCGGTCGCGAACTGGACTGGAACCGGGAGTTCGGCGCCGTGGGCCTCGGGAGTCTCGCGGCGGGGCTCGGGGGCGCCCCGCCCGGCACGTTCGTCGTTCCGGCCTCTCTACGCAGCCTGATGTTGGGCGCCGGCCTGAAGACGACCAGCGTCGCCATGGCGGCGGTGGCCGCATCGCCGCTGATCTTCGGAGACGTCGTGCTGAAACTCGTGCCCGTGCCCCTCATGGCCGGGGTCCTGTTCTACACCGGCGTGGCGATGCTCGAACAATGGCTGCTGAAGGTCCGCAAGCGTCTGCCGCGGAGCGACTACGCGATCATTTTGGTGATCTTCGTGACGATCCTGACGCTGGGATTCCTCGAAGGCGTCGCCATCGGCATGCTGATCACGATCCTCTTCTTCGTCGTGCGCCTGAGTCGGGTCAAGGTCGTCGAATCCACCTTCTCCCTTAGGGACGAGCAGAGCCATCGCATCCGCCCGATACCGGAACGGGCCATCCTGCGGGCTGAGGGGTCGCGGGTCCGGGGCTACAGCCTTCGCGGCTACATCTTCTTCGGCGCGGGCTATCCGCTGGCGGACCGGCTCCAGCGGTCGCTGGGCGAAGAGCCCCGGCCAGCTTGCATCGTGCTCGACTTCAACGCCGTGTCCGGCCTCGACTTTTCGACCGTCAGCGCAATGTGCCGGTTCATCCTGGCCGCTCGCCGCGCCGGTACTCAGGTGGTCATGAGCAGGGCGCCCGCCACGCTCGAGAACGAACTGCAGCGGAATCTGCCGCCGCCGGTGTTCGGCAACCTCGTGTTCGCGCTCGACGACGATCAGGCGCTGGAACACTGCGAGGACGTGCTGATCGCCGCGTACCGGCCGGCCGGCGACGCGGAAGGCGGAGAGCCCTCCCTGCTGGAGGTCGCGGCCGCCGACATGGAGCGTCACCTCGACCGGCAAGTCCTCTTCGAGGATCTGGCGGACGATCTCCGGGACTGGCTGGACACCGCAGAGCACGCCGAGGGCGAAGCTCTCCTCGCCGCCGGCGAGTCGAACGACACGCTTCAGTTGATCACCGCTGGACGAGCCTCCGTGTTCGACGCCGGCGGCGCCCGCCACCGCCAGCTCGGTCCGGGTGACGCGGTCGAGCCCCGGGCGCCCTTCGCCGCCCCGACGGCGGCCGCCTCGGTCGTCGCCGACGAGCCCTGCACGACGGCGACGCTGACCGCTTCCGCCCTGCGATTGCTCGAAGAGAGCGACCCAAGGCTCACGGCGCGGCTGTATCGCTACCTGCTTAGCGCCGGAGCGCGAACGACTGCCTGAAGCACAACCCGCAATCCGGAGATCGCCGATGTCGAACGCCACCAACCCCGGACCGCCGGACCGCCAGCCCCGCGAGGAGCCCGTCGCGATCATCGGCATGGCCTGCCGCTTCCCCGGCAGCAAGGACCTCTCCGGCTTCTGGAAGCAGCTCCTGGCCGGCGAAAACGCGGTCGTGGAGGGCCCGCCCGGCGCGGTCATCGGACGCAGCGGGCGCCGGTTCCCCCAGTTCGCCGCTCGGAACGAGGCCATCCGTTTCGGGGCGTACGTCGAAGACCTCGACCTGTTCGACGCGGAGTTCTTCCGCATCTCCCCGATCGAGGCGCAGATGCTCGATCCGCAGCAGCGCATGATGCTGGAGGTGAGCTGGCGCGCGCTCGAGGACGCGGCGATCAACCCCGAAAAACTCAAGGGCAGCCGCACCGGCGTCTACGCCGGCATCAGCATCATGGACTACCGGGACATGGCGATCGCCGATCCCGGCTCGAGCGAGGCCGCGGGCGGGCTCTACGCAGTCACCGGCAACGCGTTGAACACGGCGATCGGCCGGGTGTCCTTCGTTCTCGGTCTGGAAGGGCCGTCGATGGCGATCGACACCGCCTGCTCATCCTCGCTCGTCGCCATTCACCAGGCCGTGGCGGGGCTCCAGCGCCACGAGGCGGATCTGGTCCTGGCCGGCGGCGTCCATGCCTCGTTCGCCGGACGGCCGCTCGAGCTGCGCGCCAACGCGGGCATGCTCTCGCCGACAGGCCAGTGCTGGACCTTCGACGCGGCCGCCGACGGCTTCGTCTCCGGCGAAGGCTGCGGCCTGATCGTCCTCAAGCGCCTCAGCGACGCGAAGGCGGACGGCGACCGGATCTGGGCCGTCATTCCCGGTTCGGCCGTCAATCAGGACGGCGCCAGCCAGGGCCTGACCGTGCCCAGCGCTCCCTCCCAGGAGAAGGCGATGGAGCAGGCCCTGGCGCGCGCCGGCGCCTCTCCCTCCGACGTCGACTACCTGGAGGCCCACGGCACCGGCACCGTCGTCGGCGATCCCATCGAGCTGAACGCCGCGGCAGCCGTCTACGGACGCGAACGCGGCGCGGAACGCCCCCTGCTGGTGGGTTCCGTCAAGACGAACATCGGACATCTCGGACCCGCCGCCGGCGTCGCGGGCCTCATCAAGACGGTCCTGGCGCTCCGACACGGGGTCATTCCCCGCCACCTGAACTTCAGCAACCCGAATCCCCGGATCGACTGGGAGCGCCTCCCCGTCCGCGTCACCGACGGGATGACGGACTGGCCCCTCCATGCCGGTCGGCCCCGCCTGGCTGGGGTCAACTCCTTCGGTTGGTCAGGCACCAACGGCCACGTTCTGGTGCGGGGGTACGGCGAGCTGGAGGCCGCTGCCGGCCGCTCTCCCGGGTCCTTCCCGGCCGGCCTCCGACTGCCCGTGAACCCCCGGGCGGAAACGGGCGAGGAACCCAGGGTCCGCGAAACCCGCTTCCTGCCGCTGTCGGCCCGGTCGCCCGAGGCCCTGCGCGACACCGCGCGGCGTTACCTGTCCTGGCTGGACGAAGAGACCGACCCGGACCTCTCCGACCTGGCCTGGACGGCCGCCGTCGGGAGGAACCACTTCGCGCACCGGGCCGGCCTCGTGTTCAGCGACCTCGTCCAGCTCCGGACGCAACTGGAGAAAGTGGCCGCCGACGAAGGCGGCGGCAAGCCGCGCGATGCGCGGAAGGTGGCCTTCGTCTTCACGGGGCAGGCCAGTCAATGGCCAGGAATGGGCAAAGCCCTGTACGAAAGGGAGGCCGTGTTCCGCTCGGTGCTTGACCGCTGCGACCGGCTGCTCCTCGAAGATCGCGGAGTCTCCCTGCTCGACGTGATGTTCGCGGAGAACGGAACCGACGGCCTGCTCGACGAACCGGCCTGGACGCAACCCGCCATCTACTCCCTGGAGTGCGCGCTGGTCTCACTCTGGGAGAGCTTGGGCGTCAAGCCGAGCGTCGTCGTCGGTCACAGCCTCGGTGAGATCGCGGCCGCGCGGGCGGCCGGCGGTTTCACGCTCGAGCAGGGCCTTCGCTACGCCGCCGCCCGCGGCGCACTGATGGGCGCAACCCGCCCCGACGGCGCGATGGCCGCCGTCTTCGCCCCCGCCGCGCGCGTCGCCGAGGCGGTGGCCGAGCACAACGCAAGCTCGAACGACGCGGACCTCTCCGTTGCCGTCGACAACGGCGCCCAGCAGGTGGTCAGCGGTCCCGCCGCCGAACTCGAAGCGGTGCTGGCGCACTTCGAAGCCGAGGGCACGAAGGTGCACCGGTTGCGGCGGAGTCCCGCCTATCACGGCGCGCTGATCGAACCGGCCCTGGACGAGCTGGAAGCCGCCGTCAGGGAGATCGCGCCCTCGCCGCCGGCCCTCGCCGTGCCTCTGGTCAGCAACGTCACCGGCCGGGTGCTCGACCCGGACGCCCGGATGGACGCGGCGTACTGGCGGCGCCACGCGCGTGAGCCCGTGGCGTTTCGGGGCAGCGTCGAGACCCTGGCGGAGATGGGAGTGGACGTGGCGGTGGAGATCGGCCCCCATGCCGTGCTGGGGCCACTTGTCTCGATGATCTGGCCCGCGTCGGCGCCGGCAGGATCCGCGCGGGTTCTCGCCAGTCTCCGGCGGCCGCCACGCGCGGCCGAGGAACCGCCCATCGACGCGGGCAGCGACTTCGCGGAGGCCGTTGCCGGCGCCTGGGAGTCGGGCCTCGACATCGAGTTCGAGGGCCTGTTCGCCGGCGAAGCCCGGCGCCGGATCACCTTGCCCGGCTATCCGTTCCAGCGCCTCCGGCACTGGGTCCGGACCTCGAAGCGGCGGCACAAGGCCGACGGACATCCCTTGCTCGGCGTCCGCCACGAATCGCCCCGCGGCGAAGTCACCTTCGAGACGGAAGTGTTCGCCTCCGATCCCGCGTGGCTGCTGGACCACCTGGTCTACGAGCAGGTGGTCGTTCCCGCCGGCCTCCACGGCGGCATGGCGGTCTCGGTGGCGCTGAACCAGGGCGACGGGCCGGCGGTCGTCGACGAGTTGCAGATCTACAGCCCGCTGATTCTCGATGAAGAGGACCCGGAGAACGGAGCGGGTGGCGGAGGCCGCACCCTGCAGTTCGTTCTGGACGGCTCGGACGACCTCGCGGAACGTTCCTTCGAGATCTTCACAAGGGGAGGGGACGAGGAGAGCTGGACGCTTCACGCCGGCGGTCGACTTTCCTCGGGAAGGTCGGACCTGGAACCGCTTCCCCCGCTCGACCCGGAGGCGCTCAAGGCCGAGTTGACGCCCCAGGATCCCGCCGCGTTCTACCGGATGCGCTCCGCGACCGGCATCTACCTCGGCCCGACGTACCACACGGTCGAATCGGCTTGGGCCAGGGAAGGCGAGGCCCTGGCCACGATCGCGCTTGACGATTCGGTCGACGCGACCGGCATGGAGCTGCATCCCCTGTTGCTGGACGGCTGCTTCCAGGTCATCTCGCTGGCCCGCCACCTCACGGTTTCGGAGCAGGGGGCGGTGTACATGCCTTTCGGCTGGCGGAGGCTGTGGGTCGCGGGGCCGATGCCGAGCAGGCTCCTTTGCCATGCAACCGTGAGGACGTCCGCCGAACGGAACGGAGCGGACGCCGCGTCTTCCGAGCCGCCCGAAGTCGTGACGGGGGACGTTCGGTTCTACTCCACCGAAGGGGCGCCTCTCGGCGGCCTGTGCGGCTTCACCGTCAAGCGAGCCACCCGCGGCGCCCTCCTCTCGGCCAGGACCGGGCTGAAGGACCTGCTGTACGAGGTCGCCTGGCGGGAGCGGCCCCTGGACGATAGCGGGACCTCGGCGGACTTCCTGGCCAGCCCGGCAACGATCGCCGGCCAGTCGCGCACCCTCGCCGAGCACCTGGCGGACCGCGACGTCGCAACGGCGGACCGAACCTCCCTGCTCCGGGACCTTGAGCGGTTGTCCCAGGCCTACGTACTCTGGGCATTCGAGGACATGGGGTGGCGGCGCCGGGCGGAGGCTGAGGTCTCGCCCGAGGATCTTCGCCGTGAACTGAACGTCGTCGACGAACACCGGCGCCTGTTCCGACGGCTCCTGGCCATCCTCTCCGAGGCGGACATCCTGCGTCGTTCCGGCGGGGGTTACACCCTAACGGCCGGAGCGGGCGACCCACTGCCGGACGAAGCCCTGGCGGACCCCGAACGTCTCGCCGAGCTGGTCCGGGACAGGCACCCCCACGGCGCCCACGAACTCGGCCTGCTCCGCCGATGCGGCCCGGCTCTCGCGGAGGTGCTCCAGGGCGGCAGGGACCCGATGACGCTGCTGTTCAGCGACGAAGGAGCCGGTGCGGCGGGCGTATACCTCCAGGCGCCGGCCAACCGCGCCGCGAACCGGATGCTCGGAGACGCGGTGGAGGCGGCGATCTCCGGCCTGCCGGAGAATCGGCGGCTGCGGGTACTGGAAGTCGGAGCGGGGACCGGATCCGCAACCGAGGCGGTTCTCCCGCGGCTCCCTTCCGACCGGGTCGACTACACCTTCACCGACATCTCGGCGGGCTTCTTCTCGCAGGCCGAAGGGCGCCTGGCCGCGACCGGCGCCCCGATCGAGTACAGGCGCCTGGACATCGAGGCGGACCCGGCGGCCCAGG
Organism: Candidatus Multivorans sp.; assembly: GCA_965220845.1. Taxonomy (GTDB): domain Bacteria; phylum Acidobacteriota; class Thermoanaerobaculia; order Multivoradales; family Multivoraceae; genus Multivorans. Next base: position 901,894 of record CBDCRA010000004.1, read on the forward strand.
GCTTCGGTGCCCACGCCTTTGACCTGGTCATCGCCGCGAACGCGCTGCACGCAACCCGGGACCTGGGCGAAACGCTGTCCCACTGCCGCGATCTTCTCGCCCCGTCGGGCCAGTTGGTTGCCCTCGAAGGTCTGCGGCACCGGACTTGGGGGGATCTGACGTTCGGGCTCCTGGACGGATGGTGGCGCTTTGCCGACGCCTACCGGACCGAGCATGCCTTCGCCAGGCCGGCCCAGTGGCGGCGGGCCCTGGGCGACGCCGGCTTCTCGGACCTGGAGTTCCTCGGAACTCGCGATCCGGACACCGACGAACACCTCGGTTCGAGCGTCATCCTCGCCCGGGGCCCGGCCGAGGTCGGCCCGGCGCCCGGCGCCTGGGTCGTCGCGGCGGACCGAGGCGGCACGGCGGAGCGGCTCGCCGCCGAGCTGGCCTCGGGCAACCAGACGGTCCTTCTGGTCCGGGGCGAGGGCGATCCCGGCGGGCCCTCGCCGGGAGCCGCCGGTGTCGCGACCGCCTCCCTCGACTCCGCGGACCGCGAAGCCTGGCGATCCCTGCTGGAAGGCTTGCCCGAGGAACCGCCTCTCCGAGGCGTCGTGCACCTCATGGCCCTGGATGGACGCGGCGCCTCGGCGACCACGGACGAGATGGCGGAGGACGTAACCCATGCCGCGTCCACGGCGCTGGCTCTCGCGCAGGGCGCCATGGACGCCGGCATCGTCCCGACGGAGGGTGTCTGGTTCGTGACGCGCGGCGCACAGGTCCTCGAGCAGGACCTCCTGGGAAGAACGTCGGGCGAACTTGGCGGCGCCACCCTCTGGGGTTTCGCAAAGGCGATGTCCTGGGAAGCACCCCACCTTCAGCCGAGACTGATCGACCTGGACCCCTCCCGGGGAACGGCGGCGGCGCCGGAACTCGCCCGGGAGCTCCTGTTCGCCGACTCCGAAACCCTCGTCGCGCACCGGGGAGGGGTCCGTCGGGCCGCGCGCCTGATTCGGCCCGGCGCCGACGACCCGCGCCTCGCCCTGCCGGAGGGCCTCGAGTGGGTCGTCGGCCCCGAGGATCCGGAGGCCGGCCTGACGACGCTCCGGGCGAAGCCGCGGTCCCGGCCCGAACTCGCAGGCGGCGAGGTCCGGGTCGCCGTCGAGGCGATGGGCCTCAACTTCGTCGACGCGCTGATGAGCATCGGCGCGGTTTCCAGCGGAGAAGAGATCGGCCGCGAACTGGTCGGCCGCGTGCTGGAGACGGCCGAGGATGTCGAGGGCCTCGCGGCCGGCGACCTGGTGGCCGGGATGGGATTCGGTTCGTTCACTCCGGAGACGGTCACCAAGGCCGCGCTGGTGGCGCCCGCTCCCGCCGGTCTCTCCGCGGCGGCCCTCGCGACCGTGCCCATCTGTTTCGTCACCGCCGACCTCGCGTTCCGCGAGGCGGGCCTCGAGGCCGGCGAACGCGTGCTGATCCACGCGGGCGCCGGCGGCGTCGGCCTGGCCGCGATTCAACTGGCTCGGGCCGCGGGAGCCGAGGTCTTCGCGACCGCGAGCGCCGCCAAGCAGTCCTTCCTCCGCTCCCTCGGCGTGGCCCGCGTGTTCGACAGCCGGAAGACCCGCTTCGGAGACGAGATCCTGCAGGCGACGAACGGCGAGGGCGTTCATGTCGTGCTGAACAGCCTCACGAGCGAGGGGTTCATCGAGGCGAGCCTGTCCTGTCTGGGCCCCGGCGGCCGCTTCGTCGAGATCGGGAAGCGGGGCATCTGGAGCGAACGCGAGATGTCGGCGTCCCGCCCCGATGTCGCGTACTCCATCCTCGACGTGGATGAGCTGAAGCGAACCGACCCTGCCCGCGCCGGCGCTTCTCTCCGCCGTGTCATGGATCGCCTCGCGGCCGGCGAGCTGTCGCCTCTGCCGCACACGGTCTGGCCGCTGTGCGAGATCGAGTCGGCGATGGACGCCATGCGGGGTGCCCGCCACACGGGCAAGAACGTCCTCCGCATGCCGCCGCTCGCCCGTGGCGGTCTCCGGCCCGACCGCGCCTGGCTCGTCACCGGAGGCCTGGGCGGGATCGGCTGCGCGGTCGCCCGATGGCTGGCCGAGCAGGGAGCCGGCGCCCTCGTTCTCAACGGCCGCCGGGATCCCGACCCGGAGGCCGAAGCGCTCATCCGCGAACTGCGGCAGGCCGGAGTCGACGTGCGGGTCGAGATCGCCGACGTCACGGACTTCGCCGCCGTCGACGCCATGCTCGCCCGAATAGACCAAGCTCCGAGGCCGCTCGGAGGCGTCATCCACAGCGTGGGTGTCCTGTCCGACGGCGTGATCGAGAACCAGACCTGGGATCGCTTCGAGCAGGTGCTTTGGCCCAAGATTCTCGGCGCCTGGCATCTCCATCGGGCCACGAGGACCCGTGATCTCGACCTGTTCGTCCTGTTCTCCAGCGGGATCGGCGTGGTCGGAAATCCGGGACAGTCGAATCACTCCGCCGCCAACGCCTTCCTCGACCAACTCGCTGCACACCGGCGCGGTCTGGGCCTCCCCGGCCAGGCGATCGCCTGGGGGGCCTGGTCGAGCATCGGGGAAGCGGAAGAGCAGAGGGAGAGGATCAGCAGACGTTTCGACCACACCGCCGCGGACTGGATCACTCCGGAACAGGGCATCGAGGCATTCGACCGGCTCGTCAGACAGGACGCGACCAGGCCCATGGTCACCGCGACCGACTGGTCCGTCGTCGCCGAAGAGTCGGAGGCGCGGCGCCCGTTCTTCGACGAACTGCCGGTCGCGACGAAGGTCCGGGGCCGGCAGACCGGGGAGTCGGCCGCGTCCACCGGCCTGATGGCACAGTTGCGGGAGGCGCCGTCGGAAGAGAAACGGAATCTGCTGGAGGCGTTCATCCAGCAGGAGCTGCAGGCCGTGCTCCACCTCCCGTCGCCGCCCTCGGCGACGGTCGGCTTCTTCGACCTGGGCATGGACTCGCTGATGGCGGTGGAGTTGCGCAACAGGCTGAACCGGGCCTTCACCGGCGAGTACACGACGTCCAACACGATCGTGTTCGATCACCCGAGCACCGCGGACCTCGCCGGTCACCTGGCCGGCGAGATCGAGGCTCTCGCCGGCGCGGCCCGCGTTCCCGAGAAACCGGTCGCGCGACCCCGTCCGACGCCGGAAACGGAGCAGCAGGGCATCGCCATCGTCGGCATGGCCTGCCGCTTTCCCGGCGCCCCGGACGTGGCGACCTACTGGGAGCACCTCCTGGCGGGCGCCGATCTGGTCACGGAGGGGCGCACGGAGTGCGACTACTGGCTCGACCGCGTCGGCGATCCCGAAGCCGCCCCCCCGTCCTATCGCTGGGGTGGCTTCGTCCGAGGTCTCGAACTGTTCGACGCCAGGTTCTTCGGCATCAGGCCGATCGCGGCGGAAACCATGGACCCCCAGCAAAGGATGCTGCTCGAGACGAGCTGGCGGGCCCTGGAAGACGCCGGTATCGATCCCGAGAGCATCAGGGGAAGCCGCACGGGCGTGTTCGCCGGGATGAACGCCAGCGAGTACCGGGACCTGATGATCGCCAGCGGCTCGGAGGGCAGTCGCGTCGGCACGATGTCCAGCACCGCCGTCGGACGGGTCGCCTTCACGCTCGGTCTCATGGGCCCCGCCATGCCATTCGTGCTGAACTGCGCCGCGTCGCTCGCCGCGGTCCACGCCGCGCTGACGGCGCTGGAGCGCGGCGAGGTGGACATGGCGCTGGCCGGCGGCGTCAACGCGGTCTTCTCTCCGGCCTACAGCGAGGCGCTGATCGAGCACGGCCTGCTGACGCCGAGCGGGCGCTGCGCAACATTCGACGCTTCGGCGCAGGGCTACGTTCGCGGCGAGGGATGCGGCGTCGTCCTCCTCAAGAGGCTGAGCGACGCGGAGGCCGCCGGCGATCGGATCTGGGCCGTGATCAGGGGCTCGGCCGTGAACCACAACGGCATCGCCGCCGGACTGACGATGCCGAGCGGCCCCGCCCAGGAACAGGTCATCGAGGAGGCCCTGTCTCGCGCCGGCGTCGCGCCCTCCGACGTCGACTACCTCGAGGTCCATGGCGCCGGATCCCCGATCGGCGATTCCATCGAGGTTCAGTCCGCCGCCGCGATCTACGGTCGGGAGCGGGAACCCGACCGGCCCCTGCTGATCGGGACGGCGAAGACAAACATGGGTCACCTGGAAACGGCCGCGGGCATCGCGGGACTGATCAAGGTCGTTCTCGCCATGCGCCATCGGGTCATCCCGAAGCACCTGCACTTCGAGACGCCGAACCCCGGGGTGGACTGGGACCGGCTGCCCGTGCAGGTCACGTCCGAACGAACCTGTTGGCCGCTGGCCAACGGCCGCCCGGCCCGCGCCGGAGTCAGCGCCTTCGGGTTCTCCGGTACGAACGCGCACATCGTCGTGGAGGGCTACGACGCGCCGGGCGACGACTCCGCGCCAGGTGAAGAACTCGGACCTTGGGGAGCACCGACACCCGTTGCCGTCTCCGTTCCGTCGCCCGCCACCGATGCGCGAGCGGACGGCGAAGCGCGCGACTTGCGCCAGACCCGAATTCTGCCGCTGTCCGCAAAGTCCGAAACCGCCCTGCAGTCGCTTGCCGGCAGCTTCCTCGGCTGGGTCGATGGACGTGGCGGCCCCCTCGAGTCCGACGACGGCGCGGCCGGTCCGCTCCTGTCCGATCTGGCATGGACCGCCGGCACCGGCCGGAGTCACTTCCGGCACCGCGCCGCGGTCGTGTTCCGGGACGCGGAATCGCTGGCCGCCGGCCTCCGGGCGCTCTGCGAAGCGAACGGCGGACCGGCGCCGCGAGAAGCCACGAACGTCGCCTTCGTCTATGCCGGCCAGGACAGCCGCTGGGCCGGCATGGGCGCCGCGCTCTACCGGACCGAACCGGTGGTTCGGGCGGTTCTCGACCGGTGCGACGAAGTGCTCCGGACGCAACGCGGCGAATCGCTCCTGGAGATCATGTTCGGGCGGACGGATGCTTCGGGCGATCTCGACGACCCGGCTTGGGCCTGTCCGGCCGTCTACGCGCTCGAGTGCTCTCTGACCGCCCTCTGGTCGAGCATCGGGATCCGGCCGAGCGTCGTCGCCGGGTTCGACGCCGGAGAGTTCGCGGCCGCCCAGACCGCCCGAATCTTCAGCCTGGAAGACGGTCTCCGCCTGGCGGCGGCCGCGGGCGAGGCGACGGCGGAGGAGGAACCCGCGGAAGGTTCGGAGCGGTTCGCCGGAGACTTGGCCCTCGAACTCCCTTCCCTCACCGTTATCCGCGGCGCCGACGGTCGGCCGCTGGCGGCGAACGAGGCGCTTGACGCCTCATTCTGGCTCCAGCGCGCCTTCCGGTTCCAGGACGATCAGGAGCCCGCCACGCCGGGCGCTTGTTCCGCGACTCTGGCGGAACGGGCCGTCGACGTCGTGCTGGAGATCGGCCCGCGGCAGTCGCTGGCGACGGCGGTCGCCGAGGCCTGGCTGGCCAGCGACGCCGAAGGCGCCGGGGAGGAAGGAGCCGACCGTCTCCCACTCGCGCTGGCAAGCCTGCGGTCGCCGTCCGGCGACGCCTCGGCGAGCCTCCCCGGCGGCGGCTTCCTAGAGGCAGTGGCCGCCGCCTACGAAGCCGGACTGCCGGTCTCCTTCGCGGGCCTCTTCGCCGGCGAAGAGCGGCGCCGGATCTCCCTTCCCGGCTATCCCTTCGAGCCCAGACGCCACTGGGTGGACCCTCCCGGAAGCCCGGTCTGAAGCAGGAAATCGCGGAGCATCGCCACGCATTCCGCCGGCTTTTCCAGTTGCAGGAGGTGGGTCGTGTCCACGATGAAGTCGTAGTCCACGTTCCGGATGTGCTTCAGGTCGAAGCTCGGCAGGTACGCATACGGAAGGGTCGGATCGGCCCCTATCACTTTCGTCGGGCAGGAAAGCAGGCTCAGGTCCAGCAGCGGAGCGAAGCTCCTCACGTACCCCGAGAGCTGCGCTTCGAACTCCCGCGGACAACGGAGTTCGCGGCCCTCGCCGTCCGCCGCCCTCCTGAGGGTCGTCGCGGCCACGAGCTCCCTCACGCCCGGCAACACCCGGGCGAACACCGGGGAGAACCGGAGAAGGTCGGAGAACTCCTCTTCGGACCGAAAGTAGGCCGCCCGACGCCGCGTCAGCGCCGTCGCGCGGTCGGCGGCGGCGTCGAACTCGGTTTCGCTTGCCGCGGGCTTGCAGAAGGGCGGATCGAACAGAACCAGGCCCGAGTACGGATCGGCGAAGGAGAGGATGGCGATGATCGTCGAAAGCGAGTGGAAGACGCCGACGGTCGGTTTCTCGCCGTAACGCTCGGCGATGGCCCCGGCGAGGACGTCATGATCGTGGATCATCGCCGGCAAGTTGTGGTTCGTCTGCTCACCGACGGCGTTCCAGCCGTGGTTTCTGACGTCGTAGACGATCAGATCGAACTCGTCCGCCAGGAGGGACCAGAACGGGTAGTACGCGTCGATGGCGAGGCCGTTGCCATGAGTCAGCACCAGGCGAACAGGCGAATCCGGCCGGCCATGCCGCCTCACCGCCGTGACCGTCTCCTCGTCGAGCCGCACCTCGTGCACGGAAAGGGGCTCGGGTACCTCCCAGACAGTCAACGGCTTGACGCTATCCCTCCCGCCCGTGCGACCGCGGCTCGGCGCCGTCCCCGGCGTCCGACGCGGGCAGGTCCTCGACGGCGAGCGCCGCGGCGTAACGCCGGTTGCCGAAGTTCTCCAGCCGCCATCGAACGGAAGGCGCCACGGGAAGGCGTACGAGACAACTGGTCGCGCCTCGACTCATCGCCGGCGGAATCTCGAAGCTCGTCGTGTCGATCCTCAGGCCGACGCCGGCCGCCTTGACCAGCGCTTCCTTCATGGTCCAGAGGTCGTAGAACAGGTCTGCCTTGCTGCTTCCTTCGGCGGATGCGAGCCCCGCCCGTTCTCCGGGCGCGAAGAGGAGACGGATGTCGGCGTCCATGTCGCGTCGCGCCGCCCTGTCTTCGACATCCACGCCTATGCGCCCGCGCGGCGCGGTCGCGATCAGGCCATGGCGCCCGCTGTGGCTGACGCTGAAGGAAACCGGCGCCCGCGACCCTCCGAGCAGTGCGAACGGCTTGCCATGATCGGAGGTTCCAAAGGAGAGTTCTTCGTTGGCGCGGTCGAGTTCCCGGCAGAGCAGGGCCCGAAGCGCCGCGCGGCAGAGAGTGAACTCCCGCCGCGGCCCAGACCGCTCGAACCGCCGCCGCCGAGCCAGCTCCGGTCCGTCAAGCCACTTCAGGGCATCTCGCTCCCGGACCGAACCGGAACCCAGGTCGACGTACGCGACAGTGACCCGACCGGAGCTGTGAACCGCACGACTCAACACCGGGACGAACCCGGCACGGCGCCCGCGCAGCCCACCCGAGGATCGAAGCAGGCCCCGCCGCCGGCAGCGTTCAAGCCGTGCTGGAATCGAGAAACGCGGCGAAGTCCCGCAAGTTCTTCCAGTTGGCGACCTCTTCGGGGGGAACCTCGACGCCGAACGCCTCCCCGACCTTCTTCACGAAGGCCACTGCGTCAAGCGACGAGATGTCGGCGGAAAGCAGCCCGGCATCCAGATCCAGGTCTCTTCCGGTGTCGAGGTGTTGGCGAGCAAGCTCTTGGATGCGGGTCTCGGTTACACTCACTGGGAGTCTCCTTGGCGGCTAGGGTTGTGGTCCAAAGGCGATTGATCGTACTACGGCTTCAGGGTCACGGGCAGCCCTGTCTGAGCGGTGGCATTGCCCGCGTTCTGGAGGCGGCCGAGCATCTTGTGGCAGGGGAGCATTTGCTCCGAGTGCGCGACCCGCACCGGTCGAAGGCGAGGCCGGTAGTAGAGTGGCGTCGTGGACCTCGTAGCCACGGCGCCATCGGACGATCCTGTCACCCTGCAGCGCTCCACTCTCTTTCGAGGAGCAGCCGAGACGGTTCTGCCGGAGCTTCCCGACTCCTGGTTCCGGACGTGCATCACGTCACCTCCCTACTGGGGACTTCGCGACTACGCCGAAGAGGATCAGATCGGCGCCGAGCCGGACCCGGCCCTATACATCCATCGCCTGACCGCGATCTTCGACGAGGTGCGGAGGGTCCTTCGGGACGACGGTACGCTCTGGCGCAACCCTCAAGCGCGCCGCGAGGTGATCGGCCAGATCCTCGACTACGCGGCGGCACTTGCATCATGGAGTTACGAGGACCTGCAGCGCCAAGTCTCCCTGGCCCTTGGCGGGGAAGGCTCGAACGTCCTCTACGAGTTGATCTCCCGGCGGCATCCCGACGTCGTCGAAGCCGAGTTCGTCGACAACGTCACGCGGCATCTGAGACGCGGCGAGTTTCTGCTCCTGATCATCGGCGACGACATCCGGGAACGGGCTGAGAAGATCGTCGACTTCGTCCCAGAGGCACAGCGGCCTCCACTTCAATCTCGCCCTCGTGGAGGCTGCGCTCTACCGGGATGGCGTCAATCGTCTCATCGTGCAGCCGCGGGTTCTGGCAGGCGGTGTTCGACGGAGACTTCGCCTTCGCTGATCCGGACTCCGAGCTTGAGAAAGTGGGCTTCCCGAAAAGGGTAAAGGTCCGCGGCACTGCCTGGAGCGATGAGGCTTTGCGGTTTGTGTCTTCTCTTTCCGGATACGGATCAGCCATCGGTTGCTACTTGCAAGCCCGAAAGGGCTGTACGCGGGAGGAACGGATCCTCGATGAGATGCGGGTTGCGGTCGAGGATCTGAAGCGGGAGATGCGGCCGCCCGCGTCGGAGCGGGATCGTCCTTGGGACGACCTGGAGGAGTGGCGTACTGCGCGTGGCGGTGCCTGCCTCGGCTTCCGAAGGGAGTGCACCCCGTCCCTGAAGGTCGCCGGCCTGCGGCCGGCGGGGGCGCCGGCGCACCCGGTCTGAAGCCTCAGTCGAGCGCGCCGGCCTGGCGCGCCCGGTCGAGCAGACGCTCCGCCCGGTGCAGGTGCGGGGCGTCGACCATCTGGCCCTCGTAGCGGAAGGCCATCCGGCCCGCGGCCTGGTTCTCGGCGAACGCGGCAACCAGGCCGGCGGCGGAAGCGACCTCCGCCTCGCTCGGCGTGAAGACCTCGTTGACGATCGGGATCTGGTTCGGGTGGATCGTCATCTTGCCCTCGAAGCCCATCCAGGCCGCCCGCTGGCAGTCGAGGCGCAGGCCGTCCAGGTCGCCGATGTCGGTGAAGACGCTGTCGATCGGTTGGGCGCCGCCGGCGCGGGCCGCGAGCAGGGTCATCGACCGGCAGTAGCGGAACACGTCCAGGTACTCGCCGCGCTCGTCGCGGCGCCGGCTCGCGCCGATCGAGACGGACAGGTCCTCGGCGCCCCAGGTGAGCGCCGAGACCCGAGTCGTCGCGGTCAGATGGGCGAGATTGAGCGCCCCGCCGGCGGTCTCCGTCGCGATCAGGATGAGGACGATGCCGCCCAGGTCGTGACCATGGGCTAGCTCCAGTTGCGCCACGAGGCGGTCCATCCGCAGCACGTCGTCGACGCCGCTGACCTTGGGCACGACGTAGGCGTCGGGCGGGTGCTCCATCGTGGCCTCGACGTCGTTGCGGCCCCAAGGGCTCATCAGGTCGTTGATTCGCACCGCGCGCTCCTTGCGGCCGAAGTCCGTCGCCTTCAGCCAGTCGGCGACTTCGCCGCGAACCTCCTCCTTGCGGTCCGGCGTCACCGCGTCCTCGAGATCGAGGATCAACGTGTCCGCATCGAGACCCAGGGATTTGGCCAGCATTCGCTCGTTGCCGCCGGGGACGAAGTGGACGGCGCGCCGGAGACGGGTGCTGCTCACGACCTGACGCCGCCGCCTGGCGCGGCAGAATCTCCGGAGGCCGGCGCTTCGCGCCGGATGCCGGCGGGGGCGCCGGCGCACCCGGTTTCTGCCGCGCAAGCTCCCAGTTCCAGCTCGACCCGCCGCAGGCCCTCCGCGAACGCTTCCGGTTCGACGCCCAGACCGAAGCGCAGGTAGCCCGGCATCCCGGCCCAGAGGCCCGCGACCAGCAGCACGCTGCGGTTGCGCCGGAGCCGTTCGGCGAAAGCGGCACAGTCCGCCGGGCGGCCGTTCTCCAGCAACGGCACAAAGCCGTAGGCGCCGGCCCGCGGCTCTCGATAGACGATCGCGCCGTTCTGCCGGCCCGTCCAGTCGCGGAAGGTCGCGCGGTTGGTGCGCATCATCCGCCGCGCGCGTTCGAACAGCCGTTCCTGGTTCGACGGCTCGGTGGCGAAGCGGGCGATCGGGTCGGAGAGCGCGGCCGGGGCGATCGTCGTGAAGTCGCGCCGCGACCAGCAGCGCTCGATGAAGTCGGGCGGACCGACCATCCAGCCCAGGCGAGCGCCGGGCAGGCCGTATGACTTGGACAGACTCGACACCGCGACGACGCGCTCACCCCTCCCCCACATGCCGGGCGCCTCCTCTCCGGGCAGGAGATCGTGCACGGCGCCCCGGTACACCTCGTCCGACAGCACCCAGGCCCCGACCCGTTCCGCCGCGGCCGCGATCCGGTCCAGTTCAGACGGCGTGAACACGTGGCCGGTCGGGTTGTTCGGATGGCTCAGGTAGATGAGCTTCGTCCGATCGGAGACCGCGGTCTCGAACCCTTCCCAGTCGAGCGACCAGGTCGACTCGTCGGCGCCGGGAAGAAGCGGTATGTCGTGCACGACCGCGCCCAGGCCGCGCGCCGCCAGGCCCACCTGGAGATAGTTCGGCACGATCGCCACGACCTCGTCCCCCGGCCGGACCAGGACCTGCACGGCCACATAGTTCGCCTCGGACGAGCCGGTGGTCGCCAGGAGGTGCTCGATCGTCGCCCCTTCGTAGTGGCCGGCGAGCTGCGCGCGCAGTTCCGGCGTGCCGTTCGACTGGATGTACTCGAGCGGCACCGAGTGCAGGCCCTCCAGATCGAAGCCCAGCGCCGCCAGGCCGTTCAGCGTCAGCGGCTCGACGCCGCTCTCGCTCAGGTTGAAGTCGACGCGGTGTTCCCAGAGGGACTGTTGCCGCTCCAGATCGAAGGTCTCCATCTCCATTTCGGTGCGCTCTCCTCTTTCCTCGCCGCGGGGCTGAGCAGTATGCCACCGCCTCCGACAGGATAGGAGTCGTGCCGCGATTGCTTCTGCGCCTCCTGGCCGGCGTCCACCTGGTCGCCTTCGTTTCCCTCTGGGTCCAGATCGACGGCCTGATCGGATCGCGGGGCATTCTCCCGGCGCAGGACTTCTTCGCCTATCTCGGACGCGTGCTTGACGCCGGTACTCTGGAACGGCTGGCGAACGCGCCCTCCCTGCTGTGGTTTTCCTCCAGTGACCCGGCGCTCCAGGTTCTCTGCGCGGCCGGGGTCCTGTTGTCGCTCCTCGCGATCGGCGGGATGGCGACCGCGCCTGTCTTTGGCGCGCTCTGGATCTGCTACCTGTCGCTGGTCTGGGGCGGCCAGACCTTCCTCGCCTTCCAGTGGGACACGTTGCTGCTTGAGGCGACCCTGTGCGCCGTCGTGCTGGCGCCAATGGGCTGGCCGTTCCGGGGACCGACCGACGCTCCGGCCGACGCGGAACCGCGGCCCTTCATGGCGTCCGTTCGCTCCGCGTTTCAGGTCGCGCCCAACCCCACGGCCGGCCGCCCCGGCCTGTGGCTCTTCCGGCTCCTGGCGGTCAAGCTGATGTTCCTCTCGGGCGCGGTCAAGCTGCTCAGCCTGGATTCGACGTGGTGGCAACTCACCGCACTCGACGTGCACTACTTCACCCAGCCTCTGCCTGTCACCGCGAGCTGGTACGTCCACCACCTCCCGGACTGGTTCCACCGACTGTCGGTCGCGATCATGTTCGCGGTCGAGCTGGTCGTGCCCTGGTGCCTGTTCTGGCGCCGCCTGCGACGGCCTGGGCTGTGGCTCCTCCTGGCGCTCCAGTTCCTGATCGCGGCGACCGGCAACTACGGCTTCTTCAACCTGCTGACCGCCGTGCTCTGCCTGTCCTGGCTCGACCGGCCGCCCTTCGCGGCTCTTCCGCGAGCGGGCCGCCCGCCAGCGGCGAGCACAGCCCCTCCCCGCCGCTTCGCCGGCGTTGCCGGAACACGCATCCGCTGGCTTGTCGCCGCGGCGATCCTGGGGCTCAGCCTGCCGGTCACCGCCCGCGAACTCAGCCGCTCCCTGCCGCGCGGACCGGACACGCCGCCGACAGCCGTCCGGCTGGCGGATCTCGTCGACCGGGTCCTGGTCGATCCGGCGGCGCCCGTCCTGCGCGCCATCGCGCCGTTCCGTTCGATCAACGGCTACGGCCTCTTCCGCGCGATGACGACGTCGCGTCCCGAGATCGTGGTCGAGGCGAGCGCCGACGGCGTGATCTGGAACGAACTCGCCTTCCGCTTCAAGCCGGGCGACGTGCACCGTCCGCCGCGAGCCGCCCAGCCCCACATGCCCCGGCTCGACTGGCAGATGTGGTTTGCCGCCCTCGACCCGGGCCGCGCGGACTGGCTAGGATCGTTCGTCGCCCGGCTGTTCGAGGGAGAACCGGCCGTGCTGGGGCTGCTCGGCCAAGCGAGCCGGCAGGCCGAGCCCCCACGCTACCTGCGTCTCCGGCTCTACGACTACGCGTTCAGCGAGCCCGGCGCCGGCGCTCCCCATGGAGCGGCTGGCGGACCAGCCGTTTGGTGGCGGCGTGAGTTGCTCTACGATCTATCTCCTGTGCTGGAGCGCGACGCCTTCGTTCAGACTCCGAGTGAGGCAGGTCTCAGGTGAGTTCGGACAGGAGACTCACCGCCGTCATTCCCGCCCTCACTCTCGCGCTGATCGCGGCCGCGAACATCGTCGTCGGCACGGTTGCCCTCGGCAGCTTCGTCTACGCCGGCGACCTGGCCCCTTACTCGGCCCAGGGCATCCGCCTCATCCTGCTGGGGTGCTGTCTCATCGCCCTGATTACCGCTCTCGCGAGCGGGCTCCGGGGCGCGGTCGCGACCCCGCCGGCCCCGCTGATGATCGTGATGGCCGGGATAGGCGCCGGCCTGGCCCTTCAGGGCGACCGCCTCTTCGTCACGATGGCGGCGATCACCGCGCTCGGCGCCCTGGCAACAGGCCTCTGCGCGGCACTGGTCGGCTGGTTCCGACTGACTCACCTCGTCCGCTTCGTTCCCTATCCGCTGGCCTGCGGATTCGTTTCCGGCACCGGCGCCGTCGCGATCCTGGTGGCGCTGGCCCAACTGGGAGTGCGGCTGGAGCCGGAAGCGCTCGGATCCCTGTTCGAACCCGTGGCTCTCTCCAGGTGGGGCCTGGGCGTTGCCTACGGCCTTGGCCTGCTGGCGGCGACGAGGCGCTGGAAGAGCCCTCTGATCCTCCCGGCGAGTTTCGCCGCCGCGGTCGCTCTGTTCCACGTCTTGCTGACGTGGTTCGACGTGTCCACCGAGGAGGCTCAGAGCGCGGGCCTGCTGTTCGCGGGCATGGCCGAGGCGCCGGAGGGCGCCCTGCTGCCGCTTCTCGATCCGGACCGCCTGCATCTCGTCGACTGGGTGGCGGTGGCCGGACAGGCGCCCAACATCCTGGCCCTGATCCTGGTCGGCCTTCTCTGTCTCGTGATCTACCTCAGCGGTCTCGAACTCGCCGGCAACGTGGAGCTGGACTGGAACCGGGAGTTCCGCGCCATGGGTCTCGCTTCGATGGCCTCCGGACTCTGCAGCGGCCCCCCCGGCAGCATCGTCGTTCCCATCACCCTGCGCAACCTCCGGCTCGGCGCCGACACCCGGCTGGCCGGCGTCTTCACCGCCCTCCTCGTCGGCGCGGCGCTGCTGTTCGGCGACGCCGTCTTCTCGCTCGTTCCGCTGCCCCTGATCGGCGGCGTCCTCCTGTTCACCGGCGCGATCATGCTGGACGAGTGGCTGATCAAGGTGCGCCGCAGGCTGCCCTGGCCGGAGTTCGCGATCGTCGTGCTCATTTTCCTGACGGTCACCTTCTTCGGCTTCCTGGCGGGCGTGGGCGTCGGAATGTCGGTGCTCGTCCTCCTGCTGATCCTCCGGCTCGCGGCCACGGATCCCGTGAAAGCCCAATTCACCGGGCGCGACCGCCGCAGCCGCAGGATGCGTCCCGTCCCGGATCGGGGCATCCTGCGCCTGCAGGGGCACCACCTCCGCGCTTACGAGCTCCGTGGCTACATCTTCTTCGGCAGCGCCCACCTGCTGGTGGAGCGCCTCCGACGCTCCCTGAGCGCGGACCCGCGGCCCGTCTGCATCCTGCTGGACTTCCAGGCCGTTTCCGGATGCGACATCTCCGCCGTCACTGCATTCGGCAGGTTCATTCAGGTCTGTGACAGTTCCGGTGTCGCGGTCGTGCTGACCGGCATGCCGGAGCGCCTTGCCTCCGAACTCGAACGGAACCTCCCGCCCCACGTCCACGGCCGCCTTCTGCTGACCCGCGACGCCGACCAGGCCCTGGAGGTCGGCGAGGACAGGATCCTCGAGGCCCACGCCTCCACGGCTGGCGGCGGCGGGGCCGGCAGCGACGCTTCGCTCCTCGAGATCGTCGCCGATCACCTTGAAGCCCACCTGGACCGCCAGATCGTCTTCGAGCGCCTCGTGGCGGAACTCGACGCCTGGCTGAAACCCCGCGACTACGAGCCCGGCGACACGATCGCCGCCGTCGGAGAAGCGCTGGCCGGCCTTCAGTTGGTGGTGTCCGGCCACGCCTCGGTCCTGGACCCCTCCGGCACCCGCCTGGCGCAGCGCAGCCCGGGCGACGCGATCGACCCGCGGGCGCTTGTCGGCGGGCAAACCGCGCAGCGCGAGATCAGGGCGGGCGACGCCTGCCGCATCGCGACGCTGGGCGCCGCCGACGCGAAGTGGCTGGAGGAGAACCGAACGGCGCTGATGGTGAAGCTGTATCGCTACCTCGCCGCGGAAGAACGTTCCTCGCCGGTCCCGGGAGGGGAGCGATGAAGCTGCTCCCCTCCCTCGCCTCGAGGCGGACCGGCGACGCGACGGCGGGGCGGATCTCCTCCGCGTTGATCCTCGGTCTCATCGCCGGGTCGAACGTGGTCGTCACCATCGTCCCCCTCGGCAGCGTCGTCTTCTCCGGAGCCCTGGCCCCCTACTCGATCCCGGGCACCCGCCTCGTTCTGCTGGGCAACGCGATCGTCTGCCTATTCATCGCCCTGGGCAGCGGCTACCGCGGCGCGGTGGGCATGTCGCCGCCGGCGACTCTCGTCGTCCTGGCGGGGATCGCCGCCACACTCCCGCTTCAGTCCGACACGCTGTTCGCGACGATGATCGCGGCGATCGCGATCGCTGCGCTGGCCACCGGTGTAGCCACGATGCTGCTTGGCTCGTTCCGGCTCGCGAACCTCATCCGGTTCGTTCCCTTCCCCCTGGCCTGCGGCTTCGTCGCCGGCATCGGCGGGCTCTGTTTCAAGATCGCCTTCTCGCTAATGGGAGTCACGGCGGCGCTCCCCAAACCGGAGTCGCTTCTTCAGCCGTTCACGGCACTGAACTGGGGCATCGGCGTTGCCTACGGTCTCGGCCTGTTCCTGCTGACGAGGCGGCGAAAGAGCCCCCTGATCCTGCCCGCGAGCTTCGTCCTGACGATCGCGGCCTTCTACCTCGTTCTCTCCTTCCTGGGCGTATCGCCGGCCGAGGCGGAGGCGGAAGGTCTCCTGCTCGCCGGTGTCTCCGAATCCGCGGACGGCGGCCTCCGGCTGCTCCTCGACCCCGCGATTCTCGGCCTGGTGGACTGGGCCGTCGTGGCGACGCAGGTTCCCGTCCTGCTGGCCCTGGTGCTGATGACCGTGCTCTGCCTGGTGATCTATCTCGGGGCGTTCGAGCTGGCCGGCGATCTGGAACTGGACTGGAACAGCGAGTTCCGGGTCACCGGCCTGGCGGCGATGGCCGCGGGCGGCTTCGGCACTCCACCGGGATGCCTCAGCCTGCCGCCCTCCCTGCGCAACCGCATCTTCGGGGTGGATACGCGGCTCGCGGGCATCACGACCGCCCTCTTCGTCGCGACCGTCTGCGTCTTCGGCAACGCGGCGCTCCGGCTCGTGCCCACGCCGCTCGTCGGAGGCATGCTGCTGTTCACCGGCGCGATGCTGCTGGATGCCTGGCTGGTGCAGGTTCGCCGCAAGCTGCCCGGGCCGGAGTTCGGGATCGTCGTCCTGATCTTCCTGACGATCCTGTTCTTCGGCTTCCTCGCCGGGGTGGGCGTCGGCGCGGCGGTCCTCGTCGTGTTCCTGCTCACTCGGCTGGCCGCCCTGGATCCGGTCGAGTCCCACTTCACGGCTCGCCAGCGCCGCAGCAGCAGGAGCCGTCCCATTCCCGATCAGGCGATCCTGCGGATGCACGGAGAGAGAGCGCTGGCCTACAAGCTGCGCGGCTACATCTTCTTCGGCACGGCCCATACGCTGGCCGACCGTCTGAAGCAGTCCCTTCAGAGCGACCCGAAACCGACCTGCATCCTGCTCGACTTCGGCAACACGACAGGCGTCGACGTCTCCGCCGTGAACGCTCTCGGCCGGTTCATCCTCGCCGCCCATCACTCCGGCACGCGGGTCGCGTTGAACGGCACGTCCAGGGAGCTCGACGTGGGACTCAAGCAGAGCCTGCCGCTTTCAGTCCACGACGACCTCCTGGTCACGGACGACACGGACCAGGCGCTGGAACGCTGCGAAGACCTGGTCCTGGCGGCGCACACCCACGCCCCGGACGATGAGCCGGAACGGGTCGACTCCGGTCTCCTCGAAGTCGTCGCCGACGATCTGGCCGCCTACCTGGACAGGCAGATCCTCTTCGAGGATCTCGTAGCCGACCTGGACGCCTGGCTGGAACCGATCGACTTCGCGACCGGCGAGACGATCGTCGCGACTGGCGAGAAGTCCCGTGGAGCACTGCTGCTCGCCACCGGGCGTGCCGGCCGGTTCGATGCCGCCGGGAGTCGTCTCGCCGAGTGCGGTCCGGGCGAGGTGATCGGGGACGTCAACGTGGGCGAACGCAGGACACCCGGCGAAGTCCGCGCGACCGAGCCCTGCCGTGCGCTGCTGCTCACGCCGGCCGCCGCCGCCTGGCTGGAGAGGAACGAGGAGGCCCTGGCGCTCAGGTTCTACCGCTACGTCGTCGCGAACGCGGCCCTGTAGGGGCCGTGTCGTCGCTAAGGCAACGCGTGGGCCGACGGCATGACGCCGACGGCGTGGCTGCCGAAGCCGAAGTCCGTCGGCTCGTACTCGCCGACAACCCGGGCGTCGCTGCGCTCCGGGATCCGGTCCTCCATGCCGAGCCCCCAGTACACGGCGTTCACCAGCAGGCGGCGCAGCCCCTCGCTCTCGAAGTCCGTGGAGGAACCCATCGTCGTCGTGAACACCCGCGCCGCCTTGCCGCCGGCGCCGGTGTAGGACCGGGTCCAGGCGATCGGGACCATCGGGTCGTTCTTCGGCCCGGCGGTGGGTGGATCGTCGGGCGACATGCCGGCGAGAACGGCGCCGAGCAGCAGGACGTTCGCGTCGTCGCCCAGGTTCCTGAGCCCGTAGACGTCGGTCGGGCCCCAGACGTCGTCGACGCCGCGCAGGATGGGATGGCCCGCCGCGGCCGGCGCGACGACGCCGCGGGTGCTCTCCTGGCCGTGACGGCCGTGATGGTTGATCCAGGTGTCGCCTAGCACCTGCTGGCCGAACCCGCCGGGCCAGGACTCGCTGCGAAAGCTCCAGTGCGCGTACGGGCTGTCCGGGTTGCGCTGGTAGGAGAAGGCGTGGGTCGCGGTACGTAGCCCCACGATCGGCCGCCCGGATTCGACGTAGTCGACGACGTGCTTCATCTGCTCGTCCGGGAGTTCCCGGAAACGCGTCGCGATAACCATCAGGTCGGCGTCGGCGAGCGCTTCGAGACCCGGGATGTTCGTCTGCTCTTCCGGGTCGATCGCCCCGGTCTCCGCGTCGATCGAGAAGAGAACCGTGCACTCGAAGCCGTGCCGCACGGAGAGCAGCTTGCCCAGCATCGGCATCGCCTCTTCCGAGCGGTACTCCTCGTCGCCGGCGATCAGGACGACCTTGCGGCCGGCGCCGGGACCCTCGCCGCCCGGGTAGGCGACCCATTGGGCCTCGCTGCTGAACGCCGGCGCGTGCAGGAAGGGCAGGAGCACCGCGCACAAGGCCGAGCCGGCCGGAAGAAGACGATCCACTTTCATTTCTGGAACCTCCGGAATCAGCGTAACACCGCGCCGGGGCGAACTCCGATCGCCCCCAGCCAGGTTGGCGCTGCCTGCCGCATCCCCTACACTCGACGGCCACTCTCGAACGACCGGCACGGCACGAACCAGGAGACAGCAATGAAGAGACGACCCCATCACCTTGCCCTCTTCCTCGGAGCGCTCCTGCTCGTAGCCGCCAACGCGGAGGCACAGGACTTGAAGACGGAATTCCTCGGCACGCAGCAGGGCTTCTCCCACATCGCCAAGACGACCGCCAACGGCGTCACCACCATCCTCATCTCGGGTCAGGTCGGCATGGCCGACGGCGCGGACGCGCCCGCGGCCACTCTTGCCGAGCAGGCAGAGATCGCCTTCACGAACGTCGTGAAGCGCGTGGAGCAGGCCGGAGCGAGCGCGGAGGACATCGTGAAGACGACCGTCTTCATCAAGGACATCGATCCGGAGAAGGTGCAGCAGGTAGGCCGGGCCCAGGCCAAGGTGTTGCAACTCGACCCGCCGCGGGCCTCGACCTGGGTTGGCGTGACGGGACTGGTGTTCCCGTCGCTGCTGGTCGAAGTGGAAGCGACGGCGGTGGTGGCTGCGGAGTAGGCAAGCAGTATGGTGCCGGCCTTCGGCCCGGCGACGTTCTCTGGCCGCCTCCGGCGGCAGCCGGCCAGAAGGCCGGCGCACCGACACCCGGCGGTGTAGCGGCGTCAGCACAAGGGAGACGGGAATCGCTAGCCCGCATCGCTCGCAGCGAGCGATGCACGCCGAATCCCGTCTCCCGCTCCACGCCGGCGCTCCGCGCGGCGTGGAGCGGGAGACGGGATTCGAACCCGCGACCAACAGCTTGGAAGGCTGTGACTCTACCCCTGAGTTACTCCCGCGCACCCGCGAGGGGAGGAAGTGGTGGAGGTGGATGGATTCGAACCACCGTAGGGCTTTGCCCGACAGATTTACAGTCTGTTGCCTTTGACCGCTCGGCCACACCTCCGGCAACTTCCCCATGGAGCCGGCACCCGGATTCGAACCGAGGACCTACTGCTTACAAGGCAGTTGCTCTACCAACTGAGCTATGCCGGCCCTCGCTTACGAGGCGCTTGGCGCCACGGCGACGCCGGAGTCTACGATAGCCCCTCCGCGCTGACAAGACGCTGGCGCACCGCCTCATAGAGGAGCGCGGCAGCCGCCGTCGACAGGTTGAGGGACTCGACCCGACCTCGCATCGGCAGGCCGAGAAGGCCGTCGCAGAGGCCCCTCGTGCGGCGGCGAAGCCCCCGCGCCTCGCCGCCGATGCAGACGACGACCGGACCGCTCAGGTCGACGGTCCAGGGCGGTTCGCCGGCTGCGTCGGCGCCGTAGACCCAGAAACCGTCCTGCTTGAGACGCTCGATCTCGCGGGCGCTGTTCGTGATCCGTTCGACGTGCAGCCAGTCGACCGCGCCCGCGGCTGCGCCCGCGGCCGCCGGGGACAGCGGCGCCGCACCCCGGTCGCGGATGAGCACCCTGCCGACGCCCGCGCCCTCGCAGACCCGGAGCAGGGCGCCCAGGTTCCGCGGGTCCTGGACGTCCTCGACCAGGACGACGAGCTCGGAGTCGACCGCGGCCGCCGTCGAAGCGTCACCTTCCGCGTCCGCGAGGCGGGCCGCGAAGCCGCGTGCCGTCGCATGGTCCTGGCCGGCCTCCACGAGGCGCGTCCGCAGCTCGCCGGCCGCGACGTTGCGGACCGGCACGCGATGCCGTTCGCAGAGCCCCTCGATCGTCCGGCGGCGGTCGCCGGCGGAACGCGAGACGAGGACCTCTGCGACTCGATGCGGCTGGCTCCGCAGGATCTCCCGCACCGGCTGGTACCCCAGCCGCCATCGACCGTCCTCGCGAAGTTCAGGCACGCCTGACCGTCCGCTCACACGGCAGCTCGCGTGCGCTCGATCAGCACGGACGCATGGGCCGCCATGCCCTCGCCCCGGCCCAGCGGGCCGAGGCCCTCGTGGGTCGTGGCCTTGAAGTTCGTCCGTTCGGGCCCGATGCGAAGCAGCCCCGCCACATGCTCCTCGATCGCCGAACGGTACGACGCCATCGACGGACGCTCGGCGATGAGCGTCACGTCGCAGTTCCGGACCGCGAAGCCCCGCTCCTGGACCATCGCGACGATCAGGCGCAACAGGTCCGAGCTGTCCGCGCCGCGCCAGGCCTCGTCCGATGGCGGGAAGTGGACGCCGAGGTCGCCCAGGCCGGCGGCGCCGAGCAGGGCGTCGCCGATCGCGTGGAGCACGACATCGGCGTCGCTGTGGCCATCGAGGCCCGCCTCGTGCGGTATGCGCTGCCCGCCCAGGATCAACGGGCGGCCGGCCTTCAGCCGGTGGACGTCATAGCCATGGCCGACGGCCGCCTCGAGCTCGTTCGGGACCCCGTGCTCCCGCCGAAGCAAGGCCTCGATCGCGGGCAGGTCCGAGGCGGCCGTGAGCTTCGGATTCGGCTGCGACGCGGCGACCGCGGCCACCGAACCGGGCGCGAACAGACTGCTCTCGTCGCTGACCTCCAGGTTCTCCCGATCCGCGCGGTCCAGCGCTTCACCAAGCTCACCGGCCCGAAAGACCTGCGGCGTTTCGGCCCGGAACAGGCCGGAGCGGTCGACCGTCTCGTGGAGGCGGCCACCCGCGGCCGTCTTCAGGGTGTCCCTCACCGGACGACCGAGCACCGCGCCCGCCCCGTCGCTCCCGGCGGTGCTCCGCAGCACCGCCGCCAGGTCCGCCGCGGCCAGACAGGGCCGGGCGCCGTCGTGCACCGCCACCCAGTCCGACGGGGCGACGTCCGCGGCCGCGAGTGCGGCTCGCACGGAGTCCTGCCGGCGTCGTCCGCCGTCGACCGCGGAGAGGTCGACGTCCGGCGAAACCCGAACCTCCCGCAAGAGCATCTCCCGGGTCTCCCCGGCGCGGCCCGCCGGAGCCGCGACGACGACGCGGTCGACCTCGGGCACGGACAGAAGCCGCTCGACGGTCCACGCGAGCAGGGGTCTGCCGAGGACGGGCACGAACTGCTTGGGAAGCTCGCCGCCGAACCGGCGGCCGCCGCCCGCGGCCGGGACGATGGCGCAGCAGCTCACGATTCGGCCAGGTCTGGGGACGGACGGCCCGGCCTCAGACCTCGAGGATGTCCTGCTCCTTGTTCGCGAGCGCCTGGTTCACCTGGGCGATGTAGTGATCGTGAAGCCTCTGCATCTCGCTTTCGCCCCGGTGTTCGTCGTCCTGGGAGATCTCCTTCGCCTTCTCCATCTGCTTCAGGCGTTCGTTGCCCTCCCGCCGGACGCCGCGAACCGTGTTGCGGAAGCGCTCGGCGATCTCGTGGGCCCGCTTCACCATCTCGCGGCGACGCTCCTCCGTGAGCGGGGGCACGGGGATCCGGACGATCCTGCCGTCGTTGGACGGGTTCAGCCCCAGGTCGGCGATCAGGATGGCGCGCTCGATCGCCGCGATCTGGGTCGGGTCGAACGGCTGGGCCACCAGCAGCGTGGCGTCGGCAACCGACAGGCTGGCGAGCTGGTTCAGCGGCGTCGGCGTACCGTAGTACTCCACAGTCACGCCGTCGAGCATCGCCGTGGAGGCGCGGCCGGTACGCAGCGTCTTGAGCTCGGCGTGAAGATGGTCGACGCCATCCTTCATCTTGAGCTCCATCTCCAAGAACAGCTCCTGCATCCGCTCAGCCTCCCGGACGGGATTGTACGACGATCTCGCCGACGTCAGGTGACGAGCGAACCGACCTTCTCGCCGAGAACGACCCGGCGGATGTTCCCCGGAACCCCCAGGGCGAACACGGCGATCGGCAGGTCGTTCTCCCGGCAAAGACTGATCGCCGCAGCGTCCATGATGCCGAGGTTGCGTTCCAGGACCTCCTGGTAAGTCACCTCCGGCAGGCGCTCCGCTCCGGCATCGCGGCGGGGATCGGCACTGTAGACGCCGTCGACCTGGGTCGCCTTCAGCAGGATCTCGGCCTGGATCTCGTTCGCGCGCAGCGCGGCCGCCGTGTCGGTCGTGAGATACGGATTGCCGGTGCCGGCACCGAAGATGACCACCCGACCCTTCTCCAGGTGCCGGATCGCGCGGCGGCGAATGAACGGCTCGGCGACGCTGCGCATCTCGAGCGCCGTCTGTACCCGTGTCGCGACGCCAATCTTCTCCAGCGCATCCTGCATCGCCAGGCTGTTGATCACCGTCGCCAGCATGCCCATGTAGTCGCCGGTCGCCCTCTCCACGCCGCGATGGCTCGCCGCCAGACCGCGGATCACGTTGCCGCCGCCGACGACGATGCCGATCTCGACGCCGAGTTCGAACACGTCCCGGATCTGCCCGGCGATCCGGCGCACGACGGCCTCGTCCAAACCGAAGGGCTTGTCGCCCATCAGGGCTTCGCCTGACAGCTTGAGGAGGATGCGGCGGTAGGCCGGCTCGGTCATCGCCGCGCTAGGACGGATCGGCTGGCGGAGGGGCGATCGCCACGGTCGAGTCGCCGCCGAGCTGGAACCTGGCGAACCGGCAGATACGCATGTTCTCGCCCAGCTTTGCGATCGCCTCTTTCAGCACTTCCTCGACCGTCCGTCCAGTGTCCTTGACGAAGGGCTGCTCCAGCAGGCAGTTCTCGGCAAAGAACTTTGACATCCGCCCCTCGACAATCCGCTCGACGATCTGTTCGGGCTTCCCGGACTCCAGAGCCTGTTCCCGGTGAATCCTCTTCTCCCGCTCAAGCACATCCTCGGTCACCTCGTCGCGGCCGATGAACCGCGGCTGGCTCGCGGCCACGTGGAGCGAGAGGTCGTGGGCCAACTGCTGGAAGTCGTCCGTCCGCGCGACGAAGTCCGTCTCGCAGTTGATCTCCAGCAGCACGCCGATCTTGCCGCCCGCGTGAATGTAGGAGATCACCAGGCCGTCGCTGGTCGCCCGGCCCGCCTTCTTGGCCGCCGACGCCAGCCCCTTCTTCCGCAGGGCGTCGATCGCCGTCTCCAGGTCGCCGCCGGTCTCCACCAGCGCCTTCTTGCAGTCCATCATGCCGGCGCCGGTCCGCTCCCGGAGCTCCTTGACCATGCCGGCCGTCACTGTCGCACTCATTGTTCCTGCTCCCTACGAGGCGGAGATCGCCCCGGACTAGAACTTCATCTGTTCTCCGACGCCGCACCTGAAGAGTGCGCGGCCAGACTCGCCTCGGTCAGTTGACCTCGGTGTCGCTGCCGGCGCTCTCGTCTTCAGCCGCCGGTTCACCGCTCTCGGCCTCGGGTTCGGCCTCCGCCACGCCGGCCGCCTCGGCCTCCGGTTCAGACGCGGGCTCCGCCGCGGCCTCCGGTTCGGGCGCGGCCGCCGCCTCAGCTTGGGTCTCCGGCTCAGCCTTGGCTTCCCCGACAGTCTCCGCCGCCACGGCGGCTTCAGCCTCCTCCGCGCCGACGGCCCCCGCTTCGGATTCCACCTCGGCGCCGCCGGCGGCCTCCGGTTCGACTCCGTCGCCGTTACGGTCCTTGCCCCAGGCCGCTGCGCCCTCGATGTAGGAGTCGGCAATGCGGCCGGCGAACAACCGGATCGTCCGGATCGCGTCGTCGTTCCCCGGAATCACGTGATCCACCAGTTCCGGGTCGCAGTTCGTGTCCACGATGGCCACGACCGGGATGTTCAGCTTGTTCGCCTCCGCGATCGCGATGTGCTCACGACGCGGATCGACGACGAAGAGCGCATCCGGCAACCGCTCCATGTCGCGGATCCCCTCGAGGTTCCGGACCATCTTGTCCCGCTCACGCTCAAGCCGGAGAAGCTCCTTCTTGGTCAGCAGGCTGTCCTCGTCGGCGAGCTTCTTCTCCGTATCCTGGAGACGCTCCACGGAAGCGCGGATGGTCACGAAGTTGGTCAGGGTTCCGCCGAGCCAGCGATGCGTGACGTAGAACTGGCCGCAGCGCCGCGCCTCTTCCTCGATCGCCTGCTGCGCCTGGCGCTTGGTGCCGACGAAGAGCAGACGCCGTCCCATGCGCGCCATGTGCTCGACGTAGTCCGCCGCCTGGCGGAAGCGCTCCAGCGTCTGCTGGAGATCGATGATGTAGATGCCGTTTCGGCGGCCGAAGATGTAGCTCCGCATCTTCGGGTTCCAGCGTCTCGTCTGGTGGCCGAAGTGCACTCCGGCCTCCAGCATCTCCTTCATCGTGACCTGAGCCAAGACCCTGCCCCCGCTATCGCTTGCTGAACTGGAAGCGCGCACGCGCACCCTTCTGGCCGTACTTCTTGCGTTCCTTGCGCCGCGGGTCTCGGGTCATGAACCCGGCCGCCTTGAGCGATTCACGGAACGTCGGTTCGAACTCCACCAGCGCCCGCGACAGACCGTGACGGATCGCGCCGGCCTGACCGGAGCTTCCGCCTCCGCGGACGGTGGCCGACATGTCGAGCTCGCCTTCCTTCTCGATGACCTGCAGCGGCTGGCGGATGATCATCTTCAGCACTTCGCTGCCGAAGTAGTCGTCCATCCCCACGCCGTTGACGGTCATCTCGCCGGTGCCCTCGCGCAGGAACACCCGCGCGGTGGCCGTCTTTCGACGGCCCGTTCCGTAGCTCGTCTCCGTCAACTCGCGCTCCCTTCTGCAGTGATCGTCATCGTTTCCGGCTGCTGCGCCTGGTGCGGATGCTCGGCGCCGGCGTAGACCTTGAGTTTCCGCAACTGGCGACGGCCCAGACGGTTCTTGGGAAGCATGCCCCTGACCGCCAACTCGACCAACCGGGTCGGCCGGCGGCCACGCAGGCGTCCGGCCGTCTCAGCCTTGAGCTTTCCCGGCTGTCCGCTGTGCCGGTAGTAGATCTTCTTGTCGTCCTTGCCGCCCGTCAGGACTGCCTTCTCGGCGTTCACGACCACGGCGAAGTCGCCTACGTCGACATGGCGGGCGTAGGTCGGCTTGTCCTTGCCGGTCAGGACGCGCGCCAGACGCGTCGCCAGACGGCCCAAAGGAACGCCCTCCGCGTCGACCACGTACCAACGGCGCTCCACCTCCCCCGCCTTGGGGCTGTAGGTGCGGTTGGGCGTCCTCGCCTTGGTGATTGCTGTCATTCGTTCGTACCCTCGCCGGCCCGTCCTTGCTTTCCGGATGCCGGCGCTCCGTTGCGCACGGGCTGACGGCAGGAGCGGACATACTCCTACCGCAACCTCCCCGCGCAGAGGAACGGGGATCGTAGAGTCCGGGACGGGCCTTGTCAAGACGAACGCCGGTCCGTCAACCGACGCTTCCGCGTATCCTCGTTCACCTCATGGCGCCTCTACGAGTGGGTCTCACCGGCGGCATCGCCAGCGGCAAGTCGACGGTCGGCGCGATGCTCGCCGAGTTGGGCTGCGTCGTCACGGACGCGGACGCCCTGGTCGCCGACCTGTACCGCCCGGGTCAGCCCGGCGCCCGGGCGGTCGCGGATCTGTTCGGCCCGGAGATGCTGAAAGCGGACGGATCGGTCGACAAGGAAGCGCTCGGACCCGCGGTCTTCGCCGATCCCGCCAGCCGCAGGCGCCTGGAACAGGCCATCCATCCCCTCGTGGGCCAGCGCTACGTGGAGATCCTCGAGTCGGCCGGCGAGGGCGCCGTCGTCGTCTTCGAGGTGCCGCTGCTGGCCGAGACCGGCGGTCGCGGACGATACGACGCCGTGATCACCGTCGAGGCCCCGGCCGACCTTCGCCTCGACCGCGCCGTCGAACGCGGCCTCGACCGCGACCAGGCAGCGGCACGGATGGAGGCGCAGGCCCGGTCGGAGGACCGCCGCGCGGCCGCGGACTTCGTGATCGAGAACACCGGAAGCCTCGCGGAGCTTCGCGTCCAGGTCCAGAGAGTGCTGGCCGCTCTCCGCAAGCGGACCGGCGCTCAAGCTGCCGGCTGAAGCCCCCGCAGGAACCGGCGCCAGGCGCGGCCTCGGTGCCCGATCCGGTCCTTCACGTCGTCGCCCAGTTCAGCGTAGGTCTCTTCCAGACCATCCGGCTCGAAGACCGGATCCCAGCCGAAACCATGCTCGCCACGCGGAGGCAGCACCAGCCTGCCCGCGGTTTCTCCCTGGGCGATCATCTGGCCGCCGCCGTCACGCAGCATGATCGCGCAGCGCGCGACGACGCGCGGATCCCCGGCCTGGATCGCCAGCCTGGCGATGCCCTCGTCGCCTACCGCCTCGAGCATCCACTTGACCAGGGGTCCCGGGAAGCCGTTCATGCAGGAGAGTTCCAGCCCGGTCTCCTCGACCACGACCGGCCGCCTGATCCGCTTCCACGCCTCCTCAGCCTTGAACCGCAGCACCTCGATCAGATCGTCCGACTGAATCTCGGGCAGGTCGATCGCCGCCGTCTCCAGCCGGTGACCGACGATCCGCTCCGCCTCGCGCCGCTTGTTC
Source organism: Candidatus Multivorans sp. (assembly GCA_965220845.1). Taxonomy (GTDB): domain Bacteria; phylum Acidobacteriota; class Thermoanaerobaculia; order Multivoradales; family Multivoraceae; genus Multivorans. The sequence continues at coordinate 928,435 of CBDCRA010000004.1, forward strand.
GCGTTGCCGGTCACCAGCACCCACGGTTGCTGGCTGGCATCCCCGCCGCTCACCCGCCGGCGCCCGGACGAGCCGTGGATAATCGTGCGCGAGAGTGGTGTATTATTCGCATCTCGAAGTCACCTCGGAATCGCCGCGAGAGTCAACGCGAGAGTCGAGGGACGCGCAGTGTAGCCCGCCCCACGCGCTCCGGCCCAACGGAGGGATGTCTCACATGCCTGAACACCTGATCTCGATCGCCGACCTCGAGGAAGGCCAGATCGAGTCGATCCTGGAACTCGCCCTGGAACTCCAGGCCGGACCCGAGGCGCACCGAAGCACGCTCCACGGCAAGTCGATCGGCCTCTACTTCGAGAAGTCGTCCACGCGAACCCGGGTCAGCTTCGAGGTCGGCATGGGGCAACTCGGAGGCCAGCCGATCTTCCTCACGACCCGCGACCTGCAGATCGGCCGCGGGGAGACGATCGCCGACACCGCCCGCGTCCTGTCACGCTACGTGGACCTGCTCATGCTGCGCACCTTCGAGCACAGCACCGTGGTCGAGATGGCCAGGCACGCCACCGTGCCCGTGATCAACGGGCTGACCGATGAACTGCACCCCTGCCAGGCGCTCGCCGACCTGATGACCCTCCACCAGGAGTTCGGCGAGCTCCGCGGCCGCCGGCTCGCCTACATCGGCGACGGCAACAACGTCGCCCACTCCCTGATGATCGCCTGCGCCCGCGCGGGGGTCGACTTCTCCATCGCCTCACCGCCGGGTTACGAAGCGGCGGACCAGTACCTCGAACTCGCCCGCGGGCTCGCCTCCGGCACCGGCGCCAGGATAGAAACCGGAAGCGACCCGCAGGCGGCCGCGGCCGGCGCGGACGCCGTCTACAGCGACGTCTGGACCTCGATGGGCCAGGAGAAGGAGCGCAAGCAGCGCCTCGCCGACTTCGAGGGATACACGGTCGACGACAACCTGATGTCCAAGGCGAAGGGCGAAGCGATCTACCTCCACTGCCTTCCCTGCCACCGGGGCGAGGAAGTCACGGCCTCGGTCGTCGACGGTCCCCAAAGCCGCGTCTTCGACCAGGCCGAGAACCGTATGCACACCCAGAAGGCCGTCATGCTCCGCCTTCTCGATCACGCCTAGCCCGCATGTTTCACCGGCTCGGGCGTGAGGGCTGAGTTCGGGGTGGGCAGTCCCCTTGAATGCCGTCCTGGTCTGTCGGTGGCTGGTCAGGTGTCCTGCGGAGTCGGAGTCGGTTCATTTCGGCGTCGGAGTGGCTTGTCCGCAGCGGTTCGGTGCGGTTTTCGGGCGCACTCTGGGCGTGGAGTCGATGCAAGGCGCCGCGTTGTGGTGTCGGTTTTCGTCCGGTCTCAGGCCGGCGGGTGGTAGAGGGGTTTTCTCTGGAGGTTTGCCAGGGCCTGTGCGAAGTCGTTTTGCCAGGGGAAGACGTTGGCCAGGTGGACCCAGATGCGGCGATGGGTGATGCGCAGTCGTGCGGCGATCTTGAAGAAGCGCAGGCGGATGGTGCCGCACTGGAGGTGGGCCTTGTCGGTGTCGGCCAGAGCGAGGCGTCGCACGGCGGCGAGCAAGACGTAGGCGAAGGAGGAGAAGTAGAGGCGGAGTTGATTGGCGGCCATGGTGGCGGTGGAGGTGCGGTCGGCGAAGAGATCGAGCTGCTGCTCCTTGATCCGGTTTTCCATGTCGCCACGGGCGCAGTAGAGCAGCTCGTAGAGCGCCTGCTTGCCGGCGCGGCTCTTGGGCAGATTGGAGACGATGAAGCGGGGATTGCCGCCCTTTTGGAGCCACTCCGCCTTGCCCACCACCCGCCTCTTGCGGGACCAGGAGGAGCGGGTCCTGTAGCGGAACTCCCGGAACCGCCGCGAGGGCTTTTCGGTCGCATGAAATCGCCGCCGCGACTTCGCAAGCGCTTTGGCGAGCCGCCTCGCAAGGCGCGGATTCCTTGCCACGCCGAACACGTAGAAGAGCCCTTCCCTCTCGCACCAGGCCATGATCCGCTCCCGGCAGAAGCCCGAGTCGCCGCGCAGGACGATCCGGGTGTCCGGCCACGCCTCCCGGATCCGGGCGACGATCGGCGCTAACTCGCGGACCGTCCCGGCGCTGGCGTCCTGGTCCGACCGCCGCAGACGCGCCAGCAGCAGGTGCTCGCCGCAGAACGCGTACAGCGGCATGTAGCAGTAGCACCGGTAGTAGCCGTGGAAGAACCGACCCTCCTGCTCCCCGTGCAGCGGATCGTCGGTCGCGTCCAGATCCAGCACGATCTCCTCCGGCGCCTCCTCGAAAGCCTCCAGGAACAGGTCCACCAGCAGGCCGTCCAGGGCCGCGCCGTCCGCCGGAGTCCGCTTGTAGCGGCTACCTTGTGCCTCCTCCGGCCGCGACAACTCCAGACGATTCAACCCCGATGCGCTCGCCAGGGGACGACCCTTGTCCCGCGACCGCCGACGATCGGCGCCCGTGATGTCCGACTTGCCCACCAGCAGCGCCATGAACGCGTCGAGGCGAAGCTGATTGTGGTCATTCAGGTCCTCGTAGCCCAGAGCCAGACCGTAGACCCGCTGAGAGACCAGGTCCCGCACCGTGTGCTCCACCGCCGACGGATCCCGGTGATCCCGAAAACACGACGCCATGCGATCCAGCAGACCGATTCGCGTATCCGTCTCCCGAAGCAGCAGCCCGCCGCCCTCCGTCGTCAAACGGCCACCGTCGAAACAGGCCGTCACACGGCGGCGACCGTGGAAACCGAACTCAAGCTGCGACGGAGTACACTCTGTCTTCACGGGTCTCGCTCCTGTGGACTGTCCAAATGCTTGACAACACTTGGATTATCCGCGGGAAGAGGCCCGATCTCAAATCACCCCGTGAGATATGCGGGCTAGGGCACTCGGCGAAGGACCGGGAAGCACGGCCGACGCGCCGCGCTAAGCGTAAGTTCGGCAACGACTTGCGCTGGTAGACTGCGCGCATGGCCGAAGCCCGGGAAGCGCCGCAGAACCCCCTTCACGAGCGCTACGCGAGCGCGGAAATGGCGCGGCTGTTCTCGGCCCGGCACAGGTTCCGGACCTGGCGGCGGCTCTGGATCTGCCTGGCCGAGAACCAGGCGGCCCTGGGGTTGCCGATCAGCGAGGAACAGCTCGACTCGCTGCGCCAGCACGCGGACGACCTGGACCCGGAACGGGTCGCAAGACTCGAACGGGAAACGCGCCACGACGTGGTGGCCCATCTCCGGCACTTCGCCGAGGTCAGCGGCGACGGCGGCAGCATTCTGCACCTGGGCGCGACGTCGGCCTTCATCACGGACAACACGGACGCCCTGATCGTTCGGGAAGCGCTCGATCTCGTCGCGGGCAGGCTGGCCGCCACGGTCGCCGAGCTGGCCGGCTTCGCCCGGCGGGAGCGCGGCACGACCGCGCTCGCCTACACCCACTTCCAGTCGGCCCAGTTGACGACGTTGGGAAAGCGGGCCTGCCTCTGGCTCCAGGACTTTCTGACCGATCTCGAGGAAGTGGCGGGTCGCCGCGACCGGCTGCGCTGCCGGGGCGCCAAGGGCACCACGGGCACCCAGGCCTCTTTCCTCACCCTGTTCGCCGGCGATCACGACAAGGTCCGCGAACTCGACGCCCGGATCGCCTCGGCGCTCGGCTTCGAGGCGAGCTGGCGGATCACCGGCCAGACCTACCCGCGCAAGCAGGACAGCCAGGTCCTGCACACGCTGTCCGGCGCCGCGGAGAGCTGCCACAAGTTTGGCAGCGACCTGCGGCTGCTGCAGGGCGTCGGAGAACTCTCCGAGCCGTTCGACGAGAACCAGGTCGGTTCCTCGGCGATGGCCTACAAGCGCAACCCGGTGCGGGCGGAGCGCATGTGCTCCCTGTCGCGTCGCGTGATGAGCGACTCGCTGCACGGGGCGCTGAACGCCGGCACCCAGTGGCTCGAGCGCAGCCTCGACGACTCGGCGAACCGGCGCCTGGTGCTCACGGACTGCTTCCTGACCGTCGATGCCGTGCTGCTCCTGGCCGCGAACATCGCCCAGGGCCTGCGCGTCAACGAAGCGGCCACGGCCGCCCGGGTGAGGCGGGAGCTTCCCTTCATGGCCACCGAGACCTTCCTGATGGAGGCGTCGCTGCGCGGCGGCGACCGCCAGGAACTGCACGAGCGCATCCGCCGGCACAGTCTCGAGGCGTACGCGCGGGTGTCCGCGGGGGAGCCGAACCCCTTGATCGACCTGATCGCGGACGATCCGTCGTTCGGCCTCGGACGCGACGAACTCGAGTCCCTGGTCGACGCGGACTCCTTCACCGGCCGCTCCGCGCAGCAGGTGGACGACTTCCTGACCGAGGCCGTCGAACCGGCGTTGGCGAAGCACCGGGCCGCGGCGGTCGAGGCGCCGAGGGTGTAGCCGCCCGATGTACCGGCCGCGTCCGCTCCCGGCAGCGCTTGCCGCCGTCCTCGCTGCCGGTCTGCTGGCCGGCTGCGCCACGACCACCCGCCTCGAGTCGCCGAACCGCGGAACCACCCAGAAAGGACTGGCGTCGTGGTACGGCGCCAAGTTCCACGGCCGGCCGACCGCCAGCGGCGAGATCTACGACATGAACCGGATCTCGGCCGCCCACAAGCAGTTGCCGCTCGGCACGGTGGTCCAGGTGAAGAACCGCGACAACGGCAAGAAGCTCAGGGTCCCGATCAACGACCGCGGCCCCTTCATCAAGGGCCGGATCATCGATCTCTCCGTGGGCGCCGCCAGACGGCTCGAGATGTTCGGCCAGGGACTGGCGAACGTCCGCATCAAGGTCGTGCGGCTCCCGCCGAAGAAACGGCGACTGCCGATCTCCTACCCGGCTCGCGGCGGGCGCGAAACCAGGGCGGACACGAACCGCCGGAGCGGATTCACCATCCAGGCCGGCGCCTTCCGGGAGCGCAGCAGCGCCGTGGCGCTGGCCCGGCGCCTCCGCCGCGAACTGGACCTCGACAACGTGAAGATCACCAGAGGAGGAGGAGTGCACCGCGTCCGGATCGAGCGCAAACGCCGGCAGGCAGCCGACGACGTGCTGCAACGCCTCAAGGACGCCGGCATCGCCGCGTTTCTCATGGGCTGACGCGGCCCGAACCGGCCTCGTCAGGAGAGATCAAACAGGTCGACCGAGATCGACTCGTCCAGGGCCAGGAGCGCCGCCAGACAGTCGTCGTCCGGCGGCTGATCGAGCCGCAGGACGGCCAGCGCGTGCCCCCCGGGCTCGCGCGCCAGGTGGATGTCGGCGATGTTGATCCCGTCGTCGCCGAGAAGCGTGCCGAGGCGGCCGACGAAGCCGGGCACGTCCCGGTTGCGGACGACGAGGAGCAGACCTCGCGGCTTGAACTCCATCTGGAACCCGCCGAAGGAGACGACTCGCAGGTCGCCGTGGATCTCGCCGTGGCGATAGGTCGTGCCCGAAACCTCGGCCACGCCGTCCTCGATCCACGCTCCGGCCGCCGGTTCGGCGCCGACCGCCCGCACCCGCACCAGGTGGGCGTAGGCGGCCCGGTCGCTGTGGGTGGCCTGCACGAGTTCGACGCGGCGGTCGGCGGCCATCCGCTCGGCATTGACGTAGTTCACGCCCTCGCCGCAGGACGGGATCAGGGCGCCCTTCAGCGCCGCCACGGCGACCGACTTCCGCAGTTCGCTGTCGATGCCCCAGAGATCGACCTGGACCCGCCGCAGGCTGCCGCCGAGTGCGAGCGCGGCCAGCCGGCCGAGCTGTTCGCCCAACCGCAGGAAGGGTGCTCCGCGAGAGCCGGAAGACCGGAACGGCAGATTCACCGCGGACACCGCGAGCGACCCGCCGAGCGCCGCAAGCACCATGCGGGCGGTTTCCGTGGCGATTCGCTCCTGCGCCTCGGTCGTCTGGGCGCCGATGTGCGGCGTGGCGACCACCTTCGGGTGAGCCGCGAGCCGGTAGTCCGTTGGCGGCTCCACCGGAAACACGTCCAGACCCGCGCCCGAGAGCTTGCCGGACTCGAGCGCGGCGAGCAGGGCCTCGGCGTCGACCACACCGCCGCGCCCCACATTGATCACCGCGGCGCCATCCTTCATCAGGGCGATGCGCGAGTCGTCGAGCATGTTCCTCGTCTGGTCCGTCAGCGGGGTGTGGAAGGTGATGAAGTCGGACCGCGCGAGCAGGTCGTCCAGCGCCGCCGGCTCGACATCGAGACGGCGCGCCACCTCCGCCTGGAGGAACGGATCGTAGGCGAGCGTTTCCATCTCGAAGGCCCGGGCACGGGTGGCCACCCGCTGGCCGATCTGACCGAAGCCGATCACGCCCAGCGTCTTGCCTTGCAGCTCGCTGCCAACGTGGCTCTTGCGCTCCCAGCGCTCCGCCTTGAGCGACGCGTCGGCTGACGGAATCCGGCGCGCCAGTGCCAGCAGCAGGGCGAAGGTGTGCTCGGTGGCTGAAAGCGAGTTCGCCGTCGGCGCGTTGATGACCAGCACGCCGCGCTGGGTCGCGGCGGCGATATCGATGTTGTCGACGCCGACGCCGGCGCGGCCCACCACCTTGAGGCGATCACCGCCCTCCAGCACCTCGCGCGTGATCTGCGTTCCGCTCCGCACGATGACGGCGTCGTAGTCCGCGATCAACTCGGCCAGTCGCGGCCGGTCCGCGTCCCGCAGTTCGTCGACCTCGGCGCTCTGGCGCAGAACTTCGACGCCTGCCGGCGCCAGCGAATCGGCAATCAGAACCCGCTGCATCGGAAGCGGATTGTTGCAGCGCTTCAGGAGTACAGCAAGACCGAATCGCACTCGGCCCGGAACTCTCGCTGATCCTCCTCCCAGGAGGCATACCAGCGTTCGATCCCGTCTTCGCCGTCGAGACCGGTCCGGAAACGATCCGTGCCCGCCAGGAGATCGATCGCCGGCGTCTCGGCGACGAACTCGTAGGGCTCGCGGCGCCAGCCGAAGTCGGTCCCGAGAACGTCGCGAAAGGCCAGCAGCAACTCGAAGCCCAGCCGCACCGGCCGCAGCAGGCCGGCGTCCTCGAGCCGCAGCTCGACTCCGGCGCAGACGGCGCCGGCGTGCTTCTGGAACTGGGGTCTGAACATCGCCGGCACGACGGAGATCCCGGCGAGCCCGGCGGCCGACAGGCGCTCCCTGCATCGGCCGGCGAGCGCGGGCGCGTCGGCGCCGGGGACGCCCAGGAGCTGGAACGGCCTCGTGGTTCCCCGCCCCTCCGAGATCGTCGTCGCCTCGAACAGGCACAGCCCCGGGTAGAGATGCGCCGTCTCCGGCGTCGGCATGTTGGGCGAGGGCGCCGTCCAGGGCCAGCCGACCTCCCCCCACGCCTGGCGCCGGCGCCAGCCCTCGACCTTGAACACCGTCAGCGAGCCGCTGTCCCAGCCGCGCCGGCGGCCCTCCAGAAGGAGGATCTCCCCCATCGTCAGACCGTGTCGTTGCGGCATCCGGAAGGCGCCGACAAAGGAGGTGAATTCGAGGTCGAGGAGGTTGCCCTCCACCTCCAGGCCGCCGAGCGGATTGGGGCGATCGAGGATCCACACCTCGCAGCCGGCCATAAGCGCCGCCTCGGCCGCCCACACCGCGGTGGCCGCGAACGTGTAGTAGCGCGCGCCCACGTCCTGGAGGTCGATCACCACCAGGTCGCAGCCTTCGAAGACGCCCGGATGGGGTCGGAGGCTGCCGGCCTCACCGCCGTACAGCGAGACCACCGGACGGCCGGTCCACGGATCAGGTTCGTCCGCGGACGCGACCATGTCCTGTTCGACACCGTAGAAGCCGTGCTCGGGTCCCAGGAGCGTGACCGCCGGCTGCACCGCGTCCAGCGCGACATGAGCGTGGACGCCGCGCAGGCTGAGCGAGGCCTGGTGGCACAGCAACGCATAGCGCCGGCCCTTGATGCGTCCGGCGTCCTCGAGCAGGTGGTCGAGTCCGGACGGGATCGGCATGATCGTCCGCAGGCTAGGAGCCTGCGCCGCGGCGGTAGTCGCCGCGCAGGCCCCCGCTCTTCGCTTCGAGCCGGAGATCCGTGATGACCGCGCCGCGTTCGACCGCCTTGACCATGTCGTAGAGGGCGAGAGCCGCCGCGGCGCACGCGGTCAGCGCCTCCATTTCGGCGCCCGTGCGAGCCGTCGCAACGACCCGGCTACGGATCGTGACGCCGCCCTCCGCCGGTTCGATCTCGACCTCGACCTGATCGAGCGGCAGAGGATGGGCCAGGGGAACCCAGGTCGCCGTGCTCTTCGCGGCCTGAACGCCAGCGATCCGGGCCACGGTCACGGCGTCGCCCTTGGGCAGACTCTCCAGCCGCTCGACCGTCTGTGCGGACAGCAGAACGCGGCAGGACGCCTCGGCCACACGCCGCGTCACCTCCTTGGCGGAGACGTCGACCATGGCAGCCCGCCCGCCGCGGTCGAGGTGGCTGAAAGTCCCGGCGCTCATCGCGACTCGCTAACCTAACAGCCCGGAATGCGCCTCGCGATCGTCATGCCGGTGCTCGAAGAAGCGGCGCGGGTCCGGACCGCCATCGCCGCGGCGCGGGCCCACTGCGACGATCTCATCGTCGTCGACGGCGGCAGCCGGGATCGCACCGCGGAACTGGCCTCCGCCGCGGGCGCCCTGGTCGAAACCGTGCCGCGCGCCGGGCGCGGACCCCAACTGCGAACCGGCGCCGACCGGGCAATCCGGGCCGGAGCCGACGTGCTGCTGTTCCTCCACGCCGACACGCGGCTGCCGCCGGCCGCGCGAGCCGGGGTAGAACGCGCGGTGAACTCCGGCGCGGCAGGCGGGGGCTTCCTGATCGACTTCGAAGCTGCACCGCCGCTGCTGCGGCGGGGCCGGGTCCTGATCGACATCCGAACCCGCTGGCTGCATACCCCGCTCGGCGACCAGGCTCAGTTCGCCACGACAGCCGCCTACCTCGCCTGCGGCGGATTCTCCGACCTGCCGATTCTCGAGGATCTCGACTTCATCGGTCGCCTTCGTCGACAGGGACCGATCTCGGTCGTGGAGCAACGCGCGACCACTTCATCCCGGCGCTTCGCCGAGCGAGGCGTCGTTCGCACCGTGGCGACGAACTGGTTGATCTGGTCGCTGTTCGCCGCCGGCGTCAAACCGGCACGGCTGGCAGGCCTCTACCCCCTGGTGCGCTAGCGCCGGGAGGTAGAGGTGGCCAGAGCCGCAACAGTACTAGCTAATGCCCGTGCGACCGCGGTCGCACGGGCTCACGCACCTAGTTGAGCGCGTCCTTCAGCGGACGGCTGACCTTGAACCGAACGCCGTTGCTGGCCGCGATCATGAGCGACTCGCCCGTCTTCGGGTTGCGCCCGGCGCGAGCGGCGCGGTGGGACACGGAGAAACTCCCGAGGCCAGGAATCTGCACGCGATCGCCCTTCTGCAGATGGCTCGAGATGCTGTCAATCAGGGACTGGACGGCATCCGCCGCCTGCTTCTTGCTGAGACCCGCGCCCTCGGCGACGGCGTCTACGATGTCTGCCTTTCCGGCCATGGAACGTACTCCTCCAAGTTTCGATTACGGGTGGCGAGCCCCGATAGGACTCGCCTGGGATCACGGGCTACCTTAGCCACTCCGAAGTTGCTACTGGTGGACCGGAAGCCAAGTGGACGCAGCGTTCCCGGCAGGCATCTCCGCCGCCTGGCTTCTGGTGCTCCATGTCATCTTCGGGTATGCTCGGCTGTTTTGCTCGTGAACCTCACGAAGCCCTGACAATCTACGGCAGAACTGCCGGAAATGTCAATGTCTACATATATTTCCGGCCGTCTGTGACCCGGCGGGCGGCGTCGACGCGCGCCGGCGCCCGCCTGGAGGGCCTCTCAGCCGGCCGTGCGTCGGAGGGCCTGGACCGTGAAGCCGTCGTGACCTTCCGCCGGAAGCAGCCGCCACAGACCGGGCGCCTCGACGTGATCGGCGGCGGGCCTCCGCAGGTCGGCGCCCAGATCACGCCGACTGAAGTCGGACCGTGACCCCAGGAACGCCGCGACAACGTCCTCGTTCTCCTCGGGTTCGATCGAACAGGTGAGAACGACCAGCGAACCGCCCGGCCGCACGCAATCGGCCGCGCCGCCAACCAGCGAGCGGGCCTGCTCAGCGAGCCGCTCGATCTCGGCCCCGCTGATCCGCCACTTAAGTTCGGGGTGCTTGCGCAGAGTGCCCGTACCGGTGCACGGCAGGTCGACGACGACCCGATCGAAGCGGTCCCCAAACGGAAGGGCGGCGCCGTCCGCGGCGCAGAGCAACGGCGCCAGGGCCAGACGCGCGGCGTTGAGGCGCATCGTTTGCAGGCGCCCGAGCGACACGTCGCTCGCCACGCACCGAGCATCCGGCTGCTCCGCGAGCAACGCGAACGTCTTGCCGCCCGGGGCCGCGGCGATGTCGAGCACCCGTTCACGGGGCGCCGGCGGAGGCACGAGCGCCGCCAACTGACTCGCCTCGTCCTGCACGTAGAAGGCGCCACGCCGGTAGGCCTCCGAAAACAGCGGGTTGCCCCACTGGACCGTGAGGCAGTGCGGCGCCAGCACCGATGGCTCGACGCCCACGTCGTCGTCGATCAACTGCTCCGCCAGCAAGGCACGGCCGCCTCTATCGCGGAACGCGAGCAGATGCAGCGGCTTCGGGCGGTTGTTCGCGGTCAGGATGGCGATGGTCCGGGTCTCGCCATACGTGCGAAGCCAGCGCTCGACCAGCAGATCCGGGTGAGAGTGCAGGATGCCGAGCCGGACGGCCGGATCGTCCGCTTCGACCGGCCAGGCGTCACGGCGCGGCGAGCGGGCGATCCGCCGCAGCACGCCGTTGACGAAGCTGGCGCCGCCCGCATGGGTGCGGCCCGCCGCCTGCTCCACCGCCTCGTTGACCGCCGCGTGGGCGGGGACGCGATCCAGGAAGAAGAGCTGGTACACGGCGATCCTCAGCGGAGCCAGCAGCGCACGCTGGATCCGGGAAAGCGGCCTTCCCGAGGCGGACACGAGCACATGGTCGATGAAGCGCAGCCAGCGCAGCGTTCCCAGCACGATTTCCCGCAACAGACCGTGGTCCCTTGGATCGCAGCGCTCGAGCGCACCGTCGAGGAAGGTCGAAGCGGGCGCCCTGGACTCGAGCGTCCGCTCGAGAACGAAGGCGGCCGACTCCCTCACCTTGGCGTGGGCCGTGAGGGGCGCCTCGGGCCGGCGGCGGCGCCAGTTCGGACCGGCACCCAGGTTCCGAATCGGTCGTCGACGGGTCACGCCCGCGCCCCGAAGCGTTCGCCGACCGTCAAACGCAGGCCGTTCGCCAGATCGACGCCACTGACCGGACGGCGGCCCGGCCGCTGGACGCGATCAAGCGCCAGGGCCGACGAACCGCCGCAACGCACGACCGCCGCCCGGCCGATGCCCTCTACCTCTCGACACCCCAGGAACGCGCCCGGCCGATCCCGACCGTTGCCCCGGTCCGGACCCGGAAACGAGGCGACGGGTCGCGCCGCGGCGATCCGTATCGCCTCGCCCCGCAGCGACGTGCGGGATCCCGGCCACGGCTCATAGGCACGCACCCGGCAGACGATCTCGCCGGCTTCCCGGTCCCAATCCACGACGCCGTCCTCGGGCCGCAGCATCGGCGCGTAGCTCGCCGCCGCCTCGCACTGCGGCCGGGGTTCGACATCGCCGGCTTCCAGGCCGTCCAGGGTATGGACGAGAAGCCGGCCGCCGGCCGCTGCGAGCCGTGGCGCCAACTCGCCGGCTGTCTCGAGCGGACCGATCGCCACCTCTTCGCGCAGGAGAATCGGCCCCGTGTCGAGGCCTGCCTCCATGACCATCGTGGTCACTCCCGTGACTGTTTCGCCGGCGGCGATCGCGGCCTGGATCGGCGAGGCGCCGCGCCAGGCCGGCAGCAGGGATGCGTGGACGTTCAGGCAGCCCCAGGACGGCAGCTCGAGCAGGCCGCTGGGGAAGATCTTTCCGTAGGCGGCGACCACCGCGATGTCGAGCTCCATGGCGCCGAGTCGACCGAGAAACTCGTCGCTCCGCACCGTCGTCGGCTGCAGCAGGTCGACGCCGTGGGCCTGCGCCCAACGGGCAACCGGCGGTTCGACCAGCCGGTTTCCCCGGCCCGCCCGCCGCGCCGGCTGGCTGACAACGACGATCGGACGCCGGCCGACCGAGTCCAGAGCGGCGAGCGACGGCACCGAGAACTCCGGCGTGCCGAAGAAAGCGATCCTCTCGAAGCTCGGGTGCGCGGACATCGTCCGCTCAACTTACTGGAACGCGATCTGCGACTGGTCGACTTCTTCGAAGTAGTCGGGCGGCACGAGGACTTCCCGCGGTTTACTGCCCTGCGCGGGGCCCAGAATTCCGTCCTGTTCCATCAGGTCGACGAGGCGCGAGGCACGAGAGAAGCCCACTCTCATCCGACGCTGGAGGAAGCTCGCCGATCCCATCCGCTCCGCGACGACCAGGCGAGCCGCCTCGTCGTAGAGAACATCGTCGCCGCCGTTCTCCCCGGCGCTTGCCGAACGGTCCTCGGGCGGCGGCTCGAGCACGGCCGGATCGAGGTTGGGCTGGCCCTGCCGCTTGAGCCAACGGACCAGAGCCGCCGTTTCCTGCTCCGTCACGAAAGCGCCATGGAGGCGGAGCATGCGACCGCTCCCGGGCGGCATGAACAGCATGTCGCCCTTGCCGAGCAGCTTCTCGGCGCCGACCTGGTCGAGGATGGTGCGCGAATCGTGCCGGGTCGCCGCGGCGTACGAGATCCGGCACGGGAAGTTCGCCTTGATCGTGCCCGTCAGGACGTCGACCGAGGGGCGCTGGGTCGCCACGATCAGGTGGATCCCGACGGCCCGCGCCATCTGTGCGAGGCGAGCGATCGAGGTCTCGACCTCCGACGAGGCGACCATCATCAGGTCGGCCAGTTCGTCGATCACGATCACGTAGTAGGGGAGCGGTTCGAGGTCGCGAGGCTCGGCCGGCTCGTCCGCCTCCTCGTCCCGCAGGCGCAGGCGGTTGGCCACCTCCGGATCGGCGATGGCCCGGTTGTAGAAGTCGATAGATCGGACGTGAACCTCCGCCAGCAAACGGTAACGGCGCTCCATCTCGGCCACGGCCCATCGCAGGGCGTTCGAGGCCTGCTTGGGCTCCACCACGACGGCGGTCTTCAGGTGCGGGATGTCCGCGTACACGCCCAGTTCGATCCGCTTCGGATCGATCAGGATGAACTGGACTTCGTCGCTCCGGGAGCGGTACAGGATGGAGGTCAGCATGCCCTGAAGGCCCACGCTCTTGCCGGCGCCGGTGGCCCCCGCTACGAGCAGATGCGGCATCTTGGCCAGGTCGGCGAAGTACGGCTCGCCACGGAGAGTGCGCCCGAGCGCCATGGTGAGCGGAGACTTGCCGTCCCGGAACGTTGAGTCGGCCAGAAGGCTGCCCAGGGGAATGATCGTCCTGTGCCTGTTCGGCACCTCGATGCCCAGCGTCGAGCGGCCGGGCATGCGTTCGATCCGGATCGCTTCGGCCTTCAGGGAGAGCGCCAGATCGTCCTGGAGGTTGACGATCTGGGCGACCTTCACACCCGGCGCCGGCTGGAACTCGAAGACGGTGATGACCGGACCGGGGCTGATGCCCTCGACCGTGCCCTCGACTCCGAACTCGGCGCAGCGGGTGCAGATGAGTTCACCGAGTTCCCTCAACCCGTCTCCGTCCACCTCGCTGTTGACCTCTTCGGTGTAGAGCAGATCGAGCGGCGGCAATTCCGTGTTCTCGACCGGCGGTTCGACCTTTTCCGTGCCCGCTACCGCCGTCTTCGCGGCTACGGCGGGCGCCGGCGTCGCGCCGGCCGCTGCCGGCCGTACAGCCCTTGCCTCCTCCGGTTCGGGGGTTGCCGTCCTTGCCTTCCTCACCGCCGTCCGGCGAAGCGGCAGATCCACGAGCGGAGGGTCATCCGCCGGCTGCGGCGCGGCCTTCGCCTTGCCGCGGCCCGACGCCGCTTCCGGGGCCCTGGCCCTGACCTTCTTCCGCACCCGGGGCTTGAGCAGGACAAGGAACGCCTTGAGCCGGCGAAGACCCGCGGCGACCGATTCGTCCAGGCTGCTCCGCAGCATCAGCGCGAGCCCGAACACGAGGCCTGAAACGGCGATCACTCCTGTTCCGAGCGCGCCCAACTGGCCTTCAACCGCCCCGGCGATCGTCGACCCCAGGAAACCCCCGGCCGTCAGCGACTCACCCCGGAAGGCGACTTCGCCGACGGTCAGAGCGGCCAGTGTCGGCGCGGCCACCAGAGCGACGACGATCCCCGCACCCTGCAGGACGGAGGGAACGTCGGCGCGTGCGCGAACCAGCCGGTAACCCAGACCGAGGAAGGCCAGCGGCACGGCGAGCACGGCGAATCCGAGGAAACCGAATCCGGCGGCCGCGATGTGGGCGCCCATCGGTCCGATCAGATTGGCCGTCTCCATCGAGTCCTCGGCGCTGCGCATGAAGCTCGGATCGCTCGGCTGGTAGCTCAGCAGACTGAGCAGCAGGAGCGCGCCGAGCATGAGCAACAGCAGACCGACGAGTTCGCCGGCCTTGCCCGTCGGCAGACCGCCGAGCGCGAACCGTCTGGGGCCATCATCGGAGCGAATCATCGACGCCCTCCCCATGAAGCGTTGACGGGAGCATGCACGGGCTAACGATTGTAGCCGACAAAGCCGGATATGGCTATCTCCGTATCTTGGCTAGCACCAATACCCGCCCACGACCCACACTCTTCTCTAGAACTAACGACCTGACGCTTCGCAGGCGTCCGGGAACGCAGTCACGTCGTTGACCGCCGAGGCCGGAACGCCAGCCTCGTTGACGTAGTCCACGGACAGGCCACTCACCGTGTCCTCAACGCTGATCTCGTAGCCCAGATCCGTCGTTGACGCCGCGAAGACCCAGACAGCACCGTTCACCCCGCAACCATCCAGGACCTTCACCAGCACCTCCCAGTTGTTCTGGCTGAAGAACCGGAACAGTCCCGAGTCGTTCGTGCCGGCGGGGACCACCTTGCCGACACCACTGTCGCCGGCGACAGTCCACCACTCAACCGTTACCGAGTAGCGGGAATCCTGAAGGCAGCGGATGGAATCGGAACTCTCGCACGTTCCCGCCGGAACCGCCGCCTCCACCAGGAAGGTGCGGGACGACGTCCAGGTCCTCGTGCGATCGCTCTTCCGAAGCACCACCTCGTAGAAACCCGGCGACGCCCACGAATGCTCGGGCGCGGCCGACGTTGAGGTCGCTCCGTCGCCGAAATCCCAGAACCACGAGCGGAACGCACCCGGGTGTCCACCGTCGAAACGCAGCGTCTGCCCGCTGACCGCGCTACACAGGTTTCGCTTGCAAGTCGCTCCCGCCACGGAAAAGCCGCCATCGTCGTCACCACCGCCGCCGTCACCACCACCGCCGCCGTCACCACCATCGCCGCCGTCACCACCACCGCCGCCGTCACCACCACCGCCGCCGTCACCACCACCGCCGCCGTCACCACCATCGCCGCCGTCACCACCACCGCCGCCGTCACCACCACCGCCGCCGTCACCACCACCGCCGCCGTCACCACCACCGCCGCCGTCACCACCATCGCCGCCGTCACCACCACCGCCGCCGTCACCACCACCGCCGCCGTCACCACCACCGCCGCCGTCACCACCATCGTTGTCCTGAATCGCCAGGATGGTCTGGCCGTTACCGACCACCCCGGCGGGCAGGTCACCGAAACGCAGAACAACGGCCTCCCCGTCGTCGTCCTCAGAATCGTCCGTCGCAGAGAGCTCGAACCTCTGCACCACCTCGCCCGGCTCGAACACAACGCTCGGCGGCAAACCCGTGTAGTCCATCTCCGTAGCGCCGCCGTAGTGCGCCTTCACCAGTCCCACACCGACGGACGTTGGCGGGCCCCGGCTCAGAAGCACCTCCACTGTCACCGTCTCGCCTTCGGCAAGGCTATACCGCGGCCGCCCAAACCGGACACGGATGTCGTCCGGGGGTGGCGGAGGATCCACGGTCGATGTATCCCTGACTCGCACCGTCACGCTCGCCGCCGCGCTCTCAAACGCACCTCCTGAAGCTGTAAAAGCTAGCGTCTCCTCTTCATCGAAGTGGTCGGTGTCCTTGGAGGCCCAGACTGTCACGGTCGCCGGCTGATAACCGCCCCCAGGCTGGAACGTAAACGTCGCTGGCCGCACAGTCAAGGTCGTCCCCGCCCAACCCGTGCCTGTAACGGTCACCGGAACCGACGGCACGTGAGATAGAGCCACGGTAAAGCTGGAAAAGTCACCCTCCTCCACTGGCAAAAACTCCAAAGACGGCACCAGCTTCCCGACGGTGTTGTCGCGGATGCTCACGACCACCTCCGCCGTCGCCGGACCGAAACCTGAGCCCGTGCCCGTCAGGACGAGGGTCTCCAAGTCATCCACGCCGTCTGGGTCCGTACTGGCCGACACCGTCACCTTCTGTGGTCGATTCCATTCCCACGCTGATAAGGTGAACTCGGTGGGCTGCACAGCCAAGTCCGTCCCTTCCCACCCAGCCACCGCAACGGTCACGGGCCCGGTCGGCCTCTTCGAGAGCCTAACGCTGAAGTCGGCACTGTCCCCCTCCCCCACGCTCAAAGTCGACCTAGAAGGAACAAGCGTTCCCCTGGCCCCAACGACATCACTTGAACGACCCGAAATCCGCAACTGCCAAGACTTCAGGGTCGCCGGCTTGACCCCGCTCGTGAAAACCCCGTCGGTCACGCGCAGAACCCATGTCCCCTTAGCCCTCTCGCCCAAGTGCCTAGCCGAAGCAAACCTAAGGTTCGACGGGAACACGGCGACCGCCTCCGTTGACCTGCGTTCGACCGGGGACAACAACGAAGACACTCGACCGGCCGGACTCACCAATTGAAATCCAAGTTCGTGAAGATCATCGCTATCGACATCAAGAAGCAGCTCCACATGCTCGATGAAGTCCACCCCGTCGCCGACGTTCACCGTACTGGCGACAACTCCTGGCACATGCGTAAAATCGGGAACAATGATGTTCGACGCGCTCTTCGACGACGTTATAACCACCAAAGGCGGAAGGGGGCCCCAGTGCTCGGCCAACTCTACCGCGGCCGCGGCGTCTACTACTCCGAAACCATACTCGTGATGAAAGCGGTAACTCCCCTCGGCACCGTACTTAGCCGCCCCGGGCAGCCAGCCCGCGCTTGGAAGGCCATCTGCCGTTGCAGACGCTGCGAGAATCTCCCTCACATCTCTCCAGCCTAGGCTCGGCCTCTCGCTCCGAATCAGTGCCACCACACCCGAGACGACTGCCGCTGCAGCGGAAGTGCCGTCGACCCTAGCGTGCCGGAAAAAGTTCTCTGGCACGACAATCCCGCGCGTGTAGCCGCAAACCCAAAGATCTGCACCCTCTGCCGAGTCCCGAGCCCTTCTCCCTCTACTATCGACTCCGCAAACGTTCACGACCTCATGCTCTGCCGCAAGTTCCCGATAACGTTTGCGGTCCCGGTACACTGAGTCGCCCGTCGCCGCCGCCACGTACACGACACCCCTTCCGCCGTAGCCCATCGTCGCACCGGTCTCCAAGGCTCTCGCTACAGCAGCGCCACCAGCGATTGGTTCGCTGTTGTGGGAAGCGGCAGTCAACGCCATGTTGCGCGTAAGCGACTCCACCCGGCGCGAATCCGTCACGCCGCCCCCCGCCCACCTGCCAGCCAAGAGGTTGTATCCGGCTACCTTGGCCCGTGGCGCGACGCCCCGTCCAAATGGATTCGCCTTCCCCGCTGCTATCAGACCCGCCATACCGGTGCCCCGACCTGACCGCGGCGAGAACACACTCTCGACGGCCCCAGAAAAGAGGTTATGCCCGAGATCCGCCGCCACGGTCCCTGCGAGAGCCGGGTGGTCCTCCTCCAGCCCGTCGTCCACCACCGACACCAGAATCCCGTCCCCCTCGTTACCCGCCGCCCACACTCTCTCAGCCTCCAACCGCTCAAGGTGCCACTGGCACTCCGAGACCGCCCGCGGATGCTCCTTCGGGCCGCAAGCCCTCACAAGCTCCGCGAGCGCGAGATCCTCTACCACTCGCATCGCGTAGTGGCCCTTGCCTCGCCCCTGTGTTCCCACCTGCAGTACATACCTTCCCGGATCCACCAAACCGGAAAAGTGAGTAACCTGTAGCCCCTCAGCCGGTATCGAGAACGTCTTGCTTCGGACCACGTCCGCATCTACAGCGCTGCCGTCCTCCGCAAGAAGAACCACTTCAGGCGCAAACTCTCCGCTTTGAACGCGCCCCATCACGTGCGTCCGCCGACCAAGAGCGATGCGAAAAACGTGCGCCTCGGTCGGCGCGGCAAGTCGCCCAGCGTAGAAACCGTCAAGGGCCCTCCGGTCCGCTATCCCCCCGCCGTGTTCCGCCGAAGTGCCCAACGCCAAGGGGTGGGGATCCTGGATGTCGACACTGCCTTCCGCAATCTTCTGCACGTCAACCGAGTACGCGGCCCCTGCGCCTCCGAACACCTTCACAAAGTAGGTTCCGGCATCCAACGCCCTCATCAAAACAAACTGATGCGGGCTCGCAAGGTCCCATCCCCAATCGTTCTTCGCCAGAACTTCTCCGCCGGCACCCAACAACTCTCCGACAACGGCACCGTGTGAGCTGCCAATAGGGCCAGATCGCACAATCACGCTTGCGGGCGCCGCCAATTTGAACCGGAAGTAGGTCGCCTCGCCCGCCGCTGACAACTTGCCCCAAGCCGTCTGGCCAACGCCGATTATCCGGGCACTCGCCATCGTATGGGCGTCTCGCAAGAACTCGGCGAAAACCGTGTGCCGTCCGCGAAAATCGGCGTTGCTGGGTTCAAAGAGCTCTTCCTCGGTTTCCAGAATATAGGCTTCACCTGCCCTCGCCCGTACGAGATCGTGAAACATCCCCGGGCTCCGGTGCGAGGGAGAGGCCCCCAGCGATGTTCGCCCACCAGCACTTGACCCAAGCGACGCGGCGGCCACCAAGTCGCCAGTACTGTAAATCCGCATTGCACCGGCGTCGGGCGATCTAATCACCCATCGGTCAACGTCTGATCCCCCGGCCCGATAGCTTCCGATCGGTGTTCCATCAGAAGGGAGGACGTTAGGCGGACCTCCAGCTACAGGATCTGCCGGCGTAACCGCAACTGAGGAAAACCCGCTGTCAGAGATCTGGTATCCTTCCCAAGAGGTGACTCGCCGCACCGCCACGTCGTAACGGCGACCGTTTACCAATTCCCAGAGCTGCACTCTCTCCACGGTGCTCATCGCCGGGATCCGGCGAGTCCGCCAAGCACCTCCACCCTGACGGTGACTCAGATCGTATGAAACCGAACCGTGCTTAGGTAGTTCGGGGACTTGCCACGTAACAGTCGCAGCAGTGTCGCCAGCAAAGGCCTTTAGGTCGACTACGGGCTGGTCATCCGCGACGAGGACTTTCACCTCCGCAGATCGGCCGTCCAACTCGCCGCCTCCCACCGCGGTGATTCTCAGTGAGACCAACTCATGCGCGCTATCGGCATCGCTTTGCGCCGAGAGCACTACAGACCGCGACCCGCGCCAGCGTTGCGGAAGAAATTCAAGGCGCTCAGGACGAACCGTCAGTGGCGAGCTATCGTGCCCATGAATCTCCAGAACCACGGACGATGATGGTTCGTCCTCTAGCCGCACTCTCCATTCCAGAGCGGCTCCCTCTCTCACCCATACCGCCTTATCGGCAATCAGCCGTAGCCTCGACGGTTCGGTTCCATGATCCGAGCCCTCAAAAGGGCCTCCGGTTCCTGAATCAGACCACGGCCCCGGGCCCGACCCGTTCACTGCCCGTACTTGCACCTCGTATCTCTTGCCGACAATCAAACCAGCCTTCAGATCGCACGTTTGCCCGTCTAGAGCCGCCGCATCCTCAATCACCCGCCAAGCGTGCTCCCCACTCCGGCCCGTCGTGATTGGCCGGAAACGAACGTCGTACCCGTTCACCGCTCCGCCCGACGCTGTCCCGACCCACGGGAGCCACCGTACCCTCAGCAGCCCAGGCCGCCGGGAAACCTGAGGCACGCCCAGACGTGCAGGCGTGCGCCTGTGCCCAAACACTCGTAAACTCCACCCCTCGAGAACCGCACCGTTTCCTCGGACGTGATCTGTTACTCGCAAAGCCCAGTCGCCCCGCGGGTCTTCGCCCAGATGCCGTGCAGAACCGAAACGAAACTCACGCGGAATGCGGCGCACCGCACCGCCCCAAGCGTTCAAGAGCGAGACCGCGCCGCTCGGGCTTACCAGTTCCACCGTAAGGTCGCTAAGCACCGCCTCTGCCCCGCCCTCCGTGTGGCCGAGTGCCACCGTGACCTCCACGAACTCGACAAACTCGACCTCACCTGCTACGCGTACGACGCTCTCGACCGTCTCGCCGGCTTCTGACTCGCGCCCGTCAGGAATCGCCACGGCCGACCGCTCATCCCCGTCAAGTTCCGCCGCGCTCGCGTACCAACTGGGCAGCGGCTCCCATACCGCCGCCAAGTTGACGGCTCCCTCAGCGTCCACAACACCATGACCGTACCGGTGACTGAACTGATAGTTCTCCCTCCCGGCCCCGTTGTAGGTGGCTGCGCCCTCCTCCCAGTCGCCGTCTCTTGTGTCATAGCCAACCGCCGACTCGGCCAGGATCAACTTGACATCCCTCCACGTAAGCTCCGGACGCGCCGCGCGCAGAAGCGCTACCGTTCCCGAAACCACTGCCGACCCCGCGCGAGAACCGCCGACGAATCCATATCGTCCTTCGTCAAGCGTAGAAAGCACCGGGAGATCGGCCCCTTCATAGAACGCGACCCCCCTAAGAAACCGCACCACATCATGGCCGATCGGCGTCAAGGAAACTCCTGTCGGCGCACAAACCCATAGATTCGCGCCCCACCTGCTTAGACCATGAATCTGCGACCTTCTGAGCTCGGCAGGCACGGAGCAAGCCGTGATCACGCCATGGTGACTGAGGTGCTCGTCATGATTCGCGTTGACACTGATCCTAGGATCGGAAAGATCACTGAAGAACTCGTGATGCTGAAATGGGTGATCACCTGCGGCAAGAACATAACTTAGGCCTCTGCCGCCAAACCCCGCCTTTAGACCGGTCTCGATAGATACGTCAAAGGTCTCCGGCGCCTCCACAACATTGGGGCCGGCCAAGGGCCAACCGTTGTTCGAAACGGCTGTGTCTTCAGAGTGCCGTGACAAGGCGTCCGCCAAGTTCGCATCAGTGAAGTTCGTCACGAGGTTGAACCCGTGGATCGTAGCTCTAGGAGCCACGCCCAGGACTCCAACGCCATTGCCCCTCGCCGCAATCAGACCGGCCGCCAAGGTGCCCTGATCGCCTCTACGGTCTCTTACGTGCCCGAATGGATTAAAAAGGCTTGGAAACTCGTCGCTATAGTTCCAACCACGGCTAGAGTCCACGTTCTCCGTCAAGTCTACGTGATCTTCGTCGAGGCCATCGTCGACGACAGCAACACGAATACCCAAACCCATGTTGCCCGTATCCCACACGTCCTGCGCCCGAATGTCAGTTCGCATACTCAGGCCTGAGAGCGCCGACGAAATGTCGACCAGATGAGCCTGGCAGGCAGAGAACTCCTCACCAGTCGATCCTTCGCCCCCGAGGACCGACGCCAGCAACTCACAGAACTCCCTTAGCCTCGGAGTTTCACCATCCCGCAGCGCCCGAAGGGCGTAGTACCCGCCCGGATCCGACGTTGCGACCCTCAGATACCAGGTTCCGGCTCGAAGCCTTCCGGACAAGGTAATGCCGTGCCCCCCTTTAGGGGTTCGGAAGGCCCGCGTTGACATATCGGCAGGCGTCGCCCCGGGGTCCGTTGGCTGAAACTCCAAAGTTAAGGCCGCCATGCTCACCGCGCGCACCCGCACCTGCAGCGCTTCTGCCAGCTCCAATTTGAAGAAATTTGGGCCTCCAAGACGGCCTGCCACCGTCTCGTTGAGCCGCAAGGGGGCTGCAGATCGAGGCGAATGTCCCTGCCACCGAATTGAGTCCACTCGAAGCGACCAGATCCCCGCAGCCGATCCCGTCACGGCGATAAGGTACTCACCTCGATAGACGGTGCGCATGATCAACGGCGCCGAGGACAGCCGATCATCGTAAACTCCACTCGGGAGCAGGCCGTCACGATTGACCGCTAACTGCCGTCCATCGCTAGAGCGCAACTCAAGAGATAGATCCGCGTACGGCTGACTCTCGGTTCCGGCGCGGATCATCACATGGGCAAACTCGTCCTCCACGCTGAGCCGGAACCATTTTCTATCGTCTGGCCCTTCCAGGAAGGACCACACGACCTGGTTGACCGCCAGGACGTTAGCAGTCTTGGCCGAGTCACCCTTGTTGTCGACTTTTCTCCAGAGCAGGGCCAGTTCGTCCGGATCCGGATTCTGACTGGTCACCCGCACTTCGTAGGTTCCAACGGGCAGATCAGCGCCCACGCCTACCCAATTC
Source organism: Candidatus Multivorans sp. (assembly GCA_965220845.1). GTDB lineage: Bacteria > Acidobacteriota > Thermoanaerobaculia > Multivoradales > Multivoraceae > Multivorans. Next base: position 950,937 of record CBDCRA010000004.1, read on the forward strand.
GCGAAGATCAGGTCCTGAGAGAACGGCTCGGTTCTGGACCGAACGCCGGGAAAGCCTGTATCCGAGGCCCCCGTTATCTCGATGATGGGAATACTATCCTGAGCTGCTGCGAACATAACCAGAGCGTGCTCTTCGATTACGTTTAGTCTCCAGACAGCAGACCCTTCCAAACGAGTCAGGAACGGAGTGTCAGGGGAGGGAAGAATGGACCTTTCAGCAAAGGGTGCCGCCGATTTCTCTTCAGGCGTAGCGACGGTCGCTGAAGACCATACACCGCCCTCAGGTCGCACCTGAATCTTGTAGCCTTGACCGTTCATCAGACCACGCAGATGGGTGTATGGCAGGTCTGAAGGTCCCAGTAAACGTAGCGGGCGGTCCCACAGTGAGAAGGAGGGCTTTCTGTCCCATACTCTGGCGAGGATCTTCCAGTGCGCATCTACGGAGTCATCATCAGAGGTTGGGATGAAGCGAAGATCGTATGTTCCATCGGCTGAATCGGCCCAAGACACAGTGAGTGTTTTGTCACCGGCCTCAACCAGTGGCGCGCCGGACAGCCTATTCTCATCATCCTGAACGGTGACCGTAAGGGTCCTGTCGAGGGCTCCGCGCGTGTCGGTATGGGCGAGCAACACAGTGTCAGACCGTCCGTCCGGGTCATGACTCGCCTGTACGCGAATTGTCTGTGAGTCTTGCCAGGTCGCCCGCGGGAAACTAAGCACTGTCGGATCAAGGATCAGATCGGTGTCCTCGTGGCCCGAGACTACAATCTCCAGGTCTGTTAGAGGTGCGGCAGTCAGCCTGACTGCGTAGTCTGCCTCTCGGCCTTCGTCCACCGATAGAGCAACCGGCGAAAAAACGAGATCCAGCACGTCGTCGTCGACGACGACCACGTCTAGGGTAGCAGTTGCCTGAGAGTGGTACCCCCCTCCCGACGGAGAGAAGAAGAGCACCGCAGCATCGTCTTCCGCATCCTCGTCGTGGCCCGCACTAATATAGATAGTCTGCCAATCCGCCCAGTTAGATGTCAAAAACTCTAACCGCTCACGGTCCAAGGCGAGGTCAGTTCCGTGGTGTCCCGTGATGTCCACTGTAACCGGGCCGGACGGCTCACGAAGCAATCGTGCGGTCACAAGCACGCTCGGGCCTGCTTCGCTTACACGCGCCGAAGAGGGCGAAAGCTCTATCATCGGCGTAGCGGCCTCCAGGGGAAGGGTCGTACTGAACGCCGAGGGTGACCAACTTCCGGGCCCAAGGGCACTTACTGCGCGGACTTGAACCTCGTACAGCGAGTCCTCAAGAAGGCCGGTCAGGGTGTAACTGAGGGGCCCAGAGGACCAGACGTTGTCCGCCTTCGTCCACCCGGCACCGGCAAGCCGCCACCGAACGTCGTAGGCGGTCACGGCTTCACTCCCCCCACCTCCTGAAGGGGCCGACCAAGTCACCACCAACGCGTTCCGCCCCTCCTTCAGCGTGGGCGGGCCTAACTGCTGCGGTCCCGCTCCGTGGCCGTAGGCCCTAAGGGACCAAGCCTTTAGGAGCGCCTCCGTACTTCCGCTGCCGTGACGCGAGACTCGAAGGGTCCACGCGCCCCTAAGGCTCTCGCCGAGACAACGGACCGTGCCGAACTGCACAGGGAAGTCAACTCTCTGCGCGAGGCCAGATGAGCTTTCGGGCGAGAGAATCGACACAGTACCCGCCGGCGAGACCAACTCGAGCCGTAGGTCCCTGAACCGTCGAGTCGCGACGTGAACGACTACCTCTAGGTGCTCGATGAAGCTGAGACTCTCGTCGACAACGACCGTGCTCAACACGGTAGTGCCCACAGGTCCTATCGGAAGACTGCTGCTTATGGCCGGAAAGGGGCCGGCTTCCACAAACGGCGGCAGCTTCCTCCAGCGGCGCGCGAGCTCTACAGCTCCAGCGGCGTCCACGACCCCGAAACCGTATTCGTGACTGAAGTGATAGGCCCCCTTCGCGTCGTACCTGGGGGCGCCAACCAGCCAGCTTCCACTATCCGGATCGTTCTTGCGCGCCGACCCGGCCAAGATGAGCTTCACGTCCCGCCACGAAAGGTCGGCCCTCGCCCCCCGAACGAGAGCCGCAACACCCGAAACCGTCGGTGCTGCCCCCGAAGTCCCGCCGAATGATCTGTAGCCGAAGTTAGCGGCTGATGGAATCCCGGGTCGCTCACCACCGTCACTGCTCGGAGCCGAGATCCAGAGGTTAGCCCCCTTCTCCGAATAGTGGGATCTGGTGCCATAATCATTCACCGCTCCGACCGCCATCACTCCATAGTGATTCGAAAGAGCACCGTGGTTTGCGTCCCGATCGTACTCCGAAGCGAAGTTACCAGCCGCGAACACGTACACCACTCCCTCCCCACCGTATCCTTCCGATATTCCGGTCTCGATCGCGGCGTTGAAGCTGGCGGATCGCACCGACACGCCGGGACTCGCCTTGCCCCAGCTATTGTTCGAGACGGCCACAAACTCCTTGTCAGCAACCAAGGCATCAGCATGAAGATCGTCCGCCCCGTCAAGGTCGTATAGAGTGTTCCGGCACGCGATCGACGCCCTCGGGGCCACCCCTCGAAGTCCGATTTCGTTGTCCCGGGCGGCTATGATGCTGGCGACGGCAACACCGTGGGTACTATAGGGGTTGAAAACACCGGCTAGTTCATCTGGGTAGTAGTTCCGGCTCAGGCGCCTGTTGACATTGGCCGTCAAGTCCGGATGCTCTTCGCGGCACCCACTGTCGTTCACGGCAACTAGAACACCGGCGCCCAGCTCACCGCCGGCCCAGACCTCTTCCACCCGGACATCCTCGCCAACGCTCCCGAACGGCAGGTTCTCTGCGGGCCTTACTGTTCCCTGATTCTTCAGGTTCCACTGACACGGCCACAGGGGATCGGCAAAGGGCGACAACGCCTGACTGCACTCAGCCTCGTTGAATTGGCGCGCGTTGAGGTGATCCGTCACCATGAGATAGTAGCCGGCCCCGACCCGAGAAGAGCTGGCTTGACGAAGGCTGACCCGAAGATGGTACGTCCCCGCGGGCAGCTCGCCGAGCAGCGCAAAACCGAACGTCTCGTCATCCGATCTATAGTAGTCATGGCTCGCCGCCAGCGGCAGGACCCCTCCCTGCTCGTCCAGCAGCCTTCCCGTGATCTCTGCCCCACGGCTGCTGACTCCTCGAATGAACACGGGTGTCGCTTCCCGCAGAAGAAAGCGGAAGAAATGGTCTTCGTCGGCGGAGCTCAGTCGTCCAGTAGCCAGAGAACCGCTCTCGGCAAGCCCCAGGCGATCGCCCCTCAATTCGAGTACTTGGAGGTTGAGTTCTGTCGCGGAGGCCCGGGTGGAACCCGCCTCGCCGGCAGGCTCTACATGGAGTGAGTAGGGTATGGGATCCTCATGGCCCTTCACCCGGACCCGAACGAAGTAGGTGCCCGCTGTCAGGTACCGTCTGATGACAAAAGCACGGACAGCCGCGGGAACAAACCCGTCGTCGTTCACGTCGATCGAGTTTCCATCGCCGTCCAGAAGTTCACCAACGGTGTCTGCTGTCCCAGGGGTCAAAGGACCGGAGTAAATGACGACATCTGAGGCATCGTCGAGCGTAAACTGATAGTAGTCCTCGTCTCCTGGACGCTCACTAAGGCCCCAAGCCGACCGAGCGAGTCGGCCGGGCATCACCCCCTGCATGGGCCGGGCATCGCCTAGGCCTTGAGTGTCGCGCAGGAACCGCAGGAGAACGGTGTAGGTCCCGCACTGACCGTCGCCCGCCCCGCTCTCTCTACTTACCTCCAGATAGTAGGTACCGGGCGGAAGACGGCCGGCGACCTCAAGATTAAAGTCGACTCCGTTGTCGTCCCGGATCCCGAGGCCGGCATGCAAACCAGCGGGATCCGCTCCCAGCAGGGTGGGAGGCGCTTCACTAAACCGTGCGGCCGTGTCTAGAGTACCTCCAGTGGTGATCAGGAAGCTGCTCCACTCCGCCAGGACCAGACGGAACAGATCCCTGTCCGTCGAGTCGAGACAGGACAGGTTGGCACCGATGGGCGCATCTGGTGACAGCGCAAGAGATCCCTTAAGGGGCCCGTCCCAACCTGGCGGGTCCAGCGCCGGAGTGCCAGCGGAGACTGCCGACCACGGTCCTGGGCCTTCCCCGCCCACGCCCCGCACCTGCACATCGTGAAGCTCCAGGGAAAGTCCGTTGAGGACAACGTGCGGCGCGTCAGTGAGCGGGATCTCGCTCAGGAAGGTCCAGTTCTCATCGCTTACCGGGTCGTCAGATGCTCTATTACTAGGAGCGTACCTCACCTCATAAGCACTCAGGCTCCGAAGGTCGACCGGCCGCCAAGTGACCGTGAGGGAATCTTCGCCTGGGTACAGGTTCAGCACGGGGGCGGAAGGGTCCGGCAGCACTTGAACACTCAAGGCGGTGCTCGCGGAGTCGTAGTCGCCGCCGGAGGCGGTGTGCTTTAGCACTACGGGTTTGCTTCGCTGATCGGTCCTACCCGGAGCTGCCGAGACCGTTACCGTTCTCGGTTCACTCCAGTTCAACGTCGTGAAGGTAAGGCTAGGTGGGTCCAGCGTGATGCCTGTTCCAGCAAACCCGCTGATGGCGACTGTCACGGTGTCTGTCGGGCGGAGAGCTAGCCTCACAGTGTACGCCGCCTGTCGGCTCGAGGCCACATCTAGCGAAGGAGGCGACAGCACAATGCCGTCTATCGTATCCCTGACGATGACGGGAAGGTCTACCTGACCCCGGCCGCCTCCGCTGGCGGTATGGGTAAGTGTCGCGGAACCGTCCGATGAGTCCGGATCCCTCTTTGAAAGAACAGTCACGGTCTGCGGAACCTCCCAGTCGGCCGGAGAAAAGCTGAGAGTGTGCGGAAGAACGGCGTCTACTGGGCCACCGTCCCCGTATCCGTTGATCGCCACCGTGACCATGGCTCCGGGTTGCCTGTCCAACGTCACTGAGTACGACGCCTGCCTGCCTTCGTCGACGGAAAGAGAAAGAACGGACAAGACCGGCTTCGGCAGGTCGTCGTCCACGATCGTGACGTCGATAAACCAAGGCAGGACAGAATTCCAGCGGCCACCGGAGACCGTGTGTTCGAGCACCTCGAAGTCGTCCTCGGCGTCGTCATCCGGGACTGCGGTCACAGTCACGCTTTGGGGAAAGTCCCAGTTGGCTGCCGAGAACGTGAGGACGGTTTCTCCGAGCTCAAGGTCTGTCCCCGAGAAGCCACTGATCGTTACTGACACGGGGTCTGTCGGCTGGGCCGTCAGCCCCACCGTGTACGTCTCACTGTCGCTCTCTGCGATGCTCAGAGAGCTACTCGACAGAACGAGGTCTCGAACCTCATCGTCGGCAATATAGACCTCTAGTTTGGCCGTCAGGCCCGTGTAATCGCCGCCGGAGGCGGTGTGCCTGAGTTCAAGGAGTCCATCTGCAGCGTCGTCGTCATGTACAGCCGTTACAGTGACGGTCTGCAAGTCGTCCCAGGTCGACGCCGTGAACGTGAGACTGGGCGGGACGATTCGGACCTGGGACCCTGGAATGCCAGAAATCCCCACCGTAACGGTCGCAGTCGGCCTAGTGGCCAGCGACAGGGAGTAGCTCGCGCTGGCCCCCTCTTCCAAGGACAGGTCGGTGGATGACAGGTTCAGGCCCTGAACATCGGGGTCAACGACGGTCACTCGAAGGTTCTTCGACTCCATTCCGTAGTCGCCGCCCGACGCGGTGTGCGTGATCGTCAACGATTGGTCCACTCCGTCGTCGTCCAGGTCTCGTGCCGCCACCAGCTCCACATGCTTCGGCTGGTCCCAGTTTGAGGTCGTGAAAGTCAGGCTGGACGGCAACAGAGTCACACTGCTGTTCGGGGAGGACCCGTCTACCGCGAGCGCCAGTGCTACCTCAGTCGATGGCTCCTTTGCCAGCACGACCGTGTACGAACTCGATCCCCCTTCATCGACTGCGACGTGGTTTTGATCGATGAAGATCCCGGGCGTGTCGTCGTCTGTGACAGCCACCACGAGCAGGTTCGGCGCAAGACCGCTACTGCTGTAGTCTCCACCGGCTGCCGTGTGGGTGAGCGTAGCTGAGTAGTCACCTACGTCGGCGTTCTGGTTGGCACTAACCGTAACAGTCTGCGGCGTAAACGGGTCGGAGGTCATGAAAGTAAGGATACTGCTGGGGGCGAGCGTCAGGCCTGCCGCCTGAGCGCCGCCGATGGTCACTGTCACATCAGCCGTCGGCTCCGTGCTCAGCGCAACCGTGTAGCTCACCGAGCCGCCCTCTAGCAGGTTCAGTTGATCGACCGATGGCAGCAGCAAGCCAGCCTCATGAATGTCAATGACAACCACCTTCAGGTCGGCCGTGAGACCAACATAGTCGCCGCCCGACGCAGTGTGCGTGAGCGTCACGACATCGTCCACCCCGTCCGGGTCATAGCCTGCGACCAACTCCACGGGCTGGGGTTCCCTCCAGTTTGATGTCGTGAACGTTAGCTGGAGTGTAAAGAGAAACAAGTCAGTGTTTTCGTCGCCTGTAATGGTCACTGTTACTTCGGCCGTCGGCTCCGTAGCCAGCGCGACGGTGTAGGCCTCGGAGGGTTCATCATCCTCCACAAGGCTCACCTGGCTGGTCGACAAAACGATGCCGGGCGACTGTGGTCGCGCCTCACCTGCAGCGAACAACGTAGCCAGAAGCAGGGCCACGACAAGGCGAGCGGAGAAGGAGGTTGAAGCCATCAAAGAGATCCCGGCCCAACTCAGACCGATCTACTACCTGGTTTCGTAGTACCTCTTCCAGTTGGGAGCAGCGAGTTTCAGTTCAGGCTCATCGGCGAGGTCCGTCGCCAACTCCAGCGACGGGAAACCGGGGTCAGTCGCTACGACGAAGCCGTTCGGAATCTCACCGAGAGGCGAAAGTCGGTCCGCCGCGATGTTCCGTGCAGCGAAGAAGGCGTCGATGTGCTCTGCGGTCTGGGTCGATTCGAAGATGACCAGCACCCCGCCGGGAAGCGTCATGACGCCGCCTGCCGAGGAGCGGAAGACGGGCAATCCATCCGTGCCGCTCGCGCTGGCCACGCCGACAATGTCGCCACCCACCGCGTCGCCGCCCGCCGCACCCTGAGGCCGGGAGAAGACCGAGCCGCTCCGGGCCACGACAAAGTCCTTCTGCAGGTACACCTTCCGCGTGTACTCGCCGTCCTTGTAGGTGAAGATCTCCCCCTCGGGAGGTGTGGCGAGCAGTTCTTCGAGATCGTCCCGCTGCCCTCGCCGACTCTGCCCCTGAAGACGGCCCCGCCTGACGACCGGGTCCTCGGCAGCAACCTCCTGCCCGGGGCCCACGGTGACGGGAGGCACACCCTCGCCTGCTGCACCCGGTTCCTCAGTGGGCTGAGCGACCGCTGCAGAACCAGGGACAACAAGGGCCAGCACCGCCACCGTTCCTGTAGTCGCCCAGACGGCCGTGCCGGCGGAAACCACGTTCAAGATCGTCCTCATTACTCTTCCTCCTTTGGATTCATCTCATCTCCGGCGGCCCTCATACGGACCGGCGAAACACACGCTGCCGTCTCACTCCCCCGCCCACTCGCCGGCCTCGCGTTGGCCTCGGGCACCGGTGCCGATCTGAGTGCGGCGCTACGCCTTTCGCGCATCGGGCGCACTGGACGCCGAGCGCAAGCAGTCTCGGCCAGACGGCCAAGATCCAGAGATCTGACTAGAGTCGAGTCAGATTCGGGGGGGGGGGGGGGGGGGTGAGACTAGCGGACAAGTATCGGGGCCACCAACGCGACTAGAGTGAGGTTATGGTTCTTGAGCCTAACAGAAGGTGCAGGAACCGTCCAGCAGCGTCATTCTCGGCGAGGCTCCGACTGCTCTCCCATACAGAACTGAATACAACTCAGCAGACGCGAAACAGCTCGACGAACTCATCCAGGCCGAGGGCCTCCGCCCGAATCATCGGCGGCAGTCCCAGCGTCGAGATCGCCGCGGCCGCCGCGGGCCGCTCCATCACCGCGGCCAGATTGTTCAGGAGGGTCTTGCGGCGGCGGGTGAACGCGGTTCGAACGAGCGCCTTGAAGTCGGGCCACTCCTCCTCGTCGACCGGAGGCGCGATCCGTTCCAGACCCACGAAGGCGCTGGTGACGGCCGGCGGCGGCACGAAGCTCCCGGGCATGACGACGGCCAGACGGCGCGCGGCGGCACGGGCCTGGGTCAACACCGTCATCGCGCCGTAGGCCCCGTCGCCGGGCGCCGCCGCCAACCGGTCCGCGACCTCGCGCTGAACCAGAAAGGCCGCCCGAAGGCCGACCGGAGCACGCTCGAGCACCCGGGAGACGATCCGCGTGGCGACGTTGTAGGGCAGGTTGCCGGCAATCCGCGCCGCGGCGGGCGCGCACTCGTAGGCCAGGTCGCAGGCGTCGCCCACCGCGAGGCGGATCCGCCGGTCGGTAAACCGCCGGCGCAGAGCGAAGACCCATGAAGGATCGAGTTCGCAGGCGATGACGCGGCTCGCACCCCGCTCCAGGAGCAGTCGCGTCAGCACGCCGCCGCCGGGGCCGATCTCGATGACCGTGCGCCCGGACACCTCCAGGAAGTCGACCGCGGGACTCGCGGACGCCGCGCGGCGGAGGTGGTGCTGGCCAAGGGATCGGCGGAGCGGCGGATCGCTCTTGCCCGATGCGGTCACCGGTCCGCACGGTAGCAGCCTGGGCGGTTCGGGTGGTCCGCATAAGCTCCGGTGCGCAAACCCGCCCGCCGTTCAGGAGCCGCCATGGAGCCAGCAAGCCACCAACCGACTCAGCCGGAACAGACACCCCCGTGGGAGCCGACCGCGTGCATCCTGTGCGAGAACAACTGCGGCATCGAAGTCCAGTTGGGCGGCGACGACGGGCGACAGTTCACGCGGCTACGGGGCGACCGCGCGAACCCCGTCTCGAAGGGCTACGTCTGCCAGAAGGCCGGACGTCTGAACCACTACCAGAACAGCCGTGACCGTGTGCTGTCGCCACTGCGCCGGCGCCCGGACGGCAGCTTCGAGGAGATCGACTGGGACACCGCAATCCGCGACGTGGCCGAGCGCTTCGCCGGGATTCGCGACCGCTTCGGCGGTGAGTCGATTTTCTACTACGGCGGAGGAGGCCAGGGGAATCACCTGCCCGGCTTCTACGCCCGCTCCACCCTGCGCACCCTGGGCTCGGTCTTCCGGTCCAACGCGCTCGCGCAGGAGAAGACGGGCGAGATGTGGGTGGCCGGCCAGATGGTCGGCGCCCACTCCCGCGGCGACTTCCACCACTGCGAAGTCGGCATCTTCCTCGGCAAGAACCCGTGGCAGTCGCACGGCATCCCGCGCGCCCGAGTCACCCTGCGCGAACTCGCGAAGGACCCGGAACGCTGCCTGATCGTCATCGACGTCCGGCGCTCCGAGACGGCGGACCTGGCCGACATCTTCCTCCAGGTGAAGCCCGGCACCGACGCCTGGCTGCTGCTGGCGATGCTCGGCGTCCTGCTTGAGGAAGGGCTTGTGAACGACGAGTTCATAGCCCGCCACACCGACGGCTTCGACGAGGTCCGCCCCTACCTCGAGCAGACCGACATCCACGCCGCGTGCTCCGTCTGCGGCGTTTCCGAAGATCTCGTCCGCACCGCGGTCCGCCGGATCGCCAGGGCGTCGAGCGTTTCCGTGTTCGAGGATCTCGGCGTCCAGATGAACCGCAACTCGACCCTGGTCAGCTACCTGCAGCGACTGGTCTGGATGCTCACGGGGAACTTCGCGAAGACGGGCGCCATGAACGTCACCACCTCGCTCGTGCCGATTACCGCCGCGCGGTCTTCGGGTCCACGCGAGACTCCTGTGACCGGCGCGCCGGTCATCGCCGGGCTCGTTCCCTGCAACCGGATCGCCGAGGAAGTCCTCGGCGACCACCCGAAACGCTTCCGGGCGATGCTCATCGAGAGCGCCAACCCGGTCCACTCGCTGGCGGAGAGCCGGAAGATGCGCGCGGCGCTCGATTCGCTCGAGTTCGTCGTCGCGATCGATGTCGCGCTGACCGAGACCGCCCGGCTGGCCGACTACGTGCTGCCGGCGACCACGCAGTACGAGAAGGCGGAAGCGGTCTTCTTCAACTTCGAGTTCCCGGAGAACGCCTTCTTCCTGCGCCGGGCGCTCCTGGACCGGCCGCCTCCAGCTTGCGATCCCGGAACTGTTCGAGGCGATCGACGACCTTGTCGCGGCGGACGGCCCCGCCATCACCAGCGAGACGTTCCCCCTCGTGCTCTCAGCCGGCGAGCGCCGCTCGTTCACGGCGAACACGATCTACCGCGATCCCAGGTGGCGGCGCAAGGCGCTGGAGGAGGCGCTGGCCCTGTCGCCAAGCGACGCCGCGGCCCTCGAGATCGGGGACGGCGACCTGGTCCGCCTGGTGACTTCGCAGGGCGCCACCCAGGTTCTCGCCGCGATCAGCGACCGGATGCAGGACGGACACATCTCCCTTCCGAACGGTCTCGGCCTCGACTATCCCGACGAGGCCGGCCGGCGCACACTCGACGGCGTGGCGCCGAACGAGCTGACCGCCGCCACCGACCGCGATCCCATCGCCGGCACGCCATGGCACAAGAGCGTCCCGGCTCGCCTGGAACGGATCTCCGAGGCCGGCCGGTGAGACGTCGGCCGAAGTCCCGAGAGCACGAGACGGCGGGTAGCCCGTAGGATCTCCGCCGTGACCCCACGCAGCAGCGACGCCAGGAAGGCCTCGGCTGGAGAATTCGCGGCACGAGCCGCCACCGCTCTCCGCGAGGTCGCCGGTGCCCGGCGCGCCGGAGACTCGCGCCGCGACAGTCTCACCGGCCTCTTCGACGACCGCACGCTGCACCGCGGCCTGACCAACGCGATCTCGGACGCGGGGCGAAACGGTGCCCACATCGGCCTGCTGTTCCTCGACCTGGATCACTTCAAGCGGGTGAACGACCGCCACGGCCATGTGACCGGCAGCCGCGTTCTGAGCCAGGTCGCCGGTCTCATCGAGAGGGCCGCCAGACGGGAAACCGGCTTTGCTGCCCGCTACGGCGGCGACGAGTTCGTCGCCGTCCTGCCGGGCGCCGATCTCGATCGCTGTCTTCGTGAAGCGGAGCGGCTCCGCGCCACCCTGGCGGCCACCATCTTCGCGGGCGGCGAGCCGCCGGGCCGCCGCCCGCTGGTCCACGTGACCTGCTCGATCGGCGCTGCCTCGATGCGGGCTGGGGCCGACCGCGACGAGACGCCCGGCCCGGCAGGCGCCGCGACGCGCCTGCTGCAACTGGCGGACAACGCCATGTATCGGGCCAAGAAGGCCGGCCGCAACCGCGTGGCCGCGGCCGACGCCGAAGCCACCGGCGCGGCCTCCCAAAAGGAGCCGGCCTGACGGCCGGCGCGTCTCAAGGCCGCCTACGGCGGCAGCGGGTCAGAGGACCCGCGCACCAAGCTACTCCGCCCCGCAGCGACGGATCCAGAACGGCTCCGGAGCGGTCTGGGGCAACCGGGTAGCCGCGGGCAGATCGTAGGCGGCGATGAACTCCAGGCGATGGCTCCGGAGCGGCACCGCAGCGATCGACAGCGGCCAGGGCGGACGCCGGAAGGCGAACAGGCTCAACGAGACCGCTGGACGGCCGTCGGCATCCACGGACAGTACGTCGAGCGGGGGACCTTCGCCGCCGTTCGACCAGTCGAGCCCGAACCAAAGCTCCTCGAAGGCCGCCAGCCAGCCCGGCGGCAAGCCCGGCCACGACTGGATCCGGCGATGCACCTCGGCCCGGAGATCCGGGTCTCCCTCGAAAGTGGCCGCGGCCAGCAGCAAGGGCTCGGCCAGAATCGCCCGCGCCGCGCGCGCCGCCACCCGCGGGTCGGTGGCCGCCGCACCCGCTTCGCGCTCCAGGCGCATGAGTTCGAACGGGGCCAGCCCCGACAGCGGGTCGAGGTCGCAGGCTCGCTCGAGCGCCAGTCGACGCCTCCCGGTGTCGATGCCCTGCTCGACCCCGGCCAGGAGCCATAGCGGGGCGAGGCCGCCTGCGGCCTCGGCAGCGGCCCAGGGATCAAGCCGCGCCTGGTAGAGCGGGAAGGACGGATCGGAGGCAGCCGCCTCCCGGAGCAGGTCCGTACGTCCGTCAGCCACGGCGAGTTCGTACGACCGGGCAGACGAGGTCCGCTGCCACGTCCACCCCAGCGCGACGACGAGCCAGACGGTGAACGCGGTCTGAAGCCCTCGCCGCCACCACGCCGAAGGTCGCCGCTTCGCGGCGCGCACTCCTGGCCGCCTTCGGCGGCGGCGGGTCAGAAGACCCGCGTACCCAGCCGGCGAGGGCGCCGGCGCACCCAGTGTGGGACGTCCGGCGGCGGACGCCAGACCCAGATTGAGAATCAGAACGGCAGGTACCGCCGTGACCACGGCGAAGACCCCGAAGACCAGGCAGACTCCGGCGCCCGTCAGACCCAGCAGCGCCGCCGCCAGGAGTTCCGGATCCCGCACGCGGGGATCGCCCAGTTCGCCCAGGCGAACCCGGCCGTAGCGAGCGGCCAGCAACAGCAGCAGGACGGAAGCGGCGATGCCGAGTTCGTAGGGCGCCTGGGCCAGGAGGCTGTGGGCGTCCGTGACGACCTCGCCCGGCGGATGCGCGCCCGGCGCCGGCCGCCAGTGGTTCGCCAGGGTCCAGCTCGTGGACCCCGGGCCCCAGCCGAGAAACGGACGCTCCGCGAAACCGGAGACAGCGGCTTCAGCGTAGGTACGGCGCGCCAGGAGAGACGGGTCCTCGAGCCGCAGCACCGCGCCCAGACGGCCGAGCGGGCCCGGCACGTCGAGCCGGGAGCCCGTCCAGGCTGTCGCCAGCGCCAGGCCGGCCCCCAGAGCCAGCAAGGCGGCAAGCGGAACGAGCAAGCGGCGCCCCCTGCTCCGCCAGAGGATCCACGCCGCGGCCGCCAGCGCCTGAACGACCAGCGCCGCCAGGCCGGACATCGAACCGGTGGCCGCCAGAGTCCAGACCAGGACCGCGGCGACGAAGAGCGTCGCACCCTGACGCAACCTCCGCCGATCCGGTCCGGCGACCCGCCAGGCGCCGAGCACGGCGGGCGGCAGAATCGCCACGAGAACCAGCGCCAACTGGTTGTGGTGACCGATCGGCAAAGCGGCCCGGCCCTGTTCGTGGAGCGGCTGCATGGCCAGCGCCCAGGTCGACGCCGCCACGCCAACCACGGCGCAGCCGGCCAGCGCCGTGCGCACGGCTGCCTCCGAGCCCAGGAGCCGCCCGATCCCCGCCGCTGCCCAGGCTGCGGGCAGGAGGAAGAGGACGACCGCCTCGCCGGCCCGGCCGACCGGCGACTGAATCCAGCTCAGCAGGACGACGAGCCAGAGGGCGCCGGGAACCGCCGGCCACCACGGCCAGGCGCCACCTCCCACCGCCAGCGGATCCAGGAACGATCGGCGACCCAGGAACGCGAACACGAGCAGCAGAGCGGCGCCGGCGGCCAGGGAGAACGCGGTGGCCCCGCGGTGGAACGTCCCCGCATGGAACACAATCACCGCCAGGGCCGACACGACGGCGAGCGCGGCGCCGGCTTCCTGCCACCGCCGGCCGCTCATCGACAGGGCGAAGAACAGGCTCAGGAACCCGAACCGTGAACGCCGGTTGCGCCGGAGCGCCGGCTCAGACGCACGGCGACTTCAGGCGCTTCCCGCAGACAGGTCCAGAGGATGCGAAGCGAGGTCAGAAAGGCCCGCCAGCCGCTGCGGAACACGGCGGCCGGCCGGTCTTCGATCTCCGGGTAGCCGCGGCCGTCGGCGCTTGCCCTTTCCCAGCCCGCGAACAGGCGGCCCCAGGGACTGGCGAGGGCCTCGGCCATCTGCCGTTTCGCCTTGTACGGGTACCAGAAGGTGTCGTGGTAGAGAACGCTCGCCAGATAGGCCCAGGGCGCGAGAAAGGTGCGCAGCGACCATTCGATCGGCCGCCGCAGGGGACCCCAGTAGATCTTGTGCTGCATCCGCGCGGCGAAGGTCATCTTCCGGAAAGGGCCGACGAAGCCCCAGTTCCTGCCGGCGACTTCGGGATCGCCCACGACCTCGATGTCCCGCGGGTCGCCGCAGCCGAGCCCGAGATCGTGCGCGAGCCGGATGTAGCGGACCTGTAGCGGGTCGAAGCCCATCAGCTTCGCGGCCACGGCGTCGATCGCCACCTGATCCGCGCTGGCGAGGATCACGTTGCCCACCCGCGGGATCATGCAGCGCGGCCCCGGGCCGTCGCCCGCGAAGGTCCCGTCCATGGCCGCGAACACGCCCCGGTGGATGTGCTGCTGGATCATCAGCAGGTCGACCAGGGTCTCGTGAATGACCGGATGGGTCCAGTGCCGCCGCTCGTTCAGCAAACCCCCGAACGCGTTCTTCATCGCCCCGGTCGTGGTCGTGAAGACGTGGGTCTTGACCGTCGGCAGGTGGATGATGTTCTCGCCCACGAACCGCGCCGGAATGTGGAAGCCCTGGGGGTAGACGTCGTTCAGGCAGAGGAAGCGGGAGGCGAGGTCGCCCACGGCCTCCCGGACCGGCAGCCACTCCTCGCCCTCCTCGTAGAGGTGGACGTTGCGCAGACCGTGCGCCTCGATGACGTCGATCTGCTTGTTCTCCCGCTCGCCCAGGCGGGCGTCGATGACAACGGTGCGGTTGTGGCAGCCGTGGATCAGCGCCGGGTCGTAGCCGTCCTTCTCCATCGCCCGCACGACGCCCTCGAGCTGCCAGGGCGTGGTCGAGCTGCCCGGGTAGAAGAAGTGCCAGGAGATGTTGATCTTGAGCGCCGTATCGACGGACGGATCGATCACCTCGCGATAGCCCGCGAGGTTCAGGAGTTCGTGATAGTCGGCCAGGATCGAGGCGGGCGCCGTCGGCAGCACGGCGACCCGGGGGCTTGCGGCTGCGGGACTCAGTTCGGCGCTCCCCTTGCGCCTCGCGACATCGCCGCCAGGAACTCGGCGTTCGACGGCGTGTTCTTGAGACGCTCCTGGAGCACCTCCATCGCCTCGACCGTGGGCAGGGGATTCAGCACCTTGCGGAGCACCCAGACCCGCTGCAGATCGTCCGCCGACAGCAGCAGCTCCTCCTTGCGGGTGCCGGACTTCTCGATGTCGATCGCCGGGAAGATCCGCTTGTCGACCAGCTTCCGGTCGAGGTGCAGTTCCGAGTTGCCGGTGCCCTTGAACTCCTCGAAGATCACGTCGTCCATCCGGCTGCCCGTGTCGACGAGCGCCGTGGCGACGATGGTCAGCGAGCCGCCGCCCTCGATGTTCCGGGCGGCGCCGAAGAACCGCTTCGGCCGCTGCAGGGCGTTGGCGTCGATGCCTCCCGACAGCACCTTGCCCGAAGGCGG
The DNA here is from genome assembly GCA_965220845.1 of Candidatus Multivorans sp. Taxonomy (GTDB): domain Bacteria; phylum Acidobacteriota; class Thermoanaerobaculia; order Multivoradales; family Multivoraceae; genus Multivorans. Next base: position 966,332 of record CBDCRA010000004.1, read on the forward strand.
CTGCACCGTGTTGTAGGCGCGAGCCAGGCGAGTGATCGAGTCGAGCAGGATGACGACGTCCTTGCCGTACTCGACCAGCCGCTTGGCCTTCTCGATCACCATCTCGGCGACCTGGGTGTGCCGCGAAGCAGGCTCGTCGAAGGTCGACGACACGACCTCTCCGCGCACCGACCGCTCCATGTCCGTCACTTCCTCGGGACGCTCATCGATCAGCAGGACGACCAGCACGACCTCGGGGTGGTTGGTGGCGATCGATCGCGCCAGGGACTGCAGGAGCATCGTCTTGCCGGTACGCGGCGGCGCCACGATCAGCGCGCGCTGGCCCTTGCCCATCGGCGTCACCAGGTCCGTCACGCGAGAAGACAGGTCTCCGGAGACCTCCAGTTCGAGCCGGTCCTCGGGATACAGCGGGGTCAGGTTGTCGAAGAAGATCTTCTGCCGGACCGCGTCCGGATGCTCGAAGTTCACCGCCTCGAGCTTGATCAGCGCGAGGTAGCGCTCGCCCTTCTCCCTCGGCTGCCGCACCTGACCCGAAACGGTGTCGCCGGTGCGCAGGTCGAAGCGCCGGATCTGGCTGCGGGAAACGTAGATGTCGTCCGGCCCCGGCAGGTAGCTGTACTCCGGCGCGCGCAGGAAACCGAAGCCGTCCGTCAGGCACTCGAGGACCCCTTCGCCGAACAGCAGCCCGCTCTTCTCCGTCTGCGCCTCCAGGATCTTGAAGGTCAACTCCTGCCTGGGCATGCCGGTGGCGCCGACGACCTCAAGCTTGTGAGCCAGCTTGAGAAGGTCGGTATTGCTGAGGTCCTTCAGGGCCTTGAGGTCAAAGGCCAGATTGGCGCTCTCCGCCGCCCTGGCGCCACCGTTCCCACCACGCCCTGCGTCACTGGCTCCGTCGATCGTCATCTTTCTTCATCCTCGCCGAGAGAAGCGCCCCCGGTAGCTCGATATCTGAGCGTCAAGGGCTGAGCAACTCCGCAAACAGCCGCGAGACTCCTTCGCCGGTTCGAGACGACACGGGAAACAGCTCAGCCCCGGACGGCATTCCCAGCAGCTCTGCAACCTTGGCAAGGGTCCCGGCTCGAGCCCCCCGTTTCACGCGGTCGATCTTGGTCACCACCACGACCGGTTCGAGTCCCAGACTCTGGAGGTAACCGTAGGCTTCGGAGTCGAGCGGCGTGCCCGCGACCTTACCATCGACGAGCAGCACGACGCGGACCCGCCCGGCTGCCGAACGGAAGTACCGGTCGACTCTCCGACCCCAGGCCTCCCGTTCGCTCTTCGACACCCGCGCATAGCCGTAGCCGGGCAGGTCCACGACGTACCAGGAGTCGTCGATCAGGAAGAAGTTGACGCTCCGGGTCCGCCCCGGCCTGGAACTCGTGCGGGCAAGGCCCTTGCGGCCCAGCAGCCGGTTGATGAGGCTCGACTTGCCGACGTTCGAGCGACCGGCGAAGGCGATCTGCCGCCGGCCGTCTTCCGGCAGATCGGCCGCCCGGACAGCGGAAACCACGAAGCGGGCGTCACGGACCTTCACGGCCCCGCTCGACCTCCTGAGTGGCCCTCTTCAGTGGGCGACGTTCGCCGGCGGCGCCTCGGAGGCGGGCTTCTGGAACTCCGCCGCGACCTCCGGCGCTCTCTGCACGACGCCGTCGAAGGCGATCTCGAGAACCTCGTCCATCGACTCCACGAGGTGGAACTTCATCTTGTCGCGGACTTCCTCGGGTACCTCCTCGAGGTCCTTGTCGTTCTCCTTCGGCAGCAGGACCTCGAAGATCCCCGCGCGGTAGGCGGCCAGCACCTTGTCCTTGATGCCGCCTACGGGCAGCACCTTCCCGCGCAGCGTGATCTCGCCGGTCATCGCCACGTCGCCGCGTACCGGTACCCGCAGCAGGGCCGAGATCAGCGCCGACGCCATCGTGATGCCCGCGGACGGACCGTCCTTCGGAATGGCGCCTTCGGGAACATGGATGTGGAGGTCCTGGTCGGCGTGGAAGCCGGGTTCCAGGCCGAATCCGTCGGCTCGGCTGCGCAGATAGGACATCGCCGCTCGCGCCGACTCCTTCATCACGTCGCCCAGCTTGCCGGTGAGGATCAGCTTGCCGGCGCCCTTCATCAGGCCGACTTCGCTCTGCAGCAGCTCGCCGCCCGCCTGGGTCCAGGCCAGACCGGTGGCGACGCCGACCTCGGACTCGTCGAGCTTCTTGTAGGGCCGGAACTTCGGCTTGCCGAGGAGTTCGCCGACCAGTTCCCGGTCGACCGCGATCGCCGGTTCCGCGCTCCTGGCCTTCGTACCGCCCTTGGCCTTCGCACGGGCCTTCAGCTTCTTCGTCCGGCCCTCTTCGACCAGCCGGCGGGCCAGCTTGCGACAGACCGCCGCGATCTCGCGCTCCAGGTTGCGGACGCCGGCCTCGCGCGTGTAGGAGTCCATCAGGTGACCCAGGCTGTCCTCGCCGAAGCGGATCGCGTCCGCGGTCAGACCATGGCTGTCCAACTGCCTCGGCACCAGGAACTGGCGCGCGATCTCGAGCTTCTCGTTCGGCGTGTACCCGGCGAGCTGAATGATCTCCATCCGGTCCTTGAGCGCCGGCGGAATCGGGTGCTCGACGTTCGCGGTGGCGATGAACATGACCCTGGAGAGGTCGTACTCGATGTCCATGTAGTGATCGACGAAGGTGTCGTTCTGCTCCGGATCGAGCACCTCGAGCAGCGCGGACGATGGATCGCCGCGGAAGTCCATCGACATCTTGTCGACCTCGTCGAGGAGGAAGACCGGGTTGACCGTGCCCGCCCGCTTCATCATCTGAATGATCTGACCGGGAAACGCCCCGATGTACGTACGGCGGTGCCCGCGGATCTCGGCCTCGTCGCGAACGCCGCCGAGAGACAGGCGCACGAACTTGCGGCCGGTGGCGGCGGCGATCGACTTGGCCAGCGACGACTTGCCGACCCCGGGGGGGCCGACGAAGCAGATGATCGAGTTCTGGTTCTTGTGGGTGAGCTGGCGGACGGCCAGAAACTCGAGCACCCGCTCCTTGACCTTCTCCAGGCCGTAGTGCCCCTCGTCCAGGATCCGCGCCGCCTTCTTCAGGTCCTTCAGCTCGCGGCTCTTCTTCTTCCACGGCACCGACACCAGCCAGTCGACGTAGTTCCGCGAAACGGTCGCCTCGGCCGAAACCGGCGGCATCGCCTCGAGCCGCCGCAACTCCTGCTCCGCCTTCTCGCGCACCAGCTTCGGGGCGCCCGACTTCTCGATCTTCTCCTTCAGCTCGGCGACCTCGTCGCCGCGCTCGTCCTTGCGCCCAAGCTCGTGGTGAATCGCCTTGATCTTCTCGTTGAGGTAGTACTCCTTCTGAGCCTTCTCCATCTGCTTCTTGACCTGGACGTTGATCCGCTTGTCGATGTTGATCTTCTCGACTTCGACATCGAGCAGGTCGTGCACGGCCTGCAGGCGTTCGTAGGGATTCAGCGTCTCGAGCAGCGTCTGCTTCTCGGCCGTCGACACGGTGAGGTGAGCGGCCAGGGCGTCGGCGAAACGGTCGGGATCGTCCAGCTTCAGCGTCGACATCAGGCTCTCGAAGGCCAGGTGATGGGACATCTTCGCGTACTGCTCGAAGCTGTTGAGCAGGCGGCTCATGTAGACCTGGACCTTGTCGTCAGCCGGGTAGTCGATCTCGTAGACCTCCACCTCCGCCTCGAAGGCGTCGTCGATCTCTTCGAGCGTCCGCAACTCGGCCCGCCGCAGTCCCTCGACCATCACCTTCACGTTGCCGTTCGGCAGCTTGACGTTCTGCACCACCCGAGCGACGACACCGATCCGGTGGATGTCGTCGATCCCCGGGTCGTCGACCTTCGGATCGCGCTGGGCGACCAGGAAGATCAGCTTGCCGGCCGTGCGCAGCGTCTGTTCCAGCGCCAGCACGGAACCGCGCCGGCCGACGATGAAGGGCGCCATCATCTGCGGGAAGACCACCATGTCCCGCAGCGGCACGACAGGCAGCCGGTCGCTCGAGGTCGAAACGTATCCGGAGGCCATCCCTATCCCGCTTTCTCGTACACGGTCAGCGGCTGAATGCCGTTGACCACCACGTCCTCGTTGATGACGCACTCCTTGACGCCGGCTTCCGACGGCAGGCCGTACATCAGTTCCAGCATCAGCTCCTCGAGGATGATCCGGAGGCCACGGGCGCCGACGTTGCGTTTCATCGCCTGGCGGGCGACCGCGCGCAACGCCTCGGCGGTGAAGGTGAGCTTGACGTCCTCGAACTCGAACATCGCCTCGTACTGGCGCACGAGGGAGTTCTTCGGCTCGGTCAGGATCCGGACCAGGGCGTCCTCGTCGAGCTGCTCCAGGGTCGCCACGACCGGCAGGCGGCCGACGAACTCGGGAATCAGGCCGTACTTGATCAGGTCCTCCGGAAGCACATGGCGAAGCATCTCGCCGGCCCGCCTGTCGCGGTCCTTGATCTCGGCGCCGAAGCCCATCGTCTTCTCGTTCATCCGTCCTTCGATGCGCTCTTCGAGACCGACGAAGGCGCCGCCGCAGATGAAGAGGATGTTCGTCGTGTCGATCTGGAGGAACTCCTGGTGCGGGTGCTTGCGCCCTCCCTGGGGCGGCACGTTGCACTGCGTTCCCTCGAGGATCTTGAGCAGGGCCTGCTGGACGCCCTCGCCCGACACGTCCCTCGTGATCGAAGGGTTGTCGCCCTTGCGGCAGATCTTGTCCACCTCGTCGATGTAGACGATCCCGCGCTGGGTCTTTTCCTTGTCGCTACCGGACGCCTGGTAGAGCTTGAGGATGATGTTCTCGACGTCTTCGCCGACGTAGCCCGCCTCGGTCAGCGTGGTCGCGTCCGCGATCGTGAAGGGGACGCTCAACAGCCGCGCCAGCGTCTGCGCGAGCAGCGTCTTGCCGGTGCCCGTGGGGCCGATCAGGAGGATGTTCGACTTCTGGAGTTCGACGTCGGTCCGCGACCGCTCGCCGAAATCGATCCGCTTGTAGTGGTTGTAGACCGCAACGGCCAGCTTCTTCTTGGCCTGTTCCTGGCCGATCACGTAGTCGTCGAGCAGCTTCTTGAGTTCCTGGGGCTTGGGCAGCGCCGCCTCCTGGCGCTGCTCCAGCATCCGGTCCTCGGCGATGATGTCGAGGCAGATGTCGACGCACTCGTCGCAAATGAAGACGGTGGGGCCCGCGATGAGCTTCTTGACCTCTCGCTGGCTCTTGCTGCAGAACGAGCACCTCAGCGCGTCGTCGCCACTGTCCTTCTTCGCCACGATTGGTCGTTCCGGCTTGGTTTCTCGCGTCTCGTCAGGCCTGTTCGCACGCGCTCCAGCGGCCGTGCGCACCGTCGGATGCTAGCACGGCCAGGACTCCGGGGCCCGCCGCCGAGGCTCTGTCTGGCCTCCGTCAGGAGGCCCCGCGGCGCTCGACGACACGGTCGGCAAGCCCGTACTCGACCGCCATTTCCGCGGTGAGGATCTTGTCCCGCTCGGTGTCGGCGTGGACCTCCTCGATCGACTTTCCCGTGTGCTGAGCCAGCAACTCGTCGATCCGGCCGCGCATCCTCAGCAGGTCCTGGGCGTGGATGTCGATGTCCGTCTGCTGGCCGCCGAGGCTCTGCACCCAGGGCTGGTGAATCAGCACCCGGGCGTTCGGCAGCACCATCCGCTTCTCCTGCGCGCCACCCGCGAGCAGGACTGCCGCGAAGGACGCGGCCTGGCCAACGCAGAGAGTGGAGACGTCCGGCTTGACATGCTGCATCGTGTCGTAGATCGCGAAGCCGGCGGTCACCGAACCTCCCGGCGAGTTGATGTAGAGCGAGATGTCCTTCTCCGGGTTCTCGGACTCGAGGAAGAGCATCTGCGCGATGACCAGGTTCGCCACGTCGTCGTCGATCGGCCTGCCCAGGAACACGATGTTGTCCTTGAGCAGCCGCGAGTAGATGTCATAGGCCCGTTCGCCCCGATTGGTCTGCTCGACCACCATGGGAACCAGCATCGATTCAGCCCTCTCCTTCCGTCAGGCTCCGCTGCCCGGCCACGATTGGTACCAGCATCGCTCTAGTCCTCTCCTTCCGCCGCGGGCTCGTCCGCAGGGGCGGACGCTTCCTCAGGCGGCGCGTTGGCCGCCAGGAGAGCCTGCACCGTCCGGTCCCGCCTCAGTTCGACTCTCAACATCTCCAGGCCGCCCTCCCGCTCCAGCTCGCGGCGCAGCCGGCCGCGGTTCGTGTTGCGGGCCCGGGCCATGATCTCGAGCGCCCGCTCCAGGTCCTCCGCCGTTGCCTCGACGCCGTCGTCGCGGGCGATCCGGTCGAGCAGGAACGAGGAATGCGCCCGCTTCTCCGCCTGCGGCCGGATCTCCTCCATCAACTGCTCCCAGGGCAACTGCTGCCGTTCGAGGTCGAAGCCCTGACGAGCCAGGTTATTCGCGTAGGACCTGGCCATCTGGAGCGCCTCGCGCTCCACGACCGCCTCCGGCAGGGTCACCGGATAACGCTCCCTCAACTGGTCGAGCAGCGCGTCGGTGCGCTGCTGGCCCGCCTGCTCGGTCTTCTGCGCCTGCACCTGCTCGCCGAGCTGCCGCCGCAGATCGTCGACGGTCTCGACCGTGGCGGCGAGACCGCTCGCCCAGTCATCGTCCACGTCCGGCAGCTTGCGCTCCAGCACTTCCTGGACCTCGATCTCGTAGCTGCGTTGCCGCTCGACGTCCTCGTCCGTCTCGGTGCGCTCGAAATCCGCCTTCTGGCCCGCCGACAGGCCGGTCAGGTTGTCCGTGAGTTCTGGCCATGCGCGCTCGTCGCCGAGTTCGAGGTCGATGTCGTGGGTCGCCGGACCGCGCTCGTCCTGATCCTGATCGTCTTCGGCGGCCGCTTCCGGAACGTGGCCGGGCAGCGCGGAGCGGTGGATTCTGCCTCGCACACGGTCGCCGCGAGCCGCGGCCCGCTCGACCGGCACCCAGGTCGAGCGCTGGAGCCGAACCTGCTCCAGGAGCTCGTCGACCTCGGCCTCACTGGGTTCCGTCTCGGGCTGGGGCAGTTCGAAGCTCCGGCTGTCGCCGATCTCGACCTCTGGCTCGACGTCGACGGTCACGGTAAAGCGCAACGGCTGGCCCGGCGCGGCCTGTACCGGCACCACGCTGGGCGGCAGCATGGCTTGCACGCCGTCCTCTTCGCTCGCCCGTTGCCAGTACTTCGGCGCCAGACGTTCCGAGACGTCCTCGCCGATCGAACCCGCGAACCGCTGCCGCACCAGGTCGAGTGGGGCCTTCCCCTTGCGAAATCCGTCGATGCGCGCGCGGCGACGGTAGTCCCTGGCGACCCGGAGGTACTCGGCGTCCACTTCGGAGGCGGGCACCTCGATCTCGAACTCCTGGCGGCATACGCCGACTTCTCTTCTGCTGACAACCACACTCATGCCGATCGGGGATTCCGGAGTGTTCGATTGCGAGAGAGGAGTGGCGGGCGACGGGAGAAGGTCGTGACTCTAGCAGTCCGACCGTTGCGCGCCGCTGGTGCGAAAGGGGGGACTCGAACCCCTGAACCCTTGCGGGGCCAGATGCTGAGTCTGGGGCCCGACGGTTTCGTGCCGTGCGAAAGGGGGGACTCGAACCCCCAACCCTTTCGGGACCAGATCCTAAGTCTGGCGCGTATACCAGTTCCGCCACTTTCGCCCGATCGTGCCGCGCAAGCCGCCACGGGCGAGGCGTGGTGAGCCGCCTAGGAATCGAACCTAGAACCCACAGATTAAGAGTCTGTTGCTCTGCCAATTGAGCTAGCGGCCCAGCCTCCGCGCCGCCTCTGTTGAGCCGCTCGGGCGGCCGGCAGCGACGGGCGACTATACCCGATCAGCCACTCAACCGCCCTGGACGAAACGCACGATCTCCACCCGATCGCCGTCCTGGAGGCTGATGTCGCCGAACCGTGCACGCGGCACGAGTTCGCGGTTCACCTCGACGGCCACGGTCTTCGGATGCTGATCGAGGCTCGCCAGCAGGTCGAGCACGCTGGCGTCGGCCCCGGGCACGGCCAGCTCCCGCTCGCGGCCGTTGACCTCAAGTCGCAGCAGGGACGCCATGCGAGACCGGTCCTCCGTCCGAGGCCAGCTCCGCTGTCCGGTCCGGCGCGTCGGACCACAGGCGCTCCAGCCGGTAGAGCTCCCGCCGTTCGGGGTCGAACACATGAACGACCACGTCGCCGTAGTCGAGCAGCACCCACTGACCGCGTCCCGACCCCTCCAGGTGCAGGGGACGGGCGCCGCAGGACCGCAGCCGCCGCTCCACGGCCTCAGCGATCGCGCTCACCTGGCGCGCGTTGGCGCCGTTGCAGATGACGAAGTAGTCCGTGAAGTCGCTGACGTCGGTGAGTTCGAGAACCCGAAGGTCCTGCGCCTTCCGGTCGATCGCCGCGGCAGCGACGGCGCGGACACGCTCCTCGGAGTCAGGGGTCCCCTCGGGACTGGGAGAGATGGCGCCCAACCGGGCCTGGAGCGTCTGCGCTTGCGTCAACGGTACAACCCGTACTTGCGACAGTACCGCAGCACGGCGTCGGGCATCAAGCCGGCATCCACCTCCTCGCCCCGGGCAAGCAGGCGGCGGATCGAGCTGGACGAGACATCGACCGAGCGATGCCGGACCAGATCGAAGCCGCGCGCGCCCTCGACCGCCGCGCGCACCGCCGGATCCAGGCCCCGTTCGCCCGGCCGGGCCAGAACGACCAGCCTGACGGCGCCAATCAGCTCTTCGAACCGCCGCCAGGCCATCAGGTCGTTGAAGCTGTCGACGCCGAGCAGCAGGTGAAGGTCGGCCTCCGGGTTCTCGACCACGTAGCGCTCCACGGTGTCCACCGTGTACGCGGTCCGGCCGAGATCGAGTTCCGCGTCCGAGACGACGAGCTCGGGGTAGGGCAGGAGCGCGAGTTCGACCATCGTGTTCCGCACGAGCGCAGGCGCCCTCGTCCCCCGGGGCTTGTGCGGAGGACAGGCGGTCGGCAGGTAGTGGACGACATCCAGATCCAGGAGTTCCCGCGCGGCGAGCACCGGCAGGATGTGCCCGTTGTGGATCGGGTCGAAACTGCCGCCGAACAGGCCCATCCTCATGGCGAAGCAACTCCCGCGGAAGCCTCACAGCCTTCGGAGTCGGCCGCATCCAGGAGGCGGCGCAGTTCGCGCACCAGGCGGTCAAGCCCGGTGCCCGCGACGGCCGAGATCTCGAGAGACCGTACCCCCTCCCTTCGCGCCAGGGCGGCCAGGTCGCCTCGCCGGTCCGGCTCCGCGATGTCGAGCTTCGAACCACAGAGGATCCGGGGCCGGCGAAGGAGATCCTCGTTGAAGGCGCCAAGCTCGGCGGAGATCGTGTCGAAGGCCGCCTGGACCGCGCCCGCTCCCTCCCCGGGCTGCGGCCCGAGGTCGATCAGGTGCAAGAGGACACGGCAGCGCTCCACGTGGCGCAGAAAGCGGGTTCCGAGGCCGGCGCCCTGGGCGGCGCCGGCGATCAGTCCCGGCAGATCGGCAATCACGAAGGGCTCCGCCTCGACCGGAATCGCCGGCGGCCCGACCACGCCAAGCTGGGGCACGAGCGTCGTGAAGGGATAGTCGGCGATCTTCGGCTTCGCCGCCGTCAGCCGGCTGATGAGGGTGGACTTGCCCGCGTTCGGCAGGCCGACGACGCCGATGTCGGCGAGCAGCTTCAGTTCCAGGCGCAGGCGGCGCTGCTCGCCCGGTCTTCCCGGTTCCACGCGCCTCGGCGCTCGCTGGCGCGCGCTCTTGAAGCGGGCATTGCCACGCCCACCGGAGCCGCCGCGCGCCACGACGAGCTGGTCGGACTCGGCCAGGACCTCGCCCAGGGGCTCGCCGGTGGCAGCGTCATGGACCTCGGTTCCGAGCGGCACCGGAATCACGAGATCGCTGCCGCTCCGACCGGTCTTGTTCGACCCCTCGCCGTGCCTGCCGCGCTCGGCGTGGTAAGCGGCCGGGAAGCTGAGACGGTAGAGGGTGCCGAGGCCGGGCGAGCCGACCAGAACGACATCGCCGCCGGCGCCGCCATCGCCGCCCGACGGGCCGCCCTGCGGCACGAACTTCTCGCGCCGAAAGGCCAGACAGCCGTCTCCGCCGGAACCCGCGAGGACATCGATGACGGCCTCGTCGATGAAGTGCATCAGCCGCTCCCGGCGGCTCGAACCCTACCCGGCCGGGTGGACGTTGACGATCGTGCCGCGCCGACCGCGGTTGCGGAACTCGACCACGCCGTCCGCCCGTGCGAAGAGGGTGTCGTCGCCGCCGCGTCCCACGTTCTCGCCCGGGAAGAAGCGGGTGCCCCGCTGGCGCACGATGATCGTGCCGCCGGTCACGCTCTGGCCCGCGTAACGCTTCACGCCCAGGTTCTTGGGGTTGGAATCGCGGCCGTTGCGGCTCGAACCCTGGCCCTTCTTGTGCGCCATCTCTTTCGACCTCCGTTGCTCCGGCGAGCGGCTATGCCCCGCCGGATCGTTCGATCGCCTCTATCCGGAAGCGCTGCAACTCCTGGCGGTGCCCGCGGCGCCGTCGGTAGCCCTTCCGGCGCTTGAACTTGAACACGACGATCTTCGGACCGCGCAGGTCGCTCACGAGCTGCGCCCGCACCCTGGCGCCCTCGACGACGGGCTCGCCGATTTCGGTTTCGCCCTCGCCGCCGCCGATCATCAGCACCCGGTCGAAGACCACCTCCGAACCGGCCTGAGCGCCGCCGAGGCGTTCCAGGTCGACAACATCGCCTTCCTCGACCCGGACCTGCTTGCCGCCGGTCTCTATCACTGCGTACATCGTTCTCTCTCCGCGGCGCGCCTGTCGCTTCCCGCGCCGGTGCTCGTCATCTGCCGTCGCCGACATTCCGCGCCTGAACGACTCAGCCCCACTGCCGCCTTCAAGGACAGAAAGACAAGCCCGACGCCCGCACTGAGCCGCCTGAGCGGCATCCGGCAGAGGACAGTAGCACCGGCCCGGCGAAAGGGTCAACTGCAAACCGGCCACCTGTCGGGAGTACGCCTGTGTGCCACTGGGGAGCGCCGACGTGTCATCCGCTCGCCCGTCGGCTTCTGGGGAACGACGTGCCGCGAAGCGGCGCTACTCCTCGCGCCTCTGCCCTCCACAGGCGGCCAGCCGCTTCAGTTCGATCCCATCAAACCACGCGTCGCCCATATTGGCACCCTCCCGCACCGCCCGCACACGCACGGCGCCAACGGACTCCGGTATGCACTTCGTCACCGCCCCGCACTCCCAGGTTCCGGTTTGGGTCGCCACGATGTGCGCGTCGAGGAAGTCGCCGTCGCGGCCCGCGCCGCCGTCGAAGTCCACGTACACGTTGTCGCTCGCGTTCTCCCGCAGCATGCAGGCCGAGAGCCGGTACGTGCCGCCTTCGACCGGGATCCACCGCTCGGTGATCACGGCGTCCGGCGCTTCGTCGCCGCCTGCCTCGCTGCCGCGCAGCCGCAGCGCAAGGTCACCGGGAGCGCCTCCGTGTGTCGGTGCGCCGGCCCTCTGGCCGGCTTGCCGCCGCGGGCGGCCAGGAGACGAGCCCGCGCCGGCGGACCGGCCCGCAGCCGCGAGGCCAGTCGGAACCCGGGAAATCGTTGCGTCGCCCGAATCGGCCAACCAGCCCGGCGTTCCGGTCCCGTTCCCCGCCGCACCGGCCGTCTCCTCGCTTCCGGCACGCCCGGCCTGGACGCCGTTCCGGAACTCGAACGCAACGCCGGCAGACGGCGGCGGCGCCGATACCGCCCCCTGCGCAGCGGCCACCGCGTTCTCGCTCACCGTGATCATGAACGTGAGCGTAGCCGTCCCGCCGTTCCCATCCGTCGCCGTGTAGGCGTACTCCGTCTCCGCCAGCACCGCCACAGGCCTGCCGGAGATCGTCCGGTTGGACCCGTCGAACGTCACGCCGTCCGGCAACTCCGGCGTCAGGGAGTACGTGAACGGCCCGGCGGTCCCGTCCGCCTCATGCAGGAGCAGCGTCGCGATCGCCGCGTCCTTCGCCCACCTCTGATCGCCGATCGCCGCGTCGCCGAACGACGGGTCCTCCACCTCGATGGTCACAAGCTCCGTCTTCCTCCCGAACCAGCCGTCCGCGCCGCGCACCATGCGCCAGCGGAACCCTTGCCGCCCGACGTCCGTCGGCGCCGTGATGGTGAAGGTGAAGTCCACCGTCGCGTCCGGCGCCACGTCAGCCGGCGGGGAGACCCGCTTGAGGCCCCAGCGCTCGTTGTCGTCCGGCCGCTGCGAGCCAAGCGCGTAGCCCGCCGCCTTCGTCCAGGTCGTCGTGCCCGTGTTCTTCATCCGCACGGTGACCGCGGCCTCCGAGCCCGCCGCCATCTTCTCCGGCACGGCCGTCTGGGATACGAAGGCCGCGTCGTCCATCGCCAGAGCTTCCACGGCGATCCCGAACGACAACGTCGCCGTTCCGCCGTCCGTGTCCGTCGCCGTGTAGCTGTACCGCGTCGCCGCCTGGGCCGCTTCCGGCGTTCCGGAGACCGTGCGGGTCGATTCGGCGAACGTCACGCCGTCCGGCAGATCGGGCGAGATGGCATAGCTGAGCGGACCGGCCGTGCCGGCGGCCGCCGGCAGGACCAGAGCGTCCAGCGCCTCGCCCTGCATCCACGACTGGTCGGCCACCGTTTCGTCCCCGAACGAGGGATCCTCCACCGTGACGGAAACGTCCGCCGTATGCGAGCCGAACCACCCGCCCGGGTCCCGCACCATCCGCCACGTGAAGGGATGGACGCCCGGCGTCTCCGGCGCGGTGACGTCGAACGTGAAGTCCGCCGTCTCGTTCGGGGCCACGCTCGCCGCCACGGCTGCCCGCCGAACGCCCCATCTGTCCTTGTCCGACCGATCCCAGGAGCCCAGGTTGTAGCCGGCGGGCGACGACCAGGTCGTCGTGCCGGTGTTCGTCATCGTGACGGTCACCGTCGCCGTGCCGCCGGCCGCCATCTTCGACGGCAGGCCCGTGACGGACGCGAGGGCCGCGTCGTCGATCACCTCTTCCTCCACGGCGATCTCGAACGTGAGCTTCGCCTTGCTGCCGCCGGCATCCGTGGCGACGTACCTGTACTCCGTCGCCTCCTGCACGGCTTCCGGCGTTCCGGCCAGCAGTCGCGTCGTTTCCGTGAACGTGACGCCCTCCGGCAGGGCGGGCTTGAGCGAGTACGTCAACGCTCCGCCGGCGCCCCTGGCCTCCGGCAGCGTGAGCGACACGACGGTCTCGTCCTTCACCCACGTCTGGTCCGGAATCTCCCGGCCCAGGAAGGACGGGTCCTCCACCGCGATCGTCAAGAGCTCCGTCTTTCCCCCGAACCAGCCGCTTGCCCCGCGCACCATCCGCCACCGGAACTTGTGGTTCCCCACCTCCGCCGGCGCCGTGATGGCGAAGGTCAGGTCCACCGTCTCGTCCGGCGCCACGTCGGCCGGCAGCGCCACGCGGGCCAGCCCCCAGGTCTCGTTGTCCTGAGGCCGCTGGGAGCCCAGCCTGTAGCTCGCCGATCTCCACGTCGTGGGGCCCGTGTTTCGCATCCGGATCGTCACCGTCGCCTTCTCGCCGGCGAGCATTACCTCCGGCACGCCCGCGTGCGAGACGAAGGCGGCGTCGTCCAGGCCCTCGAGCCACACCTCGATCGTGAACGTGAGGGTGGCCGCGTCCGCGGCGTCCGTGTTCCCGTCCGCGTCCACCGCCGTCCAGGTGTACAGCGTCGGGTCCTGCGTCGCCGTCGGCGTGCCCGAGAGAGTCCGCGTCGCCGGGTCGAACGTCACGCTGGCCGGAGGCGCCGGCGACAGCATGTAGGTCAGCTTCCCGTTGCCGCCTGAAGCCTCCGGAAGGGCGAACGGCTCGAACGCCCGGTTCGCCACCCACTCGATGTCGTCCATCTCGACGTTGAACGCCGGGGCCGTGTCCGTCTCGTCGTCATCCACCGTCACGTCCACCGTCGCCGTCTCGCCGTCGTAACCGCCGCCCGTCGCGCTGAGCGTGATCTCCGTCGTCTCGTCGTCGAAGTCGTCGTCCTGGGCGCCCTTGGCCGTCACCGTCCGGGGCGTGGCATGGTTCGCGGGCGTGAAGATCAGTTGACGCGGATCCGTCGTCACGATCTCCCTGTCCATCGCGAGCGACACGGTGACGTCCTCCGTCGGAGGCGACCCCAGATGCACGGTGAGGGTCTGGTCCGTTTCGCCTTCCTTCAACTCGAGACGAGTCGTGCTCAGCACGAAGGCCAGGCGCTTCACCGCGATCGTGAAGGTCTGAGACGCCGCGTCGCCGTCCGCCGTGTTCCGGTCCGCGTCCGTTGCCTTGTACGTGTACTCCGTTGCCTTCTGGGGAGACTTAGGCGTGCCGGAGAGAGTGCGCGTCGCGGGATCGAACACGACACCCTCGGGCGGATCGGGCGACAAGGTGTAGGTCAGGTCGCCGTTGCCGCCTGAAGCCTCCGGAAGTGCGAACGGCTCGAACGCCCGGTTCGCCACCCACTCGATGTCGTCCATCTGGGCGTCGAACACCGGGGCCGTGTCCGTCTCGTCGTCATCCACCGTCACGTCCACCGTCGCCGTCTCGCCGTCGTAGCCGCCGCCCGTCGCGCTGAGCGTGATCTCCGTCGTCTCGTCGTCGAAGTCGTCGTCCTGGGCGCCCTTGACCGTCACCGTCCGCGCCACGTTGTGGTTGGCCGCGGTGAACGTAAGGCTCGCCGGACTCACCGATGCCGCGCCAGCGTCGCCGCTCTTGAGCGACACCGTCACGTCGGCCTTCGGCAGCGCCGCCAGCTTGACCGTGAACGTCCCGCCGGCGCCGCCTTCCTCCACGGCCAGGCTCGCCTTGCTCGACACGAGGGCCGCCTGCTTCACCGTGATCGTGAATTCCCCCGCGGCGGCGTCCGTCTCCGACGTGTTCTCGTCCGAGTCCGCCGCCGTGTACGTGTACGTCGCCGCGGCCCGCGCTTCGGCCGGCGTGCCCGACAGCGTCCGCGTCGCGGGATCGAACGTCACGCCGTCCGGCGGGTCCGGCGACAGCGAGTACCTCAACGGCGCGTTGCCTCCGGTCCCCGCGGGCAGCACGACCGGGTCGATCGCGCGGCCCGCGAGCCACTCCAGGGCGTCGAACTCTCCGCTCACCTCCGGGACCGTATCGCCGTCGTCGTCATCCACCGTCACGGTCACCACCTTCACCACGCCGTCGTAACCGCCGCCGATCGCGCGCAGGCCGACCTTCGTCGTCTCGTCCTCGAAGCCGGGGTCCGGCACCCCCGTGACCGTCACCGACCGCGGCTCGCCGTAGTCGGCCGCCGTGAACGTCAGCCTCGCGGGAGTCGCCTCCACCGCCCCGGGATCGGAACTCGCCACCTCCACCGTCACCACGGCCGTCGGCCGCGACGCCAGCTTCACCGTGAAGGCCGAGCCGCCGACGCCCTCGTCCACCGCCAGTTCCGTCTCGCTCAGCAACAGACCGACCCGCCGCACCGCGATCGTGAACTCGTCCGTGTCCGCGTCGCTGGCCGCGGTGTTCTCGTCCGCGTCCGTCACCGTGTAGGTGTACGCCGTCGCGGCCCGCGTCCCGGTCGGCGTGCCCGACAGCGTCCGCGTCGAAGGGTTGAACGTCACGCCGTCCGGCGGATCCGGCGACAGCGAGTAGGTCAACTCCCCGTTGCCGCCCGTCGCCGCGGGCAGCGTGAGCGGAGTGATCCGCTGGCCCGTCACCCACTGCTGATCCGGGACCGTCCCGGCGAGCGCCGGCGCCGTGTCCGGAGCGGCCACCGTGATCGTGAAGGACTGCCTGGCCGTGTCGCCGGCCGACGTGTCGTCGTCCGAGTCCGCCGCAGTGTAGGTGTAGGTCACAGCCGCCTGCGTGGCGGTCGGTTTGCCGGACAGCAGCCGTGACAACGGGTCGAACGTAACGCCCGCAGGCGGCTTCGGCGTCAGCTTGTAGGTCAGGTCGCCCTCGCCCCCGGTCGCTCCCGGCAGCGTCACGGACACCGCCTTGTCCTTCGTCCACTTCAGGGGCGGAACCTGCTCGCCGAACACGGGCGGCGTGTTCGGGTCCGGGTCCGGCTCCGGCTCCACCACTTCGATGGTGAACGTCTGCCTGTCCCTGTCTCCGGACCCCCGGTTGCCGTCGGAGTCCGTCACCGTGTACGTGTAAGTCGTCGCGGTCCGCGGCGTCGTCGGCGTGCCCGACAGCACCCGCGTCGAATCGTTGAACGTCACGCCGGCGGGCCACGGCCGCGACAGCGCGTATCTCAACGTTCCATTGCCGCCGGTCGCCGCGGGCAGCGTCACGGACACCGGCCGGCCTCTTTCCCACGCCTGATCCGAGGCTCTCCCGCTGAACGACGGCGCCCCGTCGATCGTCACCGGCACGGACTTCGTGATGCCGGCGTAGTTGCCGCCCTTCGCGCGCAGGTTGATCCGCGTCGTGTCGCTGGGCGGATTCCGCTTGCCCGTGACCGTTACCGTCTCCTCTTTGCCGAGCCGGTCCTGCTGAAGGTCAGGCTTCCCTTGTTCACCGACGCCACTCCGGTGTTCGCGCTTGTCACCGAGACCGTCACCCCGGCCGTCGGCTGCGTCGCCAGCTTCACCGTGAACTCGGCGGTCTCACCCTCCTTGATCGTCAGGCTCGCGGGATTCACCACCAGGCCGGGTTGGGCCGGTTCCTCATCGTCGTCCACGTTCACGACCGCCGTGGCCGAGACGCCCTCGTAGCCGCCGCCGCTCGCGCTCAGATCGACGATCGTGGTCTCGTCGGATGCGTCAGTGTCCTGCACGCCGTTGACCGTCACCGTCTGCGTCCGGCTGTAGTTCGTCTCGGTGAAGGTCAGGCTGGTCAAGCCCGCAGCCATCGACACGGCGCCGGTGTCCCGGCTAGTCACCGACACGACGACGCTGTCCTTCGGTTTCGCCGCCAACTTCACGTCGAACGTGCCGGATCCGCCCTCCGTGATCTTCAGGCTCGCCGGGTCCACCACCATAACCGCCACGCCGATCGTGAACTCCCGGAAGGCCTCCTTGTCCTTGGAGTCAGTCACGGTGTACGTGTACGTCTTCGCATCCTGCGCATTCGCCGGCGTGCCCGACAGCGTCCGTGCGCTGCGCGTCACGCCGGCGGGCAGCGGCGGCGACAGGCCGTACGTGTACGGCGGAGTGCCGCCGGCCGCCGCGGGCAGAGTCTTCGAGACCGGCTGGCCCTTCGGCCAGATCTGATCCTCGACCGGCGGCAACGTCGGCGGGGGTTCGGTGCCGCCGTCCGTTACCGTCACCGGCAGCGATGCCGTCACGCGGTCGTAGCCGCCGCCGCTGGCGCGAAGACGGATCGTGGTGCTTTCGTCGGCGTAGTCGTCGTCCTTCTTGCCCTCGACCGTCACCGTCTGTGTTCTGCCGTAGTCGGTCTTGCGGAAGGTCAGGCTCTTCGGTTTCACGTCCGCCGCTCCGGCGTCGGCGCTCGACAGCGACACCGTCACGTCGCCCTGCGGCCGCGCCGCCAGCTTTACCGTGAAGTCCTTGCTCTCTCCCTCCTTGACCCCCAGCTTTGTCGGTTCCAGGATCAGAAGCGGCAGCTTCGCTCTGATCCTGAACGTCTCCGTGTCCGTGTCGCCGTCCACGTCCGTCACCTTCCACGCGCAGGTCTTCCGGCTCCACTCCCCTCTCGGCGTGCCGCTGACGCGCTTCCTCGTCTCGTTGAACGTGACGCCCGGAGGCAAAGCGCAAGTCAACGCATACGACAAGGCGCCGTTGCCGCCCGTCGCGTCCGGCAGAGTGACCGGCGTAATCGGCCGCCCCGTCAACCACTCCTGATCATCGACCGTCCCCTTGAAACTCGGCGACTCGTCCGGCCCGACCAGGATCGTCATGGCGTCCGTGCGCGCGCCGAACCCCTCGCCGGGCTTGGCGGGGATGATGGGCCGCTCGGTGACGAACGTGTTGCGCGCCATCCGCCACCGGAAGGTGTAGCTGCCTCTCTTGCTCGGCGCCGTGATCGTGAACCGGAAGTCGCGCGGCGCGTTCGGCGCCACGCTGCCGGTAACCGGCACGCCCTTGACGCCCCAGTCGTCGCCGACCGAGTCCAGGGAGAACGAGGTCCTGGTCGTCGTCTTCGTCCCACCGCTGGTCTCCTCGACAACCGACGTCCGCCAGGTCGTCGTGCCGGTGTTCAACATCCTCACCGTCACGGTCGCCTTGCCGCCGGGTTCCATCCGCGGCGGCACGCCGGAGTAGGACACGAACGCCGCGTTGTCGCCCGCTCTCGCCGGGACGGCCGTGAACGCCAGAGCGAGGAACAGCCCCGCCGCCGCTCCACGCCGGAGCGCACCGCAACCCCATCCGCCCGCCTTTGCGCTCGCCATGCGCTCGTCTCCCCTCTCGCCAACCAACCCGAGTGCGCCGTCCGCTACCGAGCAGCCGCGTCGACGGCGCAGGGCGCCGAGAAGGCGTCGGTGTCCACGATCGCCGGCGCCGGTTGGCCGGGCTCGTTCACGTACGTCCGCGACTCCCCGGTGATCGTGTCCGTCACCGTGATCTCGTAGCCGAGATCGGTCGTCGATGCGCCCAGTACCCACACCCGGCCGTTGTGCCCGCAGCCGTTCAGCACCTTGATCAGCACTTCCCAGTTCGAGGGGTCGAAGAACCGGAACAGACCGGAGTCGTCCGTGCCCTCGGGAACCACCCGGCCTCGCCCGGACGAGCCGTCAGCCTGCCGCCATTCCGCCTTCACCTCGAAGCGCGAGTTGTGAAGGCAGATCGTTCGCCCGTCGGAATGGCAGGAGCCCCTGGGCCTGCCCGGCGTCGCCGCTTTCCAAGGGTACTCGTGCGGCCACCACTCCTGCAGGACCGGTCCCGACTTCGACAAGGCGCGCAAGGCGAACGTGTACTCCATGTAGTTCGTCAGGCCCGTCACGGTGTGGTCGCCGTTGATCCATCCGGCGACCTCGTCAAAACGCTGTTCACCGACCGACGCCGAGATGTCCCGCCAGGGGTCGGCAGCGTCGTCGAACGGCAGGGCGGCCGTGGGCTTCCAGCGCAACTGCATCCCGGTCAGAGTCTCGGTCGGTCTGACCTTCCAGGTCAACCGAACCTCCCCGTCACCGGCCAAGGCCTTCAGGTTGCTTACTCCCGGCACCCCGAGCACCCGCGGGCTGCTTCGGGAAAAGCCGCGTTCGTTGTAGGCGAACACCCGTAACTCGCCGCCTGCCGCGTACCGGCCCCCAATGGCGGCCGATTCTGTGTTGGCAGGGGCGATCGCCACCCTGAACCATGGGCGGCCGTTGATTCCGGCCTGCTGAACCTCGAAGCCGAGTTCGTCGCTCGAGTTGTCCCGCCAGTGCAGACGGTAGCCTCCATCGCCCGTCCTCTCCAGGGAAAGGTCCGAGGGCGGCACGGGACCCGCGCCGCGCTCGCCCAGGGTCAGATCGACAATGGACTCCGGGCCGGAACGAGGGACGCTGACCGAGAACCTGTACCGACCGCCTCGGGCCAGACCCTCGAGGTCCGCCCAGTAGCGGCCTGAAGCGGAGCGCGACGCGTCGGCGCCGCGCGAATGGTCCCACTCGGCAAGGTCAGCGTACGCCGTGAAGCTGGTCGGGTCGCCCAGAATGGCAACGCGCACCGTCGTCGGCCCGATGGCCGTCGCGGAGATCCTGGGGGTGGGTCTCGACGACCACTGGAAGGTCGCCACCTCGCTGCTTTCGGACACGCCCGCATCCGAGAACGCAAACACCCGGACGCCATATTCGACGCCGCCCCGGGGTTCCACCCACCCGGCAAAAAGAACGGACTCCCCGCTATCCGCCGCCACCCGGTTCCGCGAGACCGGCTCGCCTTCCCGGAGAAGCTGCACGTCGAACCACTCCTCGTTGTCCGAGTTGTCCGTCCACCTGACCCGGACTTGGCCCAAGTTGATCAAGAGCGAAACGTCCGAGGGCGCCTCGATCCGTTCGCCGGGGACGTAGAGACCGACTTCATCGCTGCGTACGGACCGCTTGCCGCCCTTCCGCGCCTGAACGAAGAAGCGGTGCTGCCAGTCTGGATTGGTGCCCCGAAGAGGAATCGTCGCCTCCGTACGGCGACCCTCGACACGCTCCTGATGGCCGTCGTAGTCCACGATGTAACCATCCGCGTCCGGGGCGTTGTCCCGCCAGGTGAGGCGCGCGACCCCGCCGTCGATACGGACGCGCAGATCGGTCGGCTGCGCCGGAAGGCCTTCCAGCGGCTCGAGATAGTCGCTGTAGCGGACGCCCATGTGGACCGTCTCTCGCAGAAGACGCTCGTTGTCCTGCTCGTCGGCGACGCCGAGCACCGCGCCCCAGGGGCGGATCCGCGGGGTCGAGAAGAACGGCTCGACCTGGCCTCTGAGACTCATCGCCGTGCCCAGGCTCGGCATGGCGTCGTGGTCCGCATGGCCCATGGCGTACAGTCTGAACAGTCTGTCCGGTTGGGAGACGTTGCCTGGATCGTGATGGGCGCCCAGACTGTGGCCGATCTCGTGAACGAACGTACGAACGTCGCCCCGGCAGTACGTCGGGTCGTTCGTGCTCCAGCTCATCCCACCGTAAGTGTCCTCAGTGCTGGAACGCGCGCCAAGAAGGACGAAATCCTCGGCCGTCTGGCCAACATCCAGCGTTTGCGCGCTACCGCAGGCGTCCAGCAACTGCGCGCTCTCGCCCACAAAGACATGGACGAGATCCGCCCGATGCTCGTGACGCAGACGCAACAGTTCGCCACTGTTCCCAATCAACCTCGCAACGGGGTTGAAGTAGCTCCGCCAAGCGGGACCCCTCCCCGCCCGGTCGAAGGCCGCTGGCGCCTCCGCGATGTGCACGATCTGCGGCTCGACATCGAGCTGATTGTTCCGGAACACCATCTTCAGGTAGTCGCCGGCATGACGGATCGCCGCGTGGGGGCCGCCGATCGCAGCCCAGTTCTCCGCCGCCGTGGCGGTGTAGACCGCGAGAATGTCCAGCCGGTCGTGACTCTGGGGGTTGCTGACGCGGCGGGGAGGGTCCGCCGCGTAAGCGGCCGCCGCGACGCGTGGGGCCGCGTCATGAAACAGCTCCGCGTCCTCGTGCACTCCGCACAACGGCACGGGCGAGTCCGGGTCCGGCCCTCCGATCGGCGCCATGCCGCCCCGGCCGTCACCGTTCGCGTGAATCCGGTACGCGCCGCCGCCGGCCGCGGCGAAATGGCCCACCAGGCGGCCGCCCTCCACGGTCAGCACCACCGTGTCGTAGCCCGCGCCGGGCTGGCCGCCGGACCACATCAGATCGCCGCCGCCTCGGTCCTCGAACACGCTCCGCTCCGCCGACAGCACGTCGCCGTCGGGCGTCGGCACTTCGAGCCACGACGGGTCGCCGCGGAGCAGCTCCAGGTCCACCTGCACCGCAGTGGGCAGTGGGCCGATGGACGGGCCCTGGCCACTAGCGGACGAGGCCGAGCCCACGCCCGGCACGAGCGTCAGGAGCCGCTGGGCGTGAGCGGCCGAGCCCGTCAGCAGCAGGCCTGCCAGAGCCAGCGACAACGACGAAGCGTACGCAACCGCACGGTGGCGCTGGCCAGCCGAACCGGTAATCGATGAAATCAACGAACCCTCTCCCGCCTCCCGCCAACATCGGGAGGCCGTCATCAGCAGGAGCGCCGTAGCGCGTCAGAGTAGCAAAGACTCCCGCCCGCAACCGGTTGCGGTCTCGGGGCTACAGGTGAAAGGGTAGAGAGCGTGCAACGGACGGTCCTGTACAGGCGTCACGTCGAGTCGGGCGCCCGCTTCGGGCCCTTCGCCGGCTACGAGATGCCGATTCAGTACGAGGGAGTGCTGGCGGAGCACCGCGCGGTGCGTGAGCGCGCCGGGATGTTCGACGTTTCCCACATGGGCGAGATCCGGGTGCGCGGGCCGCGGGCCCTGCCGCTCCTCCAGGGGCTGACCCCGAACGACGTCGGCGCGCTTCATCCGTTCCGCGCCCAGTACAGTGCGCTCCTGACCGAGCGGGGCACCTTCATCGACGACCTGCTCGTCTACTGTCTCGACCCGGAGGACTACCTGCTCGTGGTCAACGCCGCCTCGCGGGCGCGTGACCTGGAACTGCTCGAGGCGGCGGCAGCGGCTCTGGGCCATGGCGTTCGGGTCGACGACGAGAGCGACGAGACGGCCCTGATCGCCGTCCAGGGGCCGCGGGCGGCGGAGATCGTGGCGCACGTCGTCGGTGGAGAGGCCGCCGAGCTCCGGTACTACTCGTTCCTTCACCAGGACGGGGAAGAACGGATGGTGTCGCGGACCGGCTACACGGGAGAAGACGGCTTCGAGATCTACACCGCGGCCGACCGGGCGGAGGATCTGTGGGCGGAGTTCCTGGAGCGGGGCAGCGACGCTGGCCTGATGCCGGCCGGTCTGGGCGCGAGAGACACGTTGCGGCTGGAGGCGGGGATGATGCTCTGCGGCCAGGACATCGACGAGGAGACGACGCCGATCGAGGCGGGCCTGTCCTGGATCGTCAAGTGGAAGAAGGGCGACTTCACAGGCCGCGACGCCCTGGTCCGTCAGCGGGAGAACGGCTGCCGCCACCGGCTGGTCGGCTTCGAGGTAGAGGGCCGCGGCATTGCCCGGCATGGTCACCGGCTGACGGTCCGCGATGCACCCGGCCGCGCCGGTCCGGTGACCAGCGGCGCCTTCGCGCCCACGCTGGGGAAGGCGATCGGCATCGCCCGGCTGGACTGCGCCGGCGGCGGGCCGCCCGAGCCCGGCAGCGCGGCAGCGGTTACGGTTCGGGGCCGCGAGATCGATTGCCGTATCGTCAGACTACCGTTTTACCGGCGCCCGAAGCGGGGCGTCTGAGGAGGAGCCAGGTTCCGATGATTCCCGACGACCGCCTTTACACGGCGCAGCACGAGTGGCTCAAGGTCGAGGACGGCGAGGCCGTGCTCGGCATCACGGACTTCGCCCAGCAGGAACTGGGCGACGTCGTGTTCGTCGAACTGCCGGCGCCTGGACAGGAGTTCGCGGCCGGATCCGAGATCGGCGCGATCGAGTCGGTCAAGGCGGTCGCGGAGATCTACACGCCGGTGGCGGGCTCGGTCGAGACGGTGAACGAGGGACTCGAGGACGCCCCGGAGCTGGTCAACGAGGATCCCTACGGCGGGGGCTGGCTGGTGCGCCTGCGGGTCGATGACGAGGGTCCGCGGGACGAGCTGATGACCGCCGCCGACTATGAGGCGCAGTTGGCGGGCTGATCAGGGCGCGCGGCGATGAAGGGCCTGGAGACCGTCATCCTGTCGTCGAGCCTGGCGGCGTGGTCGGTCGGCATCCTGGCCCAGATCGGCATCCTGCGGTGGAACCTGACGTTCGAGCTGGAGCTCTACCCGCTCTACATCCTGGCCGCGTTCACCGGCTGGTTCTTCGGCAACGTCTACGTTCACCGCTCGGGCCGCGAACGCCGCTTCGCGGGCCGGGCTCTCGACGAGGTCATTCTCCAGGTGGCCCGGACCCGGCTCCTGTTCGTGCTCTACCTGTTCGGGCCGCCCGGCTGGTTGTACCTGGTTCGTTCCATGGCCAGGCGGGAACAGCTCGAGGGGATGCCGTTGGTGCCGATCCTCACCTTCGGGGTGTACGCGGCCCTGTTCGCGGTGCCCGTTCTGTTGCGGGGCACTGCCGCCCGGCGGCGAAAGTTCGAACTGGGCGGAGGCGACGACTGAGATGCTGCAGCGGGTAGTCGAGGATGACCTCAGGAGCCGCGGCCCGGTGCTAGTCGCCTTTTCGGGCGGCGTCGACTCGGGGCTGGTGGCCGCCCTGGCGCGGCGCGCGCTGGGCGACCGGGCGCTGGCGGTGACGGCGGCGGCCGAAACTCTCGCCGGCGTCGAGCTGGACCATGCCCGCCGGCTGGCGGCCGAGATCGGCATCCGCCACGAGGTCGTCACGTACAGCGAGCTCGACGAGCCGGAGTTCCGGGCCAACCCGAGCCACCGTTGCTACGTGTGTCAGGGAATGCGCATGGACCGGATGCTGGAACTGGCGCGATCCGGGGGCTTTGCCACGGTCTGCGACGGCACGAACGCTTCGGATCCGGGCCCCGACCGCCCCGGTCTGCGGGCCGTGCGCGAGCGAGGCGTCTACAGCCCGTTGCTGGAGCACGGCGTGACCAAGGCGGATGCCCGCGCGCTGGCGCGGGCGCTTGGCCTCTCGGTCTGGGACCGGCCGGCGAATGCCTGCCTGTCTTCGCGGATACCTCACGGCCAGCTCGTCACGCTGCCCAAGCTCCGCCGCATCGAGGACGCCGAGGCGGAACTCCAGAACCGCGGCTTCAGCATCCTCAGAGTCCGTCACGACGGCGACTCGGCGCGGGTCGAAGTGGGGGAGGGCGAACTGCCGGCAGCCGAGAGGCAGTGGAGCGAGATCGAGGCGCGTCTGCTCGAGCTCGGTTTCGATGGCGCCGCGCTCGACCCGCGCGGTTACCGGACCGGCGGCGCGGACGCCGCGTAGCCGGTGGCCACTAGAGAATGGCGGGCCTGTCGGTGCGCCGGCCTTCTGGCCGGCATCCGGGAGAGGACGCGCGGAAGGCCGATGCGATGAGACGGGACCAACTCCTTGAACTGCTGCGGGGCGTCGCCGCCGGCGACATCTCGCCGGACGCCGCGCACGAACGCGTGGCCCGTCTGCCTTACCTCGACCTGGGCGTCGCCAGGCTCGACCTCGATCGGGAACTGCGGAGCGGTCTGCCCGAGGTCGTCTTCGCTCAGGGCAAGAGCGACGACGAGCTGGTTCGGATCGTTGAGGCGATGGTGGCGGACGCGGGCCGCGTGCTGGTCACGCGGGCAGAGCCTGCTGCCGCGGAGGCGCTGAGCGCCGCCATCCCTGACGGGTGCTTCGAGCCGCGCGCGAGGGTCTGGAGCGCCGGCCGCTTCGGGCCGCCGTCCGGACGAAGGGTCGCCGTGCTGAGCGCCGGTACGTCGGACTTTCCGGTCGCCGAGGAGGCCGCGGCGTGCACCGAATGGCTGGGGCACGAAGCCGAGCGGATCCGGGATGTCGGCGTCGCCGGCATTCAGCGCGCGCTCGACTCGATCGATTCCCTCCGCCGGGCCGATGTGGCGGTGGTGGTGGCGGGAATGGACGGCGCCCTGCCGACGGTGGTCGCCGGACTGGTGCCCTGTCCGGTGGTCGCGGTGCCGACCAGCGTCGGCTACGGCGCGAGCTTCGAGGGGCTCGCGCCGCTGCTGACCATGCTCACGGCCTGCGCTCCGGGCATCGCCGTCGTCAACATCGACAACGGCTTCGGCGCGGCGGCGCTGGCTCACCGCATTCTGTCGACCAGCATCGCGTCGCCGTAGGAATAGAAGCGAAAGCCGCTCCCGACCGCCTGGCGGTAGGCGTCGAGGACGCGGTTCCGGCCGGCGAACGCGCAGACCAGCATGAGCAGCGTCGAGCGGGGCAGGTGGAAGTTCGTGATCAGCCGGTCGACGACGCGAAACCCGTAGCCCGGACGGATGTAGAGCCCGGTCCGGCCGGCGCCGGCGGCGACCAGCCCATCCGATGTCGCCGCCGTCTCGAGAGAGCGGACGACGGTCGTTCCGACGGCCACCACCCGGCGCCCGTTTCGGCGGGTGGCGGCCACCGCCTGGGCGGTGGCTTCCGGAATCTCGAAGCGCTCGGAGTCCATGACGTGCTCTTCCGGGTTCTCCGCCTTGACCGGCCGGAAGGTGCCCGGGCCGACGTGCAGGGTGAGGCTCGCCTGCCGGATCCCGCGCCGCTCGAGCGCGGCCAGCAGCGCGGGCGTGAAGTGGAGGCCGGCCGTCGGCGCCGCGACCGCGCCCGGCCGCGCCGCGTAGACCGTCTGGTAGCGCTGCCGGTCCCGCGGTTCGACCGGTCGGTCGATGTACGGCGGCAGGGGCGTCTCGCCGATCTCCGCAAGGAGCGGCCCGATCGGTTGTTCGAAGGTCAGCCGGCACCGCCCGTCCGCGCGTTCCTCGACTCTGGCCGCGGGGCCGCTCTCGATCGCCAGAGGCGCCCCCGGGGGCAGGCGGCGGCCGGGACGCAGCAGGCACCACCAGGAGGCGGGCCCCTCCCGCTCCACCAGCAGGATCTCCACCCGGCCGCCGGTCGGCCGGCGGGCCCGGAGCCGGGCCGGGATGACCCGGGTGTCGTTGACGACGAGCAGGTCGCCGGGGTCGAGCAGGTCCGGCAGGTCGGCGAAGCGCCGCTCTTCGCTGGTCCTGCCGAGCACCAGCAGGCGGCTCTCGCCGCGTTCTCCGGGGTGCTGGGCGATCGCTTCCGGAGGCAGGTGATAGTCGAAGTCCGAGGTCGTGAGCCTGCCGCCGGTCATGCCTGACCCAGCCAGGTGCGGATCGCCCACGGTGAGCGCCGGCGAGTCCCGTGGCCGCCGGCTCCCAGGCCGGCGAGGCGGTCGCTCAGGCCGTCGGCGAGCAGGCTCGAGCCGAGCACGGCAGCCACGACCATCAGGCCGGGAAACGCGGCGATCCACCATGCCGTGGCCAGATGACTCTGGCCGTCGGCGATCATCGAACCCCAACTCGGCTGCGGCGGCTGTACGCCGAGCCCCAGGAAAGAGAGCGCCGCCTCGACCAGGATGCTGGCCCCCACCCTGAGGCTTGCGTCGACCAGCAGGGGAGTCGTCGCGTTCGGCAGCAGATGGCGGATGAGCACGCCGGCCGGTGAGCGCCCGGCGGCGGCGGCGGCGAGGGCGAACCGTTCCTGCTTCAGCCGCAGCAGTTCGGCGCGGACCAGGCGCGCGAGGCCCATCCAGCCGGTGCCGCCGATCAGCAGCACGAGGAGCACCGTGTCGGGCCGGTAGAGGGCCGCCAGCAGGAGCACCAGGGCCAGGTGGGGGAAGCAGAGCAGGCCGTCCACCGTGCGCATCAGCGTCTGGTCGACGAAGCGGCCGCCGATCGCGGCGCAGGACCCGACCAGGATGCCCGCGGTCAGCGCGAGGCCGGCTGCCAGCAGGCCGATGGTCAAGGACACGCGTGAGCCGTGGAGCAGGCGCGAAAGGACATCGCGCCCCAGGGCGTCGGTGCCCAGCCAGCTCCGCCGCCGCTCGGCGATGTGCTGCTCGCCGTAGTTGGTCACGGCGGCGAGCGGCACGCGGAGCGAACCCGAGCGCCGCTCGAGCACCAGGTCGTTGCCGTCGACCCTCACCC
The DNA here is from genome assembly GCA_965220845.1 of Candidatus Multivorans sp. GTDB lineage: Bacteria > Acidobacteriota > Thermoanaerobaculia > Multivoradales > Multivoraceae > Multivorans. Next base: position 993,458 of record CBDCRA010000004.1, read on the forward strand.
GTTCCGCCAGCAGCGGCTCGGCGCCGAGCGTGCGGACGACGAGCAGGGAGGACAGGGGCGGCCGCCGGCTCGACTCGGCGGAATCGAGCTGCTCCGCCGGATCGAGCGGAGCCAGCAGGGGGGCGGCCGCCGCGAGCAGGGCCAGAAAGCCGAGGACTCCGGCTCCGGCCCGGGCCGCCGCCGGCAGGGGAGACCGGCTCATTCCGCCCGGATCCTCGGGTCCAGGCGGCTGAGGAGGAGGTCCGCTGCGAATGACGCGACGATGACCAGGACGGCGCCGTATGCGGTGGCCGCGAGGACCACGGGAATGTCTCCCGACTGGATCGCCAGGAGGGTCGCGGTGCCGAGGCCGGGCCAGGCGAAGACGACTTCGGCGATGACGGCGCCGGAAAGCAGGAGAGGCGCCGACACGGAGGCGAGCTGAAGCAGGCGCGGAGAGGCGTGAGCGAGGCCGTGGACGAGCAGGATCCGTGTTTCGGACAGGCCGCGGGCCCGGGCCGCGCGACCGGCCTCGGTGGCCTGGAACTCGATCAGCGAACTCCGGGTGTAGCGGGCGATGTCGCCGGCCATCGACAGGCCGAGGACCAGCGCCGGCAGCCACAGGTGCGCCAGCACGTCGAGAGCGGCGGCTGCCGGCCCGAGTTCGAAGGCCGCGGCGGAGGTCATGCCGCCGGCCGGCGCCAGCCCCAGGCCCACCGCCAGCACGAGGATCGCCATCAGGCCGACCCAGAACGTGGGCAGGGCGTAGACGACCAGGCTCGCGACGCGCACGCTCAGGTCGAGCCGCGAGTTCGGCCGGGAAGCCGCGATCAGGCCCAGGCCGATGCCGAGCAGGTACTGGGCGAGCAGGGCCGCGCTGGCCAGCAGGAGGGTGGGCGGCAGGGCATCGAGCAGAAGTTCCGCCACGGGCTGACCGGTCCGGTAGGACTGCCCCCAGTCCCAGCGCAGGACGACCGCTCCCAGCCAGCGGAGATACTGCGCGGGAAGCGGCTGATCGAGCCCGTAGAGCGCGCGCAGCCGCTCCGCCTGCTCCGGCGGAATCCGTGGGTCGGAGGGCGCCATCGGATCGCCGGGCGCCAGCGCCACGACCGCGAACGCGAGGGTCAGGACGATCAGGAAGAGCACCGCCGCGGCCAGCAGGCGGCGCAGGACGAAGGGGATCACCTGTGCGGCCGGAGGATCAACGCCACGCCCACTCCTCCAGGTTCGCCAGCGGGCTCAGGGCGTTCGGCGCCACCGACTCGAGTTCTTCGTTGAACGCCGCCAGAGTCAGCGCTTCCCACAGGACCAGCATCGGTTGATCGTCGTGCAGAATCCGCTGCAGGCGGTGCAGGTCCTCCAGGCCGTCCAGGGGGTCGAGCCGGTTGGCGAAGCTCGCGATCAACGCGTCCACTTCCGGATTGGCGTAGGCGGCGTAGTTGTGACCGCCGCCGATCGACTCGCTGTGAAACGTGGGGTGGAGGTCGAGGCTGGTGTCGATCGCCAGTCCCGAAGCGACGGCATCGAAGTCGTTGCCGAGCATCCGGGGGAGCAGAGCGCTCGGATCGAAGCGCCGGGGCTGGGCTTCGATGCCGACGGCTCGCAGGTCCGCCTGGATCATTTGCAGCGCGTTCCAGCGCGCCGCGGCGCCCGCGAAGGTCGCCAGTTCGAACCGGAACGGCGCGCCGTCGCGCTCGAGGATGCCATCCCCGTCGCTGTCGCTCCAGCCGGCTTCGCCGAGAGCGACGCGTGCCGCCTCCGGATCGTGAGGCCAGGCTTCGAGGTCGGGGGCGTGCGCCCAGACGTCGGAGAGAATCGGACTGCTGCCGACCCTGGCGTAGCCTCGCCAGACGGTGTCGACGATTGCATCGCGGTCAATGGCCATTGCCAGTGCTCGTCGGGTCGCCGCGTCGGTGAACCATGACCTGCCGGTATTCCAGGACACGAAGGTGTACTGGCGGTTCGAGTAGGCATGGAGCCTCAGGTCGGGGCGACCTTCGATGCGCTCCGCGTCGGTCGCGCTGATGCCGGTGACGACATCGAGTTCGCCGGCGAGGAGCTGGGTCGTGAGCATGGCGCCGTCGGCGGCGGTGCGCAGCACGACGCGCTCCACCCGCGGGAGGTCCGCCTCGAAGTAGGCCGGGTTGCGGCCCAGAACGAGTTCCCGGCCGGGCGTCCGGTTCTCGAGCACGAAGGGGCCACTGGCAACCAGATGCTCGAAGAACCAGCCGGGGTCGCTGCGCCAGTCGGCGAACGGCCGCTGTCCCCAGGCATGCCGGGGAAGTACCGCTTCCGGTGCCACGTCGGCCAACTGGGTGGGTGAGGCGCGGCTGAAGTGGAAACGCACGGTGCGCTCGTCGACCGCCTCGACGTCGGTAATCGTCTCCTTGGCGTAGGAGAGCATCCAGGCAACGTCCGGGTCGGTCTGCGCCTGCCAGGTGAAGCGGACATCGTCTGCGGTCACGGGTTCGCCGTCGCTCCAGACGGCATCCGGACGGAGCCGGACGGTCAGGACCAGCCGGTCTTCGGAGAACTCCCACGTCTCGGCCAGAGCCGGCTTCCAGGAAGGCGGACCTTCCCGGAAGTCGGTTTCCTCGCCCATCAACGGCAGCAGGAGCTGGGAGGTGATCGCCTTGTGACCGAGCGTCGGCTGGACGATCAACTCGTTCGGCGTCGGATACTCGAAGCGCATGCCGACGGTGAGGCGCGTCGTGTCCCGCGGGGTGTCCGAAGCGCAGCCCCAGCCGAGCATGGCAGCCAGTCCGGCCGCCGCCAGGAGCCGCATCGCAACCACGGGAATCATCGTACACCGCGGCTGTCTTGTACCGTTTGAGCGTGTGGGACTGGATCGGCAGGGATGGAGGTCGAAGGCGTCGGCGCGCCTGGGCGGCGGTCCTCGGCGCCTTCGTTCTCGCCGACCTCGCCCTGTTCGGCTGGCTGATCTTCCGGTCGTTGTCCGAGCGGGAGCTGAACCGGATCGTGATCGAGGCCCGGACGGAGGCGGAGGACCTCGCCGAGCGCATCGCGGGCCGGGTGGAGAGCACCGGCCGCGACCTGTACACGGCGATGGCGACCGAGTCGGAGACGCGCAGCTACATCGATTCCGTGCTGGTGCAGCGCGACATCGTCGAGACCGTCGAGGTCTTCGACAGCGAAGGTCACCTGGTGTTCCGCAATCGCCGGGACGAAACCCGCACCGACGGCGGAAGCCCGCCGAACCTGGAGTCGCCGTCCCTGGTCGCGGAGACGGTGACCAACCAGGTGCCCTACGAGATCGTGACGGTGCCGGTCGGCACGGTAGGCACCTTCCAGATCGGCATCTCGCGCAGCGAACTGCAGCAGAGGCTGGTGACCCTGCGCCGCGAGTTGCTGCGCCAGACCGCGATCGTCGCGGTGCTGACCGTCGCGCTGTTCGTGGCCGGTTACCTGCTCTACAGCCGCCTTTCGAGGCGGACCGCCCTGGCCGAGCGCCAGGCGCAGGAGGCGGAACAGATGGCCTACGTCGGCACCCTCGCCTCCGGCCTCGCGCACGAGATCCGCAGTCCCCTGAACTCGTTGAACCTGAACATGCAGATGCTCCAGGAGGAGATGCCCGCGGGTTCCTCGGAGCGTCTGGTCGCGATCACCCGTTCGGAAGTCGGTCGCCTGGAACGCCTGGTGTCCGACTTCCTGAGCTATGCGCGTCCGGACGAGCTGAAGCTCGAACAGACGACCGCGTCTGAACTCCTGGGCCACGGCGCGGACGTGGTGGCCGGCAAGCTCCGGTCCGCCGGCATACCGGTGGAAATCGACGATCGCAGCGGCGGCGTCCCCATTCAGGTCGACCGCGAGCAGATGAACCAGTTGCTGCTGAACCTGATCGACAATGCGGTGGCGGCGATGGGCGACTGCGACCGTCCCGTTCTCCGCCTCGAAGCGGAAGCCCGGCCGGGATCGGTCGTGCTCGCGGTCGGCGACAACGGGCCGGGAGTCGACCCCGCGGACCGGGAGAAGGTGTTCGACCTGTTCCACTCGGGGCGTCGGGGGGGCACCGGCCTCGGTCTGGCGATCGTCCGCCGCATTGCCGCCACTCACGGCGGGGAGGCGCGGGTTCGTCAGGGCGGGAGCGAGGGCGCGACCTTCGAGGTCGAGTTGCCGCTGTCGCCGGAGTCGGGGCGAGTTCCGGCCAGCTCGGGCGTCCCGGGCATACACTCTGGGCGGACAGACGAATGAGACGCTCCGCTTCACTGTTGGCGGGCGGCGCGTGGAGGAAAGCGGTGAGGGAGAAGGGCGGCTTGAACTGCGACGGGATTACTGAGCAACCGGGGCAGCGGTTACCTCGTTCCGCCGGGAACGACGCCGCGGAGGGTGCAACCCGGCATCCGGCGCGGGGCGCCGCGCGTCGGCGTGCGACACGTCCTCTCAGCGTCGTGTCGCTGGCGCTTACGCTGCTGCTGGCGGGTTCGGCCGCTCAGGGCCAGCGTCTGCTGACGCTTGTGCCCGGCGTGAGCGCGGCTTCGTCCGCGGACGGTCGGGGGCCGTCGATCGGGCCGTTGCCCATGGCCGTGCGGGTCGACCTTGAGCTGCTGCGCGGCGATCCGGCGTGGCTGGAGGTGCCCACGCCCGAGGGCGAGACCCTGTCGGCCGAGCGCAGCGTGTTCGAGGATCGCGGCAACGGCGACCTGATGTGGTCCGGCGGGCAGCCCGGCGCGGGCTACGACACGGTGGTGCTCACCGTGGAAGGCGGCCGCCTGGTGGGCCGGTTCGGCGCGGCGGGCGGCGGCGTGTACCAGATCCATGCGGATCGGGCCGGCCGCGGCGGCATGGCGGCGATCGTGGGGGACCTGCCAGAGGGCTGGTGCGGCGCCGAGGAAGCCGACGCGCACGCCGCGCATGAACATGACCATTCCGAGACGTTCGCGGCCGGACTGGCGGCGGCCGACGCGCCGGCGGCGCGGCGCGGCGCCGGCGCAGGTGTGAGCAGTCCGGAGAGCCCGCCCCGCCTGGACATCCTGGTGAGGTACACGGCGACGGCGGCGGAGAACTGGGCCTGGCTCGGAGGCGCCGAGGCGGCGATCCGCCATGCGGGCGACTACCTGAAGATGGTGTTCCGCAACAGCCGGATCGGGGTCGAGCCGCACATCGTGCACATCGCTGAGGCGCCCGCCAGGCTGGACCGGATCGGACGGGACCTGGGCCGGCACGAGTTCCACGGCTGGCGTCGGGGATCGATGCTCCGTCTCTACGACGGCCATGAAGGCGATTGGCGTCGCCTGCGACGGGAGCACCGGGCCGACCTGCTGTACCTCTTCGCAGGCGAGAGTCCGTATCTGCACGACGGCGTTTGCGGCCAGCACAGCCTGCTGAGGAGCGGGAAGGACCCGGCAGCGTATGGCGGCAGCGGCTGGTCCTCCAACCATCCGTTCTGCCCGGACTACGCCGTGGTCTTCGCTCACGAGATCGGCCATGGTCTGGGGGCCCACCACGACCCGCCGCACGTCCCCGGGTTTCTGCATCCGGACCCTGCCGGCCAGTTCGCGAAGCTGTTCAGGCCGTATGCGCTGGCCCACGTGAACTACGACGTGATGCCGAGTCTGGGCACGGCGGTGAGCTACGAGGGCCAGATCGAGCCGTTCTACTCGAGCTCGAGCGTGAGGCCCTGGGGCGCGGTGATCGGCGTGCCGGGCGGGCAGGACAACGAGCGGACGCTGCGCGAGACCGCGCCGCTGAAGGCGCGCTCCGGTGAGTCCCTGCCTACGCTGGAGGGTCTTCCGGCGCAGCCGACCGGCCTTCAGGCGCGTTTCGAGGGGGAGTTCGCGCGGCTCACCTGGCGGGACAACGCGCCGGATGCGGACCGTTACGAAATCGATCAGTGGGTTGCCTGGGACGAAGGCGGCATCTACCTCTACTTGTACGACCAGCCTGCCGACGGCCGTACCGGGTCGCTCCTGACTCTTCCGCCGGAGTCCATGGTCGCGGGCGCGCGGCACGAGTTCCGTGTTTCGGCGCGGAAGGGCGACGTGCAGTCGCTTTCCAGCACGCGAGTCTTCCTCGTCTTCCCGGGCGATCCGATCGCGGCGCCGTCGGGTGTTTCGGTGACGGTCGATGACGACCTGGGTCAGGTCGACGTCACCTGGACCGACAACTCGGACAACGAGACCGGGTTCGACGTGCAGCTTCTGCACGAGGGGGAACCGGTCCTGCGGGAGTGGGCTCCGGCAGACGCTACGGAGCCCATCAGCCCCTTCTACGACCGTAGTGTGCGCCCGCGACAGGGCGACGAGTACGGCGTGCGGGTCGTGGCCTACAACAAGTCGGGCCAGTCGGAGAGCAGCGAGACGGTGACGTTCCGGTGGGATCACCCGCTTGCCGCCAGGCCGCCCGACCCAACTGCAGTGGCCATCGGTCCGACGACCGTGCGCGTGACGTGGACAGTCGACCCGAAGGTGGCCTTCTACAGAGTTGATGCGCAGCTTGAGGGCTGGGCGAGTCAGCGCCATTGGCATCCAGGAGACCCCGAGTCTGACGGCAGGGCGTGGATGGATTTCGAGGGTCTTGCCCGCGGCGGCCGCTACACGTTCGCGGTGGATCCGATCAGGCGCTCAGGTCCCGACTCACTGGCATACCTGACGCTGGGCGAGCGCGGCCCGGGGCCGCGACCACCGTCGGACCTGTCTCTCGTCACCGAAGGCGAGTTGATGCGGCTGAGCTGGAAGGACAACTCGGACGACGAACTCGGCTTCGAGGTCCAGATGGGCACCATCAGCCAGACGATCTCGGACGGACAGGATTGGCTAAGAGCAGTCGTTGTTCCTCGGGATACGGAGTCGGTCGTCTTCCGTTTTGGATACGGGTTTGCCGGGCCGCCAGTACTCCGGGTGTTCGCCTACAACGACCGGGGCTACTCCGTGAGCAGCCCTCTGACGCCGAAGGAGCCGGGGTACGCGAGGGTCACGGGCCTGACCTCCCGGTCCGGCGACGGGGAGGCACGGTGGCGCTGGCAGGTGGTTCTTCCCGAACATGTGACCAGTGTGCAGGTGTACCTAGCTCCGGATGACTGGAGACTGGGCGATCCCATCGACGACTGGAAAAGTCTGCCTGCCTCGGCCCGGGCATTCACCGCGACCGGACTGAAGAACGACGCGCACTACCTGCTTGCGGTGCGCGTGGTCACGGCGAACGGCCCAAGCGAGATTGAGACCGAGACCGCCATTCCGCGTGAAGGCCGGCAGCTTCCACCGCTTCCCGAGCCGGCCCTGTCGCACCAGGGGCCTTGCCGCCCCGATCTGGAGCGGGTCTGCCTTCAGGACTCGCGCTTCGAGGTGAAGGCTCAGTGGTGGCGGCCGAAGGGTGCCTCCGGGGCCGGCCTCGCCGTGCCCGAGGGCACGGACGATTCGGGGCTGTTCCGGTTCTTCGACTCCCGTAACTGGGAGGTGCTGATCAAGGTGCTGGACGGCTGCGCGAACAACGGCCACATCTGGGTGCTCGGCGCATCGACGACGGACCTGGGCTACCGGATCTCGGTCACGGACACGGTGACGGGAGAGCGCCGGCAATACGAGAACCAACCGGGCCGACCGGCGCCGGCCATCGTGGACAACGAGGCCTTCTCCGCGCCCTGCGCGGGACGTGGAGGGCGTTGAGCGACGGTCGCGGGACCTTCGTTTGCGAAGGTTGCGGAGTACACGGGGGCAACTGATGGTCTCAAGACTGGACAACTTGGGATGCGCGGCGTTGCGTCGCGGCGCGGTGGCGGGGCTGTTCCTCGCCCTGGCGTTCATGGCCGGCGCCGCGAGCGGCACGGACAACGCCAGCTTCGTGTCTTACTCGGGCGTGCCGAGGAAGATGCTCGCCAGCGCCTCGGCGGACGTGGTGGTGACGATGCGGAACACCGGCACGACGACGTGGGAGAACACCAGAGTCGTGGACGGGAACACGACGACGGACATCTCGTACTGGTTGGGCAACGTGGGCAGCGACGTCTGGGGCGTCAAGAACGTGGACGTGTCCGGCAGCGTGCGGCCGGGGGCGGAGCACCGCTTTCGCTTCAGGATCACGGCGCCGGCAAGTCCCGGCAGCTACGTCTTCCGCTGGCGAATGGACGGCAGGACCATCGTCATCGACAGGCCGGTCATCCCGGCGAGGTCGGACGACGGCTTCGGGGCATACACCGACAGGGTGACGATAGTGGTGGAGAAGGAGAAGGACGTGCCGCCGTCGTTCGGCGCCCAGCCGATCCCGTATCAGGACTGGCTGACGGGCCACCCGATCGCGCCGCTCGACCTGCCGAAGGCCACGGGCGGCAACGGGAAGCTGACCTATTCGCTGGCGTGCAACCTGCCCCGGGGCGTGAGCCTGTCGGGCAGGCGAGTCAGCGGGACGCCTCGAACGAGGTGGGGGCCGACGGACTGCACCTGGAAGGCGACGGACTCGGACGGCAACACGGCCGACAGCGACGCCGCCAAGTTGAAGTTCACGATCCGGGCCCGGCGGGCGGCTCTCGTGGTGAGCGCGAAGAGCCTCACCGTCACGGAAGGTGACAAGAAGGACTTCACGGTGAAGCTGGACGGCAAGCCGCTGAGCACGGTGACGGTCTCGTTGGCCGGCTGGGACAACAAGGCAGTGACGGTGGAGCCGGCGAGCCTGACCTTCAGGCCGGCGAAGTTCCGTGATGCGCAGACGGTCACGGTGACGGCGAAGCAGGACGATGACGCATCCAACGAGACCACGACGATCAACCTGAGCGGGCGCGGCGGCGGCTTTGGCAGTACGACGGCCTCGGTGGCAGTAAGCGTGGAGGACGATGATGTCCCGGAGGTGATCGTGGACCCGACGACCCTGGCGATCGATGAAGGCGCTACGAAGCAGTTCACGGTCAGGTTGAAGACGCAGCCGACGGGCGCCGTGACGACGACGATCTCGGTGACGGAGCCCTCGGCAACGGCGTCGGTGACCCTGGGTGCTACGAGCTTGGACTTCACGCCGACCACCTGGGACACGCCGCAGCCTGTCAAGGTGACGGCGGATGATGACAAGGACACGGTGGGCGGCAAGGTGACCGTCAACGTCAAAGCGAACGGAGGCGACTACGTCAACCGATCGGCAACCGTGAAAGTTGTCGTAACGGACAAGGGCAATCCGGTCAAACCGGACTTGGTGGTCGTCCCGACGAATCTGCCGGTCAAGGAGGGCGAGTCCGAGACCTTCACGGTGAAGCTCACGGCGAAGCCGACGGCGAACGTCACGGTGTCTTTGTCGAGCCGGGACACCGGGGCTGCGACGGTGAACCTGCCGAGCCTGACGTTTCGCCCCGACGCCTTCGACCGGACGCAGACGGTGACCGTCACGGGCGTTCACGACCGGAACTTCGCCGACGAGAAGACGAGCGTCGGTCTGACGGCGAGCGGCGGCGGCTACAACGGCGTGAACAAGACAGTGAACGTGGCGGTTTCGGACGACGACACGGACACGGTCCCGCGGTTCAGCCGGGCGGCCGGTAGACAGAAGTGGGTACGGGGCGAGCCGGTATCGGTCACGCTGCCGCCGGCGACTGGCGGCAACTGGGACCTGGAGTACGCGCTGTCGCCGGAACCGCCGGCCGGCGTGAGGTTCAACGGATCGACTCGGGTGCTGTCCGGCACGCCGACCGCCGCGCAATTCGGGAGGACGTACACGTACGTGGTCGCGGACTCGGACAGCAACACCGCGGCCAGCGACACGGACACCCAGACGTTCACCATCGAAGTGGTGGAGCCGGACCCGGACCCGAACACGTCGCCAGTCTTCAGCGGCAAGGTTCCGGCCCAGAAGTGGACGAAGGACGAGGCGGTGTCCGTGACGCTGCCGGGAGCGACCGGCGGCGAGGGCGCCGTGAGTTACAACCTCTCGCCGAAGCCGCCCGACGGCGTGACGTTCGACCCGTTGTCACGGCTGCTGTCCGGCAAGCCGACAGCGACGCAGGCCGCTGTGTCCTACACCTACACTGCGACGGACTCGGACGACGACACGTCGGCCGGCGACATGGCCAGACAGTCCTTCACGATCACGGTGGTCCTTCCAGACACGGCGCCGGAGTTCACCGAGCAGGCCCCGGACCGGCACTGGGTGGCGGGCCAGGCGATCGAGACCGTCACGCTGCCCGCCGCGACCGGCGGCAACGGAGAGCTGACGTATGCGCTGTCGCCGGATCCGCCGGACGGCGTGACCTTCGACCCCTCGACACGGACCCTGTCCGGCCGGCCGACCGCGGCGCAGGCCGCCGTGACCTACACCTACACTGCCGCCGACGCGGACGCGAACACCGAAGACGGCGACACGGCCACGCAGACCTTCTCGATCACGGTCCGGCGGCTCGGCCTGCTGGTCAGCGAGACGGAGCTCGAGGCCACCGAGGGAGGCCCCGAGGAGGTCTTCACGGTGAGGTTGGCTTCGGAGCCTTCGGACACCGTGACGGTTGAGGTGCGCAGCGCCGACCCCGAGGCGGTCTCGGTGCGTCCCTCGAGCCTGACCTTCACGCCGCGGCTCTGGAGCGAGCCGATGGGGGTGGCGGTAACGGGCGTGCCGGACCCCGGCTTCGAGGACGAGACGACGAAGGTCGGCCTGCGGGCGGTCGGCGGCGGTTACGACGGCGTGGTGAAGGTGGTGACGGTGACGGTGGATGACGACGACGTCGACACGGTCCCGGAGCTCGCCGGGGAGTTCGACGCCCTGGAGTGGCTCGCGGGCCGGGCGATCGACCCGGTCGTGCTGCCCGCCGGGACCGGCGGCAACGCGCCGTTGAGGTACTCGCTGTCGCCGGACCCGCCGGAAGGCGTGACGTTCGACTCCTCCACGCGGACCCTGTCGGGCACGCCGGCCGAAGCGCGGGCCGCCGCGACGTACACGTACACGGCGGCGGACTCGGACGAGAACACGTCGGAGACGGATGCCGCCGCAGCGGAGTTCACGATCACGGTGAAGCAGCCGGCCCTCGTGTCGAGCAAGGCGAGCCTGGCCCTTCAGGAAGGCGGCGCCGGCGGGACGTTCACGGTCAAGCTGGCAGCGCGCCCGAAGAGCGACGTGACGGTGTCGCTCAAGAGCGGCGATGCTGGCGCGGCATCGGTGAATCCGGCGAGCCTGACGTTCACCACGGCCAACCACAACGTGGCGCGGACGGTGACGGTCAAGGGCGTCGAGGACGACGACTTCGATGACGAGGCAGTGGACATCACGCTCGCCGCCAGCGGCGGCGGCTACGACGGCGAAACGGCGACGGTCTCCGTGGCGGTGGACGACGACGAGACGGACACGGCGCCGTCGTTCGACGGCCAGGCGCCGGACCGGGAGTGGACGGCGGATCGGCCGATCACCACGGTCACGCTGCCCGAGGCGACTGGCGGCAACGGCGAGCTGACCTACACCTTGTCGCCCGACCCGCCCGAGGGCGTCGTGTTCGATCCCGCGACGCGCACTCTCTCCGGCACGCCTAAGTCTCCCCAGAAGGCAACGGAGTACACGTACAAGGCAACGGACGCGGACCGGAACACGGCGGACGGCGACGCGGCGTCTCAGACCTTCACGATCGCGGTGAAGCGCCTGGCCTTCGTGCTGAGCACGACTCGTCTCGAGTTGAAGGAAGGCGAAACGGACCAGACCCTCACCGTGCATCTGGGGTCGCCTCCGACGGAGGACGTCACCGTGTCGCTCGCGATGGACAGGGAGATCGTGACGACGGATCCGCGTCAACTGATCTTCACGCCCGCGAACCATGCCACGCCCCGGACGGTGACGGCCAAGGGCGCCCAGGACGACGACTTCGACGACGAGACGACGGAGATCACGCTCAGCGCGACGGGCGGCGGTTACGACGGCGAGACGGCGACGGTGGACGTGACGGTGGATGACGACGAGACGGACACGGCCCCGGCGTTCAACGTCGAGATGGACGACATCGAGTGGGTGGCGAACCGGGCGTTCGAGCCGTTCGCCCTTCCGGAGGCTTCAGGCGGCAACGGGAAGCTGACCTACATGCTGTCGCCGGCGCCTCCGGCCAGCGTGACGTTCGACCCGGCGACGCGGACTCTCTCGGGCACGCCGACGGCGACGCAGGACCCGACGCTGTACACCTGGACGGCGGTGGACGCGGACGGGAACACGGACGCCGCGGACGCGGCCACCCTCACGTTCACGATCGAGGTGTGGCTCGAGGGCCTGGACGACGCCGCCTTCGTCTCGCACGCGGGCGTGCCGGAGGTAATGCTCGCCGGCGAGAAGGCGACGGTGACGATCCGGATGCGAAACACGGGCCCCACGACGTGGAGATCGGCGAGCTACAGGCTGGGCTCCCAGCGGCCTCAGGACAACGAGACCTGGGGGCTGGCCCGCGTGGCGCTGCCGGCCGACGTGGCGCCGGACGAGACGGTGGACCTGACCTTCGCCATCACGGCGCCGGCGGAGGTGGGGAACCACAAGTTCCGGTGGCGGATGGTGCGCGGGGCAAGCGGCTGGTTCGGGGGAAAGACGGAGCTCTTGACGATCGCGGTGGAGGACCCGTCCTTCCTGGGCCGGGAGATTCCGGACCAGACGTGGGTGAAGGACGAGACCGTCGTGTCGCTCACGCTGCCGGAGGCCAGGGGCGCCGGCGGAGCGTTGACGTACTCGCTCAAGCCCGCCCTGCCGGAGGGCGTCACGTTCACGGAAACGACGCGACTGCTGGCCGGAACGCCGGAAGCCGTGCAGGAGGCGACGGAGTACAGGTACGTCGCCACGGATGCCGGCGGCAGCAAGGCGAAGCTCACGTTCGAGATCGCCGTGGAGGAAGAGGTGATCGACGACGCGGCCCTCGCGTCCGTCACGGGCCTGCCGTCGAAGATGGCGGCCGGCGGCACGGCGACGGTGACCGTCACGATGACGAACACCGGCACGACGACCTGGTCGTCGCCCGCCGGCTACAACCTGGGCTCCTGGGATCGGTCGGACAAGGACAGATGGGGCGTTCGGCGGGCAGCCGTGGCGGCGAGCGTGGCCCCGAACGAGACGGCGGACTTCACGTTCGACGTCACCGCGCCGGAGACGCCGGGCGTCCATCCCTTCACGTGGCGGATGGTGCGGGACCCGGGCGGGTGGTTCGGCTCGCATACGGCGGACGTTTCCGTCACGGTGGAGGATCCCTCGTTCGGGGACGAAACGGTGGCCGACCAGTCGTGGATGCAGGGCGAGGCGCTGGACGCTCTGGTCCTGCCGGCGGCCGCCGGCACGGCCGGTCCGCTCAGCTATGCCATCTCGCCCGATCTGCCGGACGGCGTGACGTTCGCCGAATCGACCCGCACGGTCTCCGGAACGCCGGAAGCGGCCCAGGCGGCGACGCGGTACAGCTACACGGCGACGGACACGGACGGCGGAACGGCGACGTTGTCGTTCGGGATCGCCGTGGAAGCTCTGGCGATGGACGACGCGGCCTTCGTATCCCAGACGGCCGTGCCGGAGAAGATGGCGGCGGGCTCGGAGGCCGCGGTCACCGTGCGGATGAAGAACACGGGCACGACGACCTGGACGAAGGCGGCGGGCTACGCGCTTGGCTCGCAGCGGCCGGACGACAACGAGCGCTGGGGCCTCAAGCGGGTCTCCCCGCCGGCTGACGTGGCGCCGGACGCGACGGTGGACTTCACCTTCACCATCACGGCGCCGACGGACGTCGGGCGGCAAGGGTTCCGCTGGCGCATGGTGCGCGGCGCGGACGGCTGGTTCGGGAGGAAGACGGAGCTTGTGACCATCGAGGTGGAGGACCCGTCGTTCGGCGACGCGGCGATCGGCGATCAGAGGTGGGCGAAGGACGCGGCGATCGCGACGCTGCTCCTGCATGAGGCGGACGGGACCGCCGGGCCGTTCACGTACTCCCTGACGCCGGAGTTGCCGGACGGCGTGACGTTCGACGGGTCCAACCGGACGATCTCCGGCAGGCCTGTGGCGGTGCTGGCGGAGACGGAGTACGCCTACACGGCGACGGATGGGAACGGCGGGACGGCTACGCTCACGTTCATGATCACGGTGAGCGAGAACGCGGTGGCCGCTGCGCAGGGGGCGGTATCGGCGCCGCCGCCGTCTGCCGGCGTTGCGTTCGAGTTCCGGAACGGCGTCCAGGCCGGGCGTGCCGGAAGCGAGGAGACGGCCGGTGCGGCGGGGAACGGGACCGGAACGCCGGGCTGGTTGGCCGATTCGGGCGACGCAACGATTTCCCGGGTTCCGACTGGCCTCGCGGCTGCGGGCCGGTCCGCCGGCGCGGGCTCGTCTCCTGGCCGCCCGCGGCGGCAAGCCGGCCAGAGGGCCGGCGCACCGACACACGGAGGCGCTCCCGGTGACCTTGCGCTGCGGCTGCGCGGCAGCGAGGCAGGCGGCGACGAAGCGCCGGACGCCGTGATCACCGAGCAGTGGATTCCGGTGGTGGGCGGCACCTGGCGCCTCTCGGCCTGCATGCTGCGGGAGAACGCGAGCGACAACGTGTTCGTGGACTTCGACGGCGGCGCGGGCCGCGACGGCGACTTCCTCGACGCGCACATCGTGGCGACGGAGACCGGTGTCTGGGAGTGCGGGGCGGTGACGAAGTGCATCCCCGAGTCCGTCGGCGCCGTCCGGGTCAGGGCGGTCCGGGAGGGCGCCAACCTGGGCGACGCCTGGTTCGACAGGATCGAGTTGACGCGGATTGCCGCCTGTGGAGGACGGGGCCGAAACTCCGAGCCCTGACGAGAGCGCTGCTCTCGATCTCGAGAGCAGTACGCCGCGCAACACTCAGCCACGGCGGTCTGCAGGCAGCCCGACGGTCACCCGCATGCGATCCGGGTGGATGTGCCGGCGAGCGGCTTCGAAAACGCCCCGGGGAGTCAGCCGTTCGATCCGTTCGAGCCGGAAGCTCCGCCGGTAGCCGGGCAGGTCGAACAGCAGGGCGTCGACCAGCAGGCCGGCCCACTGGCCGGCGGTCTCGGTAGCGAAGGGCTCGCGGCCGAACATGCCGGTCCTGCACTCCTCGAGAACCGCCGCCTCGGGCGGCCGCTCCAGGACGTGTTGCAGGGAATCCCGGACCAGTTCGAGGGCGCGCTCGACCCGATCGGGGTGGGTGCCGAGGTAGACGGAGAGGGCGCCCGGATCCGTGCCGGCCCCGGCCAGGAGATCGACGTGGGTCGCGTAGGCGAGACCCTCCCGCTCGCGGATCCGGTTCGGAATCAGGCCGGCCAGGCCGTCGGAGCCGAGCAGGATGCCGAGCGCGCGCAGCTCGGGCAGATCGGCGTGGGTGCGGTTCACCGTGAAGTGCCCGGCGAAGACGTGGGCCTGCTCGCGCGAAGCGGTGCCGACCTCGACGCGGTGCTCGGCCCGGCCGCATGGCGGCGGGGGCTCGCATGCCGCGGCCGGCGTCGTGCCGGGATCCCCGACGGTCCCGAAGAGGCCTTCGAGCCGGCGCAGCGCCTCCTGCTCGTCGATGGCTCCGGCTACCGCGACCACGCCGCCCCGCGCCAGCGACTGCTCGTGGTAGCGCCGGCAGTCTTGCGGCGACAGACCGGCAAGGGACTCCGGAGTCCCCTGGCCTGGCGCCGCCAGGGGGTGGGGGTGGTAGAGCTGATCGCGAAAGGCCCAGCCGGTGACCACGTCCGGCCGATCCGCCAGACTCAGGAGATCGCCCATCGTCTGGTCGCGCAGGAGTCCGAACCGGTCCCCACTGAAGCTCGGCGACAGCAACAGCTCGGCCAACCAGTCCAGAGCGAGGCCCGCGTCGGAGGCGATGGCGTCCACGGCCAACCCGTGGACTTCGGCGGTCGCCGAACCGTCGATCGAGATGCCGCGAGCTTCGGCCTGTTCGGCGATCTCCCGCCAGTCGCGCGCCTCCGTACCCTCGACCAGCATCCGACCCGTAAGCCGTGCAAGGCCCGCGGACGGTTCCGTGCGGGCGCCGCCGCGCAGCCAGGCTCGGGCCGCCACGACGTCCGTCGCGGGCACGCGCAGGGCGGCCAGGCGCAGCCGGCCCGACCACAGGTCGAGACGCAGCGGCTCGCGATCGGTCACGGGCGAGACCAGCCGACGACCCGCGTTCCCGCGGACAGGGAGGCTGCACAGGCCGCGGCGACGTCGGATGCGGTCGCGGCGGACAGCGCCTCGAACGAGTCGCGGCTGAAGCCCGGTCGGAACAGAGCCTGCTCCAGCGCGGCCGTCACCGCCCGTTCGGCGATCGCTTCGTGCAGAAAGACCCAGTCCGCGAACAGGATCCGCTTCGCCCGCCCGAGCTCTTCGGCGTCCGGCGGACGACTCGCGAGGCCCTCGACCCGCGCGCAGAGTTCCTGCTCCAGGCGCTCCGAATCAACACCCGGCGCCGCCTCGGCCGACAGCGTCGCCATGCCTCCCAGCCGGTGCCCGGTCACGGTCGCCGAGGCCCAGAGCGCCAGCGGATCCTCCTCCACGAGGTCGCGCTGGACGCGACTCGCGCGGCCACTGCAAAGGACGGCCAGGGCCAGACGGAGATGGACATGGGCCGGGTCGTCCGGCACCGGCGCGGGATGGGCGACGAGCAGCCTCGGGGTCTCGCCCCGGCGCAACTCCACCCGGCGGCGCCGGCGCGGATCGAAGACGGGTGGCCCCAGACCCCCGTCGCTGCCCTCGCCACCTGCCGCCGCGCCTCCCATCGCCGCCTCGACGAGCTCCATCGCGTCCGGGGGCAAGCCGCCGGCGCAGACCAGGACCGCCCGACCCGGCCGATAGTGCCGGCGATGAAACGAGCGGAGCGCCACGGCGTCCAGCGAGCGCAGGCTCTCCCTCGTGCCGAGGACGGATCCCCCGTAGGGATGGTCGCCGAACACGCGCCGGGCCACCGCCTGCTCCAGGGCGTCCCAGGGATCGTCCTCGACCATCCGGATCTCCTCCAGGATCACCTCGCGCTCGCTGTCCACCTCCTCCGGCAGCAGGCTCAGGCCCCGCATCCGGTCGGACTCGATCCGGAGCGCCTCCCCCCAGGATCCACGCTCGAACTGGAAGTGGTAGAGGGTTGCGTCGTGCGAAGTGAACGCGTTGTTCGTACCGCCCAGGCGCTGGGTCAGACGGTCGATCGCGCCCGGTTCGTAGGCGGCGGAGCCCTTGAACATCATGTGCTCCAGAAAGTGCGCCAGACCGGACTCGCCGGGCTCCTCGTCTCTGCTGCCGGCGCGATAGCAGAGAGCAACGGCGATCGATTCGGCCCCGTTCTGCGGCACGAGGACCACTCGCAGGCCGTTGTCCAGCGTCTCGGCCTGACCAGCCACGCGGTCCAACGCCCGCAGATCGACCGTGGTCATGCGAGTGGGCAGTCGTGAACCGCTTCTGTCTCGAAGAGCCCGCTCCGCTCCGACCAGAGCATCTGCTCGACCGTCGCCGACCGGCGCAAGCACTCCGCGTCCTGGGGCCCCGTGTCCAGAGTGATCAGGTTGCACGTGTTCCGGCCTCGTTCCGTACCCCGTCCGCGCCTCGAGGTGGACGTGCCGCTGTGTACCAGCCACAGCCTTCTTCCGCAGTCCGGCGCCGGGCCCACGGCGGCTACATGGACGTGCCCGGCCAGTACCAGGTCGACGCCGGCGGCCGCGAAAGCCGTCAGGGCCTCGCCGCTGCGGTGCGCCGTCCGCCAGCCCATCAGCTCGGGCAGGGCCGCCAGCGGGTGGTGGGCGACAGCGATCCGCACCCGCCCCTCGCTCTCCACCGAACCGTCCCGATGGAAGCGCTCCTCCGCCGCGGCCAGTTGGCGCGCCGTGAAGCGGCCGTCCTCGATCGTCAGGTTGAACGCCGTATTGAAGCCGACGACCTCCAGTTCCGCATCCCGGAAGCTGGGCTCGAGGTCGGGGCTGAAGTGGCGGCGGTAGGCGCCGTAACGGTCGAGCAGACGCTCCCATACCCGGTACATCGGAACGTCGTGGTTGCCCGGTACGGCCAGGAACGGCGGCCCGAGCCCTTCCAGGAACCGGCGCGCCTGGCGAAACTGCAGAGGTTTCGCCCGCTGAGTCAGGTCTCCCGACACGACGACCAGGTCGGGGCGCCGGTCGGCGACCAGCGCCTCCACGCCCGTGGCCGCCGGCCGGTAGTGCGGCGGCCCGAAGTGGATGTCGGAGAGGTGGAGCAGACTGCGCAGCGAAGGAAGGCCCTGGCGCGAAGGCCCTTAGCGGATCAGGACGCTGCGCACGCTCTCGTCGACCCGCTCGCCGGCGAGGTCACCCAGGATGCCGAGGATCTCCCGGCCACGAGCGCGTCCGATCAGGAAACCGAGCGAAGCCGCCACTGCCACGGACGCCAGCGGATACGCACGCACGAGCGCCACCCAGTCGAGGCCGGGCGTCAGACTGCCGACAATCCGATCTTCGATCGCCGGCTGGTCAGGATCGGCGGTCACGGCGCAGCAGGAATCCCAGGACGAAGCCCGCGGCGGCCGCGATCAGCACCGCCCGACCGGGATTGTCACGGACATACACGTTCACGTCGCCGACCAGTTGATCCAGATCCTTGCGCGCCCGCTCGTAGCCGTGACCGAGCTTCTCCTTGGCGGTGCCGTAGCCTCCCTTGGCCGCCTCGCCGGCCCGGGCCGAGGCCCTCTTGACCCGTTCCGACAGGGGGGAGTCCCGCATCCGTTCGCGCGCCGCGTCGACGCCGTGACTGACAGCCGAGCGGGCCTTCTCCACCCCCTCGGCGACGGCCTCCCGGGCCAGATCCATCGAAGTGACGTTGCCGCCGTCCTCGTCGCCTTCTTTTTTCTTGGCGTTGCTCATGGCCCGATCATATACGCGTCCGGCGCTGCTACAATCCGTCGCCCCCGGGGTACGGGAGAACTCTCGTGGGGCAGTAGCTCAGCTGGGAGAGCACCACGTTCGCAACGTGGGGGTCGAGGGTTCAAGTCCCTTCTGCTCCACCACATTCCTGGAGTACCGGGCTTCCTAGAAGTTCGGGTTCTCCCCTTCCGGGTCCTCCTGCGCGCGGCCCACCATGGGCACGAAGCGGACCACGTCGACCTGGCGGCGTTCGAGTCCGTCCGCGGTCTTTCGGATGACCACGAGGTCCTGCAGGGGTCCACCGACAGGGGCAACCAGGATGCCGTTCACCTTGAGCTGTTCAATCAGCGGCGGCGGCACCTCCTCGGGCGCGGCGGACACCAGGATGCCGTCGAAGGGCGCTTCTTCCGGCCACCCGCGGTAGCCGTCACCTACCCGAACCTCGACGTTGCCGTAGCCGAGCTCGTCCAGAACCCCCTGCGCCCTCTCCGCCAGATCGTCGATGATCTCGATCGAGTAGACCCTGCGAGCCAGACGCGCCAGGACCGCCGTCGTGTAGCCGGAGCCGGTACCGATTTCGAGCAGCTTCTCGTCGCCATCGAGTTCGAGAAGGTCCGCCATCAGGGCGACCAGGTAGGGCTGGGAGACGGTCTGCCCGGAGCCGATCTGGACGGCCTCGTCGCCGTAGGCATCGTCACGCAGGGAGTCCGGCACGAATTCGTGCCGGGGCACCGTTCTGAGCGCGTTCAGCAGCTTCGGTTCTTCGATTCCCCGGCCCCTGATCTGTTCTTCGACCATGGCCGTCCGCTGGGCCGCGAACGGATCGTTCTGGCCAGAGGGCTGCCCCGCGACGCCGACCGCCGCAAACGCGCACACGACGCCGGCAAGCGCAACGAAGCGCGGCGACCCGGACCTCGACTGCCAGAGTTTCTGCACGATTCCCTATGATAGGCAAACACCGTGCCGGATCGTCGCCCCCCGAGGCCGGCCGCGCCGAACCGCCGATCAGGAAGGAGGCGATCGGGACGTGCCGAGGCCGAGCCCCGCCTGCGCTCCCTGGGCCGGGTCCGGGAGGAACTCGGCGCCGCGCTGGACCGCTCGCCGGCGGACGAAACGGAGATCCTCTGGCTGGAGAGCAGGCGCGGCCGCACCGGCTACCGTGTTTCCGACCTCGACAGCTACCGGCGGCGCTCCCGTCAGGTCACCCTGAGGGTACGGGAGGGGCGACGCTCGGGAATCCACCGCACGGGCGGCGTACGCAGCGGCGAGCTCGACGGTGCGGTGCGTCTCGCTCTCGCGGCTGCCCGGGCAGCGCCCGCCGAGTCGCTCCCCCTGTTGCCCGAGGGCAACCAACCGGAAGCTCCGTCGGCCGCCGTCTCCGACCCGGCGCTCGAACGCCTGCACGCCAAGGCGGCCCGGCGGCTGCTGCGAGAAGCGCTCAGGGCCGACGAAGCGGCGATCATCGAATGGACCATCGGCCAGGCCGCCATCGCCAACAACCGGGAACTCGCGCGAGGCGAACGCGCCAGTTCCGTCATGGTCGAAGTGCGAAGCGGCGCCGATCCGGGCGCCGGCTTCGCCCGCCACGCCGCCCGGTCGCTCGACAGCCTCCAGCTTGGGCGACTGGTCGAGACGGCGCGCGAGCGGAGAGCGCCTGAAGGCACGGCGGCGACGCCGCCCAGCGGCGCGCCGGTCCTCCTGGCTCCCGAGGCGACGATCGAGCTCGTCGAACTGCTGAACCTCCAAGCGTTCTCGTCACGGGCCATCCTCGAGCAGGAGTCCTTTCTGCTTCAGCACACGGGGGTGCAGGTCTTCGACCGACGCCTCGACCTGGCGGACGACGCCTGCCGCGAGAGCGGCCTCCCCTTTCCCTTCGACCTGGAGGGCGTCTCGAAGACACCGGTCGACCTGGTGTCCGCGGGCGTGCCGCGAACACCGGCGCTGGACACCGCCACTGCTGCCCGCGTGGGACTTTCTCCGACTTGCCACTGCACGGGCGGCGAGGAGGCTTATCCCCTCAACACGTTCCTCCAGCCCGGCGAGCACAGCGAGCGGGAACTGTTCCGCATCGCGGACGGCGGCGTCTGGGTCAGCAGGCTGGACGAGGTCGAGTGCTTCGACCCCGCCCGCATGCGGGTGCGGGCAAGGGCCCGCGGGGTGCGTCGCCTGCGGGGCGGCCGGCTCGCGGAGCCGGTGATCGATCTCGTCTGGGAGGACAGCCTGCTCCGGGTGTTCTCCAACCTGCTCGCCACCGGCGACACCCTGTTCTGCCGTCCCTCGCGCGACGGTTTCCTCGGCGGCACGTCCGCGCCGGCCCTGGCGGTGGCCGACGTGGACGGTCTGACCGCGGCGGGCTAGAACTCCTAGCGGCTACGAATCAGCACGACGGTCTGATCGTCGCCCTGCGGCAGGCCGGCGCCGAAGCGCCTCACGTCGGCGTCGATCGCGTCCACGATCTCGGACAGCGGCCGCTCGCGGCGGGAGCGAAGGAAGTCCTCGAGCCGCTCCTGGCCGTACTCTTCGCCGTCCAGGGACTCGCACTCCGTGATCCCGTCGCTGTACAGGCAGAGGAGGTCGCCCGGCCCCATCTCGAGCGGCTCCACCTGGTAGCTCGCGGTGGGAAGCAGGCCCAGCGGCAGGCCGCTGGCCGGAAGCGGCGTCACTTCGCCGTCCCCGCGCACGAGGAGTCCCGGGTTGTGTCCCGCATTGAGGTAGCGGACGGCGCGCTTTCGCGGATCGATCTCGGCGAGGATCAGGGTGATGAAGCAATTGCTGGCGCTGCTCTCGAGGATGTGCTTGTTCAGACGGTCGAAGAGTTCCGGCGAGAGTTCCGCCCCCACGCCTTCTCCGCCCAGCCGGCAGTCGTCGACGAGCAACCGCAACGCCGAGTCCAGGGTGGAGACCAGGAGCGCGGCCGGCATCCCCTTGCCCGTGACGTCCGCGACCACCAGTCCGCGGCGCGACCCGGCGAAGCGGAGCGAACCGTAGTAGTCGCCGCCGACCTGGCGCGAGGGACGGCTCCAGCCAACCGTCTCGAAGCAGCCCGCGCTCGGCATCTCCGCGGGCAGGATGTTGCGCTGGATCTCGGCGGCGAGCTCCACTTCGCGCTCGAGGCGCTCCTTCTCGAGCGCCTGCCGATGGAGCTTCGCGTTGGTCAACGCGATCGCGGCCTGGTTGGCGAACAGCGAGAGCGCCCGATGATCGGCCGCGGCGAACGGGCCGACTCCGGTCCGGCTCTCCTTGTCCGCGACCACGAGCAGGCCGACGCTGCCGCCGCCCCCGTCGCCTTCGATGGGGACCGCGAGCGAGTGTTCCGCGGCCGGCATCACGCCTGCCGCTACCGCTTCGATGCCGGCTTCGTCGAAACCGGCCGGCGGCGCTTCGATCGCCTCGCGGGCGCCGCCGCCGATCGTGCCGGCGAGCGCGAGGCGGCCTTCGTCGTCCAGCAGGTAGAAGGCGCCGCGCCGGGCGTCCAGGAGCGAAACCGCGCGCAGCAGGATCTCCTCGGTCAGTTCGTCCAGGTTCAGCGTCGAAGCGATCGCCAGCCCCACGTCGTAGACCGCCTGCAGCGTGACGACGTTGTAGTTGTCCTGGAACTTCCGGTCTTTCAGCTCGTCGGCCAGTTCCCGCAGCCTGAGGCCGATGGCCAGCACTCCGGCGAGGTCGTGCTCCTCCGGCGTGCTCCCCTGTCCGCCGCCGGCGCCGTCATCGCGAGCCGCTTCGTCGGCAGCCGCGTAGTAGAGGATCAGGCCGTGCTCCAGGCTCCGTTCGCGGGTGCCGAGCACGCCCCACGACGCCACGGGACCGCCGTCGCGGCGGTAGATCTGGGCGCCGGCCAGGCCCTGCGTCCGGCACCAGTGCCCGACCAGCCGGGTCTGCGCCGCGCCGCTCTCCCACTCCGCGGTCTCCGCCGCCGCCGCCAGCCGCCAGAGTTCGGCTCCGAGACCCGTTCCAGCCGCCGAGGTCGATTCCGACGCCTGAGCAGCACCGGCGGCCGGCGAAGTCACGAAGCCCCGGCCTGAAGCTCGGTCACCGCCGCCTGTTCGTCGGGAAAGATGCTGGCGTACTGCGCCAGACCCATGATGTGGAAGGTCTTCTCGATCGTCGGGGTGAGATTGCAGAAGGACAGCCGGCCCTCCACCTCGATCATCTTCTCGATGATCTCGATCAGGATGGAGATGCCGATCGAGTTGACGATCTTCGTCCCGGCGAGGTTCAGCAGCAGCGTCCTGAAGTCCTCGTCCAGCAGGCCGTACGCCGCCTCCGCGATTTCCTCGCCGCCCTGATTGTTGATGTAACCGTCCGTGTAGATCACCGCCAGACCGTCGCGGCGCTCCACCTTCAACTTCAGACCCTCGGTCATGGAACCAACCAGACTTCCTCGCTCAGTAAGAGCGTCAGAGTACCTTCAACATCACGACGGAGGTGCCGCCCTCGCCCGAGAGCACGTTCACCTCGTCCATCAGTCCTTCAATGATCTTCAACCCCCAGCCACGCTTCCGGATCGACTTCAGGTTGTCCTCGATCCGGGGCGGCACGAGCTTCGAACAGTCGAAGCCGACTCCCTGATCCTGAATCGTGATCCGGAGCACCTGCGGCTCGTCCGCCTCGGCCGAACCGAGTACCGCGAGCCCGAGATGAAGCTGGCCGTCGGCGGCCCGGCTGTGTTCGATCGCGTTGATGCACGCCTCGACGACCGCCATGCCCACTTCCTCGACCTTGTCCGTGCTCATCCGGATGGACTTCGCCATCTCGCAGGCGCAGGCCCGCACCTCCAGTTCCATTTCAGGCGCGAGCCTGAAGGTCAGGTGGGTTTCTTCAAGAACTCCGAGCTCAGACATCGGGGGTAGGCGATCGGCGTCCCAGCGGCCGGGATCCTAGGCGACAAGAAAGAGCTTGAGACAGTAGATCACCACGGGCTGGATCCGGTCGTTCAGCAGAAACCAAAGAAAGCTGGCGACCACCACGGACGACCAGAACACACCGGCGGAGAGACTCCCCGCCCACGAAACCGGCGCGGTGACGCCCCCACGGTCCAAAAAACTGAACGGCGACCCTACCATTATGTTCGACCTCCCCTTTGGTGACCCTGGTAGAGAGCAAGACCTCTGCCAGCCGGGGAGATACGAGGGCAAACCGTCCGTAAACCCAGCTTTCACGCGGGTTTGACGACGAGCGGCACCGTCGCGACCGGATGGTCGATTCGGGGCAATTTGTCCCGACCGAGTCGCGCCACTCGGGCTCGGCTCGGCTCTGGCGAGACGTTACGCCCGCCCCACTTGCGCTAGGGACAATATGTCCTACGGTGGGCCAATATAACCCATCGCCATCGCGGGATGCCGCACCGACAGCGGATCGATCAGTACCCTCCGCGCGTCAGGGTGCGCCTGTTGACGCCGAGAAGCCTCGCGGCGGCGCTCTTGTTGCCCCCCGTCATCCCGATGACCCGGCGTACGTGACGTCGCTTGACCGTCTCGAGGTCGAGCGGCTCCGGGCTCTGAAGGCCGACCGCGCCGCCCATCAGCGACTGGATCAGGGCCACGTCGACAACGCCGTCGGCCAGGGAGACCGCGCCCTCCACGATGTTCTGCAGCTCCCGCACATTGCCGGGATAGTCGTGCGCCAGCAGGAAGTTCAGCGCCGTCCGGTCGAACTGCGGCAGCTCGACCGATTCCCGCTCGCAGAACCGTTCGGCGAAGTGGCGGATCAGGTGCGGGATATCCCGCCGCCGCTCCCGCAGCGGCGGCAGTTCGACGCTGATTCCCTTGAGGCGGTAGTACAGATCCTCGCGGAACCGGCCCTCCTCGACCAGCCGTTCCAGCGGCTGGTGGGTCGCGGCAACGACCCGGGCGTCGACGGCGATCGCCCGCTGGCCCCCGACCCGCACGATCTCGCGCTCCTGGAGCGCGCGCAGCAGCTTGACCTGCAGCGCGACATCGAGGTCGGCCACCTCGTCGAGGAAGAGGGTGCCCCCCTCGGCCAGTTCGAAGCGACCGAGGCGCGCCCTCACGCCGGTGGCCACACCGCCCTCGATGCCGAACAGCTCACTCTCCAGCAGGCTCTCCGGAAGCGCGGCGCAGTTCACCGCCACCAGCGGTCCGGTCCGCTCGGATCGCTGGTGGAGAAAGGCCGCCATGAGTTCCTTGCCCGTGCCGCTCTCGCCGCGAAGCAGGACGCCAACGCTCCGCGGCGCGACGCGGTCGATCACCTCCAGGATGCGGCGCATCGCCGGCGCATGGGCCACGATCCGCCTGCCGCCGACCTCGGCCAGGTCGTCGAGGCGCTCCTTGAGCAGCTTGTTCTCCTCCGCCAGCCGTTCCCGCGAGACGACCAGCCGCTCCACCTGGCGCAGACCGTCCAGGGCCACCCCGGCCAGCGCCGCGACGGATCGGAGAAACCTCCGGTCCCCGTCACTGAAGCCCGGTTCGCCCTTGCCGCGGACCTCCTTGTCGAGGACGGCGACGAAGCCCAGCACGGCATCGCGGGACTTGAGCGGCGCCGCCAGCAGGGACTCGAACTCCCGACCGGCCAGCGAGCCGCCGCTCCGCGCCAGGAGGTCGTCCCGGGCCAGGAGATCGTCCCACAAGGGTCCGGCAAGCAATGCCTCGGCTGCCGGCGAATCGCTGCCGAAGCCAACCGTGGACGCCGACCGCGCGACCCCGAACCGGTCGCGGGTGACGGCCGCGGCAGCCGCCGGGTCGACGATCGTGCAGAGACGCTGAAGGAGGTCGTCCAGCAGTCCCTGCTCGGATTCGTGGGAATGGAGCGCCACGACCAGGTCGTAGAGCGTCTCGAGCTGCAGCCGTTGGCGGCGACCGGCAAAGTCCGTGGACGCCTTCCGGGAGGGGGAGGATCTCCGGTCGGCCACGCTCAGCTCGCCTTTCTTACCTGAGTGGCGCGCACCGCTGCCGAGGCCGCCAGCACCTTGCTCAGGAACTCCCCGGTGTGACTCTCCTGCGAGGCCGCCACGTGCTCCGGCGTGCCGGCCACCACCAGCCTGCCGCCACCCACGCCGCCCTCCGGGCCCAGGTCGATGATCCAGTCCGCGTTCTTGATCACGTCGAGGTTGTGCTCGACGACCAGCACCGTGTTGCCCCGGTCCACCAGGCGCTGCAGGAGGCCGACCAGGCGCCGCACGTCGTCGAAGTGGAGACCGGTCGTCGGCTCGTCCAGCAGGTAGAGGCTCCGGCCCGTCGCCCGTTTGGACAGCTCGGTGGCCAGCTTGACCCGCTGCGCCTCGCCACCCGACAGCGTGGTCGCGGGCTGACCGAGGCGGATGTAGCCGAGCCCCACCTCGTCCAGCGTCGAGAGGATACGGTCGATGGCCGGGACGTTGGCGAAGAACTCGCAGGCGTTCTCGACGCTCATGGCGAGGATGTCGGCGATGTTCTTCCCCTTGTAGCGGACCTGCAGGGTCTCGCGGTCATAGCGCAGACCGCCGCAGATGTCGCAGGTGACGTAGACGTCGGGCAGGAAGTGCATCTCGATCTTGTTCTGGCCGTCGCCGGCGCAGGCTTCGCAGCGGCCGCCCTTGACGTTGAAGCTGAACCGGCCGGGCTTGTAGCCGCGGGCCCGCGCTTCCGGCGTCTTCGCCATCAGCGTGCGGATCGGCGTGAAGACGTTCGTGTAGGTCGCCGGGTTGGAGCGCGGCGTACGGCCGATCGGACTCTGATCGATGGCGATCACCTTGTCGAGATGCTCGAGGCCCTCGATCCGGTCGTGATCGCCGGCCGGATCGACAGCGCGGTAGAAGTGGCGCGCCAGGGCCTTGTACAGCACCTCGTTGACCAGGCTGCTCTTGCCCGAACCGGAGACACCGGTGACCAGGACGAAGCAGCCGAGCGGCACGTCCACGTCGAGTTCGGCCAGGTTGTTCTGGCGGGCGCCCCGAATGCCCAGCCAGGCGCCGTTCCCCGGCCGCCGCGCGGCGGGCACGGGCACCTCCGCCTCGCCGCGGAGGTAGGCGGCGGTCAGCGACCCTTTCGCTTTCTCCACTTTCTCGAGCGATCCTTCGGCGACCACCTCGCCGCCGTGCTCGCCCGCCCTGGGACCCAGATCGACGATCCAGTCGGCCTCGCGGATCGTCTCCTCGTCGTGTTCGACCAGAAGGACGGAGTTGCCGAGGTCGCGCATGCCCTTGAGCGTCCGCAGCAGCTTCGCGTTGTCCCGCTGGTGCAGGCCGATCGAGGGCTCGTCCAGCACGTAGAGCACTCCCTGGAGCTTGCTTCCGATCTGCGTCGCCAGCCGGATGCGCTGGCTCTCGCCTCCCGAGAGGGATCCCGAGGCCCGGTCCAGGTGCAGGTAGCCGAGACCGACGTCATCGAGGAACGTCAGCCGGTCCTCCACCTCCTGCAGGATCTTGCCGGCGATCTGCCGTTCCTTCGTGCTCAGCCCCAACGCTCCGACCGCCCGCCGGAGCTCGCCGATCGGCATCGAGGTCAGATCGTCGATCGAACGATCGCCGACGGTGACCGCCAGCGCTTCGGGACGAAGCCGGCGGCCCGAGCACGAGCCGCAGGTGCGCACCGACATGTACTTTTCGATCTCCGAGCGAACGCCCGGGGACGCCGTGTCCGCGTGGCGGCGAGTGAGCATCGGCACCACGCCCTCGTAGCGCCCACGCCACTGGTAGGACGAGCGCCGACCCTTGATCTCGAAGGCGATCTCGCGGCTGCCCGAACCGTAGAGCACGACCTGCCGCACCTCCTCGGACAGCTCGCACCACGGCGTCGAGAGGTCGAAGCCCATTTCCGCGGCGACCGTCCTGAGCATCCTGAGCCGCCAGGAGGATGAACTCGTCGGAAAGGGCCGGAGCACGCCGGCCTGGATCGACCGCCGCGGATCGTCCAGGATCCTCTCCTCGTCGACCGCCATCGAGGACCCCAGGCCGCCGCACTCGGGACAGGCCCCGTAGGGGCTGTTGAACGAGAACAGTCGCGGCGAGATCTCGGCCAGGCTGGTGCCGCAGTCGGCGCAGGCGAAGTGCTGGGACATCGTCTCCTCGGGCAAACCCTCGGGGGCCACGACGAGCAGGCCGCGGCCGACCTCGAGGGCCGTCTCGAACGATGCGGCCAGCCGCTGCTCGATGCCCGGCCGCACGACGAGGCGGTCGATGACGATCTCGATGTCGTGCTTCCTGTTCTTGTCGAGAGCGGGGAGGTCGCCGGAGAGCTCGCAGAGTTCGCCGTCGATCCGCGCCCGCAGAAAGCCCTCGCGGACCATCTGCTCGAGCTGGCGGCGGTACTCGCCCTTCTTGCCCCGCACGTACGGCGCGAGCAGCAGCAGCCGGGTGCCCTCCGGCATCCCGGCCACCCGGTCCACCATCTGCTGCACGGTCTGCGGCCGGATCACCTTCCCGCACTCGGGGCAGTGCGGCACACCCACCGAGGCGTAGAGCAGCCGCAGGTAGTCCTGGATCTCGGTCACCGTCCCCACCGTCGACCGCGGGTTGCGGGACACCGACTTCTGCTCGATCGAAATCGCGGGCGAGAGTCCCTCGATCGAGTCCACGTCCGGCTTCTCGACCTGGTGCAGGAACTGGCGCGCGTAGGCCGAAAGGGACTCGACGTAGCGACGCTGTCCCTCCGCGAACAGCGTGTCGAAGGCGAGGGAGGACTTGCCCGAGCCCGAAACGCCGGTGACGACGACCAGCCGATCCCGCGGGATCTCGACCGTCAGGTTCTTCAGGTTGTGTTCGCGGGCGCCGCGAACGACGATCTTCTTGCCGCTCACCGCACTTCCCCAGACGCGTCCGCGCGCAGGCGCCGACGGCCGCGAAACACTTCGCCGGCCTCGCGGTCGAGGGTCCGCTCCCGTTCCCGCTCCCGCTTGTCGTGCAACTTCCTGCCCTGGGCCAGGGCCAGTTCGACCTTGATCCGGTTGCCCTTCAGATAGACGGACAGCGGCACTACCGTCAGGCCCCGGTCGCGGGTACGGCCGAACAGGCGGTCGATCTCACGCCGATTCAGCAGCAGCCGCCGGGGTCGCTCGAGATCGTGGTTCTCCCGGTTGCCGTGGCTGTACGCGGAGATGTGAGCGTCCACCAGCCAGGCCTCGTGGTCACGAAAGGCGACGTAGCTGTCACGCAACTGGATCTTGCCGCCCCGGATCGACTTGACCTCGGTACCCAGGAGCTCGATGCCGGCCTCGAGCCGCTCCAGCACGTGAAACTCTCGCCGGGCCTTTCGATTGACCGCGAGAGCGTTCCCGCCCGCGAGCGACCGCTGCTTCTGTTTGCTGCGCCTGGCCATCGGTGTTCGTTCCCGGCGTTGGGTGCATCTCCCGAGTGAGTCTACTCTCCGCGGACGCCCTACCCAGGCAGCCGCGATGCGGCCGAAGCGCCACAGAGGTGTGGCTAAAACGCCACAGATCGGATCATCGACCGACTCTCGTGGCGAACGTAAATGACTGAAAAACAAGGAACTTGCAAGAGACCCACGGCCATCGTCGGGCTGGCACGATCCGTGCTGAAACACCTGCCCGATGGCAAAGCGCGCCAACGGATCGGGCCGGAGTCCCCGGCGAGGGTCCAACGACACGCGTGACCGCCTGTTCCGCCAGCAGACGATCCGGCGTCCGACGGCGATCTCCGGCGTGGGCATTCACACCGGCCGGGAGACGAATCTGCGCATCCTGCCGGCGCCGCCCGATGCGGGCATCCGTTTCCGCCGCGCGGATGCCGGCAACGTGGAGGTTCCCGCCGACCTCACGAGCGTCAGTTCCCTCGAACTCGCCACCACCCTCGGCCGCGACGACGTCACCGTCTCGACCGTCGAGCACCTCCTCGCCGCTATCTACATCCTCGGGATCGACAACCTGGTCGTCGAGATGGACGGCCCCGAGGTGCCGATCCTCGACGGCTCGGCGATGCCCTACCTGCTGCTCCTGCAGGCGGCGGGAGTGAGGTCCCAGAACGCGAACCGGCAGATCCTCGCGATCACTTCGGTGATCGAGATCGACCGCGGCGACAAGTGGCTGCGCGCATCCCCCTACCCCGGCCTGCGCCTGGACTACACGATCGACTTCGAAGGCTGCGCCGTGGGACGCCAGCGGCTGCAGATCGATGTCGACACGCGCAGCTTCGAGCGCGGCCTGGCGCCGGCGCGGACCTTCTGCCGCCAGATGGACGTCGAGCAGATGCAGCGGGCCGGACTGGGTCTGGGCGGGTCGGTCGACAACTGCATCGTCTTCGACGAACAGGGCGCGGTGAACACGGACCTCCGCTTCGCGGACGAGCCGGTCCGCCACAAGGCGCTCGACGCCGTCGGCGACTTCACCCTGCTCGGAGCGCCGATCTGGGGCCACTTCGAGGTTCTGCGGGGCGGGCATCAACTCCACTACGAGCTGCTCAGGGAACTGGTTGCCAACCCCAGGTACTGGACCTGGATGCGGGGCGACGAACTGCCGCCACGGACGGACCGCCCCTTCGAGGGAGATCAGCCGGCGACCTGGCACCCTGGCCTGGCCGGCCCGCCGTAGCCGCGCTTTCGCGCCGCACCACTCAGAAACGACCTGCCGGCGGTCTACTCCTCACGGCTGGTCTCAGCGGCCGGGCGTGCCGGAGGTCAGGATGACCTCGTTGGACCACGCTCCGACACCACCAGTATTGGAAGCTCTGACGCGATAGTGCCTCGTCAGTCCCGGCGATGTCGTGACGCCCCAGGTCAAGGTGGATGCCGCCAGGCTGCATGACGCTCCGTCACCGGCCGACGTACACCGCCAGCCGCTCGTCGAGGAGTTCCGCACCTGCAGTTGGTAGCCCGTGACCGGGGCCGCCGAGGTGGGCTCGGCCCAGGACAGGGTCTGCCTGGTCACGGCGGCGGAGCCGCTCAGCGTCGGCGCGGCCGGGGCCGGCGGCGGAACGACTGTCGAAGAGAAGGACGCCGAGTCGGTTGCGCCGGTGCTGTCCGTCACCGTGTAGGTCATGTTGTAGGTCGTGCTTCTGCTGACCACCGGCAACTTGCCGCTGGCGACCCTCGTTGTCGAGTTGAACGCGATTCCGGGGGGAAGTCCCGTCAAGCCGTAGCGATACGGCGACACGCCTCCCGAGGCGGCGGGGAGCCTCGTGTTCACGGCGCCGCCGGACGGGAGGTTCGTGAAGTCCGGGATCCTCGGCGCCGTCAGTGGCGGCGCCGACGCGGAGGTGAGCTCCACATGGGACGACCACGCTCCGTCGCCGACGACGCTGACTGCTCGCACCCGGTAGTGCCGGCTCACGCCAGCCGCGGTCGCGACGCTCCACGATCTGGCGGTTGCCGGCATGTTCGACGCCGTCGGCGTACCCGCGTCAGGCCATCTCCACGAACTGGTCGCGCTGTTCCTGGTCTGCAACTGGTACCTGGTGATCGCCCCGTCCGACCGAGGGGCCGCCCAGGTCACGTTGTGGGTCCGACCGGACACACTGCCGTTGATGGACACTCGCGCCGGCGGACTCATGGAGGTCAGTTTGACCTCATTCGACCAGGGACCGTCTCCGCCCTCGTTGGTAGCCCGGACGCGGTAGTGCCGGACCAGAGAGGCCAAAGTCACGATGTTCCAGGTCAACGTCGTGGCGGTCAGACTCGAGGCCGTCCCCGAACCCCCGGCCGGAAAGTGCCAGTTCCCGACAGCCGGATCCTTCGTCTCCAACTGGTAGCGACTGATGTCGCTGGCGCTCGTCGGCGCCGTCCAGGTCAGAGTCTGATTCGTGAGGTTGACGCTGCCCGAAAGCGTCGGGGCCCCAGGCAGATCCGGGTCGGGGTCGGGCTCGGGGTCGGGCTCAGGGTCGGAGCCCGGGTCGGGACCGGGGTCAGGATCGGGACCAGGGTCGGGATCGGGGTCGGGCACGGCTGGAGGTTCAGCCGCCGGCGGCGCCGCCTGCGACGGTCCATCGACCCTCAACTCGTACGAGCCGGCATCCTTCCGCCACGCAAACACCTGGACCACGTGAACGCCCGCACTCAGGTTCCCGCTCCACTCGTCATCGGCGGTCCTGGACCTGTTCGTGCAGCGCCTCCTGATCGTGCCGTTCTCCTTTACGTAGCAGTCGAAGTCCGTCGTCATGTCCGTGACATCGACCCGCACCCTGCCCAACAACGGGATCTTGAAGGTGTATTCCTGGACGCCACCGCCTGAAGCCACCTGCCGGGCGTCGGCGAACGCCAACGTGCGAACAGGGTTCCGGGCAGCCGGCACGGGTTCGG
Organism: Candidatus Multivorans sp.; assembly: GCA_965220845.1. Lineage (GTDB taxonomy): Bacteria > Acidobacteriota > Thermoanaerobaculia > Multivoradales > Multivoraceae > Multivorans. The sequence continues at coordinate 1,025,340 of CBDCRA010000004.1, forward strand.
GCGTGCTCCCATCTTCGAGTTCCGTCAGCGAAACAGCCAACGTGAAGTTGCCGGTCCCGGCGCCGAACGGCCAGACCTGAATCGAGTGATAGCCGACGTCCAGTACGCCCTTCCAGGAGTCGCTCGTGGCGCCGGCGTTGGTGGAACACGACAGCGTAGTCGAGCCCGCGACTCCTCCTCCCGCCACCGCGGCGTCGGGCGGAGGCGTGCCGTCTCGCGCCGGCCCAGGCCCTCGAACGACCTGGCAGTCGAAGTCCCGAGTCATTCCGGTCAACGACACGGTCACCTCCGACCGCTTCGTCACTCCAAGGGCGTAGGTCGCGCCGCTCGAACCGGTCATCGAGGACGACACCGCTCCGGTTCTCCTGCCCCCTCCGTTCAGGACCGTCTTGTACTGATTCGGGATGCACTCCCCCTCGTCGATCCGACCATTCGCGTTTAGGTCGTACCAGAGTCCGTCGCAAGTCTGAACGCTCCCGCACCTCGGCTGGGTCGGATCCTCGAGACAACTGACCTCACAGTCGGGATGCGCCGGGTTGGCGTCGCAGTCCAACGGACAGTTGGGACCCGGATTCCCCTCGCACCCGTCGTCGTCGCGGTCCGGCTTGCCGTCACAGTTCGGATCGCCTGGAGGACATTCACCTCCCCCAGGGCGAGGACAGGTCGACGATGTCGCCCCAACGAAGACCAGCATGCCGTCGTCGCCCACCTCGAACATGGACCCACTGCCGGACCCTTCTTCGTCCTCCTCGTCGTCTTCGCAACACTCTGGATGGTCCTCATCCGCCTCGCTCTCGCAATCCAGAGGATGGTCCTTCCGGAACTTCTCGTCTACTGTCTCGCAGTCCTTTACCGTGACGTTGGGCGACGAACCCATGATCGACTGTGCCTTGCACGCACCGGTGTAGGAGTCGCCCACCATGTCCTCCAGTAGAAGAACGTGCCCAAACTCATGGGTTACCACAAAGGAGTCTTGGCAGGCCTCTGGGAGACTCCTGCTCTCGTCCTTGGCCGTGTACCAGATGACTTCCTTCGCTTCCAGCCGCACCTGAGCGCAGATCGCTTGCCCTCCCGCTTGCGTCAAACCATAAAGGCCGATCTCCTTTTGCGTTCCTCGTCTCAGAGTAAAGACATCGGTTCCGGCAGGCAGCCTGCTGTTGTCGTCGAACAGCCTTCCATTCTCGTTAGCCATGTACAACTTCGGCAGCTTGTGCCGGCCGCACCTATGCTCCCAGGAGGTGACGGCAAGGTCTACCTTGGTCTGGTCGTCGGTCTTGTCCTCCCCAGGTGTCAGTACGCCCGGGACCTTGATGGCTATGTCGGTACTTTTCTTGAAGTTATGGCTGTCGTCGGTAGGAATAGTGCACTCCTCCGTCTCCTGTGCAGGGGCATTAGTAGTCGCTGCGGTTGCGAGGATCGCAACCGCCAGGAGGCGCTGTGGCGCCCTCAATGTTCGCAGTCTCTAGTGAGATTCCAGCCTTCGTGCGTCTGCACGGCACCGGAGAGAACGCAGTCGTCGTCGGCCGCTTGTTCAACCTGGCTCCCCACTTCGCCGTGGAGTTCCCAGACGTTCTCGTTCAGGTCATCGGCACGCCGCGCCTCGGTGGCATAGGCGTAGAGGCCAGACGCAGCCACCCTGTACGCCGATTCCTCAACTTGGTTGATCGTGTAGCGGGAGAGGCCGAGCCACCACTCCAGAGAAGGCGAGTCCTCGGAGAACACTGCGACCGCATTGGGTTGGACGACGCCCTTGTCCCATGAACCGATGAGCAGTACTTTGTCTCCGGGACGCCCATTGAACCCTCTTCTGCCGCCTACCCAGGAACAGAAGACCATGTCTCTCGCCACTAGCCGGCCAAGGGAAACCAGAGCATGGCTAGGAGAGGGAGAGTAGCGATGGAGAGGTTCAACTCGCTCAAGCGAGACGAACGCAACAGGGGACGGTCCCTTGAATCCCATGACCATCTCCCCGATGGTCGCGGTTACGGCCACGTCAGATGTCATCATCACGAAGTCGACGTGGTCCGCTCCAGGCGGCCTGACTATAGTTGGGCGAGGGTATGACGCCCCGCAGATGTCCTCCTCGGGAACTGTGCCCTCATGGAGTCCGTTCTCTGCAGCCGATCCGTGTTTCTTTCTGAAGCCCTCGATTTGCTCCTCTAACGTCTCGATCGTGTCCGGCCGAAGCCCCGGGGCAATCAGGTTCCCTCGCTCGTCCAGTAGCACGTCGACAGACCTCCACGGGTACGAACTCGTGCCAAACTCGAAGTACTCCGGCATCTGTGCTGCCGCGGGACCAGCCAGCAGCGTGAATACGACCCCGATCAGGATCTTCTGGTTCCTCTCCATTTCTTGCTCGCTGTCCCCTCTCTCGGTCCCTGAGGTAGGAAGGCGCGCCACAGCAACGGGCCGTTCGGAGCGCACGATGAGATCCCATATCAGTGCGTGGCCCCGTGTCAAGCCGAAGCCCTTGTTCCCCTCCTTGTTCCCCTCTCTGCCAACGTACGTGACACAGCGGGCTTTCCGTTGAGTAGTGGAGGGCACACGTTGGCAGGGAGGATCGATGGCAAGACGAGATCAGGGACTTGGCGGCGGCTCGGAGCTCCCGGCCCCGGGGGTTGAGGAGCGTAGCGACGAGGCCCCCGGGGCCGGCGCGTCTCCCGCGGGGGCGGTGCCCGACCCGGAGGTGGTGGCGAAGCCGACCAGACGCCAGTTCACCGCGGAGTATCGGCTTCGGATTCTGGAGGAGGCGGATCGGTGCACGGACCGCGGCGAAGTGGGCCGTCTGCTTCGGCGAGAGGGTCTGTACAGCTCGCATCTGGCCAACTGGCGCAAGGCGCGGCGAGAAGGCGCGCTTTCCGGCCTGAAGCCGAAGAAGCGCGGCCGCAAGCCGGCGAAGGCCAATCCGCTGACGCCGAAGGTGAAGCGGTTGGAAGCGAAGGTCAAGCGGCTGGAGAAGGAGCTGGCCGCCGCCCACACGCGATGTTCCGCCTTCACTGTTCGCAGACTCTCGCCAAGGCCCAGCCGTCAGCCGTCTCTTCAAGTCCAGCGAGGACGCAACCACCGTCGGTGGCTTCCTCGACCTCGCGGCCTAGAGCATCTCTAGCCGCCGCCCCCTCGACGGTCGTAGCGTCGGCGCGCCGCGCCTCCGTCGCGTATTCATGTAGTCCGGTCAAAGTGACTCTCTCGGCAGCCTCCTCAACCTGTTGAAACGTGTGGTCTTGAAGGCCGAACCACCAGTCCACTGACGTGCCCCCCGAGACCACCGCGAGCGAAGCGCCCTCCGAGCCGACATCGACAACTCCCCTGTCCCAAGGTCCCAAGAGGAGAATCCGGTCTCCAACCTTGCCGTTGAAGCCCCTCTTACCGTCCATCCAACTGCAAAACACGGCATCTCGTGCTACCAGACGGCCCAAGGGAACGAGCACATGGTCAGGCGTCGGCGAGTAGCCGTGTAGAGGTACGACCTCTTCAAGAGACACGAGTGCAGTGGGGACGGCTCCGTAGAATCCCGTGATCATCTCTCCAAGAGTCGCAACCACGGCGACTTCAGACAGCATGAGAGTGAGATCCAGGTTCCCGTACCCTGGCATCCGTAGCAGTCTGGGGCGCGGATACGAAGCTCCGCACATTTCTTCAGACGGCACTGCTCCTTCTTCAAGCCCAAGGTCGCTCGCAGACCCGTACTTTGCGCGGAAGCCCGCGATCTGCCAGTCCAGTGCTTCCCGAGTGTCCCACCGAAGATCCTGAAGCGGACTCCCGCGTTCGTCCAGCACCAGATCGACCGGCTTCCACCGATAAGGACTTTCCCCGAACTCCCGAGGACGAGGCTGCCCTGCAAGAGGGCAAGCCAGCAACGCCAATGCCATCGCGACCAAAGGGATCTTTCCGGCCCGGTTCATTCGCATCTCTTCCGCCTCCCGAGGTCCTCTGTGCCAAACCGCAGCGAAGCACGAGGCCACCCGCAACGTAAGGGATCCGACACCAATGGGCGGCTGACTGTCAACCCACCGACAGCGCCGCGGACTGGTAGTCTCACGCCATGAGAGTCCCGCGGGCGGGACGGCTGATCTGCGCGCTCAGCCTGTCGAGCGTTCTGGGCGGCGACGCACTCGCGGCCCAGCCGCCGCGAGAGGCTTCCGTCCGGTCTGCCGGAGCGGCCATCGCCGGACTCTCCGCCGTGCGCGAGGGTCCGGTGCTCCTGGTCAGCTTCCGCCTGGACCGGGCGCTCGACGAGCGCACCTGGGAGAAGATCGAGAGCGGGCTGCCCACCGGCTTCACCTACGACATCCAGGTCCGGCGCATCCGGCGGCGCTGGTTCGACAAGGCCGTGGTCGCCACCCGGCTGCAGGTCGTGGCGATGTACAACGCCCTTACCCGCGAGTACCTCGTCAACTTCAAGCGCGACGGCGAGCTCTACGCCAGCCGTGTCGTCACCTCGCACGAGGACCTCGAGCGAGCGCTGACGACCTTTGAGGGGCTGCCGTCGGTCGAGCTGGCCGACGAACCGCCGGGGCGCCTGGTCTTGCGGGTACGAGCGGAAGTCCGGACCCGAACCCGGCTCGGCCTGATTCCGGACCGGGTCCATACCGCCTGGGCCCAGACGACGCCCTTCCGGTCCGCCCAGCGCCGGATCGGCAGCGGGGAGGCCGAGTGATCCAGCGCCTGACCGCGACCCGCCCGCCCCTGCGGGAACTCATCAAGACCAACCGCTTCCTGGTCTGGCTCCTGGCGCTCTCCCTCGCCGTGCCGACGGCGGGCTACTACGCGCTCCAGCGCGGCCGCGAGATCGACCCCACGGTGCTGAACAACAGCATCCTGCTGTTCGCGCTGCGCAATCTGAACGTGGTGCTGATCCTGGTCGTCGTCTTCGTGCTCGTCCGCAACCTGACCAAGCTGTGGATCGAGCGCCGGCGCCAGCGTCTGGGCGCCAAGTTCCGCACCAAGCTGATCCTCACCTACATCGGCCTGTCGCTGATCCCCGGACTCGTCCTGTTCGCCTACGCCACGGAACTGCTCCAGGGCTCGATCGACCGCATGTTCCGGACCGACATCGACGATCTGCTGGAGCCGGCGAACCAGGTCTCCCAGGCCCTGACCTCGACGCAGCAGGACGAGCTGCTTCGCGACGCCGAGCGCTTTCTCGCCGACACCGAGAGCCTCGACCTCGACAGCCCGCGCGGCCGCGGCAGGTTGCTGGGGGCGCTCGGCGACGCCCGTTCCGAGGCCGACCTCGACTACCTGGCGGTCTACCGGGACACCACCTTTCTCCAGGCCACGGTCAACCCGCAGGCTCTTTCCGAGGTACCCGAGCCGACCCGCGGCATGCTGCTCGAAGCCGTCCGCACCGGCGCCGCCCGGGCCATCGGCGAAGTGGCGGGCAGCGAGGAACGACTGATCCTGGCAGCGGCGGCGCGGGAAGGCGGCGCCGAGACCACGGTGGCCGTCGCCGGCAGGCTGCTCGATGCCGAACTCGCCGGCAACACGGAGATCCTGATCGCCGCCTACCAGTCCCGGCGGCAACTGCACGCCCAACGTGACGAGATCCGGGCCGCGTACTGGCTCCTGTTTCTGACCGTGACGCTGTGCATCCTGCTCGTCTCGTGCTGGGTCGGTCTCTATCTGGCCGGCCGGGTCACCGGTCCGATCGAAGCGCTGGCGGACGGCACCCGGCGCATCGCCGGCGGCGACCTGGAACACCGGGTCGAGGCGGCCGCCGACGACGAGGTCCAGGTCCTGGTCGACTCCTTCAACCGGATGACCGACGCGCTGCAGGAATCGAACCGCGACCTGGTGGCGACGAACCGACGCCTGGACGCCGAGCGCGCCCGCATCGAAGCGGTGCTCGAGAGCGGGCCGGCCGGCGTGCTCTCGCTCGATCGCGACGGCCGCATCCTGACCTGCAACCGCGCCGCGATGGAGATGCTCGGACTGCCGGAACACGTCTCGCTCGCCGGCGCGCCGCCCGAAGCGCTGAGCGAACTGCTCCCCGACAAGGGCGTCGAGGCCGTGTTCGCCGACCTGCCGGATTCGACGGACCGGAGGACGATCAGGCCGCGCCGCTCCCGGACGGCCCCGGCCCGTCGCGAGGTCAGCCTCGGCGGCAGGGACGACTGGAAGACGCTGGAGGTCAAGACCAGCCCGCTGCGCGCCCCGGACGGCAGCGGCGGCTTCGAGTTGCTCGGCCACGTCCTCGTGATCGAGGATCTGACCGCGCTCCTCGACGCCCAGAAGGCCGCTACCTGGACGGAGGCCGCGCGCCGGATCGCGCACGAGATCAAGAACCCGCTGACTCCGATCAAGCTCGCCGCGGAGCGACTGCTGCGCAAGGCGCAGAGCAACGACGCGAGCCTCGGCGTCGCGGTCGAGGAGGGAGCGCAGATCGTCGTCCGCGAGGTCGGCAACATGCAGAACCTCGTGGACCAGTTCGCGCGCTACGCCCGCATGCGGCGCCCTCAGCCCCGCGATGTCGACATAGCGAAGCTGATCAGCGAAACGGTCGACCTGTACCGCGAGCTGAAACCCGGAGTCGAGGTCGAGGCGCGCATCGAGGCCGGCGAAGAGGGTCTCCATGCCAAGCTCGACGCCGACCAGATGCGCTCCGCCCTGGTCAACCTGCTGGACAACGCCATCGCCGCCACCAACCCGCCCGGCCAGGTGACGGTCCGGGCCGGCCGCAGCAACGGGACCTTCGACCTCTCCGTCAGGGACACCGGCAGCGGCGTGCCGAAGGGGGCCCGCGAGAAGCTCTTCCTGCCGTACTTTTCGACCAAGGGACGAGGTTCGGGGCTGGGCCTCGCCATCGTCCAGCGCATCGTCAGCGACCACAACGGTTCGATCCGGGTCGAGGACAACGAGCCTCACGGCACGACCTTCACCATTGAATTGCCCCAGTCCGGGTTGCCCCAGTCCGAGCTGCCGCGGTAGAACCGCGCTCACCGGCATCCAACGATGAGCAAGGCGCGCACTCTGATCGTCGACGACGAGGCCGGGATCCGCCAGACGCTACGGGACATCCTCGAGGACGAGGGCCACGCGGTGACGGCGGCGGCGGACGCGGTGAGCGGCCAGGCGCTGATGGCGAGCGACGAGTTCGATCTCGTCCTGCTTGACATCTGGCTGCCCGACCGTGACGGTCTGGAGATCCTGGAGGAGCTCCGGGAGGGCGACTTCCAGACGCCGGTCATCGTCATCTCCGGCCACGGGAACATCGATACGGCGGTCAAGGCGATGCGCGTCGGCGCGCACGACTTTCTGGAGAAGCCGCTGGCGCTCAATCGGGTCGTCGTGTCGGTCGAGAACGCCCTGGAGCGGAACCGTCTCGAACGCCAGGTACGGGAACTGTCGAACCGGCTGGACCCCGAGCGGCAGCTCATCGGCGACTCACCGTCGATGCGGCAACTGAAGGACGAACTGAAGCTCGCGGCTCGCGCCGAGAGCCGGATCCTGATCACCGGCGAGAACGGCACGGGCAAGGAGCTCGTCGCGCGGCGCGTCCACGGCCTCTCCCAGCGCAGGAGCCGCGCCTTCGTCGAAGTGAACTGTGCCGCGATCCCGGAGGAACTGATCGAGAGCGAGCTCTTCGGACACATCAAGGGCGCCTTCACCGGAGCCTCGGAGAACCGCCGCGGACGTTTCGAACAGGCCGACGGCGGCACCCTGTTCCTGGACGAGATCGCCGACATGTCGCTGAACACCCAGGCCAAGGTGCTGCGCGTGCTGGAGGAGCAGCGGTTCGAGCGGGTGGGAGGCTCCGAGCCGATCGAGGTCGACGTGCGGGTGCTGGCGGCGACGAACAAGAACCTGGAAGAGGGTGAACTCCCCGCCGGCCGGTTCCGCGAGGACCTCTACTTCCGGCTCGCCGTCATTCCGCTCCACGTGCCGGCCCTTCGCGACCGGCGCGAGGACATCCCGGCCCTGATCGACCACTTCCTCGAACGCTTCGCCGCCGAGGCCGGCCGCCGCCCGAAGACGGTCGACCCCCGGGCGCTCGAACGGCTGGTCGCCTACTCGTGGCCGGGGAACGTGCGGGAACTCCGCAACCTGAGCGAACGCCTGATGATCATGGCGCCCGGCGACGTGGTCATGGAAACGGACCTGCCGCCGCGGGTACGCGGCGCGGACGCGATCGCCCAGGTGGGCAACGACTACGCCTCGCTCAAGGAGGCCCGCGAGACCTTCGAGCGGCTGTACATCGAGCGCCGCCTCGGCGCCGCCGGCGGCAACGTCTCCCAGGCCGCCAGGGACCTCGGAATCGACCGCCGCCACCTGTATCGCAAGCTCCAGGCCTACGGCATCGACCCCGAACGCGGTTCGTGAACGGGGTGGTCGCCAACCGGTTCGTCGTCGGCACCGCGGGTCACGTCGATCACGGCAAGACGCGGCTCGTCCAGGCCCTGACCGGGGTCGACTGCGACCGCTGGGAAGAGGAGAAGCAGCGCGGCATCACGATCGACCTCGGCTTCGCCTCGATGGTCGAGGACGGCTGGCAGATCGGCTTCGTCGACGTGCCCGGCCACGAACGGTTCGTCCACAACGCCCTCGCTGGGCTCGGCGGCATTCAGATGATGGTGCTGGTCGTGGCCGCCGACGAGGGGGTCATGCCGCAGACCCTCGAGCACCTCGCGATCTGCTCGCTGCTCCGGATCCCCGCCGGCCTGGCGGTGCTGTCGAAGACGGACCTCGTGTCGGCCGACCTCGTGGAGCTTGCCGAGCTGGAGCTCGAGGAGGCGCTTGCCGAAACCCCGTTCGCCGGCGCGCCGATCCTGCCGGTGTCGGCCCAGAGCGGCGAAGGCCTGGACGGGCTCCGCGCGGCCCTGGTGGAGCTTGCCAGGTCGGCGGCACCGATCGACCGCTATCGCCGCCTTCCCGCCCGGCTACCGATCGACCGGGCCTTTCACCTGCGGGGACTCGGCGTGCTGGTCACCGGCACCCTCGCCCGGGGCACCGTGACCGTCGGCGACGAACTGGACATCCTGCCAGCCGCGGGCCGTGCCCGCGTACGCAGCATCGAGGTCCACGGCGACAGCCGCCAGCAGGCGGAGGCCGGCGAGCGCACGTCGCTCCAGCTCGTCGGCGTCGATCTCGAGCAGGTCGCCCGCGGCCACGAGCTGACCGCCCCCGGCGTCTACCGCGCCACGACTTCCCTGCTCGTGCGCTGCCGGCTGCTCGCCACGGCGCCCGAACCGCTCGACGGCAGCAGCCCGGTGCGGCTTCACGTGAACGCCGCGCAGCGGATCGGCAAGCTGCGGCCCCTCGACGCCGCCCGGCTCATGCCCGGCCAGGAAGCCGTGGCCGAGATCCGGCTCGACGAGCCCCTGGTGGCGGTTCGCGGCGACCGCTTCGTCATCCGCAGGCCCTCGCCCCAGACGACGCTCGGCGGCGGCGACGTGCTCGACCCGGCCTGGAGGCGTCCTCGAGGCAAGGCTCTCGGACCGACGATCGAAGCGCTCGGCTCCGGCGACCGGCAGGCCGCCGCCGTGCAGTGGACCGCCGACAGACGCGAGGCCGGTCTGGCTGTGACCGAACTCGCCCTGCGTCTGGGCGTCGTCCCCGCCGACGCCCGGGAGGTGCTGAACGGCGCCGCGCGGGCGGGCCTGCTGCTCGAGGCGGGCGCCGGCGGCCGCTTCGTCACCGCGGCGACAGTCCGTCGCGTGACCCGGCGTGCCCGGCGTCTGGTCGAGGCGCACTTCGCCGCCGACCGTCTCTCCCGCGGCATGCCGAAGGCCGAACTGGTCCGCCGGCTGCTGGGCGCGCGCGCCGCCGACCTGGCCCCGGCCTATCTCGACTGGTCGAGCCGCGGCGGCAAGGACTCGAGCGTCGTCACGGACGGCGAACTCGTGACTCTCCCGGACCGCACCAGCGAACTGACCGGCGCCGAGTCCAGGCTCGCCCAGGACATCGTCCAGGGGTTCGAGGCGCAGGGGCTCACCCCCGGCTCGCCCGAGGAGCTCTGCCGCAGCGTCGGCGCCAAGCCGCAGGTCTTCGACGGCGTCCTCCGCTACCTGGTCGAGCGCGGCAAGCTGGCCCGGCTTCCGAACGGCCTCGTGCTGGCCGCGAGTTCCCTGGAGCGCTTCCAGGCCGACCTGCTCGCCACGGGCTGGGACACCTTCACCGTCGCCGAGTTCAAGGACCGCTTCGGCCTCACCCGGAAGTGGGCGATTCCCCTGCTGGAGCACCTGGACCGCCAGAGGTTGACGCGCCGGGAGGGGGATCGGCGGCGGGTGCTGCGGCCGCGGCATAGGATGGATGCCTGACATGCGGGTCGGCGTTCCCACCGAGATCAAGACGGACGAGCACCGGGTCGCGATCACGCCCGCCGGCGTCGCCGCGTTCACAGCCCGCGGCCACGAGGTGGCGATCGAGTCCGGCGCCGGCGTCGGCAGCGCGATCCCGGACGGCGCGTATCGCGCGGCCGGGGCCGCGATCGTCGACGGCGCGGACGCCGTGTGGGCCCGGGCCGACCTCGTCCTCAAGGTCAAGGAGCCCCTCGAACCCGAGTTCGAGCGCATGCGGCCGGGGCAGGTCCTCTTCACCTACCTTCACCTGGCGGCGTCGGAGCAGCTCACGGCGAGCCTGCTGGAGCGGCGGGTCGTCGGTATCGGTTACGAAACGGTGCAACTCGCCGACGGCACGCTGCCGCTGCTGGTGCCGATGTCGGAAGTCGCCGGGCGGCTCTCGATTCAGGCCGGCGCCGCGTGCCTGGAGAGGCGGGCCGGCGGCAAGGGCATCCTGCTGCCCGGCGTCTCCGGCGTGCGGCGCGGCCTGATCACGATCATCGGCGCCGGCGTCGTCGGGATGAACGCCTGCGTCGTCGGCGTCGGCCTCGGCGCGGAGGTCACGATTCTCGACATCAACCCGCTGCGCCTCGGCTACGTGCGGGACGTGGTCCAGGGCCACGTCACGACGTTGATGTCGAACGCGGCCAACATCGAGGGCGCGGTGGCTTCGGCCGACCTCGTCGTCTGCTCCGTGCTGATCCCCGGCGCCCGCGCGCCGCGCCTCGTCACCCGGGCCCACCTCGCGCAGATGGAACCGGGATCCGCGCTCGTCGATGTCGCCGTCGACCAGGGCGGCTGCGCCGAAACCAGCCGCCCCACGACCCACCGCGACCCCCGCTACGTCGAGGAGGGCGTGGTCCACTACTGCGTCTCCAACATGCCGGGCGCCGTGCCGCACACCTCGACCTACGCCCTGACCAACGCGACGATGACCTACGCGCTGGAGATAGCCGACCGCGGCTGGCGCGAGGCCGCGGGGCGCGACCCGGCCCTCGCCTCGGGCGTCAACGTCGTCGACGGGCACGTGACCCACGAGGCGGTGGCCGGCGCGCACGGGTTCGAGTACGTGCCGTTGGCGGAAGCGGCCGGCTGACGGACGAGCCGGGAGCGCTGGTACGCTCCCTCGGTGGGCGCACACGGCGGTCCGATGTCCTTCGGCGTGGTCCTTCAGCCGGACCCGCCGATCTCACGCGTCGTCGAACTCGCCGTGATGGCCGAGCGCCACGGCTTCGACCAGAGCTGGCTCTTCGACTCCCACGTGCTGTGGCCGGAGCCGTTCGTCATCTTCTCCCGGATCCTGGCGAGCACGGAGCGGATGGGCGTGGGGCCGATGGTGACGAATCCCGGCACGCGGGACGTGACGGTGCTGGCGTCGCTGTTCGCGACCCTGGACTCCATGTACCCGGGACGCACGCTCTGCGCGATGGGCCGGGGCGACTCGGCGCTACGCTACATCGGCCGCCGGCCGGAGTCGCTGGCGGCCTCGGTGAACGCGATGAAGGTCATCCGGGCGCTGTTCGCCGGTCGTGAGGCGGACCTGGGCGGTGCTTCCGTGTCGATTCCCTGGCGCGAGGGGGCGGACGCCCAGCTGCCGGTGTGGTTCGCGGCTTACGGCCCGAAGGCGCTTGATGTGGTGGGCCGCCACGCGGACGGCTTCGTGCTCCAACTGGCCGACCCGAAGATCCTGGAATGGACGCTCCAGGCGGTGCGCGACGCGGCCGAAGACGAGGGCCGCGACCCGGACGCGATCACCGTCTGCGTGGTGGCGCCGGCCTATGTCGGCGACGACATCGAGCACCAGCGGGATCAGTTGCGCTGGTTCGGCGGCATGGTCGGCAACCACATCCACGACCTCGTCATGCGCTACGGCGAGGACGACTCGAAGGTACCGCACGTGCTCGCCGAGTACATCCGTCAGCGGCAGGGCTACGACTACTCCCATCATGGCCGCAGCGGCAATCCGGACACCGAGTTCGTGCCCGACGGCATCGTCGACCGGTTGTGCGTGCTGGGCACGGCGGAGGACCACATCGCGAAGCTGCGGGAACTGAAGGCCCTGGGCGTGGACCACTTCGCCGTGTACCTGATGCACGACGACAAGGAGGGCACGCTCGCGGCGTATGGGGACCGGGTGATTCCGGCGCTGCGCGGCCAGTAAGGAGTAAACGCGTTCCCTGGCCGCCTTCGGCGGCAGCGGGTCAGAGGACCCGCGCACCCAGTATTCAGGCCTTGGCTTCGTACCAGTCGGGGCCGGAGTCCATGTCGACGACGAGGGGCACGCTGAGGTCGGCGACGCCTTCCATCTCTTCGCGCACCACGGACGTGAGCGCGTCCATGTCCGCGGAGGGCGCTTCGAGCACGAGTTCGTCGTGGACGGTCAGGAGCAGCCGGGCCGCCTCGAGTTCGGCCCGCAGGCGGCGGTCGACCGCGATCATCGCCAGCTTCAGCAGGTCCGCGGCGGTGCCCTGGATGCGGGCGTTGACGGCCATCCGGCGGGCGTTCTCGCGCACCGCCCGGTTGCGGCTCCTGATGTCCGGGATGTAGCGGACCCGGCCGTAGAGGGTCTCGACCTGGAGTGTCTCTTCCGCACTGGCCAGGGTCTGCTCGGTGTAGGCGCGCACCCCGGGGAAGCGCTCGAAGTAGGCGTCGATGAAGGCCTGCGCCTCGCCGCGGGCGATGCCCAGCGCGCGTGCCAGACCGAAGGCGCTCATGCCGTAGATGATGCCGAAGTTGATCGTCTTTGAGGCGCGCCGCTGCTCGTCCGTGACCAGGGCCGGGGCCACGCCGAACACGGTGGCCGCGGTCGAGCGATGGATGTCGCCGCCGTGCCGGAAGATGTCGACCAGGGCCTCGTCGCCCGAGATGTGCGCGAGCACGCGCAGCTCGATCTGGCTGTAGTCCGCGACCAGGAGCAGGTAACCGTCGCGGGCGCGGAAGGCGCGGCGCACCTGGCGGCCGATGTCGGTGCGGATCGGGATGTTCTGGAGGTTCGGATCGTGCGAGGACAGCCGGCCGGTGGCCGCCACCGCCTGGTGGTAGCGGGTGTGCAGGCGGCCATCGGCGGCGACGAGGTTCGGCAGCGCGTCGACGTAGGTCGACTTGAGTTTGGTCAGTTCCCGGTAGTGCAGGACCTTCGCCGGCACCCGGTGGCCCTGCTGCGCCAGGTGCTCCAGGACATCGGCGCCGGTCTTGTACTTCTTCGTCTTGCGGGTGCGGCCGGGCGAAGGCAGGCCAAGGTTGTCGAACAGGACGACGCCGAGCTGTTGCGGCGACAGAATGTTGAAGCGTTCTCCGGCCTCGTCGAAGATCTCCTCCGCCAGATCACCGGCGTCGAGCTCGAGGCGCCTCGACATGTCGGCCAGCACGCCCGAGTCGAGCTCGATGCCCTCCTCCTCCATCGCCGCGAGGACCGGCAGCAGGGGCGCCTCGATCCGCTCGTAGACCTCGCGGGCGCCCAGTGACTCCCGCCACTGCTCGTCGAGCGCCTCGAGGATCAGCGCAGGCAGCACCGCCTGCTCGGCGGCGTAGACCCGTAGCCCGGTGTCGTCGCCCAGCGCCGCAGCCGGACCCCCGGGTTCGCCGAGGCCCGCGTCCGCCGGCGTCGTCGCCTGGTAGAAGAGGCGGTCGAGGGCCACGGTCGCCAGGCCGAAGCTGCGTACGGCGGAGTGGACCAGGTAGGCCATCAACATCGTGTCCACCAGGCGAGCGGCGACCGCCGGCCGGCCCTCGTGATGCGGACACAGGCGAACAACCTCCTTCAGGTCGTGGCCGATCAGCTCCCGATCCGGGTCGGCAAGCCACGCCCGCAGCGTCGCCGCCACGGCTTCCCGCATGCCGGGACGCCCGAAGTCCGCGAAGACGGCACGACCGACCGCCCCGTCTTCGTCCTCCGCGCCCCCGACCGGCGCAAAGGACAGTCCCACCGGTTCGCCGCCGCGCCGGAACACGACGCCGACGGCAATCCGGGGTCCCATCTCCAGGACCGCGGCCTCGAACGCCTCGACGGAGTCCACGATGGCGGCGGGCTCGATCTCCGGGCCGCCGCTCTCGCTCTCGAGCTCCTTGAGCAGGCTCCAGAACTCGAACTCGCGGCACAGGTCGGCCAGCGCTTCGTAGTCCGGGGCTTCCATCTCCAGGGCCTCCGGCTCGAACGGAACATCGAGGTCCGTGTGGATCGTGACCAGCTCCCTGGACAGGAGCGCCTGATCGGCGTGTTCCCGCAGCCCCTCGCGGTAAGCCTTGCGCTTGAGTTCGGCCGCGGCTTCCAGCAGCGCGTGGAGGTTGCCGTGCTCCCTGATCAGGGTCTGTGCGCCCTTCTGGCCGATTCCGGGGACGCCCGGCACGTTGTCCACCTTGTCCCCGACCAGGGCGAGCACGTCGACGACCTGGTCCGGCGGCACCCCGAAGTCCTGCTCGACCAGGGCCGGGTCGTAGGTCTTCTCGCGGCCGGTATGGAGCAGCGACACGCGATCGCTCACGAGCTGGAACAGGTCCTTGTCCGCGCTGACGATCGTGACCTCGTAGCCCGCGTCCTGCGCCTTGCGTCCCAGCGTGCCGATGACGTCGTCCGCCTCGTAGCGCTCGAGCTCGAGGATCGGGATGCGGAAGGCCTCGATCGCCCGCCGGATCGCCGGCATCTGCGCCTTCAGATCCTCCGGCATGGGGGCCCGGTTCGCCTTGTACTCGGCGTACGCCTCGGTGCGAACCGTTGCCCGTCCGACATCGAGGGCGATGCCGAGCAGCGGCGGCTCTTCCTCGCGCAGGATCTTCCGCAGCATGTTGATGAAGCCGTAGATCGCGTTCGTCGGCTCCCCCGCCGACGTCGACAGACCCCGGATCGCGTAGAAGGCGCGGAAGATCGTCGAGTAGCCGTCGATCAGGTAGAGGCGCTTCGCGGTCACGGCGGCGACTACTCTAGTGTGGTCGAGTCGTAGGATTACGGTGCCCACAGCGATCTGCCGGCGCAAGCCATGCATCGAACCCTCCCCGCCCTTCTTCTCCTCGCCGCGCTCACTCCGGCCGCGGCGTCCGCGCAGCCGACCGAGGAGCAGGTGCGGCTCCACGGCATCGGCTATGCGCAGCTCGAGAACGAGCGCGAGGTCGAGGCCGAGAGCACCTACCGGGAGCTGATCGACCTCGTGCCCGACGAGCCTCTCGGTCACGCCAACCTGGCCGTCGCGCTGCTGCGGCAGGACCGGAAGGACGAGGCGCTCGCCGCCATCGACCGCGCGCTGGAAGTGGGCGGCGACAGGGGCGACCTGCTGATGATCCGCGCCGCCATTCTCAGCGCGGGCGCCGGCAGCAACGAAGAGGCGTTGGCCGACTACCGCCGCGCCGCCCGGGCCGAGCCCGACGACCCCGAGATGCAGTACGCCCTCTTCCAGCACGCCGAGATCATGGACGGGGCCGAGGCCGAAGCCGACTTGCGAACCGCGGTCGAACGGCTCCGGGGCCTGCGGCCCGACAACCTGGTCGTCCTGCTGTTGAGCGGAGCCGCCGCCCTGGAAGACGGCGACCGCGGTCGAGCCAGCGACGACTACCTCCGTGTACGGGAACTCATCTGGCAAGCCCACCCGACCGCGGAACGGTTGGTCGAGGAGGTCCTCGACGCCCTGGAAGCCGACGACCTCGAAAGCGCCCGCCGGAGCTCCGCTCCCCGGCTCCGGAACGTCCTCCTGGCCACGGCCGGATGGCGCAGCAGCCTGGCCGAGGTCTACACGAACATCCCTGGCATTCCGGTCGAGCGCTTCGTGGACGAGTCGCCGATCGAGGACTTCGGGCCGGCGCTCCCGGTCCGTTTCCGCGCGACCCGCATCGACAACGCGGCCGCCGCCGGGCGGGCGCTCGAGGTCGCGGACTTCGACGGCGACGACCGGCCCGACATCGCCTGGGTGGCCGCCGGGGACGGCTCGGAGACCGGACTCTCGCAACTTCAGTTGCGGCGCGCCTCCGCCGGCCTCGCGGCCCCTGGCACGGCCCCGGAAACGGACGCCCGGTTCCTGGTCGCCGGCGACGCCGACAACGACAGGCGACTCGACTTGGTCGCGGCCGGCGATCCACTCGCCGTCTGGCAGGTGGACGCCTCGGGCGACACGCCCCGCTTCGCCGACACCAGCGACCGCTTCCTGGCGCAACCCTTCGCCGTGGACGCCGCCGACCTGATCGATTTCGACAGCGACGGCGATCTCGACCTCGCGGTGGCGCGAACCGGCGGCGGGCCCGATCTGCTGCGGAACGTGGCCGGCGAGGGGGCTTTCGAGGGTCCGCTCGAGGCCCTGGGATCCAGCGCGTTGCCGCAGGTCGAGCCGCGACGGTTCCATCACCTCCAGGCCACCGACGCAGACCGCGACGGTGACACGGATCTGCTGCTGGCCCACGACGCCGGCGTCCTCTGGCTGGACAACCTCCGCCAGGGGCGGTTTGCCGAGAGGACGCCGCCTGCACCCGAGCGAAACCTGCTGGGAAGGCTCGTCGGCCGGCTGCTGGGCGACGACTCCGAGCCCGCGCTCGCGACCGTGACCCCGGTACGCGTCGTCCGCACCGCCGACCTCGACCGCGACGGGATCCCCGAGTTCGTGCTCGCCGGCGCTTCCACGGTCGTGCTGAAGGCCGGCGAGAACGGCGCGCTCGCCCCGTTCCCACTGACAGCGGAATCGGTCGACCTGCCCGAAAGCGCCACCGACCTGGCCCTGCTCGACGCCGACAACGACGGCCGCCGCGACCTCGCCCTGGTCGCCGACGGAGAGCTTCGGGTGCTGACGCAGACCTCGGACTCGGGACCCGAGGCGCTCGAGTTCCAGCTCGCCCAGGTCACCGGTCTGCCCCGGGACGCCGGCTTCAGCGCCGTGCGCGCCGAGGATCTGGACGACGACGGCGACCAGGACCTGGTCGCCGCGGGCGCCTCCGGCCTCTACCGGATCGAGAACCTGAACGGCTCCGAGAACAACTGGCTCCGGGTTCGCCTGGTCGGTCTCGACATCGGCAACCAGAAGAACAACGCCTTCGGCCGCGGCACGACGATCGAAGTCAAGTCGGAGCGTGCCTACCAGTACATCGAGGTCGACCGGCCGGTCACCCACATCGGACTCGGCAACCGCCGCCGGCCCGACCTGGTCCGCGTCGTCTGGGCCAACGGCGTGCCGCAGAACCGCCTCGATCCGGGCGAGAACATGACGATCGTCGAGGAGCAGGTGCTCAAGGGCAGCTGTCCCTTCCTCTACACCTGGGACGGCGAGAAGGTCACCTTCGTCACCGACCTGCTGTGGGGCGCGCCGCTCGGCATGCCGCTCGCCGACGGCGTCTGGAACGGCTACGACCCGGACGAGCTCGTGCGGGTCGATGGCGCCCGGACCCGCGACGGCTTCTACGACCTGCGGATCACCGAGGAGCTGTGGGAGGCCGCCTACATCGATCGGGTGCGGCTCTGGGTGGTCGACCATCGCGAAGGCGTGGAAGTGGCGAGCAACCTCCGGATCGTTCCGGGCCGGGGACACGTCGGCCGCCCGCCCGACGAGGTCGTCGCCGGCGCGAACATCCGGCCCGTGGTCCAGGCGACGGACGGCCGCGGCCGCGACGTGACGGACCGCGTCCGCGCCCGCGACGAGGTCTACGCCGACGGCTACGCGCGCTCGCGCTTCCAGGGCCACGCCGCCGAGCCCTGGACGTTTACCTTCGACCTCGGCGAAGCACCCGGCAAACCGGTGCGGCTGTGGCTCGACGGCTGGGTGTTCCCCGCCGATGCGAGCCTGAACCTCGCCATCGCCCAGGCGGTGGAGCACGGCGGCCTGGAGATGGTGATGACCCGGCTCGAGGTCGAGACCGGGGACGGCTGGCGGACCCTGCTCGATCCGATGGGCTTCCCGCCCGGCAAGACGAAGACGATGGTCGTCGACACCCCGCCGCCGCCGGCGGGCGCGCGGAAGCTCCGGATCGTGACCACCCGCTGGCTGCACTGGGACCGGGTCGCCTGGAGTACCGAACCGGACGGCGTCGACGGAGACGATGTCGTCGTCCAGGCCCGTCTGGACGCGGCGAGCGCCGACCTCTCGTACCGCGGCTTCTCGGCGCCAACCCGGCCCGCGCCCAACGGCCCGCACCTGTTCGACTACCAGCGCACGAGCGCCGAGTCTCCCTGGCTGCCCTTCCCCGGCCGCTACACCCGCTTCGGCGACGTCCGCGAGTTGCTCGACGACGTCGACGACCGCCAGGTCGTGATCGGCCCCGGCGACGAGATTCGCGTCCTCTTCGACGCCCGGGAGGTGCCGCCGCCCGCGCCCGGCTACTCCCGCACCGTCTTCCTGGAGAGCTTCGGCTGGGACAAGGACGCCGACCGCAACACCTGGAAGGCCGACAACAACCTGCCCCTGCCCTTCCAGGCGATGTCCGGCTACCCGTTCGCGCCGGGCGAGAGCTATCCACGGACACCGGAACTCGACGCCTACCGCGAGCAGTGGCTGACGAGGATCGTCGGCCCGGAAACACCCTTCAGCCCGCCTTCCTCGAGCCGCTAGGAGACCACGCCGTTCTGCTGGGTGCGCGGGTCTTCTGACCCGCTGCCGCCGAAGGCGGCTTGGAGAACGCGCCGCGAAGCGGCGACCACTCTGTCGGCGGGGACGCCGACTCCGCTACGCTACCGTCGGCCGCCGCCAACACCGCGGCCGCCATCCAGGAACACACCGGGAGGGAACAAACGTGGCAAACGGCTCCGGCGGACGCGGCAGGTTCGGTCAACTCGGATTCATCTTCGCCGCCGTCGGCTCCGCCATCGGCCTCGGCAACATCTGGAAGTTCCCGTACATCACCTACGCCAACGACGGCGGTTCCTTCGTACTCGTCTACCTGGCCGCGATCGTGCTGATCGGCCTGCCGATCATGATGGCCGAACTCGTCATCGGACGGAGTACCAGGCAGAGCCCCGTCGGCGCGTTCGTCGAGGCCGCCAAGGGGGCGGTCGGAGGCAAGGCCTGGGGCGCCGTCGGCGCATTGGGAACGCTCGGCAGCTTCATCCTCCTGTCGTACTACGCGCTGATCGCCGGCTGGACGGTCTACTACTTCGGCCAGTGCCTGAGCTGGTCTTTCGGCGGCTTCGACACCGGCGGACAGACCCTCGGCGACTCCTTCGGCGCCTTCCTCGGCAACGGGCCGCTCCAGATCGGCTTCCACGCCCTGTTCATGGCCGTGACGGTCGGCGTCGTCACCCTGGGCGTGCACGACGGCATCGAACGGGTGGCGAAGACGCTGATGCCGGTGCTCGGGGCCATCCTCATCCTGCTCGTCATCAACTCGTTCTGGAGCCCGGGCTTCGGCGAAGCGGTCCGCTTCCTGTTCCACGTCGGTCCGGTCACCGCCGACGGCCTGCTGGAGGCGGTCGGCCATGCCTTCTTCACCCTCTCCGTCGGCATGGGCGCGATGATCACCTACAGCTCCTACATGAGATCGAGGCAGTCGATCCCGAAGAGCGCCGCCGCGATCACCCTGCTCGACACGCTGGTGGCCCTGATGGCCTGCATCGTCATGTTCTCCATCATCTTCAGCGTCGACGCGGCGGAACGGACAGGGACCTTCGGCAAGAGCGCAACGATCCTGTTCACGACGCTGCCGCAGATGTTCTACGAGATGCCGCTCGGCGTCGTCCTGGCGCCGCTGTTCTACCTGCTGGTGGGCTTCGCGGCGCTGACCTCCACCATCTCGCTGCTCGAAGTCGTCGCCGCCTACCTGATCGACCGCCGAGGCCTGAGCCGGCGCAAGGCCAGCCTGCTCTCCGGCGGCGCCGTCTTCCTCTTCGGCATCCCCTCGGCGCTATCCCTGGGCGCCGTCACCGGCTTCTCCTCCTGGGCGCCCCTGGGCGAGCGCACCGCCGGCTTCTTCGACACGATGGACTACACCGTCTCGAACTGGATCCTGCCCCTCGGCGGCCTGACCCTGGCGATCTTCGTCGGCTGGTTCCTGAGCCGCCGCAAGTCCCGTCACGCACTGGCCGATGGCCATGGCGACGTGAGCCGCTGGTACTTCCTCTGGCGCGACGTGCTGCTGCGCTTCGTCTGCCCGGTCGCGATCCTGTGGATCATCTGGGCCGTGATCGGGGGGCGGTCGTTCGCGTAGACGCCTGAGCCGCGGAACTGGGTGCGCCGGCCTTCTGGCCGGCTTCCGGAAAGAAACGCGCCGCGAAGCCGGCGACCGCAGTGTCTGCCGGCGGCGGCAGCGCTCAGCCAGCCGCTTCGCGAAAGCGCTCAAACCGCCAATCGAGGAACTCGCGGTCGGGGCGATCCTCGGGCCAGAGAGGAAGGCGCAGCCGGGCGCCGTCCAGTCCCTTGAGGCTCTCGAGCAGTGGACCGTCCCGGCCGTCCCTGACGGACCTCGCCACATGGACGCGGCAGTCCGTATCCACACCGATCAGGTGGGCGTCGAACGCGGTGTGGTGGAGCGTCGACATGCAGATGCCGTTGGTCACGGTCGCCGGTCCGTCTTCGGCATCCGGCAGGATGTGGGCACCCACCAGCAGGCGGGACAGCGTCAGGCCGCTGAAGGCGCAACGATGGCCGTACGCCGACTTGGTTCGGCTGCTGAACCATGCTTGGTGATTCCGCCGTTTGGACGCCACGAGCGAGTAGGACCTCTCCCGCAGTTCGTTCGCCGCAACGCCTGCCTGCGCAGCCTGGGTCGAGCTCATCGTCGGATCGAAAGCGTCGGCGGCAGCAAGCAGCACGCGCGCCAAGCTGAAGTCCAGATCCTCCACCCACACAGGCCAGAGCGCCTCGTAGACCGCCGGCGAGACGCCAACGAAGTAGACCAGGGGCGCGCCCAGACGTCCGGCTTCGTCAAGAGCCCGGTTGGTGGAATCGTCCTTGCCGCCCCGAGCGAGGTCGTAGGCAAGCAGTCCCGTGCGGTAGTCCGGTTCACCCACCTGATCGCGATACCAGATCCGGCGGCCCGCGCGCGGCGCCACCGTCCGGATGCTGAGCGCCGCGCTCATCTGTCTCGGCTTGAAGATGCCCGTTGCGCGCCCGGCGAAGTGGACCTTCTCGCCGCGAAAGCGGAAGCCCTCGTCGATCAACTTCCAGGGCAGTCTGGGCCCATGCGCCAGAACGAGCCTCTCCAGTTCAGCGAAGGCCGCCGCTCGAATCGCGGCATCGGAACCGGTTTCGCGAGGTTGTCCCACCTTCAGACCTCGGCTCGCAGCTCCAGTGAACGCAGCCGTGCTCTGTTGCCACGCTGGTCCCAGACTCGGAGGACCTCGATTCGCTCCTCCGCTACGCGATAGATGAAGGAGAACGGGGTTCGAGCGATCGTCAGCTCGCGTACTCCCTGCATCCCCTCGACCGGACGCCCGGCTGCCGGGTGGTCTCGAACCAACTCACAGGCCGCAAAGTACGCAGCGGCAGCCCGCCTCGCCCCGCCTGGAAAGGTCCGGGTGTAGTACGTGCGCATCCACGATAGGTCACCGCGGGTGCTCGGCAGAAAGACGAGCTTCACCGATCACGAGATCGGGGCAACACATCTGGCTCAGGTACCGGAGTCTCCGAATCGCTCCCCCAGGACGACACCCAGTCGTTCATCGCCTTCTCGGACACGAACGACCCCGCTTCGGCCTCGTCGATCGCCGCACGTATGGCCGCGCGCTTCTCGGCGCAGTTGCGCAGCATCGCGTCAATCGCCTCGCCCGCGAGGTGGGAGGGGGAGCGCCGTTGCCGCTTCGCCTCTACCTCGAGGCTCCTCATGAGACTCGTGTCGATTCGCAGATTTGCGCGTCCCACTGACATGGCATTGATCTCCGACCACGAAGCGGCTCCGCGTGAAGCCGCAGTAGCAGGCTTATCGTATGACGAGAACTCCTGCTCCAGGTTCAGCGCCCCAGCCTTCCGGCGAGCCAGGGCAGGAACTCCGGTTCGATCTCCGCTTCGACTCTGAGTTCCAGCAGCGGCGGCGAGCCCGCAGGTAGCCGGCCGCGGAGCTTGACGGCGTCCTTGGAGGTCGTGACGACGGCGTCGCAGCGATGGCGGGCGCAGGCGGATTCGATCGCGCTGAGGGAACGCGGCGGGTAGGCGTGGTGGTCGGGGAAGCGGAGGTGGTCCACGCACTCCAGGCCCGCGGCCGCCGCGGTGCGGGCGACGCGCTCCGGGCGGGCGACGCCTGTGACGAGCAGCGGACGCTCCGGTGTTGGGGCGCCCAGGAGTTCGGACCGAAGCGTCGAGGTAAACACCGGGCCCTTGAAGCCGTGGCGGCGCAGGGTCGGTTCGAAGTCGGCCGGCGTTTCGACGCCTCTTTCGAGACCGGTGATCACCGCGGCGTCGGCGAGGCGCACCATGCCCAGGGGCTCGCGCAGGCGGCCTCCGGGCAGGAGGAGGCCGCCGGCGAACGGGTCGGTGGCCGGGAAGGTCAGGATCTCCACGTGGCGGCGCACCCGCAAATGGGAAAAACCGTCGTCCAGCGCGAAGACGTCGACGTCGGGCGCGCGATCGAGGGCCAGGGCGGCGGCGGCGCGGCGGTCGGCGCCGACCGCCACCACCACGCCCGGCGCCTGCCCGGCGAGCATCAGCGGCTCGTCGCCCGCCTGTTCCACCGAGGCGAGCGGCCCCTCGCCGAGGCTCACGATCAGAGGTTCCCGGCCCTTGCGACGGTAGCCGCGCGACAGCACGGCGACTCTCTTGCCCCGGTCGGCCAGGCCCCGCGCCACGGCGATCACCGCCGGCGTCTTGCCGCTGCCGCCCCAGTGCAGGTTGCCGATGCTGACGGTCGGCCGGCCCAGGCTCGTGGCCCGGGTCGACCAATGGCGGCGCCGGCGACGGTGTCCCCACTCGTAGAACCGTTGCCAGGGGCTACCGGCCATGTCAGTCGCGGTCCGGAGTGCCGGTGGAGACGCCGGCGCGCCCGGTGGGGTCGGCGGCGGCCGGCGGAACGGACAGGTCAACGACCTGGCGGAGCAACTCCACGGAGCGCTCGACGGCGCCGCGGTTGCGGTCGACGAGCGCCAGGCCGCGGGCGCCCCGCTCTGCCGCATCGTCCGGCCGGTCCAGGACCTGCCGCCAGGCGCGGGTCAACGCCTGCCCGTCCCGCACGACGGCAAGGGCGCCGGCGGCCTCGAAGTCGCGCGCGATGCGCCGGAAGTTCTCCATCGACGGGCCGACGATCACCGGGACGCCGAAACGCGCCGCCTCGATCGGGTTGTGGCCGCCGGTCGGCACGAGCGTGCCGCCGATGAAGGCGGCGGACGCGAGCCGGTAGATCGAGGCCAGCTCGCCCAGGGAATCGAGCAGGACGATCCCGGGCGGCGAGGCCGGCCGCGGCGCCGTGCCCCCGGCCGCGTCCATCCGGCTCCGCCGGATTGCCGACAGGGGCCGTTCCTCCACCTCCCGCCACGCCTCGTCGAAACGCTCCGGATGCCGGGGCGCCAGGACGAGCAGCGCCTCGCGCTCCAGCCGTTCGAATGAGTCGAGGACGATCGCCTCTTCGCCGGGCATCGTCGAGCCCGCGATCAGGATAGGCCGATTCCCCGCGAGGTCCCGCAGGGCGTCTTCCAGGCCGGCCACCGGAACCGGTTCAGGGGTGTCGAACTTCAGGTTCCCCGTCATCGACGTGCGTTCGCGTCCCGCGCCCAGACTCAGCAAGCGCTCCTCGTCCTGCGGACTCTGGGCGCCCAGCCGCCCCAGCGGGTCGAGCAGAAGTCGCCGGTAGAGACGGCCGGCCCGCTTCATCCGCCCGTAGCTGCGGTCGCTGATGCGGGCGTTGAGCACCGCCACGGGCATCGACCGGCGGCGGCAGTCCCGCAGCAGCAGGGGCCAGAGCTCGCTCTCGAACAGGACCAGCGCCCGAGGCGCGTACCGGTCCAGGAAGCGCCCGACCAGCAACCCCAGGTCGAACGGCAGGTAGGTGACGACGACGCTCCGGCCGTCCGCGGCCAGGGGCCCGAACAGCCTCTTCGCCGCCGCCTGACCGGTGGGCGTCACCGTCGTCACCAGCAGGTCGAGATCCGGCGGCAGGGCCCGCGCCAGGGTCGCCGCCACTCCGGCCTCGCCCACCGACGCGGCGTGCAACCACAGCGGTCTGGTTCCCCGGGCCTCAGGCAAGCGTCCCAGCCGGGCCGGAAGAGTCGGCAGGTAGTGCCGGCCGCGCCGCGCCAGCAGGACCGGCGCCGCCACGCCCAACCCTGCCGTCATCGCGAGCTGGTAGAGGAACCACATCAGGTGACGGCCGGGCGCCGAACCGCTTCCGGTGCGACGCGCAGTGAACTCATGGGGCAGCCGAAGCCCCGTATCGACGGACGAGTATAATTCCGCCGCCTGCTGGCGGAGGGCCGTCCAGTCTCCCGAAGCGCGGCCTCTTGGACGCTTTGCCCCGGGCCTCCGTATCAACAGCGAGGCATGAGATCCGCGCAAGCCATCCGCATGGAACCGCCACGCGAAGATCCTCCCCGGAGCGGTCTCACGATCGCGTACTCCCGTCATCGACGTCAGGTGGCGTGGGCCGACGCGTCCGACGCCGAAGTCCTGGAAGGCCTGCGCCGCGACGACGACCTCGCGCTCGACGAGTTGATGCGCCGCAAGACGACGCCGCTGGTTCAACTGGCGACGCGGCTGGTGGGAAACCGGGAAGACGCACGCGACATCGTCCAGATCGCCTTCCTGCGCATCTGGAACTCGCGGCATCGTTTCGACCGCCGGTACAGCCCGAACACGTGGATCTACCGGATCGTCTCGAACCTCGCGATCGACCACCTGCGCTCCCGCGCCTCCCGCCTCCGCTCGTTGCAGAGCTTCCAGTTGCACGACGATCACCAGCGGGGCGAAGTCTCCGCGCGGCAACTCGATTCGCTGTCCGCCAGTGAGGTCCGGTCCGTGTTTCATGAGCTCGCATCCACTCTGAGCGACAAGCAGCGCGCGGTGTTCGTGCTGCGCGAGATGGAGGGGTTGGCCGGCAAGGAGATCGCCGGCATCCTCGGCATCCGTCCCTCGACCGTCCGCAACCACCTGTTCAACAGCCGCAAGCTGCTCCGCGAGGAGCTGCTCAGGCGCTACCCCGAGTACGCGCAGACAGCCGGGACCCGTGCCGGCAGAAAGGAGCGCCCATGACTTCTCCCTGTCCCGACTGGGCTGCCCTCGTGCGCGAACGCGAGCGGGCCGAACGGAGTTCGGAAGTCGGCGACGCGACGGTGGACGCCGCCTGGGAAGACGCTCTCCGCCACCGCGAGGACTGCGAACGCTGTCGCGCGGCCTCGCTCGACGCCGATCCGCTGCTGCTGTTCAGCGGCAACCTCGCCCGCGACGACGAAGAGGTCAGCGCGGCCGACGTCGAGGCGATCCGCCAGCGCGTGCGCCTCGAGCTCGACGGACGGGCGACCGAGAGGCGCCTGAACGAGGCGCGGAGCGCCCGCCGGCGCCTGCCCATGGCTTCGGTACTGGCCGCCGGGATCGCGGCCGCGGCGCTCGGTCTGAGTTTCCTGCTGTGGCCCGAGAGCGCGCCGCCGGCGGACGAGATCGCGGGCGACCCGCCCGTGCTGCCCGACCACATCGCGATGGCGCCGCTCGTGGAGCCGCTCGGCGACGAGCCGCTGCAGGTCTACCAGCTTCCCGGCAACGGCCACGGTTCCGGCCTCGACGTGGTCCTGGTGGTGGCGCCGTGAGGACCGCTCCCGTCCTTCGTTGGGCCATGGCCGCCCTGCCCTTTCTGGCTGCCGCCGGCGCGCTGCAGCCGGCCCTCGCTCAGCCTGGTCGCGCGCAACCGGGAGACGCGCAGCAGGAGGCCGAAACCCAGATTCGCCACGCCTTCACGCTCCAGCATCAACGGGCGGACGACGCCCTGGAGTGGATGCAGAACGAGATGTCGCCCCAGGGAACGATCGAACTGCAGCGGGCGACGAACACTCTGGTGCTGAGGGACCGGAGCAGCGTGCTAGAGCACCTGCTCGCCCTGCTGCGCGACTTCGACCACCCCCGCCAGCAGATCGAGTTCGAGATCTTCATCCTCGAGGCGTCGCGCCGCGGCAGCGGCGACCCGCGGTCCGAGTTGCCCGCGCAGCTCACCGACGAGCTGGGCAACTGGCTGGCCTTCACGAGTTACCGACTGCTCGGCGAGGGCCAGTTCGAAGCGACGGAGGGCGAGAACGTCCGCTACGAGATCGGCACCGAGTTCCGGCTCGGTTTCCGCGTCGGAACCGTGCTGCTCGACCGCCGCCTCAAGCTGTACGGGGTGGAGATCGAGCGCAGCCGCAGCGCCGTCCTCGACGAGCGTGTCTTCAACGGCCACCTGAACGTCTGGGTCGGCAAGCCGCTGGTCCTGGCCCTCCCCTACCGCGGATCCGACGCCAGCGGCCTGGTGGTCGCCGTGACCGTCCGGTCTCCCCGCGAAGACGGCCTGGGCGCCGGCGACTAGGAGCGGGTCGGTCATGCAGTTCGTCTGCCGGCTTGGCACCGCCGACGGTCGCATCGTGGAGCAGATCCACGAGGCGCCGGATCTGCGCACCGCGCGGCGCGAGATCGAGCGCCGCGGGCTGTACGTCTTCGAGATCAGGCGCCGCGGACTGCAGCACCTCTTCGGGTCGCTTCTCGGCACGGGTTCGGCCGCCGCCGACAGCAGCCGCAAGGCGGTCCCGGGACAGGACTTCCTGATCTTCAACCAGCAGTTGGCGGGCCTGCTCAGCGCGGGACTGCCCCTGCTCCAGTGCCTGGACCTGCTCTTCGAGCGCCAGCGCCACGCCGCCTTCAAGGAGTCGCTGGGCGAGATCCGGGACCGCGTCGAGAGCGGCGAGGAACTCTCCGAGGCGTTTGCCGCGGCGGGCAACTCCTTCCCGCCGATCTACAGCTCGATGCTCAAGGCCGGCGAGCAGAGCGGCGGCTTGGAACGCGTCATTCGCCGGTACGTCCGCCAGCTCAAGCTCGTCACGACTTCCCGCAAGCGGGTCGTCAGCGCGTTCTTCTACCCGGCGCTCCTGATCTGCCTGTCCGTCGGCATCGTGGCGGTGATGATGTTCTTCGTCATGCCCCGCTTCGAGGAGTTCTACGTGGCGCTCGACCTCGATCTGCCCTGGCTCACGCAACTCCTCCTCGCCGTGTCCCAGGTGCTGCGCAACCCGACCACCCTCGTGCTCATGGCCGCGGTCGCCGTGGCCGCCTGGGCGAGCTGGAGGATCGGCAGGAGCGGCCGGATCGGCGCCGTGGTCGATCGCCTGAAACTGCGGCTTCCGTTCATCGGGCCGATCTTCCATCGCTTCGCCCTGTCCGAGTTCTGCCGTTCCCTGGCCACCCTGCTGCACGGCGGCCTGCCGCTCGCTTCGGCGCTCGAAACCGCGGCGTCGGCGGTCACGAACCGCTTCCTGCACGAACGGGCGGTGGCGCTCGGACCGCGTATCCGCGAGGGCGAAGCGTTCCATGTGGCCCTCAAGGAATCGGAGGTGTTCACCGACCTCGCGATCGACATGGTCAGGGTCGGCGAGGCGACCGGCGCCCTGGACGAGATGGTGAACAGCGTCTCGGACTTCCTCGACGAGGATGTCGAGACCCGAACCGAGCGGCTCCTCTCGCTGGTGGAGCCCGTGATGCTGGTCGTCATGGGCTGCACCATCGCATTGCTCGTGCTCTCGATGTATCTGCCGCTCTTCAGCGTACTTGGACAGGTGCAGGGCTGATGGTCGTTCACGAAGAGAGCGCCGCGGCCCGCAACCGTCGCCTGATCGCGGAGGGCGTGTCGGATCTGGAGAGCCTGAGGGTGGCAGGCGACGAGGAGGATCGGCTCGGCAGGGAACGAGCCGAGGCCGCCCGGCTGGCGGCGCAGTTCGGGCTCGAGGTCGCGGATCTCGAGAACTTCCGCATCGACAACGACCTCTTCCGGCACATCCCGTTCGACCTGATGCTCCGCTACAGCTTCATCCCGGAACGCCAGCTGGAGGGTCGCCTGGCGGTCGTGATGGCCGATCCGACGGACGTGGTCCGCGTCGATGAACTGGAACTGCAACTCGGGCAACCCCTCGAGGCGCGCATCGGCGTCCGGTCCGAGATCGAGGATCTCCTGCAGAAGTCCGAGAGCGCGCAGCGGGTCCTCGACGAGGCGACCGAGGACTTCAAGATCCAGCTCGTCCAGGAAGACGAGGACAGCGGCGAGGTGCTCTCGATCGACCGGATCTCGACCGACCAGAGCCCCATCATCAAGCTCGTCGACTCGACGCTGTTCAACGCGATCCAGCGCCGGGCTTCGGATGTCCACATCGAGACGCGCGAGCAGGAAGTCGTCATCAAGTACCGGATCGACGGCGTGCTCTACCAGGCGATGGAGCCGATCGACAAGCGCCACCACCAGACGATCGTCAGCCGGATCAAGGTCATGTCCGAGCTCGACATCGCCGAGAAGCGGATTCCCCAGGACGGCCGCTTCAAGGTCC
Organism: Candidatus Multivorans sp.; assembly: GCA_965220845.1. Taxonomy (GTDB): domain Bacteria; phylum Acidobacteriota; class Thermoanaerobaculia; order Multivoradales; family Multivoraceae; genus Multivorans. Next base: position 1,053,987 of record CBDCRA010000004.1, read on the forward strand.
GGGTCAGCGGCCGCACGATCGACTTCCGCGTATCCGTCATGCCTTCCGTCCACGGCGAGGACTGCGTCATCCGCATCCTGGACAAGGAATCGATGAACCAGGAGTTCAGGAACCTGCGGCTCGACGTCCTCGGTCTCGACGGCGGAACGATCGCGAAGTTGCGCAAGTTCATCCGCGAGCCGTACGGCATGGTCCTGGTCACCGGTCCGACCGGATCCGGCAAGACGACCACGCTCTACGGCTGCCTGTCCGAGATCCAGTCCAGCGAGGACAAGATCATCACGATCGAGGATCCGGTCGAGTACCAGCTCGACGGCATCACCCAGATTCCGGTCAACGAGAAGAAGGGACTGACGTTCGCTCGCGGTCTCCGCTCCATCCTCCGTCATGACCCGGACAAGATCATGGTCGGCGAGATCCGGGACGAGGAAACGGCGCAGATCGCCATCCAGTCCGCGCTGACCGGCCACCTCGTGTTCACGACGGTCCACGCGAACAACGTGGTCGACGTCCTCGGCCGGTTCCTGAACATGAACGTCGACCTCTACAACTTCGTGGCGGCGTTGAACTGCGTGCTGGCCCAGCGGCTGGTCCGCCGCATCTGCAGCCACTGCCGGGAGCCGGTACAGGCCAGCGACACCCTGCTCGAGGAGAGCGGGCTGACGCGGGACGACATCGCCGGCTGGGAGCTCTTCGAGGGCCGCGGCTGCATGGAGTGCAACGGCACCGGCTTCTTCGGAAGGATGGCGGTGTCGGAGCTGCTCGATCTGTCCGACCCGATCCGCGAGATGATCCTCGACCGGCGCCCGGCATCGGAGATCCGCCGCGCCGCGGGCGAGGAAGGAATGCGTTTCCTGCGCCAGAGCGCGCTGGAGAAAGTCAGCGAAGGAGTGACCACTCTCCGTGAGATCAATAAGGTTACCTTCGTGGATTGAGCGCCTTGCCGGCCTCGACGACCCTCGGGGGCCGGCATCGGTGTTCCTGCTCGACGAGCGCGAACTCGTCCTGGCGCACTTCGTGCGCCAGAGCGGCCCCACGCCCGAACTGCGGGCCGTTCGGCGCCGCGAACTGCCCGCCGACATGTTCCAGGATGGGGCGCTGGGCGGTCCGTTGCGGGAGCCCGCCCAATTCCACGACGTGGTCGCCGAACTCCAGCAGGCTGCCGATACCGCCACCGGGGCTCAGGTCAGGGCCGCCGCGCTCGTCCTCCCGGACCGCTGGCTGCGGCTGGCCTTCGCGGAACTCGAGGACGTGCCCCGGAACCCGCAGCATCGCGACGAAGCTCTCCGTTTCAAGTTGCGCAAGCAGGTTCCCTTCCGGGTGGAGGAGTTGCGCGTGCGCGGCGCACGGACCGGCAACGGCGCCGGCGAGTCGACGCGTTTCCTCATCGCGTTCGGAGTCGAGCGTGTGCTGGCCCAGATCGAGGATTCCTTCCGCCGTGCCGGAATCCACATCGGCATGGTGACGAACGCGAGCCTCGGCGCGGCGCTCGGCATCCGGCAGATGCACGGCGCTGGCGGCGCGTTTCTCCTTCTGCTGGCCCACCGAGACGGTTACTCCCTCCTGGCGCAAACGGAGGACGGCCCCGCTCTCTACCGCTACAAGACATTCGACCCGGCCCTTTCTCCCTCGGACGCTTCCCGACTGGCGGTGCGCGAACTGCGGTTGACCAGAGGCTTCATCGAGGAGCGCGGCCTGTTCGGCGCCGGGGCCGACCTGCCCGAGCACGTCCTGCTGCTGGCGACCGAGGCCGACCGCCCGGCCTGGCGCGAGCGACTCGAAGACGGCCTGGGACTACCGGCTCGCGTTCTCGACCAGAGCACGACCTCCGGCGACGGACCCGAGGCCGGGACGCTTGAACTCGACCGCGCCCTGCCGATGCTGGGCGCCTCCCTCACGGTGAAGACGTGAGCAGGCCCCTGAACCTGGCGGCCCGGCCGTTCGTCAACCGCCGCCCCTGGCGCCGGCTGACCGCTCTGCTGTTGGCGCTCGGCGTCGCCCTGCTGACCCTGAACGCGGTGCTGTACTGGGGCTACCTCACCGGCTCCGCCGACGCCCGCGCCGAACTCTCCGGACTGCGGGAGGAACTCGCCGGCGACCAGACGGAACTCGACCGCCTGAGCGCGGAACTGGCGCGCCTCGACCTGGAGGCGCAGAACCGCGAAGTCGCCTTCCTGAACGAGCGCATCGCGGACCGGCGCTTCCCCTGGGGGCAACTCTTCAACGACATCGAGCAGGTGCTGCCGTGGAACACGCGCCTGCGAAGTCTGGCGCCGGAGCGCGGCGACCGGAACCGTCGGCGGCGCGCGGAACCAGGAACCGGCGACCAGTCCCGGGTGTCCCTCGACCTGACCGGCGAAACCCAGGACGACCAGGGTCTGCTCGATCTGATCGACGCCCTGTTCGAGCACCCCGCCTTCGAGGATCCCAAGCTGCTCCACGAGAGCCGGCAGGACCTCGGCCCGCTGGACTTCACCATCGCGGTCGTCTACCTGCCCGGCGGCGCCGGCGACGCCGCGGAGGATCAGCCGTGAGACGGCGGCGGCGCATCTGGCGCCTGCGTATCTGGTTCTGGGTCGGCGCGGGCCTCTGCGTCCTCAACGCGGCTCTACTGTCCACCTACCGCGGCGTCTACGCCGGCCGCTTTCAGGCGCTCGAGGACGAGATCGCCCAGGTCCAGAACCTGCGCACACGCGCCACCCAGGAGGTGGCCCGCCGCGAGGGACAGGTCACCACGGTCGAGGCGACCCGCAGCCACGTGCGAACCCTGTACCGCGAGGGATTCGCGACCGAGCGCGAACGGTTGACCGACCTGATCGGCGAGGTCAAGGAACTGGCCGACCGCTCGGGACTCCGTCCCGGCTCGATCTCCTACCCGGAGGCGACCCTGGAGCAGTACGGTCTGGTCGAGAAGTCGATCGTGTTCACGGTCGAGGGGAACTACCGCCAGTTGCGGGGGTTGGTCAACTTGCTCGAGGTCACGGACACCTTCGTGGCCCTCGAGTCGATCAGCCTGAGCGAGGCGACGCCGAACCTGCGCATCGATCTCCGGCTGTCGACCCTGTTCTCCGGCAACGAATCCGGCCAGCAGGAGGCGGGAGCATGAGCGCCGCCCAGGCCGGCTCCAGCCGGCCGAACCCGCTGCTGCTGGGCCTGCTCGGCATCGTCGTGGTGGTCGCCGCGTGGCGCTACCTGCCGTCGTTCGGCGGCGGTCCCGGCTTCACCAGCACGACTGCCGGCGACCTGCGTTCGACCTCGATCGACGTCGTCGAACTCGCCGCCTACACCCTCGACCAGCCGCCACCGCCCAGCAGCCCGACGCGGGACCCATGGTCGTTCGGCAGCCAGCCGGCGCCCAAAACGGCCCTCGCCGAGACGGAGACGCCGCCGCCCGAGCCTGAACCCGAGCCGCCGGTCATCCCGGAGACGCCGACGCCAAGCGCCATCCCGGAGACGCCGGCGGAGCCGCTCGGACCGAAACCGCCGCCGATCGACGTCTTCTACATCGGCTCCTTCGGGCGCAGCGACAATCCGATCGCGGTGTTCATCGACACCGACAAGTCCATCTTCAACGCACTCGAGGGCGACCTCGTCAAGGACAAGTTCGAAGTGCAAAACATCGGCTACGAGTCGGTCGATCTGCTCTTCGTGGGTTTCCCGGACGAACAGCCGGTGCGGCTCGCCATCGGCGGCCGGCCCAGCGGAAGCTAAGGATCCGAACCACATGAACGAACACGATTCACAGCCAAGACAACGACGACGGCACGCTCTCTCGCTGGGGCTGGCGCTGCTCCTGATCCTCGCCTCCTGCAGCGGCTACCGGGGCTTCCGGGAGGCGCAGCACGCGGAGCTCACGGGCGACTGGGACACCGCCGTTCTGCGCTACATGGAACTCGTCACCGGCGACCCGGCCGATCTCCGTTACCGGGCCGGCCTGCTGCGGGCCAGGACCCAGGCCGCCCACGCCCACTTCGAAGAGGGCAGGAAACTGCAGGAGGCCGGCCGCGACCGGGACGCGATGCTCGAGATGCAGCGGGCCGTGCAGCTCGATCCGACCAACCAGTACGCCCTGACCGAACTCGAGAAGCTCCGCACGGAGATCGAAACCAGCGGTCTCGAGCCCAGGACCATCTCCCAGATGAAGGACGACGCCCGCGCCGCCGAGCCGATGCCGCCGACGCTGAGTCCGCTGTCCAACGAGCCGGTCAGCTTCGACTTTCCGAACGCGACGTTCATGGAGGTCTATCGGGCGATCGGGCAGGCGTTCGGAATCAACATCGTCTTCGACACCAGGCTGCGCGACGCAGCGGTCGGGCCCGAGGGCATCGAGTTGCGCGACGTGACGGCAATCGAGGGTCTGGAGATCCTGATGCACAGCCTCGGCCACTTCTACCGCGTGCTCGACGAACAGACGATCATGATCCTCCAGGACACGCAGCAGAACCGGCAGCGCTTCGAGGACCGCATCATCCAGACGTTCTTCCTCTCGAACTCGGACGTGAGCGACGTGATGACCATCCTGCGCAGCCTGCTGAACACGCGGTTCATCGCGACCAACGAAAGGCTGAACGCGATCGCCATGCTCGACAGCGTTGAGAAGGTCAAGATCGCGCAACGGCTGATCGAACAGAACGACAAGGCGAAGGCCGAAGTCGTCGTCGACGTCGAACTGCTGCAAATCAACACGTCGAAACTGCAGGAACTCGGTTTGTCGCTCGACGCGAACCGTCTCGGCATCAGCCTGGACATCGGCGGCGAGGAGGTGCCGCTTCGCATGTCGGATGTCGAGTCCCTGAATCAGAACAACTGGGTGCTGGCCGTGCCCGGCTTCCTGTTCGAGTTCGTGAAGAACGCGACGGACGCGCAGACCCTGGCCAAACCGCAGGTGCGGATCACGGAAGGCGAAGAAGGATCGTTCTCGATCGGCGACCGGGTGCCGATCCCGGTCACCAGCTTCAACACGGCCAACACGGCCGGCAGCAACATCGTGCCGATCACCTCCTACCAGTACCAGAACGTCGGCATCGAGGTGGACATCACGCCGCGGGTGCATCACAACGAAGAGGTCTCGCTCGACCTCAGCATCGAGGTCAGCAACATCAGCGGCCAGATCGAGAGCCAGCCGATCATCGGCAGCCGCAACATCAACACGAGCATCCGGCTGCGCGATGGCGAGACGAACTTCCTGGCCGGGCTGATCCGCACGTCCGAGACGAACAGCCAGGGCGGCATTCCAGGGCTGTCCGAGATCCCGGTTCTGGGGCGCCTCTTCTCCCGGCGCTCGACCGACAACACGCGCACCGACATCGTGCTGACCCTGACCCCCCACATCATCCGGCGCGCCGACATCCGGGAAGAGGACCTCGCTCCGATCTGGGTCGGCACGGAAAGCAACGTGGTCTATCGCGGCTCGAGCCCCCGCGTCGACTCCGGAGTCGACGGACCCTTCGACGAACCGGGCGCGGAGGGCGACGTCCTCGACGAACTCCAGGAGCGGCTGCCGCCAGGTCTGCGGGACGCTGCGCCGGAAGGCGAGCAGCCACCGGGGGAGGAAGACGAGGGACCGCCGCTGGGCGTCGAGCTCGTGCCGCCGCCGCCCGTCAATCCGCCGCGCAACGCCGGTCTGCTGGATTCCGGGCCGGCCCCCGGTTCCCCACGGGTCTCCAGTTCACCGCGGGTCATCCTCCCGGCGGTACTCCAGGAACGCGCGGCAAGCTCCACCGGAGGAATCGAGCTCACGTTCGCCCCCGAAGCGCTGCGTGCAAGCGTCGGCGACAGTGTCGAGGTGCGGCTGGACGTCCGGTCCACGACGCCGCTTTCCCACCTGCCGTTGCGGCTGCGCTTCGACCCGTCCCTGATCGAGGTCACGGCCGTGCGGGCAGGTTCCTTCCTGGGCGGCGAAGACGAGATCACGCTGATGACCGACGACTCGACCCCGGGCACGGTCGTGGTGGGCCTGAGCCGGCTGGGCGAGCGGCCGGGCGTGGCCGGCAGGGGACGTCTGCTGGCGCTCGAGGTGCGGGCCATGGACCCCGGCACGGCAACCATCGCCGTGGAGCATGCCCGGCCCAGGGGCCCGGCCCTCGAAGAGCTGGCTCCGCCCACCGTGCAGCCGCTCGAGATCGAAATCCGGGACGGCGAGGAGCCGGATCCCGGACGGCCGGAAAGGGTCGCATGAGGACGGCCGGGCGGCGGCGCGCTGGCTACACGCTGGTCGAACTCGTCACGGTCTGCGCCGTGATGCTGGTCCTCGCCGCCGTCGCCCTGCCCACCGCGACCTTCACGAACAAGCGCATCAAGGAGGCGGAACTGCGCTCCCACCTCCGCCAGATGCGCAACGCGATCGATGAGCACAAACGCTACAGCGACGTGGGGCTCATCCCGATCGAGATCGGCACCGACGGCTATCCGAGTGAACTTGAGAACCTGGTGGAGCCGATCCAGCTCATCGGGCAGGTCGAGGGCGAGATCCGTTTTCTCCGACGCATCCCCGTCGACCCGATGACGGGCGAGGCGGAGTGGGGAATGCTGAGCTACCAGGACGATCCGGACGACCGGTCCTGGGGAGGCGAGAACGTCTACGACGTCCGTTCCCTGAGCGACGGAGTCGGTCTGAACCGGGTTCCCTACCGGGAGTGGTGAAATGAACGAACACATCCAGGTCCAGCGCCCAAGGTCCCAGGGTGGCATGTCCCTGCTGGAACTCATCATCGTCATGGCGATCATCGGCATCCTCGCCGCGGTCGCCGTACCGCTGCTCAAGAACGCGCCCCGGCGGGCCCAGGAGGCGGCCCTCAAGCAGAACCTCCGGGTCATGCGCGACGCGATCGAGCAGCACTACGCCGACAAGGGCCACTACCCTCCGAGCCTCCAGGCGCTCGTCGAGGCTGAGTACCTGCGCGCGATACCGCCCGACCCGATCACCCGCAGCACCGAGACCTGGGTCGAGGTTCTCGCCGAGTTCCCTTCCTCGGCCGACGAAGACCCCTGGGCCGAGACCGACCTGTCCCCGTTCGGAGATCCGGGAGTCGAGGACGTCCACTCCGGTGCGGAGGAGAACTCGCTGAACGGGGAGGCCTATGCCAACTGGTGACCGCGGGGTCCGCCGCGGGCAGCGGCGGGCCCGCCATTCCGAAGCCGGCTACAACCTGGTGGTCCTGGCCGTCCTGATCACGGTGATGAACATCGCGGTCGCGGCCGCGCTGCCCTACTGGAGCAGTTGGGCGCAGCGCCAAAAGGAAGCGGAACTCATCTTCCGCGGCCTGCAGTACGCCGAGGCGATCCGCATCTTTCGGGTGCGCCAGGGACGCCTGCCGACCGCGCTCGAGGAGCTCGTCGAAGTAGAGCCCCGTACGATTCGCCAACTGTGGCCCAACCCGATGGCCGAGGACGGTCGCTGGGGTCTGCTCATGCAGGGAAGGCCGAGCAACACCGGCCAGCGCGGCAACCAGAGAGGCGGCGCCGAGCCGGCGACCAATGCCGCAGCCGTCGCGGCCGCCGGCGGCGGCTCGATGACGGCCGTGCCGCCGCCGAACGAGGACGAAGGCGAAGGCCCCGTCGTCGGGCCGATCCTGGGGGTCTACAGCGCCACGCCCGGACCCTCGAAGCGCACGTTCAACGGCCAGCAGGACGTCGGAGAGTGGTACTTCACCAGCGAACTGATCCAGCTCAGGCCCGGCAACGCCGGCGACGGACGGCCGCCGCCGCGGCTGACCAGCGAGTGGATCGGCAAGCCGTTCCCGCGCGGAGTGCTCGACGGTCCCAAGGTCCAGGACGGCACGGCGCCCGGCAGAGAGGCCCGTTGAGCCGGGAACCCGCCGTTGCCGTCAGGATCCGGCGGCTCCCGCACGCCGCCGGCCTGCCGGAGCGGGCTTCGACCGGCAGCGCCGGTTACGACCTGCGCGCCGCCACCTCCGGGCCGGTCCGAATCGGCCCCGGCGCGCGCACCCTGATCCCGACCGGTCTCATCCTCGGCCTGCCGCCCGGCTACGAGGCCCAGATCCGGCCCCGCAGCGGACTCGCCTTCCGCCAGGGCCTGACCGTCCTGAACGCCCCCGGCACGATCGACAGCGACTATCGGGGCGAAATCAAGCTGCTCCTCGCCAACCTGGGCGGCGAACCCGTCCATGTCGAACGCGGCGAGCGGCTGGCGCAGATGGTGGTCGCCGCCGTTCCCGAAGTCACGTTCCGGGAGGACGACGCCCTCGGCCGGCAGCCAACGGAAGGCGACCGCAACGACGGCGGCTTCGGGTCCACGGGCACCTGACGGCGTCCGCTAGTTGGAGTCGCCGTCGCCTGCGGTCCAGCTCGGCAGGGACGCCGGATCGATCCCCAGCGAGGCGAGCGCGCCAGACCAGGCATCCACCGGCTCGCCGGAAAACACGATCGATTCCTCGATCGGCGCCGTCAGCCAGTCGCTGCGGCTGACTTCCTGCATCAACTGGCCCGGCGCCCAGCCCGCGTGGCCCAGGAGCAGCCGCATCCGGTCCGGTGCGCTGCGGGCGAGCGTGCGCAGCGCGAGGATGTTCTGCGTCGCTCCGACGCCCGGAGCGATCTCCGTGATGCCGTCCCGATCCAGGCCGCTCAGGCCGTCGAGAGACAGCAGCACCGTCCCGACCTCGGGCTGCACCGGACCACCGACGAAGGCCACGACTTCCGAGCTGCCGGACCACTCGATGTCGAGTTCACGCAGGACCTCGTCGACCTTGAGCTGGCTCGGCCGGTTGACGACAAAGCCCAGGCTACCCCCCTCGCCGCCGTCCTCGTGAGCCGCGAGCAGCACGACCGCCCGAAAGAAGAAGGGATCGAGAACCTGGGGCATGGCGACCAGCAGCGTCGGCGTCTCGAAGTCGTCCACCCCGGACATGGGCGCGACTCTACACGCGGCACCCGCGCACCCAGCGGTTTGGGTAATCTCCGGCCGAGGCCGCACCTGAACTTCAAACGCCCGGCTGCCCAAAGCCGGCGATCACCGAGAGACCTGACATGACGAACAGCTTCGGCGCGATAAGGACGATGAACGCCGCCGGCCGATCCTTCCGGATCGCTCACCTGCCGACTCTGAGCGCCGCCGGCCTGCCGGTGGAGCGCCTGCCGTACGCCCTGAAGATCCTGCTCGAGAACCTGCTTCGCCGGGAGGATGGTCACGTCGTGCCGGCCGCCGACATCGAGGCCGTGGCCCGCTGGGAACCTCGGGCCGAGCCGAACGTCGAGATCGCCTTCATGCCCGGACGGGTGCTGCTCCAGGACTTCACCGGCGTCCCCGCGGTGGCCGACCTGGCCGCGATGCGCGACGCGATGGCGGCCATGGGCAGCGATGCCGCCCGGATCAACCCGCTGCAGCCGGCGGAACTGGTGATCGACCACTCGGTGCAGGTCGACGAGTACGGCTCGGCCGCCGCGCTCCTGATCAACGCCGAACGGGAGTTCGAGCGCAACGAGGAGCGCTACCTGTTCCTGCGCTGGGGGCAGACCGCCTTCGAGAACTTCCGCGTCGTGCCGCCGGCGACCGGCATCGTCCACCAGGTGAACCTCGAGTACCTGGCGCGCGGCGTCATGCATTCGCGGAACGGTCACGCCGAGCCGCCCTTCGCCTACCCCGACACCCTCGTCGGCACCGACTCCCACACCACGATGATCAACGGCCTGGGCGTCCTCGGCTGGGGCGTGGGCGGCATCGAGGCGGAGGCCGCGATGCTCGGTCAGCCGATCGCGATGCTGGTGCCGCAGGTCGTCGGCTTCCGCCTCGTCGGCGCCCTGCCGGAGGGCACCACCGCCACCGACCTCGTGCTGCGGGTCACGGAGATGCTGCGCAGCCACGGAGTCGTCGGCAAGTTCGTCGAGTTCTTCGGCCCCGGGCTCGCCGAGCTCAGACTCGCCGACCGAGCGACGATCGCGAACATGGCGCCCGAGTACGGCGCCACCTGCGGCATCTTCCCGATCGACCGCGCCGCCATCGACTACCTCCGGTTCACCGGCCGCGGCGAAGCGCAGGTGGAGCTGGTCGAGGCGTACTGCCGCGAACAGGGCCTCTTCCACGACCGGGACACGCCGGAGGCCGAGTACAGCGACACGCTGGAGCTGGATCTGGCCACGGTCGAGCCGTCGCTGGCCGGCCCAAGGCGGCCCCAGGACCGGGTGCCCCTGTCCGGGGTCAAGGACTCCTTCCTCGGCCAGTTGCCTCAACTGTCGACCCGCGGCGGCGGCCTGCCGGTGCTCGACGGCGACGGGGCCAGCGATCCTGCCCCGACTGCCGAGAACCCCGGGGACGCCGATGAACCGGCCGGAATCACGGACGGTTCCGTGGTCATCGCCGCGATCACGAGCTGCACGAACACCTCGAACCCGTCCGTCATGCTGGCCGCCGGATTGTTGGCGAAGAAGGCCGTCGAGGCGGGGCTCCGGACCCGGCCGTGGGTGAAGACGAGTCTGGCGCCCGGGTCCAAGGTCGTCACCGACTACCTGGCGGAGGCTGGCCTGACCGCCTACCTGGAGCAGCTCGGTTTCCACACCGTCGGTTACGGCTGCACGACCTGCATCGGCAACAGCGGCCCGCTGCCTCCCGCGACATCGGCCGCGATCGCCGAAGGCGAACTGGTCACCGTTTCCGTCCTCTCAGGGAACCGCAACTTCGAGGGCCGGATCTCGAGCGAGGTACGCGCCAACTACCTGGCCTCGCCGCCCCTGGTCGTGGCCTACGCGCTCGCCGGCCGCATCGACATCGACCTGGTGCGCGAACCCCTCGCCGACGGCCCCGACGGTCCGGTCTACCTGCGCGACATCTGGCCGGCCCAGGGCGACATTCAGACCGCCCTCGAGAACTCGCTGCGGCCGGAGATGTTCACGCGGCAATACTCGGACGTCTTCGCGGGCAGCGAAGCCTGGCAGGCGCTCGACGTTCCGGCCGGACAGACGTTCGACTGGCAGGACGACTCGACCTACGTGAAGCAGCCGCCGTTCTTCGCCAACATGCCGCGGCAGCCGGAGCCGGTGCGGGACATCGCCGGCGCCCGCGTCCTGGCGCTGCTCGGCGACACGGTCACCACGGACCACATTTCGCCCGCCGGCCCGATCAGCCCGAACAGCCCGGCCGGGCACTACCTCCGCGAGCTCGGGGTGGCGCCCGTGGACTTCAACGCTTACGGCGCGCGCCGCGGCAATCACGAGGTCATGATGCGGGGCACGTTCGCCAACGTCCGCCTGCGGAATCTCCTGGTGCCGGGGGTCGAGGGCGGCTACACCGTGCTCCTGCCGGAAGGCGAGCAGATGTCGATCTTCGACGCGGCGATGGCCTACCGCGAACGCGGCGTGCCCCAGATCATCCTGGCCGGCCTCGAGTACGGCACGGGTTCGTCGCGCGACTGGGCCGCCAAAGGGCCCCGGCTGCTCGGCGTGCGAGCGGTCATCGCCAGGAGCTACGAGCGGATCCACCGCAGCAACCTGGTCGGGATGGGGATCGCGCCGCTCGAGTTCCTGGACGGCGAAGGCCCCGCCAAACTGGGACTGACCGGCCGCGAGGAGTACGCCATCGAAGGGCTTGCCGCCGGCCTGGCCGCCGACTTCGAACCCGGCCTGACCGTGCAGGTGCGGGCCACGGGCGCCGACGGCGAGATCGCCTTCCGCGCGCGGGTCCGCCTCGACACGCCCCAGGAGGCGGAGTACTACCGGCACGCGGGGATCCTCCGGTACGTGCTGCGACAGCTCCTTGACGACGACGCCTGATCGAGGTCTTCCGGTCGACCCGGTCGCGGCGCTGCCGGCCGCCGACCGGCTCCGGGTCAACGAGATCTTCTACTCGATCCAGGGGGAATCGACCTTCGCGGGCCGCCCCTGCGTGCTGGTGCGACTGACCGGCTGCCAGATGCGCTGCACCTGGTGCGACACCGAGTACAGCTTCTACGAAGGCCGGTGGATGCGGGTCGACGAAGTCATCGAGGAGGTACTCGCCTACGGCTGCCCCCTGGCCGAGGTCACCGGCGGCGAGCCGCTGCTCCAGCCCGGGGTCCACACCCTGATGGGCGGGTTGTGCGACCGCGGTCTCGAAGTCCTGCTCGAGACCGGCGGCGGCCTCGACATCTCCGGCGTCGACCCGCGCGTCAGGCGAATCGTCGACCTGAAGTGCCCGGCCAGCGGCGAAGCGGAGAACAACCACTGGCCGAACCTCGGGGACCTGCGAGCCACGGACGAGGTGAAGCTCGTCGTCCAGGACCGCGGCGACTACGAGTGGGCGCGAAACGCCATCCGGGAGCGCGGGATCGACCGCCTCTGCACCGTCCACCTCTCACCCGTCTGGGACGCCCTGGCGCCCGCCGAACTCGCCGCCTGGGTGCTCGAGGACCGGCTGCCGGCGAGGGTCTCGCTGCAGCTCCACAAGGCCCTGTGGGGCGCCGAAGAGCGCGGCGTCTGAACCGGACCGCGGCGCGTCCCACGGGCGCCTGAGGGACTGCTACACTCCGCGCCGAATGCTGCCCAGATGGAATTCGAATGCCGGGAAGGGCAGAGTTCCGAGGGAGGAAGAAGGGGTGAGACAGTCAAGATGAAAGCGGCCAAACTGACCTACGAGGACCAGGAGTACGAATTCCCCGTAATCGTCGGCTCCGAGGGCGAAGTGGCGATCCAGAGCCACGCCCTCCGGAGCCTGACCGGCGCGATCACACTGGACCCGGGCTACGGCAACACCGGTTCCTGCCGCAGCGCGATCACCTTCATCGACGGCGAACAGGGAATCCTCCGCTACCGCGGCTACCCCATCGAACAGCTCGCGGAGGAGGCGTCCTTCGTCGAGGTCTGCTACCTGCTGATCTACGGCGAGCTGCCCGACGAAGAGGAGCTCGAGGACTTCCGCGCCAGGCTGCGGCGGCACACGCTGATCCACGAGGACATGAAGAAGTTCTTCGAGGCGTATCCGCCGACGGCCCATCCGATGGCGATCCTGTCCTCGATGATCTCGTCGCTCGCCACCTTCTACTCCGAGGATGAGGACGTCGACCTGCACGTCGTCCGTCTCATCGCCAAGCTGCCGACCATCGCCTCGTTCTCCTACAAGAAGTCGATCGGCCAGCCCTTCGTCTACCCGCAGAACGACCTCGGCTACGCGGAGAACTTCCTGAACATGATGTTCTCCGTCCCCTGCGAGGACTACGAGCCGCCGCCGGTCCTCGCCCGGGCCCTGAACATGCTGCTCATCCTGCACGCCGACCACGAGCAGAACTGCTCCACCTCGACGGTCCGCATGGTCGGGAGTTCCGGCGCCAGCCTGTTCGCCGCGATCTCGGCCGGCATCGACGCGCTGTCAGGGCCGCTTCACGGCGGCGCGAACCAGCAGGTGATCGAGATGCTGGAGGCGATCCGCGACAGCGGAGACGACTTCAGCAAGTTCGTCGGCCGCGCCAAGGACCGGGACGACCCCTTCCGCCTGATGGGCTTCGGGCACCGGGTCTACAAGAACTTCGACCCGCGCGCCAGCATCCTGAAGGGCGCCGCGGACGAGGTGCTCGCGGAACTCGGCGTGAACGATCCGCTGCTGGCGATCGCGAGGAATCTGGAGGAGGTCGCCCTCCAGGACGACTTCTTCGTCGACCGAAAGCTCTACCCGAACGTCGACTTCTACAGCGGCATCATCTACCGGGCGATGGGCCTGCCGACGAACATGTTCACCGTCATGTTCGCTCTCGGCCGGCTGCCCGGCTGGCTGGCCCACTGGAAGGAGATGAGCGTCGATCCGGACAACCGGATCAACCGGCCGCGGCAGATCTACACGGGCGCCGGGGCCCGCGACTACCTGCCACTGGCCGACCGCTAGGCGCGCAGTTCCGGGCGGGTCGGCTTGGCCGGCACGTGGCCCCGGCGGTACACCAGGATCGTCCGGTCGAAGGTGATGACCGGCTTGCCGTCCTGGTTGTAGCCGACGGTCCGGAAGCCGACGATTCCCTGGTGCGGCCGCGACTTCGACTCCCGCACGGAGAGCACCTCACTCTGCGCGTAGAGGGTGTCGCCTTCGAACACCGGGTTGGGCAGGCGGACGCTGTCCCAGCCCAGGTTCACCGCGTTCTGCGAAAGATCGGCCACGGTCAGGGCCGTGACCAGGGACAGCGTGAAGCAGGAGTTGACCAGGGGCCTGCCCCACTCCGTCTGACCCGCGTACTCCCGGTCGAAGTGAATCGGGTTCGGGTTCAGGGTGATCATCGTCAACCAGACGTTGTCGCCCTCGGTGACCGTGCGGCCGAGGGCGTGCCGGAACACCTGGCCGACCTCGAAGTCCTCGAAGACCCTGCCGGCCCCGCCGGCAGGCGGGGCGTCGTGCGTGTTCGCTTCCGTCATGTCCTCAGGATCGCTCCTTCCTCTTCCAGTTCGACCAACTCTTCGGCGCTCAGGCCCAACTCGGCCAGGACGTCCTCGGTGTGCTCACCCATCCGCGGTTCACGCCGCCGGAGAGCGCCCGGCGTACGCCCCAGCCGCGGCGCGGGCGCGATGTGGATCTCGCCGTCGGGTCCGACCGGAAACGTGCCGCGCTCGGCGTTGTGGGCGTGCCGGGGCGCCTCGTCGAGGTCGAGCACCGGCGACACGCAGGCGTCCAGCCCGGTGAAGACCTCGGCCCACTCGTCCCGCGTCCGCGTCAGGAAGGCGCGCCGAAACGCCTCGATGTGCTCCGGCCAGCGATCGGTGTCCATCTGCTCGGCGACGACGTCGACACCGGTGCCTTCGCAAAGGGCGGCGAAGAACTGCGGCTCGACGGCGCCCACCGATACGTAGCCGCCGCACCTGCATTCGTAGCAGCGGTAGAACGCGGCGCCGCCTCCGAGCAGACCGACGCCGGGCGTCGAGCGCGCCCCCTTCTGCCCGAAGTGAACCGCCATCAGCGAAGCGGCCCCGTCGACCATCGCCGCGTCGATGTACTGGCCCCGGCCCGAGCGCTCGCGCTCGAACAGGGCGCAGAGGATGCCGAAGGCGGCCATCAAGCCACCTCCGCCGAAGTCGGCGACCAGGTTGAGCGGCGGCAGGGGCGGATCCGTGCCGTTGCCGATCTGCGACAGCACGCCCGCCAGGGCGATGTAGTTCACGTCGTGGCCGGCGGCCTGCGCCATCGGGCCCGACTGCCCGTAGCCGGTGAGAGAGCAGTACACCAGGCGCTGATTGAGCGCCGACAGCGTCGCGTAGTCGCAGCCGAGCCGCGCACAGACGCCCGGCCGGTTGCCCTCCAGGAAGACGTCGGCTTCCGCCGCCAGGCGGTGGAGGATCCGCTGGCCGCCCGCCGTCTTCAGGTTGAGCGCGATGCTCCGCTTGTTGCGAGAGACCATGTCGCCGGAGCGGACCGGTCCGCCGACCGCATTGTCGACGCGCAGAACGTCCGCTCCCATGTCGGCGAGCAGCATGGAGCAGTAGGGGCCGGGCGCCAGCCGCGACAGGTCGAGAACCCGCAATCCGTCGAGCGCGCCCACAGGGGCGGAGGATACTCCACCGTCGGCGATGGGCGCCGAACGGCCCTTGGCCCGGTGAGCCGGAAGTCAGGGCTCGGCGCAGGAACTCTCGAAGGCCTCGACGTCCGTGATCGCGGGCGCCGACGTGCCGGGTTCGTTGCGGTAGACCGCCACGTCGTCCGTTGCCGTGTCCGTTACCCGGATCGTGTAGCCGAGTTCCGTGGCCGACGCGGCGAACACCCATACGTGGCCGTTGATCTCGCAGCCGTCCAGCACCTTGACCAGGACCTCCCAGTTCGCCGGATCGAAGAAACTGAACATGCCTGCGTCGTTCGTCCCAGCCTGAACCACTGCCGCTTCAGCCGTGCCACCGTCCGCGGTCCGCCACTCGACCTTGACGGCATAGCGGGAATCCCCGAGGCAACGGGTGAACGGTCCGCTCTCGCAGTCGCCAGCCGGCGACGCCGCCTCGACCAGGAAGAGTCTGGAAGCCGTCGATTCCCGGTCGCCGCCATCGCCGACCGTAAGCGTCACCTCGTAGAAGCCCGGCGTCCTCCACTCGTGCCGGGGGTTGGCGCTGCCCGAAATCCGGCCGTCTCCGAACTCCCAGCGGTGAGTGCGCGCATCGCCGGAACTCGTGCTTTCGAACTCGACCGGAACGCCCGTACGAAGCTTGCACGGTTCTCCCGGGTCATCCGGGCACTCGGCACCGACCACGAACGAAGCCTCGGGAGGACCCGGTGGCGGAGGCGGCGGCTCCGGTTCCGGTGGCGGAGGTTCCGGCGGCGGAGGTTCCGGTGGCGGAGGCTCCGGTGGCGCGGGAGGCGGCCACCGGAACGTCTCGACCACGTCCAGCACGGTCACCGTGACGTCCCTTTCGGCGGAGTTGCCTTCCTCGTCCGTAAGCCGAAGCGTCACCTCGTAAACGTTGTCGCCGTCCGCGTCCCCGGGGTTCTCGTAGTCCTGCGCGGCCAGCCGCAACTTCCCGAGCGAGTCGATATCGAAGCTGGCCGCATCGGCGCCGCCGGTCTTCGTGAACTTCAGGTCGCCGAGCGGATGCCCCTTGAACTTTGGCGGACTGGAAATCCAGGCGGTGTTCTCGTTCACCGCGACGCTCGACGGACGCAGCAGCTCCAGGGGCCGGGCAGCGCGTCGACGATGCGGAAGCTCACGCTCGTCGTGCCTGTGTTGGAGTCTTCGTCCGTCCCGGTGAGCTCGAGCTCGTAGTCGTTGTCCCCGTCCGCGCTCCGGGGGTTCTCGTAGTCCCTCGCGGTGAGCACGAGGCGGTCTCCCGACCAAGTGAACAGGGAGGCGTCCGCCCCCTCCACGCGCCACGTCACTGTATCCCCCGAAGGAGGATCGTCGATCACCCAGACTCCCCCGCGCTCGACGTAGCCCGCCACAAGGCTGGGCCTCAGCCGAAGATCCCGGCCCTCCGGGTACTTTGAACTGCCGACACCGGAAATCCAGACCGCTCTGGGTTCGATGACGTCCGTCACCGTCACCGAGACGGACCCCGTGGCGTGGTTTCCGTGGCTGTCGGAGCCTGTGATCGTGGCCTCGTAGACGTTGTCCGCGTCGCCGTCCAGCGCGTTCTCGTAGTCCCGGCCGGACAGGGTGACGACGCCGGTGGCCTCGTCGATCGAGAACCCCGGATCCCACGCCTGGAAGGACCAGGCGACCGTACCCCCCGGGCCGCCGTCAAGCGACGGCGTAGCGGATGTCCAGGTCGAACTCGGGCACGGATCGGAATCGCAACTGTTCGTGGCCTCGGCCACCGAACCGTCCGAGAGGCCGCTGACCGAGAGCGAGGGGCTCGAGAGCTGCGGGTCGAAGACGATCTGCGCGGTCTGCTCCGCATTGCCCTGTCCAAGCTGGTCGAGGGCCGCAGACGCGGGAACGGTGAGGGTGATCGTCTGGACGCTGGCCGTGTTCTGGAGGGTCACCGCAGCGGTACGGACCCTGTCGCTCGTAGGTTCGTGCCAGTCGAAAGAGGCCCCGGAAAGCCCTGACGCCGACGGGCGTGTCCAGGTCACCGCTTCGTTCCAGCGCACGGTCAGAAGAAACGGCGAGGCGCCGGCCGTCACCGGCGAAACAGAGGCAACGGCGGGGGCCGAGTTGTCCAGTCCATTAGGTCCGTTCCGCGTCAGCGGGCCAAGTCGGCGGCAACTGCGTGCCGGCCAGATCCTCGATATCCTGGCTGGAGGCGAAATCGAGCCCGACCTCGCCGTTGAAGTTCGCCAGCCCGCCGCCCGAGGCCTCGAGGTCGTATGCGCGCTGGCTTGTGCCTCTCGGCGTCACCGTGATGACAGGCGAACCGAAGCCCGAACCGGTCAGCACGAAGTCGTCCGCGGAGACGTTGCGAACGTCCT
This sequence comes from Candidatus Multivorans sp., assembly GCA_965220845.1. Taxonomy (GTDB): domain Bacteria; phylum Acidobacteriota; class Thermoanaerobaculia; order Multivoradales; family Multivoraceae; genus Multivorans. The sequence continues at coordinate 1,071,775 of CBDCRA010000004.1, forward strand.
TGCTGAAGGCGACGCGCCAACCGAGCGTGTCCGCCAGCGTAAAGCCTCGGGGACCGGGGCCGAGGCGGTCATCGTCCGTCGTTCGTCTGACCCAGACGACGGCGGGGGCAGCCGTCGGGGGCGACCGAAACGCCGCCGCCACTGGCGCCGAGATGTTCAGCGTGGTGACGGCGTCGGCCGGCCCGGTGATGAGACTCGAGTCCGCGGTGGAGTCGACGCCAAGCGGGTCGCCGGCCTCCATGAGGCGGGGGTTCGAGAAGTAGTTGATGAACGTGCAGTTCGTGATCTCCAGGCGCCTGCACATCGTGCGGTAGGACATGATCGTGGCCCAGGAGACGTTGTCGGCGGGCAGCGGCTCCTCCAGGAGCCTGTGGTTGACGTAGCCGTAGGAGCCAACGTGGGGATCGTTGCTGAAGGTCCCCAGGCCCTCGAACCAGTTCTAGTAGCGGTCGTGAATGAGCCCCAGATTGTGGCCGATTTCGTGGGCGAGCGTGTAGGCGCCGCAGTTGATCTGCGTCGCGCCGAAGGCCAAGCTCGCGAAGTCCTGGCTCAAGGTGGCCATGCGGTACGCCCTGCCGCAGTAGGTGGCGTGCCCTTCGATCATGTGGACCAGATCCGCCCCGACCGCCTCCCGCAACGTGAGCGCTTCGTCCATCTGGCCGTTTTCCGACAGGAGCAGGCGGGCCAGATCGGTAAAGCTGCTCCGCAGGTCCTCCTCGTAGTCGACCTCGACCGCCAGGGCCAGGCGAATCCTGGCGGCTACTCCGCTGTCCGCGAACATCCGGTTCACCTCGGTGAACCAGAGGTCCATCTTCGTCTCCAGCGCTTCACGGCTTGCGTTCATCGACAGGGCGAGTGGCGTGTAGACGATCAGCACGTCGATCTCGGCAACCTGCGTCTGCGCGCTTGACGTAAACGGCAGGTCGACGGCGGCCGCGCCCGCCGGACCAGCGACCCCGGGCGGCACGACACCAGAAGGCGGGCCGGCCGAAGGTTCGAGGGCCGCCGGTCGGATTGCCTCGGGCAGATCCTCCAGCTCCAGCGGTTCGGCGCTGTCCGGCAGCGCGTCCTCGTCGATCTGGCGAATGACGACCTCGCCGTCCCCCCTCCCCTCGATCGAATAGGCGCCGGCCGGCGTCCGGACGGAACCCGCGATCTCCGGCCCGTTGACCACGATGGCGACCGTGCCGTAAGCCACGCCCTCGATCTTGCCCGTGATCGAGTAGCCGGCGGAGGTCGCGCCGATCTCCAGATCGGTGACGCGGAAGACCGCATCCTCGAACAGGTTCAGGTCCAGGAGGCCGGCCGGCGCGTCGCCCGAAGCCGCCGCGGCGCGGACGCGCTCCAGCAGGTCGCGGTCGACCCGCGCCAGCCGCTGCCGCAGGGTCGGCGCGGCGAGACCGACCTCCGGCAACGCGACAGCCGCCGCCGGGACGCCCGCGGGATCATCGGGGGCTCCGCCGACCGCCGGAGCGGGGGGCAGGAACAGATCGTCCGCCCGCAACGAGCCCGAAGCTGCCGCAAGGCAGCCCACCAGCAACCACGCGCCCGAGTCCCTCGCTGAGATCATTTCTACTGCAGACTGACGATGTTAGCAGTCAGCACTCCGTGCGGCCGCTCGGCCGACATGCGCCGCGATCAGTCGGGCGGGCAACTACGGGCGAAGGCGGTCACATCCGTGATCGCGGGCGCGGACGTGCCGGGTTCGTTGCGGTAGACCGCCATGTCGTCCGTCACCGTGTCCGTTACCCGGATCACATAGCCCAGATCGGTCGTCGAGGCTGCGAACACCCACACGTGGCCGTTCGTCTCGCAGCCGTCCAGCACCTTGACCAGCACCTCCCAGTTCGCCGGATCGAAGAAGCTGAACAGACCGGAGTCGTTCGTGCCGGAATGGACCACCGAAGCATCCCCGGTCCGGCCGTCCGCCGTCCGCCAGTCGACCTCGATCCGGTAACGGGAATCCCGGAGGCAACGGTTGGACGATCCGCTCTCGCAGGGGCCCGCGGGCTCTGCCGGCTCGACCAGGAAAGTCCGTGACGCCGAAAGCTCCCGCGAACCGTCGCTCACCACCAGGACGACCTCGTAGAAGCCGGGGGAACCCCAGCTCTGGAGCGGGTTCCGCTGGCGGGATGTCCCGCCGTCGCCGAAGTCCCAGCGGCGGGAACGCGCGCCGGAACTCGTGTCGGTGAAGCGGATGGGCGCGCCCGCTACCACCCGGCACGGGCCATCCGCGGCGGCGCAGTCCGCATCGTCATCGAACGACGCCCGGAGCGGGCCGCCCGCTCCCGGTGGAGGTGGAGGCGGTGGGGGGGGCGGGGGTGGGGGTGGGGGAGGTCCCGGTGGGCCGGGCGGGGGCGGAGTTCCTCCTCCTCCCCCTCCGCCGCCACCTCCGCCTCCGCCCGGCGGTGGCGGGGGAGGTGGCGGTGGAGGTGGCGGTGGGGGTGGGGGCGGTCCCGGTGGGCCGGGCGGTGGCGGAGGAGGGTCCGTCCGGCGGTCCAGGTCGCGGATCAGCAGCGACACGCTACGGGGCGATCCGGGATCCACGTCAGACGGCAACTGACCCAGCGACACGGTCAGCCGCTCGTTCGCCGTGTCGCTGTCCCGCACCGTGCGGATGGCGACCTGGACCTCCGTCTTCCCGCCCGCAATCGTCACGGCGGCCGGCACGACGTAATCGCCCGCCTCCGCCGTAACCGGCGTCACGACCAGCGGCACGCGAATCGCCCGCGACAGAGAACGCGACAAGCGCGCCGTCAGCACCGCGAAGTTGCCCTCGTCCACCTCGTCGACCGCCAGCGACAGGCTCAGCGTCGGGCGGGCCGGGGGCCGCGTCGTATCCGTGATCGTCACGTCCACGCTGGACGGCGAACCGCGCCGCACCGTGCCCGGCAGCGCGCCCAGAGCCACCGTGAACGCCTCGTTCTCCTGGTCCGGATCCGTCCTCGTTGCAAGAGTCGTCGCGCCGGACAACTGGTTCGCCCCGATCGTCACGTCGCCAAGGGTTCCCAGGTCCTCCGGTTCCGCCGTGTCGCGGGTCACGCTCAACGGGATCGTCACGGACGCGGAAAGCGGCGCCGTCAAGGTCGCCGTCACCGTGACGCTAGAACCCTCCGACACGGGATTGGGCGCTACGCCGAGGCTCACGCCCGGAGCGGGACTCGGCGTCGTGTCCGCTATGACGACCGTAACGCTCGACGAGAAGCCCCTGACCAGACCCGACGGCAAGGACTGCGGCAGGCTGACCGTCAACTCCTCGTCGTCCCGGTCCGAGTCGTTCACCGTCCCTAGAGTCGCCGTACCGGATGTGGCGCCGGCCGCGATCGTCACCGAGCCCGGCGCCGTATAGTCGCTCTGCTCCGCCGGCGACGAGCCGGACGGCGCGGTAACAGGCTGGATGCTGACGTTCGAACTCCAGGCCTTCGACAGCTCGACCGTCACCGTCGCGTTCTCACCCTCCGTCACCGGGTTGTTCGACACCTTGAGGCTGACCTCCGGCGTACCGTCGCCAATCGTCACCTCCACGCTGGACGGCGTGCCCGCGACCACGCCCTGCGGCAGGTTCGCCGTATCGAGCGCCAGAGTCAGTGTCTCGTCGCCCAGGTCCGTGTTCGCCGTCGTCGACAGCGTCCCCGAGCCCGACGACTGGCCGGCCGCAACCGACACGCTCGACGGCGCCGCGTAGTCCGACGGACTCTGCGCCGTGCCCCCCGTCACCCGAAGCGGAACGGACAGAGTCGAACCCCACGTCCTCGAGGAGTCCACCGTCACCGTCGTGCTGGCGCCCTCCGACACCGGGTTGTCCGACACCCTCAGCGTCAGAACCGGCGTGCCGTCCTGGATCGTCACCGTCACCTGCCGCCTTGAACCGGCGCGAACCGTGGACGGCAGTGCGCCCAGGGACACCGTCACCGTCTCGCTCGACACCGTGTCCGTGTCGGCCGCCGCCTGAAGCGACACGGAAGCCGACGACTGGTTCGCCGGGATCGTGATGCTCGACGGCAACGTGTAGTCCGACGAGGAAGCCGTGCCCCCAGTCACCGAGATCGGAATCGTCACCGACGACGAAAGAGAAGACGACAGCGTCGCCGTGACGCTCGTGCTCGCGCCCTCGGCGATCGTCGCGGAACCGGCGGAAAGATCGACCGTCGGCGCCAGCGCGGTGTCCGACACGTCCCGCACGGTGACCGTGATGTCCTTCTCGGTGAAGCTGCCTTCCTCATCCGCCAGCCGGAGAGTCACCTCGTAGACGTTGTCCCTGTCCGCGTCCCGGGGATCCTCGAAGTCCTGCGCGGGCAGCCTCAGGTTCTTGAACGAGTCGATCGTGAACAACGCCGCATCCGCTCCTCCGGACTTCGTCAGCGTCGTGTCGCCCAACGGCTGACCGTTGAAGGTCGGCGCGCCGCCGGTCCAGGCGGAATTCTCGTTCACCGCGCCGCTCGACGGAGTCAAGAGATCCAGTGGCCGGGGCAGAGCATCGATGATGCGGACGGTCATGTTTTCCGTGACCGAGTTCGCGTCCTGGTCTGTCCCCGTGATGCTCAGTTCGTAGTCGTTGTCTCCGTCCGCGCTTTGCGGATTCTCGAAGTCCTTCGCGGCGAACACGAGGTTGTTTCCGTCCCACGCGAACTGCGAGGCGTCCTCACCCTCCAGGCGCCAGGTCACGCCTCCGGACGGACCGTCGTCCACCACCCACACACCCGCGCGCTGGACGGTGCTGGCCACCAGGCGGGGCGTCAACCGAAGCTCCATGCGCTCCGGGCGCTTGCGGCTGGATATGCCCTCGATCGTCAGCGACCTGGGCTCGATGACGTCCGTCACGCTTACCGAAATGGACGCCGTGGCGTAGTTCCCGTTGCCGTCGGAGCCCGCGATCGTGGCCTCGTAGACGTTGTCCCCGTCCGCATCCAGCGGGTTCTCGAAGTCTCGCTCCGCCAGCGTGACGACACCGGTAGCGCCGTCGACGACGAACCCCTCGTCCCGCGACTGGAAGGTCCACGCGACGGTCCCCACCGGACCGCCGTCGAGCGACGGCGTGGCGGAGGTCCAGGTCGAGTTCGGGCAGGCTCCTGTGCAACTGTTCGCGTACTCCGCCACCGAGCCGTCCGAGAGTCCGCTGACGGATAGCGAAGGGCTGGCAAGCTGCGGGTCGAAGGAGACCTGCGCGGTCTGCACCGCGCTGCTGTGCCGAAGGCGGTCGAACGCCTCGAACGCGGGAATCGTGACGTTGATCGTCTGCGCGGTGGAAGTGTTCTGGAGGGTTGCCGTGCCGGTCCGGATCCTGTCGCCGGTCATGTCGTGCCAGTCGAAGACGACTCCCGGCGCGGCCACTCGGATGGGAGTGAGCCAGGTAACGGGTTCGTCCCAGCGCACCGTCACGAGGAACGGCGAGGCGCTGGCGGTTGCGGGCGAGACGGTGGCGACCGGTCCCGAGTTGTCCACGTTGTACGTCCGTTCCGCGCCGGCGGGCCAAGCCGGCGAAAGCGCCGTGCCCGACGGACTCTCGATGTTCTGGCTGGAGGCGAAGCCGAGCTCGACCTCGCCGTTGAAACCGGCGAGCCCGCCGCCCGAGGCCTCGATGTCGTACGCACGCTGGCTGGCGCCCCTTGCGCTCACCGTGAGTGTGGGCGAACCCAGTCCCGCCGAGCTCGTCAGCACGAAGTCGTCCGCGGTGACGTTGCGGACATCGGTCGTGAACGCGATGCGCCAGCCCAGCGTATCGGCCAGAGTCCAGCCCGGGGGGCCGAGGTCCGCGCCGAGCGCTATCTCCTCCGTCGTGCGCCTGAGCCAGGCGACGCCGGGGGAGGCCGTCGGCGACGCCCGAAACGCGGCCAGCACCGGCGCCGTGACGTTCAGGGTGTGGACGGCATTGGCCGGACCGGTGACGAGACTCGAATCGGCGGTGGAATCCACACCCAGCGGGTGGCCGGTCCCGGTGAACTGGATATCGGGGTTCGAGAAATAGTCGATCCCCGCGCACGCCGACGCCGCGATCCCCATGTCCCTGCACATCGTCCTGTAGGCCATGATCGTCCGCCACGGGACATTCGCGTCGGGCGCCGCATCCTCCAGAATCTTCAGGTTGTTGTAGCCGTACGAGCCGACATGGGGCTGGTTGCGGAAGCCCGCCAGACCCTGGAGATTCTGCTGATAGCGATCGTGGGAGAGCCCCATGTTGTGACCGAGTTCGTGGGCGAACGTTCTGGCGCCGCAGACGACATTCGTCGCGCCGAAAGCCAAGTTCGCAAAGCTCGCGCTCACGGTTCTCATGACGTACGCGATGCCGCAGTAGAGGGAGTGTCCTTCGAGCAAGTGGACGACGTCCGCTCCGACCGCGTCCCGCAGCGCGTGCGCCTCGTCCAGGTAGCCGTCCCCCGACAGGGCCAGACGGGTGAGGTCCGTCGTAGAGTTCCCGGTCGTATCCTCGTCGTAACCAACCTCGGCCACGAGGACGGGGCGAAGCGTGGCGTTGACGCCGCTGTCCGTGAACATCTGGTTCGCCTCGGTGAACCAGAGGTCGATCTTCGTCTCCAGCGCCGCCCGGCTTGCGTGCCTTCGCAAGGCGAGGGGCGTGTAGAGAATGAGAACGTCGATCCGGGAAACCTGCGTCTGCGGACTCGACGTGAACGGCAGATCGACCGCGGCGGCAGGATCTCCCGGCCCCGCCGCCGACAGAGCGAGCGGTGGCGATCCTGGCGGCGGTTCGACGGCGCCCGGGCCGCCGGCCCCGGGTAGGGGTTCCAGCGGCTCGGCGCCTGGAGGCAGCGCGTCCTCGTCGATCTCGCGAATCACGACATGACCGTCAGCGCCCCGCTCGAACGAGTAGTTGCCGCCCGGCGTACGGACGGAACCGGCGATCTCCGGGCCGTTCACCACGATGGCCACGGAGCCGTACGCCACGCCTCCGAGCCGCCCGGTGATCGCGAAGCCGGCCGAGGTAGGCGACGTCCGAAGATCGGTGACGCGGAACACCGCGTCGTCGAACAGGTTCAGGTCCAGCAGGCCGGCCGACGGGGCGCCCGAATCCGCCGCGGCGCGCACCCGCTCCAGCAAGCCGCGGTCGAACCGCGCAAGACGCTGCCGCAAGGTCGGCGCCGCGAAGCCCACCTCGGGCGCCGCGCCGACTGCCGAGGCGGCGCTTGCGGGGTCCCCGGAAACGGGGGCGAGGGCCGCCGACGGATCGGGGGGCAGGAACAGGTCATCCGCCCGCGCCGGGCCGGGTATGGCCGCGAGGATCGCCATGGCCAACCAGACGCACGCTCCCCCGATGCGTTGCACAACGCTACAGAATACCAAGCCCGAAGCGGTCGCCGGCCGCGTTGATAGCCTGACCCGATGGAAGCGTCGGCCCCGGCCACCGTTCTGCCGCGCTCCAAGCATCCCATCGCCTCGCGCCGGCTGTCCGCCGGCGCGCGGAAGGTCCTGCGCCGACTCCGCCAGAACGGCAGGAACGCCTGCCTGGTGGGCGGAAGCGTGCGCGACCTGATGCTCGGCCGACGCCCCAAGGACTTCGACATCGTGACCGACGCAAGGCCCGAAGAAGTGCGGCGGCTCTTCAGAAACTCGCGGATCATCGGCCGTCGCTTCCGACTCGTCCATGTCCTGTTCGCCGGCGAAGTGGTCGAAGTGTCGACGTTTCGGGGCGCGCCGGATCCCCAGCATCAGAAGAGATCGCCGGGCGAACTGCTGGTCACCAGCGACAACACCTACGGCAGCCCGCGCCAGGACGCCTTTCGCCGCGACTTCACGGTCAATGCCCTGCTCTATCGAGCCTCGGACCGCGCCGTCGTCGACTACACGGGCGGCCTCGAGGACATCGAAAGCGGCTGCATTCGCGTGATCGGCAACCCGAACCTGCGTTTCCGCGAGGATCCGGTCCGCATGCTGCGGGCCTGCGAGTTCGCCGCGCGCCTCGGCTTCGACCTCGAGGAAGGCACGCTGGCCGCCGCCGTCGAGCACCGGAGAGAGATTGGCAAGGCATCGCCGCATCGGTTGATCGAGGAGCTGCTGGACCTGCTCGCGACTGGACACAGCGACGCGGCCTTCGACTGGATGGAACGTTGCGGTCTGCTGCCGATCGTCCTTCCCGAAGTCGACGAGGTGAGGGGACCGTCCGGCGCGACACGGGGCTTCGGAGCGCTCGCCCGCCGGCTCGACGAACGAATGAGGACGGGGGCCGCCCTGCCGCCGACGGTGCTGCTCTCGGCCCTGCTGTTGCCCCGGATCGTGGTCGGCAGGGAGAGGCTGGAAACGGAAGGCGCCACCGTCCAGCGCCGCCGCCTGCGGCAACTCGTGGACGACGTGGTGGCCGATCTGGGCAGCCGGTTCGCCCTCTCGGCCGCGCGCCGGTTCAGGATGAAGGGTGCGCTGGAGACCTTCCAGCGCTTGTGCGAACAGCCCCGGAGTTCAGGAACCGTGCTGAGCCTCGTCCGGCGCGAAGCGTTCGGGCCCGCTCTCGATCTCTTCGCCCTGCTCTCTGCCGCCACCGGCAGCGGCGCGGAAGCACTGGAAGGGTGGCGGCGGCACGCCGCGGCCGCACCGCCCGGCAAACCAGTCGACGCCGGCGGGCCACGGCGTCGCAGAAGGCGCCGGCCCCGGCGGCACCTGTAAGTCCAAAGGCCTGCGAGGAACTGGTCGCCTGCCTGAAGGCGCAGACGTTCGCCGTACCGCCGGCGCTCAGGGCGCCATGCAGCGCTCCCGCCAGCGGTCCGGCAGCCGGTCGCAGAACGGCGCTCGGTTCACCGACACGGCATGAGCCTGGTTGACGATGGCCCGCCAACAGGCCTCCGCCACGATCGGCTCCGCCACCTCCGCGCAGAGCGCCAGACCCGACTCCTGCTGCGTCGCGTCCCAGAACAGCGTCCGCGCCGCGCCGTCGATGCAGTCGCCCCGGTGCTGAAGACTCCCCGGCAGAAGGCAGTACTGGACGACAAGGTACGGGTTCCCGCGGTGAGCGGCGCCCACGTCCCGGCCGTAACTCCCGAAGCAGGATCGCCGGCCGATGGCCGGCGCATCCAGGCAAGTCTCCGCGACCCGCTCCAGGTCCTGGCCGAACACGTTCAGCATCTGCGACGTCTGGTACCAGTAGCAATCGTTGACGTAACGCTCCGGCAGAGCGTTGCAGGGATAGTGGGGATCCTCAGCGTCCACGTAGGTGGACCTCTGACCCACCGCTCCCGACAGACCGCTCACGACATTCTCCATGAACACGCCGCTGTAGCAAGACCTCCGGCCCGAATCGTCGCCCAGACGGCCGCAGATCCCCAGCGCGTCTTCCAGCTCGTACGCCGTCCACGCCATGACCCCGTGGCCCACCCCGTGAAAGCACTGGTGCCGGCCGAACGAGTCGCTCGCGTCCGGGCACAGAGCGTCGACGTCCTCGGCCAGGTTGGCGATCCCCCGACCGACGAAGAGCTGCTCCATCACCCCGTGCCGCATGCCGGACTGGCAGGCCTCCGACAGCCCCGCCGCGGCGGCGGCCCCGTACCTCGCGAACGCCATCCGCCCCAGGTGATGCGCGCCGCCGTGGCAGTCGATTCCGGTTTCGACTTCGCCCAGACGCAGAAGCTCGAGGGTCTGCCCCGGGCCGTAGGTCTCCATGGTCTCCCGCAGCCGTTCCGTGTCCGTGAGCAGCACCGTGAAGTCCTCCGCCGTCATCTCCGGCGGACTGGCCGACGGCAGCTCGCCCCGGCTCATGACCAGGGGCGGCGGCGTCTCGTCCGGCGGCGTCAGCGCCACGATCAGCGCCGCGTCACCCGGCGCCGCAGCGTTGTGGAACCGCCAGTAGCCGCTGGTTTCGAACCTGTGCGCGAACCGGCGCTCCGAAGCGTCGTCGCTCCCGTTCTCCGGCATCCAGACCGGGCCTTCGCCGTGGTCGTGGACGGCGTGCCCTGCGTGAGCGTCCCCGGAATCTCCATGCTCGCCGTGTTCTCCCGGCGCGCCGGAGGCTTCCGCCGCCGCCGTTTCCTGCCGCCCGACGCCGAACCGGGGCGTCAGTTGCCCGCCCGTCTCATCGACCAGCACGACCCGAGTACCGGCCTCCACGTCGAGCCGACCCGGTACGAAGCCCTCGCCCGCGCGGTACCGGACGAACCGCACCGGACCGCCCATGCCGTCCTGGCTGTCACCGTGGTGGCCGTGCGCACGGACCGACTCCCGCGTAGCCGTGTCGGAATCCGGCACACCCGACTCCGGCGTCGCACCCGCCGTGCGGCAACCCGGAGCCGAAACCGCCGCTACCAACAAGGCGGCGACAAGCAAGCAGTCGCGACAAACCATCTCGATCTCTTCTTCTGTGAAGACAAAGCGCGCGGTGACGGCGCGGACACCGACCGCCGGAAGCGCTGTGACGAAACTCACCGATTCCCGAGAACTCTACGACGAGTTCACGGCCTTCGCCACATCATCCGTGCGAGCCGCTCGGGGTCCGCCGCTGCCTCCGCTAGCCCGTAAGGCGGAACCAGCGGGCGAACAGGCGCTGGGCGCGGGGCGTGAAGCGCGTCCGACGCCACTGGTTCGCGGCTCTCTTCAACACCTCGGCTCGCGTCGGGTACGGGAGGATGGTCGAGGTGAATCGGGAGAGGCCGACGCCGTGGGTCACGGCCAGGGCGAGCGGCGCGATCAGGTCGCCGGCGCCGGCGCCGACCACGGTGGCCCCGAGCACGCGGTCGCTGCCCTGCTTCAGCAGGACCCGCAGGAATCCCTCCTCCTCGCCGTCGAGCAGGGCGCGGTGATTCTCCTCGAGGGACACGTCGATCACGTCGAGAGCGATTCCCTGCTCCTCCGCCTCCGCGCGGTCCAGGCCGGCATGCGCCACCTCCGGCGCGGTGTAGGTGCAGCGGGGCACCACCAGCCGGTCGGCACGGGCGCTGGGAAAGAAGAGCGCGTTCTGGACGACGACCGCGGCATGGGCGTCGGCCAGGTGGGTGAAGTTGGGCGCGGGCGTCACGTCGCCGGCGGCGAAGATGCGGGGGTTCGTCGTGCGGAGCTTCGCGTCGACCCGGATGCCGGCGGCGTCGCTGCGGACGCCGACTTCCTCGAGTCCCAGCCCTTCGACGTTGGGCGCCCGGCCCGTGGCGACCAGGAGTTCGTCGCAGACGGTCTCCCGCTTCTCGCCCTCGCTGTCGACCCAGGCGAGCCGAACGCCGCCGGAGTCCGGCGCCGCTTCCTCGATCCTCGCACCGAGGGCCAGCTCCACGCCGTCGCGGCGAAGCGCCCGTTCGACCACGGCCGCCGCGTCCGGATCCTCGCGCGGCAGGATGCCGGGCAGTACGTCGAAGGTCGTCACCCGGCTGCCGAGCCGGGCGAAGGCCTGCGAGAGCTCGCAGCCGATCGGGCCGGCGCCGATGACGGCCAGCCGCTCGGGCCGCTCGGTGAGGGCGAAGACGGTCTCGTTGGTCAGGTAGCCGCAGCGCTCGAGGCCCGCTATCGGCGGCGCCTGGGGGCGGGCGCCGGTGGCGATCACGGCCCGCCGGAAACGCAGTTCGCGGTCGCCGGCGGAACCGGTCACGGCGATCGCGCGGTCGGAGAGGAAGCGTCCTTCGCCCAGGTAGACGTGGACGCCGGCATCCCGGAAGCGCTCCGCGCTGTCGTCCCTGCTGATCGCCGCGCGGATACGGCGCATGCGCTCCATCGCCGCGGCGAAGTCGCCGGGCCGCTCGGCGCCCGGCGCTCCGAAGCCGGCGTCGGCGCGGCCGGCACTCCACCGCCGGGCGGCGGCGATGACGCCCTTGGACGGCACGCAGCCGAAGTTCAGGCAATCGCCGCCCATCAGCCGGCGCTCGATCAGCGCCACCCTGGCGCCCAGGCCCGCGGCGGCGATCGCGGTGACCAGGCCGGCCGTGCCGGCGCCGATGACCACCAGGTGGTATCGTCCGGGCGGCTCCGGGTTCGTCCAGTCGGAGGGCGCGACCCGGTCGATCAAGGCCCGGTCGTGCCTGTCCTCGGCGAGCAGTTCCGGCCTGGTCACTCGCCCACCTCTTCCCGGAGCGCCCGGCGGGCGATGCGGGTGACGACCGTGATCACCGCGATCGTGGCGGCCAGCCCGACGCCCGTGAAGACCCAGGTCTCCCAGCCCCGCTCCCCGCCGCCGCCGGCCGCGATCTCGGCCAGGTCGCCGACCACCTTGCCGTAGTAGACGTAGAGCAGGGTCGCCGGCAGCATGCCGCTGAAGGCCAGGACGTAGTCACGCAGCTTCACTCTCGTCAGCCCCAGAGCGTAGTTCAGCAGGACGAAGGGGACGACCGGCGTGAGACGCAGGAGGAGCACGATCTTGAACCCCTCGCGGCCGACCGCCCGGTCGATCGCGGCGAAGCGGGGCTCCGCGGCGACCCTCCGTTCGATCGCTCCCCGGACCATGTATCTCGACGCCAGGAAGGCGGCCGTCGCGCCCAGGGAGGCGCCGGCGAACACCAGCGCGGTGCCTTCGGCGAGACCGAAGATCGCGCCCCCGGCGAGGGTGAGCAGCGAACCGGGGATGAAGGCGACGGTCGCCACCGTGTAGCCCAGGACGAACACGACCGGCCCCCACACGCCGAGGCCGTCCACCCAGGCGCTGAACTCGGGCAGGTAACCCGCCACGCGCCGGCCGAACAGCAGCAGCACCGCGACCAGGGCCACGACGGCTGCTATACGGAGCGCCAGCTTGGCCTTCATCGCTCGTCTCCATCGAAGGCCGCTCGCGCCGGACTCCGGTGCTCTTCGCCGGCGAGGTCGAACACGGTCTTGACGGGCGTGTACACCTCACCGGGCAGGTCGACGAACCGCGTCTTCCACCCGGCCATCGAGCCGTTCCACAGGCCGGGGCGCTCCAGCGCGGTCAGCGGCCTGCCGCCGTGACTCTTGTCCACGAGGAAGCTGGCGGTGTGATCGACGTAGTCCTCGAGGCGGTACGGTTCGCCGCCGGGACCGAGGATCGCGCACACCATGAACACCGGGTTGAAGTGGGTGGACCTGTCCAGGATCGCCGACTGTTCCGCGTCCTCCATGTCCATCTGGGCCGTCTCCACGATCTGCAGCCCGATTTCACCAGATGCGTCCCGCACCCAGAACGGGCCGCCGCCGGCCGTGCCGAGGGTCGGCACGACGCCGCAAACCCGGGACGGTCGACCTGCACTCCGCGCCAGCTCCAGAGCCATGCCGGCCAGAATCCGCAGCGCCCTGACCGCCGGCCCCTGGAACGGTTCCGGCTGCATGTTGTCGATGTTCTTCATCGCGATGAGCTCGTAGCCCTGGTCGGCCAGTCCCTGGAGATTGCGAAGCAGCGCGCCATGACCGCCAGGCCGTACGAGCAGGGGGGACGCCGGGTCGTCCACGAGCCGGAACGGCCCGCCCCGCCCGCCCACGGCGATGCTGTCGGTGGCCGGCGACTGGTGGGAGAGGGCGATCTCGAAGCGGCAGCCGCAACGCCGCTCGAGCGCCGGCAACCGTTCGGCGAGCAACGCCTCGAACGCCGGCCGGTGCCGCGAAGCGACGGAGAAGTGGAGCGACGCCGATCCACCGCCGTCGCCGAGGACGGCGGCCGCCTCGACGATGTGCTCCTCGAGCGCCGTGCGCACCTCGCCGCCGGGATAGCGGTGGAAGGGAATCAGGGCCTTCGGCGTGTCGCCGTACCGTTCGAGAGTTTCCACCGCGCCGGCGGCGGCGTCGAAGGGGAGATGGCGCCGGGCCTTCTCGAAGCGGCCGAGCACGGCATCGTCCGGGGCGCCGGCGGCGGCCTTGAGTTCGGCGAAGAGCCGCGAGGCCGCGCCCGAGGCCGGCACGAACCGGACCAGCCGTCCGGACCGGGCCGCCGCCCGGCCCGCTTCGGCAAGCCGGTCCGCTTCGGACCCGGCGGGCAGCGGCTCGATGCCGTCGCCGAGCAGGGCCGGCCGGACCAGCCGGGCCTTCGGCGGCGGGTCACGCAGGATGGCGAGCTGGCGCCGCGCCTCGTCCACGCCGATGCCGTGCGCCTCGAGTTGCTCGCGGTCGGCGGCGCGCAGATCGTCCTCAACTGCGGTCGGCGACATCATCTCACCAGGAGAACGTCGGCAACTGCTCGAAACATCCCGCGATCGTCGCCGCGGTGCGATCCCGGTCGGAAAGCAGCGGCTCCTCGATCGGCCAGTCGATGCCGATCTGCGGGTCGTTCCAGGCGATCGCCAGCTCGTCCTCGCCGTCGTAGTACTCGTCGCACTTGTACTGCACGTCGGCCGTTTCGCTGACCACGCAGAAGCCGTGGGCGAACCCGCGCGGAATGAAGAGCTGGCGGAAGTTGTCCTCGGAGAGCAGGCAGCCGGTCCACTCCAGGAACGACGGCGAGCCGCGCCGAACGTCGACGGCGACGTCGAACACCTCGCCCCGGGTGACGCGGACGAGCTTGGCCTGCTGCCGGCGGCACTGGAGGTGCAGCCCCCGCACAGTGTCCCGGTTCGACCGGGAGTGGTTGTCCTGGACCCATGGCCGGCCGATGCCGGCTTCCGCGAACGTCGCCGCGTTGTAGCTCTCCAGGAAGAAACCGCGGCCGTCGCGATGAACGACCGGCTCTACGATCAGCACGCTGGGCAGCCCAGTGGCGCGGACCGTTGGCAGGGCGCTCACCGCCCTTCCTCGAGGACCAGGCTCAGGTAGCGGCCGTACCCGTCGCTGGTCTTCGCCGCCAGCCGCCGCAACTGGTCGGCGTCGATGTAGCCCATGCGGTAGGCGACCTCCTCCAGGCACGCCACCTTCAGTCCCTGCCGCTCCTCGAGGGCCTGAATGAAGTTGCCCGCCTGCAGCAGGGCCTCGTGGGTCCCCGTGTCGAGCCAGGCGATGCCGCGGCCAAGCAGTTCGACCCGCAGCGTCCCTTCGTCCAGGTAGAGCCGGTTCAGGTCGGTGATCTCCAGTTCGCCGCGCGCCGAGGGACGGAGCGTCCGCGCCAACTCGACGACGCGGTCGTCGTAGAAGTAGAGGCCCGGCACAGCGTACGGCGACTTCGGGGCCGCCGGCTTCTCCTTCAGGCCGATCACGCGCCGCCCCGCGTCGAACTCGACGACGCCGTAGCGCTCCGGATCCCGGACCCGGTAGCCGAAGATCGTGGCGCCGGGCGAGGACATGTGCCGCGCCGCCGCCCGCTGCAGGACGTCCGCCAGTCCGTGGCCGTGGAAGATGTTGTCGCCCAGGGCCAGCGCCGCCCGGGCGCCCCTCAGATGCTCGGCCCCGATCAGGAACGCCTGGGCGATCCCCTCGGGGGCCTCCTGGACGGCGTAGGAGAGCTCGATTCCCAGATCCCGGCCGTCGCCGAGCAGGCGCCGGAACGCGGGCTGGTCGTGCGGCGTGGTGATGATCAGGATCTCCCGCACGCCCGCGACCATCAGGCTGGAGAGCGGGTAGTGGATCATCGGCTGGTCGTAGACCGGCAGCAACTGCTTGCTGACCGCCCGCGTCACCGGGTGAAGCCGGGTGCCGGCACCGCCCGCCAGCAGGATGCCCCGAAGCGGACTCACGTTGCCGCCGTCAACCGCCGCTGCAGCCCCAGCCGGCGCCGTTCGCCGCCGGAAGCGACCGCCTCGCACCAGTCCGGGTGATCGAGGTACCAGCGGACCGTCTCGCGCAGACCCGTCTCGAAGTCGCGCCGCGGCGCCCAATCCAGATCTCTCCGCGCCCTGGCGGCGTCGACCGCATAGCGCAGATCATGGCCCGGCCGGTCTTCGACGAAGGTCACGAGGTCCCGATAGGTCTCTGCCCCCTTCGCCGCCAGTGAAGGATTCTCCGAGGCCGGGAACTCCGCCTCGAGCGCCGAGCAGACAGCCTCCACGACCTCGAGGTTCGTTCGCTCGGCATCGCCGCCGAAGTTGTAGCTCTGGCCCGGCTCGCCCAGCCGAAGCACACGGAGCAGCCCCTCGCAGTGGTCGTCCACGTGAAGCCAGTCACGGACGTTCGCACCCTCGCCGTACACCGGAAGCGGCAGTCCGGATGCTGCGTTCAGGATCATCACCGGGATCAGTTTCTCGGGAAACTGGTAGGGGCCGTAGTTGTTCGAGCAGTTCGTCACGATCGCCGGCAGGCCGTAGGTACGGCACCAGGAGCGCACGAGATGATCCGCCCCCGCCTTGGACGCCGAGTACGGCGAGCTCGGATCGTAGGGCGTGTCCTCACGGAACCGCCCTGCCTCGCCGAGGCTTCCGAACACCTCGTCGGTCGAGACGTGGATGAACCGGAACCCCGTCCGCTCCCGTTCCGGCCGCCCGCCGAGATCGAGCCGGGCCGCCTCGAGGAGCTCGAACGTGCCGAGAACGTTCGTCCGCACGAAGGCTCCGGGGCCGTCGATCGACCGGTCCACGTGGCTTTCGGCCGCCAGGTTCAGGACCGCCGACGGCCGGTGCTCCGCGAACACCGTTCGCACCGCTTCACGGTCCGCGATGTCCCCACGCACGAAGGTGTAGCGGGGGTCGTCGGCCACCCGCTCCAGGTTGCGCAGGCTGCCCGCGTAGGTCAGCTTGTCGAACACGACCACCCGGCGGTCGGCGCCGCGGGGGTCGGCGAGCGCGGCGGCCGCCAGGTTACTGCCGATGAAACCGGCGGCGCCGGTAACGAGGAGGGTCTCCATGGGTTGCTAGGCCGCCGGAGCTTCCGGCAGGACAGCCGTCGCGGCCTCCAGGACCTGGTGATGCAGGAGACCGTTAGTGGCGACAACCCCCCGGTTCCTGTCCAGAGTCCGACCCAGGCTGAAGTCGAGCTCCCGACCGTAGGCGTCCGTCACGACGCCGCCGGCTTCCGTCACGACGATGAATCCCGCAGCGTGATCCCAGATCTTCTCGCGGTAGGTCGCGGAGGAGGGCAGACGGAGGTAGATCGATGCGTCGCCCCGTGCGATCGCCCCGTACTTGCACTGGCTGTCCATGCGCACGGGAGCCGCCGTGACGCCGAGCCGCTCGGCTATCCCGGCGTGCCCGCCCCGGTCCGAGTGCATGGATACCGCCGATTCACAGAACACGGCGTCCGTCGGGTCGACAACCGGGGACACGCCGATCCGGCGAGGCGCGTAACCCTCCTCATCCAGCGGCAACTCCCAGGCGCCCCGTCCACGCGTGGCGGCGAACAGGCAGCCGCGACCGTCCGCGGAGGGCAGGTTCGGACAGCCGAGCACTCCCCCCACGACCTCGCCGTCCTCCATCAGGCCGAGCGCGATCGCGTACTGGTCACCGCGCAGGAAGCCCTTCGTGCCATCGATCGGATCGAGCACCCAGAACCTGCCGCTCGCGCCGCCGGCGCTCGAACAGCGATCGATCGCTTCGCCAACCTGCCTCGCGGTGACGCCGGGAAGCTCGGATCCGACTGCGTCCACGACCCTGGTCATCACCTCCCGCCCCTCGGGGGTCACGAGGTCCGGCGATGTCTCCTCACCGACGATGGCGTCTTCCGCCGGCAGCGCAAGACTGACCAGTGCCTGGGCCGCGTAGTCCGCGACCGTCACCGGCGAGCGATCGTCCTTGGTCAGGAAGGCGCCCCCAATCTCCGCCTGCAGGCGCCGGGTGACCCGGCTCGCGATGCGCACCGCCCGAACCGCGTCCGCCAGTTCCGCGTAGTTCCTGAAGTCCGGGTCAAAGCGCACGACGGCAATGATACGGGGCAGCCCCACCGCATGCCACACTGAACCGATGCCCCACGGACCGCAGGATGAAGCCGCCCTGGTGGCGGAGGCGATCGAGGGTTCGGAACTCGCGTTCCGGACGCTGGTCGAGCGCTACCAGCGGCCCGTCTTCAGTCTGGTCCTGCGGATGGTTCGGGACCACGGCATAGCCGAGGACGTCACCCAGGAGGTCTTCGTCAAGGCCTGGATGGCGCTCTCCCGCTACGACCCCAGGCGGCGTTTCGCAAGCTGGCTGTTCAAGATCGCGAGCAACGCCGCGATCGACCAGCTTCGCCGGAAGAAGCTCCCCACGACGCCGATCGAAACCAGCGACACGGACCAGTCGTCCATCCTCGACCGCATCGAGGACGAGCGCTCGGAGTCCCCCGACACCCTGGTCAAGCGGCGCGAACTGTCGTCCGCTCTTGAAGCCGCCGTGGCGGCTCTCCGGCCCGAGTACCGGCTCGTCGTGCTACTCCGGTTCCGGGAGGAACTCCCGTACAAGGACATCGCGGAGGCGACCGGCATGCCGCTCGGAACCGTGAAGACGAACCTGCGCAGGGCGCGCCGCGAGATCGAGGAACGCCTGCGCCAGGATGGCGTGGTGTGAAACACGGCGGATCGGGACCAGCGTGAAACCACGGCGACCTGGGAAACGTAGGGCGAAGGGCATGCGGAACGTCGTGCCCGAGTCGCCGTCGTACAATCGCACAGGCTGCGAGGAATGAACATGCGGAACCGAATCGACCTCCGGACCCTGTTCCAGTCGCTGGAAGACCCCGTCGCACCGGCGGGACTCACGGAACGCATCATGCGGCAGGTCGCCGCGACCAGCCGGCCGGCCTTGATGCCGGTCCGGCGGCCGATCCTGCCCTTCGCGATTCCCCACTGGGCCCGCCTGCCGCTGGCCGTCTCGGCCGCGGCGGCGGTCCTGCTGCTTACCGGCGCCGCCTGGCTGGCTCCCTCGTCGTGGCTGGGCCTGGTCGATGGTCTGCAGGCCTCGCTGTTCGCCGCCGTCTGGCTCCTGACCCTGGCGGCCGCCGTGCTGGCGGAGAGCGTTGCCTTGCTGAACGGAGCGGTCCGCGTCGGCGAGGTTCTCGACCTGATCCTCAACACGCCGGCGGCGACGATCGCGATCACCGCGGTCACGTTGCTCTGCCTGGCGGGAGTCGCTCTCCTTCACCGGCTGTCGCGCGGGCCCGTCCAGCGGCCGCGGGGTCGGGGCTTCAGAACAGGCGCGCTGCTTGTCGCCTTCGGGCTGTGCTGCACGGGTCTGGCCTTCGGCCAGCCTCAGCAGGAGTCGGATGCCCCGGCAACTCAGGAGGAAGCGCGGGAAGAGGCCGCCGCGACGATCGAAGAGGTCCGGGAGCAGTTGGACGAAACCCTCGAGGAGGCCGGCGAACGCGCCCAGGGTGCGGTCGAGGATGCGATCGAGCGCATCGAGGATCTCGAGCGTGACCTGGCCGAAGCCGAAGATGCCGGCGGCGAGAGCGGGCCGGTGGTGCGGGTCGACCTCGACAACAAGGTGGCCTTCGGCAGCACGGTGCGGGTCGGCCGGGACGAAGTGGCCGACGCCATCACGTCGATCGGCGGCGGCATCAAGGTCGACGGGGAAGTCCGTGGAGACGCCGTGGCCATCGGCGGCGAAGCGAAGATCGACGGCCGCGTGACCGGCGAGGTGGTCGCCATCGGCGGGGACGTGGAACTCGGTCCGGACGCGGAGGTGCTGGGCGACATCGTCACCGTCGGAGGCAGGGTGAGCCAGGAAGAAGGAGCGACCGTGCTCGGAGAGATCTCCGAGGTCGACTGGGGCGACTTCGAGTGGGACTGGGACGGCGACTGGTTCAACGGATGGAGCGGCGACTGGTTCCCCCGGGGCGGCGAGAGACCGCCCTTCTTCCGGGTGGGCAAGATGTTCGAGTTCGTCCGGGCGATCATCTTCACCGGACTGCTCATCGTGCTCGCGGGCCTGGTTCTGCTCGTGTCGCCCAAGGGCGTGGACCGGGTCCGGGCCGCCGCGGTTTCGGATCCGCTGATCATGCTCGTGGTCGGCTTCGGCATCGAACTGCTCATCCTCCCGGCCCTGATCGTCGCCAGCATTCTGCTCGCGGTGACGGTGATCGGCATTCCGTTCGCCATCCTCCTCTGGCCGGCGGCGCTCGTTGCCCTGGCGCTCGCCCTCGTGCTCGGGTACACCGGAGCGGCGGCCGCAGCCGGCGACTGGTTCCGGAACCGCTTCCAGGGCGCCAGCGGGATCGCGGCCGGGAGCTTCGGCGCTCTCGCCCTCGGCGTGCTGACGATCCAGGCCCTGGCGCTCGTGGCCGACCTGCTCGGCTTCCTCGGCCTGCCGTGGTTCTTCCGCTTCATGTTCGGTTTCCCCGGCCTCGTGATCTGTTATCTGGCGTGGACGATCGGCCTCGGCGCCGCCTGCATGACCGCCTTCGGCACGTCCCGCTTCGGCTCGAAGGCGGCCGCCCAGACCGTGCCGCCGACGCCTCCGCCGGCGAGTGACGCGGGCAGCGAGCCTGACGCGGGTGACGCGGGCGGGGGCTCGGGAGACGGCGACACGCCGCCTGTCCCCGAACCGCCAGGCGAGCAGAAGGAGTAGCCCTCCAGGACCCGCTCGCGGCGTCGCGCGTAGTAGTCTCCCGCCATGCCAGCCCGCGGGCTCGCCAGTCTGGTCCTGCTCGCAGCTCCCCTGGCCGCTGCGGCCTCCGACGACCTTGCGGAGTCCTGCAGCCGGCTACGGGACGGCTCGAACGCCTACTTCGGAACGAGCCTCGCGGACGAGCTTCGAGCCAGCCTGTCCGCCAGCCCGAACAGCCCCGAGATCCAGGCGCAGCTCGGCGGCGAACTGCTCCGGCTCGGCGACACGGCACGGGCGATCACGCACCTTTCGGCGGCTACCGAGGCCCTGGCCGCCACGCCTGACGTCCGGCCGACCATTCCCGAGTGGAACCTGGCCCTGGCCCACCTCCAGCGCGCCGAGGATCTGAATTGCGTCCACCATGGCGACGCGGCGCCAGGCCGCTCGGCCGACAGTTGCATCCTCCCGCTTGTTACCGCCGCGGTCCACAGCCGTCCCGAACACGCCCGCGCGGCGGGCGACCTGTTCCTCGACATGCTGGAGGAAGGCCGCCCGACCGGCCCCTGGAGGCACCGGGCCCAGTGGCTGCTCAACGTGACGCGACGGCTGACCGGGGACTTTCCGGACGGGGTGCCCGCCCGGTTCCGGATCAGCGAGGACGTGTTCACGTCGGCAACGTTCACCGGCGGTCGCTGGCGCAATCTTGGGCCGGAACTCGGCGTCGATGCTCTCGATCTTGCCGGCGGCGCGGTTGTCGACGACTTCGACGGCGACGGCGTTCTCGACCTGATCACTTCGACCTGGGATCCCTGCGGGCCTCTGCAAGCGTTTCGAGGCGACGGCCGCGGCGGTTTCGAGGACACGGGCGAAGCCTGGGGGCTCAGTGGTCAACTCGGTGGGCTGAACCTGATCCACGCCGACTACGACGGCGACGGCCGCCTCGACCTGTTCGTGCTGCGCGGCGCCTGGCTGCTGGAGGAGGGGCGCATCCGCAACTCGTTGCTGCGCAACGAACTGGGCGGCGACGCCGGGCGCTTCGTCGACATCACCGAGGCGGCCGGCCTGGCCGAACCCGCCTATCCGACCCAGGCCGCCGCCTGGGGCGACTACGACGGCGACGGCGACCTCGACCTCTACGTCGGCAACGAGGCGAGCGAAGCGCACGAGTACGCCTCGCAACTGTTCCGCAACCTGGGCGACGGCACGTTCGAGGACGTCGCGGCCGAGGCCGGCGTCAGCAACCTGCGCTACGCCAAGGGCGTCGCCTGGGGCGACGTGGACAACGACGGCGACCTCGACCTCTACGTATCCAACTTCGGCGCCAACCGGCTCTACGTGAACACGGCCGGCGTCTTCCAGGACGAAGCCATCCGGGCAGGGGTTACCGAGCCGGAGCGGGAGAGCTTCGCTACCTGGTTCTTCGACTACGACAACGACGGCGACCTGGATCTCTACGTCGGCGACTATCGCAACCAGGCCACCGAGGTTGTAGCCTCCTACATGGGTTCGGACCCCGGTGTGGGCCAGCCTCTGCTCTACCGCAACGACTGCGGGCCGGAGCCCGGCTGCGGAGGCAGGCTGCGAATGACCGAGGTGTCCCGCGCGCTGGGAATCCGCCGGCCGGCCCTGCCGATGGGCGCCAACTACGGCGACCTGGACAACGACGGATGGCTCGACTTCTACCTCGGCACCGGCGAACCGGATCTCGCCAGCCTGATGCCGAACGTCATGTACCGCTACAACGGCCGGCGCTTCGAGGAAGTCACCTTCGCCGGCGGCTTCGGCCACCTCCAGAAAGGTCACGGCGTCGCCTTCGGCGACCTGGACCATGACGGGGACATGGACCTCCTCCACCAGCTTGGCGGCTTCTACCCGACCGACACGTTCGGCAACGCCCTGTTCGAGAACCCGGGCAGCGAGAACGCCTGGATCACCCTGCGCTTCACCGGCGCCGGCCCCGCCGGCTCGGGGGCCAACCGCTACGGCGTCGGCTCCCGCGTCGCCCTCGCCGTCGACGGTCCCGCCGGCAAGCGGACGATCCACCGTCTGGTCGGTTCGGGCGGCTCCTTCGGCGGCAACAGCATGCAGCTCGAAGTGGGTCTCGGCGACGCCGCGCGGGTCGACGAGATCCGCGTGAGGTGGGCCGGCAGCGGTACGGCCCAGGTTTTCGAGGACGTCGAGCCGCGGGCGACGTACCGGGTCTCCGAGCATGCGGAGAGCCTCGAACGCGTGCAGGCGCCCTCCTTCCGCCTCGGAGGTGACGGATGAGAGCCCGCGCCGCCGGCATCGCCGTTTCGCTGGCGTCAGCGGTCCTGTCCGGCCCGGCCCGGGCAGGAGAGAACGAGGTCCTCTTCACCGACGCCACCAGGAGCGCCGGTCTCGACTTCCTGCACTGGAACGGCATGAGCGGGCACCTCTACTACCCGGAGGTCGTCGGCGCCGGCGCGGCGCTCTTCGACTACGACAACGACGGCGACCTCGACCTCTACCTGGTCCAGGGCAACCTCCTCGGCAACGAAGGAGACCGGACCTCCGCGACCACGCCGTGGAAGGGCGACTGGCCGCCGCGGGACCGCCTGTACCGCAACGACCTGGAGCCCAGCGACGACGGCGCCGCGGTTCGCTTCATCGACGTCACCGAGGAGAGTGGCATCGCGGCCACCGGCTACGGCATGGGAGTCGTCGCGGCGGATCTCGACAACGACGGCTGGGTCGACCTCTACGTGCTGAATCTGGGGGCCAACCAGCTCTGGCGCAACGAGGGCGACGGGACGTTCAGCGACCGGACCGAAGCAAGCGGAACGGGCGATCCGCGCTGGAGCGTCGCCGCGGCGGCCGCCGACTACGACGGCGACCTCGACCTCGACCTGTTCGTCGTGAACTACCTCAACTTCTCCCTGGCCACACACAAGACCTGCCTTACGGAGCGGGGAGAGGTGGACTACTGTCTGCCGAGCGCCTATCAGCCGGCGGCCGACGCCCTGCTCGTGAACGACGGCTCCGGACGCTTCGAGGACGCGACGGTCACGGCCGGCCTGGCCGCGGCGCGGCCCGGCAACGGGCTGGGCATCCTCGCGGCCGACCTCGACGGCGACCGGAGGCTCGACTTCTACGTCGCGAACGACCTGATGCCGAACCATCTCTGGCTCAACGGCGGCAACGGCGAACTGGTCGAGGACGGGCTGATCAGCGGCGCCGCTCTCAACGCGGACGGCGAGGCCGAGGCGAGCATGGGCGTGACGGCGGGCGATTACGACGGAGACGGCGATCCCGATCTGTTCCTGACCCACTTCCACCGCGAGACGAACACGCTCTACCGGAACGATTCGCAACCGGGCTCGGCGCAGTTCCGGGATCGCACGAACGCGACCGACCTCGGCCGGCCGAGCTGGGACGCGACCGCCTTCGGCACCGCCTTCGTCGACCTGGACAACGACGGCTGGCTCGACCTCGCGGCGGTCAACGGCGCCGTCACGTTCGCCGCCGGAAGGCCGCGCACGAAAGACGATCCCTTTCCCCTGGATCAACCGAACCAAGCCTTTCTGAACGTGGCCGACGGCGCGGGCGGACGCCGCTTCGAGCCGGCGGCCGACGGGTTGCTCGACGGCGAGACCCCGTTCGTCAGTCGCGGTCTGGCCGCCGGCGACGTGGACAACGACGGCGACACGGACCTGATCATCACGAACAACAACGGCCCCGCCCGGCTGCTGCTCAACCAGACCGGGACGGAGGGCGACTGGATCGGGGTGGCGCCCGTGCTCGGCGCCGCACGCGGCCGCCGGCCGGCTTCGGGCATCACCGTGCGCGTGCACCGCGCGGGAGCGCCGCCGCTCGTCCGACTTGCCGGGGGCGGCGGCAGCTACGCCTCCTGGGGCGATCCCCGCGTCACGGTCCCGGCGGGTGGCCCCAAGGTCGACCGCATCGAAGTCCAGTGGACGGACGGGACGACCGAGGAGTGGCCGGCGCCCCCGCCCAGGGCCTACACTTCCCTGGTTCGCGGCAGCGGCGAACGAAGCGGCGAACAGGAAGACGACGCACCACCATGACCAAGCCCCTCCGTCTCCAGGACGGCGCCCTCATCCTCGCGCTCCTGGCGCAGTTCGCAGTCGCCGGTCTCCACGCGCAGGACGCGGCAGCGCCCACGCTGCTCCCGGTCCCCGAAGTCGACCTGCGCGGGGTCGATGAAGCGGTGCGCGACCAGATCGACCAGCAGCGCGGACTACTCGAGGAGGCGCTCGCCCGCGGGGCGGAGACGGACGCCGACGCCGAGCAACTGGGCCTCCTGTTCGGCGACGCGGGCCAGCTCTACCTGGTCTACGACCTGCTGCCGGCCGCGAGAGCCTGCCTGACCAATGCCGCGGCGCTGCAGCCCCGGAACTTCCGCTGGCGGTACCTCCTCGGCAGCGCCGCCGAGCACCTGGGAGAGTTCGAGGAAGCGGTCGAGGCCTATGACCTGGCCAGGACGCTGCGTCCCGACGACCCGGCGACCGCGATCCGCCTCGGTCGCGTGCATCTGGAGCTGGGACGGTACGAAGAGGCCCGCGGCCACTATCAGCACGCCCTCGCGCTGCCCGGATCCGCGGCCGCGGCTCACTTCGGCCTCGGCCGCGTCGCCTTCGAGACGGAGGACCCGACAACGGCGCTCCGGCACTTCCAGACGGCATTGAGGGAGCAGCCCCGGGCGGACTCGCTCCACTACCACATCGCCCTTGCCCACCGCGCGCTAGGCGACGACGCGGCGATGCGCGCCGCGATGGAGCTCCGGGGCGACGCCCCGGTGGCTTTCGCCGATCCGATCGCCGCGGAGATCAAGGAATCGGCGACCGGCATCGGGGCCCAGTTGCTGCTCGGACGCGTCGCGCTGGCAGCGAACGCGTTCGAGACCGCCGAGGAGCGGTTCCGCGAAGCTGTCCGTGACTACCCCGAGAGCGCGGCGGCGAAGAGATCGCTGGCGGCGGCCCTGGAGGGCATGGGCCGGCAGGCGGAAGCCGCCATGTGGTACCAGGAGGCCCTGAACCTGAACCCGAACGATGTCGGGCTCCTGTTCCGGACCGGGCTGCTCTACAACAGCGAGGGCCGCTACCAGGCCGCGGCCGAGCGGCTCCGGCGCGCGGTCGAGATCGAGCCCTCGTTCGGGCCGGGATGGGTGGAGCTGGCAAGGAGTTTCGGCGAGACGGGCGACCACCTGGAAGCCGCGGAGGCTCTGACCCGCGCACTCGAACTGGCCCCGGACGATCGCAATCTCCGCTTCCACCGGGCAGGCAACTACCGCCTTGGCGACCGCCGGGAACTCGCACTTCGCGAGTTCGAGTCCCTGCTGGCGGACTTCGGATTCGATCGTGAGATCGTCCTGCTGCTGGGCCGAATCGAGCAGGAACTCGGCCGGCCCGCCTCGGCCGCGCGGCGCTTCGAGCAACTGGTCGAAGCCGGAGCCGAACCGCCCCTGTTGAGCCAGGCCCACTTCGAGCTCGGCAACATCCGCACCCGGCAGGAACGCTACGAGGAAGCGCTCCCCCACTACCAGCGGGCGATCGCGGCCAACCCGACGCTGAAGGAGGCTTACTTCAACCTGGGGACGGCGCTCGGCCGGCTGGGAATGTTCACCGAGGCCGCCCTCGCCGCGCGCCGCGCGCTCGAACTCGACCCCGGCGACAGCAGGGCCCGGGCGGCCGAGGTCACCGCCCTGCTGCTCGCCGGCGAGGACGCCCGGGTCCGCCTGATGCTGGAACAGACCCTCGAACTGCCCGACCAGGGCGGCAGCGGTTTCTTCGCCGTCCTCCTCGCCGAAGTCCTGGCCGCCTCCGAACACGACTCCGTGCGGGACGGAGCGATGGCCCTGAACCTGGCCAGGGACCTGTTCCAGCGCGCCCAGACCCCGGCCCACGGCGCCGTCGTCGCCCTCGCCTACGCCGAGACCGGCGATTTCGAACAGGCCGTCGCCTGGCAGCAACGCCTGATCGACAACCTGGAACGCGCCGGCGCCGCCGCGGCGCTGCCGGACGCCCGGGAACGGCTGGAGGCGTACCAGGCCGGGCGGCCGATTCGGGCACCCTGGCGGCGCTGACGCGCCACAGGGTGGCGGCGGCGGCTGCCTGACGGCGGCAGCGTGACGGCGGCAGCGTGACGGTGTTGCCGGGGCGCGGCGGCGATGGTTGCTGCCGCCTCGGCTGGACGGACCGAAGGGAAGGGGTCCCAGCGGACGCTCACGCCTGCTTGGTGATGGGGGGGTTGGGCGCTCGCTTCGGTCGGCTGCGTTCCGCTGCGGCGTCGGTTTCGGTGAGGGCAGAGGGAGTCACTTGCCTCCAGCCCGCTGGGACCCCTTCCCTTCGGCCCTTGCCGAGGCTGGGCGCTCTCGGCCTGGCGCCACGCCGCACCCAGTGTGTCGGTGCCCCGCCTTCTGGCCGGCATCCGCTCACTGATCCTCCAGACCGATTGCAGCACAACAGGCCATGCCGACAGCAGTGCTCTGGGTGCGCGGGTCTTCTGACCCGCCTCTGGCGCAGACGCGAAGCGGCGAAGCCAGAGAGAAACGACGCCGGGCCGCAGGCCGGCGACCTCTGTCAGACCGCCGGCTCGTACCGGCCGGGTTGGTCCTCGACAACCTTGCCCTCCTCGACCAGGGCGTCGAGGTGCGCCCGAAGGGAGAAAGCGGCGGGGCCGTGGAGCTTGGGGTCGATATCGGCGTAGATGCGTTCGACCATCTCGGGGATGGTGGCGACGCCGGCGGCGATGGCTTCGAGGGCCTGGTCGGTCCGTTGCTGGCGGTGGCGGTGGATCTCGCGGATCCGGTCGAGCGGGGGCTTGATCGACTCGCCGTGGCCCGGGTGGAGAACGTCGATGCCGCCGTCCTGGCCGAGTTCGAGGAGACGTTCGAGGGAGGCCATGTACTGGTTCAGGTTGCCGTCCGGCGGGGCGATGATCGAGGTCGACCAGCCCATCACTAGGTCGGCGGTGAACACGGCCCGCTCCTCTTCGAGCAGGAAGCAGAGATGGTCGCTGGCGTGGCCCGGGGTGTGGAGGGCCACCAGGGTGGCGCCGGCGGCGGACAGGCGGTCGCCGTCCCTGAGTCGGGGTCCGGCTGCGAAAGGTGGCTGTTCGCTGAAGGCGAGGATCCGGGTTCCGAAGTGCTCGGCGAGACGCGGTGCGAGGGGCCAGTGGTCCCGATGCGTGTGGCTGATCAGCACCGCCGCCACCTCGCGGCTGCCGACGGCCTCAAGCAGGGCCCCGAAGTGGGCGTCGTCCTCTTCCCCGGGGTCGAGCACGAACGCCGGGCCGTCGCTGCCGATGACCCAGGTGTTCGTGCCCGGACCGGTGAACATGCCCGGGTTGTCCTGCGTGACCCGCAGCACGCGGCCGGAGAGCCGCACCGGCGTGCCGTTCAGGAGGGTGTCCAAGGTCGCGCGCCCTAGCGGCTGAAGGCCCGCTGCCAGTCCTTCACGTTGGCCGGGGACGGGCGAATCGCGGCTTCTTCGTAGCCCTCGTCGCCGGGCAGCACGGGACGTGCGGGTTCGTCCGGGGTCCGGCCCAGCAGCACCCGAGGCTGCATGACCGGGAAGCTCTCCTGCGCGTCGACGGCGGCGATCGCTTCGTCCGCCGTCCTGAACGCGGCCAGCTTCTGCAGGTTGCGGATGGTGGGAAAGATGATCATCCACTCCTTGCGACGCCCGTGTTCGAGAGCTTCCCCGGCCGTCACCCAGGCGGAACTCGTCAGTTCGTGGTCGTCGTGGCCGGCGGTCTGGTTCACCGGCGCCCGGGCAACGAAGAAGCGGGTGTCGTAGCGCCTGGGCTGTCCCTCGGGAGTGATCCAGTGCGCCCAGTAGCTGATCCGGTCGGTGGCGAGGGTCAGGCTCTCGGCGGCGGCGATGTCGAGCAGGGACTGCCTGCCGGCGTTCAACTCGGCCCGCAGGTGTTCGAAGTGCTGCTCGACCGCCCGGTCCGAGAAGTCGAGGATCCGGCCGTCGCGGTCATAGGCCAGAAGCACGCCGGCCTCCTCGAAGCACTCGCGGACCGCGGCGACGTAGAAGGTCAGGCCGCCCTCTTCGAGCGCGAGCCGGGCGCTCGCCTCGCGGTCGGTAAGACCGTGGCAGAGCGCTTCGTCGACCCGGTCTTCGGGGTCGACGCGGCCGCCCGGGAAGACGTAGGCGCCCCCGACGAAGTCGGACTGGATGTGGCGTCGCTCCATGAACACCTCGACCCCGCGGTCGCTGTCCCGCAACAGCAGGACGGTCGAGGCGTGCCGGGCCACCGGGGATGTCGGCTGATCAGCCATTCTCACCGCCGTCCAGCTCTTCGATCAGGTCGTCGGCCGGAGGCTCCGTGGCCTGCAGCCGTCTGGCGGTGGCCTCCGCGGCGCGCATGGCGCGCAGGAAGCTGCGGCCCGCGATGTCCTTCAGTTCGTCATCGCTGTAGCCGCGCCGGACCAGTTCCACGAACAGATCCGGGAAGGTCGAGGCGTCCTCGAGGCCGACCGGTACGGTCGGGATGCCGTCGTAGTCGGAGCCGATCCCCAGGTGCGCCGTGCCGATCAAGGCCCGGACGTGGTCGATGTGGTCGGCCACGTCGCTGAGGGACGCCTGGGCAACCGGGTTCTCGCTTCGCCAGGCCGTCAGCCGGCGGCGGATTTCCTCCGGCGCGGTTCCCGCGGCCATCAGTCGCCGGCGTTCGGCATCCAACCGCTGAAAGGACGCCCGCACGTTCTCGTTGACGAAGGACGGCACGAAGGTGACCATGACCACGCCGCCGTTCTCCGCCAGCCGGCGCAGGACGTCGTCGGGCACGTTGCGCGGGCTGGCGGTGACCGCGAACGCCGAGGAGTGGGAGAAGATGACCGGCGCTTCGGACTCGTCCAGCACCTCGTGCATCGTCCGCGGCGAAACGTGGGAGAGATCCGCCAGCATGCCGAGCCGGTTCATCTCCCGGATCACCCGACGGCCGAACGCCGTGAGCCCGCCGTGCACCGGCTGGTCGGTCGCCGCGTCGGCCCAGGCTACGTTGCTGTTGTGAGTCAAGGTCATGTAGCGAACGCCGACCTCGTAGAGCTGCCGCAGCACGCCGAGGGACGACTCGATCGAGTGTCCGCCCTCGGCGCCGAGCAGGGACGCGACCTTGCCCGCGGCGTGGACGCGCTCGATGTCGTCCGCGCTGAGGGCCAGTTCCAGGTCGTCCGGATAGCGATCGATCAGGCGCCTGGTCAGGTCGACCTGCTCGAACACGACCCGGGCCGCGCCGGCCCCGCTGTAGGAGGTCGGTATGTAGACCGACCAGAACTGGGCGCCCACTCCCCCCTGCCGCAGGCGCCGCAGGTCGGTGTGCATCGGCGGATCGAGCGCCGTGGTGTCCCGGAAGTCGATCCGGTCGAGGTGGTTCGAGACCCGCGTCCGGTACTGCCACGGAACGTCGTTGTGCCCGTCGATCAGCGGCACCTCCCGGAGCAGGCGAAGCACGTGCTCCCGGTTGGCGCGGTCCTCCTGGGCATCGGTCACGGGCGGTGAACCATAGCTCACCGCCACGGCCACGACGGCGCCCAGCACGGCGCCTGTTCGTCTTGTCATCCTGGTTTCCTTCCCTGGCAAACGCACGAGCGGCGATTGTAGGGGAACCCGACCGGCCGCCCGCCGGCTGACCGGATCCCGGTGCTAGTGTGCGCCCGGTGCAGGGCTGCTGGGCAAGGTCGATCGGCATCATCGGTCTGGGCAGCTTCGGCCGCTTCCTGGTCCGGCATCTGGGCGCCCGCTTCGACGTTCAGGTCTGGGACCGCCGCGACCTGAGCGCGGAAGCCGCCGACCTGGGTGCGCACTGGACCGACCTCGAAGGCTGCGCCGGCTGCGACATCGTGATTCCGGCGGTACCCGTCCAGGATCTCGACGGACTCGTCGTCGACCTGGCCCCGCGCCTCGCAGCGGGCGCCCTGGTCGTCGACGTCGCCTCGGTCAAGGTGAAGCCGCTGCGGATCCTCGAGCAGCGCCTGCCCCGGCAGGTCCAGTACATCGGCACCCACCCGATGTTCGGCCCCCAGAGCGGCAGCGGCGGGATCCGGGGCCTGAAGGTGGTGCTCTGCCTTCCCGAGCGCCCGGTCGACAGCGAGCGGGTCGAGGCGGTGAGAGCCTTCCTGGCGTCGGACCTGGAACTCCAGGTGATCGAGATGTCAGCCGAGGAGCACGACTCCGAGATGGCCTACATCCAGGGCCTGACCCACTGGATGGCCAAG
The DNA here is from genome assembly GCA_965220845.1 of Candidatus Multivorans sp. Taxonomy (GTDB): domain Bacteria; phylum Acidobacteriota; class Thermoanaerobaculia; order Multivoradales; family Multivoraceae; genus Multivorans. The sequence continues at coordinate 1,102,156 of CBDCRA010000004.1, forward strand.
GCGCTCCGGGAGATTCACGTCCCGGACCCGGCCCTAGGCACGGTCGCCTACCGGCACATGATGAAGATCGAGGAGAACCTCCGCGACGACTCGGACGACCTGTTCCTGACGATCGCCCGCGAGAACCCCTTCGCGGCCGAGGCCCGCAGGGAACTCCGCGAAAGGCTGCGGGAGATCGAGGAGGCGATCGAGGGCGAGCCGCCGGCCAAGGAGCTGGGCCGTTAGCGTCAGCTCCCTCTCCTGAAGTCGCTGGTGCTACTTCGTTCGGCCCGTGCCGCGACCGATGGTCCACCGCGTCGCATGGAGCGGGTTCATCCAGCGCAGACCCTCGAAACGAGCGAAGTCGCCGTCACACGACACGAGAGTCGCATCGTGCGTGATGGCGCAGGCCGCGAGGTGCGCATCCGTCGTCAGGTTGGCTGCCGTGCCCGTATCTTCGATCAGGTTCTGCAGTACGCGCCAGTGGTCGGGCTTCTCGGTGACTGCCGTAACCACGTCCACGGCCAGCCACCCCTGCACCCGTTCAATCACTTCGTCCGCCGACAACGGCGCCGGATACACCCGTGCATTCGTCGCGATCCGCAGGAAGCCCAGCAGGACGACCCAGGGCAGCCCCACCGATTCGTCCCCCTCCAGCGCGTCCTCCCACCACCGCCGGATGGGCTCGTGCTGCTCGGCGTCCTCGTTGACCGCGTAGAGGAGCACGTTCACGTCGACGATCATCACGGGGCAGTCACTTCCTCACCGACAGTTTGCGAACGATCTCCTCGTCCTCGAGCGCGGCGGCAAGCGAGAGCGCCTTGTCCAGCTCGAACCGCGGCCTGCCCATACGCGCGGTTGCTTGCCGAAACGTCGGCCGCCCGACGGCTCTCGACTCCGCCGCCAAACCGGACCGCAACAGCCGGTTGAGCATTCGGGTCATGCTCAGGCCTTCGGCTTCCGAGGACGCGCGGAGGGCCTCCATGAGGTCGTCGTCGATTCGAACGGTGCTACGCATGATGTCATGTCCTCTTCAATCACGATGTCATAGCATCAGCACACTGCTCACCGAATGTCAAGCGTCACGCCTCCCAGTCCACGCCGGGGAGCGCCCGGCCCAGTTCTCCCGCCGCCGTCGCCGTGTACGCCACCAGGATGTCGAGCCGGTCATGGCTCTGCGGATTGCTCACGCGCTCCGGAAGATCCGATCCAGGGGCTCCTGCGCGGACATGGACATGAGAGTCGCGGACGCCTTCGGCGCCCGTCTCTACACCGCACCAATCGTCCAGAGTCGGTACCTCGAGCGGCGCCATGCCGCCGTGCGTCGACACTTGACCGAGCCAGTGTCGCGGGCGGCCCTGTCGTTCGGCAGCCGACTCACGGGTTCTCCACCGTGATCGTGACGTTCCCCGTGCCGGACCCGAACCAGCCCCCCGGGTCCCGCACCATGCGCCACGAGAATGTGTGGCTGCCAGCGGTGTCCGGCGCGGTGATCGGGAACTCGAAGATGACCGTCTCGTTGGGCGCGACGCTCCCGGGCAGCGGCGCCCGCCGCAAGCCCCAGATGTCGTTGTCCTGCGGACTCTGCGAGCCGAGACCGTAACCGCCGAACGGCGTCCAGGTGGTCGTTCCGGTGTTCCTCAAGGTCAACGTCACCGTCGCCCCGCGGCCAGGAGCCATTCTCGACGGGAGACCCAGGACCGACACGACGGCCGCATCGTCGCTTGCCGCCGCGTTCACCGTGATCAGGAACGAAAGGGCCGCAACGGCGCCGTTCTCGTCCGTGGCCGTGTAGGTGTACTCCGTCGCCGGCCGCGGCGTTGCGGGTGTTCCCCACAGCACGCGCGTCGCCAGGTCGAAGCTCAGGCCGGCAGGCAGGGCGGGGGTCAAGCTGTAGGTCAACACCCCGTCGCCGCCGCTTGCCGCGGGGAAGGTCAACGGCGCGAGGGGCTCGTGCTGGACCCACGTCTGGTCGGGAATCGTCGCGCCGCCGAACGACGTCTCCGCCGCCTCGACCGGGGGCGGGAGCGTCGGGAGCTCCACCGGCGACTCCGCCGCCGCGACCGGGGACGGCAGCGCCGGGAGCTCCGCCGGCGACTCCGCCACCGCGGCCGGAGACCGGGGCGCCGGGAGCTCCACCGCCGTCTCCGCGACCTCGATGGATGCGGGAAGCGGCGGGTCGTCCTCCGTGTCCGCCGCCGTGTACGTGTAGTCCGTCGCTTCCTCGGACGCCGTCGGCGCGGCAGTCGAGGTCGTCGTCGCCTCGGCGGACGCGTCCACCCGGTCGAGCGGAAGGACGCTCTTTACCGTGAGCCCTTCCCGGACCATCTGGACCGCCGGATCGATAGCGGCCCCGAGCGGCCGGCCGGTGTAGTACGTCAGCACCTGTTGCCGGCGGAGATCCTCCCTGATCTGGTCGAACACCTCGTGGACCCGGTTCAGGAACTCCGGCGGAGCGAGTTGCGGGTCGATCCGGAACAACCGGCCGCCGCTCTGCTGGGCCTGCTGCCTCATGAGCCGCACGTGGTCGTCGGACCGCGCCGTTCGAATGAGCGGAGCGCCGGCGCCGTCTCCATCGGCGTTGCCTCTGTTCGGCAGGGCGATCCGATCCCGGCCGAGATCGATGAAGTAGAGCGGAATGCCGACCCGCACGGCGAAGGCCGCCGCCAGTTCCGGTTCGGAGCGGCTGTCGATGTCCACGCCATCGGTAACGACGACCAGGGCTCGCCTTCCCGGTTCGTCGCCGTACAGGACAAGGGAGAACAGGATGCCGTCGTTCAGGGCCGTGCCGCCGTTGGGGACCAGCCGATCCAGCCTGGTGCGCAGCGACCGCAGGTTGCCCGTGGGCTGCTGAAGCAGGCGAACGCTCTCGTCGAAGTCGACCAGGAAGGCGCGGTCGCCGGCCGCCAGGGAGTTCTCGAGGAGGTCGCCACCACCGATCTGAGCTGATTCCAGATCGGTCTCATGCTGGCCGAGGAGTCGATCGTCATCCCCAAGACCAGGGGCACTTCGCCGGCCTGCTGGACACCCTCGACCGTCTTCCGTTCGCCGTCCTCGACGATGCGGAAATCGGCGGCGGTCAGCCCGTCGACCGGAGCTCCGTCGGCATCGACGACAAGGACCTGCAGGTGAATGAGCTGGACGTCGACCTCGCCCTTGAACGTGACACCCTCGATGAGCTGGGCGTCTTCCAGTTCACGGCCGTCGGCGAGCGTGGCGGTCACGCGGACATAGTCGTTCGGCGACACATCGGGGGTCGAGAGATTTCCCCTGACCGTTCTGAAGCCGCCCGCGGCGCCGTACCCGGCCAGGTTGTCGACGGTCCGGGCGAGCTCTTCGTTGCGATAGAAGTCGACCCGCTCGAGGACAGCGCCACGCGGCACGGAGACGCGGGTCTCGACGCCCGTCGTGGCGCCGTCGGGTTCGCTCGGCGTGACGCCGCGGATGCGGATCCCGAAGGGGGGATCGAGGCGATTCAGGGTGAGGCGGTCCCCGCCCGTGAAGGCGCCGCGGACATTGTAGGCGCGCACCTCCAGGGTCTGTTCGCGGGGTGGCCTCGCGAGGTTCACGGCGGTGCGGAAGGGGAGCTCTCGTACCTGCCGGATGCGTCGTCCGTCGAGAAGGAACTCCACGCGGTCGATGGACCGGTCGACGATCAGGGTCTCGACTTCGACGCGGCCCGCCAGCAGTTCGTTGCGACTGCGGCGGGGAGGCACGATGCGTACGGCCGCGGGTCGAACGAAGCGGCCGGCCGCGTCATCGACGGGGGTTACCGCGGGAGGCCTGCCGCCGTGGCTCTCGTAGACCGTGAGAAACCTGAGGTTCGGGAACGACTCGCTCTGGATCTCGATGACGCGGTGCAGTTCCTCGCCTTGCCGGAAGAATGTCTCGATCAGCAGCCAGCCGGGCCTCGCCGTTTCGATCTCGAGCGCGCCCGGGAGAATGCTCGCGCGGTGACGGTTTCCGTACTGGTCGGCGATCGTCGAGCCGTCCGTCGGCAGCGCGAGCGTCTCGTGCTGAGCGTTACGGATGTGGACCTGGCCATCGACGACACCGAGCCGCAGTCGGCCCACGCGTTCGGCCAGGCTTGCCGACAGGGCGGTCAGCACGGCGGATGTGCGGTCCGGGTTTCGCCAGAGAGCGGCGGTCTTCCGGATCGGATCCTCGCTGACCGCTGCGCTCCGGTTCCATACGCCTTCGAGCGCGGCGATGGACGTTGCGGCTTCCGCGTCGCTCCGCGCCAGAGCCGCCGAACCCGCCCACAGCAACAACAGGCACGAAGCCGAACGGCTGAGGCGTCCGGCCGAACCGGCAGTTTGCGAAACCAACAAGCCCTCCTCCTCCTGCCAACATCAGGAGGTCGTCATCAGCAAAGGGACACCCTGTCGCGCCAGTGTAGCGGAAAGCGGCGCGGGCAGTGCCGGCTACCAGCTAGGACAGCCAGCGTTTGCGGCGCCGGTAGTGCTTGACGTCGCGGTAGCTCTTTCGCTGGCCGACCTGGGTCAGGCCGAGGTAGAACTCCTTGACGTCGGCGTTGTCCTGGAGCTCCGCCGGCGTCCCCTCGAGGACGACGCGGCCTCCCTCCATGATGTAGCCGTAGTGGGCGATCTCGAGGGCCCGGCTCGCGTTCTGCTCCACCAGCAGGATCGTCGTGCCCTCGTCGCGGTTGATGCGCTGGATGATCTCGAAGATCTCCTGGACGAGTAGCGGCGCCAGGCCCAGGGACGGTTCGTCGAGCAGCATCAGCTTCGGCTGCGCCATCATGGCCCGGCCGATGGCCAGCATCTGCTGCTCGCCGCCGGAGAGGAAGCCGGCCATCGAGCCGCCCCGTTCCTTGAGACGCGGGAAGTAGCCGTAGACGCGGTCCAGCGCTTCGTCCGTGCCGCCCTTGTCCCGGGCCGTGTAGGCCCCCGCCAGCAGGTTCTCCTGCGGCGTCAGATGTTCGAAGACCCGGCGCCCCTCCATGACCTGAAAGATCCCCCGGCGCACGATGTCCTCGGCGGGCAGCTTGTCGATCTGCGCGCCCTCGAACTCGACGTTGCCGTCCGTGACCTCGCCGTCCTCGGGATGGAGCAGTCCCGAGATCGCCTTGAGGGTCGTCGACTTGCCGGCCCCGTTCGTGCCGAGCAACGCCGCGATCTGGCCCTGCTCCACCTTGAGCGAGAGCCCCTTGAGCACGAGGATGACGTCGTTGTAGATGACCTCGACGTTGTTCAGGGACAGCATGGAGTCGATGCCTGCCCTACTCGGCCGCCTCCAGCGTGGAAGCCATCCGCATCTCGGTCACGGGCTGGAAGCTGCCTTCCCTGATCTCGAAGATCCTCATGCCCTTGATGCCGCGATGGTCGGTGGCCGTGAAGGTGACCGGCGCCGTCACGCCTCCCGTGTCCCAGTCGTCGAAGGTCTCGAAGGCGGCGAAGATGGAATCGCCGGTCACTTCGCCGGCCGCGGCCGCGCGTTCGATCGCCTCTGTCACCAGGCTGGCGACCGCCCAGCCCTGGCCGTAGAGCAGGCCCTCCTCGTCGATCGACCCGCCCTTGGAAGCGAGGTACTCGGCCGCGTCGTTCAGGCCGTCGACTCCCTCGCCCGGCGGCGAGTAGATGATCGAAGCCAGCACGCCCTCCGCGGCCTCACCCGCGAGATCCACCAGCACCTCGTTGCTGCAGTAGTTCAGGCAGGCGAAGCGCAGGTCCAGGCCCAGGTCCCGCGCGTTCTTGAGGGCCAGGGAAGCCGGCCCCGACGTGTTCTGGAACACGACCGTGTTGGCGCCGGATTCGGCGATCCGGGTCAGCGTGGCGCTGAAGTCCGTGTTGCCCCGCGCCATCTCGTGCGGCGCCATCTCGATGCCGCGCTGCTGCGCGTACTCCTCGCCTCCCTGGCGCCACGGCGAGAGACCGAAGGGGCTCGGATGATGCATCAGAGCGACGTTCGGCGTCTCGGCCCCCGCAGCTTCCGCCTCTTCGATCAGGTAGTCGAGCAGGATGAAGAGCTGGTCGCTGTAGGTCGTGCCGACCAGGAAGTTGAAGGGCGCCTCGGAGGGGTCTCCCAGCACGTGGGAGAACGACGCGGAGACGAAGGGAATGCGGTCGGCCGCGATCCGGCCCCGCAGGGCCTCGGTGTCGCCCGTGCCCCAGCCCATGAACATGACCGATCCGGCCTGGACGTACTCGGAGTAGAGCTGCTCGGCCTTCGCGACGTCGTAGCCGTAGTCGTTCCACAGCAGTTCGACCGGACGGCCGGCGATGCCGCCGAGGTCGTTCAGCCGGGCGTAGTAGTCGCGGATCGCTTCGGAGTACATGGTGCCGACGTCCGATGTCGCACCCGTCAGGTCGAAGATCGCGCCGATCGTGATCGGTGCATCCGCCTCGGAGACCGGATCGCCGCCGCCGCAGCCTGCGAGAAGGAGCAGAGCCAGGACGGCAAGGGAAATGGGACGGGTCATGGTGAGGTCTCCTCGGAACGGGCGCCGGGCGCCCGGGGATCGCCGGTCGGTTAACCGGCGGATCATATCCCCGGGACCCCGGCCCTCAGTAGGAGAACGGCCAGACGCGGAAGTAGTCCTTGACGTTGCGCCAGAGTTTCGCGAGCCCTTCCGGTTCGAGAACCAGGAACAGGATGATCACGAGTCCGAAGACGCCTTGCTGCACGTACGGCAGGACCGTCGCCGCCCAGGGCGCCGTGTCCTGCAGGGAGCGCCCCAGCGTGTTGATCATCGCCGGCAGCAGGACGATGAGCGTCGCCCCGAAGAACGAACCGGAGATGGTCCCCAGGCCGCCGATGATGATCATCGCCAGGTAGGAGATCGAGACTTCGATCGTGAACCGCTCCCAGGTGACGATCGACCGGTAGTGGGCGAGCAGGGCGCCGGAGAGGCCGACCAGGAAGGACGAAGTGGCGAAGGCGAGCAGCTTGTAGCCGAACACGTTGACGCCGATCGCCGAAGCCGCGATGTCCTGGTCCCGGATCGCCACCCAGGCCCGCCCCACACGCGAGCGGAACAGGTTCGCGGCGAACAGCGCGACCGCGAGCGCCACGACGACCAGGATCCAGTAGAACCGGCCATCGGTGTTCATCCGGGCGCCGAAAAGCTCGGGCGCCGGCACGACGAGCGCTTCCGTGCCGCCGGTGAGGCCGTCCCAGTGCGTGACGACGAACTCGACGATCTGCTGCGCCGCCAGTGTCGCGACGGCCAGGTAGAGCCCCTTGAGCCGCAGGGAAGGCAGACCGACCACCAGACCGGCAAACGCGGTAATCAGGGCCGCGGCCGGAATGCTCAGGTAGAAGGGAACGTCCAGCCGGACCGTCAGCAGGCCCGACCCATAGGCGCCGACCGCCATGAAGGCGCCCTGACCGAGGGAGATCTGGCCGGTGTAGCCGACCAGGATGTTGAGACCGATCGCGCCGATCGTGGCGATCGCGATCTGATTGGCCAGGTTGAGCCAGTAGGTGTTGGCCAGGAGCGGGAACACGACGAGGCCGACCAGGAGCAGCCCGGTGCGCACCTTCTGCAACGGCATGCGCCGCAGCGCCATGTCGGAGCGGTAGTCGCGGAAGAAGATCCCGGATTCCATGGTGGACAGACTCGGACGGCCTCACGCGCGGCGCTAGACCCGTTCGATGATCTCCTTGCCGAACAGGCCGTAGGGCCGGATCATCAGCACCAGGATCAGCACGATGTAGGGCACGATGAGTTCGAGCCCGGACGTCGTGTAGCCGGCCGTGTACGACTCGAGCAACCCGATGACGCCGCCGCCGACGATCGCGCCGGGCACCGAGTCGAGACCGCCGAGGATGACCACCGGAAACACCCGCAGACCGATGAAGATGATGTCGTGGCTGACGCCGACCGTGTTCGCCAGGATGATGCCGGCGACCGCGGCGGTGATCGCCGCCATCGCCCAGGCGACGGCCAGCACCCGCTTGATGCTGATGCCCATCGACAACGCCGCCTGCTGGTCGTCGGCGATGGCGCGCATCGCGATGCCGTCCCGCGTGTGACGGAAGAAGAGGGTCAGGACGGTCAGCAGGATCGCCGCGATCGCGATGACGAGCAGCCGGTCGATACCGACGACCGCGCCCAGGAACTCGACTTCTCCCGACGGGATGAAGCTGGGGAAGGCCTTGGGCCGCGCTCCCCAGATGCCGTTGACCACGGCGCGGAGCAGGCTCGACAGACCGATCGTGACCATGATCATCGAGATCACCGGCTCACCGATCAGGGGCCGCAGGACCAAGCGTTCCACGATCAGGCCGATCATGGCCGCACCCAGCAGCGTCGCCAGCACGCCCACACTCCAGGGGAAGCCAAACTGACCGATGAAGGCGAAGGCGAGGTACGCGCCGAAGAGCAGGAATTCGCCCTGGGCGAAGTTGATCACGTCGCTCGCCTTGAAGATGACGACGAAGCCGACCGCCACCAGGGCGTAGACCATGCCGTTCGAGAGGCCGGAGACGGTGAGCTGAAGGAAGACGTCGCCTTGCATCGTCGGGATCCTCTGGCCTCCGTTACGCGTTCGCGGGCGCGGCGATCCGCAGCCGGGTCTGCAGGACCGCGGTCGAACCGTCCTGGTAGGTGATCTCGTTCTCGATTTCGACCGCCTCGTCGCCGCCGTAGAGCGCGTTGACGAGCAGGCGGTAGCGATCGGCGATGAACCGGCGCCGCACCTTCCGGGTACGGGTCAGCTCCTCGTCATCCGCGTCGAGCTCCTTGTGCAGAAGCAGAAGCCTCTGGATGCGGGCCGACTCCGGCAGGTCGCCGTTGATGCCGGCCGTGTGTTCCAGCACGAGCTCGTAGATCTCCGCTTTCTGGGCGAGGTCGGTGAACGTCGTGTAGGGGATCTGCCGGCGCTCGGCCCACTTGCCCGCGTTCGCGAAGTCGATCGTGATCAGCGAAGTGACGAACGGGTACTCGCCGCCGCCGAACACCACCGCCTCCTTGACGTAGGGGCTGAACTTCAGCTTGTTCTCGATGAACTGGGGCGAGAACTGCGTGCCGTCGTGCAGCTCCATCACGTCCTTCTTGCGGTCGATGACGATCAGGTGCCCGTCGTCGTCCATGTAGCCGGCGTCGCCGGAGTAGAGCCAGCCCTCGCGGAGCGCCTCCTCGGTCGCTTCGTCGTTCTTGTAGTAGCCGAGGAAGACGGACGGGCTCCTGGTCAGGATCTCGCCGCCTTCGCCGAGCCTGACCTCCGCGCCGGGCACCGGCGTGCCGACCGTCTGGAACTTGATGTCGTCGTCGCGGTGCGCGACCGAGATCCCGGACACCTCGGTCTGGCCGTAGATCTGCTTCAGGTTCACGCCGATGGCGTGGAAGAAGCGGAAGATGTCGGGGCCGAGCGCCGCGCCGCCCGTGTAGGCGCGCCGGATGCGCCGCACGCCGAGCTTGTCGCGCAGCCAGAAGAAGCAGACGGCATTCGCGATCCAGCGCTGCAGCGCCAGAAACCGGGGCAGGCGGCCGTGTTCGAGCAGAGTGTCGGCGGACCGGTAGCCGACGCCCAGCGCCCAGTTGTAGACCCTGCGCTTGAGCCAGGAGGAGTCCTCGATCCGCACCTGGACGTCGGACACCATGTTCTCCCAGATGCGGGGCGGCGAGAACATCATGTGCGGTCCGATCTCGCGGATGTCGTGCTGCACCGTCTCCGGCTCTTCCGGGAAGTTCATGGTGAAGCCGACCAGCATGCCGCAGGCGGCGCCGATCATCTGCTCGCCGATCCACGCAAGGGGCAGGAAGGAGACGAACTCGTCTTCGCTCTGCATCGGATCGATGCTCTGAAAGCTGTGGGCCATGCTCAGCAGGTTGCGATGCGAGAGCATCGCCAGCTTCGGCTTGCCCGTGGTCCCGGAGGTGGTCGACAGCAGGGCCACGTCATCCGCGGTCCCGGCTTCGACCCAGCGTTCGAAGTCGTCCGCCGTGCTGTTCGTGGCGGACCGCCCGATCTTTTCCACTTCGGCGAAGCTGAGCAGGAAGTCGTGCGGGTAGGCGCCGAGTCCGCGGGGGTCGTAGTAGATGACGTTCGCGATCCCCTGTCCGTTCTGATCCCCGGCGCCGCTCAACTGATCCCAGACCTCGAGCAGCTTGTCGACCTGCTCCTGGTCCTCGGCGATGACGAAGCGGGCGCCCGCGAACTCGACCAGGTACTGCACTTCGCTCGCCACCGAGTCCTGGTAGACGCCCAGGGAACGGGCGCCGACCGCCTGGGACGCGAGCTGGGCGATCAGCCACTCGGGCCGGTTGTCCCCCAACACGGCGACGATGTCATCCCGCTCGAGTCCGAGTTCGACCAGTCCGCGGGCGAAGTTGCCGACGCGCTCAGCGTACTGCGCCCAGGTAAAGCTCTGCCAGATGCCGAACTCCTTCTCCCGGAGCGCCGCTTCGCTGCCGCGCTCGCGGGCATTCCGGAGCAGCAGCTTGGGCATCGTGTCCGCGTCCCGCGGCAGGTCCGCCAGCGCGGTCATTCGGCGTCTCCCAGGTAGGCGTGAATGACGGCCGGATCGGCGCCCACTTCGTCCGGCGTGCCGCAGGCGATCGAACGACCGAAGTCGAGCACCGCCACGCGGTCCGAGAGGTCCATGACGACTCCCATGTCGTGCTCGATCAGGACAGTCGTCACGCCCCATTCCTCGTTCACGTCGAGGACGAAGCGAGCCATGTCCTCCTTCTCCTCCACGTTCATTCCCGCCATCGGCTCGTCGAGCAGGAGGAGCTTGGGATCGAGCGCCAGCGCGCGGGCGAGCTCCACCCGCTTCTGCAGGCCGTAGGCGAGGGTGCCGACGGCCTGGTGACGCAGGTTCTCGATCTCCAGGAAGTCGATCACGTCCTCCACCGCGGCCCGGTGCCGGATCTCCTCGCGGCGCTGCGGACCCCAGTAGACGCCGCAACTGAGAACGTTCCCGCGCATGTGGATGTGCCGCCCCAGCATCAGGTTCTCGAGCACCGTCATGCCGCGGAAGAGCTCGATGTTCTGGAACGAACGGGCGATGCCGACCTGGGCCACCTTGTGGGGCGCGCGGCCGACGAGCGAGACCGGCGCCGCCTCCGGCTCCGGCGTGTAGGTGATCGAGCCCTGCTGGGGCCGGTAGAGGCCGCTGATCGAGTTCAGCAGCGAGGTCTTGCCGGCGCCGTTCGGCCCGATGATGGCGAACACCTCGCCGTGGCGCACGTCCAGGGCGACATCGTCCAGAGCGTGGACCCCGCCGAACGAAAGGGTGACGCCGTTGACCTCGAGACAGGTCGAGGCCAGAGGCTCCTGGGTTTGGGCTTGGGCCACGGCTGCGCGATTGTATGCGCCCCGCCCGTTTCGCGATCTGCAAAGATCGCCGCGCCGCAGATAGTGCACCGACCTGCAGAAGCGGAGGATTCTCCATGCCGGCACGACCCGTCCTGGTTTCAGCGCCCCCCGAACTCGACCTCGCCCGCCCCGAAGAGGTCGGCCTGAACGCCGCGCAACTGGCGCGCATCGACGATCATCTGCGGCGCCGCTACCTGGAGCCGGAGAAGATCGCGGGCTGCCTCACGCTCGTCGCCCGCGGCGGCAAGCCGGCCTGGCTCTCGGCGCAGGGGCTGATGGACCGTGAGCGGAACCGCGTCATGCGGACCGACACGATCTTCCGCATCTACTCGATGACCAAACCGATCACCTCGGTCGCCCTGATGCAGCTCTACGAGCAGGGGCACTTCCAGCTGGACGACCCGGTCCAGAAGTTCATCCCCGAGTGGCGCGATCTGAGAGTCTTCGAGAGCGGGAACCACCCGAACTTCCTCACCCGGCCGGTCGATCGGCCGATGACGGTCCGCGACCTGTTCACGCACCAGTCGGGGCTGACCTACGGTTTCATGGAACGCACGAACGTCGACGCCGCGTACCGCGAGCTCGGCATCGGCGGACCGCCGTCCGGCGGCAGCCTGCGCCAGATGATCGAGCAACTCGCGGAGCTGCCCCTCGAGTTCTCGCCCGGCGACGCCTGGAACTACTCGGTCGCCACCGACGTGCTCGCCTACCTGGTCGAGGTCTTCTCCGGCCAGCCGTTCGACGAGTACCTGCAGGAGCACATCACCGGGCCCCTGGGCATGGTCGACACCGGCTTCACGGTGCCCGCGGCCAAGGTCGACCGCTTCGCCGCCAACTACGGGCGGGACCGGAACAAGAAGCTGGTTCTGCTCGACGATCCCCGGACCAGCCACTACACCGGCGAAGTCAGCTTCTTCTCGGGTGGCGGCGGACTCGTGTCGACGATGCACGACTACTACCGCTTCTGCCAGATGATGCTGAACGGCGGGACCTTCGACGGCGCCCGCATCCTCGGTCGCAAGTCGGTGGAACTCATGACGATGAACCACCTCCCGGACGGCAGCGACCTGACCGACCTGGCGGTCGGCTCCTTCAGCGAGACGACCTACGAGGGTGTCGGCTTCGGTCTCGGCGTCTCCGTCACGCTGGACCTCGCGGTCGCCCAGGCGATCGGCTCGGTCGGCGAGTACGGCTGGGGCGGCGCTGCCAGCACGGCCTTCTGGATCGACCCGAAGGAGGACCTGATCGTCATCTTCATGGTCCAGTTCTGGATGTCGGGCACGTTCAACTTCCGGGGTCAGCTCAAGTCGATCGTCTATCCGGCGCTGACCTGACGCCGGCAGCACAGTGAGCGATCCGCGTTCGATCTGCGAGCCGCGCGCGGCGCAGCGCGACGGAGAACTGCGGCGAACGCGGCGCATCGAGAAGACGGTGTCGTGGTCGCGGCTGGCCGCCGTTCTGGCGGCGGCCGTGCTGGTCTGGCTGTCGGTCCAGGCGAGGCTCTTCCCCCTGCTCTGGGCGGCAGTTCCGGCCCTGCTCTTTCTGGTCCTCGTCGTTCTCCACGAGCGGGTGCTGCAGCGGGGCGAACGGCTGAAGCGGGCACGAGCCTTCTACCGGTTCATGCTCGACCGCCTCGACGGCGACTGGCGCGCCGGCGGACGGCCCGGAACACGCTTTGCCGAAGACCACGCCGGGCACGTGTACGCCGCGGACCTCGACCTGTTCGGCCCCGACTCGCTGTTTCGGCTGTTGAGCCGGGCCCGCACCCGCGGCGGAGAGGAACTTCTGGCGTCGTGGTTGCTCCGGGCCGCGCCGGCGGATGTCGTGCGGCGGCGGCAGGAGGCCGTCCGCGAGCTGGCGCCCGGCCTGGACTTCCGCGAGCGTCTCGCCGTCTCGGGTCGCATCGCGCGCACCGACCTCGATCCCGAGGCGCTGGTGTACTGGGCGGAGGGCGCCTGGACGGAGGGCGACGGGCGCGCCACGCTTCCCGGCGCCGGCGGCCGGGAGTTCCTCGTGCGCGCCCTGCTGGTTGCCGTCGCCGCCGCCAATGTCCTCGCGGTCACGGGTTGGTTGGCCTGGAGTTGGGGGCCATCGACCTTCCTTGGCCTGGCCGTGCTGCAGATCCTGTGGAGCCTCGCCTGGCGTCAGCGTTTCCGGGCGGCCACGGCCGGCGTCAGGCGGGCAAGCCGCGACCTGAACCTGGTGGCATCTCTACTGGAAGTCATCGAGGGCGAGCCGTTCGAGAGCACGCGCCTGGTCGAACTGGCCAGGCGGTTGCGGGGCGACGACGGCGTCACCGCCTCCCGGAGCGCCAGGAAACTGCAGCGCCTCGTCGACCTGCTCGACTCGATGCGCAACGCCTTCTTCGTTCCCTTCGGACTGCTGCTGCTCTGGACGCCCCAGGTCGCCTACTCCATCGACTCCTGGCGTCGCCGGCACGGAGACCGGGTCGCGGTCTGGCTCCGGGCACTGGCCGAAGTCGAAGCTCTGGCCAGCCTCGCCTCCCATGCGTTCGAGAACCCGGACCGAACGTACCCGACGCTGGTGGAGCCATCGGCGAATCAACGTCCCCTGCTCGACGGCCGCGAACTCGGGCATCCGCTGCTGCCGGCCCAGGAGTGCGTGGCGAACGACGTGTTCCTTGCCGGCCCGCTCCGGGAGGCCGACCGGGACGACGTGCAAGCAGAGGCGCAAGGCACAACGCCGGCCCAGTGCCTGATCGTCAGCGGCTCCAACATGTCCGGCAAGAGCACGCTGCTCAGGACGGTCGGCACGAACGTCGTCCTGGCGCTCGCCGGTGCGCCGCTGCGGGCCCGGTCACTGGTCCTCTCGCCGCTGGCCATCGGATCGTCCATCCAGCTCCACGACTCGCTCGCCGAAGGCCAGTCCAGGTTCTACGCCGAGATCACGAAGCTCAAGTCCGTGCTCGACCTGACCGAACAGCAGGTGCCGGTGCTGTTCCTGCTCGACGAGATCCTCCACGGCACGAACTCCCACGACCGCAGGGTCGGCGCCGAGGCCCTGGTTCGCGGCCTGCTCGACCGTGGCGCGATCGGTCTCGTGACCACGCACGATCTGGCCCTGGCCCGGATCGCCGGCGACTCGACCTCGTCCCGGCTCCGCAACGTCCACTTCCAGGACCGGCTGGAGAACGGCAGGATCCACTTCGACTACCGGCTTCGTGAGGGCACCGTCACCCGCAGCAACGCGCTGGACCTGATGCGCCAGGTCGGCCTGGACGTGTAGGATCGGCTCGTCACGAGTTCCGTTCGGACGGCTCGGGTCTTCCGAGTCGCCGGAATCCTCAAGGCCGCGACCTTCGTGTAGAATCGGCGTCCTAATGACCGCGACGGTTGTTCCCTTCCGTTCGTCGCCTGAACCGGCGTTTGTCCCGGAGCGCGTTTCCGCGCCCGAGCCGGAGGTGTGCGTCGTGGACACGGTAGACACGACGGGCGACTTCGAGACGCTGAGGGATCGCGCTCGAGACTTCGTTGCCAGGGGTTCATACCGCGAAGCGGCCACCGTTTACCGGCGAGCCGTCGAGGTAGCGACCGGAGCCGGAGAGACCGATCTCGCCGACGAGGCCCTTTGCGGCTGGGGCGCTGCGGAGACGGAACTCGGCAATGGCGCCGAGGTGATGCCGGAACTCCGCCGGATCCTGCTTGGCAGCCCGGTCGACCACAACTGCTGCCTGGCAGCCTACACACTGGCCCGTGCGCATGAGTTGGAGGGCCAGATCAAGAAGGCGCTGTTCTACGCCCGGCTGTTCCGTGATCGTGCGGAGTATGTCGAGCGCGGCGGGCTCCCGAGTCTGGCGCAGAACCTCCTCGGAAACCTCCTGGTCGCCGAGGGACGAGAAACTGACGCGGCGGCGTGCTACCGGACGGCGCTCAGCCACGCGAAGAACGTCCCCGCCACCTGGAAGGTGGCCGCCGAAACGAACCTGGGTTACTGCCTGGTGGTCAGTGCAATCGGAAGTCGAGGGGTGCGGCGCAACCGAATGCGGGAGGGCCTTCGCCTGATCTATCGGAGCATCCGCACCTTCCGGCGCGAGGGTGCGGTGCAGCACAGCATGTTGCCGCATCTTGACCTGTGCTTCGCCCATCTGGAGTTGAAACGGCCGGTTTCCGCGCGACGACACGGCCAGCGCGCCCTTGAACTGGCCGAGCGCTACGACGATCCGGCGACGATCAAGAACTCGCTCTATCTCCTTGGCTATGTGGCGCTGCTCGAAGCGGACACGAAAGCCGCACGCCACTGTTTCGGGGAAGTCGAGCAGCGTTTCTATCCGGATCAGGCCGGTCTGGCCGACCTGCTCATGTCTGTTGATTTCCGTCAAGTCGTGAACCTGAGGGCGTGATGAGCGGCGTGTTCATCAGGTTCCTGACCGAAGTCCAGCCCGTCCGCGCGGCTGTCTTCGCAGCGTTGACCCTGCTGCTCGGCAGCGGTGCCATCTACGCCACTGACAGTGCGCCAGTGCTGGGAACGAGCGGCGATGTCTACCAGGTGGCCATCGGCACCTACAGCGACCTGTTCCCGGACGGCAACGAGGCGTCCGCCAGTGCTGAGGTTCTCCGGCTGGAGGCTCGCCGCGGCTCGGGAACAGTCGAGAACTACCTGGTGCCCGGTAGCGAATCAGCCGACAGCGACCGGACACCCTCCTTGTTCTTCGATGGCGCCACCGAGAAGCTGTACGTCGTTTGGTCCAGCAGCAACGCATCGACGTTGACCCGGATCAACCTCGCGTCCTTCGACGGCAGCGAGTGGTCCGAGACGATAGAGGTCTCCGGGAACATCTACAGCGAGAAGTCAGCGCCACGCCTTGCCGTCACTCACGACCGCTTTGAACTGGCGGGAGCGACCGCCGGCGAGTCGAGCATGCGAACCGTTCTCCATGTGGTGTGGTCGGAAGACACGACGGACGGCGAGAAGGTGATGTACGCGCCTGTGGTGCTGATCGACGGCGAACTCGCGTCGACGTGGCGTCGGGTTCACCGGCTGAACGACTACGTGTCGCAGGCGTTGGCTGACGAGCCGTTCACCGGCGCGGTGGCAGCGAAGCTGCTCTCCGCTCCCACGGTTGACGCTGGTAGCGAGCCGAACGCTGTGGTCATCGGTTTCGCCGACAGCGCAACCGGAGCGCTTGTCCAGTTGGAGCTCTCGACTCCGGCGACGGAACTCTCCGAACTCGCCGACAGCCTTGCAGACCATCTCGAGTCGTCCAATCTCTGCCAAAGGCTGGAGAGCAACGAGTCGAACGCGCTCACAAGTGTGGCGGAGGCCGCACGGGTCCACATCGTCCTCGTCGGGCGCCGAATTCGCAGCCGGGTCCTCAGCCCAATTGCCACGGACGTCAAGGAAATCCTGGTCCGTCGTGCCGCGAGCCTTTGCGCTGACGGTGGTCTGACAAGCGTTTCGAGTGCCGCCAGAGTCCACATCGTCCTGGTGGGCGCCAAAGCCCAGGAAGGCGACCTCCTTGAAGGCGCTGTGGGCAGTGACGGCCACGTCCTCCTCGCCGCCGCCCAGGAAGTCGGCGACGACTACGTCCAGCACCTTGCCCGCCTGCAAGTGAAGTCGGAGCGGATCGCACCGACAATCGGCGAAGGCGAACCGACGATCCTGGTTTCGCCCAACGGCACCGGAGCGATCGTCGTCTGGGAGAACGGGAACACGCTGACCTACGTCGAAACGGCCGAACCGGCCGCGAACGAGAGCTGGAGCAGCTCCCACACACTCCAGATCGGCCGCAGCCTCTCCCGCTCCGAGGCCTACACGATCCTCCGGGATCGGGCACGCTCCCTCGAGTAGGTCAGGGCTTAGGGACCCAGCCGGACGGCGGCGTCCGAGCCGCCGCGGAGTTCATGGCGCAGGACGTCCCGGCGTTCGAAGAAGGCCGGGAGCAAGGCGTCGGCCAGCGGCGGCACGGGTTCGCTGACAAGGTTCGCCGGGTTGATCCAGCGGCCATTGCGCTGCACGCGATAGTCGAGATGCGGTCCGGTCGAGAGACCGCTGGAGCCCACGTACCCGATGACCTGCCCCTGATCCACCCGCGCTCCGGACCGGATGCCCTGGGCGTAGCCGGAGAGGTGCAGATAGGCCGTCAGATAGCCGTTCGTGTGGCGCAGCCGCACCGTCCGACCGCCGCCGCCGCGTACACCGGCCGACAGGACCGTGCCGTCCGCCGTCGCCCGCACCGGGGTTCCAACCGGCGCGCCGTAGTCGACGCCGTAGTGCGGCATGCGACGCTTCAGGATCGGGTGGAAGCGACTCAGCGAGAACCGGGACGTGACTCTCGAGTACGGCAGAGGCGAACGAAGGAACTGCCGCTGCAGCGGCTGACCGTCGGCGTCGTAGTAGCGGTTCGAACCACCGTCACCGTTCCCCTCCTCGGAGAAGCGGTATGCCTCCAACCAGCGATCCCGGTTCCGGTAGCGGAGCGCATGGACCTGCTCCACGCCCTGGACCTGGCCGTCCAGGAGGAGCTCGTCGAAGAGGATTTCGAAGCGGTCGCCGATCCGCAGATCCCGATTGAAGTCGAGGTCCCACTGCAGCACCCTCGCCATGCTGTCGGCCAGGTTGGCTGGCCCGCCGGCCCGGCGAATCGACGTTTCCAGGGCTCCGCGCAGTTCGCCGCTGACCAGGCGCCGGATGTGACTGCGTCGATAGGGCCGGTAACGACTCGTCCAGTCGCCGCCGTTCCGCTCGGCCACGACGACGCCCTGGCCCCGGCGCGGCAGCCTGATGCCAACGAGCCCCTGATCGCGGTGGACCATCGAATAGAAGGAGTCGCGGGCTCTCAACTTGCGGGGGTCCAGCACCTCGCTGACTGCCGTGCTGGCCTGAAAGAGCTCCGCTTCCGGAACGCCAGCCCGGCGCAGGACCCCGTCGAGAGTGTCGCCTCTCCGGATCACGTGCTCCAGCGGGAAGGGCACCTGATCCAGTGCTTCCGGGTCGAGCGCGAAGGCGAGGTCGTCGTCGGTCACGCTGCCTGACGCAGCGCTCACTTCAATGGACGTAGCCGCGGGGCGGATCGCGAGCCAGCCCAGGGAAATCGCGAGAGCGACGCTCAGGACACCTGCGGTCCAACGCCCAAGTTGTTCAGTACGCACGAGTTAGAACCTGCCGGGCGATGCCCGGAAGCCCTATTCTGCCATGCTCAGGCCGCGTCCTGCTGCCTCGATCGCATCTTTCTGGGCTCTCGAGAGCGGATGTAGCCGTGCTCCCGGGCGTACTGCAGGAGGACGGCCTCCAGCTTGCGCCTGCCCCTGTAGAGCCGGCTCATCACGGTGCCCAGGGGAATACCTAGCTGATCCGCGATCTCCCGGTAGGACAGTCCCTGCAGGTCGGCCAGCTCGACCGCCGTTCGGTAGTCCTCGGGCAGCGCCTCGAGGGCCTGCTGAACATCCTGGTCGAGCGCGTCCACCATCAGCTCTTCCTCCGGCGTCGCGCCGCGCGCCGTCAGCGGCGACTCGAGGAGCTTCAACTCGAAGGAGCCCTCGATCTCGTCGAAGGAGTTCTTCAGCGGCTGGCGCTGGCGCTTCCGGTAGCGGTTGATGAACGTGTTCTTGAGGATCTTGAACAACCAGGCCTTGAAGTTCGTCCCCTCCTGGAACTTGTCGTAGTACTTGTACGCCCGCAGGTAGGTCTCCTGCAGGAGATCCTCGGCGTCCTGGCGGTTGCGGGACATCCGATAGGCCGTGCTGTAGAGACTGTCCATGAAGGGCAGCACCTCGGCCTCGAAGTTCCAGCCGCCGTTGTGATCGGCTATGGCGCTCATGTGGTTTGCCTCCCCCGCCGCGGCAATGGGGCCGCGACGCCTTGTAGGGGAAGGGGTCAGCACATTCGGTGCCAAGTCCCAAAGGCACGGCGGTCAAGCCGCCATCTTGTTGTCAGAGCACCGTTTCCGGCCCGACGCCGCCACCGAGGGCAAGCGCCGGCACGCGCATGGAAGCCCGGCAAGACGCCAATATGGCCGGCGCACGCCACAAAGGGACGTGCAGGCCGGCCAGAAGGCCTCCCTCTCGGGAGGCTTCAGCGGCGCAGGTTCCCCGGCGCCGCCAAGCCCTCGCCGGTTCTCCTAGACGAAACCGGCGCCGCGGAGCGCGATGACCAGGGCGTAGATGACGACCGACTCCATGAAGGCCAGGCCGATCAGGAGCATGATCTGGATGCGGCCGCCCGCGCCCGGATTCCGCGCCAGTCCCGCGCAGGCCTCACCGGTCGCGCGGCCCTGACCGATCGCGCCGCCGGCCGCGGCGATACCGATTCCCACGGCGGCGCCGAGCAGGCCGAGATTGGCGCCGCCGCCGCCTTCTTCGCCGTCCTGAGCCAGGGCCGGAGCGGCAAACAGGGTGAGCAGCAGGGCCACGAGAAGGACGAGCTTTGACTTCTTCATTTCCTGAGAGTCCCTTTCAGTGTGCCGACGCCTCAGCCTCGGCGATGTAAACGGTGGTCAACATGATGAAGATGAAGGTCTGCAGGGTCGCGGCCAGGAGGCCGAGCGCCATGATCGGCAACGGCAGCGCAAGGGGAACCAGGCTGAAGATAGCGGCCGCGGCGAGGTGTTCGCCGAAGACGTTCCCGAACAGCCGCATGCCGAGCGAGAGCACGCGAGCTGCGTGACTGATGATCTCGAGCGGGATGAACAGCGGGGCAAGCCAGAGGACCGGGCCGACGAAGTGCCCGAAGTAGCGCAGGCCGTGCCGGCGCAGGCCGAACAGGTGGTACAGCACCCATGCAGTAATCGAGAGCGCGAACGTGACGTTCACGTTCTGGGTCGGGGGTAGCAGGAAGAAGACGGACCCCGACAGGTTGCTGATGAAGATGAAGAACGCGAACGAGGCGATCAGGGGCAGATGCCGCGAGCCGCCCTCGCCGATCGTCTCCTCGAGGAGGTTCCGCATCCACTGGAGGACAATCTCGACGAGCTGCTGCACCTTGCCCGGATCGTCCCGATTCAGCCCCCTCGACACGACCACCCCCAACGTCGTCACCACGCCGAAGACGAACAGTGCCATGACGACGTGATCCGGCACCTCGTGGGGCAGGCTCTCCTCGGCGCCCGCCAGACCGACACCTGTCCTCCAGACCGCGTTCACGGGCTCGTAGAGGATGGAGTGTTCGCCGGCAGCCATGACAGGTGGGGGACTTCGGACGTGGAGGGATGGTGACCGTTGCTCGAACGGGTGAGTCGGGCGTGTGTACGGCTACGCGGAGTCAGTCGGCGTGCAGGTCGGGGCCGGGTCGATCCGCGGACTAGCGAGCCGTACCGATACGACGCGCCAGCTCCGAAACCACCAGTGCCAGAGGCACGACCGAGAATCCCAGGATTAGCGCGATGAACTCCCTTGACCCCACAAGCAGGGCCGCAACGATGAAAGCGCTCAACAACGAATAGCGGAGAACGGTGACCAGAGTGTTCCTGGCGCCAGCACGCCCGTCGACGTTCGGCTCCAACGCGCGAACCTGCATCTCCAGGCCGCGGAAGCTGAAACTACTGACGAGCCCTGCGGCTGTCAAGGCAACTGCGGCGCCCGGGCTCCAGGCCAGCGCTGCCACACCTCCCAGGGCCGTCAGCAGCAGCGACCAGCGAAGAACCCGCTTCGACATCGCTGCTAACTGATCGGCCGTTCCCGAAGGCCCCCGGAAGCCGAGCAGACGGGCGACTTCACGAGCCGCCGAAGCCATCTTCTTCCTCGTCCGCGCTGACTCGCTGGATTGTCTGATAGGCGTTGTAGAAGCCCGCCGCGACGCCGAACAGGAAGCCGATCATCGCCCCGGTCTTCGGCGCGTCGAACCAGCCTCCGACCGTCTGGCCGGCCAGGAAGCCAAGAACGGAGGCCACCGGGAAGACCAGGCCGATGACCGCCACGTCGAGAAGACGCATGGGCAGGCGCATGCCGGGCCCTACGCCCTCGAGTCCCAGAGCACGTCCGACTCGCCGCTAACCACGTTCTCGTAGCGAGCCATGACGAACAGCGCGTCGGATAGCCGGTTGACGTAGGTCAGGGCCGGCGCGCCGACCGGCTCGGCGGCGGCGAGCGTTACCAGCCGCCGCTCCGCCCGGCGGCAGATGGTCCTGGCCAGGTGCAGTGCGGCCGCCGCGGCGCAGCCACCGGGCAGCACGAAGTTCGCGAGCGGCTCGAGCTCTTCCTGCAACTGGTCGATCGTCTTCTCCAGGGCCTCGACGTGGCGCTGCTCGATGCGCGGCACGGAAGGAGCTTCATCGTCCGGAGGAACGCACAGGTCGGAACCGAGATGGAACAGCTCCTGCTGAACCCGGCGGAGGCTGTCGGCAACGGGAGCCGAGGGACCGGAAGCCACCACGACACCCAAAGCCGAGTTCAACTCGTCGACCGTGCCGTAGGCTTCGACGCGGGCGTCGTCCTTGCGAACCCGGACGCGAACGCCCAGACCGGTCGTTCCATCGTCGCCGGTCCGCGTGTAGACGCGCGTTATGCGGGGCAAGGGACCCTAGACGTCGTCCCTGATCGCGCCTTCGACCGGGCTGCTCGCACCCTCGGTGTAGATGCCGCCCGTCAGCTCGAACGATTCGACGGCGCGCTCACGAAGACGCTCCAGCGCCTCGTCGAAGTTCTCGGGCGCCATCTCTTCGTCGCAGAAGGAGCAGCAGCTTTCCCAGGTGTAACCAAGGCCGTCGACCTGCTTTCGGCCGCCGGGCGTGACCTCGTCGGTGATCGGACACCAGATCGTGCTCATCGCGAGCATGAAGTTCTCCACGTAGCGCTCCTCGGCGGCCTTGGCGGCATACGAATCGGGATCGCCCGCGAACGCCGCGGCGACGCCGGGCTCGCTGCCCCGGTACTCGACACCGCCATGATTCCAGGTCTCGCCATCGGCTATGGACGGCACGAACTTGACCGGACAGAGGTCCGTCGACTTGAGAGCCTCCGGGATCTTCACCTTGGCCAGGTCGACCGCGTCGGGCGGCAACTGTGCGGCAACGGGCGCCACCAGAAAGGCCATCGCCAGGACCAGGATGAGACGGGACATTGAACGGCCGGAAACGAGCTTCTTCGACATGGGCGGGAATCCCTCCGCGATGCTGGGAATCGACAAGGAAACACGGCGCCGACGACCGGCGCCAGTTCAGTGAAACAGGGCACGCGAGTATAGCAACCGGCCGCCGGCCGCGCCGGGCTCAGAGCTGTCCACTGGAAGATGAGCCTGAAGGAGACGTGGGAATCCACTGGAAGATGAGCCTGAAGCCGTTCAGCGGGAGATCATCGGAGGATGATCGTGTCGCTACAGACCCACCGTCTTCAGAGCCTGGATCAGATCCGGGAGTTCGTCTCTTCAGGCGGGGAGGCGGGCTTTCGGCATACGGACCGGACGTCGGCCTACGAGTTCTGCCGGGTTACGCTGGTGCGGTTCCGCTACGCCTCGCTCGGCCGCCGGGACAAGGGCACGGTCAGGTCGTACCTGGCCAAGGTCACGGGATTGTCCAGAGCCCAGGTCGCCCGTCTGATCCGCCAGTACCGGGAGACGGGCCGGATCGTGGACCGTCGAGGTCCGCCGGGGAACGCGTTCGCGCGTCGCTTCACCAAGGCCGACATCGGCTTGCTGGCCGAGGTCGATGCGGCGCTGGGCCAGATGTGCGGGCACGCGACGCGGGCGGTGATGCGTCGGATGTTCGAGGATTACGGCGACGAGCGCTTCGAGCGCCTGGCGAGCATCTCGAACGGGCACTTCTACAACCTCCGCAACTCGACGACCTACAGGCGACGCCGCACGACCTACCGGAAGACCAGTGCTCGGAAGGTTCAGATCGCCGAACGCCGCAAGCCCCAGCCCAGGGGGCGTCCGGGCTTTGTTCGCGTCGACACGGTGGATCAGGGGGAGAAAGACGGCGAGAAGGGCGTGTTCCACATCAATCTGGTGGACGAGGTGACACAGTGGGAGCATGTCGGCACGGTGCGGGCGATCTCGGAGAGCCGTCTGCTCCAGGTGCTCGAAGAGTTGATCGAGTCCTGCCCCTTCAAGGTGTCGGGCTTCCACGCCGACAACGGCTCGGAGTACATCAACCACCGCGTGGCCGAGATGCTGAACAGGCTCCGGGTCCCGGAGTTCACCAAGTCCCGGCCGCGACGCAGCAACGACAACGCTCTGGTCGAATCCAAGAACGGCAACGTGATCCGGCGTCACTTCGGCGACGGCCACATCCCGAAGCCCTTCGCGGCCGAGGTCAACGTCTTCTGCCGCGACTTCCTCACGCCCTACCTGAACTTCCACCGGCCGTGCCTGTTTCCCACCGAGGTGGTCGACAAGAAGGGGAAGACGAGAAAGCGCTACCGCTACAAGGACACCATGACCCCGTTCGAGAAGCTCAAGTCCCTGCCCGACGTCGAGCAGCACCTGAAACCCGGCGTCGCCATCGCCGACCTCGAAGAACGGGCCCTGACCACCAGCGATCTCGATGCGGCGCTTGCTCTCAACCAGGCCCGCGCCAAACTCTTCGACCTCATCCAGCGGAAGTCCGAACCGCAACGGCGCCGAAGCGCCTGACCTCGATGAAACACCCAACCCCAACCGCTCGCGTGCCCGCCGGCCACCGCCGGCCGGACACCGCGCCTCACCTTGGGCGGCAGACTCCGCTGGCGCTACGTCTGCCGCTCCAGAAACCTCCCCGAACCGCCCCGGATCACTCTCCAACCACCCGCCCGTTCAGGCTCACTTCAGGATTGGATTACGCTTGGCTCAGCTCCCGCCTTCATGGCCGTACCGACTGGTACGCTCCCTGACCGTGAGCCGATCCGCGGCAGCATGGCCTCCGAGCTGCCGGGCCGGTCTTGCCGCGGTGGCGATGCTGGTGGGACTCTCCAGCCTGTGGGCCGCCACCGCTGCCGGCGCGCAGGAAGGCGGGACGGAAGCGAACGGCGAACCTGCAGCCTCGTCTTCCCCGGCTGCCGACCGGCTGAGCAAGCGCCACGCCGACTGGCTGGCTGAGGTTTCGGTCCTCATGACGGCCGAGGAACGCGACCTCTTCTTCCAGCTCACGCGGGAGTACCAGCGAGAGGCCTTCATCCGGAAGTTCTGGCAGGTCCGTGACCCGGTGCCCAAGACCGGACGCAACGAGATGCGCGAGCGCTGGGAGGAGCGGGCAGCCTACGCCCGCAGGAACTATGGGGGCCTGACGGACGCGCGCTCCCAGGTTCTGCTGATTCACGGCGAGCCGCACCGCATCGTCCAGGTCCGGTGCACGACGACACGCATACCGGCCGAGGTCTGGGTGTACCAGGGAAGCGACCGGGTCCGGTTCAACTTCCTGTTGCTCTTCGTTCGGGCACGAGGCCTCGGGGAAGCTCGCGTCTGGGCGCCGGGACGCGGCGACATCCGGGGCGTGGTTGAAGGGGCGAAGGCATGCATCAACGGCCACCTGCTCGAGGACGTCATCGACCAGATGCGCAGCCTGGGACGCGAGTACGGGAGCCAACTCGCGCGCGTGCTGGCGAAGCCGAGGCCACGCAACGAAGAGTGGGTGGCCGCGTTCGCAGCGGCCAGCACCGACGTGCCCGCCGGCGCGCCCCTCTTCACTGCCGACACCGACTACGACTTCCTCGGCCGGTTTCAGAGCCGTACGGTCGTCCAGGGACGGGTTCGCATCGATCCGGCCGCAATAGCCGTCGGCGAGTTCGCCGGCTACAGGTCCCGCGACTTCGTCCTGGTTGGCGAGGTCATCAGGGAGCGCGAACTGTTCGAGTCGTTCCGCTACAAGTTCGGCTTCCCCGCCCCCGCCGGTGAACAGGGCGCGGCGGGCGGGCCCCTGCTCCTGCCGTTTCAGCGCTATCTGCGGCCCGGCGACTACCGGTTGATCCTGCGGATCGAGGACGTCAACGGCGGGCGGTTCTTCCGCGGCGAGCAGGACGTCAGCGTCCCCAGGCTCTCCGACCTGGCGCCGCTGCCCGGGCTCGCACCCGAGGGCGAACGGCTGCTGGCCGAGGCGGCCCGAAGCGTGGGTACCGAGTCCGTCGACATCCGGTTGCTGACGCCCGCGGGCGAGATCCTCTCCGGCCTCGTTCGCTTCGACGCGGTTGTCGAGGGCGAGGGAGTGTCGGCCGTCTCCTTTCTCCTCGACGAAACGGCGGTGCTCAGGAAGGCGCACGCGCCCTACAGCGTTGAGCTCGACCTCGGCGCCTTTCCCCGGCCCCGTACCCTGCGGGTCGAAGGCGTCGGCGAGGACGGTGAGGTGCTGGCCTGGGACGAGCTGGCGATCAACGCCGGCGACCATAGCTTCACGGTCCGGCTGATCGAGCCCCGGCGCGGCGCGAGCTACGTCTCCAGCCTTCGTGCGCGGGCAGAGGTCGAGGTTCCGGAAGGAACGACGCTGGATCGGCTCGAGTTCTACCTGAACGAGAACCTGTCCTCGACCCTCTACCAGGAGCCTTTCATCCAGCCGATCCAGCTTCTACCGTCCGCCGGCGTGTCGTACGTGCGCGCCGTGGCCCATCTTCGCGACGGCAACACGGCGGAGGATCTCGTCTTCATCAACTCGCCCGGAGACATCGAACGCGTCGAAGTCCAGTTCGTGGAGCTGTTCGTCTCGGTAACGGATCGTCGCGGCCGGCCGCTCGAGAACCTCGAGCTCACCGACTTCAACGTCCTCGAGGACGGCCGGGAGCAGCGCGTGAGCCGATTCGAGCGGGTCGTCGACCTCCCCATCCATGTGGGCGTCCTGATCGACAACTCCGCTTCCATGCGCGCCTCCCTCGACATCACGCGGCGCGCGGCCCTGAGGTTCTTCGAGCAGGCCGTGAGTCCGCGAGACCGGGCCGCCGTCATCACCTTCAACCGGTTTCCTCAACTGGCTGTCCGCCTGACCAACGACCTGCGGGAACTCGGTAGCGGGCTCGCCGGCCTGACCGCCGAGGGGCAGACTGCCCTCTACGACAGCCTGATCTTCAGCCTCTATCACCTCGCGGGCGTCACCGGCCAGCGCGCGATCCTGCTCCTGACGGACGGGAAGGACGAAGTTTCCCGCTTCTCCTTCGAAGAAACTCTCGAGTACGCCCGCCGTGCCGGCGTCACCGTGTACGCCATCGGCCTCGGCATCGACGAACCCGGCGCCAGACGCCGGCTGGACAGGCTCAGCGCGCAGACGGGCGGGCAAAGCTACTTCGTTCGCGACCCGGAACTCCTCGACGAGATCTACGCCAACGTGCAGCGGGAGCTCCGCTCCCAGTACATGCTCGCCTACCAGTCCAGCAACACCCGACCCGACGACGGCTTCCGCCGCATCGAGGTGGACGTTCGCCAGCCCGGCGCCCAGGCCAAGACGATGAGCGGCTACTACCCCTAGCGTCCGCCGGCTGGCCCAACGAAAAAGGCCCTCGGCGGGACGAACCCACCGAGGGCCTGAGAGGATCCCGGCGACGACCTACTCTCCCACACCGTCGCCGGTGCAGTACCATCGGCGCTGCGGGGCTTAACTGCCGTGTTCGGAATGGGAACGGGTGTTTCCCCCGCGCTACAGTCACCGGAAATCGCCGGATCCACCGGACGCCACCTGCACGGTAGCGCCCGGCAACCGAATCGAATCCCTGAAGGGCTTCCGTCGCGGCTAGCTGCCACGACCAACCTAAGCGCCCAAGTCCCGAGTGCAGCAATCTTGAAAATGGTCAAGCCGAACGACCGATTAGTACGGGTTAGCTAAACGCCTCGCAGCGCTTACACGCCCCGCCTATCAACCTGGTAATCTGCCAGGGGTCTTCAGGGATACCTCATCTCGAGGCTGGCTTCCCGCTTAGATGCTTTCAGCGGTTATCCTAACCGAACATAGCTACCCAGCTGTGCCGCTGGCGCGACAACTGGTGCACCAGAGGTTCGTCCGTCCCGGTCCTCTCGTACTAGGGACAGCTCCTCTCAAGTATCCTACGCCCACATGAGATAGGGACCGAACTGTCTCGCGACGTTCTAAACCCAGCTCACGTACCACTTTAATCGGCGAACAGCCGAACCCTTGGGACCTGCTTCAGCCCCAGGATGTGATGAGCCGACATCGAGGTGCCAAACCGCCGCGTCGATATGAACTCTTGGCGGCGATAAGCCTGTTATCCCCGGAGTACCTTTTATCCGTTGAGCGATGGCCCTTCCATACGGAACCACCGGATCACTAAGTCCTACTTTCGTACCTGCTCGACTTGTAGGTCTCGCAGTCAAGCTCCCTTCTGCCTTTGCGCTCTGCGGCTGGTTTCCAATCAGCCTGAGGGAACCTTCGAGCGCCTCCGTTACTCTTTAGGAGGCGACCGCCCCAGTCAAACTACCCGCCTGACAGTGTCCCCGACCCGGATTACGGGCCCAGGTTAGATCTCCAATACGCTAAGGGTGGTATTTCACCATTGACTCCACCGAAACTGGCGTCCCGGCTTCAAAGCCTCCCACCTATCCTACACATAACGCATCAGGGATCACTGCCAAGGTGCAGTAAAGGTTCACAGGGTCTTTCCGTCTTCATGCGGGTAACCGGCATCTTCACCGGTACTACAGATTCGCTGAGCCCCCTGTGGAGACAGTGCCCAGATCGTTACGCCATTCGTGCAGGTCGGAACTTACCCGACAAGG
>CBDCRA010000004.1:1135000-1795608 GCA_965220845.1 Candidatus Multivorans sp.
TCGAGCTTCATGGGCCGCCCGCGATCCCGCGCCGCGGCTCGGAACGACAGCCGTGTGCAGACCCAGGGAGCGGGCATGCTCGATGCCCGCCGCCGTGGCGACGTTGCTCAGGACCAGCACGATGCGCCCGGGCAACCGCCCTTCCCGGGTAGCCCGATAGAGCGCCTCGAAGTTGCTCCCGCGACCGGAGATCAGGACGGCGATGGGAGTCGTCCGGCCCGTCACGCCGACTCCATCTCCCCCACGTAGGACACTCCCTCGCCCGGTCGCACCGAACCCAGAACGAAGGCCCGGCCTCCCGCGGCCTCCAGTTCCCGAACCAGGCTCCCCACGCCGGCCGGATCCACGACGAGGACCATCCCGACACCCATGTTGAACACGCGGTACATCTCCGCGGTGCCAACGCCCGCCAGGCGCTGGATCGCCAGGAAATCCCCCGGCACGTCCCAGCGGTCCGTTTCGATGACCGCACCCAGTCCTTGCGGCAGGACGCGGGGAAGGTTGTCCGTGAGCCCGCCGCCGGTGATGTGCGCGAGCGCATGAAGGCGCGGATCGCCCAGCAGCGGTTCCAGCACACTCAGGTAGGAAAGGTGGGGAGCCAGCAGCGCGTCGCGCACCGTCCGTTCGGATCCCGGCAACCGCGAAGCCAGGTCGAAACCGGCCAGGTCGAAGAAGGCGCGACGGGCAAGCGAGAAGCCGTTCGTGTGGAGACCCGCCGACGCCAGGCCGATCAACGCATCGCCGGAGCGTACGGCCGAGCCGTCCAGGATCCGGTCGCGCTCCACGACTCCGACAACGAAGCCCACCAACTCATAGTCGCCGGGCTGGTAGAAACCGGGCATCTCCGCGGTTTCTCCCCCCAGCAACGCGCAGCGGTTCGCGATGCAGGCGCGGGCGACACTCCCGACGAGTTCCCTCATGGCCGGGCCATCGAGCTTCCCGGCGCCGACGTAGTCGAGAAAGAGGAGCGGCGTCGCGCCCTGCACCAGGATGTCGTTGACGCAGTGGTTGACGAGATCACCGCCGACGGTGCTGAAGTCGCCGGCCATCCGGGCCACGCTGAGTTTCGTGCCGACGCCGTCGGCCGAAGCGACCAGGACGGGATCCCGTACCGATGCCGGCAGGGCGAAGAGACCGCCGAAAGCTCCCAGGCCGCTCAGGACGTTCTCCGTGAACGTCGACTTCACGAGGTCGCCGATGCCAGCCAAAGCCCGGTCCTGGGCCTCCAGGTCGACTCCGGCCTCCCGGTAGGCGTCGGCCCCCGTCATGCGCCAGAGCCGGCGGTCTCGAGTCGAAGCGGGAAGAGCTCCGCCTGCGGCTCGCCGTGGCTCTCGGCCGGAACGGGGTAGTCGCCGCTCCAGCACGCCGTGCAGTAGGAGTCGGGGCTGCCCGAGACGCTTCCGAGCACTCCCTCGAGGGAGAGGTAGGCCAGGCTGTCGGCCCGGATGAAGCGGCGAATCTCCTCCAGCGAATGGTCGGACGCGATGAGTTCAGCGCGTGTCGGCGTGTCGATGCCGTAGACGCAGGAGAACGCCGTCGGCGGCGACGTGATCCGGACATGAACCTCGGTGGCGCCAGCTTCGCGAACCATGTTCACGATCTTCCGCGACGTCGTGCCCCGGACGATGGAGTCATCCACCAGCACGATCCGCTTGCCGGCGATCAACTCCCGAACCGGGTTCAGCTTCACCTTGACGCCGAAGTGCCGGATCGACTGCTGCGGCTCGATGAAGGTTCGGCCGATGTAGTGATTCCGGATCAGGCCGAGTTCGATCGGGGTGTTCGCCGCCCGGCTGAACCCAAGCGCGCCGTACAGGCCGCTGTCGGGGACGGGTACGACCACGTCCGCCTCCACCGGGGCTTCCCGGGCCAGCCGAGCCCCCATCTCCAGCCGGGATTGCGCCACGGTATCGGAGAACACCTCACTGTCCGGACGCGAGAAGTACACGTGCTCGAAGACGCAGCGGGAGGCCCTCGCGACCGGCGGCAAGCGGTAGCTCTCGATCTGATCGCCCCGGGCCAGAACGACTTCGCCGCGGTCCAGTTCACGGAGCGGTCGAGCCTCCAGCAGGTCGAAAGCGCACGTTTCGGACGCGAAGCAGGGCTGTCCGTCGAGTTCCCCCAGAATCAGCGGCCTGAAGCCGTGAGGGTCCCGGGCCGCGATCAGACCTTCCCGGGTGATGAGTAGCAGGGAGTAGGCGCCCCTGACGTCGCCGAGGACGCGCAGCAGCGACTCGACGACTTCATGATGCGGGCGGGTCGCCATCAGGTGGAGAAAGACCTCCGAGTCGCTGGTCGTCTGGAAGATGGATCCCGCCGCTTCCAGCTCGTGGCGAGTCGCCAGGGCGCTCACGAGGTTGCCGTTGTGCACGATGCCGAGCGGACCCATCGAGGTCATGACGACGATCGGCTGCGCATTCGCGATGACGCTCGAGCCGGCCGTCGAATAGCGGGTATGGCCGATCGCACGATCTCCCACGAGCTCGCTCAGCTTGCGCTCATCGAAGATCTCGGCGACCTTTCCCATGCCGCGTTCCGCATGGAGCTGCTCACCATCCCATGAGACGATCCCCGCGCTCTCCTGTCCCCGGTGCTGCTGGGCGTAGAGACCCAGATACGTGAGGTTCGCCGCGTCCGGCGCGCCCTCAATACCGAAGATGCCGCACATTCCGGCCTAGCCTACCGCTCGCGGCAGGGCCTCCGTCCAGATCCGCCGCAAGTCGTCGACCGCACTGTCGACCGTGCCGCCGTCGAAGTCCAGCACCAGGCGGTCGCCTCCCACGTCGCCGATCTCACTGGCCGGTACTCCACCGGCCTCCGCCGCCGCCAGCAGATCCTCCGTCCTGCTGCCCGGAACGGTGACGATCGCTCGCGCCTGACCCTCCGAGAACAGGGCCAGGGGGCCGCAACCGACCGCGCCCCGAAGGCCGATGCCCCGGGCCATCGCACACTCTGCCAACGCGACCAGCAAGCCGCCGTCAGCGAGATCGTGACAGCCGCTGAGCCAGCCCGCGCGCCGCGACTGCCGAAGCAACGCGCAGAGCGCCGCTTCGGCCTCCAGGTCGACCGCGGGTGGACACCCCGCTTCGACTCGTTGAAGCAGACGCTGGTAGGCCGAGCCCCCGTACTCGTCGCTGTCGGAACCGAGCAGCACGATCCGATCGCCCGGCCGCCAGAAGCCGCACCCCAGCACCAGGTGGAGGTCTCCCTCCGTCCCCAGGTCCCGCAGACGATCGATGACGCCGACGATCGCCACCGTGGGGGTCGGGTGAACCGCCTCACCCTCCGTCTCGTTGTACAGCGACACGTTGCCTGAGATCACGGGCACGTCGAAAGCCCGGCAGGCCTCGGCCATGCCCTCGATGCACTCCCGGAGCTGCCAGGCGATACCGGGATTCTCCGGCGAACCGAAGTTGAGACAGTTCGTCATGCCCACCGGTTCCGCGCCGACCGTCGCCAGGTTGCGAACCGCCTCGGCCACGGCCTGCCGCCCGCCCATCCGCGGCTCGAGCCAGCAGTAGGACGGGTTGACGTCCGACGTCAGCGCCAGGGCCGAAGGGGTTCCCTTGAGCCGCAGCACGGCGGCGTCCGAGCCCGGACCGACGATCGTGTTCGACCGCACGGTCGAGTCGTACTGCCGGTGGATCCACGTCTTGTCGCCGAGTTCCGGCGTCCCGAGAAGACTCCTGAGCGCCCGGAGCGGATCCTCCGGCGCTTCGCAGTCGACGGCCCGCTGGCGCTCGCGAAGGTCCGCGGGCGGGGCCGCCGGCCGATCGTAGACCGGCGCTCCGTCAACCAGCGGCTCGACCGGCATGTCCGCGACGGTACGGCCGCGAAACGTGAGGCGTGCACGCCCGCTATCGGTCACCCGGCCGATCTTCGACGCTTCGAGGCCCCATCGGGACAGGATCTCGACCACCGCCTCCTCCTGGCCTCGCTGGGTGACGAAGACCATCCGTTCCTGCGACTCGGAGAGCATGATCTCGTAGGGCGTCAGAGAGGCCTCGCGCAGCGGCACGAGGTCGAGGTCGATGTCCACCCCCGCGCCGCCGCGGGCGGCCATCTCGAAGCAGGAGCTGGTCAGTCCGGCGGCGCCCATGTCCTGGACCCCGAGCACGACCCCGCTCCTCATCGCCTCCAGGCTCGCCTCGAGCAGGACCTTCTCCGTGAAGGGATCGCCCACCTGTACCGTGGGCCTCTTCGCCTCGCTTTCGGCGTCGAAGGCCTCCGACGCCATCGTGGCGCCGTGAATGCCATCGCGGCCGGTGCGGCTGCCCGCGTAGAGAATCGGGTTGCCGGCGCCGGAAGCCGTGGCGGTGAAGATCCTGTCCTCCCGGCACACGCCGAGCGCGAATGCGTTCACCAGGATGTTGCCGTTGTAGGACGGGTGAAACCCGGTCTCGCCCCCGACGGTAGGGATGCCGACGCAGTTGCCGTAGTCCCCGATGCCGCGCACGACGCCGTCGACGAGATGCCGCATCCGCGCGCCCCGTTCCCCGTCGACCTCGCCGAACCTCAGCGAATCCAGGCAGGCGATCGGCCGCGCTCCCATCGTGAACACGTCGCGCAGAATTCCACCCACGCCGGTGGCGGCGCCCTGGTAGGGCTCGATGAAGCTGGGGTGGTTGTGGCTCTCCATCTTGAAGGCCGCGACCCAGCCGTGGCCTATGTCGACGACTCCGGCGTTCTCGCCCGGCCCGTGGACGACCCGCCGGCTCCGGGTCGGAAACCGTCGCAGGTGGATCTTGGACGACTTGTAGGAGCAATGCTCCGAGTAGAGGGCCGAGGCGATCCCCAGCTCCGTCCACGTTGGACTGCGACCCAGCAGATCGCAGAGTCCGCCGAACTCCTCCCCGGTCAGGCCGTGATCGGCCGCCAGGGCCGAATCGACGACCGGCTCGCCGGCCGCGGAACTCGGCGTCGTCGCCACCGGCCTTACCCGCCCGCCGCCGCCAGCGCGCCGACACGGCCGCCACCAGCCACCGCGCCCGCCAGGAGACCCAGGCCGTCCCGGTTACCCAGCATCTCTTCCGCGCATCGCTCGGGATGCGGCATCAGGCCCAGCACGTTGCCTCCGGCGTTGCAGATACCGGCGATCGCCCGCTCCGATCCGTTCAGGTTCGCTGCCGGCTCGCGCCGGCCGGCAGCGTCCACGTAGCGGAAGACGACCTGGCCACGCCGCTCCAGTTCGTCAAGCGCTTCCCCGGTGTCCACATAGTTGCCCTCGGCGTGGGCGACCGGCATCCGCAGCACGTCGCCGCGCCGGTAGCTGGAGCACCAGGCCAGGTCGTCCCGCTCGACCCGCAAGTGGACTTCGACGCTCAGGAACCGCAGATCCCGATTCCGCCGCATCGCGCCCGGCAGCAGGCCCGTTTCCAGCAGCATCTGGAAGCCGTTGCAGATACCGAGCACCCGTCCCCCGGCCTCGGCGTGGCGCCGCACCGCGGCCATGATCGGCGAATGCGCGGCCATGGAACCGGCCCGGAGGTAGTCGCCGTAGGAGAAGCCGCCCGGCAGCACGACCAGTTCGCATCCCTCGAGCGACCTCTCCTGGTGCCACAGAAACGTCGTCTCCTGCTCGAGCACGTGACTCAGCACGTGGTACACGTCGTGGTCGCAGTTGCTCCCGGGGAAGACCACGATCCCGCACTTCATTCCGAGACCCACTCCACGGTGTAGTCCTCGACGATCGGGTTGGCCAGGAGCTGCCGGCACATCCGGTCGACCGCCTCGGTCGCCTGTTCCTCGTCCGCGGCCTCGAGCGCGACCTCGAAGCTCTTGCCGGCACGGATGCGGCGTACCCCATCGAATCCGATCCGGCCGAGGGCGTCCTCGATCGCCCGCCCCTGGGGGTCGAGCACCTCGGCGCGCGGGTAGACCAGCACCCGGGCCACGAAACGGCTTTCCGGTCCTTCTGCGTGGCGACTCGTCTGCGACGTCAACTCAACCCCTCCCCGCGGCGCTCAGCGCCAACCTCCAGCCAGGGCCCGGGCCGATGCTGCTCGGCCACGAGCAGCTTCGCCCCCGAGCCGCGCCGGTCGAGTACCGGCTGCACCGCCGCGACCGCGAACGCCGGCGAGTTGTTCGTTTCCGAGAGATGACAAAGGACGACCCAGGACAGACGATCCGAAAGCAGAGCTTCGACTCCGGCGGCTGCATCCTCGTTGCTGAGGTGCCCCCGCTCCGACGCGACTCGCTCCTTCAGGCGCCAAGGGTATGGTCCCGTGCGCAGCATGTCGAGATCGTGATTCGACTCAAGCACCAGAATGTCGAGATCCTGGAGGTTTCGCCACGCTTCCGGCGTCCGGCAGCCCAGATCCGTCGCCAGCCCGAAGCGATACCCACCGCCGCTCTCGACCACGATTCCAACCGGTTCCCGCGCATCG
The DNA here is from genome assembly GCA_965220845.1 of Candidatus Multivorans sp. GTDB lineage: Bacteria > Acidobacteriota > Thermoanaerobaculia > Multivoradales > Multivoraceae > Multivorans. The sequence continues at coordinate 1,141,387 of CBDCRA010000004.1, forward strand.
TGCGACACCGGGAACACGTCGATCCGGAAGCCGGCGGCGGTCAGCGGAACGCCGGGCGCCATCGGGCGGGCGAAAGAGCCGAGACCGCGCAACAGCGGTCCCTTGTACGTGCCGCGCGTGCCGTAGACCGGAACCTGGTGGCGCCTGGCGAAGCGGTCGATTCCCCGGCAGTGATCGTCGTGCTCGTGGGTCAGAAGCACCGCGTCGACGTCGGCGGCGGAACGGCCCACCGCCTCCAGCCTGCGTTCGAGCTCCCGGCACGAGAATCCCGCATCGAGCAGCAGGCAGCCTTCGCCACTCTCGACAATCGTGCTGTTGCCGCCGCTGCCGGAGCCGAGCACGGCAACCCGCAGACCCGCGCCTCCGCCCGCTTTACGGCGACGCGACCGCAGCTTCGATTCGCGGCCGGCAGCGGCCAGCGCACCGTCGCCGAAGAGGGAGAGTTGCCGGCTCAAGCTCCGGGCTAGAACCGCTGGCCGATCCAGAACGTCGTGCGGCTGTCGCCCGACTCCTTCAGATCCCACTGGGTCGCGAAATCCCAGTGCAGATCGAGGCCGAGCATCCGCACCGTGAGACCGAAACCGTAGGCCGCGATCCCGTCGTCCAGCCGGCTGTTCTCGGAGTCCCAGACGTTGAAGTCCTGGACGTCGTCGAACCAGGCGCCGGCGACATCGAGGAAGAAGCGCCCCTGGATCCCCTGGAACGTCCAGATCGGCGTCACGAAGAAGTCGATCAGGGGGAAGCGCAGCTCGAGATTCGTGAAGAAGCCGTGGTCGCCGACCATGTCGCGGAACTCGACTCCCCGCACCGTGTCCAGCCCACCGAAGTACACCGGATTGGGGAAGTTGCCGGTTCTCATGCTGCCGAAGAAGCGGGTCGCGAAGACGCTGCGCCGGGTGAGCGGGAAGTACTTGCGCGCGTCGAGCTGGAACGTCTGCGTCAGTGCGCCGGACGTCTCCAGATCCGGCGCGTACTCGGCCGACAGGCGGTATCGGTGCCCGCTCGACGGCCCGGCGGGTCCGAACACCGTCGTGTCGCCGACGAGCGCGGTCTGGATCACCGGGTAGTCATCCTCGCGCGGGGTGATGGTCGGGATCGGCCGTCCGAAGTCATCCAGCAGGAGGTTGAAGTCGTGGTCCCGCGCATACGCCTGATAGTCCAGCTTGCGGCGGATGTAGCCCGCGCCCAGCTCGAACCTCCGGTAGAAGCTCATCGGATAGGAGATCGAGAAGATGGCGCCGGTCTGCTGGAAGAACGACCGGCCGCGCTCGTAGTACCCGTAGTTGTAGTTGGCGCCGATGTAGAAGGCCCGGTCGTCGAACAGCGACACCTGCCACTGCAGCCGGTTCGAGAGGTTCAGGTAGGTGACGTTGAACTGGGAGAAGCTCTCGACCGAGGCGAACGTCGTGAACAGCCGCCGGTCGCCCAGGAAATCGGAGAACTGCAGGTAGACCTGGCCCAGGAAGGTCTGGTTGTCGTCGACGCCGACCGCGGTCTGGGCATCCTCCAGGAACAGCCGCCAACCCCGCTTGTCCTCCTTGTTCGACTCGTCGATCGAGACCTGGATGTCGGGCTCGAAGAGGTCGATCGCCGGGATCGGCTCGGAGGTCTCGCCCAGGTCCACAAACTGGACTTCGCCGATCGGATCGTCGATGTCCGTCTCGTAGAGGTCGAACCGGCCCTGCCAGAAACCGGTGTAGACCAGCCGGTCGTCGCTCCCGGCCCTGCCCAGAACGGTGGGCTGGAAGCAGCCGGTGATCGCGTTCGTGTACTGGCGAAGCTCGCCGGTCTCGATGTTCAGCCCGAAGATGTTCTCGGCGCCGGTGCGGTCCGACGTGAAGTACACCGTCCGGTCGTCGCTCGAGAAGACCGGGTCCGTGTTGTGGTGCTCGTCGCTGCCCAGGCGAACGCGCTCCATCGTCTCCAGGTTGAGCCGGAAGAGCTGCCCGTTCTCCCCTGGCAGCGAGGAGAACACGAGCCATTGGCCGTCGTGCGAGTAGGACGGAGAGCCGTCGAAGACTTCGTCGTTCGTCAGGTTCCGGATCTCCAGCGATCCCAGGTCGAGCTGGAAGATGTCGTACTGCCCGTTCTGGTTGCCGGCGAACGCGACGCTTCGGCCGTCCGGGCTCCAGGCGGGCGCCGTTTGCTGCTCGATCTCCATGTCGATGACGCGGCGCACTCCCCCGCCCAGAACATTGACGATGGCGAGGGAGTAGCCCGCCTCCTTGCGGACGAAGGCCGCCAGCGAGTTGCCGTCGGGCGAGAAGGCCAGGTCGCTGCCGTGCTTGCGCCCCAGCGTCAGCATCTGGGCGACGTAGTGGCGGAAGTCCGCCGTGTATCCCCGCGTCAGGTTGCGGACCGGCTCGCGCTCCTGGGTGTCGAACAGGACGATGTCGACATCGCCCTGGAAGGTCGAGAACGCCGCCACGAGGTCGCCGGAAGGAGAGGCGACCGGCGACGTCTCCTGGCTACCCTGGGGACGGGTGCGGAACGGCCGCCCGAAGTCGCTGGGCTCTCCGGTCGCCACCAGTTCGGGCAGGTAGCGGTTGCGGAGCCAGCGGCGGAACTCGAGGTCGAAGTCCTCGGGCTCCATGCGGAAGGCCCGTTCGATCGCCCGGCCCACCCGCGAGCCGATCGTGTTCCGGAACTCGAACAGGAAGTCGATTACTCCGTCTGACCCCCAGCGCTCCTCCATGAAGTCGAAGGCGGCGTGGCCGTAGCGGTAGGCGAAGAAGCCGCTCGCCTGGCCCGAGGTGATCGGCGGCAGTCGATCGTTGACCACGGCGTCCCGCAGGTACATCCGGTCGGACGCGCTCTCATCCTCCGCGAAGTAGCTCGCCATGCCCTCCATCAACCACTGCGGCGGGCTGTTCGTCATGGCCCTCCCCAGGCTTCCGCCGAACAGGATGTGGTACTGGAAGATATGCGTCAGCTCGTGCAGGATGAGCTCGTAGAGTTCGACGTCCGGCAGGTCGATGGGCAGGACCATCCGGAACCGCGCCGAGGTGGCGAAAGCCGCGACCCCCTCCGGGATGAAGTTGATCATCACGTTGTTCTGGAGGAAGTCGGAGTGCGTGTTGTAGATGATCAGCGGAGTCGGCTCCTGGATCTGGTAGTCCAGGTCGAGCGACAACTGGTCGTACGCGCTCTCCGCGAGCGACGCCACCTTCTGCAACTGGGGTTCGCTCTCGGAGTAGTAGTAGATGTCGAAGTGAGTCGAGTGGTAGATCCGCCAGTCGAAGTCCTCGTAGCGGATCTTGTTCTTGCCGAAGCCCTGCGCCTGCAGGCCGGCGGCCGCGCAGACCAGGAGCGCGCAGACCAGGGCGGTGACGCGGAGGGCCGGCATGCCGTCCGGCCGGAGTGGTGCTGAACTCACTGCTCCTCCTTAGGGCGTGAAGATCACGCGCGAGACTTCAATGTCCTTCTGCGTGAAGACGCCCAGGATGCGGTCCTCCAGCGCGTACAGGTTCTCGAACATCCCCTGCAGCGGGTCCGCCTGCTCGCCCTCGAAGCTCTTGAAGTCCTTGAAATTGTCGTTGTAGATCAGTTCGCCGGTCGAGCCGTCGAAGACCATGACGACGATGTCGTACTCGAAGCCTGTCTGCTCGACGAGTACCTGCCGGTACATGGTGCGGCCGTCGAAGGGCGAGATGTACTCCTCGGTCCGGTAGCCGGACCGATCCTGGATGTCGAAGTCGAGAGTGCCGGCCAGAATGAGGTCCGACTGCGTCGTCTCGCCGAGATTGCGCCAGAAGTCCTCGTCCCTGGCCAGCATCTCCAGGTCGTACGTCGGGTAGTCGATCCGCCCCGCCTCGACGATCCGCAGGTCCGTCTCGCGACGGAGCACCTTGTTCAGGTAACGCTCGAACTCGCCCTGCACGTCGATGTCCGACCCTTCGATCCGGCCTTCGCCTTCCTGGCTGACGACCAGGAAGGGCGCCGGCAGCAGCGTGTCGCGGCCGGTCAGGTCGATGCGCGCCCGCATCGGCAGTGTCAGCCTCACCTCGACCGTCCCTTCGGCACTCGCCGGAGTCGCCGTCAGCGGCGCCAGCAGGCCGGCCAGCAGGCCGGCCGACGCCACGATCGCCGCTCCCCTACTGACGGCCCATCCTCTACTGGCAGCTTGCGTCACGCGCGTCACCTCCAACCATCGGGGCAAGCAAGAACCATTCCATGACCTCCAGACCGACCACTACCGCGAGCCGGGAGAGGAGTCACCGCGCATCGGCAAGCGGTCCGCTCGCGCCGCCTCCACCGCTCTCCGGGGAGGTGGGCTGGGCGGCTTCTTCCGCCACGGACGACACCTCTTCGTCATCCTCCCGGTCTCCCTTGAAGTTCTGGTAGTACTCGACGAAGCGCGAGTAGTTCCGCCGAACGTCCCGCTCGCGGGGCGCCAGCCGCAGGGCCTGACGGTAGTAGCCCAGAGCCTCCTCGAACAGACCCAGCGCCTCGTGCGCGACCGCGATGTTGCTCAGGATCGCCGGATGCTCCGGCTCGATCCGGCGAGCCTGCTCGAACCGGAAGAGAGCCTCGCTCCAGAGGCCCCGATCGGCCATGTCGACACCGAACTGCCACTGCTGTTTGGCCTCGGGGGCCACCTTGCGCTTCTGCGCTTCGGCGGCGCCCGAGATCGTCGCCAGGACCAGCACTCCCGCGATCAACGCCAGAACGCGCGGCCGACGGTAAGCAGTGCGCGTCATCGAGCCAGTATAGATCACGGACCTGGAATCCGTCTCTGTCTCTGAGCGCCGTTCCAGGAGAGCCGCGCGATCCGGAAGGAAGGCAGCGCGATGGCAGGAGAACCGGTCCCGAACGGGAACATCCCCAGAGACGGAGACGATGTCCGACAGGCCCTCGTCGCACTGAATCTGGTTCACGGAAACCGCGGTGTCATCTGCGCCCTCGCCCAACGGCTCAACACGGCCGGGGAACTCCGGAACGACCGCTTCGCCGAGGAGGCGGCCCGCAGCCTCGAAGCGCCGCTCGACAGGGTTCGGACCATCCTGCTCGCGGCGCGCGGCCGCCTCGACGACGCCAGCGCCGAGATGGCGCGAGCAAGCGAGAACGGCATCGAGATCGTCACCCTGGTCGATCGTGACTACCCACCGGCCCTCGCCGACCTCGGACTGCAGGCGCCTCCCGTTCTCTACGTCCGCGGCCGCTTGAGTCAGGCGCCCGGTATCTCGATCGTCGGTTCACGCAAGGCGGACGCGTACGGTCTCGAGGTGACGGCCTGGTTCGCGCGCCGCCTGGCCGCGGCCGGCCTGGTCGTCATCTCCGGATTCGCTCGCGGCATCGACCAGGCGGCCCACCGCAGCGCGCTGGCGGCCCGTGCCGGCACAGGCAGCACCGCTGCCGTGCTCGGCTGCGGCATCGACGTCGACTATCCCCGCAACAGCCGCCGAACCGCGGCCGAGATCGCGCGGCACGGCTGCCTGATGACCGAGTTCCCGCTCGGCCGGCAGCCTCGTCCCAACCACTTTCCCATCCGAAATCGCCTCATTGCCGCCCTCGGTTTCGCTTCGGTCGTGGTCCGCGCAGCCCGGCGCTCGGGCTCCCTGATCACCGCCCGCCTGGCCCTCGACCTCGGCCGCGACGTCTACGCGGTTCCAGGTTCCGTCCTCTCCCGGGAGTCCGCCGGCGCCCACCTGCTGCTGCGGGATGGAGCGATTCCCGCCCTCGACCCCGACGCGATGCTCGAGACCCTGCCCACTTCGATCCTGGCCCGGCTCGAGCGGGCGTCGGAAGACACGGCCGAGCCGGCTCGATCCGCCTCCACCGGCGTATCCGAGGTCGACGACCTCCTGGGCGCCCTCAGGGAAGGCGCCCGAACCCCGGAGGAACTCGCATCCCGACTCCAGCGACCGGTGCCCGGCGTCCTCGCCACCCTCGCCCGCCTGGAAGTCGACGGACTCGTGCGACGCTACGAGGGCGCGAACTACGCCCTGGCCTCCCGCTAGCCCGCATATCTCACGGGGTGATTTGAGATCGGGCCTCTTCCCGCGGATAATCCAAGTGTTGTCAAGCATTTGGACAGTCCACAGGAGCGAGACCCGTGAAGACAGAGTGTACTCCGTCGCAGCTTGAGTTCGGTTTCCACGGTCGCCGCCGTGTGACGGCCTGTTTCGACGGTGGCCGTTTGACGACGGAGGGCGGCGGGCTGCTGCTTCGGGAGACGGATACGCGAATCGGTCTGCTGGATCGCATGGCGTCGTGTTTTCGGGATCACCGGGATCCGTCGGCGGTGGAGCACACGGTGCGGGACCTGGTCTCTCAGCGGGTCTACGGTCTGGCTCTGGGCTACGAGGACCTGAATGACCACAATCAGCTTCGCCTCGACGCGTTCATGGCGCTGCTGGTGGGCAAGTCGGACATCACGGGCGCCGATCGTCGGCGGTCGCGGGACAAGGGTCGTCCCCTGGCGAGCGCATCGGGGTTGAATCGTCTGGAGTTGTCGCGGCCGGAGGAGGCACAAGGTAGCCGCTACAAGCGGACTCCGGCGGACGGCGCGGCCCTGGACGGCCTGCTGGTGGACCTGTTCCTGGAGGCTTTCGAGGAGGCGCCGGAGGAGATCGTGCTGGATCTGGACGCGACCGACGATCCGCTGCACGGGGAGCAGGAGGGTCGGTTCTTCCACGGCTACTACCGGTGCTACTGCTACATGCCGCTGTACGCGTTCTGCGGCGAGCACCTGCTGCTGGCGCGTCTGCGGCGGTCGGACCAGGACGCCAGCGCCGGGACGGTCCGCGAGTTAGCGCCGATCGTCGCCCGGATCCGGGAGGCGTGGCCGGACACCCGGATCGTCCTGCGCGGCGACTCGGGCTTCTGCCGGGAGCGGATCATGGCCTGGTGCGAGAGGGAAGGGCTCTTCTACGTGTTCGGCGTGGCAAGGAATCCGCGCCTTGCGAGGCGGCTCGCCAAAGCGCTTGCGAAGTCGCGGCGGCGATTTCATGCGACCGAAAAGCCCTCGCGGCGGTTCCGGGAGTTCCGCTACAGGACCCGCTCCTCCTGGTCCCGCAAGAGGCGGGTGGTGGGCAAGGCGGAGTGGCTCCAAAAGGGCGGCAATCCCCGCTTCATCGTCTCCAATCTGCCCAAGAGCCGCGCCGGCAAGCAGGCGCTCTACGAGCTGCTCTACTGCGCCCGTGGCGACATGGAAAACCGGATCAAGGAGCAGCAGCTCGATCTCTTCGCCGACCGCACCTCCACCGCCACCATGGCCGCCAATCAACTCCGCCTCTACTTCTCCTCCTTCGCCTACGTCTTGCTCGCCGCCGTGCGACGCCTCGCTCTGGCCGACACCGACAAGGCCCACCTCCAGTGCGGCACCATCCGCCTGCGCTTCTTCAAGATCGCCGCACGACTGCGCATCACCCATCGCCGCATCTGGGTCCACCTGGCCAACGTCTTCCCCTGGCAAAACGACTTCGCACAGGCCCTGGCAAACCTCCAGAGAAAACCCCTCTACCACCCGCCGGCCTGAGACCGGACGAAAACCGACACCACAACGCGGCGCCTTGCATCGACTCCACGCCCAGAGTGCGCCCGAAAACCGCACCGAACCGCTGCGGACAAGCCACTCCGACGCCGAAATGAACCGACTCCGACTCCGCAGGACACCTGACCAGCCACCGACAGACCAGGACGGCATTCAAGGGGACTGCCCACCCCGAACTCAGCCCTCACGCCCGAGCCGGTGAAACATGCGGGCTAGCCGCGTTAGCGCCGCAGCACTGGGTGCGCGGGTCTTCTGACCCGCTGCCGCCGAAGGCAGGTGACCGCGGGTCTTCTGACCCGCGGAAGACAACGCGCCGCGAAGCGGCGACCATCTGCGGCGCTAGCGCCGCGTGGTCTTCTCCTTCGCCGCTCTCCGCTTCCGCGCCGGCCCGCGGCGGGGCGCCCTGGGGTTCTTGCCCTGGGCCACCATCTTCGCCTCGCGCGCCGCCAGGAGATCGACCGCCTCATCGAGGTCGACATCCTGCGGATCCTTGCCCTTGGGCACCGTGGCGTTGACCTGGCCATCCGTCACGTAGGGACCGAAACGCCCCGTCTTGATGGAAAGGGCCAGACCGTTCTGCGGATGTTCACCCAGCTCCTTGAGCACGGACGACGACCCGCGGCGGCGTTTCGGCTGGCGCAGCAGCGCCAGGGCCTCGTCGAGCCCGACCGTCGCCATCTGCTCCTGGCTCTCGAGGCTGCGGCTCTCCTTGCCGCAACGGACGTAGGCGCCGTACCTTCCGTCCTGGACCGTGACGACCTCATCGCTCTCGGGATGGCGGCCGAGCTCGCGCGGGAAGGACAGCAGCAGGAGCGCTTCGTCGAGGGTGAGACTCGCTCGATCCATCGACGACCACAGACTGGCCATCTTCGGCTTGGCCGCCCCGCTCCCGCGCTTCCTGCCCGGTCCACCCGCGACGGCGTCGCCCAACTGGACGTAGTCGCCGTAACGACCCGTCTTCACGTAGACCGGTTCGCCGGTCTCGGGATGGTGGCCGAGCGGGCCCTTCCCTTCGGCCGCGCTCTCGAGCAGGGAAAGCGCCTTCTCCACCGTCATCTCGTCCGGCGGCAGGTTCTCCTCCAGCGAGACCCGCTCCCCGTCGTCCCCGGCCTGGACGTACGGACCGTAGCGGCCGACCCGGACGGCGACTTCGCGGCCGTCCTCGTCCTCGCCCAGCAGGAGCGAGCAGACCGCGCGGGCGTCGATCTCGTCGACCCCCTCGCCGACCAGCGACTGCAGGCCCTTGCGGCCGGCGCCTCCCGGCCCCGGCTCGCGACCGAAGTAGAAGTTGCGCAGCCACGGCCTGGCCTCCCGCTCCCCGCCGGCGATCGCGTCGAGATCGCTCTCCATTCGCGCCGTGAAGTCCAGGTCGACCAGATCCCCCAGATGCTCCTCCAGGAGCCGGGTCACGGCGAAGGCGAGGAATGTCGGCACCAGGGCCGACCCCTTCTTCCAGACGTAACCCCGGTCCACGATCGTCTGCAGGATCGCGGCGTACGTCGACGGCCGACCCACCCCCTGCTTCTCCAGTTCGCGGACCAGACTGGCCTCGGTGTAGCGCGCGGGCGGCTGCGTGGTGTGGCCGTTCGGCTCGGCGCTCGCCACTTCGACCCTCTCGCCCTGGCTCAACTTCGGCAGGAACCGCTCCTCGTCCTCCGCCCGGGTCCGGGGATCGTCGCTGCCCTCGACGTAGACCCGCAGGAAACCGGCGAAGCGCAGCACCCGGCCGGACGCGTTCAGCCGGACCTCGCCGGCCCCCGGGGTCGACGTGTCCAGCCTCACCGACGTGCTGGTGCCCCTGGCGTCCTTCATTTGGGACGCTAGCGTCCGTTTCCAGATCAACTCGTAGAGGCGCAGCGAGTCCCGGTCGAGGGCTCCGCGCAACTGGTTCGGCGTGCGGAAGCTGGTGCCGGCAGGCCGGATCGCCTCATGCGCCTCCTGGGCGTTCGCTCGCCGCGCGTAGACCCGGGCCTTGTCCGGCAGGTACTCGGCGCCGTAGAGATCGGCCACCTGCCGCCTCGCGGCGGAGATGGCCTGCCCGGAGAGCGCGGTCGAGTCCGTGCGCATGTAGGTGATGTAACCGTTCTCGTACAGCCCCTGGGCCACCCTCATCGTGCGCTGGGCCGTGTACCGGAGCTTGCGCGCCGCCTCCTGCTGGAGGGTCGACGTGATGAAGGGAGCGTAGGGGCGGCGGGTGAACGGCTGCTCCTTCACCTCGGCCACCACCGGGCGGGTCGAGGGCAACTCCGCGCCCAGGGTCTCCGCCTCCGCCTGCAGCAGGAGGTGGGCCTTGCTCTTCAGCTTGCCCGTCGTCCGGTCGAAGTCCCGGCCGCGGGCCACCGCCCTGCCGCCGACCGCCGACACCCGCGCGGGGAAGCGCCGGGCTTGCCCGTCCTCCGTCTCGAGTTCCACGTCGACGGTCCAGTAGCCGGCCGGCACGAAGGCCATCCGTTCGCGTTCCCGCGCGACCACGATCCGCGTGGCGACCGACTGGACGCGGCCCGCGGACAGGCGCGGCTGGACCTTCTTCCACAACACCGGGGAGACCTCATAGCCGTAGAGCCGGTCCAGCACCCGGCGCGCCTCCTGGGCGTCGACCAGGCGGCGGTCGATGTCCCGGGTCTCGCCGAGCGCCGCCTCAACCGCCGATTTGGTGATCTCGTGGAAGACCATCCGGCGCACCGGCACCTTGGGCCGGAGCACCTCCTTCAGATGCCACGCGATCGCCTCCCCTTCGCGGTCCTCATCCGTCGCGAGGACGAGTTCGTCGGCGTTCCTGAGCGCCTTTCGGAGCTTGGTGATCTGCTCCTTCTTTTCGCGAGGGATCACGTAGAGCGGATCGAATCCGCCTTCGATGTCGACGCCGAGGCGGGCCCACGGGCGGCCGCGGTACTTCTGCGGCACCTCGGCGGCGGTCCGGGGCAGGTCCCGGATGTGTCCGATCGACGACTCCACCCGGTAGCCCGGCCCGAGGTAGCGCTCGATCGTCCGGGCCTTGGCCGGCGACTCGACGATGACGAGGGAGTTGCTCATACGCGCGGGACCATAGTAGAGCCGTGAACCTTGTCAAGCGGGCCGGGCCTTGCCATGATGCCGCAATGACCGCGCCCGTCGTAGTCGTTGGCGGCGGGCTCGCCGGTAGCGAGTGTGCCTTTCAGCTGGCCTCCCGGGGCCGGGCGGTGCTCTTGTACGAGATGCGGCCGCGGCGATCGACGCCGGCCCATGCGAGCGCCGACCTCGCCGAACTCGTGTGCTCGAACTCGCTGCGCAGCGACGACCCGCACCATGCCGCCGGCCTGTTGAAGAGGGAGATGGAGTACTTCGGCTCCCTGATCATCGCCGCGGCCCGCAGGAATGCCGTTCCCGCTGGCGGGGCGCTGGCGGTGGACCGGACACGCTTCGCCGCCGACGTCACGGCCGCGGTCGAATCGCAGCCGTTGATCGAACTGCGGCGCGAGGAATTGACGGCCCTGCCCGAAGCGGAAGCGGGCGGCGACTGCGTCATCGCCACCGGACCCCTGACGTCGGAAGCCCTGACCCGGGAAATCGAGAACCTGATCGGTGCGGACCATCTCTACTTCTATGACGCGATCGCGCCCATCGTTACCGGAGAAAGCCTCGACCACGACCGTTTGTTCCGGGCCTCGCGCTACGGCAAGGGAGGCGACGACTACCTGAACTGCCCGCTCAGCGAGGAAGAGTACCGGCGCTTTCGCCGCGCCCTGCTCGAGGCGGAGCAAATCGAGCTGCGCGAGTTCGAACGGCCGCTGTTCTTCGAAGGCTGCCTGCCGATCGAGGAGCTCGCCCGCCGCGGCGAGGACACCATGCGCTTCGGACCGATGAAGCCGGTAGGCCTCCGGGCGCCTGACGGCACGCGCCCCCACGCCGTGGTCCAGCTTCGCCAGGAAGACCTCGCCCGCAGCCAGTACAACCTGGTCGGCTTCCAGTCCCGGATGACGTGGCCCGAGCAGCGCCGCGTGCTCCGCACCTTGCCGGGACTCGAATCCGCCCGCTTCGTCCGCCACGGCCAGGTCCATCGCAACACCTTCATCAACGCCCCCCTCCACCTCGATCGCTGGTACCGCTTCGCCGGGCGATCCAACCTGCGGCTGGCCGGCCAGATGACCGGCGTCGAGGGCTACCTCGAATCGGCCGCCACCGGGCTCGCCATCGCCCTGTACCTCATGCTCCAGGACGAAGACCGGCAGCCGTCGCCGCTGCCCGACACGACCGCCCTCGGCGCCCTGGCAAGGCACCTCACCGAGTCGAACCCGAAGCGCTACCAGCCCACGAACATCAACTACGGCCTGCTCGAGCCCCTCGCCGGACGCGTGCGGAAACGCGAGCGGCGCGCCGCCTACGCCGACCGGGCGCACCAGGCGCTCGCGGCCTGGGCCGGTAACATGGGGATCGCGGGAGCGCCTTCGTGGGAACCACCATCGACCATGCCGAGCCAGGAAGACGAGCCGAGCGGCGCGGTGCGCTCGCCCGCTTGATCCCGGACTTCCTGGAATACCTGGAACTGGAGCGGAATTGCTCCGAACACACAGTGCGGGCGTACGGCCGGGATCTCGCGGCCTTCGCCGAGTTCCGAACCGCCAGCGGCAGCAACGACCAGAACCTTCATGACATCGACTCACTGCTGGTCCGGTCCTTCGTGGCCTCTCTCAACCAGCGTCGACTGGCCCGGCGCACCCAGGGCCGCCACCTCTCGGCCCTGCGCGGCCTGTTCCGCTACGCCTGCCTGATGGGCCGGATGCAGTCGAACCCGGCCGAGTCGGTGCCCACGCCGAAGGTCGAGAAGACCCTGCCGCGCCACCTGCGTCCGGGCGAGATCGAGGCCCTGCTCGAGGCTCCCGCCGGCCGCGAGGGACCGCTCGGCCTGCGGGACCGCTCGCTGCTCGAACTGCTCTACGCCTCGGGGCTCCGGGTCGGCGAACTGGTCGCATTGAACTGGCGCGACATCGACCTCGGAGCCAGAGTGCTGCGCGTGGTCGGCAAGGGAGACCGCGAACGGATGACCCCCTTCGGCGAGCCAGCGGAGAAGGCGCTCCGCCAGTGGCTCGACGCCTGGGAGGACGTGTTCCGACGTCGGGACAGCGACGAGGAACAGCACCTGGAACCGGTCTTCCTGAACCGCGACGGTGGCCGACTCTCGGCGCGGTCGGTGCGGCGTATCATCGACCGCTACGTCGAGGAGACCGCACAGGCGGCGGGGGCTCATCCGCACGCCCTGCGCCACAGCTTCGCGACCCACCTGCTCGAATCGGGCGCCGACCTGCGTTCGATCCAGGAACTCCTCGGCCATGCTTCGCTCTCGACCACCCAGCGCTACACGCACGTGGATACCGGTCGCCTGCTCCAGGTCTACCGGGAAAGCCATCCCAGGGCGAAGGGCGCCTGAGCTCCTTCCTCACAGTTCAAGAAGAGGATCCTCGAATGAAACTCCCTGCCGCCCGCCGGGCGATCTCGACCCTGTTTGCGATGGTCGCGCTCCTGACCGTCTCCGGCGCCGCCATCGCCCAGGACGACCTGCGCGGCTTCCAGCTCGTCGGCGACTACCAGCTCTTCCTGCAGGGCCAGGAGGCGCCTGACGCCCAGCTCTACCTCTCCCGCACCGCGGGCGCCTTCCTCGTCGTAGCCGACGGCCTGCCGTCCCCGGTGCTGCTGAGCGCCCGCAACCAGATGACCCGCAAGGTGCAACTGCTCAAGATCTCCCCCGCCGGCGAGGACACGCTCGACCTGTTGCCCGGCGCCCTGTTCGGTCCTCCGATGCCCTTCCGGCCCATTCCGAAGGGGCTCGAGTTCGCCGTGGACGGCGTCCTGGCCCAGCTCCGGCAGCGACCCTCGTGGGCCGGCGAGGCGACGCTCACGGACCTCTACTCCCACGAGCCGGGCTATCGCCGCGACGCCAGGTCCTACGAGAGCGATCCCGCGGCGGTGGCCGAGGTGGCCGCCCTCGGCGCCGGCGTCGAGGTCCGCGTCGTGTTCGGGTCCTGGTGCCACGTCTGCGAGCGGTTCATGCCGCGCGGCCTGAAGGTTCACGAGGAACTCGAGGACTCGCCCGTGCGCTTCACCTACTACGGCCTCGGGGACGACAACCCCTGGGGCGACGCCGAGGTGGACCGTCTCGAAGTCACGGAACTCCCGACGGCGATCGTCTACCGGAACGGCGAGGAGATCGGCCGTTTCATCGGCGGCCCCGGATGGACGAGTCCCGAAGAGTCCCTGCTCAACATTCTGCGAGAGAATCCGTAGACGGGCTGCGACCGCCCCGCGACGGGAAGCCCGGAGCCCCAGAAAACGATGACGACGATCCTGCTCGTGCGCCGCGGCGACACGACATGCATGGCCAGCGACGGCCAGGTCACCAACGGCGCCGCGAACACGGTGGTCAAGGCCAGGGCCCGCAAGGTCCAGCGCGCCGCAAAGGGGCGGGTTCTGGTCGGTTTCGCGGGCGGGGGCGCGGACGCTCTTGCCCTCTTCTCGCGTTTCGAGGCGAAGCTCGACGAGTACCAGGGCAACTTCGAGCGCGCCGTGGTCGAACTCGCGATGGACTGGCGGACGGATCGCGCCCTGCGACGGCTCGAGGCCCAGATGATCGTGACCGACGGCCGCAAGAGCTTTCTGGCGATGGGCAACGGCGACCTGCTGGAACCGGACAGCGACATGCCGCTGGCGATCGGCTCGGGCGGGAACTACGCGCTGGCGGCGGCTCGCGCGCTGCTCGAGCACACCGAACTCGACGCGGAACAGATCGCGCTCGAGGCGATGCGGCTTACCGCGGATCTCTGCATCTACACGAACGACGAGATCACCGTCGAGCGTCTCGAAGCCGGCGGGGACGGCGCATGACGCTCCCACCCGCGCCGGACACTCCCTTCGTCGAGGATCTCACGCCGCGCGAGATCGTCGCCGCGCTCGACCGCCACGTCGTCGGCCAGAAGGACGCCAAGCGCGCGGTGGCGATCGCCATGCGCAACCGCTGGCGGCGCCAGCAGCTCGACCCGGAGACCGCCGAGGACATCGCGCCCAAGAACATCCTGATGATGGGTCCCACCGGCGTCGGCAAGACCGAGATCGCGCGCCGGCTGGCCAAACTCGCCCGCGCTCCCTTCCTCAAGATCGAGGCAAGCAAGTTCACCGAGGTCGGCTACGTCGGCCGCGACGTCGAGTCGATCGTCCGCGATCTGATGGAGCTCGCGGTGGTGATGGTCGGAGAGGAGAAACGGGAGGCCGTCGAGGCCGACGCCGCGTCCCGAGCCGACGAGAGGCTGCTCCAGATCCTCGTCCCCCAAGCGCCCCAGCCGGCAGGTGAGTCCGGCGACCCCGCCGACCAGGCGGCGCCCACCGAGACCCGCGAACGTTTCCGCCAGTGGCTCGAAGAGGGCCGTCTCGACCACCGGATGGTCGAGATCGAGGTGGACGACGCCTCGCCCCAGCAGTTCGAGATGGTCACTCCCCAGGGCGTCGAGGCCGTCGGCATCAATCTGAAGGAGATGCTCCCCGGCCTGTTCGGCAAGCGCAAGCGCCAGATGGTCGAGGTGAGCGAGGCGCGGGAGATCCTGAGGCGGCAGGAAGCCGAGGCGCTGATCGACCGCCAGGATGTCGCCGAGGAAGCCCGGCTGCGGGTCGAGCAGGCCGGCATCGTCTTCCTCGACGAGATCGACAAGGTCGCCGGCCGCGACGGCGGCCACGGTCCCGACGTGTCCCGCGAGGGTGTTCAGCGCGACCTCCTGCCGATCGTCGAAGGAACGACCGTGACGACGAAGTACGGACCGGTCAAGACCGACCACGTGCTGTTCATCGGCGCCGGCGCCTTCCACGTGGCCAAGCCATCGGACCTGATCCCCGAGCTCCAGGGCCGCTTCCCCATCCGCGTCGAGCTGGGAGCGCTGGGCGAGGAGGAGTTCGTCCGCATCCTGACCGAGCCGGACGGCGCCCTGACCACCCAGTACAGCGCGCTCCTCGGCGCCGAGGGCCTCGATCTTTCCTTCCGCGAGGACGCGGTGCGGGAAGTCGCCCGGCTCGCGGTGCAGGTCAACTCGCATACCGAGAACATCGGCGCCCGCCGTCTGGCCACGCTGATGGAGCGTCTGCTGGAAGAGGTCTCCTTCGAGGCGCCGGACATGAACGGGGTGACCCTGGAAGTCGACGCCGGCTACGTCAGCCGGGCGCTCGCCGATGTCGTGGAAGATCGCGACCTCAGCCGTTATGTCCTTTGAGCCCGGGAGGTCCTTTGCATCCCCGAGCCGTCGCCCGCTTCGGGTGGCCACGGTTGGCGGGGTTCTGCTCGTCCTGCTCGCCAGCCTGGGCTGCGGCCTGAAGGGCGATCCCCTGCCGCCGATCCGGCCGCCCGAGCCGGAAGCCGAAGCGGACACCGCCGCAGCCGAACCGGAAGAAGCGGAAAGCGCGGACGACGCGGGCGAGGAACCCGAGGCCGGCGACGGCGGTGGCGAGGATGACGAGGACAGCGAGGAGGAGGGCGACGCCGAGGAGGACGGCGAGGGCGCCCAGCGACCGGCATGACCGGGCCGGACGGAACGCCGTTCCTCCTCGTATCCGGCGCCGGCAACGACTTCATCGCCCTCGTCGAGCGACCGGCGCCGGCCCCTGAGACGATCAGGGCCTGGTGCCGGCGCGGACTGTCGGTCGGCGCCGACGGCCTGTTCACGCTGCATCGACTAGCCAGGGAGCGCTACGCCCTCGACTACGCGAACGCCGACGGCGCCCGCGCCGCGCTGTGCCTGAACGCCGCCCGCTGCGCGGCCCGGCTCGCCTTCGAGCAGGAACCGGACGCCCGGAGACTGACGATCGAGACCGGCGCCGGCGCCCTGGTCGCCGAGCCTGTCGACGGCACCCGCACCGCGGTCAGCGTGGCCGTTCTGGAAGCGGGCCGGGCGATGACGCTGCACGCGAACGGCGAGGACCACCGGGGATGCCGGATCGACGCCGGCGTTCCCCACTTCGTCCTCTGGTGGCCGGGAGATCTGGACCAGGCGCCGGTGGCGTCGCTGGGCCCGGTCCTTCGCTCGCACCCCGACCTCGGCCCGGAAGGCGCGAACGTCCACTTCGTCCGCCTCGATCCGCCCGGACGCCTCGGCATCCGGTCCTACGAGCGCGGAGTGGAAGCGGAGACCCTCGCCTGCGGCACCGGCGTCGTGGCGGCAGCCGCCTGCGCGGTCGCCGAGGGCCGGCTCTCGCTTCCTGTCGCGGCCGCCACCCGCGGCGGCTTCGACCTGCAGCTCGAGGCCGCTCCGGACGGACCCGACGGCCTCGGCCGCTGGCGGCTGTCCGGGGACGCCAGGATCGTCGCCAGGGGCCGCATCGCCGCGGCCGCCACGGCGTAAGAGCGGCTTGCTACCCTCCGCCCCATGAGCAGCGGCTTTCCTCCCCCGGACGAGCAGATGGAACTGCTGCTGCGCGGCGCGGTCGACGTGGTCGAGGAAGATGCCCTGCGCCAGCGGCTCGAGCAGTCCCGCAAGGAGAACCGTCCCCTGCTCATCAAGACCGGCTTCGATCCGACCGCGCCGGACCTGCACCTCGGCCACGCCGTGCTGCTGCGGAAGATGGCCCACTTCCAGCAACTCGGGCACCGGGTCGTCTTCCTGGTCGGCGACTTCACCGCGATGATCGGCGACCCGACCGGCAAGAAGGCCACCCGGCCGCAGCTCTCGCGCGACGAGGTCCTGGCCAACGCGGAGACCTACCAGGAACAGGCCTGGCAGGTCCTCGACCGGGAACGCACCGAGATCCAGCACAACAGCGAGTGGCTCGGAGCCCTGGGCGCCGAGGGCCTGGTGCGCCTCGCCGGCTCCTACACGCTGGCGCGGATGATGGAGCGGGAGGATTTCCGGGACCGCTTCGAGAAACACGAGCCGATCTCGATCCACGAGCTGCTCTACCCGTTGACCCAGGGCTACGACTCCGTCGTCATGAAGGCCGATGTCGAACTCGGCGGACACGACCAGTTGCTCAACCTCCTGGTCGGCCGCGACCTGATGCGCGCCCGCAGCATGGAACCCCAGATCGCGCTCACCGTACCGCTCCTGGTCGGCACCGACGGCGCCCAGAAGATGTCGAAGAGCCTGGGCAACGCGATCGCCTTCGAGGACTCGCCCCGCGAGATGTTCGGTCGCACGATGTCGATTCCGGACGAGCTCATGTGGGACTGGCGCCTGCTGCTCACCGACATGGACCAGGACGAGATCGACCGCCAGAAGGCGGACGCGGCGAGCGGGCAGGCAAGCCCGAGAGACCTGAAGGCCGACCTCGCCCACGACCTCGTGAAGCGTTTCCACGGCCCCGAAGCCGCCGACGAGGCTCGCGCCGAGTTCGACCGCATGTTCCGGGGCGGCGGCGTGCCGGACGAGATCGAGACGCAGCTCGTTCCGGCCGGCCTGCGCCTCTTCGCCTTGCTCGCCGACTACGGACTCGCCGCCAGTCGGGCGGAAGCCCGGCGCCTGATCCAGCAGGGCGCGGTATCACTCGACGGCCAGAAGGTCCGCGATCCGCACATGAGCCTCGAGGAAGGAACGGAGTGCCTGCTCAAGGTGGGCAAGCGCCGTTTCCTGCAGGTGAAGGTCACCTGAGCCGTGTCTTCACGAAACCGCCCATAGGATCGGTTCCCATGGCCGCACCGCAGCCTGAACACCGCCCCGAGGTTCAGCCGCCGCACCTCGTCCAGGACGAGCCCGACCTGCCGCCGCTGCGGGTCGGCGTGCGGATCCTGCTGTTCGCCCTCGGCTCCTTTCTCGTCCTCTTCGGCCTGATCTTCGGCCCCCTGCCCCTGATCCCCGCGGTCGTCCTCGTACCTGCCGGCGTGGCCCTGCTGTCACTCGCCAGCAACCGCCTGAACCTGCGCATGAGAGCCTTCATCATGCGCCGCTGGCCCAACGTCTGGCATCGGATCCAGCGCGTCCGCGCCTGGCTGCACAGCCGCCTGAGTTGAGCCCGCGCTAGCCCGCGTTCCGCGCCCGCTTCCTCAGACCGCGCACCAGGACGCCGTTGAGCGCGATCAGCACCGCGGCAACGACGATCCACTGGGCGAACATGTTGCCCACGCCAAGCGGTCCCCAGAGCGGCTCGTTGCGAACGCTCCAGATCATCCAGACGACGAGCACCAGGGCTTCGACCACGATCAGCCGGATCACCCAGTCCCACCACGCGCCGATGCGGATGTCCTGGTCGCCGGTGTTGATCATCTCGGCACGGAAACGGGTGACGCCGTAGCGGATCACGATCAGGGCGAAGGAGAGGCCGCAGAGCATCAGGGCGACGCTCCAGACGTTGTCCTGGTTCGACCAGAACGGCTGCCAGAGCGCCGAGGGCACGCCGAGCACGAAGGCGGCGACCGCGATCGAGATGATGGCCTTGCGCCGTTCGAGCCCCGCCTCCTCGAGCGCCAGGCCGACCAACTGGAACATCGCGACGAGCGACGTCCAGGCGGCGAACACCAGGGCCATGAAGAACAGGATCATGAAGAACGAGCCGCCCGGCATCGCGTTGAAGAGCTGGGGTATCCAGACGAAGGTCAGGCCCTCGTTGCCGGCGCCGACGATCTGGTCGCGAGCCCCGGGCATGATCGAAAAGACGGTGCAGAGCACCATGATGCCGGCCAGCAGGGAGACGCTGTTGTTGCCGAAGGCGAGCAGGAAGGAGTTCAGGTTCGTGTCCTCCCGGCGACGCGAGAACACGGCGTAGGTCAGCACCAGGCCCCAGCCGGCGCCGGTGTCCCAGGCGTTCTGGGTCAGCGCCTGCAGCCAGATGTTGACGTCGAGCAGGTCGCTCCAGTTCGGCTTGAACAGGAACTCGAGACCGTTCACCGCACCCGGCAGCGTCACCGCCCGGATGGCCAGCACCACGACCAGCACCAGCAGCGCCGGCATCAGGACCCGCACGACCGCCTCGATCCCCCGGATCCCCTTGAGCACGACGACCACGGCCATCGCCAGGGCCAGAGCGTGGAAGACGAGCACCTGGGGCGTGTAGGAGAACTGGTCCCAGAGTTCGCTCGAGGCTTCGCCCCTCAGTTGCAGCGTGATGGCGGCCAGCAGGTAGCGCAGGGTCCAGCCCATGACGACCGCGTAGTAGAAGCCGATCGCCGCCGCCACCCAAGCGATCCAGGCGCCCATCCAGGCGAACCGTTCGCCCAGCATCGCGGCGAACGTCCCCACCGTGCCGCTGCGCATCTTCTTGCCCAGCGCGAACTCGGCCAGGATCAGCGGCACCGACCAGAGCATCAGGAAGACGACCCAGGCGACCAGGAAGGAACCGCCGCCGTTGGACGCCGCGATCCGCGGGAATCGCCAGATGTTACCGGTGCCGACGGCCATGCCGAGCATGGCGAGCATCAGGCCCCACCGGCTGGAGAACAGTTGGGTCGCTGTCGTCAAGCCCTGTTCCGCGCTGGTCCCATCGTGCCGATCCGGGACCCTATCAGCGGGGTCTCACCGGCAGTTCCCGTGCCGGCCCTGCGCTACGATCCACCCGCTCTCCGTCGTGCCGTCTTCCGATCCCAGTTCCGCGCCGGCCGTCATGCGGTTGCGGGGAGTGTCCAAGGTCTACCCGGGCGCCGGCAGCGCCGACGAGGTGACCGCGGTGGACGGCGCCGACCTCGAGATCCTGGAGGGCGAAACCCTCGCGCTGGTCGGGGAGAGCGGCTGCGGCAAGTCCAGCCTGTTGCGGCTGCTCAACCGGATGGAAGAGCCGACCGCCGGCGACCTGTATTTCGGGGACGCGGCGCTTTCGACGTTCGAACCCACCGCCCTGAGACGCCGCATCGGCTACGTCCAGCAGACCGGCGGCCTGCTGCCGCACTGGACGGTCCAGCGCAACGTCGGCCTGGTGCCCGAACTCCTGGGCTGGCCGAAGGATCGGCGGCAGCGGCGGGCCGAGGAGCTCCTGCGGCTCGTCGGCCTCCCGGCAGCCACCTACGCCGCCCGCTACCCGCGTGAACTCTCCGGCGGCGAGCGGCAACGGGTCGCCGTCGCCCGCGCCCTCGCCGCCGATCCGCCGCTCGTCCTGCTGGACGAGCCCTTCGGCGCGCTCGACGCGATCACCCGGGACGACGTGCAGCAGACGTTCATGCGGTTGCGGGCATCGCGGGAGCAGACGGCCGTGATCGTCACCCACGATCTCGACGAGGCCTTTCTGCTCGCGGACCGGATCGCGGTCATGCGCCGCGGCAGGCTGCTCCAGACGGCGCCGCCGCAAGAACTGATCGACCGCCCCGCCGACCCGTACGTCGGCGAACTTCTCGATCGCGCGGCCAACTGACATGACGAAGCCGGCGCTGCTGCTCGCGGTCCTTGCCCTGGCGGCCCACCCACCGGCTCCGGCGCAGGAAACCCAGCCGGACACTCCATCTCCTGGCGGGACGATCGTGGTCGGATCGAAGAACTTCGCTGAGAACCGCCTGCTCGGAGAACTCTTCGCCCAGTTGATCGAGGCCCATACCGGGCTCGAGGTCGAGAGGCGGCTCGGCCTCGCCGGCACCGAGTTCTGCTTCGAGGCGCTGCGCACCGGCAGCATCGACCTCTACCCCGAGTACACCGGCACCGGTCTCGTCACCCTGCTCGGCGAGGAGCCGACCGCCTCCAAGTTCGAGGCGCTGGCAACCGTCCGGGCCGAGTTCCTCAGGCGCTTCGATCTCCACTGGCTGGCGCCGGTCGGGTTCGAGAACTCGTACGAGCTGGCCATCCGGGCCGACCTCGCGCGCTCGGGCGAACGCGAGCTGCGCACGATCAGCGACCTCGTGCCGGTCGCGCCGACCCTGCGCGCCGGCTTCGGCTACGAGTTCGTGGAACGCGGCGACGGCCTGCCCGGCCTCGCCGACACCTACGGTCTCGGCTTCGCGAACGTCCAGTTGATCCTGCAGGCGCCGAAGTACCAGGCGGCGGCCGCCGGAGCGGTCGACGTGATCGACGCCTACACCACGGACGGGCGGCTGCTCGTCTACGACCTCCTCGTCCTGGAGGACGACCTCGGCTTCTTCCCGCCCTACGAGGCGGCGCCGCTGGTGCGAGGCGACACGCTGGAGCGCCATCCGGAGGTCGGCGCCGTGCTCGGGCTGCTCGGACAGGCGATCGACGAGGGCCGGATGCGCGCGCTCAACCTGCGGCTCCAGGAAGAGCACGAGCCGATCGAGGTCGTCGCGCACGACCTCCTGCGGGAACTGGAGCTCCTGCCGGGCGATGTCGAGACGGTCGCCCCCGAGCGCCAGCCGAGGGACTCCGGCCTTGGCGCCTACATGTGGTCGCGGCGCCGGGAACTCTCGACCTACACCGCCGAGCACATCGGCCTCTCGGCCGTCGCGCTCGCGCTCGGCATCCTGTTCGCGGTGCCGCTGGCGCTCCTGCTCGACCGCCTCCGGACCGGGACCAGCGAGGCGATGATCCGGATCATCGGCATGTCCCAGACCCTGCCCTCCCTGGCGCTGTTCGGCTTCCTGATTCCCGTCCTCGGCGTCGGCGTCGTGCCCAGCGTCGTGGCGCTCTGGATCTACTCGATCTTCCCCATCCTGCGCAGCAGTTGCACCGGACTCCGCGAAGCCGATCCGGAGGCCGCCTCGGCGGCCACCGCACTCGGCATGACCGAGGGCCAGGTCCTGAGGCGGGTCCGCCTGCCGCTGGCGGTGCCCACGATCATGGCGGGCGTGCGCACCGCCGGCGTGATCACCGTCGGCACGGCGACGATCGCCGCCTTCATCGGCGCCGGCGGACTCGGCCAGCCGATCATCGCCGGCGTTCAGCTCGTGAACATCCAGCAGATTCTGTCGGGGGCGATTCCGGCGGCGCTTCTGGCGCTGGCCGCCGACGCCGTGCTCGGCGCGCTCGGGAAGTGGTTGCGGCCGCGCGGCGTCGGCCCTTAGAGCGGAGCCGGCCTGACGGCCGGCGCGTGCTACTGGCCGCCTACGGCGGCAGCGGGTCAGAAGACCCGCGCACCCAGTGGGCGGGCCTTAACCGACCAGGTCGCAGGCGGCGAAGAAGAAGGCGCGCTCGATCGCGGCGTTCTCCGGCGAATCGCTGCCGTGGATCGCGTTGTTCTGGATGTTCGTGCCGTAGAGGTTCCGGATCGTCCCTTCGGCTGCCTGCGTCGAGTCGGTAGCGCCCATCGTGTCGCGGAGATGGGTAACCGCGTTCTCGCGCGCCAGCGCGATCGCCACCACGGGACCGCTCGTCATGAAGGCGACCAGGTCGGCGTAGAACGGCCGCTCCCGGTGCACCGCGTAGAAGGCCTCCGCCTGCGCCTGCGAGAGGCGCATCCGGCGCATCGCCTGAATCGCGAATCCCGTGTCCTCCAGGTGGGCGATGACCCGGCCGGTGTTGCCCGCCCGGACCGCGTCCGGCTTGATGATCGTCAGCGTCTCTTCCATGCCTTCATCTCCCCAGCGCCTCGGACAGCCGCGCGCCCATCTCGGCCGGCGAATCGACGACCAGGACTCCGGCAGCACTCAGCGCCGCCTTCTTCTCGGCGGCGGTGCCCTTGCCGCCCGCCACGATCGCGCCGGCATGGCCCATGCGCCGGCCCGGCGGAGCGGTCGCACCGGCGATGAAGCCGACGACGGGAATGTCCAGGTGCTCGCCGATCCAGGCCGCCGCCTCCTCTTCCGCCGTCCCGCCGATCTCGCCGATCAGGACCACGGCTTCCGTCGCACCGTCCCCGGCGAACAGTTTCAACACGTCGATGAAGCTCGTGCCGTTGACCGGATCGCCGCCGATGCCGACGCACGTGGACTGACCCAGGCCTTCGTTCGTGAGCTGCCACACGGCCTCGTAGGTCAGGGTGCCGCTCCGGCTGATCACGCCGACGTTGCCCGGCTCGTGGATGTGGCCGGGCATGATGCCGACCTTCGCCTGGCCCGGCGTGATCAGGCCCGGGCAGTTCGGCCCCAGCAGGCGGCTGTCCCGGCCCCGGAGGAAGGCCTTGACCCGGACCATGTCCTGGACCGGAATGCCCTCGGTGATGCACACGATCAGTTCGACGCCGGCGTCGGCCGCCTCCATGATCGCGTCGGCGGCAAACGGCGGCGGTACGAAGATCAGCGTCGCATTGCAGCCGGACACCCGCCGCGCGCGCTCGACCGAGACCCAGACCGGAAAGCCCTCGACGGTCGAGCCGCCCTTGCCGGGCGTCACGCCGCCAACAACCTCGGTGCCGTAATCCCGGCAGCCCATCGCGTGGAACAGGCCTTCCCTGCCGGTGATGCCCTGGACGATCAGGCGCGTGTTCTCGCCAACCAGAATCGACATCGGCTCAGCCTCCCAGAGCCTCGACCGAGCGCTCGGCGGCGGTCGCCATGCCGTCGGCGACGAGGAAGTCGAAGTCCGCCTGCTCCAGCACCTCGCGGCCCTCCTCGACGTTCGTGCCCTCGAGCCGGACCACCACCGGCACCTCCACCGGCGTGCCCTCGGCGGCCAGCTCGTCGATCGCCGCGACCACGCCGCGCGCGATGCGGTCGGTGCGCGCGATGCCGCCGAAGATGTTGATCAGCACGGCCTTGACCGCCGGATCGGAGAGGATGATCCGGAAGGCGCTCGCCACCGCCTCCTGGGAAGCCGAGCCGCCGACATCCAGGAAGTTGGCGGGCTCGGCGCCGTACAGCTTGATGATGTCCATCGTCGCCATCGCCAGTCCGGCGCCGTTGACCATGCAGCCGATGCTGCCGTCCAGCTTGATGTAGCTGATGCCGTGCTCGGAGGCCTCGACCTCCAGCGGATTCTCCTCGTGCACGTCCCGCAGCTCGGCGACGTCCCGCTGCCGGAACATCGCGTTGTCGTCGAAGTTCATCTTCGCATCCAGGGCGTAGACATCGCCCTTCGAGTCCACCATCAGCGGGTTGATCTCGACCAGGGAAGCGTCGGTCTCGAGGTAGGCCGCGACCACGCTGGACACGATCGACTGGATCTGGCGCGCCGTGCCGCCCTCGAATCCGAGCCCGGACGCGATCCGCCGGCACTGGAACGGCAACACGCCGAGAAGCGGATCGATCAGCTCACGCAGGATCGCGTCGGGATCCGACTGGGCCACTTCCTCGATGTCCATGCCGCCCGAGCGCGATGCCATCAGGAGCGGGCGTTCGGCGGCCCGGTCGAGGGTCACGCCCAGGTAGAGCTCCCGGTCGATCTCCAGGGCTTCCTCGATCAGCACCGTGCGGACCTGCTGGCCTTCGGGGCCGGTCTGGTGGGTCACCAGTTGCATGCCCAGGATCTCACCGGCCAGCCGTTCCGCCTCGCTCGGACTCGAGGCCACCTTGACGCCGCCGCCCTTGCCGCGGCCGCCGGCGTGAATCTGCGCCTTGACCACGCAGCGGCCGCCGAAGTCCTCGCAGATCGGCCCGGCCTGAGCGGGGTCGTCGATCACCTTGCCCTGGGGCACCCTGGCGCCGAACCGGCGCAGTATCCCCTTGGCCTGAAACTCGTGGATCTTCACGGGCGGCGGCTCTTCAGTCGAGGTTTTCGATGATCGCCTGGCCGAACTCGGAGGTCTTCAGCAGCGTCGCGCCTTCCATCTGACGCTCCAGGTCGTAGGTGACCCGCTTCTGCCGGATGGCTCGGCTGATCGCGTTCTCGATCGACCGGCCAGCCTCGTTCCAGCCCAGCCAGTTCAGCATCATCACGCCCGACAGGATGACCGAGCAGGGGTTCACCTTGTCCTGGCCGGCGTACTTCGGCGCCGTGCCGTGCGTGGCCTCGAACAGCGCGACACCGTCGCCCTCGTTGGCGCCCGGCGCCATGCCCAGACCGCCGACCTGGGCCGCCAGGGCGTCCGAGAGATAGTCGCCGTTCAGGTTGGTCGTCGCGATCACGTCGTACTCGTCGGCCCGCAGCAGCACCTGCTGGAACATGGCGTCCGAGATCCGGTCCTTGACCAGAATCCGCCCGTTCGGCATGCGGCCATCGTGCTTCGACCACAGGTCGTCCTCGGAGATGGTGCAGTCGGCGAACTCCTCGGCCGCCAGTTCGTAGCCCCACTCCTTGAACGCGCCCTCGGTGAACTTCATGATGTTGCCCTTGTGCACCAGGGTCACGCTGTCGCGGCCCTGGGCACGGGCGTACTCGATCGCCTTGCGGACAAGCCGCTTGCTCCCGGTCACCGAGACCGGCTTGATCCCGATGCCGGAGTCGGCGCGGATGTCGCGGCCGAGCTTCTCGTGGACGAAGTCGATCAGCGCCTTCGTCTCAGGCGTCCCCTGCTGCCACTCGTGGCCGGCGTAGACATCCTCCGTGTTCTCCCGGAAGAGGACCATGTCGACCTTCTCCGGCTCGCGCATCGGCGAGGGCACGCCGTCGAAATAGCGGACCGGCCGGACGCAGGCATAGAGGTCGAGCAACTGCCGGAGCGCCACGTTCAGGCTGCGGATGCCGCCGCCGACGGGCGTCGTCAGCGGGCCCTTGATCGCGACCCGGTAGTAGCGGATAGCGTCGACCGTGGCGGCCGGCAGCCACTCTCCGGTCTCTTCCAGGGCCTTCTCGCCAGCCAGGATCTCGAGCCACGCGACGGCGCGCTCGCCCGAGTACGCCTTCTCCACGGCGGCGTCCATCACCGCCTGGGCCGCGCGCCAGATGTCGGGCCCGATGCCGTCGCCCTCGATGAAGGGCACGATCGGTCGATCCGGGACGACCAGAACGCCGTCCTGCCAGCCGACCTCCTGACCGCCGGCTGGCGGCTCGACTGGGGGTTCGCTCACGGCGGCGCAGGGTATCACGTTCCGCGCCTCCAGTCCGAGCCAGGGCGCACAGCCGGGCTGTTAGGCTTTCAACGATGAGCGCGGAAGCCGTCGTACACCTGCCAGCGCCGGATCGCGGCGCCACGTGGGAGGGCATCGACTGGGAGACTCTGGTCGACGCCGCCGTCAGTTGCCGGGAACGGGCCTACGCGCCCTACAGCCACTTCCGGGTCGGCGCCGCGCTGCTGGCCGCCAACGGCAACGTCTACGTCGGCTGCAACGTCGAGAACCGCCTGCTCGGCCTGACCCTCTGTGCCGAACGCGGCGCGTTGTCGGCCGCGGTAGCGGACGGCCAGACATCGTTTGTGGCGCTGGCCATCGCCACGGGCTCCGCGCCGCCCTGCGCGCCCTGCGGGCAGTGCCGCGACGCCCTGGCCGAGTTCTGTCACGACCTGCCGGTCGTGTCGGCGACCGCAGGGGCCCACGACGAGGCGAACTGGAGCCGGTTCACGCTCCACGAACTGTTGCCGGAAGCCTTCGTCCTCGACCCGCCCGAGGGCTGATCCGTCTTCAGGCCGCCATGAGCGCCGGCACGGGCGCCCCCGTCACCGTTCAGGTCCCGCCGGCCTCGGCCGCGAGGGCATCCTCCACCGTGTCGTAGGTCGGGAACAGCGACGCGACGCCGGCCACGGTCAGCAACTGAACGATCCGTTCCGAGGGCCGGACCAGGATGAGCTTCCGTTCCTCCGCGCGGAGCCTGACCAGGTACCCGACGAGCTCGCCGATGCCGGTGGAGTCCATGTAGTTGACGTCGGAGAGGTCAAGCAGGACATGGCCGTCGCCCTCCGCCAGGCTCCGCTTCAGTGCGTCGGCCAGGAAGCGGGCGCTCTCCCCGAGCTTGATCACGCCCTCCACCGCCAGCAGGCTGGCGTTGCCGATCTGCTGCTTGTTGATGATCATCGGAGGAACCGCAAGCGCGGCGGCTCCAGCTTCTAGCGGCTGAACCGGCCCACGAACGTGCTCCGCTTGCCGGGGCTCTTCCAGGTGGCGCCCAGGCCCGGACCCTGCCAGGTGTGCTCGATGGCGACGCCGGGGACGACTCCGTCCGTCGGCGCCAGCGGTGGATAGAAGACCGTCTCGTTGCCGCAGAGGTGGTCCCGGTGGTCGAGCGGCCGCGTCCTCACCGTGGCCAGCTTGCCCGCCGAGACCGAGGCAGCTCCGTTTGGCCGCAGATCGAACGTGACGTCCGCCGCCTCCACCAGGGCCACATCCGCAAGGAGGACGCCCCCCATGCCGCGCGCGAACCCTTCGAGCGCCGAACGCTGCGGCCCGTCCGCGGCCGCGTCCACGATCAGCACGGACTCCGTGGCCCGCGACTCGGCGTACGGATCGCCCAGGGTCGCATCGGAGCGTACGACCGCGAGCACCGAGAGGCCCGAAAGATCGACGCCGTCCCAGCCGCCCGCTTCGATCCGCCAGGCCATGATCGCCTCGTTGCCGACCAGCCCGACTTCGGAGTTCGCGAAACAGGGACCCGTATAGACGTCGGCGGTGCGCGCTTCGACGTACATACCCGAAACTCCGGCCGCCATCGCGGCGGCGGGCAGGACCATCAGAACCAGGGCGGGGAAGAGAACTCGTGAAGTGAATCTCATGTCGGCAGGTCTCCGTGGGCCGGGTTTCGGGGGTTTGGGCCGTGGCTCTCGAAGCACCGGCGACCTTCCCGGCAGTCCTCCCGGGAGGCCACCGCGCCGTCGGGCCCGAGGCAGTTCATGCTGTGCGTACACCAGACGAAGCCGTCGTCGATCTCGTGTTGCGGGTCCACGTCCATGCCCGGCTCCACCGGCGCCAGGGCCATGAACATCTTCTTCCAGCGCAGCCTCCGGCAGAGTTGCGGCGCTTGGGGAATGAGCTGACGGTCGGCCATCGCGTTCAGATCTCCGTCCCGGCGGCGCGGCCAAGGGCGCGCCGCACCGCGGTCCGGGCAAGCTGGACCTTGTACCGGTTGCCGCTCATCGGTCGGGCGACTTCCACGGCCGCATCCGCGGCCGCGGCGACCGTTTCCGGCGTCAGCTCCTGCCCGGCCAGCACGTCGCCCGCCGCCGTCGCCACATGGGGCACGGGCGCGGCGTGGCCCAGCACGATCCGCGCACGCTCGGTTCGCGGTCCCGAGCCGGTGAGCGACACGGCGGCCGCCATCAGCGGCCAGTCCAGCGCGCGGCGCTGGCGGACTTCGTACACGGCCGACCGGGATCCCTCGACGTCGGCTTCGACGCCGACCAGGAGTTCGCCCGGCGCCAGCGTGTTCTCGCGCTCTCCCGCCGCCTGCGGCGCCCGGTACAGCGCCTCCACCGGCAGCCTGCGCTCGCCGGCCGGCCCGTGAACGACCGCTTCCGCCCTGAGCGCGACCAGCAGCGGCGCGAGGCTGGACGGGTTGACGAAACGGGCTTCGCCTTCCGGGAAGATCGCGTGGTATCGATTGTCGCCGTCCGCCACCATCGAGCGGCCGTCGGCGGCCAGCGCCAGCAGGCCGAAGCCCCGGCGGTAGTACCAGCACCGGGGCCGCTGCAGCAGATCGCCGCCGACCGTGCCCATCGCCCGCAACTGCGGGCTGGCGACGCCGTCGATCGCGACGGCCAGGGCGGGCAGGGCCGCGATCGCGCCGTCGTGGTCGCGCAGCTCCTGCAGGGTCGTCATCGCGCCTACGCGGAGCATGCCGCCGTCGAGCTCGATCCCGGAGAGACCCGGCACGCCGCGAAGCGCGACCAGCCGATCGACCCGTTCGACATCGTCCTTGAGCAGGCTCAGAAGATCCGTGCCGCCGGCCAGCGCCTCGCTGCCCTCCGCTTCCAGCAGGCCGACCGCCTGGTCGACGGTCGCCGGCGCGGCGTAGCCGAACGGGCGCATCAGGCCGGTCCTCCCCGTCCGGCCAGCGCGTCCAGCACACGGTCGGGGGTCAGCGGCAGGTAGGGCACGCGGACGCCGATCGCGTTCGCCACCGCGTTGCTGATCGCGGCGCCGGGCGAGATGACCGGCGGTTCGCCCAGACCGATGACGCCGCGCTCGTCGTAGCCCGGGCCGGTCATCATGTGGACCTCGAGCGACCCCACGTCGACGAGACCGGCGAGCTTGTAGAACTCCATGTCCGCGTTCAGGAGCCTGCCGCTGACCGGATCCGGAATCCACTCCTCGTAGAGCGCGTAGCCGACGCCCATGATCAGGCCGCCGTAGACCTGGCTCTCAGCCAGCCGGCGATTGATGACCAGGCCGCAATCCTGGACCGCGATCATTCGCTCGACGCGGACGACGCCGGTCTCGACGTCGACCTCCACCTCGGCGATC
This sequence comes from Candidatus Multivorans sp., assembly GCA_965220845.1. Taxonomy (GTDB): domain Bacteria; phylum Acidobacteriota; class Thermoanaerobaculia; order Multivoradales; family Multivoraceae; genus Multivorans. The sequence goes on from CBDCRA010000004.1 coordinate 1,170,894, forward strand.
TGCACGCCGCCCACGCCGCTGGAGATCAGCCGGCCGGGGCCGGGATTGCGGCCCTGAACGCTGATCGGCGCGCCGCCGATCTGGGCTGCCGCCTCGCGCCAGGACATCCCGCGAGACGCATCGCCGTCCACGAACACCCGTCCGCCCCCGGCGACCAGTTGCTCCGGCTCGGCCCCGAGCCGCGGCGCCACGTGAACGAGCACCTCGCGCAGAGCGTCCTGCGCGGCCCGCCGGGTCGAGGCGGTGACGCCACCGACCGTCGAACTGCCGCCGGAGGGACCCGACTGCGGATACACGTTGTCGCCGAGAGACACCCGCACCTCGTGGAGCTCGAGGCCGAAGGTCTCGGCGAGCACCTGGGCCACGATCGTGCGGGTTCCGGTGCCGATGTCCTGGCTGCCGATCCGCGCTTCGACCGCGCCGTCGGGATGAACGGTCACGTCGCAGTTGCTCGAGTGGCCGCGGCCGCCCCAGGTGTGAACGGAGACGCCGAGCCCACGATGGACAGCGCCCTCGCGCGTTCGCCCGCGTGGCTGCCAACGCTCCTTCCAGGACGCCATCTCGCCGGCGATCGCGAGCTGCTCCCGGTAGGTGTCGGCCCGGCCGGTCAGGTCCAGGTTGCGGTCGAGAAAGTCGATCGGATCGAGGCCCAGCTCGTCGGCCAGGTCGTCCAGGACGGCCATCGTCAGGAAACAGGCCTGCGGATGGTTGGGCGCCCGCCAGGCCCTGGAACCGGCCAGGTTCGTCGGCACGGAAGTATGGCGGAGGCGGCGGTTCGGCAGCCTGCTGAAGACGTACGGCAGGGGCGTCTGGCCCGTGCCCGGAAGGCCCCCCGAACCCCAGGAGTCCGAATCCCAGGCCACGAGCCTGCCCTGCTCGTCGGCCGCCGCCCGGATGCGGGCGAAGGCCGAGGGCCGGCTGCCCGCGACCGTCACTTCCTGGTCCCTCTCGAGGAAGAGCTTCACCGGCGCTCCCGCCTTGCGCGCCAGCTCGGCCCCGACGATGCCCCAGCGGTCGGGCGAGAACTTCGAACCGAAGCCGCCGCCCATGTACTCGGTCCGGATCCGCACCTGACTCGCCGGCACGCCGAGTTCCGTCGCGAACTGTCCGGCCAGGGTCGAGACCGCCTGGGTCGAGGCGTGAACCTCCAGCTCGTCGCCGTCCCAGGAACAGACCTGGCCGTGCGGCTCGAGACACATGTGCGCCATCTGGGGCATGCCCAGCGTCCGCTCCACCGTGCGATGGGCAGCGGCGAAGGCGGCGTCCGGGTCGCCTTCGGCCCTCTCGCCGGCAGCCCTGGCATCGGGCGCGCCATCACGGTTCTCTTCCGTGACGAAGTGCGGAAGCACCTCGTAGTCGACCCGGATCGCCCGCACCGCGTCCCGCGCCACTTCCTCGGTCACGGCGGCCACGGCCGCGACCTCGTCGCCGGCCCACTGGATCTCGGCGCCTTCGCCCTGGATCACGTGGACGACGCGCACGCCGGGCATGGCCTCGGCGGCCGACGTGTCGATCCCGACGATCCGGGCATGGGCATGCGGGCAGGTCAGGATCTTCGCCGCCAGCAGGCCACTCGGGTTCTGGTCGGACGGATACTTCGCGAAGCCGGTCGACTTGACCGGACCGTCGAGCCGCGCCGGCCGCGAGCCGATCAGGGCCCTCCGGTCCGCCTCGGGCCACGAGTAGTCAGCCACCGCTCACTCCTCCGCCCCCGGCGCGCTCGACCACGGCGCGAATTCCCTTGTAGGTCCCGCAGCGGCAGAGATTGCCGCCCAGGCCCGCTTCGATCTCCTGCTCCGACGGCGCCGGGTGACGCGCGAGCAGCGCCGCGGTCGCCACGACGAAGCCGGGCGTGCAGTACCCGCACTGCTGCGCGTCGTTCTCGACGAAGGCCTGCTGCACGTCGTGCATGGCGTCCGGCGAACCCAGCCCCTCGACCGTCGTGATGCTGCGTCCCGCGGACTCGATCATCAGGCGGCTGCACGCGTAGATCGGACGGCCGTCCTCGAGCACGGTGCAGGCGCCGCAGGTGCCGCGGTCGCAGACCCGCTTGGGACCCGTCACGTCCAGCCGATCGCGCAGACCGTCGAGCAGGGTGACCCGCGGCTCCACCGCCAGCCGCCGGGTGGCGCCGTTCACCTCGAGTTCGATCTCGACCGGGCCCGGACCGACCGTATCCGGCGCTTCCGCGTCGGTCGCGGCCGCGGCGCCGGCGGCATCGCCGGTCAGGAGGCCCGCGGCCAGACCGCCCGAAAGGGCGCCCGCGGCGCCGCTGCGCAGGAACGACCGGCGAGAGAGTCCTGACCGCTTTGCGTCGTCCGTCACGCGCCCACCCTCAGTTCATGCGAATCGGAAGCCGACACTCTACCAGTTGGAGGCGGCTCAGGTGCTTGCTCCCGCGTCGCGATGTCGAAGCCGGCGACACACCTCGACGAACTGCGAAAGCCCGTCCGCCGTGAGCATCCCCTGCAGCTCATGGTCGCGCACGACCCAGAGCGCCCGGGCCGGACTCTGCAGCTCCCGCAGCACGTCCAGCAGCTCGCAGTCCTCCGCCACCGTCAGCGGGTCCCGGTTCATCAGCTCCAGCAGCGGCGTGTCGGCCGGAAAACGGGTCACCGACTCGAGCAGGCGCTCCCGGTCCACTTCGCCGGCCACCCTGCCCCAGCCGTCGACCACCGGGAACTGGCGCTGCGTGGTCGAGAGCAGCAGGCGCACCGCCCACTCGATCGTGTCCTGGGGCGCCAGGCGCTCGCAGCGGGTCATCATCGCCTCGGCCGCCCGGCGGCCCTGCAGCACCTGGAGGGTCTTGACCAGGGAGGACTCGCGACTCGCGCCCAGCAGGATGAAGAACGCCGTCAGGAACAGGAACAGGTTGAACGCCACGCCGAACTGCCAGGGGACGATGGCCGCCAGGCCGATGAGGCCGGCGAGTACCATGCCCAGTCGGGTCGCGACCTTGGTCGCCCGCTCCTGGCCCATGGCGAACGAGAGGGCCGAGCGGAGGATGCGCCCGCCGTCGAGTGGAAACGCCGGGAGCAGGTTCAGCGCGAACAGGCAGAGGTTGCCGACCAGCAGCCACTGCAGCGCCGACGCTACGTCGACCACCGCTCCGGCGCCGACCGGCGGAATCCCCGCGACCGTCAGCCCGACGAAGAGCACGATCGCCAGGACCAGGTTGAGCAGCGGACCGGCGGCGGCGATCGCCAATTCGACCATGCCCTTGGGATAGCCGTCCAGGCGGGCCACTCCGCAGACCGGCGTGAGGACGATGTCACGCGTTTCGATGCCGAACCGCCGCGCCATGAGGGCATGGCCGAGTTCGTGGACGATGACGCTCATCAGCAGGCCCACGACGACGAACGTCAGCAGCAGCGCACTGCTGCCCATGTCGGGCGCCAGCACAGCGAGCCAGACGAACAGGAGGATGAACGTGAAGTGGATCCGCACCCTGATCCCGAAGAGAGTCAGCATGTGGAACGCCAGGCCGCGCGCCAGGGGTCTCATCCCGCTCGACCTCCTGCGGCGAACGACGGAACGACCCGCCCGGTCGATCGGCCGAGGACCCCGACCAGGCCGTCGAGCCCCGCAGCCAGCTCTTCGTCGCTGCAGGCGAAGGAGAGACGGATGTGGCCTTCGCAGCCGAAGGCGGAACCGGGTGTAACGGCGACGCGCGCCTCGTCCAGCAGGCGGCCACAGAGGGAAGCCGAGTCGGGACACGCCTCGTCGAGGCAGGCCCTCACGTCCGGAAAGGCGTAGAAGGCGCCGGCCGGCGGCGGGCAGACAACTCCGGGCACCCGTTCCAGTTCCCTGAGCACGACCTGCCGGCGGCGCGCGCAGGCCGCGACGAGCGCCGCCGACTCGGGCGGCTCCTCCGCCAGGACCGCCTCCGCCCCGGCCATCGCGAAGGAGGTCGCGTTCGAGGTCACATGGCTCTGGACGGCGGCCGCGGCCGCGACCACCTCGGCCGAACCGAGCAGGTAGCCCACCCGCCAGCCGGTCATGGCGTAGCTCTTCGAGAAGGAACCGACCAGCACCACCGTGTCCGGGTAGCGGGCGGCCAGCGCCGCGACGCTGGCGTGCAGCCGGCCGTCGTACAGGAAGCGCTCGTAGGTCTCGTCGGAGACCAGGAGCGCGCCCCGCTCGGCGCAGGCCGAGGCCAGGCGCTCGAGATCGAGGATCGAGGCGACGGCGCCCGTGGGATTGCACGGCGTGTTGACGATCACCGCCCGGGTCCGCTCCGTCATCGCCGCGATGAGTGGCTGCGCCCGGATCGCGAAGCCGTCCTCCGCCGCCATCGGCACGGTGACGGCTTCGGCCCCCGCGAGTCGCACCTGGGCCGGAATGCTGACCCAGGCCGGGGTGTGCACGACAGCCTCGTCGCCAGGCGAAAGGAAAGCGCGGGCAAGCTGGTAAAGGGCCGCCTTGGCGCCCACCGTGACCAGCGTGTTGGCGGCGCTCCACGGCGCGCCCTGGGCACTGTAGCGAGCGGCCAGCAAGGCTCTCAACTCGGCCGTGCCCTCCAGCACCGTATACTTCGTCCGGCCCTCGTCGAGAGCCCGTTGCGCAGCCTTCACGGCTGTCCCGGGCGAGGGAAAGTCGGGCTCTCCGGCACCGAGGTCGAGGACCTCGATTCCCTCACGGCGAAGCTCGGCTACCCGCCGGGTAACCGCCATCGTGGCCGACTCGCGCTCACCGGAAGGCATGAAACAGGATCGTAACAGCAGCAAGGCGCTCAGAACGGCCGTCCTTCTCGCGGCGGGACTGGCGCTTGCGGTGGCTGCGAGCGGCCAGTTCAGGCCGCCTCCCAAGGCCTCGGTCGAGGCCTTCACAGACTTCACGTCCTACGCCGCCGGAACGCCCGTCCGCCTTGCCGCCGTCGTGACGATCGACGACGGCTGGCACATCCAGAGCCACACGCCGAGCTACGAGTACCTGATTCCCACCGAGCTCGCCCTGGAGCTGCCGGAAGGCTGGCCCGAGGCCGCCATCCGCTATCCCGACCACGTCATGTGGCAGTCGCAGTTCGCGGAGGACCCGCTAGCCGCCTACGAGGTCGAAGCGGTGATCCACGCTGAGGTGGAGTTGCCGGCCGGCCTCGCGACCGGCGTCGTCCAGGTGCCGATCGAGCTGCTCTATCAGGCCTGCGACGAACTCGTCTGCCTGCCGCCCACCACCGCCGAGACGACGCTGCGCCTCGAGATCGGCGAGGCCGGCCAGCCGACCGGTCATCCAGCCTTCGAGGCAGCGTCATCGGCGTCTCCCCCGACCGGCGGAGGCCTGAGCCTCTTCGCCGTGCTGATCCCGGCACTGCTCGGCGGCCTGATCCTGAACGGCATGCCGTGCGTCCTGCCGATCGTCTCGCTCAAGCTCTTCGGCTTCGCCCAGGCGTCGGGCAAGCCCCGCCGGGAGATCGTCGGCGGCGCGCTGATGACGACCCTGGGCATCCTGGTCTCGTTCTGGGCGCTGGCCGGTGCAACGCTGCTCGCCCGCTCCGCCGGGCAGGCCATCGGATGGGGCATCCAGTTCCAGAACCCCCTGTTCGTGACCTTCCTGGCCCTGGTGCTCACCCTGTTCAGCCTGAACGTCTGGGGCCTGTTCGAAATCCATCTGCCGCACGCACTCGCCAACCGGCTGGGCGGCCACGCGCACTCGGCGGATGCCGGACACTCGCATTCGCACTCCGCGGCCGCCGCCGACCACCAGACCGGCGGCGGTGGGAGCTACTCCGGGCACTTCTTCTCCGGCGTGTTCGCCACCCTGATGGCCACGCCCTGCTCGGCGCCCTTCCTCGGCACAGCGGTCGGCTTCGCGCTGAGCCAGCCGGCGGCCACGATCGTCGTCGTGTTCACCGCGGTCGGCATCGGACTCGCCATTCCGTACCTGCTGCTGGCCGCCATGCCCCGAGCAACGCGGCTGCTGCCCCGGCCCGGCGAGTGGATGGTGACGCTGCGCGGCGCCATGGGCTTCCTGATCGCCGGCACGACCATCTGGCTCCTCTACGTCCTCGCGGGCCAGATGGACAGCGCCCGGCTCGCCTTCCTGGAGGTCGGCCTGCTGACTCTGGCCCTCTTCATCTGGCTGCAGAGCCGCAGCCGGAAGACGGGCCTGCGCGTCTTCGGCCGGGTCGGCGCCGCCGCCGCGGCCGTCCTGGTGCTGCTGCTGGCGAACGGCGCGCCCGTCCAGTCCGCGACCGGGGGCGGCGCTCCGAGCGGCATGAAGGTCCTGGACTGGGTGCCGTTCGACCCGGTCCAGGCCGAGACGCTCGCCGCCGAGGGCCGGCTGGTCTTCGTCGACGTCACCGCGGACTGGTGCGCGACCTGCAAGGTCAACGAACGCCTCGTGCTCGAGACCGACGAAACGGCCGACCTCTTCGCCCGCTACGAAGTGGTCGCGATGCAGGCCGACTGGACCAACCGGAACGACGACATCGCCCGCTACCTGGCGAGCTTCGGCCGCTACGGCATCCCGTTCTACGCCCTCTACCGCCCCGGGCAGGAGCCCCACGTGTTCAGCGAACTGCTGCGCGGCGGCAGGCTGGAGGAAGCGATCAGGAACTCAGCCGGCGGCGCGGCAGGCTGAAAACGCTCAGAGCGGCCGTCCGGGCGCCGCCACGAAGACATCTCCCTCGCCTTCTTCATTCACGGTGAAGATCCGGTCGAGCCGCCGTACCGTGGCGCCGGCGTCGAAGTCCAGGCACAGGTCCGCGCCGTCCAGCATGCCGGCGGCGCCCTCGGCGGCGCTGTCCGCGAACAGAACGGCCCAACGATCGCCGACATGAACGAGATCGCCCGGCGCCGGCGAGCCGTCGCCCGGGGCGCGCCACGCGGTGCTGCCATCGAGCGGCGCGAGTTCCCATGTCAGGTCCTCCCAGGTGACGCCGCCCGCGGCGAGGATGTCCCGCAGCACGGAAACCTGGCTGAAAGCGAGCCGGTCGTCGTAGAGCTGCTGCAGCCGCGTGACGGCGGAAGAGTCCCAACCGTCCCCCTCCCGGTGGATTCCAGGCAGACCGAAGACCGCCGAAGGGGTACCCAGCGCCCCCGGCAGCCGCGCCTCGAGCCGCGTTCCGTCGGGGGGAGCGGGTGACTTGACGCGCTGATCCGGGACCAGGGCGTCCTCGTCGACCGCGGCCTCGACCCAGACCTGGTAGCGGAGGGTGCCGAAGTCACGGTCGATCTCGGGACCGTCGTTCTCGAGCCAGCCGTCGAAGTGGGCGTCGAGCGTGCCGTCGATCGACCAGGCGCTGCCCCACTCGGGCCGGAAGAAGGGCTCGTAGGCGAAGCGCTCGACATCGGCGGCCTCTTCCAGCTCTCTGAACGGAACGCCGTGTTCGACGCTGAACCAGAGCATCCGGACCCAGCCCAGACCTCCGATCCGTTCCGGGGGAAGGGCCTCGACCCGGCGACCGTCGATCTCGACCTGGGGAACGGCGCTGTAGTAAACGGGTTCGCCCGCTTCGTCGCCGCGCCGCGGCTCCGTCGCCAGCACGGCATGCAGGCGAAAGCCCTGGCCGGCGGCCATCTCGATGTCGCCCGTCCTCGCCACGCCATCGTCGTCCACCTCGATGCCAACCCAGGCGGCCGACAGTGTCGGCACGCGCGCAAGCTCCGCCCGCGGCAGGAACCAGAGAACCGCCGCCGCCACCGCGACGATCACGCCGATGATCAGGAACAGCAGGCGATTCCCTTGCACAGCAGGATCCTAGTAGGTCTCTTCCCCCCGCTCGGGCAACACGGAACGGAAAGTGAGGCGATGAAGCGGCGTCGGCCCCAGCTCGCGCAGGGCGGCGCGGTGCCGTTCCGAGGCATAGCCCTTGTGGCTGGCGAAGCCGAAGCCCGGGTACTGCCGGTCGTACGCCGTCATCATCCGGTCCCGGTGCGTCTTGGCGATGATCGAGGCGCAGGCAACGGCGAAGCTGAGCGAATCCGCCCGCACCAGCGGCAGCGTCGGGACGGCGGCGCCGCGGACCTCCACCTCGTCGAGCGGCACGGCATCGACCAGGGCAACCGCGGGCCGAACGGTCAGCGACCCCAGGGCCAGCCGCATCGCCCGGCGCGTCGCTTCGAGCACGTTGACGCGATCGATCAGCGCCGCGTCGCCGACGCCCGTGGCCCAGGCCACCGCCCTTCGCTTGATCGTCCGCGCCAGCCGTTCCCGCTGCTTGCCGGAGAGCCGCTTGCTGTCGTCGACGCCGGGAATCAGGCAGTCCGGACCCACGACGACAGCCGCCGCCACGACCGGACCGGCGAGACAACCGCGTCCCGCTTCGTCGATCCCGGCAACGAGCTCATAGCCGGCCGCCGCGAACTGATCCTCGAGCCCGCGCATCAGGCGCAGGCGATACGTCTCGGCGAGTAGCGCCGCCGCCTTCAGCGGTCGCGACGCTCCTCGATCCGGGCGGCGCGTCCGCGGAGCTTCCGCAAGTAGTAGAGCTTCGCGCGCCGGACCTTGCCGCGGCGAACGACCTCGATCTGGCCGATCACCGGCGAATGGAGCGGGAAGATGCGCTCGACCCCGATTCCGCCCGAGACCTTGCGCACGGTGAAGGTCTCCCGGGTGCCGCTGCCCCGCCGGGAGATGACCACGCCCTGGAAGATCTGGATGCGCTCCTTGGCGCCCTCCCGGACCCGGACGTGAACCTTGACCGTGTCTCCGGCCCGGAAATCCGGCAGGCCATCCCGCGCGTACTCCTGCTCAACCTGCTGTAGATCGTGCATTGCGTGTCACCTGTACCTCGGCCGCGAGTCGTGTCCCCGCGACGCTGTTGTCTCCTGACGAACTTCACTCCCTCATCCTGCGGCCGGTCGCTGCCGACCGCGGATCGCGAAGAGGCAGGAGGCGGATTATCGCCTGTTCGGCGCCTTCGGCGCAACCTCTTGACCGCGCATGTCGCCAGCCAGCAGGTCCGGCCGCTTGCGGCGCGTCGCTTCGAGCGCCTGCTCGCGCCGCCAGGCGTCGATGCGCGCATGGTCGCCGGATCGCAGCACGTCGGGCACGTCGATTCCCTCGACGGTCCGCGGGCGGGTGTAGTGCGGATGGTCGAGCAGGCCCGAGCGGAAGCTCTCGTTCTCGACGGATTCCGGCCGGCCGACCACACCGGGGATGTGCCGCGACACCGCCTCGATGACCGTCATGGCGGGCACCTCGCCGCCGGAAAGAACGTAGTCGCCGACGGAAAGCTCGGAGTCGACGACCAGCATCCGCACCCGCTCGTCGATCGCCTCGTAGCGCCCGCACAGCAGCAGCAGCCGTTCCTCGCCGGCCAGGCCGCGCACCCTGGCATCGTCCAGGCGCTCGCCCTGCGGCGACAGCAGGATGCGGTGAGGCCGCGGGCCGTCGCCGGAAACCGCGCGCACGGCATTGAGCCAGGGCTCTGCCTTCATCACCATGCCGCCGCCGCCGCCGTACGGTTCGTCGTCGACGCTCCGGTGCGGATCGTCGGTGTAGTCCCGGAGGTCGTGGACGTGAACCTCGAGCAGGCCGGCGGCGATCGCCCGGCCGATCAGGCTCGCCGCCAGGAACTCCCGGAAGACGGCAGGGAAGATCGTTATGACGTCGACCCGCATACCTCGAGGAGTCCCTCCGGCAGGTCGCTCGTGATCAGACCTTCAACGACGTCGATCTCCGGCAGCAGCGCGCCGGCGAACGGAACCAGCACCGACGCACCGTCACGCGCCGCCACGTCGAGCAGGACGCCGCCACCGTCCTCCACCACCGCGGCGACCTCGCCGAGCTCTCCGAGCCTCCTGTCGACGACCCGGCAGCCCACGAGCTGGAAGTAGTAGAACGTGCCGTCCTCGGCCGCGGGAACCTGGTCCTCCGGCACCTCGAGCAGGGCACCGCGGAGCGCTTCCGCGGCGTCGCGGTCCGTCACGTCGGCGAAGCGCACGAGCTGCCTGCCGCGATGCGGCCGGCTGGACGCCACCTCCAGCCGCCGGACCCGGCCCCCGACCTCGGCCAAGAGCCTTGAGCCCTTCCGGAACCGGTCCGGATTCTCGCTGTCCGCGTCGACCAGCACCTCGCCCCGCAGTCCGTGGGCACGCAGGACGGCGCCGACCGTCACCATCTCCGCTCCTTCGCTACCGGTCGACTGCGGCGGCTGTTTCATCTCTGGCCCTTCGGGAGTGCGGACCGCCCGCCACCTGACTGTCAGTCGGGTTCGACGATCTCGACCTCGTAGTACTCGCCGGCCTCGGCGCCGCGGACTTCCAGCAGGGCGCGCAGCGACCTGACGCTACGGCCCTGGCGGCCAATCACGCGGCCGAGCTCGTCCGGCGCGACTTCGACCTGCAGGACGATCGCGTCCTCCTCTTCGATCTCCTCGACGCGGACCGCGTCCCCGCGATCCACCATCGACCGGACGACGCCCGCGAGTTGATCGGCGACTTCCGACATGACGCGGCCCGCTACGAGCCCGCGGCGCCCGCCGCCGCGGCCCGCCGCACCAGACCGCGGACGGTATCCGTGAGCTGCGCTCCGCGCGACACCCAATGGTCGATGCGGTCCGACTTCAGCCGGATCACCACCGGGTCCTTGCAGGGGTCGTAGTGACCGACCTCCTCAATCACCGCCGACGTCGGCACCTTGCGGCTGTCCGACACGACGACGCGGTAGAAGGGTCTGTGGCGCGAACCCATGCGCCGGAGTCGTATCTTCATCATGTTCAGGATCTTCCAGAGTTCGGGATTCTTCCGGGTCGTTCAGGCGCCCGCTCCAGGGCAGTGCCGGAGCCGCGGCAGCGACGCAGTCTAGCACCAGAAGCTCGCTGTCCCAGCGAAACCCCTCTCGCCCAGGCACCGGCGCTCACGTGAGCACAGGCCGCGCCGAACAGCCAGACAGCGCCCGCTCCGACGTCCGCCCATGACGGCAATGACCCGCTACGGAGGTCGCAACGGTGTCCCGTTGGAGGGAGATGTTCTAGTCAACCCTGAGCGGGAGTCGCGGGCCGTAGCGGGCCACGTCAAGCGTACCACCGTCGACCAGCCGTCAAAGGAACTCGACAACCCGAACGCTTCTGTTCTACGGTTTCAGGCGTTCTAGTCAACTCTGCAGCTTGGAGACGTTCGCGGATGGGCCGCTGGCGGCGCGGGCTGTAGCCCTACCTTGGAGGTATCTCAATGAGGGAGGCACTTCGTGGCGCGCTGCTGAGCGTGCTATTCTTCGGACTGATGATCGGCGGGGCGCCGAGCATGGTGGCGGCCGAGTTGCATAGCGTCTCGGCGGCTCACAAGCTCACTGAGCAGGAAGGGCCATGTCAGACAAACGGCCACATCAACACCTCGGGCGGCTGTATGTCACCGGAGGCGTTCAAGCATCACAACGACTGCCGCAAGCACAACGGGCGGGCGGGTCTTGGTGGCCTCATCGGTGCGATCGGCGTTCTTGGTATGTTGGTGCCGGAGCCGATCACTACTGCTGCTGGCATGGGCGCGACGATCGGCGGTGCGATCGGCGTTATCTGGGGACTAGGAGGAATGTTCGCCAATGACTGCTTCTGACTCATGGATGAAGAGGACGGTTCTGCAACAACAAACTGCGTGGACGAAGGGGCAGTACATTGCTGCCTCGGTTGCGTTTGCGGCGGCTCTTTTTCTGTTGATTTTCCTCTTCTAACGCAAGTTAGCCGCTTCCCCGCTGCCGGCTGACCGCTGAGGCGCGACGCTGGCCGCTCTTTCTCCGCCGTCTCCGGGCAACCGGGGGCGGCGGTTTCCCGTTGGTCTGCTTGTACGTCCTGGGCCGGCGGGTCAATCCGGCGCACAAATCGCCACGTGTAGATGCGTCCGGCCGCGGATCCGTTCCTGACGGACGCACACTCATCCAGCAGCGCGAAGACCTTCCTGAGCCGGACTTGCGCCACCGACTCGCTCAGGCGGCAAGCTGAACAGGAAGGCTCTCCCCTGCTGGCAGGACGGGGTTGTTGTTCGAGTGCAGTTCAAGCTCAACGACGCTGGCTGCGAGTTCGGGATTGGGCTCCACCGGCAGATTGCTCTCGACCTTGCCGGCCGCCACCATCAATCGGCCCTCGGCGAACTTCGCCTCGCCCCACGCATCAGCGCTGTCGAAGAACTCGAGCGCACCCTCCCGGAAGGCGTCGAACGAGGCGTTTCCCGCCAGGTCGTAGAGGGCCGTCTGCACCTCATCCTTGTAGGCTAGGTACGCCTCGGTCACGGTCGAGCCGACTCCCGCCACACCGCCCGGCTTCAAGCCGTGCGCGATGTACTCGCCGCTTGCCTCCTTCGTCACGACGGACGCGCCGCGCAACTCCACTCCTGCAAGCCAACCCTCGCCGACAACGGAGGTGCGGAACTTGAAGAGGAGGGGGTACACCATGTCGATCCCCTCGGTACGCCACTTGCTGATCAGGAGTTCAGTCTTGTCCATGGGGTCAGTCCCTTGCTCCCACGAGAGCACGGATCGGACGCGGGGGAACACCACGGCCGCGAGCCAACCGTCAACTCTACTCGTTCTCCGGCGGCAGCGGCGTCCCTGGCGGGCACGGATCGACACTACCGTCTTAGGCCAAGCGGCTCGAAGCCGCCTGGGACAGCCGTCGCGGACCATCGGAGACAGTTTCACCGACGAGGACAGGGTGCGAAGCGCTCGGAACCACACCAGCCGAAGACGCTGGATCGCCCAGCATAGGATCACGTTCCCATCCGGCCCAGGCCCCCAAACAGCGACCATCCGATCAAGCCGAAGTCCATGGAGCCGTTCGAGTTCATCGAGAAGTGGCGAGCCTCCCAGTTGAAGGAGAGCTCTGCGGCCCAGGAGCACTTCATCGACCTCTGCCACCTCCTCGGCGAGCCAACTCCAGCCGAAGACGACCCGACCGGTGAGCGCTACTGCTTTGAACGTGGCGCCAAGAAGGACACAGGCGGCGACGGCTGGGCAGACGTCTGGAAGAAACACTGCTTCGCCTGGGAGTACAAGGGCAAGCACAGGGACCTCGACAGGGCCTTCGAGCAGTTGCGCCAGTACTCGCTGGCGCTCGACAACCCGCCGCTGCTCGTGGTCTCCGACATGGAGACGATCCGGATCACCACGAACTGGACGAACTCCGTCAGCGTCACCGAAACGCTGGTCCTCGACGACCTTGCGAATGCGGACGCGCGCCAGCGGCTCAAGTGGGCGATGTCCGAACCCGAGCGGCTCCGGCCGGGCCAGACCCGGCAGGACCTGACGGAAAGCGTCGCGCAGACGTTCGCATCGCTGGCCCAGGCGCTACGGGATCGCGGCCACGACAGTCAAGAAGTGGCCAAGTTCCTGAACCGGCTCGTGTTCTGCATGTTCGCCGAAGACGTGGGCCTGCTGCCGCGGAACCTGTTCACGCGCATGCTGGAGGCCGCGCGGCGGACACCCTCCGAGTTCGTTCCCATGGCCCGCGAGCTCTTCGGAAGCATGGCGAGCGGCGGCCGCTTCGGCGTCGAGACGGTGGCGCACTTCAACGGCGGCCTGTTCACGGACGACGACGCCCTGCCGCTCTCGAAGACCGAGATCGAGACGGTCCTGATCGCCGCCCGACTGAACTGGTCCGATGTCGACCCGTCGATCCTCGGCACGCTGTTCGAGCGCGGCCTGGACCCGGCCAAGCGCTCCCAGCTCGGCGCCCACTACACCGACCGCGAGAAGGTCATGCTGATCGTGCAGCCCGTTGTCGTCCGACCGCTGGAGGCCGAGTGGAAAGAGGTCAAGGAGAAGATCGCCGCGAAGCTCGATCAGGAGAAGCGGCAGAAGAGGATCCCGGCCGCCCGAAGGCGCCGGCGCGAAGCGGAGCGCCTCCTGAGGGAGTTCCTGGACCGACTGCGTACCTTCACTGTCCTGGACCCGGCCTGCGGTTCCGGGAACTTCCTCTACTTAGCCCTTCACGCCCTGAAGGACCTCGAACAACGGGTCCAGTTGGAAGCGGAAGCTCTCGGGAGCTTCCAGCGGCAGTTTCCCGGCGTCGGCCCGGCGAACGTCAAGGGCATCGAGATCAACCCGTACGCCGCCGAACTGGCTCGGGTGTCCATCTGGATCGGCGAGATCCAGTGGATGCGGCGCAACGGCTTCTCCGGCGCACGCGAACCGATCCTCGACCCCCTTGAGACCATCGAGTGCCGCGATGCGCTCGTCACACCCGAGGGCAGGAAGGCAGAGTGGCCCGCGGCCGATGTCGTGATCGGGAATCCGCCGTTCCTCGGCGCCAAGCTGTTCCTCGAAACGCTGGGCCCCGACTACACCGAGCGTCTGCGAGCCGTGTACAAGGGCTCGCTGCCAGCGTTCTCCGATCTCGTCTGCTACTGGTTTCGCCAAGCCGGCGAACTCGTCGTGAACGGCACCGTCGCGCGGGCCGGCCTGGTTGCGACGAACTCCATCCGCGGTGGAAGCAACCGAACCGTTCTCGACCAGATCGCTGAGCAGGCCGCCATCTTCGACGCATGGTCCGACGAACCTTGGGTCGTCGACGGGGCCGCCGTTCGCGTTTCGCTCGTCTGCTTCGCGAAGACGACCGCCCGACTGTCCGTCCGACTGAACGGAAACACCGCCTCGACGATCGCACCCGATCTGACGACCGGAACCGCCGACCTGACCAAGGCCAGAAGGCTGGCTCGCGCCGGAATAGCGTTCATCGGCGGCCAGAAGTCCGGGCCGTTCGTCATCCCCGGCAGTCTGGCAAGGGAATGGCTGCGGCTGCCCACGAACCCCAACGGTCGCCCCAACTCCGACGTACTGAAGCCTTGGATCAACGGCCTCGACCTCACGCGCAGGCGACGGGACAAGTGGATCGTGGACTTCGGCGGCTCCATGACGGAGAACGAAGCCGCACTCTACGAAGCGCCGTTCGCCCACCTTCAGGAGTACGTCCTGCCGATGCGTCGGCGAAGCAAGGTGAAGGGCATCGCCGACCGCTGGTGGCAACACTGGCGCCCGCGGCCCGCGATGCGCAAGGTCCTCGGGGAACTAACCCGCTACATCGCGACGCCCATCGTCGCCAAGCACCGCCTGTTCATCTGGGTGGACGCCTGCGTTTGCCCCGACCACCAAATCACCGTCGTCGCTCGGGACGACGACGCGACCTTCGGCATTCTGCACAGCCGCTTTCACGAAGCTTGGTCTCTGGCCCTCTGCACCTGGCAAGGCAAGGGCAACGACCCTCGCTACACGCCAACGACTACGTTCGCCACGTTTCCCTTCCCCACTGGCCTCTCGCCCGCCCCACCTGCCGCAGCCCACGCCGAGAATCCGCACGCCATAGCCATTGCGGAAGCCGCCCGGAACCTCGTAGCTCTCCGCGAACACTGGCTAGACCCGCCGGAATGGGTCGAATGGGTGGACGAACCCCTACCGGGCTACCCGAAACGCCCCGTTCCTCGCAGCGACATCGCCGCCGAGGCCGTCAAGAGCCGCACGCTCACCAATCTCTACAACGAACGCCCCCAGTGGCTCGCCGACGCCCACGCCGCACTCGATGCAGCCGTTGCGGCCGCATACGGATGGCCCGCGGACATCGCGGCGGAGCATGCCCTGAAAGGACTCCTTGAGTTGAATCTCGCGGGCAAACCACGCTGAGGACCCACCTTGCCTCGGCTCACCGCCGGCAAATCGAGCGAGTGCACAACACGAACGGAAGCCGCGACCGCCTCGTTCGGCACCCGCTCACCGAGCACTCTTCCGCGCCTGCTTCGACGGCGGCCTGGGCTCGGGTCTGGGTTTCGGTTTCGGAGGCGGCGGAGTCGGCTTGGGCGGAGGCGGCCAGCCTGCTGTGCGGATCTCCTTCGGGCTCATGTCGACGCGCCGGACGCCAGTGCGATCGCCTGATCGTGGCAGCGATCGAGGAGTTTGGCGCGTTCCGGCTCGTCGGCTACGTCCCGGTCGATATGCCGTGCGTGCTCCCGCACGCGCGCAAGGGCGTCGAGGACGCCCTCGCGGTCGATGTGGCCACTTTCCAGATCGTCCCATGTGCTCTGCAGACCATGATGAAGATCGGCCCAGGCGATTGAGCAGTTCACGAACCTGGTAGCGGACTCGCCGTACTTCCCCAGGCCGGCGAGGCCGCTCAGAACCGCGGCCGGAAACGTCAACCACAGCAGCCAAAGACTGACCTCCGCACCGCTCAGAATGACGGTGCAGGCAGCAGCCGACAAGGCAGCCGCAAGCGCCGCGGCACCCTTCTGGATGCGCCGCTCGCGCACGGCCAGCCGGGCGAAGTACATGGACCGCATGTGGGCTGCGATCATCTCTTCCCACACACGGACGCGGTGTTCTTCGGACGGCGGTACAGCGCTCATGCGTTGTACTCTACCGCCGTGCAGCCCGCGGGCCGCCCGGTGCCGGTGTCTCCCAATCGCCGCCTTCGCCCGCCCGGCGCTTCGCGCCGGATGCCGGCCGGAAGGCCGGCGCACCGACAGCCGGAGCCTGCTCAGGCTCCCCGGATCCCCTTCATCCACTTGCCCCTCGTGCGTTTCATCAGCCTCCGCATCTGGCGGTACTGCCGGAGCAACTGGTTCAGTTCCTGGACGGTGCGGCCGGACCCGCGGGCGATGCGGCGGCGCCGGCTGGCGTTGAGGATCGCGGGCTTGCGGCGTTCGCGCGGCGTCATCGAGTCGATCAGCGCGGTGATGGCGACCAGGCGGCTCTCGTCCACCGCGCCCGCCAGGTTCGCGCCGCGGAACTGACCGGGAAGCAGTTCGAGGAGCTGGGACAGCGGCCCCATGCGGCGAAGCTGCCGCAACTGGTCGCGCAGGTCCTCGAGGGTGAACTCCTGGCGGGCGATGCGCTCGGCGAGGCGCTCCGTTTCCTCGCGGTCGACGACCCGCTCGGCCTTCTCGATCAGGGACAGCACATCGCCCATGCCCAGGATGCGGGAGGCGATGCGGTCCGGCGCGAAGGACTCCAGGTCTTCGAGCTTCTCGCCGACGCCGACAAAGCGAAGCGGCACCTCGGTGACGCCCCGGAGCGACAGCGCGGCGCCGCCGCGGGCGTCGCCGTCGAGCTTGGTCATCACCGCGCCGGTGAGCGGAGCGCCCTCGGCGAACGCGGCCGCGCTCCGCACCGCGTCCTGCCCGGTCATCGCGTCGCAGACGAAGAGCGTCTCGCAGGGGTCGACGCGGTCCGCCAGCGCCACGAGTTCGGCCATCGACTCGTCGTCCACGTGCAGCCGGCCCGCGGTGTCGAAGATCAGCGTGTCGAAGCCGCCCTCCCGAGCCGCCGCCAGGGCACGGTTCGAGAAGGCCGGCAGATCCTCCCCGGCTGAAGGCTCGATGACCGTGGCGCCGGCCGCGGCGCCGACCTGCCTGAGCTGCTCCACCGCCGCGGCCCGCCGGAGGTCTCCGGCCGCCAGGACCGGGTTCCTGCCCTGCCCGCGAAGCCGCACCGCCAGCTTGCCGGCGGTCGTCGTCTTGCCCGAGCCCTGGAGGCCGCAGAGCAGCACCACCGCCGGCCGGCCCGTGAACTCGAGCTCCGCGCCCGGCTCCCCCAGCACCGCGATCAGCTCATCGCGGACGATCCGGATCATCTGCTGGTCCGGGGTCAGGCTGCTCAGCACTTCCTCCCCCAGCGCCAGCTCCTGGACCCGGCCGATGAAGGAGCGGACCACCCGGACGTGGACGTCGGCCTCCAGGAGCGCGAGGCGGATCTGCCGCACGGCCCGCCGCACGTGATCCTCCGAGATCCGGCCTCCCGAGCGCAGGGAGCGGAAGACTCCCTGGAGCTTGTCCTGCAGACCCTCGAACATCAGGTTCCCCGCGCCGCGCGCCGCCGCCAGCCGAGCGCCACCAGAGCCGGCAGCAGCGTGATCGAGACCAGGGCCGTGGCGACCGCGCCGAGGATGGCGACGATGCCCATGGACCGAAGTCCCGGGTAGTGCGACAGGGCCAGCGAGCCGAAGCCGACGCTGGTCGACGCCGCCGCCAGCACGATCGCCTTGCCCGTCTCGCCCAGGGCCTCCACCAGCCGCTCGCCCTCGAGCGCCGCCGGGCCGGAGCCGACCTCGCGCCAGCGGTGCACCATGTGCACGCCGTAGTCCACGCCGATGCCGATGATCATCGTGACGACGAAGACGTTGAAGAAGTTCATGTCGATCCCGGCCAGGACCATGATCCCGAGCATCCACACGACCCCGACCGACAACGGCAGCAGGGACAGCAGGGTGCTCAGCAGCCAGCGATAGTCCAGGAAGAGAAGCAGCGCCACCAGGACGAAGCCGAGGATCGAGGCGGTGACGGCGTCGACCCGGATGCCGTTCCGGAGCCTCTCGCCTACCACATTGACGCCCGACAGCGCCGCCTGGGGACCGAGGCGCTCGACCATCTCCGAAGCCCCGGGCGGCGCGCTGCGGCGCCACTGACCCGGTGGCGGATACAGGTAGACGACGAGCTTCGGCTCGCTCTCGTTCCGGCTCATGTAGCGCTCCAGCAACCGGCTTATCCGCGGGTCGGCACGGAGCGAGGACAGCGTCACCGTTGTTCGGTCCGCCGCGGCGTCGGCGAGGAGGTCGATGCCCGCCTGGAACGGCGCCGCCCGAAGACCCTCTTCCGTCGCGTACCGCTCGAACAGGGACTGCAGCCGCTGCCGCTCGAAGACGTCCCGACGCTCGTCCAGCCACTCGTGCGCCGCCGCCTGCCGGGCCGGCAGCGGAACCAGGCTGCCGATGCCGTTCACGCCGGTCAGGATGCCGCTGTCGACGAGGGCTCCGGCCTCCTCTTCGGCCCGGTGCGAGAGCTCCATGACTTCCTGCTCCGTCGCGCCCGTAAGCACGACCATCGTCGGCCGGAGCCCCGAGCCGAAGTACTCGGACACCTCGTCCTCGACCTCGACGCCCGGGTTCCCCTCCGGGCGGAGCTCCCGGATCGCGTCCTCGAACTCCAGCCGGGGAGCGATCGCGCCGGCGGCCGCGGTGACCGCCACGCAGCAGCAGATCACGGCGACCGGCCGCTCGAAGCTCCAGCGCACGAGGCGGCGAGCGCCCAGCCCGTGGAGAACCAGCCGGGGCTGCCTTCCCGAAGCCGGGCGGTGATCTTCCCGCCAGGCGAGCATGGCCGGCAGCAGCAGGAGCACCGAGACCATGCAGAACAGGATGCCGGTGCCGGTCAGCAGACCCATCTGGCGAAGCCCCACGAAGTCGGTCACCAGGAACGCGTAGAACGTCGCCGCCGTGGTGATCGCACCGGTCCAGACCGCCCTGCCCGAGGAGCGGCTCATCGCCACCAGCGCCGCTTCCAGGCCGGCGCCCCGGCGCCGTTCCTCGACGTAGCGGCCGTAGGAGACGATGACGAAGTCGATCCCGAGGCCGACGAGGAGCGCCGCGAAGCCGCTGGTCAGTGCGTTCAGCTCACCCAGCACCGTGCCGGCGAAGCCGAAGGCGAGCACCAGGCCGAAGGCGAGCGGAACGAAGGCATAGGCGATGAGGCCGACGCGCCGGAACGCGAGAGCGAACAGGAGCAGGACGCCGATCAGCGAAGTGGCCATGTTCGAGATCAGCCCCGTCACGATCGTGCCCGCGTCCGAGACCGCCGTCACATAGGTGCCGCCGAAGGCCACCTCGGGGAGCGGCAGCAGTTCGCCGTCCCGGTTCTCGCCTCCGATCTCGGGCCAGCGCCTCCCGAGGTCGGCGGCAAGGTCCTCCACCTCCGCCAGCAGCCGGCGGCCGAACTCGACCTCCTGCGCCGGTTCGGCCGGCCGCGCGATCAGGAGCGCGCGCGACCGGTCGTCGGACAGGAAGTAGCCCGTCGCCCAGTCGAAGGGTGGGCCGCCGCGGGTGAGTTCGAACTGATCGAGGAACACCTCGTGGATGCCCAGCGGATCGAGCAGGAACAGTTCGCGAAGCGCCAGGCCCTCCGGCGTGGCCAGCCGGCGGCTCAGCTCCTCGACCTTGCGCCTGAGCCCGTCGTCGGTCAGCCGACTCGCCACCTCCTCGCGGCCCTTCTCGTCGAGATAGACGAACGCGTGGGCGAAGAAGGTCTCGGCCAGCTCCTCAACATCCAGGGTGTAGTCGACGTAGTCGATCTCCTCGAGCGCCTCCATCGAGGAGCCGAGCTCCTCCACGAACGACAGGTACGGATCGAGCGGCACGTCCGGCGGCATCCGGACCAGGACGAGCAGGTAGTCCAGGCTGCCGAAGTCCTCGATCGTCGACCGGAAGGTCGTGACCACCGGATCGTCCTTCGGCAGCAGATTCAGGATCTCCGTGTCGAACCGGAGTCGCGTCGCCGACCACACGGAGAGGACGACCAGCACGGCCCCAGCCAGGAACACGGCCCGATGGCGGCGCCGGGCGAAGGCGGCCAGCCAGGCCAGGACGGACTGGATCATGGCCGCCGCCCCGCGCCGGCGAGAGGCAGCGCGGGCGCGGCCGGGGAGCGCACCGTCATTGCTCCGGGGATGCCCCGAACGCTTCGAGCACCCGCCGGCCGTTCCGCACGAAGTACTCGATGCCGGAGTAGAGCGTCGCGACCAGGGCCACCCAGAGCGACAGGGGCGCCAGCACGTCGAACGCGCCGAGCTGGTCCGAGATGATCAGCAGCGAGATGGCGACGATCTGGGTCACCGTCTTCACCTTGCCCGCGAAGCTCGCCGCGAGGACGACGTCCTGAGCCGCCGCCAGCGAACGCAGCGACGAGACGGCAAACTCGCGCGCGATGACGACGACCACCATCCAGGCGGGCGCCAGGCCGAGACCGACCAGCGAGATGAACGCGGCCGAGGTGAGAATCTTGTCCGCCGCCGGGTCGAGCAGCTTGCCGATCGCGGTCACCTCCTTGCGGCGGCGGGCGAGGAAGCCGTCCAGAAAGTCGGTCAGCGAAGCGACCAGGAACAGACCGAGGCCGATGAACTCCCGACCCTCGATCTGCGTCAGCAGGACCGCGACCAGGAGCGGGACGATGAGGATCCGGCTCAGCGTCAGCGCGTTCGGCAGATTGAGCCCCGCTCGCAGCAACGCCCCCGTCCCGGGCCGCTGCCGTTCCGCTTCCCGCCCGGTCACGTTCTCTGCCTCCGGCACCTTATGAGTTCGCGCTGCTCAGGCTGTCTTCGATGAGCCGTTCGGCGGCGGCGAAGGCCGAGGTCAGGTTCTCGGCCCGGCCTCCAGCCTGGGCAAAGTCGCGGCGGCCGCCGCCGCTGCCAGAGATCGCCGAGCCCATGGCGCGGGCCACCGCCGCCGCGTCGACCCGGTCCTGGAGGTCCTTCGTCACCGAGGCGACGAGCTTCACCTTGCCGTCGTCCCGGGCGCCGAGAACGACGACACCGGATCCCAGACGGCCCCGCAGGACGTCGGCGAGGCTGCGAAGCTCGCCCACGTTCGAGGCCGGCACTTCGCGCAGGACGACGTCGACGCCGCGAATGGACCGCGTGTCGCCGCCGTCTTCCTGACCGGGAGCCGGCTTGCCGTCGCCGGCGAGCACGCCGAGCCTGAGCCGGGACAGCTCCCGTTCGACCTCGCGCAGCCTCTCCTTGAGCGCCCGCACCTCGGCCGCGGCGTGTTCTCCGTCGGCACCGATCTCGCGTTCGAGTGTCGCCAGCAGGTGCACCTGACTCCGGCGCAACCGGTCGGCGCGGTCGCCGGCGAGCGCCTCGATCCGGCGCACCCCGGCCGCCACGCCGCGCTCGCCGACCAGGGCCACCGGGCCGATCTCGCCCGTGTTCCGGACGTGGCAACCGCCGCAGAGCTCGAGACTGAACCCGGGCACCTCGACCGTGCGCACCCGCTCGCCGTACTTCTCGCCGAAGAGGGCCATCGCTCCGGCCGCGACCGCCTCGTCATACGAGCGCTCGCTGATCTCCAGAGGTACGGCACGCCGCACCCACTCGTTGACCGTGTCCTCGATCGCCTCCTGCTGCTCTTCGGTGACCGGCGCGCCGTGGGTGAAGTCGAAACGCAGGCGGTCCGGGCGGACCAGGGAGCCGGCCTGACGCACGCCCGTGCCGAGGTGCTGGCGCAGGGCGGCGTGGAGCAGATGGGTGGCGGTGTGGTGGCGCTGGGCAGACTCTCTCTTCTCGCGGTCTACGCGCAGTTCGACGCCGGCGCCCACTTCGATCGCACCCTCGGTGACCTCGATCTGGTGAACCGTCAGTTCTCCATCCTTGAAGGTGTCCAGGACCCGGGCTTCGTTGCCATTCCCCGTCAGGAGACCGACATCGCCGACTTGTCCGCCAGACTCCGCGTAGAAGGGAGTCTGATCGAACACCGCAAGACCGGCGCCATTCAATTCCACGACGGACTCGCCCTCCGCCGTTCGAAGATCGACCACCCGGGCATCCAGTTCGAGATCCCGATAACCCGTGAATCTGGTCGCGGCCAGATCCGCGCCGAACCTGGGGCGCGTAGCCATCGCACTTCCACTGAGGCTCTTCGCCCGCGACCGCTCGCGCTGCTCCGCCAGCGCCGCCTCGAAACCAACCTCGTCGATCCCGAACTGCTCCTCCTCGGCGATCTCCCGCACCGTCTCGATCGGCAGGCCGAACGTGTCGTAGAGACGGAACACGGCCTCGCCGCCAAGCACCGAACCGCCGGCGGCGCGCGCCTCCTCGATCGCCTGCTGGACCTTGCCGGCGCCGACCGCGACCGTCTCCAGGAAACGGGTCTCCTCGGCGGTCACCGTCGCCGAGGACGGCTCGCGGGCCTTCTCCAGCTCCGCGTAGTGGCCGGCGAAGGTCTCCTCGAGCGAGGGCAGGAGCGAGGCGAGGAACGGCTCCTCGAAGCCGAGCTTCATGCCGTGGCGCGAGGCGCGGCGCAGGAGCCGGCGCAGCACGTAGCCCCGCCCCTCGTTGCTCGGCAACACCCCGTCCGCGAGCAGGAAGCCGACCGCCCGGAGATGGTCGGCCACGACCCGCATGGACACGTCCGCCTCCGGATCGCGGCCGTACTCGCTCCCCGCCGTCCCGGCCACCGCGGTCAGAATCGTCCCGAACAGGTCCGTGTCGTAGTTCGAGTCGACGCCCTGGAGCACCGCAGCCACCCGCTCCAGGCCCGCGCCGGTGTCGATCGACGGGTTCGGCAGCGGCTCGCTGCGGCCGTCCTCGTGTCGCTCGAACTGCATGAAGACGAGGTTCCAGATCTCGAGATAGCGGCCCGAGTCGGATCCCTCGTCGAAGCCGATTTCGGGCAGTTCCGGCGCGGTATCGACGAAGATCTCGCTGCAGGGACCGCAGGGTCCGGTTTCGCCCATCGCCCAGAAGTTGTCCTTCTCGCCGCAGCGCAGGACACGCTCCGGCGGCAGGCCGGAGATCCGCAGCCACAGGTCCTCGGCTTCGTCGTCGTCCTCGAACACGGTGGCGAACAGGTGCTCCGGCCTGAGGCCCCAGGGACCGGTGACCAGCTCCCAGGCCGACGCGATCGCCTCTTCCTTGAAGTAGTCCCCGAAGGAGAAGTTCCCCAGCATCTCGAAGAACGTGTGATGCCGGGGACTCGGCCCGACGTTCTCCAGGTCGTTGTGCTTGCCGGACACCCGGAGGCACTTCTGCGAGGTCACCGCGCGCGGCGACACCGGCTGCTCGACACCGAGGAAGTAGTCCTTGAACTGGACCATCCCGGCATTGACGAACAGCAGGGTCGGATCGTCGCGCGGCACGAGGGGCGAACTCGCCACCTCCGCGTGTCCGCGGCCGGCGTAGAAGTCGATGAAGCTTCGCCTGATGTCCCGACTCAACATGAGCTTTGGCCCTGGATCCGCTCCGCGCCCGCGTCGTCGGCCGCGTCGAACAGGACGGCGCCAATAGTACGGGGAAGGAAGCCCCGGCGTTCGAGGTGCCGGGCCAGGGCGGCGGTATCGCGGGAAGGATGACTCGACCGGAAGCGGGCCGCCACGCCCGCTGCCCGCTCCAGTTCGTCCTCGTCGTCCACCGCCTCGAGCGCCGCACTGGCCGCCGCCTCGTCCGCGCCACGCCTCCGCAGATCGAGTTCGAGCCGCCGCCGGCCGTAGCCCCGGCGCTTGAGCGACCGCACGAGCATGTGCGCGGTCTCGCCTTCGTTCAGGTGACCGCCATCCGTCAGCCGTTCGACCGCGCTCTCCACTTCGGCCGTCGTGTACCCACGCTGCCTGAGCTTCGCGCCCAGTTCGGCCGCAAAGTGCGCTCGCCGCGCCAGCAGATCGAGCGCGCGGTCGTACGCCGGCTTCGGCGCCCGCTTTCGATTGGGCGTTCCTCGAGTGGACTGGGAGTTCCGCACGTCATTCCTCCAGCGGAGGATAGCGCCGTCACGGCGTCCCGGTCAGGGCAACGGCGAGCGCGGCCACCGCGGCCGTCTCTGTCCGCAGCACGCGGGGTCCGAAGTGCGCTGGAATCGCACCGCGCCCGGCCAGTTCCTCCATCTCCCGCTCGCTGAAGCCGCCCTCGGGGCCCACCACGACCGCTTCCGCCGATCCCGCGACCGCCATGAACGGCGTCGCGGCGCCGGGATGCAGCGCCACCGACCCGGCCCCGATCGGCGCCTCTCCGAGCGGGACGGGCTTGCCGATCTCGGGCAGCCAGGCGCCGCCGCTCTGTTCGAGCGCCGACTTCGCGACCCGGCGCTGACGCTCCAGAGCCCGCTCCGGCAAGGAACGGCTGGTGCGCTCCGAGACGAGCCACCGCAGTTCACGCAATCCCAGTTCCGTCGCCTTCTCCACCAGCCAGGCGGCACGCTCCGGCCGCACGGCGGCCACGAACAGCGCCACGCGCCGGGGCGGCTCGAACACCGGCGCCGCTTCCCCGACTCGCAGCACCGCCCGTCGCGCGGTCACCCGATCGACGACCGACCAGCAGGCGGAGCCGCGACCGTCGACGAGGCGCACCCGGTCGCCGACCTTCAGCCGGCGCGCTCGGAACAGATGGCGGTAGTCGGTGCCTTCGACCTCGACCGTTCCACGGGCGAGATCAGAGGCTTCGGCCAGCAGGTGGATCATGTCCGAGGGTTCAGGCCTCGGAACCTCGCTCCGCCTTCCCGCCGCCACCGGCCGCGGGATCCGTGTCCGGCTCGTGTCCGGAGAAGAGGTCCTTCACCCGGCTGAACAGGCCCCGCTCGTCGCGGATCGTGCCGCCGCCGTCGCCGGAGAGTTCGGCCAGCGCCCGCAGGTGCTCGAGCTCATCCTCTGAGAGGTCCCGCGGCCTCGGCACGTTGAGCCGCACCTCGACGATGTGGTTCCCGCGGCCGCGGCCATCGATCCGGGGAATGCCCTCGGACCGCAGCACGAAGGTCGAACCGTGCTCGGTCGCCGGCGGAACGTCCAGCTCGGTCGTGCCGTGGAGCGTCTCCACCTCCACCGTGCAGCCGAGAACCGCCTGCGGAAAACCGATCGTGACCGAGCTCAGGACGTCGGCATCGCGCCGGCGGAACCGATCGTGCGGCTCGACTCCGATCACCACGTAGAGGTCGCCCGGCGGGCCGCCGTTCCGGCCGTGCTCCCCCTCGCCCGGAAGTCGGAGGCGGGACCCCGTATCGACGCCGGCGGGCACCCGAACCTGGATCGAGCGCTGCCGCTCTCTCCGCCCCTGACCCCCGCAGTCGGCGCAGGGATCCCGGATGATGCTCCCCGCTCCGCGGCAGTCGGGACAGGTGCGAGCGACGGAGAAGAAGCCCTGGCTGTACTGGACCTGACCGCGCCCGCCGCACATCCGGCAGGCTGTGGGACCGGTCCCCGGGGCCGCGCCCGTGCCGCCGCAGGTGTCGCAGCGCTCGAGCCGCGGGATGCGCAGCTTCGGCTCCACTCCGAAGGCCGCCTCCTCGAACGAGATCCGCAGGTCGTATCGAAGATCCGCCCCCGCGCGCCGGCGGCGGCCGCTGCTGCGACCTCCGAAGCCGAAGACGTCTCCCAGAATGTCCGAGAAGTCGGCGAAGATCGTGGGGTCGAAGCCGGCGCCGCCCGGAGTGGCCTGGTGCCCGAAGCGGTCGTAGCGTTGCCGCTTGTCGGCATCCGAGAGCACGGCGTACGCGTCGGCCGCCTCCTTGAACTTCTCTTCGGCGGCGCTGTCGCCCGGGTTGCGATCGGGGTGGTAGCGGACGGCCAGCTTGCGATACGCCGACTTGATCTCCTGCAGGGTTGCCGAACGGTCGAGGCCCAGGACCTCGTAGTAGTCGCGCGGCATCACGTGCCTCAGGCGCCGCCGCCCGGCAGCGCGTCCGCCTCAGCACCGGCGTCCTCCTCGACGCCGGCTTCCCGGGAAGCCGCCGGCGCGGCCGGAACGGCGACCCGGACCATCGCCGCGCGCAGCAGCCGCGACTCCATCATGTAGCCGGTCTGCAACTCCTGCACGACGGTCGGCTCCTCGACCTCGGCGCTCTCTTCCCGCGCCACCGCCTGGTGGACGTTCGGATCGAAGGGCGCGTCCATGCCCTCCACCGGCTCGACGGCGAACCGTCGCAGGAGGTCCGCCATCTGACGCCGGATCATCTCGACGCCGGCGCGCAGGTCGTCCGCCGACGCCTCCGCCTGGAGCGCACGGTCCAGGTTGTCGACCACGCCGAGGAACTCGCGCAGCGGGCCGGCGGCCGTGTTCCAGCGCGACTCGAGCCGCTCCCGCTCGGCGCGCTTGCGCAGGTTGTCGAACTCGGCCGCGGCGCGCCGCAGCCGGTCGACTTCCTCGCTCGCCGCCGCGAGTTCAGCCCGAAGCTCGCTCTCGACATCCGGCGCGCCGCCGTCACGATCCGCCGTGGTCTCCTCGCCCGCGACCGTCCCGTCGCGGCCCTGGTCCTCCACGTGAGAGTCCGGGCTCTCCTTCGCCTCGATCGTCATCGTCCAGGTCCCTGTTACAGCCGTCGGGTCAGAGCCTCGGAAAGGCGTTCGCCCAGGTAGTTCACCAGGGGCACCATCCGCGGATACTCCATGCGCGCCGGCCCGACGACCGCGACCGACCCGGCGACGCCGTCGCCCGCCTTGTAGCTCCGCACGACCAGACCGAAGCCAAGCTCCTCGGTCAGCCTTGAATCCTGGCCCAGGACCACCCGCACGCCGTCCGCGTCGAGGCAGCGGTTGAGCAGACCGGCCAGCCGGGCGCGCTCGGCGAACATCTGGAACATCCCCTCGATCCGCGACATGCCGGGCCCCGCATCGAACAGGCTGTGCGTCCCGTCCACCACGAGCGACGGTGCGTGGCCGATGTTCATGCCGTCCCGGGCGAGCTCGATCGCCCGCCGCAGCAGCTCGTCGAGCCGTGCGCGCTCGTCGCTCATCAGCCGCAGCAGTTCCTCCCGGATCTCGAAGAGGGTCCGCCCGCTGTAGTTCTCGGTCAGGTAGTTGGAAATGCGCACGAGGTCTTCGCGCGGGATCGGCTCGTCCGTGACGACGAGCTTGTTCTCGACGAAGCCTGTCTCGGCGACCACCACGCAGAGCACCTTGCGACCGCTGAGCGGCACGAACTCGATCGCCTTCATCACCGCCGAACCGAGCGCGGGAGTCAGGACGACGCCGACGTGGTGGGAGAGCTGGGACAACAGCCTCGACGTCTCCTCGGTCAGTTCCTGGCCGGTACTCCCGGCGGTCGTCAGCCGATCGTCGATCAGCCGCCGGTCGTCGTCGCTCACCACCTGCGCCGACATCAGGTCGTCGATGAACAGGTGGAAGCCGGCCTCGGTCGGCAGCCGGCCCGCCGAGACGTGCGGCTGGCGCAGGTAGCCCATGTCCTCCAGGTCCGCCATCACGTTGCGGATCGTGGCGGCGGACAACTGGATCTGGCGGTCCTTCGCGACCCGCCGCGAGGACACGGGTTCACCCGACGACAGGTACGTCTGGATCACCTCCCGCAGAATCTCGCGGTCCCGGTCGCTGAGCTGGTCGTTGACGCGGCTCATGGGAGCGGCATTCTACCCGGTGGTAGCGTTCCGGGGTCGGCATGAGATGTCCATTCTGCGGCGCCAACGATGACCGCGTGGTCGACTCGCGGGACGTCCGCGGCGGGGAGACGGTCAGGCGCCGGCGGGAGTGCCTGAGCTGCGGCCGCAGGTTCACTTCCTACGAACAGATCGAGAACATCGCCTACCGGGTCGTCAAGTCGGACGGCCGCCGCCAGGAGTTCGACCGGCAGAAGCTCCTCGGCGGCCTCCTCAAGGCCTGCGAAAAGCGGCCGGTCGGCCTGCCGGCGCTGGAAGAGATCGTCGACGAGGCCGAAGCCCGGCTCCACCGCAAGGAGGACCGGGAGATCTCCACCTCGGAGCTGGGCAACTTCGTCATCGACCGCCTGAAGACGCTCGACCAGGTGGCCTACGTCCGCTTCGCCTCCGTCTACCGGAAGTTCGAGGACGTGGACGAGTTCATGGAAGAGCTGCGGGTACTCCTCGAAGCGTCGCGCAAGGACTAGAACCGGGCATCCGCAGACCGTCCCCGAGCGCTTCCGGGGCTGGTAGCGTGACCCCATGGCCCAGAACCCGGTCGATGAGCAGGCGGACGCGATTCTGCTGCCCGACGTCCTGCCGGTGCTGCCGCTCAAGGACGCGGTCATCTTCCCCTACATCATCCTGCCGCTTTCGATCAGCCGCGACCCGAGCATGCTCGCGGTCGAGGACGCGCTGAACGGCGACCGGGTCATCCTGCTCGCCCCCCAGCGCGACGGGTCGATCGAGGAGCCCGGGGAGGACGACCTCCACGAGATCGGCACCGCCGCCCAGATCATGCGGATGCTGAAGCTGCCCGACGGCCGGGTGCGGATCCTGATCCAGGGTCTCGCCAGGGCCCGCCTGCGTTATCTGAGCCAGACCGAGCCCTTCCTTCGAGGCCGGGTCGAGGAAGTGGACGAGGCCGGCGAACCTCACCACGGCCTCGAGTCGGAAGCCCTTGTGCGCAGCGTCAAGGAAGGTCTCGAGACGGCCGTCAACCTGGGCAAGGACATCTCCTCCGAGGTCATGGTGATCGCCGCGAATCTCGATCACCCGGGCCGGCTGGCGGACCTGGCGGCCAGCAACCTCGACCTGCGGGCGGACGAAGCCCAGCTCGTGCTGGAGACGACGCCGCCGATCCAGCGCTTGCGGAAGGTGGGCGACCTGCTGACCCGGGAGATCGAGCTTCTCAGCATGCAGCAGCGCATCTCCGCCCAGGCCCGGAGCGAGATGGACCGCAGCCAGCGCGAGTACTTCCTGCGCCAGCAGCAGCGCGCGATCCTGGACGAGCTTGGCGAGGGCGACGACCTCCACGGAGACATCCAGAGGTACGTGCAAGCCATCGAGGAAAAGGGACTGAGCGAAGAGGCGGCCGCCGAAGTCGAGCGCCAGGTGAGACGGCTCGAGCGAAGCTCTCCCGACAGCGCCGAGAACGCGACGATCCGCACCCACCTCGACTGGCTGACCGGCCTCCCGTGGGCGACCCTGAGCGAGGATCGCATCGACCTCGACCGGGCCCGCGGCGTGCTCGATGAAGATCACTACGACCTGGACCGGGTCAAGGAGCGGATTCTCGAGTACCTGGCGGTCAGGCGGCTCAAGCCCGACGCCAAGGGTCCGATCCTCTGCCTGGTCGGTCCGCCAGGGGTCGGCAAGACGTCGCTCGGCCGTTCCATCGCGCGCGCGATCGACCGCAAGTTCGTTCGCATTTCGCTCGGCGGCGTCCGCGACGAGGGGGAGATCCGCGGCCACCGGCGCACCTACGTCGGTTCGTTGCCGGGTCGCGTCATTCAGGGCCTGAATCAGGCCGGAACCGGCAATCCCGTCTTCATGCTCGACGAGATCGACAAGCTGGGCGCCGACTACCGGGGCGATCCGGCCTCGGCGCTGCTGGAAGTACTGGATCCCGAGCAGAACTCGACCTTCAGGGACCACTACCTGGGAGTCGAGTACGACCTTTCACGCGTGCTGTTCATCGCCACGGCCAATCTGCTCGAACCCATTCAGCCCGCGTTCCTCGATCGCCTCGAGGTGCTGCGACTCTCCGGCTACACCGAAGACGAAAAGGTGCTGATCGCGCGCCAGCACCTGTTACCGAAAGCCACGAACGAGAACGGTCTGCCGGCCGGCGCCCTGACCATCACGACCCCCGCGCTTCGCCGCCTCATTCGCGGCTACACGAAAGAAGCCGGCGTACGCAATCTCGAACGCGAACTCGCAACGCTCTGCCGGAAAGCGGCCGTACGCGTAGCGCGAGGCGACGGCCGGGAACTGAAGGTGACGCCGGCCCGGCTGAAGAACCTGGTCGGGCAACCCCGTCACTTCAGCGAGGAACTGCTCGACCGCGACCGGGTAGGCGTGGCGACCGGACTCGCCTGGACCGCCTCCGGCGGGGATCTGATGCTGATCGAAGTCGCGGCGCCGAAGGGCAGAGGCAAGCTGATCCTCACCGGCCAGCTCGGCGACGTCATGAAGGAATCGGCCCAGGCAGCTCTGAGTTGCGCCCGCACCACGTACGTCGCCGGTCCGGGCGCCGGAGGGCGTGATTTCTTCCGTAACCACGATCTTCACATTCATGTCCCCGCCGGTTCCGTACCGAAAGACGGGCCGTCGGCGGGAGTCACGATCGCCGCGGCCATCGTCTCGGTCTGCAGCGGCCGCATGATCGATCACAAGGTCGCGATGACCGGCGAGATCACGCTGCGCGGCGAGGTGCTTCCGGTCGGCGGTCTCAAGGAGAAACTGCTGGCCGCGCGCGGCGCCGGAATTCGCAAGGTCGTCCTCCCGGAACGAAACCGGCGCGACCTTCCCGAGATACCCGCCGCGGTGACGCGAGGTCTCGAACTCCTGTTCGTCGAACACGTCGATCAGGTGATGGAAGCCGCGCTGCTCGGTCCGGAGCACGAGCGGTCATGGCCGGCGGCGAAGACCGGCTGATCGCCTGGCTCGCGGGCTTCGCGGGCTCCGGAGATCGAATCGGCGACGACGCCGTCCTGCTCACGCTCGGCGGGCGGCAGTACGCGTTCAGCGTCGACACCCAGCGCGCCGGCGTCCACATTCCGGTCGATCTCGATCCCGCGGCCGCCGCCCGGCGACTGCTCGCCGTCAGTCTCTCGGATCTCGCCGCCACCGGGGCCGTACCGCGGTGGATGCTCGTCGCACTCGGCATCGACGACGAGGACGCCGCCCGCCGTTTCCTCGCCGCCCTCGTCCGCGCCGGCCGCCGGTACGAAGTCGAACTGATCGGCGGCGACACGGCCAGGCCGACCACGCCGGGCCGGCTGGACGCCAGTCTCACCGTGGTCGGCGAGATACCGGCGGATGGCGCCGCCCTGACCCGCGACGCCGCTCGCCCCGACGACCGGCTCTGGATCGGCGGGCCGATCGGCGAGTCCGCCCTGGGACTTGAGCTGGTCCGCCTCGGCGCCCGGATCGCGGGGCGCCGCGCCAACCTGCCGGAGGGGCTACCCGACGGGCTGAGCCGCGTCGCCAGCCGGGTCCTTCGCCGCCATCTGGAACCGCGGCCGCAGCTCGATCTGGGCCTGCTGCTGGGCAGGCGGTCGCCGGCCGGCGCCGCGACCGACGTATCGGACGGCCTGGCCACGGACGCGGCGCGCCTCTGCTGGCGCAGCGGCGTCGGCTGCGAACTCAAGGAAGGGGCGCTCGCCCTCCGGGCAGACGCGCGCCGCCTGGCCGGCCACCTGGGCCGCGATCCGCTCGAGCTGGTTCTGGGCGGGGGCGAGGACTACGTGCTTCTGTTCACCCTGCCGCCCGACGCCGGCCTACGCCATCCCGGGTGCCGGCCGATCGGCCGCATCACGACCCGGCCCGGCCTGAAACTGCGCCGGGTCGACGGAACGATCGAACCGCTTGCCGCCGGCGGCTGGGACCACCTCAGCGATTGAGCGTGATGGTGATCGGCTGGTCCAGCTTCTGCAGCACCAGGCTTACCTGAGCCTCGAGCGCCGCCAGCCGCGCCTCCAGGCTGCCGGCCGCCACGGGCGCCGGCTGGCGCCGCACCTTGGCGGCTCTCGCCTTTCGCTTTCTCCGCACCGGCGTCTTCGCTGCCGCAGCAACCTTGGCCTTCGGCTTCCGGCCGCGCCTGCTCTGGGAGCGGATCTCGTTGAAGACCGCCACCGCCTCCGGGTGGTAGCGCCGCTTCCGGCCCTCGCCCTCGTGAGGTATCCGGTCTCCGTACAACTTGAGGTAGCGCTGCAGCGTCGGACCGGAAATGCCCGTCTGCTGACCGACCGCCGTAAGCGTCAGGAGCTTCGGAGCGGCGGGCTGAGCCTTCGCCGCCCGCGCCTTCCGCTTCTTCCGGGCCGGCGACTTCTTTCGTGCCGGCGACTTCGCCGCCGGCGCCGCCTTCGGCTTGCGGCCCGGCTTGCTCTCCGCACGAAGCTCGCGAAACACCGCCACGGATTCCGGGTGGTAACGCCGCTTGCGGCCCTCACCCTCGTGCGGTATCCGATCGGCGAACAGGCGTACGTAACGCTGCAACGTCGGATAGGAGATCTTCGTCTGCTGGCTGATGCTGGACAACGTCAACAGGGACGGACCGCCGGCCGCGGCCTTCGCCTGGGTTCCCGCCGCTTGCGTAGCGGCCTTCTTCTTCCCCCGGCGCTTCGTTGACCGTTCGCTCTTGAGCGCCTTGAACTCCCGGACGGCCGCGACCGGATACCGCTGCCCGCGCCCCGTTCCCTCTGATGAAATCCGGTCCTGGTACAGCTTCTTGTACCGCAGCGCCGTCGCCATCGACACACCGGCCCGGCGAGCGACTTCACCCAACGTCAACAGTTTCTTTCTTCCAGCAGCCGCTGCACTCACGAAGTTCTCCTTGCGCCGCCCTGTGGCGCTCCGGTTCGTTCCCTTACGGGAAGATCACAATCGAAGGGCGACCATAGCAGAAGACCGGAGCCGACTGCTGCTCGTGACGCGGGAAACATCAGTCCTCCGTCAGAGGTTCGTAGTTGAGTTTTCGCACCAGATACGACAGGGCCTGCCGGCTGATGCCAAGAGCGCGGGCCGCCTTGGCCTGGTTGCCGCCGGACTCTTCGAGCGCCTTGCCGATCAGTCGACGCCGGTACTGCTCCATCTTCCAGTGGTAGCCGCTTTGTTGAGGCGCGGCTTCCTCGACCGGCTCTTCGGGCAGTCCGAGCATGTCAACGGAGATTTCGGGGCCCTCGGCGAGCGCCACCGCGCCATCGATAGCGTTCTTCAACTCCCTGACGTTGCCGGGCCAGGAGTGGTTGCGAATCCTCGCGCGCGCCTCGTCGCTGAACTTCAGATCCTGTCCAAGCATGCCTGACGTCTCCAGGAAGTGGTGCGCAAGCAACATCACGTCCCCTTCGCGATCACGCAACGGTGGTGCTTCCACATACGCTACCCGGAGGCGGTAGTAGAGGTCCTGGCGGAATTCGCCGGCCTTCACCATTCCCGCGAGGTCCTTGTGGGTCGCGGAGACGAGCCGGAAATCGAGCCGCCGCGTCCGGCTCTCACCGACGCGTCGCATCTCGCCCTCCTGCAACAGGCGCAGGAGCATGCCCTGCGCCGCCCACGGCAACTCTCCGATTTCGTCGAGAAACACGGTACCGCCGTCCGCGCTCTCGAACACTCCCACCCGATCACTGTCGGCGCCGGTGAACGCACCCCGACGGTGGCCGAACAGGTCGGACAGAAGCAGGCCGTCAGGCAGCGCCGCGCAGTTCACGGCCAACCAGGGCCGGGAGGCTCGGGGGCTCGACCGGTGGAGCTGGCGCGCCAGGAGTTCCTTGCCGGTCCCCGACTCGCCGAGAATCAACACCGGCAGGTCGTGGGCGGCGAACTTGTCGATCCGGGCCTGAACGTCCAGCAGAGCCTTGCTCTTCCCCACCATGCCGGTGGCGGCGGCCCTCCGGGGCTCCCTGAGTTCGGAGGCCCCGCGCCGGCGGCGCGCCGAGGCCGACAGGCGGGTCGCGACCGCGGCCGCCAACGCCCGGGCAGGTTCGTCGATTCCCTTCGCGCTGAGCACGAGTCGTCCCGCCGCCGCGTCGACCGCGAACCGGTCGCCGCCGCCTGGACCCTCGAGCAGGACTTCCCCACTTGCATCCAGACAGCCAAAGCCGCCCGCGGAGCCATGAACCGCGAGGCGGGCCTCCGGATGACCGGCCGCGGCCATCAGGATCCGATATGCCTCCGCATCGGGGTCGGGCGTGGCCAGAAAGAGCCGAAGAGCCCGCCAGGGACCGACGCGCGCGCCATCCACACGCTGGACGAGCGCTTCAGCGCCGGCGGCCGAGAGGATGCGCACGGCGCTGGCCACCATGTCCACGGGAACCGTTTCGACCCCGAGACAGACCAGGTCGTGAACGGTGAGCGCGGCGCGGAAGGGGCCTTGCGCCTCGACTTGCCGCCAGTCCGCGGCGCTCGGTGACCGCTTCTCGCCGACCGCCCCCCAGAGTCCCTCCTGGGCGGCGCCGACCGCGACCGCGCGCGCCTCGTCGCGGAGTCCGGCAAGCAGCAGCAGGGGCGACAGGTCGTCCACTTCCGCCGGCGTCCAGACAGCGAGGGGACGTTCGAGCGCCTCCGAGAGTTCCTCCACCGCCTCCTCGCCACGTCCGAGCTGAACCAGGGCACGAGCCGAGAGCAGGCGCAGCGAGCGGAGCTGACGCCACCCCGTTCGCCTCCCGCGCAGATTCTCCAGGGCGGTTTCGCAACACTCCAGCACCGATTCCCAGCGTCCCAACGACACGAAGAGACGCGCTTCGAGCAGGCGCGCCTCCACGACTCCGGGGGCGCTGCCCGCCATCAGGCTCTCCCGACGCAGATTGGCGATCGTCTCGGGGACTCCCGTAAACCGTCCGGTCCGAATCCGGATCTCCGCCAGCTTCCCGTGCGCGGCGGCTCTCCCGGCAGGTCCATCGCAACGCCGGAACAGGCCCACCGCGACGCACGACGCGCGCTCGGCGCCGGCGAAGTCGTTCACGGCCAGTCGAACCGTCGCCAACTCGTTCCACAGGAGAGCGCGCTCGTAGACGGGAAGACGCTCCCTGAGGCGCCTGAGACCGGCAGCCAGCAGTCCTTCCGCCTCACTGAACCGACCGTTCGCCGAAGCGAGCCGAGCCCTCGCCAGGACGCCCATCCACTGTTCCGGCTCCCCGACCGCGCGCTCCAGCAAACTGGCCATGGCGTCAAGCTCGCCGAGCTCCCACTTCGCCAGCGCGCACACGACTCGACCGTGCGCCGCCTGGGGACCGCTCGGCGCATCGAGCACCCTCTCCGACCAGCTCTCAAGCTGATCCGAACGCCCCGCAGCCGCCTGGATTCCAATCGCCAGTTCGCACTGTTCCAGTGCGCGCCGACCCGAAAGCGACCGGTTCTCCAACGTGCTCAGACTGCGGCGCGCGGCAACCGTCCGACCCAGCCGAAGCTGAGCCCGGAGGCGCACCAGGATGTCGTCTGTTCGCCTGGAGTCCTTGACCAGCCTGAGAGCGGCCTCGAAGCGGCCGTCTTCGAGGAGGAGGCGCGCCATTGCCGACCGGTCCTCCGGCGCGTCGGGCGGCGGGGATTCGGAGTCGGCATCCCTGACACGTTGCCAGTACGACCGCGCCGCATCGCCGCCCGCAACGATGCGGCGGCGTTCGCCGCCGTCCACGCCCGCCAGAATCCGCCGCCACCGGGACTGCCCGGCAACAGCCACCCGCTCGCCGTCCCGATCCTCCAGGACCGCGAAAAGGGAGGCGCGCACGGCTTCGAACTTGTGACCCAACAGAAAGGGCGCCCGAGCCAGGATGTCGGCAACCATCCGGTTTCCGGACACGGGCAGCAGTTCGTCCCGCCAGGTCTCGAAGAGGGGCCGAAGCACCGCCCGAACAGCGCTTCGACCGGGCGCGCTCTCGCTTCCGAACAGGAGCACGACGAGTTGCCTCAACAGGGCCTGCGGCAGCTGGTCGTCACGCGCGGGCTGTACCGACGCCGGGGGAATCCGGAGGACGCCCTCAGCATCCACGCGAAGCTCCTCCCAGGCCTCGAGCCGCCACCCGGCCGCCCGCACATGAGCCAGCAGGGCCGCGCCCTGAAGCAGGAACGCGGCCCGATCGCGGTCTGTCGCGACGATCTCGCTCAGATCGGTCGCCCCCGTGCCCTTGGGAACCGGCTGAAGCGACTGGTGACGGATGCGAAGAATGCGTTTCATCGCCGGATTTCCTCCAGGTCGGCCCAGAAGCCCGGGTAGGACTTGCCAACGACCTCCGGACGCCGAATGGAGAGGCCTCCCCGGCGCATCCCCACCAGGGCCATGCTCATCGCGATGCGGTGGTCGTCGTAGGTGTCGATCGGGATGCGCGGCGAGCCGGGCGGGGCGGCGAGGCCGGGATTGCCGTCGATCCGCAGGCCGTCCTCCAGTTCGTCGACGGTTGCGCCGGCGCGCCGCAGTTCGGTCGCCACCGCGGCCAGGCGGTCGCTCTCCTTGATCCTCAGGTGCGCCACGTTGCGGATCCAGGTCGTGCCGTTGGCGAAGGCCGCCACGGCGGCGAGCGTCGGCACCTGGTCGGGCATCGCCGAGAGGTCGCAGTCGATCGCGGTCAGGCCGCCGCCGCCCTCCACCTGAATCTCCTGGCCTGTCGCCTGCACCGTGGCGCCCATGCGCTCAAGGAGCCCCAGGAAGGCGCGGTCGCCCTGAGTCGACGCGGGCGCGAGGCCGCGCAGGCGCACGGAGCCGCCGCAGATCGCGGCCGCGGCCGCCGGATAGGCGGCGGCCGAATCGTCGCCCGCGACGCGATAGCGACCGTCAACCAGTTCGGGTTTGCGCGGTTCCACCCGGAACTCGCGGGCTTCGCCGTCCCGGCGCACCTCTACAGGAGCGCCGAAATCGGCCATGACTTCGAGAGTTGTGTCCACATACGGACTAGAGACGAGAACCGGCGCCAGGAGTTCGATCGGGCCCTCCGCGTTGAGCGCCGCCATGAGCAGCGCGGACACGTACTGACTCGATTCGCCGGCGTCGATCTCGACCCGGCCGCCAGCCAGCCGTCCGCCCCGGATCCGGACCGGGGCGCAGCCCGGCCGGCCGAGCTCCTCGATCCCGGCGCCGAGCTGCCGGAGGGCCGCGACCAGAGGGCCGATCGGCCGTTCGCGCAGCCGGGGGGAGCCGTCGAGAATCCACTCGCCCGGGGTCACCGCGCAGCTCGCGACCAGCAGTCGCAGCAAGGTCCCGGCGCTCCGGCAATCGAGCCGCACGGCATCTTCAGCGCCGTCCGCCTGCCCCGGCTCCACCCGCAGCCCCGAGCCCGCAACGGAACGGACGCGCCAGCCCATCGCCACGAGCGCGGCGCGGAAAGCCGCGATGTCGTCGGCGTCCAGCAGGTTCTCGATCGTCGCGGGCTGCCGCCCGATCAGCGCCAGGTTCAGCGCGCGGTGCGAGATGCTCTTCGAACCGGGCGGCTCGACCACGCCCGAAACCCCCGCCGCGCGGCGGACGGGGTACGGATCGGCAGGCGGAGCCGTCAGCCCAGCCACAGCAACTTCCGTTCGTGAAACCAGGCATCCGCGATCCGCACCTCGCCGTCACCCACGGTCCAGCGGCGGGCGGCATGGAAGTGTCCGAGCAGCAGCACGTCGTTGCCTTCGGCCAGCCGGCGCGCCGCGTAGCGCCGGATGACCGCGCCCGGGATCCGGGCCCTTTGCTCACGGTTGGTTCGCGCCAGGCCCCGCTCCGTGGACGCGACGAGACGGCGGCCTGTCGATCGCGGCAAGCGGAACGTCAACCACCGGCTGACCGCGTTCTTCGACAGACGCCGCCAGCAGAGGTAGCGCCAGTCGCGCGGATTCAGCCCGTCACCGTGAACCGCGAGGTACCTCGCACCTCCGGCGTCGAAGCCGACTTCCCGGCCGCAGTCGTCGAAGAGGTCGCCGTAGGCCCCGTCTGCCAGAAAGAAGTCGCGGTTCCCCTCCACGTAGGAGACCCGGATTCCTCGCTGCCTGAGGCCCCGGATGGCCGCCGCGAGCCGCCGTATCTCGGGTGTTTCGAAGCGCCGCGATCCGATCCAGAGATGGAACAGGTCGCCGAGGAACAACACCCGGGCGCAGCGACCGGGGTCGAGCGCGCCGAGCTGCTCGGCCAGATCTTCCCCGCTGCCCCCGGGACCGCCCAGGTGAGCATCGGCGATCACGGCGACAGGCATGAGTTCGAAGGCCGGATCCCTAGACGATCGTCAGAGTCGGCCGTTCGGAGGCCACCTCCAGCAGCCGCCGCTCGACCGCCGCCGCGATGCCGCGGAAGATCGCCGCGTGGGGGCCGCCGGCGTCGGAGACCACGATCGGCAACCCGTCGTCGCTGCCCCGGACCAGGGCGCCGTCCAACGGAATCGCTCCAAGCACCTCGCAGTCGAGCAACTCGGCCGTCCGCTCGACGCCGCCGCGTTTGAAGACGTCCGTCGTCTCGCCGCAGTGAGGGCAGACGAAGGTCGACATGTTCTCGACCATCCCCAGCACCGGCACCTCGACCTTGCGGAACATGGCGAGCCCCTTGCGGGCGTCGATCAGCGCCACGTCCTGCGGCGTCGAGACGATGACCGCGCCGGACAGGGGCAACTTCTGCGACAGCGTCAGCGCGGCGTCTCCGGTGCCGGGCGGCAGGTCGAGCAGCAGGTAGTCGAGCTGGCCCCAGTCCACGTCGCCGAGCAACTGGCCCAGCGCCTTCATCACCATGGGGCCCCGCCAGATCACGGGCGTGTCCGGATCGAGAAGGAACCCGAGGGACATGACCCGCACGCCGTGGCGCTCGAAGGGCTGGATCTTCCCCTTCACGATCTCCGGCCTGCGGTTGATGCCGAACATCAGGGGGATGGACGGGCCGTAGATGTCCGCGTCGAGCAGCCCGACCCGCAAGCCCTGGGCCGCCATCGCGGCGCTCAGGTTGGTTGCCACCGTCGACTTGCCCACGCCGCCCTTGCCGCTGGCCACGGCGACCACGTGGGACACGCCCGGCAGCAGCGAGGGGTCGCGCGCCGTCGCCGGCGCCGGCGCGGTCGCCACCTCGAGCGAGACCTGTACGTCGGACACGCCGTCCAGGCTGCGCACCGCATCGACGATGCGGCGCCTGATCTCCGTGGCGGCCTCCGGGTCCCGCGTCGGGACACGCAGATCCACCACCACGTCGCCTCCGGTGACCGCGACCCGCTGCACGAAACCGAACGACACGATGTCGCGCTTCATCCCCGGGAAGGTGACGGTCCGGAGACACTCGCGTACCCTGCTCTCGATCGCTTCAGCCATCCGTTTCTCCCGCTTCGGTGGCGGTCTTCAACCCCGCCAACCGGCCAACCCGCTCCTCGACGTCGCGCATGAAGGACCGGCGCCCCCGTACCCCGACGCTGGCCGGATCAACGACCTCGCCGAAGTTCAGCTCGACGGTCTGCGGCCGGACCACGAGGTCGCCCTTGCGCCTGATGTGGGCCGTTCCCCGGATGCCCAACGGAACGATCAGGGCCCGGCCCTTCAACGCGAGCAGGAATCCGCCCCGCTGAAACGGCCTCATCCGCGGGCCGGAGCTGCGCGTCTCCTCGGGGAACACGACCAGGGAAACGCCGGACGCCAGCAGCCCGGTGGCGGCGGCGAACGTCTCGCCGGCCCGACTCCGATCCTCCCGGTCCACCGGCACGAAGCCGGCAGCCTTGAGCCCCCAGCCGAAGAACGGCAGGCGGAACAGGCTGCGTTTGGTCAGGAAGCGGACCGGCAGGTCCAGGATCGCCAGCAGGGCCGCGATGTCGTACAGGCTCCGGTGGTTCGCCATGTAGACCACCGGCCGGTCGCCGATCCGGTCGCGCCAGGCCGCGTGACTGCCCCCGGCATAGCTGAGCTCGAGGCGAACACCGCTCGACCGGAGCAACCCCCGAGCCCAGAGACGGGCCTGGACCCCGGCCCAGTCACGGCCCGGGAACCAGGAGGCGATGGCCGCGGCAACGCCCATCACGGCGCTGCCCAGAAACAGGTACACATTCCCCGTCAGCGTGGCCAGCGCCACCGACCAGGCGTTCAAGTCCTCCCCGGGCGCTTTCGCCGTAGACTTGCCGCGCCGCGTCGTGCGGCGCAGGTTCGTGGGATTCCGGATCGACAAGGTTCTGCTCGGTGCCGTGAGTTGGCCGAAGCTACACCAAGCACCCAACCACGAGGGGCGATTCCAACAGACCCTTCTCTTGGGCAGATGCAACAGGCTGGACACAGGATTCTGATCGATTTCAAGGCCCCCTTGCGAGAGGTTGGGGCCATCTGGTTACTGACTGCGCGCGGAATGGCCGCCCTCGTCAGACCGCCGTACGAGTTTCGGTCATGGCTAAGTCAGATGGGACACCTCGGCGTCAGTTCGCTCGGCGTCGCGTCGGTCACGACTCTGTTTACGGGCATGGTGCTGGCCCTTCAGACCGCGTACAGCCTGCCCGAGCTGGGAGTGAAGTACTACATCGGCAGCGTGGTCTCCAAGTCGTTGACCCGTGAACTCGGCCCCGTCCTCGTGGCCCTCATCGTCGGCGGCCGGATCGGCTCCGGAATGACCGCGGAACTCGGCACGATGAAGGTCACCGAGCAGGTCGACGCCATGCGCTCGATGGCCGCGGATCCCATAAAGAAGCTGGTCGTTCCGAAGCTGGCGGCGACTCTGATCATGTTGCCCGCTCTCACCGTCCTCGGCGACCTGCTGGGCATTCTCGGCGGCCTGTTCGTCGCTGTGAACCAGTTGAACCTCTCCGTCGGCCTGTACATCAACGACGTCGTGCAGACCCTCACGATGGAAGACGTCTTCAACGGCCTCGGAAAGTCGGTTTTCTTCGCCTGCTTCATCGCGATCATCGGTTGCCACAACGGACTGACGGCCAGCGGCGGCGCCGAAGGCGTCGGGCACGCCACCACACGCACCGTAGTCTGGGCTTCCATCATGGTGCTGGTATCTGATTTCTTTCTGACCAAGCTGTTCCATGTCCTCATCTGAACCCGCCGGCAGCCAGAACGTGCGGGAACCGCTCTACGTCGTGCGCGGTCTCTGCCGTCGCTTCGGCGATCGCGCCGTACTCGACGACCTGAGTTTCGACGTTCTGCGCGGCGAGTGCCTGGTCGTGCTGGGCCGTTCCGGCTCCGGCAAGAGCCTCACGCTACGGCAACTCAACGGACTCGACCCGGCCGAGGGAGGCGAAGTGCTGTTCGAGGGAACGGACCTCGTCCAACTGACCGAGCGCGAGCTGTTCGCGGTGCGCCGGCGGATCGCGATGCTGTTTCAGTCAGGCGCCCTGTTCGACTCCTTCGACGTGCTGGAGAACGTCGCCTTTCCCCTTCGCGAGCACGAGCGGGTGAGCGAGGAGGAGGTTCGCGAGCGCGTGGCCGCGGCGCTCGCATGGGTCGGACTGTCCGGGATCGAAGACCGAATGCCCGCGGCGCTGTCCGGCGGCATGAAGAAACGGGTCGCGCTCGCCCGCTCGGTCGTCCTGGAGCCCGAGGTCGTCCTGTTCGACGAGCCGACCGCCGGCCTCGACCCGGTCACCGCGGCGACCATCTCCCGTCTGATCAGGAACACCAGGGACGATCTCGGAACGACTTCGGTCGTGGTGACGCACGACATTCGCCTGGCCCGCCACGTCGGCGACCGCCTCGCACTGCTTCACGACGGACGATTCCGGTTCCTCGGCTGCTGGGAGGAAGCGGAACAGAGCACCGACCCCGCGCTCCGCGCGTTCCTCGAAGGTCGGTTCGGCCCCGCACAGGAGAACATCGATGCAGCGTGACTCGAACACCACCAGGGTGGGTCTGACCGTACTCGCGGCCGTCGTCGCGCTCGCCGCCTTCATCTTCGCGATCGGCGAGCAGAGCGCCCTGTTCACGCCCACCAACAGCTACCGCACCATGTTCCCGAACGCCGCCGGGCTGGTCGAGGGGAACCCGGTCCAGCTGAACGGCGTGACCGTCGGCAGGGTCGACCGCATCCTGCTCAGCGAAGACCCGGACAGCGAACTGCTGGAGGTGCGGATCAGCGTCGAGCGCCGCTATGCGGGCAGGCTGCGCCGGGACTCCCTGGCGCGCCTCAAGACCCTGGGTCTTCTGGGCGACAAGTACGTCGAGATCACCTCGGGTTCGCCCGAAGCCGTCCTCCTGAATCCCGGCGAGGAGATCCCGGCGGCCCTGCCGACCGACGTCGACGAACTGATCGCCAGCGGAGCGGACGTGGTCGACCATGCGGTGGCGACGGCCCGCTCCCTGTCGAACATCCTCGCCCGCATGGAGCGCGGCGAGGGCCTGCTCGGCGAACTCGTCGCCGCCCGCGAAGACAAGCGGATCACCGACACGGTGATCAGCACCCTCGAGTCGGTCGAGCGCGTGGCCGATCAGGTCGAGGCAGGCGACGGAGTCCTCGGGCGGCTGCTCACCGACCGTGAGATGGGAGACCGGATCGCTTCTTCGATCGAGGAACTGGACGAGACCCTGAGGCTCCTGCGGGAAGGAGACGGCCTGGCGCCGGCGTTACTGCATGACGGCGAACTGAAGGCCCGCTTCGAGACGACCCTGGCGGACACCGAGGTCGCCGCCGCGGATCTCCGCGAGATCACCGCCGACCTGCGCGATGCGGACGGCCTCCTGCCCCGGCTCCTGAACGACGAGGACCTGGGCGAATCGCTGACCACCGAGGTCGAGCAGCTCCTCAAGCGGCTGAACTCGACGCTGGACCAGGTCGCGGAAGGAGACGGCACCGCGGCCCGCCTGATCAACGATCCCGCCATCTACGAGGCGCTCGACGATCTCGTCGTCGGCATCAACGAATCGAGGCTGCTCCGCTGGCTCGTCCGCAACCGTCAAAAGGCGGGCATCAAGAAGCGTTACCGGGACACGCAGGACGAGATGGCGGCAGCCGGCGCGGAGGATCCGGGAGAACGACCGTGATCGTCTGCGCGCGTTGCGGCCGCGACCGGGAAGCGCTGGCCGGGCCGCCGGTGCCCGGCGCCACGGGTGAGGAGATCGCCGAACGCGTCTGCGCCCCTTGCTGGGAGGAGTGGGCGGCGATGGAGATCAAGGTGATCAACGAACTACGCCTGAACTTCATGGATCCGGCGGCCCAGGCGACCCTCACGGGCCACATGAGGGCATTCCTCTTCCCCGCCGACGACTCCACGGTCGAGCCGGGGGAACGGCTCGATTTCGACTCGATCGGCGAACCGTAGTCCACCCT
Organism: Candidatus Multivorans sp.; assembly: GCA_965220845.1. Lineage (GTDB taxonomy): Bacteria > Acidobacteriota > Thermoanaerobaculia > Multivoradales > Multivoraceae > Multivorans. Next base: position 1,213,832 of record CBDCRA010000004.1, read on the forward strand.
ACCGCCAGGGGCGGCGCGGGGGCTCGCGGATCCGGCGGAGCATCCGGCGACGCCGGTTGTCCGGGTCGGCCGGGTCGTTCGAGAAGAGGCGCATCACGTCGCCGTCGCGGGCGAAGCGATAGCGGCGTGCCGGCTTCCTGCCGTTGAGCCCCTTGGCCGTGCTCTTCGCGTAGGTCCAGAGCTGGACGTCCGGGTCATCGATGTCTCGATGCTCTTCCCACTCCGTCTTCTCCGGGTCGCCGAACAGGATGTAGACCATGCCGCGGTCCGTGCGCCGGCCGAGCCGGCCGGACTCGGAGTAGCGCTTGTCCGCCTCGGCCGCGCGGACGTCGAACTGCCGCCGCAGACCGGCACCGCGGCGGCTCCAGAACTCGTCGACGAAGGCGGCGGCCTCCTCGTCCGACTCGAGCAGGAGATAGAGGGTCCGTTCCTCCTCGTCGGCGAGCTGCCCCACCGGGCCGACCAGCCAGCTCGTGTAGCCGGGGCCAAGGAAGGGGTTGATCAGGTCGTCCGGGTGGAGCCGCTCGAGGCTCTCGGCGGCCTGGGCGCTGCCGGCGGTCAGAACGCCGATCGCAAGAGCCAGACCGAACCGCCGCACGTCAACGACCCTTCAGCAGGTCCAGGAACTCCTCCCGAATCGGGCGTTCATGGAAGATGCCCCGAAGCGCGGACGTCACCGTCCTCGCGCCCGACTTCTTCACCCCACGCATCTCCACGCAGAGATGCCGCGCCTCGATGACGACCATCGCGCCGCGGGGCCGGAGTTCCTCTACCAGAAAGCTCACGACCTGCTCCGTGAGGCGCTCCTGGAGTTGCGGCCGCTTGGCGTAGAACTCCAGGATGCGCGCGAACTTGGACAGGCCCAGGATCTTGTCGCCGGGGACGTAGGCGATGTGCGCGTGACCGTAGAAGGGCACCAGGTGGTGCGAACACATGGAGTAGAACGGGATGTCCTTCTCCATCACCATCGCCCGGTAGTTCTCGTCGTTGGGGAAGGTCGTGACCTTCGGCTTGGTCCCCTGATCCAGTCCCCGGAACATCTCCAGGTACATCTTGGCGACCCGCTCGTGGGTGGTGTCCAGATTCGGGTCGTTCAGGTCGAGACCAAGCTCGACGAGCATCCGACGCACCAGCTCCGCGACGCGAGCCACACGCTCCCCGTCCCGAACGGCCGGCGCACCATTTTCGTAGGTCGAGACTGGCTCGACCGGTTCCAGAACGCGCATCGGCGCATGCTACCGTAGTCGCCGTCAGTCAGAGACCACCAACCAGGACGGAATCCGATGAGCCGAGTGACGATCGAATACTGCGTGATGTGAAACTACCGGCCCCGAGCCGCCAGTCTGGCGGCTCAGCTGAAGGAGCAGTTCGACCTCGACACCGAACTCGTGGACGGCGGCGGCGGCGTCTTCGAAGTCGCCCTCGACGGCCGCCCCGTCTTCTCCAAGAAAGAGCTCGGCCGCTTCCCCGACAACGGCGAAGTCGAGCACGCCGTCGCCGAGTTGCTGTAGCGCTCCGGGAACATCCGTCCGCGGCGGAGGAAGCACCCGTCCGCTGGGGCGTTCCGGGGGAGGGTTCCCAGCGGACGCTCGCGCTTGTTGGGTGAAAGGGACGTCAGCGCTCGCTTCGGTCGCCTGCGCTGCGGTTCGATTGCGGTCGACGTAGCGATCCGGGTGGACGCTTGGCTCTAGCCCGCATATCTCACGGGGTGATTTGAGATCGGGCCTCTTCCCGCGGATAATCCAAGTGTTGTCGAGCATTTGGACAGTCCACAGGAGCGAGACCCGTGAAGACAGAGTGTACTCCGTCGCAGCTTGAGTTCGGTTTCCACGGTCGCCGCCGTGTGACGGCCTGTTTCGACGGTGGCCGTTTGACGACGGAGGGCGGCGGGCTGCTGCTTCGGGAGACGGATACGCGAATCGGTCTGCTGGATCGCATGGCGTCGTGTTTTCGGGATCACCGGGATCCGTCGGCGGTGGAGCACACGGTGCGGGACCTGGTCTCTCAGCGGGTCTACGGTCTGGCTCTGGGCTACGAGGACCTGAATGACCACAATCAGCTTCGCCTCGACGCGTTCATGGCGCTGCTGGTGGGCAAGTCGGACATCACGGGCGCCGATCGTCGGCGGTCGCGGGACAAGGGTCGTCCCCTGGCGAGCGCATCGGGGTTGAATCGTCTGGAGTTGTCGCGGCCGGAGGAGGCACAAGGTAGCCGCTACAAGCGGACTCCGGCGGACGGCGCGGCCCTGGACGGCCTGCTGGTGGACCTGTTCCTGGAGGCTTTCGAGGAGGCGCCGGAGGAGATCGTGCTGGATCTGGACGCGACCGACGATCCGCTGCACGGGGAGCAGGAGGGTCGGTTCTTCCACGGCTACTACCGGTGCTACTGCTACATGCCGCTGTACGCGTTCTGCGGCGAGCACCTGCTGCTGGCGCGTCTGCGGCGGTCGGACCAGGACGCCAGCGCCGGGACGGTCCGCGAGTTAGCGCCGATCGTCGCCCGGATCCGGGAGGCGTGGCCGGACACCCGGATCGTCCTGCGCGGCGACTCGGGCTTCTGCCGGGAGCGGATCATGGCCTGGTGCGAGAGGGAAGGGCTCTTCTACGTGTTCGGCGTGGCAAGGAATCCGCGCCTTGCGAGGCGGCTCGCCAAAGCGCTTGCGAAGTCGCGGCGGCGATTTCATGCGACCGAAAAGCCCTCGCGGCGGTTCCGGGAGTTCCGCTACAGGACCCGCTCCTCCTGGTCCCGCAAGAGGCGGGTGGTGGGCAAGGCGGAGTGGCTCCAAAAGGGCGGCAATCCCCGCTTCATCGTCTCCAATCTGCCCAAGAGCCGCGCCGGCAAGCAGGCGCTCTACGAGCTGCTCTACTGCGCCCGTGGCGACATGGAAAACCGGATCAAGGAGCAGCAGCTCGATCTCTTCGCCGACCGCACCTCCACCGCCACCATGGCCGCCAATCAACTCCGCCTCTACTTCTCCTCCTTCGCCTACGTCTTGCTCGCCGCCGTGCGACGCCTCGCTCTGGCCGACACCGACAAGGCCCACCTCCAGTGCGGCACCATCCGCCTGCGCTTCTTCAAGATCGCCGCACGACTGCGCATCACCCATCGCCGCATCTGGGTCCACCTGGCCAACGTCTTCCCCTGGCAAAACGACTTCGCACAGGCCCTGGCAAACCTCCAGAGAAAACCCCTCTACCACCCGCCGGCCTGAGACCGGACGAAAACCGACACCACAACGCGGCGCCTTGCATCGACTCCACGCCCAGAGTGCGCCCGAAAACCGCACCGAACCGCTGCGGACAAGCCACTCCGACGCCGAAATGAACCGACTCCGACTCCGCAGGACACCTGACCAGCCACCGACAGACCAGGACGGCATTCAAGGGGACTGCCCACCCCGAACTCAGCCCTCACGCCCGAGCCGGTGAAACATGCGGGCTAGCCCGCTGGGAACCCTCCCCCGGAACGCCGGGCGGACTGGTCGCTGTCGGTGCTCGTGGCACCAAGTTCGAGTGCCGGTGCGCCGGCTGACTACTCACTCACCCACGGCGCGCCGTTCAGATGCACCTGGTAGTGGTTCGCCAGGCCCGCCTTCCTGTGGCGGGATGCAGCTTGGAACTCGGGGTTCATCGTCATCTCGATGAAGGCCCGGCGGGTCGGGAAGACCATGATGGCGGCGACGTGCCACTGCGGTTCGGAGGGCCCAATCATCACCTGGTCGACCATCGTGGTGAACGCCACGTGGCCTCCCAGGTCGGAGAGGACCTGGCCCGCGGCGGCTACGTATCGCTGGAAGGCCTCCTGGCCGGAGACGTCCGCCGCCTCGGTGCCGTACTCCTCATCGCCGGGTGCGTACCGGGCGCGTTCGTTGAACTGGAAGAGGTTGAGCGCGGCAACGGGCGCCTCGGGATCGAGTCCACGGAGGGTCTCCGCCTGGCTGTCGTTCGGGTCGAACTGCTTCTTCAATGCGATGCTCCTACAGGTCGCGCCGGTAGCTGGCGCCTTGGCCCCGGGTTTCGGCCACGGTGACTTCGAGTGTCGCCACGCGGTCCCGAAGAGAGCCCCACCGGTCCGCCAGGCGTTGCCAGACCAGCCGGGCCAGCGCCTCGACGGTCACGTTCGCCACCGGCAGCAGGACGACCTCCGATGAAGGGAGCTCGTATCGCCGCTGCCCGAAGGTCGCTGTCACCGTCTCACCATGCACGAACTCAAGATGCGGGCACTCGGCGGGCAGCAGGACCTTCTCGTCCAGTGCCGCGCACTGCGCCCGGATGTCCCGCTTGGCCGCCGCCATCGGAACCAGGAACTCGAGGCTGTCCACCGCCGACCCGGTCATCTCGACCGTGACCCGATAGTTGTGTCCGTGAAGCGCCTCTGCCTCGTCCTCGCCGAAAACGGTGAAGTGAGCCGCGGAGAACTTGAAGTCCTCCTTGCCGAGGTGCAGTGAGTAGGTGCCGGACACGGGCCGATCGTAGCGTTGTTACAAGGCCGTCAGCACGTCCGCCCTCTCCGCCGCAACCCAGGCTCCATCACTGCAAGCGGATGCCGGCGCACCCAGTGCGTGCCACCGTCCCACCAAATCCGACGACGACCAGTCCGCGGCGGCGTCCGGAGGGGACGGTCGCAGCGGGCTGGAGCCAAGCGTCTCCCCGGACCGTCACTCCAACCGACACCGCAACGCAGCGCAGGCGACCGAAGCGAGCGCTGACGTCCCTTTCACCCAACAAGCGCGAGCGGCCGCTGGGACCTCCCCTCCGGACGACGTCGCGGGCGGGTTCCACGAACGCCGCCGCGGACGGGTATCACCGCCGCAGTCGTAACTGCGCCACGGTCTCGATGTGAGCGGTCTGCGGGAAGACGTCGAAGAAGGCGACGGACTCGAGGTCGAAGTCGCGGGTCAGGTCGCCGAGGTCGCGGGCGAGGGTGGCGGGGTCGCAGGAGACGTAGGTGAGGCGGTTGGGCGCGGCGTTCAGGAGGGCGCTGCGGACCTTGCGCGGGAGGCCGCCGCGGGGCGGATCGACCAGCACCCGGTCGAGGCCGGATTCCAGACCGGGACCGCCGCGCCGCCGATCGACCCAGCTCTCGACCGCCGACCGTTCGACGCGGCAGTGGCGGAGCCGGTTGCGGCGGAGGTTGTTCCGCGCGTAGCGGGCGGCCACCGACTCGCCTTCCACGGCCGTGACGGACCCGTACCGGCCGGCGAGTCCGGCCGTGAAGAAGCCGACGCCGGCGTAGAGCTCCACCGCGGCGTCGCCCTCGAAGGGCCCGACTGCCGACCGCAGCAGCGACTCCAGCAAACCCCCGTGGGCCTGGAAGAAGCAACGGGCGTCGTAGCTGAGCTTCCTGCCCAGCAGGTCGATCTCGAGGTCGCCACTTGGCAGCCCGTCCACGGGCGGCGCCGCCACCACCGGACTGTCCGGCTCCAGACCCGCCGTCGCCAGACTCAGGCGGCTCGGCAGCTTCGTCGAAGCCGCAGCCGGGTCGCCAGGCAACGAGGACAAGCTGCGCACCTCCTTCTCGAGCGCCGGAGCGAGTACCGGGCAGCGGTCGACGAGGACCAGGTCGTGGCTGCGACGCCGCCGGAAACCGACGCCGACGGAACCCTCGGAACCCGCGTCCCCCTCCGAACGTCGGGCAATGTGGACCTGGGCGCGCAGCCGGTAGCCCCACGCCCTCTCGCCGACCGGCTCCTCGAAGCGGCACGCGGCGAGCTGGGCCGGGTCGATGCCGCCCAGCCGCCGCAACGTCTCCATTGCAGCCGCCGCCTTCAGTCCCAACTGCGCCGCGTCCTCGATGTGCTGGAGCTGGCAGCCGCCGCAACGCGCGTAGAACGGACACGGCGCCTCCCGCCGCAGCGGCCCCGGAGTCTTCACCTCTTCGATCTCCGCGCGGGCGTAGCTCGGGCGACGCTCGGTGATCCTGACCTCGACCACGTCGCCGGGGGCGGCCCGCGGCACGAAGACCGGCATGCCGCGCCACCGCGCGAGGCCGTCGCCGCCCAGCACGAGCTTCTCGATGGTCAGCTCGAGACGATTGATGCCCGCCAGAGCCGCCAGCGCTTCCAGGCGTTCGGCCGACAGCGGCCGCTTCCGGGGAGTCGGCTCAGTCTTGGTCGTGGCCGTGGCCGTGGTCGCCGCCGGTGTGGCGCCGCCCGTGTTCCCAGGCCGGGTCCCGGCGCGCGAACTCATCGAGCTCGCGCGGCACTTCGACGAGAGTCCGGCTGCGTTCCGGGTCGCAGACATCGTTCTCGCACTCGTAGACGTAGACGTTCCAGTCGTCGCGAGGGCGGTAAGCGCAGAGCGTCTGGTAGGTGTCGCAGTAGCCGCACTTGATCGAGAGGTTGCGGATGTTGATCACGACGCGATGGCCCTTCCGGTTCGCGGGAACCGCCGCCCGTCCCGGGCCTCAGCCGGCCGCGGACGCGAGCGCCTCCTCGATCGCGTTGCGAACCACGCTGGCTCCGGTGATGCCGATCGAGATGTAGGAGAGGTCGCCCCGCGGGTCCAGCACCAGGAGGGTCGGCAGAGCGTAGAGTCCGGCCGCGCCCATCACCTCTTCGTCGGGGTCCAGCAGCACCGGGTAGCTGAACGGGGTCTTCTCGACGTATCCGCGGACCGTTTCCAGGTCCTCCCCGCTGTTCAGGGCGAGGAAGGACACACCCCGGCCGGCGTACTCCTCGCGCAGCCGCTCGAGGATCTCCGCCTGGACGACGCAGGGCTTGCACCAGCTCGCCCACATGTCGACCACGACGACGTCGCCCCGCAGGTCCGGCGGACCCAGCCGCGATCCGTCCAGCGTGGCCAACTGGAAACTGCTCAGGATCGGATCGAGTTCCGACACCTCCGGCGGCTCGCCACCCGCGACGATGCTCGACACGAGGAAGCCGAACACCGCCACCATGACCGCCCCGGCCACGCCCAGGCCGACCAGCAGGCCGACCGCCAAACGCCTCGTCATGCCGGCAGACTAGCAGCCTGAGGCACACATGCGCGCTAGCTGCAGCCGCTGGTGGAACCGCAGTTCATGCACTTGTAGCAACTGCCGTTCCGCACCATGATCGAGCCGCAGTCGTGGCACGACGGCGCGTCCTGCTGCAGCAGAAACGTCACCGGGGCGAGGTTGCCGCCCTCCCTGGCGGGCGCCCCGGCGCCGTTCTCCGCCTCCGCGGGTTCCACCTCCGCCGGCGACCCTGCCGCCGGCGACCCTGCCCGCGCCGCCGGCTCCGACCGCTGGATCACGCCCGCGACCTCCTGCGCCTCGCGCGACAGGAACTTCGACGCCAGCCACCGGAAGACGTAGTCCATGACGGACTTCGCCATCGGAATCTCGGGGTTCTTCGTGAATCCCGACGGCTCGAAGCGGCTGTGGGTGAACTTGTCGACGAGGATCTGAAGCGGCACGCCGTACTGCAGCGCCACGGACACTGCTTGAGCGAAGGAGTCCATCAGACCCGAAATGGTCGACCCCTCCTTGGCCATCAACAGGAAGACCTCGCCGGGCTGGCCGTCCTCGTACAGGCCGACGGTGAGGAACCCCTCGTGGCCGTTGATCGAGAACTTGTGGGTGATGGCCTGCCGCTCGTCCGGCAGCCGGCGGCGCGTGATGCCGGCCGCGGCCCTCGCCGCGACTTCGGCCTCCAGGTCATCGCCGGCGTCCTTCGTGGTCGACAGCGGTTGTGAGCGCTTGCAGCCGTCGCGGTAGATGGCGACCGCCTTGAGACCGAGCTTCCAGCCCTCGATGTAGGCGTCCCGGATCTCCTCCGAAGTCGATTCCTCCGGCATGTTGATCGTCTTGCTGATCGCCCCCGAGATGAACGGCTGGGCCGCCGCCAGCATGCGGAGGTGCCCCATGTGGTGGATCGACCGCGAGCCGTTGGCCGGCTTGAAGGCGCAGTCGAACACCGCCAGGTGCTCGTCCGCGAGATGCGGCGCGCCCTCGATCGTGTCGTGGTCGTCGATGTACTCGACGATCTGCTGGATCTCCGACTTCTCGTAGCCGAGCCGCTCCAGGGCCAGAGGAACGGTGCGGTTGACGATCTTGATCATCCCGCCGCCGACCAGCTTCTTGTACTTGACCAGCGCGATGTCGGGCTCGACTCCGGTCGTGTCGCAGTCCATCATGAACGCGATCGTGCCGGTCGGCGCCAGCACCGAGATCTGGCTGTTGCGGATGCCGTTCCGCTCGCCCTCCTCGACCACGCCGTCCCAGGACTTCTTGGCCGCATTCAGCAGCTCGAGCGGCACGTGCGCCGGATCGACCTCCTTCAGGGCGGCCCGATGGTTGCGCATGACCTGCAGCATCGGCTGGCGGTTCGCCTCGTAGCCCTCGAACGGGCCCTTGATCGCGGCGATCCGCGTCGACTGCAGGTAGGCGGCGCCCGACATCAGCGCGGTCACCGCGCCGGCGTAGTCCCGGCCGGCAGCCGAGTCGTAGGGCAGGCCCCGCGCCATCAGCAGGGCGCCGAGATTCGCGTAGCCGATGCCGAGCGGCCGGTAGGCGTGCGAGTTCTCCCCGATCTTCGGCGTCGGGTAGCTCGCGTTGTCGACGATGATCTCCTGCGCGGTGATGATCATCTCGCAGGTGTGCCGGAACGACGCGGTGTCGAAGCCCGTGGCCGGGTCGTAGAAGCGCATCAGGTTGAGCGACGCCAGGTTGCAGGCGGTGTCGTCCAGGAACATGTACTCGCTGCACGGATTGCTGGCGTTGATCCGGTCCGTGTTCGGGCAGGTATGCCAGTGGTTGATCGTGCTGTCGAACTGCATGCCCGGATCGCCGCAGACCCAGGTCGACTCGGCGATCATGTCCAGCAGCTCCGCCGCCCGCAGCGTGTCCATCGGCCGGCCGTCGGTCACCGCGGTCGTCGTCCACTCGCGGTCTTCGACCACCGCCTCCATGAACTCGTCGGTGGCGCGCACGGAGTGGTTCGCGTTCTGGTAGAAGATCGAGTCATAGGCGCCGCCGGCGACGTTGAAGCCCGCGTCGTAGCCGGCCTCGATCAGCGCCCAGGCCTTGCGCTCCTCGACCTCCTTGCAGCGGATGAACTCCACGATGTCGGGGTGGTCGGCGTCCAGGATGACCATCTTCGCGGCGCGCCTGGTCTTGCCGCCGCTCTTGATCACGCCGGCGAAGGCGTCGAAGCCGCGCATGAAGGAAACCGGGCCGGAGGCCGTGCCGCCGCCGGCCAGGGTCTCGGCCGAGGAACGGAGCGCCGAGAGGTTGCTGCCGGTGCCGGAGCCGAACTTGAACAGCATCCCCTCCGTCTTGGCGAGACCGAGGATGGACTGCATCGTGTCCTCGACGGAATTGATGAAGCACGCCGAGCACTGGGGATGCGCCTCGATCCCGACGTTGAACCACACCGGCGAGTTGAAGCAGGCGTACTGGTGCACGAGGATGTGGGTGAGCTCGGCGTGGAACGACCCGGCGTCCGCCTCGCTGGAGAAGTAACCCCCCTCACGGCCCCAGTCGGCGATGCGGTCGGCCACGCGCGAGATCAACTGCCGCGCGCTGGACTCGCGCTCGGGAGTGCCCAACTGACCGCGGAAGTACTTCGACACGACCACGTTCGTGGCCGTCTGCGACCACGCCTTGGGCACCTCGACGCCGTGCTGCTCGAACACGGTCTCGCCCTTCTCGTTCGCGATGACCGCGTCGCGGACGTCCCATTCGACCCGGTCGAAGGGGTGGACGCCGGCTTCGGTGTAACGGCGCTCGATGGTCAGGCCCGCCGGGCTCGATGCCGTGGCCGCCGCGCTCCGGGTCTCCGCAGGGAGCGCGGCGCCGGCCGCTGCGGGCGCGGCTACCACCTGCCGGCCGCCGGCTTGCGCCGCCTCCAGAACCCTGCCCTGACCGCCTTCGCGAGCGCGTGAACCATTGACCGACATCTGCTCCCTCCCTGGTCGGCACGGTCCCGACGTGGTCCCGTGCGCATAAGCGGTGAATGCCGAACTGTAGCCCAGAACGCCCCTCCGGCGCAAGCAGAATCGCCGCGAAAACCACTTCATGTAGCCCCACGCGGCCCCGGTGGCCACTAGATATGGGCATTCATCGGTCTATAGCGCTTTATCGATAAATGCGGAGCGTCTTCGGAGAGAAGCACTGGATCCTGCGGATTCAGGGCGGCGATAAGCTCCTCTGCCGTGACCAGGAACCGCGCCACGAGTTCGGGTATCGATCTGCCGCCGTTCTTTGAGCCGGACGCCCCCCCGCGGGAGACCGCCGACCCGGCCGCGCCCGGCGAGTTCCCGTTCACGCGCGGCCTCTACCAGGACATGTACCGCAAGCGGCTGTGGACGATGCGCCAGTACGCCGGCTACGCCAGCGCCACCGAGTCGAACCGCCGCTACCGCTATCTCCTGGAGCAGGGGACGACAGGCCTCTCGGTGGCTTTCGACCTCCCCACCCAGATCGGCTACGACTCGGACGCGCGGGCCGCCCGCGGCGAGGTGGGGCGGGTCGGCGTCGCGATCGACAGCGTCGAGGACATGAGGACCCTGTTCGACGGCATCCCGCTCGGCCAGGTCACGACCTCGATGACGATCAACTCGACCGCGGCGATCCTCCTCTCCATGTACCTGGCGGTCGCCGAGGAGCAGGGGACGCCCTGGGAAAGCGTCGGCGGCACGGTGCAGAACGACATCCTGAAGGAGTACATCGCCCGCGGCACCCACATCTACCCGCCCCCCCAGTCCCTGCGCCTGGTCACCGACCTGATCGCCTTCTGCTCCGAGCACGTTCCGCGCTGGAACCCCGTGTCGATTTCGGGCTACCACATCCGCGAAGCCGGCTCCACCGCCGCCCAGGAGATCGCCTTCACCCTCGCCAACGCCCTCTGCTACGTCGACCTGGTGCTGGCGCGCGGGCTCGAGATCGACAGCTTCGCCCCCCGGCTCTCCTTCTTCTTCAACGCCCACAACAACTTCCTCGAGGAAGTCGCCAAGTTCCGCGCCGCCCGCCGGCTCTGGGCCGAACTCGTCCGCGAGCGCTACGAGCCGCGCAACGAACGCTCGTGCTGGCTGCGCTTCCATACCCAGACCGGCGGCTCGACGCTGACCGCGCAGCAACCCGAGAACAACGTCGCCCGGGTCGCGATCCAGGCGCTTGCCGCCGTCTGCGGAGGCACCCAGTCGCTGCACACGAACGGGGCCGACGAGGCCCTCGGCCTGCCGACCGAAACCTCCGCGCGGGTGGCGCTGCGCAGCCAGCAGATCGTCGCCCACGAGACCGGAGTCGCCGACGTCGCCGACCCGCTCGGCGGCTCGTGGGCGATCGAGGCGCTCACCGGGGAACTCGTGGACAAGGCCCGGAGCATGATCGAGCAGATCGAGGAGCTCGGCGGCGCCGCCCGGGCCATCGAGTCTGGCTACCAGCAGAACGAGATCGCGAACGCCGCCTACCGTCACCAGTTGGCGGTCGAGTCCAGGGACGAGGTGATCGTCGGCGTCAACGCCTACACCCAGGAGGAAGACGAGGACGCGACGTTCCTGGCCGTCGACCCGGCCGCCGAAGCCCGGCAGGTCCAGCGGGTACGGAAGGTCCGCGAAGAGCGCGACGCGAGCGCCGCCACCGCGGCCCTCGACCGGCTGCAGCAGGCCGCCGCGGGCGAAGACAACCTCGTTCCCCGCATCCTCGACTGCGTCCGGCGGCGGGCCACCCTGGGAGAGATCTCGGATCGCCTGCGCGCGGTCTGGGGCGAGTACGAGCGCTGAGCCGGTGAAGTCTGCCTACGAGAGGGCGCTCGAGAAGCTCGAGAACCGGGGCATCGCGGCGCCCCGGCAGGACGCCCTGGACGAAGACCAGCGGCGGCGGATCGAAGACGCCCGCAGCCGCCACCAGGCGAAGGTGGCCGAACTCGAGATCCTCCACCGCAAAAGCCTCGCCGCGGATCCAGCCAAGCGGCTCGAGGAGGAAGAGAACTACCGCGCCGAGCTGCGGCGTTTCGCCGAGCGCCTGGAGAGCGAGGTCGAGCGCATCCGGCGCGGCTGACCAACATCTGCTACCCGACGCAGGCCTCGCGAAGAGCGGACGTGTCCGTGAAGGCCTCCGGCTCGCCGGCGGCCTTCACGTACCGGCGTTCCACGCCCGCCCGCACGTCGCGCACGACCAGGTCGAGCCCCAAATCGGTTGAGGAAGCCGCGGAAATCCAGTGGTGGCCGTTGACTCCGCAGCCGTCCAGCACCTTGACGAGAACCTCCCAGTTGACGGGCGAGAAGAAGAAGAACAGACCCGCTTCCGTCGTCCGCGCGTCGGAGACGCGCGCAGCGGCACCGCTTCCGTCCGGCGCCAACCAATCGAGCGTCACGCGATAGCGGCCACCCTGCAAGCAAAGCACGGTCGGCGCCGGTTCGCAGAGCGCCTCGGCTGGCCTCGACTCGTAGCTCCTGATCGACGCCACCTGGAGTTCCCAGCGGCTCTCGCGTTCGTCCCGCATCTGGAGCCTTGTCCGGTCGAAGCGCGCGAAAACCCAGTCGTGATCGGCCGCATCGAACGGCATCCACAGATCGGAAGCGACCTCAAGGGCATACGCCCCCCGCGAGAGAGCCTCCTGCTCGCTGCTCGCCGATGGGAGCACCATGACGTTGACGCCGCGCTCTTCCAGGATGTACCCCGGCGGCGGCAGCCGGTCGTGGGCCATCATGCGCTCGCTGTTGGCCCGCGTAACCGGGTTGCGGGCCACGACCGCGTCCACCAGACCATGGCCGTCCACCACCCTCAGGTCCGGCAGGAAGTAGGACTGAATGCCCAGGGCGCCCGTCGCGGTCAGGGCGTCTTCCGGAAACGCGCCCCGTTCCATGCGTGCGTAGTCCGACCAATCCTCCAGCTTCAGCCTGGCGGCCTCCCGGTGTTCCGCGAAGCGCAGTCCCACCAGTTGCCTCGTCGTTCGCCAACGAAGGTCGTTGGAGATCGAGGCCAGAGCCCGCATTCCAGGCGCCGCGAACAGCCAGCCCGCGTTCTTCTGGTCCACCTCCGGATGGAACCGCTCCTGGTAGTTCTCGGCCCGAGCGCCCTGGAACAGGAGCCGGCCCTGCAAGGCGCCGGCGTAGAAGAGGACCGGCACGAACAGGACGACGGCGCAGGCGCCGGGTCCGGGCGCCAAGCGGCCGGACCGCCGTCGCCGCAGCAAAGCGGACGCCGAGAAACCGAGATCAACGATCCCCGTGGCCACGGGAACCGCCAGCAACGGCCAGTAGAAGTCCAGGGGCCGGTACTCGAAGTAGTCCCCGCCGATCCTGAACAGGTAGGCCATGTGCGGCACGACGCAGGCGAGAGGCAAGAGAAGCCGCAGATCGCCGCGCCTCCCCCAGGCTCGGCGGACGGCCACAATCGCCAGCGGCATCAGCAGATAGAGCCCGGTCTCGATCGCCGCAGCCCACAAGTAGTTGAAGCCGGATTCGTACCACGGCCGAACATGCTTGGCGTAGTACGTGTTCGGCAGCCACTGGCCGTAGTAGCCGTAGCGGAACAGGAACTGCGCCCCGACGAGCGCGACGAACGGCAGCACCAGCCAACTCAGCTCCCGGGCGTCGAGGCGCAACCGCCTCGCGGCAACGACCCGCTGCGCGGCGAACCAGCCGAAGCAGCAGGCCGCGATCAACAGACCCTCGGGCCGCGTGTAGGCGGCCTCTGCGAGGGACAGCGAAGCAGCCAGCAGTCCCCGGCGACTGCCGGCGTGAACCGTCAGGCACACCACCGCCACGACGACGAAGAGCGTGAACTGCCGCGTCTCCAGTCCGCCGCCCGAGGTCCACACCGCAAAGGTGGCGCTCGTGCACAGAAGGCCCAAGGCCATCCAGATCACCAGGCCGCGTTGCCGGAGACCGGGGAGCCGTGCCGCCCACCAGACGACCGCCGCCAACGTGCCGATCGTGCAGGCCACCGACAGCCAGGGCGCGACGTTCTCGGGACGCAGCCCGAAGGCCTTCCAGAGAGCCGCCAGCTCGAGCACCCACAGGAAGTTCGTGTAGCCCTCCACCCGTTCTCCCGGATTGAAGACGAGGCCGTGGCCCTCCACCAGGTTGCGGGCGTAACGGAAGCTGATGAAGGCGTCGTCGCAGAGGAACCAGGCCGCCGACGCAAGCCAGACCAGCGCAGCCAGCCACGGCAGGCTGCCGCCGAGAAGAGCCAGTCTCGATGAAGCGAATCCTGTCCGCTGCGTCACGAGGGCCAGCCTCTCTCATCGATTTCGAGGTCCCGCCGGACTTCTCGTTCGGAGATGCGGTCACGCTAAGCCTCCGCGACGAACCGGCGGGACAGGGCCAGGCTTCGGCCTCCGGTTTACCGTCGGCCCAAGCCCGTGGACTCACCAGGGGTAGGAACTCTCCTCGCCGATCACCTCGACCTCCCCGCCCGGGCAGACGACGCGCTCCCCTTGGTCCTCGCACCCAGCAGCCGGTCCGAAATCGAACTCAACCGCCTCGGCACGGGTCGCCGCGCGGCTCACCCCCGAGAACGTGTCCATACCTCTTTCGGTGCCTCTGTAGTGGAGCGGTCTCAGCACGATCGGAAGACTCTCCTTGTCGAAGCCACTCTCCAGCCAGGCTTCGACGGGGTCTGCAGTTCGCAGCCGAACCCCCGACCGCAGAGCGTCCGTCAACCTGTCCGCGTCGGGGTGAACGAACGAGACCGGCGCCACGCTATCGCGGCTGCGCGGCGCCTCCACGACGATGCTCCTCCCGTACTCCGTAGTGTTGATCTCGGCCCGGACGATGTCATCGGTGTAGTCCACACGGAACTTGTACTTCCAGTTCCTATCGCCGTTGGCATAGACGCTGCGCCAAACGTCCGAGTGGGTCCCGATAGGAATGAGAGCGTGCGGCGCCTGCCGGATCCCCTCCGCCACGGCAAAGGTCTGCCTGTCTTCAATCCGAAGCACCTCGCCGATACCCAGGAAGTACACCGAAAGCCGCGGACGTTGGGAGGCCACCTTGGCGGCGTCGACGGAGTCGATCACGATCTCCGACGTCCAGAGGTCGACCAACTCCCACGAGGAGGGCTCGCGCCAAGGATCAACTGCTCGCACGGGCGGGTCCGGCAGCGTAGGCGTGAAGTCGTAGCGAAGCAACAGCGTCTCTCCGAATCGCACGCCGCGTGGAAAGCCCTCGCGATCTCTGACGAACTCGACGATCGTGCCGCGGTCGTCCATGGCCATATCGAACGACGTCGCGTCGGCGCAGTAGTTTCCCTCGGGCCCGACAGAGCACGTGGCCAACGGGAACTTCCGGTACGCCACGATCCGTGAACCTCCGCGATCGTCCGTAATCAGCAGACCGTCCGAACCGATCACGGCCGTCACGGTCATCGAGCGACCGAGCACCTCGGTAGTCTGGCGCAACGCGAACCTCCCATTGAGTTCGAGCTGTTTCGTACCCCAGTCCGCCCTGACCTCCTGCACGCCATGAAACGCGTCGCTCCCGTAGATGCTGACCTCTGGATCGGCCACCGCGCCGACCCGTAGGCCAAGGCGGTCCAGGTACTCCTCCGCCTCAGGGCGAGAAACGCCAATGGCCCAAACGGACACTAGGCCTGCCGGGCTGACTTCATCCGACCATTCGGATTGTGCCTGGGCCGCCCCAGCAGCCTGCGCCGGCACGGCGAGCACCACTCCAGCGAGCAGGAGCACCCGGCCCTGCCGCCAGCGTCGTCCCAGGCGACGCCGCCGATTGGTCGACGCAAACTTCGCCTCAAGTCCCCTGATCATCGTCTTCTCCTTCATTGACGAAGTTGAGTGGTTCGTGAACCGTGGGCCGGAACGCTCGCGGCCGGTTTCCGTGACCTCGCGCGCTTCACTGCCCATAGCCGCATGCGCTTCTGATCGCGGCGTCCATTGGACCATTATCGTCGGGCTCCGTGTCGACGCCGAAGTCACCCCTGCCAAGTGCAACCCCTCGTGCATGATCGTCAAGGACATCCTGGGCGCCGACTGGTCAAAGAACTCAGAGCATATGTGAATCGTCGTACCCTCTATGGCGTCTACGTGAGCGGCGGTTTCGCCATCGCAGGCAGGTCCCCCGGGCACGATCCGGCCGGCGTCCCTCGCCGCCGTGAGCTTCGCGTTGGCGCTCTTCAGTTCACGGCCATTCGTCCTCACGGAACACGTCTCCGACTTGGTTACCGCGTCGTCGACCGCGTCCCTCAGTTGCTGCGGCCACAATCCGCGTGGAAACGGCGGGGCGGTCGTTGGCGGCGTTGGCGTCGTCGGCTGCGTTGGCGCGGTTGGCGGAGGAATGGACGTCCCCGGAGGCGGGATAGCTATCGGCGGCGTGCTCGTAACGACGATCTCGTCGCTGTAAACAACGACGCCGTCGACGCATTGCTGGCCCTCCCCAAGTTCCGTATCGCCGTCGCAACTCAGCACCTCCTCGGGACCCTCGCCGCCGAGCGCCGCAATCGTTGGTTGCGGCACGACGTACCGATGGCAGGCGCCGCCAGCGGCAAAGTGACCGGCGGGGCAGTTGACGATCACGCTGACAGTCCAGTCGCCCGTGCCTCCAAGATAGGGGTACACCCGGACGCTGTAGAACCCGGCCGCAAGCGTGCCGTTCCAGGAGTCGTCGGCCGCGCCGCCGCGGTTCGTGCAGCGGGAACCGTTGACGGAACAGTCGATGTCCCGGTCCATGCCGGTCAGCGACACGCTCACTATCTGGGTTGACGCCAACGTGAATCGGTACGTCCGCTCTGCGCTGTCCGTCTCGATCGCATACACGAGCCCGACTCGCGTGTCCAGCGCGCGCCGTACTCTCGTCGGCCCAGACGGCGTCGGTGCCGGAGGCGGTGCCGTGGCCGTGGCGCTGACACTCACCGTCCAGTTCCCGGAGTCGGCGTTGTAGGGATACACCGTCACCGTGTGCGTCCCGGCTGCCAGCGTGCCACTCCAGGAATCGTCCTTCGTGCCGCCGCGGTTCGTGCAGCGGGAACTGTTCACCCGGCAGTCGATGTCGCGGTTCATGCCCGTCAGACTCACC
The DNA here is from genome assembly GCA_965220845.1 of Candidatus Multivorans sp. Classification (GTDB taxonomy): domain Bacteria; phylum Acidobacteriota; class Thermoanaerobaculia; order Multivoradales; family Multivoraceae; genus Multivorans. Next base: position 1,230,793 of record CBDCRA010000004.1, read on the forward strand.
GTGACCTTGCCGCTCGACGGCAAGCTGAACTGGTAGTCCTTCTCTCCTTCGCCGGTCTCCGAGACGGTGAACGGCAGGTTGTAGAGGCGCACTCTCGACACGCCCGGCCCGTCGTCGTCCTCATCCTCATCCTCATCGTCGTCATCGTCGTCGTCATCGTCGTCGGGAGGAGGTTGCGGATCCGGCGGCGGGTCGGGAGGTGGAGCCGTCGCGGCGGTTACGACGGCCGTGAAGGTCACCGAGTCCGTCGCGCCTCTGCTGTCCCTCACGGAGTAGGTGACCGTGTACGTCGAGTCGATGAGAACGGTCGGTAGTGTCCCTCTCGCCCGCCTGGTGGACGAGGAGAACGAGATGCCCGCCGGCAGGCCCGAAACGCTGTAGGAGTAGGGCCGTCTGCCTCCCGTAGCGGCCGGGAACACGGTGTCGACCGAGCCGCCCGACGCCAGCCGGAAGTCCGGAATCGTAGGCAACGACAAGGTAGAGGGTGGCGGTGGCGGAGGTGGCGGAGGCGCGGGCGGCGGCACAACCGTCGCGCTGAAGCTGACGGAGGCGGACGCGCCCGCACCGTCCGTGACGCCGTAGGTAACGGTGTACGTGGTCTCTGTCGCAACCGTGGGGAGCGTTCCAGACGCCCGCCGACTGCCGGCGCTGAATGTGATTCCCGGAGGCAGGCCTGACACGCTGTAGCTATAGGGGGCGGACCCTCCCGTCGCGGCCGGAAACACGGTGTTGACCACACCGGCCGACGGCAGTCGAAAGTCCGGGATGCTCGGCAGGGAGAGCCGCGTCGCCGTGAGAGCCGATGGCACTCCAGCCATGAGCAGGATGAACAACGTTAGTGCGTCGCGCAGGCGCTTCAAGTCCCCACCTCCCCTGAGGTCATGTGACGAGGTAATGACGATTACCTCCATCCATGTGGTGCAGGAATCGGCCAAAACGGCACGATTCGACCGCCGAGGAAACCCTGGGCGTCCCGGGAACGCACGTTTCCGGCCCGGTACGGCCTCGGTTCGACCCGAAACGGCCCCTCAGAGCTCCGCTCGCGCCGCGTCGCGGGCTGGTGGGGGGGTTGACAGCCGCTAGAACTTGGGGATAATCGTCATTATATGCTGCACCATCAACTCGAATGCCCCACTGCCTTCTGGAGCAGGCGCGCCTTGATCAACCGCTTGCCGCAGCCCCATGAAGAGGCTTCTCCGAAGGGCACTTACGGCAGCTAGGTTGAAGTCGCTCAAGGCAGCCTTCTCGGAGTCCTACTCGCCGAACACCCACAAGGCCTACCGCCGGGCAGTCGAGCGCTTCGCCGCGTTCCTGGGGGACCGCGCGGCGGACGACGACACCGTTGCGGCCTTCCTCCAGGCTGAAGCGGATCGCGGCCTGGCGCCGGCGTCGCTCTCGATCCTCGCCGCCGCCATCGGCGCCGCCGCCGGTTCGGCAGGAGCGAGAGACCCGCGCGGCCCCGTCACCCGCCGTACGCTCAGGAAGCTCAAGCGCAAGCACGCCGCTCGGGGCCGCGGCCAGGTCGAGGGCCTGAAGCGGGAGGCTGCGGTGGCCGCCGCCAGACTGGCGGCGGAAGAACGCAACGCCCCTGGTCTGCGCGACGCCGCGCTGCTGCTACTCGGCAGCGACGGGCTCCTGAGAATCAGCGAACTGGCCGCCGTTCAGGTGGAAGACCTCGGCCCAGGAGAGAAAGGAAGCGGCGTTCTGACGTTGCCCCGAAGCAAGACGGACCAGGAAGGCGATGGCGCCAACCTCTACGTCTGCCGCGAGACGATGGAGGCCGTCGCCGCGTGGCTGAGAGTCGCCGGGATCGAGGAGGGACCGCTCTTCCGCCCCGTGCACCGGAACGGAGTCGGCGATTCTCCCTTGAGCATGTCCGCCGTGCGGTCCGTCATCCAGCGGAGGGCCAGGGCCGCCGGCGTCACCGGCCGCGTCAGCGGCCACTCCCTGCGGGTCGGCAGTGCCCAGTCGCTGGTTGCCGCCGGCGCCTCCACCGCCGAACTCATGCAGGCCGGCCGGTGGACCGATGAGAGAACCGCGACCCGCTATGCCGCCAACGAACTCGCGGCGAGCGGGGCCGTCGCGCGGTACTTCGAGGGCGAAGACGAGTAGCCGCGAGCGGCGTCAGGCGCCGGACTTGCAGCCGGCCAGAGGTCGGGTCGCCAGGTCCTGAAGCGCCGTCACCTGCAGCAGGCTCTCGCGTAGCGCCTCGATCGCGTCCACCGCGGCCATCGCCCCGGAGATCGTCGTCACGCAGGGAATGTCGAACTTGAGCGCCGTGGTGCGGATGTCCATGTCGTCCTTGTAGGACTCCCCGCCCAGGGGCGTGTTCACGATCAGGCTCACTTCGCCGTTGATCAGGTGGTCCACGACGTGCGGGCGGCCCTCGGCCACCTTGTTCACGCGCCGCGTCTCGATGCCCCGGCTGCTGAGGAAGGAAGCCGTGCCGGCGGTGCAGAGGAGCTCGAAGCCGAGGTTCCGCAGGCGCCGGGCGACTCGCAGCAGCGCCGGCTTGTCCCGGTCGTTGACCGACAGGAAGGCGGCGCCGCTGTCCGGCAGCGCGTGGCCGGCGCCCAGCCAGGCCTTGGCGAAGGCGCTGCCGAAGCTGCGGCCGATGCCCATGACCTCGCCGGTCGACTTCATCTCCGGACCCAGGACCGGATCGACGCCCGGGAAGCGGTCGAACGGGAAGACCGGCGCCTTGACGAAGAAGCGGTCGACCGGGGGTTCCTCGACGAGACCGATCTCCTCCAGCGTCTCTCCGACCATGACCCGGGTGGCGATCTGCACCAGCGGCAGGCCGACCGCCTTGGCGATGAAGGGCACCGTCCGCGAGGCCCGCGGATTCACCTCCAGCACGTAGACCTCGCCGTCGTAGATCGCGAACTGCACGTTCATCAGACCGACCACGCCCAGCCTCAGCGCCAGCCGCGTGGCGATGTCGCGCATCTTGTCGAGGTCCCCCTCGTCCACCCGGTAGGGCGGCAGGACCGCCGCCGAATCGCCCGAGTGGATGCCGGCCTCCTCGATGTGCTGCATGATGCCGCAGACGACCGCCCGCTCCCCGTCCGCCACCAGGTCGACGTCGACCTCGAAGGCGTCCTCGAGAAAACGGTCGAGCAGCACCGGCCGTCCCGGCGAGACGTCGGCGGCGCGGCGCATGTAGTTGATCAGCGTCGGCTGGTCGTAGCAGATCGACATCGCCCGGCCGCCGAGCACGTAGCTCGGGCGCACGACGACGGGATAGCCGATCTCGTCCGCCACCCGGCAGGCCTCGTCGAGCGACACCGCGGAGCCGTTGGCCGGCACCAGGATGTCCTCCTCCGCCAGGAGATCGCCGAAGCGGCGGCGGTCCTCGGCGAGGTCGATCGCCTCCGGCGACGTGCCCAGAATGGAGACGCCCGCGGCCTCGAGGCTATGGGCGAGCTTGAGCGGAGTCTGGCCGCCGAGCTGGACGATCGCTCCCAGCGGCTGCTCGCGGCGGTAGATCGCCATCACGTGCTCGAACGTCAGCGGCTCGAAGTAGAGCCGGTCCGAGGTGTCGTAGTCCGTCGAGACGGTCTCCGGGTTGCAGTTCACCATGATCGTCTCGTAGCCGGCCCGCCTGAGGGCGAAGACGGCGTGGACGCAGCAGTAGTCGAACTCGATCCCCTGGCCGATCCGGTTGGGCCCGGAGCCCAGGATCATCACCTTCCGGCGCTCGGTCGGCAGGGCCTCGTCCTCCACCCCGGGCGTCGAGTAGAGGTACGGGGTGACCGCTACGAACTCGGCGGCGCAGGTGTCGACCCGCTTGAAGACGCGGTCGAACCCCCGCTTCGTGATCTCGCGGGCCACCAGGTCCTCCCCGCTGCCGAGCAGCGAGGCGACCCGCTGATCGCTCAACCCGCTCAGCCGGGCCCGGCGGAGCAGCTCGTCCGGCGCGGACTCGAGGTCCCAGCAGGCGAGTTCCGCCTCGATCTCCACGACCGTCCGGATCTCGCGCAGGAACCACGGGTCGATGTCCGAGGCCGAGGCCACCTCGTCGACCGTCCAGCCCTGGCGCAGCGCGGCGAAGACCCCGAAGAGGCGCTGCCAGTTGGGCGTGCTGAGCCGCCGCCGCAGACCGACTGGATCGCTGACGAGCTCCTCCTGACGCGGCCACGCCGCCTCCAGTTCCAGGCCGGAGAGACCCTTCATCAGCGCCTCGCGGAAGTTGCCGCCGATCGCCATCACCTCGCCCACCGACTTCATCGACGTGCCCAGGGTGCCGGCGGTGCGCTCGAACTTCTCGAACGCCCAGCGCGGGATCTTGACGACCGTGTAGTCGAGGGTCGGCTCGAAGGCGGCGTAGGTCTTGCCCGTGATGTCGTTCGAGATCTCGTCCAGGGTGTAGCCGACCGCCAGCTGCGCGGCGATCTTGGCGATCGGAAAACCGGTCGCCTTGGACGCCAGGGCCGAACTTCGCGACACCCTCGGGTTCATCTCGATCACGACCCGCCGTCCGCTGCCCGGCTCCACCGCGAACTGGATGTTCGAGCCCCCGGTCGCGACTCCCACCTTGCGGATCACGGTGAAGGCGTCGTCGCGCATGTCCTGGTACTCGGGATCGGACAGCGTCTGCTGCGGCGCCACGGTGATCGAGTCGCCGGTGTGCACGCCCATCGGATCGACGTTCTCGACCGAGCAGACGACGATCGCGTTGTCGGCCACGTCGCGCATCACTTCGAGCTCGAACTCCTTCCAGCCCAGAACCGACTGCTCGATCAGGGCGGTCGAGGCCGGACTCGCCTGCAGGGCGCGGACGATCACGTCGTCGATCTCATCGCGGTTGAACACGACGCCGCCGCCCTCGCCTCCCAGCGTGAAGCTCGGCCGGACGATGACCGGGAAGCCCAGGCGATCGATGATCCCCCGCGCCTCTTCCAGCGTGCTCGCGATACCGCTCTCCGGCACCTCGAGACCGGCCTCCACCATGGCCCGCTTGAAGAGCAGGCGATCCTCGCCCAGGCGCAGCGCCTCGATCCCCGCACCGAGCAGCTTCATCCCGGACTCTTCCAGCGCGCCGGACTCTTCCAGCGCCAGGGTCAGGTTGATCCCGGTCTGGCCGCCGACGGTCGGCAGCAGCGCGTCCGGCCGCTCGCGCTCGATGATCTTCACCGCCACGTCGGGCACGAGGGGCTCGACGTAGGTCGCGTCCGCGATCTCCGGGTCCGTCATGATCGTCGCCGGGTTCGAGTTGACCAGGATGACCCGGTAGCCCTCCCGGCGCAGGACACGGCAGGCCTGCGTGCCGGAGTAGTCGAACTCGCACGCCTGGCCTATGACGATAGGCCCCGAACCGAAGATCAGGATCGACTCGATGTCCGTCCGCTTCGGCATGAGCGCGCGGAGTGTACAGGCAAACCGGACGCGTTCCCGGATCGCGGCGCGCACCGAAAACACGACGCGGCGGAAACACTTTGGCGCCGGGTCGCGTATACTCCTTGTCAGAGGCGGCACCGAACCACAGGCAAGGATCGATCGGCCACCGGCCAATCGACTTCGCGCCCTGGCTCCCGTGCCGTCACCCACCGGGTCGCGACTGGACGCGTCCGCGTCCAGAGAAACTGCAACCCACCCCCGGACACAGTCCGGACCTGCCTTCAAACCTCAACTTCCGCTCAGCGGCCACGGGCTGGCTGAGGCGCGATTCACACCCGGGAGGGGTTGCTTTCCAGCAGCCCCTCCTTCCACGTTTGGCCGGTTCTCGCTACTCCCAGTGGAGCGCCCGCGCCGGTTCGAGCGACGCCGCAAGCCGGGCAGGCCACCAGCACGCAAGCCCGACGACGAGCAGGCTGAAGCCGGCCACGGCCAGCAGGTCCAGCGCCCGCACGTCGAACGGAACGCTGCTGATGAAGTAGATCTCCGCCACGCCGGGATCGAAGCGCACGAGTTCGTAGCGGGTGATGATCACGCTGACCAGCGAACCGAGCAGCAGACCGAGGCCGGTTCCCGCGGCGCCCAGACTCAACCCGCAGGCCAGGAACACGCGTTTGAGCCGCCGCGGGCCAAGCCCCAGCGCCCCGAGCACCGCCGTGTCCCTGCCCCGCTCGCGCACCATGACGACCAGCGCCGCGGCGATGTTGAACGTCGACACCAGCACGATCAGGCCCAGCACGAGGAACAGGCCCCACTTCTGCAGCCGAAGCGCCGCGAAGATCTCCCGGTTGCCCCGGCGCCAGTCGGTGACCAGCGCATCGCCGCCCACCAGCTCCTCGATGCTCCCGTGCACCACCGACGGGTCGGCGCCCGGCGACGTCGCCACCTCGAGGACGACGCCGACGCTGCCGAGAGCCTCCACCGCGTCCCGGTGCAGGACGGCGTAGCTCCGGTCGTACTCGGAGAATCCCGTCTCGAAGGCCCCGGCGACCCGGAGCGTGCGGTAGGCGAAGCGCGGCTGGCCCGAAGGCGAACCGACGATCGCCGTCAGGCGCAGCAGGTCCCCTTCCGCCGCGCCGAGCGTCCGCTGGAGCTGGCGGCCGAGCACGACCGCATCGATGCCGTCGGCGTTCCGTCCGAGTTCTTCGTCGCCGGCCCCGAAGGTGGAAGCCCCCGGCAGGACGCCCCGGAACCAGACATCGACGCCGGCCGGATTCGTCCCGCTCGCCAGCGCGCCCTGGCCGGCCAGCGTGACGCCGACCCGCTCCACTCCGGCCAGCCGTCGCAATAGGCTGGCCGTTTCGTCGGCCGCCGCGAGATCCCCCGCGGCTTCACCCAGGGGCGTGACGACCAGAGGCCCGCTCTGAAGCAGCCGCGTCTCGACGGAGCCCGTGTACCCGCTCATCAGCGCCATCGAGACGACCATCGCCGCCACACCCAGGCCGGTCGACCCGAGGGCCGACCTCGCGGTCCCGGTCAGGAGCCGGCTTCGTCCCCCGAGCAGGTAGCGCGCGGCGATCCACCAGACCACCCGGCGGCCCCGCGCCGAAGCACCCGGCTCGTGGACGTCATCCACAGACGTCGAGGAACTCCCCGAAGAGTCGCGCGGCGTCGTGCGGCCCCGGCGCCGCCTCCGGGTGGTACTGGACCGAGAAGATCGGCCGTCCGGTCGCCTTGAAGGCCTCCACCGTCCCGTCGTTCAGATTGATCGCCGCCACCTGGCAGTCGTCGGGAAGGCTGTCGCCGGCGAGAGCGAAACCGTGGTTCTGGCTCGTGATGGAAACCTCGCCGGTCTCCTCGTCGCGGACCGGCTGGTTGCCGCCGTGGTGCCCGAACTTCAGCTTGAACGTCGTGCCGCCAAGAGCCAGACCCAGGAGCTGGTGGCCGAGACAGATGCCGAACAGCGGCGTCCTGGAGTCGATCAATTCCCGCACCTCGCCGATGATCTCGTGGAGCGGTTCCGGGTCTCCCGGCCCGTTCGAGAGCACCACGCCGTCGACCTCCAGGGCAAGGCACTCGCGAGCCGGCGTGCGCGCCGGCAGCACGACGACCCGGGCGCCCTGCCGGACCAGCGAGCGAAGGATGTTCCGCTTGACGCCGAAGTCGTACACCGCCAGGCGGACCTTCTCCTCGCCCTCCGGCCCGAGCTCGTACGGCGCCTCGCAGGTCACCTCGTCGACCAGGGCCCGGCCCTCCATCGTCGGCTGCCGCCGCACTTCCTCGACCAGCTCGGCGTCCGGCCGGTCGCAACTCGTGATCAGCCCCCGCATGGCGCCGTGGTCGCGCAGGCGCCGCACCGCGGCCCGCGTGTCGATGCCCGCGAGCGCCGGCACGCCCGCCGCGTTCAGGTAGGCGCCCAGCTCGCCATCGCCCAGTCCCGAGCGGCGGGCCGTGAACTCGCGGACGACGAACCCTTCCACCCAGACCCGGTGCGACTCCTCCGCGTCGTCGTACGTCCCGTAATTGCCGATGTGGGGCTGGGTCATGATCACGATCTGACCCCGATAGGACGGGTCCGTCAGGATCTCCTGGTAACCCGTCATCGAGGTGTTGAAGACGACCTCCGCGAAGCGGCTGCCCTCGACCAGGCTCTCGCCGTGAAAGACGGAACCGTCCTCGAGAATCAGACGACCCGTCACCGCGCCGGCTCCGACAGTTCCAGCAGCACGCCGCCGGCGCTCTTCGGGTGGACGAACTGGACCGTGGCGCCTTCGGCGCCGGGGCCGGGCCGCTCGCGCAGGAGAGACAGTCCACCGTCCCGCAGCTTTCCGTCGTCCTCGTGAACGTCGTCGCTGCGCATGCAGAGGTGGTGTATGCCCGGGCCGCGGCGCTCGAGGAAGCGCCCCACCGGGGAATCGTTCGACAGCGGCTCCAGGAGTTCGATCCGCGTGCCGCCGCAGGGAATCATCGCGACCCGGACTCCCTCGTGCTCGACCACCTCGATCGCCGTGATCTCGAGCCCCAGCTTCTCGTAGAACGCCCTCGCCTCTTCGATCGAAGAAACGGCGATCGCGACATGGTCCAGACCCGTGATCATTGCTGTGCGCCTCGGTGTTGCCGGAATCCGCCGACGAACTCGTCGACCAGCCGGTCCGCCAGATCGTAGGGATCGACCGGATCACAGGGATCGCTGGCCGGCCCGGTTTCCAGCGGCGCCCGATTCTGCTGCGAATCGGCCTCCCCGTCCAGCGCCTTCGAACCGCTGGCGGCCAGGAGCGCCCGCGCGAACCCGTCGTCGTCGATCGAGCCCATGGCGAGCCGCAGGACCTCGGCGCGGTACAGGTCGAGCACCCGGCGCCGCAGGCGGGCCGCCCGCCGGTCGCGAATCTCGCCTCCGGCCCGCAGCCGTTCGAAACACGCGGACACCGCGTCCAGGACCTCCGCCGCGCCTTCGTCGGTCCGGGCCACGGTCGACAGCACGGCCGGCGGCTCGCCACCGGCTCCGTCCGCCAGGTCGAGCATCTCCACGATGGACCGCCGAGCGGCGGCGGCGCCCGGCAGATCGCTCTTGTTGACGACGAACACGTCCGCGATCTCCATCGTCCCGCTCTTGATCGCCTGAACGCCGTCGCCCAGGCCGGGCGCCGTCACCAGGACCACCAGGTCCGAGTTCCGGCGAATGGCGGTCTGGGCCTGCCCGGTGCCCACGGTCTCGACGAGAATCCAGGGAAAGCCCGCCGCATCGAGCAGGTCGGTCGCCGCGGCGGCGGCCTGCGCCAGTCCGCCGCCGGCGCCGCGCGAGGCCATCGACCGGATGAAGACGCCCGGATCGGTTTCCAGGTCGGACATCCGCACCCGGTCGCCGAGCACTGCGCCGCCGGTCAGCGGGCTGGTCGGGTCGAATGCGAGCACCGCCACCGGCTCTCCCCGTTTCCGGAGCTCCCGGGCCAGAGCGGCCGTCAACGTGCTCTTGCCGACCCCGGGCGGTCCGGTCAGACCGATCGTCATCGCGCGGCCGGCACGCCGCCAGGCCGTCTTCGCGAGGGCCTGCGTATCCACGCCGCCCTCGATCGCGGTCAGAGCCCGGCCCAGCCGGCGGGTCTCGCGCCAGGGCTCGGCGCCAGCCAGCCAGGCGCCGGCGGCCCGGTCGACGCTCACGATGCGAACCTGCCGATCTCGACCGCGCCGTAGTAGTGCCAGAGGATCTCCCGGTAGGTCAGACCGCGCTGCGCCATGAGGTACGAGCCGACCTGGCACATGCCGACGCCGTGGCCGCGGCCGCGGCCGGCGAAGCGCCAGCCGGGAACGCCCCCGTCGCCCGCTTCGGCGGTCAGCCGGAGGAGGTGTTCGGGGATGTCGAGCAGCCAGCGGATCGCCAGACCCTGCAACTCGACCGAACTCCGCTCACCGACCAGGTCGATGCGCGCCACCCGACCCGAGACGCCGCGCTCCAGCACTCTCATGGACCTGAGCCCGAGGCCGGGGAAGCGCTTCTCGACGGCGGCGCGCAGCGAAGCGTGCGACCGCCAGAGCGACCACGGCTCCGCCTTCGGTTGATCTCCAGTTCGCGGCGTCTCGTGAACGACCAGGACCACCTGGCCGCGGACCAGGTAGACGCGCAGCCGGTCGCCCGGCGCGGCCGTCAGGGATGGCGCCGGTACGCCGAGCTCGCCAGGGGGCGTCCCAGGCGGGACCTCGGTCACCAACAGCGCCGACTCGGAAGCCAGCGGCACCAGCCGGCGGTGACCCTGCTGGCGCAGGTCGAGCCAGCCGCCGGCGAGGCCGCCCAGGCTCCCATGGGCAACTTCCAGGTCGCCGCCGGAACGGGCGCGGTCGAGTCGCTCATCGACCCGTCTCTCGCGCACCCCGCGAGCGCCGATGGACCTCAGCAAGTGCCTGGCGGGCGAGTCCCCGGCGCCGCCCGCCAGGGTCACGACTCCCCCTTCGACACAAGCCGTCGCCAGGGGGCCTCCGCCCGCCAGAAGAGGGAAGACGTGATCGACGAGTTCGGTACTGCCGCCGCAACTCGCCGTGAACAGCGCCTCCTGGAGCGCGCCGTCACGAAGCAGGATCTCGCCGCCGGTCGCCGCGATCGCGCGGTCCGAGACCGGGTGCTCGACCTCCAGGCCGCCGTAGACCTGGCACAGCGGCGTGGCGCAGAGGTCGTACCCCTCCTCCTCGAACTCGCCCAGGCGCTTCGCCGCGTAGGTGCGCGCGGTCACGGCCTGCGCCTTGATCGCCTCGAGCTCGGGGTACAGGTCCGGACCGAGCTCGACCGGCACGACGCCGCGCAGGTAGTCCTCGAGCGGCGCCGCGTTGACGACATTCAGTCCGGCCCGGTTGCTCAGGAAGACCTCGAGCGCCCCGCGGTAGCGCCGGCCCAGGATGCGAACGACACCGCCGGCCGACTCGAGCCGCAGCCTGCGTCCCGCAACCCTGCCGACTCCGTCGACCTCGAAGCCCGGCTCCTCCAGAACCTGGCCCTCGATGGTGATCCAGACGTCGTCGAAGCCTTCGACATGAAGCCGGCCGCGAGCCTTCTCCGCCGCCTCCCGGTCAGAGAAGCGGCCCACCCGGACCCGGTACAGGCCGGTGCCCGCGTCGGGCACCGAGTCCGCCCGCTGATCGAGCAGATCCGCCAGCCGGCCGGCCAGCTTCTCCGCCTGCACCCGATCCCTCAACGCCGCCACCTGCAGGCGATGAACCCCCGGGCTCGCCGTCCCCGGCGCCGCAACCACCTGGAATGACCCGGCAACCTCGACCCGCCGGCCCGCGTCGTCCACGAGCCACGAAGGCCCGTCACAGCAGGCAACCTCGACCCGCTCCAGGTCCGTCGCCAGCCCGAGCCGAATCTCCGCGGGCAACACGATCGACGGAGGAGACGTCTTCGGGCTCGGCCCCGCCGCCAGCAGCAGACAGGCCACGGCGACCAGACCGAGGTTGGTCAGGTACCGCTTGACCGTCTGTGACCCGCTCACTCCCATCGCCTGTTACATACGTTATTGGAAATACGTGGAAACGGCGGCTCCTCCCTTCCAGATGCCGGCCGGAAGGCCGGCGCACCGACACCAGACGGGGGACGTAACGTCGAACTGAAAGCGTCCAGTCCCGCGTCGTCGTCCGGAGGGGAGGGTCCCAGGGCGTCGGAGGCAAGCGCCTGTCGAGAACCTCACATCAACCCAGGTAGCAGCGAAGCGCAGCCGACAACAGCGAGCGCCCAACCCCCATACTCCGAGAGAGCGCGAGCGTCCCCTGGGACCCTCCCCTCCGGCCGACGTTGCGGGACGGGTGCTACGGCTACCGATGCTGATGCGCCTGCAACTCGTGCCGGTAGTCGCCGACGGCGTCGATGAGGATCGGTTTCGCCATCTGGTGGAGGCGGCTGATCAGGCTGGCGGGGACGCGGCCGGCCAGGGTGCGGGCGGCGGCGGCGCTGTCGTCGTCGACCTCGGACGTCAGGTAGTAGTTGCTGGTGAACAGGGTCGGCCGGCGGGCCATGTACCGTCCGTTGATCAGCAGGTACAGGGTGTCGGAGACGAAGGGCGAGGGCCGCCGCGCGCCCAGCTCGTCGACGACGACCACCTCCGCTTCCTGGAGCGGACGCAGCAGGTCGGCCTGGTTCCGCGGTGCGTCGGGCTGGAAGGTTGCCTGGATGTCGGCGACCAGGCTGGTGAAGTCGACGAAGCGGCCGCCGACGCCGTACTGCTCGGCCAGCTCGATCAGCACGGCCACGGCAAGGTGCGTCTTGCCCCGGCCGCTCGGACCAATGAAGACAAGTCCGGTTTCGTTCAACGAGCCGTCGAGCTCCATGAACTCCTCGATGTACTGGTCGCAATCGCGGCGCGCGGTGAGGAGCTGGTCGCCCACGTCCCCAGCGAGCCGGAAGTTCGTGAGACGGCAACCCTGGTACTTGGGCGGAATGCCCAGGTCGTCGACGCGGCGTCCGCGGACACGGGTCGAGTGGCAGGTGCAGCGCCGCGCCCGGTTCGTGGCGAGGTCCACGATCCAACCGCGTCCGCTACAGAGTTCGCAACCTTCCCCGTTCAATCCTCGTCCTCGACCTTGACCAGCGCGCCGCTTCGCACCCAGACCAGGGCGTGCCGGCGCCGGACACCCCGGCGGCGGTCCGCCGCGTCGCGCTCAACGATCGAGAGTAGCCGGTCCCGCTCGGCCTCGAGCCGCGCCAGCCGTTCCTGCAGCGTGAGAATGACCTCCACTCCCGCCAGGTTGACCCCCATGTCCCGGGTCAGGGTCAGGATCGATTCGAGCCTGTTCAGGGAATCCTGATCGTAGAGGCGCGTGTTGCCATCGCTCCGCCGCGGCTCCAGAAGGCCCTCCCGCTCGTAGAGCCGGAGGGTCTGCGGATGGATGTCGTAGCGCTCGGCGACCTTGCTGATCATCACGTAGCGGCCGCCCCCCACCCGCCGGCGGCGTGACGGGGGACGGCGCTCACGCGACGACCGCGGCGGCGCCACCTAGTTAGCCCCCTTGTCCCCGGACGTGCTGCCGTCCCCGGACGTTTCATCCACGTCGACGAAGTCGGCGTCGATCACGTCGTCATCGGCGGCCTGGGGACCGCCGTCCCCGGGGCCGCCCGCGCCCGGAGGCGCGTCGGGAGCCGCCTGGGCGCTGGTCTGTTCGTAGATGACCTGCGCCAGCTTGTGCGAGGCCTCGGTCAGCCGCGCGGACGCGCTCTGCATGGCGGCGGCGTCCTCGCCCTCCATGCTCTTCTTCGCGTCCTCGATCGCGGACTCGAGTTCACCGCGGTCGCTGTCGGACAGCTTGTCCCGGTGTTCGGCGAGGTTCTTCTCCGTGCCGTAGACCAGGGAGTCGAGCTGGTTGCGGGCGTCGATCGCCTCGCGACGCTTCCTGTCCTCGTCGCTGTGAGCCTGGGCATCGGCCACCATCCGTTCGATCTCGTCCTTCTCGATGCCGCCCGAGCCCGTGATCGTGATCTTCTGCTCCTTGCCGGTGCCCTTGTCCTTCGCCGACACGTTGACGATGCCGTTGGCGTCGATGTCGAAGGTGACCTCGATTTGCGGCATGCCGCGAGGCGCCGGCGGGATACCCACCAGGTGGAAGCGGCCGAGCGTCCGGTTGTCGCCGGCGATCTCGCGCTCCCCCTGGAGCACGTGGACCTCGACCGATGTCTGGTTGTCGCCGGCGGTCGAGAACACCTCGCTCTTGCGGGTGGGAATCGTCGTGTTGCGATCGATCAGCTTGGTGAAGACGCCGCCCAGCGTCTCGATGCCGAGCGACAGCGGCGTGACGTCCAGCAGCAGGACATCCGTGACGTCCCCCGCCAGCACGCCGCCCTGGATCGCGGCGCCGATCGCGACCACCTCGTCCGGGTTCACGCCGCGATGGGGCTCCCGTCCGAAGAACTCCTTGACCGCTTCCTGCACCGCCGGCATCCGGGTCTGGCCTCCGACCAGGACGATCTCCTCGATGTCGCTGGTGCCGAGGCCGGCGTCCCTGAGCGCCTGGCGGCAGGGTTCGAGCGTGCTCCTGACCAGGTCCTCGGTGAGCTGCTCCAGCTTGCTCCGGGAGAGCTTGACGTTCAGGTGCTTCGGCCCCGAGGCGTCGGCGGTCACGAAGGGGAGGTTGATCTCGGTCTCCTGGACGCCCGACAGCTCGATCTTCGCCTTCTCGCCGGCCTCCTTGAGCCGCTGCATGGCCATCGGATCCTGGCCGAGATCGATGCCCTGGTCCTTCCTGAACTCCTCCAGCAGCCAGTCGATGATCCGCTGGTCGATGTTGTCGCCCCCCAGGTGCGTGTCGCCGTTCGTCGCCTTGACCTCGACCACGCCCTCGCCCACCTCGAGAATCGAGATGTCGAACGTGCCGCCACCGAAGTCGTAGACGGCGATCGTGCGATCGCCCTCCTTGTCCAGGCCGTAGGCAAGCGCCGCCGCGGTCGGCTCGTTGACCAGCCGCTCGACGGTCAGTCCGGCGATCTGGCCAGCATCCCGCGTGGCCTGACGCTGGGCGTCGTTGAAGTACGCCGGGACCGTGATCACGGCGCGCTCGACCGGACCGCCGAGATAGTCCTCGGCCGCCTGCTTCAGCTTCTGCAGCACCATGGCCGAGATCTGGGGCGGGGTGTAGGTCTTGCCCGCGGCGCCGATCTGCACGTCGTCGCCGGCGCTCGAAACCGCGTAGGGGACCATCTTCTGCTCTTCCGAGACCTCGCCCAGGCGCCTCCCCATGAAGCGCTTGATCGAGAAGACCGTGTTCTCCGGGTTGGTCACCGCCTGTCGCTTGGCGACCTGGCCGACGAGCCGCTCGCCCTTCTCGGTGAACCCGACGATCGACGGCGTGGTCCTGCTTCCTTCCGAGTTCGGAACCACCTTGGGGTCCGAACCCTCCATCAGGGCGACGACGCTGTTCGTCGTCCCCAGGTCGATGCCAATGATCTTGCTCAAGACTCTCTCTCCTGAATCGTCCGCCCAGTGAGCGGGAACGGGTCGGTTCTCTGTTTTTCGCGCTTCGGGCGGGTGCGGTAAGAAAACCGCACTACCTGGCCCGACGCGACAGCGACACTAGGACCTAAGCGATCCGTTGTCAAGTCCCAAAAGCGACAATCTGATTGCGGAACGCTCAGATTCTACGCCGAGGCCGCCGCTGAACGGACCCGGATCGGCAAGGCAATCAGTTACTGCTCTTCTCGACGTACCGCATCCGGAGCTGCGCGAGAAGATCCTCGAGCACGGCCGTCTCCTGCTCGGAGACGTTGCCCCGCGTCTTCTCCTGCAGCACCGCCAGCAGGTCGATGTGGAGCCGGGCCCGCGGCAGATCCTGGGCGCTCTGACCGTCCGGTAGCTGGGCGTCGCCAAGCAGGAAGGCGATCGGCTCGGCGAGAACGGCGACCAGGTCCATGAAGCCCGGAGACTGCGCCCCGCGCGGCGGCATGTGCGGCGCCTCCGCGGTCCCGGGGCCCGGGGGCGGCTCCGCGGATGCGGCCCGGTCAGCCCCGCCTGCCCGCGCCTCGCCCGCACTCGCCGCGCTGTCCGGTTCAGCGACAGGAGGCGGCTGTTCCGCGGCCGGCGCCGCTCCCCCGGCCTTCTGCTGCTCGAGGAAGCGGTACTCTTCGCGCAGTTCGCCGTCGTCCGTGAACATCCTTCTGTCGGTGACCTTCACTTCCGACCTCCGCTTCCCACGAATGCAGGATCTTAACAAAGGAGATCGTGCCACGACCGACTCCTGCTCGCTCGCTCCGATCGCCGATCTGATCGACCGGTTGCGCGTCGACTGCCCCTGGGACCGCGAGCTGTCACTGGCGGATCTCCGCGCATACCTGATCGAGGAGGCTCACGAACTGGCCGCGGCGATCGACGAACGGGATCCCGCCGCGATCAACGAGGAACTGGGCGACCTGCTGTTCGAGGCGGTGTACGTCGCCCGGCTGACCGCCGCCGAACTGGGGGAGATGCCCCTCGGCGGAGCGATCCGCACCGTGATCGACAAGATGGTTGCCCGGCATCCTCACGTCTTTGGCGACGAGAAAGACCAGGAAGCGCCGGGTTCCGCTGCCGAAGTCGCGGCGATGTGGGAACAGCGCAAGCGGAACTCCGACGGCGAACGTTCCGTGCTGGACGGCGTACCGGCGTCACTGCCGGCCCTGGTTGGCGCCTACCGGCTCGGGCAGAAGGCGGCCGGCATCGGTTTCGACTGGGACTCGACCGAAGCCGTGCGCGCCAAGGTGGCCGAGGAACTCGGCGAACTGGACCAGGAGACGGCCGGCGGCCAGGCCGGCCAGTCCGCCGGGGCGACGGCGCGGGTCGAAGAGGAACTGGGCGACGTGCTGTTCGCGCTCGCCAACCTCGCCCGCCACCTGAAGGTGGACCCGGAGCGCGCGCTGGCGGCGGCGAACCGGAAGTTCCGTCGCCGCTTCGCGGCAATGGAGGCGGAGCTGGAGCCCGGCGGCGAGCACCGGATGGACGAACTGGAGCGGCTGTGGGAGCGGGCGAAGCGGACTACAACTGCCCAGGCTCCGCGGGAGCTTCCAGGATGAGGAGATCCAGAGCGTCTTCAAGCACCGGGTCGGATTCGTCCTCGAAGGAGAGGGTGTTCAGGCGGTCTTCGTTGGCGACGCGGATTCGGCCGTTCAGCCGTTCTCCCTCCGGGTCCGTGTAGAAAGCCGCGGTCGTTTCGAGCAGGCCGCCGCCGTTCGGCAGTTCGATCTGCCGCAGCGTTCCGGCATGGCCGAAGGTCGACTCGCCGTAGTGGTCCGCGTCGACCGACTGACGCAGGACGGCGGTCAGGATCTCGGCCGGTCCCTGGGAACTGCGATCCGTCAGGACGCCGATGTCGCCCGAGTACAGGCCCCCCGCGCCCTCGAAGGTCTCGAGCTTCCGGTCCTCCCGGTCGACCAGGCTGCCCAGCTCGCCCACGGCGAACAGGCCCGCCACCGCGTAGGCGGCCTCCGCGGAACCTCCCGCGACTCCGCGGACATCGATCAGCAGGGAGTCGCCGGCGTAGCCGTCGAGCAACGCCTCTACCCGGGCGGCCGTGCCGGAGCCGAAGCTCGGAATCCTCAGCACGCCGGAACCGTCGACCTCTTCGAAGTCAGGTTGCAGCGGCTCGAACTCGTCCAGGGTCAGGCTTACGTCGACGCTGTTGCCGCGCCGCACCAGTTCCAGCTCCAGTTCCGAACCGACCGGACCGGCGAGCTGACGCCGCAGCTCCCACAGGGGCATCGCGCGGGACGAACGCCCGTTGATGCCGGCGACGATGTCACCCCGTTCCAGACCCGCGGCCTCGGCCGGGCTGCCGCCGTCGACCGCGACGACATAGGCGGTGCCGCGCTCCTTGAGCACGAGGACGCCCGAATGCCGCCGGCCCACCTCACGCGCCGCCCGGTACGACTCGACTTCGCCCGGCGGTACGTAGACCGAGAAGGGATCGAGGGCATCCGTCACGCCGTCCATGGCGCCCGCCGTCAGGCTACGTCCGTCGGTCGCCTCGACGTACGAGCCGCGGATCAGCCGAAGTACCTCTTCCCACAGCGTGAGGTACTTGTAGATCGAGTCCCGTCCGCCGTCTTCCGCGTCGTCGCTGGCGCCCAGCCAGGCGCCGCCGGCGAGACCAAGAACCAGGAGCAGGGACAGGCAGACGACAGCCAGCCGGCCGCCGCCGACCCCGTGGCGGCGATGCTCCCGCGACCGCCCCCTGCCTTCCGCGTCCACCGCTCTGTCAGGCGACCGAGGCGACTGCCTCGTCCTCGTCCTCCAGGATGTCCAGCACGGTGACCAACTGGGTGATCTGGAGCACCCCGAGGACCCTGCTCGGCATGGAGAACAGGCGCAGGTTGCCGCCGCGGTTGGTGACAGTCGTGTAGGCGGCGACCAGTTCACCGACGCCGGAGGAGTCGATGGAGCGCACGCGCCCCATGTTCAGCAGGATGTTCGTAGCGCCTTCGCCGACCGCCGCGAGGACGGCCTCTCTCAAGGCAACGTCGCCCTCGCCGATCGTGATCCTGCCCTGGAGATCGAGAATCGTCGCTCCATCCCGCTGGCGCTTGTCAATCTTCATTCGCTCCTCCCTGGTTTGCTTCGGCGCTGCCGCCCGAGGCGTCGAACTCCTTGTGAAGCCGGACCTTCGTGCCGCCCTCCGCGCCGAAATCGTAGTCGATCTTATCCATGAACCTGCGCATGTAGAAGATGCCCCTGCCTTCCGTCTTGAGCAGGTTGTCGGGCGCGAGCGGGTCCGCCACGGCGCCCGGATCGAAGCCGCTGCCCTGGTCCTCGACCGTGATGTCGAGTCCGCTCTCGCCTACCGCCAGACAAACCTCCACCTTCTTCTCGGGATCCAGCGCGTTGCCGTGCTTGATCGCGTTGGTCAGCGCTTCCCGCAACGCGATGCCCATCCAGTAGCCGGTCTCTTCGTCGATCGGCAGGGACTCGAGCGTTTCGTCGAGCACGGCCTTGACCAGCTCGATGTTCTCGTAGCGGCTGTCGATGGAGAGCCGAATCGTCTTCTGGACAGGTTCCGGCACGGCAGCCTCCGCCTCAGGACCTGGCGCGGGTCGCTCCGCGCTGGTGCTGGTACCGGCTTCCAGCTCCCGGTTCGC
Source organism: Candidatus Multivorans sp. (assembly GCA_965220845.1). Taxonomy (GTDB): domain Bacteria; phylum Acidobacteriota; class Thermoanaerobaculia; order Multivoradales; family Multivoraceae; genus Multivorans. The sequence continues at coordinate 1,249,202 of CBDCRA010000004.1, forward strand.
CGTAGGCGGTCTCGGGCTCGGACTCCATCGCAATGAAGATGAGCTGTGCGATCCGGCGGCCCGCGTCGAGCACGAAGGGCACCGGGCCCAGGTTCTGCAACTCCAGGGTGATGTTCCCCTCGAATCCCGGGTCGCACCAGCCGGCCAGCGAGTGGTTGATCCACAACCGGCCCAGCGTCGACTTGAGCTTCAGGTCGCAGGCCACCGAACGCGGAATCCGCACGAACTCGAGGGTGGTGGCGAGCACGACCTCGTTCGGGAACAGCTTGATCCTGTCGCCGTGGAACTCCTCCGGGTCGCGCGTGGGGCAGATCCAGTGGTCGCCGACGCGGACGTCGTAACTGGCCGCGTTCACCTGGTCCGGTTCGAAGGGGTCGACGCCGCCCGCTTCGCCCCAGGCGCTGATCCAGTGGTCCGGCTTGATCACGGCCGTTCCGCCGCTGTGTCGTCCACGTTCCCCACCTCAATAGAAGTAGACGGGACCACCGTCCTCGCCACGGTGAATCGTCTCGACGAAGCGGATGACGCCCTCCCTGAGCGACATGGTCAACGTCGACGTCCGGAAGCCGTCGCCAAAGAAGCGGACGCCCCGAAGCAGGTCGCCGCCCGTGACGCCGGTGCAGCAGAAGAGGATGTCGTCCCCCGGCGCAAGCTCCTCGGTGGTGTAGACGCGGTCGGGATCCTCGATGTCGAACTGGGCGAGGCGTCGCTTCTGCTCGCCCGAAAGCGCCGACAGCCGGCCCTGGATCTCCCCGCCGAGGCAACGCATCGCCGCCGCCGTGATCACTCCTTCCGGCGCGCCGCCGGCGCCGATCACCGCGTGGACGCCGGTGCCGCGGACCGCCGCCGCGATCGCCGTCGACAAATCCCCGTCCCCGATCAGCTTGATGCGCGCTCCGGCGGTCCGGATGTCGTCGATCAGGCCCCGGTGCCGGTCCCGGTCGAGAACGACCACGGTCAGAGCGCTGACGGCGCAGTCGAAGGCGCTCGCGATCGCCTTCAGGTTGTCCTCCACCGGAGCATCCAGGTCGACCTTCCCGCGAGCGGTCGGGCCGACGACGATCTTGTCCATGTAGATGTCGGGGGCGTGGAGCAGTCCGCCGCGCTCGGAGGCGGCGAGCACCGCCATCGCGTCCGAAGCCCCGGTGGCGCAGAGATTGGTCCCCTCCAGGGGGTCGACCGCGAAGTCGACCTGCAGATCGCCCGCGGCCCTGCGGCCGACCTCCTCGCCGACATAGAGCATCGGCGCCCTGTCCCGCTCCCCCTCGCCGATCACCACCCGGCCGTCGATCGCCATGTCCGCCAGGACCCCGCGCATCGCCTCGACGGCGACGTGGTCCGAGTGGTGGCGGTCGCCGTAGCCCATCGTCTGGGCCGCCGCGACCGCGGCGGCCTCGGTGACGGCGACGAAGTCGTGGTCGCGGAGCTCCCCGGTCACGAGCCGGCCCCCGCGGCGGCAGCGGCCGGCGCCGGCCGGTCGACCGCCTCGCGCGCCTGCTCGCGGCTCATCGGCGGGTTGAAGGAGGGAATGCCGGTGATCGCCTGGCCGATCACCAGACCGTGGATGTCGTGCGTCCCCTCGTAGGTGTAGACGGACTCGATGTTCAGCATGTGGCGGACCACCGGGTACTCGTCCGAGATGCCGTTGGCGCCCAGGATCTCGCGCGCCAGCTTCGCGCACTCGCGAGCCACCCAGATGTTGTTCCGCTTGCACATCGAGACGTGCTGGGGCTCCATCGTGCCGGCCGTCTTCAGCCCCGCCAACTGGTAGACGAGGAACTGTCCCTTGGTGATCTCGGTGATCATCCAGGCCAGCTTCTCCTGGACGAGCTGGTGGCTGGCGATCGGCTGACCGGCGAACTGCACCCGCTGCCGGGCGTACTCGAGCGCCGTGTGGTAGCACTCCATCGCCGATCCGAGGCCGCCCCAGCAGATGCCGTAGCGCGCCTGGTTCAGCGTCTGCAGCGCCGAGCCGATGCCCCGGGTGCCCGGCAGGATGTTGTCGGCCGGAATGCGGCAGTTCTGGAACGAGAGTTCGCCGGTCGCCGAGGCCCGCAACGAGAACTTGCCGTGCATCTCGGCGCTGGTGAAGCCCTCCGTCCCTTTCTCGACGAGGAAGCCCCGGATCCCCTCGTCGGTGCGCGCCCAGACGACGGCCACGTCGGCGACGTTGCCGTTCGTGATCCACTGCTTGGCGCCGTTCAGCACCCAGCAGTCCCCGTCCCGCCGCGCGCGCGTGCGCATCGCCGAGGGGTTCGAGCCGAAGTCCGGCTCGGTGAGCCCGAAGCAGCCGATCATCCGGCCGCTCGCGAGTCCGGGTATGAACCGGTCCTTCTGCTCGCGGGAGCCGAAGGTGAGAATCGGGTACATCACGAGCGAGCTCTGCACGGAGACCATGCTCCGAATGCCCGAGTCCCCGCGCTCCAGCTCCTGCATGACGAGGCCGTACGCGACATCGCCCAGGCCCGGCAGCCCGTACTCCGAGAAGTTCGCCCCGAACAGGTTCAGATCGCCGAGTTCGGGAGCGAGTTCCATCGGCGCCTTCGCCTCCCGATGGCAGTGCTCGATGATGGGCTTCACGCGCTCGTCGACGAACTGGCGGACGGTGTCCCGCATGAGTCGTTCCTCGCCGCTGAGCAGCGAGTCGAAGTTCATGAAATCAACGCCTGGAAATCGGTCCAAAGCCCTCTCCCGGGTGGTTCGCGGCAGCGCCGAACCCTACCAGTAGGATGCCGGCCGTGACCCTGATTCGCCTGGCTCTCCCGCTTGTGGCCGGCGCCGCGTGCGCCTGGTGGATCGACCGATCCACGGCGGCGCGCGGGCTGCTGCCGCCCGGCTTCGCCGACCCCGCGTGGGGCGACCTGCGCCGCCTCGCCGCGATCGTCCTGCTCGCCCTGGTGCTCTGGTTCGGCGTGTTCGCCGCCGCCGGGCAGATCGGCCTGCCGTCCCGCGTCGACGAGATCGACTTCGAGCGGCTTTCTCCCGTGAACCTGTTCCTGATGCACGCGCTCCTGGTCGTGACGCTGGCACTCTGGCTGTTCCTCGGCTACTGGCGCTGCGGGCACGACGCCCGCACGGTCGTCCTGAGCCAGCTCGGTCTGCGCACCCGAACCGGCCAGAGCGTGCCGGTCGAGGTCGGAATCGGTCTCGGCGCCGGCGTCGTCCTCTGGGGCAGCGTGCTGTTCGTCGTGCTGATCGCCGCACTCGCCGTCGGCGCCGCCGGCGGCTTCGAGAACCTGCCGACCGAGGCGCCGGCCATGGTGCTCTGGATGGGCGGTCTGCCCGTGTTGATCCGACTCATGGTCAGCCTCTCCGCGGGCGTCGTCGAGGAGATCTTCTTTCGCGGCTTCCTGATGCCGAGAGCCGGCTTCGCGACCTCGAACGTCCTCTTCGTGCTCGCCCACCTGAACTACGAGCAGCCCTTCATGCTCCTGGGCGTCGCCCTGCTCTCCGTCGCCTTCAGCTACCTCACCATCTGGCGAGGCAACATCTGGCCCGCCATCGCCGCCCACTTCCTCTTCGACGCGATCCAGTTGCTCATCATCGTGCCCTCAGCCGCCAGCGCGGCGGGCACCTGAGCGCCGCCCGCCGCCGAACGCCCGGTCTCAGACCAGCAGGCCCGCGATCGTCGCCGTCTGCAGGCAGGCGAGGGTGCCCGCGATCATCGCGCGGAGCCCGAGGCTGGCGAGTTCGCTCTTGCGCTCCGGAGCGATGCCGCCGATGCCGCCGATCTGGATCGCGATCGACGAGAAGTTCGAGAAGCCGCACAGGGCGTAGGTGGCGATGACCCGGGACTTCTCCGACAACTGGTTCTCCGCCGAGATGTCCTCGAAGCGGGAGTAGGCGACGAACTCGTTGGCCGCGGTCTTGAGACCCAGAAGCGTCCCCACCGCGTCCGCCTCAGCCCACGGCACCCCCATGACCCAGGCCAGGGGCCGGAACAGGAAGCCGAGCATCATCTCCAGGTTCAGACCGGGAAGGCCGATCCAGCCGCCGACCGGCCCCAGGAGGCCGTTGACCATCGCCACCAGGGCGATGAACGCGAGCAGCATGGCGCCGACGTTCAGCGCCAGCTTCAGCCCGTCGCCGGCGCCCTGGGCTGCGGCGTCGATCATGTTGGCCCACGGCGTTTTCACCTTGAAGTCGGTGTCCGCCGAGACCCCGTCCGTCTCGGTTTCCGGGATCATCAGCTTGGCCATGACCAGGGCCGCCGGCGCCGACATGACGCTGGCGGCGATCAGGTGGCCGGCCGAAATGCCCATGCCCACGTACGCGGCCAGCACGCCGCCGGCGACCGTCGCGAAGCCGCCGGTCATCACCGCCATCAGCTCCGAGCGGGTCATGTTGCCCACGTAGGAGCGGATCAGGAGCGGGGCCTCGGTCTGACCGACGAAGATGTTGGCCGAGGCGGACAGCGACTCGGGGCCGGACGTGCCCATCACCTTCGTCATCACGACCGCGAAGACCTTGACCACGCGCTGGATGACGCCGAGGTGGTAGAGCACCGCGACCACGCTCGAGAAGAAGATGATCGTCGGCAGCACCCGGAAGGCGAAGGGGACGTGCTCGAAGCCCTCGCCGAAGACGAACCGTGAGCCCTCGTCGGCAAACTCGAGGAAACCCGTCACGACTTCCGTCGCGCCGGCGAAGAAGGCTCGACCGGGGGCCGTCTTCAGAATCAGCAGGGCGAGGGCGAACTGGATCGCGATGCCCGTGACTACGGTCCGCCAGCGGACCCCGAAGCGGTTCGTGGAGAGCAGCCAGGCGATGCCCGGAATGACCAGGAGTCCAATCAGACCGGTCATCTATCGACTGACCGCCGGACCGGCAGCTATGGACCGCTCGCCTTCAGGAAGCTGAAGTAGTCGCTGTCGGTCGACACGACCAACCAGGTGTTCGGGTCGATCGTCTTCTCGAAGGCCTCCATCGTGCGCAGGAACTCGTAGAAGTTCCTCGACTGGACCGACTGGTTGTAGGCCGAGGCGTAGATCTCGGTGGCCTCCGCGTCCGCCCGGCCCCGAATCTCGGTCGCCTGACGGTAGGCCTCGGACTCGATCCGCTTCAGGTCGCGATCCATGTTGCCGAGAATCTCCGAGGCTTGGCCCTGGCCCTGGGAGCGGAAGCGGTCGGCGATCCGCTGTCGTTCCGAGATCATCCGGTTGAAGACGTCCGGCTCGACCTGCTGGCCGTAGTTGATCCGCCGGAACTGCACGTCCAGCACCTCGATGCCCAGATCCGCGGTCCGGTCCTGGGCCGCGGCCAGGATGTCCTGGCGGATCTTGTCGCGGCCGGTGACGATCTCTTCGAGGCCGCCGCCCCCGTCCTCTTCGAGGCCGCCGCCCGCGTCCGGGTACGACTCGTCCGCCGCGGCCTCGCGGTTCGAACTGCGGATCACCTCGATCAGATCGTGGTTGGCGATCGCGTTGCGGGTCTCGCCGTCCAGGATGTCGTCGAGCCGCGACTGGGCGCCCAGCTCGTCGCGCAGGCGCTGGAAGAACAGCAGGGGATCGGAGATCCGCCACCGGGCGTAGGTGTCGACGAAGATGAACACCTTGTCGCGCGTCGGCAGTTCCTCGGCGGAGCCCTGCCATTCCAGGAAGCGGCGGTCGAAGTAGTGGGCCTTCTGGATGAAGGGCAGCTTGAACTTCAGCCCGGGAGTTTCGATCGCGTCTCCGACCGGAGCGCCGAACTGCGTGATGATCGCCTGGCGATCCTCGGGAACGATGAACAGCGCGTTGCTCGCGACGAGCAGCAGCACCAGGACCAGGAGGATGGTCAGGACCTTCATGGCGTTCCCTCCCCGGCCTGCTGGGCCGCAACCTGCCGCGACGTTCTCGCGGCGCTGACTCCCTCGAAGCTCATGATCGGCGTCAGCCCGTCGACGTCCTCGTCGACGACGATCTTCCGGCCCACCTTCGGCAGCACCCGCTCCATCGTCTCGATGAACAGCCGCTTGCGCGTCACCTCCGGCGCCTGGCGGAACTCCTCGTAGAGGGCGTTGAAACGGGTCGCGTCGCCCTGGGCCCGGTTCACCCGGTCGAGCGCGTAACCCTCGGCCTGCTGGATCGTCTGCAACGCCTGACCCTCGGCTCGGGGAATGACCCGGTTGTACTCAGCCTCGGCTTCGTTGACCAGCCGCTCGAGCTCCTGCTCGGCTTGGTTGACCGCGTTGAAGGACGGCTTGACCGGCTCGGGCGGGTTGTTGCTCTGGAGCACCACCTGGTCGATGGCGATCCCGGTCTCGTACTGGTTGCACAACTCCTGTAACTCGACCTTCACCGCGCCTTCGATCTCGGCCCGGCCGACGGTCAGCACTTCGTTCACCGTGCGGTCCCCGACCACCTTGCGCATCACCGCCTCGCTCATGTCGCGGAAGGTTTCGTCGAGGTTCCGAACCCGGAAGAGATACTGGTACGGGTCGACGACCCGGTACTGGACCACCCACTCGACGACCGCGGCGTTCAGGTCGCCCGTCAGCATGTTCGCCTCGTCCGGGTTGGCCACGAAGGCGCTTCGCACCCCCACGCTCTCGCTGCTGAAGCCGAACTCCTGCTTCAACTGGCGCCTGACCGGCACCTTGGTCAACTGGTCGACCAGCGGGATCTTGAAGCGCAGGCCAGGCTCGGTCGTGCCGGCGTACTTGCCGAGACGGAGGATGACCCCCACCTCCTCGGGCTGTACCGTGTACACGCTGGACAGGGCCAGGAGGCCGGCCACCACCACGACGGCGATGATCTTCAGACCGCCCAGGCGCTCGCGCAGCGCCTTGGTCACATTGCCGAGATCGAGGGGGCTGTCGGCGCCGGGGAAGTTGTCAGACATAGCCATTGAGGCTATGCCATCGGCCCCCGGAAAACAACCGCCGGAGCGGTAGTCTCACCGCCTATGCCGCCGCGTTTCGACGACGACGGGAGGACGCTCCGGCTGTCCGTGGCGGACCTGCTCGAACACAGCGCCGCGAGGCACCTGGGGTTCGCCAACCGGGGCGGCTTCGAGCGCCTCTGGGTGGGCCAGGCGATCCACAGCCGTTACCAGGAGCAGGCGATGGAGCGCGAGCCGAGCTACCGCCGCGAGGTCGAGCTCTCGTTCGACTTCGAGCACCGGGGCTGGAAGGTGACCCTGAACGGCCGGGCCGACGGCCTCTACCGGGACGCGGACGGACGTCTGGCGATCGAGGAGATCAAGTCCGTGCGGCCCAACACGGAGCCCTCGCCGGCGTTGCTCGCCACCTACCGCCGGCAGGCCGCGATCTACGCCTGGATCGTCCACCGCTCGGGCGTCGCCGCCGCGCTGCCGGTGCGCGCCGAGCTCGTGCTGATCGAGATCGGCACCGCCGGGATCGACCGGCTCGACGTGGAACTCGACTTCGAGGAGCTCGACTCCGACATCCGGCTGCGACTCAACCGCCTCGTCCGCGAGTACGAGTCGGAGGGAGCCGAGCGCCAGCGCCGCGAGCTGGCCGCTGAACGCCTGGAGTTCCCCTTCCACCAGCCCCGGCCGGGCCAGCAGGAGATCATCGACCGCTCGGGCCTCGCCGTCGAGCAGCGCGAGCACCTGCTGGTCCAGGCGCCGACCGGGCTCGGCAAGACCGCCGCCGTCCTCTTCCCCGTGCTCCGTGAGGCGCTGGCGAACGACCTGCGGGTGTTCGTGCTCACCGCGAAGAACACGCAGCAGGCGATGGCCAACCGGGTCATCGACCTGCTGAACCGGGAGCGCGCCTTCCACGCCCTGCACCTCCGCGCCAAGGCGCGGATGTGCGCGAACGACGAGATCATCTGCCACGAGGACTACTGCCAGTACGCCCGCGACTACTACGTCAAGCTGCAGCGGAGCCAGGTCATCCCCCGGCTGCTCGACGGCCACGGCCTGCTGGAACCGGACACGATCTTCGACGTCTCGAAGGGGGTTCGGGCCTGCCCGTTCGAGATCAGCCTCGAACTCGGCCGGCGCGTGCAGGTCGTGGTCGGCGACTACAACTACGCCCTCGACCCCTTCGTCAAGCTGACCGAGTTTCAGGGCGACGCCGACCTGTCCGGCACCGTCCTCATCGTCGACGAGATCCACAACCTGATCGACCGCGGCCGCGGCTACTACAGCCCGGAACTCTCGGCGGCGAGCTGCCGGGCGGCTCGGGCGGGTCTGCGACGGGCCGGCCGCGGCACGGAGGGAGGACCGACGGAGCGCCTGCGGGAGCTCTGCGCCGCTCTGGAAGAACTGATCCAGGGCGAGGTCGACTTGGCAGTAGACGCGCCCGACCGCAACGCGGTGGCCGAGGGCGCCGCGCCCGAAGAACAGCTCTGGCGCCTGCGGGCCGCCTTCGACCGGGGCTTCGTGGACTACCTGGAGTTTCGCCGCGACACCCGTTCCTTCGCCGCCAACGACGCCTTCGTCGAGCTCTACTTCGAGCTGCTGCGGTTCCTGAACACACTCCAGCTCGCCTCGCAGCCGAAGCACGCCGAGTCCTTCAGCTTCCTGTTCCGGCGGATCGACCGGGCGCCCAGCCTGGCCATCCTGTGCAAGGACGCGAGCGCCTTCCTCGGGGCCACGATCAACCGCTGCCGCTCGACGATCGGCCTGTCCGCGACCCTGCAGCCGTTCGAGTTCTACCGCGACCTGCTCGGCCTCGACCCGGACCGCACCTCGACCCTCGAGGTGCCGAGCGCGTTCCCGGCCGGGAACCGCCGGGTCGTCGTCGACACCTCCGTCACGACGACCTACCGGACCCGCGACCAGAACTACGGCCCGATCGCCGAGCGGCTGGCCGAGTTCGCCCGGTCCGTGCCGGGGAACTCGATGGCGATCTTCCCCAGCTACCGGTTTCTCGCCGAGGTCCAGGAGCGGCTGCCCGACTGCGGCCGCAACGTGGTCGTCCAGCAGCAGACGACCAGCGAAGCGCGGCGCCAGGAAGTGCTCGACACGCTGACCAGTCCGCTCGCCGGCGACACGCTGCTCCTGGCCGTTGCGGGCGGCGTGTTCTCGGAGGGCGTCGACTACCCGGGTGACGCGCTGCTCGCAGTGGCCGTGGTCGGCCCCTGCCTGCCCGCGGTGACGATGGAGCAGAAGCTGCTTCAGGCCTACTACGACGAGCGCTTCGAGCGCGGCTTCGAGTACGCCTTCGTCGTTCCCGGAATGACCCGCGTCGTCCAGGCCGCCGGCCGCCTGATCCGCTCCGCCGAAGACCGCGGCGTCATCGCCCTCTTCGACCGCCGGTTCCTGCAGCGCCCGTACCGCCGGCACCTTCCTGCCGAGTGGTGGCCCGAGTCCGCCGGCGACGAAGAAGCCGACCTCGCCGGCCATCCGGCCACCGCCGCCGCCGCCTTCTTCTCATGACCCCGCTCCTCCACCGGATCGAACGCTTCATCGCCGCAGGCGACGGCGCTTTCGACGAACTCGCCGCGGCCGCCGCCCGCTTCGGCTACGAGCGGGTCGAGCCGTACCGCCGGCTCTGCGATCGCCGCGGCGTCACTCCCGCCGCGCTCGACGACTGGCGCGCCGCTCCGGCCGTGCCCACCTCCGCCTTCAAGTCGCTGCGGCTCGCCGCCGCCGAACCCCGCGAGATCTTCAGGAGCAGCGGCACTACCCGCGGCGCGGAACGGCGGAGCGTTCACTACCACCCCTACCCCGATCTCTACCGGACGGTGATCGACGCCACCTTCGCCGCCGCCTGCCTGCCGGCCGGCTCCGGACGTGTACCGATCCTCTCCCTCATCCCCGACCGCGCGATCGCTTCCGACTCGAGCCTGTCGTTCATGGCGGCTCACGTCTTCGAGCGCCACGCCGCGGCCGGCAAGGCCTGGGCGGTCCGGGAAGGCGGCATCGACCTGGACCTCGCCTGCCGCTGGCTGCGCGCGCAGGCCGAAGGCGAAGCCGTCCTCGTCCTCGCGACCGCCCTGGCCCTCGTCCTGCTGCTCGACCGGCTCGAAGACGAAGCGGGAGGAGCGATCCGGCTGCCGCCGGGCAGCCGCGTCTTCGAGACCGGCGGTTTCAAGGGCCAGCGGCTGGAAACGACGCCCGAGGCGGTCCGGCAACGCGCCCGCACCCTGCTCGGCCTCGCGCCGGATGCCGTCGTGCGCGAGTACGGCATGACCGAACTGACCAGCCAGGCCTACTCCCGCCCCGGCGGCGAGCGCCTGCGCACGCCGCCCTGGATGCCGTTCCGCGTGCTTGACCCCGACACGCTCGAAGAAGTCGAGGACGGCGAGACGGGCCTTCTCGCCTTCTTCGACCTGGCCAACCTCGGCTCCGTCTGCCACGTCCTCACCGAGGACCTCGGCGTCCGCGAAGGCGACGCCTTCCGCCTGCTCGGCCGAGCCAGCGGCGCGGAACTCCGCGGCTGTTCTCTGACCGCGGAGGAACTGGGCGCCGCGTGACCGGTCCCCCACTCCAGGTCGTCGCCCGCTGGGTGCGCGGGTCTTCTGACCCGCATCCGGCGCGAAGCGCCGGCTCCGCATGACTTCACCCGTAGTCACCGCTCAACGCCTGGCCGCTGCGGCTCCGGATCTGCGCGCCACCTCCGACGACCAGCTCCTCGCCGCCTGGAACGACACCCTCGCCGCCTTCCTCGACCCCGGCAGCCCTGAACGCCGCCAGCTCGACTCCGGCCTGCTGCAGTCAACCGGCCTTTCCCAAGCCGGCCTGGATCACGGCCTGAGGAGCATCGGCGCCGGCCTGCTCGGCGAAGCGGCGGCGGGCGAGCTCGCCCGCCCGCACCGCCAGAAGGAAGACGAATTCAGCCTGGTCGTCCTGCCCGCCGAGCCCCCCGGCCTGATCCTCCAGTCCCTCCTGCCCGCACTCGCGGCCCGCGCTCCCGTCCTGTTCAAGTCCTCCCGTGCCGAGCCCCACTTCGCACCGGCCTTCCTCGCTGCCCTGAGCCAGCAACTGCCGCGGCTCCTGGACGCCTACGCCGTCGCCACCTGGACCGGCGGCGACCCGGAAGTCGAGGCGCCGCTCCACGCCTCCGCCCGCCTCGTCGTCGCCTACGGCGGCGAGGAGACGGTCGACGCCCTGCAGACCGCCGCCAGCGGCCGGATCGTCACCTTCGGCCCGAAGCTCAGCCTCGGCTGGGTCGGCCCGGGCGCCGACCTGGGCCAGGCCGCCCGCGGCATGGCGCTCGACATCGCCACTTTCGATCAGCGCGGTTGCCTCTCCGTGCACGCCGTCTTCACCGAACCGCCCATCGCCGACGACTTTTCCGCCGCCCTGGCCAGCGCCCTCAACGAACTCGCGACCGAACTGCCTCCCGGCCGCACCGACCCCGCCGGCCGCGCCGGCGTCCGCCTGGCACGCGAGGACGCCGACCTCCGCGGTCTGACCTGCTACGGCAACGCCCTCGACAACGGCACAGTCATCCGGGAGACCGATCTGCAGATCATCCCTTCACCCGGCCTCCGCAGCGTCCGCATTCATCCTGCCGCCGACGTCCCACCGCTCCACGAGTGGCGCCGCCGGCTCCAGGGCCTCGCTATCGCGGGCGGCCTGCCTCCAGCGGTCCATGAGGCCTTCCTCGAAGCCGGAGTCTCGCGCTTCGCCCCAGCCGGCGCACTTCAGACCACCGACGCCGCCTGGCGAAACGACGGCATCGACCTGGCCGCCGAGTTCGCAGGCAGCACCAACCGCGAATCGAAACTCGAGCGCGGCCTGAATCGCTTGCAGGATCGCTACGCCAGCTCCTTCCGGCGTCTGGCGGAATAGCCGCTCCTACGGCTCGGGCGGCAACCCCGACACCGTCTCGGCCACCACGCCGTCCTTCACCCGGAACGACCGCGGCAGCGTCCGGTAGAGCGGCGCCAGGAAGGTCGGCGGGGCTTCGCGGATCTCGAAGGCGGGGCCGTACGACCAGAAGAACGCCCGGTTCTCGTCCGGCGTCGCGGAGCTGAGGACCCACATTCGGCCACCGGCGAAGACGTGCTGGTTCAGGCCGTCGACGGCCTTGCCGAGGTCCTCGTCCAGGTCGGCGATGACCAGCCAGTGCTCGCCTTCCTCCAGTTCCGGCACGACCGTGCTCAGGCAGAGCCGGCTGTCGCCGTCGCCGCTGCAGATCTCGTCGATCACAAGGTCGGGCTTCAGCCGGGTCGCGATGTTGTCGAGCGGAAGGTCCGGCGCGGCCCGGGCGAAGGCGAGCAGCCCCACCGTCAGGGTGCCGACGACGGCGAGCCGGATCCAGGGCGCGCCCTCGGCCGCGCGCCGGCCGAGGAACGCCACGGCCAGTGCCGGCACCATGAGCGCCAGGTCCTGCCAGAACGCCTCCGCCGGCGTCCGCTCGACCAGGTTGCCGAAGCAGCCGCAGCCGGCTTCGTCCTCGGTCGCGATGCCGCGCAGGTCGCGGTAGTAGGCGCGGCCGGTGAGAAACAGGAAGAAGGCGACGAGGAGCGCCGACGGCCCGAGCACCCACACCCGGCGAAGCCCCAGGATCAGCGCGCTGCCGAGACCCATCTCGAGCGCCAGCGCGATCGCGGTGACCACGACGGCCGGCAGCAGGAAGTCGAGGCCCTCGATCTCGACCAGCTTGACGAACGCCTGCGGGTCGAGCGCCTTGACGACGCCCCCGAAGACCAGCACGGCGCCCAGAAAGGCGCCTCCGGCCCAGCCGACGACGGGGAGCACGGAGTTCAACGCCCCGCCCGGCGCAGCCGCCCGGGTCTTCCGGCGCACCTCACTCGGCATGGCCGTCTCTCGTCCGTCTGATGTCCATGCGTTGCTATCCTGACCTGAGGCCTCGACGACCGGCGAACCGCGGCGCCACTGGGTGCGCCGGCGCCCCCGCCGGCCGTAGCGCGGGTCTTCCGACCCGCGAGTAAAGCGTCGTGAAGCGGCTAAGCCCAAACTCGTCAACCGCGCAGATTACCCCATGATTTCCATCTCCAACCTCGCCAAGAGCTTCGGCGAGCAGACCCTGTTCGAGGGCGCGACCGTCCGCTTCGCCAAGGGCGAGCGGTACGGCATCGTGGGCTCGAACGGATCGGGGAAATCGACCCTGCTGCGCATCCTGAGCGACGAGGAACCGGCCAGCGAGGGCTCGATCTCCATCCCCAGACGTTGCCGGCTCGGCGTGCTGAGGCAGGACCACTTCGAGTACGAGGAGGTGCCCATTCTCGACGTCGTCATGATGGGCAACGCCGAGCTCTGGAATGCGATGGTCGAGAAGGACCGCCTGCTCGAGCGCGCCGACGAGCACTTCGACGGCGACCGCTACGCCGAACTCGAGGAAGTCGTCATGCGCTGGGACGGCTACTCCCTGGAGTCGCGCGCGGCCGAGATCCTGGAGGGACTGGGAATCGACACGGAGGTCCACCGGGAGCCGCTGTCGATCCTCTCCGGCGGCTTCAAGCTCCGTGTGCTGCTGGCCCAGACCCTGGCGGCCGCCCCGGACGTCCTGCTGCTCGACGAGCCGACGAACCACCTCGACATCCTGTCGATCCGCTGGCTCGAGAAGTTCCTGACCGACTTCAAGGGAGTCGTCGTCGTCGTCTCCCACGACCACCGTTTCCTCGACAACGTCTGCACCCAGATCGCCGACATCGACTACGAGACGTTGACCGTCTATCCCGGCGCGTACTCCAACTTCGAACAGAAGAAGATCGAGGAGCGCGCCCGCCGGGAGGCCGAGATCGCGCAACGCCAGCAGGAGATCGACCACCACCAGAAGTTCGTCGACCGCTTCCGCTACAAGGCCAGCAAGGCCCGCCAGGCCCAGAGCCGCGTGAAGCTGATCAACCGGATGACGATCGAGCCCCTGCCGCAGAGCTCCCGCCGCTACCCGCTGTTCCGCTTCGACTCGCGGCGGCCCTCGGGCAAGCGGGTGCTGACCCTGGAGGGAATCTCCAAGAGCTACGGCGACAACCAGGTGCTCGACGACGTCTCGCTCGAGGTCGGCCGCGGTGAACGGGTCGCGGTGATCGGGCCCAACGGCATCGGCAAGTCCACCCTGCTCAAGATCGCGCTCGGCGAGGTCCGGGCCGACGCCGGAGAGATCGACTGGGGGTACGAGACCCACCCCGGCTACTTCGCCCAGGACCACCGCCAGCAGTTGCTCGACAGGGACGGCGCCGAGCGGAAGACGGTCGAGAGCTGGCTCTGGGACTGCTGCCCGGGCGAGCCGATCGGCTTCGTCCGGGGCCAGCTCGGCGCCGTCCTGTTCACGAAGGACGAGGCGATCAAGCGGATCGGCAGCCTCTCCGGCGGCGAGGCCGCGCGGCTGCTGTTCTGCCGCCACGTCGTCCTCAAGCCGAACGTACTCGTACTGGACGAGCCCACCAACCACCTCGACCTGGAGGCGATCGAAGCGCTGATCGAGGGCCTGTCCGCCTACCAGGGCACGCTGCTACTCGTCTCCCACGACCGCTGGTTCGTGAGCCGCCTGGCGACCCGGATCATCGAGATCTCGGACCAGGGCGTGAACGACTTCCTCGGCAGCTATGACGAGTACCTCGAGCGCCTGGGCGACGACCACCTCGACCGTACGGCCGCGCTCCAGCGGGCCAAGAGGGAAAAGCGGGACAAGAAGGCGGCGGCGCGGGCCGTGTAGACCCGCGATTCGTCGGTGCGCCGGCCTTCTGGCCGGCTTCGTCTGCGCGCGGCCGTCGTGCGGGCCGTTCCCTTCACACGCCGAAGTAGCGCGCGTCCGGGTGGTGAAAGACGAGCGCCGAGACGGTCGCCTCGGGGTCCATCATGTCGCCCTCGGTGAGTTCCACGCCGATGTCGGCGGGCTCGAGCGCGGCGAAGAGCTGGCGCTGGCCGGCGAGATCGGGACAAGCCGGATAGCCGAAGGAGTAGCGCTTGCCGCGGTACTTCGCGGCCAGGCGTTCGCGCGTCGTCATCTCCGGCGGATCGGGAAAGCCGAGATCGGCCCGCAGCCACTGATGCAGGAGTTCCGCCGCCGCTTCGGCGGTCTCCAGCGCGAGCGCGGCGTAGGCGTGGCTCTTCAGGTACTCGCCGTCGCGCTTGAAGCGTTCGGCCGCGGCCCGCACGCCGGCGCCTGCGGTAACCACGAAGAGGGCGACGTGGTCGGTTTGCGGCAGCACGTAGTC
This sequence comes from Candidatus Multivorans sp., assembly GCA_965220845.1. Classification (GTDB taxonomy): domain Bacteria; phylum Acidobacteriota; class Thermoanaerobaculia; order Multivoradales; family Multivoraceae; genus Multivorans. The sequence continues at coordinate 1,264,228 of CBDCRA010000004.1, forward strand.
GGCGAGGCATAGCCCGTCCTCGCGCGGCTGGCGGGGCAGCAGCCACTCCGCCGCCGCTTTCTCCGCTCCGCCACCGCCCGCCTCGAGCAGGATCAGGCGGTTGCCCTCGCTCCGCGCGGGGAAGAACCGCCACGCGCCGCGCACCTCCATTGCTCCCCGGGCGAACTTCTTGAGTTCCTCGACCACGGCCTCGACCTTGAGGAGCTTCGGGTCGTTTGCAGCGCGTAGCCGCTCCACCGAGCCCTTCAGGCCGAGGTGCTTGGCGTAGAGCATCTGCAGGTTGAGGTGTGGCCACACCTCGTCGAGATCGAAGCGCGCCGCGTGGCGCTCGAGGTCGGGCGGCACGGGAGGCGCGACGTCGGCGCGCACGGTCGAACTCCGCCGCTCCGCCACCGGCGCCGCCTTCGCCCCCGCGCCGGTCCGCGCCGGCGCCCGGTCCCGCTCGCGCAGCTCCTCGATCCGCTCAAGCACCCCGCCCCGGCGGTCGCCGTCGCAGAGCCGCTCGATCAGGTCGAGCCCGCTCATCGCGTCGCCGGCGTAGGTGCAGACGCCTCCGTACTCCGGGGCGATCCGGTTGTGGGTGAACCGCCGGGTCAATGCCGCCCCGCCCACGACCAGGTCCGTATCGATGCCGGCGTCCCGCAGGTCGCCGGCGGTGGCGACCATCTGCTGGGCGCTCTTGACCAGCAGGCCGGAGAGGCCGATCACGTCCGGGCCGTGTTGCCGGGCCGCCTGGATCAACTGCTCGCTCGGCACCTTGATCCCCAGGTTGGTCACCTCGAAGCCGTTGTTCGTCAGGATGATGTCGACCAGGTTCTTGCCGATGTCGTGGACGTCGCCCTTGACGGTGGCGAGGATCACGCGGCCGCGGGTCATGCCCTCCAGGCGTTCCATGTGCGGCTCCAGGTGGTCGACGGCCGCCTTCATCACTTCGGCGCTCTGCAGCACTTCGGCCACGATCAGCTCGTTGGCGTTGAACAGCCGGCCTACCTCCGCCATCCCGGTCATCAGCGGTCCGTTGATGATGTCGAGCGGTTCGGGCCAGCGCGGGTCGGCGAGCGCCGCGTCCAGGTCCGGGCGGAGCCCCTCCTTGCTGCCCTCCACCACCGAGCGCGAGAGCCGCTCCGGCAGGGGCAGCAGATCCCTCGGCGCCTGTTCCTGCCAGCCCTTGCGCTCGCGGAACGCGGCGGTGAACGCCTCGACCGCCCGCTGTCCCGCCTCGACGTCGCCGGGCCGCAGCGCGAGCAGGGCTTCGGCCAGGACTCGTTCCGCCACCGGAATCTCGGCGTAGCGGGCCAGGCCCTGGGTGTTGACGATCGCCGCGTCCAGACCCGCCTGGGTGCACCGGTAGAGAAAGACCGAATTCAGGATCTCGCGGCCCGCGAGCGGCAGGCCGAAGCTGACGTTCGAGATGCCGAGGATGGTCCGGGTACCGGGGAACGCCTCCCGCGCGCCACGCACGCCCTCGATCGTCGCCCTGGCCGAGCCCAGGTAGGCCTCGTCGCCCGTGCCGCAGGGGAAGACGAGCGGGTCCCACCAGATCTCCTGGGGTTCCAGGCCCCACTTCCCGGTCAGGAGTTCGTAGGACCGGGCGGCGACTTCGAGCTTCCGCTCCACGGATACCGCCATGCCCTGCTCGTCGATCAGGCCGACGATCACCGCGCAGCCGAACTCCCTCGCCAGCGGCACGACGCGCTCGAAGCGCTCCAGCCCGTCCTCCAGGTTGATCGAGTTCAGGATCGACCGCCCCTGGCACCAGGTAAGCGCCCGGGCCATCACGTCGTGATCCGTGCTGTCGATCATCAGCGGCACCTTGACCCGGCGCACCAGCCGTTCCAGGAACCGCTCCATGTCGGCGATCTCGTCGCGCTCGGGATCCTGAAGGCAGACGTCGACGACCTGGGCGCCGCTTTGCACCTGGGCCCGCCCCACCTCGGCCGCCGCCTCGTATTCGCCCTCGCGGATCAGGCGCTTGAACTTGCGGCTGCCGAGGACGTTCGTGCGCTCGCCGACCAGCAACGGCCGGTTGTCCTCGGTGAGTTCGGCCACATCGAGACCGGACACCAGACAGCGGCGATGATCCGCGGGCTGCCGCGGGGACCGCCCGCGCACGAGGTCGGCGAACGTCTCGATGTGTTCCGTGGTCGTACCGCAGCAGCCGCCGACCAGGTTCACCCAGCCATGGTCCAGGAAGCGGGAGAAGACGGCCCGGAAGTCATCCGGCGTCTGGGTGTAGCAGCCGTCCTCGTCCGGCAGGCCGGCATTCGGCACGCAGCCGACCCGCGTGCGGCAGATCTCGGACAGCGCGCGCAGGTGATCGAACATCTGGTCGGGCCCGGTGGCGCAGTTGAGACCGACGTAGAGCAGGTCGCGGCGGTCCCGGTGCAGAAGCGACGCCATGAGCGCCTCGACCTCCTGGCCGCCGAGCATGGTGCCGGTCGTCTCGATCGTCACCGACACCGCCACCGGCAACCGGAAGCCCAGCTTCGCGAACGCCAGCTCGATGCCCAGAAGCCCCGCCTTGACGTTGCGCGTGTCCTGGCAGGTCTCGAGCAGCAGGTAGTCGGCGCCACCCGTGGCGAGGCCCAGTGCCTGGACGTGGAAATCGTCCCGCAACTGCTCGAAGGTAACGCCGCCGGTCACCGAGATCGCCTTCGTCGTCGGCCCCATCGAACCGCAGACGAAGCCCTCGCGGTCCGACTCCGCGCAAGCCTGCCGGGCCAGCGCGGCGGCACGGCGGTTCAGTTCGAACGCCCGCTCCTCGAGACCGTACTCGGCGAGTACCAGGGGCGTGCCGCCGAAGGTGTTCGTCTCGACGATGTCCGCGCCGGCCTCGAGGTAGGAGAGGTGGACGTCGAGCACGACGTCCGGCCGGGTCTCGACCAGGATCTCGTTGCAGCCCTCGAGGTCCTCGCCGCCGAAGTCGTCGGGACCGAGGTTGGCGGCCTGGAAGGCCGTGCCCGTGGCGCCGTCCAGCACGAGGATCCGCTGCTCGAGGGCGGCGACGAGTGCGCGCTCGCGGGCGGCGCGGTCCTGCGGCAGGGTGTTCACTTCGTTCGTTTCCGCGGCTGGTCGTTCAGCCGAGAGGGGACGCTAACGCAGAAGCGGCCAGTAGCCTCGCCGCTCCGCGGCTCGGCACCCATGCCGGCCGGAAGGCCGGCGCACCGACAATCCCTACCGCGACAGTCGGGGCCAGAGCCTGGTGGCGAGCAGGGCGCCGACGCCGACGCCGGCGGCGTCGGCGACCAGGTCCATCCACTCCCCCGACCGGTGACCGAGCAGCATCTGGAGAACCTCGATCGCGCCGCCGTAGGCCACGGCGCCTGCGGCCGCCAGGAGCACGCTGCCGATCCGGCCGGTCCGTGTCGCCTGTCCGCACCAGACCCAGGCGAGCAGGGCGAACAGCACGCCGTGAGCGACCCAGTCCCAGGGCGCTTCCGCCGCCACCCGGGGTGCGTCGCCCAGGAGCAGGGCCAGCAGACGCACCAGACCCTTCTCCAGCGGCTCCGCAAACAACGGGGCCGGCAGCAGCAGGAACAACGCGATCGCGCCGGCGACGCCGACCGAGAGCAGCCGCCAGGTGGGCGCGAGGCGCCGCCGGGGGGCGTCAGCGCGGTCCGACGAACCCCTCCTTCTCCAGGTGGAGGATGACCTGCTGTGCGGCCTCCTCGGCCGTGATGTCCGTCGTGTCGATCACCACGTCGGCGTTTTCCGGCACTTCGTACGGGTCCGAGATGCCGGTGAAGGCGTCGATCAGACCGGCCCTCGCCTTCGCGTAGAGACCCTTGACGTCGCGCTGCTCGCACACCTCGAGTGGCGTCGCCACATGGACCAGGATGTAGCCGCCCACCTCTTCGATCATCTCCCGGACATCCTGGCGCACGTTCTCGTACGGGGCGATCGGAGCGCAGATCGCGATGCCGCCGTTCTTCGTGATCTCCGAGGCGACGAAGCCGATGCGGCGGATGTTGATGTCCCGGTGCTCCCGGGAGAAACCGAGTTCGGACGACAGGTTCGTGCGCACGATGTCGCCGTCGAGCAGCGTCACCGGCCGCCCGCCGGCCTCCAGGAACTTGACCAGGAGGACGTTCGCGATCGTCGACTTTCCGGAGCCCGACAGGCCGGTGAAGAACACCGTGAACCCCTGGTTGCTGCGCGCGGGATGGCTGCTGCGCAGTTCCTGGGCCACCTCCGGAAACGTGAACCACTCCGGGATCGGAAGGCCCCGGCGCAGCCGGCGGCGGAGGTCGCTGCCCGAGATCGACAGCGTCCGCTCCCCCTCCTCCACGTTGTCGACCGGTTCGTACGAGTCCCGGTCCTCCACGTAGACCATCATCCGGAAGGGGACCATCTTCACGCCGAGTTCGGCCTCGTGCTCGACCATCAGTTCCTGCGCGTCGTACGGACCGTAGAAGGGTTCGCCGGAGGAGTCGACTCCGGGGCCCGCGTGGTCGCGGCCGACGATCAGGTGGGTGCAGCCGTAGTTCCTGCGGATCAGGGCGTGCCAGAGCGCCTCGCGCGGTCCCGCCATCCTCATGGCGAGAGGCAGCAGCGCCAGCTCGGCGGTGTGGCGCGGATAGTGGCTCAGAACCTTGCGGTAGCAACGGACCCGCGTGTAGTGATCGAGATCGCCCGGCTTCGTCATGCCGACGACCGGGTGGATCAGCAGGTTCGCCTCCAGTTCGCGGGCCGCCCGCAGGGTCAGCTCGAAGTGCGCCCGATGCATCGGGTTGCGGGTCTGGAAGGCGATCGCCGTCTTCCATCCGAGTTGCGCGAACCGTCGCCGCAACTGCTGGGGTGTCTTGCGCAGTCCGGGGAAGTCGTAGTGCCGCGGCGGCTGGATCCCCTCGATCCTGCCGCCCACGGACACCGTGTTCGTCCGCTGGTAGAGGTGGGCAACGCCGGGATGGGCCTGGTCGAGAGTCCCGTAGACGAGTTCCGCCTCCTTGCGCCGGTCGTGCTCCCAGACGTCGTCCACCGTGAGCACCGCCAGCGCCAGCCCCTCCAGGTCGCGCAGAACCAGCTTCGATCCCGCTTCCAGCCCGCTGGCGGCCTCGGGCGTGACGTCGAGGGTGATCGGAATCGGCCACAGCGCCCCGGAAGGCAGGCGCATCGTCTCGCAGACGCTGTCGAACGCGGCGCGGTTCATGAACCCGTCGAGCGGCGCGAATCCGCCGCACATCAGCAACTCCAGATCGCAGATCTGGCGCGGCGTCAGGGTCCAGGAGGGCCACTCGCGCGATCCCTCCCGCAGTTCGTTCAGGCGTTCCGGTGCGGCGATCAGCGGCCGCGGCGTGCCGCCGCGCCGCGCCAGTTGCGGCTCGGTCATCATCTGCTCCGTCGACGTCGTCGTAATGCGGCCCAGCAGCGCCGGCCGGGCGGGGACTCTAGCAGCCCGCTAAGGTTCCGTCCTTACCAGCCGAACGGATCGGCCCCGGGGAGCAACCATGGTCTGGGAGCGGGAGATCGAGGAACTGAGGCGGCGGCGCGAGTACGCCCGGCAGATGGGCGGCGAGGCCGGCATCGCGGAGCAGCACCGCCGCGGCAAGCTGACCATCCGGGAGCGCCTGGACGTGTTCACCGACGAGGGTTCGTTCCAGGAGATCGGCGAGCTCGCCGGGGTGGCCAGCTACGACGGCAACGACCTCCAGGACGTGCGGCCCTCGAACCGCGTCATCGGCCTCGCCCGCCTGAACGGCCGCCGGGCCGTGCTGAACGGCGGCGACTTCACCGTGCGCGGCGGCGCCTCCGACGCCTCGATCGGCGACAAGAGCGGCCACGCCCAGAAGCTGGCGCTCGGCTGGCGCCTGCCGTACGTGCGACTCCTCGACTCGACCGGCGGCAGCGTCAAGACCTTCGAGAAGATCGGACGCACCTACATCCCGACGAACCCCGCCACGCCGGGCATCGAGGATCTGCTCTCCCGGGTCCCCGTCGTCGCCGCGGTGCTTGGTTCGGTGGCCGGGCTGCCGGCGGTGGAAGCCTGCCTCGCCCACTTCAACGTGATGGTGAGGGGCACGAGCCAGGTGTTCCCGGGCGGCCCGCCGGTCGTCAAGGCCGCGCTCGGCATCGACATCACGAAGGAGGATCTCGGCGACGAGCGCACCCAGGTGTTCGGCAGCGGCGTGATCGACAACCTCGCCGACTCGGAAGAAGAAGCCTTCGCGATGCTCAAGCAGTTCCTGAGCTACCTGCCGGACAGCGTCTGGCAGATGCCGCCCCGCGGCGACACCCACGACGACCCGGAGCGCCGGGAGCCGTCGCTGCTGTCCGCCATCCCCCGCGAGAAGAACAAGGCCTACGACCCGAGAGCGATCCTCGACGCGGTGCTCGACCGCGACTCGTTCTTCGAGATCACGCCGCACTACGGACGCTCCCGCATCGTCGGACTCGCCCGCGTCAACGGCTATCCGGTCGGCACGATGATCAACAACCCGAGCCATCTCGGCGGCTCGATGAACGTCGCCGCGGGCACGAAGGTGATCCGCTTCCTGCAGCTCTGCGACACGTTCCACCTGCCGATGGTCTACTTCGCCGACGAGCCCGGCTTCATGGTCGGCCCCGAACAGCAGCGCCAAGGCATCGTCCGCGCCGGCGCCAAGATGCTCTGCGCGACGCTTCGAACCCGCGTGCCGTGGCTCACGATCGTCATCCGGCAGCTCTACGGCGTCGCCGGCCAGTGCCACGATCGCCCGAGCGGCATGTTCCGGCGCGTGGCGTGGCCGTCCGGCCACTGGGGGTCCATGCACATCTCCGGCGGCGTGACCGCCGCCTACCGGCGCATCATCCGGGAGTCCGACGACCCCGCCGCCAAGCAGAAGGAGATCGAGGATCGCCTCGAAGCCCTGGCGTCGCCGTTCCGCACCGCCGAGGCCTTCAACATCGAGGAGATCATCGATCCCCGCGAGAGCCGGCCAATGGTCTGCGACTTCATCGACACCGCCCAGGCGGTGCTCGAGACCCAGCTCGGACCGAGCCCGACGCCCTACATGCCGTAGCCGAGGGCTAGCCCGCATATCTCACGGGGTGATTTGAGATCGGGCCTCTTCCCGCGGATAATCCAAGTGTTGTCAAGCATTTGGACAGTCCACAGGAGCGAGACCCGTGAAGACAGAGTGTACTCCGTCGCAGCTTGAGTTCGGTTTCCACGGTCGCCGCCGTGTGACGGCCTGTTTCGACGGTGGCCGTTTGACGACGGAGGGCGGCGGGCTGCTGCTTCGGGAGACGGATACGCGAATCGGTCTGCTGGATCGCATGGCGTCGTGTTTTCGGGATCACCGGGATCCGTCGGCGGTGGAGCACACGGTGCGGGACCTGGTCTCTCAGCGGGTCTACGGTCTGGCTCTGGGCTACGAGGACCTGAATGACCACAATCAGCTTCGCCTCGACGCGTTCATGGCGCTGCTGGTGGGCAAGTCGGACATCACGGGCGCCGATCGTCGGCGGTCGCGGGACAAGGGTCGTCCCCTGGCGAGCGCATCGGGGTTGAATCGTCTGGAGTTGTCGCGGCCGGAGGAGGCACAAGGTAGCCGCTACAAGCGGACTCCGGCGGACGGCGCGGCCCTGGACGGCCTGCTGGTGGACCTGTTCCTGGAGGCTTTCGAGGAGGCGCCGGAGGAGATCGTGCTGGATCTGGACGCGACCGACGATCCGCTGCACGGGGAGCAGGAGGGTCGGTTCTTCCACGGCTACTACCGGTGCTACTGCTACATGCCGCTGTACGCGTTCTGCGGCGAGCACCTGCTGCTGGCGCGTCTGCGGCGGTCGGACCAGGACGCCAGCGCCGGGACGGTCCGCGAGTTAGCGCCGATCGTCGCCCGGATCCGGGAGGCGTGGCCGGACACCCGGATCGTCCTGCGCGGCGACTCGGGCTTCTGCCGGGAGCGGATCATGGCCTGGTGCGAGAGGGAAGGGCTCTTCTACGTGTTCGGCGTGGCAAGGAATCCGCGCCTTGCGAGGCGGCTCGCCAAAGCGCTTGCGAAGTCGCGGCGGCGATTTCATGCGACCGAAAAGCCCTCGCGGCGGTTCCGGGAGTTCCGCTACAGGACCCGCTCCTCCTGGTCCCGCAAGAGGCGGGTGGTGGGCAAGGCGGAGTGGCTCCAAAAGGGCGGCAATCCCCGCTTCATCGTCTCCAATCTGCCCAAGAGCCGCGCCGGCAAGCAGGCGCTCTACGAGCTGCTCTACTGCGCCCGTGGCGACATGGAAAACCGGATCAAGGAGCAGCAGCTCGATCTCTTCGCCGACCGCACCTCCACCGCCACCATGGCCGCCAATCAACTCCGCCTCTACTTCTCCTCCTTCGCCTACGTCTTGCTCGCCGCCGTGCGACGCCTCGCTCTGGCCGACACCGACAAGGCCCACCTCCAGTGCGGCACCATCCGCCTGCGCTTCTTCAAGATCGCCGCACGACTGCGCATCACCCATCGCCGCATCTGGGTCCACCTGGCCAACGTCTTCCCCTGGCAAAACGACTTCGCACAGGCCCTGGCAAACCTCCAGAGAAAACCCCTCTACCACCCGCCGGCCTGAGACCGGACGAAAACCGACACCACAACGCGGCGCCTTGCATCGACTCCACGCCCAGAGTGCGCCCGAAAACCGCACCGAACCGCTGCGGACAAGCCACTCCGACGCCGAAATGAACCGACTCCGACTCCGCAGGACACCTGACCAGCCACCGACAGACCAGGACGGCATTCAAGGGGACTGCCCACCCCGAACTCAGCCCTCACGCCCGAGCCGGTGAAACATGCGGGCTAGCGCCGCGGCAGAATCGTCGCCGCTTCGCGGCGCGTTCTTCTGGCCGCCTCCGGCGGCAGCGGGTCAGAAGACCCGCGCACCCAGCGGCGCGGCGCTAGCCCTCGGCTCAGATCTCCGGATGCCGCAGGTGCCAGTCCGTGGCCTGCTCGTAGGCGTGGGCGAGACGGCAGAGCGTCGGTTCGCTCAGGTCGCGGCCGACGAGCTGCAGGCTGTGGGGCGCGCCCGCGGCCGAGAAGCCGCAGGGCAGGGAGATCGTCGGCGTGCCGGCGAAGTCGGCGGGCACGGTGAAGAGCTGGATGCTGCCGAGCGGCGGATCGAAGGTCGCGGCGAACGACTCCAGGGCCCCCGTGAACGCCCCGACCGTGTCGTAGCCCATCGCGTCCGACATCGGCAGCGCGGCGACGTTGGACGGGCAGACGAGCGCGTCGACCGTCGACAGCATCGCCTCGAAGCGCTCGCTGAATGCCGCGCGCCGTTCGGTCGCCTCGGCGTACGCTTCGTCGCTCACCTCTGAGCCGAAGGCCAGGAACTCACCGAAGTACGGCCCGTAGTCGGCGGCGCGGCTGGGGTAGGTCGCGGCATGCGCCCGGACGGCCTCGTAGGAGCAGAGGGGCCACCAGTCGCCGAAGGGCGCCGCCGGCATCTCGACCTCCGTGACCTCGGCGCCCAGGCCGGCCAGCACCTGCAAGGCTTCCTCCACGGCGGCGGCAACCGCCGGGTCGACGCCCTCCGAGGCGTACCGCCGGTCGAAGCCGAGCCGCATCCCGGCGATGTCGCCATCGAGCGCGGGCAGGATGGACGGCACCGGCGCGTCGAGCGCCGTCGGGTCGTTCGCGTCGGCGCCGGCGATCGCTTCCAGCATGATCGCGGCGTCGGCGACGGTCCGCGTCATCGGCCCGATGTGATCGAGCGAGCCGGCGAGCTCCAGCACGGCGTGGCGGCTGACCCGCCCCCACGTCGGCTTGAGACCGACGATGCCGCACTGGGCCGACGGAAAGCGGATCGATCCGCCGGTGTCCGAGCCGAGCGAGCCGAAACAGAGGCCCGCCGCCGTCGCCACGCCCGAGCCGCTCGACGAAACGCCCGTCCACAGGCCTTCGTCCCAGGGGTTGACGGGGATGTCGAAGTCCGGGTGGTAGGCGCCCATCGCGCCTTCGGTCAGGTTCAGCTTGCCGAGGAGAACGGCGCCCGCCGCATGCAGCCGCTCGACCACGGTGGCGTCGACGTCCGGGACGAAGTCGGCCAGGACCGAGAGCGCGCCCATCGTGCGCACGCCCTTCGTGTAGCAGAGGTCCTTGACGGCGATCGGGACCCCGTGCAGCGGCCCCCGGTAGCGCCCGCCCTCGATCTCGGACTCGGCCGCCCGCGCCCCGGCAAGCGCCTCCTCGGCCATCACGGTGGCGTAGCTCCTGAGCCGTCCGTCGACGGCTGCGATCCGGCCGAGCATCGCCTCGGTCAGCGCGACCGGCGAAAGTTCCCGCGCCTCGATCAGGCGCGCGACGTCGCGCAGGCTCATGTAGTGGATCGGCACGTCGCCCATCGAACTTCCTTCCAGCGGCGTTCCGGGGGGCCGCTCGTCCGCGGCGCAGGATCCGAGCAGCGGCACGGCCGCGCCCGTCCCGATCAGCCCGAGGGCCCTGCGGCGCGTCAGCCGCATCCGACGGCTTCGAGATCCGCGTCGACCATCATCTCGACCAGTTGGCGAAAAGCGACACGCGGACGCCAGCCGAGACGCTCCCGGGCCAGACTCGCGTCGCCGCGCAGCGTCGGGACCTCGGCCTTGCGGAAGTGCCGGGAATCGACCGTGACCAGCACCCGGCCATCCTCCGCCACGCCCTGCTCCTCCACGCCCTCGCCACGCCAGGCGAGCGGCATCCCGGCGCGTGCGAAGGCGATCTCGCAGAACTCGCGGACGCTGTGGGTCTCGCCGGTGGCGATGACGTAGTCCTCGGGGGCTTCGGCCCGCAGCATCAGGCGCATCGCCTCCACGTAGTCGCCGGCGAAGCCCCAGTCACGGCGCGACTCCAGGTTGCCGAGCGCCACGCTTTCCTGCAGACCCGCCCGAATCCGGGCCGCCCCCAGCGTGATCTTCCGCGTCACGAAGCTCTCCCCCCGCCGCGGCGACTCGTGATTGAACAGGATTCCGTTCACGGCGAACAGGCCATAGGCCTCGCGGTAGTTCCGGGTGATGTGGAAACCGTAGGCCTTCGCCGCCGCGTACGGACTGCGCGGGTAGAAGCGCGTCGTCTCGCGTTGCGGCGACTCCTCCACCAGGCCGAAGATCTCGGACGAGGACGCCTGGTAGAAGCGCGCCTCCGGCGCCTGCCGCCGGGCCGCTTCGAGCAGGTGCAGGACGCCCAGACCGGTGACCTCGCTGGTCGCCCCCGGCAACTCGAAGGAGACCTGGACGTGCGATTGCGCGCCGAGGTTGTAGATCTCGCGGGGCCGCACTTCGGCGACGGCGCGGTGCAGGGACGAGGCGTCCGTGAGATCGCCGGCGATCAGGCGGAGCCGCCGTCCCGAGCCGCCGCGGCCGTCCAGCAGGTGGTCGATCCGCTCGGTGCCGCCGCTCCGCGCCACCGGCCGCACCAGCCCCCAGACGTCCCAGCCCTCCTCGAGCAACTGCTCTGCGAGATAGGAACCGTCCTGACCGGTCACGCCGGTGATGAGAGCCCGCCGCGCGGCGGTGTCCCCGCTCAAACCAGCTTCAGCAGGTGGCCCATCTTGTCCCGCTTGACCCGGAGATAGTCGCGGTTCGATTCGGTCGCCTCGATCTCGATCGGCACGCGTTCGACGATCTCCAGGCCGTAGCCGGAGAGGGCGATGTACTTGTGCGGGTTGTTCGTCATCAGCCGCATCCGGCGAACGCCGATGTCGCGGAGAATCTGCGCTCCGATGCCGTAGTTGCGGAGGTCGGCCTTGAACCCGAGCTTGTGGTTCGCCTCGACGGTGTCGTGCCCCTCGTCCTGCAGATCGTAGGCGCGCAGCTTGTTGAACAGGCCGATGCCCCGCCCCTCCTGCAGCAGGTAGAGCACGACGCCCTCTCCTTCCTCGGCGATCGTGGCGAGGGCATGGTGCAGCTGGAGGCCACAGTCGCAGCGCTCGGACTGGAAGACGTCGCCCGTCAGGCACTGGCTGTGGACGCGCACCAGGATGTCCTTGTCCGGCTTCGGGTCGCCCATGACCAGAGCGACATGCTCCTCGCCGGTGAGTTCGGCGTGGTAGGCGAAAGCCTTCATCGGACCGTAGCCCGTCGGCATGGTCGGGGAGGCGATCAGCCTGACCAGGCTCTCGTGCTTCAGCCGGTAACGGATCAGGTCCGACACCGTGATCATCGGCAGCTTGTGCAGGCGGCTGTACTCGACGAGGTCCGGCACGCGGGCCATCGTCCCGTCCTCATTCATGATCTCGCAGATCACGCCCGCCGGCGCCAGCCCCGCCAGCGAAGCCAGGTCGACCGAAGCCTCCGTCTGCCCCGCTCGCTTCAGCACGCCGCCACGCTTGGCGCGAAGCGGGAAGACATGACCCGGCCGCAACAGGTCCCGCGGCTGGGTGGCGGGGTCGATCGCGGTGGCGATCGTCGCCGCCCGGTCGGCCGCGGAGATGCCGGTCGTGACCTTGCCGCGGGCCTCGATGGACACCGTGAACGCGGTCTCGAAGGGCGCCGTGTTGTCCCGGACCATCAGCGGCAGGTCGAGTTCGTCGCAGCGGTCCTCGGTCATCGCCAGACAGATCAGGCCACGGCCGTGAGTCGCCATGAAGTTGATCGCGTCGGCGGTCACCTTCTCGGCCGCGATCGCCAGATCGCCCTCGTTCTCCCGATCCTCGTCGTCCACGATGATCACCTGTCCGCCGTCGCGGAAGACCTCGATCGCTTCCTCGATCGGCGTGAAGAGGGACGGCTCCCGTTCCTGGCTGTGTTTCGTCATGACGCCGATTCTATTCGCCCCAGCGGAGCTTGCTGCGCAGGGCGTCGTAGTGGGTCTGGCCGTCGACCCTGGCGAGCAGCGCCTTCGACTCGGAGGCGGTCACGACCACCCGGTCGCCGCCATGGAGCCGGGCCCCCTCCTGGCCGTCCAGCGTGAGGTAGACCTCCCCGTCCAGGCTGCCCAGGATCATCGCGATCGTGCTCCGCTCGGGCACCACGATCGGCCGCATCGACAGGGTGTGGGGCGAAATCGGCGTCAGCAGCGCGACCGGCAGCGTCGGGTAGAGGATCGGCCCGCCGGCCGACAGGCTGTACGCCGTCGATCCGGTCGGCGTCGAGACGATCAGGCCGTCCGCCCGGTAGCGAGCCACCGGCTCGCCGTCGATCTCGACCGCCAGGTCGATCATCCGCGCCAGGGCGCTCTTGTGCACGACCGCGTCGTTGAGCGCGCGGTAGCGCTCCATGCCGCCCGCCGCGTGCCGCAATTCGACGTCCAGGAGCAGTCTCTCTTCGACCTCGAACCGCCCCTCGAGAATCGCCCCCAGGTTCGCGTACAGCCGGTCGAGACCGATCTCGGCCAGGTAGCCGAGGCTGCCGAGGTTGACGCCCACGATCGGCACGCCGGGCCGGCTGCGCGCGACCGAGAGCAGCGTGCCGTCGCCGCCGAGGACGACGATCAGCCCCAGGTCCTTTGCGTCGACGTCGCCTATGACCGTGCCGCGCTCGCGAAGCCAGCTCTCCACATCGGCGGCGGTGGCGGCCGCCCGCCCGCTGTCCGGCTTGGCAACGACCGCGACTTCCTGGATCCTGGTCACGATCTCATGTCCTGAAGTGGGCGAAGATCTCGCGGTTGCCTGCCGGTCCCCGGAGGTCGCAGTCTACCGAGGCTCTGAACTCGAGCCCCAGCGCGCCCAGTTCGGCGATCCGCCGGGCGGCGACGTCCCGCCGCAGTTCGTCGTCCCGCACGACGCCGCCCTTGCCGACCTGGTCCCTGCCCACCTCGAACTGGGGCTTGATCAGGACCAGCAGGTCGGCCCCCGCGGCGAGGTGCGGAAGCAGCGCCGGCGCCACCTTGACGACCGAGATGAAGGAGACGTCGACGGTGGCGATCCGGCAGGTCTCGGGCAGGGCGTCCGCCGGCAGGTGGCGGGCATTGATCCGCTCCATGACGACCACGCGGGGATCGCTGCGCAGACCCGCGTCGAGCTGGCCGTAGCCCACGTCCACGGCGTAGACCCGTGCCGCTCCATGCGCCAGCAGGCAGTCCGTGAAGCCCCCGGTCGAGGCGCCGACATCGAGACAGACGGCGCCCGCCGGGTCCACGTCGAACGCGTCCAGCGCCTGCTCGAGCTTGCGGCCGCCCCGTGACACGTAGGGTTCAGCGCGGCCCCGGACCTCGACGGCGGCGGCGCCGGACACCGCCGTCCCCGGCTTGTCCCTGCGCTCCCCGTCGACCCGGACCCAGCCCGCCATCACGGCCCGCTTCGCCTGTTCCCGGCTGGCGAACAGCCCGCGCTCGACCAGCAACTGATCGAGGCGCCGCCTCACGAGCCGCGGTGAACCAGAAAGGCGACCAGGGCCCTGAACAGGTCGCCGCGGGAGGGCAGCCCCTCGATCAGCGCCAGGCAGCGGTCCGCCGCCTGCAGCGCCTTCTTCCGGCTGCCCTCGAGGCCGAACAGGCCCGGATACGTCAGCTTCCCGGCCTGCCGGTCCTTGCCGGGCGTCTTGCCGAGTTCTTCGGAGCTGCCGACCTCGTCCAGGATGTCGTCGCCGATCTGAAACAGGAGGCCCAGCTCGGCGCCGATCCGGCCGAGCTGCTCGATCCCTTCGGGCCCCGCGCCCGCGTAGACGCCGCCAAGCCGCGTACTCGCCTCGATCAGGGCCCCCGTCTTGAGACGGTGAATCCGTTCCAGCGAGGCAACGGCCGGGTGCGCGGGTCGTTCCGCGGCGTCGCCGTCCAGGTCACCCTCGTGCCGGAGATCGAAGACCTGACCGCCGATCATCCCCGCCGTGCCGACGGCGTCCGCGACCAACCGCACCGCCTCCAGCCGCCGTTCGGGCGGCGCCGAGGCCGGTTCCCGGCCAAGGACCTCGTAGGCCCGGTTCAGCAGCGCGTCGCCGGCGAGCACCGCCATCGCCTCCCCCCGCGCGCGGTGGAGGGTCGGCCTCCCCCGCCGCAGGTCGTCGTCGTCCAGGGCCGGCAGATCGTCATGGATCAGGCTGAAGGTGTGGACCATCTCCAGGGCCGCGCCGCCCGTCAGCAGATCCTCGCGCGCGCCTCCCCAGGCTTCGCCGGCCAGGACGACCAGGGCCGGCCGGACCCGCTTCCCGCCCGCGAACACGCTGTACCGCATCGCCTCGTGAAGTTCCGCCGGCTCGCTTCCCGCGTCCGGCAACAGGCGGTCCAGCGCCTCGTCGACCTCCGGTCTGAGGGCGGAGAGGAAGGAGGGGAAGTCGCTCACGCGCCGGGCGCCTGCCCGCCGTCTTCGGCCGCTTCCGGCAGCACCTCGGGCGCCGGCAGAGCCTCGGCCACCAGCATCACGGGCACGTCGCTCACGATCGGATAGACGAGACCGGATTCCCGGCACCAGAGCCCCTCGGAAACCTCGGGCTCTTCCTCGCCGAAGTGCTCCCGGTAGCGGGCGACAAGCCGCCCGCATACAGCGGCCGGCAGCGGGACGACCTGAAGCGCCCCCTTCGACCTGGGGCACACCAGAAGTTCGAGCAGTTCCGGATCCACGGCCACTTTGCGCGCTACCTCGACCAGCGAAGAAGGAGGGAGTTCATTCCCGGGTTGCGACGATAGTAGGACGAGTTGGACATATGGAAGAAGCCGAAGCTCAGGCGCGACCCGTCCCGCAACCGCCGTCCGACCGCGATCCCGGTGCGAAACTCGAACTCGCCGCCGATGTCCTTGCCGTCCCCCTTCTCGTAGAAACCCACGGAGGTGCCGGTGTCGATGAACCAGAAACGTCCGAGGTTGATCCGCTGGTCGGTGCCCGCGTAGAGGAAGAACGACTCGTCGAGGGTCACGAAAGCGCCCACATGTGGACCCAGCCCCAGGCACCAGTCAGTGGCGAAGCGGTGCTCGAGGCCGACCTCGACGGTCTCGTGGCCCCGGCCGAAATCGGTCACTCCGGTACTGACTCTCAGACCCGCCTCGTCCGCGCGGCTGGGTCCGGCGTGCTCCGCGTCCGCGTTGCAGGCGAAGGCGGGCGGGGCGGCCAGGCTCCCCAGCAACGCCAACAACGGCAGCCAGGCAAACGGCAGACCAGGCGCTACGTTGCGCGGACCGGGGTAGCGCACGGCCGCGTAGCCTACCCTCCGCATACAATGCGCGCGTGGACGGAACGCCGGAAGACGGAGGGCGGCCGCCGATTTCGGCCCTGGTGACCACCTACAACGAGGAACGGCACATCGCCGACTGCCTGGCGTCCCTCGACTGGTGCGATGAAGTGCTGGTCGTCGACTCGTTTTCCACCGACCGCACTCCCGAGATCGTCCGCGGCTGCGAGCGCGCCCGCTTCGTCCAGCGCACCTACTACGGTTCCGCGTCGCAGAAGAACTGGGCCATGGACCAGACCCAGAACGAGTGGGTGCTGATTCTCGACGCCGACGAACGCTGCACCGCCGAACTCCGGGCGGAGATCACGGCGCTGTTCCGCGACGGAGAGCCGGCCCACGACGCCTACACGATCAAGCGCCGCGTGTTCTTCCTGGGCAAGGTGATCCGGTTCTCGGGCTGGCAGCACGACCGCGTCGTCCGGCTGCTGCGCCGCGACGCGGGCCGGTACCCGAACCGCCGCGTTCACGCGGACATGCTGACCCGGACGCCGGCGCCGGTGCTCCGCCGCCCCATGGACCACTTCATGGTCGACGACCTGCTTTCCTACTCCCGGAGGATTCAGCGCTACAGCTGGTGGGGAGCCGCCCAGCTCTGGCGCGACGGCCGCCGGTCCGGCGCCGCCGAAGTCCTGGGGCGCTCCCTGTGGCGCTTCCTGCGCACGTACGGCCTGCAGTTCGGCGTGCTCGACGGCATGCGCGGCCTCGTGTTCTGCCTGCTCCAGGCCTACGGCACCTACCTCAAGTGGTCCTACGTCTGGTCCTGGCAGGTGAACCAGAAGCGCGGCATCGAGCCGCCGCTGCCGTCCTTCGACGACAGCAAGAGCACCTGGCGGGGCCTGACCGAACTCGAGCCCGGAACCGCCAAGTAGCGGGGCCCTGCCGCCGCGTCAATCGACCGGGAGCAGGAGGGACTCGATCCTGGTGGCCCGGCCCGTCGCCTCGTCCGCGTCGACCAGGGCGGCCGCCAGCCGGACATCCCGTTTGGCGACCTCGAAGCCGGACGGCGTGTTCAGGAGAAAGCGCTTGAGAGCCCGGTCGGCGCGCACGCCGATCACCGAGTCGTAGGGGCCGGTCATGCCGACGTCCGTCACCAGCGCAGTGCCCTGCGGCAGCACGCGGGCGTCGGCGGTCGGCACATGGGTGTGGGTGCCGAGCACCGCCGTCACCCTGCCGTCCAGGTGGTAGGCGAACGCCTGCTTCTCGCTCGTCGCCTCGGCGTGGAAGTCGACCAGGACGATCCGGATCGCCGGGTCGAGACCGGCCAGGATGGAGTCGGCGGCAGCGAACGGCGAGGGCAGCGGCTTCATGAAGGTCTGGCCCTCCAGGTTGACCACCGCGTACGGAGTCCCGATCGGCAGCTCGCCGACGAAGACGCCGCCCCCGGGATTCCCCTCAGGGTAGTTCGCGGGCCTCAGCAGGTTCGGCATCCGGTCGTAGAACGGCACGCCTTCCTTCTTCGCCCAGGCGTGATTGCCCGTCGTCATGCAGTCGATCGGAAGTGCCGAGAGTTCCTTCAGCACCCCGGGCGTCACGCCGCTGCCGCCGGCCGCGTTCTCGACATTGACAACGGTCGCGTCGACCCGGTGGCGGTCGATCAACTCAGTCAGCAGCCGCGACAGCGCTCGCCGTCCGGGCTTGCCGACCACATCGCCGACGAAAAGGAAACGGGCCATCCGGACTCCCTCAGCGCGCGTACTCGATCGACCGCGACTCCCGGATCACGGTGACCTTGATCTGACCCGGATACGTGAGTTCGCTCTCGATCTTGCGCGCCACGTCGCGGCTCAGCCACACCGCCTGCTCGTCGCTGATCTCCTTGCAGTCGACGATGACCCGCACTTCCCGGCCGGCCTGGATCGCGTAGCTCTTCTGGACGCCCTTGAACTTCGACGCCAGGTCCTCCAGCTTCTTGAGACGATTCACGTAGTTCTCGAGGACCTCCCGGCGAGCGCCGGGACGGGCCGCGGAAACCGCGTCGGCGGCGGTGACGAGAACCGCCTCGACCGTTTCCGGATCGTAGTCGCCGTGGTGACAGGCCATCGCATGCACCACCTCCTCGCTCTCGCCGTAGCGACGGAGCAGGTCGATGCCGATCTCCAGGTGCGTGCCGTCCATTTCCCGGTCCACCGCCTTGCCGATGTCGTGCACCAGGCCGGCGCGCTTGGCGACATGGACGTCGGCCTTCAACTCGCCCGCCATCGTTCCCGCCAGAAACGCGACTTCCTTGCTGTGCTGCAGGACGTTCTGGCCGTAGGACGTGCGGAAGCGGAGCCGGCCCAGCAGCGTGATCAGTTCGGGGTGAAGACCGGACAGGTTCAGCTCCAGCAGGGCCTCGCTGCCCTCGCGCTGCACCCGGTCCTCGAACTCCGACTTGACCTTCGCCGCCACCTCCTCGATGCGGGCCGGGTGGATGCGGCCGTCGGCGATAAGCCGTTCCAGGGTGACGCGGGCGATCTCCCGCCGGAACGGGTCGAAGCCGGAGAGAATGACCGCCTCCGGCGTGTCGTCCACGATCAGGTCGACGCCGGTGGTCAGTTCCAGGGCCCGGATGTTCCTCCCCTCGCGGCCGATGATCCGCCCCTTCATCTCGTCGTTCGGCAGCATGACGACCGAGACCGTCGTCTCCGAGACGTAGTCGGACGCGGAACGTTCGACGGCGAGGCTGATGATCCGCTGGGCCTCGCGCTGGGCCGACTCCCGCGCCTCGTCCTCGATCCGCTTGGCCATGTGCGCCGACTCCATGCGCACCTCGTGTTCGAGGCTGTGGCTCAACTCCTCGCGCGCCTGCTGCACGGTCAGGCCGGACACGCGTTCCAGTTGCCGGCGAACCTCCGCCAGCCGTTCTCCGACCTCGCCGCGCTCGACCTCGAGCCGGCTCTCCGCCTCCCCCAGCGTCCGCTGCCGTCCGTTCAGTTCCTGCTCGAGCGTCTCGAGCGCGGCCGCCTTCTCACGCGAGCGCACGCGGCGTTCGCCGAGCTTCCGCTCCTGCTCCTCCATCGCCCGGCGCTGCTCAACCGTCGATCGCTCGAACTCCGAGCGGAGCGTCAGCAACTCCTCCTTCGCCGCCAGCTCCTGTTCGCGACGCTTGGCCGCGCAGTCGCGCTCGGTCTCTTCGACGAGGCCCCTGGCCTGGCGCCTCGCCTCTTCGATCAACTTCGCCGCGCTACGCCGTCCGGCAAGGCTCCAAAACAGCCAGGCAGCCGCCAGCGTCACCAGTGCGGCGCCCGCGGCAATGAGTGTGGTTTCGGTCATCGGCCCTCGATCCGGGCAGAAAGGCATCCCCCGCGGGGCCGTGTGAACGCGCCCCGACACAGAACCAGAGCGGGACCAGGTGGGTGTCCGCGCCACCCGCCGTTAGCGTCCCCGTTCGAGCGGGGCTGGCACGGGCGAGCAGTTGAAGGACTCCCTTAACAAGAGCGATGGTTCCAACCACGGCTTTCATCACGAACCGCGCAGGGGATGCAAGGTCAAAGTTCCTTTCAGCAACAGTCAGGCGTCGAGAGCGGCTTCCAGGTCGGAGGTCAGGATCGAGACGCGCTCCACCAGTTCCTGGTAACGCCCGCCGTCCGCTTCTCCGCCGCCGTTGGCCTCGTTGGCGAGATTCAACGCGGCGAGGACGGCGATCTGACCCGGCTCCAGGTTCGGCGCCTGGTCAGCGACCTCCCGCATCTTGCGATCGACCTTCTCCGCGAGTTCGCGAAGGCGGTCCGCATCCACCGCTCCATCCTCGCGGAGGGAGTAGGGAACGCCGAAAATCTCGACCGCGACAGTAGCCGCAACCTCTTCCTGGCGTTCACCTTCGGCCATTTCTCGACACCTCTCGTGGGCAAGCACTATAGCAGCCCGGAGCGTCAGGAATCGCCGTCCGCCAGCAGCTCCTCGAGCCCCTCGGCCAGTGCCTCTACCCGTTGACCGACCTCGACACGCTCCGCCGCGGCACGCTTCTCGGCCGCTTCGAGTTCGGCGGTCAACTCCCGCGTCCGCTCGCGCTCGGCGGCCAGCGCCTCCGTGGCGCGCTGAATCGCCGCCTCGAGCCGCGCGACCGCGTCCATCGCCCCTTCAGGCATCAGACCGACGAGGTAGAACCGGCGCCGGCGTCAAGCGCTCCCCGCGCCGCCGTCGCGACGGCGGCGAACCCTTCGGCATCCCGCACCGCCAGGTCCGCGAGCATCTTCCGGTTCAACTCGATGCCGGCAAGCTTGAGCCCCGACATCAACCGGCTGTAGGACAGCCCGTTCAAACGCGCGGCGGCGTTGATCCGAACGATCCAGAGGCTCCGGAACTCGCGCTTCCGCTGCCGCCGGTCGCGATAGGAGTAGGCCAGCGACCGGTCGACCGCCTGCTTGGCTATCCGGTGGCCCTTCGACTTGACGCCGTAGTAGCCCTTCGCCTGTTTGAGAATCTTCTTCCGGCGCCGGGCTCGCCGGCTGCCCCGTTTCACTCGTGCCATCGTCCATGCCCCCCTTGAGTCCCGGACGGACGGGTCGGCCCCGCTCCGCCGGAAGCTCCAGCGCAAGCCCTAGTCGATCATCCCCCTGATCGCCTTGGCGAAAGCTCCCTCAACGTCGGCCTGCTTCCGCAGCTTCCGCTTCCGGCCCTGCGCCTTCTTCGTCTGCATATGGTTCATCATCGAGTGCCTGCGCTTCACCTTGCCCTTGGCGGTGAGCTTGAAGCGCTTGGCCGCTCCACGGTGCGTTTTCTGCTTGGGCATTTCCAGAGCCTCCTGTGGGGCTCGGAGGAGCCGCCGAACGGCGCATACTAGCCCGAAACGCGGCTCCGGGCTAGTGGCGCACGAGCACGGCGGCCGCCTTCGCCGGAGCCGGAGGGGAGGGTCCCATCGGCCGCTCGCGCTCGCCTGGTGATGGGGATGTGGGCGCTCGCTCCGGTCGGCTTCGCTCCACATGGCCCTCGATCAATGGAAGACCCCGGGCGTCGCTCGCCTCCAGTCCGCTGGGACCCTCCCCTCCGGCCCCGGCGAAGGCTGAACGACGTCTGGCCGCGTGACAACCCGCGGGGTTTCCCATCCGAATGCGGGAAAACTGAGTGAGCCACGATGTAGCACGGCATCTCGCCCTGAAGAAAACGCAGCTCTGGGTCCGCGGGTCTTCTGACCCGCTGCCGCCGAAGGCGGCCAGGAGAACGCGCCGCGAAGCGGCTCGACAGCCGCCGCGCCTAGAGATCCTCACCCGGCCCGCGCTATTCGACAGGCCCTCCAGTTCCGCGTCCAGTGCTGATCGGTCTGAACGTGACCTGCGCGGACACTCTTGCAGACGGAGCGGCAGAACTCGGATGCGGGAAACGAGGCCGCCAGTCTGAGGACCACGCCTTCCCTCTCGCCGCCCAGGGCCGAGGGTTCCGCATGGGCCGCGTCAACGAAACGGCGGAGCGTGTTTTCAGACTCGAAGACCCCATCGAAGAGCACCGGCACCACCGGAATCTCGTGCTGTCGCGCGTAGTCGACAAGAGCGCCGAAGGACGCGAAGCGATCGTGGTCGTCCCGGAGAGCGAAGGCGTAGAACGTCCGGTCCTCCGGTACCGGCTCGTACTCGATGCTGTGGACGCCGTAGATGTCCTCACCGTAGAGGAAGACACTGGGCTCGGTGACCTTCCAGGCATGGTGCTTCTTCACCATCGCCATCCACTTGGCGGCCGAGGGTGCGCTGACGCTGCGAGCGTAGGCGGCACCTCGATGAAGCACCGTGCAACTTCCGTCCAACTTCTCTGTGACAACGACCCTTTCGCCTACGAAGCGGGAGGGATCCGCAAGGCGCCGGCTATCACTGGCGATAGTCGGTGAGAAGGGCAGGTATGGCGTCCGCGGATACTTCGGCGGAGTCGCCGACGCAAGCATCGTGTCCTCCGTCCGAGCCTGAGCTTCACAGATCCAGCGACTTGGAGGCCGTCCGGTCCGCGACACGGGCCGCAAGCTCGTCGATCGTGACCGCGCCCTGATCGGCTGAGCCGCCCTCGGGGGCTTCGCGCAGCCGCAGCGAGACGGTGCCGGCTTCCTCTTCGCGGCCGCCGATGACGAGCATGTAAGGGACCTTCTTCGTCTGGGCGTCGCGGATCTTGTAGCCGAGCTTCTCGCTGCGTTCGTCGAGTTCGACGCGGACGCCGGCGTCGGAGAGCCTGCGGGCGACCTCGCGGCCGTAGTCCATGAAGCGATCGGAGACGGGCAGGACGACCGCCTGCACCGGGGCGAGCCAGACCGGGAAGGCGCCGCCGGTGTGTTCGATCAGGATGCCGAGGAAGCGTTCGACCGAGCCCAGCATCGCTCGATGCAGCATGACCGGCCGCCGGGTCCCGCCGTCGCTGGCGGTGTACTCGAGGTCCAGCCGCTCGGGCATCTGGTAGTCCAGTTGCACGGTCCCCAGTTGCCAGCTCCGGCCGAGCGCGTCGAGGATCTGGAAGTCGATCTTCGGGCCGTAGAAGGCGCCGTCGCCCTCGTTGATCTGGAACTCGAGGCCGCGGCTCCTGAGCGCCCCCATCAGCGCGTTCTCGGCGCGCTCCCAGAGCTCGTCGCTGCCGATCGACTTCTCCGGCCGGGTGGAGACCTCGATCTGGATGCCGTCGAAGCCGAACGTCCGGTAGATCTCCAGGATCGTCGACACCGGCAGCAGCACTTCCGCTTCGACCTGCTCGTCGGTGCAGAAGGTGTGGGCGTCGTCCTGGCAGAACGTGCGCACCCTGGTGAGGCCGGTGATCACGCCGGACCGTTCGTAGCGATGGAGCCGGCCGAAGTCGGCGTAGCGGATCGGCAGGTCCCGATAGGAGCGGAGATCGGTCCGGTAGATCAGGCAGTGAGTGGGGCAGTTCATCGGCTTGACCGCGTACTGCCGCTCGTCGACCTCGGTGAGGAACATGTGCTCCCGGTAGTTGTCCCAGTGCCCGGAGCGATGCCAGAGGTCGACGTCGAGAATCTGCGGGGTGCGCACCTCCTCGAAGCCGTCGCGCCGGTTGAGTCCCTGCACGTAGTCGACCAGCAGGTTGTAGATCACCGTCCCGCGGGGATGGAAGAACGGACTGCCGGGCGCGCTCTGGTTGAAGCTGAACAGATCGAGTTCCGGGCCCAGGCGGCGGTGGTCGCGGGCCCGGCGGAGTTCCAGGTCGGCGAGGTAGCCGTCCAGCGCGTCCCGGCTCGTGAACGCGGTTCCGTAGATGCGCTGCAACTGCTCGCGGCTCTCGTCGCCGCGGTGGAACACGCCCGAACTCTCGAGCAGCTTGACCGCGCCGACCTGGTCCACGCGCTGCGCGTGGGGGCCGCGGCAGAGGTCGACGAAGTCGCCGTGCCGGAAGACGGTGATCGGCTCGCCCTCCGGGATGTCGTCCAGGCGCTCCAGCTTCAGCTCCTCGCCCATGCCGGCGAACAGCTCCCGTGCCTCTTCGCGTTCGATCTCGACCCGCTCCACGTCGTGCTTCTCGGCGAGGATCTCCCCCATCTTCGCCTCGATCGCCTCGAGATCCTCCGGCACGAAGGCCCGCGGGAAACGGAAGTCGTACTGGTACTTCTCGGTGTGATCGCGGCGGCCAACGTCGATCTGGGTGCCGGGCCAGAGCCTCTGCACCGCGTCCGCCAGCACATGCTCCGCCGTGTGGCGCAGGAAGATCCCGGCCTCCTCGTCCCTCGACGTGAACAGCCGGAACGGACCGGACGCCTCGATCGGCGTCCGCAGGTCGACGAGGCGGCCGTCGAGTTCGGCGCCCACCGCCGCCTTCGCCAGACCTGGGCCGATCGAACGCGCCACGTCCAGCGCCGTCGTCCCGGGCGGGACGCTGCGCACCGATCCGTCAGGCAACGTCAGGTCGAGCATCGGTCGAGAAGGGTCTTTGAAGAGCAGGTTCGTCTGGGACACGGCCGGGCCCGCGCGGCCCGTCACCGCGATGGTAGGCGCTAGCGGACTCGAACCGCTGACCTCTACCGTGTGAAGGTAGCGCTCTAACCAACTGAGCTAAGCGCCTGAGCCACAGACCGAACGGCCCATGTCTGCGGAAGTTCGAGCAAGCTCGAACCCAACTGCGGTTCGAGCAAGCTCGAACCCTGGTGAAGTTCGAGCGGACTCGAACCCAAACGGCGGTTCGAGCGGACTCGAACCCTGGTGCAGTTCGAGCAAGCTCGAACCCTGGTAGGCCCGAGCGGACTCGAACCGCTGACCTCTACGATGTCAACGTAGCGCTCTAACCAACTGAGCTACGGGCCTGTATCTCGAGGCCGAGAATGCCGGCAAGGCCAACCGCGAGAAGGCGCAACGGTACAAAGGGGGGACTTGCCCTGTCAACGCGAGGCACGCGAGCATGAACCGCGGGAAGACGGCGCAGCCGGACGCTTGTTGCAGAATCGTGCCGTGACCGACGCTCTTCACATGGCCGAGCTGATCGAGCAGGCGCGGCGGCGGATCGCCGGCGCGGTCTACGAGAGTCCCTGCGCCCGCTCGGAGTACTTCTCCCGGCTCTGCGGCATCGGCGCCTACTTCAAGCTCGAGAACCTGCAGATGACCGGCTCCTTCAAGGAGCGCGGTGCGCTCAACCGCATCCTCACCCTCTCGGAGGAGGAGCGGAGCCGCGGTCTGATCACGGCCTCGGCCGGCAACCACGGGCAGGCAGTGGCCTACCACGCGAACCGCCTCGGCCTCGAGGCGACCGTCGTCATGCCGCTGCCCACGCCCCTGATCAAGGTGGCCAACACCCGCAACTTCGGCGCCGATGTCCGGCTCGCCGGCGAGACGTTCGACGACGCGACCGCCCACGCCCGGGAGCTCGAAGCCGAGCACGGGTGGACCTACGTCCATCCGTTCGACGACGCCCAGATCGTCGCCGGCCAGGGCACGATCGGTTTCGAACTGATGACCCAGGAACCCGATCTCGAAGTCGTCGTCGTGCCGATCGGCGGCGGCGGGGTGATCGCCGGGATCGCCGCCGCCTACAAGGCGCACCGGCCGCAGACCCGGATCATCGGCGTGCAGGCGGAAGCCGTCCCGTCGATGCGGGCGAGCCTCGCCGCCGGCCGCCCGGTGACGGTGGAGCGCCGCCACACGATCGCCGAAGGCATCGCGGTCAAGCGACCCGGCGAGCTGACGATGGGACTGGTTCAGGAACTGGTCGACGACATCGTGACGGTGGACGAGGAAGAGATCGCGAACGCCGTCCTCCTGCTGCTCGAGCGGGAGAAGGCGGTGGTCGAGGGCGCCGGGGCCTCGGTGCTGGCCGCGGTCGTCAACGACCACATACCCCAGGCGAAAGGCCGCCGGACCGCGATGGTCCTGACCGGCGGCAACATCGACGTCACCCTGCTCAGCCGCATCATCGACCGCGGCCTGACGAAGGACGGCCGCCTGGTCAGGCTCGACGTCTGCGTCAAGGACCGCCCGGGCGCCCTGGCCGCGCTGCTCAACCTGGTCGGCGAAGCGGGCGCCAACGTCCTGGAGACCCATCACGAGCGGGCCTTCACGGCCCTCGGGCTGAACGAGGTGCACATCGAGCTGCGACTCGAAACCCGCGGCCCGGAGCACGTCGAGGAGCTGATGGAGGCGATCGCCGCCGCCGGCCTCCACGTCCGGCGTCAGAGCGAGCCCGAGCCGTGGCACGAACACTAGAACCCGCCCTTCCCTGCTACGCTAAGCCGGCGTGAACGACGAAGCTCCGGATCCTTCGCCATCCGACTCCAGTCTGGACGACCCGGACCCCGACCAGCGCGCCTGTGACCGCGGGTCCCGTCTCCCGCTGACGACGACGCCCCTCCCGGCCCGCGCGTGATCCCGCCGGTCGTCGCGGCCACCGGGCCGCCCGTGAATCTCGACCTGCCGCTGGGCTGGAGCCTGGCCCTGGCCCTGTTCCTGGTCGGTCTGAACGGCTTCTTCGTCGCCGCCGAGTTCGCCCTGGTCAAGGTCCGGCCGACCCAGGTGGCGCCCCACCAGGACACGCTGCGGGGCCGTCTGGCGCAGCGCATGATCGATCAGCTCGACGCCTACCTGTCGGCCACTCAACTCGGCATCACCCTCGCCAGCATCGGCCTCGGCATCGTCGGCGAACCCGCGGTCAACCGCCTGCTGCAGCCGCTCTTCGACCTGGTGCCCAGCCTGCCGGCCGAGGCCGCCCACTCGATCAGCCTGATGGTCTCCTTCGCCATCATCAGCATGTTCCACATCGTGCTCGGCGAACTGGCGCCCAAGTCGCTCGCCATCCGCCGGCCCGAACCGACCAGCCTGTGGGTGGCGGCGCCGCTGTGGTTCTTCTACCAGGTGACCTACCCCGGCATCTGGATCCTGAACCAGATGGCGAACGCCTTCCTGCGCCTGTTCGGCATCGAACCTCTCCGGCACGGCGAACTCGCCCACAGCGAGGAGGAGATCCGGAGTCTCCTCGCCTCCGAGCAGGAGACCGAACTCTCAGAGCCCAAGCGCGAGCTGCTCGACAACGTGTTCGAGCTCTCCGACCGCAACGCCCGCCAGGTGATGGTTCCCCGCACCGAGGTCGTCTACCTCGACGCCGCGGCGCCGATGGACGCCAACCTCGACCGCGCCCGCCAGAGCGGCCACACCCGCTTCCCGCTCTGCGAGGGCGATCTGGACCAGCTCGTCGGCCTGGTCCACATCAAGGACCTCTTCATCGCCGAGGAACCGCCGGAGTCGCTCCGCGACATCGCCCGCGAGACGTTCGCGGTGCCCGAAACCCTGCCGCTCGACCAGTTGATGGCCCGCATGCGCCGCGAGCAGATCCACATGGCCGCGGTGGTCGACGAGTTCGGCGGCGTGGCCGGCATCGTCACCCTCGAGAACGTGCTGGAGGAGATCGTCGGCGAGATTCAGGATGAGTTCGACGCCGAGGCGCCGGAGTTCGTCCGCCTCGACGACGGCGGCTACAAGGTCCTCGGCGGCATGCTGCTCGACGACCTCGAGGACGAACTCGGCATGGACATCTCCGATGAGCGGGAGGAAGACACCGTCGCCGGCATCGCCCTGTCCGAACTCGGCCGGACCGCCGAGAGCGGGGACACCGTCGAGGTCGGCCGGCTGCGGCTGGAGGTGGTGGAGGTCGAGGGGAACCGGATCGTGTCTCTGCGGCTGTGGGTGCTGCCCGAGCCGGAGGAGGAAGAGGACTAGGCGTTCAGCCGGCCGAGAACGGCCTTCGACACCTCAGCGAGCGGCACGACCTCGCGCTCGCCGTCCAGCCGGTTCGACACCTCCGCGCCGCCGGCCCGAAGCGAGCGGGCGCCGACGACCACCCGCACCGGGAAACCGACCAGATCGGCGTCCTTGAACTTGACGCCCGGCCGCTCCCGGCGGTCGTCGTAGAGGACATCGAAGCCGCCCGGGGCGAGCGCCGCTTCGAGTTCCTCGTAGAGACCGTCCGCCGCCGAGCGCACGGCTTCGTCGCCGGGGTCGAGCGAGCTGAGCACGACCGTGAAGGGCGCGAGCGGCGCGGGCCAGACGATGCCGTCGTCGTCGTGCCCCTGCTCGATCGCCGCCGCCGCCGTGCGGCCGACACCGAGGCCGTAGCAGCCCATCTCCGCCGGCCGGAGTTTCCCCTGCTCGTCGGTGAAGGTGCAGTTCATCTTCTCGGAGTAGGCGGTGCCCAGCTTGAAGATGTGGCCGACCTCGATGCCCCGCGAGATGCGGAGTACGCCGGCGCTGCAGCGCGGGCAGGGATCGGCGGCCTCGGCGGTCATCACGTCGACCCGTTCGAGCGGACGCGCGCTCGCCACGTCCCGGTCCCAGCGCACGGAGACGAGGTGCTCGTCGCCGGCGTTGGCGCCGCAGACGAAACCGGTGAGAGCGCGCGCCGACTCGTCGACCACGAGTCGCACCTCGGGCGAAAGGCCGACCGGACCCGAGAAGCCGAGCGGACCGCCCGTCGCCGCCGCCACCTGCTCGGCCGAAGCGAGCCGCAGCCCGAGGCCGCCCAGCACGTTCAGCAGCTTGACCTCGTTCACCTCGCGGTCCCCGCGGATCGCGACCGCCGCCAGCCCGTCGTCCGTCTCGTAGATCAGCGTCTTGACCACGAGGGCCCGGTCGACCTCGAGCATCCCGGCGACCTCGGCGACCGTCGTCGCTCCCGGGGTCGAAACCCGGCGGACGTCGCCGTTGCCACCGCCATGCTCCGGGGACGGCAGCGCGCCGATCTCCGCCCGCTCGACGTTGGCGCCGTAGCCGCAGGCCGCGCAACTCGCCACCGCGCTCTCGCCGGTGTCGGCGAGCACCATGAACTCGTGCGACGAGGAACCGCCGATCGTGCCCTGGTCCGCCTCGACCACGGAGTACTCGAGCCCGCAGGCCTCGAAGATGCGCGAGTACGCGGCGTACATCGCCTGGTAGCTCCGGTCGAGCCCCTCCTCCGTGGCGTCGAAGGAGTAGGCGTCCTTCATGATGAACTCCCGGCCGCGCATGAGCCCGAACCGGGGACGGATCTCGTCCCGGAACTTGGTCTGGATCTGGAACAGGTTGAGTGGCATCTGCCGGTAGCTCTTCACGTCGCGCCGGACGAGGTCGGTGATGACCTCCTCGTGGGTCGGACCGAAACAGAACCGCCGGCCGTGACGGTCCTCCATCCGCAGCAGCTCGGGGCCGTACTTGAACCAGCGCTCCGACTCCTCCCAGAGCTCGGCGGGCTGGATCGCCGGCATCGAGAGCTCGACCGCGCCCGCCCGCTCCATCTCGCGGCGGACGATCGCCATCAGCTTGCGCGCGGTCCTCCACCCGGCCGGCTGCATCGTGTAGATCCCCGCGGCGAGCCGCCGCACGAGTCCGGCGCGCGCCATCAACTGGTGGCTGATCACCTCGGCGTCCCGGGGCGCCTCGCGGGCGGTCATCAGGTAGTAGTTGCTCCAGCGCATCGTCGCTCTCCGGCCGCGGAGATTACAAGAACGAGCCGGCCTGGCGGCCGGCGCGCGCTGTCCGCCGCCTGCGGCGGCAGCGGGTCAGAAGACCCGCGCACCCGCTAGGCTCACCGCCGCGATGTACTGCCAGGTCTGCGGCGCGCGGAACGAGGACGACGCGGAGTACTGCCAGCGCTGCCGGCAGAAGCTGATGGTGCTCTCCGGCTCCGCCGTCTCGGGCGAGGAGACGCTCGACGCCGGCGACGAGGAGTTCTCCCTCGACGAGCACCTGCTGGAACGGATCTCGATCCTCGAGGAGGTTCTCAAGCGCACCGGCGAGACGGTGCAGAAGGTCCTGAGCGCCATGGAGCGGCAGGAGGAGAGCATCCTCGTCCATCACGCCGGCATGCTGGCCCTGCGCGACATCCTGGAACGGCAGGACGTGATCAACGCCGCCGAATGGAGCGACCTCTGGGAGTCCAAGATGGACTACCAGTTCCTGGTGCTGGAGAAGCGCGAGCGTTTCGCGGCGGTCAAGGACAGCGTACTCGGGCTCTACGAGGGCGGCCGGCGTCCCGCCTTCACGCAGCTCCTGGAGGAAGCGGAACACGCGCTGAACGGGCTGGACCTGGCCCGCGCGATGAAAGCGCTGGAGGCGGCGGCCGGCCTCGACCGCCGCAACCACGAACTGGCCAGGTTCCTGGGCGAATCGCACTTCCAGGAAGGCCAACTGGAACGCGCTCTGGAACACTTCGACCGTCTGCTGGAGACCAAGCCGGATCACGTCCAGGGTCTCGTCTACACCGGCGTCATCCAGCTCCAGCAGGGCGACGGGCACCGCGGCCAGGAGCTGCTGGAGCGGGCCGTGATCCAGCATCCGGACGCGTTCCTGCCGCACTTCTGCCTGGGAGCGTCGCTCGCCGGCCGCGGGCAGTTGAAGTCCGCCGCCGCGTTCCTGGAGCGCGCGGTCGAGATCGACGTCGTGCCGCAGGCGCTCTACCTGCTCGGCCGCTGCCACTACGAGATGGGCCGGCTCAAGGGCGCGATCGAGTCACTGAGCCGGGCGGTTCAGGCCGATCCCGCTTTCGAGGAGTGCCATCACCTCCTCGGTCTCTGCTACCTGGACCGGGGCTGGAACCGCAAGGCTCTCGCCGCCTTCCGCACGGCCCAGCAACTGAACCCCAGGCGCATGCGCTACCGCGACATGGTGGCCTACCTCTCCGGGCGCTCCGGCGCCGACCTGCCCCGCACCAGCCCCGCCGCGGCGGACTGGGTCAGCCGCGGCGAACAGGCGATCCGATCCGGCGACGCGCCGGAAGCGCTCCGCTGCTACCGCGAGGCGCTCGCGCTCGACCCGGAGAACCCGGCTCTGCTGATGTCCTACGCCCTGGCCTGCCTCCGCCTCGACCGCATCCAGGAGATCCGCCCGCTGACCGAGCGGGTCCTTGCATCGAACCCGGGCGAGATGCTGCGAGCGACGGCCTACGCGACCCTGATCGAGGCGCTGCGCAGCGAGGGCAAGTACAGGGACGCGAACGACGCGGGCCGGCGGCTGCTCGACGAGGCCGGCTCCAACTTCTCGAAGAGCATCGCCTACTACGAGATGGCGTACAACCTGGCGGAGATGGACGAGGAACTCGACCAGGCGCTCGACTTCGCGCGCCGTTCCCTGGAGCACGCCCCGGAGGAACTGCGCCAGTTCCCCCTGGCGGCCCTGGGCTGGGTTCACTACAAGCGCCGGGAGCTGGACGAGGCGATCGACTTCCTGTCCCAGTCGACCGAACTCGGACCGTCGACCGCGGCGCTCACCCGCCTGGGCATGGCGCTCCTCGCATCGGGCGACGAGGACGGGGCGCGCGGCACCCTGGCCCAGGCCCGTCGACTCGACGAGCGCGGCGGCGCGATCGAGGAGAAGATGATGGAGTTCATGAAGGACTCCGCGCGCATCATCGAGCGCGTGCGCGGCTAGCGCAGGCCAACGAACCAGCGATCGCGGCGGCCGAGCCGGCTGTCCAGCGCGGCGCCGATGCCGACGCAGGTGACGACGGTCCACGTCCAGCCGCCGGCCCAGGGCGTCATCTTGACGAGGCCCAGGGCCAGAAGCCCACACAGGGCGGCGGCCAGCGGGCGGCCGGCCAGGCCCAGGCGATCGGGCAAGAGGCGGGCGCCCACCGCCAGGAAGACCGCCACCGTGCCCCACAGCTTGCAGACGAGGATCGCCAATCCACAGACGGCGAGCAGGGGCGCGCCGACCAGCGCCGGCGCCGCCGCGGTCAGCACGGCGAAGGTCACGGCCACGGCGAGCACCGCCACCAGGCCGGTGAAGAAGTTGCGGAACGGCCGTTCGAGCACGCTCTGCGCCGTCGACGTCAACGCCGGATCGAAACCGGCCACCAGTACCAGCGTCACCAGCAGCCAGGCCAGCAGCAGGGCCAGGTTCAGCAGCGCCACCGCCGGGGACAGCGCGGCCTGGCCGAGGACCGGCCCTTCCGCCAGGACAAGCAGCGAAGACGGCGCCCGCGGGTACGCCACGGTGCGGCCCTCGACCGCAGCCCCCGACTCCGCGTCCACCCGGCCACCCAGCACGAAGACGTCGCCGAAGAGCCGCGCCAGCGGACCCAGTTCGACATCGCCTCCCAGCACGATCACATCGCCCTGGACGACGCCGTCGATGAGGGCGTCGCCGTTCAGGACGACCGCGTCCGAACGCGCCTCGCCACGAAGCTCCAGGTCTCTTCCGATGGCGACGACCTGGTCCCGGGCAACGGCGTCCGGGGCGACCACGACGGCCGGCGCCCCGGATCCCGGCGCGGGCTCCGGCGCGGCGCAGCTCAGCGACGCCGCGGCGAACGCGCACAGGACGAGGCCATGGGCGGCCGGCTTGAGGCGTGGCTTCAGCACGGGACGGCGACCATCGTAGCCGCCGCGCACCTAGCGTCGGGAGTCTTGCCGCACCGACGCTTTCGAACCCCGCCGGAGCAGCGAGAACAGGAGGCCGGCAAGACCCACGACCGCCGCGGCGCCGACGAGCAGCGTCGGCGTCGCCGGCTCCAGGGCCGAGGACATCGCCACGTTGAGACCGCGCCACGAGGCGTCGAGCAGGCCGGCGCCGAGCATGCCGAGGGTAGCCCCGAAGTCGAACAGGGTCGCCGCGGCGGAGGCCGCCGAACCGGCCGCAGGCGCGAGGGTCGCGAGCAGCGCCAGCGCGCCGCCGAACAGAGCGACCAGGGCGGCGGCGGCCACGGCGGCGCGACGGCGGCCGGCGCGGAGCGGCGCGTGGACGTCGACGGCCAGCGGCTCGGGCGAGAGCCGTTCCGCCGCCAGGAGCTCGTGAAGCGCCGAGAGGTCCCGCGCCTCGTCCCGGCACGCCGGGCATTCGGCCATGTGCTGCTCCGCCGACCGTCGCTCCGCCTCGCTGACGGCGCCGTCGACCCAGGCGTCGATCAACTCGGCGTGGGCGCAGGAAGCCATCCCGTCCGACCTGTCTGAACTCGTCATCGCCGTAACTCCCGCCGTCCGTCAGTCGGTGAGGTAGTCGGCCAGCCGGGCCTTCAGCATCCGGCGGCCGCGAAACAACTTGTTCTTGACGGTGCCCAGGGGCATGCCCTTGAACTCCGCGATCTCTTCGTAGGTCATCTCGGCGAAGTGTCTCAACTGGATCAACTCGCGGTACTCCTCTCTGAGTCCGTCGATCGCGGCGCCGATGGCGTGGCGCCGTTCCAGGTTCCGCAGCGTCCGGTAGGGGTCCCTTTCCTCGCTCTCAAACTCCCGCTCCTGCACCTGCCCGTCCGCGCCGACCCGCTGTATCGGGACCAGCTTCAGACGCCGCTTCCGGATCAGGTCGATCGCGGCGTTCCTCGCCACCCGAAACAGCCATGTCGAAAATCGGTACTGGGGGTTGTAACGGTCGAGGGCCCGGTAGACCCTCAGAAACACTTCCTGCGAAAGCTCTTCGGACTCCTGTGCGTTGCCGAGGAAGCGATTCAGGTAGTTGATCAGCCGTCCCCGGTACCTCTCCACGAGATCGGTGTACAGGGCGGCCTCGCCCTCCAGAATCGCAGCCACCAACTCTTCGTCGGTCGCCCGAGTTGCCTCCACAGCCTTCACCTACGTCGCCAGCGTCCGTTTGTTGCGCGGCGGCGCGAAAGGGAGGCGAACCGGCCGGCCGCCACCGCGGCCACGGCTGCTGTAGCCTTTCCGCCCGCGGCACGGACCGCCGCCGCGCTCCACCGCGTCGCAGAGAGTAACCGGGTCACCCTTGGCAAACCTGATCCACGCACGCGGGCTGGGCATCCGGTTCGGACTTCACTGGGCGCTGGCCCACCTCGACCTCGACTTCGAGGCCGGTGGGCGGCTGCTGCTCGCCGGCGCCAACGGTTCCGGCAAGACGACCCTGCTCCGACTGATCGCGGGGCTCCGCCGGCCGACGGAGGGCGAACTGACCGTCGGCGGCAGGCGGCCCTACGAGAGCCGCGCCGCCGCCCGCCGCGAACTGTCCCTCGTCTCCCATCACGACTATCTCTACGACCGGCTGACCGCGATGGAGACGCTGCGGCTCTGGAGCGAACTCTGCGACGCCGACCCGAACCGCGGGCGGCTCGCCGACCTGCTCGAGGAGGTCGGGCTCGAAGCCGCGGCCGACCGCCAGGTGGGCGGCTTCTCCGCCGGCATGAGAAAGCGGCTGATCCTCGCCCGCTGCCGTCTCGAGAACCCGCGGCTGCTGCTTCTCGACGAACCGTTCGCGGCGCTCGATCCGGAGGGCCAGACCCTGGTCGAGCGCTGGATCGAACGCTTCGCGGAGGGCGGCGGCTCCCTGATCGTCGCCTCCCACGCGATCGAGCGGGCCTCCCGGCTCTGCCGGCAGGCGCTTCTGCTCGAGCAGGGCCAGGCCGCCTGGCACGGCGAAGCCGCCGGGCTCGACGCCGCCTGGCGCCGGAGGCTCGGACAGTGAAGCTCGTGCGCCCCGTGCTGGTGCTGCTGCTGAAGGACCTGCGGGTCGAGTGGCGGGGACGGGTCCGCTTCCTCTCGATCGTCCTGTTCGGCGGCATCACCCTGGTCCTGTTCTCCTTCGCGATCGACACCGAGGGCGACATGGCGGCGTCGCTGGCGCCCGGATTCCTCACTCTGGCGCTGCTGCTCAGCTCGACCCTGGGCCTGTCCGAGTCCTTCCGCGTTGAGCGCGAGAACCGCTCTCTCGAGGGGCTGCTCCTGCTGCCGGTCGAGCCGGCGGTCCTGTTCTACGCCAAGGCGCTGGGCAACTTCGTCTTCCTCGCGATGCTGGCGCCGGTGCTCGTGCCCTCCGCGATCATCCTCTACAGCGTCGACACGGATTCCGCCGGGTTCCTCGGCGTGATCGCCGTCTGGCTGCTCGCCGCCGCGGCTCTGGCCGCCCCGGGCACGCTGTACGCGGCGATGACCAGCCGGGCCGCAAGCCAGGACGTCCTGTTGCCTCTACTTCTCTTTCCCCTGGTCATCCCGGTGCTGATCGCGTCGGTCAAGAGCGCGGAGCTGCTGCTCCACGGGGATCCGATGGACCAGGCGCCGAGCTGGCTCCTGTTGCTGGCCGCCTTCGATGTAATCTACTGGGCGCTGGGAGGCGTGCTGGCGAAGGTCGCGATGGAGGAGTAGGGCCTTCGCACCGGGGCCGGAGAGGGAGCCAAACGAGCGTGGACGGCGTTATAGTCGGTGGTTGGGGATGGGTCATCGCCGCCTATGGTTCGGCGGGCGTTGCTCTCCTCTTCTACGTCTACAGCCTGTTCGTCCGCCGGCGGCGGGTCGAGGCGAACGCTCCATCAGAGGACCAGAGTCATGAGCACGGAACCCACGACGCCGACGCCTGACGCCGGACCCGCTCCCCGGACCCGGCGGCTTCTCCTGCTGGCCGCGGGCGGGGCCGTGGCCGTGGCGCTCTCCGTGCTGGCCTTCGGCGACGTCGGCGAGAACCTCGTCTATTACTGGAGTCCGTCGGAACTCCACGAAGCGGGCCCCGAAGCCGTCGGCGCCAGCATCCGCCTCGGCGGGCTGGTCAAGGAGGGCTCCGTCAGCCGCAGCGACGACGGCCTGACCCTCGAGTTCACCGTCACCGACGGCGCGGCCCAGGTCGACGTCAGGACCACCGCGGTGCCTCCGGCCATGTTCCGGGAGGGCATCGGCGTCGTCCTCGAGGGGACGATGAGCGAGAGCGGCCAGTTCACGACCGCGCGGCTGATGGTCAAGCACGACAACGAGTACCAGGCACCCGACGTCGAAGACCAGCGCAGCATGGAGGAGTTGATCGAGTCCATGCAGTTCGACACGTGACCTCGGCCCTGGGCCAGGGGTTCGTCCTCCTGGGCCTGATCGCTGCCGGCTTCGGCACGGCCTTCGGCTACATCGCCGGCGTCAGGCGTTCGGCCGCCGGCCTCCGCCTCACCAGGCGTCTGGCGCTGCTGTTCGCCGTCGCCATGGTCGGAGCCTGCGCGGTCATGTGGTACGCGCTGCTCAGCCACGACTTCTCCGTCTCCTACGTCGCCCAGGTCGGGTCCACGGCGACGCCGCTTCACATCACGATCTTCTCCCTGTGGTCGTCGCTCGAGGGATCGATCCTCTTCTGGGGGCTCATCCTGGGCCTCTACATCGCCGCCGCGGCCATCTTCCAGCGCCGCGGGCACGAGGACTACCTCGCCTACACCCTGGCCACCCTGCTCGGCATCGGCGCCTTCTTCACCTTCCTGATCGCCAGCGTCGCCGACCCCTTCGCGCCGACCCCGCCGCCCGTGCCGGTCGACGGCCCCGGGCCGAACCCGCTGCTCCAGAACCACCTGCTGATGGCGATCCACCCGCCGATGCTCTACCTCGGCTACGTCGGCATGTCGGTCCCCTTCGCCATGGCGGTGGCGGCGCTGCTCCGCGGCCAGTTGGGCGCCACCTGGCTGCGCCCCATGCGCCGCTGGCTGCTGGTGCCGACCTCCTTCCTCACCGCCGGCATCATGCTCGGCGGCTGGTGGTCGTACGAGGTCCTCGGCTGGGGCGGCTACTGGGCCTGGGACCCGGTCGAGAACGCCTCCTTCCTGCCCTGGCTGACCGGCATCGCGGCGCTCCACTCGGGAATCGTCCAGCAGCGGCGCGGGACGCTGAAGGCATGGACCGTGATCCTCATCATGATCACCTTCCTGCTGACCATCCTGGGCACCTTCCTCACCCGCTCGGGTGTCGTGAACTCGGTCCACTCGTTCACCCAGAGTCCGATCGGCCCGGTGTTCCTGGGGTTTCTCGGCCTGTGCGCCGCCGCCGTCGTCGTGCTGCTCGCGCTCCGGATCGACACCCTGGTCTCCGAGCCCTCGAACGAGCGCCTGGTCAGCCGCGAAGGCGCCTTCCTGCTGAACAACCTGCTCTTCGTCAGCCTGATGTTCACCGTGCTCGTCGGCACCCTCTACCCGATCGTCGCCGAGTCGCTGCGCGGGGTGAAGGTCAGCGTCGGCGAGCCCTACTTCAACCGCATGGCGGTGCCGCTCTTCGCGGCGCTGCTTCTGCTGATGGGAGTGGGCCCGGCGCTCCCCTGGGGCGGCAGCGACCCCAAGCTGGTCCGCCGCGCCCTGGTGCGTCCGCTGCCCGCGGCCGCCGTCGGGCTCGTCGTGGCGCTCCTGCTCGGCGCCCGCTCCGCACCGGTTCTCATCGTCTCCGCCTTCGCCGGCTTCGCGCTCTGGGTGACCGCCGACCAGGGCCTGCGGCCAGTGCGCGTCCGGCCCCGGCGCCAAGGCGGAAGGGGTCCGCTGGCGGCCGTGCTGGTGGCGCCGGACAAGCTCGGCGCCTACGTCGTCCACCTGGGCGTCCTGATCACCTTCGTCGCGGTCGCCGTGTCTTCGACGTTCCAGCGGGAGGCCGAGTCGACCCTTCGCGCCGGCGACACCCTCCGGCTGGGCGGGTACGAGATGACCTTCCGCGGCGCCGAGCGGGTCCAGGAGCCGCACCTGATCCGCCACCAGGCCGAGGTCGAGGTCATGACCAACGGCCAGAGTCGCGGCGTGCTCTACCCGTCGCTCAACATCTACCCGAACCAGCGGGAACCGATCGGCACCCCCGCGGTCCGCACCAGCGTGGGCCACGACCTCTACCTGACCCTGATGAACGTCGGCGGCGACGGATCGATCGGCCTGCGGGCGATCACGACACCGCTCGTCGCGTGGATCTGGATCGGCGTAGTCGTCATGGTCCTGGGCACAGCCCTGTGCCTGATCCCGACCGCCGCGGAACGACGGGCGACGACGCCGCGGGCGGTTCCCGACCTGGCCGCCTCACCGGCAGGGGGAGGCCGATGAACCGCAGGGTCCTGCTCGTGGGTCTCGGCATCTCGCTGCCGCTGCTCGCGTTCCTCGGGTTCGCCTTCCGGCACGACCCGCAGATCGTCGAGTCGCCGCTCGTCGGCAAGCCGGCGCCCAACTTCCGGCTCGCCGACCTGGACGGCAACATCGTCGACCTGGCCGAACTGCGCGGCCGGCCGGTCATCGTCAACTTCTGGGCCACCTACTGCGTGCCCTGCCTGTACGAGCACCCACTGCTCATGGAAGGCGCGCGGCGCTGGCAAGGCGAGATCCACTTCCTCGGCGTCATCTTCCAGGACGACCCCGAGACGATCGCGCAGTTCAACGCCGACTATGGAAGCTGGGGTCCGTCGCTGGTCGACGAGGGCGGCCGGGTCGCGATCGCCTACGGAGTCTACGGACCCCCGGAGACCTTCTTCATCAACCGCGACGGCGTGATCGTCGAGAAGGCGATCGGCCAGGTATGGCCGGACCAGCTCCTGGACGTCGCCAACCGCATGCTCGCGCAGCCCGCCGCGGCGACCGGCTGACATGCGGCGCGCGACCGCCCTGCTGGGGCTACTGGCCGCGCTGCCGTTCGCCGCGCCCGCTGCGGCCCAGGAGACCGACACGCCGCCGAAGGTCGCCATGCCCCCGGCCGAGGGCGAGTACCGGCCCGGGCTGGGCGTCGAGACGTCCCACGAGCTGGGCGACCCCCTCGGCCATCCCCTCTCCGGCGAGGAACTCGACCGCGCCGTCGCCGAGGTCGCGGCCGACATCCGCTGCCCCAAGTGCCAGGCCCTGTCGATCGCCGATTCCGGCGCCGCGTCGGCCCAGGCGATGCGGGCGGAGGCGCGGTCCCTGCTCTCTCAGGGCTATACCCGCGAGCAGGTCGTCGGTTACTTCGAGCAGCGCTACGGCGAGTTCGTGCTGCTCGAGCCGCGGGCGCGCGGACTCAACCTGATCGTCTGGGCCGCCCCCGCCGGGATCGTCCTCGTCGGGGGACTGCTCGTCGCCCTGCGACTCCGGCAACGCCGGCGAAGCGCCGACGAGGGCCTGGACAGCTACCTGCGGCAGGTGGAGCAGGAGACGGCGACCTGACTCTCGTTGCGACGATCGCCCTCGTCGCCGCCGTTCTCGCCGGCCTGGGAGTCGGCTTCGCCTTCCTGCCCCGGGAAGCCGCGACGCGCGCCGCCGCGCTCGAGTTGCAGCGCGCCGACCTCCTGAACCGCCGCGAGGACCTGGTCGCCCGCCTGAAGCAGGCCGGCCTCGAAGCGGCCGACCGCCAGCGGCTCCAGGTGTCGACGGCGCGCGTGCTGAAGGAACTCGACGAGGTCGAGGAGGCGATCGCCGGCATCGCTCCAGAACGCGACGTCAGGGCGAAAGCCGGCGCGCCGGCCGGCCGCGCCTTCGTCCAGGCTCACCCTCTGCTCTCCGGCGTCCTGCTCGGCGGCGGCGTGGTCGGCCTGGTCGCCGCGCTGGTCATCTGGGCGCAGACGGACGCCCGGCCCGATCCGCAGGCCGAGCAGCAGATGGCGCAGGGCGGCGGCGAGACGGACTTCCGCGGCCAGCAGCCGCTTCCGCCCGAGCTCGTGCCCCGGGCCGAGGAGCTGCAGCGGCAGATCGACGCCGATCCCTCGGACGTCGAAGCGATGCGCGGCCTGATGCAACTCCTGCTCGCGAACGGCCGCGCCTTCGACGCCTTCCAGATCGCCCAGCGGCTGCTGGAGATCGCCCCCGAAGACCCGGACGCGCACTTCGTCTCCGGCATCGTGCGCCTCCAGATGGGTCAGACCCAGGTCGCCCTCGACTCCATGGACCGGGCGCTCCGAAGCGACCCCGGCCACGAGCAATCGGCCCTCATGCGAGGCCTTCTCCTGCTGCAGATCGGCGACCGCGACGGCGCCATCGCGACCTGGGAGAGCGCCAACGAGGCGCGTGCCAGCCCCCGCCTCGAGGAAGTCGCCGGCAGGGCCCGCGAGGGCTGGACCTACGACCAGATCATCAACACCCCGCTCTGACGACAGCGGAGCCAGCCTGCGGCCGGCGCGTTCTCACTGCCGGTGCGCCGGCCTTCTGGCCGGCATCAAGCGCGAGCCGCGAAGCGGCGAGCCTGCGCCAACCGCGGCCCGAACCAACTAGGGGTCTTCGCCCCCCGCCAGCCCCAACCGCCGGATGATCCCGGCCGCGACGTCACGTTTGCGCTCCGTCCCCCGCGTTCGTACCCGTACATCCGCCTGGCGATAGGACTCCAGGCGGCTCTCGTACAGAGCCCGGGCCTGGTCCGGGGACTCGAACAGCGGCCGGCGCTTGTGAGACTGCTGCGCACGGCGGCTGAGGGCCTCCCAGGGCGGGTCGAGCCAGACGCTCGTACCCAGCTCCGCGATCAGGCGGCGGTTCCGTTCCAGGGTAAAGACACCGCCGCCGGTGGCGATCACCGCCTGGTCGACGGCGGCGCAGCGTTCGAGCGCGGCCGTTTCGCGTTCGCGGAACCAGCTCTCGCCGCGTTCGACGATCAGGTCGGCGACCGGCCGGCCCTCACGCTCGGCGATGTCCGAGTCGAGGTCCAGGAACGGCCAGCCCAGGTCCCGGGCCATCCGCCGGCCGATCCGGCTCTTGCCGGCCGCCATGAAGCCGACGAGGAAGACGCGCATGGCGGGAGCCTACTGAGGCCATACCCGAGTTGGAAGGCGGGTCGGGCGAAGAGCGTGGCGTATAGTCCCGCTGGAGCAACCCGAGTCCGATGTCCCCGCTAGCGATCCTCGTCCTGGTCCTGATCTGCGGCTTCGTATGGGGCGGATTCACCTTGTTCCTCGTGCGGGCGCTCAGGAGCGAGCGGTCCCGCCCCCAGGACGGCTGAGGGCGCTGATTCCAGGCACCTCGACCGGCCATGGCACCGACGGCGCTCTGGGTGCGCGGGTCTTCTGACCCGCCCTCGGGCGACGCCGCAAAGCGGTGGCGCCCGAAGAGAGTAGCCGCCGGCCAGAGGCCGGCGACGATACTGGACGCCGCCTTCGGCGGCAGCGGGTCAGAGGACCCGCGCACCCAGCGGGCTCAGGCGAGCGATTTCAGCAGGCGGCGGCAGGAGGCGGCGAGGTTCTTCGGATCGAGGGCCGAGATGACCGCTACCGCGTCCGCGCCGGCTTCGATGACCCGTGGGGCGCGTTCCGCGTCGATGCCGCCGATGCCGATCAGGGGCTTCGACGAGACCTCCCTGGCTGCCGCCACGCCAGCAGGGCCTACGACCGGGTCCGGGCGTTCCTTCGTCGTCGTCCCGAACACCGGGCCGATCGCGACCGCGTCGACGGCCGGGTCGGCCTCGGCCTCGGCGGCCTGCCCGCTGCTGTGGGTCGAGTAGCCGATCGGGCAGTCGGGAGGAAGCGACAGCCGGGCCGCCGCGGGCGGCAGGTCGTCCTGGCCAAGGTGAAGACCTGCGCGGAGACCGCTCGCCGCCGTCAGCGCAGCCGCGATCGTGGCGTTGTCGTTGATCCACAGCAGCGGCGCGTCGTCTTCGCCGTCGGTGGCTTGCGCCTCCTCGAAGGCGCGTCCAACCGCCTCGGCCAGGCGCCACGCGGCGAGGTCCGGCACGTCCTTGGCGCGGAGCTGGATCCAGTGAACGCCACAGTCCAGCAGGGTGCGAACCGTGCCGGTCACGGCCGTGGGTTCGGCGCCGAAGACGCCCGTATCGACGATCGCGTAGAGGCGGTTCGAAGGCGGGCGGAGCGGCCCCCCGGACCGGCCTGCGGCCGGATGCCGGCCAGAAGGCCGGCGCACCGGCACCTGGCGTGGCGAGTCGCCGGCGTTCCCGGGAACCCGACCCTCGCTCACTCCTCCTCCAGCCGACCGAGGAATCCGGTGTCCAGTTCGGCCTCCGCGAACGGCCGCGACTCGACGATCCTGCGCATGAGCGGCAGCGTCGTGCGGATGCCATCGACCTCGAACTCCCGTAGCGCCCGGGCCATCCTCGAGATGGCCTCGGCGCGGTCCTTGCCGTTGGCCACCACCTTGGCGAGCAGCGAGTCGTAGTGCGGCGGCATCTCGCCCCCTTCGACTCCGTGGCTGTCCACCCGGACGCCGGGGCCCGCGGGCGGCCGGAAGCGGCGCAGCGTGCCGGGCGACGGCGCGAAGGTGTCCGGGTCCTCCGCGTTGATCCGGCACTCGATCGCGTGGCCCGAGGTCTCGATGCCGTCCGGAAGCCCCAGGGGCTCGCCGGCCGCGGCGACGATCTGGAGCTTGACCAGGTCGACGCCGGTCACCGCCTCGGTGACCGGATGCTCGACCTGAATGCGGGTGTTCATCTCCAGGAAGTAGAAGCGGTCGCCATCGACCAGGAACTCG
Organism: Candidatus Multivorans sp.; assembly: GCA_965220845.1. Taxonomy (GTDB): domain Bacteria; phylum Acidobacteriota; class Thermoanaerobaculia; order Multivoradales; family Multivoraceae; genus Multivorans. The sequence continues at coordinate 1,305,686 of CBDCRA010000004.1, forward strand.
ACCGTTCCCGCGTTCGAGTAGCCGACCTGCCTGGCAAGCCGCAGCGCCGCCTCGGCCAGCGAGCCGCGGAGCTCGGAGCCGATCGAGGGCGCCGGCGCTTCCTCCAGCAGCTTCTGGTGCCGGCGCTGAATCGAGCAGTCGCGTTCGCCGAACTGCAAGGCGCGGCCGAAGGAATCGCCGAAGACCTGCACCTCGATGTGGCGCGGCCGCTCGACCAGGCGCTCCAGCAGGAGTTCGCCGCTGCCGAAGGCGGCCTGGGCCTCGCTCGCGGCGGCGTCCAGGGCCGCTTCGAGACCGGCCCGGTCGCGAATCGCCCTCATGCCGCGGCCGCCGCCTCCCGCCGCGGCCTTCAGCATCAGCGGGAAGCCCGTGTCTTCGGCCAGCGCCACCGTCTCCTCGAGCGATGCCGGCACGGGGCCGCCCGGCAACACCGGCACTTCGGCCGCGATCGCGGCATCGCGCGCCCTCCGCTTGTCGCCCAACGTACGGATCGCGGTGGGCGACGGTCCGATCCAGGTCAGGCCGCAACGGCCGACGGCGTCGGCGAAGTCCGCGTTCTCGGCCAGGAAGCCGTACCCCGGATGAACCGCCTCGGCGCCGGTGATGCTCGCCGCGGCGAGCAGGTTCTGCTGGTGCAGGTAGCTGGCCGCCGGCGCCGGCGGACCGACACAGACGGCCGCGTCCGCCAGGCGCACATGCAGCGATTCCCGATCGACGGTGCTGAACACCGCGACCGTTTCGATGCCGAGATCGCGGCAGGCGCGAATGACGCGGACCGCGATCTCGCCGCGGTTCGCGACCAGGATCTTCCGGAACGGCCGCGCGGCGCGCGCCGGCAGCGCGGCGTTCAAGTCTGGATCACGAACAGCGGCGCGCCGAACTCGACCGGGTCGCCGTTGTCCGGCACCACGGAAGAAACCGTTCCCGAGACATCGGCCTCGATCTCGTTCATCAGCTTCATCGCCTCGACGATGCACACGACCTGGCCCTTCTCGACCCGGGCGCCGATCTCGACGTAGGGCGGGGAGTCCGGGCTAGGCGCCGCGTAGAACGTCCCCACGATCGGCGACGTCAGCACGTGCCCATCGAGCGCAGGTTCCTCGGCCGCGGGCACATCCTCCAGGGCCGGCGACGGCGCCTCCTCCGTTGCCGGCGCCGGGGCCGGCGCCGATGCCGTACGCGGCGCCCCCGCGGCGCCGCCCCGATCGCCCCCAACCCGCAGGTAGAGACCATCGACCTGGTATTCGACCGAGAGATCCGAGCCGCCCCGGCGCTCCTCGGCCACGAAGCGAATCAGAGCCTGGATTTCCTCATTGCTCAGCACGGTCCGGCACCTCCCGGGCGCGGATTGTAGCCCGCGGCGGGAGCACTTTCAGACGCTCCAGCGCTTCGCGGGCCCGCCGGTTGCCCGGGTCGGCCGAGAGCACACGCTGGAAGATGGCGATTGCCTCCCTCCGGTGGCCCTGAGCCAGGTACAACTCGCCGATCGTCACCGTCGGCTGCGGCGAGGTCGGGCGCTCCCCGGCGGCCACGGCCCGGCGGCCTACTGGCCCGTGACCTGGACGAACTTCGTCACCTCGTCGGACCCGAGCGAGTTCGTCGCCCGGAAGGTGACCGCGTAGGTGCCCGGCTCGTCGTAGGTGTGCGTCGGGTTCTGGCGCGTGCTCGTGTTGCCGTCGCCGAAGTTCCACAGCCAGCTCGTCGTGCGGCCGTCCGTCGTGTCCTCGAAGGCGACAAGCAGGTTGCGGGTGTTGAAGGTGAAATCCGCCCGCGGCAGCCGCTGGATCGCGACGCTGACGTTCGTCGTGACGAGCTGGCCGCCGCCGCTGCCGACATCCACACCGACCTCGAAGCTGTCCCCAGACACCGTGTCGAGATCGCCCGAGGTGACGACGAGCCGGTCCGACGCCGTGCCGTCCGCAGCCGTCGAGATCAGCCCGCCGCCCGAGTCGAGCGTGCCGATCTCCGTCCGGAAGTTGATCTCCGCCTTGTCGAGCGGCTGGCCGCGGTCGTCGCGCACGATCGCCAGCAGATCCGCTTCGCCGCCGGTTTCGGGCACGCTGTTCGGCGTCACCTGCACGGTCACCGAAGCCGGCGACAGGCCGAGTTGCACGTCGATCGTCGCGGTCTCGGAACCGCCGGTGTTCGCCGACACCGTGGCGACCCCGAACTGACCGTCGGCCTGGAGCATCGCCAGCGCCTCTCCCCGCTCGTCGACGCCGACACTGGGCGGAATCGTGCCGAGCGTCGTCGTGAGACGAATCAGGGTGCCGCGACTGACCGGCGTTCCGTTCGGCCTGAGCGCGACGACCCGAATCTCCGCGCTCCCGTCCGAGGGAATGCGGTCCGGATTCGCACTGATCGTGATCAGCGTCCCCGACGGGGCTACCGGGCTCGTCTTGTCGCACGCCGCGAAGATCGCCAGCGACAGACTGGCGGCAAGCACGGCAAGCAGGTTTCGGCGCCGGTTCTCCATCTCTCGAATCAGTATACGAACGCTGCCGGAAGAGCGTCTAGGAACCGGCTACACGCCGGCGCCCTGCGAGCCGAACACGCGGACCAGCCTGGTCACTTCGTCGGTGCCCACCGAGTTCCCGACCCGCAGCGTGACCGCGTAGTGGCCGGGCTCCGCAAAGGTGTGCGCCGGGCTCTGGCGCGTGCTCGTCGTGCCGTCGCCGAAATCCCAGGACCAGCTCGTGACGAAGCCCTCGGACTCATCGTCGAACGCAACGATCAGGTCACCCGGGCCAACCGTGAACCACGCCTCCGGCCGGCGCTGAATCCCGACGCCGACGTTCGAGGTGACCAGGTGGCTGCCGCCTGAGCCGACGGCTACCGCGATCCGAAAGCTGTTCTCCTCCACCGTGGCCAGCTCCGAAGCGGTCAGGACGAGCCGGTCGATGGCGCCACCGCCGGTTCCGGCGACGACCAACCGACCACCCGACTCCAGAGTGCCGGTTTCCGTCAGGAAGTTCACCTTCGCGTTCTCGAGTGGCCGCCCCCAATCGTCCCGCACGATCGCAAGCAGCTCGACCTCTCCACCGCTCTCCGGCACGCTGCTCGGCGTGACCTGGAGAGTCACCGATCCGGCCGCAGCTTCCGCGCCTTGAGCAAGAGCCGGCGCCGCGACAACACCAGGCAGCACCGCACCCACAATCGCCACCAGAACGAGGTGTATTCGACGAGTTTCAATCATTCCAGTTCCCTCCTTGATCTCGTTTCCGACCGTCAAGGATCTCTACGGAGCCCCGCGGACCCGCGTCTACGTCGGCCCAAGCACCTAAGCCGTAGCAGGAGCCGACGACGACGACGATCCCTGGCGGCGCTTCACGGCGCGCACCGCGGAGAGATTCTCGAGAGACTCCTGCAGCCGGTTCAGGTGCTTGCGGTTGCGCACGTCGACGACGACGTCGATCGCCGCCTCGCCGGCGCCGCGGCTGTGGCTCTCGATGTGGCGGATGTTGCTGCCCTGCTTGGCGATCGCCTCGGTCACCCGGGCCAGCACGCCGGGGCGGTCACGGGTCTCGATGACCAGGGTGACCGCGAACATCGCGTCGTTGCGGCGCGCCCACTCGACCCGGATCTCGCGCTCCGGGTGGTACAGCAGGTTCTGCACGTTGGGGCAGTCGACCGAGTGCACCGACACGCCGCGGCCGCGGGTCACGAAGCCGATGATCTCCTCGCCCGGCAGCGGGCTGCAGCAACCGGCGAAGAAGGCGAGCATGTCGTCCTCGCCCTTGACGATCAGCTTCGCCTGATCGCGCGGCATCACCTTGCTCACCGCCCGGCGCAGGCGGCCGGGCTCCTGGTCGCGGTGTCGCAGCCGCTCTGGCGGCAGCACCGCCCGCAGCACCGGCTTGACGGACCCGCGGCCGAAGCCGAGCCGGCTGAACAGCTCGTCGACCCCGGAGTAGCCCTCGGCGGCGATGAAGTCCGCCATCTCCTTCGACTCGAAGATCCGGCGCGGGCTGACCCGGTAGCGGCGCAGTTCGCTGGCCAGCAGCGTGCGGCCGATCTCGATCGCCCGCTTCTTCTGCTCCGCGTTGATCCAGTGGCGGATCTTGCTGCGCGCCTTCGGCGTGGCGACGATGTTCAGCCAGTCCCGGCTGGGTTCCCGGTTCGGGTTCGTCGTGATCTCGACGATGTCGCCGTTCTTCAGTCCGGTCCGCAACGGCACGAGCCGGCCGTTGACCCGGGCGCCGCTGCAGTGGTGACCGAGTTCCGTGTGGATCCGGTAGGCGAAGTCGAGCGTCGTCGCGCCGCGCGGAAAGGAGAGCACGTCGCCCTTCGGCGTGAAGACATACACCTCGTCCGGGTACAGGTCGATCTTCAGCGCGCTCATGAAGGTGCGCGGATCGGGCGTCTCCTGCTGCCACTCCAGCAGTTGCCGCAGCCAGACGATGCTCGCGTCGTTCTCGTCCGTGTCGAGCTGCCCCTCCTTGTACCGCCAGTGGGCGGCGACGCCCTCCTCGGCCAGCAGGTCCATCGCCCGGGTCCGGATCTGGACCTCGAAGGGCTGCCCCCCGCGCCCCACCACCGTCGTGTGCAGCGACTGGTAGAGGTTCGGTTTCGGCATCGCGATGTAGTCCTTGAACCGCCCCGGGATCGGATGCCAGAGCTGGTGGACGACGCCAAGCGCGGCGTACGTGTCCTTCACGTCGACGGTGATGATCCGGAACGCCAGAAAGTCGTACAGCTCCGGGAGGTCGATCTGGCGTTGCTGCAGCTTCCGGTAGATCGAGTAGTAGCCCTTGACCCGGTAGCTGATCTCGCCCTCGATGTCCGTCTTGCGCAACGCCTCCCGCAGCCGCTCGGCGATCCGCTCCGTCGTTCGCCGCGCCCCCTTGATCCGCTCGTCGAGCTGCTTGCGAAGGTCCGCGTACTGGTGCGGGTGCATGTGCTGGAAGGCCAGGTCCTCAAGCAGCCACTGGATCCGCGACATGCCCAGGCGGTGCGCCAGCGGCGCGTAGATCTCGAGCGTCTCCCGCGAGATGCGCTTCCGCTTCTCCGCCTCCAGGTGCCCCAGGGTCAGCATGTTGTGGAGCCGGTCGACCAGCTTGACGACGATGACCCGCAGGTCGCGCGCCGAAGCGAGGATCAGCTTGCGGAAGCTCTCCGCCTGCACTTCGTCGCTGTGGACGTACTCGTGGCGGCCGATCTTCGACACGCCGTCCACCAGGTCCGCGATCTCGGACCCGAACCGGGAAACCAGGTCCTTCTTCGTCGCCCCGGTGTCCTCCAGCACGTCGTGCAGGAGGCCGACCGCGACGCTGGTCTGGTCGAACTTGAGTTCGGCCAGCATGTGGGCGACGCCCAGCGGATGGCTGATGTAGGGCTTTCCCGATCGCCTCACCTGGCCCCGGTGGGCCAGCTCGGCGAAGTCGACCACGCCGCGCAGCCAGCCCTCGTCGCAGGCGCGCTCGTTCTCCTGGAGGCGGCTCAGGACATCGTCGATCCCCACGTCCCCAGGCTCGCGCAGCGGCGCCGGATCCCGGGGTCGTTCAGCAGCCTGAGCCATAGTCCGCTACCTACGCGGCCGCTGCCCTCTTCTCTCGTCGCGCGCGGCCGAAGGTGGTTTCCCAGATCAGGACGATCGGGCTCGCGACGTAGATCGACGAGTAGGTGCCGACGAGCACGCCGACGAGGAGCAGGAAGGAGAAGCCGCGGATCACGTCGCCGCCGAGGACGAACAGGCAGCCGACGGCGAGCAGGGTCGTGCCGGAGGTCAGCGCGGTGCGCGACAGGGTCTGGTTCAGGCTCCGGTTCAGGACGTCGACCAGGGACTCCCGGCGGTTCCGCCGCAGGTTCTCGCGCACCCGGTCGAAGACGACGACGGAGTCGTTGACCGAGTAGCCGATGACGGTCAGGAAGGCGGCAATCGTCGTCAGGTTGAACTCGTAGCCCGCGAAGGCGAACAGGCCCAGGCAGACGGCGACATCGTGGGCGAGGGCGACCAGGGCGCCGATCCCGAAGCGCAGCTCGAACCGGAACCAGATGTAGGTCAGGATGCCGGCCAGGGAGAAGGCGATCGCCAGCAGGCCCTTGCGCCGCAGTTCGCCGCCGATCTGCGGCAGCACGCTGTCGCTCGACTGGACCGCGAAGTGGCCGAAGGTGGCGCCGTCCCTGATCACCGCCAGGGCCTCGGCGCTGAGCGCTTCGCCCGGCTGGATCTCGGACCAGTCGCGGATCAGCCCTCCGGTCCGGCGCAGGGCCATGACCTCGGCCGCCGCTTCCCGGTAGTGCTCCCGGGCGCCGATGTCGTCACCCGTCGCCCGCATGCCGTCCGGATCGGCGCCGAGCAGCATCGAGGCGAGCCCCTCGGTACCCTGCCGGTTCAGGTCGAAGCCGCTGATGTCGCTGTTGTAGCGCCGCTGCAGCACCTCCTCGACCCGGGAGGCGCTGCTCCGCTGTTCCTCGTCATCGGCGACCGGGGTCTTCAGGATGATCGAGTTGTCCCCCTCCTCGCCGAACGCCTGGATCGAGGCGTTCTCGATCCCCGCCTCCTGCAGCAGCCCGCGAAGTTCCTGGACGTCGGGCGGCTCGTCGAACTGCACGATCATCTGGGTGCCGCCGGCGAAGTCGATGCCCAGGTTCAACTGGCGGCTGAAGATGAAGCCGAGCGCCGCGATGACCGCCACCGTGGACAGGGTCAGGCACACGCGCCGTGCGCGCATGAAATTGAAACTCGTGTTGCGGAAGAACTCCATCGACGTAGCCCCTCAGATCGACAGGCGCTCGACGCGGCCCGAGCGTGACAGGAGCAGGTCGAACAGCAAGCGGCTGTTGAAGACGGCCGTGAACACCGAAGCCAGGATGCCCACCGTCAGCGTCACCGCGAAGCCGCGGATCGCGCCGGTGCCGAAGTTGATCAGGAAGATGGCCGCGATCAGGGTCGTGAGGTTCGCGTCGAGGATCGACGACCACGCCTTGCCGAAGCCGGAGACGACGGCCGCCTTGACCGTGCGGCCGTTGCGCAGTTCCTCGCGGATCCGCTCGAACACCAGGACGTTCGCGTCCACCGCCATGCCGATCGTCAGGATCAGGCCGGCAATGCCCGGCAGCGTGAGGGCGGCGCCGAAGTAGGCGAGGACGCCGAACACGAGCACGAAGTTGAGCCCCAGCGCCACCATCGCGTTGATGCCCGAGCCCCGGTAGACCACCAGCATCGCCAGGATCACGAGCACGATGCCGAAGAGGAAGGCGCGGGTGCCCTGGTCGATCGAGTCCTGCCCGAGCGAGGGGCCGACCGCCTGCTGCTGCAGGTAGTTGATGCCCGCGGGCAGGGCGCCCGAGCGCAGCACGGTCGCCAGGTCCTCGACCTCCTGCTGGGTGAACGCGCCGCGGATGATCCCGGAGTCGGAGATCCGCCCTTCGATGACCGGCGCCGACTGCACCTTGCCGTCCAGCACGATCGCCAGCGGCCGGCCGATGTTCGCCCCGGTCCAGTCCTCGAAGATCTGGGCGCCCTCGTGGGTGAGCGAGAAGTTGACCACCGGCTCCTGGAACTGTCCGATGCCGGCGCGCGCCGTCTTCAGGTCGCGGCCGGTGATCACGGGACGACGCTCGAGCGCGTAGTAGACCTGCCCGAGCACGTTGCCGTCCTCGTCGCGCTGGTCCTGGGCGGCGATCTCCAGGTCCTCGGGCAGGGTGCCGCCGTAGCGGTCCAGGATCTCCTGGCGGTCGAAGGCCGCGCCGCCGCTCTCGGGGTACACGGCGAGCCGGAACTCGAGGAAGGCGGTGTTCTTGATCAGGTTCTTCACCCGCTCCGGATCGTCGACGCCTGGAAGCTGGACGACCAGCCGGTTGCTGCCCAGGCCCTGGCGCTGGATCACCGGCTCGGCGACCCCGAACTCGTCGACGCGGTTGCGGATCGTCTGCAGGGCCTGGTCGATCGCCTGCTCCCGGATCGTGTTCACCTCGTCCGGCCTGCGCTCGAAGATCACCTCCTCGCCACTGCGCCGCCAGGTCCAGTAGGGCACGTTCTCCTCGATGATCGTCGGCAGCAGGCCGTCCTGGTCGGGCGGCAGGCCCGAGAGCCGGAACCGGATCGGGGTTTCCGTGACCGCGCTCGTTCCCTCGACCCCCTTCTCGGCGAGTTCCTGGACCAGGCTGTCGATGTCCTTCTGCGCCTCGGCCCGCAACGCGTCGTCGGTCAGCACCTCGAGCAGGAGGTGGATGCCGCCGCGGAGATCGAGGCCCAGGTTGATCGAGTCGGCGAGCGGGAAGGCCGAGAACGCGCAGGCCGAGACGACCCCGACGACGAGCAGACCCCGCCAGAGCAGGTTCCGGTTCATGACTGCGTCTCCTCGGCCAGGCCGGTGATCGACGACTTGGTGACCTTCACCCTGACCCCGTCCGCGATCTGCAGGATGACGGTGGTCGGCTCGGTCGAAACGACGTCGCCGAAGACGCCGCCCTGCGTGACAACGCGGTCGCCCTTCTTCAGCGCCTCCACCGTCGCCTGCAGTTGCTTGCGCCGCCGGCGCTCAGGAGCGATCAGCAGGAAGTAGAAGATGGCGCCGATGAGGATGAGCGGCAGAAACTGAATGAGACCCGAGGGCCCGCCCCCCGTGGCCACAAACAGTGCGAAATCAGGAATCATCTCTGGTGCTCCCAGCGGAGTGCTTGGCTAACGGCGGACCGACCGGTCGCAGCCCGCACCGCAAAGGCGTACCCTATCGCCGTTCGGCCTCCGGTTGCCCCTCCGGGCCGACTCCCGGCGCCCGCGCCGCCGCGAAGGCGGCCAGTTCGCCGCCGGCGATCGCCCGCCGCAGCCCGGCCATGAAGTCGAGGTAGAAGCGCACGTTGTGCTCGGTCGCCAGGACCTTGCCGGTGATCTCGCCGCAACGGAACAGATGGTGCAGGAAGGCCCGGCTGTACCGGCTGCAGACCGGGCAGCCGCAGGCCGGGTCCACGGGACGCGGATCCTCCCGGTAGCGCGCCTTCTTGATCCGGACGATGCCGGTGGACGAGAACAGCGTGCCGTGGCGGGCGTTGCGCGAAGGCAGCACGCAGTCGAAAAGATCGACGCCGAGGCCCACGGCGTGGAGGATGTCCGAAGGAAGGCCGAGACCCATCAGGTAGCGCGGCCGGTCCTCCGGCAACGCCGGCGCGACCCAGGATGTCGCCCGCCGGCCCAGTTCGCGCGCTTCGCCGACGCTGACGCCGCCGATCGCGTAGCCGTCGAAGGGCAGGCCGGCGAGGTCCTCCGCGGCCGCCGACCGCAGATCCTCGAAGAAGCTCCCCTGCACGATGCCGAACAGGCCCGCAGCACCCGGGCCTTTGTCCGCTCCCCAGCGGTCCAGCGAGCGCCGGGCCCAAAGGCTCGTCCGCCGCAGCGCCTCGGCCGCCGCCTCGCGGTCCACCGGCCACGGCGGGCACTCGTCGAGCACCATGGCCGCATCCACGCCGACCTGTTCCTGAAACTCCACCACCCGCTCGGGCGTCAGTTCGACCGTGCTGCCGTCGTGGGGGCTCCGGAAGGTGACGCCCAGGTCGTCGACCCGCCGCAGCCCGGCCAGGCTGAACACCTGGTAGCCGCCGCTGTCCATCGCCAGCGGGCCGTCCCAGCCGATGAACTCGTGCAGTCCGCCCAGACCGGTGATCCGATCGGCGCCCACCCGCTCCAGCAGGTGGAAGAGGTTCGTCATCAGGAGCCGCGCTCCGGCCGCCTCCAGCACGTCCTGGCTGAGGCCCTTCACCGCGCCCAGCGTGCCGACCGGCATGAAGGCCGGGGTCTCCACCTCGCCGTGGGGCGTGGTCAGACGGCCGAGACGGGCGGCCCCATCACGCGAGACGACACGAAAGCCGAAGCGGTTTGCATGGAACTGGCCGCCGGTCTCTCTGGCCGCCTCCGGCGGCAGCGGGTCAGAGGACCCGCGCACCCAGCTTTGCGGTCAGTTCCATGCAAACCGCTTCAGTTGAGGTCGATCTCGGTGACTTCGACGTCGTCGGGCAGCGCCAGGATGAACTCCGAGTCGTCGATCGGCTCGTTCAGGACCACGTCTTCAAGGGTGACGAGCCGCTCGTCGCCGCTGGCGAGGACGATCCTGAACTCCCGGGGCAGGAACCTCACCGGGTCGATCCAGATGTCGATCTCCCTGAACCGTTTCTCGAAGCTCCGGTAGTCCGGCGTCAGGTGCAGGTGGTAGGCGTCTCCCTCCTGCTCGGGAAACTCCGCCTGCACGGCGAAGTACTTCAACAGCGTCTCGAGGTCGCCCGCGGGTCCCATGTACTCGAGCACCTGCTCCGACACGTGTCCCACCGCGGTCCTCCTCGCGGTGTCGAGATCGACGTTCCAGGTGATCGCCACGTCGCCGTGGACAGCCACGATCACCGGCTTCGGCTCCACGATCTCCCAGCGGAGAGCGTCCGGCGGCCGGTAACGGAGCCAGCCTCGCTCTTCCACCGGCTCGAGGAGAAGCTCGCCTTCCCGCCGCTGGATCAGCCGCGCCTGCAGGGTCACGATCAGGTTCTGCTCGTACTTCACCCGCTCGACCAGCCGGTCGAGGCGTTCGCGCAGACCGAGGCCCTCGGCCGCCGGATCGGGCGGCACGGCGGGAACGTCGGGCGACTGAGCGGGGAGGGGGACGGCGGCGGTCAGAGCCAGCAGCAGTCCTCCCAACCACGGCGCGATGGGTAGGCGGTGTTTCATCGCTGTGAACCAGCGTGGGGCGACCGTAGAGTAGCAATCATGGCGACGCTGGCGTTTCGCGACCCGATCCACGGCTTCATCGAGGCCGACGAACTCGAAGCCGCGCTCATCGGCACCCGGCCGATGCAGCGCCTGCGTTCGATCCGCCAACTCGGCCTGACCCATCTCGTATTCCCCGGCGCCGAGCACAGCCGTTTCGGTCACGCCCTGGGCACGATGCACCTTGCCGGCCGCGTCTACGACACGCTGGCCGGGGCCGAGGGGACGCCGCTCGAAGCCGGCCCGCGAGCCCGCGCCCGGCGCCTGGTGCGGGCGGCCGCCCTGCTCCACGACCTCGGGCACGCCCCCTTCAGCCACTGGGCCGAGGACCTCTTCGAGGGCGGGATCGACCACGAGGAGATGAGCCGTCGCCTGCTCGGCGGCCGCGAGATCGACGCCGCGTTCGAGCGGTACGGCCGGGGGATCGAGGCCCGCGACGTGATCCGCCTGCTCGGCGACGATCTCGACGGGCCGGAGCGGCTGCTGCCGCCGATCGTCTCCGGCGAACTCGACGTCGACAAGATGGACTACCTCCTGCGGGACTCCCTGTTCTGCGGCGTCCGCTACGGCAACTTCGACCTCGACCAGGTGATCGCCACGGTGCGGCCGCTGACGGACGGCGCCGGCGGCGGCCACCGCCTGGGGATCGACGCCGAAGGCCTGCACGCGGTCGAGGGCCTGATCCTGGCGCGCTACTACATGTTCACGCAGGTCTACTTCCACGTCACGGGCAAGGCGCTGGAACTCCACCTGAACGAGTGGCTGCACGAACGGGGAATCGCCTGGAGCAGCGACCCGGAGCGCTTCCTGGCCAACGACGACGGCGAGATGATGACGAGAATGCGGCGTTCGGACAGCCTGCACGCGCGGGCGATCACCGACCGCAGCCACTTCCGGCTCGCCCACGAGACCGGCGAGCACCTGGACGCCGGCGAGAAGCGCGCGTTCGAACAGCGGCTCGAACCCCTGCGCGAGCGCTACGGCAAGAGCGTCCTCGTCTCGAACTCGGCCAAGGACCCCCACCGCCTTGGGCGCGGCCGGGTGCCGGTTCGCCAGAACGGAGGGAAACTCGTGCAACTCGAGGAGGCGAGCCACTTCGTCCGTCACCTAAGGCGGATTGATCGGTACCGCGTGTACTGCAGCGACGACGTCTACGAAGACGTCCGCCTCGCGCTGGACTCCTGATGAATCCGCTGGGTGCGCGGGTCTTCTGACCCGCTCCCGCCGAAGGCGGCCTAGAGAGCGCCGGACGAAGCCCGACGACCTCCGTCCGGCCCCACCAGCAGATCCTCCCGGCCGGCCGGGTGCAGCAGGCTCGCCCGGCCATCGCCGCGAAGCCGCGCCGCGAGCCGCACGATCGGCCGTCCCTCCCGCTCGAACTTCGCCTCGTAGTTCGTCCGCGGTCCTTCCGGCCAGGCCCCGTCGACCCGCTCCATCTCCACCGCCGGGTGCAGGGAGAGGGTCTCCGCCACCGCCTCGCCGTACTCCAGGTGGTCGGTGGCGAAGAACAGCCGTCCCTGCTGCGGATCGAGCAGCGCCAGCACCAGGTCGACGGTGCGCGGATCGAGCAGCCGCCGGCGGTGGTGCCGGCTCTTGGGCCAGGGGTCGGGAAAGTAGACGTGGACGGTCCGCGCCATGCCGGCGGCCAGCAGGGTCGCGATCAGGTAGAGGGCCTCGCCGCGGAGCAGGACGACGTTCGAGAGCCCGCGCGAGGCCGCCCGCCGGGCCGCCAGCCGGAAGTACTTCGACACCATCTCGACCCCCAGGAAGGGACGGGACGCATCGACGGCCGCGGACGCGACGAGGAAACGGCCCTTGCCGAAGCCGAGCTCGACTTCCCAGTCCGAGCGTTCCCCGAACGTCGCCCCCAGTTCGGCCCGGCAGGAGGCGAGCTCGCGGAAGTCGGCGCCTCGAGCGGCCCGCGGACCGCCGGCGGCGCCGGGCCAGACGAGGACGGGCGGCGCGCTCAGAGCAGATCCAGCCGGCCCAGGGCCACGAGACGCTCCACCACCTCGCGGACCTCCTGGGCCCGCTCGCGCGGCACGACCAGCACGGAATCGCCGGTCCGCACGACGGCGAGGCCCTCCACGCCGATCGCCGCCACCGTGCCCTCGTCCGCGAACAGGAGGTTGTCGCGGGCGTCGACCGCGAACGTGTCGCCCACCGTCCGGTTGCCGTCTCCGTCCGCCGGCAGGGCCTCCGCCAGCGACGCCCAGGAGCCCAGGTCGTTCCAGCCGCAGTCGGCCACCACGCAGCCGATCGAGTCGAGGCGCTCCATCAGCCCGTAGTCGATCGACACCGACTCGAGACCGGCGTAGATCTCGCGGCGTCGGTCCGCGTCCAGATCGTCCGCCGCCAGCCGCTCGATGCCGGCGGCGAGTTCCGGCAGGTGCTCACGGTAGAGGTCGAGCAGCACCGTGCCCCGGAAGAGGAAGATGCCGGCGTTCCAGAAGTGGCGGCCGGAGGCCTTGAAGCGCGCCGCGGTGTCCGCGTCCGGCTTCTCGGTGAACCGCACAACGGGTTGCACGCTCAGGACTTCCGCCGGAGCGTCCAGTTCCAGGTAGCCGTAGCCGGTCTCCGGCCAGGCCGGCGCGATGCCGACGGTGACGACGTCGTGGTCGCCGCGCTCGACCGCCGAAGCACCCCGGCTGAGCGCTTCGCGGAACCCGTCCTCATCGGCCACCCAGTGGTCGGAGGGCATGACCGCGATCACCTCCCGCTGCGCCGCCTCCGGCATCGTCCGCACCGCCCAGCCGATCGCCGGCGCCGTGTTCCGTCCGCTCGGCTCGCCCAGGATGCGCGAGGCGTCCAGATCGGGCAGCTCCGCGGCGACCGCGTCTGCGAGCTCCTCGGTCGTGCAGACCCAGGTCCGCTCCGCCCCGCACAGCGGCTCGACCCGGCGGGCGGTCGCGGCCATCAGGGAGCCGCCGCCCAGCAGGTCGAGGAGCTGCTTCGGGCGGCGGCGCCTGCTCAGGGGCCAGAAGCGGGAGCCGATGCCGCCGGCCAGGATCAGACCGATCATCCGTCGCTCAGTCGGCGTCGGCGTCCGTCCGCCTCGGCCGCCCGGAGTGCCAGAGGGCGACCTCGGCCAGCGACTTGCGCCGCAGGTCGGGCACCTCGCAGTCCGGCGCGGGGAAGCCCACCGGGAACAGGATGTACGGCTTCTCGTTGCGCGGGCGCTCGAGAATCTCGCTCAGGAAACCCATCGGACTCGGGGTGTGGGTCAGCGTGGCGAGGCCCATCCGGTGAAGGGCCGCGATGAACAGGCCGCAGGCGATGCCGACGCTTTCCTTCACGTAGTAGTTCTTCCTCTTTTCCCCGTCCTCGTCCACGCCGAAGAGCTCGGCGAACACGACGACGATCCACGGCACGGTCGTCAGGAAGGGCTTGCGCCAGTCCGTGCCCAGCGGCTTGAGCGCTTCGAGCCACTCGTCCGGCATCCGCCCGCCGAGGTAGCTGTGCTTCTCCTCCGCCTCCGCCGCTTCTCGGATCCGCGCCTTGACCTCCGGGTCGCTCACGGCGACGAACCGCCACGGCTGGCGATGCGCCCCCGACGGCGCGGTCGAAGCCGCCTCGATCGCCCGTTCGATCAACCGCCGCGGCACCGGCTCGTCGGTGAAGAACCGGACGCTCCGCCGGCCGTCGAACTCCTCGAAGACCGCGTCGGCCCGCCGCTCCATCTCGGCCGGCTCCAGGCGCTCCGGCCGGTAGGGAACGAAGACAGGGCGTTCAGCCACCCGCGCGCCCGAGCTCGTCCTCGACCACCTCCGCCAATTGCTCGTAGGCCACCGCGCCCGCCAGCGGCCGGCCGTTGACGTACAGCGCCGGCGTTCCGTTCACTCCGGCGAAGACACCGGCGCGGCGATCCGCTTCCACCCGGTCCGCGGTGGCTTCCTCCTCCAGGCAGGCGGCGAACGCCTCGGCGTCGAGGCCGGCCCGGGCCGCCTTGTCCTTCAGGTCGTCCAGGGTGAGGGTGTCCTGCTCTTCGAACATCAGGTCGTGCAGTTCCCAGAAGGCGCCGAGGTCCTGGGCGCAGACGCCGGCCTCGGCGGCGGCCTGGGCGTTCGGATGGATCGCGTGCAGCGGGAAGTGGCGGAACACCAGCCGCACCTGCTCCGGGTATTCCTCCAGGATCCGCTCCAGCGTCGGCAGGACACTCTTGCAGTAGGGGCACTCGAAGTCCGACCACTCGACGATCGTCACCGGCGCCGCCTCCGTGCCCCGCACCGGCCCGCCAGCCGGCTCGACCTCCAGCCGGTAGGGCTCCAGCAGGTACTCGATCTCGTGGCCGTCCTCGAGAGCATCGACGAAGCGCTGCTGCGCCAGGTAGCTCCGCACCTGGGGCTCGAGTTCCTCCCGCTCGCCCCGAATGCGCCCTTCGTTCTCCACGAAGAAGGCGTCGACGTCCTCGTCCGTCACCTCGCCTTCGAGCCGCTCCATCTCGCCCGAACGCCAGTCCGCGATCTCGAGGCCCGCGCTCTCCGCACTGGCCTCGACCAGGCGGTCGCGCACGATCCCTTCGAGGGTCCGTTCCAGCAGCCCGTGACGCTCCGAGGCGACCTGCAGGTCGCACTGGATGCGCTGCTGCTCGAGTTGATCCAACTGCGTGGCGGCGCGCTCCAGCGCCTCGTCATAGCCGATGTCCACGCCGTCGAGCCGCGCCGCGACGTGCTGCCCGCCCGGATCGTCCTCCTGGGCCGCGGCCCCGGAACCCGGCCGCAGAACCAGGAAGCCGATCACCGCCAGCAGGACCGCGTAAAGGGCCAGATGGAGAGCCCAGGTGGGCCGGTTTCCGTGCTCGGAAGTGTCAGTGCTCAAGGTCGCCTCCTGTTGCGGGGGACTCTACCGGAGGGACTGAGGTCGGGCTTCGCCCGGCACGTTGCTGGCCGCCTCCGGCGGCAGCGGGTCGGAAGACCCGCGCACCCAGCGGAGGGGGTACGGCAGTGCTCTGGGTGCGCGGGTCTTCTGACCCGCTCCGGGCGACGGCGCGAAGCGACGGCGCCCGAACAGAATTGCCGCCGGCCAGCGGCCGGCGACCTCCTCTCTCGCTTCAGCGCGGCGCTAGCATGACCCGCAATGGGCGGCCTCTTCATCACCTTCGAAGGCCTGGACGGCAGCGGCAAGTCGACCCAGCTCGAACGGGTCGCGGCGAGCCTCGAACGCCGCGGCGTCGCCCACATCGTCACCCGCGAGCCCGGCGGCACGCCCTTCGCCGACCTGCTGCGCGAGCTCTTCCTGCGGCGGGAGGCAGCGCAGGTCGACGGCATCGTCGAGTTGATGCTCGTCTTCGCCAGCCGGAGGCAGCACCTGATCGAGGTGATCGAACCGGCCGTCGCTGACGGGTCGGTCGTCCTGTGCGACCGGTTCACGGACTCGACCTACGCCTACCAGGGCGGGGGCCGCGGGGTGCCGCCGGAGGTGATCGCGGAAGCTGACCGGCTGGCCACCGGCTGCCGGGCGCCCGACCGCACCCTGTTCTTCGAGCTGTCGCCGGAGGAGGCGCAGCGACGGCGCCGCGGAGCGGCTGCCGACCGGATCGACCGGGAGAGCCTGGCCTTCTACCGCCGCGTCCACGAGGCATACGAGGGGCGCATGGCGGCCGAGCCGGAGCGCTTCCGGGTCATCGATGCGGCGACGCCCATCGACGACGTGGCGCGGGCGGTCGAGGCCACGCTGAGCGACCTGCTGCCGGCGGAGACGCCCGCCGGTGTCGAGCCGGGCCGGAAGGCGGTCGGACCATGAACCGCATCGCGGATGAGTTGCCGCGCCTCGCGGCGGAGGGCCGTCTCTACCCGTCCGTGATCGTCTCCGGCGGGACGGCGGACGACCGTCTCGGCCTCGCCTTCGAGATCGGCCGGGCGCTGCTCTGCGAACGCGCGCCGCAGGAGCGGCCCTGCGGCGAGTGCGGCCATTGCCGCAGGGTGGACAAGGGTCGCTACGCGAGCGAAGCGCGCGCGAAGGCCGCCTCGGAGAAGAAGGGCGGGAAGGCCGACGAGGAGAACGACGAGGGAGTGCGCCAGGGCCATCCGGACTTTCTTCTGCTCGAGCGCCCGCCCGCCCGGCGGGACATCCGCCTCGGGATGGTCAGGCCCCTGGTGCGAGCGGCGCAGATGTCGCCCTTCGAGGCTCGCGGCCAGGTGTTCGTCATTGCCGACGCGAACACGCTGAACCCGCACGGAGCGAACACGCTCCTCAAGACGCTCGAGGAGCCGACCGGCACGACGCCGAGACACTTCCTGCTCCTTGCGGCGTCCGCCCAGGAGCTCCTGCCGACGCTGCGCAGCCGTTCGCTGACCGTCTATCTCGGCGCCGGAGACGCGGACGTCACGCCGGGCGATGAACAGACGACCGACCTCGTGGAGCACTGGCGGCGGCGCCCGAGTGACGCATCGTCCGCTTTGTGGACTGCCGGTCTGACCGACCGGCTGGTCGCCATCGGCGGCAAGGACCTGGACGACGTCCGGGCCCGCCGGGGCTGGAACCGGGCAGCCCGTGCCGTGACCGAGGCGGCCGGGACGCTCGATGACCGCGACGACCGAGCCGCGGCGCTGGCCCTGGCGTCCGATCTGCTGGACGCCCACCGCCTGCGCGAACGCTACATTCAGCCCCGGCGGATCATCGAGGGCCTGGCCGCCCGCCGCCTGCGCCGGGACCGACCCGAGACCGGGTTCGAGAGCTCGGTCAACGTGCTGATGGGGCCTCCCTGAGAGCGGACGCCGGGCGAAGCCCGACGATCATCGCCGCGCCTACACAGGCTCCATCATCCGGTCCGGACTCCGCAGCCGAGGCCACCGGCGCCGCAGCTCAGCCACATCGAGACCGAGACCAGCGGCGACCTCGACCGCCCGCCGTTCCATGTCCTCCAGGTCGACCGGGTAGGCGTTGCACCGGCGCGGGTCCAGGAGGCCGATCAGGTTCCAGGGCTCGATCGCGGGCCCGACCCAGTCGGCCAGCGACCCGCTCTCGCCTCCGGCCGCCGAACGCTCGTCGAGTTCCTCGAACAGCCGGCTGCGGCCGTCGTCGGCGCCAAGGAACCCCTGCCAGCACCAGCCCTCGGGCGGAGCGTCGAGCAGCCGCTGCCGCAGTTCGTCGAAGGAGGCAGCCGCGAAGTAGACCATCGCCGCGGCGGTGAACCGCTCCATCCGGGGCATCAGCCGGTAGGCCGCGACGAGCAGCCGGTCGATGTGGTCCGCCTCGGCGGCGACCAGACCGCCGTAGCGCTCCAGATCCCCCGTCGCCGGCGAACCGTGCCGGCAGAGATCGGCCACCCGTTCCACCGCGAGCAGGCTCCAGGCGATGCCGGTCGAGAACATCGGATCGGCGAAGGCGTAGCTGTGCGGCAGGAGCAGCCAGCCCCGGCCGGCGGCGCGGTCGCGGCGCCAGGCGACACGCGACCGCGACGCCAACGGCCGTAGCGGCCTGCTGTCCGCGAACTGCACCGCCAGTGACGGATACCGGTCGAGCAGGGAGGCGAAGACTGCCTCCGGCTCGCCGGCGGGCTCCCCGGCCAGCAGGAAGCCCGCGCTCACCGACCCGTCGTCGAAGCGGAGCTGATACATCCAGCCCTCCTCCAGCAGGTGGTGCGAGGCGCTCCAGCGCTCGGGAAAGGGCGAGTCCGGCCAGCCTTCGTCACGCTCGAAGGGCGCCACGCCGGCGAAGTGCGAGTAGACCAGGCTCGTCCGCAGCCGCGGCGACGTCTCCCCCGCGCCGAGACCGGCGGCCAGCGGCGAGCCGCCCGTCGCGTCGATCAGGAGCCCGGCCTCGACGGCCTGGCCGCCCGCCGTGAGCCGGACCGGACCCTCGCCCGAATCGCGGGGAACCGAGACGACCTCGACCGCGGTCTCTTCGCGGCAGTCGACGCCCTCGGCCCGGGCGCGCTCGAACAGGAAGCGGTCGACGTCGGCCCGCAGCCACTGGTTGTCCGCCACGTCGTCGTCGGG
The DNA here is from genome assembly GCA_965220845.1 of Candidatus Multivorans sp. Classification (GTDB taxonomy): domain Bacteria; phylum Acidobacteriota; class Thermoanaerobaculia; order Multivoradales; family Multivoraceae; genus Multivorans. The sequence goes on from CBDCRA010000004.1 coordinate 1,324,319, forward strand.
CGAAGCGGCGACGACCAGCCGCCGCCCGCTCGCCGGCCCGGGCGAGAAGGCCTCTCCCGGTTCGTGCTCGTAGAAGCAGAAGCCCCGCTTGAGTCCCCGGCCCACCTCGGGCAGCCGGCGGCGCCAGCGGCCGTGGGCGGCCAGGTCCCAGAGGTCCTCGAAGCCGTAGCGCACCGCCAGCCGCTCGAGGGCGAGGTTGGCGAGCGGCGTCGACGACTCGCCGAGCGCGAACCGCGGATGGCGGCCCCGCTCCACCAGGAGCACGTCCCGGCCTTCGGCGTGAAGCGCCCGCGCCAGGATCGAACCCGCGAAGCCGCCGCCCGCGATGACGACCTCCCGCCGCTCAGGACTCCCAGTCATGGTCGCCGCCACTGTCGGTGCGCCGGCCTTCTGGCCGGCAACCGGCGCGAAGCGCCGACCTCCGGACACTCAGCCGCGGCAGTCATCACACATCGCCGGCCGCGGCCTACCTGTCCGGTTCATCTCCTGGATCGCCGCGACGCGGGCGTCCCGGCAGGCGTCGCAACCGGCGGCGACCTGGTCCAGATCCCAGGGGTCCACCTGCACCGCGAGGGACGCCTCGGCCGCCCGCAGCCCCTCCGCCAGACACTCCTCCAGCAACGCCAGATCCGGCGGCTCGAACAGCCCCAGCCCCCGCAACCGCTCCAGCTCCCCGTTGCCGCCCCGCACCGGAATCAGCGCCACCGACCGGGCCCCCGCACGCACGGCATGGCGCACGCTCTCCGCGACCCACTTCGCCTGCTCGTCCGCCGGCACGAAGGGCACGCCGACCAGCACGAACACCCGCAGGTCGACGCCGTCGGCGCGCAGGCGTTCCGCGGCCCGGTCGAACTGCTCCAGGGTCATCTGCTTGCCGAGCCGGGACAGCGCCTCCGGATGCGCCGTCTCCAGGCCCATCGCGACCTCCAACCGGCCCGGCAGCAGCTCCGCGAAGCGGGGCACCCGGTCGTCGACCAGCCGCGGGTGGCACTCGACCACGACCCGCCGGAACCCGGCGGCCAGGCGGGCGATCGGTTCGAGGTCCTCCTCCGGCACGGCACGGCCGTCAAAGAAGTTGCTCGCGTTGTAAAGCTTGAGCTGGTCGCAGCGATCGAGCCCCGCTTCCCGGAGCAGGCCGGGGAGCCGCTCCAGCGCGGCTCGCAACTGGGCCGGCAGGGCCCCGGCCGGCGTCGATCCGTCGATCGTGTACCGCCAGAGGTCGCAGAACACGCAGGTGAAGGGGCACTCCGCGCCGGTCAGGAACACGGTCGCCGAGGGAGTGAACTCGCCCCCGGGGCCGCGTTCCAGTTCGACCGTCACTCCCTGGGGCAGCCACGGATCGTGGGTCGGCTTCGGCGGACGCAAGAATCGTCGCCGCTCCGCGGCGCGTTTCCCGGCCGCCTCCGGCGCGAGTTCACCGGGGGTCAGAAGACCCCCGGCTACAAGACCCGCGCACCCAGGTCGGCATGCTCGTCAGGCGTAGAGAGACTGGAAGTGCCGGCGGTACTGCTCCGGCGGCCGGTCGAAGGCGGCCTCGAACACGGCCTCCGAGGCCGCGCCCTCCTGGAAGCGGCGTTTCGGGAAGACCGGGAAGTCGATGCCGAGAACCCGCTTCATGCCGCGCCGTGTGACCTCGCCCTTCAGGTCGTAGAGCGCCTCGTGGGAGCCGCCGACCAGGGCGGCGAATGGAATCGCCTCGGCCACCGCGATGACCGCCGGCCGCGTGAACGGGCTGAATCCCTCGAAACCGAGCAGACGCGCCGGCGCGTGGGTGCGGACGGTGGCCCGGCCGAGGCCGCCCGAGTAGGTCTGGGAGTGCTTGACCGCGTCGACGCCCCAGCCCTCCTGGTAGAGCATCGAATTGTTGACGACGCTGGTGATCGTCAACTCGTGGTTCTCCTCCAGCGGATAGTCCTTCAGGTTCTCGTCGCCGCCGTCGCCGTCGACCAGCAGCCGCCAGTCGGGATAGCGGGCCCGGATCCCCCGCAGCAGGGCGAGGCCGACCGCCGCGCACTCGACGTCCAGCGGCTTGTAGTCCTCGATCACCTCGATCGCGGCCAGGGGATCGACATCGGCGGCGGCGGCCTCGACCTCCTCGCCCAGCATCTCGAGATCCACGCGGCGCAGGAACTCCCGGGCCTGCGCGGCGTCGCCGGCGCCGGGGCCGACGCGGAGGGTGAACGCCTTGAGCCGCGCCGCGCTCCGCCCCGACTCGAGCAGCGCGCGGTTGAGGGCCAGGAGCACGGCGCCGCTGTCGATGCCGCCCGAGAAGCAGACGCCGATCGGCTCCCGCGCACGGCCGGCCGGCAACGCGGCGAGCCAGCCGCGAAGTTCGAACATCAGCGCCTCGACGTAGCGCTCGCCGATCAGGTCGAGGTCGGGCGGCAGCGTGCCGCGGGGCGGATCGAAGAAGCGCTCGTGGGTCGGATTCGGGTCCGGACAGCCGACGAGGCGCAGCGTCGTCGCGTGGTGCGCGGGGACCATCCGCGTGTAGGTCGGGTGGAACTGGTCGAGATAGCCCTCGGCGGCGAGGCAGTCCCTGATCTCGTCGATTCGCTGGGCGATGACCAGCATCGGCCCGGACGACTCCTTGGCCAGGAAGTAGCGCATCGGCCGGTCCAGGCTGCGGGCCATCACGACGTCGACGCCGCGGCGGGCGGCCAGGGCGAACGAACCGTCGATCCCGAGCACCGCCTCGGGGCCGTCGAGCAGGCGTCGCCGCGCCTGGTCCGGCGTAAGCGTCCAGAGGCGCTGTTCACGGTCGTCGATCAGGTTGAGTACACGGGCGATGGGCTTGTCCACGGTCATTCCCTCCCAGGGCAGAAGCACGGTCCGCGGCATGGTCCGCTCCGACACGATCCGACCACGATCGGCGGTGACCTGCATGGTACTGTCCCCTCGATGCTCAGGCCCAGTGGGAACAGGCTCCGGAAGGCGTTCTTCGTCTTGGTCGGTACAGGTGTCTCGATCGCCCACATCGGCTGCCAGACCGCGCCCGAGGAAGCCGGCCCGACCCCCATCGCCCTCGAAGTGCAGGGGCTCGGACTCGTCGACCTGCCGGACGGCTGCGCCCGGGTGGAGCCCAGCAGCCATGCCCTGGAGCTTGCCTGCGAACTCCTCGAGACGACGGAAACCCCGGCGGGGCCGGTGGGCTCGATCCATCTCGAGCTCGGCGAGCCCACCGAGGGCCACATCGAACTCGCGGAGGTCTCCGCGATCGACGTCATCAGGGAGGAGCAGCGGCCGCTGTTCGAGGCTCTGCCGGGAGGCGAGTTCCTGGGCGTCGGCGGCACGCTCTTCTACGGCCCCTTCGGCGCCGCGCGCTACGCACGCGGGAGATTCCAGGCCGAAGACGGCACGACGCTCCAGCGGATCCGGCTGTTCATGGTTCATCCGATGGAGAACCGCCTCGTCAACCTCGTCTACGACCATCCGCCCGGCGACAACGCGGATACGGCCGCGCGGGTCAACAACCACCTCCTCGTTCTCCTGGAGCACCTCAGGAGCTGGGAAGACATGCAGGCCGCGGACGAGGACGGCGAAGCGGCCGAGGCTCCCGCGACGTACTGACCGCCGGCGCGCACGCGGCGCAGACCCCGGATGCCGGCCAGAAGGCCGGCGCACCGACAGTCTTGGCCTCACGGGAGGCCGCTGAGCGTGTTCCGCGCGCCCTGGCTCGCCGACGAGGACGAGCTGCTCGCACCGGAGCCTGACGAGCCCGAACCGCGGCGGCATTGGCGGCCGCGGTGGCTCCACCCCGGGCGCCGCGTCGGGCCGAAGACGCTCGCCGTCTTCAGCCGCCAGTTGGCCGTCCTGCTGGACGCGGGCCTGCCGCTGCTCCAGGGTTTGGACATCCTGAGCATCCAGGGCCAGCACGCGGGGCTGCGCGCCATCCTGCTGGAGGTCCGCGCCGAGGTCGAAGCCGGCGCCGGCCTCGCCGAGGCGATGAAGCGCCGGCCGCGGGCCTTCAACGACCTCTACGTGAACCTCGTCGCCGCCGGCGAGGCCAGCGGCGCTCTCCATCCCGTGATGGACCGTCTCGCCACCCACATCGAGAAGGTGGCGAAGCTCCGCAACCAGGTCCGGTCCGCCCTCACCTACCCGGCCGCCATCCTCGCCGTCGCCTCCGCGGTCGTCTTCCTCATCCTCTGGAAGGTGATCCCGGTGTTCCGGCACCTCTTCGCCGACCTGGGCGGCGATCTTCCCTTTCTGACCCGGCTGGTGGTCGGCGTCAGCGAGTTCATCGGCGCCTACGTGCTCGTTCTGCTCGGCGGCGCCGCCGCGGCGGTGTTCGCGGCGAGCCGGCTTTTCCGCACCCGGCAGGGCCGCCAGTGGGCCGACCGGCTGGTGCTGCGGCTGCCGGTCGTCGGCAAGCTGATGCAGCGGATCGTCACGGGACGGGCCTGCCGCACCCTCTCCGTCCTGCTGGCCTCGGGCATACCGATCCTCGACGCGCTGAGAACCGCCGCCGGCGCGGCCGGCAACACGGTCGTCTCCGAGGCGCTCGAGACCGTCCGCGGCTAAGTCGAACAGGGCGGCTCGATCCACGCCGCGCTGCGCCGGACGAACGTCTTCCCGACCATGCTGTGCCAGATCGTCTACGTCGGCGAACAGACCGGCAAGCTCAGTCCGATGCTCAACCGCATCGCCGACTTCTACGAGGAGGAAGTCGACACGGACGTCGAGAGCCTGATGAAGCTGCTCGAGCCGGCGCTCATCACCGTCCTCGGCGTCGTCATCGGCGGCATCGTCATCTCGATGTACCTGCCGATGTACTCGGCCCTGACCCGGATCGGATAGTCGCCGCTGCGCGGCGGCAGTCTTCCTCCCCGGGTCAGAAGACCCGGGGTTACATGTAGTCGCCGAACGTTGACGGCAATGCGCCGGCTCAGGTAACAACGCCTCATGCTTACGCCTGAGGACGCCTGGGCCGCGATCGCCGCGGAGGCGGAGACGCTGCCGGTCGAACAGGTCAGCCGCGCGGACGCGGTCGGCCGGGTGCTCGCCGGGGGCCTGACCGCGACCGTCGACGTGCCCGCCCACGACGTCTCGGCGATGGACGGCTTCGCCCTCGGCGGCGACGTCGAGGCGGGCGCCACGCTGCCCGTCGACGGCATCGTTGCCGCTGGCGACCCGCCGGGAGCGGACCTCCGCTCCGGCGCGGCCTTGCGGATCATGACCGGCGCCCCGGCGCCAGCCGGCGCCGACCGCGTGATCCCGATCGAACAGACCGAGTTCGACGACTCCTCCGCCGCGGGCGCCAGCGGCGCGGTCCGCATCGTGGAGACGGTGCCGGCGGGAAGCCACATCCGCCTCCAGGCCGAGGTCACGGCGGCCGGCGGCCCCCTGCTCGCCGAAGGAGAGCTGCTGACGCCCGGCGGCGCCGGCGTTCTGGCGACCCACGGCATCCACGAAGCGCCGGTCCATCGCCGGCCGACGGTCGCCACGCTCTCCACCGGCGACGAGGTCATCCCCGCCGAGGCCGAGCCCGGCCCGGGCCAACTCCGCGATTCCCACCGAGACTTCCTCCGCGGCGCGCTGGCCCAGCTCGGGATCGACGCGCGATCGCTGGGCATCGCCCGCGACGACCCGGACGAGCTCCGCGAGAAGGTCGAACGCGGCCTCGACTCCGACGTCCTCCTGATCTCGGGCGGCGTCTCCATGGGCGAGTTCGACTTCGTCGAGCAGGTCTTGGGCGACACCGGCCTCGGTTGCCGCTTTCTCTTCGACGCGGTCGCGATCCAGCCCGGGAAGCCGCTGGTGGCGGCCCGCCACGACCGGGGATGGGTGTTCGGCCTTCCCGGCAACCCGGCCTCGGCGATGGTCACGTACTGGCTGTTCGTGCGGCCCCTGCTGCGGGTCATGACCGGAGCGACCGACAGCTACTGGCGGGGAGCGCTCAGCGGGCGGCTCACCGCGGACCTTCCCGGAGCCAAGTGGCGCGACCGCTTCCTCCCCTGCCGGTTCCGCGTGAAGTCCGGCGAGGTGCTGGTCGAACCGAGGCCGCCGCTCGGCTCCCACGACCTGGTCGCCTACGGCGCCGGCGCCGGCCTGGTACGGGTACCGAAGTCCAGCGCTCCGGCCGCCGCGGGTGAGTCCTGCCAGGTTCTCCCCCTGTGAGTCGCTAGCCGCGGTTGGCAGTCCTCCGCGGAGACTGCCAACTAGCTGCTACAATCCCGCGCCGCCATGCCCCTGTACGAGTACCAGTGCACCGAATGCGAGGCCACCCTGGAGGCCATCCAGGCGTTCTCGGCCCCGCCCCTCGAGGACTGCCCCGAGTGCGGCCGGCCCAGCCTGAAGAAGCTGCTCTCCGCCCCCGCCTTCCAGTTCAAGGGCAGCGGCTGGTACGTGAACGACTACGCCCGCAAGGACAACGGCAACGGCAAGAAGTCGAGCGGCGACACCGCCAACGGGAACGGCAAGGCCGCGGCCGGCGAGTCGTCATCCGACTCCAGCAAGAAGTCCGGGGACTCGAAGTCGTCGAAGAGCGAGAGTTCGAGCCCCGCCGCCAGCTAGGCTCTAGCCCTCGGGCCGGGCGCTGTCGAGCATGGCCAGGAAGGCCTGACGCTGCTCTCTCATCGTCGCGCCGGGGCCGACCGCCCGCAGGTACCACGGACCGCCGGGCGCCTCGATGATCGCGCCGAAGAGCGCCCCGTCGTGCAGGTCGGTCGTCGGAAAACTGCCGATCGTGCTCGCCTTGACCGTCCCCTCGAGCTCGACCCAGGTGCGGCGGACGCCGCCGCTTTCGCGACTCTGCGTCGTCGGCTCCGGAGCCCCGGCCTGGAGGACGACCTGGCTCTTCCAGCGTTCGATGTTCGCTGCCAGCCCGCCGCCCCCGCCGGGCCCGAAGTAGTACGCGGAAATCTCACCCGGGCCGCCGGAACCCGGGATCTCGGCTTCGAGCATGCGCATCGCCGACCTGGATTCGAGGCGGTTCCACGCCGCCGGAAGCGCGATCGACAGTCCGCTGGCGACGATCGGCTCGGAGAGCTCCACGGGCGCCGCGGCCTCCTGGGCGCCGCCGCCCTCGGCCGGTGCGTTCGTCCCGCACGCAACGAGCAGAACCGTCGCAGCGAACACGGGAATCCGGCCCCGCAGGCCGGCGATAGGGGTCGTCATGGCTAAGTTCCTCGTGAGGTTCCGGGCAGGAGACCCGAGGATATGCTGACCGCCGGAAGCGCTCGGGGGCTGGTGCCTCCTGCGGTCTTCAAAACCGTTGTCCGGGGCGTGATGCGTCTCGGGGGTGGGTTCGATTCCCATGCGCTTCCGCCACATCGACCGCAGCGGTCTTCACGAGTCGATGGTCCGGGGGCGTGATGCGTCCGCTGACGCCGGCCGAAACGTGGTGGAGCCGATGGGAGTCGAACCCACGACCTCTTGAATGCCATTCAAGCGCTCTCCCAACTGAGCTACGGCCCCACGGGTCGGCGGCGCGAGAGTGTAGCAGCCTGCGGCCGCACTGGCCGCCAAGCGGAGCCGGCCTTGCGGCCGGCGCGTCTCTCTAGCCGCCTGCGGCGGCAGCGGGTCAGAAGACCCGCGCACCCAGTGGGCGGCCAGTGCGGCGCAGGCTGCTAGAAGTGGTACGCGACTCCGGCGTGAACGGTGGCGTGGGTGCTGGAGGCGTCGAGGTCCGCGTAGTGGCCCACCAGCTCGACGAGGATCGAGAAGCGCTCGTTGATCGGGAAGTCACCCGTCACGCCCAGGGTCAGGCCGACTCCCTCGTCGCTCTCGACTCCGTCCCCGAGCTGGTACACGCCGAGGCCCATGAACACGCCCGATTCGTAGTAGAGGTCATTGAAACGGTACTCGCCGGCGATCGTCGCGTAGCGGAAGGTGGGGCTCGCCAGAGTGCCGATCTGGTCGCCGCCCAGATCCGTGCTGCCCAGCCGGAGGCCGACCGCGGTGCGCGGCTGGGTCCGCCACGAGATGCTCGCCAGGAAGCCCGCGTGGTCGAGGCCGCCGTCGGGCTTGCCGTCCAGGCTGCCGCCGAAGGTCGGTCCGAGCGAGACGGTGTAGCTGTATCGCTCCTGGGCGCCGGCGCTCGCCGCGCCCGCGAGCAGCAGGAGGACTGTGGCCAGCGCCGGCACGACGGCGGCGCGCAGCTTTCGTTTCCGTGAGGTCAAGAGAGTCTCCTTGGTCCGCGCGCCGGGCAGTATAGACGCGGGCTGAATCCGTCCTGGTCGGCAGGAATGACCGCGGACGGCCCACCCACCCGAAGAAGACTGCCCATCTGTTTCTACGGATCAGCGGCGCAAAACGTCTGTCGGCTGGCGCGGCGTTTCCTCGCCTTCGCCGTCGGGCTGCTCCTGCCCCGGCCCTGCCTGGCCTGCTCCGCCCCGGCCGAACGGGAACTCGGGCTCTGCAGGCAGTGCCGGCGGCTGCTCGAAGCCCGGCCCCGGGGCGCGGCCCGCGGAGACCGGCTGGAAGGTTGCGACGGTTTCTTCTGGCTCTGGGCGTACCAGCCTCCGTTCGACCAGATCGTCCTGGGCCTGAAGTACCGCCGCCTCGACTACCTGGGTCTCCACATCGCCGACGAGGCGAACACTCGACTGGGAATCGAGCTGCGCCGCGCCGACGTTGTCGTACCCATGCCCATGCACTGGCGCCGGCGGCTCGCTCGCGGCCGCAACCACGCGGAATCGATCGCCCGGCCGCTCGCCCGCCGACTCGGGCGACCGCTGTCGGCCGCGCTGGGACGGCGGACCCTGGGCAGGCCGCAGGTCGGTCGCGGCCGCCGTCAACGGCTCCTGAACCCGGGAATCGCCTTCACCTGCCGCAGGCCCGCCGCGGTACGGGACCGCGTCGTGCTCCTGGTCGACGACGTAGTGACCACCGGCGCAACCTCCGGCAGGGCCGCCCGTACTCTCAAGGCGGCGGGCGCGAGGAAGGTCATCGTCTTCGCCGCGGCCCGCACACTCACCTGACCGCCGTCCGCTATAGTGATTCCCAACATGACCTGCCGGATGCATCCCGGCGACTCCCGGTCGACCGCAGTGCGAGTGCGCATGCTCTCCGCCGGAGTCCTGGCGCCCGTGGCCGCCATCGCCCTCCTGGGCGCCGCGCCGCTCCAGGCCGGCCTCGACCTGCCGAGCCTGGGCGATCCACTGGCCGGGCGGCTGGTCGGCCGGGTCCACGCCGGCGAGGCGGCCCTTCCCGCCGCCCGCGTATACGTCTACGACGTCGCCGATCGAAGCAAGCGCAGGACGACGACCGACCGTTTCGGCCGCTACGCCTTCCAGCCCCTGCCCGCCGGCGTCTACCGCGTGATCGCTCACCGGCCGGGCTTCGTGCCCGCGGTGGCGGAGCTGGTGCGCACGACGGGCGAGTCGGTGCAGGCGCTCGACTTCGAGCTGGGCGCTCGCGAGCGCCGGCCCGCAGGCGAGGAGACAGGCGCGGGCGAAGACGACTTCTGGTCCGTCCGGGAGCGCATACCGAACGACATCCTGCGCCAGATCCAGATCGCGGAAGCGATCGCGGACGATCAGGGCTGGGCGCTCGAGTCGGCGGTCCAGCGCGAGCGTTTCGAGGCCGAACTGCGGACGCTTTCGGGCATCGAGGACGCGGGAGGCGACGCCGGCGCCCGGGTGCTCGGCAGTCAGTTCGATCTCCGCAGCCGGTTCGGCAAGACCCAGCTCGCCCTGCGATCCGACCTGCGCGAGTTCGAGCGCCAGGTGTTCAACGAAGACCACCAGCAGCTCGGCGACAGCCAGGCCTTCGCCCTCGACGTGAACCACCGGGGTTCGAACGTCCAGATCACGTCGCAGCGACACCGCTTCCACGGCGGCGGGTTCCATGGCGGCGACGGCGCGGCCTGGGACGACTGGAGCCCGACACCGTTCGCCGGTCTCGAAAGCTACGGCCTGCGAGTCGAACAGGCGGCCGGCGCCGGCGACGCCCACTTCGAGGCCCGGTACACCGCCGACCAGAACTTCCACCACGGTTTCGGCGACCTCTACGCCGGCCAGAGCGGTCTGCACAGTCTGGCGCTGGCGTCCATCGACTCGCCGATGTCCTCGACGACGCTGGAGTTCCAGGGCGGCTACGAGCGGCAGATCACCGCCAACGCCTCGCTCGAAGCCGGGCTCAGCTACCGCGAGCAACAGGCCTACGGGAGCGGCCGTTTCTCGGCCTGGGGCGAGGATCCCCACCAGCGCTTCGACGTGTTCAGTCAGGGCAACTGGGAGATCCAGCCCACGGTCGTTCTCGAGTACGGCATGTTCAGCACGCTGAGCGACGGCAACGTCTCCTTCACGCCACGCGCCGGCTTCGTCGTCGAACTGGGTTCCAACTGGCTGGCCGCGGTCTCGGCCAGCGAGAGGGTCGACTCGGAACACCTCCTCTTCCGCGATTACCTGCAGGTGCAGTACCACGACGACGACGCCTGCACCGCCACCTTCGAGCACTGCTACCGGATCGACCTCAGCCGGCGGCTCGGCGCCACGGACGACAGCCGCCGCGTCGAGTTCGGCATCACGGAGCGCCAGTTCGCGGACAGCGTCCGGCTGTACTTCAGCCGCGACATCTTCGAACGGCTGGAGAGCCTGCTGCTGCTCGACGGCGACCAGGTCGCCGAACTCCACTTCGGGCTGCAGCAGCGCCTGGGGAAGAAGATCCTGACGCGGATCAGCACGTCGGCCGCCTCGGGCGGGGGCGGCCTGCTCCGCGCCAGGAACGTCAGCGACGACCTGGAGGCTGGCAACCTCGAGAACCGGGTCCGCTACGTGATCGCCAGCGTCGACACCCAGTTCGAACGCAGTTCAACCGGCGTCCTGCTCGCCTTCCGCCGGGTGGACCAGGAACTGTCGCCCGTCGCCCGGGACGCCCGGTTCCCGGCCGCCGGCCCGAACTCGGTGCTCTCCGTCGAGCGCCTGCAGCTTCTGCTGACGCAGGGACTGCCCTGGGTCACCGGCACCGGCATCCAGAACTGGGCCCTGCAGCTCGAGATGCAGCTCAGCCGCGGTCACCACCCGATCGACTCCAGCCACGATCCGGATCAGTTGCGCCGCCGGGTCGTCGCCGGCCTCGCCGTCCGCTTCTAGCGAGTGTCGGTGTCGGTGCGCCGGCCTTCTGGCCGGCTCCCGCCGGAGGCGGCCATCGGGATGTCGCCGGCCGCCAGGTCGGCGTCCTCTTTGCGCAGGCTCGCCGCTTCGCGGCTCGCGCCTGATGCCGGCCAGAAGGCCGGCGCACCGACACGCCCGATCCAGGAAACCGTTCCAGAACCAACAGATTGAACCGCGACGGCCTGAAAGGCCCCGACATGTCCTAAAATCAGGCGGATAGCTAAGGGAATCCGCCCGGCACAGGACGTGCTTACAGAAAGCTGAATTGCCCCAGGCACGGCATTCCGGCCGCACCTGAGGCAAAGAAGACACACCCGCGACGAAGCGACCGGACGAGCGACCCAGCGATGCGCATCGAGTCCCGACCCGCCCGGCTTGGCCTGACCGCCGCGCTCCTGCTCGCGACGATCCTGGTGGTCGGCCTGGGCGGCCTTTCCATGGGCCGCAAGGTGAGCTCGTTCCAGGGTGTCGGCCTCGATGTCGAGACGGCGGCCGGGGAGTTGCGCGTGCTCGCCGCCGCCGACGGGTCGGAGCTGCTGCCCGACGACGTCATCGTCCTGGCCAACGGCGAACCGCCGCTCTCGGCCGACGAGCTGGAGCGCCTGCTGCGCCGGCGCGCGGAGAGCGACCTGCAGGTGCTCCGCGAAACCGACGAAGGCGAGGAGCTGGTCACGGCACTGCACCCCCTGCCCCGGCTGAGCCTGGACTGGGCCTACATCGCCCTCGCGCTGACCGGGATCGCCTACCTGTTGATCGGGCTCTACACCCTGAGCCGTCAACGCAGCCGGCAGACGCTCCTGTTCCACCTCTGGGCCCTGACCTCCGCGGCCCTCTACCTGGTGACGCCGCTCGCGCCCTTCGACGCGATCGACCGCATCTTCTACCTCGTCGACGGTGCCTGCCGGCTCCTGCTGCCGCCCCTCACGCTCCACTTCTTCCTCGTGTTCCCGGTGCGCCCGAACTCCATCTGGGCGCGCCGCGCGGTGCCCTGGCTCTACCTGCCGTCCGCCGCTCTGCTCGCGCTGCAGCTCGACCAGATCTTCGGGGCCGGCCGCCTGGCCGGCGAGCTCTCGGCCACCGCGCTCGAGCGTCAGGACCGTGTCGAGCTGCTCCTGCTGGTCGCCTACGCGCTGGCCGCGGCCGCGGTGCTGGGCCGCCGCCTGCTGTCCAGGCGCGACTGGGAGCAGGGACGGCAGACACAGTGGATCGCCTTCGGCGTTGCCGGCGGCTACCTGCCGTTCCTGGTGCTGTACGTCGTGCCATTCGCCCTGGAAGTGCCCGCGCCCGGCTGGCTCGACGCCGTCGCGGTGGCGCCGCTGGCCCTGGTTCCGCTGAGCTTCGCCTACGCCCTGCTCCGCTACCGCCTCTGGGACGTGGCGGTCATCGCCCGCGATGTCGCGACCTACGCGCTCACGGTGCTGCTTGCCGTGCTGGGCTTCTCGCTGCTCAGCCTGCTGATCCGCCGCGGCGTGCCCCAGGACATGGTCGTCGCCAGGGGCTTCCTGAACGCCAGCGCGCTGCTCGTCATAGGGACCCTCTCGATACCGGTCAAGCAGGGCATCGGCTCGAGTCTCCAGCGACTCCAGTACCGCGCCCAGCGCAGCCGCCGCGCGCTGCAGAGACTCGGCGAGGAACTGCTCCACGAGCGGGACCTCGGGCGGCTGGCGTCGAGCCTGCTGCGAGAGCTGGAAGAAGGCCTGAGCCTGGAGCAGAGCAACCTGTTCCTGGTCGAAGGCGACCATCTGACGCCCGTGCGGGAAGAACCCGAAGCGCCGGAGCTCCAGCTCGCCGAGGTCGACGTCTCCATCTGGGCCGAGGCCCACCGGGCCCTCGCGCGGGCGCCGCTGGCCGACGCCGCGGACAGCGGATACCTGCGGCTGGCGGTGCTCGGCTACCACTACGTCTTCCCGCTCCAGGTGCGGGACCGGACGGTTGGTCTGCTCTACGTAGGCCGCCGCGTCGGCGGCGCGCCGCTCTCCACCGACGACCTGACGCTCATCCGCCAGCTCCTGAACCAGGCGGTGCTGGCGATCGAGAACGCGCAACTCCTCGAGCAGAGACAGCGGCAGTTGACCCGGGTCTCCGAGCTCAAGCAATTCAGCGAGGAGATCATCGAGTCCTCTCCGGCCGGCATCGCCGTCATCGACGGCAGGGACCGGATCGTGACCGCGAACGGCGCCTTCGGGGCTCTCGTCGGCCTGCCCCGGAACGAGGCCGCCGGCCGAGGCCTCGGCGACCTGATTCCGCTCGACCTGTTTCCGCGGCAGGACGACCCGCCGGTCGAGGTCCTGTTCGAGGACCGGACCGGGACCGAGAAGTACCTCCAGTTGTCCGTCGCGGCGTTCCAGGGCGCCGCGCCCGGCGACCGGGTCGTCGTGGCCCACGACGTCACCGAGCGGGTGGCGATGAAGCGGGAGCTGGCCGAGAAGGAACGCCTGGCGGCTCTCGGCGCGATGGCCGCCGGCGTCGCTCACGAGGTGAACACACCCCTGACGGGAATCTCGAGCTACGCCCAGATGCTGCTGGCGGAGACCTCCGATCAGGATCCGCGGCGGCGCCTGCTGCGCAAGGTCGAGCGCCAGACCTTCCGGGCCGCCCGCATCGTCAACACGCTCCTCGACTTCGCACGCCGCGGCCGGCACGAACCGGCGCCCGTCGATCTGGCCTTCGTGGTCCGGGAAAGCTGCGAGGCACTGGCGGAGCGGTTGGCCGACGCAGGCGTCGAGCTCCAGGTGGACCTGGGCCCGTGCGGCAGGGACCGGGTGCCCGGCAACGAGACGGAACTGGGCCAGGTGCTCGCCAACCTGATGATCAACGCGGTCGACGCGATGACGGAAGCCGGCAGCGAGGAGAGGCGTCTCTTGCTGGCGGTCGAAAACTCGGGCGACACGCTCGACGTATTCATTGACGACACCGGGCCCGGCATTCCCGAGCAGCACCTTGAACGCGTATTCGAACCCTTCTTCTCCACCCGCAAGGCCGTTGGAGGCACCGGCCTCGGGCTCTCGATCAGCCAGGAGATCGTCCGCCGGCACGGCGGTGACCTGGTCGCCTCGAACCTTCCGTCCGGCGGCTGCCGCCTCACGCTTCGTCTGCCGATGATGCCCCGACCGCAGCCCCAGTCGAAGGAGAACGACGAATGAACATCCTCATCGTCGACGACGAAGAGGTCCTGCAGGACGTCCTCACCGCCCTGATCCGGCAGGAGGGGCACCACCCGATCTGCTGCGCCACCGGCCAGGAGGCCTTGACCGTGCTCGCCCAGGAGGAGATCGACCTGGTGCTGCTCGACCTGATGTTGCCGGACATGAACGGCCGGGAGGTGATGCGCCGCATCCGCCAGAGCGACCCGGACCAGGTCGTTGTCGTGATCACCGCCTACTCCTCGATCGAGGGCGCGATCGAAGCGATGCGCGAGGGCGCGTTCCACTACCTGCCCAAGCCGTTCAAGAACGAAGAGGTCCGGCTCACCATCCGCCAGGGCCTGGAGCGCCGCCGCCTGACCGCCGAGAACCGGGATCTCAAGGAGCAACTCCGTGAGCGCCAGGGCTTCGACAGCATCATCGGCAAGAGCCGGCCGATCCGCCAGGTCTTCGACCTGATCCGCCGGGCCGCGCCGTCCAAGAGCAACATCCTGATCCGCGGCGAGAGCGGCACCGGCAAGGAACTCGTCGCCAAGTCGATCCACAACAACTCGAAGCGCAAGGACGGACCGTTCGTCACCGTGAACTCCGGGTCGATGCCCAGCGAACTCCTGGAGAGCACCCTGTTCGGCCACGTCAAGGGGGCCTTCACGGGCGCCGTGTCGCACAAGAAGGGCCTGTTCGAAGTCGCCCATGGGGGCACGATCTTCTTCGACGAGATCGGGAACATCCCGCCGGACACCCAGTCCAAGCTGCTGCGCGTGATCCAGGAGAAGGAATTCATGCGGCTAGGCGGGCTCGAGACCCTGCGCGCCGACGTGCGCCTGGTCGCCGCGACGAACGCCGACCTGGAGGAGCGCGTGACGAAGGGCGAGTTTCGCGAAGATCTCTACTACCGGCTGAACGTGATCACGATCCAGCTTCCGCCCCTGTCCAGGCGGGTCGAGGACATCCCCCTGATCTCCCAGCACTTCCTCCGCATGTACTCGAACGAGAACGAGAAGGCCCCCCGCCGCCTCACCCCCGAGGCGATGGACGTCCTGATGGCCCACCGCTGGCCCGGCAACGTCCGGGAGCTGGAGAACGTGATCGAGCGAGCCGTCGTGCTCTCGACCGGCGAGGAGATCGGCCTCGACCTGCTGCCCGCGGGCCTCCGCGAAGGCGGCGCGACGGTGCCGGCGCCGGCGACGCTCCCGAAGACCGGCATCTCGTTCAAGGAGGCGGTCAGCGCCTACGAGCGGGAGCTGATCGTCCGGGCGCTGCAGGCCTGCGGCGGCGTCCAGAAGCGCGCCGCCGAGCGGCTCAAGGTCAAGCCCACGACGCTTCACGAGATGATGAAGCGCCTGCAGGTGACGATCGAGAGCCGCGCAAGTTGAAACTGTCGGTGCGCCGGCCCTCTGGCCGGCATCAGGCGCGACGCCGCGCAGCGGCGCGCGCGAGTCGCGAGCACCCGGGTCTACGGCTGAACCAGTTCCTCGTACGCCTCGGGCCGCCGGTCGCGGTAGAACTGCCACACCGAGCGCACCTCGTCGATCAGCCCGAGGTCGAGGTCGGCGACCAGGAGTTCGTCCTGGTCCTTTGACGCCTGGGCGAGGATCTCCCCTCGCGGGCTGACGAAGTAGCTGCTGCCGTAGAAGGAGCCGAGGTCCCACGGCTTCTCCGTGCCGACCCGGTTGACGCAGCCCATGAAGTAGCCGTTCGCGACCGCGTGGGCCGGCTGCTCGATCGTCCAGAGGTGGTCGGAGAGGCCGGCGACGGTGGCCGACGGGTTGTAGACGATCTCGGCGCCGGCCAGGCCCAGGGCCCGCGCGCCCTCGGGGAAGTGGCGGTCGTAGCAGATGTAGACGCCGATCCGTCCGAAGGCCGTGTCGAACACCGGGTAGCCCAGGTTGCCCGGGCGGAAGAAGTACTTCTCCCAGAAGCCGGCCACCTGCGGGATGTGGGTCTTGCGGTACTTGCCGAGGTAGCTGCCGTCGGCGTCGATCACGGCGGCCGTGTTGTAGAGGATGCCCGCCGTCTCCCGCTCGTAGACCGGCACGACGATCACCATGCCGAACTTGCGGGCGTACTCCGCCATCCGCTCCGTAGCCGGTCCCGGCACCGGCTCCGCGGCCGCGAACCAGCTCGAGTCCTGGCCGGGGCAGAAGTACGGCGTGTTGAACACCTCCTGCAGGCAGAGAACCTGGACGCCCTGGCGGCCCGCCTCCTCGATCCAGGGGATGTGCTTCGCCGTCATCGCCTCGACCGTCGCGGCGACCTCCTCGGCCGACGCGCCGTCTCCGCAGGTGCCCTCCGGCAGCGACATCTGGATCAGGCCGGACTTCAAGATTCTGCTCATATCGCTTCTCCGTATCTGTCGGTGCGCCGGCCGTGGCGCGGGCCTTCTGGCCCGCGTTCCGGGTCGGCCGCCGAAAGCGGCCAAGAGTGCCTCCTAGAACGGCCCACCAAACAGCCCTCGCTTCAGGAAGTTCCCGCCGCCGGCGCGGCCGTGCCAGATGTTGTCCTCGACGACCACGCGGCCCCGGCTGATCACGATCTCCGAGACTCCCTGAACCTCGGTGCCCTCGTAGGCGTTGTAGTCCACGTTCATGTGGTGCGTGCAGGGGTTGTCGACACTGATCGTCTCCCGCCGGTCCGGGTTGAACACGACGATGTCGGCGTCGCTGCCCACGGCGATCGTCCCCTTCTTCGGGAACAGTCCGAACAGCTTGGCGGCCGCGGTCGAGGTCAGCTCGACGAACTTGTTGACCGACAGCCGGCCGCCCACCACGCCGCCGTTGTAGACCAGGCTCATCCGGTTCTCGACTCCCGGACCGCCGTTCGGGATCTTGCTGAAGTCGTCGATCCCCAGGACCTTCTGGTCCTTGAAGCAGAAGGGGCAGTGGTCCGTCGAGATGCTCTGCAGGTCACCGAAGCCGAGGCCCCGCCAGAGGTGTTCCTGGTTCCACTTCTCGCGGAGCGGCGGCGTCATCACGTACTTGGCGCCCTCGAAGTCCTCGTGGTCGTAGTGGCTCAAGTCCAGGAAGAGGTACTGCGGGCAGGTCTCGGCGAACACCTGGGCGCCGCGGTCGCGCGCCAGGGTCACCTGTTCCAGCGCGTCCGCGCAGCTCAGGTGGACGATGTAGACGGGCACGCCGGCCACTTCGGCGATCGCGATCGACCGGTGGACGCCTTCCGCCTCCATCCGCGTGGGCCGGGTCAGGGCGTGGTACTTCGGCGCCGTCTTGCCCTCGGCGAGCGCGATCTTGACGATCTCGTCGATGACGATTCCGTTCTCGGCGTGCATGCAGACCAGGGTGCCGTCCTCGCCGGCCTTGCGCATCGCCCGGAACAGCGTGCCGTCGTCCACGTAGAGCACGCCCGGGTAGGCCATGAACATCTTGTAGGAGGTCACGCCCTCGTCCGCCAGCCGCCGCATCTCCCACAGCCGGTCGTCCTCCATGTCCGTGACGATCATGTGGAAGCCGTAGTCGATGCCCGCCTTGCCGGCGGCCTTCTCGTGCCAGGTCTCGAGGCCCTCCAGGGTCGAATGCCCCTTGGTCTGGATCGCGAAGTCGACGATCGTCGTCGTGCCGCCGAAAGCGGCCGCCCGGGTACCCGTCTCGAAGTCGTCGGCGCTCGTCGTGCCGCCGAAGGGCATGTCCATGTGGGTGTGCGGATCGACGCCGCCCGGGATGACCAGCCGCCCCGCCGCGTCGATCGTCCGGTCGGCCTCCACGTCCAGGTCGCGGCCGATCAGGGAGACCGTCTCGTCCTCGACGAAGATGTCGGCGTGGTAGTCGTCCACCGCCGTCACGATGCGTCCGTTACGAATCAGCAGAGACATGGTTCCTCCTCGCCGGCCGTGGCCCGTCGGATCCCCAGCACTCTAACCGTCAGTCGCTCACGGGGCTCCGAACCCGGTGGCGCTCGAACCACTCCAGGACGTTCGCGACCTTGGCGATCAGGTTGGACGGACTGCTGCTCGCGATGCCGTGCCAGGCGTTCTGAATCCGCACCATCTGCGTCGGCACCTTTCGGATCTTCAGCGCCTGGTAGTACTGCTCGGTCTGTCCCATCGGCGTGCGCAGGTCCTGTTCCCCGGTGATCAGCATCGTCGGCGTCGTGACGTTGCCGACGAGGGAGAGGGGCGAGCGGGCCCAGTAGTGCTCCAGCATGCCGTCCTCCCACACCGGGCCGGGGAACCAGTACTGGTAGTAGGACGCGTACCCGTCCGACGTGAGCGAGAAGCTGATCCAGTCGATGACCGGCTTCTGCGACACGGCCGCGGCAAAGCGGTCGGTCTTCCCGACGATCCACGCCGTCAGCACTCCCCCGCCACTGCCGCCGGTGACCATCAGATTGTCCTCGTCGACGTAGCCCAGCTCGATCACGGCATCGACGCCCGACATCAGGTCGTCGTAGTCGCGGCCCGGATAGGCGTGGTGGATCAGGTTGCCGAACTCCTCGCCATAGCTCGTGCTGCCGCGGGGGTTGGTGTAGAAGACGACGTAGCCCGCCGCCGCGTAGAACTGGACCTCGGCCGCGAAGCGCGGGCCGTAGTTGGCGAACGGCCCGCCGTGTATCTCAAGAACGAGCGGGTACTTGCGAGAGGGGTCGAAGTCCGGGGGCTTGGCGATCCAGCCGTGCACGGGGCGGCCGTCGTGCGAGGATTCCCACCAGATCTCCTCGACCGGGGCAAGCTCCTTGTGGGCAAGAAGGTCCTCGTTGAGGCCGGTGATCCGGCGCGGTCCGCTCCCCGCCCGGCCGACGGCGACATCGGCCGGGCGCGCCGGCGAATTGACGGTGAAGGCAAAGCTCCCGTCGCGAGCCACGGTGTAGGAGCCGCCGCCGTAGGGTCGCCCGAGGGCGACGCCGCCCAGGTCGGCGGCAAGGTCCGTGACTTCGCCGTCGAGGGTGATGTTCGCGACCCTGGTCGTGCCCTGGTCGTCGTACTGGATGAAGAGAGAGCGACCATCCGCGGCCCAGTTGAGGTTGCCCACGTCACGGTCCAGGTCGCCGACGCGGCGGGCGCCGCCGCCGTCCCGATCCATGACGTACAGGCGGGAGACCTGGTAGCCCTGATGGCGATCGTCGAAGCCCGTGTACGCGATCCGGGAACCGTCGGGCGACACCGCCGGGCCGCCATCCGGGCCGAAGCGGTCCGTAAGCTGGCGAAGCTCCCGCGTCTCGACCGCCACCTCGAAGACTTCGCTGTCCCGGATGTCGAAGTCGGGGTCGCCGCGGTTGGCGCTGAAGACGATCGAGCGGGAGTCGGGCGACCAGGACAGTCCGCCGCCATGATCGTACGCACCGTTCGTCAACTGGCGCGGCGTGCCCCCATCCGCGGGCAGAACGAAGACGTGGGTGTTCCCGTCCGGCACGTATCCGCGGCCGTCCGCCCGGTAGCGGAGCTTCGAGATCACACGTGCCGGCGTCGTCCACTCGGCGCCCTCGGGCCTGGAAGGCATCTTCGCGAAGGCCGAGGCCGGTTCGGGCACGAACATCGTCATGGCGATCCAGTTCCCGTCGGGCGACCAGGCGATGTTCCCGGGGGACTCGGTCACGTTCGTGAGTTCCGCCGTCTGGCCGGTGTCCATCCAGCGCACGAACAGTTGGTTCGCGCCTCCACTCGAGCCCACATACAGCAGGCGGTCTCCGTCGGGAGACCAGCGCGGCGAGCTCACCGAGCCGCTTCCGTCCGTGATCGCACGGTGATCCGAGCCGTCCGCGTCGACTACCCACAGCGCGGAGCGCGCCCTGTCCGTCATGACGTCGAAACCGCGCCGGACGTACACGACCCGGTCGCCGTCGGGCGCTATGCGGGGGTCGTCGGCAACCTCCATTTCGAAGACATCCAGGTACTGGAGCCTGTCGGGGTCGGCAGCCTCTTCGTTGACCTGGCCGACCAGCGGCCCGGTCGCGAGAGCGAAAGCGAGAGCGAACAGCGATCCGTGTTTCTTCGTCATCAGGCGAAGACGCGCGGCTCGAAGTCCTCGGCGTTGACGATCGAGGCGCTGTCGCCGGTGGCCCGGATGACGAAGAAACCCTGCCGTTCGGCGTGGAGGGCCACCCCGTCCGCCGCCTGAAGAAAAGCCATCGCGCCGTAGACCTTGCGGTCGCGGTACTCGGACCACCACTCCTTGAAACGGCCCAGCTTGGACCGGAAGCGCCTGACGTCCTCCGGGCGAAGCGTCGTCTTGACCTCGACCACGACGATCTCCTCGCCGTTGACCGCCAGGATGTCCACCTCGTAGCTCTCGCCGCCTCGCCGCTCCAGAGTGCGCTGCGCGAGACGCTGAACGCGGATGCCCCGGCCGTCCAGCAACCTGACCAGGTCGCCGCTGACCAGGCTCTCCATCAGCTTGCCCCACTGCGTCGTGAACAGGTCCTCCGCCTTCTGGAGACGGCGGTCCGTTTCCCGCATCTGCCGGTCCGTCTCCTTCATGGACCGGGCCGTCTCCTGCAGCTGCTCGTCTGTCTTTCTCTGGGACTTCCTGAATTCCCTGAAGCTCTCCGTGATCGCCTCGATGTCCCGGGTCAGTTCCCGCAACCGCTCGAGTGTTGGTTCTTCGCCGCGCTCTTCGTGAGGAGTGGTCATGTTCGGTCGTCGCCTTTCTTCAATTGTGGCGCCAGGGCGCCGTGAAGCGGTGGGACCTGCAAGCAAGGAGGCCTCAGGGGCAACGCCGCGCAAAGCCGGCAAGGGACTTAGGAGAATAGCAAGCGGTTCACGTGGCGCGCAGCGTCACCACCCGCGGAATCCCGGCCAGGTCGGCGACCACCCACTCGACATCCAGACCGCCTCGCTCCGCCAGGCCGCGGACCGCCTCGAGTTGGCCCTTGCCGATCTCGAGGAGCAGCCGCTGTCCGGCGTGCAGGAAGCCGGCGGCGGCGAACAGACGGCGGTAGAAGTCCAGGCCGTCGCCGGCGAACAGGGCCTCGGGCGGCTCGTGGTCGCGGACTTCGGGCATCAGGGACGGCCACTCGCCGATGTCGATGTAGGGCGGATTCGAGACGACGACGTCGAAGGTCCCCGGGCGGAGGGCGGTCAGCAGGTCGGCACGGACCGGCCGCACCCGGTCCTCGACGCCGTGGCGCCGGCAGTTCACGGCCGCCACCGCCAGCGCGCCGGGCGAGAGGTCGGTCGCGACGACCCGGCTGGCCGGCCGCTCCAGCGCCACGGTGATGGCGATGCAGCCGGAACCGGTGCCGACGTCGAGCACCCGGGCCCCGTCCTCCGTGCAGTTCAGGACCGCCTCCACCAGGTGCTCCGTCTCCGGCCGCGGGATCAGCACCCGCGGGTCGACGGCGAACGTCCGGCCATGGAACTCGCGGCGGCCCAGCAGGTAGGCGACCGGGATCCGGTCCGCCCGCCGGCGGATCAACTGCCCGTAGCTGAGCGCCGCGGGCTCGGGCACGTCGTCGTCGGCGCGGGCGTAGAGCTGCGCCTCCGAGAGCCTCAGCACTTCGCCGAGCAGCAGCGCCGCCTCCCTGCGCGGCTGCTCGACCGAGCCGGCCAGGTGCTCCTGCCCCAGGTCGAGCAGATCGACGATGCGGGCCGCCCCCGGCGGGGGCTCTTTCGGGCCGTCCGGCATCGTGGCGCTGTGGACCAGCCGGAGCGGCACTCAGACCGGGTCCGCTTCGCCCGTCTGCCGCAGCCGCTCCGCCTCGAAATGCTGCTGCAGCGGCCCGATCAACGGCTCGAGGTCGCCTTCGAGGATCGAGGGCAGCTTGTGGACGGACAGGCCGACCCTGTGGTCCGTGACGCGGTTCTGGGGGAAGTTGTAGGTGCGGATCTTCTCCGAGCGGTCGCCGCTGCCGACCATCCGGCGGCGCTCCTCGCCCATCTCGGCGTTCGCCTTCGCTTCCTCGATCTCCAGCAGGCGGCTCTTGAGCACCCGCATCGCCTTCGCCTTGTTCTTGATCTGGCTGCGCTCGTCCTGGCAGGTGACGACCAGGCCGGTCGGCTGGTGGGTCAACCGCACCGCCGAGTACGTCGTGTTGACGCCCTGGCCGCCGGGGCCGGAGGCGCAGTAGGTGTCCACGCGCAGGTCGGAGGGCTCGATCTCGATCTCGATGTCTTCGGCCTCGGGCAGCACCGCGACCGTCACCGCCGACGTGTGGATGCGGCCGGAAGCCTCCGTCTCGGGCACCCGCTGCACGCGGTGCACGCCGGCCTCGTAGCGCAAGGTGGCAAAGGCGCCGCGGCCCTCGACGATCGCCGATACCTCCTTGACGCCCCGGATGCCGGACTCGGAGATGTCGAGGATGTCGACCTTCCAGCCGTGGTCGTCGGCATAGCGGCTGTACATCCGGAACAGCTCGGCCGCGAACAGCGACGCCTCGTCGCCGCCGGTGCCGGCGCGGATCTCGAGCACCGCGTTGCGCTTCTCGTTCGGATCCTTCGGCGCGAGTTCCTCCTTCATCGTCGCTTCGATGGACGCGAGCGTCTCCTCCAGCAGGCCCTTCTCCTCGGTCGCCATCTCGTACATGTCGTCCCCGCGCTCGAGCTCGCCCAGCAGTTCCGCCGTCTGGTCAAGCTCGTCCCGCGTCCTCTTGTACCGCTGGTAGAGCTCGACTACCGGGTTCAGCTCCGCCAGCGCCCGGCTCGTGTCACGAAAGAGGCCGGGATTGGCGAGCACGTCCGGATCGGCGAGCTTTGCCGCCAGCTCGTCGTACGTCTGCTCAATCTGTTCGAGCTTTTCGAGCATGGCCCGAGATCCTCCAGGCCGTATCCTGCCACGGACCCGCCGGAATGCCGGATTCTGCTCGCCGGGTTATCGTTTCGTATGGCCGCGTCAATCGTGACCGCCTGGACGCTGCCGCTCCTGGCCCTGGCCGTCGCCCAGGATCCGCGCATCCAGCTCGTCGAGTTCCAGGCCGCCGGCCAGGCCGAAGCCGCGCTCGAGGAGACGAAACGGCTTCGCGCCGAAGAACCGGACCTCGCATCCAGGCATGGCCTCTGCTACCTGGAAGGACACCTGCTGGAGGAGCTCGAGCAGCTCGAGACGGCGTCCGAGGCCTTCGCCACCTGCCTGACCGAAACGCCCGCGCTGGAGCCCTGGGCGCGCTACCGGCTGGCCCTGGGCCAGACACGGCTCGGCTACCCGGAGATCGCCGCCGGGGTCACCGCCACCCTGCTCGGCGGACAGCCGCCACGCGTGCTGGTGCAGCCGGCAGCCGAGCTGCTCGCCACCAGTCTCGACCGCGGCGGCGACTGCCGGCTCCTGCGCGGCGTCCCGATGTCGCGCCTGCCGGCGCCGGAACGCCGCCTGCTGACTCTCAGCCGGGCCAAGTGCCACCTCGCGGACGGCGACCCGGACGAAGCCGCCGCCGTCCTGACCGGCCTGATCCGGGAACGGGCCAACGACCTGGTGGCCTTCGAGGCCGCCGACCGCCTTCATCGCCTGAGGCCGGCCCTCGAGGACCGCCAGGAGGTGCTGCTGCTCGGCAACACCTTCCACGAACACGGCGTCTTCGACCGCTCGAACGAACTCCTCGGGCAGATCGTGGTCGACCTGGAGGTGCAGTCGACCTCCGACTTCGAGATCCACTACCGGTGGGCCCGCAGCCACTTCCGGCAGGGTCGCCTGGAAGACGCCGCCCGGCACTACGAGCTCCTGGCTACGAACGTGTCCTCGCCACGCCAGTCCGGGCAGGCGCTCTACCAGAAGGCGCGGTCGGAGGAACTCTCCGGCGACTGGACCGCCGCGGCCGCCGACTACCGCCGCGCCTACCTGGCCGACCCCCAGGGCAACTTCTCCGTGGCGGCGTTGCTTGGCGCCATGCGCCTGGAGTGGCGCCGCGGGCTGGAGGACGAAGCGCTCGATCTCTACTCGGTGCTGCTCCAGCTCCGCCACGACCGCGCGGTATCGGCGCGCGCCAGCCTCTTCCTCGCCGCCTCCGACATCGTCCAGGGCCGCACGGACCGCGCCGGCGACTGGCTCAGCGACGCCATCCGCGCCAGCCGCAGCGTCGACTTCGAGGTCCGCTACTGGCGAGGCCGGCTCGACGAAGCCCGCGGGGCGCTCGACCGCGCCATCACCGGCTACGCCGACCTGCTCGCCGCCGACCTCTTCCACCCGCTGGCTCGCGAAGCCGAGAAGCGCCTGGCCGCCGAGCCCCTGAGAGCGTACGTTCAGCCCATCGCCGCCGGGTTCGCACGGTCGGAGGACCCGGCACGGCTCTATCGCGCCTGGCTGCTCCACGGCCGCCAGGGCGACGAAGCCGAGGCCGCGAGGCAGATTCTCCAGGCCCGCCTGGTTGCCGATCCGGCGGTGCGCTCCTTCTTCAGTCTCCGGGGCGTGCCGCCCGGCGAATGGCCGCTGTGGGACCGGGCCGCCTCGAGCCCGCAGGAACTGCTGCTCGCCCTCGGCCTGTGGGGCGACGCGGCCGAGGTCGTGGACCGGCACTTCCCGGTGGCGAACCCCCGGCTCGCCCTGACCGCCGCGGAGGGGCTGGCGAAGACCCGGCCCCGGCGAGCCCTGCTGATCGCGGAGATCCTGGCCCAGAGGGCGCCGCGCCGCGTGCCGGAGCCCCTCTACCCGCTGACGATGCGCCGCGCGCTCTACCCCGACGCCTACGGCGACCTGATCGCCGCCGCCGCCGCGCGCCGCAACCTGGACCCCTTCCTGATCTCCGGCATCATGCGCCAGGAGAGCCGTTTCGACCACCAGGCGGTGTCGGCCGCCTCGGCGCGGGGCCTGATGCAGTTCGTCTATCCCACCGCGGCGCGGCTCGCGGCAAACGCCGGCCGGGCGCTCTCGACGCCGCGCGAACTCGAGAACCCGGCGCTCGCGGTCGAACTCGGCGCCTCCTACCTGGCCGAACTCCGCGCGCTGTTCGGCGACGAGCAGCACGTGATCCTGGCCGCCTACAACGCCGGCGAGGCCCAGGCCGCGCTCTGGCAGCGCCATTGCTACACCACCGGCGCCGACGAGTACTTCACCAAGGTCGGTTTCCGCGAAACCCGGAACTACATCGAGCGCGTCCTGTACAACGTGGCGCAGTACCACGACCTCTACGGGCAGGGCCCCGGCCGCCCGTGAGCGGGGAGGAGCCGGCGACGGCCGCCGGCCAACTGCGCATCGTCGCCACGCCGATCGGCAACCTGGCGGACCTCTCGCCGCGCGCCCGCGAGGCGCTGGTCGCCGCCGACCTCATCGCCTGCGAGGACACGCGCCGCACCGGCCGGCTGCTCCAGAGCCTCGCCACCGGCCGCGGCGGCTCGGCCGAGCGTCCGCCGCTGCTGCCGCTGCACGACCACAACGAGGACCGGCAGATCGGCCGGGTGCTCGAGCGGCTGGAGCAGGGCGACGCGGTGACCCTCGTCTCCGACGCCGGCACCCCGCTCGTCTCCGACCCGGGCTACCGGCTGGTGCGGGCCGCGCTGGAGCGGAACCTCCCGGTCGAGGCGCTGCCCGGACCGTCGGCGATCCTGGCCGCCCTCGTCGTCTCCGGCCTGCCGCCCTATCCGTTCACCTTCCTCGGCTTTCCGCCGCCGAAGCAGGGGAAGCGCCGGCGTTTCTTCGAGGCGCACGCCGAACTCCGGCACACCGTCGTCTTCTTCGAGTCGCCGCGGCGCGCCGCCGCCTCGCTCGCCGATGCGGCCGCCGTCTTCGGCCCCGATCGCAACGCCGCCCTCGCCCGCGAGTTGACCAAACTCCACGAGGAGGTGCTGCGCGGCTCGCTGGAAGAGATCGCCGCTCAGGCCGCGGAGAGCGGCAAGCTGCGCGGCGAAGTGACGATCGTGGTCGGCCGGTGCGGCCGACGCTCCTGAGAGCGAGTCGCTCTAGGGCTCGAGAGGCCCGATCCAGGGAGCCGGAGGGGCCTGACCGGCGCTATCCGACGGACACTGGGAAGCGGGCCGCCCACCAGTAGTGGAAACGGTTGGTTCCCCCAGTACGACCACGCTCTCGAACGTCCCCTGGCAGCGCGGCCAGGGCTCGAAGTACTTCGCCGGAATGTTCCCTTCCAGATCCCATGCGTCGTTGAGCATCAGCGTCGTTCCCCAATAGCAGCGCCAGGCGTCCCGAGGCGCCCCGCGCGGGATCATGCAGGTCACCGCGTGGCCGGGGAAGTCCCCGTCGTAGCGGGGAACGACATCTTCGGCTCGACCGGTTCGGACGGCCCACAGCGCCTCCGTCTCGTTGTGCACGATGTACAGGATCCCCTGGCGGTCCGTCGTCACCGACAGGTCGAGCCTCCAGAAGCCGTCCCGCTCGCGGACCTTCACCAGGGCCTCGGGCTCTTCCTGGTCTTCAACCCAGTACAGGACTCCCTTGTCCGACGACCAGGCGGCCGGCTTCGCGAACTGCCCCAGCGACTCGTCGTGCCAGACGAGCCGGAACTGCGCGTTCTGCAGGTACTCGAGCGCGCCGAGCGAGGGGCAGACGAACGCCAGTGTCAGC
Organism: Candidatus Multivorans sp.; assembly: GCA_965220845.1. GTDB lineage: Bacteria > Acidobacteriota > Thermoanaerobaculia > Multivoradales > Multivoraceae > Multivorans. Next base: position 1,350,911 of record CBDCRA010000004.1, read on the forward strand.
GCGAACGGGCCAACCAGGGGGAGTCGCTTCATGGGAACTTTCCTTTTCGGTCAAGAAGGTGCTGAGCGCTTGCGGGCGCGAGTGTAGTGCAAGCTGAAGCCGGACGGGAAGGCGGGTCAGGCTGCGCCGAGCGCACCCTCGATCCAGCAGCCGCCGAGCACCTGCGTGCCGCGGTAGAACACCGCCGCCTGGCCGGGCGCCACGCCGGCCTGGGGCTCGCGGAAACGGACGCGGCAGGCGCCGGTGCTGCCGTTCGTGCTGCCGTTCGAGCCGCCGCTCTCGACCGTGGCCGCGACGCCGGGATGGCGCGAGCGGATGCGGACCTGGATCCCGGCGCCGTCGCGCGGCGGCTCGCCGGCGATCCAGTGCAACCCGCGGCCGACCAGGCCCGGGGCCAGCAGCTCGTCGCGGTCGCCGACCACGACGCGGTTCGCTTCCGGCTGCACGTCGAGCACGTAGAGCCGGCGGCCGGCGGCGACCCCGAGGCCGCGCCGCTGCCCGACCGTGTAGCGGTAAGTCGGCGCACCTTCGCCCAGCTCCTCGCCGGCGGTCGTCGTGACCCGGGCGGGCACCCGCGGCAACTCCAGGCGCTCGTCCTCGATGAACTCCCGGACGCCCTGATCGACGAAGCAGATCTCCATGCTCTCGCCCTTCTCGGCGACGGCGAGCCGCGCTTCGCGGGCCAGCTCGCGCACCTCAACCTTCGTCAGCTCGCCGAGCGGAAACACCGCCCGCGAGAGCTGCTCCTGGGTCAGCTCGAACAGGAAGTAGCTCTGGTCCTTCGACTCGTCAACGGCGGTATGCAGCTCGTACCGGCCCTCCTCGTCCTGCCGGATGCGAGCGTAGTGACCCGTGGCGATGCGGCCGGCGCCAAGCCGCCGGGCCCGCTCCCAGAACGCCTCGAACTTGATCTCCGTGTTGCAGGAGATGCAGGGGCTGGGGGTCCGGCCGCCGATGTAGCTGTCCACGAAGGGGTCGACCACGTGCCGGCGGAACTCGCCGTCCATGCGCAGGGTGTAGTGCGGCAGGCCGATCTGCTCGGCGACCCCGCGGGCGTCGCCGAGGTCGAGCGAGCCGCAGCAGCGGCCGTGGCGGACCTGCTGCGAGCGGTCCCAGAGCAGCATGGAGAGTCCGACGACCGGCGCGCCGTGGCGCTGGAGAAGGAGTGCCGCGACCGACGAGTCGAGACCGCCGCTCATCGCGACGGCCGTGAGCGGCGCCTCGGGAGTCATCGTGCCGCCGCCGGTTCGACCGAGAGCTCCCGCAGCGCCTCGACCTCGCGCGCCAGCACCGGCAGGAAGCGGTCGATCTCGGCCTCGTCGTTCGACGTGCCCAGGCTGATGCGGACAGACGCGATCGCCTCCTCGGGCGACACTCCCATCGCCAGCAGGGTCCGGCTGGGCTCGACCACGCCGGAGGCGCACGCGGCGCCGGTCGAGACTGCGAAGCCGGCGAGGTCGAGGCGGACGACGAGTTCCTCGCCGACCAGCCCCGGGAACGCGACGTGGGTCGTGTGCGGCAGCCGCGGCGAGGACGCGCAGTGGAGGCGCGCGTCGGGTATGCCGGCTAGGCCGGCCTCCAGGCCGTCGCGCAGGCTGCCCATGCGCTCGATCCGGTGGTCAAGTTCGCTTGACGCCAGCGCGGCGCACACGCCGAAGCCGACCAGGGCCGCCACGTTCTCCGTGCCGGCGCGCCGCTGCCGCTCCTGGCCGCCGCCGAGGATCAGCGGTTCGAAGCCGGCGCCCTCACGGACCCAGAGCGCCGCCGCCCCGACCGGGCCGTTGAACTTGTGGGCCGCCACGACCAGGTAGTCGGCGCCCAGCGAACCGGCGTCGACCGCGTGCTTGCCGGCCGCCTGGACCGCGTCGCAGAGCAGCGGCACGCCCCGCTCCCGGCAGGCGTCCGCGGCCTCGGCGACCGGTTGGAGCGTGCCGAGCTCGTTGTTCGCCAGCATCAGGCAGGCAAGGCGCGTGTCCGGCCGCAGGGCGGCCGCCACGGCCGCGGCGCCGACCACGCCGTCCGCTCCCGGGCGGAGCCGGGTCACCTCGACGCCCGACTGCTCAAGCCGGTCCGCCGCGCGCTGGATCGACGGGTGCTCGAGCTCCGAAATGACCAGGTGACCGCCGGCGCCGTCGTCGAAGATGGACATGAGCACCGCGTTGTTCGCCTCGGTCCCCGAGGCCATGAAGGCGACCTCGGGCGGGCTGCCGCCGACCAGTTCCGCGACCTGCTGCCGCGCTTGCTCCACCGCCGCCCGCGCCGCCCGCCCGAAGGAGTGGACCGAGGACGGGTTGCCGTGCCGGCCGCCCAGCCAGGGCAGCATGGCCTCGGCGACCCGCGGGTCGAGCGGGGTCGTCGCGTTGTGGTCGAGGTAGACGGGGCCGGCGGGCATGGGGGGGTGATTCTAAAGGTCGCCGGCTTCGCCGGCGGCGATTTAAGGCCGCCTGCGGCGGCAGGCCGGCCAGAAGGCCGGCGCACCGACGCCACCGCCGAAGCGGTACGCTTGACGATCCAGGCGCCACGCCCGCAGCAAGGAAACGCCGTTGCCGAACCGACCCGTACGCCAAGCCCTGGCTCTTGCCCTGGCGGCGGGGCTGCTTCTCCCGGCCATCGCCGCCGCCCAGGAGGAACGCGGGGAAACCCGCAAGGAACGCCGCGAGCGCCGGGCCGCGCTCGCCGCGGCCGAGGAGGCGCTGCCGCTCGAGTTCAAGGAGTTCCTCTCCAACGTCCACTTCCTGATCTCCGACGCCGAGCGCGAGGCGTTCCTCGAAGTCAGCCAGGACTACCAGCGCCGCGCCTGGATCGAGCGCTTCTGGCGAATCCGCGACCCGTACCCCGACAGTCCGCGCAACGAGTTCCGCGCTCGCTGGGAGGAACGTCTGCTCTACGTCGACCAGGAGTTCGAGAGCCCGCGTTCCGATCGCGCGCGGATGTTCCTGTTCAACGGCGAACCGTCCGGGCGCATCCAGTTCCAGTGCACGATGGTCACCTGGCCCATCGAGATCTGGTTCTACAGCCGCAGCGAGCGCGTGGGCCACGAGTTCTTCCTGCTCTTCTACCGGCGCGGCAACCAGCAGCGCTACGAACTCTGGCATCCCTCGGACGGCATCGAGCGGTTGCTCGACTTCGGCGTCAACGTGCAGGCAGCAGCCGGCGAGATCCAGAGTTGCGCGAACGGCGACGTGGCCGCCTCCGCCATCAACTGGCTCCTGCGCAGCAACGGCCTCGAGTTCGCCACCCTGATGGCGCGCCTCGACGAGCGGCCCGAGGCGCCGTCGGCGGAATGGACACTGACCTTCGAGGCGTACACCACGGACGTTCCGGAGGACGCCGAGCCGCTCGAGGCGACGCTCGACGTGCGCTTCCCGGCCCGCTACCAGGCGCGGACGGTGGTCGAGTCCCTGGTCGAGATCGACCCGGCCTCGGCGCACCGCGACACGGTCGGCGGCCAGTCGAGCTACCACTTCTTCCTCACCGGCGAGGTGCTGCGCGGCGAGGACCTCTTCGAGAACTTCCGCTACAAGTTCGACCTGCCGTTGGGCGCCGCCGGCGACGCCGCGGGCGGCGGCGATGGCGGCGATGGCGGCGATGGCGGCGAACCGCCCATCCTGCTGTCCTTCGAGCGCCGGCTGCGGCCGGGCGACTACCGCCTCGTGCTGAAGGTCGAGGACCTGAACGGCGGCCGCTTCGCCCGCCTGGAGCGGCCGCTCGAAGTGCCGACCCTCGAGGCGCCCGCCACCCGCCAGCTCGACCCGGCGGTGCAGAAGATCATCGACCAGGCCGAAGCGGTGCTCACCAGCGACGTGCCGACGGTGCAGCTCCTCGAGCCCCCTGGCGAGCTCCAGACCGGCCTGGTCCGCTTCGACACCCTGGCCACCGGCGACATCGCCGAGATGCGCTTCTGGCTCGATGGCGGCGAAGTCGCCCGCAAGCGCCGGGCCCCCTTCTCCGTCGAACTCGACCTCGGCTCGACGCCCCGGGTCCACGTCCTCCGCGCCACCGCCCACGACGCGGAGGGCGCGGAGCTCGCGTCCGACGAGATCTCGCTCAACGCCGGCCGCAACCGCTTCGCGCTCCGCTTCGCCGAACCCCGCGAGGGCGTCCGCTACGAAGACGAGGTCCACGTCGAAATCGACGTCCAGGTGCCGGACGGCAGCCTGGTCGAGCGCCTCGAACTCCACCTGAACGACGAACCGGTCGCCACCCTCTACCAGGAGCCCTGGAGTCAACTCGTCGAACTGCCGCCGGGCGACGCGATCACCTACCTGCGGGCCGCCGCCTACCTCGTCGACGGCAACACGACCGACGCCGTCGTCTACGTCAACGCGCCCGACTACCTGGAGATCGTCGACATCCAGTACGTCGAGCTCTACGCCACCGCGCTCCACCGCTCGGGGCGGCCGTACGAGGACCTGCGCGCCGATCAGGTGCGGATTCTCGAGGGCGGCGCGCCGCAGGAGATCCTCCGCTTCCAGCGGGTGACCGACCTGCCCGTTCACCTCCAGGTCATGCTCGACGTCTCCGCCTCCATGGTCAACCGCCTCGGCGTCGCCCGCGAGGCCGCGCTCGACCTGTTCCAGACCGGGATCACGCCCCGCGACCGGGCGGCGCTCGTCACCTTCAACGACCACCCGTACCTCGCCTCGGACTTCACGAACGACCAAGGCTCGCTGGCCGGCTCGCTGGCCGGCCTCAAGGCCGAACGCGGCACCGCGCTGTACGACGCCATCGTCTTCGGCCTCTACTACCTGAACGGCATCAAGGGCCAGCGCGCCCTGCTGCTGCTCTCCGACGGCCAGGACGAGAGCAGCCGCTTCAGCTTCGACCAGGCGCTCGAGTACGCCCAGCGCTCCGGCGTCGCCGTCTACGCGATCGGCCTCGGCAAGCGGCCCGGGCCGGCCAGACGCGCCCTCTCCCGGCTCGCCGACCAGACCGGCGGCCGCGCCTTCTTCATCGGCCAGATCGCCGAACTCGCCGGCGTCTACGACCAAATCCTCGGCGAGCTGCGCTCCCGCTACCTGATCACCTACCAGTCGACGAACACCAGCGGCAACCGCCGCTTCCGGGAGATCGAAGCCGACGCCACCGCGCCTGGCGTGTCGATTCGGACATTGAAGGGCTACTACCCGTGACAACGCAGGTGTCGGTGCGCCGGCCTTCTGGCCGGCATCCGGGCGACGCCGCGAAGCGGCGAGCCCGTGTCCTTCTCTGCCTCGTCCTCCTCGCAGCAGCCGCCGCCGCCCAGGACACCCTCGACCGCCGCCACGCCGACTTCCTCGACGCCGTCGACCCGATCCTCTCCGACACCGAGCGCCGCGTGTTCGGCGAACTCCGCCACGCCTACCAGCGCGACGCCTTCGTCCAGCGTTTCTGGGCCGTCCGCGACCCCTACCCCGAGACGCCGCAGAACGAGTTCCGCGAGCGTTTCGACCAGGCCGTCGAAACCGCCCTGGAGCGCTTCGGCGATGCCCGGGACGACCGCTTCGAGTCGCTCCTGCTGCACGGCGAGCCGCTGCGCACGTTCCGCACGACCTGCGAGCTGCTGCGCACTCTCGAGGTCTGGCACTACCCGCACAGCCCGGCCGTGCGCGGCGAGTTCTACCTCATCTTCCTTCGCCAGGGAGGCGGCTTCCGTCTGTGGACCGCCGCCGACGGCTTCTCCTCCCTCCTCGCCTTCGCCACTGTTTCGACGGACCGCGACGCCCAGCTCCGCGAAATCAACCGCCGCTGCTCGCGCGGCGGCGACCTGCTCAGCGCGTTCGGCCTGGCGCTCGACTGGCAGGCGATGGGCGCCGAGGCGCCGGACCCCGGCCGGGCGGACGACGAGTGGGCCCTCGCCTTTCTCGACCGCAGCACGGAAACGCCAGACGGCGCGGAAGCGCTGCCAGCCGAGATCACGCTGCGCTATCCGGGACGCCGCGGCAACCGCACCGTAGTGCAGGCGATCGTCGGGATCGACCCCGCCCTCCTGCCGGCACCGGGCGACGGATCGCGTCGCTTCGTGCTCGACGGCGAGGTGCTGCGCCGGGGCGAGCTGTTCGAGAACTTCCGCTACCGCTTCGAGCCGCGGGCGCGGGCCGGCGGCGAGGCCGCCGCGATCCCGCTCATCACGGAGCGCTACCTGCGGCCCGGCCCGTACCGGCTGGTCGTCAAGGTGCGGGAGCTGGAGGCCGACCGGTTCTTCGGGGGCAGCGCCGAGATCGAGGTGCCGCTGGTGGCGAGGACTGACGCCGCTGGTGGCGGTGCGGGTGTCGGTGCGCCGGCCTTCCGGCCGGCCTCTGGGGCCGATCCTCCGCCGCCTAAGCCGGAAGCCGGCCAGAAGGCCGGCGCACCGACACGCGCACCCAGTGGGCCAGTCCCCGACTGGCTCGCCGAGGCCAACGCCGTCAGCCCCCGGTTCGTCGACTCGCGGGACGAGCACAGCGTCCGCATCCACGCCCTGCCGGAGCGCCTGATCACCGGCCGGGTCCGGGTCGGCGCCGACGCCGGCGGGCCGGACATCCACCACCTGGCCTTCTCGCTCGACGGCCGCGAACTGATCAGCAAGCGGCGGCCGCCCTACCAGGTCGAGATCGACGTCGGCGGCGCGCCCCGGGCCCATGCCCTGCGAGTCGACGCCTACGACGGCCAGGGCGGCATCCTGGCGACGGACGAGGTGGCGATCAACTCGGGGCCGCACCGCTTCGCGGTCCGCCTCACCTCGCCGCAGCGCGGCGCCAGCCACACCAGCAGCGTACGCGCGGTGGCCGAGGTGGAAGCGCCCCGCCACGAGCGGCTCGACCGGGTGGAGTTCTTCCTCAACGACACCCGCACCGCCACCCTCTACCAGCCGCCGTTCGAGCAGCCGATCGGCATCGATCCGGCCGAACCGCTCTCCTACGTGCGCGCGGTCGCCTACCTCGAAACGGGCGCCTGGGCCGAGGACCTGGTCTTCGTCAACTCCCGCAACCTGGTCGAGGAAGTCGAAGTCGCGTTGATCGAGCTCTACGTCTCCGTCACCGACCGTTCCGGCGACCCGGTGCGCGGTTTCGGCAACGAGGACTTCGAGGTCCTCGTCGACGGCGAGCCTCAACAGCTCCAGCGATTCGACAACGCCGCCAACCAGCCCATCCACGCCGGCATCCTGTTCGACACCTCGCTATCGATGGATCACCGGCTGGACGCGGCCGAGGAAGCGGCGCTCCACTTCTTCGAACTCGTCCTCGGGCCGCACGACCGCGCCGCCCTCATCACCTTCAACGACCGCCCGGAACTGGCTGTCGGCTTCACCGGTTCCAGGGAGACGCTGGCCGGCGGCCTCGCCGACCTCGTGGCGGAAGGCGAGACCGCGCTCTACGACAGCATCCTCTACTCCCTCTACTACTTCGGCGGACTGCGCGGCAAGCGGGCGCTCATCCTGCTCACCGACGGCGGCGACTCGAGCAGCGAGTACCGCTTCGACGACGTGCTGGAGTTCGCCCGCCGCTCCCAGGTGGCGATCTACAGCATCGGCATCGACATCGACCAGCGCGAGCTCATGTTCCGCGGCCGGCTGCAGCAGCTCTGCAAGGAAACCGGCGGCCGCTGCTTCTTCATCACCGGGGCCTCCGAACTGCCGCGGGTCTACGAGCGGATCGAGACCGAGGTGCGCTCCCAGTATCTGCTCGTGTTCGAGTCGCCGGAAGGCGACCGCGACGCCTTCCGCAAGGTCGAGGTGAAGCTGAAAGACCCGCGCGCGCGCGGCCGGCGCGGCCTGAAGGTCCAGACGATTCCCGGGTACTTCCAGTGAGTGGAGAGTCGCGGCCTGGCCCCCTCATCCTGGCCTCGGCTTCGCCCCGGCGACGGGAGCTACTCGAGTCGCTCGACCTCGACTTCACCGTGCGCCCGGCGACGGTCGACGAAACCCCTGGCCCGGGCGAGCGGCCCCGCGACCTCGTCCGCCGGCTCGCCCGCGAGAAGGCCGAAGCCGGCGCCCGCGACGGCGAGTGGGTGCTGGCCGCCGACACGATCGTCGTCGAGAACGGCGCCATCCTCGGCAAGCCGGCCGACCGTAACGACGCCCGAAGGATGCTCGAGCGCCTCCAGGGCCGCTGGCACCTCGTGCTGACCGGCACGGCGCTCCGCCCGCCCGCGGGCGACACGCTCCACGCGGTCGAAAGCACCCGCGTCCTGTTCGCGGAACTGACCCCCGAGCAGATCGACTGGTACGCGAACACCGGCGAGCCCGACGACAAGGCCGGCGCCTACGCCGTCCAGGGCCTCGGCAGTTTGTTCATCCTCGAGATCGACGGCAACTACAGCAACGTCGTCGGCCTGCCCCTGCCGACCGTCCGCCAACTGTTCGAAGGCGCCGGCAGCGACGTGCGCGCCTTCCAACGGCAGTAGCCGTGCCGGTGCCGTGTCGGTGCGCCGGCCTTCTGGCCGGCCTCGGGTGGAGCCCGATTCAAAGCAGCCGCCGGCCAAAGGCCGGCGACGATTTTGACGCCGCCTTCGGCGGCAGCGGGTCAGAAGACCCGCGCACCCAGTGTGTTACGCGCCGAACTTCGCCAGTTTCCCCGCGTTCGCCAGCAGCAGGCCCATCAGGTCGCTCGACGGGATCGTGCCGATCGCGCCGCGGCTCGCCTCCACCTCGGTGAACCGCGAGCACTCGTCGACGAAGCAGTTCTCCGACCGCAGGAGCAGCGGCACGGGGTGCCAACTGTGGGCCTCCATCGGAGCGGGCGTCGAGTGGTCGCCGGTGATCGCCAGCACGTCCGGGCCCAGGTCGAGTAGCCGGGGCAGCAACGCGTCGACGGACTCGATCGCTCCGACCTTGGCCGCCAGATCGCCGTCTTCGCCTGCCATGTCCGTGCCCTTGACGTGGAGGAAGAAGTAGTCGAAGTCGTCCCAGCGTTCCTCGAGCCGTTCGAGGACCTGCCCGAAGCTCCCGCCGCAGTCGACGATCTCCATGCCGCAGACCTTCGCCACGCCGCGGTAGAGCGGGTAGCCGGCCAGCGCCGCCGCCCGCAGACGGTGGAGCTCGCCCACGCCGGGCAGCACCGGCAGCTTCGAGAAGCCGCGCAGCAGGAAGGCGTTGGCCCGTTCCTCGTCGCGCAGCTCCGCCTGGAGCGCGGCCACCGCCGGGCCGATGCGGGCGGCGGTCCCCCGGGCCGGTTCGCCGGCGCCGGTTGCCGCCTGGACGGGCAGCGCGGCCACGCCGAGCCGCTGCGGGTCCGTGTCCGCCAGCTCCGCACCCAGCGGCGGCGTCCCCGGCCGGGGCCGGAACAGCAGGACGAAGCGGTAGGCCTCGCCGGGATGGACCTCGACCTCGATGCCATCGCCCACCACATCGCCGAGCGCGTCACCCGGCGCGCTGCCGGCCGCCTCGATCCGGCTCGCCAGCCGCGCGCAGATCCGCCGGCCCTCGGCGCCTGGGAGGCGTCCGGCGCGGCGGTCCGTCAGAAGACCTTCCCCGTCGACGGTGGCGAAGTTGCCTCTCGCCACGACCGTGTCGGGCGAGATGTCGAGGCCGAGGCCCAGCGCCTCGAGCACGCCCCGGCCGATGTCCGTTTCCGGCGACGTCGGTTCGTAGCCGAACAGGGCGAGGTGGCCCGGCCCGCTGCCCGGCGTGATGCCGGTTCCGGCCGGAACCAGCCGGCCCAGCGAAGACCGGCTAGCCAGCCGGTCGAGGTTGGGTGTCCGCGCCTCGTCCAGGGCGGTCCGCGGCTGGGCGTCCGTCCGCAGGTCGCCGACGCCGTCGAGCACCAGCAGCACGATCCGGCGCCCGTTGCGCTGCGCCAGCCGGCTCAGGATCTCCTGCCGCCCCATGGCAGCCCCCGTCACGCGACGAAGTACGCCGACGCGCGGACCTGCAGCCGCGCCCGCGGCTGGAAGCCGCCGCCGTGCAGCCGGAACGCCGAATCCCCCGACAGCACCGGCAGGACGATCCAGCCGTCGAAGCTCTCGCCCCGGTTGTAGGGCGAAACGACGGGCTCCAGTTCAGCCAGCCGCGTCCAGTGGCCGTTCTCCGAGAAGTTCGCCCGCAACTCGAGGTAGGCCTTGTCGAGATCGATGTTCTTGCCTTCCCGCGGGTGCCACACCGAGACGACGAAGCGCATCTCGTCGTAGCGCTGGGTGTCCACGCGGTCGCCTCCCCCGTGCTTGAGCGCGTAGACGAACGCGCCCTTGCTGTCCGTGGCGAAGATCTCCGGCGTGGCCTCGAAGGTCACGTGGAGCGGCTGGACGTTCTGGCTCAATCAGCGGAAGCCGCGGCGCAGCTCGTTGCGGAACGTCTGGAAGTTCTTCTCGCCGTGGAGGCAGACGACGACGCGCTCCAGCTTCGTGCCGCCCTGGAGGTACCGGTGCACCTCGGTCAGCAGGATGCGGGCGCAGCGGTCGACCGGATAGCCGAAGATGCCGGTGGAGATCGCGGGGATCGCGATCGTGCGCTGACCGTTGCGGTCGGCCAGGGCCAGCGACGCGCGCACGGCGGCGGCGAGCTTGCGGTCTTCGTCGCCCTCGCCCATCCGCGGGCCGACGGCGTGGATCACCTGCCTGGCCTTCAGCGTGCCCGCGCCGGTCATCACCGCGGTGCCGACCGGCGTGCCGCCGATCCGGTTGCACTCGTCCTGGATCGAGGTGCCGCCCTTCTCGCGCACGGCGCCGGCGACGCCGCCGCCGAGCTGCAGCTCCTCGTTCGCCGGATTGACGATCGCGTCGACCTCCAGCTCCGTGATGTCGCCCTCGATCAGCTCGAGCAGCGTGTCGTTCATCCTGACGGCCACTACCTACTCCCCAACAGCCAAAGCTCGGACAAGTCGCGGGATTCTATCGCAGTCGTGAGGAGCGCGTGTAGCGTCGGGGCGTGGGAGCAATAGCGGAGACGGCCTGGCATCGTTCCCTGGACCGCTTGCGCGCCGGCGGGGCGCCCGAGGACGATCTCGAGCGAGCCGTCGCCGGCGTCCTGCCGCGGGGCGACATCTCCGCCGTGCCGGAGGACGCCACCCGCCTCGTCGTCGGTTCGGAGTCGATCGGCGACGCGGACGACCTGCCGGATGAGGCGCTCATCGGCTGGACCGGCGACGGGAACGTCAACAGCTACGACCGGCTGGTCCTCGACCTGCTCGAGGCGGGGTTCCGGATCGTCCAGGAGCGGGCGGGCGGCGAGTCGCCCCCGTTTCGCGTCCTGCGCGCCCGGCGGGACGGTTATCGCATTCGCAGCTACCGGCCGGGCGATGAACTCGCGATCCTCGAGCTGTTCCGGGACAGTTTCGGCGAAAACCTCCGCCTGGACCGCTGGCGGTGGAGGTACCTCGACAACCCGCGCGGCGGCCCGCGCATCTCGCTCGCGTTCGCGCCCGACGGCCAGCTCGTCTGCCAGTACTGCGCGTACCCCGTACGCTGGCGCGGCCTTTCCCCATCGGCCCCTGTCGAAGGTCACCAGGTCGGCGACACGATGACCCACCGCAGCGCCCGCGGCGTGGGCCGCGGGCCGACCAGCATCCTCGCGCGCACTTCGCGGCACTTCTACCTGGTGCACTGCGACGGCCGGGTCGCCTTCAACTACGGCTTCAACACCGGCAACATCACGAAGTTCTCCACCCGCTACGTGGGCGCCCACGTCGTGGAGGACGCTCCCTACCGCGTGCTCCCGAAGGAAGCGCGGCTCGGCGGCCGCCAGCGGTTCGGCCGAGGCTACGAGCTGCGCCGCATCGCCGGGCGCTCCGAGCTCGGTACCGAGTTCGACGCCCTGTTCGACCGCGTCGCCGAGCGCTACGGCCTGCTGGTGGAGCGATCCGTCGAGTATCTGCGCTGGCGCTACCTGGACTGCCCCGATGACGGCCTGGAGCTGGTCGCCGCCTACCGCCGCGGCCGCCTGGCGGGCTGGGCGGCGGCCAGGCGCCTGCCGGACGGGGTGGAGTTGGGCGATGCCCTGATAGACCCCCGGGAGCGCCCGGCGCTGCGATCCCTCGTGGCCGAGGTCCGGGAGGCCGGCCTGCCGCTCGCCGGCTGGTTCAGCGAGAGACCGTCGTGGTGGTCGAGAGAGATCGACAGGCTCGGCTTCGTCCGGCGGCCCGAACCCCAGGGCCTGGTGACCATCATGGTGCCCTTCGTCTGTGGCGACGCGGTCGAACGCGTGCGGGCCGCGGGGTACTACACGAAGGCCGACGGAGATCTGTTCTGATTCCGCTACTTCTGGTTCACTTGCGCGAGCCACCCGCCGAGGTCGCGGCAACCCCCATCCGTCACGCGGACCCAGAGGTCAGATCGTGCGCCAGCGACCACGTCCTCCGGCACCTCGAAGGCCGCCACGTCACCGGCAGCGACGCGGCAGCCCGTCGCCGGCGCGCCCAGCGGCAGCGGCGTCACCTCGACCCAGACCTCGTCGCCGGTCGCCCCGCCGGCGAGCGGGGCCACGTCCTCGAAACGCCGCGGCACCCGCTCGAGGCGGCGCAGCAGCGCCGCGAACCACGCCCCGTAACGGCGGCGCCGGAAACGCGCCGCCGACTCGTCGAACCACGACTGCGCCCGCGGTTCCCGCTTCGCGCTCTGGTCGTAGCCGTGGACGCAGCGCGCCGCGGGCGCCAGCACCGCCCGAACGCCCCGGCTCCGCGCCCGCAACAGCCACTCCGTCTCCTCGTAGTAGAGCCGGAAGCCCTCGTCGAACCTCCCCACCCGCCGCCAGCCGTCCCGCGTCACCGCCAGGCAGGCGCCGGTCAGCTCGTAGCAGGTCACCGGCGCCTGGGCCCCCCAGAAGGCGCGGGCGCGGCGCCGCCACCGGCGCCGGAAGGAGCGGCCCCAGGCCGGCGAGCGCTCGGCCCACGCCGCGTCCAGTTCCGCCCGCCGCGTCCGGAGCGCCTGCGGCGGCAGCATCAGCCGGCAGCCCCGGTCCCAGAACAGGCGCGGCCCGGCCACTTCGGCGTCGCCCAGCGCGTCGAGCAGGGCGCGCAGGCAACCAGGCTCGACCGCGACGTCGGCGTTCATCAGCAGCAGCACATCCCCCGTCGCGTGCTCCACGCCGAGGTTGATGCCGGCTGCGTAGCCCAGGTTCTCGCCCGGGCGGAGCACCTGCGCTTCGAGGCCCTCCGGCGCCGACTCTTCGGCCGCTGGCGCTCCTGCCGCGCCGTTGTCGACGACGACCACCTCGAGCGACACCGCCGATGTCCGCGCATCCTCGTGGAGCGCCGCGACCGCGGCCTCCAGGAGGCGGGGCGTCCGGTAGTGGACGATGACCGCGGAGACCATCATGTCTGTCGGTGCGCCGGCCTTCTGGCCGGCTTTCCGGCACTCTTCAGATCTCGTCGGCGAGGCCATGCTTCAGGCGGGCGAACAACGCGCCGCCGAAGACCACCGCGGCAATCGTGACCGCGAGCAGCGGCGCCAGGCTCACCGGGATGCCGCCGCCCAGGAAGGCGGCGCGATAGAGGTAGACCAGGCCGGTCAGGGGGTTCCATTCCACGAACCGCTGGTAGTCGGCCGGAACGACATGCACCGAGTAGATGATCGGCGTCAAGAAGAACCAGGCGTTCAGCACCAGGCCGGCGGCCTGCGCCGTGTCGCGGAAGTAGACGTTCGCCGACGCGAGCCCCAGCCCGAGGCCAAACATCAGCGCCGCCTGCAGCGGCACCGCCACGAGGAGCAGCGGCAGGCTCGCCACGGACAGCTCGCCGATCACTCCCAGGATGACGATGAACGCCACCACTCCGACCACGGAGTGCAACAGCGCCCCGAGCACAAGCGACGCCACCAGCAACTCGCCCGGCAGCCGCATCTTCTTGACCAGGTCCGCGTTGTCCGTGATCGCCGAGGCCGAACGGCTGACCCCTTCGTGAGTGGCCATCCACGGCAGCAGGCCACAGAACAGGAAGACGGCAAAGTTCTGCGTCTCCTCGCCGTCGAGCGAAAACTCCAGTACGCGAAAGAACACGAAGTAGAACAGCAGGAGCTGCCACAGGGGGTTCAGCAGCGACCACGCCAGGCCCAGGGCCGAGCCCACGTATCGCGCCCGCAGGTTGCGGACGACGAGCTCGCGGAGCAGAAACAGGTGCTGCCTGCGGCGGCTGAAAGTGGAGACGACCGTCACCGGCCGATTATCCCGGATACGAGCCCCTGGCCGGTCAAGGCTTCCCGGACTTCACCAACTTCGCGTCCATGCCGGCATCCTCGAGTTCGGCGGCGTCTTTCAAGCTCAGTCAGTTCAGGAAGAACAGGTCAAGGGCGGCAAAGAGCGCAAGCAGCCCGCCCATGATGACCACCATTCGCCACGTCATGTCGGCGCGGAACTTCTCGAAATCGGCCCGCAGCCTGGCGTGGTCCTCCTTCATCTCCCCGCGGAGGCCGGCGATCTCGGTACGTACCTCGGCGATTTCCGCCTTCAACTCGGCACGTACCTCGGCGATGTCCGTCTTCAACTCCGTACGTACCTCGCCGATGTCTTCCTTGGTGGCGACCCCCTGGAAGACGGCGATGCGGATCGTCTCGGTTACGGCTTCGGCCTGGGAAGTGCCCATTCCGGCCTTCTCCAGGTTGCGGACCGCCGCGAGGGTGTCGAACGTGGCGACGCTCATCTGATTCATCGTACCGTAATGGCCGCGGGGCGCGGCTCTCCTTTCGTCCGGATGCTGGTCTGTCGCCCAAGCCGCCGCGGGAGCGGCGTCGGCGCGTGTGCAACGCTTCTACAGACTTAGACGAAGACCGGCCCGGGAGCTTCGCGCCGTGTCGCGGAAGTCGACCCTAGCCGGCCAGGGGTTCCCAGGGACTGACGACATCGACGCCCCCAGGACACCGCGGTCAGCCGAACACGCGGGGCTCGAAGTCCAGTGGGTTGACGATGCTGGCGCTGCTCCCTGTTGCCCGGATGACGAACAGGCCCTGCCGTTCCGCGTACTTGGTCACCGAAGCGTCGCTGTCGAGGTAGGCAACGGCGCCGAGAATGCGCCTCCCCCGGTACTCCTTGCAGAAGTCCGGAAACACGGGCAACTTGGCGAGAAACTCCGTCACGTCCTCCGAACGCAGCGTCGTCTTCACCTCCACCACGACGACCTCGCGACCGTTCACCGCCACGATGTCGATCTCGAAGTGCTCGCCGTTGCGACGGCCCCTGCGCCGCTGGTGAGTCGTCTCGACCTCGATGCCCCGTTCGTTCAGGAGCGGTACCAGATCACCGTCGACCAGGCTCTCCATCAGTTTGCCCCACTGCGAAGTGAACAGGCCCTCCGCCTTCTTCAAGCGACGGTCCGTCTCCTTCATCTGAAGGGCCGTCTCTCGCTGCTGGCGGGCGACCTGTCGAAGGACCTCCCGAATCTCGGCGAAGGTCGGGGGATCGTTGGCGCCCGCAACGCTGTCGGTCGTGCTCATACTGGTCTTCTTCGCCTCCTTGCAGCGAGTGCGTCGAAAGTGGTCATTGCGGGTTGAGAGCCCAGGGTTCGGGCGGGCGGCAGATCGTGGTCAGCCTACCAATGCCGTTTGCGCCTCTATAGACCAAGACGAAAACCGGCCCAGGTTCCCTGTTCAGTCGGCCGGGAGTTCCAACGTCCCCACCGGCTCCGCCAGGCGAGGCAGAACGTCCGACGTGTCCGCCTGGGCCCGCACTTCCGTCTCGGTGATCCGGGATCTCGTCTGCGTGCTCGGGATCTGCCACTTCGCCGGCGCCAGAACCAGGCGGCGGTCGTCGACGATCGCCGCGGCCGGCACGGAGGGTTTCTGGCGGGTCGGCGACCGGCCCTCCCAGAAGGTGACGACGGCCCCCGGCCGGCGCTCGATCACGAACCGGACGAGGCCGCGGGGCAGCGGCACGCCCGCGCCCTCGACCGCGTCCGCGAGCGCCCGCCACGTCCGCATGTCGCCCTGGACCGCCTTCGCGCAGAAGGCGTTGAACGGCTGGTCCTTCCACGCCACTCCCGATCGCGCCTCCGCCTGCCGGACCGTCTCCAGGTAGGCGAACGGGTTGGGCGGGGAGCCGCTCCGCGCCCACTCCTTCTTGTCGCGCGGCGGCCGCCAGTCGCGCCAGCGCCGCGGTTGCCGCGTCCGGTGCTCCAGTCCGAGCACGTGAGCCAGGACCGGCTCGACCATCGGATTGCAGAGGGCGTTGCCGTTCACCCGCATCCCGGTGGAGGGCATCGCGATGCCGCGGCCGGTCCGCAGGTGGCGCAGCGGCCTCGTTTCCCCGGCCCAGCGAAACGTCTCCCGCTTCCGCGGCGGGCCGACGACGGTCGCCTGGAGCGCAAGGAACCCCGTCCAGCGGTGCAGAAAGGACCATGCCTCCTGGCCGCCTCCCAGGAGCGCGCCCAGCACGGTGGCGACGTAGACGCGGCCCGTGTAGAGCGGCGAGTTGAACTCGTTCCCCGCGCCATGCGCCCAGTAGTGCTCGAGCGCCTCGCGCAGCCCCGGCCAGTCACCGCGAGCGGCGCGCAGGCACGGCCCGTAGTTCCAGGAACAGTCGACGCCCGGCTCGGGCAGCGCATAGTCCGCCCGGGTGCACTGGCGAGACCAGTACTCGGCCGCCTCCTCGTCTCCGGCGGCCCGGAAGAACATCCCCAGGTCGCCCGTCGCCCGCGCTTCGAGACCCGGCATCAGAAGTCCGCCTGACGCCGCGGTCAGCCGAACACGCGGGGTTCGAAGTCCAGCGGGTTGATGATGCTGGCGCTGCTCCCGGTCGCCCGGATGACGAACAGGCCCTGCCGTTCCGCGTACCTGGTCACCGAAGCGTCGCTGTCGAGGTAGGCAACGGCGCCGAGAACGCGCCTGCCCCGATACTCCTTGCAGAAGTCCTGGAACACGGGCAGCTTGGCGAGAAACTCCGTCACGTCCTCCGAACGCAGCGTCGTCTTCACCTCCACCACGACCGCCTCGCGGCCGTTCACCGCCACGATGTCGATCTCGAAGTGCTCGCCGTTGCGACGGCCCCTGCACCGCTGGTGGGTCGTGTCGACCTCGATGCCGCGCTCGTTCAGGAGGGGTACCAGATCGCCGTTGACCAGGCTCTCCATCAGCTTCCCCCACTGCGAAGTGAACATAGCCTCGGCCTTCTTCAACCGGCGGTCCGTCTCCTTCATCTGAAGGGCCGTCTCCTCCCTCAACGCCTTGGCTTTCTCGTTCTCTTGCATGACTCTTCGGTGCCGCTCTATGTCCTCTTCCTCCCACTCCCTCACTCGTTCGTCCCACTCCCTCGCTCGTTCGTCCCGCTCCCTGGCTCGTTCGTCCCGTTCCTTGGCTCGCCTCCTCGCTTCTTCCTCCCGTTCCTCGGCTTGCCTCCTCGCTCTCTCGTCCCGCTCCTTGGCTTGCCTCCTCGCTCTCTCCTCCCGCTCCTTGGCTCGCCTCCTGTCCCTCTCGTCCCGCTCCCTCAGTTCAGCCCTCATCTCCGCCATCAGGGCGGCGGTCTGGCGGAGGCTCTCCTGAATCTCCTCGATCGTGGCGGCGCCGCTCGCGCCCGCGTCGCTGTCGGTCGTGCTCATGCTGGTCTTGTTCTCCTCCTGGCAAGCGTGTGCCGATGGAGTCGGAGGTTCCCGGATCGGGGTAGCGCGGCCGCCTTGGGGCGACGGGCAAACCGGCAAGAGAAGCCCGGAAAGTTATCAGAACCGGGCAAGGTGGTGACCGGAGTTGCTTGCCGGCAGAAGACCGGCTCACCGGCACTGGACTGCCGACTGCTAGCGGTCGACCGGAAAAGGGTTCTCCGGCACGAGGTCCGTGCCTGCGCTAGCTGCAGAGTCGCCCGGGCAGGTGACGGTGAACGTGGTCTCGACCGCGTCGTCCGGGGGGTCGGGAATGACCCCGTCCATCTGCGAAAGGGTGAACGTCACCGTCTGACGCGACAGGCGGTCCGGATCGTCGTTCGCAGGTAGGCAGCGTTGGTCGTCGGACGCAACCTCCACCCGCCACGCAAGGACCCCGGGCTCGCCCTGGGACGGCGCTCTGCCCTCGTCCTCCGTGAACAGGATCCCCTCTACACTCACATGGCGCTCGATCTCCGCGCGTGCAGCCACGTTGCCCGTCGCGATGTAGTTCTCCCCATACAGAGTAACGACTACCTCTTTCGGCTGCTGCGCGCCGGAGGGTCGAACGACGGAGGACGGCCTGGCGCTCAGCCGCCAACTGTCCGGCGACCCGAGGTGGCAATCGGAAGCAGACTCGCTACCCGCCATGCCGCTGCAAGGCTTGGCCGCCTTCACGGGCACCACGTGCGGGATGATCCCGATGCGGCCCGAGGCAGGCTCCCTAACCAGCGTGGCAAGACCATCCCGAAGGCCGGCGAGAACAACGCCTCCTGGGTCCGTGGGGTCGATCTGTTCGTTGCCCGCGGCCTCTTTCGGCATCAGAGCCGTTACAGCCGAGTTTCTGTCGTCATTGATCCAGTACCAACCGCCGCGCCGCAAGTTGTCGATCTCGATCCTGCCGTCGCCGCCACGGCAGTTCAACCCGTTGGCCGAAGTCAGGGCCTGCCGAACGATGCCGTCTGCATCCGGCGTCACCGTGACAACGACCGTCGTTCTCCCGCAGATGACGTGGACCGTGACATCGCTTTCACCTTCGTTGTTCGCCGACTCGCCGACGAAGCCGCCATCACCCGCAAAGTAGGGAGCGACCTCGCAGGTCTCCTCGGGGCAGTCAGGGCCCTGACCTGCGACAAGGGTGGGCGCCACCACGCCCAAGAGCGCGTAAAGGACGGTCTGCTTCACTGTGATTTCCTTCCTGGCCCGAGCCTCAGGAGTGCCTGGCCCTGGTGATTGCTGGCCGCCGACTGCGGCGCACAGACAACCCGCAGTTGCGCAATGGCCGCAAAGCTCTGCAGGGAACTCTGTGAACCCAAACCGGCAGCGCGACCGACCGCCACTGACGGATGGATCGCGTTCGTGCCAGGCGTGGCCGCGATGGTGACGGTCGCCGGGGTCTGCGTACCCTTGGCCGGGCAGTACGTACTGTCCGCCGCAATGGTGAGCTCCGCCTGACCAGCCGCGGTCTGCCCGGTGCGAGCGGTAGACCCGTTGTTCGCCACGTCCACACCCGCTTCCGGGGTACCGGACGTGATGACGTTTTGCGTCCCAGCGACGCCGCCGACGGAAGCGGCGAAGGTCGCCGTGAGCCAGTTCTCGCCGTGATCGGTCTGGCCGGCAGCCGTCTTGCCGATCCAGCCCTTTCGGATGGACTCGGCACTCGGGGTGCTACCGTCACCGCTGGTATCGGTCGAGTAGCTGCCGCTCTCGTCGACCCAGAGATCCGCGAGGACCGTGATGCTCCCGGAAGTCGGTCGCGTCACCATGCCGGTCGTGATCATCGAAGTGCCGCCGTAGGCGCCCGGCCCCTGCAGCCGGATCTTCGTCCGACCGCCGCCGAGCATGCAACTGCGCGTCTGCTGCCCAGTGTACGGATAGGGCCAAGCCAGGGAGCGCCGAGGCCCGCAGACCGCCGCCGGATCCATCGGAGGCTCCGGCAGAATGTTCGGCAGAATGCCGACGCGGCCCGAACTCGTCTCCTTCATGAAGACGGCGCCCATGCCCATGGCCATCGAAACGCCCTCGCCGGCGCCGGTCAGCTTGACCGCCTCGTTGTCGAGAACGTCCTGGGCAACCAGGTTGCCGACGGCCGAGTTCATGTCGTCCGTGATCCAGTACCAGCCGCCGTCCTCCAGGCCGGCAACCTCGAGGCTACCGCCATCCTGATTGCAGGCCAGCCCGTTTCGATAGTTGAACGACTGAGCAACCGTGGCGCCTTCGACCTCGATCCGCCCCGTGACAGTGGTGCTACCGCAGGAAGTCACGAACGTGACAGCCTCCGCGCCAGCAGCGACCGTCCCTATGAAGCCGCCCTCCCCTTTGAAGTAGGTCGCTACATGGTCGCAGTCGGGACAACTGGCCACCTGTGCGGAAACCGTCGGCGGAATCGCGCCGAGAACGAGCGCAACGGCCGCCATGTGCTTCATCGGTCGCTCCTCGGACGGCTGCCCAGAGCCGCACACCCAAAAGAAGTCGGGCGAGAATGGAGGGGGGGCAAGGAAAGGAAACCTCCCGCGCCGAACCAAGTCGACGCGGGAGGCCCCTCTTTTGAAGTCGTCCTCCCGACCTGCGGAGGCGGCTTGAGTCCCCTCCAGGTCAAGAGATCGGCTGTTCCCTTACTCGTCGACCGGGAACGGGTTGTCCGGAACCAGATTCCGGCCCTGGTGATTGCTGGCCGCCGACTGCGGCGCACAGACAACCCGCAGTTGCGCAATGGCCGCAAAGCTCTGCAGGGAACTCTGTGAACCCAAACCGGCAGCGCGACCGACCGCCACTGACGGATGGATCGCGTTCGTGCCAGGCGTGGCCGCGATGGTGACGGTCGCCGGGGTCTGCGTACCCTTGGCCGGGCAGTACGTACTGTCCGCCGCAATGGTGAGCTCCGCCTGACCAGCCGCGGTCTGCCCGGTGCGAGCGGTAGACCCGTTGTTCGCCACGTCCACACCCGCTTCCGGGGTACCGGACGTGATGACGTTTTGCGTCCCAGCGACGCCGCCGACGGAAGCGGCGAAGGTCGCCGTGAGCCAGTTCTCGCCGTGATCGGTCTGGCCGGCAGCCGTCTTGCCGATCCAGCCCTTTCGGATGGACTCGGCACTCGGGGTGCTACCGTCACCGCTGGTATCGGTCGAGTAGCTGCCGCTCTCGTCGACCCAGAGATCCGCGAGGACCGTGATGCTCCCGGAAGTCGGTCGCGTCACCATGCCGGTCGTGATCATCGAAGTGCCGCCGTAGGCGCCCGGCCCCTGCAGCCGGATCTTCGTCCGACCGCCGCCGAGCATGCAACTGCGCGTCTGCTGCCCAGTGTACGGATAGGGCCAAGCCAGGGAGCGCCGAGGCCCGCAGACCGCCGCCGGATCCATCGGAGGCTCCGGCAGAATGTTCGGCAGAATGCCGACGCGGCCCGAACTCGTCTCCTTCATGAAGACGGCGCCCATGCCCATGGCCATCGAAACGCCCTCGCCGGCGCCGGTCAGCTTGACCGCCTCGTTGTCGAGAACGTCCTGGGCAACCAGGTTGCCGACGGCCGAGTTCATGTCGTCCGTGATCCAGTACCAGCCGCCGTCCATGACGGGGCCGACCTGCAGGCGGTTCTTGGTGACGCCGTCGTCATCCACCGACGCCGAATGGCAGGCGAGGTTGTTGTCCATGTTGAACAGCATCGCCACGACGCCGTCGTCATTGGGCGTGAGTTCGCCGGTCCTGGTGATGCCGCCGCAGGTGGCGACGTAGGTCACCATCTTGGCGTCCTCGCCGGCCGTTGCGACGAACCCGCCCTCGCCCATGTAATAGGACAACTCGTGGGTGCAGTCCTCGCAAGAGACCGTCTGACCGAAGGCCATCGCTGGAATCGCGCAGAGAACCAGCGCGATCGTGATGTGCTTCATCAGCTTCATCAGTTTGTTTTCTCCTTGGGCGGCTCTTGCCGCCGTTCGTTTCGGCCCGGCTGTCCAAAGCCGGACCAAGATGTTCGATCCGAAGATCAGGCCGTGGCGGTGCGGACTACCCGCGTTGCCACGGCCGCTGACGTTTCTCTCTGGACGGCCGCTCTACGGCTCGATCGAGCCGCCGACCGTCACTCAGCTGATGCTGCGCATCACCTCCCGCTAAAAGACTTCAAGGCCGTCTGTCCAAAGACGTGTTGGAACCCTAGCGGAAACGGCCGGGCAGATCCAGTGTGGCTGGCCTCACGGTCCGTTCCCGTGGTGAGGTTCCTCTACGGCTGGGCACTATAGGGGGTTTGAGGGGATTCGTCAAGGGGTTGGTGTGTGGAAGTAAGTTATTGAGTCTGTTGGAGTTGCGGGAAAAGGACGGCCTTCGGCCGGCGATTCGACGCCGCCTTCGGCGGCAGCGGGTCAGAAGACCCGCGCACCGGCAGGTAGAAGCGGCAGCTACTCAGGCCCCCCAGACCGTGATTCCCCTGCCGGCCAGAGACTCCTCGCGGCGGAAGATCTTCTCCTCCCAAGGCTTCGATTCGTCCCGGTCGAACACGACCAGGTGCCCTGACTCGCCGCCGCACTTGTCCATGTAAGCCAGGGTCTGCTCCAGGCCTTCGCGGATCGTCGCCTCCAGGCTGCCCCGCAGGACCTTGCACTCCACGACGTAGCGGCGCGCGGGCACGCCCGGCTCGGCGACTCCCGCGAAGCGGCCCGGCGGCCACACGATGAGCAGGTCGGTGCGGCGGCTCCCCAGGGCGTACTCCCGCTCGATCCGGCCGCCTCCATTGACGATCCGCTGGAGGAAGGCCTGCAGCAGCAACTGCGGCCCGGCCTCCTTGTACTGGAAGCGCTCGATCCAGTGCTCGGAGTGTTCCCGGAAGAACCGCTGGAACGCCGCCAGCAGGCCCTCCACGTCCAGGTCGCCGTCCGGCTTCACGTACCACTCCGTCTCCTGGAGAATCTCATCCTCGCGGGCGTACATCAGCTCCCGCGGGATGACCTCCCGGTAGATCGGGTTGGCGATCCGGCGCGGGCCCCGCAGCGCCAGCAAGCCCAGGTCGCGGACGTACTCAAGGTCGTTCGGGCTGGCCTTGCCCGCCGCACCGCCGGCGGCGCCGCCGCTCAGAACCGGCTCGATGACGCGACGCACCCGCTCTTCCCGGAGCTTGTCCGCCAACTGGTGCAGGTGCGTCTGGCGGCTCAGGATCAACTCCTCCCTGGCCTCCATGACCTCTTCCTCGTCGATCGTCCGCGACCGGTCCCGGTTGGGCTTGTTATCGAAACAGGCCTGACAGGCGAGCGCGTTCACCAGCCACGGCTGGCCCTGGGACTGGTTCCACACCGCGGCGACCGCGGACCCGGTGAACTCCTGGCCCGTCTCCTCGGTGTGCTGGGCGAGCAGAGACGCAACGTCCGCCTTGCTGAAGTCGCCCAGCCGCAGCGACTTCGCCTTGATGTTGAAGGCGCTGCCGCCGGCGATGATCTCGCCCGCCGACTCCGAGTGGATCCGATAGTCCCGGACATCGCGGATACCGCACAGGATGACGCTACGCGGGAACGCCGCCGGCCGCATGTCGTACCCGGCGCGAAGCTGGCGCAGCACCGAGATCAGCGTGTCGCCCACCAACGCGTCGATTTCGTCCAGCAGAAGCACGAGAGGCTTCGCCTCCGCGGTCGACCAGCGCACCAGAACCTCGCGCAGAGCACCATCGGCGCCGGCCTCGTCCAGCGCCCCCCGCGCCAGATCCTCCAGCGTGCCGCCGTCGGGAAGAGTGGTCCGGGCGCGAATCCGCAGTTCCGTGAGAATCGCCGTCATGCCGCGCGCCACGTCGCCACGGGCAGTCTGCGCGGTCTCGACGTTCGCGTAGACGCAGCGATGCTCGCCGCCCGCGTTCAGGAGATCCCGCAGCGCCAGCAGCGCCGATGTCTTTCCGGTCTGGCGCGGCGCATGAAGAACGAAGTAGCGCTCGTCCCGGATCAGACGCAGGACCTCGTCGAGGTCGAACCGCTCCAGCGGCGGAATGCTGTAGTGCTTGGCCGGAACTACCGGACCGGATGTGTTGAAGAAACGTTCAGCCATGGGCTTCTTATCGCAGGCTTCGGGCGGCGCAGATCGAATCGTACCGTCTTCGCCGCGGTGATGAGGCCCGACAACGGAAGTCGCGCCCGCGGGTTACGGGGGATCGGCCCAGTCCAGGGAGGTCGGGTCGACTTCGCCGGGGGCGGGGCGTGCCGGGCGGACGCGCTTCCCTTCCAGGGCCGGCAGCAGCGTGCGGCGTGCGACGCCGTTGCGGTAGGCGTCGGACTCCGGGTGCTCCAGGCGGCGGATGGCCGAGAAGTGAACCCCCTCGCCGGTCACCGTGGGGCGGCCGTTCTCGTCCGCCTCGCCGATCGGCCGGTCGTGGCGGCCCCAGACCCGGTAGACGGCGGACATCTTCCCCTGGGGGCCGAGCGGGTCGGGTGCTACGTCGTGGACGGCCGCCCACGGCTCGAAGGCGAGGCCGGCGGCGTAGGCCTTCGCCCACATCCAGAGCAGGGCGCCGTCCGAGAGACCGGCGTGCGGCCGGCCGCCGCCGACGTCGCCGTGCACCCCCGGGAACCAGAGCTGCTCCACGTGCTGGCCCGGGGCCGGCGAGTTCAGCCACAGGGTGGGCGCGAAGGGGCGGCGGCCCTCGTCCACCGACACCGCGTGGCAGGCGTGGCGGATGTGGCGGTCGAGCCGCACGTCGTGGAAGCGGTGGCGGCGGGCGCCGATCCAGTTCAGCCAGGTGACCGGCACGCCGAGGGCGCCGACGGTGTCCCAGACGCCGACGAAGTGGACCATGCTCGAGGGCCGGAGAACGTCGACGCCGCGGATGTCGGGGGCGGTCGGCGCCCGGCAGAACGTCTCCCGGTGGCGGGCGGCGCGTTCGCCGCGGGCTTCCCCGGCGCGCATGCGGTAGATCGCCATGCCCTCGCTCACCGCGTCCGCCGGCGGGCGGCCGGCGAAGGCGCAACGCCCCTCGTCGGGAATGCCGCAGAGGCCGATCAGCCCCGCCAGGCTGCGCGCGGTGTAGGCGCCGCGGCTGTAGCCGAACAGGAACAGCCGGTCGCGCGGGAGGTAGTTCGCGGCCAGCCACTGGTAGGCGAGCTCGACGTTCCGGGCCAGCCCGAGGCCGAGCACGCCTCCCCGGAAGCGGTCGAAACGCCCGGTGCCGACGCCGCGGTCGTAGTAGGTGAGCTGCTCCACGCCGTCCGAGGTCGACGGCCGGATGGCCTGCCAGGTCTTGACGACGTTCGTGGGCGACGAGGCATCGTCGCTGTTCCAGGTGCCGTCGAAGCAGAGCGCGATGTTGCGGGGAATGCGTATGGCCATGGCGAGCTGGGCGCACGGAGGCTAGCGCGGAGAAGCGGCGGAGCAAACGCCAAGTTCGCTTGACGTTGCGGGCGCGTGGCCGGCCGGGCCGGATAGGCTCGACGCCTCACTTTGAGGCCCAAGGAGACAGCCCATGACCGACACCGCCGCCGCCATCGCCGACATCTTCAGCCAGATGCCCAGCCGCCTGGACGCGCAGGCCGCGGCCGGCCTCGACGCCGTGATCCAGTTCAACCTCTCGGGCGACGGCGGCGGCCTGTGGCACTGCGCGATCAAGGACGGCGCCTGCACCGTCGGCGACGGCGCCCACGACGCGCCGACGATGACGTTGTCGATGGAGGCCGCCGACTACGTCCAGCTCACGTCGGGCGAACTGGACGGCACCGTCGCGTTCATGAGCGGGAAGCTCCGGATCGACGGGGACATGGGGCTGGCGATGCGGATGGGGAGTCTGTTCAAGGTGGGGTGAGGGAACTGGGTGCGCGGGTCTTCTGACCCGCTGGATGCGCGGGTCTTCTGACCCGCTGCCGCCGAAGGCGGCTTCGAAATCGTCGCCGGCGGAGCCGGCGGCCGTTCTGTTACGGGCTAGGGCCCAGGCCGCGTACCACCTGCCCGGTCTCGACGTTGGCGGCAACACGGACCGAAGGTCACTCTCCGAACAGGTCGGCCAGCCACTTGGCGAACTGCCTGGCAAGGGGGGCCTGGGCGTCCAGGTCGCCGGCGGTGATGGCCGCGCCCATGCGCTGTGGAAGCAAGCGCGATGCTAGCCATGCATAGAGCTTGGCTTTCGAGATCTTCCCGGGCTTGAATCTCCGATCCTCGTCGGGAATGCCCTCAATGTACCGCTTGGCCAGCGGCCACACGCGATCCGACGCTGGGACCAGTTCGCGAGCGAAGTCCTCCAGTTCCCCCACGCTTCGGTTGTCCGGCATCAGCCAGACGCCGACTCGAGGGCTGCCTTCGACGATGGTGCCGGGCGGGGCCGGCGCATCGGGCAAGCGTCTGCCGCCTTCCTTCACCGCCTTGGAAAGTTCCAGCCACCTCGCTTCGACGTTGTCATCGGCGTCCGCCAAGATGCCCACGACCTTCAGGCCGGGTCTCTTGAGGTCCACCGGAAGGCCTTGAAGGAGCTTCTCGTAGTTCTCTTTGTTCTCGATCGTGAAGGGCGGGTCGCTGCTATGGACCTCCCGATAAAGGTGGAGCACGACATGCTCGTCGTCCTCCCCCTCCACCAGGAGGATCATCCGTTCATCGGCCATCACTCGCCTAACGGACTTCGATTCTCTGCTCGGCGGCTATCTTGAGCTCGTCCTCGGAGTAGACGACGGCGCGACACTCCTCCTCGGATCGCTCCAGCCGAACCAAGACTCCGTCGGTGTGCTCGCATTCTGTAGCGGCTCGGGCGAAGCCCACGATGCAGTCCCAACTGTGAGTGGTGGCCAAGACTTGCACGGCGCCGTCGTGCGCGGCCTGCAGCACCAGCCGCCAGAAGTCCGCCTGAACGGTGTGGTGGAGACCGTTCTCCGCTTCATCGATCAGGAGGAGGCCGTCGCGGCTGTGGGTCAGCTCAAGGGCGACGCCGAACAGTCGCACGGCGCCGTCGCCGAAACTCTTCAGAGGAACGGGGCGCGGGTGCCCGTGGAGCTTGACGAAGACACCCCGCTTCGACAGGGATCCCGGGGCTCCTCCGGTGTCGTTGACGACACCCATCCGCTGTACCTTCTCGCCGAGATGCCGACTCATCGTTCCGACTAGGAAGTCCTCGGCGTCGGTGAGAGCGATGAGGCTCCAGAGGACGGCCAGACGCGTGTTGTCCGGCAAACCGGGACCGAGCGACTCGCATTTGACCGGAGCCGGCCAGTCAGCCTCGTTGAACCGCCGTGTTCCCAACACCGAATCCCAGACGTGCTTGGAGGACGAACCAGCTATCAGCGACCATGGCACGTAGTCCTTCCAATCTCCATACTCGACCTTCAGGGCCTCTCCGTCGATGCGGAGCGGCTTCTGCTCGTCGGACCACTCGTCCGGGGACGAACGCGCCAGCCTGAGGTTGTCCTTCTCCGGCCCTGGACCGATGGCGAGGCCGTTGCCGCGGGCCTCGTCCCGGCCGTGGAAGAGGGCCGCAACGTCCGGGATCGTCAACGGTTCTCCGCTCTTGTTCCGATCGGTGAGGAACTCCTCGCGCTCCTCCAGAAGATCCGAGAGCACACTCGGGCGACCTCGCGTAGCGAGGACGCGAACGGCATCCAGCACTGTCGTCTTGCCGGCGCCGTTCCGCCCCGCAAGCAAGGTGACGCGCCCCAGACGCGGGATCTCCAAGTGATCGAAACCGCGAAACCCCGTGATCTTCAGGCTTGGAAGATGTAGAGGTGAACTGGATTCGGTGTCCATCTGCGTCTCGTTGTCCGTCTGCGTCGGTCGAGAACGCTGCCGTCTCGTTGACTGGAACTGAGCCCTCGCGAGTGTAGCGAAGGTCCCAAAGGCGTTGACGGCCTCGCCGCTTCGCGGCGTCGCGGGATGCCGGCCGGAAGGCCGGCGCACCGACACCCAGAGCTACGCCGGGCCGAAGCCCAGGACTTCGCCGTAGAAGGCGAGTTCGGCTTCCAGGGCGCGGACGATGTTCCCGGCGCGGCGGAAGCCGTGCTGCTCGCCTTCGAAGAGGTGGTAGTCGACGCGGAGGCCCTTGGCGCGCAGGGCCTCGACCATCGCTTCGGCCTGGTTGGGCGGCACGATGCGGTCTTCGTCGCCCTGGAAGAAGATGACCGGGCAGGAAAAGCGGTCGCGGGCTTCGAGCGGCGAGCGCTCGCGGTAGAGGTCGGCGCGTTCCGGGTAGGGGCCGACCAGGCGGTGGAGGTAGCGCGACTCGAACTTGTGGGTGTCGCGAGCGAGGGCGGCGAGGTCGGCGACGCCGTAGTGGCTGGCGCCGGCGGCGAAGGTGTCCCTGAAGGCGAGCGCGGCGAGAGTCGTGTAGCCGCCGGCGCTGCCGCCGCGGATGAGCAGCTTGCCCGGGTCGGCCTCGCCGCGGGCGGCGAGCGCCTCGGCGGCCGCGGCGCAGTCCTCGACATCGACGATGCCCCAGCGGTCGCGCAGCGATTCGCGGTAGGCGCGGCCGTAGCCGGTGCTGCCGCCGTAGTTCACGTCGACGACGGCGAAGCCGCGCGATGTCCAGAACTGGACGCCCGGGTCGTAGACGTGCTCGGCGGCGGAGGTGGGGCCGCCGTGGCTCTTGACGATGAGCGGCGGACGGGCGCCTTCCGGCGCCCGCGCGTCGTCGTTCTTCGGTGGGTAGAAGAAGGCGTAGGCCCGGCGGCCGCCGGCGGAGGGAAAGTCGATGGGCCGGCCGGTCGAGAGGTAGCGGGGGTCCGGGGTCGGGCCGGTGGTGGTGAGGACGTCGAGCTGGGGTTCGATGGCGGCGTCAGCGGCGTCGGAGCCGGAGAGGCGGAGGCGGACGACCTCGGCCGGCCGGTCCGGGGCCGCGGCCAGGAAGATGACGTTCGCTGCGGGTGTCGCTGCGGTTGTCGGTGCGCCTGTCGCCGCGGGTGTCGGTGCGCCGGCCTTCTGGCCGGCTTCCGGGGCCGCGGCTGAGCGCAGCCACGTGATCGATGTGTAAGGCGTCGCTATCGGAATCGGCTGGGCCGGCGCGGTGTCGTCTCCGTCGGGAAGAAACAAGAGGCTCCACACCCCCTGCTCGCAACAGGCCGCGACGATGCCGCCCGGCACATGCGCGTAGGGGGACATGCCGAAGAGCCACGGCGGAACGCCGAACTCGGCGTCGCGGGTGTGGAGGGGCTCGGGCTCGCCGCTTCGCGGCGTCGCGCCTACTGCCGGCCAGAAGGCCGGCGCACCGACAGGCGCACCGACACCCACTCCGGCGCGGTACAAGTTCCACCAGCCGCTGCGGTCGGAGATGAAGGTGAGACGACCCTGCGCGTCGAAGCTCGGTTGCTGGACGGCTTCGGGGTCGTCCGGGTCGCCGCCGGCGATCACGCGTGTCGCCTGCGGCAGGCCGTCCTCGTCCAGGTCGGCGAGCCAGAGGGTCGTGGCGTCCCAGGGCATGTCGGGGTGGTTCCAGCTCAGCCAGGCGAGGCGGCTGCCGTCCGGGGAGAGCCGCGGCGAGCTGTAGAAGTCGGCGCCGGAGACGAGTTCGGTCGGCGGTGGCGGCTCGGCGGCGGCGGGTGCGTCGGCGGCGGGCGGGTCGCCCGGCAGCGGGATCGCCACCAGGGCCGCGGTCTCGTCGCCACCGGAGGCGACCGGGCGTTCCTGGACCGCGAGGAGTCGGTGGCGGCGGGGGTCGAAGACGAGGTCGGCGTAGCGGGCGCCGTCAGCGGGGGTCAGGGGGACGGTGGTGGCGGCGGTGGTCAGGTAGACGCGCTGGTCGGAGAAGTTGACGAAGACGTGGGGGGGCAGTTCGGGCTCGCCGGATGCCGGCCAGAAGGCCGGCGCACCGACAGGCGCAACGGCCGGCGCACCGACAGGCGCAGCGGCAGACGCACCGGCGAGGAGGAGGAAGGCGCCGCCGCCGTACTCGTGGACGCGGCTGCGGACGTCGAAGCCATCGGGCGTGAGGGTGCGGGTGCCGCCGTCGGAATCGAGGCAGACGAGGACGTTGCGGCCGCCTTCCTCGGGCCGGCGCTCGAGCCAGCAGACGTTGTCGCCGTCAGCGGCGAGGTCGTCGATGCGGCGGGCGCCTTCGGCGACGGACCGGGCCGAGATGGGGGACGGCCAGGCGCCGTAGGGGGTGGCGGCGGACGGCGGGCGGTCGTCAGGCATCGGCGGAGCGTAACCCGGCAAGGCGTCCTCTGGGTGCGCGGGTCTTCTGACCCGCCCCGGGCGGAGCCGCGGAGCGGTGGAGCCCGGACAGAATTGCCGCCGGCGAAGCCGGCGACGATCTCGAAGCCGCCTTCGGCGCGCTTTCTCCGCGGGTCAGAAGACCCGCGGCAACAGACCCGCGCACCCAGCGGATGCGGTCCTCTGCAATAGTCTTCCCTGTCACGGCTGTTCAGAGGATCTGACGAGGCCAACCAATGAAGAAACTCGCGCGAAACCTGATCGTCCTCGCCTGCCTTCTGCCGTTCGCGGCGGCCGGCCTCGCCCAGCAACAGGGCCAGGACCTGCCGGCGGTGTTCTCGGAAGTGATCGACGTCCGGGTCGTGAACATCGAGGTCGTGGTAACCGACCGTGACGGCAACCGGGTCCACGGCCTGAAGGCCTCGGACTTCGAGCTGCTGGTGGACGGCGAACCGACACCGATCGACTACTTCACGGAGATCGAGGAGGGCCGGGCTCTGGCGACGGCCGACGGCGGGGCGGTGGCGGGTGTTCCGAACCTTGAACCCGACGCGCCGGTGGGCACCAGCTTCCTGCTGTTCATCGACGACTTCTTCACGATCAAGCGCGACCGGGACCGGGTGATCGACCGTCTCGAGAAGGATCTCACGCAGCTCGGGCCGGCCGACCGGGTGGCCGCCGTTTCCTTCGACGGCAAGTCGGTCGACATGCTGACGACCTGGACCAACTCGCCGACCCAGTTGTCGGACGCGCTGCGCGAGGCGCGGCGGCGCAAGGCGCACGGTCTGATGCGGATCGGCGAGCTGCGCACGAACGACCAGGAACGAAGCGAGCAGTCCGAACTGCGCGCCCTCGCGAACCGCTTCATCGAGGAAGGCGGCATCGAACCGCCCGAGGAGGTCATGCGCAACCAGTTGCGCGGCGCCGAGTTGCGCTACGCGACGAACCTCGAGACCCAGTTGGAGCGGTCCGTGCTGGCGGCCGTGGCGACGCTGCGGAGCTTCGCCAACCGCCCGGGCCGCAAGGTGATGCTCCTGCTCGCCGGCGGCTGGCCGCAGTCGCCGGCGCTCTACACGGTCGCCACCGGCGGCCTGAGCGCCGACAGTCTCGGCGCCGCGTCCGACACCCGGCTGATGAGCCAGGACGACCTCTACGGCCCCCTCATCTCGGCCGCGAACCTGATCGGCTACACGCTCTATCCGGTCGACGTGCCGGGATTCCGGCCGACCTTCGCCCTGGATGCGTCCGTCGGCTTCGACAGCAACGCGGCGGCCGACCCGTCCGCGGGCGCCGGGGCGTTCCAGGAACGGGAGCTGCTGCAGCACACCACCCTCCAGGTGCTGGCGCGGTCGACCGGCGGCCTGGCAATGATCAACGCCGAGCGGGACACGGCGCTGGGCGACGCGATCGCCGACACCCGCTCCTACTACTGGCTCGGCTTTCAGCCGCAGCGTCGCGAGGACGACGAAGTCCACGACGTCGAGGTGCGGCTCGTCGGCCACGACGACCTGCGGGTGCGCTCGCGGGAGGGCTACGTCGACATGTCGCGCGCGACCGAGGTCACGATGATGGTCGAGGGTTCCCTGCTGTTCGGGAACCCGCCCTCCGCGAAGCCGCTCGGCGTGCGCTTCGGCAAGCCGCAGAAGCGCGGCTTCGGCAAGATGGTCGTCCCGCTCGAGGTGGCGATCCCGCTCGACGAAGTCCAGCTCCTGCCGGTCGCCGGCATGTGGCAGAACGAGCTGGAGTTCCGGGTCACGGTGATGGACAAGCACGGCAACCGCTCGGAGACGCCGGTCGAGAAGGTCCGCATCGCCGGCCCCCAGGAGCCGCAGCCCGGGCAGTACTTCACCTACTCGACCGGGCTGGAACTGCGGCGGCGGGAGCACACGTTCGTCATCGCCGTCTACGACCCGCTGACCGGCGCGATCCTGTCGTCCAGCGGCGAGATCGGCGTGCGGTAGCCGGGCGTGTCGGTGCGCCGGCCGTGTCGGTCGTGCCGGCCGTGTCGGTGCGCCGGCCGTGTCGGTCGTGCCGGCCGTGTCGGTGCGCCGGCCGTGTCGGTCGTGCCGGCCGTGTCGGTGCGCCGGCCTTCTGGCCGGCATGAGTGCGACGCCGCGAAGCGGCGAGCCCGTGCCCGGGCTATCGCAGCAGGAACACCGCTGCCACGGCCCCCGCCAGCAATACCGCAGCGAGCGGTAGCAGCAAGACGCGCCACAGGGCCGGCGCCGGCCGTTCCCGGGCCAGTCGCCGCCTGCGGTCGTTCAGCGACTCGATCGCCGACTGCCATTCTCCCTTCCTGGGGCTCGCGGCCGAGCGGTCGCGCGCGACCGCTGACTTGCGGGCGCGTACCCGCGAAACGCTGTCCTCGGTGGAACGCACTCGGGGCCGGAGCTCATCCCGGATCCCGCGCAACCGACCGACCACGTCGTCCAGCGCGGCGCGGCGCCGGTCCGGGTCGCGGTCCAGCGCGGCCGCGAACACCGGCTCGAACGCCTCGGGCGCGCTGCCGGGAAGCGTGCCGGTCAGGTCGACCGCCTGGATGCCGATCGCCCGGCGCATGGCGGCATACGTGTTCGCGATGAAGGGCAACTCGCCGGTCACGAGCTCATAGAGCACGACGCCGAGAGTCCAGACGTCGTCCGCGGTCGTGAACGGCACGGGGTCGCCCGTGACCGCGGCGGCCGCGCCTTCGATCTGCTCCGGTGAGAGGTAGGCCGCGCTCCAGAGGCTCGGCGACTCGACGGCCTCGCCGGCGATCGCCAGGGTGACCGGGCCCAGGCTCGACGGCGCCAGCAGCTTCACGTCGCCGCTTTCCAGCAGTTGGACGTTGGCCGGCCGCAGGCTGCCGTGGACCGTGCCGGACCGGTGCAACGTGCGCAGCGCCCTGGCGATCGCGAGGCCCAGCTCGGCGGCCTGCTCCGGGCCGAGCGGCGAGCGCTGGAGTCGCTGGCGCAACGTCTCCCCGCCGCCAAGCGGCCATGCCAGGTGCGCCGGCGACTCGAATGACCAGTCCACAAGCGGCGCGGGACCCTCGTCGCCGTCGGCCCCTTCCCTGACCATCGCCTCGTTGTCGTCGACTGCCGCCTCGACTTCAGCCCGCGGCGCGTCTTCGGGGTAGCGCTGCAGCAACACCCAGAACCGGGCGGCGATGTCCTGTGCGCGGTACAGCGGCAGCGGCAGCTCCCCCGGAAGGCAGTGGAGCGGGTTCTGCAGGCGGAACCGCGAGACGATGTCGCCGGCTTTCATCGCCGCGATGTTGGCACGACTCGGCGGTCGGTCGGCCTTCGGCTGGCCGAAGGACGGCCAGAATTGTGTTAGCCTGCGGGCTGTTTCGTCTTTTCTCCCCCGAACCGCTCCCACGATGGAGGACTCAGCATGAAGAAGGCACTGTTCGCGGCACTGGCCCTTTCGTTGATGCTTGGCGCCCCGGCGCTCGCCGCCGATTCCTGGACCGGCGAGGTCCTCGACATGGTCTGCTTTGGCAACGGCCAGAAGGGCGCCGGTCACGCCGGTTGCGCTGCCAAGTGTCTGGGCGACGGCAACGAGATGGGTCTGCTCGTAGGCGACGACGTGGTCAAGATCGACCGCGCGGCCTCCGATGCCGGCGCGATCAAGACCCTCGAGGGTCTCGGCGGCAAGAACGCCAAGGTCACCGGCACGGCGATGAAGGCCGACGACGGCACCGTCACCGTTACCGTCAGCGCAGCCGAAGCCGCCTGAACCGCCTCACAGCGGCGGATTCCTGAAAGCGGGCCGAAAGGCCCGCTTTCTTCGTTTGGGCCCGCCGCAGCCCTGTCGGTGCGCCGGCCTTCTGGCTGGCCGTGGCAGCCTTGCTCGGGCTCGCCGCTTTGCGGCATCGCGCTTGTGCCGGCCAGAAGGCCGGCGCACCGACAAGGCGAGAAGACGTCGGCGCCGCCTATGCCATAGTCCCCCGCCATGATCCGCCTCAACCGCTACTCCGCCCGCATCACCCAGGACAAGTCGCAGGGCGCCTCGCAGGCGATGCTCTACGGCGCCGGCCTCACGCCCGACGACATGGGCAAGCCCCAGGTGGGGATCGCCAGCGTCTGGTACGAAGGCAACACGTGCAACATGCACCTGCTCGACCTCGCCGCGGCGGCCAAGGAGGGCGTGGACGCCACGGACTGCATCGGCCTGCGCTTCAACACGGTCGGCGTCTCGGACGGCATCTCGATGGGGACGGACGGGATGAGCTACTCGCTCCAGTCCCGGGACCTCATCGCCGATTCGATCGAAACGGTGATGGCGGCGCAGTGGTACGACGCGAACGTGTCGATCCCCGGCTGCGACAAGAACATGCCGGGCTGCCTGATGGCGATCGCCCGCGTGGACCGGCCCGCGATCGTCATCTACGGCGGCACGATCCGTTCGGGCGAGTGGCGGGGCGGCAAGATCGACATCATCTCCGCGTTTCAGAGCTACGGCGAGGCGATCAGCGGCGCACTGACCGACGACGAGCGGGAGACGATCGTCCGCCGCGCCTGCCCCGGCGCCGGCGCCTGCGGCGGCATGTACACGGCGAACACGATGGCGGCGGCGATCGAGGCCCTCGGCATGTCCCTGCCCTACAGCTCGTCGACTCCCGCCACGGCGCCGGAGAAGCTGGAGGAGTGCCGGCGCGCGGGCGCGGCCGTCAAGTCGTTGCTCGAACAGGACCTCCGGCCGAGCGCGATCATGACCAGGGCCGCGTTCGAGAACGCGATGGTGCTGATCACCGTCCTCGGCGGCTCGACGAACGCGGTGCTCCATCTGCTCGCGATTGCGCAGTCGGCCGGCGTCGACCTTTCGATCGACGACTTCCAGAAGGTCAGCGACCGGATCCCCTTCCTCGCCGACCTGAAGCCCTCCGGCCAGTACCTGATGGAGGACCTGCACGACGTCGGCGGCACGCCCGCCGTGCTGCGGATGCTGCTCGAACGCGGACTGATCGACGGCGACTGCCTGACCGTCACCGGCAGGACGCTGGCTCAGAACCTGGCGCCGCTGCCGGACCTCGCGCCCGGCCAGGACGTGGTGCTGCCCTTCGACTCCCCGATCAAGGCCACCGGCCACCTCCAGATCCTCCGCGGAAACCTGGCGACCGAGGGCTCGGTGGCGAAGATCACCGGCAAGGAAGGCGAGCGTTTCGCCGGCCCGGCGCAGGTGTACGACTCGGAAGAGGCGATGGTCGAGGCGCTGGAGCGCGGCGAGATCCGCGACGGCTCCGTAATCGTCATCCGCTACGAGGGGCCCAAGGGCGGGCCCGGGATGCCGGAGATGCTGAAGCCGACCTCGGCGCTCATGGGCGCAGGCCTCGGCGACAGCGTGGCGCTGGTCACGGACGGCCGCTTCTCCGGCGGCTCGCACGGATTCCTCATCGGCCACGTGGCGCCCGAAGCGCAGGAAGGCGGCGCCCTGGCCCTGGTCCGCGACGGTGACCGGATCGAGATCGACGCGGTGCGCAACACGATCGACGTGGCGCTCAGCGACGCCGAGCTGGAGGCGCGCAGAAACGCCTGGGAACCGCCGCCGCTCGAGGCGACCCGAGGGACTCTGTACCGCTACGTGAAAACCGTCAGCTCCGCGTCGACGGGGTGTGTGACCGACGGCTGACTGTCGGTGCCGGTGTCGTTGCGCTTGTCGGTGCGCCGGCCGTTGCGTATGTCGGTGCGCCGGCCTTCTGGCCGGCCAGAGGGCAGCGCCGCGAAGCGGTGAAGCCCGACAGGAAATGGCCGCCGGCCGGAGGCCGGCGACGATACTGATGGCCGCCTACGGCGGCAGCCGGCCGGAAGGCCGGCGCACCGGCAGGCGCACCGGCACCGACCCACCTACCGACTCGCGCACGGACAGGTGTGCCGACGACCATGGCCAATCGGTTGCCTCGACGCAAAGCCCTGCCTGAACAGGGTTCAACCAGATGTACCTACGTACGGCCTCCAAGTGCCGGGCATCTCGAATGAAACGGTCGTAGTAGTCCCTCATCCAGAACGGCCCGCTTCGACCAAGAAGCTGATTGGCCTGTCTCGCAGTGGTCGACTTCCACATGCGCACGATGTCCGGGAGAGGGGTCCGAAGCGGCTCCACAAGAACGTGCACATGGTTCGGCATGACGCACCAATCGATAAGTCGGTAGCGGTCGCCGTCGGCATGAAGCAGTGAGTCCTGCACGAGACGCGCGACCGCCGGGCGCCGTAAGTGGCACGCGCCGTAGCCGGTGTCCTCAAAGCGGCTAACGAGGCGTTCGAGCCGGACTGCCCGTGCCTTCTCGAGTTCGAGATCCGCCTCTTCGACCTCTTGCCGCCATCGCCTCAGCAGTTGCCTGGGAACGCTGTCCGCGAGTCGGAAGCCGACGCTCTGAACGACCATGGGACCGTCGAAGTGCGGATGATAGCCACGCGAGTACCAGCCAGGTCGCCGCTTCGGGCCGGGAGCGTCATCGTTCGCCATGCATGGTGTACGGAGTGGCAGCTCGAACCGTCCAACCCGGGCTGTTGGTGCGAGTGTCGGTGCGAGTGTCGGTGCGCCGGCCCTCTGGCCGGCTGCCGCCGCAGGCGGCCTGAAAAAGGCGCGCCGGCCGAAGGCCGGCTCCGCTCGGCGCAGGGCCGAGGCTCCGCTTGAAGCTCGTGCTCGCCGCTTCGCGGCATCGCGCTGATGCCGGCCAGAAGGCCGGCGCACCGACACCGACGCGCGCACCCAGTGAACTACGCGCGGCCTACCAGACGCTTGATCGGGCGCTTGATCGGGCCCGGCAGGCGCCGGCCGATGCGGATGGCCTGGCGTTCGAGGCGCTTGGCCAGGCTCTCGCGGGCCATGGAGAGCGGCCGGCGGCCGCCGTTGCTCAGCCACTTCTGCTCTTCGTCCGTCAGCGTCAGGGCCGCCGCGGCGGCGAGGTCCTCGACCTCCTCCCCGCTGGCCGCGCCGACGATGGCATGCAGGGGCAGGTCCTGGGCGAGCACCCAGGCGAGCGCGATCTGGGGCACCGAAGCGCCGCCGGCCTCCGCGAACTCGATCACCCGGTCCAGGCGCGCGAGGTTCACGTTGTGGACGTAGGCGGTGCGGCAGGCTTCGTCGACCAGCCCGGGATCGGCCGCCAGCGCACGGCGGCTGACCCGGCCGGAAAACAGGCCGCGCGCCAGGGACGACCAGGCGAAGATGGCCATGCCGGTGTCGCGGTGCCACTCGCGGTCGTCGGCGGCCGCCGCCCCCGTCAGCGTGGCGCAGCCTCCGCCCCAGGGGTCCTCGACCTGGTCGGCGAGCGAGAAGTTGGGGCTCGACGCCGCGGGCAGCGGACGGTCCTTCGCTTCCGCGTAGTCGCAGGCCTCTTCGATCCGCGCGCGGGTCCAGTTGGAAAATCCGTAGGCGCGCAGCCGGCCCGCCGCGAGGCGTTCGGCGAAGGCGTCGACCATCTCGCCCACCGGCACCGCCGGATCGTCCCGGTGGAGCATGTAGAGGTCGACTGCCGGCAGCCGCAGCCGGTCGAGCGATTCGGCGAGGTCCCGGGCCAGGGCCTCGGGGTTGACGCGGGGTCCCGCTTCATCGGGGTGGCAGCCCTTGGACAGGACGAAGACGTCGTCGGCGAGACCGCGGCGCTCGAGCCAGTCGCCGATGGCGCGCTCGGACGCGCCGCCGCCGTAGACGTGGCCGGTGTCGACGGCGGAGAGGCCGTTCTCGAAGGCGGCGTCGAGGAGGGCGTCGGCGTCGTCCCGGCCGGCGGGGGTTTCGTTGGTGAGGGGCATTGTGCCGAGGATGAGACGGGGGAGGTGGACGTCAGAAAGGAGCCGGCCTGCGGCCGGCGCGTCCTTTTGGCCGCCTTCGGCGGCAGCGGGTCGGAAGACCCGCGCACCGACAGGGCGGTAGGTCATGGCGCGGTGGGTTCCGGCGGTGACGCCGATGCTTGTTTCGAAGGGGTACTGGACGCCCATGCGGCGGCGGAGTTCGTCCATCAGTTCGAGCAGCCCGATGGACTCCGCGTGCGGCAGGAGAGGGCTCTCGATGTCGCCGTCCCGGAGCATTCGCTCGAGTTCGAGCGCCTGGTACTCGTAGCCGTTGCAGAGGAAGGGGCACTCCAGTGTGGCGACGTTCTGCGTCTCGCACTCCAGCTTGAGCGTCTGGGCGCGCCAGAAGTCCGGAATCACGATCCTCCCGCCGTCGCCCTGGACGACGCCGGTGGCGGAAACGGCCTGGCTGATCGAGGACTCCAGGTACGCCTCGGCGCCGTCCCCGAAGCGCAGGACGATCCTGCAGTGCTCGTCGACGCCGGACGGAGCGAGATCGGCACGGACCTCGATCTGCGGGATGTTGCCGCCGGTCACCCGCTCCCCGAAGACAAGCGACGCCAGCGACAGCGTGTAGCAGCCGATATCGAGCAGGCTGCCGCCGCCCAGTTCGGGATCGTAGAGCCGGCTCTCCGGATCGAACGCCGCGTGGAAGCCGAAGGAGCAGACCACCCGGCTCGGCTCTCCGATCGTGCCGTTGGCGATCCAGTCGGCGGCCCGCTGGGTCGCGGGCAGGAAGCGGGTCCACATCGCCTCGAGCAGCGGCCGCCCCCGCTCGCGGGCGATTTCGCACAGCCGGCGGGCCTCGGAGGCGTTGACGCAGAGCGGCTTCTCGCAAAGCACCCCCTTGCCGTGCCGGAGCGCCAGCGCCGCGTGCTCCAGGTGACCGGGATGGGGACTGGCGACGTAGACAGCGTCGACCGACTCGCTGCGCACCAGATCCCGGTAGGTGCCGGCCTCGGCGTCCACGTAGCCGCGCTCGGCGTTGAAGGCGAGCGCACGCTCCGGGTCGCGGCTGCCGACGGCCACGATCTCGTGACCGTCCAGCCCATCGATTGCGGTGGCGAAGACGCGGGCGATGGCGCCCGGGCCGATGATTCCCCAACGAACGGTAGCAACCATGATTCAGACCTTTCCGCGCAGCGCCTGGAACGCCAGGTCGCGAGCGCGACGGGGCTCGTAAATGAAGACACGACGGACTTTGGGGCCAATGCGGTAGCGCATCCCGGCGAGCCGGCGCTGCCAGCCGGCGCGGGGACGGGCCAGGGTCAGGGCATAGTGGCCGGCGCCGGCGCCGGAGCCCTCCACGAGGCGCTGGAAGTCGGCCTCCGGCAGCCGGCTCCAGTCGACGGACGTGGCGAGCGGCGCGACCAGGTCGCCGCCGTAGGGGCGCACGGACTCGACCCGGAAACCGGTGCGGATGAGGCGGGCCACGTCGCCGGAGCGGGTGGCCCTGGCGCAGTCGCCCTCCACGGGCGGCATCGGCAGCCGTTCGAACCGCCGAACCCCGGCCGGCAGCCGACGGTAGGCGGCAGCGGCGGCAGCGCCCGTGCGCTGGTTCCACCGGTGGCGCGCCGGGCCGACGTAGTCGTCCACGAAGAGGCGGCCGCCCGGCTCCAGGGCGTCGAGCACGGCGTCGAGGAGCCGCTCCAGCCGGAGGTGGGAGGAGAGGCCGCCGATGCAGCAGGCGGCCTGGTAGGCGGCGGTTGGGAGGATGGGGCGGCGGGGGTGGATGGGGAGGTGGTGGATTTGCGGAGATTCGGGCTCGCCGCTTCGCGCTTCTTCCCCGCGGGTCAGAAGACCCGCGGCCACGGCCGGCCAGAAGGCCGGCGCACCGGCACTGGCACTGGCACTGGCACTTGAGGTGACGATGTCGACTTGCTTGGCGAAGCCTGCGCGGAGGAGTTCGGGGGCCCAGGCTTCGTCGCCGACGAGGAGGACGCGGTCGAAGGGTTGGGAAGGCATGTGCTCCGTGATCCAGGCGGTGGGGCTGGGAAGACCCGGCGCCGTGGGTGTCGGTGCGCCGGCCTTCTGGCCGGCTGCCGCCGAAGGCGGCAACGACTCGCCGGCCGCAGGCCGACCTTCTTCCCGCCCTTCCGCCACACCCCCACTACCCGGCCCAGCCCCCAACTGCTCCAGCCTCTCCCCCGCCTGCTGCCGCCATTGCAACCGGAAGTACAGCGCATGCTTCCGCTCAGTGCACGTATTGCAAGTCCCGCACGGGTTCCCGCTCTTCAGCCCATCGACGATCTCCGCCAGCAACGGCGAGCGTTCGACCTCGCCCAGCGAAGTCTCCGGATACAGACCGATCGGCTGTTCTTCCCAGAAGATGCACGGCGAGACCGCGCCGTTGGGCCGGACCACCACCGTGTGGCCGGGCCAGGCGCAGCCGGCGACCGCGGTGCGGAAGCGGCCGCGCAGCCGTTGCCGGTCGTAGAGACCCGCCCGCCAGCGCATCAGGTGGCCGCGCATTCCCACGGGCTGGCCGTTGTCGAAGTCCGGGTAGGAGACGAGACGCAGCCCGCGGGCGGCGGCCTCCTCCGCCGTGGCGGCGAGCTCGGCGCGGAGCGCGCCGGGGTCCTCGTCGTCGAGCAGTTCGTCCTCGGCGCTCACATGAGCGGTCGGCGCCACGAAGCGGACGTCGAGTTCACCGGCGCCGACTTCCTCGGCGAAGCGAGGCAGGTCGGCGAGATCGCCGCGGTTCGTCCGCATCCACACGAAGATCAGCCGCAGCCCGGTGGCGGCGCCCCGCCGCACCTCGTTCAAGAGTCCGAGCGAACGCATCAGCCGGTCGAACTTGCCGCCGACCCGGATCGCCTCGTAGGTGTCCGCGTTCGTGCCGTCCATCGACACGCCGACAGTGTTCACTCCGGCCTCGCAGATCGCCTCGGCCTTGGCGGGGGTCAGCGGCAGCAGGTTGGTCGGGAACCACAGGTCGGGAACGCCGTAGCTGCCGGCTTCGCGCACGATGTCGACGAACTTCGGGTGCACCAGAGGCTCGGCCGCGCAGCCCAGGGCGACCCGGCGGGCGCGGGGGAAGAGGTCGGCCGCGACCCGGGAGAAGGTCTCCACCGGCATCATGCCGTTTCGGGACAACTGCCGGTCGAAGGGCAGGAACTGTAGCCGGTCGACCGCCGAGAAGTAGCACATCTTGCACTTCAGGTTGCAGCGCTCGGTGGTGTCGAGGATGACCTCGAGCGGACGGCGTTGGAAGGGGGACACGGTCAGAGCTCCAGATGCCGGCCAGAAGGCCGGCGCACCGGCACCAGAGGCCGGCCAGAGGGCCGGCGCACCGACATCAGAGGCCGGCCAGAAGGCCGGCGCACCGACACGGTGGCTGAACGCGACGATTTCACTTGGGGAGGGCCTCGAGCATCGTCTGGCAGACGCCGCGGCCGGAACTCCGCTGGCGCCATACCGCGGCGATGCTAGCCGGGTGGCGTTCGCCGCGCCGCCACGCCGCCTGTTCCTCCGCGATCGCCGCGGCCAGCGGCCCGGCGCGATGCGCGGAGGCGACGCGGCCGTAGGCGCCGCCCTCGGACCAGCTC
Source organism: Candidatus Multivorans sp. (assembly GCA_965220845.1). Classification (GTDB taxonomy): domain Bacteria; phylum Acidobacteriota; class Thermoanaerobaculia; order Multivoradales; family Multivoraceae; genus Multivorans. The sequence continues at coordinate 1,391,759 of CBDCRA010000004.1, forward strand.
CGAAGGCTCGGGATCGGCGTGCCCACCACGGTCGCTCCCATCGACAGCGCCTCGCAGCCGGCGTGCGGCGCGCCTTCCCACCGCGACGAGAAGAGGATGAAGCGGCTGCCGGCCAGCGCGTCGGCGAGGACTTCCGGGTACTGCGGCCCGTGGTGCTCCACGTTCGGAAAGCGCCGGTTGAGCTCGCCGAAGAGACTCTCGGCGCCCGGACCGAAGATGCTGACCGGCTCGCCGCGCGCCTCGCGGCCGGCTCGACCGAAGTAGCGCGCAAGCGCCCGCGCCAGCAGCGGAGCGTTCTTCTGGGGATCGTCCCAGCGGCCGATCGCCACCATGCCCCGGCGTTCCCGTCCGAGGTCGGGCGATTCGACGTAGACCCGGTGGATGGCGAGCGGAGAGACGTGAACCCGGCCTTCGAGATTCGCGGCGCCGGCCGCGCGGAGGAAGCGGCGGAAGTGGACCTTCGCTTCGTCGCAACCGAGGATGAGCACGTCGGACTCCCCCGCGCTGCGGACGAACTCGGCGTCCTGCGGATCCGTCCGGCGGAAGGAGAGCAGGTAGCGCCGGGCGAGGAAGCGAAGCTGGCGGAGCTGATGGCCGCGGTCCGGCGAGCCGGAGAAGACCTTCCGGCGCAGCGTGGCCAGGGGAAACGCGCGCAGGCCCATCTGGCCGTCCGAGTCGCCCATGGCGATCGTGCGCACGCCGGCGCCGCGGATCAGCTCCAGGAGATCCGACATCTGGTGGAAGGACGGCACGATCGCCACGTCGGCCTCGAGGCCGCGCCAGAACTCCTCGTCCTCCAGGCCGCCGCCGCCCGTCGGCGAGACGATCGGCACGGGAAAGCCGTCGTTCGAGGATTCGGGACAGGCAACGAACGCCTCGTGGCCGAGCGCCTCGAGCCCGCGGATGTACTCCTCGAACCGGAAGCTGCACTGCCTGAGCGGCGTACCGTAGTTCCAGACGACTGCGACGCGCATGATCCACGACGCTACCGGACGGGGGGCTGACGGGCGTATGCCGGGGATCTAACGAGTGTCGGACCGGCGACGGTCAGACCGGATGCCGGCCAGAGGGCCGGCGCACCGACATCCGTCAGACCGGATGCCGGCCAGAAGGCCGGCGCACCGACACTCGGCGCACCGACACTCGGCGCACCGACACATCAGTTGCAGGGGAAGGCGAAGTTGTCGCTCCTGCTCGCCGCCGTCGCGCCCTGCCGGTTGTGGTGAGTCCAGTTTGTCTCGCCCGCGTTCTGGACGTAGAGGTTGAAAGCGAGGTCCGTCACCGGAGCGGCGTAGACCCAGTAGTGGCCGTTCAGATGGCAGCCGTCGAGCACCTTGACCAGAACTTCCGCGTTGTCGCGGTTGAAGAACCAGAGCAGACCGGCTTCGCCAGAGGCCCAGATGCCGGACTTCCCTTCGCCGACTTCCCCGACGGCCGTCTCGTAACACACGGCGACCTTGAAGCCGCCGTCGAACACCAGGGACGCCGTCTCGGGCCGGCAGTCCGTGTAGCCTGGGCCCTGAGGGGGATCCGGCAGGGGACCGAGAGTCGGGTCAGGCTCGGATGGCGGCGGATCGGGCCCGGGATCGGGCGGCGGATCGGGTTCGGGATCGGGCGGCGCGTTGGGATCCGGGTACAGGAACCGGGCCGCGGCCCGGTCGTCGCTGTTGAGCCTGGCCCCGCGGCCGTCGCCGTGGGAGTTCGCCCGCATCAGCGCCTCACGGGTGACAGCGTCGCACGGCCCGCTGGCGGCGGCGCCGCAGGGGTGGCCGATCCCGATCACGTGGCCCAGCTCGTGGCCCATGATCTCCTCGTGGCTCTTGCGCGGATCCGGCGTGAAACTCACCCACTGCTCGTAGCCGTTCTGCGTGGTGATGTTCGACTCGACGATCGCCAGGGCCTCGACCGAGCCGTTGCCCGGAATCGGGTGGACGGCGGCGTCCGAGGCGCCGCAGTAGAAGAAGGTGTGGGTGATGGCGATCACGCCGCTCTCGCCCCGTTCGTACGAACCCGGGATCTCGTCGAAGGGATCTTCGTAGGTGATCGAACTCACGCCGTCCACCTCGTCGATCAGGAACTGCCGGTTCGAGGTGCCGTGAAGTACCAGGTTGACGCGGCTCCCCGAGACGTTGTTCCATGCCCGCATTCCGGCGCGTACTTCGGACAGGCCGCCTCTCGGCACCCCGGGTTGACCTCCCGACTGGACGGTCATGCCGACGCTCTGGCCGCGGTCGAACTCCCGCCAGCGCAGGGGCAGGCCGTCGTGAAAGCAGTTCGCTGGACTACGCGTCAACCGGAACGGCCGAGCCAGCGAGCGCGGGCCGCCCGGCGGTTCGGTGAGGAAGTAGTCGGCGGGGCGCTCGACGCCGGCCGCACGGTCGGCGATCCAGCGGCGGAAGCCCGAGGAATCCCGAGGCAGCCGCGCGCGGGCGCGGGCCGCGGCCTCGGGGTCGCCGGGCAGTGCCACTTCGCCGTGGAGCGACGGCTCGCGCACCAGGAGCACGCGCTGCCCGGTCCGGACCTCGAAGAACATGCCGAGGGCGAACTCGACAGGGCGCCAGGCGTCGGCCAGAGGATCGAGGAAGAGCAGGACACGGTCGCCTTCCGCCAGCATCGGCAGGCCCTGGACGCGCGTGGCGATGCCGCCGGGGAGGAGGCCGCCGGGCTGGCGCACGACGATCGTGCCGCCGGGGACGAAGCCCTTGAGGACCTCTTCGACTTCGAAGGTGTAGTCCGTGAGGCCGTTCAGGGGCCGTGCCGCTGAACGAACCTCGCCGAACACGATGACCTCCGAGCGTTCGACCATGGAGTCGTCGGTGGGGAGGACGTAGACGAGGGCGGCCGCGGGGGTGGCGAGGAGGAGGGCGGCCACGGCCAAAGCGGAGCCGGCCAGAAGGCCGGCGCACCGACACTGGCGGCGGCCGCCTAGTTGCTGCAACGAAAGGCCTCGTTGTCACTCCTGGTGGACGCCGTGTCTCCCTGCCGGTTGTGGTGGGACCAGGTGTTGCCCTCGCTGTCGATGACGTACAGGTTGAATGCGAGGTCGGTCACCGGCGCCACGAACACCCAGCGGTGGTTGTTGAAGTCGCAGCCGTCCAGCACCTTGATCAGCACTTCGGCGTTGTCCCGGGTGAAGAACCAGAGCAGACCCGACTGGCCGGAGGCCCAGATGCCGGCTTTGCCCTCGCCGAGAGTGCCCTCGCTCGTCTCGTAGCACATGCGAACGTTGTAGCCGCCATCGAAGACGAGCGGCGTGGTCTCGGGGACGCAGTTCGTGTAGCCCTCTCCGGTCGGCGGGCCGGCGTCGGGATCCGGGTCGGGGCCTGGATCGGGCGTGGGATCGGGCTCGGGGTCCGGTTCCGGTTCGGGTTCGGGATCCGGATGGTTGACGGCGAGGCGGATGCCGTAGACGCCCGGGTCCGTATCAGCCTGCCAGGAGTTCCATTCGTCGGTTTCGTTCGGGCGAGCCCGGAACGCCTGTCTTCCGCCCGAGCCGTCCTCGTCAGCCGCCAGGAGCTTCGTGTTCGAAGACGGCGTACCGCGGAGCCACGAAACGGCGACCCACACATCGCCGCTGTTCAACTCGAGCTCCTCCACGTCCCCGCCGATCTCGAAGCAGATGTACGTTCCCGCCTCCGGAATCCGCGCGTTCGCCACGTTGAAGCTCTCAACCTCGGTCCGGGGAGAAGTCCCGGCGCCGCGGTAAAACGTCAGGGAGAAGCCGGCATCGCTGCTCGTGTCGTCCCGCGTCCTCGCGATGCACGCCACCACGTACTCGACGGTCCCCGCCTCCGGCAACCGAAACCGCTGGGCAAACTCCATCTCGTACGCGAAGTCGCCCGTGCTCCGCTGCTCGAGGCGGAAGAAGTTCTCGAAGCTGTTGTCGTCGTACCGGTAGACCTCCGTGGCCGGCTGGCGTACGCCGGTGGCCGCCTGGTCGACAGACACTCCGCCGCGGCCGCGAGCCGGGACACGTACGGCGTCCACGTACTCGACGAGGCCCAGGCGTTCGGCCTCGATCTCCGCCCCCGGCTCGGGCAGCAACAGGTCACGGCCCGTCTGGGCGGCGATCGGCGGAGCGAGAATGAGGGTCGAGGCCAGGGAAGCGAGGCATCCGGAAACAAGAGTGCGACACGTCATCGGCGATTCCTCCTAATAGTCGTCTGTGAACGAGCACGCCTGCGGCAGGAGCTAACCGCAAGAGACGTGCCAGGCGGGCCCGCGTAGCGTAGCGGGCAGACGGGAGGAGAAGAAAAGGTCGGCCCGCGGCCGGCGATTCGAAGCCGCCTACGGCGGCGGCGGGTCAGAAGACCCGCGTACCCAGCGGAAGCAGAGACGGCAGGTCGGAAGAGCCACCACCGCAGCAGGTCTGCCGGGTGCGCGGGTCTTCTGACTCGCTCCGGGAATCGCCGCGGAGCGGCGAGGCCCGGTTCGATTCGCCGCCGGCCGAAGGACGGCGACGATTTGGCGGAGGCCGCCTACGCCCCTACGGGAAGCACGGAAACGCCATCTGGTCCTGCACGAGCACGTGGTTCTCACCCGACCGGTTGTGGTACGCCTTCGTCGGGTTTCGACCGTCGTTGACGTACATGTTGAACGCCACGTCCGTCAACGCCGCCATGTAGACCCAGCGGCGGCCGTTGAGCCTGCAGCCGTCGAGCACCTTGACGAAGACCTCCGCGTTGTCGGGCTCGAAGAAGTAGAGCAGACCGGAGTTGTCCGACCCGTAGACGCTCTCGGCGTCCCCCATGTCCCCCTTCATCGTGTCGTAGCAGAGGCTGACCTTGATGCCACCCTCGAAGGTGAGCGGCGCCACCGTGGGACGGCAGGCGGAGTAGCCGGCGCCCGTGGGCGGCGGAGTGATCACGCCCGGGTTCGGATCGGGCTCGGGGGTCGGGTCCGGGGTCGGGTCGGGGGTCGGGTCGGGGGTCGGGTCGGGGGTCGGGTCGGGCTCGGCTGCGTGCGTCGTTTCGAGCACCAGGCTGACGCCGATCGCCTTGAGGCCGCTGGTGGTGGTCCGGGAGCCGCTGTTACGACCAAGGTCCCATCCATCGATGGGCGCCTCGTCCGGGAGCGGCAACACCCGCCGCCTGGTCTCCGTCTCGTGGACGGCCTCGCCGAGCCGGTCGGTATCCGCCTCGTCGTCGGCCGTGTAGTGGTCGCCGGCGAGGCGCTTCATCGTGGCCGGATTCCACTCGATGCCCACCCAGTGGGCGCCCTTGCTGAGCGGCTTGCCGACGAGTTGCCCTCTCAGGAGGACGCAACTGTGGGTGCCCGCGCGCCTGATATCCGACTCCACGGCGTAGCGCAGCCCGCTCCGGCGACCCGGATAGTTGACCTTGTTGACGGTGTCGTCCTCGTAGAAGCGCAGGTCGAAGTCCAGGGATCTGGCGAGGTCGCCATCGGGCCGGAGGAAGCACACCCTGGCGCTCACGACCGTGCCATCGGCCTTCACCACGAAACGCTGCGCCCACTCGACCGTGCTGCCGCCGGGGACCGCCGAGTCATTCGGCTCCAACTGGGAGCCGTCTTCAAAGTTCTCGAATTCCCCGTCGTCGTACCGGATCGTCTCTCGCTCATGCGCCGCCTGCGGGACGCCGATCGGAGCCTCGTCCAGCACGCCCCGGACAGTTGCTGATCCGTCCGATCGGGACTGCTCGCCAGCTCGCAGCACCTGCTCCGGGTCCAGCAAATCGATGCCCTGCTGGGCCAGGAGCGGCGTCGAGGCGAACGCGAGCAGGCTCGTCAGGCAGATGAGATGTCGTGTGATACGGCGGCTCAGTCTCATGGTCTTCCCTTTCCGGCGGAGCACTCCCTCGGAGCGCCCGGTGTTGAGTGGGAAATCTATACTTTCCGCTAGACTACGCCCAATATATAGAAGAATGCAAATCTGTACGGCTGCCGAGGGCTGCCGAGGCGGCATTGCTGCAGGCAGAGGCCAGCCAGAATTGACGGGCTTCGCCCGGCGAGTTGACGCCGCCTTCGGCGGAGGCGGGTCAGAAGACCCGCGTACCCAGAGGTAGAGAGAACGAGACGATGGGCAGGCATGAAGGCGGCCGCCGGCCTACGGCGCCTGGCAGGCGAAGGCCTTCAGGTCCTGCACAGGCTCGAACGCGGTACCGACGGGGTTCTCGTAGACCTGCTCCAGGCCGGTCTCGGTGTCGGTGACGGTCATCGTCACGCCGACATCCGTCAGGCCGCCCGCGAACACCCAGCGGTGCCGGTTGATGCCGCAGCCGTCGAGCACCTTGAGCACCATCTCGACGTTGGTCGGAGCGAAGAACCAGTAGAGGCCCGTGTCTCCGGTCAACGGCCAGGCGACGGCGTCGCCGGTCTTGCCGTCCCCGCTATCCCACGTTGCCCGGACTGCGAAGCGGCCCTTCTCAAGGCAGAGAGTCTGTTCGTCGGGCTCGCAACTGCCGCCGCCGTCCTGGGCCTGCGCCACCTGGAACGGCAACGGCAGTTCGAAGCCGGGCTCGGCAGAGCCGGCGGCCGCCGCGAGGTCCATGCCGCCGCGCAGGGTCTCCATCTCCTCGTCCCCGAGCAGGTAGCGGCTCTCGCCGTAGAGGTTGGCGCCCTGCGGACAGACGGCGAAGGTCTCCTGGTCCTGGACCGGCTGGAAGGCGGTGCCCGGCTTGTTGTAGTAGGTGGCCGCCACGCCGGTCTCCGAGTCGATCACCTTCATGACGGCCTTGACGTCGGTCAGCCCGCCGGCGAACACCCAGTAGCGCTGGTTGAAGGCGCAGCCGTCGAGGACCTTGACGACGACCTCGACGTTGTCCTCGTTGAAGAACCATGAATAGCCCGTGTCGTTGGTCAGCGGCACGGCGGCGCCCGCGCCGAAGTCGTCCGCCGATTCCCACTCGATTTCGACACGGAAGCGGCCCTGGTTCAGGCACACGGTGTCGGCGTCCGCGACGCACTCCGCGACTTCGGCGAGCGTCGTGGCGCCGACTTCGAGCGTGGGGCTCGAACTGCCGCGGTTGTTCGTGGCGACGACCTGGTAGGCGCGGAAGGTCTCCGGCGGAATGTCCCGAATGACGACGGACGTCGTGTTCGCCGGCAGCGTCCTGATGCGCATGAACTCGCTGTCGACCATCCGCTCGTGGATCTCGAAACCCGTCTCGTTGCCGGAACGGTCCTGCCAGTGGAGCTCGAGTGCCGTCTGGCTGATCGCCGTGACCGTCAGGTCGGTGGGCGCGGCCGGCCCCACCGGACCCACGGGGCCGGTCAGCGGGTAGAGGGCGCGCACGGCGTTCCGGTCGTCGCGGTTGATGGCGGCGCCGCGGCCGTCGCCGTGGGCCCAGGCGCGCATGATCGCCTCGCGGGGCACACCAGTGCAGGGATCGCCGATCTCGCAGGAGTGACCGATGCCCAGGACGTGGCCCAACTCGTGGGTCATGATCTCCTCGTGAGCACGGCGCGGGTTCGGCGTGCCGGCAAGCCAGTCCTTGTAGCCGTCCTGGGTCGCCATCTTCGTCTCGATCACTTCGTAGGCCTGCACCCGCCCGCCTCCCGGGATCGAGTGCGGGGGATCCTCGGCGCCGCAGTAGAAGTACACGGCGGTGATCGCCAGAACGCCTCCGACCTCCGGAAGGTAGGTGCCGAGAATCTCGCCGGCCGGATCCTCGAAGGCGATCCTGTTCTCGCCGGTTACACCAAGCGTGAACTCATCGTTCGTGACGCCGCTTCGGACCAGATGCGCCCGGCTCCTGGGATCCCCGTTCCAGGCCCGCATGCCGGACAGCACCTGGGCCATGCCGCCGCCCGGTACCCCCGGCTGACCGCCGGCCTGGACCAGGAGACGGACGCTCTCGCCGCGGTCGAAGTTGCGCCACCGCAGCCGCGTGCCCGGTTGCTCGCAACCGGCCGGGCTCCGAGTCAGGTTGAACGGCGAAACAACCGACACGAGCCCGTCCCGCAGGTCGGGGGCGAAGTAGTCGGCCTCGTTCGCCCGGCCGGCCACGTGGTCGGCGATCCACCGACGGAAGGGCTCCGCGTAGCGCGGCAGGCGCTCCTGGCTCCGCTCGTCGGCGTCGGCGTCCGCGGACCAGGACGCCCCACCGTCCTGCGACGAGCCGCGCATCAGCAACGTCCGGCCGGCCGCCTCCACTTCGAAGAACATGCCGAGCGCCAGTTCCGCCGTTCTGTAGACGCCCTCGACCGGGTCGAGGAACAGCAGCAGCCGGTCTCCCTCGACGAGACCGGGGAGGCCCATGACCCGCGCCGCCACGCCGCCGGCGCCGATGCCCCCCGGCTGGCGCACGACGATCGTGCCGCCGGGAACGAAGCCCTTCAGCACCTCCTCGACCTGGAACATGAAGTCGGTCGAGGGGATGCCTTCCACCGGCGCCGGTTCGGCGGCGATGATCTCGCCGAAGACGATGACGGGCGAACGGTCGACCATCGCCTCGTCGGTGGGCATGACGTAGACGAGGGCCTGGGCGGCGGGGGCGAGGAGGAGCAGGGCGGTGGCGAACGGGAGAATTGACGGGCTTCGCCCGGCGATTCGACGCCGCCTTCGGCGGCAGCGGGTCAGAAGACCCGCGCACCCAGCAGAGCGGAAGCAGTCGGCGAGGACACCTGCGCACCCAGTGGGGATGCGGAGAAAAATGTCGATGAAACGATGGGCTGGCATAGGCCAAGCCTCCACCCGTGACGCACGGGCGAGGGAAAAGCGCCCGGATTCTAGCATTCTCGCGGGTTTCGCGGAGGTTTCCATCGGACGGGAACACGGGAAGGAACACAGGCTTCAACCCGTTCCGGGTGCGGTGGATTCCCGCTCAGGAGAGCAGTTGGCGGGCCCTCGCCGTGAGTTCGTCGAGCCGGGCGCCGAGTTCGAGCCGCGCTTCCCCGCGCTCCGCGGGCGTCGCCTTGCGCTCGAGCGTCATCGGCTCGCCGACCGCGACCGCCACGCGGGTGAACGGAGCGCCGACGGCCATGCGGTCCCAGCTTCGCAACCTGAAGCCGCGGGCGGCGACGATGCCGGCGGGAACGATCGGCGCGCCGGACGTCGCCGCCAGCACGATGCCGCCGGGCTTCGCCTCGCGGGCCGGCCCGCGGGGACCGTCGGGCATGAGGAGCAGGGTCGACCGGTACCGGCGGAGTTCGCCGTAGAGGTGGAGGGCCGCCTCGCGGCCGCCCCGCGAGGTCGAGCCGCGCGTGACGCGGATGCCCCAGGCGCGGCCGACCCGCGCCGAGATCTCGCCGTCGGCGGAGTGGCTGGCAAGGATGGACACCGGCCCGCCGGCGGGCAGCAGGTACCTGCGCACCAGCAGCAGGGAAAGCGCCGTCTGCTCGTGCCAGCAGGCGAGCAGGGCCGGCGGCTCGAGCGCCCGCTCCAGGTGCTCGGCGCCCTCGAGACGGTGGAGGCGCCAGGTCGCGGTGAGCGCCTGGGAGAGAAACCGCACCGCCACGGCAGCGGGCGGCAGGAAGGCGCCGCGGACCTTCACCGGGCACCCTGGGTGCGCGGGTCTGACATCCGACCGCCCGAAGACGGGCGCTCGGACTGTGACGCGGCTGGCGCGGGGGCGCGCCAGCCGGGTTCTGACCCGCTGCCGCCGAAGGCGGCCAGGTGAGCCGCCGGCCCTCGGCCGGCGCCTTCAGCCATGGAACTGGAGATCGTAGAGGCGCTTGTAGGCGCCGCCCAGTTCCAGCAGTTGCTCGTGGGTTCCTTCCTCGACGATCGAGCCGCGGTCCAGGACGACGATCCGGTCGGCGCGAACGACCGTCGACAGGCGGTGCGCGATGACCAGGGCCGTGCGGCCCTCCATCAGGTTGTAGATCGCCCGCTGCACGACGACCTCGGACTCCGTGTCGAGGTGGGAGGTCGCCTCGTCGAGGATCAGAATCGGAGCGTTCTTGAGCAGCGCCCGGGCGATCGCGAGCCGCTGGCGCTGGCCGCCGGAGAGGTTCTGGCCGCCCTCGCCGATCACCGTGTCGTAGCCCTCGGGCATCGCCATGATGAAGTCGTCGGCGTAGGCGGCGGCCGCCGCCATCCGCACCTCCTCGATCGGCAGGTCGTCGCGACCGTAGGCGATGTTGTTCCTCACCGAGTCGTTGAACAGCACCGTCTCCTGGGTGACGATGCCGATCAGGGAGCGCAGGTTCGCAAGGGGCAGGGCGCGGATGTCCGTGCCGTCGATCTCGACCTGGCCGGAGACCGGGTCGAAGAACCGCGGCAGGAGGTTGACCAGCGTCGACTTGCCGGCGCCCGAGGCACCGACGAGGGCCACGACCTCGCCGCGATGGAGTTCGAGACGGATGCCGGAGAGCACGCCCTTGCCGTGGCCGGTGTCCTCGTAATCGAAGGAGACGTCCTCGAAGCGGATGCCCTGGTCGAGGCCGGAGATCGGCGGCGCGGTGGGGTTGTCGACGATGTCGCTCTTGATCTGCATCAGGCCATGGACCCGCTGGCTGCAGGCCACCGCCTCCTGCAGCACCAGGTTCGCCCTGTTCAGCTTGCGGATCGGGTCGTACATCAGCATGAGCGTCAGCAGGAACTGGAAGAACTGCCCGAAGGTGAGGCTCCCGTCGCGGATCATCAAGCCGGCGGATATCACCAGGACAGCGCCGCCGATCGCCGCGGTCGACTCGATCACCGGACTCGAAAGGGTGGAGAGGAACTGGGCCCGCAGGTTGGCCAGCAGGTGGCCGCGGGTGGCGTGCTCGAACGCCGGCACTCGAAGTCCTCCATGCCGAAGGCCTTGACGACCCGGTTGCCGCGGATGCCCTCGGTCAGGAGCCCGGACAGATCGGCCATCCGCTCCTGGCTGCGGAAGGTCACCTTCCGCATGCTCTTGCCGAACCGGGCCAGCAGGAAGCCGAACACCGGCGCCGCGAACAGCGACACGACCGCCAGGGTGAAGTGGAGCGTGAGCAGGATTCCCGTGTAGAACACCAGCATCGCCACCGACATGACGATGTCGAACAGCCGCGCGGTGACCGCGTTCTGCAGCTTGGAGACGTCGCTGACCACGCGGCTGTAGAGCTCGCCCGAGGTGTAGCGCTGATGGAACCGGCTCGACTGGTGAATGATGCGGCGGTAGAGATCGTTGCGGATGTCGGTCGTGATCCCCAGGCCCGCGCGCTGGAAGGAGTAACCCGACAGGAACGCCATGAGGCTCCGCAACAGCACGACGAGCACCAGCAGCGCCGGCGCGAAGAACACCTCCCGCCGCCCCTCGATCCCGAACCGCTCCTTCGCGGCGTCGTAGAGATCGGCGGCCGCCGCCCTGAGGCTCGCGGTGAAGTTCTCGACGGGTTGCAGCAGGCCAGGCGCGGATGCTTCGGCCTCGGTTTCGTCTTCGCCGCCGACGCCGCCCACACCGGCGATCGGCGCCCTCTCGATCTCCTCGTCGGTGGCGAGCAGCACCTCATCGAACATCGGATTGATCAGCCCGACGAAGGCCACCGTGGCGACGCCGAAGACGGCTATCGCCGCCACCGCGAGCAGCCCCCAGTGCACATAGCGGCGGGCGTACCGAAGGAAGAAGCCGACCAACTCCATTCGGGTGCAGCATACTTTGTGCCTGATCTCCCCGGGGGCTGGTCTGCTGGGTGCGCGGGTCTTCTGACCCGCCGCCGCCGGAGGCGGCATTGAATCGCCGGCCGAAGGCCGACAATTCCTCCGCGGCCACCCGCCAACATCGTCGCCGGCTTCGCCGGCGGCGTGTCTAACCGGGCTCCACCGCTCCGCGGCTCCGCCCGGAGCGGGTCAGAAGACCCGCGCACCCAGCTGCGGCAGAATGTCGGCGATGGCAAAGTCGCCCCAGGACCGGGCCGCGTGGCTGCGGGAAGAACTCCAGCGGCACGAGCGGCTCTACTACCAGGAGGCGAAGCCCGAGATCACGGACCGCGAGTTCGACCGCCTGATGGCGGAGCTTGCGGCGATCGAGGAGGAGCACCCCGAGTTGCGGGCCGCCGACAGCCCGACGCAGCGCGTGGGCGGCGAGCCGACCGAGGGCTTCGAGCAGGTCGAGCACCAGCCGGCGATGCTCTCGCTCGACAACACCTACGACCACGACGAACTCGAGGAGTGGGTCGGACGGCTCGAACGGCTGCTCCCGGACACGGAGATCGACTTCGTCTGCGAGCTGAAGGTCGACGGCGTGTCGCTGTCGCTGCTCTACGAGGACGGCGTGCTGATCGAAGCGGCGACCCGCGGCAACGGCCGGGTCGGGGACCTCGTGACGGTCAACGCGCGGACGATCCGCACGTTGCCGCTGCGGCTGCCGGCGGGAGCGCCCGCCCGGCTCCGGGTGCGGGGTGAGGTGTTCATCCCGCGCAGCGCCTTCCGGAAGCTCAACGAGGAACGGGAAGCCGCCGGCGAGGAGCTCTACGCGAACCCACGCAACACGACCGCCGGCACCATCCGCCTGCTCGACAGCAGGGACACGGCGCGGCGGCCCCTAGAAATCACATGTTACGAGTTGGTGCAGCAGCCCGGCGCCGGTGAGCGCGTTTCGCACGCCGATGGCCTCAAGACGCTGAGCCGCCTCGGCCTGCCGGTGAGCCGGGACTGGCGCCGCTGCGAGAGTCTCGGCGAGGTCGTCGCCTTCTGCGACGACTGGCAGGAGAAGCGTGGCGAACTCGACTTCGAGATCGACGGCGTCGTCGTGAAGGTGGACGACCCGGAGCTAAGGGACCGTCTAGGCGCCACCGCCAAGGCCCCGCGCTGGGCGGTCGCCTTCAAGTTCGCGGCCGAGCAGGCGGTAACTGAGGTGAGAGCCATCAGTCCCCAGGTCGGGCGCACGGGCGCGGTGACACCGGTGGCCGAGCTCGAGCCGGTGCTAGTCGCCGGCACGACGGTTAGGCGCGCGACGCTCCACAACTACGAGGACCTGAAGCGGAAGGATGTACGGCGCGGCGACGCAGTCCTCATCGAAAAGGGCGGCGACATCATCCCCAAGGTGGTGTCGGTGTTCGAGGAGCGGCGGGGCCCGGAGTCTCAACGCTTCGAGCCGCCCACGGAGTGCCCGGTCTGCGGCGAGAAGCTGTACCAGCCGGAGGAGGAGGCGCTGCTCCGCTGCGTCAACGCCGCCTGCCCGGCCGTCGTCCGCGAGGCGATCCGCCACTTCGCCTCGCGCAACGCGATGGACATCGAGGGCATGGGCGACTGGCTGGTCGGCGAACTCGTCGGCGGCAACCTCGTCCGTGACCCCGCCGATCTCTACGGCCTGACGGTGGAGCAGCTCGCCGATCTCAGGAAGACGAACGACGCCCGGCTGGGCGACAAGGCGGCGGCGCGGACCGTGGCCGGTCTGGAGGAGTCAAAGCGGCGTTCTCTCAGCCGCCTGATCTACGCGCTCGGCATCCGCTTCGTCGGCGACAGCAAGGCGGCTCTGCTCGCCCGCCGCTTCGGCACCATCGAGGCGCTCGCCGCGGCGTCCGCCGAAGAGCTGGAGGAAGTCGAGGACATCGGCAGCCGAATCGCCGAGTCCGTACGCGCGTTCTTCGACTCCGAGCGGAACCAGGACCTGCTCCGCCGCCTGGAGGACGCGGGCCTCCGGTTCGAGGAGGAGCAGACGGAAGCGGAGGCGGCGGACGGCCCGCTCGACGGCAGGACGTTCGTCCTCACCGGAACGTTGAGCGGGATGACCCGCAACGAGGCGGCGGCCCGCATCACGGCGCTCGGCGGCAAGGTCACCGGTTCGGTGAGCGGCAGGACGGACTTCCTGGTCGCCGGCGAGAAGGCGGGCTCGAAGCTCCGCAAGGCGGAGCAACTGGGCGTCGAGGTGCTGGACGAGGCGGGGTTGGAGGAGTTGCTCGCGGGCAGCGCCGACTGAGCCGCCAGAGACCGACCCTCTCCGCTGCGTGCGCGGGCCTGCCCTCCTCCGGCTGCGAACCCTCTCCCACACGGGTGGGCAGCGGGGATCCGCGTTGCGCTAGGCGATCACGTGGCAGGAGACCAGACCAGGGCTCTGGCCAAGTCGCGAACCCGCCGCGGATCCGGATCCTCCGGCTGCCATTCGACTTCCAGCAGTTCCGCCGGGCTCCGGCCGTCCAGAAGCGAGCGCGGTCGGTCGAACCAGCGCCGCACGCCGATGTCGTTGTAGGCCCCCGCAAGGTCGCCCGCGACCAGTGCGAGGAAACGCAAGCGCGCCGCAACCGCGTCAGGCACCGCTCTCTCGCCCGCCAAGTAGCGTCGCAGGCTCACGGCTGACACCCGCAGCAACCTGGCAAGGAGCTCACGCCCCAGCAGCTTGTCGAGCCGAGGTCCCTCTGCCGCCGGAACGGGCGAAGCCTCCATGGTTACGAACCATATCCGCGTCGCTGCCAGGGTGTCCACGCAACCGATGCATCGAACGTGTGACGGCTACGGCGTTTCCAGCCCGGCTAGGATCGCGCCATGGCAGCAGCCCCGTGGGTCATCGTCATCGACGACGAGGCCGGTTCCCGCCAGTCCATGGCGATCGCCCTGGAGCGGGCCGGACTCCGCGTGCGTGTCTTCGACGACGCCGAACCGGCGCTCGCCTTCGTGGAACGGGAACCCAAGGTGCGCCTGGCGGTCTGCGACCTGCGCATGCCGGGCATGGACGGCCTGGCCTTCCTGAACCGGGTACGGGCCCAGGAGCTCGACCTGGCGGTCATCCTGGTGACCGGCTTCGGCACGATCGAGTCGGCGGTCGAGGCGATGCGGGTCGGCGCCGACGACTACCTGACCAAGCCGGTCGACCTCTACGAGTTGCGGAGCCGCGTCCTCAAGCTGATCGAGAACTGGCAGTTGCGGGACGAGGTGACGAACCTGCGCGAGATGCTCGACGAGCGTTTCGGCTTCGACGCCATCGTGGGCCAGTCGGCGGCGATGGAGCAGTTGTTCCAGCAGATGCGCCAGGTCGCGCCGAGCCGGGCCTCGGTGCTGATCCTGGGCGAGAGCGGCACCGGCAAGGAACTCGTGGCGAAAGCCCTGCACCAGGCGAGCGACCGGCGGCAGGAGAGGTTCCTGGCGCTCAACTGCGGCGCCATCCCGAACGAGATCCTGGAGAGCGAACTGTTCGGGCACGAGAAGGGCTCCTTCACGGGAGCGGTCGGCCGCAAGATCGGCAAGTTCGAGCTCGCCGCGCGCGGGACCCTCCTCCTGGACGAGATCAGCGAGCTGATCCCGGAACTCCAGGTCAAGCTGCTGCGGGTGCTCGAAGAGCGGCAGATCATGCGCGTCGGCGGCAGCAGGATGCTCGACGTCGACTTCCGGCTGCTGGCGGCCACCAACCGCAACCTGGAGGAGGCGGTCGAGCAGGGCGTTTTCCGGGAGGACCTCTACTACCGGCTCAAGGTCGTGACGCTGCGCATTCCGCCGCTGCGGGACCGCCTCGACGACCTGCCGCTTCTCGCCGACCACTTCCTGAGGGAGTTCGCGGCCCGCGAGGGCAAGCCGGAGATGCAGCTCTCGAGCAGGGCTCTGTCGTGCCTGGCCCAGAACCGCTGGCAGGGGAACGTGCGGGAGCTGCGCAACGTGCTCGAGACGGTCGCGGTCTTCCACGGCGGCGGCCGGATCGAGGTCGGCGATCTGCCCGAGGAGATTCGCCAGGCCGCCGAGGCGCCCGCCGAAGCCGCCGTCCAGAGCTCCTTCGGCGAACCGCGGACGATGGCCGAGATCGAGCGCCATGCCATCCTGCAGACGCTGGACCGCACCGGCGGCAAGCGCGCCGAAGCGGCGCGGCTGCTGGGCATCGGCGTGCGGACGCTGCAGCGGAAGCTGAAGGACTACCGGGAGCGGGGGCTGGTCGAGGGATAACGATGTGGAGCCGACTGGGTGCGCGGGTCTTCTGACCCGCCTCCGGGCGGAGCCGCGAAGCGGCGCAGGCCGGAACAGAGTAGCCGCCGGCCTCCGGCCGGCGACGATGTCGAAGCCGCCTTCGGCGGCAGCGGGTCAGAAGACCCGCGCACCCAGTGGTCAGCCGGCCTGCATGGCTTCGAGCATCTCCGCGACGGCGGCGGGCATGCCGATGAGCACTGCGCGGGACACGATGGAGTGGCCGATGTTCAGTTCGCTGACGCCGGCGAGCGCGGCCACGCGGCCGACGTTGGCGACCGTCAGGCCGTGCCCGGCGTACGCCTCCCGGCCGGCGGCGAGGCCGCGTTCGGCCGCCGCCTCGATCTTCGCGAACTCGGCGTCGGCTTCGGCGCCAGCGACGCGGGTGTAGGCGTCGGTGTTCAGTTCGAAGCCGGTGACGTCGTCCTGGCCGGCCAGCGCCGCGAGCTGTTCCAGGTCGGGGTCGACGAAGACGGCGACGCGGATGCCGGCCTCGACCAGGCGGCTGGCGGCGCGGCGCACCTGGTCGCCGCGAGCGATCAGGTCGAGGCCGCCTTCGGTGGTCACCTCGTCGGGCCGCTCGGGAACCAGCGTCACCTGCTCGGGCTTCACCCGCTCCGCGAACCGGAGCATCGGCTCCTCGGCCGCGATCTCGAGGTTGAGCCGGCCCGTGACCGACTCCCGGAGGTCGACGACGTCCTGGTCCTGAATGTGGCGCCGGTCCTGGCGCAGGTGCACGGTGATGCCGAAGGCGCCGGCTTCCTCCGCGAGGCGCGCCGCTTCCAGGGGGCTCGGGTAGCCGGCCAGTCGAGCCTGGCGCAGCGTCGCGACATGGTCGACGTTGACGGAGAGATGGGTCATGGCTTGATCCTAGATCCGACCTCCGCTGGGTGCGCGGGTCTTCCGACCCGCCCCCGGGCGGAGCCGCGAAGCGGCGGAGACCGGAGAAAGTTGCCGCCGGCGAAGCCGGCGACGATTTCGAAGCCGCCTCCGGCGCGCGTTCTCCGCGGGTCAGAAGACCCGCGGAGAAAGCGCGCCGAAGGCGGCGTCGAATCGCCGGCCGCTCCGCTGGGTGCGCGGGTCTTCTGACCCGCTGCCGCCGAAGGCGGCGTCGAATCGCCGGCCGAAGGCCGACCAACTCCTCCGCCACCCTCAACCACCCGCTCTTCGATCGCCTGCTCGACTTCCGGACCGACCTTGAAGCCGTCCGCGCCGATCAGCTTGACGCCGTTGTCGGTGTACGGGTTGTGGCTGGCCGAGACGACGATGCCCCCGGCGGCGCCGAGTTCGGTGACGAGGTAGGCCACCGCCGGCGTGGGCACGACGCCGGCCGAGCGGACCTCGCAGCCGGCGGCGCGGACGGCGGCGGCGAGCCAGGTGGTGATTTCGGCGCGGCTGGCGCGGGTGTCACCGCCGAGGAGAAACAGCGGAGCCGGCCTTCGGCCGGCGCGTTTCCTGGCCGCCTCCGGCGGCAGCGGGTCAGAAGACCCGCGCACCCAGCGGAGCGGCCGGCGCTCTCTGGCCGCCTGCGGCGACAGCCGGCGAGGGCGCCGGCGCACCCAGTGGTCGGAGTCCGGCGCCTCTGTTGCGTACAGCTTGGCGAACCAGTAGCCGACGGCCTGGACGGTCGGTTGATCGAGCGGCGGCGTGCCGAAGACGGCGCGCATGCCGTCCGTACCGAACAGCTTCGGGGTCAATTGCCCGCGCCGGAGCTCTGGGGCTGCCTCGAGATCATCGGCACGGACACGTCGACGATGGTCGGGAACTCGACCCGGACGTGTTCGCTGCCGAACCGCACGCGTACTTGCCTGGCCGTGAAGTCGAGGCCACGGCCGGTGAGGTCGATGGGCCCGGCCAGCGCGAACTCCAGCTTGTTGATCTCGGAGCGCGCCCCCTGCACGGTGACCGTCGCCGGCTCGATCCGCACGTTCTCATCGTCGACGCTGATGCCGCCGATCGGCTCGCCGATCCAGACGACCTGCACCGGCACCGCGACCGAGATCTCCTCGTCGACGCTCAGGACGAGGCGATCCGGCGCCACGGACACGACCTGGACCTGGTCGTCGGGCAACACGACGTCTTCGGCGGCAAGTACGACCTCGACTTCCCGCGGGCCGCTGTAGGGACCGGCGCCGAACACGTCGTCGGGCAACGGCACCTGGACGCGGACCTGATCGAGTTCCAGGGAGTCGATCAGCTCGTCGTTGCCGCGAATGCGGACCTGAACGCCTTCGGGTTCGATGCTCAGCACGGTCAGGCGCTCGTGATCGGGGATCGTCAACCGCCCCGCCACGTTCGCCTCGATCGGCGGCGTCGTTATCTCGCGCAGGCGCGGACAGAACGACGCGGGCAGCCAGATGCCGATCGCGATCACGACCGCGAGCGCCCGGAACGTCCAGCGATTGCCGTTCTCGCTCATCCCGAAGACCTCGCCGTGCCGGGCGCCAGCAACAGCTCGAAGAGCTGGTTGCGCAACTCGCGCAGGGTGAGGTCGCCGGTCAGGCGACCTTCCTGCGCGATCGAGATCCTGCCGGTCTCCTCCGAGACGATGACCACCACGGCGTCCGTCTCCTCGGTGATGCCGATCGCGGCGCGGTGCCGGGTGCCGTGCTCGATGGAAACGCCGGCGCTGGTGGTCAGCGGCAGAAAGCAGGCCGCGGCCGCGATGCGGTCCTTCTGGACGATCACGGCGCCGTCGTGAAGCGGCGTATCGCGGGCGAAGATCGTCAGCAGCAGGTCGTGGGAAACCGCCGCGTCGAGGACGATGCCGTTCTCCGCGTAGTCCCGCAGACCGTCGATCCGCTCGACCACGACCAGCGCGCCCAGCTTCCGGACGGACAGGGCCTGCGCCGCGACCACGACCTCCTCGATCCAGGTCTCGCCCGTCTGGTCGGTCGTCAGGCGCAGCAGGGGGTTGCGGCCGACGCGGGCCAGCGCTCGCCGGATCTGGTTCTGGAACAGGACGACGATGACGATCGGCAGTGCGGGCAACAGGTAGTTCAGGGAGGCCTGCAGGGTGTCCAGGCGAAGCAGCGCCGCGATCCACGCGGCCGCCGCCAGCACCAGGATGCCGACCAGGATGCGGACGCCCCCGGTGCCGCGGATGAGGAGCAGAAGGTTGTAGACGACGAGGCCGACCACCAGGAGGTCGACCAGATCCCTCCAGCCTAGAAGCCCGAGCGGCTGAGCCAAGTCCATCGCGTTCCGATCACGACCTCCGGCCCGAGCCTACTCCCGCGCTAGGAGCCTGCGCCGTAGAACGCAGCGAAGCAAGTGCTGCGGCGCAGGGTGCTAGTGAGGTGGGGGCTGGGGCCAAACACGGAGCCTGCGACGGGTTTGGCGGCTCTAGCTCTCCGCCTTCGGCAACGGCAGGGGAACCGGGTCGGGTTCCTGCCGCTCGGAGATCGTTGCGGGTTCGGGCGTGCCGGCCACGTCCGGCGCCGGCGTGTCGTCCGCGGCGGGGGCCTCCTGGCCCTCGTCCGGCGGTTCCAGGTCGGGGATGCGGGTCGTCGGACGCGCCGGCGTCAGGTCCCGGCCCGTGGCGTCGAGGATCAACTGGTAGACCCGGTCGCCCTCGATCGACTCGAGTTCGAGCAGTTCCCTGGCCAGCGACTCCAGCAGCTCGCGGTACTCGGAGAGGATGTCGCGGGCCTTGTCGTAGCCGCGCTGGACGATGGCCTGGATCTCGGTGTCGATCGACTGGGCGGTGCTGTCCGAGTAGTCGGACCGCTGGCTGAAATCGCGGCCGAGGAACACCGGCTCGCTCTTCTCGCCGAAATTGAGCGGCCCAAGGTCCGACATGCCCCACTCGCAGACCATCTGCCGGGCCATGTCCGTGGCGCGCTCGATGTCGTTGCCGGCGCCGGTGGTGATGTCGTCCTGCGTCAGTTCCTCGGCGACCCGCCCGCCCATGAGGATCGCGATCTGGGCATCGACGTACTTGCGGCGGTAGGTGTGCTTGTCCTCGGTCGGGAGCTGCATCGTCAACCCCAGGGCGCGGCCCCGGGGGATGATCGTGATCTTGTGCAGGGGGTCGGCCTCGGGCATGAAGGCCGCGACCAGGGCGTGACCGGCCTCGTGGTAGGCGGTGACCTCCTTCTCCTGCTCGGTGAGCATCATGGTCTTGCGCTCGGCGCCCATGATCACCTTGTCCTTGGCGAACTCGAAGGAGGCCATGTCGACCTTCTTGTGGTTGCGCCGCGCCGCGATCAGCGCCGCCTCGTTGACGAGATTGGCGAGGTCGGCGCCGGAGAAGCCGGGCGTGCCGCGCGCCAGGACCTGGAGATCGACGTCCGGATCGAGCGGGATGTTCCGGCTGTGGACCTGCAGGATGCCGAGGCGGCCCGCGATGTCGGGCCGGTCGACGACGACGCGGCGGTCGAAGCGGCCGGGCCGCAGCAGCGCCGGGTCGAGCACGTCCGGCCGGTTGGTGGCGGCGATCAGGATCACGCCCTCGTTCGTCTCGAAGCCGTCCATCTCGACCAGCAACTGGTTCAGCGTCTGCTCGCGCTCGTCGTGACCGCCGCCGAGGCCCGCGCCGCGGTGGCGGCCGACGGCGTCGATCTCGTCGATGAAGATGATGCAGGGGGCGTTCTTCTTGCCCTGCTCGAACAGATCGCGAACCCGGCTGGCGCCGACGCCGACGAACATCTCGACGAAGTCCGAGCCGGAGATGGAGAAGAAGGGCACGCTGGCCTCGCCGGCGATCGCCCGCGCCAGCAGGGTCTTGCCGGTGCCGGGCGGGCCCATCAGCAGCACGCCCTTCGGAATCCTGCCGCCGAGCTTCTGGAACTTCTGCGGCTCCTTGAGGAACTCGACGATCTCGGAGAGCTCCTCCTTCGCCTCCTCGACCCCGGCCACGTCCTTGAAGGTGACCTTCTTGCCGCTGGCGTTCAGCAGCTTCGCCTTGCTCTTGCCGAAGGAGAGGGCGCGGTTGCCGCCGCTCTGCATCTGGCGCATGAAGAAGATCCAGAGACCGACGATCAGCAGCAGCGGACCCCAGGTCATCAGCACCATCGTCAGCGTGTTTTCCTTGACCTCCTCGACCTCGATCCGCACGCCCTGCTCGCGGAGCAGGGCCATGAGAATCGCGGAATCCTCCGGCAGCACCTGGGTCGTGAAACTGCCGTCGCCCACGCCGTCGCGCGGCCGGGTCTTGTAGGTGCCGCTCACCCTGCCGTCCGTGTCGATCTTGACCTCTTCCACGCGGCCCTTCCCGACGTCGTCGAAGAAGTCGCTGTAGATGACCGCTCCACGGCGCGCCGCGCCCTGGTTGAACAGGTTGAAGATGAGGATCACCATCACGAAGATGGCGGCCCACAGGAGGAGGTTCTTGAGCGTTGCGTTCATCTTGCTGAGCGGGGCCACACCCGCGGGGGACAACGGTCCCGAAGCCCGCGGGATTCCGTAACCACTGTACGGGCGGGTGCCCGGAAGGTTGTCACTCCAGCCCCCCGACTTCAAGGGATCCAATCCCTTGATTCTCCCGGGGACGCGGGCGAAGCACCCTGAGCCGGTCGCGACTCTGTTCCCAGCGCCAGCCGCCGCCGCAGTCGCAGCCGACCGACCGACCGCTCATCCTCCGCCGGTCGAGCTGCCGCGCCAGCTCCCGCCGGGCGTTCCGGGTGGGCGGGTAGGCCGCGCCGGCAAGCCTGTGCAAACGGGCCAGCGCCGCCGGCCACAGCGACGCCGGCAGCCGCGCCAGAGCCTCGGCCTCGACTTCGCAGGACTGGTCTCCGGGAAGCGGCGCCAACGCCTCGTCGAGCAGGCGGCGGACCGTGGGCTCGGCTCTCCGCGCGGCCCGGGCCAGATGGACGAGCCGCTCGGCGATGTCGGGGGTCTCCGCCGCGAGGACGGGCAACAGGCGGCGGCGGACGAAGTTGCGCCGCGGCCCGGAGACGCGGTTGGTCGGATCGTCGACGGGCTCGATGCCGCCGCGGGCCGCGTAGTCCCGCAGGGCGCCGGGCTCCAGGTCCAGCAGCGGTCGGAGCAGCGGCAGTCCGAGCCGGTTCGACACCGGCCGCATCGCTCCGAGACCGGCGGTGCCGCTGCCGAAGAGGATGCGGAGAAGAACCGTCTCGGCCTGGTCGAGGCGATGGTGAGCGGTCAGGACCGCCGCCGCGCCCAATGAGCTGGCGGCGGCGACGAACAGCCGGTAGCGCTCGGCGCGGGCCCATTCCTCCAGGCTCCGGCCCGGCGGCAGGGAGCGCGCCCCGTGGACCTGGAAGGGGACTTCGAGGCGCGCGGCGATCCGGGCCGCCGTCCGGGCCCGCCGGGCGGAACCGTCGTCCAGCTGGTGGTCGACGTGGACGGCCACGGGACTCCAGGCGAACCGGGGCGCGCAGCGCCGCATGGCGCGCAGCAGCGCCGTCGAGTCGGGGCCGCCCGAGAACGCGACGGCCAGCGGAGCCTCGCGTACCGTTCGGGCGAGTTCCGGACGCCGGGAGAAGAAGCCCGCCACGGCGGCCTCGACCGGCTGGATGGTCATCGTCGAACCTCAGCAGCCCACGGAGGCGTGAAGTGGTGGCGGTGGAGGGACTCGAACCCCCGACACAGCGGATATGAGCCGCTTGCTCTAACCGGCTGAGCTACACCGCCAGATCGACGCGGAACCCTACCGGAATCGACGCCCGGGCCGCGCGAGCGAAGTTCGCTCAGGGGCCGGGCTTGCGCAGCGAGTCCTGACAGCTTCGGAACTGCCCGAAGAAGCTGCGCATCGACTCGGACAGCGCCTCGTCGTTCAACCGGTAGATCACGTTCTGGCCGCGCCTCCGGTCGATCACCAGGTCGGCTTCCTTGAGCACGGACAGATGGCGCGAGATGGTCGGCTGGGAGAGATCGAACTCGCCGACGATGTCGCCGACGCAACGCTGCTCGTCTTCCAACAGCCGGAGTATGTTCTGCCGGGTCGAGTCGGACAGCGCCTTGAAGACCTTCGTCATGTGACGGGAGCGCGGGTCGCGAGGCTCGAGGCCGCTCAGGGAGCCGCCGAGCCGTACAGGCCGATGTTCTGTCTTCTGGTCCACGATCAGGGGTCTCCAGGGAATGAAGAGAGTTGGCCATTATGCCATAACTTCAGACTGAAGTGGGACTTCGACTCGTCCGAGGGCCACCAGGCAACGAGTTCCCCGAGCGCCCGCACCGGCGCTCAGGCCCCCGGATTCAGGCGTGACGGCACGAAGAGACCGCGGCGACGGAGCTCCCGGCGCATCCGGCTGAGCACCGTCGCCACGGTGGCGGGCGCCAGTTGGACCACCCGCGCCGCCTCGCGGGAGCTCCACCCGTCCACCACCATGCGCTCCGTGATCCAGATGTCGCGCCACACCGTGCCGCCGCGGCTCGCGACGCAGCCGCACTCGCGACGGAACCTGCCGCGGAGCTCCCGCGCGTAGATGGCGTCGAGCGGACTGGAGGTCCGGCTCGGGACTTCGAAGCCATCGACCTCGTCGGCGAGTCCGTTCAGGACATCGAGGCTGAGTTCGGCGGCCGGCCCGCGCTTGAGCGCCCGGCGGGCGCGCAGCCAGTCGATCAGGGTGCTCCGAGCGACCCGGCGCAGGTAGGACCGGATGGTCGATTCGGATTCTCCCCGGCAGCCGCGCAACACCCGTCGATCATTCCGAAGCAGGCGGAGGTAGATCTCCTGGATCACCTCGTCGAGGAGATCCCGGTTCAGGTAGACGCCGTAGCTTCGCCCCAGGCCGGCCAAGGTGCTCCGCAACATCGGGTCGACACGCCGAACCAGGGACTCCCAATCCGTATCCCAGGCGACGCACCGGCTCCAGATGGAGGCAAGGTCGTGCGACTCCTTGCTCTGCTGATCGTAGGTCTGTGAGTTCATCTTCCGCTCCATGAAAGTGGAGCGGAGGCGCCAGGGCCAGCCTACTCGGGGTTGGGCAAGGGCGCGAGAGCGTAGCACTCTCGGAGGGCGAATTGCAGACTCGTGAGCCGCAATCGGAGAACCTCGGGCTCGCCGCTTCGCGGCATCGCGCCTGATGCGGGTCAGAAGACCCGCGCACCCAGTGGTTTCGCGGAAGCTGGCTACCGCATTTTCTCTTCGACGAACTCGACGTGGCGGCGGACTCTCGGGTCGTACTTCTTCAGCTTCAGCTTCTCCTGGCTGAGCTTCTTGTTCTTCGTCGTGGTGTAGAAGTACCCGGTACCCGCGCTGGATACGAGCTTGATCTTTTCTCTCACGTCGTCACCTCAACATGCGGTCCGGCGGCTCGATCGGCCAGGAACGGAATGGCGGGGCCGACGGGACTCGAACCCGCGACCTCCGGCGTGACAGGCCGGCATTCTAACCAGCTGAACTACGACCCCGTGCGTTCCGTCCTCGTCGTATCGCCCTCGTGCTGCTTCATCCTGCTCCCGCCTCCGTGGTGGGAGGTGGGGGATTCGAACCCGCGACCCCCTGCGTGTAAAGCAGGTGCTCTAGCCCCTGAGCTAACCTCCCCGGCCGCGACCCTTCGGCCGCCCGGCGAATATCGCAGGCCGCGGAATCTTAGGGCAGGCGGCGAACATCGTCAACGCTCCGGGGTGAAGGTCACCGGCATCCGCATCACAGCGTCGAACCAGATCGAGCGCAGACGCCCGATCTCGCCGGGACGGATGTCGGGAATCCGCGTGACGATCTCCTTGAGCAGAGCGAAGAGCTGCATCCGGGCCAGACGCGCTCCGATGCAGGCATGTGGACCGATGCCGAACGCCAGGTGCCGGGCCGCGTTCTCCCGCATGATGTCGAAACGGTCCGGGTCGGGGAACACCTCGGGATCGCGGTTGGCCGCCGGGTAGGACAGGTAGACTTTGTCGCCCTCGTGAAGCTCCTTGTCGTGCAACGTGACGTTCTCCGCCACGGTGCGCCGGAAGTTCGTGACCGGCGGCGCGTACCGCAGCACCTCCTCGATCGCGTTCGGCAGGTAGCGGTCGGGATCGGAACAGACGAGCTCGTACTGGTCCGGGTGCTCGTTCATCAGCCGGATGAAGTGGCCCGCCGTGCCTCGGGTCGTCTCGTGGCCGGCGATCGCCATGGTCAGGAAGAACATGTTCAACTGGAGCGGGTTCAGCTTCTCGCCATCCACCTCGCCGTGAACGAGGCGGCTCATCAGGCTCTTGTCGGGAGTCGCCTGCTTCTCGGCGACGATCTGCGTCGAGATCTGGAACAACTGGGCGGCGAGGTCCATCTCTTCGTTGTCGCCGTAGTTCTCCACGTTCTCCACGTCCGCGTTCAGGTTGCCGAGCCGGGCCACGGCCTCCCGCTTCTCCGGCGGCACGCCGGTCAGGCTGCAGAAGGTGTAGACCGGCAACTTCGAGGCGACGTCGAACACGAACTCGCATTCGCCGGCGCCGGCGACCTCGTCGATGATCTCTGTCGCGACCGCGTCGATCTGCGGCTGGAACGCCATCAGCTCGCTGCGAGTGAACGGCGGCACGATCAGGCGGCGGACGGCTCGGTGCGCGTCCATCGGCATGCCCATCAGGCCGGCCTGCTGCCTCTGCAGCCCCTCGGCGCTGAGGTCCCAGATGACCGGCCCGCCGGTATGGGACGAAAAGACCCTCTGGTCGCGGGACACGTCCGCCACGTCCTTGTACCGCGTCAGGACATAGAAGCCCCGCGTCGGCAGGGAGTCCCGCGGCGGCGGATAGTCCGGATTCGGCGGGTTCCAGTGAATCGGATCGCCCTCGCGCCAGGCGCTGAACAACTCGTGCGGCGGACCGCTTCCGTGCGGAAAGAGATCGGGATCAAGGAGATTCACGTTCAACGACATGCTCGGTTCCTCCTCAGGAAGCGGAATTCTCTTCGCCGCCGCCTCACGGCAGCAGGCCGCGCACCAAGCCCAGCGCCGGAGGACCGGCGACGACGGCGACCACCGCGTCGTCAAAGCCCGCCTCGGCAAAGCGCAGGAGCCGGGCCTTCAACTCACCCGCGTCGCCGCCCGGCGGAAAGACGATGCTCGATGCGATCGCTCGCTCCCCGCCGGCTGCCCGGTACCGCGGCAGGGCGCCGACGACCTCGTCGTCCGTGCGATGGAAGGCGGAGGCGACCCAGCCGTCGAACTCCCGGGCCGCTCGCTCGACCCCCTTGCCCCAGGTGCCGTAGATCATCCGCTGCCGGCCGACGACGGCCGGCGGCGGGGTCAGGTCGACCTCGCCCACCTTGCCCGACGCGAGGCCGTCGCGCAGCGTGGCAAGGGTCGCGGTGAACGTCCTGAAGCGGGTCGCGTGGTCGCGGCCGAACGCCTCGAAGTCGGCGGCCGTCGAGCCGGGTCCGACGCCCAGCGTCAGGCGTTTCCCCGCCAGAATCCTGAGCGAAAGGACCCGGTGCAGCAGGTCGACCGGCTGGTACAGCGGCAGTTGGAGGATCGCGGTGCCGACCTCGACCCGCTCGGTAGCAGTCGCGGCCGCGGTCATGGAGGCCAGCGGATCGAGCGCCATCATGCCGCGGCCGATCATCTGCGGCGCCCAGATCGAGTCGAAGCCCTCGCCTTCGACCGCGCGGGCGAAGTCGCGGAACGAGGCGGGATCCGCGGGATTCGGGCTCTGCCCGACGAGAACGCCGAGACGCATGGCTCTAGCGAGCCGCCGCGAAGCCGGCCATGATGCGTTCCATGGAGTACTGCTCGTCCCCGTCGCGGCGCGGGGCCTGCGCCTCGAAGGCGGCGGCCACCTCCTTCCAGCGCCGTCTGGCGATCTCGACGACGTGGGGGTGGGAAACGACGTAGAAGGTCTCGTCGCGGATGGCGTCGACCACCCGCGCCGCCACCTCGGCGGGCGGCATGCCGAGCTTCATCACGGCGGCCGCCGCCGGATTGGCCTCGGCCGCTCCGCCGAACCGCTCCGGCCGCCGTTCCGAGGAGCGCCAGATCCCGGTATCCACCAGGCCGGGACAAAGAACGCTCACGCCGACGTGGTCGGGAAGCTCTCCCCGCAGGACCGCCGAGAGGCCGAGCACCGCGTGTTTGGAGGCCGTGTACAGGCCGGAGTGGAGATGCGGAACGCCCAGGCAGTGCTCCGAGCCGGTGTTCACTATCCACGAGGCGTTCCCTGACCGCGCGAACCTCCCGCCGAAGGCGCGGATCCCGCTGAGCATGCCGCGCACGTTGACGCCGAAGACCCAGTCGAAGTCCGAGGCGGCGGAGTCCAGCAGCGGTCCCGGTTTCGAGCTGACTCCGGCGTTGTTGACCAGGATCTCGACCGAGCCGAAGTCCCGGAAGGATCGTTCGGCCAGGGCCTCGACCCCGGCGTCGCTGGTCACGTCGACTTCGTAGGCCCTGGCGACAACGCCCTCGCGCTCGATCTCCACGGTCGCGCCCTCCGCCGCTTCCCGTTCGACATCCGCCACGCCCACGTTGCAACCTCCGGCCGCCAGCGCCCGGGCGATGGCGCGGCCGATTCCGGAACCCCCGCCCGTGACCACGGCGGTCTTGCCAGCTACATCCAACCTGCTCCCTCCGAGTTCTCGATTCTATCCGCTCCCGACGACTTTCCGGGGCAACAGACGGGACAGGCGGACGGCCTCTTTCCCTGCCGGGATGTCGGCGTCTCGCCAGTGGTCGGCGATGACGCCGTCCGGACGGACGAGCACGACGCCGTCGTTCGCGTAGAGCGCGTCGTCGTCCAGACGCGGCAGAGCCTGCGCGGAGATGGGGAAGCCGCCGGTCGAGAGTCGCTCCACCTGGTCGTCCCAGCGTCCGCGATCGACGGAGGCGCCCAGGAGAACCCTGTAGTCGAGACCGAAACCGTCGAGCACGGACGTCTCCCCGGCGTCGTCCAGCCAGATGTGCGGCGCCCGCCTTCCGGAACGAACGACCGGCACGAAGTCGATGACCGGATCGTCCACGGACGGCGGATCGTCGGAATCCACCGCGAGCAGACCGGACTTCAGCTCGAAGCCCATCAGCAGGCCGTCGTAGTTCCCGTACAGCTTCGTCGCCTTGACCGCCTCCGTGATGTCCTGGCCGCTGACGAACCCCATCATCATGGCGCCCATCGCCTCGTAGATGCGGACGCCGGCGTCGATGCGATCCTGGGCGATGGGCCTGTGCTCTTCTTCGTAGGTCTCCAGAATCTCCGGCGGCGAAATCCCGCGCAGAACGAAGGCAAGCTTCCAGGCCAGGTTCCGGATGCCGCTGAACCCCGTGTTGTTTCCCATGCCGCCGGTCGGGATCGCGATGTGCGCCGCGTCGCCGGCGAGGAAGATCCGGCCGAGCGAGAAGCGGGTGGTGCATCCGGGCGTCGGCTGCCACATGGACATGCTGACGATCGTCATCGGGACGTCGTCCTCCGTGCCGAGCGCCTGCCGGATCCTCTCCATCGCCGCCTCTTCGGGGATCAGATCCGCCGTCGGCACGGTGATCTGGCAGCGCCAGCGACGGACGCCGTCGAGCGGCTGGAAGACGACCATGCCGCCGGTCGGCGGCGTGTTGTAGAGCAACGCGCCCTTGCGTCCTTCCACGTACCGCGACAGGTCCGCGTCGAAGATGACGTCCTGCGAGTTGACCGGACGCGGGTCCGTCTCGAGTTCGCTGTCGATGACGGCCCGCGTGGAGCTGCCCGGGCCGTCCGTGCCGATCGTGTAGTCCGCGAGCACCTCCTCTTCCACGCCGGTCTGCTGGTTCGTCAGCTTGAGCCGGGTCCCCGACTCGTCCTGAGTGAGGTCCGAAGCCAGCGCGTGGAAGCGGACGTCGATGTTCGACTCGCCGCGGATCTTCTCGAGCAGCACGTTCTCCACCAGGTCCTGGGCGGTCATCACCGGCAGGCACGGGCTCGTGTCCCGCGGCACGGTGAGGAACGTCGGGCTGGGGATGCGCGCGTACTGCGTCTTCGTCAGCGCCGTGCACCAGCGGTTGAATGCCGTCCAGTCCGGCCCCAGCCCAGTCGCCTCGACCTTCTTCTCCAGACCGAACTCGCGCAGCAGCTCCATCGTGTTCGTGTCGACGAAACGCGAACGCGGATGCGTGTTCAGCTCGCTTCGGCGTTCGACGAGGAGCGTCCGGATGCCGAGGCGCGACAGGAGCAGCGCTCCGGTCATGCCGATCGGTCCGGCGCCGATGATGCAAACAGGTACCGCCGTCGTCATGACGGGACATCCTGACAGCGCGGCACGCTCCACACAAGACGGCGCCGGAAGGCTTGATGCGAGGGCACTCGCCGTCCCGTGTCAGACGCGCCGGCCGCGGCCCGCCCAGTACGGCGCCCGCAGGCTCTTCTTGTCGATCTTGCCGACCGGGGTGCGCGGCAGGTCGGCGACGAACTCGACGCTCTTCGGCGCCTTGACGCCGCCGAGCCGCTCGCGGGCGGCGGCGATGACCTCGGCCTCCCGTGGCTCCGCGCCGTCGGCCGCGACGACGACCGCGTGGACCGCCTCGCCCCAGCGCTCGCTGGGAATGCCGATGACGGCGGCAAGCGCTATCTCCGGCACGGCCAGCAGCGCCTGCTCCACTTCCGTCGAGTAGACGTTGAAGCCGCCGGTGATGATCATGTCCTTCTTGCGATCGACGATCGTGAGGTAGCCGTCCTCGTCCAGCACGCCGATGTCGCCCGTGAGGTGCCAGCCGTTCCGGCGGATCTTCGCCGTCTCCTCCGGGTCCTGGTAGTAGCCCTCGGAGACGTTCGGCCCCTTGACGACGATCTCGCCAGGTTCGCCGGGGCCCAGAAGGCCGCCGTCATCGTCCATGATCGCGACCTCGGAGATGACGGTCGACCTGCCGACGCTTCGCAGGATGCGGTCCGGGGCAAGCCCGCCCGAGGCCGGGTCGCCGTTCTCGAAGTGCTCTTCCGCGGCAAGCCGGGTGATGAACATCGGGCACTCCGTCTGGCCGAAGCCGCCGCGCATGATGGGGCCAAGGACCTGGAGCGCTTGCTTGAGGCGGGCAAGCGACATGGGCGCCGAGCCGTAGCTCAGCCCGACGAGGCTCGAGAGGTCGAAGTCGCCCAGGTTCGGCTGGTCGAGCAGGGAGTAGATGGCCGTCGGCGGCAGGAAGAAGTCCGTGATCCGCTCCTGCTCGATCGTCCGCGGGATGACCTGGAGATCGACCTTCTCCAGGATGACGAAGCGCGCCCCCGAAGAGAGCGACGTCAGGGCGGCGCGCCCGCCGACGTGCGTCATCGGCGCCGCGCACAGGCTGACTGGGCGGCGGCCGGCGTACCCGTGGCGCATCGCGTACTCGATCGCGCGGAGGTTGCGGTGGCTCAGCATGACGCCCTTCGGCAGACCCGTGGTGCCGCCTGTCATCGGGATGGTCAGGGTGTCGCTACCCTTCATCTCGACCGCCGGCGGCGTGGCTGAGGCGCCGGCGATGAAGTCGTAGAGCGGCTCGGCCGCTTCCATGCCGGCCGCGGCCGGCGAACTCGACGGATCTCCGCCGCCCAGGCCGACCACCGCCCGCAGTGCGCCGAGCCCTTCCGCAGCCTCCGCTACGGGCTCGCGGAAGGTCTCCTGGAAGAAGATCGCCTCGCAGCCGAACCGGACGAGGATCTCCACGTTGTCGCGGGCCGAGTTCCGCGGGTTGACCGGAATCCAGACGCCCCCGGCCCGCAGCAGACCGATCGCGGCAATGAACGCGACCGCCGAATTCAGGCTCCAGACGGCGCCCTTCATCCCCGGCCCAAAGCCGCGCCGGGCCAGCCCGCTCGCTATTCGGGCGGAAAACTCGTCGACCTCGCCATAGGTGTACGTCTCGTCCTCGAAGAGGATGCACACGTCGTCCCGGAAGTCCTGGAACGCCCGATCGATGATCGGCAGGAAGGAGCGGTCGAACTCGTTGAAGTCGGTCGACATCGTTCAGCCCGTACCGCTCGGCGAACGCGAGGCGGCCGAAACGGCCAGCTAGCTCCTCCTCGACGGCTTGCCGAGCAACTCGTCCGAAATGATCTTCAGCATGATCTCGGACGTGCCCTCGAAGATCTTCGTCAACCGCGCGTCGCGCCAGTAGCGCTCGACCGGATAGTCCGTCGTGTACCCCGCGCCCGCCAGCACCTGCAGCGCGTCGGAGGCCACCCGCTCCGACATCTCGGCCGCGTAGTACTTGACCATGGCCGCTTCCTTGGCGCAGGAGACGCCGGTGTCGATCTTGGCGCAGACCGAGTAGTTCAACTGCCGGGCCGCCTCGACCTCGGCAGCCATGTTCGCGATCTTGAAGCGGATCGCCTGGAAGTCGGCGATGGGACGCCGGAACTGGATGCGCTCCTTCGAGTAGGCTATGGCCTGTTCCAGCGCGCCCTGGGCGAGGCCGATGGAGCGCGCCGCGGTGTGCGCCCGCGCCGTCTGCAGGCCGCGGGTCATGCCGTAGAACGCGCGGCCCCGGGCTTCCTTCTGCTCCTTCGTGATCGGCGCCCGCACGTTCTCGAAGTGGAGCTCCCAGGTCTTCCAGCCGTGGTAGCCGATCTTCGGGATCGGCGAACCGGTGACGCCCTCCGGCAGCTCGCCGGGCGGCTTCTCGATGCCGATGCCGGTCAGCGCGGCGTGGCGCTTCGACGGATCGCCCTCGGTCCGCGCGATGACCTGGATGAAGTTCGCGCCGTCGGCGAACGTGCACCAGTACTTGTTGCCGTTGATCACCCAGTGGTCGTCCTCGAGCCGCGCCCGACAGGTGATCGACGAGATGTCCGAGCCCACCTCCGGCTCCGACATGGCGAGCGCGCCGAGGTACTTGCCCTCGGCCATCAACTCGATGCGCTTGCGTCGCTCCTCGCCCTCGAACGGAATCGACCGGTGGAAGCCGTTGCCGCGGGCAATCAGGCTCGCCACGCTCATCCAGCCCCGCGCCAGCTCCTCGGCCACCAGGCAGTACTCGAACGCGCCCAGCCCGGCGCCGCCGTATTCCTCCGGAATCGTGATCCCGAAGAAGCCGAGCTCGCCCATCCGGTCGATCAGCGACTGCGGAATCGTCTCCTTCTTCGGGTCGAGCTCGTTGGCGACCGGGAGGACCTCCTTCTCCGTGAAGTCCCGCGCGATGCGCCGCAGCATTTCGCGCGCCGGCGTCACGTAGCCGACTGTCTTCCGAGTTTCCTCCATGCGATGGTTCCTTCTTCCGCCGTCGCGGGCCGTGTGGGCAGAGCGTAACAGTGGCTTCTTCTCGGTGAAGGCGACGCAGCCCGCTCTGCTACGGTCCCGGAAGTCCGTCTCCGATCTTGCGGTCGGATCCTGGCGGATGCGACGTGGCGGGTCGCCCGCAGCCCCTTTGAAGGCCAGCCACGAGGAGGAACAGGGGGGGCGTTGCGTGAGGTCGACGAGGGCAAGCGGGGGGACCAGGTTCCCCGGCCGCTGGAAGCGGAAGAGGGCGTGAGGCCATTCCCGCCCGCCGCGCTCGCGGCGATCCTGGTGGCCGCGACCGCTCTCGCGGGGGACGGCGCCGCGGCCCAGCGGTTGCTGAGCTACGTCGAGAAAGGCCCCGCGGCCGTCTCTTCCGCGCAATCTACTCAACACTCAGCCCGGACGAACGCCCGACGGTTCGACGTCCAGGTCGACTTCGACCTGCTCCGCAAGGCGCCGGAGACGCTGGAGGTGCCGACCCCGTACGGCACGACGGTTCAGGCCCGCCTGGCCGAGTTCCAGGATCGCGGCGGCGGCGACTTCCTGTGGTCCGGTCATGCGATCGACGGGAACGGCGACGTAGCGGGCGTCGTCGTGCTCACGATGGTGGACGGCGGCATAGCCGGCGTGTTCGACGAGCCCGGCGGCACGACGCTCGAACTCCACGCTGTCGAGGCGGACGAAGCCGGCGAAGTGCTGGAGCCGAACTGGATTCTCGACGCCTTCGGGCTGCACGAACATGACCATGACCACGACGATCATCAGTGCGCCATCTTCACCGAACCGTCGCCCGAGATGACGGACGCCGGCGGCGTCTCCGCGGCCACCGCAACCGCAGCGCAGGTGGTGAGCGTCGGCAGCGCGCAGTCCACCCTGCCCGGCGTCACGCTGAGCGTCAGCCCCACGGAAGTGACGGAAGACGCCGCCTCGCCGGTCGAGGTCACCGTGACCGCCGGGATCTCCGGGACCGACCGCTTCGGCGCCGACAAGACATTGCGGATCAGCGTCGGCGGCGGCACGTCGGCGTCCGGCACGGACTACACCGCCGTCCCGGACTTCGATCTGGTGATCCCGGCCGGCGGCGGCGAAGCCTCCGCCACGTTCGACCTGCATCTGGTGAACGACGAGATCCCCGAGCCGCACGAGACGATCCGGATCAGCGGCTTTCTTGCCGGCGTGAACGTGACGCCGGCCGAGATCGAGCTTCAGTCGGACGACCGGCACCGGATCGACGTGGTGGTGCTGTTTACCGCCTTTCTCCGGTCTCGACTCCCCAGCATCAGAACGACGATGCAGCGGGACACGACTCTCATGTTCGACTACGCAAGCCGGGCGCTCCAGGACGCGGGAGCGGCGGCCGAGTACAACGTCGTTCACATCGGCCATGCGCCATTGGATCTGGAGACAGCGTTACGAAGCACACGCGCCATCTTCGCCCTCCGCGACAGCCGACAGGCGATGAGGCTGCGGGACGAGCATGACGGGGACATCATCTACCTGATGGGCGCCGGCAGCGGCGGTATCTGGGATGGCGGGCAGGCATTCTGGCGACATTCCGCCTACCCCACGATTCGCGAGTACGCCTGGGCGGGCCAGAACACCACGAACTACGCGCGCGCCGGCCGCTACCGAGCGACCGCCCATGAACTGGCGCACACCCTGGGCGGTCTCCACGAACGAGGCGAGGCGGGCCAGGACGTCCTCCTTCAAACCCGCGAGCCGCTGGCGCCGTACGCCTACGGCTACTACAACTCCCAGGCCGAAATCAGAACCATCCTTGCCTACGGCACCAGCCGCAATCCTTCGAGCCCGGCCATCTACGCGACGCCGCGCCGGACCTGGAACGGTCACCAGATCGGCGCGGTCGACCGCGAAGAGGTGGACCGTCTGCTGAAGCGCACCGCCCCGGAGACGGCCTACCTCAGCGACTGGATCACTCCAGGGCCGCCCACCGGCATCGGCGGCACGGCTTCGGTCAACGGCGGCACGGCGAGCGTCGCCCTCACCTGGACGGACGAATCGAGCCGGGAGACCGCCCAGAGGATCGAGTACATAACGCCCGACCGGGACCCGGAAGAGAGCGACGAGTGGGCTACCGGCGCGACGGTCGACCCGAACGTGACATCGGCCACCATCACGGGCCTTCTCCCCGCCACCCGCTACGGCTTCCGCATCCGGGCGCTGAACCATCTCCGCTCCTACCCGAGCGAAACCGCGTGGGTGACGACGCCGGGGAGCGGGCCGCCGACGCGGCCCTCGAGTCTCGAGGCGAGCGCACCGGCCGACCGCACGATCCGGCTGGAATGGCGGGACAACTCGACCACCGAAAACGGCTTCGACGCGCAGTACCGGACCTACGGCGCATCCGCCTGGACGGCGGGCCCCGGCGCCGCCCCGGACGCCGTGACGGTCGACGTGACGGGGCTTCTGGACGACACGGAGTACGAGTTCCGCGTCGGCGCGACGAACACCCAGGGAACCTCCTGGAGCGACGTGGTCATTGCCCACACGAACGTGCCCACCGCGCCGCCGCCGCCGCCCAGGCCACAAGCGCCGGCCGAACTCCTCGGCACCCGGCTCACCAGCACGAGCGTCCGCCTGGAGTGGTCCGATCTCTCCACTAACGAGACGGGCTTCGCGGTGGAAGTCCGCCCGGACGGCGGCGGCCCCGCCGACTGGTACGTGGCGCGGACCCTGCCCGCGAATGTCAGGGAAGCGATCGTCGCGGGCCTTCCGGACAACGCCGCCCTGGAGTTCCGTATCGCGGCGATTGGCGCCGCGGCGTCCTCCCGAAGCGACCCCCTGGCCATCGACCTCAGCGTCGAGCCGCCGCCCGCCGCGGCGCTCACCGGCCGGATCAAGCGAGTCGGCCAAGCGATCTTCGCGGATCTGCGCTGGACGATCGACCGCAAGTACAAGGGCGAGTTCCGGATCTGGCACAAGGCGAGCACGCGGCCCGACTGGGAGATCGAGCCGTCCTGGCGATCCAACAGGACCAGGGACGCGCGGCTCACGGTGCCCTCCTACGACCGGGTGCTCCGCACCTACCGCGTCGAGACCAGGAGCGGCGGCGGCAGGACCTTCAGCAACGAGATCGAGATCGACTTCAACAACCTTCCGCCCGCCGCCGTGAAGAAGCTGACGGCCGCGGTCGCCTCCGGCATCCCGACGGAGGTTCGGCTGAGCTGGAAAACCGCCCGCAACGCCACCGGCTACCGCGTGAGCTACACACTCAAGGGGAAGACCACCGTCCACGCGGTCTATCCGTCGGATGCGACCAAGGCCTACGTCGACGGCCTGGAGTCCGGCAGCTACACCTTCACCGTCGCCTCCTTGAGCCGGACCGGCTTCAGCGAAGCCGAAAAGAAGTTCAAGCTGCCCAAGCCGGCGAACGCTCCTCCCAAGGCCGCGGAACTCCTGAGCGTGGTGCACTTCGGCAAGGAGGCCCTCCAGCACCGGTACAAGGACCGCTCGACGGATGAAGCGAGTTTCGTCAACGCCATCCGGGCGGACGACGGCTACTGGACCTACGCCCGCGTCGCCACCCAGGACGGACCGGGCGATGGCGACACGAGCCGAGGGAACTGGGTCGTCGAGCCAAAGACGGTTTACCACCTCCGTGTCCTCGCCGAGTCCACGAACGGCTCACTGAACAGCAACATCGTCACGATCTACTCATCGCAGGATCCCGGCGACGTGACCGTCGTTCCCACGGGGTCCACCAGCGTCGACGTCACCTGGACGGACCGCGCAAACCAGGAGACGCGTTTCGCCGTCCAGTACCGGGGCGAGACCGGGGGCTGGACCACCGCCGCGACGGTCAAGAAGAACGGCACGAAGGCGTCGGTGGACGGACTTGTGGCGGGCGCCCGCTACCGGTTCCGCGTCCGCGCGCGCGCATCCCCTACTCCTTTGGCGACGACTATTGGGACGACAGCGACGTCCTCATCGTGACGATGCCGCCGCCCGGGCCTTCCGGGGTCACGGTGACCGCGCTCGATTCGACTTCCGCCACCGTCCAGTGGACCTCTTCGTCCACGACCGAGACCGGTTTCGTCATCGAGGCGCGGCCCGCCGGCGATCCGAACGCGGAGTGGTCCATCCACGGCGCGGCAGCGGCCGGCGCCACGACCGCCACCGCCACCAACCTGACACCGAGCGCCACCCACGAGATCCGCGTACTCGCCGCCCAGGCGGACAACGGCCGCTCGACGCCCAGCGATCCCGCCACGGTCACCATGCCGCCGCCGCCGCCGAGCGGGCTCACCGCCACGAGCGCCGGCCCCACCAGCGTGAACCTCATGTGGATGGACGAATCAACCGACGAGACGGGCTTCGTCGCCAGTTACCGGGCGGAAGGCGCGGCGACCTGGACCGTCTTCGCGACGGAAGCGAACGCGAACGCGACAACGCTCACCGTCACGGGGCTGACCGGCGGCGGCAACTTCGAGTTCCAGGTTCGGGCGAGAAGCGCCAACGGCCTGTCCTCTCCCAGCAACACCGCCCGAGTCACGGGGCTCGGCGCTCCGGCAGCCGCCACCGGTCTGACGGCGACCGCCACCGGCCCCACGACCGTGGACCTCGCCTGGAGCGACAACTCGAACGACGAGACGGGCTTCGATATCGAGCACCGGAAGAACGGCCTCGGCGCCTGGACCAGCGCGCCCGGGGCCGCAGCCAACGACAGGGCGGCGACCGTGAGCGGTCTCGCGCCGAGCACGGTCTACGAGTTCCGGGTGAACGCCCGCAATGGGAGCGGCGCCGCCCCGGGCGCGCCGGTCTCCGTGACCATGCCGCCGCGGGAACCCCTGCAGGTGGCTGTCCAGGCCACGGACGCCACCTCGGCGCTGATCACCTGGGTCGACCGGACACGGGACGAGACGGGCTTCCGTGTCGAGCGGCGGACCGGCGGAGGCGCCTGGTCCGTCACCGAAACCACGGACCCGGATGTCCAGCAGGCGACCCTTGCCGGACTTGCAACCAGCACGCCGTACGATGTCCGCGTCACGGCCGTCAGCGCGACCGGCGAGTCGCCCGGCAGCGTCGTCTCCCTCACCATGCCGCCGGCGGCGCCGACCGGCCTCGCCGCGACGGAGGCAAGCCCCACCAGCGTCACCCTGACCTGGATGGACAGCTCGCCGGACGAGGCTGGATTCATCGCCGAGTACCGCGCGGCTCGCTCGGGCGATCCGTGGACCGCCTACGGAACGCAAGCCGCGGCCAACGCCATGACGATCACGGTCAGCGGGCTGATGTCCGGAACCGGCTACGAGTTCCGCGTACTGGCGAAGAGCAACGCCGGGCCGCATACCCCGAGCGACCCGGTGTCCATCGAACCGCTCGGCGGGCCGACCGCGCCCACGAACGTCATGGCGACCGCGCTGGGCTCGAACGGCGCGTCCGTCTCCTGGCGGGACAACTCGGCCGATGAAACCGGCTTCGCCGTCGAGTACCGCCTGGGCGCGGACCTCTGGACCACCGGCGCCACGGTCGGCCCGAACGAGTCGTCGGCGGCGATCGGCCACCTCTTCGGCAGCCGCGCCTACGAGTTCCGGGTCACCGCCACCAACGCCGTCGGCGCGAGTTCCAGCGCGCCCGCAACGCTTACCCTGCCTCCGCCCGCCCCGACGGAGCTTTCCGCTTCGCCGGCATCGCGGACGAGCGTCACCCTGACCTGGACGGACAACTCGGCCGATGAGAACAACTTCGTCATCGAGTACCTCGCCGCAAGCTCGCTGGCCGTGGCGTTGGCAACGTCCACCGACACCGAAGGCGCGCCGACTTCGGGCGGTCCGGAAGGCATGACCGCCGGCCAGACAGCGGCCACCTGGACCACCTTCGGAACGACGGCCGCCGCCGACGCGGAAACGATCGCCGTTACCGGCCTCGCCTCGGACACGCCCTACGCCTTCCGGGTCTCCGCCGACCATGGAACGAACGGGATGTCCTCGCCGAGCAACCTCGTCTGGCTCGGCAGTCTGGGGCTCCCGCTCGCCGCCACGGGAGTTACCGTTCAGGCTTCAGGTTCCACCACCGTGTCCGTGACCTGGATGGACAACTCCTCGGACGAGACGGGATTCGCGGTCCAGTACCGGCAGCCCCTGGGCGCCTGGACCACCGCCCTGACGGCCGGCGAGAACGCCCGTTCGGCCACGGTGACCGGCCTTGCTTCCAGCACGGCCTACGAGTTCCGGGTGAACGCCATGAACGAGAACGGGCCCCAGCCGAGCGCCGCGGTCTCGCTCACCATGCCGCCGGCGGCCCCGACCAACCTGATTGCTGCCCCTGTCTCCGGCACGGAGGTGCTCCTGATCTGGACCGATGCGTCGACTGACGAGACCGGCTTCGTCGTCGAGTATCGGGAGTCCGGCCAGACGGCCTGGACCATGTTCGGAAGCGAGCTGCCCGCCGACACGGCGCGCGTCACCGTGACCGGGCTTGTGGCCGGCAAGGGGTACAGGTTCCGGGTGTTCGCGAACCACGGCACGAACGGACTGTCCTCGCCCAGCAACATCGAATCCACCCTCGGCGTGCCGGCGCCGGCGGCGCCAACGGGCGTATCCGTTACGGCCGCCGGCTCGACCTCGGCGGTAGTCTCCTGGACGGACGCGTCGGCGAACGAGCAGGGCTTCCGCGTCCAGTACCGGACAGGGTCGGACCCGTGGTCGAACGGGGCGACGGCCGGTTCGAATACGGCCTCGGCTACGGTCAGCGGGCTCGCGCCGAGTACGGCGTACGACTTCCGGGTCGAGGCATACAACTCGACCGCCGCGGTACCGAGTTCCGTCGTCTCCCTCGTCATGCCGCCCGCGGCGCCGACGGGTCTGTCGGCGTCCGCGGCATCGGCCACCAGCGTCACCCTGTCGTGGACGGACAACTCCTCGGACGAGACTTCGTTCGCGGCGGAGTACCGAACAACCGGTGTGGAGAGCTGGACGGTGTTCGGCATGGAGGCTCCAGCCGGCGTCACGACTCTCACGGTGACGGGTCTTGTCGCCGGCACGGCCTACGAGTTCCGGGTGTACGCGAAGCACGGTATGAACGGCCTTTCGTCGCCGTCCAACGTCGCGTCTGTGGCCGGTCTCTTGTTCTCTCGCTCCTCCATCAACGTGACGGAGGGCAACAGCGCGACCTACACCGTGAAGCTGGCCAGCCAGCCCACGGGCAACGTGACCGTCACCGTGTCCGGCCACAACGGCACGGACCTTTCGGTGGATACGGACAGCACGACGCAGAACGACCAGTCGACGCTGACCTTCACGACGACGAACTGGAACAGCGCTCAGACGGTGACGGTAAGCGCGACGACGGACGCGGACTCGGACAACGAGGCGGCTATCACGCTTGCCCACGCGGCGTCGGGCGGCGGCTACGGGTCGGTGTCGGGCAACGTGACGGTGAACATCATCGACAGCGACAATCCGACGGTAGAGCTGTCGGTGTCGGGTGCCGGCGCGGTGACGGAGGGCGGCACGCTGACGGTGACGGCGACGGTGAGCCGGGCGCCCTCCGGGAACCTCTCCGTGCCGGTGCAGCGGGTGGCGGGGAACTCGTCGGCCGACGGGAGCGACTACTCGCTGCCGGCTCTCACGATCACGAGCGGGCAGACGTCCGGCACGGCGACCTTCACGGCGACGAACGACACGGCGGACGAGCCGGACGAGACGCTTCGTC
Organism: Candidatus Multivorans sp.; assembly: GCA_965220845.1. Lineage (GTDB taxonomy): Bacteria > Acidobacteriota > Thermoanaerobaculia > Multivoradales > Multivoraceae > Multivorans. The sequence continues at coordinate 1,431,217 of CBDCRA010000004.1, forward strand.
TGGAGCTCGGCGCGGTGACGGGCTACGACCACGGCACGTCGCACCAGGTGGACATCGCGATCACGGACGACGACGCGACGACGGTGGCGCTCTCGGTGCCGGACGCGACGGCGACGGAGGACGACGGTTCGGCGACGGCGACGATCCGGCTGACGCTGGGCCGCGGCCTGGTCTCCGGCGAGTCCCTGGCCGTGCCCTTGCAGTTCAGCGGCGGCACGGCGGGGACGGACTTCACGCTTGGGCTGTCCGGCTCGCCCGCGGGCGTGACCTTCAACGTGGCGACCGGCACGGTGACCTTCACCGGTCCGCAGGCGGGCGCGACGGCCACGGCGGCGAACGTGACGCTGACGGCGGCTTCCGACGCCGACGCGGAAGACCGGACGGTGACCGTGTCCATTCCTGCGAGTTCGACGGGCAACGCGCCGATCCTGACGGCGACGAACCTCGACGGCGGGGCCACGGGCAGCGGCAGCGGCCAGGTCACGATCACGGACGACGAGTCGAAGGGTTTGACGTTCTCGACTTCCACCGTGAACGTGACGGAGGGGAGCAGCGCGACGTACACGGTGCGGCTCACGTCCCGGCCGATAGCGAGCGTGAACGTCGCGATCACGGGTCAGGCCGGCACGGACCTGACGGTCGGCACGCCGAACCTGACGTTCACGACGACGAACTGGAACAACGCGCGGACGGTCACGGTGAGCGCCTCGACGGACAACGACTCGGACAACGAGGCGCCGATCACGCTGGTCCACGCGGCGTCGGGCGGCGGCTACAACGGAATCTCCGGCAGCGTGACGGTGAACGTCGCGGACCGGGACACGCCGGTTGTGTTGCCCACGGCGCCGTCGGGCGTGTCCGTCACGGCCACGGGTTCGACTTCGGTGTCCGTCGCCTGGTCGGACGAGTCCTCCGACGAGACGGGCTTCACGGTGGAGCACCGCACGGGCGCGGGGGAGTGGACCTCGGGGGCGCCGGCGTCGGCGGAGTCGGAGTCGGCCGCGGTGACGGGGCTTCGGCCCAGCACCGCCTACGACTTCCGGGTGCTGTCGGTGAACGTGCACGGTTCCTCGCCGAGCGGCGCGGTGTCGCTGACGATGCCGCCGGCGGCGCCGACGGGCCTGGTGGCGTCGGCTTCGACGAGCACGAGCGCGACGCTGAGCTGGACGGACGCGTCGTCGGACGAGACGTCGTTCGTCGTTCAGTACCGGGCGGCCGGCGCGCAGGGCTGGACGACGTTCGCCACGGAAGCCGGGGCGAATACGACGACGCTCACGGTGACGGGTCTCGCGGCGGGGACGAGCTACGAGTTCCGGGTGTTCGCGAAGCACTCGGCGAACGGCCTGTCCTCGCCGTCGAACGTGGCGTCGGTGGGGCCCACGGCGCCTCCCGCGGCGCCGACGGGCTTGACGGTCACGGCGTCCGGCTCGACTTCCGTGTCCGTGTCGTGGACGGACGCCTCGACGGACGAGACGGGCTTCGAAGTGGAGTACCGGACGGGAAGCGGTCCCTGGGCGACCGGCGCGACGGTGGAGGCCGGCGTGACGGCGGCGACCGTCACGGGCCTCTCGCCGGGCGCGGCGTACGACTTCCGGGTGGCGTCGGTCAACGCGAACGGCCGGTCCCCCGGATTCCCGACATCCCTCACGATGCCTCCGGCCGCCGCGTCCGACCTCGACGGCACGGCGACCGACGCCACCAGCGTGACGCTTACCTGGACCGTCAACTCGGTTGACGAGACGAGCTTCCAGGTCGAGTACCGGCCGGCGCGGACGGAGGAATGGACGATCTTCGGAACCGAGTTCCCGGCCGGCGCGACGACGGCGGTCGTCACGGGGCTCGCTGTAGGAACGAGCTACGACTTCCGGGTCTACGCGAAGCACTCGGCCAACGGCGTGTCGTCAACGAGCGAGACGGCGCGGGTGGGCGCGTTCGGCGCGCCAGCTCCGCCGGTGGACGTTGCGGCCGCTCCGGTCGGCGCGACCTCGGTGCGGGTGACGTGGACGGACGTTTCGTCTGACGAGACGGGCTTCGAGGTGGAGTACCGGGAGGCGAACCCGGGGGTGTGGCGGAAGTTCGGGACGGAGGCAGGGGCGAACGCGGAATCTCTGTTGGTGACGGGTCTTCTCGCGGACACGACGTACGAGTTCCGGGTGATCGCGAAGAGCGCCGCCGGCCTGTCGACGCCGTCGCCCGCGAGCGAGGCGGCCACGGAGGGACGCGTGACGCCTCCTCCGCCGCCTCCGGGTCCGCCGTTGCCGCCTCCGCCGCCGCCGAACCGGGCGCCCTACTTCGATCCGGCGACGCCGCTCCTGCTCACCGTCGTCGAGGGGACGACCGGCGCCATCGGCTTCGTCACGGCCGACGACCCGGACGGCGACGACCTCTCGTACCGTCTTTCCGGCGCCGGCCGGCGATTCGCGATCGACGCGGACACGGGCGAGCTCTCGGTGCGGCCCGGGGTGACGCTGGACGCTTCCGCGCGGTCGTCGTACGAGTTCACGGCGGTCGCTTCGGACGGCGAGCTGAGCGCGAGCCGGGACGTGACCGTGGAGGTGGTCGAGCCCGCTCCTCCGGGCAGCGACCCGGTCGAACGGGCGCCGGCGGCGCCTTCGGGTCTTCAGGCGACGCTCCTGACTTCGTCAGTGGTCGTGCTGACCTGGACGGACACATCGGACGACGAGACCGGCTACGAGGTGTTCCAGCGCGAGGGCGTGGGCGGCTGGGAGCGGGCGCGCACGCTGCCGGCTGAGGCGGAAACGGCGACGGTGGAGGAGCTTTCGGCCGGGATCGAGTACGAGTTCGTGGTCGTGGCGAGGAATCTGCGCGGCCTGACGGCGAGCAACGTGGCGGAGGTCGAACTGTCGCTGGCGCCGCCGACGCATCTCGACGCCGCGCCGCTGAGCGAAACGAGCGTTCGGGTGTCCTGGCGCGACAACTCGATCTCGGAGACCGGCTACGAGGTGCAGATCAGGCCGCGGGCCCGCGGGGACGACCCGGACGACGAAGCCGACGGGACGGCAGCTCCCGGCGCCGACGGCGAGGGCGGCGCCGCCGACGGCTGGACCGCGGCGGCGACGTTTGGGCCGAACTCGACCTCCGCCGTGCTGGACGGCCTGGAACCGGGCGGCCGCTACCTGTTCCGGGTCGGCGCGCTGGGACCCGGCGCGCCGGCGTTCGGCCGCACCGGCGCTTTTGCCGTTGCGTCCGTGCCCGCGCCCGGCGAGATGACGGACTGCGAACCGGGCGAAACGGCGGCCGTGCTGTCGGACGGCTACGAGGCGCGGATGTGCTTCGAGATGCCGTCCGGCGCACGGGTCGACGCCTCGAACTACCACCTGGAGTCGACCGCTTCGGGCCTGCTGTACTTCTTCGACCGCGACAACGTGGAGGTCCTGGTCAAGGTGCTCGACGGCTGCGCGATCAACGGCCACCGCTGGGTCTTCGCCGCGGCCGTAACCGACCTGGCCTTCAACCTGGAGATCACGGAGCGGGCGACGGGCCGCGCCTTCACCCACGGCAACCCCCGAGGCATGACCGCGGCGACGGCCGGCGACGCGGCCGCCTTCCCCTGCGACCCGGCGACGGCGGCCGCCGCAAGCGCCGCCGAGCCCGGCGGCGCGCCGCCGGAGCTCCCGGGCCCCGCCGCCGGCCGGCCCGTCCTGACCGCCGCTCAGCTCGACGACGGGAATCCGGACAAGCCGCCGGTCTGCGAACCGCAGGGCCCGGGCATCGAACTGGAGGACGGCCACCGGATCGACATGTGCTTCCAGACGCCGGACGGCGAAGTCGGCCGGGCGCGGGACTGGGGACTGAGGTCCCGATCCTCGGCCCTGCTCCACTTCTTCGACAGGGAGAACGCCGAAGTCCTCGTCAAGGTCCTCGACGGCTGCAACGTCAACGGCCACCGCTGGGTCTTCGCAGCCGCCGCCACCGACCTCGCCTTCCAGCTCGTCGTCACCGCGCCCGACGGCCAACGATGGACGCATCGCAACCAAGCCGGACGAACCGCCGAACCGCGAAGCGATGCCGCCGCCTTCCGCTGCCTGAACTGACCCGCTCGCGCAAGTCAGGATCGGGACGCCGCTGCTAGTCTGAACACCGCAGGGGAATGCCGAGCGCCAACAGAACGTTGACTCAACCCCTACCACCCTCGCACCGAGCGGCGTGGACGCCGACCGCGGACCGGTGGGTACGCTCTTCAGTCATCGTTCGCTGATCGGAATCGTCCCGCGATTAGAAGCGCCGCCCGAGTAGCCATGGAGGACACACGGATGGTCAAGGGCAACCCGCGCCGGGTCGCCGGCGCGCTGATGACGGTCACGCTGCTCGCCGCGGGCGGAAGCGCCGCGCAGACGCCGATGAGCTGCGAGCCCTGCGCGATCGGCGTGGTGTTCGACGGCCCGTGGGAGCGCAACGAGGAGATGAGGGCCGGCTTGGAAGAGGAGATCGCCGAGCTGGCGGCGCCGCGGTTCACCGTTTCCTTTCCGGCCGACGCGCGGCGCGTGTCCGACTGGACCCTTCGGGGCGCGCGCGCCGCCGTGGATGCCCTGCTCGCGGACCCGGAGGTCGACATCGTGCTGACCTGGGGACCGGTGTCTTCGACCGTCGCGATCACCCGGGGCGGCCTGTCGAAACCGGTCGTGGCGGCGTTCGTGCTCGACCCGGAGGCACAGGACTTCCCGCTACAGCCGGGCGAGGCCGGCGAACGGATCAGCGGCGTGCCCAATCTCGCGTACATCACCTTCACCGGCGATCCGGTGTACGAGCTCGGTCGCCTCCGAGAGGTCGCGCCGTTCAGCCGGTTGACCTGGCTGACGAGCGAAGCGCTGATCGCCGCGGCGCCTGCGCTGGAAACGAACCTCCGCCGGATGGCGCGGGAGTTCGGCGCCGAAGCGGAGATCGTTCGGGTCGGGGCCTCGGTCGACGCCGCTCTCGAGGCGCTGCCGCGGGCGACCGACGCCGTCTACGTAACGCCGATGACGCAGCTCTCGCCCGGCGAGTTCGACCGTCTCGTTCGCGCGCTGATCGATCGCCGGCTGCCTTCTTTCTCGTACTGGGGCCGCGGCGAGGTCGATCGCGGCCTGCTGGCGAGCCTCTACCTCGAACCGGACGTGCGGCGACTCGGGCGGCGGGCGGCGCTGCACGTGCAGCGCATCCTCGGCGGCGAGGACGCCGGCGGCCTGCCGATCGACTTTCGGCGGGACAGCCGCCTGACCCTGAACATGGCGACGGCGCGGGCGATCGGCGTCCATCCGAACTGGCGCATTGCAACCGAGGCGGAGCTTCTTCACGACGAGCCGCCCAACGTGGCGAGGCGCCTCAGCCTGGCGTCGGCGGCGCGCGAGGCGATCGCCGCCAACCTCGACCTCGCGGCGAGCGGCCGATCGGTCGCGGCCGGCCGCCAGTCGGTGCTCGCCGCCAGGGCGGCCTTGCGGCCGCAGATCCTGGCTTCAGCAGGGGCCCGGAGGATCGATCACACCGGGTCCGACAACCCCCTCGGTCTGTTTCCGCTGCGGACGGCGGCCGGGTCCGTCGGCGTCTCGCAGCTCCTCTACTCGGACAGCGCCCGCGCCCGCGCGGCCATCGAGCGCCACGCCCAAACGTCGCGCGAACAGGCCCGCGAGGAGCTGCGGCTCGACGTGGCGCACGACGCCGCCGGCGCCTACCTGAACGTGCTCCGAACCAGAACGTTCCAGCGCATCCAGCGGGAGAATCTCGCACTGACCCGATCGAACCTGGAGCTCGCCCGGGCGCGCCGCCGGATCGGCGTCGCCCGCGAATCCGAGGTCGTTCGCTGGGAGCACCAGATCGCGCTCGACCGGCGAGCCGTGATCGACGCGGGCGCGGCGCGCGGCGCCGCCGAGGTCGCGCTGAATCGCCTGCTGCACCGCCCGCTCGAGGAGCCGTTCGAGATCACCGAGGTCGACCTCCACGACCCCGCCCTGCTCGTGGACGCCGCGACGGCCCAGGCGCACATCGACAATCCCTTCGCGTTCGCCATCTTCCGCGACTTCATGACCGCCGAAGCGCTCGCCCGGTCACCGGAACTGCGCCAGATCGACGCCGCGATCGACGCCCGGGAGAGGGCGGCGCTTGCCGCCCGCCGGGCGCTCTGGGCGCCGACCGTGTCGGCCATGGGCGACCTCACGGCGCAGGATCTCGACGCGGAACTCGACGCCGGTCTCGACGCGCTGGACCTTTCGTTCCCCGGCATTCGTCCGGGCGGGCTGAACTGGTCCATCGGCGTGTCGGCCACCTTGCCGCTCTTCTCCGGCGGCGCCCGCCGAGCGGAACGGACGAAGGCCGAGGAGGAGCTCGCGGAGCTTCGGCTGACTCGCCATGCCGTCGCCGAGCGGGTCGAACAGCGGCTGAGAACCGAACTGCTTCAGGCCGGCGCCTCCTGGGCCGGCATCGATCTGGCCGCGGACGCCGCCGACGCCGCGCGGCGGAACCTGGACTTGGTCGCCGACGCCTACGAGCAGGGCGTCCTGTCGATTCTCGATCTGATCGACGCACAGAACGCGGCGCTGGTCGCGGAACAGGGCGCCGCAACGGCCGTTCACGACTTCCTCATCGATCTGATGGACGTGCACCGGGCGAGCGGCCGGTTCGGCCTGTTCATGGAACCGGCGGCGCTCGACGCATTCGCCGCGCGGCTGCGCGCCTTCTTCGCGGAGGCGGGTTACGAACCGAGGAGCGTGCCGTGAGAACCAACGAAGTGGAGAAGATCATGCGAGACCTCATCGCCGTCGCGCGCCGGCGCGGCCTCCTCGGCCGCGGGCGTCGGGCGGCGACCGTCGCGCTGCTGGCCAGCGCGCTGCCGGCACTGTCCTGCGGCGAGCGGCCCGAGCCGCCCGAGCCGATCATCCGGCCGGTGCGCACCGTCACCGCGCAGGCCGTCGGCGGCATGCGGACCCGGACCTTCTCGGGCGTGGCTCGAGCAGGCGTCGAGTCCTCGTTGAGCTTCCGCGTCGCCGGCACGATCTCGCGGCTCGAGGTCGCGGTGGGCGACCGGCTCCGGGCCGGCGCCCTGATCGCCGCTCTCGACCCGGTGGACTACGAGCTGCAGGTGCGGGAGGCGGAAGCCTCGCTGCGGCAGGCGACCGCGCGCGCCGGCAACGCCGAGGCCGATCTGCGCCGGGTCCGCGGTCTCTACGAGAACGACAACGCGGCCCGCACCGAACTCGACGCGGCGACCGCCGCCGCCGACTCCGCCGCCGCGCAGGTCGAGTCGGTGGCGCGAAGGCTGGATCTGATCCGCCGCCAGGTCGAGTACACGCGGCTCGTCGCGCCGGCCGCCGGCGCCGTTGCGAACGTCCTGGTGGAGATGAACGAGAACGTGGCGGCGGGACAGCCGGTGGTCGCGCTGGCCTCGGGTTCCGCGCCGGAGGTGGCCTTCGCCGTGCCGGAGGCGCTGATCCGCGACATCGCCGAGGGCACGCCGGCGACGGTCGGCTTCGACGCGATTCCGGGCGGGCGCTTCGAGGGCGTGGTGACCGAGGTCGGGGTGACCGCGAGCGCCACCGGGACGACCTTCCCGGTGACAGTCCGTCTGGGGGGCGACGCCTCGGAGATCCGGCCCGGCATGGCGGCGGTCGTGGACATGGTCCTGGGCGACCCGGACGCTCCGGATCGGTTCATCCTGCCCGGACACGCGGTGGGCGAGGATCGCGGCGGCCGCTTCGTCTTCGTGGCCGAGCCGGCGACGGACGGCCTGGCCGTGGTACGCCGGAAGGCGGTCACGGTCGGAGACTTCGCCTCTTCGGGCCTCGAGGTCCTGGACGGGGTAGCCGTTGGAGACCGGGTAGTCGTCGCGGGCATGGGGCGCCTGCGGGAGGGTGACGAAGTGCGGCTTCATGCCGCGGAGGCGCCCTGATCTTGGACCTGACCCGCGTCGCGATCGAAAAGAACCGGATCACCGCGGTCGCCCTGCTGATTCTACTCGCGGGCGGCCTCGCGGCGTTCCAGGGAATGTCGCGGGCCGAGGACCCGGGCTTCACTATCCGCGCGGCGCAGGTGCTGACCCTGTTTCCGGGCGCGAGCCCTGAGCGGATCGAGGAACTCGTCACCGATCCGCTCGAGGAGGCGATCCAGGAGCTTCCGGAGATCGACTTCATCTCCTCGACGTCGAAGACCGGCGTGTCCATCGTCATGGTCCACGTGCGCGACGAGTTCGACGACATGCGGCCGATCTGGGACGGCCTGCGCCGGAAGGTGGAGCGGGCGGCGGGCGATCTTCCCGAAGGCGTGATCGGACCGCGGGTGAACGACGAGTTCGGCGACGTCTTCGGCATCGTGATCATGCTGACCGGCGACGGCTACTCCTGGGCCGACCTGAAGCTGGTCGCGGACGAGGTCCGCGACGAGCTCCTCCGGGTTCCCGATGTCGCCAAGGTCGAGACTTACGGGGCGCAGGACGAGCGGATCTTCGTCGACTACGACAACGCGCGGCTGGCCGAGCTGGGTCTGTCGCCCCTGCAGCTCCGGTCGATTCTGGAGAGCGCCAACATCGTGACTCCGGGCGGCGCCGTTCGAACCGGCGCCGAGCGCATCGCCCTCGAGCCGACCGGCAACTTCGAGTCGGTCGCCGATCTGCGGCGAACGGCGGTTCGGCTTCCCGGCCGCCCCGAGATCCTCTTCCTCGAGGATCTGGCCGAGATCCACCGCGGCTACGCGGAACCGCCGTCCAGCCGGGTCTACGCCTCGGGCGTTCCCGCGCTCGGGATAGGGGTCGCCATGCGCGACGGCGGCAACATGGTCACGCTCGGAGACGGAGTCGCGCACGAACTGGAGAGGTTGCGGGCGGTCTATCCGATCGGCGTCGACTTCGACGTCGTCGTCTTCCAGCCGGAGGTCGTCGATCGCAAGGTGCGGGAGTTCGTGGCCAACCTGGGGCAGGCCATCGCCATCGTCCTGGTCGTCATGCTGCTCTTCCTCGGCCCCCGGACGGGCCTCGTCGTGGCGGCCCTCGTGCCGATGGCGATGATCGCGTCCCTGCTGGTAATGGCCTTCCTGGGCATCGGCCTGGACCAGATGTCGCTGGCCGCCCTGATCATCGCGCTCGGCATGCTGGTGGACAACGCGATCGTGATGGCCGAGTCGATCATGGTGCGAATGGCGGCCGGGGACCGCCGGGTGGAGGCAGCGGTCGGCGCGGCCCGCGAACTGCGCGTACCCCTGCTGATCTCCTCGCTGACCACGGCGGCGGCGTTCCTGCCGATCGCCCTGGCGCGATCGACCACCGGGGAGTACACGGCGCCGCTCTTCCAGGTGATCACGATCGCCCTGCTCTCTTCGTGGTTGCTCTCGCTGACCATGACGCCTCTTCTCTGCGTGTTCTTCCTCAAGGTCCAGCCGGTCGCGGCCGGAGAGCGTTTCGGCGGGAGGCTGTACCGGACGTACCGCGGTGTCCTGATCGGTTGTCTCCGTCGTCCCGCCGTCACCCTGGCCGTCGTGGCCGGCGTGTTTCTGCTGGCGATCCAGGGCTTCCGCCTCCTCCCGAGCGTGTTTTTCCCGCCGTCGGACCGGGCGGTCTTCACGGCGGAGTACGAGCTGCCGGCCGGCGCCTCCATCGAGCGGACGCTGGAAGTCGTCGAAGCGGTGGACCGCTTCATCGCCGCCGAGCTGCCCGCCGACGAGACGTCCGAGGGCGTCCTCAACTGGGCGACCTTCGTCGGCAACGGCGGACCTCGCTTCTACCTGGCGCACGATCCCCAGCCCCCCAACCCGCGGTACGCCTTCTCCCTGCTGAACGCGACGAGCCGCGACGCGGTCGTCGACGAGCTGATTCCTCGGCTCGCCGCGTTCTGCCGAGAGCGCTTCCCGGAGCTCGACGTCAAGCTGAATCCGTTGCAACTCGGACCGCCGGTCAGCGCGCCGGTCCAGGTGAGGCTGACGGGCCGCGACCCGGACCGGCTCTTCGATCTGGTCGACGCCGTGAAGGCGGAACTCCGCTCGGTTCCAGGCGCTGCCGGCATCACGGACGACTGGGGCGCCCGGGCCAAGAAGCTGGTCGTCAGAGTCGACCAGCCGCGAGCCCGCCGGGCCGGAGTAACGAACCAGGACGTCGCGATTTCGCTGCAGACCGGCTTGAGCGGCATCGAGACGACGCAGTACCGCGAAGGCGAGGCGGTCATTCCAGTTACCCTGCGCTCGACGCTGGCTGGCCGCGGCGACGACGTGACGAAGCTCGACAGCCTGAACGTCCACGCGCAGGCGACCGGCGCGTCCGTGCCGCTGCTCCAGGTCGCCGACGTCTCGGTCGCCTGGCAGCCCTCGACCATCCGCCGGCGGGGACGGCTGAAGACGGTCACCGTCTCCTCCGAACTCGCGCCGGGCGCGGTCGCCTCCGGCGTCGTGGCGCGCCTGCGGCCCTGGCTCGACGCGGAGCAGGCCGGCTGGCCTCCCGGCTATCGCTACGAGTTCGGCGGCGAGGAGGAAACCTCGGTGCGGGCCAATCGGTCGATCGCCGAGCAGTTGCCCATCGCCGGGCTGATCATCCTGCTGCTGCTGGTCGGCCAGTTCAACTCGATCCGCCGGACCGCCATCATCCTGCTGGCGATCCCCCTCGGCCTGATCGGCGTCGTCGCCGGCCTGCTTCTGGCGCGGTCCTATTTCGGCTTCATGACCCTGCTCGGCGTCATCGCGCTGGCCGGCGTGATCATCAACAACGCGATCGTCCTGATCGACCGCATCCGCATCGAGATCGACGACAACGGCCTGACGCCGCCGCGGGCCATCGTGGAGGCGGCGCAGGGGCGTTTCCGGCCCATCCTGCTGACCACCGCGACCACGGTCGCCGGCTTGCTGCCGCTCTGGTTCGGCGGCGGCCCGATGTGGGCGCCGATGGCCATCGCGATCATCTTCGGCCTGCTGGGCGCGACGATGCTGACCCTCGGCGTGGTGCCGGTTCTCTACTCCCTGTTCTTCCGCGTGCGCTTCGACCGCTTCAACTACTGAGGCGTCGGCCGTGCTCGTCCTCGCCGCCGTCGTCCTGCCGTTGCTTGCCGTCAGGCTGCACTACGAGTTGCTGCTCCTGACCTCGAAGCTGGTCCGCCGCCTGTCGGGCTACCTCCGCGCCGGCGTGGCCCTGGCGGTCGCCCTGGCGCTTCTGGCGCACGTGCTCGAAGTCGTCGTGTTCGGAGCCGGCTGGTTCCTGTTGATCGAGGCCGGGCTGGTCGAAATCGAGCCGCCGACGCCGTCGTTCGTCGACGCGATCTACTTCTCGGGCGCGGTCTACACGTCGCTCGGCTTCGGAGACGTTGTTCCCACAAACGGTGGCGGCAGGCTCCTGGCGGTGCTGGAGGCCCTCACGGGGCTCGTGCTCATCGCCTGGACGGCATCCTTCACCTTCTACCAGATGCAGCGACACTGGCTCGAAACGAGCCGGGGCGGTGACGAAGGAGACTCATGAAGGGTCCGAGTCGGCTGCGCCATGAGGCGGCAAGCGTGCCGACTCGCGGCGGTCGCGCCAGGACTGGCGGAAGGCCGCTCCGAATGGCCCAGGTGACGGTCGCGACCGTCACCGTTCGGTCATGAGAAGTCACGCCGAATCACATGTCCCCATCTTGCAGTCGTGCGAGACTCCCGGCCATGCGTATTGCTGACTTCGCACACCGTGGCCGCGACGCCCACGGGTCGCGCCGCCTGCGATTCGGCGACTTCGAGTTCGAGCCGGCCACGCGGGAACTCAGCGGCCCCGATGGCGCCGTCAGGCTCCAGCCACAACCGGCCAGACTGCTCGGGTTGCTGCTCGAGAACCAGGGCGACGTGGTCTCGCGGGAACAGGTCCGGCGCCGCCTGTGGCCGGACGAGGTTCACGTCGAGTTCGACCAGGGCATGAACACTTGCATCAAGCGGATTCGCGCCACGCTCAACGACAGCGCCGAGACGCCGCGCTACATCGAGACCCTGCCGCGCCTCGGCTACCGGTTTCTCGCTCCCGTCACGGAGGTCGAAACAGCCGCCGGCCTGCTCGGCGCAAGGGGCGGTCGACGCCGACGACGATTTCGATTCGCTCTCATCGCCCTGCTCGCCGCGGCGGGCCTGGCCGCAGGCGCCTTCGCCTTGCGTGAACTGACCGCTCCGCCATGTGCGGACCAGGAGCCGGCGCAAGTGGCCGGCGCCGGCAGCGCCACCAAACGCCCGGACACTCCGGCGGACCCGGGGCGTTCTGCGAATCCCTGAACCGCCGCCGCGCAAGGTCGAGATCGTTCCCGAACGCGCGGCCGCTCGCGTGTCGTCGTCGAGGGCCATCTTCAGGCCGGCCAGGACGTAGCCCCGTCGCTACGGCAGGTGCTCTCCGAAGTTCCCGACCGTCCAATCGTCGCTGCCGACCGGCAGGGTGACGTGCATGCCGTCGACGGCGACCAGCGCGTCGTTCGGCGCATCCTCGGCCCTGCCGCGCAAGAACACCGCGTTGGCCTGCGCCGCCGGCAGGGGCGGCGCGAGGTGGTTCAGCACGAGCAGGCCGACCCCCGCCTCGGCGGCCAGGGCGTGCAGATCGGGCGGGTAGATGTGGTAATCGAGAGTGTCGGCGACGAGCTTGCCGAGCCGTTCGGCGCCGCCGGCGGAAAGCGCCTGGGCCGCCATGCCCATGACGGCCTCGGACAGGACCTCGTGGACCAGCACGTCGACGCCCTGGCTGGCTTGCTCGAGGTTGGCGGAACGGACCGTGTCGCCGCTGATCACGACCGAGCGGCCGCCGAAGTCGAACCGGTAGCCCACCGCCGGCGCGACCGGTTCGTGGTCGACGAGGAAGGCGCTGATCTTGAGGTCGTCCCGATCGTAGAACGCGGAGGACGGAGCGTCATCCGCCAGCTCGATCGTGCGGGCCACTGCTCCGGCGCCGGCCGGCGGCAGGATCTCCTCCCCATGATGGGCGATCCGGTAGGACACGTCCAGTTCGTAGACCATCCGGAACCCCGCCACGACGCGGTCGACGCCGGCCGGGCCGTACACGTCCAGTGGCTCGGCACGCCCCGACACCCAGCTCGCGAAGACCGTCTCGCCGAGGTCGGCTATGTGGTCGGAGTGGAAGTGGGTGAGCAGCACCCCGGCGAGCCGGTCGATCGGCAATCCCCAAAGGCGGACGTTCTCCAGGGATCCGTTGCCGACATCGACCAGGAACATCCGGCCGCCCGCGATGACCGCCGTGCAGACCTCGGCCCTCTCCGCGCTCGGCAGCGGCGCTCCGCTGCCGCAGATCACGACGTGCAGGGCGCCGTCATCGAGCAGCGACGAGCGGTCGGACGGCAGGGCGCCGAACTGGGCTTCGACGGCCGAAGCAGCAAGGAGGAGCAGCGCCAGGGCAGACGCGAAAGCAGGCGGTCGGCGCCATCGAAGGGCGAATCGAGCGAACATGAAGACTCCCCGTATGCGCGGACCGTGCGAGAACGGGTCCGACGCGGGTCGGTTCTCTGGAGCCCGGGCTTCTCCCGAAACTCTCGGCGGAGGAAGCTAGCAGCCCCGCGCAACCTGGGACCGGCGCCGGCGCAAGATCGCGTCAGTAGGATCTCGAACCAATGACGACGCCCGGATCATCCGCGCCCGGAAGCCGCGAGCGACTCGTCGTCGTCGGCTTCGGCATCGCCGCGTACCGGTTCATCGAACGTCTGACCGCGCTCGGCGCTCACGACCGCTACGACATCACGGTCATCGGCGAAGAGCCCGACCCCGCCTACAACCGGGTCCGCCTGTCCGAGTGGCTCGACCGACCTCTTGCGGACGCGCTGGCGGGGCCGCGCGATCCGGGCCCCCGCGACCTGGGACCCCTGGCTCTCGCGAGCCCCGACTGGGGCAAGGCGCGCGGCATTCGCACCCACCTGTCGACCACGGTCGTCTCCATCGACCGCGACGCCCGCACGGTCGAAACGGCTCGCGGCGAGAGCATCGGCTACGACCGTCTGGTACTGGCCACGGGGTCCGTGCCGATCGTCCCGCGCATCGAGGGTGTCGACAGCGACGGCGTCTTCGTATATCGCACGATCGAGGATCTCGAGGCCCTCCGGGAACGGGCGTCGCGGGCGAAGCGCGCGGCCGTACTCGGCGGCGGCTTGCTGGGAATCGAGGCGGCCGAAGGGCTCCGGCGCCTGGGTCTCTCGGTCGTTCTGTTGCAACGGGCGCCCCACCTGCTCAATCGGCAGTTCGGCCGCGACGCGGGAATGTACCTGGAAACCAGGGTCCGCGCCGCCGGCATCCAGCCGATGCTGGGCGCCGCCTCGGTCCGCATCGAAGCCAGGAGCCACGCGCTGGCCATCGAGCTGGCCGGCAAGGACATGCCGCTCACGACCGACCTCGTCGTCGTCGCGGCGGGCGTGCGCCCCCGCGACCGGCTGGCCAAAGAGGCCGGCCTCATCGTGGCGTTCCGCGGCGGAGGCATCGTCGTCAACGACCGGTTGCACACCTCCGACCCGCGCATCCAGGCGATCGGCGAGTGCGCCTCCGCCGGCAGGACGGTGTACGGAATGGCCGGGCCGACCCAGGGGATGGCCCACACGCTGGCGGAGATCATGGCGGGACGGTCCTCGCGCTTCGGACGCCAGGTCCCGGCGACCCGGCTCCGTCTGGTGGACCTGGACATCTGGGCGATTGGCGACACGGCCGCGCTGGCGGAACGCGTCACCTGGACCCGGGACGCCTCCTACCGCCAGCTCAAGCTCCGGGCCGGCCAGATCATCGCGGCGACCACGATCGGCCCCTGGGAGGAACTGGGCGTCGTCCAGGATCTGATACGGCGGCGCAGTCCGATCTGGTGGTGGCAGTTGCGCCGCTTCCGCCGGACCGGCATGCTGTTTCCCCGTTCCGAGACCCTTCCCGTTGCGGAGTGGCCGAGCGCCAGGGTCGTCTGCAACTGCCTCGGCGTAACGCGGGGAGAGCTCGACGTGGCCCTCCGGGCAGGGTGCGACTCGGTTGAGTCCATCGCCCGCCGCACCGGCGCCTCGACCGTGTGCGGCGCCTGCCGGCCCCTGCTCGCAGAGTTGCTGGGGACGGCTCCGGCGCCGGCGGCGGGCGCGTTCGTCCCGGCGGAGGCGAAGGCGCGGCCCGCGCTTCTGGGAGCGGCCGCCGCGGTCGTCGTCCTGTCGGTCCTGATGGTCGCGGCGCCGTCCATCCCGCCAGCCGACAGCGTCGCCGACGCCGGCTTCCTGGACGCCCTCCAGAGGGACGGCTCCCTGAAGCGATCAACCGGTTTCGCCCTGCTGGGGGCAACGCTCGGCACGCTCGTCCTGTCGCTGCGCAAGCGATGGAGCCGGATGCGCACCGGGGACTTCGCGGTCTGGCGCCTGATGCACGGCGCGGTCGCCGCGCTGGCGCTGGCGACGCTCGTCCTGCACACCGGGTTCCGCCTGGGTACGGGCCTCAACCTGGCGCTCAGCGCGACCTTCCTCGCGACCTCCGTCCTCGGGAGCCTCGCCGCGGCTGGCGTCGGCCGCCGCGGCGCACGAACGATGTTCTGGCTCCACGTCTTCGCCGTCTGGCCGCTGCCGGTGCTGATCGCTTTTCACATCCTCAAGACCTGGTATTTCTGAACCGCCAGTTCCAGCCGTGCGCTCACCCCGTCCAACCGCCCTCTGGCTGCTGTTCACCCTGGCCGCCTGCGCCTGGCTCGGCTGGTCCCTGGCGCGGCCCCGGGCCGCCGTCTTCCTGCCCGGAGCGTCGAGCGACGGGCACCATCAGATCGAAGCCGCCTGCGACCTCTGCCACACGCCTTTCCGGGGAGTCGCGCAGGAGGCCTGCCTCGACTGTCACGCCGAGGAACTCGAAAGAGCTCGGGATTCCCACGCCGCGGCCGTCTTCAGCGACCCCCGGAACGCCGCGGACCTGGCGAAGCTCGACGTCCGGCTCTGCGTCACCTGTCACACGGAGCACCAGCCGGAGATCACGGCCGCGATGGGCGTGACCCTGCAGCGGGACTTCTGCGTTCACTGCCACGCCGACATCGGCGACGAACGGCCCACGCACGTGGACTTCGCGCCGGCAACGTGCGCCAGCGGCGGCTGCCACAACTTCCACGACAACCGGAACCTCCACCAGGACTTCCTGGCGCGGCACGACGCCGGCGGCGCCGCGACGTTCGGAGGTTCCCTGCCGGCCCGCGAAACGTGGATTGCCGTCGACCTCGGCGACCGGGCGCCTCTTTCCGCCGTCGACGCCGACAGTCGCGGGAACGCCGCGCCGGAACTCGCGGAGGCCTGGGCGTCATCCGCGCACGCGGCGTCCGGGGTCGCCTGCTCGGACTGTCACGGCGGCGGGGCGGACTGGATCGACCGTCCCCGCCCGGACGTCTGCGCCTCCTGTCACGAAGCCGAATCGACCGGCTTCCTCGCCGGGAGACACGGTATGCGCCTGGCGGCAGACCTCGAACCCATGTCGCCGGCGGACGCACGTCTGCCCATGCGTCCGGAGGCGGCGTCGCGGACGCTGGATTGCGGCGCCTGCCACGAGCCGCACGGCGTCGATGTGCGGGTCGCCGCAGTCGACGCTTGTCTGGAATGCCATGCGGACGACCACTCGACCGCGTACGCCGAATCG
Organism: Candidatus Multivorans sp.; assembly: GCA_965220845.1. Lineage (GTDB taxonomy): Bacteria > Acidobacteriota > Thermoanaerobaculia > Multivoradales > Multivoraceae > Multivorans. Next base: position 1,447,750 of record CBDCRA010000004.1, read on the forward strand.
CCCCACGCCGACGCCTGGCAGGCGGAACTCTCGGGCGAAGCGGCGCCTGGCAGCGGCGCGAGCTGCGCCTCCTGCCACCTGCCGAGAACGGAAACGCGCCTGGGCGGCGCCCCGCGGATCGTCGTCCAGCACAACCAGAACGACAACCTCCGACCGAACGAGAAGATGCTCCGCGACGTCTGCATGAACTGTCATTCCCTGGCCTTTTCGCTCGACGCGCTGGCCGACCGGGAACTGATCCGACGGAACTTCAGAGGGCAGCCGGCGCGCCATGTCGAGAGCGTCGATATGGTTCCGTCGCTGGCCGACGGACCATGAGAAACCGCCCGGACAAGGAGACGCCATGAGACTCCGCACCCCTTTCCCCCCGTGGACTTCCCGCAGCGTCGTTTCCGCCCTCACGCTAGCCGCCGTCGTGATCCTCAACGGCGCCGTCACCGCCTGCGGCGGCTCGACCGAGGGAACGGGAAGCCCCGGCATCCCGCCGGAAGCGATGGCCGACGCCATTCACCACGTGCTCGAATCAGACCGCACCGTCTACGCCCGCCACGTGGTCAACCGCTTGCAGGACGAGGAAGGCGTCATCGCCGCCAGCGAACAGTGGGAAGACGACCGGGCGCTGCCCCTGCCGGCCCAGATGTTCCGCATGAGCGCTCAGCTCACCGCCGAGAAGACGGACAGGGTCAGCTACGCGCTGCTGTCCCCGTGGCCGATCAACAGCCGGAACGCCCCCAGGACGGAGGCCGAGGAAGCGGGCCTCGAAAGCGTCGCGGCCGACCCGTCGAAGCCCTTCTACGGCACGGAAACCCTGGGCGACACCGAGTACTTCACCGCCGTCTACGCCGACATTGCCGTGTCGCCCGCCTGCGTCACGTGCCACAACGCCCACGCGGACAGTCCCCGCGACGACTTCGAACTGGGCGACACGATGGGCGGCGTCGTCGTCCGCATCGCGCTCGACTGAGCCGCGAGGCGACCGGACAAGCCTCACTCGTGGCAGAATCCCGGCGGCAGAACCACCTTTCCCGAGGAGCACTCACTCAATGCACGAAGTTCCCGATCTGGCCTACCCGTTCGACGCACTCGAGCCCCACATCGACGCGCGGACCATGGAGATACACCACGACAAGCACCACGCCGCCTATGTCGCCAACCTGAACGGAGCGCTCGAAGGCCGCGACGAACTCGCCGCGATGAGCGTCGAGAACCTGCTCCGCAACTTCGACGAGGTGCCGGACCCGATCAAGGGCGCCGTGCGCAACCACGGCGGAGGCCACGCCAACCACTCGCTGTTCTGGTCCGTCATGAGCCCGAACGGCGGCGGCGCTCCGAGCGGCGACCTGGCCACCGCCATCGACATCCGCTTCGGCAGCTTCGACCAGATGAAGGAGCGCTTCGTCAGCGCCGCCATGGGCCAGTTCGGCAGCGGCTGGGGCTGGCTGGTGAGCGGCGACGACGGCCTGGCCGTGATCGCGCGTCCCAACCAGGACTCACCGCTGATGGAGGGCCTGACGCCGCTGCTCGGAGTCGACGTGTGGGAGCACGCCTACTACCTGAACTACCAGAACCGGCGTCTGGACTACCTGAACGCCTTCTGGAACGTCGTCGACTGGGAGGCCGTGGCGGCGCGGTTCAGGGGCTAGGGCTGGCTCGCCGCTTCGCGGCTCGCGCTTGCTGCCGGCCAGAAGGCCGGCGCACCGACACCGGCACCGTCGGCGACGAGGCCGGTGCTTTGGCTGCGGCCGCGGGTCTGGCGGTCCTGCTCCATTCGGCGCTCCAGCAGCTCCTCCGCTTCGTCGAGGAGTTCGAGCGCCCGCACGAGCTGGTTGTCGAGTTGCCGCTCGGCCTTGAAGCCCTCGGTCAGGCCGAAGGCGGTGTTGAAGATCTCGTAGCGGAGCCGCACGCGGGCGTGGCGCTCGACGGCGGGATTCTCCAGAGCCTCGTCCAGCTCTTCGGCTGAGACGAGGTCTTCCTCGACGATCCAGTCCCAGAAGCGTTCCAGGTAGTCGTCCGTCACCTGCCAGTCGGTGGAGTCGACCCCCTCGGGCACCCCCTCCTCGAAGGGGAAGCGGTGGAAGCCGCTGCGCGTCCGCAGGCGGAAGATGATGGGCGGATCCTCGTCCAGCTCGACCACGTAGTCGGGGGTCACGCCGCCGCCGCCGTAGACCTCGCGGCCGAGATCGGTGTGGAAGACCGGCCGATCCTCGCTCTCCGGCTGATCGACCGGCGGCGGTTCGTCCTCGTCGCCGTTGTCGCCGTTCGCGTCGTACCCGGTGTAGTAGTCCCAGTACGAGGAGTAGTCGCGCTGGATCAGCCGCCCCGCCGGCGTGTAGTAGCGCGCCGTCGTCAGGGCCAGCCCGGCGCCGTAGGACAGCTCGTAGACCGTCTGCACCAAGCCCTTGCCCCAGGTCGACTCGCCGACGACGAGGCCCACGTCGTGATCCTGGATGGCGCCCGAGACGATCTCGGAGGCGGAAGCGGAGCCGCCGTTCACGAGCACGACGACCGGCAGGCCGAGCGGCTCGTGGCGGCCGGTGGAACCGTACGACTGGTGTGAACTGTCGATCCGGCCCCGGGTCTCGACGATCGTCGTGCCCGGAGGCACGAACTGGTCGGAGACGGCGATCGCCTGGTCGAGCAGGCCGCCGCCGTTGAACCGGAGATCGAGAATCAGCCGCCGCATGCCCTGGTCCTTGAGATCGGCCAGGGCGCGGGCGACCTCCCCGCCGGTCGAACGGGAGAAGTCCGTGATCCAGAGGAAACCGGTTTCCGGCGTCAGCATGTGGGCGTGGCGGACCGTCTCCTGCGGGATCTCGGCCCGCGTCACCGTGACTTCGAGGGGCTCGTCCAGGCCGGGACGAAGCAGCGTCACCGTGACGTCGGTTCCCTTCGGTCCCTTGAGCTTCCGGATCGCCTCGTTCGGGTTCATCTCCTCCGTCGGCTCGCCGTTGATCAGGTGGATGATGTCGCCGGCGCGGATGCCCTTCTCGTAACCGGGCGTGCCCTCGATCGGGGAGATGACGGTCAGGCGGTTGTTGCGCGTGCCGACGTAGATGCCCAGGCCGTAGAAGGAACTCTGCTGGCGTTCGCGCATCGAGTCGTAGGCCACGGGCGGCAGGAAGCTCGTGTGCGGATCGAGGTTGCGCAGCATGCCGCCGATCGAGGCGTAGACGAGATCCCGGTAGGTGACGTCGTCGACCGCGTAGTTGGCGTGGGCCGTCTCGACCAGTTCGGTGTAGAGGCGGACCTGGGCGATCTGCTCCGCGTCGACCGCTCCCAGGTTGCCGCCCGCCAGCAAGCCGACGGCTACCGCCGCGGCGAAGAGAAGGAGTACCAGATTGCGCCAGGGTTGCTTCACGGTTTCACCGAAGCGCGGATTGTACCAGCCGCAAACCGGTTGGCGTATCATGCCGGGCCATGTTCGGCCCGATCGGCATGCAGGAGATGCTGTTCATCATGGCGGCCGCCCTGCTCATCTTCGGCCCCAGGAAGCTGCCCGAGCTCGGCCGCACGCTCGGCCGCGGGATGGCGGAGTTCCGCCGCGCCACGACCGACCTGAAGCGGTCGATCGACGTCGAACTCGACGACGAGAAGCGGCCCGCGCCGGCGCGACGCATCGACACTCCCAGGAGAAGCGCCGGCGCGTCGAGCCCGGGCAGTTCGAAGAAACCGCCCGAATCGGGCGCCGGGGCCCCGAGTGACCCCGCCGTCTGACGACGACGCTCCGGTCCAGCCGCCCGAAGCGCCGGAACCGGAGCGGTTGCCCGAGACGAGGCTGGGCAAGCGGAAGCCCGACGAGGAGGAGGAAGAAGAGCTTCCGCGGATGACGCTGCTCGAGCACCTCGACGAGCTGCGCCGCCGCATCCTGCGCACGCTGATCGTCGTGGTGGTCGCCTTCTTCGGCTGCTTCTTCTTCGCCGAAGAGATCTACACGCTGCTGGCGAGACCGATCGAGCCCCACGTCGACCAACTCGTCTTCGACGGCGTCGCGGATCCGTTCATCGTGCAGGTGAAGGTGGCCCTGCTGGCCGCCGTCTTCGTCACGTCGCCCTATCTCGCCGCCCAGCTCTGGGGCTTCGTCTCGCCGGGCCTCTACCGCCGCGAGAAGCGCTACGCGATCCCCTTCATCTTCTTCGGCTCCTTCTTCTTCATCGGCGGCGGCGCCTTCGGCTACCTCGTCGCCCTGCCCTTCGCGGTCGAGTTCCTGGTCAACCTGGGCGTGAGCGCCGGCTGGGACGCGGACATCCGGATCGAGCGCTACCTGAACTTCGCCGTCAACATCCTGCTCGGGCTGGCGGTCATGTTCCAGCTCCCCATCGTGATCTTCATGCTGTCGCAGCTCGGGGTCGTCACGCCGCGGTTCCTGATGCGGCACTTCCGCTGGGCCGTGCTCATCATCATCGTCCTCTCCGCCGTGATCACGCCGACGCCGGACGTCGTGAACATGACGATCGTGGCCGGGCCGACGTTGTTGCTGTATCTGGTGGGGGTCGGGGCTTCGGCGCTGGTGCAGCGGCGGAGGAAGCGGCTGGAGGACGAGGGGGACTGACTTGCGCACGCCGCTTCGCGGCAGTGCGCCTGATGCCGGCCAGAAGGCCGGCGCACCGACACCCGGCGCACCGGCACGCGGTGTTCAGGAGACGGGGCCGAGGGCTTCGATGATGCGGTCGACGAGTTCGCGGGCGGCGCCGCGGCCGCCGCGGGCGTCGAGCACGAGGTCGACGTTGTCGCGGACTTCCTGCACGGCGTCGGCCGGGGCCGCGGACAGGCCCGCGGCGCGCAGCACCGGCAGGTCGACCAGGTCGTCGCCGACGTAGGCGACCTCGGACGCATCGAGCCCCCGGCGCTCCAGCAGATCGGCGAAGGCCGCGGCCTTGTCGCGACAGCCCAGGAGGACCTCGTCGAAGCCCAGGTGGGCGGCCCGGCGCTCGACCGCGGGAGAGTCCCTTCTGGCGCTCAGCAGGCCCATTCCCAGGCCCGCCTCGCGCGCGCGGCGCACGGCCAGGCCGTCCCGGGTGTCGAACGCAACGGCCACTTCGTCGCCGAGGTAGTAGAGCCGGCCGTCGGTCAGCACGCCGTCGACATCGAAGAGCAGGAAACGCAATCGCAGGACGACGGAGGAGAGCATGGAGGACATGGGCGTTTCGAGCCGTTAGCGAAGGCGCAGGACAACGGAGGAGAGCATGGGAGGGTTCCGCGGGAGCTACTTGCGGCGCAGGCCCCAGAGGTCGTGAATGTGCACCAGGCCCTCGAGCCGGCCGTCGGCGTGGCAGGTGAACAGGGACGTGATGCGGTGCCGCTCCATCGCCTCCTGGGCGACGGTGACCAGGGCGTCCGCGGGGATCGTCTTCGGCTCGGCCGTCATGTAGTGGCGAACCGAGCGGTCGAGGAAGGCGCCGCCGCCCGCGGCCGGCGCCGGCTCCGTGTTCAGCAACCGCCGCAGGTCGCCGTCGGAGATCACGCCGCAGAGCCTGCCCTCGCCGTCGACGACGGCCGTGATGCCAAACGACTTCTCCGTCATCTCGAACAGCGCCTCGCGCAGGGACGCCCCGAGCCCCACGCGGGGCAGGGCGTCGCCGCGGTGCATGACCTGCTCCACCGTCATCAGGCGGCGGCCGAGTGTGCCGCCGGGATGGAGCGTCGCGAAGTCCTCCAGGGTGAAGCCGCGGGCTTCGAGCAGCGCCATCGCCAGCGCGTCGCCCAGGGCCAGGGTCGCGGTCGTCGAAGCGGTCGGGGCCAGGTTCAGCGGGCAGGCCTCCTGGTCGATCGCGGCCGAGAGGTGCAGGTCGGCCCGCTCGGCGATCGTGCTCCGGGCGGCGCCGGTGATCGCGATCAGGGGAACGCCGCGACGATGCAGCACGTCGATCATCTTGAGCAGTTCTTCCGTGCCGCCGGACGACGACGCGGCCAGAACGACGTCGCCCGGCACGATCATGCCGAGGTCGCCGTGGATCGCCTCGGCCGGGTGGATGAAGAGGGCCGGCGTTCCGGTCGAGGACAGGGTCGCCGCCACCTTCTTCATCACGTGGCCGCTCTTGCCCATGCCGGTGCAGACGACGCGGCCCCGGCAGTCGCGCATCCGCCGCACCGCCTCCGCGAAGTCCTCGCCGAGCTGGCCGATCAACCCCTGAATGGCGGCAGCCTCGATCTCCAGCACCTTGCGGGCGATCTCAAGGCTGCGATCCGTGCCGGCCACCTGGGCCGCGACCCCTTCAGCGATCTTCGACGCGGTCACACCCAGGGTCCCTCGGCCGCCCGCGAACGGTGGATCTCGAGCGCGGACAGGAGCAGGTGCTCGGCCCGCTCGAGCGGCAACTGCGTCTCCCGGTCGCAGCGCGCGCTGTCCGGGTCGGGATGCACCTCCAGGTAGAGGCCGGCGGCGCCGGCGGCGATGGCGGCCCGGGTCAGGGGTTCGGCGAAGCGGCGGTCGCCGCCGCTCTCCTTCTCCCGCGCTCCGGGAAGCTGCAGCGAGTGGGTCACGTCGTAGAGGACGGCGATCCCGTGCTCGGCCAGGATCCGGAAGCTCCGCATGTCGACGACCAGGTTGTGGTAGCCGAACGAGCTGCCGCGTTCGGTGACGGCGATGCGGGCGTTGCCGGTAGCCCGCGCCTTGTCGACCGTCCTCGCCATGTCGGCGGGCGCCATGAACTGGCCCTTCTTGATCAGGAGGGCTCTGCCGGTCGCCGCGGCCTCGACGACCAGGTCGGTCTGCCGGCAGAGGAAGGCCGGGATCTGGAGCACGTCGCAGACCTCGGCGGCGGCGCCGCACTGGTTCGGCTCGTGGACGTCGGTCAGCACGGGAAGGCCGGTGACCGCCTTGACTTCCTCGAGCGCCTTGAGTCCATCCTCGAGGCCGGGACCCCGGAAGCTGTCGCCGGAGCTGCGGTTCGCCTTGTCGAAGGAGGACTTGAAGATCAGCGGCAGGCCCAGGCGATGGCTCATCGCCTGGAGTTCCTGGCCGAAGCCGACCAGCCAGTCGCGGCCCTCGATTACGCAGGGACCGGCGATCACCGGCAGCGCGCCGCCGCCGAGCGCGACCCCCGGCGCGAGCTCGAAGCCGTCTGTCAAGACGTCCTCAGTTCGCCTCGGCGCTGCCGGCCGGCAACTCGTCGCCGGCGCTCGCCGAGGCGGCCGCGTTCCGCTGCCTCTGCTCCACCGCGGCGCGGATGTAGGACACGAAGAGCGGGTGCGGGTCGGTCGGCCGCGAGCGGTACTCGGGGTGGCACTGGCAGCCGAGGAACCAGGGATGGTCCGGCAGCTCGACGATCTCGACGAACTTGCCATCCGGGCTGCGGCCGGAGACGACGAGACCGGCGCTCTGGAGCGCGGCGAGGTACTTCTGGTTGACCTCGTAGCGGTGGCGGTGGCGCTCCTGGATCAGCATCCGTCCCTCCGCTTCCCCGGCCGACCCGGTGAAGACCTCGGCCGCCAGCGTGCCCTCCTCGACCAGGCAGGGATAGGCGCCGAGGCGCATCGTGCCGCCCATCTCCTCGACTCCGAGAAGATCGCGGAGCTTGTAGATCACCGGATCGGCGGCCGCTTCGTCGAACTCCGTCGAGTGGGCGCCGGTCAGACCGCAGGCGTTGCGAGACATCTCGATTACCATGCACTGCATCCCCAGGCAGATGCCGAACATCGGCACGCGCTTCTCGCGGGCGTAGCGGATCGCCCGGATCTTCCCCTCCACGCCGCGGGGGCCGAAGCCGATGGGAACCAGCAGGCCGTCGACCTCGAACAGCTCCTGCGGCCAGGACTCGGCCTCCAGGTCCTCCGCGTTGATGTAGACCAACTGAACCTCGACGTCGTTGGCGATGCCGCCGTGCATCAGCGCCTCGTTCAGGCTCTTGTAAGCGTCGGGCAGTTCGACGTACTTGCCCACGATGCCGATCCGCACCCGGCCCCGCGGGTTGCGGATGCGGTCGACCATCCGTTCCCAACTGGCCAGGTTGCGCGGCGAACCCGGCAGGTTCAGCAGGTCGAGGAGCGACTCGTCCAGGCCCTCGCGGCAGAACATCAGGGGCACTTCGTAGATCGTGTCGACGTCGCGGGCGGCGACCACGTTGCGCGCGTCGACGTTGCAGAACAGGGCGATCTTCGCCTTCGTCTCCGCCGGCAGGTCGCGGTCCACGCGGCAGAGCAGGATGTCCGGCGAGATGCCGATCGCCCGCAGTTCCCGCACCGAGTGCTGGGTGGGCTTCGTCTTCTGCTCGTCGGAGGCGGCGATATAGGGCACCAGGGTGAGATGGAGGTTGACCGCGTTGTTGCGTCCGAGTTCCTGGCGGAACTGCCGGATCGCCTCCAGGAAGGGCAGGGACTCGATGTCGCCCACCGTGCCGCCGATCTCGACCAGGACGACGTCGGCGTCGCCGGCCACCCGCCGCATCCCGGCCTTGATCTCGTCCGTCACGTGGGGGATCACCTGGACGGTGTTGCCCAGATAGTCCCCGCGCCGCTCCTTGTTGATCACGGCCTCGTAGATCTTGCCCGTCGTGTAGTTGTGTTTCTTGCTCGTCTTGCAGGTCGTGAATCGCTCGTAGTGCCCGAGGTCGAGATCCGCCTCGGCGCCGTCGTCGGTCACGAAGACCTCGCCGTGCTGGTAGGGCGACATCGTTCCCGGATCCACGTTGACGTACGGGTCGAGCTTCATCATTTCGACCGAGAAGCCGCGCGCCTCGAGGATCGCCCCGACGGACGAAGCGGCGACGCCCTTCCCGAGAGAAGAAACGACGCCGCCGGTGATGAAGATGTACTTGGCCATGGGGCTGATCCTCGTCTTGTCTGTCAGTGACTCACTTCGGCGAGCATCCGGCGCTCGGCTACCGCCAGGTCCCCCGGCGTGTCGACCCCGAGCGGCGCCTCGTCGACCGGCAGCACGCGGATGCGGATGCCGTTCTCCAGGGCGCGAAGCTGCTCCAGACCTTCACGGCGCTCGAGCGGCGTCTGCTCCAGGGCGGCGAGCCGCAGGAGCACTCTCCGCCGGTAGCCGTAGACGCCCACGTGCAACCGGACCGGCGCGGCCGGTTCTCTTTCGTCCGCGACTTGCCGGCGGAAGGGAATCCCCGCGCGGCTGAAGTACAGGGCATAGCCGTCGCCGCCGCAGACGACCTTGACCTGGTTTGGATCCTCGAGCACATCCTCGTCGACTTCGGCGGCCAGCGTCGCCATGTCCTCCCCGGGATGAGCGCGAAGGTGCGAGGCCAGCCCGGTGATCGCCCCGGGATCGAGCAGCGGCTCGTCGCCCTGCACGTTGATCACGGCATCCGCCCGCCACCGGCGAGCCGCCCAGGCGATCCGGTCGGTGCCACTCCTGCAGTCCTCCGGCGTCATCTCGCAGTGGCCGCCGAAGCCTTCCACCGTGCGGCGGATCTCCTCGTGGTCCGTCAGCACGACGACGGCGTCGAGCCCGGAGGCCGCGCTCGCCCGCCGGTAGACGTGCTCGATCATTGGTCGGCCGCAGATCGGTAGCAGAGCCTTCCTGGGCAGTCGGATCGAGTCATAGCGAGCAGGAATGGCACAGACGACGCCGACCGCGTCTGCTACGAGTCCAGCACTCGACACGGCCCACACTAACCGCGCGCCGCGCCGAGGGTCAAACCGCGGGCTGGGTGCGCGGGTCCTCTGACCCGCTGCCGCCACAGGCGGCCGGAGGACTACGCCGCGAAGCGGCGACGTTAGGCTCGCCACGTGAGAAGAACGCGTCCAGGCGCACTCGCCGTCGGCTTGCTGGCCGTCGGGCTCGCGCAGCCGGGCTGCGTCAGCGCGCCGGCGCCGACCGGCGCGGCCGAGTGGATCTGGGCCGACGACGCCTCCGCCGCGCCGGGACGGCCGGCGGCCTACGTGTTGCTGCGCGACTTCGAGCTCGACGCCGCGCCCGAAGCGGCGGCGCGTCTGTTCGTCGCCGCCGACCGCGAGTACGCGGTGCACCTGAACGGACACCAGATCGCCCGGGGCGCGTACCGCCGGGGTGAGCCGGTCGACGAGTTCCAGGTCGCCCACCTGCTGCGCGAGGGTTCGAATCGGCTGACGATCGAAGCGCGGACGCCCCATGGCGACGGCGGCGTGCTCGCCGGCATCGAGCTCGCGGACGCCTCGATGCCGGTGGTGACGGACGGCGACTGGCAGTTCACCGACGACTGGGACCCCCGCCTGGTCAAGGGAGAGACCCTCCTCGCCGACGCCCGCCCCGCGCTCCGGCCCGTGCGGGTATGGGGACGGCCGCCGGTGGGCCGCTGGGGCCGCGTGAGCCGCGGTGACATGCAGAAGCCTGATCAGATCTGGCGCGCGGCCGGAGCCCGGCGCATCGTCCGCGTGACCGCGTCGCCGGGCCTCGAGATCGAGCCCGGACGGCGGTTGTCTCATCGGGTCGACTTCGGCCGGGAGGTCGCCGGGGTGCTGGAACTCGACCTTCGGCCGGCCGCTGCCGGCGACCCTCACGAACTGCGCATCTGTCTGGCCGGCGACTGCGAGCGGCTGCCCCTCGTGTTGACTCCCGGCAGGCCGGCGTGGCGCGATTCAGCCCCGCGCAGCTTCGACACGGTGATCGTCACCGGCGTGCCCGGGTTGCGGGCTGTGCGGGCTCGGCGGTAGGCGGAGTGCGGTCGCCGCTTCGCGGCGCGGTCCTCCGGCCGCCTTCGGCGGCAGCGGGTCAGAAGACCCGCGCACCCAGTAGCGGAACCTACGGTTCTTCCCAGTTGATACCCGCCGGCGGTTGGAAGCGGCCGGGGGGCGCGCCGGAGCGGTAGTCGCCGACCTGGAAGCGGTTCTCGTTGCGCTGGGCGTCGTAGTAGGTCAGTTCGCGCAACCGCTGGTCCCCGGCGTCGATCACCACCTGCACTTCCACCACGTCCTCGCTCGGCTCGAGCGGCCGCAGGACGAGGCGCGGGCGGTTCCCTTCCGCCGTGTCCAGCTCCGCCTCGTAACGGTCCCTGAGGTCACTGGTCGTCAGCAGGAAGAAGTCGAGGCCGGGCGCGGGCTGTTCCGAGAGGTCGTAGCGCTGGCCGACCGTCTCGCCGGGATTCCAGTGGTGGACCGTGCGTCCGCAGAGCAGAAACGCCTTCTCGAACGGCGGGAAGTAGTCCCAGCGCAGGCAGCCGGGGAGGTCGATGGCGAGACTGCCACGCTCGGTTTCCCCGTCCTCGGGCGCGAAGCCGAAGGGCACGAAGGTCTGCACGAAACCGGCCGACAGGGGGCCCGAACCGTCGAGCGCCCGGCGGAAGTCGGCCACGACCTGCCACGGGTCGTCGGCGGCCGGCGCCGCGGCCGCGCCGAAGCCGACCGCGGAGGCGACGACGGTCGCCAGCGCCGCAGCCCGGACCGGTGACATCAGTGCTTGAAGTGACGCCGGCCGGTGAGCACCATCGCGATGCCGTGCTCGTCGGCGGCGGCGACGATCTCGTCGTCGCGCACCGACCCGCCCGGCTGGGCGATCGCGGTCACGCCGGCGGCAGCCAGGGTGTCGACGCCGTCGCGGAAGGGAAAGAAGGCGTCGGATGCCGCCACCGTTCCGGCGACTTCCAGTTGCGCCTTGTCCAGCGCGATCCGGCAGGAGTCGACGCGGCTCATCTGGCCGGCGCCGATGCCCACCGTCTGGTGCTCGTTGGTGACGACGATCGCGTTCGACCTGGTTGCCCGGCAGACCTTCCACGCGAAGTCGAGAGCGCGAAGCTGGGCCGCGTCCGGCTGAGCGCGCGTCGGACAGTTCCAGCCGGCCGGATCTTCCGGCGCGGCGTCGATCTGCTGGCCGAGAAAGCCGCCTTCGATGGCTCGCAACTCCCACTGGCCGGGGGCGGGCGAGAAGGCGGGGCATTCGAGCAGGCGCAGGTTCTTCTTCCTGCCCAGCCGCTCCCGCGCGGCCGGCTCGTAGGAAGGCGCCGTCACCACCTCGACGAAGAGCTTCGCCATCGCTTCGGCGAGAGCGCCGTCGAACGGCCGGTTGACGGCGATGATCGAACCGAACGCGGACACCGGATCGCAGGCCAGCGCGCGTTCGTAGGCCTCGACGAGCGTGGCGCCGCGACCGACGCCGCAGGGATTGTTGTGCTTGACGATGACCACGACGGGGTCTTCCTCCGGACCGTCGAACAGCGCCGACAGCTTGCGCGCCGCGTCGGTGTCGAGGAGGTTGTTCCACGAGAGTTCCTTGCCCTGTAGCTGCCGGAAGCCGCCGAACACGCCGCCGCCGCCCACCTGCCGGTAGACCGCGGCCGCCTGGTGCGGGTTCTCGCCATAGCGGGGCTGGAGGACCTGCTCGAGTTCGATCCGCACCGTCGCGGGCAGGGACGCATGGTCGGCCTCGTCAACGGGCGCAGGAGCGGCGCCGTTGCTCAGCCAGTCGGCGATCGCCGCGTCGTAGCTCCGCGTGTGACGGAAGGCCTTGAGCGCCAGCCCGCGGCGGACGTCTTCGGAGAGGCCGCCCTCGCTCTCGAGCGCCGCGAGCACGACCGGGTAGTCGGACGGGTCCACCACGACGGCGACGTTGGCGAAGTTCTTGGCCGCCGCCCGGACCATGCTGGGCCCGCCGATGTCGATCATCTCCACCGTGCCGTCCACCGTCGCGTCCGGGGCCTCGGCGGCGTCCTCGAACGGGTAGAGGTTGACCGCCACCAGGTCGATCGGGGGGATCTCGTGCTGCTCGAGTTCGTCGCGGTGCTCCGAGCGCCGCCGATCGGCGAGGATGCCGCCGAAAATGCGGGGGTGCAGGCTCTTGACCCGGCCGTGGAGAATCTCCGGGTGGCCGGTGATCTCGGACACCGCGGTCACCGGCACGCCGCCTTCCGCGAGCTGCCGTGCCGTACCGCCGGTCGAGATGATCTCGACGCCCAGCTTCGCCAGACCCGATCCAAGATCCTCGAGGCCCGTCTTGTCGAAGACCGAAACCAGTGCGCGGCGAACGGGGAGCATCGGCGTCGGCGCAGCGTAGCACGCAGGATCCGCTTCCCCGGCCATTGCGCTTCGACGGCGCAAGCTGCTAGAAACCGTCTCCATCGTGCGGCCCGCGCGACGCTGCCCAGGTAGCTCAGTTGGTAGAGCACCTGACTGAAAATCAGGGTGTCGGTGGTTCGAATCCGCCCCTGGGCACCATGTCCGCGACCCGGTCAAGGCCCCCCTTCCAGACCGCCGGTGCGGAGGATTCGGAGAATCCGCAGGTATTCCGCAGTGCCTTCCAGAACGCTTCAACCGGGCTCCGGGAGCGGCAAGTAACGGCAATGAAGACACTTACGGCCGGACCGAGCCGCCTGCCCCGCCACCGGAGCAAAACACCGTCTTGACACACCCTTCATACGGCCTGTACGTTGTTTCGCGGATAGGGACTGTGACCAAGAATCGCATCCTGATCCACCGGTCCTGAGACGAGACCTTCGGATCGGAGCCTGAGAAGGGCGAAAGTCACGTTCGCGTGGTGGGCGCCAGTCAAGGGCGAAGGTAGGAGGGTCAAGACTCGGACGCCGGGCTCGGCGGCAGGAGCCGCTGGGAGTTGGGCGACCCGGAGGCGCAAGCCAAAGGGAAACCGGATTCCGAAAAGCTCCAGTCATCGAGTGGCTCCCGTGGCCGACAGTCTTCCCGGGAGCGGCGCCGAAGGGCGAAAGCCTGCCGGAGACGTTACTGGGAAGGCGGCTTCAGGGAAGCGGACGGCCGGAAAGTTGCCCGGCAGCAACGGAATGGCCGACCGGCAACTGAAGCGCCTCGTCGGCAGACCCTACGGGGGCTTCGTCGTGAGACCCGACCAGTCGAGCGACGGAGTGCCCCGCAGGCGTCAGGTCGGCAAAGGCCAGGCTTCGGTGAGTCCCCGGCTGGTGGCGCGCTCGCGCTCCAAGACCCATGCCCGCCAAGCTGTAGAGGTCTGAGAGATGCGAACGGTGGGGTGAGAGGCTGAGGTCGATTCGGGTGAAACTCCTGAAGCGGTCCCTATCCTCTTTTTTTGGCCCGGCGGAAACCTAGCACGGTTCGCCCGTAAGTGCAACCCCGCCAGTAACTTACAGGTCATCGCGCCGCGCCCGGCGAGCAAACGCACCTCCAAAATGGGAGGGCCCCGCCGGTCAGACACTGGTCAGCCAAGCGTCACGCATCGGACGGAATGCTCCGAACGTAGTGTCCTTTAGAGTTATCGAAAACTCGGGGTCCGGTCCCGCGCTCGCGGCGGCCGGCCTCCCGGCGCAGGGAACGTTCGCCCCACGTAGCAGTCGAGAAGCCAGCCCATGCAGCGCGGTAACGGCACGTCGCAAGAGGCAGCGCCCAGGCGCGGCAAGCGCCGGGTCACCGCCCGCGGCAAGCCGCGCCGCCTGCGTTTCGGCAACTTCGAGTTCGATCCCGAGACGCTCGAACTGCACGGCAACAGGGAGTCGATCCGGCTCCAGCCGCAGCCGGCCAAGCTGCTGCACCTGCTGATCGCCAGTCGCGGCGCCGTCGTATCGCGCGCGGCGGTTCGGCGGCACCTCTGGCCCGACGAGATCCACGTCGAGTTCGACCAGAGCATGAATTCCTGCGTCAAACGCATTCGGGTGGCGCTCGGGGACAGCGCGGAGGCTCCCCGCTACATCGAGACGCTTCCGCGGATCGGCTATCGATTCCTGCAGCCCGTGATGGAAGTTCGGAAAGGCGATCCGCGGCTGCCGGCTCCGCGGGCCGCGCCGACCGCCCCGAAGCCCCGGCCCCGGTCTCGACGGGTCGCGGCCGCAGTGCTCGCGGCGGTGCCCGGTGTCCATGCCGACTTCGTCCTCGACGGCCGCGTTCAGCGCGAGCAGGGCACGCTCCGGGTGTGGGCGCGCCTGCTGCTCGCGAAGGACGGCACCGTGCTGTGGACCGAGGCCTACGACGGCGCGGAGGACGAGATCCTCGTCTTCCAGACCGAAGTGAGCGCCCGGATCGGCGACGCCGTGCTCGGGCGCCTGGCGCAGCTCGTCGAGGAAGACCCGCTCACCCAGCTAGCTCCGCCAGGAGCCGGGGCGGCCGGGTAGTTCGACGGCGGCCGCCAGGTCGTCCAGGAAGCGCGTTCGCGCGACCTCCTCGGCTCCGAAGCGCAGGAGATGCTCGGTGACCTGCTGGCAGTCGATGAAGGCGAAACCCCAGTTCCGCAGACGGTCGACAAGGTGAACCAGGGCGACCTTGGACGCGTTCGAACGCCGCGTGAACATCGACTCGCCGAAGAACGCGCCGCCGACGGCGACCCCGTAGAGGCCGCCGGCCAGCTCGCCGTCCTCGAGACACTCGACCGAGTGCGCGAACCCCCTGCGGTGCAGGCGATCGAACGCATCGATCAGAGGCTGCGTGATCCAGGTGCCCGGCCTGCCCGAACGGTCCTCCGCGCAGGCGGTCATGACGTCACGGAAGCGCGTGTCGACCGTGACCTCGAAGCGACCTTGCCGCAGTTCCTTGCGGAGGCTCCGCGACATCCGGAACCGCTCCGGGTAGAGCACCAACCGCGGGTCGGGCGAGAACCAGAGCATGGGTCCGTCCGCGCCAAGGAGCGGCCAGGGGAAGATGCCCGCCCGGTACGCGGCCAGCACGCGCTCCGGTTCGAGGTCGCCGCCCACCGCCAGCAGGCCGCTCGGGTCCGCCAGCTCCGGGGACGGGAAGTCCAGACTCCGTTCGTCGAGCTGGAAGGGGCCCCGCCGGTTCATCGCCGGCGGCTCACACGTTGAACCGGAAGTGAACGACCTCGCCGTCCCGCACCGGGTAGCCCCGGCCCTCCAGGCGCAAGGTTCCGCGGTCCCGGCAGGCCGCCAGCGAGCCGGCGTCGATCAGCTCCCGCCAGTCGACGACCTCGGCGCGGATGAAGCCGCGTTCGATGTCCGAGTGAACGGCCCCGGCCGCGGTTCCGGCCGTGTCGCCGCGGCGAATGGTCCAGGCACGCACCTCGTCCTCGCCGACGGTGAAGAAGGAGATCAGCCCCAGGAGGCGGTAGCCCGCCCTCACCACCCGCACCGCGCTGGGCTCGTCCAGGCCGGCTTCGGCCAGAAAGGCGCCGCGGTCCTCCGGCTCGAGGCGCGAGATCTCCTCCTCGAGGGCAGCGCTGACGGCCAACCCGTCGGCCCCGGGCGGAAACTCGAGACCGGCGATCGCGTCCCGGTCGCCCGCGACCTCCTCGTCGACGTTCAGCACGACCAGCATGGGCTTCAGGGACAGCAGTCCGTAGCCCCGCAACTGCTTCTCTTCATCGTCGCCGAACTCCATCGACCGGAGCGACGTCTCCGCTTCGAGCGCGGGAAGAACACGCTCGGACAGGAGAGCGCGCTCGCGCTTCTCCCGGTCGGTGAGGCCCCGCTTCTGTGCCTGGACCAGGCGCTCGAGCCGGCGCTCGACCAGCTCGTAGTCCGCGAGGATCAGCTCCAGGTCGACCGCGGCGACGTCGCGCGCCGGGTCGACGCCGCCGGCCGGGTGGACGAGTTCCAGATCCTCGAACGCGCGCACGACGTGAACGAGGGCGTCCATCATCCGCAACTCGGCCAGGTCGAGGGTCTCGCCCCGGCCGCGGTCGATGCCCGGGACGTCCACGAACCGCACCTGCGCCGGCACGTAGCGCCGCGGGCTGTAGAGCTCGCGGAGCCTCTCCAGGCGCGGATCGTCGACGTGCGCGACGCCGACGTTCGTCGTCCTGGACGCCTTGAACTTCGCGGTCTCCTGACGCGAGGCGGTCAGCGCGTTGAAGAGCGCCGTCTTGCCCGCCTTCGGCAGGCCGAGGATGCCGAGCTGCATCCGGAGCGCCTTTCAGACGCCGGCGCCGAAGTTGGCGGCGAGGACGGCCAGGTCCTCGCCGTCGACCTGACCGCTGCCGTCGAGGTCGGCGTCGGCGTCGTAGCGACGCGAACTCGCGCCGGCGCCGAACGCCAGGCCCAGACGGACCAGATCCGAGCCGGTGACCCGTCCGTCCCGGTCCACGTCGCCCGGCGGAATGACCGCACCGAAGACCTGGAAGCGGCCGAGCGACCGGTTGTAGACGTTCCCGTTCAGATCCCATGCGCGAAGGGTCATCGTGACCACGCCGCTCAGCGGGACGGGCGGCTTGTAGCTCCACTGCAGACGGCGTCCATCGTCGTCCACGACAGGCGCCGGCGCCGGCGCGCCCCCGACCACGAGCGTTGCCGACCCTTCCACGATGTCGCTGCCGAAATCCGTCACCTCCACTTCCACCGCGGCTTCGGCCGGGATCTGAATCGCGCCGTGCGCAGGTTCGAGCCGGGTCGGCACGGGCGGGACGGTATCCGTCCCGAGGAGGACATCGGCGAAGACCGCCGCCAGCAGGTCGTAACCCGGTCCGTTCGGGTGCCCCACGGGGTCCTCCTCCCCCGCGTAGTAGTACTCCCGGAACAGCCGCGGCCTGGTACTGAACACCTCGAACGGATCGACCAGGCCGCGGCCGCGCTCCGCGGCCAGCCGCCGGATCGCCTGAACGAGGTCCTGGTTGTCCACGTTGTTCGGGTCGAAACGGGCATTCAGCAGGCGTGGAATCAATGTCGCGTGGTACGGCGTTCGCCCGGCTTCGGCCGCCAGCGAAGCCATCCGGTCCAGGTTGAACAGGGTCGTCTCCGGCGAGATTCCGCGGCTGATGTCGTTCGTGCCCTCCATCAGCAGCAGGCAGTCGCCGGGCTCCGCGAGCACGCCGTCGATGCGCGCGAGCCCCTCCGGCGTCCGCTCGGCGCCCACGCCGCGGTTGTCGACGGCGAGCCCGGGAACCAGTTCCTCCAGGCGCGGCGGGTAGCCGGGCGCCTCCCGCCCCGGATCGTCGCCCACGCCGGCCGTGATGCTGTCGCCGAACGCCTTGCAGCGGGTCGGGGTCTGCGCCGTCGCCCCTGCGCCGCAAACGACCGCGGCGACAGTGGTCGCAACGGCGAGCCGGAGCGCCCGCGGGTGGATTCCACAGATCCCGAGGAAGGTGTTACCGGCCAAGGGTCGCCATCCTACAAAGGGCCGCGTTCGACCGTTGTCCGGACCGTCCTACGGGTTCCTTCCTTATGGATTATGTGCTATTGTGCATGTTTGCACATCCTGTCAGTCTTCCTTGGCAGTTTTCCTTGGCAGTTGTCCTCGGACTGGGGGCCGATCGCGCCCTTGAGGAGAAGAACGGAATGATGAGGCAAACCTGCGGTCTGGTTCTGGCGGCCCTGCTCGGAGTTCCCGCCGCTCTTTCGGCACAGGGGACGTCCTACGTCCTGATCGGCGACAGCGACGACGCCAGGGAAGTTCTGCTCAGCGTTCACAACCCGACCGGCCACGGTCAGAGCTTCGACGTTCTTCCGATCGCCGCGGGAACCAACGGCGTCCATCGCTCGACCTCGCCGACCCGCATCGACGTTCCGGCCGGACGCACGATGGTCTACTCCGAGCTCGCCGGCGGCGGTCCCGCGATGGTCGAGCTGACGGCCCACGGCGAGCTCACCTTCCAGGCGTATCTGATGCCCCTGAACTCGAGCGGCAGCCGGGTCGGTCTGCGCCAGCAGGTCCCGATCGTCGACTCGGAGAGCCTCATCCGCGGCGGCAACTGGGCCTATGTGACCGGACTGCGCCGCGACTCCTACGATCGTTCCGACTACGCGATCCTGAACCTCTCCCATTCGACCAACACCTGCGAGCACCGGGTCCGCAGCCGCGAAGGCTACTGGGCCCGGGAGTCGAGCGTCCTGAGACACCCGCCCCTGTCCCTGACCTACGTGGCCGACGTGCTCAAGGTGGTCGGCGTGGAGCTTGGCGATCGCTACACCATCTCGACCAACTGCGGCGACAGCTTCTACGTGGCGGCGCTCGTTTCGGACGACAGGAATGACAGGCTGACCGTGCTGGAGCCGTCGCAGAGCGGCGTGTCGAGCCTGAGGCCGCCCGGATACGACGAGCCACCGGTGACACCGGACCCGGAAACGCCCGACCCGCCGCCGCCTGCCGGTTGCCCCAGCGGCTGGAACTGTCTGAATCCGGACCGAACGAGCCACACGGTGAGAAGGCAGGACCTCCAGTACATCTTCCGCGCCGGCCTGGAGGCCGGCAGCTATCGCTCCGTCGAGCTGGAGTTCAACCTGCGCACGACCAGCATCGACCCGGCAGGGGCCCAGATCTTCTGGCTCGGCATCAACCGCCACAGAGACCTGCTCGGATTCACGGTTCAGCGTCGAAGCGACCTGTTCGTCCGCCACGGCCTGGGCGTCACCCACACCGACAAGGCCCGCCTCGTCCTGCCGCGGGCGTTGAGGCCGAATCAGACGTACAGGCTGAGCTACAGCTACAACGCCGGCGGGGAGGTTTCCCTCTGCGTGACGGACAGTCAGGAGACGCGGTTCTGCTCCCGGGGCACGGCGAACGTCGACTCGCTCTCCTTCACCGCCTCCGATCGACTCGTCCTGGTCATGGGCAGCGATGGCACCGAGGAGATCGAGCCGCCGCAGTGGGGCTGGACCTACAGCGACATCCGGCTGCGCGCTCGAAAGAACTGAGGCAACCCGAACACCGCCTCCCGCTTCGCCCGGCGCGGGATCCCCGCCTCGCGATTGCGGCCATAATGTAGCCGCATGAGGCCGCGCCGAGCCGGAGTCCACCTGTCGCTAGCGCTCGGCGCTGCGGCCCTGTGGACGGGCTGCGCCGAGGCGCCGCCGGTCCACCGCGGGCCCATCGTGCTGATCACCATCGACGCGCTGCGCGCCGACCTGGTCGGCACCGGGCTGCTGCCGAACCTGGATCGCCTCGCAGCCGAGGCGGACTGGTCCGGTACGGCGATCACGACCTCGAGCTGGACGGTGCCGTCCATGGCGTCGCTGTTCACCGGCCAGCAACCCTGGCGTCACGGCAGTTGGCACAGCGCCCGCGCCCACCTGCGCGACGACGTGGCGACCCTGCCCGAGATCCTCCGTGAGCTCGGCTACGAGAACGCGGCCTTCCGGTCGAACAGTTGGCTCACACAGACCTTCGGCTACGTCCGCGGCTTCGACCGCTTCGGTCCCGTGAGCCGGATGGAACGGGTCACGGAGGTCCTGGCGGCGCTCGACGGCGGTCCGCAGTTCGTGTGGATGCACCTGCTGCCGCCGCACGCGCCCTACCGCCGCCACGCCCGCTATCTCGACCGCCTGGACGCCCCGCGCGACGACCTGCCGGAGCGAATCACGCCGCTCGACATGCGGCCGTTCGCGGACCCGGAGAGGCCACTCGACGCGGATCAGCGGGAAAGGGCCTGGCAGCTCTATCAACTGACGGCCGCCCACGCGGACAACCAGGTCGGCGAGATGCTGGCCGCGCTGCGCGACAGCGGACACTTCGAGGAAGCCCTGATCGCCGTGACCTCCGACCACGGGGAGGAGTTCGGCGAGAACGGCCAGGTTCTGCACGGCAACAACCTGCACCGCGTGCTGATCGAGGTGCCGCTGATCGTCAAGCTGCCCGCGGCCTGGCCCCGCGCCATCGACCCCGGCGCGACCGTGGCCAACCACCGCCTGTTCTCCACGCTGATCGAAGCCGCCGGCGGCACGCCGCCGCCCGGCAGTCCGCCCAGCCTGTTCGAACCCAGCGCGGACGGAGCGTTGTCCGAGCTCTACCTGGGCAACGGCGTGAACCGGATGTCCCTGGTCGAGGGCGATCGCCAGCTCATGTGGACCAGCCGTTTCGCGCCCGCCGAGGAGCGCTACTACGACGCGATGCTGGCGCTCTCGGGCGCTGAGCCGCCGTCGCCGCTGCCGGAAGCGCCGGAGGAACTGACGGCTCGCCTCGAACGGGAGTTCGAGAACGCGCCGCCGCTGATGGGGGCGGCCGGCACGCGGCCCGGGCTCCAGGCCTTCGACTGGGGCGCCGACGGCACGGTCGAGCCGGGCGCCGCGGAAGACGACTTCGCGCGCCGACTGCAGGAGCGCTGGCAGGCGGAGAACGGTTCCGACCTGGCCGCCCGGCTCGCCGAACGCGGCGAGCCCGAGATCAGCCCGGAAGAGATGGAACGGCTTCGCGCCCTGGGCTACGTCGTGACGTCGCGCAAGCCGGCGCCGGACGGCGAGTAGCTGGCAGGCGAGTAGTCAAAAGACTGGCGCTACAGCCGCGGCTTGCTCGCGGGCCGGAGCCGCAGGTCGTAGACCTCGGCCGACGGCGGCAGCGCGGCCGCGTCGACGATCGCGGTCGCCACGTCCGCGGGGTCGAGGAAGCGCTCCTCGTCGTAGCGCTGGCCGAGACCGCGGCAGACCTCCCGCTGCATCCGGCCGCGGGTCCTGCCGGGGTAGACGCTGAGCACCCGGACGCCGTCGGCGTTCACTTCGGCGCGCAGGCCGTCGGCGACCGCGCGCAGCGCGTGCTTGCTCGCGGCGTAGGCGGCGCTGCCGGCGCCGGCCCCGAGACCCGCCGTCGAGTTGACGAAGACGACCAGGCCACGGTGGGCACGGAGCGCCGGCAACAGTCGCCGGGTCAGAAGGTACGGAGCGCGGACGTTGACGGCGAACTGGAGATCGAGGTCCTCGATCGGCGCCGACTCGACGGAGCCCGCGCGGAAAGCGCCGGCGGCGTGGACGAGGAGGTCGACGCCGTCGCCCAGCGACTCCACGGCCGCGCCGGCCGCCTCGACCGGCGGCTGCCCGGTGAGGTCTCCGGCGACGGTCCGAACGGCCGCGGCGCCTTCGTCCAGCTCCGCCCCGATCTCCCGCAGCCGCGCCCCGTCCCGGCCCAGGAGCAGCAGGGACGCCCCTTCCCCGGCGAGCGACCGGGCGATCGCTCCGCCGATCGCGCCGGTGGCCCCGGCCACGACCGCGACCCGATCGGCAAACCTCGACACGCGCGGAGCTTACCGGCCGGTAAGCTGCGGTTGATGCCGAGGTCGCTTCGCCTGACGCTGACGATCCTCGCCTTGGCCGGCGCGTTCCCCCCGGGAATCGCCGCAGACGGGCTCACCGCCTACCGCGGATCGGCCTGGGCGCATCTGCAGGCGACCGCCGAACCGCCTGTCCTGTGGCTGGGGACCGAGCGTTCCGTGGAGTTGCCCGCGGCCGGAGCGATGGGCGCCGCTCGCTACGACGACCTCGTTCTGCTCGACCCGCAACCCGACGGCGGCGTCGAGTGGGCGGTCGCCGGCCACGCCCGCGGCGCGGACGGGCCGGGCTTCCTGCTGTACGCCGGACGCGGGACGGAAGTGACCGCTCTGCCGGCGCCGGAACGGGCGAGCCCGGGAAACCGGCTCGCCTCGGCCCGGTGGCTCGCGTCGGACGGCCCCGAGCCCCTGCACGGCCTTGCCTGGCTCGAAGCGAGCCGTCCGCGCGCCCAGGAGGTCTGGCTGGCGCCCTGGGGCGGCGGCGCGTTCGAGGCTCCCGTCCGGCTGGTCGCGGATGGCCCCGGTTCCCAGACCGCTCTCGACGCCGCGGTGCTCGCCGACGGTTCCTGGCTGCTCGTCTGGTGCGCCTTCGACGGCGAGGACGACGAGCTCGTCTGGCGGCACCGGCAGCCGGACGGAAACTGGGTCGGCGGCCGCGTCTCGGCCGACAACCGCGTCCCCGACATCACGCCGCGGCTCCTCGTCACCCGGGAGGGCGCCGCGGTCGCCTGGAGCCGCTATGACGGCCGGGTCTACCGGTTGCGGACGGCGCGCTTCGAAGACGGACGCTGGAGCGACGAGGACTGGGCGGGTCCACCCGATTCCCTCTACCCCGAGTGGGCCGGCGACGACGACACGCTGCTCTACCTCGAAGGCGCGACCCGGACCTGGACCGCGGCCGGGCCGGCGGCGACGCTGCGCTTCGAGGCGGCGACGTCGACTTCGGCGACGCCCGTTCTCGACCGCGACTCCACGTCGGGTCTCCCGCGCGCGCTCTGGCCGGGCACGTCCGGCTGGCGCGCGGAACCCGGACGGCCCGCCGGGGTACGACCGTGAGGAGCACGATCCGGGCACTGTCCGCGCGCTTCCAGGCCCGGCTCCAGGACCGCGAAGGACTGTTCGCGAGCCGCCCGGCGGTCGTGACGCTGGCGGCCCTGAGCCTCTTCCTGCTGGCGGTGCCGCTGACGATCGGCAAACCCGGTCAACCGGCGACGCTCAAGGCGGACGAGCCCGCCTACTACCTGATGGCGCTCAGCCTCGCCCACGACCTCGACCTGAGCTACGAGCCGGCGGACGGCGACCGGCTGCTCGAGGAGTTCCCGTTCACTTCGACCGGCAACCTGATCCTGATGACTTCGGACGGCTGGCAGACCGTCCACTACGGCAAGCCGCTGGCCTACCCGCTGTTCGGAGCGCCCTTCGCCGCCCTGTGGGGAGCGAACGGGCTGCTGTTCCTCAACATGGCGCTCTTCGTCGCCATGCTGTGGCTGGCGGCGATGTTCCTGGCGCGGCGGGCCTCGCCCGCGGTCGCCGCCGCCTTCGCCTGCGGCCTGCTGCTGCTCTCGGCCTGTTCGCGCTACGTGTTCTGGCTCCAGCCCGAGGTGTTCAACATGTTCGGCGTCTTCGGCGCCCTCTACTGGGGCTTCGAGAACCGCCGGCGCGCCTGGTGGTTGACGGCCCTCTCCGGCGTGCTGCTGGCGCTGCCGGCGTACAACAAGCCGATGTTCGCCGCGATCGCGCTGCCGCTGGCCGGCGCCTTCCTGCTGCGGCGGCAGTGGCGGACGGCCGCCCTCTGGATCGCCGGCTTCGCGGCCACGCTGGCGCTGCTCTCCGCGATGTCGCTCGGCTGGACCGGCCAGTTGCTGCCCTACCTGGGCTCCGACGTGCGGGCGGCGGTCCGCGTCTGCGAGCCAGGCGGCTGGCCGGCGGAGATCGTCGAGGCGCGCCGGGTCGCCGAAGGCCAGGCCCCGACCACCGGCGAAGCGGCGGCCGCGGTCAGCATCCCCGAATCGCCGACCGGCAACACGTTCTCCTGGCTCTTTCGCATTCCCCGCCAGTCGTTCGGCGAAGTCGTCGAGAACGCCGGCTACTTCCTGGTCGGCCGCCATGCCGGCCTGCTGCCCTACCACCCGTTCGCGGCTCTCGCCTTCGGCCTGTTCCTGTTCGGCGGCCGCCGGGACCGGGACCGCTGGCTGCTGGTCCTCGGGCTGGCCGCGGTCGCCGGCTACTTCCTGCTCTTCATCGGCTGGAACTGGCAGGGCGGCGGCGGCTTCGTCGGCAACCGCTACTTCGTCAGCGTGATGCCGGCCTTCCTGTTTCTCGTGCCCGGCCGGATCCCGCCCTGGACGTTGCCGGCCGGGGGGCTCGCCGCCGGCCTGTTCACCGGCGCGATGGTGCTCGCGCCCTTCGGCGTCACCGTGCCCGCGCCGACGCTGCAGGCGCACACCCGCAACGCGCCGCTGCGCTACCTGCCGTTCGAGTTCTCGCTGCGCAACGTGCCCGGCTACGAGCGGAGGAGCATCGCGGGCACGCGGATCCTGGGCCGTGCCGACCGGCTGCTGGAACGCGGCGGTGCCTGGTGGATCGCCGCCCGCGGTCCGAGCGAACTGTTCCTCGAGTCCCGGCACCGGTACGACAGCCTGACGCTCTTCGTCACTTCTCCCGTGGCGCCGAACCGTGTGCGCCTGCGCCTCGACGGCGGTCCGGCGGTCGACGTGGACTTCGCCGAGGCCGGACGGCGCCAGCGGGTGACCCTGCGGTCCACGAGGCCGCACAGGACGAGGAGGCGCGACGGCCACCGGAGCTACGTCCACCGCCTGCGCGTCGAGACCACCCGCGGCGCGCCCACCGTCTGGACCAGGGTGCGGCCGCCCGCGCCGTGCGCCGTCTACGCCTGGAACCGCGAGACCGAAGAGACCTTCTACCTCGGTGCCGAGCTGCGGTTCCTCGCCAGCGAGGAGCACATGAACGCGGAGGTCTTCGCGGCCCGGATCGGCACCGTCGGCCTGATGCCGGCCGCGCTTCCCGCGGGGGCGGAGGTCGAACTCCCGGTCGGCGTGACGAACGAGTCCCAGGTGACCTGGCGGCGCCAGGGTTACGTCGGGGTCAACCTCGCGTCCCGCTGGCGGCAGGGGATCGCGACCGGCGAGGGCGAGGAGCCCGGCCCCCGGATCGCCCCGGAAGGCCGGCGCAGCCTGCTGCCGGAGCTGGCGCCCGGCGGCTTCGAGACGGTGATGCTGCGGGTCCGGGCACCGGACGAGCCGGGCGACTACACCCTGGAGATCGACCTCGTCTACGAGCAGGTCGCCTGGTTCGAGCAGCGCGGCGGCGTACCGCTCCGGCTGCCGATCCGCGTGGAGGCGCCATAGCAGTCCGTCGGCGTGGCCACGCACTGGGTGCGCCGGCGCCCTCGCCGGCATCCGGCGCAAAGCGCCGGCTGCTGGACCTTCCGCCTCCTCTTACTCCACTTCCTCCAACAGCCCTGCCTCCCGAAGCGCCTCCGCGGCCTCGCCGACGACGCCCGGCGGCAACCCCGAGCGCTCCGCGATGTCGTCCAGGGAGTGCTCGCCGTCGCTCTGGTTGAGCACCCAGAGCATGGCGATCTCGAAGTCCCTGCGGCCGGCGCCGCCGAGGCCGCCGTAGAGGCCGCGGCGGCCGAGCTGGGGTTCGCCGAAGGGCTGGAGGTTGCGGTAACGGCGACCGCCGCCTGTGCGCCCGGACCGGGCCTGGGATGAGCGGACGTCCGGGCCGCTGCGGACGGCGCTTCCGTGGCCGGCTTCGGCCGCGGCCGGCGGGCGTGCCCGCGCACCCGGTCCTTCCTCCAGCACGGCAGCGGTCGCCAGGTAGGCGGCAAGCGAGCCGGCGAGGGCTTCCGCGCTGATGAAGTCCAGGTCGTCCGCGGAGGTGTGGTACTCGGGGTAGCGGCCCCAGGGAGTGCGGGTGAGGACGCCGACGGGCAGGTCGAAGCCCGGTGAGCAGTACTGGCGCTCGTCGTAGCCGAAGGGGAAGAAGTCCTCGGTGACGAGGTCCTCGCCGAGACTGGCCAGGGCGGCGGCCACGGCGCGGTCGATCTCGCGGTCGCCGTGGCGGCTCTTCTTGTAGTGGAAGGCGCCCGCGTCGCTCAGGTTGGCGGCGATCAGGCCGTGGCGGAAGGCGTCCAGGCGGTCGCGGTTGCGGGCCAGCCAGGCGATCGCGCCGATGCTGCCCGGGGCGAACAGGAAGCGGTAGCTGTAGCGGCGCTCGGGAACCCGGGCGAGGGCCTCGGCCAGATGGACCGCGACCGCGATTCCGGACAGGTTGTCGTTGGCGAGCTGGGGGTGGCAGACGTGGCTCGAGATGAGGACCTCTTCGGCGGTCGCGCCGGGCAGCAGGCACTCGCCCCAGGTCATCGAGCCGTCCTCGAGCGAGGCATCGATGAAGACCTCGTACTGGCCCTCCACCAGCGACTCGAGGAGGCGATGGGGCAGGCAGAAGCCCCAGGTCTCCTCGTAGTACGAGGTGCGATAGGGGATCAGGTCCGGCTGTTCCGGCAGGCTGTGGAGATGCGGCCGCAGTTCGTCGAGCGTCACCTTGCGGTGTACCGGCGCGCTGTAGCCGACCAGGTGGAGGTTGTGGTCGGCGAAGTCGACGACCTTTCGGCCCGAGGGATCGCGGATCCACGCCTCCCGGGGGTTCCACTCCCGCGGCACGGTCCAGTCGAGAACCGGCGTGCCAGTGGGAAGCTCGTGGACGTCGAGCGGGATCCGCCGGCTAATCCGTTCGAGCGTGGCGCGCACGCCGTCCCCCGTGAGGCTCCGGGGGATCGGGTAGAGCTCGGCGGCGAGATCCATCATCGACCGGCCCGCGGCGTCGCGGTCGAGGGCGGCGAGAGCCTGCCGGACGGTGGACATGGGCCTATTCTCTACAGGTATCCCATCGCCTTCAGGCGCTCGATCTCCTGCCGGGTCCGCTCGACGTCCGTGCCGCCGACTGTGTCGACGGGCTGCCAGGCGTCGCGGTAGGTCGCAACCCGGCGGGCCGAGGCCGGATCCGGCAGTGTTTCAAACGCGCCTTCCAGCACCCGGCCCTCGGCATCGTCCGGCAGTGGCAGACCAAGCAGCGCCAGCACGGTCGGGAAGACGTCGAACACGTGGCTGCTCTCCAACCGGTGGCCGCGGCGGATGCCGGGGCCGTACAGCAGCAGGACTCCGTCCGGGCCGTGCCGGTGCTGGGTGTACAGGCGGTGGACGAAGGTCGGCGACTGGCCGTGGTCCGAGACGATGACGAAGACGGTCTCCGGCCCCAGGGCTTGCCGCAACTCGCCGACGAGGCCGTCGATCCGCCGGTAGACGTCGGCCACGGCCTCGCCGTGCTCCTCGATCCCCGCCCGGGAGACGAACGGGAACAGCTCCGGCTCGGCCCAGCGCCAGCGCTGGTGAGAGACAGTGTCCGGTTCATGGGTGTTGAGGTTGAGGAAGCGCGGTGCCGGCAGGCCCTGCCCGGCGCGGTGCTCCAGGAGGGCGAGCACGGCCCG
Organism: Candidatus Multivorans sp.; assembly: GCA_965220845.1. Lineage (GTDB taxonomy): Bacteria > Acidobacteriota > Thermoanaerobaculia > Multivoradales > Multivoraceae > Multivorans. Next base: position 1,475,019 of record CBDCRA010000004.1, read on the forward strand.
GTGCTGCCAGTCGAGGTCCGGCCGGCCGGCGGCCGCATCCAGGACCTCCTGAGGCACGTCGGGCGGCTGGGCGAACCCGTCGAGCGTCGCGCCCGCGCCGCCGGAGGCGGCCAGCGCGTCGTTCAGACCGTAGCCGAGCATCCGGCTCGACGGCTCGAGCATCTCCTGCGCCGGGAACGAGTAGAAGTAGCCGTCGACGACGACCGTCGGCAGGCCGGCCCGGTCCGAGATCTCCCAGATCGGCGGCGACGGCAGGTCGAGCCGGTTGACGAAACGCCGCGAGATCACCGGCACCCGGGCCACCTGGTCGATCAGTTCCTTGAAACTCGTCCGGTGAACCGGGAACAGGCCGGCGCCCGAACCGGGGAAGCGGATCCGGTAGAAGTCGTGGACGCCGTGGCGTCGCGGCGACTCGCCGGTGTAGATCGACGCCCAGATCACGGCCGAGTTCGCGTCGCTGATCGTCCCGAGGCGGCTCGACGTACCGTCGCGGACGAACTCCGCCATGTTCGGCAGATCGCCGGCGTCGATCAACTTGTCGAGCATGTCGGGGTCCACGCCGTCGAAGCCGAGCAGGGCCACCGGCGGCCCTTCGCCGGCGACCAGCGCCGTCGGGTCGAAGGACGCCGCCTCTCGTTCCGGAACGAGCCGGAACGCGATCGGCAGCGCCACGTGGGCCGCGACCAGGGCGATCGCGAGCGCGGCCATGAGCCGCGGCAGCCGACCGGCAGCCGCGAGACGGGCGACCCTGGCCGCCAACACCCGGGTGACGATCCAGATGGCGGCGCCTGACAGAGTGCAGGCAACAACAAGAAACAGCGCCATGCTCAAGAAGCCGCCGGGCGTGAACCACGGCACCTGCCCGTAGGTCAGGCCATAGAACAGAAAGAGCTCGAAGAAGACGAGATTGAACAGGCAGGCGGCGAGCGCGACCGGGTTCCCGGCCGGCCGGCGGCGGAGCCTGGCGAGCGTCCGCCACACGAGGCCCAGGCCGCCGAAGGCGGCGCCCGCCCAGACCCCGTAGAGCACCGCGAAGAGCAGCAGCGCGGCGATTCCCACAACCGCGCTGTCCGTCCGGTTGTGCACCAGGTGCGCGAGGGAGATCGGGCCGCCGAACAGCAGCGCGCCGAACAGCAGTCCGGCCCTCAGGTCGCGGCCGCAGGCGGCCAGCGACCCGCGAACGAAGGCAGCGGCGCCAGCACGTTCGGCCACGGGCCGGGATGATACGGCAGCGCTGGTAGGGTCGCGCTCCCCGCGTCGCCGCGACGCGGGCCGAACCGCGAGTTGCCTGAAGGAACTGGACATGGCGAACGTAGTCGTCGTCGGCATGCAGTGGGGCGACGAGGGCAAGGGGAAGATCATCGATCTCCTGTGCCCCGCCTTCGATGCCGTGGTCCGCTTCCAGGGCGGCAACAACGCCGGCCATACCGTGAAGTTCGGCAGCGGCGAGGGCGACGAGCACTTCGCCCTGCACCTGATCCCCTCCGGCATCCTGCACGAAGGCGTGGCCTGCTACCTCGGCAACGGCATGGTGATCGACCCGGACGCCTTCCTGGCCGAGGTCGATCAACTGGAGCAGCGCGGGGTTCGACCCGCCGGGCGGCTCAGGATCTCCGACCGCGCCCATGCCCTGACACCGGTCCACGTCGCCCTCGACCGGGTGCGCGAGGAGGCGCGTGGCGCGGACCGGATCGGCACGACCGCCAAGGGCATCGGCCCCGCGTACGAGAGCAAGATCGGCCGCACCGGCATCCGCCTGGCCGAGCTCGTCGCCGGCGGCGAGGCGATGACGAAGCGCCAGATCGTGCGGGTGGCGGACTTCGAGCGCTCCGCCGCCGAAGGCGCAGAACTGAACCCCGAAGCCGTGGCGGCGGACTTCAGCCGCTGGGCCGAGCGCCTCGCTCCCTACCTCTGCGACCTGTCCGTCGAGCTGGACGGTCTGATCCGGAAGGGCGGCACCGTGCTCTTCGAGGGCGCCCAGGGCGCCCTCCTCGACGTCGACCACGGGACCTATCCCTACGTGACGAGCTCGAACTCGACGACCGGCGGCGCGGCCGTCGGCAGCGGCGTACCGCCGACGGCGATCGACGGCGCGATCGGCGTGGTGAAGGCCTACACCACCCGGGTCGGCGAGGGGCCGATGCCCACCGAGCTCGTGGACGGCGTCGGCCTCCACCTCCGGGACCGCGGACACGAGTTCGGCACGACGACCGGCCGGCCGCGGCGCTGCGGCTGGCTCGACCTGGTCGTCCTGCGGCACGCCTCCCGGGTCAACGGGGCGCGCTCTCTGGCGCTGACGAAGATCGACGTGCTCGACGAACTGGAAGAACTCCAGGTCTGCGTTGCCTACCGGATCGGCGGCGAGGTGGTGCGCAACCTGCCTGCGGTCACCGACCGGCTGGAGGCCGCCGAGCCCGTCTACCGCACCTTCCCCGGCTGGAAGCAGGACACGCGCGGCGTGCTCGACCGGAGCGACCTGCCGCGGGAAGCCCTCGACTACATCGACTTCCTGGAACAGGAACTCGAGGCGAGCGCGGATCTGATCTCTTCCGGTCCGAGGCGGGAGGAAACGGTGGTGAGCGGTGGAGGACGGCTCGAGGGGTGGCTGGGGGAGCGGTTGTCGACCGTGCGTTCGGCGGTCGGCGAGTAGGCAAGCCGATTCCGCCTGCGGCGGATGCCGGCCAGAGGGCCGGCGCACCGACAGCCTCGTGCGAATCCGCACTCTCCCCGCGCGTATACTGCGCCGGGCCGTTAGCTCAGTTGGTAGAGCAGTGGACTTTTAATCCAAGGGTCGGGGGTTCGATCCCCTCACGGCCCACCAGGGCCGATCCCTACCGCGGCGCGTAGTACCAGATCGGCGACGACCAGGCGCGTTCCTGGATCGTCGCCGGGACGCCGCCGCGCGGTTCGACACCCGCCCGCAGCGCGTCCCAGGTGGTCCAGCGGCAGGTCGGGTTCTCGAGCACCCGCACGTAGTAGACGGCGTCGGTGCCCGGGTCGAAGTCCGGGTCCTCCCAGACCGTGGCGAGCTCGCCGGCGCCCAGGTCTTCGCTGAAGGAGCAGTCCGAGAGATCGACGGTCGCCCCGTTTTCCGGACAGCGACGGGTCTCCGGATCGACCGCTCCGCCATCGGCGCAGGCCACGTCGTAGACCTCCTCGCGGATCTCCTTGCGGTAGCCGCTGTCGTACCAGCCCTTGACGACCTGGAGGCGCTGGAGCGGCGCGCTGAGCCGGTCCCGCTGGGCCCAGACCAGGAAGCGGGGGGCCGCGTCGCTGTCGGCGACCAGGTCGCCGCCCATCGGCACGCCGCCGGCGTAGGCCTGTGCGATCAGGTCCGGACTCGCCGGATCGAGGCTGTCGTAATCGAAGCCGCCGAAGAAGCGCAACCGGATGCGGGTACCGGACGTGGCGTAGGCCTCCTTTCGGCGCAGCGACTGGAAGATGGCGTCCCGGGTGTTCTCCTCGGCCCAGACGGCGGCCAGGCCGGAGGCCGAGAACTGCGCTCGCCGCATGCCGAAGTAGGGACCCAGCATGTCGTCGACCACGTCGCCGAACGCCTGCTCGGCGGGCGGCAGGTCGGCGATGTAGTCCAGCCGCGCCCGGGAGACCGGCACGGAGCCGCGGTTCTCGGCGGTCCCCGAGACCGGCGACGACCCGAAGGTGTTCGACTCGTCGAATGAGGGCGCCCCGTTGTGGGTGTCGCTCGAGCCGATGAAGCCGATCTTGAACGGGTTGCCGCGACCCTCCTGCTCCAGCGCGAGGCCGCTGACCAGGGCCTGCCGCGCGTAGCTCCCGCTCGGATCGCTGTGGGCGCTGATCTTGCCCTTGCGGGTGTTCAGGATCTCGAAGTCGGCCCATTCGTCGTCCGGCGAGAGCCGGGGGTGGGTCTCCGACGTGCCCTTGACCTGGGTCAGTTCGACCAGCGGCTCGTTGCGCATCCGCTGCTCGGCGAAAGCGTTGTCGACCGCGCGGCCGTCCGAGTACTTGAGCCGGAACACCTGGCCGTGGGACTGGTTCGAGTTGTGCGGGATCGCCAGGCTGTCGACACCCTGTTCGCGCAGCCGGTCCATCCAGTTCCAGAGCTGCTCGGGCTCGTGCGAGTCGATCCGCGTGAACGGCCGGGCGGGCGCCTCCGACCCCGCGAAGATGACGTTGCGGTGGTACGCCGCCGACTCGGGCGCCGGCGTCGACGAGGTCCACTCGTAGGCGATGAACGTCGTGAAGTTGCCCGGGTCGTTGTGGCGTTCCGCGGCGAGGATCGAGTCCTCCCAGGCCGTGCGGTGGCCCTCGTCGTCGAAGGAGGCGTACTGCACCTGCGGGTGGTTGGCCATCCGTGCCCGCTGCCGCCTCAGGAAGCCGCCCTCGGTGCGCATCTGGCTTCCGAAGCGCTGCCGGAACAGGACCGAGCGCATCTGCACCGAGTACGGATGCAGGTTGTCCCCCTCGTTCACGCCGTGAAACGCCTCCGCGCCGGGAACCTGACCCACGCGAGTCGAGGGGTCGGCCCACAGAGGCACGACTCCCAGGAAGAACCCGTGGTCCGAGACGGCGAGGAAGTCCAGCGGCTCGCGGAGCTTCATCTCGTCGCCGAAGGTGTTCTCGATCGCCTCGCCCTTGGCGAAGCGGTAGCTCCCATCGGGCGAGACCTCGGCGCCGAGCAGGTAGGCGTCGAACGAGTACCGGGTGTGAACGTGGACATCGCCGAAGTAGACGTTGCGCTGCTCGTTGTAGCTCTCCGTGCGCGACGCCGGCGCGGGGGCCTCGGCGTAGTCGTTGACCGACAACGACGTGTCGGTACAGCCGAGAACCGTGAGACTCAGGATCGCGGCCGCGGCTGAGAGCTTCGGGAAGATCGTTCGAGGCTTTGACATGGGCATCTCCACAGGGTAGCGCGCCTTAGGATCGACACCATGCGAAACCGATCGACTGCATGGCTCGTCTTTCTCGTCGCTCTCACATCGCTGTCAGTGCCGGCGGCGGCCGCCGGCGACGACCGCGGCGCCCTGCTCGAGCGAATCGATGACCTGGTCACGGAATCGATGGAGGCCACGAAGACGCCCGGCATCTCGATCGCGGTCCAGCACCGCGGCGAGCTGATCCTGGCCCGCGGCTACGGCCTGGCCGACGTCGAGAACCGTGTGCCGGCGACCGAGCACACCGTCTACCGGATCGGGTCGGTCACCAAGCAGTTCACGGCGGCGGCGGTGATGAAGCTGGTCGAGGAGGGCAGCGTCGCCCTGGACGAGCCGATGACGAAGTACTTCCCCGACTACCCGGTCGGCGAGTTCCACATCACGGTAGGGCAGTTGCTCGACCACACGAGCGGCATCAAGGGCTACACCGAGATGCCGGCGTTCTGGGAGCAGGGCCGGCTCGACCTCTCCCACGAGCAGATGATCGAGCTGTTCTCGGCCGAGCCCTACGAGTTCGAGCCGGGGGACCGCTACCAGTACAACAACTCCGGCTATTACCTGGCCGGCCTGCTGGTCGAGAAGGCAAGCGGCAAGTCGTACGCGGAGTACCTCGAGGAGACGTTCTTCCGGCCGCTCGGGATGCGGGAGTCGCACTACCTCTACAACGACCCGATCGTGCCCGACCGCGCCGAGGGCTACCGGGTCGAGGACGGCGTCCTGCTGAACGACGAACCGCTGTCCATGCACCTGCCGTTCGCCGCCGGAGCGCTCGGCTCCAGCGTCCTGGACCTGGTGCGCTGGACGGTGGCGCTCGGCGCCGGCGACGTCGTCGGGCCGGAGGGGCTCGAGGCGATGACGACCCGGCGACGCTTGCCCGGCGGCGACGAGATCGGCTACGGCCTCGGCCTGTTCGTCGGCGAGATGGCCGGCCACCGCCTGATCGAACACGCCGGCGGCATCAACGGTTTCCTGAGCCAGCTCGCCTGGTACCCGGACGACGATCTGATCGTCGCCGTGCTCGCCAACAGCACATCCGCCGAGCCCGGGCCCCTGCAGGCCCGGATCGCACGCGCCGTGCTCGGCGTGCCGGAGCCTGACCACGCCCCGGTCGCGCTGGAACAGGACGAGCTCGAGCGCTACGCCGGCATCTACGACTTCGGCCGCAGCCCGCTACCCGCCACGGTCAAGGACGGCGTGCTCCTGATCGCGGGCCGGGAGACCGTGCCGATCGGCGAGCACCGCTTCGCCGGCACCCGGGACCAGGAGCAGATGGCGATCTTCGAGGTCGATCCCGATACCGGAGAGGCGACCCATCTTCGCCTGGAACGCTGGGGCCAGGTTCAGCGCGGAAAGCGCGCCGGCGCCGATCCGTAGAAGGGCGCCCCACCATGTGGAACGGCTCGCCTGTGCAAATGGAAACGGATTTCTTCTCTGCGCAGCCGCGTCAGATGTGCCACTCGATCGTGTCGCCGTTGTAGTCCGTCGTCGCGCGCCGCGACGGCGGTGAGACCCGGCCGTTCTCCATCTCTTCGCTCCAGCGGGCGAAAACCTCCTTCATCTTCGCGATGACCTCCGGGTTGGCCGCGGAGAGGTCTTCGGACTCGCCGGGATCCTCATCGACGTCATACAGGCGCACCCGGTCGCCCGCCATCAGCAGCTTCCAGGAACCGTGACGGACCGCGGCGTTCGGCCCCGAGCGCCAGAACAGGTAGTCGTGCGGCGCACCCTCCGTCTCGCCTGACAGGTAGGGAATGAGGTCGACGCCGTCGAGACGGTAGCTCTCCGCGTCGGGCACCCCCGCCAGGCTCGCCGAGGTGGCGAAGAGGTCGAGGGAGCTGACCGGGTGCTCGTAGACGGTGCCCGCCGGGATGCGGCCGGGGAAGCGCATGAGAAACGGCACGCGGATGCCGCCCTCGTAGAGGTTCCGCTTGTGGCCGATCAGCGGGCTGTTGTGGATCCGCTCGGTGTCCTGGGTGCTCATCGCGCCGTTGTCGGAAGTGAAGATGACCAGGGTGTTGTCGGCGAGACCGTGCTCCTCGAGCTTCGCGAGGACCATGCCGACGGCGTCGTCGAGAGCGCTGACCATGCCCGCGTAGACGCGCCGGTACGGGTCGTCGAAGTCGGGAAAGCGCTGGTAGTGCTCGTCCATCACCTGCATCGGGGCATGGACCGCGTAGAAGGCGAGGTAGAGGAAGAAGGGCCTGTCCCTGTTGCGGTCGATGAATTCCGTTCCCTCGCGGGCGAGCTGGGTGGTCTGGTACTCCTTCAGCTCGTCCTCCTCGCGGCCCCTGAACATGGCGACGATGCGGTCCGGATTCCCCCGGGTGACCGGCTTCATCTCGAGTGCGTGCGCGTCAGGCCAGCTCGGATCCACGTAGTTCATGCCGGAGGGCATGCCGTAGAAGTAGTCGAAGCCCCGGTCGAGCGGATGCAGCAGCCGCCGCATCCCGAGCTGCCACTTCCCGATCGCCGCGCTGCTGTAGCCGGCCGTCTTCAGCGCATCGGCGATCGTGCGGTGGTGAACGCCGAGCGTTCCGCGGGCGGCGCCGATCGGCGGCACGGTCTGGGAGTTCAGCTCCTTGCCCCAGCGCTGCTGGTAGCGGCCGGTGATCAGTCCGTTGCGCGACGGGTTGCAGACCGGCGCGGTCATGTAGCCGGAGACGAAGCGCACGCCGTCCTCGCCGAGCGAGTCGATGTGCGGAGTCGGGATGCCGGCCCCGCCGTAGGCCGAGATCGCGCCGTAGCCGAGGTCGTCGGCGAAGAGGAGGACGATGTTGGGCGGATCCTCGCCGGCGGCCGCCGTCGCCAGCAGGAAGGTCGAGAAGACGAGGCTCAGTCTCTTCATCGGGCATCCCCCTTCGAACTGCGTTCGAGTTTCTTCCGTTCAGGATACACGCGCCCCGGGCGGGGATCGACCCTCCGCAAGCAAGTACGATTGCTCGCCATGCGATCCGCCAGCGCCTCGAACCTGACCGTCGCCGTCGCGGCGGTGCTCCTCCTCACCGCCTGCGGCCCGACCGACGAGGACTGGCCCGTGTACCTGGGCGACTCCGGACGCCGGCACTACAGCCCGCTGACCGAGATCGACCGGGACAACGTGAGCCAGCTCGAGGTCGCCTGGGTCTACGACGCCGGCGAACCGCGGGGTCCCGGCGCCACGATGTACACGAGCCCCCTGGTCGTCGACGGAGTGCTCTACGCCCTCTCGCCCCATCTCGACGCCTTCGCGCTCGACGCCGCCACCGGCGAGGAGATCTGGCGCAGCGATCTGGAGCTTCCCGGCAACGCCCAGCGCGGCCTCATGTGGTGGGAGAACGGCTCCGAGCGGCGGCTCTTCTACACCCACGGCAAGGACCTGCTCGCGCTCGACGCCGCCGACGGCAGCCTGGTCGAGGGCTTCGGCGACGGCGGCGTCCTCGACCTGACGCCGGACGTCGACCGGGCCGGCGTCATCTTCGTCACCGTGGCCGGACTCGTCTTCGAAGACAAGCTGATCCTCGGCTTCTCGACGAACGAGGACGCGAACGCGTATCCCGGTTCGATCCGGGCCTTCAGCGCGGTCGACGGCAGCCTGGTCTGGCAGTTCGACACGATTCCGAAGCCCGGCGACACCGGCTCCGAGACCTGGGCCGAAGGCTCGCTCGAGCGCGCGGGCGGCGCCAACGTCTGGACCGGCATGGCGCTCGACGAGGAGCGCGGCATCGTGTTCGCGCCGACCGGGTCGGCCACCCCCGACTTCTACGGCGCGAGCCGTCTCGGCGACAACCTCTTCTCCGACTCCCTGGTCGCCGTGGACGCGCGGACCGGCGAACTGAAGTGGCACTTCCAGGTCGTCCGCCACGACCTCTGGGACAAGGACAACCCGTCGCCGCCGACCCTGGTCCAGCTCGAGCGCGACGGCCGCACGATCGACGCGGTCGCGATCACGACGAAGACGGGGCAGCTCTACGTGTTCGACCGGGAGACCGGCGAGTCGATGTACGACATCCACGAGATCGAGACGCCGATTCCGAGCACCCTGCCGGGCGAGGTGACGGCGCCGACCCAGCCGATGTCCGCCGTCGTCATCAGCCGCCAGGACTTCGAGATCACGAACCGCACTCCGGAAGCGCGGGCGTTCGTCGAGGAGCGGATCAAGGACTGGGATCTGCGGCCCTGGGCGCCGCCGAAGGTCGGCACCGTCCTCTTCACGCCCTGGTACGACGGCGGCGGCGAGTGGGGCGGCTCGGCGTTCGACCCGGGCAACAACCACCTGATCGTCAACGCGAACGACGTCGCCGGCATCCTCAACCTCACCGAAGTTCCCGTCGGCTTCAGCCGCTACGGCACGTACGCGCTTCACTGCGGACGCTGCCACGGCCTGAAGCTCGAAGGCACCGACATGGGCGGCCCCCTGCTCGGCGTCGGCGACCGCCTGTCCCGCGGCGAGATGCGCCGGATCATCCGCGAAGGCAGCGGCCGGATGGAGGGCTTCGCGCACCTGAACCGGATCGAACTGGGCGCGATCGAGGCGTACATCCTGTCGCCGGAGCCCGAAGAGGACGAGCCCAGGGGCGAACTCGCCTACGCGCTCGGCGGCTACGTCTACCTCCGCGACCACGAGAACCTGCCCGGCAACTCGCCGCCCTGGGGAACGCTCAACTCGATCGATCTCGCGACCGGCGAGATCGCCTGGAAGGTGCCCTTCGGCGACTATCCCTCGCACCCCGGCCTCGGCTTCGGCGCGGTCAACTACGGCGGCCCGGTGGTCACGGCGTCAGGCCTCATCTTCATCGGCGCGACGCCCGACGAGATGTTCCGCGCCTACGACACGCGGAACGGCGAGATCCTCTGGGAGGCGAAGCTGTCCGCAGCGGGCTACGCGACCCCGGCCGTCTACAGCGTCGACGGCAAGCAGTACGTCGTGATCGCCGCCGGCGGCGGGCGTACGGGCGGGCCTTCCGGAGGCGAGTACATCGCCTTCAGCCTGCCGGAGTAGTTGATACCGGCAGAAAGTTGTTGCATGCGGGGAAAGATGCGGTTCTTTTACCCACGTGCTTGACCTACGGCACCATGCCGTGGCGGCGCAGTGCGGAGCCGGCCTGCGGCCGGCGCGATTCGAGGCCGCCTCCGGCGGCAGCGGGTCAGAAGACCCGCGCACCCAGCGGAAGCGGAGCGGGTACGGCAGCGCTCTGGGTGCGCGGGTCTTCTGACCCGCTCCGGGCATCGCCGCGAAGCGGTGAGGACCGGTTTGATCCGCCGCCGGCCGGAGGCCGGCGACCTTCCTAGAGCAGTTGCCGCGCGCGTGCCGCGATCGCCGCGGCATTGATGCCGAGGTTCTCGACCAGGTCGCTGTACGGAGCGGAAGCGCCGAAGCGGTCGAGGCCGAGGACGTCGCCGTCGGAGCCCGTCCAGCGTTCCCAGCCGAGGGTCGCGGCGGCCTCGACGGCCAGCCGGCGGCGGACGCTGGGCGGCAGGACTTTGTCGCGGTACTCCCGGGACTGCGCGGCGAAGGCCTCCCAGGAGGGCATGCTGACGACGCGGACGGCGTGGCCTTCGGCGCTGAGCTCCTCGGCCGCGTCGAGCGCGGGGGCGACCTCGGAGCCGGTGGCGATCAGGATCAGGTCGGGCTCGGCCTCGCCACCGGCCACGACGTAGGCGCCGCGGGCCACGCCTTCGAGGGCGCGGTCTGCCGTGGCTTCGAGCACCGGCAGCTTCTGGCGCGTGAGAACCAGGGCACAGGGGCCCGGCGTCTCGAGGGCCAGCGCCCAGGCCGCCGCGGTCTCGTTCGCGTCCGCGGGCCGGACAACGACGAGCCCCGGCACCGCACGCAGGTGCGCCAGGTGCTCGATCGGCTGGTGCGTCGGCCCGTCTTCGCCGAGGAAGACGGAGTCGTGGGTGAAGACGTAGATCGCCCGGAGCTCCATCAGCGCGGCCAGACGCAGGCTCGGCTTGAGGTAGTCGAGGAAGCAGAGGAAGGTGCCGCCGTAGGGCCGGAACAGGCCGGAGAGCGCCAGCCCGTTCATCGCCGCGGCCATCGCGTGCTCGCGCACGCCGAAGCGGAAGTGGCGCGTTGGCGCGCCGGCCGCGTAGTCGCCCTCGCCTTCGAGCAGGGTGTTGTTCGAGCCGGTCAGGTCGGCCGAGCCGCCGGCGAGTTCGGGCACGAGGTCCTTCAACGCGTTCAGCGTGACGCCGGAGGCGGAGCGGGTGGCGATCGGACCGGCATCGGGGTCGAAGCGCGGCAGGGCGTCGCGCCAGCCGTCGGGCAAACCGACCGCCAGGCGACGGTCGAGTTCGGCCGCGGCGTCCGGGTACTCGCGGCGGTAGGACTCGAGCAGACGGTTCCATTCGGCGGCGGCCCCGGACCCGAAGTCCGCGGCCGGCGCGAACGCTTCCCGAGCCGCCTCGGGCACGAGGAACTCGGGCTCCAGCGGCCAGCCCAGGGCCTCCTTGGTGGCTACGACTTCGTCCGCGCCCAGGGGCGCGCCGTGCGACGACGCGCTGTCCTGCTTGTTCGGGCTGCCGAAGCCGATGTGGGTGCTGACCTGGATCAGGCTCGGCCGGCCCGTCTCCGCGAGCGCCGCCTCGAAGGCGGCATCGAGAGCATCGATGTCGTTGCCGTCCGTAACCGACAGGGTGTGCCAGCCGTACGCCTGGTAGCGCCCCAGAACGTCCTCACTGAAGCTGAGGTCCGTCGGGCCGTCGATCGTGATCCGGTTCGCGTCGTAGAGCACATTCAGCTTGCCGAGGCCGAGGTGGCCGGCCATCGAGCAGGCCTCGGAGGCGACGCCTTCCATCAGGTCGCCGTCGCTGGCGAGCACCCAGGTCTTGTGATTGAACAGGACGTAGCCCGGCCGGTTGAAGCGGGCGGCCAGCAGTTGCTCGCCGATCGCCATGCCGACGGCGGCCGAGATTCCCTGGCCGAGCGGCCCGGTCGTCACCTCGACGCCCGGCGTCAGGCCGTGCTCGGGGTGTCCCGGGGTGAGCGAACCGTACTGCCGGAAGTTCCGGATCTCGTCGAGGCTGAGGTCGTAGCCCGCGAGGTGCAGGAGCCCGTAGATCAACGCCGAGGCGTGGCCGCAGGAGAGGACGAAGCGGTCCCGGTTTGGCCATTGCGGATCCCCCGGCGAGTAGCGAAGGTACTTCGTCCACAGCAGCGCCGCCATCGCCGCCTGGCCCATCGGCGCGCCGGGATGGCCGCTGTTCGCCCGCTCGACCATGTCGACCGCGAGGAAGCGCAGCGTGTCCGTCGCCACGTCCAGCGGCTGACGCTGCGGCGGCCCGCCGGCGTCGGCGGTTCCGGCGACCTCGACCTGACTCATCGACGCGTGGTTCTCGTGGGTCGTGGGCGCAGCGGACGAAGGCGGGGCGAGAGGCCGGTCAAGCGGCGCCAAGCATACACGGGCAGGAGTCCGCGGCGCGCCGACAGGAACCGAAAGGAGGCGAAGCGGACTCAGGAGTCCGCTTCGCCTCCAGATTGAGTCGCCGTGAGCGTCCCTACGAAACGAAACGGTCGAGCAAGCAGATCAGCCCCGTAAGGCCAATGAACGACAGCCCGACCCAGAACGTCACGGGATCGCTGTTGAACCGGCGGATCCAGCCCGCCTTGAACGCGGAAATCGACATCAACATGAACTCCACACCATCATCTGGCCCCAAAGGCCGATTCCACCGAAGATGATCATCCCCGGCCCGAATCCAGTGACGCCGGACACCATTGCTCCGGTACTGCCGACATCCCGAATGATCGTCGCCTGCTCACAAGGGGTCTTGCCGTGGAACCCGCTCTCATGCCAGTCCTTCTTGCCATTCCGGTTTCTGTCGGGGTACGAAGTGGTTTGGCCGTCGTCCCCACCATTGCCGTCATCGGCCAGCAGAGTTTGGGGTGCTCCGACCACAAGCGCCAACACGAGCGTCAAGGGTAGCACCCTGTTCAAGGGCGCCGCGATACGTCCAGTCGATTGCATCAACTCAGTCTCCTTCTCGGAAGAGGTGGATAGTCATTGGTTGGTGGCAGGCGTCACGGCGTCTCGGTGCCGAACCGCCGGTAACGCCGCCGTCTATGGACCTAGACGCAAACCGACGCCGGAAGGCCGATCGGAGACAGGCGGCCCCGCCGGCCGGAACGCCGGCAGGGCCGTCGCCGGCGGGGAATCGGCGGACTTCGGCAGCACCGCGCGCTCGGCGCCGCTCAGCGCCGCCCACTCGCGGTTCAGCCCGCACCGCGGTGCGTTGGAGCCGGAACCTCCCGTCCCCGTGTCGACGTCAGAGCGGATTCGACCGAACCGAAGCCTCCGGTCCGAGCGCCGAACTACGGCGCAGCCCCCACGCCCTCGCTATCGAGCTCGACGCAAAGGCCAGCCGCGTTCTGCTTCTACGGTTGGTCGCCCGCCCGTGAGTCGAGGTAGCGGTCGACCGCTTTCTCGAGCGCGGCGCTGCGCAGCCCGTTCTCCTTCGCTCGGGCCCTGGCAGCTTCGCGGTCCTCGCCCTTTCCGGCGACGAGGTAGGCGTAGTAGAGCGCGCCGACCCGGTTGCCCGAGGCGCAGTGCACGAGTGCCGGGCCATCCAGCTTCTGCATCGCTTCGATGAAGCGCTCGAAGGTCTCGGGCTGCTCCATCCGCTCGCCGTCGACCGGAAGGTTCAGGTACGGAATGTCCAGACTTTGCAGCGCCGCGGGTTCGTCGAAGCCGCGGTTCTCGCCCTCGGCGCGCAGGTCCAGGACGAAGGACAGGCCGTCCGCGGCCATCGCCTCGAGCTGTTCCTCGGTCGGCTGGCCGCCGAAGAGGAGGCCGGGCTCCGGGTGTTTCGCGCCCCGCAGGCCGTGGTCCTTCTCTTCGGCAATCGTGGCCGGAGCGCCCGCAAGAACCAGGGCCAAGGTGGACAGGGCAGTCGCAAGGGAAAAGCTACGCATCAGAGAACCTCCGCCAGATGCCGGTCAGACGGCCGGCGCACCCGGTAGTTTCACTAGAAGAACCCCAGTTCCAGTTTGGCGGCTTCGCTCATCATCGCCGGATTCCAGGTCGGGTCCCAGACCACCTCGACCTCGGCGCCCTCGACGCCTTCGACATCGCGAACGGTCCGCTCCACGTCGCCCGGCAGCGACTCGGCGACCGGGCAGTGTGGAGATGTCAGCGTCATCTGCAGCTTGACGTGAGCGTTCGCCTCGATCCGCACGTCGTAGATCAGGCCGAGTTCGTAGACGTCGACCGGGATCTCCGGGTCGTAGACCGTCTTGAGAGCCTCGACGATCCGGGCCTCGAGGGCCGCCATGTCCACCGGGACTCCAGTCGTGGCGGTGTCGTCCATTCTCCGTTCCTCCCGTCGACCGTACAGCCTACTCGGTCGTCACGGCTTCCGAGTCCCCGCCCTCGAGGGCGGCCCGGAGCGCGTGCCAGGCCAGCGTCGCGCACTTGATCCGCACCGGGTAGTCCTTGACGCCGCTCAGCACCTCCAGTTTGCCCAGGTCGACGTCCCCGGCCCCGTTGCCGTTGCCAGTCATCAGGGCCAGGAAGGAAGCGATCAGCGCCTCCGCCTGCGGCCGCTCCAGCCCGCGGACGGCCTCGGTCATCAGGGATGCCGAGGCGGTCGAGATCGCGCAGCCGACGCCTTCGAAGGTCGCGCCGTCGACGCGGTCGCCGTCCATCCGCAGGTAGATCTTGACCTTGTCGCCGCACAGCGGGTTGTAGCCCTCGGCGCAGGCCGTCGCCGGATCGAGAACCCCGAAGTTCCGGGGCGAACGGTAGTGGTCGAGGATGACCTGCTGGTAGAGATCGCGGAGATCGGACATGGCGTTCGGCGCTGCTCCCAGGCGTTCAGCCGAAGATCCGCCGCACTTCGTGCAGGCCGGAAACGAGCAGGTCGACTTCCTCGTGGGTGTTGTAGAGCCCGAACGAGGCCCGCACCGTGGCCGGGACGCCGAGCCTGTCCATCAGCGGCTGCGCGCAGTGGTGGCCGGCACGGATCGCGATCCCCTGCTCGTCCAGGATCGTTGCCACATCGTGGGGGTGGGCGCCGTCGATCACCAGCGAAACGACGGCGGCGCGGGCCGATCCGACCTTCGAGGCGTGGCCCGGCACGCGAACCCACGGGAGAGCGTTCAGGACTTCCATAGTGTGGGAGAGCAGTTCCTGCTCGTGACGTTCGATCCGATCCAGGCCGGTCGACTCCAGGAATTCGACCGCGACACCCAGGCCGATCGCCGGCGCGATAGCAGGCGTTCCCGCCTCGAAGCGCTGCGGCGGCGCCATGTACTCGCTGCGCTCGAAGGTGACCCGCGTGATCATCGAGCCGCCGCCGTGGTACGGGGGCATCGCCGCGAGCAACTCGCGACGGCCCCAGAGCACGCCGATGCCGCCGGGGCCGTACATCTTGTGGCCCGAGAAGGCGTAGAAGTCGCAGCCGAGTGCGGCCATGTCGACCGCCATGTGCGGCACGGCCTGCGCGCCGTCGACGACCACGGCCGCGTCCGAGCGGGCGCGGGTCAGTTCGACGACGGCCGGGATGTCGTTGACCGTGCCGAGCGCGTTCGAGACGTGGGCGAGCGCGACCACGCGAGTGCGCTCGTTGAGCATGCCGGCAAACCGGTCCAGATCGAGCTCGCCGTCGTCCGTGATCGGCGCCGCGAGCACCCGGGCGCCGGTCTGCTCGCAGACGAGCTGCCAGGGGACGATGTTCGAGTGGTGCTCCATCTCCGTCAGCAGCACCTCGTCGCCCGGCTCAAGCCGCGGACGGCCGTAGCTCTGCGCCACCAGGTTCAGGCTCTCGGTCGTGCCGCGGGTGAAGACGACCTCGTGGCGGTCCGGGGCGCCGATGAACCGCGCCACCTTGGCCCGCGCCGCCTCGTAGGCGTCGGTCGACTGCTCGGACAGGGCGTGGACGCCGCGGTGGGCATTGGCGTAGTAGGTGCGGTAGCAGTCGCTGACCGCGTCGATCACGACTTCCGGGCGCTGCGCGCTGGCGGCGTTGTCGAGGTAGACCAGCCGGTGGCCGCGAACGTTCCGCTCGAGGATGGGGAAGCAGGCCCGCAGGCGCTCGACGTCGAACGCGGCGGAGTCCCGCTGTTCGTTCCCGACCGCGGCTGCCGGCGCCGTCATCCGTCTACCCGCCCTGCCCGTTGCTCCGGCCGCCGTTCAGGCTGGCGAACAGGCGAGCTTCCAGGTCCCGCCGCAGCGGCTCGAACGTCGCCTTGTCCGTGACCTCCCGCGCGAAGGCGTGGACGAGCATGCCGTGCGCCTCCTCGAAACCGATGCCGCGGGCGCGCAGGTAGAAGAGAGCCTCCTCGTCGAGACGGCCGATCGTCGAGCCGTGGGTGCAGCGGACGTCGTCGGCGAAGATCTCGAGTTGCGGGTTGCTGTTGGCCAGCGCGGCCTTGGACAGCAGCAGGTTGCGGTTCGTCTGCTTGGCGTCCGTCTTCTGGGCGGCCTGGTGAACGTAGATGCGGCCGTTGAACACGGAGCGGGCCTGGCCGTCGAGCACGCCCTTGTAGAGCTGGTGGCTGGTCGTGTGGGGCTGCCGGTGCTCGACCCGCATGTGGTTGCCCGTGAACTGGGAGCCGGCGAGGACGTAGAGGCCGTCGAGGGTGCAGTCCGCGCCCTCTCCGTCGAGCAGGGCGACCGTGTCGTTCCGCACCAGGCCGCCGCCGAAGGCCAGGGACGAGGAGTCGAAGGCCGCGGCGCGGTCGAGCCGGGCGTGCTGGAAGCCGAGGTGGAACGCCCCGGCCGCGTCGGCCTGCAGCCGGGTGTGGCGGACCACCGAACCCGCGCCGCAAACGAACTCCGCCGCGGGGCAGACGAAGTAGCCGCCGGCCGCCGGGTCGGCGGCGGCGAAGGTCTCGATGACGGCAGCCTGGCTGTTCTCGCCGGCGACGACGAGCAGACGGGGGAAGCTGACCTCGATCGAGGTCGGGGCGCCGCCCTCCGCCGCCGCGGCGTCCGCGGACGGCGCGCTGAGCCAGAGCACCTGGATGGGCCGCTCGAGCGCCGTCCCCGCCGGGATCCCGAGCGCTACGCCGTCCTCGAACAGCGCGGTGTTCAGCGCCGCGAACGGATGGACGCCGGCGTCGGCGCTACAGGAGGCGCGGCCGTCGACGCTCGCACCCAGGTGCTCGGCGAGGAGCTCGGAGCCGGCGCCCGCCGGATCGGCGAGGGAGAATGCGGTCACGCCCTCCGGCGGCGATGAAGCGGCCGGCGCATAGCGGCCGTTGACGAACACCATCCGGTCGCAGTCGGGGTAGAGAAAGGGCAGGGCGCCGCCTTCCCCCAGCGCCCCTCCGGCCGCCGGCACGGGCCGGGCGCGCAGGATCGGGCCGAGGTTCGTCTGCCGCCACTCCTCGTCGCGCGAACCCGGAAAGCCGGCCGCTTCGAAGCGCTCGATCGCCTGCTGCCGCCTCGCTCCCACGGGCCCCCCGGCGCCGCGGCCGGCGAAGAGCTCCAGGTAGGGACCGGTGCGGGTGTCGGCGCCGGTGGTCACCATCCCTCCCGTTCAGGCCTCTGCCCGCGCACCGTCGAACCCGCCGTAGCCCTTCTCTTCCAGTTCGTGTGCGAGCTCGCTGCCGCCGGAGCGGACGATGCGGCCGTCGAGAAGGACGTGAACGTGGTCCGGAACGATGTAGTTCAGCAGGCGCTGATAGTGGGTGATGACGACGAACGCGCGGTTCTCCCCCCGGAGCGCGTTGACGCCTGCCGCCACCGTCTTCAGCGCGTCGATGTCGAGCCCGGAGTCCGTCTCGTCCAGCACCGCGAGCCGGGGCTCGAGCACCGCCATCTGGAGGATCTCGTTCCGCTTCTTCTCGCCGCCCGAGAAGCCCTCGTTGACCGGGCGCCGCAGCAGCGCCTCGTCGACCTCGACCAGGCCGGCGCGCTCGCGCAGCAGCTTCAGGAAGTCCATCGCGTCGAGTTCCGCCTCGCCCCGCGCCTTGCGGTTCGCGTTGACCGCCGCCT
Organism: Candidatus Multivorans sp.; assembly: GCA_965220845.1. Classification (GTDB taxonomy): domain Bacteria; phylum Acidobacteriota; class Thermoanaerobaculia; order Multivoradales; family Multivoraceae; genus Multivorans. The sequence continues at coordinate 1,492,849 of CBDCRA010000004.1, forward strand.
TCAGGAAGTAGCTGTTGCCGACGCCGGGAATCTCCACCGGATACTGGAAGGCCAGGAAGAGGCCCGCGTGGGCCCGCTCTTCGGGCGCCATCTCCTGCAGGTCCTCGCCGTCGAGCTCCAGCGAGCCCGCGGTGACCTCGTAGTCCTCCTTGCCTGCGAGAACCTGGGCCAGCGTGCTCTTGCCCGAGCCGTTCGGCCCCATCACGGCGTGAACTTCGCCCGCGCGGACCTCAAGATCCACACCCTTCAGGATTTCCTGTTCTTCGACCTTCGCGTGAAGGTCACTCACCCTCAGCATTGCTGTATCTCTCCGTGCGGCGGCTTGCCTGCCGCTTGCGGTTCCGGGCAACCCGGCGCACCCCCGATGAGGGTCAGCCGACGCTGCCCTCGAGGCTCACCTCGAGCAGCTTCTGTGCCTCCACGGCGAACTCCATCGGGAGTTCGCGGAACACTTCCTTGCAGAACCCGTTGACGATCATGGAAACGGCATCTTCGGTGTCGATGCCGCGCTGGTTGCAGTAGAAGATCTGGTCTTCGCCGATCTTCGACGTCGACGCCTCGTGCTCCATCTGGGCGGTGGGATTCGCGACGTCGATGTACGGGAACGTATGAGCTCCGCAGCGGTCCCCGATCAGCATCGAGTCGCACTGCGAGAAGTTCCTGGCGTCCTCCGCTGAGCGGAGAATCCGCACCGACCCGCGGTAGGTGTTCTGACCCTCGCCGGCGGAGATTCCCTTCGAGATGATGGTGCTCGAGGTGCGCTTGCCGACGTGGACCATCTTGGTCCCCGTGTCGGCCTGCTGGCGGTTGTTCGACACCGCCACGGAGTAGAACTCGCCCACCGAGTCGTCGCCCCTGAGGATGCAGCTCGGGTACTTCCAGGTCACCGCCGAACCGGTCTCCACCTGGGTCCAGGAGATCTTGCTGCGACGGCCTTCGCACAGGCCGCGCTTGGTCACGAAGTTGTAGATGCCGCCCACGCCTTGCTTGTCGCCCGGATACCAGTTCTGGACCGTCGAGTACTTGATCTGCGCGTCCTCGTGGGCGACCAGCTCGACCACGGCCGCGTGCAACTGGTTCTCGTCGCGCATCGGCGCGGTGCAGCCTTCCAGGTAGCTGACGTAGCTGCCTTCGTCCGCGATGATCAGGGTGCGCTCGAACTGGCCGGTGTTCATCGCGTTGATCCGGAAGTACGTGGAGAGCTCCATCGGGCAGCGCACGCCCTTCGGGATGTAGACGAAGGAGCCGTCCGAGAACACGGCCGAGTTCAGGGCGGCGAAGAAGTTGTCCCGTCGCGGAACCACGGTGCCGAGGTACTTCCTGACGAGTTCCGGGTGGTCCTGGACCGCCTCGGAGAACGAGCAGAAGATGACGCCGAGCTCGGCCAGCTTCTCGCGGAACGTCGTCGCGACGGAAACGCTGTCGAACACCGCGTCGACCGCCACGCCGGCCAGCATCTCCTGCTCCTTGAGCGGGATGCCGAGCTTCTCGTAGGTGGCCAGGATCTCGGGATCGATTTCGTCGAGGCTCTTCGGCCGGTCGTCGTCGCTCTTCGGCGCCGCGTAGTAGCAGATCGACTGGTAGTCGATCGGCTCGTAGCGCACGTTCGCCCACTGCGGCTCGACCATCTTGAGCCAGCCCCGGTAGGCCTGGAGCCGCCAGTCGAGCAGCCACTGGGGCTCGTTCTTCTTCGCCGAGATGAAGGCGATGATCTCCTCGCTGAGGCCTGGCGGCGCGGTGTCCTGCTCGACGTCGGTGACGAAGCCGTACTCGTAGTCGCGCTCGGTCAGCGCCTCGATCGTGTCGGTGGCCGTCGGCATCAGGTGCTGCTCCCGAGCGGAATGAGGGTGGCGGCCCCGGAACGCGGCCGGCTGCCGGCGGACTGTCCGGAGAGAAAGTCCGGACGCGCCATGTCCTCGATCGTGACGCCTTCGAGAGCGCCGCGGACAGCCCGGTCGATCCGCTGCCAGTTCTCGCTCACGCGGCAGAACGCCTCGTACGAGCAGTCATCGTGGGAATGCTCGCTGCACTGGGTCAGGGCGATCGGCCCCTCGAGCGCGAAGATCGCCTCGGCGACGCTGATCTCGGACGCCGGACGCGCCAGCTCGTAGCCGCCGTGGACGCCGCGGTGGGACACCAGCAGCCCGTTCCTGGCGAGCAATTTGAGGATCTTGCTGACCATCGGCGGCGGCAGATGCGTCTGCAGCGCCAGTTCGGCGGCCGCAGCCTGCCCCGTCAGGGCCAGTTGGCTCAGCAGGACGATGCCGTAGTCGGCTTGCTTGGTCAGTCGGATCATGACGCGTGTCGTCTTCGCAGCGTGCGGGCGGCGGCCGGGCGGTTGTGGCGCATCGAACCCCGGCGCAGCTATCTTCACAAACCGGGACCCGAATAGTCCCGATTCCGAGACTAGCACGGGGAAGTCGCATGTCAATCGGTCTGCGCGGACGGATACGGCGGTCTGGCCGACAGCTGCGCCGCCGCCTTGCGCTACCGTGTAAATCGTCGTGGCGGACCCGACCGCAATTCCCGTCTACCTGGATGTCTTCGGCGCGGTCGTCATCTTCTGGTGCCTGCTGACCGTGCCGGTGCTGGTCTACGGCCTGGTGGGGAAGGACATGACCGGCCGGGTAGGCGGCAGAGCCTGGGGGCCCAACGTCGACCCTCGCTGGGGTTGGCTTCTCATGGAACTGTCCGCCCTGGCCGTGTTCCCGGCCGTCTACCTGGCGGCCGGTGAGCGTCATGTCGTCGGCGATGTCCTGGTGATCCTGTGGCTTGCCCACTACGTACACCGCACCCTCGTGTGGCCATGGTTCGTCCAGCGCCAGGCGCGGCCGTTCCCCGCCGTCACGGCCGCCTCGGGCTTCTTCTTCAACCTCGTCAACGGCGTGCTCCTGGGCTGGTTCATGGCTCGGATCGCCGACTACCCGGCGGGCTGGTTCACCGATCCCCGCTTCCTGGCCGGAGCCGCGCTCTTCCTGGCCGGCGCCGCCCTCAACGTCTCGTCCGACTACCGCCTGTCGGCCCTGCGGGCGAGAGCCTCCGGCGGCGCCGTTCTGCCGCGCGGCGGCGCCTTCAACCTCGTCTCCTGCCCCAACCTGGCGGGCGAGATCGTCGAGTGGGTGGGGTTCGCGCTGATGAGCTGGTCGCTACCCGGCCTCGCCTTCGCGCTCTGGACCGCGGCCAACCTGGTGCCCCGGGCCCTTTGGCGTCACCGCTGGTATCGCGAGAGGTTCCCGGACTACCCCTCGAACCGGCGAGCGGTCATTCCCGGCCTGCTCTGAGGCCCGGCTTCAGTCCTTCCCCTCCGCGCCGGAAGCCGGCGCCAGACGTTCCGCTTCCCGGCTGTCGCCGAGGAGCACCGCCACCCAGCGGAACTCCTCCGTGTTCTCGAGCAGGATCTTGACCACCATCGTCAGCGGCACGGACAGCAGCATGCCGACCGGTCCCCAAACCCAACCCCAGAAGACGAGGGACAGGACGACCACCAGGGTCGACAAGCCGAGCCGCCTTCCCAGCAGCGGCGGTTCGATGAAGTTGCCGATCACCATGTTGACGACCAGGTAGCCCAGGGCGACGAGCAGCGCCCGGCCGACGCCGATCTGGACCATGGCCAGGAGCGTCGTCGGCACCGCCGCGATGATCGAACCGAGGTTCGGGATGAAGTTCAGGACGAAGGCCACCAGACCCCAGAAGACCGCGAACTCGACGCCCATCACCCCCACCCAGATGCCGATCAGCAGGCCGGTGACCAGGCTGATCACCGTCTTGATCCCCATGTAGTGCTGGATCTCGTGCATGGCGCGGGCGAAGCGCGCCTCGGCGCCGGCGCTGCCGAAGGCCGCGCGCACCTTGGGGCCGAAGGACGCCGCCTCGAAGAGGGTAAAGATGACGATCAGCGAGATGACGAGGAACGACGAGAGGGCCGCCGTCGTCGTCCGCAGGGTCCGGTTCACGAAGTCGACCAGGAAGCCTGGCTCGAAACGCGAGAACAGGGCAAGCGACAGGGAGTCGTCACCGCCGTCGAGCGCTGCCTGGGCGGCATCCGGGGACTCCGGGTCGACGACCGCGGCCCCATCGCCCGTGCCGTCCGCCGTCGAGTCCGCCAGCCAACTGGCGACCGGCACGCCCCGCTCCTCGAGCCAATCGCTGCCGTCTCTGATCCACTCCGTGAGGGTGGACTGGATCTCGCCCATCTCGCCCGCGACCTGGTTCGCCGTGGAACCGACCAGATAGCCGGCCAGGGCGATGACCAGCAGATCCATCAGGATCGTGCCGAGGACGGCGACGATCATCGGCAGGCGTCGCTGCAGCCAGGTCAGAACGGGCAGGCTGATCGCGGCGATGAAGACCGCGACCAGGAACGGGATCATGATCGAGGACGCGGCTCGCAGGCCGGCGACCAGGACGACGACGCAGGCAGCAACCAGGAGCAGTCGCATCGGCGTACCGAGATCCCGTGCCTGATCGTCCCTGGCCACTGGCCGCAGTGTAACCCTGCCCGGCCCTGAGCCCCTGTGGTCCCGGGGAGGTTCAGCCGGCGGCGGCGCGGTGGTCCTCGACCAGGCCGTCGACCACCGCAGGTTCCGCCAGGGTCGTCACGTCGCCGAGGTCTTCGTACTCGCCCGCGGCGATCTTGCGCAGCACGCGGCGCATGATCTTGCCGGAGCGGGTCTTCGGCAGGCCGCCGGCGACGTGGATGTGGTCCGGGGTGGCGATCGGTCCGATCACGGTGCGGACCTGCTGGCGCAGTTCGGCCACGAGTTCCGGCCGGTCCCGGTTCTCTGCCTCCGGCGTGATCAGCACGTAGGCGTAGATGCCGACGCCCTTGATCTCGTGCGGGCAGCCGACCACCGCCGCCTCGGCCACGGCGTCGTGCGCGACGAGGGCGCTCTCGATCTCGGCGGTGCCCAGCCGGTGCCCCGAGACGTTGAGCACGTCGTCGACGCGGCCGGTGATCCAGTAGTAGCCGTGCTCGTCGCGCCGGCAGCCGTCGCCGGTGAAGTACATGCCGGGATACGTGCTGAAGTACGTTTCGACGAAGCGCTGGTGGTCGCCGTAGATCGTCCGCGCCTGCCCTGGCCAGGAGCGCTTCAGGCAGAGGTTGCCGCTCCGGTCGTTGCCTTCGAGTTCGTTGCCGTCGGCGTCCACGAGCACCGGTTCGACGCCGAAGAAGGGAAGGGTCGCCGAGCCGGGCACGAGCGGCGTGGCGCCCGGCAGCGGTGTGATCAGGATGCCGCCCGTCTCCGTCTGCCACCAGGTGTCGACGACCGGACACTGTCCGTTGCCGACCAAGTCGTGGTACCAGTTCCAGACCTCGGGGTTGATCGGTTCGCCGACCGAGCCCAGCACCCGCAGCGAACCGCGGTCGTAGGCCTCGACCCACTGGTCGCCCTCGCGGGCGATCGCCCGGAGCGCGGTCGGCGCGGTGTAGAAGAGCGTCACGCCCAGGTCGTCCACCACCTGCCAGTAGCGGCCCGGGTCGGGGTAGGTCGGCACCGACTCGAACATGACGCTGGTCGCGCCGTTGGCCAGTGGACCGTAGACGATGTAGCTGTGCCCCGTGACCCAGCCGATGTCGGCGGCGCAGAAGTGAATGTCGTCGTCGTGGTGGTCGAAGATCAGCCGGTGCGTCATCGACGCATAGAGCAGGTAGCCGCCGGTCGTGTGGAGCAGGCCCTTGGGCCTTCCCGTCGAGCCGCTGGTGTAGAGCACGAAGAGCGGCGCCTCGGCGTCGAGCCGCGCCACCGGCGCCGTGGCGCGCTGTTTTGCCGTCTCCTCGTGGAGCCAGAGGTCGCGTCCCGGCGTCATCGGCACCTCGGTGTCGGTGCGCCGCGCGACCAGCATGTGCTCGACCAGATCCAGCCCCTCGACCGCCCGGTCGCAGGTCGCCTTGAGCGGGATCGTCCGGCCGCCGCGCAGACCCTCGTTCGCGGTCACCAGCAGCCGGCAACCGGCGTCGACGATCCGTTCGCGCAGGCTGTCGGCGGAGAAGCCGGCGAAGACCACGGAATGCACCGCGCCGATCCGGGCGCAGGCCAGCATCGTGTAGGCCAGCTCCGGGATCATCGGCAGGTAGATGCAGACCCGGTCGCCCTGCCCGATCCCGAGTGAGGTCAGCACGTTGGCGACCCGGCAGACGTTCCGCTTCAGCTCCCGGTAGCTGATCCGCTGGTAGCGGCCCGGCTCGTCCTCGACCCAGATCAGGGCCGTCTTGTCGGGCCGGGCGGCGGCGTGGCGGTCGACGCAGTTCGTGCAGGCGTTCAGGACGCCGTCCTCAAACCAGGCGAAGTCGACGGCCTCGAAATCCCAGCGACCCCCGGAACGGGGCTCCTCGAACCAGTCCAGCGAGCGGGTCTGTTCGAGCCAGAAGCCGTCCGGATCCTCGATCGACTCCCGGTAGAGCTTCCGGTAGGCGTCCAGGCCGTCGACGTGGGCGCGGCCGCTGTCCGGGAAGGCGCTCTTGACGGGAATCATCCGGGTCCTCCCTGCCGCTTCACACGGCAACGCGGGGCGCCGCGGCCTGCACGGCCTCCGAGGCGCTGCCGCCAAGACTCTCGAAGTTGTCCGTGAACATCCGGGCCAGGCGCCGCGCGTACTGGTCGTACGCCTGGGGATCGCTCCAGCCCTCCCGCGGGTCGAGCACGTCGCCCGGCACGCCTTCGATCACCGTGGGATAGGCCAGGCCGAAGACGGGATGGGTCCGCGTGGGCACGTCCGTCAGGCTGCCGTCGAGCGCCGCGTGGATCATCCGCCGCGTGTACGCCAGCTTGATCCGGCTGCCCTGGCCGTACGGCCCCCTGGCCCAGCCCGTGTTGACGAGCCAGACGTCGACGCGGTGGCGCCGCACCTTCTCGCCCAGGAGCTTGGCGTAGGCCGACGCCGGCAGCGGCATGAAGGGGGCGCCGAAACAGGCGCTGAAGGTCGCCGACGGTTCGGTGACGCCCCGCTCGGTGCCGGCGACCTTCGCGGTGTAGCCCGACAGGAAGTGGTACATCGCCTGCGACTCGTCGAGGCGGCTGATCGGCGGCAGCACGCCGAAGGCGTCGCAGGTCAGGAAGACGACCGACGTCGGATGTCCCGCGTTGCCGCCGACGTCGACGTGCTCGAGGTGGCTGAGGGGATAGCTGGCCCGGGTGTTCTCGGTGCGGGAGTCGTCGTCGAGATCGAGCTTCCGCGTCTCGGGATCGAAGACGACGTTCTCGAGCACGGTGCCGAAGCGCCGCGTGGTGGCGTAGATCTCGGGTTCCCCCAGGGGATCGAGGCGGATGACCTTGGCGTAGCAGCCGCCCTCGATGTTGAAGATGCCGCGGTCGGACCAGCCGTGCTCGTCGTCGCCGATCAGGGTGCGCGCGGGGTCCGCCGAGAGGGTCGTCTTGCCGGTGCCGGAGAGGCCGAAGAACAGGGCGCAGTCCGACGGATCCGCGCCGTAGTTCGCGCTGCAGTGCATGCTCAGCACGCCGCGCTGCGGCATCAGGAAGTTCATCACGCTGAACATCGACTTCTTCATCTCGCCGGCGTACTCGCTGCCCCCGATCAGGGTCAGATGCCGCTCCAGGTCGAGGGCGATGAAGGTCGTGCTGTTCGTCCCGTCGGTTTCCGGGTCGGCCAGAACGCTCGGGATGTCGACGACGGTGTAGTCGGGCACGAAGTCCGCGAGCTCCGCTTCGTTCGCCGCGCGCAGGAACATGTTGCGGACGAACAGGCTGTGCCAGGCCCGCTCGCTGATCACCCGCACGTTCAGGCGGCAGGCCGGATCGGCGCCCGCGAAACCGTCGAAGATGAACAGGTCCCGATCCGCGGCCGCGGCCAGCATCTTGCGGTGGAGGCGGTCGAAGTGTTCCGGCGCGAGCGGCTTGTTCACCGGACCCCAGTCCACCAGGTCGGCCGAAGGCGCGCGGCGCACGACGAAGCGGTCGTTCGGAGAACGCCCCGTGTGCTCGCCGGTCGACGCGACGAGCGGCCCCCCGGCGGCAATCGCGGCCTCGCCGCGGCGAACCGCTTCTTCGTAGAGCCTGGCCACGCTGAGACGCCGGTGAACGACGCGCCGGTTGGCTGACAGGAACTCCTCGGAAACCTCGACCATCTCAACTACCTCGCCACGGTCGAGAGCGAGAAGCGGTCCCGCCTCACCGTCCAGGCCGTGAACAGTGGCTCCTCGGGAGGGATTCGAACCCCCAACATTTCGGTTAACAGCCGAACGCTCTACCGTTGAGCTACCGAGGAAGAATCCGCCTCAAGGCAAACAGCGGCGGGCGACACGGAGTTCATCTTAGGGAGGCTTCAAGCCGACTGTCAAACCCCCGACCGAACGCCTGTCGGCGGAGCTAGCTAGAGGCGGTTGCGATAGGGCTGCAACTGCCTGGCGCGGCTCGGATGACGCAACTTGCGGAGCGCCTTCGATTCGATCTGCCGGATCCGCTCCCGCGTCACGTTGAACGAACGCCCGACGTCCTCCAGCGTCGACTCGGCGCCGTCGCCCACGCCGAAGCGCATCCGGAGCACGAGTTCCTCCCGCGGACTCAGGGTCTGGAGCACCGCGGCGGTCTGCTCGCCCAGGCCCTTCGTCAGCAGCGCGTCGAGCGGCGAAACCGCGCTCGCGTCCTCGATGAAGTCGCCCAGGGACGAGTCCGCCTCTTCGCCGATCGGTGTTTCCAGCGAGATCGGTTCCAGCGCGATCTTCATGATCTCCCGAACGTGGGACACCTCCATGTCCATCTGATCGGCGATCTCGGCGACGGTGGGCTCGCGGCCCAGCTCCTGGACCATCGCCCGGCTGGTCCGGGTGAGCTTGTTGATCGTGTCGATCATGTGGACCGGGATGCGGATCGTTCTTGCCTGGTCGGCGATCGCCCGCGTGATCGCCTGGCGGATCCACCAGGTCGCGTAGGTCGAGAACTTGTAGCCGCGGCGGTACTCGAACTTCTCGACCGCCCGGATCAGCCCGATGTTGCCGTCCTGAATCAGGTCGAGGAGCTGCAGCCCGCGGTTCGTGTACTTCTTGGCGATCGAAACGACGAGACGGAGGTTCGCCAGGATCATCTCGGAGCGCGCCTGCTCGCAGATCGCCTCGCCCCGCCGCACCTTGTTCAGCGTCGCGGTCACCTGCGCGAGGGTCGTGCCATAGCGCTCTTCCGACGCGCGGAGACGCGCGCGGTACTTCTCGATCCGGCGCCGCTGGAGCGCGCCGAGCTCCGTGTCGCGCTCCCGGTCGAGCGCGATCTGCGCCCGGCGGATGTCCCGGTCGTGGCGCGAGATCTCCGCGTAGAGCTGCTTGAGGATCTCGACCAGCCGGCTGCGCGTCTGCGCCGTCAACTCGATCGAGCGGATCTGCTCGGTGATCTTGCCCGCCGTGCGATCGATCTCGCGTTCGATCTCCGAGAACCGGTCGCTGCCCGGCCGGCAGCGGTCGCTCTGCCGGCGCAGACGGCGCACCTGCCGGTCGAGAGTCTCGATCGCCCGGAAGATCCGGAGGTTCTTCGCGATGCGGTCCCTCGCGCTCTGGTCGAGGTGGGCGCCGCCATCGGCCAGGAGTTCCCGCATCAGGCGCCGGTCGCGCCGCGCCAGCTCGTTGATCCGCAGCAACTCCCGGAGCACGACCGGGTTGTCGCAGAGCGCCTCGAAGACGATCCACTCGCCACGCTCGATCCGTTTGGCGATCTCCACTTCGCCTTCCCGATCGAGCAGATCGACTCGTCCCATCTCCCGCAGGTAGACGCGGACCGGATCCGTCGTCCGGTCCTGCTGGGTAAGGACGATGGGTTCCGGCTCGCTCCGTTCGACGCCGCCGATCGGCGGCAGCGGATCGGCGTCGACGACGTTGACGAACGCCTCAGGGCGCCGGATCACACCCGTTCCCATCGACCCGAGACGCATCCAGATCGCGTCCATGTCCCGCGGTTCAGCGAGCAGTTCCTCGGGCAACCGGGTCTCGAGCTCGTCCTGAAGCAGATAACCCTTCTCGCGGCCCAGGTTGAACACGCCGCGGACCGAGCTGTGGCGCTGCTCGATCGGCTCGATCTCCTCGGCCCGGACGGCCGCGGTGTTCAGGGCCACGACATCTCCTCAGCGCCCCGACTGTCCGTAGAACTCGCGGCTGAGCTGCTGCTTTTCCTCGATCATCCGGTGCAGGGTCTCCATGTCACCTTCACGCTGTGCGCGATTGATCTCCCGGGCAAGCAGGTTGAGCCGCTGTCTGGTGAAACGCCGACCCAATTCCACGAGACTGATCCGAAGCTCCGATTCAGAGAAGGCAGACGACCGTTGTAACAAAAGCCCGGCGATCCGGTCAACAGGTCGACCGGTCTCGTCGTCCGTACCGGCCCGGCGTCCCAGAACATCCACGAGGGCGCCGGAGTCGATCCGCTCCGCCCCGGCTTGGGCCTGCTCCCTCATGGCCTCGCAGATGGCGCGCAGGGCGGGATCGAAGAAAGCATCCGGCGCCGGCCACTCGATGCCGCGAACGTCCGGGGCGGCGGCCAGCAGACGCAGCACCTGCTCCTCGATCGACGAGGTCACCGGGGGACGGGGGACGGCGGCGGGCCCGGGCGCGTCCGCGGCGGCCGGCTTCTCAGCGGCCGGGGCGGATTCCCGCAGCAGCACGTCGACCTTGACCCCGAGTCGCTCGGCGGCGGTTTCGTAGTAGCCCCTTCGCGCGATCGGGTCGCCGATCCTGTCGATCAGCGTCCGCACCCGCGCGGCCTCGCGCGCCCGCAACCGCGGATCGAGCTCGCCCCGGCTGGGCAGGTCGTCGATCTCGATCGCCACCGCATCCCGGGCCTCGGCAACCGTGGCCTGCACCGCCCCGGGTCCCTCGTCGAGCCGCAGAGAATCCGGATCCTGGCCCGCCGGAAAGAGCGCCCGGCGGACGTTGAGCCCGGCCTCGAGCATCAGTCCCGCCGCCTTGCGGGCCGCCTCGATGCCGGCGCGGTCACCGTCGTAACCCAGGACCACCTCGTCGGTGTAGCGGGACAGCAACCGCACCTGCTGCTCCGTGAGCGCCGTCCCCATGCTCGCGACGGCCCAGTCGATGCCGGACGCCGCGGCGCCCATAACGTCGAAGTAGCCCTCGACCAGGAGCGCCCGGCCCTGTTCCCGGATCCCGCGGCGGGCGGCGTCGAGTCCGTAGAGCAGGGTGCCTTTCCGGAAGTGGTCCGTCTCGTTCGTGTTGACGTACTTGGCCTGGTCGTCGCCGAGGGTGCGGCCGCCGAACGCCAGGAGGCGGCCGGAGGGCGACCGGATGGGGAACATCAGCCGGTTGCGGAACCGGTCGTAGGGACGGTCCGGCGCCTTCGGGCTGCGGGCGATGAGACCCGCGGCCTCGAGGTCGGGAACCGGTATGCGCCGTCCCAGCTCCTCGATCATCGTCCGCCAGTCGTCGGGCGCGTAGCCGACGCCGAAGCTGGCGATGAGCTCCCGCGGCACCTTGCGCCGCTCCAGGTACTGCCGGGGCACGGGCTCCGTCCCGAGCTTCGCCCGAAAGAAGTCGTAGGCGGCGTCGAGCGCGGCCTGGATGCGCTCGGAGCGGTCGGCCCGGCGATCGGCGCCCGGCCCGGAAGCCCGCCGCAGGGGAACTCCGTAGCGGCGGGCCAGACTCTCGATCGCGGTGGCGAAGGTGTCGCCGGTGAGTTCCATGTGGAAGCGGATGGCGTCGCCGCCGGCGCCGCAGCCGAAGCAGTAGTAGAGCTTGCGCTCGGGATCGAGCGACAGCGATGGCGTCTTCTCCTTGTGGAAGGGACAGAGCGCCACGAAGCGCTGGCCGCGGCGCTCGACCTTCGTGTGCTCGCTGACGAGGTCGATGATGTCGACCGCCTCGCGCACCGCGTCCACCGCCTCGTCGGTGAGCCTGGAGCCTCGCTGCACGACCGCTCATGCTACAGCGACAGGCGCCCCTCAGGAGCCGTCAGCGCAGGAGGACTTCGGTCGCGCCGTCGCCGCCGGCGGAGGGGGGAGCGGGATCGAAACCGGCCACCGCCGGGTGGCTGCGCAGGTGCTCGCGAACCGCCCGGCGAAGCCGGCCGCTGCCGTGGCCATGGACCACGCGAACCCGTTCGCGGCCAGCCGCCAGAGCCCGATCGAGGTAGGCGTCGAGGGAGTCGAGGGCCAGCTCGACCAACTGGCCGATCAGGAGCAGTTCCGCTTCCACCGAGGGCGCGGGAGACCTCTGGACCCGGACCCGGCCGGGCACCGGATTCTCTCCGCCCGCTACCGCCAGAAGATCGGCGCCGGGCGCCCGGACCCGCTTGCCGCGGACCAGCACCGTCGCCTGGTCGCCGCGCAGTTCCACGAGCTCACCCAGCCAGCCCAGCGAACGGTGGCGAACACGCTCGCCGGCAACCAGGGGACGCTGCTCGTCCGGCTGCGACGGTTCCTCCGGTTCCCGTTCCGGCGCCGGGTCGATCTCGCCGGGCGCCCGGGAGGCACGATCGGCCGCCGCCGCCAGGTGCCGGTCGAGTTCTCCGTGCAGGGATGCCGCCGCCCGGGCGAAGGCCCGTTTGCCCGGCCCCCGGGAGGTCGACGACAACCCGGCCAGGGTCTCATCCAGCCGGCGGCGGTTCGCCCGCCGCAGCGCGTCGACCTCCCGCCCGAGCGCCTTGCCGAGCCGTTCCCTGGCCGCCCGCAGGGACTCCTGCCGGGTTTCGAAGCGGGCGCGGGCCGTCTCCGTCTCGGCGGTCCGCCGGGCGAGCTCCGCCTCCCGCTCGAGCAGCCGCTCGCGGAGCCGTTCGTTGCGTTCCAGCACCCGCCGCAGCTTCTGGTGTTCGGAGCCCAGGAAGTGCTCGGCCCGCTCCAGCCAGGCCGGCGGCAGCCCGAGGCGGCGCGCCAGCGCCAGCGCCTGGCTGCCTCCGGGCGGGCCGACGACCAGCCGGTAGGTGGGCAGGCCGTTCTGCGGATCGAAACCCATCGCGGCGCAGGAGGCCGCCTGCGACTCGAGGGCGGCCGCGGCGAGCTGAGTGAGGTGGGTCGTCAGGATGCCGAGCGAACCGCGCTCGACCAGCCCCTCGAGCAGGGCGATTCCGAGCGCGGCGCCCTCCTCCGGGTTCGTCCCGGCGCCGACCTCGTCGAGCAGGACCAGAGTGCGCGGCCCGGCGCGGCGCCACACCTCGCGGAGGCGGAGCAACCGAGCGCTGAACGTCGACTGTTCGTCGAGGACGCTCTGCTCGTCGCCCACCACCGCCACGACGTGGTCGAGGATCGGCAGGCGACTGTCCCGCCCGGCGGGAACCGGCAGACCGGCCTGGTTCATCAGGCACAGCAGCCCCACCGTCTTCAGGGCGACCGTCTTGCCGCCGGCGTTCGGACCGGTCAGCACCAGCGTTCGGTGTTCGTCCAGCTTCAGGTCCAGCGGCACGACGACGCCCCGGTTGCCGGCCACGCCCAGCGCCAGTTCCCTGCGGTCGGCCAGCCGCGGATCGAGCAGCGGGTGGCGGGCGCCGCGGAGTTCGAGCAGCGGCGCCCTGCCGGCCGGACCGTCGGATGCGACCGTGGCGAGCACGGCGTCGACGTCGACTGCGAAACGCGCCGCCGCCTGCATCGCGTCGACGGCGGCCAGGAAGTCGATGCGCGCGACGATCGCCGGCGTGAGGACCTGCACCTGAGCCACCAGCTCGGCCAGGATGCGGCTGCGCTCGACCTCCCGGTCGGAGGCGATCCGCTCGATCTCGTCGTTGCCTTCGACTACCTCCGAGGGTTCGAAGTAGAAGCTCCTGCCCGAGGCGGAGCGGCCCCTGACGAGCCCGGCGAGACGGCCGCGGCTGCCCGAGGGAAGAAGGACCGACAGCCGGCCGCCCCGCATGGGCGTCGAATCGTCCGCCAGAGCGCTGCCGTGCTCCCGCACATAGACCTGAAGCGAGGCCTCGACCGAAGCCTGGGTGCGCCGGGCGTCCCGGACGAGCGTCCGCAGCCGCGGCGTCGCGTCGTCCCGCACCTCGCCGCGCCGGTTCAGCATGCGGCGCAGGCGGCTCGCCAACCCGGCGCAGCCTCCGCCGTGCTGGCCCGGAGGGACGGCTTCCGCGGCGTCGGCCTCCATCCGTCGCAGCGCCTCGACCTCGGCGGCGCACTGCGGCGTGGCGTCGAGACTCTCCAGCCGTCCCAGCACCTCCTCGCTGGCCTCGATCGCCGCGGACAGGTCGAGCAGCTCCGGACCGCCCAACCCTCGACCGTCCCCCTCGAGATGAGAGCGGAGGTCCAGAAGCCCATCGAGCGACGGCACCAGGACACCGTCCCGTTCGACCTCCCCGGCGATCTCCGCGTAGCGAATCCGGCGCCGTTCGATCTCGTCGCGGTCGGTTTCCGGCGCGATGGCGCGTACCGCCCGGCCCCCGATGTCGGTCGAGGCGAAACCCGCGAGGACGGCGAGCAGCGACGGAAACTCGAGCGCCTCGGAGGTAGCGGCGCTACAGCCACTCATCTGTAGCAACTCATCTGTCAGCCCGGTAACGGATCACCAAGCTCGGCGCAGCGCATTCGCTGCGGGAACGCCCTCAGGCGAGACCGGCGCGGCGCTCCTCAGCCAGCCGCCGCAACATCTTCTTGCGGGCCTGCATGACCTTGCGCTTCCGCTTGACGGACGGCTTCTCGAAGTGCTGGCGCTTCTTGAGCTCCGTCAGGATGCCTTCCTTCTCGCACTTCCGCTTGAAGCGGCGAAGCGCATTCTCGAAGCTCTCGTCTTCGCGTACCTGCACAACCGGCATGAAGTGATCTCGTTCCCTTTATTGACCCGCGGGCTCCCGCCCGGATAGCCCGATCGCCGCCGACGCACGTCAGCCCACGGGCGAACGCGGATTCTGCACGAGCCGGCCCGCCCCGTCAAGGGCCGGGCACGCCTACTCCTCCTCGGCCTGACCCTCCACGGCGTTGGCGTCGGTGCGGTAGACCGTCCCGTCGCCCTCGCGGAAGAACACCCCGGCGGCCGCGCCGGCACCATGCTCTTCGGGGTTCTTCGGGTAGAACCAGGCGAACACGTTCTCCTCGTCGAACTCCCGGACGTTGCGATGGAACACCTTGCCGAGGAGCGCTTCGACCTCGGCCTCGGTCATGCCCCGCTCCACTTGCGCCAGCCGTTCGGCGGTGATGTAGCGCGCGTCCTGGTACTCGGCCAGCCGCGCCTGGAGGTCGGCGTTGTCGGGATCGACGCCGAGGGCCCGCTGAAGGATCTCGACCGCGCGGCGGTAGTCGCCGCCCTTGACCACGTACTCCTCGGCCAGGTACATGTCCTCCGAACTCTTCATCGCGAAGGCGGCCCGCTGCTCTTCGGTCATCTCACCGCCGAGTTCCCATTCCGCCTCGTTGATGTAGTTGACCAGCTTGGTCGCAAAGGCCTCGCCGTCGTTTCCGATCTCGTTGTCGAGGGAATCGACCTGCGCGGTGAGGGCCTCGACGTCGTCGTCCTCGCCCGGCGCGAGGACCCGCGCGCGAAGCCCCGCCAGTTCGTCGCGCTTGGCGTTCAGCGCCGCCTGCTCCTCCTGCAACTCGGCCCACGCATCGGCGCGCGCGGCGGACACCCGTTCCTCCTCCGAGGGACCGCACGCGACCAGAGCGGCGAACAGGACGATGACCGAAGCGCAAGCGGCGAACGCCGCCCGGCCCGGCCGCCCGATTGGAGTGGATCTCGACATTCTGGCGCCTCCTTGGACCGCTTGTTGCGTGCCGGCGACTATACCCCAAGGCGAGCCGCGACAGGACGCACACGGAGGCTCGACGTGGGGCTATACTGCGGCACTGCGCTCGGGTGCCCTGAGGGTCCATAGCTCAGCGGTTAGAGCATCCGGCTCATAACCGGCAGGTCCCTGGTTCGAATCCAGGTGGACCCACACCGCGAACTGCGGAGCCTGCGATCGCTAACTCACTGGAACCTCTGACAATCGGCGCATGGAACGAGTCCTCGACACGATCGTAGATCTGCAGCAGGCGAGCATGGAACTCGCCCACAGCCTCGCCCTGCTGGACGGGGTTCCCGAGTCGATGCAGGAGCTCCACGACCAGTACGAACACCAGCGGAGCGAGATCGAACGGCTCGAGCAGGAGTGCCAGCAGGCCGAACTCGAGCGCCGCGCCGCGGAAGCGGAGGCGGCGGCGGGAAAGGAGAGCATCGAGCGCTACCAGGAGCAGATCGCCCGCGTCACGACGCAGCGCGAGTACGGCGCCCTTCTGAGTGAGATCGACACGGTGCGCGCCGGCATGCGGGAAGCGGACGAGCAGGCTCTCCTGGCCATCGAGCGCCAGGACGAGGCGTCGGCGCAGCTCGACGAAATCCGCGGCGCGTTCGAGACGCTCGACCAGCAGTACCAGGAGCAGCTCGCCGTGTGGGAAGAGCAGAAGCCCGAGATGCGCAAGCGGGTCGAAACGCTCGAGGGGCAGATCGAGGTGTTCCGTGAACGCCTCCCGCCGGCCGCTCTCCTCCAGTACGAGCGCCTGTTCGACCGCCACGGCGGCGCGCCGCTGGCCGCCATCGGAGTCGTCGAGAGTACCGGCGCTCCCATCCGGCACTGTTCGTTCTGCAACTACCGGATCAGGCCTCAGGTCGTCGTCCAGATTCAGACCCAGGGCGCGCTCGTACCCTGCGACTCCTGCCAGCGAATCCTGTACCTGGACGGCGGAGAGACCGGCTGAGCGAGGCGCCGGGGAAGACGGCGGCCGAACGCTACGCGGAGATAGTGGAGCGGCTGGCGGAGGCCTGCCGGCAGGCAGGCAGGGAGCCGGAAGAGGTCGCCCTGGTCGGCGCCTGCAAGCGGCAGCCGCTCGAGCGCATCGCGGCGGCGCTGGACGCCGGCCTCCGCATCCTCGGCGAGAACCAGGTCCAGGAGGGCGAGGCGCACCGCGCTGCGCTGGTCGACGCCGGCTACGGCGACCGGGTCGCCTGGCACCTGATCGGACCGCTGCAGTCGAACAAGGCGGCCCGCGCTTGCGACGCCTTCGACGTGTTCGAAGCGGTCGACCGGCCGAAGATCGCGGAGCGGCTCGACCGTGTGCTCGGCAGCCGGGGACTCGGCGCCCGCGGCTGCCTGCTCGAAGTGAACATCGGCAGCGAACCCAGCAAGCACGGCTTCCTGCCGGAGGACACGGAAGCGATGCTGCGCATCGGTGAACTCGACCATCTGCGGGTGCGCGGCCTGATGGCGATTCCGCCGCAGCGCTCCGGCGCGCGCGAGTCCCGCGCCGACTTCGCCGCTCTCAGGCGCCTGCGCGACCGGCTGGCCCAGGGCGGCCTGTTCGGCGACCGGGAGGGATGGCTGTCGATGGGGATGAGCGCGGACTTCGAGGCCGCGGTCCTCGAGGGCGCCAGCCACGTGCGGATCGGTTCCGCGTTGTTCGGCGAGCGGCCGCGGCGGTAAGGTCGCCGCTTCGCGGCGGCGACTTCCTGGCCGCCTCCGGCGGCAGCGGGTCAGAAGACCCGCGCACCCAGCGGAGTGCTACCGTTCCGTCCTTGGAGACTCTGTCCGACCTGCTCGGGGTCGTAGCGGAACGCTACGGCGAACGCGAGGCCCTGCTGTCCATCCGGCGTCATCGCCGGACGGACTGGCTTTCCGCGCGGGAGTTCCTCGACGCCGTCTGCCGGACCGCGAAGGCGCTCGAGTCGCACGGCGTGGCGAAGGGCGACCGTGTGGCGCTGTTCGCGACCAACCGGCCGGAGTGGCACATCGTCGACTTCGCCTGCCACCTGCTCGGCGCCGTGTCCGTGCCGATCTATCCGACTCTCAACGCGCCCCAGGTCGCCTACATCCTGCTCGACAGCGGCGCCGGCTGGATCTTCTACGACGACAGGGCGAAACGGGACCTGCTGTCGGGCATCGTACCCAGCGACGGCGGCGAGGACGACCAGGACGGCGATGAGCAGCGCGGTCTGCGCATGGTGGCGCTCGATGCCGAGGCCGCCGCCCCCGGCGGCACCCATCTCGAAGCCCTGATCGCCGGAGCGCCGCCGGCCACGGATGCCGACCTCGCGGCGTTCAGCGGGCGGGTCAGCCGGGACGACACGGCGAGCATCATCTACACCTCAGGCACGACCGGCGACCCCAAGGGCGTCGTCCTGTCGCACCGGAACTTCGTCTCGAACATCCTGGCCTGCCAGGAGCTCTATCCGCTGGGGGAGGACGACCAGGCGCTCTCCTTCCTGCCGCTCTCCCACGTCTTCGAGCGCACGGTCGACTACCTCTTCTTCTACCGCGGAGTCTCGATCCACTACTCGCCGGCGATCGAGCGCGTCGCCGGCCTGATGCCGGACGTGCGGCCCACCGTCCTGTGTTCGGTGCCCAGGCTCTACGAGAGCGCCTACCTGCGCATTCAGAACCTGTTCGCGAGCCAGCCGCCGGCCCGCCGCCGGCTGATCGCCTGGGCGCTAAAGGTCGGCAAGCGGCGGGCCGAGCGCGGCGGCGCGGCGCTCCAGGGCCTGATCGCCGACCGCCTCGTGTTCCGCAAGATCAAGCAGCGCTTCGGGGGCCGCCTGCGGTTCGCCATTTCAGGCGGCGCCGCGATCGCCAATGAAGTCGCCGAGTTCTTCGACGCGATCGGCATCCGCCTCTACCAGGGCTACGGGCTGACCGAGACGGCACCGGTCCTGGCCGTCGAGTACCCCGGCGCCTCCCGCCGCGGCTCGGTCGGAACGGCCGCTCCCGGGGTCTCGCTTCGCATCGCGGACGACGGCGAGATCCTCGCCCGCACCGAGGGCCTGATGCAGGGCTACTGGAAGAAGCCCCAGGCCACCGCCGAGGCGATCGACCCGGACGGCTGGTTCCACACCGGCGACATCGGCCGCCTCGACGACGACGGCTACCTCTACATCACGGACCGCAAGAAGGACCTCCTGGTGACGAGCGGCGGCAAGAACGTCGCGCCCCAGCCGATCGAGCAGATGATGATCACGCACCCCGCGATTGCCCAGGTGGTCGTGGTCGGCGACGGCTACCCGTACCTCAATGCCCTGATCGTGCCCAACTACGCGGAGCCGCCGGAGCCGTTCACCGGCATGGACCCCTCGGAACTCCGCCAGGACCCGCGCCTCCAGGAGCTCGTCCAGGGCGTGCTCGACCGCGCGAACGAGCGGCTGCCGACCCACGAGCGCGTGCGCCGCTTCCGGCTGCTCGAGCGGGAACTGACGCTGGAGGAGGGCGAGATCACGCCCACGCTGAAGGTGCGCAGGAAGATCGTCAACGAGCGCTACCGCGACGTGATCGCCTCGATGTACCTCAAAAGCCAACGCGTCGGTTGACGTCTGCGCGCCAGACGGGGTCGCCGCGATTGCACTGGGAGTCAGCGCGTCAATTGATGCGGCTGGACGGCTCCGTCGGGTCGGGCGCCTCCTCGATCACCCCGTGGACCTCCTCGTAGCGCCGCAGGTTCGTGCCCAGGGCCCGGATGATCCGCTTGAGATGCCCGGGGCTGGTCACGATCCTGGCGCTGACGATGCCCTGAGGCGGAACCACGTTGATGAAGTCGAGGATGAACTCCTCGCGGGTGTGGGTGATGCGCAGCAGGTTGGAGTAGGCCCCCTTGAGCTCGGCGTCGCCGATCTTGACGTTGATCGACGAGGACGCATCCTGGTCGGCCGATCCTTCCTTGGGTTGGTCGCTCATTCGATCCTCCGTTGATAACCGGCCTGCTCGCCGGGCGAGAGCCAGTCGATGTCGGTCCGCGCGCCCAGCGTCTCCACCTGCCACTCGTGGTCGGGCAGGTAGAGGCCGATGCTCCTCAGCGACGTGCTCTCCGTCACCGTGAACCGCAGCGCCCGGCGGCGGTAATCGTACGCCCTGCCGTCGCGGGCGTGAACCGCGACATCCACGGTGTACTCGCCCGGCGCCAGCCGCAGCTCCGGACAGACGAGCCGCACCCGCACGGGCCCGGCGAGAGAGCGCGGTTCGTAGCCGGCCAGATCGGTGTTCGTGCCCCAGCAGTCGACGCCCCGCGGTGTCTTGACGCCGACGCCGAAGACGAAGTCGGACAGTTCCTCTCTTGGTTCGACGTCGAGCTCGAAGGCCACCGCTTCCCCGCAGTGGACGTGGTAGCGCTCCTGCCGCTCGTCGCCGGCCAGCAGCCGCGCCGCCAGGATCTCGGCCTGGCCCGAACCCCAGCGCGCGACCTCCTCGCCAGCGTCCGCGGGCGCGGTCGCGGCCTGCTCTCCTTCGGCCGACTGGCGGCGCCGGTCGTGGGCCTCGCCCTCGCGCGCCGCCACCGACTCCAGGTAGGCGTCGATGACCCGTCGCGTCGACCCCAGGCCCCGGACCCGCCCGCCGTCCAGCCACATCGCCCGGTCGCAGATCTCGTCGATCAGCGTCATCGTGTGGCTGACCACGAGCAAGGTGCCGCCCCCGGCCAGGTGCTCCTCGATCCGCGCCAGGCAGCGGTGAACGAACTCCTCGTCCCCGACGGCGAGAACCTCGTCGACCAGAAGCACTTCCGGGCTGGTGTGAATGGCGACCGAGAAGCCGAGCCGCACGTACATGCCGGAGGAGTAGTACTTGATCGGCTCCTCGATGAAGTCGCCGAGACCCGCGAACTCCACGATGTCGTCGTAGCGCTGCTCGATCCGCCGCCGGCTCAGCCCGAGCAGCGCTCCGTTGATGAAGATGTTCTCCCGGCCGGAGATCTCCGGATGAAAGCCCGCGCCGAGCTCGATCAGGGCCGCGACCCGTCCGTTCACCGAGAGTTCGCCGGAAGTCGGCGGCAACAGACCGGCCACGAGCTTGATCAGCGTCGACTTGCCCGAACCGTTGCCGCCTATGATCCCCACCGCCTCCCCGGCCGCGACCTCGAAGCTGACGTCGGTCAGGGCCTCGACGACTTCACCCGAGGCCAGGCCCCCGGTCAGGCTTCCTTCGAGCAGCGCGCTCTTCAGCGTCCGCAGCCGGTATCCGCCGGCGGCGCGCCGGTACCGCTTGCAAAGGCCACTCGCCGCAACCGCCGGCGGGCTCAACTCAGACCGCCTCGGCCAGGGTGTCGGAGAGGCGGGAGAAGAGGCCCGCGCCCGCCACCCACGACACGGCGGCGATCGCGGCCATGATCGCCCACACGTGGAGTTCGGGCAGGCGGCCGAAGAACAGGAGATCCTGCGTAGCGGTCGTGAACGAAGTCATCGGGTTCAGTTGCACCACCCTCGCGAACTGTGGTGGCAGGTCGCTCAGGGTGTAGATGATCGGCGCGAGGAAGAAGGCGAGGACGAGCAGGTTGCCGAGGAGATCCCGCACGTCCTTGAAGTGAACGCAGAGAGCCGAGAGCGCGAAGGCGAGGCCGGCGACCATGACCAGTTCGATCGCCAGAACGGCAGGCAGCAGGACGGCCGTCCAGCCGGAGATCGGATAGCCGAGCAGGCGGGCGGCGACCAGGGCGACCCCAACGATCGGCAGCGCCAGGAGGAAATGCACCAGGTTTGCCGCCACCGCCACCGCCGGCAGCACCTCGACCGGGAACACGGCCTTCCGGATCAGGCCTCCGTTGGCCGTGAGCGACGTGCAGCCTTCCAGCAACGAGGTGGAGACCCAGATCCAGGGGAACAGACCGGTCACGAGAAACACGCCGTACGGCTCGACCGCCACCAGGTCCGAGCGCTTCAGGATCATGCCGAAGACGAACGAGTAGACGGCGAGCAGCAGGAGGGGATTGAGCAGGGACCACAGAAACCCCAGGACGCTGCCCCGGTAGCGGGCGCGCAGCTCCCGCATGACCAGAGTCCAGAGCAGGCTGCGGTAGCGGACCAGCGTTCGGGCCAAGTCGACCATTGCCGCGAGCATCTTACGCGGGTGCGCGGGCCGGACCGGCGGTATCGCACTCGAGGTACACCGGCGCCCCGGCAAGCACGGCGGGAACCCGGTCGAGTTCCCGTCCATCGCGGTCGCGCACCGCGCGTACCTCCCTCCGCGGCCGGTAGGAGCGACCGCGGCCGTCCAGCGCCCAGACGACCCGGATCTCGCGCCCCTCCCGGACCGCCCGGTAGCCGCGCAGCCCTGACGGCATCCGCAGGCGCAGGACCTCCGCGCCGGCCAGCTCGCGCTGGAGTTGACGCAGGGCGAGCCAGGCGGGGCGCCGCCGAAGGCGGCCGCCCCGCGGGTCGAGCAGGCCGTAACCCGCGGCCGCCAACTGCCACCAGTAGACGCGCTCCGCCAGACCGCTGCCCAGCGCCTCCAGGGCATAGCGGACCAGGTAGCTGGCCTGGGCGTCCTCGTCCACGGCGACATCGCGGCCGGCGGGGGCGTGCGGACCCTCGGCGAGCGGCCAGTTGAACTCGGTGACCCAGCTCCTGTCCGACGCGCAGTCCGGGGCCCTGCGAGCCAGGGAGCGCAGAACCGCCAGCTTGCCGGCGAGGTCGAAGCCGAGCTGGCGGTTCTCCGGCGCGCCCCGCCGGTCGACGTAGAGCTGGCTCGCCAGAACGTCGAACCGGCGCTCCGGCCTTCCCGAGTGGATCAGAGCCGCTGTCGCGTGAGGTTCGAAGTCGATCACCGCGGGTGCGAGAACGCTGGCGTCGCGGCACTGGGCCCGTACGGCCTCGGCGCCGGCCGCCAGCAGGTTCCAGTAGTCCCCGGGCCGCCAGACGCCCCACTTGCTGCGATTGGGCGCCTGGCCGATCAGGAACCGGCGCCCGCAGGGAGCGAGCGCGGCCGCGGCTTCCTCGACCCGTCGCCGCCAGAGCCCGGCGTCCCGAACCAGCGACCGGTCCTGGCTGAACTGGAACACCAGGTCGACCGGCCGCTCGCCACGGCGGAGAGTCCGCGCCAGTTCCAGCAGATCGCGGTCGACGCCCTGCCAGAGGTGGAACCGCAGGAGCACGGTCTCGACTCCGAGCTCCTCGATCGCCGCGGCCAGGGAAGGGACCGGGGCCGAGCCGGGGCCGACCGCGACGCCCAGGCCGCCGAAACGGACCGGCGCCGGCGCGCGGTCGAGGGCACGCCTGACGCGACGCGCCTCCGCGACCGACAGGAGCAGCGGTCCGGCGGATCGAAGCAGCGGCCGCGCGTGGTGGCCGGCGTCGCGCAGGCGCACGCCGAGGCGCTGGCCGCGGGTGGCCTGCTGATGCGGCTGATCGGTCAGCGGATCCCAGACCGTGCGCTCGGTGGCCGTGGCCCCGCGTTCCGCGTCGGGAACGTGGGGGTGGGCGCGGCGGCGCGGCAGGAGGAGATCGGACAGACGCCGCAGGCCCCGGCGCGCGCCCTGCTTCGATCCCAACTTGAAACGGAAGGCGCGGTGGCAGATCTCGAACCAGATTCGCTGAAGCCGCGGCAGGCCGCCCGGCCGGTAGCCGGCCAGGTACTCGGCGCGATCCTCCTGCCGCAGCACCGGCATCCGGCTGAGGTCCCTCAGTCGCTGACTGGTCGACAGCCGTCGGCGGAAACGGGCGCGGTTCAGGTCGACCAGGAAGAGCTCCGCCTCGGTCGTCGCTTCCGACAGGAGGACGTTGCCGGAGGTCAGATCCCTGAACCAGACGCCGTGGCGGTGCAGCTCCGCGGCCAGCGCCCCGACCCTTCGCAACAGGGTCGGACCGTGGATTCCGGGAAACTGGTCAGGGCCGGCGCCGCCGTTCAGGACCCGCAGGACGTAGCGCAACTCCAGCGCGTCCGGCACCAGCCGGCAGACGTACCAGGCGGGACCGTCGATCGTGTTCGACTCCGCATAGAGGAGGGGTTCCGGCGTCGGGATCCCGAGACGCCGGAAGCGGCGCGCGGCCCGGAAGCTCAGGCGAGCCCGGCTGCCCCGGCGGCGGCGGCGGAGCCGCGCGTGCAGATCGTCGTGGCGGAACTGCTTGACGACCACGGCCGTCTCGGCCGCCTCCGCGGCCCCTCGCCAGCCGGCTTCGTAGAGGTAGCTGCGTCCCCAGTGCAGGCTGCGCCGGCCGCTCCCCGGGTCCAACAGCCGGCGCAGGGTCTCCTCGAAGCCGGCGCCCAGGTCACCGTCCACGGCGGTCGGCGTGACCGCGCCCGTGAGGTCGTCGAACTCGAACCGGCGTTCCGGTCCTTCGGCCCCGGCCGTCAAGACCCTTCGATCTCGGTTACGACGAAACGCTCCCGATCGAGGGCCGGATCCGCCCGGAGCAGGATGGGGATGTCGAACGCTCCCTGCATCCCGTCCAGCACGTCCGATTCGGAACCGTTCAGGCCGTCCAGCACCTCCGGGTGGACCCGCACCGCCAACTGGCGGCAACCGCGGCCGGCGCGCGCCAGACAGGTTCGCCGCAACTCCAGGCAGATCGTCGCGACGGACTTGATCCGGCCCCGGCCCCGGCAGGTCGGGCAGGGCCCCATGAGCGCCCGCTCCAGGTTCTCGCCCCGCCTCTGCCGGGTGAGTTGAACCAGGCCGAACTCCGAGATCTCGAGCACCCGCTTCCGGGCGCGGTCCTTCCGCAGTTCCAGTTCGAGCCGCGCGAACACCGCGCGACGATCTTCTTCGTGCTCCATGTCGATCAGGTCGATGACGAGGATGCCGGACAGGTCCCGGAGCCGGATCTGACGAACGGCTTCCGCCACCGCTTCGAGATTCGTCCGGAGGACCGTGTCGCGGAAACCGCCGGAGCCGACATCGCGGCCGGAGTTCACGTCGATGGCCACCAGCGCCTCGGTCTGGTTGATGACCAGGTAGCCGCCGGAGGGCAGCGGCGCCCGCGGCTCCAGCGCGGCGTCGACGGCAGCGTCGATCCGGTAGCGATCGAACAGGCCGCGACGGCTCTTCTCCAGCCTCGTCACGAGTTCCGGCTGGACCCGCCCGAGGTACTCGCGGATGACCCTGTGCGCATCGGCGCCGTCGACCAGCAGGGCGCCGAAGTCCTCGCCGAAGTGGTCGCGAATCACCCGTACCGCGAGTTCTTCCTCCTGGTGGAGCAATGCCGGGGCCGCGGTCGCGGCCGCCCGCGCCTCGATCTCCCGCCAGACCTCCGCCAGAAGCTCGTACTCCCTCCCCAGGTCCTCCGCCGGCGCCCCCGCCGCCGCCGTGCGCACGATGCACCCCGTCGCTTCGAGCGCATCGCCCCACTGTTCCAGGGCCACCGTCTGCAGACGCGCCCGTTCGTCCGGTTCCTCGATCCGCCTGGAGATCCCCAACCGACCGGCCAGGGGCGTCAGCACCAGGTACCGGCCGGGAAGCGTGATCTCGGTCGTGACCCGCGGTCCCTTGTCCGCCAGTCTTTCCCTGGCGATCTGAACGACGACTTCCTGGCCCCGCCGCGGGATGCCAGGACTCGTCCGCCGGCCGTCTCCACCTGGCGCTCCCGACTCGTCAACCGCCATCTCCTCGAGGTACAGGTAGCCGTCCCGTTCCAGTCCCAGATCGACGAAGGCAGCCCTCATGCCGGGAAGAACCCGCCGTACCCTCCCCTTGTAGACGTTGCCGACGAGGCCGCGGCCACGATGGCGCTCGACGAAGAACTCCACCAGCCGGCCGGCCTCCAGGACGGCGAGGCGCGTCTGGTGCGGGTCGCCTTCGACCAGAAGCTCCCTGTGCATGTCAGTGCCGGCGGCCGCCCTGACGGCCCGCTCAGATGTTGACGAAGCGCTGAACGTCAACGCGGATCATCAACCCGGTGGCCGCACAACAGAAGAGCATGAAGGAGCCGCCGTAGCTGAGGAAGGGCAGCGGGATGCCGGTGATCGGAAGCAGGCCGACCACCATCGCCGTATTGTAGAGAACGTGGCCCGCGATGAAGGCGAGCAGGCCGACGACGAGCAGCATGCCGGCCGGGTCTCGCGCGGCCAGGGCCGCGCGCACGCCGTTTCCCAGGTAGAGGAGGAGCAGCCCCAGGACGACGGTGACGCCCATGAACCCGTACTCCTCGCCCAGCACGGCGAACACGAAATCGGTGTGAGGCGTCGGCAGGAACTGCAGATTCGACTGCGTGCCCTCGCCGTATCCCTTGCCGAGCATCTGGCCTGAACCGATCGCGATGCGGCTCTGGCGCACCTGGTAGCCCGACCCGAGCGGGTCCGCGTCGGGCCTGAAGAAGCTCGACACCCGGTCCTTCTGGTAGTCCTGCAGGGCGAAGACCCAGATGGCGCCCGCGACCACCGCGGCCACCCCCAGGGCGATCAGGGCGGACCGGAGCCTGAGGCCGGCGACGATGGACATCGCCGCGAGCATCGGCACGAACATCAGGGCGCCGCCCATGTCCGGCTGCAGGGCGATCAGCAGTACCGGCCCCACGACGAACGCCGAGGCCGCCCAAAGCCAGCCGCGAGGCGCCACCGGCGCCTGCGCTTCGGCCATGTGACGGGCCAGCAGGAGGACCGTCGCGATCTTGCAGAAGTCCGACGGCTGACCGCCGAAACCGCCTAACCCGATCCAGCTCCGGGCGCCGCCCGCTTCATGGCCGAAGAAGGTCACCGCGGCGAGTACCGCCACCGCCGCCAGGTAGATCCAGAAGGCGTAGCGAAGCAGGAACGTGTAGTCGACCGCGGCGGCCGCCGCCATGACCAGCAGACCCAGAGCGATCCACGCCGACTGGCGCACTTCGTAGTCCGTGTTCATGTCCGCGGAGGCACTGGAAATGACGACCAGGCCGATCAGCGACAACGCCAGCGCCGACCCGCCGAGCAGCCAGGTGACGGACCGGACCCGGCGCAGCAGATGCCAGCGTTCAGGTTCCGGCGGCAGCACCGAAGTGATCCTCGAGCAACTCTCTCGCCAGCGGCGCCGCCGCTTCCGAGCCCCTGCCCCCGTTCTCGACGAAGACGACGACCACCAGTTCCGGCGCGTCCACCGGAGCGTAGGAGGTGAACCAGGCGTGGTCGGCCTGATCGGGCGGGAGATCCTCCGAGCGGATCCAGGTCTCCTGCGCGACGACCTGGGCGGTTCCCGTCTTGCCCGCGACGGCCACCACCGGCGTCCTGGCACTGCGTCCGGTTCCGTTCGCGACGACGTTGGCGAGAGCTTCGGCGACGAAGGCGATCACTTCGGCATCCAGGCCGAGCGGCTCGGGAGGCTCCCCGCCGCCCGCGACCAGGTACGGGCGCACCCGAAACCCCCCGTTCGCCACCGCGGCGGTCATCACCGCCACCTGCAGCGGCGAAGTCAGCAGCGGCCCCTGGCCTATCGCGACCGAGACCGTTTCGCCCGGATACCACGGATAGCCCCGCCGATCCCTGCTCCACTCGGGGTCGGGTACGAGACCCTCGCTCTCGCCGGGGAGTTCGACTCCCGTTCGGCCACCCAGCCCGAGCCGCCGGGCGTAGGCGGCGATCACCTCGATTCCGATCTTGACGCCCTGCCGGTAGAAGTAGGTGTCGCAGGAATGCTGCAGGGCCCCGCGCAGATCGACGAAGCCGTGCCCACGCGGCTGCCAGCAACGCCAGCGGCGGTCGTACAGCCGGGTCGCGCCGCTGCAGTAGACCCGTTCCTCGGGGTCGAGCAGTCCCTCCGCGAGACCCGCCACCGCCATCACGATCTTGAACACCGAGCCCGGCGGGTAGGTGTTCTGGATCGCGCGGTTCTGCAGGGGCTTTCCCGGTGCGTCGACGATCCGGTCCCAGTCCTCCTGGCTCAGCCGGCCGGCGAAGCGGTTCGGGTCGAACGACGGCGAGGAGACCATCGCCCGGACCGCGCCGTCGCGGGGGTCGAGCGCGACGATCGCGCCGGCCTTGTCCGCCAGCAGGCTCTCGGCCAATTGCTGCAGCCGCAGGTCGATCGTCAGGGTCACGGACTCGCCGGGCTCGGCGTCCGCCCGCTGCACGTCCTCGCCCATCAGGCGGCCCCGGCTGTCGACGACCACGATCCGTTCCCCGTGGTTTCCGCGCAGCCGGCGATCCCGCAGCAGTTCCACGCCGCTGCGGCCTACCAGATCCCCGGCCGCCAGCGAGTCGTCGCGGTCGTGTTCGGCGGGGGTGGGTTCGCCCAGATAGCCCACCACATGAGCGGTCTGAAAGCTGTGCCGGTACAGCCGGCGCCTCGAAGTGGAGATCTCGAACTCCGGATGCTCGGGCTCCGAAACCTCGAACCGGGCGACCTGGGTCAGCTCCAGATCCTCGGCCAGCAGCACGGGCACCTCCCGGGCCACGCCCCGATGACGCTCCAGCGCCGCCCTGAGTTCCCGCTCCTCCCGGCCGAGGATCCCGGCCGCGAAGGCCAGACTGGCGCCAAGGTCCGAGCTCGCGCTGCGGTCGATCATCAAGCGGAAAGTGGGCGTGTTCTCGACCAGGATCCGCCCCGAGCGGTCGTAGATCAGGCCCCTGGGCGCGTCCAGTCGCAGCACCCGCAGCCGGTTGTTCTCGGCCAGACGTTCGTAGTGCTCCGCCCGAATGACCTGGTGATACCAGTAGGCGCCGATCACGACCGCCAGGGCCACGCCCAGCACGCCGCACAGCCATCTGAGCCGGACGGCCATGTTCAGCAGGACCCAATCCGAGCTGTACTCCTGCGCCGGGTTCTGCAGACTCATCATGTGGCCTTCGCGGTCACCGCGGACGCGCCCTCCCCTCCTTCAGGGTACGCCGTTCATCGACCCAGGCCTGGGCCCGGTTGAACAACCACAGGCCCGGCAGGCCGACGGCGGTCGTCGCCGCCACCCGTAGCGGAACGACGGCGCCGCCGAACTCGCCGACTTCCAGAAACCTGAGGAGGCCGAGAACGATCGCCTGATGCACCAGCGTACCCACCGCGACCAGGAGCAACGCCACCGTCCTCTGGCCGGTGTCCACGCGCTGCGACAGGCGGGCGACTCCGTAGCCCACGACGCAGCAGGCGAGGCCGTGAAGGCCGAACGGCGAGGTGCTCAGGGTGTCCTGAACCAGGCCCGCGACCAGGCCGCCCGCGACGCCCTGGAGCGAGTTGCCGGCCAGGCTGCCGAGCACGACCAGGAGCACGAAGAGGTCGATCGTCCGCCCGGCCGCCGGCAGCACTTCGGCCAGCAGCAACTCGACCAGCGACACCAGGGCCAGACTGGCGGCGAACCTAGCGGCCCACGGCATCCGCGCCGTCCATGACCGCCTCGGGCACCGGGTCGCGGCGCCACACGAAAGCGTGGCTGAGCGAACCGAGATCCACGCGCGGGGCGACCTTGATCTCGTGGAAGTGATCGCCGCCGGACTCGACGGAGGTGACCGTGCCGATCGGGATTCCTCGCGGGAAGACGCCGTCGATGCCGGCCGTGACCACGCGGTCTCCCGGCTGGACATCGACCTGCACCGGCACGTACGCGAGCGAGAGCACGCCTGCCGCCTCGGTGCCCCGGACGATGCCCTGACGGCGCGTTCGCTCGATCATCGCGCCCACCGAAGAGTCTCGATCCGTAACGAGCAGCACCCGCGCATAGTCGCCCCCGGCCGAAACGACGCGGCCCAGCAAGCCGTCGACCGTGGTCACGGGCCGCCGCGCCCACTCCGCCCTCGCGTTGCCGCGAGGCAACCGCAGAATGGCCGTGCGCCGCCACGAGTGGTAGTCGACGTAGACGACGTCCGCCAGCAGGAGCTCCACGTCCGGCGGCCGCGCGTATCCGAACGGCGCCGAAAGCAGGTCGACCTCCAGTTCCGCGCCAAGAGCCGTCGCATGGGCCGCCTCGAGCTGCCGCAGCCGGCTTCGAAGTTCCTCGTTCTCGCGTTCCAGCCGAGCCCTCGTCCGCCACCCCTCTCGCACGCCGCCCGCGACATCGGCGGCCGCGGAGACCAGTCGCTTCGCGGGGGCCTCCACCCACAGCGCCACGTCGCCCGCGCGCTCCGGCGACTGAGCGGTCAACGACGCGAGCAGAAAGGTCACCGTGACGGCGAACAGGATGGCGACCCGACGCTCGCTCATCTCGGTGAACGCTCCCTAGCGAACCGAGACCCTGCGCAGCAGATCGATGTCCCGCAGCACCCGGCCGGCGCCAAGCACGACGGAGGCGAGAGGGTCCTCCGCGGCGAAGACCGGCAGTCCGGTCTCCTCGCGCAGCCGCTGGTCCAGCGCGTGAAGCAGCGCGCCGCCGCCCGACAGCACGATGCCCTTGTCCATCACGTCGGCCGAGAGTTCCGGCGGCATCCGTTCGAGGGCCTCGAGCACGGACTTCACGATCTGCGCAACCGGTTGATCCAGCGCTTCCCGGATCTCGTCGTCGGAGATCCGGAGGCTGCGGGGCACCCCGCGCACGAGGTCCCGTCCCTTGATGTCCATGTGCAGCGCCTCCTCGAGCGGAAAGGCGGAGCCGATCTCGATCTTGATGCTCTCGGCGGTCCGCTCGCCGACAAGCATGTTGTGCTTGCTCTTCAGGTGCTGGGCAATCGCGTGGTCCATCGCGTTGCCGGCCACGCGCAGCGAGCGGCTGTAGACCGTCCCCGAGAGCGAGATGACGGCGATGTCGCTGGTGCCGCCGCCGATGTCGACGATCATGTTGCCCGTCGGCTCCGTGATCGGCAGGCCGGCGCCGATCGCCGCCATCATCGCCTGCTCGACCAGGAAGACCTCGGAGGCCCCGGCGCTCATCGCCGACTCCCTGACCGCGCGTTTCTCCACCGGCGTGATCTCGGAGGGCACGCCGATCACGATCCGCGGGCGAGCCAGCCGGCGGCCGTGGTGGGCCTTCCGGATGAAGTGTTTGAGCATGTGCTCGGTCATCTCGAAGTCGGCGATCACGCCATCCTTCATCGGCCGCACGAGGAACAGGATGCCCGGCGTGCGTCCGAGCATTTTCTTGGCCTCGGTGCCGACCGCCTCGATGCGGTTGCTCTGGCTGTTGACGACGACCACCGACGGCTCGCGGACGACGATGCCGTTCGCCTGGGTGAAGACGAGCGTGTTGGCCGTACCCAGGTCGATGGCCAGGTCGCTGGAGAACCACTGCAGAAAACGCATTCGGGATGAACCTCGCGCCGCGATCATAACCGCCGGACGACCGCCCGATCCTGTTACGATGGCAGTACTTCTGAACCCGGAGGGCCTTCCGCGTTCTACCGAGCGCCTGGGTCCGAATCATGCTGAACGTCATTCGCAAGAACATCAAGAGCTTCTATCCGCTGGCCATCGGCCTGGCCCTCGTCTTCGTGCTGCTCGTCTTCACCGACTTTCAGACGCTCGACGGCACGCAGATCAATCCGGACGCGGCCACCGTGGGCCGAGACAGCATCACCTTCGCCGAGTTCGAGCGCAGCTACCGGAACGCGGAGAGCCGCTACCGGGAAATCTACGGCGACGCCTTCAACGCGGATCTGGCGGACCAGCTCCAGTTGCCGGTTCAGGCGCTGGAAGCCCTGATCAACGACCGCCTTCTCATCATGGAAGCGGAACGGATGGGCCTGACCGTCAGCGACGAAGAGCTGCAGGAGGAGATTCTCTCCGTGCCCGCCCTGACCGACGGAGCCGGCAACTTCATCGGCGCGCGGCAGTATCAGGATCTCCTGCGCGCGAACCGACTCTCGGTGGACGACTTCGAAGCCGACCTGCGCACGTCCCTGCTCGTGCGCAAGCTGCAGGCGGCGCTGACCGAGGTCGCCCACGTCTCCGACGCGGAGGTCGAGCTGCGCGCTCGCGAAGCGGCCGAGCGCGCCGCGATCCGTTACTTCCAGGTGCCGGCCAGCCGCTTCGCCGCCGAGGCCGAGCCTTCGAGCGAGGAGGCCGCGGCCTACTACGAAGAGCATCGCGAGGAGTTCAGGCTCCCCGAGCGCCGGCGCGTGGGCTACCTCCTGGTCAGCACGAACACGGTCCGGGCCGAACTCGAGGTCACCGACGACGAGGTCCGGACGTACTACGAAGACAACCCGGCCCAGTTCGAGATCCCGGAGCAGGTTCGGGCCAGCCACATCCTCCTGCTCGAGAACAGCGAACGGGACGCGGAACAGGCGCGCGGCCTGCTGAACCGGCTGCGCGGCCGCATCGAGGCCGGAGAGGACTTCGCGGCGCTGGCCCAGGAGTACTCGGACGACGAGGCCACGAAGGAAGCCGGCGGCGACCTCGGTTACTTCGGCCGCGGTGCGATGACCCAGGCCTTCGAGGACGCCGCCTTCGGCGCCGCGGGCGGCGACCTGGTGGGACCGGTCGAGAACCAGCTCGGTCCGCGCACCGGCCACCACCTGATCCAGGTCCACGAGCGCCGCGAAGGCGGACGCCAGACCCTCGAGGAGGTCAGCAACCTGATCCGGGTCCAGCTCCTGGCCACCCGGGCCGAAGAGGAGGCGAAGAGCCGGATCGATTCCCTGC
Source organism: Candidatus Multivorans sp. (assembly GCA_965220845.1). Classification (GTDB taxonomy): domain Bacteria; phylum Acidobacteriota; class Thermoanaerobaculia; order Multivoradales; family Multivoraceae; genus Multivorans. The sequence goes on from CBDCRA010000004.1 coordinate 1,524,910, forward strand.
ACGAGCGCCTGGCGGACGAGACCTTCGCCGGCGAGGACGAGGCCCGGGAACTGGCCGCCGCCGAAGCGCTCGTCTACGCCAGCACGGAGCCGTTCGGCGAAGACGATGCCGTGGCCGGCATCGGCCGCAACTTCAACTTCAGCTCCGCGGCGTTCGGTCTCGAGGCCGGCGCCTGGTCCGAGCCGGTCCGTATCGCGGCGGGCTGGGCTCTCCTCTCCGTGCTCGAGGTTCTGCCGCCCCGGGACTCGGAGTTCGCGGAGGTCGAGGTGGACGTTCGCGAGGTGGTCCGCGGGCAGAAGGAGAGCGAACTCCTGGCGGCGGCGCTCACCGAGGCCCGGGGCCGCGTCGAGGACGGTCTGAGCATGGACGACGCGGCCGGCGAGTTCGATGCCGTGATCGAGGAGAGCGGCAGCTTCGGCCTGCGCCAGCCGATCGGCACGCTGGGCGCAATGCCCGAGCTGGCCAGCGCCGTGTTCGCGCTCTCCGCGGGCCAGTTCGGCGGCCCGGTGGACACTCCGTTCGGCGCCGTCCTGTTCGAGGTGACCGAGCGCGAGTCCTTCGATCCCGCGCTGTTCGACCCCGAAGCGACACGGAACGAGCTCCTGGCCGAGCGGAACCTGACCATGCTCCAGTCCCTGCTGCAGCGGCTCCGCGAGGAGGTCGGCGTCCACTACACCCAGGACTTCATCGAGAACTTCGGCCTGGGCGAGGCCGAGGCAGCCGGCACCTGACCGCGGCGCGGCGCTCCCTGGCGGCTTGATCGGCTATCTGCGCGGACGCCGCCTGGCCCTCGAGCCCGAACGTCTGGTGCTCGACACCAACGGCGTCGGCTACGCCGTTCGGATCCCCCTGTCGACCTACTTCGAGCTGGAGAAGCTCGACGCGGCGGCCGACATCGGTCTGTTCATCCATACCCACGTTCGCGCCGACGCGATCGAGCTCTTCGGCTTCTGGACCGAAGCCGAACGGACCCTGTTCGAGCACTGTCTCGCGGTCAGCGGAGTCGGTCCCCGGCTCGCCCAGGTGGTCCTGTCCGGCGGCTCCACCAGGGAGCTGCTGAACGCCATCGGCGGCGGCAACGTGGCGGCCCTGACCCGGATTCCGGGCATCGGCCGCAAGACGGCCGAACGGATGGTGCTGGAACTCAGGGAAAAGGCGAAGACGCTGCTCGCCGAGGCCGGCGCCGAACCGCCGGAAGCCGAGCCCGACACCGGCCGCGAGGACGAGCAGGAACAGGCTGTCAGCGCGCTGGTCAACCTCGGCTACCGCGCGACCGAGGCCCAGCGGGCAGTGTCGCGGGTGCTCGCCGAGGAGCCCGAGGTGGACTTCCAGGACCTGCTGCGCCTGAGTCTGCGGCGGCTGTCACGGATCTGACGACCGGGAAGGCGTCGGGGGTACCCGCCCGTTTTGGGGCCGGAGGGGGCCAGCTCCCAGGTGACGCTCGCGCTCGACGGGAGATGGAAGGGGCTGCGCTCACTCCGCTTCACTCGCTCCGGGTTGGCGTCGGATCCTGTGCGGTCGTTGCCCGTCGCTCGTTCAGAGGCACCTGGGATCTGACCCTCCGGCCCCGAGACGGGCTGGACGTCGTTGCCGAAAGGCCGCGATAGCATCCGCCCATGGCCGGGACCGGCGGCACCGAAGGTGAAGAGAGCGTTCTCTCGCCCGCCCGGGACGCCGACGATCGGCGCGTGGAACCGTCGCTTCGACCGCAACGGTTGAGCGAGTACCTGGGCCAGGAGAAAATCGTCGAGCTGCTCGACATCTACATGCAGGCGGCGCGCCGGCGGGGCGAAGCTCTGGACCACGTGCTGCTGTTCGGGCCCCCCGGGCTAGGCAAGACGACCCTGGCGCACATCATCGCCAGGGAGATGGGCTCGACGTTGCGGTCCACCTCCGGTCCGGTCCTGGAGCGCGCGGGCGACCTGGCTGCGATTCTGACGAACCTCGAGTCTGAAGATGTCCTTTTCATCGACGAGATCCACCGGCTCGGTCCGACAGTCGAAGAAATCCTCTACCCGGCGCTCGAGGACTTCCAGCTCGATCTGGTGATCGGTGCCGGGCCGATGGCCAAGACGGTGCGCATCGATCTGCCCCGATTCACGCTCGTTGGCGCCACCACCCGCGCCGGTCTGATCACGCCGCCGCTGCAGGGGCGCTTCGGAATCGTCCACCGGCTCGACTTCTACGGTCCGGACGTCCTCAGCGTGATCATCCAGCGCTCCGCCGAGCTGCTCGAGGTGCCCGTCGACCTGGGCGGCGCCGACGAGATCGCCCGGCGCAGCCGCGGCACGCCCAGGATCGCGAACCGGCTGCTGCGCCGGGTGCGCGACTACGCGCAGATCGAAGCGGACGGACGGATCGACCGCGACACCGCCAACCAGGCTCTCCTTCAGCAGGAAGTCGACGAGCAGGGCCTGGACAAGATCGACCGCAGGATCATGAAGCTGCTGATCGAGCAGTACGGGGGCGGCCCGGCCGGCCTGAAGGCGCTCGCGGCGTCGGTCGGGGAAGACGAGGGCACGATCGAGGATTTCTACGAGCCGTACCTTGTCCAGAAGGGCTTCCTGCAGCGCACCCGCCGCGGCCGGGTAGCGACCCGAAGGGCCTACGAGCACCTCAACCTGCCCGTCCACAACACGCTCTTCTAGAAGGTTCAGCCTCGGTAGTCCCGCCCGTCAAGGCACTGGTCGTACAGATTTCGGTCAATCCTGATCCAGTCGGTCTTGTTGATGCCCCTGCGGTTCCGGCTAACCGGGCTCTGCGGAAAGGCGCTGGCGATCTTGATCCACCGTCGCTGCTCTCGGGCGATCACCCGAATCTCCTCGGCGACCTCGGAGAAGTCCTGGTCCTGGCTCATCACGAGCGCCACGTCGTACTCCCGGCGATGGGCAAGCGCGATCACGTCGAGCGTGATCCGCACATCAACTCCCTTCTCCTCTCCGGTCAGGACCGAGTACTTCGTGCCATCGGGCAGAACGACCCGACGGTTCCGGTAGCGGAGCGGCCTGCTGAACACGACGACGCCCTGACGCCCCATCACCGCGAGTTTTCGGGTCCAGAAGCGATTCCACACGGGATTGTCGCCCGCGTCCGGGATTCCCGTGTAGAAGCGAACCTGGTCGAGCTCCCAGCCCTGCTCAATGCAGACCCGCTTGGCCAGCGCCGAGACGTCGTAGCTGGGATACGTGTAGCCGAACGCCTCGCGCGCAGCGTGGAAGAGGTTCTGCCCGTCCACGAAGACGACCGCGCGCTTGACTTGAGGCTCGCTGCTCACCGCCTACCGGGAAAGAACAAACCCTGAAAACAATAACCCCGCCCGAGGCCTTGCGGCGTGTCGAGCGGGGAGCAAGTCAAGGCACGCTACCAAACCGGGCCCTGTCCTTCAAGCATCGGCTGGCGCGCCAGGTGGGGTCTCCGCACGCCGCATGGCGCCAGCCGGCGCGCGCGTATACGCTATGGCGCCTTTCGCGCCCTGCGACGACGACGTGACTTCCCGCCCATCCGATCATGAAGGTACTCAAGTTCGGCGGCTCTTCCGTGGCCGATGCCGGCCGCCTGCAGGCGGCGGCGCGCATCGTCGAGCGGCAACTCGACGGTTGTCCGGGGGATGGTGCGGTGGTGGTGTCCGCGCTCGGCGGGGTCACGGACCGCCTGCTGGCGCTCGCTGCGGGCGCCCTTGACGGCGCCGGAGGCGACGAAGCGGCGTGCGAAACCTCCGCGCTTCGCGACCACCACCTGAAGATCGCCGCCGAGGTCGCCACCGCAGACGATCTGGCAGCCCTCAGCGCGGCTATCGACGAGCTGTGCGACGGCCTGGTCCGGGAACTCGGCGACTATGAACGGATCGGGATCACCACGGAGCGGCCGCGGGAAGCCTGGATCGACCGCATCGTCTGCCACGGCGAGCTCCTGTCGACCCGGCTCCTGGCCGCGGCGCTGCGCGCCCGGGGCCTGCCGGCAGAGGCCCGCGACGCCCGCCCGCTGGTGCGGACCGACCGTTCCTTCCAGGCGGCGCAGGTCGCGCTCGAACCGACGATGGACGCGATCGCCTCCCACTTCGCCGGCATCGGCGAGGACGGACCCCTGCAGGTGGTCACCGGTTTCCTGGGCAGTAGTCCGGAGGGTGAGACGACGACCCTGGGCCGCAGCGGTTCCGACCTGACGGCCTCCCTGGTCGGCGCCGCGCTCGACGCCGAGCAGATCGAGATCTGGACCGACGTGCCGGGCGTGATGACGGCCGATCCGAGACGGGTCGAAGACGCCTTGCCGATCCCGCGGTTGAGCTACGAGGAGATGCTCGAGCTCTCCCACTTCGGCGCCAGGGTGGTCTACCCGCCGACGGTCACCCCGGCACGCCGCAAGGCCATTCCCCTGCTCGTTCGCAGCACCCTCGACCCCGAGCACCCCGGGACCCTGGTCGACGGCGGCAGGGACCGGCAGCGGGCCCGCGGGACGGCGGTCACCGGCATCTCCTCGATCGACGACGTCCACCTGATGCTGCTCGTCGGCGACAACCTCGTCGGTACCCCGGGAGTCGCCGCGCGGCTGTTCGATGCCCTCGCGGCGAGCGGAGCCAGCGCGATCCTGATCTCGCAGGCGTCCAGCGAGCACTCGATCTGCTTCGCGGTCGAGCCCGGTGTCTCCGAAGCGGCCAGGAAGGCGGTGGACGCCGAATTCCAGGCGGAGATCGAAGCCGGATCGGTGCGGCCCCTGCGCGTGGAGCGAGACCAGTCGATCGTCGCGGTCGTCGGCGACGGCATGCGGGAGCGCCCGGGCATCGCCGGCCGGGTGTTCGGGATCCTCGGCCGTCGGGCGGTCAACGTGCGGGCCGTGGCCCAGGGCTCGTCCGAGCGGAACATCTCGATGGTCGTAGCCAAAGCCGACCAGGGACGCGCGGTGCGCTGGATCCACCGGGAGTTCTTCCATGGCGCCGCCTCCGGCCGGCTCGCGGTCTACGTGCTCGGCGTCGGCGGCGTCGGCTCGGCGCTGCTCCGCCAGCTCGCCGCCGAGCGGGAGGCGCTCGAGCAGCGAGGCATCGACCTTCAGTTGCGGGGCCTGGCGAGTTCGCGCTTCATGGAACTCGCCGTCCGCCGGGGTGGCCGGCGGCTGGACCCCGGCGCCGCCGCGGATCCGGACGGCTGGCGCGCGGCACTGGAGCAGGGCGGCGAAGCGGCGGACCTCGACCGCCTGCTTGAGCACCTCGGCGAGACCGCTGCCGGCGGCGGCCGGACGGTCCTGGTCGACGTCACGGCGAGCGGCGACCTGAGCGCCGTCTACCACCGAGCGCTCGCGGCCGGCGCCGCGGTGGTCAGCGCGAACAAGCTTCCCTTCGCCGGGCCGATCGCGGACTTCCGCGCGTTCCACGCCGACGGCGGGGCGAACGTCTTTCACGAGGCGACCGTGGGCGCCGGCCTGCCCGTGCTCCACACGGTCGACCTGCTGCTTGGCGCCGGCGATCCGATCGAGTCCGTCTCGGGCGTCTTCTCCGGAACGCTGGCCTATCTCACCGGCGAGTTGAGCGGCCGGCAGGTATGGAGCGACGCCGTGCGCCGGGCCCACCGGCTGGGCTACACGGAACCGGACCCGCGTGACGATCTCGGCGGACTGGACGTGGCCCGAAAGCTCCTCATCCTGGCCCGGTTGTGCGGCGCCGATCTCGAAATGGCCGACGTCGACGTGACGCCCATGCTCGACCGGCCCGACCTCGCGGACCTGCCGCTCGAGGACTACTGGCAGCGCCTCGCCTCCGCGGACGAGGAGATGGCCGCCCGCTTCGCCGAGGCCAGGTCGGAGGGGCTCGAACTCGCCTATCTCGCCGAACTCGACACCAGCGGAGAGGCGGCGACGGCCCGGGTCGGGCTCCGGGCCGTTCCGCCCGACCACCCGGTGGCCGGAATGCCGGCCTCGGACAACATGTTCGTCTTCCGCAGTCAGCGGTACGATGCACGGCCGCTGATCGTCCAGGGACCCGGCGCCGGAACCGAGCTCACCGCGGGCGGCGTGTTCGGCGACATCCTGCGCGCCTGGGCCGAGCGGGGAGCTTCACCATGACAACCCGGAACGAACCCCTGCGCGCCGCCGTCCTCGGTGCGACCGGCACCGTGGGCCAGCGCTTCGTCACCCTGCTGGCAGGGCACCCCTGGTTCGAGTTGACGGCCGTTGCCGCTTCCGAGCGTTCGGCCGGGAAGGCCTACCGCGACGCGGCGACCTGGATTCAGACCCGGCCGATCGACGACGCGGTCGCGGCCATGCCCGTCCGGACGATCGACGAACTGTTGGACAGCGCCAAACTGCCCGGCGGCGAACTGGACATCGTGTTCTCGGCCCTGGACGCCAGCGTGGCGAGAGACGTCGAGCCCCGGTTCGCCCGCCGCTGCCTGGTGGTCACCAACGCCAGCGCCCACCGCATGGACGCGGACGTCCCGCTGATCGTGCCCGAAGTGAATCCGGACCATCTCTCGCTGCTGTCTCCGCCCGAGGACGGCAGGGAACTCCCCGCCGGCATCGTCGCCAACCCGAACTGCTCGACCATCGGCCTGGTCCTGGCGCTCAAGCCCCTGGCCGATGCCTTCGGCTTCGAGCGGATCTCCGTCGTGACGCTGCAGGCGGTGTCCGGCGCCGGCCTGCCCGGGATCTCGAGCTACCAGATTCTGGACAACGTGATTCCCTGGATCTCCAGCGAAGAGGAGAAGCTCGAGATCGAGACCGGCAAGATCCTGGGCCGCGCCGCCGGCGGGAAGATCGAGCCGGCCGAGGTTGCCGTCTCGGCCCAATGCAACCGCGTTCCGGTGGTGGACGGACACACGCTCTGCGTCTCTGTCGACCTCAAGGGCGAGCCGGCGATGGAGGACGTCCGGGAAGCCTGGCGGACCTTCCGCGCCGAGCCGCAGGAACGCGGGTTGCCGTCGGCGCCGGCAAGGCCGACCGTCTACCTCGGCGACGACGAGCCGCCGCAGGCCCGCGTCCACCGCGACCTCGGCCAGGGCATGACGACCTCCATCGGCAGGCTGCGGGAGTGTCCGATCCTCGGCTACCGATTCGTCGCCCTCTCGCACAACACCCTGCGGGGCGCCGCCGGCGGGGCGCTGCTCGCAGCCGAACTCGCCGTCGCCCGCTGCGGTCGACGGGCCGCTTGATGACGAACCCGGTGAGGGCGTTCGCCCCGGCCTCGGTCTCGAACAACGAGAGCGGCGCATGACACGACTAGCCAGAGCGTTCGCGCCTGCCTCCGTCTCCAACATTGCCTGCGGATTCGACATCCTGGGCTTCGCTCTGCAATCGGAGAGCGACGGCCGCCCGGGTCCGGGAGACCTCGTCACCGCCAGCGAGCGCGAGCCGGTTGCCGGCGCCGGCGGGCGGCCCCCGGTCCGCATCGCGGCGATCGCCGGCGACGAAGGCCGGCTGCCGCTCGAGGCGGAGCGCAACACGGCGGCCGTCGCCGCGAGAGCGCTGATCGACGCCGAGGCGCCCGGCGCGGCCGTCGACCTCGAGATCGAGAAGCGCATGCCGCTCGAGAGCGGCCTGGGCTCGAGCGCCGCCAGCGCCGTCGCGGCGGTCGTCGCGGTCGACGCGCTGCTCGGTCTGGAGTTGCCCGCCGCGTCCCTGCTCCGCTACGCCCTCGCCGGCGAGGTTCTGGCGAGCGGCGGCCCCCACGCCGACAACCTGGCCCCGTCCCTGCTCGGCGGCCTCGTCCTGGTCCGCTCGCTCGATCCCGAGCCGGACGTGATCGACCTGCCGGTGCCCGAGGGCCTGACCTGCGCTCTCGTCCGGCCCCACGCCAAGGTGAACACGAAGGAGTCCCGTGCGCGCCTCGATCGCCACCTGCCGCTCGAGCGCGCCGTGACCCAGTGGGGCAACGCCGCGGCGCTGGTGTCGGCGCTGTACCGTTCCGACCTGGAACTCCTGTCCCGCGCCCTAGTCGACGTCGTGGCCGAGCCGGTCCGGGCGCCGGGCGTGCCCGGCTTTCACGCCGCCAAGGCGGCCGCGATCGAGGCCGGCGCGCTGGGTTGCAGCCTCTCGGGCAGCGGCCCCGCGCTGTTCGCCCTGTGCGACGGCCGCGACGACGCCAGGCAGGTCGCGGCAGCCATGGCTGGAGCGTTCGACTCCGCCGCGGGTCTCAACTGCGATCGGCTCGTCGCGCCCCTGCCGGCGCCGGGCGCGCGCGTGATCGACGGCGAGGCGTAACGTGCGCTTCCTGAGCACGGCCGGCCGGACCTCGCCGGTCACCCTCGCCCAGGCGCTGCTGGAGGGACCTGCGCCCGACGGCGGCCTGTTCGTTCCCGAACGCCTGGAGCCGCTGAACGCGGCGGACCTCGCCACCCTCGAGTCGCTGCCGCTGACCGGCATCGCCGCCATCCTCAGCAACCGCCTCTTCGGTTCGGAGGTCCCCGGGGGGGAGTTCGCCGACCTGATCGAGGACGCCCTCGACTTTCCGATCCCTCTCGCGACGATCGAGCCCGGCATCCACTGCCTGGAGCTGTTTCACGGGCCGACCCTCGCCTTCAAGGATGTCGCCTCACGGGTCATGGCCCGCCTGATGGCCCGCTTCGCCACGGTCGCCGGCGACGCCGAAACCACCGTGATCGTGGCGACCAGCGGCGACACCGGCAGCGCCGTGGCCCACGCCTTCAGCGGCGTCCCGGGGTTCCGGGTCTGCGTGCTGTACCCCAACGGCCTGGTCACCGAGGCGCAGCGGCGCCTGTTCACGACCCTGGGCGGCAACGTGACCGCGGTCGCGGTCGAAGGCACCTTCGACGATTGCCAGAGCCTGGCCCGGGACGCCTTCGCCGACGGCGAACTGCGCGAGCAGCGTCCCCTCGCCTCGGCCAACTCGATCAACATCGGCCGGCTGCTGCCCCAGGTGTTCTACTACTTCCATGCTTGGGCGCAGCTCCCCTCGCCGCCGCTCGACGACGCTGGCGAACCGCTCGTGTTCTCGACCCCAAGCGGCAACTTCGGCAACCTGACGGCTGGCCTGATCGCCAAGCGCATCGGCCTGCCCGTCTCGCGTTTCGTCGCGGCGACGAACGTGAACGACGTGGTGCCGGCCTACCTCCGGAGCGGCGACTACCTGCCGCGCGGCTCGGTCGCCACGATCTCGAACGCGATGGACGTGGGCAATCCGAGCAACTTCGCCCGCATCGTCCACCTCTACTCGAGCGCCGGCGAACCGCTCGACCGCATCCGCCGGGATCTCTCGGGCCGCGCCTTCGACGACCAGGCGACCCGGCGCGCCATGCGCGACGTCCATGACCGCACCGGCTACCTGCTCGACCCACACACAGCCGTCGGCTACCTCGGCCTCAAGGCGGAACTCGAAGCGCAGGGCGGCGGTACCGGCGTCGTCCTCGCCACCGCCCACCCCGCCAAGTTCGCCGAAACCGTCCAGGCCGCCGTGGGCATCGACCCGCCCACGCCGGCCGCCCTCGAACGCACGGCCCACCTCCCCGAACGCATCATCGAGATCCCGGCCGAGTACCCGGCCCTGCGCGACGTGCTGTTGCGCGGCGGCTGAGGCGCGGCGGAGGCGCGGCCGGCGGAGGCGGAAGGCAGAGGCGTGGCACCCGTCAGCGGCGGCTCCGGGGGGAGGGTCCCAGCGGACGCTCACCCCCTCTTGGTGGATGTGGGGTCAGGGGTTCGCTTCGGTCGCCTGCGCTCCGTTCGGTTGCCGGTTCATGGAAGAGCGCGGCAGTCGCTTGGCTTCAGCCAGCTGGGACCCTCCCCCCGGAGCCGCCGCTGACTGGAAGGTGTCGCTCGCTGGCAGGACGGAAGCGTCGCAGGCCAGGTTTCAACTGAAGTAGCCGCGGGTTCACACTGGGAGCGCCGGGGGTGGCTTGAGGACTGGCCGGCCGGTTCTGCCGGGTGCGCGGGTCCTCTGACCCGCTGCCGCCGGTGGCGGCCAGAGAATCGCGCCGCGAAGCGGTGGCCCTTCTGTTCAGCCAAGCGGCGTGAAGACCAGCCCGTTCCGTTCCTGACTGTCCGGGGAGAGACCCGAGCCGATCGGTGTAACGAGTTCGGAGTCGATCCGGGCGTGGTCGGGGACCCGGACTCCCGGAGCGACGATGGCGGCCCGGAGTTGGGCACCCGAGCCGATCCGGGCGCCGGCTAGTACGAGGCTCCGTTCGACGACGGCCCCCTCGCCGATGCGGCTGCCCGTCTCCAGCACGCTGTGCTCGACGGTGACGCCGGCGGCTACCGAGACCCCGGGGGCGATGAAGCGGCGGCGGCGTTTGCGGCTACCGGCGGTGCGGCCCCAGTCCAGGGCGCCTTCGAGGTAGCGGCGGGGGGTTCCGAGATCGTGCCAGGGGCGGCGGCAGCGGAAGCCGACGATCCGGCCTCCCGAGCGGAGAAGCGGCTGGTAGAGGCCCTCGACGATGTCGTTCGACGACGGACGGGCCGGGACCTGCTCGACGACCCGGCGGGAGAGGACGTGGAGGCCCTGGAACGTCCGGTTCCGGCCGCGGACCCGGCCTACCCGGAGGTCGCGCAGCCCGACCACCAGGCCGCGGGAATCCACCTCCACGCCGCCGCCGACGCGGTCGTTCCAGCCGACCTGGAGGGTGACGTCGGCGCCGCTGCGGCGATGGCGGTCCAGCGCCTCGCGGATCGGCCAGCGGCAGAGCGAGTCGCCGTTGACCAGCACGACGTCGTCGGCATCGGCGAGGAAGTCGCGGAGGTTGACCACGGCGCCCAGGGTGCCGAGCAGCTCCGGTTCGACCTCGAAACGGAGTCCGATCCCGCGGGCGAAGGCCTCGCTCTCGAGCCCGCGCCGCACCGTGTCGCCGAGGTGGAAGAGGTTCACCGCCGTCTCGCAGCCGGCGCGGTGAAGAAGGTCGATCGTCCGCAACGCGACCGCGCGGCCGGCCACCGGCAGCAGGGGCTTGGGCATGGCAGCGGTCAGCGGCCGCAGCCGTTCTCCCCGGCCGGCGCAGAGCACGAGGGCCCGCACCTGCCGGTTCGCGCCTCTCACGGCGAGGCTCCCGCCGGAAACACCATGTCCCGGGGCAAGCCCTCGTGCCGCGCGCGGTGATCGCGGTAGATCGCCAGATAGTCCCGCAGATCGGCCCGCTCCGGATCGATGCCGCAGCGGCGGCAGACGCGTTCGATCCCGCCGGCAGGCAGGTCCGGGTCGACCTGCTCGACTTCCACGAAGTCGCCGATCGGCGTCCGGTCGAGGGCGACCTCGCAGCCGAGAAGCAGCCAGCGCTCGCGGACCTTCTCGTAACGCGCCGTGACCTCGAAGCCGAGCGACTCGAGGAAGACGCGCGCAGCCGCCGGATCGTCGACGGCGAACTCGTGCTCCGCCCTCTCCTTGACGCCGCCCCGAATCTCGGGAGCGGACTTGAAGGTCAGCCGGCTGCCGCCGCCGTCCGTGCGGAGACGAAGCAGCTCGCGGCGGGTGCGTAGCCGCTCGGAGGGCGCGGCGGCGCGGCGGTCGAAGACCCAGTTCGACTCCATGGCGGCGGCTCGTTCGAGCTTGCCGCCGGCGGTGCGGACCCGTTCCCGGAGCCGGTCCAGGTCGGCGACCGCGACCTTGATCTCACGCTCGCGCCCGGCAGCCACAGGCGGTCAGGCGGCGGCGCAGCCTCCGAGGCGGTCGAGCACGCGGACCACGGTGCGAATGCCCTGGTAGAAGTTGGAGAGGTCCATCTTCTCGTTCGGGGCGTGCAGCCGGTCGTCCGACAGGCCGAAGCCGATCAGCAGCACGGGCGCGCCCAGCACCTCGGACAGGGTGGAGACGATGGGAATCGAACCGCCCTCCCGGACCCGCACCGGCTCGCGGCCCCAGGCTTCGCGCACGCCCTCGAGAGCCGCGTCGACCAGCGGGCCGTCGAGGTCGACGAGCACCGGGGGCGCCCCGTTCAGGTTCTCGACCTCGATCTCGATGCCCGGCGGCGCCAGGGAGCGCATGTAGTCCGCGAAGGAACGGAAGAGCCGCTCGGGATCCTGGTCCGGCACCAGCCGCATGGAGACCTTGGCGCCGGCCCGGTTCGCGATCACCGTCTTGGCGCCGGGGCCCTGGTAGCCGCCCCACAGCCCGTTCACGTCGCAGGTGGGCCGCGCCCACACCCGTTCCAGGGTCGTGTAGCCGGCCTCGCCCCACAACGCGGACGCGCCGATCTCGTCGCCGTACTTCGCCTCGTCGAACGGCAGCGCCGCGAACGCCGCCCGTTCTTCCGCGCCCAGCGGCCGCACGTCGTCGTAAAAGCCCGGAACGAGGATCCGGCCGTCCCGCGGGTCGCGGAGGGCCGCCAGCATGGTGCCCAGGACGTTCAGAGGGTTCGCAACGGCGCCGCCGAAGGTGCCCGAATGCAGATCCCGGCCCGCGCCGCGCACCCGGACCTCGGTGTAGAGCAGGCCCTTCAGGCCGTAGAGCACGGAAGGCTGGCCCGGCCCGTACATGGAGGTGTCGGAGACCAGCGCCAGGTCGCAGCCCAGGCGCTCCGCTGCCGGGCTCCGGACGTAGGCCTCGATCGCCTCGCCGCCGCACTCCTCCTCGCCCTCGATCAGGAACTTCACGTTGACCGGCAGGGCGCCGGTCTCGGCCATGATCGCCTCCACCGCCTTGATGTGGGTGAAGGACTGCCCCTTGTCGTCGGTGGCGCCGCGGGCGACGATCTGCTCGCCGCGTTCGCCCGTCTCGATCGTCGGTTCGAACGGGTCGTTCCGCCACTCTTCCAGCGGGTCGACCGGCTGCACGTCGTAGTGGCCGTAGAAGAGGACGGTCGGGCGGCCGGGAGCGCCGAGCCACTCGCCGTACACGAGCGGATGGCCCGCGGTTTCGACGATCTCCGCCGCCAGGCCCGCGGCCTCGAGCCGCTCCCTGACGAAGCCGGCGCAGCGGCGCACGTCGGCGGCGTACTCCGGATCGGTCGAGACGGACGGGATCCGCAGGTACTCCTTCAACTGATCCAGGCTGGCGCCGGTTTCGCGGTCCACCCGCTCGAGAACGGCGTCGACGCTCATCGCACCAGCCCGCCGGGGTCAGTCATCGAAGCTCTTGCCCGTGGCCCGCCAGTCAGAGAGGAAGTTCTCCAGGCCGATGTCGGTCAGCGGATGACGGTAGAGCTGGCTCAGCGTCTTGAAGGGAAGGGTCGCCACGTCGGCGCCCATCTCGGCCGACACGACGACGTGGACCGGATGGCGCACCGAAGCGACCAGGACCTCGGTTTCGAAGTCGTACCGGGAGTAGATCGAGATCACCTGCCTGATCAGCTCCATGCCGTCCTGGGCGATGTCGTCGAGGCGGCCGACGAAAGGCGAGATGTACGCGGCGCCCGCCTTCCCCGCGAGCAGCGCCTGGGACGGCGAGAAGCAGAGGGTCACGTTGCACCGGATCCCCTCCTCGGCCAGGCGCCGCACGGCGGTCAGCCCCGGCGGCCCGAGCGGCACCTTGACGACGACGTTGTCCGCCAGACCGGCGAGCCGCCGGCCCTGCTCCAGCATGCCGTCGAGATCCGTCGCCAGCACTTCGCCGCTGACGGGGCCCGGCACCAGCTCCGCGATCTCCTTGACGGTCGGCAGGTACCGCTTGCCCTGCTTGGCGATCAGGCTCGGGTTCGTCGTGACGCCGTCGACCATGCCCCATTCCAGGCCGGTCTCGATCTCGCCCGTGTCCGCTGTGTCCAGAAAGAACTTCATCGTGGCACTCCCCGACTGCTCGCTGCTAGTTGACCGGCTCCGTGTCCGCCGCTTCGGCGTCCCCGTCCTCGCCGTCCTCGTCCTCCTCGCCGCGATCGGGGATGCGGGCCAGGGCGACGATGCGGTCGCCCTCGTCGAGGTCCATGACCTTGACCCCCTGGGTGGCGCGGCCGATCAGCGACACGCTGCCCGCCGTGATGCGGATGATCTTGCCTTCGGGGGTGATCAGCATCAGGCCGGTGTCCTCGCTGACCTGGCGGACGCCGACGACCTCGCCGGTGCGGTCGGACACCTTCAGGTTGATGATCCCGAGACCGCCCCGCGACTGCAGGCGGTACTCCTCGATCGCGGTGCGTTTGCCGAAGCCGCTCTCGCTCACGGTCAGAAGCGTCGTCTCCGGAGACCCGGGCTCCGCGGACTCTTCCTGCGGCAGCAGGCACTCCATCGACACGACCCGGTCGCCCGGGCGCAGGCTGATCCCGCGCACGCCCCGGGTCGCGCGGCCGAGAGAGCGCAAGTCGGTCTCCGGGAAGCGGATCGAGTAGCCCTTCTTCGTGGCCAGCACGATTTCGCTGCCGCTGTCCGTCACCTTGACCGACAGGAGACGGTCGTCCTCGTCGATCCGCAGCGCGATGATGCCGTTGGTCCGCGGCCGCGAGTACTCCGACAGCGCCGTCTTCTTGACCACGCCGGCCTCGGTGGCGAAGGTCAGGAACCGATCCTCCGGGAACTCCCGCACCGCGGCGGTGGCCGCGACGCCCTCGCCGCTGTCGAGCCGCAGGAGGTTGACGATCGCCTTGCCGCGGGCGGCCGGACCGAGTTCCGGGATCTGGTGCACCTTCAGCCAGTAGCAGTAGCCCCGGTCGGTGAACACCATGATGTAGCTGTGGGCGGAGGCCACGTAGAGCTGCTCGACGAAGTCGCCGTCGCGGGTGGCCATGCCGGTCCGGCCCTTGCCGCCGCGGTGCTGGGCGCGGTAGAGGCTGAGCGGCGACCGCTTGATGTAGCCGGACCGGGTGACCGTGATCACCATGTCCTCGTCGGCGATCATGTCCTCGATCGTGATGTCCGAGGAGTGGGCCACGATCTCGGTGCGCCGCGGATCGCTGTAACGCTTCTCGATCTCGTCGAGCTCGCCACGGATCTCCTGAAGCAGCAGCGCGTCGGAACCGAGGATCGCGCGCAGACGCTCGATCTCGGCGATCAGCTCGCGGTGCTCCTGCTCGATCTTCTCCCGCTCGAGGCCGGTCAACCGCTGCAGCCGCATGTCCAGGATCGCCTGCGCCTGGGGCTCGCTCAGGGAGAAGCCCTCGATCAGGCGTTCCCTGGCTTCCGGCGGGGTCCGGCTCGCGCGGATCGTCGCGATCACCGCGTCCAGGTGGTCGAGTGCGATGAGCAGCCCCTCGAGGACGTGGGCGCGCTTCTCGGCCCGGGCCAGGTCGTAGCGGCAGCGCCGGATCACGACCGTGCGGCGATGGTCGAGGAAGTGGCGCAGCAGGGCGCGCAGGGTCAGCACCTGGGGCTGGCTGTCGACGATCGCCAGCATGTTCATGCCGTAGCTGACCTGGAGCTTGGTCATCTTGTACAGGGTGTTCAGGACGATCTCGGCCACCTCGCCGCGCTTCAGGTCGATCACGATCCGGATGCCGTCGCGGTCGGACTCGTCGCGCAGGTCGCGGATGCCTTCGAGCTTCTTCTCGCGCACCAGCTCGGCGATCCGCTCGATCAGGCGGGCCTTGTTCACCTGGAAGGGAAGCTCGGTCACGATGATCGACTGACTGTCCTGGCCGGAGTCCTCGATCTCGGCGCGGGCCCGCACCTGGATAGAGCCGCGGCCGGTGGCGTAGGCGGCGTGGATGCCCGCGCGGCCATGGATGAAGCCGCCGGTCGGGAAGTCCGGCCCGGGCAGCAGCTCCATCAGCTCTTCCAGGGTCGCCTGGGGACGGTCGATCAGCAGCTTGACCGCCGCGAGAGCCTCGCCCAGGTTGTGCGGCGGGATGTTCGTCGCCATGCCGACGGCGATGCCGGCCGAGCCGTTGACCAGCAGGTTCGGGATCCGCGCGGGAAGGGGCGAAGGCTCCTGCTCGGAACCGTCGTAGTTCGGTATCCACTCGACGGTGTCCTTCTCGATGTCCTCGCGCAGCAACTCCTCGGCGATCCGGGTCAGGCGAACCTCGGTGTAGCGCATCGCGGCCGGGTTGTCGCCGTCGATCGAGCCGAAGTTGCCCTGGCCGTCCACCAGCGGATAGCGCATGGAGAAGTCCTGCGCCATGCGCACCACCGTGTCGTAGATCGGTCCGTCGCCGTGCGGGTGGTACTTGCCCATCACGTCGCCGACGATGCGCGCCGATTTCTTGTAGGCGCGGCCGGCCGTGTTGCCGGCTTCCCACATGCCGTAGAGCACCCGCCGGTGAACCGGCTTGAGGCCGTCCCGCACGTCGGGCAGGGCGCGGCCGATGATCACGCTCATCGCGTAATCGAGGTAGCTCCGCCGCATCTCGCGCTCGAGCTGCACCGGCACGGTGTCGCGGCCGGACGCCGGCGGCGGCTGGATGGGGTTCTCGCCCTTGCTCACGGTCGATGGGTCAGATGTCGAGGTTGATCGCGTTCAGGGCGTTCTTCTCGATGAACTCGCGCCGGGGCTCCACCTTTTCACCCATCAGGGTCGTGAAGATGCCGTCCGTCTCGTCGTAGCGGTCGTCGTCGATCTCGACCAGCAGCATCCGGCGCCGATCGGGGTCCATCGTGGTCTCCCAGAGCTGCGACGGGTTCATCTCGCCCAGGCCCTTGTAACGCTGGATCGACAGGCCCTTCTTCGCGGCTTCGAAGAGGGCGTCCAGCGCTTCGTCGACCGACTCGGCCTCGACGTCGTCGGTCGTGGCGCTGCCGTTCACCTTGCGCAGCCGTATCGAGGGCGATTGCCACGCTTCCAGCGCCTGTTCGTTGGCGGTCAGCGAGCGGAAATCGGCGCCTGTGACCAGCGCTTCGTCGATCGTGACCTGGCGGTCAACGCCGTCCCGGCGCGACCGGAACCGGATCGCCAGGAACCCCTCGCGGCCATTCTCCACCGAAACGTCGTGAAAGCCGGAAGCCTCGATGACCTGGGCGGTCAGTTCGACCCGCTCGCGGTCGGCCAGACTGTCCCGGTCCCTGATGCCGCCGGCGATCGCCGCCCGCAGGGCGTCGCGCGGAATGCCGCGGGCGCTCAGCGAGTCGAGCGACCGCCTGAACGCAGCCAGACGGTCGAGCAGGACGCGCAGGCGGTCGCCCTCGAACACGGTCGGATCGTCGATGTCGCCGTTCGGGAGGGCAACCTGCCAGCTCCTGCGAATCCGCTCCACCAGGTAGTCGTGGTACTCCTCGTCGTCCTTCAAGTAGCTCGAACGACGCCCCTCCGTGACCTTGTAGAGCGGCGGCTGGGCGATGAACAGGTGGCCGCGGTCGATGAGCTCCTTCATCTGACGGTAGAAGAAGGTCAGGATGAGCGTCCGGATGTGGCTGCCGTCGACGTCCGCGTCGCACATGATGATCAGCTTGTGGTAGCGCAGGCGGTCGGCGTCGAAGTCCTCGGTGCCGATGCCGGTGCCCAGGGCCTGGATCAGGGTCCTGATCTCCTCGGACGAGAGCATCTTGTCGAGGCGCGCGCGCTCGACGTTCAGGATCTTCCCCTTGAGCGGCAGCACGGCCTGGAAGCGCCGGTCGCGGCCCTGCTTGGCCGAGCCGCCGGCGGAGTCCCCCTCCACCAGGAACAGTTCCGCGAAGGCCGGATCCCGCTCGCTGCAGTCCGCCAGCTTGCCCGGAAGGTTCGAACTGTCGAGGGCGCCCTTGCGCCTCGTCAGTTCCCGCGCCTTGCGCGCCGCCTCCCGCGCCCTCGCCGCGTCGACGACCTTCTCGACGATCCGCTTCGCGTCCCGCGGGTTCTCCTCCAGGAACGCGGAAAGCTGTTCGCCCACCGTCGACTCGACCCAGCCGCGGACCTCCGAGGAGACCAGCTTCTCCTTGGTCTGGCTGGAGAACTTCGGATCCTGCACCTTGACCGAGACGATCGCCACGAGGCCCTCGCGGATGTCCTCGCCCGAGAGCTTCTCCTTCAGGTTCTTGCCGAGACCCGAGGAAGCGACGTAGGCGTTCACCGTGCGGGTCAGCGCCGACCGGAGGCCCGAGAGATGGGTGCCTCCGTCCCGGTTGTTGATCGTGTTCGTGAAGCAGTAGATCCGCTCCTGGTAGCTGTCGTTCCACTGCAGCGCGACCTCGACCGACTCGCTGGAGCCGGCTTCGCCCATCTCGCTGTGAAGGTGGACCGGCTCCGGGTGCAGGGCCGTCTTGTTCCGGCCCAGGTGCGCCACGAAGCTGCTGATCCCCCCTTCGTACTCGAACTTCGCGCTCTGGCCTGTCCGTTCGTCGGAGAGACCGATCGCGATGCCCCGGTTCAGGAAGGAGAGTTCCCGCAGGCGCTGCGCGAGCACCTGGTAGTCGAAGGAGAGCCGGGTGAAGACCTGCGGGTCCGGCATGAAGCGGATTCCGGTGCCGGTCGCCTCGGGATTCTCGAGCGCGGCCACCGCTTCGATCGGCGCCTTCGGCACGCCGCGGCCGTAGCTCTGCCGCCAGGAGTGGCCGTCGCGCTCGATCTCCAGATCGAGCTGGACCGAGAGAGCGTTGACCACGGAGAGACCGACCCCGTGCAGGCCTCCCGAGACCTTGTAGGCGTTCTGGTCGAACTTCCCGCCGGAATGCAGTTCGGTCATGATGACTTCAGCCGCCGACCGCCCCTCCCCCTCGTGGAAGGCCACCGGAATTCCGCGTCCGTCGTCCCGCACGGAGACGCTGCCATCGCCGTGGATGACGACCTGGACCAGCTCGCAGAAGCCGGCCTGCGCCTCGTCGATCGCGTTGTCGACGAGCTCGAACACCATGTGGTGCAGACCCGAGCCGTCATCGGTGTCGCCGATGTACATCCCGGGCCGTTTCCGGACCGCTTCGAGGCCCTTGAGGACCTTGATGTGCTCGGCCGAGTACCCGGCTTCGGCCGCCGCCTGAACATCCGTTGTCCCGGCTGCCGTCATGTGCGGAAAACTATCACATGACGGCCATTTCGACCGCTTTCCGGGGCCGCTTCAGGCCCGATCGCAACTATCTGAAAACAGGAGACTTATCTGGCCGACCAAAGATGCTCAGATCCGCATCGGCATGATCACGCACAAGTAGCGGAAATCAGGCCCCCCAACGGGCTCTCCGAGGCACTGGCTGTTCTCGTCCTTGAGCGCGAATTCCACCTGCTCGGTGTCGACCGCGGACAGGAAGTCCCGCACATAGACGGGGTTCAGGCCGATGTCCAGTTTCTCGGCCTCGTAGTCGCAGGCGAGGCTCTCCTCCGCCTCCCCCAGATCCGGGTTCGAGGACGACACGCGCAGCGACTGGGGCTCGAAACCGAGCCTGACCATGGGGGCTCGGTCACCCGTCAGCAGGGCGACCCGATGCACCACCTCGGAGAGCGCGCCGCGATCGAACGTCGCCTTGCGGTCGTTCTCCGTGGAGATCACCTTCTCGTAGTCCGGGAACGTCCCCTCGAGAATGCGGCACGTGAGTTCGCGACGGCCGATGACGAAGCCGAGATGGTGCTCGCCGCGACGGAAACGGATCGTCTCGTCGCTGTCGAAGCGCATCAACTCGAGCAGCGCCTTGCGGGGCGCGAGAACGCCGTCCGCTTCCGCGACGCCCGCCATCTCGGCCTCGATCAGGGCAAGCCGGTGGCCGTCGGTCGCGACCATCTCGACCTTGCCGTCCTTCAACTTGAGCAGGGCTCCGTTCAACTGGAAGCGGGACTCTTCCGCCGAGACGGCGAAGATGATCTTGCCGATCATCCGTTTGACCTCGGGGAAAGGCGCCTCGAACGACGAGGACGACGAGTCCTGGTCGACCGTGGTGAGCGTCGGGAAGTCCTCGGCCGAAAGACCGTTGATCCGGAACTTCGAAGACCCGGCGTCGATGTGAAGCGAGTTGGAATCGCCGGTCGACAGCTCGACGGGACCGTCGGCCAGGGCCCGAACGATCTCGAGGAACTTCCGGGCCTGCACCGCGGTGGCGCCCGGCTCGCAGCTTCCCTCCTCCGCGCTGCACCAGGAAGTCAGGGAAACGTCCAGATCCGTCGCCGCGAGTTCCAGGCGGTCGTCGCGGACCGTCAGGAGAAGATGGGAGAGGACCGGAATCGTCGACCTGCTCTCGACAATGCCGCGCATCGCCACGAGCTCGGTCAGCAGTTCTCGTCGTTCGACTCGGGTCTTCATCTGTCTTCTCCTCGGGAAGAAATATACACCAAGAAAGTAGCCGTAGAAGGCACTGGCTGCGGTCGCGGAAGAACCTTATAAATCATTTATAATCAGTGGGTTAGGTTGTTCCCGCGGAGGTCTGTAAGGAGCGGAGTCGGCAGCGGAGCGATTGTGCATTCTGCGGACTTCGGCCGCCGGGCCGTGCGGAGTGCGGATTCCCTCCGCAGCACGGCCGCAGGACAACCGGAGCCGGTGCGCTGACAATCCGCTGCCGGCGCGCAGATCCTCTGGTGCCCGATCCGCCGCGATTCCGCAGGATGTTCATTCGACAGGTTGCGCGGAGGTCGTCCCTGGCGAGACGGCGTCGGCTCTCGCTCAGCCGAGTTGACGGGTGAAGCGCTCCAGTTGAGCGGCCAGACGCTCGTCGTCGGCGCGTCGGCGCTCGATCTGCTCGACGGAGTACATGACGGTCGAGTGATGCTTGCCGTTGAAGACCCTGCCGATCTCCGGGTAGGACATCTCGGTCAGGCGCTTGCAGAGGTACATCGCGATCTGGCGGGGATAGGTGATCTGCCGGGAGTTGCTCTTGCTCTTGATCTCGCGGACCTTGAGGCCGTAGTGGTGAGCCACCATCTTGATGATCTGCGCCGAGGACACGGGACGGTCCTGTTCCGGCAGCACGTCGCGCAGCGCTTCCTTGGCGAACTCGAGATCGAGGGGCACACCCGACAGCGAGGCGAAGGCGGTGACCCGGTTGAGCAGGCCTTCGAGCTCGCGCACGTTCGAATGCACCTGCCGCGCGATGAACATGGCGACGTCCGTGTCCAGATCCAGGCCCTGGAGTTGCCGGGCCTTGCGCTGGAGAATGGCTACCTTGGTCTCCAGGTCGGGCGGCTGGATGTCGGCGAGAAGACCCGAGCCGAAGCGGCTTCGCAGGCGCTCTTCGATGTCCGCCATGTCGCGCGGCTGGGCGTCCGAGGTCACGATGATCTGCTTCTGGCGGGTGTAGAGCACGTTGAAGGTGTGGAAGAACTCCTCCTGGGAGCGCTCCTTCTTGGCCAGGAACTGGATGTCGTCCACCAGCAGGACGTCGATCGTCCGGTAGCGCTCGCGGAAGGCGGGCATTCGCTCGAAGCGGATCGAGGTGATCAGGTCGTTGACGAAGTCTTCGGCGGCGAGGTACACGACTCTCGTACCCGGCGCCGCCCGCTTGAGGCGGTTTCCGATCGCATGCAGGAGATGGGTCTTGCCCAGACCCACGCCCCCGTAGAGGAAGAGCGGGTTGTACGCGATGCCGGGCTTCTCGGCGACGGCCTGGGAGGCGGCGCTGGCGAAGCGGTTCGAGTTGCCGACGACGAACGAGTCGAACCGGTACTGGGGGTTGAGCGAACTGCTGGGCGCCTCCTCCAGGTCGGGGCGAGTTGCCGCCTCCCGGCTCGCGATGGACTTCGCAGCCGCCGATCGTCCCGGCGTTTCGACCCTGGTCCGCGTTTCGCCGCTCTTGAACAGGACCTGGTACGTCGGGCCCTTGAGGTCGGCGATCGCCCAGTCGACGATCGGGCGGAAGCCCTCTTCAAGCGCCTCGACGAAGCGCGAGTTCGGCGCTTCCAGGACGAGGTGGTCGGCGTCCTCCGACGCGACCCTCAGGGGATGAAACCAGGTGCGAAAGTCCTCGGCCGGGAGATCCGCCCGCAACTGCCGTCGTAGAGTCGGCCAGACGGAACTAGGCATGCCCCCTCTTTCCATCCGCAGCGACCAGAGCCATGGTGAACCGGCGCACGGCAGAGCCCCTGCCTGCTTGTTCCGTTGCTACTCCGAACCGACGCACTTCTCCCCCACGTTCCGACGCGCACGACCACCAATTCCCGGTGCCGGGTAGGGAATTGCCGCTCTGCAGAGCTACGTTCCGCAGCTTTTCCGCACAGTGTGGAAAAGCCTTGGACGACCGGCGAAGAGACTCGGGGCAGATAACTCCAGGGGGCTACCTGTTGGTCCCACGCCGTGTGGCCTCCGTTGCGCGAGAAGCGCAGGATAGCAGCGGGATCCGGCTTCAACAAGGGGTGTCTGACCACTTTCTTCACGTTTTCTTCGTCGCGGGCGGGCCGCGGTCCGGCCGGGGCGCGCCTAGGTTCTGAACTGTGTTGCAGTTAGTCGAGCCGGAGGCGCTCCGGGGGACACTGCTGGCCTGGTTCGACCGCTGCCGGCGCGACTTGCCCTGGCGGCGAACCGAGGATCCGTACGAGGTTCTCGTCGCGGAAATCATGCTCCAGCAGACCCGGAGCGAGGTCGTCGCGACCCGGTACCGTGGCTTCCTGGACCGCTTCCCCGGTGTCGGCGCGCTGGCGCAAGCGCCGGTCGAATCGGTCGAGGCGGCATGGTCGGGCCTCGGTTACTACCGCCGCGCCCGGAATCTTCACCGGGCGGCCCGGATCCTGGCGGAGCGGCGCACGCTGCCCGCGAGCGCCGCGGAGTGGGCGGAGCTGCCGGGAATCGGCGCGTACACCTCGGCGCTGCTCGCGAGCCGTTGCTCCGGGGAGGCGTCGCCCGTGCTGGACGGCAACGTCGAACGGGTGCTTAGCCGGTTCCTGGCATCCACGGAACCTCCTCGCCGCGCCGCCGCCAGGCGGAGGCTTCTGGCGACCGCGGCCCGGTTGCTGGACCCGAGCCGTCCCGGCGACTCCAACCAGGCGCTGATGGAGGTCGGTTCGCTGGTTTGCCGTCGAGGTGCGCCGGATTGCGGCGTCTGTCCCCTCGCCCCGGGTTGCCGCGCCTTCCACTCGGCGGATCTCGATCCGCGGTCCTTTCCGGTTGCCGGACCGCGGCGGGCCCGGGAGGTCCGCCACTGCTTCACGGCCGTCGTGCAGCGAGGCGACGACCTGCTGCTCCATCGCCGGCCCGAAGGCGCGGACTGGCTGGCCGGCCGCTGGCACCTGCCGACGGTGGACCTCGCGAGCGGCGAAGAGCTGGGCCGCGCGGCGGAAGCGCTGGGTCGGGAGTTCGGTGGCTGCTGGGAGTGTGACGAACGCCCGGTCCTGGTGCGGCACGCTGTGACCTACAGGGACTTCCTCGTGCGGGCAGCGGTCGCCCGCTGGCGCCCGGAGCCGGCGGCGGCGGGGCGATCCGCCCTGGCCTGGTTCGGCCAGGAGGAGATCGGAGAGTTGCCGACCTCGTCCCTGCTGCGGAAGACGCTCGACGCCGTCGGCGTCAACCGCGCCGATCCGCTACTACACTCCGGGCCATGACGCCGACGGAACCTTCGCCGAGGATCCCCTTTGTCGACCTGGCCGCCCAGTCGAGGCGGCTCCGGCCGGAGATCGACCGCCGGATCGCCGAGGTTCTCGACCACGGCCGCTACGTCATGGGCCCCGAGGTCGACGAGCTGGAGGCGGAGTTGGGCCGATGGGGCGGCGGCGTTTCCGCGGTGGCGGTCTCGAGCGGCTCGGATGCCTTGCTGATCGCCCTGCTCGCGCTTGGCGTCGGCGGGGGCGGGAACCGCCGCGACGCCGTCTTCGTTCCAGCCTTCACCTTCACGGCGACCGCGGAGGTCGTCCTGCTCGCCGGGGCGGTGCCCGTCTTCGTCGACGTGCGGGAAGAGGACTTCCTGATCGACCTCGAGTCGCTCGACCGGGAGTACGAAGCCGTTCTGGCCGCCGGCGTCGCCGTGCCGAAGGCGGTGATTCCTGTGGACCTGTTCGGCCTGCCGGTGGCCGAGGAACCGCTGGCGGAGTGGGCGGCCAGAAGACAGATCGACGTGATCTCGGACGCGGCCCAGAGTTTCGGCGCGCGGCGCGACGGAAACCCGGTCGGTTCGCTGGCGCCGATCACGACGACCAGCTTCTATCCGGCCAAGCCTCTCGGGTGCTACGGCGACGGCGGCGCGGTGCTCTGCGTGGAACCGGCGACCACGGAGGTCGTCCGCTCCATTCGCGAGCACGGCCAGAGCGCCGACCGCTACGACATCGTCCGGCTCGGCGTGAACGGCCGCCTGGACAGCCTTCAGGCCGCCGTGCTGCTGGCGAAGCTGACCGTCTTTGAGCAGGAGCTGGCCGCGCGCCGCGCCGTCGCGGCGGGCTACGGCGAGCGGCTGCGAGCCGTCGGGTCCTCGGCGGCGACGCCCTGGCAGGTGTCGGTGCCGGAGTGCGACGCCGGCCCGGAGTCGGGTGTCGCGTCGAGTGTCGAGTCGAGCTGGGCCCAGTACACGCTCCGCGTCGACGACGAGGCTGGCCGGCCGTCGGCCGAGACGAGGGACGCCCTGAGGGCCCACCTCGACGCCGCAGGCATTCCCACGGCCGTCTACTACCCGCGGCCGATGCACCTGCAGCCGGCCTACGAGAGCTACGGCCGCGGCGCCGGCTCGCTGCCGGTCAGCGAAAGCCTGGCGGATCGCGTCGTCAGCCTGCCGATGCATCCGTACCTGGACCGGGACGCGCTGGACCGCATCTGCGAGCGGATCGCGAACGCCTGACGGAAGTGCCTTCGCACGGACTCGAGAGCGGCCGCCTGCTGCCGGAGATCCTGACCCCGCCTCCCGGGCCGCGGGCCAGGGCGATGGCCGGCCGCCTCGAGGCCTCCGAGGCGCCGGGGATCAACACGCTCGTGGCCGGAACGACGCCGATGCTCTGGGCCGAAGCCCGGGGCAGCAACGTGGTGGACGTCGACGGAAACCGCTACATCGACCTCACCGCCGGTTTCGGCGTCGCGGCCGTCGGCCACCGCCACCCGGCCGTGGTCTCGGCGGTCAGGGAGCAGGCGGAACAGCTCGTCCACGGACTAGGCGACGTCTATGCCCACCCTGGCCGCCTCGAGCTGGCCGAGCGGCTGTGCGCGCTCGCGCCGCTCGTCGACCCACGGGTCTACTTCGCCGTCTCCGGCGCCGACGCGGTGGAGATCGCGCTGAAGACGGGCCGCCTGCACAGCGGCCGCGCGGGCGTGCTCGCGTTCGACCCCGCCTACCACGGGACCACCCTCGGAGCGCTCGCGGCCACCTCGCGGCCGGCCTTCCGCGAACCCTTCACCCAAGCCCTCGAAGAGGTCGTTCACCGTCTGCCGTACGGCGCTCCCGCCGAGCAGATTCAGGAGTTCCTGGAGCGGCAACCGGACATCGGTACCTGCCTGGTCGAACCGGTCATCGGCCGCGAGGCCACCCGCTGGCCGCCGTCCGGCTGGCTGGCCGACCTCGCCGAGCTCTGCCGTCGGCACGAGGTCGTACTGGCCATCGACGAGATCTTCACCGGCTTCGGCCGCTGCGGCGCCTGGTTCGTCTGCCGCGAAGCCGGCATCGAACCGGACCTCGTCTGCTGCGGCAAAGCCCTCGGCGGCGGCCTCCCGATCGCCGCCGTCCTCGGCAGGAAGGAAGTCATGGACGCCTGGCGAAGCGAGGGCGAAGCCCGCCACACCGCCACCTTCGTCGCCCACCCACTCGCCTGCGCCGCCGCCCTCGCCACCCTCGACGTCATCGAGACCGAAGACCTCGTCGTCCGCGCCCGCACCGTGGGCGACCGTTTCGGCCAGGCCCTCGAACCCCTCAGGAACCGCCCCGGAGTCAGCGACATCCGCGGCCAGGGCCTGCTTAGGGCCGTCGAACTCGACTCCCCGACCCACGCCCACACGCTCAGCCACAACCTCCTCCACCGCGGCCTCATCGCCCTCGCCGGCGGCGCTTCCGGCACCGTCCTCCAGCTCGCCCCACCCCTCGTCATCACGGCGGAGCAACTCGACTACGCGGCAGCGGCACTGCGCGAGGTCCTTGGAGCGTAGGCCGTCTGATCCGGTGGGCGGAGGGAGGGTCCCAGCGGGCTGGAGCCAAGCGACTGCCGTGACCTTCCATGAACCGGCAACCGTATGGAGCGCAGGCGACCGAAGCGAGCGCCAGACCCCCATTCACCAAGTGGGCGTGAGCGTCCGCTGGGACCTTCCCTCCGCCCACCGGATCAGACTGGAAGTCCTCGCACTGCCCGCTCTCCCTTGTGGCGCGATCGCCGCCAGACCGAGACAGAGCGTTGCCGGCGACGCCGGCCGGCCCCGAGACGGGCCCGCTTTCGCCGTCTAGGTCCAGCCGTCGGCCCGATCGGCCAGGAAATCCGCGACCGCTAGATCCCGGCCCGCCGCGTCTAGCCCGCATATCTCACGGGGTGATTTGAGATCGGGCCTCTTCCCGCGGATAATCCAAGTGTTGTCAAGCATTTGGACAGTCCACAGGAGCGAGACCCGTGAAGACAGAGTGTACTCCGTCGCAGCTTGAGTTCGGTTTCCACGGTCGCCGCCGTGTGACGGCCTGTTTCGACGGTGGCCGTTTGACGACGGAGGGCGGCGGGCTGCTGCTTCGGGAGACGGATACGCGAATCGGTCTGCTGGATCGCATGGCGTCGTGTTTTCGGGATCACCGGGATCCGTCGGCGGTGGAGCACACGGTGCGGGACCTGGTCTCTCAGCGGGTCTACGGTCTGGCTCTGGGCTACGAGGACCTGAATGACCACAATCAGCTTCGCCTCGACGCGTTCATGGCGCTGCTGGTGGGCAAGTCGGACATCACGGGCGCCGATCGTCGGCGGTCGCGGGACAAGGGTCGTCCCCTGGCGAGCGCATCGGGGTTGAATCGTCTGGAGTTGTCGCGGCCGGAGGAGGCACAAGGTAGCCGCTACAAGCGGACTCCGGCGGACGGCGCGGCCCTGGACGGCCTGCTGGTGGACCTGTTCCTGGAGGCTTTCGAGGAGGCGCCGGAGGAGATCGTGCTGGATCTGGACGCGACCGACGATCCGCTGCACGGGGAGCAGGAGGGTCGGTTCTTCCACGGCTACTACCGGTGCTACTGCTACATGCCGCTGTACGCGTTCTGCGGCGAGCACCTGCTGCTGGCGCGTCTGCGGCGGTCGGACCAGGACGCCAGCGCCGGGACGGTCCGCGAGTTAGCGCCGATCGTCGCCCGGATCCGGGAGGCGTGGCCGGACACCCGGATCGTCCTGCGCGGCGACTCGGGCTTCTGCCGGGAGCGGATCATGGCCTGGTGCGAGAGGGAAGGGCTCTTCTACGTGTTCGGCGTGGCAAGGAATCCGCGCCTTGCGAGGCGGCTCGCCAAAGCGCTTGCGAAGTCGCGGCGGCGATTTCATGCGACCGAAAAGCCCTCGCGGCGGTTCCGGGAGTTCCGCTACAGGACCCGCTCCTCCTGGTCCCGCAAGAGGCGGGTGGTGGGCAAGGCGGAGTGGCTCCAAAAGGGCGGCAATCCCCGCTTCATCGTCTCCAATCTGCCCAAGAGCCGCGCCGGCAAGCAGGCGCTCTACGAGCTGCTCTACTGCGCCCGTGGCGACATGGAAAACCGGATCAAGGAGCAGCAGCTCGATCTCTTCGCCGACCGCACCTCCACCGCCACCATGGCCGCCAATCAACTCCGCCTCTACTTCTCCTCCTTCGCCTACGTCTTGCTCGCCGCCGTGCGACGCCTCGCTCTGGCCGACACCGACAAGGCCCACCTCCAGTGCGGCACCATCCGCCTGCGCTTCTTCAAGATCGCCGCACGACTGCGCATCACCCATCGCCGCATCTGGGTCCACCTGGCCAACGTCTTCCCCTGGCAAAACGACTTCGCACAGGCCCTGGCAAACCTCCAGAGAAAACCCCTCTACCACCCGCCGGCCTGAGACCGGACGAAAACCGACACCACAACGCGGCGCCTTGCATCGACTCCACGCCCAGAGTGCGCCCGAAAACCGCACCGAACCGCTGCGGACAAGCCACTCCGACGCCGAAATGAACCGACTCCGACTCCGCAGGACACCTGACCAGCCACCGACAGACCAGGACGGCATTCAAGGGGACTGCCCACCCCGAACTCAGCCCTCACGCCCGAGCCGGTGAAACATGCGGGCTAGGTCTGCCAGCCTGTCGACCCGAAGCTCAAGCCACGCGCCGAATCTTCGCGCCGCGCCCAGGTACGGCCGCCGCGTGTTCGACGGTGGCCGAGTCGCCGGGTTTGTCCGACGAGCGCCATCATCGGACAAAGCACTGCTACCGTCCCCGCCAGGACGTGACCAGCACCGAGCCCCAGGAACGGATAGGGAACCGGCCCCGCCGGCCCTCCGACCGTCCGCAGAATGTTGGATAATGCGACGGTTGCGGCCGCATGATCGAAGCCGGCGCAACCGCACACGTCTACCGCGAGATAGCCGCCGGACGCACCCACACGTGGCGACTCTGCGACCCCCGATTGCGACCGACGCCGGCTCAGCAGGTAGAAGCGAGCAGACGCAGAACCGCCGCTCCCGGTTGCCCGAGGACGGCGGAGAAACAGCGGTCAGCGTCCTGCTTGGAAAGCGATCAGCCGCCGCCGGGAAACGGGCTCACGGGCCGAGGGTGACAACCAGGATCGCGCTAATCCCGATCACAAAGGCCAGCGCCGCTACCATGAGCCGCGCCTTCCTTGAAGGCACCATCCTCCAAGAAAGCCACGGCCGAACGTGCATCAACAGTCGTTCCATACGTACAACCCTGCTCCGACGATTGCTGTCGGCCCGAAAGCGAGTATACCAATACCGCCAAAGAACGTAGTGACCGGCTCGGGAAGAAGCGCGAGTCCGCCCGATACAAGCGTCCCGACACCGCCCACTAGAGCAGCATCTTGATACATGTCGCATTTGTTGTGGTGGTTCATTTCGTCTGGCGACATGCAACCGGAAGACGTGTTGATGTATCCCGGTGTCTGGCAAGGCCCGTGCCTCTCCTTGATCTGCGCCGCACTCGTAACCGACTGCGGATAGTCGGCAGCCGCCATCCCCGGCGCGCCGCCGATCAGCAGCGCGAAGAACAGCACGCTCAGCAGCGCGCCTCGTAGAGCTTCCCTCATTCGTAGCCTCTCCTTCCCCCATTAGGGGCGTGGTCCTCCCCAAGGGCCGAGACAGGCGAAGAACTCGCGGGCGCAGTCGGCGACGGACGGCCTTCCTCGAACACGCAACGCCGCAACTCGTCCGCGCACGTCTCCTGAGGCACCGGGATCAACCCGACGCCGCAGATGAAGACGAACACGCAAAGCGGCCACGGGCTCGACAGGGCCGACGCGGCGGCGATCAGCGACCGGCGAACTCCCCTCATGTACTCGGCTCCCTGGGCAGGTGCTACAGCCCGCCGTCAGCGGCCCATCCGCGACGACCCGACCGTAGACTGGAAGTAAGACGCTGCGAACCATAGCACAAGGAGTGGTGGTGGTGCTACGGTGGACTCTGGCCCCGCTACGGCCCGCGACCACACCCCGACGCAGGGCTGGAAGTAAGACACCCCCTCATTCGAGGTGGCCGTTGCGCACCCCCGTAGCGGGGTCAACCTGCGTTTCTCCTGTTCCGCAGAGGACCAAGCTGGCCCCGGAAGGCGTTGGGGGCAAGGGCAAGTGTCCCGTTCGTGGCAACCGAAACTGCGCAGTCTCGGGTCTCGCCGCCCGACGATCCATCGGTGGATCGAGTCGGGGCAGTTGGACGTGGACCTCCTGTCGTCTGGCGTGGCGCGGTACTCGCCGCGTCCTAGGATTCCTCACAAGCTGGACCCGTACAAGGAGTTGATCGTGGCGCGGCTGGAGGAGTTCCCGAAACTGTCGGCGCAGCGCTCGTTCGACGAGGTGCGGTCGGCGGACTACGAGGGCGGTTACAGCCGGGTGAGTGACTACGTCCGCGAGGTTGGGCCGCGCCTCGAACCGCCCTCAGGCGCTCAGGGGCAACCGTTCGGGAAGAACTCCGGCGGGCAGACTTGGCAAACCTCATCGCCGTAGACCGGCACTCTGCCGGGCGGGCTGTCTGCGGTCGGCGGGCCGTCAGGGACCAACCAGCCGACCAGCACGATCCAGCAACGATGAAACAGGCCGGGCGGATCCAACGGGATCCAGCTAACCGGCGGTGCCGGAACGAACCCCGCCGACGCCGGGGCCGGCGTGCCGCCGATCAACAGCGCGAAGCAGAGCGCGCTCACCAGCGCACCTCGTAGAGCCTCCCTCATTCGTAGCCTCTCCTTCCCCTTTTGGGGGCGTGGTCCTCCCCAGGGGCCGAGACAGGCGAAGAACTGCGGGCGCAGTCGGCGACCAGCAACCGGCGAACCCCTCATGTTCTCGGCTCCGTGGGCAGGTGCTACAGCCCGCCGTCGGCGGCTCATCCGCGACGACCCGACCGTAGACTGGAAGTAAGACGCTGCGGAACGTAGCACAAAGGGGGGTGCTACGGTGGAACATGGCCCGCTACGGCACCGCTACGGCCCGCGACTACACCCGACGCAGGGCTGGAAGTAAGACATCCCCTCAATCGAGGTGGCCGTTGCGCCCCCCCGTAGCGGGTCAACCGGCGTTTCTCAGGTTCCGCAGAGGACCAAGCTGGACCCGGAGGGGCGCCGCTTCGCGGCGCGTTTTCCTGGCCGCCTACGGCGGCAGCGGGTCGGAAGACCCGCGCACCCAGCAGGCGGCCAGCGCCTGGCGGTTCTGGATCCCGTTAGTCCAAACTACGCCGCCTGTCCCGACGCCCAGCCATAAGGTCGCCCGTCACCGAGATGGTCCAGCCCGTGGCGGTCCGGGGGGAGGGTCCCCAGCGGGCTGGAGGCAAGCGTCTCCCGAGATCGTTAGCCTGACCGACGGCCTACCGCAGCGCAGCCGACCGAAGCGAGCGCTGACCCTCCATCCACCAAGCGAGCGTGAGCGTCCGCTGGGGACCCTCCCCCCGGACCGCCACGGGCGGCCGCGCTACAAATCGCGGCGGCCCGCCAGCGAACGGGCGAGGGTGACCTGGTCGGCGTAGTCGATGTCGCCGCCGACGGGGAGGCCGAAGGCGAGGCGGGTGACGTGGACGCCGCGGCGGTTGAGGAGGTTGGCGAGGTAGAGGGCGGTGGCTTCGCCTTCCACGTTGGGGTTCATGGCGAGGATCGCCTCTTCGACTCCTTCGAGGCGGTCGAGCAGGGAGGCGACGGTGAGTTCGTCCGGGCCGACGCCGCGTTGAGGGGAGAGGGCGCCCAGGAGGGCGTGGTAGAGGCCGTGGAACTCGCCGGTGCGTTCGATCGGCTCGATGTTGAAGGGTTCCTCGACGACGCAGAGCTTGGTCTGGTCGCGTTGCGGATCGCTGCAAATGGAGCATGGGTCCACCGCCGTGATCTGGTGGCAGGTCGAGCAGTGGATCATGCGGTCCTTGACGTCGATGACCGCCTGCGCGAGCGCCTCGGCGCGGGATCGGTCCGCGCGGAGCAGATGGTGAGCCAGCCGTCGCGCCGTCTTCGGACCGATGCCGGGGAGGCGCGAGAGCTCCTCGACCAGGTTCGACAGCGGATCGGCCGGCATCAGGTGAGGCCGGGTATGCCGCCGGCGATGTTGCCGATCCGCTGCCCCACGTACTCGTTCACCTTGCGTCCGGCTTCATTCACCGCGGCGAGCACCAGGTCCTGGACCATGGCCGGATCCTCCGGGTCGAGGACCTCGGCGTCGATGTGCACCGCCAGGACCTCCTTCTCGCCGTTCATCCGCACTTCGACCATGCCGCCGCCGACACTGGCGGTGAACTCGGCGGTCGCCAGGTCGCGCCGCATCTGCTCCTGCATCTGCTGGGCCTGCCGCATCAGCTTCTGGATGTTCATTCTTCGCTCTTTCCTATGCTCCGTGAGTGGACAATCAGGGGGTCCTGGGCCGGACGTCGAGGACGCGGCCGCCGAAGACGTCGAGCACGGCGCGGACGCCGGGATCGGCCTCGGCGGCCCTTCGCGCTTCGCTGCCGGGGCCGGGTGCGCGTCGCGGGCGTCGGCGCTCGGGCGCCGGCCGGCCGGTCTCGGGGCGGGATCCCGCGTGGCGCGTCGGCGGGCTGTCGGCGGGCGGTGGCGCGTCGGCGGTGCGTCCTGTTGGCAGCGCGCTGTCGCCACGCGGCGGAGGATCGGCGCGCGACGGCCCGCCGCCGTCGCCTCCGAGCGTTGCGGGCGTCGTCTTCCAGCCGGCGTCGGGACCGAGTTCGGAGCGCACCGCGTCGTGGAGCTGAGTGGCCCGGGCCTCGTCGCGCAGTTGGCGCTCAAGCTCGGGCACGGCCTCGATGACCAGGGTGTTGCCCTGTGTTTCGAGGCGCGCGTTGTGGAAGTCGAGCAGGCCCGCCAGGGCGGGACTCTGGCTCTCGAGCCGCTTCACGACCGAAGCGGCGGTGCCCATGGGAGACGTCGCGGCGGGAGCCCCGGAAGACGTCGCCGCAGGAGACGCTGCCGTGGAACTTCGTGGTGCCGGGGCTTCGGACGGGCCGGCCGGGGTCTCCACCTCCGCCGGGAGGCCGGCCGCCAGCCGCTCGATCCGCACGAGTCTCGGGAGTTCGGCCGCGCGCAGGAGCGCCACTTCCAGGGCGAGGCCGGGGGCGTCCGCGCGCCGGACGACCGTTTCGCTGCTGAGGAGGAGGTGCAGGAGCCTGAGCAGGTTCTCGTAGCCCGAGGCTGCGGCGGTTTCCTTGAGGTCCTCTGCCGCTTCGGCGGGCAGGTCGAGCTGCTCCGGGTCGAGACCCTGAGCGAGATGCAGCGCGCTGCGCAGAAACCCAAGGAAGTGAGTGAAGACCTGCCTGGGGTCGCTGCCACCGTCCTCGACCTCGCGAATCGTCGTCGACAGGCGAGCGCCGTCGCCGGCGAGGACCGCCTCGAGCAGGGTGGAAAGCAGCGCCGCGTCGATGCCGCCCACCAGACGTGCGACGTCGTCGTCGCCCAGCCTGCCGTTGCCGAAGGTGGCGGCCTGATCGAGCAGGGCAACTGCGTCCCGGACGCTGCCCTCGGAAGCGCGGGCGATCAGGCGCAGGGCGGGGTTGCCGGCTTCGAAGCCTTCGGCGTCGCAGATGCGTCGCAGGTGAGCGACCATCGGCTCGGGCGGCACGCGCCGGAAGTGGAACTCCTGGCAACGGGAGAGAACCGTCGCGGGTACCTTCTCGATCTCGGTCGTCGCGAAGATGAAGGTCAGGTGCGGCGGCGGTTCCTCGACGATCTTGAGCAGCGCGTCGAAGGCCGAGCGGGAAAGCCGGTGGATCTCGTCCAGGACGACGACCTTGTAGCGGTCGCGGGCGGGTCCGTACGTCAGGCTCTCGGTCAGGTCGCGGACCTTGTCCACGGTCGAGTGGGTCGCGGCGTCGATCTCGATCACGTCGAGATCGGCCCCTTCCCGGATCTCCCTGCAGACCAGGCAGGTGTCGCACGGTTCGGACGCCGGGCCTCCGGCGGAGCCGTCGGCGCCGAGGCAGTTCAGAGCCTTGGCGAGGACTCGCGCGGCCGTCGTCTTGCCGATACCGCGGATGCCGGAGAACAGGTAGGCCTGCGCGATGCGGCCGTCTCCCAGCGCATTGCGCAGGGCTGTGACGATCGCCTCCTGGCCGACGAGGTCGGCGAACGTCTGAGGTCGCCACTTGCGCGCCAGCGGCTGGTACGTCATGACCCGAATTGAGAAGTCACTGAAGGGTTCCGGCTGAACTGCGCCCTCGAAACGAACACCCTATCGCTGCTCCCTTCCGGGCCTGACGAGGTTCGGGGCCGTTCGAAACACAGGGCCCGAACCCTTCGGTCACTTCTCGATCCCGAGCCTGTTCGCCGCCGCGCGAACCTGGGCTGGATGGTAACAGTGAATCGCCCGGAGGGCGTACTGTTAGCGTGAGTGATGGACGATCGGACCGCCATGGAGTTGGCCCTGGATGAGGCCCGGCTGGCCGCCATGGCCGGAGAGGTTCCGGTGGGAGCCGTGGTGGTGCGCGACGGCGTGGTCGTCGGCCGCGGCCACAACCGGAGGGAGAGCTGGGGAGATCCGCTGGCGCACGCCGAGATGATCGCCCTGGCGGAGGCTGCGGCCAGACAGCAGGGCTGGCGGCTGAACGGCTGCTCGGTGTACGTGACCCTCGAGCCCTGCGCCATGTGCGCCGGGGCGATGGTCAACGCACGGGTGGACCGTCTCGTGTTCGGGGCCGCGGATCCGAAGGGTGGCTTCTGCGGCTCGCTCGGGAACATTGTCCGCGAACCAGGACTGAATCACCGAATCACGGTATGCTCCGGCGTCCTGGCGGAGGAGAGCTCAGCTTTGTTGCGCGCGTTCTTCCGGCGTCTACGGTCGAACGGGCTTTCGATTGAGGAGAGGTGACCGAGTGGTCGAAGGTGCATGCCTGGAAAGCATGTGTAGGGGCAACTCTACCGTGGGTTCGAATCCCACCCTCTCCGCCATGAACAGGGCGGTGGGGGACGGGATGCGCCGGGCGGCCAGCGAACGGGGAGAGGTGCCAGAGTGGTCGAATGGGGCGGTCTCGAAAACCGTTGATCGTTTACGCGATCCGTGGGTTCGAATCCCACCCTCTCCGCCATACGGCCTAAGGCCACACGCCCTAAGGAAGGAAGGAACGTGAAGAGGACATACCAGCCGAACAATCGGCGTCGCAAGAAGAAGCACGGTTTCCGTCTGCGGATGAGGACCCGGCACGGTCGCGCGATCCTGTCGCGCCGCCGCCGCAAGGGCCGCAAGCGGCTGACGGTCTGACGTTGAACCGATCGGGGAACCCCGCTCGCACCTCCGGCTACGAGCAGGGGGCCGAGCGGATACGGTCGAGTAGCGACTACCGGCGGGTCTACCGCCGGGGCCGGCGTCTGCACGGCCAGTTCGCCGTTTTCCACGTGCGCCGCAACGACGTAGGGCATGCGCGGCTGGGATTCACGGCTGGTCGTCGGGTGGCCGGCTCCGTGGCGCGCAACCGGCTTCGCCGGAGGGTGCGCGAGCATTACCGGCAGGTCGTGGAGCGGGACCGGCTGCCGGCGGTGGACGTGGTGGTGCATCTGAAGCCGGCCGCGGCCGCCGCGGACCGCCGGTCGTTCTACCGCGAGTTGGACCGGCTGTTCGAGACGGTGACGAGCCAGGGCGTTCCCGCCGGAAGGTCTCGCGGCCGCGGGAGGTCGCGGCGGTGAACCCGCTGGTGAGGCTCGCCGTAGCGGTGCTCCGCGGGTACAAGCGCTGGCTTTCGCCGTTGCTCCCGGGAGCTTGCCGCTTCAGTCCGACGTGTTCCGAGTACGGCCAGCTCGCCCTCAGGAGCCACGGCCTGTTCGCGGGAACCTGGTTGACGATCGGCAGGCTTCTGCGCTGCCAGCCTCTGGGGCGAGGCGGGATCGACCCGCCGCCGGCCGCGCGGAGGGTGGAACCCGGGGCCGCCAAGGGCTAGCTGAACCGATGGACAACCGCAGACTCCTCCTGGCGGCGCTGCTGTCGCTCGGCGTCCTCCTGCTCTGGTCGACCTTCGTGGCTCCGCCGCCACCGCCGGTGGAACGGACTCCCGTCGTCGTCGGGGAGGAAACACCGAGGACACCGTCGGAGACGGCGGTGCCGGTTCCGGCGAGGCAGGTGGAGAGCGCACCGGAGCCGCTGGCGGTCTTCGAACGGGTGGAAGCGTCCCTGGAGGAGAGGGTGGTCGTCGAGTCCGGCAACGCCAGACTCGAATTCACGAACCGGGGCGCCCAGTTGCTGTCCTTCGAACTGCTGCGCCCGGACGGCGCCGAACCCGTTGAACTCGTGCGCCGGCGTGAGCCGGGCCAGCCCTGGCCGTTCGGCCTGTCGGGTCCGCAGGGGGGCTCGCCGCTCAACGACGCCCTGTTCGCCGTGGAACGTTCCAGGGAGAACGGCGACGAGCGGGTCGTTTTCCGCTACAGCGGAGACCGCGGCTCGGCGACGAAGACGTTCCGCATTCCGACGGTGAACACCCAGGGCGGCGGCCTGACCTTCCTCTACGAGGTCGAGTCGCCAGGCGACGCCTGGGGTCTGGTGCTCGGTCCCGGCATCCGGAATCCGAGCGTGGACGAGCTCGAGAGCCGGCTGTCGAGCCAGCAACGGCGGGCGGCAACGTGGTTCGCGGGCGGCGACATGGAGTCCCTAGAGCCGCGGCGGGCGGACGATCCGCAGCAACTCGGCGAAGGCGCGCGCTGGGTGGCTCTCGAAGACCGTTACTTCATCACCGCGGTCATTCCGTCCGGGGCACGGGGCGCGGTTCGGGCTCTACCGGTGGGGAACCTGGACGAGGCCGACGGCAGCCTGCGCGGCTTCACCCTGGTCGAGGCCGGCGACGTCACGACCGAAGACCTGACCCGTGACCTGATGCTGGTGCTCGACGCCTCGGGCGGCCAGCTCGCCGGACGGGCCTACTTCGGCGACAAGCAGTACGACGCGCTGGCGGCGATGCGGGTGGAACTGCAGAAGACGGTCCGCTACGGCTTCTTCGGCGTCATCTCCCGACCCCTCCAGTTCGGTTTACGCTGGATTTACGACAACGTCGTGGCGAACTACGGCTGGAGCATCGTCCTGATGACGGTGGTGATCCGGCTCGTTCTGTTCCCCCTGACCCACAAGAGTCAGGTCTCCATGCAGCGGATCCAGAAGCTGAATCCGCGAATGGAAGCGATCCGCGCCAAGTACCGGCCCAAGTTGAAGGACGGCAAAGGCCGGCCCCGCATGGACCAGCAGCGCAAGATGAACGAGGAGATTCAGGCGCTGTTCCGGGAGGAAGGCGTGAATCCGGCCAGCGGCTGCCTGCCGATCCTGTTCCAGATGCCCGTTTTCTTCGGCTTCTTCCGTCTCCTGAGCGAGGCGGTCGAGCTTTGGGATGCGTCGTGGCTCGGCTGGATCGGGAACCTGGCCCTGCCGGATCCGATCTATGTGCTGCCCCTGATCATGGGAGCGTCCCAGTTCCTCCAGCAGCGGATGTTGCCGCCGCCGGCGAACAAGACCCAGAAGCTGATCATCAACACGATGCCGATCTGGTTCACGATCTTCTCGTTCAGCTTCCCCAGCGGCCTGGTTCTCTACTGGTTGACGAACAACCTGCTGGGCATCGTGCAGACCGGCGTGTACAACAAGTTGAAGAAGAGGGGTTACCTGGGCGGCGAAGTCGCCGCGCAGACGACCGAGACGAAGAAGAAGTGAGGGCAAGGTAGCAGCGATGAATGCGATGAACAGCATGTTCTTCTCGGGAGAGACGGAGGCCCGGGCCATCCTGGCGGCAGCGAACCACTTCGGCGTGTCGCCGGAGCAGATCGCCTTCGACCGGGTGGAGAAGCGGCACGGTTTCGTGAAGCACCGTCGGGTGGTGATTCGTGTCGACCCGGCCAGCGTCGGCCGGAGCGTAGACGGCGATTCCGCCGGGAGCGACGATCGCGCCGATGTCGTGGCGGAGCCTGTCGTCGAAGCGACAGTTCCCTCGGCGGTGGAGCCGGCGTCAGCGGACGATGATGCGGTGGCGCCGGCGGACGATGGGATGGCGTCCGCGGAGGATGATGGGACGGCGCCGGCGGTGGATACGACGGTGCCCGGGGAGGATGCGGCGGTGCCGGTTGAGGCGGAGGCGCCCGAGGAGACCTCCGGGGACGTCGTCGAGATCGCGCATGCGGCGCTGGATCAACTGCTGGACCTTGCGGATCTGGAGGTTTCGGCCGAGATTGTCCTGGCCGGCGAGAGGTTGGAGATCGAGATCGAAGGCGTGGACGAGGAGTTGCTCGTCGAGGACGAAGGGCAGGTTCTGCTGGCATTGCAGCACCTTCTGCCGCGAGTCATGTACGGCCAGCTCGGCCGAATCGTCCCGTGCCGGCTCGACAGTCGCGGCTACCAGGACAAGAAGGAAGCGCGGCTGAGAGGCCTCGCCCGGCGCGTAGCCGAGGAGGTCGTGGACCGCGGCGGTACGCGCACCCTGCGCCCCATGAATCCGGCGGACCGCCGCATCGTCCACATGGCCCTGGCCGACGACCCGGACGTCGAGACGGAGAGCCAGGGCAACGGCTACTTCAAACGCGTCAGCATTCGCCTGCTGTAGCGGCGCTTGCGCGGCATCGGCGGCGTGGCGTCGGTGGCGTGACGGTGGCGGCAGACTGGAGGATGTCGGTGGCGTGACGGCGAGGCACGCACGCGTCTGTCCCGGAGGCCCGAGGGGGAGGGTCCCAGCGGACGCTCACCCCCTCTTGGTGAATGTGGGGTCAGGGGTTCGCTTCGGTCGCCTGCGCTCCGGGAGGGCGTCGGCCGGGGAGAGCTCTACGGCAGTCGCTTGTCTCCAGCCCGCTGGGGACCCTCCCCCTCGGGCCTCCGGAACAGACTGGAGGGCGTCGGTGGGAGGCGGCTGCGGGTCGTCTTTCGGAAGCTGCGATTGCAGTACGGCCTGACGCCACGTCGACAACAGTGCTCTGGGTGCGCGGGTCTGTTGCCGCGGGTCTTCTGACCCGCGGAGAGAAGCTCGCTGAAGGCGGCCAACGACCTGCGCCGGCCGTGAGGCCGGCGACCCACTGGTCGAGAGAGATAGCCTCGGCGGACTGGTGCGGTGGGAACGGTCAGCGGCAGGTGTTCGGTTCCCTCTGTTTCACGTGAAACATCGACACCAGTGGCCTCGCAGGTGTTTCACGTGAAACACCGTGGTCTGTTTCAGCGAGAGTTCGGCGACGAGTTGCCGCCTGAAGCGGTCGAGCGGCTGGCGTGTCATGCCGAGCTCCTGGAACGCTGGAACAGGGTGGTCCGGCTGG
Organism: Candidatus Multivorans sp.; assembly: GCA_965220845.1. GTDB lineage: Bacteria > Acidobacteriota > Thermoanaerobaculia > Multivoradales > Multivoraceae > Multivorans. Next base: position 1,563,294 of record CBDCRA010000004.1, read on the forward strand.
TCGGTGAAGCGGAGCCGGCGGAGTGGATTCGTCGGCACTACGCGGAGTCGGTCGCGGCCAGGGTGTACTGGCGAGCCTCGATGGGAGGAGGCGACGGTGAGCCCGGGCTTCTCGATATCGGCAGTGGCGCCGGGTTTCCCGGGCTGGTGCTTGCGGCGCTTCATCCCGAACGGCCAGTGACTCTCGTCGAGGCGCGCGAACGGAAGGCGGCATTCCTGGCGGAGGCAGGGCGAGAGCTCGATCTGCCGAACGTCAGGATCGTCAGGCAGCGGCTCGATGCCGAACTCGCGGTGCGGTTCGCGGGGGCGGTAGAGTGCGCGACGATTCGTGGCCTTCGGCTGCCGGAGGCCACGGTGACTCGCCTGGTGGAAGCGTTGCCTGATGGGGGACGCCTCGTGCTCTGGGCCGGCCGCCGCGTTGCGAGCGGTCTGTTGGATACCTGTGCTGTGGAACACGAGACGAATCTGCCTGACAGTCCACACCGGCGGATTCTCTGCCTTCGGCCGCTTCGCCGTGGCTGACGTCCTGGCGGTCGCCAATCAGAAGGGCGGCGTCGGCAAGACGACATCGGCGATCAACCTGGCGGCGGCGTTCGGCGCCATGGAGCGCAAGGTCCTGCTGGTGGACAGCGATCCGCAGGGCAATGCGAGCCGGGGCGTCGGCTGGTCGGGCCGGCCGCCGACGCTGTTCGACGTGCTGTCCGGCGAGGCGAGCGCTGGCGATGTGATCGTCGCCAGCGGCTTCCCGTATCTCGACCTGCTCCCGGCCAACCGGGACCTGGTGGGCGCCGAGTTCGGCCTGCAACGTGACGAACAGTGGATCCGGCGGCTCACGTCATCGCTCGAGGAACTGGATGCCCGGTACGAACGGGTCTTCATCGATTGCCCCCCCGCGCTGGGCCGGTTGACGCTCAACGCGCTGTTCGCCGCCGACGCGGTCATCGTGCCGCTCCAGTGCGAGTACTTCGCGCTCGAGGGGATCAGCGAGCTGCTGGCGACCGTGCAGCGGGTGCGTGAGTTGGGGCGGCCCGAGCTGGAAATCGCCGGCGTCGTGCTGACCATGTACGACGATCGCACGAACCTGTCACGGGACGTGGCGAAAGAGGTGCGCAAGCACTTCGGATCGATCGTCTGCGATACGATCGTCCCGCGCAACGTTCGCCTCGCGGAAGCTCCAAGCTACGGTATGCCGGTCCTGCAGTACGACATCAAGAGCAAGGGTTCGCAGGCGTACCTGGGTCTGGCGCACGAACTGGCGGGCCGCCGTTCCCGATGAGCGGCCGGCGCCCTGGACTCGGCCGTGGGCTCGATGCCCTGTTCGCGGATAGCGGCGCTCTTCCGCCGACCTCTCCGCGGGCCGTAAGGGAGCTGCCCGTCGCTCAGCTCGAGCCGAACAGTCGCCAGCCGCGCGACCAGTTCGACGACGCCGAACTGGCTGGCCTCGCCGGGTCCATCGCGAAGCGGGGAGTGCTCCAGCCCCTGGTCGTTACGGCAGATCCCGCCCGCAACGGCGCTTATCGAATCGTTGCGGGGGAGCGCCGCTGGCGCGCGGCTCGCAAGGCCGGGCTGGAGACGGTACCGGTCGTCTTCCGCGAGGTGGAGAGCGACCGGGAGCTCCTCGAGCTCGCGCTGGTCGAGAACCTGCAGCGTGCCGATCTGAACGCACTGGAAGAGGCCGAGGCCTTTCGGGCGCTGAGCGAGGAGTTCGGACTGTCGCAGCAGCAGATCGCGGACCGCGTGGGCCGCAGCAGGGCCGCCGTCGCGAACTCGTTGCGCCTGTTGCGCCTCCCTGAGGCGGTTCAGGAGCGGATCCGGTCTGGAGCGTTGACCGCGGGCCAGGCGCGCCCGCTGCTTTCGCTCGGCGACGAGAAAAGCCAGGTCGAACTGGCGGCGCGAGCCGAGCGCGAATCGTTGAGTGCCCGCGAGTTGGAGCGGATCGCTTCCTCCGGGCCGGGCAGGAAACCCGCCGCGACAACCAAGGCTGGCGGGAGCGACCCCGACACCGTGCATGCGGTCGAGCGATTGACGCGTAGACTGCAGACCCGAGTCGAAATCAGCCGCCGCGCGCGTGGTGGCGGCGTCCTCAAGATCCACTTCCACTCCGAACCAGAGCTGATGCGTCTCTACGAACGGCTGTCGGCGGAGTGACCAACGTCGGAGTGTGCTGAGTTATGTCCAAGAACCTGAGAACCGCCTCCCCTGGAGAATTGAATGGCTTTCTTGACGCCGGTTGCGAGGTCCACGGGGAACTGCGATTCGAAGACACCTTCCGGGTACATGGCCGGTTCAAGGGCACCGTCGAGTCGGAAGGACAGTTGATCGTCGGTGAGGGCGGTGTCGTGGAAGGCGTCGTCGCCGTAGGCGAACTCCATGTGTCAGGCCGTCTCGAGGGGCGGGTCGAGACCTCGCGACGGACCGAGATCGGCGCCAAGGGCCGGGTCGAAGGAGAAATCCACGCCCCGGTCCTCGTCATCGAGAGCGGGGCCTTTTTCCAGGGCCAGTGCACGATGAACGCGAGGCCTTCCCGGCCTCCGGCCGCGGAAGAGCCGGCGATGGTCGAATCGGCCGGCGGGAGAGAAGGCGAGTCCGAGCCCGACGAACACGTAGCCCACTGAGCCCTCGCCCGGCGCCGGGGCCCGTCTACGGTTCCCGGGCGTTCATTTCATATGATGGGACGAACGCGATCGGGCGGCGGGCGAGGGTCGTGAGTTCGAACGACTCGGTGATGACGCGGCCGTCGATGTCCCTGGCCACCGGCAGGTTCAGGGCGTAGAGCAGCGTCGGCGCCACGTCCTGGATTCCCGGCCCCGTCAACAGGAAGTCCTCCTTGATGCTCTGGCCGCGGAGCAGGAGGAGACCATCCGGGGTCTGAAAGCCGCCGCCAGGGATCGGCGCCGCTTCGCTCCAGCGGCCGAGAAGGCGGCGGATGGGTCCGGACCGTTCGAATCCGTAGGCGCTGACCACAGCCAGCATGCGCGGCCGAGGAAGCGCTTCCCAGGCCTCGGCGACCAGGCCGTCCAGGAACGCGTAGTAGGCGGACAGCCACCGCGCGCGGTCCAGACGAACCTGCGCCTGGTCGCCGTCGAACTGAACGGCCTCGTACGAGTCGTAGTAGAGCCGGGAGACGTCCGCAAGGCCGTCCATCAAGGCGAAGGCGAGCAGCCGCGAGCCCTCCGGGGATTGGGACCGGAGCGTCTCCAGCAGTTGGCTCTGCGTCTCGAGATCGCGAAGCGCCGCCGTGTACAGGGCCGACGGCGGGCCGTCTCCGAGACGGGCCAGCCGCTCGTCCACCATCGCCGAGCCGAGAGCCGCGGCGCGCGCACCCGAGACGCCGGTGAGCCCGACACCGAAGTCGAGAGCGACCGAGTCGACGCCGAAACCCGCGGCGATCTGCCACAGTGCCGGCGCCGAGGGCTGGATCGCCGGTCCGCCATCGCTCGTGCCGCGGTCTCCCCAGATGCCGAAGCCGATTGCGCCCGGGGTCAGGTGGAAGCGCTCGCCCGGCAGCGGCGGAGCCTGGCTCGTCTGCTCCGCCACGACGCCATGGCGGAAGGGGTACTTCCCGGTGACGACGGTCGTCCATAGTGAGAGGCGGATCGCCGGTTCGATCGACTCCGCCCGGCCGTAGCTCCCGGCGCGCATGGTCTCGGAGAAGAAGGGCAGAAGGCCCTGTTCCGAGAGAGGCAGAATGGCGTCGAGCGAGGCGCCGTCGAGGCCCACGATCAGCAGGTTTGGCGGTGGAACGGAGTCGATCGAGGCGGCGCGCGGCGTCGCGGGCGGCGGCGGGTCGAAGGCCTCGCGCCGCTCGAAGACGGAGTACACGGTCAGCACCGCCAGGCCGGCGATGCCGAAACGGGAGCGGGCGCCGTACGGGCGCTTTCGCCGGTAGGTGTGGAGGAACGCGGTGTAGGCGGTGATCAGGGAAGCGAGGGCGAGCCATAGACCTGCCTTGATCAGGCGATCGTGCAGGCCGGGCGGCAGAAAGCGCTCGTAGCCGACCGCGTGCGTGAGGTCGAGTACCGAGGCCGCGGCGAACACCGCGGCCATCGACCAGGGCAGGAGTCGCGGAGCGCGCTCGGGGCGGCGCCAGGACACGGCGAGGAGCAACGCACAGGCGGTGAGAGAGCCCAGGACTCCGTAGTACGCGCTCGTCCGGATGACGGGCCAGGGATGAAACGGCAGATGGGGATTGAGAAAAAAGAGAAGCCCGGTGAGGTGGATCCCGGCAAGGAGGCCGGGCACCGCGCAGGCGGCAGCGGCGAGCAGGCGTTCCCGATTCACTGAAGCGACTCTAACGCTCGTCCGACGGTGCTACCCTCGCCGCGCCATGGCGGCAGTGGACTCGAGGGGAGAAGTGCTCGATGTCCAGGCGTTGCCGTTGCCCTACTTCCTGCTGCGGGTCCGGGTGGCGGCCATGGAGCCCGCGGAACCCGGTCAGTTCGTCATGGTCGCCGGCGCCAACCGGCCCGAGCCGTACCTCCGGCGAGCGTTCTCGGTCTACGACCAGGAAGCGGCGGCCGACGGCTCCCTGGTCATCTCGCTGCTCGGGAAGGTCATCGGTCGCGGCACGGAGGCCCTCGCCGCCTGTCGCCCCGGCGAGCGGATCCCGGTCCTCGGTCCTCTGGGCAGGGGATTTCATAGTGTGACAGACAGTGGTTCCGGGTCCGGGCGGGCGGCGCTGGTCGCGGGCGGCATCGGATCCGCCGGTCTGGGGCTGCTGGCCCAGGCCCTCGCGCGGGCCGGCCGGTCCTTCGACTTTTTCTACGGGGGGCGCAGCGCGGAGGATCTGGTCGAGGCCGAGACCTTCCGGCGTCTCAGCGAGCGCACGGGCGGCCGGCTGGTGAAGACGACCGAGGACGGCAGCGCCGGCGAGCGCGGCCTGATCACGGCGCCGCTGGAGGCGGGGCTGCGCGCCGGCGCGGGCTACACGACGGTCTGCACCTGCGGACCGCATGGCCTGATGGCGGCGGTGGCGGGGATCGCGGCCGCGAGCGGCGTCGCCGGCGAAGCGGCGACCGAGACGCCCATGGGTTGCGGCTACGGCGCCTGCCTGGGCTGTGCCGTGACACTGAAGAACGGCGGCTACGCGCTCTGCTGCCGCCAGGGGCCCGTCTTCCGCCTGGACGAGGTGGCGTGGTGAGCGGCGACGCGGCGCGGCCGTCTTCGCCCGATCTGTCGACCCGGGTCGGCCCGCTTCGGCTGCAGAACCCGATCCTCACCGCGAGCGGCACATTCGGCTACGGTCTGGAATTCGCGGAGCGCGCCGACCTGCATCGCCTCGGCGGTCTGGTGACCAAGGGCCTGTCGCTTGAGCCCCTGGCGGGCAATCCGCCGGTCCGGATCGCCGAGACCCGCGGCGGAATGCTGAACTCGATCGGACTGCAGAACATCGGCGTCGACCGGTTCCTGAGCGACGTGCTGCCCGGGTTGAAGGATCTGCCGCCCAAGGTGATCGTCAACCTGTTCGGCTACGCCCAGGACGAATACGTGCGGCTGGCCGAGCGCGTCGACCCGTACGAGGGCGTCGCCGCGGTCGAACTGAACGTCTCCTGCCCGAACGTGAGCAAGGGCGGCATCGAGTTCGGACACGACCCGGAGATCCTCTCCGGCCTGGTGCGACGGGTGCGGTCGGCGACCGGCAAGCCGATCGTCGTCAAGCTGTCGCCCAACGTCACCTCGCCGCAGGACCTCGGCAGGGCGGCGAAGGAGGGCGGCGCCGATATTCTGTCGGCGGTGAACACGTTCGTCGGCATGGCGCTCGACACGGCGACCATGCGCCCGGTCCTGTCCACGGTCCGCGGCGGCCTGTCGGGGCCGGCGATCAAGCCGCTGGCGCTGCGGATCGTCTTCGATGTCGCGCGCGAGGTCGACCTGCCGGTCATCGGGATCGGCGGTATCGAGACGGTCGACCACGTGCTGGAGTTCCTCCTGGCCGGCGCCTCGGCCGTGCAGGTCGGCACGGCCCTGTTCCGCGACCCCCGAACCGCGGAGCGGCTGGTCGACGGGCTGCGGGAGCGTCTGCGGGCCGAAGGCATCCCCTCGGTCGATTCCCTGATCGGGAAGGCGGCGAGACCGGAATGACCGAAACGAGGCTGGAGCGCATCGCCGTCGCGCTCGACACCGACGACCGCGACACCTACAGCGACTGGTGCTGCCTGTTCGGGCCGCGCGTCGGCGTGCTGAAGGTGGGGCCGCGCGTCGTCCTGCGATGGGGCCGGGATGCGGTGCGGGAGGCCGCGGCCACAGGCGCCGACGTCTTCCTCGACATGAAGTTCCACGACATCCCGAGCACCGTCGCGGGTGCGGTCGGCGCGGCGAAGGAGCTGGGCGTGACGTACCTGACGGTGCATGCGGGCGGTGGGCGGCGGATGCTCGAGGCGGCGGTGGAAGAGGCCGGAGACGAGGTCCGGGTGCTGGGGATCACCGTGCTCACCCACCTGGACGCCGACGATCTCCGCGACCTCGACCTTCCCGGCGCGGCGGGGGACCGTGTCCTGTCCTGGGCCGGGTCGGCGCAGGCCGCGGGCTGCGCCGGCGTCGTCTGCTCGCCCCTCGAGCTGGCGAATCTGCGCGCCGAACTCGGCCCGGAACTGCTGCTGGTGAGTCCGGGCATCCGCTTCGACGCGGGTCCGGGCGCCGCTGCCGCCGACGATCAGCGCCGCGTCGCGTCGCCGTCGGCCGCGCTGCGGGCGGGGGCGGACCTGCTGGTGATCGGCCGGCCGCTGACGCAGGCGCCCGACCCGGAAGCCGCGCTGGCGGCACTGGCTGAAGCCTGCGAATAGCGCTTCGTACGTCCTCGCTGGCTCGCTGCGTCGGCGTTCAGCGCGGAACGTGCAGGGTGCGCCGCCAGCGGAAGGCCCAACGGCCCGCTTCCCGGTCCCGTGACCAGTAGACGAGCAATGGTCGGCCTCGCACGAGGTCCGTTCCGACCGGGCCGAAGAAGCGTGAATCCCGCGAGATGTCCCGGTTGTCTCCCAGGCAGAACAGGCTCCGCTCGGGTACCCGCTCGGGGCCGAAGGAGTCCCGGCGCCAGACCGTTTCGTGGAGGAAGTCGGACCGGGGATAGACGAGTTCGTCAGAGTGGACCACGTACGCCGACTCGTCGACGGCGGCGCCGCTCACGCGGAGTCTCTTGGCGTTGATCTCCACTTCGTCGCCGGCGGTCGCGACGCAGCGCTTCAGCACTTCCTGGGACTGGTCCTCGATGCCCTGGAACGTGACCAGGTCGCCTCGCCTGACCTCGCGTTGGGGCACCAGAGGACCCCAGCGGCCGGCTCCGGCGCCGAAGATGAACTTGTTGATCAGCAGATGGTCGCCGACCAGGAGCGCCGGCTCCATCGACTCGGAGGGAATGCGGTAAGCCTGCACCAGGAACGCCCTGGTGAAGAGCGCGAACACGGCGGCGACGAGCAGCGCCGCCACGACGTCGGTCACGATCTTGCGGCCCCACGAGACGTTCGGCGTCACAAGGTTGCTGGACCTCAGCGTCCTACTGGATGAGCTTGAACGTCCGCTCCCAGCGGGTCTTGGTCACGAATCCGAGGGCCGTGTTCATGAGCTGTTTCAGACGGTGGCCGAAGCCGTGCCAGGTGCCGTCCGAAGTCTCTCCACCGTATGACCAGTAAACCATGACCGCGCGCCCCTTGATGAGCTTCAGCGGCACGTTCCCCCACGCCCGGGAGTCGAGGGACTCGTCGCGGTTGTCGCCCATGCAGAAGAGGTGATCCTCGGGGACGATGACCGGTCCCCAGTTGTCCCGGCCGGTGCTGTACTGACCGTACGGACCCGTTGCCGGGTAGACCTTCTCGTCGCGGTGGATCACGTAGGCGGCGTCATCGACCGGCTTGCCGTTCACGAAGAGCTGCTTGTTGACCATGTTCAGCCTGTCGCCGGCCAGGCCGATGCACCGTTTGACCAGGTCCAGCTTCGGCGTCTCGGGCGACCGGAAGATGACGATGTCGCCGCGCTGGACCTCGCGGCCCGGGAGCAGCGTCTTTTCGAGCATCGTGGGTCGCGGCCCGAAGATGTAGCGGTTGACGAACAGGTGATCGCCGATCAGCAGCGTGTTCTCCATCGAGCCGCTGGGGATGTAGAAGGTCTTCAGAACGAAGTTGTTGGTGAACCCGAGGAACACGGCGGCGACGATCAACGCCTCGACGTACTCCCGGATCACCGAGGAGTTGCGCGCCCTGGGGGGCTCCGGCGCTCTCTTCTGGTCGCGTGCCATCGGCGGGCTAATCTACAACGAGCCGGCGGCGATCCGAGCGCGCGCCGGCTACGAGTCAGAAGATCTGGAGTCGGTCCAGTTCTCCTGACGTCGGGGCCAGCTCGCTGCTCCGCTCAGCGAGATCAGACAGATCCGGCCGCTTGAGGGGAAGAGCGAGTCAAGTTGCATTGACGAATCCGTTTGGTTAGCGGCGTCCCCTTGTGTCGCCAACGCCCTGTGTTTGGCGCATTTGGAGCAACTGCCGATGGTTGGCCGGGAACTTGAAAGGGGCGAGCGGCACCTACGGACCCGGAGCAAGGAGGTGCCAATCGGGTTAGCTGAAAAGCCAAGTTGGCAAGGGATCAGGGGGGTACTGCGGTGCCCCCCTAACTCCCCAGGCTCGCTCCCGAACCCGGGGTCGCCGTCGGAGAAACAACAACCGCAACAACACCCGGATTCCGGGGACGAACGGAGATGCACATGACAAGACGAAAGAGGACCACACTACTGGCAGTGACCCTGCTGAGCCTGCTGGCGGCGCTTCCCGCCGGAGCGGCGGACGGTGTGGTCAACATCAACACGGCCGACGCTGCCGCCCTCTCCCTGCTCCCGGGGGTCGGGCCCTCGACGGCGGGACGGATCGTGGAGTTCCGAACCGACAACGGCGAGTTCGAGTCGCCGACCGATCTGATGCTCGTGCGCGGCATCGGCGAGCGCTCGTTCGAGCGCATGCGGCCTTACGTGACGATCGAGGGCGAGACGACGTTGACCGAGAAGGTGCGGATCCCCCGGGATGAGGCGGCGCCGGCCGGCGGATCGGGGTCGGATGGCCCCTCCGACGGTCCCTGACCGGAACCGCGCCTTCGGCGGCATGGAGGCGGACCGGCGAGCGTCCGTCTCCATGCTCCACGGCTTTACCCTGATCGAACTGCTGATCGCGACGGCGGTGCTCGCCCTGCTAGCGACCCTGGCGGTGCCGCCGTTGCGTCAGCAGATCTCCCAGCACCGCGTGCGCCTGGCGGCATCGGAAGTCGCCGCGGCCTTCTGGACCGCCCGCGCCGGTGCGGTCCGCCATGGAGTCGCGATGGCGGTTAGGTTCGAGGTCGACGAAGCGGCGCCGGACGGCGTGCCTTCCGTCTTCTCGCTCTACGCGGATGGTGATGGCGACGGCGTGCGCACGGCGGATCTGAGGACCGGAGCCGACCCGCGGATCCGCCGACCGGCTCGCCTGCTTCATGTCGGCAGCGGTGTTCGTTTCGGTTTCCCGGAGGACCTCGAACCGAGAGACTTCACCGGCTCGGGCCGGCTGGACCGGCTTGACGACCCGGTGCGCTTCGGCCGCAGCGACCTGGCGTCGTTCGGGCCGCTTGGCACGGCGAGTCCGGGGACCGTCTTCGTCACGGACGGTTACCACCTGTTCGCGGTTCGGGTCTACAACCGCACCGGCAAGATCCGGATTCTCCGCTACGTGCGCGAGCGGGAAGAATGGAAGGGCGTCTGAAGCGGCGCGCGTTACGCTTCGGCCATGGCAGACGGCTTTTCGCCCATCCGCTGGAGCGACGGCGAACTGCTGCTGCTCGATCAGACGCTGCTCCCGGAGCAGGAGGTGTGGCTCCACTGCCGGCGGCCGGAGGATGTGGCCGGGGCGATCCGGCGACTCTCCGTGCGCGGGGCGCCCGCCATCGGCGTCGCTGCCGCTTATGGCCTGGTGCTCGGCGCGAAGGACTTCGACGCTGCCTACGAACTGTTGCTCTCGACGCGCCCGACGGCTGTCAACCTGCGCTGGGCGCTGAACCAGGGCCGCGCGCTCCGCGACCGCGTCGTCGAAGGCGGCGACGGGCAGGAGTTGCGCGCCCGGCTGCTCGCCTGGGCCTGCGACCTGCACGACGAAGACATTGAGGCGAACCGCCGGATCGGCGCGTTCGGCCGGGAGTTGTTCGAAGAGGGAGACCGGGTCCTGACCCACTGCAACGCCGGCGCCCTGGCGACGGCTGGCTACGGCACGGCGATCGGCGTCGTCGAAGCGGCCTGGTCGGCTGGCCGGCTAGCGAGCGTGTGGGTCGACGAGACGCGGCCGCTGCTCCAGGGCTCGCGGCTGACCACCTGGGAGTTGGCGCGGCTCAAGATCCCTCATCGCCTGATCACGGACAACAGCGCCGGCGCGATCATCGCGCGGGGCTGGGTCCAGAAGATCGTCGTCGGCGCGGACCGGGTCGCCGCCAACGGGGACGTCGCGAACAAGGTCGGCACCTACCCGGTCGCGGTGCTCGCGGCCCGTCACGGCGTTCCGTTCTACGTCGCCGTGCCGCTCTCGACGATCGATCGAAGCACGGCCTCCGGCGCCGACATCCCGATCGAGGAGCGCGACGCGGACGAGGTGGTCCACGCGTTCGGCAAGCGGATCGCTCCCCAGGACACCGAAGCTCTGAACCTCGCCTTCGACGTCACGCCCTCGGAACTCGTGGCCGCCCTGGTCACGGACGCCGGCGTGCTCCGGCCGCCCTACCGCGAGTCGATCGCCGAGGCGTTCAGCGGACGCGGCGACCCCGGGCATTGAGCGCCCACGCGGAGCTCAAAGACGCGTTCGAGCGTTTCGCGCGCGTCGAGGCGCCGGACCTCGACTCGCCGATGTACGCGGAACTCGCCGCGGGCGTGGCGAGAGACGACGAACTACTGGCACTCGCGGCGGGTCGGCAACGAGGACAGCCGGCGCCGAACATGCTGTTCGGGTCGGTGCAGTACCTGCTGCTGCAGGGAGTCGAGCACCCGCTGGCCGCGCACTACCCGATCCTCTCGGGCCCGGAACCGCCACGAAGGCCTGCCTTCCCGGCCTTCCGGGCCTTCTGCCTCGAACACCGCGAGGCGGTCGGAGAGTTGATCGCCACCCGCCGTACCCAGACCCAGGTGGTGCGGCGCTGCACCTGTCTGCTGCCGGCCTTCGGCCTGGTTCACCGGGAGGCCGCGGCGCCGCTGGCCCTGATCGACATCGGCGCCAGCGCCGGCCTGAACCTGAACTTCGACCGCTACGCCTACCGGTACCTGCGAGCGGAGAGCGAGGTCCTGCGCTGGGGAAGAGGCGGGGCGCGCGTCGAGCTGGAAGCCGACCTGCGGGGACCCGCCACGATGCCGGCGCCGCCACCGGAGATTCCGGTAGCCAGCCGCGACGGAATCGACCTGAACCCGATCGACCTCGCCGACCCGGACGAGTTGCTCTGGCTGCGCGCGCTGATCTGGCCCGAGCATCTGGAACGTCGCGCTCAACTCGTGGACGCCGCGGCCGAACTGAAGGACAGCCCGGTGCGTCTCCATCGGGGCGACGCTTCGAGGGACCTGCCGCACCTGCTGGTGCGTGTCCCGGCCGAAGCGGCGCTGGTCGTCTACTCCACGATCGCCCTGTACCAGGTTCCCCGTGAGGGCAGGCGGCGGATCACGGAGGCTCTGAAGGCCCTGAGCCGGGAGCGGCCCGTCTGGCGGGTGGCGCTCGAAGGCGTCCACCCGCCGAGCCTCACCCTGACCAGGTACCGAAGAGGCTCCGGCGAGACGGAGTTGCTCGCCCGGGCCTCGCCGCACGGCTGGTGGATCGAGTGGGCTCCAGTCAGAACGAAAACGTGACCGTCATCGAAACGGACCGCGACGCCCCGAGCCAGGCCGCGTTCTCGGTGATGGCGGAGAGGTAGGCCTCGTCGAGCACGTTGTTCGCCACCAGCGAGAACTCCGTGGAGCGAAGGAGCTCGCTCAGCACCTCGCCCGAGAAGGTGAGGTAGGCGTCCACCATCCAGTACTCGTCCGTATACCAGCCGGCGACCAGGCTGACCCGCCGCGGCGACGTGTACTTCGCGCTGATCCCGGCGGTCAGAGGGCCGGAGCGGTCGAGGGAGATGACCCAGAGCCGATCCGGCACGCCGGTGACGTCCGTCCCGGGCATGATGTTCTGGTTCGCGTCGACCAGCGGGTCGCCGCTGCCGACGTACTCGGAGTTGTTCAGCGTGTAGGCGGTGTAGAGGGAGAGCTGGTGGGGCATCTGCACCGTCGCCGAGAGTTCGACGCCGCTCGTCTCGATGCCGCCGGCGTTGAAGTAGGCCCCGCCCCCCGGAATCAGGTAGTTGGGCCCGGCCGGCGTCTGCGGCCCGAGGTAGAAGATCCGGTTGTCGAAGTCGATCACGTAACCGGTGGCGCTCAGCGCGATCCGTTCGGCCGAGTACTGCAGGCCGACGTCGATGTTCGAGGCGGTTTCAGGCTCGAGCGCGTCGAGGCTGCGCCCGGGCACCTCGAGCAGCGTGCTGCCGATCGCCCTGAAGTTCTCCGCGTAGCCGGCGAAGAGGTCCAGGCCCTCGACCGGCGTTTCGTACGTGACGCCGCCCGAGAAGAGCACGCTCGAGTCCGAGTCGACCGTCAGATCCGGGTCGACGTGGAACAGGTCCTCGCGGTCGACGTCGACCAGGTACTGCTTCGCGCCGCCGGTCAGGGTGAAGCGCCCGACGTAGAGCGTCTCCTCCGCGTACAGCATCATGATGCTCTGCGGGAACTCCCACTCGTACTGGTGCCAGTACGGCGCCGCGTGCCACTGGAAGTTGATCGAGGGATCCAGGATCTGGTGCCAGTCGCGGCCGAGGCCCCGCTTCGAGTCCTCGTACCAGATGCCGGCGCGCAGCTTGCTCCCGGCGTTGCCGATCGTGGTGAGCCACTCCTCATCGAGGGTCACGCCGACGCGGTCCTTCGCATAGTGGCTGTGGCGATAGGACTGCACCGCGGTGGCGCCCGGATGGCAGGCCGGATCGACCTCCGGGCCGCCCGGGCCGTAGTAGTTGAAGAGGAAGGAGGACGTACAGCCCGGCACCGGCCCCACAGCGGCGCCGTCGGGGCCGATGAAACGGATCAGCCCGAGCTGCGAGCCGCCCCGCACGGTGGTGCCGCCGAACAGCTCCGATTCGGCGCCGCCCCCGTCGTCGGTGAGGTCGACGATGTAGGGCGGCAGCCAGTCCCCGCGGCCGCGGTTGCGATGGAAGTAGCCGGCCAGGCTCAGCGAGAGCTCCTCGCCGAACGACCAGTCCGCCTTCAGGTAGCCGAAGGCGTTGCTGCGCCGGGTCTGCCAGCCGCGGCGGTGGAACTGGTTCAGGTACGGCACGCCGGGCCATTCGCCGATCAGGCGGTCCCAGCGCGGGTTGGCCCGGAAGTCGCTCTCGCTGTAGAGCCGCTGGTAGACGTCCTCGTGGATGTTGTCGTACGAGACGTAGCTCGTGAGATCGACGCGGCCGTGGGACGAGACCAGCTTCATCGCGACGTGCTCGCGCGAGTTCAGCGCGGAGCCCTCCATCCAGTCCGTCGCTTCCTGGCGGGTCGCCGCGAACCAGGCGCGGGTGTTGCCGCCGAAGATCGGCCCGGTGTCGACCCGCATGAAGAAGCGCTGGCCCTGGTTCTGGCCCAGCGTCATGGACGCCGTGTACGTCCGCTCGTCCGCCGGATCGTCCGTCAGGTAGTTGAACGTGCCGCCAAGGGCCTCGACGGAGCGCGAGCCGATGTCCGCGGTCCCCTGGGACACTTCGACCCCGCCGAGGTTCATCGGGTCGACGAAGCGGTTCGCCTTGGCGCCGCCCCAGTAGTCCGACGTGCCGTTCGGGAAGCCGTCGATCGTGGTGCCGATCTGCACGTCGCTTTGAGTCACCTGGAAGCCGCGCATCGTGACGTTGCTCGACCAGTCGTCGAAACCGTAGGAGTCACCCTCCTGGACCGAGACACCCGGCAGGTTGTCCACGACAGACGTCACCGCGGTGATGTTGGACTGCTGCCGGATCATCGGTTGGGAGACGAGGTTCCGCGCGAAGGTGCGGGGCTCCTCGGCCACGACCGTGACGGTCTCGAGGAGCTTCGCGACCTGCAGGACGAGCCGCACGTTCTCCGTGGCGCCCGCCTCGAGCGAAACTGGTGTCTCGGCTGGCTCGAAGCCCAGCAGAGACGCCGTGACGACGTAGTCGCCGGCCACAAGACCGGCGCTGGCGTAGGCGCCGTCGCCCTGCGTGATGCGCTCCTGGCGCACGCCCAGGCCCGCCACCGTCACGGTTACACCGGGCAGAGCGTTGCCGTCCGCGTCGACGACGACGCCCTGGATGGTTCCTGTTGTCTGGGCTACTCCGGCCGCCGCCGTGGCGGACAGCAGCATGGCTGCTAGCGCCAGTCGTCCTGGTCTGAAGAGTCGGGCGGTCCTCGGTCCAACACCTCCCAAATGGTAGGTACGTTCCGGCGATTATGGCCCGACTCGTAGTGGTCGCCGTTTGTTCCGGTTCCGCTGGGTGCGCGGGTCCTCTGACCCGCTGCCGCCGCAGGCGGCTTCGAGTCGCCGGCCGAAGGCCGACGATTCCTCCGCAGACAGGAGGAAGTTGGTGGAGGCGGTGGGAATCGAACCCACGTCCGCGAGACTCGGCGCGAGGGATCTACGTGCGTAGCCTTCACTCGATCAGTCGCCGCCGGCTTGGGTAGAAGGCCACCACGGCCAACGGTCTAGCCCCGAAGTGATCCGGCCTGAGTTCAGAGCCTCGCTCAGGCGTTCGACCCACTTTGAGTGTCAATCCTGACGACGCCGTGAATCAAGGCTCCGGCAGGACCGTGACGGCTTCTAAGCCGCCAGTGCCAATTCGTCGTTGGCGAGTGTAAAGGTCCGGTTTACGAGACGGACTCGGCACGCAACCCCCGAACCGCATGATCTCCCGTCGAAGCCATGCGCCCCCAGGGACCGGCGATTCTACACCACTTGCGGCGGTCGAGCCGCTAGCCGTCCACGGGAACGGGCGCGGGGCTCGCGTTCGGCGGCAGCCACGCGGGGCCCTTCGTCCGAGGGTGGTTGATCTCTATGATCCCGTGCGGGAAGGCCCCCCGGGGGATGCGCTCGC
The DNA here is from genome assembly GCA_965220845.1 of Candidatus Multivorans sp. Classification (GTDB taxonomy): domain Bacteria; phylum Acidobacteriota; class Thermoanaerobaculia; order Multivoradales; family Multivoraceae; genus Multivorans. Next base: position 1,578,383 of record CBDCRA010000004.1, read on the forward strand.
GCACCCTCGCCGGGGGCGCGAAATCGCCGGCCTTTTCCCATGCCCGTTCGGCCCTGGTGTACCGCTGCTGCCGCCAGTAGAGATTGCCGAGCCAACCCCAGACCGCCTTCGCGTCCGAGGCTCCGGCAAGACTCAGGGAGGTCTTGAGCGCCTTCCTGGCCGCCCGGTAGCGGCCCTGGTGGGTGAGGACCTGGCCCAGGGCGCATTGGGCTCGCCAGTCCCCCGGGTCGGCGGAGATGGCGCTCCGGATCGCCTGCTCGGAGGCGGCGATCGCCTCCGCGGTCTGGCCGCTGCTCTCCAGGTAGTCGCCTGCCTTGCAGGCGGCAACGCCCTCCTCGTCGCTTGCGAGGGCGGCCGACGCGACAAGAGCCACGCAGGTCGTGAGCACGAGGTAGCGGGCGATCTTCACGCTGTCAGTGTAGCGGAGCCCCGCCGATGGCAACGCGCCGCGGAGCGGCGACCGCTTGCTCAGGAATCGCCCGGGCGGTAGGCCCGCGTCGTGTGGGCCTCCACGTCTTCCCAGTAGAGCCAGGCCGGCTTGAATCGCCTTTCCGAGAGCAGCCTGGCCTGGTCGAAGAAGTGGGGCGACTCGGGGCGGTGGCTCTGGCCGTAGTGCAGGTAGCTCGCTCCGCGGGTCTTCTCTCCGAACTCGTAGACGGCCATGTAGGAGGCGCCGGTCGCGGCGTAGCGGAGCTTGCGCACTTCGCCGTTCTCGAGCGTGGTGGGCGGCGAGTGGTAGAGGGTGAAGGCGACGCCGAGGGGGCCGCGGACGCCGGCCAGCGGCAGGCTGGGTTCGTCGTCCGAGAAGGGGACGGCCCCGGCCGAGGGCTGGTTGGCGTGGCGCTGGATGCGGTGGATGTCGCCGTAGGGCACGCGCCAGTCGCCGTAGAGCTCCGTGAGCTTCGAGGCGGCCCGCTCCAGGGCGACGAATCGCGCCGCCATGTCGTTCACGTACTCGGACTTCAGGGTCTCGACGGGGTAGCCGCGGCCATAGAGCTCCTCGTACCAGCCGACCGCCAGGGTGGCCTGGGTGGAGGTCAGCGAACCCTTGAAGTCCCAGTCGAGCAGGTGCTCGAGGAAGGGGCGGACCCTGGCCGCGAGTTCCGGGTCGGTGCGGTCGAGCGTCTCCAGGCGGCGGGCGTAGCCGGGCAGCTCGGTCATCGGCCAGTAGAGGGTCGTGTCGTAGGCCAGGTCCTGGAAGTCCTCGAAGGTGATGTCCTCCGCTTTCCGCAGAAGGTAGCGGGCCATCTTGGCGCGGCGCTTGTCGTCGTGCTTGTCCTCGACCATGTAGGGCGGGAAGTCGAGCAGCGAGGGGTTGCCGTCGTCGGTGGTCGTGAAGGGCGTCGAGTTGCAGTTCTGGACGAAGCCGGACGGCGGGTTGAGGACCTGCGGCAGCTCCTCGATCGGGTGGAACGGACCCCACTCGTTGTTCGGGTCGGCGCCGTCGACGGGCCGGGTCCAGTCGACCGACGGGTCGCGGCGGGCGAACGTGCCGTTGTAGAGGTAGAAGATGTTGCCGTCGGCGTCGGCGTAGGTCGTGTTGAAGGTCTGCAGCAGTTGCATCGAGACGGCGGCGTACCACTCCTCGAAGGTGCGAGCCTTGGCCTGGGCCAGCGCCTGGACCATGCGGCTGCCCTCGTAGAGACGCGGCACGCGGACGGCCAGGTAGTGCCGGTCGTCCTCCCTGGCGATGATCGGGCCGTAGTGCGAGCGCCGGAGGACGACTTCGCGGGGTTCGAGTTCGCCGTCGTCGCCGCGCACCTGGATCGTGGCGCGCCACTCCTCGGCATCGCGGTAGCCGTCGCCGTAGCGGTACTTGAGCGGGTCGCTCGGGTGGTCGAAGGTCAGGCGGTAGGTGTCCGAGATGTCCGCGGCGTTGACCGTGTACGCCCAGCCGAGCCGTTCGTTGAAGCCGGCGGTGGGCAGGGGGCCGCCCGGGTACATCGCGCCCGAGAAGTTGAGCCCCTCGTCGCTCACCACGTGCATCTCCGTGAACATGCCCGAGCCGTACCAGGGCTGGTGGGGGTTGATGAAGAGCATCGCGTTGCCGTCGCGGGCCTTCGACGGCGCGACGGCCCACTGGTTCGAGCCGAGCGACGCGGCCAGCTCCTCGGCCAACCGGGGGAGCCGGCCGCGCGGCGCATGAGCGGCGCCGAGCAGCCGGCCGAGGATCATGTAGCGCTCGAAGGCCAGCACATGGAAGGACTCCATGCGCGTCAGCAGGCGCGGCCTCTCCTCGGGGTGCTTCTCCAGGTAGTAGTTGTAGCCGGCGGCGAAGCCCTCGGCGATGCGCCGGATGCTCTCGGGCAGGTTCGGGAAGTCGCGGCGCGAGGTCCCCACCAGATCGAAGAGGGCGACTTCGAGGTCGCTGTGGAAGCCGGACTCGCCGACGACCTCCGCGTAGCGGCCGAGCGCCTTGATGTAGGTGTCCTCAAGCTGGAAGAAGTGGTCTTCGCACTGGGCCCAGGCGGAGCCGAAGGCGACCGCGGCGTCCGTCGAGGCCTTGATGTGCGGGACGCCCCACTCGTCGCGGTGGATGACGACGTCGGCGGCCCAGTCCGACGGGCCGGGAGCGTCGCCAGTCGCCGCTACCGTTGGTTGGTTTTGCCCGGTTTCCGGACTGGCCGCGCAGCCGAGAGCCGCGAGCGCGACGGCCGCTGCGGCGACTCTCCTCGTCCATCGTTTCATGGCGCCGCCGACGGTATCGCGAAGACGTCCATGGTCATGATCCTGGTCACGACGGCGGTGGAGCGAACGGTCCCCGCGGAGTCTCGCCCGGCCGGGGCCCGAGGCTGGCCAGGAAGTCCGCAGCGCCGCGGTGCCGCAGCTTGCGCCCGACGACGAGCCACGCCAGCAGGATCAGGATGAAGCCGCTGCCGGCCAGGTTCGGAGAGGTTCCAGGCAGCAGGGGCCAGGCCAGCATGGCGAGAACGCCCAGGGTGCCCAGAGCCAGGATGCCGACCGCGCCGGCGTTCGTCGCGTACTCCGAGCGGTCGACGTGGTACGTCACGCGGACTCCTTCGCCGCTCGGCTGGACGGAGACGGAGCCGTAGAGGACGCCGTAGCGGACGCCGGCAGCCACCGGCAGGGTCAACTGGCCGCCCGTACCCTGGCGATGCCAGGTTCCGTTCCAGGCATCGGCGCCGTCGGAGAGCGCTTCGAGCGCTTCGTCGGGCGTCAGATCGAGTTCGATCTCATACGGTGCGTCCACGGGGCGGCCTGCGTGGCGCCCTAGGCGGCCAGGTCGTCGAGCTGCTGGTCGAAGAAGGCCTCGACCGCGACCAGGAACTTCTCCACCGTGTCGAGTTGCTGGATCTGCTGGCGCAGACGCTTGCCGTTGGGTAGTCCGTAGGTGTACCAGCCGGTGAATTTCCGCAGCTTGTGCAGCGCGAAGCGGTTGGCTTCTCGTTCTGCCACCATGTGGAAGTGGCCCAGGATCAGGTCGCGCCGGTCGATCAGGGTGGGCTCCGGCGCTTCCGTGCCGAGCAGATGGCTCCGGATCTGGTGGAAGATCCACGGGTTGCGGGTCGCGCCGCGGCCCACCATGACGCCGTCGCAGCCCGTCTGGCGCAGCAGTCGCTCGGCGTCCTCGGGGGTGGTGATGTCGCCGTTGCCGATCACCGGGATGGAGAGAGCCTCCTTGAGCCGGGCCAGGTGGGTCCAGTCCGCCTCGCCCCGGAACATCTGCTTCGCCGTCCGCGCGTGCATCGTCACCGCGTCGACGCCGAGGTCTTCGCAGAGGCGTCCCAGGTCGAGGTAGTTGGTCCGGGTGTGGTTGAGACCGAGCCGGAACTTGACGGTCAGCGGAATCCGGATCCGGCTCCGCACCTCGCGGATGATGCGGCCGGCCAGGTCGAGGTCGCCCATCAGGGCGGCGCCGGCGCAGCCCTTCAGCACCTTGTTGGCTGGACAGCCCATGTTGATGTCGCAGATGTCGGGCCCGAGCTCCTCGACGACCTCGGCCGCCTCCGCCATCGTCTCCACGTCCGAGCCGTAGATCTGGATCGCCAGCGGCCGCTCTTCCTCGGCGAAGTACATGAGGTCCCGCGTGTGCTGGTTGCCGTCGACGATCGCCCGCGAGGAGATGAACTCCATCGACACGAGGCCGACGCCGCCGATGCGGCGGACGATCAACCGGAAGTCCCGATCCGTCACGCCGGCCATCGGCGCCAGGAACAACGGCGGGTCGATCGTCACGGCGCGGTCGCCCCGGCCGATGACCATCGGCTCGAGCGCCGGCATCGTTGGCGAGGACGCAGTCATGGTGTCGATTCTACGCTTCCCCCTCAGAAGCCACGCAGGTTCGCGGCGCGACTGTAGGATTCGCGATCGTGCCGAACCGCCCCCCGAGCACCGCCTCCAGCGGTCCCGACCTCTGCGCCTGCGGGCTGCTCGGCGATCTGCCGCGGCGCTTCCTGGACGGCCGGGACCTCGACCTGCTGGAGCCGCTGCGGTTCGTGCTGCCCGGCGAGGAGGACCAGGTGAAGGCGCCGGCGGACCCGGCGACCGACCGCGGGACCGTCGCCGTAGCGCTCGCCGAAGCCAACGAGCGCTACGGCCACCAGGGCGCGGCCAGCCTCGCCGAAGCTCTTGCCGATCCGGCCACCCTGGTCGTCATCACGGGCCAGCAGTGCGGCCTCGGGGCTGGTCCGCTCTTCACCCTGACCAAGGCCGCGGCCTGCGTTCGATGGGCCGAAGCGCTGACGCGCCGCGGCCGGCGCGCCGTACCCCTGTTCTGGATGGCGTCCGAGGACCACGACTACGCCGAGGTGGCCCGCGCCTGGTTTCCGCCGGCGGGTCCGGAGGCCCTCACTCTGGGGGAGGATCCGGCGCCTCTCGTGCCGGTCGGCGGCCGCCACCTGGGACCCGAGGCCGCGGCCCTGCTGGCCAGGGTGCGGGAAGCGGCGCCGAACGACGACTACCGCCGCCGGCTGGACGACTGCCGGAACGACCTGGAACCGGATCGTTGCTTCACGGAGTCCTTCGCGCGGCTCATGGCGCGGTTCCTCGGCGATAGCTGCCCGCTGCTCGTCGACTCGCAGCTCCCCGCGCTGAAAGAGGCGTCGGTCCCGGTGCTGCGCCGGCTGATCGCAGGCCGCCGCGAGGTGGACGCGGCTCTCGAGTCGGCGGCGGAGGAACTGGACCAGCGCGGAATCCGGCTGCCGGTCCGGTCGCGGCGGGGCGAAGCGCCCCTGTTCCTGATCGATGACTCCGGCGAGCGGCGGCGGGTCGTGTGGACGGAGAACGGGGGTTACCGGTTGCGCGGCGGAGGCGCCGGCGAGGTCGGCGCTCTGCTCGAAGGCCTCGACCGGCAGCCGGAGTCCCTGAGCCCCGGCGTGCTGGCGCGTCCCGTGGTTCAGGACGCGGTGTTCGGCACGGCGCTTCAGATCCTCGGCCCGGGCGAACTCGCCTACATGACCCAGGCGCGCGCACTCTACGGCGCGGTCGACGTACCTCCTCCGGCGATCGTCCTTCGTCCCCAGGTCGTGCTGCTCGGCGCCCGGGAACGTCGCTGGCTGGACGCACTGGAGGCGGAAGGAATCGACCTGGCGGCCGTGCTCTCCGGGCCCGATGAACTCGACGAGCTCCTGGCCTCCCGCCTCGACCTCGACTTCCTCGGCGCCGCCAGCGAGAAGCTGGAAGCGGCAATCGACGATCTGGCGGCGGGGCAGACCTCGGTCGACGAGTCGCTGGGAGTCGCGTGGAAGAAGACGGGAGCGAACCTGAAGCGGACGTTCGCGCTCTTCGAACGGCGCGTCGTTGGCGCGGCCGCGCGCCGTGACGAGGTGCTGCGCGGACGGGTCATGAGGCTGCGTGCGCACTGCCTGCCGAACGGCAAGCCCCAGGAGCGGGAGTTCACGTCCCTTCACTGTCTGGCGTCGTACGGCGGCGCGCTGATTCGGGAACTCGGGTCGATCGAAAGGGATCCGCGGCACCTGCAACCCCTGTCGCTGGCCCGCGTCCGGCGGGCCGGCGACGAAACAGCGGATCGCCCGCCCGCGTAGAAGAGGATCCGATGCGGATTGGAATCTGCTGCTTACCGAGCTTCGGAGGCTCAGGCGTGGTCGCCTCGGAGCTGGCTCTCGCGCTGGCCGAAGGCGGGGACATCGTCCATGTCGTCAGTTCGGACAGGCCCCCGCGGCTGAGCGAACGGCCCGGCGTTCACTTCCACCGCGTGGACGGATCCGAGATCCAGGAGTACGGCCTGTTCGATCGGCCGCTGCAGACGCTGGCCCTTGCCAACCGCCTGGCCGAGGTCGCCGCGGCCGCTCGTCTCGACGTCCTGCACGCCCACTACGCCGCGCCGCACGCCGTGGCCGCGCTGCTGGCCAGGCGGCTGCTCGCGGAAGGCGGGGGCGATCAACCGCCGTGCCCGATCGTCACCACGGTCCACGGCACGGACGTGACCCTCGTGGGCGCGCGCCCCAGCTACCGGGACATCGTCGGCTGGGCGCTGCGGAGCAGCGATCGCGTCACGGCGCCGTCCGAGGCCCTGGCGCGCGAGGCGACGGAGCGTTTCTCTCTTGACGAACCGGTCGAGGTGATTCCCAACTTCGTGCCGCCGGCCGCCGGAGGCCGCCCGGAACGGCCGGCGCCGGCCGCCGACCCGCCGGGGCGAATCGTCCACGTTTCGAACTTCCGTCCGGTCAAGCGCGCGGCGGACGTCATCGCGGCGTTCGCGCTCGTGCGCCGGGAGATGCCGGCGCAGCTATGCATGGTGGGTGATGGGCCGGAGCGTGCCGGCGCCGAACGCCAGTGCCTCGAACTGGGGATCGCGGACCACGTGACCTTCCTCGGCAACCAGGCCCATGTGGAACCGATCCTGGAGCAGGGCGACCTGTTCCTTTCCGCTTCGGAGAGCGAGAGCTTCGGCCTGGCGTCGCTCGAGGCCCTGGCTCTCGGCGTGCCGGTCGTGGCGACCCGCACCGGGGGCGTGCCGGAGGTAGTCCGCGAGAACCGCAACGGGCTGCTCTGCCCGGTCGGCGACGTGGAGGCGCTGGCGGCGAGCTGCGTGGCCCTTCTGAGCGATCCATCGCGGCGGCAGGCCTTCGCGGCGCACGGCCGCGAGTGGGCGCGTTCCCGCTTCGACCGTGGCCGGATCGTCGCGCGGTACCGGGAGTTGTACCGCGCTACACTGACAATGGGCCGAGCGGCCGCATCCGAGGACGGCCCGCTCCTCGAGAAGGCTGAGGCATGACAGAACCGGCAACGCAGCAATCCTCCTCTTCGGGGGCGCCCGCACCGCCGGAGCCGCCCGCTCTGGACGGCCCCTCGTCGAACCGGAACCTGATGGTGGTGCTTGCCTACCTGTGGGTCTTGGTCCTGGTGCCGCTCCTCATCGAGGAACGGGACGACGAGGTCCGCTGGCACGCCAAGCACGGTCTGGTCCTGATGGCCGCCGAGTTCATGTTGTGGGTCGTGCTCCAGATCGCCCTGTTTGCGACCGGCGGCATCGGCTGCTTCCTGGCGCCGTTCATCTTCATGCTGTTCGTCGCCTTCGTCCTGGTGCGTATCGCCTGCATCGTGCGCGGCGTCAACGGCGGGCGTCTCCAGATTCCGGTGCTGACACCGCTGGTCGACCGCTTCTGACGCGGCAGAAACCGGGTGTACCGGCGTCTGGCTCACTGGGTGCGCGGGTCTTCTGACCCGCCGCCGCCGAAGGCGGCTTCAAGATCGCGCCGCGGAGCGGCGACCCTCCGCTGGGTGCGCGGGTCTTCTGACCCGCTGCCGCCGGAGGCGGCCTCGAGACGGCGCCGCGGAGCGGCGACCATTCGGTTGCTCCTGGCTGCCGGCATCCTGCTCGCTGGCACCGCCGCCTTCGACATGACCCGGCCGCCGGAACACCAGCTCTCGGCACGCGCCGCCGGCGCCCTGATCTCCGCCTACCAGGCGACCGTCTCGCCGCTCCTCGAGCGCGCCGGCGTCCACTGCCGCTTCGAACCTACGTGCAGCGAGTACACGCGGGCGACGATACGAAGCCAGGGTTTCGCGGCGGGAAGCATGCGCGGAATGGCCCGGCTCGTCCGCTGTGGACCGTGGACACCGGCGGGCACGGTGGATCCTCCGACACGGACTGCCGCCGCGCAGGCCTTCCGGCCGGCATCCGATTGACATGGCCGTCTGGCCCACCGAAGTTCGCCGGGACCACGAGGCGCGCCTGCTGCGCGTGCTCTGGCAGGACGGCCACCGGAGCGACTACGAGTACGACGTCCTGCGGGGCTACTGCCCCTGCGCCATGTGCCAGGGCCACAACGCCGGCCCGCTGCGCTTTCAGCCACCGCCGCGGCCCGTGACGGCGCAGACTGTTTCCCAGGTCGGCAACTACGCGCTCAGCATCGCCTGGTCTGACGGGCACTGGACCGGCATCTACCGCTTCGACTTCCTGCGGAGCCTCTGCCCCTGCGAGGAGTGCCGCGCGCGGCGGTCAGCCGCCGGCGCATCAACTTCGCCGGACTGACTCGCTCTCGACAGGCCTGGGCGCGACCCCCGGACCGCGGCCAGCTACACCGAAGCGGAGTGAACTGGCCGCGTCCGGTGGCGCGGCTGCCTTGGGGGTAGCAGGATGTCGGTCTAGCTATAGCTAGTTCTCGTCCAGAAACGCGGTTTTCTGCGCTTCAGGAAGGCGAGATCGCAGGCTCGTTGAGCGTCTTCAGAGCCTGTTTCAGGCGGTAGCGGCGGTGCCAGGGAGTGAACCGCCGGCGGTCGGCGGGGTTTGGCCACCTCCGCGAAATGTCGCCCACGGGGGGAGCTTCCGGTTGGTTTGTGACCGGGTGTCGGGCGACGAAGGCGTCGGTTGGTCAGGTCGACCCGGGCTGCAGACGGGCGAGCCGGATCAGGTTGTGAGCAAGCACCGCCGAGTGCACGTAGGCCCGAAAGCGGGTCAGGCCTTTCCAGTTGCAGCGTGCCAGTCCGAAGCAGCGTTTCAGGTAGGAGATACCGGCTTCGATCCCCGCTCGGAAGCGTTTCAACTGTCCGTAGATCCAGGAGGACCGGGCCATCTGGTGCGCCTTGAGGCCGCCCTTCTTGTGGAAGAGGACATCGACGACGCCCAGGGTCTTCGCCTCTTCGAGATTGCTCTTGGAGCCGTAGCCGCCGTCGAGGGCGGCGCGCTCCGGCGCCGAGCCGTAGTGCGCGACGTGGCGCTTGAGCATCGGCAGGCAGCGCTCGCTGTCGGCCGGATTACCGCTCTCGACCACCACGTCGAGCACCAGTCCGCTCTTGCCCGTGGCCAGATTGATCTTGTGTCCGTAGTACGTCCTGCGACCGCCCTTGCGAATGATGTCCGTGTGGGGCTCGAACAGGCTCGCCACCTTCTCCGGCGCCGGTACGGTTTCGCCCTGCAACACTCGCCGCCTGGTCTGATCCACCACGCGCTCGAGCAGCTCCATGCAGTACTCCGCACGACTCTCCCAGGATCGCGCCCAGGGCTCCCGAGTGGCTCCTACCTGCGGTTTGGCCGCCTTCACGTAACCGGTCGTCCGGGCGACCAGCCTCAACAATCGGCGATACGTCTGTGCCCGACGCTTGGCCCCGCGCCGCGAACGGACCTCCAGCGCCCGCCGCTTGCAGGCACGGCGGTGGTCGTGAAACACCACCGCCGTCCCCAAGTGCTTGCGCGCTTCCTTGAGCAACCGCGTCAGCACACGAACCCCGTCCAGCAGCAGACGACTGTCCTCCGGCGACAGAATGTGAGTCTCCGTCACCGTGCTGTCGATCCGCACCGCCTCGCCCGTCTCGATCCCCTCGGTGTGCGCGAACCGCAACAGATGACGGTTGATTCGCTCCCAGGTCGCCGGCCGAATCCCACTGATCAGGGCCTGCAACGCCGACTTTCCAGGCGCCCGGCCGCCGCCAAGACGGGCGAAGCGCTGTGCCGTCAGAGAGTCCCGAAGCGTGAACGCCAACTCCCTGTAACCCTGCTGCCACAAGTGCTTGAGCACCGCGCAACGCAGGATCGTCTCGCAAGTCAGGCCTTGGCGACCTACCGGCGACGAAACACCGCGGTCGATGTCCGCAGACACCCACCCCAGAACCTCGCGGTGCTCGTCCAGCCACGCCGAAACCTGCTCCAGAATCGCCGCCGCAGGATGATCCACGACCGGACAATCCAACAGACCAACCTGTGCCGTCCGTCTCGCGCGCATGCTTGCCCCCTCACTCCGATCTGTGAAATCGAAGCTACACCGAGCACGTTTAGCCCAGCAAAATCAAGCACTTCAGCGTTTCTGGACGAGAACTAGCTAGCCCTAGCACCTAGCCTGCGGCGCACAAGTTGGCGGCTGCAACCGTCTTGACTGTGCATTCAACCCCTTTGTCGCTGCACGCCTGCCTGAGTGCGTAGAGATCTTCCTCGTCTGCGTCCGCCTCGTCCGCGATTCGGCAAATCGCTGCTTGCTCGGCCCAGCACTGCGCGACCAGTTGCATCGCATTCAGACAGGCTGGGTTGATCCTGGGTTTCGGTAGCGGCGTGGGCGCAGGTGTGGGCGTCGGAACCTGAACCGGCGGCGCCGGTGGCGGTGGCGGAATGTCCAAGGGGACGTCGGGCAAGTCGATAGGCGGAAGAGGTGGAGATACCGGCCCCGTGGAAGGTGGGGCGTGACACATTCCATCCTTCTCCACGAAGATCGTTCCGTCTGGGCAGAACTTCGTTTCGTCGTCTCCGGACGCTGAACTAACTGAGACGACACCGGCGCTTTGGCGGTCTAGCCAGTCTTCAATGTCGCGCTCGTACTCGCTTTCCGCCATGCGGCGCAACCTCTCGGTATCGCCATCGACGTAGGCTTGTTCGATGCGGTCGATCAGCCAGAGCCGCAGCGCGTGGTCTTCGTTCTGGGCGACCAGCCAAGCAGTTCCAGCGATGGCGACCAATGCGATGGCCGCAAGGATCGGGTACTTCAATTGTGGAGGACCTCCGGTTGTGGAGGACCTCCGGTTGTGGGTGCGGGCGAGCTTAGCAGACCCGTTGATCCATGTTCGCTGAAAGAGTCTGTCCTATGGGAGTCCTAGGCGGATCTACCCCTTAGGCAGGCCCCTCGATTCGACATCCGGTGCCAGCGTCGCCAGACCGGCGCCTTCGTCCAGAGCCCTAGATCACGGCTGATCCGGCGTTAGCAGGAAGACGACCGGGTCTTGAACCGCCGAGGGCGGCGGGACAAGGCCGTTCTGGATTCGCTCGACCAGGATCGGCAGGGATGCGCCAAGTACTTGCAGAGTGCTGCGAGCGGCGGTTCGAGGGATCGCCATCAGGTCGACTCTGTTCTAACGGTTGTTCCGGCCAGAACGGCCATCCGAGTCTCTCGAACCCCGAACCGGCCGTTCACGGAAGCGCGCAGCTAAACGCTCCGTTGAAGGGTCCCGGACAAGCACCGCCATATTGCCTGCGTGCGCTTCCACTCGTGGGCAGTGTTGACGTTCAGCAGAACGTCCTCTGGAACGCCGTAGCAGCCCGCTTCGATTGGCTCCACGCGTAGGCGGTCGCAGCGTGTCAGTGGGTAGAGACGATAGTCGCCTCGTCCGACCCGCGTGGCTAGCCCTTGGAGGGCCGTCGGCGTCCAGAGCGCACAGGTCGGGTTCATTGATCGTGGGTCCTCCGGCTTCGCAGTGGCCGCCGCGAGCTCCGCTCGCGAGGCGGCCAGCGCGGTCAGGAGTTCCACCGGGGCCAGCGGCAGGTCACAGGCGAGGACGAGGAGGCTCCTGCCAGGTCGTGCCCGGGCCGCGCCGATGATGCCGGCTGCGGGGCCGAAGCCGGGGCCGTCGGTTTCGACCGAAACGGGGATGCGGTAGTCCGTGGACGCGGCTTCGATGCCGGTGCTGCCGGCAGCGATGACGACTTCTCCGACCTTGCCCACCGCCGCGAGCCGAGCCACGGCCCAGTCTGCGAGGGTCGGCCCCGCGCTGCCGGGCTCGTTACCGGGGAGTCGCAGCCCGGCCTTCGGGCAACCCAGCCGGGTGCTTCGGCCGCCCGCCAGGACGACGCCGACAAACGGCCCGGGGCTCACCGCCGGCGCGGACTGCTAGGCTGCGCCCGCTTCACGCCTGCGGCATGCGGCCGGGGCGGATTCATCGCTGGAGACCTTTCAGATGCACAGTTCACCGCCCGGACCCTGGAGTCGCTTCTTGATCTATGCCGCTTCCACCGTCTTGCTTGCCGCGCCGAGCCTCGGTCAGGACACGCCCCCGAGGGTAGCCCTCGAAACGAGCCACGGCACGATCGTGCTGGAACTGAACCCGGAGAAGGCCCCGATCACGGTCGAGAACTTCCTCGACTACGTGGACCGGGGTTGGTACGACGGCACGATTTTCCATCGCGTGATCGACGACTTCATGATTCAGGGTGGCGGGTTCGACACGAGCATGCAGAAGAAGATCACTCGTCCGCCCATCAAGAACGAGGCTGGTAACGGGTTGTCGAATGACCGCGGCACGGTCGCCATGGCTAGGACCGGCGACCCGGATAGTGCCACGGCTCAGTTCTTCATCAACTTGAGGGACAACGACTTCCTGAACCGCGAGGAGGCCCAGGATGGAGTCGGCTACGCGGTGTTCGGCAAGGTCGTTGAAGGCATTGAGGCGGTCAGCGCCATCGCCAACGTCGAGGTCAACGAGCCCGGTCGCCTGAGCGAGGCCCAACCGGTGGAGACCGTTGTGATCAAGAGCGCCAAGCGGAAGTAGACCGCTAGCAGCGTCCTCAGAGGGTGGTGCCGAAGGCCGGACTCGAACCGGCACGGGTTGCCCCACACGGCCCTCAACCGTGCGCGTCTACCAATTCCGCCACTTCGGCTCTGGCCACGTCGTCCGCTGGCTCTATCCCTGGTTGTCGCTTCCGGTCCCGGTGCCGGCTTCGGTCGAGTCGCCTTCGGCTTCCGCCGGGGCCCCCTCGGTCTCCTGGGCCGGCGCCGTCGACGCCGGCGCGGTCTCCGGCTCGGTGGCCTGGACTTCGTCCATCACGGAGCCGACGCCGCTCATGACCGATGAGGTGTCCTGCTTCTGCAGGAAGCCGATCGAGAGGGTCGTCACGATGAAGAGGACGAAGCAGCCGACGGTCAGCTTGTGCAGAAGCGTGGCCGCGCCGCGGGCGCCGAAAGCGGCCTGGGACGCGCCGCCGCCGAACACGGAAAGGTCGGCCCCCTTGCCCTGCTGCAGCAGGACGACGAGGACCAGAAACAGCGAAACCGTCACGTGGACGGCATACAGCACGAAGATCAAGTCAATCTCCCTTCCGGGGTATCCGCGGCGCGAGCACGGCTCCGTTCGTCAGGGCTGTGAGCCACCGCCGGAACCCGTAGAAAGACGAATGATACGCAGGAACGAGGCAGGATCAAGACTTGCGCCACCGATGAGAAAGCCGTCGATGTCTGGTCGGCCGATCAGATCCCGGCAGTTTCCGGCGTTTACCGAGCCGCCGTAGAGGATCCGCGTCGAGTCGCCGAGCCCGCCCTGGTGGCCGTTCAGCCGGGCCCGCAGGTGGCCGTGAACGGAGGCGGCGATCTCGGGCGAGGCGCTGAGGCCGGTGCCGATCGCCCACACCGGTTCGTAGGCGACGACGGCGCCGACTCCGGCGGCGGCGGCCGCGGCGAGCACTCCGAGGACGGCCCCCAACTGGGCGTCGAGGACCTCTTCCGTCTCGTCCCGCTCGCGCTGTTCCAGGGTTTCGCCCACGCAGACGACCGGGACCAGGCCGGCGTCGAGGGCCCGACTGGCCTTGCGCGCCACCTCGTCGTTCGATTCGCCGTGGTACTGGCGCCGTTCGGAGTGGCCGGCCAGGGCCCAGGAAGCGCCGGCGTCGACGATCTGGGCGGCGGCGACGTCGCCGGTGTAGGCGCCGCCGCCCTCGGCGTGGACGTCCTGGGCGCCGACGGCGACCCAGTCGGGCATGGCCGTCGCCGCGAGGCCCAGGTAGACGGGTGTCGGGAACAGGACGACATCCACCTCGTTGTCGGGGACCTGCGGGTCGGGCGGGCCGGCGGAGGTGAGAGCCTCGGCGTACGCCGTGACGTCCGCGCGGAGCAGGTTCATCTTCCAGTTGCCGGCGATGATCGGTGTGCGCGTCATGCTTCCTCCCTGCGTCGGGCGTTGAGTGCCTCGACGGCCGGCAGTTCCTCGCCGGCCAGCAGCGCCAGGGAGGCGCCGCCGCCGGTCGAGACGTGATCGATTCTCCCGGACAGGTTCTCCCGCCGGACCGCGGCCACCGTTTCCCCGCCGCCGATCGCGGTGAAGCCGTCGCAGGCGGCTACGGCTCGCGCCACCGCGAGGCTGCCGGAATCGAAGGGCGGTGTCTCGAAGACGCCCATCGGGCCGTTCCAGAACAGGGTCGCGGCGCCGGCGATCGCGGCCTCGAACGCGGCTCGGGTCTCCGGCCCGATGTCGACCGCGAGCCATCCGGCCGGCACGCCGTCCTCCACCGGCACCGTGCGAATCCCCCGCTCCGAGGGGTTTGCGTCGAGCGAATCCGTGACCACGATGTCGTTTGGCAGGAGCAGCCCGGCGCCGCCGGCCGCGGTCTCGGTCTCGATCTCCCGCGCCAGGTCGAAGCTCTCCGTTTCGACCAGCGAGGAACCGAGTTCGGCGCCGCGGGCGGCCAGGAACGTGTTCGACATGCCGCCGCCGACCAGGACACGGTCGACCAGGGGCAGCAGGCGCCGCAGGGCGCCGATCTTGCCCCGGATCTTCGCGCCGCCCACGAGAAGCACGAACGGCCGCGGCGGGTCGTCGAGCAGCCGGCCGAGCTGCCGCAGCTCGCGGTCGAGCAGCAGCCCGCTGAAGGCCTGCTTCACCAAGCCGCAGACGGCGGCGGTGGAGGCATGGGCGCGGTGGGCGGTGCCGAAGGCGTCGTTGACGTAGACCTCGCCGAGGGCGGCCAGCCCGGCGGCGAAGGTCGGGTCGTTCGCTTCCTCGCCGGCGTGGAAGCGGAGGTTCTCGCACAGCAGGACGGCGCCGTCGTCGAGCGCGGCGGCGCCGTTCCGGGCGGCCGGGCCGACGCAGTCCGCGGCGAAGGCGACGGGACGCCCGAGGATGGAGGACAGGGCGCCGGCGACCGGACGCAGGCTGAGTTCCGGGTCGGCCTTGCCCCGTGGCCGGCCGCGGTGGGACAGCAGGAGGACGCGGGCGCCCGCGTCGCAGAGGGTGGCGATCGTGGGCGCCGCTTCCCGCAGGCGGGTCGCGTCGAGTACCTCCTCGCCCGCCATCGGCACGTTGAAGTCGACCCGGACGATCACGCGCCGGCTCCGCAGCGCGAGGGAGCCGTCCCGGAAGCTCGGTGGGAAGATCAAGGTCGCGATCTCGGTGGGCCGCCGCGCCAGCCGGCGCCGGTGAGGGGGAGGATAACGTCGCCGGCATGTCCACGGCCAACGACGCGGCCACTCCGTTCGAGGGTTTCGTCCTCGGCGTCGAAACGTCCTGCGACGACACCGCCTGCGCGGTGCTCGACGCCGAGGGCCGGGTGCTTTCGTCCGTGGTCTCCAGCCAACTCGACGTCCACCGTCCGTTCGGCGGCGTGGTGCCGGAGGCGGCGTCTCGGGAACATCTCCGCAACTGGCCCGGGGTGTCGGCGGCGGCGCTTGAGGAGGCGGGCGTGGACTGGTCCGACGTCGGCGCCGTCGCGGCGACCCGCGGGCCCGGCCTGGTCGGGTCGCTTCTCGTCGGGCTCTCTCTCGGCAAGGCGATCAGCTACTCGCTCGGCGTGCCCTTCCTTGCGGTGCATCACCTGGAGGGCCACCTCTTCTCGCCCCTGCTCCGGACCGACGGCGCGAGCCGGCCGGTACCCGAGTCGATGGTCGGCCTGGTCGTTTCCGGCGGCCACACCAGCCTGCTCGCCGTCGACGGTCCGTCGGGCGCCGTGACCAGCCTGGCCGAGACCCGGGACGACGCGATCGGCGAGGCCTTCGACAAGATCGGCCATCGTGTCGGCCTGGCCTTCCCGGCCGGCGCCGAGGTCGATCGCCTGGCCGAGCTCGGTGATCCGGCGGCCTGTCCGTTCCGGGTGGCAACGATCAAGTCCAGCGAACTGGCGTTCTCGTACTCGGGATTGAAGAGCCAGGCCCTGCGGGCTCTCGGCGAGATCGAGGCGGGGAACGGTGGAGCGGCGGGGGCGCTGGCCGACGCCGCAGGCGACGACGAGTCCTGGCCGCGGGAGGTACTCGACCTCCTCGCCGGTTTCCGGCACACCGCGGTGGCCCAGTTGATCGATCGGCTGGACCGGCTCCGCGACGAGCAGCCCGTGGAGAGGCTCTCCGTCTCGGGCGGCGTGGCGGCGAACCGCTTGCTGCGGCGGGAAGTGGTCGCCTGGGGCGAACGTCGAGGCGCGGAGATCCTGCTCGTCCCGCTCCGCTACTGCGGAGACAACGCGGCGATGATCGCCCACGCCGGCCTCCTGCGCCTCCGCCGCGGCGACACCGACGACCCGCGGTCCGCCGACGCGGAGAGCCGCATCCCCTTTGTTACGCGCCAGGAAGAAACCGCCTAGTGTCCCGGGTCTTCTGACCCGGGCCCCTTCGCTACGCCACGCCCATCAGCCCCTGTAGCGCTCCCAGAGCGCCCCGGCCTAGGCGTGTCGGCGTGGCCCGGGTCAGAAGACCCGGGTCACTAGGTGGCGCACTGCCGTGGCCTAACTGATGACGCCGGTCTCCGGCGACGACGCCGTCGCATAGAGCTTCTTCGGAATCCGCCCGGCGTTGGCCGCCAGCCAGCCGGCCTCGACGGCCAGCTTCATCGCCCGGGCCATGCGCACCGGATCCCGGGCGCCGGCGACGCCCGTGTTCATCAGCACGCCGTCCGCGCCCAGCTCCATCGCCAGGGCGGCGTCGCTCGCGGTACCGACGCCGGCGTCCACGATGACGGGCACGTTCGACTGCTCGACGATGATCCGCAGGTTCGCCGGATTGCGGATGCCCATCCCCGAGCCGATCGGCGCCGCGAGCGGCATCACCGCGGCCGCGCCGAGGTCCTCGAGCTTGCGGCAGGTGATCGGATCGTCCGTCGTGTAGGGAAGCACGACGAAGTCGTCGGCGACGAGCTCCCGGGTGGCGGCGAGCAGTTCCTCGTTGTCCGGGAAGAGGGTCTTCTCGTCGCCGATCACCTCCAGCTTGACCCAGTTCCAGCCGCCCAGCTCGCGCGCCAGCCGCGCCGTCCGCACCGCGTCGTCCGCGGTGTAGCAGGCGGCGGTGTTGGGGAGCAGCAGGTAGCGGTCCTGGTCGACGTGGTCGATCAGCGAGCCCTTGCCCAGGTCGTCGAGGTTGACGCGTCGAAGCGCCACCGTGACCATCTCGGTGCCGGAGGCGTCGAAGGCGTCGACCATCACCTGTTCGTCGCTGTACTTGCCGGTGCCGAGAATGAGACGCGAGTGGAACTCGCGGCCGGCGATGACAAGGGGTTCTGGCGTGGTCATGGCGTCTTTCTCTCAGGTGCTGCGCGCGGGCACGAAGTACTCGGTGCCGCGGATCTGCCGCGAGATGTGATGGAGCAACTCCTCGAAGTCGGTCGGCTTGTGCTCGAAGTCCAGGTTGCGGCTGTCCACGACGAGCAGGGGCGACCCATCGTAGTGGTAGTAGTGGTGGTTGTAGGCCTCGATCAGTTCACCCAGGTAGTCGGCCGAGATGTTCTGTTCGATGGCGCGGCGGCGCTTGTGAATCCGCGCCATGCAGGTGTCGATGTCGGCGGTCAGGAAGATCAGCAGGTCCGGCTGGCTCAGTTGCGGCTCGAGCAGGTCGTAGAGCTTCTCGAACAGCATCAGGTCGCCGTCCGCCAGGTTCAGGAAGGCGAACAGCCGACTCTTGGCGAAAGTGTAGTCGGCGAGGCGGATGGGATCGAACAGCTCTTCCTGGGCCAGGTCGAGTTGCTGCTTGTACCGCGTCAGCAGGAAGTAGAGCTCGGTCTGGAACGCGGTGCCGGGCCGGTCGCGGTAGAACGCCTCGAGGAAGGGGTTGTCCACGTCTTCGAGGATCTTCACGCCCTCGAAGCGTTGCGCGAGCATCTCGACCAGCGTCGTTTTGCCTACGCCGATCGGTCCGTCGACGGCCAGGTACCGGTACGGGAGCGCGTCCACGGGCACTGCCCGGACTATACAATCCCCGGCGGCGCCGGCCGCCGCCCGGTGAGGCGGTTGCGCCCGGCGCCGAAGCAGCCCGAACAGGACTTCCGATAGGGGGAGAGTGAGCGTGAATCCCTGGTGGCGGAGACCGGCAGCGGAGGAGAAACCCGGACCGGCGCGGCCGGAAGCAGCCAGCGCCGAGACGGAGGACGAGCCGCAGGTCGAGACGGCTGGCGGCGACGAGTCCGCGGCCGCTCCCGAGCCTGACGAAGACGAGTCGACGGCTGCCGGGCCGACCGAGGCCCCGCTGGCCGAGGTGGCGGCGGCGGAGGAAGCGCCGGGCGGGCAGGAGGAAGCGGCGGAAGAGGCCGCGCCGGCCGCCGAACCTCCGGTGTCCGCGGCCCTCGAGGCCGCGACGGAACCGGCAGAACCGGCGGAACCGGCCCGGCCCGCCACCGGCGATGACGACGAGGCCGCGCCTCCCAAGCGTCGTCGCCGCCGTCGCCGTCGCTCGCGCCGCCGCGGACGCGGTGGGGGACCGCAGCAGCAGGACGAGGCCGGCGAGGGCGCCGAAGCGCAGGGTCCGGCCGCCGCGCCACGGAAGACGAAGTCGGGTGGACCGGGCCGCGCCGCGGTCCTTCTCGACCTGGGCGGTCTGGAGCGAAGCCTCGAGGGCGGCCCGGCGCTCGATGCGGAAGGCCTGCTGGCGCGGCTGGACGGGGAACTCGGCAAGCTCGTCCTGCGCCGCGTCTATGCCGACGCGAGCGAGGAGCAGCTCGACCGGAAGGCGCTCCACGGCGGAGGCGCCGAGGTCGTCGACGTGCCCTCGGGCACGGAAGTGCGCGGCTGCTCCGCCGCGGTGCGGATCGTCGTGGATGCGCTGGAACTCTGCTACACGAAACGAAGCGTCGACACGGTCGTGCTGGTGGCGACGTCGGTCCAGATGCTGCCCCTGGTCGCCAAGCTGCAGATGAACGGCTTGACGGTCATCGGCCTCGGGGGGCCTGAGGGCGACGCGCAGGTGCGCGCCCAGTGCGACCGCTTCATCGACTTGGGTGCGCGGGTCTTCTGACCCGCGGAAGAGGCTGCGCCGGCCGTTAGGCCGGCTCCGCTTTGTTACTCCCCTTTCCCCCGCCCAAGCTGCTAGGGTTCCGCACTCGCTCGGTGCGGCGGCCTTGAAATGCACCCTTAGCTCAACTGGATAGAGCGTCGGACTACGGATCCGAAGGTTGGGGGTTCGACTCCTCCAGGGTGCACCATTCTCTCCACGCGGCGGACCAGGACTGATCCCATGAACGACTCTCCCTACACCCCGCCCAAGGTATGGAAGTGGGACACCGAAAGCGGTGGCCGCTTCGCCAGGATCAACCGGCCGATCGCGGGCCCGACCCACGAGAAGGACCTGCCGGTTGGCGAGCATCCGTTCCAGCTCTATTCGCTCGCCACGCCGAACGGGGTGAAGGTCACGGTGATGCTCGAGGAGCTCCTGGACCGCGGGCATGACGCCGAGTACGACGCTTACCTGATCAACATCGGCGACGGCGACCAGTTCTCGAGCGGTTTCGTCGCGGCGAATCCGAACTCCAAGATCCCCACGTTCGTCGACCACGGTACGGAGCCGCCCACGCGGGTCTTCGAATCGGGCGCGATCCTTCTCTACCTGGCCGAGAAGTTCGGCGACTTCCTGCCCGAGGACCACGGCGCCCGGACCGAGTGCCTGTCCTGGCTGTTCTGGCAGATGGGGAGCGCTCCCTACCTCGGTGGCGGCTTCGGCCACTTCTACGCCTACGCGCCGGAGAAGATCGAGTACGCGATCGACCGGTTCACGATGGAAGTGAAGCGTCAGCTCGACGTGCTCGACCGTCACCTGGCGGACGCCCGGTACATGGCGGGAGACGAGTACTCCATCGCCGACATGGCTATCTGGCCCTGGTACGGCGCGCTGGCCGCCGGCCACCTCTACGAGGCCGGCGAGTTCATCGAGGGGCAGAGCTACGAGAACGTGAACCGCTGGGGCCGGGAGATCGCCAGGCGTCCGGCGGTGAAGCGCGGCCGGATGGTGAACCGCGCTTGGGGACCTCCGGAAACCCAGCTACGGGAGCGTCACGGCGCCGCCGACTTCGAGACGAAGACCCAGGACAAGCTCGAGCCCGAGTCGGACTGACGCCGGGCCTTCTGCTGGGTGCGCGGGTCTTCTGACCCGCCGCCGCTGAAGGCGGCCAGAGATACGCGCCGCGAAGCGGCACCGATTTGGCGCCTTCAGCCGCTCCGTGCCGAGAGTCGATCCTCGACGCTGGCGCGGAGGCTCTCGATCGCCGCGACGAGATCGACCTTGTCCGGATCGAGCAGCCAGAGGAGGGTGGTTCCCCTGATCGAGGCGAGGATCTCGAACGCGGTCCCGGCGGAATCGACATCGGTCCGGATCTCGCCGGCTTCCTGCCCCTCGCGGATGGCCCGTTCGAAGGCGGCGGCGAAGTTGGCATTGCCGGCCCTGAACAGGTCGATCTTCCCGTTCAGCGGCCCCAGGGAGTCCGTCATCAGCATGAACAGGGCGCGCAGCCAGATCCCCGCGTCGCGGATGAGGTCCGAGTAGCCGTCGAAGAGCCGGTTCAACCTGGCGAGACCCGTGATTCCCTCCTCGGGCTCGAACACCTCGCTGCCGGCCCGGGACTGGAGGCGGTCGACGATCGCCTCGGCGATGCCCTCCTTGGAGCCGTAGCGCAGCGACACGAGGGCGCTCGAGTACCCGGCCTCCTTGCCGATCTGCTCCAGGGTCGTCGCCGTGTAGCCCTGGCGGCCGAACAGCGTCGCCCCGGCGCGCAGAATCTCGCGTTCCGACTCGGCGCGCCTCTCGGCCTGGGTGCGTCGCGGGCGTGTCGCGGCCTGGCCGTCGGTTCTCGAATTCAAGCGGCTGGACTCGGTCATGCCTGACTTGGCTCGAATGAAGTGCTGGCTGGTCACTCAGTAAGATGCTGGCTGCGGGGCCACCGCGACTCTATCCGCCTCCGGTACGCTGCGGAGTCGCGGCCTGGTTTCCCGGGCTGGCGAATGGCGACAGGAGGTAGCGTGCAGACGGAGTTCTCGAAGGAGCAGAACCTTCTCCGTGACATCGTGTCCCGGGCGCTGCGCGACAGGTCGCCCGCCACGGCCGTCCGTGAGTCGATGGCGACGGACCGGGGCTACGACCCGGCTGTCTGGCAGGAACTCTGCGGCGACGCCGGGCTGGCCGGCGTCCACGTTCCGGAGGTCTACGGCGGCGCCGGCGGCGGCGCGGTCGAACTCGGCATCGTCGCCGAGGAAATGGGGCGTACGCTGTTCTGCGGTCCCTGGTTCGCTTCGGCGGTGATGGCCGGGACCGCGCTGGTCGAGGCCGCGGACGAGGAGGATCGTGGCGCGCTGCTGCCGGGCGTCGCCGACGGTTCGACGATCGCGACCCTGGTGCTCGACGACCTGAACGACCCGGCGGGCGTCGGCGGCTCGATCACGTCGGCGGCGGACGGGAAGCTGTCGGGAACGGCCACGATGGTCCTCGATGCCCACGTCGCCGACCTGCTGCTGGTTGTGGCGAGCGGCGCCGGCGGGCTCGAGCTCCTCGCGGTCGAGGGCGGCGCGTCCGGCCTGGCGATCGAGCCGCTCCAGGTCGTCGATCCGACGCGCAAGCTCTCCCGTGTCGCCTTCACCGGCGTTTCGGGCCGCCGCGTCGCCGAAGTGACCGGCGACGCCCTGAACCGGATCTGGGACCGGATCTGCTCCGCCCTGGCCCACGAGATGATCGGCGGTGCGCAGCATCTCTTCGAGACCACGGTGAACTACACGAAGGAGCGCTTCCAGTTCGGCCGGCCGATCGGCTCGTTCCAGGCGCTGAAGCACCGCTGCGCCGACCTGCTGCTGGAGATCGAGATCGCGCGTGCGCTCACCCACCACTCGGCGCGCTGCCTCGATGCCGGCGCGGGCGAACCCTACGCCGCAAGCATGGCGAAAGCGGCGGCCGCCGACGCCTACATGAGCGCGGCCAGAGCGGGCATTCAGTTGCGGGGCGGGATCGGCTTCACCTGGGAGAACGACACCCACCTCTGGTTCAAGCGCGCGAAGGGCTCCGAGGTGCTGTTCGGCACCTCGGCGATCCACCGCGAGCGGATGATGACGATGCTGGAGGGCGCGGCATGACCCCGGACCGGATCCGCAGCGAAGTCTCGGCCTGGCTCGACGCGAACTGGCGCGTCGACCGTCCCCTGATCGAGTGGCGGAACATCCTGCTCGAAGGCGGCTGGGCGGCGCCGCACTGGCCCGAGGAGTGGTACGGACGCGGCTTCACGCTCGACCAGACCGCGGTGGTCGCCGAAGTCTTCAGGGAGAGGGACGCGGTGCCGGCGGCCCAGGTAGGCCCCCGGGGACTGGCCTCGGAGACGATCCTGGCCTGCGGTTCGGACGACCAGAAGCGGCGCTTCCTCCGGCCCATCCTGACCGGCGAACACACCTGGTGCCAGCTCTTCAGCGAGCCGGGCAGCGGCTCCGATCTGGCCGGCCTGAGCACCCGGGCGGAGCTGAAGGACGGGAAGTGGATCGTCAACGGCCAGAAGGTCTGGAACACGAGCGCCCATCACGCGGACTTCGGTCTCCTCGTCGCGCGCACCGACTGGGACGTGCCGAAGCACCAGGGGATCAGCTACTTCCTGCTCGACATGCGCCAGCCGGGAGTCGAGGCGCGGCCGCTCAGGCAGATGAACGGCCACCAGTCGTTCAACGAGGTCTTCATGACGAACGCAGTCGTGGCGCCCGAGGACCTGATCGGCGGCGAGGGCAACGGCTGGCACGTGGCGAAGACGACCCTGTCCTTCGAGCGTCGCGGCTTCAGCCGCCGGGTTCGGGGATCCTCGCTCGACGGGCCGAAGCAGGGGCCGATCTACGAGGAGTACGAAGAGGAGCTCCGGATCGCCGCCGAGCCGTACACCTGGTACCCGCAGCGCGAGGGCCGGGTGGATCTCGTTCTGCCGCGCGCCCGGGCGACCGGCGCGATCAAGGATCCGGCGACGCGGCAGGAGATCGCGAAGCTGCTTTGCCTGTACACCGGCGCGCGGCTCGCCTCCGACAGCGCCGAGGCCAAGCGCAAGGCCGGCACGACGGAGATCATCCCGGCCGGGTCGATCGGCAAGCTCGCGGCGAGCGTCATCGCGCGCCAGGCTTCCCACGTCCACACGATGATCTCGGGCGCGGACGCCATGCTGAGCGGCCCCGACTCGGCCGCGGACGGGATCATCGCCGAGGTCCTCGTCTCGGTGCCCGCCATCTCGATCGCCGGCGGCACGGACGAGATCCAGCGCAACATCATCTCCGAGCGGGTGCTGGGGATGCCGAAGGGCTACCGCGCCGACCAGGGCCCGTTCCGGGACATCAAGCGCAACGCGTGAACACCCGGTGGCGGCTGGCGGTGGCGGCCGGCCTCCTGGCCGGCGCCTGCGGCAATCCGCTTCCCGTCGTCGACGACGGCGGCGACTACGACCCGCTGGCCGATCCTCTCGTCGATCCGCCGGCGCTGTACGAGCTGTATCCGGTCGCCGAGCCGCAACGGGCCGACCGCGGGACGACGATCGTTCGCCACGACTTCTCCCAGCCGACGACGCTCAATCCGCTGTTTCCGTCCGGCGCGGCGTCCGCCTGGACGATGTTCGGGATGCTCTTCGAGTGGCTGGTGATCCGTCACGGCAGCCCGGTGGACTACGACTGGAACTCGAACGTCGTCCTCGAGGTGCAAGTGTCGGAGGATCTGCACTCCGTCGTCCTGGAGTTGAATCCCGAGCTGCGCTGGCACGACGGCGAGCCCTGGACCGCGCACGATGTCGTGTTCTCGCTCGAGGCCCTGCGTGACGAACGGGTGCCGGTGAGCTTCTGGCCAACGCCGCGCGACCTCGTCGTCGGGGCCATGGCGCAGGGCGAACACCGGGTTCGCTTCGACTTCGCCGGACTCCTGGCGCCGCAGCTCCGGCTGGAGGCGCTCGCCTTTCCGATCATGCCGCGCCACATCGTGGGTAACGCCGCCGAGCGCGCGGCCGATCCGACGCTCCGGTCTTCGCCCTACTACAACCGCTACGGCCGCGAGGCGGTGATCGGCAGCGGCCCGTTCCGCTTCGTGGAATGGCGGAACAGCGACCGGGTCGTCCTCGAACGGTGGGAGGACCACTACCTCTTCGAGCGCGCGCCGCCGGCCGCGAAGACGATGATCTTCAAGTTCCAGCCGGACCGGAACCTCGCCTTCCTGCAGTTCCTGGGCGGCGAGTACGACCAGATCTACGTCGACGCGAACATCTTCGCGCGGCAGGCGACGGGAGAGCTGTTTGAGGAGAGAGGCGTGAAGGGCCGCCACGCGTCGGCGCTGCTGCTCGGCATCGTCTGGAACATGGATGGCAGCAACCCGTTCTTCGGCGACCCCGACGTGCGCCGAGCGCTCGCCCACGCCTACGACGCGGAGACCGTGCTCCGTCGGGTCGGCCACGGCCTGTACCGGCGGTCGTACGGCTTCATGGTGGAAGAGCGATGGGACTACGAACCGGCGATTCTCGAACGCCCCTACGACTACGACCTGACGCGCGCCGCCGAGCTTCTCGACCGGGCCGGCTGGCTCGCCGATCCCGACACCGGGTGGCGCCACAAGGAGATCGACGGCGAGCGGGTCCGCTTCAGCTTCGAGCTGTCGTACACCGCCGGACTGACCTACGTGCCGCCGACGCTCGACATCCTGCGGGAGGACTTCCGCCGCCTCGGGGTCGAGATGGTGACCCGCGCCTACGAGAGCGCCTCCCTCAACGAGAAACGGCTCGAAAGCGAGTTCCAGGCGCTCGGGACCATCGGCGGCACGACCCAGGATCCGAACGCCCTCTTCAACCAGTTGGCCACCGACGCCTACCACGGCGGCCGCAACAACGGCGGCTACTCGAACCCCAGGGTCGACGAACTCTTCGAACTGGGCAAGCGCGAGCAGGACAGCGAGAAGCGCGCCGCGATCTACCGGGAGATCCACCGCGAGGTGTACCGGGACCAGCCGGTGCTGTTCCTGTTCCACGTCAGTTTCCTGTGGGTCTTCAACAACGACATCCGGGGTGTCGAACTCGGCCCGATGGGGACCATCCTGCTGTGGCCGACGCCGCCGGACGGCTGGCCGTCCCGGGTCGGGCCGGGCTGGTGGCGTGAACGGGCGGCCGAGTGACTTCGGGGCCGTTCATTCCCACGCCCGGAGAGGTCAGCGCCGGCTGGCTCACGGAGCAGCTCCGCGCCGCGGGTCACGAAGTGGAGGTGGCGGCCTTCGTCGCGGCGGACATCGGCACCGGCCAGATCGGACGCTGCGTCCGCTACAGGCTGGAGTACGGCGAAGGCGCCAAGGGCGCGCCGCGCACGTTGGTGGGGAAGTTTCCCTCCGCCGATCCGACCAGCCGAGAGACCGGCGTCGTGCTGCGCAACTACCTGAAGGAGGTGCGCTTCTACCAGGAGATCCAGGCCCGGCTCTCGATCTCGACGCCGCGGTGCTACTTCGCCGAGATCGAGGGCAAGGGCCCGCACTTCGCCGTGCTGATGAGCGACGAGGCGCCGGCCGTGCCGGGCGACCAGATCGCGGGCTGCGACGAGGAGGTGGCGCGGGCGGCGGCGCTGGAACTCGCCGGATTGCACGCTCCGGGTTGGAACGACGTCGCCCTGCTCGAAACCGGGTGGCTGGGCCGGCCGAGCACCGAACTCTCGGCGACCCTCCGTCATCGTTACCGGACCCTGCTGCCTGGGTTCCTGGAGCGATACGGCGACCGGCTCGAGTCCGACCGGCGGGAGATCCTCGGCCTGTACGGCGAGGCCGACTCGGCCTGGACCGGCAAAGCTCCCGAGCCCTTCTCCCTCGTGCACGTCGACTACCGGCTCGACAACCTGCTGATCGACAGGCGGAGTTCGCCGCCCTCGATCACGGCGGTCGATTGGCAGAGCATCACGATCGGCCTGCCGCTCGGCGACGTGGCCTACTTCCTCGGCGGCAGCCTCCGGCGCGAACGGCGGCTGCGGTGCGAACAGGACATCGTCCGCGAATACCACGTGCGGCTGGTCGCCGCCGGCATCGCCGACTACGCCTGGGACGCCTGCTGGTCCGACTACCGGCGGGGCGCCTTCGCCGGCTTCGGCGTCTGCGTCATTGCCTCGATGATGGTCCAGGAGACGGACCGCGGCAACGAGATGTTCGTCGCCATGACGCGGCGGCACACCCGGCACGCCCTGGACCTGAACTCGGCGGAACTGCTGTAGAAAGGAGAGGCCTTCGGCCTCACGAGCTGAGTTCGTGCGCCACCGCTCCGCGGCGTCGCCCGAAAGCCGGCGGGGACGCCGGCGCACCCAGTGCGGTCCATGGAAGGATCGCCGTGATGCAGCGGATGAACGAACTCGCCTTCTACACCCTGGCCGGGCAACCCGAGTCTCCGGCCGAGCTGTTCGGGGAGGTACGAGCCGGCGAGGCGATGGGCTTCGGCTCGGTGTTCATCTCGGAGCGCTTCAACGTCAAGGAGGCGGCGACGCTCTCGGGCGCGGCCGCCGCCTGTTCGAGCGAACTCGGCATCGCCACCGCGGCGACGAACCAGAACACCCGCCATCCGCTGATCACCGCGTCCTACGCGCTGACCATGCACCGGCTGACCGGCGGCCGCTTCTCGCTGGGGCTCGGCCGCGGCATCGCCCGCGTCTTCGATGCGCTGGGCCTGCCCCGGATCACCACCGCCCAGATGGAGGACTTCGTCGGGCTGATGCGTCGGATGTGGCGCGGAGAGGCCATCGTCGACCACGACGGGCCGGCCGGCCGCTTCCCGCTGCTCCGCCTGGGCGCGGAAGCTCACGACGAGATCCCGATGACCCTGACCGCCTTCGGGCCGAACTCCCTGGCGCTCGGCGGCCGGGCCTTCGACGCCGTCGTGCTCCACACCTTCTTCACCGACGAGACGCTCGTCCGCTGCGTCGACACGGTGAAGCGCGCGGCCGACCAGGCCGGCCGCGATCCGGCCGCGGTCCGGGTCTGGTCCTGTTTCGCGACGATCGGAGACCACCTGCCCGAGCCGGTGCGCCTCAAGAAGACGGTCGGCCGGATGGCGACCTACCTGCAGGCCTACGGCGACCTGATGGTCGAGACGAACCGCTGGGACCCGAAGGTCCTGGAGCGCTTCCGCGCCGATCCGCTGGTCGCCGGCTTCCGCGGCGCCATCGACAGCCTGGCCACAACGGAGGAACTGGAACGGATCGCCCCGCTCATTCCTGAAGATTGGCTAGCCCCCGCAGCCACCGGCTCGGCCGAACGTTGCGTCGAGAAGATCAACGGCCAGTTCGACCTCGGCGCCGACGGCGTCATCCTGCACGGCGCCGGCCCGAGCGACCTCGAGCCGATCGTCGACTGCTACCGGGAGACCCGCGAAGCGAACCGCTTCTTGCACCTCGCTGCGAATCCTGCAGCCTCGTAGCTCTGGGTGCGCGGGTCTGACATCCGACCGCCCGAAGACGGGCGCTCGGACTGTGACGCGGCTGGCGCGGGGACGCGCCAGCCGGGTTCTGACCCGCTGCCGCCGGAGGCGGCTTCGACACGTGCCGGCCGCAAGGCCGGCTCCTCTTTCCTGGAGGCGCTCATTCAGACGCCCGAGTCGCGGTTGCCAAACTTTGTCAATCGGCGTAGCGTCAGGGCCATGACCACAATGAACATCTCCCTTCCCGAGGCGCTCAAGTCCTTCGTCAGCGACCAGGTCAGCACCCGCGGCTACAGCACATCGAGCGAGTACGTCCGCGAGTTGATCCGAAAGGACTACGACCGCCAGCGCCTGCGCGACCGCCTTCTGGCGGGTGCCGCCTCGCCGCGGGCCGGCGTGGCCGACGCGGACTACTTCGACCGTCTTCGCGGTGAGGTTCGCGAAGCCGGCCGGTGAGCAGCAAACCGGTCGTTCTGCGCGAGCAGGCGCGGCGCGACATCGATAGAGCGGTCGAGCACTACCTGGCCGAGGCGAGCCCGGCGGTTGCCCTGGCCTTCCTCGATGCGGTGGAGGAGGCGCATCGCCTGATCGGGGAACAGCCGGCGGCCGGCTCGCCCCGCTATGCGCACGAACTGGGTCTTCCTGGCTTGCGTATGCGGTTGGTGAGGAGGTTCCCCTACCTGATCTTCTACGTCGAGGGAGCGACCGAAGTCGACGTCTGGCGCGTGCTTCACGGCGCGCGGGATGTTCCGGCCTGGATGCAGGAGTCGCCCGGCGATTGAGCTGCGCGCGCCGCTGGTAGCGAGGCTAACCGCCCCGCCGCGCCCGGATCCGCGCGATCGCCTTCGTCACGTCGTACCGGTCGTCGCCCTCGTACCGCGGCGCCTGCTCCGCGAACGCGGCCTCGATGTCATCCCACCGGTTGCGCGCGTACTCGATGACGTGCGGGTGGGTCAGCAGGTAGAAGCGGTCCTCGCGGATTTGCTGCAGCACCATGGCGGCCGCCTCGTCCGCGGACATCGCGTGCTCCGCACTGAGCTTGCCGCCGACCGGATTCGCCTCCTGGGGTCCGCCCAGGTGCTCGGGTCGCCGCTCGGACGACCGCCAGATGCTGGTCGCGACCCAGCCGGGGCAGAAGACGCTGACGCCGACGTGCTCGGGCAGTTCCGCGCGGAGCACGTCGGAGATGGCGAGCACCGCGTGCTTCGAGGCGGTGTAGACGGACGATCCGGGGAAGGGGATGCCCAGGCTGTGCTCGGAACCGGTGTTGATGATCCGGGACTCGCGGCCGCCCTCGATGAACCGCGGCGCGAACACGCGGATGCCGTTCAGCACGCCCTCGACGTTGACGCCGAGGATCCAGCGGACGTCGTCGGCGCTGAAGCCGTAGGCCGGCGCCCGGCCCGCGCCGACGCCGGCGTTGTTGAACAGCAACTCGACCGACCCGAAGGCCGACCAGGCGTCGTCCGCGAGGCGCTCGAGGTCCTCCTCGCGAGCGACGTCGACCCGCGCGGCCAGGGCGCCTGCGCCCAGGGCCTCCACCTCGCGGGCGACGCTCTCCGCGGCGTCCTGCTCCACGTCGGCGACCGCGACGTTCGCGCCCTCGCGCGCCAGGGCCAGCGCGATGGCGCGGCCGATGCCGTTGCCGCCGCCGGTGATGACCGCCGAACGGCCACTGAATTCCATCATCGATCTCCTTGATTGGGGGCCTTCGTGTAGCCGTCTAACCCCGCAGCAGGGGCAGGACGTCGTCCGTGAACCGCTCCGCGGCTTCACGTGCCGGGGGGCTCGGCGAGGCGAAGTTGGGCCCCGTGACCGCGAACTTGTCGATACCCAGATCGACCAGCGCCTCGATCCGCGCCGCGCAGTGCTCCGGGCTGCCGACGATGGCGTACCCGTCAATGAACTCGTCCGTGAGCGCGGCGGTCTGCTGCCCGCCTTCGCGGCCGTGGGCGGTCATGTCGTAGCTGTCATGGAGCTTGTGGAACACGTCGGCCTGCTGCTCGTCGGCGGGTCCGGCGATCTCGCCGTACATGACGGAGAAGCGGGCGAACAGCCCGGTGGAGGCGCGGCCGAGTTCGCGGCCGGCCCGGGCATCGTCGCAGCAGACGACGTTTACGTAAGCGCCGAACCGGAGCGAGTCCGCGTCGCGGCCGGCCTCGGCGGCGGCTTCACGCGCCGTCTCGATGCCCCAGGCGACGCGCTTCGGATCGGCGCCGACGGCGAGCATGACGCGGTCGGCCTGGCGGGCGGCGATTCCGATCACCTTCGGGCCGGTGGCGGCCACCTCGACCGGCACCTTCGGCCCGTCGCCGATCCAGCGAATGCTGCTCGCGGAAGGTCCGTGGGCCAGTCCGAGCTTCTCCGCGAGCGGCGCGGCCTCGTCCGCAATCCCCGTGTCCTCGAACGCGACTTCCTCGCCGCGGAGATACGTCTGCAGAACGGCGAGGTAGTTCTCGAACCATCCGAGACGGGCCGGCGCGCGCCCCAGGTGGGCGAGCGCGCTGTCGCCCCGGCCGATCCCCAGCACCATGCGGCCCCGCGACACCCGCTGGACCGAGAGGGCCGACGAGGCGGTCGCCGCCGGGTGGCGCGTGACCGGATTCGTCACCGAAGTCGCGACGCGGAGCGTCTCCGTCGCTGTGGCGCCCAGCGCCAGACAGACGTAGGGGTCGCCGGAGAGATTCTGCGAATCGACGACGTTCATGCCGTCCCAGCCCCTGGCCTCGGCCTCACGAGCGAACTCGGCGCTCCGGGTCGGCGCGGCGACGGTTGCGGTCCAGAACTCCATGGCCGTTCTCCCTTTCTGCTCAGTCTCGTGAGCGCGCACGATATCGGTCGGCCAGGTCGCGGATCTTCCGCTTCGCTGTGGGCGTCCGCCCGCAGGCTGTTCGGGAGAGTCCGAGCGAGTACGCTCCGGTCCCGCGGCGGCCG
The DNA here is from genome assembly GCA_965220845.1 of Candidatus Multivorans sp. GTDB lineage: Bacteria > Acidobacteriota > Thermoanaerobaculia > Multivoradales > Multivoraceae > Multivorans. The sequence goes on from CBDCRA010000004.1 coordinate 1,608,812, forward strand.
GGCAGTATAATGCTGGCCGGCCAGCCAGTAAATCTGAGGACGACGATGCGACTGACGATCCCGAAAGAAACTCGCCTGGTTCCGACGGCCTTGATCGTCGCCGGACTCGCGACGGCGGCGCACGCCGACGACTGGCTGCAATGGCGCGGCCCCGACCGCGCGGGGATCTCGACCGAGACCGGCCTCCTCGACGAGTGGCCGTCCGAAGGCCCGCCGGTCAACTGGCAGATCGAGACGCTGGGTCACGGCTACGGGACCGTCGCCGTCGAGGGCGACGCGATCTACGTTCAGGGCACCCGCGACGGTCAGAGTGCGGTCTTCCGCCTGCGCGCGAGCGACGGCGGCGAGGTCTGGATGCGGACGCTCGGCCCTCTCTACGACCATCTGGACAGGGGCGACGGCCCGCGCTCCGTGCCGACCATCCAGGGCGACTCGCTCTACGTGCTGAATGGCATGGGCGAGGCGGCGAAGCTCGCCAAGGACTCGGGCGAGGTGATCTGGCAGTTCAACATGCTCGAGCGCTTCGGCAGCCCGAACACCCGCTGGGGCATCAGCGAGTCGCCGCTGGTCGTCCGCGACCGGGTGTTCGTCATGCCGGGCGGCCGGGACGGCGCGATCGCGGCGCTTTCCGCGGCCGACGGCAGCACGATCTGGCGTTCCAGCGAACTCGGCGACGTGGCCTCGTACTCTTCCCTCGTCCTGCGCGAGATCGCGGGCACCGAGGTGCTGCTCGGGTTCACGGGCCAGGCCGGGGTCGGCGTCCGCGCCGACGACGGAGCGCTGCTCTGGCGCTACGAGCGGCCGTCGACGGTGAACGCGATCAACATCACGACGCCGGTGCTCCACGACGACCTCGTCTTCTACTCGGCGTCCTACGGCATCGGCGGCGGCGCGGTTCGGGTCACCGCCGAGGACGAGGGCGGCTCCTTCCTGAGCGAGGAGGCGTACTTCGGAACGCGCCTTCAGAACCACCACGGCGGCGTCGTTGCTCACGAGGGAACTCTCTACAGCTTCTTCGGTCCGGCGCTGACCGCGGTGGACGCGAAGACGGGAGAGGTCCACTGGCGAGCCCGTAGCGTTGGCAAGGGCTCCCTGGTGATGGCCGACGGCAAGCTCTTCCTGCTGAGCGAGTGGAACAAGGTGGGTCTCGCCGTCGCGACGCCCGAGGGCTACCAGGAGCGAGGCCGGTTCGAGATCGAGAAGCGCGGAGGTCCCACCTGGGCGCACCCGGTGGTCGCCAACGGGGCCTTCTACATCCGCGACCAGGAGTCGCTGACGTCCTACGACGTGGCAAAGTAGCCGGATCGGAGGAATCGGACCGATGAGTGTTCCCGTGCGCGGCCGTCACGGCTGGCTCCTTGCCGGCACGCTTCTGCTGGCCGCCGCCGTTGCCGGCGCCCAGACCCTGCCGCAGCTCGTGAAGCTGACGTCGAGCGGCTACGTCATCGGGTACGTCTCCGAAGACGACGCTTCCGTTCGGGTCTTTCTCGGCGTTCCCTACGCGGAGCCGCCGGTCGGGGATCTGCGCTTCCGGCCGCCGCAGCCGCCGACGCCGCCGGAGGTGCCGATAGACGCTCTCTTCGAGTCGCCGTCCTGCATGCAGACGCCCTACCGGGAGGGCGGCTTCTATGCCCAGCCCCTGGGAGAAGTGAGCGAGGACTGCCTGTACCTCAACATCTGGACCGCGGCCGGCGAGGACGATCGCCTGCCGGTGATGGTGTGGATCCACGGCGGCGCGTTGACCCGCGGGTCGGGCTCGCTGCCGCTCTACGACGGGACGGCCCTGGCGCGCAAGGGCGCCGTCGTCGTGACGATCAACTACCGGCTCGGCGCCTTCGGCTATCTAGCCCACCCGGCCCTGTCGGCCGAGTCCGACCAGAGTGCGTCCGGCAACTACGGCATGCTCGACCAGATGTTCGCCCTGCAGTGGGTGAGGGACAACATCGCGACCTTCGGTGGCGATCCGGACCGGGTGACGATCTTCGGCGAATCGGCCGGCGCCTGGAGTGTCAACGTACTGCAGGCTTCGCCCCTGGCACGGGGGCTCTTCCACCGTGCGATCGGCCAGAGCGGCGGCTTCTTCGACGGGTTGCCGCTGCTTCGCTCGTCGGAGGACGGCTCGGCCGAGAGCGCGGGTGAGGCCTTCGCGAAGCGGCTGGGCATCGAGGGCGAGGACGCGGCCGCCCGCCTGCGCGAACTGGACGCCGGGACGATTCTCGCCGAGGCCTCGAAGCAGGGCGCCTTCGCGACGAGGCCGAACATCGACGGCTGGGTGCTGCCGAAGCAGGTGACCGAGATCTACCGGGCCGGCGAGCAGGCGGACGTGCCGGTGCTGGTCGGCTCGAACCGCGACGAGGCGACCAGCCTGATGGGCGGCATGCTGCCGTCGAACAAGTCCGGCGTCGAGTTCCTGGTCAAGAGCCAGTTCGCGGACGTGGCGGACGAGTTCTTCGAGGCCTATCCGGTGCCGGACGACGCCGCGGCGAGGCGGGCCTTCATCGACGCCTTCTCCGACCGCGTCTTCGCCTGGCACATGAAGACCTGGGCGACTCTCTCGGAGACGGTGTCGTCACCGGCATATCTGTACTTCTTCACTCACGCCCCGCCGCACCCCGAGAAGGACGTCTACGGCGCCTACCACGCGGCCGAGATCGCCTACGCCTTCGACAACCTGGACAAGCTGGACTACGAGTACGCGGACGAGGACCATGAACTCGCCGAGGCGATGTCCGGCTACTGGGTCGCCTTCGCCTCCACCGGCGACCCGAACCCGCTGGGCGGACCGGACCTGCCGGCGTGGCCGGAGTTCAAGTCGGACACGGCCAGGCACCTCGAGTTCGGATCGACCATCGAGGCGGGCAGGCACCTCCACCGGGAGCGCATGGCATTATGGGACCGTTTCTTCGAGGTGACCCAGCCATGAATCGACGCGCGCTCCTTGCAATCGGCTTCGCCTTCCTCCTTTCTGTCGGCGCCGCGGCCCAGCAGCGAGGCGACGCTCCGCCGCCGCTCAACATCGTCGGCCTGACCGGCCTCTCCTTCGGCGCCTGGATCGAGCCCGACACGAAGATGGAGGACTGGGTCCAGATGGCCAGGTTCGTCTGCCAAGCTGAGGAGTTCTGCAAGATCAACGTATTCGACGGCCCGGAACTCGCAACCCACGCCGACCCGGTTCCCGAAGAGAACCGGAAGGGCCTGAAGTACGTGCTCACGTACGAGAAAGGCGAGTCCCCGCCCGTCACCGTCCGCGAGGTTCATCCCGAAGAGGGCAAGGAACCCCGCGAGTGGACCTTCGACTAGCCGACCGGGTGCGCCGGCGCCCCCGCCGGCATCAGGCGCGTCGCCGCGAAGCGGCACGCGCGAGTCGCTCTCCCGGCTAGCGGTTGCGCGGGAACCCGAGGTCGACCTGGCTCTCCGCCGGGTCCGGCCAGCGCGCGGTGACCACCTTCGCCTTCGTGTAGAAGTGGACGCCCTCCGGGCCGTACATGTGGGTGTCGCCGAAAAGCGACTGCTTCCAGCCGCCGAAGGAGTGGTAGCCGACGGGCACCGGGATCGGCACGTTGACGCCGACCATGCCGGCGTCGGCGTCCTCCTGGAACTGGCGGGCGGCGCCGCCGTCGCGGGTGAAGATCGCGGTGCCGTTGCCCCAGGGGTTCTGCTCGACGAGTTCGACCGCCTCCTGGTAGGTGTCGGCGCGGACGACGCATAGCACCGGCCCGAAGATCTCGTCCTGGTAGACGGTCATGTCCGGCGTCACGTTGTCGAGCAGCGAGACGCCGAGGAAGAAGCCGTCGCCGTCGAAGGACGCCTCGCGGCCGTCGACGACCACGGTGGCGCCTTCTTCGGCACCGGCACCGACGTAGCCGGCCACGCGATCGCGGTGCTCGCAGGTGATCAGCGGCCCCATCTCGGACTTCCCGTCCATGCCGGGGCCGATCTGGAGCTTGCCCATCCGTTCCTGGATCGCGTCGACCAGCGGATCGCCGACGCCACCCACCGCGACGACGACGGACACCGCCATGCAGCGCTCGCCGGCCGAGCCGTAGGCGGCCGACACCGCGGCGTCGGCGGCCAGGTCGACGTCGGCGTCCGGGAGTACCACCATGTGGTTCTTGGCGCCGCCAAGCGCCTGCACCCGCTTGCCGGCGCCGGTGCCCGTCTCGTACACGTAGCGGGCGATCGGCGTGGAACCGACGAAACTCACAGCGGCGACGTCCGGATGGGTCAGCAGGCGGTCGACCGCCACCTTGTCGCCATTGACGACGTTGAACACGCCGGGCGGGAAGCCCGCCTGGTCGAACAGCTCCGCCAGCAGCAGAGGCGCCGACGGATCGCGCTCGGACGGCTTGAGCACGAACGTGTTGCCGCAGGCGATCGCGTTGGGGAACATCCAGAGCGGCACCATGGCCGGGAAGTTGAAGGGCGTGATGCCGGCGACGACTCCAAGCGGCTCCCGCACCGAGTAGACGTCGACGCCGGTCGAGGCCTGGGAGTTGTAGCTCCCCTTCAGCAGGTCGGCGAGCCCGCAGGCGTACTCGATGTTCTCGAGGCCCCGGGACACCTCGCCGGCGGCGTCGGAGAGCACCTTGCCGTGCTCGGCCGTCAGCAGCCGCGCGAGCTCGTCCGTGTGCGTCTCGACCAGGTTGCGGAAGGCGTACATCAGCTTCGTCCGCACCGCGAGCGAGGTGCGCCGCCAGTCGCCGAAGGCGTCCCTGGCGGCCGCTACCGCGGCGTCGACCTCGTCCGTGCTGGCCAGACCGACGGCCGCCGTCTGCTCGCCGGTGGCCGGGTTGAACACCGGGTGGGTCCTGCCGGCGCAGGCGGCGAGGCGGTTTCCGTTGACGTGATGCTCGATCGTCTTCATCGTGGTGCTCTCCTGCCGCCCAGCCTACTCGCTCGAACGTGCGAGGAAACACGCTTCGCACTGGGTGTGCCGGCGTCCCCGCCGGCTTCTGGGCATTCTGCGGCGCTAGCGTCTTTACTCGTCGCAGTCGTCGTAGCGCCAGTGCCAGGGTTCCCAGTCGAAGCCGCCGGCGTTGCCGAGCGGGTAGCTCTCGGTGAAACAGAAGTCGGCGGCGTGTTTCCGCAGCCACTGGTACGCGGGCACGTCCTTGAAGTCCGCGTCGCTGGGCACGAAGTCGACGGCGCGGCCTGTGATGTGCTCCGAGTAGCCGGGCGGCGCGGTCCAGCGGACGGCGTTGAGGAACGGCCGGCCTTCGGCGAGTAGCCCCTCCAGAACCCTCTTCTGAAAGCCGTAGCTGCGGAAACCGGAGTCCACTTCCAGCCGGATTCCCTGCTCCAGGGCGGCCGCCGCCATCGCGACCACGGCGTCCCGGGTCTCGGGAGTGACGTAGATGCCGAGTTCGCCGGTCATCTCGCTGGGCACTCTTGCCAGCGAGGTCGAGTCCGCGGCCTCCTCGATGCGGTTCCCGCGCCAGGGCGGCGGCACGTCGTACAACTGGCCGTTCAGCTCGACCCGCTCGGGTGCGGGATCTTCCGGCTGAGCCGTCGCGGGGACGGCCGTGAGCAGAAGGCAGAGGCCGACCGGTGGTAGGATTCCAGTCCCTTCAAGCATCCGGTCCATTCTTGCCGAGTAAGGACTCAAGCCATGCGCAAACTCACTCTCGCCTCGCTCGCCCTGTTCCTCGTCGCGCTTCCGGCCCTGGCCGCGGAGGGAGACGGCATCAAGCGGATGCCCAACGGCAAGCCCGATCTGTCGGGCGTCTACGACGCCGGCACTGTCACGCCGGTCGATCGCCCGCCGCAGTACGGCGAGAACCTCTACCTGAGTCCGGAGGAGGCGCAGGCTCTCGAAGACGAGAGGAATGAGTTCTGGCGCGAGGTCGAAGAGGAGGGCAAGGGTGGCGGCGCCGAGCGGACGGCCCCGGTCAAGGGCGGCGACGGCGACAACCGCTTCGGCGGCGGCGGCGTCGGCGGCTACAACGCGTTCTGGATCGACCCGGGCTCCGAGGCGGTCGTCGTCGACGGCAAGTTCCGCACGTCGATCATCTACGAGCCGAAGAACGGCCGGCGGCCCCGGATGACGCCCGCGGCGATGCGGCGGATGGCGACGAACTTCGCGTCGTTCATCCATAACAACGACGGCACGGCCTCCTGGCTCGACCATGACGGCCCCGGGCCGTTCGACGGTCCCGAGACCCTGGCCCTGGCTGAGCGCTGCCTGCTCGGCTTCGTCGGCGGACCTCCGTTGCTGCCCAGCCTGTACAACAACTACGCGCGCATCGTGCAGACCGAGAGCCACGTCGTCATCATGGCGGAGATGGTCCACGACGCGCGGATCGTGCCCATCGACGGGGAGCACGGCCCCGACGATGTCGACTGGTGGCTCGGCGATGGCGTAGGCCACTGGGATGGCGACACGCTGGTCGTCACAAGCCGCAACTTCCGCAACGAGACGGGCCTCCCCGGAGGCAGCGAGACGATGGTGGTGGAGGAGCGCTTCACCCGAACCGAGGACGGCAACCTCCTGTACCACTTCCGGGTCGATGATCCGAACTCGTGGACGGAGCCCTGGGCCGGCGAGTACACCTGGCAGGCCAAGGACAGCCGCGTTTACGAGTACGCCTGCCACGAAGGCAACTACGCGATGGGCAACGTCCTGCGCGGCGCCCGTCTGCTCGAATCGGAGTACGACCAGCCCCAGAGTTCCGGCGGCGAGTAGGTCACTGGGTGCGCCGGCGTCCCCGCCGGCTTCTGAGAAACAAGGCGCTGCGAAGCGGCGACCTTAGTGGCTCACTCCCAGCGGAACGCCCGGACCGCGAGCCCGAAGCACAGGACGGCCCACACCGCCAGCCCCAGGATCGGGCCACCCTGGCTGAACAGCGTCTCGCCGTTGTTCACCATGGCTCGCATCGCGTCCGCCAGGAAGGTCAGCGGCAGCCACTTCGCGAAGCCGAGCAGCCAGTCCGGCAGCGCGGTCTGGGGGAAGAACACGCCGGACAGGAACATCAGCGGCAGCGAGACGATGTTCGCGAGCGGTGCCGCCGTGTTCTCCGTCTTCGCGATGCCGGAGATCGCCAAGCCGAGTGAGGCGAAGACGAGGCCGCCAAGGAAGATCAGCGGGATGACCTCCAGCCAGAACAGGGGGTAGCCCGGCGCCACGTCGACCCGGGACACCAGGATGCCGACGAGCAGGAGCACGTTCGTCTGGATCACGAGCAGCAGGAGCCTGGTCGTGAGCGAGCCCACCAGGAAATGGTTCGGGCCGATCGGTGTGGCGAAGAGGCGCTTGAGCACCCCCTGGTTCCGCAGCCGCACCAGCGTGAAGACGACGCCGAAGAGCGCGCTCTGCATGATCGCCAGCGAGACGATCCCCGGGACGATGAACCCCTTGTAGCCCTGGCCGCGGCCCGCGACTTCGGTGGCGGCGATCGTCGCCCAGTTCTCGACCCGGTACTCGGCCGGGACGTTCGCGACGGACTTGAAGACGCCTTCCAGCACCTGGCCGAGGATGGACCGGGCGGCCTCGGCCTCCTGGGCCTTCCTGCCGTCGAAGGTCAGGTCGATGGTCGAGGAGGCGCCGAGTTCGCCGAAGCCCTCCGGGATTACCATGACCGCGGTGATGTCGCCGGCGAGGACCTCCGAGCGCAGGAACTCGGCGTCGTCCGACTCCGGGACGTTGAAGAGCGGCTCGCCGCCGAGGTCGCCCTTCAGCACGGAAACCAGCAGGGTCGATGCCTGGTTCTTCGCCTGGTCGACGACGCCCACGCTCGGCGGGGCGAAGCTGCCGAAGTCGAAGAGGCCGAAGACGACCATCATCACGGTCGGGAACGCCAGCGACCAGAAGAGCGCTGCCCGGTCGCGGAAGAACATCTTCAGTTCGGCGGCAATGAAGGCCGCGTAGATCTTCATCGTGGCGTCCCTACTCGACGAGCTGGTGCCCGGTCAGATCGAGGAAGACGTCTTCGAGCGTCAGGGCGCCGTCCCGGCGGACCGACTGGCCGCCGCGCTTCGCCAACTGCTCGATCAGTGCCTGCGGCGCGTCGACCGCGACGATCGAGCCGCGGTCGATGACCGCCACGCGGTCGCAGAGAACCTCCGCCTCTTCCATGTAGTGGGTGGTCAGCATGATCGCCATGCCGTCGGAGCGCAGGCCGTCGATCAGCTTCCACATCCTGCGGCGCGCCTGGGGGTCGAGCCCGGTCGTCGGTTCATCGAGGAACATCGCCACGGGTTCGTTGACCATGGCGACGGCGATGGAGAAGCGCTGCCGCTGGCCGCCCGAGAGGTGCTTGTACCGGGACTTCGCCCGATCCCCCAGGTCGACCCTGGCCAGCATGTCGTCCGGCGAGGCGTCCGAGCCGTAGATCGTCGCGAACAACTGGACCGTCTCGCGGAGCGTCAGGTTGTCGAAGAAGGCATTCTGCTGGAGCTGGACGCCGATCATGCTCTTGACCCGCCGCCGGTTCTTCTTGACGCCGACGCCGTCGATGAACGCCTCGCCGCCGTCCGCCCGGCGGAGCCCCTCCAGGATCTCGACCGTCGTCGTCTTGCCGGCGCCGTTCGGGCCCAGCATGCCGAAGATCTCGCCGCGATGGACCTGGAACGAGACCCCGTCGACGGCTACCAGGTCCCCATAGCTCTTTCGCAGGTCGCGGACGTCGATGACGACGTCGTTGGCTGGAAGGGAAGAGACGCCTGTCATTTCGGCCTCAGGCTCTCATACGCGGGCCGAAGGTGCGGGTTTGCCCTCCCGCACTCGTCGGAGTCGGGTGGAGATTCGGCTCTAGTCGTCCAAGCTGGCCCACACGTAGCCGATCCAGACCGGCTCCGGCGACAGCGGGCCGTTGCCGTACGGCGCGTACTTCTCCGGCAGGCCGTCCTTCTGGACGTCTTCGAGCGACTTGCCGGCGCTCTTCTGCCGGTCGATGTGGTCGATGGTCTCCGCGACGTAGTCGTGGTACTTCTGCAGGTCGGCTTTCGTCGCCAGCGGTCCGTGGCCGGGGATGATCTGCGTCTCGTCGTCGACGATCTCGAGCAGTTGGGCCATGTTGTCGCGCAGGCCGAGGGCGCTGCCGCCGACGTCCCGGTCGATGTACGGGTAGCCGCCGAGGTTCGGGAACTGGTCGCCGGCGTGGACCACGTTCGAGTCGCGGAAGAAGATCGCCGCGTCGCCGTCCGTGTGCGCCGGGTTGCCGAAGTGGATCACGTCGATCGCCTCGCCATTCCAGTGCAGGGTGACGCTCTCGTTGAAGGTCACGATCGGCAGCGCCTCGGAGGGGAACCGCGTGGCCGAGAAGTTGGCGCCGGCGTGCCGGTTCTCCAGCAGGCGCTTGCGCACGTTCGCGTGCGCGACGATCGCGGAGTCGGCCCCGAAACCCGCGTTGCCGCCCGCGTGATCGAAGTGGTAGTGCGTGTTGACGACGAAGTCGATCCTGCCTTCCTGGATCTTCGCGACGGCGGCCTTGATCTTCGGCACGACCGGCATCATCGCGTCGTCGACGATGAGGATCCCGTCCTCGCCTGCGGAGACCGCGAGGTTGCCGGCCAGTCCGGGCTCGGGCAGGAGCATGTAGACCGTGTCGCTCAACTGGGTCTGGTGCCAGACGATCTGCTCGCCGGCCCGTTTGGCCCAGTCGTCGATGTCGAGTTGAGCCGCGGCGGGAACGGCGACGAGAGCGGTCGCCGCCGCCAGGCAAGCGCGGGTCAGACGAACCCGGTTCTTCAGTTTGTTCTCGGTCATCGTTCCTCTCCGGACTCAGGTTGATGTGACCGACCAACCCTACTCCCACAGCCCGCAATGACACTCTCCGCTGGGTGCGCGGGTCCTCTGACCCGCTGCCGCCGAAGGCGGCGTCGAAGTCGTCGCCGGCCTCCGGCCGGCGGCCCTATCGTCCGGGCTGCGCCGCTCCGCGGCTTCGCCCGTGGGCGGGTCAGAAGACCCGCCCACCCAGCAGAGGCCTGAATCCCATCAACGCCGCGAGGACGGCGACAACCCCCGGCTGTCCTCCGTGGACGCCAACTCCACGGGTCCCTTCGCCCCCTCGATCACGACCGTCATCTCCGGCTCCCCCTCCGACACCTCGACGTCCAGCCCAAGACCCGCCAGCACCGCGCCGAGATCCCCCGCATCCGGCGTAGAAATCCCGAACGACACCAACTCCCCTCCGGCAGGCGTCGTCGTCGCCGGATGCGGCGACTCCCGCCAGTCGATGAAGAACGGCATCCCGTAGCCGCCGCCCTGCGGGAACAGCAGATCCCAGACGAGCAGCCCGCCGTCGGCGGTGCGCCGCCGCGTCTCCACCGGGCCGACCGACGGGATCCCGGCCTCCTCGAGCAGCCCCTTCGTGGCGACGAGATCGCCCTGCGCCGCCCAGGTCACCAACCCTCCGGCGCTCATCGCGGCCATGCCCGTGACCATCTGGCTCTCGACCGACTGCGCCGGGTCCGGCGCGATGATCTCAAGGTAGGTGTCGCCGAGGCTCAACAGCGCGTTGCGCGTTCCAAGCCCCTCGTGGGAGCCGCCGAAGGCAGGCGCCACGCCGAAGGCTCCCTCGGCCCACGCCATGCCTTCGTCCAGATCGGCAACGGCGTACATGAAGTGGTCGATCTTCATCCGCGGGTTTTCCTGGGCGCTGTCGGACGGGCTCTCAGGCCGCCTGCCGGCCGTGGTCGCCGGCGCGACCTGAGGCGAACAATAAACAAAACAGCGCCGACGGTCGTCCTGTTCATCAAAGCCGCTGCATAAAGCCGCTGCATCTTACGGAGGGAGCCTGCCATGAGAGAGTCCGTTCTGATCGCCGTTGTCGTCGCCCTGACGTTCGCGCCCATGGCAGCGGCCGCCGACAACGCCGCCGTCCTCGGCAAATGGGAGTCGACGACCGAGACGCCCCAGGGGACCTTCGAGGTCGTGTACGAGTTCACGGAGGTCGACGGCGAACTCAAGGGCACCTGGACCAACCCCCGCCGGAATGGCGACCTGAAGAATGTGTCCTGGGACGGCGAAACGCTCAAGTTCGGCCGAGAGATCGGCGCAGGCGGCCAGACCTTCAACCTCAACTTCGAGGCGACGGTGGACGGCGACGCCATGACCGGCAAGATGATCACTCCCCGCGGCGAGCGCGGGTTCACGGCGACCCGCGGCAGCTAGGAAGCCACGCCCACAGCAGAGCGCGACGCCATGCCGAGGGCGGCGCTCTGGGTGCGCGGGTCTTCTGACCCGCTGCCGCCGAAGGCGGCCAGGAAACGCGCCGCGAAGCGGCGACGACTTTTCGGCTTCCCTACTCCAGGTGCGTCTTGAAGAACGCACTCACCTCCGCGAACACGTCTTCCGACTCAGGCGACCCCACGAGGATCAGGTAGTCGGCGTGGGCCACGCCCTCGTACACATGCAGGTCCGCCACCACGCCGGCCGCGCGCAACTTGCGGTGGGTCCGCGCCGTGTCGCTCAGGAACATGTCGCGGGTACCGGTGATCAGGTACGTCGGCGGGAACCCCTCGAAGTCGCCGTAGACGGGTGAGAGCAACGGGTCCTTCAGGTCGTGGCCATCAGCGTAGAGCCGCGCCGCGGCGCCGAGAAATCCGTCGTAGGTCACCAGGATGCGGTCCAGCCCTTCGTTCGTGAACAGGCTGTCGCTGGTCTTCGTCAGGTCGGCCCAGGGCGTGCCCGCGTAGATGGCGCCGGGCACATCGAGACCGAGGGCGATGAAGCGGTGCACCGCCGCGAGCGACAGCCCGCCGCCCGCGGATGTACCGCCGATGGCGATCGACTTCGCGGACCGGTTCTCCAGCAGGTGCTTGTAGACCGAGACCACGTCCTCGACCGCGGCGGGGAACGGGTGCTCCGGCGGCATGCGGTAGTCGACGGACAGGGCCACGATGCCCGCCCGGGACGCGACCATGGCCGCCTCAGTGACCGAGGCGTCGCCGCCGTTCAGAACGTAGCCGCCGCCATGAACGTGCAGAAAGAGGTGGTCCGTGTGCCGGGGATGGACCTTCTCGGGCGCCACCCGGTAGACCGTCACTCCCTCGACCTCGGCCTTCTCGATCGAGACGCCGAACCCACTCGCGATCTGGTCCAGGTTGGCGTTGGCGGTCGCTTTCTGCATGACCAGCCACTGCTCGTCGCTCTGCGGCGTCTGCTGCCTGGACGCCGCCACGCTGGGCGCGGGCACTGCCGCGAGGGCGGCCTGGAGTTGCTCGCTCGCACCGGCCGGCGGCGGCACGTCCCGCTCGCCGATCGACCATGAGCCCGACTCCTGGGCTGCCGCTGGCTGAAGGCCGGCGCCGGTGAACGCGAGTGCCAGGCTCAACGCCAGCGGAACGACCGGCAGGGTTCGAGGGCTCAATCTCTTCATGGGGACTCTCCTTGAGGGCAGTGCCGATGCAAGTAGCACGCGGACGATACCCTCTGGTGCCGGGCAGCGCAGGCGGAAGGACAAAGGTCGCCGGCCTTCGGCCGTCGGCTGCTTTCTTCGGGCTTCGCCCGAGAGCGGGTCAGAAGACCCGCGCACCCGGACATACGGGCTCGGCGTGGGCGGGATTCTGTTCTGCAACCGCAGCGACGTCATCGCGCACGGTATGCGCGCAGTAGAGACCGTCGTAGCGGGAAGGGCGTTGCTCTGGGTGCGCGGGTCTGTTGCCGCGGGTCTTCTGACCCGCGGAGGGAAGCGCGCCGAAGGCGGCCAACTGGACGCGCCGCGAAGCGGCGACCATACTGCGGCGCCGATGATCATCGTTGCCTTTGTCCTGGCTGCTGCCGTTCCCGCCGTGGCGCCATGGCCGCCACCACCCCTCTACGACTCCGGCGAACCAGCCCGGGCCTGCGAGAGCCTCGCAACCCTCGATCTGCTCGACGCCACCGTCGAATCGGCCACGCTCGAAACCGCCGGCCCCGCCGGCCCTCCCTACTGCCGCGTGACCGCCGTCGCCACCCACCCACCGGCCAACGATCGCGTCACGATCTGGGTCGCCCTGCCCACCGAGAACTGGAACGGCCGCTTCCTCGGCACGGGCGGCGGCGGCTTCTCCGGCGGCAGTCCGCGCTCCCTCCCGGGCGCCGTTCGCGAAGGCTTCGCCGCCGCGGCCACGGACACCGGCCACGAAGAGAGCAGCGGCAGCTTCGCGCTCGGGCCGGACGGCACCCTCGAGTGGATGCTGATCCGCGACAACGCCTACCTCGGCATCCACGCCATGACCCGGGTCGGCAAGGCACTCACCGAGGCCTTCTACGGGCGAGCGCCCGGCTACTCCTACTTCCGCGGCTGCTCCACGGGCGGCCGCCAGGGGCTGATGGAGGTCCAGCGCTACCCCGACGACTACGACGGCGTCCTCTCGGGTGCACCGGCGATCAACTGGGATCGGCTCCACCTCGCCCAGATGTGGGGACAGCTCGTCATGCTCGAGAGCGGCCACTTCGTGCGCCCGTGCGCCTTCCGGTTCGCCCAGGCGAAGGCCGTCGAAGCCTGCGACCTCCAGGACGGCCTGGCCGACGGTGTCATCCCCGACCCGCGGCAGTGCCCGTTCGACCCCGGGAAACTTCTCGGCGCCGGCGCCGAGGCGGAGAGCGAGAACTGCGGCCCCATCACCGAGGCGGACGTCGCCGTCATCCGAAAGATCCTCGAAGGTCCGCGCCGCCGCGACGGCTCCTTCCTCTGGTACGGCCTGGCGCCCGGGACGAACTTCCTCTCGCTCCACGGCACCGCCGGCGACCCGCCGGCGGGCCGGCCCATGCGGATCACCCTCGACTGGTTCCGCTACTTCCTCGCCCGCGACCCGGAGTTCGACTGGACCGGCCTCTCCCGCGCCTCCTACGAGCACTACTGGGACCAGTCCGTGGAGGAGTTCGGTCGCGTCTTCGGCACCGACCGCACGGATCTTGCCGGCTTCCGTGACCGTGGCGGCAAGGCGATCGTCTGGCACGGCTGGTCGGATCCGCTGATCTACGCTCAGGGGACGGTCGACTGGTTCGAGGGCGTCCAGGAGCGCATGGGCGAGACGGACGCCTTCCTGCGCCTCTTCATGGCCCCCGGCGCGCTGCATTGCCGCGACATTCCGGGTCGCACACCGGACAACGCCTTCGCCGCGGTCGTCCGCTGGGTCGAGGACGGGATCGCTCCCGAGACCCTTCCCGCCACGCGCCGGGATGAGCACGGCGACATCGTCGAGTCGCGGCCCATCTGCCGATACCCGAAGGTCGCGATCCACTCCGGCAGCGGCGACCTCAGCGACGCGGCGAGCTTCGAGTGCAGGGAAGAGGTGCTGGACCGGGAGGAGGGCCAATGAGCAGGGAGGATCCGACGAAGGGTGGCAGCGACTTCCGCGGGCGGGTCGCTGTGGTGACCGGAGGCGGGGCTCGAGGCGACGGAATCGGGAACGGACGCGCGGCCGCGTTGCTGCTGGCCCGCGCCGGCGCCGAGGTCGTCGTTGTGGATCTCAATGAGGAAGCGGGCCGTGGCACGGTCGAGATGATCGAGAAGGAAGGCGGCGCCGCCGATCTCTTCGTCGGCGACGTGACGAACGAGGACGACTGCTCCTCCCTGGCTTCCTTCACCGTGGATCGCTTCGGACCGCCGACGGTGCTGATCAACAACGTCGGCATCGGCGCGCCCGGCACCGTCCTCGACACCGAACCGGACTTCTGGGACCGCGTGATGAAGGTCAACGTCGCGTCGATGTACCTGGTCTCCCGCGCCCTGATCCCGGCGATGGCGAAAGCCGGCGGCGGCTCGATCGTCAACATCAGCTCGATCTCCGCGATCCGCCCCAAGGGGCTCACGCCCTACTCGACGTCGAAGGGCGCGGTCGTCTCCCTGACCAGGGCGATGGCCGTCGACCATGCCCGCGACGGTATCCGCGTGAACGTCGTGCTCCCGGGCCCGGTCTGGACCCCGATGGTCCAGCGCCCGACGATGACGCCGGAGATCCGCGAGCGCCGCAAGAACGCCTCGGCACTGCGGATCGAGGGAACCGGCTGGGACATCGGTCGCGCGGTCGTCTTCCTCGCTTCCGGCCACGCGCGCTACATCACCGGCCAGGCGCTCGTCGTCGACGGCGGCGTCACCGTGCTGTCTCCGGTGCGCTGACTGCCGCCCGCGATTCCTGGCGATTCCTACCTGCAGGAAAGGTCCTCCAATGCCACGACTTCCCTACCTCGATGTGGACGATCTCGCTCCCGAAGACCGTCGCCTCCTCGATCCGCCGCTCAACCTGTTCAGGGTCCTGGCGTACTGCCCTGAGGGGGCCCGCCTGTTCGGCCGCATGGGCATCTGGATTCGCTTCAAGACGAAGCTCGACCCGCGCCTGCGCCAGATGGCGATCCTGCGCGTCGGCGCCGTCACGCGCACCGAGTACGAGTACAGCCACCACGTCGAACTCGGCCGCAAGTTCGGGCTCTCCGACGACGACATCCGGGCCGTCGTAGCGGGTCCGGACGCCGGGTCGCTCACGGAAGTCGAACGGCTCGTCCTCACCGCCACCGACGAGGCGACGACCGGCGTCGGCATCGGCGCCGAGACCTTCGAGGCGTTGCAGGGCCACCTCGACGAGGGGATGCTCGTCGAACTCACGATGACGATCTCCTACTACAACGGCGTCGTTCGAATGCTGAACTCGCTGGGGATCGACGTCGAGCCGGAGTACGAGCGCTACCTGGAGGAGTTCCCGCTGCCGTAGGTGGGTACGGGCGGCGCGGCGATACCCTCACCGCTTCCTGGCAACGTGGGCATTCCGCCCGCAAAGGAGACTCCCCGTGGCTCGACTTCCCTACATCGACGTGGACGATCTCGCTCCCGAAGACCGGGAGCTGCTCGACCGGCCGATCAACCTGGCGCGAATGCTCGCGCACAGCCCCTCGGGCACGCGGTCGTTCCGCGGCACCGGGGCCTGGATTCGCTGGAAGTCCCGGTTCGACCCGCGGCTGCGCGAGATGGCCATCCTGCGCATCGGCGTCATCACCCGCACCGACTACGAGTACACCCACCACATCGAACTCGGCCGCCAGTTCGGCCTTTCCGACGACGACATCCGCGCCGTCATCGCGGGCCCGGACGCCGGATCGCTGCCGGAACTCGAGCGCCTCGTCCTGACCGCCGCCGACGAGGCGACCGGAGGCCTTGAGATCCGCGCCGAGACCTTCGACGCGCTACGCCGTCACCTGGACGAGGAGCTTCTGGTCGAGCTCACGATCATCATCGCGTTCTACAACGCGGTCGTCCGCGTGCTCCGATCGCTGGACATCGACGTCGAGCCCGGCTACGAGCGCTACATGGAGGAGTTCCCGCTGCCTTAGCCCTGCGGCGCCGCCAGACCAGTCTGCGTCAACAGGAACGTAGCCTCCGCCGCGACGAACTCGACCCGTTCCGACATGGGCAGCCCGCGACTCGCGGCGTGGCCGGCATACGGGTGGTAGCGCATGATGACCGGCAACCCCGAGGACGTCGCCGCCTGCAGCCGGGCCGCCACCTTGCGGGCCTGGAGCGGCGGCACGCGGGTGTCCAGGTCGCCCTGGGTCAGCATGACGGCCGGGTAGGCGACGCCGTCGCGGATCGCCTGGTAGGGGGAGAAGCCGCGCAGCGACTCGAACTGGTCGGGGATCTCTCCGTCGCCGTACTCGAGCAGGGCGGGCATGTTGTTCGTCTCGGTGAAGGTGTAGAAACGGATCAGGTCGAGTTCGGGGAAGCCGCAGAGCACGGCGCGGTAGAGGTCGGGGCGCTGGGTCAGGGAGGCGCCGACCAGCAGGCCGCCGTTGCTCGCGCCGTGGATCGCCAAGCGGTCCGGGTCGCTGTAGCCCTCGGCGATCAGCCATTCGCCGGCCGAGATGAAGTCGTCGAAGACGGTCTGCTTGTTGTGGAGCATCCCGGCCTGGTGCCAGTCCTCGCCGTACTCGCTGCCGCCCCGCAGCGTCGCTACGGCGTAGACGCCGCCGGCCTCGAGCCACAGCGCCGCCAGTGGGTTGAACCGCGGGGTCAGAGAGACGTTGAAGCCGCCGTAGCCGTTGAGCAGGGCGGGCGTCGTGCCGTCGGGCTCGAAGCCCTCCCGGTGGGCGATGTACATCGGCGCGGAGGTGCCGTCCTTCGAGGTGTAGCGCACCTGCTTCAGGACGTAGCCGTCGCCGGAGAAGGGCGCCTGAGGCTCCCGGAAGACCTCGCGCTCGCCCGTCTCGAGATCGAGCAGGTACGTGATGGACGGCTGCAGGTAGGAGGCGAGCGACAGCAGCGCCTTGCCCTCGCCGGCTCCGCGGATGCCGGCGTTGTGGTGCTCGGGCACCTCGACCTCGCCGGCCGGCGTGCCGTCGAGTTCGAAGACGCGGATTCGGCTCGCCACGTGGTGCAGGTAGGTCAGGTACAGCTTGCCGTCGATGACGGACACGCCCTGCAGGACGTCCTCAGCTTCCGGCACGACTTCGCGCCAGTTGGAAACGGCCGGCCGGTCGAGATCGACCTCCATCAGCCGGTTGAGCGGCGCATCCAGGTTCGTGCGCACGAACAGCCGGCCGTCGTTGTGGTGAGTGTTGAAGCGGGCCTCCATGCCTTCGACGATCGGCGTCACCTGCCAGGTGCCGATCTCCACCAGGTACACGTCGCTCCTGGCCCATCCGTGCTGGACTCCGACGAGCAGCTTCGCTTCGTCGAGCTGCTCGGCGCGGACGAAGGCGCGCGGCCCGATCCCTTCGCCGAACACGAGTTCGTCCTCGGCCCGGTCGGTACCGAACCGGTGGAAGCGGACCCTCGGACCCTCGTGGCGGTCGCGGACGGCGTAGTAGATGCCGCTGCCGTCCTTGGCGAAGAAGGCCTGGTCGTTCAGCGCCCGGGGCATCTCGAAGTCCAGGTCGACGTTCTGCTCCAGGTCGCGCAGGCGGACCGTGGTCTCGTCCGCGCCGCCGATGCGGACGTTGTAGAGCATCCGCCCCCCGTCAGGCGAAACGGCGATGATGCCGAGGTGGGCGTAGTCGCCGCCGAGGTCCACATCCGACGGGTCGATCACGACCTCGTATTCGCCCGCCGGGTCGATCTTCACGGGCCCGGCCTCCGCGTCCTCCGGCGCCGGCCTGCGCACGATGGACGCCAGCTCCTCGCCGGCCCGGCGGAGCGTGAAGAGCTCGTACTCGCCGGCTTTGGTCGGAGAACCGATGGACGGCGTGTCGATCAGCTCCGCCAGCCGCCGCCGCGCCCAGTCGCGCTCCGGCGGCTCGCCGACGATCAGCTCGGCGTACTCGTTCTGCCGGTCGATGAAGGCTCGTGTCTCCGGGCTGTCCTGGTCTTCCAGCCAGCGGTAGGGATCCTCGAACTCGACGCCGTGGATCGTCTCGGTGAAGGGGATCTGCTCCGTCTCGGGCGGCGGCGGATAGTCGCCGCTACAGGCTGCGAGGCAGAGAAGCAGACCGGCGGAGATCAGGGATCGGAGTTTCGGTAGGTGGGGGGAGCTTGGCGTCATGGCGGGTACGACCTTTGGTGGTTCGTGGAGGCGTTTCACCATACCCGGACGACTTCCTGAGCGGGTGACGCGCCGCGATCGCGACCTCGGCTTCATTGACCAACCGCAGCACGTCTGGCACAGTGACCAAGGTGAGCACTCCGCTCAAGCGTGTCGTTGCGGTCGCCATCCTGCTGGGATGCCAGACGCCGGGTGCGTTTGCGTTCACGGCCGGGTTGGACCTGGCGGCTCACTTCTTCGCGTCCGGTCACGAGCACGACACCGCGGACCTGGTGAGGTCGGCGACCCACGGGCATCACCATGACGACGAGGTCGTGCCCGACCACGACCACGACGTCACGCTGGACGTGGAAGCGGGCGCGCAGCGGCCTGACCCGTCAGCGACGGCCGTGGTTGCCCTGCCATCTTCCGCGTCCCTGACGCTCGCCGAGGGGTCCCTCTACGACGCGGCGTCCCGACGCGGACCGCCGGCGCCTCTCTTCCGGTCTCACTGCGCGCTGCTGCTCTGATCCGCGGCCTTGGCCCGGGCTCGATTCGAGCCCGGAACCTGGACGTGGAAAGGAGTCAGCATGCATCGCTTTGCCCTGATCGGCCTTCTCGGAGGCTTACTCGCCGTCGCCGGCGGGGCCCAGGACCGACCAGTCGTGACCGAGGCCGAGTTCCTCTCGGTTCTCGACGAGACGCACCCCGCGGTTCGCGAGAGCGTCGAGGCCGTCGGGCTCGCCGAGGCCCGTCTGCTCGCGGCCCGGACATTCGACAATCCGGTCCTTGAGGCGGTCCGGGAGGATCCCGCCGGCCCGATCGGCCAGACCGACGTTCTCGTTTCCTGGCAGATTCCGAACGCCGCGCGCCGCCCGGAGATCGAGGCTCGGGAAGGCGAGATCGGGGCCGCCCGGAGGCGTCTGGCCCACGACCTGCTGGGCTACCGCCTCGCGATGAGGGAGGCCTATGCCGGCTGGGCCGTGGCCGCCGCGCGATGGCAACGACTCTCGGTCCAGGCGGAGCGCGTCGAGTCGCTCGCGGAGCGCGAAGCCGCCCGCGCGGAGAGAGGGGAAGCCTCAGGGCTCCAGGCCAGCCGGCTCCGCCTGGCCGCCGCCACGCTGCGTTCCCGCGTGGCTCTCGCTGGCGGCGCGAGCGAAAGTGCGAAGGCCGAAGCGGCGGCCTGGCATTCCGGCCTGCCCGCGAACGCGCGGCCGGTTCTGCCGGAACTGGCGGACGCGCCGCCGCTGGACGGGACCGATTCCCGTGTGCGAGCCGCCGAGGCGGCCGTGACTTCGGCCGAACTGGCTCAGCTCGCGACCCGACCGATCCTTGCCTCGCCCGAGCTCACGCTGGGTTGGCGCCGGCAGGACCTGACGCCGGGCGCGGTCGACGGACCGATCTTCGGCGTCGCCTGGTCGGTCCCGCTCTTCGACCGCCGGCAGGCGGCGCGGCGAAACTCGGAGGCTGGCCTCGAGGCCGCCCGGGCCAGGCTCGAACTCGCGGAGCGCGAATCGACCGCGGCGCGGACTGCCGCGAGAACGAACTTCGCGAGGCTTGCCGCTGCTCTCGCGGACGCCCGTCAGGAGCTGGGTGCCACGGAGCGAATGCTGGACGGGGCCGAGGCGGCCTTCCGGCAGGGAGAGGCCGGCTTGACCGATCTGCTGGAGACGCACCGTTCGGTGACCGAGGCGGAGCTGGCGGTGCTCGACCTGCACGAGGCGGGGCTGGCGGCGCACCGGGAACTGGAACGACTGGCAGCGAGCGGGGAAGGGGGGCCGGGGTCATGAGGTGGGGTGGAGCTGCGGCGGAAGCCGGCCAGAAGGCCGGCGCACCGACACGAGGCGTGCCAGGACATGGCTTGACAGCGATCTTCGCGGCGCTTCCTGTACTCCTCCTTGGTTGCGTGAACTCGCCGGCGGCGGAGGAGCACGGTCACTCTCACGAAGCCTGGACGGTCACGGCTCTCGGCGAGCGCTTCGAGGTCTTCCCTGAGATCGACGCTCTGGAGGTCGGGCACACGGCGATGGCCCACACTCACGTCACCCGTCTGGCGGATTTCGGACCCCTGGTGGAGGGGACCGTGGAGATCGTGCTCGTCGACGGCGAAGGCGAACAGGTCTTCGGCGCCGGCGAGTCAGCCGACCCCGGCCACTTCCTCGTCGAGGTCACCCCGCGGCGAACCGGGGAGGCGGATCTGCTCTTCCGGATCGACGACGGGAATGGAATCGAGGAGATCCCGGCCGGCCGGGTCCGTGTCGGCGCGGCGGATCACGCGGAAGGCCTCATCCAGGCGCCGGAGCTGCCGGCCGGTTCCGATGGCGGCGAGCCCGTGGCCTTCCTCAAGGAGCAGCAGTGGCAGGGCCGCTTCGCGACCTCCTGGGTAGAGGAGGGGCACCTTGCCCTCAGCGTCTCCGGCGTGGCGACCTTCCGGCCGCCGGCGGGCGGCGAGAGCACGGTGACCGCGCAGGTGGACGGCGTCGTGCAGCCTCCCGCGGATGCCCGTTCCTGGCCGTTCGTCGGACGCCGCGTGGAACGGGATGCGCCCCTGTTTCGAGTGGTTCCGCTGGTTGCTTCGGAGCGGAGTCTGGCGACGCTCGAAGGGGAGCTCGAGGCGTTGGCGGTGGAGCTGGAGAGTGCGCGATCGCGAAGCACGCGGCTCCAGGAACTCCTGGCGCTCGAAGCGGTCAGCGAGCGGGACGTAGAGGAGACCGGGGTCCGGGCCCGCACGCTCGAGGCGCGTCACCGGGCGGCGGAGCGGGACCTCGAATCGGCCCGTTCCTCGCGCGAAGGCGGAGCGGACGGCGCCGGCATCTCGCTCAAGGCTCCGTTCTCCGGCCGGATCGCCGCCGTCAGCACCACACCCGGCGCGACGGTTTCAGCCGGCGACTCCCTCGCCCGGCTGGTTCGGACCGACGTGGTCTGGATCGAGGTCGCGCTGCCGCCGCAGGATGCGAGACGGCTCGCGTCGGCCGGCCTGCGCGGCGTCGTGCTGGACGACCCGGAGAGCGGACCGGTGCGCATCGACGAAGGCCTTTCCCTCGTCTCGGTTTCGCCGGAGCTTTCTCCCCGCACCGGCACGGTGACCGTCCTGCTCGAGGCCCCCGGCCTTGCCGGCTCGGGTTTCGCGCTCGGGTCGACCGTCGCGGCGCAGGTGCTGATGGCCGGCGAGGAGAGCGGCATCGTCGTGCCGGCTTCGGCCCTGGTCGACGACGGCGGCGTGCCGGTCGTCTTCCTGCAACTCTCCGGCGAGGACTTCCAGCGCCAGACGGTGACGGTGCTGGGCCGGCAGGGGGACGAGGTGCTCGTCGGCGGCCTGGCGCCCGGCCAGCGCCTGGTGACCCGCGGCGGCGACGCGATCCGCCGCTCGTCGCTCATGGCGAGCGGCGAAGCCCACGGCCACGTCCACTGAGGGCTGAAGGATGGGTCCGCTCGAGCGACTGCTTCGCTTCTCCCTCCGCCACCGGTTGCTGGTGGTCGCCGGGGCCGCGCTTCTCACTGTCGGCGGAGCGGTCTGGATCCTGAGCCTGCCGGTGGACATCTTCCCGGACCTTTCGGCCCCCACGGTGACCGTGATCACGGAGGCGCCGGGAATGGCTGCGGAGGAGGTCGAGCTCCTGGTGACCTACGCGGTCGAGTCGGCGATCAACGGCTCGCCCGGGGTGCGGCGACTGCGCTCGATCTCGGCCGACGGGATTTCGGTGGCCTGGGTCGAGTTCGACTGGGGGACCGACATCTACCGGGCCCGCCAGGTCGTCAGCGAACGCCTGCAGCGGGTCGACCTTCCGGCGCAGGCCGAGACGCCGGAGCTGGGACCGATCTCGTCGATCATGGGCGAGATCACGTTCATCGCGATGACTTCGGATCCCGTCGAGGACGGCGGCGTCGGTTCCATGGAGCTGCGCCGGGTGGCGGAGACGGTCGTGCGGCGGACTCTCCTGGCCCTCCCCGGCGTGTCCCAGGTCGTCCCGATCGGTGGCGAAAGGCGGCAGCTCCAGGTCACGGTGCGACCGACCGTTCTCGCCCAGAACGACCTACCGCTCGCCGACGTCACCCGTGCCGTGTCCCGGTCGAGCCGCAGTCTGGCGGCGGGCTTTCACGTGGAAGCCGGCGAGGAGCACATCGTCCGCGTGCGCAGCCGCGCGCGCAGCCCGGAGGAGGTGGCGGCCGCCGTGGTGCGGGTCGACGGCGGGATCCCGCTGCGGGTCGGCGACGTGGCAAGCGTCGAATGGGGGCCCGCGCCGGTTCGCGGCACCGGCTCCTACCGCAACCGCCCCGCGGTCATCCTGTCGGTGCAGAAGCAGCCAGGGGCGAACACGCTCGATCTGACCGCGGCGATCGACGAGACCCTCGCGCGGCTGCAGCCGACACTCCCCGAAGGCGTCACCCTCGAGAGCGAGAACTTCCGCCAGGCCGACTTCATCGAGGTGGCGATCGGCAACGTCTCCGAGGCGCTTCGCGACGGAGCGATCCTCGTCATCGTCATCCTGGCGCTCTTCCTCGGCAGCGTCCGCACCACGTTCATCTCGGCGTTCGCGATCCCGCTGTCCCTGGTCACCGGGATCCTGGTCATCTCGGCCTTCGGGCTGCAGATCGACACGATGACCCTCGGCGGCCTGTCGATCGCCATCGGCCTGCTCGTGGACGACGCGATCATCGCGATCGAGAACATCTTCCGCCGGATGAGGGACGAGCGACGGCTGCCGGAGGACGATCGCCGGCCAGCCGAAGAAGTGGTCGCGGCCGCGACGAAGGAGGTGCTGAGTCCGATCCTCCTCGCCACGCTGATCGTCGTCCTGGTGTTCGTTCCGATCTTCTTCCTGCCGGGCCTGGAGGGCCGGCTGCTGAGGCCGCTCGGCCTCGCCTTCATCGCGGCGCTCTCGGCCTCGCTGGTCGTGGCGCTGACCGTCACGCCGGTGCTGGCGCTCCTGTTCCTCGGTCGGGCGCGGGCGCTTCGGACCCGCGGGCCGTGGCTTCTGCGCGCCTTCCAGTGGGCGTACACGCCGACTCTCGACTGGTGCCTCTCGCATCGCTGGGCGGTGCTCTCGTCGTCGGCCGTTCTCGTGGTCCTCGCGCTTGCACTTCTGCCCGGGCTGGGGCGCAGCTTCCTCCCGCCGTTCAACGAGGGGTCGCTCACCGTGTCGGTGGTCAGCGCACCCGGCATCCCGCTCGCGGAGAGCGATCGGCTGGGAAGCCAGGTCGAAGAGGCGCTCCTCGCCTTCCCCGAAGTCGTCTCGACGAGCCGGCGCACCGGTCGGGCGGAGAAGGACGAGCATGTGCAGGGCGTGAACGCTTCGGAGCTGGAGGTCGTGCTCGCCCGGCTGGAAGACGGCCGCTCCAAGGACGAACTCGTGGCGGAGATGCGCCTTGCCGTGGCGGCGATTCCGGGCGCCACGGTCTCCTTCGGGCAGCCGATCAGCCACCGGATCGACCACATGATCTCGGGCTCCAGAACGAACCTCGCGGTGAAGGTCTTCGGCCCCGATCTCGCGGTGCTGCGGTCGCTCGCGGCGCGGATCGAGCAGGTTCTCGGGGAAGTGCCCGGCATCGTCGACCTGTCGAACCAGGAGCAGTCGCCGGTGCCGCAACTCGTCGTCGACTTCGATCGTGCGGCGATGGCCCGGTACGGGTTGAGTCTGGCCGACCTCGGGGAGGCGGTGGAAGCGCTGTTCCAGGGCGTCGTCGTCGGCGAGATCGTGGAGGAAGGGCTGGCGTCCGACATCGCGGTGCGCCTGCCGCCAGGTCTCCGGGCCGAACCGGACCGGGTCGCGGCCCTTCCGGTGTCGACCCCGGCCGGCGATCTCGTGCGCCTGGGCGCGGTGGGCAGCGTGCGCCATGCCCTGGGTCCGTCCCTGATCCGGAGGGAGAACGCCCAGCGGGTGGCGATGGTCACGGCGAACGTCGCCGGCGCGGACCTCGTGGGCACAGTGGAGCGCGCACAGGCCGCAGTCGATGCCGAGGTCGACCTGCCCTCCGGCTACTTCGTGACCTTCGGCGGGCAGTTCGAGGAGGCCGGCCGGCGCTTCTCGACGATGGGCCTCCTGATCGCGCTCATCCTGGCCGGAATGTACGGCCTGCTCTATGTGGAGTTCGGCAGCCACCGGGACACCCTGGCGATGCTCGTCAACGTGCCGCTGGCCCTGGTGGGCGGAGTCGTCGCGGTGGCTCTGGGCGGCGGCGTCCTGTCGCTCGCGACCGTGGTCGGCTTCGTCACGCTGTTCGGGATCGCGACGCGCAACGGCGTTCTGCTGGTCAGCAACTACCGCCGCCTGCTCCGCGAGGGACTGTCGCTGGAAGCCGCCGTCCGGCGCGGGTCGGAGGAGCGCATGCCGCCCATCCTGATGACCGCGTTGACTGCCGGACTCGCGCTGGTGCCCCTGGTGCTCGCCGCCGGCGAGCCGGGCAACGAGATCCTGAGTCCGATGGCCCAGGTCATCCTCGGCGGCCTGCTGACGTCGACGTTCCTGAACCTCGTCGTCGTGCCGGTGCTCTACGTCAGAAACCTGCGCGTCTGAGACTGGGTGCGCCGGCGTCCCCGCCGGCTGGGTGCGCGGGTCTTCCGACCCGCTGCCGCCGAAGGCGGCCAGCAGTGCGCGCCGCGAAGCGGCGACCGATCTTCCGCTAGGTTGTGGCGATCATGAGACTCCTAGCGCCCCTGGCCGCACTCTTCGCCCTTCCCCTCCTCGCCTGCAGCGCCGAGATCTCCCGCGACGGGTCCGCCGACGCCGACCTCATCGCCGCCGCCGGCAACGAGTACGTGGACTTCGTCGCCGCCCGCGATCCCTACCTCAAGTTCCGCCGCGGGGAGAAGGTGGAGAGCTTCCCGGACTGGACGCTCGAAGCCGCCGAGGCGGACGCGGCCTTCGCCCGGGACCTGCTCGACCGGCTGGCCGGGGTCGACGAGGAAGCGATCGACCACGAGGACTGGATCTCCCTCAGGCTGCTGCGCTGGAACCTCGGCATGCTGGTCGAGGCGCCGAAGCACTACTGGGCGGACTTCAACATCACGCCCTACGCGGCCGGCGGCTTCAGCCTGAACATCCTCCACCAGGTGCTCGGCGCCGCTCCGGTCGGAACCGGCGAGGATCGCGCCCACTACCTCCACCTGCTCGACGAGTACGCCCAGGGGATCGGACAACTCGCCGACAAGGTGGCGGGCCAGAAGGAACGCGGCATCCATCTGCCGAAGGCCCAGGTCCCGGCGGTGGCCGGGATGTTCGAGGGCTACCAGGGTCGGCTCGACGAGCTGTTCGTGCCGGCCGCCGACCGCGCCGGCGACGGGGCCGACGACTTCCTGGCCCGGGTCCGCGAGGCGGTCGAGGCCGGAATCGACCCGCAGTTCGGCCGCCTGATCGCTGAGCTCGGCGACGACTACCTGGAGGCGGCGCCCGAGCAGGTCGGGCTATCTGAGGTGCCCGGCGGCCGCGAGCTCTACGTCCACCGGGTCCGGATGCACACGACGACCGACCTCACACCCGAAGAGATCCACCAGCTTGGCCTCGACGAGGTCGCGCGAATCGAAGCGGCGCTGGCGGCGCTGCGAGACGAGATCGGCTTCGAGCCCAGCTCCGAAGAGACCGCGATGAAGGAGTTCCTCGACCAGGTCCGCGCCGACCCGCGCTTCATCGCCGCGTCGCCCGAGGAGGTCGAGGAGCGCTACATGGGCTACATCGAGAAGATCGAGCCCCACGTCGCCGACTACTTCGACGTCCTGCCGGAGGCGCCCTACGGCGTCCGCCGGCTCGACCCGACCTCCGAGGCGACGATGACCTTCGGCGTCTACCAGCTGCCGACCGCCGCCAACCCCCGCGGCGAGTACCGCTACAACGGTTCGGACCTGGAGAACCGCTCCCTGTTCTCGGCCCAGGGGCTGATCTACCACGAGCTGATTCCCGGGCACCACTTCCAGCTCGCGCTGGCGAACGAGCGCGAGGACCTGCCCCGCTTCCGCCGCGAGACGATCGGCTACGGCGCCTTCACCGAGGGCTGGGCCGAGTACGCCGCCAACCTCGCCAAGGAGATGGGCCTCTACGAGGACCCCTACGACCTCTACGGCCGCCTCGTCATGGAGATGTTCATCTCCTGCCGCCTGGTGCTCGACACCGGCATGAACTACTTCGGCTGGGACCTCGAGCGCGCCCGCGAGTACATGAGCGCCCGCGTCGTCTACTCCGACGTCGAGGTCGCCACGGAGCTCCTGCGCTACTCAGCCGACATCCACGGCCAGGCCCTCGCCTACCGCATCGGCAACCTGGAGATTTCCCGGTTGCGTCAGAACGCCGAGGAAGCGCTCGGCGACCGCTTCGACATCAAGGCCTTCCACGCCGCCGTCATCGGCAGCGGCGCCATGCCGATGGTCGTGCTGGAGGAGCACATCGACTGGTGGATCGAGCAGCAGGGGTAGCCATCAGGGTGCCGGCATGAACGGGTCCAACGGCTCCATGCCCAGACGCTTGAAGTCGCGAACGTTGCGGGTGACGACGGTCAGTCGGTGAATCCTGGCAACGGCGGCGATCATCGCATCCTGGGACAGGGCGACCGACTGACGGTGCATCAGCCGTCCCCACTCGCGGAAGATCGGGCCGTCCAGAGACAGGATGGGATACGCCTCCATGACCTGATCGAGCCACTTCTCCAGTACTTGGGCCTTTGTGGGGTCTTGAGCACGAGTCTTCTCGATTCCCCCCTGAATCTCACCCACGGTCACCGCGGACAGGTGGAGTCGTTCCGCCGGGACGTTTTGGAGCCACTCCAGGACCGCGGGATGCGGCCGGTTGCGACGCAACTCCGAGACGACGTTCGTGTCGAGGAGGTACATCCCCTACTCGAGTCGAGGCGCTTCGCGATAGCGGAAGTCGCGTCGGGGCAGGGCCAGTTCCTCAGTTCTCGGTTTGGGCGCCAGAAGGAGCGCCTTGAGATCGGGCTTGGACGCCCTCGAGAGCCTCCGCCACTGATCGATCGGCACCAGGACAGCGGTTGGCACGCCGCGCTTCGTGACGACCTGAGGTCCTTCCGCCACGCTCGTCTCGAGGAACTCGCTGAAGCGGGCCTTCGCATCCTGTACTTGCCATACGTTGTCCATCGGCGCTCCCCATCAACAGACTAGACGCCACACTAGTCTGCGGCATCGAGTCCGTCAACCGGCCTTTTCCGCCATCCTGCTGCCCGCCGGATTCGTCGGTTTCCCCTCGAACCAGGTGCCGCGCCCCTGCCTCGACGTTCGGTACCAAGTCCTCCCGGAGTTGAGGTTCAGCCTGTGGCGGCCCGCATCCTCCCGATGAGGGTAGGCGACACCATCGCCACCGTCTTCACGGCTGGCTCGCCGGCCTTCAGGACCAGGTAGCCGTGGTCTTCCGTGCCTGTCCGCCACACCTGCCGGTAGCCCTCGTAGCAGGCGTCCATCTCGTCCTCGTAGTCACCGATCAACCTGGAACCGTGGATCAAGAGGTGGCGCCCGGCGTACTTCCGCCGGTACTCCTCGAAGTGTTCTTCGTAGAACGCTCGCTCTTCTGCGAGTAGCTTCTCAGCCATCGGGATCTCCTGTTCGGCGGGCGACGGAGCAAGTCGCCGGGTTCGTGAACTCGAAGAGAACACCCCCTCCTGCGGGAACTCCTTCGGCGCCGATGCGGACGAGTTGGTGAGGCTCCAGGAGGACTCGCTGGCGGAGCGCCGCCGAGAGGAGGAACGGAAGATCGCCGTCCGGAGCTACGTGCCGCCCTTCCTGAAGATCACCGCGGCCCAGATCCACGAATGGGCTGACAAGGGCGACGAGGCGCGCAGCCGATTGCCGGTCCTGGTGCGGAGGCTGATCCGCTCGACCGGCAGCGAACTCCGGCGCGCGGACTTCCCGGGTGATGGAGACGCGCAGCGGCCAGGGTGGGACGGTTGGGTGAAAGCTGGCAGCGCAACGCACTGAATTCCGGAGGGCAGATCCGGTTGGGAGCTCAGCACCGCCAAGGATCCGGGACCTAAGGCGAATCGGGACTACCAGGGACCCCGAGCGGACTTGCCTAAGGAGGTCCGGTACGAAACGACGTTCGTCTTCGTGTCGTCACGCGAGTGGCGGAAGAAGCGCGACTGGGAAGAGGCGCGTAGGGCAGAGGGCCGCTGGAAGGACGTACGGGCCCTGGATGCCAGCGATCTGGCGCAGTGGATCGAGGAGTCCATCGAGGGCCAAGTCTGGATGGCCGAGGAGCTCGGCCTGCCGTCCTTGGGCGACTGCATGACGCTGGACCGTGCTTGGCGGGAATGGTCGGAAGCCAGCGCGCCGCCGATGACGGCGGATCTCTTCGCCCCGGCGGTCTCCGAGCACCGGGGCAGGATCGTCTCATGGTTGGGGAGCGACCCGCCGGACAGGCCTCTCTACGTTGCCGCGGATTCCAAGGAGGAAGCGCTCGCATTCCTGGCGTGCATGTTCCGCGACGAAGGTCTGCCCGCGGACTTCACGGATCGTGCAGTCGTCGTCAACTCGGCGCGGACGGTTCGAACTCTCGCGCCGTCGACGTCGCGGTTCATTCCGATCGTGGCCGGCAAGGAGGCGGAGCGCGAACTCGCTGCCCTTCACCGGCGGAGGCACTGCATCCTCGTGCGCCCAAGAAACGCGGTCGGCCGGGAGGCAG
Source organism: Candidatus Multivorans sp. (assembly GCA_965220845.1). Classification (GTDB taxonomy): domain Bacteria; phylum Acidobacteriota; class Thermoanaerobaculia; order Multivoradales; family Multivoraceae; genus Multivorans. The sequence goes on from CBDCRA010000004.1 coordinate 1,637,803, forward strand.
ACCCTTCACTGGGTCTCCTTCGCCATACGACGTTCAGAGACGGTCTGAGGGCGATGGGCCTGGAGCGAGACGAGATCGACCGCCTTGCACGTGAGTCGGGGCGTTCATTGACCGTTCTGAGGCGGCGTCTCTCGAGACTCGATGCGATTCGAGAGCCGTGGTGGGCCGAGAAGCCGGAGGCCGCGCGGCAGCTGGTTCCGCTGACACTGGTCGGCGCCTGGAATGGGGAGTCGAGGGCGGATCGGGAAGTCCTGCAGGCGCTCGCGGGCCGGCCGTCCGATCGGATTGAAGAAGACGTCGCGGCGTTGCTCGGCTCCGACGACAGCCCGGTCTGGTCGGTCGGTCAGCACCGGGGCGTGGTGTCCAAGTTCGACGGGCTGTTCGCCATCGGCCGGTACGTGACGTCGGCGGATCTTCGCCGTTTCCTGGCGCTCGCCGAGAGAGTCTTGGCGGAAACGGACCCGGCACTGGAGTTGCCGCGCGAGCAGCGATGGATGGCGAATCTCCATGGCAAGGTCCGCAATCACTCGAAGGCGCTGCGCATCGGCGTCGGCGAGACCCTCGTTCTGCTGTCGGTGCATGGCAACGACCTGTTTCGGCACCGACTCGGAATCGACGTGGAAGGCGAGGTCGCGGCCTTGGTCAGGCGGCTCCTCAGATCTGACGGAGGCGAAGCTCCATTGACCGGGGAGGTGCTTGAGTCGTACGACCAGGATCTCCCGATGCTCGCGGAAGCGGCACCCGACGAGTTCCTGAGTGCTCTCGAAGATGATCTCGACCTCCCGGAATCGGCCGTTCGTGAACTGCTGAAGCCGGTGGAAGCCACGATCTTCAACCGGCCTTCGGGCGTCGGCCTGCTGTGGGCGCTGGAGTGCCTTGCGTGGAATCCCGCGCACCTCGCCCGGGTGGTTCTGGCGCTCGCGGGCCTGTCCACGCCAGCGTCCGACAACCGCGCCGTCAACAGGCCCGTCGGCAGCCTGGAGCGCATCTTTCGTTCCTGGATGCCTCAGACCGCGGCAACGCTGGAGCAAAGGGTTCAGGCTCTTCGGTTGCTCTGCGGCCGAGTTCCGGAGGTCGGGTGGCATGTCTGCATGAAGCAGCTTGCGCCGGGCCCGCGGGTTCCTTCCGGCAATCGCCGGCCGGCGTGGCGCGGCGACGCGGCGGGCGCCGGGCAGCCGGTCTCCGCCGGAGAGTGGCAAGAGTTCAACCGCGCGGCGCTCGAACAGGCACTCGACTGGCCGACCGGCTACGACGCTTCAAGACTGGCCGATCTGGTCGAGAACCTCGGCGTCATGCCCGAGCCGGAACGGGCACGGGTCTGGTCCCTGGTTGAGGGCTGGCTGGCGGGTCGGCCCGACTCCCTGGAACAGTCTGACTTTCGCGAACGGCTTCGCCGTTTCGCCTTCGCTGTTCGCGGGCCATTCGTCAAGGTGGACGCCGAGGTTCGGGAACGGGCGAGAAGGATGTACGAGCGGCTCCTACCGACCGACCCGGTCGCGCGCCACGTCTGGATGTTCGCCCGACACTGGATCGAGGAGTGGCCCGAAGAGGCCGGCGAGACCCGGGACTCGCGACGAGGGGAGGAGCGCATCGAGGAACGGCGCACCGAGGCGATGCGGGAGATACTCGATAGCGGCGGTCTTTCCGCCGCGCTCGGTCTGCTTCCCGGGAGCGAGGCCGCCGAGGTGGTGGGGCGGCACGTTGCGCGGTCCACACCCTGTCGGCGCGACAGGGTGGAGACCCTCCGGACCAGCTTGTCGGGCGACCTGCCGGCCGAGCTGGACATCGAGGCCGACAAGCTCGGCGGGTTCGTAAGCGGCTTCTTGTTCGGTGTGCAGGTTGACGCGAGGGAGCAGCTACTCTTGAGCGTTGCGGACGTGCTAACGGCGGACCGGGCGGTCTTCCTGCTGAAGTGGGCGCCGTTCGAGGAACGGACCTGGCGTGCGGTCGACAAGCAGGGGGCCGCCATCGCTGGGGCGTACTGGCGAGAGGTGCGGCCTCACCGCGGCCGAGAGTTCTCCGAGGACGAGCGATCCGAAGTTCTGGAGCGCTTGCTCGCGGCCGAACGCCCTCGCGCCGCTTTCTTCGCGCTGTCCCTCTGGCCGGACTCGGTCGAGGCGTCGCGGCTGAGCGATCTCCTGATGAGGATTGCTGCGGGCAGCGGCTTGGAAGATGGCGACCTTGAGATAGATGCGTACTACTGGGAGCAGGCAATCAGGTCTCTGAACGACCGGACCGGTGTGTCCCGCGACGAGATGGCCTACCTGGAGTTCGCGTTCTTCAAAGCTCTCAGGGACGGCGACTACGGCATCCCGAACCTCCGGCGCCGGTTGGCGGAGTCGCCGAGAGACTTCGTGCGGTTCGTCTCCATTCTCTTCGAACGGCGCGACGGCCGGGATGACCCTGAGGGTTGGCCCGTAAAGGACTCCCAACAGCTTTCATCGCTCCGTTCCTCTGCTTACGGGGTGCTCTCCGGGTTCGATCGGATCCCGGGTACGCATGGCCGGGAGATCCGCTCTGAGGAGCTTCGGGACTGGATCGACGAAGTCCGGCGTCTGGGCAGGGACTACGGTCGCGAGTGGGGCACGGACTTCTCGGTCGGGAAGCTCCTGTCGAAGGGCCCGACCGGGGACGACGGTTCCTGGCCGTGCCGACCGGTCTGCGAGGTCATGGAGACGATCCGTTCGGAGCACCTCCTGGAGGGTTTCCAGAGTGGCGCGAACGAAGCGCGTGGCGTGTCCATGCGTTTTCCGGGCGATTCGGAGGAAAGCGAGTTGGCGGACCGGTACCGGCAACGGGCAGCTCGGCTCGCCGTCGAGTTCCCGTGGGTCGGCCGCGTCCTTGAGGGAATCGGGGCGTTCTACGACGCGTCGGCCGCGCACTGGGACTCCATCGACAGGACGGGTGAACGCCTGGGGGATTTCGACCTCACGACGCCTGCCAGGGATTGACCGCGCCAGCTCCAGGCGCGCCCGGGAGACGGGCTTGTACCATGCGGCGATTCCCTTCAGGTCGCTCACCGATCCGGCAGATCTCTGCAAGCACCCGTCGGGCACGCAGGTATCCGGTCGCTCGGCGGCCGTCTCCGAACGAATGCCCCTGACCCCCGAACAGCGCGCCCGCGAGAAGATCGATCGCCAACTCGCCGCCGCGGGCTGGCGGGTCCAGGACTACCGGGACATGGACATCCACGCGAGCGTTGGCGTAGCTGTCAGGGAGTACCCGCTGACGTGGCGGGAAGACGGCGAGCCCAGGAGCGGGTTCGCCGACTACCTCCTGTATGCCGACGGCAAGGCGATAGGGGTCGTCGAGGCGAAACCCGCGGGACACACGCTCCAGGGAGTCATCCTTCAGTCGAAGCAGTACACCGAAGGACTGCATCAGTGGGTTCCCGCCTGGAGCCGACCTCTTCCGTTCGCCTACGAGGCGACGGGCGAGGTGACCCAGTTCACCAACGGTCTCGATCCCAACGCCCGCAGCCGGGAGACGTTCACGTTTCACGGGCCGGAGGAGTTGCTCCGCTTGCAGGGTCTCGAACCCGAGCAACTGCGCGGCATGCTCCGCCGGCTGCCGGAACTGGAGCAAGGCCGCCTCTGGCCCGTGCAGCACGCGGCGATTCGCAACCTGGAGCGTTCGCTCGCGCACGGCCGTCCTCGGTCCCTCATCCAGATGGCCACCGGCAGCGGCAAGACCTACACGGCAGTCTCGGCCTGCTACCGCCTGATCAAGCACGCGAAGGCGAAGCGCATCCTGTTCCTGGTCGACCGGAACAACCTCGGGAAGCAGACGCTGAACGAGTTCAAGCAGTTCCAGGATTCTTCGTCGGGTTACAGCTTCGCCGATGAGTTCGTGGTACAGCGGCTGAAGGGCAACGCGATCGACCCGGCCAGCAAGGTGGTGATCACGACCATTCAACGGCTCTACTCCATCCTGAAGGGCGACCCGGAGTACGACCCGGCGAACGAAGAGGAGTCGATGTTCGAGTCCGGCCGGGTGACCGGCGGGGAGCCCGTTCCGGTCGAGTACGCACCGGAGCTCCCCATCGAGATGTTCGACTTCATCGTCATCGATGAGTGCCACCGGTCGATCTACAACGTGTGGCGGCAGGTCGTCGAGTACTTCGACGCGTTCCTGATCGGCCTGACCGCCACGCCGAGTCCGCAGACCATCGGCTTCTTCAACAACAACATCGTGCAGGACTACTCGCACACGAAGGCGGTCGCGGACGGGATCAACGTCGGCTACGAGGTCTACCGCATCAGGACCAAGGTCTCGGAGGAGGGAAGCAGGGTGCAGGCGGGACGCTACATCCCCCGGCGCGACCGCCGCACGCGCAAGGTGACCTTGGCCGAGATGGAGGACGACCTCACCTACGGCGCGAAGCAGCTCGACCGCGACGTGGTGGCGCCGGACCAGATCAGGCTCGTCGCCAGCACGTTCCACGAACGCCTGTTCACGGAGATCTTCCCGGGCCGAACGGAAGTGCCCAAGACTCTCGTCTTCGCCAAGCAGGACAGCCATGCCGACGACATCGTGAAGATCCTCAAGGAGGAGTTCGGCAAGGGCAACGACTTCTGCCAGAAGATCACGTCGAAGACGACCGGGGCGAAGCCCGAGGACCTGCTGTGCAGCTTCCGCAACTCCTACAACCCGCGCATCGCCGTCACGGTGGACATGATCGCGACGGGGACGGACGTGAAGCCCCTCGAATGCCTGCTCTTCATGCGCAACGTGAACTCGGCCTCGTACTTCGAGCAGATGAAGGGGCGCGGCGTACGCGTGATCGAGAGCGACGACCTCCTGGGCGTGACGCCCGACGCCCGGGCGAAGACGCACTTCGTGATCGTCGATGCCGTCGGCGTGTGCACGAACGACAAGACGGAGTCGAAACCGCTGGAGCGAAAGCCCTCCGTCAGCACCGAGAAGCTGTTCCAGATGGCAGCCCAGGGGCGGGTGGACGCCGATCTGGTGTCGAGTCTGGCTTCGCGTCTGGCGCGTCTGGGGAGGCAGGTCGACGAGGCGCAGCGGTCCCGGATCGCCGCGGAAGCGGACGGAACGACATTGGCCGCGCTGACCGGCGGGCTTCTGCACAGCATCGACCCCGACGCGAGTCACGAGGCGGCGGTCCGCGAGTACATGCTGGCGGCTGACGCGACTCCGACATCGGAGCAACTCGAAGCCGTCGAGCGGCAACGGATGACGGAAGCTCTCAGGCCGTTCACGAGACCCGGGCTCCGGCGGGTACTCGTCGAGATCGGCCGCAGCCTCTTTCAGGTCATCGACGAGATCACTCTCGACGAACTGGTGGGCGCCGGTTTCGACGGAACCGCGGTCGAGGGAGCACGTTCCCGGCTGGACGATTTCAAGCGGTTCCTCGAAGACAATCGCGACAGCATCGAGGCGCTACGGATTCTGTATAGCCGCCCCTACCGAGCGGGCCTCAGGTACCGCCACGTCAAGGAGCTCCGGGACGGGTTGCGCAACCCGCCCGTCGGACTGCAAGACCCCGCCAGAGGGCTGTGGCTCCTGTACCGGGCCACGGAGCCGGAGAACGTGGAAGGGCGAGGCGGAGACGCTCTGGTCGACCTGGTGGCCATCGTCAAGCACGCCATCCGTCCGGCTGAACCGCTCGTCCCGATGGCCGACCAGGTGGAGGATCGCTACGAGGAGTGGCTGGCGGAGAAGGAGCGCGGCGGGCAGACCTTCACCGTGGAGCAACGGCGGTGGCTGGATGCGATCAAGGACCACATCGCGAAGAGCCTCGCGATCGAGCGGAACGACTTCGAGTACGCGCCCTTCGGCCAGATGGGCGGGCTTGGTGCTGTTTACGGGGTGTTCGGCGAGGAGCTGGACTCGGTGCTTGCCGAGTTGAATGAGAGGCTGGCGGCTTGAGGGAACTTCCGGAGGGGTGGGTTTGGACAACTCTCGGTGAGACTTTTCGATGGGGAAGTGGCGGTACGCCAACGAAGTCGGCAGCCGAGTACTACGACGGGGGAATCCCTTGGGCTGTCATCGGGGATCTGAATGATGGTCTGCTGAGCAGTACTCACGCCTCCATCTCTGAAGCGGGTCTGGAGAACAGCTCGGCCAAGTGGGTGACTCCCGGCGCAGTCTTGGTCGCGATGTACGGATCTATAGGAAAGCTCGGTGTTGCGACCATTCCATTGACGACCAACCAGGCCATCGCCCATGCACGTCCCGGACTCGTGCCGCATAGCTACCTGTTCTGGTACCTGCGGAGCATTCGAGGTGACCTGGCAGGTCTTGGGAAAGGCGGCACTCAATCCAACATCAGCCAGACGGTGATCAAGGCGGTGCCGTTTCCCCTTGCGCCTCTGCCCGAGCAACACCGCATCGTCGCCCGAATTGAAGCGCTCTTCGCCCGGCTGGACGACGGCATCGACGGGCTCAAGCGCGCCGAGGCCAGCGTGGAACGCTATCGGGCATCCGTGCTCAAGGCCGCAATCGAGGGCAGGCTTACGGCCCGGTGGCGCAACGAGAATCCGCCCGACGAGACGGGCGAAGAATTGCTTCGACGCAGTCTCGCCGAGCGCCGGAAACGCTGGGAGCAGGAGCAACTCGCGAAGTTCGTGGACAGGGGCCGCAAGCCGCCGGGGAACTGGAAGTCGAAGTACAAAGAGCCGGTTGCGCCGGACACGAGGGCGCTGCCGGAGCTGCCGGAAGGGTGGTGCTGGGCGACGGTCGACCAGATGGGCGATGTCGGCAGCGGTATCACGAAGGGCGGAAGGAAGCGTGTCGCGGCTCGCCGGCCTGTTCCCTATCTTCGAGTAGCCAATGTCCAGCGAGGCGGTCTCGACCTGACTGAGATCAAGACGATCCCTGCCTCGGAGAACGAAATCCGCCGCTACTCCCTCCGATCTGGCGATGTGCTGTTCAATGAAGGTGGGGATCGCGACAAGCTTGGGCGAGGCTGCGTCTGGCGGGGCGAGATCCAGGAATGCCTACACCAGAATCACGTCTTTCGCGTGCGCCCGTTCCTGCGGGACTACTCCCCCGACTTTCTCTCTCACTACGGCAACTCGTCTGGGCGGGAGTGGTTCTTTCGGAGGGCGACTCAGAGCGTGAATCTGGCCTCGATCAACCAGACTGTACTCCGGTCGCTGCCGGTCCCGGTGCCACCTGTTTGGGAGCAAGAGCAGATTGTGGCCCGCGTGGCTCATGAACTGGCAAACGTGGAGCGAACGACGATGGAGATGGGCAACGCGTCTGCCAAAGCCGCTTCCCTTCGCCAGTCCGTCCTCAAGCGTGCCTTCGAGGGCCGCCTCGTTCCGCAGGATCCGGCCGACGAAACTGCTTCCGTGCTTCTCGAGCGCATTCGCGCCGAACGCGAGGCGGGGATGGCGCCGGCGGAAGCTCGTCACTGACCACCGTCATGGTCACGACAGCAAGCCTGTTGCGTGACGCTCAAGCCATCGGGTAGAAGCGCGTGGCGATATCCTCGGCGCGATCTTCGACCATGGCATCGTGGATCAGCTTCCTCTTCGAAACGAGACGAACGCATGCGTCGATGCTCTCGTCGTAATCCACGAGCTCGTAGAGTAGCTCTTCACCGAAATCGATGTAGACCGGGCACTCGGCGTCGAACCACGCTCGTCTGGGTCGGACCCAGTCGAACTGCTGATGACCCATGTAGTCGGCCAGGACCTGATCCCGTATGCCTTCTCCGTCGTGAAACTCCACGAGTCCGGTCACCAAGCCGAGGTTCTCCCTGGTGAGACCCGGGTAGTGCCCTCGTTCCGCCGAAATCCGCCAGAAAGGTGAAATGCTGTTTGTCGAATCGACCTGACCCCGAAACGCCCGTCTCGGCTGCTGAAACCAAACGATGTCCTCGAACCCGGGCGCGGCCGGGTCGGGCAACATCCACCCAAGGTAGAAGTTCTTCCGAAACGACCTGCCGTCGACGATCCAAATGAGATTCTCGTAGAACTTCTCGCGGGACTCCCTCTCCTCGTCCGTCATTGTGGAGTGTTGCACTTCGATCACTATCCCGGTCGGCGTCTTGATGTCGGCGCGATGGACTTCACCGTCGGGTGCAGTGTGGGACACCTCCCGGCACTCTTCCGGGAAGTGACTCTTCCATTCGCGATGCCAAGCCGTCTCGTTCTCCCACCACGGGTCACAGTTTCGGCGAGCCTTGTGAGCCCAATGGTGCGCTTCGCGCTCGTACCGAGTGAGGTGAGGTCCGACCATGACGAAACCCGAAAGACGCCAGTCGATCGCTAGGAAACACCACCATGTTCCGAGATCCTACTTGCAGAACTGGGGGACAGCGAACGGCCAGGTGTTCTTCTCACGGCACGGGGTCGTGAACACACTGCCCACGAATCCGGCGAACCTGCTCGCGAAGCGGGACTTCTACCGGATGCCTCTGCTGACCGAGCGTGCAATACGCTTCCTCGGCCAATACGTGGAACGGTCGTTCGCCGATCCGCATGTCAGAGCCCATGCCAAGAACATCCTGTACGCCTACGTTTCGTTCTCTCGCCTCGAGGTCTGTGTCGACAAGCTCCCTCTTGCCTCCGCGTCCACCAAAGAACAGGTGCGGCGGACCGGAACGACCGTAGGGGAGCACTACCTCAGTCGGATCGAGAATCGCGCGACCACTGTCCTGGAAGAGTTGAGACGCGGTAACGTCACGGTCCTCGATTCAGAGGAGGCGGAGGATTTCTTCCTTTTCCTCGGTATCCAGTTCCTTCGCACCAGAACGGCGAGAGAGGGCATTAGCCAAGCCGTGGAGATCTCCCTGCCGGATGCAGGGTCGTTCGCCAAAGGCGTCGAGCAGGTGCTCGCCCACATTCACGGTGAGACCATGGGAGGCCTCCTCTACTCCCAGAGGTCCGGCCACCGAGGCATCGTCCTCCAGAACGACACCGACCGCGCCTTCGTTTCTGGGGACCAGCCGATCATCAATCTCCTCGCACCGCTAGACGACTCCGCGCCCACGAAGACTGTCCTGTACTATCCGCTTTCACCCTACAGGGCTTTCTTGTGGCTGCCCAAGGCTGTTGGGCGCGCCCTGAGACCAGTCTCCTCGGAAATGGTCAAGGATCTGAACGTCTGGATCGCAGACGCCTCACACGAATGCGTGATCGGGAACTCTCTAGCCGCCGTTGAAGCCGTTGAGGTCCAGCGGCCGTTTCGGCGCCCTGAGATGGCACGGTGGATAGTCCCTTGACCCGCATTGCGGTGTTGCCATGCAGTACGCGCTACTGAACGGCCAACGAAGTACGCCGCTGGCCGGAGCTCGCGGCATCTGTCCTATCTGTAGCGCCCCTATGGTGGCAAAGTGCGGGCCTCGGGTAATGCCGCGGACCTTGCTAGAGGAGAGACCACAAGGAAGTAGGGTGAGGCTCGATGCGGGTGCCGAGTTGTTGGGGCGGCGCATCGAGCGCCTTGCACAGCCTGACGCAGGGGCTGGACGGAATGGCGGAGCTCAGGGAGCGCATCGAGGAGACGGACTGTTGGAACGAGGAAGCCGAGAGACTGTTCATGACCGACGGGGAGACTCTCGGCAAACGCCTCGTCGAGGGCGACCTCCTTCGCTCCTGAAGCAGCGGGGCACACCCCGGACGAATCGCAGAGACGGTACGTCCGGGTGCGGGACCGCACACGGTTCGCGTACACTTCGGCTGGCAGAACCGTTGCCGCCCATCGATCTCGGCGGGAGGAAGCAGGACCATGATCAGGGAAACGACCTACACCGGCGCCAAGCAGAACTTGGCCTCGCTGATGGACCAGGTGACTGACACGCGGGAGCCGGTGTACATCCGGCGGCGCGGCAAGGAGGACGTCGCACTCGTCGCGGCGGGGGATTTGGGTTCGTGGGCCGAGACGGAGTACCTGCTTCGCTCGCCGAAGAACGCGGAGAAGCTCCGGGAGGCGATGACTCGTGCCGACGCTGGCGAGGGGGTCGTCATGGAGGTCGAGGAGCTCCGGCGCCAGTTTGGCCTTGAGGAAGAGTGACGGCAGCGCAGCGCCGGGAGGCGGTGCTCGATCCACATTTCGTCAAGGATCTGACCTTCTGGACACGGACGGACCGCAAACAGGCGTTGCGCATCCTCAAACTCGTGGAGTCCACGGTTCGCGACCCGTTTGAGGGCGTCGGGAAGCCGGAGCCGCTGCGCGGGGATTTGGCGCGGCGGTGGTCCCGCCGGATCGACAAGGAACATCGGCTCGTCTACCAAGTAAGCGCCGACCGCGTGTACTTCCTGGCGGCCCGCTATCACTACTGAGCGGACTGGCCCGGCGCACCATGTCCGACAACCACACCCAGCGCATCGTCAACAAGGCGTGGAGCTTCGCCCACCTCCTGCGCGACGACGGCCTGTCGTACATGGAGTACACCGAGCAGATCACCTTCCTGCTCTTCCTCAAGATGGCCCACGAACGGACCCGGCCGCCGTGGAACAGCGCCCCGATCGTCCCGGACGGGCTGGACTGGCCCAGTCTGCTTGAGCGCGACGGCACCGACCTGGAATCGCGCTACCGGCACATCCTCGCGGAGCTCCCGCGGCAGGGCGGCATGCTCGGGGAGATCTTCCGGCGGGCGCGGCCGCAGATTCAGAATCCGGCGACGCTGAAGCGGCTCATTGTCGATCTGATCGATCCGGAGGACTGGAGTTCGCTCGCCGCCGACGTGAAGGGCGACGTCTACGAGGGTCTGCTCGCGAAGTCGGCGCAGGAGTCCCCCAAGGGCGCGGGACAGTACTTCACGCCGCGCGAGGTGATCCGGGCGATCGTCGACGTCATGCAGCCGGGGCCTGACGACACGGTGTGCGATCCCGCCTGCGGCACGGGGGGCTTTCTGCTCGCGGCGCACGACCATGTCCTGAGGGAGCACGGAAGCACGCTCGATCCGGACCAGAAGCGCCATCTCCGCCGGGAGTTCGTCCAGGGAATGGACATCGTTCCCGCCACGGCTCGGCTCTGCATCATGAATCTCTACCTGCACGGCATCGACGCGGACCCATGCCCGGTTCAGTCCGGCGTGGACAGTCTCGCGAGCGATCCCGGCCAGCGTTTCTCGATGGTCCTGACGAATCCGCCGTTCGGGAAGAAGAGCACGGTCCGCATCGTCAACGAGGAGGGCGAACTGGAAACGGAGTCCGACTCCTACGAGCGGCAGGACTTCTGGACCAGCACGAAGAACAAGCAGCTCAACTTCCTCCAGCACGTGAAGACGCTGCTCAAGCTGCCCGGCTGGTGCGCCATCGTCGTGCCGGACAACGTGCTCTTCGAGGGCGGTGCGGGCGAAACGGTGCGCCGCAAGCTGCTCCAGCAGTTCGACGCCCACACGCTGCTGCGGCTACCGACGGGCATCTTCTACGCCCAGGGCGTCAAGGCGAACGTCCTCTTCTTCGACTCCAAGCCGGCGCGGGAGAAGCCCTGGACCGAGCGGCTCTGGGTCTACGACCTCCGCACCAACAAGCACTTCACGCTGAAGATGAAGCCGCTCCGGCGTTCCGACTTGGACGAGTTCGTTGCGTGCTACCGGCCGGGCGAACGCCACAAGCGCGAACCGACATGGAGCGAGGAGAACCCGGACGGACGGTGGCGGGCGTACGACTACGACGAGCTGACCGAGCGCGACAAGCTGAACCTCGACCTGTCCTGGGTCAAGGACCGGTCTCTGGAAGACGCTGAGAATCTGCCGGAGCCCGAAGTGCTGGCGGCCGAAATCGTGGAGGATCTGCGGTCGGCGCTGGAGGCTTTCGAGGAGGTCGCGGCGGAGCTGGCGGATTCCGGCGGGGGCTGAGATGAAGCGAACCAAGAGGACAAAGCTCGTTCACGAGGGGAGCTACGTCGCGGAAGTCGATGTCGAACTGCTGGAAGAACCGGAAGAATGGTTGCCGCACCTGTCTCTGGAAGATGCGTACCGGCTCGACGACGTACGGCAGGCCCTGCGTCGAGGCGACCTGGAAACGGCGACGAGGTACGCACGCGTGTTCAGCTTGACGCCGGTGGCAGTGTAGGGAGGGTCCGCGGTTCGGGCGGTCGCTCCAGTTCGGAGTGGACTCCGAATCGGCGAGCTCCATCACACGCAACCAGGGCGCCTCCGAGGAGTCTGGCCGCCAGGCGAAGGACGTGGTGATAATCGCCCATGACGCGGGCGATTATCGCCCACCGGCTGGGCGATCGTCACGCAACGCGAAGTAGGCTCTGTAGATACCGCATTCTCCGCTACACCACATCGAAGAAGGAGGACCTTCCATGCCCCGATCCGGAATCCCCGGCACCATCCTCGCGACCTTCGTTGCCGCTCTTGCCGTCGTTGCCCTTTCGGCATGTCAGGCCGACCAGGCCGACGATGCCGTCGCTGACGCCGAGATGGACGCTCAGCACGAAGAAGGCGACGGCGACCACGAACTCCACTGGTCGTACGAAGCCGACACCGGCCCAGCCATGTGGGGCTCCCTCGACCCGTCCTTCGCGGCCTGCGACGACGGCGTGCGGCAGTCGCCCGTGGACATCGTCGGAGCAACGGCCGGCGGCGAGAGCGAGCTCGAGATTCGCTGGCAGCCCGGAGACGCCGAGGTGGTCGACAACGGCCACACCATCGTGGTCAACATGGCGGAGGGAAGCGCCATCAGCCTGGAAGGAAGGGAGTTCACGCTGTTGCAATTCCACTTCCACCTGCCCAGCGAGCACATCGTGGAGGGAAGCGCCTACCCGATGGACATCCACTTCGTGCATGCCGCCGCGGAGGGCGATCTGGCGGTGATCGGGGTGTTCATGGAGGCGGCCGAAGCCGATCCGACGATCCAGAGCATTTGGGAGGCGATTCCGGCCGCCGGAGAGTCGCCAGGAGCGCTCGGGGCGTTCGATCCGCGCGCATTGCTGCCGGAGGGAGGCAGCCACTACCGCTATCCCGGTTCGCTGACGACGCCGCCCTGCTCTGAGATCGTCAGTTGGGTCGTGATGACCGAGTCGATCGCGGTTTCCCAGAGCCAGATCGACGCCTTCGCGGATCTCTATCCGATGAATGCTCGCCCGGTGCAACCTCTGAAGGGCCGCACGATCGAGCTGAAGAACTGACGTTGGCCGATCTTCGCCGGGCCGGACCGCGACCCTGAGGGATCCAGTGAGAGCCCTCGCCTTCATCTTGCTGTGCGCCGTCTTCTCGCCGCTCCTGATGGTCGGCTCGATGGTGTTCGCGTTCAGGGTCCGCTTCATCAACATGCCGCGGGGCATCTCGGGCACGGCCTACGAGCCGTACATGACCCGGCTGGTGCTCCACCTGATCGGTAGCCGGCGGGACGCCGTCTCCGAGCGCATAGCGCCGTACCTGCCGGCGTGGTCGCCACTGGTCATGCGGATACTGGTGAACCCGATGGCCAACGCGGCGCGGTGGAGCGGCTTCCGGGGCTCGTTCTTCGCCTTTCCGGGTCCGCGGCCGTCGACGTTGATGACCTTCATCAGCCACCGCACGCACTTCTTCGACACGGCCATCGCGGCCGCGGCCGAAGCGAACAGCCCGATCCGTCAGTTCGTCTTCCTGGGTGCCGGTTGGGACACGCGGGCTTACGGTCCGTTGTCCGAGGGCGCCGGCCCGGCCGGCGCCGGCGTGAGGATCTTCGAGGTCGACGAGCCGCCGACGCAGCAGGTCAAGGTCCAGGCCCTGGGAGCGGCCGGCGCCGAACACTCCCACGTGACGTTCGCGCCGACCGACTTCAACCAGCAGTCCTGGCTGGATTCCCTGAAGGAGCACGGCTTCGACCCGGCACTGCCCACCTTCATCCTCTGGGAAGGCGTAACGATGTACCTCGACGACGCGGCGATCTCCAAGACGCTGACCGAAGTCGCCGGACTCGCGCCCGGCTCGCGGATCGCCTTCGACTTCCTCAGCCGGGAACTCGTGTTCGGCCGAAAGCCCTACGCCGTGATGGGGACCTACATGAAGTACGCCCTCAAGTCGTTCTACGGCGAGAGCATGCACTTCGGGATTTCGACCGCCGCGCCCGCTCGCCAGCAGGTGCTGGACTTCTTCGAGGGCCGCGGGCTGGAGGTGGAGAACTTCGAGTCGCTCGGCCGGGAGGCTGGCCGCAGCACGCCGATCGGCGGCTTGATCGTGGCGGCCGTATGACGCCGAAGCTCCACCCACTCAACCAGGACTTTCGCTGGGAGGCCAGGCGCGGCCCGTACCGGCGCATCTCCGCCGAGCAGGCCCGCCAATGGAGCGAGCAGGGCTTCTTCGTCCTCGAGGACGCGGTCGAGCCCGCCACGCTGGAGCGCCTGATCGCCGAGATCGACCCCTGGGAGGCCAGGGCGGAGGCGGCGCTGCGCGAGCTGCCGCAGGGCCGTCGCTTCATCGCCCGCGCCGACGAGATCACCTTCACCGTCCACCTGGTGCTGCGCTCGGCTTTCCTGCGCGACTTCTGTGCCGGGCCTCTCTTTCGGGATCTCGCCTGGGATCTGGTGGGCCCCGACGTTCGCCTCTACTGGGACCAGGCGGTCTACAAGAAGCCGAGCGTTCCGGCCCCCTTTCCCTGGCACCAGGACAACGGCTACGGCTTCCTCGAACCGCAGGCCTATCTCACCTGCTGGATCGCGCTGACCGACGCGACAACCAGCAACGGCTGCCCACGGGTGCTCCCAGGGCTGCACCGCCACGGCACGCTCGAGCACTGGACCACGGATCTCGGCTACTGCTGCGCGGAGGAAGACGCCGAAGGGATCGCCGCACCGGCGAGAGCGGGCAGCATCGTCGTCTTCTCCTCACTCACGCCGCATGCCACGGGGCCGAACCTCACTTCCGAGGTCCGCAAGGCCTACATCGTTCAACTCGCGCCCGACGGGGCCCGCCGCATGGAACCCGACGAGAGCGCCGGTTACCGGCCCGTTCTCCAGAACGATCCGGATCGGCAGTTCCCCATCCTCAGAACCGGACGCCGACCTTGAGGCGGAACTCCCGCGTGTACTGGTAGGTGTCGAGGGAGCCGACAGGACGGCCGTTTCTCGTGTTGATCAGAATCAGAGCCTGCTCGTTCGTGACGTTGGCCACCTCGCCGCCGATGATGCCTTGCACGCCGCCCCTGATCGGGAACTGGTAGGTGGCGTTCAGGTTGAGCGTGAAGAAGTCGTCGAGCCGGTTCGTTCCTCTCCTGTCCCTGAGGGTCGTCGTGGTGATCGTCTGCCCGGACACCGGGTGCCTGACCTGGGTGGCGGGCTGCAATCCCCAGGGCTCGCCGGAGGCCAGGTGAGCGCTGGCACTGGTCATCAGGTCATGGTTGCCGAACCTCCACCGCTTCATGCCGACGACGTTGACGATGTGGTCCCGCTGGTAGCTGATCGGTCCGAACCAGTTGGGGCCACTGGTGGGATTGAGAATCCCGGTCGAAACCTCGATGCCCCCGAAGCCTTCCAGGTGGTCGTCGTTGTCGTTACGGGACTCGTTGTTGCCTTCGTTCCAGTCCCTCGCGTAGTTCATCTGCAGCGACCAGTCGTTGCGGAACGCCCTGTTGAGCTGGAGCAGAATGCCCTCGTACTCGCGTCTGTTCTGCGGCCAGTTTCTCAGGTCGCGAACGACCGCGCCCTGCGCGTCGAACTGCAGGGTGCTGTGGAACATGTTTTCCATATCCCACGAGGTCACGCGCGACTTGAAGACCCAGTTGTTCGAGAACTGCCAGTCGAAGCCAATCGAGATCTCGTCCTTGTAGTAGGGCTCGACGGAGGAGGCCAGGGGGTCACGGGGCTCGACGCGGCGCTGGAAGACGTCGTAGAGCTCCGTCTCGGAGTTCCAGCCGTACTGCGTGTAGGCGTTCTCGCCGTTGGCGCCGGCCGTGAACTCCGTGAAGACGACACCGAGGCCGATGTAGTCGTAGTAGCGGCCGGCGGATGCCCGCAGGAGCATCCTGCCGTCGGCGTTGAGGTCGTAGACCGCCGAAAGGCGCGGCGCCACCTTCTGGTAGTCCATCACTTCCTGGCCGAGGTTGTTCTTGATGTCCTGGGTGTCCTGGCGCAGGCCGAGGCTGACGGTGAGGTGGTCACCGACCGTGATGCGGTCCTGGACATAGGCAGCACCTATGTCGCTCGTGAAGGCGGTGTTGCAGGGGACGGGGCAGTCGAAGACCCGCTTGTTGACCGGGCTCGCGTAGCCGCCGGGCAGCGAACGGCCGTAGCCGCGGCCGCGATACTCGGTGCCGATGCTCGTGATCGTCGCAAAGGTGACGTCCTGGACGTCGATGCCGCCCTTGAACTCGTGCTTGCCCCTGAAGAAGGTCAGCGAGGCGTTCGCCTGATCGCGCGGAAAGTCGTTCCCACCCGCGCCGAGGCGATTCACGGGAGCGTTGTAGCGCCGACCGTCGGCGAGATCCCGGTAGCGGAAGTTGTTTCCGTCGGGCGTGTCGGGAGACGCGCCGGAGAGGATCTCCGCGGGCGGGGAACCAATACGGGCTGTCTGGAGCTCGCGGTTGGCGGCCTTGGCCTCGAGGAACGCCGAGTTCGTCAGGGCGAAGCTCCAGGTCAGGGTCTGGATTCTGTTGTTCCAACTGTTCCTGGTGACCGAGTAGATGTCGCCCGCCGACCCGGGTGGATTGAGGCGGCCTGACGGGGAGTCGATCCAGGTCAACGCAAGCTGGTGACGGTCGTTGGGCTGGGTGTTGACCTTGCCGACGAGTGGCTCGGCCGTGCGGTTCGTATCGATCGTGTTGCCGTCGCGGGTCAGGTCGAGCCGGTTGTCGTTCATTTCGCTCAGGGAGGCATAGAACCAGGCCTTGTCGCGGAAGAGCGGCCCGCCGAGACCGGTCTCGTAGCTGTTGATCATGGAATCCGGCCGCTCCATCTCAAGCCAGTTCTCGGAGCGCCACGCCGGGTTCTGGCCGATGTAGAGGAAGTCGCCGTGGAACTCGTTCGTGCCGGTCTTGATCGTCGTGTTCATCACGCCGCTGACCCCCCGGCCGTACTCGGCGCTGAACCCGGCGGATTCCATGCGGTTCTCGGAGACCACGGTCGACGGCATGTAGAAGGTCATTTCGCCGCCGCGACGGTTGTGGGAGATGTCGACGCCGTCGATGAAGAGGACGTTCTCCTGGCCGATGCCGCCGTTGACCCCGGGTGCCTGATCGAACTCCTGTTTGTACGACACGACGCCGGCCATCAGCTTCATGTTCGACCAGTAGTTCCGCGTGGCCTGGGGGACGTGCTGGAGCTCCTCTGTCCCGAGGGCGCTAACGGCGCCGGTGTCGTACTTCGTGATCAGCGCCGCCTCGGAGGTGACGGTGATCTCCTCGGCGGTGGCGCCGAGAAAGAGGTCGACGTCCTCGCGTTTCCCCAGTTCGAGGACGACCGCGCGCTCCGCCGAGCCCAGGCCTTCGAGGTCGGCGGTGACGGTGTAGTGACCCGCCTGGAGAAGGGCGAAGCGGTAGTCGCCGTTGGCGTCGGTGATCTCGGTCCTCGTGTTCTGGGGGCCGGTCAGGGTCACGCTGACGCCGGGCAGGGCATCACCCTGGGCGTCGCTTATCGTGCCGTCGATGGTCGATGTCTGCGGGCCGTCGGCGAGAAGCGGCAGCGCGCAGATGGCGATGGCGAGGGTCCAGATCGAGGATCTGATGGCGGTGGTTCTCACGATGTTTCCCTCCAGAACGCTGTTTGAATCTCGAACACCGTACCACGAGGAAGCGTGGGCGCACCGGATGGATGCCATGCGCTGTTTTTGTAAATCGATTTAGGCATATCATCTAAACCGATTTAGTCGTTGCGCCCGCTCGAAAGCTAGACTCACAGCCCATCGCACAGCCCGTCGTCGAATCGTGTTCCATGAGGAAGAGAACCATGCGTGAACTTCGTTCGTGTCCGCTCGCCGGTTTCCTGGTCGTTCTGATAGGCGCGCCGGCCGCCTTCGGCCAGGCCACGGAATCGGCCGAGCCCTTCAAGGTCGGGACCTTCGATATCGACGGCGTGCCGCGCGTCGGCCTCGTCCTGCGGGACAGCCTCGTGGTCGACATCGCCGAGGCGAACCGGGGCCTCGAGTCCGATCCCGCCTACGCGAAGATGCCGATGCCGGCGGACATGCTCGAGCTGATCGGTCGCTACGAGTACGGCCTGAAGTACCGGCTGTACGAGATCGTGAACCACCTCGTCCACGGCGATCTCCTCGGGAACGAGGCGCCGGAGTACGTCCACGCGGTCGGCGAGCTCAGGATCCGGCCGCCGATCATGTATCCGGGGAAGATCCTGAACGCCGCCGTCAACTTCTACAGTCACGTCAACGAGTCGGGAACCGAGGAAGAGCGAGCCGCGGCCCGGCGCCAGCGCCGCGAGAACCGTGGCGTTCCGTACCTGTTTCTCAAGCCGTCCCGAGGCGCGGTCGTGGGCAGCGGCGACGAGATCGTGATCCCCCACGGCCGCGATCGCACGGACTGGGAAGTCGAGCTGGGCGCGGTCATCGGACGGACGGCGAGGTACGTCTCCGCCGCCGAGGCCCAGGACCACGTCTTCGGCTACATGGTCTCCATCGACGTCTCCGACCGCGGCGGGCGGCCTCCGGGAGGCAACCCGATCCGCAGCGACTGGTTCGTCGGCAAGGGGCACGACACCTTCGCGCCGCAGGGCCCGTGGATCGTGCCGCGCGAGTTCTACGGCGATCCGATGGAGAACCTCCGCCAGACTCTCAGCGTCGACGGCACGTTGCTTCAGGAGGCGCGCGCCGGCGACATGATCCACTCGCTGTGGGAGCTGATCGAGTACGGATCGTCGATCATCACCCTCTACCCGGGTGACGTGATCAACAACGGCACTTCAGGCGGCACGGCCGCCGGCGCGGCCGCGACCCGCGGGCCGGAGGATCGTTTCCTCAAGCCGGGCGAGGTCGTCGAGGCGTCGATCGACGGCATCGGCACGCTCCGGCTCCCGGTCGTCGCCGGCGAGAAGCCGCCGGGCGAGACGGGGGCGCGACTGCCGCCGGTCAAGTCGTATCGCTGACCCGTAGCACGGCTGGAAACGGCGCCTCCGGACGCCTCGGGCTAGAATCGGTTGGGGCCTTGGACCCGCCCTCCTCCAAGCACTCTCGGAGAGCCCCCGATGAAGCTAGCCACGCGCGTGGCCGGCCTCGCGGCCGTCACGGCGACCACCTTACTTCTGGCGCCGGCCGCTGCCGCCGGCCTCAACGTCGATCAGCCCACGTTCGTCGACGACGTGGCGCCGATCCTCCACGCCAACTGCGTCTCCTGCCACCAGCCGGGCGAGATCGGGCCGATGTCGCTGCGCACCTACCGCGAGGTGCGGCCGTGGGCCCGGTCCATCGCCCGCGCGGTCGAGAACCGGGACATGCCGCCCAGGGACGCCGACCCGGGTTACGGGCCGTGGTTGAACGACATCAGCCTGAGCGACGACGAGATCGCCGCGATCGCCCGCTGGGCTGCGAACGGCGCGCCCCGCGGCGAAGGCGACGAACCGGTCCCTGTACGGCCGGAGACCGCGGGCGAGTGGACCTTCGGAGAACCGGACTGGGTGTTCGAGTTCGATCCCCACGAGGTCGCCGCGGAGGGACCGGACGAATTCCGCGACGTGCCCGTCACGACCGGATTCGACGAGGACCGCTGGATCCGCGCGGTCGAGATCAAGCCTGGAGACCGCAACGTGCTCCATCACTTCATTCTCTGGCGAGCAGCCGAGGGCGCGACCTTCCAGGAAAGCTGGATGGCGGCCTGGACCGCGGGCAGCAAGCCCTACGAGTTCCCGGCGGGCTCCGCCCGCCTGCTGCAGAAGGGCCGCAAGCTGATCGGCGACTTCCACTACCACCCTAGCGGCGAAGCGGCGACCGATCGCAGCCGCATCGGCCTCTGGTTCGCCGAACCCGAAGAAGTCGAGAAGGAACTGATCACGATGCCGATCTGGAACGCTGGCATTCACATCCCGGCGGGCGACCCGAACTACGAAGCGGAGGCGAGCCGCGTCTTCGAGGAAGACGTCGAGATTCGCGCCTTCACGCCGCACATGCACTATCGGGGAAGTCCATGCACTTCAGCGCGGAGCTTCCTGACGGCAGCACCCGGGACCTCCTCCGGGTCAGCCGCTACGACTTCAACTGGCAGACGACCTACCAATTGGCCGAACCGATCCGGCTGCCGGCCGGTTCACGAATCCACGTGAAGGCCACCTTCGACAACTCGGCCGGCAACCCCAGCAACCCCGACCCGACGGTCGACGTCAGGTGGGGCCTGGAATCCACAGACGAGATGCTGAACGGCCTCGTCGACTACGTCGCGGCGGACGGCTCTAGACAGTAGGGGTTCCGCAGCCGTAAAGACCCGTGTGACGGGGTGTGTCCAGGCAGTGCCTGTTGACGACACTGCGGCTTCAGAGTCAGGGTTGCGCGCACAAATGTTCGCACTGTATGGTGAGCGTTGAACGGCCGGCAGTTCATCCGACGCGTTCGCAGGTGGGCGAGAGGCCGGAACCTGGAAGTCCGCTTCGTCGCGTCCGAAGGGGCCGGGTCGCATGGAACGCTCCATGTGGGGCGCTGCAAGACGACAGTCAAAGACCGCAAGAAGGAGATCGGCAAGGGCCTGCTCCGGAAGATGCTCGCCGACCTCGGGATCGACAGAAACGACTTCTAGGAGAAGCCCGATGCCTGACGGTTACAACTATCCCGTCGATGTCGAACGCGACGAGGACGGACGCCACGTCGTTGCGTTTCCGGACTTTGGCTGGGGCGCCACAGACGGCGCGACGAGAGAGGAGGCGCTGGCCGAAGCCAGGGATCTGCTGCGGGAGTTGATCGCCACGACGATACGCGAAGGGGACGATCTTCCCGAACCTTCGCCCACCGGTGAGGAGCGTCCAATGGTCGTCCCGCCGGTGCAGATCGCCCTGAAGGCGGCTCTGTACGACGCCTGGCGCCAGGCCGGAATGTCGCGGAGGCAGTTCGCCCGCGACCTTGATGTCGCTGAAAGCGAAGTGCGGCGCATGTTGAACCCCGATCACGCCACCAAGGCGGCGACGATCGACCGGGCGTTGCGCCGCTTGGGCAAACGGCTCACCGTGACCGTCAGTGAGGCGGCCTAGATCGCCAGATCGTTCAGGTTGTAGTCGCGGATCACGCGCTCGAACGTCTCGTCGTTGAAGCGGAAGTCGTCCTCCAGACCGGCGAACGGCTGGTAGACGAACGACGGCTCCGCAGGCCGGTGCTGCCGGCGGGCGTCGATCGCCACGGCGATCACCGACGAGCGATCGAAGATGCGCTGGGCGTCGTGGACGACCTTGTCGGCTTCGACGCCCAGGGCGCCCTTCTGCCCCTCCACCGAGCTGCGGCGGTGGAAGCCGAAGGTGAGGGAGATGCGCAGCTCGGACGAGGTGTTGGCGAACGAGGCGTGGAGCATCTGGCGGTTGACGATCGTGACGTCGCCGGCGTCGCAGACGAGCGGCAGGGCGCCCGGTAGCTGCTCGCTTCCGCCGTTGCCCTGCACCCGCGCCTCGATGTCGATCTTCCCGAGCTTGTGCGTGCCCGGCACCACCCAGAGACAGCTTGCCGGCGCCGTGGGATAGAGCTGCACCTGGAAGTTGAATCCGTGGATGCCCTCGTCCCAGTCGGGAGAACCCCAGTGGGTGACGCCGTCCTGGTGCCACGCCACCGAACCGCCGAGACCGGGCTGCTTGACGAAGATCGTGTCGGTGAAGGGCACGAAGTCGTCGCCGTTGATCGCCGCGGCGATTTCCAGGAGGAGCGGATGGCCGTAGAGCCGCAAGCCGGAGGGCATCGCCTGGCACATGGCGTTCATGAGGAAGACGATGTCCGCCGGCGCGTCCCGGTCGGGCGAGGGCTGCGTCATCTGCGTCGGGTGACGGCCGCTGAGAAGCCCGGTGCCGCCCCAGGGGTCCGCCAGAGGCTTGGTGAAGAGATACGGCGGGCGGGCGTAGTCGAGCCCCAGCGCCGGCCGCCCTCGCGCATCCACCTCCGCGTCCGGGCCAACCGGCGCGCGCTCCAGCATCTCGCTGGCGTCGCGGCGCAGCTCGGCCACCTCGTCGCCGTCGATGAGTCCTTCGAAGACGTAGAACCCGTGGCGCCAGTAAGCCTCCAGGATGTCTGGATGGAGCCTGCCGCCGTCGGTCAGGCGAATCGGCCCCCGGTTGCCGATCTCCGCGGCGATGCGCAGCCCCTCGTCCTGGTACGCCGCCAACCCGGCCGCGTGCTCCGCCCGGGTCGGCGTCGTCACCGGGTCGCTGGCGCTCTGCGTGTCGTTCATGGGGGTGGAGGGGAGTCTACCGGCCTGCCGGCGAGTCGTCCGCCGAACGTTGAAACGCCCATAGCGCGCTTCGTGTGCGGAGGTACATCGTCTTCCCGTCGATGGCCGGCGTCGCCGTGGCCAGGTCGTCGAGGTCCGAGACGGCCAGCGGCTCGAGAGAGCCGTCGCTTGGGAGCACGACGAGCTTGCCGGATCTCGACAGCAGGTAGAACTTGTCGTCCGCCACGATCGGCGACGCGTAGAAGCTGTCGACGGCTCCCTCGAGGCGACCCTGCTCGATGAGTTCTCCCGTCGCGGAGCGGAGCGTCGTCGTGATGCCGCTGTCGTCGACCATGAGGAGAACGCCGTCGTCGACGATCGGCGACGGGAGCTGCGGGATCTTGCGGTGGTAGGTCCACCGTGTATGGCTGGCCGTCAGGTCTCCTCTGAGATCCGCTGCCGGCAGCTCGATGGCGAGGATGCCGTTGCGGCTGTCGAGCGCCGACTGGAAGTACGTCCAGTCCCCGTCGTCGAGGTGGCCGTCGCCCGCCAGATCGAAGTAGGACAGGAGGTTGCTCACCAGGCCCTCCGGCGCCTCGTCCTGGGAGATCATTCCGTCCCCGTCGCCGTCGTGCGCGGCGACGACTTCCTGGAACGGTTCGAGCCGGACATGGCGCCCTTCCTCGTTCAGCGGCATCGCGTAGCCGTTGATGAAGAGGAGATCGTCCTCGACCGCCGCGGTGGACTTCATCTCGAACGAGAGGCCGCTCACCCACCAGAGGCGTTCCCCCGTCGCGGCCGAGTAGCCGGTGAGGAAGAACGAGCCCGGCACGACGATCTGGAGCTCGCCGCCCTCGGGATGGTGGAGGGTGGGCGTCGAGTGGCCGCTTCTCGCGGCCGTGCGCCCGGTGCGCCAGGCGAACTCGCCGGACCCGGCGTCCACGGCCAGGATGTAGGAGTCCCGCTGCTGGTCGACCACCAGAACCACGTTGCCCGCGGCGAGGATCGGAGAGGCGCCCATGCCGTAGATGTTGTCGAAGGGACCGAGGGGGTGGCGCCAGAGCTCTTCGCCGTCGACGGTGTAGCAGAGCAGGCCGAAGTCGCCGAAGAAGACCCAGACGCGCTCGCCGTCCGTGACCGCGGACGGCGACGCCGGTCCGTTGCGGTTGTCGAGCGTCTCGGTCCGCGGCCTCGGGGCCTCGCGCCGCCAGAGTTCCGAGCCGGTCTCGCGGTCGAGGGCGATCGTGTAGAGCGCTTCGCCTTCCGAGGCCGTCAGGAAGATCCGCTCCGCGCTCAGGATAGGGGACGAGTCGCCGGCCGGGATCGCCGTCCGCCAGAGAAGGTTGCGGTCGGGTCCCACTTCGACCGGCAGGGCGCCCGCCTCGATGGCGCCGCCGCCGTTCGGGCCGCGGAATCGCGACCATTCCGCGCTCTCGGCCCAGGCGAGGGACGAGAGAACGAGAGCGCCCAGGATCGAGAGCGCGAGCGCGGCAGAAGATCCCGAAGCCGGCGCTTTGCGCCGGAAGCCGGCCAGAAGGCCGGCGCACCCAGTTTCTGCCGCGCTCGCTCTCTGCTGTCTCAAAGCAGATCGCCGCCGCAGGCGGAAGCGCAGGTGCCGTGCGCCTCGAAGGCCTGCACGACGTTCTTGCCGCTGCGCCAGCGATGGACCTCGTCCGGCCCGTCGACCAGGCGCTGGGCGCGGATGCCGCGATACCAGCGGGCCAGCGGCGTGTCCATGCTGTAGCCGAGGGCGCCGTGGAGCTGGATCGCGGTGTCGACGACCTGGTGCACCATGTTGGCGAGGAAGACCTTGGCGATGCCGTTCTCGACCCGCAGGTCCATGCCGTTCTCCGCCTTGTAGGCGATGTGGAGCAGCATGAGCCGGGCCTTGTAGAGCTCGGCGGCGCAGTCGGCGAGCATCCAGCGAACTCCCTGGCGGTCTGCGAGGCGCTTGCCGAAGGTCACCCGCTTCACCGTATGCCCGACGGCGAGGTCGAGGGCGCGCTGCGCCATCGCCACGTTGTGCATGCCGTGACGCAGCCGCCCGTAGGCGAGGCGGTGCTGGCCCATCGCGAAGCCCTGGCCGCGGCCGCCGAGGAGGTTCTCCTTCGGGACGATCAGGTTCTCGATGCGAATCTCCGAGTGCGAGCCTCCGAGCTTCAGGCCGAGATCGGTGTGCGGCTGCATCGTCTCGATGTCGCGGACGATCCTGTAGCCCGGGTTCGGCAGCTCGACGAGGAAGGTCGAGAACTGCCGGTGGCGGGCGACGTCGGGATCGGTCTTCGCCATGACGAGGGCGACGTCGGCGACGCTCGCGGAGGAGCTGAACCACTTCTCGCCGTTCAGCACGTAGTTGTCGCCGTCGAGAACGGCCGAGGTCTGCATGCCCGTGGCGTCCGCGCCGGCGGCTCTCTCGGTCATCGAGTAGCAGATGCGCTTCTGGCCCGCCAGCAGCGGCTTCAGGAAGCGCTCCTTCTGGTCCTCGGTGCCGTTCTCGAGCAGCGTCAGCATCGTCGCGTCGTCGGGACCCTGCGTGTTGAGGGAGAGCGCTCCGAGGAAGCTCTCGCCGAGTTCCATCTGGACCAGCGCGTTGGCCAGCGGCCTGAGACCCATGCCGCCGTACTCCTCCGGGATGAAGGGACACCACAGCCCCTGCGACCTCGCCTTCTTGCGGAGCGCGGCCAGCACCTCGTCGAAGTTCTCCGGAGTGCATCCCTCTTCGGCGGGGATGCATTCGTTCTGGACGAACTCGCGCACCCTGGCGCGCACCGCCTTGGTCTCGGCTGGAATCTCGAAATCGATCATCGTTGCTCCTTCAGTGGTTCTATCGAGGGCGGTCTCAGAAAATCGCCAGTGCGTTGATCGGCGAGCCGGTGCCGGTTTCGACGGCCAGCGGCCCCGCCACGAGCAGGAACTCCCAGCGACCCAGCTCGGCCGCCGTCTCGGCGACGGCCTCGAGGTCCTGGTTGTCGAAGATGTCGAGGCCCATGGCGACGATCGTGAGAATGTGCACCGGAAGATCGACGCCCTCCACCTGCGATGGAACCACGTCGAGGGCGGCATCGGAGCCGATGAACGAGATGTCGCGGGCGCGCACCCAGGGCATCGTCGAGCCGTGGAGGCCGGCCGCGTTCCGCGATACGTCCCAGGGTCCGACTTCGGCGCGCCGCGCCCAGCGGCCAGTGCGGATGAAGACGGCGTCGCCGGCACGGACGCGAAGTCCGGCCATCTCCTCGAAGGCCTCGAGGTCCTCCGTGTAGATCGGCGTGCCCGGCTCGAGATACGGCACACCCTTGAGCCGCGGGATGTCGAAGACGATGCCCCTCGTGACGATGCCGCCCCGGAGGTTGAAGATAGAGGATCGCGTGCAGCCTTCCCCGGTCACCGTGTCCTGCGAGTAGCCGTTGTACATCTTCCCCTTGTAGAGGATGTGGCAGAGCGCGTCGATGTGGCTGTGCGAGTAGCCGTGGTAGCTGATCTCGTAGCGGTCGCTCACACCGCCGCGAAACGCGGGCTCCTCGTCGGGATCGGGCAGCCGCAGGATCGCCCGCTCGAAGGGGAACGGCACGTCGACGGCCTGCTCGATGATCAGCGGATGGGCGAGCGAGACGGAGATGCCCTCCGTCGCCAGCGCCAGGGCCTCGAGGCGCTTCTCGGGCGTGATCAGGTTGGCCGTTCCGAGCTGGTCGTCGTCGCCCCAGCGACCCCAGTTGGAGAGTTCCTCCATCAGGCGCTCGATGTCCGCCTGGGTGAGATCGCGCGATTCGGGTGAGTAGCTCGGGACGGGTTCCGGCGAGGATGCCGCCCTATCCGTGTCCGATTCCCGTTCGTTCCCGCTGTCCGGCGCGGTCGCGCAAGCGGCCATCACGCCGATCAGCAGTGTGCATGCAATGCCGAGGCTCGGATGTGAGGCTCTCATGTGCTCTCCTCCCTTTGCCGGATTCGGGCCGATGGCCGGTTCTCGGAGCAGGCTAGCGCAACGTTGCACTTGCGTGGCGCGCCACAGGAACCGCACCGTAGCTACCCCGGAGAGTTATACCGTGGTATAACTCGTACCCATGCACACCACCAATCTCCGCAAGGTCGGCGGCTCGGTCATGCTCGCGGTGCCGCCGGTGCTTCTCGATCTCCTGAACCTGGCTGCCGGCGCCAAGGTGGACATCGGCGTCGAGGGCGACCG
The DNA here is from genome assembly GCA_965220845.1 of Candidatus Multivorans sp. GTDB lineage: Bacteria > Acidobacteriota > Thermoanaerobaculia > Multivoradales > Multivoraceae > Multivorans. The sequence continues at coordinate 1,664,164 of CBDCRA010000004.1, forward strand.
CCTGATCGTTGCGCCAAGAACCCGTCCCAGTTACTCGCTAGACGAGCTGCTGGCCATGTGCGACGAGACCGCTCCGGCCGACGACGGAGATCGGGCATGGCTTGATGGCCCGCCTGTCGGCAATGAACTGCTCTGATGCGCCGCGGCGAGATCTGGCTCGTCAGCCTCGATCCCGCCGCCGGTCATGAACAGCGGGGGAGGTGGCCGGTCCTGATCGTGTCGCCCGCGCGCTTCAACGAGTTGACCAGGACGCCGGTCGTCCTTCCAATCACTACCGGTGGCAACTTCGCGCGCCAGCGTGGCTTCACGGTCTCGCTCGGCGCCGCGGGTACGCGAACCGTCGGTGTGATCCGCTGCGATCAGCCGCGCACCCTGGATCTCGCCGCCCGGAATGGGAAACGTCTCGAATCGGCCCCCGAGCAGATCGTGGACGAGGTACTCGCTCGCCTCGCCGCAATCCTGACCTAAAGGGGCCGCGGGCAATGCCGGCGGGCGCTTGCCATCCAGCTCCGGCTAGTAGTGCACGCCCTCTCGGGGACGCGGCACCGGGATCGTGCGCGGGCCTTCGACTCGATGGTGCATCTCCTCGTAGGAGGCGCCGCCCTGTACCTTGTCGACCATCTCGTCGGGGTCGAAGTCGATGCCGACGGGGTTGCGGGCGAACTCGGGACCCCTGATGTAGGCCAGCCCCTCCGCCTTGGTGGGGAAGTTGTCCACCTGCGTCTCGACCCTGTTGCCGTCGGGATCGGCGTAGTAGATCGAGGTGGTCATGCCGTGGTTGGTGCACCAGTAGGGCTTGACGCCGTTCGCCGCGAGCCGGTCGTAGGTCTGCACGACGAGTTCGTCCATTGTTCGATACCCGAAGGCGAAGTGGTCGTAGCCCTGGTTCCCGGCGCCGCGCTCGAGCTTCGTGTCCTGGACGAGCAGGATGCGCAGAAGGCGATGGTCGAAGCGCAGCAGGGCCAGGGTCTCGCTGCGCTCGGCGACCTCGCAGCCCAGCGCCTGGACGTACCAGTCGACCATCGGCTCCAGTTGCCTGGTGCGGATCACGGTGTGGACGAGTTCGGAGGGCGCGACGGTTTCGCTCTCCTGGGACGCCGCGTTGCCTGGTGCTGGCAGGCTGTCCGGATCGAAGGCGACGCCGGCGGAGGGGTTCTCCAGGCCTGCCGCCTCCCCCAGATAGGGCTCGAGATCCTCGATTCGATCGAAGCGATCGAGGAGCATCTCGATGCGATTGCCGCTGGGGTCGGTGTAGAGGAGTGAGACGCTGTCGCCGTAGCGCTTGGCGGCGCGCGGCTCGATTCCCTCGAGTTTCAGAGCGTGGTAGTTGGCGCCGAGTTCGGTGAGCGAGTCGTAGCTGAAGGTGAAGCGATCCCAGCCGAGAAGGCCGGCATCGGGCACGGGCTTGCCGCCTCGCGCGAAGATCGAGACGCGATGATGCTCGATGTCGTAGGAGCACCAGGCGCCGCCGCGCGAGGGTGTATCCGGCCGCCGAGCGACGTGGTGGGGACGGCAACGAAGGAGGGTCTCGTAGAAGGTGAGCGCCTCGTTCAGGTCGCCGACTCTCACCGCCAGGTGGGCGAAGTCCGAGGGCGACACGATGTCGGTGCCTGTCGCCGCCCGCGCCGAGCCCACTCCCAGGCAGGCCCCTGCCGTCACCATCGCTCCCTCCAGGAAGCGGCGCCGGTCCATCGACCTGCTTGGCTGCGTTCTACGGCGCACGCTGCTAGTTTGCCACTGTGTCGCCTGGGAGGAGGTCATGAATCGGCGCGGGAGGTTGGACTTGAGGCTCGTGGTTCTCTCACTCGTGTCACTCGTGGCCATCGCGACAGGTGGTCAGGCGCAGGAGCCGAAGACTGTCCGCATCGACACCCTGAGCGTGATGGACACGCTCTACCACCTGTCGGGCGGCGGCGCCAACTCGCTCGCGCTCATCGACGAGATCAACGGCGGCGTCGTGTTGATCGACACGAAGCGCCCGGGATGGGGCCAGGCGGTGCGGGACGCCCTGGACGGGGTGACGGATCTCCCGGTCACGACGATCATCAACACCAGCGCGCATCCGGATCACGCCGGCAGCAACGGCGAGTTCGGGAGCGCCGCCCTGATCGTGGCGCACGAGAACACGAAGGCGAACATGGCCCGGATGGACCTCTACTCGGGTACGAACGCCGCCTCGTTGCCCACGAAGACGTTCGCCGACCGGTTCTCGCTGCTCGAGGACATCGACCGCATCGAGATGTACCACTTCGGACCCGCCCATACCGATGGGGACATCATCGTCGTCTTCCCCGCCAAGGGGGTGGCGTACATGGGAGGCCTGTTTCCGTCGAAGGCGACGCCGGTCATCGACAGGCAGAACGGTGGCAGCGGCGTGGCCTTTCCGGACACGCTGGCGAAGGCGGTCGCCGGGATCCCGGGTGTGAGTCGTGTGATCACGGGCCACGGCGAGGCGCCTGTGACCTACGCCGGACGGGGTCGCCGGAGACCGGGGCGGACCGGCCCTGGACGGGGTTCATGACGTGGGAAGATCTCAAGGAGTACGCCGACTTCAATCGCGACTTTCTGGAGGCCACGGAAGAAGCCTTCCAGGCTGGCCTGAGCGTCGACGAGGCGGCTGCGACCCTCGATCTGCCCGGGCGCTACAGGGACTACGGCATGGAACACGCGAGAGCGAACATCGAAGCGATCTACGATGAGCTGGCGAACCGGTAGCGGGCCGCGCATGACCGGGCGACTCATGGCGCTGCTCGCGTGTGTCGCATTCGCTCTGGTCGGTTCGACCGAGACACGTGCCGACGACTGGCCGGAGTTTCGAGGCAAGGGCCGCCTCGGCGTCTGGCACGAGACCGGGCTCCTGGAGGAGTTCCCGGCCGATGGCCTGAAGGTGCTCTGGCGGACCCCGATCAAGGCAGGGTTCGCGGGCCCCGCCGTGGCCGACGGCCGCGTCTTCATCACCGACTTCGAAGCCACGCACGGCATGCGCGGAACGGAGCGGGCGCTCGCGCTCGACGAGGCGACCGGCCGCATCCTGTGGACCCAGGCATGGGAGGCGGACTACGCGGGGATTCAGTGGGAAACGGGCCCTGGCGCGACGCCGACGGTCGACGGGGACCGCGTCTATACGCTGGGACGCACGGGCGTCCTGTCGGCGTTCGAGGTCGAAACCGGCGAACTCCTCTGGCGCAAGGACTACGCCGAGGACTACGGCGTCGACCGGTTGCAGTGGGGGTTCGACTGGGGCTTCGCCAGCGCGCCGCTGGTCGACGGCCCGCGGCTCATCTGCTTCGTCGGCGGCCCGGAGAACGCGCGGGTCGTGGCCTTCGACAAGATGACCGGCGAGGAGGTCTGGCGCGCGCTCGACAGCGAAGCGGACCTCGGCGTCGCGCAGCCGATCATCATCGAGGCCGGCGGCGCGCGGCAGCTCGTCGTCTGGAATCCGGAAGAGGTCGTCTCGCTCGATCCGACCAACGGCGAGTTCTACTGGCGGCAGCCCTACACGGTCGGCGGCGCGATGACCGTCGCGACGCCGGTGCAGGTCGAATCGCAACTGTTCTTCACGACCTTCTACGACGGACCCCTGATGCTGGACCTCGACCAGGACAGGCCGGGCGCCACCGTCGCCTGGAAGGGCACGAGCAACAGCGAGATTCAGACCGACGGGCTGCACGCCGTCCTGGCGACGCCGATCATCGAGGGCGGGACCATCTACGGCATCTGCAGCTACGGCCAGTTGCGCGGCCTGAACGCCGGGACGGGCGAGCGCCTCTGGGAAACGCAGGAAGCGACCGGAGAACGACGGCGCTGGGTGTCCGGCTTCCTGGTCCGGAACGGCGACCGGGTCTTCATCAACAACGACCGCGGCGACCTGATCATCGCCCGACTGAGTCCTTCCGGCTACGAAGAGATCAGCCGGACGCATCTCATCACCCCCACGTCGCGCCCAGGCAACCGCCGGGAACTGCGCTACGTGAGCTGGGTTCACCCGGCCTACGCCAACGCTCCCGGCGTTCGCGCCGCTTTCGCCTGCCGCGGGCGAGGAGCGCTCGGCGTTCTTCGGCGACCTGCACGTGCACACCGCCTACTCGTTCGATGCCTTCTCGTTCGCCACGCGGACGACCCCTGACGACGCGTACCGTTTCGCGGCCGGAGAGGCGATCAGGCATCCCTCGGGAAACGAGATCCAGCTCGACCGGCCCCTCGATTTCTACGCCGTGACGGACCACGCGGCGTACCTGGGGGTCCTGCGCGCTCTCGCCGACCCCGGCCACCCGCTCGCGGACGACCCCGAGGTCAGGCGCTACGTGGACGCGACGACGGTCAAGACGCGAGGCGGCTACCTGCCGGGCGCCCAGGAGTTCGTTGCCCGGCACGCGGACGCGGAGATACTCCGGACCGCGTGGCAGGAGATCGTCGCCGCGGCGGAACGCCACTACCGGCCGGGCACCCTGACGACCTTCATCGGCTACGAGTACACCCCCTCGCGGGACGGCGGCAACCTGCACCGGAACGTGATCTTCCGAGGCGGCACAGCACCCCGGGAACCGTTCAGCCGGCTCGACTCGGCGAATCCCGAAGACCTCTGGAGCTGGATGGATCGCCTCCGCGACGAGGGCATCGAGGCACTGGCGATTCCGCACAACTCGAACGGCTCGGACGGCTGGATGTTCCAGACGGAGACGTTCGCCGGGGGCCCGCTCGACGCCGAGTACGCGACGAAACGGATGCGCAACGAGCCCGTCGTCGAGATCACGCAGGTCAAGGGCACCTCCGAGACCCATCCCTTTCTGTCGCCCAACGACGAGTGGGCCGACTTCGAGATCTTCCCCTTTCGCGTCGGCCAATGGGCCAAGAGCCGGCCCAGGGGCAGCTACGTCCGCCAGGCGCTGCTCGACGGCATCGCGTTCCAGAGCCGGGAGGGCTTCAACCCGTATCGGCTGGGGTTCGTCGGCGCCAGCGACACCCACAACTCGGGCTTTCTGTTCGACGAGGAGAAGCACACCGGCAAGGTCGGCGTGCACGACTTCGACCCGGTCAGCAGGGGCTCCGTCCCGGCCGACGTCGTCGACGGGGTGCCGACGTATCGCGAGGTCTTCCGCCGCTACTACAGCAACTCGGGCCTGACCGGCGTCTGGGCCGAGGAGAACACCCGCGAGGCCATCTACGGCGCCCTGCGTCGCAAGGAGACCTTCGCCACCTCGGGCACCCGCATCCGCGTGCGCATGTTCGCCGGCTACGGCCTGCCCGACGACCTGCACCGCCGTGACGACATGGCGGCGGTGGGCTACGAGCGCGGCGTCGCCATGGGAGGCGAGATCGACGCCGGTCGAGGCGGCAGTCCCGCGTTCGCGGTCCGCGCACTGCGCGACCCGTCCGGCGCTCCGCTCCAGCGTCTCCAGATCGTCAAGGGCTGGGTCCAGGACGGCGACCGGCACGAGCGGGTCTTCGACGTCGCCTGCTCCGACGGGCTGGAGCCGGATCCCGGGACCCAGCGATGTCCGGACAACGGCGCCTCCGTCGACCTGTCCAACTGCGCCATCAGCCAGGACGTGGGCGACGCCGAGCTCGGAGCGACCTGGAGCGATCCGGGCTTCGACCCTGAGGCTCACGCGTTCTACTACGTCCGCGTCCTGGAGAACCCGACGTGCCGCTGGTCGACGTGGGACGCCGTGAAAGCCGGCGTTGCGCCGCGCGTATCCCTGCCGGCGACGATCCAGGAGCGCGCCTGGTCGTCGCCGATCTGGATCGTTCCGGGCAGTTAGCGCGCTAGTAGGGCGGCGCCGGATCGAGGCCGACGTCGTTCGCCGCGCCGGCCCTGTGCGAGCGACCCGGCAGGAGCTCGGTGAGGCGACGCTCTTCCTCGGGCTGATCGGCGACCTGCAGCACGTTCTTGCGGGAAGGGTTCCGCGGCAGCAACGCGCGAAGCCGTTCCTTCGTGCCGGCATGCTCGGGGAGGCTCGCCAGGTTGCGCCACTCGTTCGGGTCGGTGTCGTGGTCGTAGAGCTCTTCGCCGTCGGGATAGGTCGTATAGCGCCAGCGCTCGGTGCGGATCGAGTGCCTGTCCGGCGCATCGGAGGTGATCGCGGGGTGATCCCACTCCGCCTCGGGATCCTCGAGCAGTGGCCGCAGGCTCTCGCCGTCGAGGTCGTCGCGCCCGGGTATCCCGGCTAGATCCGCCAGGGTGGGATAGATGTCGAGCAGCTCGGCGGTCCGGTCGCAGAACTCTCCCTCCGCCTCGATTCCGGGGCCGGCGAAGATGATCGGCACGCGGCAGGAGCGCTCCCAGAGCGTGTACTTGCGCCACTGGTTCTTCTCGCCTAGCTGCCATCCGTGGTCGGTCCACAGGACGATGACCGTGTTCCCGGCGTGCGGCCCCTCGTCGAGCGCCTTCAGCACGCGCCCCACGTTCGCGTCGGCGAAGTTGATGCACGCCAGATAGGCCGCTATGGCGCGCCGCCACTGACCCGTCGCCGTCACCAGCTCGTGGTCTTCCAGGCCGCGCTCGGTGGGCGCGGACGCCGGCACGTCGTCGAGGTCTCTCGCCAGATAAGGCGGCAGCTCGATCTCGGCCTCGAGGAACTTGTCGAAGTACTTCTTCGGGGCGTAGAACGGCAGGTGCGGGCGATAGAAGCCGCAGGCCAGGAAGAACGGCCGGGAGTGGTCTCTCGACAGGTACTCGGCCGCCCAGTTCGCGAGCTGGGTGTCGGTCGTCTCCTCGTCGTCGACGTCGAGGGAGCCCCAGTCGAAGCCGCCGCGGTCGAGCTCGTTCACGGGGTAGCCGGGGGCCCAGAGAAAGCCGCGGAAGCTGTTGTAGTAGTGCCACGACGCGGCCTCGTTCTGGCTTTGGTGAAACGTCTTGCCGCCGCCGATCGCTTCATAGCCGTGCTGCATGAAGTGCTGTGGCAGGGTGACGGCCTGCGGCATCGCGTCGCGCCAGACGTCGCCGTTGCCGTAGCAGCCGGACGTGGTCGGCCGCCTGCCGGTCATCAGACTCGCCCGGGACGGGTTGCAGGCGGGCGTCTGGCAGTAGGCCCGCCGGAAGGTGACGCCGCGGCCGGCGAGCGCGTCGATGTTCGGCGTGAGTGTCTGCGGGTGTCCGTCGAGGACGCCGATCCAGTCGTTCAGGTCGTCGATCGAGATCATCAGGACGTTCGGCCCGCCGGCGCTCGGTCCCCGACTGCCCGCGCAGCCCGCGGCCAGGGCGCCGAGACCCAGGCCCCCGAGCCCCAGGTTCCCGAGCAATTCGCGTCGCGAGAGCATCCCGGTCACAAGGCTATAGTGCGCGCGATGGCCCCCGGCAAGGACGACCGAGCGCGCGAGCGGGTGCTGGCAAGCATTGCGGAGCTCGGTCTCAACGAGAACCTGCTCGAGCTCGAGACCCAGGGGTACACGGTGCTCCCGGGCGTGCTGTCAGAAGACCGGATCGAGCGCGCCAAGGCGGCCATCCTGCGGCGCGTTGAGAGGACAACGGGCAGGAAAGTCGATCCCGACACGGCCACCTCCGACGACTTCAGCGGTATGGCGTATCAGCACTACCTGATCTTCGAGGATCCGGTCTTCCCCGAGATCCTGCTGGAGCCGAAGCCGCTCGCGATGATCACCTATCTGCTGGGCGAGAGTTGTGTGTTGTCTTCCATGGGCAGCCACTTTCGCGGGCCCGGCGGCATGCCTCTGTCGGTGCACGCCGATGGGGTTCGAGTCGGCATGACGGAGACGTCCCTGGTCGCCAACTGCAACTACGCGCTGACGCCCTACAGCCGGGAAGCGGGCGCGCTGGTGCTTTTCCCGGGAAGTCATCGAAAGCAGCGCCAGCCCACGGCCCACGAGAACTGGATGGCGGGTCATCAGACCGTCCCGGAGATCCTGGCGAAGAAGCTCGATCCGGAAGAGCTGGACGCCCTCGAGTGGACGGTGCCGCGAGGTGGCGTAACCCTGGAGCTCAATCCGGGAGATGCCGCGATCTGGCACGGCAACTCGTGGCACGGCGGTTGGCGACGGGAGTTGCCGGGGGCGCGCATCAATCTCGCGGTCTACTTCTGCCGGCCTCATCTCTCGACCCAGGAACGACGCGGCGATACGCGGTATCCCGAGGTGTTCGAGCGCTATGCCGACGAGCCCCGGTTCGCCCGTCTGTTGGGAGAGAGGATCTTCAACGGCTGGCGTGAAGAAGGGCCGGACTTCACGGGCGCGAAGACCTCGCCCAGCGGCCTCTTCGACTGAACGCCTCGCGCAGGGGTGGAAACGGGCTACTTGCCCTCGGCCGCCCAGCGCTTCATCAGGGCGATGTTGCGGCTCAGGATGGCCGCGGATTCGGGGTTCGCGCTGACGCGCGCTGAGTACGCGGCCATTTCGCTGTCGTACATGGCTGCCGACTCCGCGCCATGGTCGTTCGTGCGCTCGATCCAATCGTCCATGCGCTTCCTGAGTTTCTTCAGTTGCGCCTGGTGCTTCGGATCGCCGGCCAGGTTCCGGACTTCGAACGGGTCGTCCGACAGGTCGTAGAGCTCCTCCGCGGGACGGGTGGGGGCGAAGAGAAGCCGCTGCGTCTCGTTCAACGTTCCGGCAGCGTGAGCCTCCCGCAGCGCGATGACAATGCTCTTTCCGTCCTTGTAGAGGTTGGGTTGCAGGTGGGGGCGGCCGGGCAGGAAGTTGCGGATGTACTTGAAGCGCGTCGTCCGTAGCGCCCTGATGTAGTCGACCGTCTCGTCGCAACGGTCGCGAGCGGCGAAGACCGCCGTCCGCTCCTCGTAGTCCCGGGCGAGGATGTTCCGGGCGTGCATGTGGTCGGGAATCTCGATTCCGGCGAGTGCGAGCGAAAGGGCCGCGATGTCGATGTGCTCCACGAGGTCGTCGCGCACCTGCCCGGGTTCGATCGTCGGTCCGGCGATGACCAGGGGCACGTGCATGCCTTCGTCGTAGAGGAACTGCTTCCCCCTGGCATGGCTGATTCCGTGGTCGGTCATGAAGAGAACGACCGTGTTCTCGAGGTCGCCCTCGTCTTCGAGCCGTGCGATGACGTCGCCGACGAAGCTGTCGGTGAGCCGAACCGAGTCGAGGTAGGCCGCCCAGTCCGCCAGCAGGACCGGATCGTCCGGGTAGTAGGGCGGGAGTTTCACGTCGGAGGGATCCGTCCTGCTTCCCAGCAGCTTTTCGACGCGATCGCTGATCCGCCGGAACGACTCGAGCGACCGGCCGCGGTGCTTTCCGCCGGGGAGGTGGACCTGGGCGAAGAAGGGCTGGCCGGGTCGACGCTGACTCCAGTCGGGGCCGTCGTACATGGCCTGGTCCCACTCGAAGTTGTAGTGCGTCTTCCCGATGGTGGCTCGATCCGTGTTGGGCCAGCCGGTGATCGCGGTGTAGTAGCCGGCTTCCTGGAACAGCTCGGGGATCGGCCGGATGCCGGGAGGCAGGTGGATCTTCAGCTCCCCCTGGCTGCTGTTGTGGTGGTGAGCGCCGATCGAGGTCTGGTACATCCCGGTGATGAACGCCGAGCGGTTGGGCGAGCAGACCGGTGCCGTGACGTACGCATTGGTGAAAAGCACTCCACGGTTCGCCAGGCGATCGAGATGCGGCGTCTCGATCACGGTCTCTCCGTAGGCGGAGAGATTGGCCGACATGTCGTCGACGATGATCCAGAGGATGTTCGGCGGTTCGGCTGCGTGCAGGGGAACGCGCAGGGGAAGCGCTGCCAGCGCTCCCAGGGCGAGGACGAGGGCGGCGGTGCCGGCTCGGTGCGTTGTCATGGCCTGATTGTCGCCTACGGCGTCAGATTTTTCCACCTACGTTAGAATCCCGACCATCATGATCACACGCCGAGAAGCAGTCAAGAGCGTCGCCGCCGCGTCGGCGGGGTCCGCCCTGGGAGCCGCCTTCAGCTTCGCGAAAACGAACCGGGCGAACCTGCTCTTCCTGTGCTCCGATCAGCACCAGACCGCCGCGACCGGCTGCTACGGCAGCAACGAAGCGCAGACACCCCACATCGACGAGATCGCCTCCGACGGCGTCCGCTTCGACCGCGCCTACTGCAACGCGCCCGTCTGCGTCCCCTCCCGCGGGTCGATCATCACCGGCCTCCACCCCTGCCGGCACGGGGCGAAGATCCTGCGGGACCCGCTGCCCAACGAGGCGCGCACGGTCGCCCACTACTTCAAGGATCACGGCTACGTCACCGGCGCGATCGGCAAGATGCACTTCGTCGACGAGACGCGGCGGCACGGCTTCGACCACAGGCTCCATCGCCCCGATCACGACAAACGGCTCACCCAGGCCGAGCAGCAGGCGTTTCGAGACGACCAGTACGTGAACTACCCCGCGGACGGCGGCTACGCGACCGGGCTGAGCGGTTCCGCCTCGACCCTGCCGGAGCGGTACTTCCCCGACACTTTCTTCGCCGAGGAGTCGGTCGCCTTCCTGCGCGAGAACAAGGACCGGCCGTTCTGCCTGTGGACGTCGTTCTACATGCCGCATACGCCGCTGGTGCCGGCCAGGCAGTACTGGGACATGTACGACGGAATCACTCTCAGTCTGCCCGAGCGTTCGGACCGGGAGCTGGAGGACGGCTTCGAGGGGCACCTGATTCGCTCAAGGCAGCGCGGCTGGTACGACCAGGAGGACGACTCTCTGCGCGAAGCGATCCGCGGCTACTACGGCAACATCTCCCAGACGGACGCCAACGTCGGGCGGGTGTTCGACACGTTGCGCGAGCTGGGGCTCGACAAGAACACGGTGGTCGTCTACACCTCGGACCACGGCGAGATGGCCGGCGCGCACCGCACGTGGACCAAGCACAACATGTACGAGCAGAGCGTGAGCGTGCCGCTCGTCGTGCGCATGCCGGACCGGATGGAAGCCGGGACGGGCCGCACGCAGCTCATCGAGCACACCGATCTGCTGCCGACCCTGACCGAGTTGTGCGGGCTGGGAAGTCCCTCCTCCGGGATCGACGGCCGGAGCTTCGCGCCCCTGGTCCAGGGCGGCGCGTACACGCCGCGCGAGCACGTCTACTCGGAGTACTACTTCTGCCACCGCAGCTTCACGGTGGACGACCGCTACGTCGGCAAGCCGCCCATCCTGATGGTGCGCACCGGCAAGTGGAAGCTCAACTACCTGAGCTGGGCGCGCTCGGAGCTGTTCGACCTCGAGGCCGATCCGGGAGAGTTCAACAACGTGATCGACGACACCGGCAACTCCGGCATCGTCAGGGAGCTGACCGCCGTCGCCGAGCGCCTCTACGCTGGTTGAGGCGCGCCGTAACGAACTCCGCGCCGCATCGACGTCTCGTGCGGTGGGCTACATTGCACCGACGATCGCCATGACGGCCTGCTGCACTCCCGCGCGTGATCCCGGCCGGCCGGCCGGCGGCGCGGCGCCGGCCGCGGCGCCGGCGCCGGCTTCGGGACCGGCACCGAACGGCCGCGACATGGTGCGTCTCGACGGCGGCCGATTCCTCATGGGCACCGACTCGGCCGACGCCATCCCGGGCGACGGCGAGACCCCGGTGCGCGAGATCTTCGTCGACCCGTTCCGTATCGACGCCTGCGCCGTCTCCAACGCCGACTTCGCCGCCTTCGTCGACGCGACCGGCTACCGGACCGACAGCGAGCGGCTGGGCTGGTCCTTCGTCTTCGAGGGCCGCCTGTCGCGCAGGCTCCGGCGCACGGCGATCGAGGACCGTCTGCCGGGCGCCGGGTGGTGGTGCAAGATCAGCGGCGCCGACTGGCGACATCCCGAGGGACCGGGATCGTCGATCGCCCGGCGCCAGGATCATCCCGTCGTCCAGGTGTCGCACAACGACGCCCTGGCCTACTGCGCGTGGGCGGGATGCCGGCTCCCGACCGAGGCGGAGTGGGAGTTCGCGGCTCGCGGAGGCGTGGAGCAGACCTCGCAGCCCTGGGGCGACGAGCTCGAGCCCGATGGCGAGCATCGCTGCAACGTCTGGCAGGGCAGCTTTCCCGATCGCGATCTCGGCCTCGACGGTTGGCGCGGCACCTGCCCGGTCGACGCCTTCGAGCCCAACGGCTTCGGCCTCTACAACGTCTGCGGCAACGTCTGGGACTGGTGCGCCGACTGGTGGAGCGCCCGTCCCGCCGCGCCGGGCACCCGCAATCCGCGCGGTCCCGCCACCGGCACCTCCCGCGTCACCCGCGGCGGGTCGCACCTCTGCCACGTCTCCTACTGCAGTCGCTACCGCCTGTCGGCCCGCACCCACAACACGCCCGACAGCGCGGCCGGACACATGGGCTTTCGCTGCGCCGCCGACGTCGCGCTCAGACCTTGACGCCCACGGTCAGTGAACCGCGGTAGCCGCCGTCCGTCTCCGTCATCTTGAGCCAGCTTCCGTCGCCGCCGTTGGACTGGCTGATGACGAAGTCGTTCAGGTTGTTGTAGGGCGAGGGCGGGCGCTGGTTGTAGGGCTTTCCCAGGGCGACGGCCCGGTTCAGCTTCTCGGGAAAGTAGAGCTGCACCGTGGCGGCGACCTTCTGTTCGAGGACGATGCGGGCGTGGATGTGCTGGACCCGGGGCGTGTACCAGCCGGGGTAGATCGTCTGGAAGCGGACCATGCCGGCTTCGTCCGAAACCTGGCGGCCACGGAGGAAGGTCTCGTTGTCCGAGGGACTGGCGCGGCCGCTCGGCCAGACGTTGGGGTCGTAGGCGGTGTAGTGGCTGTAGAAGCCCAGCGCGTCGCAGTGCCAGAGGTCGACTGCGGCGCCGGCGATCGGGGTGCAGCCATCGGCCTCGACGATGCGGAGGACGACCTCCAGCGGCAGTCCTTCGCGATCCTCGCGGATGTCGCTCCGCATCAGGACCGGGTCGTCTACGTAGAACGGTCCCTCGATGGCAGCCGCCGAGACGACGCACTGTCCCGAGTCCTCGAAGCTGTGGCTGACCGGATCGAAGCCGGAGTTGTCGGTCTCGATGAACCTCCGCTTCAGGCCGGTGGTGAACCGGGACTCCTGCTGTTGCTGTCGCGGTTTCCCTGCGGTCAGTTTGCGAGTCGCGGCCGCGAGCAGGCCGAAGAGGAGGGTGCGTCGCTGCCACTTGGGCTTGTCCATGCGGTCACCTCACGGTCCATTGGGGTTCGTGGCGAGTATCGTACCGGCCGGGCCTTGAATGGAACTCGCCGTCCGCTGGGTGCGCGGGTCTTCTGACCCGCTGCCGCCGCAGGCGGCCAGGAATACGTGCCGGCCGCAAGGCCGGCCCCGTTTTGGCGGCGAGTTTCATGCGAGGAACTGCCGGGCCTCACATGAAGATACTCGTCATCGCCGACGTCCACGGAAACGCCGAGGCGCTCTCGGCTGTCCTTGAGAAGGAACGCGACGTCGACGCGACGATCTTCCTCGGCGACACGGTGCTGTCGGGGCCGCAGCCGAACGAGACGATGGCTCTGCTGGGCGGTGTTGACGGGGTCCTGATCGAGGGCAACCACGACGTGGAGATGTTCGAACAGGAGCGGTTCGAGGGCTGGCCGGCTCCGTGGCGGGCCTACACGAACTGGATCCTCGAGACGCTGGAGCCGGCGGGTTGGGAGTTGCTCCGCGCCCTGCAGCCGGAAGGCGAGTACGAGGTCGGCGGCCAGCGCGTGTTCCTGCACCACGGCGTGTTGCCGGACGAGCCGCGGCAGGCGTTGCCGGACACTACCGACGAGCGGCTGGCCGCGCTGGGCGGCGGTACGGACAGCCCCCTGGTGCTCTTCGGCCACTCGCACATCCAGTTCCGGCGTGCGATCGACGGCCAGGAGTTCATCAACCCCGGCAGCGTCGGCCAGCCGCGTTGCGGCCGGCGGGTTGCTTGCTACGGGGTGATCGAGGATGGTGGGTTCCGGCACTGCCAGGTCGAGTACGACCCGGGTCCGTGGCTCACGGCGCTTGACGGCATTGGGCCGCTCGACGGGTTTCCCGAGTTTCGCGAGTGGCTGAGGAAGGCGCTGCTGAGTGGGTACGGGATCGGTGAGCGGGAGCCGTGGACGCGGTTTGCTCGAGAGGGGTACGTGTAGCGCACTGGGTGCGCGGGTCTTCCGACCCGCCCACCGGCCGGAGCCGCGGAGCGGCGCAGGCCGGAGAAGAAGGCCGCCGGCCAAGGCCGGCGACGATGCTGGACGCCGCCTGCGGCGGCAGCGGGTCAGAAGACCCGCGCACCCAGTGGGCTAGAGCTCCTCGACGGCGATCGCCCGCACCCAGGTCGCTTCCAGCCGCTCGACGTTGAGCGGCATGGCGATGAAAAAGGCGCGGTCCTTCTTCAGCTTCTCGACGTTCACCAGCGGGTAGCAGATCGGGATGTTGTTCCCGAGCATGTTGCGGTGGGTGGGCGAGTTGTCAGGTTGCGGAGTCTGGAAGTCCGACTCCCAGGCGATGCCGGGGGCGCCGACGGCCAGCAGCTTGATGCCGGTGTCGGCCAGCCACCTGGTCGTCCCGGCCGGCAAGGTCGGCTGCTCCGCGCCTCGGAACGGGCTGCCGAGGAGGACGATGTCGCCCTTGCGGACGTTCGACAGGTGCTCGGGCAGGATCGGCTGGCCGACCTTGACGATTTCCCCTTCGCCGTTCTTCTGCTCCACCGGTTCGAGTTCGTCGAAGAAGCAGACGGCAGCGGGGCCGAAGAACGTGTCGAGGGGCAACTCCCACAGGCCGCGGACATCGTCGGGAAGGCCCTCCCAGTGGTCCATGTGGCCCTTGCCGCCCTCGATGTGCGAACCGCCGCAGTGGGCGCTGACCCTTCCGGGCGGCCAGTAGGAGTCGCCCTCCTTGCCGCCGACCAGCGTGTAGAGCGTGTCGTCGTAGGGCACGCGGCCTTCTTCCAGGATCCATGGCAGGCCGTAGATGTCCTTGTTCCCCTCCTCGACGCTGCCGTCGAGCCGGGTGATGCGCCCGACCATGCGCGGGCTGAGGTCGACTACGTGGTGGCCTGCGAAGTCAATCATCGTTGCGGTTCTCCATCTCCGTCGACCACTCGCCCAGAGTGGCCAGTCCGTTCATGCGGGCGCGGTGGCGGAGCGCCGACTGCCCGCTCGACTCGTCTGTCTTGCCGTCCCAGGCTTCGACCGGCGCGCGGCCGATCGCGCGGCCGAACGAGAAGCTGAGCGCCCATGGCTGCGGCGCCAGCCGGTTCATCGCGTCGAGGTGGGCCGTCGCGTCCAGGTCCGACTGGCCGCCGGACAGGAAGCCGATCCCCGGCAGGGCCGGCGGCACGACCCGGCGCAGGCAGCGGAGCGTCTCCCGCGCCACCGCGTCGACGCCGGCCTGCTCGGCACAGTCGCTGCCCGAGACGACCATGTTCGTCTTCAGCACGATCTCCTCGGGCGCGACCCCGTGCTCGTACAGAGCCTCGAAGGTGCGGTGCAGGAAGCGCTCGGTGACCTCGAACTGGCGCTCGATCGTGTGCTCGCCCTTCATCTCGACCTCCGGCTCGACGATCGGGACGAGGTCGAACTGGTGAGCGAGCGCCGCGACCTCGGCGACGCTGCGGGCGTTCGTGACGAGCGCGCGCTCCGTGGGAAGGCCGGGGCGCACGCGCGCCGCGACCCGCCACTTGACGAAGGCCACGCCGCGCTCGCGCCAGGCCTCGAGCCGCTTCGCGAGTCCGTCGAGGCCGCGGGGGACGTACTCGTGCTCGGAGCCTCCCAGGAACTGCCAGCCGGTGGTCGGCGTGATGCCGAGCAGCAGGCCGCGCTCCGCGATGAGTTCGACGAACGGAGTGCCGTCGCCCGCGCGGCGGTCGAGCACGTCGGGGAAGACGATGAAGCTCGACAGGTGCTCGCCGAGCCCGGGGGTGCGGCAGACCATCTCCTGGAAGTCGGCCGCGTCCTCCTCGGTCCGGGCGTGGGTCGACTCGCCCCACCAGCCGCGGACCAAGCCCTTGAGCGGGACGTCGGCGGCGAAGATGCCCTTGCCAGGGGCGACCATCCGCTGCGCGGTTGCCGCCAGGGTCGATTCGGCGGTCATGTGCGGCCCCCGTTCCCGGAGGCCGGCGCTTCGCGCCGGATGCCGGCGGGGACGCCGGCGCACCCAGTCTGTGCCGCGGCTAGCTTGGCGCGGTAGAACTCGAGGCCTTCACGCGCCGCTTCGTCCAGGTCGCGGCCGCCGGTCATGTCGCGCCACACGCCGAGCAGGTTGCCGACGCCGCCGCCCATGTGGACGATCGGTTCCATCACGGTGTCGCGGTCGTAGCCGATCTCGTGGAGCGCCGCGACGACCTCGTCCCAGGGGATGTGTCCCCGGCCGGGCGGGCGGCGGTTGTTCTCGCCGATGTGGAAGGTGCCGAGCTGGTCGCCGGCGCGGACGATCGCCTCGCCCAGCGAGTCCTCCTCGATGTTCATGTGGTACGTGTCGAGCATCATCTTCAGGTTCGGGCTGCCGACGTCGTCGAGGAAGCGCAGCGCCTCGTCGCAGGTGTTGATCAGGAAGTGCTCGAAGCGGTTCAGGACCTCGATGTGGAAGGTCACGCCGAGGTCCTCGGCGGTCTTCATCGCCTCGCGCATGGCGGCCACGGCGTGGGCCCAGCAGCGCTCCTTGTCGCGGCCGTCGAGACCCTGGCGCATCACGCCGGTGATCGCGCCGCCGACGTCCGCGCCGCCGCCGCCCGCCATCTCCTGCATCTCGCTCGCCGTCTCGGCCAGGGCGCGCAGGTGCGCGATACCGCGGCGCCGGTCCTCTTCCGAGTCGGAGTTGATGTCCTGCTTGGGGCCGAGCCCCGCCATGTAGTTGACCCTGATCCCGTGCCCGGCCGCCGAGGCGACAAAGCGCTTCTTCTGCTCCACCGTGTACAGGAAGAGAACGTCCTGCGAGAAGGACATCAGGTCGAAGCCGATCGCGGCCGCCCGGGCCATTCGGCGCTCGTACTCCTCGATGTCCTCCATCCACTCGTTGCCCCAGTAGTTGAAGGTGATGCCGATTCCGCCCATGCCGTTTCTCTCCCTGAACTTTCTTACGGTGCCGTCGCCGCGGCCGCCGCCTTGCCGGCCGGCTGAGCGGCCATCAGTGCTTCGACCTCGGCCATCGACGGGATTCCCCTGCGGTTGCCCAGCACGGTGCAGTGGAGGGCCGCCACCGCCGACGAGAACAACGCGCAGCGTTCGAGATCCCAGCCCCTGGCAAGTCCCACCAGGTAGGCGCCGTGAAACGTGTCGCCGGCGCCCGTCGTATCGACGACGTCGACATCGAACGCGGGCGTGTGGAACTCGGCGTCGCGGGACACCGTGTAGCTGCCCCGTGAGCCCTCCGTCTGGACCACCACGCGCGGCCCGAGATCGAGCGCGGCGCGACCCGCTCGCCACACGTCGTCCTCGCCGGTGAGCATCGGCGCGAAGCCCGAGCCGCAGATCAGGACGTCGGTTTCGGCCACCAGAGCGCGCGCCGGTTCGAGGACCTCGTGGCTGGTGGCGGCGGCGTCCAGCACGACCGTGCCGCCCGCCTCCTTCATCCAGCGCGCCGCGGCGAGGGCCGCGGCGCCGTGACTGCCGTCGAGATGGAGGATCCGCGCCGACTCGATGTACTTCCGGTCGAGATCGTCGACCGCGACGGGCCGGGAGAGGAAGCCTCGCCGGAACGAGAACACCCGCTCGCCGGTCGAGGCGTCGACGTAGACGACGACGACATGGTCCTCCGGTCCTTCCCGCGGCACGAGCCGGCTGGTGTCGACCCCCGCTTTCTCCAGCGATCGCCGCCGGTGCTCGCCGAGATCGTCGTCGCCCACGGTGTCGACGAAGCCTGTACGGAGGCCGAACGTCGAGGCGACAAAGCACGCCGTGCCGGCGGGCCCGCCGTCGGCAAGCGTGAAATCGAGAAGGCCGCGCGGATCCTCCCAGACCGGCATGCGGTCCACCCGCAGCACGACATCGACGATGGCGAGGCCGAGGCCGATGACGTCCAGGCGACTCTCCCGGCTGCCTACTTGGAGCCGCGGCCCGAACCGGCCGCGGCGAGCTGCCGTTCGAGACGGCGAAGCTCCTTCTCGATGCCGGGACGAACCTCAGGCTCGGCGATGGCGAGGAGGACGACGTAGAAGCCGGAGAGGCTCTTGAGCCGGAGCGTTTCGTCGTCGATGAGACCGAAAGCCCACTGGTCGATCGCCAGCCCCCAGCCCGCGTAGAGTTGCGCCTCGAGGAACCCCTGCCCGACGGTCTTCCGAAGTTGTCCGCTGGCCTGGGCTTCGGCGACGGCGGCGCGAATCGCCTCCTTGGCGGACCGGAAATGCTCGCCCTGGTCCGCCTGGCCCAGGGTGGCCAGGTAACCGGTACCGAAGTGGGCCACGATGAGCGGCCGCAGCAGGTCGGCGTTGTCGATCATGTAGCGGAGGACGCTCTCCATCGCCCTGGAGGCCCGGCGCAGAGGGGTGCGGGCGGCGCCGGCGTCGGGCGCCGCCGCCTCGAGCCGCTGGTCGGAGTCCCTGATCAGGGCTCGCAGGATCGCCTCGCGGGAGCCCAGCAGGTTGTAGAGCGTGGTGACGCTCAGACCGGCGTCCTTGGCCAGCTTGCGCATCGAGAGGCCGTCGGGGCCGGACTCCTTGAGCAGCGTGCGAGCGGACTCGAGAATCCGCTGCCTGCGCGCGGCGACGTTCGCTTCGCGCCGGCCTGCCGGCCTGGTGGCTGCCTCACTCTTGGCTTCGGGGCTGGTCATGCGTCAGTTGCTCGCCGAGATGATACGCGCGTTCGGTTGGAGTGTGCGGGAAGATGGTACATTGTTTCAAGTTTGACCGGGGAGAACCTGAAGTGACTGAGATCAACGTGGCCGAACTCGAACCGGTAGGAGAGTTCGGTTCTCTCGCGTGGTGCGAGGCCTGCGCCGAGTACGGCGTGCAACTCCTTGAAGATGGTGATCTGCCGCCGGACACCGCGTGGGGATTCACCGAGATCTACACCCACGCGCCGGCACGGCTGCTCGAGGGCGGCCGCGAGATGTCGGCGTACTTCATCATGGTCAAGGACGGCCGGATCACGGGCGGCGACGGCGCCCCCGAGGAGTGCCGCGCGCTGCCGGGCTTCCACGTGAAGCTCCCCTGGGCATCGATCTGCAACCAGTCGCGCACGAAGTACGGACGCGAGGGTCAGATGCGGCGGTCGGCCCAGGAGAAGGTCATGTTCCAGCAGATCGAGGAGTACGTCGGGCGGCCGAATCCCCTCGGGCTGGGTGGCGGCCCCAAGCACGTCTGGCCCCGCGAAGTCGGCATGGCCCTGGGCAAGGGCATGGAAGAAGGCGGCGGCCTCCACAACATCGCCGCGAGCCTGCAGACGCCGTCCCCCGAGTTCGCGGACTTTCCCACGACGGACATGGCCGTCCCGGACTTCGAAGCGATGACGGACGAGCAGAAGCGGCGCTTCCTGGAACTCCTCGCCGTCAGGGATTAGCGTCCAGCGAGAACCGCACCGCCGTCCGGTACGTAGCCCCCACCGGCTCACCGTTCTCCATCGCCGGCCGGAAGACGGCCCGTCGCATCGCCGCGACGGCGTTCTCGGTCAGGCCGTGGGGCAGTCGCTCCAGCACCTCGACATCGACGACGCAACCTTCCTCGTCGATGCTGACGCCGAGGCCCACCACGCCCTCGACGCCGGCTTCTATCGCTTCATCGGTGTACTCGTGGGCGACCTGGTAGATCATCTCGCCCGGCCTGCGGTCCGAGTTGGCGTTGGCGCCGACCTCCCCGGTCGAGCCCCGCGAGTGGCAGACCAGGAGCCTCGCCCGGTCGGGGATCGGGCCTTCAGGCGAGGTGGCGAGGATGCTCCTCGCCTCGGCGACGCCTTCATCTGACCGGCCGGAGTCCACCAGCAGCCGCGCGAGGCTGTAGCGCGGCGCCGCGGACGCCTCGTCGTCCATCACCGCGATCACGCGGCGGAAGGCATCCTCGGCCTCGACCACGTCCTGCTCCGTGCGGTCGGGCTTGTCGAAGAGCGCCACGCCGAGCGCGTTGTAGGCCCGCGTCCGCAGGCGGATGTCATTCCCGGACCTCGCGCCGGAGCCGCGATTGGTCAGTTCCAGCGCCCGGCGCGCGGCATTGGCCATCTGTTCGAGCTCGGACCGCTGGTAGTGGGCCGCCGCCTCGGCGAGCCATTGCTCCGGCGTCTCCGGCAGGGACGGCGCTTCGGTGACCACGGCGGGTGACTCCGGCGCGGCCGGGGCGCTGCCGGCGTCCAGGTCGAAGGTGACGACGGAGGTCGTGGCGGCGAGGTCGTCGCGCACGCCGACGGCGACGCGATGGGGCCCGGGCGAGGTGACCACGTCGACCGCGAACGGCCAGGAGAGTTCCCGGGCGTCCTCGATCTCTCCTTCCTTCACCAGGACGGGGAGGGGATGCTCCGTCACCTCGGAGAGGCGCGCCTCCTCGTCCATCACCTGAACCCAGAGGCGGACCTTCGCCTCGTGGCCGTCGGCGGCCGGGGCCAGGGTCAGCGGGCCGATCGGGATCGCGACCAGCATCCTCGACTGGATGTCGCCGTTGTCCAGTTCGACCTGGCTTCCCGTGCCGCGGACCGGCGCGATGCGGACCCCCATCGGGTTCGCGGCCTCTCCCATCGACAGGGCCGCAAGCGTCAGGTCCGCCATCTCGTTCGAGACCGGCTTGTCGACGTAGCTGTCGCGATGGCGAAGCGTCAGGCGTCTCCGGTAGCGCCGCTTTGCCTCGTCGGTCAGCTCGATCTCGATCCGGTGGGTGTTACCCCGTTCGAGGTGGGTCGGCGAATAGCCGAGCGAGTAGCGGTTCTGGAGGTCGCTCGCGATGCTGTCGAGGCCGCCCGCGAAGTTGCGGGTGTTGACGATCGCCCGGCCGCCGGTGCGATCGGCCAGACGGAGCAACGGTTCCTCGAGATTGGCGGCGCGCGTGAACTCGATGCTGGTGGAGAAACGCAGGTCCGCGGTGTTCATCCCGCTGATCCGCGCCCCGGCGGCGGCGACGCTGTGGAAGGTGACGCCGTTGGCGTTGGCGAGCGAGGCGAGCTCGTCGAATCGCCGGGAGAGGTCGTACTGGTAGGCCTCAAGGGACGCGTTCGCCGCGTCGATGCTCCTCGGGTTGTCGCTAGCGTCTACGTCGCGGAAGGGCCCCTCGCGGGGGGCGCCGCGCCACCGCCCGCGCCGATCATCGAACCGCTCCTCCACCGCCCGGAAGAGATCCTCCGCCGGCCGCATGGGCAGCCCGTTGCTGATGTAGAGGATGGCCTTGCGCCCCGGCAGCCCCGCCATCGTCTGGATCGCGTTTTCCAGGTTCACGACCGAGGCGTCGACTTCGCTTCTGACCATTGCGGCGAAGTCGCGGATCTGCTCCAACACCGCGTTGTAGCGGGGCGGGGGGTACTCGATGTTGAGCTCGCGCAGGATGTCGAGGCGCTGCGACTCGATGCGATCACGGCTGCCGATGACCCTTGCGACCTCCCCGGTCGCCTCGGCGACGCGCCAGGCCTCGGTGGTGAAGGGGATCGCGATTTCGAAACGGCTCCGATCGTAGACGGCGAGCATCGCGCGGTCGTAGGGGCTGAGCTGGACGCTCAGGAAGTTGCGCAGGAAGGGGAGCAGGCGGTTGCGGTCCGTCGGCGTCAGGTTGTTGTTGTCGATGTAGACCATCAGGCTCAGCCGGTGCTCCGTCGGCGGCGGCTCGGCCGGGATG
Source organism: Candidatus Multivorans sp. (assembly GCA_965220845.1). Lineage (GTDB taxonomy): Bacteria > Acidobacteriota > Thermoanaerobaculia > Multivoradales > Multivoraceae > Multivorans. The sequence continues at coordinate 1,685,746 of CBDCRA010000004.1, forward strand.
AAGCGGTCGAGGTCGCTCTGCCGGGGCCGGCGGTCCCGGAGGGTGGCGGCCTCCCGTTCCCGCGCGCTCGCGTCGAGGCCGTCCGTGAACTCGAAGAAGTTCGACAGCTCCACCGGGCGACCGTTCTCCCGCACCTCGAAGTCGTCGGCCACGAGGCCGGTCACCGGGTTGCCGTCGCGGTCGGTGACCCAGACGTCGACGTTCACGACGCGGACGTCGATCGTCTCGCCGAAGGTCTCGGGCGCGGGCTCCTGTTGCGCCTGGACGGCGCCGTTCACCAGGAACAGCAGGAACAGCACGGTGAGGGTGGCAGGACGCTTCATCCGCGGCAAAGCGTATCGCCGGGTCGTCGCCGACCTCCGGCCGGCGGCTGTGTTGCTCGGGCGCCACCGCTTCGCGGCGTCGCCCGGGGGCGGGTCAGAAGACCCGCGCACCCAGAGATGCGGCGTCGGGTTGGCGTTCCTCTGTTCCGAAACCGTCAGGGCGTCGCTTTGAACGGTTGACCTGCAGTAGAGATGCCTGCTGCGGGAAAGGTGGTGCTCCGGGTGCGCGGGTCTTCTGACCCGCTGCCGCCGGAGGCGGCCAGAAAGCTGGCCGGCCGAAGGCCGGCACCGCATCGGAGCGCGCGGCAGTCCGTCAGCTCTCCTCGTGAAGCGTCACCACGCCCGCGTCCCCGTCGACACTGATCTCCTGCCCCTGGGCCACCCGCTGCGTGATGTTCCCGGTACCCACGACCGCGGGAATCCCGTACTCGCGGGCCACGATCGAGCCGTGGCCGAGGATGCCGCCGATATCGGTCACCAGCCCCGAGGCATGGGCGAACAACGGCGTCCAGGCCGGATTCGTCATCGGGCAAACGAGGATGGAGCCGGACCGCATCCGGTCGAACTCCGGCGGCGACTTGATCAGGCTCGCCGGCGCGGTGACCGTGCCGGGGCTCACCGGGACGCCGCGAAGCGTCGGGCTGTTCGGGTCGTTCCTGGCCTGCGTCTCCTTGAAGGCGATCGACGGGTGCTCGCTCGCCTCTTCCGGCACGGTGCCGGGCGGGTGCAAGCGCTTGCGAGCCTCGCGGAGTTCACGCCGTTCGGCGGCGAGCCGGCCGATGTCGGGCCTCGCCTCGCCGCGGGCGCGGGCCTCGATCGCCTCGCGGAGCTCGTCCGTGACGCAGAAGTACACGTCATCCGGTTGCGTAAACGTGCCGGCCTCCGCCAGGCGCCGCCCCAGCTCGGCCGCCAGCGAGCGCAGCACGGGCCAGGAACTGCCGAGGTAGAACATCGTCTCCTCGCGGATCGGGTAGAAGAGGTAGGTAAACCACAGGCGGAAGCGGAACTGCCAGTACGCGAGGCCGTCGAGCAGCCCTTCGATCTCGGCAAGCGCCTTTTCCTTCTTGCGCCGCGCCTCGATGTCGTGCTGCTCCGGGCTGTAGTCCCGGTTGGCGACCATCGTCTTCAGCGTCGCGAAGAACGGCGTCGGCTCTTCGCTCTGGGGCGGCTCGACGAAGTCCAGCGTGTAGCCCTGGTGCCCGAAGGTCCGGAGGTAGTCGTCGATCGCCTCGAGCGCGGGGCCGCTCGCCGGGTGCTCCCCGAGGGCGTCCATCAGCCGTGAGGCCGGGGTCGTCATCACGAGTTCCCACAGCGAGTCCTCGGCCCGGATGCGCTTCGCGACCTCGTAGATCGCGTCGTTCGCTTCCATCGTCTTCGACTTGAAGCCGCTGAGGAACTGGCCGCTGGTGAAGCGGTGGTCGGGCAGCGTCTCGCGGAGGAAGCACTGGAGCTGGTCGTCGGTCGACTTGGCGACGCCGAACGTGTGCCCCGTGTCGTTCGACCAGTAGTCGCCCTCGGCCACGCCCAGGTCGACGATGCCCTGGAGCAGCGTTTCGTCGGACGCCGACGCCGGATCGACTTCGCGCCACTCGCCGGTGATCCGGACCAGGCGCGGCATCGTCTCTTCCCGCCACTTCCTGAGCACCCCGTCGTTCCACTGGGTGCGGTTGAAGGCGATGAAGGTCGGGTTCCTGCTCTCGGGCATGGTCACCCGCTGCGCCAGCGACTCGCCGGGCTCGGCCGAGGCCGCCCAGGCGTCGAAGGCGCGGCGGTCCCCGTCGCCGAGCGCGTCCCGAAACAGCTTCAGGTCGTGTTCCGCCATCTCGACGTTCTCTGCGGGGGAATCCTTGCGCCGCTCGGCCATGGCGCGTTCCGCGGCCTCCATCTCCTCCTCGGTCGGCTTCCTGATCTCCGTGTTGTCGCCGTCCGGGAAGAGCATCTGCCAGTCGCCGCGCTGGTAGGCGAAGCCGTTCATCGTGACGAAGACCGGGCCGCCGCCGACCATCATGCTCTTGCCCCCGCGGGCCTTCTCGAGGCCGATCGTCAGGTAGAGCTCCTCGAACAGCGGGCAGATCGGGTCGGGCATGTTCTCGACGATCTGGCGCCGCGTCAGGATGCGGGCCGGAGGAGTCGGCACCCATTCCACCTCGATCGGCTGCGGCGGCAGGTTCGTGATCGGCCGCGACTGCAGCAGGTGGAGCTTGCCGCCGGAAATCGCCCACTCGATGTCCTGGGGCACGCCGTCGAACCGCGCCTCGACGGCGCCGCCCAGCTCAACGAGCTCGCGGATGGCCTCCGGCGACAGCGACGAACGGCCGCGCTCGGCCTCGTCGACCTCTTCGAGCCGCGTGCCCTGGTCGCCTTCCTGGACGATCTGGTGTTCCTTGGTGCCGATGATCGTCTCCGTCGCCTCGCGGGTCGCGCGGTCGACGACGTAGGTGTCGGGCGTCACCTGGCCGCCGACGACGGCCTCGCCGAGGCCGAAGCTCGCGTTGACGATCGCCTCGGAGCGTTCGCCAGTCGCCGGATTCGCGGTGAAGAGGATGCCGGAGACCTCGGACGGCACCATGACCTGGACGACGACCGCCATCGCCACCTTGCCCTGGTCGATGCCCATCTGGTGGCGGTAGGCGATCGCGCGCGGGGTCCAGAGCGAGGCCCAGCAGTCACGCACCGCCGCGACGACGGCGTTCTCGCCGCGCACGTTGAGGTAGGTGTCCTGCTGGCCGGCGAACGATGCTTCAGGCAGGTCCTCGGCGTTTGCCGACGATCGGACCGCCACGGGCGGGCTCGCCGTTTCCAGGCTGCGGTAGGCGGCGGCGATCTCGGAGACGGCGAGGTCGGACGGGGCGTGTTCCGCCAGGAGTTCCTGGATCGCGGCCGACGCCTTGTCGAAGGAGACGGCGCCGTTCGCCAGTTCCGGCTTCGCCAGCGCGACGATGCGCTCCTGCAGGCCGTGCTCCGCCACGAAGGCCCGGTAGGCGGCCGTCGTGACGTGGAAGCCGCCCGGCACCGCGAAACCCGCGTTCGAGGCGCGCGCCAGCGAGCGGCCTTTGCCGCCCAGCAGGTCGAGGTCGTCGTCGCGGGTGTCGAGCGGGCGGACGAAGGTTGCTGTTGCCTCGGGTGGCGCCATCGGTTCCGGAGACCGTCGCTGCGCGCCGGATGCTGGCGGAGGCGCCGGCGCACCCGGTGGTTCGTGGCGCACGTCGCTAGTTCCAGAAGCGGTCGAGCCGCGTCCAGGACCGGATCGGGATCACCTCACCGGTCAGGAGCGCCGAGGCGGGCGAAGCGAGGAACAGGCAGAGATCGGCGACGTCCTCGGGATCGGGCGGCCGCTCGAGGCGCGGCACGGGAGTCCCGTCCTCCTTCTCGGCCGGCTGGATGACGCCCCACTTCACCATCGCGGGCGTTGCGATCAAACCCGGCGCCACGCAGTTGACGCGGATGTTGTGCTTCGCCCACTGGAAGGCGAGGTTGTTGCTCAGGCTGATCACGCCGGCCTTGGCGGCGGAGTAGTGGAGCATGCCGGGGTGGCCCTTGGTGCCGGCCACCGACGAGATGTTGATGATGTTGCCGCTCTGCTGCTCGATCATCTGCTTGCCCGCGGCGATGCAGCAGAGCCAGGTGCCGGTCAGGTTCAGGTCGACGATGCGCTGCCACTCGTCGTAGGGCGTGTCCTCCGGCATGCGCGGCGTGGCGCCGCCGCCGGCGTTGTTGACCATCACGTCGAGCCGTCCGAAGGCGCCGACGGTCTCCGCGATCAGCCCGTCGACGTCGTCGGGGACCGTGATGTCGCAGCCGACGGCCAGGGCCGTTCCGCCGGCTGACTCGATCTCGCCGACGACGCCGTCCAGGTTCTCCTTCTTGCGCGACGCGACGACGACCCGGGCGCCGGCCTCGGCGTAGGCCTTGGCGATGCAGGTGCCGATGCCGCCGGCGCCGCCGGTGACGATCGCGACCCGGTCGGTCAAATCAAGCCTGCTCATGACCTACTGGGTGCGCCGGCCTTCTGGCCGGCTGTGGCCGCGGGTCTTCTGACCCGTGGAAGAACTCGCCGCGAAGCGGCGAGCGCTATGCATAGTCTGCGTCACGTTCAGTTCTCCTCCTTCACTCTTCCCGTCGGCACGCGACCGCCCTCGCCGGCTCCGGCGACGACGCCGCCCGGGCAGCCGCCGCCGGGCGGGACGACCCAGTCGCAGCCCGGCGTGTTGGCCGGGCCGTCGTCGTGGCAGGCCAGAAGCGCCGCGTAGTCCGCCTTCAGGCTGCCGGGCCTGCGCGGCGGCATGAACTCGTTCACATGCACCTGGCCAGCTTCGAGCAGCCGGGCGGTCCGGGTCGGCGCGCGGTGGCAGTCGAGGCAGGCGTTGCCTTCGATGTGCGGCGTTCTCATGTCCCAGTGCGTTCCGCCGACCACCCAGTAGGGCGCCTCCGGGTCCACCCACCCCGGCAGGACGGGCTCGCTCGGGTTCGACGGTAGCTTGGCGCCGTCGATCCACGGGTCGTGCAGGAAGGCATTGTTCTGGTGGCACTGAACGCACTGGACGCCGGGAGGCGGCGGGATGAAGGCCTTGTCGAAGTCCTCGTCGTCGGGGCCGGGGAGCTTCCCGGCCAGCAGGCCGCGTTCGTCCATGTGAAGGTACTCCCTGCCCTGGATGAGATCGCCCTTTCCGTCCGGCGACTCGAAGAAGCAGGTGGCGCCCGTTGTCTTGTTGTGGCCGATCATCTGGACGGACGCAATGCCCTTCTCCAAGAGGTCCCTGCCGGCGGAGCGGCAGAGGTACGCCCAGACGACATCGTCCAGCGGGCTGCCGTCGGCCGCCTTGCCCTGCACCCTGCCGATGCGCGAGCCGACGTTGCAGTTGCCCTTGAAGTCGGGCGTGTCGCACTGACGGTAGCCCGGACTCTCGAAGACCTCCACGCCGTCGACGTGGATCGGGATGCGTACTCCGGCGCCGCAGTCGACCGTCGGCGGCACGCCGACGTGGGGCAGGCACATGGCGGCGTACTCGGACGCCGTCTCCGGCATCGTCTGCACCTTGCCGCCGGGTATGCAGGCGTCGTCGGCCGCTACTACGGGCTGTGCCAGCACGGCGAGGAGCGCGCAGGCGGTTGCGGCCAGCGAAGTCGTTCGGTTGCTCATGCGATGCCTCCTCATGGAGACTCAGGCTACGCGAACCTGTAACAGTGTGTCAACTTGGAGCGGATCCAATGATCCGGAGCCGTGGTGGTAACAGAGTTGAAACGCTGTATCATGTTTTCCGTACCCTCTTGACTGTGACGTCCCAGCGCGATCGTGGAGGAACCGCCGCTTCGGTGGATCCGGCCCCTGGGCCGTCGCGGAACCAAGCCCGGAAGCAACAAGGAGCTCCGTCATGAAGAGCAGGCCTCCTGCTGGTCGAACGACTCTGGAGTGCGTCGCCGTGACGTTGCTCGCAATGCCAATGCTCGCCCTGCCCGTCGCGGCTCAGGACGGCAGCGTCTCGGGAACGGTCTACGATCGCGAGGGCGGCGCCCTGCCCGGCGTCACCGTCAGTCTGCAAGACGCCGACGGCGACGACATCGGCAAGAGCACGCAGACGGACGCTTCCGGCGCCTTCCGTATCGACGGCGTTGCCGACGGCGCCTACACGGCGACAGCGTCGCTCCAGGGCTTCCGTTCCTCGAGCGAAGGGGTCGAAGTCTCGGGAGGCATGGCCTCCGTCGAGTTCGCGCTCGGTCTCTCCGTGGTCGAGCAGATCTTCGTCCAGGGCGAGATCGGCGAGGAGAACGTCCTGCGCCGGCCGATGACGGTCACCGGCTTCAACGAGGGGATGGTCGTCGAACTCGGCATGAACAACAACAATGATCTCGAAGCGCTCACGCCGGGCCTGCAGATCGGCCATCAGTCGCCCGATTCGGGTCACGGCAACCACCTCTACCTGCGCGGCATCGGTTCGCAGCGCAACCAGGAGTTCTTTCAGGCCACCGCGGTCGCCACGTACGTCGACGGCATCTACACCGACGAGATCTACGGACTGGAGCCCGGCAACCTCTTCGACGTCGAGAGCATGAACGTGGCGCGCGGCCCGCAGGGAACCACCGGCGGCCGCGCGGCGATCGCCGGCGCGATCAGCTTCAACACGATCAAGCCGACCGCCCAGTTCGATGTCAACGCGCTGGCCGAGTACACGGATCAGGCGTCGCAGCGCGGAGATCTCGCGATCGGCGGACCGATCGGCGACAGCCGGGTGAGCTGGCGGCTGACGGCGGGTAGCTGGCAGGGCGAGGGCGCGCAGCCCAACATCGGCCCGGGCGGCGACTACGACGAACCGGACAACACCCACTGGGCGCCCCAGCTCCGCTACCTCGGCGAGACCGTCGACTTCAACCTTCGCTACGCCGGCCGCGAGGACAGTGGCGCGCCCCGCACCTCGGTCGAGCTGACCGGCCGCGACGTGACGACCGAGTGTCTGCTGACCGGCACCGACCCGGAGGGCAACCCGACCTGCCTGTTCCCCAATCCCTTCCTCGGCGCCGCTAACCAGGCGCCGTCGGTCAGGGACTGCGATCTCAGCGATCCGAACCAGCTCATCTGTCCGGGCGACGACCTGCGCAATGTCGTCGACTACAACACGCCCGGCAACGAGGACTCCGAGCTCCAGATGGCCGTGGCCGATCTGAACATCCGGCCCAGCCGGGGATTGTCCCTGTCCTACAAGGGCGGCTATCGCGAGACGACGGAGAACGCGCAGACCGACACCGACGGCACCTCGCGCGTCGGCGGTCCCGACAACCCGTTCCTCGACGCGAACGGCTACCCGTTCTCCGACACGATGACGAACTACTTCCGCTACTCCGAGCAGACCTCCCACGAGGTGCGGCTGGCGTCGAGCTTCGCGGGCGACTTCCAGTTCGTGCTGGGCGGCTTCCAGCGCGACGGCGACGAGCCCTACGACGCACGCTTCTTCGACTTCTCCAATCCCGCCTTCAACACGAACACCCTGGCGACCTGCCAGGCAGCCCTGCCGTTCTTCGGGCTGCCCCTGCTTAGCGACTTCGGCACCACGTCCGCCCAGTCGGGTCAGGGCGGCGTCTGGGCGTGCCCCGGCGAGCTGCTCGACTGGTCCAACGCGGGCGCCATCGGCGCGTTCTCCGACGGCAACATGAACGGCCACTGGCTCGACTTCTACGGCCACTCGCAGTTCGAGACGCGGGCCTGGTACGGAAACGTCGAGTACCAGCTCGGCGACAGGTGGACGCTGTTCGGCGGCATCCGCCACGACCAGGACATCAAGACCCACGTCCAGAACGACGTCCGGATCGGCATCAACTTCGGCTTCGCGGTCGACCTCTGGATCTTCCGCAACGCGGCGGTCGAGGGCTTCGAGGGCAAGAACGACGCGGAGTGGAACCAGACCACCTGGAACGCGGGCTTTCAGTACTCCGCGAATCCCGCCAGCATGTGGTACGGCCGCGTCTCCAAGGGCGGCCGCCCGGGCGGCTTCGTCGGCTTCGGCAACATGAACGAGGTGACCTTCGACTCGGAGGAGCTGATCAACTACGAAGGCGGCTGGAAGGGCCTGCTGGCCGACAACCGACTGCAGTTGGAGGCCGCGGTCTTCTACAACGACTACCAGGGCTACTGGATCAACTCCAGTCGCCTGCTGCCGGTCGAGCAGCGGATCCCCGGCGAGAGCATCTTCGAAGGCGAGATGAACACGATCGACGGCAGTTGGATCTCGGGGCTCGAACTCACGGCGGCGTTCCGGGCCACGGACCGCTTCACGATTCGCGGCTGGTACAACTACCTCGACTCGGAGCTGGGAGACTTCGGCACGATCTATTGCTGCGACCCGGCCGCACCGACCGAGACGGTCGAGTTCCAGGACCGCGAGGGCAACACCTTCACGCAGGAGATCGCCAGCCTGACGAACTTCGGCGGCAACCAGATGCCGTTGCAGCCGAAGCACAAGTTCTCCCTGACCGCGATCTACGACCTCGGCAACCTCCGGTTCCTGGGCACGCTAGGCCACACGACGGACAAGAACACGGACATCAGCAACCTGCCGAAGTACAAGATCCCCGAGTACACGCGGCTCGACCTGCGGGCGATCTGGTTCACGCCCCGCGAGGGCCTGCAGATCCACGCCTTCGCCAAGAACGTGCTCGACCAGATCGCGGTGCAGCAGTGGCGGCCGAACGAAGGCTACGGCTTCGGCACCGGCGTGATCCGCGGCTCCCTGACCGACCAGCGCGAAGTCGGCGTGACGGCCAACTTCCGTCTGGGCGGCCGGAAGACGCTTTACGGCCTCGGCGGAGGCATGGGTCCCTCAGCCGGCGGGAAGTAAACGCTACACACTGGGTGCGCCGGCGTCCCGTCGCCCTCCGCAGGGTGTCTCACACTGGGTGCGCCGGCGTCCTCGCCGGCATCCGGCGCGAAGCGCCGGTCTCCGGGATCTCCGCTGCGTTGGTCCGCTAGCCTGCCGCGCGTGAACGGCGCTGTACCCTGTTGGACCGTCGGCGTCCTGCTGGCGTGCCTCTTGACCGCACCGCTTCCGGCCCAGCCGACCGAGGCCGCGGCGGACGACCCGGCCGAGCTGATCGCCCGGATCGAGGCGCCGCGCGAGGTGGGGTCGAGCGAGGATGCCGGCAAGAGCCTCGCCGAGTTGATGGAGACGCACGGCATCTCCGCGCTGAGCGTCGCCGTCGTCGAGGACTACCGGCTGCACTGGGCCAGGGCTTATGGCGTGGCGGACGAAGCGACCGGCGCCCTCGCCGACGCCGAGACCCTGTTCCAGGCCGCCTCCATCAGCAAGCCGGTGTCGGCGATGGCCGTGCTCCGGGCGGTGCAGGACGGTCTCTTCAAACTCGACGACGACATCAACTCGATCCTCCGCTCGTGGAAGCTCCAGGACGATGCCGAGTTGCTCGCCGAGACACCGGTGACTCCCCGGATGCTGCTGAGCATGACGGCCGGCACGACGGTCTCGGGGTTTCCCGGCTACAAGCCCGACGCCGAACTGCCTACCGTGCCCGAAGTCCTCGGCCGCGCGGGTGAAGAGACGCCCGCGAACACCGATCCGGTCGTCGTCGGCTGGCAGCCGGGAACCCGCTACGAGTACTCGGGCGGCGGTTCGACCATTCTGCAGCTCGCCCTGAGCGACGTTCAGGGCAAGCCGTTCGAGGAGATCCTCCAGGAGACCGTCCTCGACCCGCTCGGCATGAGCCGCAGTTGCTTCTGCCAGCCGCTGCCCGAGGCACTCCACGGCAACGCGGCGCGGGCCGGCGGGTCGGTGACCGGCAGCGCCGCGGAGGGCCGCGCGCCCCGGGCGCCCTGGCACGTCTACCCGGAGCTCTACGCCGCCGGGCTGTGGACGACGCCGACGGACCTGGCGAAGTTCCTGATCGAGGTCCAGCTCTCCCTGGAAGGACGGTCGAACAACGTCCTCACGCCCGAGTTCACGCGCAAGATGGTGACGCCCGGAGGCGTGGGCCACTACGCTCTCGGCTTCACCACCGGCGCCGAGACCCCGCACCGTCCCGCGCCGCCCGGAGAAGCGGACCGCTACTTCGGCCACACCGGCGGCAACTGGGGCTTCCGTGGGAACTTCGTCGGATCGCTCGAAGGAGGTAACGGCTATGTCATTCTGGCCAGCGGCAGTGTCGCGAACCCGGTCATCTTCTTCGAGCTTCCGATGCGAATCCGCGCCGCCTACGGCTGGGAGTAGCGGTGCGGCAACGTCGTAGCTCTGGGTGCGCGGGTCTTCTGACCCGCCCGCGGGCGGAGCCGGGGAGCGGCGTAGCCCGAGCAAAGCAGCCGCCGGCCTCCGGCCGGCGACGATCCTGGAGGCCGCCTGCGGCGGCAGCGGGTCAGAAGACCCGCGCACCCAGAGCTTCGTTGGCGGCGGGGATGCGGGTCTGTTCTGCAGTTCTTCTGGCCGCGGCCTGTGCCGCGCCACCCGCCCCCGACACGACATTGACCGAAACCGAGCGCCTCTTCCTGCAACGCCTCGACGAACTCCGCGCCGAACTCGGCTTCATCGGCGCCACCGCCGCGTTCGTCCTCCCGGACGGCGGCGAAGGCGTCGCGGCGAGCGGCTACGCCGACCTGGAGAACGACCTGCCGATGACGCCCGAGCACCGCATGCCGGCCGGCAGCATCGGCAAGACGATCGCTGCCACGACGGCGCTGAGCATGGTCAACGAGGGCCTGCTCGGCCTCGACGACCTGGCGTCGCGCTGGCTCGGCGACGAACCCTGGTGGACGCGCCTTCCCAACCACGAGACGATGACGCTGCGCCACCTGCTCAGCCACTCGAGCGGACTGACCGACCACGTCTACGACGAAGCCTGGCGCAACGAAGCCCAGTCCCGGCGCGGCCCGGCCGGCGACCCCGACGCGTACTTCGAGCCGCGGGATCTCGTCCAGTACGTCCTCGACAAGGAGCCCCTGTTCCCGGCCGGCGAAGGCTACGCCTACACCGACACCGGCTTCATCGTCGCGGGCCTCGTGTTGGAGGCCGCCTCCGGCGGCGCGTACTACGACGAGGCTCGCCGCCGCGTCCTCGACCGCCACGACCTGCCGCGCACGGTCGAGCAGATCGGCCGCTCGTTTCCCGAGCTCGCGCCGGGTCACATCGGTGAGGACAACCCCTTCTCGCTTCCGGCCAAGACCGCCGAGGGCGACATGATGGCCTTCAGCCCGCAGACCGAATGGACCGGCGGCGGCTACGTCTCCAACTCCCGCGACCTGGCCCGCTGGGCGAAGATCCTCTACGAGGAGCGCGCCCTCGACGGACCGTACCTGGAGGAGATGCTGAACTCCGGCTACCGTGGCGAAGACGCCGACGCGACCTACGGCCTCGGCGTCTATCGCGGCGAATCGCCCCACGGCGAACTCGTCGGCCACGGCGGCTGGTTCCCCGGCTGGCGCTCCACGATGTACTACCACCGGGATTCAGGCATCGCCGTCGCCGTCCAGTTCAACCAGAACGAACTCGACTTCCGCAACCAGGTCCGCGACGCGCTGCTGGAGCTTCTCCTCGACCGGCACTGAACTCGTCCCCCACTGGGTGCGCCGGCGTCCCCGCCGGCCTTCCGAGGAGGACGCGCGAGGCCGCAGGCCTCGCTCCTTAGCGGTCGCCGGCCTTCGGCCGTCGCGAGTTCCTGGCCGCCTGCGGCGGCAGCCGGCGGGGACGCCGGCGCACCCAGTGTGGGGCACCGTCGTCGTTGGCGGGCGGCGTACCCAGTGGGGGCGACCCTGCTACGCGGCCAAGACGCAGGCTGCGGCGCCGTCCGCGGCTTCGAGGAAGCGATCGATCTCCGCATCGCCCATCGGCGTCGACAAGGCGCCGAAAAGGCCGCGGGCGCCCATCAGCATGCCCCGGTTCAGCATCTCCAGGGCGATCTTCTGGATCTGCGGCGCCGCCGAGCGCGCGCTGAACACGGCGCGGAAGTCCTTCGGCGGCTCGTTGCCCGGCACCACGGCGAAGAGCGAGCCGCGACCGGTCGCGACCGCCTCGATGCCGTGGCGGCGCAGCACCTCCTGCAGCCCGTCGCGGACCCGGTCGCCCAGCCGGTCGAACTCGGCGAAGACGTCCGGCGTCAGGCGCTTCATCGTCTCGTAGCCGGCGACCATCGTCACGGGGTTGCCGTTGTAGGTGCCGCCGTGGTGGACGAGCTCGCCGTCGCGGTGGTCGAAGACCCTCATCACTTCGGCCTTACCCGCCACCGCGCCGACCGGGAAGCCGCCGCCGATGATCTTGCCGAGCGACACGAGGTCCGGCTCGATCCCGAAGCGGTGGCAGGCGCCGCGGTAGTCGATGCGGAAGGACAACACCTCGTCCGCGATCAGCAGGGCGCCGCATTCCCGCGTCTTCGCCCGGATCGCCGCCACGAACTCGGGCCGCGGCGGAATCAGCCCGAGCGCGGCGGGCAGCGGGTCCAGCAAGACCGCCGCCAGATCGTCCCCGTGCTCGTCGATCAGCGCGCCGCAGACCTCGATGTCGTTGAGCGGCAACGTGACGACCTCCGTCTCGAGGCTCTTCGCCATGCTCGGCTCGAGCGTCGTCGCCGGCCGTTCCGACTCGCCCCAGTTCTTCGGCCGCGAGCTGTCGGAAGCCTGCGCGTAGTCGTAGATGCCGTGGTAGCAGCCCTCGAACTTCGCGATCTTGCTGCGGCCGGTCGCCGCGCGCGCTGCCCGGATCGCCAGCAGCACGCCCTCGCTGCCGGAGTTCGCGAACCGCACCTGGTCGATGTAGGGAATGCGCTCCACCAGCAGCTCGGCTAGCCGGATGTCCGTCTCCGTCGGCAGCGAGAACGCCGTGCCCTGCCCGATCACCCGGGCGACCGCGTCCGTCACCCCGGGGTGCGAGTGCCCGAGGATTAGCGAGGTGTAGTTGTTGACGAAGTCGATGCGCTCCTGGCCTTCGACGTCCGTCACGATGCAGCCGTGCCCCGACGCCGCGTAGATCGGGTACGGGTCCATGACCAGCGTGTGACGGCTGTTGCCGCCGGGCATGACGTCGAGGGCGCGCTCGTAGAGCGACCGCGAGGCCGCGTCCTCGCCGAGGTAGCGATCCGTGCTGCGGGCTTCGGCCGTGGCCGCGGCCACGGGCCTCGAGACGTCGTTCACACCCGATCCCTTCTGTTCGTCGGTTTGACGGCGGGCGAAGAGTGTACTGCGGCCCGAGCGCGGCCGTCCGGTCGAGTCGACCACTTGGCTCCGCAAGGATCAGGCGCGGATGGCCAGAGCCTCCTTCAGGTCGTCATGCTCGAACGCGCTCGCCATCCGGTCGATCTCCGCCGGCGCGGCGCCGACTGCCAGGGCGACCTCGCGCCAGCCGCGTACCGCCGTCCCCACCTCCCGCGTGATGCGCCGCGCGGCGGTGGGCGACAGACCGAAGTAGCGTGCGGTTCCGAGCGCGAGGTCCAGCGAACAGGTTCCATCGTCGAGGTCGATGCGGGTCGAGAGAACGCGGGCTTTCACGTCGGTCGGCGTGGGGTTCAGATCGTAGGCCGGCGACAGCCGCCATCCCTTATCGTCAAGCCGAAGAAAGCCGTGATTCCGCAGATGATCGTCGACGTTGGAGACCAGCACGTTGAAGACCATCCGCCGATAGAGCGCGGCCGCATCGGCGCGGGCGTCGGCGCCGTGACGCGCGATCTCGTCGGCGATCTCCGGGTAGCTTCCCGGTTCGCCGTCCACTGAACCCGTGAGTGACATGGCGGAGACGAAAGGAATCCGGGCGTTTGCTACCCGGTCGAACCGGCGCGACAGGAGCACCGACCGGCCAGCGAACCGAATCAGTTCGTGCCGAGGCGTTGGAATCCCGGCCCGCTCCGCGAGTCGAAGTGCGACCTCCTCCCACGTCTCCAGGCTGTACTCGTCGGTCTCCCGGGGGAACTTGGCGATCGCGAGCTTGCCTTCCCGGTCGAGCACCGCGGCCTTGGGCCGGGCGCCGCCGAGCGATGACCCGGGCGCCAGAATCAGCCGCAGGTCCTCTTCCGTCTCCTCGTCCCGCAGGAGCCGGTCGACGATCGCGGCCATGCGGCGGATGTCGAGCAGACCGGGGACGGCATCCACACCGTGGGCCATGAACCTCCGCGCACCGGCGGCCCGGAACCGCAGCGCGCCCAGTCGCACGTCGTCCAGAACGCCGAGCAGGTAGTCGATCTCGCGCAGGCTCCCGATCCGTCTGCCGGCGTTGCGCGCCCGCAGGCGTGCCGCGCGCCGCATCAACTGCCGGCCCCAGGTGTCGGGCGCGGAGTCGCCCAGCGCGCCCGAGAGTCGTCCCCGGCGGGTCACCTCGAAGAGCCCGGGCGTGAGCGGGATACCCGGGTCGAGCGCAAAGCCCCCATCGCCAGCGAGCCAGGCGGGGTCGTACTCGAAGGTCACCGTTTCCGCTCGCTGCCGGCTGGAGTGGGAACGCAGCAGACCCACCGGTCGAGGCCCACCCTTGAGGTCCATGCAGACCTCGACCCGCCGGGGACTCCGGCGGCGCGGTTCTTCAGTCATCGGACCGCGACCGGGCGGGCCGTCGACTTCTTGCCCGGCGGGGCAGCTCGGCCGTCATCAGCGCGTGGCCGAACTCGTCCCGCCGCCAGTCGGCTACGTCTCCGAGGCCGTCGAGCAGCCCCAGAGCATGGATGACCGAAGCGTAGATTCCCATTCCGACCCGGTGGTCACCTGCTTCGACCCGCTGCAGGGTCGACCGGGACGTGAAGGCCCTGTCCGCGACGATCTGCATCGACAGCCGGCGCCGGCGCCGCGCATCGCGCAGATCGGCGCCCAGCTTGCGCAGAGTCCTGCGGACCGCGGCTGTCGGATAGTGGGGAGTGGGCATGTCGTGACTCGCTGAATGGTTGTATTGTATTACGAAGCTGACATTCGCGCGGCGCACGGAGCGCGGGGGCGGCGCTCGAGGCGGCGGACGACACCCTTCCGGCCGCCCTCGGCTATTGTGACGAGCCGTGAACCCCCCTCCATCCGCCCCGGCCGGTTTCCGCGTCGCCGCCGCGGCCGCCGTCGGCGCGCTGTGCTGCCTGGGCGCCGCCGCGGCGCTCGGAGCCCAGGCGAGCACCGGACCCAGCCACGCGATCGCCTACTTCGGCGAACCGAAGTACGCCGCCGACGTTCCCCACTTCGACTACGTCAACCCCGACGCACCGAAGGGCGGCGAGGTCAGGCTCTTCGTCCCGGGCACGTTCAACAACCTGCACCCGTACTCGGACAAGGGACGCCCCGAATTCTACAACTGGTGGCGGCGCTCGACGATCACCCTCGATCGGTTGATGATGGCCTCCGAGGACGAACTCTCGACCCTCTACTGTCTGCTGTGCGAGACGGTCGAGATCGCGGAGGACTACAGTTGGGTGGCCTTCACGCTTCGGCCCGAGGCGCGGTGGCACGACGGTGTCCCGGTCACGGTCGAGGACGTCGTGTGGACCTTCGAGACGCTGAAGACCGATGGCACGGTCAGCTTCAAGGCCACCTGGCGCCATGTGGAGGGCATAGAGCCTCTGGGGGAGCGCTCGTTTCGCTTTCTCTTCGCCGCCGACAGGAGAAACCGCAGATCGGTGATGGAGGCGGCCGCCTTCTTCCCGATGCCGAAGCACTACTGGCAGGACCGGGACTTCACGGCGACCACGATGGAGCCGCCGCTCGGCAACGGCGCCTACCGCATCGGCGAGGTCGACACGGGCCGGCGCATCATCTTCGAGCGCGTCCCCGACTACTGGGCGAAGGACCTCAACTTCAGGCGCGGCTACAACAACTTCGATCGCTTCGGCGTCCTCTACTTTCGCGACATCAAGGCGGGCATCCAGGCGCTCAAGGCCCGCCTGGTCGACTACTACCGCGACCAGGACGAGCGTGAGTTCGCCACCGCCTACGACTTTCCCGAGGTCGACATGGGGCTCTTCAACAAGGAGACCTACCGGATGGCGACGACCTACGGGATGCACTGGGCCGTCGTCTTCAACACCCGCCTGACGCTGTTCGAGGACATTCGCGTCCGCGAGGCGCTGACCCTCGCCTACAACTTCGACTGGGGCAACCGCACCCTCCAGTACGGCGCCCTGCGGCGCAACAGCACGTTCTTCCTGGGTTCGGAGATGGCGGCGCGCGGTCTGCCATCGCCCGAGGAACTCGCGCTGCTCGAGCCGCTGCGGGAGCACGTCCCCGAGCGCGTGTTCACCCAGGAATTCACCCTGCCCGAAACGGACGGCTACGGCCGCAACCGGGAGGCGCTCCTGCGCGCCGGGAAGCTGCTCGAAGAGGCCGGCTGGGTCGTGCGCGACTTCCGGCGCGTCAACGCGGCGACGGGAGAGCCGCTCGGGTTCGAGATCATGGTCCAGCTGAGGGAACACGAGCGGATGCTGGTGCCGTACGTGGAGAACCTGAAACGGCTCGGCATCCAGGCGACGGTCCGCCGCGTCGAGGCGAACATCCACACGAATCGGGCGCGGCGGTACGAGTTCGAGATGACGATGCAGAAGATCTACACGCACCCCATTCCCCAACCGACGCTCTTGCGCAACCTCATGCGGTCGGACGGCGCCGACCTGCCGAACCTGCTGAACTACGCGGGGATCGACAGTCCGGCCGTCGACGCCCTGGTGGAGCAGGTGATCGCCGCCGAGACGGAAGAGGAGATGAACATCGCCGGGCGGGCGCTCGACCGGGTGCTGCTGTGGAGCTTCTACGTCATCCCCGAAGGCGCTCCCAAGGGCCGCCACCTCCTCTACTGGGACCGTTACGGCCATCCGCCGCTCGGCCGTGAGCACCTGAACTGGACCGGCTTCCCGCACCTCTGGTGGTTCGACGCGGAGAAGAGCGCCCGGGTCGACGCGGCGCTGGGCGAGACCCGCCAGGGCCGCTAGGGCTCCGAAACACGCCGGACGCTTCCCAATGCTGTTCTACGTCCTGCGCCGGGTCCTCCTCATGGTGCCGACCCTGGTCGGCGTGCTGCTGGTCAACTTCGTCATCATCCAGGCGGCGCCCGGAGGACCGGTCGACCAGGCGATCGCCCGTCTCCAGGGGACCGGCCTGGACGCCGGAGTCGGGCTGCTCGGCGGCGGGGCGGGCGCGACCCTGGAGACCGAACTCACCGCCACCGGCGGCATCGACCCGGCGCTGATCGAGGAGCTCGAGCGGCAGTTCGGCTTCGACAAGCCGGCGCACGTGCGTTTCTTCATCATGCTGCGCGACTACCTGCGCTTCGACCTGGGCGAGAGCTTCTACCAGGACGTGCCGGTCATCGACCTCGTCCTGGATCGGCTTCCGGTCTCGATGTCCCTGGGGCTCTGGACGCTGCTCATCGTCTACTCCGTGTCGATTCCGCTCGGCATTCGCAAGGCGACCGCCGACGGATCGCCGTTCGACGTCTGGACGAGCGTCGTGATCCTGGTCGGCTACGCGATTCCCGCCTTCATCCTCGCGGTGTTGCTCATCGTGCTGTTCGCGCGCGGCGGGATGATCGAGTACTTCCCGCTCCGGGGCCTGGTGTCCGAGGACTTCGGCGATCTGGGTCTCTGGGCCCAGGTGAAGGACTACTTCTGGCACCTGGTGCTGCCGATCACGGCCCTCGTGGCGGGCAGCTTCGCGACCCTCACGATGCTGACGAAGAACTCGTTCCTCGACGAGATCCACAAGCAGTACGTGCTGACGGCCAAGGCGAAGGGCCTGAAGACGCGGCGGGTGCTCTACGGCCACGTGTTCCGCAACGCGATGCTGATCATCATCGCCGGCTTTCCGCGGGCGCTGGTCGGGGCGCTGTTCACCGGCGTGCTGCTGGCCGAGATCATCTTCTCGCTCGATGGCCTGGGGCTCCTCGGCTTCGAGGCGATCGTCACCCGCGACTACCCGATCATCTTCGGGACGCTATACATCTCGACCCTGCTGGCGCTCGTGCTGCAGCTTCTGACGGACATCACGTACACGTTGACGGATCCGCGGATCGACTTCGAGAGTCGGGAAGTGTGAGCGGGCCCGGGCGCAGCGCGGCGGATGCCGGCCAGAAGGCCGGCGCACCCAGTTCCGCGGCGGAGTTCCCCAGCCTGGCGAAGCGGCGGTGGGCCGCTTTCAAGGCGAACCGCCGGGGCTGGTGGTCGCTGCGGGTCTTTCTCGTCATCTTCGGCGCCACGCTGTTCGCCGAGTTCCTGGCCAACGACAGGCCCCTGGTCGTCCGCCACGAAGGGCAGTTCTACTTCCCGATCGTCGCGACGTACGCCGAGACCGAGTTCGGCGGCGTGTTCGAGACGGAAGCCGACTACCGCGAGCAGTTCGTCAAGGACCTCATTCGCGACGCCGGCGGCTGGATGATCTGGCCGCCGATTCCCTACGCCCACGACACGATCGACTACGAGCTCCCCGGGCCGGCTCCCTATCCGCCGTCGGCCCGGCACTGGCTGGGCACGGACGACGTCGGCAAGGACGTGCTCGCCGGCCTCATCTACGGGACCCGGCTGTCTTTCGTGTTCGGGCTGGTGCTCACCGCGCTCAGCTCGATCATCGGCGTGCTGGCGGGCGCCGTCCAGGGCTACCTGGGAGGCAAGGTGGACCTCTTCGGCCAGCGCCTGATCGAGATCTGGGCCGGCCTGCCGGTGCTCTTCGTGCTGATCATTCTCTCCAGCATCGTCGAGTCGAACGTGTTCTGGCTGCTGGGCATCCTGGTGGCGTTCAGTTGGATGGCGCTGGTGGGCGTCGTTCGAGCCGAGGTCTTGCGCGCGCGGAACTTCCGGTACGTGACCGCCGCCCGCGCCCTGGGCGTGGGGGACCGGACGATCGTCCGCCGGCACGTCCTGCCCAACGCGATGGTCGCCACGTTGACCTTCCTGCCCTTCATCCTCACGGGTTCGATCACCCTGCTCACCTCGCTCGACTTCCTCGGCTTCGGCCTGCCCGCCGACTCGCCGTCGCTCGGCCGGCTGCTCGCCCAGGGCCGGATGAACCTGCACGCCCCCTGGCTGGGCCTCGTGTCTTTCTTCACCCTGGCGACCCTGCTGACCCTCGTCATCTTCATCGGCGAAGCGCTCCGCGACGCCTTCGACCCCCGCCGCACCTGATGACGAAGCGCCACACACCGGGTGCCCCGAGTGTCGGTGCGCCGGCCTTCTGGCCGGCATCCGAGAACAACACGGCGCCATTGCTCGCCGTCACGAACCTCGCCATCGCCTTCGACGGCGTCAGGGTCGTCCACGGGCTCGACCTCCGGCTCGAGCGCGGCGAGTCCGTCGCGCTGGTCGGCGAGTCCGGCTCCGGCAAGTCGGTCACGGCACTCTCGGTGCTCCAACTCCTGTCCTACCCCCGCGCCTCGCACCCGACCGGCTCGATCCTCGTCGACGGCGACGAAGTCATCGGCGCCGACGAGCCGCAGATGCGCGCGATCCGCGGCAGCCGGATCTCCATGGTCTTCCAGGAGCCGATGACTTCGCTGAATCCGCTCCACACGATCCGCAACCAGGTCGAGGAAGTGCTGGCCCTGCACGGCGGACTGCGCGGACCCGCGGCCCTCGAACGGACCATCGAGCTGCTCGAACTCGTCGGCCTCCAGGAGGCGCGCGAGCGGCTGGACTCCTACCCCCACCAGCTCTCCGGCGGCCAGCGCCAGCGCGTGATGATCGCCATGGCGATCGCGGGCGACCCCGATCTGCTGATCGCCGACGAGCCGACCACCGCGCTCGACGTCACCGTCCAGGCGCAGATCCTCGCCCTGATCAAGGAGCTGCAGGAGCGGCTCGGCATGGCGCTGCTGCTGATCACCCACGACCTCGGCATCGTCCGCGCGATGGCGGATCGCGTGTACGTGATGGAACAGGGGCGGGTTGTCGAGGAGGGCGCCGCCGCCGACGTCTTCCAGCGGCCGCGCCACCCCTACACACGCAAGCTGATCGACGCGGAGCCCCGCGGCGCCTGTCCGATCCCCGAGGACGACGCCCCGGCCCTCGTCGAAGCGAAGGACCTGACCGTGGAGTTCCCCCTGCGCGGCTGGCCGCGGAAGAAGTCCCTCGTCGCCGTCGACGACGTGTCGCTCGGCGTCCGCCAGGGCCACAGCCTCGGCGTCGTCGGCGAGTCCGGAAGCGGCAAGACGACCCTCGCGATGGCGATCGTCCGGCTGCTCAGGAGCCGCGGCGAGATCGTCTTCGACGGCGGCGCAATCGACGGCCTGGGCTTCCGGCAGCTCCGGCCCCTGCGGCGGTCGATGCAGATCGTCTTCCAGGACCCGTACGGCAGCCTGTCGCCGCGGCTGACGGTCGAGGAGATCGTCGCCGAGGGTCTGGCTATCCATGAACCCGGCCTCCCGGCGGACGAGCGCCGTCGCCGGGTCGCCGAGATCCTCGGCGAGGTCGGCCTGGAACCCGGGATCCAGAGCCGCTACCCGCACGAGTTCTCAGGCGGCCAGCGCCAGCGCATCGCCGTCGCCCGGGCGATGATCCTCCGGCCGCGCTTCGTCGTGCTCGACGAGCCCACGTCCTCGCTCGACATGACCGTGCAGGCTCAGATCGTGGAACTCCTGCTCGACCTCCAGCGCCGCCACGGCCTCACCTACCTCTTCATCAGCCACGACCTTAAGGTCGTCCGCGCCCTCTGCGACGAGATCGCCGTGATGAAGGACGGCCGGATCGTCGAGCATGGCCCGGCCGGCGAACTGTTCGAGGCGCCGCGGGAGCCCTACACGCGGGCGCTGATGAATGCCGCGCTCGACCTGGGCGGCACGCTGCCGCGAACCGGGATGGAAGCCGAATGAGAACAACACCGTGTCTCCTCATCGCCGCCGCGCTTCTCGCCGGCCTGCCCGCGGACGCGACCGGTCAGGCGGCCGCGACAGATCCGGCCGACCCGGCTCGCCACTGGAACCAGTTCCGCGGCCCTTCCGGCGATGGCCACAGCCCGGCGACCGGCGTGCCGGTCACCTTCGGCGCGCCGTCGCTGCGCTGGAAGACGGCCATTCACGACGAGGGCTGGTCGTCGCCGGTCATCTGGGGAGACCAGGTCTGGGTGACGACCGCCCGCGAGGACGGAACCCAGGTGTTCGCCGTGGCCGTCGACCTCGCGACCGGCGAAATCGTGCATGACATCAAGGTCTTCGACGTCGCCGAGCCGCAGGTGGCCTGGGACGGGCACAACACGCACGCGACGCCGACCCCGCTGATCGAGGCCGGCCGCATCTACGTTCACTTCGGCGCTTACGGCACGGCGGCGCTCGACACGCGGACCGGCGAGAAGCTCTGGGAGCGGCGGGACCTGAAGACCGATCACCGGGTCCGCCCGGCCTCCTCGCCGGTTGAGTCCGGCAACGCTCTCTTCCTGGCCTACGACGGCGTGGACAGGCAGTTCGCGGCAGCGCTGGACAAACGCAACGGAAAGACGATCTGGCTCAGGAACCGCGAGATCGCAACGGACTTCGCGGAGAAGCTCCGCGCATTCGGCGTCGAGGACATCGAGGGCGCGCTGGCGGCGAAGCCGAACGACAACCGCAAGGCCTACGCCACGTCGACGGTCATCGAGCACGAAGGCAGGCGGCAGCTCGTCAGCCCCGCCGCGGAGGTGACCTTCGCCTACGACCCCGAGACCGGCGAGGAACTGTGGCGGGTTGTTCACGAGGGCTGGGGATGGAACGTCGCCAGCCGGCCCGTCTACACGGACGGTCTCGTCTATCTCACGCAGGGGGTCTCCCGCCTCCTCGTCGCGGTCGACCCCGGTGGCGCCGGCGACGTCACCGGCACGCGCGTCGTCTGGAGCGAATCGCGGGGCGCGCCGGAGACTCCCTCACCAATCGTCGCGGACGGGGTGCTCTACATGGTCTCCGACAGCGGCGGCGTGGTGACGGCCCTGGACGCGGCGACCGGCGAACAGGTGTTCAAGGCGCGGCTTCCCGCCGGCGGCGACCACTGGGCCTCACCGGTGGCGGCCGAGGGCAGGATCTACTTCACGAGCACCGGCGGCACGGTCACGGTGATCGCCGCGTCGCGGGAGTTCGAGGTGTTGACGGAGAACGAGTTCGACGAAAGGCTCATCGCCTCGCCGGCGATCGTTGACGGTTCGATCGTGTTCCGGTCGGACAGGCACCTCTACCGGATCTCGAACTAGCGCCGCGGGATCGTCGCCGCTTCACACAGGAGGGATTACTACTGTGACCCGGATAGCCCGATACTCGTTCTTGCCCACCGTGGCGGCGATCGCCGCGGTTCTGCTCATGCCGGCCGCCGCGACGGCCCAGGAGGCGGAGTCCGCCGAAGAGGAACACGCCCACGCGGAGGAAGACGAGCACGCGCATGAGCACGAGTTCGACGAGCAGATCGTCGTCCTGGGTAGCCGTGCGCACGCCCGTTCGGTGACCGAATCGCAGGTCCCCATCGACGCGATTCCCGTCGAGGACATCACGCGCCAGGGCGCCTCCGCGATCGACTACCAGTTGCGGAACCTGATCCCCTCCTTCAACGTCGCGACCCACCCGATCAGCGATGCGGCGACCCTCGTGCGGCCGTCCAGCCTGCGCAACCTGGCGCACGACCACACGCTGATCCTGGTCAACGGCAAGCGCCGCCACCGGTCCTCCGTCGTCGCCTGGTTCGGCGGCGTGACGGACGGCGCGCAGGGCCCGGACATCTCGACCATCCCGGCGATCGCTCTCCAGAGAGTCGAGGTGCTGCGGGACGGCGCGTCGGCGCAGTACGGCTCGGACGCGATCGCGGGCGTCATCAACTTCCTGCTCAAGGACGATGCCTCGGGCGGCGGCATCGAGCTGAACAGCGGCAGCTACATCCGCGGCGACGGCGCGGGCTACAGCGTCGCCGGCAACTTCGGCCTGCCGATGGGGGAGAACGGCTTCGCCAACCTGAGTTTCGAGTACGGCGAGGCCGACCCGACCAGCCGCAGCGTCCAGCGCCAGGACGCGGCCGCGCTGATCGCCGCGGGCAACCACGACGTACGCCAGCCGGCGCAGATCTGGGGCAACCCGGCGGTCGACGACGACGTGAAGCTGTTCGCCAACATCGGCCACAGTTCCGCCGGCGGCCTGGAGTTCTACGGCTTCGCCAACTTCGCCGAGAAGACGATGACGGAGGGCTTCTTCTTCCGGAATCCGAACTCGCGGGAGAGCATCTACAGCCTAGACGGCGGGCAGACGCTGCTGATCGGCGACGTCCTCCGGGCACGGGGCACGGGTTCGGCGAACGGCCGGTCGTCACCGTGACGGACAACGTGCCCGACCAGGACGCCCTCGCCCAGGTGTTCGCCGACCCGAACTGCTTCTCCTTCCAGGAGATCGCGCCGGGCGGCTTCACGCCGCAGTTCGGCGGCATCGTGACGGACAGCTCGATCGTCGCGGGGTTCCGCAAGGAGCTGGACAACGGCTTCACCTGGGATCTCTCCGCCAGCCTCGGCTCGCACGAGTCGGATTTCTTCTTCCGGAACACGGTGAACGCGTCGCTCGGCCCGGACACGCCGCGCGACTTCGACCCAGGCCTCTACGAACAGGAAGACGTCAACCTGAACTTCGACGTCTCCTACTCCGTGTCCCACAGGCTCAGCGTCGCCGCGGGCGCCGAGTGGCGCGACGAGAGCTTCACGATCGGCGCCGGGGGGCGGCCGTCGTGGGAGGTCGGCCCGTACGCGGAGCAGGGCTTCATCCCCGCCTCGAACGGCTTTCCTGGCTTCCCCGACTACACGGCCGGCACGTGGAGCCGCGACAACGTCGCCGTCTACGGCGACGTCGAGCTGCACGGCGAGGACGACCGCTGGGGCCTGGGCGCCGCGCTCAGGGTCGAGGACTACGATGTCTTCGGCAACACGACGAACGGCAAGCTGTCGTTCCGCCGGGAGCTGAGCGACACCGCCGCGTTACGCGGCGGCGTCAGCACCGGCTTCCGCGCGCCGACCCCCGGCCAGCAGAACGCGCTGAACGTGCAGACGACGATCGACCCGACGACCCTGGAACTCGTCGACAGCGCGACCGTGCCGTCCACCTTCATCGCGGCGGAACTGCGCGGAGGCAAGCCGCTTCAGCCCGAGGAGTCGGTCCACACCACGGCCGGCCTTGTGATCGACACCGGGCCGTTCACGCTGACCGCCGACCTGTTCAACGTCGAGATCGACGACCGGCTGTCGCTGTCGCAGGTGATCACGCTGACCGGGGACGAGCGCGAGCTGCTCCTGTCCCAAGGCATCACGTCCGCCCGGAACCTCTCCTTCTTCCGCTTCTTCATCAACGATTTCTCGACCCGCACCCAGGGCATCGACCTCGTCTCGACCTGGATTCCGCTCGCCCTCGACGGCGACACCGAGCTCAGCTTCACGCTGAACTACACGGACACAGAGGTCACGAAGGACTCCAACCTGCTGAGCGCGGCGGACGTGCTCTCCATCGAGCGCGGCGTGCCGCGCCTGCGCTGGAACTTCGCGGTCGGCCAGCAGGTCGGGCCGGTGAACCTCCTCGGCCGCCTCAGCTACTACGGCTCCTGGATCGACTACTACTACACGCGGTTGTGGGTCGACTCCGCCCCGCCGGTCCAGGACACGGCCTGGATCGTCGACTTCGAGGCGAGCATCCCGATCGCCGGGGATACGACGCTGTCCATCGGCGCCCAGAACATGTTCGACGTTCTCGCGTCGGCGCCCGTGCCGCTGGTCGACGTGCTGGGTTCAAGGTACAGCCCGGTGACCCCGTGGGGTCTCAGCGGCGGCTACTACTACGCCCGCCTCAACTACCGCTGGTAAACACAGGGTACGCCCTCTGGGTGCGCGGGTCCTCTGACCCGCTGCCGCCGCAGGCGGCCTTGAAGTCGCCGGCCGAAGGCCGACCTTCTCCTCTGCGGCCAACATCGTCGCCGGCTTCGCCGGCGGCTGCCTTGTTCCGGGTCGCCTGTCGGTGCGCCGGCCTTCTGGCCGGCATCAGGCGCGCCGCCGCGAAGCGGCGAGCGCGAGCCGCCGATACTCATCCTCCAGCACCCACAACCGATCCTGCCCCCAGGCCGCCACCGACCCGACCCGAAACGAAGGCACGCCCCACAAACCAAGATCGAACAACTCCTCCCGGTTCCGTTCCGCCTCCGCCCGCCAGGCCGGATCATCCAGGTAGCCACGACCCTCCGACCAGTCCAACCCCGCCTCCTCGACGATCCGCCGCAATCCGCGATCCGACCCCGCATCGACAGCCTGCGAAAACACCAGCGTCATGAACGACCCGAAGTACTCGATGCCCTTCCCTTGCCCGATCGCCCAAGGCAGCAGCGAGTAGCCCCGCTCGACCGGCTTGCCCACCGGGTCAGAGATGGGACCGAACTGAACCCCGTTCCGCCGCGCCTCGCGCGCCGCGTCGAGCAGGATGTAGACGCGCTTCGACCGCTTCACCGGCAGGCCGCGCATGACCATCGGCAGGACGAAGCGGATCCGCAGATTGACACCGAACGCCTCGGCGAGCCGGATCACCCGCTCCGTCGAGATCCACGTGTACGGGCTCCTGAACGACGCGAAGAAGTGGAGGTCGGGAAGGCCCGCCGCTTCAAGGACGCCGGCCGGAACCGGCTTCTCAAGCAACTGCGGCTGGGCGTAGATGGGCGTGATCTCGCTGCGTCCCCCTGCCGGTGTCGGTGCGCCGGCCTTCTGGCCGGCATCCGCCGCAGGCGGAATCTGCGCGGTCGCAGCACCGCCCGACCGCCGCGCCCCCAGATCAGCCAACCGCTCCTCCAGATAAGCCAACCGATCAATCCCCCAGGTCCACTCGCCGCCATAGAAGCAGGTACCCCCCAGGTAGTGCCCCAACTCCGCGCGCCGTTCCGTGCCCGCGTTGAGCGCAGCCTGCACCGACGCCGTGCGCTGGGTGCGCCGGCGTCCCCGCCGGCTTCCGGAAGAATCCGCCCCATCCGACTCGCCACCCACAGCTCCCGGCCCACCGCCACAGCCGCCTCGAGCGTCGCCTCCGACCCCGGCCCCTCGGCCGATGGCAAAGTCGCCGCCAGTCTCTCCTGCACGTCGAGCACCGCCTCCGGTTCCGGCCGCGTCTCCGAACTCGGATGCAATCCCGCCTTCACCGCCAACCGCCGCGCATCAACAAGCGAATACGACTCCAGCAGCGCCCGCGCCGGCGCCGCCCAGTCCTCCGGCGGCTCGACCAGCCAGGTCACCACCTCGACGTCGTAACGCTCCTCCAGCTTCACCAGCGCTTGGGCCAGCAGATGCGAGTACGGATCGTCGACCTGGTGAAAGAACTCGATCCGGTGCGGCTCCCCCTTGCGCCGGCGCTCCCGCTCAACGCGCGCCCGAGCCTTGTCTCGCCGTCGCTCGTCGAGCAGGTGGGTCGAGAACTGCTTCGAGGCGAAGGACTTGATCGACATGGATGCTCCCTAGGTGTCGTAGGCCGGCGAGGCTATCTCTGGGTTCCGCTGGGTGCGCGGGTCTTCTGACCCGCTTGCCGCCGAAGGCGGCGTCGCAATCGTCGCCGGCCTCCGGCCGGCGTCCGCTTTGATCCGGGCTCCACCGTTCCGCGGCTCCGCTAGGGCTACGGCGAAGGCCCTTCGACCGCCGGAACTCTCATTAGAGACGATTCTTGCACGTTTTAAGTTGACGATTGCGGCCGATTTCGCCACAATCACGAGCTAAACTCGCCTGATCGGAGGCTGTGTGCTCATCTCGTTCGCCGTTACGAACTACGCCTGCTTCAAGGACCACCAGGAACTCACCCTGGTGCCTCCGCGCAAGACGGATGACGACGAGTTCTCGTTCGACACCGGTGTACGTCGCATCCCTCGGCTCCACCGAGCCGCCGCCCTCTACGGCGCCAACGCCAGCGGGAAGTCGCGTCTCATCCAGGCGCTCGCGTTCGTCCGTTCGTTCGTCATCGGCTCCTCGAAGCGTCGGCAGACGGGCGAGCCGATTCCCCACGAGCCGTTCCGGTTCGACGCTGAGAGCCGGTCGCAGCCGACGACCTTCGAGATCTCGTTCATCGAGGCAGGGTCCGTCTACGAGTACGGCTTTTCGGTGGACAGCGAACGCGTCCACGAGGAGTGGCTGTACCAGTGGCCGGCCGGGGGACGGCAGCGAATGCTGCTCGATCGAGAGTACAACCCGGCAGCAGGTGGAGAGTCCTGGAATTTTGGGGCCTCCGTCCGGGGCGAGAAGAGAGCCTGGCAGGCGAGCACAAGGCCGGACACGCTGCTCGTTTCGACGGCTGCTCAGTTGAACAGCGAGGTCTTCACGCCGGTCGTTGAGTGGTTCCAGCGGTGCCTACGTGTCGTGCCTGCGGGAGGCATCCTTCCTGCCGTCACCATCGCGATGATCGATGGCGACGAGCGGGCTACCGAGAGAGTGCTCCGGATGCTCCGGGACGCCGACATCGCCGTGTCCTCCGTCCGAACCCACAAGGAGTCGGTCCGCGTGGACGACCTCCGTCCCAGCCCTCCACCGGAGGTCTTGAAGGAGTTCAAGGATGCCGGCCATACGACGCTGGATCTTTGGGAGGCCGATCTGGGTCACTGTCCGGAGGGGTGCGCGGAGACGCACTTCCTGGACCTCGATGAGGAGTCTGACGGCACTCAGCGGCTCTTTGCGCTCGCAGGTCCGTGGCTCGATGTCCTCGACAACGACCTTGTCGTTGTCGTCGACGAGTTGGACTCCAGCATGCATTCGCACCTGACCGCCGCCCTGGTTCGGCGGATCAACAGCGCTCCTCTGGACGGACAAAGCCGGCACGCTCAACTCGTCGCAACGCTCCACGACACGGCGCCGATGAAAGGTGCCCTGGACCAGGATCAGATCTGGCTGTTCGACAAGGATCCGGCTACGGAGGCCTCGCGTCTGACGCCGGTTAGCGTCTTCAAGCCGCGTCGCCGCGAATCGCTGGACCGGGGCTACCTCGGCGGCCGCTATGGCGGCGTGCCGGTGATTGCCGAGTACGGCTAGGGCCGGGAAGGCAGTCGATGGCGCCCGGACGCCAGTCGCGGAGGAAACCGCATCGGTCGCGGCCCTTGCCCAAGCCCAGGATCCTGGTTCTTTGCGAGGGTCAGAAGACGGAGCACGTCTACTTCGCCGCCCTGAGGGTCGAGATGCGACTGCCCAGCGTCCGCGTGTGGCGTCCTTCCAAGGTCAGGGGACTTCGCGGCCTGACGAAGGCCGCCGACGAAGCCCACCTGAGCGACCCCGGCCTCGACGAGATCTGGTGCGTGCTCGATCACGACGGGCGCGAAGAAGAAGTCCGGAAGTTCCTCGCCTGGCACGAGCGCGCCCGGAAGCGTCGGAGTGGCCCGAAGATCGAAGCGGCGATCTCGGATCCGTGTTTCGAGTACTGGCTACTGCTTCACTTCGAGTACACGACGCGGCCATTCGACAAGGTCGGCGGCTGCGAACAGGCGACCAGAATGCTCCGAAAGCACGTGAACGACTACCGGAAGGGGAACCGTCCTTTCTTCGACGGTCTGAGCGGCCTTCGGGACAAGGCCATTCAGAATGCCGAGAGAGCCGCGAAGGCAGGTCCGTCACCCGGTACGGACATCGGCCGCCTGATTAGGCGCCTGAAAGAACTCGGCTGATCGTCGATGTTGCTACCCGAGCGACCCGAACGCCTTCTACTCCCTCCACAGCCCGCTGCGCAGATTGGACGGCCTCCGCGAGGTTCTCTGCTTCCCGGTCGAAGTCGACGTACTGAACGCCATCCACTCGGCCGACGGTCGCGTCGGCGCAGCCGGCTTCGAAGAGCGCGGCGATTGTCGGTTCGGCTTGCAGGTCGGTGCCCTCGACGATCAGGGTGAAGTGGTGGACCGGCATCTGTGGCGCTCGCGTCAGCTCCGGCCTTCGAACGCGCGTCTTCGCTGCATGTACGCTGACTTGCTTCATGGCGAGTGACCGTACACTACGCGGAGGAGCATGCGGTCCCCAGCTCTCTGTCGGAGGTTCAGCCTCCTGTGCATCGTTGCGGTGTCAATCGCCGGCATCGCCGCCACGGCAGCGCAAGCCCAGCCGGATTCCGGCACGACCTTCCGCGACTGCGATGTCTGCCCCGAGATGGTCGTCGTGCCGGCCGGCTCCTTCGTCATGGGCTCGCCGCCGGACGAGCCCGGGCGCTACGACGACGAGGGGCCGGCGCACGAGGTGACGATTGCGGAGCCCTTCGCCATCGGCGTTCGCGAGGTGACCTTCGAGGAATGGGACGCCTGCGTCGCGGCCGGCGGCTGTGAGGGCTATGAAGCAGGCGACGAGGGCCGCGGCCGCGGCAGCTATCCCGTGCTCAACGCGAACTGGGACAACGCGCGCGCCTACGTGTTCTGGCTGACCGCGGTGACCGGCGAGGCCTACCGCCTGCCCAGCGAGGCGGAGTGGGAGTACGCGGCCCGCGCCGGCATGTCGACGCGCTATAGCTGGGGCCACGAACCGAGCGCGGAACACGCCAACGGCGAGCAGGACCACGGCTGGCCGGACGACGGCCACCGGCACACGGCGCCGGCCGGGTCGTTCGAGCCGAACGCCTTCGGGCTCCACGATGTCCACGGCAACGTCTGGGAGTGGACCGCCGACTGCTGGAATGACAGCTACGAGGGCGCGCCGACTGACGGCTCGGCCTGGCAGACCGGCGACTGCGTTGGCCGCGTCACGCGAGGCGGCGCCTACAACGGCGGTCCGGGCTACCTGCGTTCCGCGATGCGCCTCAAGATCTACTCGCGCTTCCGCAGCTACTTCATCGGCTTCCGGGTGGCGCGGTCGCTGGCGCCCTGAGTCCGGTCCGTATCCAACCCGTTGGATCCCGGCGCCTTGCTGTTTCCCGAGCCGGGCGGCTGTGCTAGCTTTTCCAACAGCGTTTCATGTGTCGGCTATCCGTGCGGTAGTCCCCAGAGGCTGAACCAACCCCCGGCTCTCGCGTAGAACGGGGTTGCAACCCATAACTTCTCTTCCTGGGGGGACTTCGCCATGAGAAAGCGACTCGGAAACGGTTTGACGGCAGCCGGTATCGCGGCCCTGGCTGTCCTTCTCTGCACCGGCACGGCCCTGGCGCAGAACGGACCATCCGTCCAGGGGACGATCACCGAGAAGGAATCGGGCGCCCTGCTCCCCGGCGCGGAGGTGTCGCTTGACGGCACGCCGTACCGCACGCGATCGGGCAGCGACGGCCGCTACCGGCTCGACGGCGTGCCGGCCGGCGACTACACGCTTGTCGTGAACTACGTCGGCTTCGAGGACTTCGAAGCCAGCGTGACGGTCACGGCGGGCGAGACGGCGTCCATGCCGATCGAGCTCGACGCCCGCTACGAGTTCGCCGACGAGATCGTCGTGCAGGCCGTCCGCTTCGGTCAGAGCAAGGCGCTGAACGACCAGAAGCAGGCGATCAACATCAAGAGCGTCCTTTCCGAGGAGCAGATCCAGAGCTTCCCCGACCTGAACACTGCGGAGGTCCTGCAGCGCGTCAGCGGCGTCGCCATCACGCGCGACAACGGCGAAGGCCGTTTCGTCTCCATGCGCGGTACGCCCTCGGCGATGACGAACATCACGATCAACGGCCAGCAGGTGGCGTACTCGAACAGCGCGAATCGCATGGTCGAGCTCGACGTCATCTCGGCCGCGCAGTTGACCGGCATCGAGGTGACGAAGGTCCTGACGCCGGACATGGACGCCGACTCGGTCGGCGGCGCGGTCAACCTGAAGACGCGGAGCGCGTTCGACCAGCCGGACGGTGTGACGAACTTCACGCTGGGCGTGGGCGACAACTCGATCGCCAACGGCACCCACTCGCGGTCGGCGTTCAACTACTCGACCGTGGGCGGGGCGAACGACAACCTCGGCTTCTCGATCGGCGTCAACTTCGCCCGCACCGCGGCCGAGCGCCACAACAACGAGCACAAGTGGGGGAGCGAAGACACCGTCGGCGGCGTCGAGATTCCCTGGGCGCTGACCAACACGGAGGCGCAGTTCTCGGCCAACGACCGCGACCGCTACGGCGCCAACGCGCGACTCGAGGTCCGGATCAACGACAACCACAAGCTCGACTTCAGCGTCGTGCAGAACTACCGCGAAGACGACCAGGACCGCCAGATCACGCGGATTCGCTGGGACAAGGGCGACTACATCAGTCCGACGGAGGTCGAGGGCCTGCGCCTCGTGAAGTCCCTGCACGACCGCCTCGAGGAGCAGGAGATCACGGCCTACAGCGTCAGCGGTGAGCATCGCCTCGGCCTGTCCGTCCTCGACTTCAGCCTGTCGACCAGCGGCGCCTTCACCAAGAAGCCGGAAGGGCAGCTCAAGCCGGAGTTCCAGGCCCGCGGGTTCGACCTGAACGTGACCGACATCGGCGGCAAGGCGCCGGGTTGGGATTCGTCCCGGCAGGACATCCATGACAGCGGCGTCTTCGAGTTCGACGCGGTGGACGAGAAGTTCGAGAACACGACGAGCACGATCGACACCGCCAAGCTGGACCTGACCCGGCCGATGCAGTGGGGCAGCGACACCGGCGAGTTCAAGCTGGGCGTGAAGCTCCGCTCGCTGCAGAAGGAGCGCGCCGACCTGCGCTCGAAGTGGAAGTGGAAAGGCGATGACGACCTGTTCCTGGAGCAGTTCGAGTCCGGCGGCGCCAACATCACCGAGGGCGGCTACAACCTCGGCCGGGAGTACAACCGGGGGGGCTTCCGCTCCTTCTTCTACGGCAACCAGGGCCCCGGCGGGTTCGTCGAGGAGGTCCGCAACGACGTGAACCTCGGCGAGCCCTACAACGCCGAGGAGGACATCACCAGCGTCTACGCGATGACCACCCAGGAGTACGGAAAGCTGACGATGCTCGTCGGCGTCCGCGGCGAATTCAACGACCTCGACTACTCGGCGGCGAACCTCGTGGTCAACGACGACGACGTGCTCCGGAACACGCAGGAGAGCGTGTCGCGGTCCTACGACTTCGTCTATCCCAACCTGCAGTTCCGCTACGCCGTGTCGGACGAGACGCTCGTGCGAGCCGCCTTCACGCGCGGCATGGCCCGGCCCAACTTCTGGGATTCCATGCCCTTCTCCTACACCCACACGGACGACGAGGAGATCATCCGCGGCAATCCGCACCTCGATCCGGCGCTCTCGAACAACCTCGACTTCCTGGTCGAGCGGTTCTTCGACAACGTCGGCATCATCTCCGGCGGCGTGTTCTTCAAGAGCATCGACGACTTCAACTTCGTCACCGCGACGACCCAGCGCGGCGGGGAGTTCGACGGCTTCGACGTGGAGGAACCGGTCAACGGCGGCAACGCGGACCTGATGGGCTTCGAGGTCGCCTGGCAGCAGCACTGGGATTCCGGTTTCGGCATCTACGCGAACTTCACGTACACGGACGTGATGAGCATCGACCTGGGCGAGCAGACCGACCGGGACGACATCAACGTGCTGCCGGAACAGAGGGAGACGATGGGCAACCTCGCCCTCATCTACGAGAAGAACCGGATCCTCACCCGGCTCGCCCTCAACACGAGCGGCCGGTGGCTGAGCGAAGTCGGCGACGAAGCCGGTTCTGACGAGTGGAACGACTCGGCGATGTACCTCGACTACTCGTTCACCTACCTCTTCGATAGCGGCCTCGAGCTGTTCCTCCAGGCCAACAACCTGACGGAAGAGGTGGTCTACCTCTACCGGGGCATCGCGAGCCGGGCTTCGCAGTACGACATCACCGGCCGGACCTTCAACGCCGGCATGCGCTGGTCGTTCTAACGAGCCCCTCCCTCCACGTCCTCGACTACCTGATCATCGGGGCGAGCCTCGTCCTGTCGGTCGGCGTCGGGGTCCGCTTCGCGAAGGCTCAGTCGACGACCTCGAAGTACTTCGCGGCCGGCCGCAACGTGCCGGTGTGGGCGATCGGCCTGTCGATCTTCGCGACGCTGATCAGCAGCCTCACCTTCCTGGCCTATCCGGGCGACGGCTTCGCCGGCAACTGGGTGCGCCTGGTGCAGGGGCTCATGGTGCCGATCGTCGTGCTGCTCGGCATCGGCTTCATCGTGCCGATGTACCGCAAGGTGATCGGCCTCAGCGCCTACGAGTACTTCGAGCGCCGCTTCGGCTACCTCGCCCGGCTCTACGCTTCGCTGGCCTTCGTGCTGGCGCAGTTCGCCGGCATGGGCTCGGTGTTCTTCCTGCTGGCGCTGGCGGTCTCCAGCATGACGGGCATCGGGGTCGTCACGGTGGTCGTCGTGCTCGGCCTGGTGGTGACCGTTCTGACGCTCCTGGGCGGGATGGAGGCGGTCATCTGGCTCGACGTGATCCAGGGCGTGCTGCTCATCCTGGGCGGCCTCGTCGCCCTGCTCGTCATCGCGGTCAAGATCGACGGCGGCCTCGGCCAGGTGTTCACGGTCGCGGCCGCCGAGAACAAGGTGAGCCTCGGCTCGTTCGACTGGAACCTGGTCGAGCTGACCTTCTGGGTCATGGCGATCAACGGCATCTTCTACGCCGTCCAGAAGTACGGCACGGACCAGACGATGGTGCAGCGCTACCTGGCGGCCCGGTCGGACAAGGAAGCGATCCGCGCTTCGATCGGCGGCGTGCTGATGGTCGTGCCGGTGTGGGTGCTGTTCATGTTCATCGGCACCGCGCTCTACGCCTTCTACCAGGGGTCCGCGACCCTGCCCGACGGCCTGCGCGCCGACGCCGTGTTCCCGCACTTCATCCTGAACGAGATGCCGGCGGGCGTCATCGGGCTGATCATCGCGGCGCTGCTCGCCGCCGCGATCTCGTCGCTCGACTCGGACCTGAACTGCCTGGCGGCCGTCGCCGTCGACGACTACTACAAGAAGCTCCGGCCCCGGAGCACCGAGTTGCAGCGGGTGCGCATGGGGAAGATCGTCGTCACCCTGTCGGGACTCGGCGCGATCGTCGTCGCGCTGATCTACGTCGCCGCCGGCGACGCGGGGGTGCTGGCGACCGTGTTCGCGCTCTACGCGATCTTCTCGGGCGGCATCGCGGGGATGTTCCTGCTCGGCATCTTCGTGCCGCGGGTGAACAAACAGGGCCTCTACGTCGGCATCGGCGTCTGCGTGCTGTTCACCGCGACCGCGTTGCTCACCTCGACCGAGTTCAGCCTCGGCGGCGAGCCGCGCATCCTGCTCGACCTCGGGCCGCTGAACTACACGCAGCACAACTACATGCTCGGCGTCTACAGCCACATCGTCCTCTTCGGCGTCGCCTGGGCGGCGAGCTACCTGTTCCCGGCCCGGGAGGTCGACCGCAATCTGACCTATGCTGGCTGGAAAGACCGAAAGCGAAGTGAGGCGTGAGGAGGTGTGCAGGATGACGAAACCCACTGGGTGCCCCGGCGCCCTCGCCGGCAGCTCTGGGACTGGGTGCGCCGGCGTCCCCGCCGGCATCCGGCGCGCAGCGCCGGCTCTGCCTCTGCTCCTTCTCGCCGTCACCGCCTGTACCCCCGCCCCCGATTCCACACCCCCGGCCGCCACCACTCCCGCCGCCGACGCCACCGGCCCCTGGAATGTCGTCCTCTTCCTAGCCGACGACCTGGCCTGGAACCAGGTCGGCTACCACGGCACCACCTTCTACGAGACCCCCACGATCGACGCCGTCGCCGCCGCCGGCATGCAGTTCTCGAACGCCTACTCGGCCAACCCCGTCTGCTCGCCCACCCGGGCCAGCCTGATGACCGGCAAGAACCCCGCGCGTCTCCAGATCACCGACTACATCCCCGGCAGCCCCTACCCGTACGCGCGGCTCCTGCGCCCGGCGGAAGTCCCCGGACTCCCGCTCGAGGAAGTGACGCTCGCCGAGCTCTTCAAGGCCCAGGGCTACGCCACCGGCCACTTCGGCAAGTGGCACCTGAACGTCGACAAGGAGTACGTGCCCGGCCGGCCGATGGACCCGGCCTCCCAGGGCTTCGACGACATCCTGACCACCGTCAAGCCCGAGTACGAGGACGACCCGCTCGCCGACGCCCACCACTCCCGCGAGATCACCGAGCGCTCGCTCGCCTTCCTCGACGCGAACCGGGACCAGCCCTTCTTCCTCTACGTCACGCACCACGTCGTCCACCGGCCGCTGCTGGAAGACCCGAAGCTGATCGCCAAGTACGAGGCGAAGCCCGGCGCCGACGACCCGGTCAACAACCCGATCATGGGCGCGATGATCGAGACGATGGACACAGGCTTCGGGCAGATCCTCGACCGCATCGAGGAGCACGGGCTGACCGAGCGGACGATCGTCATCTTCTACTCCGACAACGGCGGCTTCGAGCAGCTCCAGGCGCAGGACCCCTTCCGCGGCGGCAAGGCGATGATCTGGGAAGGCGGCATCCGCGTGCCGCTGGCCGTCAAGTGGCCTGGCGTCGTCGAGCCCGGCACGGTCAGCGACGAGCTGATCACCTCGGACGACTTCTTCCCGACGATCGCGGACATCCTCGGCGTCGACGAACTGCCCGCCGATATCGACGGCCTGAACTTCCTGCCGGTGCTCGATGGCACGGGCGCTCTCGACCGCGACACGCTCTACTTCCACTACCCGCACTACCACCACCTCGGCTACATGCCCGCCGGCGCCATCCGCCAGGGTGACTACAAGCTGATCGAGTGGTTCGAAGGCACGATCGCCGGCGTCGGCCCCGCCGTGAGCCTCTTCAACCTCGCGGACGACCCGGGCGAGACGACCGACCTCTCCGCCGAGAAACCCGAACTCGCCGACAGCCTGCTCGTGCAACTCGCCGCCTGGCGCCAGGAAGTCGGCGCCGGCGAAATGACGATCAACCCGGGCTACGAGAAGGCCCGCCACGACTGGCGCTTCATCGACGAACATGGAGGCGACGCGCGGTGACCACCCTCAGCCGTCGCGACGCCCTCCTCGCCGCCCTCGGCCTCGCCGCTGGCGCCGCAACCCGCCCCCTGCGCGCGCAAACCCAGGCGCAACAACAACCCGGCCCCCTCGAACGCACCTTCGAAGACGCCAAACCCCTCAACCTCCGCATCACCGACCTCAAGACCTTCCTGGTCGACGCCGGCAACGACGAGAACTTCGTCTTCGTCAAGCTCTACACCAACCAGGGGATCACCGGCCTCGGCGAAGGCACCCTCGCCAACAAGGGCGAAGTCGTCGCGGCCGCCATCGAGAACCACAAGCGCTACCTCGTCGGCAAGGACCCGACGGAGATCGAGCGCCACTGGCGCGGCATGTTCATCGGCCCGCGCTACCGGGGCGGCCCGATCCTCATGTCGGCCCTCTCCGCGGTCGAGATCGCCATGTGGGACATCCTCGGCCAGGCGCTCGGCCAGCCGATCTGGCAGCTCCTCGGCGGCAAGGCGCGCGACAAGGTGCGGCTCTACTGCCACGAGGGCTACCTCGAACGGATCAGCCACCGCCAGAAGCGCCGCGCCGCCGACGAGGAAGAAGAACTCGACCTCTGGCGGCAGAAGAAGGAGGCAGGCTGGACCTGCGTCAAGGGCGGCTTCTACCCCGGCGGCCGGCCGATCAACCACCGCGTGTCGATCCGCCGCGGCGTCGAGCTCCTCGCCAAGGTGCGCGACGTCGTCGGGCCCGACTTCGACATCATCGTCGAAGCGCACGGCAAGCCGACGCCGCTCTCCGCCGTCGAGTTCTGCAACCGGGTGGAGGAGTTCCGGCCGTTCTGGGTCGAGGAGGTCACCCAGCTCGAGAACGAGGTGATCGAAGAGGTCCGCCAGATTCGCGCCCAGACCCGCGTGCCGCTCGCGACCGGCGAGCGCCTCACCTCGCGCTACCACTTCGCGCCGCTGTGCTCCGAGCGGCTCGTCGACGTGATCATGCCGGACGTCGTCCACGTCGGCGGCATCTCCGAGCTACGCAAGATCGCGATCATGGCCGAGGGCTTCCGCGTCGACGTGTCGCCGCACAACCCGCAGAGCGAAGTCAGCACCCTCGCCTGCATGCACGTCTGCGCCTGCACCCCGAACTGCACCATCCTCGAGATCGGCAGCGGCCAGGACCCCTTCTGGCAGGACCTCTTCCATGGCGGCCACTTCTCCTACGAACGCGGCTTCGCGAAGCTCCCCAGCCGGCCGGGTCTCGGCATCGACCTCGACGAGGAGGTGGCGGCGAAGTTCCCGTACGAGCCGAAGAGCTGGAGCACCTTGACGACAGAAGATGGCGCCTTCGTCGACCGGTGATTGGTGGGTGCCGCTGCGATAGCCGTGCATGCAAGTAGAGAACACCGCCCGGTTGACGCCCGCTCTCTGGGTGCGCGGACCTTCTGGTCCGCTGCCGCCGTAGGCGGCGGAAACAACGTCGCCGGCCTCTGGCCGGCGGCCGCATTGTCCGGGCTCCGCCGCTTCGCGGCTCCGCCCGAAAGCGGACCAGAAGGTCCGCGCACCCAGAGAACGGTCGTTGCGCTTTCGACCGCCCTTCTGGCGGTGGCGATCGCCTGCACGCCCACTTCCGACCGCACCGCCGAACTCACCGCCCGCGAAGCCGGCAACCCCGGCGGCGAGAACTTCGGCGAGTTCGGCCCGCCCGACGCCTACGAAGGCGACAACCCGCACCCGTTCTACGGCGCCGAGAACGAGTGGAGCCGCCGCATGTTCGACGAGCGCTCCGCCGACCTCTACTACAAGCGCCGCGGCCAGCGGCAACTCCTGGAGATCCTCGACGGCAACCCGGCCAGAGCCATCGAGCTGGCCGATGCCCGGCTAGCCGACGACTCGGCTGATGCCGAATCGCACTTCATCCGCGCGGTTGCACTGACCCAACTCGACCGGATCCGCGAAGCCGAAGCAGCCATGCAGGCGGCCCTCGACTCCGGCATGCCCTTCGGCCGCTTCCTCGCCGGCCCGCGCGACCTGCTCGCGCCGTTAGCCGCTACCGCGACCTTCGCGCTCCACGCGGCGAGCCCGCAGAACGCGATCGTCCACGGGCCCATGCTGGGTGCCGTCACCGACACCGGTGCCCGCGTCTGGATCCGCACCGCCACCGAGACACCGTTCGAAGTCATCGCAACAGCCGACGACGAGCAGCACACCGCCTCCGGCGCCACCACCGCCACCCACGACTTCACCGGCATCGCAGCTCTCGAGGGCCTCTCGCCGAACACGACCTACAGCTACCAGGTCCGTCTGACGGCACCCTCCGAGCCGCGGGCGCCGTCGCAGCAGTCGGAGTCGTCCGGGTCAGCCCAGCCGTCGCAGCCGCTCCAGCCGCCCGAGTCGCCAAGCCACACTCTCCGCACCGCCCCAACCCCCGGCACGCCCGGCACCTTCACCATCGCCTTCGGCGGCTGCGCCGGCTACACGCCCGCCAACGAGCGCATGTGGGACACGATCGCCGGCCACGACCCCCACGCCTTCCTCATCCTCGGCGACAACGTCTACATCGACCTGCCCGAGCAACCCGGCCCGTTCCACTACTACACCTACTACCAGCGCCAGTCGCGGCCCGAGTTCCGGCGCCTCGTGAGCGCGACGCCCGTCTACGCCATCTGGGACGACCACGACGCTGCCGTCGACGACATCTGGCTCGGCCCCTACGTCGACCGGCCGGCCT
Source organism: Candidatus Multivorans sp. (assembly GCA_965220845.1). Classification (GTDB taxonomy): domain Bacteria; phylum Acidobacteriota; class Thermoanaerobaculia; order Multivoradales; family Multivoraceae; genus Multivorans. The sequence goes on from CBDCRA010000004.1 coordinate 1,724,002, forward strand.
GGAAGCAGCCGATGGTCGACCTGTTCCGGCGCAACTGGAACAACCCGGCGTACGGCTCGGACTCCCATCCGGGCGTCTGGTTCGGGTTCTCGCTCGGGGACGTCGACTTCTTCCTGCTCGACGGTCGCACCTACCGGACGAACCCCTTCGATGACGGGCCCGACGACCCGACGATGCTCGGCCCCGAGCAGAAGACGTGGCTGCTCGACTCGCTGGGCGCCTCCGAGGCCACCTTCAAGGTGATCGCCAGCCCGGTCGCTTGGGCCGATGGCGCCAAGCCCGGCAGCCGCGACACCTGGTCGGGCTACCCGGAGGAGCGCGAGGAGATTTTCCGCTTCATCGAGGAGAACGGCATCACCGGGGTGGTCCTGCTCTCGTCAGACCGGCATCGCTCCGAAGCCTGGGCGATCGAGCGGGACAGCGGCTATGCGTTCCACGATCTCCTGAGCGGCCAGTTGACGAACATCCATACACACCCGGTGGAGCCGGGAGCGCTGTTCAGCTACAACCAGAAGGACTCGTTCGGGTTGCTGACGTTCGAGACGGCGCGGGAGGATCCGCGGGTGACGTACGAGATCTACTCGATTGATGATGAGTTGGTGGAGACGTTGGTGATCCCGCATGCCGACCTCGCGGTGACCGACTCTGTGGGGAGCTAGATGGACGCGCCGATACCAGTAGAGAAGGGGCCTCCCGGCAACGGTCGTTCTCTGGGTGCGCGGACCTTCCGGTCCGCTGCCGCCGAAGGCGGCGGAGACAACGTCGCCGGCCTCCGGCCGGCGGCCGCTTTCTTCGGGCTACGCCGCTTCGCGGCTTCGCCCGAGAGCGGACCAGAAGGTCCGCGCACCCAGAGAACGGCCCCGGTGCGGGCGGGGTTCTCTACTGCTGTCCCCACGGCCCTCCTCATCGCCCTGGCCGCCTGCGGCCCAGCCCCTGACGCCACCATCGCCTCGGACGCCGACGCGACCACCACAACCGCCCTCTGGCTCTTCGACGAACCGGCCGGCCTCTACCCGAGCCACACCCTCGACGACATGTCCGACAACGACATGGTCCTCACTCTCGGCCTGGGCGCCCAGGTCGTCGCCGGCCGCTACGGCAACGCCCTGCTCCTGGCCCCGCTCGACCCGCCGCTTGAGGTGCCGCCGGCTGAAGAGAAGCCCGGCGAGTTCGGCCTCGCGCGCTTGCCGATCCCTGAAGGCCGCACCGTGGAACCGCTGAGCTGGTTCACCGCCCACTACGCGGCACTCATGACCTCCGGCGAGAACCACCTCCGCAAGCAGGTCGGCTTCAAGAACCCCACGACCAGTGCACTGAACCTCGGCGACTTCGACTGGACCGTGGAGTTCTGGCACTCCCCGGGCGGCGCGCCGTCCGCCGGCGAAGCCGTCGTCTTCGAGATCGGCACCGGCCCCCGCGGCGAGAACGACATCGTCACCCGACTCACCTGGTCGGCCGACCGTTCCCGCTTCGTTCTCGCGAACCAGCCCGCCGTCACAACCATCACCATCCCCACACAGCCCCCTACCGGCGACTGGCATCACTACGCCTTCACCTACGACTCCACAACCAACCAGCTAGCCCACTACGTCGACGGCACCGCGCAACACCAACCCCAACCACCCGCCGCCGCCCTCGAAGCCCTCCCCGCCGGCGACGAGGCCTACTTCATCCTCGCCAGCGACGGCCTCTTCACCCGCCCCCTTACCGGCCTCCTCGACGAGTTCCGAGTCAGCCGTGGCCTCGTCTACACCGCCGACTTCGCGCCGGATGCCGGCGGGGAGGCCGGCGCACCCAGTTTCGACCCACCAGCGACCTTCGCCACCACACCCGAACCCATCGAACTCACCAAGGGACCCCCGCTCCTCTTCGCCAGCGACTTCACCCAAGACTCCACAGGCGACTCCACCGACGCCTCCACGGGCGATTCCACCAACAGCTCCGCCGACACCTCCACCACCACCGACGACCCCAAGGCACCCCTCAACCTCGGCACCCGCAAGCACCTCTTCATCGACGGCGCCATCCTCGCCTCCTCCGGCGACACCAAGTTCGTCGTCAACCCGCCGAAGCGCGCCGAGCGCGTCATCGACGACATCAAGGGCACGTTCCGCAAGCACCTGACGGTCATCGAGGGCGACTACGGCGTCATCCGCATCTACAACTCGGTGGAGGAGGACCACCTCGCCGTCTACACGTCGACCGACGGCGTCCACTTCGACCGGCCCGACCAGGGGCGCGGCGAGATCAACGGCCACCGCAACATCGTCATCCCCGACATGGTCGGCGGCCTCGGCAGCCCGTTCCGGGACCCGCACGGGCCGCCCGAGGAACACTGGAAGTACCTCACGGACTACCAGCGGCGCGGCCTCTACCTCTACACCTCGCCCGACGGCTACGACTGGACGCGGCGCCGCAACATCATCCTGCCGTTCCGGTCCGGCACCCAGAGCAGCACCTTCTACGACGACCAGCGGCAGGTCTACGTCGCCTTCCACCGCTCCGGCATCTTCCACACGCCCGGCGGCGCGACGCAGCGCAGTTCCGTGGTCACGGAGCACGAGGACCTGCGCGTGACCCAGCCGTTCGTGCCGCTGACGCAGCAGGAGTACCTCGACCTGCGCGCCGAGTACCCGCTCCGCGACCCGCTGCCCTGGTGGGTGGACAACGGTCCGCTGACGCCGGGCGGCTTCGGCATGGAGTATCCGCACCTGTTCGACCCGACCCCTGACGACCCGGCGGGCGTGGACTTCTACCTGACCAAGGCGATCAAGTACCCCTACGCGCCCGACACCTACCTCGCCTTCCCGGTGGGCTACTTCCACTACTACGGCGACGGACCGGAGGCCCGCACCGTGCTGGGCCTGGAAGAGCGCGGCCTCGGCTCCGGCCCGCTCGAATCGCAGGTCGCCGTCAGCCGCAACGGGCTCGACTGGAAGCGCTACCCCGAGCCGGCCTACGTGGGCATCGGCCGCCACCAGGGCCGCGACGTCGTCACCGCCTACATCGCCCAGGGCATGGTCCGCCGCGGCGAGGAGCTCTGGCAGTACTACTTCGGCGAGACCCACTACCACTCGCCCCACACCGAAGACCCGGACGGCCGCGGCGTCTACCGCCTCGTCCAGCGCCTCGACGGCTTCATCTCCCTCGACAGCCCCTACGGGCGCGAGACGACCGCGATCACCCGGCCCCTCACCTTCACCGGCAACCGCCTGCAGCTCAACGTCGACACCGACGCCGTCGGCTACGTGCAGGTCGGCTTCCTGGACGAGCGGGGGCGGCCCGTCGAGGGCTACACCGTGGACGACTGCGTCTACGTCAACGGCGACTTCATCGCGAAGGAAGTCGACTGGCTGGAGACCGGCGCCGATCTAGGCCCGCTGGCGGGAAAGACCGTCCAGGTCGTGCTCCGCATGCGCGGAGCTAAGTTGTACGCCATGCAGTTCGTGGAAGGAGGGTAAGGAGAATGCACAGCAGAACACACTGGGTGCCCGTGCCGGTGCGCCGGCCTTCCGGCCGGCATCAAGCGCGATGCCGCGAAGCGGCTTGCGCGAGTGCAATGAGATTGGGCCGCCTCTTCAGGAAGGTGCCGGCCTCCGGCCGGCCGATCATCTGGCCGCCTTCGGCGGCAGCCGGCCAGAAGGCCGGCGCACCGACAGTCGCAACGACTCGCTGCATCCTCCTCAGCGTCGCCGCAGCCTTCCTCCTGGCCGCTACCCCCTCAGCCGCCACCCCCGGCCCCCAAACGACCCCCGTCGACACGACGGCCTACACCCAGGTCCTCCACGTCTCCGCCACCACCGGCAACGACGCCACAGCCACCGGCACATCCTCCTCCCCCTACGCCACCATCACCGCCGCCCTCGCCGCGGCCACCGCCGACGCCTCCACCACGACGCGCACCGCCATCCTCATAGCCGCCGGCACCTACCCAACCCGCAACCTCAACCTCCCCCCCAACACCGACCTCTACGGCGGCTTCGACCCCACATCCACCGACTGGACCCGCGACCGCGACATCCAGGCCCACCCAACCATCCTCGACGCCCAGGGCGAGCACCGCGTCCTCACAGTCTCCGGCGACGCCAACACCAACCCCCGCATGGACGGCCTTCGCATCCAGGGCGGCCTGGTCCGCGCCCCCGGCGGCGGCATCCTCATCGACGGCACATCCCCCGTCCTCACCAACAACGCCTTCACCAACAACACCACCCTCACTCCCGCCAACTGGGCCCCCAAGTACCTCCACGAAACCGCCCACGACGGCGGCGCCATCTACTGCCAGGGCGGCGGCGCCCCCGAGATCCGCAACAACCTCGTCCTCGCGAACACCACCGAGACCGGCCGCGGCGCCGGCATCGCCTTCGACCACGGCTGCGACGGCGTCATCGCCGGCAACGTGATCATCGGCAACGTCGCCGGCACCGCCGACCCGATGCGCAGCAGCGACGGCGGCGGCATCTCCGTCTTCAACTGGTCTTCGCCCGAGATCGGCGGCAACGTCGTCCTCGGCAACCAGGCCTTGAGCAACAACGACGGCGGCGGCATCTTCGTCGCCTACTGGTCCTCGGCCAGGGTCCAGGGCAACGTCATCGTCGCCAACCAGGGCGGAGACGACGGCGGCGGCCTGTTCGTCGGCGGCCAGGAGCACCGCTACGACCGGCCGTTCGACCCGATGCCCGCGCCCGAGGACTTCTTCGTCGAAGTGACCGGCAACCGCTTCTTCGGCAACTCGAACCCGTCCCGCAACTCCGGCGCCACCCGCATCACGATGGAGAGCCGCGGCCGCGTCGCCGGCAACGTCGCCGCGCTCAACTCCGGCTTCTACCTGCAGCGGAGCGAGCTGGAGGTCACCGACAACACGATCCTCGAAGACACCCTGCTCATCGAGACGAAGGAGGGGCTTGAGCCCACGCGCTTCAGCAACAACATCGTCGCCGGGTCGCTCGAGCACGACGGCACGGCGCTCGTCAGCGCGTCGCTCATCCGGGACGGCCTCGTCGGCGCGGGCGAAGGCAACATCGCCGGAGCGCCCGAGTTCCTCGACGACGGCCGGGAACTCCAGGTCCTCGCCACCTCCTGGTCGCCGTCCACCCACCAGACCCGTGTCACCGTGGCGGCGCCCCTTCCCCCCGGCGACCTCGCCGGCCGCGTCGTCACGAGCCACGACGACTGGGGCGTCGTCCACTCCGCCTCAGGCCGCCACCTGACCCTCTGGGGCAGCATCCGCTTCGCCACCGAACTCCGCCTGCTTCCGACCTACCGCCAGCTCGCCGATTCCCCCGGCTTCGGCAAGGGCGCCGACGCGGCCCGCGCCGTGTCCGACTACCAGCCCCGGCGCGTCAACAAGTCCATCGAGCTCCTCGAGCGCGGTCAGCCCATCTACTACGACGCCTCCACCGGCGGCTACGAAGAAGGCCTGCAGATGGCCGGCACCTGGGGCGACTACATCATCTACAACGTCGAGCACGTGGCGCTCGACTTCGCGGCGCTGCGCGAGTTCATGCGCGGCCTGGTCGACGCCGGCCCCACCCCGAGCGGCCACCGCACGCCGACCGTCATCGCCTCCCTGCCCCTGCTCGGCCTCGACGAAGCGACCGTAACGGCCGGCGGCTGGATGGTCCAGCAGGCCCTCGCCCAGGGCGTCCACGGCGTCCACCTCGCCCGCGCCCGCGACCCGGAGGGTGTCAAGCGCTTCGTCCAGGCCGCCCGCTACCCGATCCACAAGCAGGCCACAGACACCCTGGGCGTCGGCCTCCGCGGCTGGGGCAGCCACACCTACGCCGCCTGGGTCTGGGGGCTGAGCGTCCCGGAGTACCTGCAGAAGGCCGACGTCTGGCCGCTCAACCCCGAGGGCGAGATCATGCTCGGCGTGAAGCTGGAGGACCAGGAGGCGCTGGACAGGGCGGCGGAGACGTTGTCGGTGCCCGGTCTGGCCTTCGCCGAGCATGGGCCGCGGGACCTGGGGCTGTCGTACGGCTACCTGGAAGGCCGGGCTGATCCGCCGCTGCCGCCGGAGGTCGTCGCTGCCGGCGACATGGTGCTGGAGCTGACGAAGGAGCGGGGGATGTTCTTCCTGGACAACGTGTTGCCGGGGAATGTGGCGGAGCAGATTGATCGCGGGGTGATGATTGGCGCGGGGCGGCGGGAGGATTCTGCGGAGGTGGGGAGGGAGTACAGCGGGCGGACGATGCCTTAGGCTTGCCTAATGTCGAGTGCTGACGAACGGAAGCCGTCGCTTGCAGAGGTTCTCTCGCGGCTCTCCCCGCTGGAAGAGGACTTCCCGAACGTCGAGGATCCTCCGGTCGAACCGGAGCAGTTCCTCTGACTCGGCGGGATTGGAGCGGCTGATGCCTGAGACCACGGAAGCGTTGACCGAGGAGCGAGAGTTCGTCGTTCACGGAAGCGGGAACGTCTTCCGAGACTTCGGAGACCCCGAAGCCGACCGGAAGCAGGCCAAGGCCGTCCTTGCTGCGCGGATCATCGCGGTGTTGGACGACCGTGGTCTCGCCGCGCGCAAGGCGGCGAGTCTCACCGGGTTCGCTGCGGCGGACTTCTCCCGCATCCGCAACGCCGACCTCGGGCGCTTCACGCTGGACCGGCTGATGAAGATGTTGGCTGCCTTGGGTGCCAGGGTCACCGTCCGGGCTGCCCTGTCTCGGTCCCTTTTCGTCGTTGGTACTGTTGACGCGAGTTGCCCTCAGGACGGCACGCAGGCACGCACGGTTCCGAGTTCGGCGGCCGCTGCAAGCCCAGAATGACCGCGAGTCTCGATCCACCAATGAACGCACGGCCTCAAAGCGGCGCTCGGTTCTTCAAGTGCGCGCTTCAGGTGAATCCGGAGCACTACCGCAGCACCTACCGTGGGCAGCCGGGGACGGGGGACGCGCTCTCGTATGCCCGCGACGTCATCGACAAGGCCGTTGAACTGAAGATCGAGGTGCTCGCGGTTACCGACCACAACAGCGTGAGCGATATCGGGGCCTTTCGGGCGGCAGCCAAGGGGCGGCCGGTTCACGTTCTTCCCGGATTCGAGCTTTCCTCAAGCGAGGGCGTTCACGTCCTGTGCGTGTACCCGCAGGATGTGAGCGTCGATCAACTCGGCCGCTACCTGGGAGAACTCGGCGTCCGAGACACCGGCCCATCGTCAGATCCGAGCGACAAACCGTTCGGGGAAGTCCTCTCGTGTGTTCAGAGCCAAGGCGGAATGCCCATCGCGGCGCATGCGACGAACGACGGAGGCCTGTTCAGGGCCTTGAGCGGCAAAGCGAGAGTACGGGCTTGGCGCGACCCGAATCTGCTCGCCGTCCAGATTCCTGGCCCAGTCGCAGACCTACCTCCCAAGTATCGTCCGATCTTCCAGAACCGGAACCCCGATTATCGTCGCGCAGACGCCCCTGAAACCGGAATGGCGGTCGCAGCGATCAACGCGACTGACGTCGCCGATCCTGCCCAACTCGCCGACTCGTCTGCTACGTGCTGGATCAAGATGAACGAGGTGGGCATCGAAGGGCTGAAGCAGGCTTTTCTGGACCCGGGTTCGCGCATCCGACTTAATCCACTGGACCTGGACGAGCACATGGAACTGCTTGAAATGAGTTGGAAGGGCGGCTTTCTCGGTGGCGTCAGCGTGCAGTTCAACCCGAACCTGAATGTCCTCATTGGAGGACGCGGCACTGGGAAGTCCACCGTGATCGAGAGCGTTCGCAGCGTCCTGGGCCTGGAGCCCGTCGGAGACGACGCACGTAAGGCGCATGACGGCATCATCCGGCAAGTCCTCGGCAGCGGAACGAAGATCTCGCTGGACGTGCGAGTCCATCGGCCCGGTCGTCGCGACTATCGAATCGAACGGACGATCCCTAATCCTCCGTTGGTACGTGAGGCTAGCGGTGAAGTGTCCCATTTGGCACCAAAGGATGTTCTGCCGAAGATCGAGGCCTACGGCCAACACGAGATCTCGGAACTATCGAAGAACGAGGAGAAGCTCACGCGCTTGCTGGATCGGTTTGTCGAACAGGACGAGTCGCTGGACAGCCGGAAGACGTCTCTGCGACACCGACTCCGGAAGAACCGTCAAGCGCTGTGCGAGAACCGGACGCAGATCGAGGCCTTGGAAGAGCGTCTCGGAACCCTTCCGGGATTGGAGGAGACCCTGCAGCGATTTCGGGAGGTGGGGCTGGAGGAGAAGTTGAGCGAGCAGAGCCTGCTGCTGCGTGAGGAGCGTGTGCTCGACTCCGTGCCCAATCGCCTGGAACCATTCGGCGAAGCGCTGGCGACTTTGAAACGGGAGCTGCCGATCGACCGCGCGTTCCTCTCGGAGCGCGCGCTGCGTGACTTGCCTGCGAAGGAGGTGTTGTCGGGAGCGAATCGGGTTCTCGCCGAGTTCGAATCGGACCTTGGGAGCATTAAGTGTGAGTTCGCTGCCGCTCTGGAGCGTGCGCAGGCCGGTACCGCGAAGGTGCGCGAGATGTGGGAAGTGCGCCGAGAGGAAGTTCAGGCAGCTTACGAGAAGATCCTGCGCGAGCTACAGAAGTCGCGTGTGGATGGAGAAGAGTTTATTCGCCTGCGACGCCAAGTCGAGCAGTTGCGTCCGCTTCAGGAGCGCCTCCGCGTTCGTCGGCGCTTCGAAAAGGAGTATGAGAGCGATCGGCGGACCCTGCTCGCCGAGTGGGAAGACGTCAAAGCCGAAGAGTATCGCGCGCTCGCCCAAGCGGCCAAGAAGGTCAGCAGGAAGCTCCGTGATCGCGTGCAAGTGGAGGTCACCGCCGGCGGTAATCGCGAACGGCTCTTCAAGCTTCTACGCGAGGAGGTTGGAGGCCGGATATCAGAGGCCATCGAGCGGTTGCAAAAGACGCCTGATCTTTCCTTGACGTCGCTTGCCGATGCTTGCCGGGCTGGAGGGGAGGTTCTCCGGTCGCTGTACGACATGACGCCCGCTCAGGCGGGGCGGCTCGCGAGTGCCGAGCCGGAGGTCCACTTCCGCATCGAGGAACTGGATCTCCCGGCCGAGACGGCGATTCGTCTGAATACCTCTCCCGTGGGCGAGCCTCCTGCGTGGCAGGCTCTGAAAGACCTCTCCGCCGGTCAGAAGGCGACTGCAGTACTCTTACTCCTGCTATTGGAATCGAACGCGCCCCTGATAGTGGATCAACCTGAAGACGATCTGGACAATCGGTTCATCACCGAGGGAGTCGTCCCCCGAATGCGTAAGGAGAAGCAGAGGCGACAGTTCATCTTCTCGACGCACAACGCTAACATTCCGGTGCTCGGCGACGCGGAGTTGATTCTCGGGCTGTCGGCCACCGGCGAAGCTGGCGGCGGGCATGCTCGCATTTCTCCCGAGCACAGAGGCTCGATCGACTCCGAATCGGTTCGCGAGTTGGTTGAGGAGATCCTCGAGGGCGGCAAGGAGGCTTTCGAGACTCGGCGCCGGAAGTACGGATTCTGAACGATGGATAAGACGACAGCGCTCGAGCTCATTGCCAATCTTGAGAACTCGCGCGTCGAGTTCAAGCGGGACGACTGTCGCCCAGAGACGATCGCGAAGGAGATGTCCGCGCTGCTGAACCTTGAAGGCGGGTTCATCCTCCTCGGGGTGGAAGACGACGGGCAGATATCGGGCTTGACCAGAGGCTCCATCGTCGCCGAGGAATGGGTGATGAACATTGCGCGGCAGAACATCCAGCCGCCGGTCATTCCCGTGTGGTCCGCCCTCGCGATGGAGAGCGGTCGTACCGTCGGAGTCGTGGAGCTTCCCGCCGACAGTCCCGGAAAGCCTTACAAGGCGAGGCGTCGAAGTGCGTGGATTACGCACGTTCGTGTCGGCAGCACCTCGCGTGAAGCCACGCGTGAAGAAGAGGGAAGGCTTTACCAGGCAGCCCGGCTGGTCCGCTACGAGATCAAGAGAGTGCCCGACACGGGAATGGAGAGCCTCGATTCCGACCGCGTCGAGAACTACTTCCGGGTTGTTCTGAATCGAGCGACGCCCAGCTCGGGAGACGTCGAGGGCTGGCGGCGGCTCCTCTTCAATTCCGACTTGCTGGTGGACGTCGGAGAGGCTTTCCACGCTTCGGTGGCTGGGCTTTTACTCTTTGGCGACAACCCCAATCGGCGGCTGCCGCAAGCTGGGGTGACGGCGGTCGCGTTCCGTGGTGCTGTCAAGGACTACGACACGGTCGACGAGGAGAGAATCCGCGGCCCTCTGGTCTCGATCGTTTCCCGTCGGGGTGCGCCAGCGGAGAGTGGCGTGATCGACCGGACGGTGGACTTCGTCAAGCGGAACATGGGAAGCGTAGCTTGGCTTGACGGTGCCCGCCGACGCCGCAAGAGGGCCTTTCCCGTTGCCGCAGTCCGAGAGACGGTCGTAAACGCGCTAGCGCACCGCGACTATGCCCTTGAAGGCACCGACGTCGAGGTTTCTCTCTACGACGACCGGCTCGAGGTGATTTCGCCGGGCCGGCTTCCGAACGGAGTCACCGTGGAGAAGATGCGGGAGGGCGTTGTCCGCGTGGCTCGCAATGAGCTGCTCAAGGAAATCCTCCGGGACTACGGCTACATAGAGCACTACGGCATGGGAGTCCGCAATCGCATCATTGAGGCGATGCGAGCTCACAACGGAACGGAGCCCGACCTGATCGAGGAAGATCACCGGTTCGTCGTCCGGCTCTGGAAGAAACAGGAGTCGTGATCCACGGTCGTACGCTGCTTTGACGTCTCTTTGGGACGGCCCGTTGGGCGAACGCGAGGCCGACCTGAAGCAGGCCAAGGCCGTCCTTGCTGCGCGGATCATCGCGGTGTTGGACGACCGGTCCGCCACGAACCGGAAGTTTGCCCGGTCGTTCGGCAGAGAAAGCCCGTCGGGTTTCCGCCCGGCTCGCACCGCTTGACCGAAGTTCTCTCCCGCGCCGCCTGCGAGTTGCCGGTGGCGACAAGCGCGTCGTAGTCTTGGTGGACGAGGACGAGAAGCCGGTTCCCGACGCGCTGACTGAGCCCGGTACGGCGCGGGCAAAGCCGGAAGTTCCTGCGCGAGCCCTACGCCACTATCAAGGACTGCGACGCAGGCATCCGCTAGCGAGCCTCGTCTGGAAAGTAGTGAGGGTCCTCTCCAAGCCGCAGACCAGCCGCGCTGAGGAACTGCCGCCAGTACTCGCTAACGTCTGACATGAGCTCAAAGAGATGAAACTCCTCACCCGACGCCATCGTGACGATGAAGTCGGGGATTGCAGCCTTGACAGCGTGTAGTGCGTCGCCGTCGGTATACACTCTAACGGCGGAGCCCATAGTTGCTTTCATTCCCTTGGTCTGCGGTGACCTGCGGAGACTGAAGTGCTTTGCGGAATTGGCGATCTCTCGGACCGCTCCAAGCAGATCGTTGGAATCCCATTCTGTATGTAGCGCCTCTCTCTCGGTGTGACGCCTCTGCCTGCTTTCGGAGTTTCCTCCCAAGCCCTTGTGCTCTACGAAGTAGTCGCGTAGCGAGTGAGCCGTAATACAGAAATTGTAGAAGTGATCGGCTTTGTGGATGGAGTCCTTCGCGTGCCATGTACGGTAGCTTTCGCGTAGGACCTTCTGGTAGACCTGATCGATGGTACCAAGGTGCGGCGTCAGAGTGGTCATCTGAAGTTCCTGGCGATCGGTGCCTGAAGTGACGATGTTAGATCAAGTGCTGGCCGCCGGAGTAGTGGACCAAGGTTATCGAAGAGGCGGTCCGCTTTAGAAGCGCGTGAACTGGCAGTGCCGCTTGTCGTTCAGCCTTTGGCGACCTCGAACGCGGCGACGTTCCGCTCCTCTGCGGCCGAGTCCTGGCTACGAGCCCATCTGTCCTGAAAGGCGTCGGGCAAAGGCGTGGTCCTCGTGAGTGAGCGCATGGAGGCGTTCACGCAAAGTCGTCCAGAACGTCTCCACGGCAACAAGCCACTCCTCTAGCGTCTCGTCCTCGATGTAGACGGTCCAATCTACGACGACAGGCGACACCAAACGACCGTCTCTTGGTCGGAACAAGTCGGGTCTCCTTTCTCGCAGCTCTTCGACTGCGCGGTTTGCGTGCTTGATGACGTTGTTCGTTAGCCGCAGATCTTCTAGCTTCTCCGAACACGCCCACGCGGTTGTGTCGATTCCAGTTCTCTCCAGGAGTAGCTGCTGGAACTTGTCGAGTCGCGCCCCTCCTGGGAACATCAATCTCCGCTGCTGCTCGAAGAGGTGGTGCAGTCCGACGACAAAGGCCTTGATCGTCATTTGATGGGCGTCGATGGCTGCTTCAAGTTCGAGTGTACGGATGTCGGAGTTCCTGGGCAGGTCACGGCGGTCGAGCTCGGATTCCGCCTTGCTGTAGAAGTCGCCAAGGGCGGGCAGGACCGTTCCGAGCGCAGTGTTGCGATAGCGCTCGACATCGCTTAAGAAGAAGGTGATGGTCGTAGCAGGGAGGAAGCGGCTGAGTCCCCGAAGTGAAGGTAGCAGGCGAGGCGTGTTCATTGGCCTTCCGTTCGTCTCATCTGGTGGCGCGGCGGACTGGCCTGCGCCTTCAGAGCGACTGATCTGGGCGAGGTCGGCGCAGGACTCTAGCCGCAGGATACGCGCAGGTCCAGCACTTGCTTGGTCTCCCGTGTGAGACCGGGGGTAGGCCTCGTTCCCGAGGCGAGTTGGTTGCAGGGTGGGTGCATCAGTCTCGGGCAGCGCTGTGGTGTGGCGATAAGTGTAGACGCGGTGGTCGGACCAACTGTGGCGGGTGTAGCCGGAGTGCTCGAAAAGCTCGAGGCCGAGAACGCAGACCGATGCCGACAGGGATCGTTGGGGCCGGCGTGAGAGGCAGGGTGGCGGTAGCCCTGGTAGCCGGCGTGTCGATGCTGGCACAGACAGTTGGCGCTTGCCTTCCTGGCTAGCTAGTCCGGGAATCGCGTAGCACTCCTAGTGGCTAGAAGGAGCCACTAAAGATAGTCGTCGGCTAGGTCACCAAGGTACAGGGTCTCAGCATCCCCCTGACTCTTGGTGGCCTCCTGGACTGACGGATCGAGGAGATCTAGGACGCGGATTCTCCCATCGCTCATCCGAGCGACGGATTCGATCCGGTGAAACGCACTTCCGTGGGCGGCGCCGAACTCAGCGAGACCCCGCAGCTTTGGGAGAGCGTCGGAGAAGTGGTGCCCGTGGGGGTCGACAATAGAGACTTTGACGTCTTCGCCCTTACCATGGAAGAAGAGTAAGTCGGGGCACATCCGGCGCCAGTGGCCCCGAGGGTCCCTGTAGGCGATCGCGAGGGCATCCGCGGAAGCGCGCCCGGGGTTCCGATACCACGCTTGGAATCCTTGGCGCGCCATCTCCTTGTCGAGAACCTCGAGCTCCCAACGGTTCAAGCGACCGACGGGGAAGTTGCCTTCGACATCGGACATGAGGTGGCGGACCCGAGCCTCTAGTTTGTTTCCGTCGGCGTCCTCGGTCTCCTCAGTGCGGACGCGAGGCCGCCGGATCTCGGTGACTTGCGGTTCGGGAGAGAGGCTCTTGATCGTCTCGTAGACGTCGCGACGTTCGTCTGACAGCCCCTTGATGGCGACGCGGTACTCGCCGAACCACTTCCGAGCAAGCTCGTCTGCTTCGTGTTCCAGGTCGTTAGGCACTCCCTCAACCTGTGCGAGGGCGGCGACCTTGACCCGGGCATCGAAGATGCCATCGTCGCCTTCGCCTTCGACCGCGATGTGGTCTGCGTACCTTCGTGCGAGATCCGGTGTGAGTATTCGACGTGCCGCCCTAAAGTCTGCCTCGACGGAGCGTTCATCGGCGGACTCCACGAACGCGCCTCCTTCGGCAACTTCGCCCCCTACGACACTCACGACCACCGTCTCACCTGAGACCTGGAGGATGTCCGTAGCCACTGTCCGCACCTGCTCCTCGTACTGAATCGCCAGCCCGTCTAGCTTGGCGAACAATCTCTGGTAGGCCGCCTCGAGTGCCCGTGGTCTCAGTCCGTCACGTGCCAGGGCTTGGGCCAGAGCCGCCATCCTTCCTATCGGGCGTGCGGCTCTCCGCGGCAAGGTCTGAGAGGGTAGAGAGTCGAATACCTCCCAGACAGCCTCGGAGATCGTTTGGTTGACCTCCATGTCAACCGGTGCGACTAGGACTCGGCGGCCCGCACCGCCTCCGGTCCCGTCCAGATCTTGCTCGCGGTCGCCGAGCATCGCCTCCGCGACCTTGGCGGCCGTTCCTCTATCGAAGTGCGGCAGCAGGCACTCGACCGAATTGAGCAAATCATTGCCGGGTATCCGCCGGGCTAGGGGCGTACGGACCATTCGGCCGAGGAGTTGAGTGATGTGAGTTTCGTCTCTGGCAGGGCGGAACGACACCAGCACCTCGGCACGAGGACAGTCCCAGCCGGTCGAGATTGCGTCTTTGGCGAACAGCACACGAATGTGCCTTCGATCCTGCACTGCCTCCGGGCTGACGTGTGGCACCGTGAAGCTCCCGATCTCGACCGTGGCATGATCGCCGAACACGTGCGCCATCGAGTCAGGTTCCAGTTCCGGCCAAGCATCGCGTATGGTCGTAAACGCAGACAGGAGAAGGTCATCGGGCGGCTTGTTCGGCACTTGCACGACCAAGAGCGGAACGACCGCCTGTGCGAGGTTGCCTTCAGTTTCCGCGTAGGCGCGCCACTGCTCCGTGCTTCGCTTGGCCTTCCTGGTGGCGCGTGCCAAGAGGACCGTGTCGAACTGACCGGTCTCGACCGGAAAATCGATCCGAATGTCGTCCTTGAGCAGACCTGACTCTTGGACTCGCGCTGGATGGGGATTATCAAGTAGGGTTGACAAACGGCGTCCGTTCCCATAGTGTCCAGGGACACTGAACGGAGGCGAGAGACGATGAAATACACGGCACCCGGCAAGTCATTCCGCGAGGGCATTACGCTGCTCGAACTGGCGCGGCTGTTCCCGAACGAGGAAGCGGCACGCCAGTGGTTCGAGGCGGTGTTCTGGCCGAACGGCGAGCGGTTCTGTCCGCGCTGCGGCACCGACAACAACCACGAGTGCAAGCACGCCAAGATGCCCTATCGGTGCCGCGACTGCCGGCGCTACTTCTCGGTCAAGACCGGGACGTTGATGGAAGGCTCGCCGCTGCCGCTGTTGACCTGGCTGTACGCCATCTACCTCGACCTGACGAGTCTCAAGGGCGTTTCGTCGATGAAGCTGCACCGCGACCTGGGTGTGAGCCAGCCGACCGCATGGTTCATGCTTCAGCGCATCCGCGAAGCGTTCCGGGATGAAGGCCCGACCGTCCGGTTCGAGGGGCCGGTAGAGGTCGATGAAACCTACGTCGGCGGCTTGGAGAAGAACAAGCACGCGAGCCAGCGCGAGCACAAGGGCCGGGGCGCTATCGGCAAGACGGCGGTGGTCGGCGCGAAGGACCGCAAGACCGGGAAGGTTGCGGCGCGTGTGGTGCGGAGCACCGACGGCGAGACGCTACGCGGGTTCGTCACCGAGCACACGGCCGACGGCGCGGAGGTCTACACCGACGACGCGGCGGCTTACCGTGGCCTGCCGAATCACGGCACGGTTCGTCACTCGGTCGGCGAGTACGTTGACCGGCACATTCACACGAACGGCATCGAGTCCCTGTGGTCGATGCTCAAGCGGGCGCACAAAGGGACGTTCCACAAGCTGTCACCGAAGCACCTACAGCGCTACGTCAACGAGTTCGCGGGTCGTCACAACTTCCGCGAGCTGGACACCATCGAGCAAATGGCGGCGGTCGTCGAAGGCATGGCGGCGAAGCGCCTCCGCTACCGTGACCTGATTCGCGACAACGGTCTGCCGTCCGGCGCGAGGTCCGCGTGACGACTGACGGCGACGGCCAGCGCGCCAGCGCGCCAGCGCGCCAGCGCGCCAGCGCGCCAGCGCGCCAGCGCGCCAGCGCGCCAGCGCGCCAGCGCGCCAGCGCCGGAATTGTCCACTGCAACTTCCGAGCCGAACTGGAAGAACCGAACGCTCTGGACCGGCCGCGACAATCTGGAGGTCATGCGCGGCATGAACTCCGCATCGGTGGACCTGATCTACCTCGATCCCCCGTTCAAACTCCAACCGGCACTACGCCGCGCCGATCGGTTCTCCTGCGGCGGGCGCGGAGTTCAAGGACACCTGGACGTTCGACGACGTGGACCGCGTGTGGCTCGGTCTGACCAGAGAACGAGAGCCGGCGCTGTACTCGGTCGTCAACGCTGCCGTGAACGCCCACAGCAAGGGCATGGCGGCGTACCTCGGCATGATGGCGCAACGTCTACAGGAGATGAAGCGCATCCTCAAGCCGACCGGCAGCCTGTATCTGCACTGCGATCCGACGGCCAGCCACTACCTGAAGATGATGCTCGACTCTCTGTTCGGCATGAAGCGCTGTCAGAACGAGGTCGTGTGGGCATATCGAACTGGCGGCGCGAGCCCCAAGAGGTTCGCGCGCAAGCACGACATCCTGCTGTGCTACGGCGATGAGAAGCGGAGGACCTTCAACCCTCAAAAGGAGAAGGCGTACACGAAGGCGAAGGGCCGGAAGCCCGGAAAGACCAACTACGGGGCCGGCGAAGCGGAGTTCTTCGAGGACGAAGGTGGCGTCTACAACTTCGTGACGATGCGTGACGTGTGGAACATCCCGTACATCAACTCTCAGGCTAAGGAGCGAACCGGCTACCCGACGCAGAAGCCCGAGAAGCTGCTTCGTCGCGTCATCCGTTCGTCGTCGAACGAGGGCGATGTCGTGTTCGACCCGTTCTGTGGGTGCGCCACGACGTGCGTAGCGGCCGAGCAGTTAGGCCGCCAGTGGGTCGGCATCGACATCTCCCACAAAGCCGCCGAACTGGTCGTAGACCGGCTGGATTGGGCGGTGTACGAGTACAGCGGCGTGCAGGTGACACGGCCGGATGTCATTCACCTGACCGAGTTGCCGCACCGTACCGATCTCGGCAGATTGCCGCGCTACACGGTTCACAAGGACACGCTGTATGGCACGTCTGGCGGCTACTGCGGCGGCTGCGGCGTTCACTTCGAGAAGCGAAACCTGGAGATCGACCACATCGTCGCTCAGTCGAAGGGTGGAACAGACCATCCCGAGAACCTGTGGCTTCTGTGTGGCGCCTGCAATCGAAGCAAAGGCACGAAGTCTCAAGCGGAGTTCGTCGCTCAGCGGATGGGCAAGAAGGGCTCGGGGATGCAATGGCTGGACCAGTGACGGAGCGGAACGGTCCAATGAGAAACGAACGTCAGGAGTGCTAGGTGAAGAAGCTGAAAGCGAAGCTCAAGAAGTTGCTCGCGAGAACGCATCCGATCTACGGCAACGCGACGCCCGAAGAGGTCGCGTTGAAGCTGCGGCGCGAGGACGTGAAGCCGGTACGAACCGCCAAGACCGCTCAGTGAGAGCGTGCGGTGCTGTCAACCAGACTTGATAATCCCCCGCTGGATCAACGACCACTGAAGAGTACTTCGTCCGGTTCTCGGCCGCGTCCATGGCTTTCTCGAAGCGCTCCACCGTCGCGGAGATCCCCCACACAATAGGCACGGGCGGGACGCCGTTGGCGCCGTTGACTAGCCGCTGCACGATTGTGGCCTTCTCCGCTCGGTCGCCTCGGGTTCGTGCCTTCATGCCGCGGTGCGCTTCGTCGAGAATGAGGTACAGGCAGAGATGCTTGTCGGCGATGGTGTTCGCCAGTGTGTCCCACATGGTGAAGGCGCGGGCGTCGGGCATCCGCATGCCGTACTGTGCTCGCTCCCCTGAATCCCCGGGTGCGCCCCTGACGAGAAGCGAGTTCTTACCCAGCTTCTGGGAATTGAGGAAGTAGACCTTGCCCGGTTCGAGTTTCTCCCGATTGAAGGTGTTGTCGATTACTACCAGACGCGAGTGGGGAATCCGGTCCGCCGCGGCCAGCAGGCGGAACCGGGTCTGTTCGTTGAGCGACGGATCGTCCGTGAACCAGAGCACGACGGCGCCGGGGTCGGGATCGAAGTCGTAGTCCGGGTTCCCGTTGAACAGTGCCTCGATTACAGCCGCCGCCATCACCGTCTTACCGGCCCCTGTCGTAGCCGTGAGCGAGAACGCCCCCGGCGACTCGTGTTGCTGCCAGTCGGAGCGGGCGCGGGCAAGGAAGTGCAGCACGTCGGCCACGCCGTCCTCTTGGTAGTCCTTCAGGGTGTAGCGCACACGCCTAGTCCTGCGCCGTGTTGATTGTGAAGTTCGTCAGATACGACTCGTATAGCCGGACGGCTTCCACGCGTGCTGGCAGCTCGCCGCAGACCATCTGGAATGCTCGGTCGTCGTCGGTCACGATGAACGCAGTTCGTAGAGACTCAGTACTTGCGATCGCTGTCACAAAGCCTCGCGAGGCGTCGAGATCGAACAGTACAGCGTATGTGTCAGCCATCTCAAAGTCACTCGTGGCTCTCTCGATGCGGCGCCCCCGAGCCCCCGCCCTGAGCCACAACAGCGGCGCGATCGCGCCGAATGCCCGGTTGTGTGCCACCGGCAGCGGTGCTTCGTAGGTCATCTTCAGGAACTCGATGTTCTCGGCGAATCCCTCCGCCAAGGGGAACTCGTCTGTGTAGCCGTAGTCTCCCATAATGGCAGCGCCGTTCGCGGTGGTGCCCGTGACGGCTGCCCTGAGCCTTGGTTGCGTGATGTACTCGCAGACGCCACATCGCGCCCACTCAGCATCGCCGGGGCGCAGTCCCTGTTCGCGAAGCGATGCCTCCTCGTCCGGCGACACCTCGTTATTGGTGATTGAAATCGATTGGCGACGCCCATCGTCTTGGCGGTTCAGGCGCATCACGGCGTGCGCCGTGGTTCCTGAACCGGCGAAGAAATCCAGAACGACGGCGGTCGGCTTAGGTGCAAGGAAGAACCGCAAGACGTCTTCGACTGCGTACAGGGACTTCGGGTACGGGAACCTCCGTCCGGGGATCAGGGAAGACAGTAGCCGCGTGCCTCCGGTCTCCGCATTGTGGGACGGCACGTTCCAGACGCGCTTCGGCGTTGGCGTCTCATCGTCTACTGGTTTCGTGCCGCGGACCGAGCCGTCCCTGCCGCGACCTGTGATCGCGATGGTGCCGTCCTCTATCTCTGCAATGGTGCCCGTCTGGAGATACTGAACTGTTCCTTTCTTGGTAATCCGAACGAAGCCGTTGCGCCAGTTCCGCCGTAACACTTTGGGTGTCAATCCCCAGAGCATCTCCGTGCCGTCCGGTCGCACCGGCCAGACCGCTCGCGTACCCTCCGGTGCTACAACCGAGTGCCTGTCAATCTCGTCCGGAATGTCCTTGCCGATCGAGTGAATCATGTTCGTCTGAGTGTCGACAAAGACAGGATAGAACTGGTGCGGACGCTTTCCGCGTGTGCTCGTGGGTTCTCTGCGCCGAAGTCCGAGCCACTCGAGGCCGGCCGTCGCGCCCTTGTCGCCTTTGATGGGTTGCAGCATGTTTCGTATCCAAGGGCTGGCGCTCGCGCCGCCAACGGTCACGACGAACAGGTGCTCCTCTACACGTGAGAACTTCCCTGGACGAACTACTCCCTTGGCACTGATAACGCTCGTGACCATCTGAATCTCAGCGCCCTCGAACATCTGTTCAAGCAGCAGCGCGAGCCGGTGAGCTTCCCGTTCATCGATCGCGACGATCAAGACTGATTCCTTGGGATTCAACAGCAGTCGGGCCGCTCGCAGGCGGCGTTCCATCATCGCGAGCCACTTGGAATGCCGGTAGGCGTCGTCGCCGTCGACGTAGTCGTTGTTGTACTTCCAGTCGCGCGCGCCGGTGTTGTAGGGAGGATCGATGTAGATCGCGTCCACTTGCCCTCGTGGGTGTAGAGAAGAAGCTGCAGCGCGTGGAAGTTCTCAGCGTTGATCACGGTGTGGAACGGCTTGTCGCCGCCACGCTCTACCCGTCCGGCGGACGCCAATCCCGGGTAGATCGGATCCCTGAACTCGGCGACCACGACTAGGTCCTCGACGGCCCGGCTCGCGGTCACCCGACCGGTTTCCGGGTCCTGTCGCCGGAACAGGTCGGCGACGCGCCCATGCTCGGTGCGGCGAAGTCGGCGAACCCGCCACAGCCGCTGGTCGACGCTGTTCGGTGCCTTTCCGCGCTCCGGCAGGTAACGGACTTTGTCGCCTCTGCGGACTGGCCGGCTAGGCAGGTCCACGGTCTCGGGGATATGACGCTCAAAGTTGAGGCCGAACGCCCGGCGCCCCGAGAGGGCCTCCACTTCCCGCTTTAGGTCGACGGCAAGCTGGGGGTCCAGCGTCTCCACCTGTCGAACCAAGTTGCTCAACCTTGACAAGAATCCCTCCTGCTCACGCCATCCGTCGTCACTTAGCTGAAGCCAAGCACTTAGAACGGAATGTCGTCGTGCTCTGTCAGACTCGCTCTGTTCGCATTCAGCCAGCCTGTACCCAGCGGGGTCAAACGATACTGCGAGTAGATGTCCCCGTTCCAGTCTTCGTACTCGAATTTCTCCAACATACGTCGTTCACGCAACGAAGCGAGAGCCAGCGTACCGTCTGCCCCGCGGAAGCCTCGCTGCGCCATCTTCTGCTGGAAGTCGTGGGGCGTGATCCCTTCATCGGGTTCATCGACATGCTCTGCAACGACTCGTAGAGCTGCCGTCTCGTGCTCGCCTAGCTCGCCATCGTCCTCGGTCTTCGGAGGCGAGTCCCCCGCTCCTCGCCGAGACCGGCGCCAGGATCGAGACCGAATGTGGCGGGCAGCGGACTTGTACCAAGTGGGGATGGGTTCGAACTCCTCTCTTGCAAGCAACCAAGTTCCGACCACGAAGAGCAGTAGCGAGATGACTAGGCCCCAGCCAATCGGTAAGCCACTCACCCAGGTCCACGCATTCGGCAACCATCTTTCGCCCCAGGTCTCGAGGTCGTTGGGTACTCCCGGGAGACCGATGAGAAGGGACAAGGCCTGGATGATGCTCCAGGCAAGCAATCCCCACGCAAAGAACCGTGTCCGGAGTTGGCCTGCGCCCATGGGCGCGCATTCTAGCGGGCTCGCACGGCCTCCCAGAGCAACTCCTGCTGACGCCGCGAGTAGTCGGTGAGAGAGTGCGAGGGCTTGGTGTCCGCCACGGTAGCTTCGCTGGCGGCCCTCTTCGCCTCTTCGGCCTTGGCCTTCGGTTCGACTGGGCTGACGGCTCGAACTCGGGACTAGATGATCCGGGCTCAGCCTGGAGCAGACTGCGCTTGCTTGATCCCCCTGGGCGGCGGTGCGAAGATGTCGTCAGCAAGGGGCATCTGGTTCCGGTGGATGCATCACTTCCCGACGGCACCGGCGGCCCAGGTGGCCTGCCTGAGGAGAGCCTTGTCGTTTCTTGAAGTCGCCGAAGGGGCCGTCGACGGCGTCGATGCCGGAGGCGGGGCCGGCGGCGATCATCCGGACGCGGTGGGGATCCCATGTTGTTGGGCCAGCGGCAGGGCTAGGAGCGCCTTATGAAGGCCCGCAACGCCGCCACCACCCTGCGCGGCGCCTCCTCCGCCACAAAGTGCCCGCAATCCTCAAGCTCCTGGACCTCGACATTCCGAAGCGCCGACCTCCACCGCTCCAGCTCCTTCCTCCGGAACGCAATGTCCTTCAGCCCCCAGAGAACGAGCGCCGGCTTGTCCACGAACGCGGCGCGGTCCTCCCAGATCGAACGCAGCCAGTCGCTCGCGCCCACGATGTAGCCAGGCAGCGCGGCGCTCGCGGCCCGTGCCGCGGGCGACGGCTGCGCGCCGCGGTAGTGAGCCATGATCTCCGGCGTCAGGACGCTTCGGTCGCCGACCGCCCTCGGCATCACCCCGTTCACGAAGAGGTTGTGATGCCGCAGCAGGTACTGGCCGATCCAGGTCGACATCAGGAAGCTGAACGACCTGAAGTGGAAGTCGTCGCCGACCGGCCAGCACCAGGTGTTCGCGATGACGAGACGCTTGACGCGCTCCGGGTGCCTGCGTGCGAAGTCGAGGCCGATCGGCCCGCCCCAGTCGTTCATGAACAGGGTGATGTCGCGAAGGTAGAGATGGTCGAGCAGAGCGGCCAGGCGCTGCGCGTGACTCTGGGGACGATGGTCCTCGCGCCGCGCGCTCCGTGACGAGAGGCCGAAGCCGATGTGGTCGAGCGCGACGCAGCGGAACTCCGACCGCAGTTCCCGGACCGGATGCCGGAACTCGAACGACCATGCGGGGTTGCCGTGGACGAACACGATCGGCTCGCCCTCGCCTTCGTCGATGTAGTGCATCCGGTGATCGGGCGGGAGGTCGAGAAACCGGCTCTCGAACGGGAACAGGTCGTCGGAAACCCAGTCGGGACGGGCGGTCGACGCGACCCTGTTCATGCGGCGCACAGCTCCCCGAGCTTCTCGAGACACGACGCCCAGCTGCTCCCGTGCTGGTCGCGGGCCTCGTCCTGGGCGAATCGGGCATGAGTGACCGTGAGGCGCGTCGTACCGGCCGATTCAGGTTCGAACTCGGCGGTGACCAGCGTCTCGATGTCGCTGCCTTCCCAGCGCCAGGTGTGCACCAGGCGGCGTAGCGGCGCGACTTCCCGGTACACGCCGCGGGCGAGCCAGCGCTGCCCGTCGGTCCCGCGCATCTCGATGAGGAACGTCCCGCCGACTACTGTGTCGGCGACCGCGTGCGAGGCGACGGCATCTCCTGGCGCCAGCCACTGCTTCAGCAACTCCGGGTCGGTCCATGCCGCGTAGACCCGCTGGACCGGTGCGTCGATCACGCGTTCGAGCGTCAGGTGGATGTTCGGTTCATTCTGGTGGTCCGCCATGACGGGGTTCTCCGGGCTGTTCGTGCGGGTGGCTGGTGTGGGTTGGTTGGGCCTGGTCATCGCTGTTCGTCCTCGTCGTCGTCCGCGTCGCCGGCGCCGGTTTCGACGAGTGCGCCGAGCGCATCCAGGCGCTCGGTCCAGAAGCGGGTGTGGAACTCGAGCCAGTCCTGGGCGTCCTGGAGCGCGGCCGGGTTTAGCCGGCATACTCGTTCCCGGCCTCGTGCTTCGCGGGTCACGAGGTTGGCGCGTTCGAGTACGCCGAGGTGCTTGGACACGCCGGCGAAGGAGAGGGGGAGTGGCTGGGAGAGCTCGCCGACGGTGGTTTCGCCGGAGGCGAGGCGGCCGAGGATGGCGCGGCGGGTGGGGTTGGAGAGGGCGTGGAAGATGTGGTTCAGGTCTTGTTCAACCATGTGGCTGAGCGTAGCGGGGTTTGGGCTGTCATTCAACCCTTGGGTTGAATGAGGTCTGGAGCCTCGGGCGAATCGAGCCGCCAGGGTGGGTCTCCGCTAGAATCCGCTTCGTACACTTCGGCCGAGAGGGCGAGCGTGTACTCGGAACGCCCCATACGGAACAGCAGGGACCAGTCGTGACCGAGCCTAAAGCCACACCGTCGGATCGCAGCCGGGATGTCGCCGGACAGTCACCCGCGCTTGGGCACCCCCCGACGAGCATCGATCCCGATTGGCGGGAACGGATCGAGTTCGCCAAGCGGGTACGGGAGGAGACGCGGAAGGCTCGGGGTGACAAGCCGTCCACGTTCGACCTGCAGGGGCTACCGATCCGCACCCGCCAGTGACGAACCGCAGTCCTCTCTACGAAGCCGCCAACGCTGGGCGGTACGAACGCCAGCAGATCATCCGGAGCTACCAGGAAGCTCACGACTGCCGTCTCGTGGTCGTGCGGGATGTGATCTTCCCGCTTCGCAGCGTCCCGCTTCTTGAGGAGACACTGTTCGATGCGGACCCGGAGCAGGATCTTCACCTCATGCTCGGGACCCTGGGAGGGGATGGCGAAACCGCGTTGCGGATGATTCGCCAAGCCCAGTCGCGGTGCCGGGAGCTGACCGTGATCGTGCCGGACCAAGCCAAGAGCGCCGGAACGCTCCTGGTCTTGGGGGCGGACAGCATCTACATGGGGCCGACGAGTGACCTCGGCCCTGTCGACCCACAGTTCCAGCTTCCGGACGGCTCCCTGGCTCCCGCACGCGCCATCATCGCCGCGGTGGAAGAGGCCGAGCGCAGGATTCAGGAGAACCCCACGACCTATCCACTTCACGCATCGCTCTTGACCGACATCACAGCGCTCATGGTCCAGCAGAGCCGCGACGCGATGGACCGAATCGCAGACCTGACTCGGGAGGCTCTGGCGAGCGTTTCGTCACGCAAGCCCCAGGATGTGGAGGCGCTCGCCAAAGCCTTGCACCAGCATCTGATCGGCGAATCCAAGAACCACGGCGCGATCGTGTCGGCGACGGATGCAAGGAGCTATGGACTCCCCGTGGAACAGGCGGATCCGAAGAGCTCGAGATGGCAAGCGGTCTGGCGGCTGTGGACGAAGTACTTGATGTTGGGCGCCGTGTATGTCTACGAGGGCGAGTTGGCGTCCCAGATCGGCGATGCGGTATAGCCCTTGGTGTAGGCACTATTCGACTCTTGGCTCCCTAGAGTGAGCGGGCTTGTCCTGCATCGCAGCGCAAACCGACGGGAACGCACTACGCGCAGCCGTTGAAGAAGTACTTGCTGAGATTGACCAGGAATCGAAGAACGAGGAGAAACAGCCATGACTCGGCGTTCAGCAGACAAGATCAATCTCTCTGTGCGGTCGTTGACTGACGGAACGCAGGGTCTCGTAGTGCTCGAAGTGAAGAACTCACCGGGCAGTAGCGATTTCCGTCTAACGCTAAGTCCAGAGGGTGCCGAACGACTGTCCCGAGCCCTGGACGGTGCTGCGCACGACGCCATAGCGGGTAAAGCCCGCCCGCAGATCGGGTTTTCGGTGGAAGTGCAATAGCTCACTATTCTAGCCTCGCGCGGGCCGTCTTGGGTGAGACGGGCTTCGGATACGGCCCGAGAGAAAGTCGGCGATTGCGTGTAGAAGACGCGCATCGCGTGACTGGGAATCGCAGCCGGCGCTGCTAGAGTTCGTCCACCTTGCGACGAGTTCCGAGACTGACGAAGGGCGAGCGCGCCATCCTTGAGGCCGGCATGGCCGACGCGGAACGCGGACGAAGTTACGCCCACATCAACGCCATTCCTGGCGGAACCGAGAACGTCAACGACCAGATGGAGCGATTGGTTGCGCGAGGACTTGCCGCGTGGAGGCTGAAGCCATCGCGATCCCTGAACAGTGTTGGGCGGGGGCACATCCGCGTAACCCACGGGGGTCAGGAGGCGCTTCGCCTCGACACACCGACTCGGAGGTTCACCGTCTGGATGCTTGAGGGCATACCCACTCTTCTGTGGGGAATCACTATCGCCGCAGTATCGGCGGCTGCAGGAGCTGTTGTTGGAGCCTGGGTCGCTAGTGCGGGGTTCTTCTCATGAGCGACACCGTCTCCATCCCCGTCTCCCTTCCGACTGACGAGGATGGCTTCATCACACAGGAGTGTCCGTCATGCACGAGACGCTTCAAGGTCGTTTTCGGCGACGACGGTAGCGGACCACTCTCATACTGCCCGTACTGCCAGCACCACGGACTCGACTCCTGGTGGACCACGGAGCAGGTCGAGTACTTCCAATCAGTGGCGGTTGCCGAGGTCGTGGCACCTGAGCTTCGGAAGTTGGAGCAAAAAGCGGATTCAATCAGCAAGGAGTTTGGCCGCGGACCACTGGGACTGAGCATATCTGTGCAGTCCGATGTGCCCGATCAGCCAGCCGATCCCCCACCTGAGCCACTCGGTGATTTCGAGGTAAAGCGGTTCCGATGCTGTCGAGAGGACGTGAAGCTAGAGAAGGAGCGATTCCACTACTGCATCATCTGTGGAAGGAAGTCGAGGTAGCGCGCCGCGAGGATCGCAATCAAGGCCGAGTACTCTCCGGAGGGGGACCCCTACAACCTTCCCCGTAACCCGGGCCCTCTCCAACACCGGCTACAACCATCTTCTGCGCCTGCTTGATCTCCCTGGACGACAGCGCGAACGTCGTTGGCGAGCGTAAGCTGGTTGGAGTGTGGATGCGGGGTTTGCCGACGGTGCCGCGGGTGGCGGCGTAGGTGGCCTGCTTGAGGGAGGCCTAGTCGTTCCTGAAGTCGCCGAAGGGACCGGCGATGCCGGCGGCGCGACAGGCGGCGATCATACGGACGCGGTGGGGGGACCACATGTCGCCGGGGTAGCGGAAGTCCTTGTCGAGCTCGTGGCCGAAGCGCATGCCCATGCTGGCGGAGAGGTCGCCGAAGTCGAGGATGAGGACCTCGAGGCGGGCAAGGAAGCTTGAGGGCTTCGACCTTCCCGGCTGGAGCCGCGTCGAGTGGCCCAGGCGCTGTGCACACCGTTCGGTTGCATGGCATCCGTGTAGGTAGAATCTTCGGCAGATACCCGCCGGCAGCGTGCTGTCGGCTCAAGGGCTGCCCTTCTGGGCAGCCCTTGCTTGTGTACTAGGCGACGCCACGGCGCGAGAGGGCACCGCGAAATGAGAATCCACCTGACCGGCGTCTTCGTGGACGACCAGCGGAAGGCGCTTCGCTTCTACACCGAGACGCTCGGCTTTCGCGTAAAGCACGACATCCCGGTGGGAGAGCACGCCTGGATCACCGTCGTGTCCGAGGAAGCTCCGGAGGGGACGGAGTTGCTGCTCGAGCCTGCTGAACACCCGGCGGTCGGTCCGTACAGGAAGGCGCTCGTGGAGGACGGGATCCCCCTTGCCTCCTTCGCCGTCGACGATGTCGAAGCCGAGCACGAACGTCTCGTGGCGAGAGGCGTGCGGTTCGTTCAGCCGCCGACGGACCTCGGGACCGTTGTTA
Source organism: Candidatus Multivorans sp. (assembly GCA_965220845.1). Lineage (GTDB taxonomy): Bacteria > Acidobacteriota > Thermoanaerobaculia > Multivoradales > Multivoraceae > Multivorans. Next base: position 1,750,734 of record CBDCRA010000004.1, read on the forward strand.
CCGCGGTCTTCGACGACACATGCGGCAACCTGATCCAGATCGTGGAGGAGAAGGCTCAACCGTGACGATCGCAACAGCCCCCGTCGGACCCACGCGCTGACCGCGGCGTGGGCCGGGCCGCCTCAGGGAGGAACATGATGCTCAGGAACATCCTCGCCGCCATCGTCGGCTACGTCGCCATGGCCGCCGTGCAATTCGCACTCTTCTCGCTTCTGTGGCTGACGGTAGGGCCCTCGCGCGCCTTCGAGCCGGGTTCATGGGAGGTGTCCGGCGGCTGGGTGCTCGTCCAGGTCGCACTGGGGCTCGTGGGCGCGTACATCGGTGGGCAAGTCTGTGCCTGGGTGGCGCACGACGCCAAGGGTGCCACGATCCTGATCGGCCTGGTGATCGTGCTCGGAGTCGTGAATGCCCTGATCGCGCCGGAGATGGCGGCGGGACCGCGCCCCGACGATGTTTCGATGATGGAGGCGACCGCGGGGGCCCGCCAGCCGGCGTGGTACCTCTGGCTCAACCCGGTGATCGGAGCCGTGGGTGTGTGGTTTGGGACGCGGAGGTTGCGGGCGTCGACCCGAGCTACCTGAACGCCGTCGCCGATGAACCCGGTCCCCGCTTCAGGTCTCTTCTGTGCATGGGGATGACAACGAGGCCGCTCAGCCCTGGTCGGGTCACGTAGAGATGTGAGCCCGCTGACGGAGTTCCGAGAGGCACTCGAAGTAGCCGATCAAGGCTTCTTCCAGCATCTCGAAGGCATGCTCTCTGGTTTCACCCTGGCTGGCCACGTCCAGGGCCGGGCAGATGGCGACCCAGTCGCCGTCTTCCTGGAATGCCTCCACCTGCACCTTCAATGTCCAGGCCAAGCCCGTGGCCGCCTTCTCCAGAGTGACCCTCCTTCGGGCATGGGCCCGCCGTTCGCGTCGGAGGCGATTCTAACGCGGCGCAAGCCGACCGCGGAGGCGTCGCCACCGCAATGGGGAGGACTTGGTTGCGCGAGTAGCAGTCCGCTTACGGGCCTCCGGAGTGCGCTGTAGCATCCGGCGCGAGAGCAACCGCTGTTGGCAATGGAGCCAAAGTGTGCGACGGGGGACTACGGCCTGAGGACTGTGCTCAAGGAGGAACGGGACTACTACGACGAGCACTTCGACCAGCTCAGGAGCCGATACCCGGACCAGCACCTAGTGATTCGCGGTCAGCAGGTCATCGGTGCCTACCCAAGCTGCGACGAGGCCGTACGCGCCGTCTACGCCAAGGGCATCGAGGGCGGAGCATTGGTGCGGAAGAGCGGAACTCGAGAAGACACCCTGGTGGCCCCGGTTCTTGTTACAGGCTGACTTCCATCGCGGCGTACCTAGGACTCTTGGGGCTTTGTGCGGATAGTCTCCGACAGAGATACCCGCTGGCAGCGTGCTGTCGGCTCAAGGGCTGCCCTTCGGGGCAGCCCTTGCTTCTCTGTCCCGTTACCAAGGAGGAAGAGACCATGCTGACACGAGACGAAATGTCCAGCGCGTTCGCCAAGTGGGGCGCCGCCTGGAACGAGCACGACCTCGACGGCGTGATGGACCTGTTTCACGACGAGATCTACTTCGAGAACTGGACCGGAGCCTCGGTCCGTGGCAAGGAGAATCTCCGTGAGGCATGGGCGCCATGGTTCGCCAATCATGGAGACTTCAAGTTCACGACCGAAGAGACCTTCATCGACGAAGTCGAACAGAAGATGCTCTTCCGCTGGCAGCTCGACTCACCCTCGTTCGAGAAGGGCCAGGCAGACAAACACGAAGCCAGGCGCGGCCTCGACATTCTGCACTTCAGGGACGGCAAGATCGTTGAGAAGCTGACCTACTCCAAGACCACGGTCGAGCTGGACGGGGAACGGGTGCGTCTGACGGCGGCGTGATGCCTGTGCCGAAGACCACCCACAAAGAAGCCGAACTCGTTCACGGAAGCGGGAACGTCTTCCGGGACTTCGGTGACCCCAGGCCGACCTGAAGCAGGCCAAGGCTGTCCTCGCTACGCGAATCATCGCGGTGCTAGACGACCGTGGCCTCGCTGTTCACGAGGCGGCGAGTCTCACCGGGGTCGCTGCGGCGGACTTCTCGCGCGCCCGCAACGCCGGTCTCCGGCGCTTCACGCTGGATCGGCTGATCAAGATGTTGACCGCGCTGGACGCCAGCGCCAGGGTCAGCGTCAAGGTCGAGGTGTCTCCGTCGGCGGCGACTACTGCGTCCTGTTCCGGCTGACCTACCGCCGGCGCGTCGGGAGTTCGTGCACGGCCTGGTCGATGTCGGCCCCACGCCGTACGGCCGCGGGACGCTCACCGTCATTGTCTGCCTGCACCCGTTAGGGCTGAACGAACCAACCGCCACCGCCGGAGCTGCATGGTAGCTGGCAAGACTCACTTCCCTCTCCGGCGATGTACGCTTTTCCCAGTAGGAACGTGTGGTGCTTGGCGCAGCTGCGGGCGGGCGGCTCGACCGGATCGAGAGCTCGCCGACCTTGCTTGACCAAGTGAGACTGCGACCGTAACCTCGCCCGTCGAGTGGGCGTCCTGAAGCTAGAAGGCCGGCAGCGGACTTGGTGACCGGCGCTAGTTGGAGTAGTGCCGCTCGCGCCACGAACCTCAGAGACACCGATGTTGGAATGGGAAGCTACCTTCGCACAGTGGGCGCAGGCTCCAAGCGCGACCGAACGAACCCGCTGCGACAACGCCGTTGGGATCATCAAGAACGCGATCGACCGCCACGCGGTGCTGGGACCGAAGCTGCGTTCGCATGACATCAGAGTTTTCGTCCAAGGTTCCTATCGCAATCGTGTGAATGTGCGGGCGGACAGTGACGTGGATGTCGGTGTCCTCTACACGGGTTCGTTCTTCTACAAGTACCCTGACGGCCAGGGACCTGGCTCCTTGAACATTCCGCCGGCCACCTACTCGTACGGGGCATTCAAGAACGACCTTTTTCAAGCCTTGGCCGAGTATCTCGGTGCGGCGATGGTGACGCGCGGCAACAAATCCATCAAGCTCCGCGAAACCTCGTATCACGTGGAAGCCGATGCCGCTCCTTTCTCCGAGCATCGTAGCTACACGACTCGCTCCAGCTACGTTCCTGGAGTGGCCCTCCGGCCGGACAACGGAACCAACGTGGTCGTCAACTACCCGGAGGCACTCTTCTCTGACTGGCCAAAGGAGCACTATGAGAATGGCCATGAGAAGAACCAACGCACGTACCGGCGCTACCGCGGTCTCGTCCGCGTCTTGAAGAAGCTCCGCAACAACATGGAAGAGAACGGCCATCATGCCGCTCGGTCGATCCCAGGTTACCTGCTTGAGTGTCTAACATGGAACGCTCCGGACACCTGTTTTGATCGCGATGATTGGTGCGCCCGCGTAGGAGCCGTCCTAGCCTATCTCGGTGCCCAGATCTCCTCTGGAGTAGGTTGGCAGACTTGGACCGAGGTTGACGGATTCAAACTTCTCTTCTCGTCGTCCCAAGCGTGGACACCAGAGCAGGCGCGGGACTTCGTCGCAGGGGCGTGGGCTTGGCTCGGCGCGGGTCAGTCGTGAGGCCGGAAGCTTGGCTCTTTGATCGCTACGGGTGGCGACTGGGCCTGCCGCAGCGTTGGCTGTCAAGAGACCGGAGCTACGGGGGTAGCTGGCGAGTTCCGCTTCGGGTCAGCAAGGGGGGCCCTACGAAAGAGCCCCTGGGGAGGGCCGTCGGGTGACCGGACTCTTGGGAAGCCCTAAGGAGCGAGAGACGGCGTGAATCTCTCTGAACACAGTTTCGTGGCATGGTCTAAGGGTCCCGGTCGAACCGAGACCGACAAGTGCAGAAATGCGGAGACTGCCGTGCGAAAGGCCATCAGAGCGAGTGAGCATCTTGGCGCCCTCGACATCTCCGTCTTCGCCCAAGGGTCGTATCGGGCTAGGACCAACGTCCGCCAGAACAGCGACGTGGACATCTGCGTACGCTACAACTCCGCCTTCTTCCCCGACTATCCGAACGGTACGACGGACGAGACGTTCGGGCACGTTGACGGAGGTCTGCCGTTTGCGGACTTCAAGGACCTGGTTCAGGCGGCGCTGGAGGACTACTTCGGCAAGACGGGCGTGACGCGAGGCAACAAGGCATTTGACGTCCATGCGAACACGTACCGGATCGACGCGGACGTCGTCCCGACATTCGAGCACCGTCGGTACACCGGGCGCAAGAATGCCGACGGCAGCCCTCAGTATCTGTCTGGCGTCGCATTTCGTCCGGACTCAGGTTGGCGGGTCATCAACTGGCCAGCGCAGACGTACAACAACGGAGTGCAACGTAATAGCACTACCAAGCGGCGCTATAAGCGGGTGATCCGCATCCTCAAACGGCTGCGAGACAAGATGCAGTACGAAGACGTGGCGATCGCCAAAAGGGCACCGTCCTTCCTGATCGAGTGTCTGACCTGGAACGGTGACGTGGACGCCTTCAATAGGGGCACCTATACTGCGGCCGTTCGACATCTGCTGGCCGATCTGTGGAACCGCACCCGAAAGGACGAAGACTGTTCGGAATGGGGAGAGGTGAACGAACTGAAGTACCTCTTCCGGCCCTCTCAGCCTTGGACGCGCGAGGAAGCGAATGAGTTCTTGCAGGCGGCGTGGGACTACATCGGATACCGATGAAGAACATCAACGTCAGACCGTTCGCGTTCTTCCTGTTTGGCCTCTTCGCCGTGTGTTTCGTCGCCGTTACGCGCGCAACGGGTGCAGACGTCCGCGACGTCGAGAGTGCGTTGCGCACCGCCTATAAGACCGTGCCCATCCTGCTCATCGTATGGATGGCTTTCGTTCTCTACGCTTGGAAGTGGCGTATCTTCAAGAACTGGCTTGTGCCGTTTCCTTGCCTCGATGGCACTTGGCAGGGGCACGTTCAGACGACCTGGAAGGACCCGGATACCGGAGAAGTTCCTGGTCCCATCCCGGCGCTGCTGACGATACGGCAGACGTTTGGCCGAATCAGTTGCGTGATGCGGACGGCTGAGATGACCAGTCGCAGTTCTTGCGCCGACCTTTGGATCGACAAGGACGAACAAGTACGCAAGCTGTCCTATTGCTATACGAGCGTACCGTCGGCTCTCATACGAGATCGCAGTCAGCCACACGATGGCGCGATGCTCTTCGAGATAGTCGGGGCCCCGGCCAAGAGGCTGAAAGGCCACTACTGGACGACGCGAAAGACCACGGGCGAGGTGACGTTGGTGTTCAGGTGTCGCGAGAGGCTCGACGATCTGCCGGACGACTTCGGCCCGCACCCGATGGTAAGTAAGCAGGCGTTCATGGGCGCGCAGGCAACCACAGCGGAAGGGGGAGGCGGGCAATCGTGAGGCTGGACCGCCTCCACATAACGGTGTTCCTTGGAATCTCGGCGATCGTCTGGTTCGGCGTTCTCTTGGCTCGTGGTACTCCCGTTACTTGGGACCATGCGGCGCCCTTTTCGAGCGTTGTCGGAGTATTGGTCTCGCTCGGTCTTCTTTTGGAGCACTACGGCTGGCGACAGCGGCTTCTGCACGGCTGGTTCGTCAAGCGGCCGGACCTGCGAGGTACTTGGCGAGTGGAGCTTCAGTCGAGTTACATTGACCCGGGTACGAATGAGCGCGTCCCAATGATCCTCTGCTACATGGGTGTGAAGCAGACGTTGTCGACTCTTCAGATGCACCTCATGACGCCTGAGTCGGAGTCGTGGTTCATCGCCGAACGCGTAATCACCTCGGGGAGTGGCAGCTATCGGATCGTGGGCGTGTACACGAACGAGCCGAATGTCCACTTGAGAAACGAACGCATCAGTGAGATTCACGAAGGGGCTATCATCATCGATACGCACGGGCCCATGCGTCGCCCCACGACGCTCACGGCGAAGTACTGGACGGATCGCAAGACTACGGGCACGATGGACTTCACGGAACGAGTCTCAAGCGAGTTCACGCGCTTCACCGACGCCGACGAGCACTTCTCCGAGTAGTAGAGACGGTTGCGCCGAGCTGTGGCCACCGGGTTCCTCGAGCGTGGCCAGCCGATCTACGAGGCCACCGTCGCGTACGGAGAAGAAGGTACAGATGGCCAGCACCTAGCCGAGCTAGGAGCCCACCTTCTTCGTCTTCTTGCTCCTGCTCGGCCTCGACGACTCAACCGCCGGCTACTTGTTGGCAGCTGCCGTCGGGAGTCAACCAGCTTCTAAGGTGGCATGAGAGACTGGTGCTAGCGAAAGGGGACCAGCGACATGGGACGACATAGGCTAGGGCCGAGCCCGACGGAGGAGATCCCCCGGCTCGTGGGCGAGCTATACGCGATAGTCAGGGAGCTTGAGAGTCTATTCCCTGGTCGCCGGTTCACTCCCGACGGCCACTTGGTAGGCAGTATCGGGGAAGTACTCGCGGCCCACCACTACGAGCTAGATCTCTACCCGGGCTCCGAACCTAGGCATGATGCAAGAACCAAGGACGGGAGACGAGTTCAGATCAAGGCAACCCAAGGCACTGGGGTGGGGCTTCGCTCGGAGCCGGATACGTTGCTCGTGATCAAGCTTGAGCGTGATGGCACTTTCGACGAAGTCTTCAACGGACCTGGCAGGATCGCGTGGAAGGCCACGGGACCGGAACAGAAGAACGGGCAGAGCCCGATTTCTCTCTCGAAGCTGCGGCGTCTAATGGAGGCTGTGCCCCAGAGCGCCCGAGTTGACAGGGTGACCTAGCCTGCGGGAGCCGGAGTCGACGAAACCTACTATGTCCCCGCCAGCGGCCAGATCGCGCAGCGCTGAGAGGAGTGCGTCTTGCCTAAGAACCAGGGTGCTCAGCAAGCCGTTTGATGGCCTCGTTGAGACGCCGTAGGACGACTTTCTTGCTCGTCCCGTATCCCGGCCGTCCGTGGACCGCGACGTAGTAGTTCCATGTGTCGGAGCCTTCGTCCATGAAGTGCCTCAAGTCGATCTTCGGAGCTCGCGCCCGACGCACGCGAGCGCGGATGCGGCGAAGTTCCGGAAGGACGTGGTCGGGTGGAACGGGAGGCGTTCCCGCCCCGCTCGCGCCGCCGACCGCGTGTCCCAGACCCTGAAAGAACGGCTCGACGACGTGGTTCGTGATCCACTTTCCCGTTGTTCGCAACGCCCTCCCGATCTTCGGCTTCGTGGAGTTTGCTACTTCTCGCACTTTCAACGTGACTCACTGCCTAGGACGGTAGTTGGGGTGGTTCGGCTCGTGGGCGCCCTGTCACTAGAGCCCCCACGATTGCAGCCCTACAACCTCCCAGTAGCCCTAGCCCTCTCCAACACCGGCTCATAAATCCGCAACGTAGCCGCATCCACCAACTGCCCGCCCTTGCCTCCAGCCCCGGCGCCCTTCGCCACGGACTCGTTGTAGAGATCGACCATCTTCTGGGCCTGCTCGATCTCCCTGGGCGACGGCGCGAAGACGTCGTTGGCCAGCGGAATCTGGTTGGGATGGATGCACCACTTGCCGACGGCTCCGAGGCTGGCGGACCAGGTGGCCTGCTTGAGGTAGGCCTTGTCGTTCCTGAAGTCGCCGAAGGGGCCGTCGATGGCGTCGATGCCGGCGGCGCGGCAGGCGGCGATCATGCGGACGCGGTGGGCGGACCACATGTCGCCGGGGTAGCGAAAGTCCTTGTCGAGTTCGTGGCCGAAGCGCATGCCCATGCTGGCGGAGAGGTCGCCGAAGCCGAGGATGAGCGCTTCGAGGCGGGGTGAGCAGGTGGCGATGGCCTCGACGTTTGCGAGGCCTTCGGCTTCTTCGATCAGCGCTTCGAGGCCGATCTGGCGCGTAAGGCCGAGCTTCTGTTCGAGGCCGTCGAGCATGGTCTCGAAGAACCAGACGTCGCGGGGCTGCTTGACCTTGGGCAGGATGATGACGTCGATGTTCTCGCCCGCGCCTTCGACCATGCTGATCATGTCGTCGACGGCCCAGCGGGTGGTGTGGTCGTTGACGCGCACGGAGCGCACCTTGCTGCCCCAGTCGAGGTCGTTCAGGCCGTCGATGGCGATCTGCCGCGCGCCTTCCTTCCGGTCGGGTGCGACGGCGTCTTCCAGGTCGAGGAAGACGAGGTCGGCGTCGCTCTGCGCCGACTTCTCGACCATCCGCGGGTTGCTGGCGGGCACGGCCAGTTCGGAACGTCTCAGTCGCATGTGTCCTTACTCCTTGATCTCAGGCCTTGATCCCGAATTGGGCGAGGATCTCGTCGCGGTGCTCGTCGAGCAGGGGCGCCCGCCGGCGCACGCCGGTCTTCGTTTCGGTGTACTTGATCGGGCTGCCGACGATCTTGACCGGCGCGTTGTCGCCCGGGAGCTCGACCTCGGCGACCATCTCGCGGACCGCGGTGTGGGGGCTCTCGAAGATGTCGGCCGCGGTCTGCACGGGGCCGCAGGGGACCCGGCCGGCCAGTGCCTCGACGACCTCGGCGCGGGTGAGCGAGCCGGTCCACCCGGAGACGACGCCCTCGACGAAGTCCCGGTTGGCGCGGCGGGCGGCGAAGTCGCTGGTGCGTTCGTCGTCCACCAGGTCGGGCCGTCCCATCTCCCGGCACAGGATCTCCCACTGCGCCGGCAGGGGCGCGGCGATGGCCACGCCGCCGTCCTTCGCGTCGTAGATGCCGAACGGGCACAGGCTGTGGTGGTGCTTGCCGCGCGGCGGGAGCTGGTGGCGCCTGGCGGAGCCGTAGTTCGCGAACACGGACTCGCACAAGAGATTGACGCCGTCGATCATGGCGACGTCCATGAACTGGCCCTTGCCGGTGCGCCGCGCGTGGTGCACCCCGGCGACGACGCCGAGCGCCATCAGCGCCCCGGGGAACAGGTCGCCGACGGAGGCGCCGCCGGGGTAGCCGCCGCCGGGACGGTCGCCGTCGCCCCGGGGGCCGTTGACGTGGGCGAAGCCGCCCATCGCCTGGGCCACGATGTCGAAGGCGGGCCAGTCGGCGTAGGGGCTCTCGCCGGTCCGCGGGTCGCCGAAGCCGCGGAGCGCCGCGTAGACGATTCGCGGGTTGCGCTCGCGGATGACCTCGTAGCTCAGCCCGAGCCGGTCCATCACGCCGGCGCGCATGTTCTCGAGCACGGCGTCGGCCTGCTCGCACAGGCGGAGGAAGGTCTCGCGGTCGGCTTCGTCCTTCAGGTCGAGGGCGATGCTGCGCTTATTGCGGTTGATGCTGCCGAAGTAGCCGCCGAAGTCGCAGCCGCCGTCGACCCCGGCCTTGCCCTGGGCCGGGTGGATGAAGTCCTCGGGGATGGGCGGGGACGGCCGCGACATGTCGCCCGTCGGCGGCTCGACCTTGATCACGTCGGCCCCGAGGTCGGCGAGGATGGCCGAGCCGAAGGGCCCGGCGAGCGCCATCGTGCAGTCGATGATGACGATGTCGGAGAGGGGGCCTGTGCCTCCGCCCACTACGACCCCCAGTGCGAACGGCGCTTGATCAGGACTTCGCGCTCGCCTTCGAAGACGATCCTGCCGTCCTGTTTCGTGCCCCAGTGCTTGAAGCGGACGACGCCGGCGTCGTCGCGGTCGGCGTCGCGGACCTCGAGCACCTCGGTGTAGGCGGTCAGCGAGTCGCCGAGGAAGACCGGCGCGCGGAAGCGCATCCTGTCGAGGCCGAGTTCGGCGAGCGCGTTCTCGGCCGTGTCCTGCGTCGCCAGACCGATGACGGTGGAGCCGGTGACGAGGCCGAAGACGAGGCGCTGGCCGAAGGGGGACGCCTTCATCTTGTGCTCGTCGAAGTGGCCGTCGGCGGTGTTCATGACGAGCTTGGTGAGGAGCTGGCTTTCGACTTCTTCGATCGTGGTGCTGCGGGCGTGGCGCATCTTCTGGCCGGCGGTGAAGTCTTCGAAGTAGGTCGTGCCGGATGTGAGGGCGGCGGTCATGGCGTGGCCTCGCTGCGCTGCGGCGCGGCGGCCCGGATGCCGGCAAGAAGGCCGGCGCACCCAGTGGCGGCCGTCATGATGCGGGCTCCCGGCGCTTGGCGACCAGGTTGGTGCGCTGGTAGCTGACGACGATGTCGCCGTTCTGGTTGCGGGCCTCGGTCTCCCAGGTGACGATGCCGAAGGCGGGGCGCGAGCCGGACTCTCGGCGGCCGACGACGCGGCTGGTGGCGGTGATCGTGTCGCCCGGGTAGACCGGCCGGTGGAACTTGACCTGGTTGACGCCGAGGAACGGCCCGCCGCCCTCGGAGAGGTCCTCGACCGACATGCCGACCACGGTGCAGAGGACGAGCAGCGGGTCGATGACGACCGAGTCGTGGCCGTGGGCGCGCGCGTACTCGGCGTTGAAGTAGAGCGGCGTGAACCGCATCGTCGACGTGGCGAACAGCGCGTTGTCCGCCTCCGTGAGGGTGCGGCCCCAGTGGTGCTGGAAGGTACGGCCTTCCTCGAAGTCCTGGTAGCGGTTGCCCTTCTTCTTGAGGGGGAAGGTGGAGAAGTCCGGGTCGGGCATGCGGCGAAGTTTCTACCACGGGGAGAGCGGTCGGCGTCTCCCGGCACCGCTCCACACTGGGTGCGCCGGCGCACCCAGTGGGTCAGAAGGCCCACACAGCTAGCACCTATCCCTCCGGAGGAGCTTCGTCCGGCTCCAGCACGTCATAGCCCCTCTGCCTGAGCCAGGACAGGGGTCCGTCGGCCCGAAGCAGGTCGCCGAGAGGCAGGACGGCGAAGGTGGAGTCGTTGTCGCTCAAGGCACGATCGACGTTCTCGAGCCAGAGCGCCCAGCGACGCGAGTCCATCTGGCTCATCACGTCCGGGTGGAGGGCCAGTCGGGTGGAAACGCAGGCGTCGGTGGCCGAATCGACTGGCTGGGCTCTAAGCGATGTCAGATCGCCTTGGGCCCAGGCAGTTGCGAGGCGGGTGTGCGCTTCGAGTTGGGCGTCGAGCCCTTGAAGACGCGCCTGCAGACAGGTTTGCTCCGCACTGGCCGACATTCCCTGCATCGAATCGAGGAGAGGCGAGTCCTTGTAGCGCTCGGAGAGGCTTGTTGGCACCTTCTTGACGTCGTGCTTCCTGGCGCTCTTCTCGATGGCCCGACGAATCGAGCGGCCCGACTCCAGGCCAGCGGATTCCGCCGCCGAATCGAAGAGTTCCTTGGCCGCAACGCTCGGCCGCAGTCTCTCGAGATTGTCTCGCTTCGGCGCGTATCTGAGTTTGGTCTCCGAGAAGAGCTGGTACAGGTCTTCCGGCAGCAGGTCGTCGAGGGTTCCCTGGTCCGGGACTCGTCGTGAACGCATGTACTTCCTGAGTAGCCGTATCCCCTTTACCGGGTTCGACGTCCCGATGCTCGCGCCTGGGGCCGTCAGGTACTCGGCAGAATCGGCCAGCGCGTGTTCGACGGAGTCCGGATGCCAGCGGAGATCGTTCGGCACGAGTCCGGGAGTGCCGAGGATCCACAGGACGTGGTCCTCCCTGGTGACCTTCCAGAGGGGCGGCCCGGGGAGCTCTCCCACGACCTGGATCTCCTCCTCGACGACGTCCACAGGGGCCGGCTGGTGAGGTGCGCCGTTCTCCTGAGCGATCGCCGCCGGCACCGCCGCTGAGGCCGCGAGTAGCAAGGCTCTCCAGATCACAGAAGGTCTCCTTTCGGTCTGTGTGTAGGCCAAACGCTCGACCGGCGCCTTTTGTTTCCACACTGGGTGCGCCGGCGTCCCCGCCGGCTGCCGCCGCAGTCGGCCAGGGAACCGCGCCGCGAAGCGGCGACCGTCTCCCGGTACGCTTCGCCCCCCTCGAACGGAACGCAGGGAGGATCTATCTTGGAAGAGATGAAGCCTGCACCGGTGAAGCCCGCCATCGACATCGGTGTCGTCAATCAGGTGGACGCCCGCGTCGGCACGATCGAGAGCGTCAGCGACGTGGAAGGATCGACCAGGCTCGTACGACTCGAGGTCGATTTCGGCGACCACAAGCGGACGATCCTCGCGGGGATGAAACAGGAGCGCGAGGACCCGACCGAGATCGAAGGTCGGCAGGCGTTGTTCATCGTCAACCTGGAGCCGAGGAAGATGATGGGGATCACCTCGCAGGGGATGTTGTTCGATGTCGGCTATGAGGATGGCCTTCGTCCGGCGTTGCTGAGTCCCGAGCGACCGGTCCCGAACGGCGCCCGCGCCGGCTGAGAAGGCCCGGAGTCACGAGAGGCGCCCGGCGGAGAGTGGTCGCCGCTGCGCGGCGCGGTTCCCTGGCCGCCTGCGGCGGCAGCCGGCGGGGACGCCGGCGCACCCAGTGGGAAACGGCGCATCCGGTCGTCCTGCGCGCTACGATTCTCGGATGATTCCCTGGAACAACCTGAAATCGACCCTTGAGCAGGATCCCGAGTTCCGGTACACCATCCGGCACTGGACGGCGAGCCTGCGGCTCAGCGTGGGCGACACGCACCACGCGATCCGCTTCGAGGACGGCGCCGTGGCCGCGCTCGAGCCCTGCGAGGCGGACACGCCGTCGGACGTCTTCCTCGCCGGTCCGGAGGAGGAGTGGCGCGAACTCCTGCGCGAGGTGCCGCGGCCCTTCTACCAGGACCCGTTCTTCGCCAGCGTGCATCACGGCATCGAGATGAACCACGATCAGCTTGCGTACGCCGCGTACTACCCGGCGTTGCGTCGGCTGGTCGGAGTGCTGCGCGAGATGTCCAACCCAACCGAGGGAGCTTCAGCATGAACGTGTTTCGCCTGTTTCTCGGCGTCCTCTTTGGCGTGATCACGGTGTACACCGTGGCCGTCGCCATCGAACACGGCCTGGGCCTGCTCCCGATCTTCTTCGGCGACATCGCAGAGATGACCTGGAACGGCCAGTTCAACCTCGACTTCCTGGGATTCCTCACGATGTCGGCGGCGTGGGTCGCGTGGCGCAACGGTTTCTCCCCGGGCGGCCTCCTGCTCGCCGTCGTCGCCTTCTTCTTCGGCGTGCCGTTCCTGACGCTTTACCTCTTCATCCTGAGCCAGCGGACGAACGGCGACGTCGCGCGGATGTTCCTCGGCGACCAGCGGGTGGCGGCCTGATGCCCACCTTCGCGAAGCGCGTCGGCCGCTACCTGGACCTCGAAGTCCAGGACGTTTCCTACGAGGTCTACTTCGAGTCGGCCGGGAACCCGGACGGCATTCCGCTGGTCTTGCAGCACACCGCCGGTTCCGACGGCCGCCAGTGGCGCCACCAGCTGGAGGACGAGAGGATCGGCCGGCACTTCCACCTGCTGGCCTACGACCTGCCCTACCACGCCAAGTCCGTGCCGCCCACCGGCGTCGAGTGGTGGAAGCAGGAGTACAGGCTGACGAAGAGCTTCCTGCTCGACTTCGTCGCCGGCTTCGTCGGCGAACTGCAGCTCGATGACCCGGTCTACATGGGCAGCTCGATCGGCGGCCACCTGGCCCTCGACCTGGCGTTGCACCGCCCGGGCCTGTTCCAGGCCGTCATCGGGCTGGAGGCGGCGATCAAGTCGGACCCCGGCAACATCGACCTGCTCGACCACCCCGAGATCAACAACGGCTACAAGAGCGACCTGATGATCGGCATCACCTCGCCCAAGGCGCCCGAGGCCCTCCGCCGCGAAGTCGGCTGGTGCTACAGCCAGGGCGCGCCGCGGGTGTTTCGGGGCGACCTCTTCTACTGGGGCACCGACCACGACCTGGGCGACCGGGCTTCGGAGATCGACACCTCGCAGACGCGAGTGTTCCTGCTGACCGGCGAGTACGACGCCGCGACGCCGCCCGAGGCGTCCGAGGAGGTCGCAAGCCAGATCAAGGGCGCGACGTACCAGACGATGAAGGGGTTAGGCCACTTCCCGATGTCGGAGGACCCGGAGCGGTTCTACGGCTACATCGAGCCGGTGCTTGCGGAGATCGTCGGCGATCAGACGCGGCTGGGTTCGCCGGCCTTTTCGCTGGCTGCCGCCGGCCGTTAGTGAGGCGCTCCGGACTGGGTGCGCCGGCGTCCCCGCCGGCTGCCGCCGAAGGCGGCCAGAGAGACGCGCCGGCCTGAAGGCCGGCTTCCGCCATGGCTGTCAGGTGCTCCTTTCAGCGGGCGGACAACGCAGCCAGTTCCGCCATCGCCGTCTCCAGCGGCGCTGCGGTCGTTTCGGCCGACAGGGGAAACTCCTCGGCACCCGCGTACACCACGAACCGTCGGGCCGCGGCGAGGTCGTTCGCGGCCAGTTCGAAGCCGCGGCTCGTTCGCGGCGCCGTCGTTCTCTTGATCTCGATCGCCCATAGTTGCTGGTCCGGTAACTGCAACAGCAGGTCGATCTCGGCACCGGCCGTGGTCCGGTAGAACCACGGGACCGTCCCGAAGGGCGCCGCGGCAATGAGATTCTCGATCGCGAAGCCTTCCCAGCTTGGTCCGGCGACGGGGTGCGAAAGAACGTCGTCCAGCGTGGCGAGGCCGAGGAGCGTGTGCAGGACGCCGCTGTCCCGGATGTACACCTTCGGCGCTTTGACCAGCCGCTTGCCGACGTTGGCGAAGTACGGGGGCAACCTGCGTACGAGCATGAGGTCGACCAGGAGGTCGACGTAGCGCTTGATGGCCGGCGCCGAGACGTCCATGCTGGCCGCAAGTCGAGAGGCGTTGAGCAGACCGCCCTGCCGGTGGGCGAGCATGGTCCAGAAGCGCCTCAGCGTCTCGGCCGGAACCCGCACGCCGAACTGCGGGATGTCCCGCTCGAGGTACGTGCGGATGAAGCTGAGCCGCCAGCGCGCGGCGGCCTCGTCGCTCTCGGCCAGGAACGGGTCCGGGAACCCGCCCCGGATCCAGAGGCGGTCCCGGTCCGCGGGCGCCTCCAGGGCGTCCAGGACGGGGAGTTCGTCGTAGATCAACCGGCCCGCCAGCGATTCCGCGGACTGCCGGAGCAGGGTCTGCGAGGCCGAACTGAGCAGCAGGAACTGGTGCGTTCGACGCGCTTCGCGGCGCCGTCGGTCGATCTGGCTCCGCAGGACCTCGAACAGACCCGGCATGCGCTGAATCTCGTCCAGGATCACGAGCCGTTCGGCCTGCCGTTCCAGGTAGAGAGTCGGTTCGGTCAGCCGGGCGGCATGGTCGCGGTCCTCCAGGTCGAGGTAGACGCTGCCGGTAACCTGGTCCGCGATGGCGCGGGCGAGGGTCGTCTTGCCGACCTGACGCGGTCCCAGGAGCGCGACGGCCGGCGCCTCGCTCAGGCTGCGGAGGACTCGCTGCTCTGCACGGCGGCGGATCATCCTTGCTAATCTAACGTTTGCCGTTCAAAAAGCAAGGGTCGGAGGCGGACTCCAGCCGTCATCCTCTCCGATGTCACAGCTCGTGTCACAGCTTGTCACAGCTCCGGCACTCTTCCGCGTCGGCTAGGCTCGCCGACTCCCGCCCCGCGCCACGAACGACCCTCGCAGACCCCGGTTGAACCACCGCATGAACGACGTCGCATCAACCCAGACCGTCGGCTACATGACCCCGGAGCGCGAGATGCTCCGCCGGATCGCGCGGGACTTCACGGACAAGGAGGTCCTCCCGGTCGCCAACGAGCTGGATCCGAAGAAGGAGACGATCCCGCAGTCGTTGATCGACAAGATGGGGGAGCTGGGCTTCTTCGGCATCGTGATCCCGGAGGAGTACGGCGGCGCCGGGCTGGGCGCGTTCGAGTACTGCCTGGTCGCCGAGGAGCTGGCGCGGGGCTGGATGAGCGTGGCGAGCATCATCGCCCGCGGCAACGGCTTCTACCGCTCGATTCCCTTCGAGGGCGAGGAGCGCCTGAAGCGGATCCGGCTGATGGCCGAGGGCAAGTACCTCGGCGCGCTCGCGATGTCGGAGCCGGAGGTCGGGTCGGACATCTCGTCGATCACCTGCCGGGCGCGGATGGAGGACGACCACTGGGTGATCACCGGCAACAAGTACTGGTGCACCTTCGCCGACGGCGCGAACTTCATCCAGGTCATCGCGCGGACGGAGGGCGACCCCGCGAAGCGCCACGCCGCGCTCACCGGCATCGGGATCGAGAAGCCGCCCGGCGAGCTGCCGGAGGGCGTCACCGGCTCGCCGATCCCGAAGATCGGCTACCACGGCTGGAAGACGTGGGAGCTCCACTTCGAGAACGTGCGGGTGCCGATCACGAAGCGCCAGAAGGAGGCCAAGGGCCAGGCGTTCTACGGCATGACGCGCGGCCTGCAGTCGGCCCGGGCCCACACCGCGGCGCGGTCGATCGGCCTCGCCCAGGGCGCGCTGGAACAGGCGATCGCGTACTCGAAGGAACGCATCCAGTTCCGGCGGCCGATCGCGGACTTCCAGGCGATCCGCTTCAAGATCGCGAACATGGCGGCCGAGGTCGAGGCGGCCCGCCAGTTGAACTACTCGGTCTGCGCCAAGATCGACACCGGCGTGTCGTGCGCCAAGGAAGCGGCGATGGTGAAGTACTACGCCGCCGAGATGTCGGAGCGCGTGTGCTCGGATGCGCTGCAGGTGCTGGCTGGCGCGGGCTACACGACGGACTACCCGGTGGAGCGGTACTGGCGCGACGCGCGGCTGACGAAGATCTTCGAGGGGACGTCGGAGATCATGCTGAAGATCGTGTCGGATGCGCTGCTCGGAAAGCCGTCGAGGAGGAGCTGAGGGGTGCGACCATTCAGAGGGTAGTCGTGGAATGGTCTTGACTATTCCACGATAGTGAGAAGAATGGTCGCGTGGACTCGGAATCGCCGCGCATCTATGACCCGATCCTGAGGGAGCATCTCGGCCGGAATCGGCAGATGGCCTTCGTCAGCGGCCCGCGGCAAGTCGGCAAGACGACCACCTGTCGCGCCAGGGCCGATGCAACCCTCAACTGGGACGATCTCGACCATCGGGAACTCGTGCTTGCCGGTCCCCGGCAAGTTGTCGAGACGTTGGGGCTCGACCGCCTGTCCGAGACTCCGCCCGTCGTGCTGTTCGACGAGCTGCACAAGTTCGCGCGCTGGAAGTCCTTCCTAAAGGGGCTCTTCGACAGCTACGGGGACCGGATGAAGATTCTGGTCACTGGCAGCAGTCGGCTGGATGTCTACCGGCGCGGTGGCGACAGCCTGATGGGGCGCTACTTCCTCTACCGGATGCACCCCTTTTCGGTGGCTGAGGTTGCGCCGCGTGATTTGGCCGAGCCGCCTGGCCTCCTCGGTCCGCCCCGGGAGATTGACGACGGCGACTTCGAGGCGCTCTGGAAGCACGGCGGTTTTCCCGAGCCGTACCTGAGGCGCGACATCCGCTTCACCCGTCGCTGGCGGACTCTCCGGTTCGCGCAACTGGTCCGCGAGGAGGTGCGAGACCTGACCCGAATCCAGCAACTGGACCAGTTGGAGGTCCTGGTGCGTCTGCTCTCCGACCGCTCTGGACAGCAGATCGTCTACGACAATCTCGCCAGGCAGGTCCGGGTGGCGGCCGACACCGTGCGCCGCTGGGTCGCCACGCTCGCTGACCTTCACCTGGGTTTCCTGGTGCGCCCCTGGTTTCGCAACCTCTCTCGGTCGCTGCGCAAGGAGCCCAAGTGGTACCTGCGGGACTGGTCGGGCGTCGAGGACCCTGGCCAGCGCGCCGAGACCTTCGTTGCCTGCCACCTCGCCAAGGCCGTCGACGGCTGGAACGATCTCGGCCTGGGCGACTTCGAACTCGCCTACTTGCGAGACAAGGAGAAGCGCGAAGTCGACCTGATCGTCGTGCGGGATGGCGAGCCCTGGATCCTTGTCGAAGTCAAGCACGGCGGCGACTCGCTGAGCCCTCACCTCCGCTACTACCAGGACCGTCTGCGGGCGCCCTTCGCCTTCCAGGTTTCCGTCTCGGCTGACTACGTCGACCGGAGCTGCTTCGAGGAGCCGGGGAGGCCCTTGATCGTCCCGGTGCGAACGTTGCTGTCGCAACTCTTGTGACCGGGCGATCCCACCGTGAATTGCCGGTGACCTACACTTCGGAGGCGCAGCCCGGGTTCTCGCCGGCATCCGGAGGCTGCGGGGAGGCCGGAAAGTGGAGAAAACACGATGAGACTTGCCAACCATCTCTGGGACCGTTTCGGTCGCTTGACCCTGGACGACATTCCCGAGTCGGCCCGCACCGTGGCGGGCCAGTGCGTGCTCGACTGGTTCGGCTGTGCTCTGGTTGGGAGCCGCGAGCCGCTGTTCGGGATCCTGCGCGATGAGCTGGGCGGGCAGGCCGGGGCGTGCTCAATCGTCGGTACGGACCTGCACTGCGCGCCCGGGGTCGCGGCGCTCGTCAACGGCGCGGCCGGTCACGCGCTCGACTTCGACGACACGCACAGCATGATGGGCGGCCATCCCACGGTTCCGGTGTTTCCGGCTGCGCTGGCGCAGGCGCAGGAGATGGGTGCGAGCGGCGAACGGTTGCTGGTCGCGTTCATCGTCGGCATCGAGGTGGAGTCGCGGGTCGGTGCGCTGGTCGGGCCGTCGGCTTACAAGAAGGGCTGGCACTCGACGTCGACGATCGGCGTCCATGGCGCGGCGGCTGCCGCGTGTCACCTGATGGGCGCGAGCAACGAGCAGTTCGCGCACGCGCTTGGTCTTGCCGCGTCGCAGGCGAGCGGCCTCAAGGCGAACTTCGGGACGATGACGAAGCCGTTCCATGCCGGCCACGCCGCCGAGCGCGGCCTGCTGTCGGCACGGCTGGCGATGCGGGGCTTCACGTCGAACCCCGAGGCGGTCGACGGCCGGCAGGGCTACGCCGACGCGGCGGCTTCAGGCCACGAGGAGGTCAACTGGCAGCGGCTCGAGGAACAGGACGGGCGTTTCCTGATCGAGGACACGCTGTTCAAGTACCACGCGGCTTGCTACCTGACGCATGCGGCCATCGAGTCGGTGGGTCGGCTGCGGCCGCGGTTGGCGGCCGAGGGCGTCGCGGCGGGGGATGTCGAGAAGGCGGTCGTCACGGTGCATCCGGGCTTGCTGGATGTCTGCGGCATCCCGGAACCGAAGACGGGGCTGGAGGCGAAGTTCAGTCTGGTCGCGACGACCTCGCTGGCGATGCTGGGGATCGACACGACGGATACCGGAACCTTCGTCGACGAGACGCTCGACAATCCCGAGGTTGCGCGGATGATCGACAGGGTCGAGGTGCGGACGGATCGCGGGCTTGGTCACACGCAGGCCCGGGTCGAGCTGCGGGCGAACGGGCATTCGCTCGAGGAGTTCCATGACACGGGGATTCCGGCGACGGACCTGGAAGCGCAGGGAGCGAAGCTGGCGGCGAAGATGACCGGGCTGACGGCGCCGTTGCTTGGTGCGGAGGCGAGTGATCGCTTGCGGGAGGTTTCGCTGCGGTTGGACGTGGTGGAGGACGTCCGCGATCTGGCAGGGCTCGTGAGCGGTTCGCGCGAGGCGGCTTGAGGGTCGGCGGATAAGCGGAGCCGGCCTTCGGCCGGCGCGTTTCAACGGCCGCCTGCGGCGGCAGCCGGCGGGGGCGCCGGCGCACCCAGCGGTAGCGGTCGGCCTTCGGCCGGCGTGTTCTCTGGCCGCCTTCGGCGGCAGCGGGTCAGAAGACCCGCGCACCCAGAGATAGGGCGTGGGTGCGGGCGCGGTTCTGTTCTGGAACCGTCAGGGCGTCACCTCGAGCGGTGTGTTTGCAGTAGAGATGCTGGCTTTGGGAAAGGCTGTGCTCTGGGTGCGCGGGTCTTCCGACCCGCTTCGGGCGAAGTCGCGAAGCGACGTAGCCCGAGGCAAACAGCCACCGGCCGCAGGCCGGCGACCTTGCTCCCCTACCCGTCAATCCCCCCGATGCACATGTACTTGATCTCGAGGTAGTCATCCAGCCCGTACTTCGACCCTTCGCGGCCGTGGCCGGATTCCTTCATGCCGCCGAAGGGGGCCATTTCGTTGGAGATGATCCCTTCGTTGATGCCGACGATGCCGTACTCGAGCGCCTCGCTGACGCGCCAGATGCGGCCGACGTCGCGGGCGTAGAAGTAGCTGGCCAGGCCGAACTCGGTGTCGTTGGCCATGGCGATCGCTTCCTCTTCCGTGCTGAACTTCAAGAGCGGCGCAATGGGGCCGAAGATCTCCTCGCGGAAGACCCGCATGTCGTCCGTCACGCCGGTGAGGATCGTGGGCTGGACGAAGCAATCGCCGAGATCGGACGGGCCGCCGCCGATCTCGACCGTGGCGCCGCGGTCCACCGCGTCGGTGACGCGGCTCGTCACGTTCGCGACGGCCTCGGTGCTGATCAGCGGACCCACGGTGACGCCGTCCTCGGTGCCGTCGCCCATCTTGATCCCGGCCACGGCCGCGGCGAGTCTCTCTGCGAACTCGTCGTAGACGCCTTCCTGGACCAGGATGCGGTTGGCGCAGACGCAGGTCTGGCCCGCGTTGCGGAACTTGCAGATCATCGCGCCGGCGACCGCCGCGTCCAGGTCGGCGTCGTCGAACACGATGAAGGGCGCGTTGCCGCCCAGTTCCATCGACATCCGCTTCATCGTGCCCGCGCATTGGGTCATGAGCAGCTTGCCCACCGCGGTCGAGCCGGTGAAGGTGAGCTTGCGGACCGTCGGGTTGGACGTCAGTTCCTTGCCGATCTCCTCGGTCTGGCCGCAGAGGATGTTGATCACCCCGGCCGGGATGCCCGCCCGCTCCGCCAACTCGGCCAAGGCATTGGCCGACAGCGGCGTCTCGTTGGCCGGCTTGCAGACCACCGTGCAGCCGGCCGCGAGGGCCGGTGCGATCTTGCGGGCGAGCATCGCGTTGGGGAAGTTCCAGGGCGTGATGCAGGCCACCACTCCCACCGGCTGCTTGATGCAGACGACCCGTTTGTCGTTGGAAGGCTGGGGGATCGTGTCGCCGTACACCCGCTTGGCCTCTTCGGCGAACCACTCGACGTAGCTGGCGCCGTAGGCGATCTCCCCGCGGGCCTCGAAGAGGGGCTTGCCCTGTTCGGCCGTCATCATCTGGGCTAGGTCTTCCTGGCTCTCCATGATCAGGTCGAACCAGCGCCGCAGCAGCGCGGCGCGCTCCTTGGCCGTGGTGTGCCGCCACTGCTCGAAGGCCCTGCCGGCAGCCTCGATGGCGCGCTTCGTTTCGCCGCCGCCGCAGCAGGCGACCTCGGCCAGCCTTTCGCCCGTGGCCGGGTTCTCCACGGCGAAGGTCTCGCCGGAGTCCGCGTCGACCCACTGGCCGTCGATGTAGGCCTGGGCTCGGAGCAGACCGGGGTCGTCCAGGTCGGGAAGGGCCGTGGGGACACGAGTATCTACGGAGGCGGCGATAGTCATGGACGTTACTCCCTGCTGGTTGGCCGAATGGTCGCCGCTGCGCGGCGCGTTTTCTCCGGAAGCCGGCGAGGACGCCGGCGCACCCAGTTTGATCCTATAGAGCAGCGGGGACGCCGGCGCACCCAGTTCCCTCGCGGCCGGCAGCCCCGAGCCGCTAGATTGTGTCAGCCCCGCGGGCGTCCGGCGGCGGGGCAGTCCGAGACGCGATGGTCCGTTTGTCCGACATGCCCGAGGTCGAAGCCGGCCACGTGGTGGCGAAGGAGTGCGTGCCGTTCGCCACGCGGCCGTGGGTCGAGGGTCCACCGCTGGCGGAGCGGCGCGTGGCGCTGGTGACTTCGGCCGGCCTGCACCGGGTGGGCGACCGGGCCTTCTCGACGGTCGATCTGAGCTACCGGGTGATCCCGGGCTCCATCTCGACCAGCGACCTGACGATGACGCACTCGTCCGTTCACTTCGACCGGACCGGCTTCCGCGAGGACGTGAGCGTCGTCTTCCCGCTCGACCGGCTGCGCGAGCTGGAGAGCGAAGGGGCCGTCGGATCGGTCGCCGAGTTCCACTATTCGCTGATGGGCGCCGGCTGGCCGCCGGAGGCGATCGAACCCACGGTGCGTGAGCTCGCCGCGCGGCTCAGGGAGGACGAGGTGGAGGCGGTCTGCCTCTGCCCCGTGTGACCGAACTGCACCCGCGCCGTGGGCGCGGTAAGTCACTTTCTCGAAGACGAAGGCATCGCGACGACGGGCATCAGCCTGGTGCGGGTCAACACGGAGCGGATGGAACTGCCCCGGTTCCTGTGGGTGCCGTTCGAGCTGGGGCGGCCGTTCGGCGCGCCCCATGAGCCGGACTTCCAGCGCCGGGTCCTGCGGGCCGCGCTCGGCTTGCTGGAGCGACGGGACGGCCCGGTCGTCCTGGAGGACTTTCCGGACGACGCACCCGTTGTTCACGATGACGACGACGGCGGCTGGTCCTGCCCGGTCTCGTTCGCCGGGGTTGCCGCCGACGATTCGGCGCTGGTGACGGAGGTCCTCGCGGAACTGCGCCGCCTCGCTCCCTGGCAGGAGGTCTACGTGGCGCAACGCGGCCGGTCCGCGCCGGCGGCGAGCGGCCTCAGCCACGAGCAGATCGTGCGCGGTCTGGGCGAACTGGCCGGCGGCGCGAACGACCCGTCGGTCGCCACGAACCTGCCGCTGCCCGAATGGGTCCGCCTGGGCTGCGACGACCTGCGGACGTGGTACATGGAAGCGGCCCAGGGCCGGCCCGGCCGGGCGACGTCGCTCGAGCTGCGGGACTGGTTCTGGCGCGAGACGGCCCTGGCCCGGCTCATCGGCGCCGCCGCGGTGCGACTCGCCGGCTCGGAACACCGCGCGCTCGGCATGTTCGGCCGCCGCGCCATGGCCCCCCGCGTCTACATGGACGACTTGATGCCCGGCGTCGAGCCGTACGTCTGAGGGTAGGCGCGCATGAAAGGTCACCGGCCTCCGGCCGGTGGCTGTTTGTCTCGGGCTTCGTCGCTCCGCGACTTCGCCCGAAGCGGGTCAGAAGACCCGCGCACCCAGAGCACGGCCCTTCCCGCAGCCAGCATCTCTACTGCAAGCCCACCGCTCGAAGTGACGCCCTGACGGTTCCAGAACAGAACCACGCCCGCACCCAGCCCTATCTCCGGGTGCGCGGGTCTTCTGACCCGCTGCCGCCGCAGGCGGCCAGGAACACGCGCCGGCCGCCAGGCCGGCTCCGCTCCGCTGGGTGCGCCATCTACTCGCGCCGGCCGTCAGGCCGGCTCCGCTTCGAAGGCCGGCTCCGCCCCGGTGACGCTAGCATCGGCCGCATGAACATCACGCCTCTCTCCCCGGCCCTCGGCGCCAACATCGACGGTGTCGACCTGGCCGCGGTCTCCGATGCGGAGTTCGAGACGATCTACCAGGCCTGGCTCGACCACGGCGTCCTCCGCATTCGCGGCCAGAGCCTCGACGACCCGCAACTGGAGCGTTTCAGCGCGCGCTTCGGGCCGCTCGAGAAGATCCCGGTCAAGCTGCCGGAAGAGAAGCTGAGGAAGATGTTCGACAGCCTGTACGTCACGCCGCTCTCGAACATCAGGAAGAACGGCAAGCCGATCGGCGGGCTCGGCAACGCGGAGGCGAGGTGGCACTCGGACATGACGTACGAAGAGACGCCGCCGCCGGCGAGCGTCCTGCTCAGCATCGAGGTGCCTGACGAGGGCGGCGACACCCAGTTCGCCTGCCAGCAGGCGGCGCTTGAGTCCCTGCCACCGGCGCTCCGCGAGCAGGCCGGGAGAATCGAGATCAAGCACGACGCGGCGCATACCAGCATCGGCCAGTTGCGCGTCGGCTTCGAGGAGGTGGACAGTCCTAGAGAGTCGCCCGGCGCGGTCCATCCGGCGATCCTCCGTCACCCGGAGACCGGTCGCGGGGGCCTCTACCTCGGCCGGCGCGAATGGGCGTACGTGATGGGCATGGAAGTCGACGAGAGCGAGGTGCTGCTCGACGAACTCTGGAGCTACGCGGCGCTGCCCGAGAACGTCTGGACCCAGAAGTGGACGGTCGGCGACGTGCTCATCTGGGACAACCGTCGCGTTCTTCATCGCCGGGACGCCTTCCCGGATCACCTGCGACGACTGATGAAGCGCTGTCAGGTGCTGGCGCGAGGGGGCTAGCTCTTCCTCAGTTCGGTACCGACCAGATGGGAGAGGAGTAGGCGCGCTCCTGAAGGGTGAGTGCGAGACCGGGTCGAGGCGGCGTTCCCGCCCGGATCGCATCCCACGTCGACCAGCGGCAGGTCGGATTCTCCAGGGCTCGCAGGTAGTAGAAGGCGTGCTGGTTATGGTCGAAGTCGGGGTCGGTCCAGAGTGCCATGAGCTCGGTTGAACCGACGTCGGCGCTGATGCTGCAGTCCGCAAGATCGACCTGAGCGCCGTTGTCGGGGCAGCGGTGGGTCTCGGAGTCGACCTCCAGACCGTCGGAGCAGGCGACATCGTAGACACGTTCCTGTGGCTGCCCGTCTTCGATCCAGCCCTTGATCACCTGCACGCGCTGAAGCTTCGCCGACTCGGGGTCCTGCACCGCCCAGACCAGGAACTGCGGCACGCCGCTGGGCCGGGCAGGGAGGTCGCCGCCCATCGGTACTCCGTGCTCGTAGGCCTTCGCCACGAGTTCCACGTCCTGAAGCGGATCGTCGCCGAAGCCGTAGCTGGCGAAGAAACGCACCCGGATGCGGGGCCCGGTCGTCGCGAAGGTCTCCTTGCGACGGAAGGCGTCGTAGATCGATTCGCGGGTGTTCTCCTCGGCCCACACGCCGGCCAGGCCTGAAGCGCCCCAGGTCGCGAACATCTCCTGCGGTGGCCGTGAGGTCGTCTCGTCGGATTCGACGGCTAGCTCCACGTCCTTCCAGTTGGTGGCTCCTTCGGGGGGTACGGATCCCCGCCCCACGGGCATCCCGTCGAGGAAGCCGACCTTGCCGATGTGGGACGACTCCTCGTACGAGGCGCCCGCGTTGTGGCTGTCGCTCGCACCGATCATCCCGAACCGGTAGGGGTTGAAGCCCTCCCTCTCCTCGAATTCGAGACCGGCCAGGTAGGCGTCGCGCACGTAGCCTCCACGGATTCTGTCGAGCGTCGATTCTTCCGGGGTGAGAAGAATGATCTCGAAGTCGGCCCACTCGTCGTTCGGGGAAAGTAGGGGATGTGTCTCCGAGGTGCCCTTGACCTGTGTCATCTCGACCAGTGGTTCATTGCGCATCCGGAGTCGGGCGTATGCCTCGTCGAAGCGCTCCCCGGACAGCTTCTGGCGCGCGAACCTGTAGCCGTCGCTCTGGTTCGAGTTGTGGGGGATGGCGAGCGCCTCGATGCCCCGTGCTCGGAGACCTTCGAGCCAGTCCCAGAGATCCTCGGGGTTCGGCGAGTCGAGTCGACTGAAGGGCTGGTCGGGCACGTTCGCGCCGCGGAAGATGACGTTGCGGTGTTGATTGGCCCCCGGGGGGTACGCCGACGTGAACTCATAGGCGACGAAGGTGGTGAGCTTGCCCGGCTCGTAGTTGCGCTCCGCCGATTCGATGATCTCCCGCCATGCCGAACGTGAGGCCCCCGGGTCGGGATGCTCCCTGAGAAACGCGCCGGCGGATCGGAAGGCCGCACGTCTTTCGTCGACGTCTTTCGGATCGAAGAAGCGACGGCTTTCGGAAGCACCGTGGAGCGGATGGGCAGGATCGGTCATGGCCGACCACATTCCCAGGTACATCCCGTGATCGGTGACGGCGTAGAAATCGAGCGGGCGGTCGAGCTGGATCCTGTAGCCGGCGGGATGTTTGATCGCCTCCCCGCGCGCATAGCTGTAGGCGTCGTCGGGCGAAGCGCGGGTGCCGAAAACGAACGCGTCGAAGGAGTAGCGCGTATGGATGTGCAGATCGCCGAAGTACGCATTGCGCTGCCCGCTTGCGGCGCCGGCTGCGGCGCAGGAAACGCAGACCGTCAGCGCGGCGATGCGATGGGCTCGTCTCACCATCGTTCTCTCCTGTGTCCGTAGGCGGCCAAGGCTATACTCCGCCCGGTCCGGAACCCAGCACCGGCGAGCCGGGGACGCGGGACGGTGGAGGGAGACACTCTGAGTCAGCTCCTGCAGGTTCTCGTCAATGGTCTGGCCGTCGGCTGCATCTACGGCCTGATCGCTCTCGGCTTCGTCCTCGTCTACAAGGCGACCGAGATGGTGAACTTCGCCCAGGGCGACCTGATGATGCTGGGCGCCTTCATGGCGGTGACCCTGATCGGCGACGTCGGCATGCCCTGGGTGCTGGGGCTGTTCCTGTCGGTCCTGGCGCTGGCGGTCTTCGGCTATCTGCTCGACGCCTTCGTGCTGC
This sequence comes from Candidatus Multivorans sp., assembly GCA_965220845.1. Classification (GTDB taxonomy): domain Bacteria; phylum Acidobacteriota; class Thermoanaerobaculia; order Multivoradales; family Multivoraceae; genus Multivorans. Next base: position 1,776,783 of record CBDCRA010000004.1, read on the forward strand.
GCCGCGTTCTGGGCGAACCGCAGTTCGCCATCGTGATGCTGACGATCGGGCTGGGCTTCATCTTCCGCGCCGTGGCGGGACTGGTGTGGGGCTACGACCCGCGGAGCTTTCCCACTCCGTACACCGGCGAGTCGCTGCGTGTCGGCGGAGTCGTCGTGAGCTACGAGAACCTCGCGATCCTGCTGGGCACCCTCGTCCTCTGCGTCGTGCTGTTCGTCTTCTTCCGCCACACGCGGCTCGGCATCGGCATGCAGGCCACGTCGCAGAACCAGCTCGCGGCCTACTACGTCGGCATCCCGGTCAAGCGGGTCTTCTCCCTGGTGTGGGCGATCTCCGCCGGAGTCGCCGCCGTGGCCGGGATCCTCCTGGCGCCCGTCTCGCTCGTCCAGCCCGGGATGGGGTTCATCGGGATCAAGGCCTTCGCGGCCGCGGTGATCGGCGGCTTCGGCTCGATCCCGGGCGCGCTGCTCGGCGGCTGGATCATCGGCGTCTCCGAGCAGTTCGCGGGGGTCTACCTGCCCGCCGGTTTCCAGGAAATGGCCGCCTACGGCATTCTCATTCTGGCCCTGATCCTGCGGCCCGAAGGCCTGTTCGCGCAGATTCAGCGCAAGAAAGTCTGACGGCCGGCGAGCATCATGCGGTTCCTCTTCAAGACCCACTACAACCAGGACATCGACCACCTGAAGCACGGTGGCGACCGGTTCTGGTACGGCCTGCTCCTCCTGCTGGTCGTCGCGGCCCCGGCGGCGCTCGGCACGTTCTATCTGGGCGAGCTCAACCTGGTGATGATCTACGCGATCGCCGGCGTCGGTCTGATGCTGCTCGTGGGCTACACCGGCCAGGTGAGCCTGGGCCACGCGGCGTTTCTGGCGATCGGCGCCTATACCCACTCGCTCCTTCTGGCCGCCGGTTTACCGTTCCTCCTCTCGATCCTCGCGGCGGTCCTGGTCTCGGCGGTCGTCGGCGCCGGCGTGGGGTGGATCGCGCTCCGGATGACGGGCATCTATCTCGCCATCGCCACCCTGGCCTTCGCCATGCTCACCGAGCAGACGATCTCGCGCGCCGAGTGGCTCACCGGGGGTTTTCGCGGCCTCGCCGTGCCGCAGCCGAGTCTCTTCGGGATGCCGCTCACGGAAGGCTGGCAGCGCTACTACGTGACCCTCGCTCTCCTCGTCGTGACGCTTCTCATGGCGCTCAACATCCTGCGGTCCTCGACGGGAAGGGCCATGGTCGCCATCCGCGACTCGGAGATCTCGGCGGAGAGCGTCGGCATCAACCTGGCCGTCTACAAGACCCTCGCCTTCGCTCTCAGCGCCGGCATCACCGGCCTCGCCGGCGCTCTCTTCGCGCATCGCCTCGGCTACCTCTCGCCCGACGCCTTCACGTTCCTCATCTCGCTGCAACTCCTCCTGATGGTGGTGGTCGGCGGCGTCGGCTCGATGCGGGGCGTCATCTACGGCGCGCTCTTCATCGGCTTCCTGCCTCAGCTCCTCGCCATCGCTCGCGACACGCTGCCGCCGCAGATCGCTCAGGCGCCCGGCCTTGAGCCGGGCATCTTCGGCCTGATCCTCGTGCTGGTGATCCTCTTCGAGCCCCAGGGCATCTTCGGCCGCTGGCTCAAGATCAAGAGCTACTTCCAGTTGTTCCCGCTCTATCGCCGGGCGACGCACCGGCGCCAGAAGACCTACCTGCGCACGGAGCGACTGAGGTGAGCTACCTCGCCGTTACGGACCTGTCGATCAGCTTCGGGGGCATTCGTGCCGTCGACGACGTGAGCTTCGAGGTCGAGGAGGGCGAGGTGTTCGCGATCATCGGACCGAACGGCGCCGGCAAGACGACGCTGTTCAACCTGGTGAGCGGCATCTACTTTCCCGACGGCGGGAGCGTTCGGTTCGCCGGCCGCGACATCACCTCGCTGCCGGCGCATCGCATCGCGCCGCTCGGCCTCGCGCGCACCTTCCAGAACATCGAGCTCTTCGAGCACGCCACCGTTCTGCAGAACCTCCTGATCGGCCGCCATGTCCACCGGCGCTCGACGGCGCTGTCCCATCTCCTGTTCCTCCCCGCGGTGAGGCGGGAGGAGCTCGAGCACCGGCGCCGCGTGGAAGACGTGATCGACCTCCTCGAGCTCGCCCACTACCGCGAGCAGCGGATCGCGAACCTGCCCTACGGGGTGCGCAAGGTCGTGGAGGTGGGCCGCGCCCTCTGCCTGGAGCCGAAGCTGCTGCTCCTCGACGAGCCGACCTCCGGGCTCAACCCCGAGGAGAGCGAGGACATGGGGTTCTGGATTGAGGACATCAATCGCGACCTCGGCGTCACGGTCGTCATGGTGGCTCACGACATGGGTCTCGTCAGCCGGGTGGCGGGGCGGGTGCTCGCGCTCAACGAAGGTCGCGTGATCGCGGAGGGCAGCCCCGCGGAGGTGCAGAAGAACCCCGCCGTCGTCGACGCCTACCTGGGAGCGGACTGAGTGCTGCTGGAGCTCAAGAACGTCGAGACCTACTACGGTCCCATCATGGCGATCCGCGGCGTCAGCCTGGCGGTGCCCGAAGGCCGGATCGTCGCCGTTCTGGGCGCCAACGGCGCGGGCAAGACGACGATCCTCCGTACGATCTCCGGCGTGATGGATCCCCAGAAGGGCGAGATCCTCTTCGCCGGCGAGGACATCGCGCGTCGCGATCCCGACGCCGTCATGCGTCTCGGCCTGAGCCACGTGCCGGAGGGCCGGGAGGTCTTTCCCTTCCTCTCGGTGAACGAGAACCTGCGAATGGGCGCCTTCAGCCGCCGCGACCGCGCCGGCATCGCCGGCGATCTCGATCGCGTCTACGACTACTTCCCGGCGCTCGCCGATCGGGGCTCGCAACCGGCGAGCCAGCTCTCCGGCGGCGAGCAGCAGATGCTCGCCATCGGACGCGCCCTGATGGCGCATCCGAGGATGCTGCTGCTCGACGAACCGTCGCTCGGCCTGTCGCCGATCCTGGTCCACCAGATCTTCGAGATCATCAGGCGCATCAACGAGGAGGCGGGCATGACGATCCTCGTCGTCGAGCAGAACGCCCACGTCGCGCTGCGGCACTCGCACTACGGCTACGTGCTCGAGAACGGAAGGGTGGTCATGGACGACACCTGCGAGAAGCTCGAGAGCTCGCCGGACATCCAGGAGTTCTACCTCGGCATGAAGGACCAGATGCCGAGGGGGGTCCGCCGGTGGAAGAAGCGCAAGACCTGGAGGTGAGCATGGCCGGCCCCGAATCGAACCCGGACCTCGTGCGTGAGACGCGCACGGCCGACGACGGCCGCGAACTCGAGATCTGGCGCGACACCAGCTTCGCCGGCACCGTGCCGACGATGTTCTGGAGCCGCGTCGAGAAGTACGGCGACCGCATCGCGATGCGCGAGAAGGACTTCGGCATCTGGCAGGACGTCTCCTGGCGCACCTTCGGCGAGAAGGCGCGCCACACGGGGCTGGGGCTGCGGTCGCTCGGCTTCGGCAAGGGCGACGTCGCCTGCATCCTCTCCAACACGATCGTCGAGTGGATGTTCGCCGACATGGGGGTGCTCGGCGTTGGCGGCGTGTGCGCGGGGATCTACCCGACGGATGCGGCCGAGCAGGTGGACTACCTGGTCAACGACTCGGGCTGCAAGGTGATGTTCGTCGAAGACGAGGAGCAGCTCGACAAGGTGCTCGACGTGCGCGAGAAGTGCCCCACGCTCGAACAGATCGTCATCTTCGACATGGAGGGCCTGCGGGACTTCGAGGATCCGCGGGCCATGAGCTACGACGACCTGCTCGCGCTCGGACGCGAACAGGACGAGCTCCATCCCGAGGCCTGGGCCGAGTGCCTGGAGCTGGCGAAGCCCGAGGACCTCGCGATCCTCGTCTACACCTCCGGCACGACCGGGCCTCCGAAGGGGGCGATGATCAGCCACCACAACCTCGTGTTCCAGTGCGTCAACGCCCCGCACGTTCTCTCGCAGGGCGAGGACGACGAGCGCATGGCCTTCCTGCCGCTGTGCCACATCGCCGAGCGGATCTTCGTCTACGGCTCCCTCTACACCGGCACGAAACTCAACTTCGTCGAGAATCCGGAAACCGTGCCCGAGAACGCCCAGGAGATCCAGCCGACGCTGTTCTTTTCGGTGCCGCGCGTGTGGGAGAAGTTCTACTCGGCCATCAGCATCGCCCTCTCCGACGCCACTTTCCTGCAGCGATGGGCCTATGGAAAGGCGATAGGGATCGGCTTCAAACGAGCGGACAGACGCCTCGCGGGCAAGAAGCCCGGGGCGGTCCTGGAGCTCGCCTACCGCGTCGGCGACGCGCTCGTGCTGCGCAACATTCGCAGGTTCCTGGGCCTCGACCGCTGCCGCTGGATCGGCACCGGGGCGGCGCCCATCTCACCCGATCTGATCCGCTGGTATCTCGCACTCGGCATTGACATGGTGGAGGGCTACGGCCAGACCGAGAACACCGGCATCGCCTCCATGCTTCAGCCGGCCGACAACAAGCCCGGCACGGTCGGCCGCTCCGTTCCCTATGGCGAAGTGAAGATCTCCGAAGAGGGCGAGATCCTGATCCGCGGAGAGTTCGTCTTCATGGGTTACCTCAACCAGCCGGAGAAGACGGCCGAGACGATTCGCGAGGGCTGGCTCCACACCGGCGACGTCGGCGAGATCGACGACGAGGGCTTCCTCAGGATCACCGACCGGATGAAGGACATCATCATCACGGCCGGCGGCAAGAACATCACGCCGAGCGAGATCGAGAACCAGCTCAAGTTCTCGCCCTACATTGCCGACGCGGTGGTGATCGGCGACAAGCGCAAGTTCCTGACGTGTCTCGTGATGATCGACCACGACAACGTCGTCAAGTACGCTCAGGATCATCATGTGCCCTTCACCAACTACCAGAGCCTGTGCGCCGCGGAGCAGATCGTCGAGCTGATCCACGGTCAGGTGGAGGCCGTCAACGCGAAGTTCGCGCGCGTCGAACAGGTCAAGAAGTTCCGCCTCATCGACCAGGAGCTGACCCCCGAGGACGACGAGCTCACGCCGACGATGAAGCTCAAGCGCAAGTTCGTGAACGAGAAGTACCGACCCCTGATCGATTCGATGTACGGAGGACAGCAGGCATGACCGACAGAACCCGTTCCCTCACCGTCGCTTTCATGTTGATCGCGACCGTCCTGGCGGGATGCGGGAGTTCCGATCCCGAGACCTCGGACGCGCCCGGGGAGATCGTGCTCGGCACCTACACGGACCTGTCCGGTCCGGCGGCGGCCATCGGCGTCGGCAGCGTCAACTCGGCGCGAATGATCTTCGATCAGGCGAACGAGGAGGGCGGCATCCACGGCCGCCAGATCCGCTTCGTCGTCGAGGACGGCCAGTACCAGGTGCCTCGCGCGGTCCAGGCGGCCAACAAGCTGATCCACCGCGACAAAATCTTCGCCATGGTGGGCGCCCTCGGGACGCCGATGAACAACGCCGTCATGAGCAGCCAGTTCGAGGCGGGCGTTCCCAACATCTTCCCGCTCTCGGGCGCGCGTTCGATGGCGGAACCGCTGCATCCGCTGAAGTTCGCCGGCATCTCCACCTACTACGAACAGATACGCGCCGCCACGAAGTACTTCATCGAGGAGAGGGGCAAGGAGCGCATCTGCACCATGGCCCAGGACACGGACTTCGGAACGGAGCTGACCGACGCGGCGAACGATCAGCTCGGCGAAATGGGACGGGAGGTCACCGACTCGACCGCCCACAGGCCTCTCGACACCGATTTCAGCGCGGCGATCCTCAAGCTCCGGCAGGCCGACTGCGACCTGATCCTGCTCGGAACGATCATCGGCGACACGATCCTGGCGATCTCGGCGGCGCGGGGGATCGACTGGGACGTCGACTTCGTCGGCACGATCGCGGCGTTCGAGTCCGAGGTCGCGGAGGCGGAGGGCGGCGTGACGGACGGCTTCTACGCGATGACCTCGTTCGAGTTTCCCTACCCCGATCATCCCCGCCAGGAGGTCCGCGACTTCGTCACCGCTTACGACGAACGCTACGGCCAGGAGCCCAACACCGGCTCGCTCTTCGGCTGGGTGCTCGCCGACTTCACGGTCCGTGCGCTGCGCGACGCCGGGCCGGACCTCACGGTCGACGCACTGGTCGCGGCGATCGAGTCGGTAGACGACTACCAGGACATCTTCGGCGGACCGGTCCTGAGCTTCGGGCCGGAGAAACACCTCGGCACGAACGAGTCCTTCCTGTCGCAAGTACAGGACGGACGGTGGGTGCGCGTGACGGAGAACCTGTCCTACTGACGCGGGCCTGCCGGGTGCGCGGGTCCTCTGACCCGCTTCCGCTGGGTGCGCGGGTCTGTCATCCGTCCGCCCGAGGACGGGCGCACGGACTGGTTCACGGCTGGCGCGAAGACGCGCCAGCCGGGTGCTGACCCGCTTCGGGCGCTCTGCCTACTCCCCGCCCGTCGTCTCGATCACGCCGGGCACGCGCGCCCCGGGCGGCTCCTCGTCGTTGTAGACGCAGGAGATGAAGCCCATCAGCATCTCGTCGGTCGACATCGGGCCGAACACCACGTCGCGGTCCGGGTTGAAGCCCCAGCGCTCCGCCTCTTCCGGCGAGTTGTCGAACCACATGTCGATCCGCAGCCGGGTGCCCTTCGGCAGCAGCTTCGGCTCGTCGTACCAGTAGATCTCCTGCCAGTCGAAGTCCCAGTCCGGGACGTGGAGGATCAACTCCTCGCTGCCGTCCGGGTAGAAGGCCGTGTACTTCGCCTCCCGGCCGCGCATGTGCATGTGGGGGAGCATGCCGAGAACCGTTACCTCGCGTTCGAACGTGCGCTCGGCGGTGTCGTGCGAGTAGTCGTGGCGGGCCGGAATCTCGAACTCGAAGTTGCTGATCGGGAAGAAGTGGACCGGGTGCTCCACCGGCTTCGTCGCGAACTTGAGCGCGATGGACGACTGGTCCCAGCCGCCGCTGCCGGGGCCGGGCTCCTTGTGGTAGTGGAGATCGAAGGTCAAGGTGTCGCCGGTCCGCAGCAGCGAGCCGTAGCCCTCCGGCCAAACATGCGGCGGCGACCCGGAGGTGGCGCCGCCGAGGAAGTGGCCGTCGCCGCGGGTCTCCTCGTCGTCCGGACTCTTGACGAAGATGTTGAAGTGGTGGACGAGCTCGCTGCCGCGGCGAAACTCGATCTCCTGCACCCACTTGTCCTCGGGCAGGAGGTCCGGCGTCAGGACCAGGCGGTGCTTGGTGTAGACGTCCTTGATGTCGTCATCGACGTAGTAGGGCTCGGGCATCCTGAGCACGAGGTCCGGGTCGGTGAACACCCAGCCGTCGTCGTCGGGCCACTCGATGGGCACGGGGCCGTTCTCCGGCCGGCCAGACTGCGCGCCCGCCTCGACCCAGCGCTTCAGCGTCGCGATCTCGCCGTCGGTCAGGCCGCGCTCGTTCCGGAACACCCCGTCGAAGTGCTCGGAGGCATCCCACGGCGGCATCTCCTTCGACGCCGTCATCCGGACGATCGAGCGCGCCCAGGGCCGGGCCTCCTCGTAGGTCGTGAGCGACATGGGCACGCCGCCACGGTAGATCTTGCTGCCCGACGGCCGGTGACACTCCTGGCAGTTCTGCTGCAGGATGGGCAGGACATCCTCGTAGAATGTCGGCCCTTCCGCGTCTGCGGCGCCGTGGGCCGCCGCGGCGAAGACCAGGCAGAGCGCAAAACCAACCAGGCGTCGACTCGTCATCGCTACCCTCCCGCAAGTGTCTGGATCCGCGCGAGCTTACCGCAGCCGTTGGGCCTGCGGAGTGCTTGCGCCGGCTCTGGTCCTCGGTCTGGCGGTCGGCAGCGCCGGCGCCCAGGAGACGGCCGGCCCGGACGCGGAGGACTACCGGGCCGCGGCGGCGCTGGTCGAAGGCAACCTGCTGGCCCTGCTCCGCAACGCGGAGATCACGCCGCACTGGCTGGACGCCGACCTCGAGACGACCGGCTTCTGGTACGGCCGCGACGGCGAAGCCGGCCCCGAACTCGTCGTGTTCGACCTGGAGGCGCGGTCGCGCCGGCCTGCCTTCGATCATGCGCGGATGGCGGCGTCGATCGCCGAGGCCCTGACGGCTGCCGCCGAGGGCGCGGGCGCGGAGGGGGACGCGGAAGGCGAGGAAGACGAGGAAGAGACCCCGAGCCTGGACGGACTCGTCGGACTCTCGCTCTCCGACGACCTCACGACGCTGACCGCCCGCCGCGGCGCCCAGCGGGTCACCTGCTCGGTAGCCGACTTCGACTGCGCCGCGGAGGCGATCAAGCCGCCCGAGCCCGGCCTGCTGCCGTCGCCGGACGGAACCCGCGCGGCCTTTACCCGCGACGACAACCTGTTCGTGCGCCATCTCAAGACGGGCAAGGAAACCCGCCTCACGCACGACGGCAAGACCTACTTCTCCTACGGCAAGTGGCCCGACTCCTCGCTGCTGACCGTGGCCGCCAGGAAGACGGGCCTGCGCCAGCCGCCCTACCTGTCGAGCTGGTCGCCGGACAGCCGCTTCCTGCTCGCGCCGCGCATGGACGAGCGGCTGCTCGAGGCCGTGCCGTTCGTCGAATGGGTGCCGACCGACGGCAGCCGCCGGCCGGTCGTGCACCTGTTGCGCGAACCGATCGCGGGCGACGAAGACGAGATGAACGTGGACTGGTTCCTCTTCGACACGAAGAAGGGCGGGAGGGTCCTGGTCGACTTCGAGGGTGCTTCGCTGCCCGACGAAACCGACAGGCCCGGGCTCGGTGCCGTCATCGGCTGGGATCTGGAGCGGAACCGGGTCTACCTCCGGGCCGGGGGCTACGCCGGCAAGAGCGGCGCCCTGGTCGCGATCGACGTCGAGTCAGGCAAGGCGACGCCCGTGATCTGGGAGACGAACGAGACGCGGGTGGAGTCGAACACCCACATGTACAACCGTCCCAACGTCCGGCTGGTGCGTGGGCCGGAGGACGAGCGTCGGGTGCTCTGGTACTCGGACCGCAGCGGTTGGGGACACCTCTACGTCTACGAGCTGGCCGACGACGACTCGGCCGATCTCGTCGGCAAGGTGACGTCCGGCGACTGGACGGTGCTCGACATCATCCACGTCGACGAGGCCGGCCAGCAGGTCTACTTCACGGGCGGCGGCCGCGAGCCCGGCCGCGACCCGTACCTGCGCCATCTGTACCGGGCGTCGTTCGATCCCGCATCGCCTCGGGCAGGCGAAGTCACGCTGCTGACCGCGAACGATGCCGACCACCACTTCGAGCCGGCGCCGGTGCCGATGATGGAGGCCCTCTTCGGCCTCGCTCCGCCGCCGCCCCGGATCCGCCCCGACCTCGGCGTCTTCCTCGACACCCACTCGACCGTGGATCGCCCGCCGATCACGGTACTGCGCTCGACGGAAGACGGAAAGGTGCTGGCCGAGGTCGAGCAGACGGACGCCTCGGCGCTGTTCGAGGCGGGCTTCGTGCCGCCGGAGCGCCGGGCCTTCCTCGCCGCCGACGGCGAGACGAAGGTGTACTCGGTCTACTTCGCGCCGCAGCGCGAGGTCGAGGGCGGCCGGCACCCGGTGATCGACGCGGTCTACGGCGGCCCGCAGGTGTACGTGGCGCCGCGGAACTTCGTGCAGGCCGTGGGCGCGCGCAACCCGTCGGCCGAGCCGGCGCTGGCCCGCCTCGGTTTCGCGGTCGTCGTCACGGACGGCCGCGGCACCCCGGGCCGCTCCAGCGCCTTCCGCGACGCGGGTTATCCGGAGTTCACGCAGGTCGCCATCGAAGACCACGTGGCCGCCATCCGGCAGTGGGCGGAACTCAAGCCCGAGATGGACCCGGAGCGGGTCGGCATCTACGGCTGGTCCTGGGGCGGCACGTTCACCGCCCAGGCCATCCTCAGCCGGCCGGACTTCTACGACGTGGCCGTGTCCGGCGCGGGCGTCTACGACTACGCGGCGATCTACCCCGGTTTCGAGGCGTTCACGGGACCCGCGGTGTACTCCGACGGCGGCAGGACGCGGACGCGGCCGGACGAGGCGCCGAAGAGCTGGGAGCCGCTCGACATCACGGCGATGGCCGGGAACCTCGAGGGGCGCCTCCTTCTCGTCTACGGCGACATGGACGAGAACGTGCCGCCGGCCCAGGCCTTCCGGATGGTCGACGCGCTGATCAAGGCGAACAAGCCCTACGACCTGCTCTACCTGCCGAACCGCAACCACGGCGGCGGCGCCGAGCCGTACGCCCTGCTCCGCACCTGGGACTACTTCGTCGAGCACCTGCTCGGCGTCGAGCCGCCGCGCGACGTGACCTTCGAGGTCAAGCCGGCGGCGACGGTTTTCTGATCGGGCGTGGCACTCCAGGTGCTGCTGACCGCCCTGGTCCTCGCCTGCGTTCCCTCGGGCGAGGGCGACGCCGACCTGATCCTCACCAACGGCCGCGTCTACACGCTCGACGCCGCCCGGCCCTGGGCGGAGGCGGTCGCGATCGCCGGCGGCGAGTTCACGTTCGTCGGCTCGACGGCCGACGTGCTCGAGCACCGCGGTCCGGACACCGAAGTCCGCGATCTCGAAGGCCGGATGGCGATGCCGGGCATCTACGACGTCCACGTCCATCCGGTGCTGGGAGGCACGGAGGTGCTGCTCCAGTGCCTGTTCCCGCCGACCGCCGGACCAACGGAGATCGAGGAGACGCTCTCCGCCTGCGTCGCCGCCGATCCGGACGCGGCCTGGATCGAGGGCGGACGCTGGACGAGCAACTTCTTCGTCGACCACGAGATCGGCTCGCCGCGCGAGTGGCTGGACCGGTTCTCCGGCGGCGTGGCGATCAGCCTCGCGGACGACACCGGCCACAACCGCTGGGTGAACAGCAGGGCGCTGGAGTTGGCCGGCATCGACGCCAGCACGGCCGTCGAAGGCGGCGAGGTCGTGCTGGACGAGCAGACCGGCGAGCCGAACGGCCTGCTGCTCGAAGCGGCGATGTACCCGGTGTTCCAGGCGATTCCCGAGAAGACGGCGGAGCAGTTCCTGCGCGCGGCCCGCGAGTCGATCCGGACGGCGAACGGCTTCGGCATCGTCGGCCTCAAGGAAGCGGGCGACGAGGGCACGGGCGTGGCCGCCTACAAGGCGCTGGCGGACGAGGGCGCGCTGACCGTCCACATGGCCGCCTCGATCGCGATTCCGCTGGTCCCCGGCACGCTCGACCTGGACGTCGACGCCCTGGAGCGGCTGCGCGAGGAGAACCGGGCCGCCAACCTGGACGTCGACCACGTGAAGATCTTCCTCGACGGCGTGCCGTCCATCGCGCGGACGGCGGCGATGCTCGACGACTACGAGCCGGAAGTGCCGGGAGGCCCCAGCCACAACGGCGAACTGCTGGTGCCGCCGGAAGCGCTGAACGCCTGGCTGCGGCAGCTCGACGCGCTCGGCGTCACGGTGAACATCCACACCGCGGGCGACCGGTCGGTCCGGGTCGCGCTCGATGCGGTCGAGTTCGCGCGCCAGCAGAACGGCGACTCCGGGCTGATGCACCAGCTCGCCCATACCGGCTTCGTTGCGGTCGAAGACGTGCCGCGCTTCGCCGAGCTCGGCGCCATCGCCGACATGTCGCCGGCGATCTGGTACCCGTCGTTGATCTCCGACTCCATCCGCGCCGCCATCGGCGACCGCGCCGACCGCTCCTGGCCGGTGCGGGAGCTGCTCGACGCCGGCGCCCACGTCATCGTCGGCTCGGACTGGCCGGCCGTGATCCCGGACATGAACCCCTGGCCCGGCATGGAGGCGCTGGTCACCCGCGCCGACCCCTGGGGCGGGTATCCCGGCACCCTGGCGCCGGAGCAGGCGGTGACCCTGGAAGAAGCGATCGAGCTCTACACGCTCGCCGGTGCACGCCTGCTGGGCGTCCAGTCGCGGGCCGGAACGATTGCCGCCGGCAAGTCGGCCGACCTGATCGTCCTCGATCGCAACCTCTTCGATGTGCCGATCGAGGACGTCAGCGAGACGACCGTCGAGTTGACCCTCTACGCAGGAGAGATCGTCCATGAGAACTAGAGACCGGGTCGCCACTGGGTGCGCCGGCGCCCCCGCCGGCTGCCGCCGCAGGCGGCCAGAGGAACGCGCCGGCCGCAAGGCCGGCATCCGCTTTGTCCTCCTCACCCTCGTCGCGATCGTCTCCCAGCCCGCCGTTGCCCAGTTCCAGGCCGGCGAACCGGCGCCGTCGCGCAACGACCCGGCCGACACGATCCTCGACGGCGGCCAGGTCTACACGCCCGGCGGCTGGGCGGAGTCGATCGCGATTCGCGACGGCGTCATCGTCGCGGTCGGCGACAGCGCCTCCGTCGCCGCGTTCCGCACCGACTCGACGGACGTGATCGACCTGGCGGGCCGGACCGTCTTCCCCGGCTTCCACGACGTCCACGTCCATCCGCTGATCGCCGGCATGCAGGAGTTCTCCTGCCGCCTGCCTCCGGGGGCGACGCCGGACATCATCGCGGAGTCGGTCGGCGACTGCGCCTCCCGGGCCGAGCCGGGAGAGTGGATCAACGGCGGCAACTGGGTGGCGGCGGTGTTCGAGCCTGGCCAGCAGACCAGGCAGTTCCTGGACGCGGTGGCGCCGGACAACCCGGTCTTCCTGTACGACGAGTCCCACCACAGCGTCTGGGTCAACACGAAGGCCCTGGAAGTCGCCGGCATCGACCGCGACACGCCGGATCCGGAGGGCGGCATCATCGAGCGCGGCCCGGACGGCAAGCCGAACGGCCTGCTGCGCGAGACGGCCAACGCCATGGTGGCGTCCGTGATCCCTCCCGCCTCGGACGCGCGGAAGATGGAGGGCATGAAGATCGCGACCGACGAGATGCTGGCCCACGGCATTACCTCGTTCACGGTGGCCTACGCGAACTCCTGGCAACTCGGCGCGCTGGCTCGACTGGCGCGCGAGGGCACGTTGAAGCAGCGGGTGCGGGCCTGCGTCGCCTGGGGGCACGACCCGGCCCAGGCCTATGCCGCCGAGTCCCAGCTCGCGATCCGGGCGACCTACGAGAGTGTGCGCCTGAAGGTCGACTGCGTGAAGATCATGCTGGACGGGGTGCCGACGGAGAGCCACACCGCGTCGATGCTCGCGCCCTACGAGGACACGACCGGTGCGGACGATCCGCGGCCGAAGCTCGGGCTGCTCCTGGTTCCGCAGGAAGCGCTGAACGATGCCGTGACGGCCTTCGACCGCCAGGGTCTGCACGTGAAGATGCACGCCGCCGGCGACGGCGCGGTGCGGGCCGCGATCGACGCGGTCGCGGCCGCCCGGGAACGGAACGGCTTCGGCGGCCCGATGCACGATGTCGCCCACAGCACCTTCGCCGACCCGGCCGACATTCCCAGGCCGCGCGAGCTCGGCATGGCGTGGGAGTTCTCGCCCTACATCTGGTTCCCCACGCCGATGGCCGCGATCGACATCCGCAAGGCCGTCGGCGACGAGCGGATGAAGCGCTGGGTGCCGATCCGGGACGCCCTCGAAACCGGCGCCCTGGTCGCGGCCGGCTCGGACTGGCCGGTCGTGCCCCTGGTCGACCCGTGGCTCGCGGTTGAGACGATGGTGACCCGCCAGGTCCCCGGCGGCAGCGAGGAAACCCTCGGCCTCCAGGAGCAGGTGACGCTGGAGGACGCGCTGCGCATCCTGACCTGGAACGGTGCCCGCCTGATGGGCCAGGGCGACAAGGTCGGCACGATCGAGGTCGGCAAGGAGGCGGACCTCGTCGTCACGTCGCAGAACCCGTTCGATGTCGAGCCGACGGCGGTCCACCGGACGAAGGTGGAGATGACGTTCATCGCGGGTGAGAGGGTGTACGCGGCCGGTGCGAACTAGGAGCAACGCCGGCGGCAGACGCTGGGTGCGCGGGTCTTCTGACCCGCCCGCCGGTCCTGGCGCCGCGGAGCGGCGCAGGCCGGGGAGACTGTCGGCCTTCGGCCGGCGCTTGGTCCGCCTCCGGCGGAAGCGGGTCAGAAGACCCGCGCACCCAGTGGGAAGCGTCCTGCTTCTGTTCCTTGCCGCCCCCGTCGCGGCCGCCGAACCGGACGCGCGCGCCCTGTACCGCCTCCACTGCGGCGGCTGCCACGGGCAGGCGCTCGAGGGCGGACTCGCGGAGCCGCTGATCAAGTCGGACTGGCGCTTCGGCCGGGACGGCTTCTCGGTCGAGAGCAACATCCGCCACGGCATCCCGGGCACGGACATGCCGGGCTACCTCGGCGAGCTCTCGGACGAGGAGATGTCGGCCCTGGTCGAGCTGATCTACAGCCTGCAGACGGAGCCGATCTGGATCGCCAGGCCGCTGCCGTCCGCGGTGGAGACCGAGCACTACACCCTGCGGGTCGAGTACCTGGCCACCGACGAACTGGAGAACCCCTGGGGCATCGAGTTCACCGGGCCGTCGGAGGGGCTGATCTCGGAGGACGCGGGCTACCTGCTTCGGTACCGGGACGGCAGGGTCGACCCGGAGCGGATCACCGGACTGCCGCCGGTCGACCTCGCGACCTCGACCGGCGGGCTGATGGACATCGCGCTCGACCCGGACCACGCGGAGAACGGCTGGGTCTACGCGGCGATCAGCCACTCGGAAGACCCGAACGACCGCTACGCCCCGGGGCTGACCCGGATCATCCGCGGCCGCGTCGACGGCAACCGCTGGCTGGACACGGAGTACCTGTTCCGGCTCGATCCCGGGTACCACCTGCCCGACAGCAAGCACTGGGGCGGCCGCCTGCTCTTCGACCGCGAAGGCCTCCTGTACTTCTCGATCGGCGACATGAGCGCGGCGATGAACTCGCAGGACGCCGCCATGCCCTCGGGCAAGGTCTTCCGCATCCGCCCGGACGGCGGCATCCCGGAGGACAACCCCTTCGCCGGCGAGGACGGAGCGCTCGGCGCGGTGTTCACGCTCGGCAACCGGAACGTCCAGGGCATGGCCCAGCACCCGGAGACCGGCGCGATCTGGGCCGCCGAGCACGGCCCGCGCGGCGGCGACGAGCTGAACCTCCTCGCTCCGGGCGGGAACTACGGCTGGCCGGTCGTCACGTTCGGCGTCAACTACGACGGCTCGGTGATCAGCGACCGGACGCACGCCGACGGCATCGTGCCGCCCGTCGTCGAGTGGACGCCGGGGCTCGCCGTCGGCCCGATCGAGTTCGTGTCGAGCCCCGGCTTCGAGCAGTGGCGAGGCGACCTGCTGGTCGGGTCGCTCTCCTTCGAGGAACTCCGCCGCCTGGAGATCGACGGCGGCCGCGTCACCCGCCAGGAGCTTCTGTTCAAGGGCCACGGCCGCATCCGCGACATCAAGACCGGCCCGGACGGCGCGCTCTACCTGCTGCTCAACAACCCCGGCGCCCTGGTACGGCTGACGACCGTAGGATCGGCGGCCAGATGACCAACGATCAAGGAACACTCCGCTCAGGCGCGCTCGGCCTCTGGGGCATCGTGTTCCTGGTCGTCGGCTCGGCGGCGCCGCTGACCTCGATGATGGGCGCGGTGCCGCCGCCGCTGTCGATCGGCAACGGCATCGGCGCGCCCGGCGCCTGGGTGCTGACCGGTCTCGTGCTGACCCTGTTCGCGGTCGGCTACGCGACGATGAGCCGGTTCGTGACGAACGCCGGCGCCTTCTACGCCTACATCGCGCGCGGCCTGGGGCGGCCGGCGGGCCTGGGCGGCGCGCTGGTCGCGGTCCTCTCGTACAACACGATCCAGTGCGCGCTGTGGGGGCTGTTCGGCTTCTTCTCCGTGAACATCCTGAACCCCAAGCTGGGCGTCGACATCTCCTGGTACTGGTGGTCCTTCGCGCTGATGGCGATCACCGCGGTGCTCGGCTACTTCGGGATCGAGCTCTCGGCCAGGGTTCTGGGCGTGCTGCTGATCCTCGAGGTCCTGGTCCTCGTCGTGCTCGACGTCGCCATCGTGTTCACCGGCGGCGCGAGCGGCCTCCAGCTCAACTCCTTCAACCCGGCCGAGATCTTCTCGGGAGCACCGGGGGTGACCTTCGTCTTTGCCTTCGCTACCTTCGTCGGCTTCGAGGCGACCGCGATCTACGGCGAGGAGACCCGGGATCCGAAGCGCACCGTGCCGCGGGCGACCTACGTCGCGGTGGCGATCATCACCGTGTTCTACGCGCTGACCTCCTGGTCGATCGTCCAGGCCTACGGCGAGGACGAGGTCGTCGCCGCGGCGACCGGGAACCCGGACGGGCTGTTCCTGGACGCGAGCGCGAGCTACGTCCACCCGCTGTCGGCGAGCGTGATGGAGTGGCTGATCCTCACCTCGATCTTCGCCGCGCTGCTCGCCTTCCACAACGCGGCCGCGCGCTACTTCTTCGCGATGGCCCGGGAGGGACTGCTGCCGCGCGCGATCGCCCGCACCCACCCGCGCTACGGTTCGCCGTACCTCGCCGGCATCCTGCAGGCCGGGGTCGCCTTCGTCATCACCCTGGTGTTCGTGCTTGCGGGCCTCGATCCGTACGCCGGCCTGTTCGCCTGGCTGAGCGGCATCGCGGCGCTGGGGATCATCGGTCTGCAGTGCCTGACCTCGCTCTCCGTCATCGCGTTCTTCCGGCGGACGGGCCTGGACGCGCGGCCGTGGCAGACGAAGGTGGCGCCGGGCCTGGGCGCGCTCGGCCTGGCGGCGGCGATGGTCTTCGTCGTCGTCAACTGGGACGCGCTGACCGGGGCGAGCACCGGCCTGGTCGGCTCGCTGTGGGCCGCGGTGCCGTTGTTCTTCCTCGCCGGCATCGCCTGGGCCGCCGCCATCCGCCGGCGCGACGCCGAGGCCTACGAACGCCTGGGCCACTTCATCGACGAATCAACGGACGCGGCCTAGGGAGCCGCGACGTCAACAGGGGTCGAACATGAGCGACATCGAACGGCTGACGGAGCAGGGCGCCAGGACGCTGCGGGTGATGTATCCCGATCTCCACGGGATCGCCCGCGGCAAGGACCTGGTGCTTGCCGACGCCGGCCACGAGATCGAGGACGGCGTCGCCTTCTGCTCGGCGATCATGACGACGGACCTCGCCCATACGCCGGTGATGGGCGGCGAGATCGGCTACCCGGACTTCTTCGCCCGGCCCGACCTCTCGACCGCCGCGGTGCTGCCCTGGGCGCCGGACATCGCGGCCTGCCTGGTCGACCTGGTCGACGAGGAGGGCAATCCCCATCCGTTCGACCCGCGCGGCGCGGTGCGCCGGGCCGCGGACGGTCTGGCCGAACTCGGCCTGGCGCCGATCGTGGGCCCGGAGCTCGAGTTCTTCCTGTTCAAACCGGACGACGGCGCGCCGGAAGGCGCCGTCCGCTACGTCGACACGCTGTCGCGGGTCTACACCGTCGGCGCCGAGAGCGACCCGGGCGGCATCTCCGGCCGGATGCTCCACGCCTGCGCCGGAATGGGTCTGGGCGCCTACGCCGCGAACCACGAGTTCATGAACTCGCAGTACGAGATCAACCTGCGCCACGGCCCCGCCCTGGACGCCGCCGACCGCGGGTTCCGGCTCAAGGCGACGGTCAAGGAAATGGCGGTGCTGGAGGAGATGCGCGCCACCTTCATGGGCCGGCCCTTCAACGACCAGGGCGGCTCGGGACTCCACCTCCACGTGTCGCTTCAGGACGGCGACGGCGCCAACCGGATCGGCGATCCGGCGGGACCGAACGGCCTGAGCGCCGCCGCGCTCTCCTTCATCGCCGGAGTGCTGGAGCACGCCGGGGCGCTGATGGCTTTTCTCAATCCGACGGTCAACGCGTTCAAGCGGATCGCCCCCGACTCGCTGGCGCCGATCAACGTGTCCTGGGGGCTCGACAACCGGACGACCTTCGTCCGCGTGCCGCCCGAGCGCGGCAAGGCCGCCCGCCTGGAGATCCGCGTCGGCGACGGGACGGCGAACTGCCACCTGGCGATCGCCGCCCTGCTTCAGGCCGGCCTCGACGGCGTGCGCCGGAAGCTCGAAGCGCCCGAGCCGACCGCGGGCGACGCCTACCGGCGGGAGGATCTTCCGCCGCTGCCGGGTTCCCTCGATCAGGCCCTCGACGCGCTGGAGGCCGACGAAACGCTGTGCGACGGCGTGGGCCGCGAGATCGTCGACGCCTTCCTGACTCTCAAGCGCTTCGAGCTCGAGCGTTACCACGGTTGGGTGACCGACTGGGAGCGCAACGAGTACCGGATTCAGTTGTAGGAGTCGGCGGGCCCGTGGCGCACGCAGCCAACCTCCCTGCCGTGGCCGGGATCGACCTCTGCGATCACGACCGGTTCGCGCGGGGCGTGCCGCACGAGTGGTTCGCGCGGCTGCGGGCGGAGGCGCCGGTGTACTGGCAGCCGGAGCCGAAGGGCCCGGGCTTCTGGTCCATCACGCGGCACGAGGACGTCGTCCGCGTCTCGAAGGATCCCAAGCGGTTCTCGTCCGAAGTCGGCGGCACGTCGCTCGAGGACCTGGAGCCGGAGCACGTCGAGGCGCGCAAGTCGATGATCGACATGGACCCGCCGCGCCACTACAAGCTGCGCGCCCTGATCAACAAGCGCTTCCTGCCGCGGGCGCTGAAGGCCTTCTCGGGCCACATTCGGCAACTGTTCCGGGGCATTCTCGAGTCGGCGATCGCCCGGGGCGACTTCGACTTCGTCGACGACGTGGCGGTCGAGCTGCCGATGCGGGTGTTCGCCGAGATGCTGGGCGCGCCCCAGGAGGACCGGCGGCTCATCGTCGACATCGGCAACCGGATCCTCGGCGCGACCGACCCGGAGTACGTCGACGACTACGAGACGGAGCGGGAGCGCTTCAAGCACCTGCCGTTCTCGAGCCCGGCCAGC
>CBDCRA010000005.1:0-2600803 GCA_965220845.1 Candidatus Multivorans sp.
ATCGAGGACGTCAGCGAGACGACCGTCGAGTTGACCCTCTACGCAGGAGAGATCGTCCATGAGAACTAGAGACCGGGTCGCCACTGGGTGCGCCGGCGCCCCCGCCGGCTGCCGCCGCAGGCGGCCAGAGGAACGCGCCGGCCGCAAGGCCGGCATCCGCTTTGTCCTCCTCACCCTCGTCGCGATCGTCTCCCAGCCCGCCGTTGCCCAGTTCCAGGCCGGCGAACCGGCGCCGTCGCGCAACGACCCGGCCGACACGATCCTCGACGGCGGCCAGGTCTACACGCCCGGCGGCTGGGCGGAGTCGATCGCGATTCGCGACGGCGTCATCGTCGCGGTCGGCGACAGCGCCTCCGTCGCCGCGTTCCGCACCGACTCGACGGACGTGATCGACCTGGCGGGCCGGACCGTCTTCCCCGGCTTCCACGACGTCCACGTCCATCCGCTGATCGCCGGCATGCAGGAGTTCTCCTGCCGCCTGCCTCCGGGGGCGACGCCGGACATCATCGCGGAGTCGGTCGGCGACTGCGCCTCCCGGGCCGAGCCGGGAGAGTGGATCAACGGCGGCAACTGGGTGGCGGCGGTGTTCGAGCCTGGCCAGCAGACCAGGCAGTTCCTGGACGCGGTGGCGCCGGACAACCCGGTCTTCCTGTACGACGAGTCCCACCACAGCGTCTGGGTCAACACGAAGGCCCTGGAAGTCGCCGGCATCGACCGCGACACGCCGGATCCGGAGGGCGGCATCATCGAGCGCGGCCCGGACGGCAAGCCGAACGGCCTGCTGCGCGAGACGGCCAACGCCATGGTGGCGTCCGTGATCCCTCCCGCCTCGGACGCGCGGAAGATGGAGGGCATGAAGATCGCGACCGACGAGATGCTGGCCCACGGCATTACCTCGTTCACGGTGGCCTACGCGAACTCCTGGCAACTCGGCGCGCTGGCTCGACTGGCGCGCGAGGGCACGTTGAAGCAGCGGGTGCGGGCCTGCGTCGCCTGGGGGCACGACCCGGCCCAGGCCTATGCCGCCGAGTCCCAGCTCGCGATCCGGGCGACCTACGAGAGTGTGCGCCTGAAGGTCGACTGCGTGAAGATCATGCTGGACGGGGTGCCGACGGAGAGCCACACCGCGTCGATGCTCGCGCCCTACGAGGACACGACCGGTGCGGACGATCCGCGGCCGAAGCTCGGGCTGCTCCTGGTTCCGCAGGAAGCGCTGAACGATGCCGTGACGGCCTTCGACCGCCAGGGTCTGCACGTGAAGATGCACGCCGCCGGCGACGGCGCGGTGCGGGCCGCGATCGACGCGGTCGCGGCCGCCCGGGAACGGAACGGCTTCGGCGGCCCGATGCACGATGTCGCCCACAGCACCTTCGCCGACCCGGCCGACATTCCCAGGCCGCGCGAGCTCGGCATGGCGTGGGAGTTCTCGCCCTACATCTGGTTCCCCACGCCGATGGCCGCGATCGACATCCGCAAGGCCGTCGGCGACGAGCGGATGAAGCGCTGGGTGCCGATCCGGGACGCCCTCGAAACCGGCGCCCTGGTCGCGGCCGGCTCGGACTGGCCGGTCGTGCCCCTGGTCGACCCGTGGCTCGCGGTTGAGACGATGGTGACCCGCCAGGTCCCCGGCGGCAGCGAGGAAACCCTCGGCCTCCAGGAGCAGGTGACGCTGGAGGACGCGCTGCGCATCCTGACCTGGAACGGTGCCCGCCTGATGGGCCAGGGCGACAAGGTCGGCACGATCGAGGTCGGCAAGGAGGCGGACCTCGTCGTCACGTCGCAGAACCCGTTCGATGTCGAGCCGACGGCGGTCCACCGGACGAAGGTGGAGATGACGTTCATCGCGGGTGAGAGGGTGTACGCGGCCGGTGCGAACTAGGAGCAACGCCGGCGGCAGACGCTGGGTGCGCGGGTCTTCTGACCCGCCCGCCGGTCCTGGCGCCGCGGAGCGGCGCAGGCCGGGGAGACTGTCGGCCTTCGGCCGGCGCTTGGTCCGCCTCCGGCGGAAGCGGGTCAGAAGACCCGCGCACCCAGTGGGAAGCGTCCTGCTTCTGTTCCTTGCCGCCCCCGTCGCGGCCGCCGAACCGGACGCGCGCGCCCTGTACCGCCTCCACTGCGGCGGCTGCCACGGGCAGGCGCTCGAGGGCGGACTCGCGGAGCCGCTGATCAAGTCGGACTGGCGCTTCGGCCGGGACGGCTTCTCGGTCGAGAGCAACATCCGCCACGGCATCCCGGGCACGGACATGCCGGGCTACCTCGGCGAGCTCTCGGACGAGGAGATGTCGGCCCTGGTCGAGCTGATCTACAGCCTGCAGACGGAGCCGATCTGGATCGCCAGGCCGCTGCCGTCCGCGGTGGAGACCGAGCACTACACCCTGCGGGTCGAGTACCTGGCCACCGACGAACTGGAGAACCCCTGGGGCATCGAGTTCACCGGGCCGTCGGAGGGGCTGATCTCGGAGGACGCGGGCTACCTGCTTCGGTACCGGGACGGCAGGGTCGACCCGGAGCGGATCACCGGACTGCCGCCGGTCGACCTCGCGACCTCGACCGGCGGGCTGATGGACATCGCGCTCGACCCGGACCACGCGGAGAACGGCTGGGTCTACGCGGCGATCAGCCACTCGGAAGACCCGAACGACCGCTACGCCCCGGGGCTGACCCGGATCATCCGCGGCCGCGTCGACGGCAACCGCTGGCTGGACACGGAGTACCTGTTCCGGCTCGATCCCGGGTACCACCTGCCCGACAGCAAGCACTGGGGCGGCCGCCTGCTCTTCGACCGCGAAGGCCTCCTGTACTTCTCGATCGGCGACATGAGCGCGGCGATGAACTCGCAGGACGCCGCCATGCCCTCGGGCAAGGTCTTCCGCATCCGCCCGGACGGCGGCATCCCGGAGGACAACCCC
This sequence comes from Candidatus Multivorans sp., assembly GCA_965220845.1. Lineage (GTDB taxonomy): Bacteria > Acidobacteriota > Thermoanaerobaculia > Multivoradales > Multivoraceae > Multivorans. The sequence goes on from CBDCRA010000005.1 coordinate 2,910, forward strand.
TTCGCCGGCGAGGACGGAGCGCTCGGCGCGGTGTTCACGCTCGGCAACCGGAACGTCCAGGGCATGGCCCAGCACCCGGAGACCGGCGCGATCTGGGCCGCCGAGCACGGCCCGCGCGGCGGCGACGAGCTGAACCTCCTCGCTCCGGGCGGGAACTACGGCTGGCCGGTCGTCACGTTCGGCGTCAACTACGACGGCTCGGTGATCAGCGACCGGACGCACGCCGACGGCATCGTGCCGCCCGTCGTCGAGTGGACGCCGGGGCTCGCCGTCGGCCCGATCGAGTTCGTGTCGAGCCCCGGCTTCGAGCAGTGGCGAGGCGACCTGCTGGTCGGGTCGCTCTCCTTCGAGGAACTCCGCCGCCTGGAGATCGACGGCGGCCGCGTCACCCGCCAGGAGCTTCTGTTCAAGGGCCACGGCCGCATCCGCGACATCAAGACCGGCCCGGACGGCGCGCTCTACCTGCTGCTCAACAACCCCGGCGCCCTGGTACGGCTGACGACCGTAGGATCGGCGGCCAGATGACCAACGATCAAGGAACACTCCGCTCAGGCGCGCTCGGCCTCTGGGGCATCGTGTTCCTGGTCGTCGGCTCGGCGGCGCCGCTGACCTCGATGATGGGCGCGGTGCCGCCGCCGCTGTCGATCGGCAACGGCATCGGCGCGCCCGGCGCCTGGGTGCTGACCGGTCTCGTGCTGACCCTGTTCGCGGTCGGCTACGCGACGATGAGCCGGTTCGTGACGAACGCCGGCGCCTTCTACGCCTACATCGCGCGCGGCCTGGGGCGGCCGGCGGGCCTGGGCGGCGCGCTGGTCGCGGTCCTCTCGTACAACACGATCCAGTGCGCGCTGTGGGGGCTGTTCGGCTTCTTCTCCGTGAACATCCTGAACCCCAAGCTGGGCGTCGACATCTCCTGGTACTGGTGGTCCTTCGCGCTGATGGCGATCACCGCGGTGCTCGGCTACTTCGGGATCGAGCTCTCGGCCAGGGTTCTGGGCGTGCTGCTGATCCTCGAGGTCCTGGTCCTCGTCGTGCTCGACGTCGCCATCGTGTTCACCGGCGGCGCGAGCGGCCTCCAGCTCAACTCCTTCAACCCGGCCGAGATCTTCTCGGGAGCACCGGGGGTGACCTTCGTCTTTGCCTTCGCTACCTTCGTCGGCTTCGAGGCGACCGCGATCTACGGCGAGGAGACCCGGGATCCGAAGCGCACCGTGCCGCGGGCGACCTACGTCGCGGTGGCGATCATCACCGTGTTCTACGCGCTGACCTCCTGGTCGATCGTCCAGGCCTACGGCGAGGACGAGGTCGTCGCCGCGGCGACCGGGAACCCGGACGGGCTGTTCCTGGACGCGAGCGCGAGCTACGTCCACCCGCTGTCGGCGAGCGTGATGGAGTGGCTGATCCTCACCTCGATCTTCGCCGCGCTGCTCGCCTTCCACAACGCGGCCGCGCGCTACTTCTTCGCGATGGCCCGGGAGGGACTGCTGCCGCGCGCGATCGCCCGCACCCACCCGCGCTACGGTTCGCCGTACCTCGCCGGCATCCTGCAGGCCGGGGTCGCCTTCGTCATCACCCTGGTGTTCGTGCTTGCGGGCCTCGATCCGTACGCCGGCCTGTTCGCCTGGCTGAGCGGCATCGCGGCGCTGGGGATCATCGGTCTGCAGTGCCTGACCTCGCTCTCCGTCATCGCGTTCTTCCGGCGGACGGGCCTGGACGCGCGGCCGTGGCAGACGAAGGTGGCGCCGGGCCTGGGCGCGCTCGGCCTGGCGGCGGCGATGGTCTTCGTCGTCGTCAACTGGGACGCGCTGACCGGGGCGAGCACCGGCCTGGTCGGCTCGCTGTGGGCCGCGGTGCCGTTGTTCTTCCTCGCCGGCATCGCCTGGGCCGCCGCCATCCGCCGGCGCGACGCCGAGGCCTACGAACGCCTGGGCCACTTCATCGACGAATCAACGGACGCGGCCTAGGGAGCCGCGACGTCAACAGGGGTCGAACATGAGCGACATCGAACGGCTGACGGAGCAGGGCGCCAGGACGCTGCGGGTGATGTATCCCGATCTCCACGGGATCGCCCGCGGCAAGGACCTGGTGCTTGCCGACGCCGGCCACGAGATCGAGGACGGCGTCGCCTTCTGCTCGGCGATCATGACGACGGACCTCGCCCATACGCCGGTGATGGGCGGCGAGATCGGCTACCCGGACTTCTTCGCCCGGCCCGACCTCTCGACCGCCGCGGTGCTGCCCTGGGCGCCGGACATCGCGGCCTGCCTGGTCGACCTGGTCGACGAGGAGGGCAATCCCCATCCGTTCGACCCGCGCGGCGCGGTGCGCCGGGCCGCGGACGGTCTGGCCGAACTCGGCCTGGCGCCGATCGTGGGCCCGGAGCTCGAGTTCTTCCTGTTCAAACCGGACGACGGCGCGCCGGAAGGCGCCGTCCGCTACGTCGACACGCTGTCGCGGGTCTACACCGTCGGCGCCGAGAGCGACCCGGGCGGCATCTCCGGCCGGATGCTCCACGCCTGCGCCGGAATGGGTCTGGGCGCCTACGCCGCGAACCACGAGTTCATGAACTCGCAGTACGAGATCAACCTGCGCCACGGCCCCGCCCTGGACGCCGCCGACCGCGGGTTCCGGCTCAAGGCGACGGTCAAGGAAATGGCGGTGCTGGAGGAGATGCGCGCCACCTTCATGGGCCGGCCCTTCAACGACCAGGGCGGCTCGGGACTCCACCTCCACGTGTCGCTTCAGGACGGCGACGGCGCCAACCGGATCGGCGATCCGGCGGGACCGAACGGCCTGAGCGCCGCCGCGCTCTCCTTCATCGCCGGAGTGCTGGAGCACGCCGGGGCGCTGATGGCTTTTCTCAATCCGACGGTCAACGCGTTCAAGCGGATCGCCCCCGACTCGCTGGCGCCGATCAACGTGTCCTGGGGGCTCGACAACCGGACGACCTTCGTCCGCGTGCCGCCCGAGCGCGGCAAGGCCGCCCGCCTGGAGATCCGCGTCGGCGACGGGACGGCGAACTGCCACCTGGCGATCGCCGCCCTGCTTCAGGCCGGCCTCGACGGCGTGCGCCGGAAGCTCGAAGCGCCCGAGCCGACCGCGGGCGACGCCTACCGGCGGGAGGATCTTCCGCCGCTGCCGGGTTCCCTCGATCAGGCCCTCGACGCGCTGGAGGCCGACGAAACGCTGTGCGACGGCGTGGGCCGCGAGATCGTCGACGCCTTCCTGACTCTCAAGCGCTTCGAGCTCGAGCGTTACCACGGTTGGGTGACCGACTGGGAGCGCAACGAGTACCGGATTCAGTTGTAGGAGTCGGCGGGCCCGTGGCGCACGCAGCCAACCTCCCTGCCGTGGCCGGGATCGACCTCTGCGATCACGACCGGTTCGCGCGGGGCGTGCCGCACGAGTGGTTCGCGCGGCTGCGGGCGGAGGCGCCGGTGTACTGGCAGCCGGAGCCGAAGGGCCCGGGCTTCTGGTCCATCACGCGGCACGAGGACGTCGTCCGCGTCTCGAAGGATCCCAAGCGGTTCTCGTCCGAAGTCGGCGGCACGTCGCTCGAGGACCTGGAGCCGGAGCACGTCGAGGCGCGCAAGTCGATGATCGACATGGACCCGCCGCGCCACTACAAGCTGCGCGCCCTGATCAACAAGCGCTTCCTGCCGCGGGCGCTGAAGGCCTTCTCGGGCCACATTCGGCAACTGTTCCGGGGCATTCTCGAGTCGGCGATCGCCCGGGGCGACTTCGACTTCGTCGACGACGTGGCGGTCGAGCTGCCGATGCGGGTGTTCGCCGAGATGCTGGGCGCGCCCCAGGAGGACCGGCGGCTCATCGTCGACATCGGCAACCGGATCCTCGGCGCGACCGACCCGGAGTACGTCGACGACTACGAGACGGAGCGGGAGCGCTTCAAGCACCTGCCGTTCTCGAGCCCGGCCAGCCTGGAGATGTTCGAGTACGGGCGCAAGCTGGCGGCCGCGCGGCGCGCCGAACCGCGCGACGACATCGTGACCGACCTGGTGTTCGCGGAGGTCGACGGCGAGCCGCTGACGCCGCACGAGTTCGACCTGTACTTCCTGCTGCTGGCGGCGGCCGGCAACGAGACGACCCGCCACTCGCTGTCGGGCGGCATACACGAGCTGCTGCGCCACCCCGACCAGGCGGAGCGCGTCGTCGCCGGCGACGAGGATCTGGCGACCACGGCCGCCGACGAGATCCTGCGGATGGTGACGGCGGTTCACCACTTCCGGCGCACGGCGACCGAGGACGTCGAGATGCGCGGCGAGGTCATCCGCGCCGGCGACAAGGTCGCGATGTGGTACACGAGCGCCAACCGGGACGAGGACGTGTTCGAGGATCCCCACCGTTTCGATGTCGGCCGCAGGCCGAATCGGCACCTGACCTTCGGCATCGGGCCGCACTTCTGCCTCGGCGCGTACCTGGCGAGGCTTGAGATCAGGATCGCGCTGGAGGAGCTGCGGCCGCATCTCGGTCGGCTCGAACTGGTCTCGGAGCCGGAGCGTCTGCGCTCGAACTTCTTCAACGGCATCAAGCACATGGGGGTTCGCCACCGGTGAGCGGAGGCGTTGCGGACAACCTGGGGCGCGGGCACAGGCCGCGGATCGGCGTCGTCGGCGACGTCCGGGACGCGATCATCGGTCCGTGGGACGAGGTCGTCTCGATGGTCCCGCACGACTACGTGTCGGCCATTGCCGCCGCAGGCGGCGCGCCGGTCATCATCCCGAGCGTCGAGCCGTACGACGAGGACCCGGAGGCGGCGCTCGCGGGCCTCGACGGCATCGTCTTCATGGGCGGCAAGGACTTCGATGCGAAGATCTATGGCGCGGAGCCGCACCCGGAGAATGACGAGCACGACGAGATGCGCGACCAGGTCGAGCTGGCGATCGGCCGCGCCGCGCTCAGGCGCCGGATGCCGATTCTGGGAATCTGCCGGGGCTTCCAGCTCCTGAACCTCCTCTACGGCGGCGACCTGGAACAGCACCTCGGCGACCGGCTCGACATGAAGCCGCACCGCGACGTGCTGGGCGAGTTCACGCGGCACATGGTGACGATCGAGCCGGGGACGCACCTGGCGGCCGCGATGGAGGCGGGCGGCTCGCGTCTGCAGGCGGGGGACGTCGAGATCGCATCGCACCACCACCAGGGCGCCGGCCGGCTGGGGGAGGGCCTGCGGGTGGCCGCCACCGCGCCGGACGGCGTGATCGAGGCGCTCGAGGATCCCCGGCTTCCGTTCTGTCTCGGCGTGCAGTGGCACCCCGAGGTCACCGCGCCGGAAGACGGCGGCCGCCTGTTCCGCGCCCTCGTCGACTTCTGCTCATCCCATCCATCAACGGCCTGAGGATTCAGCGCACATGCCACTCAAGGGCTACAGCGGCCCGCTCTCCGCCAGCGGACGCGGCGGTCTCGTGCCGGCGCCGCCCTGGCACTACTCCTGCGACTTCCTGATCGTCGAGTACAGCACCGATCCGGACGCCATCACGGCCCTGCTGCCGGCGGAGCTCGAACCGGCCGAGCGGCCGGACATGGCCTGCGTCATCTTCGCCGACTGGCAGTCCTGCTCCGACGACCTGCACGAGCTGGAGGACCCGATCCAGTCCCAGTACAAGGAGTGCTTCATCGTCGTCGGCGCGACGTGGCGCGGCGAGCCGGTGTCGCGCTGCGTCTACATCTGGGTCGACAAGGACTTCGCGATGTTCCGCGGCTGGGTGCAGGGCTTCCCGAAGAAGCTCGGCTCGATCCACATGACCCGCAGCTTCGAGGTCGGCAAGGCGGCGTGCAGGCTCGCTCCCGGCACCCGCTTCGGAGCGACCTGCACCGCCAACGACCGGCAGATCGTCCGTGCCGTCGTCGAACTCGAGGGGATCAGCGAAACCGGACCGACGGTGAACGCTCCGCCCATGTTCAACACGCGCCACTTCCCCGCCGCGGCCGGGCTCGAACCCACGGTGTTCGAGATGGTCCGGGCCGGCGGCTACGACCGGGACTCGACCGAGATCTGGGAGGGGCCGGCCAGGCTCGCCTTCGGCGGCGACACGCTGGAGGACCTGCAGGCGATCGCGCCGCGCGAGGTGCACCGCGGTTTCCGGTTCTCCTTCGCCTATAGCGTCGACGGCGTGGAGGTCGTCGGCCCGCACGACCGGGAGCAACTGCGATGAGACACGAGCGCCGCGCCGGCGACGGCGCCTGGCTGCCTCCGATCGATCCGCCGTCGAAGATCATCGGCGTCCACCTGAGCTACCGCTCGCGCTGCGTGGAGTACGAGATGGAGCGCATCCCGGAGGTGCCGTCCTACTTCATGAAGCCGACTTCCTCGCTGAGCGCCCACGAGGCGCCCGTGGCGCGGCCGCGCGGCTGCCGCTTCCTGAACTACGAGGGGGAGATCGCGGTCGTCATCGGCCGGCGGGCGACCGGCGTGCCGATCGACGAGGCGCTCGACTACGTGCGCGGCTACACGCTGGTCAACGACTTCGGCATCCACGACTTCCGGCACGCCGACCGCGGCTCGATGCTGCGGGTCAAGGGCCAGGACGGCTTCGGGCCGATGGGGCCGGCCCTGGTCGATGCCGGCGATGTCGACCCGAACGACCTGACGCTGCGCACGCTGGTCAACGGCGAGGTGGTGCAGCAGGGGAACACCGGCGAGGACCTCCTGTTCTCGTTCGCCTACCAGATCGCCGACCTGAGCCGGCTGATCACGCTTGAACCCGGCGACGTCATCATGACCGGCACGCCGGCGAACTCGCGGCCGGTCGGGCCGGGCGACGTGGTCGAGGTGCATTGCGACGAGATCGGCACGCTGCGCAACCCGATCGTCGAGCTGGACCGGGACCTGCAGCCGGTCGGCGAGCAGCCCGAGGTGACCGGCAACACGTTGCATGTCGCGCTCTGCGTGCCGGAGGACGAGGCCGAGGTGATGGCGGCGGCGGAGGCGGCGGGTTCGTGACGGCGGGAGGTCGAGAGGCGCGCGTCAACGTCGAAGGCGTCGCCGTACCGACCGGCCACCTGATCGGCGGCCGCCGTGTCGGTGGAGGCGGCGGTTTCGAGGTCCGTTCGCCGATCGACTGGGACTGGAAGCTGGCCGAGTTGCCCGAGGCGGGGGCGTCGGAAGTCGACGCCGCCGTCGCGGCGGCGCGCGGCGCCTTCCCGGACTGGGCGGCGCTGGGACCGGAGGGCCGGGCGCCGTACCTGCTGCGCCTTGCCGCGGAGGTCGAACGGAGAGCCGCCGAGATCGCCCAGGTCGAGACGATCGACAACGGTTCCCTGCTGGAGGCGATGAGGGAGCGGGTGATCCCGCGCGGCGGGATGAACTTCCGTTTCTTCGCCGAGTACGCGGTGTCGCGCCTGGCCGAGCCGGCCCGCACGCTGCACGGCGGCGAGCGGAACACGGTCCGGCACGATCCGGCCGGTGTCGTCGCCGTGTCGACGCCCTGGAACGCGCCCTTCATGCTGGCGACCTGGCGGGTCGGGCCGGCGCTCGCGGCCGGCGACACGGTCGTCCTCAAGCCGCCGGAGTGGGCGCCGCTGACCTGCTCGCTGCTCGGCGACCTGGCCGAGGAGGCCGGGTTGCCGCCGGGGGTGCTGAACATCGTCCACGGCGGGCCGGAGACGGGGGCTCTCCTGATCGGCCACGCCGGCGTCGACCGGATCGCCTTCACCGGCTCGCCGGCGACCGCGCGCACGGTGGGGGCCGCCGCGGCGGCGGAGCTCACTCCCGTCTCCTTCGAACTCGGCGGCAAGTCGCCGTTTCTCGTCTTCGCCGACGCCGACCTGGAGGCCGCCGCGCGCACCGCCGCGTACCAGTACGACAACTCGGGTCAGGTCTGTCTGGCCGGAACCAGGCTGCTGATCGAGCGGAGCTGCCTCGAGGCCTTCATGGAGCGGTTCCTGGCGGAAGTCGAGGCGATCCGCGTCGGCGACCCGCGGGAAGCCGCGACGACCTACGGCCCGCTGATCCATCCTCGCGCGCTGGCGCGCGTCGAAAGCCACGTCGAGAAGGCGCTCGCCCAGGGGGCGGCGCTCCGTTTCGGCGGCAAGAGCAGCGGCGGGCTCTACTACCCGCCGACCCTGTTCGCCGACGTGCCGCCCGGTGCCGACGTTCTCCGCGAGGAGGTGTTCGGGCCGGTGCTCACCCTTCAGACGTTCGATGGCGACGAAGAGGCGGTCGCCCTGTCCGAGTCGACCGACTACGGGCTCGCCGCGATGATCTTCACCGGCGACGAGGCTCGTGCCGACCGTCTCTCGCGGCGGATCAGCGCCGGCACGATCTGGGTCAACTGCTTCTACGTCCGCGACCTGGAGACCCCCTTCGGCGGCACGAAGCACTCCGGCATCGGCCGCGAGGGCGGCCGCCACTCGTTCGACTTCTACTGCGACGTGAAGACGGTCTGCCAACGGACCTCCGCGTTCGCGGCCACCGCAACAGGAGACAGCCCGTGATCGGCGGCATCCACCACGCAGGCCTCACCGTCACCGACTTCGCCGAGGCCTCGGCCCGCTGGCAGCGCCTGCTCGGCCTCAGCCTGGCCACGGATGACGGCGCGCTGCTCCGCTGCGCCTACGAGGACTTCTGCGTCCGCCTCTCCGCCGGCGACCGCGGTTGCGTCGACTACATCGCCTACGAACTCGAACCCGGCGTGACCCTGGCCCAGGCCGGCGACCGGCTGTCCGACGCCGGAACGCTCGCCGTACCGATCGAACTCCCGTCCGGCCGTTTCGGGCTGCGCACCGCCGACCCGGACGGCAACGGCGTGGTCGTCGTCGAGCACACAGCACCGGACGACCCGCGGCCCGACGTCTGCAAACAGTCGGACACCCTGCCCGGCTTCCATCCGCGGCGGCTCCAGCACGTGAACTACCTCACCGCCGACACGCCGCGCGCCGTCAAGTGGTACGTCGAGGCGCTCGGCCTCAAGATCACCGACTGGATCGGCGACGACGCCTGCTGGCTCCACGCCGACCGCGACCATCACGTGCTCGCCTTCCTCGACAAGGGCTACGCCCACATCCACCACGTCGCCTTCGAGCTGGCCGACTGGGGCGAGATGCGGGTCGGCCTCGACCACCTCGCGGCCCACCGGCGGCCGATCGTCTGGGGTCCGGGCCGCCACGGCATGGCCCAGAACCTGTTCGCCTACTGGCGGATGCCCGAGGAGGGCACCTTCATCGAGTTCTTCGCCGACATGGAAGTCCTCGGCCCGAACCACCAGGTCCGCCACTTCCCCGACGACGCCTTCGCCTCGAACACCTGGGGCCAACTGCCCCCGCGGTCCTACTTCCGCTTCGACGAAGAAGCGATCCGCGCCGAGTGGGACCAGTCCCAGCAACTGGGCGCCCAACTCTCCTGACAGCTCCCGGACGACTGGTAGCGGCCGTGGTCAGGCGGTGGCCTGAGATGTGCCGAAGATGGCCTTCGGCGGGATGTGCGAAAGATCGGCAGGTAAGCAACGATTTACGCCAAGATCGTCACTTCACATGGAGATTTACGCCCTGGCCCCAGGAGTGCTGGCCGTGCCGGCCGGCTGGTTGTTCTCCCCTCCGGGATGAGCCGCCGTTGCGGCCGCCGCGACGCTGAGCGCGAGGCGGGTGCGCGGGCTCATCGAGACTGCCTCGAAAGTTCGCGTTCGGTAGCGCGGGAAACCGGTCCTTCGAGCATGGCCGCCATCGCGTCGAGCAGCGTCTCGAAGAACAGCTCGGCGTCGGCGCCGTCGAAGGCGCCGCCTGAGAGCGCCCGTTGGGCGAGGGCCAGCGCCGCCATCCGGTGCATCAGGTCGAAGCGCCGGTCCGCCAGCGCCTTGGGGATGCCAAGCTGCGCGCGGATGCGCTTCGCCACCTCGCCCACTCCGGCGCCCGTGTAGCGGGTCGCGCCCTCGCGGAGCTCCTCGCCGGGCAGGAAGACGAGCTGCCCGACCACCTTGAGGAAAAGCGCGAACTCCGGATCCCGCCGGGCGATCCGCACGGGAGGCATGACCGCCACCTCGCAGAGGCGGCGCACGTCCTGCACTTCGCCGGCGTCATCCAGCTCGTGGAGCATGCGCTCCCGCTCTTCCCCGATCTGTGCGCCGCGCTTGACGTACATGGCGTCGATGAGCCCCTCGCGGCCGCCGAAGTGGTACTGGAGGGCGGACTCGTTGCGCTGGCCCGCTTCGCGCAGGATGGCGCGAGTGGAGGTCGGGCCGACGCCCTGCTCGGCGAAGAGTCTCTCGGCGGCTCGAAGCAGCTTCTCCCGCGTTGTCTCGCCGGCCGTCACCGTCGCCGCGCGTGCACCGCCGCTCATCGCAACCCGGGGACCTGCTTCGCCGCCGTGCGGAGAGGAGGACTAATGACATTCATCAGCACTAATGATAGACATTAGCAGATCGGTCCCAAGGCATGACTCACGGGTTCATCTCCAGACGACGAAGGAAGCGCCGGGGCGGCGTGCGAGTGCTGGCGTCGGCGCTCATGGCGGCCGCGGCCCTGCAGGCGTCCGCGTCGACGGCGGCGGAGTCCGTGGCTCCTGCCGTCCCGCCGAACGTCGTCGTCGTGCTCGCGGACGACGTAGGCTTCACGGACCTGGGCGCGTACGGCAGCGAGATTCGCACGCCCCACATCGACGCGGTCGCCGAGCGCGGCGTGCGCTTCTCGAACTTCCATGCTTCGCCGATGTGCTCTCCGTCGCGGGCGATGCTGCTCACCGGTGTGGACTCGCACCTGACCGATGTCGCCAGCCTGCATGTGGCCACGCCGCTTCGTCATCGCGGTCGACCGGGCTACCGCGGCGAGTTGAGCACCGACGTGGTCACGATCGGCAGCCGGCTGCGGGCCGCCGGCTACCGCACTTACCTGAGCGGCAAGTGGAACCTCGGCCACGGCCCCACCTCGCTGCCCAGCGCGCGCGGATTCGATCGCACGTTCGCGCTTGACGCCACCGGCGCCGACAACTTCGAGAAGAAGCCCTACCTGCCCATCTACGGCGAGCCTCCCTGGTTCGCCGACGGCGAGCCGACCGATCTGCCGGACGATTTCTATTCGTCGGAGCACCTCGTGGACAAGCTCGTCGAGTTCATCCACATGGACCGGGCCGCGGGTGGGGTGCCACAGCCCTTCTTCGCCTACCTCGCCTTCCAGGCGGTCCACCTGCCGGTTCAGGCGCCGCGGGAGTTCATCGAGGGATACGAGGGCGTCTACGACGAAGGATGGGACGCGCTGAGGCGAGAGCGTCATCGCCGCGCCGTCGAAGCCGGTGTCTTTCCCCCCGGAGCCGCGCCGTCGACCATCCCCGAACAGGCGGACTGGGATGCTCTCTCGCCGGAGGAGAAGGCGTTCGCCGCGAAGAACATGGCGGTCAACGCGGCGATGCTCGAAGCGATGGACCACCACTTCGGTCGACTCGTCGAGTACCTCGGGGAGGAAGGGCTCCTGGAGAACACCGTTTTCGTCGTGCTGTCCGACAACGGTCCGGAGGCCGGCGACCCGGCCCAGAGCGGTCAGTTCGCGCGCTGGGCGGAGCGTGTCGGCTACCGCCGCGATCTCGAGACGCTCGGCGAGAAGGGGAGCTACGCGATCATCGGCCCGCACTTCGCGCGGGCTGCGGCCGCTCCGCTCGCGTACTACAAGTTCCACGGCGGCGAGGGCGGGATTCGCGTCCCGTTGATCCTCGCCGGGCCTGGCATCGAGGCGCGAGGAGTCGCCCCGGCTTTCTCCTTCGTGACGGATCTCGTCCCCACGATCCTCGAACTCACCGGAACGGGGGACGACACTCCGTCCGGCGCGCATCCCATCGATGGCCGCAGCCTTGCTCCGGCGCTGCGCGATCCGTCAGCCCGGATCCATCCGCCGCCCGACGCCGTCGGCTTCGAGACCGCGGGCCACAAGGGCGTCTTCAAGGGCGACCACAAGCTCGTCCGCGTCGGCGCTCCGGTCGGCGACGGCCATTGGCGCCTCTTCAACCTCGCGGAGGACCCGGGCGAGACCCGCGACCTGGCCGCCGAACAGCCGGAGCGGTTCGCCGGGATGCTGGCGGACTACGAGGCCTACGCGGAGCGCGTGGGCGTGCTCGAAGTCCCGGCCTTCTATTCACCGGCCCGACAGCTTGCGATCAACTACTTCACCGACCGCGCAAAGGAGACCTTCATGAAGACCAGGCTATGGACCGGACTCGGGCTGGCCGTCGTCGTTCTGGCGGCCGCCGTCTGGCTGGGACTGCCGAGAGTGCTCGTCGGCCTCGGCCTTCACGCCCACTACGAGATTCCGGCGATCGATCTCGCCGGCAAACGCGCTCTCATCGTGACGACCAGCCACGACACGCTGGGCGACTCGGGCAAGGCGACCGGTGTCTGGGCCTCGGAGATGACGGTGCCCTACTACGCGTTCACGGAGGCCGGAATGGCGGTCGACGTGGCGAGTATCCAGGGCGGCGCGATCCCGGTCGAGCGCCAGTCCGTTCGGTGGCCGGTCGCCACCGCGGCGGACAAACGCTACCTCCGTGACACCGAGTTTCGATCCAAGGTCGAGGACTCGCTGGCGATCGACGACGTCGACGCGAGCGCCTACGACATCGTCTTTCTCGCCGGCGGTTGGGGCGCGGCGTACGACTTCGGCCAGTCGGATGACCTGGGCAGGAAGGTCAGCAAGGCGTACGCCCGTGAAGCCGTGGTCGGCGGCGTGTGCCACGGTCCCCTGGGACTGCTCCAGGCGATGACTCCGGCCGGAGAACCACTGGTGCGGGGGCGTCGCGTCTCGGCCGTTTCGGACAAGCAGATCGAGGAGCTCGGCATCACCTTCACGCCGATGCACCCGGAGCGTGACCTGCGGGCCGCCGGAGCCCTGTTCGAGAGCGAGACCAGGTTTCGCGACATGCTCGCGAGCCGCGTCGTCGTCGACGGCCGTCTGGTGACGGGCCAGAACCAGAACAGCGGTGCCGAAACGGCGCACCGGATGATGGAGACCCTGCTGGACTCGAGGCGCTACTAGCCCGAGAAGTAGACCATCACGGCGGCGACGATCAGCACCAGGACGACCGACAGCGTCCGGTCCAGCCGGCGCTTCGCCGGGTCGGATTCGGCCAGGAGGTCGGCGTTGCCGGCCCGGCTCCAGGTCAGGCCGGCGACGCGCTGCTCGGAGGGCGGCGGGAACCAGAGGCTGACGGCCACCAGCACGGCGGCGCAGATCAGGAACAGGAAGATCGCGACGTGCATGAAGTTGATGTCGGCGAAGGTGTAGAGGAAGCCGCTCAGGCTCTCCTTGTTCAGCTCCGCGACGAGCCGGCCCATTCCCAGGACGAAGCCGACGGCGAGTGACGCGATCGCGCCCTGGGCGTTGAGGCGCTTCCAGAACAGCCCCAGCAGGAACACCGCGGTGACCGGCGGGGAAATGTACCCCTGGACGCTCTGGAGGTACTGGTAGAGCGTGCCGGAGATGTTCTGCATCAGCGGGATCCAGAGCAGGCCCAGGCCCACCAGGCCGATCGTCGCCGTCTGCCCGACGAGGACCAGGCGTCGCTCCGAGACGCCGGGGTGGAGCTTCTTGTAGATGTCGATCGTGATCAGCGTCGAGCAGGAGTTGAAGACGGAGGAGAGGCTGCTCATCAGCGCCGCCAGCAGTCCCGCGACGACGAGTCCGCGGAAGCCCGCCGGCAGAAGCGCCACGACGAGGGCCGGCAGCGCCTGGTCGGAGGAGGCGAGTTCGAGCTTCCCGGACTCGGCCAGGCAGTAGGCGATCACGCCGGGCACGACGAACAGGAAGAGCGGCAACTGCTTGAGGAAGCCGGCGAAGATCGTGCCGCGCCGGGCGTCGTCGATGCCTCGGGCTGACAGAGCTCGCTGGACGATGAATTGGTCGGTGCACCAGTACCAGACCGCGATGATCGGCGCGCCGAAGGCGATGCCGGTCCACGGGAAGTCCGGGTCGGACATCGGCTTCCACATGTCGAAGAAGCCTGGACCGGCGGTTTCGACCATGACCCGCCAGCCGCCGAGTTCGGCGAGGCCGAGGATCGTCACCGTGGAAGCGCCGACGATCAGGACGATGGCCTGCAGCAGGTCGGTGTAGACGACGGCGCGGAGACCGCCGAGCACTGTGTAGACGCCCGTGATCACGACGACCACCAGGGCGCCCGTCCAGAAGTTGATGCCCATCAGGGTCTCGAAGACGACGCCGCCGGCGTAGATCGTCACCGAGATCTTGGTCAGGACGTAGCCGATGACCGAGATCACCGAGAGGTACCAGCGGGCCGCGGGCGAGTAGCGCCGCTCGAGGAACTCGGGCATCGTGAAGATGCCGCTCTTGACGTAGAACGGCACGAACAGCCAGCCGAGGATGAGCAGGATCAGCGAGGCCTGGAGCTCGAACTGGCCGAGAACGAGGCCGCTCTGGGCGCCGGTGCCGGCCAGGCCGACGAGGTGCTCCGAGCCGATGTTCGAGGCGAAGAGGGAAGCGCCGACGACGAACCAGCCGACGTTGCGGCCGGCGAGGAAGTAGCTCGACGAGGTGCGTTCGCCGTGCCGGACCCGCCGGATGGCCCAGAGCGCGATGGCGAAGACGCCGGCGAAGTAGAGGGCGACGACGGTCCAGTCGAGGGTCGTGATCTTCGCCGTCAGCATGGCGTGTCCTCCTCGCTCAGCAACCCGCCGTCAGCGCGGCGGGATCGGCGGGCGCGATCGCGATGCGTGAGAAACGAAGGGTGAACGGCCCGTCCGTCGTGATCAGGAAGGGCGTGTCGATGCGGTCCATTTCGGCGCCGGAAGCCTCGAAGCAGCGGAGGGGAATCTGCAGAGTGTCCCATGTTCCTTCGGGAACGCCCGAGAAGATGGGCGTGACGAGGAGACCGCCGGTACAGGGGAAGCCGCAGTCCATCCGCATCTGGACTCTGCCGGCGGGCGCCTGCTCCACCAGGAAGTCGATCTCGAGAGTCATGCCGGCAGCCGTTTCGGCGCGCAGGTCGATGGGACTCGACTGGAGGTAGATCTGGGCCTCGTTGCGGCCCCGCCACTGTGCTCTCCTCGCATCTTCCTGGACGTTGCGGTCGACGGCCGAGAGGACGACGCCGGACACGCGGCGGCGGGTCTGGCCGCGGCCGTCGGGGGCGGAGACCCGCCAGTCCGCCTCGTCGCCCAGGTAGAACTGCCACCCTTCCGCCGTCCGTCCTTCGAAGAGAACGCGGTCGGCCGACCCGCCGGCGTCCGTCGTACGAACCGGCGTCGGTCCGGCCGGCCGCGTCTCGTCCAGCTCGGGGAGGTCGCCCTCGTCGGCGTAGGTCAGGCCGTAGCCGTAGGGGAAGAGCGGGTCGTAGTCCGGATCGCCGACGTTGAGGACCGTCTGGTCCAGCGAACGCGGCCAGGAGAAGGAGAGCTTGCCCTTGAAGTCGTGGGCCGTTCCGCCGCCGGCCGCGCCGAAGATGACGTCGG
Source organism: Candidatus Multivorans sp. (assembly GCA_965220845.1). GTDB lineage: Bacteria > Acidobacteriota > Thermoanaerobaculia > Multivoradales > Multivoraceae > Multivorans. The sequence goes on from CBDCRA010000005.1 coordinate 18,311, forward strand.
CCACGCCGCCGCCCTCGGAGCCCGGCAGCCAGGCGGCGACGAAGGCGTCCGATGCGTTGATCTCCGGGTTCGTCCACAGCGCACGCCCGGACAGGAAGATCGTGACGACCGGAATGCCGGCGGCCCGGAGCCGGCCCATCAGTTCGACGTCCGACTTGTCGCCCGGGCTGAACTCGAGGCTCGACACGTCGCCCTGGCTCTCGGCGTAGGGCGTCTCGCCGGTCACGTAGATGGCCGCGTCCGGCAGTTCGCCGCTGTACGCGCATCCCTGGCAGAGGACGGCCCTGCCGCCCGCCGCCTCGACGGCCCGCTCGATGCCGGTCCAGATGGACGTGGCGCCGGGGAAGTCGTCGTTCGTGTTCTCCGTGCCCTGCCAGGTCAGCGTCCAGCCGCCGCTCTGCCGGCCGATGTCGTCGGCCGCGGGTCCGGCGACCAGCACGAGCGAGGTCGGAGCGAGGGGCAGGAGGCCGTCGTTGTTCTTCAGCAGGACGAGGGACTCCCGCACCGCCTGCCGGGCCACCTCGCGATGCGAGGCTTCGCCCAGCAGCTCGAAGCGTCCGCCGAGGGCCCGTTCCGAGGGCGGGCCGCTGTCGAACAGGCCGGCGCGGATCTTCACTCTCAGGATGCGCCGCACCGCGTCGTCGAGCCTTGCCTCGGAAATCGCGCCGGAACGCACTTGCCGGAGCGTGTTCCGGTGGAGCGCCCTCCAGTCTTCCGGGACCATGAACAGATCGAGGCCGGCCCGAATCGTGTCGGCGCAGTCGTCGTTGCTGCAGCCGGGCAACTGGCCGTGGCCGTTCCAGTCGCCGACGACGAGGCCGTCGAACGCCATCCGGCCCTTCAGCACGTCCGTGAGCAGCCCGGCGTGGCCGTGCATCTTCCGGCCGTGCCAACTGCTGAACGAGGCCATGACCGCCTGGGCGCCGGCGTCGAGCGCGGCGACGTAGGGCGGGTTGTGGATGTCGCGGAGTTCCTCCTCGCTCGCCCGCGTGTCTCCCTGGTCAACGCCCTCGAAGGTGCCGCCGTCGCCCAGGAAGTGCTTCGCAGTGGCGATCACCCGCTCCTCGCCCAGGAAGTCCGGGCTGCCGACGGCGCCCTGGAGGCCTTCGACCAGGGCGCGCGCATACTCGACGACGATCTCGGGGTCTTCCGAGTAGCTCTCGTACGTACGGCCCCAGCGATCGTCCCGGGCCACGGCGACGGTCGGCCCGAAGTTCCAGTCGAGGCCGGTGGCGCGGACCTCGCGGGCCGTGATCTCGCCGATGCGGCGGATCAGCTCCGGATTCCGGGCCGCGCCGAGCCCGATGTTGTGCGGGAAGATCGTCGCGCCGATCACGTTGTTGTGGCCGTGCACCGCGTCCACGCCCCAGATCACCGGAATGCCGATGCCGCCGTCCGAGGTGTCGGTGGAGGCTTCGTGGAACGCGTCGGCCAGCGCCAGCCAGTCCTCCGGCGCGGCGTGCTTGTCGTTGCCGGGGAACGAGCCGCCGCCGTTCAGGACCGAGCCGAGGTCGAACCTCCGCACGTCCCGCGGCGTGACCGAGCGGATTTCCGCCTGGATGATCTGGCCGACCTTCTCGCGGATGGTCATCCGCTCGAGCAGATCGTCGACTCGCGCTCCGAGCTCCGGATCGGCCGGAAGCGGCGGAGTCAGCTCGGGCCAGAAGTCGGCGCGGACATCAGGGACCTGCTGCGCCGATCCGGGTACGGCGCAGCAGGCCGCCAGAGAGACCGCGAGCAGAGCAGCCGGCGCGGCGCGTAGGCGTCGGACCACGTTCGGCTGCTCTGCGTTGGGGGTGAAGTTGTTCCTAGAACAACAGCTTGAAGCCGAGCTGAATCTGCCTCGGATCGCGAGCGGCCTGGGCCTGGCCGAAGTTGTTCGGCAGGGTGTAGCCGGTGATCGCGCGCCGCTCAGTGGCCACGTCGCTGTCGTAGGTGACGCTGCTCGGGTTCATCACCGTGTTGATGCCGACGAAGTTGTCGCGGTTCGTCACGTTGAAGACCTCGAAGCGGAACTGGCCCGTCATGCGGTCGGTGATGCGGATGTTCTTGGTCAGCGAGAAGTCGACCTGGAAGAAATCCGCCCCTTCGCATACGCCGGGCCGGGTAGCGCTCAGCGTGCCGAGCTGCCAGCCGACCAGCGTGAAGGCGTCGGGGTTGATCACCTGCAGGCCGCTGCCGCCGCAGGAGGCGCCCGTGAGGAGCGGCCGCATGTTCTCGGTGTAGCCGGTGCCGCCGGCGCCGTTGACACCCGTCAAGCTGCCGGTCCGCACCGTCAGGGCCTGCCCGGACGAGTACTGGACGATGCCGCCGAACTGCCAGGCCCCGAACAGGGCACGAACGAAGCCGCCCTGGTTCTCGAGCGTCGGCAGGTTGTGGAGCACGTTCGCGTTGAACACGTGATCCCGGTGCAGGCCCGCGTAGCCGAAATCGAGATCGGGGTTCTCGCGGTCCGTGATCTGACCGGCGAAGGCGCCGGCGCCCGCGTCGTTCAGCGGATCGTTGGCCTTGAAGCTCGAGAGCGTGTAGGAGGCCTGGAACTGCGAGCCCGTACCGTAACGGTGCACGTACTGCATCTGCAGACCGTCGTACTCGGAGATGCCGTTCGACTCCCAGAACAGGATGTTGCCGTCGCCGAAGACCGAGTACGGTCGCAGGGCGCCACGAACGCCGGCGCCGCCGTCACCCTCCGGGGCGGTGACGTACTCGAGCCGGTCCGGGATGCCGTTGCCGTTGTTGTCGCCCGAGGCCACCTGGTTGATGTCGGAGCGCCGCGTGATGTGGCGTCCGCGGGTGCCGACGTAGGCGATCTCGATCGTGCTGCTCCGGCCGAGCCGCTGCTCCCAGGCCACGTTGAACTGCAGGTTGTACGGCGTCTGGAAGTTCGGGTCGATGCCCGTCTGCGGTCTTCCGAGGCCGCATTCGAGGCACGGCTCCGGCGCTTCGTCCAGCTTGCGGATGCCGTTCAGGCTGGAGCGGAAGGGCGGATTGCCCGCGAACTCGAGCTGGATGTTCACGCGGTCACGCTGGAAGAACTGGCCGAAGCCGGCGCGGACCACGCTCCGGCCGTTACCGAACAGGTCGTAGGCCAGGCCGAGGCGCGGCGCGAAGTTGTCCGTGTCGCTGTCCACCAGCCCGCGGCCCGGCCCGGTAGAGCCGCCCAGCAGGCCCGCGTCGCCGCAGGGGTCCGTTCCCGGCACCTGGAGCAGACCGTTGCACGGGTCGCCGCCCAGGGCGGGATCGAACGCTCGCGGATCGAATGTCGTGAGCAGGTCGTCGCTGGCGTAGGGCCACTTGTAGTTCGAGTAGCGGATCCCGTAGTCGATGTTGAGGCGGGGGTTCGCCTGCCAGGAGTCGGCGACGTAGAACTCGATGTCCTCCCAGTTCAGTTCCGGCGTCGGCTGGTGCGAGTTTTCCGCGTAGCCGAAGGTCATGTCCTGGAGCAGGAAGTCGGCCAGGATGTTGCCGGTGTTGGCGCCCCAGCCGTTGTGGCCGGTGCTCGGACCCCAGAACTGAGGCGTCTCGGACGCCGAACTGCCGCCGATGTACTCCTTCTTCTTGTTCTCGCTGTAGAGGGCGCCCACCTTGAGCCAGTGCTTGCCGAAGACTTGCGAGTAGTCGTCCTTGAGCACCATCAGGTCCTGCTTGTTCTCCCAGGGCGCGATGTTCCACAGCGCTCCGTAGCCGGCGGCGCCCCAGAACACCGGGTGGCTACGGTCCGCGCCGCCCGTCTTGCCGTCGAAGATCGCGGGGATCGCCGCGTTGATCTGGCTGTTCAGCCCGGGGTTCGTGCCGCCCCGGTTGAGGCTGATCTCGTTGCCCGAGTAGGAGAAGGTGACCGTGTTGACGCTGTCGTCGCCGATCGTCTGGCTGAGCTGCGCCACCAGGGAGTGGCCGGGCTGATCCCAGTTCGTGTCGACGGCGGGGTAGGGGTCGTCGCCCCACAGGCCGTTCGCTTCACCGGCGTTCGGAGCGCCGTTCACCCAGTTGTCCCGGGTGTAGCGGAGCATCAGCCGGGTGCGGTCGGTGGCGTCGTAGTCGAGCCGCAGGTTCGCCTGGTCCCAGTCGATCGGCGTGACCACCGCCTCGACCCAGTTGTTGCAACTGCCGCCCGTGGGCGTCACGTTGGGAAGGGGGTAGAGATTCAGCATGCCCTGGCCGCCGGCGTTGATCCGGTCCGAGGGAATCACGTTGCCCGGGAAGGGCTGGCCGGTGGTCGGGTCGGTCGGGATCGCCGGGGTGCACCCTGGAATCGACGGACCGCTGAAGTCGCCCGCCCGCTCAGCCGCGGTGGGGACGAAGCCCGTGCGGGCAATGCCGCGCTCTTCCTGGTTCCACTCGCCGGAAAGGAAGAAGTGCAGCTTGTCCTGCTGAATCGGGCCGCCGAGGGTGAAGCCGTAGTCCTGGCGGTCGAGCGGCTCGGTGTCCAGCCCGGCCTGCTCCAGGAAGTAGTTCGTCTCGTTCCAGGAGTCGTCCCGCATGAACGTGTAGGCGCTGCCCCGGAACTCGTTCGTGCCGCCGCGCGTCACGATGTTGATCTGGCCGCCGGCCGCGCCGCCGAACTCGGGGCTGTAGCTGTTCCGGTGGATCTTGAACTCCTCGATGGCGTCGACCGAGGGGTAGATCAGGATCGTGCGGTTCGAGCCGACGTCGTTGTTGTTCGCGCCGTCGATCGTCCAGAGGTTGCCGGTCGTGCCACTGCCGCTGATCGACAGGTCGACGCCGGCCAGCAGGCCCTTATTCTTCGTGTCGAAGCCTTCGGGCGAGCTCACGCCCGGCTGCAGGAGAGTCAACTGGACGAAGTTGCGGCCGTTGAGCGGCAACTCGCGAATCTGCTCGCCGGTCATCAGACCGGAGACCTCGCCGCTCATCGTCTCGACCGGGATGGCCTCGGCTTCGACCGTGATCGTGTCCGAGACGTCGCCCAGTTCAAGCGCCGCGTTCACCTCGCGGACGTCGGCGACGTTCAATTCGAGGGCGCTGACCACGGAGGACTTGAAGCCGTCGAGCGTGAACGTGACTTCGTAGGCGCCGACCGGCAGGTCGCCGAAGGTGTAGATGCCGGCCGCGTTCGTGAACGTCGTCCGGTTCAGACCGGTTTCGGTCCCCTCCAGGTTCACCGTGGCGCCGGGCAGGGCGTCGCCGTTCGGGTCGGTGACGGTGCCGCGGATGCTGGCCGTGAAGCGCTGCGCCGCGAGGGGCGCCGCGAGCAGCGCGAGGATGAGGATGAGAGCGAGTCTTCGTGCCATGGCTTCGTACCTCCTTGACGGGTAAACCGATTTAGCCGGTAGCCGTGAAAAGGGCCCGGCTTCCTGCCGCTGCAGACGGAAGGGTCGGGCTAAATCGTTTTAGCATGCTAGCCTGAGTCTGCACACGCCGCGTAGGGTTGTCAAGATCCTGTGAAGTTCACCCACTTTTTTGGATCCGGCCGTGAGGAAGATGAGCGCCACCAGAGGAACCAGCCCCCCTCGGGGCGAGCCGAACACCGGAAAACCGGTCCGGCTCAAGGACGTGGCGGCCCATCTCGGCCTGTCGCCGACCACGGTTTCCCTGGTGATGAACCGCTCGCCGGCCGCCAAGGGGATCCCGCCGGAAACCCAGGAGAGAGTCCGCGCGGCTGCGGAAGAGCTCGGCTACCGCCCGAACTTCATCGCCCGGTCGCTTCGCCGCCAGCGCACCTTTGCGGTCGGCGTCCTCCTGCCGGAGATCAGCGAGGGCTACGCGGCCGGCATCCTCGGCGGCATCGAGGACCAGCTCCTGCAGGAGGGCTACTTCTACCTGGTCGCCGGCCACCACTCGAAGCCCGACCTCTTCGACGATTACTTGCAGCTCCTCACGGAGCGCTCGGTCGAGGGGCTGATCCTGGTCAACACGCCGATCGAGAACGCTCTGGCCCTGCCGGCGGTCGCGGTGGCGGGCCACCGCGAGATCGAGGGCGTGACCAACGTAGTGATCGACCACGGGATGGCGGCTCGGCTGGCGCTGGCCCACCTCGCCGAACTCGGCCACCGCCGCATCGCCTTCTTCAAGGGCCACGTGCACTCGGCGGACACCGAATCGCGGTGGCAGGCGATTGTCAGGGCCTCGGCCGATCTGGGTCTTGAGATCGACCCGCGGCTGACCCTCCAGCTCTCCGGAGAACCGGCCGGCGGAGAGTTCTCACCCGAAGAGGGCTATCGCGAGGGCGACGTCTTCGGCCGGAAGCTGCTCGAGACGGGGGCGCCGTTCACGGCGTTGTTCGCGTTCAACGACATCTCGGCGATCGGCGCGATGCGCGCGCTCAGCGAGAGCGGCCTGCGCATTCCCGACGAGGTCTCGGTCGTCGGCTTCGACGACATCCTGAGCGCGGCCTTTCAGAACCCGAGCCTGACCACCGTACGTCAGCCTCTGCACGAGATGGGCCGGCGGGCGGCCGCCGAGTTGCTGCGCAAGCTGGCCGCTCCGGGCGATGAGTCGCCCCCCGCGATCACGATCGAACCGGAACTGGTCGTTCGGGATTCGACCGGTCCGGCACGGGGCGGTGGCTGAAGTCAGGGCCGGGTCGACCCCCCCGGGGGTGGCTGCCGGGCGCACCGTGCCGCTCTACGTGGGCTTCTTCGCCACCGGAGTGGCCACGGTGCTGCTGGGCCCGCTGCTGCCCGAACTGGCCGGAGAGTGGCGCCTGCCGGTCGAGGAGCTCAGGTCCCTCTTCGTAGCCCAGTTCCTGGCCAGCGCCGTTGGCTCGCTCGTCTCGAGTTATCGACTCGGCCTCAGCCTGTTGGTCGGCTACCTGTTGATCGCTCTCGGGCTGGCGCTGCTGGCGATTGCCGACTGGCCGGTCGCCCTGGTCCCGGTGGCCGCGATGGGCCTGGGCCTGGGGCTGGCGATTCCGTCTACCAACCTGTGGGTGGCCCACGCCCAGCCGGCCCGGCGCGGTGCGGCGCTGTCGTCGCTCAACCTGGTCTGGGGCGTCGGCGCGGTCACGTGCCCCCTGCTCTTCGCCGCGCGGCCGCGGGGAATGTCCAGCGACGCGGTGCTGGTTGTCCTGGCGGTGTTCGGCGGAGTGATCCTGCTCTCCCTCGTGGCCATGCGGGGCGAGGCACCGGGCAGGGACATCCCTGCCGAGGCCCCCGAGTCCCGGCGGTCGGCAGGCCGGCGACGGCTGGCCGCCCTCCTCGCGATCGCCGGGATCATGTTCCTCTACGTCGGCATCGAGACCTCGGTCGGCGGCTGGCTGGTCAGCCTGGCCGATCAGATCCAGACCTCGCCCGCCGCCTCGTCCCTCCTGGTCGGATCGGGGTTCTGGGCGGCGCTGCTGGCGAGCCGGGCACTGGCGCCGCTCCTGCTTCGCCGGATGACCGAACCCACCCTGTTCGCGGCCGGCATTCTCCTGGCGGCCGCCGGGCTGATCGGACTCATGGTGGCCCGGACGGCTGCCGGGATCGCGGTTTCCGCCGCCGCAACCGGCGCAGGGCTGGCGCCTCTCTTTCCCCTGGCCCTGTCGTTCCTCGCCGATCTCACCGCCGCGACCCGCTCTCGCGGCACCGGCTGGGTGTTCGCCGTCGCCGGCACCGGCGGCGCGGTGCTGCCCTGGCTGACGGCGCAGCTCGCCGGAGGGCCTGACCGGCTGGCGGCCGGCTTCGTCGCTCCGGTCGGCGGCCTCGTTCTCCTGGCTCTCTGCTTCGGCGTGCTCCGCCGCTTCGAAGACACGCAGCCGGACCACTACTCACCTGACAGCGAAAGTAGACTGACGTGATGATGTTGAGAAGTTCAGGCCGCGCTCCTGCCGGCCCCCCGCGCGCCTGCGCAGCGCGGCCGCGGCGCCGACCCCCGGGTTGCTGGTCCGCGTTGCCGGCGATGGCGTTCTCGGTGCTGGGGCCAGCCTTCGCCCAGGCGCAGGACGCCGAGCCGCCGTCTTTCAGCGAAGTCGTCGACGTTCAGCTCGTCAACGTCGAAGTGTGGGTCAGCGACAGGCGCGGCCGTCCGGTGACCGGCCTGGGTCCGGACGACTTCGAGGTGCGGGAGGACGGCGAACCGGTGACGATCGACTTCTTCAGCGAGGTCACGGATGCCGTCGCCGCCGGTCCGGTCGGAGAGCCCGGTGAGCCGGCGTCCGCGGCGGAACCGGCATCGACGGGCGGGACGGCCGAACCCGCGCATCTCGTCCTCTACTTCGACGAGCTCCATCTCGGTCCGGCCAGCCGCAAGCAGGCGATCGAGGACCTGAGAGCGTTCCTCGACGAGGAGACGTTCCCGGCCGAACGTGTTCTCATCTTCCGCCAGGACCGCGACCTCGTCACCGAGGCCTACTTCGGCTCCAGCCGCGAGGACCTGGACGCGGCGCTCGAGCGCATCGCGGCCTCGCCGGGAATGGGCGGCCAGTCGCAGCAGGCGAAGCGGCTCGCGATACGGCGGTTGAACCAGCTCTGGCAGGACGCGAGGACGCTCGCTTCCGCGGGCAGCAGCCGCCGGAACTCGGCGCCGGCGCCCTGCGGAACGTTCGTGCGCCAGGCGCTGCCCGAGGTCGAGAACGCCGCCCACATCGGCCGCGACCGGATCGGCGCCACGCTCGATCACCTGACGACGACCGTCCGCTTCCTGGCCGCGCTGCCCGGCGTCAAGACGCTGCTCTACATCAGCGACTCCCTCGAACGGACTCCCGGCAGCGACCTGCGGGACTTCATCACCGGCCTGTGTCCCGCCGGCGACCGGTTCCGCTCGCAGTCGCCGGTGGCGGAGCTGTCCACCGGTTTTCACGAGCTCACCCGTCACGCCAACGCGAACCGCGTCACGGTCTACTCGCTCCAGACCAGCGGCCTCCGCCCGGCGTTCCTGAGCGCGGCGGAGCAGTCCTCGATCGACTTCCAGGGGGCGAACCCCTTCAACAGTTCGGTTCGCGAGGCCGAACGCGACGGCATGGCCGTGCTCGCCGACGAGACCGGCGGCCGCGCCATCTTCAACCGCAACCAGTTCGGCGACGAACTCGAGCAGATCGCCAGCGAGATGGCGAGCTACTACTCCCTCGCCTACCGCCCGCCCCACGGCGGCGACCGCGGCGAGCATCAGATCCGCGTACGGGTCCGCGGCCGGAACGTACAGGTCCGTCATCGTCGCGGCTACCGAGACAAGAGTTCCGACCAGCGGATGAGCGAGCAGCTCGACGGCGCGCTTTATCTCGGCCTGGTCGAGAACCCGCTCGGCGTGCGGCTGGGCGCGGGCCGCGTTCGCGCGGCCGGCGGCGGCAAGCGACGACTGCCGCTCCACGTCATGGTGCCGGCCGCGGGAGTCGCCTTCCTGCCGTTCGAGGGCAAGGAGATGGCGCAGATCAGGGTGGAGGTCGCCAGCCGCCACGCCCAGACCTCGAAGGTAGTGAGAGAAGACAAGACCTTCCTGGTGGAAGCGCCCCCGGATCGCGACACGCGTCTTCTGGACCTGGTCTTCAACATCGACATTCCGGACGGCCTGAACCTGGTCGCGGTCGGCGTGCGGGACGACGCTACGCGCGAGACCGCGTTCGTCTCGACCACCCTGGCCGTGGGCGAAGGGGCCGGGAACGGACGTTGAGTTCGGTGCACCGCCGAACTGGCTGCGTCTGCTGGGTGCGCGGGTCCGTAGCCGGGGGTTTTCTGACCCCCGGTGAACTTGCGCCGGAGGCGGCGGGAAAGATGCGCCGGCCGTTAGGCCAGCTCCTCTTTGGCGGCCTGGCCCTGGTCCTTGCCGTTACGACGCCGGCGTCGACGCCGGCCCAGGAAGAGCCGCCCGAGGCCGCCATGCAGCGCGCCCTGTCGGAGGCCGAGACCTCGCTCCGCCGCGACGAACCGCAGGCGGCCGAGAGCTGGTACCGGGAAGCGCTGCTCGAAGGCTGGCTGCTGCTCGGTGACCTGCACCGCGCCAACGGCGCCCCGGCCGAGGCGGAGACCGCCTACGAACGGGCCCTCGTCTCCGCCCTCGAAGCGCGCCGCCCGCTGCTCGCCCTCGCCGAACTCGCGCTCGAGCGCGGCGATCCCGACGGCGCGGCGGACCACCTCCGGCGTCTGCTGGCGCGCAGTTCGGGAGACGGTCGCGCCGTGCGGCTCCTCGCCCGGGCCTTCAACGCGAGCGGACAGCCGGAGATGGCGGTGCAGCAGTTGGAGCGGGCCGTCGAGTCCACGCCGGAAGACGTGGAGACCCGCTTCGCGCTCGCCAGCGGCTACCTCCGCCTGGAGCGTCCGGAGGCCGCCGAGAAGCTCTTCCGGGACGTGGCCGCGGAGCGTCCGATTCCGCAGACCTGGATTCTGATCGGCCGGACCTACCGCGACTACGGGGAGTACGGGAAGGCCCGCGAGGCGCTCGAGCGGGCCATCGAGGACGACCCGCGGGTGCCGCGGGCCCGCTTCTACCTGGGGACCGTGGAGCTCCTCGACCGGGGCCGGGGCGCCGTCGAGGAGGCCATCGACCAGTTCAAGGAGGAACGCCGCATCTCGCCCGAGGATCCGGTGAACCACCTCTACCTGGGAATGGTGCTGGTCGATGCCCGGCGCTTCGAGGAGGCGCTGGCCTCGCTGGAGATCGCGGTGGAGTCTCAGTCCACCCGACCCAACGCCCTGCATCATCTGGGCCGCGCTCTGCTCGGACTCGATCGGCCGGCGGAAGCAGCGACCGCGCTCGAGCGCGCCATCGATCTGGCGGAAGGCGGGTACGGGAGCTCGTTCAACGCCAACCAGATGGAGAGCCTCCACTACCAGCTCGCCCTAGCGCTCCGCCGCACCGGCGACGAGGCGCGGGCGCTGCCTCACTTCGAGGGCGCCGAGCGCTTCTCGGTGGCCCTGGCCCAGACCTCGCGCGACCGCATGTCGAACTACCTGGACGGCCACGGCAAGGAACCGTCGGCCGGGGTCGTCGGCTTGTCCGTCTTCAGCGAGACGCCGGTTTCCGGCCTGTCGCCGGAGGTTCGGGCACAACTCGTGCGAACGGCGCGAACGACTCTCGCCCGCGCCTCGTTCAATCTCGGCGTGATGGCGACCCAGGCCCGGCGCTTCACCCGGGCCGCGGGTCATTTCGAGCAGGCCGCCTCGGTCGATCCGGCCTTCCCGAGGGTCCAGTACTCGCTGGGCGTCGCCCGCTTCAACGCCGGGCAGTTCGAGCAGGCGACCTCGCCGCTGTCTGCGGCGCTGGAGCTCCAGCCAGACGACCCCGCGCTGCGACGGATGCTCGCGCTGGCTTGGCTCAATGCCGAGGCCTACGATCGCGCGGCGGAGCTCCTGGCTACCGATCCGGCCCGCGCGGCCGACCGTTCGCTTCAGTACGCCTACGGCCTGGCCCTTGTCCGGAGCGGCCGGAGCGTCGAGGCGCAACCGATTTTCGACCGCCTGCTCGACGAGCACGCCGACTGGCCCGAACTCAACGTGCTGCTCGGCCAGGCGGCGGCCCAGGAAGGCGACTTCGACGCGGCGGTGGAGCACCTGGAGCGCGCCATCGAACTTCGGCCCGGCGTCGCCGAGGCGCAGGCCACGCTCGGCAACATCTATCTCCGCCAGGGCCGCCTCGAGGAAGCCGGCGCCGCGCTGCGCGCCGAACTGGCCTCCCATCCCGCCGACCACCAGTCGCGCTACGTGCTGGCCACCGTGCTGGAGCTCGACAACCAGCCCCAGGCCGCGTTGCGCGAAGTGGAACTCGTCCTCGACGCCGAACCCGACTTCGCCGACGCCCGCTACCTCCGCGGCAAGATCCTGCTCGAGGACGGCCGGGTCGACGAGGCCGCCGCGCAGTTGCTCGCGGCCGCGGAACTGGCGCCGGAAGATCCCAACATCCGCAACCAGCTCGGCCTGGCCTACCAGAAGCTCGGAGACCGCGAGAAGGCCCGAGAGCAATTCGAGATCTTCCAGCGACTCAAGGGAAGGTCCGACCAGTGAACTTCCGCTGGGTGCGCGGGTCCTCTGACCCGCCGGGTGCACGCGTCTTCGTCCGCTGGGTGCGCGGGTCTTCTGACCCGCTGCCGCCGAAGGCGGCCAGAAAGCGCGCCGGCCGAAGGCCGCCTCCTCTCTTCTGCTCGGCGCTCTTCCTGCTCCTCGTTGCGACAACAGCTCTCACAGCCCAGCCCGAAGCCGCCGCGACCGAGTCCGTCCGCCACCTCCTCGACCAGGCCCGCACCCTCGCCGGCCGCAACCAAGCCGAAGCCGCCGCCGAAGCACTCGGCCGGGCCATCTCCCTGGCCCCCAACTCCGAGGACGTCCTCAACGCCTACGCTCGCTTCTCCCTCGCCCGGAGCAACCCGATCCAGGCGATCCTGGCGCTCGAGCCGCTGGCTCGCATGCACCCCGGAGAGGCGGAGTACGCCTACCTGCTCGGCGTGGCCCGCATGCAGGTAGGCGAGATGGCGCAAGCGGCCGAGGTACTCCACGAGGCGGCAGACCTGGATCCGCGTCGAGCCCTGACCCACATCGGCCTCGGGCTGGCCCTCAACCGCGTGGACCGCTTCGACGAGGCCCGGGAAGCCCTGGCCGCGGCGCTGCGGCTGGAGCCCGGCAACGTCGAGGCGCTGGCCGCCCTGTCCGAGGCCGTCGAGGGACTCGGCGACCTGGAAGAAGCGACCGGACTCGCGGAACGGGCGCTGGCGGTCAATCCCGATCACCCGACAGCGCTGGTGACGATCGGAACCGCGCGCGTGAAGGAAGGTCGCTTCGAGGAGGCCCGGGACGCGCTCACTCGAGCGGTCGCCGTCGAGACCCAGTCGATCAAGGGGCACTACCAGCTCAGCCTCGCGCTTGCCCGCCTCGGCGACCGCGAGGGGGCGGAGCGCCACTTGCAGTTCTCCCGCGAGGCCCAGGCCGCGATCGAACAGCACATCGAGCGTCTGCGCGCCCAGCCGCCGCTCGGCTCAAGGACCGAACCTTGAACGGAGCCCGCGTACAAGGAACTCGACCGGTAGCCACTGGGTGCGCCGACGCCCCAGGAACTCGGCCGGCAGCCACTGGGTGCGCCGGCGCCCCCGCCGGCATCCGGCGCGTCAGCGCCGGCCTCCGGAATCCCGCCGCGGCAGCCACGATCGTGCTCCTCGTCTGGCCCATGTCGGCGCGCGCCCAGCCCACCGGCGACGCGCCCCTCTTCCGCGACGTCACCGAGTCCACCGGCATCACCTTCCGCCACAACTCCGCGCCCGAGAAGAAGTACATCGTCGAGTCGATGAGCGGCGGCGTCGGGCTCTTCGACTTCGACCGCGACGGCCTGCTCGACATCTACTTCGTCAACTCCCTCACGGTCGACACCGCGAACGACCCGGAGTCGTCGGACAGCGCGCTCTACCGCAACCTCGGCGACGGCACGTTCAGGGACGTGGCCCCCGAGGCCGGCGTCGCCCACCCCGGCTGGGGAATGGGCCTGTGCATCGCCGACGTCGACGGCGACGGCTGGCAGGACCTCTACGTGACCGGCATCGGCCGGAACCGGCTCTACCGCAACTCGGGCGAGGGCACGTTCACCGACGTGGCGACGGAACTCGGCGTCGCGGCCTCGGGCTGGTCGGCGGGCTGCGGCTTCGCCGACTACGACCGCGACGGCGATCTCGACCTGTTCGTGAGCCGCTACGTGGAGTTCGATCTCGACAACCTGCCGGAGTTCGGCAGCGGCAAGACCTGCGAGTACCGCGGCGTCGCCGTCCAGTGCGGACCGCGCGGCCTGCCGGGCACCTCCGACCTCCTGTTCCGCCAGGAAGAGGACGGCGCCTTCACCGAGGTCGGCGAGGAGGCCGGGGTTCGCGATCCGGACGGCTACTTCGGCCTCGGCATCGCCTGGGTCGATGTGGACGGCGACGGCTGGCTCGACCTCTACGTCGCTAACGACTCGACCCCCAACTACCTCTACATGAACCGCAAGGACGGCACCTTCGAGGAGTCGGGCTTCTTCATGGGCGTCGCGGTGAGCGAGGACGGCGGCGAGCAGGGAGGCATGGGCGTCGCGGTCGGCGACTACGACGGCAGCGGCCGGCTGAGCCTGTTCGTCAGCAACTTCGCCGAGGAGTACAACGCGCTTTACCGCAACGAAGGCGAATACTCGAGCGACGCCTCCTTCCGCTCGAGGACGGGCGCGTCGAGCCTGCCCTACGTCGGCTGGGGGACCGCGTTCTTCGACTACGACAACGACGGCTGGGAGGACCTGGTCGTGGTGAACGGCCATGTGTACCCCCAGCTCGACGGTGCCCGGCTCGGCGCTTCGGCGGGGTACCGCCAGCGCAAGCTGCTCTACCGCAACCTGGGCGACGGCACCTTCGAAGAGGTGGCGGAGCGCGGCGGTCCGGCCTTCCTCGAACAGCGGGTCAGCCGCGGCCTGGCGATCGGCGACCTCGACAACGACGGCCGGGTGGACCTGGTGATCAACGACCTCGACGGTTCACCGACGGTGCTGCGCAACGAGGCCGGCGGCGGCCACTGGCTGCAGGTCAGGCTGGAGGGCGCCGGCAGGAACACGGACGCGATCGGCGCGGTGATCCGGGTGACGGCTGGCGAGCGAAGCCAGATCCGCAACATCCGCAGCGGCACCAGCTACCTGTCCCAGGACGACTTCCGGCAGCACTTTGGTCTCGGCGACGCCGCCACCGTCGAGTCGGTCGTCGTGACCTGGCCCGACGGCTCGACGACGGAGCGGGAAGACGTCGCGGTCGACCAGCTACTGGTCATCGAGCAATCTCAGTAGAGAGTTCCGCCGCGACGACGCCTCCGCGGCCGCATGTCCGAGGATTGACGAGGTCTGCCACCTGAAATACCATCTCGCCATGCTCATTACCATCGACGGCGCGGGAAGGCTGGTCGTGCCGAAAGCCCTCAGAGAGCAGTTCAACCTGACTCCCGGGTGTGAGCTCACGATCGAAGCCGGTCCGAACGGGATCATCCTCCGCCGAACCGAAGTCGAGCCGGCCCTGGTTCGCAAGCAGGGGATTCTGATCCATCACGGGTCCCCGCGCGCGTCGGTGGACATCGGCGAGTTCGTCCGCGCCGAACGCAAGGCACGAAGCGCTCGCATCGCCCGCGACATCGGCTGAGTGCGCACGCTGTTCGACACATCGGTGGTCGTCGCGGCCCTGGTGGATCAACTCGGTGCCCACGAAGCGGCCTTCCGCGAGTTCCGGCGCTGTTCGCATGGCGAGAACACGGGCTATTGCTCGACGCACGCGGTGGCGGAAACCTACGCGACGCTGACGGCCCTGCCGCTGCAACGGAGGATCTC
Organism: Candidatus Multivorans sp.; assembly: GCA_965220845.1. Taxonomy (GTDB): domain Bacteria; phylum Acidobacteriota; class Thermoanaerobaculia; order Multivoradales; family Multivoraceae; genus Multivorans. Next base: position 33,488 of record CBDCRA010000005.1, read on the forward strand.
GCCGGACGAGGCGCGACGGCTCATCGAAGGCACCGTGCTCGGCCGCCTGGCCGTGATTCCGCTCGACTCCGCCGACTACCGCGCGGCTCTACGCCAGGTCGCGAATCAGGGGCTGAGCAGCGGGGCAATCTACGATGCTCTCCATGCCCAGTGTGCGCGCAAGGAAGGTGTCGACCAGATTCTCACGTACAACCTGTCCGATTTCGACCGGTTCGACCTCGACGGCATCCTGGTCGCGTCGCCGTGAGGCACGCGGTGTACGACAATCACCGGTCCCGCGACATCCATCGCTTGCCTGAGCTGTGCGGCGCGCTCTCAAGGCCGCGGTTGAAGCCCTTCGCCGCGTGCGGATAGTCCGGCCCCACGACACCCCCGGCGCATTCGCCGGCCGGCGGGATCACCCAGTCGCAGCCGGGCGTGTTCTCCGGACCGTCCTCCCAGCACTGCCGTAGCGCCTCGAGGTCCGCCGCGAGTGAGCCCGGGTCGTGCGGCGGCATGTGCTCGTTCGGATCCCAGAAGTCGCCGGTGAACTCCTCCAGCGTCTCCATGGCCATCCGGTGGCAGCCGAGGCAGCCGTTGCCCTCGATGTGGATCGTCCGCATGTCCCAGTCCGGCGCGCCCACGACGTAGTAGGGCGGGTTTGGGCCCGGCAGGACGGGGACCACGGGCCGTCGCGGGTTCTCGGGAAGCCGCGCGGACTTGATCCACGGGTTGTGGATGAACGGGTCCGCCTGGTGGCAGCGTACGCACTGGATGTCTCCGGCCGGCATGTACGCGTCGTCGAACTCCGGATCGTCCGGGCCCGGCAGCACGCCGAGCAGCCGGTTGTTCTCGCCGACGGAGGTCCAGGGGCTGTTGTCGCCGGACTCGAAGAAGCAGGTGGCGCCCGTCTCATAGTTGTAGCCGATCATCTGGACCGAGTCGCCGATGTCCACGTTGAAGACGTCGTCACGGCCGTCGTGGCGGCAGAAGCTCACCCAGACGACCTCGGAACGCGGCGAGCCGTCCGCGTTCCTGCCCGCGTGGCGTTGCAGGCTCGAGCCGGGCATGCAGTCGCCGATCTGGAGACTTCCGTCGTCGCATTGGTGCAGCCCCGGGTCCTCGAAGATCTCCTCGCCGTCCTGCCGGATGCGGATGCGCGCCCCCTGGCTGCAGTCGACCGTCGGCGCCACGCCGAGGTGCGGCTCGCACATCGCCGCGTAGGCGCGGGCGCTCTTCGGCATCGGTGGGTTCGCGCCCTCGGGGACGCACTGTTCCGCGGACTGGCCCTGCGCAAGGCCCGGGCCGACGATGAGAAGCAGGGCGGTGAGTGCTCGCACGCCCTACATCTCCAGCGCGACTTCCTTCTTCGCGTTCGACTCCAGCGACTGGACCTTGCGCTTCAGGTACTTGTTGAGCTGCCGGTCGTAGCGGCTCGTCGCGCCGGCGTGGCGGGCTCGCACGTAGGGCTCCCAGCGGGCTTCGCCGGCCGCCTCGACCTGGTCGCCCATCACGGTGACGCGCTGGATGATGCGCTCCTCGTTGAAGTCATTCAGCACGAAGTGCTGCGTGCAGCGGTTGTCCCACATGGCGAGCGTGCCCTGCCGCCAGCGGTAACGAACGGTGAAGCGCGTGTTCGTCGCCCAGCGGGTCAGGTAGCCGAGCAGGTGGTCGCTCTCCTCGTGGCTGAGCTCGACGATGCGGCGGGTGAAGTGCTCGTTGACGAACAGCGACTTGCGGCCGGTATCCGGATGGACGCGGACGACCGGGTGGATCGTCATCTTCTCCGGCTTGCCGTGCGGCGTCGCGTCGTGCAGCGCGGTCAGCCCCTCGCAGAGCTCCTGCAGCGGCGCCGACAGCTCCTCGTAGGCCCTGTACATGTTGGCCCACATCGTGTCGCCGCCGACCTCCGGGCACTTCACCATGTTGAGGATCGCCATGACCGAGGGGCTTTCCTGGAAGCTGATGTCGCTGTGCCACTCGTCGGCGACGCCGCCGCGGGTCGCGACCAGCTCGAACACCTCCGGATGGTCCAGGAACGGGTTGTTCAGGTGCGGGTGCCCCTCCAGCTCGCCGAAGTGCCGTCCGAAGGCGACGTGCTCCGCCACGTCCAGATGCTGGTCGGGAAAGAAGAGGACCTGATGGTCCAGCAACAGGCCGCGGATCGTTGCGGCCTCCTCGGGGCCGGCCTCCGCCAGCGGCAGATCGTGGACCTCGGCGCCGAGGGACCCGGAGAGACGGACGACTCGATGGCTCATGGGAGTTCTCCTGCGGTTTGGAGTAACGAGGCTATCTCTAACGAGCGGCTGTTGTGCCTCCGACAACGTCGACGGACCACACTGGGTGCGCCGGCGTCCCCGCCGGCTGCCGCCGTAGGCGGCTTCAACACGCGCCGGCCGCAAGGCTGGCTCCGCTGCTTCGATGCCGTGCGTCGCTAGAATGTCATTTCGATGATCCAATCACCGATTTGACACAAGTGGCCCGGCGAAGCAGACTTCTCCTGCCATGATCTCCCGCCACATCACCCCCGCGTTGAAGCGCGCCGCGGAGGACTATCCCGTCGTGACGCTGACCGGGCCGCGACAGTCGGGGAAGACGACCCTGGTGCGAGCCGTCTTCCCCGAGCACCGGTATCTGTCGCTTGAATCGCCGGACGTGCGCGCGCGGGCCCTCGCGGATCCGCGCGCCTTCCTGGCTCAGGCGGACCGCATGATCCTCGATGAGATCCAGCGAGCGCCCGAGCTGCTCTCGTACATACAGGGGCTCGTCGACGAGGACCTTCGCGGCGGCCGGTTCATCGTGACCGGGTCGCAGAACATCCTCCTTCTCAGGTCGGTTTCGCAGACGCTCGCGGGCCGGACGGCGTTGCTCGTCCTGCACCCGTTCTCGCTGGCGGAGCTGCGCGGCCTGCCGTCGCTTGAGCCGTTGAGCCTGGATCAGCCGGCGGCCGCGGACGGCCCCGGCGGGAGGAAGCCAGCCGGGGCCGGGCCGCTGACCGCCGATGCGCTCTGGGACACTCTGGTCACGGGCTTCTTTCCGCCGATCCATGACCGCGGTGTCCCGGCCGGCGAGTGGTTGGCCGATTACTTCCGCACCTACGTCGAGCGCGATCTGCGTGAAGTGACGCAGGTGCTGGACCTGCGGCAGTTCGAGACGTTCATGCGGCTGGCGGCCGCGCGGACGGCATCCGAGCTCAACCTGAGCGGCCTGGCTGGCGACGTCGGCGTGACGCAGCAGACCGCTCGCCGCTGGTTCACCGCGCTCGAGATCGGTTACCTGGCGACCGCGCTTCCCCCGCATCACGCCAACTACCGGAAACGCCTGCGCAAACGCCCACGGCTGCACTTCCTCGATACGGGTCTGATCTGCTACCTGCTTGGCATTCGGGACGGCGTGACGCTGGAGAGCCACCCCCTGCGAGGCGCGATCTTCGAGTCCTTCGTCGTGGCGGAGCTCATCAAGGCCTTCTCGGCGACGCGCCGCGATTCGCCGCTGTTCTTCTGGCGAGATGCCGCCGGCCATGAGATCGATGTTCTTCTCGATGCCGGCGATCGCCTGATCCCGATCGAGGTCAAGTCGGGCCGCACCGTGGCCGCGGACGCTGTTGCAACCCTCGAATGGTGGACTTCGATTCCCGCCAATCCCAACCGGGGCGGCGTTTTGGTTCACGGTGGCGCCGACGGCTTCGACCTGAAGGGCTTCAGGGTTCTGCCGTGGTTTCTGACTACTGCAGGAGAGTGAACCGCGCCATCATGGCGACCAGCAGGGCCATGGCGGCCATCATCGAGCGGATGCACCACATCATCGCCGAGTACTCGGCGGCTTCGGCCCTTCGCTGTTCCTCCAATCGGCTGAGCACCAGCTCCTTGAGGCTCGCGATCTCGGCTAGAACCTCCCGGGTCGGATCGTCGATCTTCTGTGCCAGCAGATCCCTGGTCCTGCAGGTTCTCCGTCCGTTCATCGTCGCTGGATTCTACTTGCTCCATGGCCTCTGCCGTCCCCCGGCGCTCCTGTGCGCCCTGCGCCTAGACTGTCCGTCATGCGCAACCAACTCGGCCTTGTCGCCGCCGCCCTTGCCGTGGGCGTCCTGTCCTGCTCGGAGCCCGCGGAGCAGGACCAACCTCCCCGTGTGGAGGCCGACGGCACCGTTCACGTCCCGGCGTTCGACCTGCCGGAGACCTCCTACCTCAGTGACGAGTCGCGGGCGGCGATGAAGCACTTCCGCGAGGTGTACGGGCCGGAGTTCGGCACTTTCTCCGAGGGCTGCGCGAGCCTGAACGACGTCGCCGATGACCTGGACGCGGTGCGCGCGGCGCGCCAGTGCGTCGCCGAGGGCTACTACGAGACCGCCATCTACCGGTACACCGTCGCCAAGCACCCCGTGGAGATCTCCGCGGAGACGATCGCGGGCGTCTACACCGAGGTGTTCGTTCCGAAGCGGGGCGTCGCCGAGGAGAACGGGAACCGGCTGCTGATCAGCATTCACGGCGGCGGCTTCCGGGTCGGCGCCCGCTACTTCAGCCATACCGAGGCGATGCAGGTCGCCGACATGGGCGGCTACAGGGTGATCAGCCCCGACTACCGGATGGCGCCGGAGTACACCCACCCGGCCGGCGTCGAGGACGTCATCGCCGTCTACAGGGCGATGCTAGAGGACTATGACGCCGCGGCCATTGGCCTCTACGGCTGCTCGGCCGGCGCCATGCTGACGGCGCAGACGGTCGCCTACATGCTTGAGAACGACCTGCCGCTGCCGGGCGCCATCGGCTTGTTCTGCGCCGGCATACCGACGACCGACGGTGACACGCCGGGCGTGTTCAAGATGGGCCGCAGCGAGAGCGCTTTCCTGGTGTCAGCCATCAACGGCTTTCCGCGCCCGGTCGAACCGGAAGAGCCGCCCCAGCCGAGCGGCTACTTCCGCGGCGTGGAAGCCGGCGACCCCGTGGTCGCTCCCGGCGACCACGACGACCTGCTGGCCCGCTTCCCGCCGGCGCTACTGATCAGCGGCACCCGCGACTTCGCCCTGGGCGGCGTGCTGGCGAGCCACAACAAGCTGGTCAGCCTCGGCGTCGAGGCCGACCTGCACGTCTGGGAGGGTCTCGGCCACGCGACCTTCGCGTTCAACCCCCGCCTGCCCGAGTCGGACGAAGTGCACCGCGTGATCGTGCGGTTCTTCGACCGGCACCTGTCGCGCTGAGACGTGCGTTCTGCTCGGGACTAGGCCGATGATGAAGTAGAGCACAGGCTCTCTCGCGACCCGCACAGTGCGCTCGAGGCTTTGTAAGTCTTCGTGAATCAACTAGGGGACTAGATGCGGTGCTAGTCGCCCGTTCGACGCCCAGCGTGACGGCCGGAGTGTAGATCACGAGTGAAGTAGACTCCGGCTAGCAAGAAACACCCCCGGTCCGAGGACGCCAGTTGTGACAAGGAAGAACAACGTCAGTTGGAAGCCCGACTACTACCTCTACAGCGTCCTCCTGCCCAAGCGGGCGGGTCTGATCAGGGACATAGAGGACTCAGGCAAGAGAAACCGAGAACGACGGAGCGATGACTACCACGGAGTACAGACGCGGGCTGCCTACTACTGTGAGGTCGCGCTGAAGTGTCTCATCTCGGCACTCGGTGCACAGCCTCAATGGACACATGACCTGCACGTTCTGTACAAGAAGGCTGACCAGCTATATCCAGGAGACCTTGATCGGGAGATTCAGGCCCGAATAGAGAGGCTGGCTGAGTCTGCTCCCGTGCTGGAGGCCTTTCACTTCGCCGAGCCTTCTGGTGTCACCAAGACCGCGAGGAACTACTATAAGAAGTCTCGCTATCCCAAAGCCGTGCCCCCAGGACAGTGGAGCGATCCTCAGCTTGCTCCTCACCACCTGTTCGCTGTTGGCGACGGAGCAGCAGCGCTAACAGAAGAGCTCCTGAGGTCCTCATCGAGGGCAGTCTGAGGATCGGCTAGAGGCCCCTGTCTACAGCCCTTCGTAGGCTCGCGCCTCGCCGGTGTAGGTCCCGACACTAGGCTTCACGTTCTTCTCGATGAAGCCGTGTACCGTATGGGCGTCGGTGTTCCTGACCACCTTCGCCTTGATCTTTCTGGTCCTGCGGTCCTTGATCCCGACGACGGCAGTCTTACTGGCCTTTCACCGACGCCCAAGTTCCCGGCGCTTCGAGGCAGGCGTGTTCTTTCACCTTTCGCCGATGAACGTCTCGTCGGCTTCTAAAGGACCCGCGAACAGCTCGATCTGGTCGGGCCAGTTCTCGCGAATGCGGTGGGCCGAGTCCACGCCGAGCGTGATCCGCAGGTCACGGTGGACCTTCATGGACGACTGACCCTTGAGACCTGTGATGAGCAGGTAGATCGTCAGCGCCCATTCCTGAGGATGCCACGGCGGAAGGCAGTCCAACTGCCGCGCCGGCCGAAGCGTCGTCAGCACCCGTTAGTAGTCCATGTTCGCGTGCCTGTCGTAGAGAGCTGCCTGTTCGGCGAGAAACGTGCCCATTTCCTCTTCGGACTGCATCGCGCGCGCGTATTTTCCGTCCTTGGCGAAACTCAGGTTCAAAGGAAGTCCGCTCTCTTGGATGTAGAGCTTGGCCGGTGATCGGGATCCGGACCAGAGATGCTCTATGAATCGTTCGATCAACTCAACGGTCTCGTGTTCGACAAAGTCGATACCTCGTCCGAATCGGGGTGTGCCGCTCTGTCCTTCGTCCGGCAGCGTTAGTGGAACAGCTCCCACGCTAGAGTGAAACAGCAATGTCTCCCGGCTTCTTCCGAATGAACCATGCGCGTCGAAGTTCCTGATCTGCTGGCGGATCGCCATGAGGTCTTTGAAGTACTCCAGCGTGACTGCATCGGCACAGTCCATTGCCAACTTGAACTTCTTGGGCCAGTTCTTGTCGGCGGCTCTGCGCACGTCCGCACCAGTCACCAGGTCGCCTTGTAGGATAGCGATGTGAACGAAGACGTGATCAGTCCAGCTAAAGAAGGTGTCGATCGCCGTGAGCGCGAGCCACTTCGCTTTTCGGTTTAGCTCCAGTGCAGGAGTGAAGTAGAGGCTTACGCCGGGCGGCAGCTCACGGTGCAGGGTTTCGTCGTTCCCGAGGGCGGTCGCCTCTGCCCGCGTTTCGATGTACTGGTCGCGGTAGAAGCGGTAGCGATCATAGAGTTCGGTCGAGCGGTTGAGTACGGTAAGAGCGGAGCCATTGGCGGCTTGATCGGCTAGCGACTTGAAGTAGGGCTCGGCGATCGCTACGGCAGCTGTTAGGCGCGTTACGATGGTCTGAGCGGGCTCCTCGTCGAGTACCTTGTGTTGCGCGAAGATACCGAAACCACTCTTTCGGTGCTCGAGGAGGAAGGCTCGGCCGTTGAAGTCAAGGAGTACGCCCCACGCGATTTTCTCGGCGCGGCCAAGATTCTTGTAGCCAAGAAGGTCAACGAGTAGGAAGTAGACCAGATAGTAGGGCGGTAGGGAGTCGCTGGCGCGGGTCCACTTGGCGGAGAGTAGGAAGTCCCGAGGGGCGCGAGTGGTGGAGTCCACTGGTTTGATCGGGTGGAGGATTGTGCGGGCGGCGTTCTGGATTTCGGAGGTGTCCACGATTTGGCGGCTTTCACGGAGTAGAGCTTGGGGAAGCAGGTTCTAGGTGGTAGGGACTCGGCAGGGTTGGCGAGCTGTGGGATTCTAGGCCGTCTTCGCCTCGTACGTGGGGACCTTTAGAGCAAGAGATCTTGCGTGGTCAACAACTATCCTTGTACCCTCGACGGATGCACAAGGTCCTCATCTCATGGATCGGCACCACGGATCTTCGCGCACCCGAGGAGGGCGCGGAGGTCGGCAGGGGGCCCGTCGCACAGGCCCTCGAAGAGCTCCGCTTCGACGAGGCTCGCCTGCTGACGAACCATGAGCCGGAGACGGTCGAGCCGTACCGCTCGTGGCTTCGGGCCCGAGCCCCGGAAGTCCAGATTCAGGTAGCGCAGGAGGCCCTGAGCAGCCCGACGGACTTCGGAGAGATCTACGCTGCCGCTGTTGGCGCTTGCGGCGCCGTGGTGGAGAAGGCGCCGGTCGCCAGCTCGCTCACGTTCCACTTGAGCCCCGGTACACCCGCGATGGCGGCGATCTGGGTCATTCTGGCCAAGACCCGTTTCCCCGCGGAGCTCATCGAATCCTCCCGCCAGCACGGGGTCCGCGTCGCGTCCGTACCGTTCGACATCAGCGCGGACTTCCTTCCCGATCTCCTCCGCCGGCCCGACCGGGAACTAGAGCGTCTATCCGCCGGCCTGGCGTCCGAAGCGCCGGAGTTCGATGAGATCCTGCACCGGAGTGCGGCGATGAGACGGGTCATCCTGCGCGCTCGGCGGGTCGCCCCCCGCTCCGTACCCGTCCTGATCGAGGGAGAAACCGGCACGGGCAAGGAACTGGTGGCGAGAGCGATCCACCGCGCCAGTCCCCGTCGCGACCGGCCTTTCGTGGCGGTGAACTGCGGCGCCCTCTCGCCCGAACTCGTTGAGTCCGAGCTCTTCGGGCACGAGCGGGGCGCCTTCACCGGCGCCTCGGCGCGCCGCGACGGCCACTTCGTCGCTGCCGATGGTGGCACGCTCTTTCTCGACGAGATAGGCGAGCTTCCTCTATCCGCCCAGGTGAAGCTCCTCCGCGCCTTGCAGGAAGGGGAGGTCCTGCCCGTTGGAAGTTCTCGGCCGCGCTCCGTGAACGTCAGGCCGATCGCCGCGACCAACCGTTCCCTCCCGTCGGAAGTAGGAGCCGGTCGTTTCCGCGAAGATCTCTTCTACCGTCTGGCCGTCGCAGTTCTTCGACTGCCGTCACTCCGCGAACGGGCCGAGGACCTGGCGCTCCTGATCGACCGGCTCCTGGAACGGGTCAATCGTGAGAGCGAACAACAACCGGGTCAGGTGCACAAGAAGCTGTCTGCTGGCGCAAGGAACCTCCTGCTCTCGCACCCGTGGCCGGGAAACGTGCGGGAGCTTCAGAACACCTTGAGCCGAGCTGCCTTGTGGTCCTCGGAGGAGACTCTGACGGTGGACGATGTGCGCGAGGCGCTGCTGCCCGTCGCAGCGAGCGACCGGGCCGAGACTGTGCTGAATCGCCCTCTGGGCAACGGCCTCGACGTTCGGGCTGTCCTGGCGGGCGTGGCCCGTCACTATCTGGAGCGCGCCCTGGACGAAGCCGGAGGCAACAAGACGGAGGCCGCCCGACTCGTGGGGCTTCCCAGCTACCAGACGCTCACCAACTGGATGAAGCGTTATGGTCTGACCCCGTGATGGCACGCCGTTTGCTCTCCAGTCTCCTCGCATGTTCGAGGAAGCCCCGATGACGCCGCGCGAGACCGAGGCGGATGCCCGGATCGTGATCGACGACCTGCTGAAGCAGGCCGGCTGGAATCCGAGCGACAAGTCCATGGTCGCGACGGAAGCGCCGGCGGTCATGCCTGACCGGCCCGGCCCGCTGGTGGACCGCTACGGCGCCCGTCCGTTCGAGACGCACGCCCCCGCCTACGACCTCGTCGCCTCCGCCGGCGACTTCGGCCCGGACCGGCTCGTCGGCAAGGCCGGCGACGAGATCGGCTGGGCGCCCGTGCCAAGCTCGGTACATCTGACGCGCGACCACTTCGTAGCTCGCGTCGAGGGGCGTTCGATGGAACCGGCGATCCCGGACGGGTCCTGGTGCCTGTTCCGGGCCGACCGGGGAGGAAGCCGCGAAGGCAAGCGGGTTCTCGTCTGGCACCGGGGCTGCACCGACCCGGCACTCGGTGGAGAGTTCTCGATCAAGCGCTACACGAGCAGGAAGGCCGGCAACGGCGACGGGACGTGGCGACACCGCGAGATCCGCCTGGAACCGCTCAACCCGGATCCCGAGTTCCGCCCCCTCGTCTTCTCCCCGGAGGCCGAGGACGATCTGCGCGTGGTGGGTGAGCTCGTGGAAGTCCTCGACCTGGAGGAAGCCGGCGACGGCGCCGCGGCCGGTGGCGGACGGGCCGACTACGTCCTCTACGACGGCCGCGGCCGACCGCTGGCCGTGATCGAGGCCAAGCGGAACGCGATCCACCCCTACGTGGCCAAGCAGCAGGCTCTCCCCTACGCGAAAGCGCTCGACGCGCCCTTCATCTTCCTCGCCAACGGCGAACAGACCTACTTCTGGGACTGGAAGAACGACGATGCCCGCGAGGTCGCCAGCTTCTTCTCGCAGCGCGACCTGGAACGGCTGGTCGAAGCCCAGGAGAACCGCAAGCCGCTCGCCACCATCGAGATTCCCGAGCACTACAGTCGCCAGGGCGAGATCCGCACCCTCCGCCCGTACCAGACGGACGCCATGCGGGCGCTCGACCACGCGCTGGAGCTCGGCAAGCGGCGCTTTCTCATCGAGCTGCCGACCGGCACGGGCAAGACGGATCTCACCTGTCTCTACCTGAAGCGGCTCTTCGAGGCAGGCTGGGTCGAACGGGTGCTCGTCCTGGTCGACCGGGAGCAGTTGGCCAAGCAGTTCCTGGAGGCGGTGCAGGACCTGCTCCCACAGCACTCCAGCTACTGGATGCGGTCGGGCATGGCGCGTCAGGAGCAGCAGATCACGGTTGCCTTGCTTCAGACGATGATCGGCCGGATCGAGGAATACACGGCCGGCTACTTCGACGTCGTGGTCACCGACGAGTGCCACCGCTCGATCTACGACGGCTGGAAGCCCGCGCTGACCCGCTTCGAGGCGGTGCACGTCGGCCTGACCGCCACGCCGGCCAACTACATCGAGCGCAACACCTACGACTTCTACCACTGCAAGCCGGGCAAGCCCGACTTCAGCTTTCCGATCCAGGACGCCTTCCGCGAGGGCTACCTGGCGCCGTACTGCTTCGCGACCGGCATCACCGAACTGGTGGCCGAGGGCGCCGAAGTGGACGACGAGCACTACGACCCGGCCGCGTTCGAGAAGAAGTGGACCAACGAAGCCAGCAATCGCCTGATGATGAAGGAGTTCGACGAACTTGCCTGGGCGACGTTCGAGGAGTTGGCCCCGCAGCAGAACCCCGGCCCGGGCAAGTCGATCGTCTTTGCGATCAGCAAGCACCACGCCGCGCGTCTGGCCGAGTACCTCAACGAACTCCACCCGGAACACAAGGGACGCTACGCAAAGGTCATCACGTCCGACGTACCGGATCCAGGTGCTCTGATCCGCCGGTTCAAGCACGAGCCCTACCCGCAAGTGGCCGTGAGCGTCGGCATGCTCGACACCGGCTTCGACTGCCGCGAAGTGCTCCACCTGGTGCTCTGCCGGCGGGTGCGCAGCCCCATCCTGTACCAGCAGATGCGTGGTCGCGGCACCCGCATGGCGCCCCACATCGACAAGCGGAAGTTCGTGATCTACGACTTTTTCCGCAACCACCAGTACTTCAACGACAGCGACACGGACGCATTCACGGGTGCCGCCGGGGGACATGCGCCCGCGACTCCCGATAGTCCTTCGACGTACCGCGGCGACCTGGTGGAACTCGGTCTCGAGGACGAGTGGCTCGAAGCGGTCGGATACGTCGAGGTCGGTCCGGAAGGCGAACGGGTCGACAAGGAGAAGTACAAGAGCGATTGGCAGGAAGCGGTCCAGGCCCGAGTGGCCGACGACCCGCTGCTCCGCAAGGTGCGGGACGAAGAGGCGCTCGAGGCCGGCGAGGAAGAGGAACTCGCCCGGCGCCTGAACCGGCCGGAGCGCTACTTCAACGAGGACAACCTCCGCCGCGCCTACCGTGATCCGAGCGGAACGCTCGTTGATTTCATCCGCGCCGCTCTCGGCACGCTGCGCATCAAGAGCCGCGAGGAGAAGCTCGAAGAAGCGTTCCGCGCTTGGCTCGTGTCGCGTACGTTCACCCCGCGTCAGGCCGAGTACCTGAGTCTGCTGAAGAACCGGGGCATCGCCACCGGGCTCGTGCGCATCGAAGACCTGTTCGAGCCGCCGCTTTCGATTCTCGACGTCGCCGGCAAGGGAGTGGCTCTCTTCGGCGAGCAGGGTCTGAGTGATGTCGTGGACGACCTGAACGAAGGTGTCTTCCTGCCTGCGAAGCGGGCGAGCTGAGAAAGGGACGCTCGAGAACCATGGACCACAGCCTGCGGCGCAAGCTCGACCGGATCACCGACATCCTCTGGGCGGGGGGCGTCACGAACCCCGTCACCTACATCGAGCAGATCTCCTATCTCATCTACCTCAAGCTGCTCGACGAAGAAGAGGCCAACCGCGAACTGCGGGCGCGACTCGCCGGCGGCAACGGCGCGCGCCTCTTCCCCCTCCAGGCGGAGCGATACCGCTGGAGCAAGTGGCGGTTCAAGAGCGGGAACGACCTGCGCGACTTCGTGCGGGACGAGGTCTTCCCCTACATGGCCTCGCTCGTGAAGGACGAGCCGCAGGTAGCCGGCTATTTCCGCGATGCCGTGCTGGAGATCACCGATCCCAACGTGCTCAAGCAGGTGATCGACGAACTCGACGGCATCGAGTTTCAGAAGCTCGGGCCGGACGTCAAGGGCGATGTCTTCGAGTACCTCCTGACGCATTTGGGCCAGTCGGCCTTGAACGGCCAGTTCCGCACGCCGCGCCAGATTCGGGCGTTCATGGTGCAGATGACGGACCCGGATCTCGGAGACACGATCTACGACCCCGCTTGCGGCACGGCCGGCTTCCTGATCGACGCCGTGGACCACATCCTCGCTCGCTACAGCGAGAACCCCGAGGAGGTCCCCATCTACGGTGAGGACTGGCTGGAGAAACGCGGGCAGACTCCGGAGGAAGCCAAGGCCGAGATCCCGAATCTCCAGACGTACCGCAAGGGAGCCGGTGACCTACTGCCGGATTGGAAACGGCTCGAAGCATCCATCCACGGCACCGACGTTTCCCGCCAGATGATGCGCGTCGCCGTGATGAACCTGGTGCTGCACGGCATCCGCGGTGCTCGCGTCAAGCGCGCCAACGTGCTCTCCGAGATGAGCGGGCTTACCGAGGACGACCTGCATCGGCAGTACAAGGTGATTCTCTCGAACCCGCCGTTTGCGGGCCAGATCCCAAGCGAGTCGGTCCGAGCCGATCTCCCGACCAGGTCGAAGAAGAGCGAACTCTTGTTCCTGTCCCTGATGATGCGCTCGCTCGCCCCCGGCGGACGCTGCGCCGTGGTGGTGCCGGAGGGCCTGCTCTTCGGCTCCACGAGGGCCCATCGGGAACTGCGCGAGAGGCTGTTGCACGAGTTCGAAGTGCTGGCGGTCGTCTCGCTGCCAGCGGGAGTGTTCAAGCCCTACGCGGGCGTCAAGACATCGGTGCTCGTCTTCCGGCGCCCCAGGACCGAGCTTGAAGACGGCGACGGCGCGACGCGACAGGTCTGGTTCTACGAGATCCGGAACGACGGATACGACCCGGACAAGATCCAGCAAGGCGGGCGTCCCGAGACGCCGTTCGAGAACGACATCCCTGCTCTACTGGCAGCTTGGGCCGCGTACAGCGGTGCGCGCTTCGAGGAGCCGCCTGGCGTCCATGTGGGGAGTGTTCTTCCCCCTGGGAGTGAAGAGCCTCGGTCGTGGTTCGCTCCTCTCGATCGCATCGCCGACAACGACTTCAGCTTGGCCGCTTCTCGCTACAAGCCCATCGTTGCCGAGGAGGTTCCACGAGAGGATCCGGCTCAGTTGATCCGAGAGGTTATGGCGATTGAAGAGAGGATCGCCTCGGGACTCGAAGGCCTTCTGGAAGAGGTCGAAGGATCGTGATGATGTGGCCGGAACAGCCTCTAGGTGCTCTATGCGTCCCTACGGACCAACGTGACCCTCGACGAGCCCCCACGGACACGTTTCGCTACGTAGACATCGCCGGAATCGACCGGGCGTCCAAGACGATCAAGCCACCCCCGATACTCCAAGGCGCGAAAGCTCCAAGCCGGGCTCGGAAGGTCATTCGTGGGGACGACGTGCTCGTCTCCACCGTGCGGCCCAACCTAAACGCGGTCGCGCTAGTCCCAAAGGAACTCGACGGCGAGATCGCGTCCACGGGATTCTGCGTCCTTCGGGCGAATCGGCAGGTTCTTGAACCTCGATACCTCTACTACCGGGTCGCGGCTCCCGACTTCGTCGCTGAGTTGAGCTCGAAGGTCCGTGGTGCCAGCTACCCGGCGGTGTCAGACCGCGACGTCAAGAACCTGAAGATCGGACTTCCCAGCGTTTCCGAGCAGCGCCGGATTGTCACTCTGCTCGATCAGGCCAACCGCCTCCGACAACTCCGGTCCGAAGCCGACGAGAGAGCAGAGCGAGTTCTGCCGGTTCTCCTGACGCGCATCCTGGGTCGTCCTGAGACGTGGCCAGGTGACTCGGGCTGCAAGCCCCTGGGCTCACTGGCGTCTTTCGTCAGTGGAGCGACCCCGCCCAAGTCAGTCGAGGGTTTCTGGCAGGGCGGCGTGCCCTGGGTGTCGCCCAAGGACATGAAGACGGACTTCCTCTCGGACAGCCAGGACCATGTCTCAGAGGCTGCAGTCCAGGAAACCAACTTGAGGTTGATCGAGCGAGGTAGCACGCTTGTCGTCGTGCGGGGGATGATCCTCGCCCGCACTGTTCCACTGGCGATCAACTTGACTGCCGTGACAATCAACCAGGACATTAAGGCGCTCCTTCCGAAGAGGGGACCGATCAATGGCACCTACCTCTGGGCGGCACTCACCGTGGCGAAGCATCAGTTGAGAGGTCTCGTCCGGACTGCGGGACATGGCACGCGGAAGCTCGACACACCCGACCTCATGCAGTTCTGGATTCCTCTTCCAACGCTCGATCAGATCCGACAGGTGAGTTCCGCTGTTGAAACTCATCGGCATCTCGGCGAGAGCCGGCAGAAGGGCGCGCTGGCGATCAACCGCCTTTTCCGGCTGCTCTTGAGCCGGGCCTTCAGCGGTTCTCTGACGTCCGTCTGGCGCGAAGGCCAAGCTGTGGAGCTACTCGAGGAGAGTTCGCGCGACCACTCTGGCTCCGGCCACATGGAGGGTCTGGCGTGAGCCTTGCCGCCCTTCGGCTCGCCAACTTCAAGGCGTTCGGGCCATCTCAGCGGGTTCCGTTGCGGCCGATCACGCTCGTGTTCGGAGCCAACAGTTCTGGAAAGTCCTCGATACTGCATGCGATGGCACTCGCGCACCATGCGGTTGAGACAGGCGACCTCGATACACAAAGGACACGTGTGGGCGGCGAGTCCGTGGATCTGGGCGGCTTCCGCCAGTACGTGCATCGGGGACAACTCGACAGTCAAGTGGAGATGGCGTTCGAGCTGGATCCAGGGAAGCTCTCGGGGAAGCTGGCGAGTTTACTGGGAGCGGCCCGTGTGCCGCTCGTTGAGCTTGCGATCGGGGGCCGCTTCGCCTACTTGAGGGAAACGGTTTACGGGAGACGAGACCTCGACTGGGAAAGGGCCTTTGGCGGCGTCGGTGTCGAACGCTTCACGCTGGAAGTTGACGGCGCTTCGATGCTCTCGATGAGTACGCGCGTCGACGGTGACCTCAGGCTCGATCGGCTGGACCACGCGCATCCGGTGTTCCGTGAGATCTTCCGCGGGATTCTGGCCCTCGCCACGACGGCGCGTACGGTGCGGGAGGACGACTTCACCGAGCTGGCTCCCGTGCTGGACGCGCTGGCTCCGGACACGACAGCTCGTAGGGAGGGCCTGTTCCCTCGAATCGAGAATCCGAACGCCGAGAAGGTCGGGAGAAGCAACAGCCTCCTACCTGTCAGCAGCGGGCGCCGCCGGGAAGATCTGGCAGGGGCGGCGCGGCTCCTCTTGCCTGCCGTCCTGCACGATCTGGTAGGCGGCCTTTCGACCGCGCTAGAGGACGAGATTCGCCGGCTTCGCTACTTGGGACCGCTGAGGTCCTATCCCCCGCGGCACCTGGCCTTCTCGCAGCACCATGACGCGAACTGGTTGGCGGGAGGCGGCTACGCCTGGGATGTTGTGCGCACGCGCAAGGACATCAGGGATCGCGTGAACCAATGGCTCGGGGACGCGGACCATATGAAGACGCCCTATGAACTGAAGGTTCGCGAACTGCTGCCTGCAGATACGCTCGCCCCCCAACTTGCAACTGGCCTTGCGGATTCGCTGAAGGACCTGACGCGAAGACTACTGGTGGAGTTGGAGGGTGACGGTCGGTCTGAGGCACTCTCGCTGGCGCTTGAGTCGGTCCGTCAGGAGATCGAGTGGGGATCTGTCGACGTCGGCGACTTGAGTGACATCGATGTCGGAGAGCTGGTTGGATCGCTTCTCGACGCGGAGCCGACGAGCGAAGAGTGGGTTCAGAGAATCGTCGAAGCCCGCCGTGAGATCATCCAGGATCTGGTTCTGGTCGACAAGCGCTCCAACACTCCTGTGAGCCACCGCGACGTAGGAATCGGCGTGAGCCAGGTCCTGCCGGTGCTGGTCTCCGCCTACGCCTCTGCGGCGAAGCTCATCGCCATCGAGCAACCCGAAATTCACCTGCATCCGGCCCTCCAAGCGGAACTTGGCGACGTGTTCCTTGAGTCGGCACTGGGCGAGTCCGCCAACCGGTTCCTCATCGAGACGCACAGCGAGCACCTCATCCTGAGAATTCTGCGCCGCATCCGCGAAACGTCGGAGGGCGACCTACGGCCGGACGCGAGGCCGGTCAGACCCGAGGACGTAGCGGTCCTCTACGTTCAGCCAGGGCCGGAGGGCGCCGAGATCATCGAACTGCCGATCACGCCAGACGGCGAGTTCGAGCGTCGGTGGCCTGACGGGTTCTTCGCCGAGCGGGCGAAAGAGCTCTTCTGACGGTGATTCGGGAGTACGCACTCGAACCCGAGATGGTAGCCAAGGCGGACCGAATCCTCGGTGGCCGCCTGCGCTCGGGTTTCAAGATGGGCAAGGGGAGGATCCTCGCGCGCTACCCGAAGAAGTGGAAGCGGCAAGTGTGGGATGCCTTCAACGACACCGGCGACATCGACCGGACACGACTGGAAGTGCTTGTCAACGAACTCTTCGAGTTCGCCGCTGCCCGAGGCGAGGTCCACTGGGATCCGGATGCAACCTGCTGGCTCGACAACGCCGTGGTCGAGCATCAGCGTTTGCCGTTTCACGCGATCATCGCCCGATCGAACCCGGGGCGGCACTCGTACGTCGTCACCGCCCGGGCGGTTCTGGAGGGAACGGCGCCGCTATGGGCGGCGGTCGGCAGTTGCGTCGTCGAAAGGAAGGCCGATCTCATGGCCGACATGATCGCGCCGGTCCTCAAGAGAGGCTCGGTCCTCATGTTCGTGGACCCTCACTTCGGCCCCGAGAGGCCAAGGTACCGTCGCGCGCTCGAGTCCTTCCTCAAGCACGTGAAGGAGCGCACGGGAGCCCCGCCGAAGCGCGTCGAGGTCCTGACCAGCGCCGACAAGACAGGCTGCAGGTCGTTCTTCGAGACGGAATGCCAGGAGAGACTCCGCCAGTGCGTCCCGGTAGGAATGCGCGTCGCTATTCGCAGGCTCCGGGAGAAGCCGGGAGGCGAGGCGCTCCACAACCGCTATGTCCTGACTGAACTCGGAGGGGTACGCTTCGACTATGGCCTGGACGAGGGGAAACCGGGAACCACGGACGACCTCTCGTTGCTTGAGTACCACGTCTACGAGAAACGCTGGCGGCAGTACGTGGGAAACGACGGAGCGCCTCCTCCGGCTTTCGACCAGGAGGGCGACCTGATCCAAGTAGTCGGGAGCCGCCTACTGTGACTGCGACACCTTCAGGCCAGCGGACGTTGACGCGGGTAACCAACGAACTCCTCGGCCGCATGGTCCGCGCAATCGTCGACGAAGTGGACCCCGAGCAGGTCATCCTCTTCGGCTCGCGCGGCCGCGGCGACGCTTGCGTGAGCTCGGATGTCGACCTTCTGGTCATCGAGGCCGAACCCTTCGGACCCGGGCGCGGCAAGCACGAGGAGATGAACCGGCTGTATCGCGCACTCAGGGGCTTCCGCGTGCCGAAGGACATCCTCGTGTTCTCGAACGAGGAAGTGGAGTATTGGCGGGACTCCCTGAACCACGTCCTGGCGCGGGCGCTCCGGGAGGGAAGGGTGCTCTACGAGCGACCCGCAGGCGACAGTGACCGGCCAGCCAGACGAGGTTCCCGGGCGGCTCCCGAGGGAAACGCATGACCGCCGACCCGAAGTGCGCTCGAATGATGCTCGACTCCGCCGAAAGGGACTTGCGGTCCATGCGGCTTCTGGAAGAGGAGGGGCCGGAGGAGTCGTTCGGCTTTCACCTCCAGCAGGCGGGGGAGAAGGCGCTCAAGGCATGGATCGCGGTCCTGGGCGGACTGTACGAACTCACCCACAGTCTTGAAACGCTGCTGGAACAGCTCGACGAGTGCGGCGCGGATGAAGTCGACGTCGATCATTTCCGCGGCCTCGCCGGTTACACGCCCTATGCGGTCGAGTTCCGCTATCGGGGGATCGACGACGATACGGAACCGATCGACCGGGAGGCCGCCATCGCCCTGGTCGGCGATCTGCTGAAACACGTCGGCGCCGAGCTCGAGAAGGTAGAGGAGTAGCGTCGCTCTCCGGGATGCCCGCGCTCACGCCCCGCGTTCGGCGGCTCATCCCGCGGCCGTTCCCGTCTCCACCGCTCTCGCCAGGCGATCCACCGTCGCCGCGGAAGCGGCGGCGCCCTTCATCCGAGGCGCGCAGTCGCGCAGCGAGTCCATCCACTCGACGTCCTCCGCATACTCGCGGAGCCGGCGCCGGTGGCCGGCGCGGGTCTTCGTGCAGACCAGGGTGTAGGGGCTGCCTTTCCTCTCGGTCTCGTGATCCAGGTCGAGGCGGTAGCCGTCGATCGTCCGATGGATGTGCTTGCGCCGATCCTTCCGCACGCTGAAGCGGCCGACCCGCTTGTCGGGGTCCCGGCAGAACGCGAGCAGGGCGACGCAGTCCTCGCAGTCGCAGCGCACTTCGGCGGGCATGGCCCAGTCGGTCGGCTCGGCGGGAACCTCGGAGCTGCGTTCCAGCAGAAAGTCGGCGGCCTGGCGCCAAAGTAGGGCGTAGGCCGAAGATCGGGCAAGCTCCTCGTCCTCGTGCATTCCCTCGAGCGCCGCCGGGAGCATTCGGCCGCGGGTCACGATGCGCGGATGGTCCTCCGCCAGACCAAGGAGGAAGTCGCCCGCCTCCTCCGCCCCGATCAGCGGCATGACGGCCGCCAGAGCCTCGTTCTCGGTGCCGTCGTACTTCGTCTTCACCGCGCGATGCAGGAAGTCCACGGTCTGCTCGGCGGCGCCGGCGGAGGCCAGCAGGCGGAGCATCGCGCCGCGATCCTGTTGCCGATAGTCGCGTTCGCCGAGCGGCCAGAGTTCGATCAGCCGCTCGATGACCTCCACGTCGCGTTCGCTGTCCGCGTCGCCCCGGCCCGTGATTCGCGATGCCGCCCAAACCACGGCCCCGTCGATGCCGCCGCGAACGAGCACGTCCACGGTCTTCTCGCGTGGCCAGACCACGAGCGCCGCTCTCCGATACATGTGTTCCAGGGTCGGGCCCTCGTTGCCGGTCGAACCCTCGAGTCGTCGATCGTCCGGCTCGGCGTCGTCGAGGGCGCCCTCGGGAAGAAGTTCACCCTCGTTCAGGGGAATTTCGCCCAGATTCGGCCTGCTGCCATCCGTGGCCGCCCACGAGTCCAGGACCTCCCAGCGATCGTGAACGTCGACCATCGTGGACTCGTCTTCCTCCACATTGTCCCAGTAGTCCATGACGAGGTCCGGCGTGCCGTACTCGTGTATCCGAAGCACCGCGGCAAGGAACTCGCAGCCGGCACGCTCCGCCGCTTCCTGAAGCACTTCCGCCACGGTGGCGTCCGTGTTCTTGAGCGTCGCGAAGGACAGTCCGTCCTCGCTGTACTCGTGTTCGAGGAGCCAGACGATCTTGTCCGCGACTTCTTCGGAATCCTGCTCGACGCTCTCCGCTCGCCATTCCGCGAGGCACTCCGCCACGGGCGCCAGGAGGTCCGAGTAATCCGGCGCGGCCGGCCCGCGGCCGGCGGAGTCCAGGAACAGGTTGAAGACGAGCGAACCCGGTGGCCTTCGGTGACCGGCAGCACTTCGTGCGGACAGTCCGCGTAGAAGGCGGCGAACGCCAGTTCGGAGGGCTCGTCCGCGGTCATGTCGTGCGTGGTCTCGTCGTCGCCGTGGCGAACGACGATCTCGCCGCCGGCGCCCGTCGCCGGCAGCGACAGCGAGAGAGTCGCCACCATGCCGGGAACCTTCTCCGTGTCCCGATGCTCGGCAAAGAAGCCGCCGCGCCGGTAGACGAGCAGCTTGTAGAGCTCCGCGCCGAGCCGCTCGGCGGGCAGACCGAGGCCCTCCGCCACGAGTTCCATGATCTTCGCGAGCGAACCGGGCCAGGCTCGGCCCGAGAGGCTTACGTTTCGGGCATCGATCTGCCAGCAGTCGCGGACCGACGGGTCCACCAGTGTCCGCGTGCCCTTGCCGTAGGGCGCCCGCTCGGCCGCATCGGCCAAGGCCTCGATCTGGACCGGAGGAACAGGGAACGACAACTCGCCCACGCCTTTCACGACGACGCGCGGCACGGGCAGAAACTCCCGCCCGCTTACGCAGTAGTTACCAGGGCGGTCGATGGACAGGAGCAGTTTCTCCAGCCGCTCGTGCCCTCGTCCGTACTCGATGCCTTGAACGCCCACTCGTCTACGGAACTGTCGAGTCGTCCGCTCAGTTGTACCAGTAGATGTACTCGTCGTCCGGCGCGTCCGGATAGAGCAGCGTCTTGTCGATGTTGATCGGGGTCCGGGTGGCCCACGGCCAGATCGGCGTCGCCTGTTCCTTGTTGTATTCGGCGAGGAGCTTCTTGAGCGCCGCGACCCGCTCCGGCTCGGTGTCGGCGAGGTTGTGCTGCTCGGTCGGGTCCTTCGCCATGTTGAAGAGCCATACCTTCCCGGGCGGATCGCTGACCTGGAGTTTCCAGCCGTCGGCGAGGACGACCTCGTAGCCGCCGGTGCGCCAGAAGAGACGGTCGTGCGGCGCGCCTTCGGCCTTGCCCAGAACGTGCGGCACCAAGTCGACGCCGTCGATCGTCCGGTCGCCGGGCAGGTCGACTCCCGCCGCGGCCGCCGCGGTCGAGAAGATGTCGAAGCCGTGGACCGGAGCTTCGTAGACCTGGCCGCCGTCGAGGCGGGCCGGCCACTTCAGGAGGTAGGGCACATGGATACCGCCCTCGAAGAAGCTGATCTTCCAGCCCCGGAAGGGCTCGTTGACGCGCGGCAGGCCGATGTAGGCCGGCGCCCCGTTGTCGGAGGTGAAGAAGACGAGCGTGTTTTCTTCGAGGCCGTTCTCGCGCAGCGCCTCGAGCACCCGGCCGACGCTGCGGTCGAGCGAGCGCACCATCGCGGCGTAGACCCGCAGGCGATGCTCCTCGATATGGGACAGCGCCTCGTAGTCGGCGCGCAGCGCCTGGAGCGGCGTGTGCACCGCCCAGTGCGCCAGGTAGAGAAGGAAGGGCCGGTCCTTGTTCGCCTCGATGACCTGGACCGCCTGGTCGGTGTAGTAGTCGGTCAGGTACCCGCCGGGCTCGAAGGCGGGACTGTCGTTGAACGAAGCCTCGAAGCGCGAGAAACGCCACAGGAAGCGGTCGATCCCGTCGAACTCCTGCTTCGAGTTGACGACGTTCGGGTCGTCCTCGGGCAGGTACAGACCGCTCCTCATGAGCAGGCTCTCGTCGAAGCCCTGCTCGTGGGCTCGCATGCCGTTGCCCGTGCCGAGGTGCCACTTGCCGATGTGCACGGTGTGGTAGCCGGCCGGCTTCAGCAGCTCGGCGAGCGTGATCTCGGAGGGCGGCATCCCCTTCTCCGCGAACGGAACCGAAGACGCTTCCTCGTTGGCGCTCGTCTGCCGGAGCCTGCCTTCCCGGTTCGAGAGCTGGGGCACCATCGTGGCGAATCCCGGCGGCGTCGGCGTGAACTCGAAGCCGAAGCGGGTGCCGTAGCGGCCCGTCATCAGCGCGGCCCGCGATGGAGCGCAGGTGCCGTTGGCCGAGTAGCCGTTGGCGAAGTGAACGCCGTCCCGTGCCAGCGAGTCGATGTTCGGGGTCGGCACCGTGCCGCCAGCGACTCCGCCGCCGAGCCAGCTCAGGTCGTTCCAGCCCAGGTCGTCGGCGAGGATGACGACGATGTTGGGCGGCCTCTCCGCGGCGGGTCGGCCCATGGGGTCGGCGCCCGACTGCCAGTCGATCGTCTGAGTCGGACCGATGGCGGGCTGCTGCTGCGCGAGTTGGGTCGTGCCTTGCCGGTAGGCAGCCGCGCCCGCGGCGCCTCCTGCGAGGACAATCGCGAGACCGAGGCCGACCAGACCGCGTCGAGTCACTCCGGAGCGTCGTCTCATGATCTCTTTATCCCTCCGGTGGATTGAAGGGCGTATCCTACGCGTTGCAGCAGGCTGCCGGTTGAGCCTCCACGGCATGGCTGGTACCGTCGCTGACCCCGAACCCGTACAGCGCAACCACCGTCAGAGGGAGCGTTCGACCCATGAAGACAGGCCGATTCGCCTTGCTCGCCCTTGTCCCGCTGCTCTTCGCCGTTCCGGCCTTCGCCCAGGACGGCGCCGGGAACGAGAATGAGAGAGTGAAGGGCGCTCACGAGAACCAGTCGCCGGAGGCACGGCAGGACGACCTCGGCATCACGGTGCCCATTCCGACGAGCCACCCGGGACGGCGCTATCCGGCGGACCACGAGTTCCCGACCGGTCCCGCGATCGGCGAGCGCCTGCCCGAGTTCGAGCTGCCGAACCAGAACGGCGAACTCGTCGACTTCCACGCGGACCGGGGCGACTCGAAGGCCATCGTCGTCTTCTACCGCTCCTCCGTCTGGTGACCGTACTGCCGCACGCAGCTGGTCGAGCTGCAAGAGAACATCGCGCTCTTCGACGCCGAGGGCATCAAGGTTTACGGCGTCAGCTACGACTCGGAGCAGCACCTGAAGGCCTTCGCCGACAGCAAGGACATCTCGTATGACCTGCTCTCCGACTACGACTCGGAAGTCATCAAGCGTTTCGGCATCCTGAACACGACGATCGACCCCGACTCGGATGTGTTCAACCGCGCCACCGAGCGGGGGTTCTACGGCATTCCCTTCCCGGGCGTCTACGTCACCGACCGTGAGGGCCGGGTCACGGAGAAGTTCTTCCACCGGCACTACGCGACGCGCACTTCGGCCGGGACGATTCGAGACAGCGCGATCGGCCGCATCCTCGCCAAGCACGAGGCGCCGACCGCCGAACTGGGCGACGAGCACGTCGAGGTGTCCGTCTTCCTCGCCGACGAGGCGCTCAGGTTCGAGTACGCGAGCACCCTCCACGTGCGCTTCGACGTCGCCGAGGGGTACCACATCTACGCCGACCCCCTGCCCGACGGCTTCATCGCATCGACGGCGACCGTCGTGCCGACCAAGGGCGTGCGGCTGGGCGAGCCGGTCTACCCGGCGACCCGTAAGCGTGAGTTCCCCCAGCTCGACGTGACGCTCAACGTCTACGAGGAAGGCGTGACCGACATCGCCATCCCGATCGCGCTGAACGCCGAGATTCTCAACTGGCCGATTCAGGACAAGCCGACCTCGATCGAGATTCCGGTCGACGTCGTCTACCAGGCCTGCAGCGAGACGGTCTGCTACGTGCCGAAGGAAGAGACGGTCACGATCGAGGTGCCGATCGAACCACTGGTGATGCCGGGTCGGTAGCCAGTTCAGTCGCTTCATGGGCAAAGAGCCCGTCGATCTGACGGCGGCTTGATCGGCGACTAGAATCCCCTTAGCCGAAGCACGGCTAGAGGGAGCGTTCGACCCATGACGGAACGCCGGATCGTCCAGGCCGAAACCCCCTGCGGGACAACGCCCGGGTACATGCCCGGATTCGGCAACGACTTCGAGACGGAGGCGCTGCCGGGGGCGTTGCCGCAGGGCCAGAACAGTCCGCAGCGCTGCGCCTATGGCCTGTATGCGGAACAGCTCTCGGGCACACCCTTCACCGCGCCGCAGGGCGAGAACGAACGCACCTGGTGCTACCGCATCCGTCCGTCGGTCAGGCACACGTCGCGCTTCCGGAGCATCGACCTGCCCTACTGGCGTACGGCTCCGCACATCGTCGACGACGTCATCTCGCTCGGGCAGTACCGCTGGGATCCGGCGCCCCACACGACCGAGGCGCTGACCTTCCTGACCGGTATGCGCACGATGACGACCGCCGGCGACGTCAACACCCAGGTGGGCATGGCCGCGCACGTCTACCTCGCCACCGAGAGCATGGTCGACGAGTACTTCTACTCGGCGGACTCGGAACTGCTCGTCGTGCCCCAGGACGGCCGGCTCGTGTTCTGGACGGAACTCGGGCGGATCGACCTCGAGCCGCGCGAGATCGCGATCCTGCCGCGCGGCATGGTCTTTCGCGTCGAGGTCACAGACGGCCCGGCACGGGGCTTCGTGTGCGAGAACTACGGCGCGAAGTTCGGCCTGCCCAACCGCGGGCCGATCGGCGCCAACTGCCTCGCCAACCCGCGCGACTTCAAGACCCCCGTGGCGGCGTTCGAGGACCGCGAGGTCCCGTCACGGCTGGTGGTGAAGTGGTGCGGCCGCTTCCACGCGACGGACATCGACCAGTCTCCGCTCGACATCGTCGCCTGGCACGGCAACTACGCGCCCTCGAAGTACGACCTGGAGGCGTTCGCGCCGGTCGGCGCCGTTCTCTTCGACCACCCCGACCCTTCGATCTTCACGGTCCTGACCGCGCCGTCGGGCGTGCCGGGTACCGCCAACATCGACTTCGTGCTCTTTCGCGATCGCTGGAGCGTCGCCGAGCACACCTTCCGGCCGCCGTGGTACCACAAGAACATCATGTCCGAGCTGATGGGCAACATCCACGGCATCTACGACGCCAAGCCCGAGGGCTTCGCGCCGGGGGGTCTGTCGCTGCACAACATGATGCTGCCCCACGGCCCGGACGCCGACGCCTTCGAGGCCGCGACGTCCGCTGAACTGGCTCCGAAGAAGCTGGAGAACACGATGAGCTTCATGTTCGAGACCCGCTTCCCGCAGCACCTGACCGAGTTCGCGGCGCGGGAGGCGCCGCTCCAGGACGACTACACGGACTGCTGGACGGGGCTCGAGAAGCGCTTCGACCCGGGCGACGGCGGGTGACGGGCTGACGGGCTACGTCTTCGCCACCTGCTCGAACAGCCACGGGCAATCGATGAAGGGCGGAGACTGGACGCCGCGCGAGGCGAGATCGATCCGGAAGTTGCGCGCCATGGTCCGGGCGTCGTCCGGCAGGTCGACCCAGTCGTGGCCCCAGAGGCTCGGGCCGTCGAACAGTTCGACGGGCTGCCAGGTCTCCGGGTCGATGATCCGGCCGCCCCAGCCATTCTCGACGAAGAAGCCGGAGGGCGTCCGGGCGTAGAAGGACGTCATGAAATCATTGGTGTGCCGGCCGAGGGTGAAGCCCACCCGGTCTTCCGTCGCCCCGGCCAGGTCGTAGCCCTGGCCGACGTCGTCGAGGGACTGGAACTCGACCATGAAGTGGTGGAAGCCCTTCTGCCCGGAGGCGATCATCGCCAGGCTGTGGTGGCGACCGTTGACGTGCAGGAAATGGATGGGGACGACCGGCATGTTGCCGAAGTCGCTGAGCTCGAAGCCCAGGAGGTCGCGGTAGAAGGCCAGTTGCTTCTCGATGTCGGTG
Source organism: Candidatus Multivorans sp. (assembly GCA_965220845.1). Lineage (GTDB taxonomy): Bacteria > Acidobacteriota > Thermoanaerobaculia > Multivoradales > Multivoraceae > Multivorans. The sequence goes on from CBDCRA010000005.1 coordinate 59,173, forward strand.
ACGTGCAGCACCGCGTGCCCCATGCCCAGCGGGCCGGTCTTGAAGCCCGAAATCGTCCTGCCCGGCACGAACGGGTCGCTCGTGCGCATGGGCTTCCAGACCAGCTCGACGCGGTTCCCGTCCGGGTCGTGGCAGACGAGAAGACGCTCGACGAAGCGCCGGTCGGCGAGCTCGGAGCTGCCCCATTCCACCTCGACGCCCGCCGCGTCGAGCTTCGTGGCGAAGCCCTCGAGATCGTCCTCGCCGGCGACCTCCCAGCCCATGAAGGAGAGCGTGTCGCCCGGTTCGTCGGAGACCAGCAGGCGCTGCTCGAAGTTGTCCATCCGGTAGGAGAGGGACTTGCCCCCGCGGTCGACCTGCTGCATGCCGAGCAGGTTGCAGGCGAAGTCGTTCCAGTCTTCCAGCTTGTCCGAGCGGACACCGAGGTAGGCGAGGGCGGCTGTGCTCATCGTCGGCTCTCCTTGTGGAAGGGGATTCTGCATTCTTGTAGCGTGGGTGCGTCTTCGCAAGCGAAAGCAGGAGGGAACGGACTTAGGTGATGAGGACGGAACACGGGATCGTGCTCGCGACGGTCATCCTCCTGCTCGGCTGTACGCCGGCCGAGGAGGCCGGGGAAGCGGGAGCGCAACGGCCGCCCAACGTCGTGCTCATCGTCGCCGACGACCTCGGCTGGCGCGACGTCAGCTTCAACGGCGGCGACATCGCCACCCCCCACATCGACCGCATCGCCGCGGAGGGCGTCAGGCTCGATCGCTTCTACGTGGCGCCGATCTGCTCGCCGACTCGCGCCGGCCTGATGACCGGCCGGCATCCGATCCGTTACGGGATGATGCGCGGCGTCGTCATGGGGTACCACGACTACGGTCTCGATCCCGAGGCGACTCTCATCCCTGAGGTGCTCGCCGATGCCGGCTACGAGCAGCGCGGCCTCGTCGGCAAGTGGCATCTGGGTCTGTCGCGCAGCGAGTACCACCCCCTCGAGCGCGGCTTCACGCGTTTCGTCGGCCACCTCGGCTGGGGCTTCGACTACTTCACGCACGAGCGCTACGGCGAGGTCGACTGGTTCCACGACGAGGAGTCGGTCGACGAGCCGGGCTACAGCACGGATCTGATCTCCGAGCACGCGGTGCGCTTCGTTCGCGAGCACGCCGACGGTGACGCGCCCTTCTTCCTGTTCGTGCCCTACAACGCGCCGCACTCGCCGTTCCAGGCGAAGGAAGAGGATCTGCCGCGGTATGCCGACCTCGAGCCGGTGCCGATCGAGGCGGTCGTCGGCGCGGGGGTACCGCCCGAGAAGTACGAGTGGTTCGGCGGTCACGCGATGAGCCGGGCGCGCCTCGAGGACGTGGAAGGCCGTCTCCGGAACCGCAGGATCACCGGCGCGATGGTCCACTCGATGGATGTCGGCATCGGCCGCATCCTCGATGCCCTGGACGAGGCCGGCGTGGCGGACGACACTCTGGTGTGGTTCTTCTCGGACAACGGCGGCGACACCGGCATCGGCGAGAACCGCCCGTTTCGCGGCTCCAAGGGCAACGTCTTCGAAGGCGGCATCCGGGTCGCGGCGGCGGCTCGCTGGCCCGCCGGCGGGGTGAGCGGCGGCGGCTCGATCGACGCGCCGCTCAACTATCTCGACGTGTTGCCGACGCTGATGGAGGCCGCGGCCCTTTCGGACCGTCCCGACCTCGAGCTGGACGGCCGCGATGCCCTGCCGGCGCTTCGGGGCGGCGATGTCGCCGGCGACCGCGACTTCTACTCCTGGTGCGCCCAGTTGAGCAACGAGCGCGAGCAGCTCATGGCGATGGAAGGGGATTGGAAGCTGATCGTGATCGGCCCCGAGCCGCTCGACCGCGCGGCGCTCGCCGAATCGCAGACCATGCTCTTTCACCTCGGAGACGATCCCGGCGAGCAGAACGACCTGTCGGCCGAGCACCCGGAGATCGTCGCGCGCCTGACCGGGAAGGCGCTTGCGTTTCGCGCCCTGCAGCCGGAGGAGCATGTGCCGATCTTCTGGGAAGGTCGTGACGGGTTCGTGGCGCCGCCGAGGTGGCGGCTCGCGGAGTGACGATCACGCCTCGCCGGAACATCCAAAGGAGAAGCCGAAGTGAATGACCGGTCTTGGTTGATGGCTGCGATAACCGCAGGAGTGCTCGCTGCGGCAGTCGCCGGAGGCGGTGCCGCGGCGCAGGACGCGAACGGCGAGACGGCGCGCCCGGTGTCGGCCTTCTTCGGGTTGGACAACGCCCTGCCGGCCGGGGCGAATCTCCTCTGCCAGGGCGCGGCCGGGCAGGACGGCATGCCGGTCGTGCTGTCCCATACCGTGGACGCGGAGACCTTGCAGCCCGGGGACTTCCGGATCGTCACGCAGTCGGGGTCTGAACGCACTCCCCACTGCCTGACCCTCAGGCCGGCCGGCGATCCAGGCGAACTCAGGACCGTGCTCCTCATCGGCGAGTTCGGCAACGCGGACGACGACCCACCGGTGAAGGTGCTCGTTGTCGACGATCTGCTTTCGGATGGAGTAACTGGCGAGCCGGTGAACTTCCGCGGCACGGAGACTGATGTCACGCCGCTCGATGCCGGGCCCTCTCTCGTGCTGGCGGAGGTCGTACCCGAGGACCGATGGTCAACGGAGAGCCGGGGGACCGCCTGCCCGGAAGGCACCCAGCAGGTGGTTCGGGCGACCTGGGCCGGAGGCGTACGACTGCCGAATGGCGACGAACTTGGCGACGCCGAGCGCGCCCTGTATCGCGTGACGGTGGGGCGGCCGGACGGTTCGAGTGACGAGATCGCTCCGGCGGCGCTCGCGGATCTGGGGGACCGGGACAACAACCACCTTCTGTGCCTCGATACGTCCGCCCCGGCGGTCTCGGTCAGCTTCCCGGGCGGCCATCTGGTCGACCCCAATCAGGACCTGAATCCCGACACGCGGGTCGACGTCAAGAGTGCTTCGTCGGAGGCGCCCTGACCGCGGGCAGGCTGTGCTAGATTGCGCGGCCCTGCGCACGCGTGGCCCGTTCGTCTAGGGGTCTAGGACGCTGGCCTCTCACGCCAGTAACACGGGTTCGAATCCCGTACGGGCTACCAGCGCGCGTGTGGGTGGTTCGCCCCGGCGGGCTCGGAATCAGGCCTTGCCGCGGTGGTGTTAGGTTGCCGTAGTGTCTCTCCGACGCGGCATCATCTGGTGTGCCTCCGGACTGCTGGCAGCGGCCCTGGGGCTTTCGCTGCTCGCGCCGGCGTCGGCGCAGAGGGACGACGAGCCGGAAACGGTCATCCTCTCCCACGAGGCGGGGACGATCGTCGTCGGCCGTGACTCCGAGCCACTACCCTGGGCCCGCTCTTCCTCCGGGCCGCTGGTCGCGCTGGGTTCCGTCGTCGATGTGCTGGGAGGGGACCTCGAGATCGGTCCGCTCGGCGAGGCGCACACGGTTCGCGTAGCGGGGCGGGAGGTCGTGCTCGGACCCCTGAGCAGGACGGTCATGGTCGACGGCGAGGTCCACCACCTGTCGATCCGGCCGTGGATCGAGCCGGAACCGGTGTACCCGGACGAAGAGGACGAGGACGACGGGGAAGCGTCGGAGCCGGAAGAGGATGGCGAGGAGGAAGAGCCCGAGCTGCCCCCTGAGCCAATCGAGCCGCGCAAGCTGTTCGTGCCGGTCGACGCGTTGGCACGGGCGTATCCGGAGACGCTCGGCTACCGCTTCGACTTCGACCGGCGGCGGGGCCTGCTTCGCGTCGACAGGACGGGCGAACGCCGTCTCGACGTGGAGGTGGACCGCGTTCACGACCTCGGCGCCACGACGCTCGTCGTGACCTTCTCCGGCCGGCCTCGCTTCCAGGTCGATCGTTACCGCGCCGGCGTGCGGCTGCGGCTGCTGAGCGGGGTCATGGAGCCGCGCCGCCGGGTGCGGTTGAACGATCCCCTCGTGCGCTGGATCGAAGTGCGGGAGCGTTCGGTCGACATCGGCCTGGCGCCTCGCGCCGAGGCGTCCGAGCCGTACCTCCTGGGCCGTCCGCCGCGGGTCCAGCTCGTCCTCGACATCACGCGGGGCCGGCCGGGACTTCAGCCGCGCGCGACGTCGCGGCCGGAGGAGGAACGGCGCGAGTTCCGGATCGTCCTCGATCCGGGTCATGGCGGGACGGACAACGGCGTTCGGGCGCCGTTCGGCCAGAGCGAGAAGAACCTCGCGCTCAGGATCGCCGAGGCGCTCAGGTCGCACCTGGAATCCGAGCTGGGGGCGCGCGTCGTGCTGACCCGCAACGGCGACAGCACGGTCACGCTCGAGAATCGCACCTCCCTGGCCAACCAGTACGAGGCCGACCTCTTCGTGTCGCTGCACGTGAGCGGCGACGCGGCGCTCCTGCCGGGAAGCGCGTTCCAGACGTGGGTTCTCGATCCGCCTCCGGCGACGCTCGTGCCCGAGGAGGCTGAATCGGCAGCGGACCTGGAAGTGGACCCGGAGGCAGACCCGGCTCTCGAAGCCGCCGAGGACGCGGCGGAACCGGACGCCCTTGAAGGCGAGGTGTTCGACGACCTGGAGTCCGAACCGGAGGAGGAAGAGCCTCCGGTCGTGATCCCGCCGCTCGAGCCCTGGGACCGGGTGCAGGACGGCCAGCTCGAGCGCAGCGCGCTGCTGGCCCGGCTGATCCAGACCCAGGTCGGCGACGCGCTCGGACTGCCGAACCGGGGCTTCCAGCGCGCGCCCCTGCGGGTGTTGACCGGGGCGTCGATGCCGGCGGTCCTGATCGAGTTCGGGTACGACGAGGTCGAGGACGGCGAGGGCGAGAAGACCCCGGTCTTCGACGGTCCGCGCGGCCGCGAGGTGTTCGAGGCGATCGGCCGGGCGATCCGGCTCTACCGGGGCGTCATGACGGGCGCCGCGGAAACGGCGGCCGACGGGACGCGATCGTGAACCGGCCGCTTCGAGGCTTCCAGCCACTCGCCGCCGTCATGCTCCCAGCGCTGCTCGTGGTGCTCGGGGCATGCGGCGACCGCGACGTGGACGGCGCGGTCGACGGCGAGGTGGAACTCGTCCCGGAGGGCGAGGACTTCTTCGCGACCCTCTGCTTCCCGGCGGCCGACGGACTGCTCCGTTGCGAGCCGCGGGCGATCCCGGCCGCCGGCAGCGTCGAGGAGACGGCGGCGGTCATCGTCCAGGCGCTGATCGATGGTCCCGGCCCGACCGCTCGGACACACGCCGGCGACGACCCGCCGCATCCGGACGAGGAGAAGTTCCCCGTTCTGCCGCCCGACGTCGGCTTGCAGGCGTTCGACCTGGTCAATGGCGTCGCCTACGTCGACCTGACCGTTGCGCGGACCGGCTCCACGCTGCGCTTCGAGCGGCCGGCGATGGGCTTGCGCGAGGAACTGCTCTCCGTCTACAGCCTGGTCAACAGCCTGACCGCGAGCAACTTGGGCATCGAGCGCGTCGTGCTGATGTGGAACGGCGAGCAGCGCCTGACGTTCGCCGGCCATGTCGACACGAGCCGGCCGCTGCTCCCCGATCTCGACCGGAACGCCGAGCCTTCCGCGGACCTCTGAGCGATGCCCGGAGCGCAGCCCCTGATCGGCGTCTTCGACTCGGGCGTCGGCGGCCTGACCGTGGTCGCCGCGCTCCGGCGCCGCCTGCCCGGCGCCTCCATCCTCTACCTCGGCGACACCGCCCGCCTGCCCTACGGCACGAAGTCGCGGCGGACCGTGCTCCGCTACTCCCAGGCCAACGTCGACTTCCTGGAGCGACGGCGGGTCGACGCTCTGGTCGTGGCCTGCAACACGGCCTCGGCCATGGCGCTCGACGACCTCGTCGTGCGGGCGCCGCACTGGGGCGTGCTGGAGCCGGGCGCCTCGGCGGCCGTGGCGTCGGCGCGCCGGCACGTCGGCGTCATCGCCACCGAGTCGACGGTGCGGTCGGGGGCCTACGAAGAGGCGATCCGCCGCCTCGACCCGCGTCTTCGCGTGAGTCAGCGGGCCTGCCCGCTGCTCGTTCCGCTCGTCGAGGAAGGCTGGGAGGAGGACGAGATCACCGGGCGCATCGTGGCGCGGTATCTCGAACCGCTGCTGGCCGAGGGAATCGACACGCTGCTGCTCGGCTGCACCCACTACCCGATGCTGCGCGGCGTGCTGGAGCGGGTCTGCGGCCCGGAGGTCACCCTCGTCGACTCCGCCGAGTCGACCGGCGCCCTGGTGGAACAGGAGCTCCGCGGAAAGGGATGGACGGACGGCGCTGGTCCGGGATCGGTGAGTGTGAGACTCTTCGCCACCGACGCCGGTCCGCGGTTTGCCAGACTTGCCGAGCGGATCCTCGGCGAGCCCGCAACGCTCGAGTGGATCGACGTGGACGAGTCGGAAACCGCAGGAACCCTGAGGGCAGGGGAGGAGGTCGAGGCATCGTGACGAATCGAGGTGGCGGCTTCAACCGCAGCGGCGGCAGGTCGCCTTCCGCCCTGCGCCCGGTGACGATCGAACTCGACGCGATGAAGTTCGCCGAGGGTTCGGCGCTGATCGAGTGCGGCGACACCCGCGTGCTCTGCTCGGCCAGCGTCGAGCGGCGCGTGCCGCCCTTCCTGGTCGGCAAGGGCCAAGGCTGGCTGACCGCAGAGTACGCCATGTTGCCGCGGGCGACCCTGACCCGTTCGAGGCGGGAGGTGTCGCGCGGGCGGCCGTCGGGGCGCACGGCGGAGATCCAGCGGTTGATCGGCCGTTCACTCCGGTCGGCGGTCAACCTGAAGAAACTCCCGGAAGTCACGATCGCGGTCGACTGCGACGTCATCCAGGCCGATGGCGGCACCCGCACGGCTTCGATCACCGGCGCCTACGTGGCGACGGTCGCGGCGCTCTCCAGGATGCTGCTCGAGGGCGACCTGAAGAGGTGGCCCATCGTCCATTCCGTGGCCGCTGTCTCGGTCGGGATCTGCCAGGACGAGTTGCTGCTCGACCTGGAGTACGTCGAGGACCGGGACGCCCAGGTCGACCTGAACGTGGTGGCGACCGGCGAGGGCAACCTGATCGAGGTCCAGGGCACCGCCGAGGGCCGCGTGTTCACGCGGCCCGAGTTCGACGGCCTTCTCGACTTGGCCCTGGCCGGGATCGACGAGTTGACCGAGCTGCAGCAGAGCTGCCTGGCGCCGCGGCTGGCGGAGATGGAAGAGGCGCTGGAACGCCGCCGCCGCGGCCCGGCGAAGGCGAAGGACGAGGCCAGCATCTGGAAGCGGCCATCGCGCTCGTAGCCGCTCCCTTGAACATCCACCTGATCGCGATCGGCGGTACCGGCATGGCGCCGCTCGCTTGCCTGCTGCGCGATCTCGGCCACGACGTGCGCGGGTCGGACGGGCCTCTCTACCCGCCGACCAGCGACATCCTCGCCGGTGCCGGAATCGAGCCGCTGGTCGGCTACGCCCCGGCTCACCTGGAGCCGCGGCCGGACCTCGTGATCGTCGGCAACGCGGTGCCCCGGACGAACCCGGAGGCGGTGGCGACGGAAGAGCTCGGCTTGCCGCGGCTGTCGATGCCCGAAGCGCTCGACCGCTTCGTGCTCCGGGATCGGAAGCCGCTGGTCGTCGCAGGCAGCCACGGCAAGACGACGACGACCGCGATGGCGGCCTGGGTCTACTCCCGCGCCGGCGCCGATCCCGGCTACCTCATCGGCGGCGCGCCGATCGGTCTGGCCTCGGGGTTCGCGCTCGGCGGCGGTCCGCGCTTCGCGATCGAGGGCGACGAGTACAACGCCTCCTACTTCGATCGCGGCCCGAAGTTCTGGCACTACCGGCCGGAGACCGTGATCCTGACCAGCCTGGAGCACGACCACGTCGATCTCTATCCCGACCTCGAGGGCCTGGAGCGGGCCTTCCTCGGGCTGGTGAAGAGGCTGCCGTCGACCGGGCTGCTGATCGCCTGCGCGGACTATCCGACGGTCGAGCGGCTGTTGCCGGCGAGCCCGTGCCGGGTCGTGACCTACGGCGCCGGGGCCGGTGGCGCGGAGATCGGCGGCGCTGGGGCGGCCGATGTCCGGCTCGCCGGTCGGGTCGAGAGTAGCGAGAACGGTATCTCCTTCGAGCTGGAAGAGGCTGGCGGGCGACAGCGGATCGAACTCGGCGTCTGGGGCGAGCACAACGCGTTGAACGCGATGGCGGTGTGGGCGGCGGCTCGCGCCGACGGGCTGGAGCGGGACGCCGTCCTGGAGGCGCTAGCCACCTTCCGCGGCGTCAAGCGGCGGCTCGAGGTGATCGGCGAGACGGCGGAAGTCGTCGTCATCGACGACTTCGCCCACCATGCCTCGGAGGTCGCGGCGTCGCTCGCCGCGCTCCGGCAGCGCTTCCCCGGCCGCCGCCTGGTGGCCCTGTTCGAGCCGCGAAGCCTGAGCGCGGGACGCCGTCAGTTCGCCGCCGACCTGGCTGCGGCGCTCGCATCGGCCGACCGCGTGTTGCTGGCCCCGGTGTTCCACCGCGAGCGCCTGGGAGAGGACGGCTTCGACCCGGAGCGGATGGCGGCCGACATCGAGCAGCAGGGTGCCGATGCGACGGCGTGCGCTTCCAACGACGAACTGGCCGAAAAGGCGCTGGCCGAGGCCAAGGCCGGCGACGTTCTGGTCACCATGTCGTCCGGATCCTTCGACGACATGCCCCGTCGCCTCGCTGGCGGCCTACCGGCCTAGCCGTTCCACGCTGGGTGCGCGGGTCTTCTGACCCGCTGCCGCCGAAGGCGGCGATCAACATCGTCGCCGGCCTCCGGCCGGCGGCCTTACTGTCCGGGCTGCGCCGCTCCGCGGCTCCGCCCGTGGGCGGGTCAGCACCCGGGTGGCGCGTTCTCGCGCCACCCGTGAACCAGTTCGTGCGCCCGTCATCGGGCGCACGAATGACAGACCCGCGCACCCAGAGATATGCCGCGGCAGGGCGGGGGATTCCCCTGCAGTCGGCGAGCTCCTACAGATGAGTCTCCAGGATCTGCGTCTCTGACAACCCGGGCAGCCGTAGCGCCGCGGCGCCTCCCGCCGGCAAGACGCGGCGTGGTGCGAGCCCGATCAACTCCGTCTCGACGACCCGCACGCCGTCCACAGCCGCCAGTTCATGGGCCAACTGCACGACATCGAGCAACGATGTCTGGTCGCAATCGGTCAGGTTCACGCTGACCTGCGCCTGCCCGCGGCTCTCCAGGAAGAACCCGAGCGCCCGTACGCCCGGCGGACCGCCGCCCGACTCCCGCAGCGAAGCCGCGATTCGCCGCGCAACGGCGACCCGATCCGTGTCCAGCAGCAGGTTGAACGCGACCAGGAACGGCCGCGCACCAACGCAGACGACACCGCCGGTCGGATGCGGCCGCCTGGGACCGCGATCCGGCGGCCATTCCCCGCTGGCCATCCGCTGGGCGAGCCGCGCAAGGCCTCCGCGGCGATGGTCGGCGAGCGCGGACCGGCTTGCGTCGGACGCGGCCTCGCCATACAGGAGTACCGGCAGATCGAGCGCCGCGAGCGCGTCGGCGGCGCGTTTCGCGGCGTCGACAGCCGCCGGCATCTGCCCCGCCTCCAGGGGCACGAACGGCACTACGTCCAGCGCGCCAAGAAACGGGTGTACGCCCGAGTGCGCGGCCAAGTCGATGCGCTCGGACGCCGCCACCGCCAATGCCGTCACCGCCCGCACCAGATCATCGCCCTCGCCCAGCAGCGTCAGCACCGTCCGGTTGTGGTCCGGGTCGGAAGACACGTCGAGCACCTTGACTGCGGGCAACGACGCGGCTTCCACGCAGGCCTCGATGACGTCCCGCCGCCGCCCTTCACTGATGTTCGGAACGCACTCCAAGCGAACCATGCGATCAGGCTAGCGCGCCGGAAGGGTCGCCGCTACGCGCGTCTGTTTCTGCTGGGTGCGCGGGTCTTCTGACCCGCTGCCGCCGAAGGCGGCCTCGAACCGCGCCGCGAAGCGGCGACCGCTTTGCCTCGGCTAACTTGCGGCATCGAGACGCTTTCCGAGACCGATCAGGGCGAGTGAGCCGCTGGGGTAGATTGACTCGGTCCCATCCTGATGACAGGGAGATGCGCCCAATGAAGAGAACCGTCGTGCATGCCGCGTTCCTGGCAGTTCTGCTAGCGGCGCCGGCCGCCGCCTTCGAGGCCCAGCCTCAGAGTCAGGAGCCCGCGGATCCGCAGCCCGGCGATACGTTCTCGGACACGCTCTCATCGGGCGATCCGGGCCCCGAGATGGTCGTGGTCCCTGCTGGCACGTTCCGCATGGGGTGCCTCTCGGCCGAAGGCTGCAGCGAGTACGAGCTTCCGGTCCGCGAAGTGACGATCGAGCAGCCGTTCGCGGTTTCGAAGTACGTCGTGACGCGCGTTGAGTTCAACCGCTTTGGGCGAGGGCGGGCTGGAGAGGGTTACGAGTTCGAAGGTGAAGGCGCCAGTCCGGCGAGCTGGGTGTCCTGGACCGATGCCCGCGCCTACGCGGAGTGGCTGTCGCGGGAGACGGGCGAGAAGTACCGCCTATTGAGCGAGGCCGAGTGGGAGTACGTCGCCCGGGCGGGCTCGACGACGCCGTATCCGTGGGGCGACGAGCTTGGCACGAACCGCGCGAACTGCTGGGCTTGTGGCGACGAGTACGAGTTCTCGGCACCGGTCAGCCAGTTCGCGCCGAACGCGTGGGGCATCCACGACGCGGTCGGCAACGGTTGGGAGTGGGTCGAGGACTGCTGGAACGACACTCACGAAGGCGCTCCCTCCGACGCCAGCGCCCGGTTGGAAGGCGACTGCTCGGACCACGTGATCCGCGGCGGTTCGTGGCGGGACGGCCCGACGGAACTGCGCTCCGCCTTCCGCCGCCCGGTGGAGAATCCCTACTTCAAGAGCGGGAACTTCCGGGTCGCGCGCGTACTGACGCCCTGAGTTCCCGCAGTCGTTCGGCCGCGGTTGCCCGCTTACACGAGTCGACCCAACAGCTCCAGCGCCGGCGCGACACGGATCCCCTCGGGTGTCACGAAATCCTTCGTCCCCGTGGCCGACACCTGCCACGCGTCGCAGTCCGGGAAGCGGACCTTGAAGTAGCGCAGACTCTTGTCGAGCCGCCCGTCCGCCCACTTGCATTCGACGCAGAGCACAGGCCGCCGGCCGGCGGTGACGATGAAGTCGACCTCGCGACCGTCCGTGTCCCGGAAGTAGCGTAGTTCGAGGTCGAGACCCTGGGTGTCCTGCTGATGATTCACCCACTTGAGCAGGTGGCTGGCGACCAGGTTCTCGAAACGAGGCGGGTCGTCCGGCACGACCGACCAGTCGACGTGGTAGTGCTTCTGCTGCTTCTTGACGGCCCGGATCGTCGGTGCGCCGAAAGGCGACAGCCGGAAGACGGCGTACAGGCGTTCGAAGACGGCCAGCCAGGCGGCGACCGTCTTGTGGCTCAGTTGCAGGTCTTCGCGCACGGCGTTGATCGAGAGCGGCGAGCCGACCAGATCCGGGAGCCGGAGCATGAGGAGCTCGAGGCGGCCGAGGTCCTGGATCCGTTCGAGGCTGGTGACCTCCTCGCGGATCAGCAGGGTGCGGTGCTCCCGCGACCACCGGCGGGCCTCGACTTCGGAGCCGCCGAGGTACGGTTCGGGGAAGCCGCCGAGCTGCAGCAGGTCCTGGAGTTCGCCGGTCGTCCGCAGCCCGAGTTCCGCGGCGGACAAGGGGTGCAGGCGGAGGAGATGGAAGCGGCCCTGCAGCGAATCGCCGCCGAAGCGGTAGGCATCGAGCCTGGCGCTGCCGGTCACCAGGATGCGTCGCCCTGTCCGCGCGGGCTCCCGGGCAACGCTCGCGTCATAGAGGCCCTTCAGGTAGTTCCTCCAGTCCCGGTACTTGTGGATCTCGTCGAACACCCACAAGCCGGCGGCAGGAAGCTGGCGCCTCAGGATGCGTTCCCGGTCCTCCGCGATGTCCCAGTTGAGGTAGCCGGCCTCGGCACCGGGCAAGCTGCGGGCGAGAGTCGTCTTTCCGACCTGGCGGGGGCCGGCGACGAAGACCATCTTCCGCTCGAGGTCTCGCTCGACCTGGTCCGCCAGGTACCTGGTTGTTGTTGCCACGACGCGCCAGATTACCAGATTTTTCGACCACAGGTGAAAATGTCCGCAGACGTTTTCGACCGCAGTCGAGAAATCCGGCGCACTTCCGGCGGCGATCGCGCGCTGATTCGGGCGGTGATTTCGACCGTTGGAATCGACGGTTCTCCGAGCCTGTGGTCGCCGTTGACCGGCCCCGGTAGCCGTGTTACGTTACCGCCGCTTTCGGGCCTTGGGCGAGAGAGGCAGGAACCCGGAAGAAACCGGAAGCAACGAGCCGGATCAACGCCGGAACACTAGGGCCCAAGAGAGACAGACCCGGACGACCGCGGGACGAGTAGCTGTGGACTTCGACGCCAGCCTCCTGGTCATCATGGCGATCTTCTGGGCCACTTATGTGGTGGTCCGGTACTACCTCGTCCAGCCGATCATGCGCATGCTCAAGGAGCGTGACAGCGAGATCGTGACCGCCCAGGAAACCTTCGACCGGGCCCAGGCCGAGGTCGAGGCGAGGATCGAGGCGCAGCGCGAGAAGCTGAAGGAAGCCCGCGCCGAGGCGTCCGCGCACCGGGACCGGATGCGGAAGGAAGCCCAGCAGGCCCGCGAGACGCTGGTCGCCGAGGCCCGCCAGGAGGCGGATACCGAACTCCAGCAGGCGATCGCCGCGCTCGACGCCGAGACGGCCGAGCAGCGCCGCACGCTCGAGGCCCGCGCCGAGCGGCTCGCGGCCGACATGACCGCGAAGCTGATGGGGGCCCCTTCGTGAGGCGTTCCGCGCTTCTGAAGACCGCCTCGCTGGCGTTGCTCTGGGCGCTGTTCGCCGGCGTCGGCGCCGCGTTCGGCGCGGAAGTCGGCGAAGCGACTCACTTCCTGGGACTGCCGCGGGTGGTCTTCTCCTGGTTCAACATGCTCGTCTTCTTCGGCGGTCTCGGCTACCTGGTCGGGCCGAAGGCCGTGGCCGCGCTGGAAGGGCGACGGAACCAGATCCGGGACAGCCTGATGACCGCGCGGCGCCAGCGCGCGGACGCCGAAGAGCTGCACGCCGGCCTCGACGACCAGCTCGCCGCCCTGGAGGCGGAAGTCACCCAGGCCGCTGAGCGCTCCCGGCAGGAAGGCGAACGCGACGCGCGGGAGATCGCGGCCCTCGCCGAGCGAGAGCGCGAGCGGATGCTGGAGCAGGCCCGCGCCGAGATCCGGAACCGCACGGCGCGCGCCCGGGTCGAGCTCGCGCAGCACGCGGCCCGGCTGGCCACGGCGCTCGCCGCGGAGCGGCTTGAGCGCGAAGTCGACTCGGCCGCCCGCCGGCGCATCCTCGATCGCGGACTGCTGAGCCTGGAGAGCCGGGCGGACGACTCCTCTGCCGGAGCGGACGCGCGATGATCTACCGCTACGCGAGGCCCTACGCGCAGGCCTTGATGGGCGCCGCCGGCTCACTCGAGGCTGCACAGGCGACGCGCGACGAACTCGTCGCCTTCGCCGAGGGGATGCGGGCCGTCCCGCGGCTGGCACGCATGGCCTCGAATCCCGGCGTGCCGTCGGCGACGAAGCGGGCGGTGGTCGACGAGATCGCCGACATGCTGGGCGCCGGCGACCTCACGCGGCGGCTCCTGCGACTGTTGCTCGACAACTACCGCCTGATTCACCTGCCGGCGATCCTCGAAGCGATCGACGAGTTGCTCGACCGGGCCCACGGCGTGGTCAGCGCCACGGTGACCGCGGCCGAGAAACTCGATGCCGATCAGCAGGCGCGGCTCCAGGGAGCCCTCGAACGCCTCTCCGGCGCGGAGGTCCGGCTGGAGAGTCGGGTCGACCCGAGTCTGATCGGCGGTTTCGTCGCCCAGTTCGGGAGCTACCGCTACGACGCGAGCGTTCGCGGCCAGTTGGCCACCCTGGAATCCAGATTGACGGCGGAGTCAGCGAGCTAGCGACAGTCAGGACTTCGAGACGCTCCACGAACACGGGGCGCACCCTAAGGAGTAGAGAGAACATGCAGGTAAGAGCCGATGAGATCGCAGCGGTCCTCGAGCGCCAGTTGGCGGGTTACGAGGCCGAGGTCGACGTCGCCGAGGTCGGCACCGTCCTGAGTGTCGGTGACGGCATCGCCCGCGTCTACGGGCTGGAGCAGGCGATGGCCGGCGAGCTGCTGGCGTTTCCGAACGACGTCTACGGGCTGGCGCTGAACCTCGAGGAGGACCAGATCGGCGCGGTGCTGATGGGCGAGTCCCGGCTGGTCGACGAGGGCGACGAGGTTCGCCGCACGGGCCGGATCATGGAGGTTCCGGTGGGACCGGGAATGGTCGGCCGCGTCGTCGACCCGCTCGGCAATCCGGTCGACGGGAAGGGACCGATCGAGGCCGCCGACAGCTACCCGCTCGAACGGATCGCCCCCGGCGTCGTCGAACGGGAGCCCGTGTCCGAGCCGATGCAGACCGGGATCAAGGCGATCGACTCGATGATCCCGATCGGCCGCGGCCAGCGCGAGCTGATCATCGGCGACCGCCAGATCGGCAAGACGGCGGTCGCCGTCGACGCGATCATCAACCAGAAGGGCGGCGACGTGATCTGCGTCTACGTCGCGATCGGCCAGAAGCGCTCGACTGTTGCCCAGGTCGTCAAGACGCTCGAGGACAACGGCGCGATGGAGCACACGATCGTCGTCTCCGCCTCGGCCTCCGAGCCGGCGCCGCTCCAGTTCATCGCCCCCTACGCCGGCTGCGCGATGGGCGAGTACTTCCTCTACAACGGCCAGCACGCGCTGGTGATCTACGACGATCTCTCGAAGCAGGCCGCCTCGTACCGCGAGGTCTCCCTGCTGCTGCGGCGCCCGCCGGGCCGCGAGGCCTACCCAGGCGACGTCTTCTACCTCCACTCCCGGCTGCTGGAGCGGGCGGCGAAGCTGTCGCGCGCGAACGGCGGCGGCTCGCTCACCGCGCTGCCGATCATCGAGACCCAGGCCGGCGACGTCTCGGCCTACATCCCGACGAACGTCATTTCGATCACGGACGGCCAGATCTTCCTGGAGGGCGACCTCTTCTTCTCCGGCGTGCGTCCGGCGGTCAACGTCGGCATCTCGGTCAGCCGCGTCGGCGGCAACGCGCAGATCAACGCGATGCGCAAGAACTCCGGCACGCTGCGCCTCGACCTGGCGCAGTACCGATCGCTCGCGGCGTTCGCGCAGTTCGGCTCCGACCTCGACCGGGTCACGCTGCAGCAGTTGGCCCGCGGCGAGCGCCTGGTCGAGCTCCTGAAGCAGGGCCAGTACGCGCCATTGTCGATCGAGGACCAGGTGCTCTCGATCCTCGCGGGTACCCGTGGCGCCCTCGACGACCTGAAGGTCGAGGCGGTGCGGCCCTTCGAGGACTTCATGCACCGGCACTTCGTAAACGAGGAGCCGGAACTCCGCGACCGCATCCGCGAGGAAGGCAAGCTCAGCGACGAGCTGGACGCCCAGATCATGGAGGCGATCGGCCGGGCCTTTCAGCTCTTCGTGGCCGAGAACCCGGACGCCGTGCTGGAAGAGAACTAGGGCGCACCGGGAACGAACGGGACGATTTGAGGTAGGTCGCAGAGATGGCGAGCCTGATCGATCTTCGCCGGCGCATCCGCTCGGTGAAGAACACGCAGCAGATCACCAAGGCGATGAAGATGGTCGCCGCGGCGAAGCTGCGCCGTGCCCAGGACCAGATCCTCGCGACCCGGCCCTACGCGCTGGAGCTACGCAAGGTGACGGAGCACCTGGCCGCCGTGGCGGCCGGCGAGGTGGAGCATCCGCTGCTGACGCCGGCGGGCGGCGGCGAAGCAGGCGAGTCCGCGGAGGCCGGTTCCGGCAAGACCCTGGTCCTGGTGGTCACGGGCGACAAGGGCCTGTGCGGCGCCTTCAACGCCCATGTCCAGCGCCGGACCGAGCAGGAGATGGCCGCCCTGAACGGCGGCGGTGAGATCCTCGCCCTGGGCAACCGCGGCGCCGACTTCTTCACCCACCGCGGCGCGCGGATGCGCGGCGCCCGCCGGGGCCTGTTCAAGGACCTGAGCTATGCGACGGCCCAGGATCTCGCGGCCGAAGTCTCCAAGGCGTTCTCCGACGGCGAGTACGACGCGGTGTATGCGGTGTACAACGAGTTCATCTCGGTGCTCAGCCAGCGGGTGAGCTGGGAGCGCCTGCTGCCGATCGCGCGCGAGGACGTCGTTGGCGAAGACGGCGGCGGCGCGGGAGACGACCACCGCGACTACCTGTACGAGCCGTCCGAGGCCGAGATCCTGAACGACCTGCTGCCGCGCTTCGTCACCTTCCAGATCTACCGGGTGCTGCTCGAGTCGCAGGCGGCCGAGCACGCGGCCCGGATGACCGCGATGGACAGCGCGACGAAGAACGCCGGCGAACTGATCGACGCCCTGACCCTGCAATACAACCGCTCGCGCCAGGCCGAGATCACGACCGAGCTGATCGAGGTCGTGTCCGGCGCGAACGCCCTCGAGGGATAGAACGGAGATGTACCCGTGAACGACTCAAGCAACACGTCCGGCGCGACCGGCAAGGTGGTCCAGGTGATCGGACCGGTGCTCGACATCGAGTATCCGGCCGAGCAACTGCCCGAGATCCTGAACGCCGTCAGCGTGAAGAACGACGACGGCAGCATCGACCTGACCGCTGAAGTGGCGCAGCATCTGGGCTCGAACCTGGTGCGCGCCGTGTCCATGCAGCCGACGGACGGCGTCGTCCGCGGCATGGAGGCCGTGGACCTCGGCGAGCCGATCTCCGTGCCCGTCGGCGAGGCCACCCTGGGCCGCGTGCTCAACGTCATCGGCGACCCCGTCGATACGCTGGGTGCCGTCGAGGCCGAGGAACGCTGGCCGATCCACCGCGACGCGCCGGCGTTCGAGGACCAGGCGACATCGACCGAGATGTTCGAGACGGGGATCAAGGTCGTCGACCTGCTTCAGCCCTACACCCGCGGCGGCAAGACGGGCCTGTTCGGCGGCGCCGGAGTCGGCAAGACGGTGCTCATCCAGGAGCTGATCAACAACGTCGCCGTGCAGGGCGGCGGCTTCTCCGTGTTCGCCGGCGTCGGCGAGCGGACCCGCGAGGGCAACGACCTGCTCCGCGAGATGGTCGAGGCCGGTGTCGTCAACTTCGGCGAGGACTTCCTCAAGAACTACGAGGAGAGCGGCAACTTCGACCTGACCAAGGTCGATCACGCTGCACTCAAGGACAGCAAGGCGGCGCTGATCTACGGCCAGATGACCGAACCGCCCGGCGCCCGGCTCCGCGTCGGTCTTTCGGCGCTCACGGTGGCCGAGTACTTCCGCGATGTCGAAGGCCGCGACGTGCTGCTCTTCGTCGACAACATCTTCCGCTTCACCCAGGCCGGCTCCGAGGTGTCCGCCCTGCTCGGCCGGATGCCCAGCGCGGTCGGCTACCAGCCGAACCTGGCGACCGAGATGGGCGGCCTGCAGGAGCGGATCACGTCGACCAAGAAGGGCTCGATCACCTCGGTGCAGGCGATCTACGTCCCCGCCGACGACCTGACCGACCCGGCGCCGGCCACCGCCTTCGCCCACCTCGACGCGACGACGACCCTGTCTCGGGCGATCGTCGAGAAGGGCATCTACCCGGCGATCGATCCGCTCGACTCGAGCTCGAAGATCCTCGAGCCCGCCGTCGTGGGCGACGAGCACTACGGCGTTGCCCGCCAGGTCCAGATGGTGCTCCAGCGCTACAAGGACCTGCAGGACATCATCGCGATCCTCGGCGTCGAGGAACTGTCGGAGGACGACAAGCTCGTCGTCGCCCGGGCGCGGAAGATCGAGCGCTTCCTGTCGCAGCCGTTCTTCGTCGCCACCCAGTTCACCGGCCTCGAAGGCCGCTACGTGAAGATCGAAGACACCGTCGAGGGCTTCAAGACGATCCTCTCCGGCGAGCTCGACGAGCTGCCCGAGCAGGCCTTCCTCATGGTCGGCACGATCGACGAAGCGGTCGACAAGGGCCAGAAGCTCCTGGCGGCCTAGGGCGTCGCCGAGGCGGAACCAGCGGAGCGAACGAACGTGGCCGGCTTGAATCTCATCCTGGTGACCCACGCCGAGAAGCTGCTCGAAATTGAGTGCTCGGACGTCGGTCTTCCCGGGCGCAAAGGCGACATGGGCATCCTGCCCGGTCATGCGGCGCTGATCAGCACGCTGCGGCCCGGCGAGCTCAGCTACCAGCCGTCGGACGGCGGCGCGCGCCGCTTCGTCGCGGTGGCCCCGGGCTTCTGCGAGGTGGCCGACGACACGGTGACCGTGCTGACCGAAACCGCGGAACCGGCCGAGGACATCGACGCCGCCGCGGCCAGGACGGAGCGTGACGAGTTGGCTGCCGAGTACGGCCGCGCCAGCTTCGAGGACCAGGGCGCGCTGAAGGATCGCGTCGATACGGCCCAGGCCCGCGTCGACGTAGCCGCCCGGGCCTAGGGCCACCCACTGGGTGCGCCGGCGTCCCCGCCGGCTGCCGCCGCAGGCGGCCAGAAAACGCGCCGCGAAGCGGCGACGATACTGGTCGGCGCAGCCCTACCGAAGCCTCCGCTCAATGCGCTCCAGTACCGCCCGCAACGCCGACAGTTGACGGGCGATCTCATACAGTTGCCGCTCGATACCCCGAGTGTCAGTCATCTCTCTCCTCCTACCAGCGGGTTCATTCCCACCCTCGCCGGAAGGCGTAGCGAATTCCATGCCGGATCAAGCCCGAGGGAGCCCCCATCACCGAACGGCCGGCCATCCCCTACCGTCTCGTCCCGCTGCTAGACTCCCGCGCTCGGGAGAGGTGCTGGAGTGGTCGAACAGGGCTGCCTGCTAAGCAGTTGTCCGGGGTGACTCGGACCGAGGGTTCGAATCCCTCCCTCTCCGCCAGATGAACCCGCACCTTCTCTACGCCGTCATCGACGGCGCCCACATCGCCTTCCTGTTGGTGCTCGCGATCCGTCTGCTGGCGCTGGCGCCCCGAAACCGCAACGTCCGGTTGATCGGACTGCTCGCCCTCAGCACGGTCTGCATGGTCGTGTCCGCGCGGCACTCCTACATGGCGGTGCTCCCTGCGGGCTTCGCGGTGGACCTGGGGCCGTTGATCATCCCCATGAACTTCGCCCGGAACCTCGGTTCCGGCCTGGTGATGGTCCTTTGCCATTCGGTCTTTCGGGACGAAGAGCGGTTGCCTTGGCCGCTGTGGGCGGTCTGGGCCGTGCAGATGTCGCTCGAGGAGCCGCTCGAGTGGATTGCGTCGTCCGCATGGGCGCTGGCGCAGCCGCAGGCGAACTTCGTGCTCTTCGAGGTCGTCCCGTCCGCGCTCCAGATCGTCATGCTCGGGTTCGCTCTCGGCTGGGCACTGCGCGAGTCCGGCGCCGACCTGGTGGAGGCGCGCCGGAAGACCCGGATCGTGCTTGTGGTGGTGACCGTGGCGCACATCGTGCTGACCGTGCTCGTCGAGCGCCTTGCGTTGCTGATCTGGGTGCTGCCCACCGACGTCTACTTTGGCGTGCATTCCGGCATCACCACCTTCGGCTTGCTGCTTTCCGGCACTGTCGTCCTGCTGCTGCTCAGACCCGACGCCGCACGATTCGTCGATCCGCTACGCCCGACGCCCGTCGCCACCGCGGTCAACCCCAGCCGGCACGCGTACGACGTGGCGCGAATCCGGGCCGCGTTCGAGTCCGAGCGGGTGTACCGGCGCAGGGGGCTGACCATCGGCGCGCTGGCGGAACACCTGAAGCTGCCGGAGTACCGCCTCCGCTCCCTGATCCACGGCGACCTGGGCTATCGCAACTTCAACACGCTGTTGCACCAGTACCGCGTGGAGGAGGTCAGCGAAGCGCTGGCCGATCCCGCCCGGGACGACGAACTCGTGCTCACGTTGGCCCTGTCGGCCGGCTACGACTCGATCTCGCCGTTCAACCGGGCGTTCCGGGCGCTCAAGGGGATGACGCCGACCCAGTTTCGCGCCCGCAGTCGGCAGAAGCTGGCCGATTCCTGAAAAGTCCGGGCGATTCCCGAAAACGACCACCGCTTCGAGGATTCGCCGAGACAGCCCGGTCCGCCGACCTCTAGCTTCGCTCAACGACTGCGCCAGGAGGCGCCAGGAGGTGTAGCGATGAGTGAAGCGGAGGTGTTGCCGTGAGCGAAGCGTTGGTCGAGTGCCGCAACCTGAAGTACGCCTACACGCGAGGTGGCCAGACGCTCGTCGTGCTGGACCATCTCGATCTCACGATTGAGAAGGGCGGCTTCACGGCGTTGATGGGGCCATCCGGCTCCGGAAAGACGACGTTGTTGAATCTGATCGCCGGCCTGGACCGGCCGCTGTCGGGAGAGGTTCGGGTCCTCGGCGTGCCGCTTGGCACGTTGAGTTCGACGGCCCTGGCCGAGTGGCGGGCGGCCCACGTCGGGTTCATCTTCCAGTTCTACAACCTGTTGCCGGGGCTGTCCGCGGTGGCCAACGTCGAGTTGCCGCTGCTCCTGACGTCGCTGACGCGAAGCCAGCGGCGCCAGCATGCGGAGGCCGCGCTCCGGATCGTCGGGATCGAGGATCGTGCGGCGCACAAGCCGTCGGCCCTCTCGGGCGGCCAGCAACAGCGGGTCGCGATTGCCCGCGCGATCGTCACCGACCCGACGCTGCTGGTGTGCGACGAGCCGACCGGCGACCTCGACCGGGAGACCGCGACCGGCGTGCTGTCCCTCCTCCAGTCGCTGAATCGGGAGATGGGAAAGACCATCGTCATGGTCACGCACGATCCCCGGGCCGCGGAGTATGCCGACTCCGTCGTTCGGCTGGACAAGGGCACTCTGATGGGAGCCGCGGCGTGACCTGGCTGAGCCTGGTGAGGACGGGGCTGTGGCGCAAGCCGACGCGGACGGTGCTGACGGCGCTGTCGCTCACGGTTGCCTTCGTCCTGTTCATGCTCCTTCGCGCGCTCAGCGCCGCGTTCACGGGCGGCGTCAGCGTTCCGGGCGTCGGGCGCGTGCTCGTCGATGCCAAGTACGCGATGACCGACAACCTGCCGCTCGCCGCGGTGGGGAGCGTGCGCGAGCTACCCGGCGTGGCCGACGCGACGCAGATGAGCTGGTTCGGCGGCTACTACCAGGATCCGGCCCACGCCTTCGCTAAGGCCCCGGTCGACCATGAGCGGTACTTCCACGTCTTTCCTGAACTCGTCATCGCGGACGACGTTCTCACCCGGTTCCAGGCATCGCGCCGGGCCGCGGTCGTTCCCGACGAACTGGCCCAGGAGTACGGTTGGCGCGCCGGCGACCTCGTTTCGATCGTCGGCGACATCTGGCCGAAGTCGGATGGATCATGGGACTGGGACTTCGAGGTCGCGGGGACCTACGAGGTGCCTCCCGGCAGCGCTCTCCAGCCCTGGTTCCTGCTCCGCTACGACTACTTCAACGAGTCGGTCGCGGACTGGGCGAAGAACGGGGTCGGCTGGGTCGTGGCTCGCCTGGAGAATGGCGTGGATCCGAAGGTGGTCGTCGACGCGATCGACCGCCGTTTCGAGAACTCCTCCGACCCGACACGTTCGCTGTCCGAAGATGAATGGAGCCGGCAGTTCGCGAACCAGCTTGGAGACATCGGCCTCATCGCGACGCTGATTCTCGGCGCCGTCTTCTTCACGATGCTCCTGCTGACGGCGAACGTCGCCGCGCTGGCGTTTCGCGAGCGCGTGCCGGAACTGGCCGTCATGAAGGCCCTTGGATTCAAGGACGGCACCGCCGCGCTCGTGGTGTTCGCCGAGGCGCTGGTCCTCTGTCTCATGGGCGGCGTGGCCGGCGTCGCGGTCGGCCTCGCGCTCGAGGCGCCGCTGAACGCACAGCTCGCGCGTGTTGTCGGCCACTTCCAGATGAGCTGGGTTGACGCGGGGCTAGCACTCGGGATCGCGGGAGCGCTGGGACTGGCCATCGGCCTGCCGCCGGCGGTTGCCGCGAGACGCCTGTCCATCGTTCGCGCCTTGAGGGAGATCAGTTAGATGTTGAGACAGACAACAGCCGTTACCCGCATGAATCTGGAAAGCCTCGGCTCGCGCGCCGCATCGAGCGCGACCGTCGTCGTCGGTTCGGCGGCCGTGGTCGCCGTGCTGCTTGGTCTGCTCGCGATGTCCGCCGGCTTCCGTTCTGCGCTCGTCGAGACGGCCAAGCCCGACCGCGGGCTGATCCTCCGGAACGGCAGCGGCAACGAGATGGACGGATGGATCAGTCTTCAGGAGCTCGCGATCATCGAGTCGGACGAAGGCTTCGACGTGACGAGCGGGGAGATCTACGCGACGCTTACCGTGCCGAAGCGTGGGGCCGGCACCGCGGTTGACGTCGTCTGCCGCGGTGTCACGGCCGCGGCGTTCGCGCTGCGCCCCGAGTTGAGGATCGTCAGCGGACGCACGCTTACGCCGGGACGAAACGAGATCATCGTGGGCGCTGCGGCCGCGCGGCAGTACGCGGGACTCGAAGTGGGCGACACGGTGCAGGCGCGCACCGCGACGCTCGACGTCGTCGGTCACTTTGTCGCCGACGGCGCCGCGGCGGAGTCGGAGATCTGGATGGATCGCGCGATCGCGCAGAGCGTCTTCCGTCGCACCTCCGCGGTCAGCGTCGCCCGCGTGAAGCTGGCCGCGGACGTCGACGTGGAGGCACTGAACCGGCGCCTGGCCGCCGATCCGCGCCTGACCAGCACGCTGATTCCCGAGCAGGAGTTCTTCGCCGCGCTGTCGGCGTCACGTGCCGCGCTGATCGACGCGTTCGCCTACCTGATCGCCGGCATCATGGCGCTCGGGTCGGTGTTCGGCGCGCTGGCCACGATGTTCACCGCCGTCAGCCGGCGCTCCGTCGAGATCGCGACACTCCGCGCGCTCGGTTTCCACCCCGTGCCGGTCGTCGTCTCGGTCCTGATCGAGGCGACGGTGCTCGCGCTTGCCGGAGGGCTCCTGGGCGCTGCCGTCGTGTACGCAGTTCTTGACGGCTACACCGCATCGACGCTCAATCCGGCCGCTGGGTCCCAGTTGGCCTTCGCGTTCCGCGTGACGCCGGAGTCGATCGGTCTCGGCCTGGGGTGGTCCGTGGCGGTCGGCGTCATCGGCGGTCTGGCGCCGGCGCTGCGCGCCGCGCGTCTGCCGATCACAACCGTTCTGCGGGGAACCTGAGTGTCCCGGCGCGTGTCAATCGGGAGGACGCCATGGTGGCCGCGACACTCGACGAACTGAAGATCGACCGGTCGAGGGGCGGCCGGTCCCGTGTCGCCCGGTTCGTCTGGCTCCTTCTCGTCCTCGCCGTCCTGGGCGGGAGGAGCGTCGCGGGCTGGCGCTGGTGGGAAGAGGCCCGGATCCCCGCCGTGCGGACCGCGGCGGTACGGCAGACGTTGCCGGCCGACGGCCAGCCGACGGTGCTGGATGCTTCCGGCTACGTGACCGCGCGCCTGCAGACGACGGTCTCCTCCAAGGTCACGGGGCGCATCGTCGACGTGCTCGTCGAGGAGGGCATGGCGGTGACTGAAGGCCAGGTCCTCGCCCGGCTGGACGATGCCGCCGAGCGCTCGTACCTGGCGCTTGCCGAGGCTCAACTCGTTGCGGTGCGGGGCGCTCTGGCCGAGCTCGAGGTGCGCCACGAGGAAGCACGCCTCGACCTGGATCGCCAGCGCCGGCTGCTGGACGAGCGCCTGATCGCACAGACGGCTCTCGACGCGGCGCGGGCCGAGGCGGACTCGCTCGCGGCGCGGATCGCCAACCAGCGCGAACTCGTCGTCGTGGCCGAGCGCGAGTTCGACGTGCGCCGGACCGCCCTGGAGGAGACCGTCATCCGCGCGCCGTTCAGCGGCGTGGCCGTCTCCAGGGACGCCCAGCCGGGAGAGATCATCTCCCCGGGCAGCGCCGGCGGCGGTTTCACGCGCACCGGCGTCTGCACCATCGTCGACATGTCGTCGCTCGAGATCGAGGTCGACGTGAACGAGAGCTACATCGACCGGGTTTCGTCCGGACAGCGCGTCGTGGCAATTCTCAACGCCTACCCCGACTGGGAGATACCGGCCCGCGTCATCACGACGATTCCGGCCGCCGATCGCCAGCGCGCGACGGTCCTGGTGCGGATCGGGTTCGACGAGTTGGGCGACTCCCGCATCCTGCCGGACATGGGGGTCAACGTGGCGTTCCTCGAGGCCGGGGCGCCGGCGGAGGCCGCCCCCGATGCCGAGCCCAGACTCTGGATCCCGTCCGAGGCGCTTCGAAGCGAGGGCGACGGGCGGGTCGTCTTCGTGGCGCGCGGCGAAACAGTCGAGCTGCGGCCCGTCACCACCGGTCTCGAGGACGGTGGCGTCGTCGAAGTCCTGGCGGGCGTGTCGGCCGGCGAGCGCGTGGTGGTCGAGGGCCCACCGGAGCTTGCCGACGGCGACCGTGTGGTGGTTGACTGACACGGATCACGGCTCGACCCGCCGCGGAGTCTTGAAACAAGGCTCTCCTCGAGGCGTAGTGGGGCTGAGACGGAGTCAGGCCGGGAGCCCCAACGGCCGCAGAAAGAAGGGAACTTGGAATGCCGGAGATGTTGAAGCGACGCTGCTTCGCTCGGAGTCGCCCGTTCGTCGGACGGGTGCTCTTCGCACTGCTGACCGCGACACTGGTGGGCAGCACGGCCACGATGGCCCAGGGAGTGGGCTTCCGCTTCATGGGGGCTGAGTTCAACGGCGAGGACATGCCGCTGGCCGTCTGGTATCCGGCCGAAGCTCCTTCGGGTGAGATGACGGTGGGTCCGTTCACCATGGCCGCCACTCAGGATGTTCCGATTGCCCCGGGTCGCCATGGGCTCGTCCTGATCTCTCACGGCCTGGGAGGCAGCGCCCTGGCGCACCGCGACACGGCTATCCGGCTGGCCCAGGCGAAGTACATCGTCGTAGCGCCTCAGCACAGCGGCGACAACTACCTCGACGAGACGTACGCCGGTCGCCCGCAGAACTTCGTTCGGCGGCCTCGGCAGATGAGTGTCGTCCTGGATCGGCTCCTGGCCGAACCGGACCTCAGCGCGAGTATCGACCAGGAGCGCATCGCCGCGGTTGGGCACTCCATCGGCGGCTACACGGTGCTGGCGTTCGTGGGCGCAAGGGCGGATGTGATGCGGGTTGTAAGCCACTGTGCGGAGCGTGGCCAGGAGGACGAGGACTTCTGCGGCTACGGCCAACCCGGAGACGAGATCCTGGCCGTACCGGATCTGGGCGACAGGCGTGTCGCGGCGGCTGTCGCCGTTGCGCCGGTCGGCGCGGCGTTCGGCGAGGGTGCCTTCGACACTGTAGAAGCAGATGTGCAGATTCACCGATTCGGCGAAGACCGAATCCTGCGGTATCCGTGGCACGCGGAGAACGTGGCTACCCTCATGGGCGAGAAGGCGAGGTTCGTGGTTCATCCCGAAGCGCATCACTTCGCCTTCATCACGCCGTTTCCGGCTGCCATGGCGGGGAGCGTCGGCGCAGCGGGCAAGGATCCGGCAGGGTTCGACCGCGCGAGCTTCCTGGAAGCTCTGAATGAGCAGATCGTGGCCTACCTGGACGAGGTGTTGTCGACGCCTTGACTGCTAGCAGGAGTTGGATGCACGAGGGAGCGACGGCCTCTGGCAAACCTCGCGGCGGCTCTCCCGCCAGGCCGCGTCCGCCTACTCCCCCCGCTGCAACACCGGATAGAACTGCGTGAACACATTGTCCGTCGCCGCATGCTCCGCGTGGCAGTCGTAGCACCGGTCCTTCGGGAACGCTGACGCCGATTCTCTCAGCCCACCGGAGCGGTCGCGGAAGCTGAGGTAGGCCCAGCCCTCTTCGTACCGCTCGCTGTCCTTGACGGCCACTTCCATGCCGAGGAAGTCCTTCTCGAAGTAGCCGGCCTGGTTGATCGACTCGCGGGAGCCGGGGCGGTAGATGTCCATGGGGAGCATGGTTCCCTCGGGGAATTCGCCGGTCTCCATGAAGTAGCGGTAGGCCTCGGGCTGGATGTAGACGTTGGTGAAGGCGCCGGGGCCTTCGCGTTCGGCGGCGCCTTCGCTGTAGCTGAGGCCGAGGGATGCTCCGACGAAGATCCAGGTGCGGTAGTCCTCGGGGAGGAGGAGGTCGCCGTCGGCGGTGTAGGTGGGGGTGGCCATGCCGGCGAGGGAGGGCTTGGCGTCCTGCGCGGCCGCGACGAGGGCGGCGATCAGGGCTAGGACGGCGGTTGCGATGATGGTGTTGCGCACGGCTGGGCGATTGTAGCTGCGGGGCAACATCGTCGCCGCTTCGCGGCGCGGTTTCTTCCGGAAGCCGGCCAGAAGGCCGGCGCACCGGCACCCAGCAGAGCTAGGTCCAGCTTAGGTCGTGCTTGGCGATGGGCAGCGACCGGATCCGCTTGCCCGTGACCGCGAAGATCGCGTTGCAAAGGGCCGGCGGGACCGGCGGCAGTGCCGGTTCGCCCAGGCCGGTGGGCTGGTTGTCGCTCATGACCCAGTGGACCTCCACGGGCGGCGCCTGGTCGATGCGGAGCAGCTTGAAGTTGTGGAAGTTGCTCTCCTTCGTGCGGCCGCCTTCGAAGGTGATCTCCTGGTCGAGCGCCTGGGCGAGGCCGTCGAGGGCCGCGCCCTGGACCTGGTTGACGGCGTTGCTCGGGTTGACGAGCTGCCTGCCGACGTCGCCGGCGACCCAGATCTGGTCGACGCCGAGTTCGCCGTCCTTGCTGACGGTGGCCTGGACGACTTCAGCGAAGTAGCCGCGGTGGCTGAAATGGAAGGCCACGCCCTGGCCGGTGCCTTCGGGCAGTTCAGCCGTGCCCCAGCCGGACTTGTCGCGGACGAGTTCGAGCACTGCCTTCATGCGCTTCGCGTCGAACGCCGGCCTCATTCCTTCCGGCGCCGCGTCGAGCAGGTCGAGCCGGAACTGCAGCGGGTCCTTGCCGGCTTCGGCCGCGAGTTCGTCGATGAACGACTGCACGACGAACGAGATCGCGTTGCTGGTCGGAGCGCGCAGGGCGCCGGTCGGGATGCCGAGGGGCATCTTCGACGCCTGGAGCGCGAAGTTCGGCACGAACGCCTGCGGGAACTCGTTCGCAGCCATCTCCGCGCTCGCCGCGAAGCGCGGGCCTTCGCCGAACGACACGAAGTGGTCGCGCCAGGCCACGAGGTTCCCGGCTCCGTCGAGACCGCCCTTCAGATAGTGGTAGCCGCCGGGGCGGAAGTAGTCGAAACGCGTGTCGTCCTCGCGCGTCCACACCAGCTTGACCGGAACTCCCGCCTGCCGCGCGATCAGCGCCGCCTCGAGCATGTAGTCCCAGTACAGGCGCCTGCCGAAGCCCCCTCCCATCCGGGTCAGGTGGATCGTGATCCTGTCTTCGGGAATGCCCAGCGCCTTGGCCAGGTCGCCGCGCGCGAACTGTGGAGTCTGGATCGGCGCCCACATCTCGAGCCGGCCGTCGTGGAAGTGCGCCGTCGTGTTCTGCGGTTCGAGCGGCGCGTGGGCGAGGAAGGGGTACTGGTAGGCGGCCTCGAGCGTCTTCGCCGCGGAGGCCAGGGCCCCGGCCGCGTCGCCGTCGTTCCTGAGATCCTGCTCCGGCGCCTGTTTCGACAGCTCCTCGGCCTGCCGGTCGAAGGCCTCGGTGCTCTGGGCCGCGGTCGGGCCCTCGTCCCAGGTGACCTCGAGCTTGCTCCGCGCCTCGTTGACCAGCCACCAGGAGTCGCCGACGATGGCGATGCCGTTGGTTGGCGTGACCTGGAACATCGAGAACGAGGGCGCGGCGCCGGCCTGAGCGGTCGCGTCGACGACGAAGGCGTCCGTGACGCCGGGCGACGCCTTGACCGCGTCGAGATTGGCGGTCTTCACCTTGCCGCCGTGAACCCGGCACTTCTCGAACACGGCGTACTTCATGCCGGGCACCGTGACGTCGATGCCGAAGAGCGGCTCGCCGGTGACGATCTTCGGGTTGTCGACCCCGCCGATCTCCTGGCCGATGATCTGGAAGTCCGCGGGCTCCTTGAGCGGGACGGTCCGGGGATTGGGCGGCTCGATCTCCGCCGCGGCGGTCGCCAGCTCGCCGTACGTGAGCGACTTCTTCTTGAAGTGGACGACGCCGGCCTCGGTGGTGCACTTCTCGGGGTCGGTCTTCCACTGCTTGGCCGCGGCCGCGACGAGCATCGCGCGGGCGGCGGCGCCCACGCGGCGCATCGACTGGTAGTGCATAGGCGTCGCCATGCTGCCGCCGGCCATCTGGCCGCGGTACTTCGTCGAATCGAAGTCCGCCTGCTCGACGCGGACCTGGCTCCACGGAATGTCGAGTTCTTCGGCGATGAGCATCGGCAGCATCGTCTTGACGCCCTGACCGATCTCGGGGTTCTGGGCCATGATCGTCGCCACGCCGTCCGGCGTCAGGCGGATGAAGGCGTTGATGGTCGTCTCGGCGCCGGCGGTGGCAGCGGCGGCGCCGGGCGCGCCGTCCAGCGAGAAGCGGGCGCCGAGGAGCATGCCGCCGCCCGCCAGGGCGGTGACGTGAAGGAAGCCGCGTCGAGAGAGGTTGCCTGTCTTGTCTACCGCGTTCATGCCTCACTCCCTCCCGCTCCAGTGGCCGTCTCGTGGCTGGTCGGCGTCGCCTGCGCGATGTCCGCGGCGCGGTGGATCGCCGACCGGATGCGCGTGTAGGTCGCGCAGCGGCAGATGTTGCCGCTCATCGCTTCGTCGATGTCGCCGTCCGTCGGCTGCGGGTTGCTCGCGAGCAGCGCCGAGGCCGACATGATCTGGCCGGCCTGGCAGTAACCGCACTGCGGAACGTCGATCTCCTGCCAGGCGACCTGGACGGGATGGGCGCCGTCCTCGGACAGGCCCTCGATCGTCGTGATCTCCTTCCCCTCGGCACGCGAGACCGGCATGCGGCAACTGCGCTCCGGCTCGCCGTTGACGTGCACCGTGCAGGCCCCGCAGAAGGACCGGCCGCAGCCGAACTTGGTTCCCTTGAGGTCGAGTTCGTCGCGGAGCACCCACAGCAGGGGCATCTCCGGCGGCGCCTCGACCGTCGTCGACTTGCCGTTCAGGGTGAAGGCGATCGCCATGAGTCGTTCTCCTCTCAGGTCCTGGAAGGTCCGGCAGCCGTTCGGGGCGACGACTTGCTGGTTGGCCGAACAGTAACGTACTCGGCGGCAGTGCAGAAGGGATCCTCTCTCGGGTCTTTCCGGCATAGCCTTGCGCCGAAGACCGAAGTTCCCGCAAAGGAGACGAGTTGAGCAGCTTCCAGCAGATCGCCGACTTCAGGGCCGAGTGCGACTCCCTCGCCGAGGTCCTGGACCCCCTCGCGGACGCCGACTTCGAGCGGGCCACCCTGTTCAAGGGTTGGACGCTCCACGACGTCGTCGCACATCTCCACATCTTCAACTACGCAGCAGACGCCTCGTACCACGATGAGTCCGCCTTCGACGGCTTCAAGCAGTTCATGGCCGAGCGCCGCGGACGGCTCAACCTCCGCGAGCTGACGGACGAGTGGTTCGAGGGCAAGCGCAACCGCGCCGTCTACGACGTCTGGCGCGAGTACTACCCGCGGATGTGCGACCGGCTCGAAGGAACCGACCCGCGCAAGCGCGTGGAGTGGTTTGGACCGCCGATGAGCGTGCGGAGCTCGGTCACCGCGCGGCAGATGGAGACCTGGGCCCACGGCCAGGAGGTCTTCGACGTGCTCGGCCTCGACCGGCAGGAGGCCGACCGGATCAGGAACATCGTCTTCCTGGGCTTCAACACGTTCGGCTGGACGTACGCGGTGCGCGGCCTCGAGGTCCCGGGCGTCGTGCCGGCGCTCGAACTGACGGCGCCTTCCGGCGAGGTCTGGACCTGGAACGCGGACGAGACCGCGAACCGGATCAGCGGGAGCGCTGTCGAGTTCGCCCAGGTGGTCACCCAGGTCCGCAACATCGCCGACACGTCGCTCGACGTCACGGGGGCCATCGCCACCGAGTGGATGAGCATGGCCCAGTGCTTCGCCGGCGGACCCGAGACGCCGCCGGCGCCGGGTACACGGCACAAGGCCTGACGCCGCTGCTAAACTGCCCGGCTTGCCGCTACCGCTGGGAGGTCGTCTAACGGTAGGACATGCGGCTCTGGACCGTAGAATCGGGGTTCGAATCCCTGCCTCCCAGCCATCTCGCGCTGATCGGTGACGCTCACGGCGCGAACCGCGCGAGAAACTCCGCGTAGCCTTCCTCGAAGGTGCATGGATAGCCTTGGAGCGAATGGGCCATCGTCTCCAGTGCCCCCCGTCTGAAGTACAGCCGCGCCCGTCGCAGCGTCCCTTCGTCCTTCGGTCCACGGTACCGCTCCAGGACCTGTTCGATGAACTCGTCCCCGTATGCATGGAGATAGGCGAAGTCGAGCGCGAGGTCGCCGATTAGGCGGTCGCTGAAGTCGATGATGTTGACCTGCTGATTCCCGGCGTCCCAGAGGATGTGCTCGCCACTGAGGTCGCCGTGAATGAGAGTCGAGGGATGGACGGCTCTCGACTCGGCGGCCATCTCGGTCAGGAACGCCCGGACAACCGCCACTTCGTGTGGCGCGAGGCGCGGGACCACGAGCGCCTCGATGTCGCGGCGAAGATCGTCGAGGTCCTTCCGCGGGTCCGGTTCTGAGACACCGAGCTCCCGCGCGGTCGACTTCGGGACCTCGTGGACCGCGGTGAGGAACGCGGCGAGCTGGTCCGCGATCCGTCCCCGCTGGTTATCGGAGAGCTCGCGGAAGGAATCGACGTCCAGCTCGCGGCCGGGGAGCAGTGGGTAGCCGGCGAACGAGCCGTCGGCGGACTGGTAGGTGTAGTCGGGGATGCCGACGTCGACTCGCGACCGGAGGTGGCGAAGCAGCCGCACCTCGTCGGCGAGCGCATCCCGGTACGCCTGCGCCTTCGGGGCCCGGAAGACGATGGCCTCGTCGAGGATGAGGACCGCGTGGTCCCAGCCATGGGTCAGGTATCGATGCGATGTCCACCGCAGGTCGGGGAACTCCGCCTGGATTTTCCGCAGGAACGGCCCTTGTTCCATGGCGTGCCTTGCCCTAGTAGTCGCCCTCGTCCAGCGATACGCGGATGATCTCTTCGTCGTTCCGCAACACGACGTGCCGGTTGGCGAAAGCCGGGTGGGACCAGACGACCAGGCGGTCGCTCTCGCCGTGGCGTCGTCGTGACCGGGTGCCGGGCCGGGACCGGCCGTAGCCGGTCCGGGAGGTCGGTTCGAGCAGGTGGGTGCGGTCGAGTTCGACGTAGCCCTCCGGCGTGAACCGGGCGATGAGGAGCTCGCCCTTCTCGTTGTAGACGAAGTAGCGGTCCTCGTGGCGCACGAAGTGGGCTGAGGCCCAGCGCTCCCGGTTGGTCAGCCCTTCGGCCTCCCAGATCCGTTCCCCGGTGGCCGCCCGCAGGCCGCGCACTTCCCCGTGGCTGCAGATGCCGTAGATCGTGTCGCCCAGGATCAGCGGCGTCGTGATGTTCGAGTGCAGTCCGTCCGACTCGGCGACCTCGACTCCGTCTTCCAGGATGCGGTCGGTGCCGCTGTCCTTCCAGAGCACCGTCGCGGCCGGTCGGTCGCTCGCGAGCTGCATCATCAGCGATCCGGTGTAGAACCCCGAGACCAGCAGGTACGAATCGCTGTGGACCGCGTCCGCGATCGGCGCCTGTCCGCCCGGGAACAGCTCCTCCCAGTACAGCGCGCCGGTTTCCGGGTCGAGCGAGGACAGGCCGGCCGGGTGCCAGACGATCAACTGCCGTACGCCGCCTGCCTCGATGACGTTCGGCTGGCTGTAGCCCAACTCGCTGCGAGGCTCGAGCGCCCGCCAGCGCTCCTCGCCCGTGTGCTTGTCGAATGCCATGACGAAGGCGTCCGGCTGGGCCCCGACGACGAAGATAACGCGGTCGCCGTCCACGATGGGCGCGATCGACGTACCCCAGACGGGGACGAGTACGTCGTACTCGGCCACGGTGTCCTTCTCCCAGACGAGGTCGCCGGTCGCGGCGTCCAGGCAGAAGATGCGTCCCGTCGCGCCGACCAGGTAGACGCGGTCGCCGTCGACGGTCGGCGTGGCGCGCGGGCCGGTCGCGTAGCTGGCCATCAGCACTCCGTAGGCCGTGGCCCACTCGTGGGTCCACAGGACCTCGCCGGTGTCTTCGTTGAGGGCCTGGATGCGCTCCTTGCCCTGCATCGTGCGCCGCTCGGTCTCGACATAGTCGAGGACGAACACGCGGCCGCCGGCCACGGCGGGGCCGGCGAAGCCGCTGCCCACCGGTACCCGCCACTTCACGACGAGTCCTTCGTCGGGAAACTCGCGGAGGATGCCGGTCTCGGTCCAGATGCCGAGCCGGTCGGCGCCGCGCCACTGCGGCCAGTCTTCGGCCGACAGGGTCGCACCGGGGGCGACGACGGCCAGCAGGACGCCGGCACGCAGAAGACTGGCGGGGGTCAAGGCAGCGCGAAGACGAACAGGTTGTTGCCCGAACTGGGCCGCAACTCCGGCGTGAGACCGGACAGCAGGGCCGCCGACCGGTTGCCCGTGCTGGCCGCGACGTACTGGCGGCCGTCGACGGCGTAGGTGACCGGGAAGCCGGTGACCGGCGAGCCGAGGTTGATCTCCCATAGGCTCTCGCCCGTCTCGTCGTCCAGGGCGCGGAACCGGCCGTTGCCGTCGCCGACGAAGACCAGGCCGCCGCCGGTGACGAAGAGCGACATCAGGCCCGCGCGCTGTTCGTACGTCCACAGCGACTTGCCGGTCTCGGCGGAGACGGCGTGGACGGCGCCGCTGAGATCCGTGCCGGGGGCGATCTGGTGCTCGGCGTCCAGGGCGTAGATCGGCAGCCGGCCGGCGCGGGTCGCCGTCATCCGGGCGCAGGAGTTGCGCATCGGCACGTACATCGCGTTGGTTACCGGACTGTAGGCGCCTGCCTGCCAGTCCTTGCCGCCGATGTAGGTGGGGCAGACGTAGGCCTCCTGGCCCAGCTCGCGGAACACGACCTCCGAGTTCTCGGTGACCGCGCCGGTGGTGCCGTCGATCGTCGCGATCACGTTCTGCCGGATGGTCGGCCGCGCCCAGAGGAACTCGCCGGTTTCGCGGTCCAGGGTGTAGACCACGCCGGTCTTGCCGGGAACGCCGGTGATCACCTTGCGTTCCTCGCCCGGCTCGATGCGGGGATTGATCCAGTCGACCTCGTCGGCGTCGGGCGCCACGGCGGTGTCGACCAGCAGGCGCTCGAAGGGATGGTCGAGATCCCAGTGGTCGTTCAGGTGCTGGTAGTGCCAGGTGATCTCGCCGCTGTTCGCGTCGAGCGCGAGAGTCGAGTTGTGGTACAGGTGCCGGAGTTCCCTGCCGCCGAGCAGGAACTTCGGCGCCGGCGACGTCACGGAGGTGCCGATGTAGATGAGTTCCAGGCCCGGGTCGTAGCTCGGCACCATCCAGGTGCCGACGTGGGTGCGGTCCTCGAACGGCGTGTCGCCCCAGGTTTCGTCGCCCGGTTCCCCGGGCGCCGGGATCGTGCGGGTCCGCCAGAGTTCGGCCCCGGTCTTCGCGTCGTGGGCGACGATCACGCAGGCGTCCGGGCCGCCGCGGGGCAGGCAGCTTCGGCCCGAGATCACCTTGCCGTCGGCGATGATCGGGCCGGAACTCTGCATCGCCGGATGGGTCTTGTAGTCGAGGATCATCGTCTCCCAGGCCAGCTCGCCCGTCTTCGCGTCGAGGGCGAAGACGAACTCGTCGACGCTGGTGTCGATGATCAGATCGCCGTAGATCGCGATGTTCCGGTTGTTCGCGGCGAGGCCGCCGACCTGCTGGAGGATGTTCTCCGGGTGCTCGCGCCGGTACTCCCAGAGAAGATCTCCGGTCACCGCGTCGATGGCCTGGATCACGTCGATGGGGTTTGGCATGTACAGCACGCCGTCGTAGACGAGCGGCGTCCCCTGCTGGCGGCCTTCGCTCATGCCGCGGGACCAGACGAGCCGCAGGTCGCCCACGTTCTCGGACGTGACCTGGTCGAGCGGGCTGTAGCCCCAGCCGTCGAGCGTGCGGCGCCACATCAGCCAGTCGTCGTCGCTCGGGCTCTGGAGCATGGCGTCCGTTACCGGGACGAAGTCGCCGCGCTCGGACACTTGCGTCGGCTGGGCTTCGGCGCCGGGAGATCCGGGCACCGTCATGACAAGGGCGGCCAGGAGTGCCGCCCGCGGGAAGAGGTTTCGCCGAGTCACGAAGGTGCGACTCTAGCGCGGAACACCCCCTTGGGCGAGACGCCCCGAGAATGCGTCGTCGGGCCGTTGCCAGGGGTTCAGCGCGTTCTCCGTCGCAGATACTGCACGGCAATGACCACGGATGTAACCGAGAAAAGGAAGACACCGCTGCAAAGGAAGATCATCACCAGGTCCCAGGAAGGTCGGCTATTGATCAACAGAGTGAAGTCAAGCGTGTGCAGCCCGTTGAAGATCCACCGTTCCAGCCGGCGCCTGTCGGTGAGGCGATCGAGAATCTCGCCCGTGGACAGGTCGATATGAAACCAGGTGGATTCAGGATCGGCGAACTCGACTCGTAGCGCTGGCAGTGGGCGGTGCCGGTCGTGATGGGAGTAGTAGTAGAGGTCGTAACTGTCCAGCCGCTGCCGGTCCAGGATGCCGCTGCCGGGAATCAGCCTGGCGATGCGGCCGTGAACTTTCTGCTCCAGCGACTCTGTCTCGCCCGGAGCGGGCACGTACTGGACTTCGTGTCTGGAGCCGTGCAGAGAGACATGGGACGTGCCGCCGATCCAGTGCCATGCAATCTCCTTGACCGGAAAATCCGCGCCCTGACGGATCAGTTGCCGAACCTCCTGGGCGTCGGAGTACGCGGGAGCTGACCGCGAGGCGCCCTCCTGCTGCCGGTAGCGCTGTTTCTGTTCAGAGAAACTGCTGCTGGATTCGAACACGTCCCAGGGCCCTACCGACATCAGGCCGCTAAGCAGGAATGTCAGCAGGACCACCGAAGCCAGCAAGCCCAGGATGTGGTGGTACTTCGTCATGCCCCGATAGGGCGAACAGGAGCCGTCCCGGTACCTGGGCCTCAGTCGCAGGCGCGTGAGACCGATGATCGCGCCGGTGATGACCGAAACCAGGCCCGCCAGGGAGAGGACGATGATGACCTGCTCCCAGACGCCGCGGTGCTCGCGTAACTGCACCGGGTAGATCCAGTGCAGGTTCGAACCCATCCAGTTCCAGATGCGCTCGCCGCGCCGGGTGTCACGTACGACCTGGCCGGTCAACGACGACACATACAGCTCAGTGCCCATGCCGTCGTCGACCGACACCCGGTGCAGCGGCCGGTAGGGGTGCAGGCCATCGGACACGGACCACTGGTCCATGTGCAGCTGCTCGAGATGCCTGCCGGTTACGGCTTTGCCGGAATGCTGCGCCCTGGAGAAGCCGACGGCGGCCGCGACGGCCGCCTCCGCTGGCAGTCGGTCGATGGCCGCACCGGTATCGGCGTACATGCCCCTCCAAGGGGCGCCTTCCACCTTCAGCAGATAGACAGGCCGCTCCGCGCTGCTGGTCAACAGGAGCTGTTCGATCCGGGCTTCGGACTCGGCGAGAGCGAGCGGCCCCTCAGGAGCAACGTTGACGCGGTCGGCAACGAGTGGTTCAAGCCCGGCGTAATGCTCGTCCCTGGTCAGCTCGGGGAAGCCGACGTACATCATCACCAGGCCGCTGATGCACCACATGGCCAGGAAACCGCACATGGCGATTCCCAGCCACCGGTGACTGACGTAGAGCAGCCTTCTGAGGCTCATCGCTGGCCCGAATGGGACCGTGCTAACGCGGCCTAGAAGAAGTCATAGTCCAGCGTCAGGCTGACAGTGCGGGGCTTGCCGAGAAGCCAGGTATTGGGCCAGTAGTACGCGGAAACGGCGTAGAGCTCATCGAAGACGTTGTCGAGGCGCAGGGCAACCGAAAGATCGGGATTGAAGCGCCAGCGCGCGGACGCATCGACGACCGTGTACGAGGGAATCGGGCCGTCGGGATGAGCGCGTTCGCCGACATACCGGCCATCAGCCGATAGCTGCAGCTTGCCCACCGGAGCCCACACGAGACCCAGGTTGAAGGTCTCCTCGGGCACTTCCCTCGGTGTCTCACCGGTATCAGTCTCCGCGTCCAGAACAGTCCCGACTGCTGTCAACGTGAGGTCGTCGGTCAGCCCATACGTGAGGTTGAACTCGACGCCCTGGGAAGTCTGCTCCGGTATGACGATCAGATCATCGGGATTGAGGGATGTCGGATCATCTTCGATCAGGTTGTTCTTGACGATGTCGAACAGGGCCACGCCCCAGGACAAACGCTCGTCCGCGAGTCGTTGCTTGATGCCGACCTCGACCTGCTCACTCCTGATGAAATCCAGCTCACGGTTCGCAGGCCTGGTCTGCACGATACTGTTGCTCGGGTGGGTCGCGCCGGTAGTGTACTGGCCGTAAAGCACCGTATTGTCGCTGACGTCGAAGGTCAGTCCTGCCCGGCCTGTCAACGCGTCCACGCTCTGATCAAAAACCGGCGGGTTGCTGACGTCGTTGTAGTCCGTCTCAACGTCCTCGTGGCGCAGGCCCAGCACGAGTGTCAGTGCTCTGGTGAGGCCGATCTGGCTCTCGGCGAACACCGCCATCTGGGCAACGTCGGAGATGATCTCCGTCCGGTGCATCGCCGCGGTGATATCGGTGAACACACCGGGGTCGAAGTTGAAGGCGTCGACGACGTCAAAATCGTTGACCCAATCGACTCCATTGGGGTTCGCGCCGCCGAAGTTGGTTGCCCTAGCGAAGGTCAGATCGTTGGTCTCGAAGCCCCGCGGAGGTCTTCATCTTGCGGTCGTCATCGCCGGCATCGAACACGAAGTTGGTGCGGAATCCGTCGTGTTCTATGTCATGAGCGATCACCAGGGGCGACTCCCGTCTGACCGTGCCGGCGGCTCGATCGTACTGGTAGTAGTCGAGCGTCTTCCAGAAACGATCGCTGTTCAGGCGGTACAGCTCGGACTGCATGGACAGGCGTTCGCTGATGTTCCAGTCGGCCTTGATCCGGGCGGAGTCGTCCTGGTAGCGGATCCTCCCGTCGTTGACGTCGTAGTTGCTTGTCACCAGTTCAGTGGGCGCCTCCCCGTTGACCAGCGGTATCCCGAAGTACCGCATGGGCTCCTGGTCGCCTTGATCGTATCGGCCTGTCAGTGAGAAATCGTCCGTGACCTGCCACAGCAACGAGGCGGAGATCATCTCGGCCTCGCTGTCGCCTCTGTCCACCCAGTTGTCAGACTGGTTGTTGCTGTAGTCAAGCCGGTAGGCGAGGTTGTCGGCGAGACCGCCGGTCAGGCCGAGGCCGAGGAAACGGGTGTCGTTCTCACCGACCGTGGCACGCATTTCCCCGGCGTGTTCCTGCTGCGGTCGTTTGGGGATGACGTTGTACGCGCCACCGATGCCGCCTTCACCGTACAGTACGGAGGCGGGTCCCTTCAGTACCTCGATGCGCTCGATGCCCCAGGTGTCGAAGGGAAAGGTGATCGTGTTGAAGGCGTTGTAGTAGCTGGAGCCGTCGAACATCTTGGTGACCGTCCCCTGGCCGCGAAATCCTCTGGCGGCCATGTTCTGGCCACCGTTGCCCGGGTGCCCGTCATTCGTGAAACCGGCGGAGCGAGTCACGGCCTCCATCACGGTCGTATCGAGGCGTTCACGAATCGCATCGCCGTCAATGATGTCCACTGTGGCCGGGGTTTCCAGGACGGTCAGTTCCAGCCGACTGCCCGTCTCGCTGGCAGGGTTGAGGGGCTTGCCATAGACAGTGATCTCGTCACTCACGCTGTCCTCGGCCTCCGCGCGACCACCCTCGCTCGCTCCCTCGCCGGACGTAGTGTCATCGAGGGCGCTGAGCGCTGCTGTCGTGGCCAGAGTAGCGATCAAGAGCGCCGGTAGTAGCTGGAGCAGGTCGAGTGGGTTACGTGTTAGCTGCACTAGGGCTTCTCCTCTGATTCGATGTGCTGCTTTGACAGCGATCCCGACGCAGGTCGGCGTCGGGTTGATTTCAACCGCTCCGGGGAGGGCAGCGGAGCGATCAGGCCGTGGCGAAGGGAGAGACGATAAGCGATTCTCAGTTCTTGTCAAGGCCCTTCTCCGCACGGGATCCTCATCGCTCGATCGCGAAAGCGCCGGCGCACCCAGTGCGCCGCGGCGGCACGGCGCAGGCTCCTAGCGCGGTGCGGAGAGGCGCACTTTCGCCTCGGTCTCCTCCTCGCCGCGGAGCAGGCTCACGGTTACCGTGTCGCCCGGCTGTTGTCCTTCGAGTACTGCTCGGATGTCCGGGACCGACCGGACGCGCTGGCCATCGATCGCGGTGATCACGTCTCCGAGGACGACGTTGCCGCGTCGCGTTTGGCGAGCGCCGCGGAGGCCGGCGCGGTCGGCGCCCGAGTTACGCACAATCTCCAGGACGACGACGCCGTCGACTCGGGGCCGGACGCGTGAGCCTTCGACGAGGGTGACCCCGAGCTGCGGGCGGTTGACCCGCCCGTGGGCGACCAACTCCGGCACCACCCAGTTCACCGTGTCGACGGGAATCGCGAAGCCGATTCCTGCCCAGGCGCCGCCGGACGACACGATCTGCGTGTTGACGCCGATCAGCCGGCCGCTCGAGTCGAGAAGCGGGCCGCCGGAATTGCCGGGGTTGATCGCTGCGTCGGTCTGGATGACGCCCTGGAGCTCGCGTCCGCCGATCGACTGCACTTCCCGGTCGAGGGCGCTGATCACGCCGGTCGTCAGCGTGTAGTCGAGGCCGAAGGGGTTGCCGATCGCGAGGACGGACTGCCCGACCTGGAGGTCACTCGACGAGCCGACGGGGATCGGCCGCAACTTCTCCGGCGGCGCTTCGATCCGGAGCACGGCGAGGTCCATGTCCGGGTCGCTGCCGACCAGGGAGGCCGGCCAGGTGGTCTGGTCGGAGAGGGTGATCTCGGCGGCCTGGGCGTTCCGAATCACATGGAAGTTCGTGACGACGTGGCCCTTGTCGTCCCAGAGGAAGCCGCTGCCGGTACCGTCCTGAACGCGGTCGAAGCGACGCCCGAAGTAGCTGACCCGCTGCTCACGCAAAGTCGTGATGTAGACGACCGACGGCTGCGTCTCGCGGAACAGGTTGACCGTTGCACGTTCCTCGGGAAGCAGACCCGAACTCGGCGTCACGCGCCGGGGCTCGCCCTGGCTCTCCGCCTGGAGCACGTTGCCCTGCCAGCGGGAGCCCACCAGGAAGGCAAGAGCGGCGAGCACGAGCAGGCCCGCCGTGGTGGCGATCCGCGGCCGTTCGCTGGGGCCGGGTGAGGGTGCACGGGCCATGGGACAAAACTAACAGGCGGCGGGCAGGAGTTGTTCCGGCCAGAGCGGAGCCGGCCCGGGGCCGGCGATGGACTCTTCGGGCTGCGCCGCTTCGCGGCTTCGCCCGAAAGCGGGTCAGAGGACCCGCGCACCCAAAGCACTGCTGTGCCCGTGACCGGACAAGCCGTACACTCACCGCATGATCCTCACAGAGAAGAAAGTGCCCAGGACGGAGTTCGAGACCGGCACGGGCTGGCAGCTCAAGCCGGAGGGCGCCTGCAGGGGCCAGGTCTGCGTCCCTCTCGCCGACCGGGCGGTGGCGTCTTCCGATCAGATAGATGGGCCGGCAGTCGCTGAGGCCATCGGTCTGCCGGTCGTTCACGACGAGGAGCGCGGCATCTGGGCCGTCGGTCCCGAGTCGATCGGCTCGCGGGCACTGGTGTCGGCCGAAGACGCCGACTTCGAGCTGCCCGATCTGGACGGGAAGCTGTTTCGCCTCTCGAGCCTGCGCGGGCAGAAGGTCCTCGTCTACGCCTGGGCCCCCTACTGAGGCTGCTCGGCCCACCTGCCCGGGTGGCAGGCGCTGCGCGACGAGCTTCATCCGCAGGGGTTCGAACTGGTCACGGTCGGCCTCGACACGCTGGGGGCCGAGGGCTGCCGCCGCTTCATCGAGGCCGCCAGGCCGAAACACCCGTCGCTGGTTGACCCGCACCATCTGCTGGCCAGGCTCTTCGGCGTGGTCAACATCCCGAGCTCGGTGTGGATCGACGAAACGGGCACGATCGTCCGGCCGGCGGAGGCCGCACCGGCGCCGCGCATGGAGGGGATGCCCCGTTTGGGTTCGGGTTCCGGGATCCCGGGACGTTTCGGTGAGATGCTGCAGGAGGCGGCGAAGATTCCAGCGGATACGGATGCCTACCACCTGGCGTTGCGCGACTGGGTCGAGAAGGGAGCGGCGAGCCGATTCGCGCTTTCGCCGGAAGAAGTCGTCGAACGATCGCGCCCGCGCGATGCCGACGTGTCCCTCGGACATGCCCACTTCGAACTCGCCTCGCACCTGGAGCTCGAGGGTCACCACGGGGCGGCGATCCGCCACTTCCGCGAGGCGCACCGCCTCGTCCCTGACAGTTGGTCCTTCCGCCGCCAGGCCTGGTCCCTCGAAGGTGGCGCCGAGGGTCCGTTCGCCCGCTTCTGGCAGGGCCCGAGCGAAGAGGACCCCGAAGCATGGCCCTACGAAGGAGATTGGCTCAGCGACATCCGCGCGGAAGGGCCGGAGAACTACGTCGAGCGGTTCGAGCCGTAGTTGGTGCGAGATTCCGCCTTCACAGCCGCTCTTGAGCGTCGCCGCCACGAATGGTGCGAACTCAACGGCACGGCCCGTCTGTGGTCCCGCGACGGCTCGCTCTGGACCGGTTCGGGCGAGGAGAAGTGGCTCGGCTGGCTGGACACCGAACGCCTGGGCCACTTGACCCTCATCGATGCAGCTGGCAAGCGCGTCGACACGGAGGCCGCGAAGCTCGCCGAGCATCTCGCCGGCCCGCCGTTCGACCGCTGCCTGCTGCTCGGCATGGGCGGCTCGGCGCTCGGCGCCGACCTGTTGTGGCGGGCGCTGCCGCAGCAGGTCGACGCCGAGTTCATCGTCCTCGACACGACGGACCCTCGCGAGATCGCCCGTGCGCTCGACGGAGTCGACCCGGTGGACCTTCGGGTCATCGCCGCCTCCAAGTCGGGCGGCACGCTCGAGACGAAGCTGGCGTTTGAACTGCTGCTGAATCGACTGGGCGATGCGGCTTCGCGCTCCGCGCTGGCGATCACCGATCCGGGCTCGGCACTGGAAGCGCGAGCGCGTGCTGCCGGAGCCACGGTCGTCTTCGGCCACCCGGACATCGGCGGCCGGTTCTCCGTGCTCTCCGCGTTCGGTCTTGCGCCGGCCGCGGTTGCCGGGATCGATGTCGAGCCGCTGCTTGCGAGCGCGCGGCGGATGGCCGCCGCCTGCCGTCGGCCGGATGATGGTGACGAGACGAACCCCGGCGTCGAACTCGGTTTGCTGCTCGCCGCGGCGCACGACTGCGGCCGCGACAAGCTCTACCTCCACGCGCCGGATGGCTGCTCGGAGATGG
This sequence comes from Candidatus Multivorans sp., assembly GCA_965220845.1. Classification (GTDB taxonomy): domain Bacteria; phylum Acidobacteriota; class Thermoanaerobaculia; order Multivoradales; family Multivoraceae; genus Multivorans. The sequence continues at coordinate 100,605 of CBDCRA010000005.1, forward strand.
TCGGCTGGGTCGAGCAGCTCCTCGCTGAATCGCTTGGCAAGGGTGACGTGCTGCTGCTGCCGGTCGCGGCGGCGGGCCTTCCGGCAGGGCCGGCCCCGGACCGGCTCGACATCGAACTCGTTCCCGCCGACCTCGGCGGCGAGTTCTTCCGCTGGCAGTTCGCCACGGCGGTGGCCGGCGCGCTCCTGGGCGTCAACCCCTTCGACCAGCCGGACGTCGAGTCGTCCAAGATAGTCACCCGGCACTACGTCGAGCGGATCAAGGACGGCGATACGACCGAGCCCACTGGCATCGTCCGGCTGAGCGAGGTCACTGCCCTTGGCTTGGCCCAACTCCTGGGCACTCACCTCGCGACGTTTCCAGAGGGCGGTTACCCCGTCGTCTCGGCCTACCTCGATCGCAACGAGCGCAACCGCGAGTTGCTCCAGGCGCTGCGCCGGCGCATCGCCCGTGCGACGGGTGGCGCGTCCGTTCTCGGTTTCGGGCCGAGCTTCCTCCATTCCACCGGCCAGGCCCACAAGGGCGGACCCAACCGCGGTCTGTTCCTCCAGATCACCGCGGATTCGCCGGCAGACGACATCCCGATACCGCACGAAGGCCTGACCTTCGGCCAGGTCCAGCTCGCCCAGGCATGGGGCGATTACGAGGTGCTGGTGCAACGCGGCCGGCGGGTCCTCGCCGTCCACGTCGACGGTGACATCGAAACGGGCCTCCGCCGTCTGGTCGAAGCGGTCGGTTAGCGGCGGCCGCGCGGCCGGCCCGCCGGCTTGCCCATCAGCTCGTCGAGTCCGACGTTGAACTCGGCGACGATGCGGATCAGGACGTCGAGGCTGACGCGGAGTTCGTCCCGCTCGATCCGGGACAGGTCGGACGCCGGGATGCCGACGCGCTTGGCCAGTGCCGGCTGCGTCAGCTTGTTCTTGCGCCGGAGGCGCCGGATGCGGTGGCCCATGAGCTGGACCTGCTGGACTGTGGCTTCCTGGTTCATCGCCGGTTCGATCCGCGAGTTCGAGAATTGTAGCCGTGCAGGGCGTGCGGGCGCTTCGGGCTGCTCGGCCCGCGATCAGATCGATGTCTTCAGATTCTCGTTGGCGGCGATCTTCGCGCCGCGCGCCTTGTAGCGTTCCCGGCGCTCCTTGCTGAAGCTGTCGACCTCGTCCTTCGGCACGCCGTAGGCGACGCCGCGGTCCACGCCCGGGCGGGCGCGAACGCGCTTCAGCCAGTCGACGACGGCGGGCTGAGTCGTGATGTCGACCTTCGCCCACTTGTACGCCCGGATCCAGGGGAACACGGAGATGTCGGCAACCGTGAAGTCGTCCCCGCAGATGTAGGGGTGCTTCTCGAACCGGCGGCCGAGAATCGCCACCAACCGCAGGGACTCCCTGCCGAAGCGTTCGAGCGGATGGGCCTTCTGTTCATCGGGAATGTCGATGTAGCGCGTGTAGCTCAGCTTGTTGCCGAAGGCCGGGCCGAGATTGGCGGCCTGCCAGTAGAGCCAGGGAAGGACGTCCCAGCGCCGCTCGTCCGTCGGGAAGAGCGGCGTTGGGTACTTCTCGCCGAGGTACTGCAGGATGGCGCAGCTCTCTATGACGGCGCGGCCGTCGTCCACCAGGGCCGGCATCTTCTGGTTCGGGTTGATCGCGGTGAACTCGGGCGTGAACTGGTCGCCGGCCGAGAGATCGACCATGTGCATGCGCGTCTCGGGCAGTTCGACTCCCGCCTCGCGCAGCTCCTCGAGCATGATCGAGATCTTCCAGCCGTTGGGCGTGGCGCTGAAGTAGACGTCAAGAGCCATTTCGTTGTCAGCTTCCCTCGAGACCGGCAAGCACGGTGTCGATGCCCTCGCTTCGCAGGCCGTTCTTCATTGCCGAGAACGCATTGGCGTCGAGTTGGGCCAACTGCGCGGCCCGCTCGAGGGCGGCGTCGCGCAGCTCGCCGGCCGGCGCGAGCGCGTCGACGAAGCCGGCATCGCGCGCGCCCTCGGCGTCGTACATCCTCGCGGTCAGGGCGGCCTGCGTCAGGGCGCGCTTGGAGAGCCGCTCCCTGGCCAGCAGCCAGGCGAACGGCGGCAGCGTCCTGCCGATGGCGACCTCGTTCAGTCCGAACCGGAAGTCGCCGTCGGCCGCCAGGCGATGGTCGCCGGTGAGTACGCAGAGCGCGCCGAGGGCGATGGCGTGGCCGCTGGCCGCGACGACCAGGGGCTGCGGCCATCCGTACAGGCGCATCATCAGACGCGCTCCGGCGAGGCCCATGGCGCGGGCCTCCGCAGGACCGGCATCCCGAAACACGTTGAGGTCGAAGCCGCCCGAGAACAGGCCCGGCCGGCCGGTCAGGACGACGGCTTTGGCCTCGTCACCGGCACGGTCGAGCTGGGCGTTCACGGCGGCGATCATCGGCGGCCCGAAGACGTTCGCCTTGCCGTCGTCCATTGTGATCAGGGCCACGTCGCCGACCTGTTCGTATGTCGTCCGTTCCGTCATGAATCGGCTCCTTTGAGGCCGCCTGTCGCGGGCCCGTTCGTCATTGCGGCGCTAGTTTGTCACCTTGATCTGGCGGATCTTCTTGAGCGGGACCGCGGTGATCTTCTCCGTCAGCGGATACTCGAGGTCGCCTGGGTAGACCACCCAGAGATGTTGCAGGCCGAGGTCCTTGCTGACGCTGTGCATCGACCTGGTGGTCCTGGGGGCGTCGGCGCACTTGAACTCGAATCCCCAGCGCCTGCCGCCCCGCAGAAGCATGAGGTCCAGTTCGGCGCCTCGATGGGTGCCCCAGAAGTACGCCTGGCGCGCACCGAATGCGATCAGCGTCTGCTCAAGCGCGAAGCCCTCCCAGCTTGGACCATAGACGGGGTGGCGGACGAGGTCGTCCATCGACTCCAGGCCCAGCAGGTGGTGCAGGATGCCGGAATCGCGGAGGTACACCTTGGGCGCCTTGATGACGCGCTTGCCGACGTTCTCGAACCACGGCGGCAACACGCGGATCATGAAGGTCCCGGCCAGCAGGTCGCGGTAGCGGTTCACCGCGTTGACGCCGACTCCCATCGAGCGGCTCAGCGCCGACGCGTTCCAGGCCTGCGAGTGGACGTGCGCCAGCATGGTCCAGAACCGGCCGAGCGCCTCCGGCGACACCCTGGAGCCGAGCCCCGGAATGTCGCGCTCCAGGAACGTGCGAGCGAACGACTCCATCCACAGGGCGCAAGCGGCGTCCGACTCGGCCAGGTAGGCCAGCGGGAACCCGCCGCGCATCCAGAGCCGGTCCTGGTTGTCCTCTCCCACCTCGTCGAGGGAGAAGCCGCTGACGTCGACAAACGAGATGCGCCCCGCCAGGGTTTCGGAGACACCCCGGATCAGGTCCCAGGAAGCGCTGCCGAGGAGCAGGAAGACGGCTTTCCGTTCAGGGTCGTCGCAGATCGGACGGAGGATCTCGAACAGCTCCGGTACGCGCTGGACCTCGTCGATCACGACCAGCCCCTCGGCGCCTCGAAGCAGCCGCTCGGGAGTCGTGTGGAACGCCTCGCGCACCGCTGGCGCTTCCAGGTCGTAGACCTTGGAAGGCCCGTCCCACGCCGCCACGATCTGCTGGGCGAGCGTCGTCTTTCCCACCTGTCGGGCCCCCAGCAGAGCGGTGACCGGTGACTGGGACAGTCTCCAGCGGCTGGCGTTGAGAAGGCGTCGTCGGGCTGTAGATTGTCGCATATGCACCCGCAAAGGTGGGATTTACGACAATAACACAGCTTGGCGTGATTCGTCCAGTTCCGCTTCGGTACCCTGTTCTCCCGCGCGGCCATTGTAGCCTTCGGCGCCCTCGGTCCCGAAACCGAAGCCTTGACTCCGATAGGCAGGTGTCAGGCAGCCTCGTGAACAAGTGAGGGGAGGCGCAACGGCTATGACCGTAGAACGGAGAGACACGAGTCGGGCACCCGAGCGTTGGGCCATCGGCATAACGGCTGGTGCAGTGGTCCTATACCTAGTTGCCCTCGCGGGCTTCTTCTGGTTCGGCGGCCAAAGGGACCTGCCCAACGATGTCTTCGCGCCGGCGCTGATTTCGATGGTTGGCATGTTGGTTACGGGTATCTTCGTGTTTGTGACGTTCCGAATCGACCGCGGCGTGAAGCAAGAGGCGCACGACGTAGCCGACCGTGTCGCTCGCGAAACGGCGGAAAGGGTCGCTGCGAGACAGGCGGCCAAGACGGCGGCGAAGGTTGCGGATGAGAGAGCTGAGGAGGCGGCTCAGAAGAAAGCGGTCGAAGTAGCCGAGGCAATCGCGGAAGATGCGGCGAGATCCGTTGCCAAGAGGGTCGCCCAGAAGCGAGCGAAGCGGACGGCCCGGGAGAAAGCCGAAGAGGTGGCCAAGGACGAGGCCGGAAAAGTCGCCGAGCGCGTCGCCCAGGAAAGGGCTGAAGAGGTAGCCGAAGCGGAGGCCACGAAAGTGACAGGGGACGTCCTTCGGAGGATGGCGAACGCATTCAACCCGGACTCGAGCGGCGCAGGATGAACGGGCCGTTGCTGACCGCAGCGTAGTGCACGGTGTTTGACGAACTGGGAGCTGCCCCTGATTCCAATGGGGACCATCTCCTCGGCTTGACGACCGCATACGAGGCCGAGAACACCTGACGCGGACGACGCGGGACGACGCGAGACCGAGAATAGATCAAAAGACGCCACTTTATCAAGAAAACTCATTGACTTTCGGAAAGTACAATCGTATTGTTTGCTCATAATGGTGAAGGCATCGGGCAAACACTATCGAGAAGGCCTGTCGTTCTTCGACGTTGCCGCGTCGCAGCGCAGGAAGCTCAAGGGACGCGGCACGGTTGGCAAGACGCCCGTAGCAGGGATCAAGGACCGCAAGACGAAGAAGGTCGTCGTCAAGGTCGTGCCCGACACGAAGGCCAAGACGCTACAGCCGTTCGTCCGGGAGAACGTGCGTCCAGGCGCTACGCTCTACACCGACGACGCGGGTGCCTACAGACGCATGGTCGACCTCAGGCACGACTCGGTCAAGCACTCCGTGGGCGAGTACGTGAAGGACGTCGACGTCCACACCAACGGCTTTGAGGCCTTCTGGTCGATGTTCAAGCGGGGCTTCGTGGGCGTCTACCACAACATGTCGGTGCGCCACCTCCCGCTGTACGCAGCGGAGTTCGCCGGACGCCAGAACGCCCGCGAGAAGGACACGCTCGACCAGATGCACGACCTCGCCCTAGGTATGGAGCGGAAGCGACTACCGTACAAGGAACTGACTAGGCGAGCGGCATAGGTCACGGCTCAGCCAACTAGGCCAAGCCGGACATCAACGGCCGTCGGAGGCGCAACTGCTACCATGCGCGCCGAACCGGACACCCGGTCCGGTTCCCGCCAGTCTAGTCGGGGTTTTCATGGGACTGCCATTCCACTCCCGGCAGGCTGGCGGTCCCCGGCCGGGTTGACGCCTCTCAGCGCCGCCGCGTACACTACCACGCATGGTGGCAGTCCCGGGAAGGCTCTGAATGAGGAAGTACCTGATTCTCACCACCGCCGCTTTGATCGCGGTCTCCACTGCCCCCGGTCTGATCGCCCAGCCCTCCGAACGCGACTTGGCCGCCGAGATCTTCGGATTCTCCGAGGACTCCGACCCCTTGACCGTCCGCGACGAGCTGCTAGACGTTCTCTACAGTGGCGACGAAGCGGACTACGACGGTCTCTGGTACCTGCTGCTAGGACACGGCTACGATGACCCGGATATCCGCTACATGCTCGCTCTAAGCGGTGTTTCGACGCCGCCGGAGGTTCCGCATCCTCTGGACGCCCGCGATGAGCTGCTGGATCTAGTGTCTGATGCCGACGACGATGAGATTCGAGAACTTCAAGCCGTCCTGCTCGGGTTCCTTCAAGATCCTGAGATCCAGGGGCTTCTGGCCTGGACTTCCCCAGCCGCCGCGACAACTGACGCCTCCGACCGCATGGAACTGGTCGCATCCGCTCAAACCAACCAGAAGAAGAACCCGAGAATCGGACCCGGACCCAACAACGGCAACTACGACCCCAACAGCAGAAAGTGTTGGGACCGGGTTCCGCAGATTTCGCCGGGACCGACGGCTCCTGGATCGGCGTTCCCTGGACCCGTGATGTACCCCCGCCGTGACATGCAAAACTACTGCAAGAGTGGGATCATCAAACGAGGAAAGTGCAAGGTCTACAAGACGCTCTACGAGCGGGACTCGCGCAAGAGGGGAAACCCCTGCTCGTTCAAGTAGGCTGAATGGACCGATACTTGACGAACCGATACCGGGCGATGTTTCAGGGCGACCCGGTGAGTGCCTGGGCAGGAGTGATCTCGGCTTCTGCGGTCATCCTGTGCATGCTGCTCGAGCGGCTGTTCTAGGTCGTCTCGTCCGGCTTGAGGCACCCGCACCGGCGTGTGCTGGCGCTGGTGTTCGCCTTGCTGCTGCTACTCGGCTTGCCGGGTGCGGCAGCGGCGGACTGCCAGTTCATCCGCGCCCCATTCCCACCGTCCTGGACGCCCCACCCGTGGGTTCCGGGCTGCTTCCTCATACTGGTCGGCTGGCTGCTCTGCTTCGGCAGCGGCAATCCGCCGACGCCCGATGAGCCACCCGACTCACCTACCGTGACACCGGTGTTCCACGTCGCATGCTACGTCGCTACTGACTGCGGCTGAGATCACCGATACTTCTGACTACCAACGGGCCACCGGGGTTCGCCTCGGTGGCCCGTTCTGCGCCTTGACCCTAGCTGGCCCGCGGCAAACCGCACTCCGTTAGCGCTCTACGCAAAGTGATTTAGGTATAGTCCCCATTCCAATGGAGTTCCGAGCAGGGCCGACGCAGCGGTGCCTACAGGTTCCCGAGTCCTCCTAGATGGGCGATGAGTGGAAGTCACTTCTGTCATGTGGCCAGAACTGCCACCTACAGGCTTCAGGAGCGGTCCAGCACACTTTCGATCATGTCGCGCGCAGCTCGGCGCGTCTCAGCAGACTCCGCGATGGCTTGGAACACCTTCCGATACGTAGAGACGTCCTCGGCCCTGACGTTTCTCAAACGGGGGCGACCACTTCTAGCTTGGAAGAGAGTGAGCCGGTTCTTGAGGCTCTCTATCTGATCGAGCAAGCCCGAGTCCCATCCCTCTGTAGAGCGAAGCGCGTCTCGAATCCGCTCTAACCGGGCGAGGTCCTGTCTAATCAAACGCCGACATGCTTCCGCTGTCAGGTACCCAGATTGCACAAGCTTGTAGGTCTCTTCGGAGTCCGCAATCGCCGCTGCGAACCTGCGCTCCCGTGTTCTCGTGGCCGAGGTGCTCCGACAGCGTTCCGCGAGCCGGCGAAAGATGGCGCCCAGTTGGTTCTCCAAGTTCCTGAGATGTGGGCCGGGCTCAAAGTAGTCCCGCCGGCCATTGGGGAGGATTCTGGGGTCCAGGATGTGGACCTCCCCGACGGTCCATCGGTTCAGACGGTCTTCCTTGAAGAGATGGTCGAAGACGCCTTCGCCGCCGACCTGGATGTTCCCGCAACGCGCCCTGATTCCCCTGATGCCGGAGCCTTTCGGGATTGCTCCCAGATAGGACGTGTGGGCAATCCACCCCGCGGCCGCTCGCTCTTGGCGGTCGATCTTCTGCACTTCGAATGTCTCGACAGACTTGAAGCTGTCGGTCCGTCCGCCCGCGAACTCGATTCCCCCGGCGTGTGGCCGGGCGATGGTGCCCTTGCCGTCAACCGAGACCTCCATCGTGTACAGCGCATCTCCAAGGTGCTCTTCCGCTCGTTCACGGAAGGGGAAATCGGCCGAGAGTGGCACTGGACAGACCTCCGCGATGTAGTCGCGGACCCGCTGCCGGTTCAGGACAGAGCCGGCTGCGTAGCGGGCGACGCCGCGAACCTCTACTTCGAAGTACTGGCCAGGGACGTCATCGGCGCGCAGTCGCTCCACCTTGACGCAGTCACTGACTCGCAGTTCCTCGGCGAGTTCGTCGCTCCTGAGTCGCAGCGCGTCCCAGGTCACTCGGACGGGAGGTTCGTCGTTGCCGGCTCTTGTCGTGAAAGCGACCGCCTCGGCGAAAGGTAGGCCAGCGAGACGGCCGATACCCCGGAACCCGCGATGAGTGGCTGCGCTCTTCGTGCTCTGGCCAACCGGTACCAGCGAGTCGATGGCCTGCTGAGCGGTCAGGCCGGGGCCGTAGTCGCGAATGCGGATCTGTGCCAGCCGAAGGTCGAGGTCAATCTCGACCCGGCCTGGTTTCGGAGTCTCCGCTGCGGAGTCCGCCGCGTTCTGGAGGTACTCGCGAAAGAGAGCCAGTGGATCGTCGTACATCCCCGACGTGACTAGCCGGAGAAGACTGGGACCGAGTGCTGGTTCGTTGGAACTGGTCATGCTCCCACCACCGAGAGTCGTTCGGCTGGCCAGCGACTGGCCTGTGGTTGAAGGCTAGTCCTTGTACCACAAGCGGCCCACCGCGCTGTCCATCTGGGCGGGTCCGGAGCTAGCTGGCCGTCTCCGCCGCCCTTGAGTGGGTGGCGGCAAGTGCCTCTTCGTGGCTGAACAGGCCGGCGTCTTCCACGAACTCCTCGTCGCTCGGCATGACGGTGTCGTTGTTGAGGGCCGGGAACCGCGGCAAGACACGGTCGCCGCCACCGCCGGGAGCGTGTTTCGTGTCGAGCGCATGGAAGTGCAAGAGCTGTAGTGCGGTGGTTCCGAAAGTCCGCTCGTTGATGGCCCGCTGACACCGGGCCCGCTGCTCGCCGTCGCTTCTGGCTTCGGCGAGAAAGGAGAAGAGCTCCGTCCTTTCCGTCTCGGACAGTTTCGCTCGGAGTGACTCGTACTCTCTCCGCGCTCCAGACTCCTCGTACCCTTGGCGATGGAAGATGAAGGCGTGGGGCAACTCCAGTAACTCCAGAAACTCTGCCTGGTCTCTTCCGTAGGCCCGCTCGAAGAAGCTCGGGTTGCCGCTGACCACGCCACGCGTGGCCTGCAGCATGATCTGGAAGGACCGCAGGTAGTACCGGTTCCACCGCCTCCCAACGTGCGATCGGTCCTTCAGTGTCACCGGCTGGTAGCGCATCGGGAACGACCAGATGCGGACGCCGAGCTCGTCGTTCAACTCGATGTTCAGGCGCATCCGCTGGTACAAGTCCTCGGGGGAGTCCATGAAGTTGTACAGCATGTAGTTCGAAAGCGAGGTGATGCGGTTCTCGGCTGCCATCCGAACTGCGGTGGTGTAGACGCGGCGAAGCCCAATGTGGTCGAAGGCGATCCGGAGAGGACTGATGCAGATGCTGGCCATCTCGCGGAGGTACATCGGAGACTTGGAGAGAATCCGTGCGTCCACGCCCTGGTTGAAGTCAACGCGGCGCTTGACCGGCCGTTGGCCGTCTCGCTCCAGCTTCGCTCCACGCTCGAAGCCTAGGTCGCGGATCTCCGCAATGACCTCCTTGTATCGGGCGGACGCCGTGATGTTGTTGTCCATGAGGACGAGGTCCTTCTTGGGTTCGTGCTGTGCATCTACGCCTCTGACCAGGGTTGCGAGAGGAGGCATCTCGCGTTGTGCGCCCTCCAGCTTCGGAACGCCACAGAAGGAGCACTTCCGAACGCAGCCTCTTGAGGCATAGCCGAAGTACGCGTCCCGCACCGGGTAGATGTAGTCGGTCTGGTCCAGAATAGAATAGTCGGGCACCATCTCCTCGATGGGCGGGCCATCAAGGTCATCTGCGCCGAACTCGAAGTCCTCGGTCCGAAGCTGAAGCGCCTTTGCGGGCGGGCCGTCCAACAGTCCCTTGATGAACCGGACGCCGGCCCAACGCGGCTCCCCGATGAACTCCTCATGCATGAGCGAGGCTGCGATTCCGCCGACGAAAACGCGCTCTGGCTGGTCTCCAGCCGCCTGAATGGCGAAGTCGATGGTCTCGGCGGTTCGTTTCCATTCGAAGCTGAAGAGCGTTGTGACGTAGACCCGATCCCAGCTCTTGAGGAGGACTTCACCCATCCCGCTGCCCTTGGCAAAAAGCACGTCGTCCCCCCGCCGCCGGTGATAGGCGGCGAGCTTCATAAGCCCGAGAGGCGGGTACTTGTTCCGGTAGCCCGGCTCGAGTAGGAGAACGCTTCGCACCTAGGAAAGCCCCTGCGTCTTCTTCAACTCATAGTCGACGATTTTCTGGATCTTCCTGAGCTCGTACACTGTCCGGGCCGCTGTCTGTGGATTGTCCAGCAGCTTCCGAATCGCCCGCTTCGTTTCGTGCGCGGCGATCTTGACGCGGAACTTCTTCAGGTGCTTGTAGGTGTCGTTCGTGCTGCCAGTCGCCTCGGCAACCTCAAGGGCGTCCCGGAATGGAGATTCGCCTTCATCCCTGAGGAAGACCTTCCTTGCACGCTTGTTGTCCAGGATTGCCGGCAGCCGGTCTCGCATGTCCATGGCTCGGACAAAGTCCCCACGCTTGATGTACCGCACGACCGTTTCGTCGAGATCTGGAATATTGGCGCGCTGCTTCCGAAGTTTCGTGGATGCTACGTATGCGTCGTAGAAACTCCAGTGCGAGCGCTTCGTGTCTTCGTGCCTCTCCATCATGCGGTGTGCCTCTATCAGAGTCCCTAACTTCCTTTGGCCGAGACCTATCTCGGTAGCCAGTTCGTCCAATGGGATCTTGTGAATCTCGTGGCGCCGACGGATGAACGCTGCTCGCTCGAACGGCTCCCAGTCCTTCTTGCCCTCGATATGAAGTTGCCCGAGCAAGGAGAAGATCAGGTCTCCCGCTTTGCCGGAGTGTGGGCCGAGAAGTCGAGAATGTGGCATTGCACCTGAGGGGGCGGAAGGGTCGGCCGGCCGACAAGCCGCAGCGCGGCAAGACGGCGATTACCCTCCAGGACTACGTAGTGAAGATTGGGACCCAAGCCCGGGTCTACATCGTTGACCGGCACGGCCAACAAGGGGTCGTTGACTTGGCCGTCACGGTCGATGAGAGCTCGAAGGTCACGGACATGGTCCAACTCGACCATGCGGTCCTCGATTCGGTCTTGGGTCCGGTCGGCGTCGTCGACGAACTGCGAATAGACGCGGGGGTTGTCAGGGTAGAAGGCGAGACGCGGGACGGGGACGCTCTCGGCCCGGTATGGAATCCGTTGCTTCCGTATCTTCAGTTCAGGCACTGCTGACCTTTCTGGGGGTTGAGGATCTTTCGGAGAGTCTCCGAGAAGTCGTACGAGATGCGCTTCCGATAGTCCGCCAGGGATAGGTCGGCTTGGGCCAGGGCCGCGGCGAGATGTTTGGCTTCTAGGAGCTCGTCAACCCACTCGTCAATCGAGCCTGCGGCGATCAACACTTCAATTAGGCACGGACGAGTCTGTGAGATGCGATGAATCCGGTCTTGGGCTTGCAGGTAGTCGTCCAAGCTGAAGCTCCGGTCCAGGAACACGGCGTAGTCGGCCACGGTCAGGGTGAGGCCTTCCTTGGCTGCGCCCGGTGTGGCAACGAGGAGAGTACAGCGTGGGTCGTCCAGGAAGCGGCGGACGTTTCGGTTGCGCTCAGTCATCGGTAGTTTGCCGTGCACTTGAGCCGGCTCGTGCTCCGGGAACCTCTGCGCCACACTCTCCACGTTTCCAGTGAAGTTGGTCCAGACGATCGCCTTTGGTCCGGTCCTCTGCCTCGCTTGCAGGAGGTCCTCGAGACGCGAGAGCTTTGATGGCTTCGCGGCGTAGGCCCGGTCCACGAGTCGTGGGTTCGAGGCGACTTGAACGAGGCGCAGGAGGCGCTTCAGGATGGGTTCGGCGTTGTCGAGTTCGAGGCCGTGGTCCCGGAGAACCTCAGCGGCCAGTTCCGTTCGATAGGCAGCGTAGAGTTCGGCTTGAGCGGGTTCCAGATCAACCCGGGTGTAGCGGATGTCCTTCTCCGGTAGGTGGAGCATCGCGGAGGCCTTCGTCTCGCGAACGGTGAAAGGTCGGATCTTCGCCGAGATTTCGGACAGTGTCTTCTCGAACTCCTTTGTGCGCGCGTCGCCCCGGTGGTTCCTTGAAGGCAACTCGGTCGTAGCCTTGAACGCAGGGAAGGACCTGCCAAGAGAGGCTCCGCGGTCCAGGAAGTAGATCAACGACCAGATGTCGTAGGGCCGGTTTGCGACGGGTGTTCCGGTCATGACGACGCGACGCTGAAACAAGGGTCCCAGGTCGTGAAGTGCTTTGGCCGCCAGGGTGTCCGGGTTCTTGATCCGCTGCGCTTCGTCGAGGATGACGGCGAGCCGACGGGACTTCGCGAACAGTGCGAGCCGTCCCTTCTGGCTGTGAACGACCTCGTAGTGCGTGACGTACAGTCGAGAGGGACGATTGAAGGCGAAGAAGTTGCTGCCCCGGTCTTGCCCGAGGATGGTGGGCCGCAGGTGAGTATGAGCTTCGGTCTCTCGCGTCCAGTTCTCGACCAAGCTCTTCTTGGTGACCACGAGAGCAGAATCGATAGCGCCATCAAGCAGCCAGCCGATGGCCAAGTCCAAGGCGATCTTGGTCTTACCGAGCCCCTGCTCGTGGAACAGGGCGACGTGAGGGAGGTCCCTCGCCGCGCGAGTCGCCGCCGCCTGGTACGGGAAGGGCGAGTGCTTGACGTCTAGAGTCGTCGGGTCCGGGGGTCGGAGCATGGCACCTAGCGCCTCAACCGTAGCAGGACGTGGTGAGGTCCTGGAAGGACCGCCGTGGTAGGCGAAGTGGTCTCACGCCGTCGAGGATATGGACGCGGTCCCGGAGGACAGGCCAGAGTTCACCGGCAGACAGCCTGACTATTGCCGCAGAGGTACCAGCGCTCGTCCAGTGAACGGCCAGAATCAGGTGACAGCCGCGCCGCTCCGCGGCGTATCTCGCGAAGACTCGTAGTTGGCCGGCCGTGCGCTGCGATTCGATATCCCATGGGGGCTTCGCCTCGCCAATGATCTCGATGGAATCGGCCAGTGCGTAGAGGTCGGGCCGCAAAGTGCCGATCGTTGGCGGCCGACGGCCGCTGGACTGGTTGTCGACCCACAGACGGAGGCTGCGATTGCCTCGGAGGGCGGCCGCCACGCTCCGTTCAAGCCGTGTGACCAGACTCCTGTGCTCAGCGCTCTCTGTCATGAGTCCTCGAGAGGTGGTTGGCCGGCGGCAGGTTTGAAGAGCTCATCAAGTTCCGCGTGAAGGTAGGCGAGGAGGCTCGACGTCTCCCCGAGCTTGCGTTCCCGGATGGACTCTTGTTCCTCGAAGTCCATCTGTTCTAGTTTCTCTAGCAGGGTCGTCGCTAGCTGGCCGATGGGTGCTTCTCTAAGGCGCACGTTCAGGTCTCGGACGTGGAGCTGTTTGGTCGCTTCACGTGCGCCGGCGCGCAAGAAAGTCCGTCTTGCGCCCTTGTGGGCCAGGATCTTCGGCAGTTGACGGACCGTAGCGAGCGGGTCGATCTTCCGGTCGTGAACCCACTGTGCGAAATGATCTTCGTTGAACCCGTTCTCGTGGAGCGATGTTCTGAGCCGAGGAGCCTGAAGTTCTTTGAAAGCGCTGTACCGCGTGACGTCGAAGTCCTCAGGTCCGGTAAGAGGCCGGTAGTGCCTTTCCATATCGAGATAGGCGGCGATGGACTCTTCGACGTCCTTTCTGTTTCCCCCGCAGAAGGCGACGAGCTCGGACATCGACATCTTGTGGATCTCCCTCAACTCATAGAGGTACTGCGCTTTAGAGTAGGGGTTCCAGGGCCGATTGCCCACCAAGTGGACCTGTAGGCGTACTTTGTGAGCCTCCATGGCATCCATGTCCGAGTCGACGATGGCCGGGATAACCAGCCATTCGTCGCCTGATTCGCCACGGTCTCGCGCTTCGCGAACGAGTTCGCTGTAGATGACGACCCGTGTGTTCCCTTCGACACAGGAGGTAGGAGTCCGAGCCATCGGGCTTGACGATAATGGGTTGAATGACGCCGTTGGATGCTCGAATCGACTGTTTCAGGCGAGCGTAGGAACCCTGAGGCGTTCCGGTCTCCTCGTAGTCTGCGGCGGCACCGAGAGCGAGCAGCATCTGCTCCTCCGAGAGCTCGTCCTCGCTGTACATCGCCACGAACTGCTTGATCCTGGGATTCTCATGATCGAGGCGAATGCAGTCAATCGGGATGAGATGCTGCTCTTGGGGCATGGGAAAGGAACCTCTCTGGTGGGTGTCGTCTAGTGGCCTTGTGGACTACTAGCAACGGGGGATGTCCGCTGGTCTGGCGGGTCTGATCTTGCGAGCGGTGGAGTGTACAGTTCCCGAACAGAACGGCTGGACCTTGACGTAGAGCACACCGCGTGTAGGGAGGTGGCGGTCGAGCAAAGACCCTGCAGGTATCGGCGGCGCAGCCGGTAAGTCCGAGAAGTTCAGCGAGGAGCTGGGGTTGACAGAGGAGGAGGCACACGAGGGTGCTCGGACGTACGTCAGAGAGCACTTCGCATCTCTATGCGGGCGACTGGGCGGTCAGGATCTAGCAACGATGCAGATCGTGCTGAGGACGCTTGAGGGCGACCGCAAACTGCTGGCGGACTTGGTTGGGATCGCGCGGCGAGCCTGAGTCTTCACGATGCGCCCCGAGAACGACGGCTTCGGTAGCCGCTCGGGGGCCTTGGAGTCGGAGCTTGCGACCGGAGGAGCGGCAACGGACGAGCTGGTGTTCCCGGTGCTGGCGGGGCAGCTCGGCGTCCCGGCAGCGGGGTTGCGCTGGGCTACAGGCCGAGATCAAGCACCAGCTCGTTCACCGCTCGGCGGTGCCAGGCCTCGGTGTAGGCCTCACGGAGTTTGCCGCGAACTCTGTGGCCGATGTCGTCCAGAAGTCGTTCCAGCGACACGAGGCGGTCGCGATCGCCCAGGAGGACGCCGCAGCGGAGGCTCGCCTTGTCCGGCCCGGCGAGCAGCCAGGTGTCGTCCTCGCGGTCCAGGGCGTGGGCCCACAGCGATTGCTCGCCACGGTCGAGTTCGGGTGCTTGGCGGAGCAGCAACTCCGCCCGTTGCCGAGCGCTCACGCCATGGACGGTGCTCAGCGATTCACGCAGCCGGATCTCATCTACTTCCGTTCGCCCTTCTTGGTGCTGCTTCCCTGCCTGGGTCTCGGCCACGCAGTCTTCCGTCGTCTCCAGGCAATAGCCGCTGGTCAGAGCGCGCCAGGAGCTCGTGCGGTAGCACTCGAAGATGACGTTCGTGTCCACCAGGACTGGACCGCGATGAGGAGGCATCCGGGATCACAGCTCGACGGGACGCTTGAAACCATGCTCGGCGAACAGGTCGCCGACACCTTCGACGGGGCAATCGAGTAGAGACGCGGTGCGACGAAGCGAGATGAGGCCCTTGTCGACGGCGCGGGCCATGACTTCGGCGAAGCGTCTCGAGAACCTGGGCGGCGGCTTTTCCGCCTGAATGCCCCCGTTCTTCATCTCGACGCTTGGACGGCCGTTGTTTCTCAGCGCGGCCTCGGGTAGCGAGGCGCTGGCGCTCTTGCTGAGTTGCTTCAGTGCAACCAGGCGCCAGCGCAGCGCGGACGAGGTCACCTGCAGTTCATCCGCCACACGGTTCAGACGCTCGACGAGAGCCGACTCGTCGAGTCCGGACCAGGGGCCGCGCCGCCTGATGACCTCCGCCGGCATCAGCAGCGCGCCGGCGAAGTTGTTCGCCAGTTGCTCTACCCGATTGCCTCCGGTAGTCGTCGCCCGTTCCGAGTGGGCCGGCGGCATGGCGCGCCAGGTGAGGAGATGGAACAGCTCGTGGGCGAGGTCGAAGTGGCGCCGGCCGACGACTTCTCCGCGAGCGATGAGCGCGACGTCGAGTTCCGGGAGACGGCAGGCCGCGCCGGAGATTCCCGGTTCGGCATCTACCATCAGGACCAGGATTCCGAGTTCCTCTTCCATGACCCGGGCCAGACCCTCTGCGGGCACCGGGCCGATCCCGAACTGGGCCGCGAAGCGCTCTCCAGCGGCCATCGCGGCTTCGTAGCTCGAGGTCGGTCGCAGCGGCAGCGAGTGGCGCAGGAGTTGAGATTCCACGCCAACCTGTTGCGCCAAGTGGCGGTAGGCGGCGATCCAGCGCCCGGCGCGCTGCTCGTACTCGCAGAGTTCCTCGTCAGTCAGCCCCGAGTGGCGCCAGGAGAACTTCCCTTCGCCGACGAGCAGGAAGGGATCGGTGAAGTAGTCGAGCGAGACGGGGAACGCCTCCACGACCTGAAGCAGTTCGTCCGCCGTCAGACGGCGGGTGCCGTTCTCGATGGCCGAGACGGTCTGGCGGTCGTTGAAGCCGAAGACGCGGGCCAGATCCTGCTGGGTGAGTTCGTGCTGCTCGCGCAGTGCCTTGATGCGTGCGCCGATCGGTGACGTGGGCATGGTGTCGGCTGTCTCCTGCCGGGTCCGAGCTGGACGGACCGAGAGTGTGTCTTGCGAAATGATAGATGCAACGACTCGTTGCGTCCAGGTAGTCGCGTTGGCCGGAGATTGTCGTTTATCCACCTATAGAGATGAGATTTACGACAATTACGGTCAGGTGCGTCGTGTTGGTGGCGCCTCGCCAAGCGGGGCCGGCCTTTCGGCCGGCGCGTTTCTTTGCCGCCTCCGGCGGCAGCGGGTCAGAAGACCCGCGCACCGACAGGCGGAGTCGTACCCTGCGCGTCAGACGGGTGCTCAGAGCGTGCGTCCGACGATCCACGCGCCCGCGATGAACGTCGCCAGCACACTGCCCAGGTTGCACAGGACGACGACCAGGAGGATGCGGGTGAGGCGGTTGCTCCAGAAGCCGCGCACGGAACCCAGGCTGTCGGCGAGGTTCTCCATGTCGGCGACGAGGGGCTTGCGCAGTACGGCCTGGACCAGACCGGCGACCCAGCCGGCCGCCATCAGCGGATTCAGGCTGGTCAGGGGCGCCGCGGCGAAGGCCGCGAGGATCGTGACCGGGTGCGCCAGAGCGATGACGGCGCCGAGAGCGGCGAGGCCGCCGTTCAGTGCGACCCAGATGTACACGGATTCGACGGCGCGCTCCCGGTCGCCCCAGACGAGGCCGTAGGCGAAGAGGGCGATGATCAGGATCGGCACCAGCCAGGCGACGATCCGCGGCCAGATCGGCGGGTCCGGCACCTGCTCGAGTTCCTTGAGGTCGCAGGAGGAGTCGGCCAGGCCGGTGATGCCGGGCAGGTGCCCGGCGCCGACGACGGCCACCGTCCGTGGCCCCGCCGACTGGCGCAGCTTCTCGGCCATGTAGGCGTCGCGCTCGTCGATCAACGTGCCCTTGACGCCGGGCAGGGCCTCCGCGAGGGCCGACATCAGGTCGGTGAGGTTGCCGCTGTCGCGGAGCTTCTCGATGTCTTCTTCCTTCAGGTCGTCTGCGACCAGCGCGCTGCCGGCCAACTGGCCCATCACCTTCGTTCGTTGCCAGAAGCCCAGCGACGCCCAGGTGCGCTTCAGGGAGATCTGGATGTCGCGATCGATCAGTTCGAGGCGGGCGCCGCGTTCACGGGCGCGGGCGATCGCTTCCCGCATCTCGGCGCCGGGCTCGATGCCGAATCGCTGGGCCAGGCGCCGCTGGAACGAGTGCATGAGGAACGAACTGAGCAGCAGCGCCGCCTTGCCCTCGCGTATGACCTGGAAGATGTCGAGCTTGCGCCAGGAATCCTGGTTCTCCAGGTTCTCGTAGCGGGCCGGGCACAGTTCGACGCAGACGGTGTCCGGTTCGAGCGTCTCGATCGCCTCCTTCGTGTCGCGGACGCTCTGGGGCGAGACGTGAGCGGTACCGACGAGGAAGACCTCGCGCTCGTCGAGTTCGAGTCGCTGCACCGAGGACGGGAGTTCGGCTGGGGCCGGCTGGTCTGCGGCTTCCGAGGTCATGGCAGCGCGGAGCGTAGCCCACGAGGCCGGCGTATGGGGTGCTGTCCGGTAGGCTCGTTGAATGCAACCTGGTTTGGGGCGAGGTGGGAGATGGTCGCCGCTTCGCGGCGGCTGTCTCCTGGCCGCCTTCGGCGGCAGCGGGTCAGAAGACCCGCGCACCCGGCGGAGTAGCGGGTCGGAAGACCCGCGCACCCAGCGGAATGGCCGATGCGTGGCCCTCGTAGTGGGGGTGGCCGCCGGGCTCGCCTGGGCCTGCGGCGCGCCCGAAGCCGACGCACCTGCCGAGGACTCCGGCGCCGGTCCGCCAAACATCGTGCTGATCCTCGCGGACGATCTCGGCTACGCCGACATCGGCATCTATGGCAGCGAGATCATCTCGACGCCGCACATCGACGCGCTGGCGGCGAACGGCGTCCTGTTCACGGACGGCTACGTCAGCCACCCGGTGTGCAGCCCGTCACGGGCCGGGCTGGTCACCGGCCGCTACCAGCAGCGCCACGGCTGGGAGTTCAATCCGGCGGGCCGCGACGTGAACGCCGGCATGAGCCTCGACGAGGCGACGCTGGCCGACCGCCTGAAGGCCCTGGGCTACCGGACCGGCATGGTCGGCAAGTGGCACCTGGGCCATCAGGAGCCGCACCACCCGATGAGCCGCGGCTTCGACGAGTACTTCGGCGTCCTGGAAGGCGGCAGCATCTTCATCGACTCCAGCCTGCCGGGCGTGGAGTACGGCTCGCGTCGCGGCGAAGAGGGGCCGACGGAGCGCCGGAACAAGGTGCTGCGCGGATTCGAGGAGGAGAAGGTCGAACGTTATCTCACGGACGTCTTCACCGACGAGGCGGTCGACTTCATCGAGCGCGGCGCGGCCGGGGACGAGCCCTTCTTTCTCTACCTCAGCCACACCACGCCGCACACGCCGCTGCAGGCGACGGCCGAGTACCTCGAGGGGTACCGCCACATCGAGGATCAGCGGACGCGGGTCTACGCAGCGATGGTCGCTTCGCTCGACGAGAGCGTGCGGCGGGTGGTCGAGACGCTGAAGGCTCAGGGCGTGTACGAGAACACGCTGATCGCCTTCGCCAGCGACAACGGCTGCGCCGGCTACATCGGCAACGCCTGCTCGAACGCTCCGCTGTTCGGTTTCAAGCGCTACCACCACGAGGGCGGCGTCCGGATCCCGTTCATCATGAGCTGGCCGGCGGCCGTCGATGGCGGGCAGGAGATCAGTCATCCGGTGATCACGCTCGACTACATGGCGACGTTCACCGCGGCGGCGGGCGAAGAGGCGGAGACCGAAGACAGCGTGAACCTGCTGCCCTACATGACGGGCGAAGCCGACGGCGCGCCGCACGAGTACCTCTACTGGCGGGCCGGCGCGAGCGTCGCGATCCGGGACGCGCAGTACAAGCTGATCAAGCTCAACCGCACGAACTTCCGTCCCGACAACCTGCGCGGGGACGGCCGCCTGCAGCCGCCGGAGGGCGGCTGGCCGACCGACTCGCCGCACGGCCAGCTCACTCTGCTCTACGACCTCGACGCGGACGTGGGCGAACTGAACAACCTGGCGGCGGAGCAACCGGACGTCGTCGCGCGGCTGGAGGCCGAGCTGGACTCCTGGCGCGGGACGCTGCTCGACGAGCAGATCCTGCCCGGCGTGCGCTCGACGATCACCCAGATCGATGGAGAGTGGGTGCAGTTGGTATTCTGAGCCGCCCTTTCGCGGCGAGGAGATGAGCGGTAACCGGAAGAACGCTGGGCGTGGCGCCGCAGAGACGTGGCGCGTCCTCTGGCCTCCGCGCCGGCGGGTTCAGGCGGTGCTGGTGCTGGTCCTCGCGGTGGCGGCCGTCCTTTCGTTCCGGGTCCGGCAGGACGTGCGCCAGGCGCGCATGGACCTGCGGATGGCGGAAGCGGCGATAGCGGGCGCGGACTTCGAAGAGCTCGCCGAGAGGGCGCCACAACTGCTCGGCCTGGCTGCCCGGCAGGCGGCCGGAGAGAGTCGCTGGCGGGAGGTGGCGGATCTCTACGACGAGTACGCCGAGCACCTGCCGCCGGCACTGCTGGAGGCTGCCGAGGTCGAACTCGGCCTGAACCGTCAGGTTGCCGCGGATGCGGTGGCCGGTTTCGACGAGGCTGCGGCGGAGTCCCTGGACGAACCGCCCGCGTCGGCCTTCGAGCAGCGGCTGCGCCGGGCGCAACAGGTCGACGCCTCGGGTGTCCAGCAACTGCTGTTCGACCGTAGGGGCCGGCCGTTGGGATCGATCGGCGATGACCGTTCCCTGACCCTGGAAGAGGATCTGCCGGCGGGACTCGTTCCGCCGGAGCTGGCCACCCACCTGCTCCCTCCCGCTCTTCAGCCGCCCGGCCTGGCCGCCGCGGGGCCGGGGGCGATGGCCGCCTCCACGGCCGGCGCGAGGGCGCTGCGGCTGACGATGGACCGGGCCTGGAGCGAGGCGGCCGCCAGGGCGCTGGGACGGGAGGAGGGAGCGATAACCATCCTTGAGCTCCCGTCGGGCGCGGTGGTGGCGGCGGTCAGCAACCGGAACCGAAGAAGCCGTTGGCGGGCTCGTGGCGACAGCGTGCTCGACCCGCGCGAACCGGCCTCGATCGCCAAGCTGATCACCACGACGGCCGCGATGCGGGCCGGCCTCGACCCGGACGAGGAGATCGCCAACATGACCTGCCGGGGCTCGGTGATGATGGACGGCGAGCGTCTGTACTGCGCCGCGATCCGCGGGCGGCTCAGGGGGCTCACCGACGCGATGGCGAGCAGTTGCAACGTCTCGTTCGCCCGGCTCGCGATGGACGTTGGCGACCGGGCCCTGGTGGAGGAGTACGAGCGCTACGGCTTCGTGATCGGCGGCCCTCAGGGCGCCGCCGTACCGAAGAACGCCGTCGGCGTGGTGCACGAGTACCGCCATCCGGGCAAGCGGCTCGGCGATCTCTCGATCGGTCTCGAGGAGGCGTCCATCACACCTCTCGGCGCCGCGGTGTTCGCCGCCACGCTCTCTGACGGGTTGCGCCGCGAGCCCAGGTTCGTCCTGCAGGCGGACGGCCTGCTCGGCATCTCGCCGCGGACGCCGGTCGCCAACGACCCGCAGGCCGTCCCGGTCCTGGATCCGTCCTGGCTGCCGGCGCTCCACGAATCGATGCGCGCCGTCGTGTCGCCGGGCGGAACCGCGAACCGGGTCGCCCCTCGGCGGCTGCAGGTGGCGATGAAGACGGGCACCGCGCGCGGTCCGGACAAGCCTTTCCACGTGAACTACGTCGGCTTCTTCCCCGCGGGCGGCGGGCAGCCGCCCCGCTACGCCTTCGCGGTCCGGGTGACCGGCCAACCGACCTCGTCGCGCGTTCGGCGCGCGGGCTATGCGGTGACGAACCGCCTGCTGCGGGCACTCGACGGTCTGGTCGGCGACGAGATCGACGCCGCGGCCCGTGATTCGCTGCGGTTGACAGGAGCGACCGGAGCGGGACCGTGACCACGGACGCGGGCGGCGGGAAGCGACCCGCTCGCCGGCGCTACCGGCCGGCCATCGGCCCGAGACTGAAACCGCTGTTGTGGGTGGTCTTCGGGCTCTTCGCCCTGCTCGCGGTCAACTCCTTCTACCTGTCCGGTGTCCGCGTCGCCGAGACGGCGACCGGCGAGACCTACCAGAACTGGTTCTACATCTCGATGTTCCTGCTGCACCTGGCGGTGGGGGCCCTGTTCGTGCTGCCGGTCATCTGGTTCGGCCTGGCCCACATGCGCAACGCCCGGAACCGTCCCAATCGGCGCGCGGTGAAGGTCGGCTACGCGCTGTTCGGAACGGCGCTCGTCCTGCTCTTCAGCGGCATCGTGCTGACCCGGATCGAGGGCGTGATCACGGTGAACGACCCCACCGTGCGCGGCGTTGCCTACTGGCTCCACGTGCTGGCGCCACTGGTCGCGGTCTGGCTGTTCGTCCTCCACCGGCTGGCCGGCAAGCGGATCAACTGGCGGATAGGCGGACGGGTGGCCGCGGCGGCCGTGGTGCTGGTCGGCGTCGCCCTGGTGCTCCAGTTCCAGGACCCGCGGGCCTGGAACGTGGAAGGTCCTGCGTCGGGCGAGCAGTACTTCTTCCCGTCGCTGGCGCGCACCGCGAGCGGCGGCTTCATCCCGGAGCACGCGCTGAGCAACGATGCCTACTGCGTGGAGTGCCACGAGGACATTCACGGCCGGTGGGCCTACAGCGCTCACCGGTTCAGTTCCTTCAACAACCCGGCGTACAGCTTCTCGGTGCAGCAGACGCGCGACCAGGCGTACGAGCGCTCCGGCGACGTCCAGGCGTCCCGCTTCTGCGCCGGTTGCCACGACCCGGTCGTCTTCTTCTCGGGCGCCTTCGACGATCCGGAGTTCGACGTCGACCAGCCGTCCGCCCATGCCGGGATCACCTGCACCTCCTGCCACGCGATCACCCACATCAACAGCCCGCGCGGCAACGCCGACTACACGATCGAGGAGCCCCAGCACTATCCGTTCGCCTTCTCGGACTCCGGAGTGCTCCGCTTCGTCAACCATCAGCTCGTCAAGGCCAAGCCGGAGCTGCACAAGCGGACGTTTCTCAAGCCCCTGCATGAGACCTCCGAGTTCTGCGGCGCCTGTCACAAGGTTCACCTGCCGGAGGAGCTGAACCACTACAAGTTCCTGCGCGGCCAGAACCACTACGACTCGCACCTGCTCTCGGGCGTTTCCGGCCACGGGGTGGCGAGCTTCTACTACCCGCCGGAGGCGGAGCCGAACTGCAACGGCTGCCACATGGAACTGCTGCCGTCGGAGGACTTCGGTTCGCAGCGCTACCCGGAGAGCGAGCAGCCGGACGCCACCCAGGTCCACGACCACCTGTTCCCGTCCGCCAACACGGGGATTCCCCACCTGCTCGACTTCCCGGACTGGGTGATCGAAGCGCACCGGGAGTTCAACGAGGGCGTGGTCGACGTCGACATCTTCGGCGTCAAGCCGGGCGGCACGATCGAGGACGAGCTGATCGCCCCGCTCCGGCCGGAGATTCCCGCGCTCGAGGCGGGCGAGGACTACCTGCTGGAGGTCGTCGTCCGCACCCTGGGCTTGGGCCACCACCTGACCCAGGGCACCGCGGACTCGAACCAGCTCTGGCTCGACGTGGAGGTGCGCGACGAGCGAGGGAACCTGGTCGGCCGTAGCGGCGGCCTCGGCGAGGGCAACCGGGTCGATCCCTGGTCGCACTTCATCAACGTCTACATGCTCGACCGCGACGGCGCGCGGATCGACCGCCGCAACGCGGAGGACATCTTCGTCCCACTCTACGACCACCAGATCCCGCCGGGAGCGGGCGACGTGGTCCACTACCGGCTGGAGGTGCCGCCGGCGGGCGCGGCCGCCACGCTGACCGTGGAGGCGGCGCTGCGCTACCGCAAGTTCGACACGACCTACCTGCGCCACATCTACGGTCCGGAGACGGCGAATGAACTGCCGATCCTCGAACTGGCGCGGGACTCGGTGACGTTCCAGGTGAACGGCGGCGCTGCTGCCGGCGGTGCCGCCGAGTCGCCCGCGGCGGCCGCCCGCGAGCCCGTGAAGCCCCTGTGGCAGCGCTGGAACGACTACGGCATCGGCCTGCTGCGCAAGGGCGGCACCGGCCGCGGCGAGCTCCGTCAGGCGATCGAGGCCTTCACGCGGGTCGAGGAACTGGGCCGCCCCGACGGTCCGCTCAACCTGGCGCGGGTCTACCTGGCCCAGGGCACGGTGCGGGACGACGCGATCGCGGCGCTCGAGCGCGCGGCGGCCTTCGATCCGCCGGCGCCGAGCTGGTCCGTCGCCTGGTTCTCGGGCCTGGTCAACCTGCAGAACGGCGCAGTCGACGAGGCGATCTCGAACTTCCGCTCCATCCTCGAGGCGGACAGCGAGGAGATGCGCCGGCGCGGCTTCGACTTCAGCCGCGACGTGCGGCTGCACAACGAGCTTGGCCTCGCCCTGTTCGAGCGCGCCAAGCGGGAGCGCGGCCCGGCCCGGGCCGATGCGCGGGCCGAGCGCCTGCACGAAGCCGGCGAATCGTTCGAGCGGGCGCTCGTCATCGATCCGGAGAACGTGACGGCGCACTACAACCTCGGGCTGATCCACGCCCAGCTCGGCGACTCCGACAGCGCGGTCCTGCATCGCGAGCTCCACGCGCGCTACAAGCCGGACGACAACGCCCGCGACCGGGCGATCGCCATCGCCAGGCGCGCCGACCCCGCGGCCGATCACGCCGCGGAGGCGATCGTGATCTACGACCTGCACCGGCCCGAGCGCTTCGAGGGCAACCGCGCGGCCGTTGCCGGAGGCGGCGGTTGACGCCGGATCGCCCGGGCGAAGGCTCGGAGGCCGGAAACGCGGGCCAGAAGGCCCGCGCCACAGAGCTCGAGGTTCCCGAAGGCGAACTCGCGCCGGAGGACGACGCGGTCATCGGCCGGGTCTTCGCCCGTTCGTTGAAGGTCCTGGCAGCTCTGGCGGCCGCCGCGTTGATCGTCGTGGCGCTCCGCTACGTGTTCCGGGCCGGGCCGGAGGACGCGGTCGAGATCCCGGTGGCCGCGCCGCGCGCGGTGGAGGCGGCGCCACGGGACGTGCCCGTCGTGGCCTTCACGGACGTCACAGCGGAGGCCGGCATCGACTTCGTCCACGTCAACGGCGCCGCGGGCGAGGCCCTGCTGCCCGAGACGATGGGCGCCGGCGGGGCTTTCTTCGATGTCGACCGCGACGGCGACCAGGACCTGCTTCTCGTCAACTCGACGACCTGGGACGCGGTTCTCCCGGAGGCAGAGGTTGGGCCGGGTACCGGACCCACGATGTCACTATATGAGAACGACGGCGCCGGGCAGTTCGCGGACCGCACGGCGGGCGCTGGCCTGGAGGTCAGCTTCTACGGCACGGGCGTCGCGGTGGGCGATGTCGATGGCGATGGCTGGACGGACGTCTTCGTCTCGGCGGTTGGCTCGAACCGGTTGTTTCGCAATATGGAAGGCGAGCGCTTCGAGGACGTCACGGCAGCGGCTGGCGTCGCCGGCGCCGACACGGAGTGGAGCAGCAGCAGCGCCTTCTTCGACGCGGACGGGGACGGCGACCTCGATCTCCTGGTCGGGAACTACGTGCGCTGGTCGCGGGAGATCGACATCGAGGTCGGCTACCAGTTGACCGGCGTCGGGCGGGCGTACGGGCCGCCGCTCAACTACGGCGGCACGACGATGGACCTCTACCGGAACGACGGCTCGGGGGTCTTCGCCGACGTCTCCGAGGAGGCCGGCCTGCACATCCTGAATCCGGCGACGGACACGCCGGTGGCGAAGACCCTCGGACTGGCGCCGGTGGACATCGAGGGAGACGGCGATATCGACGTCGTGGTCGCGAACGACACGGTGCGGAACTTCCTGCTGGTCAACGACGGCAACGGCGTCTTCACCGAGGACGGGGAGCTCTACGGACTCGCCTACGGCCGGGACGGCGCCGCGACCGGGGCGATGGGCGCCGACGCCGCCGACTTCCGCAACGACGGCGAGCTCGGCTTCGCCATCGCGAACTTCGCGAACGAGATGACGTCCCTCTACGTGTCCCAGGGGGATCCGACCCTGTGGAGCGACGAGGCGATCACGGCCGGCATCGGCGCGCCGAGCCGCCGGGTCCTGAGCTTCGGACTGTTCTTCTTCGACTACGATCTGGACGGACGGCTCGACCTTCTCCAGGTGAACGGCCATCTCGAAGACGACATCGAGGTGGTGGAGCCGAGCCAGCAGTACCGCCAGGCGCCGCAGTTGTTCTGGAACGCTGGGCCCGCCGCGGCGTCGACCTTCGTTCCGGTCGAGCCCGCGCCGGGCGATGGTCTCACCCGTGAACTCGTCGGCCGCGGATCGAGCTACGCCGACATCGATGGCGACGGCGACCTCGACGTGCTGCTGCTCCAGACCGGCGACCGGCCCCTGCTGCTGCGCAACGACCAGGAAACGGGCCACCGCTGGCTGCGCTTCCTGCTCCGCGGCGACGGCGAGCGGGTAAACCGGGACGCCATCGGCGCCTGGGTCGAGGTGGAGCAGGAGACGGCGGCCGGGCCGGTCGCTCAGCGTCGACGGGTCATGCCGACCCGGAGCTACCAGAGCCAGGTCGAGCCGGTCGTGACGATCGGCCTGGGCGAGGCAGCGTCGGCAGACGAGCTGGAGCGGGTCGAGGTGCTGTGGCCGGACGGAACGCGGCAGGCGGTGGATGTCGATGCGCTCGACCGAGTCGTCGAAGTGACGTACCGGCCTTCAGGCTAGCGGAGCCGGCCAGAAGGCCGGCGCACCGACGGTCGGAACTCGACTGGACCGTGTACAGTAGACGGTCAACCTCCCGGGGATGAAAGCGCTCCGCACCGGTCTGGTTCGGGCGATGCCGATACTGCTTGCCGGCCTGCTGCCGGCCGGTCTCGCCGCTCAGACGATCGTCCTGACGAACGTCAACATCATCGACGGCAACGGCGGTCCGGTCGAGGAGGGGATGACGATCGTCATCGAGGGCGAGCGGATCGCCTCGATCACGGAGGGACCGTACGAGTCGTCGGGCGCCGACGAAGCGGCCGAAGTCCACGACCTCGACGGCGCCTGGGTGCTGCCCGGGTTCTGGAACATGCACTCCCACCTGAGCGTGATGTTCCCGGACAACCCCGCCCTTGCCGGCGAACGGATGCCGTCCAAGGTCATCCGCGCGGGCCTGAACTCGATCGACGGGCTGCGCCACGGCTTCACCAGCGTGCGCTCGGTGGGCGACGAGGACTACATCGACGTCGCCTGGCAGAAGGCGTTCGACCATGGCTTCTTCCTCGGTCCGCGGGTCTTCGCCAGCGGCGAACCGGTGAGTCCGACCGCGGGGCATCGCGGTTACGTCGAGGAAGGCGCGGACGGCGTGGCGGCGATCCGCAAGGAGGTGCGGAGACGCGTCCAGAAGGGCGCCAGGGTGATCAAGCTGTTCAGCGTCGAGATGCTGCCGGACGAACTGGAGACGGCGGTCCAGACGGCGCACAGCCTGGGTGTTCACGTCACCTCGCACGTCCGCGAACCGGGGGCGCTCGCCGCGGTCAAGGCCGGGGTGGACTGTCTCGAGCACGGCTACGGGCTGACCGACGAGACGATCGAGCTGATGGCCGAGAAGGGGACGTTCTACACCCCGACGATCATCTGCAACCTGAGCGCCGGGTACATTGCCGAGCGCGAGGCGCGGTTGGCCGAACTGGGCTACGCCGAGGACGAGGAGATCGTGCGACTGCGCACGATGGTCGCCTTCGCGGACGAGCGGTCGCCGGAGTTCGCGCTCGAACAGCGGCAGATCCTGGCGAAGGCCGCCAAGGCGGGAGTCAAGCTGCTGATCGGTTCGGACTCGATGCCGGTCGGCGAGATGGGCTTTCTGGAGATGGAGCAGTTCGTCCTCTCCGGGGTCAGCGAGATGGACACGATCATCGCGGCCACCCGCAACGCGGCCGAGGTGCAGGGCGTGCTCGGCGATCTCGGCACGGTCGAGGAGGGGAAGCTGGCCGATCTGGTCGTCCTCGGGGCCAATCCGCTCGAGAACATCTCGAACATCCGCGAGACCTTGATGGTGCTCAAGGGCGGCGTGATGGTCGACCTGGACGCCCAGCTCGGGACGGCGACCTACTGGGACTACTACGGCTCGATGGAACTGCCCGAGGGTTTCCTCGCGGAGTCGGAGGAGGCGGCAGGCTTCCAGCGCGGCAACACGGCATCGGATCAATAGCGCGATCGGCAGATCGCAGGAGGGCTCAGGGATGAAGCGGAAGACGAACAGGAACCGCGGAGTTCTTCTGACAGCTCTCGTTCTGCTGCTGCCCATCGCAGCCGCCGGCCAGACCACCGTCCTCACCAACGCCACGGTCATCGACGCCACCGGCGCGCCGCCGATCGAGGACGCCGCGGTCGTCATCGAGGGAAACCGGATCACGGCGATCCACACGCCGTCGGCCGCCGCGCCCGATCCCGGCGACGACGGCCGGGTCATCGACCTCGGCGGCGCCTACGTCCTGCCGGGCCTGTGGAACAACCACTCGCACCTCGGCGACCTGCTGCCGGATCCGAAGGGCCTGCTGCCCGACGAACCGCTGCCGCGGGCGATGATCCGCGCCGGCCGCAACGCGACCGACGCGCTGAAGGCCGGCTTCACGACGCTGCGGATCACCGGCGACCGCGACTTCATCGACGTGGCCTGGAAGGAGGCATTCGATTCCGGCGCCTTCGTCGGGCCGCGGATCGTGGCCGGCGGTCCGCCGCTCTCGACCGACGGCGACACGGACTGGCTGGTGAGGACCGGCAAGGGGCCCGAGGGGATCCGGGCCATCGTCGCCGACAACATCGCGAAAGGGGTCCAGCTCATCAAGTTCCTCGGCGACCGGATGCCTCCGGAGGAACTGATCGCCGGGATCGAGGAAGCCCACCGGCACGGCATCCCGGTCACCGTGCATGCCGACAACGAAGCGACCGGATCGCGGTGATGGCCGGCGCGGAGAGCATCGAGCACGGCAACGACCTCACCGACGACACGATCCGGATGATGGCCGAGGCGGGCACCTTCCTCGACCCGACGATCCAGTGCAACCTGAGCGCCGAGTTCATCGCCGACCGGGAACGGCTGATCGAGGAGGCGGGCTACATCGACCCGCCGGAGGTCGTCGAAGGCCGGGTGCGGGTCTCCCGAGCCGACGAGCGGAGCCCCGAGTACGCGAACTACGCGCGCGACGTGATCAACAAGGCCTACGCGGCGGGCATCCGCCTGACCACCGGCAGCGACTCGAACCCGATCTCGGAGATCGGCGTCCTCGAGATCGAGCAGTTCGTCTTCCACGGCATCCCGCCGATGGCGGCCATCCAGGCCGCGACCCGCAACAGCGCCGAGATGATGGGCATGCTCGACGATCTCGGAACGGTCGAAGTCGGCAAGCTCGCCGACCTGATCGTGCTCGAGAAGAACCCGCTCGAGCACATCTCCCACCTGCGCAGCCTGTCCATGGTGATCAAGGACGGCAAGATCGTGAACCGCTCGGAGGATGAAGGCCAGACCAGCTTCTGGGAGCTCTACCTGCAGGACTGATCGGAGACGCCGGACAGGAGAAGCTCATGAGACAAGCCAGGACGCTGCAGGGAGTTCTCGTTCACGCCACTCAACGCCCTTTCTCTGGGTGCGCGGGTCTTCTGACCCGCCTTGAGCGCGATGCTGCGAAGCAGCGAGCGCGAGTTCGCTCCATGAAAGCGGTCGCCGTCGTCAGCCTCCTCCTGACCGCATGCGCCCCGCAGGAGCTCGTCACCCTGCCTGAGATCGACACCTCCGGCTCGCCCGACGGCATCGTCGATCTTCCGGACGACGTGCCCGAGGTGTTCCACACGTACTTCGATCGCTACGCCTACGTCCCGATCCCGGACGGAAGGCGGATCCACTTCCTGGTCTCGTCCGGCTGGACCCGCGACCAGATCAAGCACGGCTTGAACGTGATGGAGCACCTGCTGGCGGACCACCCCGGCTCGGTCTACGGCGACGACAAGAGCGGAATCGCCGCCGCGATGGCGGATCGCAAGGCGACGATGGTCTTCTTCGACAACGAACCCGACATGCGCGAGGCGATGAGCGGTGGACTGCCCGAGGCGACCGACCTCAGCATGCAGGACCTGCGGGCGAACGAGGCTCCGGCTCCGGGCGACGCGGACTACATGGGTCACGTCACCCGCGACGCCGCCTACGAGGAGATCTGGCACCTGATCCACGACTACGGGATCAAGCCGACGCTGCCGGAGATGATCGCCGAGATGAGAACGGCGAACGACGCGGCGGCGGAGCAGGGCTGGTACGCCTGGCCTCGCGAGGTGACGGACGACCATCCGAACGAGTACGTGGGCGCTTTGATCGACAACTACTACGACCTCTGGACCGTGCCGCCGACCGTGTACGAGGGGCGCCCCATCGAGCCGGACGAGATCCCCGAGGGGTACTCGCACTTCGGGCAGTACTTCGCCGGCAGCCGCGCGGCGATGCCGGAGAAGGACCCGCTCGGCTACGCGCTGGTCACCGGCTTCGTCGGGCCGCATCTGACCTACACGCCGGAACTGCCGCTGGACTTCAGCGGCACCTTCTCGATGACGTTCGACCCCGAGGTGCGGTACACGATGAAGACGCAGCACCTCCGGAACGCCGCGCTGACCGGCGACGGCGACGCGAACCTGCGCGGCAACGCGCACGACAACATTCTGACGGGCAACGCCGGCGCGAATCTGCTAGAGGGCGGCGGCGGCAACGACACGCTGGACGGCGGCGACGGCACCGACACGGCGGTCTTCTCCGGCCCGGCGGCCGACTACGAAGTCGCCGCGGCTGAGGACGGAGTGAGGGTGAGCGACTCGCAAACGGACCGGGACGGCGTCGACACGCTGCGGGGCGTGGAGTCCCTGCAGTTCAGCGACGAGACCGTCCACCTGGAACAGTAGAGCATGCGGAGGGAACAGATGAAGGTCATTCGGACATGCGTTCTGATCACGGCTCTCCCATTGCTGGCGGTTTCATGCGCCCCGCGGGAACTCGTCACCCTGCCGGAGATCGACACGTCGGGCTCGCCCGACGGCATCGTCGACCTGCCGGCCGACGTGCCGGAGGTGTTCCATGAGCACTTCAACCGGTACGCCTACGTCCCGACCCCGGACGGCAGGCGGATCCACTTCCTGGTCTCGGACGTCTGGACCCGCGACCAGATCAAGCACGGCCTGAACGTGATGGAGCACCTGCTGGCGGACTTCCCCGGCTCGGCCTACGGCGACGACAAGAGCCCCATCGCGAGTGCCATGGCGGATCGCAAGGCGACGATGGTCTTCTTCAACACGGAAGAGGAACTGAACGAGGCGATGCGGTCCGGGCTGGCGAGGGCGACCGACCTCAGCATGCAGGACCTGCGCGCCAACGAGTGTCCGGCCCCGGGCGACGCGGACTACATGGCTCACGTCACCCGCGACGCCTCGTACGAAGAGATCTGGCACCTGATTCACGACTACGGGATCAAGCCGACACTGCCGGAGATGATCGCCGAGATGCGGGCGGCGAACGACGTCGCCGAGGCGAACGGCTGGCGCGGCTGGCCCGACGACGAGCCGCAGGAGCACCCGAACGAGTACGTCGGCGTGCTGATCGACAACTACTACGACCTCTGGACCGTGCCGCCGACCATGTACGAGGCAGTCGACATCGAACCCGGGGAGATTCCCGATGGCCATTCGCACTTCGGGCGTTACTTCGCGGGGAGCAGGTCCGCCATGCTCGAGGAGGATCCGCTGGGTTTCGCGCTGATGGAGAAGTTCGTGCCGCCGCACCTGACCTACACGTCCGAGCTGCCGCTGGACTTCAGCGGGACCTTCTCGATGACGTTCGATCCGGAGGTGCGGTACACGATGAAGACGCAGCACTTGCGGAACGTCGCGCTGACCGGCGACGGCGACGCGGACCTGCGGGGCAACGCGCACGACAACGTGCTGACGGGCAACGCCGGCGCGAACCGGCTCGAGGGCGGCGGCGGCAACGACATGCTGGACGGCGGCGCCGGCGACGACACGGCGGTCTTCAGCGGACCGGCGGCGGACTACGAAGTGAACCAGGACGGCGACGGAGCGACGGTTACCGACTCGCAGCCGGACCGGGACGGCGTCGACACGCTGCTGGGCATCGAGTCCCTGCAGTTCAGCGATGGAACCGTCCAGGTGGAACAGTAGAGGTACCGGAGGAGTTGGATACGGTTGCGGGATGCAGGAACGAAACGGACGCCTCGCGCAGCAGATGCGCTTCCTGGTCGAGGTCGACCAGCTCAAGCAGGTGCTGCGGCGCACGTCCATCGTCGGCAACGACCGGCGCGAGAACTCGGCGGAGCACTCGTGGCATGTGACGTTGATGGCGCTGGTGCTTTCCGAGCACGCGGCCGCTTCGGGCCTCGATCAGCTCAAGGTGCTGAAGATGCTGATCGTCCACGACTTGGTCGAGATCGACGCCGGGGACACGTTCGTTTACGACCAGGCGGGCCTGGAGGACCAGGCGGAGCGCGAAGAGCGGGCGGCGGAGCGCATCTTCGGCCTGCTGCCGGCCGAGGGCGGGGCCGAACTGAGGGCCGTCTGGGACGAGTTCGAGGCGCGGCAGAGCCCCGAGGCGAAGTTCGCGAGGGCGCTGGACCGCCTGCAGCCGATGGTGCTCAACTACGTCAACGGCGGCGGTCCCTGGCAGCAGCACGGCATCAGCGCCGACCAGGTACGCGAGATCAACGGCTGCATCGAGGACGGCGCGCCCGAACTCTGGCGCTACGCCGAGGAACTGATCGAAGACGCCGTCGAGCGCGAACTCCTCGCGCCCTGAGTCCGTCGGACTCCGTGCGTCGAGTGAAGAGACGCTTGAAGGAGGACGGAAGATGAAAACCGGGTGCGTGGGTCGTTGCGCGGGTCTTCTGACCCGCGATCCGGGCGCGGCCGCGAAGCGGCGTGCGCCAGTCGTTCTGCTCGCTCTCGTGGGTAGCGTGGTCCTGGCCGGCTGCGCTGCCCCGCCGGATGGAGACGCTGCTTCGGCGGCGAACGAAATCGCCTGGGTCAAGAAAGTGATGGTCCACGGCGTGCCGATCTACGCCACGAACACCACCGGCGACGACAAGCTCCTCCACGCGGCCGGCGTCCTCGCCCAGTTCCTCGACAACGACGAGGACGGCGAGATCGACAACCCGAAGGTCCACCAGGCGATCCTGGACACGGGCGGCACGATCGTGATGACCGGCACCCAGGACGAGGCGCACGAGATGGACTGGGCCAACGCGCCTCGGGGCCAGGGGCTCTACGACGAGGAGACCGAGCTCGACGCGCGCGAACGCGGCGTGTTCGACATCGCGCTGGAAGAGGTCTGGCACATGGTGACGGACAACGGCTACGGCGTCGCTTACCCGGACGTGTTCGGGACCGAGCCGGGGACCGCGCTCACCGACGCGATGGACATCGCCCGCGGCGGCGCCTTCGACGGCCCGCCGGACGAGTACCCCGAGGGCGCCTGGTACACCTACGACGACGAGACCTGCGACTACGGCTGCATGGCCTCGGAGTACATCTACTGGGTCTACACGTCCTTCATCGGCGCCCAGGACCTGCCCGGGCGGCTCGACCAGATCGGCCACGAGTGGCCGCTCAACACGCCCGAGAAAGTGAGGGAGGGGGAGCCCGTTCTCCACGAGATTCTGAGCGATCCCGAGTACCGGATCCCGATGGTCATCCCGGACGGCACGTACGACGGCGCGCCTCTGGTGATCGAGCCGTACGAGTTTCGGTCTCCCTACGAAGCGGCGAACCGGAGGATCCGCCGCGACAAGTTCGATCTCGTCCTCCCGGAGATCATGAGGGAGCGCGGCGTGGACATGTGGATCCACGTGATGCGGGAGTCGATTCCCGACTCCTTCGGCATCGACGAACTCGGCAGCGCTTCCGGCGTCTTCGTGTTCACGGACCGCGGCGGCGACCGGATCGAGCGCGCCATCCTCGGACGGCGCTGGGGCGCCACCCAGCGCGGCTGGGGTGAGACGGACTACCGGTACGTCGAGGAGAGCGGCGCCTACGACATCGTGGCGCCGGCGGTCCGGGTCCAGGAGCCGGTCGGCGGCCCGGAGACGGAATACGATTACCGTTTCGAGGGGCTCGGGGACTTCGTCGCCGAGCGCGACCCGGACGTCATCGCGGTCAACTTCAAGCAGGAGCTGGGCCCGTGGCCGACCTACCGGGGCGAGATCGACGGCCTCTCGCACACCGACTATCTGCTGCTTTCCGAGGAACTCGGCGGGAGGTACGCGAGCCGGCTGGTCTCGTCCGAGTGGCTGATGATGGACTACATCAACCACCAGGTGCCGAGCGAGGTGGAGCTGCTCAAGCGGCTGCGTCGCGACGAGCTCTGGCTGTTCGAGGACGCGCTGTACGCGATCGAGCCGGGCGTCACGAGGGTCGACGAGGCCGGACTGACGGTCATGCGCCGCATGCGAACCGGTCAGTCGCAGCGTGGCCGCAGCGAGGGCTGGGAGGACGCCGTCGTCCAGGGCGGCGACATTCTCACGAACCCGAGCATCGGCATGTACGCCTACGTGCTGCGCGACGGCGAGACGGAGCCGCCGCCCGAGATCCAGGAGCTCTGGGCCGAGTACCTGAAGGTCGACGCGATCCTGGCGGAGACGATCAAGGCGGGCCGGACTCCGCGCGAGATCATCGCGGACTACACGGCCCGGTTCGAGGAGGCCGGCATCATCGTGCGCGACAACCAACTCCACATGGTGTCAGCCAAGAACGACTACCCGGCCTACGTCGCCGGCTTCGACACGACGAAGACGCACATTTCCATGGACTCCCACGGCCAGACGAAGGGCGCCCGGCCGCAGTCGGTCGAGACCTATTTCGGCCCCCGGATCGGCTCGCTCGGCCCGGACTGGTCGAAGGACATCCCGCTCGCGCCGTACCACCACTTCGTCATCGAGTACTTCTTCTACCTGCCCTCGCCGGGCCCGGAAGGCCAGGACCAGTACCTGTTCTGGTGGGCCCACGAGGAGGCCCTGGCGGCGGAGGACGGCATCGAGTTCCTGTCGCCGCCGCAGACGGAACTCATCCTGATTCCATAACCACTGGACGCACCGGCTGTCGGTGCGCCGGCCTTCTGGCCGGCATCCGGGCGCCATCGCGAAGCGGCGTGCGCGAGTCGCCGATTCTCAGACCAGCAGCTTCTCCAGCCGCGCCACGACCTCCGGCTTCGCGGCCGCGATGTTCTCGTCCTCCCAGGGATCCGCCTCCACCTCGTACAGCTCCTTCTTCTCCTGGAACCCGTCAACCAGCTTGTAGCGGTGGTCCTGGACCACCCGGAACCCGCCTTTCGCGGCGTTCCCCGAGTTGAGCGCCGAGCGGATGTGCTCCCGGTGCTCGCCGGCCCCGGAGTCGAGGAGCGGCCGCAGCGACCGGCTCTGCATCTCCTCGGGAACGCCGGTCTCCGCGTAGTCGAGGCTGGTGGCTGCCAGGTCCATGTTCGTGACCAGGGCGTCGCTGCGGGTGCCGGCGGCGATGCCCGGCCCGGCCATGACCATGGGGACCCGCCAGGAGGCCTCGTGGGGAAGGCCCTTGCCCCAGTAGTCGTGGTCGCCGAGCATCTCGCCGTGGTCGCTGGTGTAGATGACGATCGTGTCGTCCAGTTCGCCGCGCTCTTCGAGCCGCTCCTCGTAGAGCCCGATCCAGCGGTCGATGTTCTCGATCATCGCCGCGTAGTTCTGGCGAATGCGGACGTGGTGCTCTGGCGTGAACGGCGACGGCGGCGCGAGCATCTGTCCGCCGCGGGCGATGCCGTGGTAGTTGTGCGGTTGCGGAAAGTCCTCGATCACCCGGTCCGGCCCGCGGTACTCCCGCTCCATCCGCTCGGTGATGTCCATCGGCGGATGGGGGCCGTTGAAGTTGACGATCAGGAACCAGGGGCTTCCGTCGGGCACGCCGTCGAGCAGTTCCATTCCGGTGCGGGCCGTGTAGTTGTCCTTGTAGGCGTGGTCGCCGATCGGGGTCGCGTTCGTCATTCCCCACCAGTTGACGTGCCGGGGCTCCCGCCGCGCCTCGATGTCCGCGTTGTGGATGGCCCTCAGCGACGGATCGAGCGATTCGAGCCAGAACCCGTAGGGCTCGCTGTCTCCGCCGCCCTTGCTGCCGGTGATCAGCATGTCGGAGAAGCCCCACTCCTCCATGTGCAGCTTGCCGTCGGGGCGCCGGCCGGCGGGACCCTTGTGGAGGTCGATCTTCCCGCAGGCCATCGTGTGGTAGCCGCTGTCGTGCAGATGCTTGTAGAAGGTCGGGCGAAGGGCCGCGTTGTACTCGTCGCGGTTCCGCGCGACGGTGCAGTTCTCGTACTCCATGCCGGAGGCCAGGCAGGACCGGGACGGACCACAGACCGGCGACGACACGATCGCCCGGGTGAAGTCGGCGCCGCGCGCCGCCAGCGCGTCCAGGCGCGGCGTGGGAACCGGGACGTCCGGGTTCCGCCCCACCCAGTCGTACCGGTGCTGGTCCGAGATGAGCAGCAGGATGTTCGGGCGTCTGATCGCGCGCGGGCCGGGGATCCCGGCGTCGCCGCAGCCGGTGAGAGCGGCCGCTGTCGCCGCGGCGCCGGAGACGAGAACCTCGCGTCGGGAGAGAAGGTGGTCTCGACGGTTCATGACGGCTCCTTGCCTGGCCGCTCCGGCCTGTCTATGCTTGTTGGAAGTTCCTACAATGTTAGCAGCAGGCGGCCGTGTCTGGCGGAGGTGCGGCGCCGTTGCTGGAGGCAGGCAGCATGAGCGACAAGAGCACTCGGCGCGAGTTCCTGCGGCAGTCGTCGAGCCTGGTCGCCGGAAGCGGTCTGGCGGGCCTCGCTGGCGCTTGCGCGGGTCCGAGTTCCCGGGCGCCGGCCGAAGCGGCGGGACGCCGGCCCAATTTCCTCTTCTTCTTCCCCGATCAGCACCGATACGACTGGATCGGCCTCGACGGCTACCCGGCGCCCCTGGCCACACCGAACATGGCCCGTCTCGCGCGCACGGGAGTGAACTTCACTTCCGCTGTCTGCGCGGCGCCGACCTGTGCGCCGTCGCGGTCCTGTCTTGCCTCCGGCATGGAGTACGACCGCTGCGGCGTACCGGATAACCGGTACGACTATCCGGTCGACCGCCCGACCTACCACCGTCTGCTCCGCGACAGCGGCTACCACACGATGGCCTGCGGCAAACTGGACCTGTCGAAGGGAAGCAGCGACTGGGGTCTGGACGGCACGAACCGGGCCGATGCCTGGGGTTTCTCCGCGATGATCAACAACGCCGGCAAGGGCGCCGGCATGTCCTACCTGCGGGAGCCGGTCGGCCCGAGCGACCCGTACTACGCCTACCTGGACTCGCTCGAGCCGCCGCAGGGGGCGATCTGCGCTGAGGACATGGCCCGGCGAAACGCCAGCAGGCCGGAAGGCTGGTGGGGAGACATCACTCCGTCGCCGCTCGACGCGGACGCGTACTGCGACAACTGGCTGGCCCGGAACGGCCTCGACCTCCTGGAGCAGGCGCCGGAGGACAAGCCGTGGCACCTGGTGGTGAACTTCGTCGGTCCCCACCCGCCGATGGACATTACGCGCGAGATGGACAGGACGGTGCGCGGCCCCGAGCGCGTTCTCGACGGACTGGGCCTCCCCCACAACTACACGGGCTCGTTCACGGCCGAGCAGCACCTCGGCTCGCGCCGGAACTACGCCGCGATGATCGAGAACATCGACATGTGGCTCGGCCGCTACATCGACTGGCTGGAGGAGAGGGGCCAGCTCGAGAACACGATCATCGTCTACTCATCCGATCACGGGGAGATGCTCGGCGAGCATGGCCGCTGGGGCAAGGGGGTGCCGTACCGGGCCTCGGTCGGCGTGCCGCTGCTCCTGGCCGGGCCCGGCGTCCGGCGAGGCTTCCGGACCGCCACCCCGGTCTCGGTCATGGACCTCGCGGCCACCTTCCTCGATTACGGCGGCGTAGAGGTCCCGGCCGAGATGGACAGCCGCTCCCTCCGGCCCGTGCTCGAAGGCGCGACCGATAGCCACCGCGAGGTCGTCCTCTCGGGCCTGCGGGACTTCCGGATGGCCTGGGACGGCCGCTACAAGCTGGTCCGCGACTACGGCGACCAGGAGTGGCGGCTGTGGGACCTGCTGGCGGACCCCGAGGAGTCGCGGAACCTGGCCTCCTGGCAGCCGGGCCAGGTGCGGCGCCTGCGGGAGCGGTTGCCTGAGCGGCGGGCCTAGCTATAGCTAGCTCCGGGTTCGGGTCAAGGGTCTTGTCCGAGCGTCGCGTCTAGCCCGCATATCTCACGGGGTGATTTGAGATCGGGCCTCTTCCCGCGGATAATCCAAGTGTTGTCAAGCATTTGGACAGTCCACAGGAGCGAGACCCGTGAAGACAGAGTGTACTCCGTCGCAGCTTGAGTTCGGTTTCCACGGTCGCCGCCGTGTGACGGCCTGTTTCGACGGTGGCCGTTTGACGACGGAGGGCGGCGGGCTGCTGCTTCGGGAGACGGATACGCGAATCGGTCTGCTGGATCGCATGGCGTCGTGTTTTCGGGATCACCGGGATCCGTCGGCGGTGGAGCACACGGTGCGGGACCTGGTCTCTCAGCGGGTCTACGGTCTGGCTCTGGGCTACGAGGACCTGAATGACCACAATCAGCTTCGCCTCGACGCGTTCATGGCGCTGCTGGTGGGCAAGTCGGACATCACGGGCGCCGATCGTCGGCGGTCGCGGGACAAGGGTCGTCCCCTGGCGAGCGCATCGGGGTTGAATCGTCTGGAGTTGTCGCGGCCGGAGGAGGCACAAGGTAGCCGCTACAAGCGGACTCCGGCGGACGGCGCGGCCCTGGACGGCCTGCTGGTGGACCTGTTCCTGGAGGCTTTCGAGGAGGCGCCGGAGGAGATCGTGCTGGATCTGGACGCGACCGACGATCCGCTGCACGGGGAGCAGGAGGGTCGGTTCTTCCACGGCTACTACCGGTGCTACTGCTACATGCCGCTGTACGCGTTCTGCGGCGAGCACCTGCTGCTGGCGCGTCTGCGGCGGTCGGACCAGGACGCCAGCGCCGGGACGGTCCGCGAGTTAGCGCCGATCGTCGCCCGGATCCGGGAGGCGTGGCCGGACACCCGGATCGTCCTGCGCGGCGACTCGGGCTTCTGCCGGGAGCGGATCATGGCCTGGTGCGAGAGGGAAGGGCTCTTCTACGTGTTCGGCGTGGCAAGGAATCCGCGCCTTGCGAGGCGGCTCGCCAAAGCGCTTGCGAAGTCGCGGCGGCGATTTCATGCGACCGAAAAGCCCTCGCGGCGGTTCCGGGAGTTCCGCTACAGGACCCGCTCCTCCTGGTCCCGCAAGAGGCGGGTGGTGGGCAAGGCGGAGTGGCTCCAAAAGGGCGGCAATCCCCGCTTCATCGTCTCCAATCTGCCCAAGAGCCGCGCCGGCAAGCAGGCGCTCTACGAGCTGCTCTACTGCGCCCGTGGCGACATGGAAAACCGGATCAAGGAGCAGCAGCTCGATCTCTTCGCCGACCGCACCTCCACCGCCACCATGGCCGCCAATCAACTCCGCCTCTACTTCTCCTCCTTCGCCTACGTCTTGCTCGCCGCCGTGCGACGCCTCGCTCTGGCCGACACCGACAAGGCCCACCTCCAGTGCGGCACCATCCGCCTGCGCTTCTTCAAGATCGCCGCACGACTGCGCATCACCCATCGCCGCATCTGGGTCCACCTGGCCAACGTCTTCCCCTGGCAAAACGACTTCGCACAGGCCCTGGCAAACCTCCAGAGAAAACCCCTCTACCACCCGCCGGCCTGAGACCGGACGAAAACCGACACCACAACGCGGCGCCTTGCATCGACTCCACGCCCAGAGTGCGCCCGAAAACCGCACCGAACCGCTGCGGACAAGCCACTCCGACGCCGAAATGAACCGACTCCGACTCCGCAGGACACCTGACCAGCCACCGACAGACCAGGACGGCATTCAAGGGGACTGCCCACCCCGAACTCAGCCCTCACGCCCGAGCCGGTGAAACATGCGGGCTAGCAGTGCGCGGAGGGTGCGGAAGTGCCCCTCTTCCCCGTTGTTCCCTGGTTCCTCTCCCGCTTCGAGTTCTGGAGGCTGGAACACCGGATTGCCGGGCGACCAGAGTTCCATGCTGTCCGCGTGTTCTTCGTAGTACCGTGGCTCGGTCGTCACGCGGACAGGGTCCTTCGCTCCGGGCGTCCACAGGCTGTACTCACGCGGTCGAAGTGGCTGCACCCTGACGTTCCCGGGCATCAGCTCCGGCGTCCGGATCACGCGGTCCAGATCGTCCATCGTGACCGGCGGCGAGGCGGGTGTCGGCAGTGCCAAATCGTCGTCTAGTGCAGCGCCCAGGTCGAAGCCGGCACCCTCGACCTGCTCGACCTGCTCTCGGATCCGTTCGACGAGACCCGGCCCCGGCGTCGCGACCTCTTTGGCACCATCGTGTCCGGCAAGCACCTCGCTGCTGATCGAGCGCGGCAGTTCGGCCAGAATGGGCTGCAGCCGGCCGACCACCGTCTCGAACAGGCCGATCCGTTCTCTCAAAGCGAGGTAGACATCAGTCTCGACAGTGTCTTCGTAGTGCAGGTTCACGATGC
This sequence comes from Candidatus Multivorans sp., assembly GCA_965220845.1. Taxonomy (GTDB): domain Bacteria; phylum Acidobacteriota; class Thermoanaerobaculia; order Multivoradales; family Multivoraceae; genus Multivorans. The sequence goes on from CBDCRA010000005.1 coordinate 140,608, forward strand.
GGATCGTCTCCCGCCTTTGTCCCAGGCGGTCGATACGTCTTGGCCTGGGACGCCTTCCGGGCACCCGTGTTTTCCTACGACGAAGCACTCAGGCTGGCCCATGCGGTGGGTGCGAAGCTGGACGAAGAGATTCTGGGCCGGCTGGCGGAAAAGAAGAGCGGCGACATCCGTCTCTGGAGCAGCGAACACCGCGCCGCAGTTGGCGGTCTGGGCCCTCCGGACGGTGCCCGGGGCATGATCGATGCGCTTCATCACGCCGCGCACACGGCTCGCACCCGTTCGCTGGAAGACGCACGGGAACTACTCAAGAGAAACGAACTGGACCGGGATCCGCGCCTATTTTCGGCGTTCGAGGCGCTGCTTGAGGTGCTACCCGTGTCGGCCTCGTTCTCCGGCATCGAACTGAAGGGTGAAGCGGCCGCAGCCGGCAACGACTTCGAGGCGCTGGATCAACTGCGCCGCTTCGCCTTCGCAGACCGTATTGCCGAGCCGGAGCAACTGGCGCTGCACCTGGCGCCGGACAAGTTGGGGAAGAGCGCCGGATCCTGACCGGCGCGGAACGACAAAGGCTGGAACGCGCGTGCTCACCGACCACGCCTGGCGGCTGAAGTACACACCGGACCACGGCGACCTGGTCCAGGCGTTCTATCTTCCTGCCCTCGAGGACGCCGAGCGCTACGACCGTCTGACGGGCTACTTCAGGGCGCAAGCGCTCCAGCTTGCGGCGCGGGGCATCGAGGGACTGGTGGAAAGCGGCGGCCGCATGCGGTTGCTCGTCGGCTGCACCCTGAGAGAACAGGAAGTCGAGGCGATAGCGCGCGGCACGAGCCTGAGGGAGAGCGTCGACCGGCATCTTGATTCGCTGCCGTTGGAACCGGGGAACCGGGCAGAGAAGGACGCGCTCGAACTCCTGGCCTGGATGGTCGGCCGCGGTTGCTTGGAAGTGAAAGTTGCCGTGCCCTGCGATTTGCAACGGCGGCCCATCTCGGCCGACGGCATCTTCCACGAGAAATCGGGCGTCATCGAAGACCGTGCAGGCAACCGACTCGCCTGGACGGGCAGCCTGAACGAAACCGCCGCGGGATGGCTTCACAATTGGGAGAGCATCAGCGTCTTCCGAAGCTGGACCGAAGGCGCTGAACCTCAGCGGGTCGACGAAGAAGAAGGCAACTTCGAGCGATTGTGGCGAGACGAATCGCCCTACGTTGCGGTGTTCGACGCGCCGGAAGCGATCCGGCGGAATCTGCTGCGCTTCATGCCGGAGAACGACCAACCCGCGCGGCTCCAGCGTCTCGCCCCGACGCGCGCTCCAGTCCCGGCGTCGCCCCCGTCGGAGTTCAAGAAACGCGTGTGGTCCTTCATTGCCCAAGCGCCTTCGCTCTCCCGCGGCGGCGCCCAGGTCGGCGCGGCGACCGCCGCAGTCGAACCCTGGCCGCACCAAGCGCGAACCTTCGAGAGGCTCTGCAGCACATGGCCACCACGGCTGCTGATCGCAGACGAGGTCGGGCTCGGCAAGACGATTCAGGCTGGTCTTCTGCTTCGGCAGGCCTGGCTTTCGGGCCAAGCACAGCGAATCCTCATCCTGGCACCGAAGGCCCTGTGTCGCCAGTGGCAGATCGAACTGCGGGAGAAGTTCAACCTGAACTGGCCGATCTACGCAGCCGATCGCTTCACGCGGTATCCATCGCCCTCCCTTCAGGGCGCCAACGAACAGAACGTGTCGCGCCGGGACTGGCATACGGAACCGGCAGTCATCGCGTCGAGCCACCTGATGCGTCGGGCGGAACGGACCCGCGAACTGCTGGAGGAAGCGGAACCGTGGGACCTCGTCGTGGTCGACGAGGCGCATCATGCGCGACGAAGAGAGACCTTGAGCAAGGGCGGCCCGCGGCCGAACGCGATGCTGAAACTGCTTCAGGGTCTCGCGAAGCGAACGGATGGCCTGCTGCTCTTGACCGCTACGCCGATGCAAGTGCATCCGGTCGAGGTGTGGGACCTGCTCGCCCTGCTCGGCCTACCGCCCGAGTGGACGGAGAAGCCGTTCCTCGACTTCTTCGAGGCGGTTGGGCAACCGGACGGCCTGCCGGTTGAGCAACTCGACTTGGTGGCGCAGCTGTTCAAAGCCGCCGAGCGGTCCTACGGCCAGACATCGGAGGCCGTTGCGATGCGGGTAGGCGGTCTGTCCAGCGTGGCGACCGACAAGGTCCTCCGCGCGCTCCGCGGCCCGTCGTCGATTCAACGGCGGCGCCTGACCCGGGATGAGCGCCGGGCGGCGGCCACGATCGCTCGAGCCAGCACGCCGATTCGACGTCTCGTCTCCCGCCACACCCGCGAACTGCTGCGCCGCTACAAGGAGCGCGGTCTGATCGAGGACTCGATCGCCCGGCGCAAGGTCAATGACTGCTTCGTCCAGATGAGCGCCGCCGAGCGCGACGTCTACGACGCCGTCGGCAGCTACATCGCCAGGACCTACGACCGGGCGGCGGCGAAAGACCGCAACGCCGTGGGTTTCGTTCTGACCACGTATAGGCGGCGGCTGGCAAGCAGCTTCAGGGCTCTCTGCAACACGCTGGAGGACCGCCTCGGCGAACTCGCAAAGGCGGGCACCGAACCGCTGGCGGACACCTCCGAAGATGCGTTCGAGGACGAGATCGGAACTCTTGGCGAGAGTGCGGACGACGTCACGCGGAACCGAAGGCAGGCGCTGGAGACGGAGGAAGCGCTATCGATCGAAGCCCTGCTCCAGCAGGCCCGCCGGCTACCGCTAGATACGAAGCTCGCGGCGCTTGAGCAAACACTGGACGAGTTGCGGGAGTCGGGCTACGACCAGATCATGGTCTTCACGCAGTACACCGACACGATGGACTTCCTCCGCGAGTCGCTGACCGCGGCGGACCCGGCGTCTCCTGAACGGGCGAAGGGACTGATGTGCTACTCCGGCCGCGGCGGCGAGATCAGGACGCATGATGGCGGCTGGCGAGTCACCAAGCGAGACGAGGTGAAGAAGCGCTTCCGCGATGGCGGCGCGTCTCTGCTGCTATGCACCGAGGCCGCCGCCGAAGGACTCAACTTCCAGTTCTGCGGAGCGCTCGTCAACTACGACATGCCCTGGAACCCGATGAAGGTCGAGCAGCGCATCGGACGGGTAGAAGGCTGTCGACGGGTCGAGGTCGGCGTTCGCCTGAAGGTGCGTCAACTGCTCGAGGCGCCAGCGCTTCACTTCGCGCCGGGCGACTTCGAGCGCGTCTTCCGGAGTCACCGCATAGGGGTCCCAGTCCTCGACCAGCGAGGCCTGACGCGGGCGCCTGCGGCCGAGCGGCCGCGGCCGTTCACGCGGCGTGCCGCGGCGAAGCGGCCAGTGGCGGGAGAACGATTGCAGCGCCGGCCCGAAACAGGCGAGGTAGAGGTCGACGCCGCCGATGCCGGCCTCTTGGAACTCGCCCACACGCGCCCGCACGGCTTCCGCGACCTGGGGTTCCACGTCCTCCCAGTAGGTCGCCGGGGCGTCCGCGAGTTCTCCGGCCGATCGGTCGTCCGGCGGCCGGCAGACGAGGAAGATCGTGCTTTTGGCGGCCGCCTTGTCCTTGATGTGCAGGCTCCCGGAAGCCTCCGTGTTGATGGGCCAGGACGCGGTGATCGTGAAGCCCGCCTCGATCAGTCCCGAGGTCAACGCATCCCAGGCGCCCGTCGCCTTGTGGGTGAACATGAGCGTCATGATGCCGTCGGGCTTCAGGACTCGCCGGCACTCGCGGAAGATGCCGGCCATGCGGCGCCGGTAGTCGGTCCCCGCGAGAGCGGCCTTTCCCTTCTGGCCATCGAATCGCGCCGGGTTGGCGACCGCTTCGTTGTCCTTGTCGGTCAGGCGGCGCCGGAACAGTTCGGGGAAGACGTGGCCCGCGGTCCGCTTCAGCCAGACGTAGAAGAAGTCGGACAGTTCGGCGTACATCACGTTGTCGTAGTAGGGCGGGTCCATGACGACGGCGTCGATGGAGGCGTCGGCGATGTGGTCGAGGCTGTCGCCCGGCTTGCAGGTGATGGTGACGGGGGGGGTTGAGGAAGGCCGTGCGGCCTTGGGATCGGTCTGCTCCGAAGAGAACAGGGGGGCGTCTCGGGGGTCGTTGTCCGGGTGGACGAGGTCGACGAGTTCCTTGACGGCTTTCGCGGTCGCGGTGAGTGCCCAGTCGTAGCCTTGGCCCGTAACCAGCGGCGCCATTTCCGCGTGAGACCAGCAGAAGGCGAAGTCGTGTCGGTTGAAGGTGTTCGCGACGACTTGGCGTGTGGGCATCCACACGCACATGCGCGAGTTGTAGTTCAAGAGCTTGTCCAGGGCCAGGGCTAGGTACCCGTACGCAGCCTTCCGCACGTCGTCGAGCAGACCGGCGGACCGGTCGGTCTCCAGCATCTCGCGGTACACCTCGACGCTCGTGCCGTGGCACAGCAGTTGCCGGGGCGAGAACAGGTCGCGCCACCGGTTCATCCCGTAGCGCAGCGGTTCGTTCGTCTTGTGGCCGCTCTGGATCGCTTCGCTCGGCACGATGTCGAACGCCTCCCACTCCGGCAGCTTCCCGGCGAGCCGAGCCGCAACCTCCTCGCTGTTGTCGTCTTCTCGCCGCGGCGCACGGTAGCCGCGGGCCCACTTGTCCTTGCCCCGCTTGCCCGACTTCAGTCGCGTCTCGACTCGTCGCTTGAACACGACGGCGTAGATCTGCTCACCCATCTGCCCGGCCTGCGCCTGACGCTTGATCTCGTCGCCGTCGATCACGCGGCCGCAATCGGGGAAGGGGCAGGAGCCGTTGCCACGCGCTACCGTCCCCGCGGACTGCTCCGCTGCGGACTCGACGATCTCGAAGTCGCACACCCGCCTCGGTGTACCGGGCCCGTCGGCTGTGTGTGGCAGCAATCGGACGCCAGTCCCACTCGGGGTCAAGCGCCAGTTCGGTGACAGGGGGACTAGGCCGGAGCAGTATGGGCAGGCGACCGTGCGGGCGTGGAGATAGCCGTCGATCAGGATGTCCCCAGGCTCCGCTGGGAACACGCCGTCGTACCGTGGCTCTGCCGCCTGCAGGAACCTCTCGGCCAGGCCCTCGAACTCGCGCGTCAGCTCAGAGCCGTGGCGCTGTGGCCAGTCAACGGTCGCTCTGAGAAGTAGACCCGAAACAGGATTCAGGTCGTTCGCGCCGGCCGCGACACCGAGTCGTACGGTCTCAAGGGGAATGCTCCCACCGCCCGCTGTGGGGTCAAGGACTGCTGGGCTTTCTCCCGATCTCGAGGTCCCATCGAGAATTGAGGCTCTTTCGGGGTTACTGGGGCTGTAGCTGAATGCTCGCTTGTAACCGTACGGATTCGGCCCCAGATTCACGCCATCTCGTTTTGCGGCATCGAGCCTCTTCCTCGTGGCCACCGGATCCCCATGAATCCCCAGCACGTGAAGGAACCGCTCCCTGTCAGCGTCTGCCGGCAGCAGGGAGGCCAGCACGGCTGCGCGCGACGCGACGAGCGGCCGCCGCGCCCACCACACGTGCAGCCGGTTTGGCGCCGGAAATGGCGTCATCGGTGTCCGTTCGCGTAGGCTCTCGATGCCGGTCTCCGCTATCGGCAACCAGCGCTCGATCAAGCGCGTGTCCGTCACGTTAGTGGGGTCTCCTTGAGTCGCGACGGTTCCAGTCTGTGCTGAAGTCGAGCCGCTCGAGGAGCTTGAACGTGTCGATGCACGGCACCTCCAGCGTCTTGCAGACATCGGGTAGGTGGCGGTTCGCTCTCTTGCGGCTCGGTCGGCTGGTCTCAGTGGTTACGATCGTCGTCTCACCGGGAAGGGCCACACCGTAGGCAACGAGGAAAGGGTCGGCGCCGAGCCTCTCTAGTTCGGTTGCGTTCAGGTCCGGGGCGTAGCCCTTGATTACGGCGTGCTGCACAGCGTCCACTCCTAGTGCGGTCTCCTCGACCAGAGTCTCCCGGTGTTTCCTGATCCAGTCCACGAGAGCGTCGTCGCCGGCGGCAACTTCCTCGAGTGCTTCGATTGGGACCTTCACATGCCCCTGTTCCGCTTGGTGCAGCAACCACTCCCAGAATTCCGGCACTCGCTCCAGAGGGTAGTAGTCGCGGTTTGCGTCGATCAACACGTTCGCGTCCAGCAGGTAGCGCAATAGAAGGCCTCAAGCCAGCAGCTTTCCGAGCTGGGTCGGCTTGACGCCGAGCATGAAGGCGGCGCCCGTAGTGGACAACGCGCCATCCTGGTGATTGCGCCGTGCCAGCCCGAGCAGGGACTGGCCGAGGCGGTGGCGGCGCGTGTTGTAGAAGTTCCCGCCGTCGCTCGTCCTCTTGCGCTTCCTTGCTTCAAGCCACTGCTGCCGGAACGCAGCGGCAAGTCGCCGGTACATCGCGGTATCGATCCGATCGGCGCGCAGAAGGCGGTAGGCCACCAGGGCGCGGCTTACGCTGTGCTGTTCGGCTAGGGCTCCGATGGCGGCCGAGAGTTCCCTGGCGTCGCGACTCTCCGCCGCGAAGGCTCCGAGAGCGCTTTCGGGCAGCAGGTATTCGCTGGCTACAGCGTTGCAGAAGGCCTCGACGCCCTCGATGTCGTCGCTGTGCTGCCCGCCGGCACCCCCGGCATCGTGTGCACCGACACCGCCGCTGATGCCGGTCTGGCCAAGGAACAGATGGACCAGTTCATGGACGAGCGTGAACGACCAGGCTGCTTGGGCGTCGTTGTCATTGATCACAATGAACGGCGCGAGGCGGTCCGCCAGCGCGAAGCCGCGGAACTGGTCGGTGTCGAGCTTCGTCTGGTGGCTGCCGAGATCACCCTTGAGCAGCACGTACACGCCGGCACGGTGGGTGGCGTCTCGCAAGCGGGCGAAGCTCGTAGCAGTGCTGCCTTTCCGTAGTTGCTCCGACGGGCCGAGCACCTGTCGGACGAGCGCCAGGGCAGCCCTCCGGCCCTTGCCGCGCGTCAGGGCGCCGACGAAGTGGACTTCCTCGGCCTCTTCCTCCACGAGCAGCGCGCGGACGACGCTTTGCCGCGCGATGACCTGGCGGACTAAGGCTCGTACTGCCGCGTTCTCGGTGGGGGTTTCGACGCCGGAGAGACTTCGGAAGTCCGTACCGCTGTCCCCGGATGGCGGCGGCTCCGGAAGGTAGAACGCGACCAGGGGGCGGCGGTACTGCTTCGCCATTCTCACCAACTCCGGGCGGGTCGGTTTGCGGCATCCGGACTCAAGTTCGCCCAGTCGCTCCACCGCCGTCTTACCGTAGGCTGGCCCGATCTGGACCTTCTTGGCCGCGTCTTCCGGAGACAGTCCGGCTGTCGTCCGCGCCCAAGTCAGGAGTTCCGGGTTCACTGCGGGCATGGCCGTCGCTTTCTCATCGTCCAGGCGCGGCGAGCAGTAGCCGCAATGCTGCCAGCACCCGCCGCGGGCGCTTGCGGTGCATCGCCATTCCGAGCCAGTAGGCGGCTTCCTCCCGGTTCATCCGTTCGATGCCGGCGATCACTCTGCGCATCCGGTCACGGTTCCGCATCGGTGCCAGAGCGCGGAAGATGAGGCCCAGGTGCAACGCGAGATCCTCGGTGAGGGTAAGGCGCCGCTCGCCCGGCTCGATCTGGACGCTCAGATGAAGTCCAGCACTCGCGAGCTGTCGGAGCACTCTGTGCTCAACGAGCTCCAAGTTGCGGCCGCTGAGCCCGCCGAGCCGGGCCGGCGCCGCAAGCTGCGGCGTCGACGGCGATAGCAGTTGCCACACCTCGTAGCTCGACCGGGCAGCACCGAGCGGCCGCACCCGTAGCTCGTAGCGCGGCGCCGAACGCCTGGTCTCAAGCCGCCGCGCCGGGCTGGCAGCTGCTTCGCGGTCTGCGTTCATGCTTCTTCTCCGCTAGCTTCTGGCACTGCCTCGACATAGGCCGCGCCTGTGACGAACCGGGTCAGCTGATCTTCGACCTCCGCGGTGGTGTCGTTGCCTAGCGGAAGGCCCTTCGCGAACTCCAGGGTGATCGTCGCTTCCAGGTTGGACGTGTGTGCATCCCGAAACTGTGGTTCAAGGAACTCGCGCACCGGCTGGGCGTCTTGCGGCTGGCCCGAGAACTCGATCTTGCAGGCACCGCCCATACCGGATTCGTAGCCGCCTAGGAACTCGATCGTCTTCTCGGCTCCGGCCACCGCGTTCACCGCATTGACGAAGGGGAAGGCGTCGCGCGCTTCGAACAGCTTGATCCGTAGCGTCTTCAGCGCATCCACGTTCGCATCCTGCGCCTGCTCCCAGAGCCGCTTCAACGCCTCGCGGAGGGGGCCTTCCGCAGTGAAGGCGGCCGCAGGGTCAGCGGCCGGTTCGACGCCTGTGCCAGTTGTCGTCTCCTGCTCGTTTTCGGGCACGGCCTCGACGTCCTCCGGGAGTGTTTCCTCCGCGGCCTTCCGGGGCCAGATACCGTGCTTTCTCGCGTACGCCATCGTGTAGACGAAGGACCGGTCGTCGATCTCGATCACCGGCGCCGGTTCACCCGGCCCGTACAGCAGATCGCCGCAGCGGAACACATACTCGCCGTGCTCCACGCCGCGGAGGATGCCGCGTACAAAGACGTGTTTGCCGGAGAGGATCGGCAGCCCCGGAGCGCGCCGGAACTCATCGCGCAGATCCGCGGTGGTGATCTGACCCTTTTTGAGGGGGGTGCGGTCGCGCACGTAGGCCGGCGAGTCGGGTTGATCCTCCTGCAGACGAAGCTTGCTCAACTCGCGGAGCGCGCGCACCACCTGGAGCTGGCCAGCCCCCGGCCTGTCCGAGGTGGATTGCATGTCGATGGCGGTGTGCCCCAGGTCCACGAGCTTCTTCCCCACACGGCTCCGGGACGGATAGAAGACGTGGCGGTAGGCCTGCTGGATCGCGATCGCCAGTTCCTGGCGGGACCGCTTCTCCTGCTCTCGCACCTGGTCCTGCTGGTACTCCGCGAGTTCCGCCAACCGCTCTGGCCGGGTCAGTTCGCGAAGCGCCAGCCTCCGCCGGCTCCGCTGCAGCATCGTAGCCCGATGCGTTTCGTCGGCCGCCACGAACACAAGGTGGTTGCGCAGCATCCGCAAGCCGGCGGCTTCGGCACCCTTGCGCGAGAAGATGTGCTCGACAAAGTCGGGAACCTCGTCCACGACAGGGCCGATCACAACCGCATCCCAGGAGAGGACAACGAGCTTGGGCCGCCCATCGCCCACCTCGTCGGGAACGTCAAACGGCCCGCCCGGGAAGATCACCGCGTCGAAGACCGTGCCGCTCATGATCTCCCGAATGCGATCGTTCAGCTCGGCCCGCGCGTCGCCTTGGTCGACGTGCTGTTCCTCGCGGCGGATGATCTGGCTCAGGTTGGCTTCGGCCAGGAACCGCAGTGGAGCTGCCGGTCGGTCGTCCAGGTAGGCCGACTCAGCCATGAAGCGCTTCCGGGCCTCCTCAATGAAGCTCGGATTGAGTTCCGGTCCGAGGATGGAGTAGCGCAGGTGATCGGGCGCAAGTCCCTTGAGTGGCTCGTTGAACGCCAGGCTGTGCATGAAGATCGTTCGGGCTGCGTACTCAGCGTACGGGGCGAGTCCACCGTGGTGCTGAGCGTCGATCTCCTGGGCGAGCGACTTCTTCTCGCCCGAACCCGCCACGTCAGCGCCGATCGCCGGTGCAAAGGTGTCCTGGCCGAGCCGTGTGAGGATCTCCTGCCGGATCGGTTCGTAGCCCGGGTCGATGTGGTGGAGGTGGACTGCGGTCGCGTCCGCTGGCCGTTCCCGCCACAGATGGCCGACGGTGCGGGCCAGCAGACGCAACATGCCGCGCACGCGCTGAAAGGTCGCCAGAGTTGCGGTTTTCTCGGTCAGCGTGCGGAGGACTTCGGGATGCAGGGGCCAAGCGTCCCTGAACGCATCGCTGGCGGGCGACGAGCCGACGCCGGCCGGCAGGGAGTCCGCGTTGGCGGCCCACGCTTTGCCGTAGGTCCTAGTCGCTTCTAGGGCGGCCGCTTCGTCGATTCTGCCAAACAGACGTCGGCGCAGAACCTGGATCGTCTCGTCGTCGCCGGTCGGGTTGAGCAGGGTTGCCTTGCGCGCTGACACGCTCTCAGCTTCGGCCATCTGGTCAGCGATGAAGCGGTTCTCCTCGCTGTAGGCATCGCCGGCACCGGTACCCTCTTTTCCGATCGCTAGGGTGTAGACGAGCGCTGCATTTGGCGCGCTCTCTACTGCCTTGAACAGCGAGGTCAGGAACGCGGTCAGCTGCTCGCTCCCCTGGTCCAGGCGCCGGACCTTGCGCAGATAGACGGAGAGCTCGTCAAGCAAGATCAGTGTTGGTTCCCCGCCGAACAGTTCCCGGAGGGTCGCGGCACCAGGCGCGACCGCCTTCTCATCGCTCTTGCGAACTCTCTCGTAGCCTTCGGTTCCGGCGAGGGCCCAGGCGATCTCTCCCCAGGGCGTGTAGGCCAGGACTCCATCGCCGAGGGAGCGCCCGTTTGCCGGATCGGCGTTCTCGCCGTCGAAAGCGGCCACCCGGACCGGCCCTTCCGGCAGTAACTCCCGACCTATGAACTCCGACGCGTCGGCGGCGTCGGCGAGGCCGCGGGCCGCGTGGACCAGGGCGATCAGGCCGTGTGTCTTGCCGCCGCCGTAGGATGTGTCGAGGCGGAAGATCGCTGCCGCCTCACCGCCTTTGCCGCTCAAGCGCCGGCAGACGTTGGTCAACAGGCTCTTGAGGCCGCGGGTCGGGTAGGTGTTCGCGAAGAACTGCGCGGGATCGGCGTAGGCCGCGCTGCCCGTGCCTCTGAGCACGGACGCCAAGTCCGCGGCGAAGTCGGCATCGGTGAAGTCTCCGCGAAGGATGTCCTCACGCGGTTCGCAGGCGTCGAAGATCAGGGGGGTGGCCACGGGCGGGAGGATATCCCCTGCAGGTGTCAGAGCGTGACCCTCGCTGGGCTGCGCAGCGTCATTTGTCGGAGTTCCGCCATGACGGCGTCGTCGCAGCGCTGCCACGCTTCCGGCTGTTTGGGCTGGCGCACAGGATGTTAGCCACTCCCGGTCCCTCGGCCACGAGCTGCACGTGGATGAGCTGAGCCGCATTCCCGAGGCGATCGGAGCGCCTGCGCACGGTGGGGAAACCCGAGCTGCAGGCACGTGGGCGGTCCCGCTTGCACTAGGCGATGCCGTTTCTAGGTTCCGTGTGTCGGCCCGGCCCGAAGTGGGTCCGCGGCGCCGCCATCATCACGAGCAGCGACGGATGGCGGTGTGGGATGCCGCGCGCGAGCGACCTTGGCCGTAGCCGCTCGTTCATCGTCTTTGCCGGCGTGACGGACGATCCACGGAGTCGAACCGGTGCTGGTCCGAACTCAGCTGCAGACGGTTCGGCCGCCTAGTCGCGCCCGGCCTGGAACCCACCCGTCACGCCAGCCCGGGAAAGCGGTCGCGCTCGCCGCCAACGCCGGAGACCAGAGCCTTGCGCCGGGAGAACGGGCGTGCGCGAGGCGCCCCGGCGATTCCTTGCCGGGCCGTTCCGGTCGTTTCTGTGGCTCCCGTTCGCACGACAATGACAGTGAGCGGGAAACATCATTCACTCTACGAGCCTTCCGAGCGGTTGATGCGTTCGAGGATTGTGGCCGGCATGGGGCCTCCCTCTCTCTTTCCGAGATAGCCGGTGGGGACATGCTCGTAGACCGCGCGCGCTGCTTCCAGCGTGACCGCGTCCTTTGAGGCGTTGTCCGCGGTCGCGCCGCGGAACGCCTCGAGAGTTTGGATGCTCAGCGCCCTGTGCTTGTTCGTTGCAGCGAGATGGAAGTTCGCCAAGCACACGCGACTGCTCCAGGTAACAGAGTACACCAACATAGAAAGCACGAGGACCTTCTTCGTAAGTGAGTGGAACCACTTCGACGCAGCAGGCCAGTCGACCCTGCCGGCGTCGCCGAGCTCCGGCATCTGCTCGACATCCATGGTCAGAGCTATCAATATGGTCGCCAACACCAGTACAACAAGCACTGACATCCAGAGAAACGCCCTGGTGCGAGCGGAGCCGGCCTCTTCGTTGAATTCCTTCCAGAACGCGCCTACGCCTCTTTCGGCCAAGGCCGATCTGGCATCCGAGGCTGCGCTCTCAGCGTCTTCCTTGGCCGTTTGTGCTTCTTTGGTGACCGTGAGCGCCTTTTCTTCGACCCTCGCCAGCCGGCGAATGGCCTTGTCCACTGCTACTTTCTGCTGTTCCCCCTCTTGCTTGGCATCTTCCTGTGCCGCTGCGAGGCCTTCTTTCACCCCCTTGACATCGTCTTCCGCCTTCTTCAGCTTTTGCTCCGCGTCCGCGGCGACCTTCCGCAGTTCACGGCCTTGTTTCTCCAACTGCTTGGCTTCGGCCCCTTGTTGCAGGGCGTACACTGTAGCCGGGCCGCCTAGTTCCAACACTAGCGCATCTACGGATTCACGCAGCCGGTTCTGAGCGTCGTCAATGCTGCGACGGGAGTCTCCGCCACGTAGGGAAAGGGAGCCGAGGTCGTTGGCCCTATCTCTTACTCTCTCAACTGCGACAGCTAGTGCATCTCCTGTAGTCAGGAGAGCTCCCTGGGCATTCATCGTCTGCGTGCACAGCCAATCGGCGATTTCCATTGCCGCTTCTGTGTCTGCGTGCATGAACTGCTGCCAATCAAAAGGTTGCTTCTTCATTTCAGCAGCGATGCCCACTACTTGGAGACAGGCTTCTACGAAACGTTTTGTGGGCATTAGTGACTCCTGCGTAAACGTCGTGCGGGAAGTGGCGCTGCGCCGAGGAGTTTGAGAGGCTCCGAGAGCAGGCGGCAGTGCCTACCGTTCCGACGATGGCTGCCTCGACGAGTGGCTGCGTTTGTTCTTCGGTCCCACCCGGCCTGGATCGGTCTTCCTGGGCCACCCCGTCCGTCTGGAAGCGCGAATCTCTCGCAGTTCGGCGTCCGTCTCCTTCGGTGAGCGCGTGGGCGGTGCCTCGCGAATGCTCTCGATGACCTTGAGCATGCGCAGACGTTCGACTTCGCTCAGCCTGTCGGTCGCCGCGGCGAAGTGGGCTACGACGACCTGGCTCTGCGGCTTGCCGAGTCGCTCCGCGATCCTGCGGCTAAGCCGAACAGTGGCGTCGGCGAGCGAGTGAGTGACCTTGACCATAGGTAGGTAATAGTGCCATGACCTCGTAGCCAGCAAGCATGGTCGCCGTGTGGCAACGCATCCAGTGCCTGCTCGGCGGCTACCAAGTGAGGCGCGTCTTCATCCAGCCGGACGTGTTGTGGAAATCGGACACCGCGCTGCCTGGGGGCACCAGGGCGTCGCAGGCGGTGGCGATCTCCGGGTCGAGCGTCATCTCCTGGACCGCGGCGAGTTCGTCGACGTGCTCGAGCTTCCTGGGGCCGATCAGCGCCGTGGTGATCCCGGGCTGGTCCTTGCACCAGAGGATCGCCAATTGGGCGGGCGTGATGCCGGCGTCGGCGGCCAGCCTGGCGAACTCGACGCCGACCCGCACCGCGCGTCTCGTGACCCGGCGCGCGTAGTACTTGCCGAGCAGGTCGGCGCGGGAGCCTTCCGGGTACTCCGCGGCGTCCGAGTAGCGGCCGGCCAGCACGCCCATCCCCAGCGGCGCCCAGGCGAGGATGCCGAGGCCGTGCCTGGTGCAGAGCGGGATCAGCTCGTTCTCGATCCGGCGGTCCAGCAGGTTGTAGGGCGCCTGCTCGGAGGAGAAGCGCACGTAGCCCTTCAGTTCGCTCACCATGAGCGCTTCCATCACGCCCCAGGCGGGGTACGTCGAGCAGCCGATGTAGCGGACCTTGCCGGCCCGGACCAGGTCGTCGAACGCGCGCAGCGTCTCGTCGATCGGGATGCTGAAGTCAGGCCGGTGGGTCTGGTAGAGGTCGATGTGGTCCGTCTGCAGCCGGCGCAGCGCCGCGTCGCAGGCGTTCAGGATCCCGGCCCGGGAGAGCCCCTGCTCGTTCGGGTTGCGGCCCGGCACGTGCTCCGCGCGCGCCAGCCCCGTCTCGTCGTCGAACTCGCCGGGGTAGATCTTCGTCGAGATCAGGACCTCGTGGCGCCGGCCGGTCTCCTTCAGCACGCTGCCGACGATCCGCTCGGCTCTGCCGTCGCCGTAGATGTGACCGAGGTCGATCAGGTTCACGCCGGCGTCGAGCGTCCGCTCGATGATCCGCCGGGCCTCGTCTTCCGGCGTCACGTCGCCGAAGTTGCTCGTGCCGAGCCCGAGCGGCGAGACCTTCAGGCCGGTGCGGCCGAGAGTGCGGTACTCCATGTCAGGGTGACTCCTCCATGGTCCGAGGCTATTGCCAACGAGCCTGTTGGCAACAGGACTGTTGGCAGGACGAGTTGGCCGTCTACAGACGGTCCGCGAGCTGCAGCGCCGGATCGAACACCCGGTTCGGCACGTCGTCCTCGCCGGTCAGGAAACGGATCTCGTCGTCGTAGCCGGTCATCTCCCAGCGGATCAGCGAGATCGGAATGATCCCGCCGGCCAGGAACTCGTCGATGAAGTCGCGGAGCACGAACTGGTCGCCGAGCTGCATGGCGCGTTCGCGGAAGAGCTTCATGAAGTGGGCTTTGCCGACGACGACCCCCGTGTGGAAGCCGGGGAATCGCAGGTTGGATTCCATCTCGTACCAGACCATGCGCTCGTCCTCCTGGGTCCAGCCCTTGGACATCAGCGCGGCGCAGAGTGCGCGTGACTCGTCGAAGGTGATCAGGTTCGCGTGCATCGCGAGGTCGGGCAGGGCCAGGCTCATGTGGGAGATGTTCATCAGGTACTCGACTTCGCGGCCGCGGCGGGGCCGTTCGTCGAGGACGCCGGCCTGCATCGTGAGTTCCTCGAGCGCCACCGCCCAGCCCTCCATCCGCATCCACTCCATGTTGAAGCGGCGGTCCGCGCCGCGGATCGGCCGGTCGTCGCGCTGGCGCCGCTGGTCGTCCAGCATGTGGCCGACGTACTCGTGGGTTTCGCCGGGCAGGATCTCGCGCTCCCGGGCCTTGTGGTCGATGCTCGTGTCGGACGGCAACGGCTCCGGCGGCTCGTCGGGGTCGCTGTAGTCAGTCGGGTCGACCCAGTCCGGCACGGTCATGACCTCGCCGTCGCGCAGGAAGTCGACGACATAGCGAAGCGCCTCGTGCAGGTTGTCGGCGTACTTCTGCGGCGTGTCGGCGATGTCGAACGGCGGCAGGTCGCGGTTGCGGTGTTCCTCGAGCGCCAGGAAGGTGACGAGCCGGTTGTACTCCTGCTCGACGATCATCCGGCTCTCCTCCCAGCCGTAGGGCGAGAGGTGGACGTTGCGGAGCCACCAGTCGTAGTTCTCCTTGCCGATGCCGGCGACGCCGCTCCACGACGGCTTGTTCTCCTCGACCCAGGCCCCGAAGGCCAGGACCGCGTCGCGGGCGGCCTCGGCGTCGGCGACGAGATCCGGGTGGTGCCCGGCGAGCTGCTCCGCGATCTCGTCGTAGATGCGGGCCTCTCGCGGGGCCGCCCAGATGGCGATCGTGCCGAGGTCGGGCACGGCCTCGGTCAGGTTGGAGCGTGCCTGCTCGTAGATCTTCGGTATCCCCTGCAGGGTCGTCCGGTACTCCGCGAGCTCGTCCTCGTCGAACGGCGGTTCGCTGCGGAAGAGTGACCGGAAGCCCGACATCGCCGGCCCCGCGCCGCCCTGGGACATCAGGTAGAAGGCCGGGTCGCGAGACCAGGGCCGGGTCACCCGGTGGTGGAAGTCGAGGCCGTTCATCTCGGCGCGGACCAGGTGATGGTCGATCTGTTCGGAGACCGTCCAGTCCGAGATGTCGATTGCCTGAAGCCGGCGTTTGTAGTCCTCCAGGCCCTGCCGCTGGGCTTCCATCGCCTCGGCCGTGTAGTCCGGCACGCCGTCCACGATCCCGGGTTCCTGGAACACCCGGAACTCTTCGAAGATCTGGAGCAGGTCGTCGTGGGTGCCGGCCGCGCTGTCGTCCGCGGCGGGCGGCGCCGGCGGGGCGCAGGCGATGGCCAGCGCGAGCAGGAGAGTGAACGGAGCGAGGCGGAGTGGGATGTGCCGCATGACGGGAGCTCCTTTCAGCGGGCGGGGATGTTGACCAGGGTGTAGTAGGCCTCGGGATGGAGCAACGGTTCGCCGTCGCCGCTGCGCATGCCGTCCAGATGCAGTTCGTGGACGTAGCCGGCGCGGAGCGGATCGACGATGAGCCGGACGCTGAGGCCGTCGCCGGCGATTCGAGCGGACCGGACGGCCACCGCCAGCTTGTCCTCCTCGGGTCCGCCGTAGTTCTCGCTGAGGCGGTAGGTGTAGCTCTGCATCCGGTAGGAGGCCGGGTCGCCGGCGCTCTCCGGGTCGGCGGGCCTGGTGAACGACAGTTCGAAGCCGTCGGGGCGTGCCCGCATCTCGTGGACTTCGAACGGCACCACCCCGGTCCAGACGATCCGTTGCAGACCGTGAGGTTCGGGCCCGACGCCGCCCCAGCCGCGGTCCGACATGCCGGCGAAGAGCGAGCCGTCATCGGCGAACGCCAGGCGAATCACGCCGCTGTCGAGGCCGCGCCGGAAGTTGAAGGCGGCGCCCTGCCAGTGGCCGCCGACCTTCTCCAGGAAGACACGCATGACCATCGCGTGGTGCTGGTCGCCGACGAAGACCTGGCCGGCGAAGGGCCCGAACTTGCCGCCGGTCGTGTCCCACTTGAGGCCGGACGGGGACTGCCCCATCTTCACGTAGGGAAACCAGACGGACGGGCGCCGAGGCCCGCTACTACCGGGTGCTCACGATGCCCCTGAACGAGGGGATGTCCATGGAAGCGCCGGCAGCGGCCACGTGACGAGCAGCGCCGTCAGCAAGGCGACCGCGACGGTCGGGCCCGCGTTCGTCGGGCCGTCTTGTGGGAGCACTACCACGAGAGGGCCACGTCGAGTTCGAGGGTGTCGTCCGGTCCGAGTTCGATTCGCTGCAGGAGCTGGTGTACTCCCTGGGAGTCTCGGATGATCGGCTCCAGGTCGGCAGCCGAGGCCACGGACACGTCGAGCGTGTCGTCCACGCGCCAGGTGCGCTCCCCGATCGAGGCGATCTCCTCGCCCTCGGCCAGCAGCAGGAAGAGGGGCCGGGGACCCGAGCCGGCCGAGAGCCGGAAGCGACGGATCAGGTCGGTGCCGCCGCCGGCGATCAAGGGGATCGGGGCCTCCTCGATCAGGACGTCGCCCAGTCGGTAGCGCAGAGTGGGGCGGCCCTGTTCGTCGAGCCGGTAGCCGAGGAAGCGTCCGCCCACGTCCCGGTCGTTGCGGCCGGCCGTGGGCCACGGACTGTCGATGTCGTCCAGGCTCGCGATGGCCGGGCCCGGCGGCAGGTTCAGTACGTCCGTGCCGTACGGGCCGTAGAACTGGCCTGCCCGCCCCTGCCAGGTGCCCTTGGCGTCGAAGAAACCGCCCCGCCAGACCTTCGCCAGGCGGACGTTGTTCGCGTCGAAGGCGGCGTGGACGTTCTCGGGGTAGCCGATCGCGATGGACCGCGGGCCGACGTCGACCATGTGGGTGCGGAAGACGAGCGGCCGCTCCTCGGGGATCAGCACGAGCTCGGACCCGATGTCCATGCCCTCGGGCGTCGCCATCGACGTGCCGAGCGACAGGAATGCCCAGATCGCCTCGATCTGACCGTCGACCGTGCCGCCGCCGAGGTGGGGGAAGTGCTCGGCGCCCTCCGGCCAGAATCCGGGCATCCGTGTTCCTGGCCGGATCGCGGCCGGATCCAGGAGGAGCCGGCGGACCCAGCCCGGCCGCAGGCGGTCGTACACAGTCGCGAGGTCGATCGTCGAGATTCCCGGCGCGCGGTTGACGTGGATGTCGTGACAGGTGATGCAGCTCATCGCGCCGGTGCCCAGGAGTTCACGGCCATCATCGGCGGCCCCGGCGGCAAAGGGTGATTCGTCGAGATCGCCGCGCACTGCGTCGACGGCTTCCAGTGCGACGGCGAGGCGCTGCGCCGGCGCCTCGGGGAAGCTCGGCATCCGAACCTCCATGAAGTCGCGGCGGACGTGCAGATCGTCGGCCGTGAGCGTCGATCGGAGCGCTCCCGGTTTCAACTTGCCGCCCGCGCCATCGAGCGGCGGCGGCAGCCGTCCCTCGTCGCCGAGGTCCTGTCCGCCGACGACCTGGAAGTACTTCCGGCGCGCGGTGTCGGGTCCGCCAACCTCGGTGCGGCCGGCCTGCCGGCTGTGGCAGGCGTAGCAGTTGAGACTCGCCATCGTGTGGACGACTTCCTGGTCCGGTGAACGTGACCCCGGGAGATCGGCCAGGGCGTCGAGCGCGGCCCGGATCGCCCGCTTCTGGTGGTCGGCGAGCCGGTATCTCGGCGAGGTCGGCGCGGTGTGGATGTCGGTAGCCGCGGCCGCTCTCGCAGGATCGAGCGCGCTGAGGTCCGGCGCCTTCTCGCGGGAGACGGTGAGCGACCGGTCCTGGCCCGGATCGACGCTGGTCGAGGTGTGGCAGGAGCCGCAGGCGAAACGACCGAAGAGGTTGGCGCCGTCCTCGGCGTACCAGCCGCGGGGCGGCGGAGGACTGCCGGCCGGTAGCAGGCGAACGCTCTCGTAGGTCGTCAGGTCTTCGAGCGGCACGGATTCCACCAGCGTCCCGCCGCCGACCCGGACTTCGACGAAGGGTCCGCCGGTATCGCCGCGAATGAAGTACGCCACCTCGACCGCGTGGTCGCCGGCGCCCAGTTCGAGCTCGACCTCGGCCTCACGCGCGGTGAACTGGGTCTTGGTCGCGACGACCTCGCCGTCGACCTCGAGCCGGGAACCGGAGCGGCGGTCCGAGGCGAGCGTGAACGTGTAGCTGCCCGCCGCCGGCAGCCGCAGCAGGCCGCTCCAGCGGACGGCGTGATTGCCGTAGTTCATCCGGGTCGGCAGGTCGAGCGACAGGTCGGCGATTCGGCCCACGGCCTCGGGGCGCTGTCTGTCGAGATCCGGCGCCGGCCGGTCGAAGAAGCCGGCTATGTCTTCGTCCTGCTCCGGGTCGAGGAAGTACTCGAATTCGAAGCCGCGGCGCCGTTCGACCGCCTGAGGCGTCTGGCCGCGGAGCAGGTAGACGGCGATGGCCTCGGCTTCGTCGGCTGTCAGGTGAAGCGGGGGCATGCGCCCGCCGGGCCGTGCGGCCCGCGGATCGAGGAGGAACTTCGTCAGCGCGGTCACCGACGTCTTCGCGTTCAGGTCGGGCAGGGGGACGGAGGGGACGGCGGGCATGGCGCTGCCGGTTTCGACCCCGGGCTCGTGGCATGCGACGCAACCCACGGAGTGGAAGAGCCTCCTCCCCCGTTCGACGACGGTCCGGAAGCGCGGTACCGGAACCCCGTCCCACGATTCGTCGTTGCTGGGCGGTTGCGCGCCCGCTTCTTCCGGTTCGGTCTCCGCCCCGCGCAGCGCGAGATAGCCGACGAGCGTCTTCGCGGCCCTCGCGCGCTCGTCCGGCGCCAGGGAATGGAGGATGTCGGGCATGGCCGAGCCCGGTTTCGCTTCGCTCGGCGCTGCCAGGTAGTCGATCAGCCAGCGGCCCGTCGCGCGTTCGGCGATCCGGTCGAGAGCGGGCGCGGTTCGCGTGGGGATTCTCTCGGCGACCGGCGGCGTCGCCGCGTGACAGGAGAGGCAGTTCAGTTCGCCGAGCAGGATCTCTCCGAGTGCGGCGTCGCCGGTCGCATCGGCCAGACGCAGGTGCTCGTAACCCGGGACGACTGGAGATGTCGCCGGAGACGCCGCCTGGGCCTGGACTGTTCCGCTCAGTGCCGTCAGACCGTACGCAGTCAGGACTGCTGCGCGCCGGACCGACCCGATGGAGCGGATAACCTGCATTCGGTGGATGGAGGTCACGATACAGGAGCGCTCCACTCCTCGAAGCGGCAGGTCGAACACGGGATTGCGGTTCTCCTGCTCCTGGCGATCGTCCTCGCCTGCTCTCCCGGTGGCGAAGAGGCGCCAGCACCCGTGGCCGAAGCCGCGATCCCCCACCCGGCCCTCGAAGAGCTCGAACCGCCTCTCGCCCGTGAGCTCGAAGCCAGGCGCGCGGATCTCGATACCTTGCTCGCCAGCGATGCGGCCGGCGCCGCCGAACAGGCACGAGCGCTCGGCGAGCTTGGTCGCCTCTACCAGGCGCACCGCCTGCTGGAGGCGGCGCGAGCCTGCTATGAGCGGGCACATGCACTGGCTCCCGATTCCTTCGACTGGGCGTACTACTTTGGGGTCCTCGCGGCGGGAAGCGGAGATATCGAAGTGGCAGCGACAGCCTTCGGGCACGCTCTCGAGCTACGCCGCGATGACGCACCGGCCCTGATCCGGCTCGCCGACCTGGAACTCGAGCGGGGGCGGGTCGAGGAAGCGGAGTTGCTCTACGTACGAGCCGCGGCGGTCGACGATTCGGCGGCCGTGGCCTACGGCCTGGGCCGGGTCGCCGAGGAGCGTGGCGAGTACACCGCGGCCATCGAGCAGTTCCAGCGGGCACTGACGCTCCAGCCGAGAGCTTCCGTCATCCACTACAACCTCGGTCAGGCCTACCGCGAGCTGGGCGAGTTCGACCGGGCGGAAGAAGCCTTGGCCCGAAGCGGGCCGAGCCGTGTCGCGATGGCCGATCCGCTGATGCACGAGTTGACGACGCTCGCCATCGGCGCCTTGCCCCACCTTGACCGCGGCCATACCGCCGCCCGCGAGGGTCGGCTGGCCGAGGCGGAATCCGCCTACCGGCAGGCGGTGGCGGCGGACGCGACGAATGTGCGCGCGCACCAGAGCCTCGGAACGCTGCTGGTCCGCCGGGGCAGTCCCGAAGCGGCCGTGGAGCACTTCGGCGTCGTGGTCCGGTTGGAACCCGAGAATGCCGAGGCCCACTCGGATCTCGGCGTCCTCCTGAGTGAACTGGGGCGAAACGACCGCGCACTGGAGCACCTCGGCCGGGCGGTCGATCTGGAACCGGGGCTCGCGGAGGCGCTGGTGACCCTCGGCAACGTCCAGACTCGGATGGGTCGGCTCGCCGAGGCGGAGGCGACCTACCGCCAGGCGCTTGAGGGTGATGCTGCCAACGGCGATGCCCGGCTCGGGCTCGGCGCCGTGCTGGCCCAGACCGGGAACTTCGAGCAGGCGGTGGTCGAACTGCGGGCGGCCTTGCGGCAGGTCCCTGAAGGCGGGCGCACGCCCAGCGTTCATTTCGGCCTTGCCGAGGCCCTGGTTCGCACCGGCCGGCTCGAAGAGGCCCTGCCGCACTACACCCGGGTGCGGCAGCTCGACCCGACGCAGGGTCTCGCCTGGCTCCGCGAGGCGACGGTCCTGATGGGGCTCGGACGCTTCGGCGACGCCAGGTCAGTCCTCGAGGCGCGGCTGGCGGTCGATTCGTCGGACGCGCCGGCGGCTCACTCGCTCGCTCGGATCCTCGCCGGCGCACCGGACTCATCGCTTCGGGACGGCCGGCAGGCGATGGCAATCGCCGGAGCGCTCCTCGAAGCGGATAGCTCGGCGCCGACCGCCGAGACGGCCGCCATGGCCCTGGCGGAAGTCGGCCGCTTCGAAGAAGCGGTCAGCATCCAGCGCACGCTCGTTCAGGAGGCGCGCCGGCAGGGTCGCGCCGGTGAAGAGCGGCGCCTGGCTCGGAACCTGGAGCGCTACGAGCGCGGGGAAGCCTGCTGCGCCCGGGCGGCCGACGCGTTTCCGCCGTATTGAGCGGTTGGCGGTTCCCAGGATCGGTGAAGGGCTTGAGGAGGCTAGTCTCTCGTGACTGTCCTCAGGTGCGGTTTCGCCGCGACTCGTCGATCTCGGCGTTCACCATTTCGAGGCTCCATCGGTCCAGACCGGCTTCCCGCGCTTCGCGCTGCATCTTGGCGACCGCGAGCAGGCCTCGCGCCTGCCGCAGGTCGGCAAGCGTGCCGTCCAGGGTGGATGCAGTTGCCGCGGACAGAACTGCGATGGGTTTACCGCCGGACGTGACTACCACTGAGGAGAAGCACCATGACGATGAGCAACCCTCCACATCCGGGCAGGATCGTGAGGCGGCAGTGCCTGGAACCTCTGGGGTTGTCCGTAACGCGGGCCGCGAAGGGCCTGGGTGTCACGAGGCAGGCGCTCTCCGACCTGGTGAACGGCCATGCCGGCGTCTCGACCGAGATGGCGGTGCGCTTGTCGAAGGCGTTCGGCTCGAGCCCGGAGACCTGGCTTGGGATGCAGATGGCCTACGACCTGTGGCAGGTTCGCGAGCGCGCCGAGCGGATCGAGGTCGAGCGCTTCGACGCGGCCTGAGGGGACCCGTCGCCGCTGGCCTGTGCGCTCACCCTAAGAGCGCTTCTCAGGCTCAATCCTGCGGGCCGACCGCTTCTCCTTCGCCCTGGACCAGAGTCTGGTACTCCCCGACGCGTACGTTCGTCCACGTCTCGCTCGCGCCGTCCGGCCAGCGGACCTCGACGTGGCTGACGGCGGCGTCCGCTCCATCGCCCAGCCCGGCGAGTATCCGCGGATCGCGGGCCGCGGCGTAGCTGCCGTCGGTGTGGACGTGGCGCCAGATCGGCGCCGCGCCCTCCCGGTGGATCGTGACGTGAGCGCCCAGCGCGTCGCGGTCGTGGGCGACGAGCCGCAGGCCCAGCCACGACCGATCCTGGCCGACCTGGTTGAGCAGCAGACGGGTCGGCCCGTTGCTGTTCGCGACGACGACATCGAGATCGCCGTCGTTGTCGACGTCGCCGAAGGCGGCGGCGCGGCTGACTTCGGAGGACTCGAAGACGCCGCCGGCCTCGGCCGTGACTTCGTCGAAGGTGCCGTCGCCGAGGTTGTGGAAGAGCTGGTCCGTCTGCCGCAGCGGGTAGGGGTCGCCCTCCCGGATCAGCGCGTCGATGCCGATCACGGCGCCGTTGACGACGAGCAGGTCGAGCCATGAGTCGTTGTCGTAGTCGATCCAGCCGATTCCGAAGGCGGTGAACGGCAGGCTTGGCGGCCCAAGCTGGCTCGACGCCGACTGGTCCCGGAAGAGGCCGGCGCCGCCGTTCACGTAGAGGGTGTTCGTCTCCTGTTCCAGGTGGCTGAGGACGATGTCCGGGTCGCCGTCGCCGTCGAAGTCCCCGGTGTCGACGCCCATGCCGGCCTCGGGCTGGCCTTCGCTGTTCACGGCGACTCCGGCCAGCAGGGCGTTGTCGTCGAAGGTGCCGTCGCCCCGGTTGATCCACAGCCGGTTCCACATCAGGTCGTTCGCCACGTAGAGGTCGATCCAGCGGTCGCCGTTGAAGTCGGCGGCGACGGCGCCGAGGCCGGAGCCCGGCTCGTTGCCGATTCCGGAGGCCGTGGACACGTCCTCGAAGGTGCCGTCGCCCCGGTTGCGGAACAGGCTGTCGGCGGCCGGCGGGTAGGCGCCGGGGGCGCAGTAGGTCAGCACGCCGCTCGGTAGGGGGCACGGCGTGTTGTCCGCCAGCGAGTAGTCGACGTAGTTGCCGACGTAGAGGTCCAGCCAGCCGTCGCGGTCGAAGTCGAAGAACGTGGCGGCCACGGACCAACGGGGATCGTCGGCGGCCGAGGCGGCCGTGACGTCGTCGAACGTGCCGTTACCGCGGTTTCGCAGCAACTGGTTCGAGCCGAAGTTCGTGACGTAAAGGTCCGTCCAGCCGTCGTTGTCGAAGTCGCCCGTCGCGATGCCCATGCCGTAGCCGGCGGCTTCGATGCCGCTCGCGTCGGTGACGTCGGTGAAACGGAGGGTGGCGTCGCCGGCGCCGGGTTCCAGGTCGTTGCGGTAGAGGCGGTCGGTGAGCAGCGTACCGGGTGGCGGCGGGAACGCGAGGTCCGGGCCGAGCATCCGACCCTGGAGGAGGTAGACGTCCAGGTCGCCGTCGTTGTCGAAGTCGAACAGGGCGGCGCCGCCGCCCATGATCTCGTTGAAGTAGTGCTCGCCCGACATGCCGTTGAAGTAGACGAAGTCGAGGTTCGCGGCTGGGGCGGCGTCGATGAAGATGGCGGGTGGGGGGGCTGTGGCGGGGTCGGATGGTGGGGAGCACGCGGCGAACCCGAGTGCCAGGGGGATTGCCAGCATCGCCGGATGCGGACCAAAGGGTCCGCGCACCCAGAGAACGGGCGTTGGCCTGGCGGGATTCTCTACATCCATGCGGTGGGGTGCCGCGCGGCGGGGACGCTCAACCCTTGCGTTCCAGGGCGCGGGCAGAAGCGAGTTCCCGCCGCGCCTCTTCCGGCTGGCCGAGGCGGGTGTAGATGTCGGCGAGCAGGTAGTGGCCCATGGGCGCCATGTCCGAGCCGGGGTCGAGTTCCAGGCCGGTTCGTGCCAGTTCCATGGCGCGGTCCAGCTCTTCGTTGCGGTCGACGAGGGCCTTGGCCAGGAAGAAGTGGCCGATGGCGAACTCGGGGTTGATCTCGATCGATTGCTCGAGCGCCGCGGTCGCCCCGTACCTGTCGCCGAGGCTGTCCAGCAGCCGGCCGAGGTTGAACTCGACCCGGTAACTCTGCGGGTGGACATCGAGTTCCCGGCGGTAGAAGTCGACTGCCGCGCGGGGGTCGCCGCGCTCTTCGGCCAGCAGGGCGAGGTTGAAGTGGGCGAGGCGCACGTCCGGCTGGATCGCGAGCGCTTCCTCGAACAGCCGTTGCGCGTTGACCAGGTCGGACCGCAGGATCGCCACGGCGCCCTGACTGACCACCGCGGCGCCCATCTCCGGCGACAGCGCGGCGGCTTCCCGGAGGTGTCCGTCCGCGGCCTCCAGGTCGCCGCGGTCCACGAGCATGCGCGCGAGTTCGTAGTGGATGATCGCGTTGCGGGGATCGAGGCGCAGGAACTCCTGGTAGCCGAGAATCGCCTCCTCCTCCGCGCCGGCGCGGCGGTAGGCATTAGCGAGATTGATCACGGCATGGGGGTAGTCGGGCTTCAGCTCGATCGCTCGCCGGTAGCTCTCGATCGCGGCGCCGGTGTCATCGCCGCGCATCTGCTCGTCGCCGAGCCGGATCCAGGCGTCGATCACCGACGGGTCCTCGGCCAGCACCCGTTCGAGGGCTTCCACGGCAGCCGGCCGGTTCCCCTTGAGCGAGGCCTCGCGGGCGGTGCGCATCAGGTTGAAGAGGTGGATCCGGTCCTTCGGGTCGGCCAGCAGGGCGCGGTCCACCGGCTCGGCGGAGCCGCCGCCGAAACTGCCCATGTAGCCGAGGGCGGCGAGCCGCGCCCGGGTCTCCGGGTCGATCTCTTCCACGGGGTTGGGCAGGGCCCTGTCGGTCCACCTCGATTCGAGGGCCTGGAGCATGGACGCCATCCGATCGGCCTCGTCCGGGCGGGCGGAGTAGAGGTTGTTCAGCTCGCGCGGGTCCGCGGCCAGGTCGTAGAGTTCGGGGCGCGGGGCGGCAACGTACTTCATGTTCCCGAGCCGCAGCGCGGCGAGATCGCTCCAGCCGTAGTGGTAGCGCGGGTAGACCGCCTCGGCATAGGCTGGCAGGCGCGGCCCCGAGGCGCCGGTCAGCAACCGGACCAGACTGGTTCCCTCGTAGGAGGAATCGAGTTCGCCCTGTCCTGCATCGACGGCCAGGAGGTCGAGGACGGTGGGGGCGACGTCGACCGCCCGCACCACGTCCGCCACTCGTCGGCCTCGCATCGTTTCGTAGGGCGCGCGGAGGATGAACGGAACGCGGGTCGCCGCCTCGTAGATGAAGAAGCCGTGGCCGGACTCCCCGTGCTCCCCGAGGCTCTCGCCGTGGTCGCCGATCACGATGACGACCGTGTCCTGCGTCCGGTCGTTGTCGTCGAGCCACTCGAGGAGGCGGCCGATCTGGGAGTCCATGTAGGCGATCTCACCGATGTAGGGACGGTTCCGGTAGCGCTCCGCGAAGGGCTCCGGCGGCTCGTAGGGGGAGTGCGGGTCGTAGTAGTGGACCCAGGAGAAGAAGCGCGCCTCCGGCGCCTCGTCGAGCCACGCCAGTGCGGCGTCGGTCACTTCGCCGGCCGGCCGCTCGATCTCGTTGAGCGCCATGCGCACGGTGTCACCCAGATCGAAGTCGTCGAAGTAGTGGTCGAAGCCCTGGGCGATCCCCCACTTCGCGTCGAGCACGAACGCCGCCACGAAGCCGCCGGTACGCATCCCCTCGTCGCGCAGAATCTCGGCCAGCACGACATGCTCGTCGTCCAGGTAGAAGCCGCCGTTGTCCCGAACCCCATGCGCGGGCGGATACTCCCCGGTGAAGATCGACGAATGCGCCGGCAACGTCAACGGCGCCACCGCCTGTGCCTGCTCGAACAGCACTCCCTCGGCCGCCAGCCGATCCAGATGCGGCGTCTCGATATCGGCAAAGCCATACGCACCGATCCGGTCCGCTCGCGTCGTATCCAGAGTGATCAGCAGCACGCTCAGATCATCGGGAGCCACCCCGTCCGGAAGCCGCCCCAGCAAGTGCCCCGACGGCGCCGTGACCTCCCCGCCGGGCGCTAGACGGACCACCACACCGACCACCACAACCGCGGCGACGACCAGCGCAATCCCAAACCCGATCCACCGGCCCGCGCGCTTCACCCGCGAGGCGCGCTCCTGACCGAGCGCCTCATCCCGACGAGTTGGTCCGCTGCCCATGACGAGGAAAAAAGCCTAACAGCGGTATTGATTGCCCCGCTGGGCCAAAGCGGAACCGGCTCCGTTCGGCCGCCCGACGCGTTCCAGCCTGCCTGGGGCGGGGGAGGGGGTCCCAGCGAGGCTGTCGGCAAGCGACGCCCTCCGCCCTGTCATCGTCCGATGACCAACCGGAGCGCAGCCGACCGCAGCGAGCGCAGACCTCCCATCTACTCCGAAAGCGTGAGCGTCCGCTGGGACCCCCTCCCCCGCCCCAGGCAGGCGGGTGGGTGCCACCGGTGCCGCAGCGCCGCGCCGCCTAGAACTGGAGCCGCGCCCCGAGTCGCCAGACCCGACCGCGTATCAGCCGCCTCGGGGCGCCGAAGGGCCGGTCGCTGTCGAGCGACTGTTCGGCTTCGATTGCGGTGTCCGCGTTGCCGGCGTTGAAGACGTCGATGCCGACGCCCAGCAGACGGCCGCCACCGATGTCGAAGTCCTTCTCCACCCTCAGATCGAGGGTGAGGCCGTCGTCAAGACGGAAGGAGCCCGCAGGGTGGCCGTAGATCTCCGAACGTTGATCCACGTCGTCCACCCGGATCTGCTGGTTGTAGGTGTTTCCCGAGAAGAAGCGGAGGTAGCCGCCGACCACAATCCCGCCCGGGAGCCTGGCGTTGCCCAGGACCTTGATCAGGTGCGTCGGATCGATCGTCAGGTTGCCGTAGGCGTTGATCTGGACGTTGGGGTCTTTGAAGAAGGTCGAACTGCCGAGCGAGGAGCCTCTCCCCTCCTGGAACTCGTACCAGCCGTTGTTGTTGTTGCCCCTTGCCTCGCCGTAGGTCCACGAAGCCTGCATTTGCCAGTTGTTGCGCCATCGCCTGGCCAGGCTCGCCGTGATCCCGGCGTACTTGCGGGAACTCTTGAAGCAGGTGAGCTCCTTGTAGGCCTGTCCGTAGTCCTGGCAGTAGTCGACGTTCGTGAAGTAGAACCGGTTCTCGCCCTCGTTCGTCTGGTTGAAGACGTTGTAGCTCCGTCCGCTGTTCGGATCCGTGTACCGCGTGGGTTCGAACTGGCCGGTGAGGTTCACGCCGTCCAGGAAGTCGTGGTTCGTGCGGTAGGTCGCCGTGACGTCGAGGGACAAGGTACGCGTCAGGACCTTCTCCCAGCCCACGTCCAGGGCGTTCATGTAGGGCACGCCGAGGCCGTCGTCGATCGTCCACTGGCCGGGGCCTCGCGCTTCGGTGAAGTCGAGTTCCCAGATTTCTTCGTCGGCGTTCCAGAGGTAGCCCGTCCAGTCGCTCTCGGGAGCCAGACGGCTGTAGAACAGCGAGATGACCTGATGGTAGTAGCGCCCCCAGTGCGCCTTCAGGACGGAGTCGTTGTCGTCGCCGAGGTTGATGTTGAGCCCGATGCGCGGCGCGAGGGCGAGGTCGGGCGTGAACACGGTGCCCTGGTCGAAGCGGACGCCGTTGACGTCCGACTCGAGGGAGCCGCGCCAGTAGTTGGCTCGCAGACCGAGGTTCAGCCGCACCCGGTCGGTGATCCCCCAGGAGTCCTGCGCATAGCCGACGATCTTGTCGGTGTCGGCGAACGTGTTGTAGCCGGTGCTCTCGTAGAGGATGTAGTTCTCGCCGGCGAAGTCGTAGTAGTACCTGCCTCCCGACAACCCGTTGAGCGTGTTGACCAGCGTGTTCTGCATCTCGACGCCGAACTTGAAGTCGTGCTCGCCGCGGATGAAGTCATCCGTGAAATGGCTGACCGAGGCGAGGAGCTGATAGCGCTCCCGGTTGGCGTTGAAGGGCCCCCACCAGTTCCCGGAAAGGCGGTCCTCGAAGCCGTCGTAGCGAGCGGGGGTGTCGCCGCCGTCGGGCGTCTCGGTTTGGCGCTGGTGATAGCCGCCGAACTTCAGATCGAGCAGGGTGTCCTGGGACAGCATGTCCGTGTAGTTGAAGTTGAACAGGTACTGGGTCCCGACGTTGCTGAAGGTCGCGCCGGGGGCGACCAGATCGCCCTCGTCCGCACCCTGATATTGCTGGTCGCGGGTGCTGTACTCGAGCATGCCGCTGAGGATCTTCTCCTGCGTCGGTGTCCAGTTGATCTTGCCGACGAAGCGGGGCCTCTCGTTGGTCGGATCGTTGAGATGGTCGCCGCTGGCCTTCGAGTCCTCCTGGCGGTACTTGACCGAGGTGAAGAACCACGCCTTGTCGCGCTGCAGAGGTCCGCCGATGTCGAAGTGGACTTCCGTGTCCGTGCGGTCGCTGCCGCTGCGCTGCAGGTCGGGGTCGTTCGTGTTCTGGGACTGCCAGTCGTTGTCGGCGAGTTGCAGGTCGACCAGACCGTTCAGGTCGTTCGAGCCCTGCTTCGTCGTCACGTTGACGATCACTCCACTGTAGCCGCCGTATTCGGCTGATGCGCCGGCGCCGAGGACCGTAACGTCCTCGACCGAGAAGAAGCCGAGCGCGACCTCGCTCTCACCCGCCTCCGGGCTGTTGATGATGACGCCATCGACCGAGAACTGGACCCCCATACCGGGCGAGCCGAAGGCCGACGGTTGCCTGCCCTCCGCGTTCTCCGAGTGGACGCCGGGCGCCAACTGGACGACGCTCCGGATGCTGCGGCCGCTCGGCACGTCCATCAGGATCTCGTTGTTGAGTTCCGTCGTCTGCAGCGTCGAACTACGGACGTCGATGAGCGGCGAGCCCTCGACGATGATCACGTCCTCGACGCTCCCCAGCTCCATCGCGAGGTCGACGCTCAGGGTCTTGCCTACGGTGAGCTCGATGTCCCCCTGCTGGGCGGTCGAGAAGCCCTCAATCGACGCCTCGACCGTATAGGTGGACGGCAGCAGGGCGACGAAGCGGTAGCGGCCGTTCGCGTCCGTCATCGTCTCGCTCGTCGCGCCGAGTTCCGTCGACGTGAGCATCACGTTGACGCCGGGCATGCGGTCGCCGTTGGGGTCCGTGATCGTGCCGGTGATCGAGCCGCGCTCGATCGACTGGCCCCATGCGGCCGTTCCAGCCAAGGCGAGAAGAACCCCCAAACCGATGATTAGCGTTCCTCTTGTCGCGCGAACAAGGGTGCGAGAGTTCAAGGTGCTGAGGTGCTTCATCGCCACGTTCCTCTCTCTGGGCGTCGCTGTTCCGCGTCTGGCTGGGTAGTCAGATTGTCCAACAACGTTAGCGTGGCCTGAGAACCGCTGTCAAACGGATCCAATTGCCCGTTTCAGCGCTTGCGGTCTGCCCTCAAGCGCCCGCCGGGTCAGGCCGGAGACTGAACGCGGTTCGCGAGGCGTTCCCGGATCAACGCCAGCGCCTCGCGGCGGTCGGCCTCGGGCAAGGTCTGCCGGGGCGGCCGCACGGTCTCGGACCCCATCCCGACCTCGGCCTGCACCAGCTTGATCAACTGGACGAACTCGGGCACGGTGTCCATGCGTAGCAGGGGAAGGAACCAGGCGTAGAGTTCGAAGGCCTCCTGGCGCCGGCCCGCCGCGGCCAGGTCGAACAGGCGAACGGACTCGGCCGGCAGCGCGTTGACCAGGCCCGCGATCCAGCCCGTCGCTCCCGACCACACGGCTTCGTAGGGCATGTCGTCGAGGCCGGCGAAGACGTCGAGGCGGTCTCCCAGCAGGGCCTTGACCGCGGTGATCCGCCGGATGTCGCCGCTCGACTCCTTGATCGCCCGCAGGCTGGCATGCTCGGCGGCCAGTTCGCCGATGATCTCGGGCAGGATGTCTACGCCGTAGGCGAAGGGGTTGTTGTAGAGCATGCACGGCAGGTCCGTGGCCTCGAAGAGGGCCGCGAAGTGACCCCGGGTCTCGTGCATCTTGCCGTTGTGGACGTAGGGGGGAAGCACCATGAGCGCCTCGGCGCCGCGCTCCGCCGAGCCGCGGGCGATGCGGACGGCTTCGGCCGTGCTGAGCGCGGAGATGCCGGGCATCACGGGCGCCCGGCCGTCGAGCGCGGTGACGCAGGTTTCGACGATCGCCAGCTTCTCGTCGAACTGGAGGGTGTTGCCCTCGCCCAGCGAGCCGAGAGGCACGATGCCGGTGCAGCCGTGTTCCACCAGCCAGTTCGCGTGCTTTGCGAGGAAGTCGTGGTCGACCGTCAGATCGTCGTTGAAGGGCGTTGTGATCGCCGTCATGACACCGCGGAATTCCATTGTGCTGCTCCTGTTCTGATTCGCTGAGTCCGTTTTGGCGCTACTGGCGGGCGACCTCCTCGATCGCCGCCATTCCGCCGACTCTTTCGGCGTTGTCGAGGTAGACCTGCCGCACCTTGTCCTCGAACAGCGGACGGTCGATCTCGTTGAACTGGATCCCCAGTTTCTCCAGCTCGGCCAGGGCGTCGGCGGTCATGGACGCCATCGCCTCCCGTTCGACCCGGACCGACGCCCTGCCGGCGGCGAGCACCGCTTCCTGCAACTCAGGCGGCAACTCGTCGTAGAGCTTGCGGCTGAAGATCAGCGCCACGGCGAGGTAAAGGTGCCGCGTGTAGGACACGTACTCCGTGACCTCGTAGAAACGCTCCCCGTAGAGATCGACGTGGTCCGTCTCCGCGCCGTCCACGACGCCCTGTTCCAGCGCCGAGTAGAGCTCGCCGAACGACATCGGCGTCGCCTGGGCGCCGAGGGCGTTGAAGGTGTCGACCAGGATCGGGGTCGGGATGACGCGGATCTTGAGACCCTCGAAGTCGTCGGGGACGACGATCGGCCGCTCCGCGTTCCAGGCGTTGCGCCGGCCGGCGAACCAGTAGCCGAGCACGAGGACGTCGAGTTCCTCCTCGATCCGGGCGGCCACGCGCTCGCCGATCGGTCCGTCGACCACCCGGTAGAAGTGGTCGAGGTCCCTGAAGATGAAGGGGAAGTTGAAGATCTCGGCCTCGGGGACGAAGGCCGCGATGCCGCCGCCGGCGCTCGCGGCCGAGGCGGCGAGCGCGCCCAGCTTGACCATGAGTGTCGCCTCCTCCTCGGTGCCGAGCTGCTCGTTCTCGAAGATCTGCACCGTCACGGCGCCCTCAGACCGTTCCTCGAGGACGCGGCTGAACTCATCGAAGCCGGCCTGGAACGGGTGCCCGGCCGGCCCGTTGTGGGCGACCTTGAGCACCGTGACGCCGTCGCTGCCGCGGCAGCCGGCGAGGAGGGCGAGGATGCAGATGCCGAGGATGGCGGCATGAAGCGCCGAGCGGTCGCCGCTTCGCGGCGCGGGTTCCTGGCCGCCTTCGGCGGCAGCGGGTCGGAAGACCCGCGCACCCAGCCGGCGGGGGCGCCGGCGCACCCAGTGTGTGGCGCGCGGGTCCGGGCTACTCATAGCCGAGGGCCTCCGGGAGCCACAGGGTGACTCCGGGCACGAAGGTGATCACGAGCAGCATGATGAGCAGGAGCGCGAGGAAGGGCAACAGCTTGGGTGTCACCTTCTCGATCGGCGTCTTCGAGATGCCGCAGGCGACGTACAGGCAGATGCCCACCGGCGGCGAGATCATGCCGATGCCGACGTTGGCCGCGACCAGGATGCCGAAATGGAGCGGGTCCATGCCGAGTGCGAGCGCCGCCGGCAGGAGGATGGGCATCAGGATGATGATCGGCGGCAGGGCGTCCATCACCATGCCCAGGAAGAGGAAGATCAGGTGGACGAAGAGGATGAAGACGATCCAGTTCGGGGCGTGGGTCGAGATCCCTTCCGCCAGCAGGTGCGGCAGCCGCTCGAAGGTGAGGACGAAGGAGAACATGGACGCCGTCCCCAGCACGAACAGGACGACGCCGGAAAGCGAGGCCGTCTGCAGCAGGACCTTCGGGATGTCCTCGAGCTTCAGTTCGCGGTAGACGAAGAAGGACACCAGCGCGCCGTAGACCACGGCGACCGCGGAGGCTTCGGTGGGCGTGAAGACACCGCCGTAGATGCCGCCGAGGATGATGACGATCATGAACAGCGGCAGGATGCCGTCGCGGATCACGCGGAGCCTCTGCGGCCAGGAGGCCTTGGCCTCGAGCGGCAGGTTCAGGTCGAGGGCGCGGATGTAGGTCATCCCCATCAGGGCGAGGCCCAGCACGATCGCCGGCGTGATGCCGGCCGCGAACAGGGCGCCGATCGACATCCCCGAGACGACGCCGATGATGATCAGGTCGATCGCGGGCGGCACCAGGGTCGAGACGCCGCCGGCCGAAGCGAAGACGGCGGTCGCGAACGGCGCCGGATACTGCCGCTGGCGCATTGCCGGCAGGGCGACGGAGCCGATGGCCGCGGTGTTCGCGCTCGGCGAGCCGGAGATGCCGGAGAACAGCATCGTCGACAGGATGACGACCAGGCCGAGGCCGCCCGGCAGGCGGCCGACGAACTGCATCGCCAGGTCGACGATCCGGCGCGCCATGCCGCCGTGCGAGATGAGAGCTCCGGCGAGCACGAACAGCGGCACCGCCAGGAGCGGGAAGGAATCCAGGCCGGCCAGAAACTTCTGCGGCAGGACGATCAGGAACTCGGGCGAGCTGTAGAGCAGGCCGACCATCGCCGCGAGGGCGAGCGCGATGGCCACCGGCACGCCGAGCAGCAGCGCGGCCACCAGGGTCAGGACGACCAGGATTCCCATTGCCTGGCCCTATTCCTCCTGCCCGCGGAGTTCCCGGCGCCAGTTCACGAGCACGTAGTAGAGGGTGAGGGTGCTGCCGACGAAGGCCGACGAGTAGGGAATCGCCATCGACATCCGTGTGGCGGGCGCCTCCATGTCGTGAACCTCGATCGCGAAGCGAAGCGACTGGTAGGCGAAGACGGCCAGGAACGCGGATGCGGCAAGCGCGACCGCCGAACCGATGAGGCGCCGCATGGCCGGCGGCGTGCGGTCGACGACGAAGTGAAGCGCGAAGTGGGCGCCTGTCTTCATCGCGTAGGCGGTGGAGAGGGCGGCGAGCCACATCAGGAGGAAGCGGGCAAGCTCCTCCGACCACGAGAGCGACGCCTGCAGGACGTAGCGGAAGACGACCTGGGAGAAGGTCACCGCGACCAGGGCGACGAGGATGGTGCAGACCGCCACCTCGAGCGGGTGGCGAACCAATGCCCGGAACATGGCGCCGAGGCGCTTCAATGCATGTACTGGCCGCCGTTGGCGTAGAAGGTGGCGCCGGTCGTGAACTCGGAACCGATCATGCAGTCGACCATCCGGGTGATGTCCTCGAACTCGCCCAGCCGCCCCATTGGCAGGGTGGCGAGCTCCCTGGCAAGACCGTCTTCCGTCTCGAGGTCGTAGCGATCGATCACCTCGCGCGTCCGGACCGATCCGGGCACCAGGCAGTTGACGCGGATCCTGGGCGACAGTTCCTGCGCCATGCACTTGGTCAGCGCGATGACGCCGCCCTTCGCGCTGCAGAAGTTCGCTCCGTTCTTGCGGCCGATCTGGCCGCAGGCGGCGCCCAGGTTGATGATCACGCCCGGGCGGTCGGGGTTGTGGAAGACGAACTCCTGGCCGCAGACGAAGTGGCCGCGAAGATGAGCGGCAACGACCGAGTCCCACATGTCGTCCGTCAACTCGGTGAAGGGCGCGTCGCGGTTGATGCCGGCGAAGTTGATCAGGACGTCGACCCGCCCGAAGCGCTCGATCACGGCGTCGAACATCGCCCGCACCTGCTCCCGGTCGGCGACGTCGGCCTGGACCTTCATCAGCCGCTCGGTGCTGCCCACGCTGGCCGCGATGCGGTCGTACGTCGCCTGCGCCTCGGGCTCGATCAGGTAGCTCATCACCACCCGGTAACCCTTCAGCGCGAAGTGCTCCGAGACTTCGGCGCCGAGGCCGCTCGACGCGCCGGTGACCACCATCACTCTGTCTTCACTCATCGACTTGCACCTCCTGGCCGCCCCAGATGTCGCCGACCGTGAACCCGTTGGGGAAGGGGTCCTCCGGATCGACGACGTACTGGGCGAAGCCGGTAATCCATGCCGTGCCTGCCAGCGCCGGTACCGCGGCATCGACGTCGCCGACCTTCGTCTCCCGCACCATGCGCCCGGTGAACGTCGTTCCAAGGACGCCCTCGTGGACGAAGTCCTGGCCGAGCGGCAACTCGCCCTTGGCCCACATGGCCGCCATCTTGGCGCAGGTCCCCGTACCGCAGGGGGAGCGGTCGAGGGCGCCGGTCCAGGTCAGCGGTTTGTCCCAGTCGAGCTTGCCGGTCGAGACGATCACCGTGTTGCGCCGGTGCGAGCCGGGCACGAGCGGCGGCGCCGAGAGCTGGCCGATCGTCACGCCGCGGATCTCCGGATTGAGCGGATGCACCGGCGGCGGAAGCTGCTCCTGGCAGGCCGCCTTGATCATCTCGCCGACCCGGGTCGCCTCCGCGGCCTCTTCCGGAGCCAGGGTGAGGCCGACCTGGTCGGCGTCGGCGATGACGTAGAACATGCCGCCATAGGCGACGTCGACGGTCACCTCGCCGAGTTCCGGCACGTCGAGCACAGCGTCGAGATGGACGGCGAAGGCCGGCACGTTCTCGAACTCGACCCGTTTCACCTTAGCCCGCTCGACGTCGGCGCGCACCCGGATCAGGCCGGCGGGCGATTCCAGGGTGAGTTCCGTGACCGGCTCGGTGTGCGGCACCATCCCGGTCTCGATCAGCACGGTGACCACGGCGATCGTGTTCGTGCCGGACATGCCGGGATACTCGACCTGTTCCATGATCACGTAGCCGGCGACCGCGTCGGGATGGGTCGCGGGCAGGATCAGGTTGCAGTTCGCGGCGGGATAGCCGCGCGGCTCGCGCAGCATCCGCAGGCGCAGCTCGTCCGCCTCCGTCTCGAGGTAGCGCATCTTCTCGAACATCGTGGCGCCGGGGACGTCGAGGACGCCGCCGACGATCACCCGGCCCGGTTCGCCGCAGACGTGGGTGTCGACGGCGTGGATTACGTGGGAGACGTGCACCGGGATCTAGTCCCGGGCCGCTGGCGGCATGACCTTCATCTTCATCCAGCCCGCCGTGTTGTGGAAGTCGGCGACGACGCTCCCGGGCGGCACCAGCGCGTCGCAGGCGGCCCGCTGCTCGTCCGTCAGGCTCATCTCGAGCACGGGCAGCAGGTCTTCGAGGTGCTTCAGAGTCCGCGGGCCGATCAGCGGCGCGGTGATCCCCGGTTGATCCTTGGTCCAGAGGATCGCGAACTGGGCCGGAGTCAGGCCGGAGTCGGCCGCGATCTCAGCGAACCTGCGGCCGACGTCGATTCCGGCTCGCGTGACGCGGTCGGCGTAGAAACCGCCTCGCAGGGCGGCGCGCGAGCCGTCGGGATAGTCGGAGTCGCTGAGATAGCGGCCCGCCAGCACGCCCATCGCCATCGGCGCCCAGGTGATGATGCCGAGGCCGAGGCGCTCGCACATCGGAATCAGTTCGTTCTCGATCCGGCGGTCCAGCAGGTTGTAGGGCGGCTGCTCACTGGCGAAGCGGGCGTAGCCCTTCAGCTCGCTCGTCATCACGGCCTCGGCGACCATCCAGGCCGGGTGGGTCGAGCAGCCGATGTAGCGGATCTTGCCGGCGCGGACGAGATCGTCCAGCGCCCTCAGGGTCTCGTCGAACGGCATCTCGGGCGAGGGCCGATGCAGTTGGTAGAGGTCGATGTAGTCGGTCTGCAAACGCCGGAGCGAGCCCTCGCAGGCGCGGATCAGGTTGATCCGCGAGTGGCCGTACTCGTTGGGGCCGATGCTGCCGGTGTAGTCCACGACGCTTTCGCCCACGACCCTGCGGCCGTGGTCGACCTTGGTCGCGATCAGCAGCTCGTGGCGGCGGCCGTTCGCCTTGAGCGCCCGGCCGATGACCCGCTCGCCCTCGCCCTCGGCGTAGACCTCGCCGGTGTCGATCAGGTTGATCCCGGCGTCCATCGCCGTCTCCAGCATGCGCACGCATTCCGGTTCCGGCGTCGGATCGGCGAAGTTGTCGCTGCCGAAGCAGAGGGGCGCGACCTTGACTCCGGTCCGTCCCAGTACGCGGTACTCCATGAGCGGTCCTTGCCTCCCGTCGATCCCGCGGCTACTTGTGCCAGCGCCGCCCGTTGGCGAGGCCGTCGGTGCGCGGGAAGAGTTCGTCTCTCATCGCGGCATGGTAGGCGAAGCTGGCCAGGATGACGGAGGCCTGGCGGAGGTCGTCGGCAATCAGGCGGTCGTAGACGTCCATGTTCGTGTGGAACGTCGCGTTGAAGAACTCGAGGTCGTCCTGGATGAACTGGAAGCCCTGGAGGCCCGCTTCGAGAAAGGCCATGTGATCCGTGCAGCAGGTGTTGCCGGGCACGATCCAGGACATCCCCACGTCGTGGAACGGCTCCATCCAGGCCTCGAAGATCGGCCGGGACGCGTCGTTGCCCTGCAGGTACATGCCGCGGAAGCGGCCGTACCAGTCGACGTTGAAGTAGACGGACAGGTTCGCGTGGGCGGCCGGCTTCTCCGGTGACGCCGGGTCGCCGAAGTGTTCGCGGACGTAGCTTCGGGAGCCGAGCAGGCCGCTTTCCTCGGCGCCCCAGAGAGCGGCCCGGATCGTGCGCCGCGGTTCGAGGCCGGCCGCTCGCAGCAGCCGCATCGCTTCCATCACGATCGCGCTGCCGGCCGCGTTGTCCGTGGCGCCGGTGCCGGCCGGCTCGGCGTCGAGGTGGCCGCCGATCATGACGACTTCGTGGGCGAGGTCGCCGCCTGGCAGATCGGCGATCACGTTGTAGTCGAGTGGATCGTCGGCGCTGAGGACGTTGCGGACTTCGATCTCCATCTCGACCGGCGTTCCGGCGGCCAGCAGCCGCATCATCCGGTTGTAGTGCTCCGCGGCGATGACGACGCGAGGCATCGCGACCGGTTCGTCGAGCGGCAGCGGACCGTCGCCGGAGACGTGGACGATCCCCTTGTCCATCGGACCGACGTTCGTGGAACCGATCTCGACCAGGACGTCGACGCCCTGCTGTTCGAGGAACGTCTCGATGTCGTGGCGCGTCAGCTCGGGTTCGGCCTCGTCCTCCGAGGACCGGGTCGGGTTGTTGGCCGGATCGATCTCGAGGCGGGCCATGCCGCTGAGCTCCTCGTCGGAGAGCCGGACCGCCTGCGGCGAGAAGTTGGGAACCAGCTCCCGCTCGGGCGAGACGAGGAGGATCGATGTCCCGAGCCGTGTTTGCAGGGCTTCCAGATCGCCACGCGTCTCGACACCGCTGAGGTCGACCGCGGTCACGGGTCCGGCGACGCTGCCGTCGGTGCTCCGGGTGCCGGGCTGGGCGTAGGCGATGACCGGCTGGTACTGCGGCGCCGTGATGTGAACCGAAGTGTGGCGGTTTTCCCAGGCGTAGCCGTACTCGCCCCAGGGCTCGAGCGTGGCCTCGAGGCCGAACTCCTCGAACGTGTCGCGCGCCCACGAGGCGGCGCCGTCGTAGGAAGGCGAGTTCGCGTACCGGGGGCCGTAGAGGTCCGTCAGGACGTGGGAGAACTCCATGACCCGGGAGCGGTTGAAGCCCTCGTCACGGAGTTCGGCGACGACGTCGAGGTCGACGGGCTCCGTTGGAGCGGTCGGCCCTCCGGCGCCCTCTTCGCCGGCCGGAACCCCGCACGCCGCGAGCGCCGCCGCGACCGCGACCAGCGCCGGCATTCGGTTGGCGCCGTTTGGAATCACCTCCCGGCACTATAGCCGCGCTCGCCCGCCGTGTCGGTGCGCCGGCCCTCTGGCCGGCATCTGCGCGATGCCGCGTAGCGGCGAGCCCGAGACCGCCTCGAGCACTACACTGCCCTTCGTGTCAGCGATCGGCATCGCCGTTCTCCTCTTCATCGCCGCCACCCTGGTCGTCGGCGTCCGTACGTACGCGAAGATCCGCGGCCGCGCGACGAACTACTACGTCGCCGGCAACGCGATGCCGGTCGGCGTCGTCGGCATCACGCTTTGCGCCCAGGCGTTCGACGCGAACGGCTCGGTGGGCAACGCGTCGCTGGTCCACTCGGGCGGCTTCTGGGCCGGTGCGGTCATCCCGATCGGCCTGGCGCTCTGCCTGGTGATCGCCGGCACCTGGTTCGCCGAGCCGTTGCACCGCATGCGGCTGATGACCCTGGCCGACTTCTACCGGCGCCGGTACAGCGTCTCGACCGAGACTCTCGCCGCCGGATTGATGTTGCTCAGCAACGTCGTGCTGGTCGCGGGCAACCTGGCGGGGCTCGGGCTGCTGTTGCGGGTCGTCTTCGGCCTGCCG
The DNA here is from genome assembly GCA_965220845.1 of Candidatus Multivorans sp. Taxonomy (GTDB): domain Bacteria; phylum Acidobacteriota; class Thermoanaerobaculia; order Multivoradales; family Multivoraceae; genus Multivorans. The sequence goes on from CBDCRA010000005.1 coordinate 179,268, forward strand.
TATCTCGCGATGCTGATCGCCATCGCGGTCTGCATCCTGGCCTACGCGGTTTCGGGCGGCCTGTACGCGACGATCGCGACGAGCGTGCTCCAGGTTTCCATCTTCATCGTCAGCATCGTCGTCGCGGTGATCTGGCTTGGCGGCGCGCACGGCTGGGGCACGTTGCTTGCCGCGGCGCCGGAGGGGAGCGCGAGTCTGAACGGCCTGTTCTCCCGCGAGCACGGAGCGCTGGTCAACTGGGCGGCCCTCGGATCGCTGGCGCTTGGCGACATCGTGGCCATCGACTTCATCCAGCGGATGATCTCGGCCGATTCGGGCCGCTCCGCGAAGCGGGGCTGCTACCTGGCCGCCGGGCTCACGCTGGTCGTGGGCCTGGCCGTCTCCCTGATCGGGCTGGCCGCGTTCCATTTCGAGAGGCAGGCCGGCTCTTCCCTGCTGATCGACCTCGCGCTGAACGATCTGCCGCTCCTGGTCGGCGGCGCCATCCTGCTCGGGATCATCGCCGCCAGCATGTCGACCGCGAGCGGCGTCGTGCTGGACCTGGCGAACGTGATCACCCGCAACCTGGTCCAGCGCCACAGCCGGTCGACCTGGGACGACGAGCGGATGCTCCGTTTCTCCCGCTGGATCGCCCTGCCGACGATGGCCGGCGCCGTCGTCTTCGCCTACCTCCGGCCGGAGCCGGGCATCCTGCTCATCCTCGCCTTCGACATCGTCCTCGCGGGCTGCTTCGTGCCCCTCCTGCTCGGCCTGTTCTGGCGCAAGGCGAACATGCCCGGCGCGCTGGCCGGCGTCCTCGCCGGCAGCGCCGCGCGGCTCGTGCTTCACTTCGCCGTCGCGGACGCCTACCGCGGTCTGGACACGCTGCTGGCCCCGGTGTTCAGCCTGATCGCGATGGTGGCGGTGTCGTTGATGACCCGGAAGACTCACCGGCCCCGGCACGACGAACTCAGGCGCGTCCCGTCCGAGCGCGACCTCGTGGCGGGTCTCGACGGCTGACGGCCCCTCAGTCCTTCAATGCCTGCCAGACCGCCTTTGCGATCTGAATGTCCTGTACCGCGACACCGGTCAGATCCGCGATCGTGATTTCGTCGTCGTCCGAGCGCCCCCTGGCCCTGCCGGCGATGATGTCGCCCAGTTCGACGAGACCGGTTTCATCCAGGTAGCCGCCCGCCAGCGCGTGGTGCGACTCGCCGTGGTCGATGCACTGCGACAGTGAATCGACGGCACAGACGCCGGCTCTTGCGAACAACGCGGGGTCCAGTTCCTGTTTACCGGGAGCATCGCTTCCCATCGCGGTGAGGTGAGTGCCCGGCCGGATCCACTCGTCGCGGACAAGAGGACTCCTCGCCGCCGTGGCGGTGACGATCAGGTTGCTGTTCTCGCAGAGGTCCTGAAGGGTCTCGGCTACCTGAACGTCGAAGCCGGCATCCGACAGCTCGCTCCGGTACGCCGCCGACTGTTCGCGGCGTCGCGCCCAGACCCGGACCCGGTTGCAGTCGCGCGCATGGCGCAGGTACTGCAACTGCATGCGGGCCTGCATGCCGGCACCGACGATGCCGATGCACTCGACCGCGTCGGGCGCGAGATAGCGGGCCGCGATGCAGCCTGCAATGGCGGTTCGCACATCGGTCAGGTAGCCCGAGTCGTCCAGCAGGGCCAACGTCTCGCCGGTCTCCGCCGACAGGACGATCATCATTCCGTGGCCCGTGGGAAGACCGCGCGAAGCGTTCTCATGGAAGCCGGTGGCGATCTTGACGACGAAGACGTCATCGCCGTGGATGTGGCCGTACTTGATGTGGCAGTCGCCCGGCGGCCTGTCGAATCCCAGGTAGCCGACGGGAGGAACCGTCGCCGCGCCGCTCGACAGCGCCACGAATCCGGCTTCTATCAACTCGATGGCGGCGGGTACGTCGAGAACGGATCTGATCTCGTCAAGGCCCGCCGATCGCATTCCGGCGATACTACGTTGGGAATTCCGCCATGAGAGACCACCCGACCCTCGGTGACATCGTCCGGGCGCAGCACCACCTGAAGGCTCACTTGCGGCCGACACCGCTCGAAGAGGCTGCCGGTCTCGGCGCCGGGACGTTTCTGAAGATGGAGAACGCCAATCGGACGCACTCGTTCAAGATACGGGGAGCGCTGAACGCGATGCTGTCGCTGGACGAGAAGGCGCTGGCCCGGGGCATCATCGCCGCATCTTCGGGGAACTTCGCGATGGCGGTCGCCTACGCAGCGCGTCTGTGTGGTGCGTCGGCACAGATTCTGATGCCCGTCGGAACGCCGAAGAAGAAGGTGGGCGGGGTGCGTCGCTACGGCGCCGGCGCCGAAGCCGTGCTCTTCGGTGACAATTTCGATGAGGCCGAGGCCGAAGCCCTGCGCCGCGCCCAGGGCGGCTTGACCTGGTTGTCGCCCTACAACGACAGGTGGGTGATCGCCGGGGCCGGCACGATCGGCGTCGAGATCGTCTCCGAGTTGCCGCGGGTCGAAAGGGTGCTGGTCCCCGTGGGCGGCGGCGGCCTGATTTCCGGCGTCGCCACCGCCGTCAAGGAGCTCAACCCCGCGGTCGAGGTGATCGGCGTGAGTGCCGAATCGACGCCGGCGATGTTCAACGTCTTCCACGACAGCGACAGACCGCAGGTCTGGAACACCCTCGCCGAGGCGCTCTCGGGCGATATCGAGGCGGGCTCGATGACGGTGCCGATCTGCAAGCGCTACCTGGACGATGTGGTGCTCGTCGCCGAGGAACAGATCGCGTCGGCGATGCGTTTCCTGGTCGACGTGCAGGGCTGGGTGGTCGAAGGCGGTGGCGCGGTCGGTGTGGCTGCCCTCCTGCAGGGCGCGATACCGCGCGATGGCAAGGTCACCGCGGTGGTCGTCAGCGGCGGCAATGTCGACGGCGAGACGTTGAGGCGGGTTCTCCAGCCTGGCCCGTCATGAAAGTGGCCCGTGCCGACGCACAGCTGGGTGACGTTCTCCGGCGCCTGGGAGATCTCCTCCGGCGTGAACTCGAGGCTGAGGGCCTCCATGTGGAAACGACTGCCAAGGACGGCGATCCCGTCCTGATCATCGGCGAGATGAAGGTCTACCCCCGGCGGTTGCTCGAAGGCCAGATCGCCGAGGCCGGCGACGCCGAAGCTGTCGACCTCGACTGGCTGGCCAAGGCCCACCGCACCTACTTCCGCAACCTTCGCCGGTTCCATCCGAGTCTGGTGACCAGGTCGGCCTCCTGACGCCACGCCGTCGCTGCAGCCGGCGGCGTACACTTGGCGGCCGATGCGGAATGCCATGGTCCTCGGCCGCCGATCGATCCTGTTCTGTCTCGCGGCGGCGGCCGTGGCGGGCTGCGCGGGCGACGGTCGAACGCCTCTGGTCGTGTACTCGCCGCATGGCCGGGACCTGCTGACCGTGGTCGAGCAGGCGTACGAGGAGGCGCGGCCGGACGTTGACGTCCGCTGGCTGGACATGGGCTCACAGGAGGTCTACGACCGGATCCGTTCGGAGCGGGCGAATCCGCAGGCGGACGTCTGGTTCGGCGGTCCGGCGACGATCCTGGCGCGGGGCGCGGCGGAGGGCCTGCTGGCGCCGTCCGAGCCCTCCTGGGCCGCCGCCCTCGATCCGGCCGACCGGCACTCGGAGGGCCTCTACTACACGCTCTACCAGACGCCGACGATCATCGTCTACAACCGCGACGCGATCGGCGAGGACGAAGCGCCGGCCGACTGGGACGATCTCCTCGACGAGCGCTGGCACGACGAGGTCGTGATCCGCGATCCCCTGGCGAGCGGCACGATGCGGACGATCTTCGGGAAGATCCTGGCCGACTCCGTGGTCGAGACTGGAAGCACGGAGGCCGGCTTCGACTGGCTGCGGCGGCTCGACGGACAGACCCGCGAGTACGTCCACAGCCCCGCGGTCCTGCACGAGAAGCTGACGCGGCAGGAGGGCGTGCTCACGCTCTGGGAGATGACGGACACGCTCTCCCTGATCGATCGCGGCGCGCCGATCGCCTACCGCTTTCCGGCGAGCGGCACGGCCGTGATCCAGGACTCGGTCGGCGTGGTCGCCGGCTCGGACAACGAGGACGAAGCCGAGGCCTTCGTCGACTGGCTCGGTTCGCCCGAGGCCCTCGGGCTGGCGGTGCGCGAGGCGTTCCGCCTGCCGGCGCGGCTCGACCTCGACGCCGGCGGGCTGGCGCCGTGGGTAGCCGACGTGCAGTCCCGACTCCGTCGCGCCGAGGTGGACTGGCGGATGATCGAGGAGAACGGCGCCGCGTGGATGGCGGAGTGGGACCGGGCCGTGCGCGGCCAGGGCGGAGGATGAGCCGGCGCGCCCCACGGGCTGCCAGGTGACGGCGTCCGGCGTCTCGGTCCGCTTCGACGACGTCTTCAAGGCGTTCGACGACACGGTCGTCCTCGCCGGCGTCTCGCTGACCGTCGAGCCGGGTGAGATCTTCGCCCTGCTCGGCCCCAGCGGCAGCGGCAAGACGACCATGCTGCGCCTGCTGGCGGGCTTCGAGCAGCTCGACCGGGGCCGGCTGCTGATCGCGGACGAGGCCGTCGAGCACCTGCCGCCGGCCCGCCGCGGAGTCGGCATGCTGTTCCAGAGCTACGCGCTCTTCCCGCACCTGAGCGTGGCCGAGAACGTCGCCTTCGGGCTGAAGGTCCGCGGCGGCGCGCAGGGCGAGGCGAATGCCCGCGTGGCCGAGATGCTCGAACTCGTACGACTCTCCGGCTTCGAGCAGCGGCGGATCGCCGAGCTTTCGGGCGGCCAGCAGCAGCGCGTGGCTCTGGCCCGCGCGCTGGCGCCACGGCCACGCGTGCTGCTGCTCGATGAACCGCTGTCCAACCTCGACCCGGCGCTGCGGGAGGAGACCCGCGCCGACCTGCGACACACGGTCAAGCAGACCGGCATCACGACCGTCCTGGTCACCCACGAGCAGGAGGAGGCCTTCGAGCTCGGCGAGCGGATCGGCCTGCTGAACGAGGGGGGCCTGGAGCAGGTCGGCGGGCCGGCGGAGCTCTACCGGGATCCCGCTTCGCGTTTCGTGGCTACCTTCGTCGGCCGCTGCTCCGTGCTTTCGGGGGTCGTTCTGGAGCGGCACGGCGGCGACGAACTCACGGTGCGCCTGGAATCGCAGCCGCAGGCTGAGCCCTGGCTGTGCCGGGGCGACAGCGGACTTCGGACGGGAGAGCAGGTCGACGTCTGCGTCCGTCCGGAGGCCCTGGAACTGTCGACGGACGGCGGGTCGGGGTTGGCCGGCCGGATCGAGGCGGAGCGCTTCACCGGCAGCAACAGCTTCTACACGGTGCGCCTTGCGTCGACCCGGAGTGACGCAGGGGACGGCTCGGCGGCGGGGCCGGCCATTGAGGTGGCGATGCCGGGAACCGCGGCGAGCTTGAGTGGCGCCTGCGTCGTGCGGCAGCTTGCCGGGGAGCCGCCCTCGGTGTTTGCTGGAGCTTCGACGGAGTCCGATCCTTGAGCGCCGCCGGGACCGGCCGACGGGCGCCGCAACTCCGGTCGCTCATGCCGTGGCTGGTGCTGGCGTTCCTGGTCTGGCTCGTCGGCTACCCGCTGCTCGTCGTCGCGGCGGAGGCCTTCGGCATCGGCAGCCCCGACGGAGGCGGCCCGACGACCGAGGCGTTCCGGTCCTTCTTCACTCGTGCCGACGAGTGGAACGCGATGTGGCGGACCCTGTGGATCTCGGTCCTGTCCACCCTGGCCGCTGCCGCGATCGGCGTGCCGCTGGGCTTCCTGTTCGAGCGCAACGAGATCCCGGGCCGGCGCCTGCTCGGCGCCCTGGTCGCGCTGCCGGTGGCTTTGCCGCCGCTGGTGGGCGTTATCGCGTTCCTCTTTCTCTACGGCGAGAGCGGGCTGGCGGCGCGCGGGCTCCAGACCCTGGGGCTGGACGTGTCCTGGCGCCTCACCGGAGCCTGGGCGATCCTGCTGGTCCACGCGTACTCGATGTACGTCTACTTCTACCTGTTCACCCGGGCGGGACTGTCCGGGCAGGACGGGGCGGCCATCGAGGCGGCGCAGAGCCTGGGCGCGAGCCGGCGGCAGATCCTCTTCCGGGTGACCCTGCCGCGGCTCCGTCCGGCGCTCGCGGGAGCGACGCTGCTTACCTTCATGACCTCGCTCGGCTCGTTCTCCGCTCCCTACATCTTCGGCGGCGGGTTCCGGGTGATGACGACCCAGATCGTGGCGTCGAAGCTGAACGGCGAGCTGCGGATGGCGTACGTCGAGACGACGATGCTGGCGCTCCTGGCGTTCGCTTCGCTGCTGCTGCTGCGCCGGATCGATCCGGGCCTCGACCTGGCGTCGGGCGCGCGCGGCACGCCGCCGGCGCGCCGGCGCCTGCATAGCCAGGGCGCACGGGTCGCCGCCGCGGCGGGCGGCTGGGTTCTCGCAGGCGTGCTGTTGCTGCCGCACGCGACGCTGATCCTGATGTCGCTCGTGCCGCCGAACACCTGGACGGTCGAGGCGTTCCCGCCGGTGCTCGGGCTTGTCAACTACGGCGAGCTCCTGTCATCGACTGAACGGCTGCGACCGGCGTTGAACTCGATCTGGATGGCCGCCGCGGCCACGCTGGCGGCAGTGGTGGTCGGGGTGATGGCGGCGCGGCTGTCGCTGCGGCGGGGCGGCCTCCCCGGGCGCGCGCTCGAGGCGATGATGACCCTGCCCTGGGCCATACCCGGCACCGTGTTCGCTCTGGCCCTGGCGGCGGCGATGAGCGTCAACGCACCCTGGATCGGCCGCTTCGTGCTGGTGGGCACGCTGTGGATCCTGCCGCTGGCCTACCTGGTCCGCTCCCTGCCGCTGACCGGCCGCTCCATCTTCGCCGGCCTGCGCCAGCTCGACCCGCGGCTGGAGGAGGCGGCGGCGAGTCTCGGCGCCGGCTCGTTGAGGACGGTGCTGCGGATCGTGCTGCCCCTGCTGCGGCCGGCGGTGATCGCCGGCGCCGGCCTCACCTTCATCACGATGCTCGGCGATTTCGTGACGTCCATCGTGCTCTACACCTACGACACCCGTCCCATCTCGATCGAGATTCAGTCCAGCCTGCGGATCCAGGAGACCGGGATCGCCGCTGCCTACGGTGTGCTGCTCATGCTGCTGAGCGCGGCCGCGTTCATCGCCTGGGACGACCGGGCCGGCGGCCGCCTCTGACGTGGCTCGCCTGATCCACTCTCCGCTGGTCGTTCGGAAGTCGTGCTGTCCTCTGCCGTGGCTCGCTTGATTCGCCATCGCCTGGCGGCCCTCATGGTGGTCGCCTTCGTCAGCACCCTGGGCGAGTTCCTGGTCGTGGCGCTCCTGCCCTTCTACGCCGAGCGCTACGGCGCGACGCCCCTGGAAGTCGGCGCCCTGGTGTCCGCCTTCGCCCTGGCGTCGATGGCGACCGCGCCGCTCTGGGGCCGCCTCGCCGACCGCAGAGGCCGGCGGCCGGCGCTGCTCCTCGGCCTCGTGGTCTCTGCGGCGGGCTACCTGCTCTTCGGCCTGGCCCAGTCGCTCGAACTGCTGCTGGTGGCCCGCCTGGTGCACGGTGTCGGGGGCGGCACGGTGCCGGTGGTGTTCGCCTACATCGCCGACTCGGTCACCGGGGAGCGGCGCGCCGAGGGCATCGGCTGGGTCACCGCGGTCACGAGCTCCGCGGCGATGATCGGTCCGGCCGTGGGCGGCCTGGCGGGCCAGCTTCATCCGGCCGGCGCCGGCGCCGTGGCCGCGGCCTTCAGTCTGGCGGCAGCGGTGTTCGCTCGCTTCTGGCTGCCGGAGTCACGGCAGAGAAGGGAAGGGGAGCAGGGGGAGGAGACGCACTACTCGATCCTTGGTGCGGTCGGTCGCGTGGCCGCGCAGCCGCTGCGTCCACTGAACCTGCTGATCTGGATCTACGCGGCCGGACAGATCGGCATGGCAGGGATGACCGCGATCATCGGCCTCTACCTCGGTCGCCGTTTCGGTGTCGACGAGTCGAACATCGGCCTGTTCTTCTTCTACCTGGGCGGTCTGTCGATCGCCTTCCGCGTCTTCGTTCTGGGGCCGGCCGTTCGGCGCTTCGGCGAGATCAGGGTCCTGCGCGCCGGCGCCGTGAGCTTCGGCGTCGGGTTGATCGCCATTCCCTTCGCCACCGGTCTGTGGACGCTGGGAGCGGCGATCTTCCTGGTCCCGCTGGGAACGTCGCTGCTCTTCCCCTGCACGACCTCCCAGGTCTCGAAACGCGCCCCGGGAAGCGGCGTGGTGGGGCAGGTGCTCGGCGTGCAGCAGGCGTACGGCAACGGCAGCAAGATCGCGGCGCCGCTCGCTGCGGCCTACCTCTTCCAGGCCGTGTCGCCGGAGGCGCCGTTCGTCGCTATCGGGGCGATTCTGATCGTGGCGGCGGCGATGTCCGCGCGAGTACGCGCTGAGCCTGCCGGGTAACCTCTCTCAACAGGGAGGTAACAGGCATGCCGCAGTTCTCGTTGTCCGCGCTCTCGGCCGGCACCCTGCTCGAGGCGGCGGGGATGCTGCTGCTGTTCATCGGCTTTCTCTTCGTGGGTTCGATGGTCCTGCCGGGACGGCGGGTCGCCGGGCCCGAACTCGAGGGGGAAACCCGCATCTACAAGCTGAACGGCCTCGCCCTGTTCCTGGTCACCGTGACCCTGGGAGTCGTCGCCCAGGGCTTCGGCTGGTTCTCCTTCTCCGTGCTTCACACCCACTTCGCGGCGCTGTTCGTCGTCGCGAACGTGTTCGCACTTGCCGCTTCCGGGTGGCTCTATCTCCGGGGAGCACGAGCCCGGAACACCTCGGGCGGAGACGGCCCGAGCTTCCTGATGGGTTCGGAACTCAATCCGACCTGCTGCGGCGTGGACCTGAAGATGTTCAGCTACCGCCCGTCCCTCATCGGCCTGGCGGTGTTCAACCTCTCCTTCGCCGCCGTCCAGTTCGAGACCCACGGCGGGCTGACGCTGGCGATGGCCGTCTACCAGGCGATCACCTTCGTGTACGTCTTCAACTACTTCCAGTTCGAGTACGGGATGGTCCACACCTGGGACATCATCGCCGAGCGTTTCGGGCTGGGCCTGGTCTGGGGCGACTATGTCCTCGTGCCGTTCTTCTACTGCCTGTCCGGGTGGTGGCTGGTCGACGCGCCGGACGCCCTGCCGCCGGTCGCGGCGGTCGGGATCGTTCTGCTCGCCGCCTTCGGCTTCTGGCTCTTCCGGGGGGCCAACGAGCAGAAGCACCGCTTCAAGCAGGACCCGAACGTGAGGATCTGGGGGCGGCCCGCCGAAACCCTGGACGGCCGTCTCCTGGTCTCGGGCTTCTGGGGCAAGGGCCGGCATCTCAACTACACCGGCGAGATCTGCGTCTACTTCGCGTTCACGCTGACGACCGGCTTCGTCTCCTGGGTGCCCTTCCTGGTCCCGGCGTGGCTCACGGGGCTGCTGCTGCACCGCTCGAGGCGCGACGACCGCCGCTGCCGCGCGAAGTACGGCGAGCTGTGGGAGCGCTACACGAAGCGGGTGCGCTACTCGGTGCTGCCGTTCATTCCGTAGGCTCCCCTCCCAGGATCGCCGGAAGCTGGGTGTTGAGACCGACGGCGTTCTCGATGTCGAGCTGGAAAGCGATGCCGGCGCCGCTCTCGCTCTCGAAGCGGGCGGTGTCACGGATCGATTCCAGGATCGCCCGTGCCCTCGCTGCGGCGACCACGAAGAGCACGACATCCCGCTTGGCGGTGAGTTCCAGCCCGAAGAACGTGCTCTCGGGCTCCAGCCCCTCGCCGCGAACGCTGGTGATCACGGTTGCCCCGGTGGCGCCCGCCGTCCGGCCCGCCTCGATCACTGCGTCGGTCCTGTCGTCGTCGACCAGGGCCACGATGAGTTTCAGCTCCATGGTTTCAGCTCCCGGGGTTTTTCGTTGGGTTCCGCCTTCGGCCAAGCCGGGATGCGACCCACGCGTATCCCAGCACCGACACAATGGGGAACACACTGGCGAAGGCGATCAGTCCGAACCCGTCGATCAGAGGGCTGCGTCCAGGCACGCTCGCGGCGAGGCCGAGTCCGAGCGCCGCGACGACGGGAACCGTCACCGTGGAGGTGGTCACGCCGCCCGAATCGTAGGCCAGCGGCACGATGGCGCGCTGCGCGCGGATGGTCTGGAGGATGACGACGGCGTAGGCCGCGACGATGTACCAGGCAAGCGGCGTGCCGGTCACGATGCGCAGACAGCCGAGCGCGACACCCGCGGCGACCCCGACCGCGACGGCGATACGTAGCCCGGTGGCGCCGACGGACCCGCCCGAAATCTCTTCCGCCTTGACCGCCACCGCGATCAGCGACGGCTCGGCGATCGTGGTGGCGAAGCCGATCGCGGCCGCGAAGGCGTAGACCGGCAGATAGCCGGACCAGCCCGTCCCGCCGATCCGCTCTGGTGCCGTCAGCTGGCGTGCCATGGTCTCTCCCAGAGGGAACAGCGCCTCATCCAGCCCGATCAGGAACAGCGTAAGCCCAACCAGGACATAGACGAAACCGATCGCGATGCGGCGGAGCCTGGGTGGGCGGCGGCGCAGCACAGCGAACTGAAAGACCGCCAGGATCGCGACGATCGGCGCGACGTCCAGCAGGGTGGAGAGCGCGGTGCCCTGAAACAGGGCCAGACGCTCGCCGATCACGACAGCACCCCGTAGGCCAGGACGCCGATCATCGGCGTCAGGCTGGCAAAGGCGATCAGTCCGAATCCGTCCACCATCGGGTTGCGCCCCCCGATCGACCCGGCGAGCCCGATGCCGAGCGCGGTGACCAGCGGGACGGTGATCGTGCTGGTGGTCACGCCGCCCGAATCGTAGGCCGCGCCGACGATCTCGTCCGGCGCGAAGGGCGTCAAGGCGGTGACGATCAGATAGCCGCCGATAATCATCCAGTGCAGGGGCCAGCCCTTGAGTATCCGCAGCACACCGAGGACGATCGCCGCGCCGACGGCGATGGCGACCACCATGCGAAGCTCGAAGGCGTAGGCCGTGCGCGCCTCCGTGCCGTCGGCGATGGCGCCCGCTCCCGCCGCGATATCGGCTGCCTTCGCTGCCACCGCGATCAACGCCGGTTCGGCGACCGTTGTGCCGAAGCCGAGACAGAAGGCGAAGGCGAGCAGCGCTGCCGCGTTCCCCTTGCGCGCAAAGGCATCGGCCATCGCCTCGCCGATGGGGAACAAGGCGGTTTCCAGCCCCTGCATGAACAGCACAAGGCCAAGCACGACGCAGACGGTGCCGAACGACACCCTGCCGATGTCGGGGAAGGGCTGTTGCAGCACGGCGACCTGGAAGAAGGCGATCACCAGAAAGATGGGAGCCAGATCGCGCAGCGCGTCGAGGAAACGGCGCATCAAGGCAGACGAGGTACTGAACATCGTGACCGGCCCGTGGCAATGAAGAAGACCGCGGCGGGCGCCGCCGACGATACTTCTCCTCCCGATTTCAGCAGCGACTTGTTGCGCTACGGTGAAGTGGCGCTCGTCGCTAGACGCGAGAAGGGCGCGGCCAGAGGCCGCGCCCTTTGAAGACTTGGTAGCGGGGGCAGGATTTGAACCTGCGACCTTTGGGTTATGAGCCCAATGAGCTACCAGACTGCTCCACCCCGCGTCAGGACGGAAAATGGTGGCATAGCGGGATAGGGATGTCAACCTGTTCGGCGGTCGGATCCGGGCCGTGCGGACCGCCACGGAGAAGTCGGCCGGCAGCGACGGAAAGTCCTGCTCGTGTAGGCTTTCTCCCGTGTCGACGACGCCGAAAGAAGGGCGCGAACGGTTGCGGGAGCGCCTGGATCGCTGGCGCGAGAGGGCTCAGCGTTCGCTGCCGACGTTGATCGGCGTGGGCCTGATCCTGGCCCTCCTGTTCCTTGCGAGGGCGGGCTCCGAGAGCTACGCGGGGCTGGCTGAACTGGCGGAGCGCGAGGCGGAACTCGAGATCGACCTCGAGGAAACCCGGCTGCGCGTGGATCGACTCAGCCGCAGGGTGGAGTTGCTCCAGGACGATCCCGTGGTGCTGGAGCGGCTGGCGCGCGAGGAACTGGGCCTGGTGAAGCCGGGCGACACGGTTGTCGTCCTGCCGCAGACGGACGACTGACTCCGGCTTCCCCGACCGGTGTCCGCGTGGCGTGAACTGGGCCGCCGCATTCGTCGGGGCCGGGACTACCGCGAGTTGGCGGATGCGAAGCGGGCGGCGGTCGTCGGTCTTCCGGTGCGGGCGGCCGCAGTCGTGTTCGAGCTGCTGGCGGAGGATCGGGAAGGAGCGCAGCTCGTCGTCGTACCGAGCGAGAACGAGGTTCTGGCCTGGACCGAGGCCGCGGGGCTGCTGCGAGGGCCGGGCCGGGCGCGGCTCATCCCCTTTCCGTCGCCGGCGCTGACGCCCTACCAGCAGGCGGAGGCCTCGCTGCTGGTGCGTGCCCAGGAGAGCACGGCCTACGATGCCCTGCTCGGAGCTTCGAGAGTCACCGTCGTCTGTACGCCGCGGGCCCTGTTCCACCGCCTGGCGCGGCCGGACGCGTTCCTCGGGTCAGTGGTCGAACTCGAGGTCGGCGGCCAGGCCACGCCCGAAGAGCTCTTGCCCCGTCTGCTCGCCCACGGCTACCGGCGTAGCGACCTCGTGGCGGCGGTCGGTGCGGTGGCGCAGCGGGGCGGCGTGTTCGATCTCTTCGCGCCCGGCGAACCCCGACCGGCGCGTCTCGACCTGTTCGGCGACACGGTCGAGAGCATTCACCGCTTCGATCCGTCCACCCAGCGTTCCGAGGAGCCGATCGAGTCGCTCCGGATCCGGCCGCTGACGCCCTTCGTCGCCGGGCCGGAGCGGGCGGCCGATCTGTCGGCGCTGCTGCTGGAAGAGCGTGGCGGCGACCTGTCGGACCAGGCTCGGGCCCAACTGGCGGAGATGGCGGCGGGGGAACCCTTCGACGGCTGGGAGAAGTACCTGCCCCTGCTCGAGCCGGGCACGAGCCTCGGCGAGGTGATGGCGGACGCTTCGGTGGTCGTGGTCGATCCCGAGCGGGTGAGCGGGGAGGTCGAACAGCACGCCGGGCTGTTGTGGGAGGAGTACGCGCGGCGCTCCGATGACGGCGAGATCGCGGCCGAACCGGAGCGGTTGACGGTGCCGGCGGACGAGGTGCTGGAACTCGTCGAGCGGGCGGCGTTCCGGGTGGGCGGGACATTCGATCGGGCCCCTGGCGATCCGGCTTCGGGAGGGCGGCGCCTCCGGGTCGACTTCGGCGCGGTCGAGACGGACGTGCTGATCGATCAGCTTCCCCGTTTCCCGCGTGAAGTGGAGACCGCCGCCGCGCGCGGCGACGACCTCTGGCTGGTGGCCCGTTCCGAACGGCACGAGGCGCTTCGCCAGACGCTGGGCCGCCGTGAGATCGACTGGGACGGCGGCGCGGTGCGGCTGGTCGACGGCGAACTGGGGCGGGGCTTCCGGCTGCCGCACGCCGGTCTCGTGCTCTACGGCGAGGGTCAGCTCTTCCGCCAGAGGCTCTCCACGAGCCGCCGTCGCCGCCGGATGGGTCCCTTCGTCTCCGGTCTGCGCGATCTGCGCGTCGGCGAGTTCGTGGTCCACGAGGATCACGGCATCGGTCAGTTCCTGGGGCTCAAGACCCTCGACGGTCCGTCCGGCGAGGGTCCGGCGGCTGCGGCCGATCCGCTCCGGCAGCAGCAGGCGCGCGCGGTCGAGGTGATGGAGCTTCTCTACTCGTCGGGGCGGACCCTGCTCCTGCCGCTGACTCGCCTGGACGAGATCGAGCGATACAGCGGCATCGACGGCATCGCGCCCCGCCTGGACCAGTTGGGCGGCAGCAGCTGGGCGAAGAAGAAGAGCCGGATCCGGCGCAGTCTGAAGGCGATCGCGACCGACCTGCTGAAGCTCTACGCGGAGCGCCGGCTGGCGCAGGCGGTCCCCATGGACGGGGACAGCGACCGGCAACTCCAGTTCGAGAGCGCCTTCCCCTACGAGGAAACGCCCGATCAACTGGAAGCCGTACGGACGATCAAGGAGGACCTCGCCCGCGACCGGCCGATGGACCGCCTGCTGTGCGGCGACGTCGGCTTCGGCAAGACGGAAGTCGCGATGCGGGCGGCGTTCAAGGCGGTCGACAACGGGCTGCAGGTCGCGGTCCTGGCGCCGACGACGATCCTCGCCGACCAGCACCTGCGGACGTTCCGGCGGCGATTCCAGGGTTTCAATGTCGAGGTCGAGATGGTGTCGCGGTTTCGGTCGGCGGCCGAGATTCGGGCGATCCGGGCCCGCCTCGCCGCCGGGGAGATTCACGTTCTGATCGGCACCCACCGGTTGCTCAGCCGGGACATCGACATGCCGTGCCTGGGTCTGGTCGTGATCGACGAGGAGCAGCGCTTCGGCGTCGCCCAGAAGGAGCGGCTGCGCGAACTCCGGCGCAACGTCCACGTGCTCGCGATGTCGGCGACGCCGGTGCCGCGCACCCTGCAGCTGTCCCTGGCCGGCGTGAGGGACCTGTCCCTGATCGAGTCGCCGCCGCGCGACCGGATGGCGGTGGAAACCAGGATCCTGCCGTTCTCGGGTGACCTGGTGCGCGAGGCGATCGAGTTCGAGGTGGAGCGCGGCGGCCAGGTTTTCTACGTCTACAACCGGGTCGAGGACATCGAGGGGATCCTCCGCTACCTGCGCGAGCTGGTCCCGGGGCTCAGGATCACCGTCGGTCACGGGCAGATGGAGGAAGCGGAGCTGGGCCGGCGCATGCGCGCCTTCACCGCGGGCGAGTACGACCTGCTGCTCGCGACGACGATCATCGAGAACGGGATCGACATTCCGAACGTGAACACGATGCTCGTGCATCGAGCCGACCTGTTCGGCCTGGCCCAGCTCTACCAGTTGCGGGGCCGGGTGGGCCGCAGCGATCAGCTCGGTTACTGCTATCTGCTGGCGCCGCCGGATACCGTGCTGTCGGCGGAGGCGCGCAAGCGGCTCTTGGCGATCCGCGAGTTCACGGAGCTCGGGGCGGGCTTCCGCATCGCCGCACGCGACCTGGAGATCCGCGGCGCGGGTAACCTGCTCGGCGCCGAGCAGAGCGGTCATATCGCGGAGGTCGGCATCGAGACCTACATGAAGATGCTGGAGCATGCGATCGCCGAACTGCGCGGCGAGACGCCGTCGGAGGTTCCCTCCGCGACGATCAGCCTGCCCGCGGCCATGTCGATACCGGAGGACTACATCGGCGAGATCTCGCTGCGGCTGGAGATCTACCGTCGCCTGGCGGACGCCGCGGAGGATCCGGCCATGCTGCTCGCGGAACTGCGCGACCGTTTCGGTCCGCCGCCCGAACCCGTCCACACCCTGATCCAGGGGGCCGAACTGAAGCGGATCGCGGAGGGTGTCGGCGTCCAGGCGATCGCCCACCGCAATGACCTGCTGACGATCCGTCTGCGCCGCGACGCGAAGGTCGATGTCGAGCGGCTGATCCGCTTCGTGTCCGAACGGGAGGGCGCCGCTTTCGCACCGGACGGCGTGCTGACCTTGCGGGACGTCCCGGGACGGGAGTCGATGGAGATCTCGATGCAACTGCTGGAGCTTCTCTCGGGCGAGGCCCAGCGGCGCCTGGGCGCAGTGGAGACGGTCCATTGAACCCGGTGCGCGTGCCGCAGCCCTCGGTGTGGCTGTTGGCGGCCTTGTTCCTTGCCTGCGCGGGCAGCCTGCCGGAAGGAGTCGTTGTACGGATCGGCGGCGAGGAGAGGAGCTACGAGGACTTTGACCGCTACGTCATGGAGGTCCTGGATGTCGATGCCTCCCGGTCGAGCAGCGACGTGCTGTCGCGGCTGTTCGAGCGGTTCGTCGACGACCAGCTCCTGTTGCGATGGGCCCGGGACCGGGGATTCGCGGACGAAACGGCGACCTCGCACGAGGCCGCCGCCTCGCTGCTGGAGGCTTCGCCGCCCGAGATCTCCACGACCGATGTCGAGCGCTACTACGCGGAGCACCGGAGCGACTTCCAGCGGCCCGCCCGGGCGCGGCTGCGCCAGATCCTGGTCGAGGATCGTGCCAGCGCGGAGCTGGCGCTGGCCGAACTCGAGGCCGGGGTCGACTTCGGCGAGGTGGCGCGGATCCGTTCCATCGGACCGAGCGCCCCGGACGGAGGTTTCCAGGGCGAACTGTCGCGGGAGGACCTGCCCGGCGCCCTTGCCGACGTCGTGTTCGCGCTCGAGGAGGGTGAGTGGAGCGAACTGCTGGAGGCCGACTACGGTTTTCGGATCTTCCAGGTCGAACGATTTCTGCCCGACGAGACGCTGTCGCTCCAGGTCGCGGCGCCTTCGATCCGGTCCCGGCTTGTCGCCGAACGAAGCGAAGCGTTGATCCGGCAGGCGATCGAAGAGGCGAGGCGGGAATACAATCTGCGGGTTGCGGTTTCACGATTACCGTTCGAGTACAGCGGTCCCTACCGCGCCTCCGCAACGGAGTGAGGAAGACGACATGAGCCGAGTCAGAGCACGAACGTGGAGTCTCCCGGGTGGCGCCGGGCTGCGATTGGCGGCCATGGCGATGCTGGTCGCGGCGCTCGGTGCGTTGCCGGCGGCCGGACAGTCGGAGCCGGGCCGGGAGAACCGCGTCGTCCTGCGGGTCAACGACCGGATCGTGACCCTCTACGAGTACCAGAGGGCGCTTGCCGTGCAGATCCGCGACATCCGGAACGCGCCGGGGCTTACCGACCCGCGGCGTCAGGAGCTGCTCGGCGAGGCCGGCCGGATGATCATGAAGGCGCTGTTCGAGGAGCAGTTGATCCTCTCCCGCGCGGACCAGCTCGCCGTGGTCGTCGACGAGAGCGATGTCGAGGAGCAGATCCGGGCGATGTGGGAACGGGCCGGCATCGAGACCGAGGAGCAGTTCCAGGACGCCCTCGCCCAGCAGGGCATGCGCGAGGCGGACTTCCGCGACCAGATGCGCAAGCAGTTGCGGTCCAACATCGTGCGCGGCCGCGAGGTCGCGCCGAGGGTCGACCTCGCGGATGAGGACCTGCGCAGGTTCTACCGCGACAACGAGGAGCGTTTCGCGATCTCCGAGCGGGCCCGGTTCGAGGAGGTGGTGATCCTCGAAGGCGTCGTTCCGGCGGACCGGATGGCGCCATTGGCGTCGCTGGCGCGGACCCGGCTCACGGCCGGAACCGAGGCGACGGAGGTAGTGGAGGGCCTCGGTGAAGGAGCGACCGCCGTTGATGTCGGCTGGGTGACGCCTGGCGACCTGGCTGCCGAGCTGGACGCCGTTGCCTGGGATCTGCAACCGGGGGACGTGGCGGACGCCGTCGCCGCGCGAGGCGGCCTCCACGTGCTGAAGATGCTCGAGCGCGAGCCCGCTTCCGTGCAGCCCTTCGAGGACGTGCGGGAAGCGATCGAGCGGGAGGAGCGCGGCCGTCTCTTCGACGAGGAGTACCTGCTCTACATGGAGGAGCTTGCGGACGCCGCCTACATCGTCGAGCGCCTGCCGGAGGAAGCGGTGGGCTACCGGCCGGTCGCGACGCAGTCTCTCGATTCCGACGCTCTCGGGCTGCTCAGTCGGTTCGGGCCCGACGCGAACGTCCAGGACGCGGCCGAACCCGCGGCCGAAGAGACCGGCGAGTCCGACTCCAGCCAGTGACCGGGGTTTTGGCGCCGCTCCGCGGGAGGTCGAGCGCCTCGATTCCATAGTGGAGCAAAGTGGTCTGAAGTAGACAAGAATGGCCTAACGGTGCTAGTGTTCCGCGTCTGAGCGTCAGTTTGTGGGCAATTCCGCCCACCTGACTCTCGGAGCGTGGGCGATGTTTCGAGGGCATGCAGAGGCCAAGATCGACGCGAAGGGCCGGCTCAAGGTGCCGAGCGTCTTCCTCCGCCCGCTCCAGGAGCGGTACGGCCCGGACATCTTCACCACGTCGCTGCGCGGCGACTGTGCGTGGATCTACCCGCTGCGGCTCTGGGAACAGGCGGAGCAACGGCTGGCCCGGCTGCCCTCCACCCACCGGATGCGGCGGAAGTACGAGGCCCGGGTCAGCTACTTCGGCCAGCAGAGCCGGCTCGATGCGCAGGGCCGGCTGATCGTTCCGAGCCGGCTGCGGGAGCGCGCGGGAATCGACCGCGAGGTCGTCATCTTCGGCAGGCCCGACCGTCTGGAGGTCTGGGACCTCGGGCGGATGGAGAAGGAGCTCGAGGCCAACCCGTTCACGGACGAGGACCAGGACGAACTCACACGGGATCTCGAGGCGCTCGACGAGAACGGAGACAGGGACGGCTAACCGATGTGGGCGAACGGACTGCTACCCATCGGCCGGTTCTCGTCTCTGAGGTGCTGCGGTTCCTCGCGCCCGAACGGGGCGGCTGGTTCGTCGACTGCACGGTCGGCCTGGGCGGCCACGCGGCCGAAGTGCTGCGGCGCCACCCCGAGGCCTCGGTCCTGGGCATCGACCGGGACACGGAGGCCCTGGAACACGCCTCGGACCGGCTGCGCGAGTTCGGCCCGAGAGCGCGCGTCGTCCACGGCAACTTCGAGTCGGTCCGGGAGATCGTGGCGGCGGCGGACATCGGCCAGCCGGCGGGAGTCCTCGCCGACCTGGGCGTTTCGTCGCTCCAGCTGGATCGACCGGAGCGCGGCTTCAGTTTCATGCGGTCCGGGCCGCTCGACATGCGGATGGACCAATCGCCCGGATCGGCAACGAGGACAGCGAGGGACGTAGTGAATCTGGAATCCCAAAGCGTTTTGGAGACGGTGCTGCGCGACTACGGCGAGGAGCGGCAGGCTCGCAGGATCGCGCGGGCGATCGTCGAGCGCCGCCGTCGCGAGCCGATCGAAACCACGGATGACCTGCGCGATCTGGTTCACGAGGCGGTCGGCGCCTCCAGGGTGCGGCGTGGCCGCGCCCTGCGGGCCGGCGCCCGGTCGATCGACGCGGCGACGAAGACGTTCCAGGCACTCCGCATCGCGGTGAACGAGGAGCTGTCGGGCCTCGGAGCGTCTCTCGAACAGGCGATGAAGCTGCTCGAGCGGGACGGGCGACTGGTGGTCATTTCGTACCACAGCCTGGAGGACCGGATCGTCAAGCACCGTCTGCGCGCGAACGCCCTGGGCGAAGTGGATCCGATCACCGGCCGGCCTCGCGTCGAGACCCGTCTGATCGAGCTGATGACGCGGAAGCCGATCCGGCCCGAGCCGAGCGAGGTGCAGTACAACCCGAGGTCGCGGTCCGCCCGGTTGCGGGCGGCGAGGCGCCTCTAGCGGGGTGGCCGCCAGGGAACCGGTACGGTGAAGACCGGCTACAGCGTCAGCAAGGAGGTCGCGAATCCCTTCCTGGTGCGCCAGCGGGATCCCGGTCGCCTGCGCGGCCTGTGGCCGGTGTTCGCGATCCTGCTGCCGTTCGCGGCGGCCGTGTTCGCGTACACCTGGGTGCATGAACAGGGACTCGAAGCCGGCTACCGGATCGAGGAACTCGAGCGGCGCCTGGAGGAGCTGCGGCAGCAGGAGCTTCGGCTCGAACTGGAGGCCACGCGGCTCAGCCGGCCGGAGCGGCTCTCTGCCCTGGCTCTGGAAGAGCTCGGGATGGCGCCGCCGACACTGGACCAGATGGTCTTCCTGAGTTCCGAGAGCGTGTCCCTCCTGCAGGCCCGTGCGGTCGCGGAGGCGGCGCAGTGAGTACGCTGGGACCCCGGGCGCGGAGCGCCCGCCGCCGCTACGTCGGAAGGTTGGCGGTGCTGGTCGCGTTCTGTGGTCTGTGGATGGGTGCGATTGTCGTTCGGCTGTTCGACCTGCAGATCAGCGGGGCTGACGAGTACCGCGAACGGGCCGCCCGCCAGCAGCGAAGCGAAGTCGTCCTGAATCCCAAGCGGGGCACGATCTACGACGCCCGCCGCAGGCCACTCGCCGTTTCGGTGGGGACGCGCACGCTCTACGCCGAAACCGCGAAGGTGGGCGAGCCGGCGGTCGTTGCCGCGGAGATCGCTCCCCTGGTCGGCCGGTCCAGGGAACGGATCGAGGCGTTGCTCAACAAACCGGGCCATGTGCCCCTGGCGCGCAAGCTCGATCGCGAGGTAGCCGACCGGATCGACCTGTCCGCGTTCCCCGGCCTTTACTTCCTGGGCGAGAGCAAGCGCAAGTACCCGATGGGCCCCCTGATGGCTCACGTGCTTGGCTTCGTCGGCACGGACCGCAGCCTCGCCGGCCTGGAGTACCGCTACGACAGGGAAGTGGCGGGCGAATCGGTCAGAAGGCACGTCCTTCGCGATGGCCAGCAGCGACTGGTCGTGGTTGCCGGTTCCCTGGGCGAACCGAAACCGGGGGCGGACCTGCATCTGACGATCGACGCGACGATCCAGCACCTCGCCGAGCGCGCCCTGCGCGAAACGATCGAGTCGTCGGGCGCCAGTGCCGGCAGCGTCGTCATCCTGGCCCCCGAGGATTCGGCGGTCCTGGCGATGGCCTCCTACCCG
The DNA here is from genome assembly GCA_965220845.1 of Candidatus Multivorans sp. Classification (GTDB taxonomy): domain Bacteria; phylum Acidobacteriota; class Thermoanaerobaculia; order Multivoradales; family Multivoraceae; genus Multivorans. The sequence continues at coordinate 199,692 of CBDCRA010000005.1, forward strand.
ACCTTCGATCCGAACCGCTTCGGCGATTTCGGCCCGAACGAACGGCGGAACCGTGCGTTGCAGGACTCCTACGAACCGGGCTCGACGTTCAAGATGATCACGGCGGCCGGGGCGTTCGAACGAGGCGTCGTGCACCCCGACCAGATCATCGACTGCGGCAACGGCCGGATCCGCGTCGGCAAGGCCCTGATCAAGGACCACAAGCCGTTTCCGGAACTCACCTTCCGCACCGCGATCGCCAGGTCGAGCAACGTCTGCGCGATCAAGGCGGGTGGCCTGGCCGGATCGGAGACGATGCAGGAGCTGGTCACGGCGTTCGGTTTCGGCGAGGTCACCGGCATCGACCTCGACGGCGAACACCCGGGCATCGTTCCGCTACGGGTCTGGGACCAGGAGACGACGGCGTACGCCTCGATGGGCCACGGTGTCGCGGTGACGCCCCTCCAGCTTGCGAATGCCTACGCCGCGGTCGCCAACGGCGGAGTCTGGAACCGGCCCTACCTGGTGCGTGCGCTGGAACGGGAAGGGGAGGTCGTCGACATGCGACCCAGCAACCGTGGCCATCGCGTGCTCTCCAGGGCGACGGCGTACCGGGTGATCCGCCTGCTCGAGGAGGTCGTCGTCAGCGGCACGGGCCGCAAGGCGGCGATCGCCGGCTACCGGGTGGCCGGCAAGACGGGCACGGCCGAGAAGTCGGACGCTTCCGGGTACTCGGAGACCGGCCGCGTCGCCGGTTTCGTCGGCATCGCTCCAGCGCGGGCGCCGCGCCTGGTCTGCCTGGTGATGATCGATGAGCCGACCGTCTCGACCTCCGGCGGCGAAGTGGCGGCGCCGGCCTTTCAGCGCATCATCAGCGAAGCTCTGTTCTATCTCGGCGCGACGCCGTCGCGCCAGCCGATGGGCTGGAGTCAGCCCGTCTGGTTGCAGCCGGCGCCCGCGCCGCTCGAAGGACCGCCGCAAGTCCGGGTCGCGGCTGCGGGCGGCCAGTCTGCGGGCCCCGATCAGGATGACGCGGCGACGGAGGGCGAGTTGTGGACGGCGGCGGGATCGAGCTGATGAGACTCGGCGACGCGGTCGCCGACCTGCCTCTGCGCTCAGAGCTGAGCCTTCCCGCGGCCGACACGGAAGTCACGGGGATTCAGCACGACTCCCGGCGCATCGGAAGCGGCGACCTCTTCGTCGCCTGGCGGGGCGAAGTCCACGATGGCCGGGCTTTCGCGACCGATGCCATAGCCCGCGGCGCCTCCGCTGTCCTCTCCTTCGGACCGCCGCCCGCCGCGCCTTCCGTTCCCTGGCTGGAGGTCGACGATCCACGGGGCCAGATGGGCCCCGTCGCCGCCAGGTTGTACGACCACCCCGAGCGGGAGCTCCTGACAGTCGGGGTCACCGGCACCAACGGCAAGACGACGACCGCCCAGTTGATCGGTTCCTGTCTGACCCAGGCCGGCCGATCGGCCGCGGTGATCGGGACCCTGGGCCGGAAGGTGCAGGTGCCGGGCGCCGGGCACTCCGACGCGAGCCCGTTGAGTTCCGCGGCTTCCGACCGGACGACGCCGGAAAGCAGCGACCTGTTTCGGATGCTCAGGCAGGCGGTGGACCTGGGAGCGCGGTCCGCGGCCGTCGAGGTTTCGTCGCACGCGCTCGATCAGGGGCGGCTGAACGGGATGAGCTTCGACGCCGCCGTGTTCACGAATCTCAGCCGCGACCATCTCGATTATCACGCCTCGATGGAGACCTACTACGGGGCCAAGCGCCGGCTCTTCTCCCTGCTTCGCTCGGGCGGTCCCGCGGTGATCAACGTTGACGACGAGTACGGCCGCCGGCTCGCCGCGGAGGTCGGAAGGTCGGCCCGGTTGTGGCGCTGCAGCAGCGCCGGCCGGAACGATGCCGAGGTGCGCGTCGTCGGGTCGGAACTCGACCTCGCGGGCATTCGGGCCGAGGTCGAGGCGCCCGGGTTCCGTCTCCCGCTCGTCAGCCGGCTGCTCGGCCGGTTCAACCTCGAGAACCTGACGGCGGCGGTCGCCGCCGCCTGCGCCCTGGGAGTGCCGCCGGACGCGATCCGCGCCGCGGTGGCCGCGGAGAAGCCCCCGGACGGCCGGCTGGAGCCGGTGGACCGCGGCCAGAAGTTTCCGGTTCTCATCGACTACGCCCACACCGACGGCGGCCTGCGCGCCGCGATCGAGGCGATCCGCGAATTGGGCGACCGGCGCATCCTCGTCGTGTTCGGCTGCGGCGGCGACCGGGATCGCGGCAAGCGGGAGTTGATGGGACGCGCCGTGGGCGAGCTCGCGGATCTCGCCATCGTCACCGACGACAATCCCCGGAGCGAGGACCCGGCGCTGATTCACCGGGCGATCGTGGCGGGACTCGGCGCGGCCGGGGGTTGCGGCCACGAGGTGGTTCCGGACCGCCGGTCGGCGATTCGTCGAGCCGTCACGCTGGCCGCCGCCGAACCCGGCTGGACGGTGCTCATCGCGGGCAAGGGCCATGAGGCGACGCAGACCATCGGGAAACGCAAGCTGCCATTCCGCGACCGGGACGAGGCCGGGGAGGCACTGGTTGCACTGAGCGCCTCCGGCTTGCCCGGAGGGCGGAAGGCGCCTTCGAGGTGAGGCGGCCCCTCGCTGATGCGGCCAAAGTCATGAACGGCACACTGATCGGAGAGGTCGACGCGGGCGCCTGTTATCGCGGCGCCGCGATCGATTCGCGGCGGGTCGAGGGCGACGAGCTCTTCTTCGCGCTGCCCGGAGAGCGGACCGACGGTCACCGCTTCGTGGCGGCGGCCCTGGCCGCGGGCGCGGCGGCGGCGGTGGTCAGAACGCCTGCGGCGGACGCCGGCTGTCCCCAGATCCGGGTCGAGGACGTGACGGAGGCACTGCACGAGCTGACCCGCGATCACCGGCGGCTCCTCGATATCCGGGTGGCCGCCGTGACCGGCTCCGCGGGAAAGACGACGACGAAGGATCTTCTGGCCCTTCTGCTCGGCGAGCGCTGGCGGGTGCGGAAGAGCCCGGGCAACCTGAACAACCTGCTCGGTTTCCCGCTCACGCTGCTGGCCACGGGCACGGATTGCGAGTGGCTGGTCGCCGAGATGGGGATGTCGGTACCGGGCGAACTGGCGGCGGTGAGCCGCCTCGGGCGGCCGGACGTGGCCATCTTCACGAACGTCCGGCCGGCGCATCTCGCCGGCTTCGAGGAACCGGACGGCGCCCCGGCGGACGTCGAGGCGATTGCCCGTGCCAAGGCGGAGCTCCTGGAGGGGCTTGCCGCCGACGGCCTGATCGTCGCCAACGCCGGCGACCCGCGAGTGGTCGGTCTGGTCGAGCGATACCTGGCTGCGCGGCGCCTGGAGGCGGCCCCGGCGACGGCGAAGAGCGTGGAGAGCGTGGTCTGGTACGAAGTGGAACCGGCGCGTAACAAGGTTCCGCGGGCCGAGGTCACGGCTCACGGGGTCGAGCCCCTGGCCGGAGAGCCGGGCACGCGATTCACGCTGGAGTACCGGGGCGCCTCGGCGAACGTCGAGTTGCCGCTGCACGGCAGGGTGAACGTCGAGAACTTCCTGGCCGCGGCGGCCTGCGCCCTGCGCCTGGGCGTGCCGATCGAGACGGTCGCGTCGGCGGCGCGCCGTCCCCGTCCCGGCGCCGGCCGCGGCGAGGTGGTCTCGCTGCCGTCGGGCGCCACCCTGGTGGACGACTCGTACAACTCGAATCCCGAGGCGGCGCGCCTGGCGCTCGAGGCGGCGCGCCTGCTCGACGGCCGCCGCCATGTCGCGATCCTGGGCGACATGCTGGAGTTGGGCAGCGCCGAGCGCCGCTACCACCGGCAGTTGGGCCGCGACTCGGCGGAACTTGGTTTCGACCTGGTCGTCGGCGTCGGCGAGCTGGCGTCGGAGACGGTCGCGGCCGCCGGGGAGGCTGGCGTCGAGACCGCCTGGTTCGAGGACACGCAGGCCGCGAGCGCCGGGGCCCCCCTTCTGATCCGGGAGGGCGACGTGGTCCTGGTCAAGGGCTCGCGAGGCGCGGCGCTGGAGCACCTGGTGGAGGCGCTGCTTCAGGAGAGGCCGAACTGATGCTCCTGGACCTGCTGCTGCCGCTCGGCGAGCGGATCGCACCCTTCAACGTCATCCAGTACATCACCTTCCGTTGCGCCTGCGCGGCTCTGACCGGCGTCGTGCTCAGCCTGGTCCTGGGTCCCAGCTTCATTCGGGCGGCCCGGCGGCTCTCGATCGGCCAGACGATCCGCGAGGAGGGGCCGGAGCGGCACCAGAGCAAGGCCGGTACCCCGACGATGGGCGGGTTGCTGATCCTGACCGCCGTCATCGTGCCGACCCTGCTGTGGTCGGACCTCTCGAACGTCTACGTCTGGCTCGCCATCGGCACGACGATCGGGCTGGGCGCCGTCGGCTTCGTCGACGACCTGCTCAAGGTGAGGCGGCGCCACAACGGGGGCCTGAGCATGAGGGCGAAGTTTGCCCTGCAACTGGTCGTGGGCGCGGCCCTCGGCGCCGCCCTCGTCAACCTCACGGACCTCGACGCGAACCTGAGCTTCCCGTTCTTCAAGACCCTCGTGCTCGAACTCGGGGTCTTCTACATCCCGTTCGTCGCCATCCTGATCGCGGGATCCTCGAACGCGGTCAACCTGACGGACGGTCTCGACGGGTTGGCCATCGGGGCCACCCTGGTCGCGGCCGGCACCTACGCGGTCTTCGCCTACATCGCCGGCAACTCGATCGCCGCGCGCTACCTGCAGGTGTCCTACGTGCCGGGGGCCGGCGAGGTCGCGATCATCTGTTCCGCCCTGGTCGGCGCCAGTCTCGGCTTCCTCTGGTTCAACGCCCATCCTGCCCAGGTGTTCATGGGCGACGTCGGGTCGCTTGCGATCGGCGGCACGATCGGCGCGGTGGCCGTGCTCTCCAAGCAGGAGCTGCTGCTGGTCCTGGTCGGCGGTCTGTTCGTGCTGGAGGCGCTGTCGGTGATCGTCCAGGTGGCGTCCTTCAAGATGACCGGCAAGCGGGTGCTGCGGATGGCGCCGCTGCACCACCACTTCGAGCTCCGCGGCTGGAGCGAGAACCAGGTCATCGTCCGCTTCTGGATCCTCGCCGTCCTGTTCGCGTTCCTGGGTCTCTCGACCCTGAAGTTGAGGTAGCGGGTGACTGTTGAAGTGAGCCGTAGCGGGATGTCCATGGCGGCGCCGGTTTCCGCCTGGGGAAGCGCGCTGGTCTACGGCCTCGGCCTGTCGGGAGTGGCGGCGTCCCGGGCGCTCTCCGACCGAAACGTCCGCGTGGTGGCGGTTGACGGCCGTCCGGCCGAGGACCTGCCTCCTGGAGCCGGTGAGCTGTTGCGAGCGGAGCGGGTCGACGAGCTTCTGGCCGAAGAAGGGGCGGAGTTGCCGGCCGACCTCGACGCGATCGTGCTGAGTCCGGGTGTGCCGCCGGACCGTCCGCTGCTGCGGGCTGCCCGCTCGGCCCGCGTTCCGATCCTGGCCGAAGTCGAACTCGCCTGGCGCCTCCTGGAGGCTGAGGCTTCGCCGACCGTGGTCGGCGTGACGGGCAGCAACGGCAAGAGCACGACGACCGCGCTCACCGGGGCGCTGCTCGAGGCGGCGGGCTATCCGGTGGAGGTCTGCGGCAACATCGGCACGCCGCTCTGCGCTCGGGTTGACGGCCCGCCGGACCGCGTGTTCGTGGTGGAGCTCTCCAGCTTCCAGCTCGAGGCGATCGACCGCTTCCGCCCACGTGCGGCGGCCCTGCTCAACATCAGCCCCGACCATCTCGACCGCTACGCGAACGTCTCCGAGTACGCCGCCGCGAAGGCGCGCATCTTCGGCAGGCAGGCCGGCGGCGACGTCGCGGTCGTGAACGCCGACGACGGTGAGGCCCGCCGCTGGAGCGCCGGCCGCGACGGCGCGCCGGCCGCCGTGAGGCGCCGGTTCTTCTCCCGGCTGCGACAGGTCGAGGACGGCTGCTACCTGGATCGCGACCGTGTGATCGAGGTGGGGCCGGAGTTCCGGCGAGAGCTGTTCCGGCTTGACGACCTGGCGCTCGACGGGTTGCATAACCTGGAGAACGCGATGGCGGCCGCCCTCCTCGCGGCGGCGGTCGGCGCCGACCCGAGCCACTTTGCGCCCGCCCTGCGCGCCTTCGAGGGCCTGCCGCATCGGATGCGTCTCGTCGGCACGGTCGGCGGCGTCCGCTACTACAACGACTCCAAGGCGACGAACCCGGCGGCGACGATGAAGGCTCTGGCCGGGTTCGGCGAGGGCAGTGTTCACCTGATCCTCGGCGGCCGGGCGAAGGACGAGGGCGCGGCCTTCGCCGAACTGGCGTCGGTGGCCGGCGCCAGGGCGGCGGCCGTGTACCTGATCGGCGAGGCGGCCCCGGTCATCGCCTCGGTGCTCCGCGGCGCTGCCGAGTGCCGCCCGTGCGGGACGCTCGAACGGGCGGTCGAAGCGGCGTCGGCGGCCGCGAGCGAGGGCCAGGCGGTCCTGCTGTCGCCGGCCTGCGCCAGCTTCGACCAGTTCGAGGACTTCGCGGATCGCGGACGTCGCTTCGAGGAACAGGTGCGGGCGCTTGCGACGGCCGGCAGGGAAGGCGGCCATGGCTAGGAAGCTCGCGATCGACAAGGTCCTGTTCACGGTCGTCGTCTTGCTCGTGGCGGGCGGTCTGGTGATGGTCTACTCGGCCAACCCGCCCGATCCCGACGGCGGCTTCAAGCGTCAGTTCGTCACCCAGTTGCTGGCGGCCGTCGTCGGCCTGGTGGCGATGCTGGTCATCATGAGCATCGACTACCGGCGCTGGGCGAAGCCGTGGCTGGCCTACGTCGGGCTCGGCGCGTCGCTCGTCCTGCTGGTCGTCGTGCTTGCGGCGGCGCCGATCAACGGCAGCAGCCGCTGGCTGTCGGTGGGACCGCTGACCTTCCAGCCTTCGGAGCTGGCCAAGATCGCGGTCGTCGTCTTCCTCGCCTACCAGATCCACCGCTGTCCGGAAGGGGTCAGCCAGCCGCGCGTGCTCGTGCCGTGCGGCCTCGCGGTGGGGTTGGTCACCCTGCTTGTCCTTCAGGCGCCGGACTTCGGCAGTGCCGCGCTCATTCTGGGGATCGCCGGGGTCGTGCTTTTTCTTGCCGGCCTCTCCTGGCGCTGGATCGTTCCCGCGATGGTGGTTCTGCCGGGGCTGTTCGCTGTCTTCATCTGGTTGGAGCCCTACCGCAGGGAACGTCTCCTCGGCTTTCTCTCGCCCGAGGACGATCCCTCCGGGAACGGCTTCCAGGTTCTGCAGTCCCTGATCGCGATCGGATCGGGCGGCCTGACCGGCCAGGGTCTGGGCGAGAGCGCCCAGAAGCTCTACTTCCTGCCGCTCGCGAGTTCCGACTTCATCTTCTCGATCGTCAGCGAGGAACTCGGGCTGCTCGGCGCCGCCGCGGTGCTGGCCGCCTTTTCGGTGCTTGCCTGGCGCGGCTATGTCGCCGGACACCGCGCTCCGGATGCCTTCGGTCGCTTCCTTGCCTGGGGGCTGACGTCGGCGGTCCTGATCCAGGTCCTGGTGAACGTCAGCGTCACGGTCGGGCTGGTGCCCGTGACCGGCACGCCGCTGCCGTTCCTGTCGCACGGGGGGTCGTCCCTCGTCATGACCCTCATCGCCTGCGGTCTGCTGTTGAGCGTCTCGGAGCATGGATGAGCACCGGCACTCACCGCGGCACGGTCGTCTTCTCGGGCGGCGGCACGGGCGGCCACGTCTTCCCCGGCCTGGCGGTGGCCGACGAGCTCCGGACTCTCGGCTGGAACGCTGCCTGGATCGGCCGCCGCGGCAGCCTCGAGGAACGGCTGGTGGCGTCGGCCGGAGTCGACTTCAGGGCGCTCCCCGCCCGGCCGTTCGTCGACCGCGGTGGCGCGCAGCGTGCGGTTGCCCTGGCGGTCCTCCTGCTCTCGACCCTCCGCGCCACCGCGTTGCTGCGCCGGTTCCGCGCGGCGCTCGTGTTCGCGACGGGCGGCTATGTCTGCGCGCCGGCGGCTCTGGCCGCCCGGCTCCATGGCTGCGGGCTCTACCTGCTCGAACCGAACGCGGAGAGCGGCGCCGCCAACCGGAGACTGTCGCGTTTCGCGACCGAGGCGGGCGTCGCCTTCGAGTCCGCAGCCGGGAGCCTCTTGTGCGAGGCGCGGCTGGTCGGCGTGCCGGTGCGGCGGGCCTTCCAGGAGATCGAGGAGCTGCGCCTTCCGGGCGACCGCGTTCGGGTCCTGGTGCTTGGCGGCAGTCAGGGTTCCAGTGCGCTCAACCGACTTCTGCCGGGTCTGTTCGCCCGTGCCGCCGGGCAGAGCCGGGTCGAGGTCACGCACCAGTCCGGCCCGGCCTGGGTCGAAGAGACCCGCGACCGCTACCGGGAAGTGGCGACGCCGGCGCTCTCCTCGACGGTGACCGGCTTCATCCGGGACACCGCCGGCGCGATGCAGGCGCACGACCTGATCGTGTCGCGCGCCGGCGCGGTGACCGTGGCCGAGATCGCCGCCGCCGGCCGGCCGGCGGTCTACGTCCCGCTGCCGATGGCCGCCGGGCACCAGCGCGGGAACGCCCGCGCGATGGTCGAGGCGGGAGCCGCGATCCTGGTCGACCAGGACGACCTGCAGGGCGAAGCGGCGGCGGACCGCTGCGCGCGGCTCATCGCGGATCGCGGGCGTCTGATGGCGATGGCGGGGGCGGCTCGGGCCCTAAGCCGGCACGACGCGGCGAGCGACATCGCCGCCCGGGTGTGCGAGATCGCGGAGCGCGGGACCTCCGGGCGTCGGGAGATGGCCGGCTGATGCTGCTGTTCCTGCGCACCGCGGGGCTCGAGCGGGTCCATTTCGTGGGCATCGGCGGCGCCGGCATGAGCGGAATCGCCGAGATCCTGCTGAACTACGAACTGAAGGTCAGCGGCTCCGACCTGGAGGGGAGCGAAACGACCGAGCGGCTCGCGGCGCTCGGCGCTCGAGTCGCCATCGGCCACAGCGCGGACAACGTCGATCGGGCCGACCTGGTGGTCATCTCGTCCGCGGTTCCGGCCGGGAACGAGGAAGTCGTGGCGGCCCGGCGGCGGGGAGTGCCTGTCGTGCGCCGCGCCCAGATGCTCGCCGAACTGATGCGGCTCAAGTACGGCGTCGCCGTGGCCGGTACCCACGGCAAGACGACGACGACCTCGCTCATCGGCAGCGTGCTGACGGATGCCGGCCTCGACCCCACGGTGATCGTCGGCGGACGCCTTCGCGTTTCGGGCACCGGCGCCCGCTACGGGAGCAGCGACTACCTGGTCGCCGAGGCGGACGAGTTCGACCGGAGTTTCCTCGATCTGGCGCCGGTGGTCGCGGTGATCACGAACATCGACGTCGATCATCTCGACACCTACCGCGATCTGGCCGACATCCAGGATGCCTTCGCGCGTTTCGCCGCCCGCGTTCCCTTCTTCGGCCAGGTGATCGCCTGCGCGGACGACCCGAACGTCCGGGACCTGCTGCCGCGCCTCGCCGACCGGCGGATCGTCACCTACGGCTTCGATCCGGGGGTCGACCTCCGGGCGCTGGATGCGTCGCCGACCGGCGCGGGTGTCCGCTTCGAGGTCGCCGACGCCCATCTTGGCCCGCTCGGTGTCCTGGAACTGCCGTTGCCCGGGCGTCACAACGTCCTGAACGCCCTCGCGGCGGTGGCGGCGGCGCGGGCCGTCGGCCTCGACTTCAAGGCGGCGGCGAGGGCTCTTTCGGGTTTCCGGGGCATCCACCGGCGGTTCGAGCGGGTAGGGCAGTGGCGCGGTGCGACGGTGATCGACGACTACGCGCATCATCCGACCGAAGTCGAGGCGACGCTGAGGGCGGCCCGCGAGGTGATCGGTCCCGGCGGCGGGAACGGCGCCCGGACGGGCCGGATCCACGCCGTGTTCCAGCCCCACCTGTTCAGTCGCACGAGGGACCTGGCGGAGGACTTCGGCCGCTCCCTGCTGCTCGCCGACAACGTGCTGGTCGCCGACATCTATCCGTCCCGCGAGCGGCCCATTCCGGGAGTCGACGCGGGTCTGGTGGTGGCCGCCGCTGCTCGCGCCGGTCATCCGAGCGTCAGCGGCTGCGGACCGTGGCAGGCGGCGCCCGACCGGCTTCGTTCCCAGGTCGGCGAAGGCGACCTGATCTTCACGCTGGGGGCTGGCGACATCTACCGGCTGGCGCATCGACTCGCCGCCGGCGAGGGGGACGTTTCGTGAGCCGGCGGGCGACTCGCAGGCCGTCGGGCGCTCGCCGTCCCGTGCGCCGCAGGCGGCCGCGGCCCGTCGTCTGGCTGGCGCTGGGCGTGGGGAAGGTCCTCCTCGGGATCGCGCCCGTTGTCGGGGTCGGCGTGTGGCTGGCGACGGCCCCGGTGTTCGACCTCGAGCTCGAGATCCAGATCGAGGAGGCCGAGCGGATCTCCGAAGAGTGGGTGCGGAGCCGGCTTGCTCCGCTGGAGGGACGGAACCTGCCGCTGCTCTCCCTGGACCTCGCTGCTCGACGGCTCGACGACGCGTGGATCCGTGAGACGGAACTGGTCAAGCGCCTTCCGAACGAACTCACCGTGCGGGTGGTGGAGCATCGACCGGCGGCCCTGTTCACGGCCGGGGACCGCGCATGGGTGATCGACCGGGACGGCCGGACGATCGTGCCTTGCGAGCGGGCGCCCGACCTCTGCGATGGCGATCTGGTCAGCGTGTCGATCGAAAGCGCTCTGGCGGGAGATCGCCTGGGGAAAGGCCCGGCGCGGAATCCGGGCGCTGGCGGTGTCACGTCCAGGGACGTGCCGGGCGAGGTTCTCGCTCGAACGCTGAAACGGGCGCTCGACGTGGCGACCGAAGTCAGGGCGTTCGAGTGGGGACGTCAGGTGCGGGCGGTGGAGGTCATCAGTTTCGGGATCGTTGAGGACGACTACCTGCTCGCCTGCAGCGGCCGTCCGGCCACCGTGCTCGTTCGCGGCAGCGATCTGACGGCCAAGGCTTCGGTGTTCGAGCTGCTGCACGGCGCGATCACGGAACACAACGATCCGGAAGTCGTGGACCTGCGGTTCAGGGATCGGATCGTTCTGTCGATGGAAGCGTCGGGCGCGGGGATCGCAACGGACGCGGAGGACGCTCCAGCCACCGGGGACGGAGTTCAAGCCCCTTCATAGCGAAAGAGGACGAAGAGGATGCCGAAGACGGATACGCATGTGGTCGCCATCGACGTGGGCTCGGCGAAGGTCGCCGTGCTGATCGCCGAGCGCACCGAGGTCGACGGAGAACCGGCCCTCGAGATCGTCGGCGTCGGGCGGGCGCCCAACCGCGGGACGCTGAGGGGTCATATCGTGCATCTCGACGCGACGGTGAGCGCGCTCAAGCGCGCCACCGAGGAGGCGGAGACCATGGCGGGCGTCGAGATCTCCCGCGCCTTCGTCGGCATCGGCGGCTCCGATCTGCGGTCGGCGAACAGCCACGGGACCGCCCACGTCGACTGCGGCGACCGGGGGATCGCCCGTGCGGATATCGACCTGGTTCTGAATGCTGCTCGGGGAGTGCCGGTACCGCCCGACCGGGAGATTCTGCACGCGATTCCGCAGGAGTTCGCGGTCGACGACCACGGCGGCATCGCGGATCCGCACGGGATGCTCGGCAGCCGGCTGGAAGCCAAGGTTCACCTGGTCATGTGCCACGCTCCACGAACCAGGACGCTGGTCCGATGCCTGAACCGCGCCGGCGTGGAGGCCCGGGAGATCGTCTTCGAACCGCTCGCCACCGCGGAAGCGGTCCTTCTTCCCGACGAGCGCCAACTGGGCGTCCTGTTGCTGGACATCGGGTCCGGAACCTGCGGCTTCGCCTTCTTCCAGCACGCCGAAGTGCAGCACAGCGGAGTCCTTCCGTTCGGCGCCAGTCACTTCACGGCCGACCTGGCTTCCGTGCTCCGGACGTCGTTCGCCGGCGCCGAGACGCTCAAGCTGCGGGACGGCTGCTGCCTGGTCGGCCTGGTCGACGGCAACGACGGCCTGGTGGTGCCGAACGTCGCGGGCGGCAGCAGCAAGACGATCGCGCGCAGGGACCTCGCCGAGATCCTGCAGGCGCGCGCCGAGGAGATGTTCCACATGATTCAGGCCGAACTGGAGAAAGCCGGCTGCGCCGACCGGCTTCGCGGAGGACTCGTCCTGAGCGGGGGCGGTTCGAAGCTGCTCGGCCTGCCCGAACTGGCCCAGCAGGTCTTCTCCTGCGACGTTCGTTACGGAGTGCCGCTCGGTCTGGTCAGCGAGATCGAAGGTCTCACCGACCCGACCTGGGCTACGGCCGCGGGCCTTCTTCGCTATGCGGTCGCCTCCGAGGAGGCTCGCCTGCCCATTGCGCGCCGCCGCTCTCTGGGCGGCGTGCGCTCGGTGATGGGCCATCTGCGCCAGATGTTCAGCGGCCTTGTCTGATTCGAGTTTGATGAACCAAGGGTTCGAAATGGAGGGAACCATGATTCTGATGGAAGAGCAGCAACCGACCGAGGTCAAGCCGACGAACGACGACGAGGTTTCGTCCGAGGAGAGCTTCGGACCAGCGAAGATCGTGGTGGTCGGGGTAGGCGGCGCCGGCGGAAACGCCGTCAACCGGATGATCGCCGCCAATCTGGGCGGCATCGAGTTCATTGCCGCCAACACCGACTTGCAGGCTTTGCGCCGCTGCGAAGCGCCGACGAAGCTGCAGCTCGGGCGAAAGATCACCCGCGGCCTGGGCGCCGGCGCCGATCCGGAGGTCGGCCGCAACTCGGCGCTCGAGGACACGGACAAGCTCCTGGACATGCTGAACGGGGCGGACATGGTCTTCCTCGCGGCCGGCCTTGGCGGCGGCACGGGCACCGGCGCGGCGCCCATCATCGGCTCCCTCTCGGCCGAAGTCGGCGCCCTGACGGTTGCCGTGGTCACGAAGCCCTTCGCGTTCGAGGGCCGGCGGCGGATGCTGCTGGCGGAACGCGGGCTCGAGGAACTGCACAAGGCGGTCGACACCGTGATCGCGATCCCGAACGAGCGGCTGTTGAGCTTCGTGGACCGCGGCACGTCTCTTGCCGACGCCTTCGTGACCGCGGACGACGTCCTGCGGCAGTCGGTTCAGGGCATCAGCGACCTGATCACGATGCCGGGCGAGGTGAACGCGGACTTCGCCGACGTGCGGGCGATCATGTGCGGCCAGGGCATCGCCGTGATGGGCACGGGCGTGGCGTCGGGCGAGAGCCGGGCTCTCGAAGCGGCGCAGAGGGCCGTGTCGTCGCCCCTGCTCGAGGATGACTCGATCCAGGGCGCCAAGGGTTGCCTGATCAACATCACCGGCGGCGATTCGCTGACCCTCCACGAAGTGGCGGAAGCGGCCAGCACGATCTCCGACGCGGTCGATCCGGACGCGACGATCATCTCGGGTCTCGTGGTCGACGCAACGATGGACGAAGAGGTGAAGGTGACGGTGATCGCCACCGGATTCTCCGAGGACCCGCAGCCAGGCGAGGGCCCCGACGTCATGGCCGCCGAGGCCGGAGCGGCCGCGCCGGCCGATCCGAAGTTGGCCGAGGCCGTTCCCGCGGGCGAGGAGGCCGGCAAGGAGGAAGGCGGCAAGGCCGAGTTCCGGGATCGCGTCCTGGCCGAGCACCACAAGATCGATCCGGGCGGTTACGGACCGAACTGGAGGAATGTCGACGACTACGACATCCCGACGGTGCTGCGCAAGCAGATGGACTGAGCCGTGCGCGCATAGCGGTGAGCGGGGGGCCTCTCTGCCGATTCCACCTGTCGTCGGCGACACGGGTGACTGCTGGCCTGACCAGCCTTCAGTTGGGAGTCTTCGTGGTCTTCGTAGCACTGCAGCCCGCAGGGATGCGCTCTCTGTTTCTCTACGGTCTGGCCGCCGGAGTAGGGGCGCCGGAGGCACTGTCTCCAGCACGGGCAGGGTTGGTCTCTGGGCCTTCCTCGCTTCGGCTCTGCCGACCGTAGGTTGCGGCTTGAGTCTCAACTGAGCCAGTACAGAGACTTGACTATGGCTCCCGTAGAAACTAGCGTCCTGCTCACCCCCCCCCCCCCCCCCCCCCCCCCAAAAAAAGCCGGAGGAAGAAAGTTGAGACGATTGAGCCCTTTTCTTGTTGCACTCCTTGGAATCGCAGGGATGGAGTTGTTCTTGGCAAGCGCCACGGTGGAGGCAGCAGATTGCGTGCGCTGTACTCGCTCAGGCCATTGCTTCGGCACTCCTCACATGGGCGGGTGGGACTGTGGCTTCGGACCCGGCGGGTGCTACCCGGTCGGCGGGTGTGGCTCTGGCCCCGCTTACAACCCCGCTCCGGGTTCGGGGGAGCCCGAGGAGGAATCCCCTCTGACGGCGCAATCGACTCTGACGACGCGACCGACTATGACCCTTGCGGAGGCAATGCACGACCGCGACGGGGATCCGACGCTGCGTCCGACCGGCGCTTGCATCCCGGCGCGAACCGTTATCGCAACCTGTGCGATACCCAACGGGCAGCCTAGCTTGGCAGGTTGCAAGTCGCCTTGGGAGAGCGGAAGCGGGATTCGGCAAGTCGCGCCAGCGGGACGGCACTTGGCGGCGATGGTGGGCCCCTGAACTGAGACTCGATTCCGTTAGGATTCCGATCAGGTCCGCGATCCTGATCCCAGTCCTGAGTATACCGGGCACTCTTCCGGCGGCGGAGGTCGCCGTGTCGGTCGCGACGGGGCATCTGGCGCCGGAAGCAGCAGCTACGATCACGCTGGTCTCCGTGGATGGGGACGGCGGAATGCTGCGAGAACTGGGCGCGCCGGGAGAGGTGTCCGTCCGCGCCGCGGTTGAGGGCCTTGAGTACGTTTCCTGTCGCAGTTCGCTGACCTGGTGTCCACGGGTTGGTGTTGATACTTCGATGGCGAGTGTCGTCGACGGCGAGGCGCCAGCCGTTCAGGTCGTCAATCTGACCGCCTATGCGTTGGCTGACGTCGCCGTGCCTCTCGTTCTGCCTTCCGGTGAGAGCCTCGGAGGTGGAACTCCTCCATCGGTCGAGGGCTGGCTCGAAGTGGAGTCGGGAACGCTCCACTTCGTGGAAGCTGGCACTCTGGACGGGAACCTCCTCCGTTGGCGCGGACCGGCTGGCCGTACCGACTATCGGATAGCGGTGGAGGGTTGGGCGCCTCGCTATCTCTTCGACCGGGACATCGAGGCTGGGATGAGGCAACTCGAACCGCTGCGGCTTGTCAGGGGATCCTCGGTGTCACTCCATGCGCTGGAAGAGAATTCGGGCCTGCCCGTCGCCGGCGCCAAGGTGAGGGCCGAGCCGTACCCGCCGCCCGCGGAGGATGGGAGCGCCGCAGTGGCGGCGCGGGCCGTCACGAACGAAGACGGCTTTGCGCAGATCGTGGGGCTTGACGGTGAGTACTACTCCCTGATCGTTGAGAGCGAGGGTCGGCCGCCGACACGGATCGTCGGCCTCCGGCTGGCGTCCGACGCCGAAACGCGGCTTGCGGAAGTCGTCCTGAGCGAGTTTGCCGAGGTTCGGGTCTTCATCTCGCCGCAGGCACCCAGCACCGGAAGGTGGCGAGTTACCTTGCAGAGACTCGATCAAGCTGCGGTGCCCCTGATGGCCGAGGCGGACCCCAGCGGCATCGCGACCCTCCGTTTGGGGACGGGCTCGTACCTTCTGAAGCTGCGGACTCCTGACGGCGACGTGCTTCATTCGGAGCTCAGGCGATTGGCGGGCAACGAAACCGTGGCCATCGATCTGGACTTCGTGGAGGTGCGCGGTCAGGTGCGTCTTGGCGGCGACGGCGTTCAGGCAGAGGTGGCGCTCAGCCGCGGGGTTGGCGACCGCCTACCGTTCGTCACGAACGAGCAAGGCGAGTTCCGCGGCCAGATGCCGCGGCCGCCCGGCGATGTCGTCGCCGCTGCCGTGGAAACGGCCGGCGGACTCCGCCGAATGTTCAAGGTCCGTGCGGTTGCGGACGGGGACGTCCTGAGACTGCGGTTCGACTTGGGCGACCGAACGGTACGCGGCGTTGTCCTCGACCGTTCGACGCTGGAACCGCTCCCTGACGTCGCCGTGCGCATCGAGAGAGCGGACGAGGGGGGAGGAAATGACGATGACGATCTGGACGCCTTCGTTTCTCTGCCGATCGTGTCCGATCAGGAGGGCCGTTTCGCGTTCGACGGAGTCGAGGAGGGCCGTTACCGCCTGTTGGCCTGGCTCGACGGATTCGCGGAGGGAAGGGCCGAGGTTCTCTCCTCCCCGCTGGAGGATTGGGTAGTCGACGACGTTCGGACAGTGCGCCTGCACCTTCAACCTGCCGACCCACTCGACCTGCTCTTGACGAGAGCGGGAACCCCGTTGCCCGCTGCGATGGTCGAGGTCATTGCGCGAAGCCGATCGGGGGCCGTCGGCGCTGGCTATGGTTCGACGGACGGCTCGGGGAGAACAAGCGTCTTCGTTCCTCGCGACGGCGCGGGACCGGCTTCGGTGGTCGTCGAGGCGCCGCCCCATCTGCTGTGGTCGGGTTGCGTTTCGCTCCCACCGCCGGGCGTGCCCGTTCTGCGAATCGACTTGATGGACGAACCGGTCGGCACGGTAGTGCTGCGCGACACTGACGGTAATCGTCCGGAAGATGCCTCCGAGCCCGTTTTCGTGACGCCGCACGGAGGCATACTTTCGCTACGCGACCTGATCGCCTGGAGCAGCTTTGCCGGCGGGGCGGGGGCGGACCTGGCGACTGGCAGTGCGGTCGACCGCATCGAACTGTCGGGACTTTCCGCTGGTCGCTACCGGGTTGTCCGATCGGCGGCCGTCGGCTATGGGCTCTATGTGAACGCCTGCGCGGGAGTGCTCGCCGCAAGCGCTGGCGCCGAGAGTGTGCTCGTGCCGGGGGGGCGCGTGGAGTTCGAGGTCGACCTCGGATTCGGTTCCGACGAGCCGCTTCTGAGGTTTCCTGCGGATCTCTGATCGCGGGAGGGACCAGTCCGGAGCCTGCGTTTACATCCGTTCGGGCAGTGGCACGCCCAGAATCTCCGCGAGCGCTTCGAGCGACCGCTCGAAGACCTGGGTTACCGCGAGGCGCGCGTCCCGGAGGTCCGCGTCCTGTTCGTGCAGGATGGGATGACGGTGGTAGATCGCGTGGAACTTCTGCGCCAGGTCGACGGCGTGCCGGGCGATGAGGGAGAGCTCGAGCGTCGCCGCCGCCCGCTCGACGACTTCCTGGCACTGCGATGCGAACAGCACGAGGTCCCAGAGGTCGTCGGACCAGACGCCGGCGGGCAGCGTCGCGACGCGGCGCCCGGGGACCTCCTGCGCCAGCCCTTCTTCGCGCAGGCGTCGGCGGATGTTCCTGGCGCGCACGATGGAGTACTGGAGATAGGGGCCTGACTCGCCCTCGAACGAGGTGGCGTCGTCGATGTCGAAGGCGATCACCCGGGTGGTCGTGGCGCGGGCCATGAAGAAGCGCAGCGCGGCGACGGCGATCTGGCGCGCCAGGAGGTCGACCTCTTCGCCGGCTTCCCCGTCACCGTCGGCGGCGCGCCGCTCCAGGATCTCGCCCCTGCTCTTTGCTTCGAGCTGATCGAGCAGGTCGTCCGCCTTGACGCCGATGCCCTTCCGGCCGGACATCTCGAGCTGCGAGCCGCCGGAGAATCCGAGGCGCTCGGCGGTCTTCGCCGACAGGGAGACCATCTCGTAGGCGAAGTGGATGCTGTCCCGGGCCTCGCCGTCGTGTCCGAGCGCTTCCAGGCCGGCGCGGACGATGCGCTGCAAGTAGGCCTGGCGCGCGTCGATCACGTTGATCACGCGGGCGCCCCTTCCGAAGTCGGGCCTCCGCTCCGCGCCGCCGTCGCCGGCATCCGGTTCCGCCGGCCCGGTCTTCCAGAGAGGACTGCCGCGGCGGGGTCCATCCCGGAAGGGGGCGTACTCGAAGTCGCGGCCCAGCAGGCCGAACTTCCAGAGCTGGTAGGCGATGTCCTTGCCGACGTAGGTCACCGTGCCGTCGGAGCGGACGATCACCTTGTCGGGATCCTCAAGACCCTGGAACTCCTCGCTGTCGGCCAGCGGCATGACCCAGCAGCCGGCGTTCTTGCCGCTCTCTTCGAAACGGACGGCGCCGGTCTCCTTCAACTGTTCGAAGGCCGCGACGAAGAAATCGAGACGGAGGATCTCGCTCTCGTGGGTAAGGAGGTCGTAGTCGACGCCGATGCGCGCCATCGTGGCGAGATGCCGCGCGACGATCCGCCGGGCGATCAGCCGGCCGGCCTCGGCCCGGCGGCCCTCTCCCGCTTCCAGTGCGTGAAGGGTGCGCCGGCGGAGTTCGAGCCGCTTCGGGTCGCCTTCGTACCAGCGGCCTACCTCGCTGTAGAGGTCCCAGCAGATGTAGTCGAAGGGCTCGGGAAGGGCCTCGATGTCGGCGACGGAGCAATCGCGGAGATCGAGGAAACCGACCACCACGTCTGCCACCTGGACCCCGGTGTCGTCGATGTAGTTCTGGACTTCGGTCTTGTGGCCGAGACCGCGGAGCGCCCGCGCCAGCACATCGCCCAGGACGGCGTTCCGCAGGTGGCCGATGTGCGCCGCCTTGTTCGGATTGATGTTCGTGTGCTCGACGATCACCTTGGCCGGCGCGTCGGTGGCCCCGGACTCCGTCACGGGAACCGCGTCGATCATCACGGCCGCGAACCGACTCCTGGCGAAGTGGAAGTTCACGTAGCCCGGGCCTTCGACCGTCACCCGCTCGAAACCCTCCGGCAGCTCGAGACGCTCGACGAGGCGCTCCGCGATCGCCCGCGGCGCCTGGCGCAGCTCGCGCGCGAGGTGCAGGGCGCAGGGACTCGCGAGGTCGCCCAGGCGACGCTGCGGCGGTACTTCGACCACCGGATCGTGGTCGATCCCGAAGACGTCGGAAAGGACGCGTCGCAGCACGCCGGCGACGAGGGGTCGTTTGCGCTGCAGCATCGGGCGCGCAGCCTATAAGAGCCCGCGGGACGGCTTGCGCCAGAATACGGACGTGCGAGGATCGGCGCCATGACGAGACGCGAGCGGCCGCAGCCGCCGACCGTGCCGGGCTCGGTGGTCGCCCGGCGGGTTCTCGTGCTGGCGCCCCACTACGACGACGAGGTGCTCGGCTGCGGCGGGCTGCTGTTGCAGCTCGCCGCCAGCGATGCGGAAATCGTGTGCGCCTTCCTGAGCGACGGATCGGGAGGCGCCGAAGGACCGCCGGAAGGACTGAGCGGAGAGCAGTACTCGGCGTTGCGGCGGGTCGAATCGGAGGCGGCCGCCGCGGACCTCGGCGTTGCCCGCGTCGAGCACGTCGGCCATCGGGAGAGCCTTCCGGACGGTGGCCTGGTCTCTTCGATGGGCGAACTCACCGGGCAGATCGGGGCCTTGCTCGACGACATCCAGCCGGATCTGGTCCTCGTCCCTTCGCCGCTCGAAGTGACGACGGATCACCAGGCCACGTTCCGAGCCCTTCACGAGGCGTTGATCGCCCACCGCCTGCAAGGGGCGGATGGGAGTTCTTTGGCGGCGTTGCCGGACGACTCCTCGCTCGAGAGCCTGTCGATCCAGATCCTCTGTTACGAGGTCAACCACCCCTTCTACCCGGATCTCCTGGTGGACGTCTCGGCCGAGGTCGACGGGATTTCCGCGGCGATGTCCCACTATCGGAGCCAGCAGGAGCGGCACGACTACCTCGAATCGTGCCTTGGCCTGCGGCGTTTCCGAGCGCACAGCCTGCCGCGGGACTGCCGGTTCGTCGAGGGATACTGCCAGTTGAAGGCCAGCGACTTCACGACCCGGAGTCCGGCCCAACTGATAGCCCATCTGGGCGGAGCGCCGGCGCTGGTCGAAGTGGATTCGCCCCGCCGCGTCTCGATCGTGGTGCGAACGTTCAACCGGCCGCGCCGGCTGGCCGAGGCTTTGGAGAGCCTGGCGCGGAGCACCTACCGGAACGTCGAGGCGGTGCTGGTGAACGACGGGGGCCGCCGGCCCGAGGTGTCGGAGGATTTCCCCTTCGCGCTGCGTCTCGTCGACCACGAGAGCAACCGAGGGCGCGCCGCGGCGGCGCAGTCCGGCGTCGAGGCGGCAACCGGCGACTGCATCGGGTTTCTGGACGACGACGACCTGTTGGCGCCCGAACACCTGGAGAGCCTGACCGCCATGCTTCGAGGCGATGTCGACGTCGCCTACAGCGACGCCGCCGTGGTCAGCTACGAGCCGAGCGCTGACGGCTGGAGAGAGTCGAGCCGGGGCCTGCCGTACAGCCGGGACTTCGATCGGGGGATCCTCCTCCTCGACAACTACATTCCCTTTCACACGGTGTTGATGACCAGGGAGGCCCTGGAGCGGGCCGGTTCGTTCGATCTCGGGCTGCCGGCGTTCGAGGACTGGGACCTGTTGATCCGACTGTCGCGGTGGTCGACCTTCGTTCACCTGTCGCGGACGACGTGTGAGTACCGGC
The DNA here is from genome assembly GCA_965220845.1 of Candidatus Multivorans sp. Classification (GTDB taxonomy): domain Bacteria; phylum Acidobacteriota; class Thermoanaerobaculia; order Multivoradales; family Multivoraceae; genus Multivorans. Next base: position 220,126 of record CBDCRA010000005.1, read on the forward strand.
ACTTCCTGGGTGGGAGCGACGGCAGGTCGTCCGGAGGGCACGCCCTGGGTGGAGCGGCCGCCGAACGACAGGACTTCGAGGCGTTGAAGGCCCGGGTAATGGCCAAGTATGCGGATGAACTCGAGCCGGACGTGTTGGCGGGCGCCGTGATCCGGATGCGGCGCGAAGCGGTGCTGGCGGCCGAGGCGGCGCGCGCGATGCTGCGCGAAACGCGGGCGACACTGCGCGAAACGCGGGCGATGCTGCGCGAGACGCAAGGGGAGCTCGAACTCGTCCAGGCCTCGAACCGGACCCGCGGGGCGGAGGTCGAGCGTCTTCACGACCGTGAACGCGATCTCATGGCCGAGATCGAGAAGATGAAGGCCACTCGGGCCTGGCGGCTGCACGAAACCCTGCAATCCCTGCGCGGTTCCGGGTGAGGGCGACCGCGGGAGAACGCCGGTGACCCGGGTCGGTCTGGTCTGCAGCGAGGCGCTCGGGGAGCGCGCGGCCGGCATCGGCATCCGCTACCTGGAGATGGCGCGGCGGTTGCCGGACTTCGGCTTCGAGGTCTCCCTGGTTTCGCCCTGGCGCACGGGCGAGCCCCCGGACGTGCCGGCCGGTTCGGTGGAGGCGCGTCGGTTCGACTCCGCGCCGCTGCCGGAGTTGTTGAGGGACTGCGACGCGGCCGTCGCCCAGGGTCAGTTGGCGAACGACGTGCTCCACGAGTTGCCCGATCTGCCGACGGTGATCGATCTCTACGATCCCTTCCTCGTGGAGAACCTGACCCATCTAGAGACCCTGGGGCTCGATCCATACCGCAACGATCACCGGAGCTGGATCCACCAACTGTCCCGCGGCGACTTCTTCCTCTGTTCCTCGCCGGAGCAGCGCGCCTACTATCTCGGCTTTCTGACCGCTCTCGGACGGGTGAACCCGCATCGCTACCGGGACGATCCGGAGCTTTCCGGCCTGATTGCCGAGGCGCCGCTGGGCGTGCCGGATCCGCTGCCCGAACACCGGCCGCTGTTGGCGCCGCGGGCGGACGGCGAGCGCCGCGTGCTGTTCGGCGGGCTGTACGACTGGTACGACCCGGAGCCCCTGCTCGAGGCGTTCGCCGGCCTGCCAGACCCGAACGCGAGACTTCTCTTTGTGCGGCAGCCACCCGGGGCCCAGGCGCCTCAGCGGGTGCTGGCGGAGGTGGAGGCGCGCAGCCGGAGGGAAGATCCGAATCGCATCGGCTTTCTCGACTGGGTGCCCTTCGAACGCCGCTACGACCTGTTACGGGACGTCGACGCGCTGGCCGCCTGCCACCGGCCCGGGCTGGAGACCGACCTGTCGCTGCGCACCCGGTTCCTCGACGCGCTCGCCGTCGGCTGTCCGGTGCTCACGACCGAGGGCGGAACCGTGCCGCGGCTGCTGCGGGAGTGGGACGCGGGGCTCGTTCTTCCCTGCGGCGACGTCGAGGGGCTCCGCGCCGGCCTCGCCGAACTGGTGGCGGGCGGCGGCAAGGTCGAAGAGCGGGCGCGCCGCGGCCGGGAGCGGACGCTCGTCGACTACTCCTGGGAGCGCACGCTGGCCCCGCTGACAGCCTTCCTTTCGTCGCCGCGCGTCGATCCGACCAAGGCCGGGTTTGCGTTCCGGCCGGAGACGGCGGCGCCGGCCGACGAACCGGGATTCCGCCTGCGGCGCTGGCTGCGGCGCCGGTTGGCTGGCTCGCTCCCGGCAGGCGGACCATGAGCGACCGGGGTGCCGGCGGAGGCGGCGATGGCCCGCGGGTAGACAGCGTCGACATCCTCGTGGTGAGCTGGAACGGTCGCCGGCACCTGGAGACGCTGCTGCCGGCGCTCGCGTCGCAACGCGATCCCGGCGCCACGGTAGGGATCCGGCTGTTCGACAACGGGTCGACGGACGGGACGGCGGCCTGGGTCGGCGCCGAACACCCGGAGGTCGAAGTCGTCGAACATCCGGTCAACCTCGGCTTCTCCGCCGCGAACAACCGGCTCGCGGAGCGCAGTTCGGCCGACGCGCTGGTGCTGGTCAACAACGACACGCGGCCGCGGCCGGACTGGCTGGCCGAACTCGTCGCGGCGTTGCGGGCGTCGCCTCCGGATGTGGCCGCCCTGTCCGGCTGCATCGTTGACTGGGAGGGGGAGCACCTGGACTTCGGACGCGGCGTCATGGCCTTCGACGGTCACGCCTTCCAGCTCGACTACGGTCGCCTCCTGGAGGAGGTGGAGATCCCGGCCGAAGGCACCGAGCTGCTCTTTCCCTGCGGCGGCAACATGATCGCGCGCCGCGACGCTTTTCGTGCGGCCGGGGGCTTCGACGAGAGCTACTTCGCGTACCTCGAGGACGTCGATCTCGGGTGGCGGTTCTGGTCGGGGGGCGAACGGGTGCTGTCGGCGCCGCGGGCCGTCGTCCGCCACCGTTCCAAGGCGACCAGCGACCTGCTGGGCAACGCCAACCGGGGCCTGCTGTTCGAGCGCAACGCCTACTTCACCGCCTTCAAGAACTACGACGCCGAGCTCTGGCCGCAACTGATGCCGGCGGTCCAGTTGACGCTGCTCGCCCGTACGCAGCACCTGCTCGCCCGCTGCAATCCGAACGGCGACGTACTGGCGCTTGATCCCTTCCGCACGGCCGGGGAGGCGAGCGAGGCTGCCGCCGGCGACCGGGGCGCGGCGCCGCGGACCAACCCGAGCGCGGCACCGCGCGGTCTCTGGCAGCGGGCGCGCGACATCGTTGCCCTGCGGACCCGCCTGAGAAGGCTCGCCCGCCGTCTGGGCGGCGTGCCCGCCGGGGCGCCGGCCGTCGTCGATGACCAGACCGTGGCTCAGGTGCGGGCACTGTCGGCGATCGTCCGCGGCCTGGACGGCGCCTCGGAACGGCGGCGCCAGGTGCAGGCCCGGCGGCGGCGGTCCGACCGCGAGATCCTGGAGCGCTTTCCGCTGTACGTGGTGCCGACCTATCCCGGCGACGAAGAACTGTTCGCTAGCGCAGGCTTCGAGTCCCTGTGGCCGGAGGACCTGGCGCCGGTTCGCCGGATGCTGGACGACGTGATGGAGGTGGAACGGTGACCGGATCGCCGGACTGGACCGTCGTCATTCCCACCTTCAACCGTCTGGGGGCCCTGAAGGAGGTTCTCGAGGCCCTGGGCGATCAGGAGGGGCCGCGATTCGAGGTCCTCGTGGTCAACGACGGCAGCACGGACGGCACCGCGTCCTGGCTCGATGAACGCGCCGCGGGCAGGAACGGCCGCGAGCCGGAGTTGCGGATCCTTCATCAGGAGAACCAGGGACCCGCCGTGGCCCGAAACCGCGGCGTCGCGGCGGCCCGCGGCCGGTGGGTGGCCTTCCTTGGGGACGACACCGTCCCCGCACCGGGATGGCTGGCAGCCCACCACAGGGCCCAGCACGACGCCCTGGCGCGGTCGATTCGCGCCGAGGGCGGTTGTGTCGGCGTCATCGGCCGCACCGACTGGCACGAGCGGATGCGGCGCACGCCGTTCCTCGACTACATCAACGAGAACGGACTGCAGTTCGGATTCGCCCTGATCGAGAACGAGGACGACGTGCCGTTCAACTTCTTCTACACGTCGAACCTCTCGATCGATCGCGAAGCGATGGCGGCGGAGCCCTTCGATCCGGCGTTTCCGTTCGCTGCCTGGGAGGACATCGAAGCTGGATACCGCCTGGCCGCACGCGGCTTGCGCCTCCTCTACCGGCCGAAGGCCCGGGTCGCTCACGACCACCCGACCGGTCTTCGGCGGTTCGCGAAGCGGCAGTACCGCGCCGGGTACTCCGCGGTCGTCTTCTTCCGGCGGCATGAACAGCTCGGCCCCTTCCTGGGGTTCCACGACGGCGAGCCGCCTCCGGTCGGCGGCGTTCTCGACCGGGCTGGCCAGTGGCTGCAGGAACGACTGGCGCGGACGTTGCAGGGACTTCCTGTCAGACTGCCCCGGCTGTGGGAGAACACGATGCGACATCACTATCTGGAAGGTCTCAGAAACGGCTGGTCCGAGGGCGTCGGCCTGGACCGGGGAGGTGCGTCGTGAGTTCGAGGGCGCGGGTCGCGATGGGAATGGCGCTGCCGCTGGCCGGCATGATGGGTCTCGGCCTGCCGGGCGGCGCGGAAGCGGTCGCCGGGGCTGCCGGAACTGCTCCGGTCGTTCAAGCCCTCGCCGTACAGGCGCCGGTCGCGGTCGAGGCTGGCGATCGGGATCGCCGCGGAGGCGGCGACCGCAAGGGCCGCCGTTCCCGGACCTACGTGCGGCCGTACTACGGCTCCTTTGGATGGTACGGCGGTCTCGGTCCATTCTGGCCCTACGCCTGGTCGCCCTACTCCTACGGCTACGGACCGTACGGCTGGGGTTCCGGTCCGGTCGGCTACGCGGACGCGGGTGCGCTCGACATCAACACCCGGCCCAAGAAGGCCTCCGTCTACATCGACGGCGAGCTGGTCGGTCGGGTCGACGGCTTCGACGGCTTCCCGCGCTACCTCTGGTTGCGCGACGGCAGCTACCGGCTCGCGATCTACATGGAGGGCTACGAGACCCTGGAGCGCCGGATCCGGGTGCAACCGGGTGTGGTCATCCGGATCGACGAGGACCTCGTCCCGGGGACCGCGGAACCGCCGCGGCCCGCGCCGCCGAGGCCGGCCCCGGCGCCCGCGACGCCGGAAGGCGAGTCGTGGAGGGTCGAGAACCGCGGCCGTCCGATCGAGCAGGACCAGCGGCAGGATCCGGCCCGGCTGCGGGTGGACGTCGAACCCGCCGACGCCGTCGTCTACCTGGACGGTCGCCTGCTGGGGAGCGGTGCGGATCTGGCGAGCCTCCACTCGGCGCTGATCGTCGATCCGGGCGCCCACCGGCTGGAGGTGACGCGTCCCGGCTACGTGGCCGAAGTGCGGGCGTTCGAAGCCGCGCGAGGAGAGGACGTGGCCCTGCGCATCGTGCTCCGGGAGGAGTGAACTCCTGCCGGGAGAAGTGAACCTTCGCCTCGCGTCGACATAGAAAAGTAGCCATGCTACCATGACTCCCGTGGTGCATGAACTCGCGAGCCGTGCCGGGGCGCGCGCCGGTGCGCCCGCCTGGCCCGCGCCGCGCGGCGCCGAGCCCCTGCGAGTGCTGGTTGCCTCGCCGCTCGGTTCTCTGGGACTGGAGTTCATCGGTCGACTGATCACCCGGTTGGTCATCGCGCCGAAGGGCGCGGAGAAGGCGCTGTTCACTTCCCTGGGATCGGTGGAAACAACCGACTTCGTGGACGAGGCTCTGGGTCGCCTCTCGGAGTACTTCGCCGGTGCCCGGCGGAACCTCGATCTGCCTTACGACCTCGATCGGACCGGGATCGATGCCCTGTCCCGGCGCATCTTTGAGGAGACGGCCCGGATTCCCTACGGGAGTACGCGCACGTACCGCAACGTGGCCACCTCATCCGGCCAGGCGGGCGCCTACCGCCTGATCCGTTCCAGGTTGATGGCCAACCCGTTGCCGATCCTCGTTCCGTGCCACCGGGTGGTGCCGCGGCGGAGCGGTCCCGGGTCCTACATCGGCGGCGAGAAGCGCAAGGCGCATCTGCTCGCCCTGGAACGCAAGCACGCCGAGGACTAGCGCCGCAGGATGGTCGCCGCTTCGCGGCGCGCGTTTCTGGCCGCCTTCGGCGGCAGCGGGTCAGAAGACCCGCGCACCCAGCCTGCGGAGGGCGTCCTCCCAGATCGCCTCGAGGGCCTGATCGAAGCTGCGCTTCGGACGCCAGCCCAGGGCGCGTAGCCGGCTGGCGTCGCCGCACATCACGGGAACGTCCGCGGGTCTCATACGGTCCGGGTCCTGCCGGATCTCGACCTCCAGGCCGCTCAGCCGGATGAGCCGCCTGAGGGCCGCCTCGAGTTCGATCGCTTCCCCGGAGGCGACGTTGTAGACGCTGGCCGGTTCGCCGTGCTCGACCAGGAGCGCGTAGGCGTCGGCGCCGTCGTCGACATGGACGAAGTCCCGCCGCGGGGTCAGGTTGCCGACGTGAAGCACGGGTTCTTCGCGGCCCGCTTCGATCGCCGCGAGCTGGGTCGCGAACGACGGGAGCGCGAAGTTGGCGCCCTGCCCCGGCCCGATCAGGTTGAAGGAACGGACCACGATGGCGCCCAGGGGAAGGCTCAGCCGTTCGACCGCGGCCTTGGTCAGGGCGTAGGGCGAGCCCGGTTCGGGGCCGCGGGTCTCGGACACCGGCAGTTCCGCTTCCGGCACCGGGCCGTAGACCTCGGCGCTCGAGGCGATGACCAGGCGGCACGTTTCGGACAGGGCGCGGGCCACGGAGACGACATGCTCGGAGCCCTCCACGTTGGCCCGGTAGTAGTCGTCGATCCGCCGCCAGGAAGCCATCACGTCGGACAGGCCCGCCAGGTGGACGACCGCGTCCGGCGCCGTAGCCCTGAACACGCGGTCGACCGCGTCGCGGTCGCGAATGTCGAGGGCGATGTGCTCGACAGGGGCGCGTGCGCCGGTGTCACCGTCGCTGGCGATGGCCGTCCCCGGCGCATGGCAGGCGATGACGGCGGCCCCCCGTGCGACCAGTCGCGGCACCAGGCGGCCGCCGACGAACCCCTCGGCGCCGGTGACCAGGACGCGCTTCACGTCTCCGCCTTGCCCTGTCCGAGTCGCTCGAAGTAGTCGTCGAGGCCTGCGGCCCACTCCTCGACCCGCCGGTTGGTGATGGACTCGAAACGGGCCACATCAAGCACCGAGTAGGCCGGCCGGACGGCGGGACGGGGCAGGTCGGCGGTCGCGACCTGCGCCACGTCGGCGTTCAGGCCGAGGGCGCCGACGATGGCGATCGCGAAGCCGTGCCAGGAGGTGGCGGGTACGTTGCAGTAGTGGACGATGCCGGCGGCGCCGGCCGCCTGGAGATCGACGAGAGCGCGAGCGAGGTAGGGCGCGTACGTCGGGCAACCGATCTGGTCGGAAACGACGCGGAGCGGCTCGCCGCGGCCGAGGCGGGCGGCGATCGCGGAGACGAAGTTCCTGCCCTCGGGCCCGAACACCCAGCTCGTGCGGACGACGAGTCCACCCGCGTCGGCCACGGCCTGCTCGGCGTCGAGCTTCGAGCGTCCGTAGGCGGTGCCGGGCGCTGTCTCATCGTCTTCGCGGTAGGGCCTCCGGCCGCGGCCGTCGAACACGTAGTCGGTCGAGACGTGGATCAGGCGGCAGGCCCGCGGGAGGGCGGCAGCCAGGCGGGCGGGTGCCCTGCCGTTGATCTCCAGGGCGGCCTCCGGTTCGCTCTCGCAGCCGTCGACGTCGGTGCAGGCGGCGCAGTTGTAGACGGCGGCGGCGCCGAAGCGGGCGGCCAGCGCCACGATCGCTTCCGTGTCGGTGACGTCCGCGCGCCGCCGGTCGGCAGCGAGCACGTCGACGCCGCGGCGGCGGAGTTCGTCGGCGACTTCCCTTCCGAGTTGACCCGCCGCGCCGAGCACCACGGCCCGCCCGCCGGCGCCGGAGGCGTCGGCGGTCACAACGCTTCGCTCTGGCCGCCGGTGATGTCGAAGAAGGCGCCGACGCTCTTCAGCGTCACCAGCAGCCGGTACTGGGTGTCGCGGCGGAGCGCGGTGCGGAAGTCGGCCACCTCGAATCGCAGTCCGTAGCAGCAGGCCTTGAAGTCGACGATGTGACGCTGGATCTGCAGGAGCTTCTGCTCGATGTCGTAGCTCACCATGCTGTTCACCCGCAGCTTGTTCGGGATCAGATCGAGACCGGTCGAAACCTGGACGTGGTGGCGGCGTGTCCGGTCGAGTTCAGGGTTGCGGCGGACGGCCCAGCGCAGGCCGACCGAACCCGTCTCGCCGATACCGAGGCTGCCCGAGATGGCTGTAGAGGAGACCTGCGAGAACAGGGTGTCGTAGAGCGCGTCGAAGCGGACCCCGGTGCGCCGCGACGGATTGAAGCGCAACAGGGCGCCGACCGGACCGTTTTGGCTGGTCAACGACCGGTCGAGGGAGCGCAGCAGCGGTTGGTCGGCGTCGAGCGACACGTCCCGGAAGAACTGGACCGACAGGATCTCGAAGGCGCCACCTTGCTCTGGATCGGCGGGTTTGGCCAGCAGGCGGTTGTAGAGACTGACCCGGGCGACGTTGCGGCCGCGGAGGTTGTCGATCTCGTCGAAGAGCGGAATGCGAAAGCGTTCGTCGTAGTCCTCGAAGAAGCCATAGGCGATTCGGGGTTCGATGACGTGCTTGAGTCTGGAGAAGCGCCCTTCCTCGCCCAGTTCGAAGATGCGCGAGAAACCGGGGCCGACGATCTCGGCGCGCGCCGTCGGCACCACGCGCATCAGGTCTTCTCCCCGAAAGTCCGTGGTGGTCATCGTCTCCCGACGTTCCTGGGCGCTGATCAGGCTGTCTTCGTACCAGGTCAGGTGTCCGCCCGCGGTAAGCGACAGCGAGAACCAGCTCGCCAGCGGAATCGGGACGCTGATCTCCGGCTCGAGATGGGCGCGTCCGTAGCGGCCGATGCGTCGTGCCGACCGGTTCGTGTCGAGGTAGTGGAGCGAGCTCTTCACCTGGAAGTAGAGAGGCGAGCTTCCCAGTCGCGTGGAACGCAGCTTGTATTCGATCTCGGGAAGCTGGCGCAACTGGATCTCGCGGCTGGCGGAGATGAACGTCGTGCGCTGATCGAGCTGGACGTTGAGCGACTGGTTGCCCCAGTTTCGCGAGGCGAAGGCCGTCGAGTAGAGCTGGCGCAGGCTGTTGCGGTCGACCCGGCGTTCGAAGTCGCGGAAGAACTCGAAGTCGGACACGTCCTCGAAGCGGATGACGCCACGGAATCCTCCGGGCAGGTCCTGCGACTGATGGTTCCAGCGCATGCGCCAGCGGCGCTCGCCGCGCTCCGTGTCGTCGATCAGGTAGCCGTCGAACTCGCCCGCGGTCCCTTCGGTCGGCCGATAGCGGAACTCCGTGCCGAGCCCCCAGAAGGCCTCGGTCGAGAAGGCCTGATTGCCGTTGCTCGGCGCGCCGGCGTAGAGGTCGACGTTGAAGGTGGCGTCGTAGCTCCTGTTGATCGCCCAGTAGTAGGCGAGACCGAGCGACGGGCCGCGCCTGGTGGAGAAGCCCGGTTTCGGCGTCAGAAAGCCGCTCACCCTGGAACTCTGGACCGGCCACAGCATGTAAGGCAGGTAGACGAGCGGCACCTTCCTCGTCCGGAAGGAGACGCCGCGCGTCTTCGCGTAGCCGTTGGCGTTCACGTCGACCCGTTTCGCGCGGAAGCTCCAGTCCGGCGCCCGGCCGCCGTCCTCGACTTCGCAGGCCGTGAACTGGGCGTCGAGGATCGTGAAGCGGTCCTCGCTCAGCATGTGGACCGCCGCGCCGGTGAAGAAGAGGTCGGTGCCGATGTTGCCGTCCGCGTCGAAGATCGAGGCCGTTTCGGCCGCCACGTCGAACTCGAGTCGCGAACCCCGGAGCACTTCGTTGCCTCGCATCAGGACAACCGGCCCCTCGGCCTCGAAGCGTTCGTTCGCGTGGTCGTACACCGCCCGGTCGCCGGAGACCTGATAGTCGCGAAGCCGGATCCAGAATCCGTTCGACAGTGTGTGCTGTTCCTCGAACGTGCCTTCCATGGCGCCGGCCCAACCTTCCACCTGTCCAGGGCCGGACTCGTCCTCGCCCGCGAAGCTGAAGGTGTTGGCGCCGGGGGGCGGTGGCGGACCCGTGTCGGCGGGTTCCTCCTCCACGGCTTCTGCTGCGTCCGGGGTGGGTTCTTCGACCGCTGACGGAGCGTCTTCGGGGGTCGCCTGGGCGGTTTCGGGCTCCTGAGCCACGGCGGCGGCCGTGAGGGTCAGGGCCAGCAACAGGGCGGCGACCGGCTGGTCAGCACTAGACATCTCGGCTATGACTCACCGTCAGGATCGCGATGACGGCTCTGCCATCCGGGACGCCCTGTGCATGGTGGTCATGGTAGCAATTGCCGGGCCAACTCCGGCCATCGGTCCCGGTCGGTTGACAGTCCCGCTGGCCCGTTTCAGAGTGACCGCACTGTGCGTCTTCTCGGCATCGACCTCGGCGAGAAGCGGGTCGGTGTGGCGACGGCGGATTCGCAGGTGGGGATCGCCGTGCCGCACTCGACGATCCGGCGCACCGGGGACCGGCAGCTGATCGCGGAGCTAAGGGCGCTGGCGGCCGATTCCGAAGCCGATGCACTGGTGGTCGGCGAACCGCGGCGGCTGGACGGCTCCGTGGGTCCGGCGGCCGAGCGCGCCCGCGCCTTCGCGCGCAAGCTCGGCGAGGCCTGCGATCTGCCGGTGCGGACGGTGAATGAGTCCCTGACCTCGGTGGAGGCGGAACGGCGGCTGCGCGCGGCGGGTGTCGATCCGCGGCGGCACCCGGAGCGGGTCGATGCGGTGGCGGCGCAGATCCTCCTCGAGGAGGAAATCGGCCGGGAGACCGGATGAAGCGCAAGACGCCGCCGCGACGCCGGCGCAGGCGACGTCTGCTGCCGTGGCTCGCGGTCGGCACCGTTGCGGCGCTGGCGGCCCTCGCCGCCGCGGCGGCCGGCGTTGTCGCCTGGGCGGAACGGGAACTCGAGCGGCCGCTGGGTTCGGACCACGTGGAGCTGGTTATCGAGCGCGGCGCTCCCCTGACGTCGATCCTCGACCAGTTGTCCGCGGCAGAGGTCATCGGCGATCCGCTGCTGGCGCGTCTCTATCTCGACTACCGGCGTCCCGACGACGTGTTGCAGGCCGGCGAATACCGCTTCGAGCAGCCGATGAGCACGGTCGAGGCGCTCGACCTCGTGATTCGGGGCGAAGTCGTGACCTACTCGGTGACGGTGGTCGAGGGTCTGACCCTTCAGGAAACCGCGGAGCACCTGGCGGCGGAGGGTTTCGGCAACCTGGACGCGTTCCTTCAGGCGATGTCTTCGCCAGCACCGATCGCCGACCTCGATCCGGCCGCCGAGTCCCTGGAGGGCTACCTCTTCCCCGACACGTACGCTTTCCCGCGAGGCACCGGAGAAACCGAGATCGTGGAAGCCATGGTCCGCAACTTCCGCCGCCGCGTCGAGGATCACCTGGACGCCGCTGCCGGCCACGGTCTCGATCCGCGGGGCCTCGTGACGCTGGCGAGCATCATCGAGAAGGAAGCCGGCGCGATCGAGGAACGCCCCCTGGTCTCGGCCGTCTTCCACAACCGGCTGGAGCGCGGCATCGGCCTCTACGCCGATCCGACGATCATCTACGCCTTGAAACTGGCCGGCACCTGGGACGGCAACCTGCGCCGCCGTGACCTCGAGCTCGACTCGCCCTACAACACCTATGTCCATCCGGGCCTGCCGCCAGGCCCGATCTGCTCACCCGGCGAGCACAGCCTTCGAGCCGCGGCCCGGCCCGCCCAAGTCCCCTATCTCTACTTCGTCAGCCGCAACGACGGCACGCACGTCTTCGCCGAGACCCTCGCCGAGCACAACCGCAACGTCGCCCGCTGGCAGGTCCGCTACTGGCGCGAGCGCCGGTAGGCGGCTCGTCGGCCTGGACGGCGCGCACACCCCGGAGCTGGGGAGTCACGCCCCGCTGCTCGCGCCGGTGCGCCGGCCTGCCATTCGTGCGCTCGAAGGCGAGCGCACGAACTGGTTCACGGGTGGCGCGGAGCGCGCCACCCGGGTTCTGGCCGGCATCCGACGAAAGCAGCTACTCCTTGGCGTCGTCGGCCACTACGCGCACTTCCTGCCCCTCGGGCTCGATACGGATCGGCGGGTAGCTCACGTAGGTACGCCCGGAGGTTCGCTGGACCTCCCGGTAGTGCTTGAAGAGGCCTTCGACCGTGCCGCCGTGCTCCGCGAAGATGCGTGCCCGTACTGCGCGGACTTCTTCCACGATGGGGTCCTTGTAGGAAGTCACTGGTCGGCCTCCAAGTGTTCTTCGCTGTAGAGACGGTAGTTCAACGGCAGCCTGTGCGGCGGCAAGTCCTCTTGATTGCCCCATGAGCCGTCGCGTTCGCCCGTCCCGCGCAAGCGTATCCCCTCGGCATTGGCCGACGAACGCTTGACGTCCTTCGATCACTCCCGTCAACCCGGCACAGCCTGTGCATCCTCCCGGCTAAGCTCCATGCCCGATGCACCTGCCCACCCTCAACGCGATTCTGAACGCCACCGCGGCGACGCTGCTGGTCATCGGCTACGTGCTGATCCGCCGTGGCAACCGGGAGCGGCACAAGCAGGTCATGCTGTCGGCGCTGGGGTGTTCGGCGGCGTTCCTGATCTCCTATCTCTACTACCACTACCAGGTCGGTTCGGTTCACTTCGAGGGCGAGGGGACCGTGCGGACCGTCTATCTGGGCATTCTGTTGACCCATACGGTGCTGGCGGCCGCGGTGCCGCCGCTGGCGATCATCACGGTCGTCCTGGGTCTTCGGGGCCGGTACGAGCGGCACAGGAAGATCGCCCGCGTGACGCTGCCGATCTGGCTCTACGTGTCGGTGACCGGCGTCGTCGTGTACTGGATGCTGTATCGCATGTCGTGGTGACGTTCGCGGCAAACCGTGTGCGCGCTGTCGGCGTGCTGCTTCTGGCGGCGGGCCTGCTGGCGGCGCCTGCCGGCGCCCAGGAACCCGAGTGGCGGCTCGCCGAGTGGACCAGCGGTGAGCGGGAGTTCTTTCTCGACGGGCCCCAGTTCCTGCTCGCGCCGGCCGAACTGGAGCGAGTGCGGAATCTGGATCCGCTGTCCCGACTGGAGTACATCGACACCTTCCTGGACCGCGGCCAGGTGGCCGAGGCGGTCGAGCATCGGCGACAGAGGGTGCGCATGGCCGGTCTGCCCTTCTTCGATGTCCGCGCCCGGTTGCTGTTCCTCCACGGCGAGCCGGACGCGATCGACCCGGTCGACTGCGACCAGACGTTCCGGCCGCTCCAGCTCTGGCGCTACGGGCCGGAGGACGGCGAGCACACGAACCTCGTCATCTACCAGCCGAAGCCGGCCGAGGTCTTCCGGCTGTGGTTGCCGGAGGACACGAAGCGCGCCCTCTACATGCCGGAGATGGAGTACTTCCTCGAACAGTACGAGGAACTCCGCGGCCTGCTGCGGGCCCGCCGCTTCGACCTGCAGGTCTGCGAGAAGGCACGCCGGGTCGACGAGATCACGGGTATCCGCGGCCTGTTCGGCTTCCGCCGCGACCGTCGCAGCGACGAGGACTTCCTGGCCTGGGTGGCGCCGCCCGCGGATGTCGAGGCGTGGGCGGGAGAGGCCGCAGGCGACGTCGTGCCCGGGCCGGCGCCGCTGGAACTGGAGGATCCGATCCTCACCTTTCCGGAGGAGCGGGGACAGCGGATCCTGACGCGGATTCTCCTCTCGCTGCCCCCGGGCGCTCCGGTCGAGCCCTTCGTCGACGACGCCGGCAGGAAGCAGACGCGGATCAACGTGGAGGGCATGGTCGAACTGCCGGGCCGGGTCTTCGACACCTTCAAGATGCGGTTCGTCGGCAGCGCGCCGGACCCGGAGCGCTCCATGGCGCTGCCGGTCGAGCAGCTCTTCCGGCCGGGTTCGGTCCTCCTGCTCCGGCTCCTGGTCCGTGACGAGGTCGGCGGCGCGGCCGCGTTCGCCTCGGTGCCGGTCGAGGTGCCGCTGCGGCCCGAGGCGGTTCCCGTCGAACCCGAAGATCAGTTGCGGCTGGTCATGGCGACCGAGGACCTGCCGGAAACCGTGCTCGACGCGCGGAACGCGATCATGCTGGTGCCGCCCGAGAGCGAGGTGGTGCTCGGTCTCTGGCGGGCCGACACCCTGATCACGGGCGAGAACATCGTCGCCGTGCGCTTTCTGGTCGACGGCAGGGTCCAGGTGACCCGCCGCCGGCCGCCGTTCACCGCCGAGGTCCGGCTGGCCAAGTACCCCGAGGAACAGGTGGTCCGGGTCGAGGGCCTGAACGCGGAGCGCGAGGTGGTGGACGCCGACGAGATCGTGCTGAACCAGCAGCGGGGCGAACTCCGGGTGACGATCAACGAGCCGCGCCGGGGCGCCCAGGTCTCGGGCAGCGTGGAGGCGTCGGCGACGATCGTCGTGCCCGAGGAGCGCATCGTCGAGGAGGTCGAGTTCAGCGTCGGCGGGGAGGTCCAGACCGTCCTGAGCCAGCCGCCCTGGCGGGCCGAGGTCGAAGTGCCCCCCGGGGCGGGCGAGCAGGATCTCGTCTACCTGACGGTCGCGGCGACGCTCGACGACGGAAGCCGCGCCGAGGATGTCCGCTTCCTGAACGCGCCCGCCTTCACCGAGTCGCTGGAGGTCGACCTCGTCGAGCTCTACACCACGGTGGTGGACGGCCAGAACCGGCCAGTGACCAGCCTGGTCGAGAGCGACTTCACCGTCTTCGAGGACAAGCGGCGGCAGGAACTGGCGAAGTTCGAGCTGGTCGAGGACCTGCCGCTCACCCTGGGGGTGGTGATCGACACCTCGGGCTCGATGGAGACGTCCCTGGGTGAGGCGCGGCGGACCGCCTCGCAGTTCCTGACGAACATGATCACGCCGCGCGACCGGTCCTTCGCCGTGGCGTTCGCGTCCCGGCCCGCGTTGTTGATCGGCCGGACCTCGGACGTCAGCGCGGTGGCCTCGGTGATCCAGAGACTGCGGGCCGCGGGCGCCACGGCCCTGCACGATGCGGTGATCACCAGCCTCTACTACTTTCGGGGCGTCCGGGGCCGCCGCGCGCTCGTGCTGCTGTCGGACGGGGAGGACACGTCGAGCACGGTCGAGTTCCGGGACGTCGAGGAGTACGCGCGGCGCTCGGGCGTCGCGACCTACACGATCGGTCTCGGCGTCGGCCGCACCCAGATGATCCTGCGCAACAAGCTGAACGACCTCGCGAAGGCCACCGGAGGGCGCTCGTTCTTCATCTCCAAGGCCGAGGACCTCGCGCCGGTCTACGACGACATCGAACGCGAACTGCGCTCCCAGTACCTGCTCGCCTACACCTCCGACCGCGGCGGCGAAAGCGACGAGTACCGCGAGGTCGAAGTGCGGGTGAAGGGGCGCTTCAAGGCGCGGACGATCAGCGGCTACTACCCGTGATCGGCCGGCGGCGGTTCGCGCTCGCGCTGCTGTTCGCCGTCTCCGCGCCGGTCGCGGCAGAGGAGAAGGACGGCGTGCGGACGGTCTCGTTCGAGCGGCTGAACCGGGTCTACGAGCAGTTGATCGAGGACCTCTCCCTCATCCAGGTCGGGCCGGCCGAGGTGGCCCTGCGCTCTCCCGAGCACTCCCTGACTGTCAGTCGGCACGCGGCGACGCTTGCCGCCGGCGACGACGGCGTCTTCGAGGCCGAGCTCGAGCTGGACATCTCCGGTTCGGGACGGATCGCCGCGGACGTGGTCATCGGCAGCCTGGAGAGCAAGTTGACCCAGGAGCTTGTCGTGCCTGCCCAGACTCTCCGTCTGGAGGGTGAGATCTCCATCCGGCGCGGTGACGAGGGCTACTGGATCCGCACGGAACGCATGCCGGCGACGACCCAGGTGCGGATCGAGAGCGAGCTCGGCACCCAGCTCTTCACGGTCTGCCGGCAGATGGCCCTGGTGCTCGTCAGCCTGGACTGCGAAGCGATCGAGCGCGCCGTCACCCTGATCAGCGTTCCGCTGCCCGAGGCGGGCGGCGAGTACCTGATCGCCCTGGAGGACACGACCCCGGAAGAAAGAGGGGAACTCGACCGGTTTCTGCTCCAGCACCGGACGCCCTGAACGGCCTTAGCCCCGGGGGCCGCGCGAACCCCCGGAGTTGGCGGCGATCCGGTAGGATTCGCGCCGCTCGGCCGCTACGGCTGACCAGGAGTACCCATGGCTACCCGTCGGATGATTTCGCGCCTCTTCTACTTCACGATCGAAGACGAGGGCATCCTCGCCGAGTCGTTCGGGGGGCTGGACTCGGACACCTTCGCGATCGCCTACAAGGTCGAGGACACGGACGACGTCTTCGTCATGACCAGCGAGACGCGGGACGCGCTCGACCGGTCGGACGTGCCGTACAACCTGCTCGCCGAGGAGGACGGTTCGAGGATCGCCCTCTTCCACTCCCCGCTCTCGCGCGAGGAGCTGTCGGACTTCGAGGAGCCGCTGAAGGCGCTCGCGCTCGCGTACCGGGCGATCGCCATGGCCTGCGTCGGCGTGAATGGCGAATCGGATCTCGGCTTCGACCTGAGCGAGGGGATGCGCAACTACACGTACTTCACCGCGCCGGCCGGCCACACCTTCATCTGGCGGCTGTTCACGCACCGCGACGAGGCGCGCCAGTTCCTGGACAAACTGACGATCGGCGACAAGAACGCCCTGGAGTGGGCCGAGGCGATTCCGATGGAATCCATGGCCGAACTCACCGGCTTTCACTGAGCCGCAGTTGAACCGCGTCGATTCCGAATTGCCGGCCGGCACCTACACCGTCTCCGAGTTCGCCTGGGAGATGAAGGGCCTG
This sequence comes from Candidatus Multivorans sp., assembly GCA_965220845.1. Taxonomy (GTDB): domain Bacteria; phylum Acidobacteriota; class Thermoanaerobaculia; order Multivoradales; family Multivoraceae; genus Multivorans. The sequence continues at coordinate 236,511 of CBDCRA010000005.1, forward strand.
CTCGCCGACGCGTACCCCGCGGTATGGGTCGCCGGCGAAGTGCAGCGGCTGCGGTCGGCTGCCAGGGGCCAGCTCTACTTCGAGTTGATCGAGAAGGGCCGCGGCGACCGGATCCGGGCGAAGATCGACTGCGTGCTCTGGGCGGACGAACGCGCCGTCGCCGAGGTTCAACTGGGTGAGGCCGGAGTCGAGCTGGCCGAGGGCGTCGTGCTGCGTTGCTGCGGCCGTCCCGAGTTCTGGCCCGGCGGCGGCCGGCTCCAGTTCACGGTCCGCGAGGTCGATCCGCTGTTCTCGCTCGGCGCGCTCGAGAAACGGCGCCGGGAGACGCTCCGGGCGCTGGAGGCCGAGGGCCTGCTCGAGCGCAACAAGAAGCTGGCGCTGCCTCTGGCGCCGCTCGAGATCGGGCTCATCACGTCCGAGGGGAGCGCCGCCTACCACGACTTTCTCGACACGCTGGTCAACTCCGGCCTGGGCTTTCGCGTGTACCTCGTCCATTCGGCGGTCCAGGGAGCGGCGGCCGAGGCGGAGATCGGCCGCGCCTTCGATCTGCTCGGCGCGTACGCGCGCGGCGGCCGGCGGCTCGATGCGATCGCCCTGATCCGGGGCGGCGGCTCGCGCTCCGATTTGGCCACCTTCGACAGTCGCCGGGTCGCGCGAGCAGTGGCCCGGTCGCCGGTGCCGACGATCTGCGGCATTGGCCACCAGATCGACGTGTCGATCGCGGACGTCGTCGCCCACACCTCTTGCAAGACGCCGACGGAAGCGGCCGAGTTCCTGGCCGGCAGGGTCGGCGAGGCGGCGTACCGGGTGGAGGAGGCGGGCCGTGCCCTGGCGCGGCAGGCCACGGACCTCCTGCGCGCAGCTCGGCAACGCGTCTCTTCCCTCCCGCCGCGGCTGGCGTCGCCGAGCCGCGCCCTGCTCAGGAACCGCGCCCGCGACTGCGGGGCCCTCCGGCGCGACCTGGGGCGGGCGGCCGGGAGAGCGCTGTCGGACCGTACTGCCGAGTGCCGCCTGGCGGCCGGCCGGGCGCGGACTGCCGCGGAGCGGCTCGTGGCGGCCGCCAGGAAGCAGGAGGAGGTTCAGCGCGATGGCCTGGTCCGCGGCGCCCTCAAGCCGGTTGGCCGGGCGGCCGAGCGACTGGAGGCGCACGGCCGGCTCTGCGAGCAACTCTCGCCGGAGCGGACGCTCGCCCGCGGTTTCAGCATCACCCGGCGCGCAGACGGCGGACTCGTGCGGCAGGTGTCGGAGGTGGCGGCGGGCGACGAGCTTCGTACCCGGCTTGCCGACGGTACGTTGGCCAGCACCGTTGACGCGGACGCCGCGTGCGGCAAGGAGACGGCATGAGCGACGACCGGACCGACGGCGTGGCGGAACTGAGCTTCAGCGAGGCGATGGAAGAACTCGAGAGCGTGCTCCGGCGGATCGAGGGCGACGAGATCGACGTCGATCAACTGGGCCGCGAACTGGGCCGGGCGGCGCAGTTGCTCGAGGTCTGCCGGAAGAAGATCCGGCGGGCCGAGGTCGAGGTCCGGCAGATCGTCGAGCAGATCGAGGAAGACACTGCCGACTCGGGCGCCGCGACGCCGGAGGCACCGGAGGCCGGATCGCCGGCCACGGAGCCCGCGACGCCTGACGACCAGGACGACATCCCGTTCTGATGTTCGAGCGCCAGAAGACAGGTTCCGTCGTCTGCCCCGGCTGCGGCCGGCTGGTCGGCGTGCAGGACGAACGCTGCTGGAACTGCGGCCGGACCCGGCCCAGCCTGTTCGGCTTCTCGCGCGCCCTGCAGAACCTCGGCAACGAGGCGGTGTTCTCCACCGTCGTGATCGGCCTCTGCGTCGTCATCTTCCTGCTGGAACTCCTGATGGTCCCTGGCCGGGTCAACACGCAGCTCGGCTTCGGTTTCCTGGCGCCGGACCTCGAGGTCGGCGTCCGGCTCGGCGCCAGCGGCGCGCTGATCGTCTTCGACTACGGCCGCTGGTGGACCATCCTGAGCGCCGGCTGGCTGCACGGCGGGTTGCTGCACATCGCCTTCAATATGTACTGGGTGCATCAGCTCGGGCCGGTCATGGCCCGGCTCTACGGCGTTCCCCGCGCGGCGATCATCTACCTGCTCTCCTCGGCGATGGGCTTCCTGGTGACCAGCGCCATGCCGATCGTGGCGCCCTGGATGCCCTTCACTCACCGCGCCAGCGTGACCCTCGGCGCTTCGGCGGCCGTGTTCGGCTGGCTGGGAGCGCTGATCTGCTACTCGCGCCAGAGTGGCGGCCGGATGTTCATGAGGCAGGTGCTCGGCATGGCGATACCCCTGGTGCTGTTCGGCCTGCTGATCCCGGGGATCGACAACTGGGCTCATCTCGGCGGGCTGGCCGGGGGATACCTGCTGGCGAGCCGCTACGGTCCGAACACGGAAGAGCGCCCCGGGCAGGTCCTCACCGCTCTCGTGCTGCTCGTCGTATCGCTGCTGGCGGTGCCGCTCTCGTTCATCTCCTGGTCGTTCTGATCGACCTGGAGACGGCTCTGCCGGTTGACGAATAACTTTTCGCCAAAGTGGTGTACTATTCGCGGCCTTGTGATTCGGGCTGCGATCGCCGGGGCGTCCGGCTACAGTGGAGCGGAACTCGTCCGGTGGCTTCAGGGCCACCCGGAAGTGGAGCTTGGCGCGCTGGCGGCAGGCCGCCAGGCGGGCCGTTCCGCGAGTGACGTGTTCCCCCACCTGGGCGCCGCCGTCACCGCCGATCTGGTGGAGACGGACTGGGATCGTCTGGGCGCCGCCGACGTCGTCTTCCTGGCTCTGCCGCACGGCGAGGCGCTCGGCGCCGCGGGCCGGCTGCTCGAGGCCGGGGCCAGGGTCATCGACATCGGCGCGGACTTCCGGCTCCGGAGCCCGTCCGCCTACCGGCGCTGGTACGGCGGCGAGCACACGGCCACTGACCTTCTCGCTGAAGCGGTCTACGGCCTGACGGAGTGGCGGCGCTCCGCGGTGGCCGGTGCGCGCCTGGTCGCCAATCCCGGCTGCTACCCGACCGCCTCCGCCCTGGCGCTCAAGCCGCTCTTCGAGCACTTCGGCGACCGCGTCACCGGCGCGGTGGTCATCGACGCGAAGTCCGGCGTCTCGGGAGCGGGCAGAAACGCCCGGGACGGCTACCAGTACTCGGAGTTGAACGAGAACCTGAAGCCATACGGTGCGGGCGCTCATCGCCACCAGCCCGAGATCGAGCAGGAACTGGCCGCCTTCGGGGAAGCGCCCCGCGTGTTCTTCTCGCCCCATCTCGTGCCGATGACCCGGGGCATCCTCTCCGCCTGCTACGTGCCGATGACCGCGCCGCCGAGCCGCGACGAGCTCGAGGCGGCGTACCTCGATCGCTATGCCAGCGAGCCCTTCGTGCGAGTGCTGACCGGTTCGGTCTTGCCCCAGACGAAGGCCACCCTGGGCTCCAACTACTGCGACCTCGCCGTCCGCGTCGATGCCGAACGCGGGCTCGCGGTCGTGTTCGCGGCGCTCGACAACCTCGTCAAGGGAGCCGCCGGCCAGGCGGTGCAGAACATGAATGTGATGTTTAGTTTCGAAGAAACCACGGGCCTCTCGGCCATACCGGTGTTCCCGTGAGTTGCGGCGTCACCGCCCCGCGGGGGTTCGTTGCCGCCGGCGTGCACTGCGGCCTGAAGAAGAGGCGGCTCGACCTCTCGATCATCGCCTCGACCGCCGACGAGCCGTCGGCCCTGGCGGCCGTGTTCACGCGCAACCAGGTCCAGGCCGCGCCCGTGCTCTACTGTCGCGAGATCCTGGCTGGCGGCCGGGCGCGAGCGATCGTGGCGAACAGCGGCAACGCGAACGCGTGCACGGGCGAGCCGGGCCTGGCCGACGCGCGGGCGATGGCGGAGCGGGCCGGCGCGGCGCTCGACATGGATCCGGGCCACGTCCTGGTCGCCTCGACCGGCGTGATCGGGGTCCCTCTGCCGATGCCCACCGTGTTCGCCGGCATCGACCAGGCGGCGAACGAGCTCGGGCCGGGAGGCGGCGTTTCGGCGGCGGAGGGGATCCTGACGACGGACACCCGGCCGAAGATCAAGGTCGAGAAGGTCGGCCTCGCGGGCGGCGAGGTGACGATCGGCGGCATCGCGAAGGGGGCCGGAATGATGGCGCCGGACATGGCGACCACCCTGGCCTTCGTCACGACGGACGTGAAGGCCTCGCCGGAGACGCTCGACCTTGCCCTGCGGAAGGCGGTGGAACCAACGTTCAACAGCGTCACGGTCGACGGCGACACGAGCACGAACGACTGCGTCCTGGTGCTCGCCAACGGCGCGGCCGGGGTCGAGGCCGAGTCGGCGGACGACCTGGACCGTTTCACGGCCGGTCTGCAGCGCGTCCTCGGCCGGCTCGCGGTCGCCCTGATCGCCGACGCCGAGGGAGCGAACCGCGTGATTGAGGTCCGGGTGAAGGGCGCTCGCACCGACGCGGCGGCCCGGCAGGTCGCGAACACGATCGCCAACTCGCCCCTGGTCAAGACGGCCTACCGTTCCGGTCAGCCGAACTGGGGCCGCTTCATGGGGGCGATCGGGCGCGCGGGAGTCGACATCGTGGAGCAGCGGATCGGCATCGCGGTGCTGGCCGACGGCGAGCGGGTCGAGGTCGTGCGCGGCGGTCTGGGCGTCAGCGACAACCTCGAGGGTCTGGCGCGGACAATGGTCGCGGACCACACGGTCCTGGAGGTCGATCTGGGGCTCGGCGCGGGCCGCTGGACGGTCTGGACCTGCGACCTGTCCGAGGGCTACATCGAGATCAACGCGAGCTACATCAGTTGAGGACGGGCGCGGCAATGAAAGCAGAGCGGGATCTCGGACAGGAAATGGCGGCGGCGCTGCGCTACGCGTCGGCGTGGCGCGGCAAGCGCGTGGTCGTCAAGTACGGCGGCCGCGCGATGGCCGGCGAGGAATTCGGCACCCTGATCGAGGACCTGGTGCTGCTGCGGAGCGCCGGGCTGCGCCCGATGCTGGTCCATGGCGGCGGCGCCGAGATCTCGACGATGCTCGAGACGATGGGCATCGAGCCGCGCTTCGTCGACGGTCTGCGGGTCACGGACAAGGACACGATGCGGGTGGTCGAGATGGTCCTCGGCGGTTCGGTCAACAAGCGCCTGGTGGGGATGATCCAGCGCGCCGGCGGACGGGCCGTCGGCCTCACCGGCAAGGACGGCGACCTGCTGCGGGTGCGCCCCCACGCGCGGGCGGACGAACTCGGCTTCGTCGGCGAGATCGAGAGGGTCGACACGTCGCTCCTCGACCAGCTCACGAACTCGGGGTACGTGCCGGTGATCGGCTCGCTCGGCGTGGGGCCGGGCGGCGACACCTACAACGTCAATGCCGATACCGCGGCCGCGGCGCTCGCCGCCGAGGTCTCCGCCGAGAAGCTCCTCCTGCTCACCGACGTGCGCGGGATCAACGACAACGGCTCGTTTCGTTCGCGGCTCACCCCCGGCGAAGCCCAGGAGCTGATCGACTCCGGCGTCGTGTCCGCCGGCATGGTGCCGAAGGTGCGGGCCTGCCTCAGCGCCATCGAGGCCGGAGTCGGGAGCGCCCACATCGTCGCCGCCGGCGAACCGCATGGGCTCCTGGTGGAGCTCTTCACCGAAGGCGGCATCGGAACGATGATCAAACCCGCAACCCAGCAGAGCCTGATTCAGGGAGTAGACCTGTCATGACCGAGGACAGCCTGTTCGCAAACTACAAGCGGGCGCCAGTGGCGTTCAGCCACGGCGACGGAGTGCGCCTGTGGGACACCCAGGGCCGCGAGTACCTCGACTTCCTGGCAGGTATCGCGGTCTCGTCCCTGGGCCACAGCCACCCGGCTCTGACCGAGGCGATCACGCGCCAGGCCGGGCGCTACCTGCACGTCTCGAACCTCTTCAGGATCCGCGAACAGGAGCGGGCGGGCGAGTTGCTGGTGGAGGCGACGAAGGGTTTGCTCCACAGCGCCTTCTTCTGCAACAGCGGCGCCGAGGCGGTCGAAGCGGCGATCAAGCTGGCGCGGCGCTACGCCTACGACCGCGACGGCTCGGGCGACCGGCACCGGATCGTCACCGCGGAGGGCGGCTTCCACGGCCGTACCCTGGGGGCTCTGGCGGCGACCGCCACGCCCGCCTACCAGGTCGGCTGCGGCCCCCTCCCGGGAGGGTTCGCCTCGGTGCCCTTCGGCGACCTGGAGGCGGCGGCCGGCGAGATCGACGGCAGCACCTGCGCGGTCCTCATCGAGGCGATCCAGGGCGAGGCCGGCGTGATCGAGCCGCCGGAGGGCTACCTCGAGGGTCTGCAGGCACTCTGCCGCGAACGCGGCGCCCTGTTCATCCTCGACGAGGTGCAGACCGGAATCGGCCGTCTCGGCCGGGCCTACGGCTTCCAGCACTACGGTCTCGAACCGGACGTCGTGACCCTCGCCAAGGGCCTGGGCGGCGGCGTTCCCGTGGGCGCCGTGCTGGCGCGGAGCGAGGTCGCTTCGGCGCTCGTGCCGGGCACCCACGGCACGACTTTCGGCGGCAACCCGCTCGCGAGCGCCGCGGTCCGGGCGGTGCTCGAGACCGTGTTCGATGCGGACTTCCTCGAGCGGGTGGTCCGCGCGGGCGAGTACCTTCGCGCCCTGCTCGGTCAGCTCAAGGCTGGCGGCCTGGTCACCGAAGTGCGGGGCCAGGGGCTGATGACGGCGATCGAATGCACCCCGGACGCGGCCGATGTCGCGACCCGTTGCCTGGAGAACGGCCTGATCGTCAACGCGCCCCGTCCGCACAGCATCCGGATGCTGCCGCCCCTCGTGGTCCACGACCCGGAGATCGAGCGGGCGGTCGGGATCCTCGCGCATTGCCTGGAGGAAGCTGCGGCTTGAGCGGGAAGGCCGGCGGGCCCGCTGCGCCCCGCCTGTGGGGCGGCGCGTTCGACGCGGAGGTCGATCCGGTCATCGACGCCTACACGCGGTCGTTGCCGTTCGACCACCGGCTCGCCGCCGCGGACCTGATCGGCTCGCTGGCGCACGCCCGGATGCTGCTGGAGACCGGGGTCATCGACCGGGATTCGGCCGCCGCCGTCCTCTCCGGCCTGAGCTCGATGCTCCGCCGCGTCGAGGCGGGGGAGCTCGAGGTCGGGGGTGTGGACGAGGACGTCCACACCTGGATCGAGCGGCAGCTCACCGAGGACATCGGCGATGCGGGGCGGCGGCTGCACACCGCCCGCAGCCGCAACGACCAGACGGCGGTCGCTTTCCGGCTGTGGCAGCGGGCGGAGGCCGAGCGCGCGGTCGCCGCGGCCCTTGGACTGGTCGAGGCCCTGCTCAGCCAGGGGCGGGAGCACGTGGACACGGCTCTTCCCGGCTACACCCACATGCAGCGTGCCCAGCCGACGACGCTGGCGCAGCACCTGCTCGCTCACTCCTGGTCGGTCCTGGCCGACGCGGGGAGGCTCCGCCGGGCCCACCGGTCGGCCGGGTTGAGCCCGCTCGGCGCCGGGGCGATGGCCGGCTCGCCGCACCCGATCGACCCCGTCCGCAGCGCCGAACTGCTCGGCATGGAGGCCGCCTATCCGAACAGCATGTGGGCCGTGGCGGACCGCGACTACGTCGCCGAGGCGCTCTTCGCCTGCGCGCTCGCCATGGTCCATCTTTCCCGCTGGGCCGAGGAAGTCGTGCTCTGGACGTCGAGCGAGTTCTCCTTCGCCCGGCTCCAGGACCGGGCCGCCAAGGGCTCGAGCATCATGCCGCAGAAGAAGAACCCGGAACCCGCGGAGATCCTCCGCGGCAAGTCGGGCCGCGCGGTGGGCGACCTGGTGTCGCTGCTGGTGACGGTCAAGGGCCTGCCGCTGACCTACAACAGCGATCTGCAGGAGGACAAGGAGGCCCTGTTCGACGCCTTCGACACGGTGACTGCCTCGTTCGAGGTGGCCCGGGTGCTGGGCGAGAGTCTCGAGTTCGATCGCGAGGCGATGGCGGCGGCGCTGGAGGGTTCGTACATCACCGCGACCGATCTGGCCGATCTCCTGGCCGCTTCCGGCGTGCCGTTCCGCAGCGCCCATGAGCGCACCGGTGCCGTGGTCCGCGCCGCCGGCGAGCGCGGCGTCGAACTGTGGCAGCTTCCGGCGTCGGATCTCGAAGAACTCGTGCCGGAGATCGAGGACCGGGAAGGGCTGCTGGCCGCGTTGCGGCCGGAGGCCTCGCTTGCCGCCCATCGGAGCTACGGCGGGCCGGCGCCGGAGCGGGTCCGCGAGCAGATCGACGAGATCGCCGAACGGCTTGCGGCCGAGCGGCGCTGGCTCGGCGAGCAGGAACCGCCTCCGATTTACCGGGCTCACCTGGACGGTGGGTTGCTGGCCGAGAACATCCCGGGAGCCGGCGCATGACCACCGCTATCCGCCACGGCGCCATCCTGGACATCATCGGCCGGCGGCCGGTGTCGAGCCAGAAGGACCTGGTGCGGGCTCTCGGCCGCCGCGGCTTCCAGGTGTCCCAGGCCACCGTGTCGCGCGACGTGCGCCGGCTCGGCCTGCTGAAGGTGCCCCTGGCCGGCGGCGGTTTCCGCTACGCGCCGGCGGAGCAGGCCGCTGGACCGGTACGCCCCGATGTCGAGCGCGCCATGCGGATGTTCGTGACCGGCGTCAGCGAGGGCGAGGCGCTCCTCGTGCTGAGGACCCGCAGCGGCAACGCGAACGCCCTGGCCGTCGTGATCGACCAGGCCGACTGGCCCGATGTCGCCGGCACGATCGCCGGCGACGACACCGTTCTCCTGGTCCTCAAGAGCGCCGCCGCCCGCGACCGCATCCGCGAGTCCCTGGCGGCCCTGCTAGAAGGCGACTGACTGGGTGCGCGGGTCTTCTGACCCGCCGCCGCCGAAGGCGGCCAACAGACGCGCCGCGAAGCGGCGACCTCTTTGCTGCCCGGCGTCAGCCGCCCTGCACGGCCCGCCGCACCTGCCACGCCTGCCGCGTTTCCTGCGACGAAAACCGCTGCTCGGCCCAGGGGTCTCCATAGGTGTGGTACCCGTTCTCCTCCCAGAAGCCCCGCTCGTCGCCGTTCAGGAACTCGATGCCTTCTACCCACTTCGCGCTCTTCCAGGCATAGAGATGGGGCACCACGAGCCGCAGCGGGCCGCCGTGGTCCGGCGCCAGTGGCTCGCCGGCATGGCGGTCGGCGAACAGCGCGTGCTCGGACAGCAGGTCGTCCAGCGGCAGGTTCGTCGTGTAGCCGCCGTAGCAGTGGATCATCGCGTGTGTGGCGTTGGGAGACAGTGCAACCGCGCCGAGCACGTCCCGGGTCGCGAACCCGGACCACGGGTTGTCAAGGGTCGAGAAGCGGGTGACGCAGTGGAAGTCGGCCGTCACCTCGCGCCGCGGCAGCGACTGCAGCCCCGGCCAGTCGAACGCGTGCTCGGTCTCGACGCGGCCGAACAGCCGCAGTTCGAAGCCGGCCAGTTCGACCTCCGGCGTATCGCCGACGGACAGCACCGGCCACTTCTTCGTGACGTACTGGCCGGGAGGGATCCGGTCGTCGCCGCGCCTCGGGACATCGTTCATGGCGGGGGAGACTATCGACACGCGCGCAGCCGTGCAGCCCGCCGGTTGTAAATGTGAGCGATGTGGTCAACAATTCCCGGTCCCCGCGCCGCGGCTCGCCCTGAGCCGCCCGCCGGAGTCCGCACGATGAGCATCCATCCCGCCGAAGACGTCTCCCACGCGCAAGTGAGGTTGCGCGGCGTGAGACGAACCGAATCCGCTCCCAGCGAGTACGCCACGGCCGCCGTCGAGCTGGCCGGCCCGCCGATTCCTGAAGGGCTCGGCGATGGCGCCCGGCGCCTCCTGTCGCGGATCGGCAACACGCCCCTGCTTGACCTGAGCCACGTTCTCGGACCGGCCGCTCGGGAAGGCGGATCCGAACTCCTCGCCAAGGCGGAGATGGCGAATCCCGGCGGGTCGGTCAAGGACCGCCCGGCGCGTCACATGATGCTGGCGGCCCGGGACGCCGGCCAGCTCGACGGCGGCCGCCGCGTCCTGGACGCGACCTCGGGCAACACCGGCATCGCGCTCGCCATGATCGGCGCGGCGATGGACGTCGGCGTGACGCTCTGCCTGCCGGAGAACGCCTCGATCGAGCGCCGCCGCATCCTCGGCGCGTTCGGCGCCGAACTCGTCCTCACCGATCCGATGGAGGGCTCGGACGGCGCGATCCGCGAGGCGCGCCGGATGATCGAGGCGGAGCCGGACGCGTTCTGCTACGTCGACCAGTACGGCAACACCGCCAACTGGCGAGCGCACTTCGAGACGACCGGCCCCGAGATCTGGATACAGACGGAGGGTCGGCTCACCCACTTCGTCGCGGGTCTCGGCACCAGCGGCACCTTCTGCGGCACGGCGCGCTACCTGACCGAGCGCGCCCCCGGGGTCCGGCTCGTCTCGATGCAGCCGGACGGCCCTTTCCACGGACTGGAGGGCATGAAGCACATGCCGAGCGCCCTGGTGCCGGCGATCTACGACGCTTCGATCGCCCACGAGGAAGCCGCGGTCAGCACCGAGGACGCCTACGCGGAGGTCAAGGCGCTCGCCCGGCGGAGCGGCCTGCTCGTCGGCATCTCGGCGGCCGCCAATGTGGTCGCGGCCCGGCGGATCGCCGAGCGCGCCGCCGAGGCCGGGGAGCGCGCCGTCGTCGTGACCATCCTCTGCGACGGTGCCGACAAGTACCTGTCCGAGCCGTTCTGGGACGAGGACTGAGGATGATCGAGCTGTCCCAGGGCGACCTGGCCCGCATCCGCGCCCACGGCGAGGCGACGTACCCGGAGGAGTGCTGCGGCATCCTGGTCGGCAGCAGTGAGAAGGCTGCCGGTGAGAATGGGGCGTCTCTGGCCCGCGTCGTGCGGCTCGTGGGCGCCGAGAACACGCGCGAGGAGGAGAACCGCCACAACCGCTACCTGATCCCGCCCGAGGTCATCCTGCGGACCGAGCGGGAGGCGCGGGCGGAAGGCCTCGACGTGGTGGGCTACTACCACTCGCACCCGGATCACCCGTCGCGGCCCAGCGACTTCGACCGGGACCACGCCTGGCCGGGCTACAGTTACCTGATCGTCTCGGTGCGCGAGGGCCGCGCCCGGGACGAGCGGAGCTGGCGGCTCAGCAACGACCGTTCCCGCTTCGACGAGGAAGCGATCCGCACTCCTGAACCGCCCGCGATCTGAACACGTATAGGACCGAAGAGTCCCACGGAGACCGACGATGACCGTACTCATACAGATTCCCACGCCCCTGCGGGGCTTCGCCGACGAACAGGCCGAGGTGGCGGTGGCCGCCGCCACGGTCGGCGAGGCGATGGAGCAGCTCGTCACCCGCTACGAAGGGCTGCGGCCCCACCTGTTCGGCGACGACGGCAAGCTGCGCACCTTCGTCAACCTGTTCCTGAACGACGAGGACGTGCGCTACCTGGAGCGCGAGGCGACGCCGATCAACGGCGACGCGACGCTGGCGATCATCCCGTCGATCGCCGGCGGCGCGGTGGCGGAACCGCCGCCAGCCGCGGCTCGGTCGACCGCGGCGCAGTCGACCGCGACCGAGCTGAACCCGGAGGAGATCCTCCGCTACAGCCGCCACCTCATCATGCCCGAGGTCGGTTCCGAGGGGCAGTTGAAGCTCAAGCAGGCCAAGGTGCTGATGATCGGCACCGGCGGGCTCGGCTCGCCGGTCGGCATGTACCTGGCCGCGGCGGGCGTCGGCCGTCTCGGCCTGGTCGACTTCGACGTCGTCGACGAATCGAACCTGCACCGGCAGTTGCTGTACAGCAACGCGGATGTCGGCCGTCCCAAGCTCGACGCCGCGGTCGAACGCCTGCACGAGGTGAACCCGCACATCGAACTCACGCCGCACCCGGTGCTGCTCGACTCGAGAAACGCGCTCGAGATCTTCGAGGACTACGACGTGATCGTCGACGGCACGGACAACTTCCCGACGCGCTACCTCGTCAACGACGCCTGCGTCCTGCTCGGCAAGCCGAACGTCTACGGGTCGATCTTCCGCTTCGAGGGCCAGGTTTCGGTGTTCTGGGGCGCCAAGGGTCCCTGCTACCGCTGCCTGTTCGCCGAGCCGCCGCCGCCGGGACTCGTCCCCTCATGCGCCGAGGGCGGCGTCCTCGGCGTGCTGCCCGGCATCATCGGCAGCCTGCAGGCGAACGAGGTGATCAAGCTGATCATCGGCCAGGGCGATCCCCTGATCGGCCGCCTGCTCCTGTTCGATGCGCTGCGCATGAGCTTCCGCGAGCTGAAGCTGCGCAAGAACCCGGACTGCCCCATCTGCTCCGAGAACCCGACCCAGACCGAACTGATCGACTACGAGCAGTTCTGCGGCGTCCCCGCCGTCGCCGAGGAACCGGCGCTCAACGACCTGATCGACGTGACCCCCAGCCAGGTCCACTCCTGGATGAACGACGGCCGCAACTTCAGCATCCTCGACGTCCGGGGCCCGCAGGAGCACGCGATCTGCCGCATCGACGGATCGACGCTGATCCCGGTTGCCGAACTCGAAGGCCGATTGGATGAACTCGATCCCTCGAAGCTCTGGGTCGTCCACTGCCACCATGGCCCGCGGTCGACTCGGGCGACGAACATCCTCCGCGACAACGGCTTCCAGCAGGCGTACAATCTGGCCGGCGGGATCGATGCCTGGGCGGAGGAAGTCGATCCGTCGTTGCCGCGGTACTGAGGGTCGCGGGCCGAATACAGGGTGCGCCGGTGCCTCGCTACCAGACGCGCCGCACTCCATACGAGTCGAAAAGATCCTCAATCGAAACGAGGACCAGGTCGTGCCCGAGCGCCTGAGCAATCAGCATGCGGTCGAAAGGATCGCGAAGGGGACCTGGCAGCGCCCCGGCGCGTGTGGCGTCGGAAACGCTGATCGCCAGTTCCCTGAAGCCCTGGCTGGCGATTCCGCCCGCGATGTCTGCGGCGAACGTCGCGTCAACGCTCGGGAGCTTGCCCAATCGATGCTTGGTTGCGACCTCCCAGGCGGAGGCGGCGCTGATCAGGATCTCGTTCTCTTCCTCGGAGATCGCTTGACGCGCGTCCGGCGACAGCCGCTTGCTGCCCTCAAGCCACCAGATCAGGGCATGCGTATCGAGCAGGAGCTGCAGAGCTCACTTCTCCCAAGCGGCCAGTTCGGATTCGGGCAGGGGATCGAAGAAGGAATCGTCGAGATGGACTCGGCCGGCAAGAGCCCCGAACTCGCGCTTGACCTTGGGCCGGCAGCTGACGAGCCGCGCGACCGGTTCGCCGTTCCGGGCGATGACGACTTCCTCTCCCCGTTCGACCTGGGCGAGCAGGCGCGACAATTGGGTCTTCGCTTGATGCACGTTCACTATCGACACTCCATCCCCCTCCGGACGGTCCGTGTGTTTAGCTAACCGTAGGACTAAGGGACGTGTCTTGTCAAGTGCTCAGGGCTTCAAAGCGGGCGTCACGGCCCTCGACCTGCACCCGCGCGTCGGGTAGTGCCTCGACCGCTCGGCGTGGCAGCAGGGCGAGGCCGATAGCGGCGTCGTCGCGCGGCGACAGAGAAACGCTCGTGACGGTACCGGCAGACCGGCCGTCGAACTCGATCTCGGCGCCGGTCGCCGGCGTGTGTCCGGCCGCAAGGACGAGCCGGCACATCTTCCGGGCCGGCTGGCCGCGGTAGTGGATGCGGGCGACGATCTCCTGGCCGAGGTAGCAGCCCTTCTCGTAGTCGACGGCGTCCTCGATTCCAGTCTCCTGGGGCAGGTTCGAGTCGTCGTAGTCGACGCCCCAGAGGGGGTGGCCGTGTTCGATGCGGAGCGCTTCGGTTGCCTCGGTGCCGGCCTGGGGGATCCCGGCTTCGGCCAGGTCCTCGGCCATCAGGGGCGCGATCGCGGAGGATTGCCAGAGTGAGAACGCGGGCACCGGGCTGTGGCCCTCGCGCACCAGGCGGGCCTGGTAGTCGAGGATCTCGACCTGGGCGTGGCTCCAGGGCGCGGTCAGGTCGCGGGCGGCCGTGGCGCCGAGATCGGCCAGGACGTCGGCGCTCTTCGGCCCGGCGACCCGCACCGAGGCCATGTCGCCGAGCGGCAGGATCTCGACCTGGTCGGTGACGATGTACTTCTCCAGGTGCTCGATGATCGTCCTGCCGCGGCCCTTCGGGATCTCGAGCCAGAGACGGTCTTCGAGCGTCAGCACGGTGGCGCTGGCGAGGATGCGGCCGCGGACGTCGGTGATGAAGCCGAACGCGCCCTGGCCGGGCTCCAGGCTCTCGACCGCCGCGGTCACCATGCCGCCGAAGAACCGCTCACGGTCCGGGCCCATCAGTTCGAGCCGGGATGCCCGCGGCGGCTCGCACAGGGCGGCCCCGGTGGTCAGCAGCTCGACGTCCCGTTCGAAGCTCATGGCGTTCGAAGCGAGGCGCCGTGGCCGTCGAGGAGGATCTCCCGCACCGAGGCGTGGCGAAGGTCGGGCACGACCCAGCGGGCACCGGCTTCCTCGAGTCGGTGGTCGGGCGTGAAGCCGGTGGCGACCGCCAGCACCGGCACGCCGTGGGCGTCGCCGCAGGCGATGTCGCGCACCGTGTCGCCGATGATGACGACGTCGCTCGGCGCCGGCGGCGCGCCGAGGCGCACCGTGGCACGGTCGACGGCCACCGGAACCAGCTCGTTGCGCCGCACGCCGTCCTCGCCGAAGGCGCCGAAGTCGAAGAAGCGGTTCAGGCCGAACGGTTCGAGCTTGGCCCTGGCGCCGATCTCCCAGTTGCCGGTGAGCAGGGCGACGCAGGTGTCATCCGCGCCGGCCAGCTCCTCGAGCAGTTCGACGACGCCGGGCAGAAGCCTCATCTGCTCCGGGTCGAGGCGTTCGAGCAGGTCGCTGTAATGGGAGCGCACTTCGCCCAGGCGGCCTTCGACCTCGTCTCGCGGCAGGCCCGCGTCGGTCATCAGGTCGATGACGGCTTCGGTGTCCGTCCGTCCGCCGAAGTCGTAGGCCCTGACGTTGCCCGTGCGGCCGAAGGTGCGCTTGAGTGCGCCCATGAAGATGGGCCCGATCTGGGGGCCGCATCGAACCAGGGTGCCGTCGATGTCGAAGAGCAGAAGGCGCATCGGGTAGCCGTCGTTTCCGAGTAGGCGGGGAGACTATCCGCAGCGCGGGTGACTGCTAGCCTTCCCCGTCTTGATCGTACGGGTGCTGAGCTTCGCGACCGCGCTGGACGCTGTAGGCAGCGCCGAGACGGAGCACGATCTCCCGGACGGCGCCACGATCGCGGACCTGGTCGAGCGCCTGACGGCGGTGTACCCGGCTATCGAGCCGCTGTGGCCGCGCCTCGCGGTAGCCGTGGACGGCGAGGTGGCCGCGGACCGTGCCGCGCCCCTTCACGACGGGGCCGAAGTGGCCCTCCTGCCCCCGGTATCGGGCGGCTCATGCGGCGCCGGCGCCGGCCGCCTCCGTGACGGCGCCGTCGATGCCGACACGGTGTCGTCCGTGCGCGCCCGCGTCGAGGACGCCGGCAAGGGAGCGGTGGTCGTCTTCGTCGGCAACGTCCGCAACTCCTTCGGCGGCCGCCCGGTCGAGCGGATCACGTACTCCGCCTATCCGGCGATGGCGGAGCGACGCCTGGAACGCATCGTCAGCGAACTTGAGACGGCCGAACCGGGAACTCGTGTAGAGATCGTCCACGGCCTGGGCACGCTCGAAGTCGGCGATGCCAGCGTCGTCATAGCGACGGCCTCGGCCCACCGGCAGCAGGCTTACGAGACGAACAGGGTTGCCCTGGAGCGGCTCAAGGCGGAGGTCCCCATCTGGAAGCGGGAGCACTACGCCGACGGCAAGTCGGCTTGGCGGGAGGAGGAACCGCTGGACTAGCGGCTTGCCGACCTTCTCAAGGCGGAGCCGGCCTGGCGGCCGGCGCGTTCGTCAGGCCGCCTCCGGCGGCAGCGGGTCAGAGGACCCGCGCACCCAGAGCAACGTGGTCGGCGCGGCCCGACGCCGGCGCTAGACGGCGAACGAGGAGCCGCAGCCGCAGGTGCCGACGGCCTTGGGGTTCGAGAACTTGAACCCGGTGCCGGCGACGCCGAGCTGGTAGTCGATCGTCGTGCCCTTGAGGTAGCGGGCGCTGATCGGGTCGACGTAGACCTGCAGGCCCTCGTACTCGAAGACCTCGTCCGTCTCGCGCTGGTTCGTCTCGAAGTCGAGCGCGTACTCGAAACCGCTGCAGCCGCCGCCACGGACCGCGACCCGCAGGCCGTGGTCGGAAGACAGGCCCTCGTCCTCGCGGGTGAGCTTGATCATCCGCACCGCCTTGGCGGTCACGTGCAGTGTCTCCGGCACCTGGGCAGGCGCCGGGGTGGGAGCGGGTGGGGACGGAAAGTCGATCTCTGGCATCGTCTGAGGGCCTCCATGGACCCGTGACAGAGGCGCGCGCGCGGCAGCATCGCGGCAGCAACTCTGGTGCCCGAGGGTATCATCGAACGGTGTTGACAAGGACTTCGGACGGTTCGACGCGGCCCGCCGGAGGTAGTCACGATCAGGTTCGGCATGCCGCGGGGGCACCGGAATGATCCGGGAACAGGGCGCCGGCGACGGCGGCTGCATCGAGGTGATTACCGGCGGCATGTTCTCGGGCAAGAGCGAGGAGTTGCTGCGCCGGCTCCGCCGCGCCCTGATCGCCCGCCAGCGCGTTCAGGTGTTCCGGATCGTGACGGACACCCGGGATGGCGAGGTGGACGTGCTGACCACCCGGGACAACCGGAGCCTGTCCGCGGAAACGGTGGCTTCGAGCAACGAGATGCGCGAGAAGCTGACGCTGGGCGTGGAGGTCGTCGGCATCGACGAAGCCCAGTTCTTCGACGCTGGCCTGGTCGGGCTGGCGACGGAACTGGCCGACCTGGGCGTGCGGGTCATCGTGGCCGGACTCGACCTGGACTTCCGGCGCCGCCCGTTCGGACCGATTCCCGAGCTGATGGCGATTGCCGAGTACGTCGACAAGATGCACGCGGTCTGCGTCCGCTGCGGCGCCGCCGCCCAGTACTCGCTGCGGATCGCTGGCGGTGACCAGCAGGTTCTGGTCGGGGACGTGGAGACCTACGAGGCCCGCTGCCGCCGCTGCTACTCGTCTAGCGAAGCCGACGAAGCCCGCGCCAGCTAGCGCGGCCAAACCCGCGCACCCAGCCAGCCATGCGGCAACACCACCTAGTGACCCGGGTCTTCTGACCCGGGCCCCGTCGACACGCCTAGCCGAAGTCTAGTCTCGGTCCAGCAGGCTCTTCAGCGCCTGGCGGATCGTCGCGCCCAGCTCCGGCGAGGAAAGGTCGTGGCCGGCCGCTGAGACCTCGAGGCACTCGCCCAGCGAGGGCCAGCGCTTCGGCAGCCGGCGGATCATCGCGTCCGTCGTGAACGTGTCGAGCTGGCCGTAGACCACGGCGACGGGCACCGAGGCGCTGGTCGCGGCCTCGAAGTCGTAGTGCGTGAGCGGCGGCGCGATCAGCAGGAGCCCGCCGGGCGGATCCTGCGCCGCCTCCGCGTGCGGCAGGCGCGCCATCGTGACGACGGCGCCGAAGGAATAGCCGATACCGATGCGTGGCAGCCGACGGAAGCGGCTGCGGAGTTCCTGCTCGCAGGCGGCCAGGTCGTCGGTTTCGCCGCGGCCGGCGTCGTGGCGTCCCTCGCTGCCGCCGGTGCCCCGGAAGTTGAAGCGGAGGGCCGCGCCTCCGAGTTCGACCACGGCGTCGGCGGCGCTCGTGACGACGTGGTTGTCCATGTCGCCGCCGTAGAGCGGATGGGGATGCGCCACGGTCGCGACGAAGGACGGCGTCGCACCCGGCTCGAGCAGTTCGGCCTGGAGCGTCCCGGCGGGGCCCTGCAGGTTGAGAGGAGTGATTCGGGGCATTGGTCTGGTGTCAAGTCCGCGGAGGAAGCGCGGAATATACTCCTCGCGGTCCCGGATTGACCTTCCCGCAGCCCTGTCGCGGCGCCGGGTCGCTCTGGACGCCTCGCGAAACACTGCCCCCCACGGCCCGTAACTCAGTCCGGACACGCATCAAGGAGTCCGTTCGATGATCTTCGATCCCATGTACTTCGTCTTTCTGGCGCCGGGCCTGCTGCTGTCCCTGTGGGCCAGCTTCCGGGTCAAGCGGGCGTTCAAGAAGTACTCCAAGGTGCGCTCGGTGACGGGCATGACCGGCGCCCAGGCGGCGCAGCGCCTGCTGGCCTACGCCGGCATCACGGACGTGCAGGTGGTCGCCACGCGGGGCCGGCTGTCCGACCACTACAACCCCGTGACGAAGAAGCTCGCCCTGTCCGAACAGGTGTACGGCTCGAACTCGGTGGCCGCGATCGGCATCGCCTGCCACGAGGCCGGGCACGCGATCCAGCACGCGAAGAACTACGCGCCGCTGTGGCTCCGGTCGACCCTCGTGCCGATGGCCGGCATCGGCAGCAACGTCGGCTACTTCGTCATGTTCTTCGGCCTGATCCTCGGCTCGATGGGGATGTTCCTGGTCGGCGTCGTCATGTTCTCGGCGGTCGTCCTCTTCCAGCTCGTCACGTTGCCGGTGGAGTTCGACGCCACGGCGCGGGCGAAGCGCCTGGCCGTGTCCCAGGGGCTGATTCTGCAGACGGAGCGTGTGGGGATGGACCGGGTGCTGAACGCGGCTGCCCTGACCTACGTTGCCGCGGCCGTCTCCTCGCTGTTGACGCTGGCGTACTTTCTGATGCGGGCGGGGCTGCTGGGGGGCCGCGACTAGATCGGATCGCCTAGTTGCGCCGTCAGTTCGGCCTGACGGACGGCAAGTTGTTCCGGGGTCGACGCTTCGAGGACGAGCCGGAGCAGGGGTTCGGTGTTCGAGGGACGGACGTTGAACCACCAGTCGTCGAAGTCGATGCGGATGCCGTCGAGGCGGTCTAGCGTGCCGCCCTGCTCTCCGGCGTAGCGCGCGACGAGGGCCTCCATCGTCCCTTCCTTGTCCTCGACCTCGAAGTTGATCTCGCTGCTCTTGGCGTAGCGGCGCAGCGGCGCGGTGACCTCGGAGAACCGCTTGCCGGAGCGCCGGAGCAGGTTGAGCACCGCGACCACGGCGAGGATCGAGCTGTCGGCGCAGTAGTTCTGGCGGAAGTAGTAGTGGCCGGCGAGTTCGCCGCCGAAGATCGCTCCCGTGCGGCGCATCGTCGCTTTGACGAAGGAGTGGCCGACCCGTTCGGGAAGGGGATCGCCGCCATGCTCGCGGATGTACTCCGGAACCGCCCGGGATGAGCGGATGTCGTGGATCACGGCGCCGCCGGACTCGCGCTGGAGCATCTGGCCGGCGATCAGGGCGGTGATCAGGTCGGAGCCGATTGGCTCGCCGCGTTCGTCGACGAAGGCGGCGCGGTCGCCGTCGCCGTCGAAGCTGACGCCCAGGTCGGCCTTCTGCTGGACGACGAGATCGCTCAGGTCGCGGAGGTTCTCCGGCAGCAGCGGGTTCGCCTCGTGGTTCGGGAACGTGCCGTCCAGCTCGAAATACAGCGGCAGCAACTCCACGCCGCAGGCCAGAAGGAGGGACCGGTAGATCGTGCCCATGCCGTTCGCGGCGTCGGCGGCGAGCCGCAGCTTCGGGGCGTCGGTCGCCTCGAACGAGCGGTCGAGGAAGGAGCGGACGTGTTCGGCGTACTCCGTCTCGATGCTCCTCGTCTCGACCCGGCCGGGGGCCGCCGCCGGCGCCGGCTCTTCGCCCAGCGCGTGCCGCTCGATGATCGGGATGCCGTGGTCCCCGGACACCGGTACGGCCCCGGCGAGGCTGAACTTGAGACCGTTGTACTCGGCGGCGTTGTGGCTGGCAGTCACCTGAATGCCTCCGGCCGCGCCCAGGTGGCCGGTGGCGAAGTAGTTCATCGGCGTCGTGGCGAGGCCGATGTCGAGGACGTCGAGACCGGCCGAGGCGAGCCCGGCACAGAGCGCCGCGGAGAGCGGCACGCTGTGGTCGCGCATGTCCCGGCTGACCACGACGGTGCGGGGCAGGGTCGCGCCCTGGTCGCCCTCGAGCGTGACCAGGTGCTCGAACGCCATGCCGATCCGCCGCACCAGCTTCTCGTTCAACTCCCCCGGGTAGAGGCCGCGCACGTCGTACGCCTTGAAGATCCCTGCCATGTCGCCCTGTTGCTCCTCTCTAGTGGGGCTGCACTTCGATCGCCAGGGCGAAGGCACGCCCTTCGATCGGCGCTTCTTCCAGGCCGTCCGGGCCGTCGCCGTTCACCGCCTGCAGGGTGACGGCGAGCGTCTCGCCGCAGATCCACTCGCGGTGCGCGTCGATCGCCGCCTCGACGTCGTCGTCGGCCCGGTAGTGGACGGCGATGCGCTCCGCGTAGTCGAGGTCGGCGGCGCGCCGCCGGTTCTGGACCCGGTGCACGACCTCCCGCGCCAGGCCCTCGGCGACCAGTTCGTCGTCCAGTTCGACGTCGAGCGCGACCAGCAGCTCGCTGTCGCCGTGGACGGCCACGCCGGGCCGTTCTTCCAGCCGCACCTCGACTTCGTCGGGCTCCAGGTGGGCCGTCTCGCCGTCGACTTCGATCGCGATGCGCCCCGACTGATCGAGCTCCCGCTTCAGTTCCAGTCCGTCGCGGGCGGCGAGCGCGGCGCGAACCGCCGGCATGGCGCGGCCGAACCGGGGCCCGCACTTCGGGTAGTGCGGCACCACGTCGAAGGACACGTACTCCGAACTGTCGGCGGCCCAGCGCACCTCGTGGACGTTCAGCTCGTCCTGGAGAAGGTCGACGTAGGGCGCGACGAGTCCTTCGAGTTCCGGGTCGGCGCTGACCAGGGTGACGGTGCGCAGCGGCTGGCGGATCTTGATGCCGTTCGCGTTCCGCGCGGAGCGGCCGTTGCGGGCCACCTGGAGCACGGTGGCCATCGCCGCCTCGAGGCGCTCGTCGCTGCGGTCCGCGGGCGGTTCGGGCCAGGACTCGAGGTGGCAACTGACGCTGCCCCCGCCCTGGCTCGAGACGAGGCGCCGGTGGAGCTCCTCGGCTACGAAGGGCACGAACGGCGCGATCAGCAGCCGAATCGTCGTCAGCACCTCGTAGAGGGTCTGGTAGGCGCTTTCCTTGTCGGCGCCCGGTTCGCCGGCGCCGGTCCCTTCGTCCTCGCTGGCCGCCCAGAAGCGGTCGCGGCTGCGCCGGATGTACCAGTTCGTCAGCTCGTCCAGGAAGGTCTCGATGCCACGGGCGGCGGGCGCCGTCCGGTAGGCCCGCAGGTGATCGGTGGTGGTGCGGACCAGGCGGTAGAGCCGGAGCAGGATCCAGCGGTCCAGCGACCCTCGCTCGTCGAACGGAATCTCCGCGCGCCCGGGTCGCCAGCCGTCGAGGTTCGCGTAGATCACGAAGAACGACAGGGCGCTCCAAAGCGGCAGCAGGAAGGTCTGGGCCGCCTCCCGCACCAGGCGCGCCGAGAACCGCGACGGCTGCTCGGGGTTGTTGACGCAGAAGTACCAGCGGAGCGCGTCGGCGCCGGTCTCTGCCAGCACCTCCATCGGCTCGACGACGTTGCCGAGGCGCTTGGACATCTTGCGGCCGTTCTCGTCGTTCACGTGGCCGAGGACGATGCAGTTGCGGTAGGCGGGGCTGTCGAACAGCAGGCAGCCCAGGACGTGCAGGGTGTAGAACCAGCCCCTGGTCTGGTCGACCGCTTCGGAGATGAAGTCCGCCGGGAAGCGCGAGCGGAAGATCTCCTCGTTCTCGAACGGGTAGTGGTACTGGGCGAAGGGCATGGCGCCCGAGTCGAACCAGGCGTCGATCACGTACTCGACCCGCTTCATCGTGCCGGCACAGCCCGAGGTCGCGCACGGCCACTGGAAGTCGTCGTCGATGAAGGGCCGGTGCGGGTCGAAGCACTCGCGGTCGTAGGGGTCCTCCGGCAGGGGCCGGCCCACCTTGCGGAAGAGCTCCTCGAACGAGCCGACGACGTCCACGGCGTCGCAGCAGGCGCACTTCCAGACCGGCAGCGGCGTGCCCCAGTAACGGCTGCGTGACAGCGCCCAGTCGACGACGTTCTCGAGCCAGTCGCCGAACCGGCCTTGGCCGACGTGCTCCGGGTGCCAGTTGACCTGACGGTTCTTCTCGATCAACCGGTCGCGGGCGGCGGTAGTGCGGACGAACCAGCTTGTCGTCGCGTAGTACAGGAGCGGCTGGTCGCAGCGCCAGCAGAAGGGGTAGTTGTGGCCTTGCCGCTCGCCGTGGAGTAGCCGGCCCTGTTGCCGCAACGCACGGACGATCGTCCGGTCGGCGTCCTTGAACCACTCGCCGTTGATCTCGTCGATCAGGTCCTGAGTCGCCGGATCCTGGGCGCTTCCGGCCGGGTCGAGCGCGACCCTTCCCTCCGCGTCGACGGCCTGGAGCTCGGGCAGGCCGTACTCGCGACCGCTGCGCAGGTCGTCCTCGCCGAACAGCGGCGCGGTGTGCACGGCGCCCGTCCCCTCGGCGAGGGTCACGTAGTCCGCGAGCAGAATGCGGAAGCCGGCGCTGTCCGACACATCGGCGGGCCGGTAGGAGCGGCGCGGTTCGACCGCGAAGGGCCGGTCGTAGAGCAGACCCTCGAGGGACCGGCCGGAGAAGCGCGCGACGGTGCCGGCCTCCCGGAGATCGACGCGCGTCGGCTTGCCGTCGCCGGGCAGGAGCACGGGGACCGGCTGCTCCAGGCCGTCGGCGATGAGCAGCAGCCGTTCAGGGTCCGCCGGGTCTTCCACGGCGCGGTAGGTCAGGTCGGGATGCACCGCGATGCCGGCGTGGGAGAGCAGCGTCCACGGCGTGGTCGTCCAGGCGACGATGTCGACCGGCCGGTCGGTGCTGAACTCACCCGCGATGGACTGGCCGGGTCGCAGCGGGAAGCGCACCCAGATCGAGGGATCCTCGGTGTCGCGGTAGTTCTGCGCCACTTCATGGCTCGACAGGGTCGTGCCGCAGCGGGCGCAGTAGGGCTGGATCTTCCGGCCCTCGTAGAGCAGGTCCTTCTTCCAGAGTTCGGCCAGCGCCCACCACTCCGACTCGATGTAGGCGTTCCTGTAGGTCAGGTAGGCGCCGTCCATGTCGAGCCAGTAGCCGACCCGTTCGGTCATCCGCCGCCACTGCCGCTCGTAGGCGCTGACGCTCTCGAGGCAGGCGCTGTTGAACTTCTCGATCCCGTAGTCCTCGATCTGCTGCTTGCCGGAGAAGCCGAGCTGCTTCTCGACCTCGATCTCGACGGGCAGGCCATGCGTGTCCCAGCCGCCCTTGCGCGGCACGCGCCGCCCGGTCATCGTGCGAAAGCGCGGATAGAGGTCCTTCACCACCCGGGTGACGACGTGGCCCACGTGGGGCACGTTGTTCGCGGTCGGCGGCCCCTCGTAGAAGGAAAACTCCTTTTCTTCGCTCTCGTCGCGAGACTCAAGAGAGGTCTCGAACACCCGCTCGCGACGCCAGAACTCCAGCGTCTCGCGCTCGAGTTCGGGGAAGGGATAGCCGCCGGGAACGGGCGGAAACGCGGGATCCCTGGACACGGCGAAGGCCTTGGGCGCGGCGGCCGCTCAGGCGGCGAAGCGCTGGCGCTCGATGAACGCCGTCAGCGCCGCCGCGAACTTGGCCGGTCGTTCGACGTGGGGCAGGTTGCGGCAGCCGTCGAAAACGTCCAGATGGGCGTTCGGCATTTCCTGTAGCCAGAGGTCGGCGTTTTCGAGCGGTGGGTTGGTCGCCTGGCGGCCCCATGCCAGCCATGCCGGCTGGTTGACCTTCTCGCCGAAGCCGGCCTGCAGGCGGTGGCCGAGGCGGCCGCAGAGCGAGTCGATCAGGGCGTGGCTGGCGCCGGGAAGGTGGCTCGCACGGTAGAGCTGCTCGACCATGGACTCTCCCAGGCCCTCGGCGCCGAACAGGGTCTCGCGTCGCAGGTGGGTCTCGAGCGCCCGCTCGCCGGTCACCAGGTTGAGCGCCGACCTGCCGAGCACCGGCGCCCGGAGCAGCGCGTGAATCACCGGGTCGCTGCGGTCGTCGGTGACCTCGGCGCCGATGCCCTGAGGCCCGACGAGGGCCAGGGCGGCGACCCGGTCCGGGACGTTCAGGGCGGCCTCGACAGCGTAGGCGGCGGCGCGGTGGGGGGCGACGAGCACGGCGCGTTCGCCGACGACTTCCTGAAGGAACCGGCCGAGCAGGTCGATGTAGAGCTCGGCGGTGTAGCGCCGGTTCGTCCGTTCCGAGTCGCCCCAGCCGAGCCAGTCGGGCACGAAGCAGTCGTGGCTTCGGGCCACGCGTTCGGCGGTCTCGCGCCATAGCAGGCCGGTGTGCCCGGGGCCGAACGTGTGGAGCAGGACCATCGGCGGCTTGCCGCCGCGGCTGGGGGATTCAAGGTGGACGAAGGCCACGCGGCGGCCGTCGACCTCGATGTGCCGGGTGGAACCCCATCGGGGTCGAGGCAGGCGACCCGCCTTGCGGGCCACGATCGCGTTGAACAGGGCCGGGGCCCCTAGCGCGATGCCGCCGATGACGAGTCCGTTCGTCAGACGCCGCCTGATCAAACGCCGGGATTCCTGGTTGGCGGAGCGCGCCATGGGGCGGAGAATAACAGTGAGGGCTGTGCATAATCGGTCCGTGGCGTTCGAGATCGTGGTCGCCTGGGTGGGTCGCCGGCGGGAGCCCTGGGAGACGCTCTGCGGCGACTATCGGCAGAGGATCGAGCGGTTCGCGCCGGTGCGCGAACTCGTCGTTCGCCCCGCCCGCGGCGACGACCGGACTCGACTGCGGCTCGAAGGGAAGGCGATCCGCTCCGCCCTGCCGGCCGACGCCTGGACGGTTGCTCTGGATCGGGGCGGGCGGCCGCTGAGTTCGACCGGCCTCGCGACCGAGGTGGGTCGGCTGCGCTCGGAGTGGCGGCGCCCCGTCGTGTGGATCGTGGGCTCGGACCTGGGACTCGACCGCAACCTCGTGAATTCGTGCCGTTTCCGGCTCTCTCTGGGGCCGCTCACGCTCGCTCACGAACTCGCCCGACTGACTCTCCATGAGCAGATTTACAGAGCGTTCACCATCCTCGAGGGAATCAACTATCATCGGCGCCCGTTTTACTGAGCCGCGTGCGGAGGATTCAGGTGGCAAACGCGGACGAGGCTTCTCGAACCGACGGATCGAACGACATCAAGGAAGCGGCAGCCGCCGCGGCGCGAGAGCTCGCCGCGGCCCGGTCCGAGGCCAGGAAGGCCAAGGCCGCAGCGGACCGCAAGGCCGCGACGGCGGATCGGGCTGCGAAGGCAGCGTCGGAGAAGAAGACGGCGGCGCAGCAGGCGGCTCGGGAAGAGAGAGCCGGCGCCGCGGCCGCGGCCAGAGCCGGAAAGACCGCCGCGACCAGGAAGGAGGCTGCGGCTGCCGCCGAGAAGGAGGCGTCGGCGCGGCGTGCCGCGGCGAAGAAGGCCGAGCGGACGGCGGTTGCTGAACGGGCAGCGGCGGTCAAGGCGGCTGAAGCCGCTCCTGCACTCGCCGCCGCGGCGAAGCAGGCATCGCGCGAGGCCGCGCTCCGGAAGCGCGAGGCCGCCAAGGCTGATCGCGAGGCGGTAGCGGCCGCCGAAGCCCTGGCCAGGGGCCGGGAAGAAGCGGCTGCCAGTAAGAAGGCCGCCGCCCAGTCCGGCCGGCTGGCGGCCACGACCGGCAGTGCCGCGGCCAGGGCCGCCAAGCTCCTGGCTGATCGCAAGTCCGCGGCGCAGGCGGCCGCGAAGGATGCCTCCGCCAAGGGCGTTGCCGCCAGGAAGCTGGCCCGAACCTCCGCCTCCAGGGCGGCTGCATCCGAGAAGGCCGCGAAGGCTGCTCAAGCGGCGAAGGCCGCTGCCAGGGACGCCGCTCGGGCCGCGGCGGCGGCGGAGAAACTGGTGGCGAAGGCAGAGGCCGCCGAGAAGGCGGCCGCGGAGAAGGCAGCTGAGCGCGAGGCGGCGCCGCCGGAGAAAGTCCAGGTCGAATCCGCGGCGAAGCCGGTGAAGGGACAACCAGCCCGGAAGAAGGCCGCGCGCAAGAAGCCGCAGCCGAGAAAGCCGCCGACGCTGCTGCTTCGGCCGCAGCGCGCCAATGGCGATGGCGCCTCGGGTGCCCGGAGAAGGAACGCGGCGGTCGACTTCGATTGGGTGCGGGAACGGCTCGAAGAGAAGCGGCGTGAGCTCTTCGGCCGCTACAACCGCGATCTCACCGCCGGCCTCAAGGCGTCGACCGGCGAGGGCGCGGAGGACCTCGTCGACCGGGCGAATCATGCCTACAGCCGGGAGTTGAACTTCTCGCTCTCGGACAGCGACGGCATCCTGCTGAACCGGATCGTCGAAGCGACGGCCCGGCTGGACGACGGCACCTTCGGCATCTGCGTCCACTGCAGCAACGAGCTGGGGCGCGCCAGGCTGGAAGCGGTGCCGTGGGCGCCCTACTGCGTCGACTGTCAGGAACTCGAAGAGAAGGGCCGGCTCCCCGCAGACGAGTGAAAGCGCCCGAAATCGACGCCGCCGTCGAGCGAATCGAAGGCGGCGACCGCCAGCCGCTCTACCTGGTGATTGGTGAAGAGGTGCAGGCGATTCGTGAAGGCACGCGGATCGCCGAGGCGTTGGCTTCCGCCGCGGGCTGCGAAGTGACGGTCCGCAACGGCGCCTCCGGCGCCGAACTGGGGTCGATTCTGGCCGATCTCTTTACCTACTCTCTGTTCGAACCAGCCAAGATCGCCCTCGTTTCCGGGAGCGCCGAGTTCGCCGACAAGGACGCGGCAGCCGGTCTGATCGACGAAGCCGCGCAGGTTCTGGACGACGAGGGCCGCCTGGTTCACGGCGGCGGCGAACCTCTGCCGGCGGCGGAGCGGACCGCCGCTGGCCGGCTCCTGCAGGTGCTCCGGTTGTTCGGTGTCGATCCGATGGCTGGCACCGCGGAGGAGGTCGTCGCGGCGTTGCCGGACTCCACGTTCTCGGGCGGCAAGAACTACCGGAAAGGTGGACGACGCGGGCGGCTGAAGAAGCAGAAGGCGGAGCTCAAGAAGGGGTTGACGGCGCTTCTGGAGGCGGCTCGCGCGGAAGACCTGAGCGGTTGGTCCGATGGGAACCTGGCGGAACTCGACAGGGTCGCCGAGGGCGGTTTACCCGAGGGCCATGCCCTGGTGTTGGCGGACCGAAGCGTCGACCGGGATCATCCCATCGTCCGGCGTCTGTTCGAGCGCAAGGCCGCGTTCGCGTTCGACACGCTCGGGTTGGATCGGCAGGGCAAGCCCACGGGCCTCGATCCGATCGTCGCCGAACTGGCGCGCGAGACCGGCGTGAGCATCGACCGCATGGCTGCCGCCGAACTGGCGCGTCGTACCCTGCGCACGGAGGGATGGGGCGCCGGCGAGGTGGATGAGGCCTCGGCTGCACGCTTCGCCGCCGAGTACCGGAAGATCGCTGCCGGAATGCCGGAGGGCTCCCGTCGGATCGACCGCGCCGCGGTGGTGGAGATGGTCACCGACCGCGGCGAGGAAGACGTGTGGAAGATCATCAGCGCGATCGAGGAGAGGAGCCCCGGCGAGGGGCTGGCCCTGATGCGTCGCTACTTCGACGGCGCGAGGGACCGACAGGGCGAGCGTTTCCGGTTCCTGAGCGTTCTTGCCGGGCGCTGTGAGCAGTTGATCGCCGTCCACGGGATTGCCATGGCTCACCGTCTTCCCGAGCAGCAGCACTTCAACGGCTTCAAGGCCCGTGTGTTGCCCAAGCTGATGGCGGAGTGGCCCGGTGCGGTAAGGAAGCCCGCGCCTTACGGCCTTTTCCGCATCTACCAGGCGGCGATGGCCCGTCGCAGTCCGGAGGCGGTCGCGGAAGTCGCCGAACTGCCCTGGAGGGTCCTCGAAACCGAGATGCGCCTGAGAGGTGGCAGTGCCGACGGCGATACCGCGCTCGAGGCGCTGGTCCTGGCAATGGCGGGCTCGGGCGGCGGCGGTACGAGCGAGAGAGCTGCTCGGCAGCGTCGCGCCGGCTGAACGTGCCCGAACTGCCCGAAGTCGAGGTTCTTCGCCGAAGCCTGGAACGGCCGCTTTCGGGCGATCGCTTCGAGACCGTTCGCGTCCACTTTCCGACTCTGCGCGAGCCGCTCTGCGAGCGCCGGCTGCGCCGCCTGGAAGGCCAGGAGGTCGTCGGCCTGCGCCGGCGCGCGAAGTACCTCCTGATCGACGCCTCCGGCGGCGAGACTCTTGCCGTGCATCTCGGAATGAGCGGCCGGCTGACCCTGGTCGACCGGGCGGCGCCGCTCGTGGCTCACGAGCACCTGGGCTTCGAGCTTGCGTCGGGCCGCCGCCTGCGGTTCCGCGATCCGCGGCGCTTCGGTATGGTCTTCGTCGCGTCGACGGAGAGCCTGGACGGCGACCGGCACTTCCGCCATCTCGGCGTCGAGCCCCTGTCGTCCGGGTTCGACGGCGCCAGCCTCGCCGGTCTGGCCCGCGGCCGGACGGCCCCGGTCAAGAGCTTCCTGATGGACGCTTCGGTCGTCGTCGGCGTCGGGAACATCTACGCGTCGGAGGCGCTCTACCGCTCCGGCATTCATCCGCGACGCTCTGTGGCGCGGATCGCGCGCCGCCGGTTCGACGTTCTGGCGGAGGCGGTGCGCGAGGTGCTCGCGGAGGCAATCGAGCAGGGCGGCACGACTCTCAACGACTTCGCCGACGGCGAGGGCAACTCGGGCTACTTCCAGGTCTCTCTCGACGTCTACGGAAGGGAAGGGGAGGTTTGCCCGACCGGCTGCGGGGCGAGGATCCGCCGCGTGAGTCTCTCGAACCGCGGCACCTACTACTGTCCGCGGTGTCAGACGTAGCGGCACCGGCCTTCGGCCGGCCGTTTCTTCGGCCGCCTTCGGCGGCAGCGGGTCAGAAGACCCGCGCACCCAGCTCTACGTCAGCGGCCAGAACATCGGGATCAGCCACACGGAAAGGACGCAGAAAACGATCTTGAGCGGCGCGCCGAACTTCACGTAGTCCATGAAGCGGTAGCCGCCGGGGCCGAAGACCATCGCGTTCGTCTGGTATCCCATCGGGGTCAGGAAGCTGGCGGAAGCGGCGAAGGCGACGGTCATCATGAAGGGCTTCGGTTCGAGGCCCATCGAGGCCGCGGCGGTGCCGGCGATCGGCACCATCAGCACCGCGGTCGAGTTGTTCGAGACGATCTCCGAGAGCAGGGCTGTCGCCAGGTAGACGAGCGCGATGACCGCCCAGGGCCCGTAGTCGGCGCCGGCATTCGCGATCGTCTCTCCGATCATCGCCGCGAGACCGGTCTTCTCCATCGCGATGCCCATCGGCAGGATGCCGACGAGCAGGAAGATGACGGTCCAGTTGATCGCCTCGTATGCCTGCTGCACCGAGATGCCGCCGAAGACGATGAGCGCCACGGCGCCCAGGATCGACGCCTTCAGGATCGAGGTGACGCCGGTGGCGGCGACGATGACGACGATCGGGATGATCACCACCGCGAGCCACCAGCGCCGCGGGATGACGAGGCGCAGCTTGACGTCCTGCTGCAACGGGATGAAGTCCTCCGTCTCGTAGAGGGCTTCGATCCGGGACCGGGGGCCGAACACGAGCAGTGTGTCCCAGTTGTGGAGGACGATGTGGGCCAGCTTCTCGCGGATCGGGTCGCCGGTGCGGTTGAGCGCCAGCACGAAGCAGCCGAAGCGGCGGCGAAAGTCCAGGTCGCGGATCGTCGAGCCGGTCAGCCGGGAAACGGGCGAGAGCTGGATCTCCGCCATGATGTTGTTCTGGTCCGAGAGGTCGCGGTCGCCGATCTTCGTTTCCGTGCGCAGGCGCAGGCCGTAGTGATCGCGGAAGCTGACGATGTCGTCCATCAGGCCCTCGACGATCAGGACATCGCCGCCCTGCATTGGCGTGGAGCGGAGTTCGACGGCGATCCGTTCCTCGGCGCGCAGGATCTCGAGCACCGTCAGGCGAAAACGCTCGTTGATGTGTGCGTCGACCACGTTGTTGCCGACGAGCGAACTCCCCTCCGGCACCTGGACCTCGGTCAGGAACGAAGACAGTTGGTACTTCGTCGTCAGGTCGGAGGACCCGGCGCGATCCGGCAGGCGCCGCATCGGCACGAACACGATGTAGGCGAAGCCGACGACCAGGAGGATCAGTCCGAGCGCCAGGAACTCGAACATGCTGAAGGCTCCGAAGCCGTACTCCGCCGACATGGAGGCGACCAGCAGGTTCGTCGATGTGCCGATCAGGGTGCAGGTGCCGCCGATGATCGAAAGGTAGGACAGGGGGAGCAGGATCCGCGACGGCGACACGCCGTAGTGCTTCGCGATCTGGATGCCGACGGGCATCAGGATCGCCAGGGCAGCCGTGTTGTTGATGAAGGCCGAGAGCACGCCGCAGACCAGGATCAGGGCGATCGCGGCGGCCCAGTGCGTCCTGCCGGAGAGTTGCGCGAGCTTCTGGCCGAAGCGGTCGATCAGACCGGTGTGGGTCAGCCCGTAACTCAGGATGAACATCATCATCACCGTGATGACGGCGTCGTTGCTGAAACCCCGGATGGCCTCCTGGGGCGTCACCAGCCCGAACAGGAGCAGCAGCCCCAGGCTGGAGAGGGCGACCGCGTCGATCCGCAGCCATTCGAAGCTGAACGCCAGGAACGTGAAGACGATGACGGCGACGAGGATCCAGATGTCCATCGGCGGTTCCCGGCGCTCAGCCGACCGGCAGCCGGCGGTGCGAGGCGACCGGCATCGAGCGCCGCACCTCGGCGACGCGACGCCGGTCGATCTCCGCGATCGCGATGCCGGGTCCGTCTCCGGCATCGGCCAGGACGTGGCCCCAAGGGTCGATGATCACCGAGTGGCCGTAGCTGTGCCGTAGCCCGCGGTCGTCGTGGCGGCCGGTCTGGGCGGCGGCCAGCACGTAGCACTGGGTCTCGATGGCCCGGGCGCGCAGCAGCGGGAACCAGTGGTCCTTGCCGGTCATCAGGGTGAAGGCGGAGGGGATGGTGAGGATCTCGGCGCCTTCCCGGGCCAGCTTCAGGTAGAGCTCGGGGAAACGGAGGTCGTAGCAGATCGTGAGACCGAGGCGCGCGAGCGGCGTGTCGACGGTCACCGTGTCCTCGCCGGGCACGGCCGTCTTCGACTCGAGGAAGCGCACCTCCGCGGAGACGTCGACGTCGAAGAGGTGGATCTTGCGGTAAGTGGCGACGATCTTTCCGGCCGGGTCGAACAGGACGCTCGTGTTGTAGCAGCGTTCGCTCTCGCCGGGGGCCTTCTCGTTGTAGGAGCCGAGCAGCAGGTAGATGCCGCGGTCGCGGGCGAGATCGGCGAAGCGGGCGCAGGTGGCGCCCGAGGTCGGTTCGGCGAGCTTCACCTTCTCCTTGTGCGGCCCGAGGTAGTTCGTGTTCTCGGGCGTCGAGACGAACGTGGCGCCGCGGTCCGCCGCCGTTTCGATCCAGTGCCGGGCGGTTTCCCAGTTCGCCTGCTCGTCCGAGGTGGAGCCCATCTGGACCACCGCGGCGAGGAATGTCGTCGTGTCGTTCATTCCGGTCGCTTCGCTCTCGCCGGGAGCTTACCGCCACGTTCCGGGCTAAGCTTCGGAAACCCATGTGCGGGATCGTCGGCATCCTGATGCGCCCCCACCCCGGACCGGCGATCGACTCGCGCGAGCTGCTGGAGGGCCTCGCTGCCGCGGGCCGAGGCGCCGAAGCCGCGGTTGCCGATTGCGGCCGCGCCGAGGCGCAACCGCTGGCCGCGGCCCTGTCCGCTGCCGCATCCGAACTGGCCGGCTGGGACCGGCGGCTACGGGCTCGGCCGGCCGTGCGGTCCCTGGTGCGCGACGAATCGCTGCGAGCCGCGATCGCCGATGCGCTGCGGCCCTGCTCGGCGGCGGTGAACCGGTTGAAAGCAAGCCTCGATGTCGCCGCCGCCCGCTACGGCGATACCGGCCTCGAGGCCGTGAACCGGGCTGCCGCGGCGCTCGCCGACGCCGAGTGGGCGATTCGCCGCGATCGGCTGCGGACCACCGTCGAAGTGAGCGCACTGGCGCCGGCCGGCGCCAGCGATGCCGGGCTCGATGTCCTCATCGCGGTTCAGCAGGCTTTCTCCTCGCTTGACCGGCTCGAGATTCGCGGCCGCGATTCGGCCGGTCTGTTTCTGCTGCTCTCTGGGCACGGCCTCGACCGGGGCGATCCGGCGGTCCGGGCCGAGCTCGACGGCCGGGCCGGAGATCCGTTGTTCGGTCATCGCGCGGTGAACCTGAGCGGAGGCCGGATCGGCCTGGTCTACAAGTGCGCGGAGGAGATCGGAGAGCTCGGCGACAACGTCCGTTTCCTGCGAGCCGCAGTCGCCGCCGACCCGTTGCTGGCGGCGGCGCTCGAGAGTCCGGAGGTCGAGGCGGCCGTGCTCGGCCACACCCGTTGGGCCAGCGTCGGCCGGATCAGCGAGGCGAACGCCCATCCGCTGAACGGGGCGGAGGCCGGGGCTGACGACAGCGATGGTCGACGGCCGCCCGAAGTTGTCGCCGCGATCAACGGCGACATCGACAACCACGCGGATCTTGCGGTGCTGGAGAAGCTGGAGCTCGACGCCGGGATCACGACGGACGCGAAGGTGATGCCGGTTCTCATGTCCCGCCGGCTGGCCGGCGGCGACAAGCCTTTCGACGCCTTTCGCGACACGGTGGCCGCGTTCGAGGGTTCGTTGGCTGTCGGCGCGCTCGCCTGGGACGACCCATCCCGGCTCTACCTGGCGATCCAGGGCAGCGGCCAGGGCCTCTACGTGGGATTGGCCGATCACGCCTTCGTCGTGGCCAGCGAACCCTACGGCCTGGTCGAGGAGACCTCGACCTGGCTGCGCCTGGATGGCGAGGCGGAACCGGATCGCGCCGGCGCCGGTTGGGGACAGATCGTGGTGCTCGACGCCGCCCGCGCCGGCGAGCTGGAGGGCATCGAACGGTACTCGGCCGGCGGTTCGCCCCTGCCGGTGTCGCCGGATGAACTCGACCGCGCCGAGATCACGACCCGCGACATCGACCGGGGCGAGTACCCCCACTTTCTGCTCAAGGAGACCAGCGAGGCGCCGGGTTCCGTGCGCAACACGCTGCGCGGCAAGCTGCGGGAGGACGCGACCGGCCGCCTGCGCGTCACCCTCGGCGAGCGGACGCTGCCGGAGACGGTCGCGCGGGGCCTCCGGGACGGAACGGTAAGCCGCATCGTCGTCACCGGTCAGGGAACCGCCGCCGTCGGCGGCCAGGCGATAGCCGCCGCGATCGAGGGGCGGCTGCGCGAGCGGGGCGTGAGCCGCCCGCGGGTGGATGCGATGCCGGCGACCGAACTCTCGGGTTTCCACTTGCAGCCGGACATGGCGGACACCCTGGTCGTCGCGGTCAGCCAGTCGGGGACGACGACCGACACGCTGCGTACGGTCAACCTGGCGCAGCGGCGGGGCGCCCGCGCGGTCGCGATCGTGAACCGCCGCAACTCCGACCTGGCGGAGCGGGCGGACGGCGTGCTCTACACCTCGGACGGCCGGGACGTCGAGATGAGCGTCGCGTCCACCAAGGCTTTCTACTCCCAGATCGCGGCGGGGATGCTGCTCGCCGTGGCGATCGCCGACCAGGTCGCTGGCGGCCCGGACGAACGCCCCGCTGCCGACCGCCTGCTGCGGGAGCTCCGGCGCCTGCCGGACGCGATGGAGCGCACCCTCGCCCTGAGGCCGGCGATCGCGGAGGCCGCGAGCGAGTACGCCCCGCGGCTGCGCGACTGGTCGGTCGTCGGCAACGGCCTCGACCGGATCGCCGCGGAGGAGATCCGGATCAAGCTCTCCGAACTCTGCTACAAGGCGATCGCTTGCGACGCCACCGAAGACAAGAAGCACATCGACCTGTCGTCCGAGCCCCTGATCCTGGTCTGCGCCACCGGGGTCCAGGGCTCGACGGCGGCGGACACGAGGAAGGAGATCGACGTCTACCGCGCCCATCGCGCGACGCCGATCGTGATCGCCTCCGAGGGCGCGGCGTTTCCGTCCGCGGCAGCGACGATCGAGGTGCCCGAGGTGGCGCCCGAGCTGTCCTTCGTGCTGGCGACCGTGGTCGGCCACCTGTTCGGCTACCACGCGGCCCTCGCCATCGACGACCTCGCCAGGCCGCTGCGGGAGATCCGCACGGTGGTGGACGATGTGGCTGCCGCCGCCGCGGCGCGGCCTTTGGCTCGGCTGCGCGAGAGGGCCGGCGACGAGATGGATGCCATCCGCGTGGGCCTGGCCTCCGGCGGCTATGACGGCAACCTGCATGTCGGTCGGGCGGTGCGGCTGGCGGTGGCGCTCGATCGGCTGGGTGGAGCAAGTGAAGGCGGTGAGGTGGACGCGCTGGCGGAGTTGCGAGATGCTCTCGGCCCCGCGATCGACGACCTCACCCGGCACATCGACACGATCAAGCACCAGGCGAAGACGGTCACCGTGGGCATTTCCCGGCACGACCAGACCCTGGGCAGGATGTCCCTTGCGGCCGCCCTGGTGGAGGCCGGCGCGCCGGAGGAGGCGATCTCGCCTGAAGACCGGCGCACGATGAGCGCCCTCGATCCCTTCGTCGACCAGGTGCTCGGATATGTCCGCTACCGGCTCTGGCGCGGAGGCGACGGTCCGGCGCCCGGCGATGCCGCCACGATCCGCGTGCTGCGGGCCGGCGGCCTCTGCCGCGACCTGCAGTCGCGGACCGTGCGGGAGCCGCTGCTCCAGGGCACGAAGTACGCGGTCGCGGTCGAGAGGCGGCTGATGGCGGCGCGGGGGCGGACGGATGGCCGCGTGTTCATCGGCGTGCCCGAGTTCAGCGACGGCACGGTCTCGGCCCTGGTCCTGATCCACGTGCGCTTCCGGGAACGGGCGCCGGCGGCCGAGTTACGGGGCTTGCTGTCGGACTACCGTGAGCGCTACGAAGGCCTCAGGGATCACGTGCTCAGGAAAGCGCCCACCTTCGACGACGGACTGCTGGCCGAACTTCCCGTCGAGGACCTGCTGGTCGATCCGGTGGCCCAGCTCGCGGAACGCTGGCAGAGCAGCCCTTCCGGGGGCGTCTCGTGAGGGTCCTGCTGACCGGCAGCGCCGGCTTCATCGGCTTCCACGTCGCCAGGGCCCTGCTCGAGCGCGGCGACGAGGTGATCGGCTACGACAACTTCAATCCGTACTACGACCCGCAGCTCAAGGAGCGGCGCAACGCGATCCTCGAGGAGCAGTCGAACTTCCGCCTCCAGCGTGCCGACATCGGCGACCGCGAGGCCCTGCAGGACGCCTTCGACGACCTCGTCCGCAGCGCCGGCGGCGCGGAAACGAGGGTGTGCCACCTGGCGGCCCAGGCCGGGGTCCGTCACTCGATCGACCATCCGAACCAGTTCGTGCAGGACAACGTGCAGGCCTTCACCTACGTCCTCGAACTGTGCCGCAAGCGCGAGGTCGGCGGCCTCATCTACGCCTCCAGCAGCTCGGTCTACGGCGACAGTACGCGGGAGCGGCTCAGCGAGAGCGACAGCACTTCGGCACAGTGTTCCCTCTACGGCGCGACGAAGAAGATGAACGAGCTGATGGCCTCGGTGTACAACCACCTCTACGGCCTGCGGGTGACGGGCCTGCGCTTCTTCACGGTCTACGGTCCCTGGGGCAGGCCCGACATGGCGCTGTTCCTGTTCACCGGCGCCCTGCTGCGCGGCGAGACGATCAAGGTCTTCGGCCACGGCCGGATGCACCGGGACTTCACCTACATCGACGACATCGTGGCCGGCGTCGTCTCGGCGATCGACCGCAACCACGAGGACCTCGTCTGCAACCTCGCCGCCGGCCGCACCGAGGAACTGATGGAGTTCATCCGGCAGATCGAATCGAGCTGCGGCCGCGAGGGCGAGAAGGAGTTCCTGCCCATGCAGCCCGGCGACGTCGTGCGGACCTCGGCCGACCTCACGCGGGCCAGGGAGTCACTGGGCTACGAACCGACGACCGCGATCGCCGACGGCATCCCCCGCTTCGTCGACTGGTACCGCGGCTACTACGACCTGTAGTCCGGTCTGCTGGGTACACGCGGGTCTTCTGACCCGCTGCCGCCGAAGGCGGCCAGGAAGCGCGCCGCGAAGCGGCGACCAATCTGTCAGCTACCGTGCATCCAGCCGCGCCGCCCAGTCTGCCGCCCGCTCCCGCATCTCCGGCGCGTCCTCGGGCAGGATCATCCCCTGCTCGATCACCCTGTCCAGCGCCGCGTTCCAGGCGTCGAGATAGCTCTTGCTGTCCGGGTACAGATCCGCCAACTCCTCCGCGTCGAAGTCGGTCGCGGCGCCGTACAGGAACCCGAACCGCGTCCCCTCCCTCTGCGTGCCGAAGCCGCTGTGCGAGGCGGTCGGCGCCTCGAGATCCGGCAGGCGAATGCCGCCGACGGCGTTGCCGTGCTCGTCCCGTACGACTTCGGGACGGGGATCTCCGGCCTTCATCTCCACGCGTGGCACTCTCGGCGGTTCGACGCCGTCCCTGATCCAGCGGTGCAGATGCCTGATCGCCGCTTCGTACACCGGCGTGTAGGACAGCCAGTTCGAGCCTTCGACGGTGCGTTCGTCCGGTCTCACCACGGATACGTGCGCAGTCCCCGCCACTTCCCAGAGCCGGAAGCGGGCCGAGTCCGGCTCGCGCACGGTGTAGTAGCTCGGCAGCTCGGTCTCGGAGTTCACCACGATGACCGGGACGTCCAGGTCCGTCCGGACCGACGCGAGGCTGCGCCCCCGGCGCCCGCCGCCACGCTCGGACGCGAAGGGCACGATGCTGCCGAAATCGATGTACGGAATGAACCCGTCGAACGCCCCTTCAAGCGGCTGCACGCCGTTGATGTAAGTGCGTAGCCGTGCAGCGGACTGGGAAGCGCCCGCCGCGATCAGGCGCTCGACCGCCAGACCGCCCATGGGGTCGAGGCCTTCGCGGTCGCGTTCCGGACCGATGGCGCTCGCGACCTGGGTGAAGATGTCGTAGGAGTAGGCATCCCCGGGGTGGACGAGGGAACCGTAGCGTTCCGGATCCCACGCCTTGAGTCCCCCGGGATTCTGGGGGAACCCGTCGATACCGACCTTCTGCGCTGACACGCCGACCCAGGCATAGCCGCGCAGCGATTCGCCTCCCGCGGAACCCAGCTCGAAGCCGGCGGTGACGTTCAGCCAGAACACGACGACCGTGCCGTTGAATGCGGACGGGTCCTCGGGCCGAACCACCAGCATGCGGGTCTTGAAGTCCGCCTTGTCGGCTGACGCCCGGGTTCTCCACTGGCCGTCCGCGGAATGCGTGCCGTCGACGAGCTCGTACGCGGTCGCTTCGCCCTCGAGGAAGTACTCCTCGGTCAGGTAGCCGCGATCCGCCACGTTCACCGCGTTGAACGGCGTGCCGCGTTCCCCTCCCGTGATCGGCCCGGACAGGGTCGCCGGGTTCGGTGTGATCGCGAAGGCCAGACCGAGCGCCATCAAGATCGTTGCAATCGTCATCTGGCAGATCCTCTCTGAAGTGTCGGCCGGCTTCTGGTACGGCGGCGGTTCCGGGTATCGTAGCCGCCCTCCCTCCCCTCCCAGAATCCCAGGAGTTCCAGCGTGAAGGTAGCCCAGGGCGTCGCCGAGTACCTCAAGCGGGAGGGCGTGGAGTTCATCCTCGCCTACCCGGTCAACCCGATCATCGAGGCCGCGGCGGTGGCGGACATCCGTACCGTGATCGTCCGCCAGGAGCGGATCGGCCTGCACATGGCCGACGCCGTCAGCCGCCTGAGCTCCGGCCGGCAGCTCGGCGTGTTCACGATGCAGAGCGGGCCGGGCACCGAGAACGCCTTCGGCGGCGTGGCCCAGGCCTATGGGGAATCGGCGCCGATCCTGGTCCTTCCCATGGGCTACAGCCGCTGGGCGATGCACGTGGCGCCGAACTTCAACGCGGTGGCGAACTTCCAGCATGTGACGAAGTGGTGCGAGCCGCTCTCCATGGGCAAGGCGCTGCCCGAGGTGATGCGCCGCGCTTTCAGCCAGTTGCGTTCGGGGAGTCCGGGTCCGGTGATGGTCGAGGTGCCGGCCGACGTCTTCGGCGAAGACGTTCCGGACGACCTGGGTCCCCGGCCCAACGGCAGAGTGCGCGTCGGCCCCGATCCCGACCTGGTGCGCGAGGCGGCGGAGATGCTGGCGGCGGCGGAGCGGCCGGTGATCTACGCCGGCCAGGGCGTCCACTACGCCGAGGCCTGGGACGAGCTGCGACGCCTGGCCGAACTCCTGAACGCGCCGGTGACGACCAGCCTGGGCGGCAAGAGCGCCTTCAACGAGGACCATCCCCTGTCGCTCGGCTCGGGCGGCCGCGCGGTGCCGAAGACGGTCCACGAGTTCCTGGGCGCCGCGGACGTGATCTTCGGCATCGGCTGCAGCTTCACGACGACCGCGTTCGGCCTCTACTTCGGCAAGTACCCCCAGGCGAAGTACCTCCACGCGACGCTCGATCCGGTCGACCTGAACAAGAACGTCGCCGCCGACTGCGCGGTCGCCGGCGACGCGAAGTTGACGCTGGCCGCCCTGATCGCGGAACTGGAAGGCCGGTCCCTGCCCTACGCGGCGGCTCGGGCGGACTCCGTGCCTGCCGAGATCGAGCGCATCCGCTCCGGCTGGCTCGACGAGTGGATGCCGAAGCTGACGTCAGGGGGCACGCCGCTCTCGCCCTACCGCGTGCTCTGGGACCTGATGCACACGGTCGACCGCGACAACGTGATCATCACTCACGACGCCGGTTCGCCGCGCGACCAGATCTCGCCGTTCTGGCGCAGCACGACGCCGCTCTCCTACATCGGCTGGGGCAAGACGACCCAGCTCGGCTACGGCCTCGGCCTCGCGATGGGCGCCAAGCTCGCCCAGCCCGACAAGCTCTGCATCAACGTTTGGGGCGACGCCGCGATCGGCTTCACCGGCATGGACTTCGAGACGGCGGTGCGCGAACGCCTGCCGATCCTCTCGATCCTGTTCAACAACTTCTCCATGGCGATCGAACTGCCGATCATGCAGGTGGCGACCGAGAAGTACCGCAGCACGGACATCTCCGGCCACTACGCCGACATGGCGAAGGCCTTCGGCGGCTACGGTGAGCGCGTCACCGACCCCGCCGAGATCGTCCCGGCGATCCGCCGCGGCATCGCGGCGACCGAGTCGGGGACGCCGGCGTTGCTGGAGTTCATCACCGAGAAGGAGATCTCGATCTCCAGCTACTGAGGCGGCGGCGGGAGCCGTCTGTTCGGCAGTAGCGTCGATTTGGAACAGGGAGAACCCTCCCGCACTCGCGCTCTCGCGGCGCTGACCGAGCTCGTGGGGCGATGAGGCTCGCCTCCGCTTGGGGCGAGCATCGCTTGGCTATCGCGTAGGGCGTCGGCGTGGCAGTTTTGCTGCCTGGTCGAGGTCCAGAGGCGCGAGCGCCGAAAGGCACTCAAACTGAGCGCTTCGTTCTCCAACCATGCATCCGTGGCGAAGACGGCCGCCGTGCGGGGTGCCAAGCCGCGGAACGGTGCGTCTACATTCTGTTGAGGCGCGCGAGAAACCAACCGCCCAGTGATGCGAGAAACGCTGTGCAGCCGTGTTGGCCTGACCAACAAAGTGTTGGCGTCGGATAAAGTAGAACCGAAGGAGACAGCGAATGGCCCACACGAAACCCGGCAAAGTCGACATGGACGGCTCCGACCCTGACGTCAAGATCACGCTCACGATGAGCCAGGACCGCGCCCGTCGTCTCGTCCACACCGCTGCTGCCCGCGCGCCCGCGAACGCCCCAGCGATCCCGCTTGAGCTCGCGGTCATGATGGCCCTAGTTGACTGGTCAAAGCTGCCGGCCCACGACGACCGGTGAAACGCCCTATCCGAACTCCACCACGGCCGTCGGCGCGCTAAGCCGATGCAGCTCGCCGACCGTGTCGGCCTCAGCGATCACCCTCGACTGAACCAGCCGGCTCCGAGTTTGCGTGTTCGGTGGCCGGTGCCACTTCGCCACGACCAGAATCCGGGTCCGGGGCCTGCCCTTGGCCAGCACGGCCGCCGCCGGCACGGACGGCTTCTGGCGCGTCGGCGAGGTGCCCGTCCACCAGGTCATCACCGCCTTGGCCGTCCGCTCGATCACGAAGCGCTTGACGGCTCGAGGCAGCGGCACCTGTCCCTGCAGCTCCGCCGCGAGCTCGCGCCACCTGGCCATGTCGCCCTGCACAACCCTCCGGCACCGCTGCATGTGCGGCCGGGCGACCAGCGGCCGCCCTGACGCCTCCTCGGCCAGCGCCAGCGTCCTCACCAGCACCCAGGGGCTCGGAGCATTGCCGTGGCGCGGTCTGGCCCACTCCTCCTTGTTCCGGGACGCCTTCCACTCGCTCCAGTGCTTCGGCACGTGGTGGTAGTCGACGGTGATGCCGAGGACCTCGGCCAGGATCGGCGCGAAGTACGGGTTCCCGAGGTTGGTGTTGGCCCGCATCCCCGTGGGCGGAATGGCGACGCCGTTCCGGATCTGGTGGCGGAGCGTCTTCGGTTCGCCCGCCCAGGTCAGCGGCTCCTGGCGCGGCTGGTTGCGCACCACGACCGCCTGGAGCGCCAGAAAGCCCGTCCAGCGCTCGAGGTAGTCGTAGGCCCAGGAATCGCCCGTCAGGAGCGCCCTGAGCGCCGCTGCGACGTACACGCGGCCGCCGTAAAGCGGGCTGTTGAACTCGTTGCCCGCGCCCCTGGCCCAGTACTCGTCGAGCGCCGCCCCGAGCTCCTCCCATCGGCCGGCGCCGGCGAGCAGGCACGGCGCGAAGTTGTGGGAGCCGTCCTGGCCGCGGCCCTGACGCGGCGGGAGCCGAAAGTCCCGGGCGCTGCACTGGTTGGCCCAGTGCAGCGCCGCGCCGGCACGGCCGGCGGCGCGGAGGTACATCGCCAGGTCGCCGCAGGCGCGCTGCTCAAGTCTCCCCATCAGCGTCCCCTTTCTCCGGGCGAGTATGCCAAACGAGAAAAGGCCCCTGCCGTCGTGTGACGACAGGGGCCTAGCGCGACTAGCCCGCATGTTTCACCGGCTCGGGCGTGAGGGCTGAGTTCGGGGTGGGCAGTCCCCTTGAATGCCGTCCTGGTCTGTCGGTGGCTGGTCAGGTGTCCTGCGGAGTCGGAGTCGGTTCATTTCGG
The DNA here is from genome assembly GCA_965220845.1 of Candidatus Multivorans sp. Taxonomy (GTDB): domain Bacteria; phylum Acidobacteriota; class Thermoanaerobaculia; order Multivoradales; family Multivoraceae; genus Multivorans. Next base: position 277,615 of record CBDCRA010000005.1, read on the forward strand.
CGTCGGAGTGGCTTGTCCGCAGCGGTTCGGTGCGGTTTTCGGGCGCACTCTGGGCGTGGAGTCGATGCAAGGCGCCGCGTTGTGGTGTCGGTTTTCGTCCGGTCTCAGGCCGGCGGGTGGTAGAGGGGTTTTCTCTGGAGGTTTGCCAGGGCCTGTGCGAAGTCGTTTTGCCAGGGGAAGACGTTGGCCAGGTGGACCCAGATGCGGCGATGGGTGATGCGCAGTCGTGCGGCGATCTTGAAGAAGCGCAGGCGGATGGTGCCGCACTGGAGGTGGGCCTTGTCGGTGTCGGCCAGAGCGAGGCGTCGCACGGCGGCGAGCAAGACGTAGGCGAAGGAGGAGAAGTAGAGGCGGAGTTGATTGGCGGCCATGGTGGCGGTGGAGGTGCGGTCGGCGAAGAGATCGAGCTGCTGCTCCTTGATCCGGTTTTCCATGTCGCCACGGGCGCAGTAGAGCAGCTCGTAGAGCGCCTGCTTGCCGGCGCGGCTCTTGGGCAGATTGGAGACGATGAAGCGGGGATTGCCGCCCTTTTGGAGCCACTCCGCCTTGCCCACCACCCGCCTCTTGCGGGACCAGGAGGAGCGGGTCCTGTAGCGGAACTCCCGGAACCGCCGCGAGGGCTTTTCGGTCGCATGAAATCGCCGCCGCGACTTCGCAAGCGCTTTGGCGAGCCGCCTCGCAAGGCGCGGATTCCTTGCCACGCCGAACACGTAGAAGAGCCCTTCCCTCTCGCACCAGGCCATGATCCGCTCCCGGCAGAAGCCCGAGTCGCCGCGCAGGACGATCCGGGTGTCCGGCCACGCCTCCCGGATCCGGGCGACGATCGGCGCTAACTCGCGGACCGTCCCGGCGCTGGCGTCCTGGTCCGACCGCCGCAGACGCGCCAGCAGCAGGTGCTCGCCGCAGAACGCGTACAGCGGCATGTAGCAGTAGCACCGGTAGTAGCCGTGGAAGAACCGACCCTCCTGCTCCCCGTGCAGCGGATCGTCGGTCGCGTCCAGATCCAGCACGATCTCCTCCGGCGCCTCCTCGAAAGCCTCCAGGAACAGGTCCACCAGCAGGCCGTCCAGGGCCGCGCCGTCCGCCGGAGTCCGCTTGTAGCGGCTACCTTGTGCCTCCTCCGGCCGCGACAACTCCAGACGATTCAACCCCGATGCGCTCGCCAGGGGACGACCCTTGTCCCGCGACCGCCGACGATCGGCGCCCGTGATGTCCGACTTGCCCACCAGCAGCGCCATGAACGCGTCGAGGCGAAGCTGATTGTGGTCATTCAGGTCCTCGTAGCCCAGAGCCAGACCGTAGACCCGCTGAGAGACCAGGTCCCGCACCGTGTGCTCCACCGCCGACGGATCCCGGTGATCCCGAAAACACGACGCCATGCGATCCAGCAGACCGATTCGCGTATCCGTCTCCCGAAGCAGCAGCCCGCCGCCCTCCGTCGTCAAACGGCCACCGTCGAAACAGGCCGTCACACGGCGGCGACCGTGGAAACCGAACTCAAGCTGCGACGGAGTACACTCTGTCTTCACGGGTCTCGCTCCTGTGGACTGTCCAAATGCTTGACAACACTTGGATTATCCGCGGGAAGAGGCCCGATCTCAAATCACCCCGTGAGATATGCGGGCTAGCTGCTCAAGCTGAAACGTCGAAGCTACCTTTGCTTGGACAGACGGCCTTCGAACGCGAGAAGGAGCGGCCAGTCGCGGGGGCCGTAGACCCCCAGCCGGCCCTGACGTGCGCTCAGTACCGTGGAAAGCAAGGAGAATGGGGCGAACTAAACCCCGTCGAACCTTCCGGGTTGCCGAGCGCAGTCGTGGGCCGATGGTCTCTCTACTCTGCTGGACAGTGCACCTGCAACGCCGCTGTGGCGTTCAGGCCGGTCCGCCAGGGGTGAGGCTCCAGATACTGGTCAATCGCCGGCGTCGTGTCGTTGTAGCCCCGAGCTCGAAAGGCCAGAACGTAGATCACTGCCGTCCGGTTGTTGTTCCGGTTGCAGTAGGTCGTGGATGGCGAGATGTCAATCGTCGCACCCGTGTACCTCGTCGTCGACTCCGAAGCAGGAGCAGGCGTCGTCGCGCAGATGACAGCAGGGATGCGCTGTTCCGCGAGCTTCCGCGAGCTTCCGGCAGATTCCGTCAACACGTTGTTGGCGGCGTCTCGGCGGCAGACCAACTGCGCACCGTTTCTCGCATCACTGGGCGTCTGCTTTCTCGCGACACTCAACATTCCCGGCAAGATGCGGTGTTCCCGGCCCGCCTCCTCCAGCCCGGGTCGGGCGCTCACAAACCGCTGTAGGACGCGGGGCCAGCGCACCCGCTCTACTCCTCTTCCCGTTCCTTGTGCTTCCGCATCCTCTTCATCAGATCTTCGTGCTCCACCTCCTGAGAGGTCTTGATGAGAGAGCGACGGGTCTTATCATCAAGTTCGAAGTACAGTTTCCAGGCCAGCTGCTCACTGGGTGGCAGAGATTGGTACTCCGACACGGTGATTCCGATCTGCTGCGCCGTATGTAGTGCCCAATACGGAATGTCGTAGGCGCGGGCATCTTCTCGCTTGCGGCCCGGTTCCTCGGCTTTCCACACTTCAGCGATTTCCCGAATCCCGATGTGCGCCCGTGTGTCCTCAACGAATCCGGCGACGGAGCGCAGTTCCGAGGCCCTGGATCGCCGGACGTGCCGCCACTTTGTCCACCTTTCTCGTACTCCCGTCGCCAGTGCCATGAAGCGTGGGTAGCCATGCTTCTGAATGGCACCTGCCACGAGCACCGCCAACAGTGGCAGAAGGAAATCCAGCCAGCCTGCGTGGCTCACGAGATTCCAACCAGGAAGTCGGCCAAGTCCTCAAGCCGAAACGACCAGAATAGGACAAGCCCCTCATCTTGGGCCGTAGCCAGGTTCTCGGGCTTGAACACGCCGCTGAGAACGGCTGCCGCGACGATCTGCCGTCTGCCGAAGTCCGAGCGCCAGGACCGGGCCTTGCCGACGGCCTCGTGGTTCACTCGCTTGAAGGAGTTCACGGCGCTGTTCGACACCTTGCACTCGATAGCCAGCACTCGCTGATCGGGGAGTCGGACGACGATGTCCGCCTTCGTTCGGCCGAGCTTGCATTCGCCGCGGAAGTGGTTGGGGGCCGGGGCGTCCGCGAGAGTCTCGATGTCGGGCCGAGCAGTGTCCTCGACGAAGCTGCAGGAACGCAGCGCCTCCTTCACGGCCTCCTCCTGGAGCTTGCTGGCGCCACGGCGGGCCGTGGAGACCTTCTGTGCCGCCACCATTGCCGCGGATGCGACCACTGCCCGTTCGACTTCGTCGCTGGCGGGCGCTCGATTCTCGGCGATCCAGGGGAAGCGATGGGGATCGACGAGGCGCAGAACGAGGTCGGCGACGTGGCGGGCGTTCTCCGGCGTACTCCTCAGGGCGGTCGCCGAGAGCTTCGTCTGTGCGAGGGTCTTCAGGTCGTCGTCGGACACGGGCGGCGCCGCGAGATAGCGAAGAGCGGTCCGCGCGTCGCCGGCGCTGAAGATCTCCGCCAGCGTGTCCGCTGAGTCCTCTCCACGGGCGAGAGCTGGCAAGCGGTCGACGAGATCGCGGAAAACGACCGAGAAACGCTCGAAGAACTCGGAGTACTGGCTCAGCGATTCTTCGAGGCGCTCTTCGCGGAACACGGACGTGGCCTCTTCGGCGTCTCGTTCCAGTTCGCCGAGGGTCCAGCGCCGAGGGTCGCTCATTCGAGATCTTCCGGCCTCGGAATCAGGATCCGCTCGACCTCCTTGGGCTCGAACTTCGTCAGGCCTTCCGCGTAGGTGCGCCCCTGTTCCGTGCCGACGTTTCGGTTCAGCCACTTGGCGAGACCGGTGAGTTGCGCATCGGACAACGTCTCTCGCGGGTAGAGGCCGTGAGCTACGTTGATGTGCCGGGCGCCGCAGAGATTCCGCACGAAAGCCGGAGGCCGGCGCGCCATGTAGGTGCAGAGGATCGGCGCGGGCGCTCGGAGGCCGACTGTCCACCACGGCCGGCGGTGGCTGGCAATGTAGGACTCGTGAGCGCCCTGATCTTCTGCCCAGCGGAGAAACTCGTTGACGAGGCGGCGGTCTGTCCCTTCCAGATTGTCTAGATCGCGCGGCAGGTCGACGACACGGCGCAGATGCTCCGCAGAGGAAAGAGCTGGACCAGCGGAGAAGAGCTCCCGCGCTCGCGTGATGGACGGGAACAGAACGTCGCCCGGAAGCTGTCCTTCGTAGCTCCCGGCGATCCAGACGCCATTGGCGCCGGTGACCTGACCGCGATGAACACGGCAGAGTTCCCCCAGTTCGATGGCGCCGCCGCTGTTCCGGTCGCACGGCCTGATGATCGTCGACCACCGCCGAGCCTCCCGGAGGGTCGACCAGGGGACCGAGCGATGCGATCGCAGCCCGTCCAACTGGTCTGGGCCTTCGATAGTCCGCACCGCGACGGTCGATCCGTGATGGCCGGCTTCCCAGCAGGTGATGGCGGCGGACGTGAGCGCGTCGGGGAAGGGTGCGGCTGTCGGCGAGAGGAGATGGAGGGCCAGACCGCCCAGGCCGTCGGCGAGCGCCTGGCGAAGGACCGAACCGTAGTTCACGTCCAGCCACTCGGCAGCGGTGATGTACGCGCCATAGTCGCCGGGGCGCGCGAGTGCCAGGCTCTTCAGGAAGAAGTGGATGTGAAGCCCGGCCAGCTTGCTTGCGCGCAGGCCGTGTTTCGCGGCGGTGTTGACGAGCCAGTCCTTGCGATCCGCGTCGATCAGGTGGTGGCGGACGTAGGGTGGGTTGCCGATGAACACGGTCGCGCCGTCGACCGCCGGCAGGGACAGGTCTCGGTAGTCGGTCTCCTCGATCGTGAGACGGTCCGCAACGCCCAGAACCGCCGCGTTGGCCTTGAGAACCAGGACTGCGAGTGGGTCCGTCTCGACGGCGACCAGCGTAGCGTCCGGGAACTGCCGCGCGGCCGCGAGAATGAAGCGTCCGGAGCCCGCGCCGGGATCGACGACGCGCGATGGCGTGTTGTGCCTCGCGGCCCACTTGAGCATGTGGTCGACGATCGCGGGCGGTGTGTACGTCGCTCCCTGGCTGCGCCGTTCCTGCGGCGTCCGGATTCTGCAGAAGGCCTCGCCGAGAGGGTCGGCGCCGGCCAGGATCTGTTCCCGAAGTGCTGCCGCGAAACCGCGTTTGGGCGTCGCAGGCAGTTCCCGGTTCGTACTCGCGAGATCAGCCGCTACCTCACCGAGTTCGCGCTCGGTGACCGGAGGCTCGGCAGCATCGATCGACCGTATCGCGGAGGCGCTCACAACCCTGAGCCTACCTGCCGCGGACTGAAGCAGCGGCGTCGATGCCGCGCCTGATCGGGAGTCCAGTCCCGCCTGGGTCGAGATCGCAGAGGCGCTCTGTCGGTACAGTCTCGACTGCCCATTCCGCCCAGCGCCCGGCACCTGAAAGAACTCAGTTGCTCTGTGCGGAGGATTCGCCGTGCGTACGGTTCAATGTCGTGCTCTTCGGGACCGGACGACGACACCGGCGTTGCTCTGCAGGCGCAGCACGACGCCGCGAGACCGATCAGCGGGCCGGCGTCGGCTACGACGAGCCGGTCCGCCATCCTTCGATGGTCCCGATGTCCTGCCGCACGGTTTCGGCCGTACCCGTGACCACCGGAACTCCGAGCATCGACACGTGGTCGATGAACCCGGCGACCCCGAGCCCGGAGAACCTCGCCGCGAGCCCGAGAGACAGACTGCCGTCCCGGAACAGAGATGTGGCAATGGCCTGCCGCATTCCGGGTTCGCCGAGCAACGAGTCGTCGCTGAGGTGGACCAGCACCGCCTCCGGCTCGTGTCGCTTGAGCACCATCACGGGGCCCTTGCGAGGGGCTCGCAGCGCCGCCGAGGGGTTGTTCTTGAGCTCGCGAACGCTTACGGCTTTCATGGGAGCACTCCCGCTGTGGGAACGGATCGTGGAAACGGTTGTAGGAACGTAGCGCAGGCGCCAACCTTCTGGTCAGCTACGGGCGGAAGCGCTGAAGTCGCGCAGTCGCGTGTGATCGACCAGTTCCGAGATGTTCCGCAGCGTGAAGACCTTCCCCCTCGCGGCGATGATGAGCTTCTTCATGTCTTCCCGGCGGATGCCGAAGCCGCGGCCCGCGATGCAGGCGACGACCTGAAACCTGGGCTGGTCCGGAGGTCGGCCTTGCTGACTCAATTCGCCAAGGTGCTGGACCCTGGTGATCTTGTCTCGCGCAGTTCCATCGTCTTCGCTGAGTTTTGCCTCGATGACGACCTGGGGGTTCAGCTCGCTGGGGACGATGAAGTCGGGCGCCTGGTCGAAGCCGGGGATTCTCTCGGCCCGCTTTGTCTTTCGGAAGCTGATTTCGGCCTGCTCCAGTTCATGCTCGATGGCGTTCTCGACGAGATTCCCGACGATCTCGCTGACGGAGTCTCGGTGGCCGGCGAATGGGCGGCCCAGAAAGCGCTCGTATAGGAGGACAGAGTAGGGGGCGCCCAGGGTTGCAATCGTTCGAAGGCTGGCTAGCCCATCGTCTGTGTCGGCCTTGTCGAGCCGATGCAGTCGGTGAGCTGACGCCGGTGGAGCACCGCGAGCCAGGTGTTCGCAGGCGACCATGACCAACGCCCTCACTCTCTGTTCTGTGAGGCCGCCATTCCGTGGAAGCGGACGTTCCGGGTCGGTCCGGATTCTGCGGTCCAGTGTCCGCGCGGCACCTTGGGGTACTTCGATGCCGGTGTATCGGGTGGCGAGGTATGCCCATTCCGGCGGAGTGAAACCCAGCATGCAGCGGAGAACGATCAGAGAGATCGGTTGGTCGAGGACGGCTTCCGCCACTTGCTCCGGCGTCACTTCCCGAAAGCCGGACGTTTCGCGCTTGAGCCGCTCGTAGCCCGCCTCGAACGTCGGGAAGTCCACGAAGCCGTCACCTCGCGGCATGACGAGGAACTCGGACTCGAGAGAGCCGAACACGGCGTCCACGAAGCGATCGAGGTGATCCCTCACCTCGTCGAAGGGAACTTCAAAAGGAAATGGCAACTTGCTCCACCTCGGCGACGGGCTGGCCGGGAGTCGCGGTCGGCGACTGCTTCGGCAGTGGCGCCTCTGCAATGCGTCTTGCGAGTTCGTCCGGATTGCCGAACCGCGTCAGTGCTTCGTCGACCAGCCCGAGCCGCCGTTCCGTCGGCAGAGACCTGTTCCACCCGGAGTGCAGTTCGTGGACGGCGAGGCGGGTCAGGTGCCCGAAGAGGATGCATCGAGTGTCCCCGAGAGTGGCGGTCCAGCCGGCTGCCTGTAGCTGAGAGCGGTTCCCGACCACTACGGCCGAGAGGTCTTCCGCGTCGTCGGTTGGCGTGGCCAAGAGCTCGGAAGTGGCCGCTCTGCAGACGAAGATCGTATCCACGATGGACGAGGCCGTGCCGTGAATGTGGATGGAACCGGCCATCTCCGCCGGGCAAGGGGGCGTCGCGGTACAAACGAGATCCGCGTCCAGTATCGCGACCCCCACCGCGCAGTAGGCTTCGAGTTGGTTGTGGTGGAACGTGAAGGCCAGAGGGGCGCCCGGCTTCAGCGCTTTGGCCGCTCGGGTCCAGGCCGCGGCCAGACCGTCCGCGAAGTGGGTCAAGCCTCTGGCTTCGGTCGCGTTGCCGGTCAACTCGGCACGTGACCGGGTGGAGGTGCGAGCAAAGTCCTCGTGGTCGGCCGCCACGAGGCCACGCAGCCATGCGTAGCAATAGTCCATGAGTTCGCCGTACTGAACGTTACCGAAGTAGGGCGGGTCGGTCAGCACGGCGTCCATGAGGCCTGAGCCGAGGTCGGCGGAGGTGGCGTCCGCGCAGCGGACGCGAATCGACCTGCGGCGTCCGTTCGCCCTCTCGCCGATTCGTTCGTTCTCGACCGGAACGCGGCATCGTCGCGAGCCTTGCTGCCGGACCTCGAAGGGAGCTTCGCAGAATCGCTTCGCTTCGATGTACTTGCCGATGATGTTCGACCAGCCGCCCGAGCCCACGTTGCGGCCGTTCGACAGCGGGATTCCCAGCAAGTTGGGCTCGCACTGCACCAGTCCCACCGGAAAGCCGTGTACCGAGAAGACGTCCAACGACTTCAGCGTCTTTGGGTCGTAGCGGCAGAGCATGTTCTGGAAGCGAAGGAGATCCGAGAGATTCGTCGCCAAGGCTCGTCGAATCCGACCGTCGGCCGTATCGGCGACCAGCCTGCAACTCAACTCCAATCCAAGAAGCTGACGCGGACTGGACATGTCCCGGTAACGGTAGTAGCCCCAGCGGTGCAGCCTGTCGCTCTCGTCTCCAGCCGGAATCTCCTTGTCGGGAACGAATCGCGGCGCGAGCCGCTTCCACTCCCTGAACGCAGCCTCGACGCGGGACAGGTCTTCGGCGTCGGGCTTCTTGAAGAACCTCCCGCGATGGTGGGCGCGTCGCGTGGGATTGTGGTATTCGATCGCGAACAACCGGTGCGTCAGCGGAGCGGAGGGCGTGCCGGGATAGGTGTTGGAGTGGCCGCACTTGGGGCAATCGCAACGGCCGCGGCGGGCCGGTCCGGCGGCACGCAGTTCCGCGGAGCAGGACGAACAGTCGCCGGGACTCTCCAGGTCTGCGGCGTCGTTCAGGTCGCCGCACTCGGGGCAAACGAGCACATTGGTCGGATGACGCCTGTCCCGGGCAAGCACGTATCCGGGAAACAGGTCGACGGAGTGGCCGCAGCTCTCGCAGGGGAGGACCTTCACCCAAAGGAAGCTCTTGACCGGCGCCTCGTCATCCGAATAGAGGGGACAGTGCGTGCGGTAGTAGCGGCCCACCTTGGCCTCAAGCGAATCTCGCAACTCCTGAGCCGCCCGTTCGTAGGCGGCCAAGTCGATGGAAGTGAGTTCCTCTCGCACGATCCAGGCGGACATGGGGTTGATGTCGATTCCGTCGACATCGCAGCCGATGCGGTTGGCCTCGACCAGTGGGGTGCCGCCCCCCATGAAGGGATCGGCGATCCGAAGGTCTGCGAGGTCGTGAGAGCGGTAGAAGGACTCGTGCAGAGGTTCGTCTACGAACTCGGATAGGAGGAGGCCCCGGAACAGTGTGCCGGGTCGGCGCGCGAACCACTTGTGGACGGCGATGAATGGCCGGTAGACCTGCTGAATCTGCTTCTCCCGCAGTGCCATTTCGGCGATCAGAGGTACGTCGAAGCGGCGCTCGATGCTCATGGTCGACCCGGCGCCGGCGGTCCCGGCGGCGACGGCGACGGCCGCCGGGAGTCCCGTCCGCTCACGTTCCTTCGATCTCCAGCTTCTTGAGCTCCATCGCGTGACGCGCTTCGCGCTCGAAGATGTCGACGATGCGTGTCGGGTTCGCGGCGATGGCCTTCAGGTCCGCACCGTCGATCAGGACGATGGCCAGACTGGAGTCCGCCATCACCTGGTCGGCGTAGCGACGCGCTTCAGGGTCCACGGTCCCGGTCGTCACGACGATGACCGCGCTGCTGTTCAGCAAGTGCGTCAGGCCGACTTCCCTGGCCACGTCGTCGATCGACATCCGAGCGGCGTTCTTGCACTGGATCTGCCAGCGAGTGAAGACGAGGCGCGTGCTTTGGCAGACCAGGTCCACTTCGACGCCGCCAGTCTCCGCGCCGCGCAGGCGGGTGGCGACGTAGTCCATTTTAAGCAGGCGCATGAGGTTGAGTGCCACGGCTTCCAGTGCAAGCCCCGCGCCGTGTGTGTCGGAGCTGTGGAGGTCGGACAGGAGCTTGCCAAGGGGTTGTCTGAGCAGAGCGACCACTCTCGGGTCGGCCTGGGTCGCCAGCCGCTTCAGCATGGGTTCGACGATCTCGTTCATCAGCTTCTCGGTCGGCGCGACGAGGATTGTCTGCGTGCCGTTTCCGGTCGGGTTCTTCGTCGCTTCGATGTGGCCGCGTCCTTCCATCAGAGCTACGAACCTATCGCTCCGGCGGCCCCAGCAGCGACGGCGCCGGCCCCTTGCGGGTGACCGCGCTGTCGATCGCCTTCGGCAGTACGGTGACGATCTTCTCGATCTCCTCGTCGCCGAGGATGAAGGGCGGGCCGAGGCAGACGACGTCGCGGGCCGGATCGTTGCCGCCGGGGTAGAAGAAGACGTCCATCGACAGTCCGGCGGCCACGACGGCGTTGACCAGCGCGAGTTCCGCGGGGAACGGCTCCAGTGTCTCGCGGTCCTGGACGATCTCGATGCCGTAGAGCAGGCCGCGGCCGCGTATCTCGGCGACGTTCGGGTGGTCGGCGAAGGTCTCCCGCAGGCGCTCGCCGAGCACCGCGCCGACGGTGGCGGCGCGTTCGACGAGTTCCTCGTCCTCGAGAATGCGCAGCACCTCGGTGGCCGCGGCGCAGGCGGGGGAGTGGGCGCCGTAGGTGAAGAACATGACCGAGTCCCCCGCCTCGGCGATGGGCGCCGTGACCTCGTCGCGTGCGCAGATCGCGACCAGGGGCGCGTAGCCGCCGGTCAGTCCCTTGCCGCCGACGAGGATGTCGGGCACCACGTCCCAGTGGTCGACGCCGAACTTGCGGCCGGTGCGGCCGTAGCCGGTCATCACCTCGTCGGCGATCAGGAGGATGCCGTGCCGCCGGCAGATCCGGGCGACCCGTTCCAGGTAGTCGCCCGGGGGCACGAGCGCCCCGGCGTTCGAGCCGACGATCGGCTCGACGACGAAGGCCGCGATCTCCTCCGGGCCGATCTCCTCGAACACCCGCTCGACCTCGTCGGCGCAGGCGATGTCGCAGCCGGGATACGTCTTGCCCATCGGGCAGCGCATGCAGTAGTGGGCGGGGGGGCGTGGTTGATCGGTCTGCTCGTCGACCAGCCAGTGCTCGAAGCCGGCCCTGCGCCCCTGGTGTCCGCCCACGGCGAGGGTGGCCATCGTCGCGCCGTGGTAGGAGAGTTGGCGCCCGAACACCCGCCAGCGCTCGGGGCGTCCAGCCGACAGGTGGTGCTGGCGGGCGAAGCGGATCGCCAGGTCCATCGCCTCGGAACCGCCGCTCGCGAACAGGACCCGGTTGATGTCGCCGGGCAGCCAGCGGGTCCGCATGCGATGAACGAGCTCCGTTCGCGCCGGGGTCGCGAAGGGAGGCACGATGTAGTCCGTCTGCGCCGCGGCCCGGGCGTAGGCCTCCGCCACTTCGCGCCGGCCGTGCCCGATGTTCGAGACGATGGCGCCGCCGGCGGCGTCGAGGATCCGCCGGCCGCCGGGCGTGATCATGTAGCAGCCCTCGGCGGCAGCTACCTCGAGAGGCGCCCTGCCCTGGCCCAGGAACGGATAGTCCTCGGCGTGCGGAATGGGGGACGGTGCGGTCTGCGGAACGGCGGTGGTCATGCTGTGAGCCTAGTAGACTCGCGCGCGCCTCAGGAGCATGAACGGAATCCACGACATGGGCGGCATGCACGGCTTCGGGGCCGTGGATCGCCGCTCGGACGAGGTGCTCTTCCCGGAGGTCTGGCAGGGTCGGGTCTGCGCCCTCGCCGGTTACGCGATGGGCGCCGGACTGGCGAACATCGACGCCTTCCGCCACGCGATCGAGCGGATGCCGCCGGACCGCTACCTCTCCGACGGGTACTACGGCCGCTGGCTCTACGCGCTGGAGACGCTGGCCCGGGAACGTCTGGGCGGCGACACGACGCCCGAGCGGCCCGAGATCGGCTCGGTGACCCGGGAAGTGGACCGTGAACCCCGGTTCGCAGTCGGCGACCCGGTGCGCACCTGGAACCGCCATCCGCGGGGGCATACCCGGCTGCCCGGCTACGCCCGGGACCGGCGGGGTGTGATCGCCGACGTCCATCCGGCCTGCGTCTATCCCGACACGAACGCCGACTGCCGGGGCGAGTCGCCGGAGTACCTCTACACCGTCGCCTTCGAGAGCCGGGAGCTCTGGGGCGAGGAGGCGGAGGCCGGCGCCACCGTCTACATCGATCTGTTCGAGCCGTACCTGGAGGCGCTGGAATGACAGTTGATCATCAGCACGGAAGCGAGTCCCCGGCAATCCGCACCGAGGCGATCGAGGCGCTGCTGGTGGAGAAGGGACTGGTCCAGTCCGCCGCGGTCGACGCCCTGGTCGAACGCTACGAGCAGGACATCGGGCCGTTGCGCGGCGCCCGGGTGGTGGCCGAGGCCTGGACCGATCCGGCGTTCAGGGCGCGCCTGCTCGAGGACGGCATGCCGGCGATCCGGGAACTGGGATTCGGCGACAACACGGATTCCCACGTCGCCCGCCTGGTGGTCAAGGAGAACACGGAGTCCGTCCACAACCTGGTCGTCTGCACACTCTGCTCGTGCTACCCGTGGGCGGTGCTCGGACTGCCGCCGGCCTGGTACAAGTCGCCCGCCTACCGGTCGCGCGCGGTGCGGGAACCGCGGCGGCTGCTCGCTGAGCTGGGGCTCGACCTCTCGCCGGACGTCGAACTGCGGGTCTGGGATTCGAGCGCCGAGGTCCGCTACATGGTCCTGCCGCAACGGCCGCAGGGCACGGACGGCCTGGGTGCCGAGGAACTGACCGCCCGCGTCACCCGCGACTCGATGATCGGCGTCGAGCGGCTGTAGGCCCGGCGAACCCGCATGTCTCTCCCTGTCCGCCTGGATGAGGACGGCGCCGCCGCGCCTCCGCGGGAGAACGGGGAGCTGGCCTTCGCCGCGCCCTGGGAGAGCCGCCTGTTCGGCTTGACGATGGCGCTGGTGGAGGGAGGGCGGCTCGACTGGGAAGCGTTCCGCGGCCGCCTGATCGCGCGCATCGCCGACTGGGAAACGGGAAGCCGCGACGAGACATGGGACTACTGGCAGCGCTGGCGGGAGGCTTTCGAGGATTCGCTCGATGGCGCGGGGCTCATCGGCGGATCCGAGATCGATGGCCGCGCCCGCCGGCTGGCGGCTCGGCCGCACGGTCATGATCACCACCACGAAGACCATCGACACGATCATCACCACGAAGACGCGGCATGGGCCGCAGGAGAGAACGACGAATGACGGCGCAACTGCTTGCCGGCCAACCGGTCGCCGAGGCCGTACTGGCCGAGGTCGCGGAAGAGGTCGAACAGCTCGGGTCTTCGGGCGTGCGGCCCGGGCTGGGCACGATCCTCGTCGGCGACGACGCGGCGTCCGCGGGCTACGTCCGCAAGAAGCACGAAACGTGCGAGGAGGTAGGGATTGCCTCGTTCAACGCCGAGATTCCGGCGGAGGCCGGCCAGGCCGAACTCCTGGCCGCTGTCGACCGCTTCAACGCGGACCCTGAGGTCGACGCGTACATCATCCAGCATCCGGTGCCCGCGGGTTTCGACTTCAACGAGGCCCTGGCGCGCATGGACCCCAGGAAGGATGCCGACGGTCTGCACCCCGTCAACCTGGGCAAGCTGGTGCTCCAGGAGCGTGGACCGGTCCCCTGCACGCCCGCCGGAATCCAGGCGATGCTCGTCCACTACGGCATCGACATCGGCGGCCGCGAGGTCGTGGTCCTGGGCCGTGGTCCCACCCTTGGTCGTCCGCTTTCCCTGCTGCTGACCCTGAAGCAGCCGGGTGCGAACGCCGTCGTCACGGTGGTCCACACGGGTGCGAAGGACGTCAGACCGTTCACACGCCGTGCCGACATCGTGGTCGCCGCTCTCGGCGTGCCCCGTTTCGTTGTGCCCGAGATGATCAAGCCGGGGGCGGTCGTCGTCAGCGGCGGCATCAGTTGGGAGGGCCGGAAGCTCCTGCCCGACGTCGACGAGTCCGTCGGCGAGGTCGCGAGCTGGATCACCCCGCGGCTCGGCGGCGTCGGTCCGACGACCGTGGCGATGCTGTTGCGGAACACGGTGCTCGCGGCGGCGGAACGGGGGGCGTGAGGTGAGACGGCTACTCCTGGCCCTGAGTCTTGTCGCCGCGCCGGCCGGCGCCCAGGAACTGATCGGCTTCCACCCCGACCGCGTCGAGGCGCAGCGGGAGATGGAGCGGCGAGCCGACGACTGGATCGTCGCCGACGAACTGCTCGAGTGGAACCGGTTGATGACGCCGCGGCCGCACCACGCCGGCGCACCGCAAACGGAGGCGAACGCGCGCTGGATGGTGGAGCGGTTCAGGGAGTGGGGCTTCGAGGCCGAGATCGAGACCTTCGACGTTCTCTTCCCGACACCGCGGCTGCGGTCGCTGACCCTGCTCGAGCCGACGCGGTTCGAGGCGTCGCTCGTTGAGGAACCAGCGGCGGGCGACGGCACCGCGGAAGTCGCGATGGCCGAGGGTCTGCCGCCCTTCAACGCCTTCTCGGCCGACGGCGACGTCACCGGGGAACTCGTCTACGTGAACCGGGGCGTGCCCGAGGACTACGAGGTGCTCGAACGGCTCGGCATCGACGTCCGGGGGAAGATCGTGATCGTCCGCTACGGCGGCTCCTGGCGCGGCATCAAGCCGAAGGTCGCCTACGAGCGCGGTGCGATCGGCTGTCTCATCTTCAACGACCCGGGCGACGACGGCTACAGCGAGGGCGCCGGGTATCCGGAGGGCTCGTTCAAGCATCCGACCGCGGTGCAGCGGGGTTCGGTGCTGGACCTTCCGCTTCGCCCGGGCGACCCGCTGACGCCGATGCGCGGCGCCGTCGACGGCGAGCCGCGGCTCGACCGGGAGGACGCGGACACCTTGATGCGGATTCCAGTGCTGCCGATCGCCTGGCGGGACGCGCAGCCACTGCTGGAGGCGCTCGGCGGCGAGACCGCGCCGCGCGAGTGGCGCGGCGGTCTGCCAATCACCTACCGGATCGGCCCTGGCCCCGCCCGCGTGCGGCTCCGGCTCGAGTTCGACTGGAGTCTGGCGCCGGCGCACAACGTGATTGCCCGCATGCCGGGCTCCGAGAGGCCGGACCAGTGGATCCTCCGCGGCAACCACCATGACGCCTGGGTGATCGGCGCCAAGGATCCGATCAGCGGCCTGGCCGGCCTGATGGCCGAGGCGAAGGCGCTGGGACGGCTCGCCCGCGAAGGCCAGCCGCCGCGGCGCACGGTCGTCTATGCCGCCTGGGACGCCGAGGAGCCGGGTCTGCTCGGTTCGACCGAGTGGGCGGAGCACCACGCCGACGCCCTCCGGGAGCACGCGGCCGTCTACATCAACTCGGACTCGAACAGCCGCGGTTTCCTGCGCGCGGGCGGTTCCCACGCGCTGGAAACGCTGGTCAACCAGGTGGCCGGTGCGGTCGAGGATCCGCAGACCGGAGTCAGCGTGGGAGAGCGCCTGCTCGCGTTCCGGCGCGTCAACGGCGGCGGCGCGGAGGTCGAGCGGCTCCAGTCCTCGAACAGACTGCGGATCGCGGCCCTGGGTTCAGGCTCGGACTACTCCCCGTTCCTCCAGCACCTCGGCGTGTCGTCGCTGAACGTCGGCTACGGCGGGGAGGCGCCGGGCGGCGAGTACCACACCGCCTTCGACACCTTCGACTTCTTCCGGCGGTTCGTCGACCCCGGTGCGGTCTACGGCGCCGCGCTCGCCCGCACCGGGCTGCGCCTGACGCTGCGGCTCGCGAACGCCGACGTGCTTCCGTTCGAGTTCGGCGCCACCGCCGCGACCGCCGGCCGTTACATCGACGAAGTCGCGGATCTTGCCGACGAGGAGCGCAGTAACGTCGAGCGCGAGAACGAGCTCCTCAGCAGCGCCGCCCTGCGCCTGGCGGCCGATCCGACCAAACCGTTCGTCGAGCCTGAGGCGGATCCGCCGGTGCCGTACCTGAACTTCGCGCCGCTCAGGAACGCGCACGATCGCCTCCGGCGGGCGGCGAAGGCGGCCGATCGCGCCCTGGCGGAGGCCGTCCGGAGCGGGGACGCGGCCACCCAGGCGGCGCTCGACCGGCTGGTCGCCCAGAGCGAACGAAGGCTCACTCGGAGCGAGGGCCTGCCGCGGCGGCCCTGGTTCCGGCACCACCTCTACGCGCCGGGCATGTACACCGGCTACGGCGTGAAGACGTTGCCGGGAGTGCGGGAAGCGATCGAGCAGCGCACGTGGGACGAGGCCCAGGAGCAGATCGACATCGCCGCCGCCGTCCTGGCCGCTTATGCTGAGCAGTTGAAACAGGTAGCCGGGCTACGGAATCCGTAAGAACCGTAGCCCGGCCACCTGGGGGCCGGCGTCCGCGGGTCGACTTACGCGGCCGCCGTACGAACTGCCGCGCGCAGGAGGCTGTAACCGCTCGCGTCCACCTGCCGGCGACTGGAGACGTCGCGCTCGATGTCCTGCGCCCATGCGGCGTCCCTGGCGCGCGGGCCCGCGACCAGGGAGAGGATCTCGGAACCGAAGCCGGAACCGTAGGAGAAGGCGGCCACCTGCTCGCCGGTCTTCAGCCCCTGGAGGGCGTTCGCGACCGCGATCCAGAGCGAGGCCGTGTACGAGTTGCCGGAGAGCCTGTTCCAGAGCATCGACGGTTCGACCTTGTCGCTGTAGATCTGCTGGATCCGTTCGGCGGACCAGCCGGCCACCTCGCCGACGAGGTGGAAGGCCTTCTTGACCATCTTCGGGAACGGGACATGGAAGCAGATCGCTGAGAACCGTTCCATCACTTCGGCGGGGTTCCGACCGTCGGCGAGCGCGTTGAAGCACTCCACGGCCGCCTTCTTGTAGCACTCGAGACTCAGTTTGCCGTCGACCGTCGGGTAGGACTCGCCGACCGGGCGGTAGAAGTCGAAGGCCGGCTCGCTCCAGGCGTGGGTGTCGAGACCCACCTGTGCGATCTCGGGCTGGTCGACCACGAAGGCCACGGCCCCGGCGCCCTGGGTCGGTTCTCCCGGGTCACCCTGTTCGTAGAGCGCGATGTCGGCGGCGACCACCAGGGCAGCCTTGTCCCGGGCCGCGCCCGACATGCGCCACTCGCAGGCCTGGCGCAGGGCCAGGGTGCCGCCGTAGCAGGCATGCTTGACTTCGTAGGAGCGGATGTTCCCGACCAGGCCGAGCTCGTCGGCCACGAAGGCGGAGAGGGGCCGGCTCATGTCGACCGCGGTCTCCGTGCCGACGGCGATCATGCCAATGTCCTCCAGGCCGCCGTCCCATCGGGAAAGGGCGCGCCGGGCGGCCTCGGAGGCCAGGTCGACGATGCTGAACTCCGGCGGGCAGAGGGAGATCTCGGAGCAACCCAGCCCGATGCGGTACTTGTCCGGGTCGACGCCGCGGAGCGACGCGAGTTCTTCCACCGGCATGGCCAGTGGCGGCAGGTGGAGTCCTATGGAGGCGATGCCCGTGTCGATCTTGGTCATTTCGTCCTTCCTCGCTGAACCTTTGGGGGTGGCTTCCGGGCGCGCTGGCAACGGGTTCAAAGTGTCGCCGGTCCGGCCGGTACGAAAAGAAGAGAAAAGGACGGTAGCACGGAAATGTGCCGCGCTGGAGATTTTTCTTTTCGAAATATGACTGAACTATTGGAACTTTCAGGAATCCGTGAAAGCTCCCGCGCGGGCGCACTCGTGCGCCGATCGTCGCCGCTTCGCGGCGCGTGGTTTTCCGCGGGTCAGAGGACCCGCGGCTACATGGCGCAGCGGAAGCCGGTGTTGTCGAGACCGGAGTCGGGCGCCGACTGGTTCCGGTTCGCGTTCCGGTAGCCCTCGCAGTAGCTGGCGGCGCAGAGCCAGGAACCGCCCTTCAGGACCTTCTCGCCGCCCGCGCCGCCGGGCCGGTACCAGTCGTCGACCCACTCCCAGACGTTGCCGCCGAGGTCGAAGACGCCCAGCGCGTTCGGCGGGTAGGAGCCGACCGGCGCCAGGTAGGTGTGGCCGTCGGCCGCGTCGTCCCGGCGGGGAAAGTCGCCCTGCCAGACGTTCGCTACCCATTCGCCTTCCGGGGCCGGCTCGTCGCCCCAGGGATAGTGGGCCCGGCCTTCGCCGTCGTTGCCGGCGCCGGCGGCGAGGTCCCATTCGGCCTCGGTCGGCAGGCGCTTGCCGCGCCAGTCGCAGTACGCCCTGGCGTCTCCCCAGCTCACGTGCACGACCGGGAGGTCGGCTTCCGCCGCGGAATCGGGTCCGCGGGGATGACGCCAGTAGGCGCCTTCGACGGCCAGCCACCAGGGAGTCCCCGCTACGCGCTGTTCGAGATCCGGGGTCGCGGTGTCCTCGGGGTGAAAGACGAGGGACCAACCCCAGCGCTCGGCTTCCGTCTCGAAGCCGGTCGCGTCGACGAATGCGGCGAAGTCGCGGTTCGTCACTTCGTGGGTGTCCAGGTCGAAGGCCGCGACCTGTTGATCTTCATCGGAGCGGGGAACGGTTCCCGCTGGCACGCGGACCATCCCTTCGGGCGGAAGCTCCGGGGCCGTGCAGGCGACGGTTGCGAGCAGACAGGCCGCCACGAGCACCAGAGCGGAGCCGGCCTGACGGCCGGCGCGTTGTCTTCCACGGGTCAGAAGACCCGTGGTCACACGCCTCCGGCGGCAGCGGGTCAGAAGACCCGCGCACCCGGCCAGAGCGGAGACGGTCATGGTCTCCACCCGAAGCGATCCAGGTCGATGCGGCCCCGGCGGTCGAAGACGACGCCTTCCTCCTGGAGCAGAAAGCGCTGGAGCTCCACGCTCTCGAGCGGGTCGAGTCCGCGTTCGCTGATCGAGCCCCTGACGTTGACGACGCGGTGCCAGGGCACGTCGTGGCCGTTCAGTCGGGCCAGCGCGTAACCCACCTGCCGGGCGTTGCGCGGGCGGTTCGCCAGCGCGGCGATCTGGCCGTAGGTCGCCACCCGGCCCTCTGGAATCAGCCGGACGATGCGACGGAAGGTCTCCTGCAAACCGTCAGGGCTCTGATCCGGGAGCGTCATCGTCGTCTGGCTGCGTGTTACCTTGGGGTCAGGCATGTCCTCCGCCGACCGAGGTCGCAGCCGCCTCGACCGGCGGCGCAACTACGCTGCCCTCCTGGCCCACGGCCTGCTCGGGATGACGGGGTTCCGGCTGCTCCAGGCCCCGACCTTCCTGCCAACCTACATCAACCTCCTGACCGGCGCCAATGCGGCGGTGGGCCTGGCTTCCGCCTGTCAGAGCCTGGGCATGTTCGTGTCGCCGCTGTTGAGTGCCGCGTTCGTCGAGCACCGCAGCCACGTCAAGTGGGTGGCGCTGCTGTTCGGCGGCCTGATGCGGTTCCAGGTGTTACTGCTGGCCCTGCTCGCGCTTTTCGCTCCGGTGGAGGTCGCGGTGTTCCTGGTCTGGCCCGTGCTGCTGATGTGGGGTCTCTCGAGCGGCATGCAGATGGTCGCGTTCAACCTGCTGTTCGCGAAGTCCGTACCGGTCGGTCGTCGCGGGCGGCTCCAGGGAACCCGAAACCTGGCCGCGGGGACTTCGGTGATTCTGCTCTCGGTGGCCGCGGGCTGGGTGCTCGACGAGTACGGTTTTCCACGCGGCTACGGCCTGACCTTCCTGGGCGCCGCGCTGCTGGCGGCGACCGGGCTGGCGTTCATGGGTTTCATTCGCGAGCCCGCGGCCCTCGACGTCCACGACGCGGGGCTCGACCTGCGCGCCCGGCTCGGCAAGTTGCCGGATCTCCTGCGCTCCGACCCCCACTACGCCCGCTTCCTTTCGGCGCGTCTGCTGACGGGCGCCGCCCGGGGCGCCCTGCCGTTCTACGTCCTGCTGGTCGGCGAACGGTTCGGTGTCAGCGGGGCGCGTCTGGCCGGCCTGACCGTCACCTTCGCGGCGGCGCAGTCCGTGGGCGCGCTGATGTGGGGCCTGCTGGGCGACCGCTCGGGGTATCGCGCCGTCTACGTGCTGGCGCTCGGTTCCTGGATTCTCGGCAGCCTGACCGTGCTCTGGGCGCCGGCCTTTTCGATCGCGTACGCGGTCTTCCTGCTGGTGGGGGCGGGGTTCTCCGGCGTGATGCTGGCGTCCCAGAACCTCGTCCTGGAGTTCGGCCGCGAGCGGGACCGTCCCATGCGGATCGCCGCCACCCACTCGCTGGCCGAGGCGAGCGGCGTAGCGGGGTTCCTGACCGCCGGCGTGGTCAGCCAGGTAGCCCCGATCGAGAGCGTCTTCCTGATCGCAATCGTCCTGCATCTGCTGGCCCTGCGGAAGTTGATCCGTATCGAGGATCCGCGGCGGGCGACGCACGAGCGCGCTGTTTAGCGGGCCTGGCACGGACCTTGCTTCCTCCCTGTGTGTCGGGATTGCAAGCGTCATCCCGAAGATGTGGAAATCATCGGAGGAGGTCCCCCTCAATCAGATTCCTTCCCCAACAGCGAGCCAACCGGCGGCACGGCCGCGTACTCGACACGCTTGGTCAGCCGTTTGCCAGTGCCCATATGCCGGTAGAGCCTCCTGCTCGGAACCTCCGACTCGCGCGTCCAGAACGCTGCGAGCCCTTCCAGAATCCCTCCAACCGGACCTCCTCCGCGCCACTTCCTCAGTTTGTTCTCCTGGTCGCCGTTGCCGACATTCACTTGTCGGCGGCGGCGACCGACCGCGCCAGAATGGCACGACTCAGAGGCTGAGGCGTTCGTCCAGGTAGCGTGACACGGCGTCGACCGACAGCCGTTCCTGGGCGCCCGTGTCGCGGTCGCGCACGGTGACCGTCCGGTCCTCCAGCGTCTGGCCGTCGACGGTGAAGCAGTACGGGGTCCCGGCCTCGTCCATCCGCGCGTAACGCTTGCCGATCGACTGCTTCGCGTCGTACTGGATGCGGTAGCGGCGGCGCAGCTCGAGGTAGAGGGACTCGGCGATCTCCGGCATGCCGCCCTTGTTGACCAGGGGGAAGACGCCGGCGTGGATCGGCGCCAGGCGGTGAGGGAAGCGCATCAGCTCGGAGGAAGGCCGGCTCTCGTCGACGGAGTAGGCCTCGCAGAGCAGGGCCAGCACGCCTCGGGTGAGTCCGGCAGCGGGCTCGATCACGTGCGGGGTGAAGCGTTCCCGCGTCTGCGGGTCGAAGGTCTCGAGCTTGACGCCGCTCCACTGCTGGTGCTGCTCCAGGTCGAAGCTGCCGCGGTGGGCGACACCTTCCAACTCGCCGTAGCCAGGCTCGCTGAACGGGTACTGGTACTCGACGTCGAACGTGCCCTCGCCCGTCTGGGCGTAGTGGGCGAGTTCGGATGCCTCGTGGCGGCGCAGGCGCAGCCGGTCGCCGGCGAGACCGAGATCGCTCCACCAGTCCATGCGTTGCTGCGTCCAGAACTCGAACCAGACCTTCGCTTCGGACGGATGGCAGAAGAACTCCATCTCCATCTGCTCGAACTCGCGGGTGCGGAAGGTGTAGTTCCTGGGAGTGACCTCGTTGCGAAAGGCCTTGCCGATCTGCGCGATGCCGAACGGCAGCCGCACTCGTGAAGTATCCAGCACGCCCTTGTAGTTGAGGAAGATGCCCTGGGCCGTCTCGGGCCGCAGGTAGGCCGTGTTCTCTTCGCCGGAGGCGGCGCCGACGAAGGTCTTGAACATCAGGTTGAAGTCGCGCGCGTCGGTCAGCGTGCCCGCCTCCGAGGCGCCCGGGGCCCAGACGTGGCCCCGCTCGGCGTCGTCGAGTTCAGCAAGCGGCAGCGACTCGAAGTCGTCGAGGCTCGGCCGCCCGCGCATCGCCTTGCGGGCGGTTCTGAGTGCCGGATCCGGTTCGCCCTCCAGGTAGGCGAAGTAGGCAGACTCCTCCAGCGCCCGCTTCGGCCGCAGGACGTGCAGGTGGTCCGCCCGGAAGCGGGCCTTCGTCTCGCGGCAGTCGACCATCGGGTCGGAAAAGCCGCCGACGTGGCCGCTCGCCTCCCAGGCCCTCGGGTTCTGGATGATCGAGGAGTCGATGCCGACGATCGACAGGGGCGAGCCGTCGGGGCCCAGCGGCGGGCACTCGACCATGTCGCGCCACCAGGCGTCGCGGAGGTTGTTCTTGAGCTGGACGCCGAGCGGGCCGTAGTCCCAGAACCCGTTGATCCCGCCGTAGATCTCGGAGGCCGGGAACACGAACCCGCGGCGCTTCGCGAGCGCCACGATCCGTTCCATCCGTTCGTTGCCTGTGGGCTGTGACATCCGATGCTCCTTTCGCCGGTCGGGCGGCACGGTAACAGCTTGCTACGATGCCTCCCTTCCTCTTCCCAATCTGGAGCAGAATCGATGGCTACAGCCCCCGCAACCGTGCCGGAAACCCACCCGCTGTCTCGCCCTCTCCGCCCCGATGGCGACTGGCGCCATGTCTTCTCGTATCACCCGATGGACGTCGAGATCGAGCGCGCCGAAGGCGTGTACATCTACGACCGGGAAGGCAAGCGCTACTTCGACGTCTCGGGCGGTCCGATGGCGGTCAACCTGCCGCACAACCATCCGAGGATGAAGCGGGCGATCGCGGCGCAGCTCGAGGACTACGCCTACACCCATCCCTCATTCGCCAGCCCGAAGCGGGCCGAGTTCTGCCGGTTGCTCGCGGAGATCACACCGGCCGACCTCGATCACACCTACCTGGTCTCGGGCGGGTCCGAAGCGGTGGAGACGGCAATCAAGCTGGCTCGCCAGGCGCAGATCGCGATGGGGAACCCGGCGAAGTACAAGATCGTCAGCCACCGCGACTCGTACCACGGCATGACGCTCGCCACCCTCGGCGTCTCGCACAACCCCGCCAGCCAGTCGCGGTTCGAGCCGATGCTGCCGAAGTGGCCGGGCATCCGGCAGTACTCGGACTTCGACCGGCCGGAGGGGACGAGCCGCGAAGAGTGGGGCGTTCAGTGCGCCCAGGCGCTCGAGACCGCGATCCACTACGCCGGCCCCAAGACCGTGGCCGCCTTCCTCGCGACGCCCCACGGTTGCGGCGCGGACTACGCCTGTGTCCCGCCGGACAGCTACTGGCGCGCGATCCGGGAGATCTGCGACCGCCACGAGGTGCTGATCATCGCCGACGAGGTCGTCACCGGATTCGGCCGCACCGGGAAGTGGTTCGCGATGGATCACTTCAGCGTCGATCCCGACATCATCACGATGGCCAAGGGCATCTCGAGCTGCTACGTGCCGTTCGGCGCGGTGTCGGTGTCCAACAGGCTCAACGAGCCCTTCGAGAAGGGCTACTCCTTCGTGCATGGCTTCACCTTCGGCGGTCACCCCCTGGGCTGCGCGGCGGCTTGCGAGGCGATCCACATCATCCGCGACGAGAAGCTGATCGAGAACTGCAACGAGCAGAGCCCCCGGCTCTTCTCCTACCGCGACGAGCTGCTCTCCCATCCGACGGTCGCCGACGTCCGTGGTTGGGGCCTGATGATGGCGATCGAGCTCGTCGCGGACAAGGAGACGATGGCGTTCTTCGACAAGAGCGTCGATGCGCAGACGCTCTTCCAGTCCCTGGCGCTCAAGAACGGTCTGGCGATGTACAGCTCGCTCTACGGCGCCGCCCGCCATCCCGCGATGGCCCGCGGCCTGCCGATCTGGGTGGCGCCGCCCCTCTCCATCGACTCCGGCGAGATCGACGAGATGATGGGCAGGCTGCTGACGATGCTCTCCGAGTGGGAGAGCGCCGTCCTCTAGTTCTCTTCGGCTCTCTCTTCCAGGCGGCGCTCCAGCGCTTCCAGCTGCTCCTTCAGGGTCGCCAGGCGTTCCTCCAACGCCTGCATGTCGGGGCGCCGCTCGTGGAGGAGCCGCTGCATGCGTTCGTGCCGCTCCTTCCATTCGTCACCGTCGAAGTACTCCTGGATCTTCTCCTGCAGACCATCGAGGTTGTCTGGGCCAATGAGGAGGTCGACGTCGCCGTCGCCGTCCAGATCTTCGCTCCCGCGCAGGAAGGAGAAGTAGTTCGCCTGGAGGTCGGGTCGGGGCCGTTCGTCCAGGGTCGTGCTGACCGTTTCGACCTTGCCGTCGCGCCAGATCTCGAGGTCGGCCGGATCGCCGGCCTCCGCCTTCCGAACCATGGTCGTCAGCTTCCGTGAACTCGTTACATCCTCGCCGTCGAAGCGAGTGATGATGTCGCCGACCTGGACACCGGCGCGGGCCGCCGGGCTGTCGTCGACGACGTTCGAGACCAGGACTCCGCTGCCCTCGGGGACACCGAAGTGGGCTCGCAGCGGCTCGTTCAGGCTGACGAGCTCGACGCCGAGGTAGGCGCCGCCCCAGTGCAGGGCGAGTGTCGGCCAGCCTCGATCGACCAGCTCGCGGAACTGGACGAGCGGCATGTGGGCGTTGTGGTCATCCTCGACGACCTCGACCTGTCCGTCGCCGAGCACCATGACCCGGACGACACGCTTCTGCTCTTCAGGTTCCTGGGCGAAGGCGGCGGCGCTCGCGCCCGTCGCCGCGACCGCGGCCAGGCTCGTGACAAGAGTGAGTCGGGAGAGAAGACGGGACGCGAGGAAACTGCTCGTGGTCATGACGGAATGCTCCTATTGGATTCGGCGGCTCCCCGTCGACGCAAGGCTGACGGGAAGCGCTTCGATGTCGCGGAGGTCGAAGAGGACCTCGGTCTGGGGATCGATGGAAACCGGTACGAAGGGCTGCGTGTCCTCGGCGAGTCTGTGGAGGGCTTCCAGTTCCCGGCTCAGTTCCTGGTACTCCGATCTCAGTTGTTCAAGGCTCTCCGCGGTGACCGTCGCCGGTTCGGCGGGCGTGGACTGCCGCGTCCACCAGGCGCCGGCCGCCGCGGAGACGACGACGACGGCGACGGCCGCGACGGCCAGTCGCAGGCGTGGCGCCGGCCGGCCTTCCTCGCCGGCGCGGACGCGGCGCAACACGTCTTCAGTGAAGCCGTCGGAGGCGTCGACGCGGGGCAGGCGTTTCAGGTCGAGTTCGTCGGTCACTTCGATCCTCCGTTCCAGTAGTCGTGGAGGTCTTCTCGCAGCAAATCCTTGGCGCGGTGGACCCGGGACTTGACGGTTCCCTCGCGACAGCCGAGCGCCTCGGCGATCCGGGCGTAGGGCCAGCCCTCGATCTCGCGGAGCACCACGGGTGCCCGGTAGTGGAGGGGGAGGCGGCCGATCGCCGTGGTGACGGCGTCGACCGCCTCGTCGCACAACGCCGCGCCCTGCGGCGATGGCGCCGGCGGCCTGAGCCGCTGCTCGGCCACGAGCGACGGCAGCAACCCCCGCCAGCGGGCGGCGCGGCGCTCCTCGCTGCGCAGTTGATTCGTGGCAATCCGGAACAGGAACGCCTGGAACTGACCCCGTTCGCGGTACCGGTCCGCCGAGCGGTAAACCCGCACGAACGCTTCCTGCGCCAGGTCCTCGGCGCGCTCGCGGCTGCGGGTCATCCGGGTCAGGTAGTTCACGAGGAGGTCCTTGTAGCGATTGACCAGGTCGGCGAAGGCCTGCTCGTCGCCCTCCTTGACGCGGGCCATGAGCGCTCCGTCCTCCAGCGCGCGGTCCGCCCGTACCGCCTCCGGCGTGGCGGTCATCTGCGCCGGGGCGCGTCGGGGTCTCCTCGGCGCCGCCAGCGGATCGGGCCTCAGCGCGGCCACCGGCATCTCAGTTGTTGTAACGCGCGAAAGCGCGAAGTGTTCCGTCAGTGTCGGTGCGCCGGCCTTCTGGCCGGCATCAGGTGCCGCCGCGAAGCGGCGTGCGCGAGAAGGTCTCGGGCTAGACTCCGGCCCTTCCCTCGAAAGTCAGCAACCAGGAGGAGCCCGAATGACCGTAGCCGAGATGAAGACCACGCCGGAGCCCGAGTTCAAGGTCGATGTCCAGGACCGCGTCGCCCTGCTGACGTTCAACCGTCCCAAGAAGCTGAACGCGCTGTCCGCCGAGATCACCGCCGGTCTCCAGGAAGAAGTGCCGCGGTTGGCGGCCGACCCCGATGTCGGCGTGATCGTTCTCACCGGCGAGGGCCGCGCCTTCTGCGCCGGCGGCGACGTTTCGGGCATGGGCGGGTCGAGCGGCGCGCCGACCACCCTCGAGGAACGCATCGACAGTCTGCGGCGCGGCCAGGAAGCCGCCTGGCTCGTTCACTCGGTGCCCAAGGTGACGATCGCCATGGTCAACGGCTTCGCGATGGGCGCCGGCCTCGGCCTGGCGGCAAGCTGCGACCTTCGCCTGGCTTCCAGCGCGGCGAAGTTCGGAACCGCCTACTCCAAGGTCGGATTCGGCGGCGACTGGGGGACGACCTGGCAACTGACCCGGCTGGTCGGCCCGGCGGTGGCCAAGGAGCTCTTCTTCACCGCCGACATCATCGACGCCGAGGAGGCGCGCCGGATCGGTCTGGTCAACCGCGTCTACGACGCGGAGACCTTCCGGGACGAGGCGATGGAGTTCGCCTCACGGCTCGCTCACGGTCCGATGGTGAGCTACCGCTGGATGAAGGAGAACGTGAACCTCGCGGTCACCTCGGACTTCCGGTCCATCCTCGACCGCGAGGCCATCTCTCACATCCGCTGCGGCCAGACGGACGACCACAAGGAAGGCGTCACCGCGTTCATGGAGAAGCGGGCGCCGAAGTTCACGGGCCGCTGACGCGGAAACGCCCGAAGCTCAGAGGAGCTTCGGGCGCCGTGGGATCTGTCTAGAACGAGAAGCCGATGCCGGCGAGGAAGTCGACCGGCTGCTCGGGCAGCGCGTCGTCGTCCAGTGCGTCGACGTAGCTGACGAACGCCGACCAGGCGCCGCCGGAGAGACCGAACGTCACGTTGCCGTCGTACATGCCTCCTGAGACTCCGCCGTAGGCGGCGGCGAAGTCGTCGCCGGCGAAGCCGGCCGAGACGTCGACGCTCCAGGCCAGGGCGTCGCTCACGTCGCCGCCGAACGAGACGCCGACGTTGGCGTAGAAGTCCTGGACCTCGTCGATGTCGTAGTACACGGAAACGCTGGGCGACGCGGCCACGTCGAAGCCCAGGCTCAGGTAGAGCTCGCGGGTGCCGGCGAAGGCCGTGTTCGGGAACAGGTACTCGATGAAGCCGACCTCGGCCGAGACGGCGTCCGAGCCGAAGCCGTACGAGGCGGTGAGGTCGATCTCGTTGAACTCGCCGCTCATGTCGTTCGCGTCGTCGATGTCGAGGTTGCCCCAGACGTTGATCGCGAAGCCGCTGTCGTTCGAGGCGGTGACCGAAGGCTGCCACACGGCCCCGTCAGTGAAGGTGATGCCGCGCCAGACATAGGCGGACGCGAAATCGAGAGCGTAGTCGGCGTCGGCGGAAGCCGGTGCGGCCGCCAGACTGAGAAGGGCAAAGGTGGTCAGGACAATCGTTGACTTGCGGAACATTGGGGGAGAACCTCCTTGAAAAGGGCAAATTGCCGGTTACGCGGCTTGAGTAGCAACACAGGTGCCAACGAAGGGGCTTACACGCTCGCCCCCATGTCAAGTGGTTGCCGGTAAGGCCATTGCACCCACTCTCCCGCTCGCTGGAAGACAATCAGATCAGGCCCCATCCTACAATTCTGTAGCAAATCAGGGTACTGAGGAACAAACATGACGCGGGCGGATCATGCCCGAACCGACGGCTCCGGGTGACGTTCTTCTGGACCGTGCGCCGGCCCGCCCGAGGCACCAGCTGTTCTCATTCTCGCGTTTCGCCGTCCGAAAACGGTCCAGTCGGCGAAGGCGCCCGGGGGGAGGGTCCCAGGGGGTCGGAGGCAAGCGATTGTCGAGGTCCTCTCAGCAACCGAGGACCGACCGGAGCGCAGCCGACAACAGCGAGCCCATACTCCCCATCCAATCCGAGAGGGCGAGCGTCCCCTGGGACCCTCCCCCCGGGCGCCTTCGCCGACGGCTACGCGGCCGCTAGTTCGCGTAGCGGCTGGGGTCGATGCCGTACTTCTTGATCTTGTAGCCGGTGATCCGGGGCGTCGTGCGCAGCTTGCGCGAGGCGGCGGCGATGTTGCCGCGAGCGCTCTTCAGCGCGTCGCGCAACAGATCCCGCTCGTAGTTCTCGACCAGGTACTGAAAGCTCCCGGCGGGTTCGGTGCCCGAACTCTCCGCGGTCTGGAGGGTCGGCGGCAGGTGGTGGGGGTGGATGACGTCGTCCCGCGCCACGAGAACGGCGCGCTCGATGCAGCTCTCCAGCTCGCGGACGTTGCCGGGCCAGTGGTAGCTCATCAGCATGTCGATCACGGCGCTCGACAGCCGGCGCACGTTGCCGCCGTTCACGCGGGCATAGCGCTCCAGAAAGAAGTCGGCCAGCTGGACGATGTCCGACTTGCGCTTGCGCAGCGGCGGCACGTGGATCGGGAAGACGTTCAGGCGGTAGAACAGGTCCTCGCGGAACGCGCCGTTCGCGGTCATCGCGGACAGGTCCTTGTTGGTGGCGGCGATGATCCGCACGTCCGCCCGCAGCGTCCGCGTGCCGCCGACCCGCTCGAACTCGCGTTCCTGCAGCACACGCAGCATCTTGATCTGGATCAGGAGCGGCACGTCGCCGACCTCGTCGAGGAAGATCGTGCCGGTGTGGGCGAGTTCGAAGCGGCCCTTGCGCTGCTGGATCGCGCCGGTGAAGGCGCCGCGTTCGTGCCCGAACAGCTCGCTCTCGATCACGCTCTCGGGCAGCGCGGCGCAGTGGACCTTGACGAAGGGGCGGTCGGAACGGGCGCTGTTGTAGTGGATGGCCTGGGCGACGAGTTCCTTGCCGGTGCCGGTCTCGCCGGTGATCAGGACGCTCGTGTTGCTGCTCGAGACGGTCGCGATCTGGTCGTAGACCTCCTGCATCTCGTGCGAGTTGCCGACGATGTTGGCGGGCCGGAAGCGGTCGCGGAGCTGTGCCCGCAGACGCTCGTTCTCCTCCTCGAGCTGTTCCCGCTCCTCCTCGGCGGTGCGGCGGAGCTTGACCGCCTGGGCGATCAGGGAACCGGCGATCAGGAGCAGACGGACATCGTCGTTCAGGTCGTGGTCCGGATCGTAGGTCCGGTCGACGCTCAGCGCGCCGTAGGTCTCGTTGCCGGTGCGGATGGGCACGCAGAGGAAGGAGACTTCCGCGCTCTTGCCGCGCCGGGTGCGGTCGAGGAACGTCTCGGACTCGCTCGTCTTCGGGATCACCCGGGCCTCGCCCGTCTCGATCACCTGGCCGGTCACGCCTTCGCCGAGACGGTACCGGGCCTCCGCGATCTGCTCGCCGCTCAGTCCGTGCGCGACCTCGACCGTGATCTCGCCGGTCTTCCGGTTGAGCAGGGTGATCGTGCCGTGCTTGAGCTTGAGGTGTTCGGCGAGGGTCTCGAGCGCGGGCCGCGTGACATCGCGCAACTCGAGGCTCTCGCCGAGGGTCTGACTCAGGCGGTAGAGGAGTTCGAGTTCCCTGGGTTCGCGTGAGTTCACAACGGGCCAGCCGAGGGATCCTGTCACAGCCCACGTCCGGTCGGTCATGAAGGCTGGTCGCAGCAAGAATCGAGCCGGACCGTGGCGGCATGCGTCCCGCCTGCCGCGATAGCTTGGGGCTGGCCACATGAACGAACGACCCCCCAGGCCTCCGGGCGAAGCGCGGCGCGCGACGGAGTTCAGCGACGGAGAGGGACTGGAGCCGCTCGCACCGCTCGATCTGAGTGCCGTCGGTTCCTTCTCGGACCTGCTCGCGGCGATGAAGTCGACCTCCTTCGGGGGCCGTCAGCTGGGCGAGGCGGCGGACGTACTCCAGGAGATGGCGGTCGATCCGGACTGCCTGGTCGTCGGCACGTTCACCGGCGCCATGACCGCGGCCAAACAGGGGCTGGTCCTGTGCGACATGATCGACCACGGGTTGCTCGACGCGATCGTCTGCACCGGGGCACTGATGGTCCATGGCTTCGTCGAGTCCGCCGGCATGGTCCACTTCAAGGCGCCGGCGGGCAAGCTCGACGATCGCAGCGCGTACTACTCCGGCTACGACCGGATCTACGACACGCTGGAGCTGGAGAGCAACCTGGACCGCGTCGAGTTGATCGTCCACTCGGTCCTGGAGCAATGGCCCGAAGGCGAGGTCGCCTGCTCGCGCCTGCTGAACGAGGCGTTCGGGCGGTGGCTGACCGAAGCCGAGGGAGCTTCGGCGCTGGCGGGCCCGGAGGGAGATGTCACGCCGGTCCGCGGCGTGCTGTCCTCCGCCTGGCGGCGCGGCGTTCCGGTCTACGTGCCCGCGTTCACGGACTCGGAGATCGGGCTCGACTTTGCGCTGTTCAACCGGGCCCGGCGCCGGCGCGAAGAGGCGCCGGTCCGGTTCGATCCGTTCCTCGACCTGGAGCACTACACGGAACTCGTCGCCGGGGCGAAACGGCTCGGCATCTTCACCGTCGGCGGCGGCGTGCCGCGGAACTGGGCGCAGCAAGTGGCGCCGTACCTGGAGGCGGCGGCGCGCCGGGAGGGCGAAGACGCGCCGCCCAGGCGCTTCCGCTACGGCGTACGAATCTGCCCCGAGCCGGAGCACTGGGGCGGTCTCTCCGGCTGCGGCTACAGCGAAGGGGTGTCCTGGGGCAAGTTCGTCCCGGTCGAAGAAGGCGGCCGCTTCGCGGAGGTCCCGGCGGACGCGACGCTGGTGTGGCCGCTGCTCGTCGCGGGAGTACTGGAGCGGATGGGCTTGCGCTAGCTAGCGCCGCTGGAGCTTGACTGCGGTCCCCACCGCCAGCAGCTCCGCGGCGCCGCTGGTGATCACGGACGTCGTGAAGCGCACGGCGACGACGGCGTCGGCGCCCAGGCTCTCCGCCTCCGCGACCATGCGGTCGAGCGCCTGCTCGCGGCTCTCGGCGACCATCTTCGTGTACTCCGTGACCTCGCCGCCGACGAGATTTCGGAGCGCTGCCGTGATGTCCCTGCCGACGTGACGGGCGCGGATCGTGTTGCCGCGTACCAGCCCCAGCGTCTGCGTGATGTCGTGTCCGGCGATCGTCTCGGTGGTTGCAATCAGCATTCAGGGGCCCTCATCGCTGTACGTCCTTGTACTTGTCCGTCTTCCGGGCGATCAACTGCTGCCGGAGCACCGACAGCAGCAGTAGCGCCAGGCCGCCGTAGAGCGCGCCGACGCCCAGCTTGATGTAGAGGGGCGCTCCGTCGTCGACGGCCAGGGCGTAGATCGCGACGCCGCCCAGAGCGAGCACACCGCCGACGAAGAGCAGCCAGCCGAGGCCGCGGGTGATTCCGACCGTGGTGTCCGCCACGTCTGCCTCCTGTGTGTTGCTTTCAGACCGCCTGCCGCGCCGGCATCTCGAGACCGGTCTGGCAGGCCACCCCGGTGCCGCCCAGGCCGCAGTAGCCGCCGGGGTTCTTTGCCAGGTACTGCTGGTGGTAGTCCTCGGCGAAGTAGAAGTCGGGCGCGTCGAGGATCTCCGTCGTGATCGGGCCGTAGCCGGCGGCGATGAGCCGCTGCTGGTAGGCCGCGAGGGAGGCCTTCGCCGCCCGTCGCTGCGCTTTGGAGCAGGCGTAGATCCCGGAGCGGTACTGGGTGCCGACGTCGTTCCCCTGGCGCATGCCCTGGGTCGGGTCGTGGCTTTCCCAGAAGATGCGGAGCAGGTCGTCATAGGAGATGCGCTCCGCGTCGAAGACGACCCGGACCACCTCGTTGTGGCCGGTCAGCCCGCTGCAGACCTCCTGGTAGGTCGGGTTCGATGTGGCGCCCGCGGCGTAGCCGACCGCGGTCGTGATGACTCCAGGGGCTTCCCAGAACTTGCGCTCGGCGCCCCAGAAGCAGCCGAGGCCGAACATCGCCAGCTCGCTCCCTTCCGGGTAGGGCGGCGCGATCGGTGCGTCGAGGACGTAGTGGCGCGGAGCGACCGGCATCGCTTCGGCGCGGCCGGGAAGCGCCTCGCCCGGCTCCGGCATGCGGGCCTTGTTGAAGAACCAACTCATGGAACGGATTGTATCGCCGCTCCGCCGACCGCCTGGCGGTGGCGCTCGATCGCACTCTCGATCCGTTGGACGATCTCCGGGTGTTCGCCGGCGATGTCGAAGCGTTCTCCCAGGTCGGTGCTGAGGTCGAACAGCAGCGGCGGATCGTGGACCTGCTCGTTGTCGAAGCCCCGCCAGGCGAGTTCGCCTTCCCCGCCCAGGGACTCCCAGGACTCGAGCACCAGTTTGTGGTCGCCGACCCGGTAGGCCCACAGCCGGCCGCGTGTGCCGTAGTAGGACCACTCGTTCCGCGGACTGGGCTCGCCGCGAAGCACGGTGCCGGAGAGGTCCATCGAGTCGAGGTCGCGGTTCGGCGGTTCGGCGCCGGTGATCGCGGCGAGGGTCGCCATCAGGTCGACCTGGACCCCGATGCCGTCGATGGTCGCCGGCTTGATCGTGCCCGGCCACCAGAAGACGCCCGGGACCCGGAAGCCGCCTTCCCAGGCGGTGTGCTTGCCGTCCCGGAAGGGGCCGGGCGAGCCGCCGAGGTCGTAGTAGGTGAGCCAGGGGCCGTTGTCGCTCGAGAAGATGACCAGGGTGTCGCCGGCGACGCCGCCTTGCTCCAGCGCGGCGACGACTTCGCCGACTGACCAGTCCAGTTCCTCGATCACGTCGCCGTAGAGCCCCGCCTTGCTGTGGCCCTCGAACTCGGGCGAGCGGAAGATCGGCACGTGGGGCATCGTGTGGCCGAGGTAGAGAAAGAACGGTGAGCCGGCCTCGATCTGCCGTCCCAGCCACGCCACGGACTCCTCCGTGTAGCGGCGGGTCAGGGTCGGCTGGTGGGTCGGCGTCTCGATCGCTTCCTCCTGCCGGAACAGCGAGAAGACGAAGTCCTCGCTGCTCGCGTTCTTGATCCCTTCGTAGGTGTGAGGCACCTCCGGCCGCCGCCCGCCGTCGTTGAACTCCTCCACGCCATAGAAGTAGTCGAAGCCCGCGTCGTTGGGGTGGACGCCTCCGGCCTCGAAACGGCCCGACATGCCCCACTTGCCGATGTAGGCGGTCGCGTAGCCCGCGGCCTGGAACATGTCGCCCAAAGTCGTCTCGTCGGCGGGCAGGTTGGACCAGCGGTTCAACTCCCCGCCCTGGATGCGGATCGGCATCCGGCCAGTCGCGAGCGCGATGCGGCTCGGGTTGCACAGAGGGCTCGAGGCGTAGAACGAGGTCCAGCGCTGGCCTTCGGCCGCCAGCCGGTCGACGTGGGGCGTGCGGATGAGCGGATGGCCGTAGGAGGACAGGTCGCCGTAGCCCATGTCGTCGGTCAGGATGATGACGACGTTGGGTGGAGCAGGCGACGACGGTCCGGCTGGCTCCGCGTCCGGCCCGCACGCGCCGCATACGAGGAGCAACACGGCCGCGGCGGCTGGGGTTCGGTTGCGCTTTTCGGTCGTCATTCCCTGACCTGTCTGCCTACTGGGTGCGCCGGCGCCCTCGCCGGCTGTAGCCGCGGGTCTTCTGACCCGCGGAAGACCCGGCGCGAAGCGGCGAGCCCGAGTTCAGGTTGCTGCGCCGAGAGTAGCGAAGTCAAGAACTCTCCAGCCGGCGGACTGGTAGCGTTCAGGTGCGTTGCAGCCAAGGGGGAGGTCAGGATGAGAGGACGGATGCGGGGCATTCACGAGGTCTTCGCCGCCGACCCGGAGCGGGCCGACTGGGAAGTCTGGGGCCGGCAGGCCGATCCCCGCACGCGGCGGGGCTTCCTTCAGGGCCTCGGCGCGATGTCGGCCCTGGTCGGCGCGAAGATCGTCTTCTCCGACTTCATGCCGGCCGGGCTGATTCCGGCTGCGTACGCGAACCAGGCCGAGCCGTTCACGATCGAAGGCAAGGAAGGCCTGACCGTGCTGAACGACCGGCCGCTCTGCGCCGAAACTCCCGCGCACCTCTTGAACGACGACGTCACGCCGGCAAGCCGGCTGTTCGTCCGCAACAACGGCATACCGCCCGCGGACGTGGACGCCATGAACTGGACCCTGGTGATCGACGGCGAGTCGGCGGCCGGCGCGAAGACGTACACGCTCGCCGATCTGAAGCAGCGCTTCGAGAACGTCAGCCGGCAACTCGTCATGGAGTGCGGCGGCAACGGCCGCTCGGAGTACGACCCGCCGGCCTCCGGCAACCAGTGGACCGTGGGCGCCGTGGGCTGTCCGCGCTGGGACGGCATCCGCTTGCGGGATGTTCTCGAGGACTGCGGTTACAGGGACGACGCGGTGTACGTGGCCTACTACGGCGCGGACACGACGGCGGGCGGCGGGGGAGTTCCCATTTCGCGGGGCGTGCCGATCGCCAAGGCCCTGGAAGCCGAGTCGATGATCGCCTGGGGCATGAACGGTGAGCCGCTTCACCCGATGAACGGCCATCCGCTGCGCCTTGTGTTCGGCGGCTGGCCGGGCTCCACTTCGGGCAAGTGGCTGCGGCGGATCGCGATTCGCAACGTCGTCCACGACGGCCCGAAGATGACCGGGATGTCCTACAAGGTGCCGCGTGAACCGGTCGCGCCGGGCACCGAAGTCGATCCCGAGGAGATGCGCATCATTGAGGCGATGCCGGTCAAGTCCTTGATTACCAATCCGCAAAGCGGCTTCCAGCATCCTGCGGGCGAGGCGCTACCGCTTCACGGCCACGCCTGGACCGGCGACAACCGCGTCGAGCGGCTTGACGTCTCGATCGACTTCGGCCGGACCTGGATCCGCGCCGACCTGCAGCCGCCGGCGAACCGCCTCGCCTGGCAGAACTGGGATCTGGACCTCATGTTCCCCGAAGCGGGCTACTACGAGGTGTGGGCACGGGCCGCCGACGCGAACGGCGACGTGCAGCCGGTGGTCCTGCCCGGCTGGAACCCGCGGGGATACCTGAACAACGCCTGCCACCGGGTCGCCGTGTATGTCGCGTAGGAGAGCACGAAGGGAGCCGCACACTCTCCGCTGGGTGCGCGGGTCTTCTGACCCGCTGCCGCCGCAGGCGGCCAGAATGAAACGCCGGCCGCCAGGCCGGACCCGCTTTGGCGGCCTGTTCCAAGCAGGCGTACTGAGCCTGGTCCTGGCCACCGGCGGGGTGGACGCCCAGAAGCCGCCCCAGCCACTGGACACCGAAACCGGCCTGATCAAGGACGTAGCCGGCGTCTGGCAAACAGCCCGCGACCACTGCACCGAATGCCACTCGGCGACGCTGCTGCAGCAGAACCGCACCAGCCGCGACGGCTGGATCCGCACGATTCGCCGCATGGAGAAGGACGAAGGACTCGAGCCGCTCGGCGACCTGGAGAACTCGATCCTCGACTACCTCGCCGCGAACTACGGAGTGCAGGTCAAGGCGACCGAACTGCGGCGAAGGCGGGCGCCGCTGCGACAACCCCCGGTCGCTAACGGAGAGTAGCCAGCGCGTGCCGGAGTCTCTCGATCGGCGGGTGCAAGCGCTCGAAGCGCGAGTCCGCGAGCTGCAGGAGGAGGTCGCCACCCTCCGAGGCAAGGCGGAAGATGAGCAAGCTGCGGCGCCGTCCGGCGCGGAAGCGCCCGAGTCCCCGCCTGCTTCGATCGAGCCGAACTCTCAGCCCGTCGCGACCGCCAGGGCGGCCCGCAAACCCAGGCGCGCCGCCTGGCGCGACATCGACTTCGAGTCGCTGATCGGCGGCCGCTGGCTGAACCGGATCGGCATCCTCACGCTCCTGATCGCGGCCGCGTTCTTCCTGCGCTACGCGTTCGAGAACGAGTGGATCGGGCCGACAGGACGCGTCCTGATCGGGCTCGTGAGCGGCCTCGCGCTCGCCGGTTACGGCGAGTGGCTCGCGGCACGGAAGATGCGCTACTTCGCCGAGGGGATGTCGGCGCTCGGCGCCGGCGTCGTCTACCTCTCGGGCTACGCGGCGTGGGACTTCTACGCCCTCGTGCCGCAACCGGCGGCGTTCGCGTTCCTCGCCCTCGTCACCGCGGCGGTCATCGGCCTGTCCGTACGGCGCGACTCGCAGCGGCTGGCGGCCCTGGCGCTCGCCGGCGGCTACCTGACGCCGGCGTTGCTCAGCACCGGGACGGACGCCCAGGTCGTCCTCTTCAGCTACCTCGCCCTGCTCAGCGCCAGCCTGCTCGCGCTGGCCCTGTTGCGCGGTTTCCGCGTCCTGGCGCCGGCCGCCCTGGTCGCGACCGCCGTCTACTTCATTGCCTGGTACGTGGAGTTCTACGAGGGCGAGCGGCTCCTCTCGACGGCTCTCTTCGGCACGCTCTTCTACGCCATCTACTTCGCTCTTCCTCTGGCCCGGGTGCGCCAGGCGCGGCGGCTGCGCCCGACCGAGCTCGGTGTGCTGGTTCTGGCGCTCGGCTTCTTCGTTCTGCTGCTGCAGCAACTCCTCTACGAGGAACACCGGTGGTGGCTGACGGGCGCCGTTCTCGCCCTGGCGGCCGTCCACCTGGCCGTTTCCCGCGCGCTCGGGAGCTGGAGCCCCGGCGAAGAGCGGCGAAGCCGGCAACTCCAGGACCTGTTCGCCGTCCTCGCCGCGCTGCTGGCCACGATCGCGTTCCCGATCCGGCTCGAGGGCGACTGGATCACCCTTGCGTGGACCGCGGAGGCCGTTGCGCTGGCGATTGCCGGAACGCGGCTGCCGGCGATCTGGATGCGGGCCTTCTCCGTCGCGCTGTTCGCGGTCGTCCTGTTGATGACGCCGTCGGCCTTCGGCGGCGAGCGCGACCTCCTCTTCGCCAACCTGCGCTTCCTGACGCTCGCCGGAGTAGCGGCCGGCCTCGTCGTCGCCGCCCTTTATGTGCGCAGCCGGCTGAAGACGAAGGTGCGGATGGAGACGCCCGTCTGGGCCGTCGCGCTCGTCGTCGCCAACGTCGTCGCGCTCGTCGCCGTGTCGACCGAGTCGTGGGATCTCGTCCAGGCGTTGGACGTCGACCTCGACCTCGATCTGGCCGCCCAGGTCGTCCTGTCGGCCGTCTGGCTCCTGTGGGCAGCCGCCCTGATCGCCGCCGGCATCCGCCGGAGCGCCCCCGGCCTGCGCTGGCAGGGCCTGGCGCTGCTGCTCGTCGTAGTGGGCAAGACCTTCCTCATCGACCTGTCCTTCCTGGAGCAGGGCTACCGGATCCTGGCCTTCCTGATCGTCGGGGCGCTGCTGGTGGCGGTGTCGTTCCTGTACCAGCGAAGTCGCCGCGAGGGTTCGGAGGCGGAGGAGTAGGTCTTAGGGCCTCACATTCCGCGCTGCCTCCAGATCACCGAAGTCCGTACCGAGCAGACGGTCCGCCAGGCGGAAGGCCCGCGCGGCCTGGGGAGCCGAGGGTGGGCCGGGCTCGTTGCGCTCAGCATTGAGCGTGAAGCGGAGGAACCCGCCGATCGGGCCGGGTCCGAAGAGAAGCGTCGCTTCGGGCTCTTCGCCGCCGGCCGCTTCGCGGTAGTCATCGCCGTCGCGGACCAGATCGAACGTGCCGGTGTCGGTGAGCGTCCGTTCCGTCGTCCTGCCACCGCCGCAGACGCGGTGGGCGTCGGCGGCCTGGACGACGGCGCGTTCGAGGAGTTCCGGCCGGTAGTCGAGCCGCTCGCCTTCCGCGATGGCCAGGCAGAGGAGGATGAGCGGGAAGTCGCCGAGCGCTCCGGCGAGAGTGCTCACTCCAGCGCCGAGTCGCGGGTTGAGTTCCGTGGGCAGGAAGCCCTCCTCGGTCAGGATGCCGTCGATGCCGAACGACCCGCGGAAACCGACCTGTTCGCGCAGCGCGGCGCCGACGCGGCGGGCGAGTTCGCGCATCGTCTCGCGATCGTCCGGTCTTGGATCGAACCAGGTGGAGCAGCCGGCGTAGAAGATGCGGTCGCCCGTCGCCGGCCGGAGGACCAGCATCTCGACTGGGCGGAAGGCGACGACAGCGTTTGGGAACACGACGCCGTGGATGCTCGCCGGAATCCCCTCCAGGAAGGGCATGACGCGAACGCGGTCGGCGATTCGCGCCAGGTCCGCCGCGGCCTGCCGTCCGTCGTCGCCGGGTCGTACCCAGCGCAGCGCGACGGCGCCAGCGTTGGCGCCTTCGCGGGCGTCCGGCGCCCAGACGGTGCCGTGGCCTCGGTCCAACGCGTTGGCGGCGGTTCGGAGAGCCTCGTGTTCGGCCGGAACCACCTGAGCCGGCGCGCGCAGCACGCCGACCGTGTCCCAGAAGGCGTCGATGACGACCTTGTCTTCCAGGTCGATCCACTCCCTGGGCCGTGCGGCGTAGGCGCTTCGCCTCGCCACCGGCCGGGGCTCGGCCAGCGGGTCCGTGTGCAGTGTCCGCGCCGTTCCCTCGGGATCCCAGGCGTCGACCGCTTCCTGCACCGCGGAAGGAAGGTGGGCCAGTGCGCGCTGGACGTTGCGGTTGTGCTCCAGCGGATCCGTTCCGCGAACGTCGAGCACGCGCAGCTCCGCATCTTCCCGGGGCGGCAGCGGTCCCGTTCCGTGGCTCCCGGCGACCACGAAGGGCCGCGCCGCGCCGAGTCCGCGGAGTTCGAGGGCCACGTTGCCGAGCCCCACCGCGATGTTGCCGGGCAGCACGAACCCGCGGCCCTCGAAGACGGGCCGCAAGAGGGCGCTTTAGTAGGCCCTCGCTTCTTCCAGAAGCGCTGAAATCGGAACGTCGCTCACGATGATGCTCTACGGCTACGGGGCGCCGACGTCCTCGCGCCAGCGTTCGAGCGCCGCCATCATCTCTTCCACCCGCTGCGGCTCATCGGCGGCAAGGTCGGTCGTCTCGCCGAGATCAGCCTCCAGGTCGAAGAGCATGGGCACCGGATCGGCGATCTCCTCGCCTTCCGCCGCGGCGGCTTGCTGTGTCCGGCGGTCGATGACCAGCTTGTAGCGGCCGTCCCGTACCGCGGCGCCGCGCCAGAACTGGGCGGGGCTGCTCCAGAAGAGTCGGCGGGGCGGCGCATCTTCGCCATCGAACAGGACCGGGCCGATGTCGATGCCGTCGAACGGCAGGTCGGGATGCGCGGTGCCGCCGGCCATCAAGAGGACGGTCGGCATCACGTCGAGCGTCGAAGTGATCGTGGCGGACGTCGACCCGGCATCGATGCGGCCTGGCATCGACGCGATCGAGGGAACGCGGTGGCCGCCCTCCCAGTAGCTGGCCTTGTGGCCGCGCAGCGGTCCGTTGGAACCCAACCGGGTGGCGCCGTTGTCCGAGAAGAACCAGACCAGCGTGTTCTCAGAAAGGCCCTGCTCCTCCAAGGCGTCGAGGACGCGGCCGATACTTGCGTCCATCGACTCGACCATCTCGCGGTAGGCGCGCTTCCGATCGGTCACCGCGCCGACGCCCGGAAACGTGTCTTCGCCTGCGTAGCGCTCAGCCGGGTCGCCCGGACCCTGGTACGGGTAGTGCGGAGCGTGGTGGGCCAGGTAGAGGAAGAACGGTTCGTCCCGGTGCTCTGCGATGAACCGCTCGGCGTGGTCTCCGATCAGGTCGGTCAGGTAGCCGTCCTCGGACTCGAGCGTCTCGTCGTTCCACCAGTCGGGCCGACCCATGCGGTCGACGTGGGACTGGTAGTCGATGTTGCCGCTGACGAAGCCACGGAACTCGTCGAAGCCGTGAAGGGGCGGCTTGAACTGCGGGAGATAGCCGAGGTGCCACTTGCCGAACACGGCCGTCGCGTAGCCGAGCTGTTGGAAGGCTTCGCCGAGCGTGTGCGCCTCGGCGTCGATGCCTTGGTGGTACAGCGGACTGTCCGAGTTAGCGACCAGGACGGCGGGAACGCCAGCCCGGTGCTGGTACCTGCCGGTGACCAGGCCGGCGCGGGTTGGCGAGCACACCGCGCCGCTGGTGTGGAAGTCGGTCAGCATCACCCCGGCCGCGGCCAACCGGTCCAGGTGCGGCGTCTCGATCCAGCCGTCGTACGGGCTGATGTCCCCGTAACCGAGGTCGTCGGCCATGATGAGGATGATGTTCGGCGGTTGACCGTCCTCGCCGTGCCCGGCCGAATCGACTTCGCCTGGCGGCGTGCCGCAGCCGACCGCGGCGGCGGCCACGGCGCAGGCAAGTGCAGCGGAGCGGGTGCCGTGGTGTTCGTTCACTGCCGGTAACCCCTTTTGTTGCGGTTACTTCGATGCCCGATCGTATACTCGGCCCACAGCACACTCACATGCGCAAGCCGCCAATGGCGCATTGCTGACCAGCGTGCGCGAACAGACGCTCTACCCGCCGGTCAAGGCGTTCCTCGAGGGACAGGGCTACGCCGTCAAGGGAGAGGTCAACGGTTGCGACCTCGTCGCGGTCCGGGGTGAGGAGCCGCCCCTGATCGTCGAGCTGAAGACGAGTTTCTCCCTGCCCCTGGTGTTCCAGGGAATCGCACGGCAGGCTCTCTCCGATCACGTTTACCTCGCGGTTCCACCGTTCTCGGGCCGAACGACCCGCAAGAAGGATGCCCTCGGGCTGTGCCGCCGCCTCGGGCTCGGTCTGCTGACGGTGAGACTCGAGCCGACGCCCTTCGTGGAGGCGCTGGCCGACCCGGGGCCGTACCGGCCGCGCCAGCGGAAGCACGCGATCGGACGGTTGCTGCGGGAGTTCCAGCGGCGGGTGGGCGATCCGAACCAGGGTGGCTCGACCGGCCGCCCGATCATGACCGCCTACCGGCAGGACGCCCTGCGCTGCGCCGTCCATCTCCGTCTGCACGGTCCGACGAAGGCTGCCTTGGTCGCCAGGGGAACGGGAGTCGCCCGGGCCAGGGCGATCATGTACGCGGACCACTACGGCTGGTTCGAACGCGCCGCCGATGTACCTCCCGGCGTCTACCGGTTGACGCCGAAGGGCCACGCGGCGCTCGAGCAGTACGCCGACGCGGTGGCGGCGCTGGAGCGGAGCGACAGTAGCCTAGGAGTGTGACCCGTAAGCCGACGACCGCCGGCCTGTTCGAGGACGCCGCGGAGCCTGTCTCCGGGGCGTCCGCGCCGCTCGCCGAACGGATGCGCCCGGCCACGTTCGACGAGTTCGTCGGCCAGCAGCACATCCTCGCCGAGGACAGGGTGCTGCGCCGTTCCATCGAGGCGGACCGGGTGCCGTCGCTCCTGTTCTGGGGTCCGCCCGGCTCCGGCAAGACGACCCTGGCGCGGCTGATCGCGACGACGACCCAGGCCCACTTCGAGCCCGTGAGCGCCGTGTCGGCCGGTGTCGCCGACCTGCGCCGGGCGGTCAAGGGAGCGCAGGACCTCCGATCCCTCTACGGCCGGCCGACGATCCTGTTCGTCGACGAGATCCACCGCTTCAACAAAGGTCAGCAGGACGTGATCCTGCCTCACGTCGAGGACGGCACGATCACCTTCATCGGCGCGACGACGGAGAACCCGTCCTTCGAGGTCAACGCGCCGCTGCTGTCGCGCTGCCGGGTGTTCACGCTGCACGCGTTGGACGAAGACGCGATGACCGGGATCGTCCAGCGCGCGCTGGCGGACGAGGACCGCGGTCTGGGCCTGCTGGCCCCGGAACTGGAACCGGACGCGGTGGCGCATCTCGTCAACATCGCGAACGGCGACGCCCGGGTGGCGCTGAACGCCCTGGAAATGGCGGTCGTCGCCGCCGAGCCGGGAGAGGGCGGCGTGCGGTGCATCGACATGGAGGCCATCTCGGACGCCCTGCAGCGGCGAACACCGCAGTACGACAAGGCCGGCGACAGCCACTACGACACGATCTCGGCCTTCATCAAGTCCGTGCGCGGCTCTTCGCCCGATGGCGCCCTGTACTGGCTGGCCCGGATGCTGGAAGCCGGCGAGGATCCGCTGTTCATCGCCCGCCGACTCGTCATCCTGGCCGCCGAGGACATCGGGCTGGCGAACCCCGGCGCGTTGCCGGTCGCCGTCGCCGCCCAGCAGGCCGTCCACTTCATCGGCCTGCCCGAAGGCCGCATCCCCTTGGCCGAGGCGACGGTCTACCTGGCGACCTCGCCCAAGAGCAACGCCGCCTACGTGGCCCTCGGCCGCGCGATGGCGGACGTGCGGGATTCACCGCACGAACCAGTACCCTTGCATCTA
This sequence comes from Candidatus Multivorans sp., assembly GCA_965220845.1. GTDB lineage: Bacteria > Acidobacteriota > Thermoanaerobaculia > Multivoradales > Multivoraceae > Multivorans. The sequence continues at coordinate 319,213 of CBDCRA010000005.1, forward strand.
CGCAACGCGGTCACGGGCCTCATGCGCGGCATGGGCTACGGCAAGGACTACAAGTACAGCCACGACTTCGAGGGCAACTTCGAGGAGCAGGAGTACCTGCCGCCCGGTCTGTCCGGCCGCCGCTACTACGAGCCCTCTGACCAGGGCTCCGAGGCCGCGATCGCCGAACGGCTACGCCGCTGGTGGGGCGAGGAAGACTGACCGAAGTCACCGCTCCGCGGCCAACGTGATGGGGCATATGATTCATCCTGGCCCGGGTCGCCTTGACCTCTCATAAAGGAGCCCCAGAGAAATGCGCGCGAACTGCCCCAGGACCACGACTCTTCTTCGCGCGGCCTTCGCCCTGCTGTTGCTGGGCGCCGCCGCGACGACATCAGCCCAGGACCTTGAAGAGGACTTCGCCGCCGCGACCGCAGGTGCGCCGGCTGCGGGACGGGCGGTCCTCTACAGTTGCGACATTCCGACGAACCGCGTGGGCTTCGGCTATCTACAGGAACGGCCTTCGGAAGAGGGCGTCAAGGCGGTCGACATCTATCTCCGCCTGTACGCCAACACCGGGATCACGCGAGGCAAGCACGCAGTTCACATTCACGAGACGGCGTCCTGCAATCCATGCGGCACCGCTGGCGGGCACTTCGATCCCGGCCCCGACTCGAACACAAGCCCGGACGGCAACCACCCCTTTCACGCTGGCGACCTCACGAACATCACGCTGGATCGCCAGGGCCGCGGCTACCACATGATGACGACGACGCGGGTGACGCTCTCCGACGGCCCTCTTTCCGTGTTCGACGAAGACGGCAGCGCGTTCATCATCCACACCAACCCCGACACCTACTGCCCCGAAGGCGAGGCCGCCGGCTGCGCCGGTGGTTCCAGGGCCGCCTGCGGCGTGATTACGCCATACCCGTAGATTCCTGGGGGCACTCCGGTGCCCGCGGGTGCCACCACTCGCCGGCGGGTCACCGAATCACGAGCACCCGCGCCTGCGGCGGATGGAGCCACTCGATGCCGCGCTCCGTGATCAACGCGTTTTCCTCGACGTTGATCGGGATCTTGTTGCCGTCCCACTCCTCGGCCGGCATGAAGACGATGTACTCGAGCGAGATGATCGAGTTGGGGCGGACGACGTACTTGGTCCTCTCCGGGAAGATCTCGAACAGGCTGGCGGCCATGTCGTGGCCGATGTTGCCGGCGGCGTGCATGCCGACGTTGACCTCGACGCCGGGCGCGTCCTGGGCGGCCTCCTCGAGTTCGGTGTAGACATAGCCGGCGTCCCGGATGAGCTGCTTCAGCTCGTCGAGCTGTTCGCGGCCGGTGCGGCCGGAGCGGACGTGCTTGCGGATGATCTCCTGCACCTTCTTCGATTCGGCGAAGGTCCTCAGCACGCCGGGGGGCGGCTCGGTCTCGCCCTCCCGCAGGACGTAGGCGAAGCGCTTCATGTCGGTCGAGAAGTTGTTCCGGCCGGCGCCCCAGTCGATCTGGAGCACGTCGCCGCGCTGGATGACGCGCTCGGTGCCGCCGATCTCGCTGCCGTCCGGGCGGTGGCTGTACACGGTCGGGTACCAGGCGCGCAGCAGATCGTAGTCGTGCAGCTTCTGCTCCAGCCAGCGCGCGACGTCGTTGTGGGTCGTCTTGCCCGGGGTGATGACCTCGTTGGACAGCGCCCGCTCCAGGAGCCGGCGGGTGAGGTCGGCGACCTTCGAGAACTCGACGATCTCGCCGGCAACCCGCTCGCCGTGGAAGTCGGCGATCAGGTGCTGGGCCGAGGTGAACCGCGCCGCGTACTTCTCGCCCAGTTCGCTCGTCAGGAACTTGAAGTCGGAGTGGGTGAGTCCGTCGGCGACGTGGAGTCCCTCGCTCTCGTACGGCACGGCGAGGTAGTTCAGGCCGATGGTTTCGGGATCGCGCTCCTCGACGATCGAACGCAGTTCGTCGAAGTCGCCGAACCGGTCGTAGGCGCCGCACTCTCTGGCCAGGTCGGTCTCGGGACCGAGCTGGATCCGTTCGATGCGGTCGCCGCCGCGGTCGGTGAAGATGAAGAACCCCTGGCCGTTCACCGTGGAGATGGCGAAGTCGAGCGTCATCGGCTGGGTGCCGCGGCCCCGGTCGATCACGATCCACATGTCGATCCCGCTGCGGCGCATGGCGCCCGGCAGGACGTAGTCGAACTTGTCGTGCCGGATCATGCAGGAGGTTTCCCACCTGGAGCGCACGTCGTCGGGTTCGGCGCTCGAAGCGGGCGCGGCGATGGCGGTGAAGGCCAGGGCAGCGGCGAGAACGGTCGGCAGCGAAGGCTTCATCTTCGTTCTCCTTCTGGAAGTGAGTTGAAGTCACTATAGAGGGCGATAGCGTCGGCCCATGAGATCCAAGCCGATTCGCCTCCTGCTGCCGCTTCTCGTGCTCGCCGCGCCCGCCTGGGCGACGCCGGGCGACGAGGGGGCCACCGACGGCGCCGTTCCAGGCGGTACCGTCTCGCGCACCGAAGACCGGCCCGCCTGCCTCGACGCCACGCCGCTCCGCCAGGCGCTGTTCGGCGACCTGCACGTGCACACCAGCTTCTCCTTCGACGCGGCGGCTAACAGCACCGGCGCGACGCCGGCGGACGCCTACCGCTTCGCGAAGGGCGAAGCGATCCCGTTCTGGCCCATCGGAGAGGACGGCACGCCCGAGGGGAGCATCACGATCGACCGGCCGCTCGACTTCGTCGCGGTCACCGACCACGGCGAGTTCTTGGGCGAGCGCCGCCTGTGCCGGGATCCCGAATCGCCGCGTTACGGCTCGGAGTTCTGCACCACGTTCCGCTCGAACCAGCGGTTGGGGATGCAGATGCTCGGCGCCGTGATCACCACCGAGACGCCGAGCCGGGTCGAGGAAGTCTGCGGCGCGGACGGGTCGCTGTGCCTGGAGTGGGCGATGAGCCCCTGGCAGGAGATCATCGAAGCGGCGGAGGACGCCTACGACCGGACGGCGGCATGCCGTTTCACCAGCTTCGTGGGCTACGAGTACACCGGCACGCCGGGGATCTCGAACTACCACCGGAACGTCGTCTTCCGGGGCTCGGAGGTGCCGGAGCTGCCGGTTTCCTACGTCGACGCGCCCACCGACAGCCTGCTCTGGCAGGGGCTCGACGCGGTCTGCGGCGACGGGTCGGCGCGGCCGGGTTGCGACTACTTGACTATCCCGCACAACAGCAATCTCGCGAACGGCCGGATGGCGCCGTACCGGGGCCTGGAGGGAACCCTCGAGGCCCGCCGCGCCTACGCGCAGAAGAGGCTGGAGCGGGAACCGATCATCGAGATCTTCCAGCACAAGGGCGGCTCCGAGTGCATCAACGGGCTGTCGACCGTCTTCGCGGAGCCGGACGAACTCTGCGACGTGGAGGCGGTGCGGGTGATGGGCCGCGAGGAGACGGTCCAGTCCCTGCTCTCGAGCGAGACCACGTTGCGGACCGAGGAATGCCCGGAGGGTGAGAACGGCAACCAGGGCATGCTCGGCGCCGGCTGCGTCGACCGGACGGACTTCGTTCGCTCGGCGCTCGTCGTCGGCCTGGAGGAGGAGATGGAGACCGGGCTCAATCCGGTCAAGCTCGGCATCATCGCCTCGACCGACACGCACACGGCGACGCCGGGGGCGGTGGCTGAAGGGAATTGGGGCGGCGCGGTGTCCGTGGAGCAGACGCCCGAGGAGCGCCTTCAGCCGGGTCTCCTGACCAGCGGCATCGACGGCAACCCAGGTGGCCTCGCCGGCGTCTGGGCGGTCGAGAACTCACGCGACGCGATCTTCGAGGCGATGGAGCGCCGCGAGGTGTTCGGCACCTCGGGTCCGCGGATCCGGCCCCGGTTCTTCGGCGGCTGGGACTACGACGCGAGCCTCTGCGACCAGACGGATCTGGTCGAACAGGCCTATGCCGGCGGCGTGCCGATGGGCGGCGACCTGACGGAAGCGTCCGCCGGCGCGGCGCCGACCTTCCTCGCCTTCGCCGCCCGCGATCCGGCGGACGGCGCCGGACTCCTGCAGCAACTCCAGCTCGTCAAGGGCTGGGTCGACGCCGACGGGACGGGCCGCACCCAGGTCATCCCGATCGCCGGGTCGCCGGACAACGGAGCCAGCGTCGATCCGGCGACCGGCGAGCGAAGCGGCGACGGCCACGACACCCTCTGCACGGTCTACCGTGACGAGGCCTTCGAAGCCGGCCTGCACGCCTACTACTATCTGCGGGTGGTCGAGAACCCCAGCCTGCGCTGGAGCTGGTACGACTGCCGGCGCCTCGCCCCGGAAGACCGACCCGCCGTCTGCTCGGACGGCTCCTATCCCGAGACGATCCAGGAGATGGCCTGGACGTCGCCGATCTGGTACCGGCCGGAGTAAGGGACGGCGTGGCGGCAACTCCGGAACTGGGTGCGCCGGCCTTCTGGCCGGCATCCGGCGCGGAGCGCCGGTCTGGAATGCGAGCAGGTCCTGCTTTCCTCGCGGCGGCTCTGCTCGCGGGCTGCGTCGACAACGGCGGCAGCCCGGCACCGGCCGCCGGTCAGGAACCGCCGCTGGGCGAGAGCCTGGTCGCCCGCGGTCAGGAACACGAACTCGACACCGTCCGCGTGCCGACGCCGGGCGACTTCATCGAGCACGAAGCCGCCGGCTTCGCCAAGGTCCTGTGCTCGGCGGTCTTCCTGACCGGGCTCGACTTCGAGGACGCCTGGACGCAGATCGGCGGGTTCACGTCGCGCCACCAGTACCGGGACCGGCTGCCGGGACGCGTCCTCGACCGAGAGAAGGGGCAGGTCCACATCACGACGGACACGGGCGTGACGCGGACCGCGGTGCTGCACGGCGACCAGGGCTGCGTCACCCTGCCGAAGGGAGAGGACGCGCCGTTCTACGAGACGGTTCCGGTCACCAGCACGCTCGATGAGAGCGCACTCTGGCCGATGGGCGACCGGCTGCCGGACGAGCCCTTCCCGGACGACATCGACTCCGAGAAGCTGGCCGCAGCCGTTGAGGCCGCCTTCGACCCGGAGGCGATGACGCTCGCCTTCGTCGTGTTGCACCGCGGCCGGCTCATCGCCGAGCGCTACCGCGAGGGCATCGACAAGGACACGCCGCTCGAGAGCTGGTCGATGAACAAGAGCCTGTCGGCGACCCTGATGGGTGTGCTGATCGACCAGGGCGCCTACACCCTGGACCAGTTGGCGCCGGTCGATTCCTGGCAGGAGGACCCGGACGACGTCCGCGGCACGATCCGCATCCAGGACATCCTCCGTATGTCGAGCGGCCTGCGCTGCGTGAACGCCGGCGATCCGGAGTACGACGAGGCGGCGATGGGCTATCCGGACCACCTCTACCTCTACACCGGCACGGTGAACTCCCACCACTGGGCCACCGAACGGCCGCCGCAATGGCCGCCGAACACGATCGGCCGCTACCGGAACTGCGACCCGATCCTGACCAACCACCTGGTGCGGCTCGCGGTTGAGGGCCGCGGCGAGAACTACCACCAGTTCCCGCAGAAGCACCTCTTCGACCGGATCGGCGTCCGGCGCTTCGTGGCAGAGGCGGACCCCTACGGCAACTTCCTGCTGAACGGCTACGGCTTCGGCTCCGGCCGCACCTGGGCGCGTCTCGGTCAGCTCTACCTGGACGACGGCGTGTCGCCAACCGGCGAGCGGGTGCTGCCCGAGGGCTTCGTCGAGTTCGTCAGCACCCCGGCGCCGGCCTGGGTAGCCGACGGCCGGCCGATCTACGGCGGCTTCTTCTGGATCAACCAGCCGCCACGCGGCGGCCAGCGGCGTTATCCGTCGCTACCCGAGAGCGCGTTCAGCATGCAGGGCGCCGGCGGCCAGAGCACGATCATCGTGCCGTCGCACGAGATGGTGGTCGTCCGGCTCGGCCTCTACGAGGGGTCGTTCGGCGGCCATGCCGATGCGGCGTTGCAGAGGGCGCTGGCGCTGCTGGTGGAGGCAGTGCCGGAGACGCCTTAGGCCGCCCGTTCTCAGGGCGCCAAGGCCTTGGGGAGCCGCTGCATGGCCGCGTCGAAGGTGTAGACACCGTTCAACGGCTCGCCGTCGTTCGCCGCGGTCCGGAGTGCCTTGAACACGATCAGCGCGTCGGCGAATCCTGCGTGCCCGCTGCTCGCCCCCGCCTCGTCCGCCTTCCCCTCGTCGCGGTAGGCATGGAGAGCGCGCCACACGACCTGGTCGTCCTCGAAGCGGACGCCCGGTTCACTGAACAGCCGTTCGACTACCGCCACGAGTTGAGCCTTCGCTAGTCCGTACTTCTTTCCGGCGAGCGTCCAGATCGTCTCCACCAGGACGACGTCGGTCACCAGGACCGCCTCACCGGCTGCGAAGATCCGGTCCGCGCGGGCCGCCTGGACCTCGTCGTCTCGTAGCAGGTAGCGGAGCAGGACGCTCGTGTCGACTGCGATCAAGGCCTCGACGCGTCGAGCGCGCTGCCGAGCGACTCGTCGTCGCTCATCGCCTGGTCGCCGGCGACGTGCCTGAGAAAGCCCCTGGCCGCGCCGGGCTCCTTTCGCACGATGGTGATGCGGCCATCGGCAACGAAGCAGCGGTACTCGTCGCCGGGTTCGATTCCGGCCTCCCGGCACTGAGCGATGGGGAGCGTGATCTGGCGCTTGGCGCTGACTCGCGGCATGGTGTCTCCTTATCCTGCTGGCCGGTCCGAGCCAACGCTAGCTCGGCCTTTGCTCGAAGTCAACGGGTAAAGAAGTGTAGTCCAGCGACGCCGTCTAACGAGGCCTCTGTTCTCGTGTACGTCCCCGCGCTCAACCATGGCGAGGCGAGTTAGGGCTCGACGATTGGCGAGGCTTCTGAACTCGCCTCCCAGCCATTAGGATCCCCGGGTCCAGAGGAGAGGCTATGGTGCATCATCGGTGGCACCCAATCGTCGACTACGAGAGCGATCCAGGAGAGCTCGCGGATGCCGAGCTGGCGGCTCTGTCGGCCGTCTGGAAGGAGCAGAAGTCGAGGCTCGAGGGTCTGGACCAGTTCACCGAACGGCTGAAGCGCGAATGGGCGGTCGAGACGGGGCTGATCGAGCGCGGACTGGCCTTGTGGGAGTCGACCCTTTGAGCGAAACAAACGGGACGGTCCGAGCCCCCAGATCGCGAAGGTTGTTGCGGCCATGCGGCCGATCGGTTCCGCCGAGCCTCTCGTCTCCGAACGGGAACTCGTTGTGGTAGCGGCGGCGCTGGTGAACGGCGACGGGACTTCGGCTGCAGCACAGGCCAAGCCGACTGTCACACGAGCGTTCCGGGACAGGATCCTGGCCGGCGGCGACTCGCTCGGAGAGGGCCTTCTGAGGAATCCGGACGCCGCAGGAACGGCGCAGCGAGGGACCGACCTACACGCCACCGGCGATCGTCGACCACATGCTCAGGTGGGCCGCGACGCACAAGACGCCATCGCGCGGCAGGTCGACGACTCGGCGCAGGTGCTCCGCGGAGGACAAGTCCGGCGTCCCGCGTCGGCCGAGCTCCTCGCGGTGCACTAGACGCCTCACCCCGATCTCGAGCCGGGCTGCTCGCCACTGAGTGTAGGCTCAGCAGCGTCCAGACCGCCCGTCACCTTGGTGGCGGTGACGTTGAGGCCGTCCCGGTCTCCTGCTCGTCCAAGCCACACACGCGAAGCTCCGTACAGCACTACGAATGTCTGACTTGGCCTACATGGAGCGGAATCGTCTGGAGCGCTACTTGGGCATGGAGAGCGGCCACGTCTTGGACTTCACGCATCGGACGCTGAGTGAGTTTGTCGAGGAGAGCGTGGGTCTCGACATCCATGACAGCAAGTACGACTACGACAGCGGTTCCAAGGCGAATCGACTTCGTGCGTTCTGGAGGAGAGAGCCGAATCATGTCGTAGGGAAGCTGGTTGCGGACATTCTCGACTACTGCCGCCCGTCCGATGACGAGCGTGAGTTGCACGACGACTGCCGGCGGATTGCAGAGAGGCTTCAGGCAGCTCCTCCGGTCCTCGATCTGAGCGCGCTTACGCCCACCAGCGGAGGCCGCGACTTCGATGTGCTGGCGAAAAGCGTTCGGGAGTCCATAGAGAAGAACGAACCGGAAGCTGGTCTCGATCGGCTGCACACCTTCGTGGTCAAGTACATCCGGGTTCTTTGCGAAAAGCGATCGATCGGCACGGACAGATCCAAACCGCTGCACGGTCTCTTCGGGCAGTACGTGAAGACGCTGCGTCAGGAGGGCCTGATCGAATCCCAGATGGCAGAGAGGATTCTGAAGTCCTCTATATCCACTCTTGAGGCCTTCAACAAGGTGCGAAACGAGCGCAGCTTGGCGCACGACAATCCGGTCCTGAGCCATGGCGAGAGCGTGCTCATCCTCAACCACGTGGCGAGCACGATCCGGTTCATTGCGGACCTGGAAGTAGCCGAGCCAGCCGCTCGCGAATCCGGTGGGGAGGCTGGGAGCTTCCTCGCCTTGGATGACGAACTTCCCTTCTAGGAAGAGAGTGAGATGCCGACCCTGACGTGGCTTGGGCGAGACGAGGTCATACGGGAAGCGGAGCGTGTCCCCTATCGCCTGCTTGAGGAGGCGCCGGAACTCTCGGCTGGTGACCGCGACAGCGGCAATCTGTTGATTCAGGGCGACAACCTGGAGGCGCTCAAGGCGCTGCTGCCTTTCTACGCCGGCCGAGTCAAGTGCATCTACATCGATCCGCCCTACAACACCCGCTCGGCGTTCGAACACTACGACGACAACCTGGAGCACAGCCAGTGGCTGGCGATGATGTGGCCGCGGCTTGAGCTCCTGCGGGACCTGTTGGCTGAAGACGGGTCGATCTGGGTGTCGATCGACGACAACGAGGCACACTATCTGAAGGTCGTCATGGACGAGGTGTTCGGGCGGTCGACGTTCATCGACACAGTCGTTTGGCGGAAGAACTACTCGCCGAAGTCCAGTGCCCGGCACTTTTCGTCCGACCACGACTACATCGTTGTGTTCTCTCGCGATCCGGACTCCTTCAAGCCGAATCTCATGCCCCGAACGGAGAAGCAGGACAGAGCCTACCGAAACCCAGACGATGATCCGCGGGGTCCGTGGAAGACCAGCGATTTGTCAGCCAGGAACTACTACGGACTCGGTAGGTACCGGATCCGCACTCCGAGTGGTCGCGAGATTGGCGGCCCGCCGGGAGGTAACTATTGGCGCGTTTCGGAAGACCGGTTTTGGGCGCTAGACGCGGACGACAGAATTTGGTGGGGCAAGAAAGGCGATGCCATTCCGCAGATTAAGAGGTTCCTTTCGGAAGTGAAACAGGGTGTGACACCACAGACTATCTGGCCCTATGACGAGGTCGGCCATACACAGCAGGCGAAGAAGGAGATCTTGGCACTCTTCGGACAGGATGTCTTCCTGACACCCAAGCCCGAGCGCTTGATTGAGCGGGTTCTCCACATCGCCACCAAGCCCGGCGATCTCGTTCTCGACTCCTTCCTTGGCTCAGGCACGACCGCGGCGGTCGCGCACAAGATGGGGCGGCGTTGGCTAGGTATCGAGTTGGGAGAGCACGCCGTGACGCACTGTGCGCCACGGTTGAAGAAGGTCATCGATGGCGAGCAGGGCGGGATCTCGAAGAGTGTCGCCTGGGAAGGTGGCGGCGGCTTCCGCTTCTATCGTCTCGGCCCTCCCGCGTTCGACGCGCAGGGCCGAATCCGGCCCGACATCCCGTTCCCAGTGCTCGCGGCGCATGTTTGGTTCTCGGATACCGGTCTCCCGTGGGGTGGCGGTGGTCAGTCGCCCTTCTTGGGCATTCACGACGGCGAAGGTTGGGCGCTGCTCTACAACGGAGTTCTGGGCGACCGACGGCCCGGCGGAGGCAATGTGCTGACCCGAGCCACCTTGGCGCTCATCAGGGAGGAGGTCGGTCGAGCTTCGCCGGGATTTGACGGACCTCTTACTGTCTACGGAGAGAGGAATCGACTGTCGGCCCGGACCCTGGAGTGCGAGCGAATCGTGTTCAAACAGACCCCCTACGACCTGCAGGCGCGGCGATAGGCCCAGGACCACCGCGCAATGCCGTGAAGCTCAAGCGGTATCAGACCGAAACCCGTGCCGTCCTTCGTCGCTTCCTTGAGGAGGCGCGCGTAGCAGGCCCCGCCGCGGCGTATGAGGAGGTTGTTCGCGAGCCGGAACAGGCCGCCCGGCTTGCCGGCTATCTCGGCGCGTACCGGCCTCTGGCGGGGTTGCCGGACGTGCCGTACGCCTGCCTGAGGCTGCCAACAGGCGGCGGCAAGACGATCCTTGCATCTCACGCGGTGGCTGTCGCGCGAGATGCCTGGATCGAGAAGGACTGGCCAATGACCCTCTGGCTGGTCCCGACGAACACGATACGGCGACAGACGGCTGAGGCGCTGAAGGACCCACGGCACCCCTACCGGAAGGTGCTGGACGACGCCTTCGACGGTCGTGTCCGCGTTTTCGACATCGCTGACTTCACCCACATCCGCCCCCGCGACATCGGCGCCAACTGCTGCATCGTCGTCGGGACCATCCAGACGCTGCGCGTCAGGAGCACTCAGGGCCGCAAGGTGTACGCCCACAACGAGAACTTGGAGCCGCACTTCAGTCGGGTTGCGGGAACGCCTGCGGGCCTCGAAACCTCGCCTGACGGTACTCTTAAGTTCTCCTTCGCCAACCTGATGCACGTGCACCGGCCACTGATGGTCGTGGACGAGGCCCACAACGCGGTGACGGGACTAACCAGGGAGATGCAGGCGCGGGTGAACCCCAGCGCGATCGTCGAGTTCACGGCGACGCCTCACAAGAGATCGAACATCCTGCACAGCGTGACCGCAGGCGAACTGAAGGCCGAGGAGATGATCAAGCTGCCGGTCATGCTCGCGGAGCATGACTCCTGGCAGAACGCGGTGAACGGAGCAGTTCAGATGCGGGCGTCGCTGGCCGAGAAGGCGCAGGACGATGCTGAGTTCATCCGACCCATCGCCCTGTTCCAGGCGCAGCCGAGGAACCAGGACGTGACGGTGGCGGTACTGAAGCAGCACTTGATCGGCGTCGAACGGGTGCCGGAACGGAAAATCGCGGTGGCCACCGGGAATCAGCGGGAGCTGGACGGAATCGACCTGTTCGACCCCGCCTGCCAGATCGAGCACGTGATCACGGTCGAGGCACTCAAGGAAGGCTGGGACTGTTCCTTCGCCTACGCGTTCTGTTCGGTCTGCCGCATCCGAAGCGCGAAGGACGTCGAGCAGCTTCTGGGGCGGGTCTTGCGGATGCCCTATGCGCGAAGCCGTTCAGCGGACTCGCTCAACCGGGCCTACGCCTTCTTCTCGGAACCGGTGGCCGGGGAGGCCGCGCGGGGGCTGGTCGACAAACTCGTGGCCATGGGCTTCGACGAAGAAGAAGCAAGGGACAGTATTGAACCCGTACAACGGGAGTTCGATACGGCTCCCGGTCAGCTCCCGCTGTCGTCATCGGCGCCGACCTTCAATCACATCGTCGCGGTCTCCGACGAGGAACTTTCCGGACTGATGGGTGCGCGCAACGGGTTCTCGGTCCATCAGGCGACACCGGGGAAGGCCGAGATTGAGATCAACGGCGCTCTCAGCTTCGAGGTGCAGGAGCGGGTTCTTGCGGCCGCGCCAAGAGCCGAACGACCGGCACTCGCTCGCGCAATCGAAGAGCACCGGTTGCGATTCCAGGACATCTTGTCACCAGCTCAGCGAGGCGGGGTGCTGGCGGTCCCGCGCCTGATGTCCGTTGTGCAAGGCAGCCTCGAGTTCGCCGACACGGAGCGGTTCCTGGAGGATCATGACTGGAGCCTCCTCGATCATTCGCCGAGGCTGGGTGAGAACGAGTTCGCCATCCGGGAGACCACCCGGAGCTTCGAGATCGACCTCGACGGAGAACGGCTGACGTACCGCTTCGCGTCCGAGGCCGAGCAGTTGGCCCTGAACGTCCAGGTCGAGGGCTGGACCACTGAGGCGCTGGTGCTGTGGCTGGACCGGCAAGTTCGTCAGAAGGACATCGGCCAAGGCGAGTTGCTCCGGTGGTTGAGCGAGCTCGTGAACCACCTGACTGTCGTCCGCGAAGTACCCATCGCAGACCTGATGCGGTGCAAGTTCATCCTGGCGCGGAAAGTACGCAGGAAGATCGCGGCGATTCGTCTGGCCGAGCGGAAGAAAGTCCACCGGCGCTACCTGTTCGACCCTGGTGCCAAGGTCGAGGTCTCCTTCGAGCACTCATTCACGTTTCGGGACGGAATGTACGAGGCTCAACGGCTCTACCGCGGCCGGTGGAGACCCAATCGCCACTTCCTCGGCCCCGACCAGGTTCCCGCTTTCGACGGCGCGCCGGACGGAGAGGAGTTCCAGTGTGCTCAGGTCATCGACAATCAGCCGGGTGTCCGCTTCTGGGTCCGCAACGTGGCGAACCACCCGGGGTCGTTATGGTTGCCCACAGCGACGGGCAGGTTCTACCCTGACTTCGTGGCGCAACTGGAGGACGACCGGCTCTTGGTCGTCGAGTACAAGGGCGCTCACTTAGCGGAGGGCGCAGATACGGCTGAGAAGCGGGCCGTCGGCGAGCTTTGGGAGCGGTCGAGCGGCGGCAAGGGCTTGTTCCTTGTGGCCGAGAAGTCCGTCCAAGGAAAGGGTGTGGCGGCCCAGATTCGCGAGAGGACGGGACCGTGACAGAGTTCGAGAAGGTCGTGACCGGCCCTTGCCAGCACTCGCCGGCAGATCCCGACACTCCCCGAAGTCCCTTACACGTTTCCGCATCTGCACTGTGACGATTGCCTGCTGGAGATGTGAGCCTAGCCGGCTGTTGCAAACTCAACCCTTGCCACGGCCCGCCAAGGGCCAGACTCTCGTCGAGGAATGTGAGGTCCTGCTGGAGCCAGAGTTATCGAACGAGCTCGCCTACTCTCGATGCCTCTCCGATTTCGTGGGTCCTTCGCCGAGCACCGCCACGATCCGGTTACGGAGTTTCTCGCGCAGATCAGCGGCGTTCCTCCAAACGACATGGGAGAACTGCCGGGTATCGAAATGCAGATGATCGACCATATCGAAGCGGCAAGTGTAGAAGACTGGAATCCGCATGCCTCGTGCGAAACCTGCTTCATAGTAGACCCCACCTCGCACCCCACTGCAGCCGTGCGTGAAGTCCGCCACCAAGAACCTGGACCTACGGATCTCGGCGATGATCTCGTCGTCGATCTTGTTGATGTGTTCAACGCGGTCAATCCTCACAGGAAGAAACCCTGCCTCTCGAACAGCAGGTTCGAGGCCTTCATTGAAGACCTCGTCCATACTCTCGTGAAACCACATCGCTATGAACGCTTGGGACGTGTCGGTGTTGACCGCACGGTCGTCAACGTGTCTGAAGCCTGTGACGGTGACCGAGCAAGAGAAGGGTCGATAGAATCCCTCGGCCTCGATCCACTCCTTCCGTGCGAGGTGCCGTAGCAGGAACCAGAGCTCCTTTTCGGATTCAATGCCGACATGGCTTAGAGCAGCGTCGATTGTGGGCGAGGGATCGGGCATCCACTGCCCAGAGCTGGCCTCGTGACCTTCTCTGCCGATCGCGATCTTGTCCCCTGCGTAGATCGATTTTTGAACGAGATACTCCAGCAGCCTCTCGGCCTTCTCATAGGCTGGTATGACATCCGCTCGGCGTCCAGTCTCCAACCGTGGTTGTAGCGCGTTCACCATTCTCGTCTAGGGGCAACGTAAAGGGTTCAGTCGGGTACAAAGCCGAGCGAAGCGAGAGTCTATCTGACTCCGCTGAGGGTTGTAGCGGTGATTGGAGCCTTGGAAGGCGTCTTTACTCCCTCGGCGGTGCTACGGGTCGGGCTGCTCGGTGATCAGGATGCTGCCGAGCGCGGCGGGATCGCCATCGAGCTCGGTGTCACCCGCCGGGAACTCATTCGTCTTCAGCATGAAGGTCAGGATGTCGAGATACGTCTCACGCGGCAGGCTGGCCGGGTTGTCGGTCGGCATGGTCGTCCGCATCGCCTCGTACAGTTCGTGCAGGGTCTTGTCGCCCCACAGGAACTGGAAGCTGACGCCGACCAGGCCCGGCGAGTTGCTGCCGCCGCCGAGATCGTCGCCGTGGCAGGTGGCGCAGGTCTCCCGGTATGCGACGGCGCCGCGCTCTGCCTGCTCGGCGGTGTAGACGCCGTCCCAGACCGTCGAAGTCGCCCCGACTGCCGCCGCCTCGCGGTCGGCCCCGGCGATCCGGGCGGCGGTCCCCGCGGCCGCCGGCAGGTCGGCCGGCAGCGCGAAGACGTGGATCGAGTTGCCGTTGCTCGGGCGCCGGATGTGAGGGATCAGGTCGCGCGGCACCATCCCGGCCCAACTGGCGCCGCCGGTTCCCACCGGGATGGCGACGTACTGCCGGCCGCCGGCGAGGTAGGTCACCGGGAAGCCCTGGGCCGAGGTGGGCAGCCTCGTCTGCCAGAGGATCTGACCGGTGCGTGCGTCGTAGGCGTAGACGTAGCGGTCGTAGTCGCCCGCGAAGACGACTCCGCCTCCGGTCGCGAGCGCGGCGGTGTTGATCGGCGACAGCGTGCGGTGCCGCCACATGATGTCGCCCTCCCGGACGTCGATGACCAGCAGTTCGCCGAGGTTCCCGCCCGAATAGGGGTGGAGCGTGTTGATCCGCTTGACCGGACCCGCGCCGCCGCCGCCGAGGACGCGCTCGACGGGGCCGAAGGTCGCCAGCTCGCAGTTCATCGTCATCGGGATGTAGAGGGCGCCGGTGTTTGGGTCGTACGACATGGCGCGCCAGCCCTTGAAGCCGGACGTGCTCGGGCACATGTTGATTTCGACCCCGATTTCCGGGATCAGTTCCGGCCGGTAGGTCACCTCGCCCGTCTCCCGGTCCACGTCGACGAGGTTCTGGTAGCCGACGTCGATCGCGTCCAGGAACTCGCCCGTCTCCCGATCGAGTTCCCAGAGGATGCCGAGCTTGCCCATCTTGTAGAGCTTCTTCCGGCCATCGACGTCGATGAGGAGCGACTCGAACACCTCGTCCATGTCGTGGGTCTCGCCGGGCAGGTACTGGTAGTACCAGAGCAGTTCGCCGGTGTCGGGATCGAGCGCCAGGCTCGAGTTCGTGTACAGCGCGTCGCCGTCCGTGCCGCGGACGGAGCGGGCCCAGGGCTTGGCCTGGGACGTGGCCCAGTAGACGATCTTCAGCTCCGGGTCGTAGCTGCCGGCGATCCAGGCGTCGCTGCCGGCGCGGAAGCGGAGCGGCAGGTCGCCCCAGGTGTCGCCGCCGGGCTCGCCAGGCCGCGCGATCGTCGATGTGCGCCAGATCTCTTCACCGGTGTCCGGATCGTGGCCGGTGATGAAGCAGACGTCGTCCTTGTAGCGGCCGCAGCCGGTGATGCCGGTGACCAGCTTGCCGTTGGCGACGATTGGGCCCGCGGTGTAGCGGTAACCGAGGCTCGTGTCCGCGGTCTGCGTCTCCCAGATCAGCTTCCCGCTCCTGGCGTCGAGCGCGAAGATCGTCGCCCGCGAACTGGCGCCGAAGATCCGGTCGCCGAAGATCGCGATGTTCTTCTGGACTCCGCGGCCGAAGGCGCCCGTTCCGTCACCCACCGGCTCCGGCCGGTACTCCCAGAGCAGGTCGCCGTTGGCGGCGTCGAGCGCCTGGACGACGTTGCCCGGATTCGGCACGTACATGACCCCGTTGTGGATCAGAGGCGCGGCTTCCTGCGGGCCGGTGTCGTCCATCGCCCACGCCCAGACCAGTCGTAGCTGGCCGACGTTCGCGGGCGTGATCTGGTCGAGCGGGCTGTGGCCCCAGGCGTTCTGCGTTCCGCGCCAGTGCAGCCACTGGCCCGGTTCCGGGTCGTTCAGCATCTCCTGTGTGACCGGCACGAACTCGGTCTCCTGGGCGGAGAGGCCGGTGCCCAGGAACGAAACAGCGGCCAGCGAGCAGGCGAGGCGCGTCAACGACTTCATGCGGAACGCGCGATGCTACTTCACCGCGTGAGACGGTGGTCGAGAACCATCTCCTCGGTGAGCCCGGTGCCGAAACCGGTTTCCGTGGGCGCCAGGAAGTCGCCGTCCTCGAACGGCGCCTGCATCGCGTCGAGGATCGCCGAACCGGTGGCGAAGCTCTCCGCCATCGTGCAGCTTGGAGCGGTCAGCGAGATCGGCAGTCCCCAGAGACTCCCGCCGCGGTGGGGGATCAGTTCGAGGCCGGCCGCTTCGACCAGGTCGGCGATGCGCTTGGCGGCCGTGAGTCCGCCGCACCAGGTGATGTCCGGCTGGAGCACCTCGGCTGATCCGATCCGCACGAGCACCTCGAAGCCGTGCTCCGTGTACTCGTGCTCGCCGCAGGCCACCTTCGTCCAGCCGGGACCGCCGCCGCCGATCTTCTCGACCAGTTCGGCATAGCCGAAGACGTTGTCGGGCGACAGCAGCTCCTCCATGAAGTAGAGGTTCGCCGGACGCAGGCGCTCGGCAACGCCGACCGCCCAGTCGACGGTGCCGTTGCGCGAGACGCAGTCCGTCATCAGGTTGCCTTCCGGGCCCATCGTCTCGCGGGCGGCGAACACGTCGTCGATCCAGTGGTCGGTTTCGTCCTCGGAGCTGTGCGGGCCGATCGGCAGGATGCGCTTGAAGTGGCGAATGCCGAGGGCCTTGCCGGCCGCGATGTCGCCGCCGGTCTGGTAGACGGCGACGCGGTCGTCGGGCTGTCCGCCCAGCAGAGCATGGACCGACTCGCCGGCGTGCTTGCCCTTGATGTCCCAGAGCGCGGTGTCGACGGCGGAGAGCGCCATGGCGAAGATGCCGCGCCGGCCGTAGAGCACTGCCGAGCTGTACATCTGGTCCCAGAGCTGGTCGACGTTGAGCGGGTTCGTGCCGACCAGGAGGTGCTTGAGATGGCCGTCGATGATCTCGACGGCGGCGCTGCCGCCGGCGCCCATGCCGAAACCGGTGATCCCGGCGTTCGTCTTGATGATCGCGATGATCGCGGACGGCAGCTGCTCGAAGGGACCGCCGTAGCGCCAGCGGCGCGGATCGTCGTCGCCGGAGAACACCGGCGGATCGAGCAGGCCCTCGGAGCGCTGGTTGATGTAGACGGGGTAGGCGTCGACCGAGCGGATCGTGAGTCGGTCCGAATCGCCGTCTTCGGGCTGAGGCCCTGAGCAGGCGCCAGTTGCGGTGCCGGCGATTCCCGCCGATGCCGCGACGGCGGCCAGACCGGCGCTCCGGCTCAGGAAGTCACGTCGGCTCGATCGTCCACGCGCGGAGTGGTCGCGTTGTCTCATGTTGCTCCGATGTGTGGGTGGCGATGGTCGATGATGTCACTTGCCGGTCGTCGTCGTGGGCTAGAGTCCGCGTCTTGTCGTTGGAACAGCGAGGAAACGGAGGCGCTGCATGAAGAGCGCTAGCGCGGCGGAGTGCCCGGATGCCGGCGCTCCGCGCCGGAGGCCGGCGAGGGCGCCGGCGCACCCAGTCCGGATGGTGGTTGCGACGCTTGTCCTGGGCTTCGCGTTCGGCGCCGCATTGGCGGCCCAGGACGCGGCATCGACGTTCGTGCCGGTCACGGACGAGATGCTGGAGAACCCGCCCGATTCGGAGTGGCTCATGTTCCGCCGCACGCACGACAGTTGGGGCTACAGCCCGCTGGACCAGATCGACCGGGAGAACGTGGGCAGCCTGAGCCTGGTCTGGGCTCGGGAGGTGGAGGTGGGGACGTCGGAGATCACCCCCCTGGCGTACAACGGCGTGCTCTACATCCCGTCGTTCGAGGACACGATCGAGGCGGTGGACTCGACGACCGGCGAGTTCATCTGGCGTTACACGCGGGAACAGCCCGAGGGTCTCTACGCGCAGGTCGGCTTCAACGCGAAGAACAACCGGAACATCGCGATCTACGACCGGCTGATCCTGAACAACAGCGACGACAACCACGCCTTCGCGCTGGACGCCGAGACGGGAGAGCTGGTCTGGGAGACGCGGATCCTGGACTGGGAGGTCAACCCCGCCACCCACAGCTCGGGCCCGATCGTCGCGGATGGCCGCGTCGTCTCCGGACGCAGTTGCCGGCCCTGGGGCGGACCGGAGTCCTGCATCATGATCGCGCTCGACGCGCTGACCGGGGAGGAACTCTGGCGGACCCGGACGATGCCGGCGCCCGGCGAGCCCGGGGACGAAACCTGGGGCGACGTGCCGTTCGAGAAGCGCCACCACGTCGGTACCTGGATGGTTCCCAGCTACGACCCGGAACTCGAACTCATCTACTTCGGCACGGCTGTCACCTCGCCGGCGCCGAAGTTCATGCTCGGCGGCACCGATCTGACGCACCTCTACCACAACTCGACCCTGGCGCTCGAGGCGGAGAGCGGCGAGATTCGCTGGTACTTCCAGCACCTGAACGACCACTGGGACCTCGACCATCCGTTCGAGCGGATCCTCGTCGACCTCCCCGTGTCACCCGATCCGGAGGCGGTGCGCTGGATCCGGGAGGGTCTCGAACCGGGCGAGACGCGCAAGGTGATGACCGGCATCCCGGGCAAGACCGGTTTCGTCTACACGCTGGACCGCGAAACCGGAGAGTTCCTCTGGGCGCGGCCGACCGTGCCGCAGAACGTGGTCGTCGACATCGACGAGACGACTGGCCGCGCCGTCGAGAACACGGAGATCATCTTCACCGAGCTGGACCAGGAGATGCTGGTGTGCCCGACGTGGATCGGGGGCAAGGACTGGGAGGCCGGTTCGTACAGCCCGCTGACCCGGACGATGTACTACCCGCTGCGCAACATGTGCGCCCGGATGCTCGTGACCGCCGACACGAACAGCCCGCGGGCGCAGGCGTTCGAACAGCAGGTCGCGATCTACAACCTGGCCGCCGACCACATCAAGGCGCCCGGCGAGGAGTATCTCGGCACCGTGTACGCGATCTCCGCCGTGACGGGCGAGACGAAGTGGCTGTTCGAGACGGAAGGCTCGACGTACTCAGTCGTAGCCACGGGCGGCGGCCTGATTTTCGGCGGCGACGCGCTCGGACACTTCCGCGCCTTCGACCACGAGACCGGCGAGGTCTTGTGGGAGGTCAACGTCGGCGCCCCGGCTATGGGCTACCCGATCTCCTACGCCGTCGACGGCCGCCAGTACGTGGCCATCTCGACCGGGCCGGGGAGTCTCCGCCACACCCCCGAAGGCGCCGCCCGCGCCCGGGGCGGGAGTCTGTTCGTGTTCGCACTGCCGGAGGGCCGCCAGGACTGAATCTTCCAACAAGGTTGTAGGGGCTGCTAGGATCCAGGAATCCGAATCAATCCCGGCGCGGCTGAGCGTGTCGCGTGACGGCCGGCGTCCGGTCCTTGACGGAGGTTCCTGGTGGCAGAGCGTCCCACCTACGCCTTCGGGCCGTTTCTTCTCGATGCCGCGGAGCGCCGGTTGCTCCGCCGCGGGCGGGTCGTGCCAGTGCGGCCGAAGATCTTCCAGACGCTGAAGGTGCTCGTCGAGAACCGCGACCGTCTGGTCCACAAGGACGAGTTGATGGCGATGGTGTGGCCCGATACCAACGTCGCCGACAGCAACCTCACGCACAACCTGTCCGTGCTACGGAAGATCCTGGGCCAGGATGGGGAGACGCAGTACGTCGTCACGGTTCCCGGCCGCGGCTACCGCTTCACGGCCCCGGTCAGGACGCCGGTCGGGGGATCGATCGCGGTGCGGCCCTTCGCCAACATGACGCCCGATCCGGAACAGGACTTCTTCTGTGAGGGGTTGGTGGAGGAGGTCGTCGAGGCGCTGGTACGGGTCGATGGACTTCGGGTCTTGTCCCGGACCTCCTCGTTCGACCGAGGGCTGGCCCGCCTGAGCGCACCGCGGTTCGGCCGGAAGCTGGGCGTGGCGGCGATCCTCGAAGGCAGCGCACGAAGGTCGGGCGACCGGGTGCGGATCTCGGTCCAGCTCATCCGGGTCGCCGACGGCATTCATCTCTGGTCTCGCCACTACGACCGGGTCCTCGGCACGATCTCCGAGATCCAGATTCAGGAGGATGTCGCCCGGGCGATCGCGCGTCGGGTGAAGGTCGAACTCCGGACTCCCAATGCTCGCCGGCCGAGGCGGCTCCCGGCGGACAACCAGGAAGTGTGGCGGGCGGAGTGGGGCTGATCCCCTAGCCGGTCCTCGTCGTCGGAGTCCCCGTCCTGTCCAGGAGACAGCGGGGAGGCCGAGGCGCTGCGGTGGAGGGTGCGCGCCCTCTCCCGAGGAGCTTGTTGACAATGTCAACAAAGCTGTGTATGTTGACGCAGTCAACTTCTGGTTGGAGGGACAGAGAGCCATGAGAAAGCGATCGACGCGGGGCCGAGCCAGGCACCATCGGCGAGGCCGATTCGCCATACTCACGCTCAGGGTGTGCCTGTACGGATGCGTCGGACCTGCCGCCACGCTTCCCGGCGCCCAGCTGGCGGAGCGGTTCGCCTTCGAGCGGTACGACGTGGTCACCGGCGCCCGCGAGCGCCAGACCGTCCTGACGGGCTTTCTCTTGGGAAGCTCGATGGCGGACCTCGCGGTCGTGGACAGCGACAAGAACGATGACCGGCGCCTGCGGATCCTCACGTTCAGGGGCGGTGAATGGGTGCCGGAAGTCGAAACCGCGCTACGGCCCGGAACTTCCTTCGTTGACGTGGCCGCCATCGACGGCCGGGACCGGCTCGTGATCTACGGCGCCGGCCGGCTGACCTGGTTCGATCCCGAGTCGGAGACGGAGCGGGAACTCGCTGCGGTGGAGTCCGACTTCAGATCGCCGCGGAGGGGTGAGGTTGTCCATGTGGACATCACGCGTGACCTGAACGGCGACGACCGCGACGAGCTGGTCGTGCCGCAAGACCACGCCTTCCATGTGCTCGTCCAGAGGAGCGGCGGGACGTTTGCCGAACCGGTGACCATCGGCCCCTCGAGCGGGCCGGACCGGGTCTACCGCGGCGATGGCTCCAGGTACCGTCCCTGGGACGAGGGCGGCCGCGTCCACGAGATGGACTACGACCTGGACGGACGCGGCGACCTGGTGTTCTGGAACCAGGACCACTTCGAGGTGCATCTGCAGGACCAGCGGGGTCTGTTCGCCGCCGAGGCCAGCACGACCTTCACGACCGAGGTTGCGTTCGACTCGGACGATCCCGCGTCGCTTGCCGCTCCGCAGGAGGTTCGCCACCGGCGTATTGACGACACCCTGACCGGAGCCCCGGCCGGGAGGGTGCTGCATTCACTGACCGACCTGACCGGCGACGGCGTCGGCGACCTCGTGATCTTCTCGCTGGACATCAGGAGCATGTGGAGCGTGCGCTTCATGTACGAGGTCCATCCGGGCGCGCCCACAGCCGAGGGCGGCACCACGTTCGCGCCCGCTGCCGCTGCCTCGATTCGCTCGGACGGCCTCCCGTACGAGATCGGGCGGTACGACTTCGACAACGACGGTCAGGTCGACGTGCTGTACAGAACGATGAGGTTCGGCGCCTTCAGGACGGTCCGCATGATCGGCGCCGGGATCCTGACTCGTTCCGTGCCGATGCGTCTCGACTTCTACCGCATGGAAGGTGGCATCTACTCCGGCAGACCGAGTGCCGTCCGCAAGTTCAGAGGCCGCGCTCCCGGCGTTTCAGGAGAAAAAGGCATCTTCCATCCCTCGGTTCTGGTCGGGGATGTGAACGGCGACAGCCGCCTGGATCTGCTCGTGCAGAAGGGCCGGAAGGGTCTGAACGTCTTTCTTGGCGTGCCGGGGCCCCAGCTGTTCGCCGGAAAGCCTGAGGAAGTCGCGATCGCCATGCCGAACGAGGAGTACACCTGGCTGGTGGACCTCAACAGGGACGGCAAGCAGGATGTTCTGATGCACCACGCGTTCACTGACGAGCCGCATCGGGTCACGGTGCTGGTCGCCCGATGAACGAAGTCGGCACTTCGGCCTCCGGCCGCGCGATGCAGTATCGACGGAGCTCGGCCTCCATCCTGCTTCTTGGAGTGCTCGTGTCGGGGGGCAGCGAGCCTGTCCTCGCGCAGTCGACTTCCGGGCCAGCCGCGGAGTTCGCTTTCACGCGGTACGAGGTCGTCACCGGCTCCGCGAAACGTCAGACCGTTCTGACGGGGTTCCTTCTCGGGGGCCCAAGCGCGGAGCTTGCAGTCGTGGACATCGACGACCGTGGCGAACGCCGCCTGCGTATCTACGAGTTCGGAGACAGCGCCTGGGCGCCGCGAGCCGACCCGACACTCGGTCGCGACGTGCGATTCGTTGACGTGGCCAGCATCGGCGGACGTGACCGGCTGGTCACCTACGATCCCGGTCGCCTGAACTGGTTCGATCCTGAATCGGCGACAGAACGCCCGCTGGTCGCGGTCAACGCCAGTTTCAACCCGCCTCGCGGCGGTGAGATCCCCCATGTCGACGTCAGTCGGGACGTGAACGGCGACGGCCGCGACGACCTGGTCGTGCCGGGCGTCGATGGCTTCCGGGTGTTCATCCAGACGAGCGCCGGCGAGTTCGCGGATGCGGTGGAAATTGGCCGGTCCGCTGACTTGAGCAGGATCTACGGGGCCGATGGCTACCGGTACAACCCCTGGGATGAAAGCCGTGTCCACGAGATGGACTACGACCTGGACGGACGCCGCGACCTGGTGTTCTGGAACGAGGACCACTTCAAGGTTCACCTCCAGGATGAAGACGGGTTGTTCTCCCAGACCGAGACCTTCCCGACCGATGTCACATTCGCCTCTGACGAACTCTCCTCGCTCGCCACCGGAGACATGACGGGGAGAGTGCTTCACTCGATAGCCGACCTGAACGGCGACGGCGTCGGGGACCTCGTGGTTTTCTCGCTGGAAGGGGCGAGCATCTCGCGCAAGCGTTCAACCTACGAGGTGCATCTCGGCGCGCCGGCACCCGACCGCGGAACCCGGTTCGCGCCGGGCGTCGACTTCGCCTTCCAGTCGGACGGCAGGATTCAGCTCGGGATGAACCGGCGCGACTTCGATGGCGACGGCGACCTCGATCTGATGTTCACGACGATCGAGGTCGCGTACCTCGAGAGCAGTCTCTGGAAGAGGCTCAAGGGGTTCATGGGCGATGACATCTGGCTGGATCTCGAGTTCTATCCCATGAAGGAGGGCCTCCATTCCGACGAACCCAGCGCCACCCGCAGAATGCAACTGGATGGCCACCCCAGTGTCAGGGAGTTCGGGTGGGTGCCGCTGGACATCGTGCTTCGAGGGGCCATGCACCAGGAACGGAAGAGGCAGAAGCGTCACTTGCGCGCGTTCAACACAACCTTGCTGATCGGGGATGTGACCGGCGACGGCCGCTCGGACCTGTTGATAGAGGAAACCCATCGGCAACTGCTCGTCTTCGCCGGTGTGCCGGGACCGGAGCTCTTCGCCCGGCAGCCTCAGAGGGTTGCGGTCGCTATCCCCAACGACGAGGAGTACACCTGGCTCGTGGACCTCAACAAGGACGGCAGGCAGGACCTCCTGCTGCATCACCCGTCCACGACGGAACCTCATCGGGTGACGATGCTGATCGTCCGGTGAACCGGCCGGAGGTCTCTAGTCCGGACTGCGATCTCGCATACCGTCCAGGATCGTCCGGGTGGTTTGCCGGATCAGGTCGTCCACGTCGACGTTCGGGTCGATCTGCCTCTCGATCAGGAGCGACGCCAGGCCGTGGACCGCGCTCCATGCGACGTAGGCCTGTGCCCGCGGATCCGCTGTCTCGATCTCGCCGCTCTGCTGGTGGACCCGAATCACATCGACCAAGTTCTCGAGCAGAGATCCGGCTGCCGTTCGCAGTTCCGGTTGATCCTGGCGCTCAAGGGCCTCCTTGCCGTACATCAGGCGATAGTGAGCCGGATGCTCCAGGGCGAAGCGCACGTACTGCTCGCCCATGCGCCGTAGTCGCTCAACGCTGGTTGAAGGGGCTCCGGTGTCGCCGGACCCCAGGCGCCGGTTGAGACGCTCGAATCCCGCGACCGCGACCGCGACCAGGAGGGCCGTCTTGTCGGGGAAATGGCGGTAGGGCGCTCCCCGCGATACACCGAGGCGGCTGCCTATCGCCCTCATCGTTACGCTGGCGGCGCCACCCTCCGAGATCATGGCGGCGGCTTCTTCGACGAGGGCGGTTCGGAGATCTCCGTGATGGTAGGCGTGTACTCGCTCGGCCATGGCCGATTATGGCCAAGACGGATGTTGACATTGTCAACAGAGCGGTGTATGTTGACCCAGTCAACATTCTCCAGGGAAGGAGAGCATCGTGAAGAAGAGACCGAATAGCGGCGGCGGCAGGCACTGGCGATCGAGCCGGATTTCGTGGCTGGCATTGAGGATCTGCCTTGCGGGATGCGTGATGCCTGCCCTCGGGCATGCGGGTTCGGAGCCGGTGCCGGCATTCGTCCCGGAGCGTCACGAGGTCGTCGTCGGCGCTGCCGAACACCTGACCGTGCTGACCGGGTTCCTCCTGGACGGCCCGGTTTCAAACTTGGCTGCCGTGCACATCGACGGCGACGGCGACCGCCGGCTGCGCATCTTCAGCTTTCAGGACGGCGACTGGTCGCCAGCGCTTGAGGCGTCGCTGCGCCGCGACGTGTCGTTCATGGACATCGCGAACATCGACGGTCGAGACCGCCTGATTGCCTACGGCGGCGGCCGGCTGACCTGGTTCGATCCGGCTTCCGGGAAGGAACGGGAACTCGTCGCCGTGACCTCCGACTTCAAGGCGTCGCCGAGGCGCGAGGTCCTCCACGTGGACATCACCCGCGACCTGAACGGGGACGGCCGCGACGACCTGGCGGTGCCGCACGGGCATGGCTTCCAGGTCCTCGTTCAGGGCAGCGGCGGCCAGACGAATGGGGCCACGTTCTCGGAGCCGCTGCGAATCGGGCCTGCCGCCGGCCTGGAGCGCGTCTACGGCGCCGACGGATACCGCTACACGCCCTGGGACGAGGGCGGTCGCATCCACGAGATGGACTACGACCTGGATGGCCGAAGCGACCTCGTGTTCTGGAAGAACGGCCACTTCGAGGTGCATCTCCAGACCGAAGACGGACTCTTCTCCCCCGAGGCCAGCACGTTCACGACCGGGATCGCGTTCGACTCCGACCAGATCGCTTCGCTCGCCGCACCGGCGGGGATACGCAGCCGGCGTCACGACCACATGCCCGAGGGCGAGAGCAGGGGCAGAGTGCCGCACTCGCTGACCGACATGGACGGAGACGGTGTCACCGACCTGGTGGTGTTCGAACTGAAGGGCGCGAGTTTGTGGAAGATGCACTCCTCCTACGAGGCGTACTTCGGCGCTCCCGGCCCGGGTGGAAGCGTGGAGTTCTCACCGGAACCGGGCGCGGTGGTCGAGTCCGAGGGCATCATCTCTGGAATCGACCGGCACGATTTCGATCGGGACGGCCAGGTCGATGTGGTCGTGACGGCCTTCGAGCCGACGGTCTTCTCGGCGATCAGGGTGCTCGTCATGTCGATTCTGACCGGTGCCGGATCGTTCGATCTCGAGATGTTCCGCATGGAGGACGGCCGCTACGGCGACCGTCCGAACGCGGTACGCCAGATCAGGCCCAGGACCCCCAGGAAGAGCGGCGAGAGGGCGTTCTGGCCGGCGGTCCGCATGGGAGACGTGAACGGCGACGGACGCTCGGACGTCCTGATTGCGAGGAACCGGAAGATGCTGCACGTCCATCTCGGCGTGCCGGGGCCGGGGTTGCTCGCCAGGAAGCCTCAGCGGTTCGCGATCCCGGTGCCCGAAGACGAGGAGTACACCTGGCTGACCGACCTGAACCGGGATGGCAAGCAGGACGTTCTGATGCACCACACATCGACGACGGCGCCTCATCGCCTGACGGTGCTGATGTCGCGGTAGAGGGCCTGCGCTTACAGTTGGAACAGCCGCGTGACCTTGACGATCAGGGCGCGGTTGTTGAGCCCCGGAAAGCCCTGCGTCAATGTGTCGCGCTGTTCGTTGTAGACGACGAACAGCTCGCTGCCCGGTTGGTACTCCCAGCGCAGCCGCACGTTCGCCGCCAGTCCGCGGCTCTCGGAGTCGTACTGGAACAGGGCGCTCACGAACATCCGTGGGGTCATCGTGTAGATCGCCCGCAGGTCGACGAGTTCCACGTCGAACTCGCCTGCCGGCAACTCGACGCGGTTGAACGAGATGCCCGGCTCGAGGAGTAACTTCGGGCTCAGGCTCACCCGCCCCCAGCCCCAGCCGAGGGACGTCTTGCGGCCGCTGTAGAAGTCGCCGACCTCGAGGAAGAATCCGCCCGAGATCCGCCGCTGCTGGCCCAGTTGCAACTGGACCTGGACGTAGTCGAAGTCGTAACCGCCGACGCCGAGCGTGATGTCCGAGGCGATGGGGAACGGAAACGGCAGGAACTCGTAGGCCTGCACGTACGTCAGTTCGAGCTCATCCCCGCTGTGGAACTCGATGCCGAACTCGGCCTCGGCCTCCCGCGTTTCGACCAGACCGGCGCCGTTCTCGATATAGGACATCGACCCGGTCCACGAGTACTTGCGCACCAGCCTGCTTCCGGCCGGCCGCGGGCTGAACCGGAACTCGCCGTAGGAACTGCGCATGTCCGGGCGGCGGACGAATCCGATGCCGGGATTGAAGTTGCCGCCGACCCGCAGGCGTTCCAGGCGGACGCCGTAGCGGTCGCCGTCGTAGTCCATCCGCAGGCGGTAGCTGGCGTCGTCGTCAGCGAGTCCGGGCGTGCTCGTTTCGGCCCAGTAGGTGTTGAACGTCAGGTTGTCGAAGAAGGCGAAGGTCCCGTCGACGCCGTAGGCCTCGTTGCGTCCCGTGCCGGTCTGGTCGATCGAGCGCCGCGTGTAGATGACGCCGACGCTGCTCCGGCGCAGGATGTCCCGCTTGACTCGCATCACGCCGAAGTTCGTCGCGATGGTGCCGGACAGCGGTTCGTCGTCCGACTGGATGTTCAGCAGGCCGAGCGTGTAGCGGCCCGTTCGTCCGGTCAGGCGGGCGCCGGCCTCGATCGGTACCGCCCGGCCCCTGTGCAGGCCGATCCGCCGGCTGTAGAAGAGCGCCGGCGTGTCGCCACTCCCTCCGAATCCACCTGCCCGGCGCCCCCCGAAGCCGAAGGTTCCCTGGTTCTCGAGGAAGAAGTCGCGCTTCTCGGGGAAGAAGAGGCTGAAGCGGGTCAGGTCGACCTGCTGCTGGTCGTTCTCCACCTGGGCGAAGTCGGTGTTGTAGGTGAAATCGGCGGTGAGGTTCTGGCTGACGCCGTACTTGATGTCGATGCCGAGATCGGCGTCGACCTCGTCCGAGATCTCCGGGGTCGCCAGCCGGTCGGTGACCATGTCGGCGACCAGGTAGGGCTTGAACTCCAGGTTCCTCGAGGCCGGTGGGGATTCGAGACCGACCAGGGTTGCCGCCAGCGACATCTGCATGATGCCCATCGTGCTCCGCGCTTCCGGGATCCGGTTCAGAGTCGAACTCTCGTTCTTCCACTGCGTGTAGCGCTGCAGATTGATGCCCCAGATCTGCGAGCTGCCGGGGCGATACCGGAGCGATCGGAACGGGATCTCGGCTTCCGCCGTCCAGCCGCCCTCGAACCTGCCCGTCCGGAGATCCCAGACCGGATTCCAGTCGACGTTCATCTCGCGTTCGTCGGTGATCTGGGCATCGAAGCGGCCGCCTGAGGCGTAGACGGTGAAGATGACGGCGTTCCGCCGGTCGAAGAAGGTGTCGAGAACGATGTCGACGTAGTCGTCCTCGGCGAAGCCGTCGCGCCGCATGTCGTTGGCGGCGATCCGGTCGGGGTCCTGCCAGCAGCGGAGGGAAACGAAGACCGTGGTTTCGTCGAACGTGATCCAGACGTCCGTCCTGTCGGTGGCCGGCTCTCCCGGCTGGGGTTCGACCTGAATGAAGTCGGAGATCGGGGGCACCGTGTCGTAGAGAGGTTCGTCGAGCCGGCCATCGATTCGAAGCGGCGCGGCGAGGGGCACCGCCCGGACGGTGGCCCGGCCGGAGTCGTCCCGGCTCACCACGGCCGGCGGCACGGGGGGCGGCGGCCCGTCGAAGGTGAAAGGGAGCTCCAGCGGTCCCGTCAGCGGCGCCGGCGAGCCGGCTTGCGAGCCCGTTTCCTCGGCAAGAACGGCGCCGGCGCCGGCGCCGGCGGCGGTGGCGATCAGCATTGCGACCGCCAGGGTGAACGATCGGCGGTGACGGTTCTCCATGACGAGGTTCTCTTGCTTCATGTGAGCCGTGGGGCAATGCCGCCTTGCGGCCCTGCTCGTAGGACGTTGACCGCGTGGCGATGTTTCATGGGGCGCCGCCTGGCGGGGCTAGCCGATGCGATTGTCGCCCGCGTTCTCGGCCTGGTGCAGGGTGACCGGCCAGCCGGGGAACTGGCCGTCGTCGCGGTCGTCGGCCGTGCTCAGGAAACGGAACGCCTCGATCCGGTAGGTCCTCGCCGCCTTGTCGACGGTGACCAGGCCGAAGCCGCTGCTCTTCTGCTGCGCTCGCTCGTAGGGGTCGGGCGCGGTGCCGACGTCCGGGTTGCCGATGGCGTAGACGTAGACCCGGTTGCCCAGGGGATCGCGGAACTCGCCGGTGTGCGGCAGGCCGTGGCGGGGCCGGTTCCGGTGAGGCGTTCCGACTTCGTCCGGCCGCCACCAGCGCGGGTAGCCGGCGCTGATCGCCGGCGTGCAGAAGGCCCAGGATCCGTCGCGCTGCGCGTCCGCGCCGTACTGGACGAGCGAAGGCAGGTGCTGGTCTCCACAGACGTGCAGGCACTTCGCCCTGCGAAGAATGCGGACGAGCCGGTCGCGCGGCGCCTGCGGCCAGCCGCCGCAGTCGAGATCGGCGATCAGGTAGTCGTCGTAGCCGCCGTGATGCGTCGCGACACCCGCGAACACGGTCTGGCTGAGCAGCACCTTCATCGTGTGGCCGCGCCAGTCGCCGGCCCAGTGCTCCAGGAACTCCTCCTGCCGGTCGCCGAGCAGGGCAAGACCGGGCGCATCGAGCGCTGCTGTGTCCAGTTCCGGGTCGAGCACATGGTCGGCACGGCCGGAGCCGGTGTCCACGTGCTCGGGGCCGCTCTTGAACTGCCGGTCGGCGAGGATCGCGAAGCCGACGCCGCCATAGACCATGTCGCCGTAGTAGACGCTGATGTCCTGATCGACCGGCGCCGGGTCGAAGGGGTCGGGATGGTGCGACGCGTTCGTGCGATGGACCACGTTGACCATCCGCGCCGGCTCCCGGTAGCCGCCGAGCGAGGAGGTGCCCCGCCCCGTGTCCATCGGCTTGCCGCCCTCGCCCCAGATGTTGCCCTGGAACACGTCGTGGTCGTCCGGGATGCAGAGCGTCGGCCGGTCGCGCATCGCCTCGCGGAACGCCCAGCCGAACTCGTAGTACTTCCGCAGGTAGTTCAGGATCGCCGGCTCCGCCGGCTCCCGGATCAGGCCGTAGCCGCCGTGGTTCTCGTAGAGCTGGTCGCCCGAGAAGAAGAGCAGATCAGGATCCCGCGCCAGAACATGGTCGGCGACCGGGGCATAGGGGAACGAGTAGTCGTTCTGGCAGGTGAGGCCCGCCAGCCGTAGTGCCCGGCCGGAGGGGTCTGCGCGGATCGTGCCCTGCCAGGCGTGCTCCGTCTCGCCGCCGTCGGTGTGGCGCTCCCGGTACACGAGCCGGAACGGCGCCGCGACCCGTTCGTTCCAGTTGGGCAGGCGGAACGTCGCCGTCCAGGCGTCCGGGTCGAGCTCGGCGAAGCCGTGGGATCGCCACTCTCCGTTGTGCTCGGTCAGCAGCTCGACGCGCCAGTCGTCGTCGGTGCCCAGCGGGGGCAGGAGCGCCGTGAGCTTGACGACGAAGCCCTCGTCGCCGCGGGAATCGCTCATCGAGTACATCGACCACAGGATCGGCCCGAACTTGCGGTCCTCGTGGACCTCGAAGGCGTCTCCGTCCGCCGTCCACTCGCTGAACCGATACCGGGCGCCTTCGCCCTTCGGGATCTCCCGGTCGAAGTTGCAGACGATCGCGACGTTCCCGGCGATCCCGGCTGCAGGGATCGTGTGGTGGACACTGCCGAGTTCGTCGCCGGCAGCGTCTCGGGCTGCCAGCGTGAGTTCGCAGTCTCCTCCTTCCGCGCGACCCTGCAGAATCAGCTCAACTCCGTCGGCCGCAACCGAGTCCCCGCCAGCCAGCTCCCCGCTCGCATCACCCAGCACCAGCCGCCCGTCGACCATCCCTGCGTCTACCCCGACGCCGCGCGCGAAGCAGTTGCTGCGATGGTCGTCGATCAGGTTGCGGATGCCGATACGGAACCCCGCGCCACCGTCGCGTTCACCGGTCTCCACCCGCCGGCAACGGACGGACATCCGAAACCGTCCTTCTTCGCCGGTCAACCGATGCGTGATCAGGTGGACGTTGCGATCGCCGCCGCTCGTCTGCACTTCCGCGGCTCCGTCCACAACCCGCCAGTCCTCCATCGGATTGGCCCAGAACCGCTCACCGAGCCAGACCCGGTCGTGCGTCCTGTGCCACCGGTCGACCCGAGTTCCACCGGCCGGTCCCTGGGACTCCTGAGGAGCTGCGTGGGCCTGTTCGCTCCGCCGCGGCAAGGACGCCACCGCGGCCAGCCAGGCAAGGAGGCCTCGGCGTGTGAACCCCGGCTTGGGAGTGCTCTTGCCGTTGGTCACTCGAATAGCTCGGCGTGCGTTCCGGACCGAGCGGGGCATCTACTCGTCGCCGGCTTCTTCAAGCTTCGCAAACACCTCGTCCGCGCTGGCGAACCGCACGCTGCGCTCCTTCACCATCTCATCCACCTCGGCCATGGCCTCTCGGGTCCGAGCGTTCGGCACCTTGAGCTCGAGTAGGAATGCCTGATCGACGGCGATGCGGTGGAACAGCAGCCGCACGGCCTGCGAAGCCGTCAATCCCGTCGCCGCGAGCGCGGCTGTTGCCGCTCGTTTCGTCTCGGCGTCAATCCGGACGTGCAGGATCGAAGTCCGCGTCATCATCAGAGTATTCCGTGTCTCTTCTGCGAGATGAAGGAAGTGCCGCTATCTCGTTCGTGTGATGCTGGGCCGCAGGCCAGCCGAGCGCTCTTCAAACCAGGTCTGCATCGGAGGCGGAGTTCCAGCGTCTTCGAGTGTCACCGCCAGATCGTTTGGGTGCTTGGCGACCAACGTCTCGTGAGCGCGGCTCGCTATCCAGGCGTTGAGGCTGGCCACCAGCTCCTCGGTTGCCGTTTCCGGCGTGAACTTCTTCTTCCAAGGCGGTACGACCAGCGCGCGAGAGGGAGAAAGCGGGAAGTACACGGCGTACTCGTCGTCTTCGGGCATCCGGTCCTCCTGCGGAGCAAGGATGTTCACGACCGGGTGGTCGCTGGTAACGAAGCGGCGCTGCGTCTCGTTCCTCAGAACAGTCGGTGGGTGCCCGAGCCGGTCCAGGAAGTGAACGCAGGTCATGTTGGCGCCTACGAGTCTCGCCAGAACCGCAGCACCACCCTCGGACAAGAAGCCCAACCCGCTGATATGCGCTCGGACACCGTGTCCGCGAAACGCCATGTCACCAAGAAACTCGAAGAAGTCCAGCCCCGACCGGGAGTCGACCAGGACATCTGCGTCTCCCTCTAGGAGCCGGTCCACGATGGCCTTTGCCCTGTCCTCCGACTTGGTCAGGCGCCGCTCTTCATTGTCTCTGAGAGCACCGGACAGCAGTTCCTTCTCCTCCTCCGACAGGTGCGGCGAAGGCAGGACGAGGGTCTTCAGCGTCGAGTGGAACAGCGCGCCCTCCAGGATCGTTTCTGCCATGGGGCGAGCGTTCTCGGACGTGACGTTCTGCGAGACGAACGTGGACAGGAGGCAGATGTCCTGCATGGTCAGGACCGGAGCCTCGTAGAAGTCGCGCCTGCCGAGGATGTTCCTCGGATTGGTCGGTCCCAGGGTCTGGCCGTTCCTCGAGAAGACCACGCGGCCCTTCTCGTCCCCCCAGTTCGCCATGTACCACCGAGGGACATAGTGCTGATGCCTTGCCGCCATCACAGCTTCCTCCAGACGCGAGCCCCTGGACGGCCCTGCCTGAACCTCGGTAGCCCAGGCGGCCGGCGCTCTTGGCTGCCCTGGCCACCACCACCGAGCCGGAACGGAGCGGCGGAGCAGCTTTCTCGATACTAGCCGCCGCTTGCGTTGTGGGGCTACGATGGCCGCTCCGAGAGATCGTCCTGACTGACGGGATCGACAATCACACCGACGACGATGGCTAGCAGGCGAACCGGCAGCAGCGCAACGACCGGCTACGAGGCCGAACTGTGGGCGATGGCCGATGCGCTTCGCGGCTCGATGGACGCGGCCGAGTACAAGCACGTCGTGCTCGGCCTCATCTTCCTGAAGTACATCTCGGACGCCTTCGAGGAGCGCCGGGCGGCCGTGCTGGCCGAGTGGGGCGAACAGGCGGCGGAGGACCGCGACGAGTACGTCGCGGAGAACATCTTCTGGGTGCCGCGGGAGTCCCGCTGGGCGCGCCTGAAGGCGCGGGCGCGGCAGCCGACGATCGGCCGGACCGTCGATGAGGCCATGACCGCGGTCGAGCGCGACAACCCGGCGCTGAAGGACGTGCTCCCCAAGGACTACGCGCGGCCCGCCTTGGACAAGCAGCGCCTCGGCCAGCTCATCGACATGGTCGGCAACATCCGCGTCGGCGATGCCGAGGCCCGTTCCCGGGATGTGCTGGGCCGGGTCTACGAGTACTTCCTCTCGCAGTTCGCCAGCGCCGAGGGCAAGAGGGGCGGCGAGTTCTACACACTGCGTTGCGTCGTCAGGCTTCTCGTCGAGATGCTGGAGCCGTACCGGGGCCGGGTCTACGATCCCTGCTGCGGCTCATCGGGCATGTTCGTGCAGTCGGTCGAGTTCATCCGCGCCCACGCCAGCGGCACGGCAACGGCAACGGCAACGGCAACGGTGCCCGCCGACATCTCCATCTACGGCCAGGAGTCCGCCTACACGACGTGGCGGCTCGCCCGGATGAACCTAGCCATCCGCGGAATCGGAGGGCAGATCGCCCACGGCGACAGCTTCCACGACGACCGCCATCCGGACCTGAAGGCGGACTTCATCCTCGCCAATCCTCCGTTCAACGTTTCGGACTGGGGCGGCGAACGGCTTGCCGAAGACAGGCGCTGGCGGTATGGAGTCCCGCCGAAGGGCAATGCGAACTTCGGCTGGGTGCAGCACATGGTGCACCACCTGGCGCCGGAGGGCGTGGCGGGGTTTGTTCTCGCCAACGGATCGATGTCGTCGAGCCAATCCGGCGAAGGTGAAATCCGTCGCAGGCTGATCGAGGAGGGGAACCTGGTGG
The DNA here is from genome assembly GCA_965220845.1 of Candidatus Multivorans sp. GTDB lineage: Bacteria > Acidobacteriota > Thermoanaerobaculia > Multivoradales > Multivoraceae > Multivorans. The sequence continues at coordinate 352,544 of CBDCRA010000005.1, forward strand.
ACTGCATGGTCGCTCTGCCGGGGCAACTCTTCTACTCGACGCAGATCCCGGTCTGCCTGTGGTTCCTCGCGCGGGATCGAAAGGCCGGAGTGTCGCACGCCCGCGCCGGCGAGATTCTGTTCATCGACGGCCGCGACCTGGGCCGGATGGTGGACCGCACGCACCGGGAACTGACGTCCGAGGACATTGCCGAGATCGCCGCCACTTATCAGGCATGGCGCGGCGGGGAAGGGGTCGTCGAGTACGAGGACAAGCCCGGCTTCTGCAAGAGCGCGACGCTTGAAGAGATCGGCGGACACGACCATGTGCTGACGCCGGGGCGCTACGTCGGCATGAAGCCGCGGGAGGACGACGGCGAGCCGTTCGAGGAGAAGATGGCCCGGCTCGCCGCGCAGTGGCGGGAGCAGCAGGGCGAGGCGCGCCGGCTGGACGCGGTGATCGAGAAGAACCTGATGTCGCTGGGCTTCGGAGTGGAGAAGTGATCGTGGACCAGGCCGTATCGCGGGACGCGGGTGCGGCCGTGCGCCGCGGGGCAGTCTTCACGACCGATGCCTAAGGTCCGTGAAGCGATTCGCGCTGTCGAGCGGGACGGTTGGCGGCGCATCACGACACGGGGTAGCCATCGCCAGTACCGGCATCCGGTGAAGCCGGGGAAGGTCACGATCGCAGGTAAGCTCAGCGTGGACGTGCCGCCGGGTACGTGGAACAGCATCATGAAGCAGGCTGGCCTCAGGAAGTGAGAAGCTCGTGAAGTACATGATCGTGATCGAGAAGACGCCGACAAGCTATGGCGCATACGCGCCCGACGTGCCGGGCTGCGTTGCCGCTGCCGAGACGCGTTCCGAGGTCATCCAACTCATGCGCGAGGCGCTAGCCCTTCACCTCGAGGGTCTCCGGGAGGACGGCGATCCGATTCCGCCGCCGTTGGCATCATCCGTGGAAGTGGAGATCGGATTGGCCGCTACCGCGTAGAAGAAGGCTTGACGCGCGTCAGTCCGTGGGCATCGACACCACGTTCTTCAAGGAGTGCCTCGACCGGCTGGAGGTCTACTGTCAACTCCTGGACCGCGACCGTGAGGACGAAACGGCTCGCCGGCTCGGGCGAGAGCTCTGCATCGAGCGGTTCGAGGTGGCTCTCGAACAGAGCGGCAAGCTGTTGAGGAAGACGTTGCGCCCGTGGTTCGCAAGCAACCGGGCAGCGGACCGCCTGACGTTCCGGGACCTGTTTCGGCACGCGGCCAAGCACGGCCTGATCGACATGGAAACCGCAGAGCGCTGGCTGACCTACCGGGACAGCCTGAACGGCAGCGGCGAGCCGGACGGTGCCGACCCCGCCGTCGTGGCGGCGGTGGAGGGCCTGCCTGCCTTCGTCGCCGACGCCCGGGCGCTGGTCGCGGTGGTCGAGCGGGCGCGCGATGACTGAACGCCTCCACCTACTGCCGCGCCATCGAGTGCAGCTCGAAGCCCTGCTGCGCGCACACCTCCCCGAAGTGGAGGTCTGGGCCTACGGCAGCCGCGTGAACGGCCAGAGCCACGACGGCAGCGACCTGGATCTCGTGCTGCGAGGTCCAGGATTGGAGGAGATCGACGTTTTGGCCCTCGACGACTTCACCCAGGCGCTTCACGATTCGACCATCCCGTTCCTGGTCGAAGCCCGCGACTGGGCGCGCTTGCCGGAGCGTTTTCATCGGGAGATTAGGGGAGGCTACGTCGTTCTCATCGGGAAGCCAAGACGCGGCGAGTGGCCTAGGGTCCGAGTCGAGGAGATCGCCGAGAAGGTGGCGATGGGACCCTTCGGTTCTTCGATCAAGGTGGAGACTTATGTGGCCCAAGGCGTTCCCGTCATCAACGGGAAGCACCTGCACCGTTGCCGATTGGACGAGGGCGCTGGCTTCAACTACATCAGCGAAGAGCACGCGGATCGTCTCGTGAACGCCAACGTCGGGCCCGGAGACATCGTGTTCACTCATCGTGGCACGATCGGTCAAGTGTCCATCATTCCTCGCAGTGCTCAACACGACCGCTATGTCGTCTCACAGAGCCAGATGTACGTCAGATGTGACGAATCGAGGGTGTTGCCGGAGTTCGCGGCTCAGTGGTTCGCTTCGCCGGAAGGAAGGCATGCGCTCCTTGCAAACACGTCCCAGGTCGGCGTCCCATCGATCGCACAGCCGGCGAGCTACGTGAAGACAATCCTGATTCCGCTCCCTCCGATTGACGAACAACGAGCCATCGCCCGCATCCTCAGTACGCTGGACGACAAGATCGAGCTGAACCGGCGAATGAACGAGACGCTGGAGGCGATGGCGCGGGCGCTGTTCAAGTCCTGGTTCGTCGATTTCGACCCGGTCCGCGCCAGGATGAAAGGCCGGGACACGGGCCTGCCGGAGGACCTCGCCGCTCTGTTTCCCGATCGACTGGTGGACTCCGAGATGGGTGACATACCGGAGGGGTGGACTTCAGCACCACTGAGAGAGTTGATCGACGTCAATCCCAAGCGACCCCTGCGCCGGGGAGAAGTCGTTCCGTATCTCCCAATGGCTGGCATGCCGACACGGGGACACGTCCCGACCGCAGTTGGCACTCGAGCCTTCGGCTCTGGCATGCGGTACGTCAACGGCGATACGCTCGTCGCCCGCATCACACCGTGTCTGGAGAACGGAAAGACGGCCTTCGTCGATTTCTTGCGCGAGGGCGAGGTTGGCTGGGGCTCCACGGAGTACATTGTGTTGAAGCCCAAGCCTCCTCTCCCCGACCAGTTTGCTTACTGCCTTGCACGCAGTGCGACCTTTCGGGAGTTCGCGATTCAGAGTATGAGTGGTACGAGTGGGCGCCAGCGCGTACCGGCAGCTGCAGTGAAGGAGTTCCTGATCGCTGCTCCTTCCAGACTGATTGCGGAACTGTTCGGGGAGGTCGTTGGGGCACTCTTCGAGCGAGCGAATGGAGCGGGTCTTGAGTCCCGCACCCTCGCCGCCCTCCGCGACACCCTCCTCCCAAAGCTCGTCTCGGGCGAACTCCGCGTTCGCGACGCCGAGGAGCTCGTCGAATCGTCCGCCTCCGCGCCGCAGGCCCCAACTACCGACACCGGTACGCCTCACGAACTGACAGGGCCCGGGCAATGGCGTTAGATCCAGCGCAGCTCTGGCGGCACATCGCCCTTGGCGAGGACACCGAACTGGAGCTCAAGGGCGTTGCCTTCCGGGGTGAAAAGGTCTCCGCGCCCCGCCGGGATGCGCTCGCCGACGAGCTGGCCGCGTTCGGCAACGGGCGCGGTGGACGCCTGGTCTTGGGCGTGTCGGACGACCGGCGGCCACAGGACCTCGACTCCAGCCAACTCGACGTGCTCGTGAGCTTCGTTGGGGAGATCTGCACGGACAGCGTCAAGCCGCCTCTCGACTACGGCGTCTACCGCGTGCCGGCCGAGAGCGCGGCCGGCGGCGTCCTGGTCGTCGAGATCCCGGCGTCCGCGGCCGTGCATCGATCCCCCGGGGGCTACTTCCGCCGCCGGGGCGATCGCAAACAGCAAATGGATGCGGCCGAGATCCGCCGGCTGTCGCACGCGCGCGGCCAGTCGGACGCCGCTTCGACCGACACGCGGGTGGTTCGGGGTACCGGCGTCAACAGTCTCGCGCGGGACCTTTGGCGGCGCTACGTCAGCTCCCGGATCGACGATCCGCCCGAGACCTCCCTGAGCAAGCTGAAGTTCGTCAAGACGGATGCCGGCGGCAGCCTGCGGGCGACGATCGGAGGCGTGCTGCTCGCGTCGGAGGACCCCCGCGAGTGGCTGCCGAACGCCTGGATTCAGGCCGTCGCCTATCGCGGAGACCGGCCGGACGCCGGGCGCCAGATCGATGCGAGGGAGATCTCCGGCCCTCTCGACCGGCAGATTCGCGAGGCGCTCCGCTTCGTAGCGGCCAACCAGCGCGTGGCGGCGTACAAGGACCCGGCCCGCACCGACGTGCCGCAGTTCAGCGAGCGAGCCGTCTTTGAGGCTGTCGTCAACGCGGTGGTGCATCGCGACTACGCGGTGTCCGGATCGCGCATCCGGCTGTTCCTCTTCGAGGACCGGCTCGAGCTGTACTCGCCGGGCGGCCTGTGCAACTCGATGACCCCGGAGGATCTGCGCACAAGCCAGTTCACGCGCAACGAACTGCTTGCGTCGCGGCTGGGCCAATGCGCCGTGGGCGACGTGCCCGGGGCGGGCGGCCGGGCGTACTTCATCGAACGCCGCGGCGAGGGAGTGGCCGTCATCGAGGACGAGACCTTCGCTCTGGCGGGGCGGCGGCCTGTCTTCGAATTGATCGGGGAGCGGGAACTGAAGGTCGTTCTGCCGGCCGCGCGCCCCCCGGTGGCGGACGGCGTCGCGGCGCGCGTGGCCGCCGCCCGCCGCGACACGGGCGAGCCGTTGCCGGGCGTGCATGTGCTGATGGCGTACCCGAACCGGACTTACCGGGAGGCGCGGACGGATGCCTTCGGGAGCGTCGAGTTCCTGCTTCACGAGAGGCTGCCGATGACCGTGCTCTGCGCGGCGGAGGGGTTCGGGGCGCATGTGGAGCGAAACTGGGCGCCCGACGGACCGCTCGAAGTCCTCATGCGGCCGGCGCCGGACGGGGGTTCGTTGATCATCGCCGACCGCTCGGGAAACCTCCCCGGCATCCAGGGACGCCTGAACCCGATACTGGACAGGCTTGACCGCACATACCTCTACGCGGACAACGTCGCGATCAACGACGGGCAGACCCAGCCGGTGCACTTCTCGCTCAACGAGCCGGTGCGCCTCACGGACGCCCTCGGCGCCGCCGCCACGCTCTGGTTCCGCGAGATGATCGGTGCCTCCTGCGTCTTCGATTTCCGCCGCGAACGGCCGTGACGCGCCGTTCGCCATGACCAGGTTCGACCTGAGATGATCGGCGGCGTCGGCGCCTTCTTCACCGAGTCGGAAGTCGAGGAAGCAGCGCTCGAATGGCTCGACGGCCTGGGCTGGCGGGTGGCCCACGGCCCCAACGTGGCTCCGGGCCGGGTGGCCGCGGAGCGGACCGACTACAGCGAGGTCATCCTGGAGCAACGGGTGCGCGAAGGCTTGTCGCGGCTGAATCCCGGCTTACCCGCGGAGGCGCTGGATGACGCGTTTCGCAAGCTGGCCCAAGTCGAGGGCTCGACGCTGGAAGGCCGCAATCGGGCTTTCCACCGCATGATGGTGGACGGCGTGACCGTCGAGTACCGGACCGCTGGAGGCTCGCTTCGGGGCGCGCAAGTGGCCGTCCTCGACTACGAGTATCCCATCAACAACGACTGGCTGGCGGTCAACCAGTTCACCGTCGTAGACGGCGAGCACGAACGGCGGCCGGACATCGTGCTGTTCGTCAACGGTCTTCCGCTGGCTGTGATCGAACTCAAGAACCCGGCGGACGAGAAGGCGACTGTATGGACGGCCTGGAACCAGATCCAGACCTACAAGACCGAGCTTCCGAGCTTGTTCGCCTTCAACGCCGCAGTCATCGTTTCGGATGGCGTCGAGGCGCGAATGGGCACTCTCACCGCGGGGCGGGAGTGGTTCAAGCCATGGCGCACGATCGGTGGGGAGACCCTCGCCGACCCGGCTCTGCCTCAGTTGCAGGTGATGCTAGAGGGGGTTTGCCAGTGGGACCGGTTCCTGGAGTTTGGTTCGCGACTTCGTCGTGTTCGAGGACGACGGCAGTGGCGAGCTGTCCAAGAAGATGGCCGGCTATCACCAGTTCCACGCTGTCGGAACGGCGGTCGGCGAGACGCTGCGGGCGACCCGGCTGCAACGGCTAGGCCTCGACCTGCGCGAATCGCGAACTGGCTACGAATCCGGCCGGCAGCCGGGCGGTGAGCCTGGCGACGTCTGGCACACGCAAGGGTCCGGCAAGAGCCTGACGATGGCCTTCTACGCCGGACGCATCATTCGCGAGCCGGCAATGGAGAACCCGACGGTCGTCGTGCTGACGGATCGCAACGACCTCGACGATCAGCTCTTCGGCACGTTCTCACGCTGCCAGGACCTGTTACGGCAGCCGCCCGTCCAGGCCGCCAGCCGCGCCAAACTGCGGGCCAGGCTGGCGGTCGAGTCGGGCGGCGTCGTGTTCACCACGATCCAGAAGTTCTTTCCGGAGGAGAAGGGCGACCGGCATCCCGAGCTGTCGAGGCGCCGGAACATCGTGGTGATCGCCGACGAGGCTCACCGGAGCCAGTACGAGTTCATCGACGGCTACGCCCGCCACATGCGGGATGCGCTGCCCAACGCTTCGTTCATCGGCTTCACCGGTACGCCCATCGAGAAGGAGGACGCCAACACGAGGGCGGTGTTCGGCGACTACATCAGCGTCTACGACATCGAGCGGTCCGTCGAGGATCGAGCGACCGTGCCGATCTACTACGAGAGTCGGCTGGCGAAGCTCGGACTGGTTGAGGCCGAGCGGCCGAGGATCGATCCGGACTTCGAGGACGTGACCGAAGGTGAGGAAGTCGAGCGCAAGGAGAAGCTCAAGACGAAGTGGGCGCAGCTCGAAGCGGTCGCCGGCGCCGGACCCCGACTCAGGCTCATCGCCGAGGACATCGTCTCGCATTTCGACAGACGGCTCGAGGCGTTGGACGGCAAGGCGATGATCGTCTGCATGAGCCGGCGCATCTGCCTCGACCTCTACCGCGAGTTGATTCGCCTGTGCCCGGACTGGCATGACGAGAGTGACGACCAGGGTCGGATCAAGGTCGTGATGACCGGCAGCGCTTCGGATCCTCCCGATTGGCAGCCGCACATCCGCAACAAGGCGCGGCGCGAGATGTTGGCGAAACGGTTTCGCGACCCCGATGACGACCTCCGGATCGTGCTCGTGCGGGACATGTGGCTGACCGGCTTCGACGCGCCGAGCCTGCACACAATGTACGTGGACAAGCCGATGCGCGGCCACGGCCTGATGCAGGCGATCGCGCGGGTGAACCGGGTCTTTCGGGACAAGCCGGGCGGCCTGGTCGTCGACTACCTCGGGCTTGCGCATGAACTCAAGCGGGCTCTCGCGACGTACACCGAGAGCGGGGGCACGGGCAGGACCACCGTGGACCAGTCGGAAGCCGTGGCCGTCATGCTGGAGAAGTACGAGGTGTGCCGCGGCCTGTTCCACGGCTTCGACCGTTCCGGCTGGATCGACGGAACGGCGTCCGAACGGGTGAGCCTGCTGCCGGAGGCGCAGGAGCACGTCCTCGCGCAGGAGAACGGCAAGGAGCGTTGTCAGCGGGCCGTACGCGAGCTCTCGCAGGCCTTCGCGCTCGCCGTACCGCACGATGAGACAGGGCGGATCCGCGACGACGTGGCGTTCTTCCAGGCCGTCCGTTCGGTGCTGGCGAAGAGAGCGCAAGGAGAGGCGCGCCCCGAGGAAGAACTGAACTACGCCATCCGGCAGATCGTCTCTCGATCCGTGGCCTCCGAGGGCGTCGTCGACATCTTCGCCGCGGCCGGTCTCGAGAAGCCCGACATCTCCATCCTCTCCGAGGACTTCCTGGTCGAAGTCCGGGGCATGAAGCAGCGCAACCTCGCGGTCGAGTTGCTGCAGAAGCTGCTCAAGGGCGAACTCGCCGTCAGGAAACGCAAGAACGTCGTCCAGGCGCGGTCCTTCGCGGAGATGCTCGCCGAGACGGTTCGCCGCTACGCGAACCGGGCCATCGAGGCCGCCCAGGTCATCGAGGAGCTGATTGAACTCGCCCGCGACATGCGCGAAGCGAGCGCCCGCGGCGAGGCGTTGGGGCTCTCCGACGACGAACTCGCCTTCTACGATGCGCTCGAGACGAACGACAGCGCCGTACAGGTGCTCGGCGACGAGACGCTACGCGACATCGCCCGCGAGTTGGTCGAGACCGTGCGGAACAACGTCAAGATCGACTGGACGCTCCGCGAGAACGTCCGCGCCAACCTGCGGCGGCTGGTCAAGCGCGTACTGCGAAAGCACGGCTACCCGCCCGACAAGCAGGAGCGGGCGACGCGGACGGTGCTTGAACAGGCTGAGGTGCTGTCCGCTGACTGGGCGGTCTGACACGCCGTCGACCGGGACGTGGGGTCCTATGCACCCATTCTGGCTCTGGAACTCAATGGGCATCTCGTATGGGGACTACACGCCTGAGGAGTCCACTCTGTAGCCGCGCCGCCGAGCCGTGGTGCTCAGGCCGAATCAGTCTGACGACTCCCCTTTCATCGGACTCCGGGCCCCCAGTAAGTCGTGATTCTCCATGCACCTGAGGATCGCGTACCGGATCACCCGTTCCATTCCGACAAACGTCGGTGCGTGCTTCGTCGCCTTTCGCAGTTTCCTGTTCCCTTGCTTCAACTCTCCGGGAATGAAGCTGTACGGATAGCCAGTAGTTACGGCGCTGCCGAACGGCGCGCCCGAGTGCAGGTAGACACTCCGAAGATCGTAGGCGCTGCCGATGGCCTTCCCTATCCCCTCCGCGTTGAAGTTGTGGAAGGGCGGGTCGTCCTGTGAGTCGAAGAAATCCGAGTCCAGCAACGTCGTGAGTGTGGTAACGAAGCTACGGCGGACACCCCTCAGTTGGTGCTCCATGTCCTTGGCAACTTTGCCCCCGTCAGGAACATGTTTCCGGATCAGCGACAGATGCCGTTGAGTTCTCTCGTGGAGAGCGGCCTTCGGGTAGAGGCCTGCGAGAACTTCTCCAGCGCTGATCAGAAGGAGATACGCGACTTCGGGCTCACGTTCAGCACCCTGCAATGCTCGCATGTAGAATGTCGCGGCGGTGAGCAGGGTCCTCGCCGCAGTTTCCGAGTCCTCATCGGGACTGAAGAGGGACGATACTGCGCTGAACTCCTGAAGTTCGAGCTTGACGGGAAACGCCTTTCTCGGCCGGTGGGAGTTAAAGCTCAACTGGGGATCACATAGTGTCACGTACGGCGAGATATTCGATGTTCTGAAGCGCCCATGCTTCTCGGTGAGTCCGTGCACGTCGAATCTCTTGCCGAAGAGGACGGCCATGCAGGCCGCCACAGCCGCAAGATGTGGCGAGTAGTTAGGGAAGATGATGGTCTTTTCCTTGTCCAACTCCGGTGTGCTGAAGGATACGACCAGGCTCGTGCGGGAAGCTGGCCCTTCGAAGAGTCGAGCGCTGATGTCGGTGCCCGGAAAGGTCAGGGCGACTGCAAGACCGTCGTCCTCGTAGTTGCCGATCACGCGGCTCGTTGTCGAGACAAGTCCTCGTTGGATGTTCTTGTCGGGAGCGAACGTTCTCTTCGGGCTCGGCTGGGTCCGGGCGTTTCGCACCTGCTCCTCCGCCGTCTGCTTCAGCGCCCTGCCGACGGCTGCGAAGCCGCGGTGCATCGCGCCGCCGAACAGGAGCCGGGCGACCGGCGCCAGGGGCCCTTCGAGGGTGTCCGTGTTGAAGTAGGTGCAGCTCGTCTCGCCTCGCTTCTCGAGTCGCTGGACGCGGAGCGCCTTGACGAGTCCGAGAGCGACGTTCGTGGTCCAGGCCAGACGGGTCGGCGGTTCGATGATCGCGATGCGCTCGGTCTGCTTGCGGTTGTAGCGGTCGAGCTTGACGTCGAAGTGGATCGTGGAGCCGACGCGGACATCGGTCTTCCTGTAGGTCCGGGCGAAGGGGTTCCACTCGTGGTAGCGATCGAGGTCGACGAGGAGGTCCCAGGCCGCCTCGATCGGGGCGTCGATCTCTACCGGCTCTGAATCGATGGAGCGCTTGAACATCAGAGGGCCTCCTGTTCCTGCCTATTCCTCCCCGAGCGACCGGAACCAGCGGTCCGTTTCTTCCCAGAGGCGTCGTGACGCTGCTTCGTCGCGGGCGTCGGGGATGGGCTCGGCCTTGGCGCAGCGTTCATGGTAGTGGCCTCCTTCCAGGTTCGGGTCCGTGGCGCACTTGATCGTGGTCTGGGCGGCCTGAGCCGGCGTCAGGAGGATGAGCGGCGCCAGCGGCGTGGCCAGGCGCTTCATCCGCCTGAGCAGCCGGGGCTCGTCCTGCCAGCCGAAGGTCATGTTCGAGTACGCGGAACCAGGGTGCACGGCGGCCGCTCTGAGGTTGCCGTCCGCGGCGTAGCGGCGCTGCAGCTCGAACGCGTGGTGGATCAGCCCCAGCTTGGACTGGCCGTAGGCGGTCCAGGAGTCCAACCGGTCCGGGGGAGCGAAGAGACGGTCGTTGCTGCCCTTGTCGTGCTGGTGCGAGGAGACGTTGACCACCCGCGCGTCTCCGCTCCGCTGGCCGGACTCGAGCAGCATCGGCAGCAGCAGGTGCGTCAGGTGGAAGGTGCCGAGGTAGTTCGTTCGCCAGTGGATCTCGAAGCCGTCGGCGGAGAGCCTCTGCTCGCGCCAGCGCCAGAGCACGTCGCGCAGGATGCCGGCGTTGTTGATCAGCACGTCCAGGCGGCCGCCGGACGTGTCGCGGTACCAGGCGGCGAAGTTCGCGACGCTTCGGGCGTCGGCGAGATCGAGGCGGTGGGCCTCGATGCCCTTGGGGCGGTGCCCGGTGTCCCGCAGGTCCCGCAGCAGGGCCTCCCTGGCGGCGTCGCTGTCGCGGGGGCAGGTGACCGCCACGTCGGCGCCCCAGGCGGCAAGCGTTCCGGCGACCTGGTAGCCGATCGACCCGGGCGTCGCGCCGGTGACGATCACCTTTCTGCCGGACATGTCGACGCGCTTTGCCATCGGCTTGCGCGAGCTGAGCTCCCAGAGGTGATGGAAGGCCTTCGAGAGCCCGGATCCTGGTCGGTACGTCATGGCGTTCGTTGGAGCGCGCGCGGCGGAGTGTTCAGAGCCGGCGCTCCGCACCGGATGCCGGCGGGGACGCCGGCGCACCCGGTGTCGGTGGCGTTTGGGTCTCGAGCAGCACCTCGCTCGCTTCCCACAACCTGGCGCCGTTGGCCGGGTCCGTGGCGTGCTCGGACGGGCGCTTCTCGCGCAGCATGTGCAGGTAGATGCCGCTGCGCTGGCCGGCGTCGTCGGCGCAGCAGAGATAGCTCACGGGTCTGGCGGCCTTCTCCGGCGTCAGGAAGAAGACCTTCATCATCGGCGCGACCAGGGGCTTCAGGAACCACGGCGCGTCCCGTGCGATCGCGGTGTTGACGGGGCCCGGGCAGAGCGAGTGGACCACGACGTGCCCCTCGGCCTCGCGGTTCAGGCGACGCGAGAGCTCGGTCGCGTAGGTGCAGACGACGAGCTTGCTCGCACCGTAGTGCCTGATCCCGTCCCGGACGCCGTAGTCCGTGAAGGCGCCGAAGCGCTCGAAGTCGACCGGCTCGGCGGAGCGGTGAGCGTCCGAAGAGACGAGGATGATGCGGGGCGAATCCTCGAGCCTCGCGGCCGGACGCACCGTCCCGTCCTTCAGCCAGCGGTCGACAAGGACGCGGTTGGCCAGGAAGTGGACCGCGAACATGAGTTCGAAGCCCTGCGGCGTCCGGCGGGCGCGGCGCGGCACGACGCCTGCGTTGAGAACCGCGATGTCGATCGTCGTTTCCCGGTCACGCAATTCGTCGCAGAGCTGGTGGACCGAACGCATGTCGGAGAGATCGACCCGCAGCATCTCGACCCGGTCGGAACCGGAGGCGGCCCGGACCTCTTCGCCCGCCTCGGGGTGGCCGCCGCGGCAGGCCATCAGGACGTGGCCGCCGCGCCTCGCCAGGTCGATGGCGACGGCCTTGCCGAGACCGCTGTTCGAGCCCGTGACCAGGCAGGTCTTGCCGTCGATCCGCACGGAATCGGCAAGAGGCTCGATCTCCGCCGGCTCGGCGGCGCGGTCCCTGACCGCCTTGCGCAGGACCTTGAAGAGCTTCTTCACGTTTGGGTGTTTCCTCTACTCGACAGGAATGCCGTGCCTCTGCCGGTACGGGGCCATGCGGTCTTCGATGGCCTCGCGGGTCAGGCCGAAGCTACCCGCATCGTAGACGTGACGCCCGTAGCGGTGCTGCACGTTGCGGCTCGCCGTCCGCTCGGCGGCCTGCCGTTCGTCCGGACCGAAGGGGATGCCCGCCCGTTCGTAGACCCTGTCCAACTGCGCCATCGGATCGTCGACCAGGTCGTAGTAGGAAACGTCGACGAAGCGGCGCGGATCCGCCGCTTCCCTGGCCCGGGCGGTCAGTTCGACCAGGCGCGCGGTCTTGGCCAGCCAGTGCGAGCCGATCTCGCGCGGGTCGACGCGGTCGCTGAACAGGCCGCGACCGTGGGCGACCATGCTGCAGAAGGAGGGGATCGTCTTCAGCGGATCGCGGTGCGTCTGCACGATCGTTGCGGTCGGGAAGGCCTCGAGAACGACATCCAGGTACTCCATGTGATGCGGCGTCTTGAGCACCCAGTGAAGACGCGGGTGCTGCCAGTGCAGGACCTGGAGCAGGGTGCGGAACTCCCCGTATGTGCGCGTATGGTCCTGGCCCTCCAGCCAGCGGGCGTACGCGGGCACGTGCATGGTCGCCTCCGCCGACTGGCTCATGAAGGAAACGTCGAGCAGCAGCACGTCTTCCTCGGGAGCGTCGTGTTCGGCGGGATGGACGGCGAAGAAGGCGGGCGCCAGGTAGGCGATTGCCCGCTCCGCGACGAGGGCTTGTCGGATTCGGGCGTGAGGATCGCCCGGCTCCTCACGCGGCAGGGGCATCGGATTCAGTCCCTCCCAGGCCGCGACGGCGCGCATCTCGGGGTGGGAAGCGACCAGCCGGTGCAGGGTGGTCGTGCCGGTGCGCTGCAGGCCGGCGATCACGACGATCCGGCCGAGGTCGATGTTCCGGATCTCCGGCCGCCGGCGGAGGAGCTCCTCGACCCGCAGGCGCGTCGCCAGTGCTCCTTCGATCCGCCGCCTCTGGATCAGCCGGCCGAGAAGCGTGAGGTCGGCCTCCTCGTTGATCGAGCGGACGAGGACGGACAGGGGTTCCATGAACCACTCGTCGCCGAAGCTGGAGAGGCCGGTTTTCCTCCGGGCCTTCGCGACCATCGAGTCGACGTCGAGCCTTCCGCCTGCGCCGACGCGGTCCGCGGCCCGTCCAGCCGCGTTCAGGAGGGCGACCGGGAGGGGCCGGTACGGTCGCTCGTAGTCCGTCGAGGTTTGGGTGATCCGCTTCGGCGTCATGTCGGAGTCCGGATGCCGGCGAGGGCGCTGGCGCACCCAGTCGGGCACCCGGACCGGCGCAAGGTCAACTGCGGGAAGCCTGCAGTTCGCACAGCTTGACGACCCGGGTCGCCGGCTCGGGGTGCTCTTCGGCCCGGATCCAGCGGAAGGACATGGTGCCGGAAGTGTGGCCGGCGGTGTCGAGCCAGTTGGGTAGTCCGGGGTCCTCGTGGGCCACGATCAGGCGGACGGAGCCATCGCTCTCGTACTCCGCCAGGTGCTTGTTCGTGTGGATCGTGTGGTAGCGGTAGTCGAGCGACTCCATCCAGTAGTTGTTGAGCTGGAAGTTCCAGTGCTCGCACTCAGGCGGCATCGTCTCGATGACCAGGGCCTCGTCCGCGGCCAGCCGCCAGTGCGAGTGGTAGTAGGCGATGTTCGGATCGCCCCCGGCCTGGTTCGACGTTTCCTGGTCGAAACGGGGCAGTTTGTTCGAGTGCTTCTGGAAGTCGCGGGCCCACTTCGCGAACAGCAGCGAGGCGCCGGCGACCAGCGTGCTCGCCGAGCGCAGCCCCTCGTCGATCTGGCCCGGAGTCAGCGGCGAGGGTCGCTTCTCTTCCGGGGCGCAGTTGATCCGTTCGATGTGGAGCTCGGCCGGGACTTCGCTGCGCCGGTCGAGGAAGGTCTGGCGCACGATGAGCATTCCCGTGTCGGGCTTCATCGGCAGCCAGTTGCCTTCCTGCTCTTCGCAACTGAGGACGAGTTCGAAGCGGCCGTCGGCGTCCATCTCGAGTTCCGCCGCCTCGACGTAGCCGGTCGGCGGCAGGACGCCGCCCTGGCCGTAGTGGCCGGCCTGGGTGCCGAAGCCCAGGTAGGCGACCGTGTTGCGCCGTCCTGTGATCCGGTACTCGTATGCGCCAGAGAGGGCGGCCGTCAGATAGTGGTTGTCCGGGTTGTCGGAACCGAGCTTGACCGTCTCGTGCGCGACCCGGTGCAGCACCGGCGCCCGCGGGTCGGCGTGCTCGACGAAGGCCATGAGCCCCGCCCGGGCCAGCCGGCTCAGGTAGCGGTAGCCCTCCGCCTGGTTGAACGCGTCGCGGGGCGTTCCCGGGAAGTTCAGCGACGCGCCGGCCGCCTTCAGCGTGTCGCAGAACTCGTCCCAGGAGCGGCCGGTGACGACGCGCTGCGCGGCGACGTCGTCCTCGGACTGCCCGCGGAGCTTGCGCACCGCCAGCGAGGCCCGGCGAAAGAACGCAAGGAGAGCGATGGCGAGCTTTCTCATCGTTCCTTCCTCCCGCCCTCACTCGGTCGGGCCGACGGGCGTGCCGTAGGGAACCGGCGGCTCGCGCTCGTGCGTCGGACCGAGCGCGACGATGCGCCAGCGTCCCCGGGTTCTTCGAACGTCCAGGGACTGCGTCTCGTAGCTCGCCTCCCGGACGTACTCGACGTCCAGGCGCACCACCTCGCCGAGATCCTCCCTGTCGGTCACGGCGACTCCCTTGAGGCCGGCGGTCCGACTGCGGAGGTACTGCTCGAAGGCGGCATGGCCCATCTCGTCGCGCACGGTCTCCAGTTGCTTGCGCACCTCGCCGGCGAAGAGATCGAGCCAGGCGTCCGCCGCGCCCTCGCGGCTGGCGTCGACCATCTCCCAGAGGACGTCGCCGGGATCGCTCGCATCTTCGCCGCGCTCCGGCAGCCGATCGCGCAGCGCCACGACCAGCCCGGCCGCGAGCACGACGACGGTCAGCGCCGTCGCGCCGACGTTGCGGCTCACTCTCACGGCTGGCCGTTCGACCCGGACGTCAGCTCGCGGCGGAGGAAGTCGATGTCGATCGTGCTCTGGCCGGGCTCGAGGATCGTCTTCCGCATCCGGGGAAGGACCCGCTCCATCGTCTCGAGATAGGTCCGCGTGCGGATCTCGGCACGGGCGCCCTGGTCGGCGTTCGCGATCGAGCGGAAGCGGTCCGCTTCACCGGTCGCCCGTTCGACTTCGGCGGTGCGGAAGCTCTCGGCCCCGGTGACGAGAGCGCGCGCCTCGCCGCGCGCCACCGGGACGACCTCGTTGCGGTAGCTCTCCGCCTCGCGGATCAGGCGGTCGCGATCCTCGCGCGCGCTGGCGACGTCGTTGAACGCCTCGCGCACGAGGCTCGGCGGGCTGACTCCCTCGAGGCTTGCGGACAGGACGGTGACGCCGGTCCCGAAGCGATCGAACAGCTCCTGCGAGGCGGCCTGCACGCTCTGTTGGACCGCCACCTTGCCGGTCGTCAACAGCTCGTCGACGCTCATGCCGGCGACCACTTCGAGCAGGGCGCTGCGACCGCTCGCCTCGAGTAGCGACTCGACGTTCGCGAAGCGCAGCGAGTAGGCGAGCGGATCGTGGATCGCGTAGAGGACGACGAGCCGCACGTGGACGACGTTGCGGTCGCCGGTCAACCAGCGCGCCTCGGCCGGCGTCGCGTCGCCGCCGAGCACGCGGTCGGCCGCGGCGAAGCCGAGCGTCAGCCGCTTCGCTTCGCGCACCTTCAGCTTGTCCACACGGCCGACGGGCCGCGGCCAGTTCCAGTGCACGCCCGGCCCGGCCGGCGTCGCGCTCGCCCGGCCGAGAACGCGGGTCACGGCCTCCTCGTCGGGCGCGACGAAGTAGACGCCCCAGGCCAGCCACATCAGCGCCAGGGTCAGCGCCGAGGCCGGGAGGACGCGCCGCCTCATTCGCCGCCTCCGCCCAGCAGGGAGAAGAGCTCCGAGTCCGCCGACAGGATGACGGTCGTCTGGTCGTCGAGGATCGACTCGTAGGACTCCAGGGTGCGCAGGAATCGGTAGAGCGACGGGTCCTGCCGGTAGGCGTCGCCGTAGATGCCGGCCGCCTCGGCATCGCCCTGGCCGCGGAGGATCTCCGCCTCGCGGTAGGCGCCCGCGAGAATCAGCTCCCGGTCCCGGTCGGCTTCGGCCCGGATGATCATCGCCTGTTCCTCGCCCTGGGCGCGGTACTCCTTGGCGATCCGGTCGCGCTCCGCCCGCATGCGGGCGAAGACGGACTCCAGGTTCTGCTCCGGGAAGCTCAGCCGGGTGAGCTGGACCTCGAGGATCTCGACTCCGAGTTGGGGGAGGGAGACGGCAACCGCGGACTCGCGGACCTCGGCCGCGACCTCCTCGATGCGCAGGTGCTTCGGCTTCGTGGAAACGAGCTGCGAGAGTTCCGTGCGGCCGAGGGCGGCCGCCAGGCCGGCCCAGACCACGTCGTGCAGCCGCATCTCGGCGCCGGAGATGTCGCCGATCGTCTCCAGGAAGCGCGCCGGGTCGGCGATCCGCCAGACGACCGCCGTATCGACGACCAGGTTCTTCTTGTCCTGGGTCAGGAACTCGGCCGGCGCGGGATCGTAGAGGAGCACCCGGTTGTCGAAACGGAGCCGCCGGTCGATCGGCCACTTCAGCTTGAGGCCCGGGTCCTCGATCGTCCGGACCGGCTTGCCGAAGCGGGTGACGATCGCGCTTTCGGTCTCCGGCACGACGAAGACGGTCCGGGCCAGCGCGACGATAGCCAGCACGGCCAGACCGGCCCGCCACCAGGACGTGGCGCGGCGCGGTGAATGCTCGTGCCCGTCGCCGCCGTCGTGGCGGTGAGCCCCGTCGTGGTGGTCGTGGTGTTGATGGTGGTCGTGGTCGGTCATTGCTCTACCTCGTTCTGGGACGGACCCGGTGGAGGAACGAAGACATCGAGAAGGCGGTCCGGCGTTTCGTCGACGAAGACGAAGCGCTTGCGACCGCCGGTCGCGTCGGTGATCAGTTTCGGTTTGCCGGCGAGCGAACCTTCGATCGTCTGAAGCTGGAGCCGGAAGCGGTGCAGGTCGTTCGCGCGCCGGTACGCGGCGGCGCGCAGCTCGAAGCGTTCGCTCTCGCCGCGACCGGCCTCGACGCGGCGGTTCTGGTACGCCTCGGCTTCGAGGAGTTGGCGGCGCGCCTCGCCGCGGGCGATCGGCAGGCGCTCGAGCGCGTAGCCTTCCGCCTCGTCGATCAGGGTCTCCCGCTCCTCGAGCGCGCTCGCCGCGTCGCGAAACGCGTCGACGACGTCGAGCGGCGGGTGGGCGTCCTGCACGGTCGCGCTCACGACCTCGACGCCGGCGCCGAGGCTCTCGAGCAACGCCGCGAGATGCGTGTGCCAGGCCTTCTCGATGCCCTCGCGCTTGCCGGTGAGCACGTCGTCGAGCGAGTGGCCGGCGAGCACGGTGCGGAGCGACCGCTCGGCGCTCGTCTCGACCAGGAGCGCCGGATCGGCCGAGGCGAAGGCGAAGGCGGCGGCGTCGGCGACCCGGTAGTGGATCCGGGCGGCGACTTCCACGAGGTTCTCGTCGCCGGTCAGCATCAGGCGTTCGAGCGGCGGCGTGTCGTCGAAGCCGGCGTGGCGCACGTTCCACTCGTAGCTCGCCGCGGCGCCGGTCTCGCCGGCACCGGCTTCCCGGGGAGAGCCGACCGCCGCCATCCGCAGCCGGTCCGGTTCGACCCTGGTCACCCGGTCGATCGGCCGCGGCCAGCGCAGGTGCAGCCCCGGATCGAGTTCACCGCCGACGTGTTGGCCGAAGCGCTGCACGAGTCCAACTTCCTGGGGATCGATCATGCGCAGGCCGCTCGCGGCCCAGACCGCGGCGAGCGCGAACGGCGCCGCGCGTAGCAGCCTGGGCGCCGCCGAGCGGATTCGCGCGGGACTGTCTTCGAGCGCGTGTTCGAGGCGATGAACCGTCGCGCGGCGGCCCGCGTTGAAGGCGTTCCAGCCGGCGGTCAGGCCGTCGACCGGACCGGCCAGAATCCGGAAGCGGCCAAGGCCCCGGTCTTCGCGGGCTGCCACCGCCCGGCCTTCGTAGAGTAGCCGGACGCAGTTCAGGATGACGAGCAGCGAGGCGGCCTGGTGGACGATCGCAGCCGCGGCCGGAGGCAGCCAGCCGAAGGCGGCGAAGCCGACGGCGACGAAGTTGATGCCGAAGGCGAAGATCAGGATGCTGCTGCGGATCCGGGCGACGACGCGCCGCGAATAGCGGAGCAGGGGCGCCAGGTAGTCGAGCCGGTCGGGCAGCAGGACGACCTGGGCCGCCTCGGCCGAGAGGTCGGCGGCGCCGTGGCCGATCGCGACGCCGACGGACGCGGCGGCGAGGGAGGGCGCGTCGTTGATCCCGTCGCCGACCATGAGGACGTTGCGGTCGCCGCGGGAGAGCTCGCCGAGCCGGCGCACCTTGTCTTCGGGCAGCAGCTCCGCCTGGACCTGGTCGATGCCCGCCCGGCTGCCGATCGTGCGCGCCGTTCCCTCGGCGTCGCCGGTCAGCATGACGATCGGATCCACGCCGGTCTGGCGCAGGTCGGCGACGGCGTCGGTCGCTTCAGCGCGAAGCGGATCGGCCAGGGCCAACGCGCCGGCCAGCGCGCCGTCGACGGCGACGGCGAGGCGCGTTTCGCCACTTCCGGGAGTGGGCACCACGCTGTCGGCCAGGGCGCCGATCTGGTCTTCGCCGACGACCTCCGCCAGCAGCGCCTGGTTGCCCACCGTGATCTCGTGCCCGTCGACGGTGGCCGTTACGCCGCAGCCGGGGTGGAGCCTGAAGTTCTCGGGCTCCGAGAGGTCGAGCCGGCGTTCGCGGGCCTCGGTGACGAGCGCCCTGCCGAGCAGATGCTCGGAAGTCAGCTCGGCGCTCGCCGCGAGTCGAAGCAGGCGATCTTCGGCCATGCCGCCGACGGGAGCGATCGCGGTCAGAGCCGGACGTCCGCAGGTCAGCGTGCCCGTCTTGTCCAGCACGCAGGCGTCGATGCGCGACAGCGACTCGATCACGTCGCCGCCCTTGACCAGTGCTCCCTCGCGAGCCAGCCGGGCGATCGCGGAGGCCATCGCCGCCGGCGTCGCCAGCACCAGGGCGCACGGGCAGGCGACGATCAACGCCGCCACGGTCCGCATCATCTCGCCGGTGAAGAGGTAGATCCCGCCGGCGGCGAGCAGCACGGCGGGCAGGAAGTAGCGGGCCAGCTTGTCCGCCGTGCGGACGACGCGCGCCCGCCGGCTCTGCGCGTCCTCGATCAGGCTGGCAATGCGGGCGACGGTCGTGTCGCTGCCGGTTCGCTCGGAGCGGATGTCGAGCACGCCGTACTCGTTCAGGCTGCCGCTCCACACCGCGTCGCCGACGCCGAGCTGGGCCGGCAGCGGTTCGCCCGTGACGCTGCTCTGGTCGACGGACGACTCGCCGCGTTCGATCATCCCGTCCACCGGCACGCGCTCGCCCGCGAGGACTCGCACGAGATCCCCGATCTCGACCTGACCCAGCGCGACGAGCTGCTCGCCGCCGTCGCGCAGCACCCGCGCCTGCTCCGGCTGGCTGGCGACGAAGCCGGCGATCGCGCCCTTGGCGCGGTCGACCGTCCAGTGCTCGATCCCCTCGCCGATCAGCATGATGAACATGACCTCAGCGGCGGCGAAGTACTCGCCGATCCAGACCGCCGCGCCGGCCGCGATGGCGATCGTCAGGTGGGACGAGAAGTGCCCCTGGAGCAGATCGAGGATCGCGTGGCGGATGAGCGGATAGCCGGCGACAAGGGTGAGGATGAGCGCCAGGTCGATACCGGCGACGGTCCGCACGACGCCAAGCAGGTAGAGGAGCAGCAGGACGCCGACCGCGACGCAGAGCGCGACGTAGCCGATCCGCTGCAGCAGCCCGTGGCTGTGCGAGTGGCCGTGGCCGTCGTCGTCGAAGTGTGCGCCCATGCCGGACGGCTAGATGGCGAACAGCATCATGGCGAGCCCCGAGGCGGCGATGGCGAGGCCGCTCAGAGTATGCACATGCGCCGTGAGGCGGGGGAGCCGGACGAACTCGAGGCCCCGGTAGGCGAGGGCGACGACCGCCGCCATCGTCGCGATCGTTGTCACACCGAAGGCAACGGTCACCGGAATCACGGCCCACAGGCCGATCTGGAACGCCGGCACCATGAGGATCGGAATCAGTGGCTCGCAGGGGCCGAGCACGAAGATGACGAACAGGCTCCAGGCGGTGAGGCCGGCCACCCCGGCGGCCGAAGCCTTCGGGTGCTCGTGGGCGGCCGCTTCGGGATGTTCATGGGAATGGACGAGCCCGCCGGCATGGGCGTGGACGTGGCGCTGCCGCCGCCGTCTGCGAGCCAGCGACCAGCCGGCGTAGGTCAGGCCGAACGCCACCAGCGCCCAGGCGGCCAGGTCGCCGCGGACCGCCTCGATCGTCTCGAAGGCGCCGACGCGCCCGCTCATCCAGTGGTAGCCCTCGCCCGTGTCGAGGCCGGTGGCGAAGATCGCGATCCCGATGCCGGCGCCGCCCAGGAGGACGGACGAGGCGACATGGCCGCCGCCGCACAGCCCGGTGATCCACAGCGTCCGGCGCAGCGACCATCCGCGGGCCTTGCCGAGGACGACGAACGGCAGCGTGTGGTCGATGCCGATCAGCGTGTGAACGAAGCTGATGCCGACAGCGGCCGAAACCAGGACCCAGACCGCGTCCATCTTCTAGGAGCTCGCGCCGCAGAACGCAGCGAAGCAAGTGCCGCGGCGCGAGGTCGTAGAGAGGTGGGGGCTGGGGCCAAACATGGAGCTTGCGACAGGTTTGGCGGCGCTAGTCGACCGTCACCCAGATCGGTGACGACCAGGCGATTTCCCTGTTCTTCTGGATCACCCGCACATAGTAGTAGTGCTCGCCGGGCGTAACGTCGCTGTCGACGAAGGTCAGCTCGACTTCCTGGTCGAGGTTCTGGCGGTTGTAGAGGAAGGTCTGGTCGCGGATGATGTCGATCTGCTCGATGCGGGCGGTGCCGATCACCTTGACGACCAACTCGAAGCGGCCCGAAACCTCGGCGATGTCGCCTTGGAGGTACTCCCGGCCGTTCGCGCGCATCCGGTAATCGAGGATGATGTTGTCCGTCGCGGCGTAGGAGTGCCGCTTCCTCATCGCGTCGAGCAGGCCTTCGGCGGAGAAGTCCTCAGCGATCGTGGCGGCGTAGGAGATGTGGGTCGAGATGTGGTCCGAGGCAGCCTGCACGCCGAGCTTGTAGCCCTTGGCCCAGGCGTTCCAGACGAAGCCGGCGGGCCGAAGACCGCCCTGCTGGCCGCTCGGTTTCTCGCGGGTGGCTGCTCGGGGAGCCCCTTCGTACTCCGCGGACGTCCGATCGCCCTGGTAGATCTCGACCAGCGGTTCGACCTCGGGGTCGTTGTCGCGCCAGTCGGTGCCCATGCCGGTAGCCGAGGTATGGGGGATCGAGATCGCGTCGTGCTCCCGCAGATACGCGAACAGTCGGGCCGCGCCCTCTTCGCTCTCTGACTCCGCCTCGGTGATCGGCAGGGTCGGCATGCCGCGCTTCGCGGAGAGGATGTTCCGGTGGCCGCCCGGGTAGCTGATGCTGCGCTCGTAGGTGTAGACGGGCACGAAGCTCCCCGGCAGCCGGAAGATGTCGGCGATCTGGGGGTGGAGCCAGTTGACGTACTCGATGTCCTGGCCGCCGCGGTTGTTGTGCTCGCTGACGCCGAGGAAGTCGAGTTCGGCGGCGTCGAGGGCGTAACGGTAGGCCTCCATCAGCGAGCCGTCGTTCAGGCCGTCGTGCGAGAACTCCGTGTGGCGGTGGGTGTCGCCCCGGTAGATGCGGTAGGTCCGGCCCTCCGACTCGATCGTGTAGGCCCGGATGCGCGCGACGTCTTCGGCCTCGTTGGGATGCACCGGGTACGTCGTGTACGCGCGCGTCTCCGGGTCGACGAGTAGCGGCGGCGTCGCCTCGCCGGTCAGCGAGGGCAGCTTCGCCGCGTTGATCGAGGAGTGCTCGAAGAGGTACTCCTCGGAGTTCCGGTTGTCCGTCGGCCAGGCCGCGAACAGGTTGCCGCGACCGTCCGAAGCCAGTCCCCATCGCACGTCCTGGCGGCCGCGGCTGAACGGCAGGTGAAGCGGCCGGGTCCATTCACCGTCGACGTAGGCTGTGCCGAAGATTTGCCAGGCGGCCCGGTGGGCCGGCGTGAAGTCCGGCGTGTCGCGCGCACGGATCGTGCGGTGGCGGAAAAACAGCCACATCCGGCCGTCGGCGTCGGTCTGGAGCACGGGGAGGTCGTTGAAGCCCGGGATGTACTCGGGAAGTTCCCGTTCGAGCAGTTCGTTCACGTCGGCTTCGGGTACCCGCCAGCGGAAGCCGTCCAGCACCGCTACTGCGAGAGTGCGCCACTCGTAGAGGCGCGTCGCTTCCTTGTAGATCTCGAAGCCAGAGTCCTTGCCCCACTGGAAGCCGCTCTCGTTCCAGGCGGCCCAGAGCCGGTTGCGGGAGTCGCAGGCGATCGACACGTGGGCCTCGAACTTGGGGGTGTCGGCGACCGGGACCACGTCGCTCCAGCCGGTGCCGGCGAAGCTCCGCAACTGGATGTCGTAGTTGCCCTGGTCGTAGGTGTCCCAGGCGACGTAGACCCGGCCGTCGCCGCAGGCTGCGACGGCGGGCGTCCAGTCGTTGGCAGGGGAGGTGGATACGCTTGCCTCAGCCGACCAGCGGGAGCCGTCGTGGCGGCGCGCGAAGATGTCGGAGCGGCCGTCGCGGAAGCCCTGCCAGACCAGCCACAGGTTGCCATCCGCGTCGCTGGCCAGTTCGTGCTCGATGTCGGCCTGAGGTGCGTAGGTCAGGCGTTCGGTTGCCGACCAGGATCCGTCGGCGGCGTCTTGCAGGTAGCGGCCGTAGAGGTCGAAGTTGCCGTCCACCTGCTCGGACCAGATGACCCAGGGGCGGCCCCGGCCGTCGCGCCCGAGTTTCGGCATCAGGCGGTCGCCCGGCTCGTCTGTGACCTGGATGGCGGGCTGCCAGACCGAGCCGTCGAAGCGCCTTGCCACGATCGAGACGCCGCCGTCGCGGTAAGCGGTCCAGGCGGCCCAGACCTCGCCGTCCTCGCCGCTCGTCATCGTCGCGAAGTCGTTCTCGACCTCGGGCGAGGACAACGGCTCCGCCGGCGCTACCCGGTCGGCCAGCACTGCGCCGTCGAGGAAGGAGAGTTCCTCGCCGATCCGGAGCTCGGACGGCCGCAGGTCGAACTCGCCGTGGGGAGTCGAGAAGGCGAGCCGCGTCCCCGACCCGGCCGCCACGTCGACGACGATGCCCGGGTGGTGGAGGTAGGTCACCGTGCCCTTCGGGTCCTCCCACTGGTAAACCCGGCGCGGGTAGTTCATCCCGGGCCTGGTCGCCATCGTCCAGCTCGTGCCTTCGACCGACTCCGACGGATGCACGCTCCAGTTCCGCAACGCCAGCAGATCGCCGCCGGTCGCTTCGACGGAGCCGTCCCAGGACTGCGGCTCCGTGTCCGTGATCCCGAACCGCACGCGTACGGAGACGATGTCGTCGCCGCCAAGTGGCGGGATAGCCTGTGCGCCGAGGGAGCTGGCCGCGACGAGCGCCGCGGCAAGGCAGCAACCGGCTGGGACCAGGGAGAGTCGTCGGGCCATGCTGTCCTCCGGACTGGCGGAGAGGAGTGGATGTTGGTGGGCTGGGACTCATCCTAGCTTCCCGCAAACGGACGCCGGCCTCTGGCCCGCGCGGATCCCGGTCCGCACCCGGCGCGGAGCCAACGACGTTGCACGCCATCGGTACACTGGCAACCGTCTGAGATGCCAACGCCTGAGGGGAGGCTTCCTTGCAGCGATTCGCCCTTCCGATTCTGATCCTCGTCGTCCTCCTGGCCTTCGGCTGCGCCGCCGACGACCCGTCCGACCCGTCCGTCGCCCCCGCCGGGACCTCCGCCGAGGCCACCGGCAACCCCGCGGACCGCCAGGCCTTCTTCGGCGACCTGCACGTCCACACGACGTACTCCTACGACGCCTTCGTATTCGGCACCCGAGCCGGCCCGGACGAGGCCTACGAGTTCGCCAAGGGGAACCCGATCGAGCATCCGGCCGGTTTCGAACTGAAGCTCGACCGGCCGCTCGACTTCCAGGGCGTCTCCGACCACGCGAACTACCTCGGCATGCTGCCGGCGATGCAGGACCCGGACGAGGCGGCATACAACCACCCGGCCGCCGAGACTGTCCGCAACGCCGAGACCGTCCAGGAGCGGCGCGGCATCTTCGCCGCCCTGCAGCCCTACGTCCGTTACATGGCCGACGCCGACCCGAGCATTCGCGAGCATCTCGACAAGAACGTCGTGCGCTCCGCCTGGAGCGAGATCGCGGCGTCGGCGAACCGCCACTACGAGCCCGGCGTGTTCACCACGTTCATCGCCTACGAGTACACCTCGGCGGGGGCCGGCGGCATCTACGAGAACCTGCACCGCAACGTCGTCTTCCGCGGCGCCGAAGTGCCGGACATCCCGTTCTCCCGGCTCGACTCCTACAACCCGGAGGACCTCTGGGCGCGGATGGACGAGTGGCGGGACCAGGGTTACGAGGCGATCGCGATCCCCCACAACACGAACGGCTCCGGGGGCCGGATGTTCGAGTACGAGTACTTCGAGGGCGGTGCGATCGACCAGGCGTACTCGGACCTGCGCAGCCGCAACGAGCCGATCGTCGAGATCACCCAGACCAAGGGCACGTCAGAGACCCATCCGGCGCTGTCGCCGAACGACGAGTGGGCGGGCTTCGAGATCATGCCGTACCGCGTCTCGACCAGCATCCTGAGCGAGCCGCCGGGCAGCTACGTCCGCGACGCCTTCCGCCGCGGTCTCGCGATCGAGGCGGGCGGCGTGTCGAACCCCTACAAGCTCGGTGTCATCGGCTCGTCCGACACGCACGTCGCCGCCGGCTCCTTCGACGAGGAGAACTACTGGGGCGCCTCGGGCCTCATGCAGCAGACCGCCGGGCAGCGCGGCTCGGTGCCCAGCGAGCCCGCGGCGGGGGCCGACCTGCAGAACCCCACCGCCGCGGCGGCGCCGATCGACGACGGCACCGGCCGCATCTATCCCTTCACGACGGCGATCACGAACGGCGCTTCGGGCCTCGCCGCCGTCTGGGCCGACGAGAACACCCGCGACTCCATCTTCGACGCCTTCCGGCGCAAGGAGAGCTTCGCCACCTCCGGTACGCGGATCAAGGTCCGCTTCTTCGGCGGCCCGGGCCTCGCCGGTCTCGACCTGGACGACCCGGACCTCGTCGCCACGGCGTACGAGACCGGTGTTCCGATGGGCGGCGACCTCACCGGAGACGACGGCGACGAGGCGCCGAGCTTCCTGGTCTGGGCCATGCGGGACACGATGGCCGCTCCGCTGCAGCGCGTTCAGATCGTGAAGGGCTGGGAATCGGACGGCGAAACCGCGGAGATGGTCTACGATGTCGCCTGCTCCGACGGCCTCGAGGTCGACCCGGCCAGGAATCGCTGCCCTGACAACGGCGCGTCCGTCGACCTCAGCGACTGCTCGACCAGCACCGGTATCGGCGCCGCCGAACTGAAGACGGTCTGGACCGACCCGGACTTCGACCCGGAGCAGCGCGCCTTCTACTACGCCCGGGTCCTCGAAAACCCGACCTGCCGCTGGTCGTCCTGGGACGCGCTGCGGGCCGGCACCGCTCCGCGGCAGGACTTCCCGGCCACGATTCAGGAACGAGCCTGGTCGTCGCCGATCTGGTACACGCCCTAGGGTTGCGCCTTCCGTGCCTGCCGTCGGGCCTGCACGAGAAAGACGCCGAGCGCCAGTGCGCCGCCGAGCAGGGCAAGCGCCGGCGTGTCCGCTCCCTGGTCGCCGAGCATGGCGTTGAACCCGGCGCCGGCCAGGAAGCCGATCAGCACGGCGAGCAGAGCCTTGCCTATGGAGCGTGCTTTGGTGCGGGATTCCACGGTGATCTGACCCGAGCGACTTAGCGGAGCCTATCGAGGCTGCTAGCTTGGCCGACCGGCGGCGACCGCCGGAACC
This sequence comes from Candidatus Multivorans sp., assembly GCA_965220845.1. Classification (GTDB taxonomy): domain Bacteria; phylum Acidobacteriota; class Thermoanaerobaculia; order Multivoradales; family Multivoraceae; genus Multivorans. The sequence continues at coordinate 378,447 of CBDCRA010000005.1, forward strand.
TCAAGGGAGAGCCCCACCGATGAAGATCGACGATCTCAGCATCACCCTCTTTGCCTGGAACGACATTCCTCCGCATTCCTATCTGGGCCGGGGGCCGTTCGATCCGGCCGGCAAGCCGAACCAGGTCGGCGAACTCGCTCTGGTGACGATCCGCACCGACGAGGGCATCGAGGGCCATTCCTTCCTCGGCATGGGGGCGAGCCTCGCGGCGCAGCCACTGCTGCGGATGCTGAAGCCGGTCGTCATGGGCCGCGACCCGCTGGCTCGCGAGCAGCTCTACCACGCGATGCTGGAGCGGCGCCTCGTGGTCCAGCCCTGGGTGGTCGGCGCCGTCGACGTGGCGCTCTGGGACATCGGCGGGAAGGCGGCAGGCGAGCCGATCCACCGGCTGCTCGGCACGTATCGGGAGAAGCTCCCGGCATACGCCAGCTCCGAGCAGCAGCCCGGCGTTGAGGCCTACGTCGAGCAGGCGCTCGCCTACCAGGGTGACGGCTGGCAGGGCTACAAGATCCACCCGTTCCGCGTCTGGCGCGACGACATGCAGATCTGCCGCGCCGTGCGCGAGGCGGTCGGCGACGGCTTCCCGCTGATGCTCGACTCGACCTGGGGCTACGACTACCCGCAGGCGCTGCGTGTCGGCAAGCTGATCGAGGAATTGGACTTCGAGTGGTACGAGGATCCGCTCGGCGACCAGGACATCTACAACTACACGAAGCTACGGCAGCAGCTCCGCATCCCGATCCTGGCGACCGAGTTCCCCGGCGCCTGGTACGACTCGTTCGCACCCTGGATCTACAACCAGGCGACGGACTACCTTCGCGGTGATGTCGCGCTCAAGGGCGGCATCACCGGCTGCCTGAAGGCGGCGCACCTGGCCGAGGGCTTCGGCATGAACTTCGAGATCCACCACGGCGGCAACTCGCTGAACAACGTGGCGCACCTCCACCTGAGCGCCGCGATCCGCAACTGCGAGTGGTTCGAGGTCCTGCTTCCCGCCGGCGCGCAGAAGTACGGGCTCGTCGAGGACATCGAGGTCGACGCCGAGGGCTACGTCCACGCCCCGATGGGCCCGGGCCTCGGCGTCGAAATCGACTTCGACCTGATCGAGCGGAACAAGACCGCCGAACTGCGGTAGGAAGGTGCCGGCCTGCGGCCGGCGCGTTTCCTGACCGCCTCCGGCGGCAGGCGGGTCAGAAGACCCGCGCACCCAGTGTTTTACTTCCCGGTCAGCTCCATCTTCAGCCAGGAAACCAACGCCGGCTCGAGGTCCGCGTTCTTCGCGAACATCGGCAGGCCGTGCTCGGGGCCGTCGTAGATCTTCGCGGTCGAGTTCGGGTGCTTCGAACCGTCGACCGCGCCCTTGAGCTGCTTGTCGACGCCTGCGGTGATCGTGTCGCCGCTCGCCGCGGCGGCGAAGACCGCCAGGTCGGACTTGGCTGCCATGTTGGCCACGGCCGCTTCACTCGGCGGGCCCGACAGCAGCATCAGCGCCTTCACGTCCCGCCGCGCGGCCAGATCGGCCGTCAGCATCGCGCCGCAACTCGCGCCTCCAGCCGCCACGCGGGAGGCGTCTACGCCGTCCTGCTTGACGAGGTAATCGAACGCCATGTCGACGTCGCCGGACGCCGTCTGCAGGAACGGCGGGAATCCACCCGCCTCGCGAATGCCGGCGCCGCCGCTCTCGCCGAAGCCGCGCAGATCCATCGTCAGCACGTGCACGCCCGCGTCGACGAGCTGCGAAGCGATGCCGGACCAGGACTTCCGGTCCATGTTGCACTGGTGGATCAGCAGCATCGCCGGGCCCGGCTTGCCGGGCGACATGTAGGTCGCCTTGAGCATCGTGCCGTCGGACGCCTTGAGGTCGACGTCCATCGACCCGGCCGCCGCGGGCAGCGCCGCCAGCGCCAGCAGGGCCGCCGCCGCAAGAAGGGAAGTGGTGTACCGCATGAGTTTCTCCTCGTGGTGTGACGCGGCTGCGCGCATCGTGAGCCCCGGGCGTGCCGGTTCTTCGACTTGTGTGGAATGGTGCGAGAGCGGACTCTACTACCGCGGCACCAGCGCCACGATCCGCACCGGCGCTCCGGTACCGCCCTCGATCTTCATCGGCAGCGCCGCGAGCAGGAAGCCGGTCGGCGGCAACTCCGTCAGGTCGCCCACGTTCTCCAGGTTCGGGACGCCCGCGGCGCCGCCGATCTGGTGCACGATGAAGTCGGTCGACTGGCCGTAGTCGACGCTCGCGGTGTCGATGGCGAGCAGGCCGATGCCGCGTTCCTCCAGCAGCAGGCGCGCCGCGTCCTCGCCGACGCCGGGGAAGTGCAGGTTGCTCGCGTCGCCGGGAGCGTCGTCACCGAGGTAGGCGAGGGCGTCGGGCCAGCGGGATGCCCAGCCGGTGCGGATCAGCACCGCCGACCCGGCCGGCACCGGGCCGTGCTCTCCTTCCCAGGCGAGGACGTCCCCGGCGGTCACGAGATAGTCGGGATCGGCCGCGGCCGATGCGCTGACATCGACGACGATGCCCGGCAGGATCAGGCGGTCGAGCGGGATCGAGGCGACGTCGTCGCCGCCCTCGGCGAAATGGACGGGAGCATCGAGATGCGTACCGCCGTGTTCGGCGGTCGCGAACTCCCTGGCGGCGTAGAAGTAGCCGGCGTCGGTCATGCCCTCGGCGAGGGTGTCGAGCGCGAAGCCCTTCGTGTCGGTGGGCCAGTACAGCGTGTCGCCGCCGTACGCGTGGCTGAGGTCGATCATCCGCCAGCCGGCGACGGACTCCGCGTCCGGAACGGCCGGCGCGGCGCAGGCGGCGAGCAGCAGGACGGCGAGGAGGCAGGCTGGGAGTTGTTTGGATCGTCGCATCATGGGCTTCTCCTCCTCGGTCCAGGTTCAGCTACAACGCCAGCGCCGTCGAGAAGTCGGGCACGCCCTCCCAGCGCCCCGGATCGCTGGCCCGCATCACTGCGATCGTCTTGATCGCCTCCGGATTCGCGATGCCGTGGGGCATCTGGCCGGTGAGCACCCGGATCACGTTTTCGGCCTGGCGGATGGGGCACTCGCCGAGGAACACCGGCGAGAAGCCGGCGATATGCGGAGTCACGATGCAGTTCGGGAGCTTCAGCAGCGGATCGTCCGGGTCGATCGGTTCCTTCTCGGTGACGTCGAGCGCGGCGGCTTCGATCCGGCCTTCGGCGAGCGCCTCCGCGAGGGCCGCGCCGTCGACGATCTTCCCGCGCGCCGCGTTGACCAGCAGCGCCGTCGGTTTCATCAGCGCCAGCGTGTCCCGGTTGATCAGGTGGTGTGTCTCCTCCGTCATCGAGCAGTGGATCGTCACGTAGTCGGCCTCGGCCAGCAGTTCCTCGAGCGGCACGATCCGGACGCCGTAGAGGTCGGCGGCGACCTGGTCGACGTAGGGGTCGGCGGCAATGATCCGGGCCGGGCCGAACCCGCGGGCACGGGTGGCGAAGGCGCGGCCGATGTTGCCGAAGCCGATGATGCCGACCGTGTGGCCGGCGATCCGCCGGGTGCCGGTGAGGAGGCCGAGCATCGATTCCCGATGGCCCCAGCGGCCCTCGCGGGTCGTGCCGGCGGCGTCGACGACGCACCGGGTCAGCGCGAGCATCAGCGCCACTGCGTGGTCCGCCACCTCGGTCGTGTTCGACCCGGGCACGTTGGTCGCGAGGATGCCGAGCTCGGTCGCGGCGTCGAGGTCGATCGAGTCGACGCCGACTCCCAGCCGGCTGACCACCTTGAGCTTCGGACAGCGCTCCATCACCGAGCGCGTGGTCAACGGCATGACCCCGATCAGGGCGCCGTCGGCGTCGGACAGCAGGTCGACGAGGTCGTCCTCCGTGCGGCAGACGCCCTCCACGACCTCGAAGCCTTGCTCCTCGAACAGATCCCCGCGGTTGAAGGGGCTCTTCTGCATGGCTACTTTCACGTTGCGCTCCTTGTCAGGGGACTGCCGGAGGTCAGACGACGGGACACAGCCCGCCGTCCAGGTTGATGGCGGTGCCTGTGATGTAGGCGCCGCGCTCGGAGACCAGGAATGCGATCAGGTCCGCGTACTCCTCGGCCTCGCCGACCCGGCCGAGCGGAACCCGCTTGCCCATCGCCTCGTAGACCGACTCGACGTCGACGCCCTGGCCTTCCGCCCGGCGCACCCACTGCTCGCTCTTGATCAGGCCGATGCAGATCGTGTTGACGCGAATGTTGTCCGCGGCCAGCTCGTTGGCGAGCGACTTGGTCAGGTTGATTCCGGCGGCCCGGGTGACGCTGGTCGGCAGCGCCCGCGCCGGCGCCGCCTTGCCGCCGCCGATCGTCGCGTTGACGATCGCGCCGCCACCGCGCTCCCGCATCGAAGGCACGACGCCCCGGCAGAAGCGCACCGCGCCCATCACCTTGAGCTGGATGTCGGCGAGCCAGGCATCGTCGTCGAGCGTCTCGAGGCCCTGGGCCGCCGAGGCGCCGGCGTTGTTGACGAGAATGTCGACGCCGCCGAACTCGGTCGTCACCGCGTCGATGAACCGGTCGACGTCGCTGCTCGACGTCACGTCCGCGGTCTGCGCGAAGACGTCGCCGGCACCGACCGCGCGCAGTTCCTCCGCGGCCTGCTCCAGCGGCTCCGCCCGCCGCGCGCAGATCGCGACGCTGGCGCCTTCGCCGGCGAGTCGACGGGCCGTCGCCAGCCCCATTCCCTCGCTGCCGCCGGTGACGATCGCCACCTTGCCTTCAAGGCCGAGTTCAAGCATGCGTTCCGTCCTTCGTGTTGTTCGTGAGAACCGCGAGTGTGCCTGTCACGGACGTACGCGTGCAAGCCGGCGGCTGGTCGCGGTAGGGAGTCCGCCACGAAGAGGGCGGCTCTCCGGGTGTGCGGACCTCTGACCCACTGCCGCCGAAGGCGGCTTTGAGGTGCCTGTGCGACCGGCGACCTCAGCCCTCAGTTCGTGCAGTATCCCTGAGCGGCGCCACAATGTCCTCGTACTGCGGATGCGCCTTCAGCACGGCCAAGTCGGCGTCGTTCTCGATCCAACGGAGGTGCGGGAAGCCGTACCTTATCGCCATTTCCAAGACGCGCAGGCCACTCTCCGCATCGTCGCACGAGCAGTGCACACAAGCCAAGTTGTAGAGTGCGACCGGATCCTCCGGGTCCAGAGCCTCCGCCCGTCGCGCCCAGTCTTGCGCCTGGTCCGCCTTCCCCTCGCGCGCCAAGGCGACCGCGCCCAGGTAGATTGCGCGCTGGTCGTCGGCGAATCGCAGCAGCCGCCTTCGTATCCTGGTCAAGGTTAGCTGGTTCAGCCGAGCCTCTTCGGCCCTCCTGCCGAGTGCGTGCAGAGCGGCAGCGCCGATCGAGCAGGGCGCGTATGCCGTCGGATCCGTTTCGATCGCTCGGAAGAAGAGCGTCACCGCTTCCTCCATATGACCTTGCGCGAAGCGGTGGCGGGCGAAGTTGTGGTTCGCTTCGAAGTTCGAGGGATCGAGTTCCAGCGCGCGGCGGAAGTGGACCTCGGCCTCCTCGAACCGCCCGTCCGTGCTCAGCGCCATCGTCATCGCGCGGGCGGAATGCGCCTCGGCGACTTCGGGCGCCAACTCCAGTGCGCGTGCGCTCGATTCGTCGGCACGTTCGAGGTTCTCCGCCTTCGGCTCGTGGGCCAAGTAGAGGTAAGCCGAGCAGTGGGCGGAGGCCGCGTAAGCCAGGGCGTACTCCGGATCCAGTTCAATCGCGTTCCCAAAGAGACGGCGTGCCTCGTGGTAGGTCCTCTTTCGCGCCTGGTGGTAGAGACTACGGCCTCGCAGGTAGAGGTCGTATGCCTGTCCGGAGGCCGTGCGCCGTGCTTCGGGTCGTGGCGCGTCCCGCGCGAGCCGAAGTTCCAGCCTCTCCGCGATCAGGGTCGCGGTTTGATCCTGCAACGCGAAGATCTGCTGGGAGTGGCGCTGCCACTGCTCGGACCAGACCTGGATCCCGGTGCGGGCATCGGTGACTTCGACGCCGATGCGCAGGTCGTCGCCTTCCTTGCGCACGGTTCCGGCAAGCACCAGGTCGGTGCCGACCCGCCGGCCCACCTCGCGTGGGTCGGCCAGCGCGTCGTACTGGAAGGAGACGCCGCGCGCCGCGACACGGAGGCCCTCGACGTGGGCGAGACGGAGGAGAATCTCCTCCGCCATTCCCCCGCAGAGGTGGTCCTGATCGCCCTGCACGCTCCGGTCGGCGAACGGCAGGACCGCGATAGAGAAGCCTCGCTCCTTCCGTGGCGCCGAAGCGACGGGCGCTGTCGTCTCCTCTGGCGCGGTCAGATCTTCGATGACCGGTCCTACGAAGCGGAATCCGCGTCCGTAAAGGGTGGTGATCCAGTTTGCGTCGCCGCCGTCGGCGAGAATCTTCCGCGCCTCGCTGACCGCGCGGCTGATCGCGGCCTCTGACACGTATGCGCCGTGCCAGATGTTCTCCAGCAACTCCTGCTTGGACACGACGCGGTCCCGGTTGGCCACGAGGAACGCGAGCAGCTCGAACACCTTTGGCTGCAGCCGCCGCGACTGTCCGGCAACCTCCAGACCGTATTGCTCGGGCTTCAGCACGAACGGGCCAAAGTAGAAGGTCACCGGGGGATGATAGCCGCCCGGAGGCCAACGGGGGACGAACCATGGCCTTCGCTGCAACCTGATCAAGGTTGATCAACATGGATCAGCGCCGCGTCAGAACCGGCTCAAGCTTCGCCTATCGGCAGCTCCGTAGGCTCTCCAAACCGATCTTGATCTCGTTGCCCGGAAGGAGGCCCATCGTGAGGATCCTGAAGAACTGTCCGGTCTTTCTCGCCGCGTTCGTCGCCGCCATGGTGCCTGGGGCCTCGGCCGCCCAGCTTTTGTTCGAGGTGGCCCCCGGCGCTCCCCGTCCCGCGGTTGCCCTCGCGAGCACCGAGGACAACATGGGCCCCGAACTCGAACCCGTCGCGATCCGGCTGACCCCGGCCCTCCTGGCCGCTGCGCCGGAGCGGATTGCGCCCCGTCGCTTTTCGGTGGCGGAACGGAGTGGGTGCAAAAGACGGGCTTCGAGGAGCGGGAGGACGGTTTCGTCTGGTACGGCGGTCCCGAGGGGCACTTCCCGATCAACCACTCCCATGTCGTACTCACGGAAAAGAACGGATGGACAGTCGGAACCTATCTTTCCGGCGGCAGGTGGTACGAGATTCGGGCCGACTCAGCTGGCGCTGGCGTCGTCACGGCCGACTCGACTGACGAACCGCCCCACTGGTGCGGCGCGAAGCCGCCGTCGGCTCCTGTCATGCCTCACCTGCCGCTTGGCTCGGCGGCATCGTCGACGCGCGACCGCCGGCCCAGCAGCGTCGGGTCTCCGGCGTACGACCCCTTGGCGCCGCCCGCGGAGATCGACATCGTCATCTCCGTGAGCAAAGAGGCCGAGAAGTACTTTGATGAGAAATCCTCTGTGGACGCGGAAGTTCAGGCAATCGTCGACTATGCGAGCCTGGTCCTGAAGAACTCGTTCGAGAGTAACTCCTGGTTCGTGGCGCCAGTTGTTCGACCGGTGGCCGTCGTCGGCGACCTCTTCGACAACATCGACGGCCTGAACGGCGAACCTTACGAACTGGCCCTAAAACACATGACGCGTCTCCATGCCTTACGCCGCGAGCATAACGCCGACATTGTCCACATCATCACCAAGAGCCGCATCTACGACGCTCTGGGCGTCTGCGGCGTAGCGCCGATCCTGTTGCGGGGCGAAACCGCTGAAGAGAACGTGCAGTACGCGTTCAGCATCACCGACGTCAACTGCGACCAAGCGTCGCCGGGTCGGTCGAAGCGCACATTCATCCACGAGATCGGCCACAACCTCGGCCTGAACCACAACGTGGAAACGGGTACCGCCAACGACCGAAGTTCAGCGTTCGGAGCCGGCCGCACGGGGTACGGATGGTTGTCCAACCCCTGGGCGACCGACAAGACCTCCCCGTTTGACCCCATACCCTCGGCGTCCAAGCCGGGTGCCTACACGGTGATGGCGTACAAGCCCCGGTCGAGCGGTGGCGTGTGGCACGGTGTCCCCTTCTTCTCCACGGCGGCCGTAAGGCTCAGGCCGGGGAAGTGGGGCCTCCCGGCTTCGGTCGACCCGCCCGACACGCGCTGGCGCCTCGGCCACAAGCGGCTGGCACACTCCGTTCAGACGATCCCCGAGGCCGCTCAGGTGGTCGAAAGGTACTCGGACTACCAGTTCAGGCTGTCGAAGGCTCCACGGGATCTTCGAATCACGGACTCGTCCAGGACGGTTGCGTACACGACAGACAGTAACGTGACCTACCATACCCTGGCCTACGATCTAGAGTGGCGAGACGACTCCAACGATGAGACAGCATTCGTTGTGGGTGGAGGAATATTCAAGAGGGTCTGGAAGGGATCGAGGTTCGTCAAGGGGCCGGAAGCGCGGGTTCTTCCGAACAAGCGACTCCCGGCTGACACGGAGCGAGCGACCGTCAGTTGGACCGTCGGGGAAGGGTGGGTGACTTCTCTGGACGACGAGAACATGCTGGTGCTGTGGGTGTCGTCCCTGAACCAGGATGGCAAGACGGCAAGTGAGGAAGTGATCGCGCCGAAGATTGTCCCGCCGCCTACGGCTCCAGTTCTCAGTAAGCCTCGTTTCACTTGGCTCGACTGGTGTATTGACATAGAGGCCAACCGGAACACTACGGAGAAACTCGATGTCCGTGTAAGTTGGGTGGGGCCACATTACTGGGACTATGGTAACAAGAACAGCACCCATCCGGGAAGCCTGGGGGTGTATTGCCACAAGAAGATAGGTGTGGGATACAAGTTCGATGTCAAGGTCGTCGCTGTCAACTCCAAGGGTCGCGCGGAGTCGAATCTGCTTACGTTCCGGGTACCGGAACCGCCTGACGTGGTACCTACGGCGCCGGTGATCGGGGACCACGTCTTCAGGTTCCCGTCCCACTGGACGAAGCGGCGAGGGCCGGGCGACTGGTGTGCTCCGATCACCATCGACGAGTCGAATACACGGTTCGTGCGTGTTCGAGTGGAATGGACGGCCAGTGGTGGCGGAACGGATAGCGGCTGGTACGAGCGTCCACGCTGGAGGTTCTACAGAGGTAAGCTCGATTTCTGCTGGGACGGTGACGTTGGCGAGACAATCAAGATATACGCCGTGGCGTACAGCAGGGACGACTGGCGGAACTCAAGGGCTCGGAGCAGCAGGAGCCAGGAGAAGACGTTCTTTGTCGATCACTAGAGAGCCTAAGGCGCGATTGCGGTAAAGGGCCGTACCGGCAGAACGGACCAATGGGGTCGTCCGCCAGGCAGGCGCGAAGTGATCGGTTCTTCAGTCCGTCCACGCTCTTCGTCGGGACCTGCGGTGGAGTCTTGTCACACGGGTAAGGTGGCGGTTTCCGACCACGGATCGACAACCGTCACGCCGGTGTTGCGGAACTCTCTCGTGTTCCTCGTCACAACGGTCAAGCCGCGAGTCGCGGCAGCGCCGGCCAGAAAGGCGTCCGGGATGTGGTCGTCGAGCGGCTCGCCCCTTCGCCGCTTCTCTTCCATGATCCGCGCGCACGCCCTGGCGTCGTCGACGGTCCAACTGAGTATCCTCTGCTCGAAGCACTCGTCCAGGACGTTCTGAAACCGGGCGGCAAGGTTCTCGCGCCTTCCTCCCAGGACTTGCCGCCGATCCGCTCGGAGACAGGACGTTCTGAAACCGGGCGGCAAGGTTCTCGCGCCGCTTTCCGGAATCGAGTCGCCCGATACCGTCGAGGATCTCCCAGACGGTGATGGGCGAGAGTCCCATTCCCTCCGGGGCGATCCTGTCCAGGAACTCCGATACGCGCGGTTCAGGATGCGGGCGCATCATCTCCGACACGACGTTCGTGTCGAGAAGCCACGCGATGGGCGGGCTCACGCCTCACCGTCGTCGGCGAAGCGGACCGGCTTGTGCCGGTACCGCCCGCGCGGCGGCAGTTCGACCCCGCGCTCCGGGCCGAAGTGCGTCCTGAACACCTCGGAAGGCTTGGGGCGCCGTTGCGTCTTCTCGCGTTTCTCGTGGATCAGGCGGCGGACGTACTCTTCCATCGAGAGGCCGACGTGGCTGGCTTCCTGTCTCAGCCAGGCCTTGTCCCCCGGGTCGATGTCGCGCACGGTGATGACGGAACTCATCGCGAGACGGATGCTAGCACGCAGTGCTGTCATTGCGCTGCGCGTAGAGTCAGACCACCTGCAATGATCACGAGACGCGGCTTCCTTTCCAGCGCGGGAATCGCGGCGGCCGGCCTCGGCGCCGGCCTGACCGCGGCCCGGCAGGCGGCCGCCGCGCTGGCTCAACACTCCGAGGCGTCGAAGATGAAGATCACCGAGCTCGAGACGATCCTGATCGACAACATCGACCCGCCGATCGGACACCGCAAGTGGCTGTTCATCCAGCTCAGGACGGACGAGGGCCTGGTCGGCCTGGGCGAGCGCGTTTCCGGTGGCGCTGTGAATCTGAAGCCGCAGATCGAACTGCTGAACGACCTGTTCGACCGCTTCGTCGTCGGACAGAGCCCGTTCGACGTGGAGAAGATCTGGCAGCGGATGAAGACGACGCTCCACGACTACAGCCACCCCGGGCTGTACGGCGTGCCCGCGTTCTCCGCGATCGAGATGGCCTGTTGGGACCTGATCGGCAAGGCGACGAACCAGCCGGTCTACAACCTGCTTGGCGGCAGGTACCACGACAAGCTCCGCGCCTACGCCTACCTGAACAGCTCCGGCATCTGGGACAACCCGTCCCTGGCCGGCGAACGGGCGCGGGAGCTGGTCGACCGCGGCATCACCTGCTGCAAGCTCGACCCGTTCTCGCCGATCACCGGGCCGCCGCGGGACTACTCGCTGAAGACGATCCGCCACGTCGCGACCATCTTCCGCGCCATGCGGGACGCCGTCGGCGACGAGCTGGAGATCGGCATCGGCACCCACGGCCAGTTCTCGACCGCGGTGGCGATTCGCGTGGCCGACATCCTGGAGGAGTTCGACCCGTTCTTCTTCGAGGAGCCGGTGCCGCCCGAGAACGTCGACGAACTCGCCCGCGTGGCGGCGCACACGAACATCCCCATCGCGACCGGCGAGCGCCTGGTCAACATGTTCGAGTTCGCGGAAGTGCTGGAGAAGCAGGCGGCCCAGATCATCCAGCTCGATGTCGGCCAGTGCGGCGGCCTCCTGGTGGCGAAGAAGATTGCCGGCATGGCCGAGACCCGTTACGCGATGATCGCACCGCACATGTACTGCGGCCCGGTCGCGGCCTCGGCGGCGATACAACTCGACACCTGCTCGCCGAACTTCCTGATCCAGGAGTTCAACACGAACGATCTGCACAGCGACATCTTCGTCGAGCCGATCAGGTTCGAGAACGGCTTCATCGAACCGCCGACCGGGCCCGGGCTGGGGGTCGAACTCGACATGGCCGTAGTCGAAAGGCATCGAGCCGCTTGAGCCGCGGACTGACCCTGGCGATTCTCGCCGCCGGCCGCTCGGCGAGGTTCGGCCGCCCAAAGACGCTCGAGCCGGTCGGCCCGAACGGCGAGGTGCTGTTCGAGTACGCGATCTGCGATGCCGTCCGCGCCGGCTGCGGGAAGGTCGTCTTCGTGACGTCGGCGGACTGGAACGACCAGCTCATGACCCGGGCCGCCGAGAAGGCCGGCGGGGCGGTTCCCGTCGACCATGTGATCCAGAGCCTGGACGACCTGCCAGACGGCGCGTCACCGCCGGCCGGGAGAGCGAAGCCGTGGGGCACGGGCCATGCCGTGCTTGCGCTGCGCCACAAGATCGACGAACCGTTCCTGGTCGTCAACGCGGACGACTTCTACGGGGCGCGAGCGATCGAGTCGTTCGGCCGGCGGGTCGCCGAGTTGCTGGACGGCGGCGACGACTCGCACTTTCTGGCGGCGTACGAACTCCACCGCACCGACGTCTCCCGCACCAGCGGCGTCAACCGGGGCATCCTCACGGCCGGCCCGGAAGCGACGCTAAAGGGAATCGACGAGGTGTACGACGTACGGGAGACGGATGCGGGTCTGGCCGGTCGCGACGGCGAGGGAGAAGCTCGACCGCTGGCCTCCGACTGCCCCTGCTCGATGAACCTCTGGGCCTTCCAGCCGTCGATCTTCGGCCTCCTCGAAGCCGCGTTCGCGGACTTCCACGCGAACCTCGACGATCCCCTGCAGAACGAGTTCCTGCTCAGCGAGGTGGTAGGTGACCTGATCGGCCAAGGTTCCGCAGCCGTCCGCCTCCTTCCCATGTCCCAGCACACCGCCGGCCTGACCTACCTCGGCGACCTGCCCCCGGTTGCTTCCACACTTCAGCAATGCGTCGAAGCCGGCGACTACCCGGCCGACCTCGGCGACTGGTTTGCGGACCGCGCGTCCCGGAGACCCGCTTGAGGCTGAACGGCCTCGACTGGACCGTCCTCGCCGCCTACGGCGCGCTCGCTCTCGGGGTCGGCCTCGTCTTCGCCCGGCGGGCCGGCACGGGCACCGGGCAGTTCTTCCTCGCCGGGCGGAACCTGCCGTGGTGGCTGCTCGGGACGTCGATGGTCGCGACGACCTTCTCGACCGACACGCCGAACCTCGTGACGGACCTGGTGCGGAACGGCGGCGTCTCCGGCAACTGGATGTGGTGGGCGTTCCTGATCACCGGGATGTGCACGACGTTCTTCTACGCCAAGCTCTGGCGGCGTTCCGGCGTGTTCACCGACATCGGCTTCTACGAGCTTCGTTACTCGGGGCGGGCCGCAGTGTTCCTGCGCGGCTTCCGGGCCGTCTACCTGGGCGTCTTCTTCAACGTGATGATCATGGCGGCGGTGTTGCTCGCCGGCATCAAGATCGGCGGCGTCCTGCTCGGCGCGGACAAGTACACGACGGTGCTCGTGGCGGCCGCCGTCACGGCGGCGTACTCGGCCACCTCCGGCCTCTGGGGCGTCGTCGTCACGGACCTCATGCTGTTCGTGATCGCCATGGTGGGCTCGGTCGCGGCGGCCTGGTACGCGCTGGCGCATCCTGCCGTCGGCGGTCTCTCGGGACTCGTCTCGAACCCCGACATCGCCGCGCGCCTCGCCCTGCTGCCCGACTTCGCCGACTGGGAGACCGCGGCCACCGTCTTCCTGATACCGATCGCCGTCCAGTGGTGGTCCACGTGGTACCCGGGCGCCGAACCGGGCGGCGGCGGCTACGCGGCACAGCGCATGCTCGCCGCCAGGAGCGAGCGGGACTCCATGGGCGCCACCCTGTGGTTCAACATCGCCCACTACGCGCTACGGCCGTGGCCGTGGATCCTGGTCGCTCTGGCGTCGCTCGTCGTCTATCCGACGCTGGACTCGATCGCCGAAGCCTTCCCGCACCTCGACCCGTCGATCATTCGCCACGACCTGGCCTACCCGGCGATGCTCGTCTTCCTGCCGCACGGCCTGCTCGGCCTGGTCGTCGCCTCGCTGGCGGCGGCGCTGATGTCGACCATCTCGACGCACCTCAACTGGGGCGCCTCCTACATCGTGGACGACGTCTACCGCCGCTTCGTCCGACCCGGCCGCGGCGAGTCGCACTATGTCCTGGTCGCCCGGCTGTCGACGATCGCCCTGGTCGCCCTGGCGGCGGTGGTGGCCCTGTGGCTCGAGAACGCGATGCAGGCGTTCCAGATCCTGCTCCAGATCGGCGCCGGTACCGGGCTGATCTTCCTGCTGCGCTGGTTCTGGTGGCGGATCAACGCGTGGTCGGAGATCTCGGCGATGGTCATCTCGTTCGGGGTCGCCGTTTGGTTCCAGTTCGGCCATGAGGCGGCGGGACTGCCCTTGCCCTCGGCCGCGGTTCAGCTCCTGTTCGGTGTCGCTCTGACGACCGCGGTCTGGTTCGGCGTGACGCTGGCGACCCGGCCGACCGAGACGGCGGTTCTGCAGTCGTTCTACGACCGCGTCCGTCCGTTCGCCGCCGGTTGGCGGAAGGTCGTCGAGACGCGGCCGGACGAACCCGGCGGCGCCACGGCGGCGCTGCTCACCTGGATGCTCGGCTGCGTTGCCGTGTACGCCGCTCTGTTCGGGACTGGAATGGCCCTCTACGGCCGGGGGCTGGAGGCCGCCGCGTTCGGCACCGCGGCCCTGCTGGCGGGCTACGGCCTGTTCCGTATCCTCCCGCGCACTACCGGTTAGGCGCGCTGGCCCTCCCTTGGTGGGTCGGCAATACTGACGGAATGCCTCTTCCGGGCGATCTGCTGCGGCGGGACGCGGAGGACGCTGTTCGCCTGATTGCACTCGATTTCGTGGCCCAGGCCCGTGAAGCCGCACCCCGTTGCCTCGACCCGGAGGACGCCGAGGGCCTGCACGACTTCAGGGTCTCGAACCGGCGGCTACGGAGCACGCTGAGCGCGTGGAAGGGGCTGCTCCGAGGCGTGGTCACGAAGCGGGACCGGCGGACGCTCGCCGGGTTCCAGAAACGGACGGGTTCCAGCCGCGATGCCGAAGTCGCACTCGAGTGGCTGGAGGAACAGGTCGATGAGTTGGCGCCGGAACACCGGCCCGGCTACGAGTGGGTCGAGGCGCGGCTTCGTTCGGAAGCGGCCGCGCCGGCAGGCGACGCACACCAGGCTGTCTGTGCCGAGTTCATCGAGTGGGCGGCCGGCTCCGAGTCGCGCCTGGAGGGGCCGGTGCCGGCAGAGGGCGTTGGCCCGCCGTACCCCCAGATGCTGGCCGAACGGCTGGAGCGGATCGCATACAGGCTGGAGCTTTGCGTCGACGGCCTGGGCGACGACCGGAAGCGCGGCCCTCACAGGGTACGCATCGCCGCCAAGCGCCTCCGCTACCTGGTCGAACCTGTAAGGGCTGAATCTGACGTTGCCGTCTCGGCAGTGGAGCGCTGCAAGCGCCTGCAGGACGTGCTCGGCACCCTGAACGACGCGAACGTCCTCGGTGATCTGCTGAGGGTCTACGTCGAAGCCGCTACGACTGCGAACGAGTCCGGGTTACTGGAGTTGACTCGACTCAACGCGGCTCGCGCGGAGGCCAGCTATCGGTCGTTCCGGGTCGACTGGCTGGAAGGCGCCGGCATGCGGACGCTGCTGGACGAAGCCGCCGAACTGGCACGGGAACTCCGCGGTTGATACTGGGTGCGCCGGCGTCCCCGCCGGCTCTCTGAGGGATCGCGCGATGCCGCGAAGCGGCGAGCACGAGCCGTGTCGCAGTTGCGCCTCCCGGCCATTGCTACAGTCCGAGCTGACTTGCAGTTCCCCAAGACAGGTCCGATCCAGCATCCCCGCGCCAGGGCGGGAGGAACCGCCTTTGCCGTTCTCGCGGCAGCACTCACCCTCTCGACGCCGCCCCTCATCGCCCAGGACCTGGTCTGGCAGGAACTCCCCGACATGCCGGCCGGCAAGTGGGAAGCCGCGACGACCGTGATCGACGGCAAGTTCTACCTGTTCGGCGGCTACGAGGGCCCGGTCCGCTCGAGCAAACGGGTGTACGTCTACGACCCGGCGGACGGGAGCTGGACGCGGATCCAGGACATGCCGAGCGCGGTGTCGCACCTGAACGCCGTGCTCGACGGCCGTATCGTGTGGTTCGCCGGCGGCTTCAAGGACGGCTACAAGGGCCACGCGATCGCCGAGGTCTGGAGCTACGACCTGGAAATGGACCGGTACACGGCGGCACCGTTGCTCCCGGAGCCGCGCGCCGGCGGCGGACTGGCGCTGGTCGGACGGAAGCTGCACTACTTCGGCGGCCTGAAGGCCGACCGCGACACGGACGCCGCCGACCACTGGGTCCTCGACCTGGACGACTGGGCCGCCGGTTCGGCGAACTGGCAGGACGCCTCGCCGATGCCCGACCCGCGCAACCAGTTCTCGGCGGTCGCAATCGGCAGCCGCATCTACGCGGTCGGCGGCCAGTACAACCACGACAGCCAGCAGCTCGACCAGGCTCGCGTCGACATCTACGACGCCGCCACGGATACCTGGGGCCGAGGCCCCGATCTGCCGAAGGGACACTCCCACGGAGAGGCCGGCACCTTCCTCCACGAGGGCCGGATCGTCATGGTCGGCGGCCACACGACGCCTGCCGGCGGCACGAAGTCGATCGACCCGGACATCCTGGTGCTCGAACCCGGAGGCGAGTGGGAACTCCTCGGCAAGCTGCCGATGCCGCTCTCGTCGCCCGCCGCCGCGATCATCGGCGGCAAGCTCTACGCCGCCGGCGGTTCCGCGACCGGCCGCGGCGCGCAGGCGAAGATGTGGGTGGCCGACCTGCCGTGATTCGGTGCGTCCCGACGCGCGCAGGTGGCTACTCCGCCTCCAGCGCCTGACGGGGGTCGGCACGGGCGGCGCGGCGGGCCGGCAGGAATGACGCGCTGACGGCCACGGCCAGGAGCACCAGCGCCGCGACAGCGAACGCCAGTGGGTCGCGGGGAGTTCGGCCGTCGAAGAGCAGCGGTTCCACGAAGCGGCTGGCCCAGAGCGCGGTGAGTGCGCCGGCGACGACGCCGGCCGTGGCGAGCGAGACGCCGCGTGTCAGCACCATGCGCAGGAGGCGCGACGGCCTGGCCCCCAAAGCGCGCCGGATGCCGAACTCCAGCTCGCGCTGGCGCACGCCGAACGCGATGACCGAGTACAGCCCGACGGCGGCCAGCAGGACTGCCAGCGCCGCGGAGGCGCCGAAGAGCCGGGTGCCGATACTCCAGGTGCGGATTCGCCTCTCGAAGGTCGAGGAGAGGTCCTGGACGTGGCTACCCGGCAGTTCCGGGAACAGCTCGGCCAAAGCGCCAAGCACCGGCGCCTCGACCCGCGCGGGGCTCGAGGCGGTGCGGACGATCAGCGAGCGCTGAAGGCTCCGCCATCCGGCCAGTGCGGAGTCGGAAGACGCCTGCGAGATGGGCAGGTAGTAGACGGGGTAGGTGGCCTCGAGACCCCAGTTCCTTGTCGATTCGACCACGCCGACGACCGTCGTGCAGTCGGCGGCGTTGCCGACGAACAGGCATTGACCGACGGCGCTCCGGCCGGGCCAGGCCTGCTCCGCGAACGACGTGTCGACCACCGCGACCTTCTGCGCCCCTTCCCGGTCCCACTGGTCGAAACCGCGACCTTCTCGCACGTCCAGGCCGGCCACCCGGAAGAAGTTGGGCGTCGTGAGATTCACATGGGGCCGGTCGCGGAAAGGCGGGCGGTCGAACCCCTCGATTCGAAGCTCCCCGTATGCCGCGCCGCTTCCCCCCATCGGTGAACTCGTCCCCTGCGCGACATCCAGCACCTCCGGCAGGTCCCTTACCCGGGCCTCCATGGCATGGATAGCGCTCTCGTCGAGCGGCAGACCGTCCAGACCGTCCAGGCGGGTGTCGCCGTGGATGCTCCCCAGGGTAACCGTGAGCAGGTGCTCCTTCGCGTAGCCGACATCCAGTTGACGCGCCGCTTCGAAGGAACGGTAGAAGACGGCCGTCCCGCTGAGCAGGACCAGCGACAGCGCGGCCTGGACCACGATCAGGCCGGTGCGGACGGGCGCTCCGAGCGCGCTGGCGCCCCGCGAGGTGTCGAGCTTCTCGATCCCCCGGCTACCTGCCGCGTACACGGCAGGGGCCAGCGCCGCGGCAAGGCCGACCCCGAGCACGGCGATTCCGGTGAAACCGACCGCCGTGGCGCCCAGCGGATTCTCGGCCCACTGGTAGCTCGGCAGGAGCGTGCGCCGAAGGGAGCCGCCGGTAATCGCCGCAACGGCCAGCGCAACAACACCGGAGAGGCCGCCGAGTACCAGACTCTCCGTCACCAGGAGACGTCCGATTCCCCATCTTCCCAGGCCGAGCGCGTAGCGCACCGCCAGCTCGCGTCGCCTGGCGGCGACCCGCAGCATCAGCAGGTTCGACATGTTGACGGCCGCGATGAGGAGCACGACGAAGGTGATCCCGCCCGCGACCAGCGGCAGGCGCATGTGGCGCCGCAGCGTAGTGGGGCCGCGGGTTCGGAGGATCGGACCCAGGGCGACGGTCGCGTCCGCGTCGAGGGAGTCCGGGAACCGCGAGCCGGCGCGTGCCGCCCGGACGGCGGCCGTCGCCACGGCGGCCGCGGCCTCCTCCGTCGCCCCCGGCGCCAGCCGTACGAATGGCGTGACGTAAAAGGTGGTTCCGTACCGTCTCCAGCTGTTCCCCCGGCTGGCCGTTGCCGCGTGTTCGAGGGGCAGCCAGACGTCGACCGCGTTCGAGCGAGGCCCGGTGAAGCCGGGCGGCAGCACGCCGACGACGACGTAGGTGAGGTCGTCGAAGCTGAGTGTCGCGCCGAGCGCTTCCTCCGCGCGGCCGAACCGTTGCCGCCGGTAGCCGTCGCTGATCACGGCGACGGGTTGCGCCGCCAGGTCGTGGTCCGCGGCAGCGATCGTCCGTCCGACCGCCGGAGCCACGCCAAGGAAGTCGAGGAACTCTCTCGTGACCCAGGAGACCGTGAGGCTCTCGGCGCGTTGACCGCGGCCGTTCGTCCTTGACGAGACTCTGTGACCCGCGACGCCGTCGATGAGTGCGTTGTCGGCGGTCAGGGCCGTGAGGTCGAGCCATTGCATCGCATCGACGACCCAGGTTCGTCCGGTGGAGGCGCCGAGACCGACTGGATCAATGCGCTCGCGGACCCAGAGGCGATGGACGCGATCCGGGTTCTCGATGTGAGGTGGCGCCTGGAGAAAGAGGCGGGACAGCATCTCGTACATCGGGGCGTTCAGTCCGATGCCGAGCGCCAGGGTGAGGACGACGGCGCAGGTGTAGCCGGTGTTGCGTCGCATCATCCGGAACGCGGCCCGGCCGTCCCGGAGGATTCGCTCCACGGGCGCCCAGCCCCAGGCTTCGCGGGTCAGTTCGCGTGTGAGCGTGACGTTGCCGAAGTCGCGCCGCGCGGCCGTGCGCGCCTGTTCAGGAGGCAGGCCTGCCTGGATTCCCTCTTCCGTTTCCTCGGCGAGATGGAAGCGGATCTCCTCGTCGAGCTCGGCGTCCCGCTGGCGGCGCTTCCAGCTCGAACGCAGGCGAAACATGAACTGCTTCAGCATCCGATGTGGCGGTGCTACTCGGCTTCCAGAGCCTGACGGGGGTCAGCGCGAGAGGCACGTCGGGCCGGCAGGTACGAGGCCATCCCGGCGATTGCCAGGAGCACCAGCGCCGCGACGGCGAACGCCAGCGGGTCGCGGGGAGTCCGGCCGTCGAAGAGCAGCGGCTCGACGAACCTGCCGGCCCAGAGCGCGGCGAGCACACCGGCCGCGACGCCGGCCGCCGCCACGGAGAACCCTCGCGCGAGCACCATGCGCAGGAGGCGCGACGCCCTGGCGCCCAGGGCGCGCCGGATGCCGAACTCCAGTTCGCGTTGGCGAACGCCAAAGGCGATGACGGCATAGAGCCCGGTCGCGGCGAGCAGCACCGCCAGGAGCGCGGCGGCGCCAAACAGCGAGGTGCCGATGGTCCATGTACGGATCCGGGGCGCGAAGACAGTCTCGAGGCTTCGCACATTGTCGCGTGGGAGGTCGGGGAACAAGTCCGCCAGGGCGAGCAGCGTTGGCTGCACGACTCGCCCGGGGTTCCCGCGAGTCCGCACGATCAAGGTCCGCATGTTGTTCACGAAGCTCGCCTGAATGGTGTTCGGCGAAACCTGGGGGATGGGCAGGTAGTAGACGGCAGTGCGGTCAACGTCCAACAGGCCCCGGTCGAGGGCGGATTCAACGACCCCGACCACCGTCGTGCAGTCTGCGGTGGGGCCGCCGAAGAAGAGGCACCGGCCCACGGCGCTCCTGCCGGGCCAGACGCGGCGAGCGAACGTCGTGTCGACGACCGCGACCCTCTGAGTCCCCGCGCGATCCCACTCGGTGAAGCCACGACCCTCCAGAACCGCCAGGCCCGCCACGCGGAAGAAGTTGGGCGTCGTGAGGCTTACATAGGGGCCCTCGGTGAAGGGCAGGCGGTCCAGCCCTTCGACCCGTGGTCCCGGCATCGCGGCCTGGCCCCACATTGGTGAGTTCGTTCCCTGGGCGACATCCAGGACTTCCGGTAGTAGCCGGAGGCGGCCTTCCAGCGCGTTGATCGTGGTCTCATCGAGCGGTCCGGTGAACCGAAAGCCCGCCAGGTCCACCGTGATGAGGTGCTCCTTCGCATAGCCGACGTCCACCTGACGCGCCGCTTCGAACGAGCGGTAGAAGACGGCGGTTCCACTGAGCAGCACCAGCGATAGCGCGGCCTGCACGACGATCAGACTGGTGCGGACCGGCGTACCGAGCGCGCGGGCACCTCGAGAGCTGTCGAGCCTCTCGACCCGCCGGCTCTTCGCCGCGTACACGGCGGGCGCAATGGTCGCGCCGAGGCCGACCGCAAGCACGGCGATGGCCGTGAAGCCGACAGCCGTGACGTTCAGCGCGTCCACGGCCCCCCGATGTCCCGGCAGCAGCGTGAGGCGCAGGATGCGGCCCGCAGCCGCGGCGACGGCGAGCGCCACGGCGCCGGAGACCGCGGCGAGCACGAGACTCTCTATCGCCAGGAGGCGTCCGACTCCCCATCTGCCGGCGCCGAGCGCGTAGCGCACCGCCAGTTCTCGGCGGCGCGCCGCCACCCGCACCAACAGGAGGTTGGACATGTTGACGGTCGCAATGAGAAGCACGAGCAGAGTGACGCCGCCTACGACCAGTGCAAGGCGAGTTTCGCCGGACGGCAAGGAGGGACCTCGGGTTCTCAGGATGGAGCCCAGCACTACGGCCGCCTCGGGGTCCTGCGAACCCCCGAAAGGCGAGTCTGCGCGTGCCGCTCGGACCGCGGCGGTCGCCGCGGCGCCGGCGGCCTGGAGGGTCAGACCACGCGGCAGCCGGGCCAACGCGGTGAGATAGAAGCCAGTTCCGAAGTTGCGCCAGCGGTCGCCACGGACGGCCGTTACGGCCGGTTCCAGGGGGAGCCAGACGTCGGCCCTGTCCGGATCCGGTCCGGAGAAGCCGGGTGGCAACACGCCGACGACGACGTAGGTGACGTCGTCGAATTCGAGTGTCGCGCCGAGTGCTTCCTGCGGACTGGTGAACCTCTCTCGCTGGTAACCGTCGCTGACGACGGCGACAGGCACCGCCGCCGGGTTGTCGTCCTCCGGGCCGATCAGCCGACCCATGGTGGGCTCTACACCCAGGAGATCCAGGAACTCTCCCGTGACCCAGGAAACCCTGAGGTTCTCGGCGGTCTGGCCACGTCCGTTCGGCATGAACCGGGGTGCCGTGTATCCCGCGACCGCGCCAGTGCGTGCGCTATTGGCGGTCAAGGCGCTGAACTCGGGCCACTGCATCGCGTCCCACGCAATCGCCGGGCCAGTAAAGACCCCGCGCTCGTCCGAGTCGTCGCGCTCGCTCAGCCAGAGGCGATGAACGCCCTTCGGGTCCTCGATGCGAGGTGGAGCTTGAAGAAAGAGGCGCGACAGCATTTCGTACATCGGGGCGTTGAGTCCGATGCCGAGTGCCAGCGTGAGGACGACGGCGCAGGTGTAGCCGGTGTTGCGCCGCATCATCCGGAACGCGGAGCCGATGTCCTTGAGGAGGCGCTCCGCGGGCGCCCAGCCCCAGGCCTCGCGGGTCAGCTCACGCGTCAGCAGGACGTTGCCGAAGTCGCGCTGTGCCTCGGCGCGCGCCTGTCCGGGAGCGAGGCCGGCGTCGATCCGTTCTTCCGCTTCTGCGGCGAGGTGGAAGCGGATCTCCTCGTCCAGCTCGGCGTCCTTCTGCGGCCTGTGCCAGATGGAGCGCAGACGGTTGTAGAGCAGCCGCAGCATCGCCTTGGACTCCCGGCTCAGTCCGCCGGACGAAGCACCCTCGTCACGGCGACCGAGAGCTGCTGCCACCTTGACTGCTCGACGACGAGCTGGCGCCGGCCAGTCCGGGTGAGCCGGTAGTACCTGGCGCGTTTGCCCTTGTCGGAGGTCTTCCACTTCGCCGCGATCCAGCCGCGCGCCTCCAGACGGTGCAGGGCGGGATACAGCGAGCCGGTCTCGATGCGGAGCGCATCTTCCGACACGCGCTGGATGTGCCCGGCGATCGCGTGGCCGTGCGCTTGTCCGTAGACGAGGGTACGCAGGATGAGCAGGTCCAGCGTGCCGTAGAGAAGCTGGTTGCGGGGACTCGCTGGCGTCATGGTGTAGACAAGCTACTCCATATGACGTAGATTGTCTACACCATGAAACCGCTGATTCATCTGGACAACGTCACCAAGGTCTTCTACACGGACGAGATCGAAACCCACGCGCTCGATGGCGTCACCCTGGACATCGACTCCGGGGAGTACGTGGCCGTGTCCGGGCCGTCCGGATGCGGCAAGTCGACCCTGCTGTCGATCCTCGGCCTGCTCGATACGCCGACGGCCGGGGACTACACGCTGAACGGCTACCCGGTCGCGCAGCTCCGGCAGTCGGAGCGAGCGCGAATCCGCAACCGGGAGATCGGCTTCATCTTCCAGAACTTCAATCTGATCGGCGATCTGAGCGTCTACGAGAACGTCGAGCTTCCGCTCACCTACCGGGGAATCCGGCCGAGGGAGCGGCGCGAGCTGGTCAACCAGGCACTGGAGAAGGTGGAGATGGCGCCGCGGGCGAAGCACCTGCCGAGCCAACTCTCCGGTGGGCAGCAGCAGCGGGTGGCAGTCGCCCGCGCCGTCGCCGGCCAGCCGTCCATCCTGCTCGCCGACGAGCCGACCGGCAACCTCGACTCGAAGAACGGCGGGGCGGTGATGGACCTGCTGCGGACGCTGCACGAGGAAGGATCGACGATCTGCATGGTGACCCACGACCCCCGCTACGCCGACTATGCGGAGCGTGAGATCCACCTGTTCGACGGGCGGGCCACGGACTGAACGACGTGCCCGATCCGGCAGGAGGAATGGACATTGCGCGGCCGGACCTGGCGCGAAAGAAGAAGGTCCGCCGGGTGACCTACTTCTCTCTCGGGGGCGTTCTGTTCGTGCTGGTTACGCTCGGCTTGCAGCAGGTCCAGCCGTCGGCGCCGCGCGTCGACCGCGACGCCCTCTACGTCGACACGGTGCGGCGGGGGCCTATGGTGCGGGAAGTCCGGGGCCGGGGAACGCTGGTGCCGGAGAAGATCCGGTGGATCCCGGCGACGACGGAAGGCACCGTCGAGAGAATCGTTCTCGATCCCGGCGCCGATGTCACGCCCGACTCGGTGATCGTCGAGCTCAGCAACCCGGAGCTCGAGCACCAGGCGCGGGAGGCCGAGTTGAACCTGCGCGCCGCCGAGGCGCGCTACGAGAACCGCAAGGTCGAGCTGGAGAGCGAGCTGCTGATGCAGAAGGCCGGGCTCGCGAGCGTTGAGGCCGCGCTCGTCGTGGCCCGGCTCGAGGCGGACGCCGACGCCGAACTGGCGAAGGACGGTCTGGCGTCGGCCATCGAACTCCAGCGGGCGCAGGCGTCGAAGCGGGAACACGAAACGCGCTTCGCGCTGGAGGAGGAGCGTCTCGGTATCGCGGAAACGACGAAGGCCGCCAAGCTCGCCGTCGAGCGGGCGGAGGTGGATCGTCTACGCGCTCTCTGGCAGCTCCGGCTGGATCAGGTCGCGGCCCTGCAGGTCCGGGCCGGGATGCACGGCGTTCTCCAGCAGGTGCCGGTCGAGGAGGGGCAGCGGGTCTCCGCGGGCACCAGTCTGGCCCGGGTCGGCGACCCGACAGCGCTGAAGGCCGAACTGCGGATCGCCGAGACCCAGGCGAAGGACGTCCAGATCGGACAGGTGGCATCGGTCGACACGCGAAACGGGATCGTCGCCGGCCGGGTCGCACGGATCGATCCGGCGGTTGAGGAAGGGACCGTGACAGTCGATGTCGCGTTGGAAGGCGACCTGCCGCGCGGGGCGCGACCGGACCTGACCGTGGCCGGCACGATCGAGTTGGAACGGCTCGAGGATGTGGTCTTCGTCGGTCGGCCTGTCGTCGGTCAGGAGGAGAGCGAAGTCGGTCTCTTCCGTCTGGACGGCGAAGGGAACGGCGCCACCCGAACCCGTGTGCTCCTGGGCAGAATCTCGGCGAACACGATCGAGATCGTCGAGGGGCTGGTTCCCGGCGATCAGGTCGTTCTGTCGGACATGTCCGCCTGGGCCGAGTTCGACCGCCTGCGTATCGACTGAGCAGTCCTACCCCATGAAGAAGCCCTTGCGGTGCGAGACGCCGAGCACCTTCTTGCAATGCGCGCAGAAGTAGAGGTAGCGCTTGCCCAGGAATCCCGAGATCTCCCGAAAGTAGATGCTCACGGGATGCTCGCAGTGCGGGCAGAGCGGGGTGATGTCGCTGCGTTCTTCAGCCTGAATCATGGGTTTGTCTCCTCTCGCTTCGTCTTCGTCGATCGTTGCTTCGGTGGCTCGTAACCCCAGGCATTGACCGCGAATCCCCAGTTCCGGTCGACGATAGCCGCCGGGATCCCGGCGTCCAGAACTGGCTGGATACCGCCGGCTGGGCCGAGGGGTCGCTCTGCGCCCGTTGGACGTACTGCAGCGAGTATCCGACCGGGCTCTCGGCCCAGGTGATCAAGCTGGACGAGCCGGATCAGCACCTGCCCGCCGAAACGACGAGAGTCGCTCCCGAGGAACGCGCGCGGATCATCGCGGCGCGGCAGGCCGCGATCAGCCGGCGCTACGCCGGCGGTTCGTAGGCGTCTGCGCGGCGGAAACCGGGAGCGCCGGCGCCCTCGCCGGCATCCGGCGCGAAGAACGGAAGCCCGAACTCGTCTGGATCCTGTAGAGCCCGAACAGCGCCGGGCGCCCGTCACCGCAGGAGGTCCAGGTCATGCAGGAAGCGACAGGAGTAGTAGAGTCCGACAACGCCATGACGAGACGACGCCTCAAGGAGGCCGGTTTCGGCGACGAACAGGTCCAGGCGCTGGTCGACGTGACCGGGTCCGAACGCCGTGCGCTCAGCGCGGACATGGCCGGGCTGAAGGCGTCCGAGGAGCGCGTCAAGAGTGAGATCGCTTTACTGCGCACAGAGGCCGGTGCCTTCCGTACCGAGATGCGGGGGGAGATCGCCGCCGTTCACACTCGCATCGACGGCCTCAGAGACGCGGTCAACACGAGATTCGACGGCGTCAGGGACGAGATGAACGCCAGGTTCGAGAGGGTCGACGCCAAGTTCGACGGTCTGGACAGCCGGCTCAAGCTCATCCTCTGGTTCATGGGAGTGGGCGTGACGCTCTACGCCGGCACGACCGTGTCCCTGGTGATGATCCTCTTCCGGGACGCCCCGGTCTGAAGCGGCGAAAAGCGTCGCGCCGCGACAGGAACTAAGGTCTCCTTACTGATCGTTCTCTTTCGGGGCGGCCTGTCCTGAGAAGGCGGCTTCGTTCATGGTGGTGTGCCGTCAGCACCAGTTCAGCCGGCCGCCGTTCCGTGGGCGCAGCACGGCGCCGTCGGGGATCTGGAACGGTTCGGACTGCCCGCCGCCGCCTTCGGGCCAGACATACAGGACGATCGGCAAGTCGGTCAGGCCTGAAGCGTAGACCCACACCGTGCCGTCGATCGCGCAGCCGTTCAGCACCTTGGCGAAGACTTCCAGGTTGTCGGGGCCGAAGAAGTGGAAGACCGCGCTGTCGCCGCTGCTGACTGCGATTTCCGCAAACCTCCACTCGCCCTCATGGAAGAACTGCACCCCGAAGAGCGGGCCGAACTCCGTAGCGTGGCAGAACATCGTTCCATCGGTCGCGACACACGGTTCACTGCCGGTTGGCGCCGGGCCGGGGTCTTTCGGCGGCGGGTCGGGTTGGGGGGGGTCGGGTTTCGGTTCGGGCGGCGGGTCGGGATCGTTCGGCGCCACCTCGTAGAACGCAGCGACGGTGGCGGCGGTCTCTCTCAGTGCCCGGTCGGCGTTAGTCGTCGATTCGCCCGCGTCGGCCTTCAGGCGTCGGCCAACAACGTTCAAGTATCCTGCGGGCCGGGAAAAGCCCTCCATGCGGTACGCAACCCCATTCGTGGACATCACCGTACCGATTCCATGGGGGAGGGCGGAGGTGCCGTTGCCGAAGGAGTCGGCCACGTAGCCGAACCCGTGAGGGTCATGGAGCTGGAGCGCAACCACTGCAGGGTCTTCCCCCCCTCGTCTGACATCGTCCCGCTCATGGACCAGCCCAAGGTTGTGACCAACTTCGTGCGCGAGCACGAACCCATCCCTCTCCATCGAGATGACGCTGTAAGAGCGGGGTGCGAACGCTGCCGGCGGTGTGTCCCGGTACCAAAGCCACGCAATCCCCCCGACGTTTCCTGGAACAACGACAGTAACGAGATCCGCCCCGAGCTCTCCTCGCACTCCGTGAAGGTCACGGTGCGCGCCCGTAACGGCGTAGAGCACTGCACTCTTGTACTCGTAACTGTAGGTCTCCGGGTTCCTCGGCTGAGCCGCCGCCTGGCTGACGCTTCCAGGTGCGGCTCGCACCCCGGCTCTCTTCAGGAGGATCCGGTATCCCGATGTGTCGTTGTTCAGCATTTGGTTGG
Source organism: Candidatus Multivorans sp. (assembly GCA_965220845.1). GTDB lineage: Bacteria > Acidobacteriota > Thermoanaerobaculia > Multivoradales > Multivoraceae > Multivorans. The sequence goes on from CBDCRA010000005.1 coordinate 404,917, forward strand.
TCGTCCTGAGCCACTCGACGCTCTTCCTTCGGACCTGCGACTCCGTGAGGCCGTCGGTGTACAGGAACAGCACGCCGATCACGACAGTTTCCGACGCCGCGGGCGCTTCGACCATCTGATAGTCGATCGCCGACCGCGGCGGCGGCGGACCTTCGGGCAAGTCGAGGGTCGTGGCGCACCAGTGGCCGGAGAGTGCTTGGCCGTGAACGCCAGCGACGGTCAGAAACAGCAGCGCGGCCGCGGCGGCAGCGGTCCGTTCCACGGGCTCTGAGGACGTCATGGAGAACCGGGATCGCAGCCGACGGTTCGGGCCGCCGGAGCGCCTGTTGTTCGGCGGCGGAGATGACTCCGTCGCCGGCTGGCTCTTCCGCGACATGAGGGGTGCTCCTGTAGTGGGCTGAGCCACGAACGTTACGCAGGCGCACCGGCAAGTGTCTTCACCCAAATGGGTGAACGGCGCCAGTGGGCTGCCCGACAATCTGCCGAGCAGCGCTCAAGCCGCTTGGCCGGATGTCCCGTCTACCGTGAGTCCGAGGATTCCCTGCCGCCAGCCGACGGCCATCAGCGGACGCCGCCAACCAGGAGAACGTGCTAGCGTCTCCGTTGAGTCGATCGGGCCGTTTCACGCGGCCTGACCGCGTCGAGCCGACGCACAGCGACTCCGAAGAAGCAACCGATGAAGACGATGATCCTGGAAGATGGCTTGTACGGCGCCCTTGAGGCGGTCGCAGGTCGAAGAGGCCGGCAGGTCCAGGAGCTGGCGAATGAGGCCATCGCGTCCTGGCTGGCCGATGAGGCAATGGACGACGCGGACTACGCGGTGGTCGAGCAGGCCCGCGTCGAGGCCGCCCAACAGGGCGGAGTCGAGTTCGAGGCTTTCTTCGACACTCTCGAGTCGGACCGGATCTGATTGCCGGATCCGTATCGCGTTGAGTTGTCGCCGGCCGCCCAGCGTCAGGCGCGAAGACTCTCAGTCGAGCATGCCTTGCGGATTCGGCAGGCGCTCCGCAAGTTAGCCGGTGGCCCTCGCCCCGCAGGCAGAGTCAAGCTGGCTGGCTTCGGTTCGGTATGGCGTATCAGAGCCGGCCGCTTCCGCATCATCTACGAGATCAACGACTCCGAGAGACGGTTGATGGTGCTCCGGATCGCCAGAAGGAACGAGCGCACCTACAGCCGCCTCCGGTGAACTCTCAGCGTGGCCAGCCTGCGGGCGCGAGGCCCGCGCTGGGCCAGAATCAGTCCTGGGGCGGTATCGCGGCGCCGTGACCACGATCCCCCGCGCGCCGGTAGCCAAAGCCTGCGAGAGCCGGACGCGGACCAGTTCGGAGGCCTTGTCCGCGGCCGAAGGTGCAGTCACGGTGCGATCCGTCGTCCGGCTCACGACGCAGGCAGCCGACGACCCGCGCTTCGGTCACCGAACCACCAATCGCCGACGATCCAACCGGTCAGGAGTGCGACGACCGGCAACGATGCGGGACACTACGGGGCTCAGGCTTCCGGCGACGCGCGGCACGCCGCCCGTCGCGCTCGTGAGAGTCCAGGAACAGAATCTCCAGCCCCGTCCACATTGAACAGGAAAGCACCGGTCGCGGGGCGGTCAGCACCAGTTCAGCCTGCCGCCGTTCTGCGGGCGTAGCACGGTGCCGTCGGGGATCTGGAACGGTTCGGACTGCCCGCCGCCGCCTTCGGGCCAGACATGCAGGACGATCGGCAAGTCCGTCAGGCCAGAGGCGTAGACCCACACGCTGCCGTCGATCGCACAGCCGTTCAGGACCTTGGCGAAGACTTCCAGGTTGTCGGGGCCGAAGAAGTGGAAGACCGTGCTGTCGCCGCTACTGACTGCGATTTCCGCAAAGCTCCACTCGCCCTCATGGAAGAACTGCACCGCGAAGAGCGGGCCGAACTCGGTGACGTGGCAATACATCGTTCCATCGGTCGAGATACACGGCTCCCTGCCGGTTGGCGGCGGGCCGGGGTCTTTCGGCGGCGGGTCGGGTTTGGGGGGGTCGGGTTTCGGTTCGGGCGGCGGGTCGGGATCGTTCGGCGCCGCCTCGTAGAACGCGGCCGCAAGGTGAGCGGTTGCCCTCAGCGCCCGGTCAGCGTTGGTCGTCGAGTCGCCGCGTTTGGCTTTCGAGCGTCGGCCAACGACATTCAAGTACCCTGCGGGCCGGGAAAACCCTGGCATGAGGTTCCAGCCCCCCAGGGCGGCCATCACCGTACCGATTCCATCGGGGGCGGAAGCGCCGTTGGCGAACGAGTGGGTAACGTAGCCGAACCCGTGGCGGTCATGGAGCCAGCCTGAAATCTCCGCAGGGTCGTTGCCGGCCGCTCTTTCCGCGGGCCGATCATGGACCAGCCCGAGGTTGTGCCCTACCTCATGCGCGAGCACGAACCCATCCCTCTCCATCGAGATCACGTTGTACGAGAATCGAACGAACGCTGCCGCCGGTGTGTCCCGGTACCAAAGGTTCGCAATCCCCCCAACGTTCCCTGGAACAACGACGGTAACGAGATCCGCCCCAAGCTCTCGTCGCACCGAGTGCAGGTCACGGTGCGCGTTCCCAACGGCACTGAGCACTGCCTGTTTGTACTCGGAACTGTAAGTCTCCGCGTCCCTCGGCTGAGCCGCCGCCTGGCTGACGCTTCCAGGCGCGGCTCGCACCCCGGCTCTCTTCAAGACGATTCGGTATCCCGCCGTGCCGTTGTTCAAGTATTGGTTGGCGGTCTTGATCCACTCGACGCTGCGCCTTCGGACCTGCGATTCCGTTAGGCCGTCGGTGTACAGGAACAGAACGCCGATCACGACAGTTTCCGACGCCGCGGGCGCTTCGACCATCTGATAGTCGATCGCCGACCGCGGCGGACCTTCGGGCAAGTCGATGGTCGTGGCGCACCAGTGGCCGGCGGGCGCTTGACCGTAAACGCCGGCGACGGTCAGAAACAGCAGCGCGGCCGTAGCGGCTGCTGTTCGTTCCACGGGCTCTGAGGACGTCATGGGCAACCGGGGTCGCGGCCGCCGGTTCGGGTCGCCGGGTCGTGCGTTGTCCGGCAGCGGAGAAGGGTTCGCCGCCGGCCGGCTCTTCCGCGACATGAAGGGTGCTCCCGTGGTGGGTTGAGCCACAAACGATAGGCGGGTGCACCGGCAAGTGTCTTCACCCAAATGGGTGAACGCCGCCAGCGGGCTTCCCGACAATCTGTCGAAGCAGCGGCCCGGCCGCTTGGGTCGTTTCCGCCTATCGTGAGTCCGAGGATTCGCTGCCAGCCGACGGCCTCTGGACCAGCAACGCCAGGCGCACCAGCTCGGCCTGACGCGAGCAGCCCGTCTTCGCCAGCGCCTGCTTGACCTGTGAGCGGACCGTGTTTTCGGTACGTCCCGAGGCGTCGACGATCTGGCGGATGCTCATGCCTTCGGCCAACCTTGCCACCACCGTGCCTTCGGCTTGCGTCAGGCCCAGGAGTTCCGCCGTCTGCCGCGGGTCCGTCCGCGGCTTCGTCCGGGGATCCACGATCAGCACGAGAACGGCGGCGCGGCCGCTTCCGAAGGCCGCGCGGCCGCGATTCACGGGCAGGATGTGGACCGAGAGGGGCAGTTCGCAAGGTCGCCGACGGATGGCGACGAAACCGCCGGTCGGAGCGCCCGCGGCATGCCGGCGAAGCGCGCCGTTCAGGATCTCCCCGAGCCTTGCATCGTCGTCCGGGTGGCGCGCCCGCAGCTGTCCGCAACGATCAAACAGCCCGCCCGGCGAGCGCAGCGTCCTTTCGGCCGCGTCGTTCGAGCCGACGATGGCGCCTGCCCGGTCGAGGTAGACGATGCCCGCCGATCCGCCGGCAAGCATCTCTTCCAGCGTTTCGCCGAGCAGACGGGCGGCGCGAAGCTCCTGTCGCACCGCCACGGCATGGGTCAGATGGGGCGACAGCCGCTCGATCAGCCGGCGCGATTCCGTCTCCCACTCGCCATCGGTCCGGTGCCTCGACAGCACCCAAACCACGTCCAGTTCAGGACCGCCGTCGAGGCGCACCAGAAACTGCTGCCCGGTGCCGCACGTTGGAAAGAACTCGTTGAGGACGGGCGAAGTCTTCCGTTCCTGTTCCGTGAACAGTTCCCGATTCGTCATCAAGCGGCCATATGTGCCGCCGAGCAGCCGCGGTCCTCTTGGGTCGGCGGCCCAGTACTCTCCCGCGTAGAGTCGCTCCGGTTCCTCCCAGACCTCGCCGCGGGAGTAGAGCTGGCCAAAATCCGACTCTACGTCGACGATCAGATCGCCAGCCACGATGGTGGCGATTTGACTGCCGAACGCCCCGCAGTGCCCGTCGGCCAGCTTGGTCGCTTCCAACCAATGCCCGTCCTCCAGCGCAGCCCGCTGGAACGCGGCGACGATGCCGTCGAAGTCCGCCTGCTGGATCACCGAGGACCCCTGGCTGGCCTCACACGTCTCACATCATCAGCGATTCGGTCTGCCGGGGTCGTTGGGGCGGCTTTCCGTCACGCGAGCACTTCCTTCACCACCCGCGCCTTCTCGACGCCGGTCAACCGGGCGTCCAGGCCCTGGTGCCGGTACGTGAAGCGCTCGTGGTCGATGCCGAACAGGTGCAGCACCGTTGCCTGCAGGTCGTGGACGTGGACCGGGTCCTTGACGATGTTGTAGGAGAAGTCGTCCGTTTCGCCGTGGACGACGCCGCCCTTGACCCCGCCGCCGGCCATCCAGATGGTGAAGCAGCGCGGGTGGTGGTCGCGGCCGTAGTCGTCCGCGGTGAGGGCCCCCTGCGAGTAGATCGTCCGCCCGAACTCCCCGCCCCAGATGACCAGGGTCTCGTCGAACAGGCCGCGCTCCTTGAGATCCTGGATCAGCGCCCAGGCGGCCCGGTCGACGTCGCGGGCCTGCGCCGGCAGCACGGTCGGCAGGACCCGGTGGACGTCCCAGCCCCGGTGGTAGATCTGGACGAAGCGCACGCCGCGTTCGACCAGCCGTCTGGCCATCAGGGCCGCGTTCTGGAACTTGCCGGGCTGCCGAGCCTCCTCGCCCCAGCGCTCCCAGGTGCTCTCGGGCTCGGCTGACAGGTCGGCCATTTCGGGCACGGAGGACTGCATGCGGAACGCCATCTCGTACTGCTCGATCCGGGCCAGCGTTTCCGGATCGCCGACTTGGGCGTGGCGCAGCCGGTTCAGCTCGCTCATCCCGTCGAGCACGCGCCGGCGGACGTCCGGCGAGACGCCGTGCGGGTCCTTGAGATACAGCACTGGTTCGTCGCCGGTCTGGAGGCCGACGCCGGCGTACTCGGGCGACAGGAAGCCGGCGCTCCAGAGCTTGGCCGAGATCGCCTGGATGCCAGCGGAGGGATGGCTGCGCTCCGCGTTCATTACGACGAAGGTCGGCAGGTCCTCGTTCATGCTGCCGAGGCCGTAGGCGAACCAGGAGCCGATGCACGGCCGGCCGGGGATTTGCTGCCCGGTCTGGATGAAGGTGATGCCCGGCTCGTGGTTGATCGCGTCCGTGTGCATCGAGCGGATGATCGCGAGGTCGTCCGCCATGCTCGCCGTGTGGGGCAGGAGCTCGGAGAACCAGGCGCCGTTCCCGCCGTGCTGCGAGAACTCGAAGACGGACGGTGCGATCGGGAAGCGCGACTGGCCGGAGGTCATCGTCGTCAGCCGCTGTCCCTGGCGGATCGAATCGGGCAGGTCCTGGTCGAAGTACTCCTTCATCTTCGGCTTGTAGTCGAGCAGGTCCATCTGCGGCGGGGCGCCCATCATGTGGAGGTAGATGCACTGCTTCGCCTTCGGCGCGAAGTGGGGCAGGTCGGGCAGGCCGCCGAAGCGGTCCCGGGCCACGGGGAGAGCAAAGGCGTCGTCGGCGAACAGGCTGGCCAGGGCCAAGCCGCCGATGCCCCGGGCGGCGGTGCCGAAGAACTGGCGTCTCGTCTCGGCTCGAACGGTTTCCTTGAACGGGTCCATCTCGGGCGCCTCCGGCTTACTTGTTCAGTGTTTCGTCCAGGTTCATCAACTGGCTTGCCAGCATGGTCCACGCCGCCGACTCGTCGGGCGGCAGCGCGGCGTCGTGCTGCGATTCGCCGACGTCGACGAGCTTCTTCGCTTCCGCCTGATCCGTGCGGTAGACGTCGATCAGGCTGTCGTACGTCTGCTTCGCGACCGCCCGCTCGGCGTCGTCGAAGGGCCGGGCCAGGAGCCGGGTCGTGAGGTAGTCGAGCCGTCGGTCGAAGTCGTCGCCCGCCTCCCGCATCGCCCGCTGGGCGAGGTAGCGCGACGCCTCGACGAACTGGGTGTCGTTCATCGTCACCAGGGCCTGGAGCGGGGTGTTCGTGCGCTCGCGGCGCACCACCGAGTGTTCTCTGTTGCCGGCGTCGAAGATCGTCATCGAGGGCGGCGGCGCGGCGCGCTTCCAGAAGGTGTAGAGGCTGCGTCGGTAGAGCTTGTCTCCGCTGTCTCGCGTGTAGCGGTAGGTGTTGCTGGAGTTCATCGCCACCCGCTGCCAGTGCCCCTCCGGCTGGTACGGCTTGACGCTCGGGCCGCCGATCTTCCGCACCAGGAGGCCGCTGGCGGCGAGCGCCGTGTCGCGGACCATCTCCGCGTCCATCCGGAACCGGGGGCCGCGCGAAAGCAGCCGGTTGTCGGGGTCGTGCTCCAGTTTGTCCGGGGTCAGAGTGGCCGTCTGCCGGTACGTCGAAGACAGGACGAGTCGGCGGAAGAAGCCCTTGACGTCCCAGTCCGACTCCCGGAACTCCGTCGCCAGGTAGTCGAGCAGTTCGGGGTGCGTCGGCACGTCACCCTGGGCGCCGAAGTCCTCGCTCGTGGTGACGAGGCCCGTGCCGAAGAGCTGCTGCCAGTAGCGGTTCACGGTGACCCGCGCCATCAGCGGATTCGACTCGTCCACCAGCCAGTGGGCGAGGCCGAGCCGGTTGCGGGGGAGGTCCTCCGGCATCGCAGGCAGCGCCGCGGGCGTTCCGGCGAGGACGCGCTCGCGCGGCTGGTCGTAGTTGCCGCGGTAGAGCACGTGGGCGGCCGCCTCGCTTCCCGGCATCTCCTGCATGACATGGGTGACCGTGCCGCGGCGGCGGAGTTCCCGCCACTCGGCGTCGATCTCGAGTCGGCGATCGGCGAGGCGGCGGTACTCCTCGTCCTTCGTGTGGACGTAGCTCAGGAGGAGGGCCTGGCGCTCGTCCCCGGTCAGGTCGGCCGGTCCCTTGCCCGCAGCGTCGCGGATGGCGCTCCACTCCGAAAGGACCCTTGCCTCTTTGACCGACAGGACGCGGTCGAAGACACGGACGTCGGCGACCCCGCCGCCGGCGAAGTACTGGGCGCTGCCCTCCGTTCGCCGATCGTGGCGGCCGAGGTAGAAGGGCCGGTCGGTGCGGATGCGGCCCTGGACCTTCGCGAAGAACTCGCTGCCCTGCTCGGGGACCCGGTCGCCGTCGCGGTAGATGTGCAGGCCGCCGCGCTCGCCGGAACCGTCGTGGGTGAAGACGATGTGCGTCCACTCGCCAGGAGTCAGCCGCTGCGTGTTGTTCGGATTGATCGAGATGCTGGTCGCGCCCCGGCCCGGACCGGCGCGGTCGCCCCGGAGGCGGAAGTACAGCTCGCGCGCGCCGAGAGTGACCTGCCAGCCGCGGTCGGCCGCGTGCGGGTCGCTCTGGCTGGCGACGGTGTAGCTGCCCTCGGCCTCGGGCATGTGGATCCACATGGCGAGCGAGAACGGCGTGTCGGTGTCGAGCTCAAGCGGCGGAAGCTCGGCCGAGGACTCGTCGCCGAAGAGCAGGGCCGGTAGGCCGTTCGGTCCGGGTTCGATCCGAACCTCCCCGTGCAGCACGAGCGGTTGCGTTTCGCCGCCCATGATGACGGCGGGTTCCTCGCCGTCGTGGAGGTCGAGGCGCAGCAGTTCCGGACCGGCGCCCAACGGTGCATCGATCTGGCGGTGCGCGTCGCTCGCGAGCCAGTCGGCGAACGCCGGTTCGACCGTGCCCAGACGCTCCGCCATCGCGTCCTCGATCTCGCCGATTTCCTCGCGCAGCCGGTACCAGGTCTCGCGGTCGTCTTCGTGGGGCACGACGAGCGTCGGCGGCGGGTCGGAGATGTTGCCGTCCATCACGTACTGCGTCGTGTTCCGGAAGAACGCGGTCAGCGCGTAGAACTCCCGCTGGCTGATCGGGTCGAACTTGTGGTCGTGGCAGGTCGCGCAGCCGACGGTCAGGCCCATGAAGACGCTGCCGATCGTCTCCGCCCGGTCCTTGGCGTAGATCGCCTCGTACTCCTCGATCACGACGCCGCCCTCGTTCGTCGTGATGTTGTTGCGCTGGAAGCCGGTGGCGATCAACTGGTCGAGAGTCGGCTCCGGCAGCAGGTCGCCGGCGATCTGGTCGACCGTGAACCGGTCGAAGGGGAGGTTCTCGTTGAACGCCTTGATCACCCAGTCGCGGTAGGCGTACATCTCGCGGTAGTTGTCGATGTGGATGCCGTGGGTGTCGCCGTAGCGCGCGGCGTCCAGCCAGTAGCGGGCGCGGTGCTCGCCCCAGTGAGCCGAGGCGAGCAGGCGGTCGACGAGCCGCTCGTAGGCGCCGTCTTCCGTGTCGGCCAGGAAGGTCGCGAGCGTGCCCGGGTCGGGCGGCAGCCCGGTCAGGTCGAGGGCGGCGCGGCGGGCCAGGGTGCGGCGGTCGGCTTCCTCGGCGGGGGTGAGTTTCTCCGCCTCGAGCCGCGCCAGGATGAAGCGGTCGAACGGATCGCGGGCCCAGGTCTCGTCTTTGACTTCGGGCGGCGCCGGCCGGTCGATGGCCGCGAAGGACCAGTGCTCGTCCCAGGGAGCGCCCTGCTCGATCCAGCGCGTGAGCGTCGCGATCTGGTCGCCGGAGAGCGACTTCTGCGACACCTCGGGCGGCATCCGCCGGAGTGCGTCTTCGTGGTTGATGCGCTCGACCAGCAGGCTCGTGTCGATGTCGCCCGGGACGACCGCGGGACCGCGCGGCCGGTTGCTGCGGCCAGCGGGAGGCCGCGCGCTGAACGCGCCGTCACGGGTGTCGAGCCGGAGGTCCGCCTCTCGCGTCGCCTCGTCCGGCCCGTGGCAGGCGAAGCAGTTGTCGGAGAGGATCGGCCGGACGTCGCGCTGGAAGTCGACGGCGGGCGCCGGCTCGGCCGCGGTCGCGCCGAACGAGGCCGCGGGGCCGCAGATGGCAATCGCCATCGCTACTGAGGACAGGCGGAACGTTCTGTGATGCATGGAGACAGTAGAGGATAAACCACACCGGGTGCGCCGGCGCACCCGGTGGGCGGCCAGTTCGATAGAACCTCCGGCGATGATCGAAGAAGTCCTGTCTTTCTGGTTCGAACAGCACGGTCCCGAGGAGTGGTGGACCAGGGACCCGCGGTTCGACGCGGAGATCCGAGCACGGTTCGGCGCACTGCACGGGCGCGCGGTCCTGGGCGAACTCCACGATTGGCGCGACACGCCCGAGGGCCGCCTCGCGGAGATCATCGTCCTCGATCAGTTCTCACGCAACCTCTACCGCGACGATGCCCGCGCCTTCGCGGCTGACGCGATGGCGCTCACCCTGGCGCAGGAGGCGGTGCGGGTCGGCGCCGATCAGGCGGTCCCGCCGGTCCAGCGGCAGTTCTTCTACATGCCGTACCAGCACAGCGAGTCGCGGCAGATCCACGAGGACGCGATGGCGCTCTTCGAGCGTCTGGAGGAGCCGGAGGGCCTCGACTACGAACGGCGGCACAAGGCGATCATCGACCGCTTCGGCCGCTACCCCCACCGCAACGAGGTCCTGGGTCGTTCCTCGACGGACGAGGAGATCGCGTTCCTGCGGGAGCCCGGTTCGTCGTTCTGACTGGGCCTGGTCGCCGGTGGACCGGCGCGGCGGGAGCGTAGTACGTTGCCGGTGGTTGACGGATGACGACGTTGTGGGCGCTGGATTCGTGAGGGCTCTTTCGGCCGTGGTTGGGGCCGCGGTTCTGTTTCTGGTGTCGGCGCTGGCTTGCTCGACGGCCGTGGTCACCGCGCCGCCAGTAGCGCCCGGCGATGAGCTGGCGCGCCCCGCGGCGCCGGAGCCTGCCCCAGCTCCTCCGCCGACCTCCGTCCTCGACGGCATCTTCACCGAGGCCCAGGCGGAACGTGGCCGGGTCGCCTACAACGCGCAATGCGCCGAGTGCCACGGCGAGGGCCTCGGCGGTGGTGAGATGGCGCCGGGCCTGACCGGCGTCGCGTTCAGATTCCGCTGGCGCGGGCTCAAGGTGGCGGACATCTACGACAGCGTCCAGTCGACCATGCCGCCGGAAGAGCCTGCAACGCTCGGCGACCAGGCCTACATCGACGTCGTCGCCTTCCTGCTGAGCGCCAACGGGTACCCGACAGGCGATCGGGAACTGGCCGCCGACTCCAGGCTGTTGGAGGGAATCGCGGTAGAGCGGATGCCTCCATAGAGCAAGCCGCCTCGGTCTCGTTCCGCTGACCACGGGGTGCGCCGGCGCCCCCGCCGGCTGCCGCCGAAGGCGGCGAGGAGAACGCGCCGCGAAGCGGCGACCGTCTACGGCTCGGCGTACTCCAGCGCGAACACGAACAGGTTGTTCGCGAAGCCCGGCTTCAGCTCCGGCGTCAGCCGCAGGAAGCTCGAGGTGGTCGCCGAGATGCCGGTGCTGACGGCGACGTACTGCGTGCCGTCGACCGCGTACGTGATCGGGTAGCCGGTGACCGGCGCCCCGAGGTTCACCTCCCACAACACGTCGCCGGTCTCCTGGCTGTACGCCTTGAAGCGGCCGTTCGTGTCGCCGCCGAACAGCAGTCCGCCGCCGGTGGCGACCAGTGACGTGGTCGAGGCGCGTTGTTCGTGCCGCCAGACCGTCCTGCCGGTCTCGGCGGAGATCGCATAGACCGTGCCGAGGTTCTCCGTGCCGGGCGCCAGTTCGTGGCGGACGCTCAGGGCGTAGTACGGGTGGGACGCGCTCGGGTCCGTCGTCGTCAGCGTCGGCATGCACATGTTGCGGAGCGGGTAGTACAGCGTGTTTGTCTCCGGGTTGTAGGCGCCGGCCTCCCAGTCCTTGCCGCCGTGCATGTTCGGGCAGATCAGCCGCTCCTCCTCCAGGGCGTTGAAGATGACTTCCGGGTTCTCGGTGGCCCTGCCGGTCTCGCCGTCGATGCTCTGGATCACGTTCTGGTAGACGGTCGGCCGCGCCCAGAGGAACTCGCCGGTCTCGCGGTCGATCGAGTAGACGAGCGCCGTCTTGCCGGGGATGCCGGTGATCACCTTGCGGACCTCGCCCGGTTCGATGTTCGGGTTGATCCACGGCACTTCGTCGGGATCCGGCGCGACCGCCGTCTCGACGACGAGGCGCTCGAACGGATGGTCCAGGTCCCAGTGGTCGTTCATGTGCTGGTAGTGCCAGACGATCTCTCCGCTGTCCGCGTCGAGCGCGAGAGTCGAGTTGTGGTACAGGTGCTTGTTCTCGACCCCGCCGAGCATGAACTTGGGCGCCGGCGCGGTGACCGAGGTGCCGGCGAACACCAGGTCGAGTTCCGCGTCGTAGCTCGGCGGCATCCAGGAGCCGACGTGCGCCCGCTCTTCGAACGGCACGTCGCCCCAGGTCTCGTCGCCCGGTTCGCCCGGAGCGGGAATCGTGCGCCGCCGCCAGAGCTCCTCGCCGGTCAGAGCGTCGTGGGCCGTGATCACGCAGGCGTCGGGCCCGGCGCGCGGCGAGCAGCTCCGGCCGGAGAACGCCTTGCCGTTGCCGATGATCGGGCCGGCGCCCTGGAGGGCCGGGTGGGTGCGGTAGTCGAGGACCATCGTCTCCCAGACCATCTTCCCGGTCTCGGCGTCGAGCGCGAAGAGGTGGTCGTCGACGCTGGTGTCGATGATCAGGTTCGCGTAGATCGCGATGTTCCGGTTGTTCTGCGACAGGAAGCCCCCGACGTAGTCCTTCGCGTCCTCGGGAATCCTGCGCCGGTGCTCCCAGATCAGGTCGCCGGTCGCCGCGTCGAGCGCCTGGATCACATCGTTCGGGTTCGGCATGTACAACACGCCCCGGTAGGCCAGTGGAGTGCCGGTCTGGCTGCCGTCGTTGAGCGACCGCGTCCACACCATCCGCAGGTCGCCGACGTTCGCCGGCGTGATCTGGTCGAGCGGGCTGTAGCCCCAGCCGTTCGCGGTGCGGCGCCAGGACAGCCAGTCCCCGGGCGCCGGGTTCTCTAGCATCTCGTCGGTGACCGGGACGAACTCGTCGCCGGATTGGGCGCTCGCGATCGCGACGCCCAGGATCTGAGTAGAGACCGCCGCGGCGACGATCAGGTGTCCGTACCGCTTCTGCATCGGGAACCTCTCTTCTGTGTGACCGGAGCCGTAGAGTATTACTGGGTGCGCGGGTCTTCTGACCCGCTGCCGCCGAAGGCGGCCAGAAAGCTGCGCCGGCCGGAGGCCGGCTCCGCTCTGAATGCCATGGGCAACTGCCGAGTCGGCCGCCACCTAACATTTGATAGGCGATCGCTTCGACCTCACAGGCACCCGGTGGTACAATGCCTCGCCGTGGCGACGTTCACTCTTCAAGAGGGTACCCAGGTCGATATCGACGCCGACGTGCGCCAGCTTCGCGGCCGCCTCGGGCTGACCCAGGAACAGTTCGCCGAGCGGCTGGGCGTCTCGACGATCACCGTCCACCGCTGGGAGTCCGGGCAGTCGCGCCCCCGCCCGCTCGCGCTCGAGAAGCTGGCGCAACTCCAACAGGAGGCCGCGGCAGCGGCGTCCGAGGCGCGGCCGATGCGCACGCTGCGCCCGGCGGCGCGCGCCGGCATCGGTTTGGACTTCGCGGGCGACCCAGAGGCGGTGCTCGCAATGGCCGACGCGCTGCGGCTGTCGTTCGGGCGGCAGTTCAATCCGGCGTTCGCGATCGAGACGTCGCGCATCGACCCCCTGCTGCACCAGCGCTTCGCCGTCTACGAGCGGATGCTGAAGCAGGACCCGCTCCGCTTCCTTCTGGCCGACGACGCCGGCGCCGGCAAGACGATCATGACTGGCCTCTACGTCCGCGAGATGCTGTCGAGGGAGCGCCTGGAGCGCGTGTTGATCGTGCCTCCCGCCGGCCTCGTCGGAAACTGGCGCCGGGAACTGTGGAACCTGTTTCGACTGGACTTCCGCATCGTCGCCGGCGCCGACGGGAAGGCGGACAATCCGTTCCGCGGCGCCGGCGGCGACCGCGTGATCGTGTCGCTGGACACTCTGGCCGGCGACAGGATGTTCGACGTTCTTCGGCGGGCCGGCCGCGGCTACGACCTCGTCGTGTTCGACGAGGCCCACAAGCTCAGTGTCCGGGAGAGGGGCAACCGCGTCGACCGGACTCGCCGCTACAAGCTCGCGGAAGCACTGGCGGTCGGCGCCGACCCCGAAGGCCGGTTCGGCGGCCTCGGCTGGACGGCCCGGCATCTCCTGCTTCTCACCGCCACGCCGCACATGGGAAAGAGCCTCCCCTACGCATGGCTTTGGCGACTGCTCGACGCCAACGCCTTCGGCGCCGCGGAGGCCGTTCGCCGGGCTTCCCGGTCTGCGCGCGACCGGCACTTCCTGCGTCGCACGAAGGAAGAGATGACCGGTCTCGACGGTCGACCGCTCTACCCGCCGCGAAAGTGCGACACCTTCGGTTACCGGCTAAGCGGAGGCGAGAACGGCGAGCAGGACCTTTACGAACGGACCACGCGCTACCTCGACGAGTGCTACGGCCGAGCCCTGGACAACCGGCCCGCCGTCGAGCTCGCCAAGACCGTGTTTCAGCGCCGGCTCGCCAGTTCAACCTGGGCCCTGCTCCGCTCTTTCGAACGGCGAATCGAGAAGCTCATCCGGACGGCGGAAGCGATCGAGCACGGCGAACTCACCGCAGATCTGCTGCTGCAGCGACAGCGCCGGCTGAGCGAGCGGCACAGCCATGACTACTTCGACGAGGCGGCGGCGGACGACGACGTAGCCGCCGGTGGCTGGGCCGAGGGCAACGAGGCCTACGAGGACGCGGTTCTTGGCGCGGTTACCGTGGTAGGCGCGGAGGAGTTGCGGCGGGAGGCGGAGCAGGTCGAGAACCTGGCGGAGCGGGCGCGCCGGCTGATCGCCTCCGGCACGGAAACCAAGTTCGAGCAGCTCCGCCGGGTGTTGGAGGATCCCGACTGGAAGGATGAGAAGTGGCTCATCTTCAGCGAACACCGGGACACCGTGGACTACCTGGTGCAGCGCCTGGAAGGGCTTGGCTACAGGGGCCACACCGCGCGGATCCACGGCGGCATGGACTGGCGGGAGCGGGAGCGCCAGGTGGCGCACTTCCGCCGGGCGAACGGTGCGCGCTACATGGTCGCCACGGATGCGGCCGGCGAGGGCATCAACCTGCAGTTCTGCCGGTTGATGGTCAACTACGACATCCCCTGGAACCCGGCGCGGCTGGAGCAGCGGATGGGCCGCATCCACCGTTATGGTCAGTGGTCCGAAGTCCGGATCTTCAATCTGGTCGCGGTCAGCACCCGCGAGGGCAGAGTGTTGCGGGTGCTCCTGGACAAACTGGAGGCGATTCGGGAGGAGCTGTCCTCGGACAAGGTCTTCGATGTGGTCGGCCGCCTGTTCGAGGGCGAGTCGCTGACCCGGTTCATGGCCCGCGCCACAGGCGACGACGGCGAACGGCGGGCAGTCGAACGGGTAGAGCAGGCCCTTGACGCCTCCCGGGTGACGCGGATCGATGAGCGGGACATTGGAGTCTACGGCGTGCCGGAGGCCGCGGTGACCGGCGAAGACCTTCGTCCCGAGGTGGAAAGGGAGCGCTATCTGCACCTGCTGCCCGCGCACGTACGGAGGTTGGTGGAACGGGCGGCACGCCTCCTGAACCTCGGAATCCGAGGCGACCTGGACGACCAATTCGCTCTGACGCCTCGCCGATCCGGCGCTCTCGACCCGCTGCTGCCGGCGCTCGACGCCTATCCCGCCGAGGAACGCGAGTGGTTGACGGTTCGCCGGCCGCGGGACGACGACACCGGCATCTGGCTCCACCCCGGAGAACCGCTCTTCGACGCCCTGTGTTCGGAGATCCGTTCGCGTTACCAGGAGGACGCGCTGCGCGGTGCGATCTTCGTCGATTCGATGGCCCAGGAACCGTACCTTCTGCACCTTGCCGAGCTATGGGTCGAGCAGGAAGGCCGTGTCGGTCGAAGCGCTGGGCGCCGGGTCGTGGAGCGCCGTCTCGTGGCCTTGCGGCAACGAGCCGACGAGCCGCCCGAGCAGTGTCCTGTAGAGAGAGTCCTATTGCTGGCTCCGACCGGTCTCGCGCCCGGCATGGCGCCGCTGGCGCCTCGGGCGCTCGATCTCCGAGCCCAGGCCGGCGCCCACCTCGGTGTCCTGCTCGAGGATCTGGCGAAGAACCTGAGGGGAGAGCGGGAGGCGGACCTGCCCGAACTTCGGAAGCGCGTCGCCGTGGGCTTCGATCTCCGGGCTTCCGAGCTTGCGTCGCTGCGCGCGAAGCTCGTCCGGAGCAGTCGAGACTCGGCCGACGGCGGAGGCGAGGAACTGGAGGCTGTCAAGGGCGAACAGAAACGGTTGTCGACCGAACGCCAGCTCGCCTTGGAGCGGATCGAAACAAGGCCGCGACGGGTCATTCCCGGCGGCCACCGTTTCCTGCTCCACGCACTCGTCGTTCGCCCGGAGGATGCGGGGCCGGCCGCGAGCACCGAGCGGCTCGACGAGGGGGTGGAAGAACTCGCCGTCCGCATCGCTGCCGATCGAGAGCGCGCGCGAAACGCCACGGTCCGGGACGTCTCGAAGCCAGCTCTTGCCCGTGCCGCCGGCCTGGCGGATTGGCCTGGGTTCGACCTGCTCTCGACCCTCCCGGACGGCGAGCGGCGATCCATTGAAGTCAAGGGTCGGGCCGGCCGGGCCGGAGTCCCGATCCAGTCGAACGAATGGGAGCAGGCGTGCAAGCTGGGCGACCAGTACTGGCTCTACGTCGTGCTCGACTGCGCCGCGCCGAAGCCCGAGCTGTTGCGTATCCGCGACCCGTTCCGGAAGCTGCTCGCCAGCGAGCGAACGAGAGCGCAGTTCGACGTGCCGCTGGGGTCCTTGGTCGAGGCAGCCGAGAACGAAGAGCCCGCGCTGCGCGGCGACGCGTCGGGCGCGCAGAGACCACTGAAACAGCAAGGTCGGAGGGGACCGAAACGATGAGAAAGGAGCAAGTCACGATGGGACTCACCCACGTTCAAGTTACCGTTCGCAATCCCGCCGACCTCACCCGGAGCTGGGAGAGCGACTTCCTGGTCGACACCGGGGCGATCGACTCCCTCATACCGCGAGAGCGTCTGGAACGAATCGGTCTGTTGCCCCGGGGCCAGCGCACCTACGAATTCGCGGATGGGAGGAAAGCGGTCATGGAGGTCACCGTCGCCGAACTGGAGTTCATGGGGGACGTGATCGGCGCCACGATCGTCGTCGGCGAAAGAGGCACGGAACCGCTGCTGGGCGTGACCGCGCTGGAGTCGCTTGGCATCGAGGTCGATCCAACGAGTCAGAAACTGCGGAGGCTGCCGTCGATTCGGCTGAAGGCAGTCGAAGGGGGCGTGCCCTGAGCGTGTTCGAGGTCCCCGTGGTGTTGCTCGATGCGGTCGAGGAGCATCCCAACGCCGACCGCCTGGAACTCGCCCGGGTCGGCGGCTATCGCTCCGTCGTGCCCAGGGGCAAGTACCGGGCCGGCCAGCGGGTCGTCTACATTCCCGAGAACGCCATCGTGCCGGAGGCACTGCTGCGGCGGATGGGGCTCTGGGACGAGGAGGCCGGCAAGGGCAGGCTCGGCGGCAAGCGCGGCGACCGCGTGCGGCCGGTCAGGCTGCGCGGCGAGCTCTCGCAGGGTCTGGTGTTCGAGGCGGACGAGGACGCCGAACTCGGCGCCGACCTGGCGGCTCGGCCCGGCATCGTGAAGTACGTGCCGCACGTCCCGACCTCGATGGAGGGTCAGGTGACGGGTGTGGGCAGCTTCCTCGTTTCCTACGACATCGAGAACATCCAGAAGTACCCCGACGCCTTGACGCCAGGCGAAACCGTGGTCGTCACGGAGAAGTTGCACGGAACCTACGCCTGCTTCAGCTACATCCCGCCGCCATCGTCCGTTGCCCTTACCGAAGGGCTGCCGAACGGCAACGTGCTGGTCTCGTCGAAGGGGCTCGGCGCCAGGGGACTGGCCTTCACGGACGCCGAGGAGAACCGCAACAACCTGTACCTCCGAACGTGGAAGCAGCAGTTGCGCGACACGGGAATCTGGTGCCGGGTCGAGGAGGACGCGAGCTTGCCTGTCCACATCATGGCCGAGATCTTCGGACGCGGCGTTCAGGACCTGCACTACGGCGTGGCACCCCCGTCGCTTCGGGTCTTCGACGTGTTCGTCGGGTCGCCGGCGACCGGCTCGTTCATGGACTACGACGAGCTCTGCCGGGTTACCGACGGCTGGGGTCTCGAACGCGTCCCGGAACTCGCGACCGCGCCCTTCAGCGAGGACCTGGTCGCGGAGCACCGGGACGGCCCCGACACGATCTCGGGCACTCACATGCGCGAAGGCATCGTCATCACGCCGAAGCCGGAGCGCGAGGACCGGCGCCTGCCCCGTGATCGAGTCAAGCTGAAGGCCGTCAGTCCGGACTACCTGTTCCGTCGCGGGAGGCGAACCGAGTACGAGTGAAGCCGGGACGACGGGCAGCAGCGCGAGCATCGTCAACGCGCCGGACTTCGATCCCCGGGCGAGTTCTCCTGACCGTACCCCTACTAGCGGGAGTGCGCTCAGCCGCCGGCGGCGCGGCGCGAGAGTGGCGAGTGCTCGACGCTCGACGGGCGTTACGGCGATGGCTCGTCTTCTTTCCCGCTCTTGCGGAGCAAGAAGACGGGCGCCATCACGAACCACGACATCGCAACGACTGGTACGACGAGAACGATCCACCCGAAGAGCGCATCGAACGACCAGACACGCTCCGTTGTAGCCAGGAACGACGTGACGATGCCGAGCAGCGTCGCGCCAAGCACCAGTCGAAGGATCCTCGTAGACAGAGGCACGACCGCTTCCCCCTTGGAGAGGTCTCTCACCCGGTTGCTCCGAGCGGAAGGCCCCTCGGCCTACCGGCGCGTCCAGTTGGCGAAAGCTTGGCGCCACCAGTACGCGGCCAGCGCCATCAACAGGACACTCATGGTCCCTAGCGCTAGCAGCATTCCGGTTGACATGGAGCCGCCGCGGAAGACGACGGCGCCCGCCGAGAACAGCGCCCCTCCAAAGAGGGCCCCTCCGAACAGCGCCGGTATCAGGAAACCGGCGATTCTAGTGACCAAAGGCCTTGCAGGCATTGTCCATCGCCCTTTCCAGAAGTGTGGCCGACGCCAAGGCAGCCAGCGCAGCGGCGGCAACCTCGTTCTTCTCGTCGTCGTCCGACGTTGCATACTTGTAGATCACGGCTGCGGCCGCAAGCACGTACACTGCGGCTTTCGCCATCGACACGCCCCCAGGCGGTTCCGAGCGCCAGTTCCCGCAGACATCCTCGGCGTACTCCCCGTACTTCCTCGATGCCGCTTCCATCAGAGCCTTGATTGCCTTGCTGACCGCTTCGCTCACTTCCTGGTTGTTGATCGGCGCCGGGCCGATACTGCCGCCACCGAGAACGCCCCACGCCTCCGGAATCGTGCTTCCGATGTTGATGACCTTCCGCACTGCAGGGACATGCTTCTCAACGACGGTGATGACGTCCGAGAATGTCGGCGTGTCGTCATCTGCCCGCACGGTGGTCGGCGCGCCACCCGTCATCAGTCCGAAGAACAGCACGCTCAGCAGCGCGCCTCGCAACGTCTCCCTCATTTTCTCGTAGCTCCTCTTGTAGGCGCTACGGCCAACTCGCCACGGCCCATCCGCGACAGTTCCGGCCGTAGGATCGGAATAGACGCCTGTGACCGTAACAGAAGAGCCACGCTCCCTTCAACGACGGGAACCTGTTACGCTGTGCCAACACGGTCCGTCACGGCACAGCGACCTGTTCGGCGTAGGGATTGGAATAGACACCCTCCTCAAGCGAGGACACCGTTGCGTCTCCCCGTGGCGGGCCGTCTTCCGGACGTGGCCGCGTCTCAGGAACTCAGGTGTCCTTACCCGAGGCGCATCCGGCTTTCAGGGAAGGACGACTCCTTACCTCCCGATGCCATGTGGTCGCCAGTCAGCAGCGAGGGGGGCGACTCGATGACGGAGAACGTCTTGTTCCGCGCCGTGGAACAGAGGTCTGGACCGCTACCCGAAGGTGAAACAGCGTTCGAGTTTCTGGAGCGCGGCGCCCGCCCTGAAGCTGTTGTAATCAGGCGGTGGATGACGGGGTGGTTTCGGGACTTCCCGGAGGAGCATCGGGACCTGCTGATGCGGCGTCTCCGGTCGAAGGACTTCGGGCAGTTCATGAGCGCCTACTTCGAGATGCAGGTGTTCGCCATGTTGCGCCGACTCGACTGCAACGTGACCGTCCATCCCTGCTTTCCCGGCGCCGGCGGGACGGTGGACTTCGGCGTCACCGGTGATCGGGAAGCGTTCTTCGTGGAAGCGACCGTGTGCGGCATCGGCCAGGGAGTCCTGCGGCTGAACGCCAACGAGGAAGACGCGGTTCGCAAGATCACGGAGGCGTTTCCGGAGCCGCATTCCGACATCAGACTGAGGGTGGAAGGCAGACTCGGGAGGACGCTGGGCAGACACCGGGTGGTCGCGCCGATCAGGAAGCTGCTGGACTCCTGTCCGCCGGATGAAGTGAAGAGGCTCCACCTCGGATGGACACCTCCGGAAACGGCGGTCGAGGAGGGCGACTGGCTTCTGGAAGCAGAACTCCTGCCGGCTACCGGTCGCGAGGGCAAGGGAGTGATATGGGGCCCCAGCGGTGGCGGGTCGGCAGATGGCGTGGCGCCGTTGGCGAAGGCGTTGTCCCGGAAGGCCGAGGACTGGAAGAGGAAGGGCCTTGACGAGAAGTCCTTTCTGATCGCCGTCAACGTCTGCCATGCCGACTTCTTTCTCGCCGACAGGGAGGCGGCCATCTATCGACGTAGCCATGCCGGCCTGGACCGGACCGCGTTCCGCGACTCGCTGTCGGGCGTGGCCGGTGTGGTCGTGTTCAGTCACGCGACATTCGGGATGGAGAGGAGCGCGCCGGTGCGGATGTTCCCGAATCCGAATCGGCGCTCGCCGGATTGCCTTCGCTTTCTTCGGCAGGAACGGTGCTTGGCCGACCTCATCGGCATGGATTGAAGGCTGGAGCGGACGCGGTCTTTGGGCCGTCAGGGGTGGGCTGGCGTCGACTGGCGGATCGCACCGGACTCCGGGGCGGCTACGATGGGTGCCTATGCGGGCGTGTTCCCAGTTCCTGGGTTGCGAGTCGGTTCGGCGGGCCTTGGCGCCCGGTCGTTGGGGATGAGCGACCGCCGGGATTCGAGCCGGGAGGCGGGGATGGCAGGCCCGGGCGCTCGCTTGATCGAGGCGGCCTTCCCGCTCCGGCAGGCGTCTCTTGACTCGGTTCACGAGAAGAACGTCCGACACGGACACATCTCGACGCTGCATATCTGGCCGGCTCGGCGCCCGCTTGCTGCCTGCCGGGCGGTGTTGCTGGCGACGCTGTTGCCTGACCCGGATGACGCTGAAGGGCGGCGTCGGTTGATGACGCGAATCGGGGGCGAAGTGCTCCAGAGGCAGACCCGGGCCGGGAAGCTCCGGGAGGAAACGGCGGGTGGTGTCCTCCACTGGGGCCGCGAGAGCGACCCGGAGCTGGAGAAACTGCGCGAGGAGATCCGGGAGGCGTTCGGCGGTCGGGCGCCGCGGGTTCTCGACCCGTTCGCGGGCGGCGGAGCGATCCCGTTGGAGGCGATGCGGCTGGGATGCGAGGTCACCGCGTCGGACTTGAACCCGGTCGCCTGGTTTGTCTTGCGCTGCACGCTGCATTATCCGCGGCTGGTGGCGGGGCAGGAACTGCCGCTACCTGACTTCGCGGTGCGCGACCGCGACTTCGTCGAGGCGTGCCTCAAGGCGCAGGGCGTGACGAGGAAGCCCGCGCTGCGCGAGGAACTGCGCCGGTTGGGCCACGGCGACGGCGACCCCGTGCAAGTCCGGTCGGCGTTGCTAGACAGCAGGACAGGGCCGCGCGCCTCGGCGCGGGCCGAATCCGCGGGTCCGACGCTCCAGGCCGGCTTCCCCTGGCACCTTCGGGCATGGGGACGCCGGGTCCTGGCCGAGGCTCGGCGCGACCTGGCGAAGCGCTACCCGACCTACGCGGATTTCGAGCCGGTGCGGCGCAAGGGGCGGGGCAGGCGGGATGCCGAGGTCCGATTCCCCGAGCAGCGTTTCAGGTCACGGCCACAGCGGCTGCTCGAGCCGGACGCTGACGGGAACGTCTCGGTCGCCGGTCTGAACGCCGAGTTCGAGGCCGCCTACCTGGAGAACGAGGCGAATCCGCGCTGGGTCGCGAAGCCGACGGTGGCCTACCTGTGGGCGCGGACGATCCATTGCGCCAATTGCCGGGCTGAGATGCCGCTGCTGAAGACTCGCTGGCTGTGCAAGAAGCCGGGCAAGCGGGTTCTCCTTTCGATGACGCCGCGGGAAGACGGTTCGGGAGTGGACTTCGACCTCGAGCACGCTGTGCGGCAGGGTGAGGGCAACGCGGCGCAGCGGCGCGAGCACGACCGCCGGTTGGGTGCCGGGACGATGAGCCGTAGTGGCGCGGCCTGCCCGTGCTGCGACGCCATTTCGACGACTGCAGATATTCGGACCGAAGGTGTCGCTGGCCGGCTTGGTGAGCGAATGACTGCGGTTGTTGTGGACGGGCAACAAGGCAAGGAGTATCGCTTGCCGACGGAGGCCGAAGTTGGTGCGGCACGGGTTGACGAAGAGGAACTCAGAAAGCTGTATGCGGAGGTTCCGTTTGGCCTGCCTGAGGAGCCCATCAGTGCGGTCCGCCCGTCCCCGAACGCCCGTGGCGCCTCGGGCCTGCCGGGATACGGCCTGGACACATGGCGGAAGGTGTTCACGAACAGACAGTTGCTCGCCTTGGGCACTTTCATTCGTCGCATTCGAGGCTGTGGGACGACCATGGGTGGCTATTCAGACACATGGGTGGAGGCGCTAACGGTGTGCCTCGCCCCATCGATCAGCAAGCTGACCGACCGCGGCAGCAGCTTGGCTACGTGGACAAATGACCACGACAAGATCAGGAGCACCTTCGCACGTTTCGCCCTGCCCATGGTCTGGGACTTCGTCGAGTCGTGTCCGTTAGCCGACACGACGGGCGGTTTCGTGCAAGCGGTCGAATGGGTGGCCCGTTACTTGGATCACGCAATGAAGGCCGTCGCTCAATCGCCCGCCCCGAATGTCCGGATCGAGAGTGCCACTCGACTTCGGAAAGTTGGGATGGATGTCGTCTGCACGGATCCGCCTTACTACGACGCGATTCCGTACTCGGACCTGATGGACTTCTACCACGTTTGGTTGCGCCGGGTTCTGCGTGGTGTATCTGCCGAGTCCGATCGCGCGTTCACGGCGTCTCTCGGCCCAAAGTGGGAACCCTCCGAAGTTGGTGCCCGGGGCGACGGTGAACTAGTTGACCAACCTGGACGCTTCGGTGGCGACGGCGCGGAATCGAGACGCGCCTACGAAGACGGCATGGAGTTGGCTTTCAAGTGCTGTTGCGAGGCGCTTAGTGAACATGGTCGCCTCGTCGTCGTGTTCGCGAACAAGCAGCCGGACGCATGGGAAACACTGGTGTCTGCCCTCATTCGCTCAGGCTTCGTCGTTCGCGCCTCTTGGCCGATCCAAACAGAGATGGTCAACAAGGTTGCTGGAGGCGCTCGTTTGTCATCCTCGATCTGGCTCGTTTGCCGCCGCCGGCCCGCCGACGCCCGGCCGGGCTGGGACGCCGCCGTGCTGGCCGAGATGCGGTCCAAAATCACGGAGAGCCTGCGACGGTTCTGGGATGCCGGCATCCGCGGTCCAGACTTCGTGTGGGCGGCCACCGGCCCCGCGCTCGAAGCCTTCAGCCGACACCCGGTCGTCAAGAAGGCGGATTCACCGCGGGAGACGCTGTCCGTGGCGGAGTTCCTACGGCAGGTGCGGCGCATCGTCGTGACGTTCGTCGTGAACCGGTTGCTCGAAGCCGAGCCCGGCGCCCCGACGGAACTCGACGACCTGACGACCTACTACCTGTTGCACCGCAACGACTTCGGGTTGGACGCGGCCCCGGCGGGGGTTTGCATCCTCTACGCGGTGTCTTGCAACCTCTCCGACGCCGACCTCGCCGGCAGCCTCGATCTGCTGGCGCGCGGCGCTCCGGCGGCGGCGCCCGAAACCTCGGAAGAAGATGGCGATGGCGGGGGGGCGGCCCCGAGGACATCCGGGTCGGAAGCCCGGCTCAAGCCGTGGGACCGCCGTCGAAGCCGCGGCCTGGGCGAGCCCTCCGCCGACGGCGAGCCGCCGGCACTGATCGACTGCGTCCACCGGCTGATGCAGCTCTGGAAGACCGGCGAGCAGAGCCGCGTGGACCGCTACCTGGCCGACCGCGGCCTGTGGCGTCACGAGCTGTTCGCCCGGGTCGTCCAGGCGGTCATCGAGCTCGCCGCCGAAGGCTCCGAAGAACGATCGATCCTGGAGTCGATCCAGAACCACCTGCAGGGCCACGGCGCCGCCGCGTCGGCGCCCAGTCAGCAGACCATGCTGTAGGGTGCCGACGAGGCTCAGTCCCCCGCTCAGCAGGACGCTATCGGCTTGCCGCGCCGATAGCCTGCCGGTAATGTTCGCGGTTGTGGCGCGATGGTCGGTATCGTGGCCGCAGAGACGAATTTCGCGGTTCTGGCAACGCGTGCTAGGAACCAACACGAAGTAGCCCAATCGGCGGGTCAGGAATGACAGGCACGAACTCGAACGCCAAGGAGCTTACCGGCTGGTTTTGGCTAGATGAGGAATCTCGGAAACTCCCGGGCACCCTCCGCATGGAGACGGACGGCCGGATGACGCTTGAAGTCATCAACCAGGTCTCAGCGCGGGAGGATGCGAGAGGTCCATTCGATATGCCTCTTGAAGGCCTTCCGCGCCCTTGGTATCTCGATGGCGCAGAGCATCGGCTCATTGGCCTCGTTTCCGGCACCACCGTCTCAGGGCGGCGGGTCCGTGACGAAGAGGTAACCCTTGACGGCTGCCAGTGCCTGACATTTGGCACGATGCAGCAACCCCGGAAGATCAGGTTCGTAGTGAACGCGGCCTACGTCGGCGTGTCCCTGCGCCCGGACGAGGAACTCGTTGCTAGCGAGGTCTCCTGCCGTGCCGAGGGAATTGAAGGATGGTTGAATCCGCGGGGTCCCAAGCTCTCCGGCCCGAAGTTCCTTGGGCCGTCGAGGGAGATCAAGACAAGGGCGCATGTTCCTGCTTTGGGACCAACGTCGGTGAGGATGGCGGCCTTCGGAGGCTTCAGCAGGGCGAGGGGGAACGCGGTAGAGGTGAGCGAGTCTGGGCATCTCGTGCTGAAGACCGTCGATCCGGTGGGATGGGGGGCTTTGGGCGACTGCCTTTACAGTGCCTACCGATTTGTTCGCTTCGCGTTGAACGCACCTTGCGTCATAGAGCAGGTGACTCTCGCCGTGGATGGACGCCGAGTGGAAGTCGTCGAACAGGGAATGCGCGACTGCAGGCGGACGCCGTTCCGACCGGAGCAAGTCCCTTGGGAGGCGCTCTTCACGGCGGACGAAAAGGAACGCAGCGTCGTCGGCTCTCCGGAAGCTGTGTTGCGTAAGTGGCTGGAGACGCCATCGGGCGCGGAAGGCACTCTACTCCGGCTGCACGCACTCATGACGACAGCGGAGTTCATAGATACCCAAGCCGTGTCGGCATGCGGCGCAGCGGAGCTTTGGTACACGAAGGTGATCGGCTCTGCCAGCGAGGTCGATTCGGACCTGGTCGAGCCGCTCGACGGTTCGGCAAGGGATTGCATCAGGGCCATCTGTCTCAAGAACGGCTGGGAGAGAGTCTACGAGCGACGCATAGCTCGGGTGCTGGAGGCACCCAACGAGCTATCGACCGGCGAGAAGGTGAGACGGGTGTTCGACCCCTTTGAACGGGAGGTCATGGGCCTGGCGCCGGGGCAGGCTTGCCAGGTCTCCAGAGAGCTATTGAGGCTCCGGCATCCACTGAGCCATGGTGATGTCAGCGCCAGCATGACCGTGACGGAGATAGCGACCCTGGTACGAAAGGCCCGTGCGATTCTCAAACTGGCTGTTCTCGACTACTTGGGCGTCGACTGGAGAACCGTGGTCAAGTACAACAGGACACTCCGGTGGGAACTCGAGTTGGATGAGAGTTGGCATGCGCTGCCGTACCCGTTGGAGGAAGGCGATGAAGAAGAATCGACTGTCGAGGAGGTGCGGTGAGTTTCGCGGGGATCGAGTACGAAGTGACGGTTGCGATAGAAGTGTTGAAGGAGGACGGTCGATGGCTAGCGCGATGTCCGCGCTGGCTCGTGAGCAGCCACGGGCGGAGCCAGAGCGAGGCTCGGGAGATGCTGAGGGAAGCGTTGACGGGCTATCTCGAGGACTGCAGGGAACATGGTGTTCTGGAGGAGGCGCTCAGAAGCGGCGATGTGATCCGGATCACTCCCGTGGTAGCAGTTGGACGTGCCGCCGATGTGCCGGAGGACGACATCCCTGGGTGGGTGACCACGGTGCCCGTCTGGATGGTAGATCGGCGGTTCGAGAGTGCCGGGCAAGCTCCCGGCCGCTAGACCAAGGGCGGTACAGCGGGCGCTTGAGAAGGGGGGATGGAGGGAGTCGAGAAGGAGAGGCTCCCATTTGGTCATGCGGAAGGCCGGCATGAGGTTCGCTGTCGTGATCCCGATGCACGGTCGCGATCTGCCGAAAGGCACGCTAAAGGACATACTGCGGAAGGCCGAACTCTCCGTCGAGGACTTCGTGGAACTCATGGGGAGGTAGAGACTGGCCACGGCTCTTTCGTGCTCGCGCGGTCTGACGGTGCGGTCCCAGCGAGGGCAAAGGCCGCGCTCTGCTACTTTCCCGCCATGACGGAGCCGATCCTGCGCGGCCTCAGTCGGGCCGACGCCGCTTTGGCGCGGGCGCAGGAGCTCGTCTACGACGCCTGGGAGGCGGACACGGACCGGGAGCGGGTTCGCCTGGCCAAGCGAGCTTTGGCCATCTCGAAGCGCTGCGCCGACGCCCATGTCCTGTTGGCGGAGTCGAGCGCCAAGGGCATCGTCGACATGCGCCGCCACTACGACCGCAGCGTTGCGGCCGGCGAGGCCGCCATCGGCCGGCGGCAGTTCAAGGAGGCGGCTGGCCACTTCTGGGGCGTTTTCGAGACGCGGCCCTACATGCGCGCCCGCGCCGGCGTCGGCGAGTGTCTCTGGGAACTCGGAGAGCGCGAGGCCGCCATAGATCACTACCGCGACATGCTCCGCCTGAATCCGAACGACAACCAGGGCCTTCGCTGGATCCTCGCGGACTGGTTGCTGGCGGTCGAGGACCATGACGCCGTGGAGAAGCTGCTGGCGGACTACGAAGAGGACGCCTTTGCCGACTGGCCCTACACGAGGATTCTGGTCTCTCTTCGCCTGGGCGACGAGGCGGAGGCTCGCGACGCGGTTCGAAAGGCATGGAAGGCGAATCCCCATGTTCCCGACCTGCTCCTGGGCATTACCTTCCTGCCGGCGGACCCGGCCGACACCTACGTGCTCGGTTCGCCGGAAGAGGCCGAGCTTTACGTAGCGCGCGCGGCTGAAAACTGGCGCGCCACCCGTGGAGCGCTCGAGTGGTTGGACAAGGCCGTCTTGCCGCTGCGACGGAAGGCGGGCAAACGTTGTTGAACGGTCGGCTTCAAGAACAGCGATGAGCCGACGAACCGGGGGACGCCGCCCCAGACCCTGGCACGAGGTTGTCCCGCTGAAGGATGAACTACGGACCGGCGAACTCTCGCTGGCCGAGTTCGCGGCGGACCTGCACGAGGTGACCCTGCAACGGGGTCGCCGGCCCGTGTACGAGGAGCCGGAGAAGTTCTTCGCGCTGACCTTCCCGACCTACGCCCTGCGAGAGCTGGTCAAGGACGTGGCGGCACGGCTCGACGGGAAGAGCGAGAAGGCGGTGCGCCAGTTGGAACTGACCTATGGCGGCGGCAAGACGCACACGCTGATCACCCTGTACCACCTGTTCAGGGAACCGGAGGCGCTGCCGGACGCGGCGGCGGTTGGGGAGTTCCTGGAAACCGCCGGAGGCCGGCTGCCGGGCGCTCATGTCGCGGCGCTCTGTTTCGACAAGATCGACGTGGAGCGCGGCATCGAGGGCGTCCTGTCGCCGGAAGGCCAGACCCGTCCGCTTCGCCACCCGTGGAGCGTGCTGGCCTACCAGCTCGACGGCGACGAAGGGTTGCGCTCCATTCACGGCGAAGGCAGTGCGGAGGAACGAGAAACGCCGCCGGCGGAGCTCCTGCTGGCCAGGCTGCTGGAACGCCCCCGGGACCGGGAGCTGGGCACGCTGATCCTGGTCGACGAGGTCCTCATGTACGCGCGGGAGAAGGCGGGCCTGGACCGCGTGTGGCGAGACCGCATCGTCGACTTCTTCCAGTACCTCAGCCAGGCGGTGACCAAGGTAGACCGGGCGGCGATGGTGGCGTCGCTGCTTGCCACCGACCCCGCGAAGCAGCAGGGCGCCGAAGGCCGGAGACTGATCGGCGATCTCTTCGACGTTTTCCGCCGGCAGCGGGAGGAGGGCGTTCAGCCGGTCCAGCGCGAGGACGTGGCGGAGGTGCTGCGGCGCCGGTTCTTCGAGCCGGAGGCTCTGCGGGACAGGGCGCCCTGGCGTTCCCAGGCGATCGGAGCGGTGCGAGAGCTGGCGAGACTCGACGAGACGACGGCCAAGGCGAAGAGCAAGGAGGAAGGCCGGTTCGAGGAGAGCTTCCCGTTCCACCCGGACCTGACCGACGTCTTCTATAGCCGCTGGACCCAACTAGCCGGTTTTCAGCGCACGCGCGGCATCCTCCGCACGCTGGCCACCGCCCTACGCGAGGCCGAGTCCCGGGACTCGAGCCCGCTGATCGGCGCGTCGACGTTGCTCCGGCCAGCGGGCGATCCGGGCATCTCGAAGGCCGTCCGCGAGTTGGCGGGCGTGGCCGCTTCGGGGTCGGGCGAGGGCTCGCCAACCGACTGGGCGGCTCTGCTCGAAGCGGAGTTGAAGAAGGCCGCCGACATCCAGGAAGAACTTCCCGCCTTGGCGGGCCGGCGCGAGGTCGAGCAGGCCGTGATTTCGGTGTTTCTCTACTCGCAGCCGGTCGGCCGCAAGGCGTCGACGCCGGAGTTGCTGCGCATGGTTGGCGCTGCCGGCCCGGACGGGATCGCGCTTCGCAAGGGGCTGGCCCGCTGGCGCGAACTTTCGTGGTTCCTGGACGACGAGGACGAAGGCGATGCCGGAGAAGCGGACGCGGGTCTGCCGAAGTCGTGGAGGCTCGGCAACCGCCCGAACCTGCGCCAGATGCACGACGAGGCCTGCGCCGAACGAGTGACCGAGCGCGCCGTCGAGATGCGGCTCGAAGAGGCTACGCGCAAGCTCAGGCTGCTCACGGACGGCGCCAGCGCTGCCGGCGCCGTCGTTCACATGCTGCCCACCTCGCCGAGGGATGTAGGCGACGACGGCAGCTTCCGTTACGCCGTGCTCGGACCTCCAGCCGTTTCCGAGTCGGGCAAGCCGAGCGCCCTGGCGCGCCGCTACCTCGCCGAGACGACCGGCGCGGACCGGCCGCGGGTCCATCGCAACGCGCTCGTCCTTGCCGTGCCGTCGCGCGACGGCCTGGAAGCCGCCCGCAGCAGTGTGCGCGCCCTGTTGGGTTGGGAGGATGTGCAGAGCCAACTGGAAGGGCGGTCCGTGGACGCCGTCCGGCGGGAACGCCTCGGGCAGAGGCTCCGGGGCGCGAGGCAGAGGTTGCCGGACGCGGTCAGGCAGGCGTACAGCATTGTCGTCACCGTGAACGCGGAGGGCGCCGAGCAGGCGTTCAAGCTGCCTGGGGCGGCAGGACCGCTGTTCCTGGAGATCAAGGCCGACGAGCGGACGCGGATTCGGGAGACGCCGGTCGATGCGGAGGCTCTCCTGCCCGAGGGGCCGTACGATCTCTGGCGCGAGGACGAGGCCTCGCGTCTCGTGAAGGACCTGGCGGGTGCGTTCGCCCGCTATCCCCACCTGCCGAAGATGCTGAAGCCGGCGGTTGTCCGCGAGACGATGATGCAGGGCGTGGAACGGGGCCTCCTCGCAGCTCGGCTGGCGCGGCCCGACGGCAGTCACCGGACTTGGTGGCGCGAGTCGGTGGACGCGGAGTCCAGCCAAGACCCGGCGCTGGAAGTGCTGTTGCCTGGCGGCGCCGAGCTGGCGCGACTCGCGCCGGCGTTGCTGACACCCGGGTCGTTACCTGGTCTCTGGGTGGAGGACGGCGCCGGAGTCGCGATCGCGGACCTGCGGAGGTATTTCGCCGGCGGCTTCACGGTGTCAATTCAGCGCGAAGGCTACGAAGACCTCTTCGAGGTGCCGCGGTGTTCCAAGGAGGAGCTTCACCAGGCGGTTGAGCGGGCGGTGAAGGATGGGATCGTCTGGCTGCGCAACGGTCCGACTTCCGCCTGGAAGGAGGACGTGCCCTACGGGGCGCTGGACGAGCGCGCCGTGCTGAAGCCGCCGCCTGAAAGCCTGACTCCTCAGGAGTTGGTCGAGGAAGCGTTGCCGGGCGGTTGGAGCGACGGTCAAACCAGCGGCTGGACACTGGGACAGGCGCTCTCGCAGAAACGCGGAGAACCGGTGCCATGGGGACTGTTGCGGGAGGGGGTCGACAACGCGGTGGTGAGCCGCTGGCTGGAGGTGACCGAAGGCAGCACGGCCGTCGGCGCGGAACATGCCGGTTCGCTCAAGCTGGGGAGGCCGAAGGACAGTCCGGCACCCGAGCCGCCGCCGGAACCTCGGGTCGCTCAGGCGTTGCTGGAACCGGACGGGCTCCAAGACCTTGCTGAGCGCCTTCCGGAACTGTTGAGCGCCGGCGCCGGTTGCGGGCTCAAATTCAGCGTGGGCGTCGTGCTGGACGAGGACGCGTCCGAGGAAGCGCGCGAGGCCCTGAACGAGGTGCTGAAGCAGGTGTCCGAGGATCTCAGGGCGGAGTAGCTGCCCTGGACGGCGATAGGCTCCCGCTGTCTTGCTCCTGGTCCACAGTCGCTCCGCAACCGCCGGTGGCGCCGAAGTCGAGTCCTCATGACAGGTTGCCAGTTCGCAGTGCGGCGTACGGGACCGCGGAGAAAGAGGCCGTCGTGATCACCCGGAGGCCGGTCCGTCCCGGCGCCTGTCCGACTGGCCGGTCAAGGCCTCGCGCCATCCGTTCTCTGCAATTCCTGCTGGTGGTCTTCGTGGCGACTCCCGCTCTGGCTTCACCGAAGATCAGTACGATCCAGCGCAAGGTCCCGAACCAGGAGCGCACCAGCGCCGACGAGCTCACCTGGCTGCTTACGTTCAGCGAGCCCGTGACTCATGTGCACGCGACGGACTTCGTCGTATCCGGCACGACAGCGACTCTCGGCATGGCCCCGGTTTTCCTGGACGAGGAAGCCTGTAGCGTGCAGTGGGATGCAGTCCTGTCGGGCGGCGACCTCGCGGATTTGAACGGGACGGTCACGCTGGCGCCCGCCGTCTTCAACCAGGACCTCCACGATCCTTGCACCGGATCGGACGAGCCATGCATCTGGGGTTGCCAGGGTGATGGCGAGAGAATGACCCACCCCGGCCCGCGAGGTACGAACGACAACACGTTCGTCGTGCGCAACGACGGTACGCCGCCACCGCCGCCAGTCGACCCGCCACCGCCGGCGCCCGACCCGCCACCGCCGTCAGTCGACCCGCCATCGCCGGCGCCCGACCCGCCACCGCCGCCAGCCGATCCACCACCGCCGGCGCCCGACCCGCCACCGCCGCCAGCCGATCCGCCACCGCCGGTGCCCGACCCGCCACCGCCGCCAGCCGATCCGCCACCGCCAGCCCCCGAGCCGCCGCCGCCGCAATTCCCCGAACCGCCGACGGCGAGCTTTTCCGTCCTCGGCGCGGAGTGCACGGACGGTTTCTGCGTCGCATTCACGGGCGTGCCCGTGACCCTGCGGGATCGGAGCACGGGCGATGTGGTCGAACGCCGGTGGGATACAGGAGACGACGGCTTCTCGCAAAGCGCCACGTTCGAATGGACCTGGACCGAACCCGGTTACTACGGGGTCTCACTTCGTGTGAGCGGCCGAGGCGTCGTGTCCGAAGCCCACAAGACGCTTCTCGTCCGGCCCCGGGACCCGGCAGGAACCTGCACTCCCTCGGGAAGCGTCTTGTGTCTCCGGGACGAGCGTTTCGCGGTCGAAGTCGAGTGGTGGACCGCCGACGGCAACGCCGGCGCCGGACGGGTCGTCTTCACGGCGCGGAACGACTCCGGGATCTTCCGCTTCTTCGACGCCGCCAACTGGGAAGTGCTCGTCAAGGTTCTAGATGGTTGCCCAGTCAACGGCCACGCATGGGTGTTCACGGGAGGAACGACTGATCTCGGCTATCGGGTCCGCGTGACCGACACGGTCACCGACGAGATCCGCGATTATCGGAACGAACCCGGCCGACCCGCGCGGGCGACAACCGACACGACCGCGTTTCTCTGCGAACCATGAGCGCCAGGGCGAGGGTAGTCCGATCCGAAGATCAGCCTCAAGGGCGATTGCTCGGGAGTTGAGCCAGGGGGGAGGTTGGTCGGGCTATCGGCGAACTCTCACTGGCGGAGCCGTGTATCCGAGGGCGGAGCAGGCGCAAGCTAAGCTAGCCGGCAATGCCACACAACAAGGTCGGGTTCGCCTCGGCTGCCGTAGCGGCAGCCGCCCTGTTCATCCTCGCCCCGCCGCCCGCCCCGGCCCAGGAGGCCGGCACGCTCGCCGGCGGCGACGTCGTCTCGCTCCTCGTCCGCCTGGGCGTGAACGACACGGCCGCCCGCGACTGGGACGGTTCGCTCGAAGTGTCGGGCGGCGAGCTGCTGGGCCTCCGCGACTGGCGGCCGCGTCCCGGCAACGAGGTCGAGGGCGCCGTCTGGAAGCTGGACAGCTACCAGGGGCCGAACTTCAGGCCCAGCGCAATCCACGATACGCAGACCGTCGGTCCGGTCGAGTACGTCCGGTCGCCCGGACTGGTCGTCGACGTGCGGGGCAACGGCGGCTCGCGCCTCATGTTCGCCACGGCGGGCGGCGAGTTCGAGGTCCGGCTCGCCGATGTCGCGGTCGGCCGGCGGCTGCGGTTCCTGGGCGGCGACGTGACGGTCGAGCGCGTGCCCGGGGTGGAGCGGATGACCTCCGACGACTACCAGAACGACTTCGCGACGATCCTCGGCAGTGACGGCGACGAGGTCTGGGCCGCCTGGCTCGGCTACCGCGACAACGCGAACGAGATCCTGGCGCGCCGCTTCGACGGGCAGGGCTGGGGCGAGGTCCAGACTCTGACGGAGGAGCCCGGCGATCACTTTCTCGTGAAGATGGGCCGCGACGGGGATGGCCGCCCCTGGGTCGTCTACTCGGCTCAGGTCGACGGCAACTGGGATCTGTACGCCCGCGTCCTGGACGGCGATGCCTGGTCGTCGGCGGAACGGCTGACCGAAGCGCCGCAGCCGGACGTGTTCCACAATCTGGCGACCGACGCGGAAGGCAATCTCTGGGTGGTCTGGCAGGGCTTCCGCGACGGCGCCGCCGACATCTTCGCCCGCCGCCACGACGGCGAACGCTGGTCCGGGGCGGAGCAGGTCTCGTCATCGCCGGCGAACGACTGGGAGCCGGTGATCGTCGCCGACTCGAAGGGCGGCGTCTACGTCGGCTGGGACACCTACGACGCCGGCAACTACGACGTGATGGTCCGCCGCCACGCCGGCGGTGAATGGGGCGAGGAGATGGCGGTCGCCTCGACGGCCAAGTACGAGGCGCACATCAGCCTCGCCGTCGACGGGCAGGACCGGGTCTGGGCGGCGTGGAACGAGAGCGGGGTGAACTGGGGGAAGGACACCGGCTGGGTGCTCAACCGCGAGGGCACGCGGCTCTACGAGTGGCGCACGATGAACGTCGCGGTCCACGACGGCTGGGAGTGGCGCTCGCCGGCCGCCGACATCAACGAGGCGTTGCCCGAGGAACTCCGGGGCTACAACGACTTCCCCGTGCTGTTCCCGGACGCCGGCGGCCGCATCTGGCTCCACTTCCGGCACCGGACCACGCGCCAGGCCGACATCCTCAGCGAGTCGCCGGCCCACCGGGCCTCCTGGGA
Source organism: Candidatus Multivorans sp. (assembly GCA_965220845.1). Classification (GTDB taxonomy): domain Bacteria; phylum Acidobacteriota; class Thermoanaerobaculia; order Multivoradales; family Multivoraceae; genus Multivorans. The sequence continues at coordinate 438,238 of CBDCRA010000005.1, forward strand.
GATCTGGAGCACGACGCTTCAGGGAGACCGCTGGCTCCGTCCCCAGCACATCCCGATGACGCGCTTCCGGCAGGATGCCCGCTGGGGCCTGGCGTCGGACGGCAACGGCGATGTCTGGGCCGCCTGGCCGACGGACAACCGCGACTACTCGGGGTTCCTGTTCGAGCACGCCGACGTGTACGCCGCGAAGCTGCCGCGCCTCATGACGAAGGTCGTGCCGCCGAAGCTCGTGGCCCTGGTCGTCGACGAGGTGCCGGCCTACGTGATCCACGAGAACGAGGCGGAGGACGTGGAGAGGGTCCGCAGCTACGAGATCGAGTCCGAAGGGAAGACGTACCGCATCTACCGCGGCGACACCCACCGTCACACCGAGATCTCGATGGACGGCAACAACGACGGCTCGTTGATCCAGACCTACCGCTACGCGATGGACGTGGCCGAACTCGACTTCCTCCTCGCCAGCGAGCACAACTTCCTGGGCGGCCCGGACATCGAGTACATCAACTGGCTGCTGCACCAGACGGTCGACGTCTTCTCGGTCTCCGGCCGGTTCCAGCCCTTCTACGGCTACGAGCGGAGCATCTCCTTCCCCGACGGCCACCGGAACATCCTGTTCGCGGAGCGCGGCAAGCCGACGCTGCCGGTCACCGAGGCGGAGCGGACCCACAAGGAGGGCGCGGCGAGGCTCTACGAGTACCTGAAGGAGAACGACGGCATCGCCATCTCCCACACGTCGGCCTCGAACATGGGGACGGACTGGCGCGACAACGACCCGGAGGTCGAGCCTCTGGTCGAGATCTACCAGGGGGATCGGGTCTCGAACGAGTACGAAGGCGCGCCGAAAGCCGCACGCACCGGCAACCTGCGCTCGGCGCCGGGAGGCTTCCGGCCGGAAGGCTACGTCTGGAACGCCTGGGCCAAGGGCTACAAGCTGGGCGTCCAGGCCGCGTCGGACCACCTGTCGACCCACATCTCCTACGCCGCCACGATCGCCGAGGAGTTCACGCGCGAGGGCATGCTGGACGCGATGAAGAAGCGCCACAGCTACGGCGCTACGGACAACATCATCCTCGACTATCGGCTGCGGACGGGCGGCAGGGAGTACCTCCAGGGCGACATCCTGACCGCCGACGGTGACTTCCGGCTCAGCGTCCGCGTGATCGGCACGACGCCGATCCGCCAGATCGACATCATCCGCGACCAGACGTTCCTCTACAACCGCCAGAACCTGGAGGCCGACGTCAGCCTCGAGTTCGCCGACGCCGACGTCGAACCCGGCGAGCACCTCTACTACGTGCGCGTGATCCAGGTCGACGGCAACATGGCCTGGTCGTCCCCGATCTGGGTGACGGTAGAGTAGGCCGCCGTCATGAAGGACTCTGTCGCAACCGTTCCGTCAAGCCCGTACCTGGTTTCCGGTTCGCGGTTGGCGGCATGCGCCGCCGCCCTGTGCGGCCTGCACTGCGCGCTCACGCCGGTCCTGGTCGTGGCGGCGCCCGCGCTCGCGCTCTCCGAAGGTGTCGAACGGGCCGCCTGGGCCGGGACCGTTCTTCTCGGCGCGGCGATCCTTCTCATGGGCCCGGCCCGCAAGAGCACGCCCGTGACGCTCACGTTTGCCGGGGGAGCGGCGCTTTGGGGGGCCTCCCTGGCCGGTTTGCTCGAGCCGTTGCCCGAGACGTTGACGTCGTCCGCCGGCAGCCTCACGATCGCTGCCGCCATGGTGCTGAGCGCCCGCGTCTGCAACGCTGCCTGGTGCGCCATGTGCGCCGAGGAGGAGCAGGCGAATCAGGCAGGCTGACGCCGCGAAGCGGCAAACACTGGGTGCGCGGGTCTTTTGACCCGCCGCCGCCGCAGGCGGCCAGCGAGATCGCGCCGCGAAGCGGCGACCCTAGCCCGCATATCTCACGGGGTGATTTGAGATCGGGCCTCTTCCCGCGGATAATCCAAGTGTTGTCAAGCATTTGGACAGTCCACAGGAGCGAGACCCGTGAAGACAGAGTGTACTCCGTCGCAGCTTGAGTTCGGTTTCCACGGTCGCCGCCGTGTGACGGCCTGTTTCGACGGTGGCCGTTTGACGACGGAGGGCGGCGGGCTGCTGCTTCGGGAGACGGATACGCGAATCGGTCTGCTGGATCGCATGGCGTCGTGTTTTCGGGATCACCGGGATCCGTCGGCGGTGGAGCACACGGTGCGGGACCTGGTCTCTCAGCGGGTCTACGGTCTGGCTCTGGGCTACGAGGACCTGAATGACCACAATCAGCTTCGCCTCGACGCGTTCATGGCGCTGCTGGTGGGCAAGTCGGACATCACGGGCGCCGATCGTCGGCGGTCGCGGGACAAGGGTCGTCCCCTGGCGAGCGCATCGGGGTTGAATCGTCTGGAGTTGTCGCGGCCGGAGGAGGCACAAGGTAGCCGCTACAAGCGGACTCCGGCGGACGGCGCGGCCCTGGACGGCCTGCTGGTGGACCTGTTCCTGGAGGCTTTCGAGGAGGCGCCGGAGGAGATCGTGCTGGATCTGGACGCGACCGACGATCCGCTGCACGGGGAGCAGGAGGGTCGGTTCTTCCACGGCTACTACCGGTGCTACTGCTACATGCCGCTGTACGCGTTCTGCGGCGAGCACCTGCTGCTGGCGCGTCTGCGGCGGTCGGACCAGGACGCCAGCGCCGGGACGGTCCGCGAGTTAGCGCCGATCGTCGCCCGGATCCGGGAGGCGTGGCCGGACACCCGGATCGTCCTGCGCGGCGACTCGGGCTTCTGCCGGGAGCGGATCATGGCCTGGTGCGAGAGGGAAGGGCTCTTCTACGTGTTCGGCGTGGCAAGGAATCCGCGCCTTGCGAGGCGGCTCGCCAAAGCGCTTGCGAAGTCGCGGCGGCGATTTCATGCGACCGAAAAGCCCTCGCGGCGGTTCCGGGAGTTCCGCTACAGGACCCGCTCCTCCTGGTCCCGCAAGAGGCGGGTGGTGGGCAAGGCGGAGTGGCTCCAAAAGGGCGGCAATCCCCGCTTCATCGTCTCCAATCTGCCCAAGAGCCGCGCCGGCAAGCAGGCGCTCTACGAGCTGCTCTACTGCGCCCGTGGCGACATGGAAAACCGGATCAAGGAGCAGCAGCTCGATCTCTTCGCCGACCGCACCTCCACCGCCACCATGGCCGCCAATCAACTCCGCCTCTACTTCTCCTCCTTCGCCTACGTCTTGCTCGCCGCCGTGCGACGCCTCGCTCTGGCCGACACCGACAAGGCCCACCTCCAGTGCGGCACCATCCGCCTGCGCTTCTTCAAGATCGCCGCACGACTGCGCATCACCCATCGCCGCATCTGGGTCCACCTGGCCAACGTCTTCCCCTGGCAAAACGACTTCGCACAGGCCCTGGCAAACCTCCAGAGAAAACCCCTCTACCACCCGCCGGCCTGAGACCGGACGAAAACCGACACCACAACGCGGCGCCTTGCATCGACTCCACGCCCAGAGTGCGCCCGAAAACCGCACCGAACCGCTGCGGACAAGCCACTCCGACGCCGAAATGAACCGACTCCGACTCCGCAGGACACCTGACCAGCCACCGACAGACCAGGACGGCATTCAAGGGGACTGCCCACCCCGAACTCAGCCCTCACGCCCGAGCCGGTGAAACATGCGGGCTAGTGCTCCCGCTCGTAGTGCTGCCGCAGCAGGTCCTTGCCGTAGTCGTTGCCGTTCGGCGTCCGCACGACGGCATGGATGTGCTGCCGGATCGGCGCGCGGCCTTCGACGAGGTGCCGGATGCCCACGGGCCGCTGGTGGTCGAACTCGATCAGGATGACGGGGCTGTGGATGCGGTAGTAGAAGACGGCGTCGTCGCCCGTGCCGCCGATCCAGGCGAAACGGGTCTCGTCGAGGTGGGCCTCGACTTCGGCCATCCGCACCCTGGCGTGGCCTTCCCGCATGTTGTGGACGTAGATCCCGATCAGGTCGAGCAATCGCTTCCTGGCATCGGTTGAGAGCTCGGAGGCGGGAACGCCCGCGTAGTCGAGGACGATGTTGTCGCTGAAGGCCTCGCCGAGGTTGTCGTTGCCGTCCTTCGAGGTCTCGATGATCGCCTTCGCTTGCTGCTCGGCGGGAAGCGAGCGGATGAGCGCGAGACCCTGGTCCTGCTCCCGCTGCATGATCGCCGTACCCTTGAACTTGCCGGACTCGGCGATCACCGGCTCGGAGCCGACGAAGAGCGGCGTCATGACGACCTGGTCGCCGAGCACGAAGTAGTTGATGATCAAGTGATGGCCGTCGACCTGCCAGCCCCAGGGCTGGTCGGCGGAGGGTTCGCCCATCACGGTGATCCAGTAGAGCCACTCGTTGTATTCGGCGAAGTTGTCGCCGTTCAGCTCGCCCAGGGTGCGGTTGAGGTTCATGATGTCGCGGCTCAGCTTCAGGCCGTCCGCGCTGAGCGACGCGCGCATCAGGCCGAAGGCGGCCTCGCGCTGGGCCTCGTCCATCTCGTCGAAGCCGACGCCCTGGCGGACGTAGAAGTGCTGGTTCATCCACTTGCGCCACTCGTCGTCGTCGACGGGGAAGGTCGTTCTGGCGTGTTGGTCCTCGGTCAGCGATGCGAGGAACTTCTCGGCGGCTTCGCGGACCGGTTCCGTCGACACGCCGGTCGACTCGATCCTGAACAGCCCGCGCTGGATGCCGGAGCTGCCGTGGATGCCGACGTAGGGGTCATCGGCGAGGCGGGCGTCGATCTGCCGGCTGCGTTCGCGCATCCGGTCGGCGCGGTCGCCGGGCCGCTGGGCGAGGGCGGAGGTGGTTGTGAGGAGGACGAGGGTCGTGGCGAGGGTGCAGCGGAGCATGGTGCCGGCATGCTAGCGGCAGACGGAACCGGCGCTGGCGTGCCGGATGCCGGCCAGAAGGCCGGCGCACCCAGTGTTTTCAGTTGAAGTACGGCGCCAGGACGACGTAGCGGATGACCAGAAGCGCCATCGCGGCCTCGAAGGCGAACACGACCCAGAGACCGATGTAGGTCAGCCGGCGTGGCCTGATCCGCGGATCCATCCGCGTCCGCTGCAGCCACAGCGTGGCGCCGGCCTGAATCGGCAGGAAGATCGCCGAGGTCAGGCCGCCGACCATGATCAGGATGACGAAGTCGGTAACGAAGTAGTAGATCCCGAAGGCGGCCAGCGGCAGGCAGACCAGGTAGCCGCGGATGATCTTCTTGCGCAGCGCCAGGTTGGAGCGCTCGATCAGGCCCATCTCCATCAGGTAGTCCGGAATCGAGCGGCCGCCGCCGCCGGCGCCCGAGAGCACCGTCGAGAAGAGGATGCAGAAGGCGCCGATGGCGAAGATCCACACCGCCCAGAGACCCAGGGTCTGGGTGAAGATGTTGGAGAGGGCCCCGATCGTCTCGTCGTTCCCCTCCGGCGTCAGCCCCATCTTGTTCAGCACCCCGGCGCCGAGGATGTAGTAGGGGATCGTGGCGCACGTGACGATGAGCAGGGCGAGCCAGACGTCCGTGTGGAGCACCCGCATCCAGCCGCGGGCGTGGGACTCCCAGTTCGGGTCGCTTCGGTCGGAGCCGAGCAGGCTCGGATAGCCCTTCTCGATGCACCAGTAGGTGTAGGACGAGATGTCGCCGGAGGTCGTGCCGGTGTAACCGTACGCGGAGAGGGCCAGAGCCGCGACGACGACGAAGAGCGTCATGTCCGGCTTCATGCCGCCGAGGATCTCGGCGGGCGACGTGCGGAACTCCGTGAACTGCATCGCGATCAGGCAGACCAGGGTGCAGAACGTGAAGGCGAGGACGAGGGGCAGCATGACCCGCTCCAGCCACTTGTAGGAGCCGGTGCCCAGGATGATCGAGCAGACGACGGCGATCAGGCCGGTGCAGAGGACGCCGTCGAGTTCGACGTTCGCCAGCGAGGCGAGAAAGGACATCGACTGGCCGGCGCCGCCGATGATGCCGCCCAGGCCCATCGTGCCGGGAACGTAGGCGATGATGCCCAGCCAGATCGGCCAGGAGATCCGCCAGATGCGCCCCGGCAGCCGGTTCATCGCTCGCAGGTAGGTGTCGCCCGACTCGATCGTGTACCGGGCCATCTCCGCCTGAACCAGCGACTTGCACCAGCACGAGAGGAGCATCCACCAGAGCAGGGTGAAGCCGGCCACCGCGCCGAGGCTCGTCGTCAGCACCAGTTCGCCCGAGCCGATCACGGCGCCGGTGACGATCAGGCTCGGTCCGAGGTACTTCAGACGCTCCCGGAAGCTCGCCGGCGGGGCCACGGCCTCGCCGTGGCGGACGGTGTACGGATCGAGTACTTGGTTAGCCAGAAGGAGCTTCCAGAGCGTCGATGGGCGCTTCGGAAGCGCCGGTCTGTTGGCTGGGCCGGAGGGAGGGTATCAGCGACGGTCGCGGCGCTAGCTCCGGCGTCGTCGGTCGCACCCGCCCGTCTTGGGGCCGGAGGAGTCGGCTCCCAGGTGACGTTCGCGCTTGAGCGGAGATGGGAGGGGTTGCGCTCACTCCGCTTCACTCGCTCCGGTAGGGCATCGGTAGGTGCGACGTCGTCGAGCGTCGCTCGTTCAGAGGCACCTGGGAGCCGACCCCTCCGGCCCCGACTGGGCTGGAGGTCGTTGCCGGGAGGTTGGTTCCTGGCCGCTGTGGTCAGTCGATGACGATGCGGGATGCGGGCTGCTTGTCAGCCGCTTCCTGCTCCAGCAGCCGGGCGCCGCGGAGCATGTTGCCCATCGAGTAGTTCCCCTCGTGGCAGGCGTACTCGTAGAGCCGCTGGTGGGACCGGGGCCACGGTAGGGAGCCGGTGTACGGGGCGGTGTAGTCGGAATCCTCGACCGTGAACTCGTAGAAGAGCGTGTCTGCGTCGATGCGTCGGAAACGCTCGGTCACCTTCAGGCCGTCGTGGGGGACGTTCGGTGCGCGCAGGAAGTTCGTCGTCTCGACGACGAGGGTGTCTCTATCCCACCGGCCGATCGAGTCGCCGCCGAACGACCTGTACTCGGGCGGGGCGTGCTCGGAGTCGAGGCGGATGATCCGGGTCCAGTGCATCCATTCGACGTGGATCGCCACGTGAGTGTCGGTCTGGGTGATCGTTTTCAGGTTGTTGTAGGCCGAGGGCCTGACCGGCACGGTGGGGCCGCCGGCGTAGAGGCAGCGGGTTCCGAGGGTCTGGACTTCCGGTTCGTCGTAGAGGTTCTCGCCGCTCTCGAGCCACCAGGCGCCGCCGGGGTTGCGGTTGTAGGCGCCGAGGCCGCGCGGCGTGAGCGCCTGGCCGCGTTCCGTCTTGGCCGGCAGCCGGCCGTTCGGCGGGTCCGTGATGATCGAGTTGCGGTACTTGCCGTCGACCCGGAAAGGAATCGTGCCGAAGTCGAACCAGAACTGGTTGTGGCCGCCGATGTTGCTGCGGTGACCATCGCCGCCGACGGGGGGCGCCTTGCGGTTCGGGTCGCTGGGGATGTCGGCCTCGACTTTCGTCGCCTCCGTGACGGCCGCGATCTGGTGCGCGTCCTCGGCGCTCATGTACGGCTCGCTGCCGTACTTCGGATCGCGCATCATGGGCGTGCGGGTGGCGATGTCGTAGGTGCCGGAGAGGTCCGGCCGGCCGTTCGCCGTGCGCGGAACGTCGTCCTGGGCAGCGGCCGCGGCGGACAGGCCGAAGACGACAGTTGCGAGCAGGAGTGTGGTTCTCATCGGCTGGTCCTCCTTCGGCACGGCTACTCGGGCAGGGCGAAAGCGATCAGCTCCGCCGGCTGGGTCATACCGCCGCCGGTGACGGCGATGTACTGCCGGCCGTCCTGCATGTAGCTGACCGGAGCGCCGTGCAGGGCGCGGTCGGTGAGCACTTCGGCCAGCAGCTCGCCGGTGAACTTGTCGTAGGCCTGAAGCGCACTGCCGAGCACCGTCGAGCGGTCGTTGTAGACCTCGAAGCGGGCGGCATGCGTGACGACGAGCGTCTTCGTGACCAGGATGCCGCCCTCCGTCACCGCGCTCGACGAGAGCCCGCCGAGGGGTCCCAGGTCGAGGTGCCGGATTGCCGGGTGGTTGCGCGGTCCGTCTCCGAGCGGCGCCTGCCAGGCCATGTCGCCCCGGTTCAGGTCGATTGCCGTGATGCGCCGGTACGGCGGCTTGAGCAGTGGCAGGCCGCGCGGCCCGGCGGTCGAGACGCGATCGAGGACGTAGGGCCAGAAGCTCCGCGCGCCGTCCGGTTCGACGAGCGCCATCCCCGAGGGCCGGGTAGACGACTGCACGTAGAGCATCCCGGTCTCGGGATCGGCCGCCGCTCCGGGGTGGTTCGCGCCGCCGCCCGCGCCGGGCACGGCCAGGATCGCCTCCTTGCCGCCCTCGCCGCGGCGGATCAGCGGCATGAACATCGGGCCGAGGATGAACTTCTCGGCGATCTCGAGGGCCTCGGCCCGGAGTTCCGGCGTGAAGTCGATCAGGTCGTCTTCGCTCACCCCCTGGCGGTCGAACGCGGGCGGCTTCGTCGGGAACGGCTGCGTCTTCGAGAGCTTCTCGCCCGGCACCGTGCTCTCCCACGGGACGGGCCGCTCCTCGATCGGCCACACCTGCTCGCCGGTCGCCCGGTCGAAGACGTAGGTGAAGGCGGTCTTCGAGACCTGGGCGACCGCCTTGATCAGCTTCCCCTCGACGACGATGTCGATCAGGTTCGGAGCCGACGCGATGTCGTAGTCCCAGACGCCGTGGTGGACGGTCTGGAAGTGCCAGACCCGTTCGCCGGTCGCTGCGTCGACGCAGATCAGGCTCTCGGAGTAGACGTTGTCGCCGTGCCGCAGGCCGCCGTAGTAGTCGCTGGTCGGCGTGCTGGTCGCCAGGTAGACGTAGCCGAGTTCCTGGTCGGCGGCCATCGGCGCCCAGACGTTCGCGTTGCCGGTCGTCTTCCAGGAGTCGTTCTCCCAGGTCTCGACGAACTCCTCGCCCTCCTGGGGGATCGTGTGGAAGCGCCACTTGAACTCGCCGGTGCGGACGTCGTAGCCGCGCACGTGGCCGGGCGGGTTGTTGTTCTGCAGCGGAAAGTCGTAGATGCGCGAGCCGACGACGATCGTGTCGCCCACGACGATGACCGGCTGGCCGTGGCTGATGTTGCGGAGCACCGTGTTCTCGCGTCCGAGGTTCCGGGAGAGCTCGACCACCCCGTCCTCGCCGAAGGCGCGGTCCGGCTCACCCGTCGCCGGATCGATCGAGATGAGCTGCTTGCCGATCGTCGCGATGAACAGCCGTTCCTGCTCGCCGTCGGTCCAGTACTCGAGGCCGCGGGTGTAGTAGTTGTTCTGGGCCGGTTTGCCCCGTTCGTAACTCTTCGGGTCGTAGACCCAGAGCTCCTCGCCGGTGCCGGCGTCGAGCGCCGCGACCTGGCTCAGCTCGGTGGGGATGTAGAGCCGCCCGTCGACGATCAGGGGCGACGACCGGAGCACCTGTCGTCGGTAGGGCGAGTTCGCCTCGATCCGCGAATCGGCGGACGCCCACTTCCACGCAGGCTCGAGCCGGGCGAAGTTCGAGCCGTCGATCTGGTCGAGCGCCGTGTAGCGGGTGAAGCCGTCGTCGCCGCCGTGGTGGCGCCATTCGCCGTTGGCCGCGCCGTACTGGGCACCCGCGGAGGCGCCCAAGAGGAACGCGCCGAACGTCGCCAGCGCGACTGTCCGAGCTGCGATCCCTTCGCCCGAAGCGAGGACCCCACGCGTGCAGTAGAGAAGTGGATGGCGCAACGGCGGTGCTCTGGGTGCGCGGACCTTCTGGTCCGCATCAGGCGCGATGCCGCGAAGCGGCGAGCCCGAAACTGCCACTAGCATAGAGCCTGATGATCTCTTCAAGCTCCCGGAAAGCCCAATGAGAACAGGACCGCTCGTCTTCGTGTTCTGCCTCACCGTCCTCGCCTGCACCGCCCCCGACCCCGAACCGGCCAGCGAGGCCGAGCCCGGGTCCGACGACGCGCCCTCCATCCGCGTCGAACGCCTCCTCGACGCCCCGATCATCGGCCCGGCGCTCGAACCCAGCATCGGGGAGAACATCCAGGGGCCGTCGCTGATTCGCGTGCCCGACTGGGTCGCCGACCCGCTCGGCCGCTACTACCTCTACTTCGCCGACCACAAGGGCCACTACATCCGGCTCGCCTACGCGGACGACCTGCTCGGGCCGTGGTCGGTCCACGTTCCCGGCAGTCTGCAGATCGAGGACTCCCACTTTCTGGTCGAGCCGCCGGAGGTGACCCCCGAGATGGTCGCCGAGTGGGAGGAGCGCCGCGGCCTGAAGCTCTCCCACGACGTCCAGAAGGAGATCACGGCGACCCACATCGCGTCGCCCGACGTGCATGTCGATGATGAGAACCAGCGGATCGTCATGTACTTCCACGGCCTGGAGGATGTTGGCCGCCAGATCTCGCGGGTCGCCACGTCGACCGACGGCATCCGTTTCGAGGCGCAGCCCCAGTCACTGGGCCGCACCTACATGCGGATCTTCCACTACGGCGGGTGGACCTACTCGCTCGCCATGCCGGGGCAGTTCTACCGTTCGGCGGACGGCTTCACGAACTTTAGGGAGGGGCCGCTGCTGTTCAACCCCGACATGCGCCACTCGGCCGTGCTGCTCCGCGGCGACACCCTGTGGGTGTTCTGGACCCAGGTCGGCGAAGTGCCCGAGCGCATCCTGCTCAGCAGCATCGATCTCAGCGGCGACTGGATGAACTGGAGGGAGACGGAACCGGTCGAGGTCCTGCGCCCGGAACGCGACTGGGAAGGCGCCGACGCGCCGCTCGAGCCGTCCGTCCGCAGCACGGCCTACGGGCACGTGAACCAGTTACGCGACCCGGCGATCTACGAGGAGGACGACCGCGTCTTCCTGCTGTACGCGGTCGCCGGCGAGAGCGGCATCGCGATCGCCGAGGTCTTCCTTGACTGAGGAAGCCACACACTGGGTGCGCCGGCGTCCCCGCCGGCATCTGCCTACTGGGTGCGCCGGCCCTCTGGCCGGCATCCGGTCAGGCCTCGTGGCCGTAGCGCTTGCCACCTTGCTCGCCCTCACCGCCTGCGCCCCCGACCAACCCGCCATCGACGGCGCCGGCACGATCACGATCGCCGGCGCCACGCTGATCGACGGCACCGGCGCGCCGCCGGTCGAGGACGCGGTCGTCATCGTCCGCGGCGACCGGATCGAACGCGTCGGCTCGCGCCAGGACCTCCCGGTGCCCGAAGGCGGCGAGGTCATCGACGCCGCCGGGAAGTTCCTGATTCCCGGGCTCGTCGACGTCCACAACCACTACCGCGACGGACTCGAGGAGTGGTCTTGGGGCCTGCAGCTCCACGCCGGCGTGCTGACCGTCCGCAGCCTCGGTTCCGACCACGGCCAGACGCCCGCGATGATCGTCGAGGCCCGGGCCGGCAACGTGCCGGCGCCGCGCATCTTCACCGCCGGGGTCGGTTTCTCCCACCCCGAGGGCTTCCCTCCGGGCAAGCGGGGCCCGGCCACCGAGGAGGAAGCGCGCGAGATGGTGCGCGAACTCGCGGCTCAGGAAGTCGACCTGATCAAGATGTGGGTCGACACCTTCCTCGACACGCGGCCGAAGATCGAGCCCGGGATCCGGGCCGCCATCGCCGACGAGGCGGCGCGGCACGGCATCCCTGTCTCGGCCCACATCTTCTTCGAGGACGATGTCTGGCAGCTCGTCGACGCCGGCGTCCGCTCCTTCGTCCACGGCGTCCGCGATGGAGAAGTCAACGACGACTTCGTCGCCATGGCCCAGGAGAACGGGCTCACCTTCGCGCCCGCGCTGGGTCAGGCCAAGACCTTCTGGTGGGTCGCCGAGCACCCGGAGTTGCTCGACGACGAGGAGTTCCGCGCGGGCATCCAGCCGGCCGCTTTCGAGCGGCTGCTCGACCCGGAGAACCGGGCCGCCATGCTGGCCAGCGAGAACACCTCGAAGCGCCGCGTCGCCTTCGACTACATGGCGAAGTTCATCCGCCGGATGCACGAGGCCGGTGTCGTGATCACCCTCGGCTCCGACAGCGGCGCCGGCAACATCGCGTACGGCTGGGGCACCCACCACGAGCTGGAAGCCCTGGTCGATGACGGAGGCCTGACCCCGCTTCAGGCCCTCGCCGCGGCAGGTGCGGCCGCCGCCGCGGAACTCACCTACGATCCCGACTTCGGCACGATCGCCGGCGGAAACGCCGCGGACCTGGTCCTGCTCACCGCCGACCCGCTCACCGACGTCCGCAACACGAGGCGGATCGACCGCGTGATGCAGGCGGGTGCCTGGCTCGATCGAGGGTTGCCGGAGTTCCCGCAGCGGCCCGAGTAGCCGGCGCTACTGCCGCTTTGCGTCGCAAACCGGCGGTCGTCCTGCCGATTTGCGACCGCGGCTCAGTCGGTGGCCGGCTCGCCTGCCCCGGATACCGCCAGCCGCCACCCCAGGAGGGCCATGTAGACGATGCCGCTGGCGGACATCAACCCGAACACCGGAGCGAGTGTCTCTTCCAGGTCGTTCGAATGCCAGGCGGCAATGAACAGCACCAGCGAGCCCAGGGCCAGCAGCGCGACGATGCCGTTCAGCACCGGCGGCAGGCGCAGCGGCTCCGGCCGGGAGACGAGGCCGAACGCCAGGATCGCCATCCCGGCGTAGCCCGCGACGCTGCCTGTGAAGTGCAGACCCCACACCGTGCGCTGCATGTCGAGCGCCGACGCCAGCCATTGCGCCGACTGCTCGGGGTCGGGCCCGAGCGCCGCTTCGCCCATGCCGACGAGCATGTAGTCGAACCCTCGCATCACCATCTGCAGGAAGGAACCGACCGCCATCCCGAGCAGGCCGAGCCGCGGCACGGGAGCGGCATACCTCCGCAAGGTGACGATGCCGTTCAGCATGGCCAGGGCGCCCAGAACAAGTACGACCGCTACCGCGTAAGACAGGGTGGCGTTGCGCGCCATCGCCATCGTCAGGTCGGCGAGGCTGGTGCTGGAGACGGTATCCACCATGCCGCGGCCGGGCGAGAATGCGTAGGCGAGAGCCACCGCCACGGTTCCGAACAGCAGCGAATAGCCGCCGAGTCTTTTGTCGGTCGACGTGTCGTGTGTTTCCATTAGCGGCACTCCGTTGACAACACCTCCGACTCGATGATCACGCCGCAGATGTGGCTCGTGTACTCGAACGGGTCGCCGTCGAAGAGGGCGAGGTCGGCGTCCTTGCCGACCTCGATCGAGCCGACGCGGTCGTCGATGCCGAGGATGCGGGCCGGGCTGAGGGTGATCGCTTCGAGGGCACGCTCCATGCCGAGGCCGTTGGCGGCGGCGATGGCTGCCTCCCAGAGCAGGACGCGGGTCTTCGGAACGTAGCCCTCGAAACCGGTCTGGATCGCGAACGGGATGCCTGCGTCGGCGAGCTGGCCGGCGGTCTCGTAGGAGCCGTTGCGGACCCGGCTCATCGTGGGGTGGAGCAGGACCGGCACGCCGGCCTCGCGGATCTCGTCGAGCAACAGGTAGGACTCGGCGGCGCTGTCGAGCACGAGGTTGAAGCCGAACTCCTGCTGCAGGCGGAGGGCCGAGGCCATCTCGGCGACCGTGTTCGCGGTCACCAGCAGGGAGAGTTCGCCACTGAGCACCTGGCCGAGCGCTTCCTTGGAGAGGTCTCGGGGCGGTGGCTGGGGCGCCGGCTTGGCGTCATCGTCCCCTTCGCCGTTGCCGTCGCCATCGCTTCCACCGTTCCCGTCGGCATCGGCCTCCTCGGCCTTCCGCACCTGGTCGAGGTAGGACTGGGCGCCGTGAAGGGCGCTTCGCAGCATCGCGATCCCCTTCGCCGACGTGCCCGGCGACTGGAAGTTCGAGGAGACCGCGTTGCCGAGCGTGGCGGCCAGCATCCGCACCGGCATCAACGTGGCCTGCTCGACGTTGCGGCCCCTGGTCTTGGCAATCATCGTCTGGCCGCTGACGAGGGCTCCGGGCCCGTGGCCCGTGTGCAGGGTCGTGACCCCGTACGAGCGGACCCACTCGACCAGGGTCTCGTTCGCGTCGTAGGCGTCGATGGCCCGCAGGTCGGGCTGGAGCGGCGAGGACCGTTCGAGCTGGTCCTGGTCGCGCACCGGGCCGACGTTGCTGTTCAGCGCGCCGGACAGGCCGACGACCGAGCGGGCGTCGACGAGTCCCGGCGTCACGACCGCGGCTTCGAGGACGTCCACGCCGTCCGGGATGTTCGCGTCGGCCGCGGGGCCGACCCATTCGATCCTGCCGTCGGCGCCGGCGATGACCACCGCGTTCTCAATCGGCGCGCCGGACACGGTGTGGAGGGTGCCGGCCCGGACCGCGACCTGGGCCGCGGCCGGGATGGCGGCCAGAGCAACCAGACCTGCGAAGAAGGAGGCGGTGCCGAGGCACCGTGCGCGGCTGCCGGGCCGGTCGCCCTTGGGGAAGACGTCGGGGTTTCTTGCCGTCATCGTGTCTCTCCCTCGAGCAACTGCTGGATCATGTGGTCTTCGTGGGCGGTCATGTTGTAGACCTTGTAGCCGCCGACCGCGTACTTGCGGTGGTCGGGGTTGGCCCGGTCGTAGATCATCGTCCCCTCGACCCAGGTCTGCTCGACCTTCGTGTAGGCGCTGAGCGGATCGCCGGAGAGGATGACGAAGTCGGCGTCCTTGCCGGCTTCGAGCGAGCCGATCCGGTCCTCGAGGCCGAGCGCCCGCGCCGGCGCCAGAGTCAGCCCCTCGATCGCCTTGTCGCGCGACATGCCGTAGCGGACCGCGATCGCCGCGGCCCGCATGAGGAGGCGCGAATCGGTCACCGAGTCGTCCGTGTTGAAGCTCACGTCCACGCCGGCGCGCTCCAGGATCGCGCCCATCTCCATGTTCCAGTCGATCGTCTCCTCCTTGCCTCCCGGCGCGTCGATCCAGGTGATGGACACGGGCACATCGGCGGCGGCGAGTTCCTCGGCGACCTTCCAGGACTCGGTGCCGTGCTGGACGACGACCCGGAACCCGAACTCCTCCTTTAGCCGCAGGACGGTGGCGATGTCGTTGTGGCGGTGCGTGTGATGCTGGACGATCCGGTCGCCAGCCAGCACCTGGGCCAGCGCTTCCATGCGCAGATCGCGCTTCGCCGGCTCGCCGCCGTCCTCGCCGTTCTCTTCCGCCTCGGCCTCGGCGGCAGCCATCTTCTCGCGGTACTCCACGGCCTCGTGGTAGAGGTTGCGGACCAGGGCCGCGGACTTGGCGCGGGTGCCGGGGAAGGGCGGCGAGCCGATCGAGTTCGTGCCGTTCGCCATCTTCATGCCGCCGCAGATGCCGTTCAGGGGATCGTCGCAGTAGAGCCAGTCCTCGATCGTGCGGGCGCCGTCCCGGAGCTTGACGTAGGCGGTCTGTCCGGACATGAGATGGCCGGAGCCCGACATGATGTTCACCGTCGTGATGCCGCCGGATCGGGCGCGCCAGATGCTGTCCGACCTGACGTCGATCGAATCCAGATTGCGTACGTCCGGGTGGAGCGGCGCGGATCGATCTCCGCCGGAGACCGAGCCGATGTGGGAGTGGGTGTCGACGAGGCCGGGCATCAGCACCTTGCCGCTGACGTCGTGTTCGACCGCGCCGCGGGGCGTGCTCGTGTCGGGTCCGCCGACCGCCGTGATCCTGCCGTTCTGGACCACCAGGATACCGCCGTCGATCGGCGGACCGCTGATCGGCAGCACCAGCGCGCCGCGGAAGACGTGGGGGTCGTCCTGTGCCGCGGCGGGCACGACGGCAAGGAGTACCGGCAGTGCAACCGCGAACAGGAACGTGGCCAGGTGTTTTCTCATACGGGTTCCTCGAGTTGGGTCAGACCTGGCGCCGGAACGACGGGTCGAGGTCGATACGGTACACCGCCTCCCGCGGCCGGTCGCCGTTTCGGGAGCCCCAGAGCACGTGGACGGCAATCTGGTCACCGCGCGGGCTCCAGGTCAGGTCGCCGACATAGGTGTGGCCCAGGCTGTGGTCCGAGGTCGGGTCGTTGAAGTAGGTCAGCCGCCGCTTGTTCGAGCCGTCGGCGTCCATCAGCCAGAGTTCGCGGCGGGCGGTCGGCGGCACCGTCTGGTCGGGTTCGGTGCCGCGGATCTCGGCGTTCGACGTGTAGGCGACGTGGCGGCCGGTCGGCGCCAGGCGGGCGTATTCCTCGGCGCCGCCGCGGGAATGGGTGAGGCGTTCCGGTTCGCCGCCATCGAAGCGCAGCCGGTAGAGGTCGAGCGTGTCGGGCGACTGTCCCGGTTCGAAGTTCGCCGCGACCAGGGCGCCCTGGTCGTCAGGCGTGTAGCCCTGGGGAACGATCAGGGCGTCGAGCGGCGGGCGGTGGGACTGGATCTTCCGCAGCCGCGGGATGCCGGCGCGGTTGATTCGCAACTCGGCGCTTCGCAACTGCCATGCGCCGTAGTGGCCCTTGCGGGCCTTCGTCCGCTCGCTCCACAGCAGCCGCGCGCCGTCGTAGGAGAACTGGGGGTCGAGCACGGCGGCGCCGTTGTCGCCGAAGCGGGTGAGGAGGCCGAAGTCCGTACCCTTCCTGTCGATCAGGTAGAGCTCGCTGTGGACAGCTCGATCGGCGGTCAGGAGTTGCAGCGGGTCGGCAACGAACCTGAGCCGCTTCGGCCGGCTCTGGACCTGCACCACCAGCCGGTCGCCGGACGGATGCCACACGGGATTGAAGACGTTGTCCTTGCGCAGGGCGTACATGTCGCAGGTCAGGCAGCGTTCCGCGATCCGGTCGGTCGACGTCACGTAGACGTCGTACCGGCCGTCCTCGCCGGCCTTGTCGTAGGCCAGCCACTCGCCCTGACGGGACCAGTCGACCCGCGCGCCGCCCTCGACCCAGCGCTCGATGCGGACCACCGGGTTCGCCTCCGGGTCGGCTGCCGGCGCCGGCGCCGTGAGTCCGGCCACCAGGACGCACGTCGCGGCGGTGAAGAAGGGCTTCATTCTCAGTTGGAGGCCACTCCGACCAGCCTGCGTTCGGCTCGTTCGTCCGGCGCTTCCTGCGGCGACCCTGCGGCCGGCTGCGCGTCCGGGAAGAACTGCCGGTACCAGCGCCGCATGCGAACGACGGGCCCGTCGTCGCGGCAGAGCGTCGGGTGCTCGATGTAGGCCTTGTTCTCCCAGATCTCGATGTCGTGGCGCCATTGGGCGATCCAGTTCCCGACGACGTACCAGACCAGAAGACGGGGAACGCCGCGGTCGGCGAACCAGTGGAAATCGACCTGCTGCTCGAGCGGCCCGACCGGCAGGTGCGTTTGACACAGGTCGATCTCTCCGGCGTCGGGAAGGAAGAACCTGAAGTTCACGATGCTGGCCGCGCCCGTGAACGTGGCCCGTGCCTTTGTCCGTGTCCGCTCGAGGGGACGGCCGCGGAACTTGAGCACGGCTTCGTCGAGGAAGGCCATCGTCCAGGGCCGGTCCTCGGGGAACTCCACGCCGGGCGTGTGTTCGATCTTGATGCCGGGGACCGGGATGCCGGTCCACGGAACGTTCATCTGCTCATGGATGTACATGAAGTGGGCGAAGTCGGCGGCATTCTCGACGAACTCGACGATGTGCATCTGCACGCGGCCGGCGTCGTAGTGCCCGCGATAAACGAAGCTCCCCTCGTCGACTTCCGGGATGCGGGGAACCGGGTACGGCACCTCGTCGCCGGCCTGCTGCCTGCCGCCATCGCCCCGGTGGTACATGAAGATCTGCCCATGCACGTCCCGTACCGGGAAGCTCTCGGCCGCGACGCGCGTCGGCGCCGTGTCGCTGTAGGGCACGCAGGCCGGCCGTCCGTCGCCGGTGAACTGCCAGTTGTGGAACGGGCACTCGATGCGGTCCTCGCGGACGCGGCCGTGCCGCAGGTTGGCGCCCAGGTGGGGGCAGAACGCCTGCATGGCGTGGACGTCGTCCCCGTCTTCGCTCCGCCACACGACCACCGCGCGGCCCAGGCACTCGAGGTAGCGGACCTGCCCGCGCCGCAGCGACTTCGAGGTCATCAGCCGGTACCAGCCGTCCGGATAGGGGTGGGGGTAGCTGGCGAGACGCGCGTCGTCCGAGGTCGGCGGTTCCCGGTGAGTCGAACGACGAGTCCCTGAGCCCATTGGAGCCCTCGAAGCCGCTACGAAGAACCCGACGCGTCGCCGCCCGGCTTGCGCGCGTGGACGAGGAAGCAGGGAGTGAAGATGCCGGCCTCGCCAGCCTCGACGAGGGCGTCGGCCGCCACGTTGAGGATGCGGGCCGCCTCGCCGGTGCCGGCGGGCGCGATACGGAGTAGCTCCAGCAGCCTGGTGACGGCGGCCGTGAGCGACCGGCCGGCGGGAGCGCGCGCGAAGGACGCGAGGGAGAAGTCCCGGCCCTGGAGCGCCCGGTACCAGGGCCACTCCGGGTCGCTGTCGAAGGCCTGGTCCCTGGTGGAGAGAATCTCGAACCCGGCTTCCCTCATGGCGTCGACATGCCGGGAGGTCGTGAGCATGTTGGGCACGGCATTCGTGAGTTCCACCCGGTCGCGGATGTCGCGGTGTACGGGGTCGTTCGGATCGAAGTGCTCGGTGAGGCACCACTCGGTCAGGGCGATCTGGCCGCCGGGCCTGAGCAACCGATGGAACTCCTGGAAGCAGCGGTCCTTGTGGGGCGCATGACAGATCGCTTCGTAGGAGTAGGCCGCGTCGAAGTGGCCGTCCTCCAGAGGCACGTCCATGAAGTTCGCCAGCAGGAAGCTGCACGTTTCCTGAAGCCCCGCTCTGCGTACGGCGCTTTCGGCCCTCGAGATCTGGTGCGCGTTCAGGTTCATGCCCGTGACGTTGGCGCCGGTGGTCTTTGCGATGTTGATCAGCGGTCCGCCGACGCCGCAGCCGAGATCGGCGACCTGCATGCCCGGTCCGAGCTCCATGAGTTCGGCCACGCCGGCCTCC
Source organism: Candidatus Multivorans sp. (assembly GCA_965220845.1). Classification (GTDB taxonomy): domain Bacteria; phylum Acidobacteriota; class Thermoanaerobaculia; order Multivoradales; family Multivoraceae; genus Multivorans. The sequence goes on from CBDCRA010000005.1 coordinate 457,108, forward strand.
TGCCGGCGTTGCGCGGCGTGGAGACCCTCGCCGGATCGGCGTGGCGCGAAGTGGAACGACTGGCCCCAGCCGTACTCGTAGAAGCGGGTGACGACGTCGTAGAAGCGGCTCACCATCGCGGGTTGCTCGCGCAGGGCGCGGTCCCCGTCCTCCTGAGCCTCCACGAATTCCTTGATTTCCAGGAAGTCGTCGAGCGCTTCCCGGAGGCTGCCGCCACTGTTCGCCTCGACCGGCGGACGAGGCGAAACCTGTTCGAACGGTTGAGCGGGACGATGCGCGGGCTCGGCCATGGGGGGGCTCCCTTCAACTTTCTCGTTGGTTCATGATAGCCGTGTGCCGCCCAAGCCCATGCGACGGACCGGCTTCATCGGACCGATTCTGCTTGCCCTCTGGATCGTCGGTTCGGCGCCCTTCCTGGGTCAGTTGACCCGATGGATCGAGGAGGAGGTCGACCGTTCGCTCCTGGTCATCGTGCCGACGATCCTGTTCTGGGCCGCCGCGGCGGCGTTCGTCGTCTGGATCGTCCGCTCCTCGCGGCGGCTCCGGTGGAGCAACTACGCGGCTCTCGCGGTCGGTGCGCTCTGGGCCGCGGTCCAGGCGACCGCGCTTGCCCGGGGCCGTCCCGAAGAGTCCGCCCTCGAACGGATGCACCTCGTTCTCTACGGGCTCGTCGCCCTGCTGCTCTACCGGGCCTTCCTCCGCGGCGGCCGGTCGGCGATAGCCGCCGCGTTCTCGGCCGCGGTTCTGACCTCGCTCGTCGGCCTCGCCGACGAGTTCGTCCAGTGGCTGGTCTGGACCCGCGTCGGCGACGCCTACGACTGCCTGCTCAATGCCTCGGCCGCCGGCTGCGGCGTCGTCTTCGGCGTGGGGCTCTTCGGATTAGACCGCCGGAAGCCCTCCCGTGGGGAGCGCCGGGCGATCGTCGCCTTGTGGGTCGTCCTGGTCGCGGCGTCGGCGGGCCTCGTCGATCTCGCGAACCTCGGCCGCCTGATCAGCGACCCCGAACTCGGCAGTTTCCGCAGCTACTACACGGTCGACCGGCTGGAGCGCCTGAACGAGGACCGCCGCGTCCGCTGGCCTGCCAGACAGCCGGCGACACCGCCCTTCCAGCCCTGGCAGATCCAGGATCACTTCCTCAACGAGGCCACCTGGCACGTCCAGGCCCGGAACGAAGCCTTCGACGCCGAAGACTGGCCGACCGCCGCGGCCGAAGAGGCGATCCTGAACCGCTACTACCCGGCCGTGGTCGAAGAGGTCCGGAATCCCGAAGGCGACCTGCGCCACGCCTTCCCCCAGGAACGCGTGCAACGCCTCCAGCAGGCAGGCGCCGTCCCCGTGCCTGACTACGTGAGTTCCGCGGGCGGGAACAGAATCTGGATCTGGCCCAGCTACCTGCCTTGGCTGGTCGCAGCGGTTTCGATTCTCCTGCCTGTCGCAGTAATCAGTCGCAGCCCTCGCGGGTCTCTTCGATGAGGCCGTCGACGACGGCGTGGAGGTCGCCCTCCGCCGCGCGCTTCAACTGGCGGTCGGCGCTCGTGCCCTCGGCGAGGATGTGGTGGACGTATTCGACTTCCTTGCGGATCTTCAGTTCGTCCAGCACGTCGTCGACGAAGTCGAGGAGTTCGAGGGTGAGGAAGCGGAGCGGCACCTCTTCGCCCTTGCCGAAGTCGATCAGCTTGCCGTCGATGCCGTAGCGGATCGCGCGCCACTTGTTCTCGTAGATGAGGTGCCGCGGGTAGCGGCGCCAGGCCTGGTTGTTGCTCCGGAGACGGATCAGCTTGCCGACGATCGCCATCAGCAGGGCGGTCATGCACAGCGCCTCGTCGATCTTCGTGCAGACGTCGAAGACGCGGAACTCGATGGTCGGGAACTTGGGGTGGGGCCGGACGTCCCACCAGATCTGGGTCGGTTCCTCGATGCACTTCGTCTGGACCAGGACGTTCACCAGGCGCTCGTACTCCGCGTAGGAGCGAAGCGATGGCGGCAGGCCGGTGCGGGGGAGGTTCTCGAAGACCACCGAGCGGTAGGACTTGAGCCCGGTGTCCCGCCCCTGCCAGAGCGGCGAGCTGGTGGACAGTGCCAGCAGGTGCGGCAGGAAGTAGAGCGACTGATCCATCACGTCGATGCGGAGTGCCTCGTCCGGGACGCCGACATGAACGTGCATGCCGAAGATCAGCATGCGCCGGGCGACGTCGCCGAAGTTCTCCTGCAGCTTGATGTAGCGCTGCGCTTCGGTGACGTCCTGTTCCTTCCAGGAGGAGAACGGATGGGTGCTGGCTGCCGCGATGCGAAGGCCGTTCCGGGACGCCAGGTGGCCGATCGAACGGCGGAGCCGGATGAGTTCCTGGCGGGCCTCGTCGATCGAGCGGCAGACCTCGCTGCCGACCTCGACCTGGCACTGCAACTGCTCCGCCTTGATCTGCTCCTGGAGCACGATCTGGCCCTGTTCCAGGAACTTCTGGATGAAGGGCTTCAACTCCCGGGTCTCGGGGTCGATGATCTGGTACTCCTCTTCGATGCCGATCGTCAGCTCGGGGAGGCTCGTCTTCATGAGTCCGCTCCTGGGTGGGAAACGCCGCTAGCCTATCCGGCGCCCGGTCTGGCCAGGGTGCTCTGATACCGTGAACGCCGCCATGAGCCGGCCCGCGACCACCGCCTGGCGCCCGCGGGTCCCCCGCGCGGTGAGCTGGCTGCTCGTCCCTCTCCTGCTGCCGGGATCGGCTTGCGGGGGGCGGGCTACCGCGCCGGATACGGAGGTTTCCTGGCCGCTCTACGGCACCGCGCCCGTGGCGCGAGGCGAGGAGGGCATGGTGGTCAGCGGCCACGGCCTCGCCTCCGATGTCGGCGCGGCGATCCTGGCCGAGGGCGGCAACGCGGTCGACGCCGCCGTCGCGGTCGGTTTCGCTCTCGCCGCGGTCCTGCCGGCGGCAGGCAACATCGGCGGTGGCGGCTTCCTGGTCTATCGATCGAACGACGGCGAGGTTCGCGCGCTCGACTACCGTGAGAAGGCGCCGGCCGCGGCCACTCGGGACATGTTCGTGGACGCCGACGGCAAGGTCGCCGAGAGCGCGGTGATCGGCCACCTCGCGGCTGGCGTTCCGGGCTCGGTGGCCGGGCTGTGGGAGATGCACCGGGAGCACGGCACCCTGCCCTGGGGCGATCTGGTGGCGCCGGCGATCGAGCTGGCGCGCGGCCACGAGGTCGACGAGGTGCGTTCGCGGGGCCTCGAATCGGCGGCGCCGAGGCTGAACCGGTTCCCCGCGAGCGCCATGCAGTTTCTGGTCGACGGCGAGGCGCCGGCGCCGGGCGCGATGCTGGCCCAGCCCGACCTCGCCGCGACGCTGACGGCAATCGCGGAGCAGGGGCCGGACGGCTTCTACCGCGGCCCCGTCGCCGACCTGATCGTCGCCGAGATGGAGCGGGGCGGCGGTCTCATGTCGCACCAGGACCTCGAGGAGTACGCGCCGGTCTGGCGGGACCCGGTCGAGGTCGGATACCGCGGTCACACGATCTACTCGATGCCGCCGGTGTCGTCGGGCGGTCTCACCCTGGGCCTGATCCTGAACATCCTCGAGGGGTGGGAACCGCTGCCGCCGTTCGGCAGCGCCGACCTGATTCACCTCGAGGCCGAGACGATGCGGCTGGCGTTTCGCGACCGCAACACGCTCCTCGGCGATCCGGACTTCGTCGACGTGCCGCGTGGCCAGTTCGAATCGCAGGAGTACGCCGACGCGCTGCGGGAGCGGATCGATCCCGAACGGACTACGCCCCTGCCGCCGGTGGAAGTGGCGCCGCCGGCCGAGAGCACCGAAACGACGCACTACTCCGTCGTGGACCGCTGGGGCAACGCGGCATCCGTGACGACGACGATCAACAGCGGCTTCGGCAACGCGGTCACGGTCACCGGCGCCGGCTTCCTGCTGAACAACGAGATGGACGACTTCGCCGCCTCACCCGGTCAACCGAACCAGTTCGGCCTGGTCGAGGGCGAGAACAACGCGATCGTGCCGGGCAAACGGATGCTGTCGTCGATGACTCCGAGCATCGTGCTCGACCCGGAGGGCGCGCTGAAGATGGTCGTTGGCACGCCGGGGGGACCGACGATCATCACGACCGTCTACCACGTCGTGTCGAACGTGATCGACCACGGGATGGGCCTGCAGCGGGCGGTCGAGAGCCCCAGGGTTCATCACCAGGCGTGGCCGGACCAGGTCTTCTACGAGGAGGGCGGTCTTGCCGCGGAGACGCTCGACGGTCTGGCGGCCAGAGGCCACGAACTGTTCGAACGCGGCCTGAGCGGCGACGTGTCGGCCATCCTGGTGGAGGGGTCGAGCCTGCTCGGCGTGGCGGACCCGCGGCGAGGCGGCGGCGCCAGCGCGTCGCGTGGAGACGCGCCCGGCGACGCCGACTGAGGGGCCGCAGGTGAACGGCCGGCGCATCTTCGCCGCGGTGACCGCCAGTCACTTCGGCGGCAGCATCTCATGAACGGGCGACGCATCTTCGCGGCTGTCACCGTGGGTCACCTCGGGATCGACATCTTCAACAGCATGGGGCCGGTGCTGCTGGCCTTCCTCAGCGGGCCGCTCAACCTGAGCGCCGCCCAGATCGGTCTGGCCGTGGGACTGTTCCAGGTCCTGGCCGGGACTACCCAGCCGGCGTTCGGCTGGCTGGTCGATCGGGTCGGCAGCCGCTTCCTCGGACCGTTCAGCGTCGCCTTCAACCTGGCCTGCATGGCGATGGCGGTTACCGCCGCCGCCGCGACGGGGAGGTTCCTGCTGTTCCTCGTCCCGTTCGCTCTCGCGGCGGTTGCGTCGGGCGCCTTTCATCCCCTGGGAGTCATGCACTCCAGCACGGTGAACCTCGCCCGTTCGGCCACGTTCACTGCCATCTTCTTCTTCTGCGGTCAGCTCGGGCTCACCACCGGGCCGCTTCTCGCGGGTCTGGCTCTCGATCGGGCGGGACTCAACGGGATCTACTGGCTCGTGCTCCTGGCGGCGCCCGTACCGATCTTCATGGCGTTCGCGATGGGCCCGCGCCGGCTCCATGTTGTGCCCGGTCCGCCGCGGCCTGCCGATGAGACGCCGGTCGTTGCCGCGGAAGCGCCGGCAAGCCGCCGGAGACCGCTGCGCGGCGGCGTCATCGCTCTCCTGGCGCTGGTGTTCGCCAGCCGCTCCTGGGCCATGTTCGGAACGATGGCCTTCCTGCCTCTCCTGTTGAGCCAGCGGGGATACAGCTCCTCGGCCCAGGGGCTGGCCAGCGGGCTGTTCCTGCTCGGGGGCGCCGTCACCGCGGTTCTGGCTGGGGCCTGGGCCGATCGCTGGGGGCGACGTCCGATCGTCTTCCTGACCACGCTGCTGGGCTCTCTGCTCCTGGCCCTGGTGCCGGGCTCCGGAAGCCTCATCTTCGCGGTCGTCCTGCCGTGCGGAGCGTTGCTCGGGGCGTCGCACTCCATCCTGATCGTCATGGCCCAGGAGCTGCTGCCCTGGCGGCGGGGTCTGGCCTCGGGAACGGCACTTGGCTTCCTGTTCGCGACGGGCGGGCTCGCCACCTGGGGAATCGGCGGCCTGACCGATCGTTTCGAACTGACTTCGGTGCTGCAGGCCGGCGCCGTCGTCGGTCTCGTGTCCGCCTGTTCTTCCCTGCTCCTGCCGAAACGGGCGCCGAGTCGACTGGCGGCGGCGCCCGCGGTGTCGACCGTGCTCGTCGTGGCCCTTGCCGGCGGGGCGCTTCTCTGGCCGCACCCGGCTTCCGCCGGTCTGAACGGCGAGATCAACGGCCAGGTGCGCGACGCCGCCACCGATGTCCCGTTGCCGGGCGCCGAGATCAGGATCACCGGCGACCAGTTGCACAGCACCCAGACGGTTCGCGCCGGTCGCGGCGGCAGCTTCCGGGCGCCGGGTCTGCCTCCGGGCGACTACTACGTCGAGGCGAGCGTGGACGGCTACGCGACCTCCGTGGTCGAGAACCTGATCCTGGTTGCGGGCGGCGTGTTGCGGGTGGACTTCCACATGCGGGCCGGCAGCGCGTCGGCGCTCGACCTGGTCTCCTCGCCCTTGCTCGACGTGGTCACCGGCAGCGACGGGAACGTCCTGGCGGGCGACGACCTGCGGCAGTTGCCCGGTCCCGTCGCGGCGTTCAATCTGGACCTGGCCTCCGGCCTCGACGCCCTGGACGCGGACGTCGCGGTCAACGGCTGGCCGCCCGGCTTCGCCAACTACCGGATCGACGGTCAGGAGAGCGCGCTGCGCGAACCGGGGTCGACCGCCATCGATCCGCGCTGGGTGGATCAGGTGCGCGTCTGGACGATGGAACTGGCGGCGACGATGGCCGGTCCGCACATCGACCTGATCACGCGGTCGGGAGGGACCGACTGGCGGGTGAACGGCGGCTGGTCGACGGTCGAACCGCTCGACAGCGGCGAGCGGCTCGCCCTGCGCCTGCTTGACGCCGGGGAGGCGCCGGCAGGCGGCCGGGACAGGAGGCGCGTCGAGGGCGACGAGGCGACGCTCTTCGCCGGCGGCCCGTTGCGGGACAAGCGCGCCCGCGCGTTCGGCGGTTACTCGCGAAGCCGCACCCGCGGCACGGAGAGCCTGTTCGGCGCGGGCGCGCCGATGACCTGGGACGAGACGATCGAGCAGTCGGTCGGCAAGCTCGACTGGTGGGCGGGTTCGGCCAGCAACCTGACGCTGAAGCACCACACCGGGTCCGGGGACCTCGATGGCCGGCGGCCCGCGCTGCAGGTCCTGCCGTCGCTGGACGGAACCGAGAGTGACCGGTCGCGACGGCAGACCACCAGCCTCAACGTCGAATGGGGCGTCACCGATCGCCTGTGGCTGCGGGTGTTCGGCGGCCGATCCGACGTCGTCGAGAACGGCGATCCCTGGCAGGGCGCGGGCCTGTACTTCGCGGCGCCGGCGCCCGGCCGGCCGTCGGGTTGGTACGAGGCCGCGCCGCCGAACCGGGTCCGCCGCGCCGCGGAACGCCGGAACTGGGCGGTCGAGCCGTCGTTCTTCCTCTTCGACCACACGCTGGAGATCGGTATTCAGGACTCCAGGAGCAGTCTGGAGCTCGTCCGTTCCGAGCGCTCCGGACGGATGCTGCGTTTTCCGGGCGGCAGGCTCGACGCCTGGAGCGGTGGACCGCTCGGCGCCGCCGGCCTGCGGCAGGAGAAGCGCGCCCTCTACGTGCAGGACGCCTGGCGCGTGGGCGGCGCCTTCCGGAGGCACCTGACCCTGCACGGCGGGCTTCGCGCTGAAGAGGAACAGGCGGGTCCCCTCGACCTCGAGTTCGCGGACCGCACGGAACCGCGGCTCGCGTTCGTCTGGGACGTCGCCGGCCGCGGAAGATGGAAGGTCTACGGCGGCGCCGCCTGGTGGCACATCGACGTCTCCCGGCCGCGGGCGGGTCGCTCCGACCTCGACGCGGTCGCGACGCTGGACGCGACCGGGGGCTACAGCGGCGCCGGCCTCGACTTCACGAGGGCGGCGGTCGATCCGGATCTCCGTCCGGGCCGGGTGCGCGAGCTCCAGTTGGGGACGGGCTATCAGTTCCTGCCCGACGTCGTGATTTCGGCACGCGTCTCCCGACGGCGCCTGCGGGACGGCATCCGTCTCATGCCGCTACCGGCCGGCGGCGACGTCGTCCCGACGTTGCTGACCCCCGGCCGCGGTGCCGGCAGCGAGCTTCCCCAGCTCGAACAGGACTGGTGGGGCGCCGAGCTCAACGCCAACGTCGGCTTCAGGCCCTCCTGGAGGATCCACTTTTCGTACCTCCTGAGCCGCCTCACCGGCAACCACGAGGCCGGCGGACTCGGGCTGGAGGCCGGAACCCTGCCTGGCGCCCATCCGCTCCTGGCCGCCCTCGACCTCTGCTCCTCGCCCGTGCCCTGCGACGTGTTCGATGTCACGACGGACAGCCGCCGCCTGAGCATCGACCGCGAGCATCAGCTCTCCGGCTGGCTCGTTCTGTCGCCGGGCGAACGCTGGCTGATGGCTCTCGTCTACCGCTTCCGCACGGGGGCTGCCTACGTGCCGCGGGCCTTGACCGTGCGGGTCGACGAATCGAGGCGCATCCTCAGCACCGGCCTGACCCCCCTGGCGCCTGGCGCGGACGCGCCGGTCAAGAGCGCCGATCTCAAGCGCGCGGACCTCTCCCTGACCTACCGCGTGCCGCTTCGCTCCGACGACCGGCGGCTTTCCCTGTTCGCCGAGGCCCTCAACGTCTTCGACCAGGACGCTGCAGATCAGCTCTGGCCTCTCGCCTACCTCGACCCGGTCCTGGTCGGCGCCGCCCGCCCCGACCTGCTCGTCGCCGCGGCAGCGCAGGGGGCAAGGCCGGATCCACGCGAGTCGCTGCCGGTCGCCTTCCAGACCAGCCGGCGGGTGCGGGCGGGTTTGCGGCTCCAGTTCTGACGTTCTATACGAGCTCGCTCAGCCGACGCAGCGCGGCCAGCAGGTCGGGCGTCTCCGTCAGTACGCCGCGGAGCGGGTCGCTCTTCAGCTTCTTCAGCCGTTCCGGCACGGTGCGGATGTTGTGGTCGCGGAGATCGAGGCCGGGCTTGACTTCGGACCAGCGCAGCGGCGTCGAGACGGGCGCCGCCGGCAGGGGACGGACGCTGAACGGGGCGACGAGCAGACGGCCGCGGCCGTTCTGGACGAAGTCGATGTAGACCTTGCCGTCGCGGCGTTCGGGATTGCGCGTGACGGTGGCGATCTCGGGCAGGTGCCGGCAGATGATCTGCGCGATCAGTTGTCCCAGGCTGCGGGACTGCTCGTACGTGCAGGCGCCGCCCAGCGGCAGGAGCACGTGCAGGCCGCTCGAGCCGCTGGTCTTGACGAAGCAGGGCAACTCGATCTTGCGGCACAGGCGCCGGATGGCGAGGGCGATCTCGATCACGTCCTCGAAGGGCGCGTCCTTCGGGTCGAGGTCGAGGATGCACCAGTCAGGCTGGCCGAGCTGGTGCAGCCGGCTGGACCAGACGTGGAGGACGATCGCCGCCAGGTTGGCCACGTAGACCAGGCTCTCCCGGTTCTGGCAGACGAAGTACTCGACGTCCTTGCCGGTTCGCGGGCTGGTCAGCCTGACCGTCTGCAGCCAGTCGGGCGCGAAATCGGGCGCGTTCTTCTGGAAGAAGGACTTGCCGTCTATCCCGTCGGGATAGCGGGTCATCACCAGCGGACGGTCGGAGAGGTAGGGCTGCATCGCCGGCGAGATGGCGGCGTAGAAATCGATCAGGTCGCCTTTCGTATAGCCCTCGTCCGGCCAGAACACCTTGGATCGGTTCGTGACCTCGACCTGTTGCTCCGGCGGCACCGGCTGGCTTGCTTCGGTGCGGCGCGGCGCAGCGCGGCGGACGCAGTCTTCGAGCGGTTTGTCGTCACGCAGCCGGAGGAAGACGGGATGCCGGAGCATGCCGTGTGGAGTCCACTCCTTGTACCGGACCTCGCAGATGAACCCGTCGTCCGGCTCGACCCAGGTCTGGTCCTCGATGCGGCCGCCCATCAGGTGGCCGTCGGTCAGTTCGTTCCCGGCCGTCGCATCCTCGCCGGCCGGCGCGTGGCATGGAGGATCCTCGCGCCGGCGCGCCGACAGGCGTTCCGCCAGATCCGTCAGGTCCGCGTCGCTGAATCCGGTACCGACACGACCGGCATAGACCAGTGCGCCGGCCTCGGCGTCCCAGACCGCGAGGTGGAGCGAGCCCAGGCCGACCCGGCTGCCCTTGGGCGGCGACATGCCGACGATGGCGAAGTCCCCCGTCCGTTCGGCGCGCAGCTTGACCCAGGACGACGACCGCCGGCCGGTGTAGCGCGACGCGCCGTCCTTCGCCATGGTGCCCTCGAGTCCCATCGCGACCGCCTGCTCGAAGAACTCCTCGCCCCGTTCCTCGATGTGGTCCGAGTAGCGAAGCGGTCCGGCGGGCGGCAGAACCTGAGCCAGCCAGTCCTTGCGCTCGAGCAGGGGCAGCGGCCGCAGGTCGCGGCCCTCGAACGCGACGAGGTCGAAGGCGAACAGCGTTGCCGGCCGGCGTACCGCGGCCTGTTCGATGTCGACCGGACGGCTGAGCAGGGCGCGCGTCTGCAGCCTGGCGAAGCTGGGCCTGCCGCCGCCGTCGAGGACGGTGACCTCGCCGTCGAGCACCAGCGAGTCCACCGGCAGGCGGCGCAGGGCGCGGGCCAGCTCCGGGTAGAGCGCCGTGACGTCGCCGCCGCGCCGGTAGCGGAGGAATACGCTGCCGCCTTCCTTGGCCGCGACCAGGCGGTAGCCGTCGTACTTCAGCTCGTAGATCCAGCCGGCGCGCGAGAAAGGCCGGTCAGCGGCGGTCGCGAGCATCAGCGGCAGCGAGCGCGGGTCCACCGGCCGGCGCGGCGCATCCGAGGCTTCGATCCCGGTCCGCACCTCTTCGATCCTGTCGCATCCGTCCCGTAGCTCCTCGACGGTCAGTCCCGACAGCACGGACTCGGGCGGCAGTTCGTCCTCGTCGTCGGCGCCTTCCTCCTGCGGGCGCGACGCCGCGTCCGGCTTCTTCATCAGCAGCCATTGGCTGCCGTCGTCGGTCTGCCGTCGACCGCCCGTGCGGAACAGGGTCCAGACGCCGCGGAGCTTGTAGCCCTGGAGTTCGAACAGCAGCTTGCCGCTCTCCATCCCGGCAACCGGGTCCTCGAGCGGGACCCAGCGCCCGCTGTCCCAGACGATCATCGCGCCGGCGCCGTAGTTGCCGGCGGGGATGGATCCTTCGAAGTCGGCGTACTCCAGCGGGTGGTCCTCGGTGGCCACCGCGAGCCGTTTGACCTCGGGGTCCAGGCTGGGTCCGCGCGGCACCGCCCAGGACTTGAGCGTGCCCTCGAGTTCCAGCCGCAGGTCGAAGTGGACCCTCCGGGCGGCGTGCTTCTGGACGACGAAGCGCCCGCCGCCTGCCGCGGCCCGGGAACCCATCGGCTCGGGCGTCGCCTCGCTCGAACGCTTGCGGCGGTAGGCCTCCAGATTGCCGTGCGGCATGAGGACCGCATTCTCACAGACCGGTTCCATGGGGCATGGAGCCACTGGGTGCGCGGGTCTTCTGACCCGCTGCCGCCGCAGGCGGCCTCGACACGCGCCGGCCGTCAGGCCGGCTCCGATTCGCAGGCTCCATGCCCCGCGAGAGCGCTTCCGGTGCTAGAATCCGCCGTCTATGCCTGCTCGTACGGTTGGCGGCGGCACCGTCTCGTTCGGACTCGTTTCGATTCCGGTCCGCCTGTACTCCACGTCGGAGACCTCCGGCGCGGTGCGCTTCAACATGCTCGACCCGAGCGACAACTCGCGGGTCAAGCAGCAGTTGATCAACCCTCGCACCGGCGACGTCGTCGAGCGCAAGGAGACGATCAAGGGCTACGAGTTCGGCAAGGGCCAGTACGTCACCTTCAGCGACGAGGAGATCAAGGAACTCCAGGAGAAGGCGTCGCCGGCGATCGAGATCACCGAGTTCGTGCCGCTCACGGAGGTCGAGCCGATCTACTTCGAGAAGTCGTACTACCTCGGCCCGGAGAAGGGCGGCGAACGCGCCTACCGCCTCCTCAGCGAGGCGATGCGGAAGACGGGCCGTTCCGCGCTGGCCAAGCACGCGGCGCGCGGCAAGCAGTACCTCGTCATGCTGCGTCCCTACGGTTCCGGTCTCCTGATGCAGCAGTTGAAGTACGAGGACGAGTTGAAGTCGTTCGACGAGGTGCCGCTCGGCGAGGAGACGGAACTCAAGCCGGGCGAACTGGAACTCGCCGTGCAGTTGATCGAGCAGATCGCTTCGGACGACTTCAAGCCGGATCAGTACACGGACGAGGTGCGCAAGCGGCTCTGGGACGCCATCCAGAGCAAGATCGACGGCCGCGAACTCGCGGACGACGAGACGGAGGCGCCGCAGGCGCAGATCATCGACCTGATGGAGGCGTTGAAGGCGAGCCTGTCGAAGAACGGCGAGACGGAGGCGGAGGCAACCGCCGAATCCAAGCCGGCCAGGAAGGCGGCGGCACAGCGCAAGGCGACGAAGAAGAAGCGGGTTCGACGGGCTGCAGGCGCCCCGCCGAAGCGGGCCGTGGCCGGTTGACGTGAGTACCCGTTCGTGAGGACGGGTCGCGAAGGCCGCCTTGCGGCCGCGGCCGTGTCCGTTCAACAGACTGGATCCGCACACACTCGCGGGCGGGAAGCGGCTAAGGTAGCCGTCCGTTCCGGCCCGCGCCGGTAGGCAGCAGCACAGGAGGCCTCGAGATCGCACGCCCATCAAACGAGCCGCGCATCAACCACCGGATCCGTAAGACCCCGGTACGGCTCATCGATCAGAACGGCGCCCAGGTAGGCGTCGTTCCCCTGGAGGACGCGAAGAGGAGGGCCCAGGACGCTCGGCTCGATCTCGTCGAGGTCGGTCCCAACGCGGAGCCGCCCGTGGTCCGGGTCATGGACTGGGGCAAGGTCAAGTTCGAGCGCGACAAGAAGAAGCGCGAGTCGCGGAAGAAGGCGGCGACGATCGATCTGAAGGAGGTCAAGTACCGGCCGACGATCGACCCGCACGACTACCAGATCAAGACGGACCGCGCGCTCCGCTTCCTCCGCGAGGGCAAGAAGGTCAAGGTGACGATCTTTTTCCGCTACCGGCAGCTCCGCAGGCCCGAACTCGGCATCGCCATCCTGGACAAGGTGAGCGACGCGATCGAGGGCGTGGGCGAGGTGGAGACCCGGTCGGGACTGGAGGGCCGTCAGATGACGATGGTCCTGAACCCGATCGCCCAGGACTGAGGCCGAAGCAGCGACCGCCGCGCGAGCGGCCGGCTTGACGATGCGGATCCCGGTAGCCATCTTCGCGACCCTGGTCGCGCTCTGCGCCGTCGTGTTCGTTCTCTGGACGGTCGACGAGCCGCCGGACGGCCGCGGCGTCGACCACGCTGGCTATGAGACGATGCGGCAGGGCGGGAGCACCGACCGCCACGATGCCGTCCTGCCGTGGGGCTTCCTTTACGGCTTGCTCTCCATCGTCCTCTTCGTCGTCGCGATGGCGCTGGGGCTCCGGCGACGCGGCAGGTTGCCGGCGGGCAGCGGCCGCGCTCTGTGGTCCGGTCTGGCGCTGTTCGCCCTGGTCTTCACGCTGCTCGTCCTGAGCTACCGCGGCTACGTCGAGCCGGGCGCGGATCGGGAGTTGTTCGGTTCCTTCCCGCGGCCGTCCGCCTGGATGCTCTACGGCATCTGGCCGGTGCCGCTCGTCTTCGCCTTTCTCTACATGCGGAACTTCGACCGCTGGGTGATCAGCGAGGACGAGGTCGCGGAGTTCGAGCAGTTGGCGGCGGAGTCGAAGCGTGAACGCGCGCTGCGCCGGCGTGGCGCCGACGGCACGGCCGGCGCAGCGGACGGGGACGGAACCGGCTGATGGAGGGCGGCGGCAACACGGTCATCCTGACCTGCATCGGCATCTACCTGGCCGTCTGCATCGGCGTCGGCCTGTGGGCTCTGCGGCGCACGAAGTCGACCCGGGACTTCTTCATGGCGGGCCGGGATCTCGGGATCATCGTCACCGCTCTGGCCGTGTTCTCGAGCACGCTGTCCGGCTTCGGCTTTGTCGGCGGCCCCGGGCTCGTCTACCGCCTCGGCATGAGTTCGCTGTGGATGGTCGTCTGCGCCTCGATCGGCTACGTCATCGCCTTCTACCTGCTGGGCAAGCGGCTGCGCCTGTTCGCCGAGCTGCGGGACTCGATCTCGCTGCCCGACGCGGTCGCGGCGCGGTACCGCAGCGACGCGGCACGCCTGCTGACCGCCCTGGCCATCCTGCTCGGCGTCATGGGCTACCTGGGCACCCAGATCCTGGCGATGGCGACCGTCCTCCAGGACATCCTCCAGAACGCACTGGGGCCGGTCAGCATCGAGGCCTGCGTCGCGTTCTCCTGCGCGGTGCTCGTCTTCTACTGCGTCACCGGCGGCATCATCGCCTCCGTCTACACGGACCTGATCCAGGGCTTCGTCATGATGGTGGCCGCGGTGCTCGTGCTGCTGGCGGCGATCGCCGCCATCGACGGCGGCTTCGCCGGCATGAGCGAGACGATCATGGCCGACGACGCGGAGTCGATGGGGCCGTGGGGCGCGGCGGGGATGATGACCTCGCTGTCCTGGTACTTCGTCTTCGCGCTGGGGCTGGCCGGGCAGCCTCACATCATCACGAAGATGATGATGTGCCGGCGGGTGCGGGACGCCCGCAGCATCCTGCCGATCTCCATCGTCGCCTACGCCGTCTCGGCCCTGCTCTGGATCAGCATCGGCCTGGTCATGCGCGCCCTCGTGCTTCAGGGAAGCTATCCGGAGCTGCCCGGCGCCGACGCCGCGGCGCCGCAGTTCCTCCAGGCGTTCACCCATCCACTGCTCGCCGGCGTCGTCTTCGCGGGCCTGTTCGCGGCGATCATGTCGACGGCGGACGGCTTCCTGAACATCGGCGCCGCCGCGGTCGTTCACGACATTCCGCGCGCCGTCCTCGGCCATTCACTGAAGAACGAGCTGCTCTGGGCCCGGATCGTGACCGTGGTCATCGCGGTCGCCGCGTCCCTGTTCGCGCTCTACAGCGGCCAGGAGTTCGTCGCCCTGCTCGGGGCCTTCGGCTGGGGCACGTTCGCCGCCGCTCTGGTTCCCGCGGTCGCGATCGGCTTCAACTGGAAACGCGCCACCGCCACAGCGGCCTGCGTGGCCATCGGCTCCAGTCTCGTCATCAACTTCTCGATCCAGGCCTTCGGCCTCAGCGTCCCCTTCGGCATCGACGGCGGCGCGCTGTCCCTGCTCGTCTCGCTGACCCTCTTCTTCGGGATCTCGCTCCTCTCCAAACCGCCGCAACTCGACCGCGACATCGCCGCGGTCATGGACATGTAGCCAGGAAGCGGCCGCACACTGGGTGCGCCGGCGCCCTCGCCGGCTTCTGGAAACCACGCGCCGCGAAGCGGCGACCATTCCGCCGCCTCTAGTACAGCACTACCGAGCGGATGCTCTCGCCTTCGTGCATCAGGTCGAAGGCGTGGTTGATGTCGTCGAGCCCCATCGTGTGCGTGATCATGCTGTCGATCTCGATCTCGCCGGCCATGTACTGGTCGACCATGCCGGGGATGTCGCTGCGGCCGCGGACGCCGCCGAAGGCGGTGCCGCGCCAGACGCGGCCGGTGACGAGCTGGAAGGGCCGGGTGGCGATCTCCTGACCGGAACCGGCGACGCCGATGATCACGGACTCGCCCCAGCCCTTGTGGCAGCACTCCAGGGCGGCGCGCATGACCTCGACGTTGCCGATGCACTCGAAGGAGTAGTCGACGCCGCCGTCTGTCAGGTCGACGATGACCTCCTGGATCGGGTCGTCGTGGTCGGCCGGGTTCACGAAGTCGGTGGCGCCGAGGGAGCGGGCAAAGTCGAACTTGGACGGATTGACGTCGATCGCGATGATCCGGCCCGCCTTCGCCATGACCGCGCCCTGGATCACCGACAGACCGATGCCGCCGAGGCCGAACACCGCGACCGTCGAGCCGGGCTCGACCTTCGCCGTGTTGAGCACCGCGCCGATACCGGTCGTGATGCCGCAGCCGAGCAGGCAGACCTTGTCCAGCGGCGCCGCCTTGTTCACCTTGGCGGTCGAGATCTCGGCGATGACCGAGTACTCGGAGAAGGTCGACGTGCCCATGTAGTGGTAGAGGGAGCTGCCGCCGCTCGAGAACCGGGAGCTGCCGTCGGGCATCACGCCCTGGCCCTGGGTGGCGCGGATCGCCTGGCAGAGGTTCGTCTTGCCGGACTGGCAGAACTTGCACTCGCGGCATTCCGCCGTGTAGAGCGGGATCACGTGGTCGCCGGGCTTCACGGAGGTCACGCCGGGCCCGACCTCTTCCACGATCGCGCCCCCCTCGTGGCCGAGGATCGCGGGGAACAGTCCCTCCGGGTCGGCGCCCGACAGGGTGTAGGCGTCCGTGTGGCAGACGCCGGTGGCGACGACGCGCACCAGGACCTCGCCTTCCTTCGGGCCTTCGACGTCGACTTCTTCGATCTCGAGTGGCTTGCCGGCTTCGTGGGCAACCGCGGCTCTTGACTTCATTTGATGCCTGCCTCCCCTTAGGAAAAATCAGGAAAATTCTATGGTCCGGCGACGATAACCGGAGGCTAACATCGTTGGGGAAACGCCGCCGGTTGGTCTCCGGCTGAGCGTAAACAAGGAGGAAGAGGCAGAAGCAGAAACCAAGGGAGGAAAGGCACATGCGCAAGCTGCTCATGGAGTGCATCGGCACGCTGTTCTTGATGATGGCCGTCGCCTTCAGCGGGAACAACCCCATCGCCGTCGGTCTGATGTTGGCGGTGATGGTCTACAGCGGCGGACACCTGTCCGGCGGACACTTCAACCCGGCAGTGAGCCTGGCCGCATGGATGCGCGGCAAGCTTGGCGTGGCCGACATGGTCCAGTACCTGGTGGCCCAGGTTGTCGGCGCCTGCCTTGGTTGGCTCGTCCACAGCTACCTGATGGGCGGCAGCACGGCGCCGATGCCGACCGAGCATCCGGTCATGCACGGCGTGGTGGCCGAGGCGCTGCTCGCCTTCGCGCTCGTCACTGTTGTCCTGAACATGATGTCCTCGCGGTCGGCCGGCAACCCGGTCGGCGGTCTGGCCATCGGGTTTACACTCTCGGCGGCCCTGTACACGGGCGCTGGTGTTTCCGGTGGAGCGTTCAATCCCGCAGTTGGTCTCGGCCCTCAGGTCATGGAAGCGATCACGGGCGGCGGCTTCGATGCCAACACCCTGGCGCTCTACGGCGTGGGTCCGCTGGTCGGCGGCGCGGTTGCGGCGCTCGTCTACAAGTTCCTCAACGACTGAGACTGACGCCGGCTGGGTGCGCGGGTCGGTGCGCGGGTCTTCTGACCCGCCGCCGCCGCAGGCGGCCTTGAGGCCGCGCCGCGCAGCGGCGACAGTTTTCCGCTCCGCAGTCGCCGCCGCCTTGTCCGCGGCGGCGACCGCGGCCTTGCCTGCGCCCGCCCAGGCGCAGTTGCCCGGCGCGGCGATCGACGTCCTCGACTACCGCTTCGAACTCGACCTCTCGGACCAGACGGACGAGATCGACGGACGAGCGGCCATCGCCTTTCGCGTCCTGCGGCCCGTCGGCGAGGTCGGGTTCGATCTCGACGACCCGGCCGCGGACAGCGGCCTGGAAGCCGGAGGAAAAGCCGGCGACGGCCGGCCGGTCGCCGGCATGGTCGTCTCCTCGGCGACGCTCGCCGGCACGGCCCTCCAGTTCCGGCAGCAGGACGACCGGCTCTTCGTGGCGCTGGACCGCGAGGCTGGTGCCGGCGAACGCCGCCGCATCGAGGTCCGCTATCGCGGCGTCCCGGCCGACGGCTTCACGATCGGCACGAACCGCCACGGCGAGCGGACCTTCTTCGCCGACAACTGGCCGGATCGGGCCCACCACTGGCTGCCGGTGGTCGATCATCCGTCGGACAAGGCGGCCGTGGCCTTCGTCGTCACGGCGCCGGCGCACTACCAGGTCGTGGCCACCGGGGCGTTCGTGGAAGCCGTCGACCTGGAGGACGGCATGCGCCGCACCGAATGGCGCAGTCGCGCTCCCATCGCCACGAAGGTGATGGCGGTCGGCGTCGCGCGCTTCGTCCGCCACCGCCAGGCAATGGTCGACGGCGTGCCGGTCGAGACCTGGGTCTACCCGCAGGACCGGGAAGTCGGCCTGCGGGCGTTCGCTCCGGGGCCGCGCGTGATGGGTACCTTCGAGCGACGGCTTGGGGACTACCCGTACGCCAAGCTCGCCAACGTGCAGACGACGACCCGCTGGGGCGGCCTGGAGAACGCCGGGAACGTGTTCTACGACGAGGACGCGGTCGACCGCGAAGGCGGCATCGAGGGTCTGATCGCGCACGAGGTCGCCCACCAGTGGTTCGGCGACGCCGTCACCGAGAGCGACTGGCCGCACGTCTGGCTCAGCGAGGGCTTCGCGACCTACCTGACCGCCTGCTACCTGGAGTGGACCTACGGCCGCGAGCGCTTCCGCGAACAGATGGACCGGGCCAGGACGAGAGTCCTGAGCTACGTGGAGGAGGCCCCGGACTCGGTCATCGTGCCGGAAGCGGTGCCCGACCCGCGCCGCCTGCTCAGTCCGAACGTCTACCAGAAGGCGGCCTGGGTGCTGCACATGCTCCGGGGTGAAGTCGGCGACGGCACGTTCTGGAAGGGGATGCGGACGTACTACGAGCGTTTCCGCGACGGCAACGCTTCGACCGCGGACTTCGCCGCGGTGATGGAGGAGGCCTCCGGCAGGGGTCTCGAGTGGTTCTTCGAGCAGTGGCTGCGCCGGCCCGGCGTGCCGGAGCTGGAGATCGCGTGGCGCTTCGACGAGGCGACGTCGGCGGTCGAACTGACGGTGGCGCAGCTCGGCCCGACGATCTACCGCCTGCCGCTGGACGTGGAGGCCGTTCTCGACGACGGCCGCACCGTCCGCGGCCGCGTCGACGTCGAAGGCGAGCGGACGGCCGCCTCGCTGCTCGTCCCAGCCCGACCTGAGCGGCTCCGCATCGACCCGGACGGCTGGCTCCTCATGCTGCACACGGTGGAGGAGAGGTAGGCCGCGGCTCCGCCTCTGCTGGGTGCGCGGGTCTTCTGACCCGCTGCCGCCGAAGGCGGCTCTCGGGCGCTACGATCGATTCGCCATGGCACCCACCGCAGCCGGCGATTTCGAGCGCGCCCACGCCAACAGCGCCTTCGGCACCGTCCTCGCCGACCCGCCCTGGCAGTTCACGAACCGCACCGGCAAGGTCGCCCCCGAGCACCACCGCCTCAGCCGCTACGCGACCCTCTCGCAGGCTGAGATCGCCGCGATCCCGGTGGCCTCCGCCTGCGCCGAAGCCGCCCACCTCTACCTCTGGGTCCCCAACGCCCTCCTCCAGGAAGGCCTCGACGTCATGGAGAACTGGGGCTTCACCTACAAGACGAACCTGGTCTGGCACAAGGTGCGCAAGGACGGCGGTCCCGACGGCCGCGGCGTCGGCTTCTACTTCCGCAACACGACGGAACTCGTTCTCTTCGGCGTCCGCGGCAAGCTGCGCACCCTCGCCCCCGGCCGCAGGCAGGTCAACATCATCCGCACCCGCAAGCGGGAGCACTCCCGCAAGCCGGACGAGCTCTACGACATCATCGAAGCGTGCAGCCCGGGCCCGTACCTCGAACTGTTCGCCCGCGGCCGCCACTCGAATCTCTGGACCGCCTGGGGCGACCAGAGCACCGAGTACGAACCGGACTGGCCCACCTACGCGAACGCGAGCGACGCCGCCCGCTGAAGGAGACCACCATGTGCAGGAACATCCGCGTCCTCTACAACTTCGAGCCGCCGGCCAATGAGGAGGAAGTGCGCGCCGCGGCGCTCCAGTACGTGCGCAAGGTCAGCGGTTCGACGAAGCCGTCGCGCGCGAACGAAGCCGCCTTCGAACGGGCGGTGAACGCCGTCGCCGCGACGACTGCCCGGTTGCTCCAGGAACTCACGACGATCGCGCCGCCACGCGACCGGGAGGCCGAGGCCGAGAAGGCGCGCGAACGCTGGCGGAAGCGCCAGGCGCGGATGGCCGCGGCGGGTTAGTTCTCCGCCGCAACCACCTCGTCGTAGTAGTCGATCACCCGCCGCACGTAGGCCCGCTTCTCGATGTAGCTGCCCGGGTAGAAGCTGCGTTTGAAGCCGTAGATGATCACGTTGCGCAGGTCCTCGAGCGACAGGTCGAAGGCCTCGCAGGCGGAGGCGATCTCCCTGGTCACGGTGGTGCGGGACATCAGGCGGTTGTCGGTGCACAGGGTGACGGAGAGCCGATCCTGGATCATCCGGCCGAAGGGGTGGTCCGCGAAGCGCTCGAGGCGCTGGATGGACTGCAGGTTCGAGGTGATGCAGACCTCGAGGGTGATCCGCCGGTCGCTGATGTACTGGGCCAGGTTGCGGATGTAGCGCTCGGGGTCCCTGGCCGCCGCGGAGTCCGGGTTGTCGCGGCGGAGCCGGTCGGCGGCGTAGAGGTGGGTGCCGTGACCGATGCGGTCGGCCTGAAGGAGCGTGATCGCCTGGAAGATGCTCTCCGGTCCGTAGGCCTCGCCGGCGTGGATCGTCTTCTTCAGGAAGTGCTGCTGCGCGTACAGGAAGGCGTCGCGGTGCACCGCGGCGGGGTTGCCCGCCTCGGCGCCGGCGAGGTCGAATGCGACGACGGGCAGCCCTAACCGGTCGCGCGCCTCGACGACGGAACGGGCCAGCGACAGCGAGGCGGCGGCGTGGATCTCCGGCCTGGTCCAGCCGTGGAGCGCGGTGAACAGCCCCCGGTAGTAGGGGCTGTGGCCGGGGCCGAACATGCGGAGGGCGCAGGCGATGATCCCGTAGCGGAAGGGCGGCTCGGCGCCGTTTCGTACGTTGTCTGTCGCTTCGTGCTCGCGCTGGACGCGGGCGAGCCCGCGGTCGACCGCGGCCAGCACGCCGGCGATGTCGAGATCGGGCCCGGTGTGGAGCTGCGGCGCCAGCCGCACCTCCACGTAGCAGACGTTCTCGGCCAGGTTGTCGGCGCCGAGCTCGTAGGCGGCCCGCTCCAGAGCCTCGGCGGTGCAGAGAGCCGGCGCGGTGTAGGAGAAGGTGCGGAGGTAGTCCTCGAGGTCGTCGTAGGTCTCCTTGAAGACGAGTTCAAGGAGGCCCTCCGGCGTCTGGGAGGGGAGTTCCAGGCCGGCGTCGCGCGCCAGCTCGATCAGGGTGTCGAGCCGGAGCGAACCGTCCAGGTGAACGTGAAGGTCGGTCTTCGGCAGCCTGCCGATGAGATCGGCGCGGGAGAGCGGCCCGTTCGAGTCGGTATCATGCGCGGTCTGCATGGCGCAGTGTACAGGCATTCGGGTCACCGGGGATTTCCATCGGGGAGCGAGACGATGACGACGACCAGGCGTTCCTTTCTTCACGGCATGGGCGGTCTCGGAGCAGCCGCTACCGGGCTCGGCGTGGCGGGCGCGACGTTCGCGCGGCCGGCGCGCGGCAAGGCAGTGGCCCCGAGCGACCGCATCCGGGTCGGCGCGATCGGCGTCAACGGCATGGGCTCGAGCAACATGGGCTCGATGCTCGACATCGACGGGGTCGAGTGCGCGGCGCTCTGCGACGTGGACGGCAACGTTCTCGGGGAGCGGGTCAAGTCCTTCGAGGACCTGACCGACAGCAAGCCGGACGCCTACACCGACTACCGCAAGCTGCTCGAGGACGACGAGATCGACGCGGTGATCATCGCCACCCCGGACCACTGGCACTGCAAGATCATGGTGGACGCCTGCGAGGCGGGAAAGGACGTCTACGTCGAGAAGCCGATGGCGAACTCGATCGAGGAAGTCCGCATCATGCAGCAGGCCGCGAGGGCCTACGGCCGGGTGGTCCAGGTCGGCCAGTGGCAGCGCTCGGGCAAGCACTGGCAGGACGCGATGGAGTACCTCTGGTCCGGCGAACTCGGGCAGATCCGCACGGCCAGGGCCTGGGCTTACATGGACTGGGACGCGCCGATGCCCGTGCCGGACTCGAAGCCGCCCAGGGGCGTCGACTACGACATGTGGCTCGGCCCGGCGCCGAAGCGGCCCTTCAACGAGAACCGCTTCCACTGGAACTTCCGCTGGTACTGGGACTACGCCGGCGGCCTGATGACGGACTGGGGCGTTCACCTGATCGACATGGTGCTGATGGGCATGAAGGCGAGCGCGCCGAAATCCGTCATGTCGCTGGGCGGTCCGTTCGGCTATCCGGACTCCCCGATCGAAACTCCGGACACCCAGCAGGCGGTCTACGAGTTCGACGACTTCACGATGATCTGGGAGCACGCCCTGGGGATCGCGCTCGGTCCGCACCAGCGCGGGCACGGCGTGTCCTTCGTCGGCAACAAGGGCACCCTGGTGGTCGACCGCGGCGGCTGGGAAGTGCTGCCCGAAGTCGGCCGCGAGGACGGCAGGAGGTACTACAAGACGCCCGCCATGCCCGACCGGTCCGCATCACGGAGTCAGCGGGGCCTGGCCCAGCACACCGAGGACTTCATCGAGTGCATGAAGACCCGGGAACAGCCGCGCTGCAACGCGGACGTCGGCGCTCTCGTCGCCGTGAACGCGCATCTCGGGAACATCGCGTTTCGCACCGGCCGTCGGGTCTACTGGGACCAGGAAGCCGGCCGCTTCAAGGGCGACGACGAGGCGAACGCGATGCTCCTGGCCGAGTACCACAACGGTTGGCAGGTTCCCCGGGTGACGGGCGCCGAGGCGTCGGCCGGCTGAGGTGACCGAACTCGAAGACCGCCGGATCGGCGCCGCGACCATTCTGTTCGGCGCCGGCGGCGGGAAGTACCCCGACAACAACGCCCTGCTGATCGAGGGCGCCGGGTCGACGATGCTCGTCGACCCGTCCCTCGGCGTCCGGGCCCGCGGCCGGAGCGCATTGCCCGCTGTCGACCTCGTCCTGCTCAGCCACTGCCACGAGGACCACACGGCCGCGCTGCCGCTGTTCCGGGACGCGCCGGTGTACGTCCACGAGGAGGATCTCCCGGGGCTGCTCGACTTCGACGGATTCCTGGACATCTTCGGCGCCGAGCCGGGGCGCCGGGAGGAGTATGGCGGGTACCTGAAGACGACGTTCTTCTATGAACCCCGGCCCGACGCCGTGCCGTTTCGGGACGGCGACCTGTTCGATCTCGGCGGCGGCGTGTCGGTGCGGGTGATCCACACGCCCGGTCATACCCGCGGCCACTGCGCCCTGCTGATCGAGCCGGACGGCGTCCTGTTCCTGGGCGACATCGACCTGACCGGATTCGGCCCGTACTACGGCGACGCCTGGTCCGACCTGGAAGCGTTCGAACGTTCGCTCGACCTGGTGCGCGATATCGAAGCCAGGCACTACGTCACGGGTCACCACATCGGCCTGCTCGCCGATCGGGAGGCGTTCCTCGCTCGCCTGGACCGCTACGTCGAGCGCATCGCCGACCGCGAGCGGTGCCTGCTCGAGTACCTGGCGGAACCGCGAACGATGGACGACATCGTCGCCCACCGCTTCGTGTACCGCCCGCACGACGAGGGGGACGGCATCGCGAAGGCGGAGCGGTGGAGCATGCAGTTGCATCTGGACCGGCTGGAACGGAACGGCAGCGTCGAACGCGCAGGCCCGACCTACCGCGCCCTCACCTGAGCGGCGACCACTCCGAGACGCCTATACTCGGTTCGTCGAGCGCCAGCTCGGCGCACTCCCCAGGAGACAAGAACCTTGAACACCAAGCGACCGGCATTGGCAATCCTGTGGGCACTGATTCCGATGGCGGCAGCGATCGCCGTCGTGCCGCCCGTCCTCGCCGACGACGCGGCGGCCGTGGATCATCTGCTCGAACCCGACACGATCCATCCGGCGACCGCGGACCAGTTCCGAGCCGTGCTGGAGCATCACCTCGGCAAGGTCGTCGTGGTCAACTACTGGGCCACCTGGTGCATCCCCTGCCTCCAGGAACTGCCTGAGCTCGATCTTCTGCAGGAGCGTTACGCCGACCGCGGTCTCGTGGTGCTCGCGGTCTCGCTGGACGATCCGGAGAAGCTCGAGGACCGAGTG
Organism: Candidatus Multivorans sp.; assembly: GCA_965220845.1. Classification (GTDB taxonomy): domain Bacteria; phylum Acidobacteriota; class Thermoanaerobaculia; order Multivoradales; family Multivoraceae; genus Multivorans. The sequence continues at coordinate 480,695 of CBDCRA010000005.1, forward strand.
CGGCCGTTCTTCGCCAAACGGGCGCCGGGGCTGGTTTCCTATCTGGCTAGCGCCGGGGAAGACGACTCGGTGGAGTTCGTGACCTCGTTCGATCCGGAGTGGCCCGGTGCGCTGCCGACGACCATGTTCTTCGACCGCGGCGGCGAACTGACGAACGTTCATCTCGGACGGATGCTCTACGCGGAGTTCGAGGAGGCTGTCCTCGAACTGCTTGAAGCCGGCGAGGGATCCTGACCGGCGGGGGGACCGGCCCCACTTCGGGCTCGACCGGGGCCTCATGAGATCCCACAACGCATTGGCCGAACCGGCGGTCGAACGGCGTTCGGAGCGGCGCGCCGACGCCGAGTGGCTGGCGCGCCGCCTCGCCGATCCGGCCAGCCAGTTGACGGCCGTGTGGCGCGAGCGAAGCCTCGTCTTCGACGCGCACGCCGGAGACCAGGGTCCGGTTCCGGGCACGGTGGCAGCCGTCGAGGCGGCCGGGCTGGTCGAGCAGACCGAGGACGTCGTCTTCCTGGGCGAAGCGGAGGGCGTCGCCTACTTCTCGGTCGACCTATCCGACCGGGAAGATCCGCTCGCCGGCCCATTGCGGGGAGCCGGCCGCTTCGTCGAACTGCGCCAGGTCGGGGCCGCGATGAGCGGTCAGGGCGGCAACCTGCTCGCCTATGCCCGCGCCATGGCCACCTGGCACCGGCGCCACCGTTTCTGCGGCCAGTGCGGCGCCGCGACCGAGAGTCGCAACGCCGGCCACCTGCGCGTCTGCACGGCGTGCGGCATCGAGCACTTTCCGCGCACCGATCCGGCCGTCATCATGCTCGTTCACACCGGCGCCGCTGCGGAAGACGGCTCCTGCCTGCTCGGCCGCCAGGCCTCCTGGCCGCCGGGCATGTTCTCGGCCCTCGCCGGCTTCGTCGAGCCCGGCGAGAGCCTGGAGAGCGCGGTCGCGCGCGAGGTTCAGGAGGAGACCGGCATCGCGGTGGACGCCGTCCGGTATCACTCCTCGCAGCCCTGGCCGTTCCCGACCTCGATCATGCTCGGCTTCTATGCGACGTCGCCCGGCGGCGACGTGCGGGTGGACACCGATGAGCTGGAGCAGGCCGTGTGGGCGACCCGCGCCGACCTCGAGTACGCGCTGCGGGCCCGCGAGGTGCGGTTGCCGCCACCGTTCTCCATCGCCCGCCGGTTGATCGACGACTGGCTGCGCGCCGAGCGGTGAGCGCTCGCGTAGCATTGTCCCTTCATGTCTCTCGACTCCACGAACGGCGGCCCCTCGTCTCTCGCGGCCATCGACCGCCTCGGCCGGCCGGTGCGCGACCTGCGCATCTCGGTCATCGACCGCTGCAACTTCCGCTGCACGTTCTGCATGCCGGCGGACCGGGAGTACAAGTTCCTGCCCAGGCAGCAGTTGATGACGTTCGAGGAGATCGAACGCCTGGTTCGGCTGTTCGTGCAGCTCGGTGTCCGCAAACTGCGGCTCACCGGCGGCGAGCCCCTGCTGCGGCGGGACATCGAGGAACTCGTCTGGATTCTGGCCGCCGTGCCGGGAGTCGAGGATCTGGCGTTGACGACGAACGGCGCCCTGCTCGGCGCCAAGGCGAAGGCGCTGGCCGACGCCGGCCTCGACCGGGTGACGGTCAGTGTCGAGTCCCTGCACGACGACGTCTTCGGCCGCGTCACCGGCCTCGGCCACGGCGTCGGCCAGGTGCTGGAAGGGATCGACGCCGCTGCCGACGTTGGTCTCGGACCGATCAAGATCAACACCGTCGTCATGAAGGGCACGAACGAGGACGAAGTTGCCGACATCGCGAGCTACTTCAAGGAGCGCGGCCACATCGTCCGCTTCATCGAGTTCATGGACGTCGGCACCGTGAACGACTGGAGCCTCGACCAGGTCGTGACCGCCTCCGGGATCGCCGACCGCATCGCGGAACGCTGGGCCTTCGAACCCGTGGACCGCGCCCAACCAAGCGACGTCGCCGAGCGCTTCCGCTACCTCGACGACGGCGTCGAGTTCGGCGTCATCCCCTCGATCAGCCGCCCCTTCTGCGGCGACTGCGCCCGGGCCCGCCTCTCCTCCGACGGACGGCTGTACACCTGCCTCTTCGCCGACACCGGCCCATCGCTCCGCGACCGGATGCGTGCCGGCGCCACGGACGAGGAACTGCTCGCCTTCCTGGCGCAGCACTGGCGGCAACGCGAAGACCGCTACTCGGAAGTCCGCGCGGAGCGCCTCCGCGCCGGCCTGCAGCCGGTTCCGGAACGCGTCGAGATGTTCCGCATCGGCGGCTGAGCCCGGCTGCGGGGACTGCCTGTGCTTCAGCGGTCGTTCGCTCTCTCGGCGGCGACCAGACGGCCTACGCTGATGCCCTCCGGAAGGCGCGGGAGTGTCGCGTGCAACACGCGCTCGACATCCAGCGGAGCGCGGGGTGCTGTCGCGAGGCCCTGACGGACCAGCCCTGCCGCGGCATCGTCGGGAGCGTGGAGTAGTCCGCTGATGCAGTCCTTCGTTTCGCTGACGCTGGCCCGTTTCATTTGGCCACTCTGGCCAGAGTAGACAGGCCTGTCAAGCGTGTCTGGAGCCGTAGGAGGCCGCGGGATCGAGTACCCTCGCCGCCTCAAGGTGAGTCGTGGCCTGAGCGGCGAGTGGCGCAGCGGGGAGTCGCAACGTGCAGAATCGGTACTTTGGGGACGTAGGCGACTTCGGGAAGTACGGCCTTCTGAGGAGGATCATTGGTGTCAGCGCCGGAGACACTGGTGACCGGCTGTCTCTCGGAGTCGTCTGGTACCTCGTCGGCGACGAAAGCCACAACGAGGATGGTAGGCACACCACTTACCTCGACAAGCCGGAGGAATACCGCGACTGCGATCCTGAGCTGTTCGACGGTCTGAAGAGCCTGCTCGACGAGCAGGGTCCGCGGGCCGTGGGCAGGATCGAGCGTCCAGGCCTGGAACTCCTCCCGGGCGACACGACGTATGTCAGTGAGCCCTTGGCGCGCGAAGCACGATCGGAGTGGCTCGGTCGGGCGATCGAGAGGGTGCGCGATTGTGATGCCGTCTTCCTGGATCCCGACCGCGGGTTTCAGCCGCCCTCGGTTCAGGCGGGCCACAAGAACGCCGTCCAATACGTCCTGTGGGATGAAGCTGAGTCAACCCCCAGTACCGGTTCGACTCGTTCGTCGTCGGCAACTCGAAGTTTGCCGGATCTCATCGACGGCAGACACTCGTGTGTTACCACCATCTGAATCGCACAAAACCCTGGCCCGACCAGATAGACGAGAAGATCCACGAGATTGGCTTGAGAATCACTGGCGGTGATGCCGCGATCCCCGTCCTGTTCAGGAGGGGAACCGGACGGGTCTTCTTCGTGGTGCCGTCCGAGCAACACCACGACCTGGTGGCCTCCCGTGTTCGCGCCATGGCCGAAGATGCCTGCTGGCGCAGGCACATGGGGATTGCTTCCGGGAAGAAGACCGTGAAGAAGGGCAACGGGGCCGGTTCTGTTCGGGTCGGCACTTGGAACGTGGAATGGGCGAAGCCCGGGACCCCCAAGGGAAAGCGGGTCGCACCGATCCTGGCCGCCCCCGATTGCGATGTCCTCTGCGTGACGGAAGTGGGGGATGCGGGCCTTCTTCCCACGGGCGGTCACGTCATCGATGCCGGTACGGACTGGGGCTATGAGTTACCGAAGGCCAGTCCGGGTCGCCGGAAGGTGATGCTCTGGAGCAAGCGTCCGTGGACACCTGTCTTTGACTCCGCGCAGCGGGACCTGCCCGGGGGAAGGCTGGTCGCCGGCGTGACGGAGACTCCGGTCGGGCGGCTCACGGTGGTTGGCGTCTGCATTCCGTGGGATGGGGCGAACGTGAAGGGCGGGCGCAAGAACCGAGACCGGTGGCAGGACCATCGCGACTGGCTCTCCGGGTTCGGAGGGCTCGTCTATGCGGGTGCGCAGCCACGGACGATTGTGCTGGGCGACTTCAACCAGAGGATCGCGAGGAAGTCGAAGTTCGTACCCGCGGACGTGCACCGCGAACTCCTGAGGGCGTTTGAGGGCCTGTGCATCGCGACCAGAGGGTTCTTTCGTTCGCCTTTCACGGAAGACGATTCCGGCGAGACCCGCCAGGCTTCGTTGTCTGACGTGGCTTCCGGTAAGCGATCGCTCCAGTTGATCGACCACATCGCGCACTCGAGAGACCTGGTCCTGGCCGGGGACGTCGCGGACCGGCGAGTCGACATTCTCCCGAAGAGCGTGAAGCCGGGCGACGAACTCCCGGATCACTTCGGCGTCTGGGCCGATCTGACCGCGGGCTGAGCTGGTTGTGACGGCCGGTTTCGCGACGGGGCTACTCGCGAGGCGGTTCGATGAGTCGAAGAGAGAGCCTTCCGGCGTTGACCGCCGCCGAACGCGGCCAGTAGCCTGTCCGGGATGACGACGGTCGATCAGGTGGCGGAACGCGCCGACGGGTTGCCGCTCCACGACGACCCCGCCACTCGTCGCGATCTGGTTATTCTGACCGCCGAGATACGCGCCGAGATCGCCGGCTTGGGATCCGAGATCGCGGCTCTGGAGTCGCGCCTCTCTTGGCGTCTTCTTGGTGGCGGTGGCGCGCTGCTGCTCCTGTCCCGTCTCGCCGATTTCCTCACCTGACGCGATCCGCGTTGCCGGCTCTAGGCCGCCGACGACTTCCCTCCAGCCACCGGCGGCAAGGCAGAGCTACTGCTTCGAGTAGGCTCGCCGAGGCAACTCACCGCAGCGCTTGTTTCAGTGTCGGAGGACGACCAATGCCTGCCCCTCCCCGCCCTTCGCTCGACGATCTCCTGAGGAACAAGGAGCCGGCGAGGCTCATACCCAGGTACCACCTGAAGCAGAAGGAGCAGCGCCTTACGACAGTCCTCCTCGCCACGATGACCGTGGTCCGACCGTTGGCCGAGAGCCTGTTGAAGGCTTGGTCCGGGCGGATGCTGGGCAAGCGCGCTCGACTGTCGGCGTACACCGAGGTTACGTTCCCGGATCGCGCTGGCGACTTGCGGCCCGACGGAGTCCTCGTGCTTGCGACGGGTCGGCAACGCTGGGTGGCCTTGGTGGAGGCGAAGGCCGGGCGGACGCCGATCGAGGAAGAGCAGATAGAGCGCTACGCGGCTGTCGCTCGCCACTACGGTATGGATGCGGTCGTAACGGTCTCCAATCAGCGCGTTTCCTTGCCTGACCAGGTTCCGTACGCAGTCCCAAAGGCGAAGAGAGTCTCCTTCCGGCATGGGTCCTGGGCCAGTATCCGAACCGAGGCGGAACTGATCCTCAACAGCGAGCGAGAAGTCGACGAGGAGCAGAGGTACATCCTGGAAGAGATGGTTGAGTACTTTCGACATAGTGGGTCTGGAGTGCTTCGGTTCGATCAGATGAACCAGGAGTGGGCCAGCGTCGTGGATGCCTCTCGCAACAAGTCGCCGCTCGAAGAACCGACGCTGGAGGCTACGGTGGGTGCTTGGCACCAGGAGGTGAGGGACATTTGCCTCATCCTTAGTCGGCGTACCAATGACCGCGTGGATTGCGTCTTGCCGCTAAAGCACAGGCGCGGTACGGCGGGTGGCCGACACCGTCTTCGCGACGACTGCGAGTTGCTCAAGCGTTCTTGGAGGCTACGGTGCACGCTGCGCGTTCCCAACGCTGCGAGCGACATCGATGTCGTTGCAGACCTCAGTTCGCGCACGATCGAGTGCGTGATGGAACTAGGCTCCCCGCAGGACAAGAAGAGTGCATCAGCGAGGATTAACTGGCTGAAGAGACAGCTTCAGGGCAAGGTGAAGGAACCGGCGGAGGTCATCTTGCGGGCGTACTGGCACCGACAGGGCAGAAAGAGCCCACACACGCAAGCCACCTTGTCGAAGGTGATCGAGGGGACCTGGCACTTGGAGAGCGCTAGCAGCGACGCGCTGACGAGGTTCGAGGTCGTCATTCAGCGTGAGCTGTCTGGGAAGTTCAGGAGTCGGAAGCAGTTTGTGACCCTTCTGGAGAAGCTGGTCGACGACTACTACGCGCACGTTGGCCAGTACCTGCGTGCATGGCAGAAGCAGCCCCCGCAGGTCGAGGACCGAGGAGGGGGGACGGACACCAAGGGAGCGTCGGCCGAGACCGCGTAGACGGGGTCCGCTGTCAAGACGACGTCAAGTCGCCGAGCAGTCCAGGCCGCTCTCCTCAAGGAGCCTCCCCAGTATCCTCTCCTCACGGCAGCCCTCGAGGAACAGGGCCAGGGCCTCCTGCAGCATGGCCGTGGCTTCGTCGGCCGTGGAGCCCTGACTAGCTACGTGGAGCTGTGGACACGAGGCCACCCATGCAGCCCGCTCGCGGTGCACCTCCACGGGGAACTCGATGTTGACGCCAGTTCGTTTCAAGGGTCGGCCCGATAGCGACGCTAGCACCCCGCCGCGGAGCCCTGCAGGCGGTTACGACGGCGGCTTTCCGTCTAGGTCAGTAGAGGAACGGTGGCCACGGTGGCCCCCGTTCACGGAAACCGCACACCGAACCGACTGTTACGCTGCAACCAGATGACGACCTTCGACACGCTCGCGGCTGCCCGGACTCTCGAAGGCGCGGGCATGGACCCGGCGCAAGCCGCGGCGGTGACCGAGACGATCCGGTCCGCCGCTACAGAAGGTGTCGCGACTCGATCCGACCTCTCTGAGTTGCGTGGCGATCTGTCCGAGCTACGGGGCGAACTGGGCGCGATGGAGGCTCGTCTGACCTGGCGCATGGTGCTGATTGCCGGTGCGGTCACGGCCTTCGTTACTGCTCTCGATCGCCTGCTCGCCTGAGTAGATCCAGACCGCTCTCGGTGTGACGCGGAGTGCTGCCGTGGGCTTGGGTGGCATCCGCCGCCAAAGCGACGCCGGGCTAACGGCCGGCGCATCCAGTTTGCGACCGCCTCGATGCCTGCCGATACCCAGCCGGAAGCGGGTCCGGGGGAGGGTCCCAGCGGGCTGGAGGCCAGCGACTGTCGAGACCCTTTCGGTAACCAGGGAACCAGCGGAGCGCAGCCGACCGAAGCGAGCGCCAACCCTCGCCTTCACCAAGCGGGTGCGAGCGTCCGTCTGGGACCCTCCCCCGGACCCGCTTCCGGCGGCCGCAGTCGCAGTCGCATCCGACCGTGAACGCTTCACTTACGCGAATTCCGGTACAGTCCCGCGCATGCGTAGCCGCAGGATCGGGGCGGTCGCGTGAGTACTCGTCCGCTGCTGGCGGCGGCCGAGGGGGAGCGGGACCGCAAGGCTGAACACATCCGGCTGGCGCTGGATCGGCGCATGCAGGTCGAGCGCAGCTACTTCGACGACTACCGCTTCGAGCACAGGGCGCTGCCGGAGATCGACTTCGACGATGTCCGGATCGGCGGCGGCTTCCTGGGCCGTGAACTCGAGGCGCCGCTGCTCATCTCGTGCATGACCGGTGGAACCGGCGTTGCGGAGCAGATCAACCGGCGGCTGGCGGAAGCGGCCGAGGCCGCGCGGGTCGCTCTGGGAGTCGGGTCGCAGCGCAAGGCGATCGACGACCCGGAGACGGCTGCGACATTCCGGGTCCGGGAGTTCGCGCCGAACGTGCCGATCCTCGCCAACCTGGGCGCGGTGCAACTGAACTACGGCTACGGCATCGACGAGTGCCGGGCGGCGGTCGACATGGTCGAAGCGGATGCCCTGGTGCTGCACCTGAACGCGCTGCAGGAGGCGTTGCAGCCGGAGGGCCAACTGAATTTCCGGGGGCTGCTGCCGAAGATCGCGCGCGTGGTCGAGGCGCTGGACGTGCCGGTCGTGGTCAAGGAGATCGGCTGCGGCATCTCGGCCGCTGTCGGCCGCGAACTCGCCAACGTCGGCGTCCGCATCCTGGACACGGCCGGTGTCGGCGGCACGAGCTGGGCGCGGATCGAGGCGGCTCGTGCCGACGAGGTGGCGCTCGGCGAACGCTTCGCCGACTGGGGGTTGCCGACGCCGGAGTCGATCCGCCAGTTGGCGGCGGTCCCCGGCGTCCAGGTCATCGGCAGCGGCGGCATCCGCTCCGGCGTCGACGCGGCGAAGGCGCTGGCGCTCGGCGCCGACATCGCCGGCATGGCGTTCCCGTTTCTCGAAGCGGCCAACAGGTCGACCGACGCCGTGGTCGACCGGATCTCCCGCACGGCCTTCGAGCTGCGCACCTGCATGTTCTGCACCGGCGCCGCCGACCTCGCCGCGCTGCGCCGCGTGCCGCTGGTGAAGGAGACCGGCGATGGCTGATCGGCCGGTTTCCGGCTCCGAGCTGGCCCCCGAACTCGAGTCCGCGGCGGCCGAGATCGCCGGCTCGGAGCGCGGCTTCCACAGGCCGCCGCCGGGCCTCGACGCCGCGGGACAGGCAGCCGTGCGCCGCCGGGCCCTGGACCTGGCGACCGGCAGCGGTCCGCTCACTGCGATCGGCAGCTACGCCCTGGACGGCGAACGGGCGTCCACCCAGAACTGCGAGAACTTCATCGGCGCCGCCCAGGTGCCGATGGGCGTCGCCGGGCCGGTGCACGTGCGGGGAAGCGAAATCGACGGCGCTGTCTGCGTGCCGATGGCGACCACCGAAGGAGCGCTGCTCGCCAGCGTGAACCGGGGCTGCCGAGCGATCACGGCGGCGGGTGGCGCCACCGTCTACGTCGAGGACGTGGGCATGACCCGGGCCCCCGTCTTCCGCACGACGGGGATCGACGAGACGAGGCGGCTGCTCGAGTGGCTGGAAGCGAACGAGGAAACGATCCGCGCCAAGGCTCACGAGACGAGCCGCTTCCTGGAACTCCGGGAGATCCGGCCGTCGGTCGTCGGTAGCACCGTGTTCCTTCGGTTCCGCTTCGGGACCGGTGACGCGATGGGCATGAACATGGTGACGATCGCCTGCGACCGCCTCGTGTCCGAGTTGATCGAGCCGGAAACCGGCGTCCAGTGCGTCGCGCTGTCCGGCAACTACTGCGTCGACAAGAAGCCCTCCGCGGTCAACTACCAGCTCGGCCGCGGCAAGCGGATTCACGCCGAGGTCGTGCTGGACGAGACGACCGTGCGCAAGGTCCTCAAGTCGGAGGCGAAGGCACTCCAGGACGTTGCCTACCGCAAGAACCTGCTCGGTTCCGTGGCGGCCGGCGCGCTTGCCTTCAACGCACAGTTCGCGAACGTGCTGGCGGCGGTCTTCGTCGCCTGCGGCCAGGACCTCGCCCACGTCGTGGAGGGCGCGATGGGCGTCGCCTCGTTCGAGGCCCGGGAAGACGGCTCGGTCTACGCCTCGATCTACATGCCGGATTGCCCCCTGGCGGCGATCGGCGGCGGCACGGGCCTGAATACCCAGCGCGAGGCGCTCGAAGTGATGGGCGTGCGGCCCGACGCGGAGCGGCCGGGCGCGGCCGTGCGCCGGCTGGCCGAGATCGTCGGCGCGGTCGTTCTGGCCGGTGAACTGTCCCTGACCGCGGCGTTCACGTCACGCGACCTGGCGCGGGCCCACGAACGGCTGGGCCGCTCCAGCGCCGCAAGCGCCGGCTGATCGCCGTCCATGGCCGACGCCGAATCGGTCCGGCTGAGCGTGCCCGGCAAGGTGATCCTGATGGGGGAGCACGCGGCCGTGTACGGCCGGCCGGCGGTGGTGGCCGCGGTCGATCTGCGGCTGAACGTTGAGGCACGAATCGGTCCGCCGCGCGCCGTTGGGGTCCGGCTGGACCTGCCCGACCTGGGTCTTCAGGAAGAGCACGCGTGGCCGGTGCTCAAGGACTTCACGAGCGACGCCCGCCGCCGCTGGTGCGCGTTCGAGAGCGGCGATGCGCCGTTCAGGCCGGCGAACGACCGAAGCGCCCTGGTCCGGATCGCTGTCGGCGAGGCGCTGGCCTCGTTGCCGTCGCCGGCTTCGGAACGGCTACGGGGAAGGACCCTGGAGTTGCGGGTACGGTCTCAGCTTCCGGTCGGCGCCGGTCTGGGGAGTTCGGCGGCGGCCGCGGTCGGGGTCGTGGCGGCGGTGCGGGCACTGGCGTCCGGCGCGCGTCCGCCTGGCGACCTTGAGGCAATCGAGACGGCCGCGCTCGAGGTCGAGCGCCGACAACACGGCTTCCCGTCGGGGATCGACAGCGGGACGGTGCTGCGCGGTGGCGTGCTGCTCGTCCGCCGTGCGGGGGAAGAGCTGCGCTTCGACGACCTGCCCCGGCCCGAGTGGCTTTCCGCTGCGGTCGAGATCCTCGACAGCGGGACGCCCGGCCAGACCACGGGCGCGGTGGTCACGGCGGTGCGCCGTCGCTACGACGAGGAGCCTGAGCGGACGGCCGCCGTGTTCGACCGCATCGAGGCGGCGGTGGAGTCCTTTCGCGCGGCGCTCCAGGATGGCGGCCCGCGGGATGCGGCGGCGGCGATCGCGGACGGTCATCGCGCCCTGGTCGAACTCGGCGTCGTGCCGCCGGCGGTCGCGCGCCGAATCGCGTCGGTGGAAGCCGCGGGTGGCGCGGCGAAGATCTCCGGAGCCGGCGCCCTGCGAGGCGAGTCGGCCGGCGCCTTGATCTGCATGCTCGGCGGCCGGCCGGTGGAGACGGTCGATGGCATCTCCGACCTCGAGCCCGTGAACGCGGCGATCGGCGCCGGCGGCCTGAGGTTCGAGGGTCGCGCAGGCGATCGACTGTAGGCTCCGGGCCGATGAACTCCCCGCTGGAACCGGCTCATGAGCCTGGGCCCGTGACCGCCGAGGCGCCGTCGAACATCGCCTTCATCAAGTACTGGGGCGCCCGCGATCTCGAGGCCGACTCCGAGGGTCCCGTTCCCTTCAATCGTTCGCTGTCGATGACCCTGGACGCCTGCCGGTCGATCTGTTCCGCATCGCCGCTTCCGGAAAGCAGCGACGACGAGATCCACTGGGTGCAGGAGCCGGCGGGCGGCCGTTCGAGCGCGGCTGAGGAAGCGCCGCCGGCCTTCGTCGAGCGCACGAAGCGCCACCTGGACCGGTTGCGGGAATGGTCGCGGCAGACGGCGGCGCCCTACGCGGGCGCATTCCGGATCGCGACGGGCAACACCTTCCCGTCGGCCGCCGGGATCGCCTCGTCGGCCTCCGGTTTCACCGCGCTGACGCTCGCCGCCTCGGCCTGCATGGGCTTCGACCTGCCGCCGCGGACGCTTTCCGCCCTGTCGCGGAGCAGCGGCTCGGGCTCGGCCGCCCGCTCGGCCTGGGGCGGCTACGTAGAGTGGCCGGACGGGGACGGCAACGCCGCGGTTCAGATCCTGGACGAGGGGGCGTGGGAACTCTGCGACCTGGTCGCGGTGGTCGAGACGGGAGCGAAGAAGGTGTCGTCGCGGGACGGCCACCGGCGGGCCACGAGCAGCCCGTACTTCGCACCGCGCCTGGCCGCTCTCGACGGACGGCTTGAACGGGTGCGCTCCGCGCTCCATGGCCGCGACTTCGAGGCGCTCGGCGACGCGGTCGAGGAGGAGGGGATCGACCTGCACCTCATCGCGATGTCCTCGCGGCCGCCGGTCTACTACTGGTCGCCGGGGACGATCGAGGTACTGGCCGCGGTCCGCGAGCTGCGCGCGGACGGCTTGGCCGCCTACGCCACGATGGATGCCGGCGCGAACGTCCACGTGATCTGCCAGCCGGCGGCCGCCGGGCAGGTGGCGGAACGGCTCGTGGCTCTCGGCAGCGTCGAGCGGGTGCTGCGCGACCGGACCGGAGGCCCGCCCGTGTGGCGTGGCGGAGCCGAGCTTTGAGTGCGGCCGCCGCCGCGAACGCCCCGGACGGGCGGCTTGACGTCACCCTGGTCAAGCTCGGCGGCAGCCTGATCACGGACAAGACGAAACCGCGCACGGTCGCGAAGGAACATCTGGGGCGGCTGGCGGCCGAGATCGCGGCCGGGTGGTCGGGGGGCGGCCTCGTGATCGGCCACGGCAGCGGTTCCTTCGGACACCCGGAGGCCCGCGCCGCCGGCCTGGCGGGAGGCGCCGGCGGCCGCCGGCTCGGCTCGGCGACGGACCGGATGGGCATCGCGCGTACGCAGGCCGCCGCTCAGGAACTCCACCGTCAGGTCGTTTCCCGCCTGATCGCGGCCGGCGTGCCGGCGTACTCGCAACTGCCGTCGGCGTTCCTGGTGGCGGACGACGGAGAGCCCGGCGGTCCGCCGCCCGAACCGCTGGCGGCAGCGCTGCGACTCGGCCTGGTCCCGGTCACGATGGGCGACGTCGTCGTGGACCGGACGCGCGGGGCCTCGATCGCGTCGACGGAGACCGTGTTCGAGTTCCTTGCCGGCGCCCTCGTTCCGCTCGGCATCGACGTGCGGCGGGCGGTGTGGCTCGGCGCCACGCCCGGCGTCCTGGACGACGCCGGGCGGCTCGTTCCCCGCATCGACGCGGCGAACATCGGGGCAGCGTCCGAGGCCGCCGGAAGTTCACCGGCGGTCGATGTCACCGGCGGCATGGAGCACCGCGTCTCGACCGCCTGGAGGCTGGCCCGCCGCGGCGTCGAATCGCTCATCATCGACGGGCGCCGGCCCGGCCTCCTCGGGTCGGTGCTCCGGCGCCCGGGCGGCGAGGCGGAGAGCGCCGGTACACTCGTGAGCCCGAGCGGGGTGGAAGATGCGCGCGAGTAGCACCGTCGAGGACTACCTGAAGTGCATCTTCCTGGCGGAGCACGAGGCCCGCCTCGAGGGCGCGCAGCTCGTGCCGATGGGCCGGATCGCGGCGCGGCTCAAGGTAGCGCCCGCCTCGGTCACGGCGATGATGAAGACCCTGGCCGACTCCGGGCTGGTCGCCTACGAACCGTACAGCGGCGTCCGGCTCCTGCCGGCGGGTCGCAAGCTGGCGACTCACGTACTCAGGCGGCATCGGCTGATCGAGCTCTTCCTGGTCAACGTGATGGGCTTCGACTGGAGTGAGGTCCACTCGGAGGCCGAGTTGCTCGAGCACTCCGTTTCCGGCCGGATGATCGAACGGATGGACGAGATGCTCGGCCATCCCTCGGTGGATCCCCACGGCGATCCGATTCCGAGCGCCGACGGTCACATCGAACTCGTGGATCATCCGAGCCTCCTGAAGTGCGCCCTGAACCAAGTCGTCGAGGTGGTCCGGGTGACGGACCAGAACGCCGAGTTCCTGCGCTTCGCGGAGCGCGAAGGGCTGGCGCCGGGCAGCCAGGTCGAGGTGGCGGCGCGGGACGAGACTGCCGGCAGCGTTGCGGTGGTCTCGGGCGCGCGCGAGTTCAGCCTGGGCTTTCCGGCGGCGTCGAAGGTGCTCGTGCGGGAGGCGAACTAGCGGCAGCCGCTGGTCGTGCCGGCCTGCGGCCGGCGCCTTGTCTTCCACGGGTCAGAACCCAGGTGGCGCGTTCCGCGCCACCTGCGTCACAGGCCGAGCGCCCGTCTTCGGGCGGTCGGATGTCAGACCCGTGGTCACACGGCGGCGACGACGAAGAGCGGCTGGCCGCCGTCGACCGTCTGGCCGACCTCGACCAGGAGCTGCTCGAGCCGCCCGTCGATCTCCGACTGGATCTCGTTCTCCATCTTCATCGCTTCGAGCACGACGACGCCCTGCCCCGAGGTCACCTCGTCGCCTTCGGCCGCGAGCACGGCCACTACACGGCCGGGCATGTAGGCGGTTGCCTCGAAGGTGTCGGCGCTTCCCTGCTGCGTTGCCTCCCCGAGAGCCCGGGAGCGGGGGTCGATCACCTTCAGCTCGGCGCCGTCGACGTCGTAAAGACCGTTGCCGAGCGAGCGGACGCTCTGCGTCGCCTGCCGTCCGTCGACGATCACGCTCAGGACGTCCGGCCGTCCCAGGGTCGCGGCGTCGACCCGGTACTCGCGATCCTCGACGGCGACGGTCCAGTGGCCGTTCGCCTCGGCACGGACCTCGACGCGGACCTCCTCGTCCGCGGCGCGGGCGACGATCAGTTCCACGTCGTGGTCCTCCGGGCGTCGCGGCGGGCCGCGAGGCGCCAGTTCGACCGCGGGGCGCCGCCGCCGGCCGCGGCCGCGGTTCCGTTCGCCTCGGCCCGCTTGAGGTGGGCGAGGACGGCGGCGAGGACGGGAAGATCAGCCTCTAGGGCGTCGTCGTCCGGCCCGGCCGGCCGCAACTCGCCGTTCTCGAGCTTGCGATCGAGCATCGAGATGTCCATGTTGCCCGTCGTGAAGTCCTGGTCCTCGAGCAGTTGCTCGAAGAGGGGCAGGTTGGTACGGATGCCCTCGACCCGGGTTTCGGCGAGCGCCCGCTTGAGGCGGGCCAGAGCGTCGTTCCGGTCGCTCCCCCAGACGATCAGCTTGGCCAGCATCGGGTCGTAGTGGATCGTGACCTCGGCGCCCTCGTACACGCCGCAGTCATTCCGGACACCGGGACCCTCCGGCAGTTGGAGCAGTTCGATCCGGCCGGGCGAAGGAGCGAAGTTGCGGAACGGATCCTCCGCGTACAGGCGGACCTCGACCGCGTGACCGCGGGGCTCCGGGCCGTTCTCCAGCGCTTCCGGCAGCGGTTCGCCGGCCGCGATGTCGAGCTGGGCGGCGACGATGTCGATGCCGGTAACGAGTTCGGTCACCGGATGCTCGACCTGGATCCTCGTGTTCATCTCCAGGAAGTAGAACTCTCCCCGGGGATCGAGCAGGAACTCCACCGTGCCCGCGCCGACGTAGTTCACGGCCGTCGCGGCGCGGACCGCCGCTTCGCCCATGCGGCGGCGAAGATCCGCGTCGACGGCGGGCGACGGCGCCTCTTCGACCACCTTCTGGTGCCGCCGTTGCAGGGAGCACTCCCGTTCGCCGAGGGAGACGATCCGGCCGTGGCTATCGCCGAGGACCTGGATTTCCACGTGGCGGGGCCGCTCGACGAAGCGCTCGATGTAGACCGAGGCGTCGTTGAAGCTGGCGCCGGCCTCGGAGGTCGCTCCCCGGAATGCCGCTTCGAGTTCGCTTTCCTCGCGCACCAGCCGCATTCCCTTGCCGCCGCCGCCGGCGGAAGCCTTGAGCATGACCGGATAACCGATCTCACTTGCCGCTTCGCGCGCCGCTGCGGCGGAGGCCAGGGGGTCGGTGCCCCCCGGAACGATGGGTACGCCGGCGGCGGTCATCAGGCGCCGGCTCTCGATCTTCGAACCCATCGCGGCGATCGCCGCGGAGGGCGGCCCGATGAAGGCAATGCCGCGTTCCTCGCAGAGGCGCGCGAACCCGGCGTTCTCGGACAGGAAGCCGTAGCCGGGGTGGATCGCGTCGGCGCCGACGGCCGCGGCCAGGTCGACGATTCTCCCGGCCCGGAGGTAGCTCTCGATCGAGGGCGCGGGGCCGATGCAGTGGGCCTCGTCCGCCATCTGCACGGCCAGACCGTCGCGGTCCGCTTCCGAGTAGACGGCGACCGAGACGATGCCGCGTTCGCGGAGCGCCCGGATCACCCGCACCGCGATCTCGCCGCGGTTCGCGACGAGTACCTTCTTCAGGCCGTTCTTCATGCCAGAAGGCGCATCCTAGCGGTGATGGCGATAATGTCTGACCGGCAAGACGGAACAGGAGGACCTTTATGCAAAGCAGTCTCGGACCGGAAGCGTCGAACAACGGTAACTGGGGTCCGCTGGTCACGAGAAAGTCCGTCATGCGGTCCGGCCTGGCCGCGCTGCTCGTCGCTCCCTTCACCGCGTCGGCGCTGGTCGCGGGCCGCGGCCAGGAATCCGGAGGCTCCGAGGCCGAGTCGTCGGATCGGGCGGAAGGTCGGGGCGCCACGGACGAAGAGCTCGTTCTCGGGGTGTCCGCCGCCTTCTCGGGGCCGTCCCGGGGGCTCGGCACGGAGCTCTACCGTGGCGCCATGGCGTACTTCAACCACGTGAACGAGAACGGCGGCATCGAGGGCCGCAAGGTCAGCCTGAGGTTGTACGACGACGGCTATCAGCCCGATCCCTGCGTCCAGAACACGATGAGGCTGATGCTGGAGGACAAGGTGTTCTCCCTCTTCGGCTACGTCGGGACGCCGACCGTCACCCGGGTCCTCCCGATCCTCAAGAAGTTCCAGGACGAGAAGATCTTCCTGTTCTTCCCGTTCACCGGCGCCCAGCCGCAACGGGAGCCGCCCTACGGCGAGTTCGCGTTCAACCTGCGAGCCTCCTACAACCAGGAGACGGCGGGGTTGGTCGACAATCTCGTGCAGATCGGCAGGCGGCGAATCGCCGTCTTCTACCAGATCGACGCCTACGGCCGGAGCGGCTGGGCCGGCGTCAGGGCGGCACTGGACAAGCACGGCGAGCGGCTCGCCGGCGAGGCGACCTACAGCCGCGGCGAGAAGTTCACCGGCAGCATGAGAAAGCAGGTCGAGATCCTGCAGGGCGTTTCGCCGGACGCCGTCATCTGCATCGGCGCGTACGCCGCCTGCGCCGCGTTCGCGCGCGACGCCGTCGACCTCGGGCTTGAGGTGCCGATCGCCAACCTGTCCTTCGTCGGCAGCGAGAACCTGCTGAAGCTCCTGACCGAGGGGCAGGATGACGCCGAGAGATACACCCGGCAGTTGATCAACTCCCAGGTCGTCCCCAGCTACGAGGACACCTCGATTCCGGCGGTCCAGGAGTATCGGGACCTGATGGCGCGCTACGACCCCCAGGTGCCGGCCGACCTGGTGCAGGAGGAGTACGCGCCGTTCCCGCACAGCTTCGGCAGCCTCGAGGGATTCCTGAACGCCAAGCTGATGGGAGAGATTCTGCGGCGGCTGGGGCCGAACCCGGACCGGGCCGGGCTGGAGGAGGCGATCTTCTCGATCGAGGACTTCGACCTCGGGATCAGCGAACGCGTGTCGTTCGGTCCCGACCGGCGTCAGGGACTCCAGAGCGTCTACTACACCGTCGTCGAGGACGGCCGCTTCGTTCCGCTCGACGACTGGGGCGCCAGGTTCGGCTGAGATGAGAATCCGCAGGCTGTTCAAGTGGACGAGGTTCGGCATCTTCGCCGTCTTCGGCCTGATCGTCCTGTCGACCTCCATTCTCTGCATCTACACCGTCGACACCGAGTTGTCGGCGGAGTACGAGGTCAACACCCAGAACATCGCCAAGACGATCGCGGACTCGAGCGCCGGCATTCTCCTGAACCAGAATCTCGCGACGCTGCAGTCGCTGGTCGACCAGTTTCTCGAGGTTCAGGGCATTCGCTACATCTACATCACGAGCGAGACGGGCGAGTTCCTGGCGCACACCTTCGTGCCCGGCATCCCCGAGGAGATTCTGGAGAGCGAACACAGCAACACGGCGCCGGTTGAACGGAGCCTGCCCGGGATGGGCGACTTCATCGAGGTCGGCAGCCCGATCCTGGCCGGAGTCGCCGGGACCGTCCACGTCGGCATGGACCTCGACGTCGTCGCCCTCAAGATCCAGCGGGCGATCGGCCAGCAGGTCTACCTGATCAGCGTCATGCTCCTCATCGCCGTGCTGGCCTCGATCTGGTTCGTCAATCTGGCCGCGAAGCCGCTGGGCGAACTGCTCGCCTACGCGGTGGAACTGGCGAAGGACGGAGAGAACGACGAGCTCGGCGAGCGGGACATCCTGGCGCGCGACGACGAAGTGGGCCACCTGGCGCGGCTGTTCCTTCACGTGTCGCGCCAGGGCCGCGGCCGGGGTCTGCCGGCGGGCACGTCCGGCACGGAGTAGCGCGGCGGTGCGAGTACCGAGAATCGTCATCGCGCTGCTCTGCACGATGCTCCAGTTGTGCTTCGGCACCGTATACGCCTGGAGCTTCTTCCAGACGATGCTGGTCCGGCAGGCGGGGTGGACCTTCTCGCAGACGGCCTGGGCGTTCAGCATCACGATCTTCACGCTGGGCGTGTCGGCGGCCTGGGCCGGGCAGGTGCTGCCGCGGCTGGGACCCAGGAAGCTCGCCGTGATCGGCAGCATCCTGTTCTCGGGCGGCTACCTGGTCGCCGCAGCCGCCCTCCGGCTGGACATGCTGCCGCTGTTCTACATCGGCTATGGCGTGATCGGCGGCGCCGGCATCGGACTGGGCTACGTGACGCCGGTCGCGACGGTGGCCAAGTGGTTCCCGGACCACAAGGGACTGGTCACCGGGATCGTCGTCATGGGCTTCGGCGTCGGCGCCTTCCTGCTCAGCAAGGGACTGGCGCCTCTGCTGGTGCTGCGCACGGGCGAGGACCTGTCCGAGGTGTTCCTCTGGCTCGGCATCACGTTCGCCTGCCTCCTGATCCCCTGCAGCCTGCTGCTGAGCGATCCGCCCGTTCCCTCGGATCTGGTGAAGTCCGTCGCCGGGCCCGCCGCGGAGACGGCGCCCGCGGAAGACGACACGGCGGTCAGGACCTACCTCGGTTCCCAGCAGTTCGTGTTCATGTGGATCGTCTTCTTCTTCAACATCGCGGCCGGCATCACGGTGATCAGCTTCCAGTCGGAGCTGCTTCAGGAGGTCTGGGGCCTTTCGGACCCCTCGCTCGAACCGGCGACCCTGGCGGAGTACGGGGCCACGCTGATCGCGATCAGTTCGCTGTGCAACGGCGTGGGGAGACTGTTCTGGGGCCTGCTGTCGGACCGCATCGGCCGGGTGAAGGTGTTCCGGATCCTGCTCGCGAGCCAGATGGTCGTGTTCGGCGTGCTGATGACCGAGACGAATCCGTGGATTTTCTCGATCCTCGTCTGCTATGTGCTGCTCTGCTTCGGCGGCGGGTTCGCCACGATGCCGCCTTTCGTCCTGGACGTGTTCGGTTCGCGAAAGATGTCCTCGATCTACGGCGCCGTGCTCACCGCCTGGGCGGCCGCCGGGATCGTCGGTCCCGTCTACCTGGGCTACCTCAAGGACGGCTACCCCGACCGCGCGGTCATGTACTGCTTCCTGGTCGGGATCCTGATGCTGGGTGGCGGCTTCCTCTTCTCCTACCTGCTGACCGACGACCGGATGCGCCTGGGGCGGCCGACGCTCGAGGGAACCCTCCGCGAGTTCGGGATCCCCGTTTCCGGCCGGGGCTGACCGCTTCGTGCCGCTCTTCAGGTCGCTGCGGCCGGCGCAGTGGAGCAAGAACGTGTTCGTTCTTGCGCCGGCGACGTTCGCCGGCAGCCTCCTGGATCGCGGCACGATGGAGGCTTCCGCGATCGCCTTCGTCGCGTTCTGCGCCGCGGCCAGCGCCGTCTACCTGTTCAACGACCTGCGCGACCGCGAGCAGGACCGCCGCCATCCCCGGAAGCGGTTGCGGCCGGTGGCGTCCGGCGCTTTGGGCACGGCGCAGGCCGCGGCGGCGTGCGCGGCGCTGGCCGCCGCCGCGCTGATCGCGGCCTGGACGCTCAACCGGGAGACCGCGCTGCTGGTCGGCCTCTACCTGCTGGCGAACCTGCTCTACAGCCTCTGGCTGAAGGAGATCGTGATCGTCGACGTGATGGTGCTCGCGAGCGGTTACGTCATCCGTGTGGTGGTCGGAGCGGCCGCGGTCGGGGTCACGGTGTCCGCCTGGCTGCTGCTCTGCACGGTCTTCCTGTCGCTGTTCCTGGGCTTCTCCAAGCGCCGTCACGAACTCGTGCTGCTTCCGGCCGACGCCGGCGAACAGCGGGCGGTTCTCGATCACTACAGCCCTACGTTCCTGGACCAGATGATGAACGTCGTGACGGCGTCGACCCTGCTGTCCTACGCCCTCTACACGACGGCCGACGAGACCGTCATGCGCTTCGGCGACTACGGCCTGGTCTGGACCGTTCCGTTCGTGCTCTTCGGCATCTTCCGCTACCTGTACCTGATCCACAAGGCCGAGAATCCCAAGCAGCGGAATCCGACCGAGCTACTCCTGTACGACGTTCCCTTCCTGGTGAACGTGGGGCTCTACGCCCTGGCCGTCTTCGTGATCGTCTATCTGGCGGGGCCGGCGCAGTAGCGACAGCACCCAGGGCATCGCCAGCACGCCGACCGCGACCGCGAACCAGAAGGTGGCGGCGCGGACGATGATGGTCGAGGCCATCGCGGCGTCGAGAGCGACGCCCTGGCGTTCCAGCAGCAGGACGAGCGACCCCTCCGCGGCGAGCAGGCCTCCGGGGATCATCGAGGCGGCGCCCGCGACGCTGGAGGCCGCGTAGTCGAACACCGAGGCCAGGACGGGCACCGAAGGCGCGTAGTGGCGGACGACGAGCGCACAGCCGATGCCCTCGGCCGCCCACGCCGCGGTGGAGAGGGCGAGGCCCGGGAGCAGCATCCTCGGCTCCACGAGTTTCGTGAATGCCTGATGAATGTCGATCAGCAGGGCGGCGCGGCCCCTGGCGAGCCGGCTCTTCGCCAGCAGGGGCAGCAGTCGTCTCGTGAGGGGGCCGTAGGCCACGGCGACCACGGCGCCGGCCGCGACGAGGACGATGGGCGCGACGAACGAGCGCTGCCCGGCGAAGACGAAGACCGACGACAGGAGCAGCAGCAGGACGGCGAGTACGTCGAGCAGCCGTTCGGTGACGACGACGGCGACGACCGGGCGCGCCCGTCCGCCGCCGAACTCGCGCGCCAGCCAGGCCTTGGCGAGTTCGCCGGCCTTGCCCGGGGTCACCGCGAGCAGGAATCCGGTCAGGAAGATGGCGAGGCTGCGACTCCACCTCAGGCGGACGTCGAGTTGCCGCAGGTACATCTGCCAGCGAACGAAGCGCAGCCAGTAGTTGACGGCGGACAGGAGCAGCACGACGACCAGCGTCGAGAGACTGAAGTCCCGGATCAGATCGCGGATCTGCTCGAAGTCGCCGACGAAGCCGAGCGCGGCGAAGGTGACCGTGCCCAGCAGGAGCAGGATCAGCAGGCCCCTTCCGATGCCGCGGAACGGCTGGTGGTTGGAGAGCTGCACGAGCGGCGGCATGGACGGTAGCAGCTTGGTGACCGTACAGGTCAGGTGGGAGGCGCTAAGCTGATTCCGCACATGTCGAGCGCGAAGTCGAAGGCGCGGCACCGCCTGGCTGCCCGGATCGTGCTCTATGGAGCGTTGCTCGCGGCCCTTGCGTTCGCCGTCGTCTTCTCCCGGCGCACGGCGCCGCCTCCGACCTTCGACACGAGCTGGCGGGACGTCGACTACGGGGCGGACGAGAACGTCCGGCGCCTTCAGGACCTGGTGCGGATCGACACGACGCCGGACACGGGCCGCGAGATCGACGCCGCGCGCTATCTCGCCGGCATCCTCGAGGATGCGGGCATTGCCGTGGAGATCGAGCCGCACGAGGGCGCCCGGGCGAACCTCTGGGCGATCCTCGAAGGCGAGAGCCGGGAGGCGCTGGTGCTTCACAACCACCTCGACGTCGAGCCGGTGCGGCGTCCGGAGGAGTGGGGGGTGCCGCCCTTCGAGGGGCGGATCGAGCCGCCATGGATCATCGGCCGCGGCGTATTCGACATGAAGAGCGTGACGGTGGCCCAGCTCGCCGCGATGCTGGCGGCCGCGGAGCGGGCGGCGGCGACCGGCCTGCGGCCGAGCCGGTCGCTGATCTTCCTCGCGACGAGTAGCGAGGAGACGGGCAGCGACCCGGGGACGCGTCACATCCTTGCCCACCGCCCGGAACTTGCGGAGCGGTTCTGGGCGGTGCTGGGTGAGGGCGGCGTGCTGGAGGCGACCTGGACGAACGAGGTGAAGTACTGGGGCACCTCGTTCGCTCAGAAGCAGTTCCTGGAGGTGACGGCCACGGCGCCGGCGGCGGAGCGGCTGGAGCGGCTGCGCGCGGACCTGCTCTCGGCGCTCCGTACCGCGAAGCCGGTGGCGGTGGTGCCGGAGGTGGCTGCGTTCGCGGCGGCCTACGGGCCGTCGCGCCAGCACCCGGAGTACCGGGCGGCGCTGGCGGAGCCCGACCGGGTGCTCGACGAACCGGAGTTGTTCGACGGCCTGCCGAACCTGCTCAAGGCGTTGTTCCGCAACGAGGCGCACCCGTTCTTCGTCGAAGCCGCTTCCTCTGGCGGCTACCGGCTGCGCATCGTCCTCCACGTCCTGCCCGGCCTGGACGCAGACGCGGCCGTGGCCGAACTGCTGCCCGCCCGGCTACTGGACGGCGTGGAGATTCGCATCCACGAGCGGCGGGGAGCGGCGCACGGCAGCCCCCTCGATCATCCGGCGTACTTGCGTTTGACCGAGTCCCTGCGCCGGCGCACCGGCGTCGAGCCGGACCGGATCGGTCCCTACCTGCTGGCGCGCTACGCCAACGACGCGCGCTTCTTCCGGCTCCACGACATTGCCGCCTACGGATTCACGCCCTTCCGGTTCCTGGCGGTCGATTCGATGACCGTCGCGGGTCCGAACGAGAAGATCGCTCTGCCGGCCTTCGTGGACGGCGTCGAGCTGTACCGCCAGGTCGTACTGGACCTTCTCGACCTGCCGCCGACTGCCGGGACAGGACTGACCACCGGCTCCTCGGGCGGAGTGGCGGAGGCGGCCCGGTGAGGGTGCCCGGCGCGCGACGGACAGGCCTGTTCCTGGCCTCCGTCGTGGTTCTGCTGGCGGCCGGGCCGGCCTTCGCCGGCGCCGGGCCGGTCGCCTGGCTCCAGACCTACCTGTCGTTCGACACGAGCAATCCCCCGGGCGCCGAGCGGGCCGCCGTCGAGTACCTGGCTTCGCTGATCGAGCGCCACGATCCGGAGGGCGAGCTCGACGTTCGGGTGCTGACCAGCCCCGGCGGCCGGGCCAACCTCTACGCGCGGTTGCCGGCGAACGTCCCCGATGCCGCCGGCGGCGCCCTGGTGCTGCTGCATCACGTCGACGTGGTCCCGGCGGGAGAGGGTTGGAGCCGGCCGCCGTTCGGCGGAACGATGCACGACGAGAAGATCTGGGGCCGCGGCGCCCTCGACGCGAAGAGCCTCGGCATTGCCCATCTGGGCGCGATGCTGCACGTCCTCGAGAGCGGGCAGCCGCGCCGCCGCGACCTGGTCTTCGTCGCCAGCGCGGACGAAGAAGCGGGCGGCGCCGAAGGTGTCGGCTGGTTGCTGGAGGAGCACTGGCAACTGTTCGACGATGCCGAGGCCGTGCTGAACGAAGCTGGCGTCAACCGGATGGCCGGGGACCGCCTGCTGTGGTGGGGCATCGAGACGGCGCAGAAGCAGGTCCTCTGGCTCCGCGTCACGACCACCGGACGCGGAGGGCACGCTTCGGGATTCAACCCGGCGAGCCCCACGCACCGGCTCCTGCGGGCGCTGAACCGGGTGCTCGAACTGGAGCATCCGTGGCGGGTCACGACGGCGGCGCACGAGGCCTACCGGGGTCTCGCGGCCTTCCATTTGGCAGAGTTCGCCGAGGTCTTCGATCAGCCGATCGAGGGCGTGCAGGCGGAGCTCGACCGGCGGCTGCGGCTGGGCGGCCTGGACCGCGTACTGCTGCCCGGCATGTCGGCGAGTTTCCGCGACACGGTGCAGATCACGCGGATCGACAATGGCTCCGGACCGGTCAATGTGGCGCCCGGTGAGGCTGTGGCGTTCATTGACGCCCGCCTGCTGCCGGACACGGATGCCGATGCCTTTCGCCGGCGAGTCGATACCGTCCTGGGTACCGGCATCCACGTCGAGGAGCTCCTGCGCTCGGGCGCCAGCCCGGCGTCGAGCACGGAAAGCGACGTCTACCGGACGCTGGAACGCGTCCTCGGCGTGCGTGCGCCCGTGGCGCCGGCCATGATCGCCGGCGCGACGGACTCGCGCTTCTTCCGCCGGCGCGGGGTGGACGCCTACGGCTTCTCGCCGTTCGTCGTCGCCTCCGGGGACGCGGCGGGGATTCACGGGCTCGACGAGCGGATACCTGTCGACGCTTTCCTTCGCGGCTGCGAGATGATGAAACGCGTCGTCACCGCGCTCGTTCGGGGCAGCGGCGGGCAGCCATGACCGGAGCGGCGCCGGCGACCGTCGCCTTCGGAGCCGTGTACGCCGCGGTGGTCGGGCTGTGTGTCGGCAGCTTCCTCAACGTGGTCGCCTGGCGACTGCCGAGAGGCGAGTCGATCGTTCGGCCGCGGTCGCGCTGTCCCCATTGCAGCGCCCGGATCGCCGCACGGGACAACGTGCCGTTGCTGAGTTTCGTGATTCTCCGCGGCCGTTGCAGGACCTGCGGCGAGCCGATCGCGTGGCGCTATCCGGCGGTCGAGGCGGGTAGCGGTGTCCTCTGGCTCGCCTCCTGGCTCGTCTTCGGGCCGACGTTCGACGGTCTTCTCGCCGCCGTCTTCTGCAGCCTCATGCTGGTGCTGGCGATCATCGACGCGAGCCACCTCCTGCTCCCCGACCCGCTGACCTGGGGCGGAATCGGGCTCGGTCTGGCCGGCTCCTTCGTGGTGTCCTGGACGACCCCCCGAAACGCGGTGTTCGGCGCCGCGGTGGGGGCCGGAGCGCTGCTGCTGCTGATCGGACTCTGGTACCTCCTTCGCCGGGTTCGGGGCATGGGACTCGGGGACGTGAAGATGCTCGCCGCGATCGGCGCGTTTCTGGGCGTCGGCGGGACGCTGCTGACGTTGTTCCTCGCGTCCCTGGTCGGCGCGCTCGCCGGCCTCGTGTTCATTGTCCGCGGCCGGCTGGGCTGGAGTTCCAGGCTCCCGTTCGGCGTCTTCCTCGCGATGGGCGCGCTCGTGTCGCTGTTCTTCGGACCGCGGCTGATCGCGGCGTACACCTCCCTGCTGTAGGACACGCACTGGGTGCGCCGGCGCCTCGCCGGCTCCGTTCCACTGGGTGCGCCGGCGCCTCGCCGGCTCCGTTCCACTGGGTGCGCCGGCGCCCTCGCCGGCTCCGTTCCACTGGGTGCGCCGGCGCCCTCGCCGGCTGCCGCCGAAGGCGGCCAGCAACACGTGCCGGCCGGAGGCCGGCTCGGTTCGGGACCCTGAATTCCGTCTCAGTCCATATGACGACGAACCACCTCCCTGCTGTCACCCTGCCGCGGACCGCCGGCTTCAGCCTGGTAGAGACGCTCGTTTCCCTCGCGCTGCTCGGTCTCACCGCGGCAACCGTGCTCTCGCTTCTCGTTCGATCCGGCCTGAACAACCTGGAGGCGCGCCGCGCCGAAGCGCTGGTCGAGATGGCCCGGTCGTCCGTCGCGGAGGTCGACGGCGCAGGACACCTGGCCCAGGTCTGGTGTCCCTCCGTTGCGGCCTGGCGGGAGGATTGTGGCGACGAGGCGCCGCAGTTCCGGCGCGTGGTCCGAGCGGCTCCCGTGCTCGAACCGGGGTTGCCGGGGGAGTCGGTCGAGATCCTCGACGTGGCGGTCGAGGTGATCGCGCTACAGGCCGGTCGGGCTGCCGGGGAACGGAGGATGTCCCTGGTCACTCTGCGCCAGCCATGAAGACCGCCGACGCCGGCGCCAGCCTGATCGAGACCCTGGTCGTGTTCGGTCTCACGGTCGCCGTTTCGGCGCTCGCGCTCTCGCTGTTCGGCATCCACCAGCGTCTGGCGCGCGCCCAACTCGACGACGCGGCGCTGCAGCAGGCGCAGCAGGCGGCCCACCGGGAGTTGCGGCGTGGGCTGCGCGCGGCCGGGCGCGGCGGCATCGCGCGCCAGTCGCCCGGCCAGGAGGCGCGTCCGGAGCTGGCGGCGTTCGTCGAGAAGGACGTTGCGGCGGGCCATCCGGTCGGTGGCCTGACAGCGGCCGAGGGCACCGACGTGCTGGTCGTGCGGGGCGTGATGAACGGCCCGCTCTACTGGGTGGAGGACGTCGAGGTCGACCCGACGGTCGCGCGCGGCTGGGTGGAAGTGTTGGCAGAGACCCCCGGCGGCGTTGACCAGCCGCTCGCCATGCTCCAGGACGCTGGCGCAGCCGGTGACGACGCTCTGCTCCTGGTTTCCGGCGTCGCTCCGGTCCACGCGGTGGTGCCGATCACCGAAGTCGCGGCCAGCGGTCGCGGACGAAGGCGCCGACTGAGGGTCCACTTCCATGCCGAGGCCTCGCGCGGGCCGGTGGCCGACGCCTACCTGGGGATGTCGAGCGGCGGCGCCTGGCCCGGAGGCCCCATGCGCGTCGTGGAGAGGGTGGGCGTCCTGGAGGAGTGGCGTTTCTACATTCGGCCGCCCGACCCGCGGTCGGGGCATGGGCCGCAGCTTGCGATGGCCCGCCTGTACCCGGGGACCGGCATCGCCTGGCGACGGCGGAACTCCAACCTGCTGCAGCCGATCGCCGACGACCTGATCGACCTGGACGTGACGGTCGAACAGACCGTGGGCGGAGGGGCCTTCCTCGCCAGCGTGGTCACTACGGCCCGGGCCGGCGAACCGGCCGCCGCCGCGTTGCGGGTCGAGCGGACAACGTCGTCCTTTGTCCGGCTGAGAAACCTCCCGTGAAGCGATCGACCTCCGCTCAGGGCAGCTCGACCCTGCTGGTGACGCTGATCCTGCTCCTGCTGAGCGGATCCTGTCTGGCGCTTCTGATGGCGACGCAGACCGGGATGCTGATCGCGGCCCAGCAGAAGGTGCAGGTGCGGCTGCTGGCGGCGGCCGACGGAGGCGTGCAGCTCGGCGTCGCGCGCGGGATGGCCGGCGCCGTGGAGCCGACCACGCGGAGGCTCGGCGGCGGCGCGACGGGCGCGGAAGTCGTCGTCGAGGTAACGGGTTTCGTTCCGGCGGCGAGCGGTCCCTGCCGCCTGTGCATGACGAACCTGGAGGGAACGCTGGCATTGCTGGGCGGGTTGAGGCGTGTCAGCCACGTCGTATCCGCCACGGCCAGCGCTCCGAGCCGTTCGGACGGCCTTCCGTCTCCTCGCCGCTCGGTGTCCGCGGTGGTGGACCTGACGCCCTGGCCGGCGGGCAGCCGGGAGGCATGGGACCTGGCGGCCACGCTGCCGCGGCCGAATCCTCTCTCGTCCTTCGTCGACCTGAGCGACGAGGACGGCAACGGCGCTCCCGATCTGGGAGTGCCGCTGTCGCCGCCGGCGATCGTGAGACTGAGGCTGGGCGAGGGCGACCGCCTGGCGGCGGTGTTCGGCGGCGGGTACGACGCGGATCGGCCGGCCGATGTCGGCGACTGGCTGTACATCGTCGGGATCGAGTCCGGCGCGCTGCTCTACAAGCGGAGGCTCGACGCGCCCGCCACCGCGACGCCGGCCGCTGCCGACCTGGACGGGGACGGAGTGGCCGACCGGCTCTACGCCGGTACGCTCGCCGGCAGCCTGTACCGCGTCGACGTCTCGGCGGGCGCGCCGCTCGCGGGCGGCCGTGTCGCGGCGAGCGCCTGGGCGCCGCGGCGGGTGTTCGAGACCGGCGGATTGCCGATTCGCCATCCACCGGCGGTGGTGTCCGTGCCGGAGAGCGGCGCGCTGTTGCTCGCGTTCGGCACCGGCACGCCGTTCGACCCGCCGCCGCCGGGGCAACCGGCCGCCGGCAGGTTCTTCACCGTCGTCGACTCGGGACCGGCGCCGGCGGAGCAGGCCTGGTCGCTCTCCCTGGACCCGGCGGAGGAACTCGCCTCGCCGCCATTCGCGGCGGCCGGACTGCTCACGTTCCTCACCTTCAAACCGAGCGGGCTCGGCGCCGGCGAGGTGCGCCGCTATGCACTCCGGCTTCGTTCGGGCGAGGCCCTCGCCGGCGGGCCGCGCGCATTCGTCGTCGATACCGGCGTTCCGCGGCCTGCGACGGACTTCGGATCGCCGACCCGGATCGAGGTCGAGCATCCGGGGCGCTACACGGTGCCGCTGTCGTCCCGCGAGGAGCGGGAGATCGAGGTTCTCCGTGCGGCGATGCCGCGGCGGTGCCGGTTCGGAGGTGTTCGCGTGCGCCTGGAAACCGAGGGCCCGAGCGGCGGGCCGCTCCGGCTGGCGGTGCTGCCGGTGTGCCGCGTGGAGATGGACTGGTTCGGGGGCTGAGATGGTCGCCGCTTCGCGGCGCGCGTTCCTGGCCGCCTCCGGCGGCGGGCGGGTCAGCACCCGGGTGGCGCGGTTCCGCGCCACCCGTGAACCAGTCCGTGCGCCCGTCAACGGGCGCGCGGATGACAGACCCGCGCACCCAGCGGAGTGCTAGCTAGCCCAAGGCCCGTTCCACTGCGCTCGCCAGCGCTTCGTCGTCCCGCGGGTCCACGGTCCGCAGGTCGAGGAACAGGCGGCCCTCTCGCTGGTAGCCGACGACCGGCGGTTCCCCCTGGCGGAGCCGGGCGGCGACATCGCCGGGGGCGGTCAGGGCCATCACCCAGCCTTCGATCTCCTGCTCCGGCGCGGAACCGCCGCCGAGGTAGGCGCTGCCCCGGACGACCTTGCCGCCAAGCCGGTCCGCCAGCCGCTCGACCCGCCGCCGATACTCTTCGTCGTTGCGCCACAGAGCCGCGATCGGCATGGGCCGCGCCGCGAGGTGCCGCCGGAGCACCGCGTCCAGAGCGGTCAGGACCAGCCTTCCCGGCCGCAGCGCCCGGTAGAGGGGCGACTCCCGGAGCCGCGCGACGATGGATTCCCGACCCGCGATCAGCCCCGCCTGCGGGCCGCCGAGGAGCTTGTCACCGCTGCCGCAGACCAGGTCGCAGCCGGCTTCGATCAGGTCCTTGAAGCTCTGGTGGCCCCGGAGTGGGGGTGCCGCCTCCGCTCGCAGCATGCCGCTGCCCTCGTCGACCAGGAGCGGGAGGCCGTGGCGATGGGCGAAGTCCGCGAGGGTCGCGGGGTCGACCTCTTCGACGAACCCCTGGATCCGGTAGTTGCTCGGGTACACCTTGAGCACCAGGGAGACGCCCGGCCGGATGGCGCGCTCGTAGTCGGCGAGGCGGGTGCGGTTCGTCGTGCCGACCTCGACCAGACGCGCGCCGCTCGCCTCGAGGATCTCCGGAATCCGGAACGAACCGCCGATCTCGACCATCTCGCCCCGGGACAGCAGGACCTCGCGGCCGGACGCCAGGCTGGAGAGTGCGAGAGCCAGCGCGGCGGCGTTGTTGTTGACGACCAGCGCTGCCTCGGCGCCGGTGAGGGCGCGCACCAGGTTCTCCACTCGTCTGCCGCGGTCGCTGCGCCGTCCCGTATCGAGGCTCATCTCCAGATCGCAGTAGGCGTCGAGACGATCGGCCAAGTCGGCCACGACCTCGCGGGGCAGAGGCGCCCGGCCCAGGTTGGTGTGGAGGAAGATGCCCGTCGCGTTGAGCACGCGCCTGAGCGGCGGCGCCTCGGCCTCCAGCGCGGCGCGGACGCGATCCGGGATCTCGCGGATCGTCTCCGCCAGTTGGTCGTCCTCGATTCCGGTCCGGATCTCGGCCCTCACCGCGTCGAGAATGCGGGTCGTTTGGACCCTCAGCGCTTCCCTTCCGTATAATCCAGTGAGTTCGGCAAGCGGGCTCTCCTGCAGCAGATGTCCGACTGCAGGTAGTCGTCGCAGTTGACTCACGTCCCGCGGATCCTATTCCGCCAACTCCGATCCCGCGACACGCGCGAAAGAGTCACATGACCGCCATGAAGACGATGTCGAGAGCGATGGTGCTGGCGCTGGTCTGGCTGATGTTCGGGCCGGGCCTGCCGGTCGGCGGCGTCCCGGAGGGCGCGGCGCAGACCGTCGAGCCTGCGACGGCGGAGGTCCGGAACCTCGACCGGGCGATCGAGGCGCAACGCAAGGTGGTGGACGGACAGACCGGGTCCGCGGACCGTGCGAGCGCGCTGAACGACCTGGCGAACCTGCTGGAACTGCGCGGGGATGTCGAGGGGGCGTTCGAGCACTACCTCGCCGCGATCGCGGAGGACGGAGCCTGGGCGCCCGCGCACTACAACCTGGCGCTGCTCGCGTACACGACCGGTGACAGTGAGCTGGCCTCGGCGCACCTCGAGACGGCGGTCGAGCTCGATCCGGGGAACGCCTGGGCCCACTACCAGCTCGGCCGGATCGCGGACGACGCCGGAGACGTCGGCGCGGCCGTGGATCACTACGTCCACGCCCTGAGCCTGGACACGCGCCTCGCCTTCACCGATGTGAATCCGCACTTCGCGGTCAACCGGTACGCCACCGAGGTGCTCCTCAAGGCAGATCGAAGCCGGGTCGAGGCCCTGCCGCCGCGCACCTACTCCCAACCGGGCCGCATCAGCAGCCTGCTGTTACCGAGGGTGGAGCAGGAGCAGGGAGCGGTGGCCGGTGACGCGGGCGGTGCCGTCGAGGCGGCGGCACCAGAGACGTCCGAGCCGGACGGGGATCTTCCCCGGAGGGCCAGCCGGTCGCCCCGAGGCGAGGGCGCGAGCGCCGACGGAGTCAGGCGGGTAATCCAGTCTCCGGGCAGCCTGCCGGCGCCGGCGACCGGCGACCGGTCGCTGAACAATCCCCTCGACCGCGCCGTTCCCCTCCAGGCTCTCGAAACGGAGTGGGACACGGGCGACGGGAAGCCGGAAACCGCCGTCTCGGAGCGGGAGTCGGACGCTGGGCGCGCCGGGGAGCGGCCGCGGGTCTTCACCCGGGAGCACCTGCGGAGGCGCACGCTCGGAGCGGCTCCGATGGTGACCGGTGCAGGGGCGGGCGGCGCACCGGCACAGGGGAGCCCCCTTGGCGGTTCCCGTGGCGGCGTCCAGCTCGGAACGCCGGTCGGCCCCGGCGGCAGGCAGTCGGCTCCTCCTCCCGCGGCCGGGACCTTCCGCGGCAGCGGTGGACGGTTCCAGCCAAGTGCTCGCAGCAGCGCGCAACTCGAGACGACGATCCGCCGCTACCCGGTCCCCGCCCCTTAGCTGGGTGCGCGGGTCTTCTGACCCGCCGACCGCCGCAGGCGGCCAGGAGAACGCGCCGCGAAGCGGCGACCATGCTGTCCGACCTAACCGACCGCCTCGACCTGCAGCCCCGTCAGTAGCAGGGTCGGAGCGCCGACCGCGCCGGGCGCGGGCAGGAAGCGAAGGTCGTCGCCGATGGCGCGAATGCCCCGGAGCAGTTGGCGCAGGGAGCCGGTCAGCCGCACCTTGGGAGCTTCGCCCACGATGGCGCCGCGGCGAATGACCAGACCGATCGCGTCGACCTCGAAGCGCCCCTCTTCGGGACGTCTTTCGCCGCCGTTCGTCGAGGGTTCGAACGTGGCTTGGCACCGCCCGTCGTGCGCCCTGTCCAGCAGGTAGCAGCCATGCACGATGCCGCTCCGGATCGACTCGGCGGGTTCGGAGGCGCCGGCAATGTAGAGGTGGGAGTGGCAGAGTTCCGGCAGCGCTCGCCATCCCGACCTGCGCCGGCAGCCGGCGGCGGCGTAACCCGACCAGCCGTCGTCCTCCCAGCTCAAGAGCGGCTCGCCGGGTTCGCCGTCGCGTACCAGGGCCACGGCCCGGGTCGGCACGCCCTCGTCGTCGGACGCCGCGCTCATCCAGCCGGCATCGAGGGCGCCGTCGTCCACGATCTGCAGTTGGGGCGGCCCGAGCGGCTGACCGGCGCCGAGCTTCCGCAGCCGCCGCCAGCCGTCGCGTCCCCGCAGCAAGGGCGCGAGGAGCGCCAGCAGGTTGCAGGCGAGTGCCGGGGACACGGCGACCTCGCCGGTGGGAAGGAAGGGTGGAGGGGGGGCCGTCGCCAGTGTCAGACGTTCCGCGATCTCCCCCGCGATCGAGTCGGCGCCGAGCAGGTGGAGGTTCGAGGCCGCTCGGTAGAGGCTGCAGTGTGTCTGGCGGCCGTCTCGTGAAATGGCGAAGTCCAGTTCAACCGTCGCGAGCCGCCGCGCGCTCCGCCCGGTGACGCCGGTCGTGCTGGCGAGCACCGCGGCGCTGGCTCCGCTATCGAGCCGGCCCCGGACGAGACGGGCCTCGGGCATTCGCTCGCCGAGACACCGCAGGAGATCCCGCAGGAAGGCCAGGCCCGCCGTCTCTTCGTCGTCCGGCGGAGGTTCGCCTGCATCGGCGGCGGGAGACGGCGTGGTCCTGGGCGTCGTGTCGGAGGATGGCGACGGCAGTCTGAGGGCTCCCGGCCGCAAGGAGTGGCGATTGACTCGTCTCCAGCCGCTCGGCCCCGGGAGAGGTCCGGAGTCGGCGAGAAAGAGCGCGCGCCTGGCGCCTCCGGCGCGCAGCGCCCATCCCCGCTCGTCCAGAACGGACACCTGGGCCTGCAGGTCGTCAGGGTCGGTCGTCACGGGCGTCATCCAGGGATCGATCTCGATCCGGCAGGTGTTTCCGGCCTTGACGTAGAGCTCGGCGCCGGGCGCGCCGCTGTGTTCACGGACCGCGCCCAGCGCCAGTCTGATGCTGCGCAAGCCGGGTAGTCGAGCCGACTTCAATCGGCCACCTGCAGTCCTTCCAGGCGGATCGACGGGCAGCGGGCCCAGACCGGCATCAGTGCGCCGTCCTTGGCGCACCAGCCGGCGCCGGCCGCGAGCGGACGATCCGCGACCGCGGTGACCGCTGCGAGAAGATCGGCGGCCCGCGAGCGGATCTCGATGGGGCCCGTGTGGTCGACCGGGCCGCTCGCTCCGATCCTCCGGCCACACGGCGCCCGGAGCACGCAGCGGCCGTTTAGCGGATCCAGGCTGCCGCTGTCGAACTCTCCGATGTAGATCCCGCCCGCGGCCTCGGCGAAGAGATCCCCCTCGGGAATGGCCCCGGGGAGGAGTTCGAGGTGGCTAGTGCGCGGCCCGGGCAGCCGATGCCGGCTCGCGCGGCGGGCGGCGCCCGGGATCATGCCGGGGCAGCGCTCGGCCCAGGCAAGATCGGCGAGGGGTTGCCGGACCCGGCCGCGTCTGAGCAGCCAGCGGCTGATGACCGCCGTGCCCTCGTCGTCGCTCGAGCGCTTGCAGACCCGGGGCGCGGAACTCGGATCGTCGACGACGTCGAGTTCGGGGCCGCCCAGCTTCAGCCCGACAGCCTGGTCCGGAGCGCCGGACAGGGCGAGGGTGTCCGCCTCCAGCGCGTGGGCGACGACTTCGTGGAGCAGGACCGCGGCGGCGTTCGGCCCGAGGACGATGACGCCGCGACCGGGCCGCTCGGGGGGCAGGCTTCGCGAACGCAGGCGGTCGACGAGACAGAGGGCGACCGGGTCCAGGTCCTCGGCTGCGAGCGACGGCAGCAGGCCGCCCCAGACGCCCCACGGCGTCGTCACCTGCAGGCTGAAGTACTCCTCGAACTGCGGCGGCGCGGCCACCCGGCTGCGGATGACCTGTACCTGCCGGCGATGACGGCGCGCCGTGATCTCCATCGGGAATCCGACGCGCCGCCGGTTCACGGCGCGGGTGAGCCTGGATTCGGCCTGTTCGATCTCGGCCAGGCGCAGCGCCGGCCATCTGCCGGTCCTGATGCGCGGCGGCGCCGTGCCGATCGACCGGGCCGTTCCCGCTACCCTGTCGCAGCAGGCGGCGAAGGCAGGTCCCGAGATCGTGTCGGCGGCCGCCAGACGGCTCCGGCCGTTCTCGATCTTCCTGATCGCGAGTCCCTGTTCCGTCCTCAGGCGGACGCGGTTGGGGGCGCCCTTCGGCAGCAGCTCGACGCTCTCGACGCGCTCGAAGAACGCCTCGAACTGCTGGTCTCCGTGCGCGACCAGGCGGGTCAGCGCGTCGGCCGGGGCGGCAACGTCGGAGATCAGCCTCCGCCGCTGCTCGGCACCGTTGGCGTTCGACCTCATCGGTTGGATTCTAGGGCTACTTTCGTGCGGAACCGGCCGCCGGCCGGGCATGAGGTTCCCCTTGCGCGCCTGTGGTATGAAAGCCGATCGGATGACCGCGGCAGCGAAACCAGACGAGACCGTCGGCGACGTCCGGGGCCAGCAGGTCCAGGAACTGGAACGGAGGCTCCAGCAGTCCCAACTGGGCGGTGGCGCCGAGCGGATCGACCGGCAGCACGCGAGCGGCAAGATGACCGCCCGCGAGCGGGTCGACCTGCTGCTCGATCCCGGCTCCTGGGTCGAGATCGACGCCCTGGTGACGCATCGCTGCACGGACTTCGGAATGGCCGAGCAACGCGTCGCCGGCGACGGCGTGGTCTGCGGCCACGGCCGCGTGGACCAGCGCCCCGTCTACTTTTTCGCGCAGGACTTCACGGTGTTCGGCGGTTCGCTGTCCGAGACGAACGCGCGCAAGATCTGCAAGGTGATGGACTTGGCGGTGGAGAACGGAGCGCCGGTGGTGGGTCTGAACGACTCGGGCGGCGCGCGGATTCAGGAAGGGGTGGCCTCGCTCGGCGGCTATGCCGACATCTTTCTCCGCAACACCCTGTCGTCGGGGGTGGTTCCTCAGATCAGCGCCATCATGGGCCCCTGCGCCGGCGGCGCCGTGTACTCGCCGGCCATCACGGACTTCGTGATGATGGTCGAGGGCACGAGCTACATGTTCGTTACCGGTCCGGACGTCATCAGGACGGTGACTCACGAGGACGTCTCGATGGAGGAGCTCGGCGGCGCGATGACCCACGCGCGCAAGAGCGGCGTGGCTCACTTCACCGCCTCGGACGATGCCGCCTGTCTGGCGCTGATCCGCGATCTGCTCGGCTATCTGCCCGGCAACAACCTGGACGATCCGCCGCTCCGTCCGACCGACGACCCGGACGATCGCGAGGCGCCGGAACTCGACGAACTGGTCCCGGTCGACCCGAACAAGCCCTACGACATCCTCGACCTGATCCGGGCGGTCGTCGACGACGGCCGGTTCCTCGAAGTCCACCGGAACTTCGCGCAGAACATCGTCGTCGGCTTCGCTCACATGGGCGGCCGGAGCGTCGGCATCGTCGCCAACCAGCCGAACTACCTGGCGGGCGTCCTCGACATCGACGCCGCGGTCAAGGGCGGCCGTTTCGTCCGCTTCTGCGACGCCTTCAACATCCCCCTCGTGACCTTCGAGGACGTTCCCGGCTTCCTCCCCGGCGTGCGGCAGGAGCACGGGGGAATCATCCGGAACGGGGCCAAGCTGCTCTACGCGTTCGCCGAGGCGACCGTGCCGAAGATCACGGTGATCACGCGCAAGGCGTACGGCGGCGCGTACTGCGTCATGGCCAGCAAGCATCTGCGGACGGACGTCAACCTGGCGTTTCCGACCGCCGAGATCGCGGTCATGGGCCCCGGCGGTGCGGTCAACATCCTCTATCGCCAGCAGATCCGGAACGCGGAGGACCCGGAGGCGTTGCGCGAGCGGTTGACCGCCGAGTACCGGGAGAAGTTCTCGAATCCGTACGTAGCCGCCGAGCGCGGCTTCGTGGATGCGGTGATCGCGCCGCGCACGACTCGCGGCGAGATCGTGCGCGCGTTGCGCCAGCTCGCCGGCAAGCGCTCCGGCGTACCGGCGAAGAAGCACGGAAGCGTTCCTCTGTAGAAGCGGCCGCAAGGCTGAACACACATCACCAGCAGCAAGTCGGAGATAGGGAGCGAATGAGCGACATCAGAGTGGGCATCGTCATGGGCAGCGACTCGGATTGGCCGACGATGAAGAAGGCGGCGAAGGTCTGCGCCGATTTCGGCGTCGGCTGCGAGGCGCGGGTTCTCTCGGCCCACCGGACCCCGCGGGAAACGACCGAGTGGGCCGAAGGCGCGGCCGGGCGCGGCATCGGCGTGCTGATCGCCGGCGCCGGCGTTGCCGCCGCGCTTCCGGGCGTCGTGGCGGCCGCGACGACGCTGCCGGTGGTCGGCGTCCCGGTGGCGAGTGGTCCGCTGAACGGTGTCGATGCTCTGCTGGCGATCGTGCAGATGCCCCCCGGGATCCCGGTCGCTACCGTGGGCGTGAACCGTGCCGACAACGCGGGCTTGCTGGCTCTCCAGATCCTGGCGCTCGGCGATCCGGATCTGGCCGCCGCCCTGAAGGACTATCGCGGCGGGATGGGCGAGCGCGTGGCAGCGGCCGACGAGCGCGTGCGCCAGGATGCGGTTACGCTCCAGGAATGAGAGAGAAGGACCGCAAGCTCCGTCGTCGCCGACAGCGCCGGCTCAAGCGCCTCAAGCAACGCCGCCGGGAGGAGGCCGTGTCCCGGCAGGCGGCGCCGCGGGCGGTGAAGCTGCGGCGGACCAAGGCCAAGGCCAAGGCGTCCAGGAAGAAAGCGTCGAGCAAGAAGACCAAGGCGTCGCCCGCGCCGGCCGAGCCGGAACCGGAAACGGAGTCCGGGGAGTAGCGCGGCGGATGAAGTTCGCGGTCGGCGCGGATCACGCCGGGGTCGAGCTGAAGAACCAGCTCGGCGAGGTGCTGCGGGCGCGCGGCATCGAGTTCGTGGACTTCGGCGCCGACGGTTCCGGCCCCGTCGACTACCCCGACAAGGCGGCCCAGGTCGCGCGCGCCCTCGCCGCCGGAGAGGTCGACCGCGGCCTGCTCGTCTGCGGCACCGGAGTCGGCATGGCGATGTCGGCGAACCGCTTCGCGGGCGTCCGGGCCGTCAACCCCACCGACAGCTTCACGGCGCGCATGTCCCGCGCCCACAACGACGCGAACGTCCTGGCCCTCGGCGCCCGCGTCCTTGGCGCCGGCCAGGCCACCGAACTCCTCGAGGTCTTCCTGGACACCCCCTTCGACGGCGACCGCCACACCGCCCGCGTCGCGAAGATCGACGACGCGGCGAAGCCGGCGTAGCTGCCGCCGTAGCCGGGTCAGCGGAGGGGGTCCCGGGGGACGCTCGCCCTCACGGAGTGAATGGGAAGCAGGGGCTCGCTGTTGTCGACTGCGCTTCGGCAGGGCGGTGGTTGACGTGACGGCGCCGGGAGTCGCTTGTCTCCGACCCCCCGGGACCCCCTCCGCTGACCCGGCTACGGCTGGACGTCGTTGCTCTGGGTGCGCGGGTCTTCTGACCCGCTGCCGCCGGAGGCAGGTGACCGTGGGTCTTCTGACCCGCGGAAGACAACGCGCCGCGGAGCGGCGACCGCTTTGCAGCCGCCGCTACCGCCTGAAGCCGGTGGCGACGTCTCGCGCCGCCGTCGGGACGCCGTAGCGGTCACGGAGCGCCGATCGAACCTCTCCCACCAGGTACAACGAGCCGGTGACGACCAGCGCGTGGTCCGGACTCGACGGTTCCGCGAGGCAGCGTTCGAGCGCGTTCGAGGCGTCTTCATGGATGACGGCGCGACCTGCCGGCAGCAGCGGCGCCAGTGTTTCGGGCGAGGCCGCCCGGGGGTGGTCGAAGTTCGTCAGCACGACCCGATCCGCCTTTTCGGCCAGCACGGGAAGACACAGTTCCGGCTCCTTCTCGGCGAGCGATCCGTAGAGGAGATCGAACCGGAGCCCGGTCTCTTCGAGGTAGGCGCGGAGCGCGGCCGCGCCGGCCGGATTGTGGGCCGCGTCGAAGAGGACCCGGCGGTGACCGCCGTTGGCCTCCACGTCGACCCATTCCAGACGGCCCGGCCAGCGCAGTACTTCGACGCCTTTCCTGACGGCTTCCGCGGGGAGTTCCCTCTCCGTGAGGGCACAGAACTCCTCCGCGGCCCGAATCGCGAGCGCGAGGTTCCCGAGCTGGTGGCGGCCGGCCAGCGGCGCCTGAAGACGGTCGAGTTCGACGCCGACGCTGGCGTCGACGAGCTTTGCACCGCATACCGCCGCGCAGCGGCGGAGCTCACGTTGCACTTCCGGCCGGCCGGGCCAGGTCAGGCAGGTGCGTCCGGGGCGCATGACGCCAGCCTTTTCGCCGGCGATGGAAGTCAGGGTCCAGCCCAGTTGCGGCGCGTGGTCGCGAGCTACCTGGGTGATCACGGAGAGCAGGGGGTCCGAGACGTTCGTCGCGTCGAGTCGACCGCCCAGGCCGACCTCGAACACCGCGGCGTCGACGCCGTGATGGGCGAAGTGCAGCCAGGCCGCCGCGGTCAGGCTCTCGAAGTAGGTCGGCGGCGCCTCGCCGGCCGCGTCCAGCACCCGCCGGAGCCAGTGGCCGAGTTCGGCCTCCGATATCGCCGCGCCGTCGATCCGGAGCCGCTCCTCGACGTGCTCGAGGTGGGGCGAGGTGTAGAGGCCGCAGCGAAGGCCGGCGGCGCTCAGGATCGAGGCGAGCGCGGCGCTGGTCGAACCCTTGCCGTTGGTACCCGCGACCAGCACCGTCGGCACCCGCTGCTGCGGCTTGCCGAGCACGTCGAGCAGGCTCCGCGTGGCGTCGAGGCCGAGCTTCTGCCCCCAGACTTCGAGGCGGTCGAGGATCTCGCTCGCCGAGGGTTTGGTCGCGCCGGTCACGTGGCGGCGCAGCATAAGATAAACGGACCATGTCCGGTCACAGCAAGTGGAGCACGATCAAGCACAAGAAGGCGGCGCAGGACGCCCGCCGCAGCAAGGTCTTCACTCGCATCCTGAAGGAGGTGTCGGTCGCCGCCCGTCTCGGCGGGGGCGATCCCTCGGGTAACCCGAGACTTCGTCACGCCCTGTCGGAGGCGAAGGCGCAGAACGTGCCGGGAGACAACATCGACAGGGCGATCAGGAAGGGCACCGGAGAACTCGAAGGCGTGTCCTACGAGGAAGTCACCTACGAGGGGTACGGCCCCGGCGGCGTGGCGGTGCTGGTGGAGACCCTCACCGACAACCGGAACCGGACCGTTTCGGAGGTCCGGCACCTGTTCACCAAGCACGGCGGAAACCTGGGCGAGAACGGCTGCGTCGCCTGGATGTTCCATCGTCGCGGCTTCTTCGTCTTCGATCGCGCTGCCCTCGAGGGCTCCGGCGTGGACGAGGAGGCGCTGGTCGAGCTCGCGCTCGAACTCGAGGCCGAGGACTTTTCCGTCGAGGACGAGAGCTACAGCGTCTACACCTCGGTCGAGGCGTTCCACGCGACGAAGGATGCGATCGAGGAGCGCGGCCTGACCGCGACCGTCGCGCAACTGACGATGGAACCCCAGAACCTGGTCCACGTCGACGAAGGGGGCGCGGGTCCGCTCATGCGCCTGGTCGACGCACTGGAGGATCAGGACGACGTGCAGAACGTCTGGGCCAACTTCGACCTGGACGACGAACTGCTCGAGCGGCTGGCGTCCTGACCGTCTCCGTGGCGCTGCCGTGATCGTCCTCGGGATCGATCCCGGGAGTCGCTACACGGGGTTCGGCGTGGTGGAGCAGGAGGGATCGAGGGTTCGCCAACTGGACGCGGGCCGGATCGCCCTCGCCGGCGAGCCGACGCCGGCGGCGCGCATGGCGCGATTGGCGGAGGGCGTCGAGGAGACGGTCGACCGCTGGCAGCCGGCGGCGGCCGTGCTCGAGTCCCTGTTTCACGGGCGCAACAGCCGCTCCCTGATCGCGCTGGCTCAGGCCCGGGGCGTCATCCTGTCCGTGCTCGGGCGGCATGGCCTGGATGTCCGCGAGTTCTCGCCGGCCGAGGTCAAGCAGGCGGTCTGCGGCAGCGGTCGAGCCGACAAGACCCAGGTTTCCCGCATGGTCGACGTGCTCCTGGGGCCAGCGCCGGCGCGGCGCAGCGCCGACGCCTCCGACGCTCTGGCCGCCGCTCTCTGTTACCTCCACCGCCGGCCTCTGGAGCGGGTCGTGAAGGCGGCCGGGGCGTCGCGGGAACGCGCTTGATCGGGCGGTTCCAAAGCCGAACCCGTGTGCTATATTGCTCCACCGTTCCAAGGTGAGCCAGGCACCCCTCCGGTGTAGGGGTCACCGCATGTCCAGAATCGCGTCCGCCTTTCGGCGGGCGGTTCAACCAGGCCCGTAGTGGCGGGCATAGTCCTGAGGAGGTAGCTAGGTGAACATTGGTGGCACGTTCTGGAAGTTGATGAACGAGGGCGGCCCCGTCATGTGGCCATTGCTCGCTTTTTCCGTCATCGCGGCTGCGGTGGTGGTCGAGCGACTGATTGCGTTGCGGCGGGCCCGGATCAACGTTCACGAGTTCCTCCCCAAGGTGCGGAAGGCGCTGGTCGTGAACCGCTCGATTCGTGAAGCGGTCAAGGTATGCGAGGAGTACCGCGGACCGGTCGCCTCGATCCTCAAGGCCGGCCTGATGAAGTACG
The DNA here is from genome assembly GCA_965220845.1 of Candidatus Multivorans sp. Lineage (GTDB taxonomy): Bacteria > Acidobacteriota > Thermoanaerobaculia > Multivoradales > Multivoraceae > Multivorans. Next base: position 520,312 of record CBDCRA010000005.1, read on the forward strand.
GCCAGCCCAAGGAAGACGTCGAGAAGACGATCGAGAACGCGGCGCTGTTCGAGATGGGCCGCCTCGAGCGCGGCCTCGCGGTGCTGGCGACCACGGCCAACGTCGCCCCGCTGCTCGGGTTCTTCGGCACGGTGACCGGCATGATGGCCGGTTTCGACGCCCTGGCGGCACAGGGCCTGTCGAACCCCGGCGCGGTCGCTACAGGTATCAAGGAGGCGCTGACCACGACCGCCGGCGGTCTGGCGGTCGCCATTCCGACGCAGCTCGCCTACAACTACTTCATGAGCCGGATCAACAAGTTCGTCCGCGACATCGAGACGTCGGCGAACATGCTGCTCGAGACCTTCGGCGAGATGGAGCGCAGCGGCGTCCCGCCGGAGTCCGGCGGCGACGCTGGCTAGGCCGACATGAAGCTCAAGGCAACCATCGAGCACAAGCCGAACATCCCGACGGCCTCGATGGCGGATATCGCCTTCCTGCTGATCATCTTCTTCATGCTGACGATCACCTTCGAGGTCGACAAGACCCAGGTGGTGTTGCCGAAGACGACGCTCAGGTACGAGATCCCGAAACAGTCCGCCTATGTCTCGATCGACCCGAACGGGCGCATCCGGGTGTCGGACGGCAACGAACAGAGCGCCCTGGTCAGCGCGGCCGACGAGGTGCTCTCGATGGCCGCGGGCGTCATCGCGATGGACCCGCAGAAGGTCTTCGTCGTCAAGTCAGACGGCGAAGTGTCGTGGGACAAGGTCGACGAGGTGATCGACGCGCTGAAGCGGGCCAAGGTGCGGGACGTCTACCTGCTGTCCGATCAGCGGACGGTCACCGACGGGTAGGCTTGACCAGACGATGGATGGAGACGCAAGATGAAACTTGATCGTGATCGCCCGGACGATGAGATCCCGACCTCCTCGATGGCGGACATCGCCTTCCTGCTGATTGTCTTCTTCATGATCACGACGACGTTCACCGCGACCCGCGGACTGGACTTCGCGCTTCCCGAGGACGACGACGATCCGCCGGTGGTCGAGAAGGAGGAATCGGTGTTGATCGAGATCCTGCCCACCGGCGAGTTGATCGTCGACCAGGATCCGATGCAGTTGCATGAGATCATCCCCTACCTGAAGCCGAAGCTCGAGCGGAATCCGAAGAAGCCGGTCATCATCCGGCCGGATACTGCGACGCCGTACAAGTACATGGTCCAGGTGTACGACGAACTGCGCCAGGGCGAGGATCACGGGCTGGCGGAGCCGATCAACATCTCGGTTCCCACCCAGCGCGAGATCCAGAGCTTCTGGTACTAGAGGTCGGAATACGCCTGAACCGGCTGGACGTTGAACTCAGACACCACGCGACAGACAAGCTGACCGAGAACCTGACCGAAGAGGGGTAACCGGATGAGTGACGAGAACCTCGAACAGGCTGCATCCCCCGCGGAGGAGCCCGCGAAGGACGAAGCGACCGCGCTGACCTCTGCCGAGCAGGGCCTTCTGACCTACGTGCAGGAGACCCGCGAGGACAACAAGACCTTCCGCTACTCGCTGGGGCTGGCGGTCATCCTCCACGGCATCCTGCTGATCGTGAAGCTGCCGGACCTGTACGGCGACGTGGTGGCGCCGCCGCCGAAGCCCAAGGTCTTCGTCGTCCAGCAGGTGCGCTTCAAGCCGCCACCGCCGAAGGAAGAGCAGCAGATTCCGAAACCGAAGTCGAAGAAGGTTCCGATCCCCGATCCCACGCCCGACGAGCCGGAGCCGATCCGGATCGACGAGCCCGAGGAGATCGACATCCCCGAGGTCGACGATCTCGATCTCTTCGACCTTCCCGAGGCGCCGCCTCCGCCGGAACCGACCGGGCCGATCTACGTCACCGGGGACGTGACGAAGCCGGAGAAGATCACCGACATCCAGCCCCAGTACACCGAGATCGCGCGCAAGGCGCGGATCCAGGGCGTCGTGATCCTCCAGGCGACGATCGACAAGAACGGCGATATCACCGACATCAAGGTCCTGAAGCCTCTGCCGATGGGCCTTGCCGAAGCCGCCGTGTCGGCCGTGCAGCAGTGGAAGTTCAAGCCGGCGACGCTGAACGGCAAGCCGGTCGCCGTGTACTACAACCTGACCGTCAACTTCCAGCTCCAGTAGAGCGGAGGATCACGGCCCAATGACTACTCGCCGATCCGTACTCGCACTTGCTGTTGTCTGCGCACTGCTGACCGCGTCGGTGGCCTTCGCCGGCTGGGACGAAGGCGTCGCCGCATTCAGGTCCGGCAACTACGCTCAGGCGATCGCTGAGTTCCAGCAGTTCGTCGAGGAGCGCCCGGACCAGCAGGCCGGCTACCAGATGCTGGGCCGTTCCCTGCTCCGGGGCGGCAAGGCTGGCGAAGCGGTTGCCGCGTTCCAGAAGGCGATCGAGATGAAGGCCGACGACATTGGCAGCCAGGTGTTGCTGGGTCAGGCCTTCTACCAGAGCGGCAAGCCCAGGGAGTGCATTTCGACCCTGAGCAGGCTCAACATCGGCGGGCTGCCGGCCAACATCCAGGTTGGGGTGTACGAGACCCGCGGCGCCAGTTACGCGCGGCTGGGCAACACCGGCAGTGCGGCTGCCGACCTGGGGAGGGTTGCCGACCTGAAGCCCAGTGACGCCAAGGCCCGCTTCGAGTACGGGCAGATGCTCCACAACGATGCGCAGCTCGACCCGGCGATCGCTGCCTACGAGCGGGCGATCTCGATGGACGGTAGCCAGGCGGAGTGGAAGAGGGTTCTGGTGAATGCCCTGAAGGTCAAGGGTCGGCGCACCCAGGGCTCAGCCAAGACTGGCATCTACCGCAAGGCCGAAGACGTGGCGAGGAGCCTGGTTGGAAGCAGCCCCTCCTACGACAACCTGTTGCTTCTCGGCGAGGTTCAGCTCGGAGGCAAGAACTATGAGTCGGCGGCTTCGACGTTCCAGCAGGGGATCTCGAAGAAGAGCAACGACTGGCACGCGCACTTCTACCTCGGGCAGGCCTTCGGCTCCCTTGAGCGTTTCAGCGACGCCGAGGGACCGCTGAACACGGCCCTTCCTCTGGCTTCCGACGAGGCCGACAAGAGGGCGATCCTGGACTATCTCGGCTTCGTGCTCTCGAAGCAGAACAAGTACGAACCGGCGATCTCGGCCTACGAGCGGGCGGGCAACGCGGCTGGCGCTGCCCGGGTGCGTGAGAACCAGCAGATCGCCCAGGAGAACAGGGAAGCCGACGAGTTCAACGAGAACATCGCGGAACTGGAACGCCAGCGCGAGGAACTCCGCCGGCAGCTCGAAGAGGTTCCCGGAGCCACGAACGAGCCTCCGCGCCGGTAGAAGCCCGCGCCGCGGAACATCGACAGCTCACGCAGGGCGGATAAGCGTCCTGGGTGGGCGGCTGTGCGTCTCGTCCTCAGTCTGGTGGCTTGCGCCGTCTTGGGCCGCGTCCGGAGAGCCGGAATAGGCCGAAACCGGCTGGACGTTGGAACTCAGGTACCACGCGGCAGAACAGCCGACCGAGAACCTGAGCGAAGAGGGGGTGCCGGATGAGTGACGAGAACCTCGAACAGACCGCATCCCCCGCGGAGGAGCCCGCGAAGGGCGAAGCGACCCCGCCGACCTCCGCTGAACAGGGCCTGCTGACCTACGTGCAGGAGACCCGCGAGGACAACAGGACCTTCCGCTACTCGCTGGGACTGGCGGTCATCCTCCACGGCATCCTGCTGATCGTGAAGCTGCCGGACCTGTACGGCGACGTGGTGGCGCCGCCGCCGAAGCCCCCGGTCTTCGTCGTCCAGCAGGTGCGTTTCAAGCCGCCACCGCCGAAGGAAGAGCAGCAGATTCCGAAACCGAAGTCGAAGAAGGTTCCGATTCCCGATCCCACGCCCCAGGAGCCGGAGCCGATTCGGCTCGATGAGCCTGACGAGATCGACATTCCCGAGGTCGACGATCTCGATCTCCTCCCCCTTCCCGACGCCCCGCCGCCGCCGGAACCGGAGGGCCCGATCAACGTCGCCGGCGACGTGACCAGGCCGGAGCAGCTCAGCGCGCCGCAGCCCCAGTACACCGAGATCGCGCGCAAGGCGCGGATCCAGGGTGTCGTGATCCTCCAGGCGACGATCGACAGGAACGGCGACGTCACCGACACCAAGGTTCTGAAACCCTTGCCCATGGGCCTTGCCGAGGCCGCCGTGGCGGCGGTGGAGCAGTGGAAGTTCAAGCCGGCGACGCTGAACGGCAAGCCGGTCGCCGTGTACTACAGCCTGACCGTCACGTTCCGACTCCAGTAGAGCGGAGGCTCCGCGCCGCTGAGCGCCGCTAGCCGTCAGCCAGCTTGCGGCGGAGGATCTCCTGGGCGGCTCGGGGTTCGGCGCTGCCGCGTGAAGCCTTCATGATCTGGCCGACCAGGTAGCCGAGGGCCTGTTGGCGGCCTCCGCGGTACTCGGTGACGGCCTTCTCGTTGGCGGCGATCGCTTCGTCGGCCCAGGCCTCGAGCCGGCTGTCGTCGCGGACCTGCCGGAGACCCAGGCGGTCCGCGATCTGGTCCGGCGTCTCGGACGAGTCCCAGGCCTCGGCGAGTACGTCCTTGGCGGCCGTGGTCGACAGCTCGCCGGAGTCGACCAGGGCGACGACGGCGGCGAGGCGCTCCGGGGCGATCGCCTGCTCCACGTCGATGCTCCGCTCCTTCAGCTCGCGCAGCAGTTCCGTCATCACCCAGTTGGCGATGGTTCTCTTCCCCTCCGGATGGGCGGCGACGGCCCGCTCGTAATAGGTCGCCAGGGCGACGCTGCCGGAGAGCAGCGCCGCCTCTTCCGAGCGTAGCCCGTAGGCGTCGCGGAAACGGGCGCTCTTCGTCCACGGCAACTCCGGAAGCTGGTTCGCCTGCCGCTCGATGCGTTCGCCGGACAGCACGACGGTGGGCAGGTCGGGCTCCGGGAAGTAGCGGTAGTCGTGCGCCTCCTCCTTCGACCGGAGCGACCGGGTCACGCCGGTGGTGGGCTCGAAACTCCGCGTCTCCTGCTCGACCCGGCCGCCCGACGTCAGGACGTGCAACTGACGTTCCCGCTCGTACTCGAGCGCCTTCGCCACGTGGCGGAACGAGTTCAGGTTCTTGACCTCCGTCTTCGTTCCGAGCGCGGTTTCGCCGGCTGGCCGCAGGGAGAGATTCGCATCGCAGCGCAGACTTCCCTCCTCCATGTTGCCGTCGCTGGCGCCGGTGTAGAGCAGGACCTGGTGAAGCGCCTGCAGATAGGCCTGCGCGTCGGCCGGCGAGCCGATCTCCGGCTCGGTGACGATCTCCACCAGGGGCACGCCGCAACGGTTGAAGTCGACCAGGCTCCAGCCCGGGAGCGGTCCCCCTCCGGGTACTTCGTGGAGCAGCTTGCCGGCGTCCTCCTCCAGGTGGAGTCGATGGATGCGCACGGTGTTCCCCGACGGCAAGGGGACGCCGCCCCCCTCGGCCAGGGGCTGGTCGTACTGGCTGATCTGGTAGCCCTTGGGCAGGTCGGGATAGAAGTAGTTCTTGCGCGCGAACACAGACCGCCGCCGGACCTCGCAGCCGAGGGCCAGCGCCAGCCTGATAGCCAGGTCGACCGCGTGCTGGTTCGTCACCGGCAGCGTGCCCGGATAGCCGAGACAGACCGGGCAGACGAGATCGTTCGGTTCGGCGCCGAAGCGGTTCTCGCAACGGCAGAACATCTTCGTCCGGGTGCGTAGCTGGACGTGGACCTCCAGTCCGATGACCGCTTCCCATCCCGTGTCGACGGGAACTCCGACGGCCCCCGCCCCGGTCCTGCTCTGCGCTACGCTCATGGCCGTCTCAATGGCCGCGGCATCCTACAGCAGGCCCTCCCGGTGAATGGCCCGTCGGCGAGTGTCGCACTCGAGGTCTACCGTCGCGGGCCGGTGTGGGCCGCGTTTCTCGGCGTGGTGCCGCAAGGGGGCGCAGCCGGGCCGGAGGACGCCCTCGAGGTTCTGGCGGGCCAGGTTCCCGCGGCGGCGGCGGCAGCGCCGGCCTGGCTTCGCCAGCGGCACGGCGCCAACGCGCTGAGAGCGCCGGGTCCCGGACCGACCGGCGATGGAGATGCGCTGATCGTGTCGGCGTCCGGAGTCGCGGCCACGGTCTTCGTCGCCGACTGTGTACCCGTGCTGATTGCCGCCGGCGACTCGGTGGCCGCGGTTCACGCCGGCTGGCGTGGGCTTGCGAAGGGCGTTCTGGCCTCGGCCGTCCGCGAGTTGAACGGCGATTCGTCCGGTGACGGGGCGCCGGCGGAAGCATGGATCGGTCCGGCGATCGGACCCTGTTGCTATGAGGTCGGCGAAGACGTTGCCGTTCAGGTGGAGTCCCGGAGCGGCCCGGAGGTGGTCGCTCGACGACCCGGCCGGAAGCCGCACCTCGACCTGCCGCTGGCCGCGTCGCGACAGCTCGCCGGTCTGGGTGTCGGCCAGGTCTCGACCGTGGAACGCTGCGTGCGTTGCAGTCCCGACTGGTGGAGCTACCGTCGGGACGGCGCCCGGGCGGGCCGGAACTACGGGTTCATCTGGCGCGACTAGCGCTCGACTGGCCGCCACAGCGGAGCCGGCCTTGCGGCCGGCGCCTTGTCTTCCACGGGTCAGAAGACCCATGGTCACACGCCTTCGGCGGCAGCGGGTCAGAAGACCCGCGCACCCAGTGGGCGGCCAGTTGAGCGCTACCTCCGGCTGCGGGCCTTGCGCGTCGGGTCGATCCCGACCGACCGGAGGAAGGCGAGGTCGCGGCCGTTGATCCTGAAGGGCGGCGCCGGTACAGGCCGACGACTCGCCTCATCCTCGGTGTCGGCCTCGTCGGCGCTCTCGAACGGCTTGCAGTCGAGGAAGAGGTTCAGCGTGTAGCCTTCCTGCCGCATCGACTCGAGCCGGTCGTGGACCTCGGACGAGTCCGCGATCGCTTCGCACAGGGAGCGGGTGAGGTCTTCGAGCAGTTGCTTGAGCCGGGGTTCCATGGCAACGAGATCATTATCCCAAAGAGACGCTCCGCGCGACAGTCGGGATCCGCTACGTGACGATCAGGATGTCTGGGGGCCGATCGTCGAAGGGCTTGGAGTCGCGGGCTTCCGGCCTGCTTCCTTCGAGCCGCTGGCCGGCGACGTTTCCGCGCGGCGCTATGCGCGGCTGCGTCTCGCGGGCGGCGAGCAGTTCGTCGTCTGCGCCTACCCGGGCGACATGGCCGACGTGGCGTCGCGCTTCCTGGCCGCGACGGAGCTGCTGAACTCGGTCGGCGTGCCGCTGCCGGAAGTCGAACGGCACTCGCTGGGCGAGCCGGTCTGGATCCTCCTGGAAGACCTGGGACCACAGACGGTCTTCGCCCGGTGGAAGGGCGGGGGTCTGAGTCCGGCCGCGCTGGACCGGTTCCTGACGGAGGCGGTGGCTCACATCGGCCGAATCCAGCTTCTGTCTCCCGACCGGGTGCGCGCTCTGGGCTCGCCGCCGCTCGACCGGGAGCTGCTGATGGCGGAGCTCGATCTGACCTGGGAGCGCTTTCTCGAGCCGCACGGGCTGGTGGGAGACCGGATCCTGGCCGGGCAACTGCGCGCTTTCTGCGAAGCCGTGTGCGAGCGTCTCGGCTCGGCCGCGCCGGTGCCCTGTCATCGCGACTTCATGGTCCGCAACCTGATGCTGCGGGCCCGGGCCCCGGCGGGGGCCGACCCGGAGGTCGTCGTGATCGATCACCAGGACCTGCGCCTGGGCCCGCCGCACTATGACCTGGCCTCGCTGCTGAACGACAGCCTGACGCTCACCGCCGGCCAGCGGCGGGACCATCTGGCGACGCTGGAGAAAGACACCGAAGAGCTTGCCCTGTACAGCGCCGCGGTGGCGCAGCGGATGCTCAAGATAGCCGGCACGTTCGCCCACTTCGCCGCGCTCGGCAACGAGCGTCACCTGCCGTTGATTCCCCCCGCCCTGCGGCGACTCCTCGACGCGCTGGACGCGCTTCCCGAAGGCCGTGAGCTCGCACCCCGCCTGCGCCGGGAGTGGGCGGCGTTCTAGCTGCTAGAATCCTCCAACCTCAACAGGAGACCCCCATGCCTTCCATTGGCATCCAAGAGCTTCTCATCATCTTCGTCATCCTGATGGTCATCTTCGGCGGCAGCAAGCTGCCGCTGCTTGGCCGGGGGATGGGTGAGGGCATCCGCAACTTCAAGCGGGGGCTGCGGGGCGACGACTCCTCCGAGCTGGAGGAGGAAAACGCGTCTTCGTCAGGCGCCAAGACCAGCTAGCCGCCCGCCAGCACCGCGAAGTCGAGTCCGTCCGGATTGACGGCGGCCCAGGCCGCGCGGTGGTGCGCGATGTAGACACGGAGCACGCTGTTCGTGAACCCGCGCGTCTCGCGGAAGGGGGGGAAACCGCCGAAACGGTCGACCCTGCCGGGTCCCGCGTTGTAGCCGGCGAGAGCCAGGACGAGGTCGTTGTCGAAGCGGCGCAGCAGGTAGGCCAGGTAACTCACGCCCGCGTCGAGGTTCTGGCCGGGATCGTAGGCATCCGCGACTCCCAGCTGCTCGGCGGTCGTCGGCATCATCTGCATCAGACCGAGGGCACCCCGGGGCGAGACCGCCTCCGTGTCGAACGAGGATTCAGCCTGGACGATGGCTGCCACGAGGAGCGGGTCGACGCCGTTACGCTCGGCGGCGTCGAGGATCAGGTCGCCGTACGGAACACGCTGCATCCGCTCGCGGACCGCGTCCTCGTCGGCGGCGCCGATGAAGAGCTCGAAGCTCTCCCGGCGCGACGGAATGCGCTCGTACAGCGGACCCCCTCCCAGGTAGACGGAGGCGGCTCCGGCCGACGGTTCAAGCCACGCCTGAATCTGCTCCAGGAGAACAATGTCTTCCAGAGGGGGCGACATGGGCAGCGGTTCCATGTGCCGACCGGGCGCGGTTTCGCGGGGCGCGGCGGCCAGTATGGCTGCCGCCGCCACGGCCACGGCGATGGCCCGGTGCCGGAGGCGGGGTTTCTGTGTAGTCATCGGGATGTCTGCTGGCAGGCGTTTTGGTATCTGCGGGCCGGACGTTTGTCGCCCGACCTCTTCGGCGCCGGAGCGTCAGGCGCCTACTGCCAATGGGAGCGACCGACCGTGTCCCATGAGCAAGCTGTATGCCAATCTGATGCGCGTCGGATGAAGGTCCGAGACGGCGGGCCTGCGATGCGTTCAGCGCGTTAGCTCGACTGAACCCTCTTGCTGGAGCCTCGGTAGTCGGCGGCTTGTATCTGAAGCGCGGAGACCTTGTTTCGCAACGTGTTGCGATGGAGGCCCAGGTGGTTTGCCGAGTTGGTGATGTTTCCTTGGTTGAGTCGTAGGGAAGCGAGGATGAACTGCCGTTCGAAGATCCCGCGGGCCTGTGCCAGGGTGACACCCTGGGAAGCCAACTGGTTCACGAGCCGGTCAAGCTGGCCGTTGAGATCCTCGTTCGCGTCGTCCGGAGAGCGGTCGTCTGGGCTGAGTGGCTTCAACGCGAGTCAGATGCAGAAACAGCGATTTTAGCACAGGATCCCGGCGTTGCTGCCCTTCGGAAGGCCCCCTTCTTTTGGGGCGACAACGATCTGATTCAGCTGTCGACGTTCTCTTCCGTGCGCGGACCATCCGGTCGATTCGGGTCCGGCCGGATGGGCGTGGCCGGCAGCCTGGTTCGGAGCTTGCGGAGCTGCTCCTCCGAAGGCGCCTTCTTGATCCAGGGGCTGTCTGGAAACTCGTTCCGCAGCCGGTCGCAGGCTTCGCGCAGGTACTCGTAGCGGTCGAGTCCCAACCGGCTCGGAATCTGCTGGAGCACCAGGCGGTACGTGAGGCACATGTGGGCGAGGATCTTGTCGGGCTCCGGGTAGTCCGGGTACTGCTCGAGCATCTCCCTGAAGCGATTTCCCGCAGCCGTGGGAGTACGGAAACGGTAGTAGAAGGACCCGACGACGAACTCGTGCTCCGCCACGTGGTTGCGGACCTCGACGATGCGCTGGGCGGCCTGACCGGCGAACTGACTGGTCGGATACAACCGACGGACGTTCTCGAACTCCGTCAGCGCCTGCCGTGCCGTCTGCTGATCGCGGTCCGGCTTCTCCATTCGTTCGGCGAGGGAGGCGGCGAGACGGAACTGGGCGTACGCCGCCTGGTCGGAGGTCGGGAAGCGGTTCAGAAAGTCCCGGTAGCGCTGCTCGGCTTCGACGTACGACTGGTAGCCGCCGCGCAGGAACAGGGCGTCCGCGGCCAGCAGCAGTCCTTCGCGGCCGGTCTCGGAGTTCGGTTCGACCTCGAAGGCGTGGACGAGATGTTCGCGCGCCTGCGTGAACTTCTCGTCTTCCAGCAGTTGCTTGCCGATCTCGAGGGCCTCGGCCGACGAGAGCCGCAGGATGGGATCGTCCTTGACGCCACCGCACGCGGCGGTCAGGGCCAGCGCGGTCGCCAGCAGGATCTGCGCGCCGCGACGGCTCATTCGCCCGCCTGCCGTCGGAGGGCGACGAGGGTTTCGACGGGCCTGTCCGCGGCGAAGACGCCGGAACCGACGACGGCGACGTCGACGCCGGCAGCGGCCACTTCGTCCAGGTTGCCGGGCTTGATTCCGCCGTCCATCTCGATGCTCACGGGCAGACCCCGCTCGTCGATGACGGCGCGGAGCCGCCGGGCCTTGTCGAGCACTTCGGGGTGGAAGGCCTGGCCGGCGAAACCGGGCACGACCGACATCAGTACGACGAAGTCCAGCTGGTCCAGGTAGGGCAGGAGTTCGTCCAGCGGCGTCGCCGGGTTGATCGCCACGCCGGCGCCGGCGCCGCGCTCGCGGATGCGCGCCGCGAGCCGTCCCGGCTCTTCAGTCGCTTCGTGATGGATCGACACCCAGGGCGGCCCGCTGTCGAGATACCGGTCGAGGAGCGCTTCGGGGTTCGAGACCATGAGGTGGATGTCGAAGCCGACGCTCGTTCGCCTGGCCAGGTCTGTGATCACCGGTGGCCCGAAGGTCAGGTTGGGCACGAAGTGGCCGTCCATCACGTCGACGTGGATCAACTGCGCGCCGCCGTCCTCGCAGAGTCTGACCGCGGAGGCGAGGTCGGCGAGGTCCGCCGCCAGGATCGAAGGCGCAATCTTCATCGTTGGGTTCTTGCGGGCGTGCTTTGCGGGTTCAGCGGCTGTCTTGCGCGGCTACGACGAGGGCGATCGAATCGCTCTGGCGCAGGGGGTGGCCCGGAAGCGGGTATTGACGCAGGATGATCCCGGCTGGGACGCCTTCGTAGGGTTCGTACTTTACCCTTCCGAGCCGGAATCCGCGCGTCTCGAAGAACTCGCGGACCGGGTCCTCGGGCAGGTCGATCAGGTCCGGCATGACGTACATCGCCCCCGGGTTGGCCAGGCTGACCATCAGGTCCACCTGGGACGATGGGTCGATCCGGCTGCCGGCTGGAGGATCCTGGCGGACCACGGTGCCCGGCACGCCGGACTCGGCGAACACGCTCCGGCTCCTGCCCATCTGCAGGCCCGAGGCCGTCAGGCTCACCTGGGCCGTCTGCAGTACCTGGCCGCTCAGGTCCGGCGTCTCGACGAGCTCCCGGCCGCGCGACAGGTACACGATCACGCCGCTGCCTTCCTTGACCGCGCTACCGGCGGGAGGATCCTGCCGGAGCACGTGGCCCGCCGGGACCGCCTCGTCGAAGCGGTCGTCCTCCACGCGCTGCAATGCCAGGCCCGCGGTGGCGAGGCCCGCTTCGGCCTGGCTTTGATCGAGGCCGACCAGGTCGGGTACCGCGATGACGCCGCTGCGGACGAAGTTCGAGAGCGCCAGGTAGGACGACGCGCCCAGCAGGGCGACGAGCAGGCCCCCGTAGGCAGCGAGGAGCACGCCTCGCCTGAGCCAGGGATGGCGTATCGCCTTGCCGGTCCAGTCCCGGAGCTTGCCTGCCATCGACACAGGACCGCCTTCAGCGCCCGAGGCCGGGCAGGTTCTTCACCAGGTCGGAGTAGATCGCGAACAGCATGATGGCGACGACCAGCGCCAGGCCGAACTGGGTGACCAGGCCCTTGATCTGGAGGGAGAGGTCGCGTCGCAGAACGCTCTCGAGCAGCAGGATGGCGAGCTGGCCGCCGTCGAGGATCGGGATGGGCAGCAGGTTCAGGATGCAGAGATTCAGGCTGATGAGGGCCATCAGGAACACCAGGTCGCTGAAGCTCCTGCGAGCCGCCTGACCGCTGATCCGGCTGATCTCGATCGGGCCGGCCAGCGCGCTCTGCGGCGAAACGCGCCGTTCCAGCATGCCGCCCAGAAAGTCGAAGATCTCCGTCGTCGTCTCCCAGTTGATGCGGGCGCTTTCGGCGATGGCCGCGACCGGGCCGACGCGCTGATAGGAGAAGTGGCTGATCGCGATGCCGGCGCGGCCGACGCCGCCCTCCTCCTCCGGCACGAGCCGCACGACCAGACGATCCTCGCCACGGCCGATCTCGAGGCTCACTTCCTGGTCCGCGCGCGGCTCGACGAGCCGCCGGAAGTCGTCCGCGTTGGCGACGGGATGGCCGTCGACGGCGTAGAGCGTGTCTCCGTAGCGCAGCCCCGCCTGCTCGGCCGGAGTGTCTTCGAAGACCTGGCGGACCCGCGGCAGGAGGCTGGCGTAGAGCCCCGCGTCGCCCAGTTCGTAGCGCGGCATCCGGCGAGGGACGAGGACCGTGCTCAGGGCTTCGCCGTCGCGCTGGAAGTCGACCGCGAGCCGGCGTTCCGGCGACATCAGGACGGTGTTCGAAACCTCTCTCCACTCGGACACTTCCTCGCCGTCCAGGCGCAGGATCACGTCGCCCGCCAGTAGCCCGGCTTCGGCCGCGGCCGAGTCGGGCGCCACGCCGCCGATCTCGCTACTCAGGTCCCGCGGTCCCGCCAACTCCGTCCCGGCCATCAGCACCGCCGCGATCAGGACGATCGACAGCACGACGTTGGCCGCCGGACCTGCCAGGAGAACGATCACTCGCTGCCAGCGCGGCTTGGCGGTGAAGTCGCCCGCGTCGCCGGTCGGGTTCGCGGCGTCGATTCCCGAGAAGGCGACATAGCCGCCGAGCGGGATCATGGCCAGCCGGTACTCCGTGCCGCCTCGCTCGAAGCCCCAGATGCGGGAACCGATGCCGATGGAGAAGACCCGGACCCTGATCCGGAACAGCCTCGCGGCCAGGAAGTGCCCCAGTTCGTGAATGAAGATGATCACTCCGACCACGACCAGGAAGGCCAGGATGTTGCTCAGGAAGTTCATCGTCGGGGAGGCCGCGGTGGCGCTTGTCCGTGGATGCTAACCGCCAACCTGCGCGAGGACTTCCCGGGCACGGCGGCGACCCCAGGAATCCCATTCCAGGGCCTCGTCGATCGTCGCCGGCTCCGCGCCGCCGGCCTCGCGGCCGTGACGGTCGAGTACTTCCGCCACCGCCGGCACGATGGCGGAAAACGGCGCCGTGCCGGCCAGGAACGCCGCGACTACCGTTTCGTTTGCCGCGTTGAGCGCGGCGGGCGCGCCCTTCCCCCGGATGAGGGCTTCGCGGGCCAGGGACGGCGCCGGGAACACCTCCGGGTCCACTCTTCTGAACCTGAGTTCGGAAGCTGCCTCGAGCAGCTCGCTCAGCCCGTTCGCGGCGCCGTCGTCGGGGAGCGGCCACCGTTCGGGATGGGAAAGGGCGTAGCGGATGGGGTACTCCATGTCGTTGGCCGAGATCTGGGCGATCGAGTTGCCGTCCCGGAACTCGACGATCGAGTGAACGAGCGACTGGGGGTGGATCAGGATGTCGATCCGGGATCCCGGCACGTCGAACAGGTAGCTGGCCTCGATCAGTTCCAGTCCCTTGTTCATCAGCGTCGCGGAGTCGACGCTGATCTTGGCCCCCATGTTCCAGGTCGGATGGGCCGTCGCCTCGGCCGGAGTCACCGTGTCGAGGGTGGCCGGGTCGCGGTCCAGGAACGGGCCGCCCGAGGCGGTCAACACGAGGCGCCTGACCTCCCGGCGCCGTCCAGCGCGCAGCGCCTGGTGGATCGCGGCGTGTTCACTGTCGACCGGCAGGATCTTCGCGCCCGAGGCGGCCGCCAGCCGGCGCAGGAGTGGGCCTGCGGCGACCATCGCCTCCTTGTTCGCGAGCGCCAGGTCGGCGCCGGCGGCCAGAGCCGCCGCGGCGGGCCTCAAACCGGCCGAGCCGACGATCGCCGTCAGCACCAGGTCGAGGTGGCTGTCCCCGACCGCGTCGACCAGGGCCGCTTCGCCCCAGCCGACGCCCGTGCCGGGCGGCAGGTCGGCGCGCAGTCGCCCCGCCGCCGCTTCCGTTTCGACGACGATCCGCCGAGGCCGGAACTCGCACGCCAGCTCCGCGAGCCGCGCGGGCTTCGTGCCCCTCGCCGCCAGCGCGCACACCTGGAGCCTGTCCGGATGCCGGCGGGCCACGGCAAGGGCCGCCTCACCGACCGAGCCGGTGGCGCCGAGTACGGCCAGCTTTCGCGCGCTCACGGCAGGAGCGACGGCGTCGCACCGGCCTGGATGGCGACGTAGAACGCCGGCGTCGCCAGCAGAATGCTGTCGAGACGGTCGAGCAGCCCGCCATGGCCGGGCAGAAGGCCCCCGGTGTCCTTGACCTGCACGGCCCGTTTGAGCAGCGACTCGACCAGGTCTCCGACCTGCCCCGCGCCGCCGCACAGCAGCGCCACGACGGGGACGTCCAGGCCGAGTGCCTCGGGACCGCGCCAGAGCAGGACGACCGCGACCCCGGCGGCGCAACTGGCGGCCAGGCCGCTCACCGCGCCCGCGATCGTCTTCTTCGGGCTGAGCACCGGCGCCAGCGGCCGGCGTCCGAGCAGGCGGCCGCCGTAGTAGGCGCCGATGTCGCCCAGGGAGACGACGACCAGGACCCAGAGCAGGAGCACCGGTTCGACGACGTGGAGGTTGATGGCGGCGACCAGGAACAGCCCGAGCCAGAGGGCGCCGAAGGCGAACAGAGCCGAGGTCAGGAGCCGATCGCGGATGTCGGCGTGGCTGGCGAGTCCGACCGCGGCGGCCAGGGCGAGGATGGCGGCCGCGGCGGCGAACCAGGTGCCGGCGCCGCTCAGGCCTGCCGGCAGAGGCACGTCGATCAGCTCGTTCGCGGTCGCGTCGGCCAGGGCCAGCACGCCGACCGCGAGCCATAGTGCCCAGCTCACGGTGCGCGATACGACGATCCGCTGCACCAGGGTGCTGTACTCGGCCGCGGCCACGAGAATCACGAGCGTGGCCGCCACTCCGAACAGAACGGGGTCGAGGTAGAGGACCAGGGCGGCTGTCAGCGCCGCGGTCACGACGCCCGTGACAACGCGTTTCATTTGCGGGAATCGTATTCCACGCTGTCCAGGCACAGACCGCGGGCAGGGGCGTTCGGTCCGGCGGCGCTGCGGGCACCACCCTCGAGCAGTGCCGCCAGATCGGCCAGCGTCCGGCGGCCGCGGCCCACCTCCAGCATCGTGCCCACCAGGGCGCGGACCATGCCGCGAAGGAATCCGTCGCCGGCGACCCGGAACCGGATCTCGTCCCCCTGTTCGGCCCATCCGGCTTCGCGAATCGTCCGCAGCGGACTCCTGTGGCTGCCGCCCGCCTTGGCGAAGGCCGAGAAGTCGTGCCGGCCCGTGATCAGGGCGGCGGCCGTCTTCATCGACTCGAGATCGAGTCCTCGCGGCGCCGGAACGACGAAGGGCGCCCGGAACGGGTCGATCACCGGCGCGGTGCAGAGTCGATAGATGTAGACCTTGAGCGAGGCGCTCTTGCGGGCATGAAACGAGTCGTCGGCGGCGTCGGCGGCGAGCACCCGGATCGCCGCCGGGAGGTGGTGGTTCACGCCGTGGACGAGCGCCCGGCGGGTTTCGCCGGACGGCACGTTCCCGGCGGGAAGGTCGAGGTGCGCCACCTGCCCGGAGGCGTGGACGCCGGCGTCGGTGCGGCCGGCCCCATGGACCGTGACGTTCCGACCGGTAACCGCCGCCACTGCCTCCTCCACCAACTGCTGGACCGCCAGGGCGTTGTCCTGGCGTTGCCAGCCAGCATACTCAGTGCCGTCGTAGGCGATCAGCAGGCGGTACCTCATCGTGGCGGTGTCCCGGAGCGTCGGCGCGCGAGCAGCAGCAGAATCAGCGGCGGCAGCCAGACGGCGCCGTAGATCCACGGAAAGTACGGCAATCCGGCAACAGCCGGAAGATAGGCCAGCGGCAGGGTCGCGGAAAGCACGAGGACGGCCCGGGCGCCGGTCAGCGCCGCCCAGGGGAGGATCCAGATCAGGTACCAGGGGTAGAACGTGGGGCTCATCAGGAGAACGACGGCGAAGGCTCCGAACGCGGCCCGGACCGGCTCCGGGCGCCGCCGCCAGAGGCGAAGCCAGAGAACTGCGGCGGCGAGCAGGAGCACGAGGCGGGCGAGGAACTGGGGATAGGCGAAGGAGTAGAGGATGCTCCAGGGCGTCGCCTCCACCTCGCCGCCGAAGACCACCCGCGCGAAGTGCACGACCCCGGAAGCGGCCAGGTCGAGCCGCAGCACTCCGATCAGGCGCCACAGCGGCTCGTAGAAGGGACCGTTGTACTCCCAGCGCAGCGCGTACTCCACCAGCCCGGGCGGAACGCCACGGGTCCACAGCAGCACGGCGATCGTCGCCGGCAGCAACAGCGCGGCAGCACAGACCGCGAAGATCCGTTGTCCCCGGTGGCGCATCCTCCGCCACCAGAGAGGCAGCGCGACCAGGGGCACGAGCTTGGCCAGCACCGCGAGCGCGGCGGCGCCGCCGGCCGCGGCGTTCCTTCCCACCGAGAGCAGCCAGACGCAGGCGATGACCAGGGAGGCGCCGAGCACATCGACGTGCCCCATGCCGGCGCCCTCGACGACCAGCAACGGATTCCAGACATACGCGAGAGCCAACAAGCCATTGCCGCGCCGCCGGGCCAGCGCCAGCAGCAGTAAGCAGCCGGCAAGGTCCACGGCGGCCAGCGCCAGCTTGTAGGCAAGCAGCGGCTCGGGCAGGACCGCGGCGCCGGCGAACACGCCCAGCGCCAGCGGCGGATAGACCGTGGCGATCTCGCGATGTCCGGTCTTCGTCCAGAGGTCGTCGCGCAACCCGGCGAGGCTCTCGTCGTCCGGCGTCAGGAGATACGGGTTCGATCCCGAGGCGGCGACCCGTCCGTCCCACAGGTAGCGATAGACGTCGTCCGAGAGGCTCGGAGTCAGCGGTAGCGCGAGCAGGCGGAGCACGACGGCCACCGCCAGGATGCCCGCGACCGGAACGTCACTCGGCGAGTCCGTCGCGCCACTCAGGCGGCGCAGGCCCCACCACAGCGCGGCGAACGCCAGCAGCAGGACCAGCAGGAAGGAGACGCCGGCGGCCGGAGCGCCCGGCGCCGGTCCGAGCCCGGCGAGGTCGAGCGCCAGGAGCGCGGCAAAGCAGGCAACCAGAGGCCAGGCCGCGGCCAGCAGTCCGAACCCTCGTCGCCTTGCCATATCGTCAACGTCCGTGCTTCTGCCGGTCTACTACGCCGTTCTCGGTACGCTCGCTCTCTACGGACTGCATCGGCTGGTCCTGCTCCTGGTGCTTCGCGTGTCGCGATCGTCGGTCGCCGGCGAGGATGGCGGCGCGGACTCCGCTGGCGTCCAAGATAGCGCGCAGCGGGATGTCGAGTGGCCCCTGGTCACCGTCCAACTGCCGATCTACAACGAGCGCTACGTCGCCGCCCGGCTGATCGCCGCCGTTCTCGACTTCGACTACCCCGCGGATCGGCTCGAAGTCCAGATCCTCGACGACTCGACCGACGACACCGGCGAGCGGGTCGAGGCCGAGCTCGCCCGGGCCTCCGGGCGGAACCGGCCGCTACCGACCGTTCGGCACCTGCGGCGGAAGGACCGGCGGGGTTTCAAGGCGGGCGCGCTCGCCGCCGGTCTGGAGCAGGCGCGGGGGGAGCTGATCGCGATCTTCGATGCCGACTTCGTGCCGGAACCCGACTTCCTGCGGCGGACGGTGCCGGCCTTCCGCGATCCCGGCCTGGGCATGGTCCAGGCGTGCTGGGGCCACATGAACCGCAGGGATTCGCTCCTGACCCGCGCTCAGGCCGTACTGCTGGACGGCCACTTCCTGGTCGAGCAGGCGGCTCGCTACCGGGCGGGCTGCTTCTTCAACTTCAACGGCACGGCAGGCGTGTGGCGGCGGCGGGCGATCGAGGACGCGGGGGGCTGGCAGGTCGACACCCTGACCGAGGATCTCGACCTCTCCTACCGCGCCCAGCTTGCCGGATGGCGCTTCATGCTGATGACGGACCTCGCGGTGCCGGCGGAGTTGCCGGCCCGGGTCAACGACTTCAAGAGCCAGCAACACCGCTGGGCCCGGGGATCGGCTCAGACGATGCGCAAGCTCCTCGGGCGCATCCTGCGCAGCGGGGTGAGGCCGCGGGTCAAGCTGGCGGCTGCCGCGCACCTCACGTCGGGCATCTGCTATCCGCTGCTCGTGGCTCTCGGCCTCCTCCTCTTGCCGGCGATCCTGAAGCGGCAGGAGTCGCCCCACCTGCTGCTGTGGATCGACGCGCCCCTGTTCCTGCTCGGGACGGTCGCGGTCGCCGGTTGCTACGCCGCCGGTCAGCGCCGGGCCGGGAGGCGCGGATCCAGGTTCTGGTTCGAGGTGCCGCTCGCGATGTCCATCGGCATCGGCCTGTCGCTCAACAACTCGGCCGCAACGATCAGCGGTCTGCTGCGCCGCGGCGGAGTCTTCGCCCGGACGCCGAAGATCCCGGCCGCCGCCCGGAACCCGCCTGCGCTCTACAGGTCGGCCGCGGTATGGAGTCTCTGGGGCGAAGCGACTCTCGCGCTCTACTTCTGGGCCTGCGTTGCCGCCGCGGGACTCTACGGTCGCTGGTGGTCCCTGCCTTTTCTCTACCTGTTCGCCCAGGGGTATAGCCTGATCGCGCTCGGCGGCGCTCTGCCCCGGCTGGGGCGCCGCGCCGGGACTACCTGACTCCCCATAGCCATGACCAGCCCCCTGACGCGTCATCCACCGCCTCCGCCCGCGATCGACGTCGTCGTGCGGCCGGCGCGGGCTTCGGATGCGGCGTTCCTCCGTCGCTGGCGCGCCGAACCCGCCGTGCGCCGCTACCAGCCCCTCCACAACGTGTCCATTGCCAGGCTGCGTGCGGACCTTGCGGCGCAGCGCCCCAGGGACCTCTACCGCGGTCGCGGCGAGCGCTACACCTGGATGATCGAAACCGACCGCGAGCGCTCGGGCTGGATCACACTGGCGGTCGTGAACTGGGAGCATGGCCTGGGCGAGCTCGGCTACGCCCTGGCGACGCAGCATCATGGCCGCGGCACGATGACGGCCGCGCTCGGCCAGTTGCTGCCCGAACTCCTCCTGCGAACGCCGCTGGAGCGCCTGGAGGCCCGCTGCGCGATCGACAACGACGCCTCCCGCAGGGTGCTGGAGAAGCTGGGATTCGTGCGCGAAGGCAGGCTTCGTTCCTACTTCGTGCTGCAGGGCCGGCGCACCGACCATTACCTGTACGCGTTGCTCCGCGAGGACTACATTCCGGCGTAGCCGCGGGTCTTCTGACCCGCGGAAGATCACGCGCCGCGAAGCGGCGACGATTCTGCGCTAGGGTTGCCCGTTCCAAATGGTTGGTAGGCCGAATGGTCGGTAGGCGTCGAGTCGGAGGTAGTGGATGGCGAGCAGTGAGGCTGGTTCGGAGGCGGCGGACGCCGCGTTGAAGAAGCTCGAAGCCGGGATCGAGCTGTTCCACGGGGATCGGGTCGCTGAAGCCCGGACCGAGTTCGAGGCGGTGATCGCCGCGGGAGCTGAGAGCCGGCTCACGAGCCGCGCCAGGGACTACCTCACGGCATGCGGCCGGGCCGAGGCAGCGAAGGACGGGAAGGGCAACGACGCGTTCATCGAGGCGGTCATGGCCCGGAACGACGGCGACCTGGAGGCCTCCCTGAAGATCTGCACGGCGGGGTCGCGCACCAGGGACGGCCGCTTCGTCTACCTCGCGTCCTGTATCCGCGCCCTGCTGGGCGAATCGGAGTCCGCGCTCGATTCGCTCGCGAAGGCGGTCGAACTGGATCCGACGAACCGGGTGCGGGCGTTTCACGACACGGACTTCGATTCCCTCAACGAAGACGAGCGCTTCCTGAGCCTCGTCCATGACCACAGCGACGGAGGATGACCTCCAGCACCGTCGCGGCCGTCATTCTCGCCGCCGGTCACAGCAAGCGGCTTCGTTCGGAACAGCCGAAGGTCCTTCACCGCGCGGGCGGCAGGCCGCTCCTGTCCTGGGTCGTTCAGGCCGCGCGCGACGTGGGCTGCGCTCCGATCGTTGTCGTCACAGGTAGCGGGGCGCACGAGGTCCGGGCGGTGCTCGAGAGCGAGGACGGGAGCGCGGGCGACATCGTCTGGGTGGAGCAGGCGGAGCAGCGGGGCACGGGGCACGCGCTGTCGATGGCTCGCGAATCCCTGCGCTTCGAGGGGCTCGCCCTTGTCCTCCCGGGCGACGCGCCCCTGGTCCGTCCGGAAACCCTGCGAGCCCTGCTCGATGCCGCCGCCGCCGGCTGGGGCAGCCTGGCGGCCGCCGATGACGAAACGCAAGCGCTTCGCACGGTCGACGCCGGCCACAACGCCGGTCCTTGGGCGCTCCCCGTTCCGGAGATCTTCGACTGGCTCGACAAGGCCGACGCCGCCAACGCCGGGGGCGAGTTCCATCTGACGGATGCCGTCTCGGCCGCCGCTCGCGAGCAGCCGGTGGCGACGGTCCGGGTCGAAGACGCCTCGGAGGTGCTGGGAGTCGAGTCGCGGGCCGACCTCGCTGCCGTTCAGCGCGTCTTCTACCGGCGCAGCGTCGATGCCCTGCTTGCCGCCGGCGTCACGGTTCTCGACCCGGAGAGCGCCTGGATCGATGCCGGCGTGACGGTCGGCGCCGACTCGGTACTGCATCCCAACGTGACTCTCCTCGGCGCCTCCAGCGTGGGGAGCGGTTGCACCGTCCACACCGGCGCCTGGATCCGCGACTGCGTTCTCGCCGACGGCGTCGAGGTGCTGCCCTACTCGGTGCTCGACGGCGCGCGCGTCGCCGCCGACTGCACGATCGGTCCCTTCGCCCGTCTGCGCCCGGAGGCCGTGCTCGAGGACGGCGCCAAGGTGGGCAACTTCGTGGAGGTCAAGAAGGCGACGCTGGGTCCCGGAGTCAAGGCGTCGCATCTCGCCTATCTTGGCGACGCTTCGGTGGGCGCCGGCGCCAACATCGGCGCCGGGGTCATCACCTGCAACTACGACGGCAGGAAGAAGAGCCGCACGGTGATCGGCGAAGGCGCCTTCGTCGGCAGCGACTGCATCCTGGTGGCGCCGGTCGAGGTCGGCGCCGGCGCCTACACCGGCGCCGGATCGGTGATCACGAAAGACGTGCCCGAAGAGTCGCTCGCGGTGGGGCGCGCGCGCCAGAAGAACATCAAGCGCCGGCCCCGGTGACGGCGTGGACTTCCGTTCCCGGCTGAACCCGGAACAACTCGGGGCGGTTACCCACGACGGCGGCCCGTTGCTCGTCGTCGCCGGCGCGGGATCGGGGAAGACCCGGGTCATCACGTACCGGATCGCCTGGCTGATCGCCGAGCGGAACGTCGAGCCGTGGCGGATCGCGGCCGTCACCTTCACGAACAAGGCCGCGGACGAGATGCGCGGCCGGGCGCTCGACCTGGTCGGCGGCAATGCCAACGTCTTCGTCGGCACCTTCCACCGCTTCTGCGTCCGCCTGCTGCGGCGCTACGGCGACCGGGTCGGTCTGCGTCCGGACTTCGCGATCGTCGACGCGCCGGACCAGTTGCGGCTGATCAAGGCGTCGCTCAAGGCCGAGAACCTGGACGAACAGGTGTTTCAGCCGCGCGCGGTGCAGGGGCGGATCAGCGGCGCGAAGAACCGCCTGCTCACGCCGTCGGCCTTCGAGAAGGAGGCCGAGGACTTCTTCGACCGTCATGTCGCCCTCGTGTTCCGCCGGTACCAGGCCGAGCTGCGGCGTACGGGCGGCGTCGACTTCGACGACCTGATCGCGCTCGCCGTGCGCCTGCTGCGCGACGACGAGGAAGTCGGCGCGCAGGTCAGGGGGCGCTTCCGCCACCTGCTCGTCGACGAGTTCCAGGACACGAACACGGCCCAACTGGAACTCGTCAAGAACCTGGTGATCGACCCGGACGGTTCCGTCTCGGGCCTGACCGCGGTCGGCGACGAGGACCAGAGCATCTACGGCTGGCGCGGGGCCGAACTCGACAACCTCCTGCGGTTCGAGAAGCACTTCCCGGGCGGCGGGGTCCGCAAGCTGGAGCGGAACTACCGCTCGACCCAGAACATCCTCGACGCTTCGGGCGCCGTCATCTCGCGCAACGAACAGCGCCGGGGCAAGACCCTGTGGACGGACAAGGGCGCCGGCGAGCCGCTGGAGCTCTTCTACGCCGGCGACCACGAGGACGAGGCGCGCTGGGTCGTGGGACG
This sequence comes from Candidatus Multivorans sp., assembly GCA_965220845.1. Lineage (GTDB taxonomy): Bacteria > Acidobacteriota > Thermoanaerobaculia > Multivoradales > Multivoraceae > Multivorans. Next base: position 542,795 of record CBDCRA010000005.1, read on the forward strand.
GTTGGCGGAACTCCGCACGGAGGGGTTCGAGTTCGGGGACATGGCGGTGCTGGTGCGGACGAACGCGCAGACCCGGGCGATCGAGGACCAGTTGCTGCGCGGCGAGATCCCCTACTGCCTGGTCGCCGGGATCCGGTTCTACGAGCGCGCCGAGGTCAAGGACCTGATCGCCTACCTGCGGGTCATCGCCAACCCGCAGGACAACCTTTCCCTGCGCCGGATCCTGAACCAGCCGCGGCGGGGCATCGGCGGCAGGACCGAAGAGGTGCTGCTCGAGCGCGCGGCCGGGATGGGCAACTCGCTGTGGGACGCGATCCGCCTCGATCCCCTGCAGGAGCTGCCGGCCCGCAGCCTGCGCGCGGTCCGGAACTTCAAGGGCCTCGTCGAGGCGCTGCGCGGAGAGGCGGAGCGTCAGCCCCTGGCCGAACTCGTGCGCGGCACGATCGTCGCCGCCGGCTTCGAGGCGCTCTACGGCAAGGGCGACGACGAGGCCCAGGAACGGCTCGAGAACCTGAACGAGCTCGTGTCGTCGGCCCACGACTTCGAGACCCTTCACGGCCTGAGCGGCGTTCCGGCGAGGATCGCCGCCGTTCCCGCCGACGGAGAGAGCCCCGAAGCCGGCGAGGCGACTCTCTTTGACGAGGGGCCGGAAGCGGTCGAGCCGGCCGTCAGTCCGCTGGTGAACTTCCTCGACTACGTTTCCCTGGTCAGCGACACGGACGGCCTGAACGCCGAGCTGGGCGTCGCCCTCATGACGCTGCACAGCGCCAAGGGACTCGAGTACCCGGCCGTCTTCGTCACCGGTCTCGAGGACGGCCTGCTCCCGCACTTCCACGCCGGCCTCGCGGCGCGGGACATCGAGGAGGAGAGGCGGCTGTTCTACGTCGGCATGACCCGGGCCGAGCAGCGGCTGCTCCTTAGCGGCTGCCGTCGCCGGATGGTCGCCGGACAGTTCCAGGACCAGCAGCCGTCGCCCTTCCTCGCCGACCTGCCGGAGGAACTCGTCGAAACCACACGCAGCACGGAACTCTGGGGCGGCCCGCAGACCGCCGGCGTGCGCAGCTACTTCGGCGCCGACCGCGCCGGCGGAGGTGGGTCCTTCCGGGCAGGGTCTCCCTCCCGGCGCGTTCGGAAGCCGCCGACCGAACGCATCGCCGGCGTCCTGCGGCCCGGCGCCGTCGTGCGCCATGCGACCCTAGGCAAGGGCGTCGTTCTGCAGCTCGACGGAGACGGTGAGAACGCGAAGCTGACCGTGTTCTTCGACAAGGCCGGCAAGCGGAAGCTCGTCCGCCGCTACGCCCCGCTCGAAGTGCTCTAGCGGGGTGCCGTGGTGCGCCCGAAGGGATTCGAACCCCTGACCTACGGCTCCGGAGGCCGTCGCTCTATCCAGCTGAGCTACGGGCGCGCGAACGGAACGGTTTCGGAATCGGGATGGGGTGGATGAGGGGACTTGAACCCCCAACCACTTGAACCACAATCAAGCGCTCTACCGGTTGAGCTACATCCACCAGACATCTTCAAACCGAACTCTCAACGATCTGGCCTGCCTGGAGGGACTCGAACCCCCGACCCGCGGCTTAGAAGGCCGCCGCTCTATCCAGCTGAGCTACAGGCAGGCGAAAGCGACAGCGACAGGTTAGCCGAGGTCCGGGCTAGCGAGCGATATCGGGGCGCCCAGATTTGAACTGAGGACCCCCTGCGCCCAAGGCAGGTGCGCTACCAGACTGCGCCACGCCCCGACAGGCAAGGCGGCGAATGATAGCAGCCCGCGGCGCGGGATGGCGCCGCCCCTTATGCTCTGGCCGGATGACCGCCACGGAGCAGAAACCGCGCCGGCCGCTCCGCGTCCTGCTCGTTCGCCTTTCCGCGATCGGCGACTGCCTCCATGCGGCTCCGGTGGCGTCGGCGCTCCGCCGCGCTCATCCGGACGCGTTCATCGGCTGGGCCATCCAGGAACCGGCCGCGACCCTGCTGCGTGGCTACACCGGCGTCGACCGCTTCCACCTGTATCCGCGACGGACCCGCGGCATCGGCGCCCATCTCGACGCGCTCAGGCGCTTTCGCCGCGAACTCAGGAGCTGCCGGTACGACGTCGCGGTCGACGTCCAGGGCCTCACGAAGAGCGGCCTGGTCGCCTGGTGGAGCGGCGCCGGGGAACGGGTCGGCTTCCGCGGCGGTCCGGCGATGGGCAGCCGCGAACTGAACGCCCTGTTCCTCAACCGGCGTTTTGCCGTCGGCCTGGGCGTGAGGCACGTCGTCGACCGCAATCTGGCCCTGCTGAGCGCTTCGGGCCTGGTTGTCGACGAGCACCCGGTCGCGGAGTGGCGGCTGCCCGACTACGCCGAGCCCGGGCCCCTCTCTTTCCTCGAGCGTCATGGTCTGAGCGATGGCCGCTACGCGGCGGTGTCGCCCGGAACGATCTGGCGCACGAAGCACTGGCCTCCGCGGCACTTCGCGGCGGCCGTCCGGCGCCTCGGGAGCGAGCGCGGCCTGCCGGTCGTCGTCGCCTGGGCGGGCGAAGAGGAGCGACGGGCGGCCGAGGAGATCGTCGCGGTCGCCGGGGACGGCTGCCGCGTCCTGCTGGCGCCGCCGACCGACCTCCGCGAACTGGCGACGCTGCTGCGGCGCGCCGCACTGTTCCTGGGCTGCGACTCCGGTCCCGCCCACCTGGCTGCGGCCCTGGGCGTTCCCTGCGTTTCGGTTTTCGGCCCGACCGATCCTGCCCGAAACGGTCCCTATGGGCCGCGGTCGGCCGCGGTGCAGCTCGATCAGCCGCTGGACTGCCAGCCGTGCTGGCGCCGCACCTGCAGCCGCGGCGACTTCGCCTGCATGGAGCGGCTCGATGCCGACCGCGTCGTGGCGGCCAGCCTAGCCAGGCTCGACACGGCATAAGCTCCCCGGGAGATGCCGGAAACCCCAGACGACGCCCCGACGCTCGTCCGGCCGCCGACGTTCGACCGGACCGCCGTCCGCCTGCTGGCGGCGGCCATCGTCGTGGGTGGACTCACGATCGGGATCGTCATGCTCTGGCGCGACTTCAGTTGGCTGATGGCGCTGTCGAGCGGCGCCGGCATCGCCGTCCTCATCTTCTTCAGCGGGCGGGCCATCCGCGTCCTGCGCTTCGAGTACCTCCGTCCACCCTTCGAGCGGGAGGACTAGGACGTTGAGGTCTGGATGAAGGTCCGTCCCTGGCGGGTCGAGGCCGCGCGCACCGAGTTCGACCACCCGCTTCTCCAGCTCGAGGCGCAGGAGCTGCGCGCCGGCGCCGACCGGCGTCAGGCGGTCGTCCTGCGGTCGGCGGACTGGGTCAACGTGATTCCGCTGATCGAGGCGGACCCCGGGGCGCACGGCACGGGCGCGACGGTCGTGTTCATCCGCCAGTGGCGCTTCGGCCGCGCCGCCGAGTCGCTGGAGATTCCCGGCGGCATCGTCGAGCCGGGCGAGGATGGGGGAGTCGCCGCCGCGCGGGAGCTCCACGAGGAGACCGGATACCGGGCGGGAACGATCGAATGGCTCGGCGAGGTCGAACCGAACCCCGCGATTCTGGACAACGTCTGCTCGCTCTGGCTGGCCCGCGACCTGATCCACACCGGCGACCCGATCGGGGACGGCAGCGAAGAACTCGAGGTCGTTCACGTGCCGCTGCGGGAAGTTCCGGAACGCATCGCCAGTGGCGAGATCAGCCATTCCCTCGTCGTCGCGGCCTTCTACTTCTTCGCCCGCCGGTACGGTTTCTCTTGAACGGGCGCCGGGGAGAGAGTCCGGTCGCCGCGCGTCGCGACGGCCGTCCGCGGCTCCGGGGCGTCTCGCTGGACGCGACCGGAACGTTGATCGCCTGCCCTCGGCGCGGCGAGATCTACGCCGAAGTCCTCGCCCGCCACGGTCTCGAACTCTCAGCCGCCGACATCGAGCGGGGCTTCCTGACCGCCTGGAAGGAGTTTGAGTGCCGCCTCGCCCGCGGCGAGGACCGGTACAACAGCCATCCGAACGGAGCTCGCGGTTTCTGGGGCGACCTGCTGGAGCGCATGTGTCTCCTGCTCGAGCGGGAAGCGCCGGGACCCTTCGCCGGTGCGGAACTGTTCGCTCGCTTCGAACGCGCCGACGCCTGGGAACTCCGGCCCGGATGCCGGAAGGTCCTCTCGGAGCTGCGTCGCCGGGGCCTGCGCGTCGCGGTCACCAGCAATTGGGACCGGCGTCTGCCGCGGGTGCTCGCCAACCTCGGGCTTCGGGGTTACCTCGACGCCGTTGTCTGTTCGGAGGAAGTGGGCTCGGCGAAACCGGCCGAGCCGATCTTCCTCGCCGCCTGCCGGGAGCTGGAGCTTCAGCCGGCCTCCGTGCTCCACGTCGGCGACGCGAAGATCGAGGACCGCGAAGGAGCGTTGGCGGCCGGCCTCGAGGCGCTGTGGCTGAACCCTGCGGGTGGCGACATCGGCTCGTTGGACGAGGTTCTGGACTATCTGCCGAAGTAGGAAGCACCAGGCGCTGCTACACTGCTTGATGGCGGGGCTTGCGCAATGAAGATCTCCACCAAGGGTGAGTACGGCATCCGCGCCATGCTGTACGTGGCGATGCATGCGGACGGCGGTCCGGTGCCCAGTCACGAGATCGCCGTGAATCAGGGCATTCCGGAACCCTACCTGCGCCAGATCCTGGCGGCCCTCGCCCGGGACCACCTGATCCGCTCGAACCGCGGTCCCCAGGGCGGCCACCTGTTGGGCCGACCGGCCGAGAACATCTCGATGCACGACATCCTGGTCGCGCTGGAAGGACACACGACCTCGATCGACCACATCCTCGCCCAGCCCTGCACGATCGGCGTGGGACCGAAGCACTGCGCTATCCGCGAGGTGTTCCTCAGCGTCAAGGAGGCGGTCGAGACCATCCTGTGCAACTACAGCCTCGCCGATCTGGCCGCGCGCCAGCAGGAAGTCTGCGAGTGCAAGATCGAGATCCCGCACGACCTGCCGCCGGAGCGCGTTGCCGCTTCCCCCGGCCGGCCGCTGCACGTCATCGCCGACTGAACCGGGAACCCGCCGTTGCAGATCGGTCTCCGCGTCTCGCGGTTCGCGCCCGCTTGCGTTGCTCTTCTTGCGTTCGCAGCCGGCTGGGCCTGTGGGGTCCCGTCCGACCCGCCCGCCCTCGACGAGAACGACCTGGAAACCGTGGCGGTGGGACAGCCGGCGGACTCCGTTCTCAGGCCGGAGGAGGACGAACAGGAGCAGCGGGCGCCGGAGGTGGCGGTGCGCGGCCGGATACCCGGCGCCTTCCCGGACGGCTTCCCCGTTCCGGACACTTCCACGGTGGTCGACTTCGGCGACGTGGCGACGGAAGAAGGCGAGCCCGTTACCGCCGAGTACGTCGGACTGCTCCTGCCGTTGGGCGCTCCTGCTGCGCGGGAGTGGTTGCTACGCGAGGCGCAGGCGGCGGGCTGGCGGGCGACGCTCGGAGAGTCGATGATCTTCCGCAGGGGCGACGAGTGGGTCGAGGTTGCGCTGGAACCGGGCGCGACGCCGGGCAACTCGGCGGCGCGGTTCGAGTACGCGAAGCCGTAGGCCTCTTCTCTCACTGCTAGGATGCGGTCCTCTCCGACCGGATGGTCGGTCGGTTCGAATACAGGCGGAAGAGTGAATGACGGGTCCGCTGACCCTTAGGCGCGCCGAGAAGTACGGATTCTGCGCCGGTGTGCGGATCGCCGATCGCACGGTGCGCCAACTGGCCGCGGGCGGACGGCGTGGGCAGATCCTGGGTCAACTGGTCCACAACGAGCGGGTCGTCTCCGACCTCGTCCAGCTCGGCTTCGGCACGGCGGACGCGCTCGACGAGGTCGAGAACGGGACGATCGTTTTCTCGGCGCACGGCGTGCCGCCCTCGTTTCACCGGCAGGCGCTGGAACGGGGCCTGCTGGTCGTCGATACGACCTGCCCCTTCGTCTACGACGTCCACGAAGAGGCCCGGCAGGCGCTCGAGGCGGGCTACCACCTCGTCTTCATCGGCGACCGGCGGCACCGCGAGGTGATCGGCTACACCCGGGATCTCGACCCGGAGGCGTACGACGTCGTGCTGACCGAGGCCGATGTCGCGCGGCTGGATTTCGAGCGCCACCCGAAGGTCAAGATCTTCTACCAGACCACGCTGAACAGCGAGGAGTACGAGCAGGTCGCGCGGACGATCGAGGCGCGCGCGGCGGAGGCCGAGCGAGCGGACACCATCTGCTACGCGACGAAGGAGAACCAGGACGCGGCGCGCGCCATGGCGGAGGACCCGGAGATCGACTGCATCGTCGTCGTCGGCGGCCGGCACAGCGCGAACACGCGTCACCTGTGGGAGATCTGCCGGGAGATCGAGCCCCGGAGCCACCTCGTCCACGACTCGGGCGACCTGCGGAGAACCTGGTTCGAGGAGTGTCGCACCGTCGGCGTCACCGCCGGCGCCTCCACTCCGGACGCGATGATCGAGGAAGTCGAGGCGGCGATCCTGGAGGCGGCGCCCTGAGAGTCCTGGTCATCGGCAACGGCGGGCGTGAACACGCCCTCTGCTGGCTCATCCGGGAACGCTCGCCGGAGACCGAGCTCTACTGCGCGCCCGGCAGTCCCGGCACCGAGGAATGCGGCGAGAGCGTCGCGCTCGACGTCATGGACATCGACGGCCTGGCCCGGTTCGCCGCCGAACGCGGGATCGACCTCACCGTGGTCGGCCCCGAGGTGCCGCTCTCGCTCGGCGTTGTCGACGCCTTCAGGGAGCGCGGCCTGGCGATCTTCGGCCCGACCCGGGCGGCGGCGCGCCTCGAGAGCTCCAAGGTCTTCGCCAAGGAGTTCATGCGCCGCCACGGCGTGCCGACCTGCGACTTCGAAGTCACCAACGACCGCGACAGCGCGCGGAGGGCGGCCGAGCGCTTCGGGCTGCCGGCGGTGCTCAAGGCGGACGGTCTGGCCGCGGGCAAGGGCGTCCTGATCGTCTCGACGCCCGCGGAGCTCGAGGCCGCGCTGGACGAGTTCTTCGTGGAGCGTCGGTTCGGCGACGCCGGCGCCCGCATCCTGATCGAGCCCTTCGTGCCCGGGGAGGAGGTTTCCTTCATCGGCTTCTGCGACGGGACCCGGGTGCTGCCGCTCGCGACGTCCAAGGACTACAAGCGGATCGGCGACGGCGACTCCGGGCCCAACACCGGCGGCATGGGCGCCCACAGCCCGGCCGGGATCGTCTCGGACGGCGAAGTCGACCGGATCATGGGCGACGTGATGGAGCGCACCGTGGCCGGCATGGCGGCGGACGGCACGCCCTTCTCGGGAGTCCTCTACGCCGGCCTGATGATGAGTCCGGACGGCCCGCAGGTGCTCGAGTTCAACACCCGGCTCGGTGACCCGGAGGCGCAGGCGCTGCTGCTGCGCCTGGACGAGGACCCCGTCGACCTGTTCCTCGCCGGCGCCGGCGGCGACTTCGGGCGCCCGGAACTCGCCTTCCGCGCCGGCGCTTCCGCCTGCCTCGTGCTGGCCAACCGGGGCTACCCCGGGAAGGCGTCGGCGGGAGACGCGATCGAGGGCATCGAGGACGCCCGCGCCCGCGAAGGCGTGGTCGTCTTCCACGCCGGCACCGGTCGTAACGGAGACGCGGTGATCGCCACGGGCGGCCGTGTCCTCAACGTCTGCGCGGTGGGGGAGGACCTCGGGCAGGCGCTCGCACGGGCCTACGGAGCGGCCGCGCTCATCCGCTGGCCGTCGAAGGCGATGCGCTCGGACATCGGGCGGAGGGTGCTCGACGGGGGCGCCGGAGTCGGACCGCCGCCATGAATTGCGCTGGCTGCAGCTTCGCGGGTCAGTCCACGGCCGTCGAGGACACGTACGTCGGCGTCCGCTTCGGCGAGGAGACGAACCTGACGCTCTGCAGCACCGGCGGCGAACTGCTCGCCCGCGGGGACGAGGTCATCGTGTCGATGAAGCCGGGTCCCGCCTACGGCCGGGTCGAGAAGTCCCCCATGCCGGTGTTCAAGCCGTGTCAGAAGTCGAGCGCGCGCTCCGTCATCCGACGGGCCGACGACGCCGACCGCGCGGCGAGGGAGAAGCAACTGGCGAACGAGGTGCGCGGCAGGGCTTTCTGCCGGGAGCGGGCCCGAGCGCTCCGCCTCGAGATGAAGGTGTCCCGGGTCGACTTCAGTCTGGACGGCCGCAACGCGACGTTCTACTTCACGGCGGATCGGCGCGTCGACTTCCGGCAGTTGCTGCGCGACCTGAAGTCCCGCTTCAAGGCCCAGGTCCGTCTCGTGCACGTCGGGCCGCGCGACGAGGCACGCCTCCTCGGCGGCGTCGGCATCTGCGGCCGAACGCTGTGCTGTTCGACCTGGCTCGACGGTTTCCGGCCCATATCGATCCAGATGGCGAAACGTCAGGGCCTGAGCCTGAACCCGTCGAAGATCTCCGGCCAGTGCGGCCGCCTGCTCTGTTGCCTCGCCTACGAGGACGACAGCTACCGGGGCCGCCGCACCGGCAAGGCCGCCCTGCCCGTCGTTAGCTGACTGGGTGCGCCGGCGCCCTCGCCGGCTGGCCGCCGAAGGCGGCAGGAAGGCGCGCCGGCCGCAGGCCGGCTCCGCTTACGACGCCCCGCGCCGGCTGAGCACCGCCGGAATCGTCTTCAGCAGGATCACGAAGTCGAGTCGCGGCGACCAGGTGTCGATGTACTCCAGGTCGAGTTCCATCCAGCGGTTGAAGTCGAGGTCGTTGCGGCCGCTGATCTGCCACAGGCAGGTGATGCCAGGCTTCATGGAGAGGCGCCGCCGCTGCCGCCGCGTGTAGGGCTCCTTCTCCTCGAGCGGCCTCGGGCCGACCAGGCTCATGTCGCCCCGCACGACGTTCCAGAACTGCGGCAGCTCGTCCAGGCTGAACTTGCGCAGGTAGTGGCCGAGCGGGGTGATCCGCGGGTCGCCGCGCATCTTGAACGCGGGGCCGTCCATCGTGTTCAGGTGCTCCAGTTCGCGCTTCCGCTGGTCGGCGTCAGCAACCATCGTGCGGAGCTTGTACATCGTGAAGCGGCGGCCGTTCAGACCGCAGCGGGTCTGCCGGTAGAGCACGGAGCCGGACGAGGTCGCCTTGATCAGCAGCGCCAGGATCAGCATCACGGGCAGGCTGATGACCAGAAGGGCGGCGGCGATGCTGAAGTCGTAGGCGCGCTTGAACAGCAGGAGGAGGAAGTTCGAGGGCGCCGGCGACAGCGTGACGACCGGCCGCCCGTCCAGGTACTCGAGGTCGACCTTGGTGTGGACCGGCGGCAGCAGATCTAGCGCGATGCGGGTCCGGATGCCCTGTTCCTGCAGGCCGTCGATGATGTCCTTGAGCGCCGGCAGTTCGTGGGGTGTGACGGTGAAGAACACGTCGTCGACCACGTGTTCCGAGACGATGCGCAGCACGTCGTCCATGCTGCCCAGCACGTTCCCGTTGGCTTCTTCGGAGGGGCTGCCGCCGGTATGGACCAGGCCGATGATCTGGAGACCCCAATGGGGGTGGTCCTCGATCGATTCGGCGAGCTGCGCGGCGGCTTCCGGCGCGCCCGCGATGAGCACCGTCCGCTGGTTCAGCCCGTGCCGCCGCATGTCGCGCGAGACCAGGCGCAACGCGATCTTGTCCGCCAGCAGCAGCAGGAAGGCGAGACCGGTGAACAGGAGCAGCCAGGTTCTGCTGAGGCTGTCCTGGATCAGGAGCTGGTCGAGCCGCAGGACGAAGACGGCGAACAGCGTGAGGAGCGTGGCGATCGCCGCCACCTTCAGGATCGCGGTCCCTTCCGTCTTCAGATCGGCCGTCCGGTGCGAGCGGTAGCGCCGCGTGAAGACGAGCGGCGCCCCCCAGGTCACCAGGGCCAGCGGCAGCAGCGGCAGGTGGTCGCTCAACGGATAGAGCGGCTGCGGGTAGAGCCCCGGCAGCACGAGCGGGAAGAGGCCGCTGCGGATCCAGTAGGCGAGGAAGAACGCGGCCGCGACCAGGGAGAGGTCGAGAGCCAGGATCAGGGCAGTCTGTAGGCGAACGCGCTGCTTGAGCATGACTCCGGCTCGCGGAAGCTGTCCGGGAGTCTAGCGCGGTCCGCGCACGTTCCTAGCGGTTCGAGAGACGCCGGAAGAGCTCCTCGTACTCGTCCGCCACGCGGTCCCAGTTGTACTCCTCGGCCGCGCGGCGCGCCGCCCGCCTGCCGTGGTCGCGGGCCCGCGGCGGATCGGCGCGGGCGAGCTCGAAGGCGGCGACCAGCGAGGCCTCGTCCTCGACCTCGAAGTAGACGCCCGCGTCGCCCGCCGTTTCGCGGTTGGCCGGTTCGTCGTTGACCAGTACGCAGTTGCCGTAGCCCATCGCCTCGACCAGCGCCGGGTGCGTGCCGCCGACCTCGGTGGCGTGGACCGTCGCCAGCGCGGACGACAGCAGGCCCCGGTAGCCCTCGCCGAAGACCGTTCCCGGGAATCGCACCCGCGGGTCGGCGTCGCGCTTCATCGCGGCGATGAAGTCGCTTGCGTAGGGCGCGTCGCCGACCATCACGAGGGGCACGTCGCCTCCGACCTTGCGGTAGGCCGCGACCACCCGATGCGGGTTGTTCTCCGGCTCGAACCGGCTGACATAGAGGAAGTAGCCGCGGGGTTCGAGGCCCAGCTCGTCGAGGATCGGATGGCCCGGCAGGGGTTCGGGTTCGACGCCGTAGCGGATCATCGTCGACTTGCGCCGGTAGCGGGCGCGGTAGTGAGCGGCGATCACGTCCGCGTCAGTCACCGTCACGCCGGGCAGCAGGCAGGCGAGCCGCTCGGAGGCGGCGTAGACCAGGCGTCCCGGCCAGCCCCACTTGGCCCGCCGCTTCTCGATGCCGTCGACGTGCAGGGCCGTGCCGATGCGCCGCGGCCACAGCAGCGGCAGGAAGACCGCGTTGGCGCCGTTCACGACCAGGGCGGCCCGCGCCCCGCGCGCGAACAGCGTGGCGTGCAGGCAGGAGAGCAGGGTGTGCACCGGCGTGTCGCCGTACTTCGTCCTGAGCGTGGGCAGGACGACGAGTTCCACGCCGCGGTGGGAGCGCAGCCGCCGGTCCACGTAGTGGGAGCGGCAGTACACGGTCACCCGCCAGCCGCGCTCGGCCAGCCGCGGCGCCAGCGCCTCGATCATCGTTTCGTAACCGCTGTAGTTGGCGGGGATGCCGCGGCTGCCGAGCATCAGGATCCGGGGCCGCTCCGGGTCCGCGGGCAGGGCGGCGCGCCCGAACCAGCGTGCGACCGCGCGGCCAGGGACGAGGCGGCGGGACCGGATGAGGCGGCGCCGTTCCCGCAGGCGGCTGCGATGGCGCCAGAGCCATCCCCAGGCGGCCAGCGACGACCGTTCCCGAAGCAGGACGTAGGCGACGATGCCCAGCTCGCGGAGCGCGGTCGCCAGGAAGGTGCGCGGCAGATCGGCGAGCGAGCGGTGGTAGTACTGCAGCAGGTAGCGGTTCTTGAGAGAATGGAAGTTGACCTCCGGCGACATCCGCCGCCGGCGCCGGGCGAGGTTGACTCGGCGGTGGACCGCGTGGGCCCTCGGTTCGTAGAGCACCTGCCAGCCCCGTTCCTGCAGCCGGAAGCAGAGTTCGGCGTCCTCCCGGTACGAGTGGAAGTCGTCGTCCAGCACGCGGCCCTCGACCGCCGCGTCCTGGAGCGCCGCCCCCAGGAACAGCGTCGCGGCGCCGGTGCCGCCGAACACCCGTTCGGTGACCGCGTGCTGGCCGCGGTCGATCTGGTCGGAGCCGCGATCGACGTGCCGCCAGCTTCGGGTCAGAGCCATGCCGCAGGCGTCGATGACGCGATGGTCGGCACCCCTGTCGGCGCCCCTGTCGGTGCGCCGGCCTTCTGGCCGGCAGTCCGCTCGCAACAGCCGCCCGGTGACCGCGCCGACGGGTCTCTCGGCAGTCGTGAACCGCCGCGCGCTCTCGATCAGCCGCTCCGCGTAATCCGGCGCCGGCCAGGCGTCCGCGTTCAGGCTCAGCACCCACTCGGGTTGCGGGTCGCTCGCGAACGCGCTCGCGAGCGCCCGGTTCAGGCCGCCGGCGAAGCCGGTGTTCTCGTCGAGGGCGATCACCTCGACCGGGAAGCCGGCCGTCCCGGCGTGCCCGCGCAGCGCCTCCACCGTGCCGTCGCTGCTCGCGTTGTCGACGACGATCAGCCGGAACGCGGGCCCCTGAAGCTCCGCGAGCGCCTCGAAGAACCGCGGCAGATTCTCTGCGTCGTTCCAGGTAACGGTGCAGATAGCGATCACACTGGGTGCGCGGGTCCGGGGCCGGGGGTCTTCTGACCCCCGGTGGAACTGCGCCGAAGGCGGCTTTGAAACGCGCGAGGCGCCAGCCTCGCTCCTTCCATCGCTCACCTTGTCCTCCAACCCGTCACAGCCGCCGCCGCCAGCCGCCAAAGCCCGCCGAACGCCTCGCCGCGCCCCCGCGCGCGCCCTGGACACCGCAATGGCAACAGGACGATACGCATCACCGCCGCGCCAGCCAGCACGGCACGCAGCAGCAGAGCGGCGCCGCGACCATGGTGCTTGCGGGCGTAGCGGTCCAGGTTCCGGTAGTACGCGGCAAGAAACGCGCCGTAGCCCAGCCGGGGCACCGATGCGCCGAGGCCGTGGCGGAAGACGGCCTTCGGCCAATACAGCACCCGTTCGCCCTGGTCGGCGAGCCGGCGCGCCAGGTCGACGTCTTCGAACCAGGCGGGCCAGAAGCGTTCGTCCATCTCGCCCGCGTTCTCGAACGCGGACCGCCGGAGCAGCAGCGCGCATGCCGCCGGCTGTTCGACGGCCGCGCCGGCAGCCGGTTCCGGCGCCGGCGTGGGCTCCACGAAGCAGCAGTAGCCGATCAGGGTGCGAAACGTTGGCAGGCGCCGAAGCTGCCAGGCCGCCTGGGTGGCATCGTCCGCGCCGAGCAGCCGGGGCGCGAGGCCGGCGGCGTCGGGATGCTTCGCCATGGCCTCGACCAGGGTGTCCAGCGCCCCCGGTTCCGGGACGGCGTCCGTGTTCAGGATCAGGATCAGGTCGCCGCCGGCCTCGGCGGCCCCACGGTTCACCGCCGCTCCGAACCCCAGGTTGCGGCCGGGATCCAGGACGCGGACGTTCGACCGGTTGGCCGCCAGTTCGCCCGGATCGTCGTCCGATCCGTTGTCGACGACGATCAACTCGAAGCGCGCGTCGTCGGGCCAGTCCCGCACCAGCTCGGCGAGGTGCTCCTCGTCATGCCAGTGCGGGGCCACGGCGGAGAGAACCGGCCGCACACCGGGTGCGCGGGTCCTCTGACCCGCTGCCGCCGAAGCCGGCGTCGAAACGCGCGAGGCGCCAGCCTCGCTCCTTTCCTCCGTGCCACGACCGAAGTGTGCGAATCGCGGCAGCAGCCAGGCCGCCCGGCTCCAGGCGCACACCAGGTCAACGATGCCCGGCGGCTCCAGGTCCCCCGGCATCGGCGCGGTAGCCGGCTGCCTCAGCGCGTCGACGACGTCCCGCCCCAGGAGGACGGGCAGGTTGAGCCAGAAGCCGCGGCCGAGACGCCGAGCCAGGACGAGCAGGCGGTTCGCGTAGACACGTCGTGTCCTGCGCCGCGCGGCCCGCGGAGTCCGGCTCGACAGCGCCCCGGCATGTTCCGCGCGCGCCGCCGACACCACCAGGGCGCCGTACCCGGCCGCGTGCAGCCGGTCCGCCAGCTCGACGTCCTCGTAGTAGCTGTCGAGCCGCTCCTCGAACGGCCTGAGTTCGCTGGCCGCGCTGTTCACGGCCGCGAGCGCGCCACGCAGGTAGATCGCCGCGGTCGCCGACACTCCGTGCACCGCGATCACGGGTTCCGTCGCTTCCACCGTTTCCCCGCGGCCAAGCTGAACCGCCTGCCAGCGCCGGTTCCACGCCAGACCGGCGCCGTCGATGCGTGGCGCCTCGCCGTCGTCCTCGCCACCGGCCATCAGGTTGATCCCCTGTGCCGCGGCCACTCGTGAAGCAGCTCCCGCCGCCTCGAGCAGCCGTCGCGCCCATCCCGCTTCGAGCACGACGTCGTCGTTCACCAGGGCGATCCAGTCGCCGCTGCCGACCTCGATGCCGTCGTTCACCGCGCGAGCGAAACCGGCGGGGCGGGGGAGTTCGACGATCCGCGGCGGCCCGTCGATCGCCCCGGGCCAAGCCGACGCGATCCGCTCGCACAGCTCGCGCAGGGGCGCCGACCCCTCGGCGTCCCCGACGCCCGCGGCCACCGGGGCCTGCCACACGATGACCAGCTCCGACGGTGCATCGAGGTCTTGACCGTCCCGGTAGATCGACGCCAGGCACTTCTCCAAGTGCTCCGTGACGCCGATCGTCGGTACGACGTAGGACAGCGACGGCGCTGCCCCTCTGCCGGGTGCGCGGGTCTTCTGACCCGCTGCCGCCGAAGGCGGCTTCGAAACGCGCGAGGCGTCAGCCTCGCTCCAACCTCTCTTCAACCGTCAGGCCCGCCGAGTTGAAGCGCGAAGAACAGCGTGAGTTCCACCTGTTCCGGCAGCCCGGGCTCCCGGACGACGACCAGGTCGCCCTTGCCGCAGAAGGGCGTCAGGTCGACTTCGCTCCGGTAGCGGGTGCCGAAGAACGGTTCGCCTTCGCCGGTGGCCACCCAGTGCAACCAGGGCTTCAGACCGGCGATGTCGCCGGTCGCGCGGGCCGACCATTCGCCGGTGTGCTCGCCGTGCCGGAGGATGGCGGCCCCGGATCCGGTACCCGTGGCCGCGTCCCCGGCGGTGTCGACGCCGATATGCGCTACGGGCTGGCCGGCGGCGACCCCGGCACTGTTGGCGACCGCCGTGTCGAGGATCAGCTTCCCGCAGCCGCCGGCGGGCGCCGTCCAGCGGGGGCTGTCCGCCGTCAGCACCTGGCGGGGCGAGCTGAGCAACGTCCGCCGGGGCTTGAAGGCGTCCCATGCACCGAGCGCGGCCGTCGTCAGCAGGACGGCGGCCAGGGCGAGGACCAGCACCCGCGGCGCCGGCGTCCTGCGGACCAGCGCGGCCGACGCGTGGGCGAGCAGGAGAATGCCGCCCAGGGCGAACCAGTGCTCGAGCCCGCCGCCGAGTCCGAAGGCGCGCAGCCGATCCTCGAGATGGGCCGGCTGGAGCCACGGATAGGTCGCCGACAGCGTCGCCAACGCGAGCAGGCCTCCCTGCAGGCAGTAGCCGAACACGGCGGCGTCGCCGCGGAGCGCGAGGCTGTGCCAGGGCCCGACCGGCGGTTCATCGGCGGCCAGTCCGTCCGACCGTTTCGCGTAGAGCACGGTCCAAAGGGCGATGGCCGCCAGCAGCGCCTGCTGCGGCGGCAGGAAGCGCAGTCCGGCGATGGCCAACAGCGCGGCCGCGGCCACTGTCTGCAGGTTTCCCCTGCCGATCAGGCTCGGCGCCGCGATCAGCACCAGAGGCAGTCCGGCGAACACGTCGGGCCAGGGCGCGCCCGCTTCCAGCGGCTGCCACACGGTCAGGGCGCCGGCCAGGACCAGGACGATCGCGAAGGCGAAGCGGGGCCAGACGATCGCCGCGGCCATGGCGGCGATGAGTACCCCGAAGGCGGGCTCGCGGACCAGGACGAGACCGAGCACGGCGGCGAGCGCCAGACCGGCCGCGCCCGCCACCGCCGGCCAGCGCTGCTCGAGGGCGCGCGCGACGGCGTCGGCGCAGGCGGCCGCCGCCAGCACCAGGACGACGTTCGAGCGCACGCCGCCCGCGGCCAGCAGCAGAGCCGCCGTCCCCGCCAGGGCCGGAGCGCCGAAACGAGCGAACAGTACCAGGACGATCACCGTCGCCGCGGCCGGAATGGCGACCAGGACGACCAGCAGCCTGAGCGTCGAACCGTCGAGCAGCTCTCCCTGCCGAAGGAGAAGGTTGAGCCCGATGAGCGCCGCCGCCAGCAGGACGCCCAGCCGCAACAGGCGGGCCGGTTCGAGCGAGCCGGGCGGCTCGAACAGCTCGGCGCGCCGGGCGATCAGACTGTCCACGAGCAGCGCCGCCGGGCCGAGGCAGAGCAGGGCACCCATCGCCGCGCCGCGGGCGGGGCCGGCGGGCGGGATGGCGAGGAACGCGACCACCGCGAGGACCGGCAGGGCCAGCGCCGGTGCGCCGAACGGCCGCCGGGCCACGCCGGCCGCGGCCAGGAGAACCGTCGTCGCCGCGAGCGCCAGGTACTGGCTTTCGGCGGCTGCCTGCGGGTCGCGCTCGACGCCGGCCAGGGCGAACATCGCGAACCCCGCGAGCAGGGGCGGGAGGGCGGCGGCCCAGGTCGGCGCCGGAGGAACTCTGGAGGTCGAGGCTGGCTCTGGGTCGGTCATCAGTTAGCGATCCTTGCCCTGAGGGACGAACGTTGGAAGACTGCCACCGCCATGTTGCCCCGAGAACTGCTCAGAAGCGAACCCGAGCGGGTTGCCGCGGCGGTCGAAGCGCGCGGCGTCGACCCCGCGCTGATCGACCAATGGACGACCAGCGACCGCCGCCGCCGCGAGGCGCTCACCGAACTCGAGGAGCTCCGGCATCGCCGGCGGTTGGCAGGCCAGGAGATCGGCAGGCTGAAGGCTCAGGGCGAGGCGAAGAAGGAAGACACCGAACATCTCATTCTAGAGATGACCGGGCTCAAGGTCCGCATCGACCACCTCGAGGAGGCGGTCGAGAAGGCGGAGGCGGAGTTGACCGAGGCCGAGCTCCAGGTGCCGAACATCGCCCACGAGTCCGTTCCGGTGGGCGCCGACGAGTCGGTCAACCGGGTCGAGCGGATCGTCGGCGAACCGCCCCGTTTCGACTTCGAGCCCAGGAACCACTGGGACATCGGCCCCGAACTCGGCATTCTCGACTTCGAGCGCGGCGCCAAGCTGGCCGGCGCCCGGTTCGTGACGTACATGGGCTGGGGCGCGCGCCTGGAACGGGCGCTCGCCGCCTTCATGCTCGACCTTCACACCGAGGAGCACGGCTACGCCGAGGTGCTGCCGCCGTTCCTGGTGAAGCGGGACTGCCTGGTCGGCAGCGGCCAGCTCCCGAAGTTCGAGGAGGATCTCTTCCGGGTCCAGCCGGACGAGCGCTACCTCATCCCGACCGGCGAGGTGCCCCTGGTCAACCTCCACGCCGACGAAGTGCTCGAGGAAGACCAGTTGCCGCTCAGGTACGCCGCGCTCACGCCCTGTTTCCGGGCCGAGGCGGGTTCCTATGGCCGTGATGTCCGCGGGCTCATCCGTCTGCACCAGTTCCAGAAGGTGGAACTCGTGCAGGTGACGGCGGCCGAGGCCAGCCACGAGGCGCTCGAGCAACTGACGGCTCATGCCGAGAAGGTGCTCCAGCGACTCGAACTGCCCTACCGGGTCGTCTGCCTGAGCACCGGCGACATGGGGTTCGCCATGGCCAAGACCTACGACCTGGAAGTCTGGCTGCCGGGCCAGTCGACCTACCGGGAGATCTCGTCCTGCTCCAACGCGGAAGCGTTCCAGGCACGGCGGGTGCAAACCCGCTACCGCCCCCAGGGCGGCGGCGCCCTGCGCCACGTCCATACCCTGAACGGCTCCGGCCTGGCCGTCGGCCGCACGCTGGTCGCCCTGCTGGAGAACTACCAGACGGCGTCGGGCTCCGTGCGCATCCCCGAGGCGCTCCGGCCGTATGTCGGCGGGGTGGAGGAGATCGTGTCAGGCTAGGAGGCCAGGTCCCCGCGGAGGGGTGGCTGAGTGGTCGAAAGCACCGGTCTTGAAAACCGGCGTGGGTTTGTCGCCCACCGTGGGTTCGAATCCCACCCCCTCCGCCATCTTCGGTACTGGTACGGGCTGTGAACCGGAATCCGGAGAGGAATCGCGTAGCAGTCGGGTATTCTCTGAGGTAGATCGTGAAACGATCGCTTTAGATCGCTACTCTGCGGCAGAGTGAGAGCAGAGTAGTGAGACCTTTACGGATGAAATCGTACGGTTCTCGCGAAGAGCGCCTGCTGCGGGGCGTCAGAGCGCGATCTGGAGGTTGGCTCGTCGCGGCGTTGATCTTCGGCAGCGGCGGTTCTGCTCAAACGCCGGCGGATCCGCCCATCGCCATCACGCCGGTCCAGTCGGGCGTCTCCGTCACTTCCGAGGGCCAGATCCTCGTGGAACTCCTGCCAGGGGACCTGGACCCCGCGAACCTGCTGGACCTGGCCGGCCGGACCCTGATGTTCACTCCGGCCGACGGCGGCTACACGCGCGAGGTGCGGCCGGTCGGTTGGGAGGAGGATGCGCCCGACGCTGAGCGACTGCGTGGGCCGATCGAGGTGGAACTGGAGCACTTCCGGTTCCCCTTCGCGGGTCAGGAGTGGGATTCCTTCTTCTATGCCCGGCCGGGCTTGATCTCTTTCGGCAGGCCAGTTCCGAGTGACTACGGATGGCCTGAGCGGTTCGGCACCATGCCTGAGGTGTTCAACCTCCTTGCGATCACGCCGATAATCAGTGCGCTCTACAAGCCGAACCTGGGCGGCGTCGTGCAGCTCTCCAAACTGCCTGATCGTGTGGTCGTCGGCTTCTTCGGCTGGGACACGGCCTTCACCGTGTACGGACGGCGGCCGCAAGAGACCTTCGACTTCCAGATCGTGCTGCACGCTGACGGCCGGATCGCTTTCAACTACGGGTTCGAGCCCGACGGTCCGGACGAGGCGTTCGGCGACGGTATCGTGGGTCTGTTCCCGGGGGCTGTCAGACTGGCGGGAGTGGGCGGGCCAATCGACCTGTCGCGGCCGGATTCCCGACCTTCCAGCGCGCAGTACGAAGTGTTCCGCTATCCGATGATCCGGGACGGAAGCAAGGGCGTCGCCGACGTCTCCTGCCGAATCATCGAGGTCCTCGGTGACGAGTTCGACTTCATGGCCTTCAACAGCCAGTTCCGCGTGGACCAACAGGAAACCGGGCCGGCGCACGGATTCGCGGGCTGTTACTGGGGGAACATCAGGGCCGAAGTAGACGGCATCGGGATCAGGGATGACGACACGACCACCCCATGCGAGAGCCGGCTGAAGAACACTTGGGGGTTTCCCGTCTGGATGAAGGCCCGCACCGTCGTGCACGACGGGCACACGGAGGGCCCCTACCGCGGCCAGACTCCCTACGATTGGGGCCTGACGTACTTCGTCCACGAGATCGCCCATACCTGGCTCGCCTACGCAGATTACCGGCAGAGCGGCGAACGGGCCCCGCTCCGGGACCGGGCCGGCCATTGGCTGCTGGGGCTGCATACACCCGGGCCGTTCTCTCCGGGAGGAACCGGGAACGGTTCGGTCATGGGCGGGGCCTACTGGCGCGAGAACGGAGACGGCACTTTCTCGCCCACTAGCGGCTGGTGGACCAAGAGGGGCGGCTTCTCATGGCTCGACCTCTATCTGATGGGGCTGGCGACCCCCGACGAAGTACCGGACATGTTCGTGCTGCACAACCTTGAGCAGGTGGGCGAAGACCGGGACGGGCCTTACACGGCGGAGAAAGAGATCGTGACCATGGACCAGGTCCTCGCCGCGACCGGGGCGCGGAACCCGCCTTCGGACCGGTCGCGCAAAGTGTTCAACACGGGGTTCGTGTACTTCCTGCTACCCGGGCAGGAGCCCGACCCCGAGCTGCTCCGCGAGCACGCGGACTACCGCGATCGGGCGCTGGAGCACTGGCGCCGCGTCACGGGAGGGCGGGGAAGGCTCACGGGCGAAGTGCCTTTGATGCGCGAACCTCCGCCCGCGTCCGGCGGCCCCTGTGTGGCCGGCGAGGAGACACTCTGCCTTCAGAAGGGGCGCTTTGACGTGCGGGCGGACTGGTGGACGGCGGGCGGTCAGCCCGCTCCGGCGATCGTCGTACCCACGGGCACTGACGACTCCGGCCTCTTCCGCTTCTTCGTGTTGGGGGCAACTGTAAATCTCCCATTCGTGGCAACCGAAAACTGCACAGTCAGCGGTTTGCGGTAGCCGCTCCGTCGTTCGATGCTGTTGGCTTCGCCAACGGCAATGGAGCGACGGATGGATGTACGGATGGGAGATCAGGATGCAGTTGAGGCACTACCTGGAGCGAGGCGTCTCGAAGGCCGAGTTATCGAGGCGGTTCGGCATCAATCGGCGGACGATCCACGCGTGGATCGAGTCGGGCCAGTTGGACCGGGACCTGTCGTCGGGCGGGTCTCGGTACTCGCCGCGGCCTCGGGTCGCGCACAAGCTGGACCCGTACAAGGAGTTGATCGAGGTCCGGCTCGAGGAGTTCCCCAAGCTGTCGGCGAAGCGCCTGTTCGACGAGGTGCGTGCGTCCGGTTACGACGGCGGCTACAGCCGGGTCAGGGACTTCGTTCGGGAGGTTCGGCCGCGGGCGCCGCAGGAGGCTCCGGTGCGGTTCGAGACTCCGGCGGGCCATCAGGGCCAGGTGGACTTCGGCACGTTCAGGCTGCCCTGGGGACGTCGGCATGCCTTGCTGGTGGTGCTCGGCTACTCCCGGCAGACGATGCCGGTCCTCATCGAGGGGCTCGAGAGCGCCTTCGGTCGGTTCGGCGGCGTGCCGGAGGAGCTCCTCTTCGACCAGATGCGCGCGGTGGTCGTGTCGGACGACCGCGCCTCGGGCGGCGAGTTGGCGCTGAATGCCGAGTTTCTGCGGTTCGCGGCCCACTGGGGCTTCGTGCCGCGGTCGTGCCGTCCTTACCGGGCGCAGACCAAGGGCAAGGTGGAGCGGCCGATCCGGTACGTGCGGGAGAGCTTCTTCTACGGCCGGCCGTTCACAAACGACGCCGACCTGAATGAGCAGGCCTCGCGCTGGCTGGAGGGCACCGCCAATGTGCGGAGGCATGGCACGACGGGTGAGCGTCCGGTGGACCGCTTCGAGCGCGACGAGCGCCAGGCGCTTCGCCCCCTGGCCAGCCATCCCTACCGGGCTCTGGGCGCTCGGCAGCAGGAAGCGGCGGCTCGGCGCCGCTTGGTGGCGCCGACGGTACAGGTGCAGCGGCGATCCTTGCGGGAGTACTCGGAGGCCGTGCGATGAAGGCTCCAGCAGGCGATCGCCGGGCTCGGTTGCGAGAGATGCTGGCGGACCTGAAGATGCCCGGAGCGCTGGAAGCCGTGGACGGCATCCTGGCCCAGGCCGACAGCGGGGCGGTGACCGCTTCCGAGGCGATCGAGGAGCTGCTTTCCGCCCAGATCGTGCTGCGCAACAACCGCCGGCTGCAGGCGGCGATGCGCTCGTCACGCCTGCCGGCGGTCAAGACGCTCGACCATTTCGACTTCAGCTTCCAGCCCAGCATCAAGCGGGAGCAGATCGAGAGCCTCCACGAACTGGGCTTCCTGGAGCGCGCCGAGAATGTGATTCTCCTGGGGCCGCCGGGAGTAGGCAAGACCCACTTGGCGATCAGCCTCGCGATCGCGGCCGCCGAGTCGGGCCGCAAGGTCTACTACGGCACGTTGGCGGCTCTGATCGAGTCGCTGACCGAAGCGAAGGCCGCGGGAAACCTGTCGCGCCGGCTCCGGGTGCTCACCCATCCCGCCTTGCTGGTCGTGGACGAGATCGGCTACCTGCCGATCAACCAGGACGGCGCCGTGCTCTTCTTCCAGTTGATCAACGCCCGCCACGAGCGGGCCTCCACGGTGCTCACCTCCAACAAGGGCTTCGAGGAATGGGGCGGCGTGCTCGGCGACGAGATCATGGCCGCGGCCCTCATCGATCGCCTGCTGCACCACTGCCACATCGTCAACATCCGGGGCAACAGCTACCGGATGAGAGCCCACCACGACCTCTTCCGCCCCGCTCACGACGAGCGGCGCCAGGAGGACGGCTCGTGATCAGCCGCCAACCCCCTGGCCGCGGCGCGCCTCCGGTGTCGGCCTCCGGTCGCTCCGCTCCCTACGGCCGACACCGGAGCCCTGGGCCGCTACTCCGGACGCCTGCCCAGGACCCTGCCGCCCCAGAAGAAGTGTGCAGTTTTCGGTTGCCACAAGTGTGCAGTTTTCAGTTGCCATTGACATCCTGGAGGGCTGCGGATCGGATGAACTGTCCATGACGGTGCTGACGGCTGCCTGACGGCCGCGTGCAGGCGAGAAGAAAGCACGTCATAAGGGGTGTTGTCAAGCCCTTTCGGGCGAACCCGCCCAGTCCAGGCTCGAGCAGCGTAAGCCCAAGCAGAAGAATCGCTTAGGCCGCGCCGAGGCCAGCAGCCGGGCCGAATGGCCCGGCGCCCCTTCTCTTGGCGTAGGGCCCTGCGGTTCTGGTAGTGTAACCGCCAGATCGGCAGCAGAAATGGCGTTTCTAGGACGATTCTTCCGGCCCCCCGAGGCCAGTCACTTCCTGTTCGGCCCGAGAGGGACCGGCAAGTCGACGTTCCTGCGGCAAGCCTTCGCCGACGGGCTCTGGCTCGATCTCCTGCGGCCAGAGGTGGCGCAGCGGTTCGCTGCTCGGCCTGACCGGCTCCGGGAACTCGTCGACGGCGAGCCCGACGCCGAGGTCGTCGTCATCGACGAAGTGCAGAAGGTTCCCGCTCTGCTCGACGTGGTCCACCATCTGATCGAACGGGGCGGCCGGCGCGCCGCTCCGCGTTTCGTCCTGACGGGTTCTTCGGCCCGCAAACTCAGGAGGACCGGTGTCAATCTGCTGGCGGGCCGGCTGCTGCTTGCGCGGATGCATCCGTTCATGGCGGCGGAACTGCCGTCGTTCGACCTTGCTCTCGGACTGCGTCGGGGCCTTCTGCCCGTCGTGTGGGACTCGGATACACCGGATGCGACTCTCGCTTCCTACGTCGCGGTCTACGTGCGGGAGGAGGTTCAGGCCGAGGGTCTGGTCCGACGGCTCGACGACTTTGCGCGTTTCGTGGAGGCTGTTTCGTTCTCCCACGGGTCCGTGCTGAACGTCTCTGAAGTGGCTCGGGACGTCCACGCGAGTCGCAAGACGGTCGAGGCGTACGTTGGGATTCTCGAGGATCTCTACCTGGCTTTTCGGCTTCCGGTGTTCAGGAGACGCCAGAAGCGTCAGCTCACGGTTCATCCTAAGTTCTACTGGTTCGACGCCGGTGTGTTCCGATCGGTTCGTCCGGCTGGTCCGCTCGATCGCCCGGAGGAGATCGAGGGAGGAGCCCTGGAGGGGCTGGTGGCGCAGCACCTGCGCGCGTGGATCGACTATTCGGGCTCGAACGCGAACCTGTCTTTCTGGCGAACGAAGTCGGGCACCGAAGTGGACTTCGTCGTGTACGGGGAAGAGGGCCTGTGGGCCTTCGAGGTGCAGAACAGCGCCGCCGTGCGCGCACGCGATCTGCGTGGGCTTCGCGCTTTTCTGGAGGACTATCCGGAGGCTCAAGCGCGCCTTCTCTACCGTGGCGAGGAGCGGCTGGAGGTTCAGGGCATCCGCTGCGAACCGTGTGAAGCGTATCTGGCCGGGATCAGGCCGGGCCAGTTGCTCGGTTGACGAGTGCGGAGGCGTCTCGACCGGCGGCTAGAGGAACGCCGCTCCGGCATGATCCTCAAAGGCGTCCGCGTGCCGGATGTACCGCATGACCGTGGCGGGGCTGGCGTGGCGGGTGACCTCCATGATCTTGTCGAGGCGCGCCCCGTGGGCGGCCGCGCTGGTGACGAAGCCCGCCCTCAGCGAATGCCCGGCGTAGTGGGCCGGGTCGAGGCCGGTGGCGGCGGCGTAGCGCTTGACCAGCCGCGCCACGTCGGTGGGGTGCAACGGCCTTCCCTGGACGTGGCCGCCGCGGCGCATCGTCTGGAACAGCGGCCCCCGGTCGATGCCGGAGAGCGCCAGCCAGCGGCGGAGCCTGGATACGGGCCTGAGCAGGCGGCCCTCCGGCACGGCGACGCGCTGGCCCCGGCCGAACTGGTCCGTCTTCGACCTGCGGATGTGCAGGAACATCCCGGCAGCCCCGCCGGAGGCGCCGTCCGCTGCTGTCGCGGCTCTTCCATGGGGAGCGGGTCCCTGGCCGCCAGGCCCGCACGCCTGCAGACTGAGGGGATCATCGAGGAACTCCACGTCCTCGACGAGCAGGGCGCAGAGCTCTGAGCGCCTGAGCGCGCCGGCGAAGCCCGCGGCGAGAAGCGCGGCGTCGCGGACCGTGATCAGCCCGCGGCTTCCGCTCGTCGCCTGCTCGTCGCAGCAGGCTAAGATGCGGGCGAGTTCCTCCTCCCTCAGCGCCTTCACCCGGCGCTCCCGCCGCTCCCTCCGGCGCCCGAGTCCCCGCAGCACGGCGGCCACTCTCGAGTCGTCGACGGGGGAGGGACGGTTCCGCTCGCGGTACTCGCGGCCGATGGCAGCAAGGTAGACGCGGATCGTCGCCACGGACAGCGGCGCCCGTTCGGCGGTCGTCGCCGCGGGTGACGGGGGCCGGGAGGCCAGTTGGACGACAAGGCTGGCCAGGTCGTCCGGAGTCGCGGCCATCGGGTTCGTGCCGGCGGCGTCGCACCAGGCGGTGAACCTGCGCCAGCCCGTTCGGTAGGCGCTGCGGGTGTTGTCGGACAGCGAGGTCCGGAGCGCGTCCCGGACGGAGAACTCGCGCTCGGCGGCCGGTTCGTTTGCGCTGTCGAACGGCTCCGGTTTCACGTCCGTTTCTTCTTGCGTTGTAGCTCTCATTCAGCAGTGCATAACACCCCTTATGGCGCAGTAACGTGCCTCGCACGACGGGTTTCGGAGGGGGCGCGGAGCGGCGTCGCGGGGCCGAACCCGAGATCTCAAACAACGAGAGCACGGCACTTTTTTCCCTGGAGGTGATGCGAACCCGACAGCGGCCCCGGGCGAACGCCCAGGCAGCCGTGAGACACCGCGCCCCGGCGGCCGGAACCCTTCGGGCCCTGGAGCGCACGCAACACTTGAAGGACGGGCTTGCGCCCGGTTTCTTCGCCAACGTTGGCTGTCGAGATCCGACAGCCGGAAAGGTATTGAATCTGTGAATCTCAGAATCACTGTGATTGCCGCGCTGCTTTGCGGCGTGGTTTCGATGGCGGCCGCTCAGACGGTCACCTGCCCGGACTGCACTCACGTGGTGCCGGTCTACATGGGCGAAGGCGGCTTGATCGCCACCGCCGACGCGGACGCCAAGATGGTGTACGTCGTCGCGACTTGCGGGAACGCGATCACGACCGGCGAACTGACTCCCGACGCGGACGGCATGGTAGCCATGCTGTTCGACGGCCCCAGGGCGTGCGCCGAAGGCGGAACGCTCGAAATCGGCCCCGTCATGGATGGCGGCTGGTACTGGATCTCGGACGAGATGCATTCGGCGGTCGGCTCGCTCGTTTCCAAGGACACGCTCGGGAACGACCGCGCCAAGCTGGCAAGCGCCGGCGAGGGAGTGACGATGTCCTTCCCCGGCGACGACAAGAAGGACGCGGAAGACAAGGGCGCGGTCCTGCTCAAGGAAACCTCCAGCGGGCGCATCGGCATCCTGCCGACGATCCTGCCGGAACCGCCGGTTGAGCCGGCGGCGAAGTGCGGGTACGGGTACAACTCGGCCACCTTCCGCTACTGGCGCCGCGATGCGAATTGCATGCAGGGCGACGGCGGAACCGTGCTTCGGGTTCAGGGTCCGCTCAACATCTTCACGGGCCAGCGGACGACCGGCAACCGGATCGTCAGGCCGTCCACCGGAACGGTGGACGTGAAGATCGACCTTTGGGGCAACGGCTCGGGCCATTTCCTCACGGCCACCGAAGCGGCGACCGCGACCGGCCGAACCGCGCTCACGCTGGGCGGCAACAACTTCCTGACGGGCCACGCGGGCGGGCATCCGCTGCCGTTGACTTCCGACGGGAACAACGCTTCGCCGGCTACGGACGGCGGCTTGACGGCTTCGCTTGGAGGCACGGAGTCAATGCCGATCCCGGCAGCGGACAACGAGGTTGCCACCAACCAGGTGGGCGGAATGAACTTCGCGGTCGAGGGGAACGTAGGAACGTTGACCGTCGGCCCGCACAGCGGCTACTGCAACCCGTTGGCGAAGCCCGCGAAGAACACCACGGCCACCGTCAAGGTCAACGCTTATGTCGCGGCGGATCAGGAAACGGTGGTCACTCCGACCGTCGCCACCGGCAGAACCAACCGGCTGGCCACGTCCGTCACGATCATGGTCGTCTGTCCGTCCGGGTCGGCGGCCGCTGCCCACCAGGGGCGGGATCTCGTTCCCGAGAACCCGTTCCCGCCGACCTCGGAGTAGGGAGCGAGCGACAGTCCAACGGCAGCGCCCTCGGCGGGGTTCGCGGTGATCATCAGCACCGACTCCTTGCCCCTTCGGGAGCCTCTGCCAGGCAGCGATGGAGGTTCAAGCTTAGGCCGTCTGTCCAAACGAAAAACCTGAGTGATGAGTAGCGCACACGCCGCTCTTTCATCGCTGCCAACCTTTCGGGGCGCCGGGCCGCAAGGCCCGGCGCCCTTGTCTCTTCAGGGAATCGTGTGGCTGTGCCGCCGCGGGAGGGTCGCGGCTTCGCGGCGCGTCTTCCAGGCCGCCCGCGGCGGCAGCTGGCGAGGGCGCCGGCGCACCCGGTTCCGGATGCCAGCGTGGGACGCTGTGCTTCCGGTTCCTGCGGCGAGAATCCCGCTGCACAGCAGCGCCCGCAGCGACGTCGGCACGTTGCTCCCACTCCGCCTGCTACGCTCCGAACCCCTTGCCGGCTTTGCGCGGCGTTGCCCCTCCGGCCTGCTTGTTTCAGGTCCCACAGCTTCACGGCGTTCTGGCGCCACAACCGAAGAAAGGCGACGACCGAACATGACCATCCCCCACGAGGAGCGCGGCGAAGCTCCAACCCTCGAAGAGTTGCGGGAACTCACCCTGAGCATCCGGGGACTCGGGGAGTCCCAGAGAAAGACAGACGAACAGATGCAGGAGACGGACCGTCGGATGCAGGAGACGGACCGGCGTCTGAAGAAGGCGGAGGATCTGTTCACGACGCAGTGGGGCAAGCTGATGGAGAGCCTGGTCAGGGGCGATCTGGTCAGGTTGCTCGCTGGCCGGGACGTCGACGTTCATCGGCTCGCGCAGCGCACTCTGGAGAGGCGAGGCGGCGAGAGCTACGAGGTGGACATCCTGGCGGTCAACGGCGAGGAGATCGTCGTGGCCGAGGTCAAGACGACGCTTCGGCCGGAGGACGTCAGGCGGTTCCGGTCGAAGCTGGGCCGCTTCAAGGAGTGGTGGCCCGAGTACCGCGATCGCAAGGTCTACGGCGCGATGGCCTATCTTCAGGCGTCGGACGAGGTGGCCCGTCACGCCGAACGGAAGGGCTTCTTCGTCATCCGGGCGACCGGCGACAGCGCCTCGATCGTCAACGCCGAGGACTTCGAGCCGCGCGTCTTCGCCTGAGCCTCCTCACAGGCAGAAGGAAACCGCGCCGTGCCCCAGAGACCGACCGATG
Organism: Candidatus Multivorans sp.; assembly: GCA_965220845.1. Classification (GTDB taxonomy): domain Bacteria; phylum Acidobacteriota; class Thermoanaerobaculia; order Multivoradales; family Multivoraceae; genus Multivorans. The sequence continues at coordinate 570,085 of CBDCRA010000005.1, forward strand.
CCTGGCGGGCCGCGATTCGCGCCGAGCTGGCCAATCTCGAGGAGATCGGCCTGGCGACGAAGCCGGAGCCGGGCGACTTGCCGAACCTGCGCGGCGTGGAGGTGCACGAGGTCTCCGTTCCGCTGCTGCGGGCGATCGGCGGCGACCATGTGATCTACCTCGACTTCAAGCAGCGCTACGACCTGGAGCGCCGGCTTCGCGAGGCGGAAGCGGCGGGACGGGAGGAGGTCGTCGCCGGTCTGCGCAAGTGCCAGCAGCGGGCCGGCGTCCTGGTGGCCGACGTTTCCGGGCACAAGGTGACGGACGCGCTGGTGGCGGCCATGCTCCACCAGGCCTTCCTGCTGGGGGCGTACTACGAACTCGACCTCTTCGGCGAGATCACGACCCGGCTGTTCGAGCACATCAACCAGCGCTTCTACAAGTCGACCACCCTGAACAAGTACCTCACGATGGTCTATGGCGAGGTGTCCGAGCAGGGCAGGTTCCGCTTCTTCTCGGCCGGCCACCCGGCGCCCCTGGTGTTCGCCGGCCGGCCGGGCCGCATCGAGCACCTGCCCGAAGAACAGCTCGTCCGCTTCCCGCCGGTCGGCATGTTCGCGTCGAACGCCTACATGGACGAGCGCGTCGACCCGGGTCCCCTCGGCTACAAGCGGCCCTACGAGGTCAGCGAGGTGGAGCTGCTCGAGGCCGGGGACCTGCTCCTGCTGTACACGGACGGCTTCGCCGAGCACGGCGGCGGCCGGTATCTCGAGGAGCGAGCCGAGGCGTTGCTGGAGGCCGTCCGCGGTGAGTCGGCGCCGGAGATCTGTGAGCGGCTGCGGGAAGACGTGCTGGCCTTCGCGGCGCCGGAGGACGACATCACGTTCGTGGTGGTGAAGAAGACGGAGTGACCTCCGCTATCGTAGGGGGACCGCATCGACAACCTGGAGGGCCTCGCCGATGACCAAGCCCGGTCTCCTTGCTCTCGCCCTGACCGCTCTCGCCTGCGGCGCGCCCGCGGGCGAAGAGGCCAACCGCGCCGCCGGACGCGACGGCGCCGCGGCCGCCGCGCCGGCCGACCGGGTCGCCCTGTTCGGCGACATGCACATCCACACGATGTACTCGCACGACGCCTTCATGGGCACGGTCCGCACGACCCCCGACGACGCCTACCGGTTCGCCAGGGGAGAGGCGATTCCGCACCCGTCGGGTGAGTCGATCCGGCTCTCCGGCGCGCCGCTCGACTTTCTTGCCGTGACCGACCACGCGGAGTACCTGGGCGCCCTTCCGGCGCTGATCGAACCGGACAGTCCCACCTATGGACATCCACTGACCGAGGATCTGTTCAGCGGCCAGGGCGGCGCGGCCCGGGCGCGGCTGGGAGCGCTGAGCCGGTTGCGGGAACTGGCCGCCACGGGTGACCCGATCAACGGGCCGGAGGTGCGGGCGAGCGCCTGGCAGCGGATCATCGAGTCCGCTGAGCGGCACAACGATCCGGGTCGGTTCACCGCCCTGATTGGCTACGAGTACACGAAGGGAGTCGGTGGCCGCCACGTGCACCGGAACGTGATCTTCCGCGGCGGCGAGGCGCCGGAGCTGCCTTTCAGCTCTCTCGACGGCGACCCCGAGGATCTCTGGAACTGGCTCGACGGCCTGCGCGAGGAGGGGATCGAGGCGCTGGCGATGCCGCACAACATGAACCAGAGCGACGGCCTGGCCTTTCCCGACCGGGAGACCTGGAAGGGGGCGGAGATCGACGCCGAGTTCGCGGCCAAGCGGATCCGGAACGAGCCGGTGGCCGAGATCAGCCAGCAGAAGGGCACGTCGGAGGTCCATCCGTCGCTGTCGCCGAACGACGAGTGGGCCGACTTCCAGATCGTCCAGTACTACCTGGACCGGGTGAACAACACGGATCCGATTTCCATCTTCAAGGGCGGCTACTGGCGGGACGCACTGCTGACCGGGCTCGAGATGGAGGAGCGCCTGGGCGTGAACCCCTATGCCCTCGGCGCGGTCGGTTCGAGCGACAGTCACGTCAGCGCCGGCTCCTACGAGGAGAACAATCGCTTCAGCTCGAGGACGAACACGCCCCAGGCCCGTGGCTCCGCCTACCGCGAGGAGGACGGCGGCTGGAACTTCTGGACGCCGCGCCAGGCCACTCACGGTACCGGCGGCCTGGCCGGGGTGTGGGCGGACGGGAACACCCGCGCCGCGATCTTCGACGCGTTGAAGCGACGCGAGTCGTTCGCCACCTCGGGCACGCGCATCCGGGTGCGCTTCTTCGGCGGCTTCGGACTCGATGAGGCGATCGCCGGCGCCGCCGATCAGGTCGCCGCGGCCTACGAGGCCGGCGTGCCGATGGGCGGCGACCTCGGTGCGGCGGGGAGCCGCACACTGGGTGCGCCGGCGCCCTCGCCGGCATCTGGGAACGAAGTTGCACCGAGCTTCCTGGTCTGGGCCCTGCGCGATCCGGAGAACGCCTGGCTGCAGCGGGCCCAGGTCATCAAGGGCTGGCTCGAGGACGGCGAAGCAAAGGAGCGCGTCTACGACGTCGTCTGCTCCGACGGCCTGGAGCCGGATCCCGAAACGCACCGCTGCGGCGACAACGGCGCCCAGGTCAACCTGGACGACTGCTCGATCAGCCGGGACAAGGGCGCCGTCGAACTCCGGACCACCTGGACCGACCCGGACTTCAACGCCGCCGCCCGCTCCTTCTACTACGTCCGTGTACTCGAGAATCCGACCTGCCGCTGGTCGACCTGGGACGCGCTCAGCCTCGGCATCGAGCCGAACCCCGATCTCCACGCCACCCACCAGGAGCGGGCGTGGAGCTCGCCGATCTGGTACACGCCGTAGCTACCCGGCGGCGGTCTCGGCCTCTTCCGCCTTCTCGACCGGCTCCAGCCTGATCACCGCGCCGTCCCGCTCGTCGGTGATGACGTAGATGAAGTCGTCGGGGCCCTGGCGGACGTCGCGGATGCGCTTGCCGATCTCCTTGAGCAGCCACTCGCGGCCGAGCTCCTCGCCCTTCTCGCTGAAGATGAGCCGTTCGAGATGGCCCGTGTTGGGCATCCGGCCGGTCATCAGCGCGCCGGCGAAGAGGTTGCCCTTCCACTCGGGGAAGGCGTCGCCGGTATAGAAGGCGAGACCGGAGGGGGCGATGGAGGGCAGCCAGAAGATCGCCGGTTCCTCCATGCCTTCGGCCCAGAAGCGCTCGGAGATGCGCACGCCGTTGTAGTGGCGGCCGTAGGAGACGACCGGCCAGCCGTAGTTCTTGCCGGCTTCGATCGCGTTCAGTTCGTCGCCGCCCTGCGGGGCGTGCTCGGTAGTCCAGGGCTGGTGGGTCTCGGGGTGGAGCGCCAGGCCCATCTGGTTGCGGTGGCCCATCGAATAGACCTCGGGCTTGTGCCCCTCCATGCCGACGAAGGGGTTGTCGTCGGGCACGCTGCCGTCGAGGCGCAGGCGGAGCGTCTTGCCGGCGTGGCTGTTCGGGTCCTGGGCCAGTTTGGCGTGGCCGAAGAAGCTCTGGGTGCCGTCGACGAGGTCGGCGCCGAAGGCCCCGCCCATCGTCATGTACATGATGTCCTCGCCGGGCACGAAGGCGAGCCGGGCGGCCGCGATCGAGCCGCCCCAGGGCTCGGCGACGAACACGTCCTCGACGTCGACGAGCGAGGTGCCGTCGAGCCGGCCGCGGACCAGGGCGACGGTGCCCTCGCGGCCGGAAACCTGCCGGGTGTAGGTGAGATAGACGTAGCCGTTGTCGGCGAAGTGCGGGTGGACGGCGACTTCCATCATGCCGGCGAGGCTGCGGGCGAGGACGTCGTCGGGGACGCCGGCGACCGGCTCGTCGACGAGCACGCCGTCGCGAATCAGGCGCAGGTCGCCTCCGCGCTCGGTGACCAGCATGTCGCCCTTGGGCAGGAAGGCGAGGGACCACGGCCGGTTGATGCCGCGGACGACGACGGAGACCTTCACCTCGGGGATCAGGTGGGTGTTCATGATCCACGGCTCGTCCGGCAGTTCGACCCGGGGAAGGCCGCTGCGGCCGCCGCCGTAGCCCGTCTGGGCGACGGCCTGGCCGGCGATGGCGACAGCCAGCAGGAGCGTCACGAACGGAATGAGTCGCGTCTTGGTCAATCTGGTCATCGTGAATCTCCTACTGGGGGTCTGCCGCCGCGTCGTCGTCCGGCCACTCGGCTCCCTGCAGGATCCACAGCCGGATCGTCTCGATCTGCTCTTCGGTCAACTGGGTGCCGGCCTCGTACGGCGGCATCCGCATCTCCAGGAACTCCGAGCTCACGCGGATGTAGAGCTCGCTGTCGTCCGGGTCGCCGGGGGCGATGTTGGGGAAGCCGCCGAGGTCCTTGAAGGCCGACTCCCTGATGTCGAGGCGGAGATCCGCCTCGCGCAGGGACCTGTCCTCGCCGTGGCACTCGTAGCAGAACGCTTCGAGGATCGGCTGCACGTCCCTGGCGTAGTCGATCTGCTTGTCGTCCTGACCGCTCACCGGCGGCGCGCCGGCCGTACCGGCGATCAGCAGCGCCAGAGCCACAGCCAGGGACAATCGGGGACGTGTGTTCATGCCTTCTCTTCCGTTCAAGCCGAGAGACCCGCGCCGCCTCAGCAGTCTGGACTAGAGCCGGCAACGGGTCTCGGCTACAGTCTAGTCCCTTCCCGGCGGGCACTCCCGGAACTACAGCGATGAAGTCTGGAGCGAGGATCATACGGCCTCTTGCGGCGACGGTCGCGGCGTTGGCCGTCCTGGGCTGCGGCGACGGTTCCTCGGACGATCCGGCGCGCGCCGACTGGCCGATGTACCGCGGCGACGCCGCGGGAACCGGGTACTCGCCGCTCGCCGAGATCACCACCGCCAACGTCGGCGACCTCGAGCCGGCCTGGAGCTTCGCACTCGCCTCTTCGCCCGCGGACGAGGGTGCGGCGGGCGATCCCGGGCGGCCGGCGCGCTCCCAGGCGACGCCGATCGCGGTGGACGGCCTGCTCTACCTGCCGGTGGCCGGCGCGGTGGTCGCGCTCGACGCGGCGACCGGAGAGGAGATCTGGCGCCACACGGTGGCGGCCGGCGCTCCGTCGCGCCGCGGCGTTTCGTACTGGCCGGGCGGCGGCGCGGACGGGGCGGCGCCCCGCATCCTGTTCTGCGCCGGCGCGCGTCTCGTCGCGCTCGACGCGGCTTCAGGAACGCCGGCGACGGCGTTCGGCGATGGCGGCATCGTCGACATCGGCGTTCCCTACAACTCCGTGCCCCTGGTCTGGGAGGACATCGTCGTCGTCGGCGCGAACACGCCGCCCGGAACCGCGGGCGGGATCGGCAACGCCCGGGCGTTCAGCGCCGTCACCGGCGAGAAGCTCTGGGAATTCAACTCCGTGGCCCAGCCGGGCGAGGTCGGCAACGAGACCTGGGAGGGCGAGAGCTGGCGTGGCCGTCTGGGCGGGAACGCCTGGCCCTTCTACTTCACGGTCGACGAGGAACGGGAACTCGTGTTCCTGCCGCTCGCCGCGCCGATTCCCTTCGCCTATGGCGGCGACCGGCACGGCGCCAACCTGTTCGCGAACGCGGTGGTCGCGGTCGACATCCGGACCGGTGAGTACCGCTGGCACTTCCAGACGATCCACCACGACATCTGGGACCACGATCCGCCGGCGCCGCCGGTGCTGTTCGAGGTCGAGCGGGGCGGGGAGACGATCGACGCCCTCGCCGTGACGACGAAGTCGGGTTACCTCTTCGTCCTGAACCGGGAGAACGGCGAGCCGGTCTTCGGCGTCGAGGAGCGGCCGATGCCGCCGAGCGCGGTGCCGGGCGAGCAGACCCACCCGACCCAGCCGATCCCGAGCGTGACGCCGGCGCTGGGGCGGGTCGGCTACGAGGTGGAGGATCTGGTTACCGCCGCCGACACGACGGCCGAGCACGCGGAAGCCTGCGCGGCCCTGGTCGAGAGCACCGGACCGCTTCACAACGCGGGGCCGTACACGCCCTGGATCCACCGTGGCGCCGAGGAGCGCGGCGCCACCCTGCTGTTCCCGGGGCTGGCCGGCGGCCCGAACTGGGGCGGTGTCGCCTTCGACCCGGCGACGCGCCGGCTGCTCGCCTTCAGCCAGGACGTCGGCACGATGGGCTGGGTCGAGGAGGACACGGAGGCCGATCCCGCGACGTACGTCCTGCGGGTGGCCCGGCCGTTCTCCTTCGCGGTCCGCATCGGCGAGGCGTCCTGGCCGTGCCAGAAGCCGCCCTGGGGAACGCTGACCGCGGTCGATGCCGATACCGGCGAAGTCGCTTGGCGGCGGCCGCTTGGCGTGACCGATGGCCTGCCGGCGGAGAAGCGGGAGACCGGCCGCCCGGGCCGCGCCTCGGCGATCGTCACCGCCGGCGGCCTCGCTTTCATCGCCGCGACCGACGACCGCCGCTTCCGGGCGCTCGACGTGGAGACCGGCGAGGAACTGTGGTCGGCGGAGTTGCCGCTCCAGGGCAACGCGAACCCGATGACGTACGTGGCGGCGGACGGCCTGCAGTACGTGGCGGTGACGGCGACGGAAGAGCTGCTGGCCTTCCGGTTGCCGTAGGGAGAAGAGAGAGGTCTCAGAGGCGGTTGACTGCTTCTTCGGCCAGGTCGAGCGTGCGCACGATGCGCTGGCGCATCTCCGGCAGGTCGACGCCTTCGGTGCTCTTCTTGCCCTCCATGTACCGGGCATACACGCCGTGCACGATCGCCGCGGACTTCCAGCGGTTGAAGCCGACGTAGTAGTCCAGGTGGGACAGATCGCGGCCGGTCCGCTCCGCGTAGCGGTCCAGCAGTTCCTCGCGCGCCGGGAAACCGGGCGCCGCGGTGGCGCCTCCGGAGCCGGTGGGCATCGTGTCCGTCGCGGGCAGCCACTGGTTCATCGCGTAAGCGAGGTCCGCTAGCGGATCGCCGAGGGTCGAGATTTCCCAGTCGACTACGGCGGCAATCGTCGAGTCCGGCCCCACGAGGCAGTTGTGCAGCCCGTAGTCGCCATGGACGACCCGCGCCGGCCCCTGGTCCGGCAGGTGATCGAGGAAGTAGCGCTGCAGCTCGTGCGCCCGCGGGTCGTCGAGCTGCGCCGGCTCGACGGAGGCGGTCCACGACCGGTACCAGGTTCGAAGCTGCCGCCCGACATAGCTGTCGCGCTTTCCGAGTTCACCGAGGCCGACCTCGTCCGGGTCGACCGCGTGGAGTTCGGCCAGGACATCGATGAATGAGTGCGCCAGTTTCGGGCGGCGCTCCCGCGGCACCCACTCCTCGGTGTGGTCCGAGCTGTAGAGCGGCCGGCCGTTGACCAGGCCCATCACGTAGAACCAGGCGCCGGTGACGTCGGGGCTCTCGCAGAAGGCGATCGCCGGCGGCACTGGCACCGGGGTCGGCCCGAGCGCCGAGATCAGCGCCCACTCGCGGCTCATGTCGTGCGCCTTGGGCAGCAGCTTGCCCTGCGGCGGCCGCCTGATGACCGCGGCGCGGCCCTTCCCGTCCTCGATCCGGTAGGTCAGATTCGAGTGGCCGCCCTGTAGCCGGGTCCACTGGAGGGGCGGCGTCAGGCTGTCGACGTGATGGGCGATCCAGGCCTCGACGGCGGGTTGATCGTAGCCCTCCGGGCCCGTGCTTTCGTCGTGTGTAGACATCGTTGCGGCGACCGTGAGCGGGCAACTGTAGCAACGACGCAGCCAGTGTGGGTCGTCGGTGCAGCCGCTAGGCTTGGAACACCGAACACAGCTTGAAGGAGAGAGTGATGACTACTCGCAGGCGCCCCTTGCGGCCGCCGAGCCGACGCGCTTTCCTCGGACTCGCCGGTGCTGCCGCGGCGGGTTCGTTCGCCACCCGGGCAAGCGCCCAGACGCCGGGCGACATCCGCGATCTCGGCGAGACGCCCACCGAGTACGGCAGGCCGTCGCCGTTCGAGGACTCCAGGCGCTGGAGCCGCGCTCCCGACGCCACGGCGTCGTCCTCGAACACGCCGCTCGCCGACCTGGAGGGCATCGTCACGCCGTCCGGTCTCCACTTCGAGCGCCACCACACGGGCGTGCCCGCGATCGACCCGGACAGGCACCGGCTCACGATCCACGGGCTCGTCGATCGTCCGCTCGTCTTCACGATGGACGACCTCGTGCGGATGTCCTCGGTGTCGCGTTTCCACTTCATCGAGTGCTCCGGCAACAGCGCCCGCGAGTGGTCGCCGGCCGGCGCCGCGAACGTGCAGTTGAGCCACGGTCTGGCGAGCTGCAGCGAGTGGACCGGCGTGCTGCTGGCGGACGTGCTGGACGAGGTCGGGGTGAAGCCCGAGGCGGGCTGGATCGTCGCGGAAGGTGCCGACGCGGGCCTGATGAGCCGCAGCGTGCCGCTGGAGCGGGCGCTCGACGGCGTGATGATCGCCTACGGCCAGAACGGCGAGGCGGTCCGCCCCGAACAGGGCTACCCGCTGCGGCTTCTGGTGCCGGGCTGCGAAGGCAGCATCAGCGTCAAGTGGCTGCGGCGGATCGAGGTCGCCCACATGCCGTCGATGGCCCGCGACGAGACATCGAAGTACACGGACCTGCTGCCGGACGGCAAGGCGCGTCAGTTCACGCTGGTCATGGACGCGAAGTCCGTCATCACGCGGCCCTCGGGCGAGCAGAAGCTGGACGGTCCCGGGTTCTTCGAGATCCGCGGTCTGGCTTGGTCCGGCCGCGGCACGATCTCCCGCGTCGAGGTATCGACGGACGGCGGCCGCACGTGGACGGACGCCGAGATCGACGGTCCACGCCATGCGAAGGCGTTCACTCGCTTCCGCTCGCCCTGGCGCTGGGACGGCGGCCGGCACGTGTTGATGTCCCGGGCCACCGACGACAGCGGTTACGTCCAACCGACCCTGGCGGCCCTGCTCGAGGCGAGAGGCCGGTCGACGATCTACCACAACAACCGGATCAAGGCCTGGGAAGTGCAGGAGTCGGGCGAGGTGACGAATGCCGAGGCTTAGGGGCCCGCTTCCCACTGGGTGCGCGGGTCCTCTGACCCGCTGCCGCCGAAGGCGGCGTCGAAACGCGCGAGGCGTCAGCCTCGCTCCTTTCTGCGCCGTCCTCCTCCTTCTCGCCGTGCCAGTCACGCTCGCTGCCGACGAATCGGAGCGCACGGGTCTCGGCCACGAAGCCACCGCCGAAGAACTCGGCGCCGCCGGCTACACCGTGTTCCCAGACGGCAAGGGCCTGCCCGAAGGCCGCGGCACCGTCAGCGAGGGCAAGGCCGTCTACCAGCAGTTCTGCGCCGCCTGCCACGGCAGGAACGCCGAAGGCGACGAGGCCGCGGCGCTCGTCGGCGGCCGCGACAGCCTCACCTCGGAGCGGCCACGAAAGACCGTCGAGAGCTACTGGCCCTACGCCACGAGCCTGTGGGACTACATCCGTCGCTCCATGCCCTACGAGTCGCCGGGCTCGCTCAGCGACGACGAGATCTACGCCGTCGTCGCCCACCTGCTGCACCTGGGAGGCATCGTCGGCGAAGACGCGGTGCTCGACCGGGAGACCCTGCCCAAGGTCGAGATGCCGAACCGCGACGGCTTCGTCGCCGACGATCGGCCGGATACGGGCGGCGAGTGAGCAGAGGCTGAATCGTTACGGCAGCGGCATCTGCTCGCTTTCGGCCTCGCGGGCCTGGTCGAAGGCGGCGACGGGTTCGTCGTTGCGCACCTGCTCGAGCCAGTAGACGCCGTCGAAGTCGGCGCTGTTTCCACGGGTGCCGGCGAAGTCGACGTCGCCGTCGCCGTCCAGGTCGCGGGCGACGAAGCTGTCGAACATGCCGCGCTTGCGGCGTGAGATGTCGTGCCGGGTCCACTCGCCGTCGATGTCGCCCGGGTTCTCGAACCAGGCGAGCCGCCCGAGCGGCGTGTCGGCCTCGACCTCGCCGTCCTCCGCCCGCCCGCTGCGGCTGTAGGCGCCCGACATGGCGTCGAGGTCGCCGTCGCCGTCGATGTCGGCGAAGGCGAAGCCCACGAGGTTGTCGGGCGTCAGCCGGCCGATGGGCCGCAACAGCCAGGAATCGGCAGGGTCGGCGGGTCGCTCCAGCCAGACCAGGACGCCGCCGAACTCGACGGTCGCCAGGTCCAGGAGACCGTCCCCGGAGAGATCGAGGAAGGCCATGTTGAAGCCGTTGAGCAGGGCGCCGGTCGACGGCGCGTTCGGCGGCCGGGGGGTGCCGTCGGTGGTTGTCGTGCCGTCGACGTTGATCGGATGCTCGACGAGGTCGACGGCTCCGTCGCCGGCGCTGCGGTTCTCGAACCAGAAGATGCGACCCTCGCCGGTCGAGCCGCCGACGATGTCCGTGTCGCCGTCGCCGTCGAGATCAACGGTCTGTGAGTTGATCGGCCAGATCACCCGGACGATCTCGTGCTCGATCCAGTCGCCGGAGATCGGGTCGGCCGTCGTGTCGAACCAGGAGATCGCGTGCTTCTCCGTGGTCTGCCGGTCCGGGTTCTGCGCCCCCTTGTTCGGGGCGACGACCTCGGGCCGGCCGTCGCCGTCGAGGTCGCCGGCGAACACCCGGATGTAGGAGCCGCGGTCCTCCGTCGCGCCGGGGATGACTCGCGGCCAGGCGCCGCTGCGCAGGGCGGCGGTCGCTTCTTCGGTGTCCGTGCCCGGGTTCTCGAAGTAGATGAGATGGGCCAGCTCGCAGGCTGCGACGACGTCGAGATCGCCGTCGCCGTCGAAGTCCGCGATGGCGACGTCCTCGGCCGCCGCGGCTTCGTCCCCTTCGGCGAGGGTCGCGAGATGCCAGGTGTCCGGGTCGGAGCCGCCGAAGGCGAGCCGGACGTGACCCTGGCCGACGTTGCCGTACTCGGTGTCCGATTCGTGGACCGAGACGATGTCGAGGTGGCCGTCGCCGTCCAGGTCCGCCATCTCGAGTCCGTCGCCGCCGCGTATCGGCACGCCGGAGGTCGCGACGTCGTCGATGATGTGCTCGCGCCAGGAGATCCACTGGCCGTCGGCGGACTGGGCGCGGGTGGGCGTGTCGGCTACGAGGTTGGAGGTCGCGGTGGCGGCCGGCTCGTCGCCTGTGTTGCCGGCAGGGCTCCCGCAGCCGATGAGGAGGGCGGGAAGGAGCACGGCGAGCGCCGCGAGGCGGTTCCATCTCATGAAGCGATCTCTCGAACGTGGTTGGGAGTAGACTCCGCAGTGTATCGACCCGGAGGAGTACCGAGTTGCCTGATACGCGCGTTCGATTCCTCTTCGCAGCGGCGGCGCTCTCCGTCGCCATCGGCTGCGCATCCGCGCCCGAGGTCCGCCCGCCCAACGTCGTCTTCATCCTCGCCGACGACCTCGGCTACGGCGACCTCGGCGTCTACGGCAGCACGATCATCGACACGCCGAACATCGACGCCCTTGCCGCCTCCGGCGTCCGCTTCGAAGCCGGCTACGTCACGGCCGCCGTCTGCAGCCCCTCCCGCGCCGGCCTGATGACCGGCCGCTACCCCCAGCGCCATGGCTACGAGTTCAACGGGATGGGCCGGGCGTTCGGCCTGAGCCTCGACGAGAAGACACTGGCCGAGGTGATGCGGTCCGCCGGCTACGCGACCGGCGCGGTCGGCAAGTGGCAGCTCGGCTGGGAGGGCGGCATGCACCCGCTCGACCGCGGCTTCGACGAGTTCTTCGGCATGCAGAGCGGCTCGATCTTCATCGAGCCATCCGCCGAAGGAGTGGAGAACTGGAATCCCGCCCCGATCTCCGAGACGCGCCAGCGGCCCATCTTCCGCGGCCGGGAAGCCGTCGAGGAGACCGAGTACCTGACCGAGGTCCTGACCCGCGAAGCGCTCGACTTCATCGACCGCCACCAGGACGAGCCCTTCTTCCTCTACCTGGCGCACTACACGCCGCACGTGCCGCTGCAGGCGACCGCGAAGTACCTCGACCGCTACCGACACATCGAGGACCCGAAGACCCGCATCTTCGCGGCGATGGTCTCGTCCCTCGACGACAGCGTCGGCGAGGTGGTCGCGAAGCTGCGCGAGCACGGCATCGAGGAGGACACGATGATCGTCTTCCTCTCCGACAACGGCTGCGCGCTGTACGTCGACGGCGCCTGCACGAACGGTCCGCTGCGTGGTGGCAAGCGCTGGTTCTTCGAGGGCGGCATCCGGGTACCGTTCCTGCTGAGCTGGCCGGCGGCCGTGGAGCCGGGGCAGGTCTACGAGCCAGCCGTCTCGTCGCTCGACCTGCTGCCGACGTTCGCCGCCGCCGCCGGCGCGTCGCTGCCCGAGAAGCCGCTCGACGGCGTCGACCTCCTGCCCTACGTCCGCGGCGAGCAGACGGGGCCGCCGCACGAGATGCTGTTCTGGCGGGCCGGCCCGAACCGCGCCGTCCGCCGCGGCGACTGGAAGCTCTGGGAAGTCAACCGGGCAACCGAAGAGCGCCTCTCTCAGATCACCCGCACCGGCGATCTGCTGCAGGACTTCGACGCGCCCCGAGACTCACCGCTCGGCCAGGTGCTGCGACTCCACGACCTGGGGGTCGACCTCGGTGAGCTGCACACCGTAGCCGGCGAGGAGACCGAGACTCTCGAAGAACTCCAGCGCGCCCTCGACGCCTGGGAGAGCGAACTCGCCGAACCACGGTGGTGGAGCAACCGCGGCACCGCCGCCGTCGTCGACGGCGAGGGGCTTCAGCTCATCTTCTGACTTCGCCAGCTCCGGTCCGTTCGGCTGCACTCTCTCAGCGGAAGTCGGAAGGGCACGAGTTCAATGACGATCAACGGGCGATGGCGCCTGACCTTCAGATTCGCCAGCGGGGACGCCACGAATGTGGCGATCGAGGACTACCACAGGGGGTGACGATGAGCAGACTGAGAACCCACCCGGGACGGCTCCTCAGGGCCGAACTCGACGCCCGGGAGATGAGTGCCAACCAGCTGGCCTTGGCCCTTCGAGTCCCGGCGAACCGGATCACCGCGATCCTCCGTGGGGAGCGGGCCGTTACGGCGGAGACGGCGATTCGTCTCGGTCGCTACTTGGGCACAGGCGCGGCGTTGTGGATGAACATGCAAGCCGCGCACGACGTGTCCGTGGTCGAGGCAGAACGGGGCGACGCGATCAGCCGCGAGGTGCTGCCAGCGGTGGGAACATAGCCGGAGTCTGGTCGAGGTCGATCCGCTTCACGTCGACCCACGCAACGTACTCGGCGCTCTCGCTGCCGTCGGTGAAGATCAGCATGCCGGCATTCCCTTCACTGAGGTCCCCGGCACACTCGAGCTTCAGGGTCTCACCGCTGTGTAGCGTCACGCCGGCGTGCCGGCCCGGGCCGCACCCCTCCCGGTCGGGAAGCACGACCGACGCAACGAGGCCGAAGGGGATCGTGTAGTCGACACCGCCCGCCGGCGCGTCGAGTGTCTCGGTCGTCTCGCTTTCGTCCAGGTCGAAGACGAACCGCCCGGTGAGACGACTGCCCGTGCGGGTGGTGACCGTGCCCGAGAGCGGCTGCCCCGGCGGGAAGTCCTCGTAGGCGGGGCCACTGCCGCCGGCGTCGCCGAAGTCGAGCCGCTCGAGAGCCGCCCACGACACGAGTACCCGGCCGTACCGCCGGTCGTCGACGTAGACGCCGCGATTGCCGCGGCCGGCGGCGCGGGTGCCGGAGAGGACGAACTCGCGGCCGTCGCGCAGCGTCACCAGCGCGCTCTCCTCGGAGTCGCGCGCAATGGCGCGGATGGCGCCGAACCGCAGGCTGAGCTCGCCGTCGACGGTCCGGCCCTGAAGCTCGTCGGCGCCGACGCTCGACTGCCGGTCCCACTGGACGAAGCCGGTGAAGCTCCGCTGTGCCGTGTGTACCGTGCCGTGCAGCCTGTCCGGAGCGGTTTCCAGGTCGGCGGTCGGGAGGAGCTCGATGGCCTGGATCCGACGCTCGCCGAGGTCCACGACGCCGTGCCGGTCGTCCCACACGCGGACGCCGTCGGCGAAGTCGTCGGCGTCGAAGCGGTCGAGGACGAACCCGGTCCCGTTCTTGAGCGTCACCAGGAGCTCGCGTCCGCCCGGCTCGATCCGTCTGATGTCCCCGAAGCGCGCCATGAACGGCCGGCCGAGGTTGAGCCGCCGCTTCCGCCGGGTGATCTCGACGCCGAGGACGGTGACCGGCCGGCTCTCCGTCAGCCGCTCGGGCGGCACGTCGGCGGCCCAGGGGTTCTCCTCCTTGAAACCGTTGAAGTAGTCGCCCCAGAACGCCTCCTCGTCGCCGCCGAAGCGCAGCCGTCCTTCGTAGGCGGCGCCGCCGTGCGTCGTGACGCGTCCGTAGAGGAAGCCCCGGTGGGCCTCCACCGATGTCGCGGGCGAGCGGGGAATCGCCGGCGAGGCGGCGACGTCAGCGTTGACGTCCACGTTTCGCAGCAGACGGGCCGCGACGAGGCCGAGAGCCACGAGAAGGGCGACCAGCAAGAGCGCGGCGGTGCCGCCGGCGATCCTGGCTCTCGTCATTGCCGGAACATTCTCTCCGAACCGGGGGCGGAGGCCCCCTGCAAGACTGACGATGTCGACGGGCCAGCGGTTACCGTTGGCGTCTGCGAAACCTGGGGGCGCGGCGCACCCCGTGTGGTCGACAGCCGGCCAGAAGGCCGGCGCACCGACACTCGGCTCAGCTCGACTCCGTGGGCAGCATGCGGGTCAGGCGCGCCGTCTCTTCGCCAGCGCGGATGCCGGCGGCGTGCCAGTGGTCGGCAACGATGCCGTCAGGCCGCAGGAGGACGATCTCTCCGTTGTCGTACGGGGAGTCGGACCGGACCTCGGGCAGCCGCTCGGCCCGGATGGGGAATCCGCCGGCTGCCGTGCGTTCGACGGCCGCCTGCCACGGCGCGGCTTCCACATCCGCACCCAGCACGGCGGTGTAGCCGAGGCCGTTCCAGTCGTGGACGGAACGGGTCCAGCTCTCGTCCAGCCAAAAGTTGGGCGCCCGTCGCCCGGAGCGCACGACGGGCACGTAGTCGCAGACGGGGTTGTCCACCGCGGGGGCGGGAGCGTCGTCGCTGGCGCAGAGCGCCGACGTCAGCTCGTAGCCGTAGATCAGGCCGTCGTAGTCGCCGTACTGGCGGCAGTTCCGGGCGGCGGCTTCCGTGTCGCCGCCCTCGTGGAAGGCTCGGAAGATGCCTCCGGACAGTTGCGCGTTGCGCCGGCCGGCTGCGACGCGCTGCTCAGCGACCGGCTGGTGCTCGACATCGTACGTCTCGAGCAGGGAAGCGGGCGAGGCGCCGCGGAGCACGAAGGCGAGCTTCCAGGCGAGGTTGCGGATGCCGACGAAGCCGGTGTTGTTGCCGAGGCCCCCGGTCGGGATGAACACGTGCGCGGCGTCGCCGGCCAGGAAGATCCGGCCCCTGCCGAGACGGCCGGCGCGGCCTGGCTGGAACTGCCATTCCGTCATTGTTCGCACTTCGATCGGGACCGGGTCGTCCGCGCCGAGCGCCGATCGGATCCACTCCTCGGCGAACTCCGCGGTCATCTCCCGGCTGCGGTCGAATCCGCCGATCTGGCAGCGCCAACGCCGGACGCCGTCGAGCGGCTGGAAGACGGCGTTCCCCATCGGGTGGGCGATGAAGAGGAGGCCGCCCTGGCGGTCGCTCGTGTGCTTCGTGAAGTCCGCCTCGAAGATGACGTCCTGGAAGAACACGTCCATGAAGTCCGCTTCCAGCGTCGTTCCGATCGCGGCGCGCGTCGAACTCCGGAGACCGTCGGCGCCGATCGCGAACTCGGCGGAGACAGAAGTTGCGCGGCCGCTGCGGTTGTCGCGGATGGTGCAGGTGACGCCGGCGTCGTCCTGGGCGAGGGCGCTCGCGGTCGTGTCGAAGCGGAGGTCGACGTTCGGGTCGTCCTGAGCCTTGTCGTAGAGGATCGCCTCGACATGGTCCTGGGCCGTCATCACGGGCATGGACGAGCTGCGGTCGGTCCGCACCGAGTGGAACGACGGCGTGGGCACCCGGCAGATCTCTTCGCCCGCGAGAGAGTCGAACCAGCGGTTGTACCCGGTCCAGTCGGGGCCGAGGCCGGTGTCGATCACCTGCTGCTCGACGCCGACCTCGCGCATCAGTTCGACCGACGGGGCGTCCAGCAGCCGGGAACGCGGGTGCGTGCTGGTGCGTCCCCGCAGGTCGACGACCAGCGACCTGGCACCCAGCCGGGACAGCAGCAGCGAGCCCATGAGGCCGATCGGACCGCCGCCGACGATCAGCACCTGCGTCTCGATGGGCTTGGTGTTCACTACGACGTTCCCCTACTGGGTGCGCCGGCGCCCCCGCCGGCAGCCGGCGCGAAGCGCCGGCCTCTGGGCTTTCTGCTCCCTCAGATCCCCGGATCGACCCCCGTCATCTCCACCGACAGCTCCCACAACCGGCTGCCCAGTTCCGGGTCGCGGCTGGCCGGATTCGACCATGCCTTGACGGCCGGACCGCTCAACTCTCCGAATCGTGCCGGGCCGTAGTAGTCGCCACCCTCGACATCGGTCCCGGTCGCCGCCATCAGCGTCGGCCAGGCGCCCTCGGCCTGGGTGTTGAAGAACGCCCGGACCAGCGGCGCCGCCATCTGGATCAGCGGGAAAGCGCGGCCGATCTCGGTCTGGGCAAGACCCGGATGGCAGGCGACGGCGATCGTCCGGGAGCCCCGGGCCTTGAGCCGCCGGTCGAGCTCGACCATGAAGAGCAGGTTGGCCAGCTTGCTCTGCTGGTAGCGGGCCTGGCGCGAGTAGACCTTCGCGCCGTCGATGTCCTCCCAATGGATCCGGCCGCCGCGGTGGGCGAGGCTGGCGGTGATGACGACCCGGCTGTCCTGGGTTTCCTCGAGCTTCGGCAGGAGCAGCCCGGTGAGTGCGAACGTGCCGAGGTGATTGACCGCGAACTGTGCCTCGAAGCCGTCCACGGTCAGGGTGCGCGGCACTCCCATGATGCCGGCGTTGTTGACGAGCACGTCGAGGCGCGGCTCGGCGGCCGCCCGTTCGGCGGCGGCGCGGACGCTTGCCAGGTCCGCCTGGTCGAGCGGGAGGAACTCGACGTCGGCTTCGGGCGACTCGGCGCGGATCCGTTCGATCGCGCCGCCGGCCCGTTCCTCGGAGCGGCAACCCAGCAGCACACGCCCGCCCCGCCTCGCCAGCACCCTGGCCGTCTCGAACCCGATGCCGGTGTTGGCGCCGGTGACGAGGAAGGTCCGTCCCGACTGGTCCGGGACGTCGCGGTCCGTGAATCCTGGTGTCATGGGTCTCCGTCTCCCCGATGTCCTGGTCGGTCGATCCGGAACGGTAGCCGATGATCAGTCGACGAACGAGCCCTTGCGCTGAGCCGCGTCGCGAGACCCTGCTCTCAGTCGGCGGAGCAACGACTCGTCCTCCACAATCTCGGCCATCTCGGCGTCGTCGACGAACTGTTGCTCGCGGACCTTGTCGAGCGCCGCCCTGCTTCTGAACTCGGCCGCCGCGTCCTCCATCGTCCGGAAGGCCACGCCGTCGGCGTTCGCCATGTGGTCGAGGAGTCGCTCCAGCATGAGCATCCGGGCGCCGCGTCCGATGCACTGCGGATGGAGACAGAGGACGAAGACGCCGGCGCCGAGGCGCTGATGGAGGTAGTCGAACTCCGCGGCCCAGATCTCGTAGACGTCGTTCGGAGGGCGGAGGCCTTCCGAACGCGGGAGGTCGGGGCTGAAGTAGGGCCAGTCGTCGAGGGCCCAGTCGAACGGGAGCTCGACCAGGTCGACCGGCTCGCCGAACACATGCGGGCCGTCCGTTCGGGCGATGTCGCCCTTGCGCACCCAGGTCGGCTGGAAGTCGTGCGGCGCCATCGAGGAGTCGTAGGAGAAGCCGTACTCGAGTAGCAGATCGACCCAGCGGGGACCGAGGTTCCCGCCTGGATTCCGGCTGCCGACGGGAGGCCGGCCGCAGACCCGCTCGATGCAGGCGATTCCCCGTTCGAGGATGGCGCGCTCGTCGGCTTCGTCTCGCTTGCTCGACGGCGCTTCGTGGCAGTAGCCGTGGTAGGCGAGCTCGTGGCCGGCGTGACGATCCGCTCGCGGTTCTCGTACATCAGGCTGCCGTCCATCCCGAGCGGCTCGAAGATCCGCTCCCGGGCCAGTTCGCCGATCGACTTGCCCGCGGCCCGTTCGAGGGCGTGCGCCAGCAACATGTAGCCGGTGTTGCTGTACGCGTAGCGTTCGCCCGGAGCGAACACGGGCGCGCGCTGCCGCGACATCATCGCCAGGAGCTGCTCGCGGGAGACGGAGTAGTAGTCGCCGGCGCCGGCGAGCGGAAACAGGTTCAGATAGTCCCGCAGACCGCCCGTGTGGAAGATCAGGTGCCGTAGCGTGATCGGCGAGTCGTACTCGGGGAGTTCCGGAAGCCACTGGCGGATGTCGTCGTCG
Organism: Candidatus Multivorans sp.; assembly: GCA_965220845.1. Lineage (GTDB taxonomy): Bacteria > Acidobacteriota > Thermoanaerobaculia > Multivoradales > Multivoraceae > Multivorans. The sequence continues at coordinate 588,424 of CBDCRA010000005.1, forward strand.
AGCGACAGCTTCCCCTCCAGCGCCAGCATGTTGGCGACGGCGGCGACGAACTGCTTGGTCACCGAGGCGACGTCGAAGACCGTCTGCGGCGTGACCGGGATGTCGTAGTCCAGGTTGGCGTAGCCGTAGCCGCGGGTGTAGACGAGATCGCCGTTCCGCGCCACGGCGAGCGCGCATCCGGGGGAATCGGGCTTGTCCCAGGAAGCGAAGATCGAGTCCACGGCGGCGTTGTCGGCGCCGACTTCCAGGCCCGTCGGCGGGTCTTCGGGGCCGGCGCAGGCGACCGCGACTACGAGGAAGGCAAGAAGGAGAGGCCTTCGGCCTCGCGAGTTACGTGTCGCCATTCGCCCATTCTCTCAACTGTTCGAGCGTCGTCGTCGCGCCGCCGCAGACGACGACCAGGACCGACTCGAAGTCCTCGAGTTCCGGTGCGCGGTCGTACACGGCGGCGAGCGAGGCGCCGCACGCCGGCTCCACGACGACCCGATGGTCGTCGAGGAACCTCTGACACGCCGACACGGCGGCTCGATCCGAGACGACGAGGCTCCGAAGTGGATGATCCCTGGTGCAATCGAAGGCCCGTTCGCAGACCTTCTTCGCCCCCAGCGTGATGGCGAGACTGGTGATGGCGGGCAGCTCGACGCGGTGGCCCGCTCGCACCGACTGAGCCAGGGAGTCGGCGCCTTCCGTTTCGACGGCGATCACGGGGACGTCGGACCACCCGGCCCGCCGCAGCCCCTCGACGAGGCCGCACAGCAGTCCGCCGCCGCCGACGGAGACGATCAGGGCATCGGGCTTGATCCCCGACCGCGCGACCTCGTCGATCAGCGTGGAATGGCCTCGCCAGACGAGGGGGTCGTCGAACGGATGAATCAGAACGTCGGACTGCCCGACCGTCGAGATGGCGAGTTCGTTCGCTTCCTGCCAGGAATCGCCGTGGACGACCACTTCGGCGCCCTCCTGCCGGATCAGGGCCTTGGCCCGGTCGGACGTGGTCTCGGGCACCACGATGAGGACGGGCACCGAGAGATGCCGCCCGGCGTAGGCGACCGCGATCCCCGCGTTGCCGCCGGAGGACGAGATCAGTCGCTTCGCACCCCGGCGAACGTACTCCTGGCAAGCCGCGCCGATGCCGCGGATCTTGAACGAGCCGGGTGGCTGCAGCGCGTCGAGCTTCAGCCAGATACGCCGGCTCGCGCGGATGGAAATCGGGCGTGACTCAAAGAGCGGCGTTTCGATGTGGAGGGATTTCATGAGGAGTCGTGCTGGACGGGCGGGCGGTAGCCTCGCGACGTTACCGACTCGGCCCGGATACCGACAGCCCGCAGCCAGCCGGGCGAGCCGGCCGGCTACGGCATCGAACTCGACATCGAGGGGGAAGACAGATGGAAGGTGCTCTCAGCGTCGGTCTCCTGTTCCGCAACTTCAGGGGACGCATTCTCGTCACGTGGCTCCTCGTTCTGCTGGAGAACATCCTCTGGGCCCTGGTGCCGTTGTTCATCGGCCGCGCCATCGATGCCCTGTTGGAGCGGCGCCCGAGCGCTCTCTGGGAGGTGGCGGTGATTCTGTCGGCTCTGATCATGGTCGCCGTCGTTCGACGCTTCTACGACACGCGCTGCTACGGGACGATCCGGGTTCGTTTCGGCGGAGAGCTGGTACGCCGATCGCAGGACGCTCCGGTCTCGCGGCTCAACGCGCGCCTCGGCATGAGTCGGGAGATGGTCGACTTCCTCGAAGGGCACGTCCCGGGAGTGCTCACCGGAGTGGTGCAGTTGCTGGTGAGCATCGCCGTGCTATTCAGCTTCGACCGTCGGCTGGGGCTGGCCGCCCTCGGCGCCCTGGCCGCGATCGTCGTGATCTACGGGCTGTTTCATCGTCGCTTCTACCGGCTGAACGGGGAGCTCAACAGCCAGACGGAACTCCAGGTCTCCATCCTGGAGCAGCGCCGCCTGGAGTCGCTCGTGGGCCACCTCAGGAAGCTTCGCCGGAGCGAAGTCCGGCTCTCGGACACGGAGGCCGTCCTCTACGGCGGCATCTTCGCCGCCATGTTCGCCTTCGTCCTCGGCAACGTGTGGATCTCCGCGACGATTCCGATGATCACGGCGGGCGCGATCTTCGCGATCCTCAGTTACTCCTGGGAGTTCGTGGAGTCGAGCGTCGCGCTGCCCATCGCGCTCCAGGAGTGGTCGCGGCTAGGCGAGATCCGCGATCGGCTGAATCGGGCGACGGCTTCGGAAGTGGCTGAGCCTGTCTAGCCCTCGCCGCCGGAGCCGGCCAGATGGCCGGCGCACCCGTTGTTGACTAGGGGCCGGCGGAAGACGCCGTCCCGCCGCCGACCGGCTCGGCGAACAGCGGCATCCGCTGCGGCTGATCCGTGTCGGCGCCGATCGTCACGGTTCCCTGAAGCTGGCCCCGGTCGTTGAGCGTGCCCTCGATGACGGTCGTCGTGGCGCTCGCGTTGAGCGTCGGGAACTGCGTCGTGATCTTCAACTCGTCGCCCTGCCACTCGAAGTCGTCGAGGACGATGGAGTAGATGCCGCCCATGTAGAGCCAGCCCTCGCCTTCACGGGGAACGTGGAAGCCCATGAAGGCTCCGGACACGTAGGAGTCCTTCGCCGGGTGCAGCGCCAGGAGGTCGAGGATCTGCTCCCTCTGGTCCTGCTGCTCGAAGAGGACGCCTTTCTTCCGGGTGACCTCGATGAAGCCGTTGAACATCTCGCTGAACGTGTCGCCGCGGTAGATGATCTCCTGCGAGGGATCCGGGTTGGCCGGGTTGTCCTCCGAGTTGTCCCAGACGGCGGTGACGTCGAGGCGGCTGCCGGCCGGAATGTCGATCGGCCTGGTCGGGTAGTACAGCCACTGCCAGTTGTAGTCGTACTTCGGCACGTCGAGCAGCATCTCCTTCGAGCCGTCGGGGTAGGTGACCTCGTAGCTCATCGCCTTGCCGCGGACGTGCATGTGCGGGCTGAAGGCGAGGATCTGCACGTCCTTGTCGAACAGGTAGTGGGCGTTCTCGGCGTGGTGGCCGGCGCCCGGCGGGATGCGCAGGCCGGTGTTCGTCACGGGGATCGTGATGACTTCCTTCTCGAGCTCGCCCTCGCCGAAGTGGAGGCCGATCCGCGAGGCATCACGGGTGGCTTCGCCGATCGGGTGGTAGTGCTGATCGACGATGATGCGGATCTTCGAGCCGAAGCGGCGGCCGACGCCGTCCGGGAAGACGTAGGGCGGCATGCCGGCCGTCCAGATGCCGAGGACGCCGGAGGCGGCGGGGTCGCCCTCGTTCAGCTCGCTCACGTAGGTCGTCAGGAAGTGATGCGTGACGCGCGAGTCTTCCGGCAGGAACTCGATGGCGCGGACCCAGCGCGGCTCGCCGAGGTCGACGTCGATCACCTGCTGCGGGAAGATGTCTTCCCCTTCGGCCGGAACCTCGATGCTGTCGAGCGTGACGACGAAGTCGGGCTCGCCGAGCTGCCAGCCCTTCGGGAAGGTCGGCGCCTCGGGCATGTCGGCGGGGTCGCCCTGCGGGGCGCCGCCCTTCGCCCAGTTGACGACCGTCTCGATTTCGGCGTCCGTCAGCGAGAGGTCGTTCGACCAGACGTGGTTCTCGGACTCGCCGCTCCACGGCGGCATGTCGCGGTTCTCGACCGCGCGGGCGATCGAGCGGGCCCAGGGCCGGGCCTCCCTGTACGTCATCAGCGACATCGGGGCGACCTCGCCGGTCCGGTGGCACTGCACGCAGTTGCTGAAGAAGATGGGCGCGACGTCGCGGGTGTAGGTCGGCGCGTCGGCGGCTGCGGCCGGGGACGTCGCGACGAAGGCAAGCGCCAGCGCGGCTGCAAGGAAGAGGGTCGCGGTCGGGATGCGGGGTGCTCTTTGGTTCATGGGCGACCTCGGCTCGGTTGTGTGTGGCTCTGGTGACTCACCATATCATGAGTGTTGACTCAGTTTGTGCGGCGGGGCGATACCGTCGCACGGTCCAGCCCAACCAGTTCGTAGCTCCAGCAAATCGAGGGCCTGAGTCCATGGATACCGACAACACCGGGGCTGTCAGTGGCAAGGTTGCGGAAGAGGCAGGTCCGAGGATCAATGTTGCGGTGTTCGTGGCACTCGCGGTCGTCCTGCAGGCCGCGGCCTGGAATGGGGCGTTCCATCGCCTGCACGGCAGCCTCGATCCAGCGTACTTCGTGGCGAGCCTGTTTCTGTCGATCAATCTCGTGATCTGCTACTGGGAGATGTGTCTCTACTGGCGGCGGGACGACATCGAGAAGCGGGCGGACCAGTGGGCCGAACAGGGCAAGGTGACGGACAGGTCGCCGGCGCTCCTGTTCCTGGCTTCGGGGATCCCGCTGCGACGGATCGCCTCGCCGACGGTGTGGGGCGATGTGTTCGCCACGTACTCGGTGTACGACGGCTCCTACACCGATCGACGGACGTTCACCTTCAGCGCCGATATCGCCAACGGCTTCTTCACGCCGATTCCGTCGATGGTGCTGCTGGCGACCATGACCTTCGGCTTCCTGCCGGCTACATTCGCGGGGATCATCTGTCTCGCGCTGTCGTGGCAATGGGTCTACGTGAGTTCGCTCTACATGCTCGCCTACTACGTGGGCGAACACCATGTGTCGATCAGGAAGGTGGACCGATGGCTTTGGGTCTGGGGCCCGAACGCCTTTTGGATCGTGGTTCCCCTGTTCGGACTGTGGCTGTCCGTACGGCTGATCGTCGACGGCACGTACGGCGTGGTGGGCCACTAGGGGCTGGCCAGGGACGCCGGCGCACCCAGTGCGACGCGGTCGACCCCGAGCCGTCCCTCTTCGATGACCAGGCCGGCGGCGCCGCAATCGAGGGCGTCGTCGGTGGCTTCGACGAGCGTGACGCCGTTCACGCTGCCGGCGAGACGGTCGCCACTGGCCTCGAGGGTCAGCTCGCAGGTGTCACCGAACCGCCAGGCGAACTCGGCCTCGGCGAGCACCGCCTCGTCGTGGACCCGGCGCACGAGCTGCACGCGGTTCCCGGGCGCGAGGAAAAGGCCATAGAAGCGAGTCAGACCCTGCACGCGGACGGCGACGCCGGCGCGCTTGACGAGGTGTGGCGTCACCTCGGCGGTCACTGCATAGTCGCGCCACTCCCGGGTTCCCTGCATCAGCAGACCCATGCCGGCGTTCTGGACGAGCCGGAACATCTCCATGCCCTTGGTCAGCAGGTCGACGCCGTTCACCCAGCCGCGGCGCCACATCGTGCCGCGGTGGGCGGGCCACTCGAGCCGAAACTCCGGTGTGCCGGACCACTTCAGAGCCTCCAGAAAGACCGCTTCGGCCGGGTCGCGGACGTGTACGCCGGCCGAGAAGATCGGGCCGGGCAACGCCGGCACGGTGAACGACACCCGCTTCGTCTCGCCGGGCTTCAACTCGACGGCGTCGTCGTCGAACGTGGCTTCCTCGTCGTCCTCGCAGTAGTAGCCGAGGTAGACGTTGGCGCGGGCGCCGTCCGCTCCGGCGGTGAGCGTCGCCTCGATGGTCTGGCCCGGGAAGATCCGCGGCGAGGCCATCAGCGGGTACACACGGTTCTCGAACCACTTGGCCGTCTCCAGCGAAGGGATGAAGACCGGTGAGCCGACTCGGGCTTCGCGTTTGGCGCCGATTCGCAGGGCGCGGTCGCCGGACGGCAACGCGACGTTCGTGATCTCCGCCTCGCCGTCGGCGACCTGGAACCCCTGGACCGAGCCGGGAAAGGCGAAGTGGAACTGCGCGCCATCCTTGGGGGCCAGCGCCTCCTCGCCGGCGAGGCTGCGGCCCATGTTGACGACGTGCATCGCTTCGCTGGCGCAGTCGCTGATCGCCCGGCCGCCGTCGGCCGTGGGCAGGTAGAGCCGGTCGGCCACCGGCCCGCGCCAATCGAGGCCCTTTTGCAGCCCGGCGTCGATGCCGGCGAGGCCCTCCTTGATGCCCAGGAGGCAGCCGACGTTGCCGGAGTTGCAGTCGGTGTCCCAACCGCAGGTGTTCACGATCTTCAGCGTCTCGGCGAAGTCGCCCTCGCCGTGCAGCAGCGCCAGGATGATCAGGCCGTGGTTGGGGACCATGTGGCAGTTGCCGCCGTACTTGTCGTAGCCGTAGCGCTCGGCGAGGCGTGCGCGGTTGGCCCGCCAGTCGCCGTCCTCGGCGTGCCAGCGGCGGAGGTCGCCGATCATCCGGGCGATCACCGAGTCCGGCGGGATGTAGCCGAGGCCGGCGTCCAGGAGCGTGCCCGTGTCCCGTTCGACGAACGCCATCGACTCCATCGCGGCGAGGACGCGGGCGCCGTACACCGCCTCGCCATCGTGGCTCACCCGCGCGGCGGCGGTGGCCAGACGGACGGCCAGGTCCGGATCGCCCGGGGCGACCATCGCCCAGCCGTCGATGAAGATCTGCGCGCCGATCTGTTCGGCCACGACCTTGCCGTTCATCTCCATCGAGCCGCTTGCGGGCGCCTGGACGCCGTTCGCGAGCCGCAGATACGCCGTGTGCTCGGTGGAGTTGCCGAGGCCGCCCCACCAGAGCACCGTGCGCTCCCGGATCAGGTAGTTGAGCCAGGTCTCGCCCACCTCGCGCGGGCTGAGGTCGGCGCCCGAGCCGTGATCCTCCAGCGCCCGCAGGAAGGTGAAGGTGCCTGTGATGTCGTCGTCGGTGACGATCAGGGGCACGTCGAGCCGGTCGTGGACGTAGTACTCGATGTCGCCGAGCCGCTTCCCGATCCACTCGTAGGGCCAGCCCTCAAAGGGGCGGCCGAGGTAGACGCCGATGACCTTGCCGAGGACGCCGGCATAGACGCGTTCCGCGTAGTCGGGGGGTAGAGGCATCGCCTGAGAGGATATCTGAATCGTCACTTCAATTCATCATGATAGATTGCGCTGCATGTTCAAGCGAAGCCTGGAGCTTCCGCCGTCCGGAACGGAGAGTTTCTTCCTCTGGGGCCCGCGCCAGACGGGCAAGAGCACGCTGCTGCGGCGCGCCTACCCGGAGGGCCGCTGGATCGACCTGCTCAAGGCGGACGAGTACCGCCGCTACGCCGTCCGGCCGGAACTCCTGCGTCAGGAGATTGAAGCCGAGGGCCCGGCGCCGGCCCGGCAGATCGTCATCGACGAGGTCCAGAAGGCGCCGGCGCTGCTGGACGAGGTTCACTGGCTGATCGAGAACCGCGGTCTGCGCTTCGCTCTTTGCGGGTCCAGCGCCCGCAAGGTGCGGCGAGGCGCGGCGAACCTGCTGGGCGGCCGGGCCTTGCGCTATCAGCTTCACGGGCTTGTGGCCGATGAACTGGGCGCCGACTTCGAACTGGACCGGTTGGTGAACCACGGTTATCTGCCGCCGGTCTATCAGAGCGGACGGCCCCGGCGCCTGCTCGACGCCTACATCGGCGACTACCTGCGCGAGGAGATCGCGGCCGAAGGCGCGGTGAGGGACCTGCCCACGTTCAGCGACTTTCTTGACGCCGCTGCCCTGAGCGACGGGGGAATCGTCAACTTCTCGAACATCGCGCGCGAGTGCGGCATCTCCAGCCACACCGTGCGGGCCTACTTCGGCATCCTGGAGGACACGCTGCTCGGGAGCTGGTTGCCCGCCTACCGCAGGCGGCCGAAGCGCCGCGTGATCCAGGCTCCGAAGTTCTACTTCACGGACGTGGGCGTGGTGAATCGGCTGGCGCGCCGAGGCCGCCTCGAACGCGGTTCGGAGGCCTACGGCCACGCCTTCGAGAACTGGGTCCACCATGAACTTGCCGCCTTCGTCAGCTATCGGTCGTACGATGGCGCACTGTCCCACTGGCGACTCGCCGGCGGCACGGAGGTCGACTTCATCCTCGGCGACGTGAACTTGGCAGTGGAAGCGAAGGCCAGTCCGCGCATCAGTCGCCAGCACCTGAAGGGGCTCCGCAGCCTCGTCCAGGATCACCCGGGAGTCGGCCGCCGCGTCGTCGTGTGCCTGGAACCTCGTGCGCGCACGACGGATGACGGCATCGAGGTGCTGCCGCCGGAGACGTTCGTCCGCCGTCTGTGGAGCCGCGACCTCTTCTGATTCGGTCTCAAAGGCTGTGTTCGGTTGCTGGCGTAGACGCGTTCCGCGTAGTCCGAGGATAGAGGCCTATTCATCGTGTTGGATCTTCGGTTGCCGAGTTGCGGCGCGGAACATTGAACGGTGTATCATGTTCGGCGGATCAAGAGCTAGCTCGCCGGTACCTCGTCGCCGGCACCACAACGGAAGGGAGAACCGCCATGGAGAGCAGACCTCGAGCCGTAGCGAAGACCGCCAGAGTCTTCACCCTTTGGACCCTCGCCCTGTCGCTCCTGGCCCTGCCCTTGCTGGCTCAGAGCGGCACCGTCTCCGGTACCGTCTCCGACGCCGACGGCGATCCGCTTCCGGGTGTCCTCGTCAGTGTCGAGGGCGGCGGAGAGGCGATGAGCGACGCGGACGGCGCCTTCTCGATCTCCGGCGTCGCGGCCGGCAGCCACACGGTGACCGCCAGCCTGGAGGGCTTCCAGTCCTCGAGCCAGTCCGTGCAGGTCACCGACAGCGGCGCCACGGTCTCCTTCGAGATTCGTCCCGCCTACCACGCCACGGTCGTCGTAACGGCGGAGAGGGTCGAGGAGAACGTCATGGAAGTGCCGATGACGATCACCGCCTTCGACTCGAGCATCCTCGAAGAGCTCGTGATCCAGGAGAGGACGGACCTGCAGAACCTGGTTCCGGGCCTCCAGTTCGGCGACGAGATCGAGCAGCAGGGGCAGGGAACGGTCATCCGCGGCATTGGCACCAGGAACGCCCAGTACGACCAAAGCGACTATGCCGTCGCGACCTACGTTGACGGCGCCTACACGCTGGGCGTCTACGGCACGACGCCCGGCGGCGGCTTCGATCTCGAACGCATCGAGGTGGCGCGTGGACCCCAGGGAACCCTGAACGGCCGCAACTCGATCGCGGGCGCGATCAACATGGTCACCAAGGGCCCGACGGATCACTGGGATGCCGAGCTGATGGGGGAGGTCACCGACATCTCGCAGCAACGCCTGAACGGGGCGATCGGCGGCCCGCTGGGCGACGGTCCGTTCAGCTTCCGCCTGACGGCCGGCACTCACACGGGAGACGGCAGACAGGAGAACGTGGGCGCCGGCGGGGACCATGACGCACCCGATCAGACCTTCTACGCGCCGCAGCTTCGCGCCGAGACCGATCGGTTCTCCGCGCGGGCGCGCTGGTCCCGCGTGGAGGACAACGGGACGCCGCGCGGCTTCGTGCAGCTCTCGAACGTGGACCGGACGATCGCCGGCTACTCCCGAAACCGCTACTACCTTTGGGAGACACCGAATCCGGCCCTCGATCCGAGCTGTGGCTTCGATCTCCCCGCGTGGAACTGCCCCGGCGAGATCCAGAACCGGGTGGCGTTCAATTACCCCGGCACGAACGAGAGCGAGAGCGACTTCGGCGTGCTCCGGGCCGATTTGCAGGTTTCGCGGGCCCTCGGCATCAGCTTCAACGCGAGCAGCGGCGAAACGGTGCAGCGCGCGCTCCGTGACGCCGACTACACGAGTCGGGTGCCGATCGGAACGCCGCCGGGCGATCCGGGAATAGGCGGCGACCCGACCTCGCTGGACCACACGCTGACGACCTGCACGCCGGGGCAATGGGGCGGCCTGTGTCCCGACGGCACGGTGCAGTTCTCGAACTCCTTCTACGACCTTCCGTTCGAGTACGAGGAAAACTCGCAGGAACTCCTGTTCAGATCGAGCTACGCCGGCGACTTCAACTTCATCGGCGGGCTCTTCATGTACGACAACCTCAGGTCCGGGACGATCCATCGCCATGATCTGCAGATCCCGTACCGCTTCGGGACCGCCGATGACCAGACCAGGCGAGCCTCTCCTGTGTACGGGTTCTTCGAACTGGACAATTGCGAGGACGGGATACGGGCGATCGTCGGCGTCGAGCCCTATGAGGTGGACGCGGAGGGGCTCTTCTGGTTCTGCCCGGAGGGCGACGAGCACAGCCATCTGCTCAGCTTCTTCAACAGAGCCAAGAACAAGACCCAGGCCGCGTTCTTCAGTGCCGACTACCGGTTCAACGACAAGTGGGCGCTCTCGGGCGGCGTGCGCTACACGGAAGACGAGAAGGAACAGAAGCCCGAGGACCAGGGCGGGTTCTTCACGCTCTCCCTGGGGGGAGTTCCGGCCACGATTGCGCTCGCTGGCGAAGGGAACCCCTTCCCGCAGACCTGGTCGCGGCCGATCGGCCACCTCGCTCTGGAGTACACGACGGACGCCGGCCATCTGATGTACGGCCGGGTTTCCACGGGCTTCCGCTCCGGCGGGTTCAACATCGGCCTGCCGGGCCAGGTGCCTCCGTACATCGAGGAGGAGACGCTGGTGAACTACGAACTGGGGGCGAAGGGCTTCTTCCTCGACTCGCGCCTGCAGCTCTCGGCTGGCCTCTGGTACAACCAGTTCGACAACTACCAGCTCGCCGCCCTTCAGGCGCCGCCGCCAGGCGTGGCCATCCCGGTGTCGATCTACTCTGACTCGCCGCTCGCCGAGTACACGGCGAACATTCCCGACACGACGATTCAGGGCGTGGACCTTGAGTTCAGCTACCGGATCGGCTCCTTCGGGCTCCGGGGCTTCCTTGCCTGGCAGGACTCGGAGATCGGTCCGCACTCCTCGGTGGTCGATGGCCACCCCGACGCCGAGACGGCAATCTGGAACTACATCAACTTCGACACGGGCCAGCCGGCCACCAGCGAATACGACCTGCCGACGGACCAGACCGGGAACCGGCTGCCGAAGCAGCCGGCGAACAAGCTGGCGCTGACGGCATCATGGTTCAAGTCGCTTGCTTCGGCGGGCCATCTCACGCTTCAGTCGACTTACACCTTCACGGACGCTGCATATCCCAGCATCGCCAACGTCTCGATCTGGGAGTTGCCCTCGTTCAATCGGTTGGACGTGGGCGGCACCTGGAGCGCTCCGAGCGACAGATGGTCGATCTCGTTGTTCCTCAAGAACGTCGTGGACGAGGTCGCGGTTCTCGAGTACCTGCCGATCTCCGGAAACGGAGGCGTCCCGGCCCTGGGCTTCGTGACGCCTCCCCGCGAGGCGGGTCTACAGCTCCGGTTCCGGCCGTTCAACTAGCGGCGCCGGCACGACACTCATGAGCAGGGGGATCGGACGCTTTCCGATCCCCCTGTTGCTTCTCCTGATGGCGACCGGAGTCGGCGGGGCCGAGTACACGCTGGGCCCCGATTCTCTACCCCAGGAAGGCGTCCCCGCCGGCACGGTGGAGAAACGCACCTGGGACGCCAACCGCATCTACCCGGGCACGACGCACGAGTACCGGGTTTACGTCCCGGCCCAGTACACCGATGCCGAACCCGCGGCCGTCATGGTCTTCCAGGACGGCGAGTTCTACGTTGACCCCGAGGGCCTCGTCAGGGCGCCGACCGTCTTCGACAACCTGATCCACAAGGGCGAGATGCCGGTGACGATCGGCATCTTCATCAACCCCGGGATGAAGGAAATCCCTTGGGATCAGCGGAGCAACCAGTACACGCCGCTCGACGACACGTACGCCCGTTTCCTGCTGGAGGAGATCCTCCCGGAGATCGCTAAGGACTACAACCTGACGGACGACGCGGCCGGCAGGGCGGTCGCCGGCATGAGCGACGGGGGACTGGCTTCGTTCACCGTCGCCTGGGAGCGTCCCGACGCCTTCAGCAAGGTCGTCAGCCACATCGGCAGCTACACGAGGCTCCAGGGTGGCTCCCGGTACCCGTACATGATCCGGAAGACCCGCGGCAACCCCAAGCCCATCCGGGTCTTCCTCCAGGGAGGCGAGAACGACATCAACCTAGCGGAGGGGAGCTGGACGCTGGCCAACCTCCAGATGGACTCGGCCCTGATGTTCGCCCGCTACGACTACCGCTTCGAGATGGGCACGGGCGGCCACGATCTGAGACACGGCGGCGCGGTCTTTCCCGACACGCTCCGCTGGCTCTGGCGCGACTATCTCGGTGTCGTGGGTGCCGGGGAGCCGGCGGATCCGGCCGCAGTGGTCGGCGAGTGGGACGTAGTGACGAAGGTCCTCGGCGAGTTCCGGCGCAGCGTGCTGACCGTGTCCGAGCAGGACGGCAGGCTTGCCGTGAGGCTCCACGACGAGCTGGACGGCGAGATGGAGGTCACGGCGGTCCGGTTCGAGGACGGCATCCTGAGCTACGAGTACGTCGCTTCAGGATCCCAGACGAACTGGGGCAAGGGATCGGTGGGCAAGCTGAACGCCTGGCTGCAGGTCCGGGGAGACGTCTTCCGCGGTGCTCTGCGCCTCGATGTGCTCCCCGAGGGCGACTACGCCGTCGAGGGCCGCAGGAGACCCGTGGTGCTTCCGACTCGCTGAGTTCCTCAGGCGGCTGCAGCCACCGAGTCTCATGAGTAACGGAGCCATCGCTGCCTCTTGACAGCTAGGTGAAAGCGTGGTTAACGTGCAAACTTGAACTTTCTCCCAATTCAGCGGCGGAGGTAGAGATCAGATGGACCGCTGGAGGTTGACTGGCGCACGCTACACTATGTTCTTGGCGGCGTTCATCATGGCACTGCCGTTGTGGGCTCAAGGTCCGACCTCGGACGTTCTTGTTGACGCGGAGGAAGCGCTTGACTTTTCGTACGAGCGCCAACTGCCCATACGATTCAACGTATGGCTGGCCCCGCCGGAAGTGGCAACGGGGAACAGTGGCCCAATCGAAGGCGTGTCGCAGGCTCAAAGGGGGGATCCATGGGGCCAAGTCGTAGGTTCGGTTGATTGTAGCGCGAGCGTACACAATCCACACAAGAGCCGCGATTCGGGCACCGTCAAGGTGAAGGCGGAGGGAACGTGTGAATTCACACCCGCTCCCCATTTGGGCTTCAACCAGTATCCGTCGCAAGATCAACTGACCTTCACGATGCACATTTACCTCACCGGCGGGATAGCCTCGGGAAGCGCCAGGTTTCCCAAGAACGGCTATCTCGTACGGTGGGCCCAGAACGCGTGGGGTGGGACCCAAGTGGACACGGGTCGGTGCCGCAACGGCTACTACAGCGCCAGTATGTTCGTGCTCGTGACTGTGTCAGGAGGGTTCTACGTTACCGGAGATCCAGTTTTGGCCCGGGACTACAAAACGGCCTACGTGAGTACATGTCCCTAGGGGTCATTACGAGGGTCTCTCGGATAGCGTTGCGGGAACTTGAGTCGCATTCCCGTGAGCCCCGGCAAACGCACTTTCGGGACACATCGTAATGTCGTCGCGATGAAGGTCGGGCTTACACTGCTCTCGCATTGCGCAATTCACTCGAGAGACGGAAAGAGCGAGTACTCGTCGGAGATTAGATGCTGAATCGCACTGCATCGCATCGGCTGGGTCGAATGGTACTCGAAATGGATCGTCACGCCCACTGCGACGCGAAGGCCGTGGGGCCGAGCGCGGTCGATGCCGCTTCGAAACCCTAGCGGTAGGCTCAGTGGACGCGTCGTGGACTCGGGCGGTGTCGGTGTCCCGAGCGCTATGGTACTCCTCGTGTGTGTGGAGCCGCGTGGCTTCGCTGACTCGAAGAGGCAGCCGGCAAGCGTGCAGGCGGACGCCCAAGGCCGTTTCCGGTTCGAGTCGCTGAGGGCCGGCCGATGGGCTGCTTCGGCGTCCCTTCGTGTGGGACATGATTTGGTCGTAGGCGGCCCGGTCGTAGTCGAGTTAGGTGAAACCAGGGCGATCCAACTCGTCCTCAGGGAGTTCGAAAGCGGTTCGGGTGCCCAGGTTGTCGGTGTCGTCAGGAACCAGTCGGGTGACCCGGTGGCGGGGGCAGACATCAGGATCGCCAGTGCGGACGGCCCGAGTCAGTCGTCTTTCTTGGTGGGCTCTTCACGGCGGACGTCGACGGACTCGCAGGGCCGGTTTGAGGTTCGAGAACTCCCACTCGGCCCCGCAACGCTGGTCGCTAGCCACCCCGGCTACCGGCGAATCGCGCACCGGATTACGATCGGTCTGCGGTGGAACGAGGTCACGGTTACGCTGGAGCCGGGCCTTGAGATCGCCGGATCGATCCTGTCGACTACAGGGCATCCAATCGCTTTTGCTTGGATTGTAGCTGAGCCCGAACTCACCCAGGGCCATGGGACGGCCATCCGCAGCAGCGGCAACGGGGACGCCAGGTATCATCTGAAACCGGAGGCACAAGGCTGGAACACCGCTTCTACCGACCGGCTCATGTCATTGCCTGGCTCACTGGTCGAGACCCGAGCCGACCGCAACGGCGACTACAGTTTGACCGGGCTGAATCCCGGTGTCCATCGATTGATCGCCCACGCCGAAGGGTACGCAGAAAGCACTGTCGGCCGTACGGTGCAGCTCGATGAGTGCTCGGCGGCCGGGATTGACATCGTGCTTGAGATGGGAGCGACGGTTGTGGTCCGAGTGACTGGCGTCTCTCACGCTCGAGTCGCCCTCGAGGCTGTCCGAGGGCATGAGTTCCGCGGGGTTAACGAGACCGTGGCGGGCGAGTGCCGGATCGACGGAGTGCTGCCCGGAGATTGGACCGTGTTAGCCAAGGCCATCGACGGTCGAACCGTTCGGCAGAGCATCGCCCTTTCGGCTGGCCAGGAAGCCATTGTTGAACTCCAGTTCGAAGAGGGTTGCCCTTGACTGGCCGAGCCACCGCCGGAGGGCAACCGCCGAGGGCGTCGCGCCGGAGTGCCTGTGAGTCTGAGTTGAATGGCATGAGATCGTGTCCTGAGTGCCGCCAGCGCTACGAGCGTTGTTGGCGATCGAGGCTTCCGGTCGGGCTCGCTCGGGCGCCGGCAATCGGCGTGACTGCACTCTTCCTGGGCGTGCTGCCCAACTTGGTCGTCGGGGGTCTTGAAGCACAAGTGCCCCTCCGCCCCGCGCTTACAGTGACGGGAACCCTGGTCGACGAGGAGGGAGCACCGGCCGAGGGCTTGGAAGTGAACCTGCGACCCTATCCAAGCCGCTACGAGCGCTTGGTCAACGAACTGGGCGACCCCAGCGCATTGCCCGCAACCGTTGACTCGACGCGGTCCGGGCCGGGAGGCACCTTTACGCTAACCGCACCGGTGGTGGGGCCCTACCGGCTGGAGGTGTTCGCCTCACCAGAAGGCGAGGCGTCAGGATCTCGCCATGTGGCTCCGTCGCCGTTGTTCCATACCTTGGCCCCCTTGGCGGCGCCGATCGTCCTGCCGCCCATCGAAGTCCCGAGTTGGCAAACCCTGACGGTTGCCGCGAGGGACTCCAAAGGCCAGCCCGTCGAAGGTGCCATAGTCGTCGCCGACCCCGGTCGTTCCGAACTCGTCGACATCGGTCGGCGTCAAGAGCCGCTGCAGCGACCTCCGGGACGAGTCCATCCACAGTTCGGCCGCGCGGTAGAGCGAACGGACGCCGCTGGGCTCGCCTCGTTCTCTCTGCCGAGCGGGGCGGCTGACGTTCTTCTCTCCGCGCCAGGATTCCGGCTGCGCGAGGGGCGGGTCGGCGGCAGCGGCGGTTCCTTCGAACTGGTGCCGGGTGCTGCCGTGACCGCCCGCGTGCTCGACCCGGAGGGGCGGCCTCTTCAGGGAGCCTTAGTCGCGGTCGGCCGGAGTCAAGACATCCCCTTGGCGCTGACCAACGACCGGGGCGAGGCTACAGTGGGTCTTGCGGGGCGCCAGAGCCTCGTGTACAAGGCGGTCGTCGCAGACGACTCCCTTGGGTGGGTAGCGCCCTTGGGGCCTGAGGTCGGTGCCAGGAGCGCACCCCGGACCGTCGAGATCGAGCTCAAGCCGCCGGCAGAGATCGGTGGTCGCATCACCGACGCCGTTACGGGTCGTCCAGTAGCGGGTGCCGCGGTTTGGAACCGACCCGGCGAGCAGACACGTTCGGGTCCGACCGGAGCCTTTGTTCTGCGCGCTTGGCTCCACCGCGGTCAAGCTCGGCTCGGTATCGCTGCTGATGGTTACCAGCCGACCACCGCCATGGTGAGAACGGGGCGGCTCCGGCCTGGGCTTGACGCCGACATAGTTGTGTGGCCGTCGGCGCCTCTACGTGGGGATGTATTGGATGGGTCCGGGAGTCCGGTGGCGGGCGCATGGTTGAGGATTGAACCGCTCGCCGGAAGCGGTGGTTTGAGCATCGGGCTAGGAGGGTGGGAAGCAATCTCGGCTATCGACGGTTCCTTCCTCATCGCCGGCGCCGCATCCGGGTACGCTTACCTACTACACGTCGAAGCGGCCGGCCACGCCAGCACGACGCTGACTGTTCCAGCGGTACCCGAAGGCAAAGCGCGGGAGGACGTTCGTGTCGTCCTCACGCGCGGCCATAACCTGCGTGGGATTACGGCTGATACGCAAGGCACTCCCATCTCCAACGTCGAAGTCGCGCTTCTACCAGTTGCGAGGTCGAGAAGCGGCGGCCACTCCTGGAATTCCTCGGGCAGGAGGACCACGAGCACCGACGCCGATGGTGCGTTCCACTTCCCCGGTACACGGGCCGGACGCTATGAGTTGACCGCCAACCACCCGGATCACGTGAGTGTCCCAACGATCGCGCTCGACGTGCCTTTGGGCGAGGGGACGGAGAATCTGGGGACGCTCACCCTCGGTGCCGGTACAGCGGTCGAGGGTGTCGTGCGGGACTTCAGTGGAGATCCGGTGGGCGGCGCTCGCGTCAGCGCCCACCAGGAGAACACCTTCCATCGGCGGCTTCCCGACGCAGGCGTCAGGACTGCGGTCACGGGTGCGGACGGAAGATTTCGCATCGGCGGACTGCGGCCCGCCCCGGCGGACCTCGTCGTCGAGGCCGAAGGCTACGCGCGCTTCGACATGACCGCAGTGCGCCCGCAGGGAGGTTCACTAGTTGAAATCCACTTGAGCGAGGGGGGGCTGCTGGCGGGCCGCGTCGTCGGTGCGGACGGCCAGGGCAGCGCCAACGCGTTCGTAGTCCTGAACCTCGACCACAGCCCGCCTACTCCCCGAAGTGTGTGGAGTCCCTTACGTTCCGGGCACCACACGAGGACCGACGCCGACGGCCGATTCCTCTTCAACTCCCTAGGCCCAGGGCCTTGGTCTGTCCAGGTCCCTGGCGAGCATCTTGCGGAGGACGTGGGTGCGATCCGACTGCGGCCTGGAGAGGAACGCGAAATCGAAGTGCATCTGCGCGTCCAGAGCCGGCTTGTCGGCGCGGTGGTCGACTCATCCGGCGCACCGGTGACTGGAGCGGAGGTCGTCGTCCAGTCGCTCGATCCGGCAGGCGACCCAAGAAGTACGGACTCCAGCTTGGCAACAGACGCCGGCGGAGGCTACGAAGCCAGCCGCGTTCCGCCGGGTCCTGCCCGAATCGTGGCCCGTCATCCGGCGTACCAAGACGGTGTGCGGGAGGTGTTGATCGGTCCCGGAATGAACGAGGTCAATCTTGAACTCCGTCCCGGCTGGGAGATCAGTGGCTCCGTGACCACCGCTGCCGGTACTGGTGTGGCGCTCGCGAATGTCGAGGCTCACCTGCTCGACGACCAGGCCGACGCCTGGAGGCGCCTTTTGCCGAGACTCTTGCAAGCCGTCACCGACGAGAACGGGACCTACCGAATCGGCGGTTTGGACGAGGGTAGCTACAACCTCCGAGTCGAAGCGGAGGGCTACGCTCGGGCCGTGCCCAGCCGCTTCCCGGTTCGAGTCGAAGGTGGGTCCGTCACCGGCGTCGACTTCGTCCTGCATCCAGGAATCACCCTGCGGGGTGTCGTAACGGGCCGCCCACGGGAAGCGCTCGGCGGCATCTCAGTGAGGGCAGTGCAGGAACACCTTCGCGGTGGCGTGACGACGCCTGACCTAGAAGGCCGCTTCCAGTTGGACGACCTCGGGCCTGGGGTATGGACCGTCAGAGCCGAAGAACGCGACGGCCGGGCCGTGGAACGTTTGGTCAGGCTCGAAACCGGCCCGCGCGAGGCGTTCGTTGAACTGAGCTTCGAAGCTGGCTTTACACTGACTGGCGAAGTTCGGTCTCAGGGGCAACCGCTCGCGGGCCGCGAAGTCACCATCCGCGCAAGCGGCCAGGGTTACGATCAGGTGCGTACCGCGCGGATCGATCAGCAGAACCGGTTTCGAGTTGACGGGCTCGCGGCCGGCGCGTACAGCGTGATGATCGCGGAACCGAGCGGCGTTACCCATTCCCGTCAGATAGAGCTTCAGGGTCACCAGGACATCTTGGTCGAACTAATGCTCCCGGCGGTGCTGGTGGGAGTTGTCGTTGACCGGACCACTTGGGAACCTCTGGCCGACGTCAGGCTCTTTGCCATTGGCCAGGATCCTCAAACGGAGATTAGCTTGGCTCAGGGGCAGTGGGCTTCGGCTGGCAACACTTGGAGCAACGCCGAGGGCGAGTTCGAACTGCAGTTCGTTCCTGGAGCGTCGACGTCCCTGGTGGCCCAGAGAGAGGGCTACGACGGGTTCGGCCTAGTTCTTGACTTGGTACCCGGCGAACGCCGTGAAGGGCTCGTGATCGAGTTACAGCCCGAGTAGTCCAGGCTGCTAGCGCAGCCGAGAAACGGGTTCGCCTTGCGTCGCCGAAGCGTCGGCCGTACTCCATCGGCCGCCAGCCGATCCCGGACTCCGGGCGAAACGCCGGTGCACGAAGCTGAGCGCCGACGCGGGTCCAGAGGGTGACTTCGCGGTTGAGGACCTCAGAACGGGGGGATCGGCGGGCGGTGTACGGCCCCCAAAGGCGGCGTAAGCTCCCGGCAGGCATGGACGATCTGAAGCAGGCACGCGCCCTCCCGTTCTGGGGCGAGGCGGACACCCCTCCGGAGCCCCCGCCGGGCAAGGCGCCGGAGGAGCAGGGCTTCGTCGCCGTCCTCCGGATCTTCGTCCGCACCTGGCCCTACCTGTGGCCCCAGATCGTCGGCCGCTGGCGGGAGCTGCCGCGCAGCAGGGCCGCCGAGGGCGACGCCGAGGCAGACGGCGCGTGGAGCTTCCGTCACGTTCCGCCCCTGGTCACGGTGCTCACGGCGCTCGGCCCGCTTCTGTGGCTTGAGCCCCCGGGAACCGACTGGCGCCACGATCTCCTGCTGGCCGGCACGGTCCTGATGACCGTCCTCGTCTGGGCCCTGTTGTTCGTCAAGCGCCGCGCCTACCTCGGCGCGTCCCTGGCTCTCGTCGTGGTCGGCACGGCAACGTTCGTCTTCGCACTGTTCGGCGCGGAAGGCCTCGCGGACAACCTCTACGTCGGGCTCGTCGCGGCGGGGTGTGTCTGCATCTGGGTGCTGCAGTACCGAGTCGACGGCGGCAGGCTGCGCTTCCGCGTCCGGCTCGGCAGCCACCTCGTCTACTACTTCGTCCTGGTCTGGGCCTCGACCCTGCTGACGATGGTGATCGCCCTCTTCTCGGTGGACCTGATCAGCCAGTCCATCCTCCAGGCCGAGCCGCTGACGCCGTTCCTGGCCGACTTCATCGGCCGGTCGGAACTGGCCGGCGAGGCGCAGCCGGGCGCCGGTGCGGAGACCGCGGAACCCGACGCCGCGGCGGCCGAACCGAACATCGACCTCGCGCCGCTGACCGCCGAGCAGCGGCACAGCCTGAAGTGGATCTACGCCGTCTTCATGGTCTTCGGGTGGTTCGCGCAACTGCCGGTGATGATGCTGCTGCCCTACTACTACATCTTCATCATGCAGCGCGTGAACCAGGACCTGCGGATGGCGCTGGTGGAGCGCTGGCTCGGGCTGTCTCTCCGCTACCACAGCGACCACCGGGTCGGCGATTCGATCTACCGCATCTACCAGGACAGTGCCCAGGTCACGGCCGTCATCGGCAATGTGACGCAGTCGATGCAGATGCTGAGCACCTACGCGATCGGCGTCGTCTTCCTGGCCGCGCTCGACCCGATCCTGGGGTCGATGGCGCTCAGCATCGTCCTGCTCGCCGTGGTCTGGGGACGCTGGTTCTCGCCGCGGATGCGCGAGCGGTCCCTGGCTTCCCGGGAAGCCAACTCGGACTTCACGTCGCGGGTCCAGGAGACGTTCGCAGCGATCCGTGTGATCAAGGCCTACGGCGCCGCGGACAGGGAGCAGGAGCGGCTCGAACGGGATTCCGTGAGAGCGTTCAACGCGTCCTTCCGGGTCCGGTCGCTGATGGCCGTCGTCGGCATCGTCACCTTCTCGATCGCCGCCGCGGCGCTTCTGACCGCGCAGTTCCTGATGGCGGTCTGGGCCGCCGGAGAGCGGGAGACGTTCGCGACGGCGCTCGTCGCCCTCGTGGGCCTCAGTTTCGTGACGTGGAACCTGTCCGCGTACAACTGGGCCCAGGAGCAGATCGGCGCGTCCAGCGTCTCCGTGCGGAACCTCGTCACCCTGTGGTCGCAGGCCCAGGACATGGCGATGGGTCTGGACCGGTCCTTCGACATCCTCGACATCGAGCCCGACGTGAAAAACGCTCCCGACGCCGCGCCGATGGGGCCCTTCCGCCGCGAGATCCGGTTCGACGACGTCGACTTCGCCTATGAGCCAGACCGTCCCGTTCTGCGGGGCGTCAGCTTCGGTGTCGAACCCGGCTCGATCACGGCGATCGTCGGCCCGACGGGCTCGGGCAAGAGCACCCTGGTCAGCCTGTTGCTCCGGCTGTTCGACCCCGACTCGGGCACGGTCTCGATCGACGGCGTCGACCTTCGCGCGCTGGACGTGGACAGCCTGCGCGGCAACGTCTCGGTCGCCCTGCAGGAGAACGTCCTGTTCGGCATGTCCGTGCGCGACAACATCCGCTACGTCGTTCCCGACGCGAGCGACGAGCGCGTGCTCGAAGCGGCCCGCGTCGCCTGCGTGGACGAGTACGTCGCCGGCCTGCCGGAAGGCCTGGACACGGTCCTGAGCGACCGTGGCGGCAAGCTGTCCACGGGGCAGCGCCAGCGTCTCTCGATCGCCCGGGCGATCGTCAAGGACGCTCCGATCCTGATCCTCGACGAGCCCACGGCCGCGCTCGACGCCTACACCGAACACCGGGTACTCGAGCGCCTGTCGGCGTGGGGCGAGGGCCGCGCCATCTTCCTGATCACGCACCGGATCTCGACGATCCAGCAGGCGGACCGGATTCTCTATCTGGACGGCGGCCGGATCGTGGAGAACGGGTCCCATGACGAACTCATGGCGGTGGATGGCGGGCGCTACCGGTCATTCGTGGAGACCGAGGCGAGACTGTCGAGACGGGCCGCAGAGGCCGGTTGATGGCCGAAGCAACCGGGGCGTCGCGGCCGTCGTTTCGGGAAGGCGAGAAGCAGCTCGACCGAGCCGCCAGCGTCCTCGACCTGGGCACGGACATCCCGTTCCGGGAGGTTCTGCGGATCTTCGCGCGGGTCGTCTCGACCTTCCGGCTGTTCAAGGCGCGGATCGCGACGAAGCTCGGCTTCATCACGGTGGAGCTGGTCTTCCGCCTGATGGTCGCGCCCTGGCCGGGCAAGGTCGTCGTCGACCACGTCATCCTGGGCGCGCCGATCGGCGACGCTTCGGGTTTCCCTGCCTACCTGGCGCCGGCGGTGCTGTTGCTGGACGGCATGGGCCCGGTCGAGATGATGCTCTGGGTGTTCCTGCTCGGGGTGTTCATGGTGACGGTGTTCGGCTTCACGACGAGCCGGGGCGCGGGCAGGTCGCCCAGCGGAGCGCCCACCGGGGCCTCGGCGGGTTCCTCCGGCGGCGCCACGGCCCTCACGCCGCAGGGTCACGGCACTCTGGCCCAGGGCCACGACATCGCCACGCAGACGGAGAACCTGGCGAACATGGGTTCCGGCCTGATGGCGGGCATCCTGGGGTTTCTCGACTTCCGGGTGCACCTCCGGCTCTCGCAGTCGATGAACCACTTCCTGCGAACCGGAGTAGCCCGGAAGATCCGGTCGCTGCCGATGACGACCCTGGACGACCTGCGGATCGGCGACAGCGTCTACCGCGTCCTGTACGACACGACGAGCGCCAACATGCTGCTGCACGGGATCGCGCTGGGGCTCTACTCGGGGCTGCTCGGCGTCGTGATCACCCTGTCCATCATGTTCACGTACTTCGGGGCCGCGCCCGAAGTCATCGTGCTGGGCATGCTGGCCCTTCCGATCGTGTTCCTCATCGAACTTCCCTTCGCCCGCATGGCGCGGCGCCGAGGCCAGGCCAGCCGCGCGTCCGGCTCGAGCACGACGAGCAACATCGAAGAGGGCATGAGCAACGTGCTCGCCGTGCAAAGCCTCGGCGGGAACGAGCGGGAGAGTCGTCGATTCCGGCGGGCCAGCGAGGAGTCGTTCAAGCGCTTCCGCACGGAGTGGTTCCTCGTGCTCACGTACCGGCAGGTCTTCAGCCTGGCGCTGCTGCTGAGCCAGGTCCTGTTCTTCATAGTGATGGCCGGCCGGGTGATCGACGGCACCTTCACCGCGGGCGACTACTTCGTCCTGACGTACTACTTCTTCGTCCTCAGCGCGACGTTCGGCGCCTGGGGCTTCATGTACACGGAGTGGCAGCGCGACATCGCGGGGATGCGCCGCGTGTTCTTCCTGATGGACCTGCCGGCTGAGAAGACGCGCGACGGCGTCCAACTGGATCGAATCAAGCGCGGCATCGAGATGAAGGGTGTCGGGCTCGTCTATCCGGACGGCCGCCGCGCGCTTCGCAACGTGGACTTCGAGGCAAGGACCGGCGAGATCGTCGCCTTCGTCGGCCCCACGGGCGCCGGCAAGACGAGCCTCGCCTACATGGTCCCGGCCTTCGTCCAGGCCACCGAGGGCACCGTGTCGATCGACGGCGTCGATCTCAAGGATGTAGCAGTGGAGACTCTCAGGAAGCAGGTCTCCTACGTCTTCCAGGAGACGCAACTGTTCTCCGACTCGATCCTCGAGAACATCCGATACGGCAACCCGGCCGCGACCGAGGCGCAGGTGGAGCGCGCTGCCCGCACAGCGGGCGCGCACGACTTCATCGCCGCCCTGCCGGACGGCTACCTGACAGATCTAGGCACGGTGACCAGCAAGCTGTCGGTTGGGCAGAAACAACGCATCGCCATCGCCCGCGGGCTGTTGCGGGACTCGCGCATCCTGATCCTCGACGAGCCGACGTCGGCTCTCGATCCCGAAACGGAGTCCTACCTGGTCGACGCCCTGCACGAAGCGGCCAAGGACAAACTCGTCATCATCATCGCCCACCGCCTGTCGACGATCGCCCAAGCCGACCGGATCTACTTCCTGGAGGAGGGCGAGCTTCGAGAATCCGGCTCGCACGAGGAACTGATGGCGATCCCCGATGGCCGCTACCGAGAGTATGTGTCGCTTCAGGCAGGTGCACGTTGACGACGCTCCACACCAGGTGCGGCGTTGTCGTCGGCTTGACGACGCTCCACACTGGGTGCGCCGGCGTCCTCGCCGGCTGCCGCCGCAGGCGGCCAGAAGAACGCGCCGCGAAGCGGCGACCACATTGCAGACGCTGCTAGACACTCCCATGTCCCGTTCGACCCGTGCAGCCGCCCTAGCGCTTCTCAAGGGGCACACGAGCAGAGTCGAGGCCCTCGCTCTGACCCCGGATGGCAAACGCTTGGTCTCCGCCTCCGCCGACGCCACCCTGCGCGTATGGGATCTCCAATCCACCCGTGCTCTCCACACCCTCGAAGGGCACACCGCCGGCGTCTGGTCCGTCGCCGTGACGCCGACCGGCACGCGCGCCGTCTCCGGTTCCTTCGACGGGACCCTGCGCGTATGGGACATCTACTCGGGCCGCCCCCTGCACGTGCTTCAGGGACACGCCACGGAGGTCTACTCCGTTGCCGTAACGCCGGACGGCATGCGGGCCGTCTCCTCGTCCGCGGACGCCACCCTACGCGTTTGGGACCTCCAGACCGGCCGCGCATTACAGACCCTCAGCGGCCACGCGAATGACATCAAGAGCTTCGCCCTTACTCCTGACGGCACCCGCGCTGTCTCCGCATCCTGGGACAAGACCGTCCGCGTATGGAACCTCGACTCCGGCCGTGCCCTGAGCACGCTTGAAGGCCACACCGATGCCGTCCATTCCGTGGCCGCCACCCCGGACGGTATGCGAGCCGTCTCGGCCTCAAGCGACCGGACACTGCGGGTATGGGATCTGGACTCGGGGCGCTCAGTAGCGACTCTCCGGGGCCACACCGGGGAGGTCTACTCGGTCGCGGTCACGCTGAACGGCGCGGCGGTCGTCTCTGCCTCCGCGGACGCCACCCTGCGCCTGTGGGACCTACGGACCGGGCGTGAACTGCACACACTGAAGGGCCACACGGAACCGGTCTACGGCGTGACTGTGACTCCAGACGGCGCCCGTGCCGTCTCAACGTCCCCGGACCGCTCTCTGTGCCTATGGGACCTCGAGTCCGGGCGACAGCTCCTGGCCCTCGAAGGCAGCAGCCGTTTCCGTTCGTGCGCCGTCTCCCTTGACGGCCGCACCATCGTCGCCGGCGACGCAGGCGGCGCGGTGTACCAACTGAGACGACCGTGCCCTGAAGCGGATGCCGGCCTTGCGGCCGGTGCGTCTTGATGGCCGCCTGCGGCGGTAGCCGGCGGGGACGCCGGCGCACCCGGTGTGTGGTCTCAGGAAGGATTGGAAGGCGTGATCTTCCAGGTCTCGAGTGAGTGCACGTGGGCGTCGCCGCCGGTGGAGAAGAGCTTGACTCCGACACTGTCCTGGCGCGACGGATAGATGCGCCGCGCGATGGCCTGACGGCTGTTGGCGAAGACTTCGACGACGGACTTGTCGACGAAGACTCTCAGCGTCAACGGCTCGCCTTCCTGCAGTTGGAATGGCGCCGCTTCGACGGCCTTCGGTGTGTCTTCGGGACCTGATTCACGCGTGTCGACCTTCAGCAGCTTCTCCTCGGCGTCGTAGAAGACGGACGTCGACTCCTGGCCGTCGGGCGACGCGCAGACCTTGACGCCGAAGTGCGACGCTTCCGCGCTCTCCATCTCGACCAGCAGTTCCAGGCTGTTGCGGGCGACGCCGTCCATGGGCGCCTCCTCGTCGGCTGGCACGACGAACGGTCCCTTTCTGACCTCACCGTAGCGGAGCGCTTCGATCTCCTCCGGCACGTCCATGCGGAGCAGCCCGTCGTCTCCGAGCGTCAACACCCGCGGCAAACTCAACGTGCCGGACCAGCCGTGCTTCGTTCGCGCACCGAACAGAGGCTCGTCGAGGATCCAGGCCCACATGATGCGACGGCCGCGGTCGTCGACCAGGCTTTCCGGGGCGAAGAACGAGTTGTCGACCCAACTCATCTGCGCATGGGACTCGGGGTGGAACTGTTCGTTCTTCCACTCCCCGACGTAGTAGCGGCAGCCGAGGCGGTGACTGATGCAAAGAAGTACGTGCCTGCCGCCCAGCTCAAAGAGATCGGGGCAGGACACGTCCTCGTTGAGCGACACGCCGTCGACGCCGTGGGCGAAGAGATCGCCGGTGTACTTCCACTCGCCCTCGAGTGCGGACGCCTTCGCGACGGCTGGACGCTGGCCGCCGAAGATGGCGTAACAGGTGTCGCCCTCGAGCCAGCCGAAGGGGTCCCATGAGCGGTACTTGCCGTGGTGCTCGTCTCCTTCGTTCGTTTCGGGCGTGATCGGGTTCGAGTCGAGTTTCTTCCACTCGTTCAGGTCGTCGTCCAGGGCTACCGCCATCGCGTTGCCCTGGCCTTTCTGGTGGTAGCAGATCGTCGGCACGCCTTCCCTGTTGAGGAAGCAGTTGCCGCTGTACATGCCGTCGAGCAGGCCTGTCGGATGGTGGCGCCAGTGGAACAGGTCCGTGCTCGACATGTGGCCCCAGTGGTCGGACTTCTTGCCCAGGCGACTGTCCTGGAAGATGTAGAAGAGGTGGTAGCGGCCCTTCCAGTAGATGGCGCCGTTCGGGTCGAACGGCATCGCCACGCCCTCGGGCATGACGAAGTGGTAGCCGGGCCGTGACGGGTCGCTCAGGATGCGCTCTCGGAGGTGGCGGGCGCTCTCGGCAGCCGCGTCGGCGATCTGCGAGAGCGCAATGGAGACGCATCGCCAGGCGCCGTCCGGCTCCCTCGTCATCCTGAACTCGAAGGAGCCGTTCCCGGTCGGTGAACGGAGCTTCACCGGGTCGACGGTTGCCGAGTCTCCATCGACGACCACCATCGCCTCGTCGACGACGAACCGCTTCTCCGCGTCTCCGCTCCGGTCCCCTTGCTGCTCCAGTTGTTCTCGCAGATCGGCCTTCGTCGTACCGGAACTGCTTCGCCAGGCCTCGGCAAAGAAGTCGACCTGTCCGTCGATGTCGCCCGTCCTCGTCGCGGTGTTGTAGGCCCGCAGCGCGGCCAGCACCGTCTCCTCGGCTCGCGCGCCTGAAGGTCCGATGTTGCGCTCGGTCATCAACCTGCCCCGGCCTGCAGAGTGGCGTACCTCCGGTAGTACCCGTCGGGCACCGCCATGAGTTCCTCGTGCGTTCCGTGTTCCCGGATCTCGCCGTCCTCCAGGAAACAGATCCGGTCGGCGTTGGCGATCGTGGACAGACGGTGGGCGATGATGATGACCAGCTTGTCCTTCGCCGCCTCGTGCAGCGCGTCGACGAGGTAGGCCTCGGTCTCCGGGTCGAGAGCCGAGGTCGGTTCATCCAGGATGAGAATCCGCGCATCCCGGAGCAGCCCGCGGGCTATCGCGATGCGCTGCTTCTGGCCCACCGAGAGCTTGCTCGTCACGGTGCCGAGGTTCGTTCGGTAGCCGTCGGGCAGGGCGGCGATGAAGTCGTGCGCTCCGGCGACGCGCGCGACGCGCTCGACCTCCGCCTCGGTCGCGTTCCGGTTCCCGTAGCGGATGTTCTCGAGGATCGAGTCGGAGAAGAGTTGCGTCTCCTGGAAGACGTAGGAGACCTGGTCGCGGAGGCTGTCGACCGACACGTCCTTCAGGTCGACGCCGTCGATCGAAACGGTGCCTTCCGTCGGCTGAAGGAACGCCGGTACCATGTAGGCGAGGCTCGTCTTGCCGGCGCCGGTCGGGCCGACGAACGCGACGATCTCGCCGATCCCGGCTTGGAGGTCGATGTTTCGCAGCGCCTGCCGGCCGTCCGGGTAGGTCAGCCCGACCCCCTCCATCGAAACCCCCTGGCGGATCGCCGGGAGTTCGACGCCCCCGCTCGTCTTCTCGGCCGGCAGGTCCATCAGGAAGAACACGCGGCGCAGTCCGGCGATGTTGTTCTGCAGCACCGGGTAGATGAAGCCCGCTCCGCTGAACGTCGCGCTCAGGACGAAGAAGTAGTAGTTGAGGACGAAGTAGTCGCCGGCCGTGAACGTGCCGTCGATCACCCGTCCGGAGATGACGACGAAGAACAGGACCTGGCCCAGCAGGAACGCCAGGCTGCCGAATTGCTGGTAGGTCAGTTTGAGCAGCGACTCGATGCGGAAGCGCCGGAACGACTCCTCGCTGGCCTTCCTGAAGCGCTGACCCTCCCGCTCGTTGCCGCCGAGGCTCTGCACGGCGAGCACGTTGCTCATGCCCTCTTCGATGTTCGACGTCGTGGCGGCCCCCGAAGCGCGGCTGGCCTGGCTTCTGCGGCGGGCCATGCGCGCGAAGGGGACGACGAAGACGAGCATGATCGGCAGCGACAGGGCGGCCAGCAGGATGACCTCGGGAGCGTCGCCGAAGTACGTGTACATCATCATCGCGCTGATCGTGATGCCGAGAGAGTGGGAGTAGAACTCGAGACCCACCTCGTAGAGCACGAGGCTGACGCTCGTCGTGTCGTAGAGGACGCGGTAGACGCTGTCGCCGATCCGCTGGTCGTCCAGGGTCGTCATCGGCAGGCGCTTGATGCGCCCGGCGAGCTTCGTCCTGAGGAGGTGGTTCACGGACTGGGTCAGGCGCAGATGAACCCGGAAGTCGAGGAGTCCGAGAATGCCCCCCATCAGGCCGGAACCGCGGTTGGCCTCGTTCTCGGTCCGGGTGGCCGTGTCGTGCCCCTGGGCCAGCGTGCCGTGCCCCTGCTGCAGGAGGGTCGTGGCGCCGCCCGATGAGGCCGCGGATGCTCCGGTGGGCATCCCGCTCGCGGACCTGGCAGTGCCCCGGCTCGTCGTGAACCCGAACACGGTCACCATGAACACGCCGAGCAGGAGGACCCAGAGCATGATCTCCACCGGGCCCTTGCCGGCCAGGAAGAGGACGAACGGGGCCAGGTAGGAGGGGAAGCCGGCCGCGTCCACGATGGGCATTCCCAGGATGACGTGGTCGACGACGATCTTTCCCGGCCAGGGCGCGACGAGCAGCCGGAAGACCATCTCCGCGGTCACGAGGGAGAACTTGGCGGCGATGCGCGCCTTGAACAGGCGCATGTAGGAGAGCGCGCGCCAGAAGATGCGCAGGACTTCCCGGAACGGAATGTCGGTCGCGGTGTCGAGCGTGCTCGCCGAGCGATCGAGCTCTCGTTCTCCCTCCCGAAGCCTTGTCCGCCAGGACCGCGGGCGGCGCGGGGCGGCTGCCGGTGTCGTCAGAGCGACTCCGGCAAGGCCGCTCGCCAGCCGGCGCGGAGGCGGCGGGACAGCTCCTCGATCTGCTCGCGGCGGCCCGGCTCGGAGGCGAGATTCTCCCACTCGAACGGGTCTTCCTGGAGGTCGTAGAGCTCCCGCTCCGTCTCGCCGCCGCTCGCCTCGAGCGGAGCCCACTCCGTGTAGCGGTAGCGCTGGGTGCGCAATGTCCGTCCGTGGACGCGACCGCGCCTGGACTCCGAGAAGGCCGCCGACTTCCATGGGCGGGCCGGATCGTCGAGCAACGGCCGAAAGCTCGTGCCTTCGAGTTCATGTGCCGGCGCCGGCAGGTTGCACAGGTCGGCGAGCGTTGGGTACAGGTCGACGAGTTCCACGAGTCCGCCCGTGACCGCCCCGGCCTGCCGCCCGCCTGGGAGCCGGACGAGGAGCGGCACGCGGGTCGACTCCTCGAACTGGTACGTCTTGCGCCACAGGCCGCCGTGCTCGTTCAACATGAAGCCGTGGTCGCTCGTGAACACGACGATCGTGGAGTCGGCGAGGTCGAGCAGTTCCAGGGCGTCCAGCAACTGGCCGACGTAGAAGTCGGTCATCGTGACCATCGCGTGGTACGCGGCGATGGCCTGTTTCTTCTGCTCTTCGCTGTGGGCGGCGTCGTCCGGGAGGATTCGGAACGCCGCGGTGGGCAGGTCGGCGGTGTCGTCCGGCGGCGTCTGCGGCAACTGGATCTCGGAGGCTGGATGCTGCACGAAGAACTCCACGGGGCCGACCCACGGCTGGTGGGGTTTGTGGAAACCGGCCGCGATGAAGAACGGCTTGTCCCGGTTCCGGGCCAGCAACTGGACGATGCGCGTCGCGGTCGTTCCGTCCGGCGTCATGCGCGGCGACTCACGGGTCGCGCGCCACGAAAGGGGCAGACCCGCCGGCCGCCCGAGAGTTCTGAGGACATCGGCGCGGGACATGCCGTCTTCGGAACCGTCCACCCAGGTGTTGTCCCGCTGCCTGGACAGGTCGACGCCGGGAAGGTAGCCCGGCAGGTGAAAGCGCATCTCCGGCTCTCGCGAGAGGGCGAAGTTCGACACGTCCCACGAAACCACGTGCTCGAAGACGTTGTGCGCGATCTTCCCGACCCGCGCCGTGAAGTAGCCGTGATCGTGGAAGTGCTCGGGCAGCATCCGGAGGTCGTCCCCGATCGTGCTGCGGGGAGGCGTCTGGCCGTTGTGGATGCCCGTCGCGGCTGGCCGCAGTCCGCTCAGGAACGACGTCCGCGACGGGTTGCAGAGCGGGTTCTGCACGTAGGCGCGGTCGAAGCGAACGCCCTCGGCGGCCAGCCTGTCGAGGTTCGGGGTCTTCGCACCCACGTACTGCGGGGAAGGCGCCGAGTCGAGGTAGGAACCGAGCGCGACGTTCAGGTCGTCGGCGACGATGAAGAGGACGTTCGGACGCTCTTCCAGGCCGGTTTCCCGATTCGGCGCCGCGGCCGCCAGCAGCAACTGGTCCGACCGGTCGCCGGGCTGCGCGGCGCAGGGCACGGCGAGCAGAGCGCCGAGCAACAGGAGTACGGATCGCTTTCTCATCGTATGCGTCCCGCCAGTCAATAGAGTTGCCCCTTCCCGAGATGTCTGTTGTTCCACCGCCGTCGCCGTTGAGAGCGAGCGTATCCGTGTCGTTGGTTCTGCTTGCAGCGCTGCAGGCCATCCTCGTCGCCTGTGCGCCTGGCAGTCGGGCCGAGCGGCTCGATTCCGACGCCCTGGCGGCCCGGCCTCCCGCCGTCGGCGGTCCGCGCTACGGTGGCCACCTGCGCGTGGCCCACTCCCTGGAGCCGACGTCGCTCGACGCGATCCTCGGGCGGTCGGGCGCCGATGCCTACTTCTGGCGGCAGCTCTTCGATCAACTGGTCGACGCGGATCCGCGGCTCGATCCGCGGCCGGAGACCTCGCTTGCTGTGTCCTGGGAAATCGGGACGGATCCCGACACGATCACGTTCCATCTGCGTCAGGGCGTCGTCTTCCACGACGGCACTCCCTTCAACGCCCATGCGGTGAAGGCCAACATCGAGCGGATCCTCGATCCCGAGACCGTCGCCACGCCGCGCGCATCGCTGGCGGTGATCGAGGCGGTCGAGGTGATCGACGACTACACCGTGCGGCTCGACCTGGCGCGGCCATGGGGCGCCGGCTTCGGCATGCTGGCCGACCGGGGAGGCGTGATGAGTTCGCCGGCGGCGATCGAGGAGCTTGGCGCCGACTACGGCTGGAACCCCTCCGGGACCGGGCCGTTCAAGCTGAAGGAAGTGATCACCGGCACCCTGGTGCACTTCGTGAGGAACGAGGACTACTGGGGCCGCGACGAGCACGGCAACCAGCTTCCGTACCTCGACGAAGTGACGATCCGCGTGATCCGCGACGAGACGGTCCGCGCCGCGGCCTTGCGCACCGGTGAGATCGACGTGACCTACCTGCCCTACAAGGACGTGTCGACCTTCGAGCGGGACGAGCGCTTTCAGATGGAGACGATGCCGGGCGGCGGCATCGCGCTGACGCTCGTCTTCAACGTGAACAAGCCGCCGCTCGACGACGTGAACGTCCGGCTTGCGATCGCCCACGCCGTCGACCCGACCGTGATCAACCGGGCGATCTTCTTCGACCGGGCGATCGAGGCGGACGCGGGCATGTGGCCGGTGGGCTCCTGGGTCCACGAGCCGGACGACGAGCGGCCGTACTACGACATCGACAAGGCGCGGCAGTACCTTGCGAAGGCTGGCCGCGAGGGCGGCCTGGAGTTCACGGCGGTCACCCACCACAACCCCCTGCTCGTCTCGAGTGCTGAGGTCGTGCGGGCGATGCTGAAGAAGATCGGCATCCACATGGACATCGACGTGCTCTCCAGCGGACCGGCGACCGAGCGGTTCAACCACGGCCAGGAGTACCCGATGTTCGTCACCTCCTGGAGCCGCTATCCCGAGCCGGACTGGATGGCGTCGCTGGCTTACAAGAGCGACGGCTACTACAACCCGGGCAACGTGCTGCGGCCCGAGGTCGACGAGCTGGTGGAGCTTGGCGCCTCGTTCTACGACAACGAGGCCCGCAAGCAGGTCTACCTCGAGATGAACCGGACGGTGCTCGGCGAGGCCTGGTTCACCCCGCTTCTCTACGGCGTGACCTACGCGGCGGCGCCCGGGAAGGTGCGCAACCTCGACCAGTTGATGGGCTGGGACGGCAAGATGAACTTCGCCACGATCTGGCTGGAGGAGTAGCACCAGCCCTATGCGCAGCTACCTCGCGCGCCGCCTGTTGCAGGCGGTGCCCGTTCTCCTCCTCGTCACGTTCCTGGTCTTCGCGCTGATGCTCGCGATCCCGGGCGACCCGGCGCGAGCCTTCATCGGCCCCGGCGAGGCGCTCGACGAAGAGCAGTTGCAACTCATCCGGGAGCGTCACAACCTCGACGAGCCGGTCGTCGTCCAGTACCTGATCTGGCTCGGCAACGTCCTGCAGGGCGACTTCGGACGCTCCACGCAGAACATGCGCCCGGTGGCGGAGGAGCTCGGCGGCCGGGCTCTCGTGACCCTGCAATTCGGCCTCGCGGCCTGGATCCTCGCGGTGCTGATCGGCGTGCCCGCGGGCATCGCCTCCGCGGTCTGGCGCGGCAAGCCGATCGACTACGCGGCGACGGTGATCTCGATCGGCGGGGTCGCGATCCCGAACTTTTGGCTCGGCATCATGGCGATCCTGCTCTTCGGCGTGGGCCTCGGCTGGCTGCCGAGCCAGGGCTACGTGAGCCTCTTCGACAATCCGCTCCAGAGCCTGCGTCACATGATCCTGCCGGCGTTCGCGCTCGGCGTGACGAGCTGCGCGCTGATCATGCGGCAGAGCCGCTCGGCGATGCTCGAAGTGCTGGCCCAGGACTACCTGCGGACGTCCCGCGCCCGCGGCGCGCGCGAGCGCACGGTCATCTGGTCGCATGCGCTGCGCAACGCTCTGCTGCCGGTGGTCACGATCCTCGGCCTGCAGACCGGCAGGATCTTCGCCGGCGCGATCGTCATCGAGACGCTGTTCGGCATCCCCGGCACCGGCCAGTACATGGTGCAGGCGATCTTCGCCCGCGATTTCCTGGTGGTGCAGGCGGCGGTGCTGCTGATGGCGGTCGCCGTGCTGGCCGCGAATCTCATCACCGACGTCGCCTGCGCCTGGCTCGACCCGAGGATCAAGTTCGGTGCCTAGGAACGCGGGCCGCGAAACTGGGTACGCCGGCGCCCCCGCCGGCATCCGGCGCGAAGCGTCGGCCTCTGGAGGCTCTGCAGCCCGCAGTCACCCGACCGTCGAGCTGCTGCGCAAGCTCGCCGGCGTGCCGCAGGCACTCGCCGGCCTCGTCGTGCTGACGTTGATCGCCGCCGCGGCGGTGCTGTCGCCCTGGATCGTCCCGGTCGACGCGGAGGAGATGGACTTCGACAACCTGCTCTCGGGCCCGAGCGCCGCGCACTGGCTCGGCTCCGACCAGATGGGCCGCGACACGCTGGCGAGACTGATCGTCGGCGCCCGGATCGCGCTTTCGGTGAGCCTCGGCGCGGTCGGCCTGGGCGTGCTGCTGGGCGTGCCGCTGGGCCTGCTCTCCGTCTACTTCCGCGGCCGCGTCGACGACGTACTGATGCGACTCATGGACGCCCTGGTCGTGTTCCCGGGCCTGCTGATCGCCGTCGGCCTCGCCGCCGCGCTCGGCGGTTCGCTACAGACCGTGATTATCGCCATCGGCATCGCCAACGTACCCTGGATGGCGAGGATCATCCGCAGCCAGGGCCTGTCCATCCGCGAGCGGGACTTCGTCAAGGCCGCCGAGAGCATCGGCCTCAGCCACGGCCGCATCATCCTGCGCCACATCCTGCCCAACTGCATCGCCCCGGTGATCGTCCAGAGCACTCTCAGCATGGGCTACGCCGTCCTCACCGAGGCGGCCCTCGGCTTCGTCGGTGTCGGCATCCAGCCGCCGACGCCCACCTGGGGCAACATGCTCCAGCAGGCCTTCCCGATGCTCGAGCAGCAGCCGTTGCTGTCGATCGTCCCGGGCGTCGCGATCTTCCTCCTGGTGCTGTCGTTCAACTGTGTCGGTGATGCGCTGCGCGACCTGCTGGACCCGCGGCTGCGGGGGGTGATCCACTGAGGCGGGTTCCGGTGATCGCGAAAGGGATCACGATGGGATTTGGCAGTGGCCCCACCGTTGTCTTCTGGCAAGAGGGGCGCGTCTGCGGGCAGTGGCGGCCTCGGCTCACCCTTCTATCCGAAGGCTCAGGTGGCTCTCTTCAGAAGGGCGGGTCAACGCTCACCGGCTCGTCCCGCCCCTCCAAGAAGCCGCAAAGGTGCTCTACCTTGGCTGACAGCTCATCGAAGGTCATGACTACTACGTCCTTCGAGTTGTGGCGAAACATCTCGAAAGATCTGATGCGGTCGGCCTCCCTCGGCATAGACCCGGCCAACAGATACGTCTGCACGTGATGGGCCTCTACCCGAAGTGACGGGTTGAGGTGCTTGAACTGAGCGATGCCTTGTTCGAACCTGCTTTTCTGGTCGAGCGCTTGGTTCATGGCCCCAACGAGATCGGCCGACGGAGTATACACTCCCTTCCTGTACTCAGTCCTGTTTAGGAGCTTCAGCTTGGGTGTCTTGATCTCGACGAGCGCAGCGTTGTTCGTCAACGAGTGCTTCGCCAGGAAATCTGTGATCTTGTTTCCGCTCCCATCGATTCTCGTTCCGCCTACCGAAGCCTGGCCCGAGATACTGACGAACGGGCGGCCGAAGACGAGTGACAACACGAAGAGGTTCTTCTGCAGGAACTGTTGCCACGTCGGTTCGTCCTGATTCGCGCCCATCATTTCTTGCAGACGCTCGAGTGAGTCTCTGGCCCGCACGGCAGCGATCTCCGATGCCAGCGCATCCATGGTCGCCGGCTCGCGCTCGAGGATCGGTTTCGCGTTTCGCGTCAGAGCCTGCAGCAGTTCGCTTTGCTCTGCAGGAGACAGGAGTTTCTCGTCGTTGGCAAGAGCCGTTAGATCTCTTCGAAGCGGAGCCCTGCCGTACTTCATCGGCCGAGTTGGGAGGCCTAGTGCATCGGCCAACTCGTTGTACGTGGACGTTTCGTTCACAGTGTTCGCCGCTGCGCGCGAGGTGCTGTTGACCCGGTCGATCGACTTCCTGAGGGCCAGCATGTCCTCTGCGGAGACCACGAATGTACGGGAAGAGTCTCTGTAACCGGTCGAATCGGTGTTGGATATGTGGAGTTCCTCGGCGTCCGTGAGCTCCTCGATAGCCAGCACCACTGATCTGTATGCGCGCCTGAGGCCTAGGCCATACTGAGGGTCCTTTACGCAGTAGGATGGCAGGCCTTCAAGGAGATTCAAGACATCTCCTGTTGATTTGGGGCTGGTTTCCTCGGGCTCGGGCCGTGGGATCTCGTAGTCGACTTCCACGGTCTTGGTCCTGCCAAGGTAGGGACCTAGGAACTTGGGTGCCGTCTTTTCCTCTTCGTCGGTTCGGGGCATCTCAGAGAGGACGCTGCGCCCACCGGAGAAGGAAATTCTCCTTATCTTCTCGTACTTGGATCGAATCGGCCGGTCGGAGTAGACGATGTTCCTCATCGGGAACGTTGTAAGAAGCTCGTTTACGCTGTCGATTTGAAGCAGCCGCACGCGGTCTGGTTCCTCGTCCTGCCCCTCGTCACTCGATGCGAACTGCGGTGGTCGTTGGAAGTAGACGTCGACTTTTCCGGGCTCGATCGGATCCAGAGTGAGTGGATCCTCCCAGGGAGGATCTTCGTACGCTTCGTCGGGACTAACCATGGGACGCTCCCTTGAGACGCTGGCTCGCTAGAAGGTTGCAAGTGGAACGACTTGGGGCTGTTACGAGAGTCGCCCAGGTCGCTTCTTGGTGGAACCGACCAAGCGCGGGACTCGGGACGGTTGCCGGGTGTAGGCAGCATGATCTTCTGGTGCCGAGGCAGTGGCCGGAACAAGGAGGTACCAGCGCGAGAGTTGCGGCTTCTGCAGCGGCAGGCGCTTCGTTCTCAAGGTCACGTCGTTCCCGGGAAGGCGGTCGAAAGGCACAAGAACATGGCAGGGGGAGAGATTGTGCTCCGAAGGGGCGCACAGGTCAAGTAGGCGCTCTCGATGATGGGGCTGCACCTGCGGCGACGTCCTGTTCCCTCTAGATGCAGCCCAATCTCGCCGAGGCTTTCTGGGGATCAGGGGGGCACACGTCTCGCGCTGACGTCGTCGCTCCGCAGGGGCAAGCCGATGCTAAAGGTCTACTCGGCCAATGATCTCGAAGTGCGGATCTTGGCCCTGAGTGGTCTGCTGAGGTCTTGCCGGGGAAGCGATCTGGCGAGCGAGCGTAGCTCAACCACACGTTCGTACTCTCGCCAGTTAGTCTCTCGTCCTAGCTTCTGAATGAACGCGGTCGCGACGCTCTGGTCGGTGTACTTCGATGTTCCGCTTGGGTCGATCAGTTCGTCGACGAACTGAACGGCTTCGACGAGCTGCGCCGTTCGGTAGAAGAACCCTTCGGCGGCGTTCGACCCGGCCACACGGCGAGAGAGTCCAGCTTGGTCGTAGCCGGCGATCGTGTCTAGCACCGTATGCGCCGCGGCCAAGGCCTGATCCACTTGCTCCAAGCTGGCTTTCTCCAAGGGCTGCGCCTCCCGGTTCAGTGCGTGTGGCAGGTCCCGATGGCCGATTCGCCGGTTCCTCCAATCACGGGCGAAGGCGGCGGCTACGACAGCAATTTGTACTTTCTGCTCTAACTCACGTCTCCGTCCCTGCTGGTCGTCGAAGAGTTCTGGAATCTGCTGAAGGGTGAGATTCTGTTTTCTCCCCGTGCGCACGGGGTCAGTCAGCCGCGCGACTCGAAGCAGCAGGTTCTCCCAGAGCACTTCCTGAATCAGCACCAAGAGCGGACCGGCAACGGCGTTTAGCAACGCGAGATGTTCCCGACTAGAGAACAAGCCTCGGAACTCGTGTAGCACCAGTTCGGCGTGCGCCCACTCGCTCCCCAACAGGTGTAGCACGCGTTCGCGCTCTGTAGTGGAAGTCACGGGCGAGCGGCCTGATGCCGGTCAGTCTTGTGGAACGCTCGAGTCTTCGTCGTCGGAGTCGTTCGGCTCGGCCCGGCCGCGCCATTCAAAGTCCGCCTCGCCATCGACCACCCGCAGCAGCAGTGCGGCGTGCTCACGGACCCAGCCGCTGCTGACCTGCTTGCGGAAGCGTTGCTGGCTCGCTCCAGAGTAAGGCTGCTCGGCTTCCCACGAGGTGAAGTGGTCATCCAGCTGCTCGCCGTCGCAGTACCAGACCTCGACGGTGCGCAACTCGTCGCCGTACCAGAGGAAAGCGTGCCCAGAATGTCGGTCCGCTTCCAGCTTCTTCTTCCATGACTTGCGGTGATACTGGTACTCGAACGAGTTGCCGTCGACGGCCGACTTAACCTCGATGTCGCCGAGGTCCGGGCCTTCGCGGCTGGCCACGCCTTGCTGTCTCAGGAGAATGGAGGTGAAGACCTCCCAGTCTTCGGACATCACCATCCGTGGCTTCAGGCCTCGGTCCCTGAACAACCGGAGACGGCCCCGGTACGGGCCATACATGTAGGCGTGAAAGTAGATCAGCGCCGCACGGACGTCGAGCGTGTCGGGCAGCATTGAGCGGGGCGGTTTACTTGAAGAGCGGCTGTTGCTGCTCGTCACGGCCGCGTGTCGAGGGCGCGTAGGGGTACTGGACCGCCACGGTTTCGTCGGAGGAAGTTGGCCTGTTGAGCGCCGCCCTACAGTCAGGGCCGAAGGCATGCTGCACGAGCCACCGGACCGCCTGCACGCACACCGCGTCGCCGAATCCCAGTCGCGCTTGGCGGTCGTTGACTTCGATGGGGAAGGAGTCGGCCCCCTGCAAGCGCGCGTACTCTCGTCCGGTAAGCGGCCGGATCCGAGGCGCTCCGCTACGGCAGTCGACGAGGAACTGGACGCTGCTGCCGCCTTGAGGGGTTCTGAGGCAGCCCGCCAAGCGATCGGGCCTGAGTTCGCCCACCGTTCGGCCGTGCCGTCGACGGCGATACATCGTTGCAACACCGTCACGTTCGCCGGCGAGGAGCTGAGTCACGCGGCGACGATTCGGTGGGGCCATCTCGGCGACCAGACTGGCAACGCGGTCCTCGGACCACCACCGGGCGTCATCCGGCGCGAGATTCTCGAGGACAGAAACGAGAGTGCTGGGCGTCTCGGCGGGCGGTGCCGGGAGCGGCAGATCGACAAAGGGCAAGTCCGGATGAGCCGCCTCGAAGCGGCGCACCCCAGCGGGACGCAGCCTCGATGGCTGAGCGTCAGACCGCTGCCACAGACCTCCCTGCTCGCGTTGTCGCGCTGCCACGAACAGTCGAGGGCGGCTCTGGGGCCGGAACCAACGCGCGTCGACGAACAGAACGTCGATGACGTAGTCGACCGCGGCCAGACGAC
This sequence comes from Candidatus Multivorans sp., assembly GCA_965220845.1. GTDB lineage: Bacteria > Acidobacteriota > Thermoanaerobaculia > Multivoradales > Multivoraceae > Multivorans. The sequence continues at coordinate 626,376 of CBDCRA010000005.1, forward strand.
GGCAGACGTCGGCCAGATCCGCACCGCCCCTCGACGTGAGGAAGCCCGTCACGTTCTCCAGTAGCACGGCCGCCGGTGGCCTGCGCTGTATGCACAGGGCGGTCACGATGTCCAGGAACGGCCAGATCGTCCCCGAATGCTGGCCAGCCAGCCCCGCGCGGTTCCCAGCAAGGGAGAGATCGATGCACGGGAAGGACGCGGTAACGAGGTCCAGGCCGCGCGGCAGGTCGCCGACGCCGAGGTCGTGAATGTCGCCCAGGAGAAAGTGCTCGTCGCCGAACCGCTGCCGGTACATCTCCTCCTTGCGCTGCGCGATGTCGTTGGCGAAGACGCACTGCCAGCCAAGCGGCTCTATCGCCTCACGCACCAAGCCGATGCCGGCGAAGAACTCCGCGAAGCGCCCCGCTTCTGGGCGACCGGCTTGCTGCTCTAGTTCGGTCCCGGTGGCTGGAGCGGCGGGCGCAGTGCTGCTGGCTGTCCTCTCAGACCTTTCTTGCGAGGTCTCGAACAAGGCCGTATCTGCTCCTGGAGGCGGGTCGGATCCTCAGGAGGCCCGACCTGGTTGATGCACCAACGACTATACAGGAGCCGAGGCGGCTCTCGGGTCGACTGGAGGCGATGCGGTAGCCTGCGTGCTTCTCCGAGATCACCCGCGGCTCGGCCTAGACCGAGGAGAGTGTGCCGGACACGTTCGACAGCGCGACTCGGTCGCGCATCATGGCCAGAGTTCAGAGTCGGAACACCGGGCCGGAGTTAGTCCTGCGTCGCGCGCTCCACGCCCGCGGACTGCGGTACAAGCTCCATGATTCTGCGCTTCCCGGCCGACCTGACCTCGTGTTCCCTCGATTCGGGGCGGTTTGCTTCGTGCATGGTTGCTTCTGGCATCGTCATGACGGCTGTCCGCGTGCAACGACGCCGGCGACCAACCGAGCGTATTGGGAGCGCAAGTTCGAGGCGAATGTGCGCCGCGACAGGGACCACCGCTTGGCCCTGCTTGATGCGGGTTGGCGCGTTGGGGTCATCTGGGAGTGCTCGCTCCGACCGAACGCCCACTTGCAGGAGGTTGCCGTGAGCGTTGAACGATGGCTGAAGAGCCAAGTCCGGGAGTTCGTTGCCAGTCGCCTGTAGGCTCGGCTCGATCCATCTTCTTCACTGGGTGAACCCATGCAGCCGATTCGTCTGTGCCAGCCAAGGGCGGCCATGCGACTCCTGACTGATAGCCGCTCCGCCCGTTCTGCAGATGGTCTGGTCGGATAGTCTCCCGCGTGGAGAGGGAGCCTGTTCGTCGGGGCTGCTTCGGCCAAGTCTGTCGCGAAGAGGGAGGAGGATCGGAAGTGGCGAATCCTAAGGAGGTCGTCAAGAAGACGGTCGTGGGTACCTTGAACGCCGTGAAGGGTGGAGAGCCCATTGAGACCAGCGTTCATCCTCACGCGAACCAGCAGATGGGCGGAGGAACAGTGTGGTCTGTCGTCGTCTATCTAATGCTCGTCTTCCTGGCGGCGGCTTGGCTGCTTTGGACCCTGTGGGTGGCTGAAGCTGTGCCGCCCCAGCCGCAAGGCGCAGAACCAGCGGCGGGACCGCTTACGTTTTGCTGGACGCCGATCTTGGCCATGACGAGTGCCATCTCCCTCGACGTCGAATCTAGGCTGATTCTCGTCGTGTTCTTGATCGGGGGGCTGGGCGGGACAATCGCGTCGTTCAATTCACTCGCCAACTACCGAGGTGAGGGGGCCCTGACAAAGAGCTGGTCGCTGCACTACGTAGTATCGCCTTGGCTCGGCGCAGGAGTAGCGATGTTGACGTATCTGGTCCTCAGGGCTGGGTTCTTCCCCGGTTGGAGCGACCAAGGTGAGGGTGGCGCGATCCCTTGGGGAGTCGTCGCGATTGCGGGACTGGCGGGACTCTTCTACGACAAGTCTCTTCTCAAACTCCAGCAAGTGTTCGTGACGGTCTTCAATCCACAGGACAACCGCGGCGGGAAGTTGGGTCAGTTGGCGATCACTACAACGTCACTCCAAACGGCCAACGTGGGGAAACCCTATGCGGCTCAGCTGCGCGCCCAGGGGGGAGAGGGCGGGCTCAGCTGGTCAGTATCGCCGGCGCTGCCTGACGGGTTGAACCTCGATGTCGCAGAGGGGACGATCCAGGGAACCCCCAGCGCGGCCACTGAGGAGAGACCGTACACGTTCTCGGTGACGGACGAGAGTGGGAGTGCAGCAGAATCCAAACTGGCCTTCGAGATTACGACATGAACACGCGGGCCCGTTTAGCCGGTCGGCTTTCAGCCTTGACGGCTTACCTTGCGAGCATCCTGTGTCTCCTTCTGCTCCTAGGCTGCGCGAGTGTTCCAAAGGAGACGGTTGAGCTGTCCGCAGCCGTTGGTAACGACATAAGGGAGCTCCACACGGGATACCGGAACACCGTGAGACAGTACTTTGACCATCTGAGGCAGACGGGACTTGCTGTTGTCGAAGAGACCCAAGTCGTTGCGTATGTTGAGACGTTGGTCCAGGAAGGCGGTCTGGACAAGATGGCGGCAGAGGAGGACTGGAAGGGCCTTCGGGAGCGGCTGCGAGCGGCGCTAACGGATATTGACGCTATTCGGTCCGAGTTTGTCGAGGGGTTGGACAAGCGGGAGACGGTGCTGCTCAACATGATCGACGACGCCTTCGGCCGCGCGATCAGTGCCAACGCGAACGTAACAGCATACTTGAGGAGTTTGCGCAACCTAGGAGGACTCCAGGATCAGGTTCTACAGGCTACGGGTCTGGGCGGAGCACGTGACGAGATTGTCAGCGCCTTGGGCGAGGCATCGGAGTACGTCACCAAGGCGAATGGAGAGAAAGAGAATGTGCCGGAATCGGAGAAGTAGCGTGGCATGCAGCAGGGAGGATTCGCGCGGAGCGTTCGAAGAGGCCCGGAGAAAGGCACGCGAGGCGGCAGAAGCGGCCGCTGACAAGAGGCTCGACGGAATAGTCGCCAAGGCCGATGGTCTGGCACGCGAGTTTTCCGAGCTAAAGCTGACCGACGAAGCAACGTACCGGCAACTGATCCGGATCGTTCAAGAGGCCACTGAGCGGAACGAGTCAATCGGACAGATTGCCGAGCGCTTCAAGGCGCTCGGCGGGATAGGTAGTCGCTTGGCGAAGGAGATTGCAAAGTTGACGCCGGCGTCCTTGCTCGATTTCTTGCTAAGACAGAAGGATGACGCGTAGGGTCGACGCGCGTTTCCTCTATTGTGTCGTCGATGAGAAAGGAGAACGTACCGGAGATGTCTGTTGACGTGGGCAAGTCTGAGCGCGTCGGGGGGTTGGAGTTCGTGCGACAAGACGGTAGGTGGCCCTATCTAGTCGTACGGCGACATTCTCATGAGTGGGCTAGACCACCGGCGGTCGGCAAGTCATGGAAGGGCGGCGGGCCGAAGGCGATTCATAGGGGCGATGATGTCGCGGTGGCCGAGCTCGAGAGGAACTCTGGCACCCTGCTTAAGGGCTACGCGTGGGACGGCAGTTCCGGACCAGCCATTGACACGGAGGCCTGCATGAGGGGCCTCGGCGCTGCACGACCTGTGGTGCCAGGCGATGAGCGAGAGGATCTACGCTAACAGCTACCGGAATTGGTTGCGCGGCGCCTCGGAGTATCGGGCGATATGCCTCGCGGACGGTATGCACGCGTGGAGAGCCTGGCTCAGGTACTCCGCTGTCTGCGGTTACGGTCTGAAGACCCTCTTTGCCGGGTAAGTGAGTTTGATCTCGATCGGTCTCGCGAAGACCGGATCCTGGAAGAGGAGGTACTCGCGATGCCGAGATCGAGACCCCGTACCCGGCAGAGTTCCGGTGCTAGATGGCGGTTCTGGCCCACTGTGGAAGATCGAGCCGAAGTTGTCGATTAGGGCAGACTGATTGGGCGGTGCGCCATAGGACGAGGTCTTGGCGAGGCTTCGGTACGACAGCATGAATTCACACTAACCGAGTTGGGAGATCGAAGTGCCCTCGATAGCTGAGATAGTAGTCAGAGTGTTGTCATGGCTCAAGGACAACCCATGGTTGGCGCTGGTAGCGATTACACTGATCCTGGCTGGGGCCTTGTGGTGGTCGCCGTTCGATGCTCTGTGGTCGGATGACGGAGCGGATCTGAAGGGCACGCTGGCCGCGCTCGATTGTGCGTTCGAGCAATACCTTCCTTCCGAAGAGCATTGCGGCCAAGAGAACGAGCAAGAGAACGAGGGACATGCCGGGGCGGATCGGGGTGATAGAGAGGAGGAACTTGCCGAGCAAGTGCTCGACGAGGTGCTCGCTGAGGACGAAGGCCCTTTCTTCAGCGAGTCTTTGACGACTATCAGTCCGGGCCGAAGAACTTGTGCCCCACTTGCGGTCGATGAGATCGTCGTGAATCTTGGTGTCGACGTGAAGAAGAAACCTGACGGTGGGGTCCACATTGAAGTCGTTCCATGGGATTCGCCGAAGCTCTTGGCCGGGGCCCAACGCCTCCAGATCACGTACTCACGTCGGGGGACTGTTGGAAGGGATCCGGGACCGGCGCCGTGACGATCTCGAACGTTGGGTGCCAGCGCCTGTCCGTTGTCGAGGACGATCTGGCCGACCTCCGGGCCGCGCTCGCTGTTCAGGAGAGAGTCGATGCTGGGACCGAGGAGTTCCTCCCGGAGGCGGTCGCGGATCGGCTGATCGACGGTGAGCCGCGGCTCCGTGTCTGGCGCGAACACCGCGGCTTGTCGGAGTCGGCTCTTGCCCGCGCCGCCGACGCCAGCCGTGTACAGATCGTTGACATCGAAGCGGGACGCCGGACTGGCTCCGTTCGTGCGCTCCGGCGACTCGCCGATGCTCTTGGTATCGGCCTGGATGATCTCGTTCCGCGCTGAGTCCATACTCGCGCCACGCGGGCTGTCCGCACGTGGCGTCTGCGTCGGAGGTCTGGGTCGATGAGGAGTATCGAGCTGCGATTGACGAGCTACGGAACCCGACCTCGCCGACGAGTGCTCCCGTGATTGCCGACCTTGGTGACCCGTCGTAGTGCGCCGTGGAGTGGAATCAACGGGGATCCGGTTGTGCTGGGGCGATGGCCGAGGCGCTCACGACCGTCTATGCACTTCCTCGCGCGTCCAGGAAAACTCCGAACGGTAGGTCTCCTCGCCCCAGAGCGCGTGCGACCTTGCCACGACTGCTTCGGCGTCGTCGGTTCGAGTGAGATCGTGGAGATAGTCCCGCACCAGCTGGTTGAGGCTGGTTCCCCGCGAGGCGGCGATTCGTCGGGCCTCGGCGATCACCTGCTCGTCGATGGAGAAGGTGACGTTCATGAGCGGAGGCTAGGTACCCACGTCGTCCGGGTCAACTGGCAGGCGTCCAGGGAGCGGTCTGAGGAACCTGGAGAACGACGCGCTTCTGATGGAGCCCGGCCTGACGTAACCTGAGTCGTCGGATCTTCTCGGTGGGACGAGACCGGAGGCGTGCCCATGACGACAATCAGGATCCGTTCGGGGGTGGATGAAGCCGCCTGGAACGAGCTTCGCGACCTAGCAAGGGAGAGCAAGCGGAGCGTGTCGGAACTTCTCTCCGAGGCGGTCGAGGAGTACTTGGCGCGACGCCGGGTACGACCGGACGTGCTCCGGCACCTAGAGGACTCGATGCGCGAGAACGAGGAGATGGGGAAGCTCCTGGCACGGTAGCTGGCGTAGGTTCTTAGCAGGAGTCGGAACCGGCGCTGGCGCGCCGGATGCCGGCGGGGACGCCGGCGCACCCAGTTTCCGCGGCGGAGGTCCTGGCCCGCTGGCTACTTCGACTTCCGCCCGGAAGGCAGCACCCGGCCCTCCGGGTAGTCCGCGCCGGTGACGCTCTGGTCGACGGAGCGGTTCCAGGCATCCAGCTCCGCGCGCATGCGGGCGGCGACCTCGGGTTGCTCTTCCATGAGGTCCCGCTCTTCTTCGGGGTCGTCGATCACGTTGTAGAGCTCGAAGGGATCGGACGGGTCGGAGAAGAAGTTCCGCATCAGCTTGACGTCGTTGTCGAGCCAGGCGTGACCGCCGCTTGCGCGGAAGCCGATGGGTTGATCCCGGCGGGCGGGCTCGGAGTCGAACACGCCGGCGATGGAGATGCCGTCGTGGACGGCGTTGATGGACTCCGGGTCGAGCCCCGCGACCTCGATCAGGGTCGGGAAGATGTCCATCGTGCTGGCGGGGAAGCCGGAGATTCGCGGGGCGATGCTGCCCGGCCATTCGATGATCGTCGGCACGCGCAGGCCGCCTTCGTAGAAGTCCTTCTTGAAGCCGCGCAGGTGGCCGGTGGTGTCGGGGCGGACGCCGGGGTGTTCGGGGCCGTAGGAGATGTCGGGCAGTCCGCCGTTGTCGCTGGTGAACCACAACAGCGTGTTGTCGCCGATGCCGAGTTCCCGCAGGCCCTGGCGGAGGGTGCCGATGGAGCGGTCCATCGCGACGATCTCGGCGTGGTGCGTCCTTGAGGCGTCGTCCAGCTCGCCGAAGGGTTCCTCGTCTTCCGGCAGGGCGGCGAACGGTCGGTGCGGGGAGGCGTACCAGATCACCGCGAACACGGGCTTGCCGTTCTCCTGCTGTTCCGAGATGTAGCGCAGCGCCTCGGCGACCAGGACCTCGGACGAGTCGCCCTCGAACGGCTTCGGCACGCCGTTCTCGCTCAGCACCGGGTCCACGTTGAACTGGTTCGTGTGGCTCAGCCAGTAGTCGAAGCCGAGTTCGCCGGGATTGTGGGGGTCGTCCGCGGGGAGCGGATTGTCGCCGGCCGGATGGACGTCGTTGAGGTGCCACTTGCCGAAGTGGGCCGTCGCGTAGCCAGCCTGGCGGAACGCCGTGGAGAGCATCTTCTCCTGCTTGTTGATCGAGTCGCCGACGCGGAAGGCTCCGGTGCGGTCGTTCGTGCGGCCCGTCATGACCGTCGCCCGGGTCGGAGTGCAGCTCGGCGCGCCGGCGTAGAACCGGTCCATGCGCAGGCCTGCCGCGGCCATCGCGTCGAGATGGGGAGTCCGGAGCACGGGATGGCCGTAGTAGCCGGTCTGCGCCCAGCCCATGTCGTCGGCCATCAGCAGCACGACGTTCGGCGGAGCATCTTCGACGGCCGCGGGTTGGCAGCCGAGAGCCGCAACGAGCAGCGCGGGGAAGAAAGGGCGGAAAGACTGCACCATGGGAAGGGCTCCAGGAACGCTCCAGAGTTGTTTCGCCGTCGCGATTCTCACGCCGACACCGGGTTTCCGTCTATCCTACGGTCGCGAGCCGACAAGACACTCTCTAGCTGGAGGACAACGACATGCACAAGTTCCGAGCAACGATTCCCCTGATCTTCACGGCCCTCCTGGTCACGGCGCTTCCTGCCCTGGCGCAGCGCGCTGACGACGCCGACCGGGCGAGCAAGAACGGCAAGGTCGAGGGGATGATCGACGGCGTCACCGTCACTCTCGAGTACGGACGACCCAAGGTGAAGGGCCGGACGATCTGGGGCGGCCTTGTTCCCTACGGCCAGGTCTGGCGCACCGGCGCCGATGAGGCGACCACGATCACCTTCAGCGCCGATGTCGAGATCGGCGGGCAGAAGCTGGCCGCCGGCACCTACGCCCTCTTCACCGAGCCGGGCGAGAACGAGTGGACCGTCATCTTCAACAAGGTCGCCGAGCAATGGGGCGCCTTCCGGCACGACGCCGGTCAGGACGCGCTGCGCGTGTCCGCCACCCCGAAAACCGTCGGGGTGCACGTGGAGGAGATGGAGTTCGTGATCGTCGATTCCTGGGTCGCGCTGCAGTGGGAGCGGCTCGCCGTGCCCTTCGAGGTGAAGAAGGCGGGCTGACCTTCTTGCTCGATCGGAACCGGGCGCTCAAGTCCCGGGGCGAGCGGGTGCTCCCGGGTGGCATGTACGGACACATGTCCACCTACCGGCTCCTGCCGCCCCGTTACCCGCAGTACTTCGAGCGCGCCGAGGGTTGCCGGCTATGGGACGCCGACGGCAACGAGTACATCGACTTCATGTGCTCGTTCGGGCCGATGATCGCCGGCTACGGCAATCCGCGCATTCGCGCCGCCGCGGACGCGCAGCGCGACCGGCTCGACATCGCGAACGGGCCGTCGCCGCTCATCGTCGACCTGGCGGAGCGCCTGGTGCGTCAGGTCAGCCACGCCGAGTGGGCCATCTTCGCGAAGAACGGCAACGACGCGACGACCGTCTGCAACATGGTGGCGCGCGCGCGGAGCGAGAAGCGGAAGATCCTCGTCGCCAGGGGCGCGTACCACGGTGCGGCCCCGTGGGCCAACCACATCTCGCGCGGTACGCCGGCGGAGGATCACGTCCACTTCCCGACCTACCGCTACAACGACATCGAGAGCCTCGACTCGGCCGCCGACGCGGTGAGCGGCGACTTGGCCGGCATCGTCGTCTCCGCGTTCAAGCACGACGCTGGTTACGACCAGGAGCTCCCCGACGTCGCCTTCGCGCGCCGCGTCCGCGAGATCTGTGACGCCGAAGGCGCGGCGCTCATCCTGGACGACGTGCGGGCAGGCCTGCGCCTGTCGCTCGACGCGAGCTGGTCTGGGCTCGGCGTCCACCCGGACCTTTCGGCCTGGGGCAAGGCGATCGGCAACGGCGAACCGGTGGCGGCCATTCTCGGCAACGAGGCGTACCGCGAGGCTGCGACGCGCGTCTTCGTGACGGGCTCCTTCTGGTACCAGGCCGCGCCGTTCGCCGCGGCGATCGAGACGCTCGACCTGCTGGCCGAGGTCGACGCGCCGGCCGTCGTGGAACGCCTGGGGCAGCAGTTCCGGGACGGCCTGGAGGAACAGGCGCGTCGCTTTGGTCACGCGATCCGCCAGACCGGACCGCCGCAGATGCCGACCGTGCTGTTCGAAGACGACGACAGGCGGGAGAAGGGGTTCGCGTTCTGCAGCCACGCCCTGGATCAGGGCGTCTACCTGCACCCCTGGCACAACATGTTCCTGTCGGTCGCGCACACGGAGTCCGACATCGAGCAGGCGCTAGCCGGAACGGAGAAGGCGTTTCAGGCGCTCGGCTGACTGAGTCCTGAGTCGTTCAGCCGTTTGAGGTGGCGATGACGTAGAGGCGGTCCGAGATGTCCCGGACCGTCTCTTCCATCTCCGGGTAGAACTCCCCGCGGGCCGTCATCAGCCCCTGGTGCTGGGCCTGCTCCTTGCCGGGCATCGTGTTCGCCGTGTCGATCATCCCGCACATGTGCCAGCCGACGAAGTCGGGGCGGGCGGTGGCGTTCTCCATGAACTCCCGGGTCCAGAGGGCGCGTTCCGCCATGTCGCGCGCGTGCTGGCCATGGGGATTGGGCATCGTCCCGGTCGGCGTGGTGTAGGCGGCGTCGCCGTTGAGGAAGGGTTGCCCCGCGATGTCGGTCAGCCCGTCCATCGTCTCGCGCTGACCCACCCAGCGGGCGTAGTGCTGGGTGTTCACGAGGTCGGTGTAGCGGCTTGTTGTGGCCGCGATCGAGTGGAGCCCGTCCGTGTCGCCGTTGATCTTGTCGCCGAGGAAGAGATGGTTCGGGTCGGCGCGGCGGAGCGCGGCCCTGGCGACGGAGTAGTAGCGCTCGACGCAGAGCAGCAGGAACGCCGCGTTGTCATTGCGCTCCGCCTGGTTCGAGGGGGCCTGATCGGGGCGCCAGTCCGTGGCCTCGAGCAGGTCCGGCCACGTGGCGAAGCCTGTGCCGTAAGTGGCGTTGAACCCCGACACGTCGCCGTAGCGATCCCGCATGAAGTCGACGTAGGCCTGCTTGCCGGGCGCCTCGGCCGCGAAGTTGCGCAGCCGGCGAGGCCACGTGGTGCTGCCGTTCCATTCCGCCTCGTTGTCGGTCAGGGGAGGGCAATCGGCCATGCAGTAGCCCAGCACCATCGGGTCGTCGCGGTAGGGAGCGGCGACGCGCCGGGCCGTGCGTTCGCACAGTGCCTCGAACTCGGGCGCGAAGATGTCCGCGTAGGCGTCGGGCTGGGGCTTGAGGTAGTGGGACAGCACCAACGGCTCGTAGGGGGCGACGAAGGGGAACCGGGCCCGACCAGGCGGGTGAGTGAGCATCGTGGCGTTCGTGTGAATGCCCAGGGTGTTGAGGCCCAGCCTTCGCAGATCGGCCAGCGCCGCCTCGCGAAACCCCCTGTTCCAGGCCCGGTCGTGGACCTCCTCCGCGCCGAATCGCCGCAGCCAGTGATCGCGGTTGTAGTCCTGCGCCCACCAGTTCGCGTGGTAGTGGTTGACGCCCCAACTGATGAACGCGTGGCCTTCGGGAGTGACCAGCCACCAGCGCCGGCCGTCGTGCTCGGTACGAAAGAAGCCGGAGGCGTCGAACTTGAGTTCAGTCCAGCCACCGAAGCGGTCGCGATCGGCGGTCGTCTGTACAGCCCAGGCCGGCAGTCCGAGGCAGGCGCCGAACCCGATCAGAGACGCCTTGAGAAGATCACGGCGAGCCAGGCGGACGGGCACAACGTCTTACAGGAATGCGAGGCGGACGAGTGCGGCCGCGGCCGGGGTCATCATGGCGAGCATGGCTCCGAGGAACCACTTGATTGTCGTCAGTTGACCTTCTAGCCCATCCATTCGACCGGATAGACCGTCCATCCGACCGGACAGACCGTTTTCCAGCGCGTCCATCCGGCCGTTCAGAGTGCTGCTCAGCGTTTCCATGCGACCGCTGAGCTTGCTGTCCAGGGCATCGATTCGTGCGTTGACGCTGCTATCCAGCGCATCGATTCGTGCGTGGAGTTCCTGCCTGAGGCTCTCGTGGCGATCTCGCACTTCCTGTCTGAGCGCGTCGAGGGTGGTGACATCTACGTTCAGGACGGCCATGTCGTCCTTTGTCGCGAGTCGCTGCTCTCGTTTTCTCACCATGTCGACCAACGCCTCGGCCTGGTTTGGTTCGAACCCGACCTCCTCGAGGCTGCGCCTGACTTCGTTCCATTGTACTGCTGTGCTCTGCATCTCCGGGTCCTTGTGCTGGTGGAGCTGGACGCCGCCCACCCTGCGCGGACGTTGTCCCACATAGGACCAGGACGGATTCTGTGTTCGTGTGCCGGCGGAGACGGCTCTACCGAACCAGCACGTACATCACGACCAGGACGACGGCCAGTAGCGCCGCCAGCAGCCGCGGGTCGCGGACACCCGTGATCTCCGAACGGGTCAGGAACGCGTACGGCTTGTCCCAGGTCAGGCCGTCGATCTGCTCGGCCTTCGGCGGTGGCGTCGCCAGGCTGACGGCGACGTAGATGACGCTCAGGATGCAGAAGTACCACCACGCCTGCAGCAGGAAGGGGATCCCGAGGCCGTTCACGGGATCGGAGACGTACTGCACGCCGCCGAGGAAGCCGAAGCCCATGTCGAAGAGGAAGATGATGAAGCCGGCGACGAAGCCGAAGAGCAGCGTGAACGTGCCGGCCTGACGCGTTCCGCGGCGCCAGAAGACGCCCCAGAGCAGGACCGTCGCGATGGGTGGCGCGATGAACTGCGCCGGCAGCTTGTTGATCGCCTCGAAGATGGAGCCGAATCTTTCTCCCTGGGTGGACCAGGCGATCGCGACGGACATGACGACGACGGAGCTGATCCGCCCGATGCGCACCTGGGACGTCTCGGACAGGCCGGGCCGGAAGTGCTTGGCGATGTCGACGGCGACGAGCGTTCCCGTGCTGTTCACGGCGGCGGCGATCGTGCTCATCAGCGCGGCGAGCAGCGCCGCGGCCATGATGCCGATGAGCCCGGTCGGCAGCAGCTCGGTGATCAGCGTCGGCAGGGCGTCGGTCGGCTCGTCGATGATGTCCTTGAACAGCACGTAGGCCAGCACGCCCGGCAGGACCATGAACAGCGGGGGCAGGAACTTGAGCAGGGAGGCAAACAGCGCGCCGTGCTGCGCGTCCCGCAGGGTCCCCGCGCCCAGCACCCGCTGAACGATCGTCTGGTCGGTGCACCAGTACCAGAGGCCGAGGATGGGGAAGCCCAGCAGGAAGCCGTACCAGATCGATCCGGGGTCGAAGCCCTCTTCCCCGGGAAGGTGGATCATGCTGAGCTGGTTCGGCTTCGTGGCCGCGAGGAGGTCCCCGTACGAGTCGATTCCCACGCCGGGGAGCCTGGTCATGGCGATGACCGTGATCAGGATCGCGCCGCCCAGCAGGATGACGGTCTGGATCGTCTCCGTGACGACCACCGCCCGCAGGCCGCCGACGACGGTGTAGATCACCGTGATGATCGAGATCATCGCGATCGACATGAACGATGGAATCCCGAAGAACCGCTCGAACACGGCGGCGCCGGCGTACAGGCTGATGCCGATATGGATCAGCATCGCCGACATGATGAACATGAAGGACAGCGTGGTCCGGGCGGCCGGGCTGTAGCGCCGCTCCATGAACTCGGGCAGCGTCGTGATCCGGCTCCTGAAGTAGATCGGCACGAAGACGAGGCTGAGCAGGATGATCGTGAAGGAGGCCATCCACTCGTAGTTGCCCACGACCATGCCGACGCCGAAGCCGCTCTCGGCGAGCCCGACGAGGTGAATCGTCGAGATGTTCGAGGCGAAGAGCGCCGCCCCCACCACGGGCCACTTCAGGTTGCGGTTCGCCAGGAAGTACGACTCGCTGGTCTGCCGCTTGATCCCCCGCACCGACCACAGGCCGACGAACAGGATGCCCAGCAGGTAGACGACGATGATGAAGAGATCGACGGCTGCGATGGTCATTGGGACGCGGGCTACAGTACACCTCTGCGTTCGCACCCTTCCGTTGCCGTGATCCGATACGCGCCCGCTCTCCTCGTCGTCCTGCTCGCCGCCGCCGCGGCGGTCGCGCCGGCCGCAGGGGTCGAGGACCTCTTCGCGGGCGCCGACCTCGAGACCTGGCAGGGTTCACCGGAGCTGTGGCGATTCGAGAACGGCGAGTTGATCGGTCTCGCCACCGAACGAGTGTCGCGGAACGAGTTCCTCTACGCCCCCGAACCCGTCGGCGACTTTCATCTGTCGGTGGAGGTGAAGCTCATGCCGAACCCCCTGAACGCCGGCATTCAGTTCCGGTCGAGCCGCCTCGAGAACGGCCACGCGGTGGGGTACCAGGCGGACATCGGTCGCGGCGTCTGGGGCCGCCTCTACCATGAGCACGGACGCGGGCAGCTCGACTGGACGGACGCCGGTGAGCGCCACGTTCGCCCGGGCGAGTGGAACCGCTACGAGATTCTCGCCGTCGGCCACCGCATCTGGACGGCCATCAACGGCCACCTGTCGGTGGCGACCCTCGACGAAGCGGGCGAACTCGAGGGCCTTCTCGCCTTCCAGATCCACTCGGGGCCGCCGCAGGAGGTGCGCTTCCGCGATGCCAAGCTGACGCGAGACCCCGTGGTCGAGCTGGCCGGGATGGACGAGGCGGCGCTCGAGGAGGCGTTGAGACCCGCTCCACTGCTCGGGTTCGGAGGCCCGCGAACCGCAGTCGACGCGCCGTCAGGCGCGGCCGTGGACAGCGAGCGTGATTCGGCCGCCGCTACGGCCCTGCGCGGGACGCCGCCGGGCGTCGAAGCGACTCTCTACGCCTCCGAGCCCCTCCTGGCGAGCCCGACGAACCTCGACGTCGACCGCCACGGCCGGGTCTGGGTCATCGACGTCATGAACTACCGCGAGCACGGCGAGAACGACGAGCGTCCGGAGGGCGATCGCATCCTGATCCTCGACGATGCCGACGGCGATGGCGTTGCCGACCAAGCCAGGGTCTACTACCAGGGTCGCGACATCGACGCCGCTCTCGGCATCGCGGTGCTCGGGAACCAGGTCATCGTGACGGCGGCGCCCGAAGTGATCGTGTTCACGGACGACGACGGCGACGACCTGCCCGACTCGAAGAAGTCCCTGTTCACCCGGACCGGCCTGGCCCAGAACGACCACTCCACGCACTCCTTCGTCTTCGGGCCCGACGGCAAGTACTACTGGAACATGGGCAATGCCGGCATGTACGTGCACGATGCGCGGGGCCAGCTCGTGTACGACCGCTTCGGCCGGCCGGTCGTGCAGCGCCGCGTCACGCGGTTCCGCCCGGGCGAGTTCGACGACGTCGAGCCGCACTACCTGGGAGGCATGGTCTTTCGCTGCAACCCGGACGGCAGCGACTTCGAGGTCCTGGGCCACAACTTCCGCAACAACTACGAGGTCGCCGTCGACTCGTTCGGCAATCTCTGGCAGTCGGACAACGACGACGACGGCTATCGCGGCGTGCGGATCAACTACGTCATGGAGTACGGCAACTACGGCTACCGCGACGAGATGACGGCGGCGGCCTGGGCCCAGCACCGGACCGGGCAGAGCGAGATCGTCTGGGAGCGGCATTGGCACCAGAACGATCCGGGGGTCGTCCCAAACTCGGTCTATCTGGGCGCCGGCTCGCCCACCGGCATCACGGTCTACGAGGGGCGGCTGCTGCCCGAGGTCTACTGGGACCGACCGCTGCACGCCGACGCCGGCCCCGGGGTGGTGCGCGGCGTGGCCACCGGGAAGACGGGCGCCGGCTGGAGCGGGGAGATGGTGCCGCTACTCGGCGGCGAGGATCGCTGGGCGCGCCCGGTCGACGTCGCCGTGGCTCCCGACGGAGCGGTCTTCGTCAGCGACTGGTACGACCCGGTCGTCAGCTGGAATCGTCAGGCCGATCTCGATCGGGGTCGCGTCTTCCGCCTCGCGCCGCCCGGCCATCGCAGCCAGCGATCCGAAGTCGACCTCTCGACTGCTGCCGGCGCCGTCATGGCACTGAAGAGTCCCAATACCGACGCCCGCTTCGGCGCCTGGCAGGCCTTGCATGCGATGGGCAGCGATGCGGAGGAAGCGCTCGCGGGGCTCTTCGAGTCCGACCGGGCGGTCTTCAGGGCCCGTGCCCTCTGGCTGCTCAGCAGGATCGAGGGTCGTGGCCCGGCCTGGATCGAGCGCGCGCTGGCCGATGACGACGAGGACATCCGCGTCGTGGCGGTGCGAGCGGCGCGGCAGTTGGAGAGCGGCCTCGAACCGGTGCTGGAGGAGGCCGCGGCCGACGCCTCGCCGCAGGTGCGCCGTGAGGTCGCCGTGGCGCTGCGGGGCAGCGAAGTCGAGGCGACGGCCGATCTGTGGACCCGGCTTTCCATGCGCCACGACGGCGAAGACCGCTGGTATCTCGAGGCGCTCGGCATCGCGGCCGAAGATCGCTGGGACGAGCTTCTCACCGCCTGGCTCGCGAAGGCGGGCGACGAGTGGAACACCGCCGCTGGCCGCGATCTGATCTGGAGGTCGCGGGCCGCCGATACGCCGGCGCTCCTGCGGAGGATCCTGACGGACGCCGACCTCGACGCCTCGGATGCCGCCCGATACCTGCGCGCCTTCGACTTCCAGGCGGCGAGTACGGCGAAGGAAGAGGCTCTCCGACGGGTCTTTCTCGATGCCGCAGGGGGGGCGAGCCCGGCGGCCGCCTTCATCGCCAGCGAGGCGGCGGTGCGCCTCGAGCGGGTTGATCTGGAGAGCGACCCCGAGGTCGCCTCCGCGCTCTCGCAACTCCTTGGGAGCAATGTGGCTCCGGGTCCCTTCGTTCGTCTCGTGAGTCGCTACGAGCTTGATGCCCACTATCCGAAGCTGGCCGGGATTGCGGCCCGGCACGGCGCCGAGGCGGTCGGGCAGGCGGCGATCAGCACGCTGCTGGCCCTTGAAGAGGACGAGGTCATCGAGTCCTTTCTCGCGGACGCCAGGAGCGCCGAGGCGGCGGGCCTGGTCGAAGCCCTCGGTCGCTCGCGTGAACTCGGGGCGGTCGCCCACCTTGAGGCCGCGGCGCTCGGCGACTCCCTGGACTGGGTGGCTCGCGACCAGGCGGTGCGCGGACTGGCGAGAACCAGGGCGGGCGCGGAGCGGCTGGTGGAGCTGGGCGAGCAGCGGAAGCTGCCCGAGGAACTGCACGAAGTCGCGGGAGCGGCACTCTCGGGCTTGATGCAGGTTCCCGTCCGGGAGCGCGCTGCAAAGGTGTACCCGCTGCCGCCGACGAAGAGCGCCGAGCCGTTGCCGCAGATGACCGACCTGCTCGTCCTTCTCGGCGATGTCGAGCGCGGCCGCGAGGTCTTCACCTCGGCGACCTGCAGCGAGTGTCACATCGTTTCAGGCGACGGCACCGAGTACGGTCCGGATCTCTCGACCATCGGCTCCAAGCTGGCCAAGAAGGGCCTCTACGAGTCGATTCTCGATCCGAGCGCCTCGATTTCGCCGACCTACGCGCCCTACCTGTTCGAGTTCGCGAACGGCGAGTCCGTGTTCGGCATGCTGGTCTCCGAGACCGACGACCACCTGATCGTCAGAACCGAGGGTGGCGTCGTCACGGAGTACGAGCGCGCGGAGGTAGAGAGCGTCGTGCCGCAGTCGGTGTCGATCATGCCCTCCGATCTCTCGAGCCAGATGACGGTCGAAGAACTGATCGACCTGGTCGAGTATCTGACGACGCTTCGCTAGCGGGCCCCGGCGCACCCGTTTCTGCCGCGCGGGTTCCTGGATCAGACGATGATGTCGTCGACGACCAGGCCCTCGACGTCCGTCAACCGGAAATCGCGCCCCTGGGAGCGGTACGTCAACCGCTCGTGGTCGAGTCCCAGCAGATGCAGGATCGTGGCGTGGAGGTCGTGGATGTGGACCTTGTCCTCGATCGCGTAGTAGCCGTAGTCGTCGGTGCGGCCGTGGCTGTGGCCGGGCTTCACGCCGCCGCCGGCCATGAACATCGTGTAGCCGTGGGGGTTGTGGTCGCGGCCGTTGCGGGCGCCGGCCTCGGCGCCGGGGGTGCGGCCGAACTCGCCGCCCCAGAGGACCAGGGTCTCGTCCAGCAGTCCTCGTGACTTGAGGTCCTTGATCAGGCCGGCCACCGGCCGGTCGACCTCGGCGCAGCTCTGCGGCAGGCCGGTGATCAGGCCGGAGTGGTGGTCCCACTTGGAGTCCGGCCCGTGGGTCGCCTGCACGAAGCGGACGCCGGATTCCGAGAAGCGTCGCGCGAGCAGGCAGCGGAGACCGAAGTTCCGGGCCACCGGGTCGTCGAGGCCGTAGAGCCTCCTCGTCGCCTCGGACTCGCCCTCGATGCTCATCAGCTCGGGCGCCTCGGTCTGCATGCGGAAGGCGAGCTCGAACGACTCGATGCGGCCTTCGAGCGCCTGGTCGGGCCCGGTCTGCTCGAGCTGGCGGCGCTGCCAGCGCTGGAGGAGATCCAGCTCGCTCCGCTGGACCTCCGGCGACACGGACTCGTTGTCCAGGAAATCGATCGTCGCGTCTTCCGTCTTCATCCGCGTCGTGCCGATCGCGGTGCCGTTGTAGGCGGCGGGCAGAAAGGCCGACGAGTAGTTCTGGACGCCGCCGTGCTGGTACGAGGGACAGATCGTGATGAAGCCGGGCAGGTTCTCGTTCTCGGTGCCGAGGCCATAGGCGATCCACGAGCCCATCGACGGGCGGACGAAGCGGTCGCTGCCGGTGTTCATCGCCAGAATGGCCCCGCCGTGGGCGGCGTTCGTGCCCCACATCGAGCGGATGAAGCAGAGATCGTCGACCACCGAGGCGATGTTGGGCATCAGTTCGCTTACCCAGGCGCCGGACTGGCCGTGCTGCCTGAACTCCCAGGGGCTTTTGAACAGGTTGCCGGTCTCGTTGAACTGCACCCGGGGCTTGGCGAAGGGCAGCGGCTTGTTGTCGTCGCGGATGAGAAGCGGCTTGTACTCGAAGAGGTCGTGCTGCGACGGGCCGCCGTGCATGTGCAGGAAGATGATCCGCTTGGCCTTCGGGGCGAAGTGCGGCGGGCGGGGCGCGAGGGGGTTGCCGGGCTCAGCGGCCAGGAGGTCCCGCTGCAGCAGGGAGGAGAGCGCCAGGCCGCCGAAGCCGCAGCCGCAGGTCTTCAGCATCTGGCGGCGGGTCAGGGGTGGCGGCTGGTAGTGGGGGTAGCGCATCGTCGGGCGGTCCTGGGACCGGAATCTAGTTGATGTAGATGAACTCGCTGGCCGCGAGGATGACGTGGGCGAGGCGGGTCCAGGCGTAGATCTCGGCCTCGTCCGCCGGCGCCCCGCGCCGCATCTCGTCGAGGAAGGCGAGGCTGTCTTCGATCTCGATGTCGTCGGCCGGGCGGCCGTAGGCGCGGACGAAGGCGGTGTCGATGCGATCCGCTGCGTCGGCGTTCTCGATTTCCAAGAGTTGCCGCGCGAAGCCGAGCGCCGCCTCCTCGACGAAGGGGCTGTTCATCATCAGCAGCGCCTGGCGCGGCACGACGGTTTCGGATCGATCGCCGACCGAGTCGCTGGCGTCGCCAAAGTCGAAGCCGCCGAAGATGTTGTAGATCGCGGTGCGCACCACCGGCATGTAGATCGAACGCCTGGGCGCGTCGTAGATGTCGACCCGGGCGAGGGTGCCGGTTTCGCCGAAGACGTATCCCCTTGCGTCGTACTCCTCGACCCGTCCTCCGATCGTCAGGTCGAGGCGGCCGGCGAGTTGCAGCAGGGCGTCGCGGATCGGCTCAACCTCCAGGCGGCGCCGGTTGTTGCGCCAGAGGAGGAGGTTCTCCTCGTCGACCGCGGCGTTGGCGGCGTCGTAGTCGCTCGACAGCCGGTACGTGCTCGACAGCATGATGTCGCGGTGCAGGTTCTTCAGCGACCAGCCGCCCTCGACGAAGCGCCGCGCCAGCCAGTCGAGCAGCTCGGGGTGCGTCGGTTCGCTGCCGATCGCACCGAAGTTGCTCGGCGTGTCGACGAGGCCGCGGCCGAAGTGCCAGTGCCAGACGCGGTTGACGATGACGCGGGCGGTGAGCGGGTGCTCGGGGTGGGTGATCCAGCGCGCCAGTTCGAGCCGGCCGCTGGCGCCGGCGGCTACCGGCGGAGGCGGCACGAGGTGGTCCGTGACCTTCAGGAATCCGCGCGGCTCCGGTTTCTCCGCGAGGTTCACATGGCTGCCGCGGATGTGCACCGGCAGATCAACGATCTCCGCTTCCTCCACCGCCATGGCGTACGGCGGCGCCGGCGGCGATGCCTCCTCCAGACGCTCGACTTCGGCGCGCAGCTCGGCGAGCCGCTCCAGCGTCTCCGGCGGGTAGAGCTTCTCCTCCTCTTCCTGGTCGAGGCAGAGGATGCAGAAGTAGCCGTCGTAGACCAGCCAGCGCAACTCCTCCTGCTCACGCGGCAGCCTGAAGTCCGACGGCGCCAGCTCGTCCTCGTCCTTGAGGCCGAGCCGCATGAGGTGCTCTTCCCAGGCGATCTCGACCGTCGCGAAGAGGCTCGCGTAGCGCCAGGCGACCTCCTCCAGCGTCTTCGGCGCCGGCCCGCGGACGAGGCTCCGGGTCAGCGGCGCCGTCAGCACCTTCTCCGAGGCGATGATCGCCCGTAGCTCTTCGGTCACCTCCTCGTAGCGATCGGGAGAGGCGGCGGCGTAGGCGTTCCAGATGACGAAGACGGCGCTCGGGCTCGGGGCATCCCCCTCGACCGGCGGGCCCTCCCGGTAGCGGTAGAAGGCCCTGACCCAGCGTTCGAGGACCGGAGGTTCCAGCCCGCGGCCTTCGGCAACCCGGGCGATCGTCTCGCGCGCCTCTTCCTGCTTCGCCTCGTCGTCGCTCCAGCTCGGGTAGGCCTCTTCCACGGCGAGCAGGTACTCGGCGAGGGCCGCGCGGCGCGGACGGCGCAGGACGTCGTTCTGCTCCTCGACCACTTCGTCGACTTTCTCCTGCGCTTCGGCGACGAGCTTCCGGGCCGCCTCGTACTCGGCGAGCTCGTCTTCCGGGGCCAGCGGCCGCTCCAGCCAGCGCATGCCGGCGGCGTCGCTCATCGTCGCGGTCGAGCGCAGGACGCCGGCCATCGCGTAGTAGTCGGCCGTGGGGATCGGGTCGAACTTGTGGTCGTGGCAGCGGGCGCAGCCGACCGGCAGGGCGAGGAAGGCGCGGCCCACGGTGTTGACCTGCTCGTCGACGATGTCGATCAGCATCTTGTCCACGTCCTGCTCGGCGAGCACCTTGGGGCCCAGCATCAGGAAACCCGTGGCGGTGATCTGCTCGAAGCGCTGCTCGTCGGTCTCGGCCGGCATCAGGTCGCCCGCGATCTGCTCGCGGACGAAGCGGTTGAAGGGCTTGTCGCGGTTCAGGGAGTCGACGACGTAGTCGCGGTAGCGGAAAGCGTTGGGGAAGGCGATGTTCTCGTCGAGACCGTTCGAGTCGGCGTAGCGGGCGATGTCGAGCCAGTGGCGGCCCCAGCGCTCGCCGTAGTGGGGCGAGGCGAGAAGCCGGTCGACGACCTTGGCGAAGGCGTCCGGGCTCGAATCGGCCAGGAAGTCCTCGATCTCGGCTTCCGACGGGGCCAGGCCGATCAGGTCGAACGTGGCTCGTCGGAGGAGTGTGCGCTTGTCGGCTGCCGCCACCGGTGCGAGGCCGCGGTCCTCGAGCCGCGCCAGGATGAAGCGATCGAGGGCATGGCTGACCCAGGCCTCGTTCTCGACGTCGGGCAGCGCGGGGTCGTCGACTCGCCGGAAGGCCCAGTGCTCGCGGCCGGGGCCGTAGTCGAACGTCTCGGCGGTTCTCGTGGCGACCACCGTCTGCTCCCCGCCGGTGCGCGGGTCGGGAGCGCCGCGCCGGATCCACTGCTCGAAGTCGGCGATGACGTGCGCCGGCAGCTTGCCGTCCGGCGGCATCTGGGTGAGACCCTCGTAGTGGAGCGCCTCGATCATCAGGCTGTCCTGCGGCGATCCCGGAACGATCACTGCGCCGCTGTCCCCGCCGGCGCGCACGCCTTCCGCGTCGAGCAGGATCAGCCCGCCGCGGATCCTCGCGGGATCGCCGCCGTGGCACTGGTAGCAGCGCTCGACGAGGACAGGCCGGATCTTCGACTCGAAGAACTCGAGGTCGGCGGGATCGATCTCGGACGCGCCGGCGACCGTTCCGACCGCCGCCAGCCAGGCAGAAAGGAAGGGCGCAGCGCGGATCATTGAAGGCTCAGGACTGAACGGCGCAGTCTACCAAGCCCGCGGGCCACACTGGGTGCGCCGGCGCCCTCGCCGGCTCGGCTCTCCGCCCCTACTTCCTTGTCACGTACACGTAGTAGGCGCTCGCGATGACCTCGCGGCCTTGGTCGAACCAGGTGTGCAGCGCCATCGGCCCCTCAGGCAAGGTCACCGTGAACCTGGCCTCCGTGTCGTCCGAGTCGACCGCCGTCCTGAGCCCTTCGAAGCCATAGGGCGGCTTGTCGCCGATCTCCAGGTGATGGTGGTCGCTGATGAAGATGCGGGCCGAGGTGATCGGCAGCGCCGTGCCGCCCTCGGGCGCCGACGCGAGCGGCACGTCGATCTCCCGGGGCCAGCGCCGGAGCGCGAACTCGTACTCGCCCGCCTCGGCCACGTCGAGCAGCCAGTAGCCGGTCTTCCGTGTCCCGACGCGGATCTGCCTCTGCTGGTCGACGAACACGTCGAGCCATTCGCAGCCGGTCAGCATCATCGGGTTCTCGGTGTCGTCGCCGATCACGATCCGCTGGGGCTCGTTGGCGGTTGGAGCCACTTCGTCCCACCACGCGTAGAGATGGTCCCGCATCCTGGCGACCACTTCAGGGTGCTGGTCGATCACGTTCGTCGTCTGCAGCGGATCGGATTCCAGGTCGTAGAGCTCGCGGTCTTCGAGCAGGCGCCAGCCCTTCCACAGGACTCCCGCGTGACTGCGGGTGAGGATCGACTGGGTGTAGGGCGAGGGATAGTTGAAGCCGGACGGCATGCGGCTGTAGTTGATGATCAGCATGCGGTCTTCGGGAACGCTCGCCTCTCCGCGCAGGACGGGGGCGAGGCTCGTGCCGTTGAAGTTCGCGGCCGCCGCCGTCTCGATTCCGGTGAGGTCCAGGAGCGTCGGCAGGACGTCCTGCACCTGTGTCAGGCCCGTCACGTCCCGCGGGTCCGCCAGGCCGCCGTTCGGCCAACTGATGAAGAAGGGAACGCGATGGCCCCCTTCCCAGAGCTCGGTCTTCATCCCGCGCATGCCGGCGTTGAAGTAGAGCGGGCCGTGCGTGCTCCCGTTGTCCGTCATGAAGATCACGACCGTGTTCTCTCTCAGCCCTTCGTCCTCGAGGAAGTCGAGAAGCCTGCCCACGTTCGTGTCGATGTTCCGGACCATTCCCAGGTACCGACTCAACCGGGTCTTCAGCGCCGGGCTCATGTCCGCGAACTCGGGCCGGGCCAGCGCGGCCGCGAGAGCGGCTTCGTCTTCCTCCTTGGCGATCAGCGGGCCGTGCGGCGTGTTCGGGGCGATGTAGGTCAGAAAGGGCGTTCCGGCCTCCGCGGAGCGCTTCATGTGGTCGATCGCTTCGTCGAAGAAGATGTCCGTGCAGTACCCCTTGAACGCCTCCCGCCTGCCGTTGCGGATGTAGGTGTCGTCGAAGTAGTCGTTGCCCCAGAAGTCGGGCACCGAGCCGATGTGGGACGAGGGAAACCACACGGTCTCGTGGAATCCGCGGTCCTCGGGCCGGAAGGGGTGGTTGTCGCCGAGGTGCCACTTGCCGAACACGCCGGTGCTGTAGCCGGCCTCGGCGAAGATGTCGGCCATCGTCGGGATCTCCGGCCGCAGGAGCGCGCGGCCGCTGCTGACGTTGATCGCGCCGTTCCGGGCGGCGTCCATGCCGGTCAGCAGTTGTCCACGGGTCGGCGTGCACATGGGCGCGACGTGGAAGTCGTCGAGGCGGACGCTCTCGGCGCGCAACCGGTCGAGATGCGGCGTCTCGAGCACGGGGTTGCCGTGGGCCGACAGTTCGCCGTAGCCCTGATCGTCGGTCATCACGATGACGACGTTGGGCGGTTGGGCGAAGGCGGTCGCGGCGAGAGCGGAGAGAAGAACGCCGGGAAGAGACGTTGCTAGCCTCACGATCGAGTCTCCATGGTGGGTGCTTTATCTAGCGAGCGTCGGCAACGCAGCGTAGCGGAGAACGCTCGCGGACCGATGCCGGCGTGACCCCGTTCCACGATCGGTACGGTGGCTGGGCGCTTGTCGCCGGCGCCTCGGAAGGCCTGGGCGCCGCGTTTGCGGAATGCCTCGCCGAGCGCGGCATGGACCTCGTGCTGATCGCCCGGCGCGAGTCCTTGCTAGACGATCTGGCGGGCCGGCTTCGTGATCGCTACGAGGTCGAGGTGCGGCCGGTGGCGATGGACCTTGCCAGTCCCGACCTCGCCGCCGCTCTTGCCGCCGCCACCGCGGACCTCGACCTGGGCGTGCTCGTCTACAACGCGGCCTTCGTCCCGGTGGGTCGCTTCGTCGACACCGACGCCGATTCGCTCCAGCGGGCGGTCGACGTGAATGTCCGGGCGCCTATGGTCATGCTGCACACGCTGCTGCCGGGTCTCGAACGACGCGGCCGGGGCGCGGTGATCCTGATGTCCTCACTGGCTGGCCTGCAGGGGACGCCACGGGTCGCGGCCTACGCCGCCACGAAGGCCTTCAACGCGATCCTCGGCGAGGGCCTGTGGCAGGAGCTTCGCGAGCAGGGCGTCGACGTGGTCGCCTGCTGCGCCGGCGCGGTCGAGACGCCGGGCTACCTGCGTTCGGGGAAGGGCCGCGTGCCCGGCATGCTCGATCCCGAGACGGTGGCGCGGCGAACGCTCGACGCGCTCGGCAAGGGTCCAAGGTTCGTGCCGGGGCTGGTCAACCGCCTGGTCGCCGTGCTGCTCACGCGCCTGCTGCCGCGCGGGGCGGCGGTCCGGCTGATGGCGGGGAACACCGGCGACATCGGCTGAAGATGTCGCCACACACTGGGTGCTCCGGCGTGCCAACCCTGTGCCAGGTGACGGGCACACGGACTGGTTCACAGGTGGCGCGCTAGGGACGCGGCTGCACCTGTGCCGCTGGTGCCACCAAGCGATGCCGGGCCGCCGCTACCTGCTGCCGAACGCCCAGAGGTCGGCCAGTCGGTCGGGATGGAGTCCCTCTCCCGCGCGGTCCGTGCGGTCTTGGAGTCGGCGGATGGGCTGCGGGGTCGGAGTCGGTTCCCACGCCGGATCGACAACGCGGCCTCCTTTGCGAGGTGTGAGGGAACATCGGTGTCTCGCCAGTTGTTGCCAGAGGTGCGGGCCTTGCCCCACAGGGGTCTTCGATGGCGGTCGCCCCAGACTCGCTTCGCCCTCAAGACGGCGCAGGCTAGAAGCATGGGTTCCTCGCTACTGAACTCCATCCTGTTGCTCCGCTACTGACGCTCGATAAGGCCCGTTGTCAAGGACTTTCTGGGGTGGGCAGACTGCGGGTCTACGATCCGGTGGACTCGAGCTGTCCGTCCGTGGCGTATCGGCGCATGTAAGTACGAGACCCTCACTACAGGAACGCAGCACCAGCGTGGTCCTTGAAGACGTTCGCCTGACGGATGTAGCGGAACACCATGCGGGGGCTCGTGTGTCTCGTGACCTCCATGATCTTGTCCAGACGCGCCCGATGCGTGGCGGCGCTGGTCACGAATCCGGCCCTCAGGGAGTGCCCTGAGTACTTCGACGGATCAAGTCCCACGGCTTCCGCGTACCGCTTCACGATACGGGCGATGTCCGACGGGTCCATTCTGCGTCCCCTGATGTTGCCGCCACGTCGAAGCGTCTGGAATAGCGGTCCAGCCGCGATGCCGGAAACGTCTAGCCACGCTCTGATCCGCTTCACGGGCTGAATGAGATCGCCATCCGGTATCGCGACCGTCTGGCCTTCGCCCAGTTGATCCGTCTTTGATCTGCGGATGCGAACGAGGACGCCATCCGGAACGAACTCGAGATCGACGAACCTGAGGCCGCAGATCTCGGACCGGCGCAGAGCGCCGGCGAAGCCAATCGCGAGGACGGCGGCGTCTCGGATCGCCCTCGTCCTGTACGGCTGTTGGCGAGTCAGATCATCGCAGCAGCCCAGCATTGCGTGGAGGTCGCACGCTCGTAGTGCCCTGACCTGCCTCGGCTGTTTGGGGAGAAGCCGCCCGAGTCCTTGAAGGACGCTGGCGACTTGCGGGTCGTCTGCTGGCGAGGGCCTTTTCTCGTCGCGGTACCTCCTGTTGATGGCCGCCAAGAGGATCTTGATCGTCCCCAGCGCAACCGGCTCACCCTTCTTCGTCGTCGCTCTTGGAGAGCGCGGGGCCGAGGCCATTCTCGCTAGGAACTTGGCGACATCGTCCGGTGTAGCCGCCAGTGGGTCTATCCCGAGTTCGTCGCAGTACGCCACGAATCTTCGCCACCCCGCCCGGTACGCCCGACGGGTGTTCTGGGACAGGGAAACCTGAATCGCCCGGCTGACGGAGATGTCGTTCTCGACGGTTGGAGACTGGTTCGCTTTCACTGTTCGTGGCTCCCTTTTCTGAGCGGGCTTCAGTTGTCGACTAGGCGCAGAACGGTCCCCTTCTTCCTCTGCCACGGTCGTCGGAGCCGACCGCGAACAATGGCCGGTAACGGGCCTAGACAGGCAGTAACGTGCCGCCGCACTTGATCCAGAGACAGATGAGTTCCCGCGTTTCAGGCTCGCACCGGCGGAGAGAATCTAGCCGAGCCACGACCGACCCACGGCACCGGGCACCAGCAGCAGCTCCTTCAGGGACGGGACCTACGTGTCCTGGAGGCAGCCATCCGTGAAGCGCCAGCGGCTCGCGTTGATGGTGGTCCTCGTAGCGGTTGTGGTCCCTCTCGTGGGACTGCTCTTGGTTGAGGCCCAGTTACGCGAGAGACTCTCTCGAAGGCCCGAAATCGGGGCTGTCTTCCCGGCCCTTTCAGCGTCTGCGGAGGAAACCGCCCCGAACTCTCTCGGTCGGAAACGAGTCGTGGTCTTCGCGAAGGCGGACTGCGGCAACTGTGACCGCACGATCTCAACGCTCGGCCAGCTGGTCGCCCAAGAGGACTACGAACTGACGGCAGTTGTCGCTGGGTCCACAGTCGAGAGTACGGATGGTGAGGACACGCTCCGTTTCATCCCTGACCCCGACGGCTCTCTGTCCAGGAGCTTCGGCGTTGTTCAAGTCCCACTGGTCTTTGTCCTTGACGGAGAGTCACGGGTTGAGATGGCCTTGACAGGGGAAAGGCCTCTAGCAGTCTGGCTTGCTGTCCTAAGGGGTGAGGCTAGTGATCTCTGATCGGCACCCGGTTGACTGGAAGCCTTCGGTGACAAGCGGTTTCGCTACACCGTCGCGCAGCGCCCACGGTTTGGGTCACGGGGTTGGTCGCTCCAACGCCAGGAAGCGCCGACGTGTTCTCGCTGCAATCTGCCTAGCACTGGCTGCCTCCTCAGTCGCTGGATTCTCCTTCTTCGTTGGAATCAAAGGTCCGAGCCACTTCGACCGCTTGGTCTGGGCCGCAGCGCTCGACATCGCAGCGCCGATGCCTGCGGACTTCGTCCCGCAGCGTGGCGACTCTGACTGCGGACCCGCATCCCTGAAGATGGTCCTTGGTCACCATGGCCTCAACCGGCTGACTCTTGAAGAGATCGAATCATCTGCGGTTCTTGGCCCCAGAGGCACGAGTCTACTGGCCCTGAAGCAGATCGCTGAAGACCAGGGGCTTCAGCCCCATGGTCTACGGCTGTCGATTGAGAGTTTGACCGACCTGCCAATGCCAGCGATCGCTCACGTTCACGGCGACCATTTCGTCGTACTGAGAAGTGTCGATGGCACTGGTGTCGTTGTAGACGACCCCTCTATTGGTCGCCTACGAATGAGCACTGCCAAGTTTGGCCGGGCGTGGGACGGAGTTGTCCTGGTGTTCAAACGAGACTCCAGCAGCTTCGTTGAACCAGTTCAGCCGTCCGATAAACCTAGTCACGTGGCCGCATGACTCTAGCCGGACCAACTTGGCTGGTGCGGCCACTTCTCGCTCTACTCCCCTCCATCGTGGAGGGCGAGAGAACTGGGCTGATTGATTCGGCTCGATTACGGTAACTCTTCATCATCGAAAAGGAGGAATCTACGAGATGAAGATCCCTGTCAGTATTGCACTCGTCATCGCGCTCGCCGCAGGAATCGTCTTCGGCGGCGCGGCCTACGGTCTTGCGGACGCACCGCTCGACGAACGACCGGAAACGACCGACGCACTCGAGGTGTTCGGCCAACCGATGTCCGACGATGACCTCGAGGCCGTAGTGGGGTCATTCTCGGGACGTGACGTCTTCGATGCCGCTTGCGCGATCATCGCGGGTGACGCTGGCGCGAGAAAGCTGGTTCATGTGATCGCGCGGAGAGCAATCTTCGGCGTATGCGGCGTAGCCTGCGCCGTCGGTGGCTTGGCGGCTGCTGCAGCCTGCGCGATCTTCTGAGGCTGGCACCACGAGTTGGACCTTACGACACGAACAAGACTGTCCCCGGGAAGGGCTGGGGGCGGAACCAAGAAGGAGGATGGAGAGAAATGAAGATCGTCAACAGCCTTGCACTGCTGGTAGCGTTCGGCGTACAGATGCCGATGGTGGCGGCGGATCAGCAGCCATCGTCGGTGCACGTCGTGCAGGAGATCGTCGAAGCTCCTGTAGCGGCACCTGAGGAACTGTCGGCCGCCGCGATGGAGGAAGTAGTGGGCGGGCTTTCCCGCAAGGGCAAGTGCCTCTTTTTCTTTGGCACTGTGGCCGCTGTGGGGATTGCCGCAACCATCGTGACGGGTGGAGGATCTGGGATTCTGGGAGGCGTGATCGTCGGCCAGATCGGGAAGGTCGGCGCTCTAGGCTGCTTGCTGTAGTCTTCACGGCTTGGGTGTGAGGATGCTGGTATTCACATGATCGGACGCCTCATCCCCAGCTATGGAGCGGGGGGCGCACCAGCGTGGGCGTTGGTGCGTCCCCTTCTGATCGATGCTCTCAGACGGTCCGGGCTGACCAAGCGGTCCCTCGGCTACGTTTCCCTGCTGGTCGCGGCCAATGTGGTGTTCCCAGCCGTAGCGACCATTCTGCTTCTGCGAGGACTCTTCGAGCAGGAACATGCAGGCACACGACAGGCTCTTGTCGTCCTCGTACTCACGGCCGCGTCCCTCCTCTGGTTGTTCGTGCAGGTTGTGCTCGACCGACACATGAACTTCCTGCTGGACCTTCGGCCGCTGCTCTCCATGCCAGTCGGCTTTTCTGCCCTGTACCGATTGCGGGTCGGGCTAAGTCTCACGGGATGGTGGTGTGTCGCTTTCGGTCCTGCTGCTGTCTACGTAGTTCTGGCGAGGTCCGCAGGAACTGGCGAAGCTGTCTTGGTTGCCTTCGGCATAGTCGCCGTCGTCCTGATGCACGGTTTGATTGGCTCCATCCTTCAGCATTGGCGACAGAGGCTCATGACTGGTTGGTTGGGGTCCATCTTCATGCTCAGTTGCATGGTGGTTGCGCTCTTGATGTTCCTAGCACTTGTGAACGTTGCGACTGGTGAGCCTTGGCTGGCGGAGTTTACCGAGTCCAGTCCGGAAGGGTTGGATCTCGAATCTCTGCGCGCCACCCAGTGGTTCAGGTGGGTGTCCTGGCTGCCCGCGGGCGTTCTTGCTCTAGTGATCGAAGCACCCCGGATAACGGGCGAGAGCCTGATGCGTGTGGGTGCCCTTTGGTCGGCCACGGTTGTTTTAGGCTTTGTTGACCGTGGACTCCTCGCACGACTGATTAGAGGTGGTCGCGGGACGAACCCCGGCCTCGAGCTGAGTCGGACAATCCCCCTAGCTTGGTTGCTGAAAAAACTGAGGCGACTTTCGCCAAAGTCCGCTCTCAGCCTGATCGAGTGCGAGAGCATATTTCGTGAGCGGAGCCTGCGATGGCCGTTGCTAGTCGGCATCGCCCCCCTGATTGTGTTTAGTGGTAGACCAGACCTTGCGGACATCGCCATCTTGGTTACCGTGCTTGGGACTGCCGTAAGTCTGAACGCCCATCGCGCCGAGACCACTTTGCCCACCGGCAGAGTGTGGAGGGAGTCGTTCTCGTTGCCAGTAAGTCTGCTGACGGGAGTCCGCGCGATGGGGCGTGTACCTTCTCTTGTTCTGGCAGCGTTGTTGGTCGCAGCCGTTTGCCTCGTGGCTGTGCGGAACGGCCCCTCTCAAGATTGGGTTCTTCTCGCCTACGCCGCTGGCATCGCAGCTTCGGCAGTGGTCGCTTCCGACGGGTTCTACGGTTGGTACGACGTGCGTTGGCAGTCGGTAGGCCAGGGCGCAGCCGACGCAGGGCACAAGATGCTGGCTCACGGGACCTTCGTCCTTGGTCTGGGTGTGTTCGTATCTGCCGGTTTCTTTGCTTCACTCCTCGGCATTACCGAAGTTGCACCGGGCGTTGCGGTGGGTGCCAGTTTCTCCACGGTTGTGCTCTCCCTCGGCGTGCGCGGCGTCTTGAGGGCTCGGCAGGCCCGCCTCGTCAAAGAGCGTGGCCTCAGGCTTCTGGTACGGACCGAGTCACCTTGACGAAGATGACCCGATTGGCGAGGTAAGAAGTAATGTCGAGAAGATCTCGGTATGGCGTTTGGGGGGTGGTTCGCTCCGCCTCGGTAGTAGAGATACTCAGCCGGCCTCGGCGGTGCTTGATTCACCTTCGAGAGACGTCTCCGTGGCTGGGCGCACTCTTGGCGGTAACAATCAGTGCAGCAGCAGTTGGCGGACTCTCAAGCCCCTTTGCGGAGAAGGGTATGCGCTTGGCGATGGAGGAGAGACTCGCTGATGCCAATGTTGCGGCCATGGCCGAGGAGGCCAGTGCCCCGTGGCTAGCTGTCGCCGGAGAGGTGGTCGTCGTGCCACTGAGTGTCGTCGTTCAAGCCTTGTTCGTATGGGCCTTGATGCTGTCGTTCGGTGGGCAAGGGACCTTCCGTCAGGTGTTGTCGGTGACGGCGCACTTGAACGTCGTTAGCCAGATTCATGCCTGGGCGGGCTTCGTTTGGCTTACCTTGCGGGGCGTAGAGGCGATTGAGTCAGTAGCAGATGCCGAGCCGACATTAGGCCTAAACGTGGTCGTTCGGAGTGCCGTTCCGTGGCTGGATGCCGTGCTTGGCGGCATCAACCCGTTCGCCGTCTGGTTTATGGCACTGTTGGGCGCGGCGGCCGTGATCGTCTTTGGGGTCCGACGGTCCTCTGGAGTGGCGATGGCGACAGCGTACTGGTTCATCACCGTGGCGCTCGTGGCGGCAGGCAGAACTCTGGCGACACGGCTCCTTGAGGTCTAGAGGCAGATGAGAATAGGCGGAATGGGGTGGTACTTGGTGGCCGTAAGAGGCTGGTCGCCTGTCCAGCCCGGCGCGGAATCTGGCTAGCATTTCGAGTTGATGGAAGCGATCAAGGCAGGAGAGTTGACCCGGTCTTACGGGGGGAACGTCGTCGTCGACGGCGTTGACCTAGATGTCCAGGGAGGACAGATCCTAGGATTCGTCGGTCCGAACGGGGCTGGCAAGACCACGACCTGGTCTATGCTGACCGGGCTCGTGGAGCCAACGAGGGGTTCGGTTCGGCTTCTCGGCAGGCCGCTCGACATCAACGACACGAAACTCAAACAGCAGCTCGGGATCGTGCCGGATCACAGCGACCTCTACGAGAGCCTGACGGGGGAGGAGTTGCTGCTGTCGTACGCGCGCATCTACGGCCTTGGGCGCAAAGATGCTGGAGAACGGACTGACGAGGCGCTCGCGGTCTTTGACCTCGAGGGTGCCGCCAAGCGCCCGGTCACGACCTACTCCCACGGCATGAAGAAGAAGCTCCGACTTGCGGCGGCGACACTTCATGCTCCGCGGATCCTGTTTCTCGATGAGCCCTTCGAGGGTATGGATGCGCTGAGCGCCCGTACCGTCGTCTCGATCCTGCAACAGATGGCTGAGCATGACGGCGTGGCGGTCTTCCTGACGTCCCACATGCTCGACTACGTCGAGCGTGCGTCAACCCACATCGCAGTTATCCAGGACGGCAAGGTGCTCTTGTCGTGCTCCAAGGAGGAGTTTCGCGAGCTGCCCACCGCCGAGGGGGAAGACGGTGCTGGGCGGCTCGAGACCCTCATTCTCAGTATCTCTCGACGCGAGAGACTCTCTCGCCTTTCCTGGATTGGCAGTAGGGACTAGACCAAGACTACAGAGTGGGATGTGCGGTCCGCCGCGGTCGCTGTTCCGATGGGGTGATCCACCGAGAGTTGGTCGAAGCTGCCTCGGCTACGTGGTCGAGCCGTCAGGCCGAGCAGTGAAAGCCAGCTCGACGGTCAAGAAACAGGTGAAGTGCGTGGCCTGCCAGGCCTTGGCTTTCGGTACGCTTGGCAGATGTTGAACCGCCTGTGGGCCCGATGACGAATCGAGAGCGATACCAGTGAGGGACGCCGCGAAGGTCTGGATGATGGTGCAGAAGAACCTGCATAGAGAGCTCCCTCGAATCGAAGAAGAGCTCAGTCGGGAGAGTGTGCCGCTAACGGCACGCCCGCAGCGGGCCTCCGAAATCGTGATGAACCGCATGCTTGAAGTCCCGGACCGTGGTGCTCTTCTACTCAGCGAGGACCGCGGGAAGCTCCAGATCCTCGTCAGGGACTGGTACTACGGTCGCTACGGAGACGTCACCACAGGCAAGGAGGGCGACTTCGTGGCGATGGTGCTGGTCCATGGGACTCCTTTCACCATGCTCGTACCTAGGCGCTTCACCGCGTCGACAGGGGAGCCCGACACGGTGTGGTTCGGATGGCCGGCATCGGTTCAAGTAGAGGAAGACCCGCTCACTTGGGTCGAGAACCGAGACGTAGTACGCCGGTTGTCTGAGGAGGCGTCGGAGGTCGTCAGACAAACAGCCCTGGACACAGCGAACGTGGTCCGGAGTATTGACTTCGACCTCCGGTTGCTGGCTGATGTCGAGGACGTGGAGGTTACGCAGCTAGCTGGGTCGGTTCGTATCGATCTCCAGAGCAGTGCTTCGAATCTGTGTCGGCAAGACCAAGCGGCACTGCGCTCTGCCGCGTGGGAGGCGTCACAGGCGACGGAGAAGGCCCTGAAAATTCTCTATCGCCGAAAGAGGAAGATTGAGGATCATCCCCATATTCACGGACTTGACCAATTGGCAACGGAGGCGGGGGCGGAGGGAGTCGATCACTCAGAGTTGACCTGCATCCCTTCGGGGAGCGACGCCACCAGCCTGCGCTACGGGGGTAGTATGACGCTGTCAAGGGCCGTCGACATCTACGGTGCCGCACTTGCGGTCGTTAAGCAGGTTGTCTTTGAGGCCAGCCCTGAAGGTGAGTACAACTGGCGGAACGCGCGGCTGAAGATCCAACGGCCGCCTTGGTTCCACTTCGACATAAGGGGGTTCAGGGAGAGCCTGCGCTTGCGGGAGTAGGCCTAGCCGGTAGCGGCAGAGCGCACGCGAATACAGCCCGCATGGGGCCCAAGAGATCCGTGTGGTGCAGGATTGTCGCCCCACCCGGCCCCGCCTGTGCCCGGCGCGTAGCGCCGGCCTCCGGACTTCTGGCGCGTCGTCTACCGCCGGTCGAACCGCAGGCGCCGCACTCGTGAAGAGTCGCTGATGTAGAGGGTCGTCACCCTGCCGGTGGCGTCCCTCTCGAAGCGCGCGGGCCATGCGACGAAGGTGGCGAACAGCGCACGGGCCGGGAACCTCTCCAGCAACGGATCGCTCAGTGCGAAAGCGTCCTTGAACAGGGGCTCGAGTGTGCGCGGCCTTGCGAGCGGGCGGCGGAACACCAGCTTGCCGTCATTGAACTCGACCGAGTACGTCACGTCGAGTTCGTCGCTCGTGTAGGAGCCGACGTACTCCGCCAGCTCCTCGGGCGTCGGAGTGACCGCGGGCATCGCCCGGTAGCGGCGCTTCGGATCGTCCGCCAGGGTCACCGTTCTCGTGCCGTCCTCGTCCGCGTGGAACGCGACGACGAGGCCGGACAGGCCGACCGCGAACCGGTCCTCGCCCAGGGGCCTTGTTCTCACCGCGCCGAAGTAGAGCCCGCCGTTTCGGACGGTGATCCGGACGATCGAGTCGGTACGGGTATGGAGGTAGGGGTCCGCCCAGCGTTCCAGGTCTTCCAGCGGGACCTCGACGTTCGGCTGCGGACTCTCCGCGTCCGCGGCCTCGTGGTCCGGCCCTAGGAAGACGTCGATCGCGCGGCGACCGATCGCGACCGGACTGATGTCGCCGTGATTGCAAAGGAGAGCGAGTGACAGGCGGTCGCGGTCGGGATAGCGGGCCAGCCAGGCCCGGTAGCCGGCGGTGCCGCCGCTGTGAGCGATCTCGCGTTCGCCGCGGTACTCGCCGATCTGGAGGCCGAGCGCGTAGTCGTTCTCGGTCCCGTCGTTGAAGCGTCCCGGAGTCTCCAGCAGGTCGACGAATCGCTGCCCGAGGACGTTCGGCTCGTAGAGCTCCTGGTTCCAGCGCTGCAGATCGCTCACCGTTGTCAGCAGGCCGCCGTTACCGAAGACCTCGGTGTTCGACATGTTCGTGTGGAGTCCGCCGCTCCTGCCGGTTCCGTAGGCCGTGGCGCGACCCTTGACGATCTGCGTGAAGTCGTCCCGCCAGAGCGTGCTCGCCATGCCCAGCGGGCCGAAGATCCGCTCGGTCGTGAACTCGTTGAACGACTGGCCCGAGACGCGCTCGGCGAGCACGACGCTCAGGATGTACGGAGCGTTGCTGTACAGGTACTCCTCGCCTGGCGGGAAGTTGAGATCCCGCTGCCGGGCCATGAGGGCCAGGATCTCGGCGTTCGTGTGCACGGCGAAGCCGTCGGGCCGCCCGCGGAGAGCGACCAGCGGACGGAACGTCCTGAGTCCGCTGGTGTGGGTCAGGAGGTGGCGGATCGTGATCGGCGCGCCGAAGTCCGGCAGTTCGGGAAGGTGCTCGCGCACCGGGTCGTCGAGCGAGAGCTTGCCGTCGAGGGCGAGGAGCACGATGGCCGCGGCGGTGAACTGCTTGGAGACGGAGCCGGCCTCGAAGATCGTCTCGGGCGTGATGGCCGCCGGCTGCTCCAGGTGGGCCATGCCGAATCCGCGGGCGTAGACGGTCTCGCCGGCCCTGGTGATGGAGACGGCGCAGCCGGCCGTGTCGTCCCGGTCCCAGAGCTTGAAGACCGCGTCGACCTGCTCCGCCACCGTTGACGGCGACTCCTCGACGTTCTGAGCCGAAGCGCCGGCGCAGACCGCCAGGCCGAGGAGCAGATACCCCAGGAGGGTCCGGCGCCGGCGTGGGTTCGGGTGACGGAGAGGGTCATGCCGCATGTTTCGATCTCCTCTGCCTGATCAGGATCGCAAGGCCGAGCACGATACGATGCTACGCCCGATGACGCACAACCCGAGGCG
The DNA here is from genome assembly GCA_965220845.1 of Candidatus Multivorans sp. Classification (GTDB taxonomy): domain Bacteria; phylum Acidobacteriota; class Thermoanaerobaculia; order Multivoradales; family Multivoraceae; genus Multivorans. The sequence goes on from CBDCRA010000005.1 coordinate 660,542, forward strand.
GTACCTGGGCGGCGGCAGCCCCAGGCCACGGCCCCTTGTGTTCCTGGCTGCCGCCCTGGTCGCGTCCGCCGGCTTCGCCGCGGACAAGCGGCCCATGACGATCGTCGACCTGATCGACGTGCCGGGGATCGGCAGTCCGCGCATCTCTCCGGACGGCGGCCAACTCCTCTACACCCGCAGTGACACGGACTGGAAGAAGAACGGTCGCACGACCCACATCCGCCGGATCGGTACGGACGGCACGGGAGACGTCCGATTGACCTACGGCGAGAAGGGGGAGCGTAGTCCGCGCTGGTCCCCGGAAGGGAACTACGTGGCGTTTATCGCGACCCGCGGCGAGGAGGACACGGCGCAGATCTACGTCTTGCCGAACGGAGGCGGGGAAGCCGCGCCGTTGACCAGCCACGAGACCTCCGTTCAGAGCTTCGAGTTCTCGCCGGACGGGAAGCACATCTTCTTCGTCGCTGCCGACCCGGACACTCCCGAGGAGAAGAAGAAGGACGAGCTGAAGGACGACGTCTTCGCCTTCGACGAGGACTACAAGCAGCGCCACCTGTTCCGGGTCGCCTGGACCGGCGACGACCGGGGCGGTGTCGGGCGGATCACCGAGGGCGACTTCTCCGTGGTCGGCTTCCGGATCTCGGCGGACGGCGCGCGGATCGCGCACCACCGGGCGCCTTCGCCGCTCTTCGACAACCGGGACGAGGGCGAGGTCTGGCTCATGGATGCCGACGGCGGCAACGCCCTCCAGCTCACCGACAACACGGTGACCGAGTCCGGCGCCGAGCTGTCGCCGGACGGGCAGTGGGTGCTGTTCACGTCCACGTCCAGCGCCGATCTGGAGACGTACTACAACGGCAACATCTTCGTGGTGCCGGCCGCCGGCGGAGCGCACCGTCTGCTGTACGAGGACATGCCCCACGAGGTCAACGGCGCTCGCTGGGCGGACGACGGCACGATCTACTTCACTGCGAACACCGGGGTGCGCAGCCAGCTCTTCCACGCCGCGGTCGGCGATTTTCAGCCCGTGCCGCTCACCGAGGGCGACCACGCGCTGGGCTCGTGGAGCTACTCGAAGGACGCGGGTCTGCACGCCTTCGGGATCAACCGCCGCGAGAACGCCGGCGACATCCACGTGATGCCGGCCGGGGGCGGGACTCCGACCAAGGTGACCGCCGCCTACGACTACCTCGACGAGACCTTCCTGCTGCCGCGGCAGGAAGCGATCCGCTGGCCGGGCGAGGACGGCGCCCTTGTCGAGGGCCTTCTCTACTACCCGCTCGACTACGAGGAGGGCAACCGGTACCCCGTGGTCGTGCAGACGCACGGCGGCCCGGCGGCCTCCGACAAGTTCGGCTTCGGCCGCTGGTCGAACTACGTCCAGGTGCTGGCGGCTCGCGGCTACTTCGTCTTCAAGCCGAACTACCGGGGCAGCACGGGCTACGGCGATCCGTTCCTGCGGGACATGGTCGGCCACTACTTCCACCAGGCGCACCTGGACGTGATGACCGGGGTCGACCACCTGATCGAGCTTGGACTGGTGGACGGCGACCGCATGGCCAAGATGGGCTGGAGCGGCGGCGGTCACATGACGAACAAGATCATCACCCACACCGACCGCTTCAAGGCGGCGTCCTCAGGCGCCGGCGCCGTGAACTGGATCTCGATGTACGGCCAGAGCGACGTGCGGACCTACCGCACCCCCTGGTTCGGGGGTACGCCCTGGCAGGAGGACGCCCCGATCGGCGTCTACTGGGAGAACTCGCCGCTCAAGGACGTCTACAAGGTGACGACGCCGACGCTCGTCCTGGTGGGCGAGAACGACGTTCGCGTGCCGCCGCCCCAGTCGGTGGAGCTCTACCGGGCGCTGAAGGCGAACGGCGTGGACACCCACCTCTACATCGCGCCGCGCGAACCCCACGGCTGGCGGGAGCTCCGCCACGAACTGTTCAAGGTGAACGTGGAGATCGACTGGTTCGAACGCCACGTCCGGGGCATCGAGTACGAGTGGGAGACGGCTCCGGGGTCTGAAGACGACGAGGCAGTCGAGGAGACCGGCGCGAGCACCGGCTAGTCGGGTATGGATGCGCGCGAGACCGCCGGGACGGCGGGGAGTGACCCCGGGAGTGCGAGGGGGCCGAAGATCCCGGTCGCGGCCTTCGTCGTCATCGTCGTTGGCCTCCAGGCCGCGGCCTGGAACGTGGCGAGCTACCGGCTGCACGGAAGCGTCGATCCGATCTACTTCGTGCTCAGCCTCTTCCTGTCGATCAACCTGCTGATCTGCTACTGGGAGGCCTGCCTCTACCTGCGGCGCGACTACATCGCGCAACGGGCGGAGTACTGGCGGGAACGCGGCGCGGCGGCCGGCCGTCCGGCGGCCATCCTGTTCCTGTTCTCGGGGATCCCGCTCAGGAGCATCCTGTCGCCGACGGCATGGGCGGACGTCTGGGCGGCCTACTGCGTGTACGACGACGCCTACACGGACCGGCGGACGTTCGGCTTCAACTGCGACGTGGGCAACGGCTTCGCCACGCCGATTCCGTCGATGGTGCTGCTGGCGTCACTGACCACCGGTTTCCTGCCGGCCGTCGTCGCGGGGATCCTCGGGGTCGCGCTGTTCTGGCAGTGGGTCTACGTCAGCTCGCTCTACATGGTGAGCTTCTACATCTCCGGCGGGCACCGGGCGATCAGCCGGGTGGACCGACTCTTCTGGGTGTGGGCGCCCAACACGATCTGGGTCGTCGTCCCGATGTTCGGGTTGTACGTAGCGATCCGCCTGGTTCTGGACGGGACGTACGGCGTGTTGGGTCGCTGAGGCGGCGGGCTCGCCCCAGTAAGGTCGCCGCTTTGCGGCGCGTTTCTCCGCGGTAGCCGGCGGGGGCGCCGGCGCACCCAGTGGGGCCGCCGGTGCACCCAATCAGCGGCCGCTGCTGGTCTCGGCTGCTGCGGCTTCTCTCTGCTTGCGCCGGAACTCGCGCAGCATCTCCATCTGCTGCCTCAACTGCTCGGGCACGATGAAGGTGGGCATGTCCGTCTGCTGCGTCTTGTCGCTGAACGTGTAGTGGATGAAGCCGACCATCATCTCGTCGGTCGTCGCTTCGCCCCAGGTCACGTTCGATGTCGGGTCGGGGTTCGCCAGGTTGTCGGCCGAGTTGTCGAACTTCGCGTCGACGCGAATCGTCGTGCCGGCCGGGATCACCCTGGGCGCAGTCGGCGTGTAGGTGAGCTGCCAGTTGAAGTCGTAGTTCGGCACGTCGAGAAGGACTTCCTTGCGGCCGTCCGGGTACTCGGCCGAGAACGTCATCGACTTGCCCCGCAGGTGCATGTGGGGCGTGAAGTCGAAGAGGACCGCTTCGTGTTCCGTGGTGAACGCCGACCAGGAGTGGTAGTCGCTCTCGCCCGCCGGGATGTTGAGCGACGGGTCGACCAGCCACAGCGTCTCCACCACGTTCTCGGGCTTCTCGTCGTGGAAGTAGAGGCCCATGGTCGTCTGGTCGGTGCCGCCGGTGCCCGGGCCTGGAGTCTTGTGGTAGTGCATCTGGAAGAACAGCGTGCTGTTCGGCGGCAGGCGCATTCCGTGCCCTTCCGCGAACTGGAGCGGCGCGACGCCCGGCCCCCAGCCGCCGACGAAGGTGAGGTCCAGGGTTCCGGTCCGGCTCTGCACGCCCGCGAGGGTGGCGTCGGGCGGCGCCAGGTAGGTCAACTGGTGGTGCACGGCCTCCACGAATCCGGGGTGGATCTCGATCGCCCGAATCCAGCGCTCTTCGTCGACCGGGTTGTCCACCTGGAGCCACTCGTAGTGATCCTCGATGTCATCGGAGACGTGGAACGCCGGCGCCGTGTAGACCATGTCCGGCTCCCCGAGCTTCCACTCAGAACTGAAGCTGGGGGGCTCCGGCGCCTGCGAGAGGTCGCCGGCCGGCGCACCCGCGGCCACCCAGTTGTTGAGCGTCTCGATCTCGGCGTCGGTGAGGCTCGGGTCCTCCACGAACTCGCCGTGCTCCGGGTTGGCGAACCACGGCGGCATGGTGCGCTCGGTCGTGACCCTACGGATCGACTTTGCCCAGGGGCGCGTCTCGTCGTACGTCAGCAAGGACATGGGCGCGGTCTGTCCGGGCCGATGACAGCTCGTGCAGTTCTCGTGGAGGATGGGCGCTACGTGGTCGGCCCAGGTCACCTCCGAGGGGTCCGCCGCGTTGTTGGCTGGCGGCGCGGCGATGGCGGCGGTCGCGACGAGGGCGAGGCCGAGAACGAGGAGCGGGAGGCGGGACTTCATGGGGTTTCTCCTAAGGGCAGGCAGGAGTCGGAGGGGTAGGGAGAGTGTAACCGGGTGGGCGACCGGAAACCGGCGCTTCGCGCCGGATGCCGGCGAGGGCGCCGGCGCACCCAGTGTGCGAGGTGCGAGCTTCGAGGGCGCCGGCGCACCCGGTGCGCGAGCTTCAGTCGAAGGCGGAAAGAACCTCGTCGTCGATCTGCTGCCAGGCTTCCGGCCGGTTGCCGACGCCGCAAAGGACGATCTCCTCGGCGCCGGCTTCGACGTACTGCTGCAGCAGGTCCTGCACGTAGGAAGCGGTGCCCCAGCAGTACCAGGGCTGGCCGGGCGACTTCGCGGCTTCCTCGTCGTTCGCGAAGAGCCGGAAGGGCAGGCCGACCGTTCTCTTGATCTCCGCGGGGTCGCGGCCGGCGTCCTCGCAGTGGCGGTCGAGGACCGTCTGCTTGTGCTTGAAGACGTCGACTCCGGCCGGGTGCCAGAAGTCCAGGTTGCTGATGTCGCCGTAGCGGGCGCAGGTGCGAAGCGTCCGCTTCTCGCCGTTGCCGCCGATCAGGATCGGGATGTGGGGCGTCCGGGTCTTGCGGGGCCGGGTCGAGCCGGGCACGAGCGGCGCTTCGTCCAGGCGGTAGTGGTTCCCCTCGAAGGTGACCTTCTCGCCTTCTTCCGCGGTGAACAGCAGGCGGATGAGCTGGGCCGCTTCCTCCAGGCGGTCGGAGCGCTCGCGCAGGGAGGGGAAGTCCCAGCCGTAGGCCTGGTGCTCGCGTTCGAACCAGGCGGCTCCGATCCCCAGTTCCATCCGTCCGCCGCTGATGTGGTCGACGCTGGCGCAGATCTTCGCGAGCAGGGCCGGGTTCCGGTAGGTGACGCCGCAGGCGAGCGTGCCGAGACGCACCCGCTCGGTCACCACCGCCGCCGCGGTGATCAGCGTCCATACCTCCAGGGCCGAGAGGTGTTCGTCGTTGGGAGCGGCCGGCGGCAGGAAGTGGTCCGAGAACCACAGGCTGCGCCAGGTGCCGTTCTCGATCGCCTGGACCGTGGCCTCGGTCTCCGACCACGGCACGCGATAGCTGCTGAGCTGGGCGCCAAACTCCATGAGCGCCGAAGCTACCCCAAGGTGGTACATTGTTCCAAGTTTGTGACGCGCGCTGATGACGGACGACATTCAGCCCCAGCCGGCCGCCGACTCCCCCGGCCGCCGCCGCTCCGATCGTCGGCGAATCGTGCCGCTGCGGACCAAGCTCGCCTTCTCCTCCGGCGGCCTTCAGGAGGGGATGGTGGTCGCCGGCCGGATCACCACGCTGATCTTCTACAACCAGGTGCTTGGCGTCCCGGCGGCGCTCTGCGGCGTCGCCTACCTGGTCGCGAGCATCGTCGACGCGGTCTCCGATCCGCTGGTCGGGGCGATCTCCGACCGCTTCCGGAGCCCCTGGGGGCGTCGCCACCCGCTGATGCTGATGTCGGCCGTGCCGCTCACCATCTCCTTCTACTTCCTGTATCAGCCGGTCTCCGGACTGGGAGAGGGCGGCCTGTTCGCGTGGATGCTCGGCTTCCTGGTCCTGCTCCGCATTTCCACGTCCTTTCACAACATCCCGCGCGACGCGCTGGGCGCGGAGCTCACCGACGACTACCACGAACGGACCTCGGTCTTTGGTTGGTACAACGTCTTCGCCACCGGCGCCGCCGTCGGGTTGAGTCTGCTGGTCCTGAACGCGATCTTCCCGTCCACGCCGGAGTACGTCAGCGGGTTTCTCGATCCGAGCCGCTACGTCGTCCTGGCCGGGTTCGGCGCCGTCGTGGTGCTGGCGGCCGTTCTCGGCTCGACCTTCGGCACGGCCGACGAGATTCCCCATCTGCACCAGACGTCGCGCCGGCGCTTCAAGATCCGCGACCACTTCGGAGATCTGCGGCAGCTCTCCGCGAACCGTTCCTTCCTGTCGGTGACCGTCTCCTGGTTGACCATCGCCGCGGCCCAGGGCGTGCTGGACATGGTCAGCCTCTACACCTGGATCTGGGTCTACGACCTGTCGACCGAACAGCTCTCGGGCCTGGCCTTCGCCAAGATCCCCGGGATCTTCGTGGGCCTACCCCTCGCCGCCCGGATGACGCGTCGCTTCGACAAGAAGCCGACGGTGATCATCGCCAGCGCGACGGCGGCCGTGCTGGTGGCCTTTCCTCACGTGCTGCGCCTGGTGGGGCTGTTTCCGGGGAACGACTCGGCGTTGCTGCTGCCCCTGCTGTTCGGGCCGTTGTTCATCGGCTACGCCCTGGTGACGGTGATGGCCATCGTGGTCGACTCCCAGTTGGTCGACATCGCGGACGACCACGAACTCCGGACCGGCAGCCGGGCCGAGGGCACGATTTTCTCCGTCCGGGAGTTCGCGATGAAGGCGACGGAAGGGTTCGGCGGTCTGATCGGAGGCTTCGGACTGGAGCTGATCCGGTTCCCGCAGAACGCCGAAGCGGAAGGAGTGTCGGCGGGGACCCTCACCGGCCTGCTCGTGATGAGCGGACCGCTCTGCCTCGTGATCTACGGCGTCGGCATCCTGTTCATGACGATGTATCGCCTGAACGCCGCCAGGCATGAGGAGATCCTCACCGTGCTGGAGACGCGGCGCGCGGCGCGTGCGACGGGGGTGGGCGGCGGATGAACCTGGAGCAACTCAAGCGGGACTTCGACCGGGACGGCTACGTCGTCCTGCGCGGCTTTCTTTCGCGTGAGGAAGTCGAGGAGCTGCGCGCTCGCGCCGGAGGATGTCTCCGCGAAGCCAGGAGAGGCGAGAAGTACCCGGGCGTCGTCAAGAACCTGAACGGGCTCGATCCGTGGTTCGAGGATCAGCTCCAGCGCGGCAAGCAGGCCGAGCTGATCTCGGCGCTGCTGGAGGCTGACCTGGAGCCGGCCAGCGCCGGTTGCTTCGAGAGGATCCCGGGCGAGACCGCCGGGATCAGGCCCCATATCGATGCCATCGGCAACCGGCGCAGGGGCGCGACGGCGTGGATCGCCCTGGACCGCGCCGACCGGGAGAACGGCTGTCTCTTCTACGTGAAGGGCACCCACCGGCAGGATCTGCCGAGCGTTGTCGGCCTGGAAGGCTTCGGCGCCGACTCCGAGGGGGCGGTGGCGGTCGAGGTCGAGCCGGGCGACGCAACGATCCACAACTCCCGTACCGTGCACTGGTCGGAGGCGAATCGCAGCGAGCGGCCGCGCCAGGCGATCACGTACTTCTACTGGGCGGCCTCGTGCGAAGGTGATACGCCGACTGACAAGGTCTGAGAAAGGGTGCAGAGGATGATTGAGAAGAAGAGCCTCGTCATAGGCGTCCTGTTGGCGGCGGCCGCGTCGACTGCGCTGCCTGCCCAGGAGATTCCGACGGCCTCGCCCGAGGACGTCGGCATGTCGAGCGAGCGCCTGCGCGAGATCGACGCCGTCATGAAACGGCACATCGACGCGGGTGAGATCCAGGGCGCGGTGACGGCCGTGGCCCGGCGCGGGAGGATCGTCCACTTCGAGGCGTACGGCCTGATGGACGTCGAGCGGGCTCGGCCGATGGAGAAGGACGCGATCTTCCGCATGGCCTCCTCGTCCAAGCCCGTGTTGGGGGTGGCGGCGATGATGATGATCGAGGAAGGCCTCTTCGATCCGGCCGACGAGGTCGCGAAGTACCTGCCGGAGTTCGAGAACATGCGGGTCGCGGTACTCAGGGAGCCGGCGGACGAGGACACCAGTCCCGAGTTCGTCGTACCGGGGCAGGAGCCCGAGCACCGGCTGGTGCCGGCGGAGCGGCCGATCACCATTCACGACCTGCTGACCCACACCGCCGGGTTGGGCAGCTACGGCCTGGGCACGGCGGTCGCGAAGCTCCCGAACGTCGGCCCGGACGACACCCTGGCGAGCCGCGTGCCTCTGTACGCCGCCATGCCGCTCGACTTTCAGCCCGGCTCGCGATGGGGCTACAGCCCGCGCTACGGACACGACGTGGTCGCCCGGATCATCGAGATCGTGTCCGGCGTTCCATACGACGAGTTCCTTCGCGAGCGGATCTTCGAACCGCTCGGCATGGCCGACACCCACTTCTTCCTGCCTGCGGAGAAGGAGCCCAGACGGGTCGTGATCCACGGCCTCGACGCCAAGGCGAAAGGCTGGGGCAGGCCGAGCCGCTACGCCTCGGCTTCAGGCGGGCTGTCCAGCACGGCCGAGGATTTTCTACGGTTCGAGCAGATGCTGGCCGGCGGCGGCGAGCTGTTCGGAAGCCGCCTGTTGAGCCCGGAGTCGGTCGCCCGGATGGCCAGTGATCAGGTCGACGGGCTCTACGGCCGGGGAGGCAAGGAGTCCGGCTCGGGGTTCGGCTACGCCGTGTCCGTCGTGCTCGACCCGGCTGCCGCGAAGAGCGCCCGCGGCAAGGGCGCCTTCGGTTGGGGCGGAGCGTTCGGCACCGTGTCCTGGACCGACCCGGCGAACGGGATCACCGCGGTGCTGATGGTTCAGCAGGGCAGCAAGGGTCTGGCATCCGGCTTCGAGAGCGCCATTCGGGACGCGATCCTCGACTGAGGAGGCACCCGGGCGGGGGCTCAGATCGATCGCTCCCGACCCTCCCACCAGGGCGCGCGCAGCTCGCGTTTCAGCACCTTCCCGGTGGGGTTCCGCGGCGGCTCGGCCAGGAAGTCGATGCTTCGGGGCCGCTTGTTCTTCGCCAGCCGCTCGCCGCAGTGGGCGATTGGTTCCCGAGGGGTCGGAAAGAGGGCGTCTGGCTGCGCCGGGTTGATAACCTGCTCGGCTGAGATACAGGCGCGCCACGGAGAGACGCAACGGTGTCCTCGCTTGAGAGGTGTCTATTCCAACCCTACGCCGAACAAGTCGCGGGGCCGTGGCGCGCCAGTGTGAAACAGCGTAACAGATTTCCGCTGTTGCCCTTGGGCTTCCCTCTTTGCTACGGTCGGAGCTGTCTATTCCAGCCTACGGCCGAGTCGTCGTGGATGAGCCACTTGCCGACGGGCCGTAGCGCCTACAAGGGAGCTACGAGAAATGAGGGAGACGTTGCGCGGCGCGCTGCTGAGCGCGCTGTTCTGCGGCGGATTGGCGCTGCTAGCCGCGCCTGCTACTGCGCAAGGTGGCGGCGGAACGATGGAGTGCGGCGAGGAAAACGGATCGGTGGAGTGTGACGACGAGATCACGGTTACGGACACACCGCAGCCACCGGACCCGGACCCGCCTCCTCCTCCACCTCCTCCGCCACCGCCGCCGCCACCACCGCCGCCTCCGCCCGTGAACTGTCTCGGGTGTCATCCCGACCCCCATCGGCCACCGCAGAAGAAGAAGAGTTGCTCGGCTGAGATACAGGCCCTGAACGCGGCGTCCGATCTGGAGGATCGTGAGTGCAGGGGATCGTTGTTCGGGTTGACAACCCAGGAATGTCGAGACGCTAGGGCTGCTTACGACCTGGCGCTCAAGGCTCTATCAATCTGCAGGGGGCCGACGATCGGCCCCGGCCGTTAGGCCCACGCTGTGGCAGCTAAGATCGGAATTCTGGAGAGAGGGGAGAAACAACTTATGAGAAGCGCAACCATGAACCTGGGTTTTCTCGCCGTCCTTCTGTGCGGCGGGATCTTCACCCCGTCGGCTCTTTGCTCCGAAACCGAAGACCCCTTCGACCAGCGGATGGGAGAGATGGTCCAGAGTGCGAGCGAGGCCGGGGACAAACTCAAGCGCGCGGGCGAGAAGTTCAGGGCGACGACGACAGAGGACCCGCACGTCTACAACGCGGCGTTGGATGAGTACAGCGCTGCAAGAGCTGAATTCTGGGAAACCGCCCAGAGACTGGAGCCTTCCAAGCTGGAGATGTGGGAGGCTCGGCAGCGGCTGATCGAGCTCATCCACGACAGCGACGACGAGACGGTGTTCTCGTTGTATCTCTTTGCGGTGGATCAAGAGCGGAAGTCCAAACAGGCCCAAGAAGAGATTGCAGATCTTCTCGCCCGGATAGAGCGGAACCGGCAGAACCGAGAATCGGCCGGAGTTTCCCTCACGCCCGAATCTCTGCCGCCCGAAGATTGACGGTTGGGCGGCTTGGCCGGGACCTGGAGCCACAAAGGGCCAGGTCCTGGCTGGCTGCCCTAGCCCTCTAGCCGCCGTACATAGGACGGTTGGGAGCCGCCCGAGCGCCACTGCGTTCCCGTCCGATCACGGGTCGGCGGCGATTGCGCGGTCAACCCGTCGGGCGGACTGCTCGCCATGGGGCATCCCTTCGGACCCACGGGCCTGGGCCAGATCGCCGAGATCGCGCACCAGTTGCGCGGCGAGGCGGGCGAGCGCCAGCATCCGGGGGCGCGACTGGGGCTCGCCCACATGTCGGCGTCGGCGAGGTTTGTCTCGTGCACATTCTGAGCAAGCAGGACTGACGAGGAAACACGGACCAGGGAGGCAGGCGAGATCCATGCGCATCGAAGGACGAACCGCCGTCGTGACCGGAGGCGCCTCGGGCCTCGGCGGGGCGACGGCCAGTGAATGGGTAGGCCGAGGCGGCAACGTACTGATCCTCGACCTCGAATCGTCGAAGGGAGCGGACGTTGCGGACGAACTCGGCGACGCAGCGCTCTTCGGGGCTGCCGACGTTGCGGACGAGGACGCGGTGACCATGGCGCTCGATGCGGCCGAGGCCGCTTTCGGTGCCGTCGACGTCTGCGTCAACTGCGCCGGCATCGGCGCTGCCGGTCGCACCGTCGCCCGCGACGGAGCGCCCTTCCCGCTGGCGGCCTTCCGGCGGGTGGTTGAGGTGAACCTGATCGGCTCCTTCAACGTGCTCCGCCTCGCCACATCCAGGATGGCGAAGAACGAACCGAACGACGACGAGGAACGGGGCGTAGTCGTCAACACCGCGTCCGGCGCGGCGTTCGAAGGCCAGATCGGACAGGCCGCGTACTCGGCTTGCGGATGGCGCCCGAGTCTTACGAGTGACGACTGCGGCCCGCCAGCGGTCCGGAGGGGTCTTTTCAAGGGAGCCGGATACCTGTATACAACGGGCGTCAGCGACGACACCGAACAAGGGGGAGAGCTTGGGAATGGACGACGTGACGAACACGGGAAAGTGCCCGGTTCTGGCCGGGACCGACAGACATGTGGCGATGGGGACCATCGCGAATCAGCGCTGGTGGCCGAACCAGTTGAACCTGAGGGCTCTCCACCAGAACTCGTCCCTCTCCGATCCGATGGGCGAGGACTTCGACTACGCCGAGGAATTCGCGAAGGTCGACCTGGACGAGCTGAAGCAGGACATCGAGGAGGTGATGACCACCTCCCAGGACTGGTGGCCGGCGGACTACGGCCACTACGGACCGCTCTTCATCCGGATGGCGTGGCATTCGGCCGGCACCTACCGGATCGGCGACGGCCGCGGCGGCGGCGCCTCCGGCACGCTTCGCTTCGCGCCGCTCAACAGTTGGCCCGACAACGTGAGCCTGGACAAGGCGCGGCGGCTGCTCTGGCCGGTCAAGCAGAAGTACGGCCGGAAGCTCTCGTGGGCCGACCTGATGATCTTCACCGGCAACTGCGCCCTGGAGTCGATGGGCTTCGAAACCCTCGGTTTCGCCGGCGGCCGCGAGGACGTCTGGGAGCCCGAAGAGGACATCTACTGGGGTTCCGAGGGCACCTGGCTCGGCGACGAGCGCTACACGGGCGACCGCGAGCTGGAGAATCCCCTCGGGGCCGTCCAGATGGGCCTCATCTACGTGAATCCGGAGGGGCCGAACGGCACGCCGGACCCGGTCGCCGCGGCGCGCGACATCCGCGAGACGTTCCGCCGCATGGCGATGAACGAGGAGGAGACGGTGGCGCTGATCGCGGGCGGCCACACGTTCGGCAAGGCGCACGGCGCCGCCGATGCGGGCGAGCACGTCGGCGTGGAGCCCGAGGGCGCCGGCCTCGAGGAGCAGGGCCTGGGCTGGAGCAACACGTTCGGCACCGGCAAGGGCGGCGACACGATCACCAGCGGCCTGGAAGGCGCCTGGACCACTTCCCCGGCGAAGTGGGACAACAACTTCTTCGAGAACCTGTTCGGCTACGACTGGGAGCTGACGAAGGGCGCGGGCGGCGCGAACCAGTGGACGCCGAAGGACGAGGCGGCGGCCGGCACGGTGCCGGACGCCCACGACCCGGCGAAGCGGCACGCCCCGATGATGTTGACGACCGACCTGTCGCTGAAGGTGGACCCGATCTACGAACCGATCGCCAGGCGTTTCCACGAGAACCCCGACGAGTTCGCGGATGCCTTCGCCAGGGCCTGGTACAAGCTGACCCATCGCGACATGGGCCCCCGCAGTCGCTGTATCGGTTCGTGGGTTCCCGCGGAGCCGCAGCTCTGGCAGGACCCTGTCCCCGATGTCGACCACGAGCTGATCGACGATGACGACGCCGTGGCGCTCAAGAACCGGATCCTCGATTCGGGGCTGTCCGTCTCGCAGCTCGTCTCGACTGCCTGGGCGTCGGCGGCGACGTTCCGGGGCACGGACAAGCGCGGCGGCGCCAACGGCGCGCGCATCCGGCTCGCGCCGCAGAGGGACTGGGCGGTCAACGACCCGGCGCGACTGGGTGACGTTCTGCAGGCGCTCGAGGCGATCCAGGCCGACTTCAACGGCTCACAGTCCGGCGGCAAGCGCGTCTCGCTCGCCGACCTGATCGTCCTCGGCGGCTGCGCGGCCGTCGAGGAGGCGGCGAAGAGTGCGGGCTCCGAGGTCGAGGTGCCCTTCTCGCCGGGTCGGACGGACGCGGTGCAGGAGCAGACCGACGTCGAATCCTTCGCCGTACTCGAACCGACCGCGGACGGCTTCCGGAACCACCTCGCGAACGGACATGGGAGACCCGCCGAAGCCTTGCTCGTCGACCGGGCGCAGATGCTGACGCTCACGGCGCCCGAGATGACGGTGCTGGTCGGCGGCCTGCGCGTCCTGGGAGCGAACGCCGGCGGTTCCGGCCTCGGCGTCTTCACCGAACGCACCGGGACGTTGACGAACGACTTCTTCGTCAACCTGCTCGACATGGCAACCGACTGGCAGGCCAGCGCCGACAGCGAGGGCGTCTTCGAGGGCCGCGATCGCGGCACCGGCGAGCTCAAGTGGACCGGCACGGCGGTCGACCTCGTCTTCGGCTCGAACTCACAGCTTCGCGCCGTCGCCGAGGTCTACGCCTGCGACGACTCGCAGGAGCCGTTCGTGCGCGACTTCGTGGCGGCCTGGAACAAGGTGATGAACCTGGACCGGTTCGACCTCTAGCCGGCTAGGAGCCGGCGCGGCAGAAGACTGGGTGCGCCGGCGCCCCCGCCGGCATCCGGCGCGGAGCGCCGGTCTCTGACCTTCTGCCGCGCTAGCTAGCCAGCCGGCGGCAGCAGCATCTGCTCCATCGCGGCGACGAAGGCCTGCCGCGACGGCAGGCTGTCGATCAGGCCGCTGAGCCGCTCGGCGTCGGCGCCGACGGGGTTGTGCACCGGGACGTCGTCCGCGGTCACGCACTCGTAGATCCTGTCGGCCACTTCCTGCGGGTCCTGCGGTTTGCCGCCTGAGACGATCGCCGCGAAGTGGTCGCGGAGCTTCTCCGAGTGTTCGACGAGCTGCGGATCGCCGGCTTCGATGTAGTTGTCCGTGTTGTCGCCGAACGCGGTCGTCAGGTAGGCGCCGGGCGCGACGGAAACGATGCGGATGCCGAGTGGCTTGTACTCGAGCGCGAGCGCCTCGGTCAGTCCCTCGACGGCGAACTTCGACGACGAGTAGACCGAGTTGCCGAGCAGGCCCATCAGGCCCGCCATCGACGTCACGTTGACGATGCAGCCGGCGCCCCGCGCCCGCATGTCGGGCAGGGCGCGGCGCATCACGTTCATCAGGCCGAAGACGTTCGTCTCGTAGATGTCGCGGACGGAGTCATCGGGCGACTGCTCGAAGAGCGCGTTGCTGCCGTAGCCGGCGTTGTTCACGACCGCGTCGAGTGCGCCGAACTCGGCGGTTCCGCGCTCGAACGCGGCATCGATGCTCTCCTGGTCCTTCACGTCCAACCTGGTGACAAGAACTCCGTCGCGCCCCGTCAGGTCGGTTTCCTTCTCGGGCGAGCGCATGGTGGCCACGACGTTCCAGCCGTTGGCCCGGAAGGTCTTCGCTGCGAGCTTGCCGAAGCCGGTCGAGCAGCCGGTGATGAGTACGGTTCGGTCGGTCATCTATCTGGTTCTCCCTTTGGGGGTTGGGTTACTGACTCACTCGGACGAACTGTTGATTCCGGCTCCGCGCAGGGCGCGCGCCATGCCGGCGCGGAAGTCGGCTTCGGTTTCGCTGTCGGCCAGAAGGCCCTTGGCGGTCATGACGAGGACGAACGCGAGATCGGCGGCTTCCCGGCGTTGTTCGCGGACTCCGCGCGACAGCAAGGCGTCGGTCACCTCGGCGGTGAAGGCGTCCAGGGGGTACGCGCCGGCGCGCCGTCTGGCGACGTTGCCGAGCCCGAGGATCTCCTCGCCGTACCGGCCGTCGCGCACGAACTTCACGACCGGTCCCAGCCAGCAGCCGAACGCGTCGAGCAGGGCCTGCTCCGTCGGTCTCTTCGGGTCGGCCAGACACGCAAGCGCGTCTGCCCGCAGCGAACCTACGACGGTGCCGATCGCCCATTCGAGCACTGCATCCTTGCGCCCGAACCGGTTGTAGATCGTCTGCCGCGTGACGCCCGCCGCTTCAGCCAGGGAGGTCATCGACGTCTTCGCGTAACCCCTGCTCGCGAACTCCGCGAGCAGGTTCTCCGCGGTCCTGTAGTCGCTGGCATCGGCTTGCGGCACGGTGTACAGTTTAGACAAGAGAAGGCCAAATCGTAAAGAAGGAGCACGGGAACCATGCCACGACCAACGATCGGTTTCATCGGGCTCGGCGCCATGGGCGAGCCGATGGCGGAGCGTCTGCTCGACGCCGGCTATCGGGTGGTCAGTTCGGTCAACCGCAGCCGCGACGCGATCGAGCGCCTCGCCGCGAAGGGGATCGAGGAGGTTCCGACGCCGCGCGAAGTGGGCGAGCACGCCGACATTCTGATGACGATCGTCTGGGACGAGGACCAGACCGACCGGGTGCTGCGAGGCGCTGACGGCGCGTTGAGCACGCTGCGCGAGGGCGCGATCATCGTGGTGATGAGCACCATGTCGCCGGTCTACTGTCAGGAGTTGGCGCGAGAAGCGGCAGCGAGAGGTGTGGACGTGATCGACTGCCCGGTCAGCGGCCTGGTGGCCGGCGCCCGGGAGGGCACGCTCACCTTGATGGCCGGAGGCGATGCGACGACGATCGACCGTTCCCGGGAGGCCTTCGACGTGCTCGGCACGACGATGCACTGCGGCGGCGTCGGCGCCGGCCAGGCGATGAAGATCGGCAACAACGCGATCGTCCTCGGCACCTGGGCGCTCATCCAGGAGGTGCGGGATGTCGTCGGCGCCTATGGCATGGACCTCGACCGCTTCATGGAGATCCTGAACGTGTCGACCGGCCGGAGCTTCGTGTCGGAGAGCTTCCCGATGCCTCGGCGGCGGATTACCTGGCCGGCAATGCCGGTCAAGGACCTCTCGCTGTGCCTCGCCGTCGCGAGACAGCTCGGCGTCGACGCGCCGTTGGTGCAGGCGAGTCTGGACTCCGGTCAAACGGAGGATTGAGGACGCGGCCTTTTCGCGCTCCCAGTGGGGGACTCAGCGGGCCGCCCTGAGTGCCCGGTACGGCACGACGACGAAGAGCGGCAGGATGATCAGGGCGATGAAGCCCCAGGCGATCGTGCCGTAGCCCCGGGCGACGAGGTCGATGATGCCGACCGTGGAAAGCGCGGCGGCGGCCACGAGGACGAGCACGGCGGTCAGCGCCTTCTGTCCCGGCGTGAGTTCGCCGGAGGCGGGTCGCCAGCGGCGGGGCAGGTCGCCCAGGTTGCGTTCGACCCGATGGACGAGGGCGTGGATGGAGCCGACGGCGGTCTCGACGAGGGTCCAGCCGGCGACCACTCCGAAGATGGCGATCCAGAGCGCCGGGCCGCCGGCGCGACCGTCGGCGGCGGAGGAGATCAGCCGCAGCCAGGGTACTTCCGCCTCCATCACGGACGGGTGGGCGAACCGCAGCAGGCACGCCAGGGTCAGGGCGAAGGGAATCGTCATCGCCAGGCCGGCGAGGATTCCGGACGCGAAGGTCTCGCTGCGTCGGGTCTGGCGGTGGAGACAGAAGAGGACGGCCGGTACCACGGCGACGTTGTAGGCGACGTACAGCAGCGCGGCGATCGTCACCTCCAGAGCGCTCGCCTCGGAGCCAGGCGGTGGCTGAGCGGCCGCGGCGGCTTCCCCGACCGGCGCCGTCAGCACGAGGACCGAGAAGGCGCAGTAGCCCAGGTAGAGGGCCGCCGAGCCCCAGGTCTTCGCGCGTTCGATGAAGCCGGACCCGCGCCACGACAGGAAACCGACGCATGCCAGGGCCAGAACCAGGCTCAGCGGCTTCGGAAACCCGAGGGTCTGCTGGAGGACCTCGCCGATGGCCGCCGTCATCACCGCGATGACGAGCATCATCATGGTCAGGAAGAGGATGTCGACCAGCCACCAGAACGGTCCCACCAGGTTCCGGCTCCAGGCCTTGTAGTCGTACGCGCCGGCCAGCCGCGCCAGCTCGAAGGCCAGCGCCATGACGATCGAGAAACAGACGGCGATGATCGCGACGGCCAGCCAGCCCCGGTTCCCGAAGCGACCCGCGTACTCGACGACTTCCCGGCCCGTGGCGTAGCCGCCGCCGATGATCATCGACTGCGCAATGATCGCCGGCAGGAGGAGAGTGTGGAAGCGCGTCGGCGCCCGGCCCTGCATGCGCGCGGGTCGCGGGCGTCAGTCGGCCGCGCGATCGAAGCGGATCGGCGGGATCGACGGTTCGAGCGGCAAGTAGACGACGTTGATCTTCCCGTCGTTGCCGTAGTCGAAGCGGACCTTGGCGCCGCCGCGGTCCGCGCCCGGCGAGCCGCCCGGAAGGTCGTAGGGGACCATCCACACGTCGTAGTGGTAGTGCTGGAGGGGGAACTCGACGCCCGTGACCTCGACGACCAGGCCGTCGTCCTTCAGCCGCACGGTCGACTTGCCGTAGCCGGGATGCTCGTACTCGCCGGCGTGGTCGGCGAGCGGGTGGGAAGGCTCGGTGTCCGGCACGGCGGCCGCGAGGTCCTTCTTCTTCGCTTCCTCGGCTTTCTCTTCCGCTTCCGCGATCTGCTTGCGCGTCCTCTCCGCCCAGTCGATCGGCTCGAGGCCGAGCATGCGGTCGAACGCATTACGCACGACGAGCGAGGGCACCGTTCCGGAGTAGGTGGTGTTGGACAGCGCGACGACGCCGATCTTCTCGTCGGGCAGCCACTCCATCGCCGAGATGAAGCCGTCGATGCCGCCGCCGTGGCTGACGTGCTTGCGCCCGCGGTAGCTGCTCACCATGAGGCCGAGCCCGTACGTAGGGTCGCCGATCTCCGGACCGTTCTGCAGGCGCGCCTGCAGCGGGCCGGTCATCACCATCTGCGGTAGCTGCATGTACCTGGCCGACGCCTCTTTCAGGAGCTGCTTGTCGCCGACCTTGCCGTAGGCGATGTGGAACTGCACGTAGGTGGCGAGGTCCCGGGCCGACATGTTGATCGAACCGGCCGGGCCGACCGCGTCGATGTTGCGGAAGGGGATCCGCTCGATCTCCTCGTTCGCGCCGTAGCCGTAGGAGAAGTCCTCGTCCTCCTGCATCCGGATCACCGAGAAGGTCGCCCGCTCGATGCCGAGCGGAGTGAGGATGCGCTCCTGGACGAGTTCCTCCCAGGACTTGCCGCCGATCCGCTCGGAGACGATGCCGGCGGTCATGAACATCAGATTCTGGTACTGGTACCTGCTCCTGAAGGAGGCGGACGGCTCCAGGTGGTGGAGACCGGCCAGCAGCTCGGAGCGGCTCTTGCCCGTCGCATACCAGTACAGGTCGTGCCGCGGCAGGCCCGAGCGGTGGCTCAGCAGGTCGACGGCGGTCATCTCCTCCGTCGCCGCCGGGTCGTGAAGCCGGAACTCCGGCAGCACCTTGCGGATGGGATCGTCCCAGGCGAGGGCACCGTCGTCCACCTGCATGGCCAGGAGCGTCGCCGTGAAGGACTTCGTGTTCGAGCCGATCGCGAAGAGCGTGTCCGGCGTCACCGGCAGTTTCTCCTCGACGTTGCGCCAGCCGTAGCCCCTGGCGAAGACGGTCTTGCCGTCCTCGACGATCGCCACGCCGAGGCCCGGCACCTTCGACTCCTTCATGATCGATTCGACCCAGTCGTCGAATCCCTGGAGGCGTTCGTCGACTGTCGCGGCCGAAAGAGGGCCGGCGGCGAGGATTAGGGCGGCGACGAGCAGTGCTCGCGGAGCAAGGAGTCGCCGGCCGGTGGCCGGCGCGTTCTTCTGGCCGCCTGCGGCGGCAGCCGGCGGGGGCGCCGGCGCACCCAGTTCGAGACCGCTGTGCTGAAGGTGTGTCATCCCCAGATCTCCTCCAGAACCCGGCGGAAGTTGCCGCCGAGGATGCCCCGGATGTCGGGGTCGGTGTAGCCGCGGCGGATCAGTCCTTCGGCGAGGTCGAAGACCCGTTGCGGGTGGGCGACTTCCGGGATGTCGATCTGGTCCCGGAAGTGGTACTTGCCCTTGGTGTAAGCGGCCCTGAGCCGCGTCATGTCGGCCTCGGGCATGTCGTCGTAGCCGTAGAGGTCGATGTCGCTGCCGATGCCGACGTGCTCCGCGCCGATCCGCTTCGTCAGGTAGTCGAAGTGGTCGAGGTAGTGCTCGACGGTGGTCGGCTCGTCGGCCTTGACGAACATCCGCACGCCGGTGACGCCGAAGACGCTGCCGTCCCTCCCGACCGCGTCGATCACCTCGTCCGGTTTGCAGCGGACGTGGCCGTCCGCGAGGGCACGGACGTTCGAGTGAGTGACCAGGACGGGCTTCCTCGAGGCTTCGAAGGCGTCGAGCGACGTGCGGTCGCCGCAGTGGGACACGTCCACCGCCATCCCGACATCGTTCATCCGCTCGATGATCGCGACCCCCCAGTCCGACAGGCCGCCATCGATCCGGTCGGTCGATCCGGTGCCGATCAGGTTGCGCGCGTTGTAGGTCAACTGCGACACGCGCTGGCCGAGCCCGTAGAAGTAGTCCACGTCGTCCAGCGAGTGGAAGTGGTCCGCGTTCTGGACGCCGAAAATCATGCCGGCGCGGCCGCTTCGCGCCGCCTCTTCGAGGTCCGCGGCTCGGGCGACGCGGAGCATCCGGTGTCCGTTGTGCGCGACGATGCCGTTGACTCCCGCCACCCGCTCGAGGACCGATTCCCGCGCCCCGAACGGGCCGGTTCCCACGGCGTCGAGAACGGCGTCGATCCCGGAGAGATCGAGGTCGTCCCAGAAGGACTCGGGAATGTTCTCGGGATTGCCGTACCAGGCCCGCATGGTCGACGACGCCAGCGTGAGCGGACTCAGCATGTCGATGACCAGCGAGTCGCCGACCAGGTCGACCGCCCGCGTCGAGTAGCGCTCCTCGCTCTGGGCGAACAGCCGGTGCCGGCCGAAGCCGAGGTACGGCGCGCCGACCGTCGAGGCGGCTAGGAGGGCGCCGGCCCTGGCGCCGTGCCCGAACAGCGTTCTGCGTGACAGGCGAGTGTCACCGGGAGTCGCCTTTGGCATGGGTGGGCTCCTTGGTCGAGGTCGTCGATTGCTGCAGGGAGTAGCGCAGCAGGGTGTATACCATCGACGCTTCGTGGTTCTCACTCGGTCATCTGCGGCGAGAGCGGTCCCTTTCCTTGCCGCGCTTCTGTTCCTGGGCTGCAACCTCGCCACTGACGGCAGCGGCGACGCCGACACCCAGCAGTTCGACGTCGTCTTCCAGGGCGCCCGCGTCATCGACCCCGAGCGACGGCTCGACGAGGTCAGGAACGTCGGCATCCGCGGCGACGTCATCGCCGCCCTGACGGAGGAACCCCTGGCCGACGCGCTCGCCGACGGAGGCGTCCTGATCGACGCCGCCGGCCTCGTGCTGGCGCCCGGCTTCGTCGACCTCCACGCCCACGGCCAGGGCCCGAAGGCGCACGAGTACCAGGCCAGGGACGGAGTGACCACGGCGCTCGAGCTCGAATGGGGCGTACCGGACGTCAAGTCGTTCCTGGACTCCAGGCGGGGAAGGTCGCTGGTGAACTACGGAGCCACCGTCAACCACGGTGCCCTGAGGGGCCTGGAGATCGTCCCGCAGGAGGAACGGGCGGATCTCGCGGCGGCCTTCGCGGCCGCCAGCGCCGAGGACGAACCGCTCGACTCCATGCGCGACGCCGGGGCAAGAACGTACTACTCCGAGCTGCCGCCCGAGAGCTTCCCGGCCATGCTGGAGCATCTGCAGCGCGGACTCGAGGAGGGCGCTCTGGGCATCGGGCTCGCCACCCAGTACTACCCCGGAGCCACCCGCCGCGAGATCTTCGAAGTGTTCCGTTTCGCCGGCGAGAAGCGGGCCACGATCCACACCCACGTCCGCTCCATGTCGATCGACGCGATGCAGGAAGTCCTGGCCAACGCGGTCGGTACCGGGGCGCCGCTGCACATCGTCCACGTCAACAGCATGGCGCTCGGCGAGATCGACACGGTGCTCGAACTGATCGGCGGCGCGCGCCGCGCGGGCCTCGACGTGTCGACCGAGGCCTACCCCTACACGGCTGGTTCGACCAGCCTCGAGTCGTCGATCTTCGACGAGGGCTGGCAGGACCGTCTGGGGATCGACTACGGCGACCTGCAGTGGGAGGAGACGGGGGAGAGGCTGACGAAGGAGACCTTCGAGCGGTATCGCCGCGAGGGCGGAACGGTGATCCTCCACTTCATGAAGGAGGAGTGGATCGAGACGGCGCTCGCGAACGACTGGGTGATCGTCGCGTCCGACGGCATGCCGTATGCGCCCGGGGCGCACCCGCGGACAGCCGGCACCTACTCGCGGATCCTGGGGCGCTACGTGCGCGAACGGGGCACGCTCGACCTGATGACGGCCATCCGGAAGATGAGCCTGCTGCCGGCGGACCGGGTGGCGTCGATTTCCAACCAGATGAGGAACAAGGGGAGGATCCAGGTGGGCGCCGACGCGGACATCGTGGTCTTCGACCCGGACACGGTGATCGACACCGCAACCTTCGAAGGCGGACTCTCGTTCTCGGAGGGAATCGTCCACACGATGGTGAACGGGGTGTTCGTCGTGCGCGACGGCGAGACGGTCGAGGGAGTCAGTCCCGGCCGGCCGATCGTCGGCCGCTACGCCGCGCAGCCTTGAAGAACGGTCGGCCGTAGCCAGTTGCCGGCGTGACAGTCGAGACCAGGGCTCCCGGCGACGTCGGCGCGGCGGAACAGTCCGCCGACTACCCGTCGCTGGGCGCCGCCAACTACGGCGTCGTTCTCCTGTTCCTCGCCTACGTGCTGTCGTTTCTCGACCGCAACATCCTCTCGCTGCTCGTCGGTCCGATCCGCGAGCAGTTCGGGATCACCGACTTCCAGTACAGCCTGCTGGCCGGGGCGGCGTTCGCGCTCGTCTACAGCTTCGCCAGCTTTCCCCTGGGCCGGCTCGCGGACCACTACTCGCGCAGGCTGATAGTCGCCGCCAGCGTCGCCTTCTGGAGCCTGGCGACGGCGGCGGGCGGTCTGGCGAACAGCGTGACCCAACTGTTCGTTTCGCGGATGGCGGTCGGCGCCGGCGAGGCCGGGCTGGCCCCGCCCGCCTACTCGATCATCACCGACAGCTACCGCCCGGCCCACTTCGGCTACGCGATGTCCTTCTACAAGACGGGCGTGCGGGTCGGCGGCGGTTTCGCCCTGGTCATCGGCGGTTTGCTCATCGACTACTACACCCGCATCGGTCCGCTCGAGATACCGCTCATCGGCACGCTCCAGCCCTGGCAGGCGACGCTGGTGACGGTCGGCCTGCCCGGAGTGCTGCTGGCGCTCCTGCTGCTGACGATGGTCGAGCCGCGGCGCAAGGAGCTGGCGGTTTCACGGAGCGGCAGGGAGCGCCTGCCGGTCCGCGAGTTCGTCAGGTTCATCTGGGAGCGCAAGCGCTGCTACCTGCCGCTGTTCATCGGTTCGTCCATGCTGGCGATGGCCGGCTACGGCTCCTCCGCCTGGTACCCCGAGTTCCTGGTTCGCAACTACGGCATGACCCGCGGGGAAGCCGGGACGAGCTACGGCACGATCTCGATCATCACCGGAGTCGTCGGCATCATGGTCGCGCCGTGGATCGCCAACCGCCTCGCCGCGCGGGGCTACAGGGACGCCTACGTGCGTACCCTGCTGGCCACGACCGTGATCGCCACCCTGCCCTCGATTGCTGCGCCGCTCGTGGGCAGCGCGACGATGACCCTCCTGCTGCTGGTGCCGGCGATGATCTTCTCGGGCGCCTACCTCGGCGTCATGGCGGCCGCCTTCCAGCCGATCACGCCCAACCAAATGCGCGGCCAGGCGACGGCCTTCTACATCTTCCTGACCAGCTTCATCGGCATGGCCTTCGGCACCAGCACCCTGGCCGCGTTCACCGACTTCCTCTTCCAGGACGACGGCAAGGTCCACTACTCCCTCGCCACGATGCAGGCGATCTTCAAGCCGGCGGGGGCGTTGCTGTTCTGGTACTGCCTGTCGGCGTACCGGAAGGCGATGGAGGAGGCGGGGACTTGGGAGGTGGATTGAGGGGAGCAGGGCAGAGACTGGGTGCGCCGGCACGACTGGTGCGCCACGCGCAGCTTCTCGACCGTGAGCGCAGGCGGCAGCCGGCCCGAGTTCACGACCTCCAGACGATCCGCGAAGAGCATGACCTGAACGCTGCTGTTGTCCTGGGGCTTCAGGCATGGCCGCGGATGCTAGCCGTATGGCGTCTTGCGCGAACTCCTCGTCGGCGGTCTTCAGGTCAGTACCCGCAGCGCGGTCTCGGGAGCTTTGTCCAGCACCCTCAACAGGGCGCGCGCCGCGCCTGTCGGGCAGCGCTTCCCCTGCTCCCAATTGCGGATCGTCTCGTGCGGCACGTCGATGCGCCGAGCGAACTCCGTCTGACTGAGCCCCAGCCGCTGGCGAACCCGGCGCGCGTATCGGGCCACGTCCTGCATCGCCTCCGCGTCATCCTCGCGCTCCTGCATGCCGATCTCCGCCTCTGTGGTGCTGTCCACCTTCGCAGCGTCGATCCTCCCTTCGGGGAAAGTCGCCGGATCGTCGGGATCAATCCTGATGCGGGTTGTGCTCATAGTTGACGACCTCCTTCCTGTTGGCCTTGCGGGCCGAGATGATGCGGATTGCCGAACCCCGCATCGTGTAGACGATCACGTAAGCCCGCCCGTCGATCGCGCCGAGCAGCCTGTACCGATCTTCGCCATAGTCCCGTCGCCGATCTTGGGCGACGATCCGGTGCGGATCGAGAAAGGCGCGGGCGGCATAGGCAAAGTCGATGCCGCGCGTCTCGAAGCAGGCGTCGTTCTTCGCATCGTCCCACTCGAACTCCATCCCGATGGTATAGGCCATTGGCCTACCCCTGTCAAGATCGTCCGCGCGTCCGAAGGGGGCCTCGGGGCCGCCTATCTCCTCGACTATGCTCAGTAGGTGGTGGTGGAAGTGTCGCCAGGTGCCCCGCGAGCGGTGATCGATGAGGATCGGGAGCGGCGGATCATCCGGGAGTACAGGGAGTCTCTGACCGCGGAAGTTGCGGCGCTGGTCGAGCAGCAGAAGCAGGATGAGGCGGCGTGCCCGGCAGGACAGGCAGCGCCTAGCCCGCATATCTCACGGGGTGATTTGAGATCGGGCCTCTTCCCGCGGATAATCCAAGTGTTGTCAAGCATTTGGACAGTCCACAGGAGCGAGACCCGTGAAGACAGAGTGTACTCCGTCGCAGCTTGAGTTCGGTTTCCACGGTCGCCGCCGTGTGACGGCCTGTTTCGACGGTGGCCGTTTGACGACGGAGGGCGGCGGGCTGCTGCTTCGGGAGACGGATACGCGAATCGGTCTGCTGGATCGCATGGCGTCGTGTTTTCGGGATCACCGGGATCCGTCGGCGGTGGAGCACACGGTGCGGGACCTGGTCTCTCAGCGGGTCTACGGTCTGGCTCTGGGCTACGAGGACCTGAATGACCACAATCAGCTTCGCCTCGACGCGTTCATGGCGCTGCTGGTGGGCAAGTCGGACATCACGGGCGCCGATCGTCGGCGGTCGCGGGACAAGGGTCGTCCCCTGGCGAGCGCATCGGGGTTGAATCGTCTGGAGTTGTCGCGGCCGGAGGAGGCACAAGGTAGCCGCTACAAGCGGACTCCGGCGGACGGCGCGGCCCTGGACGGCCTGCTGGTGGACCTGTTCCTGGAGGCTTTCGAGGAGGCGCCGGAGGAGATCGTGCTGGATCTGGACGCGACCGACGATCCGCTGCACGGGGAGCAGGAGGGTCGGTTCTTCCACGGCTACTACCGGTGCTACTGCTA
Organism: Candidatus Multivorans sp.; assembly: GCA_965220845.1. Classification (GTDB taxonomy): domain Bacteria; phylum Acidobacteriota; class Thermoanaerobaculia; order Multivoradales; family Multivoraceae; genus Multivorans. The sequence continues at coordinate 685,282 of CBDCRA010000005.1, forward strand.
CATGCCGCTGTACGCGTTCTGCGGCGAGCACCTGCTGCTGGCGCGTCTGCGGCGGTCGGACCAGGACGCCAGCGCCGGGACGGTCCGCGAGTTAGCGCCGATCGTCGCCCGGATCCGGGAGGCGTGGCCGGACACCCGGATCGTCCTGCGCGGCGACTCGGGCTTCTGCCGGGAGCGGATCATGGCCTGGTGCGAGAGGGAAGGGCTCTTCTACGTGTTCGGCGTGGCAAGGAATCCGCGCCTTGCGAGGCGGCTCGCCAAAGCGCTTGCGAAGTCGCGGCGGCGATTTCATGCGACCGAAAAGCCCTCGCGGCGGTTCCGGGAGTTCCGCTACAGGACCCGCTCCTCCTGGTCCCGCAAGAGGCGGGTGGTGGGCAAGGCGGAGTGGCTCCAAAAGGGCGGCAATCCCCGCTTCATCGTCTCCAATCTGCCCAAGAGCCGCGCCGGCAAGCAGGCGCTCTACGAGCTGCTCTACTGCGCCCGTGGCGACATGGAAAACCGGATCAAGGAGCAGCAGCTCGATCTCTTCGCCGACCGCACCTCCACCGCCACCATGGCCGCCAATCAACTCCGCCTCTACTTCTCCTCCTTCGCCTACGTCTTGCTCGCCGCCGTGCGACGCCTCGCTCTGGCCGACACCGACAAGGCCCACCTCCAGTGCGGCACCATCCGCCTGCGCTTCTTCAAGATCGCCGCACGACTGCGCATCACCCATCGCCGCATCTGGGTCCACCTGGCCAACGTCTTCCCCTGGCAAAACGACTTCGCACAGGCCCTGGCAAACCTCCAGAGAAAACCCCTCTACCACCCGCCGGCCTGAGACCGGACGAAAACCGACACCACAACGCGGCGCCTTGCATCGACTCCACGCCCAGAGTGCGCCCGAAAACCGCACCGAACCGCTGCGGACAAGCCACTCCGACGCCGAAATGAACCGACTCCGACTCCGCAGGACACCTGACCAGCCACCGACAGACCAGGACGGCATTCAAGGGGACTGCCCACCCCGAACTCAGCCCTCACGCCCGAGCCGGTGAAACATGCGGGCTAGACGGGAGAATCGAAAGTCTCGCTTTCGTTCTTCCCGTTTGTGAAGGGGCGTGAGGGGCTTGGGCCCTGCGGAAGGGCCTGGCTTACTCCGGCCCCGCGCCGACAGCCTGCCGGATCGACACCATGTACGCGCCGGGATCGGCCGGGAAGGGCGCAGCGGGCGCCTGCATCGACATCCCCTCAGGGAGGAAGTCGCCGCGCCGGGAGCGCTGGTGCAGCTCCATCCGGTCGAGGCCGGTGCGGAACACTTCGATCAGGCGTTCGGGGTCCACGTCGACGCCGATGGGGTTCCTGGCGAAGTCGCCGCCCTTCATCCACTCCAGGAGCGCGTCCCTGTTCGGGTAGTTGTCGTACTGGAGTTCGAGGCCGTTGGCGTCGGGGTCCTTGTAGTAGAAGGACGTCGTGCCGCCGTGGTCGGTGCACCAGTAGGGCTCTACCCCTACGTCGCGGAGGCGCTCGTAGGTGGCGAAGAGGTCCTCGGGTCCCGCGTACTGGTAGCCGACGTGGTCGAGGCCCTCCTGAGTTGGCGCCTGGTCCTGTGACTGGGGCATGTTCGCGATGGCGATCCGGTGGTGCTCCTGGTCGAAGCTGAGCCAACTGAACATCTCGTTCTCGAAGAACGCCTCGCAGCCGAGAACCAGCTTGTAGAACGCGCGCATCGCGTCGAATCGCTTCGTCCGCAGGAAGATGTGGTGGATGTAGGCGGGGCGGATGGGGGAGTTCGACACGGTGGACTCCTTGCTGGTCACAGTTGCGGATGGGAAAGTTCGCGGCCCGCCGGTTCAGGCTCCCGTAACGACGTTGCGCAGCACGCCGATCCGGTCGGCCTCGAGTTCGACGACATCGCCGGCGCGGAGGAACTTGCCCTGGAACACGCCGACGCCGGCCGGCGAGCCGGTGAGCATCACATCGCCCGGTTCGAGCTGCATGAAGCGGGAGACGTGCGCCACGCAGCGGGCCACCGAGTGAACAAAGTCCGTGGTCCGCTCGTCCTGACGGACTTCGCCGTTGACCCGGGCCTGGAGGCGGATGTCGAGCGGCTCGGCGAACTCGTCGGTGGTGACCAGCGCCGGCCCCATCGGCTTGAACGTGTCGAGGCCCTTGGCATGACTGAGCGAGTACTCGGGGCCTTCGAAGGACTTGCGCTGGAGGTCGCGGGCCGAGACGTCGTTGGCGAGCGTGTAACCCGCCACGTGCCGCAGCGCGTCGTCCTCGTCGATGGAGGCACCGCCGACGCCGATGACGGCCGCCAGCTCGATCTCGTAGTCAACCTGATCGGGCGCGACCTCGGGCAGCACGATGTCCTCGCCGGGTCCGACGACCGCGCTGCCCGGCGCCAGGAAGAACACCGGGTCGGACGGCGGCTCGATGCCACGGGCCTTGAGGAACTCGCGGGTCTCCTCGACGTGGCTGTGGAAGTTGATGCCCATGCCGATGACCTTGCCGGGGCGGAGGATCGGCGCGCGCAGGGTCACGTCGCCGGGCGCGCAGCGCCGCTTCGCCTGGGCGTCGCGCACGGTCGCGAGTTCCGGGTCCAGCCGCAGCGCCTCGCCGATGTCCGCGTAGGGGAGGTCGAGGATCTCGAGTGCGCCTCCGGCCGTCTCGCGGGCGACTCCGTCCGTGGTCGTGAACAACTTCATGGTTCCTCCGCCTGACCGTCGCCGCTAGCCTGTGCCGCAGGACTGGGTGCGCCGGCGTCCCCGCCGGCTTCTGAGGAAGACACGCCGCGGATAGGCGTCCATCCCGGTCCTCCAGGAGCGCTGCAGTAGACGATCGCGAGCGCAGCCTCAAGGCCCAGACGAGGCTCGAAGCGCCCCTCCACTCTCCACGCCACATGCCCGTCCGGTCGCACGACGACGGCGCCTTCCGGGCCGATGCCGCTGACCGCCTCCCACTCGCCTGCCGGATCCTCCACGGCGGCGCCATCGCCGATCGCATGCACTCGCAGTCCGAGGGCCTCACCAGCCTCCATCCAGCCCTCGCCCGCGGTGCCGCAGATGACGGTCGGTCCGGCGGGATCGACGAGGTCGAGAGTGGAGACTCTTCGGCCTTCAAACTCCACCCACGCATGAGGCAGGCGGCATCCCGGCCGCGTGGAGGGGACGAAGTCGAGAGCGCGCATCGCGGGCGGCGGCGGTGGTGTTCCGTCGGGAAGCACCGCGCCGTCCTCGTAGTGATGGCCGAGATCGAGTCCCATCATGTCGAAGTGCTCCCCCTGAGCGTCGATGGCGGCCTGGACCGCCCGCCGGCGGTCCTCCTGCTCGGGCAGGCGCCGTATCTCGGAGCGAGCCTCTTCGGGTGGGAGCCCGGGCTCGATCTGCAGGGCCTCGACGACCTCGAGCATCTTCAGGTGGTTCTCCAGGCTCTGTCGAGCGGCCGCTGCTGCCACGGGTCGCCGCTCCGGGTCGTAGGTAGCCAGCAGCGGGTCGCCGGCGCGTCCCGCGCAGACGGCCGCGATCTTCCAGGCGAGATTGAAGGCGTCGGCCATGCCGGTGTTCATGCCCATGCCTCCCGTCGGCGGGAAACGGTGCGCGGCATCGCCAACCAGGAAGATTCTCCGGTCGCGGTACTGGTCGGCCACCTGGCAGGTCATCTGCCAGAAGCCGGTCTCGCGGACCTCGAAGTCGGCGTCCGTGCCGATCGCGTTCGCCACGAGCTGGCGGCAACGCTGGGGCGTGAAGGACTCGGGCTTCACGCGTTCCGGATCGTAGGGATGCATGTAGATCCAGGTCGAATCGAGGTCGTGGGCGATGAAGACGGCGGGCTCGAGCGGATCCAGGTGCCAGAAGAGAAGGCCGGGATGCTCTTTCACGACATGGCGGAGATCGGCCTCGACGAAGACGGAGAGGTAACTCTGCACGTGGGCCGGCCCCTCCATCCCGATGCCGAGCGCGTGGCGTACCGAACTGCCCGCGCCGTCGCAGCCGAGGACGTAGCGGCTGCGGAACTCGAGGGTCTCACCGCTCGCGTGGTTCCGGGCTTCCGAGACGACGGCGGCTTCGGTCTGCGTCGCGCCGAGCCACTCGACCTCGAAGTCGACCGTCGCTCCGGCGTCGCGGGCCGCCTCGAAGAGGATCGGCTCCAGGCGATGCTGGGGGATGTTCAGGGTGGGCGCCGGCGTCGACGACAGCGTCTTCATGATGCGTTCGGGCGTGCCCAGAGCGAGACGGCCGAGCACCGGGCCGGCCAGCGTGTGGACCCAGAGGACCGCGCCCTGGTCCTCCCGCCGCGTCGCGGCCGCGACCAGCGTCCCCGCGTCGATGCCCGCGGCCCGGAAGACCTCGAGGGTCCTCGACGAGACGACGTGCGCCTGCGGCGCCGTGTGGAGGCCGGGCCGGCGCTCCAGCACCCGGTTGGACACGCCGAGCCTGCTGAGGAGCCGGGAGCAGCAGAGGCCGACCGGGCCGGCCCCGACGATCAGCACGTCGACGTCGTTCCTGTGTCGAGTCATCGTTCGCCCTCGCCCTCCAGGCGGTAACGCTCGGCCTCGGCGTCGTAGTCCTCGAAGCCGACGATGTCGCGCAGGCGTTCGAAGTCCAGGGCGCCCTCAGGTCGCTCGCTGTTCCCCAGGGCTCGCAGAGCGTCGAGCATCGCCGCGGTGGCGGCGGACAGGAGCGTCAGCGGGTAGGCCGCGATCTTGTAGCCGATTTCCTCGAGCCGCGCCGGCGGCAGCAGTGGCGTGTCGCCTCCCTCGACGAGGTTCGCCAGCTTCGGGCCGGGGACTGCCTCGCAGAACGCGGCCATCTCGCTTTCCGACTCCGGAGCCTCGAGGAAGAGGATGTCCGCGCCGATGTCAGCGAACGCCTGGCAGCGGACGATCGCCTCGTCCAGGCCGTCGGTGGCCCGCGCGTCGGTGCGGGCCAGGATGAGGATGTCGGCGCCCTCGTCCCGGGCGTCCACGGCGGCGCGCACCCGCGACAGGGCCTCGGAGCGGGAGACGACGCGCTTGCCCCGCGTGTGTCCGCAGCGCTTGGGCGCTTCCTGGTCCTCGATCATCACGCCCGCGAAGCCGGCGCTGGCATAGCTCCTGACGGTGCGTTTGACGTTCAGCGCGTTGCCGTAGCCGGTGTCGCCGTCGCCGATCACCGGCAGCCGCGTTGCCGCACAGATGTTGCGGCCCTGGTCGAGCATCTCGCCGAAGGAAATCAACCCGGTGTCCGGCATCCCCAGCCGGCTGGCGGACACGGCGAAGCCGCTCATGAAGGTCAACTCGAAGCCGGCCTGCTCGATCAGCCGCGCGGACAGCGCATCGAAGCAGCAGGGCATGACCCGAAGGCCGGGGGCGTCGAGAAGGGCGCGCAGTCGCGTCGCCGGAGAGGAACTACTCATGCGGTCGGGAACGTAACATCCGTCTGCTGCACGTTGAGAAGGAGGTTCCATGGCTGAAGTCAGGAGACGCGGTCCGTCACCGATCCGGGGCATCCACCACATCACCGGGCTGGTCGGCTCCGCCGCGAACGACCTCCGGTTCTACCGCGACGCGCTCGGCCTGCGGTTGATCAAGAAGACCTGCAACCAGGAGAACCCCACCTCCGGCTGGCACTTCTTCTTCGGCGACCGCCTCGGCAGTCCGGGGACGATCATGACGAACATCATCCTCGAGGGCGTCCCGATGCCGAAGACGGTCGAGGGCCGGGGCTCAATCACCGACGTGAGCTACTCCGTCTCGCTTGGGAGCCTCGAGTACTGGCGCGAGCGACTGACCTCGGCGGGTTGCACCTGCAGCGATCGTCCGGTGCGGTTCGGCGAGCCGGTGCTCCACTTCCGGGACTTCGACGGCATCTCGTCGGAACTCGTCGGGTGCGAGGACACCAGGATGCCCGAGCTGGCCGATCTTCCCGACGAGCACCAGATACGCGGCTTCCACCATGCGACGCTCGCTCCGCGCATTCCCGAGCTGACCGTCCAGTTCCTCGTCGGCGTGCTCGGTTTCGAGGTGGTCGCCACCGAGGGAAGCCGGACCCGTCTCGCGGTCGGCGGCAACGAGCCCGGCAAGCTGATCGACGTCGTCGAGCGGCGCGACGGGCCGTGGGGCCGGCACGGTCTCGGCGGCCTGCACCACATCGCGCTGACGGTCGACAGCGTCGAGGACATGAAGAAGTGGACGCGGATCCTCGCCGGCGCGGGCCTGATCGTCACCGGGGCCCGGGACCGGGGCTGGTTCCACTCGACGTACTTCACCGCTCCCGGAGGCATCAACCTGGAGCTGTCGAATCTCGATCCGGGCTGGACGGTGGACGAGGAGATCGACTCCCTGGGCACGATCCTCTCGCTGCCGAAGCATCTGGAGGCGCACCGGCCGGCGATCGAGGCGGCGCTTCCCGCGGTCGAGTTCTGACCGGGCGCGCGACGATGATCGAGCCCTACGATCGGATCCCCTTCCCCGTCTTCTTCCGGGAGGACGCGGAGGGAGGAGCTCGGCTACGAGCGTGTCCTGCTCGGAGGGTGAGCGGCGGCGGCTCGCTATCGCTCTACTACCAGCAGCAGGCGGAGCGGCCGACGGTGACCCACACGCCGGCCGGCGACCGGAGACCGTGAACAACGGCCCGACGGGTCTCGCCCGCTTCACCACTCTGCGGAGCTGGCTGTCGCAGTGGAGCCTCGAGAAGTCGAAGGCGGACGGCGTCGCGTGCGCCGCGGACATCAGCGTTCCGGTTCTGGTCGTCAACAACGGCGCCGACGATGCGTGCACCCCGAGCCACGCGCGGCGGCTGTACGCCGCCGTGTCCCACGACGACAAGGAGTTCCACGAGATCGAGGGGGCTACCCACTACTACATCGGCCAGGCGGCCAAGCTCGCCGAGGCGGTGGCGATCTGCGGCGAGTGGATCGAACGCTGATCCGCGCGTTCGGGAGCTCTCGCCTCGCTCTAGTCGTCCAGCCCCGGAAGCGGAGCCGGTACGTAGAGCTTCGGAGCCCGGCCGTCGTAGCAGACCCAGCACTGGCCGGTCTCGCCGCCGGTTACTGCCTCGATGACGGCATCCGCAATCTGCGAGGGCGGCATGAGTCGAAGGCCGGCTTCCCTCACGAAGTCCTCGGCTTCGGGCCCGAAGATCTTCGTGTCGACGGCGGCTGGGCAAATCGCGTTGAGCGTGATTCCGCGCTGTGCGAGAGACGGTGCGAGAGCGCGCACCAGGCCGACCACCGCGTGCTTGGTCATCGTGTAGACGGGGTCCACTTCCCAGGTGATGAGCCCGGCAACAGAGGCAGTGACGATGATCGCTCCGCCGCCCCGGTCTTCCAGCGCCGGGACGGTCGCACTCACGCCGAAGACGACTCCGTCGATGTTGGCGCCCGTGGCGCGGCGGTAGGCCTCCGCCGGCATGGCGGCGATGTCGAAGGTGGGAAAGTCACCGCCGGCCGCCGGATAGGTCGTCACGCCGGCGTTGAGGTGGACCAGATCGAGCCCGCCGTGGACCCTGACGATCTCGGAAACGACATGCGTCCAGGCGTCCCGGTCGCTTACGTCGAGATGCGCGAACTCGCCACCGACCGTGTCCGCGACGTCGTGTCCCGCGGCTTCGTCGATGTCCGTGACGACGACATGGCCGCCCCGGGCGGCAAGCGCCTCGCAGGTGGCCCTGCCGATGCCGGATGCGCCGCCGGTGACGAGGCAGGTCTTGTTGTCGAGATCAGCCACTGCGCTACTCGCGGTTGAACACGAAGTAGTCGTGCGAGGCGCGCGCGATCTCTGCGATCACCGGTTCCATCGCCGCGCTGGAAGGCAGCCTGGACTCCTTGACGAAGACGACCGAGATCACGTGGCCCGCGTCGTCCGGCAGGGTGATGACGCCCACGTCGTTCGTCGACTCGCCGATCGTGCCGGTCTTGTGGGCGACCGGCGTGCCCGGCGGCAGCGCTCCCGGGATCCGGTTCTCGCCGGTCTCGCAGCGGTCCATGATGTCGATCAGCAGGGCCGAGCTCTTCTCGCTGAGGATCTCCCGTTTCCAGATCTTCCCCAGAAGAGCGGCCATCGCCCTCGGCGTCGCGGTGTCGCGTGGGTCGGCGTTGAACGTCTGCTTCAACTCGGTCAACCGGCCCTCGTCCAGTTGACTCGAATTGCCTTCGGTGACCAGACGGTTGTACTCGGCCGGCGGCATCGGACTGTCGACCGTGGCGTCGTCGCGGCCGAGCCAGTTCGCGATGTATGCGCGGGTCGTCCGGTCGACGCGGATTCCCTCGGCGCCGGAAGCTCTCATCCGCGCGGTGATGGCCTCGGCGCCGCCGGCCTCGCGAAACAGGAGGTCGGTGGCGATGTTGTCGCTGATCCGCAGCATCAGGCCGAGGACGTTCTGGATCGTCAGGCGGGAGCCCGGCGTGTCGAAGAAGTCGCTGAGGGCGCCGTGGGTGACGACGTGATCGCCGGTCTGCATTGTGATGAGGTCGTCGAGCGACCGCTTGCCCTCGTCGACCTGGGCGAGGATCTCGACCGCGATGGGCACCTTGTAGGTGCTCGCCATCGGGAAGCGCTCCTCTCCGTTGAGCAGCACGCCGCGACCGGACTCGAGGTGGATGGCGGCGACTCCCACCGTGCCGAGGCTGGCTTCGGCGAGGCGTTCGATCTCGGCGCCCAGGTGCTTCAGGCCGGGATCCTCACCGAGGATCTCGAGACGGTCGGAGGCCGGCGCCGGTGCGGCCGCCAGGGCGACAATCGTGAAGGCGAGCAGGAACGCGCGCGAGAACACGAGCAGGCGGGGACGGGGGAGGGGTAGTTCAGACATCGGTTCCGTTGCACTCCTGGTCGGTGAAACTGGTACACGACTGTAACCAAACGAGAACGGGCCGGGACGTGGAGCGCGAGCCGCCCGTCAGTGTGTTCCAGGGACCTTGGGAGGAATGACGGGAATGATGAGGATGCGAGGCGCCGTCCGGCCGGCGGCGATGCTCATCGTGCTCGCGGGGCCGGTCGTGGCCTTTGCTGCGCAGGACGAGGTGCCCGCCTCGGCCTACGACCGCGCGGCGAAGATGCTCGGCGTCGCGTCGCTGATCTTCAACGAGATGGTGACGCCGCACTGGATCGGCGAAGGCGAGGCGTTCTGGTACCGCAGTGACGACCGCGACGGCCACCGGTTCTGGCGCGTCGAGCCGCTGGCGAGCGGCGAGCGGCGGCGTCCGGCCTTCGACCACGCGCGGCTGGCGGCATCCCTGAGCGCGCTTCGCGACGAGCCGGCGGATCCGCTGGCGCTGCCGTTCGAGAGCATCGACCTGTCGGGCGAGGGCCAGGTGTCGTTCCAGATCGCCGGCGAGAAGGGGCCCGAGTCGTTCCGATGCACGCTGGACGGGGCCGAGTGCTCGCGCGTCGAAGCGCCGGCCGGTCCGGCGGAAGAGAAGGACGGGAAGAAGGACGAGACGCCGCCCCTGCCATCTCCCGACGGGGCCTACAGCCTCCTCGTCCGGGACCACGACCTCTACCTCGTCACGACCGAGAGCGGTGAGGAGCGCCGGCTGACCGACGACGGCGAGCCGTTCCACGACTACGCCTCGCATCCCGAGGCGCGCCTCTCGACGGTCACCGAGAAGCGCGCGGGCATCGTGCTCCCGCCCTCGGCGCTGTGGTCGCCCGACGGCAAGACGCTGCTCACCGTGCGCCTGGACCAGCGCGAAGTAGGCGAGATGCACGTCCTCCAGACGACCGATCTCGGCGACGGCGCCCGACCCGTCCTGCACACCTTCCGCATGCCGATTCCCGGTGACGACGGCGTGCCGTGGAGCGAGCTCCTGCTCGTCGACGCCGGGAGCGGCACGGTGAGGCCGGTCGACACCGAGCGCGTCCACACGCCCTTCATGGCGCTGGCCGACCTGGGTCAGCTCTGGTGGAATGACGACGGCTCGAAGGCGTACCTGCTGCGCCGGCCGCGCGGCGCGCGCTCGATGCGGCTCGAGGAGATCGACGCCTCCACCGGCTCAGCGCGCACGCTGGTGGCAGAGACCTCCAGGCTCCACGTCGAGCCGACGCTCCTGATCGGCACGGGCACGCCCAACATCAGGGTGCTCGAGAGCGGCGAGGTGCTCTGGTACTCGCAGCGGGACGGCTGGGCGCATCTCTACCTGTACGGCAGCGACGGCGGTCTGGTCCGCCAGGTCACCCGGGGCGCTTGGGTGGTTCGCGACCTCGTGCACGTCGACGAGGAATCGCGCACGGTCTACTTCACCGCCGCGGGCCTGGATCCCGCCGTCGACCCGTACCTCCGCACCTTCGCCCGCACGTCGCTCGATCGCACGACCTCCAGTCCCGAGATCCTCACTCCCGAGCCTGGCGACCACACGGTCGTGGCCTCGCCCGGCGGCAAGTCGTTCGTCGACCAGTGGTCGCGCATCGACCAGCCGCCGCGGTCGCGGGTCCTGCTGCCGGACGGCCGCGTGGCGGTGGAACTGGAAGTCGCCGACTTCGAATCGCTCGTCGAGCTCACCGCGTTGCCGGTGCCCTTCACCGTCAAGGCGCGGGACGGCAAGACGGACATCTACGGCAACGTGTTCTTCCCGCCCGGCTTCGACCCGGAGGACGCTGGCGCCAGCTATCCGGTGATCGACGGCATCTATCCCGGGCCGCAGGTGCATCGGGTGACCAAGAACTGGCACGACCCGACGCTGTTCCTGAGCTACGACCTGGCGCTGGCGCAGCTCGGCTTCATCGTGGTCACGGTCGACGGCTTCGGCACGCCGCTGCGCTCCAAGGCCTTTCATGCGCGTTCCGAAGGGAACCTGCAGGAGGCCGGCGGTCTCCCCGACCACCTGGCCGCCATCCGCCAGCTCGCCGTTCGGTATCCGCAGATGGACCTCGACCGGGTCGGCGTCTACGGCCACTCCGGGGGCGGCTTCGCGTCGGCGCGCGCCATCTTCGCCTACCCGGAGTTCTACAAGGTGGCGGTGTCATCGGCGGGCAACCACGACCAGCGGGGCTACATCCAGCTCTGGGGCGAGTCCTACCACGGCGACCCGGAGACGGTGAGCTACGAGGAGCAGGCCAACGCCTCGATCGCCCACCAGCTCGAAGGCAAGCTGCTGCTCGCCTACGGCGCCCTGGACGACAACGTGCCACCGGCGTTGACGCTGCAGGTCATCGAGGCCCTGACGAAGGCGAACAGGGACTATGACCTGATCGTCCTGCCGTCCGGCAACCACGGTTTCATGTCCGACCCCTACTTCCTTCGCCGCAGTTGGGACTACTTCGTGCGACACCTCGCGGGCAAGGAGCCCCCGGCGGACTATTCGCTCGCGCCGCCCGGCTCCTGAGGCTCGTCCGCGGGCGGGAGGCCGGCGCTACTGTCCCCAGACCTCCTCGAAGACGCGGAGGTAGTTCTCGCCGAGGAACTTGCGGATCGTTTCGTCGCTGTGGCCGCGGCGGACGAGTTCCTCGGTGATCGCCGGCACCTTGCCGATGTGCTCGAGGCCGTGCGGCGCGAGTTCGAGGCCGTAGTGGTCGCTGCCCATGCCGATGTGGTCCGGGCCCATGACGTCGAGGGCGGTCTCGATGTCGTCGACGACCTCGGAGAGGTTGCGGTGGGTGATGTGGATCAGGCCCAGTACGCCGCCGTTTTCCGCGAGCGCCTCGAGCATCTTCCGGTCGCGTGGCAGTTCGAGGCGTGTTCGCGGAAGAACGCCGCCGCCGAGGCGCGACTCCGGGTCGCTGTTGGGAAACATGGTGGGTGTCGTGTGAGAGAGGATGACGGGACGGTCGACCCGCTCGAGGATCTCCCAGAAACCGCGCTCGCCGATGTGCACCAGGTCGACGACGATGTCGAGCTCCACCATCCGGTCGACCAGGGCCTTGCCGGCGGCGGTCAGTCCGCCCTGGTCGTCGGCGGCCCAACAGCCGTCGGCGTAGATGTTGCGGCGGGTGTGGGTCAGGCTGGCGACGCGCAGTCCGAGCCTGTAGTAGAGATCGAGGAAGCGCGGATCGGCGCCCAGCGCCTCGCAACCCTCGAAGGAGAAAACGAGGGCCACGCGGCCGTCCCGCTTGGCCTGACGGATCTCCGCCACCGACGTCGCGAGCACCAGGTCGTCGAGCCGCTCGACCTCATGGTGCAGGTTCCAGGTCATCTCCAGGCCGCGGTGCAGTGGGCTGTTGAGCTGCTCGTCGTCGAGGTAGACCGCGCAGAGCGTGGAGGTGATGCCGCCTTCCCGCCACCGCTGCAGGTCGTACTGGCCCATGCAGCCGAACCAGATCGTGTGCGCGGACATCCCGAACTGGGCGAAGGGGCCGATGTCGAAACCAAGCGGCGGTTGCCAGTTCGCGGGGTCGGGGAGTTCGACCCGTTGGTCGAGCTTCATCTTGCCGTCGCTGACGGGAATGAGGATGTCGCAGTGACCGTCGATGACGATCGACTCGCGGTGGAGGGCTGCCGCCCGGTCGGAGATGTCCAAGTGTCGTCTCCCGCTTAGTGCGACAGCGCCAGGCCGCTGAGCAGCGTGGTCGCCGCGGCGCGTCGCTTGCCGTCGGCGCCGATCGTCGCGCCGACGACGTAGCCGCGGGGCGCCCGCGACTCGATGCCGGCCGGAACCACCTTGATCTTGAGCCCGAGTCCACGCGCGGCCTCGAGCAGTTCGGGGGAGAAGTCGCCTTCGATGACCTGCGTGGAAGGAGAGCCCAGGGGGCCGAAGGCCGGCAGGTGCGGCGAGGGAGCGTCGATCGCTTCCTTGATGTCCATCTCCCAGTCGAGGAGGTTCAGGAGGACGCTGATCGTCTTCTGGTGGAGGCCGGAGCCGATGGAGGCGAGAGCGGCCACCGGCTTGCCGTCACGCAGAACGATCATCGGCTCGGTCGGGTCCGGCAGCCGCCTGCCGGGGCCGGCCTCGGCGATCAGCGCCTGCTGAAAGGACGCCGAGTCGGGGATCGAGATGCCGTCGACGAAGATCGCCGTGTCGCCCCAGGCCGACGTGTTGATCGTGTGGACGACCGCGGCAACGTTGCCGTAGGAATCGATGGCGACGATGGCGTCCGAGTGCTTCGGATCGACCGGGGTGGGGACTTTGGTCAGGGGAGCGATGCCCGACTGCATCCTGGCCCAGAGACCTTCGGCGTTCTCTTTGCCGGTCCGACCCGCCAGGGTGGCGTCGAGGTCGCCGTAGAGCGCGCGGCGCATCGGTTCGGGCAGAAAGACGATTCCCATCAGGTTCGTCATCTGGTTGACCCAGAAGAAGGCCTCAGCCGATTCCGCGTAGTGCCCCATGTCGCGCAACCCGGCCGCCTCGGCGAGGTTGAGCACCTCGGCCACGTGGACGCCGCCCTGAGCGGGCAGGCCGTGTCCGTAGACGTCGAAGCCGTTGTAGGTGGAGTGCACCGGCGAGGCCATGAGAGCCTCGTAGCTCCGCATGTCTTCCATCGAGAGCTTGCCGCCGTCGCGCTGGACCGCCTCGACCAACCGCTCGGCCCAGGGGCCGCGGTAGACGTAGTCGATCCCCTGCTCGGCGACGGCCCGCAGCGTCGCCGCGAGTTCCGGCTGCCGGAGCAGGTCCCCCTCGCCGAGGAAGTCGCCGTCCTTGTCGGTGAAGATGCGCCGCGTCGAAGGCAAGCGGGAGAGCGCTTCCTTGCGCCGCTCGATCATGCTCGTGTGAATGGCGCCGAGCAGGGCGCCGTTCTCCGCGTAGTGGATCGCCGGTTCGAAGAGACTGGCCCACGGCAGCTTCCCGAAACGACCGTGCGTAGCGCCGAGGCCGCCGAAGAACCCCGGCACCAGGGCGGTGCGTCCGCTCGGCTGATGCTCGGCGCCGGTCGTCGTCGAGGTCGGGATCGTCAACGGCTCGGTTTCGCCGCGGACCGTGTCGTAGGCGCCGTTGATGTTGAAGACCTCGCCGCTCTCCGCCTCGTAGTAGACGAGGTTGAAGATCCCGGCGTAGCTCACCCAGGCGCCGCCGGCCAGGGAGATCTGGGTGAGCGCGGTGGCGATCACGGCGTCGGCCGCGGTGCCGCCCTGGCGGAGCGCCTCGAGCCCGGCCCTGACCGCCTGCGGCCCGGTGGTGCCGCCGATCACGCCGTGCTCGCCCTCGGCCATCGGTTTGTCCGTCCCGAAGAAGGCGTTCAGTTCCTCGAGCGCCTCGCGGTCACTCCAGTTGGCCGGGCTGAGATCGATCGCCGCCTCGTCGGAGGCGCCGGCGAACGCCGCGGGAGCGGACAGGACGAGCCATGCAGCGAGGCAGAAACTGAAGAGTCTTCTCTTGTTCATCCTCTTCTCCTTGGGTCTTCTGATCATCGGGAGCTTACGCCGGCCGCGAGTTGGTGCCGCGCATCAGTCGCACGAGCAGAGGCGTCAGCCCGGCCAGGACCGCCGCGACCACCAGCGCCAGCAGCCCGATCCTCGTGTAGACGTTGCTGTAGGTGGAAAGCGCCGCGTCGAAGTCGACGATGTCACCGCCGACCGTCGTCGCGCTCGTCAGCCGGGCGATCAGCCCGGAGATGTAGCTCGACGCGGCGTAGGCGAGCATGAAGGACCCCATCATCGTCGACACGATCCTCTTCGGCGACAGCCGCGTCACCATCGACATGCCGACCGGCGCCAGGCAGAGCTCGCCGGTCACCATCAGCAGGAAGGTGAGCGCGAACCAGATCAGGGCCACCTTGCCGTCGTCCGGCCGTAGTGAGCTGCCGAGAACCAGCACCAGGAAGGCGAGGCTGATCTGCACGATCGCGAGAACGAACTTGACGGGTGTCGAGGGCTCGCGGCCGCGCCGGCCGAGCGCGATCCACAGCCAACTGAAGAGCGGCGCCAGGGCGATGACGTAGATCGCCGGCAGGGATTGCAGCGTGGAGGCCGGAATCTCCATCCCGAAGACGGCGCGGTCGACCATGCGGTCCGCGAAGAGGTTGAGCGAGCTGCCCATCTGCTCGTAGAAGGCCCAGAAGCCGATCGTGAAGGCCACCAGGACGGCACAGGCCAGAAGCTGGTCGCGCTCGGCCCGGTCGCAGCGGCGCAGCGCGTAGTAGAGAACGAACAGGCCGAGCGCGACCCCGGTCGCCGACAGCAGGCCGCCGACGACCGGCGGGTTCTGGAGCACCCACCAGACGCCGCCGACCAGGCCCAGGCTCGCCAGGTAGATGGCGCCCTCGCGCGACAGCCCGGGCAACAGGCGCTCCTTCAGCTCCTCGGGCCGCGGCGGATCCGCGTGGCCATGGAGGTACTTCTGGCCCTTCAGGTAGAGCAGCAGGCCGGCCAGCATGCCGACGCCGGCGAGACCGAATCCGTAGCGCCAGCCGTAGGTCTGACCCAGCCAGCCGCAGAGCAAGGGGGCGACCGCGGCGCCCAGGTTGATCCCCATGTAAAAGACCGTGAAGCCGGAGTCCCTTCGCGGATCGCCCTGCTCGTAGAGAGCGCCGACGACGGTGGAGGCGTTCGTCTTGAGGAAGCCGACGCCGGTCGCGATCAGCGCCAGCGCCAGATAGAACAGGCTCAGGTGGAACTCGCTGCGCTCGACGACGAGCCCGCCTGCGGACGAGACTTCTTCCGCCGCCGGCCCCTCGATCGTCATCAGGAAGTGGCCGGCGACCAGCAGCAGCGCGCCGAACGTGACCCCCTTTCGCGGGCCGAGCCAGCGGTCCGCCACCGCGCCGCCGAGCACCGGCAGCAGGTAGACCATCGACGCGTAGGCGCCGTAGAGCACGAAGGCCCGGCTGTCGCTGAAGAGGAAGTGCTGCGTCAGGTAGAAGATGAGCAGCGCCCGCATCCCGTAGTACGAGAAGCGCTCCCACATCTCGACGAGGAAACAGACGCCCAGGCCGGGCGGGTGGTCGCGGAAGACCGGAATCCTCTGCCAGAAGCTCACGATCGAAGCATCCTCACGCGCGCGAGTTTAGGAGCTTGCGCCGCTAGACTCGTCGGCCGGCACAAACGAGGAGCATCGACTTGGCAGACAGAGTCGCAATCGTGACCGGCGGTGGCAGCGGGATCGGCCGCGCGGTCACGCACGGTTTGGTCGACGACGGCTACCACGTGCTCATCGCCGGCCGCCGCGAGGATCGCCTGGTTGAAACGAAGAGCGGCGCGGGCGATCCCGGGAAGGTCTCGGTCGTGGCCGCGGACATCAGCACCGTGGAGGGCGTCCAGGCGGTGTTCGACGGACTGAGGAGCGCCTTCGGCCAGCTGGACCTGCTGTTCAACAACGCCGGCACAGGCGCGCCGCCCGTGCCGATCGAAGACCTGACGTTCGAACAGTGGAACCGGGTGGTCGGGGTCAACCTGACCGGCGCCTTTCTCTGCACGCAGCGGGCGGTAAGGCTGATGAAGGAACAGGATCCCCAGGGCGGGCGCATCATCAACAACGGCTCCATCTCCGCGCAGGTGCCGCGGCCGAACTCCGCCCCGTACACCTCCACCAAGCACGCGATCACCGGGCTCACGCGGTCGACGTCGCTGGACGGCCGCCGGTTCAACATCGCCTGCGGACAGATCGACATCGGCAATGCCTACACGCGAATGACCGCGCGGATGTCCGAGGGCGTGGCCCAACCCGACGGCTCCACGAAGCCGGAACCCACCATCGACGTGCGCGCCGTCGTCGACGCGGTGCGCTACATGGCCGCACTCCCGCTCGACGCGAACGTGCCTTTCCTGACCGTGATGGCCAACGAAATGCCGTTCATGGGGCGGGGTTAGAGCGCCACCGAGACAGCGCTTCATCAAAGGCCGAACCTGTCGAACAGCGCGCGCGGCGAGGGCTCCCGGTCGACGAGCGCGCGGAACAGCTCGGCCGCCGGCGCCGTGCTTCCCGCTTCCAGGATCGCCTCGCGATAGCGCCTGGCCACGTTCGCATCCTGGAACCCACCGGGAGCCTGCTCGAACAGGCGGCCGACCTCGGCGGCCAGGACGTCGGCCCAGAGGTACGAGTAGACGCCCGCGGCGTAGGTCTCGGAGAACGTGTGCATGGCGTGGGGCACGCGCAGAAGAGGCTCGACCGCGGCCGGCGCGCCGAGGTCGGACAGGACTTCTTCCTCGACGGCTATGGCGTCGATCTCACTGCCGTCGGCGAGCTGGTGGAGTTTGAGGTCGACGATCGCGGTTGCCAGATACTCGAGGGTGAGGCTGAAGATCCGGTCGTGGCGCAGCGCCTGCTCCAATGCGTCGATGAGCTCGTCCGGCATGGGATCGCCGGTTTCAACGTGGCGTGCGTGACGCGACAGCAACTCCCGGTCGAGAAGCCAGCGCTCGTTGAGCAGCGCGGGCAGCTCGATGAAGTCCCATTCGACGGCGAGGCTGCCCAGCGACGGGTAGCTGGCGCGGCAGAGGAGCATGTGCAGCGCGTGACCGAACTCGTGGAAGAGCACGTTGGCGAGTTCCCAGAGGAGGAGCGTGGGTTCTCCGTCCGGCGGCCGCGGCAGGTTCGAGACCACGGCGGAATGAACGGGGCTTGGCTCGGGACGAAGACAACGCGCCTGCAACTGGGCCTGCCATGAGCCCGGTGACTTGCCTTCCCGCTGGTAGAGGTCGAGCCAGAGGACACCGAGCGCCTCGTCTCCCCGGCACAGGAGGAAGGCCTCGACGTCGGGGTGGTAGACGGGCGCTTCGTCGAGGCGGCGAAAGCGCAGACCGTGGAGGCGCTCCGCGCTCCGGAAGAGGGCCGACTTGACGGCGTCGAGGGACAGGTAGGGGCGTACCGCGTCGCCGTCGAGCCCGAAATGCGATTGCCGGTACTTCTCCGCGTAGTAGAGGCGGTCCCACGCCTGCAGCTCCCCTTCCAACCCGTCCGCCCGGGCCAGTTCCTGCAATGCCGCGAGCTGTTGCCGCGTGGTCGCTTCGACGGCGCGCCAGACCTGGAGCAGGAGGTCGAGCGCCGCTTGCGGGTTGGCTGCCATGCGGGGCGCCATCGCCAGGTCGGCGTAGCTGGAGTAGCCGAGCAGCCGCGCCTTCTCTCCGCGAAGACGGAGAATCTCGGCCACCACCGGCCGGTTGTCGTGCTCTCCGTCGTTGGCGCCGCGACTCATCCAGAGCTTCCAGACGCGCTCACGCAGGTCGCGACGCCGCGAGCGGGTGAGAAAGGGCCACACCGCCGGACGCTGGATCGGCAGAGCCCATAGCCCGGGACGTCCGCGCTCCTCGGCAAGGGCCGCCATGGCGGCGCGTTGCTCGTCGGCCAGGCCGTCCAGATCGGCTTCGTCGGCGAGCCAGAGGACGAGGGTGTTCTGCTCGTCCGTCAGGTTGCGCATGAAACGCACCTGCTGTTCGGCGAGCCGGGCGTTGACTCGGGTCCATCGCGCTCGGGCCGCCGGTTCGAGGCCCGCGCCGCGGAGGCGGAGGCGCCTCCGGATCACCTCCGCGAGTCGCCGCTGCTCGGGGGTCAGGTCGCCTTGCTCCCGCACGGTTTCGACTCGCTCGAGCAGTTCGCGCCGCCCGGCGAACTCGTCCTCGAGCGCCGCAAGTCGCGGCGCCGTCCTCTGGTGGAGGCCCGCCATCCCCTCGCTCGAACCGGTGCTCGCCAGATGCCGCAGCAGACTCTCGAGGCGTGCCAGCGGCAGAGCGGCGAGTTCGAACGCTTCGACCGTGTTCGGGAACGTTGGCGGGCTTCCGTCAGCCACGATCGCGTCGACCGCCTCGCGACGTTCGTGGATCGCGGCCTCGATCGCCTGCTCCAGGCGGTCAGGCTCAAGCTGGTCGAACGGCGGCAGGCCGAGCCCGACGCCGGCGTGGTCCGGCCAGGGCTCGAGCAGCGAGGCGATGTCGTGGTTGGCGGTCACGTGGGGCTCGACACGGATCAGGCGGATCGACGCGGATCAGGACGGCGCGACGGGCGACTGGATCTGCCCGCTTCCGCCGGGAGCCTCGCGGGCCGTCCGGCGCTCGAGCGCGGCGATGATCACTGCATGCCGCCTTCGATCGATCGGGAAGCGCCAGATCCACAGCGCGGCGAGGCAGAGAAAGGCGGCGGGCAGCAGCGAGAAGGCGAGCAGCAGGCCGAAGCGCCCGCTCGCGCTCTGGGTCGTGACCGTGGCGTCGAAGCCCAACAGCCCCGCGATCAGCAGGCCCAGAGCGGCGCCGATGCCTACGTTGATCTTCTGCACCATCGCGTAGAAGGCGAAGTAGCTGCCGGCGTGGTCGGCGCTGAAGCGGAGCCGGCCGTAGTCGACGACGTCCGCCAGCACGGCGGGCGCCGCAACGGCTTCCACCACGATCATGGCGTTGACGACGACCAGCGACGCGGCCAGCAGCAGCGCGGCGTTCTCGCCCGGACCGATGAAGTAGTAGCTCAGCGAGGCGAGGCCCGCGCCGACGTTGCCGGCCGCCCATGCCTGTTGCTTGCCGAATCGGCGGCAGAGCGTGCCCCAGACCGGCGTCGCGATCAGACTGATCGGAATGCTCACGATCATGACCGCGGCAAGCTGCTGGCCGAGCTGGAGGTAGCCGTCGATGTAGAAGAAGGACAGGCCCGAGCCGATGCCGGCGCCGAGTCCGCCGACGGCGAACATCGCGGTGAAGATCAGCAGCGGCCGGTTGCCGGCGACGGCGCGCCCGGTTGCCAGCAGCGAGGAACTTGACTCGCCGCCGGCCGGGTGCTCGCGCCTGAGCCCGTTGGGCACGACGAGAGCGGCGACCAGCGCCGTGCCGAGCAGGGCGACGGCGGCCAGCCCCGCGGCCCAGCGCAGGGTCTCCGGAGTGAACTCGGTGGAGCCGGTGATGGACTGCAGCGCGAGCGGCAGGCCGAAGAAGGACAGAAGACCGAGGAAACGACCCATCGAGCGCCAGGTCGTGATCCGCGCACGCTCTTCGTAGTCGTCCGAGAGCTCCGCCAGCCAGGCGCTGTAGGGAACCTCCGAGACCGTCCAGCCGACATCGGCCAGCAGATACCAGAAGAGGAACGACCACATCGTGACCTCGCCGCTCGGCACGTAGAGAAACCAGCACGCGATGACGGCGATGATGGAGCCGGCCAGCAGCCAGGGCTTGCGGGTGCCGTGCCGGGCCCGGTAGCGATCGGAGAGGAAACCGACGACGGGGTCGTTGACCGCGTCGAAGACGCGCGAGATCAGGATGACGAAGGCGATCTCCTGGAGACTGAGCCCGAAGAACTTGGCGTAGATGCCCTGCAGGACGGAGACCGCCGGGCCGTGGATGAACGCCTGGGCGAAGGAGGGCGCGCCGTAGGCGCCGAGAACGCCGCGGCCGAGCGTTCCGCTGCTCATCGGGCGGCGGTCCGCGAAAGGACGGCATCGAGGAACGCGCGGACGGGCGGCACGACGGCCGACGGATCGAGGCACACGGAATGGTCGCGTTCCGGGATCTCGTGCACCCTCCAGCCGAGCCGTTCGAGTTCGTCACGCCGCTTCCGGAGCGTGCCGGCGATCCGGATGTCCTCGCCGCCCGGGTCGACGTCGCCCTGCCCGCCGAAGAACACCATGCGGGGGCAGTCGATACTCCCTACGGCGCGCTCCTCCGGCCAGTCGAGCACGCTCTCGTAGAACGTCACCCACTGGGCGTACTGGGCCGGTTCGCGCAGGACGACCCGGGCCGACTCCGGTGGATCGTGGACCTGGCTTCGCGCGGCGTTGAGGATGTCGCGGTACTGGCCTCCCAGGGGCGGCCAGCCGCCGATCGCCAGGGCCGACAGGCGATCGCTGCGCGTGGCCAGTTGAAGGCCGGCGGCGGACCCCCAGGAGTAGGCCCAGTAGGCGAAGTTCCCGAAGCCGGCGGCGTCGGCCGTCGCCAGCAGGTCGGAACAGACGCGCTGGGCCGTCATCTCGTTCGGCGGCGGCGACGTGCTCTTGCCGATGTTCGGATAGTCGACGAGCAGCACCCGGTAAGCGTCGGTCAACCGCTCGAGGTAGCCGTCAATCGTTGCCGCGCTCTCGGGTCCGAAGATGTCGGCGTGCGACGCCATGAGCGGCAGACCGAGCATCAGGGGCACGCCGCCCTCGGGACCCACGCAGCGGAAGTGGATCGTCCCGTCCCTGCCGACCGCGACGTCGCCGTGTTCGTCGATCACGGTCCTTCCTCGGAGGAAGGGTCCGCGGTCGCCCCGTCAAGGGTCCGGCGTACCACTTCGATGACGAAGTCCGGCGCCTCGTAGAGGAAGTTGTGCGCCGTTCCGGCCGGCGCGACAACCCGTTCGGAACGACTCGAAAGAGTGAGATAGCGCTCGCGGCTGCGCATGTAGAAGCGCCGCAGCCGCGCCGCGTCAAGTTGCTCTCGGGTCGGCGCTTCGTCCTCGATCATCTCGGCGACCTGCTCGAAGTCCCGCATGTCGCCGGGCGCTACAAGCCGCACTGGAATGCCGTCGAGATCGCCCTCCCAGGGGAGGGTCGTCCAGGCGATGGAGGCCATGCCCTGCGGCGTCAGTTCGTCGAAGATCGAGGCGCTGGCGCAGGCGGCCCGCGGCCCGCGTTCGAGCGCGCGCGCGGTGTGCCAGGCCTCGCCGAGTTGCTCGCGGATCAGCCGCTCGAGACGTTCGTACTCGGGATTCGGCTGTTCCCGAAAGAGGCGTTCGGCGAGACCGTCCAGGCCGAACAGTTGGAGCACCCCCAGGTAGACGGGGCGCCACTTCATGCGCGCGAGGCCGGGGATCGGCGGTCCGTAGACGATCGTGTCCGGCGGCGTGGCGTCGAGCAGCATCAGGGCGGCGACGCTTTGGGGGCTCTTGCGAGCCACGGCCGCGAAGAGAAGGCCGCCGAACGAGTGGCCGGCGAGGATGAATGGGCCCTCCTCACCCGCGGCCTCGAGGGCCGCGAGCACTTCGTCGGCTTCGCGGTCGGTCGTGCGGGGAAAGGGACCCGGATCGCTCCAGCCGGTCCCGGGTCGATCGATCAGGATGGAGCGCGCCTCCTCGCGCAGTGCGCGGTGCAGGTGGTGGAGCGCCAGACCACCCGCGTGTCCGCCGGGCATCCAGACGACCGCTGGCCGGCCGCGGGCGTCTCCTTCCGCCAGGACGTGGATCCGGCGGCCCCGGACTTTGGCGAGCACACCCGGCGGGGAGTGAAGTAGCCGCGCTCTCCTCAGGCCGAAGAGATGGCGCAGCGTCCCCGCCATGAGCAGAACTCCGAGAGCCGCGAACGCCAGGGCGCCAATTCTCAGTGGACCTTCGCTTCGAACAGCTACGGCCGTCCCGATCGCCAGCACGCTCGCCGCGGTCCAGAGACCGGCCAGGTCACGGCTCAGGAATGCGAGGAGAACGTGCCGCGGGCCTGTCATCGCGTGAGCTTCAGACGTTGTGTCAGGACTTCAGGAATCCTCGGGTCACGACCCGATTCATGAAGGCGCTGCGCCTCTTCACCATCTCCCGGTGGTACATCGACTTGCCGAACTCTTCCTCCGAGAACGGTTCGAGCACGGCCGGGCCGAGAAAGTCGATGAGCAGAAAGATGGACGCCCACTCCTCGTCGATGTCGTCCTGGAGAAAGCCGCGCTCGCGATTCATCTCGACGAACTGGCGCATGATCCCCAGCAGTTGACGAAGGAGCACCTGGCTTCCGGGCGTCTTTTCCATCAGCGCCGAACGAAGGTAGAGCAGAGCGTCACGTTCACGCTCTACCCACTCGACGGCGTCCTCCACCAGGTGTTCCAGAGCCTCGGCGCCCAGATGCACGCTGACGCGCGAGCAGAGCTCCTCGATCTGGGCGATGACCTGGCGCTCGATCTCCTCCCGCAGGCCGGCCTTGGAGCCGAAGTGCGTGCGGATCAGACCGATCGAGACGCCGGCCCGTGCTGCGATCTCGCGTACGCCGGTGGCCGAGTAGCCCTTCTCGGCGAAGAGACGGCGGCCTGCAAGGATGAGACGCTGGCGCCCGTCGCGGCGAGCTCGCGGAGGATTCTTCGGTTCAGAAGTCAAGCGAGATTTCGACACCGATCTGCCGGGGGTGATCCTGCGTGTAGATGGGAGTGCCCCGTCCCGACTGAGCATAGATTGCACCGTCCTCCCCCAGCAGGTTGTTGCCGAACAGGTAGACGCCGACGGTCTCGTTGCTGAAACCGAACCGTGCCCGCATCAGATCGCGCGTGTCACCGGAAAGCCCGGGTCCGAACTGACCCAACTGGTCCTCGAGATGACTCAGCCCGACGTAGGCTTGGCCAGCCCACGTGTCGTTCAACGCCCAGGCGTAGCTCGCCGCCAGAGTGCCGGTCCAACGTGGCACGAACGGAAGGCGGTCGCCGTTGCGCGCCTCCGAGGCCGCGGCGAAGGCCGGGTGGATGTCCGTGAACTCGGACTTGTTCCAGTTTCCGGAGAACTCGAACGACAGCCCCGAGACGTTCGCGGGGCGGTATGCGAGCGCAAGATCGACTCCGTAGAGTTCGGAGTCGCCGATCTGGTAGTCGCCGAAGAGCCCGAGGAAGGGAACGGCCTGCCGCGTGTCCTTCCAGTCCTGGAAGTAGGGCGCGACATCGATCAGCAGGCGTCCTCCGTGCAGGGTGTACTTCGCTCCCACCTCGTAGCTCCACAGTTCGTCGGAGTCGACCTCGATCGAACACGGCAGCCCTCCCAGCGCGTGCAGGGCGCAGGTGCCGGGGCCGTTGAATCTTCCGCTACGGAAACCCTTGGCCACGTTGAGGTAGTAGTTCGCACTTTCGCTGGCGTCCAGGGCCAGGTTGAAGCGGGGATTGACGCTGTCGAAGGTCGCCGGATCCAGTTGCATGGGGAGCGCGCTGTTGATGACCGCCCGTTCATCCTCGAAGGAGCGCAGTCCGACCAGGGCCACGAGCCGGTCGTCCATGAATGCGTACGAAAACTCGCCGAAGAGCGAAAGCGCTTCCGAGTTGTAGTCGACCGTGCTGTCCGGAAACAGCATCGGCTCCACGGCCGAGAGGCTCTGAGCGTCCGTGTCGGAGTAGTAGACACCGACCAGCCACTGGAACCGGGAGTCGTTCTGCGAAACGAGTCGCGTTTCGTGGTTGAGAGCGTCGCCTCCGGTTCGACCGAAGATGTCCAGGAATCCGCTCGGCGACAGCGGAAAGGGCAGGCCGACCTGCACTTCGTCGGCCGCGTCGATCTGCGTCGTGGTACTGGTGAGCGAGGCCCCGCCGAAGCTGATCGTGAAGCTCCCGGTGGCGAGTTCGTACTCGCCGAGCGTGTAGTCGCCGGCGGACGCGGACGTCGTCGTCGGGGGATCGAGGGAGGAGAGCAGGGTGCCGCCTTCCTGATCGGCTTCGTTGCCCGCGTACATCAGCCGCAAGTTGAAGCGGTCGTTCGGAGTCGTGTCGAAGATGGCCCGGTAGTTCGTCACGTCGCCCGCTCCGAACTCGTCGTCGCCGGTTGCCGGGAGCATCAGGTAGCCGGCGGTGTCTTCGGTGCTGGCGACCAACCGGAGGCCGGCCTTGCTGCCCAGGGGAACGTTGACTGCGGCGTCGATGTAGTTGCCGTTGCCGCCGCCGTTCGTGCTGGAGTAGCCGCCGCGCAGGCTGGCGCCGAAACCGCCGTAGTCCGGCGACCGTGTGATGAGGCGGATCGTGCCGCCCATCGAGCCATTGCCGTAGAGCGTGCTTTGCGGACCGCGCAGGACCTCGATGCGCTCGAGGTCGAACGAACGCCCCATCGGAGCGAAGCTCTGGCCGAAGACGAAGAACGCGGCGTCATCGAAGTAGTAGCCTACGGTCGGATCGCCCAATGCCTGACCGATTCCGCGGATCTGGTAGCGGCGGAGACCGATGTTGTTGGACAGTTCTTCGGAGGCTCCCGGCACCAGGGTGATGACCTCGTTGAGATCCCGCATGTTGGCTTCCTGGAGAGCCTCTCCGGTGAAGGCCTGGACGGAGATCGGAACCTCCTGCAGTTCCTGTTCGCGCTTCTGTGCGGTGACGACGATGACCTCGCTCACCTCATCCGCGGGCGCCTCTTCTTCTTCCTCCTGGGCGCCGAGCGGTGGCGCCAGGAGGGCAACGCCGAGGACGGCGACGAGCCAGTCGAGCGTGGGATCAAACTTGCGCATGGTGAACCTCCTTGGTTGGTCTTTCGAGCCGGTGGCGAGCGACGGGCTCTCGAGGGTCCGTGGGGCGTGCGAACCGACCGGCTGCGGTCGTCGAGCCTGCGCCTGTATACGATCGTATCGTATACGACCGTATTGTGCGGGGGAGCAGGGTTTGGCCCGATGAACTCCGCTGCCACGAGAAGGGGGTCTCCGATGAATCGACGTGTCTTCCTGAAAGCGGGCGCGGCAGCGGCAGCGCTGCCGGTGGTTGCGCCGGGGCGCGGCCTTGCACTGATCGCGGCTCCGCCGGAGGTGGCGGTCGATGCGCGGGACCTCCAGCAGCTCCTCGACGAGTCGGCTGCAAGCCTCGGCATCGTCGGCGCCCAGCTCGCGGTCTTCGACGGCGAGGTGGTCCACGAGTTCGCGACCGGCCTGGCGGTCCGCGAGCGCCAGCAGGCGGTCACACACGACACGCTCTTCCAGATCGGCTCGACGACCAAGGTCTTCAACGCGGCCGTCGTCATGGCGCTCGTCGACGAGGGAGGACTCGACCTCGACGAACCCGTTGGCAACTACCTCGACGGTGGGCCGCTGACGAGCGACCAGCCGCCGGTCGACATGACGCTTCGCCAACTGCTCTCGATGTCGTCGGGGCTCGACAACGGGCCGTACACCGACCACGGTCGCGGCGACGACGCCCTGGACCAGTACGTCGCTGCCCTTGCCGGGATCCCCGGGATCTTCGAACCGGGGACGGCCTACGGTTACTCGAACGCCGGCACCTGCGTCGCCGGCCTGGCGGCGCAGCGGGTGATGGGCAGGAACTGGGAGGCCCTGCTCGCCGGGCGGATTCTGAGGCCGCTCGGGCTCGAGCACTCCGCGAACTTCCCGGAGGATCTGCTCTACCACCCGGTGGCTCTCGGCTACTCGGCGACGCCGGCGAATCCCGAAGGCCTGCGGGTGCCCTTCTGGGGGCTGCCGCGCAGCATGGCGCCGGCCGGCGCGACCCTGTGCTGCAGCGCCGGCGATCTGGTTCGCTTCGCCGCGCTTTTCCTGCGCGATGGACGGTCGGCCGATGGCCGCCAGGTGCTGTCCGAGCAGGCCGTCGAAGCGATGCACACGCCGGAGATCGACATGCCGGCCCGGGTCATCGCCCAAAAGTGGTGCCCCGGGCCGTACTGGAAGCGCTGGGGCGGCGAGGTGATCTACGGCCACAGCGGCACGAACACGGGCGGCTCGTCCCTGCTGCTCTGGTGTCCGAGCAGGGGCGTGGCGGCCGCGACGATCTCCAACGTGCCGAGCCAGGGATATCCGCTGGCCGACACGGTCTTCGACACCCTGTTCCCGGAGGTCTTCGGCATCGACAAGCCTGAGACGCCGAAGCCGGACTCGGTGACGCCCGTCGAGGTCGACCTCGAGCGGTACGTCGGCCGGTTCGAGGCCGTCGGCAGTCGGTTCTCGTTCTCGGTCGAAGAAGGCCGGCTGATCGCGCGGTCGGAGGGCGGCGCGGCGCTCGAGTCCGAGCTCATCCCCCTGGGCGGCGACCGGTTCCTGCCGCGGGATCCCGCGATGGGAGGCAACCGCGGCTGGGACGTGGCCTTCTGGGGCGACGACGGCAACGGCCGGGCGACCCACTATCTCAACGGGGTCTTCGCCATGCGCCGCAGCGGCTGAATGTCCGCCGTCGCCGCCTCGCTCCGTCTCAAGGATCTGGCGGTCGATCCCTACCCGCACCTGGCGGAACTGCGGTCCCAGGGGGCCGTGGTGTGGGCGCCGAACCTGGACATGTGGGTGGTGGCCGGCTACGACGACGCGGTGTCGGTGCTGCGCGACCCGGCGCGATTCACGAACGACTCGCCGAAGTCCCTCATTCAGGCGACCTTCGGCCGCCAGATGCTGTCGGTCGAGGGCGAGGAACAGAAACGCCACAAGCAGGCGTGCCTCGCTCCCTTCACTGGGAAGGCGTCGCGGGAGGTCTGGCAGCCGCGGGTCGACCGGCTTTGCGCGGAACTCCTGCGGTCCCGCGAAGAGGCGGCTCCGAGCGGCGCGGTCGAGGTCGACCTGATGGCGGACTATGCCGCGCCCATTGCCCTGGAGACGATGGGCATCGTCGTCGGTTTGCCGTCGGAGGACCTGGCGCGGGTTCGGGCCTGGTACGAAGTCCTCGCGCGGTCGCTGGCTAACTTCGAAGGAGACGCCGACGTTCATCGCGCCGGCCAGGAGGCGGCGACCGCGATGCGCGAGTACCTCGCGGAGAAGCTGGACGGGCAGCAGCCAGGAGCCTGCGCCCCGGACACTGGGTGCGCCGGCGCCCCCGCCGGCATCCGGCGCGAAGCGCCGGCCTTTGGATCGTCTGACGCGGCTGCCGGCGACACTGGACCCGGAACGCTGCTCGAAGTCCTCTCCGGCCCCGGCGGAACGCTCGCCCGGTCGGAAGTGCTGGCCAACCTGCTGATCGTCCTCTTCGGCGGCATCGAGACGACCGAATCGATGATAGGCAACGCTCTCCATTACTTGCTGAGCGAGCCCGGCCTCCTGGCCGCCACGCTCGACTCGCGGAACGAGGGTGAAGCGGCCTTCCTGGCCGCGGTCGAAAACGTGATGGAGGAGTCGCTCCGCTACGACCCGGCCGTGCAGACCCTCACCCGGCACACGACGTCGGCCGTCCGCATCGGCGGTACGGAGATCGCCGCGGGCGAAACCGTCCAGTGCATGATCGGCGGCGCCAATCGCGACCCGGCTGTCTTTGAACGTCCCGACCGCTTCGAACCCGGCCGGGCGAACGTGCGGAAGCACCTGGCGTTCGGCCTGGGCAACCACTTCTGCCTCGGAGCCCAACTCGCCCGCGCGGAGACGCGGTCCGCCCTGCGGGCGCTACTGGAGCGTTGGCCGCGCGTCGAGCTGGACCGAGCGTCCTCGTCGCCGCCCTACGGACACGAGTTCCGCAAGCCCGGACGCCTCGTGGCGCGTCGAGAGGGCCGCTGACCGGCCGTCGGCGGGCCGGATCGTGGGAGCTCGACGCTACGGTGGCTGGATGCCGCAGCCGCCTTGCGCTACGTGGCCGCAGATGAGACGGATGTTGTCCACCTGGAGGCGCGCGAAGCTCGTCGGTTCCAGTGCGAACAGGCTCCGCAGCCGGCCGAGGTCGACGGGGCGTCCATCGGGCTGCGCGGGGTTCCGGACGATGTCGGCGATCTGCACGGTGACGGTCGTCCACTCCTCCGGGGTGAGCGCGGCGAAGGGCAGGTCGACGGCGCCGGCAGCGAGAGAGCCGCTGTCGAGTGTGACCCTCATGCTGCTCGCCGCATCCGTGCCGTCGCCGAACACGTACAGGTCGAACTGCAGTTCGCCGGCGAAGTCCCCGGGTTCGGAGGCGCCGCCCATGCCGAACAGGGTCTGCCGCTCCCCGCCCGCCGGGCGGATCGAGAAGCTGCCGCCGCCGGAAGTGGCGACATCGATCACCATCCCGCGGTCGGCGCGTGCGACTTCCGCGATGGCGAGCGCTCCATCCGCGTCGTGGACGGCCAGGTCGAGCGCCACGGCGCCCTTCTCCCCCGGGAAGCGGAGCGGGCCCGCTGCGTCCACGTAGAGGTCGTAGACGGCCCGGTAGACGTCGGCCGGCGCCGGCGGCGTGACGGCCGCGGACGTTCGGTCGGTCAGGCCGGCGCATCCAAGGCCGGTCGAGGGGTTGGCGCCGCATTCGTACACCCGCACGTAGTCGACCCTGAGTTCGCCGGGCAGCGCGCCGGCCGTCGGCGCGCCGGGCAGATTGCCGCCGACCGCAAGGTTCAGCAACAGGTGGAACGGGCGGTCGAACGGCGCCGAAACGCCGCCGGAGACGTAGGCGTTCGCCTCGGTGTCCTTGTAGTAGTTCCAGTACCTGTTTCGCCGGACCGTGTAGAAGTGCGCGCCGTCCACGAACCAGCGAATCTCCTCTTCGTCCCACTCGACGGCGTAGACGTGGAAGCCGTCCGCGGGATCGACATCGGAGTACCTCGCGTAGTCGAACGTGTTGAGCGGCCATGACATCCCGTAGTGCAACGCGCCCTGGGCGAAGGGACCCGGATCGCGGGAGAACACCTCCAGGATGTCGATCTCGCCGCCGGCGGCCCAGCCTCCATACGCGGAGTCGGTGGGCAGCATCCAGAAGGCGGACCAGAGGCCCTGGCCGCCTGGGGCCTGGATGCTCGCCTCGATGCGGCCATAGGTCACATCGAGCTTGCCGGCGGTGTTGATGCGCCCTGAGGTGTACGCATGTCCGTCCCCGGCGTCCTCCTCGCGGGCCGTGATGACGAGGACACCGCCTGACACAGAGATGTTGGCGGCCTGGTAGCTCTGGAGTTCGTTGTTGCCCCAGCCGGGTATGCCTTCGGCAGTGCCGTCGCCCGTCTGGATGTTCCACCTGGAAGCGTCCAGGGCAGCGCCGCCGAACTCGTCGGACCAGATGAGCTCCCAGCCTTCGGACGGGGTCGTGCCGGTCGGCCCGTTGCCATCCTCGCCGAACTCGCCGCCGCCGCAGCCGACGAGTGGCAGCGCGGCCAGAAGGAGGTACGTGATCGCGAGGTGCCGCACGGTTTGAGCGCCGCGACGGCGCGACGGCTTCACTCCACCGAGAGCCGCCCGAAACGAATCACGGTGCGGCGCCGTTCGGGGCTGTCGGAGCTGTCCCAGACCGCGAGCCATCTACCCGATTCGTTGTCGGACCGGTCCTCGAGCAGCGTCGGGTAGCTGTTCAGGTTGCCGCCGTCGTAGAAGGTGCGCTGCGGCGACCAGCTACCTCCTGGCGCCCGTGTCTTGTAGTAGAGGCCTTGCCGGCGCGCGCTGTCGCCGTAGACGTAGATGTGGCGGCCGGAGGAGTCCCGGCCGAAGAAGCTCTTGGCCCGGTAGTTGGGCAGCTCGGGATCAGGCCGCGCCGTCGACCACGTCCGACCGCCGTCCTCGCTGCGCGTCGAGTAGGCCAGGGGCGGATCGAGCGGCCGCTCGCGGTCCATCGTGGCCGTTCGCATCACCATCTCGAGCGCGCCGTCACCGGCGGGAGCGATCTTCCCCTCGTGCAGGAACAACGGGTCGTCGTCCGGATACGGAACGTAGCCGGCCAGCTTCCAGTGCAGGAGGCTCTTGCTTTCGAGCACGAACTGGCGCCGGTCGCCATGGGGATCGTGGCGGCGCGAGTTGCGGTGGGCGGGCAGCAGGTAGTGACGGACTCCGTCGCGCTCGACCGTCTCGATGCCTGCAACGATGATCAGCGAGCCCTGGTAGCCCATCGCCAGCTCCACGTGATGCCAGGAGTAGCCGCCGTCGGCGGTGTACGCCGCGACCAGGTCGGCGTTCTCGCTGTCCCGGTAGTGCATGGGCGCGCGCATGACGAAGAGCCAGACGACGTCCTGACCAGGAGGCCTGAACAGGACCGAGTTGTTGTAGGCGTATTGCACGCTGCCGTTGCGCGCCCGGTGGTCGAACACCGTGATCCGTTCGTTCCAGGTTCTGCCGCCGTCGTGGCTCAGCGAGCAGACGATGTCGCCCATGTCCATCTTGCCGCGCACCTGCAGGCCGTAGGCGGCGATGAGGTGCTCATCGGTCCAGCGCGCGATGAAGGGCTCCCAGATCTTGTCGTAGGGACCTTGGGGATCGAGCACGTCGATGGTGACGACGTCCTCGACGTCTCCTCGATGCGCCTCGTCGCTGGCGCCCCACGCCGCGGTGGTGCCCAACGCGAGAAGACAGGAAGCGAGGAGAACCGGCGCGGCAAGGCGTTGTGCGTGTTCGAGGGAAAAGACGGGCATGAGTTCCTCCTGTCGCAGAGAGGCCGCGCCGCGTTGATAGCGTCGATGGCTGCTCCAATGATGCCAAGACCGTCCCGCGCCCTGCTGTGCATGACCTTGCTCCTGCCGGGAACGTTCCTGGCGAGCTGCACGCAGGCGCCGCCTCCGTTCGACCTGGCGGAGGACGAGGTTGTCGTGCTCACCGGCGGCACCGACATGGTGTATCTGCAGCGCGCGGGCTTTCTCGAGACCATCCTGACGGACGCGTTCGCCGACGTTCGGCCCACCTTCCGCGATCTCTCCTGGGAAGCGGACACCGTCTTCCGGCAGGGCTCCTCGCTGGAACGCTGGCGCGAGGACGGCTTCGGCGATTGGGACGCTCAGCTCGAACGGGTCGGCACGACGGTTGTCATCGCGCAGTACGGCAAACCCGAATCGATGACGGGGGCCGAAGGGCTCGAGTCGTTCAGGTCGGCATACGACGCGCTGATCGACGGATTCCTGAAGCACGCCGACCAGGTCGTGCTCGTGTCTCCGACACCCTTCGAGAAACCGGCACGCAAATCCCTGCCGGACATCTCGCACCACAACCGGTCCCTTGCGCGGTACGTCCGGGCAACGAGGAAGATCGCCGCGGAGCGAGGCCTCCTCTTCGTCGACCTCTTCTCGGATGCGAAGCCGGGCCTGACGGAAAACGGCATGCATCTCAAGGCGGAGTCGCTACGGCACGTCTCCGAGACGATCGCGGAGAAGCTCGGCTTCGACGTCCCGTCCTGGGACCGGTTGAGCACGCTTCATGCGGCGGTCACGGAAAAGCAGCGCTTGTGGTTCGACTACTGGCGTCCCGCCAACTGGAAGCTGCTCTTCGGCGACGACTCGACCCGGCGCTTCACCCAGTCGAGCCATGGCTATCTCACCTTCCGCGAGGAGTGGCAGCAGCTTGTCGGCCTGATCGAGAGCGCGGAAGAGCGCGTCTGGACCGTGGCCAACGGCGGTGCGGATCCGGGGCACAGGCGCCCCGAGCCGGAAGAGCTCTTCGCCCATCCGGACGCGGACATCGAAGCGGAGCTCGCTTCGTTCACCGTGCCGGACGGCATGGAGGTCAATCTCTTTGCGTCGGAGGCGGACGGCCTCACCAACCCGATTGCGATTCGCTGGGACACGGCCGGCCGCGCGTACGTGACCGTCTCGACGACGTATCCGCATGTCTTTCCCGGGGACGTTCCGAACGACAAGATCATCGTGCTGGAGGATGCCGACTCGGACGGTGTCGCGGAGAGCTCGACCGTCTTCGCGGAGGGGCTGAGCATTCCGACGGCGATGGAGCTCGGCGACGGCGGCGTCTACGTCGGGCACCATGGCGAGCTGCTGTTTCTGAAGGACACGGACGGCGATGGACGAGCCGATACCCGGCGCGTTCTGCTCAGCGGATTCGGAACGGGCGATAGCCACCAGACGATCAGTTCTTTCACCTGGAGCCCCGGCGGCGAGCTGTACATGGGGCAGGGCGACGGCATCGAATCGCGCGTCGAAACCCCCTGGGGGTCCGCCGACCTGTACCAGTCCGGGTTCTTCCGGTTGCGTCCGCGCCTGCTGCAGATGCATCCCCTGCTGGACGACTTCATGGGCCCGGGGAATCCCTGGGGCGTCGCGTTCAGTGAATGGGGCCAGATCTACAGCGTCGACGGCGCGGGCGGCGTAACCCATCTCTCGCTCGGCCAGGTCCCGACCACCAACCGGAGGCGCCTGGGCACGATCGGGGCGCCCGGCGGATACGCCGGCATCGCGTATCTCGACGGTCGTCACTTGCCGCCGGAGTACCGGGGACATTTCGCGATCGGCGATTACCAGGCGAATCGCGTCAAGCGCTTCTCCGTCGCGGCCGACGGTTCAGGGGCGGCCCTGAAGTGGGAAGAGCCGCTCATCCATTCCAGCCACCGGAACTTCCGCCCGGTGGACGTGAAGGTCGGCCCCGACGGCGCGGTCTACGTCGTCGACTGGTACAACCCGATCATCTGCCACCAGGACGACGAGTATCGCGATCCGACACGCGACAAGGCGCACGGCCGGATCTGGCGGATCAGCTCTCCCTCGGCGCCCCTCGTGAAGCCTCCGACGCTCCTGGATGCGCCGCTGGACGAGGTCGTTGCCGCCCTCGAAGCGCCCGAGCGCTGGACGCGCTACCAGGCGAAGCGCGAGCTCACCCGCCGCGACACGGAGGAGGTCGCGGCGGCGCTCGGAAGGTGGGTCACGAGCCTGAACCCGGAAGACGCGGCGTACGAGCGCCACCTCTTCGAAGCGGTCGGCGCCTACGCGACGATCGAGGTTCCGGCCCCGGAGGTCCTGGCGAAGTTGCTGGAAGCGAAGGAGCCGGGCGGACGCGCCTTCGCTTCGCGCATCGTGGGCCGTTGGCACGACCGCCTCGAGGATCCGCTGGCGCTCCTCGCCAGGCGCGTGGGAGACGACGACGCGCAGGTGCGCATGGAGGCCGTTGCCGCGGCTGCCGCGATCCTCCGACCGGAATCGATCACCGTGGTCGCGCGTGCGGTCGACCGCCCCATGGACGACTCGATGGAGTACGTCTTTTCGCAGGCGATCCACCACCTCAAGCCCCACTGGGAAGCGGCGCACGAACGCGGCGACCTCGAATTCGCCGAGCCGGCCCATCTCGCCGGAATCCTCAACCGCACCGGGGGAAGCGAACGGATCGCGGACCTTCGCAGGATCGCCCTGTCCTACCACCTCGACGAAGATACGCGTCTGACCGCGATCGAGAACCTCCTGGCGGTCGGCGGAGAGGAAGAGATCGAGGAGTTCGTCCTCATGCCGGATCGCTATGTGAGCG
Source organism: Candidatus Multivorans sp. (assembly GCA_965220845.1). Classification (GTDB taxonomy): domain Bacteria; phylum Acidobacteriota; class Thermoanaerobaculia; order Multivoradales; family Multivoraceae; genus Multivorans. Next base: position 718,754 of record CBDCRA010000005.1, read on the forward strand.
GCGGGAAGTACGACGCCGATGCACATGCGCGGATCCTGGCTGCCGCCGCTAGGGCGACGCGTTCCGGAAGCCTCGAGCCGTACGCCCGCCCCTGGGGTCTGGCGAAGATGCTGGGGCACCCGAATCTCCAGCTCCGCGCCAATGCCGCCACCCTGGCCGGGGTCTGGGAGGCCGAGGACGCGCAGGAGAATCTGCTCGCGATGGCCGGGGATGCGTCGCTGCCCGAGTTCGTGCGGACGGCCGTTTTCGGCGCCGTCGCAAACCTCGAGGCCAAGGGGGCGCGAGAGCTGCTCGCGGCACATGCCGAGGCGCCGCACGCCCCCACGCTGCGCGTCTCGGCGATTGAGGCGCTCGTTGCCCTCGACTCCAGGGCGGCGGCGAAACTGGCGGTCAGGCTGTTCGGGGAACCCGGGCTGGACGGCGCCACGGCCACCCGGGCGCTTGTCGCGTTCCTCAACCACGAAGGAGGCGTGCCGGCTCTGACAGCGGCGATCGAGTCTGCCGGACTCGGCCGCGATGCCGCGAAGTCGCTGCTCCGTTCCTTCTACGCGAGCGGCCGTTCGGACAACGTCCTGCTGGCCGCGCTCAGTACGGCGAGTGGAGCGGATGCGCTCGAGCTGGACTATGACGCAGGCTTCGTGAAGAGCCTCGCCGAAGTTGCGGCGGAGCAGGGCGATGCCGCGCGGGGCGCGGTGCTCTTCGTCGACCTCGGCTGCGACTCCTGTCACCAGGTCGGCGACCGGGGTGGCGTCATCGGGCCGAGCCTGACCGCGGTCGGTACGACGCTCTCCGCCGAACGGATCGTCGAGGAGACGCTGTGGCCGAATCGCGCGATCAAGGAGGGTTTCACCGCGCTGGAGATCACGACCCGCGATTCCCTGATCCACCAGGGGTACAAGCGCTGGACGAGGGAAAGCGAAGAAGCCGGCGATCTCGTGATCCAGGATCTCGCCACCGGGGAGCTGATCACGATCAGGGCGGAGAACATCGAGGACGTCCGTGTGACGGGAAGCCCGATGCCCACGGGCCTGACGTCGTTGTTGTCACAGGCCCAGCTCCTGGACCTCTTCAAGTACGTCACGACCCTGGGCGGGAGGAGCTAGCAGACGTGAAGAAGAAGATGTGGAAGTCCGTCGTAGTCGCGCTCGCGCTCCTGCCCGCCACGGCGTGGACGGTGGCGGCGGCACAGCAGGAGGACGACGCCGAGTTCGTCTCCATCTTCAATGGCGAGACGCTGGACGGCTGGCACGCAGTGCCGGCCGACTCGATCTCGGACTGGTCCGCCGAGGACGGCATGATCGTCGGACGGGGCAGCGTGGACCGCCTCGTCTACCTCGTCTACGACGATGTCGAGTTGACGGACTTCGAGCTGGAGGCGAGCTACCGTTTCCCCGGCCGCGGCAACAGCGGAATCCAGATCCACGCCGTGAAGGACTCAAGCGGCAAGCGTCCCTTCGTGGGCTACCACGCGGATCTCGGCCACCTGGGGATCGGGCCGCAGGTTCTCGGCGCCTGGGACTTCCACTTCGCCAGCCGCGAGGAGTACGCCTGCTTTCGCGGAACGAGTCTCGTGATCGATCCTGACGGAACGACGCACACCACCGAGATCGAGGATCCGGTGACGGAAAGCGACATCAACCGCCAGGGCTGGAACCGGGTCCGCGTCGTCGCCAGGGGACGGCACTACCGGTTCTTCATCAACGGAAAGCTCGCCTCCGAGTTCACCGACAACGCGAACGAAGAACGTTTCGACAGCGGCGCGATCGGCCTGCAGATCCACGATGCGGGGATGCGCGTCGAGTTCAGGGACCTGCGGCTGAAGAAGATCGCTTCCGGCAAGTAGGCTCTGAACTCAACCCGAAATTCCCGCAAACGAAGGAGCACGACGATGACTGGAGTGCATTCGAGCCGTTGGACCGCAGTGGCATTCCTGGCGCTCGCGATTTCGCTGACCGGCGCACACGCCCAGCCCGGCGCCGACTCAGGCCCGAGCTTCGGCCAGATCAACCCGGAGCAGATGGCGCGGATGGCGAATCCTGCCGAGGACGGGCCGTTCTACATGATCAACCTGATCAAGTACCGGGAAAAGGCGGTCTACCCCGACGGCCGCGAGACCGACCTCACTGGCGAGGAAGCCAACAATCTCTACCGGCCGATCGACATCCTGGCGGAGATCGGCGCCGAGCCCGTCTACATGGCCGAGGTCGAGAAGATGCGGCTGGGCGACGGCACGAAGTGGGACCAGGTGGCCATCGTTCGCTATCCGAGTCGACGGGCGTTCGTGCAGATGATGCAACGGCCGGACTTCCAGGCCCGATCGGTCCACAAGGACGCCGGCGTCGGCAGGACGATCGTCATGGTGTCCCATCTCATCGATCTCCCGATGCCCGAAGGCTCCACTCCGCCGGAACCCGCGTATCCGGCGACCGCCGACGACCGCCCCTTCGAAATGATCCACGTGCTTCGCTATCGCGACACGGCCCGGTACGAGGAAGGCTCCGCCGAGCCGGCGATCTCCGGCCGCGAGGCGATGGAGAAGTACGGTGCTGCCGCCGGTTCGGTCGCCGGGCCGATGGGCGTCCGCCCCACGGCGTGGTTCAGGATCGAAGGAGTCCTGATCGGCGACGGCCGGCCGTGGGACGAGGTGCGGATCAACCACTTCCCGAGCCACGCGACCCTTGAGAAACACCTGGCGAGCGAACTTCGGGCGGAAGCTGAGCGTCACCGAACTGCGGCCCTCGAGGACACATACACGATCCAGGCGCGCCCGCTGATCAACCGGCTCGGCGGGAAGTAACCGAGGCGGCCTTCGGTCCCGTCATCTGACGTGACCGCGAACTTGGCTCCAGCGTTTCGGTACGCTCCGCCGGCCCAGTCTGGGAGTCGCTTACCAAGCAGGGAGGAAGAATGACGAAACCAGTTTGCTTTGTCATGGGCGCCGGCGCCGGAATCGGGGGCACCACGGGCAGGAGATTCGCTCGCGAGGGGTACCACGCGGTTCTCTGTCGCCGGAGCGACGAAGACGGGCTGAACACGTTGGTCGCCGGCATTCACGAGGAAGGCGGGGATGCCTCCGGCTTTCTCCTGAACGCTGTCAAGGACCACGTCATCGAGGATCAGATTGTCCAGGTGGAGGAGGAGATCGGCCCGATCGAGGTGATGATCTACAACCTCGGCGCCCAGATCGGCAATCGGGAGCTCAGCGATACCAGCTACAAAGCCTTCGAACTCGGCTGGCGCATGGCGACGTTCGGCCTCTTCCGGACGGCCTCCGTGCTCTTGCCCCGCATGGTCGAGCGTGGCCACGGAACGTTGATCGTCACCTCCGCCACGGCCGCGGCGCGCGGCAACGCCGGGCAGCACTCCCACGCGGCCGCGATGGGCGGGCGACGCCTGCTCTGCCAGACCCTGAACGCCGAGTTCTCCTCAAAGGGAATCCACGTGGCGCACGTGCTCGTCGATGGCTCGGTGGACGCACCGGACACGCTGGGCAAGATGCTCGGACCGGAGCGCTACGAAGCCCTCCGGAGCACGAAGGGAGCGGTCGATGGCCTCATCCTGCCCGAGCAGGTGGCGGAGACCTACCTCCATCTCGTCCGGCAACATCGATCCACCTGGACCTTCGAGCTGGACGTGCGCGCGTACAACGACAAGCCCTGGTGGAACTGAGGCGAGCAGTCAGCATGGGCACTTCGATCGATAGCCCCGTTTCCGCTTCGCATGAAGACGGGAAGATCCGCGTGATCTTGGCCAGCGGCCTGGAGCTGGCCTTTCCCGTGGTCGGGAATCCGCGACTCGAAGGCGGGACGGACGCGGAGCTCGAACGGATCGAACTCTCTCCCTTCGGCCTCCACTGGCCAGAGCTCGACGAGGATCTCTCGATACGGGGCATCTTGGCAGGGGACTTCGGTCAGCGACCTCACCGAGCTGCCTGACAGAGCTTCGAGACTCCCGGCCAAATGCTCGGCCGCGCCGCCGAGATCCCGTTGGGGACGCCATCGCGCCGGCCGGCGCGATGGCGTCCCCAACGGGATTCGAACCCGTGTTGCCAGCTTGAAAGGCTGGAGTCCTGACCTGGCTAGACGATGGGGACGCGGATTCGGGCCGTGGCTGCGGTGCCGACCGCTGTCGAGCCGCGGAGTATAGCGCCAGCGGCAGGACCATGTCGCCAGATCGTGGCCCGCCCCGCCGACCAGGACGCCGGCGAGAACAGGAACACCAGCAGGCCGCAGCGCAGAGACGCCGCTGGCTGCCGGTTCAGGGGCTGTGAAACGCCGTCGTCGCTGTCCCGTCCCATCGGACCGTCAGCTCCGGCTCAGGCTCCGGATCGGATCACGCCGAGGATCAGCACGTCCATGTCGGCGAAGCTTCCCGCGTCATCCGCTCCTTGATCCGGGGAGGTAGTGGCCGATGATCGCCGCTACTAGGACTAGGAGGCACTATTCGATCGCGAAGACCATCTCCACGTGAGCGTTGACTCTTACCGGGCCGGCGTAGAACTGAGTCCCGCGGGACTCAGCCTCCACCGCGAAGTAGCTAACTCCTCGCCCCGGACCAGCGACTCCGACGTGATCGGATAGGGAGAGGATCGGGCCGCGGTTGACCCCCAACTGCGACGCATAGAAGTCGGCCTTCTCCGTCGCGTTCTGGATGGCAAGGCTTCGCGCTTCGCGCTCCAGCATTGGTGTGTCTTCAACTCGAAAATCGACATTCTGAACGCGGATGGAAGCGCCGCCAGCGGCGACCGCCCTGTCGATGATGTCACCGGCCGCGGGGACGTCACGAACGGTTACTTCGAGGAAGTGCCAGACCTCGTGCCCGACGAACTCCTCCTCGTCGTCTCTGTACCGGTACCGTGGCTGAATCTGAAAGGACGCTGTTCGGAAGTCCGATTCGTCGACGCCGGCGGCGCCAAGGGCCGTGACGAGTGCGGAGAGGGAGTGTGCGGCGGCGTTGCGAGCGTCGCCGACGGTTGACCGCACTGCTCCAACTCCCAGAGACAGAACAGCGACATCCGCCTCTGCCGAAACGGTCGCAGAACCCGAGGCCCGAATCTCGCCCGTAGGCCAGGCAACGCCACGCGAGTCCGCGCACGCCGCCAGCAGGATGCCCTGCGCGACAGCGAGAGCCGCCAAGTGGCCGATCCGACGGACCCATGGCTCGGAACCGCTCATACTGCGTCCCAACATCGAGTTTCTGCTTGCCCACCGTCCATTCTGTCAAGAGAGGGCCGGCGCCGACCCGCCGAGTTGATGAAGAAGGGCCGGACCTGCTCGCTGGATAGAGTGACGAGCAATGACCGAACGCACGACGAAGCTCGATTCAGGAGCACTCGACGCTGAGGAGCGCGAGATCCTGAGAGCCTACGAGCAAGCACATCTTCGAAGGGCCTCTGGTTCGTCTCGCGAAGCTCAGCGGCTGAAGTCCGCGGCTCGCGAGACGCTCCGCAAGGACAAGTGCGCCACGGCGGGCTCGGCTAGTCCGGGCAAACGCTAGGTTCGACATCGCAGTAGCTCGGCGGCATCGGCCGCGCCGCACTCTTCCGCCCACTCCAGGGGCGTCGCGTCGTACCTGGCGTCGGCGATCGCCGGGTCGGCGCCGCGGTCGAGCAGCAGGTCGATACACCTGAGCGCGCTGTGCTGGGCCGCGAGGTGCATCGCGACGGCCTGGACTCCGTGGCCTTCGCCGCCGAAGTCGTGCCGGAGATCCGGGTCGGCGCCGAGATCGAGCAGGCAGGCGGCGGCCTCGACCTTGTCGCTGTAGCAGGCCCAGAGCAGCGGTGTGCCCCGGAACGGATTCGCGTTCACGTTGGCGCCCAGCTCGACGAGAGATTCGATCGAGCCGCACTGGTTGTTGCGGGCGGCCCAGGACAGCGCTTCGTCGAGCACTTCCTGGCGGGAAAGCGTCCGGTCCCAGGTCGGGAAGAAGACCGGGGCGTAGAAGCCCAGCCCCGCGCGGGCTGCCGCCGTGAGTTCGCCGTCGGCGCCGACGAACCGGCTGACGTCCCGGCCGAGGGACGCTGCGGCCCGCAGGTTGTCCGGGTAGATCGGGGTCAGGGCCTCGCCCATGTACGGCTTGGCGTAGAAGAGCGCGTAGGACAGGGCCGAGCCGCCGTTCTTGCCGTACGCGTCCGCGTCCACTGGCGCGCCCGCCGCCACGAGCCGGCGTGCCAGGTCGGCGTGGCCCGCCATGCCCGCGGTGTGAAGCGGCGTCCAGCCGTCGTTGTCGGCCGTCGCCGGATCGGCCCCGGCGGCGAGGATCAGGTCGACGGCGGCATGCTGTTCCGCTGTACCCGCCTCCAGGGGAATCGCGATGTCGCAGGTTGCCGCCCGGCAGGCCAGGTCAAGGAGGGTGCGTCCCTCCCTGTCCCGGTCCGTGAGGACGGCGGGCGAACTGGTCAGGCTCCGGCCGAGCGCCTTGAGATTACCCCTGGCGGCCGCCGTGGCGGCCCTGCTGAGCGACCGGCCGGTCACCTACGATCGAGACCCGCTCGCCGAAGCGCGACTGCGGGTAGTAGCCCCACACCGGTCATGAGGCCGGTCATCCTGTCACACGGTCCGTCCGGGGATGCTGTTGCTGGTCGCGTTGTACAGTCTCCGAATGGAGATCAAGGTAGATACGCGGGGCGGTGAGGCCGGGCCTCCCGGCTACTTCGACGACGCCGACGGCTTCCTCATGCCGGTGGCGCCGAACACCCGGTCCCGTCGCATTCCGGTCAGCGACTTTCCGACCGGTCCCGAGGTCGGCACGCGACTGCCCGAGGTGGTCGCGGTCGACCAACATGGTCGCTCGGTCAACCTGCACGCGGACCGCGGCGGTCAACCGGCGGTCCTGGTCTTCTCCCGATCGGCCGTGTGGTGACCCCCCTGTCGAACCCAGCTGGTCGAGCTGGAGCGGGGGATGGCCGCTTTCGATGCCGCCGGAGTGAAGCTCTACACCCTGACCTATGACGAGGTCGATGCGCTCGCGGACTATTCGAAGGCCATGGGGGTCACGTTCACCATGCTCTCGGACCCGAACAGCGAGGTGATTCGCGCCTTCGGAATCCTCAACACGCTGATCCCGCCGGACGAGCACCCCTGGTACGGGATCCCCTTCCCCGGGGCTTACGCGATCGATGCCGAGGGCATGATCGTCGCGAAGTTCTTCGACCGCAACTTCGGTGCGAGGTTCGGCTCCGAGCAGCTCCTCGCCGCGGCTCTCGGCCGGAGGTTCGAGGTGGAGCCCGCGGTCAGCCCGGCGGAGGAGGTGAGTGTCGACGTGCGCCTCGACGCCGACCGGTTGCTCTCGGGCGTCCTTCACGAGATCGTCGCGACCTTCCGGGTACCGGAAGGGCAGCATCTCTACGGCGAGCCGGTACCGGACGGCCTCGTGGCCGCCACGATCGAAGTCGACGACGCACCCGGCATCATCAGCCGCACGCTGGTTGCGCCGCCTACTTCCAGGCTGACCCTCGCCGGGTCCGGCGACACCCTCGAGGTCTACGAGGGCGACGTGGTGCTGCGGCTACCGATCGCACAGAACGGCAGGGCCATGCAGAAGGCCGACGGCAAGCGCCATGTAGAAATCAGCGGCAGGGTCCGTTGGCAGGCCTGCGACGACGTGGAGTGCGGTCTGCCTCAGTCGCGGAGCTTCGACTTCCGGGTCGAAGCCGGTTTCCCGGTCCTGCCGGACATGGGCCCGGGGGTTGGACGGGTACCGGAGATGAACGGTGCCGCCCACTTCAAGAAGATGATCGATCGACGGAAGTAGGCTCTCCGACCATCAGCATGACGCGATGACGAGAGCGATCTTTGGTGAGGCGCCGTACCCGATCCGCCCGGACCTGGAGCAGGCGACGCGCAAGGCCTGGGAGTTCCTCGGGAGGCCCGGAAACTGGTGGACCGGCTCGGAACGCGCAGCGTTCGTCGCGGAGGTTCGTTCCGCGCGGGACTGTCGCCTGTGCGCGGATCGAAGGGAGGCGCTCAGTCCCTACGCCGTACAGGGAGTGCATGAGATCGCGAGCGACCTGCCTACGGTCGCCATCGAAGCGACCCACCGGCTCACGACCGACGCCGCCCGCCTCAGTGAGAAAGCCGTTCGCGAATGGAACGCTGCCGGCCTGACGGATGAGGCCTACGTCGAGATCGTCAGCATCGTGTCCACGGTGATGGGGATCGACGCCTTCTGCGACGCTCTGGAGATCCCGCTGCTTCCGCTCCCGGAGGTGCGGGCCGGTGAGCCAACCCGCTACCGACCCGCGGAGGCCGTCGACGACGGCGCCTGGGTTCCCATGATTCCCAACGATGGCGAGGGTGAGAACGAAACCGACCTCTACGCTCGGCTTCCCGCTTCCCGTCGTTTCGTACCGAACGTGATTCGGGCGATGTCCCTCGTGCCCGATGCCGTGCGCAATCTGCTCGATCTTCTGTTTCCCTTCTACATCGTGGGTCACAACCCGAGGTCCGGCTACAGCCTGGACCGTCGGCAGACCGAGTTGGTCGCCGGCCGCGTATCCGCCCTCAACGAGTGTTTCTACTGAACGACCGCACACGCACAGATGCTCCGTGCGAGCAGTCAGGGCAGCGAGGTGGACTTCGAGGCGATCACCAGGGGCGCCAGCGATGAGGTGGCCGGGGTGGCGTTTGGCGCGGAGTTGATCGCCTACGCGGATGCGGTGGTTGCCCGGTCACCGGAGGTGACACGGGCCCGCGAAGCCGTCCGGCGGTCGTTGGGCGATGCGGCGGTCGTCGACGCTGCCGCCGTCATCGCGAACTTCCAGCGCATGGTTCGCATCGCCGATGGAACCGGGATCCCCCTGGGCGAAGAGCTCGATCTTCGCTCGGCGGATCTTCGAAACGCGATCGGGATCAACGAGTTCGCGATCCATCATTGACTGAGGGCCGCTTCAGCGTTATGGACCGGACGGCCAATCCCCCAACGCCTCCGAAGTAGCTCCGGCGGCCCTGCTAGGCGACTGGCCGGTCACCCACGATCGAGACCCGCTCGCCGAAGCGCGACTGCGGGTAGTAGTCCCACACGGCGTGATGCTGGGTGCAGCGGTTGTCCCAGAGGGTGAGCGTATTGGGCTCCCAGCGCACGCGACAGGTGAGGGAGACCGTGGTGGCGATGTGCCTGAAGAGCATGTCGAGCAGGCCCCGGCTCTCCCATCGACGCATGTGGCGGATGTGCGAGGTGAAGCCGCTGTTGACGAACAGGGCCTTGCGGCCGGTCTCGGGATGGCGGATTACGATGGGGTGCTCGGTCCTTGGGTACTGCTTTCCGTCGGGCGCCGCGTAGCCGTACTTTCCGATGTAGGGCAGCGCGCCGTCGTGCACGGCCACCAGACCCTCGAGAAACTGCTGCATCCGCTCCGAGAGCGTTTCGTAGGCGCGGTACATGTCGGCGAATAGCGTGTCGCCCCCCGACCCGCACTCGGGAATCTCCTTGATGTAGAGCATCGACGCCATCGGCGGTTTCTCGTCGCAGGACACGTCGGTGTGCCAGCCGTCGCCCGACGTGTACTTCGACTTCTGGGTGGTCTTGATGACGAGAATCTCCGGGTCGTGCCCGCCCTTGTACTCGGCGCTCGTGTGCAGCGGGTGGACGTGCAGCGGGCCGAAGGACCGGCCGAAGTCCTTGTGCTGCTCGCGGGTGAGCTCCTGGTCGCGGAAGACCAGCACCTGCCAGTCCAGCCAGGCCCGCCTGATCTCGTCCTTCTGCGCCTGCGAGAGCGGCCGGGACAGGTCGACCCCCTCGATCTTCGCGCCGATATGCGGGGTCAGGGGTCGGATCTCGATGGAGACCGCGGTGGGCGTTCCATCGGGGAGCGTTTCGGTAGCGGTTTGTATGTCCATGATGCCGGTCATCCTGTCACACGCTCCGTCCGCGGATGCTGTTTGTTTCGTGCCCTCGGCGGCCGTCTACTCCCGCGGCGAATAGATGACCCAGATCTTCGTGTAGCCGTCCGTCTCGAAGACTCCGGTCCACTCCTTCGGGATCGTCACGGCCTCCCCGGCGTTGATCACGAGCTCCGTTCCGTCGGAGGAAGTCAGAGTGACGCCGCCCTCGAGGAAGTACATGAACTCGTCGACGCCGTAGGGCTGGGTGATCTCGATCCGGGTCTTTCCGGACTTGTACATGCCGGAAGAGAAGCTCCTGTCGCTCGAGACCAGCGAGGTGGCCGTCTGCGTCACGTGGCCGTCGGCGTGGGTCTGTTCGACCACGTCCGGGCGCTCGAAGATCCTGCCGCCGAGGTCCGGCTTGCTGATCTTCGCCGGCCGAACGGTTTCATCGCTTGCGGCCATCATGGAACTCCCGAGGACGGTTGCACAGAGGATGATCAGGACTCTTCTCTTCATGGGTGTCTCCTGGGTGGACGGGATTCGGTTCAGCTACAGGCCGAAGGCCACGAACTCCGCCGGGGACCCGTTGCCGCCGATCGCGACGACGATGAACTGGCGACCCTCGTGCAGGTAGGTTATCGGCGCACCGGTGGTGCCGGAGGGCAGCTCCGTCTCCCACACCACCTCGCCCGTGGCCTTGTCGTAGGCGCGGAACTTCCTGCCCCAGTAGAGGCCTTCCTCTCCCTCGATGCCGGGGATGGCGTCGCTGCCTTCACCGATGAAGAGCAGTGTCTTCGTCACCAGCGGCGCCGGCCGCCCGGCGACTCCCAGGGGCGGCACGTCGAGGCCCTCGAGCAGGGGATGGTCTCGAGGCCCGTCGCCGTTGGCCGCCATCCACACGTGCTCGCCGCGATGCATGTCGATCGCGGTGATCCGGCCATAGGGCGGCTTCACGATGGGGAGTCCGTCGAGGGTCGGTACATCGGGAGTGTCGTAGCCGACCACGTAGCCGAGCGTCGCGTCGCTGCCTTCCGGCTGTGTCAAGGAGTACACGCTCGGCCAGGTGTGGGACACGGCGTAGTAGACGCCGGTCTCGGGATCGAAGGCGCCGGTGTGCCAGTTCCCCGTTCCCCACCATCCCGGATTCGTCAGGGTGCCGATCTTCCCCTGCTCGTCGTCCAGCAGGCCGGGCGGCGTGAACATCGGCCCGAGCCGGAAGGGCTTGACGAGCTCCAGGGCCCGCACCCGGAGTTCCGGCGTGAAGTCGATCAGGTCGTCCTCCAAGAATCCCTGGCGGTCGAAGGGCGGCGGCTTCGTCGGGAATGGCTGGGTCGGCGACAGCCGCTCCCCCGGGACCCGTGAGCCGGGCACGGCCCTCTCCTCGATCGGCCACACCGGCTCTCCGGTACGGCGATCGAAGACGTAGAGGAAGCCGGTCTTCGAGGGCTGCATGACGGCGTCGATGCGCCTCCCGTCGACCGTGATCTCGCCGAGGGTCGCCGGACCGACTGTGTCCCATTCCCAGACGTCGTGGCGGACCATCTGAAAGTGCCAGACCCGCTCGCCCGTCCTGGCGTTGAGCGCCACGAGTGCGTTCGAGTACAGGTTGTCGCCGGGCCGGTGGCCGCCGTAGTACGCGGCGGTCGGAGCCGAGAGCTGGACGTAGACGTGTCCCAACTCCTCGTCGGCCGACAGGCAGCACCACGATCCGAGGTCACCCGAGTACTCCCACGAGCCGTCGCCCCAGGTCTCATTGCCCGGCTCGCCCGGCCGCGGTACGACGTGGAACGTCCACAGCCGGCGGCCCGTGCGGACGTCGTAGCCGCGAACATCCTCCGGCGTCGCCTCCTTCTTGCTGCCGCCGTCGCCGGCGCCTCCGGTGAATCCGGCCACCACGACGACATCGCCCACGACGATCGGCCCGGCCGTCCAGGTGAAGTCGCCGGCCAGCGGTCCCGGTAGGCGGATGCTGACGCGCCCCTGGTCGCCGAAGTCGCCGTCGAGCTCGCCACTCGAGGCGTCGACCGAGTACAGGTAGTTGTCGCGTGCGAGGAACAGTCGTTTCTGCTCGCCGTCGGTCCAGAGGTCGACGCCTCGCGGGTTCGAGCCGCGCGCCTCCTCGATCGTCGGCTCGAACGGCGCCTGGGACCACAAGGTCTCGCCGGTCGCCGGGTCGACGGCGCGCAGCAGGCCGACGAGGTTGGTCAGGAAGAGGCGACCTTCGACCATGATGGGCGTCGACCGCAGGTTGTTGCCCGGACGCAGCCCGGGGAACTCCTCCTTGAGCTCCGGTTCCAGACCCGGCCGCCGCCACACGATGCGTAGATCGCCGACGTTCGAGGCGTCGATCCGGTCGAGCGGCGAGTAGCGCTTGAAGGTGCGGTCGCCACCGAAGTACGGCCACTCGCCTTCCTGCGCCGCCAGGGTGGACGCCATCACGAGGACACCGGCCGACGCGACCAGGGTTCGGATCATCCGATCCGGGGTACTCAAGGCTGGTCCACGATGCGGGTCGCGCCGAGCGGCCCCCATCAGTCGACGATCGCCTGCATCACGGCGTTCTGGAAGTCGACCCGGAGCGGACCGCCGGGCGTCTGCACCATCAGGACCGCGGTCAGGTCCTCCTTGGGATCGACCCAGTAGGTGGTGCCGAAGGCGCCGCCCCAGCCGAAGCTGCCCGTCGAGCGGTGGTCGCCGCGCGCCGCGACGCCGTCGAGCACGACGTCCACGGTCAGTCCGAAGCCCTTCCCGGGGCTGCCGCCGACCCTCCCCGCCTTCTCGTACAGGTCACCGACGTGATTCGACGCCATGAGAGCGACGGTCCGGGAGCCCAGCAGCCGCGTGCCGTTCAGCTCCCCGCCGTTGACCAGCATCTGGGCGAACTGCAGGTAGTCCTCGGCCGTCGACCAGAGACCGCCGCCACCTCCGTGCAACGTCGTCGTGGCCACCCACGCCGGCACCGCACGGAGCTCGAGGCCGTCGGGGGTGCGGCGGTAGAGCGTCACGACGCGCTGCTTCTTGTCCTCCGGCACGTTGAAGGCGGTGTCCTTCATCCCCAGGGGCTCGAAGACCCGCTGCCGCAGGAACTCGTCGAACGTCAGCCCCGAGGCGACCTCGACGATGCGCCCCAGCGTGTCGATCCCCGCCAGCCCGCTGTACGCCCAGCGGGTGCCTGGCTGGAAGTCGAGGGGGGCCGCTCCGAGCGCGGCCGCCCAGTCCGCTACGGTGCCGGTCTCGTCTCGAGGCGCGATGCGTGACGTCGCCTCGCTTGCCACGCCGCCGCTGCCGAGCCCCGATGTGTGGGTGATCAGGTCATGCACCGTGATCTCGCGCTTCGCGGGCACGGTGTAGATGTCGCCTTCCTCGCCCGCGGAATCCGATCGCCGTATCGCGACCTTCGGTTCCTTGAACTCCGGAACGAAGCGGGACACGGGATCCGCAAGGCGGATCTTGCCCTCTTCGACGAGCATCAGGATGGCGACGCCGGTCACCGGCTTCGTCATCGAGGCGATCGGGAAGATGGCGTCCTTGCGCATCGGGGCGTTCGCCTCGATGTCCATGAGGCCCCGCGCCTCGAAGTGGGCGACGCGGCCGCGCCGCGCGACGACGGTGACGGCGCCCGAGATCTGCTTCGCGTCGATGGCGCGCTGGATCATCTCGCCGACTCGGTCGAGACGTTCCGAGGACATTCCCACGTCGTCCGGCGCCCCGGCGGGCACCTGGGCGCCGGCCGTCGCGACCGCGAGCAGGAAGACGAGGACGAACATCGCCGGCCACCGCGGGCAGGCTCCGTCACGGGCCTTGTTGGCGCGCATCGGTAACTCCTTTACTTGAGGGATCGATACGAGCCGGACCATAGCTCATCAGGATGGTGGCTCGTCTGGGCCACAGTGCGAGTCCCGGGTGGCGCGAGACGCGCCACCCGGGTTTCCAGGGCCTAGAACCAGTAGCGGAGCGACAGCGTGATGTCACGCCCGGGCAAGGGCGCGAACGTCTTCAGGAGGGACGTATGCACGCGCGCCTCCTCGTCGGTCAGGTTGCGGCCCCGCAGGAGCACGTCGACGATCTCGTCCTTCAGCGTGAAGCGCCGGCCGATGTGGGCGTTCAGCATCGTGTAGCCGTCGGTGGGCGTTTCCTGCTGTGCGACGTCGTTCTGGTCGTCGACCCAGCGCCACTCGACCGCTGCCCGCCAGTCGTGGCCGTGGTAGTGGAGGCCGGCGCCCAGACTCATGGGCGGAATCCTCGGCAGGTTGCCGCCTTCGTCCAGATCGGCGTCGACGGTGTCGCCCAGGATCTCCATGTGCAGGTCATGCCCGTTCCATTCCGCGAGCTCGATCCGCGCGTGGAGCTCGGCGCCGGTCATCATCGCGTCGGCCTGGCTGTAGCGGACGACCGGGAAGCCCGCCATCTCCGCGCCGGTGAACGCGTGGTAGATGAAGTCCTGGAAGTCCTGCCGGAAGAAGGTCAACTTTCCCTGGAGGATTCCCTTGTCCTTGCGCAGGGTGAGGTCCAGACCGGCGCCGATTTCCTGGTCGAGATCGGGATCGCCGATGTCGAAGGTCCGGGTGGGTATGTGAGCGCCGTCCGAGAACAGCTCTCCCGGGCTGGGGAGACGAACTGAGCGGGACGCGGACAGGCCGAGGTTCCAGGCCTCTCCGGCCGTCCAGACCATGCCGGCTGACGCGGAGACGCCGTCGCCGGACCAGGCCGGTCCGTTCGCCGGATTGTGCTCGGCCTGTTCGAAGCGGGCGCCGAACTGCCAGCGGACCGAGCCCCTTTCGATCTCCTGGTTGGTGAAGGCTGCCCAGGTGTTCGAGTGGGTCGGGGGGATGAAGGCCTCGGCGCCGATGGCGGCGAGATCGCGGTTCACATGCTGCACACCGACGCTGCCCCGGCTGGCGCCCCGCTGGCGCTGGAACATCTCGACCCGGGTCTCGAAGAGGTCGTTCGTGTAGAGGACGCCGGTGTGGCCGGCCTCGAACTCGACGTGCTCGTAGTCCGTTCCGGACATCTGCACGTCGAACCTCTCGAAGGCGGACGCGGCCATGTAGACGCTGCTTCTGAGGTCGACGCGCTGCTGCTTCATGTCGAGGCGAATGTTCTCCTCGTCCTCGCCGTGCTCGTCCTCGTGGCCGTGGTCGTGCTCATCCTCGTGGTCGTGCTCGTCCTCGTGGTCGTGCTCGTCCTCGTGGTCGTGCTCGTCCTCGTGGTCGTCCTCGTGGTCGTCCTCGTCCTCGTGCTCGTCTTCGCCGTGGTCGTGATGCGCATGGCTGTGGGCGCCGGGAGGAATGCCGTAGTCGGTGCTGAAACCGCTGAACGAGACGCCAAGGAAACCGCGGTCACCGAAGAAGCGGGTGAAGCCGAAGCGGCCGCTCTCGGTCCTCAGGTCGGTGTTCGGGACGATGCCGAAGGCGTTCTCCTCTTCGTGCTCGTCGTGGCCGTCGTCTTCGTGGCCGTGGTCGTCGTGGTCGTCCTCGTGGCCATGGTCGTCGTCGTCCTCGTCTTCGTGGCCGTGGTCTTCGTTGTCGTCGTGCTCGTCGTGGTCTTCCTCGAGGCGGGCGTAGCCTGGGATCTCATACGGATCGGCCGTCCGGCTGACGGTCCCGATGTGCCAGGCCCATTCGCCGGCGCCGCCATTGAGCTGGAGCGCGCCCGTCCTCTCGCCGGCTACCGAACCCCCGACGAGGTCGATCCTGCCGCCGAAGGGTTTTGCCGCCCGGTTGGCTGGAATGCGGCCGTCGACGACGTTCACCGCGCCGCCGATGGCGCCAGAGCCGTAGCGGAGCGTGGCCGGACCTCTCAGCACTTCGATCTGATCGGCCAGGAGCGGGTCGGACGTGATCGCGTGATCGGCGCTCTCTACGGAAACGTCGCCCGTTCCCATGCCGCCGTTGAGCACCCGAACACGGGCGCTCGACAGGCCGCGGATGACCGGCCGCGCCGCTCCCGGCACGAACGCGCTCGAGGACAACCCCGGTTCCCCCGCCAGGGTCTCGCCCAGCGTCGCCCCCGTGCGCAGTTGCAGATCAGCGCCGCCCAACACGGAGATCGCGTTCGGCAACTCGGACTCGTTCCGGAGATCGCCGGAGGCGGTCACGACGATTTCGTCGAAGTGGGTGACGTGATCGTGATCCAGCTCGACGGTCGTCTCCCGGTCGGCCTCCACGGTGATCGACTGGCTGGTCCGACCGACCGACGGGATGTCGACGACCAGGAGATACGTGCCGGGAGGCACGGCGTCGAAACGAAACGTCCCGTCCGCTGCCACCGGGGCGCTAAGGGACAGCTCATCGAGTCGGGCGACGGCGAGCGAGATGCCGGCGTCGCCGGGGCTGCTGACCGTTCCGGCGACGGATCCCGTCGCCTGACCGTTGGCTGTGGGCGGAGTCAGAAGGAGGAAGAGGGCGCAGAGAGCGGCGGCCGTCGCTGCCTGGGGCCACCGGAGCCGGCATCGCGGATGGGAGTTCGAGAACGTGGTGAAGGTAGCGAGCATGGTTTGGAGTTCCTGGGTAGTTCAGTCCGAGTCGAGGGGTGTTCTGGCGCTGGCTGCGGATTCCGCAGCGGCGGCGCGCCGAACTCGTCGGCCGCTCAATGCTGCGATTCCGTGCGATCAGCCATGGCTGACCGCGATGGCGGCGTCGGCACCGCCCCGACGTGGGGCGGTTACGCCTCGTTTGCCTTCCGGTGGCTCCGACGCTTCGCGCTTCGCGTGCGTCGGAGCCGCCGTCGACTCAGCCTGGGGGCGGGCCGCGAGCGGCCTGCGGCCTGGACTCGCCGCGCCTCGCGCTGCCGTCGCTCTCCGGCCTTGCCACGCCCGTAGCCAGGTCGAGCGGCCTCGCAACGGAGCTCCTGCCGACTTCGTTGGGCTTGGAGCCTGCGGTCCTGCAGGCGACGCAGGAGTGTTCGTGCGGCGCCGCGGCGTTGCCGAGGCTGGCGTGGTTCGTGGCCCCGGTGGCCTCGGCCTCGTGGTCGATCGCGCTCCAGGCGTTGCTCGCCGCCGGCGCGTCGTGGTCGTGGCAGCCCGCGTCCCAGGCAGTGAGCAGCGTGGCGATCGTCAACGCGAGGGCGTTGACGATCGCCAGCGGCGAGTGGGACTGCTGAACCGGACTCAGAACCAGAACCGGGCGGAGAGCGTCACGTCCCTGCCCGGAATCGGAGCGAAGTTCTTCAGGAACGACGTGTGCACGCGTGCATCCTCGTCCGTCAGGTTGCGGCCCCGCAGGAGCACGTCGAGGATCTGGTTGCCGAGGATGAAACGGCGGCCGACGTGAGCGTTGACCATCGTGTAGCCCTCGGTTGACGTCTCCAGTTCCGCGACGTCGTTCTGGTCGTCGAACCAGCGACCTTCCACCGCGGCGCGCCAGTGGTGGCCGTGGTAGTGGAGGCCGGCGCCGAAGCTCATCGGCGGGATTCGCGGCAGGTTGCCGCCCGCGTCCAGTTCGGCGTCGACGGTGTCGGCCAACACCTGGATGTGCAGGTGATGGTCGTTCCGGTCGAGCAGCTCCAGCCGGAGCCGGAGTTCGGCGCCCTCGGTGGAGGCGTCGGCCTGGTAGGAGCGAAGCACGGCGAAGCCGGCTTCCTCTTCACCGGTGAACTGCTGGTAGATGAAGTCGCTGAAGCTCTGACGGAAGATCGTTAGTTCGCCGGTGACTGGTCCTTCCGTCCGGCGCAACGACACGTCGAAGCCGGTGCCGATCTCGTTGCTCAGGTTCGGATCGCCGATCTCGTAGCTCAGGGTGGCGACGTGCAGGCCGTCGGAGTAGAGCTCCTCCGCCGCGGGCAGGCGAACCGACCGTGCGACCGAGACGCCGAGCGTCCAGTCGGTGTCGGCGTCCCAGACCAGGCCGGCTGAGGCGGACACGCCGTCGTGCGACGTGCCGCGGGAGCTCACCGGGTTGTGGTCGAGCTGCTCGAAGCGGGCCCCGAACTGCCACCGAACGTCGCCGGCCTCGATTTCCTGCGAAGTGAAGAGCGCCCATCCCTGTGACTGGGTAGGCGGCACGAACGCCTCCTCGCCGATGGCGGCGAGATCGCGGTCCGTGTACTGGAGGCCGACGGAGCCGCGGCTGCGGCCGCGTTCGCGCTGGAACATCTCCAGCCGGGTCTCGAGGTACTCGTTGGAGAAGGTCGTGCCGACGTTGGGACCTTCGAGCTCGACGTGCTCGTAGTCGGTTCCCGCCATCCGGACCTCGATGCGCTCGAAGGCGCCCGCCTGCGGCAGGGCCTCGGCCCGCAGGTCCACCCGACGCTGCTTCATGTCGACACGAACGGGGACTTCCTCTTCTTCCCCGTGGTCGTCGTGGTCGTCGTCGTGGTCGTCGTCGTGGTCTTCGTCGTCGTGGTCCTCGTCCTCGTCGTGGTCCTCGTCCTCGTCGTGATCCTCCTCGTCGTCGTGATCGTCGTCGTGGTCCTCGTCGTCGTCGTGGTCGTCGTCGTGGTCCTCGTCATGATCGTCGTCGTGGTCGTCGTGCTCGTCCTCGTGGCCATGCCCGTGGGCGTGGGCGCCGGGCGGAAGCCCGTAGTCGGTGTTGAAGCCGCTGACCGAGATGCCGATCGAGCCACGATCGCCGAAGAACCGCGTGAAGCCGAAGCGACCGCTCTCGGTCATCAGGTCCGTGTTCGGGACCATTCCGAAGGTGTTCTCGTCTTCGTGTTCGTCGTGGTCCTCATCGTGGTCGTCGTCGTGGTCCTCGTCGTCGTGGTCCTCGTCGTCGTGGTCCTCGTCCTCGTGGTCCTCGTCGTGGTCATCGTCATGGTCATCGTCGTGATCGTCGTGCTCCTCTTCGACTTGGGCGTAGCCTGGGATCTCGTAGGGATCGGTCTCCCGGCTGACCGCGCCCAGGTGCCAGGCCCAATCGCCGCCGCCGCCGTTCAGATGGATCGCGCCCATGCGCTCGTCGGCCACGGACCCACCGCGAAGATCGATCGTGCCCTTCAGTGCGCTGACTGGCCTCTCGCTCGGAATCCGTCCGTCGACCACGTTGACGGCGCCGCCGATCGCCTCTGAACCGAAGCGGAGCGTTGCGGGGCCGCGGAGAATCTCGATCTGCGCGGCGTGCGCCGGCTCGAAGGTCACGGCGTGGTCGGCGCTGACAACGGAGGCGTCGCCGGTGTCGACTCCGTTCTCCATGACGCGCACCCGGCCGCCGGTGAGGCCGCGAATGATCGGCCGGCCGGCGCCGGGGACGAACGCCGTCGAGTACACGCCGGGTTCGCCCTCCAGTGTTTCGCCCAACGTCGCGCCGAGGCGCAACTGGAGGTCCGGTCCGGACAGCACGGACACGGGATTCGCCAGCTCGGAGGCGCGGCGCAGATCGCCGGTCGCGGTGACCACGACCTCGTCGAAGTGCGTTCCGTGGCGCATCTCGAGCTGGAGTTCGGCCTCATCGCCGCCGGTGACGGTGACCGAGTCGCTTGCCGTGCCGAAGGCGGGAATCTCGACAACGACGAGATAAGTGCCCGCCGGCACTTCGTCGAAGCGGAACGTGCCGTCCGTGGACACCGCGGCGCTGATGCCGAGATCAGGAATACGCGCGACTGCGAGAACGATCCTCTCGCCGTGGGTTTCGACGCTCCCGGCGACGGAGCCGGTTTCCTGCGCGCCGGCCGCTGGTGGAAGGAAAAGAAGGGCGAGGGCGCACAGCGCGGCGCCCATGGCCGCCCGGCGCCCGCGGGGCCGGAGCGGCGGAGGGGAGTCCGAGAGCTTGGTCTGGTGAGAGAGCATGATGGAGTTCCTGGGTCGTTCAGTCCGAGTGGAAGGGTGTTGTAGCGCTGGCTGCGGAATCCGCGGCGATGGGAGCGCACCGGATCGCCGGTGGCACGATGCTGCGACTCTGTGGATCAGCTAGGGCTGATCGCGTCGTCGTCGCCATCCCCGGCGAGGGGCGCTCTCACCGGGTTGCTTCCAGACGACTCCGACGCTTCGCGCTCAGCGCGAATCGGAGACGTGTCGGCTCAACCGGTGGGCGGTCCGCGCGCGGTTTGCTGCCAACGCTCGCCGGTGCTTTGACCGGGCCGGTAGTCGGATCCTGAGGCAGCCAGGAACAGGTCGATCCTCGCGATCGATGTCTTGCGGTCCTCGACGGTCTTCGTCCGACCCAGTTTGCATGCGACGCAGGAATGGTCGTGCGGCGCCGCGGCCTGGCTCAGCGTGGTGCGATCGACGGTGCCGGAAACCCCTGCCTCGTGGTCGACCACGCAATACACGATGTTCGTCGTGATCGTGTCGTGACCGTGGCCGCCCGCGTCCCAGGCTCCGGTGAGCAGGGTGGCGCCCGTCAGCGCGAGAGCGTTGACGATGGCAAGCGGCGAACCGATCCGGTGCGGCATTGGCCGCGGAGGTTAGCAGAGGCCGGCCCTGCTTCGACGGCGCCTAGCGCCGCCGCAGCACCACCTGGTGCGCCCCGCGACGATCGTCGCCCTCTCCGGCGGCTGCGCTGAGTGCGAAGTCGCCGGCGGCCACTACGACTTCTTCGAAGACTGCGGCGCCTTGGTCGGGCGCCAGTTCCCGGTGGAGGGTCCGATCGCCGAGGTCGAGACGCAACGGGCCCGTCGACCCGTCGACCAGTCGAACTTCGATGTCGAACGTCGCGTCGGCAGGCGCGTTCAGCAGCCACTGCCCCCGCGAGGTCGGCCGCCAGCCCTGGTCATCGGTGGTCCGCCGCCAGTCCTGGCGGGTGAGCACGGTAACCGGCTCGTGATCCGTGCCAACGAGGATCCGGGGCGGCGCGTAATTCTCCGGCCGCGTGGAGCTCACGTCCTCGAACCACTCCAGGTAGTCGTCGCTCATCCCGGCCGCTATCTCGGGCATGTCGTCGATCAGGTTCCGGGTCTCGCCCGGATCCGCTTCGAGGTCGTAGAGCTCGAGGTTCAGTTCGCCGTCCCAGTCGCCCTCGCCGCGCGGGGAGGGATGGACCAGCTTGTAGCGCTGGCCGACCGCAGCGAAGGAACGAAACGCGGTCGGTTCGTCTCCGCGGTGGAACTGGAAGTAGAGCGTGCGATCGGGCCAGGCCGCGGCCTCGCCGTCGCCCTCGCCGGCCAGCGGGTCGAGCAGACTGCGGCCGTCGAGGTGGAGTCCCGCGGGCGGTTCGACGCCGGCGGCATCGAGCAGCGTCGGCGTTATGTCGATGTGGGCGCCGATCCGGTCGACGGCGTCACCGCCGGCGGCTAACCGCGCGGGCCAGCGCGCCAGCAGAGGCGACCGGATGCCGCCCTCGAACACGGTTCCCTTGCGGCCGCGGAGTTCGGCGTTGTAGCGGTCGCGGTCCGGTCCGTTGTCGACCAGAAAGACAACGAGCGTGTTCTCCGTAAGATCCAGTTCGTCGAGCCGCGCCATCAGTCGGCCGACGTTGTCGTCGATGTTGCTGATCATCGCGTAGCTGCGCGCCAGCCGGTCGAGGACCTGCTCGCTTGCCTGGTCGGGATCGGGGAGCGCCGCGCTCAGGTCCACTTGCCGGTAGTGCTCCAGCCAGTGCTCCGGCACGTCGTGGAACGGGCCGTGCGGCGCGTTCGTGGGCACGTAGGCGAAGAACGGCCGACCCTCGCCGGCCGCCTGCTCCATGAACTCGAACGCGGCGTCGAAGTAGATGTCCGTGCAGTAGCCGGTTGTCTCCTCGCGCCCGCCGTTACGGAACAGCACGGCGTCCGTGTACTTGCCCTCGCCGCCGGGCGGGTCGGACGGCTGGCCGATGCCGCCGCCGCGGTGGACCAGGCTCTGCTCGAAGCCCTGGTCCATCGGGCGCATCGGGTAGGCGTCGCCGAGGTGCCACTTGCCGAAGATGCCGGTGGCGTAGCCGGCGTCCCGGAGCATCTCGGCGATCGTCACCTCTTCCGGCTCCATCATCGCGCGGCCGATGTAGGTGTCGATGGCGCGGGTCCGGTAGTTGTAGCGGCCAGTCATCAGCGAAGCGCGTGTCGGGGTGCAGACCGGGCTGACGTAGAAGCGCTCGACCTGTGCGCTCTGGGCGGCCAGGGCGTCGAGGTGCGGCGTCTGGACGACCGGGTTGCCGGTGAAGCCGAAGTCTCCGTAGCCCTGGTCGTCCGTCATGACGAGGACGATGTTGGGGCGCTCCGTGCCGCCGCCGGGCGCCGGGGCCTCGCTGCCGCTGCCGCAGCCGACTGCTCCAGCGGCGAGCAGGACGACGGCGAGCTGTGCGCTACGCTTCATCGGTTTCCTTTCCAGAACACGAGCGAGGACAGGATATGGCAGCAGAAGAGGTTCGCTACGAACGGCGCGGCCCGGTGGCGGTGCTGACACTCGACCGTGCCCGCTACCACAACGCGCAGAGCTGGAAACTGCTCGACGACCTGGACCGGCAGCTCGACCGGGCGATGGCCGACGAGGACGTTCGGGTCGTCGTGCTGAAGGGCGACGGCAGGCACTTCTCGTCCGGCCACGACCTGGGCACGCCGGAGCAGCAGGCGGACATCGAGGCCCGCGGGCTGACCCAGTGGGTCGGCATGGACTGGTACGAGGCGTTCCGCTGGTACAACCTGGACAACACGGTCAAGTGGCGCAACCTGCCCAAGCCGACGATCGCGATGGTGCACGGCTACTGCATCTTCGGCGGCTGGATGATCGCTGCCGCGATGGACCTGATCTTCGCGGCGCCGAGCGCCCGTTTCCTGGCGAGCCTGTTCGAGACCTTCACCGTGCCCTGGGACATCCATCCCCGCAAGGCGAAGGAACTGCTGTTCGAGAGCCGCTTCATCGACGGGGAGGAGGCGCGCGAGCTGGGCCTGGTCAACCGGGTCTACGCGGAGGACGAACTGGAACGCGAGACGATGGCCTATGCCGAACGGATCGCCGAGAACGATCCGGCGGTGCTGCGCCTCGGCAAGCTCGCCGTGAACAAGGCCCAGGACGCGATGGGCTACAGCGCGAACGTCGAGGCTGCCTTCGCGGACTACCTGGTGGTCCGGGAGATCCGCGGCAGCGCCAGCCGGGTCGAGGGCAACCGGCGCCTCGTCGGCGTCGATCTGGCGCTGCGCGGACAGCGCGGCGGGAGGGCCGGGCAGACGCCGGTGGACACGGCAAGCGCTTCGGAAACGAGGGAGGACGCATGAGAACGTTCCGGACTGGCTCCGCCCTGTTGCTGTGCCTGAGCGTGGTCGCCGCGGCGGCGGCGCAGGACGGTGACGGAACGCGGATATACAACACCGCGAAGCAGAAGCTGATGAGCGGCGAAGGGATCGTCGGCGTCAGCATCTCCTCGCCGGACCCCGACAGCTACTGTGCGGCCGCGAACGCCGGCTTCGACTTCACCTGGATCGAAATGCAGCACAGCCCGCTGACCTACCAGGACGTGGCGAGGATGCTCTGGGCCTGCCGGGACGCATCGGCCATCCCGTTCATCCGCGTGCCCGATGCGACGGAGGGCGACATCCAGAAGGCGGTCGATCTCGGCGCGCTCGGCATCGTGGTGCCGATGGTGCGCACCGCCGAGAAGATGGAGCGGGCGGTCCGCTTCGCGAAGTTCCCGCCGGAGGGCCGGCGCAGCCTCGGCGGCGGCCAGTACGGCGCGCTCTGGGGCCGCGACTACCGCGCCACGGCGAACGAGAACATTCTGGTGGTGGCGATGATCGAGTCGCCGGCGGGCGTCGACGCGGTGGAAGAGATCGTGGCCGTTCCCGGTGTCGACGTCGTGTTCGCCGCGTCGACCGACCTCTACAGCTTCTCCGGCAAGCGCCAGGGTGAGCCGGAGTACGAGGCGATGGTCGACCGCATCCGCGAAGCGGTGCTTGGCGCCGGCCTCAAGCTCGGCGGTCCGCTGGCCTGGCGCGACCGCGAGGGCTTCAGCTTCTTCCAGGCGCCCGGCGTCGGCAGCCTGATTCGCCGCGGGGCTCAGGCGCTGCTCGAGGAGACGGCGTCAGGGATCGCCGAGATCGAGGGCTCGGAGGAGCAGTAAGGACTTCCAGGCGCGGCAGAGTCCAGAGCCGGCGCGTCGCGCCGGATGCCGGCGGGGACGCCGGCGCACCCAGTGTCTGCCGCGCCAGCTTCTTCAGATGTGCCGGCCCTGGCCGCCGTCGACGTCGATCACGGCGCCGTTCACGTAGGACGCGGCTTCCGAGCACAGGAAGACGATCATGTTGGCGACCTCTTCCGAGGTGCCGTAGCGGCCGACGGGGACGCTCTTGCCGTTGTTCTTGATCACGTCCTCCCAGTCGCCGCCGCGGGCGTTCGCGATCTCCTTCGCGGCCCGTTCCCACATCGCGGTGTGGATGAGTCCCGGCAGGACGGAGTTGAACAGGACGTTGTCGCGGCCGTACTTGCCCGAGAGGGCCTTGCCGGTGGCGACCATCGCCGCTTTCGAGGCGCCGTAGTCGATCAGCGCTGCGCCCGGGTACTTCGCGGCGCCGCTCGCGATCATCACGACGCGGCCCCACTTCTGCTTGCGCATGCCGGGCAGGCAGAGCCGCGTGCTCCGCACGGCCGAGAGCAGGTTGAGCCGGAACAGCTCCTCCCAGTCGTCGTCGCTCATGTAGAGGAAGTTCCGCGACGGCGAGGCGCCGACGTTGTTGACCAGGATGTCCACCGTGCCGCCGGCCAGAACCGCCTCGAAGAAGGCGTCGATCGAGTCCCGGTCGGCCATGTCGGCCGCATGGCCGTGGGCGCTGCCTTCGCCCGATGACGGTTCGTAGCCGTCGAGCTCGTTCACGGCCTCCTCGCTGCGCGCGCAGAAGGCGACCTCGGCGCCATGGTCGGCGAGCAGGCGGACGGTGGCGGCGCCAATGCCGAGGCTGGCGCCCGTGACGACGGCACGGCGGCCGGTCAGGTTCAGGTCGATCATCGTTGAGTTCTCCTGGCTGGGATTCGGAGGATGAGTGTAGTGCCCGCTGCGTTGCTATGCTCCCCGTTCATCTCTGACGGGACGGAAATGAAGAAACGACCCCAGTTGAACCTGTGGCGGCGACCGGTGTCGCTTGCCGTTCTCCTCTTGCTGTTGGGCGTGCCCGCCGTGGCGCAGGACTCCGGCGACGCGATCCCGCGCCACTACGACGGCAATCCCGACATCAACGGCGTCTGGCAGGCGATCAACTCGGCTCACTGGAACCTGGAGAACCACAACGCGGCCGGCGGGCCGGCGGAGTACGGCACGCTCACCGCGATGCCGCCGGGCCAGGGCGTCGTCGTCGGCGGCGAGATCCCCTACCAGGACTGGGCTCGCGAGCAGCAGCGGGAGAACTTCGAGAACCGCTGGCGCGAAGATCCCGAGGCGAAGTGCTACCTGCCGGGCGTGCCGCGCGCGACCTACATGCCGTTCCCGTTCCAGATTCTCCAGGGGACGACCCACGTCATGATCGTCTACGGCTTCGCCGAGGCGAACCGGACGATCCACATGGACAAGGAGAATCCGGAGCCGCCGCCGATCGACAGTTGGATGGGCCGTTCGCACGGCCGCTGGGAAGGCGACACGCTCGTCGTCGAGGCCGCAGGCTTCACCGGTCAGGCCTGGTTCGACCGAGCCGGCAACTTCGCCAGCGACACGTTGCGCGTCACCGAGCGCTACACGCCGACCGGCCCGAACACGATGACCTACGAAGCGACGCTCGAGGACCCCAACGTCTTCACCCGTGCGTGGACGATCCGCATGCCGCTTTACCGGCGCCTGGAGGAGAACGTCCGGGTGCTGGAGTACAAGTGTGTCGAGTTTTCCGAGGAGCTGCTCTATGGCCACCTACGCCGACGCGAAGAAACCCCGACCGGCGACGATCCTTAGCGCTTCGGCAGTTGCCGCCGCGCTCCTGCTGGGACTGACGGCGGTCCCGGCGGCGGCCGGCGACGTGACCGTGCAACTGACCACGTCCGCGCGCAGCGAGGCGGTCAAGTGGTACGAGCGACACCTGGACTGCGAGCCGATCGAAGGCCGGGCCGAGGCGGTCGACTGCGGTAACGCGGTGATCGAGTTCAGGCAGGGCCCGATCATGGGCGCCAGCCAGGGCACCGGCATCGACCACATCGGCTTCTCCTTCGCCGATCTCGAGGAGAAGATGGCCGAGCTCGAGGCGGTCGGGGTGCGGGGTTCCGGCGTTCGTCTCCAGCGCTACGACGACGGTTCGACTCTCCGCGAGAGGCCCGGCCTGTTCAAGGTCGGACGCATCTTCGATCCCTGGGGTACGCGGATCGAAGTCGTCGAGGACCTGGACACCCTGGGCTTCCACCACGTCCACCTGAGCGCGAGCGATCCGGAGCGGACCCTCGGCTGGTACCGGGAGACGTTCGGCGGCGTGTCGGAGAGTCTGCGCGGGACGCAGGACGGTCTTCGTTTCGGCGAGGTCTGGCTGTTCGCTTCGGAGCATCCTGAGGGCCGGCCCGCGCCGAGTGCCGGCCGGGCGATCGATCACCTGGCCTTCGAGGTCGCCGATCTCGACACGGCGGCGGTCGGCCTGCGCGACCGCGGCGTCCACTTCACGGCGGACCCCGAGCGGCCGGCGGGAGGCCGTTCCGGGGCGAAGCGCGGCTTCGTCTCCGCTCCCGACAACGTGCGGGTCGCGGTGATCGAACCGGGCTGGCAGGGCGTCGACGCCGATTTCGGATCGGATTCTGACGAGGTCGCCTCGGCCGAGCCGTACGTCGTGCCGCGGACGCCCTGGGGCACGCCCGATCTGCAGGGGATGTGGTCCGGCAACAAGGCCCACGGCATTCCGCTCGAACGGCCGGAGGAACTGGCCGAGGTCGAGGAACTGACCGCCGAAGAGGCGGCCGCGCGCCGCGAACGCGGCACCTTGGGGAGCATCTGGGGTTACGAGCGCGAGTGGCGGGATACCACGCTCGGCTACGTCAAGTCGGCGCCGTCACGGCAAGTGGCGATGGTCATCGACCCGCCGGACGGCCGCCTGCCGCCCCTGACCGAAGAGGCGCAGGAGCGCCGTCGCAACGCCGCCGCGTCGTTCGGCGACTACGTCCGGCGGCGGCCGGCGGGGCCCGAAGACCTGAGCGCCTACGTGCGCTGCATCAGCCGGGGCCTGCCTGGGATGATGATGCCCTCGATCTACAACAACGGACTGCAGATCAGCCAGAGCCCCGGTTTCGTAGCGATCCAGAAGGAGATGATCCACGAAACCCGCGTCGTCCCCACCGCTGAGCGCGAACCGCTCGGCCCGGGGATTAAGCAATGGCTCGGCGATCCCCAGGGCCGCTGGGAGGGCGACACCCTGGTCGTGGAGACCACGGGTTTCAACGGCCGCACGAACTACCGCGGCTCGAGCGAGAACATGAAGCTCACCGAGCGCTACACGCGGCTCGGTCCGAACCGGCTCGAGTACCGGTTCACCGTCGAGGATCCGACCGTGTGGACGAAGCCCTGGACCGGCCGCTTCGAGTTCGAACTGGACAATGAGCAGTACGAACTCGTCGAGTACGCCTGCCACGAAGGCAACTACGGGATGACGAACATCCTCTCCGGCGCTCGGGCGCGTGACCGCGAGGAGGCCGCCGCCGCGGCGGAGACAGGCGGGGGAGCGCAGTAGAGAGCGTAGAGCGGCGTCGTCGCTGCTCTACGCCTTCGGTTCGACTGCCGGTGCGCCGGCCTTCCGGCCGGCATCCGCCCGCAGCCGAGGATTGACCGCTGCAGCAGAGAACTGCAGCGACATCGACGCCCGTTCTCTGGGTGCGCGGGTCTTCCGACCCGCATCAAGCGCGATGCCGCGAAGCGGCGAGCGCGAGCCGCAGGCGGCGGGAACACGCGCCGGGGTGCGCCACGTCCCGGCCCTTTCCGTCTCCGACCATTTCGGAGTATATTCCGAAATGGATCGACCAACTCGGACTGTGATCCGAACGAGACTGACATGGCCCACTACAGGCGGACCCTCGAAATCGACCTGCCGGAGAAGCAGTCGGCCTTCCTGTGGGGACCTCGCAAGACCGGCAAGTCGACTCTGCTCGCTGATCGCTTTCCGCATTCCGCCCGCTTCGATCTTCTCGACACGCGGTTGCTGCTGGAGTTCGTGCGGTCGCCGTGGTCCTTCTCCGAACGGGTCCGCGCTTTCGACGACGAGAAGTTGGCGCATCCGGTCCTGGTCGACGAGGTGCAGAAAGCTCCACCGATTCTGGACGAAGTGCACAGGCTGATCGAGGAACAGGGGCTGAGCTTCGTACTCTGCGGTTCGAGCGCCAGAAAACTCAAGCGTGGCCGCGCCAATCTGCTTGGCGGACGAGCCTGGCGTTTCGAGCTGCATCCCCTGACCCGGTCCGAGATACCGGAGTTCGACCTCGTCCGGGCGCTGAACCACGGACTCGTGCCTGCCCACTACGATGCCGCCAATCCACGTCGGGCTCTCGCCGGTTACGTGGACGACTACCTGAAGGAGGAGGTGTTCGACGAGGGACTCACCCGCAATGCGGCGGCCTTCTCCCGTTTCTTCGAAGCGCTCGCGTTCTGCCACGGGGAGCTACTGAACTACAGCAGCATCGCGCGCGACTGCGGCGTGGACTCGAAGACCGTCCGTGAGTACTTCCAGATCCTCGTTGACACGTTGCTCGGCTGCTTCGTGGAGCCGTTTTCACGGCGTCGCTCCCGGTCCGTCATCGTGCGGGCGCCGAAGTTCTACCTGTTCGACGTCGGCGTCGCGGGCCACGTCACGGGTCGCCGCATCGGCCGGGCCGCCGGCCCGGAGTTCGGCCGCGCGCTGGAGCATTTCGTGCTGATGGAGTTGCGCGCCTGCCGGGCCTACCATGAAGTGGACTTTCCGATCCGGTTCTGGCGCACGAAGTCGGGTCTGGAGTGCGACTTCGTACTGGGCCTGGACGGGGCAACCGCCATCGAAGTCAAGGGCGGTGCCCGTGTGCGGACGGAGGATCTCCGGCCGCTACGCGCCTATGTCGAGGAGCATCGCCCCCGGCACGCCGTGGTCGTCTGCAACGAGGATGCCCCGCGCCGCACGGCGGACGGAATCTGGATTCTGCCTTGGAACGTGTTTCTGGAGCGGCTGTGGACTGGCGAGTACGTTGGCTGAGGTGTCCCGCGGCGAAGCGTGAGCCGCGAACTACGGCGATAGCGGATGCGAGTAGGGACAGCTCCTGTCGCGCAGGTAACTGGACGCCCACTGGGTGCGCCGGCGCCCCCGCCGGCTGCCGCCGAAGGCGGCCAGAGACACGTGCCGGCCGTCAGGCCGGCTCCGCTATGGGCGAGGCGTTCGTCGGCTGTTCCGGACGGTTCAGGGCTTGGACACACGCGGCGACACTCTGCTCCGGCTGTGAAAGGTCGAATGGCATGCAGACGAGCGCCAAGTCGTCGTCAAAGCCGAACCGGACAGGTTCGTTGAACTCGTTCGTCCGCGGATAGAGAAGAGCAACGGTCCGGCAGCGGTAACGCCTGCCGTAAGCGTATAGCTGGTACATGTCGGCCTGACGGATTCCCCGCTTCTCGCCGTCTTCCGCCCTGGACTTGAGGCGCTTCCACTTGGCGTCGAGGATGAACTCCGGCACACCGCTCTTCGCGAGAGTGATGTCCGGCTTCATCCAGAACGCTTTGGGAGAGCGCGTCAGCGGTCTCTGCGGCCCCTGAGCGCGTACGCCGTACTCGCTCTGCCAGCGGCGGAAGCTGTGCGTCACGAAGTCCTCGTAGATCTCCTCCATCGGAAACAGCAGCGACTGGTTCTCGTGCTTGCCGCGGTAGGTCGCGAGACCTTCACCGAACAGGAACAGTCGCACCCACGCCATGACGGGCTTGTAGTGCTGCATGGTCCGGTCGACGGAGTGGCGTCGCCAGTCCGTTGCCGGGTCGGTCGACGAGGGCACGTCGGAGAAGGCGTCCGACAGCTCGCGGAGGAGTTGCCGGTTCGCATCGTTGCGGACGCTTCGGCGGAGACGGCCCAAGGTGGAACGGATGAGCCGGTTGGCTGGCCGGTTCGCGTTGAACTCGTCGTGTGCGACGAAGAAGCGAGCCCGGTTCGTCAGGTTCTCCCGAATCTGCTCGCGGAACAGCAGGCGGCCGCGAAGGTAGGGAAGGTTGTCCTCAACGGGAACGTACCGCCGGGCGAGGCCGTGGCGGGCGAGATGGGCCAGATTGTGCAGGAACAGGAAGACGAAGGCTTCCAGCATCGGGAATCGCTTCAGACTGCGGATGCTGCTCGGCGGCAGTTCGGCGTGCCGGAGGCCGCGCCAAGTGCGCAGCATCTCCAGGAAGACCCTGCGCGTCTCCTCGTCGGTATGGGCGTCGCTGGCGCCGGAGGCGAGGTCGATCTTGGGCAGGATCTCGATCGGCCTGCTGCGCCGTGTCGTGAGGATCCCGACATGGTTCGTTGCGCGGAGTTTCCGACCGGAAGCGTCGAAGCCGAGCACCGGGCGGTAGTTGCCGTGTCTGTCCTGCTGGTTGGCCCTCGCGAAGGCGACCAGGCTGTCCCATTCTCCGTCGTCGAGTCCGAGCTGCTCGCGGTCGATCTGGTCGTACTCGCGGAGAACGGCGGTTGACCGGACGGCCGCCGCTCGATCCGGTCGGGCACTGGTCGGTTCGACCGAGCCTCCTTCCCGGAGCCCGACAGGTGTCCCTAGCGCTTTAGGTCCGTTCCCGAGATCCGTACTCGCCTCGGCCGCTGACACCGGCACCGCGGCCATCAGTTCTTCCCTGAACTCGCGTAGATCTGCTTGTACTGCTCGGCGTCCTTCCATCTCTCGTCGTCAAGAGGGATCCGGTCGTAGACCTTGTCGTCGGCACTATCGAGGGCGAAGTCCTCGGCCAGGTCCGTCCTGTAGCCTTCGCCGGAAGGCCGCTCCTCTACGAAGGCGTTGTTTCCCAGCACGGCGCGGATCTTCCTCCAGTCGTCGTAGAAGTACTCCTGGAGCAAGGGGAAGATCCGGTTCCTGAACCTGTTCGCGAGCTGATCCATCGTCGTCACGTTCAGCAGATAGGTATGGCCGATCTGGTGCTCCCGGTCGAGCAGGACCGCGATGCGCTCGTTGATCGCCCGCAGCATCTTCCGGCAGCTCACTCCATCGACATCCTCCGAGATGAGGTCATGGTTCGCGTCGGGCATCATCTCGACGAACGTGAACCGCCGCCGGAGCGCCGTGTCCATCTGCTGGATGGAGCGGTCCGCCGTGTTCATCGTGCCGATGATGTAGAGGTTGTCGGGCACGCCGAAATCGTCGCCGGAGTAGGGGAGCGTGACCGTGGTTTCGTCGTCGGCTCCCAGCCGCCTCGACGGCTCGATAAGCGTGATCAGCTCGCCGAGGATCTTCGGGATGTTGCCGCGGTTGATCTCGTCGATGACGAGGACGTAGCGTGGCGCCGGGCGGCCGTCCGCCTTCGCGTTCCTTCTGGCCTCGTCGGCCACCCGGCAGATCGAGCGGAAGATCCCGTGGCGCAGTTCGTAGGCGAGTTCGGTCGAACCCGACGTGGCCGCGTCCGAATCTCCGTCATTACTCCCGGCATCAACGAGCTTCGGCCGAATGCCCTCCACGAAGTCCTCGTAGGCGTAGTTCTGGTGGAAGGTGACATGGCGAACCTGGCCTTCGGGGCGTCCTCCTGCGCCGACCGGAGACTTGAACCGCGATTCGGCATGGCGCCGCAGCGTCGTTTCCGGGTCCTCTCGTCGGTTCTCGCGGACGGTCTCGACCTGGGTGTCGTCGATGATCGCCAGGGCGTGGCTCACGGTCTCGTACGTCTTGGCGGTGCCCGGCGGGCCGTAGAGGATCCGATTCAAGTCGTGTGGAACTCCTGTCAGGGCATCCGGCTGAGCAGCGGGACCTGGCTCCGCGTTTGCCTCATCATGGGGATCCTGGGACGGGCCGCCCTTGCACTTTTCAGCGAGCCTGTCCAGTTTGGCCGTCGTTGTTGAAGAGAAGTCCCTGGCGTGTTCGCGTCGGAAGCGCCGGACTTTTCCCGCGACTTGCTTTCTCATCGTGGGCGGCACAGCCTCTTCATCAAAGAGAAGTTCCAGCGTCTGACTCACTACTGGCTCGTTCAGGACCTGGCTTCTGATCTCCGTCTTGGTCTTACGGCTTCGGCGCAGCTTCCATACCTTGCCGAGATCGGTCCCGTCTCGATCAAGGGCGGCTTCAACTTCACGGCGATAGGTGATGCGGTCCAGCAAGATCCACGTCGGCGAATACTCCGCGCTCTGGCGGAAGGCCGTCATGTGGCTCTCCGAGGCCCTGGCGAAGGCCGGCGGCTGAATCGGGTGCTCGAACTCGCAGGAATTCCTGTTCAACCAGAGAGTGTGGATTCGCCCTTCCGGTTCCCGTTCCTCGTCGTAGTCGTTCCTGTACACGACGCCGATTCCCCGACCGTTGTTCGGTCCGTAGCGGGCCAGCATGAGATCGCCGGGCTTGGGCTGTTCCACGGGATACTCCGAGCTGTTCTCGACACGCACGCAGTGGTGCTCGCGAAACTCGCTCCAATGGTCGCCGCCTACGTGTGTCGCCCAGGACGCGTTCGTCGTAGCGACCCAGCAGCGGTCCGGGCGTGGTGAGAGATTCTGGCCTCCCTCTGTCTCGGAAGCCTGCAGGCGCGCGAACATCTCGATTTCATGGAGCTCGCAGCCTGGGAAGTTGGCTCTCGCCGCCGCGATGCTGGCCCGATAGTCGGCCAGGCGAGGCTCCTGGCCGACCGGGCTGACGCCATAGGCTTCGGCATAGGCCCGGGCCGTTTCAGACAGGCGCAGGTGAGACTCGGCATCGATGAGGACCAGCGCGGAGGTGAGCCTGGACCAACCTATGCCGGGCAGGCGGGCGGCAGCCTCGAAGGTCTCGTCATCCAGCAGGCCCGAAACGGCGGTCCGCAAGAGCCGCCAGACCACGTCTCCGTTCGCGGGATCGTCGGGGTTGTCGTACCGGAACAGGCGAAGAGAGCGAGGAACGTGCCAGACGTCGGGGGAGTCGGCGGTCTGCAAGGGATGGATCTCGAAGACCTCCGCCAGACTCGCGAAGACTCGGTCACGGCTGTCGGTCTTGTCGCCTTCGTTCGCGACGGCCGTCAGAAAGAGCAGAGGGTTGAGAACATCGCTGTCGGTAAAGGGTGATCCGCCTACTCATTCCACTTCGTTGGCGCGGTCCTCAAGGTACTGCTGGCCTCCCTCGGCGATGTTCTTCGCCAGTTCGTTGAACCAGGGTACCCACGCGAACATCTCCTTCATTCTCGCTCCTTGGACGTGTCGCCGGAAGCCGGCGAGTGTAGCACGGGGTGGAGTCCGGCCGTCCGCTCGCCTGGCGCGGGGGCTTCGAGCATTACTTGGTGAGGATGGTGCTCCGCTTCTTCCGAGCGAATCTCAGCGGTTGCCAGCGATCGCGGCCGCCGGCCGGGATGAGATCAACGACACGTCCAGACTCACCTGCTCGTACGGTACCTGCGGAGTGAGCTTCCCGCGGGCGCCCCTTCTCCGGCCGGGCGATAGTCACCGCGGGCGATCGCCAGCGTACGTTCCTTCATCTGGCCATAGTCAGCGATGCCGATCCTCAGTGTCTTCATGGGGCCGATCCTCTCTGACGCGGAACCTCGTCTACGGTCTTCCAGAAGTCCTCGACCAGCGCGGCCCACGTTACACTTTCGCCATGGCTGAGCCCGCCCGAACTCCCCGCCGGCCGCGCGAACCGAGGCGGCCGCTCGATCTGGCGGACTTCCCGGGATGCAAGGCCGTCCACCTGCCGGTCGAAGAGCTGGACGAGTACGAGGGCCACATCGAGTACTGGGAGGCCCGCACTGAGACAGCGGTGATTCTCGCCGAGGGTGCGACGCTCTATCACGACATTCCGTCGGCCGGCGTGGCGGGCCTGGTGGAGATGATCGCCCAGGCGCGCGGCACGGAGATTCTGGCACTCGGTTCGGTGGACCTGGTGCAGCGCGGGGAGAAGGGGGACGTCGAGATCCTCATGCAGGCGGACGCGCTCTTCTTTCTGGACCGGCCCTGGCCGACGGGCAGGGATATCGATGTGGACCGCGGTCCGCTGCCCGATGTCGTGGTGGAGGTGGATCACACGACCGACGTGCGGCGGCGAAAGCTGGAGGTCTACGCGTCGTTCGGGTTCCCTGAGGTGTGGGTGGAAGTGCCGGAGCCAGCGTGGCTTTCGCCGCGGACCTCGGGCCTGCCGCGACTGACGATCTACCTGCTGGAGGGCGACCGTTACGTCGAGTCCGCCGTCAGCCGGGCGTTTGCGGGTTGGCGGGCGGCGGAGATTCACCGGGCGTTGAGCGAGGAGAGGAAGTCGGCGGAAACCGTCGCGGTGGTGCGCCGTGTTGGGCGCAGGCTGGGCAGGGCGGCAGGTACCGGCCCCGACGACGACCGGTTCCTTGGTGCCGAACGTGAGGAGAGCCGCGCGGAAGGCCGTGTGGAAGGCCGCGTGGAGGGCCATGCGGAAGGCCGTGCGGAAGGCGAACTGGAGATGGCGCGCTCCCTCGTGCGGAAGGCGCTCCAGGCTCGCGGCCTTGCGATCACGCCTGCCGTGGAAGCCTGGCTGGAGCGGCTCTCGGCGACGACGGATTCAGCCGCGGCCATCAAGGCGGCGGTCGAGTGTCGCGATGCCGGGGACTTCCTGCACCGGGTCGAGACGCCGGCGACCGGACCGGAAGCGTCAACGTAGCCGATGCCATGCGGGCCCACGAAAACGCTCGTCGGCCGGTGGTAGCCTTGACCAACCGAAGACCGTCCACAGGAAGACGCCGATGAAGACGACGCGATTCTGCACTCGCCTTGCCCTGCCAGCCCTCGGTCTCGCTGCCGCGGTGGCTCTGAGCCTCATGGCTTCGCCCGAACCGGCCGCCGCGCACCACGCTTTCGCGGCCGAGTTCGACGCCACGAAGCCGGTCCGCCTGCGCGGCAGGGTGACGAAGGTGGAGTGGGTGAACCCGCACGCCTGGATCCACATCGACGTGACGGACGAGGATGGTGCCGTTACGGCCTGGATGGTCGAGTGCGGACCGCCGGGCGCCCTGGTTCGTCGCGGCTGGAAGAAGAACTCGGTCGCTCCGGGGACCGAGGTGCTCGTCGAGGGCTACCAGGCGATCGACGGGGCGCCGCGGGCGAATGGCCGCGACGTGACGCTGCCCGATGGCCGCCGGCTGTTTGCAGGTTCCTCGGGTACCGGCGCGCCGTACGACGACCGGGAGTCCTCGGGCCAGCCGTAGAGCGTCGCGGTCGCGGCGGCTTCACTGCGCGTCGCCTGACGGCCGGAATCTGGCGGTCATCTCGTTGGTTGTGTTGTGAACACATCCAATCAATCACTGGGAGGTGACCAGATGACGACGGAGAATCCGGCAAGTCTGAACAGGATCATTGGGGCGGTGCTCGCCCTCGCGGTGGCGTTCACCCTCGGCTTCGTGGTGCGCGCGCAGCTTCCGGCGGAACGGGAGTCGAACGACATGGTCGAAGCGGCGGCTCTCGAAGTGTTGCAGCACGTGACCGCACCAGCGGAGGCTCCTGTTCCTGCAGATTCGGCGATGCTCAGGGCCGGCTTCCAGCCGCTGCCTCCGGGAGCCACCCGGCCGGTGAAGGTCCACGATGTGGCGCCGGAGTACACCGAGCTTGCGCGGGAAGCTCGGCTCCAGGGCGTCGTCATCCTGCAGACGGCGATCGACCAGGAAGGCAACGTTGTCGATGTCGACGTGCTCAAGGGGCTTCAAATGGGTCTCACGGAGGCGGCCGTCGACGCTGTGAAGCAGTGGAAGTTCGAGCCGGCGACGATGGATGGGGAACCCATCCCGGTCAGCTACAACGTCACGGTGAACTACCAGCTCGGCAAGATCGGCTGAGCCTGTGCCGTAGAAGGCAGCGAAGCGGCGGGTTTGGCGGCTCCAGCCAGCGCTTCGCGCCGGATGCCGGCGAGGGCGCCGGCGCACCCGGTTTCCGTCTCTCAGGCTTCCGGCCAGGAGTGGTAGCGTTGCTGGACCACCCAGAGACCTGTGCCCGAGGAGGTGCCGGATGAAGTTTGATCGTTCCCTTCTCCTGAGCCTGGCGGTGCTCCTGGCCGCCCCGGTCGCCGTTGCCGCGCAGGACGAGATTCCGCGCCGGCCCGACGGCAAGCCGGATCTCTCCGGCGCCTACGACGTGGCGACGCTGACTCCCCTCACGAGACCGCGCGAGTTCGGCGACCGCCTGACCCTGACGGACGAGGAAGCGGCGGCGATCGCCCGCCGCAAGGCGGAAATCTACGAGGCGGACTTCAAGCCCAGCGATCCGAATCGCGAGGCGCCGCCGGTCGGGGGCGCGCCGATCTTCGATCCAGGGCTCGAGGTTGCGTCCGGCGGCAGCGGCGGCTACAACGCCTTCTACATGGACCCGGGCGACAACGTGATCCGGATCGACGGCAAGTGGCGCACCTCGATCATCACGGATCCGCCGAATGGTCAGTACCCGGAGATGACGCCAACCGGCATGGCCCGCGCGGCCGCCCAGTTCGCGGCGTTCGGCCACCAGAACACGGGCACCGCCTGGTGGCTGGAGGAGAACGAGGACGGCTCCGGCCCCTACGACAACATGGAGCAGCGGCCGCTGCCTGAGCGCTGCCTGATGGGCTTCAGCTCCACCGGCGGGCCGCCGATGCTGCCGGCGCTCTACAACAACCACAAGCGGATCGTGCAGACCGGGAACCACGTGATGATCCTGATCGAGATGGTCCACGACGCCCGTGTCGTGCGGATCGGCGGCGAGCACGCGCCGGCCGCGGAGCGCCGGTGGATGGGCGACTCGATCGGCTGGTGGGAAGGCGACACCCTGGTCGTCGACACGGCGAACTTCGGCGAGGAACCGGGACTCGGTTCGGCGACGAAGGACCTGCATGTGGTGGAGCGCTTCCAGCGTCTGGCGGACGGCGACCTGCTCTACGGCTTCACGGTCGAAGACCCGAACGTCTGGGAGACGGCCTGGAGCGGCGAGTACGTCTGGCGGTCGACGCCCAACAAGGTGTTCGAGTACGCCTGCCACGAGGGCAACTACGCGCTGGGCAACGTGATGCGCGGCGCCCGCCTGCTGGAGGCTGACGCTGTTGCTGCTGCCGGTGGCGGAGAGTAGATCGCGTACACGGCTCGGCTTTCGACAAGTCCTGCCCGACCTGGCCCCGCCGGCGTGGCCGGCCCTGCCTGCCTGACGGCTTGAGTTCCGTTCCGACTGCTTGCCGGCTGGCGCGACGGTGGCGGCAGAGGCTGTGTCCGGCCCTGCTCCTGGTGGCGGCGTCCGGCGTGGGCGGACAGAACGCCGCGGCGGAGTCCCCGAACATCGTCGTCTTCGTTGCCGACGACGCCGGCTGGTCGGACTTCGGCGCGTACGGCAATCGGGTCGTGCGGACGCCCAACCTCGATGCGCTGGCTGCGTCCGGCGTGCTGTTCGAGAACGCCTTTCTGACGACGGCGTCCTGCAGCCCGTCGCGGATCAGCATCCTGTCGGGCCGGTATCCGCACGCCACGGGCGCCGAGGATCTGCATACGCCGCTGCCCGCAGGCGTGGACCTGCTGCCGGCCCACCTCGCCCGCGAGGGCTACTTCACCGGGCACATGAGGAAGACGCACTACGGTCCGGAGGGCGAGCGCCAGTTCGACTGGTTCTCGGAGCAGACTTGGGAAGGCCTGCCCGGTTTCCTGGACGAGGCCGGCGAGCGGCCGTTCTTCCTCTGGGTCGGCTTCCGGGATCCGCACCGCCCGTACTCGACTGACGCGGTCGACCCGCCGCACGATCCGGGCGAGGTCTCGGTGCCGCCCTTCCTGGTCGATGACGAGGAGACGCGGGCCGACCTGGCCCTCTACTACGAGGAGATCTCGCGGATGGACGGTGAGATCGGTCGAATGCTGGCCGAACTGGACCGCCGCGAGCTTCGGGAGGACACCCTGGTCGTCTTCCTGAGCGACAACGGGATGCCGTTCCCGCGCGCGAAGGCGACCGCGTACGACGCCGGCATCCGCACGCCGCTGATCGTCTGCTGGCCAGGCGTGACGCGGAGAGGCATCCGCTACGGCGGTCTGGCCAGTGTCATCGACCTGGCGCCCACTCTGCTGGAGGCGGCCGGTGCGGAGGTTCCGGCGAGCTTCCAGGGAGAGAGCTTCGCCGCGGCGCTGACCGATCAGGCGGCACCGGGACGCGAGTACGTCTTCGCGGAACGCAACTGGCACAACTGCGACGAGCACATCCGCGCGGTGCGCGGGCCGCGCTACAAGCTGATTCGCAACGCCTACACAGAGTTGCCTCTCTGCACGCCGGCCGATGCCTCCCGTAGCCCGTCCTGGTACAGCCTGACGGCCGCGCGTGAGGCCGGAGAGTTGACGCCGGGTCAGGCCCGCCTGTTCGAGGCGCCGAGGCCGGTGATCGAGGTCTATGACCTGGAGGCGGATCCGCACGAACTCGTGAATCTCGCGGGTCGGCCGGAAGTGGAGCAGATCGCCCGGCGGTTGAGCCGGGTCCTCGACGAGTGGATTGAACGGACGGGGGACTTCCCGCCCAGTCGCCGGCGGCGGGCGGACAACACGGACCGCGTGACCGGCGTGAAGTTCAGTCAGAAGGTGCCGCCGCTGATGCCTTAGCGGTGCGCTGACGGATACCGCCTCCGGCGGATGCCGGCCAGAAGGCCGGCGCACCGACAGTTGGCCGGCGCACCGACAGTCGAGCGCTGTCCTGACTACCGATCCAGCACCGGCAGCACGATCCGCGAGGGATGCTCCGCCGAGTGGTGGATGGCGTTGCGCGCCACTCGCCACTCGCTCTCGTCGTAGTTGTTGCCGCCGGTGTTCAGGTTGCGGTCGTAGCGGGGGAAGTTGCTGCTCGAGACTTCGATTCGCAGCCGATGGCCGGCGCCGAAGACGTTGGCGGTGGCGAGCGGGCCCAGGGCCACTTCGTAGACCTCGCCCGGTTCCATCGAGACGTGGCGGTCGAAGCCCTCGCGGTAGCGCATGCGGAGGATCGTGTCGTCCAGGTTGAAGGCCCGGCCGTCCGGGTGGACGTCCAACAGTTTGACCGTGAAGTCGGTGTCCGGCGCGTCCGATGAAACGTGCAGGATGACGTCGATCGAGCCGACGACCGCCAGCGGCTCCTCGAACTGCTCCGTCGTGTACACGAGCACGTCGGCGCGGGCCTCGACCCCGCGCTGATCGAAGGAACCGGGCTCGTGCTCGCCCATGCAGCAGAAGGCGCCGCCGCGGGTCGGCACCGGCGAGCCGGGGTCGTAGACGAAGCGGTCCTCGTCGGC
Source organism: Candidatus Multivorans sp. (assembly GCA_965220845.1). GTDB lineage: Bacteria > Acidobacteriota > Thermoanaerobaculia > Multivoradales > Multivoraceae > Multivorans. The sequence goes on from CBDCRA010000005.1 coordinate 757,679, forward strand.
GCCGCCCACGCCGCTGTCCGCCGTGAGTCTGCCGTCACCGGCCGCGCTGTTCGCGCTGCCGTCGCTGTCGAGGTGGAAGGTCACCGCTTCGACGCCGGCGGGCGGCCAGTCGGCTGCGTTCTCCCAACGGTCCTCGCCCATCAGGAAGTAGCGGACCCTGGCGTAGCGGTCCTCGAAGCCGTTCGCTTCAGGCTTCGTGAAGCGGTCGAGGAAGCTCCAGAGCATCTCGTCGAACCCAAAGTCCGTGTCGCCGAAGTCCCGTTCGCCGACGACGAGCGGGTTCGTCAGGCGGTACATGTTGCAGTGCAGGCTGGGCGCGATGACCATGTACTGGTGGTCGCGGACTTCCGGGTCGGCGTTCTCGCGGACATGGCCGTAGAGCGCCAGGTTCGGCGAAACGGACAGGTCGTACCAGGAGTTGGCCCACAGCGCCGGCACGCCGAACGGCTCGTCGTCGTGGTAGAGGCCGCCTTCGTACCAGCCCGCGTCGTCCGGCATGCGGGCGGCGAACTGACCGAAGATTCCCTTCGGCCCGCCGACGGATTCGATCAAGGTCTGGATCGGCAGGTGCCACAGCGCCTGTTTCCAGTCGACGGCCGGCATCTTCGCCGCCAGGTCGAAGTAGGTCGCGAGCCGCTCCAGGTCCTCCCGGCTGGTCCCCGGCGGGAAGGTCGGGCGCTGGGTGTTCTGCTCGCCGAAGAGCCACACCGCCATCGGGAGCTGGAGCGCGCCGCCGCGGTAGAAGTTCCCCTGCTCGTGGAACGGCCCCATGCGGCCGATGCCGGCGCCCTGGCCCATCGGTACGGCGGCGGCGTGGGCGGGATGCCGCATTGCCGCCAGGCCCATCTGCCACTCGGCGGTCGAGGAGCAGCCGAGCGTGGCGACGTTACCGCTGGACCACGGCTGGTCGGCGATCCAGGTCAGCGCGTCGTAGCCGTCCTTGCGCGGCCGGCCGAGGATCTCCCAGTCGCCCTCGGAGAAGAACTTGCCGCGCTCGTTCTGGACCACGAAGGCGTAGCCGCGCTCGATCGCGTCCAGGCCGAACTTGAGCAGCGCGCTGGGCCGTTCGAGGTTCGGCTCGGGCAGCGGGCTGAAGTTGTAGGGCGTGCGCCAGAAGATCGCCGGCACTGGTCCCTGGGCGTTCCGCGGCCGGTAGATTTCGGTGGCGAGGCGGACGCCGTCGCGCATCGGTACCATGACCATTCGATCGACTTCGGCCAGACGGTGAAGATCGGCCCGGCGCACCGGGTCCGGCGTGCGGTGGATCTGGGCGGTGACGGACGACCCCATCAGGCCAAGGGAGAGAGGAACTGCCAGCAGACGGATGACTGTTCGCCTGACATCCATTGGAACGTGGCTCATGGCAACTGACTCCTTCAGGGTGCGGACCGGTTCCGCTCCGGCGCGGACGGCCTTCTTCGCGGCTTTGCTGGTCGTGGCGCCGGCCATTGTGCCAGTTGCTTCGGGGTCAGACTCGCCGGGCGCCCAACTCCGGCGGATCGCCGTGCTGGCCGCTGACGTCGAGGACGGCCGGATCAGGATGGTGGACGAGGCGGTGTCGTTCTGGAACGGATCCGCCGCGGGGCTCGGTCTGGGCGCCGCGTTTGCCGACGCGGAGTTCGTGACGCCCCCGAAAGGCCTGCGGCCGTTCGAGAACTACGCGCACCAGCTCTCCCAGCTTGCCGGACGTCTGCATTCGTCGGCCCCCGGACCGGAGCCGCCGGACGCGCTGTTCGCGGTTGAAGCGGAGGTTGTCGTGTTGCTGTCGGCGCAGAACCTGATGCCGTTCGCCTGGCCCTACTGGGAGGACGGACGCTACTTCGTTGCCGTTCCCGCCGGCGACGCACCGGAGAATGTCGTCCGCAACGTGATCGCACACGAACTCGGGCACGTTCTCGGTCTGAAGCACCTTCGCGAACCGGGCGTTCTGATGTGCCAGCCGTGCGACACTTCGCGTGCGCTCAGCGAGGGCGAGCCGCGATTCCTGCCACTCACCGAAGCCGACCACGAGCGTCTTCGCATCTTCCTCGGGGGAACCCAACCATGACGACGAACTGGACCCGCAGGCGATTCATCGCGAGTGCTGCTGCTGCGGCGGCCGGAACCGGACTCGGTCGTGCACCGGCCGTCGGCCAGGACGGCTGGCGCGCCGGCCCGCTTCAGCACCTCATCCCGGCGGCGAGCCACGACCGTGTGGCGCTCAAGTGTTCCTTCGCCGATCCGCTCGACTTCGTGCCGGTGCTTCGCATCGGTAGCCGCCTCGTCGCGGGCCGGAGCACGGACACGGAACGGCGGTTCTTCTCCTTCGACGCGGCCGGCCTGGACCCCGACACGGAATACGCCTTGCAACTGCTGGGCGGCGGCGAGACGCTATGCGATCCGTGGCCTCTCCGCACGTTTCCGCCGCCTTCGGCGCAACCCGAGTCGGTGCGCTTCCTCGCCTACACCTGCGCCGGCGGCCACGCCGAGTCGGGCTTCTTCCTGCCGCTGGCGGTTCGCCGCCGGCTGCTGAGGCGGGCGCTCTCCTTCCGCCCGCGGGCGCTGATCGCGATCGGCGACCACATCTACTGGGACCAGCGCACGGTGCTCTACAACCGTAGCGAGGAGCGCGGCCGACGTTCCCGAGAGTTCTACGAGCGGATCGGCTGGCTGGACCTCAGCCTGCCCGTGCTGGGAACCAGCAACGAGACCTCGATCAAGGCCGCGGTCGGACCGCAGATCGCCGAGTTGTACGGGGTCATGCTGCGGTCGACGCCTTCCTACTTCGTCAGCGACGACCACGACTACTACGAGAACGACGATGCGGATCCCCAGATGGTCACTCTGCCGCCCGACCGCTACCAGGTCGAGTTCGCCAGGTTCACCCGCAACGCGTTCCTGCCGGAGTTTCTGCCGGATGTGGAACGTCCACTTGCGATGTCCGGCACCGGCGCCGGCGACCGGGAGCCCGGCATCTCCGAGGCCTTCGGCACGTTCCGCTATGGCCGGTTGGCGGAAGTCCTGATCTACGACTGCGCCCGCTACCTGTCGCTCAAGGGAATCCACGCCGGTCTCGTGCCGCCGGAGACCGAACAGTGGCTGCACCAGCGCACGCGGGACCAGACGGTCTCGCAGGTGTTCCACGTTCCGTCCCACCCGTTCGGCTGGTCGGCGGGGAAGTGGCGCGAGTGGTACCCGGACGTCGCCGACCTCGACGACGGCGGTGCGACCGTGTCGCGGATCGGCAACTTCGCCGGCAGCAACTTCAGGCTGACGACGGAGCGCGAGAAGTACTTCTGGCAGGAGGGCTGGCTGCGGCAGCATCAGCGCCTGCTGGAGTCGCTGACCTCCCAGTCGCGGCGGTCCGGCATCGTGCTGTCGGGCGACCTGCACGCGATCGGCCACTCCGTGCTCGAGCGAAGCGGCAGCCTGGATCTCTCGGCGAATCCGGTCCACGCCGTGTTGACGGGACCGCTTGGCACCCTGACCGGCTGGCCTTCGGCGGCCCGCGGCACGCCGCCGCTGGCGGCCACCGGGGTCGAGCACGACGTGCGCGGCGAGACGTTCGAGAAGAACGGCTTCGCCCTCTTCGACGTGACGCCGTCCGAGGTCACCGTGCGGCTGTTCGCCTGGAAGACGGGAGAGCCGGAGTCGGCGATCGACGACCTCGAGCCGTACCACACGGCCGTCATCCGGCGCGGCTGAAAGCGCATCTTCGCGCCGCGGGGTTCACCCGCGGCCATGGGTTACTGTTCGCCGGATGGCCGAGGCTCCGAAGCGGCGGAAACGGCGAGAGGGACGTGGCCCCGGCCTCTTCACCCGCTTTCTGAACGTCGTCGAGTTTCTCGGCAACCTCCTGCCGCATCCGGTGACGCTGTTCGCGGTGCTGGCGCTGCTCATCCTCCTGGTTTCGGGGATGGCGGAATTGCTCGACTGGCAGGTCGAGGACCCGCGGCCCGCCGGCGTCTCGGGCCGCTCCGAGGACGGGATGATCCGCGCGGTCAGCCTGATGAACCCGGAGGGTATGCGGCGGATCGCGATGAACCTGGTGACGAACTTCACGGGCTTCGCGCCGCTGGGCACGGTCCTGGTCGCGTTGCTCGGCGTCGGCGTCGCCGAACGGTCGGGTCTGCTCGGGGCGCTGCTGCGGGCCCTGGTGCTCGGCGCTCCGCGGAACCTGCTGACCGCGGTCGTCGTTTTCGCCTCGGTCGTCTCGAACACCGCCTCGGAGATGGGCTACGTCGTGCTGATTCCGCTGGCGGCCGTCGTGTTCCGGTCGGTGGGCCGCCACCCGCTGGCCGGTCTGGCCGCGGCGTTCGCCGGCGTCTCGGGCGGCTACTCGGCGAACGTCCTGATCGGGACCGTCGATCCGCTGCTCGCCGGGATCACGACCGAGGCGGCGCGGATCATCGATCCGTCCTACGCGCCGGGCGCCGCCAATGAGATCCCGGCGACCGCGAACTACCTCTTCATGCTGGTCAGCACCTTCATGATCACGGCGATCGGCACCTTCGTGACAACCCGGATTGTCGAACCCAAGCTGGGCGCGTTCGACCCGAGCCGGGCGGCGGACGACCTGGAGGATCCGGAAGACGGCCTGAAGACGCTGTCGCCGGAGGAGAAGCGCGGTCTGAAGCTGGCGGGTGTGACCGTCCTCGTCATGCTCGGAGGGCTGGCGCTCCTGGCCCTGCCCGAGAACGGCTGGTTCCGCGACCCGGCGGCGAACGCGCTCCTGATCGACGACCTGCGGCCGATGCTGCGGAGCGTCGTCTCCCTTATCTTCGTCTTCTTCATCGTGCCGTCGATCGTGTTCGGCCGGGTTACGGGGTCCGTCCGAAACGACCGCGACGTGATCGACGGCATGGGCCGGGCGATGAGTTCGCTTGGGCCCTACATGGTGCTCGTCTTCTTCGCCGCACAGTTCGTCTCCTTCTTCAACTGGACCAACCTGGGAACGATCACGGCCGTGGTCGGCGCCGACCTGCTGACCCGCTTCGATCTCACCGGGCCGATCGTGTTCATCCCGTTCATCCTGATGTGCTGCTTCGTCAACCTGATGCTCGGCAGCGCGTCCGCGCAGTGGGCGGTGACGGCCCCTATCTTCGTGCCGATGCTGATGACCGTCGGCTACAGCCCGGAGGTCATCCAGGCGGCGTACCGGATCGGCGACTCGACGACGAACATCATCACGCCGATGATGAGCTACTTCGGCCTCATCCTGGCGGTGGCGATGCGGTATGACCGCAAACTCGGAATCGGCACGCTGATCGCGACGATGATCCCGTACTCGATCACCTACCTGATCGGCTGGGTGACGCTGTTCTACGTCTGGGTGTTCGCGCTCGGCCTGCCCGTCGGACCCGGGTCGCCGACCTACTACACGCCCTGAGCAGGCGGCCGCTTTGCTGGCGGCCGCCTCGCGGCACGCTGTCAAGGTCCTGTTACCATGACTCGTTCCGCCACGGCCCCGAGTCGGCGCGGAGGAGGGGAGATCGCCTATGGCCAGACCTGGTCCGACCACGTTCGCGAAACGTCAACGAGAGATGCGCAAGCGCCAGCGGCGCCAGGAGAAGCTGGAACGGCGGGCGCAGCGGAAGATCGACAAGGAACAGGCGGCCCTGGAGGCGCCGGAAGACACGAGCGGAGAGGACCCGGACATCGCGGGGATCGTCCCGGGGCCGCAGCCGATTCCCGACTGGGACGACTGACCCCGCCCGCAGCCTGCCGCGCTACCCGCCGCCGGTCGCTGCCGCTTCTGCCTCCTCGGCGCGGGCGCCGGAAAGGATGTTGTACAGGCCGTAGTTGCCTTCGTGGCAGGCGTACTCGTACAGCGGGACGTCGCCCTTCTTCATCAGCAGGCGCGCGCTGAACGGGCGTGTGTACGTCGCGGGGTCGTTCACCGTGTACTCGTACAGCAGCGTGTCCTCGTCGACGCGCCGGAACCTCTCCGTGACGTGCATCTCCCGGGCGGTGCCGACGGAACTGAACACGTTGCCGCTGAAGCTCGACACCAGGTCGCTGAAGTTCTTCGTCTCGACGACCAGGGTGTCGCCTTCCCAGTAGCCGCGGGAGTCGCCCATCCACTGACGCACGGAGTCGGGAAGGTGAGGGCGCCCGTCGAGAGGCACGATGCGGGTGTCATGGACCATCTCGTTCAGGATCGCCACGTGGTTCGCGGACTGAAAGATCTGGATGTTCTGGTTGTAGCCGCCCGGCGTGATCGGCGGCCCCACGTTGAAGCCGAGGAGGCAGCGCTCGGCCAGTCCCCTATCCTCGTAGCTGTCGAGACCGATGCCGCCCACCCGTAGCCGCACGGGCCGGTCGATCGGCTTGTCGTCGCCGGGTGTCTTGCGCTCGATGCCGGGGCGCGTCTCCGGCAGGCGGCCGTTCGGCGGATCGACGATCAGCGACGTTCGGAGGTCGCCGACCACCCTGGCGCCGCGGTCGAACCAGAAGTTGTTGTAGCCGCCGACTTCTCCGCCGGCCTCGAGCCTTCTCTCCTCAGGGTCGCTGGGAAGATCGGCGACGCGAGCGCGTTCCACGGCCGCGGCCTCGATCTCGGCCGCCCGCGTCTCGTCGATCTCGGCTTCCTGGTCGGTGGGCCGCTGCAGCGGCGTCAGGGTGCGGAAATCCCAGACGCCGGAGATGTCGGGCTTTCCGTCGGCAGCGAGTGGCGGCGTCCAGTCGGCTGCTTCCTGGGCCGGCAGCGCGGCCGGCAGCGCAGTGATCATCAGCCCTGCGGCGAAAGCCGGAATCGACGGAAAACGGAGGCGAGCGTTTCGGTGGCGACGCATGTGCATGTCGTCCCTCCTCGTTGTGTCGAACTCTGCCGTGAAGTGTAGCTAGCCCCCGGCGGCCTCCGCCGTCTCGGCCGGTGCACTGAACAACCGCTCCACGTGCGCTTCAGGCAGCGGCTGCGTCAACTTGGAGACGATGTAGGTCCCGGCGATGGAGACCACTTCGCCGACCACCGCACAGGAGTACGGATTGATCTGGTAGTGCGCGAGCCACTGCGCGATACCCGACAGCGGGCCGAGCGAGCCCGGATCGACGATCATCCAGGGCAGGCCGCTGCGCAGCAGGACGAAGGTCAGCATGCCGGTGACGAGGCCGGTGTAGGCGCCGGCGAGGGTGACGCCTCGCCACAGCCCGCCGACCACCAGCGGACCCGCGAAGGCGGCCATCATCCCGCCGGTGCCCACCCAGACCAGCAGCGCGATGTTCATGTCCTGCATCGCCCAGGCCATCCAGGTACAGAGGATCAGCACGATCACCGTGCTCCAGCGGCTGATGGTGAGCACCTTGCGATCGACCTCCTTGTCGCTCAGGTGCGGTGAGTACTTGGGAACGATCGACCGGCGGTAGATGTCGTTGGCGACGATCTGGGACGACGAGACGACGAGCCCGTCCGCCGTCGACATGATCGCGGCGAGAATGCCGACCCCGATCAGGGCTGCCAGCCAGGTCGGGAACAGCTCGATGAACAGAGCCGGCAGCGCCTCGTTCGGGTTGCGGCCGGCCGCGAGGAGCTCGGGCCCGAGCACGCCGCGGGCCAGGATGCCGCCGAGGCCCAGCATTCCCATCGTCAGGCCGACGGCGAAGGCGAGCTTGACGAACCGCATCCGGTCGCCGTCGTTCTTGAGCGCCCATACCTTGTTGCCGATGTGGGGCAGCATGCCGAGCGGAATGTGGGCGAACAGCACGCAGGCGATCGCCCACCACGAGTCGTAGAGCGAGTTCGACTTGTTGAGCGGTCCGACGAGGTGTTCGTCCTGGGCCCGCAGGTTGTCGACCATCCCGCCGAGACCTCCGTCCATTCCGGAAGCGAAGAGGAACATGACGATGACGACGACCGCGACGCCGAGCATCATCATCCCCTGGATGCCGTCCGTGAGGATGTCCGCGTGCGCGCCGCCGAGCACGACGTAGACGAGCAGCACGCCGGACGTGATGATCAGGGCTGTCATCGGCTTGAGGCCGAGCATGATTTCGAACATGACCAGCCCCGACACGAGCTGGCCGGCGATGTAGAAGAAGAGGACCAGCGAGAAGACGGAAACCAGCAGGCGCACGCCGTCGCTCTGGTAGCGGTCGCCCAGGTACTCGGGGATCGACCGGTTGCCGAACTTGTGCCCGGAGTTCGCGACCAGCTTGATCGTGATGAGGACCCCGAAGTAGACGCCCATCGGGTAGAGGAACTTGCCCCAGACGCTGGCCATCCCGAACTGGTAGCCGAGGCCGGGGCTGCCGAGGAACGTGGCGCCGCTGGCGGTCGTGGCGGCGAAGGCGAGGGCCAGGAAGTAGGGGCCGTAGCTGCTGCGGGCGGTGGCGAAGTCGTCCGCGTTGCTGATCCGCCGGCTGGCGATCCAGCCGAAGGTGAGCATGCCGACGATGTAGACGATGAGGAACATCCACGACCAGGCAAACAGACTCATAGCGTTTTCCTCCTCGACTCCTCAGGCGTCCCTTGGGGTCTACCGGGTACGCCGGCGCCCTCGCCGGCATCCGGTCGCTCGCGACCGGAGATTCTCCACAACGCCCAGGGGCACGTCAGTCGACGATCGCTTCGTACGCGAGTCGCTTGCTGGCGATGCGGGCCATTCCCGAGGCGCGGAAGTCGCGGCTCTGGATCATGCCGACGACGACCAGGTCCTGCGCCGGGTTGATCCCGAACCAAGTGCCGCCGATCCCGTACCACCAGTACTCGCCCCTTGCGCGCTCATGGTCGGTCGCCGGGTTCGGATCGGTCACGATCGAGAAGTCCAGGCCGAACCGGTTGCCCCGGTAGATCGGCCCCATGTCGGTGACGTTCGCGGGCAGGTGGTCCGTGTGCATCAGCTCGACTGTCTTCGGCTTCAGGATGCGGACGCCGCCCAGTTCGCCGCCGTTGGCGAGCATCTGGGCGAAGCGCATGTAGTCCGTCGCGGTCGAAACCAGGCCGCCGCCGCCGGACAGGAAGTTCGGCTTCTGGAGGTACTGGCCGTTGGGTGGGCTGGCCAGCTTGCCGTCCGAGTTGCGCGTGTAGATCCGGGAGAAACGGTCCGCCTTGTCCGGCTCGACCCAGAACGCGGTGTCGTTCATACCCAGCGGCCCGAAGAGGCGTTCGTTCAGAACCTCGTCGAGCGGCTTGCCGGCCAGCACCTCGAGCACGTAGCCCTGGACGTCGACCGCGACGCTGTAGTGCCACATCGAACCCGGCTGCTGGCGGAGCGGGATCTTGGCCAGCTTGTCGATCATGCCCTTCAGGTTCTGGTTCGGGTCGGTGATGATGCCGGCCTTCGTGTAGAGCGTGTCGACCTGGGACTGGGAGAACAGCCCGTAGGTCAGGCCCGCGGTGTGGCTCATCAGCTCCCGCATCGTCATCGGATGGTCGGCATCCTCGGTGATCGGCATGCCGTCCGGACCGTCCTCCTTAGCCACCTTGAGGTCGGCGAACTCGGGGATGAACTTCGACACCGGGTCGTCCAGCGTGAAGCGGCCCTCGTCGTAGTACGTCATCAGCGCGACGCCGATGATCGGCTTCGTCATCGAGTAGATGCGGAAGATCGTGTCCTTCTCGACCGGGACCCCGTTCTCGATGTCCTGCTTGCCGTAGGCGTCGAAGTGGACGACCTTGCCCTTGCGGGAGACCATCGTGACGACGCCGGCGAGCTGGCCGCCGTCGACCATGCCGTGCATTGCCTCGTCGAGCTTCTTGAGGCCGGCCGGGTCCATGCCGACGTCGGCCGGCTTGGCGTGCTGGAGTTCGGGCTCGGCGGCGAACGCCGGCGCGAGGACGAAGGCCGCGAGCAGCAGTGCCGCGGCGGCGAAGGCGAGCGGGGCGTACTGCCCCCGAGGACGCAATCGGATCACGCGAGGTTCCTCCTTACGGGGTTGAGCGGAGCGTCGGGGAGCGTACTACGGTTTGCCCAGCCGCAATCCCGGGACGATGCAGGGAACTGACGCCTGGTAGTCCCGATAGGTCGGGTACTTCTCGGCGGAAATGGACTCCGAGAGCCGGATCGACCCGACGAACAGCACCGTCAACGCCACGAATCCGGCACCGGTCCAGTGGATCCACTCGCCTGAGGCCGCGACCGCGAACAGATAGAACACCCACCACATCCCCAGTTCGCACAGATAGTTCGGGTGGCGGCTGAAACGGAAGAGGCCGGTGTTCATGAAGGGCTGCGCGACCTCTTCGCCGGCCGCGATCCTGCGCTTCTTGTCCTGCTGGAAGGCCCACATCTGCTCGTCCGCGACGGTCTCGAGGATGAGGAACGCAAGGAACAGGACGGCAGCAAGGATGTCGAGTCCACCGAGCGGCGTGTCTCCCGCTTCCCAGGCCGCGTGGACCGGCGACGTGAACCACCAGATCAGCAGCATCTGGCCGGGAGCGATGAACGTGATGTTCATGACCTGGATGCCGATCGGTCCGTAGCGTTCCCTGACGGTGGCCCAGCGGTAGTCCTCGCCACCCTTCGCGTAGCCCCCCTTGCGCACGAAGTTGAAGGTAAGACGGGCTCCCCAGAGAACGGCCAGCGCCGTCATCAGGTTCACGCGGGTGGAACCGAAGTCGTTGGAGAAGGCGACGATCAGGCAGTAGATCGGCGGGCAGAGGGACCAGAGGCGGTCCACCCAGGAGTACTCGCGGGTGATCACGGCGGCCAACCAGCAGAGAGCCGCGAGGATCACGCAGAGATCGAGGGCGGCGCCCATCGGCGTACCGACAAGCGGATGGGGGATCAGGTTGATGTTCGGCAACGGTCAGTCTCCCGAGCCGGAGCCGGTCGAGGCGCCCGACGCGCCCTGCTCGATCGCCTCCTGCTCCAGTAGCCTGGCGCCGCGCATGATGTTGCCGAAGGAGTAGTTCCCCTCGTGACACGCGTACTCGTAGAGCCTGTTGCCGGTAGCCGGCCACGGATACTCGCCGCTCCAGGTCGTCTCGTAGGCGGGATCCTCGACCGTGAACCGGTAGCGCAGCGTGTCCGCGTCGATGCGGCTGAACCGTTCGGTGACGCGCATGTCGCGCGAACCCCGGGACACCGTGCCGGGGATCTCGCGGAAGTTCGTCGTCTCGACGACCAGGGTGTCGCCTTCCCACCAGCCGATCGAGTCGCCGCTCCACTTGCGAACGCTGTCCGGCAGGTGCTCCGAGTCGAGCCGGATGATCCGCACGTCGTGCATCCATTCGATCAGGATCATCACGTGGTCGTCCGTCTGCACGATCGTCTTCAGGTTGTTGTACATCCCCGGCATGGACGGAGGCCCGGAGGCGCCGCGGGTGAGGATGCAGCGTTCGGCCAGAGGACGGAGTTCGTGATCGTCATAGGGGCCGACAGGAAGGTCGAGCCACCAGGCAGTGCCCGTGTTTTCGTGCCGGAAGGGCGCCGTACGCTCGCTTCGTTCCTGTCCCAGGGCGCTGAGTGGCGGATAGCGGCCGTTCGGCGGGTCGGTGATGATCGACGTGCGGTAGTTGCCGTCGAGCTGGAAGGCGCCCGTGCCGATGTCGACGAAGAACGCGTTGTAGCCGCCGACTTTGCCCGCGGCGCCCGTGAACTCCGGCGCGTAGATGCCGGTGCCGCCCACGGGCGGTGCCTCGCGGTTCGGATCGCTCGGCGCGTGGTCCTTGTCGAAGTTCGTCGCCCAGTGATCCGCGAGCGCGGCGGCTTCCTCAGGCGTCAGTTCGAGCCGCTCTCCGAACTCGTCCGACCGCTGAGCGGGCGTCAGGGTGGCGATGTCGTAGGTCCCCGAGAGATCCGGCCGGCCGTCGTGCCGCCGAGGGATCTCCTCGGCGCTGGCAGCGGAGGCGGCGAACATCATCATGGCGGCCGCCGCCGCGATCACGACGAGTGCGGAAACCGAGATGATCGCGGTACCCCAGACCCTCCAGAACGACGACCTCCTGTGCTGCCTGATTCGCATCTTGACCTCCCGGGCTGTCCGCTTGTGCGTCGTGTCCGTACAGACTATCGCCTCGGATCGGCCCGAGGGACTGCGGACCTTGCCGATCTGTGACATCCTCCCCAACCGCGAGGCACGAGCCAACCACACGACAACCGGACCAGAAAGATGACGGACAAGAAATCTCGACTTGGCTGGACTCGGTGGGGCATTCTGGCGCTCATCGGCGTCGGCCTTCCGCTGGCGACCTGCAGGAGATCTCTGGCCGGACCGGTCGACTTCCCCGTGTTGGCGGACGTGGTGACGACCGCTTTCTACGTCGTGGTGCTGGTCTGTCTGGGTGTTGCGTTGGCGGCGTCGTTGCCGCGGTCCGAGTAGCGGGTCCCGATCACCGACTGGCCGGGACACCCGCGTCCCATGGGGAGCCGAGGCCGCTCGAGGCGGCTTCGAGGCGCCCGCGGCGCGTTCCCATCCACCGGCATTTCTGTCATCCTGTATCAGCTCCATGACAGACGAGCAGACGACGGCCTCACCGCGGGTGCTTTGGGGTTGCAGCACGTCGCGGACGATGCGCCCCCTTTGGGCGCTGGCCGAGTTGGGACTCGACTACGAGCACCGGCCGATCGGTCCGCGCACGGGGGAGACGCAGACGGAGGAGTTCACGCGGCTGAATCCGCGGCAGAAGATCCCGGTGCTCCAGGACGGCGATCTGACGCTCGCGGAGAGCGCGGCGATCGTCAACTACCTGGCGGAGAAGTACGGTGAGCCGGACGGTCTCATGCCGGCGGCGGGCAGCGAAGCGCGGGCGCGCTACGACCAGTGGGCCTTCTTCGTGATGATGGAGCTTGATGCGCACACGCTGTACATCAGCCGCAAGCACCGCGACCTCGCGCATCTGTACGGCGAGTCCTCGACCGCGATCCAGGCCGCGTCGGAGGGGTTCGCGAAGCAGTCGGCGGTGGCGGAACTCGAGTTCGCGGACGGGCGGGAGTTCCTGCTCGGCGACCGCTTCACCGGCGTGGACATTCTGCTCGGCAGTTGCCTGGACTGGGCGGTTGCCTACAGGGAGCCGATTGGCCCACGGCTTGCGGCCTATCGGAAGCGTCTGAATGCCCGTCCGGCCTACACCCAGGCCGTCCAGGCCAACCTCTTTGCCAGACCGGAACTGCTGCCGCGGGCGCTGGCGGAGGGCGAATCCGCGGCGGCTGGCGGATCACCCTGAGCGGTCGGCACGATAGAGGAGGAGCCCCCTGATGTCTCCGCTTGTAGTCAAGATCATCGCCGGTGTGTCGATCTTCGGAATCGCCATCGTCGGCGGCCTGATCCCTATCCTCGTCGCGAAGCAACAGGCGAGCCGCCGGTACCTCTCTCTGGGCAATGCACTCGCGGGCGGCATCTTCCTGGGCGTCGGGTTCGTCCACCTGCTGCCCGAGGCCGATGAAGCGCTCCGGAACGTGGTCGACTATCCCCTGGCGCCCCTGCTCGCGGCGCTGGGGGTCGGTCTGCTGCTGTTGATCGACCGGGTCGTACTCGAAGGCCGCAACTCGATGCTGGGCCAGGAGGAGGAGCGGACGAGGCCTCCGTTCTACGCCTTTGTCCTGCTCATCGTGCTGTCCGTGCACTCGATCATCGCGGGGATGGCTCTTGGCCTTCAGCCCGAAGCCGCGGCCGCGCTGGTCGTCATGCTGGGCATCCTGTTCCACAAGGGGTCCGCCGCCTTCGCCCTGATCGTGACCGCCCACTCCGCGGGCAACCGGAAGCTGTGGCAGACGCTGTGGCTGTTCTCGGTCATGACGCCGCTCGGGATCGTCTTCGGCACCGTGGCGGGACAGGTGTTCGAGGGAAGAACAGCCTTGATCTTCGAAGGCACTTTCAACGCGATCGCTGCCGGCACGTTCATCTACGTTGCGGTGATGGACGTGCTCGACGCGGAGATGTCGAGGGAACGGGACCGGATCGCCCACTACGTGCGGAGTGCCCTGATGGGCGAGGACGACGTTCCAATGCCCGAGCAGGACCGGGACCGGGCGCTCAAGTTCGCGCTCGTGATGATCGGCATCGGCGCGATGGCGGTAATGGGCCTCTGGCATCAGCATTCGCACCTCGGTCACTCGCACGGCGACGACGGTCACGACCATGGTGCGCAGCATGAGGCGCACGACGATCACGCGCATGACGACGACGCCGGGCACGACGACCATGCTCACGACGACGGCGACGACGCCGGCCATGACGACCACGACGAGGCCGGGCACGACGACGACGATGAGGCCGACCACGACGACCATGACCACGAGGATCACGCGTCGGCCCGGTGGTTGCCGGGGGCGGCTTCAGGGACGGAAGCAGGTGCGCTGGCCGTCCAGCGTCTCGACGTCGGAGCCGAGTTCGCCGGTGGCCCCGGCGCCGTTCTCCCTCAGCAGGAAGGCCACGAGGTCGGCTGAGGCGGCCGGGCCGATCGTCCCCTCGCGGCCCTGGGGCATCGTCTCGCGGATCGTCCGGTAGAGCCCGCTCGCGGCGCGGTTCTGCCAGTAGCTGATGAAGCTGCGGCCGGCCAGCGCCGCGCCCTGGGCGCCGCCGCGCAGGGTCGGTCCGTGGCACTCGGCGCACTCTTCCCGGTAGAGGGTTGCGCCGCGGTCGGCCTGCTCGGAGGAGAAGGTGGCGCAGGGCGCCGACGCTTCCAGCAGGGGCGCGTCGATCATGACCATCGGCGGCGGTTCGTCGGCCGGCGCCGCCGCAGCGAGGGTCGGCTGCTCGATCGGGCCGCGGCCGGCGGTGTCGGACAGCTTGAATGCGTAGAGCATGTTGGCGCCGCCGCGCGCTCTCAGGTTGCCGAGACGGTTGAACAGGCCGCTCAGGAGATCGCCGCCCCCGGCGGTCACGGCGACGTACTGCTCGCCGTCGACGGCGAAGCTGACCGGGAAGCCGCTGACCGGTCCGCCGAGCACCGTCTCCCAGAGGACGTCGCCGGTCGCGGCGTCCCAGGCCCGGAAGCGCCGGTTCGTGTTGCCGGCGAAGACGAGCCCGCCGCCGGTCGTCATCACCGACATCATCCCTGCCGGCTCCTCGAACCGCCACAGGGACTCGCCGGTGCGCGCGGAGACCGCGTCCAGGCGTCCGACCGTCGTCTTGTTCGGCGCCAACCGCATGTTGAAGGCGATCCCGTATCCCTGCGGAGGACCTTCGCCGGTGCCGGTGATGGTCGGCGACATGCAGACGTCCTGCAGCGGCGCGTAGACGGCCTCGGTGAGCGGGCTGTAGGCCGCCGTGGGCCAGTCCTTGCCGCCGCTCGCCGCCGGACAGACGACGCCGTACTCCTCGTCGCGCGCCTTCGGGATGACCTCCTCGTTCACGGTGACCGTGCCGGTGTGCGGGTCGATGTGGGTGATCACGTTCTGGAAGACCGTCTCGCGCGCCCACAGGAACTCGCCCGTTTCCCGGTCGAGGGTCCAGAAGATGGCGGTCTTGCCGGGGAAGCCGGTCATCACTCTTCGCCTGTCGCCGCGCTCGAGGGTTGGATTGATCGACCAGGCGGCTTCCTCGTCCGGCTCCATCTCCAGGTCGACGAGGATGCGCTCGAAGGGATGGTCGAGGTCCCAGTTGTCCCGCGGCAGGTGCTGGAAGTACCACGCGAGTTCGCCGGTGTCGGCGCGGAGCGCGAGGGTGCTGTTCGAGTAGAGGAGTGACCCGGCGCCGCTGCCGCGCAGGACCTCGGGCGAGGGGGCGGGCACGGAGGTGCCCCAGTAGACGAGGCCGAGGTCCGGGTCGTAGGAGCCGACGTGCCAGGCTCCGACGTGGAACCGGCGCTCGAGCGGCAGGCCGCCCCAGGTCTCGTCCCCGGGTTCGCCGGGCCGCGGGATCGTGTGGAAGCGCCACAGCTCCCGGCCGTCCTCCGCGTCGTGCGCGGTGAGGTAGCAGCCTCCCGCGACGGACATGTTGCAGGAGCGGCCGCTGATCACCTTGCCGTCGGCAATGATCGGGCCTGACGAATGAGCGATGCGGCTGTCGCCGACCCGGGTTTCCCACACCAGCTCGCCGGTGTTCGCGTCCAGGCGGATAATGAACGCGTCCATCGTGGCGACGAACAGGCCGTCCTGCCAGATCGCGATGTTGCGCGTGATCCGGCCCAGGCCCTGGCCGAAGCGCTGCTCCGGGTCGCTGCCCTCGGGATCCAGGTAGTTGTGTTCGCGACGGTACTCCCAGATCAGATCGCCGCTGCGGGCGTCGAGGGCGTGGATCACGTCCCCGGGCTGCGGCAGGTAGACGATGCCGCCGCGCACCAGGGGCGTCGCCTCGTTGGGGCCGTCCTCCATCGGCGCGGCCCAGGCGAAATCGAGCTGGCCGACCGTCTCCGTGTTGACCGCGTCGAGGGCGCTGTAGGCCCAGGCGGACAGATTGCCGCGGAAGCTCAGCCAGTCGCCCTTGGGGGTGGCGGCGAGCTCGGCGTCCGTTACCGGCTCGATCAGCGGGCCGGACTGACCGTACGCGGCCGGAAGGGCCAGAAACACCAGGAACGCGGCAGCGGCCGCGCTCCCCGGTCGCATGTCGCCCGGTACGTGGTTCGAACTCATGTCACGCTCCCTTGTACTTCCTACCCGAGCCCCAGCTCCTTCATCAGTTCCGCTTCCGTCACCCTCGGGCGATCGTCGGCGAAGTCGTAGCGGTTGGGCCTGGCGTCGCTGTAGATGTGGCGGTCGAGCGCGAAGTCGCCGCCGTCCTCGAGGGCGTCGACGCTGACGATCAACATCCCTTCCGGCTCCTGGGCGAGGCGCCAGAAGAGGCTCGATCCGCACTTGGAGCAGAAGCCGCGCTGAGCCCAGGGCGTGCCCTGGTACCAGGTCAGGCCCTCGTCGTTCAGCCACTCCGTGTTCGGTGCGGGGCAGTGGACGGACATCAGTGGTCCGCCGGACCAGCGGCGGCACATGCCGCAGTGGCAGATGCTGTAGGTGCGTTCGGGCACGTCGACTTCGAACTCGACGGCGCTGCAGAGGCACTGGCCGTGGATTCGGTTGCCGGTCGCTTCGGAATCACTCATCGGCTTCTCCTGTCTTCGGTTGGGCGACCTGGAACGGCACGGACGCCATCTGCCTGTCCCAGAAAAGGGCCAGCCGGCCGCCCTCCGGGGTCACATCCAGGAACTGCCAGGACAACTGTTCGAACGACATGGGCAGGGGCTGGAGCGTCATATCGGTGCGCAGCACGTCCTTGTCCGGGGTGTATCCGTAGGCGCCGAAGAGCGCCTCGCGGTCGTGGTAGTCGTAGCGCTCCTGCGCCGGCCACTCGGAGACGATGAGGATCCACCGCTCGGGGCCGAGCTGGATGAAGATCGTGTACTCGCCCGGTTCGAGGCGGGTCTCGTCGATGACCAGCGGCAGCTCGGTGATCAGCCGGGTCGTGAGGTTCGCACCCGCTCGCCATACGGGAGCGCCGTCGTTCAGGAAGGCGATGAAGTCGGGCGGGCCGAAGATGTCGCGGCCGCGGCGCAGCGGTCGCCCGTACCTGACCTCGATCCAGCCGCCGTTGACGTAGCCGGAGCGGGGGTCGAAATAGCCGCCGATCTGGGTTGCTGCGGCGCCCGCCGGGCTGGCGGGGCGGTCCTGGGCGGTGGCGGCGCCCGTGCCGGCAAGCAGAAGGACGACGGATCCTGCGAGGCCGAAGCGGCTGGCAGTGCGGAACGTCCGGATGCCGGCGCTTCGCGCCGGATGCCGGCGGGGACGCCGGCGCACCCGGTTTCTACGGCGCAAGCGGCTGGCCGCCACCGACCTGACCGGGCCCTACTTGACCGCCTCGAGGGGGATTTCGAACTCCTGGCCGCTGGCGACTTCGACCGCGATGACGAACTTGTCGTCGGCGGGCCGGCTGTAGCTGAGCTTGGCCAGACCGGCTGCGCCCTCACCCGTGTTCTCGAACTTGATCATCCGGTCCTTCGACTCGACGAGCTTCATCACCATGAAGCCGTCGTAGCGAGGCTCCATGCCGGGATTCCACTGCTTCAAGCGGAGGACCAGGGAGTCGTTCTCTTCCTCGATCGAGATCAACTCGATCATGTTCGTCGTGCCGTCGGGCGCGAAACCGCGGACCCGGGCCACCATCGAACCGTTCTTGGGAATGGCCCAGTTCTCTTCCAGGCTGGGGCCGCTCCAGGTTCCGGTCATCCAGGCCAGGTCTTCGACCCTGGGGCCGTGGTTGTCGGCGGCGGCGGCGGTCACGGTGAGAAGACCCGCGATCAGCAGAACGAAGAGAGTGCGGCGCATGGATTGTCCTCCGGGGAATTGAGCGGCCGACCATAGCAGCCGGCGCACCGACAGTCGGCCCGCAAGCCTCTGACGTCTACTCGGAGCCGCCTCCGCCGGTGGAGGCGGCGTCGCCTTCGAGCGCCTCCTCCTCGAGCAGCCGGGCGCCGCGGAGGATGCCGCCCAGGGCGTAGTTGCCCTCGTGGCAGGCGTACTCGTAGACCTTGTTCGTGCTGGCGGGCCACGGATACTCGCCGCTCCAGGGCTCGGTCCAGGTGTTCGGGTCGTCGACGGTGAAGCCGTAGAGCAGGGTGTCCTCGTCGACCCGGCTGAAGCGCTCGGTGATCACCATGTCCTTCGAGCCCTGGGTGAAGCTGTAGTCGTCGCCGAAGTTCTTCGTCGTGACGACCAGGGTGTCGCCGTCCCAGCGGCCCACCGACTCGCCGAGCCAACTCTCGACGTTGTCGTCGTGCTTGGAGCCGATGCGGATGACCCGCGCGTCATGGTTCATCTCGACCAGGATCATCAGGTGCGTGTCGGTCTGCACGATCCGCTTCATGTTGTTGTACATGACGGGCAGCGCCGGCGGTCCCGCGGTGGAGCCGAAGCCCAGCAGGCACCGTTCGGCGTGGGGACGGAGTTCCGGGTCGTCATACGGGCCGAAGTCGCGGTCGATCCACCAGGCGGTGCCGGTGTTCTCGTGGCGGAAGGCCGCGCCCTCCGCATACCGCTGCTTTGCCGCATCGGTGAGCGCCGGCATCCGGCCGTTCGCCGGTTCCGTGATGATCGACGTGCGGTACTCGCCGTCGAGCTGGAAGTTGCCCTCGCCGATGTCCACGTAGAAGGCGTTGTAGCCGCCGACCTTGCCTGCAGCTCCCGTGAACTCGGGCGCGTAGATGCCGGTACCCCCCTCGGGCGGCGCCTCGCGATTCGGGTCGCTCGGTGCGTAGTCCTTCTCGAAGTTCCGCTGCCAGTGGTCGGCGATCGCCTGCGCCTGTTCGGGAGTCAGCGTGAGGTTGTCGCCGTACTGCTCGGGCCTCTGCAGCGGCGTCAGGGTGGCGATGTCGTAGGTGCCGGAGAGATCGGGCTTGCCGTCGTGACGGCGGGGGATGTCGTCGGCCGCGACGATGGCGCCGGCTGCCGCGAAGGCGAACAGGGTCGTGAGGATGAGAGTGCGTCGTGCCATGTGCGGCCTCCGGGTTCTGGTTGCGAACGGTGCGGCCATCCTACCCGGAAACTGGCCGGCCGGTCAGGATTTCTGCGCTTCGACGATTCGGTCGGTCCTCGTGTCACGCCGGATCTCGAACCAGCGCCGGCAGCCCTGGGCGTGGAACCAGCGCTCCGTCACGAGGCCCTCACGGTTGTCGTGCATGAAGGCGAGGTCGAGGTCCCGCTCGTCCGGGTCGGTCAGGTGCTCCGGAGCGCGGCGGATCTCACCGTGGACGAACTCGTGGACCGAACGGTTGGCGCAGTGGGGACAGGGGATGCGCAGGCTCACGTCAATGGGTCCCTGCCGAGCCGCGGTCGGCCATCGTGCGGTCGCGGGCGAAGCGGTCGAGCCCGAATGGCGCGATCAGCCCCGGTACCTCGCCGGTGGCGATGAGTTCCGCCATCTGCTCGCCGCCGGCCGGGATCGCCTTGAAGCCCCAGGTGCCCCAGCCGGTCGTGATGAAAAAGCCCGGCACGCCCGTGCGCCCCATGATCGGCGAGTAATCGGGGCTCATGTCGCAGACGCCGGTCCACTGCCGCAGTACCCGGAGGTCCGACATGAAGGGAAGCAGGCACAGGGCCCGCCGGCAGACGTGCTGCACGAAATCGTGGCTGGAGCGGTAGGAGAAGCTCGGCTGCGGGTCGATCTCGGCGCCCAGGAGCATCTCGCCGCGGGCCGTCTGCGAGGCGTAGAAGAAGAGCTCCGAGGAGGCGACGATGGGCCCGAACTGCTGCCGGTAGTGGTTCGTGACGAACGCCTGGAGGCGGTGGGTGCGGATCGGCAGCCGGACGCCGGCCATCGCGGCGAGCCGGCTGACGTGGCCGCCGACGGCCGAGACGACGACACCGGCGGCGACGTTCCCCGCCGCGGTCTTCACCCCGACGACCCGATCGCCGTCGAGGATCAGACCCTCCACCGGCGTGTTCTGGACGACATGCGCGCCGCGCTCCATCGCGCCCTCGGCGAGCGCCCAGACGACGCGGTCGTGGCGGGCGGTGGCGCCGGCCGGATGGTAGGAGGCGCCGAGCACCGGCCAGCGGCCGCCGCCATCCATGTCGATCTCGGGGCAGAGTTCCTGGACTCTCCCAGGTCCGACGAACTCGGTCTCCGCGCCGAACTCCGTGTTCAGCTTCGCCCGCATCCGCTCGGTCCGCACGGCCGCTTCGGAATGCGCCATCCACAGGATGCCTTTCTGCTGGTGCATGAGCCAGCGCCCGGTCTCCTCTTCCAGACCGCGGTAGAGGTCCATGCTGCGCTGGTAGAAGCGCACCGCGGCCGGGATGCCGTAGTTGGCGCGGATGATCGTCGTGTTTCGGCCCGAGTTGCCGCTGCCGATGTAGCCGCGCTCGAACACGGCGACGTTCGTGATCCCGTGGCGCGTCGCCAGGTAGTACGCGGTGGCGAGGCCATGGCCGCCTGCGCCGACGATGACCACGTCGTAGCTCGACCTGGGCTCCCGCCAGGTCAGCTTCATCTGGCGCTCCGTGAACTCGTTCATGCCGCCCCTGCGGAGTCGTGGCCGAGCGCCCGGCTCAGACGGCGCTGGAAGACGGCCGCGAACGGCGCCGGCGCAAGAAGCAACGTCCGTTCGGTTTCGAACCACAGCTTGACCGGGATGCCGGCGACGCTGCCCTGGGCCAGCGCCGGCCGTGCGGCTGGTCGTTCCCAGTCGCATTCCAGGTCGAGGAACCGCTCAGCGTCCGTGGCATCGAGCCAGATGCAGGAGAAGCCGGTTTCGCGCTCGAGGATGGCGTGCGGGTCGCCCGCGACCTCGAAGTCGGGCAGCGCGGTGACGAGGAGTTCGTCGGGGGCGAGGCGGAGGGCGAGCGCATCGCTCCGCCACGGCGCGTCTGCCGTCAGAGCGTCGAGAGCCGCAGGAGCGGCCACGACCCGGGTTGCTTCGAGCGGACGAAGTCGCGGCGGACCGGAGGATGTCTCGCCGGCCAGGTCGGCAGCTTCGGGGCGCTCGGTTGGAAAGTCGCGGACTTCCTCCGTCGGCGCGCTCGCCAGGTCGATGGCTACGCGGGCCCGCTTGCCGTCCGGGTCGTAGAGAGGACCGTCGATGCGGCGTGCCGGCCGGCCGGCGACCGTCACCTCCCGGGGCAGGGCTCCCTTGTCGTCCATGTAGAGCCAGCCGAGCATGGGGACGCCCGTGCCCGCAGCGGCGCCGCCATCTGCTTCGCGGCTTGCGGCCGACGTGACGTAGCCGGCGTAGCGGTCGCCGTCACGAATCGCGGCCCCTTCGAGGGACGCCCCGCTCTCTGCGGGCGGAGGCTCGATCATTCGGAAAGCGGCCAGCCGCCGGTCGGGCGGCTGCTTGTTCGTCCGCAGGATCGCCTGGCGGCCGATGAAGTCCCCCTTGTTCAGGTCGACCGCCCACTCGTGGCCGAGCCGGCGCGGCGTCGAGTCGTAGTCCGTGTCCTGGCCGATGACGATGTGGCCCTTCTCGAGCCGCAGGCGGAGCAGGGTCTCGAGCCCGTGAGGCTGGACGTCGAACCCGGTGCCCGCCTCGAGCAGCCGCCGCCAGAGCCTGCGGGCGTCCGCCGCCGCGTGGTGGAGTTCGTAGGAGAGTTCGCCCGTGAAGCTCAACCGGACGACCCGGCAGTCGATGCCGGCGACGCGCAGCCGCCGGTGGCGGCTGAACGCGGGCAGTTCCAGGGCGCCGGCCCGGGCGAGCAACCGGGCCGCGAGGGGGCCGGTCACGTTGATCGCCGCAAGCGAGGCGGTCTGGTTCAGAATGCGGACATTGCAGCCGAAGGCCTCGGCCCAGTCGCGCAGCCAGAGTTCGAAGAAGCCGGATCCGCCGGAAGTCGATGTCAGGAAGAAGCGGTCGCCTGCGCCCTGTTCCACCTCCCGGCAGAGCATGCCGTCGTCGAGCAGGTGCGCCCGTTCGTCCAGCATGAGGACGTAGCGGCAGCGGCTGGGCCGGATCGTCGCGACTCTGGTGGGAACGATCCGATCCAGGAAGGCCTCGGCGTCCGGCCCGGAGATCGCCATCTTGCCGAGCGAACTCACGTCGCCGAGCGAGACGCGCTCGCGTACGGAGCGGAACTCGTCGTCTTGCTGGCCGTAGGTCCAGGGCCTCCACCAGCCGCCGGCGCGGTCCATTCGCGCGCCGAGCCGGAGGTGCTCGTCGTGAAGCGGCGAGCGCGCGGTCACGGCGGTGTGCGCGCCGGCGGCCAGCTCCCGCACGGTCAGTTGCCGGTTGAGCGGCCGGGCGGTGAACGCGGGCTGAAGGCGGCCACCTCGCTCCAGCAGGAAGCTGCGCAGGTAGGGCAGACAGACGCCGCCCTGGCAGGTGCCGGTGCCGGCAAGCGTCGCGCGCTTGAGCAACTCCATCTCGTGGAAACCGCGCTCCCAGACGTCGTCCAGATCGGCGACGGTGACGCCGCTGCACGGGCACACCGTGCCCTCCCCGGGGCAGGACGGCAGTTCGGGTTCGACCGCGGCGAGGCCGACCACCCGGACCGGCAGGTCGGAGGCCATCCGCGCCAGCGCGTTTCGCGGATTGCGGCCGAGACCGAGGACGGCCGTGTCGCATTCGATGCGCTCTTCGGCGGCGCCGGTGTCTCCGTGTTTACGCAGGACGACCGCCTCGACCCGTCCGTTGCCCTCGAAGCGGAGGAGATCCCAGCCGTCCTGGCCGGCCGGGAAGTGCCCGGTGAGTGTCCCTTCCGGCAGCCCTGCCGGCCGTTCGCCCACGGCGACGGCACGGCCCAGATCGAGACCTGCAGCGACCAGCTCCGCGGCTGCCCGCGCGGTGACGAGTCCCTCCAGGTCGCTGCCGGGAACGACGGGCTGGATCTCCGCGGCGCCCGTGGCGACGACGATCTCCCGCCTTGGGTGAACGTGGAGCACGCGTCCCGCCTGGTCGGAGGCGACCACCAGCGGTCCGGGATAGACGCCTGTGACCTGCTGCCCGTCTCTGGCGTCCAGGGTGACGACGTCCAGCCCCGCCTCCCGCGCTTCCCGCGCGGCCTCCTGGCCCGAGTTGCCCTGTCCGATGACGATCGTGTCGCAGTGGACATGGCGCACCGGCGCCGCGCTTCGTGCCGGCGAGCCTCCCTGATCGGAGAGCAGGGCCGGCCCCTCGTCGCCGACGTGGTCGCGCGTCACCCTCATGCCGGTCTCGGCCTTCACCTGACAACTCCGCGTGTAAGCGATGCCATCGACCGTCACGAGGCAGTTCGGGCAATCCCCGCCAAGGCACACGCAACCTCCGCTAGTGGGATGCAAGCCGGCCCGCAGCATGGCGAGGAGCAGACTTTCGCCCGCGTGGGCCTCGATCGGCTGCCCGTCGACCAAGAGAGTCGTCATTGGTCGGGAATGCTACGCCGGATCCGGGTAGTCCCTCGCATGGTGGACGGCACCGCAGACCAGCCCGTTCGGGTCGGGAGGGGGGCGGCTGCCAGGTGCGTCTGAGCGAGCGACTGCCGCCGACGCTTCGGGAACCACCGACCGACCGGAGCGAGCGAAGCCGAGTGCGCGCACCCCCTCCCATCACCTCTCAAGCGCGCACGTCATCCTGGCAGCCGCCCCCCTCCCGACCCGAACGGGCGGCCACGTCCAACGGCGCTACGATTGCGGCCGGCTCATGACTGACTCCCCTTTCGGCACCCTTGAAGGCCTCGTCGTCCTTGTCACCGGCTCGACCCGCGGCATCGGCCGGGCGACCGCGGAGGCGGCCGTCTCGCTCGGCGCGACGGTCGGCGTGCATGGGCGGGAACTCGGACAGGTCGAGGTGGTGTGCGGCGAGATCGACGCGGAGAACGTTCTCCCGTTTGCCGCGGACTTCGACGACCCGGAGAACGCGGCGACGCTCGTCGACGACGTGGTCGAGCGTTGCGGCCGGATCGACGGCCTGGTGAACAACGCGGGCGGCGGCCGCCCGGTCGCGTTCCGCGGCCTCGACCTGGAGTCGTGGCGTGCGACCCAGCGCGTCAACCTGGAGGCCACGTTCGCCGCGTCGCGCGCCGCCTACAAGGTCATGCGCAAGGCGCGGAGCGGCAGCATCGTGAACATGGCGTCACTGGCCGCGCACGGTCCCGGTGGCTGGATGGGCGCGGACTACGCGGCCTCGAAAGCCGGCATGGTGAGTCTCACCCGCAGCCTCGCCCTCGAGGCGGCCCGCTTCGGCGTCCGCTGCAACGCGGTGTCGCCGGGCTTCATCGAAACGGACATGACGACCGAGCTCTCCGAAGACCAGCGACAGCGACTGACCGTGCCGCTCGGGCGCCTGGGGACGCCGGCCGAGGTCGCCGCCTGCGTCACTTTCCTGCTTTCGCCCTTGTCGTCGTACATCACCGGCCAGGTGATCCACGTCAACGGCGGGTTGTCGATGTATGGCTGAGCCTCGCCGGGTCGCGGTCACCGGCCTCGGCGTCGCCTGCGCCATCGGCACGGACGTCGAGTCCTTCGGCGCCAGCCTGTTCGCCGGCAGGGGCGGGATCGCCGAACTCCAGTCGCTCGACACGTCGGAGATGAAGGTCGGCATCGGCGGGGAAGTCGAACCGGACTTCGTCGCCGCCGGCCTCAAGCGTCTGCGCCGCCGGCCGACGGACCGCGCGGTCGATCTGGGCATCGTGACGGCCGCCCAGGCGCTCGAGGACGCGGGACTCATCGACGGCGCTCCGCCCTATGAGCCCCAGCCGGTGGCGGTGATCCTGGGTACGGCGGTCGGCGCGGCCGAGAGCAACACGACGCTGCAGCAGCGCTTCGCGGAACGCGGCGTTCGCGGCCTGCGGCCGACGAGCGTGCCGCGGGTGATGGACAACGCGATCTCGGGCGGCGTCTCGATCCACTTCCGGCTCACCGGCGCCAACTACGTCGTCATCTCGGCCTGCACGTCCTCGACGAACGCGATGGGGACGGCCTACCGGATGGTGCACCACGGTTACGCCGACACAGTGCTCACCGGCGGCGCCGACGGCTTCTTCGACCCGTTCTACTACGGCGTCTGGAACAACCTGGGCGTCATGTCGAAGAACCCCGATCCGGCGCGGGCCTGCCGTCCGTTCGACGCCGGCCGCGACGGCTGCGTGCTCGGCGAGGGCGCCGGCATGCTGGTGTTCGAGTCGTGGGAGCGGGCACGCGCCCGGGGTGCCCGGATCCGGGGCGAGGTCGTCGGCTACGGCGAGTCGTCGGACGCCAGTCACATCACCAGCCCCAGTGCCGAGGGCCAGGCGGTGGCGATGAGGGCCGCCCTGGCGTCGGCCGGCGTCGGACCTTCCGACCTCGGCGCGGTGAACGCCCACGGCACCGCCACGCTGGCCAACGACGTCTGCGAGAGCGAGTCGATCTGCAGGGTACTGGGCGACGCGGCCGAACGGGCGCCGGTCTCCGCCAACAAGTCCTATTTCGGCCACACCCTGGGGGCGTCCGGCGCGATCGAGTCGGTCGCGGCGCTCGTCGGCATCGAACAGGGCCGGTTGCCGGCGAATCTCAATCTCGACAATCCGGATCCGGAGTGCAGCGTGCGCCTGGTGGGCGGCGATGCGGAGGCGCTCGAACGGCCCTTCGTGATGAAGAACAGCTTCGGCTTTGGCGGCAGTAACGGTGTGCTGGTGCTGGGGCCGGGCGAGTGAACCTGGTGGCGCCGGCCCTGCGGCGGACCGGTGGACCGCCGCAGGCTGATCGGCGATAGTCTCTCGCCGATGGATGCCGAAGGCGCCTCCGAGATCCTCTCCCGGTTGCGGGACGTGCTGCGCGACAGCGCGGTCGAGGAGCACGACTGGGACGCGGTGGTCGGGGAGACGCCGATCGAGTCGCTCGGTTTCGATTCGCTGACCATCCTCGACGTGCTCTACGACGTGGAGGAGGAGTTCGGGATCGCGCTCGATCCGAAGCAGGTCGTGAAGACCCGCACGGTCGGCGAGATCATCGCGCTGCTGGAACAGAACGGAGCCTGAGTCTCGGGCCAGGCCCGGTGCTCCACTTCCTCGAATACTGGGCGGCCCGGCTGGCGCTGCTGGGGGTCGATCTGCTGCCGCCGGCCGCCGCCTCCCGCTGGGCCGCGGCGCTTGGTTCGCTGTGGTGGACGGCCGACCGGCCGCGGCGTCGCGTCGCGATCTCGAACATTCTCCGCGCGGGCGTCGCCGGCGACAGGCGGCAGGCGCGCGCCATCGGCCGCGGCGCCGCCCGCCACATGGGCATGGTTCTGGTCGAGTCGATGAAGTCGGAGTTGGTGCTCGACGACCCGGAGCGGCTGCGGGTCGACATCCCGGACGACGTGGCGGCGGTACTGGAGGATCCGGATCGCGGCCTGATCGTCGTCTCCGGCCACCTCGGCAACTGGGAGATCGCGGGCCAGTGGCTGTCGCGCTACAAGCCGGTCGCCGGCATCTCCCGGCCGATGAACAACCCGCGAGTCCAGGAACTCGCGCTCAGCCGGCGGCAGCGGCGTCGGTTCCGGATGATCCCGAAGTACGACCCCGATCCGGGGCGCTTCCTCAAGCTCCTGGGCGACGGCGAGATCCTGGCTCTGCTGGTCGATCAGCACGCCCGCCGGGGGATCGACGTGCCGTTCTTCGGCCATCCGGCGAAGACGCACGCGACGGCCGCGATGCTGCACCTGGTCGCGCGGACGCCACTCACTTTCCTGGTCTGCCGTCGGACGGCGCCGATGACCTTCGAGCTGAGCCTGTCGCCGCTGATCGAGCAGCCCCGTAGCGGCGACCGGAACGCCGACGTCCAGGCGATCGTCCGAACCCTGAACGCCCGTCTGGAGGAAGCGATCCGCCGCGACCCGGACCAGTACCTCTGGGGCCACCGCCGCTGGCGCTAGGAATCAGCGCTACGTCAGCGCTCGTTCGTCTCGTTCCAGAGCCAGCGTGCTTCGTTGTCTAGCGTCCGCGCGAAGCGCCCACCCTCGGCTTGCAGGCGGTGCCATTCGGCCCGCGTGTAGACGATCAGGTCCGTCGGGACCGGCAGTGTGTTCGTTGGCCAGTCGATCACTCGTTCCATGCGCGGGCGGGTGTCGGCGCCGACGATCAGGATCAGGTCGAGGTCGCTCCCGAAGCCCGCATCGCCGCGAGCGTGGGAGCCGAAGTAGCCGAGGGCGATCAGATCCTCCCGACGCTCCGCGGCCGCGGCGCCCCAGGCGCGCAGCGCGCTCAGGACCGTGTCAGCGCTCGGCCAGCGCTTGACGGACGAAGTCGTGGATGTGACCGGCATGGCGAAGTCCCAGTTCGCTGTGAATCGGGCCGTAGTGCTCGAAGGGAGCGCCCTCCTCGTGGCCGTTCGGATAGCGAGGCGGAATGTAGAAGCCGTCCAGCACGATACCCGCTTCGACCAACTCGTCTGACGGCGGGATCGGCAAGTCGGCCAAGAGGCGGACGATCGAGTGCCCCCACGCTTCCTGGTTGTGCGCGAGGTGCAGCGCCTTTACCGCCTTCTCGGCCGACTGGTGCGCGGCGAAGCAGGCCCAGTCGTGGCGTCCTTCGTCACGAGCGGCGGTGGCGTGCTCGAGGTCGTGCCGCGCCTGCTTCCACCAGTCCCGCCAACGTTGGCCCATCGCTCCTCGGTTCCCTTGGTCGTTTCGACTGCCGGCACCGGGGAAACGCTAGCACGCCGACGGTGGGAGACCGCGCGTTCCGTCAGCGCTTCCGCTGGCTGGCCTCCAGCACCGCTGTCAGTAGAGTCGGAATGCCCGGCGGGCACCCTGTTCCCCGTCGCTGCGACCGACAAACTGGAGGCGGCTGTGAGTCCGAAGAACGCCGATGCTGTCACGGTCAAGCTGCCAGTTGGCTATCGCGAGCGCTTGGTTGACGCGGGCCGCCGACCGCTCGGGGAAATGGAAACGTCACAACGGGTGTCGCATCGTCTACCGCGGCATTCCCCCGGAGAGACGACGCAGGTAACGGCAGCGCGAGGCCGCAACGTGAGCGGCCGGGGCTCGTTACTGGCGTTCGCGGTCGCCCTGTTCGTTGTGGCTGCGGCGGACGCGCAGTACGACCACACAAGGCGCATGTCGGTTCACGGTTATGGGACGGGAGCCCATGAGCTTCCGATCCCCCTCGGCATAGGGAACCCGGGTCTTTGGCTGGTGAGCCTCGAGCAGCAAACAGCCGCACCGGTGACCTTCACTCTCGTCGCGCACGATGGCCGTGAGGAGACGTTCTCCGTTTCCCGGAATCACCCGTGGGAGGTCAGGGTCGGCACAGGACGTGCCGGAACAACGGATAGTCATGCCGGAGGCTTTCCAGCCGGGCGAACATGGGTGAGGAGCCACAACTCGAACTGGTCCTGGACGCTGGTTTTCACGCACCGGGGCCCCAGGCCGGATGAGGTTGCCTTCCTGCACAACGTCGGATTCTCCATGGCGTTCAGCGCTCGACAGGACGCTCCCAATCCCGTAACGCCGGGCTTCAGCGGCAAGGTCGCCGCGTGGCCGTCGTCGAAAGGGGTGCTGTTCTGGGCCTTCGATCCCGAGAACCCGGAGGCGCTGGTCAAGGTGCTGGATGGCCGAGACCACAATGGGCACTGGTGGCTGGACTTTGCCGCCACGTCCGATCTGCTCACCCTTACGGTCGTCGGGCCGGTGGCTGGCCGGCACGATACGGACCAGTCCTGGGTCGTATGGACCGGCCCGTCTTCGCTGATTCCTCACTTCCCCGGTTCCGGCTCTGGCTTGGTTCATTGTGCACGCCCCTGGCGCATGAAGGCGGTGGAGCCGTACACATGGTGCCCTGTGATCGGCCCCGGCACGTCCGTTTCGCTACGCGATGCGTGGGACGCGAACGGCTTCATCCCGGACAAGTACTGTCGCCGCAGGGGAGTCTCCTATTGCCACGAAGGCGCTGCGCAAGCCGCTGGAGTGGCGGCTCAGGCGGAGCGGTTCGGCCGCGGCGACAACGTGCTCGACCCCTGAGTCTTCAACCCTCAAGCCGCCCTCGGCGGAGACCGCCAATGCTGCCGCTGCTTCAGAGGCTTCTGATTCGCCTTTGATGATGGGCTTGGACACTGTATCCGCAGGTCGGACAGCCGAGAATGAGATCCGGGCGGTGGCCCCGGATCGGGGCGCCTTTTGCGGCCGCCAGAGCGGCGTCATCGACCACCGCGCGTAGCCAGCCGGAACAGCGGGGGCATTCTCCTCGACTTACACCGGGGCACACGTCGTCCTCCAGCGGCCAAGGCAGCGGCTCCGCCACGTAGCCGAATTCGGCATGAGACTCCGCGTGCGCTCGCGCGGTCTCGCCGTCGGGATGCAGCTCGATTGTGTCCTCCCGGCCGGGCTCCCAAGTCCGCCAACGGGCGACGTAGACGTTCCAAACGGGTTGCGCCTTGCCGCGCATCAACGTAGTAGCTTAGATCGGATGCGCGCGTCGGTTCGGCGGCGAAACCACGTGAGCACGACGAGAGCCGTCGAGCCGAAACGCTGCTGGGACCGGGATCGTGAGCCTCGGAAGTTGGCCGTGGAGCGCTTCCGGAATCGCCGTCGGCAGTGGCGACGCGTCCAGATGAAGCCCGAGGAGATCTGTCGCCACGATTCACGAAGGTCGGCGCTGGGCGATGCACTCGATCTCCACCGAAGCGCCCAAAGCCAGGGTGGGCGACTCGATTGTCGCCCGCGCCGGGGGGCTGTCCCCCAACACGGCGATCCAGGCCGCGTTCATCTGCTGGAAGTTGGCCATGTCGGTCAGGTAGACGGTGCACTTCGCAAGGTGGGCGAGGTCCGAGCTGGCCGCTTCGAGGATCGTCTCGATGTTCCGGAGCGCCTGGGTGGTCTCCGCGCCGACGCCTGGCGCGAGGTCGAAGCTCTGGCCGACCGTGCCGAGCGTCCCGGCCACGAAGATCAGGTCGCCTACGCGGGTCGCGTGCGAGAACGCTTCGAGTCGGGGCAGTTCGTCCGTGTTGATGCGAGGCGGCTGTGCGGCCAGGGGCGAGCAGAGCAGACCCAGTGCGGCGAAGGCGAGCCAGATTGGCTGTGGGGATCTTGGGCAGTTCATGCAGACGATTGTAGGTCGGAGCAGTAGAGTGGGCGCATGAACGAACCACTTCGGCCGGGCTCCCTCGGCTGGCTTCCTTGCGCGTTGACCTGTTTCCTGCTGCCTGCGCTCGCCGGCTCTCTTGCCGCCGCTCCGGTACCGGAGCAGGAGGCAGCGGCCGAAGACGGCGCGGCGACCGAGCAGGGCGAGTTCGACGAGCAGATCGTCGTCATCGGTCTGGCTCCGCTCGACCGCGTGGGCGAGTCGCCCGACCGCGTGCCCTGGACCGTTCACCGGGTGGTGCCGCGAGCGCTCGACCTGTCGGCGGTGTCCGGCGTTGGCGCGCTGCTGGAAGCGGAACTGCCCGGAGTGAGCCTGGCGCCCGCGCAGGGCAGCACCCTGCAGTCCGATGTCCTCTACCGGGGCTTCGGGGCTTCGCCGCTCCTGGGCGCGAACCAGGGACTCTCGGTCTACGAGGACGGGGTGCGGGTCAACGAGGTGTTCGGTGACGTCGTCGCCTGGGACCTTGTGCCGACCTTCGCGGCGGACCAGGTGGAACTCCTGCCGGGTGCGAATCCGATGTTCGGCCTGAACACGCTCGGCGGGGCGCTCAACCTGAACACGCGCAGCGGCTTCGACTCGGAACGGTTCGACCTGACGCTCGAGGCCGGTTCCTTTGGCCGCCGGGCGGGCGAGTTCGGCGCCGGCGGCGTATTCGGCCCCGATGACGACTACGGCTGGTTCGTCGGCGGTCGCTCCTTCGAGGAGGACGGTTGGCGCGACTTCTCGCCCAGCTCGCTGCGGCAGGCGCTGGCGAAGGTCTCGCATCGCGGCGAGCGCGAACGGATCGACTTTTCGGTTGGCGTCGCGGACAACGACCTCATCGGGAACGGCGTGACGCCGGTGGAACTGCTGGAGGTCGACCGCGCCGAGGTCTTCACGCATCCGGACCAGACCTGGAACGAGCTGTTCTTTCCGCGGCTGCGAGTTGGCCGGATGATCGGATCGGGGCTTGAACTCGAAGCGCAGATATACCTTCGCGCGAACGACGTCGCGACCTACAACGCGGACGCCTTCGAGGGCGACGACGACGATGACGACGATGACCACGATGACGACGACGACCACGACGGCGATGACGATCACGACGAGTTCGGCGCGGTCAACAACCGGAGCCGCACCGACCAGGAAGGCCTGGGCGCCTCGATCCAGATCTCCGGTCTGACTGGTTCGGGCCGTTGGCTCGCCGGCGCCTCGTGGGACGGCGGGCGCGCCGACTTCACCTTCGAGACGGAACTCGCATCGCTCACCGACTCGCGGACGACGATCGGTAGCGGCATGCTGCTTCCCGGTTCCGAAGTCGGACTGAGAGCCGACACCGGCCACGCCGGCCTGTGGGCGCTGCGCCACTGGACGACTGCCGGCGACCGGCTGACCTGGACCCTCCAGGCCCGCTACAACGACAGCCGGATCGAGCTCAACGATCAACTGGGCACGGCACTCAACGGCGACCACGGCTTCTCGCGGCTCGTGCCTTCGGCGGGCTTCGTCTGGGAGGCGCGGGCGGAAGGTCGATCCTCGATGCTTCTGTTCGGCAACCTCTCGCAGTCGTCCCGCGTGCCGACCCCGGTCGAACTCACCTGCGCCGATCCGGACGACCCCTGCCGGTTGCCGAACGCCTTCGTCGCCGACCCGCCGCTCGACCAGGTGGTGACGACGAGCGCGGAGCTCGGCCTGCGCGGCAGCCGAGGTTCCGTGCGCTGGAGCGCGGCCCTCTTCCACAGCGACAGCGCCGACGACATCATCTTCGTATCGAGCGGCGCCGGGACCAGCGCCGGCTACTTCACGAACGTCGAAGCGACCCGGCGGCAGGGGCTGGAGTTGTGGGTGCGCGGCCGGAGCGGTTCACTGAACTGGGACGCCTCGTACACCCTGCTCGACGCGACCTTCCAGGACCGGCTGACCCTGTCCAGCCCGCCGCACCCGAACGCCCTTGACGGGGAGATCGAAGTCGAGCCCGGCGACTTCATTCCCGGCGTGCCCCGGCGCCAGTTCCGGGCCGGCGCGGACGTTCGCGCGGGCGACCGCGTCGTACTCGGGGCGCGGTTCCTCGGCGACTCCACCCGCTACCTTCGCGGCGACGAGGCGAACCTGCTGGAGCCGGTCGGTTCGGTCTGGAAGGGCGACCTCTGGAGCCGCATCGAACTTACTCCTTCGCTCGACCTCGATCTCGAAGTGTCCAACGTGACGGACCGCGAGTACGCGACCTTCGGGGCGCTCGGTGAACCGGACGAGGTCCTCGGCGAGGACTTCGAGAATCCGCGCTTCCTGAGCCCGGCCGAGCCGCGAGCGTTCCGCGCGTCGCTGCGAGTCCGACTCTGAAGGCGGCAGCCGGCGGCCCGGACTCTGCTGATAGTGTCCCGCCGGTGCGCGAGAAAGACGGTCGTTCGGTGACGGGCAGGGTGCTGGCCCTTGCCTTCATGCTGGGAGCATTCGCCGCACAGCCCGGAACGGCGGAAGAATGCCGCCCCGAGAGGAACGAAGGCGCGGTAGCGATCGAGTCCTGCGAGATCGACGGCACCGAGTTCCGCCTGCTGCGGGCCGAGACGGTCGTGCAGGGGTCGATTCCGTCGGCGATCGCCATGCTCGAGGACGCCGAAGCCTGTCCCGAGTGGCAGGGGATCTGCGAAGAGGAACGCGCGACGTCTCTGGAGGAGCCGTTTCAGTCCCTGCGCCACCGCGTTTCCGGCTCGGGACTCTCGAGGCGGGTCACGATTGTCCGTTCGGGCTGGTTGCGCACGAGCGACGGCCGCGTGATCAACGACATCGTCGGCGCGGATGATCTGACGCCCGATTTCGAGGGCAGGCGCGTGCTCTGCATGTACCTGAGGTGGATCCTGATCCCGGGCGACGAAGAGGGAACACTCAGGGTCGTCCAGGAGACGGTCAGCGACCCGCAGGTCCCCGGCGGTCTCGGACGGATGCTCGCCAACCGGGGCGCGATGAGCGCGATGATGGAGAGCTTCACGAACTTCGGTCCGCAGCTCGGCGACGCGAGGTACGCGAGCGGGCCGGACGCCATGTCCGTGCCGCTCGTGGAAGGGGAGCTGCCGGACCTCGGAGAAGAGTTCGTCGCCTGTCAGGCGGCGCGGCAGTAGCGATTCGCCGAGGTAGTCGCATGAGCCGTCGCCGGACCATGACCAGGGCGGCCCTGCTTGCGCTTGCCGCGCTGTTCCTCTCGTCGGGCCTTTGGGCGCACGGCGTCGCAGACCAGGACGAGCTCTTCCTGACGAACAACGAGGGGCTCGCGGTCGGCCCGTACATGTACCTGGGCGCCAAGCACATGGTCACGGGGTACGACCATCTCGCGTTCCTGGCGGGGGTCATCTTCTTCCTCTACCGCTTCCGCGACGTCGCGCTCTACGTGACCCTGTTCGCGGTCGGGCACAGCGTCACCCTGCTGGTCGGGGTGCTCGGCGGCATCCACGCGAATCCGTTTCTGATCGACGCGATCGTCGGCCTGTCGGTGGCGTACAAGGCGTTCGAGAACCTGGGAGGATTCCGGGCGTTGGGGGTGCGGATTGACACCCGCGCGGCGGTGCTCGTGTTCGGTCTGTTCCACGGCTTCGGCCTGGCGACCAAGCTGCAGCCCGTGGAGATCTCGGGCAGCGGACTCGTCGGCAACATCGTCTCGTTCAACGTCGGCGTCGAGCTGGGGCAGTTCGCGGCGCTGGCCATCATCCTGCTGAGCTTCAACCTGTGGCGGGCCAGCGGCCGCTTCCAGTCTCACGGCTACGCGGCCAACGCGGTGCTGATGACCGTCGGCTTCCTGCTCGTGACCTATCAGTTGACGGGGTACTTCCTGGCATGACGGACTCAACTCCCGCTCCGGGCGGCGATCTCGGAACGCCGCCGCTTCAGAAACTGCTGAAAACGCTGGCGATCACGCTCGCCGCCGCGGCGGTCGTCTTCGTCGTCGTCATCCTGCCCGCCGAGTACGGCATCGATCCGACCCGCATCGGCGGCCTGCTCGGTCTCGACCGGCTCTACGAGGCGGCCGGAACCGAGCCGATGGCAGAGGCGGAGGAGGGGCTCTCGGCCCCGATGACCGGCACCCGGGAACTGCGGGCCGAGACGGTCACGATCGAGATCGGCGCCAACGAACAGATGGAGTACAAGCTGCAGATGATCAAGGGGATGACGATCGTCTACTCCTGGCAGACGGACGGCGGCGCGCTGTACTCGGACTTCCATGCCGACCCCTTCAACGACCTGGACGACGAGCCGGTCCGCTACGCCGAGGAGTTCGACGTCACGGGAGGCCGCGGCGGCCTGACCGCGGGCTACTCCGGCAACCACGGCTGGTTCTGGCTCAACGAAAGCGACACGCCGGTCACCGTCGAGCTCGACGTGCGCGGCTTCTTCACGAACATGAGAGAGATCGGCCGGGCGCCGGCCGGCACCGAACACCTGGACTCGGAGGCCTACGAATGAAGCTCTACTGGTGCCCGCAGACGCGGTCCAGCCGCGCCGTCTGGATGCTCGAGGAGGCGGGCGTCGACTACGAGCTCGTGCATTGCGACATCACGAAGCCGGAGCGGACTCCGGAACATCTGGCCGCGAGCCCGATGGGCAAGGTGCCGGCGCTCGAGGACGGCGAGGTGAAGATGTGGGACTCGGCGGCGATCTGCCTCTACGTCGCGGACCGCTATGCCTCCGGACGGCTGGCGCCGGCGCTGGACGATCCGCTGCGCGCCCGCTTCGTCCACTGGCTGATCTACTCGCCGGCGATGATCGAGCCGGCGATGTTCGAGTCGGGCCTGCGGACCGTCGTGCCGGAGGAGCACCAGGCGGAAGCGTTCCATCCCGGCCGGCTGGGCTGGGGCAGTTTCGAGAAGACGATCGAGGTCTGGGAGCGGGGCCTTGGCAATGGCCCCTGGATTCTCGGCGACGAGTTCAGCGCCGCCGACGTGATGCTCGGCAGCAGCGCCGTCTTCCTGCGCATGTTCGGGATGCTGCCGGAGTCGCCGGTGCTCGAGGTGTACGGCGACCGCTGCATGGCCAGGCCGGCGTTCCAGAAGGCGCAGGCGGCGGAGGTTCCCGGCTGAGCGCGCCGCGGAGCGGCTTCACCAGGGGCTCTGTTTCTCGGCGTGGACATGGTCGGGTATCTTGTAGCTGATGCCTCCCTCGTCGTACGCCGAAATCTGGAGAAGCTGCGTGAAGTTGTTTACTCGAAGCGCCTGCGAACGCGAGCGACGCCGCTGTAGGCGCTGTTTGGCACGGAAGAGAGCGAGTGTTCCGACCTCCCAGGGCCGTCGCCGCGGGTAGTCGAAGGCATCGGCGAGTCTGTTTCCGATGAGCGCTCGCGAAAGGCGGTACGCCAATCGCACGACCTGCTGCTGCTCGGCGGGATCGCTGATCTGCGCGACGGCTGGTATCGACCGGATCAGTGCGTTGGCCATGCTTCTCGAGTCGGCTATTGGCAGCGGTTCGCACAGGTGCGCCACCTCGTACACTCGTTCGGCGTCCTTGGCGGAGGCATACAGGATGCTCTCCGGGATTCCCATGACGTATCCGGAGTAGCGCCAGACGTCGAGTACGCTCTGCCGTTCTTCTTCCGTGAACCTGGCGCCTAGAAGCGACGAGTAGTCGAGCAGGCGCTTGGAGAACACGGAGATGGCGTAGCCTAGATGCGCCGCGCTCACCGGAGTGCCCCAAGCCTCATGGTCCCAGTCCGGCGACTTGGACAGTAGGTTCCTGATGCGGGCATGCACGAAGCGGACGCGGGCCGAGAGCTTCCACCCCTCGCCGTCCCGTTGTAGGCCGTTCGGAAAGAAGATGTCCACCAACTGGCGGTTGTTCTGCTTCAGGCGCCTTGAGGTGTGTCTCACCCTCCCGGTGATGTTGAACGACTTGGCGATCAAGGTCGAGAATCCCTCGACCAGCACTCCGGTCACGAACGCGACCAACATGAGATCTGCGTTCTTGTAGAACGCACGGACTCCCGGTTCCAGGGCCTTCCGGTCCAGCCAGGCCGGTTCGTCCAGGTTCTGGAAGAAGTCACGGAGCGCCTGCGGTGCTGCTCGCAGAGCCTCGTGGTCTTCCTCGATTCCGATGCGGACGAAGCGGTGCAGCACCGCAGGCCGGAGATCGGCAAGCTCCTAGAGAACCGGGTCCAGCTCGGGGTCGCCGATGCTCGTGTGGCGGATGTACCGGTCCACGCCCTCCGGATCGGACGGTCGAACCCGCGGGTACGACTCCGAGTACGCCGACGGGACTTCCATGAAGTCGGCACGCTACCACCGGCGCCCGACGCGGCGATGCCCGGCGACGTCCAGCCTGTGCGCGGCTGCCGCCGAAGCCGCATCCGAACGTGAGCGCTCCACTTGCGCGAGTTCCGTTACAGTGGCGCGGATGTCAAAGGGCGCGGTGCCGAGAATGGCCGAATCCGCTACTCCAACGGGCTTGCCGACGACGCCTGTTCTCGTCACGGGCGCGACCGGGCACCTGGGCGCCAATCTCGTGCGGCGACTGCTCCGGGACGGCGTGAGTGTCCGGGTCCTGCTCAGGGCCGGGGACAACAACGAAGCGGTCGAAGGCCTCGAGGTCGAGCGCGTCGCCGGCGACATTCGAGACCTGAAGGCGACCAGACGGGCGCTCGACGGCTGTCAGGGCGTCTACCACTGCGCGGCCAAGGTCTCGACCATCGAGGGCAACCGCGCCCATCGGCGCGAAGTGTACGAATGCAACGTTCTCGGTACCCGCAACGTGCTGCAGGCGGCGCGCGAAACGGACGCCGGGCGGGTCGTGGTGACGGGCTCCTTCAGCGCCGTCGGCTACGACCTGGACGATCCGTCCGCTCCAAGCAACGAGACGATGCAGTTCTATCCGATGGAACGGACCATGCCCTACGAACGCAGCAAGGTCCTTGTCGAGCACGAGTGCTGGCGGGCGGCGGCGGCGGGGCAGGACGTTGTGGTCGCGACCTGTTGTGCGATAATCGGCGGAGCGGATTTCCTTCCCTCGCGATTGGGAAGGACCTTGTGCGACTACACGAGCCGCAAGCTCCATGCTTATGTCGATGGCGGCTTCGAGTTCGTCGCGGCGGAGGACATAGTGCAAGGACATCTGTTGTGCATGGAGCGAGGGCGCAGCGGTGAGAAGTACATCTTCAGCACCGAGTACAAGACGATCTCGGAGATCGTGGCCCTGTTCGAGGAGGTATCGGGCGTTCCGCGGCCGCGCCGCCGGATCCCGGCCCGCCTGATGCTCGTCTTCTCGGAAGTGGCGAGCTTCTACCTGAGCCGGTTTCACCCGAGCTTTCCTCAGCGCTTCACACCCGGTGCGATCCGCCTCCTGCGGAAACACCTCCACGCCGACACCCGCAAGGCAAGAGAGGAGCTCGGCTACCAGCCCACCAGCATCCGCGCGGCGGTACGCGATGCCTACGCGTTCCACTACGACCGGAACGCGATCACCAACCCACGGGCGAAGCCGCCGGAACGGAGAACATGACTGTCGCCCCGACCTACGCCAACGACTCTCCGAATGGTGGCGCCGAGAGCTCCGCGCCGAGTCCTCCGCCCGGCTTCGAGGAAGCCGGCAGCCTGCGCCAGCAGGCGCGCGCCGCGGGTCTGGACCCGGACTACTGGTACGCGGTGGCGGAAGCGAACCAGGTCAAGCCGGGGACGGTCGTCGAAGTCGTCTTCTGGAAGCGGTCGATCGCGCTGTTTCGTGGCGAGGACGGCGTCTTTCGGGCGGTCGAGAACCGATGCCTCCACCGGCAGATCAAGCTCTCGCTGGGTGAAGTGGAAGGCTGCAATCTGGTGTGCGCCTACCATGGCTGGGAGTACGACGAGGACGGGAAGGTGGTCGCCATCCCCGACCTCTTCGGACGAAAGGGTCTCCCGAAGTTCGCGATCAGGAGTTTCCCGGTCAAGGTCCGCTACGGCCTGGTCTGGTTGTTCC
The DNA here is from genome assembly GCA_965220845.1 of Candidatus Multivorans sp. GTDB lineage: Bacteria > Acidobacteriota > Thermoanaerobaculia > Multivoradales > Multivoraceae > Multivorans. The sequence continues at coordinate 795,877 of CBDCRA010000005.1, forward strand.
CCGGCGATCCGGAGCTGGCGGAGGTCCGTCAGATCCCGGACATTCCGGAACTCGAGGGGCCGGGCCGATGGGCCTGTGTGCCGCTGAGCTTCACCTGCTCGGCCCACCATTCGATGGTGATCGACAACGTGAGCGACTTCTCCCACGCCTATCTGCACCGCAAGTACCGCCCCTTTACGGGCGCCACCCTCACCCGTTGCGAGACCGTCGGCGACAACGTGCATCTCGCCTACGAGACGAAGGTCGGCCGTGGGCGCATATCCGGACTGTTCGTCGATCACGATCGGGTCGACACGAATCAGATGGAGCTTTGCTTCGAGTACCCGTATCAGTGGTCCAACACCGATGACGAGATCAAGCACTGGCTCTTCGTGCTCCCGATCGACGAGCGCACGACGCAGGCGTTCTTCCTGTTTTATTTCAGGTCGCTGAAGATCCCGTTGCTTCCGGTCCGCATACCGCGACTTGCCATGAAGATGGTCCTGAAGATCGCGAACCGAACGCTGATCGGTCCGTTGCTTGGCCAGGACCGCGTTGCGGTCGAAGCGGAGCAGGTGGGCTACGAGGGCAACTGGAACGCTCCTCCCATCGAACTGAACCCAGTGGTGCGGGAGTTCCAGAAGGTGATCGTGCGCAAGTGGCAGCAGCACCTGACGCCTTCCGGGAACGGCGACGCCCCGGCCTGATGATTCGTGATGACGCGCTAGCGGTCCCGGAGCTTTCCGGCAGGTGGCCGTTGCTCGGGCATCTGGCGGAGTTCCAGAAGGACCCGGTCTCGACGCTGGAGCGGGGCTGGCGCGACCATGGCGAGATCTTCCGCCTGCGGCTCGGTCCGCGGGATTTAGTCCTTTTCGTCGGACCCGAGGCCCACGATTTCTACTTCAGGGCATCGGATGACGAGCTGGATGCGAAGGCCGTCTATCAGTTCACCGTGCCGATCTTCGGACGCGGTGTCGCGTACGACGTCGCTCCGGAGATCATGAGCGAGCAGCTCGGGTTTCTGTTTCCGGCCCTGGGCGCGCCCTCGATGCGCCGGTTCGTTCGGCTCATGCTCAAGGAGACGAGCGAGTTCGCCGACAGGCTCGGTGAGGAGGGGGAGATCGAGCTGCCCTCGGCGATGAACCAGTTGACGGTCAACATCGCGAGTCACTGCCTCCTTGGAAGAGAAGTGCGGGAGCAGGTCGACGAAGGTTTCGCCGAGGCGTACCACGATCTGCAGAAGGGGATCAACACGCTGGGGTTCTTCCTCCCCAGGTTGCCTACCGCGGGGCACCGAAGTCGGGATCGCGCCCGCCGGCGGGTGGCCGCTCTCTTCGGCGAGATCATGGCGGAACGCCGGCGGTCCGGGTCGGCGCCCGACGATTTCATGCAGACGTTGATGCATGCCCGGTACAAGGACGGCCGGGGGTTGAGTGACGACGAGATCACCGGAATCCTGCTGACGGTGCTGTTCGCGGGCCAGCACACGAGCGCGGTTCTCGCAACCTGGACGGGTCTGGAACTCATGGCGGCGCCGTCGTACGTGGCGCGGCTTCGGGACGAGATACAGGACGTTTACGGCGGGGCTGAGGAGCTGAGCCTTGCCAGCCTCAAGCGACAGACGGCGCTGGAGAACGCCGTCCGCGAGTGCGAGCGGCTGCACCCGCCGTTGATCCTGCTTGTCCGCAAAGTGCTCAAGCCTCTTCGTTTCGGGGACTACGGCGTGCCGGCCGGCGCCTTGGCCATGGTGTCGCCGGCGGTTTCTCACCGGCTGCCTCACGTGTTCGAGGATCCGGAGCGGTTTCATCCAGAGCGCTTCGCTCCGCCTGCGGGGGAGGACAAAGCCCACCGCTACGCATTGATCGGGTTCGGCGGCGGGAAGCACCAGTGCATGGGCAAGCACTTTGCGTACGCCCAGTTGAAGGCCATCTGGACCGTCCTGCTGGATCGCTTCGAGTGGTCCCTCGACACCAAGGTGCCGGCGCCGAACTACGGTAGCTGGGTGACGGGTCCCGAGAAACCGTGCCGTGTCCGCTACCGTCGCCGCGCGCCGGCAAGTGCTCTTGGATGACCGACCACCGGCCCCGCCAGTACGACGTGGCGATCGTCGGAGCGGGGCCGGTGGGGAGTGTGTGCGCGCTGGCGCACGCGCGCGGAGGCGCCCGAGTCGCCCTGCTTGAGGCGAACAATGGCGCCCCAAGACGTCTGGCGGGTGAGTGGTTGCATCCACCGGCCGTGAGGACGCTGCGCGATTTCGGCCTGGACCTGGAATCGGCGCCCGACAGCTCGGAGGGCAAGGGGTTCGTCGTGTTCCCCGAGGACGGCGCGGATCCGATCATGCTTCCCTATCCGGGAGACTCACTCGGCTTGTCGTGCGAACACGCGGTCATCGTGTCGTCCCTGCACGAGGCTGTCGCGAACGAGCCGGGTATCGACTTCATGCCTGGCGCTCGGGTGCGAACGGTCGAACGCGAACGGCTCACATTCACTCGTGATGGCAACGTGCATTCAGTGACGGCGGGTCGGACTGTCGGCGCCGACGGTCGGTCCTCGGTCGTGCGCCGATCGCTGGGGCTGTCGACGAGCCCGAAGACCTGCTCCCTGATGGTCGGGATCCTGCTGGAGGACGTGAAGCTCCCGGTGGATGGCTACGGGCACATGCTGTGCGGCGGTCCGGGCCCGATTCTGATGTACCCGCTGGGTGGGAACCGCGTCAGGGTGCTTCTCGACGTTCCCCAGGAACCGTGGGCCCGCCCCGACCGCGTGGAGGTCATGGCGAGTTCCTGTGGCGCGCTGCTGCCGGAAGCACTCAGGCCCAGCTTCGTCCAGGCCCTGAGAAACGGGGAGTTCTCCGTCGCGGCCAACGGAGTCAAGCCGCGCATCTCGTACGGACACCCACGACGAGTGCTTGTCGGCGACGCGGCCGGGCATTACCACCCGTTGACCGGAGTGGGGATGACCCTGGGGTTCGGCGACGCGCTGGCGCTGGCCGAGAGCGATGACTTCAACGAGTTCGCGAGGGGCCGCGTGCAGGCGACGCGAGCGCCGGAGATGCTCGCGATCGGCGTCTACGAGGCCTTTGCCGACCGCCGGGACGAGGCCGTGGTTCTGAGGCAGGCGGTCTATCGGAGTTGGAGGGCCGCACCGGCGGTCCGCGACAGAACGACGCGTCTGCTTGCCTGTGAGGACACGTCCACCGTCCGTCTGGGCTTCGCATTCGGCTTGACGGTCGTCCGGGCGATCCTCGCGGTGGTCCGGCGCTCGCGTGACGAAAGAGCCTGGCCCTGGGCGCGCGAAACGCTGCGTTCCCTCATGGTTCGCCTCTGGTGGTTGTGGCGCGGCTTCCGGCTCGCGTACAGGGCGAGAAGCGCGGGCGGCAGAGGAGACGAGCGGGCCCGGCGTGTTCTGGCGCGTGCCCTTCTGGTTTCCATGCGATCGCGAACGGATGAAACCGGCTTGTCCGCCGACGGTTCCGGTGTCCGCGCCTTCAAGACCGAGTAGCGCCGCCAGGGCTCCGGAAGTCGGCGCCAGCCCGGCGTTGAAGAGCGCGGTTGCGCGCCTGGTGGAGCTGCAGAACGGGGATGGCTCATGGGAAGGAGAGATGGTCTGGTGTCCCATGCTGACCGCCCAGTACGTCCTGCTGCACCACATCCTGGAACGACCGCTCGAGCCGGTCCGGCGCCGGCTCGTGCTGCGCTCCTTCGAACACACCCGGCTCGAGGGTGGGTGCTGGGGCTTGCATGAACACTCCAGGCCCCATCTGTTCGTCACCGCCCTGGTCTACGTGGCCGCGAGACTGGTTGGCGTCGAGCCGGAGGATCCCCTGGTCGCGCCCGCCCGGCGGTTCCTGCAGGAGGAGGGAGTTCTCGGCATCCCGAGTTGGGGGAAGTTCTGGCTCGCTCTCCTCAATCTCTACGAGTGGCGGGGCCTGAACCCGGTCCTTCCGGAGCTCTGGAGCCTGCCGCGGTGGATGGCGGTCCATCCCTCGAAGTGGTACTGCCACACCCGTCTCATCTACATGGCGATGGCCGTGGTCTACGCACAACGGTTCCAGGCCCGCCTTACGCCGCTGACCCAGGCGGTGCGGCAGGAGCTGTTCCCTCAGGGCTACGCCAGCGTCGACTTCCCGGCTGGTCGCAAGTGTCTGCGGGATGCCGATCTCTACGAGAGGCCCACGGTGTGGCTCCGTGCCGCGTACGGCGTTGCGCGGTTGGTCGAGCGGTTTCACGGCCGGTGCCTGCGCAGCCGATGCGCCGAAGCGATCGTCGAGCGCATCAAATGGGAACTGCGGAGCTCGAGCCATATGAGCATTTCGCCCGTGAGCGGCTTCCTCAACATCCTTGCCTTGTGGCTGCGGGATCCGGACGACCCCGACTGCCGCAAGGCGCTGGCCAGGCTGGACGGCTGGATCTGGGAAGACGAGGAGCATGGAACCCGGGTCACCGGTGCGAGAAGCGCTTCGTGGGATACCGGATTCGCCTTGCAGGCGCTGGCGACGGTGCCCGAGTCCGACGGTTCACGGGACGCCCTTCTTCGGGGCGCCGAGTTTCTGCGCCGGCAGCAGATCAGGACGAGTTTCCGGGGGTTTCGCGAGGCGTTCCGGGTCGACCCGAAGGGGGGCTGGTGTTTCGCCGGCGGGTGGCATGGTTGGCCGGTATCGGACTGCACGGCGGAGGCGGCGCTCGGCGTCATCGCCGCGCAAAGGGACGACGCGAACGCGGCGGAGCTCCGTGACGCGGTCCAGTTCATGCTGCGCGGCCAGAACCGGGACGGCGGTTTCGGCAGCTATGAGACGAGGCGCCCGGTGATTGGTCTCGAATGGCTGAATCCGGCCGAGATGTTCGGCGATTCGATGACCGAGCACTCGTATGTCGAGTGCACGGGATCCTGCCTCGCGGCGCTCGCCGCCTGCCGGCAGCGCGTCCCGCGGATCACGGAGCGGGAAGTGGCGCGGGCCATCTCGCGGGCTGACGTCTGGCTGCGCCGGGAGCAGGAGCGGGATGGTTCGTGGCGGGGGGTCTGGGGAGTCCAGTTCATCTACGGCACGCTGTTCGGGATCCGGGGTCTGGTCGCCGCCGGCGCCAGTCCCGACGATCCGGCGCTTCGTTCAGCCTGCCGGTGGCTGCTGGATCACCAGCGGGACGACGGGGGGTGGGGTGAGCACCACAGCGGTTGTCTGACCGGCCGCTACGTCGCGCACGAGGAGAGCCAGGTGATCCAGACGGCATGGGCGTTGATCGCGCTCCTGGAGGCCGGGGATTCGGACTGGGCCGCGATTTCGCGGGGCGTCCGGTTCCTGGTCGAGTCCCAGGAGGCGAGCGGAGCCTGGCCCAGGCAGGACATGGTCGGGGTCTTCTTCCGGACGGCGCTGCTGGACTACGTCCTGTATCGACAGTACTTCCCCCTGCACGCACTGGGTCTCTACGAGCAGCAACGCCGGGCGCGGCTGGACATGATGACGCCCGCTCCCTAGCTGCGGATGCTGCTGACCGAAACTACTCCCGCTGGGTCCGCACCTCCATCCCGTCCGTCGCGATCTGAAGCCCGCCCACGATGGCGGCATCGCCCGGCTGAAGGGCGCCGGTGAGGTACACGTCGTCGTCGGCCCGCTGCAGGACCGTGACCGGCACGATCGTCACCTTGTCGTCGCGCACTACCCAGACTTCGTTGCCGGGTCGAAGCGCCGGCCGCCGGATCCGGAACCAGGCTTCCGGCGCGACGCCATCGAGTTCGACGTCGACGAACTTGCCGACAGGCAGCGGCGGTCCGCCGGCTTCCGGGTCCGCGTCACTGCCTTCGCTGCCGCCAGCTTCCGGCACACCGCTGCCGTACGGCTCCGGAACCCGCACGATCACGTCGAGGGTGCGGGTCTGCTCGTCCAGCACACCTTCGACCCGGTCGACGTAGCCGTCCCAGCCGTAGCGTCGGCCGCCGTAGTCCGCCAACACGTGAACCGCCACCTCCCGATTCCCGTCGCCGGCCCGCAGATCCCACAGGCCGGGGATGAGCGCCGCGTCGCTGTCGGGAAGCGGCACGACGACTTCGACGGCGTCGGACGCATAGAGCCGGGCGACTCCTCGGCCCGCAGCCACGAACTGCCCCACGTCGACGGACTCGGTCCGCACGACGCCGGAGAAGGGCGCCTTGACCGCCGTTCGCGCGAGATTCAGCTCGGTTTCGGCGAGGGTGGCGGCGTCCCTGGCCAAGGCGGCTTCGGCGGCCTCGAGTTGAGGCTGCCAGAGCGCGAGCGGACTCGCTTCGGAAGCCGCTCCGCTTTCCGCCTGTCGCTCCTTGAACTGCTCGTACTGTTTGCGCGCGACCTGCGCTTCTTCCCTGGCCTTGAGGACTTCGACCCGCTGGAGCGCGACATTGGCCCGCGCCTTCTCCACGGCGCTCCGGTAGTCGACATCGTCGATGCGGAAGAGCACCTGCCCCTCGCGCACCCGCCCGCCGCTCTGGAAGGCCGGGTCGACCCAGACCACCTTGCCGCTGACCTCGGCGGCAATGTCGATCTCCGCCGTGGGCCGCACCGTACCTGCCCCGAACACGGGGATCGCGCCCTCGCCGGCCCGCACCGGGGCTGTGATCGCGAAGGGAATCTGGGAGGGTGGAGGTCTGTGTTCCGGTTCGGGCCGCAGGGAGACCAGGAACACGGCAAGACCCGAGGCCCCGACCACTATGGCGCCGGCAACGAGCCAGCCGGTTGTTCGACTCATCTGCCCGTCCTACTCCGTTTGGGGTGCCGGTGGTGGCGGCGCCTGGTCCGCCGTCGCACCGCCCACCGAGTCCGCGGGAGTCCAGGCGCCGCCCAGGGCGCGGTGGACGGTCAGCCGGGAGAGAGCGAGATCGCGTTCGGCGCCGGCCAGGGCGGACTCGACGTTCAGGCGGGTGAGCAGGGCGTCGAGGAAGTCGGCGTAGCCCCCGATGCCCGCTTCGTACCGTTGGGAGCGGAGGGTCTCCGTCGCTTGGGCCTCTTCCAGGCGGGAGGCGAGCAGGGCATGGCGCCGGCCCTCGTTTCCGTGCACGGCGAGGGCCGTTTCGACTTCGTTGACGGCGGTCACCACGGTGCGGCCGTAGGTCGCGGCGAACTCGCCGAAGCGGGCCTCGGCCAGCGCCACGTTGCTGCGCAGCCGGCCGCCCTGGAAGACCGGCGCGAGCAGGTTGGAGGCCAGGTTGGTGAACCACTGGTCCACCTTGAACAGGCTGTCGACCTTGGAACTCTGAAGCCCGATCGAGCCGGAGAACGAGAGGGTCGGAAGGAGCTCGGCGCGCCGCGCGTCGACCTGGAAACGGGCCGCTTCGAGCCGGTGTCTCGCCGCCCGGACGTCCGGCCGCTGCATGAGCAGGTCGGCCGGAATCCCCGCCGGAACGGGATCGGCCGAAGCCTCGGTCGCCGGCGCTTCGGGCAGCAGTTCCGCCAGATCGTCGCGGTAGCCGCCCAGGAGGACGGCGAGACGCCCCTCCGCGTTCGCCAGCCCGTTCTCGAGCTGAGGCTGGATGGCCTGGGTGTTCCGCAGGTCCTGGCGGATGCGGTAGAGGACCGAGGAGTCGGCGAGGCCTCGGTCGTAGCGGGTGGAGGCGACGTCTTCGCGCTCCAGGAGGACATCGACCATCTTTCGGCTGATCGCGATACGCCGGCGAAAGTCGACGATCTCGAAGTAGGCGCCGATCGTCTCCGCGAGGATCCCGATCCTCGCGGTCCGGTAGTCGGACTCCGAGGCGAGATACTCGGCGCCGGCGGCGAGCGCCGAGCTTCTGGCGCGCCCCCAGAAGTCCATCTCGTAGGAGAAGGCGGCGCTCAGGGACCAGGTTGTGATCGCGAGGCGCTCCGGCAGGTTGAAGCCGGGAGCCAGCCGTTCCAGGCCCAGCTCCTGAATCTGGGCGCCGAAGCCCGTGTTGGTCGGGTTCGTCAGGTCGTTGATCCCCGCGCCTCCCTGGACGACCGGCCGGATCGCGGCCCTGGCGATTCGGGCCCGTTCCCTGGCCTGCTCCACGCGGGCGACCGCGGCGGCCATGTCCAGGTTCGAGTCGAGCACGGAGTCGACGATCCGGTCGAGCGCGGGGTCGGCGAACGCCTTCCACCACTCGAGGGGCTCATGGGCGCCGGCGGCCGGGCTCTGCTCGAAGTCCTCCGGCATGTCGGCTGCCGGATCGGGCAGCTCCGGCGGCGACGCGATGGAGCAGCCGAGGTACAGAAATGCAGCGGTAGCTAGCGAGAGCGGGGCAATCGCATTGAACTTCATGAGGCGCTCGAGCGTGGCTCCGCTGACGGAAAACAGGCGCGACGATAACACGCGGTGCCGGTAGACTTGCGCTCCCGCGCTGGCGACGCAGGCGGCCAGGTCGTTCGCTTGCCGATTGCGGACCTTGAAGATCCGACATGACGGATTCCACTCCCGTTTGCCGGGCATGAAGCTCTACTGGTGCCCCGAGACGCGGGCGAACCGCGTGGTGTGGATGCTCGAAGAGCTGGGCGTCGACTACGAGACGGTCTACGTCGACATCTTCAAGCCGGCCCGAAGCGCCGAGTTTCTGGCCGTGAGTCCGATGGGCAAGGTGCCGGCCCTGGACGACGGCGAGGTGCGCATGTGCGACTCGTCGGCGATCTGCCTGTATCTGGCGGATCGCTACGCACCGGGCGAGCTCGCGCCGGCCCTCGACGACCCCGACCGCGGCCGTTTCCTCCAGTGGATGACCTTCGCGCCCGGAGTCGTCGAGCCCGCCGTGACGGAGATGCTCGGCGGCCCCGCCGGCGACAGCCGCGCCAACGGTTGGGGGGACTTCGACCGCATGGTCAAGACCTGGGAGCAGGGCTTGGGCGGCAATCCGTGGATTCTCGGGGAGCGCTTCACGGCAGCCGACGTCATGCTCGGCGCCACGGGCGTGCTGTTCCAGCGGTTCAAGCTGTTCCGCGGGCATCCGGCCCTCTCGGACTACATCGCGCGCTGCGAGCGCCGGGAGGCGTTCCAGCGGGCGCTCGCCGTGGACAGGGCCGGGCCCAGGAGTCTCCCCGCGCGAGTTCAGGCGCTCGCCATGGGCGCCGCGGCGTCGATGGTCTGGGTGCGCAAGCCGGCGTACCGCCTGCTCGACCGTCTCCGCCGGCGCCGCCGGTAGACTTCATGGCGGGGAGGCATTTGCCGATGTCGATGAACCAACCCGGGATTCCGCCCGTCCTGATCCTCAGCACGGGGCGTTGCGGATCGACGATGCTGACGGACGTCCTGAACCTGCACCCCCGGATTCTCAGCGTTTCCGAGTTCTTCTCCGCCTACCAGTTGAGCGCGTTCGGCAGGCGGCGGCCGAGCGGGGACGACATGTGGAACCTGTACAGCGTCCAGTCGAATCGAACGAAGCTGGCGCTGCGCGAGACGTTTCACGAGTTGCTCTACCCGTTCGGGGATCCCGAAGCCCGCTACACCCTGCGCAAGATCCCGCCGATCATGGCGATCACGCTGCCGAACCTGACGGACCGCTACGAAGAACTGTACGAAGAACTCGAACCGGTCGTTCGGGCCCAGCCGCGCCAGTCGCCCGCCTCCCACTTCCGGCGGACCTTCGGCTGGTTGATGAACCGCTTCGACCGGGATGTCTGGGTCGAGCGCTCGGGCGGCTCGCTCCTGGTCGCGCCCCTGCTGCTGAGGAACTTCCCCGAGGCGCGCGTGATTCACATGTACCGCGACGGCCGGGACACGGCGGTCTCGCTTTCCGGTCACCCCGCGTTCCGCGGGTTGCTGGCGAAGGCGCGCAGGATCAGGGCGTGGGGGGTCGACCCGGTCAGGTCGATGGCGCTCGTCCAGCGGTTCAACCGCCTCGGCTACTGGATGGACAACTTCGCCGACGCCTTCATCGACCACGAGAAGCTGCCCTACGAGGACGTGACGCCCGCCGACTTCGCCGCATTCTGGTCGGAGCTCGTCCGGGTCGGCGATCGGGCGTTCGGCCACTTCCCGCCCGACCGTCTGCTGAACGTGAAGTTCGAGGACGTCCAGGTCGAGCCGGAGCGGGAACTCCGGCGGATCATCCGGTTCATCTCCCCCGAACTGGACGACGAGGAGTGGCTTCGGCAGGCCTCGGCGATTCCCCGGCCGACGACCCGGTCGCGCTTCGACCAGCTCGACGAAGCCACGCGGGCGGCGGTCACCGAGGCGTGTAAACCCGGCCTGGAGCTGCTCGGCTACCCGGTATGAGTCTTCCGGCGGGAAGGTTGGACGGGAAACGGAAGGACCAGTCGTGAAGCTCTGGTGGAGTCCGGGAACGCGCGCCGTCCGAGCCGTGTGGATGCTCGAGGAAGCGGGAGTCGACTACGAGCGAGCGGCCGTCGACCTGAGCGAACCGCGGCGCGATCCCGAGTTCCTGGCGGCGAGTCCGATGGGCAAGGTGCCGGCGCTTGAGGACGGCGACGTCCGGATGTGGGATTCCGCGGCAATCTGCATGTACTTGGCCGACCGCTACGCCCCGGACCGGCTGGCGCCGGCAGCGGACAGTGCGGACCGGGGCCTCTGGCTGCAGTGGATGTTCTTCGTTCCGGGCGCGATCGAACCGGCCGCGGCGGAGAAGGAAGCCGGTCGGCTCAGCGTGCCGCGCGTGAACGGCTGGGGCAACTTCGACAAGATGATCGATACGTGGGAGCGGGGCCTTGAGGCTGGTGCCTGGATCGTGGGCGACCGTTTCACCGCCGCGGACGTCATGCTCGGGAGCTGCGCGATCGGGATGCGCGCCAAGGGAACGCTGCCGGGATCTCCGGTACTGGAGGCGTACGCCGCTCGTTGCGCGGCGCGGGAGGCGTACCGGCGGGCACTGGCGGCCGAGGGTTCCGCCGCGGCCGGCGGTAATCTCGGGCGTGCCCGATGAGCGCGACGGTGGCCTCTACGTCGATGGCGGCGCTTTCCGACCGTCAGCCGGGACTCTCCGAGCGGCGGAACGAAGCGCGAGCCGCCGGACCGCGGGCTCTCGACATTCCGGCCTGCTACGTCGACGGCTACAACGCAGCCCGGGCGCTGGATCCGGACTTGGCGGAGCGCTACATCCGCTACACGACCCTGGGCGATCCGCTGGCCGACCGGGCGGTCGAACAACTGGCGGCGATCGTGGAACCCGGGCGCGTTCACGGCACGATCGCCAGGACGGTCGACCACTATGACGACCCGCCGAAGGACACGCCCGAGGCCCTCCGGGAACTCATCGAATCGTCGGCCATCGTCCCCGACTGGTTCGACCCCGAAATCGCCATGACGGGCACGAGGGCGTTCCTGCGCAACTCGGAGATGGTCCTCGCGGGCCTGGTCACCGGCGCGATCGTCGAGGGTTTCTCCACCCTGATCAGCAAGTCGTTCCGCATCCGGAGCCGGATCATCCTGAACGGCGTCCGACGGCTCAAGCAGAACACGCTCCAGTTGACCGAGCAGTTCATGCCGGGCGGCCTGACGCCCGGAGGCGACGCCTGGAAGCTGAGCCTGCGGATCCGTCTCGTGCATGCCCAGTCCAGGATGCTCCTCAAGCAGTCGGACGAATGGGACGCGGCGGAGCACGGAATGCCCCTCAGCACGGCGCACATGCTGCTCGGGGCCGCCGCCTTCTCGGGCCGCCTCATGCATCACGTCGCGCGGCTCGGCGGCGACTTCACCCAGGAGGAACGGGACGCCTACGTCCACGTGTGGCGCTACACCGGGATCGTCATGGGAGTACCCGAGTCGATCATGTTCCATGACGAGGCTTCCGCGTACCGCACCTTCCGGATCGCCGCGACGTGCGAGCCGCCGCCGGACGACGACGCGATCATCATGGCGAACAGCATCATCAACAGCGCGCCGATCCTGCTTGGCCGCACGGCGCCGGCGGAACGCCGCAAGATGGCGGCTCTCATCTACCAGGTGTCCCGGGACCTGATCGGCGACGACCTGGCGGACGGTTTCCGCTTCCCGAAGTCGAAGGTCGTCAGGCGGCTGCCGCTCCTGTTCCTCAAGAACAGGGCGGAGAAGATCGCCGGGAAGCTGTTCCCGCCGCTGGCCGGGATGCGTTCCAGAACCCACTTCAGCCGGTTGCTCGACGTCTCGGACCTGGGCGAGATCACGCATTCCTACGCGCTGCCGACCAGCCTTTACGACGAAGACTCGCGCGACTGGTAGCGACGCGCCGCCGACGACTCAGCGGCCTGAAGCGCCGGCCGCCGGCTGGCCGGCGTCCAGGTCGTCGTGCAGGGCGGTGACGAGCGCGGCCACTTCCGGGCGGGTCAGCTTGCTGCCGGGGCCTTCCTTCTCCACTCGGTCCAGGGTCGCCCAGGCGAGTCGCACGGGGAGCGCCGTGAAGCCGAGGTAGCCGCGCGGCGCGCCGGCCCGCTGCAGCTGCGCCACGTACTCTCCGGCCACTTCGAGGTCGGCGCGGGCGAGTTCGAAGGCCGCGGCCCGCTCGCGGGCCGTCGGGATGAAGGTCCGGCCCTCCACCGCGTCTTCGGCGGCGTCCTTGAGGATGTTGACGAGCTGCAGCGCCTCGCCGAAGGTCGCCGCGCGGCGGCGGAGCGCTTCGGCCACCGGCGCCAGGGGCGCTCCGAGCAGAAACAGCTCCGTCAGCATCTCGCCGACGATGCCGGCGACCACGTAGCAGTAGTCCCGAAGCTCGGGGATCCCGGCCAGCCGGACTTCGCCGTCCCGGTCGGCGCGCGCCACGATGTGCGCCATGCCGACGCTGGTGCGGCGCACGTGCCGGCCGATCACCGTCCGCGCCGCGGGCTCGAGAGCGGCATGCGCGGACAGGACCTCGTCGGTCGCCTCCAGCAGTTCGAGGTAGCCCTCGTGGCGAGTCGGCGGCCGCCGGCGCCAGGCCTCGACCAGCGGCCCGGCACCCGACCCCGCCGCCACGGCCTCCTCGTCCAGAAGCTCCGCGAAGCCCAGCAACGCCTCGACGCGCTGCTCCCGACGCCAGACCGCCGCGTCCTCCAGCGTGTCGGCGATGCGCAGCAGGAGGTAGCCGAGCGTGACCTGCCGCCTCGTCTCACCCGGGAGTTGAGGTATGGACAAGGCGAACGTCCTGCTCGTCTTGACCAGCAGATCCTCCAGGTCGGCCATGGCGGAACCAGCCTATCCCCGTGGCGATGCGGCTAGCCCCCTCCCCCGGGCCATCATGTAGTGCGGCTTTTTGACCCGCATCGGACCGCCGATCGGACGGAAGATGAAGGGACTCTCCGCGTCCGAAACCCGCTCCAGCTCCCAGCGCTGCGCGACGGCGGCCAGAAACAACGTGCCAAAGGGGTACATGAAGGCGCCGCCGGGGCACTCTCTGGAACCGTAGCTGAAGGGATGGTACGGAAACGGGCCGGAGGAAACGTCGTGTTCGGCGGCCAGCGGCTGGTCGAGCACCCTCGGGGCCGGCCCCGACTCGTCGAGCCAGCGTTCCGGCCTGAACTCGTCTCCGACTTCGTAGTACTCCGGCCTTCGGTGGATCACCGCGAAACAGGGATGGACGAGCGTTCCCCTGGGGATCAGGTAACCGTCGACGACGAGATCATCGGCGGCTCGCTTCCAGGCGACCTGGCCGATCATCCTGAGGCGCGCGAGCTCCTTGACCGCGGCGGTCGCGTAGGGAAGGCGTTGGGCGTCCGACCCGCGGATCGGCCGGCCGGCCAGGACCTCGTCCGCCTCGGCGGCGAGCCGCCTGCTCGCCGAGGGCCGCCGGGCCAGATGTTCGATGCCGCAGGCGAACAGGTGCGCCGCCGGCCCCGCGGAGTTCAGCGAGAGAACGAGTTCGTCCCGGATCGCCTCGTTCGACGCGTAGGGGCCGCCGCCGTTCATCTCGCGGCGCTTGCGGACGATCTGGGAGACCAGATCGTGCCCCTCGTACGAGGGATCTTCCGAGCGTTCGATCGCCCGGTAGATCAGGTCGTCCGTGGTTTCGAAGGCCCTGTCGCCTCTCTTCGCGATCGGCAGGGGCAGGCGGCGAACGCGCCTCAGCAGGGGGACCTGCTCCACGAGCCACTCCGTCTTCAGGGCGCGGCGCAGCTCAAGCGCGACGCCGACGTCCGCCTCCATGTCCTTGCCCAGGAGCACGTCGAGGGTGAAGCCGAGACAGAGGCGTAGCATCTCGTCCAGGACGTCGATCCGCTGGCCGTCCCGCCAGGACTCGACGCACTGGCGAACGCACTCCGCCATGTGGTCGGCGTGCAGGTGCATCCGATCGGGCGAGAAGGCCTCCCGAACGAGCGCCACCCGGACCTCGTGCGCTTCGCCGTACAGCGTGTTCATCCCGCCGTGACGGAGCCGCGCCAGGTCGACCGAGATCTGCTGGCGGATCAACTCCCGCTGCTCGACGTCGAGCACGGCCCGCATCAGGGCCGGGTCGAAGATGAGAACGCACCTTCCGAGCCACGTCATGCGGTAGAGGGCGATGTCGCCGTACTCCTGGAACAGCTCGTGCGCGAACCTGGGATAGTCCCTGAACTTTGCGATCAGGTGACGCAGCCGCCGGCCCCTGGGGCCGGGCGGCTGCGGCAGGGTCCGCCGTTCGGCCTCCGTCGCCCGGCGGACGGGCTCGTCGCCGCCCCCGCTCCCCGCCGCGTGCGGGCAAGCGGGCGTTGCCGATCGATCTTGCATGGCCGACACTTTACAACCCGCGTGGCGTGCTTCGTGCCGTCCCCTTGCCGGTGCGCCGGTCTTCTGGCGGGCATCCGGCGGCTCTCAGCCCTCTGCGATCGCGGCCGGGGATCCGCCCGCGGCCGCGTCAGGCTGGCCTGCCCGGAAGGCCACCGCGGCGAGCGCGGGCAGGATCAGCATGAGGATCGCCGTCGCGAAGGCCAGACCGAAACCCATCGAGATGGCCGGCGGCACGACGAGCCGGGCCTGCGGGCTGCGCTCGAAGATCAGCGGCGCGAAGCCGAGGAACGTCGTCAACGAGGTCAGGAAGATCGGCCGAAAGCGCGCCTTGGCGCCTTCCACGATCGCCCGCGCGGGCGGAACGCCCCGCCTCAGACGCTCGTCGATGAAGTCGACCATCATCACCGAGTCGTTCACGACGACCCCGGAAACTCCGAGAATGCCGAGGATCGACTGCCCGCTGAAGCTGATGCCGACGATCCAGTGGCCCAGGATGGCGCCGACGATCCCGAACGGAACGACCGCCATGATCAGCAGCGGCCTGGCGTAGGACCGGAGAGGGACGGCCAGCAGCGCGTAGATGACCACCAGTGCGAGCAGCAGGCCGCCCAGCAGGAGCTGGAAGGTCTCGAGCTGTTCCCGTTGCTGGCCGCTGAATGCCCAGGCCGATCCCGGGAGGGCGCCGGCGAGTTCCGGCAGCACCTCGCGCGCCAGCGCGTCGCGTATCTCGCCGACGCTGGCAACGCTGGTGTCGACGTCGGCGGTCACGGTCAGGATCCGCCGGCCGTCGCCGCGGAAGATGGAGGACGGCGCGCGGGCAGGGCTGGCGTTCGCCACGCGGCCGAGCGGGACCGCGCCGCCGCCGGGAAGCCGGACCATGTACGACTCGACGTCGCCGACGGAGTCGCGCTCCTCCGCCGGCAGGCGAACCCGCACGCGGACTTCCTCGCGGCCGCGCCACACCCGGAGCGCCTCCGCGCCGAAGAACGCGCCGCGCAACTGCCGGGCCAGATCGTCGAGGGTCAGGCCGAGGGCGCGGGCTTCGGGCCGCTCCTCGAGGCGGATCTCGCGCACGCCGCCGGCGCTGTTCGATCGGACCGTGTGGACGCCGTCGAGCCCGTGCAGTTCGTCCATCAGGGCCTCCGCCAGCGGCCCGAGACCGTCGGGGTCCGCGTGCCGCAGGTCGATCGAGATCGGCGCGCCGAGGTCGATCAGCGCGGCGCTGACGACGAGGCTCTCGGCGCCCGTGAGGCCCGCCGCCTCCTCGCGCCACGCCTCGACGAAGGCGGCCGCGCTCGCCTCCGGCTCGCCGCTCTCGGCCAGCTTGAACTCGACGGCGGCGAGGTGCGGCGGCGGACGAAGGCCGGCGTCCACGGTGGCGCCGCCGCCGAACTGCCGTTGCGGCACGCCGATCGTCCGCAGAACCCCGCCGAACAGGCTGCCGGGGCTCAGCCCCCGTTTCGCCTCGAGGCGCTCCAGGGCGCGCCGGCCGGCGGCCTCCACCTGGCGCGCCGCCTCGTCGGTCGCCCGGGCCGGCGTGCCCTCCGGCATCTCCAGCGCCGCCGTCACGATGTCGCTGTCCACGGGAGGAAGGAAGACGACGTCGACGATCCCCGCCGGGATCAGGGCGGCGGCGAGCACGATCACGGCAAGGCCGCCGGCGATGACCGGCGCCGGGTGTTCGGTGGCCAGACGCAAGGCGCGGTCCAGGGGACCTTCGACGAACCGCGCCAACGACCGCTCCATGCCGCCGCGGATCGCCGAAAGGGCTCGCGCGACCGGATGGCTCGGCTCCCGGGACGCCGGAATCCCGGCCAGATGCCCCGGCAGGACGAACAGCGAATCGATCAGCGAGACGAGGAGCGCGGCGATCAGGATGATGGCCAGGTTGCCCATCAGCGCCCCGACGAGACCGGGCGCGAGCAGCAGCGGCACGAAGACGACCACCGTCGTCAGCACGGTGAAGACCAGCGGCCTCGCGATGCGGCGGGCGCCCGTGATCGCGGCTTCCATCGCGGGCAGGCCGCTCGACCGTTCGGCGTGGATGTGCTCGGCGACGACCACCGCGTCGTCGACCAGCATGCCGACGACGAGAATGAAGCCGAGAAGCGAGTTCGTGTTGATGGAGACGTCCAGCAACCAGGCGACGGCCAGCGCTCCGGCGAACGAGACGACGATGCCGAGGGCGGTCCAGGCGGCGGTGCGGATCTCCAGGAACAGCGCCAGCACGAGGAGCACCAGGAGCAGGCCCAGCAGGCCGTTCTCGCGCAGGATGCGGAACCGGTCCTCGTAGATCTCCGCTTCGTCGTTCCAGACGGTGGCCGCCGCGCCGGGAGGAAGGGAGGGCCGCAGCCGTTCATCGACGTACGAGTGGACCGCCGCCGCGATGTCCAGGACCTGCTCGTCGGCGGATCGATGCACTTCGACGAAGGCGGCCGGGAGGCCGTTGTGGCGAGCCAGCACGTCCACGTCCCGGAAGCCGTCCCGCACGCGGGCGACGTCGCCCACGCGCACCATCGTCCCGTCGGCGGCGGAAAGCAGGACGATGTCCTCGAACTCCTGGCCGCTGAGGTGGCGCCCGAGGGTCCGGACCCGCACCGCGGACTCCCGCGTGTCGATGCTGCCCGCCGCCAGGTCGAGGGAGTCGCGGCGGACCGCGGCGGCCACGTCCTCGACGGTGAGTCCCAGGGCCCGCAGCCGGTCGAGCGGCGGCTCGATCAGGATCTCGTACGGCCGCACCCCGCTGGTCTCCGCCGAGGACACGGCGGGCAGCCGCTCGATCTCGTCCTCGGCGCGGTACGCCAGTTCCTTGAGCGCGCGTTCGGAGACGTCACCGTGGAGGATCAGGCGGATGACGCTCTGCCTGCTCGTCATCTCCCGGACTTCGGGGCGTTCCGCCCGGGCCGGGAAGCCGCGGATAACGTCGATGGCGGCTTCGATGTCGCCCACGGCGTTCCCGGCGTCCGTGCCGGACTTCAGCTTCACGATGATGGACGCGGCGCCCTCGGCGGCCACCGCCGTCACGTCCCGGACCGAGTCGAGACCCGTGACCGCCTCCTCGATCGCCACGACGATCGATTGCTCGACGTCCTCCGGCGCGGCGCCGGGGTAGGCCACGAGCACCTCGACGGCGTCGAGCGGCAGGACGGGAAAGGCCTCCTGCCGGACGCCCGTCAGCGCGAGGATGCCCATCGCCGCGATGAGCGCCATCAGCAGGTTGGCCGCGACGCCGTTGCGGACCATGTAGCCGATGGGGCCGCCGGTCCCGCCTGACGCCGCGCTCATGCGTTCTTCAGTTTACAGGCGGCCGCGCGCGCCGGCCGCTGTGTGGTACGGTGCTGCAACTACCGTTCACCAGAATCCGAACCGAGGAGACCCGATCCATGAAGCAGGCGCTCGCTGTGCTGATGATCCTCGCGCTCGCCGCTCCGCTCGCGGCGGCGAACAACAACAACGACGCTCCCACGACCACGCCGACCTACTACGGCGACGTGCAGTCGATCCTGGAACAGGAGTGCCAGGTCTGCCACCGCCCGAACGGCGCGAACCTGGGCGGCATGGTGGCGCCGATGGCGTTCACCAGCTACCAGGAGACGCGGCCCTGGGCGCGCTCGATCGCGCGTCAGGTCGAGTCCGGTCTGATGCCGCCGTGGCACGCCGCGCCGCGACACCACGGCGTGTTCGAGAACGAGCGCTCGCTCTCGGACGAGCAGAAGGCCACCCTGATTGCCTGGGCCAAGGGTGGAGCGCCGCTGGGCAACGCGGCTGACGCGCCGCCGGCCAAGGAGTGGGAACGGAGCGACGGCTGGACGATCGGCGAGCCCGATCTGGTCATGGACATGGGCGAGGACTTCTTCGTCGAGGACGACGTCCGGGATCAGTACGTGAACTTCGAGACGACGATCACCGAAGAGATGCTGCCCGAGCCGCGCTGGATCAAGGCGGTCGAGTTCCGTCCCGGCGGCCCCGTCGTGCACCACATCATCGCGCGTCCGTTCGGCGGCATCGCTCCGGGCAACGACCCGACGGTTCACCACGACGGCTTCGGCACCCTGGTCAAGCCGGGAACCACGATCCGCTGGAACATGCACTACCACAAGGAACCAGGGCCGGGTACGGGCACCTGGGATCGTTCTTCGGTGGCGCTCCGGTTCTATCCGAAGGACTACAAGCCGGACTACGTGATGCAGAGCGCCTCGATGGGCAAGTTCGACTTCGAGATTCCTCCCGGCGATTCGAACTACGTCGCCACGACGAACCACAAGTTCGAGCGCGATTCCCTTCTGCTCGGCTACACGCCGCACATGCACCTGCGCGGCAAGGCGGCCCGCTACGTGGCGAAGTACCCGGACGGCACGGAAGAGGTTCTCCTCGACGTGCCCCGGTATGACTTCAACTGGCAGACCCACTACAAGTACCACGCGGGCGGCAAGAAGATCCCGGCCGGAACCGAGATCGAGCTGACGATGGCCTGGGACAACTCGGCGGACAACCCGGCGAATCCGGATCCGACCGAGACGGTCGTCTACGGCGGCCCGACCACGTCCGAGATGATGTTCGGCTTCGTTTCCTTCGCCGACGCCGAGCCCGGCTACGATCCGTCCAGCACCGGCTTCCTGAGTCAGCAGCGGTTCAACCGGGAGGACTTCAGAAAGCTCGTCAAGGAGCGTTTCGACGTCGACTGGGACTCGCTGAGCGAGGAGGAGCAGGGCAATATCTTCCGCCGCCTGCGCCGGGAGCAGCGCCGCAACGCGGACAGCGACGGCAGCGAGGGCACGGTCAGCGGCCGCTGATCTTTCGCCAAACGCCCTCGCTTCGGCGAGAATGGGACCCCGTCCCGGTCGAGACGCCTCGGCCGTGACGGGGTTTCGCCGTTACGACCTTGACCGTCCATGTCCTCGGGCTGCTCAGCGTGCTTGGCGCTGCCGTGTTCGGCGCCGCGGGAGTCCCGCGAGGCGCGGTACCGGGACGCAGGATCTGGTTCTTTCCCGCGGCCGGGTTCCTTGTCATCTGGCCGGTCGCGTCCGGGATCGGCGCCGCCGATCCGATGGCCGTCGGCGTGACCGCCACGGCCATCGCCCTGGCTGCCCTGCTCGGGCGTCCGCCGCTCTACGTCGCCTCCTTCGCCTCCGGCGCGGCGGCGGCCCTGTGGAGCCGCTACCTGGAGGTCCTGGGCTTGCCGGTCTGGATCACCGTGCCGGTGGCCGCCGCGATGCCGGCGGTGGCGGTCTGGTTGAGCGTCGTCAGACCGGTGTTCGCGCCGCCCCGGCTCCGGGAGGAGGGACTCCTGCTGGTCGTGGCGCTTGGGCTGGCGGTCGCGTTCCTGCCTGAGCTCGTCGTCGGCTGGCAGTCGGCGTCGGTGCTCAACACCGGGTCGCTGCGGGATCCCTCGACCGTCGCGCAGCCTGCGGCCTGGGCACTGGTTGCCGCCGCCGCGGCGGCCGTCGCCGGCGGCTTCGTCGCGGCGCGGCGGAGAAGGGCGTCGGTGGTGGCCGGACGGAGGCGCCGGTGAATCTCCTCGGAATGCTTGAGAACGGCCTGTTCGCGCTGAGCCAGGTACTCAGGTTGCCGGTCATCCTTCTCCTCTGGGTCTGCGTCCTCTCCGCGTTCTTCCTGGCCGGCGGCTGCGTGTCGGAGTACCTGACCAGGCGGCGCGAGCGCCGCGGATTCGACCTCGACCGCTGGCTCGACCAGGGTCCGGTGCTCTCCGCCGGCACGGCGCGGCTGGAGCAGCTCCCGGCGACTCTGCTCAGCCTGGTCAGCGCGGTGACCGGGCGGCTCGGCGATCCGGGCTTCCGCCACGGCGGCCTGGAACGGGTCTTGCTCGAGCACGAGGCGACCGTCGAGCGGCGCCTGAACGGCTCGCGCCTGCTGGTGCGGGTGGGTCCCAGCCTGGGACTGCTCGGCACGCTGATCCCGATGGGCGCGGCCCTCGCATCGCTGACCGCCGGCGACCTGGAGGCGATGGCCAGCCAGATGGTGGTCGCCTTCACGACCACGGTCATCGGCCTCGCCACCGGCACGGCCGCCTTCGCCGTGCTCGTCGCCCGCCGCGGCTGGGTCGCCGAGACGGTGCTGGAAATGCGGTTTCTGGCGGAACGGATGAACGCCGAACTCGGCGCAGTGGAAGAATGAGCCCGCGATGGCCCGGTTTCTGAAGATCCCGCCTCCGAACGCGCCGGTCGAAGAGGACGATCCGCTCGCCGGCGTGGTCAACATCTTCGACGTTTCGGTCGTCTTCATCGTCGGGCTGATGATCGCGCTGTTCTCGGTCTACCGGATCGGCGATCTGATCGACCCGAACAGCGAGGTCACGCTGGTCAAGACGAACGAGGACGGCTTGCGCGAGATCATCGTCAAGCGCGGCACGGAGATCGAGGCCTACGAACTGACGGGCGAGACGCTGGGCGGGGACGGGGAGCGCCTCGGCACCGCCTACCGTCTGGCGGACGGTCAGATCGTCTATGTGCCGGACTAGCGCCCGCATTCTGATCGGCCTGGTCGTCCTCGCCGTTCCCTTGGCGGCGCAGCAGCGACTGCCGGACGTTCGCCTTTCCTACCTCGCCGCCGACACCAACCTGCCCGCGATCGCGGCGGCGTGGAAGGACCTTCTGGCCGAGCACCCCGACCTGCGCGGCCGGGTGGAACTCACCCTGCTCACCGAATCGCTGTTCGACGAGGTCGACCCCCGGTCCTTCCTCGACGCGGACGCGCTCGTGCTGAGCGTGCACGACCAGCACACGATCGAGCGCTTCGACGCGACCCACGGCATCGACCTGATCGGCCAGGCGGTGCGGCGCGGAACCGTCTTCGGGGTGGGCGAGGGGCTCCTGGGGCGCGACCACTACGAGCCGCTCGGCGTGACCTGGGACCGGCGGGCCCGCGCGTACTGGGAGTACTCCGGTTTCGCCAACCAGCTCGAGCTGCTCAAGTACGTCCTCTCGGCGGCCGGCGTCGACGGTCTGGCGCCCGGCGAACCGCAGCCGAACCTGGAGGCGGGCTACTACTACCCGGCCGAGCCCCGCGGCCGGGTCTTCGCGACCTGGCAGGAGTTCGACGACTGGAGAGCCCGCGCCGGCCGGAAACGGCCGGGCGCTCCGCGCGTCGCGGTGGGTTTCTACGGCGCCGACTTCGACTCCGGGAACACCGGCCTGGTCGACGCCGTGGTCGCCGAGATCGAGCGGCAGGGCGCCGAGGCAGTGCCCGTGTTCGGCTATCCGGCCGGTCTCGCGTTCGAGACCCTCCTGCTCGACGACGGCGGCGAAGCGAGGGTCGACGTCGCCATGGCCTTCCTGTTCCGGTTCGCGGGCCCCGACGCCGGTTCGTCGCTGGCCAGACTCGACGTTCCGGTGCTCAGCCTGATCTCCCTCTACGGCCGCGGCGAGCAGGAGTGGCGCGAGTCGGAGATGGGTCTGTCCCTGTTCGAGGGGACGTTCCAGGTCGTCTCGCCGGAACTCGCGGGCCTGGTGGCGCCCACCGTGGTCGGCAGCCAGGAGCGGATCGCCGATCCGGACACCGGGCTCACGATCGTCGCTCGCCAGCCGATCCCCTCCCGGGTGGCGATGGCCGTGCGCCGTGCGCTGCGCTACGCGGCCCTGGCCGCGACGCCGAACGCCGGGAAGAGGCTGGCGCTGCTGTACTACAACTATCCGCCCGGCAAGGCGGACATCGGCGCCAGCTACCTCAACGTCGCCGAATCGCTGGCGAACGTCCTGGAGCGCCTGCGCGACGAGGACTACGACCTTGGCGGCAGCGAGATCGACCTTTCCGCCGATGCGCTGCTGGAGAAGATGCTCGACGGCGCGCGGAACGTGGGGAGCTACGCGCCGGGAGAGCTCGACCGGATGCTCGACGCCGGCGATGCCGTCCGCATCGGCATGGACGTGTACCGCCGCTGGCTGGACGCGATCGCTCCGGAACTCCGGGCGAAGATGGTGGCGGACTGGGGGCCGCCGGAAGCGGCGGAAGTCATGGCTGCCGGACCGCGCATCCGCGGCGCCGAGAGGCAACTCGTGGTGCCCGTCATTCGCTTCGGCAACGTCGCCCTGCTGCCGCAGCCGGCGCGGGGTTGGGGCGAGGATCTGACCCAGCTCTACCACGCCGACGACCTGGCGCCGCACCACCAGTACGCGGCCGCCTACTTCTGGCTGCGCGAGCCGGAGGACGGCGGCGGTTTCGGCGCCGACGCCGTCGTTCACGTCGGCACGCACGGCACGCTGGAGTGGCTCGACGGCAAGGCGATGGGACTGAGCGCCGCCGACGCCCCGGACGCCCTGCTGGGGGACCTGCCCGATCTCTACATCTACAACGTCGACGTCGTAGGCGAGGGCCTGGTCGCGCGCCGGCGCGGCATGGCGACCGTGGTCGATCACATGGTGCCGCCGTTCGTCCGGAGCCGGCTGCTGCCGGAGCTGGCCGCCCTGGGCGAGGTGGTGGACGACTACCACCAGAACGTCCACAAGAACGAGACCCTGGCCGAGGCGTACGCGGACCAGATCCGGGAGCGTTCCGAGGCGCTCGGCATCCTCAAGGACCTGCAGCTCGAGCTCGGGGACTCAGGCGTGATCGAGCACGAGGCGCTCCACGAGATCGAGGACTACACGACCGACCTGCGGTCCGAGCACATTCCCTACGGGCTGCACGCCTTCGGGCGGCTGCCTGCGCCCGAGATGCGGCAGAGCACCGTGGAGGCGGTGGTCGCGGTCGATCGCAGCCTGCTGCCGGACGCCGCCTCCGTGCTCGCCGCGGACATGGAGCAACGGATCGTCGAATCCGCGCCGCGCGAGCTGGACAACCTCGTGCGGGGTCTCGGCGGCGGTTACGTCCCGCCCGGCGGCGGCGGCGAGCCGATCCGCAAGCCGGACGCGTACCCCACCGGCAAGAACCTCTACGGCATCGATCCGGACAAGGTGCCCAAGCCGGCGGCCTGGGACCTCGGGGTCAAGCTGGCGGACGAGATGCTGGCGAGTCACGTCGAAGAGCATGGGCGCTATCCCGAGAAGGTCTCGTTCGTGATCTGGGGCGCCGAGACGCTCCGGCACGAGGGGGTCATCGAATCCCAGGTCTTCCACCTGCTCGGGACGCGGCCGGTCTGGAATGCCCGCGGCGACGTCGTCGACGTCGAGGTTGTTCCGTCGCGCCGGCTGGGCCGGCCGCGAGTCGACGTCGTCATCTCGTCCGCGGCCGAGGGCATGTTCAACAACGTGACCCGCCTGATCGACCAGGCGGTGCAGCGGGTCAAGGCGCTCGACGAGGCGGAGAACTACGTGCGGCGTCACTACCTGGCGACCCGGGCCGCCCTGGTCGAGCGCGGCTACAGCGAGGAGGAAGCGGACCGCCGGGCCGGCGTCCGCATCTTCGACGAGCCGCCCGGCAGGTTCAACCTGAACACGTCGCGGATCGCAGCGGCGAGCGGAAGCTGGGACTCGGATGTCGCGCTGGCCGACGAGTACCTCTCGAAGATGGGGCACGGCTACGGCAACGGCTTCTGGGGCGAGCCGATGGAGGACGTCTTCAGGCTCACCCTGTCCGGGGTCGAGAAGGTCGTCCACAGCAGCTCGACGGCGCTCTACGGCGCCCTCGATAACGACGACTTCTTCATGTACGCGGGCGGCCTGGCGGCGGCGGTGCGGAGTATCGACGGAGAGAGCCCGGAACTCGTCGTCACGAACACCCGCGACCCGGGCAGCCCGGAGATGACGGGGATCGACCGGTTCCTGGGCGCCGAGTTCCGGTCCCGCTACGTCAACCCGACCTGGATCGAAGGCATGCAGAAGGAGGGCTACGCGGGGGCCGGCGAGATGCGCGCGTTCGTCGAGTACCTCTGGGGCTGGGACGCCGTCGTCACCGAGACCGTCGACGACCGGATGTGGCAGGAATCCTTCGAGGTCTACGTCGAGGACAGGCACGAACTCGGGATGAGAGAATTCTTCGAGGAGAACTCGCCCTTCGCCTACCAGGACATCACCGGCCGCATGGTCGAGACGATCCGCAAGGGCTACTGGGAAGCCGACGAGGAGACCCTGCGCCGGCTCCTGACCGAGTACGCCGGCAGCGTCGCCGAACACGGTGCGGCCTGCTCGGGTCACACCTGCGCCAATCCGCGGCTGCTGCGCTACGTGATCGAGCAGGGCACGGTCCTGAACGTCCCGTCACCCCTGCTGGAGGCCTTCCGCGCCGCGATGGAGTCGGTCATCGCCATGGACATCGAGCGCGCGGCGACCGAGGCCGATGCCTTCGTCGAAGCCAACGAACAGCGGATGGAGGCCGAGCGGGAGCGGCTCGAGTCGGCGCCGCCGGTTCCGGTCGAGGGCTACCGGATGGAGATGACGGAGAGCGAGTCTTCGGAGGCGCCGCGGACCGGGGCCGGGCCCGAGCGGTGGTGGGGCGGTGTTGCCGCCGGCCTGCCGGTGCTCGCGCTGCTGCTCCTGTGGTGGCTGCGGCGGCGGTAGTCAGCGGAGGCGGTCGAGCAGGCCGGTCGCGCGGGAGGTCGTTCGCATCACCGCGGCCCGCACCGAGCGCCGGGTCGCCAGCACGGTCACCGTGTCCTGTGCCCGGGTCACCGCGGTGTAGAGCAGCTCCTTCGTGTTGACACGGGACTCCGCCGGGCCGGGAACGAAGACCACGTGCCTGTACTCCGAGCCCTGGGCCCGGTGAACGGTGAGGGCGAAGAAGCTCTCGTGCTGCGGCAGGCGGGAAGGCGCAACGAGGAAGCGCTCGCCGTCGCGGTCGAGATCCGGGAACCAGACCCGCGGGTGGCCCCAATCGCCGGGAACGACGACGCCGGTGTCGCCATTCGAGAGGTTGGTCTGGCGGTCGTTGCGGCTCACGATGATCGGCCTTCCGACGTAGAACCCGTCCTCCTGCATCCGGCGTCCCAGCTCGGCGAGGCGGCGTTCGACGAGGCGGTTGAAGCGGTCGGTGCCCCAGGGGCCTCGCCGGTGGCTGCACAGGACCCGCCGCTCCGGGAACGGAGCGGCCCGGAGCGGGTCGGCCGCGAGCTCCCTCATGTGGTCGGACCATTCCCGGGCGCACTCGCGGGCGAAAGCGTCGAAGGCGGCCTCGTCCTCGATCGGCTCGAGTCGTGTCGTGTCGTCGCTGCCGTCCCGGAGGACGCGCACCGCCCCGTCGGCGTCGCACGCGACCACGGCGGCAGCGAGCCGGCCGATGCCGGAGCGCTCCCTGAAGCGGTAGTTCTTTCTCAGGGTCGTCACGCAGTGGGTGAGCGGACCGCGGTTGCCCGCCTTGCAGAGGTCGCTGAAGACGGAGCCCGGCTCCACCGAGGCCAACTGGTTCGCGTCGCCGAGAAGAATCAGCCGGCAACGTTCCGGCAACGCGGTCGCCAGCCGGACCATCAGCGCCAGGTCGGCCATCGAGCATTCGTCGACGACCAGCGCGTCGAGGCGGTCCATCCGGCTGGTCCGGCTCGCCAGCAGGCGGTGAACGGTCCACGCCTCGGCCGGAAACTCGCCAAGCTCGGGCACCCGGTCGAGCAGACCCTCGCCCAGCTTCTCGCGGACCGACTCCTGGATGCGCGAGGCGGCCTTTCCGGTGGGCGCCGCGAGGCCGATCCGGCGCGGGTGGGCCAGGCCTGTGCCGACGAGTGTCGCGATCAGCTTGGCGGCCAGCGTCGTCTTGCCGGTGCCGGGGCCGCCGGTGACGATGCAGAGCCGCCGCTCCAACGCGATGCGCAGCGCCGCGACCGCCTCCGCGGTTCGATCTTCCCCGGCGTCGAAGACCCGTGCGGCGGTGGACTCGGCGCCGGCCGACAGATCCCGCTCCGCTGCCAGGGCGCGCAGACGCGCCGCCAGCCGGCGTTCGGCGTGGAACAGGCGGTGCAGGTAGAGGCGGTCGCCGTCCAGGACGAGGGGCCTGGCCGCGGCTGGATCGGCGTCCGCGGTGACGACGGGGCTTCGACCCAGCGCCTCGAGCAGCGCCGACTTTGCGGGCAGGGCGATCGCCTGCAGGTCGGCCGCCAGCGTCTCCTCCGGGCGGCCGGAGTCGGGTCGCTCCACGAGCGTCGCGATCGGCTTGCCGGCGTTGCCGAGGTCGAGGCAGGTGTGGCCGTTCCGGTGCAGCGCGCTGGTCGTGGCCGCAGCCAGGGCAACGTCCTCGCCGGCGCCGAGGTCCGTCGTCAGCCGGGCAAAGTAGCGGTCGATGTCGGCGAGAACGCCGGCTCCTGTCAAGGCGTCGATCTGCTCGTGGCTGTTCATGGCGTTCCGCCAAAGCAGGCGTCGATCGCTTCGATGCAGGCGCGGGACGGACGGTCGTGGAACACGCCGCTGCCGGGAGCGTTCGGCCTCATGCCGCGCAGGAAGAGGTAGAAGGCGCCGCCGATGTGGCGGTCGTAGTCGTAGTCCTTGACCCGCAGCGTCAGCAGGCGGTGCAGGGCGGTCAGGTAGAGAACGTACTGGAGGTGGTAGCCGTGGTGGCGCATCGACTCCGCGATCGCCGCTTTCGAGTACGAAGCCAGGTCCGGGCCGAGCCAGTTGGACTTGTAGTCGAGGACGTACCAGCGCCCGTCGTGCCGTGCTGTGAGATCGATGAAGCCATGCAGGAAGCCGTCGATCGCGGCGTCGCCCCGGGCGAGCCGGTGATCGTAGCCATGCACTTCGAGGCAGTGCGCGAGTTCCGCGAGCTGAAGCCTGTGGAGCGGCAGGTGGAACTCCATCTCGGCGACGGGCCGTTTGAGGTCGGACAGCCGGAACACGCCGCCCGCCTCGCCCGGCGGCGTGAGCGGGGTCTCCAGGCCGTTCTCGACCAGGGTTCGGACCGCCGGCAGCCACTTGTCCTGGAAGCCGTAGCGGGCGAGCGCGCCCTCGCAGGTCCGCTCCAGGCTTCCGGCGTCCGGGTCGCCGAGCCGCCGCTCGAAGATCTCGTGCAGGCACCGGCCGGAGCGGCCGCCGCTGGGGAAGGTGAAGACGGTAGGGCCGTCTTCTTCCCGTTCCGGCGCGTTGGCGGGCGCCGGCGGTTCGACGGCGGCTTCTCCGTCGGAGAGGTCGATGTCGTCGCGGTCGCGCACGAACAGGCCGGCGCCCGCGGCGGCCCCAGCCGACAGGGCGGAGTAGCTCGTCCGCTGCCGGATCCGTTCGAGCTTGCGTTCGAGCTTGCGGGCCTCGAGAGACCCGGCCGCCTCCGCGCCGGCCGCCTCGGTGTCGGCTTCGGCCGCCTCAGTGTCGGCGTCGGCATCCGCCGCCTCGTCGATCTTCCGCAGCGAGACGGCGCCACGGGCACGGTGCGCGAATGCCTCGACCTCCGCCAGCCATTCGCCCTGGCCCAGCGCCTTGACTCGGGCGGCGTTCTCCTTCAAGGCTCCGGCGTCGTCGTCGTGGACCGCCGTTCCGCGGCCGTGAAGGAGCCAGGCCAACGGCGCGTGTTCGGCTCCGCCTTCGGGCGACCAGGTCACCACGCAGCGGTGCTCCGCTCGCGTCAGCGCCACGTAGAGGAGCCGCAGTTCGTCGGCGTGCTCTTCGACATGCTCGCGATCGTAGGCGTCGTCCGATGGGTCGAGATCGAGCACTGGCGTCCCGTGTTCGGGGTCGTAGTAGTCGGCCGTCGGCTTTCTGTTCCCGCCCGTCGCCTGCGCGCGGCCGTCCCAGGCGAAGGGGTAGAAGACGATCGGGAACTCCAGGCCTTTGGCCCGGTGGGCGGTGACGATCTTCACCAGGTTCTCGTCGCTCTCGAGGCGAAGCTGGGCCGTTTCGTCGTTGGTCTGCGCGTCCCCCCTGGCTTGCCGGAACCAGTCGAGGAGGCCCTGACGCGAGGGCCGCCGCCGGCTCTCGACTTCGTGGAGCAGATCGGTGAGGTGCAGGTAGTTCGTCAGCCGCCGCGGACCGTTCGGGTAGGCGAGCAGGTTCGCCGAACAGTCGGCGGCGTCGCTGGCGAACAGGATGCCCCGCATCAGCGCGGCGATGCCCTGCTCCTGCCAGACTTCGGCCCACTCGCGCGCGAAACCCCGCCAGCGGCTCCAGGCGTCGTCGTCGTCGCGCAACGCGGCGAGGTCCTCCAGGTCGAGTCCGAACAGGTCGGCGGCGAGCGCCCCGCGGAGCAGTTGCGTGGCGTTGTACTCCGATTCGTCCAGGCACAGGGCGTGGAGCAGGCGATGGAGGCTGCCCGCCTCGTCGGACTGAAAGATGTTGTCGTCGCCGATCTCGACGCTGTCGATCCCGAGTTCGTGCAGAGCTGCCGCTACCGCTTTGCCCTGGGCGCCCTTGCGGACGAGCACGGCGATGTCGCGGGCGGCCAGGGCCCTGGGCCGGTCGCCACCCGCCAGTTTCGCCCTGCCGTCCCTGCCCGCCGCGATCAGGCGCGCGATGTCCTCGGCGGCCTGGTTCGCGGCCAGAGCGGTCAGCTCCGGCTTGGTTCGCGGCTTGCCGTCCCCCTTCGGGATCAGGACGAACTGGAACGGGGCCTGATCGTCGTCCTCGTCGTGGACCACGAGTTCCCCGCGTTTCCGGTCGGCCGGCGCCGCTCGCGAGAACCCGAAGTCGGAGAGGACGAACGGCCGTTCCCGCGAGAAGAGCTCGTTGACGGCGCGAATGAGTCCGGGCGTCGAACGGTAGTTGCGTTTCAGTTCCAGCGCTTCGTCCGAAGAGGCCAGGCGCTTGTGAGCCTCCAGATAGGCGAACACGTCCGCGCCCCGGAAACGGTAGATCGACTGCTTCGGGTCGCCGACGACGAAGAGTCGCCCGCCGGCCGCGCCGGCGCCGCCCGGGTAGATCGTCTCGAAGATCCGGGCCTGCAGCCGGTCGGTGTCCTGGAACTCGTCGATCAGGGCGACGGGGTACCGGGAGCGGATTCGACGGGCGAGCTCGGTTCCGCCGGACCCGTCGAGCGCCCGGTGGAGTTCAACGAGCAGGGCGTCGAAGCTCAGGCTGCGGTCGACTCGGGTGGCGTGCCGCAGGGAGCGGCCGGCGTCCTCGAGGAGACTGAGGCGCTGGCTTGCGAGCCACAGATCGCCCCAGGCTGCTCCGGCCTCCGCGATGTCGTCGAAGTGGTCGAACAGCGGAACGGCAGGCGGCGGGTTCTTCTTGTAGAACCCCGCCTTCAGCGCCTTGGCGCCGAAAGCGCCGGCGCAGTCCGGGGCGAGTTTCTCCGGGGCGTCGGTATCGAACGCCTCGCCGACCATCCGGCTACGCACACGTACCCGTGTCCTTTTCCGTGCTGCCGCGGTCCATCGAGCCGGGTCGGCGACTTCTTCGAAGGCGGCTCTCTGCGCCGGGTCGGACCATTCGGTCTGTGCCGCGCGGACCGCTGCCAGCCACGCACTCCGCTTCGACTCGAGCGCGCTCGGCAGCGCCTCCGGCGAGCGGACCCCCCGGGTTTCCTGTACCTGGGCGTGATGGCGGGCGACCCAGGTCGTCGTGTCTTCGTCCAGCACGAACTTCTGCGACTGCGCGTGCTCCAGCAGCGACACGGGTTGGCCGACCATCCGGCGCCGCCAGAAGTCGCGCGCGGCGTCGCCGACGGCCAGCGCGTTGTCTCCGCTCACTTTGAACGTGAACGGAGTGCCGGCATGAAGGGCGAACTCGACGAGCGTCCGCTGGCAGAAGCCGTGGATCGTCGTGATGTTCGCCCGGTCGATGTCGCGGACGGCGCGCGTGAGGCGTCTCAGCGCGTCCGCGTCCTCGATCCCTCGCCGCCGCCAGCGCCGCCCCAGCCTGCCGGCCTGGGAACCGGGCTGCACGTTGGCGCCGGAAGCGGCTCGCCGAGCCGCCTGGAGGAGTCGCCGCACCCGGGTACGCAGTTCGCCCGCGGCGGAGATCGTGAAGGTGACGATCAGGAGTCGGTCGATGTGTAACCGCTCTTCGACGATCAGGCGGGCGACCAGGGTGGTCAGGGCGTAGGTCTTCCCCGTTCCCGCGCTCGCCTCGATCAGAAGGTCGGCGTCGAGCGGTCGGTCGAAGGCGTCGGCACGCTCGGTAGCCGCGGTCATGCGCTCGCCTCCCGCAATGGACGGAGCAGTCGTTCGGCCAGGCGCTCGAAGTCGTCGCCGCTCGGGTCGTCGCCGAAGATCAGGCGGTGGCGGGGGTCGTTGCCTTCGAACCATGGCTGCTTCGACCATTCGTCCTGGACCTTGCGGCTCCAGGCGCGCTTCTCCGTCCAGACCCAGGACGTCGAGGCGAAGAACGGCAGCGGCCTGCGCTGGCTCTCGCGCCAGACCTCGACCCAGTCGCCGAGCAGCGACCGCGCTACATCCGGCTCGGGTCCACGGAGCGCGACGTGTTCGACCTGGTCCTTGCTGCCGAGGAGGTGGGCCGTCGCCGGCTGCTGCCGGCCGGCGACGAGCGCCAGGAGCCGCAGCCAGACGCCGATGCGGTCCTTCGGACGGAGGCTGCCGATGCGCCAGAAGAGCAGTTCGTTCGTTCCCTCGTCGAACTGCCCGACCGCACCGACCAGGCGGACGTTCCCGAACTCGACCTCGACCCGATGTCGGGGCGCCTCGCGGTGCCGCTGGAACGGCTGGAGTTTCTCCATCAGCGCCGCGACCTGGGCCGCGGACTGCCGGTGCTGGACCCGGCCGAGGTTGCGCGGCGGCAGCAGGCCCCGGGCCGCGGCCAGCTCGATCGTCCGCTCGTCGTCCTGTTCGCCGATTCCCGCCAGGTCGCTCTTCAGTTGCCAGGCTTCCAGGGCGTTCAGGTCGAGCGGCTCGTCGGCCGCAACGTCGTCTTCGCGGACGTCGAGGAGGACGTCCAGCCGCTTGCGGAGAAAGTCTTGAGAAGGGCTGGCGGCGAAGCGAACGAGATCCTCCAGCTCGAGTTCCACGGTCTCCTCGCGAGGTTCCGCGGCGAGTTCGCCGGCGAAGCGGTCAGGCTCGTCTCCGCTCGCGCGAAGCGCCTCGGCGGCGTTCCGCATCGACTCCGAGTAGCTGAACAGCGCGGTTTCGCCCGGCTCGAAGTACTTCGGGCTGAAAGGCTGCAACGGGTGTCTGGTGGCCCAACGATCACGTTCTTCTTCGTCGTTCTTCCCGCCGGGGTCCGGGAGGATCTGTTCCAGGTACTCGGCCAGCTCGCTTGCCACCGCGGATGGCGGGATCGGCTTGTCCTCCTGGAGGTCGCGCCCGGTGTACGTCAGCACGAAGTGGCGCCGTGCGGCGAGCAGGGCTTCGAGGAAGGCGAAGCGGTCCTCGTTGCGGCGGTCGCGGTCGCCGGGCTGTCGCGCTTCGCCTTCGAAGAGGTCGGCCTGGAAGTCGAACTGCGGGGGCCGCGGCCGGCGCGGGAAGGCGCCATCGTTCATACCGACGGCGCAGATCACCCTGGCCGGGAAGACCTGGCCCGATGCAAGGTCCGCGACCGCGATGCCGTCGTCCAGTCGCGGCGCCGAACGGGCGGCCTTCTCGGCCATGTCGTTCAGCACGTCGCGCAGGACGGGAAACGGGATGGCGCCGGCGGCGCCGGCGCGCTTGCACTCCTCGTCGAACTCGGAGAGCAGCCGGGAGACCGTGTTCACTTCGCGGACCGCTTCGGGCCCGGCACGGTAGTCGCTGGTGAAGAAACCGTCCAGGACTTCGGCCTGAAGGCGCTCCATCCACGCGGTGGCGTCGTGTTCGGCGTCTGTCCAGTCGTTCAGCGCGAAGGCGAGGTCGCAGTAGCGGCGAAAGCGGCCGAACAGTTCGTAGTCGGCCGCGCCGGTGTGCTGCCCCCAGTGGTCGAGCGCGCTGGGCGCGATGCCGTCGACGAGCGTCTCGCCCTCCTGCACCGCGTAGCCGAGCAGGAGCCGGTCCAGTCCACGGCGCCAGTTGTGGTTCGGGGAAGCCGGTACGTCGAGCTCTGTACGGTGTTCGCCGTCCCTTCCCCAGCGGATCCTGGCCATGGCGACCGCACCCCGGATTGTCGCGAGACCGGTGTCCGTGATGCCGAACTGCAGACGCACGGATTCGGCGAGCAGTGGCGCCAGCACGTCGTTCGCCGCGTACCGGGAGCCCGGAAGCTCGAGGAGGTCGAGAAAGGCGGCCAGCGCGGCGCCTTCCTTCAGTCGTCGCCTGCCGATGCTGACACCGACCCGGCCGGCGGACCCGAACACCGCCTCGACCAGGGGCGCGTAGGTGTCGAGATCGGGCGTGAGGACCAGCACATCGGCCGGCTGGATGTCGGAGTACGTGTCGAAGAGGCCCAGCAGGCGGTCGTGCAGGACCTCTACCTCGCGGGTCGGCGAGTGGCAGACGTGGATCTGGATCGAGTCGTCCGGCCCGGTCCTCGCGCCCGCGGCGGCCGGCGCCTGCGGATCGTCCTCGAGAATGCGCCGCTGGACCGAGGCCAGGCAGGTCGGGCGAGCGGCGACATCGGCAAGGTCTTCCGCGCTGCCGGCCCCACGCCCGGTCCCGGCGTCGACCGGCATGTCGCCGGTGCGCGGATGGTCCACGACGACGACCGTGTCCGGCTCGGCCCCGATCAGAGCGCGCAGGTCCCGTGCCGAACGGCCCCAGGCGTCGAGCAGTTCGTTGGACTCGACCGCCCCGGCGCGCGGCGGCCTGCTCCAGAAGTCGCGGCTGGGGCTGAGCAGGTAGAGATGAACGTCCATGACCCGTGCGGCAAGCCGTAGCACCTCGACGTAGGTGGGCGACAGTGCGGCGGGGTGGAAGAAGCTCACGCGCTGTCTCGTCCCGGTCGCGCGCGACCGTTGCTCCAGCCGGCGCCGATAGCGGTCGATGGCGTCGACCCAGTGTTCAGCGCCGGGCGCTGCCGGTGCGAGTTCCCGCCACAGCCGTGCGTGCCAGCCACTTCCCTGGCCTTGCTGCCACGCCCTGATGGCGTCCGGCCGGTAGACCCGGCAGCGGTCGTAGGCGACGGCGAGTTGATCCGCGAGTTCGAAACGCTTGCGAGCGTCGCCGTCCTCGAGGTAGCGCGCGATCTCGTCGTCGCCCGTCCAGTTCTTCAGGCGCTCGAAGATCCGCCAGCGCAGGTGAGGCGGCCCGTAGACCGACTCACCGGTCAGCTCGGCGACCTCTTCGCGCATCGCGGCCCAGGCGAACTGCGCCGGTTGCTCGACTCGCAGATGCGCGGCCACGCCGAGATGGGAGGCGAGTTCCAGCCGAAGCCACTGGCCGAGCAGTGCATCGGGCACGACGATCCGTTCCGGCTCCAGCGGTTCCGCGGGATGCCGGCTCATCTCCTCGGCGAGCCGCTTCGCCAGCGTTTCCAGGCGGTGCGAGGCGTGGACGCGGAACGCGGCGTCCGGCTGGTCCATCAGCAGCGAGAGTTGCTTGCCCGTCGCGTTCGGCATTCGCGTGATTGTAGGCCGCGTCGTGAGGCTGCTAGGGTGCGGCTTCGCAGCCCGATTCTTCAACCGTGATGAGGATCACCAAAGCGAGAGTCTGAGGACACACGAGAACGCAGGCAGATCAAGGGAAGGGGAGCGAGAATCTCCCACCGCCCCGCGACTGTGATCCGGACGAAGCCGGCGATAACCACTGTTCCGCACAGGAATGGGAAGGGCCGGTCAGTAGGACGAAGGTAAGTCAGGAAACCTGGCTGCCTGCCGAGGCAATCGATGCTCCATCGGCCCGGAAGGCCTCCCGGAGCAGGAATCCCGAAGGGGGAGGAGAGCCCGAATGAACAGTCCAACAGGAACCGTGCTGGTGCGCAGGCGCCTGGGCGTCGTGCAGGCGGTGCTGATGCTGGCGCCGACGGTCGCTCTTGGCGAGCAGGAAGCCGAGACCGAAGAAGGAGCCCCGATCGTCGCGGAGGAGATCGTCGTCAGCGCGAACCGCTACGAGGCGCCTCGCTCCGAGGTCGGCAGCGCGGTCACGGTGATCGACGCCGGGGAGATCGAGCAGCGAAACCAGGTGGCGGTCCTCGATCTGCTCCGAACCGTGCCGGGCGTCGAGGTCACCCAGACCGGAGGTCCGGGGAAGGTCGCGACCGTGAGGGTGCGCGGCGGCACGGGCGGCCAGGCGGCGGTCCTGGTCGACGGCATCCGGGTCAACTCGGTCACCGGCGGCAGCTACGACTTCTCGAACCTGCTGGCCGCCAACGTCGAGCGAATCGAGGTCCTTCGCGGGCCGCAGGCGACGTACGGCTCCGAGGCGATGACCGGCGTGATCAGCATCACGACCAGGCGGGCCGAACCGGGCTGGCGGTTGAACGCGACGGCCGAGGCGGGCAGCAACGAGCATCAGCGGTTCGACTTCGGCTTCCTCGGGGCCAGCGACGTGTGGGACTACAGCGTGTCCGGGACCGACCTGAGCACCGACGCGGTTTCCCACCGCTACATCGAAGGCCAGCCTCTGGAGAACGATCCCTTCGAGAACCAGACCTGGAGCGCCCGGTTGGGCGCTGTCTTCCTCGAGGATGGTCGAGTCGACCTGCGGGCCCGTTCCGCGCGCGGCGACACGGGGCTCGACGGCTTCGGTCCCGAGGATCTGAACGCGATGGCGGCGAAAGACGACGAGACCCTGGCGCTCTCGATCGAGAAGGCTCTTGGTTCCTTCTGGCGCCAGACCGTGCGGATCGGCCGCACCGAAGGACGCCTGCTCGGCTCGGATCCGGACACGTTCTGGAACAACTACGAGGTCAATTCGCAGATTCAGCAAATCGACCTTCAGTCGGACGTGACGCTGGGCGCCGACAACATCCTCAACCTGGGCTACTCGACCGAAACGCGCAAGGGACTGAGCGGCGGCAACTTCGATGAGGAAGCCGATCTCGACTCCTGGTTCGTGCAGGACCAGTGGTCCATCACGGACAACACGCACGTCACTGCCGCCGTGCGCGGCGACGAGCACTCGGCGTTCGGGTCGGAGACCAGCCACCGGGTCACCATTGCGAGTTCGTGGGCCGGGGGACAGGGCCGTGTCCATGGCAGCTACGGCACCGCGTTCCGGGCGCCGACCTTCAACGAGCTCTACTACCCGGGATCGGGCGATCCGAATCTGCTACCCGAGACCACGGAGGGCTTCGACATCGGCGTCGAGCAGCGGTTTGGCGAATCGGGCGTCAGCGCCGATCTCACGTGGTTCGACATGGAGTTCGATCAACTGATCCAGTTCTACTTCCCGACCTTCTCCTTCCGCAACGTGGCGAATGCGAGTTCGAGCGGCGCCGAGTTCACGCTGCGCTACCGACCGAATGTCGACTACAGCCTGGAGTTGTCCCACACCTACAACGAGACGGAAGACCAGCCGACCGGCGAGCCGCTGGCCCGGCGGCCGAAGAACCGCACGACCCTGGTCGCGCGGTTGCGGCCGACGGAGCGGTTCTCGGCGGCGGTGATGGCCGCGGTGGTGTCGGACCGTGTCGACTCGGACGGCGTCGTCATGGACGACTACACCAAGGTCGACCTCCACCTCAGCTACAAGCGGTCCTTGTGGCAGCCCTTCGTCCGCATCGAGAACGCTCTCGACGAGGACTACTTCGAGGTCCCCGGCTACGTCACGCCGGGGCGCACCTTCGTCGCCGGCTTGCGATTCCAGCGGCGCTAGCGGCTAGCGGCGCTGGCGCCCGGATGGGGGTAGAGAGTCGCGCTCATGCCGCTCTTGAATGCTCGGTCGGGCTATCGTCGGTTCTCGATGGTGAGAGTCCTGAGAACGATCTATCGGCGGCTACACGCGGCCCTGTTTGCCACTTTGCGGCGACTGGGATGGAACGTTGCCCGCACGGCGGACTTCTATTCGCCGTTGCCGGTGCTGTCGGAGGTCGCGGCGAGTCGGGAGTCCTGGGACCGGCCGAGCGAGCTGGTGGGCGTCGACTACGACCTGGAGACGATGAAGTCGCTTCTGGAGGCTCTGGTCGAGACTCATGGCGGGGAGTTCGGGAAACTGCCGCCGCACGGCGAGATCCGGGAGCTGGGGTACGGCCCGGGTTTCCCGGTGATCGACGCTCTGACGACCTACCTCATGGTGCGAGATCTCCGGCCGGCGCGCTACGTCGAGATCGGGTCCGGCCTCTCGACCTACTACGCGTGGCTTGCCGCGGCGGCGAACGGCCGCGACGGTCGCGCGTGCGAGATGAGCTGCGTCGACCCGTTCCCGACCGGGCGGCTGAACGAGTTGCGCGAGCCCGCCGTCCATGCGGTGGTCTCGAAGGTGGAGGCGGCGGACCTCGGGCTCTTCGAGGCTCTGGAAGCCGGCGACGTGCTGTTCATCGACTCGACCCACGTGCTGAAGCTCGGCGGCGACGTGGCGTTCCTGTTCCTCGAGGTTCTGCCGCGGCTGCGGCCCGGCGTCGTGGTTCACGTCCACGACATCCACTTCCCCTACAACACGCCCTACCCGGCCGAGCAGTACATCTTCCGCGCCAAGTGGCCGCTCTATCGCACGGAGGCCATGGTCCTGCAGGCCTTCCTGAGCTTCAACCGGGAGTTCGAGTTGCTGCTGTCGGGGCCGATGATCCGTCACTTCGACGAGCCCTTCCTGGAACGGACGATCCCCGGCTACCGGCCGGTCGAGGTCGAGGACTACGACACCCACTTCGGCTCGATCTGGCTTCGCCGGCGGTTGCCGGCCGCCTGAGCTCCGCTAGCCGGCCGGCAACGGCTCGATCGTCAGGCCGTCGAGCGCGGGCCGCAGCCGGTCGAGCCGGTCGTTGTCGATGTAGACGATGAGCCGGTACGGCGCGCAGGGCGGCTGCTGGCTGACGAACCAGGCGGAGTAGTCGCGGGCGAAGCGGCCGCCGGTGCCGCGGTCGATCTTCGCGGGGGTCACCACCGAGCCTTCGTGGAGCACGAGGACCGCGGGGCGGACCTGGTGGAGGTGGTCGTAGTCCGTCTTGCCCCAGTTCAGGTGGTACTCGCCGTGGCGGGCGTGGTGGGCGGAGGTCAGGCCGAGGGGGTCGTGAATCGTCGTTTCGTCGAGGATCCAGCCGAACAGCCCGACCGCCTCGGCCGCGGCGATGTCGTCGGACGCAAGATGGGGCTTCAGCCGGCTCGCCATGAACTGGTAGCAGCTCGTGATCGGGTGGAAGGTGAAGCGGGGGCCCGGCGT
This sequence comes from Candidatus Multivorans sp., assembly GCA_965220845.1. Lineage (GTDB taxonomy): Bacteria > Acidobacteriota > Thermoanaerobaculia > Multivoradales > Multivoraceae > Multivorans. The sequence goes on from CBDCRA010000005.1 coordinate 833,356, forward strand.
GGCCTCCCAGGGACTGCGGCTGAGCATGAAGACGGCGCTCGCGGTGAGCAGGCCGAGCACCCAGGCTGAGCGTCGTCTCCCGGAGCCTGGCGTGTCCCAGTCCTCGAACGACCGCGAGAGGCAGACCGCCAGCAGAGCCGCCAGGACCGGCGCGAACACGGTCAGGAGCCGGTAGTGGGGCATCCAGTCGCCGCCGTTGACGAAAACGGCCGGCAGCTCCGCCGCTACGACGAGCAGGCAGAACCAGAGGGCCTTCGCTTTCGGAGCGAGGATGAGCGCGATCGCGGCGCCCAGGATCAGCGGCGCGTGCGCGATCTCGAAGCGGACGGCGTACAGGAGACCCGGGCCGAGGTTCGCCAGCAGTGTGTCCAGCCCCGCCGAGAGCGCGGACTTGGCGGCCACCGAGTTCGGCAGCGGAGCGCCGTAGTAACCGAGCCGCCAGATCGAGGCGGCCCCGATGACGACCGCGGCCGCCACGGCGATCAGGCCGGCGCGGCGGAGGACGCCGGCTCTCTCGTCGGCGTCGCCATTCGCGAGCACCTGGTAGCCGATGACGACCGGCAGGACTAGCAGACTCTCCGGCCGGGTCATGAACAGCAGCCCCAGGAGGACTCCGATGAGCCGGCCGTCGGCGCCCTCGACGGTCTTGCGCGCAACGAGGACGACCAGGTACGCGAACAGCCCGCCCTCCAGCCCGTTGCCGGCGACCAACCAGAAGCGGCCGTGGACCGCCACCAGCGCGACCGCGGCGAGGCAGGCGCCGGCGGAGGCGCCGAGGGCGCGGCCGAGGAGGTGCGACTCGCGCAGCGCCAGCAGCGCGAAGGCCACGCCGAGCGCGAACGCCGCCGGCTCGACCGGCAGGCGGAGCGTCTCCACCGCCGCGAGCAGCAGCGTCCACGACAGGCTCGTGACTCCTTCCACCCGCTCGCCGAGGTTGAAGACGAGGCCGTCGCCGTGGGCGAGGTTGCGGGCGTAGCGGAACGTGATGAACGCGTCGTCGATCGTGCGAATCGGAAGAAACAGCAGCGTCAGCAACGGCAGCGCCGCCACGGACGCGCCGAGGAGTCGCAGCTTCCGGCGATCGGTCACGAAGGCGTTCCGCTGTCCGGGTTGCCGATCGCGCCGGCCGGCGCCGTCTGCGCCTTCCGAAAGAACCGCCGGTAGTCGGGCAGGAAGCGAAGCGCCAGCAGACCGCCGCCGAGCGCCGCCGCCCCGACGCTGGCGAGCAGCCGACCCCAGCCTCCCGCCGGCAGCAGCGCCGCCGCGGCCAGGAAGAAGGGGAGCGGCAGGAGGTAGACCTGGGCCAGGTCGCCGACGAGCCGGCCGCGCCGGCCGGCGAACATGGCGAGAATCCTGACGAACATGAGCAGGCTGCCGAGGCGCGCCAGGTTCGCCCAGGCCATTCCGATGGGCCCCCACTGGTATGCGAAGACAACGCCGCACGCGACCAGCGCAGCCATGTTCAGGACGACGGTGGTCAGCCACAGCCGGTCCCGGTTCTGCACCTTGAGCGCCTCGCCGCCAGTGGTCGTGAAGACGTCCACGAGCGGTACGAGACAGAGAACGCGGAGCAACGGCACCACCTCGATCCAGTTCGGGCCGAACAGCAGCAGGACCGCCTTCTCCGCGTTGAAGAACAGGAAGTAGGCGGAGACGACGATGCCGGAGAGGAAGACGATCGTGCCGAGGCGCAGGGTCTCTGCGAACTCGATGTGGTCGTCGCGGAACTCGACCAGGGCCGGCAGGAGCGGTCGGACAGTCAGGGTGAGCGGAACCAGGAACGCGAGCCAGTAGGCTTGGGCGTAGTAGCCGACGAACGCCGTGGTCGAGAAGTACTCCACGATGAAGGGATCGACGTAGTTGAAGATCTGGAACGCGACCCAGACGACGAAGAGGTAGCGGCTCGCCTTGAGCAGCCCCGGGATGCGCCGCATGTCCAGATGAAGGGGAACCCGTCCGCGGGCCCGCCAGAGCAGCAGCAGGGCGAAGGCGGCCGAGGCGACGAGTTCGCCGCCGACGAAGGACCAGACCCCGGCGCCGTTCAGCGCCAGCAGGGCCGCGAACACGCCGAACAGCAGGCCGCGCAGCACTTCGAATCCGGCGATCTCGCGGATCAGCAAGCGGCGCTCGAAGAAGGTCCGGTAGACCATGATCACGGCGTCGATCACGATCCAGACCGCCATCGCACGCAGCACGTTCGGCAGATCGGGAAGGTACGAGAAGAGGTCGGCGGCGGCGACCAGCGCCAGGGACAGGAAGGCGCCGGCGCCGAGGCTCCAGGCGAGTACGGTGCCGTAGGACTCGCGCGGGTCGCGCATCAGATGGTGCGTCAGTCCAAGGTCGCGGGCCGCCGACAGCATCATCACGACGCGAAGCGCCTGCTCGTACGCTCCGTGACCCTCTGGCAGGATGAGTCGCGCGAGGATGATCCGCGTGCCGAAGGCGATGATGAGGCGCACGAACAGGGAGCCGTACGCGCTGACGGTCGAATGCAGCAGCCGCTGCTTGGCGCCCGCCGCGGCCGGGTCTTGATGCGAAGTGGGTTCCACGGGCTGCTGGCTGTAGCTTGGCTTGGCGGGCGGTTCGCGCTGCGCCGCTTCGCGGCGTCGCGCTCGATACCGGCCGGAAGGCCGGCGCACCGACAGGGTGTCCTGCCGCTCCTAGAACGCGATCGTACGGTAGCGGAGGCAGCCGCGGAGTCGCCCCAGCCGCCAGCCGGCGAGCCAGATCCACCGCCCGCGCGCCGACTTCGATAGAAGCTGTGGACTGCGCAATAGCAGCGACCCGAGTCGCAGCAGCCCCGGCAGGGCCGGCAGCCGCGGCATGCCGCGCGACCGGTACCGCGTGTAGATGCACACGTTGTACCGCCCGTAGCGGGCCGCCTGGCGAAAGGCGCCGGCCAGCGTCGCCGGGAACCGCACGTGGACGACCGCCTCGGGCGCGAAGACGAGGCGGTGGCCGGCGAGCTGCAGGCGCCAGCAGAAGTCGGTGTCCTCCAGCGCGACGTACTCCTCGTCGAAGCCGCCGAGCTCTTCGAAGACGTGGCGCCGGACACCGAGGCCGCAGCCGCCGGCGTGGTCGAGGAAGGGCGGGTTCGTGTAGCCGGGCAGGCCGTGCTGCTGCGCCGCGTCGCCGTGCAGACGGCGCGCCTGCTCGCTGTTCAGCCGTTCGATCTCGTGCCGGCTCGCCGCGGCCTTGTGGCTCTTCAGTTCATGGACCAGACCGTCGATCCAGTCGTCGGCGACTTCGTCGTCCGCGTCGCAGAACAGGAGCACGTCGCCCGTCGCCGCCGCGGCCGCGACGTTCTTCGCGTGAGCGGGACCGCCGCGGTCGGCCGCGCTCAGGATGCGAAGTTCGGAAAGTCGGTCGCGGTGCGACTCGGCGAGTTCGACGGACCCGTCGGTCGACCCGTTGTCGCCCACCAGCACCTCGACGTCGCCCCGCCAGGTCTGCCGGCCGAGCGCTTCGAGTTGCGCGCCGAGGGTCGCGGCGGCGTTCAGGCAGGGGATGATGACGCTGACCCGCTCGATGGCGAACGGCGGCGGCCCCGCCTCGTCCTCCGTCATTCCAGGTAGCCCATAACCTCGAGCGTCACGGCTGCGCGTCCCGCGCCGACACTCCGCACGAGGCGAGCCGCTTCAGCTCGATCCGGTCGAACCATGCATCGCCCAGGTTGGCGCCTTCCCGTACCGCCCGGACGCGCACCGCGCCGACGGACTCGGAGATGCACTTCGTCACCGCTCCGCACTCCCAGACGCCGGTCTCTGTCGCCACGATGTGGGCGTCCAGGAAGTCCCCGTCGCGACCCGTGCCGCCGTCGAAGTCGACGAAGACGTTGTCGTTCGCGTTCTCCCGCAGCATGCAGGCCGAGAGCCGGTACGTGCCTCCTTCGACCGGGATCCACTGCTCCGTGAGCACGGCGTCGTCCGCTTCGTCGCCGCCGGCGTCGGTGCCGCGCAGCCGCAGCGCGAGGCCGGTCGGAATCCGGTAAATCGTCGCGTCGCCCGAGTCGGCGAACCAGCCCGGCGTTCCGGTCCCGGTCCCCGTCGCAGCGGCCGTCTCTTCGCTTCCGCCAAGCCTGCCAAGGCCGCCGTTCCGGAACTCGAACGCAACGCCGGCAGACGGCGGCGGCGCCGATGCCGCCCCCTGCGCAGCGGCCACCGCGTTCTCGCTCACCGTGATCATGAACGTGAGCGTAGCCGTCCCGCCGTTCGCGTCCGTCGCCGTGTACGCGTACTCCGTCTCCTCCGCCACCGCCGTCGGCCGGCCCGAGATCGTCCGGTTGGACCCGTCGAACGTCACGCCGTCCGGCAACTCCGGCGTCAGGGAGTACGTGAACGGCCCGGCCGTCCCGTCCGCCTCATGCAGGAGCAACGTGGCGATGGCGGCGTCCTTCGCCCACTTCTGATCGCCGATCGCCGCGTCGCCGAACGACGGGTCCTCCACCTCGATCGTCCTGAGCTCCGTCTTCCTCCCGAACCAGCCGTCGGCGCCGCGCACCATGCGCCAGCGGAACCCCTGGCGGCCGACCTCCGTCGGCGCCGTGATGGTGAACGTGAAGTCCACCGTCGCGTCCGGCGCCACGTCCGCCGGCGGGGAAACCCGCTTGAGGCCCCAGCGCTCGTTGTCGTCCGACCGTTGCGAGCCCAGTGCATAGCCCGAAGCCCGTGTCCAGGTCGTCGTGCCCGTGTTCTTCATCCGCACCGTGACCACGGCCTCCGCACCCGCCGCCATCTTCTCCGGCACGGCCGCCTGGGAGACGAAGGCCGCATCGTCCATCGCCAGGGCTTCCACGGCGATGCCGAACGACAACGTCGCGGTTCCGCCGTCCGTGTCCGTCGCCGTGTAGCTGTACCGCGTCGCCCCCTGCGCCGCTTCCGGCGTTCCGGAGACCGTGCGGGTGGATTCGGCGAACCTCACGCCGTCCGGCAGATCGGGCGAGATGGCATAGCTGAGCGGACCGGCCGTGCCGGCGGCCGCCGGCAGGACCAGAGCGTCCAGCGCCTCGCCCTGCATCCACGACTGGTCAGGAACCGTCTCGTCCCCGAACGAGGGATCCTCCACCGTCACGGACACGTCCGCCGTATGCGCGCCGAACCACCCGCCCGGGTCCCGCACCATGCGCCACGTGAAGGGATGAACGCCCGGCGTCTTCGGCGCGGTGACGTCGAACGTGAAGTCCGCCGTCTCGTTCGGGGCCACGCTCGCCGCCACGGCTGCCCGCCGAACGCCCCATCTGTCCTTGTCCGACCGATCCCAGGAGCCCAGGTTGTAGCCGGCGGGCGACGACCAGGTCGTCGTGCCGGTGTTCGTCATCGTGACGGTCACCGTCGCCGTGCCGCCGGCCGCCATCTTCGACGGCAGGCCCGTGACGGACACGACGGCCGCGTCGTCGATCACGCCTTCCTCCACGGCGATCTCGAAGGTCAGCTTCGCCTTCCCGCCGCCCGTGTCCGTGGCGACGTACCGGTACTCCGTGGCCTCCAGAAGGGCGGTCGGCGTCCCGGCCAGCAGCCGCGTCGCTTCCGTGAAGGTCACGCCATCGGGCAGCGCGGGCTTGAGCGAGTACGTCAACGCTCCGCCGGCGCCCCTGGCCTCGGGCAGCGTGATCGACACGACGGTCTCGTCCTTCACCCACATCTGGTCCGGAATCTCCCGGCCCAGGAAGGACGGGTCCTCCACCGCGATCGTCAAGAGCTCCGTCTTTCCCCCGAACCAGCCGCTTGCCCCGCGCACCATCCGCCACCGGAACTTGTGGTTCCCCACCTCCGCCGGCGCCGTGATGGCGAAGGTCAGGTCCACCGTCTCGTCCGGCGCCACGTCGGCCGGCAGCGCCACGCGGGCCAGTCCCCAGATCTCGTTGTCCAGTGGCCGTTGAGAGCCCAGCCTGTAGCTGGCCGACTTCCACGTCGTGGGGCCCGTGTTCCGCATCCGCACCGTCACCGTCGCCTTGTCGCCGGCAAGCATCATCTCCGGCACGCCCGCGTACGAGACGAAGGCGGCGTCGTCCAGGCCCTCGAGCCACACCTCGATCGTGAACTGCAGGGTCGCCGTGTCCGCGGCGTCCGTGTTCCCGTCCGCGTCCACCGCCGTGTAGGTGTACAGCGTCGGGTCCTGCGTCGCCGTCGGCGTGCCCGAGAGCGTCCGCGTCGCCGGGTCGAACGTCACGCTCGCCGGAGGTTCCGGCGACAGCGTGTAGGTCAGCTTCCCGTTGCCGCCTGAAGCCTCCGGAAGAGCGAACGGCTCGAGCACCCGGTTCGCCACCCACTCGATGTCGTCCATCTCGACGTTGAACGCCGGGGCCGTGTCCGTCTCGTCGTCGTTCACCGTCACGGTTACCGTCGCCGTCTCGCCGTCGTAGCCGCCGCCGGCAGCGGTGAGCGTGATCTCCGTGCTCTCGTCGTCGAAGTCCTCGTCCTGGGCGCCCTTGGCCGTCACCGTTCGGGGCGTGGCATGGTTCGTGGGCGTGAAGATGAGCTGACGCGGATCCGTCGTCACGATCTCCCTGTCCATCGCGAGCGACACGGTGACGTCCTCCGTCGGAGGCGACCCCAGCTTGACGGTGAGCGTCTGGTCCGTTTCGCCTTCCTTCAACTCGAGGCGAGTCGTGCTCAGCACCAGGGCCACGCGCTTCACCGTGATCGTGAAGGTCTGAGAGGCCGCGTCGCCGTCCGCCGTGTTCCGGTCGGCGTCCGTCGCCTTGTACGTGTACTCCGTGGCCTCCTGTTGAGACTCCGGCGTGCCGGCAAGGGTGCGCGTCGCGGGATCGAACACGACACCCTCGGGCGGATCGGGCGACAAGGTGTAGGTCAGTTCGCCGTTGCCGCCGGTCGCTTCGGGCAGCGTGACCGTCGTGATCGGCCGATCGGCCGTCCACTCCTGATCCAGCGCCTCCTCGTTGAACACCGGCGCCGTGTCCGTCTCGTCGTCGTCCACCGTCACGGCGACGGTCGGCGAGACGCCGTCGTAGCCGCCGCCGCTCGCGGTCAACGCGATGTCGACCGTCTCGTCGTCGGGGTCGTCGTCCTGCACCGCGGTCACCGTCACCGTCCGCGCCGTCGCATGGGTCGCCCTCGTGAAGGTCAGGCTCGGCGGACTCGCCGTTACCGCGTCGGCGTCGCCGCTTGCCAGAGTCACCGTCACGTCGCCCATCGGCCGCGCCGCCAGCTTGACCGTGAACGTCCCGGCGCCGCCGCCCTCCTCAAGGGCCAGGCTCGCCTTGCTCGACACGAGGGCCGGCTGCTTCACCGTGATCGTGAACTCCGCCGCGGCGGCATCCGTCTCCGACGTGTTCTCGTCCGAGTCCGCCGCCGTGTACGTGTACGTCGCGGCGGCCCGCGCTTCGGCCGGCGTGCCCGACAGGGTCCGCGTGGAGGAGTCGAGCGTCACGCCTTCCGGCGGGTCCGGCGACAGCGAGTACCTCAACGGCGCGTTGCCTCCGGTCCCCGCGGGCAGCACGACCGGGTCGATCGCCCCGCCCGCGAGCCACTCCAGGGCGTCGAACTCTCCGGCCAGCTCCGGGACCGTGTCGTCGTCGTCGTCATCCACCGTCACCGTCACCACCTTCACCACGCCGTCGTAACCGCCGCCGATCGCCCGCAGGCCGACCTTCGTCGTCTCGTCCTCGAAGCCGGGGTCCGGCACGCCCGCGACCGTCACCGGCCGCGGCTCGCCGTAGTCGGCCGCCGTGAACGTCAGCCTCGCGGGAGTCGCCTCCACCGCCCCGGGATCGGAACTCGCCACCTCCACCGTCACCTCGGCCGTCGGCTGCGACGCCAGCTTCACCGTGAAGGCCGAGCCGCCGACTCCCTCGTCCACCGCCAGTTCCGTCTCGCTCAGCAACAGACCGACCCGCCGGACCGTGATCGCGAAGGTCTGCGTGGCCGTGTCGCGGTCTTCGGTGTTCGCGTCCGCGTCGGCGGCCGTGTAGGTGTAGGTCACGGCGGCCTGCGTCCCTGTGGGCCGGCCGGACAGGGTCCGTGTCGAGGAGTCGAAGGTCACGCCGTCCGGCGGATCCGGCGACAGCGCATACGTCAGCTCTCCGTTGCCGCCGGTCGCGGCGGGCAGCGTGACGGTCCCGATCGCCTGGCCCGTCACCCAGTGCCGGTCCGGGGCCTGCTCGGCGAACTCCGGCGACGTGTCCAGAGCGGCCACCGTGATCGTGAAGGACTGTCTGGCCATGTCGCCGGCCGACGTGTCGTCGTCCGAGTCCGCCGCGGTGTACGTGTAGGTCACGGCGGCCTGCGTGGCGGTCGGTTTGCCGGAAAGCAGCCGTGACAACGGGTCGAACGCAACGCCGTCGGGCGGCTTCGGCGTCAGCTTGTAGGTCAGGTCGCCCTCGCCCCCGGTCGCTCCCGGCAGCGTCACGGACACCGCCTTGTCCTTCGTCCACTCCTGGTCCTTGACCTGACCGCTGAACACGGGCCGCGTGTTCAAGGGATCGGGCTCCACCACTTCGATCGTGAACGTCTGCGTGTCCGTGTCGCCGGACCCGCGGTTGCCGTCCGAGTCCGTCACGGTGTACGTGTAAGTCGTCGCGGTCTGCAGCGTCGACGGCGTGCCAGACAGCACCCGCGTCGAATCGTTGAACGTCACGCCGGCGGGCCACGGCCGCGACAGCGCGTACCTCAACGTCCCGTTGCCGCCGGTCGCCACGGGCAGCGTGACCGACACCCGCCGGCCTCTTTCCCACGCCTGGTTCAAGGCTCTTTCGCTGAACGACGGCGCACCGTCGATCGTCACCGGCACGGGTTTCGTGATGCCGGCGTAGTTGCCGCCCTTCGCGCGCAGGTTGATCTGCGTCGTGTCGCTGGGCGGATTCCGCTTGCCCGTGACCCTTACCGTCTGCTCGTCGCCGTACCTGGTCGTGGAGAAGGCCAGGCTCGCCTTGTTCACCGGCGCCACCTTCTCGTTCGCGCTCTCGACCGACACCGTCACCCCGGCCGTCGGCTCGCTCGCGAGCTTCACCGTGAAGGTCCTGGACTCGCCCTCCTTGACCGTCAGACTCGGCGGGTCGACCAACAGGTCCGGTTTGACCGGATTGCCCTTGTCCGTCACGTTCACGGTCACGGTTGCGGACCTGCCTTTGTAGTCGGCGCCGCGCGCCTCGGCGGTGACCGTGACCGTCCCATTATCCGTGTCCGTGTCTTCGTCGGCCGTCACCTTGACAGGCTTCGGCTCGTCCCAGGTGTCCGGCGTGAAGTCCAAGCTCGTAGCACCCAGGGTCACCGACGCCGTTGCCGAGGGCTCCGTCACCGAGATCGTCGTCGTCACGGCGCCCGTCGGCTGCGTCTTCAACCTGACCGTGAACTCCTTGCCCTCCTCGCCTTCAACGATCGTCAGCTTCGGCGGATTCACGATCACTCCCGGAACATCATCGTCCGTCACGTTCACGGTCACCGAAGACGTGATGCCGTCGTAGCCGCCGCCGCGCCCGCTCAGGTTGATCGTCGTCGTCTCGTTGGATGCGTCAAAGTCATCCTTCGCCGTCACCTTCACCGTCTGCGCCGTACGGAACTTCTTCGGGCTGAAAGTCAGGCTCTCTGGCTCCACCTTCACGGCCCCGGTGTCCCAGCCCGCCAACGAGACCGTCACCGTGCTCAGCGGCTTGCCGTCCAGCTTCACGGCGAAGTCCTTCTTGTCACCTTCCGTGACGGTGAGGCTCTTCGCGCTCACCACGAAAGCCGCCCGCCGGGCCCGGATCGTGAACTTCAACTTGGCGACGTCGCTGTCGGCCGTGTTGCCGTCCGAGTCGGTCGCCTTCCAGGTGCACTCCGTCGGACCCCACCTCGTCCCGGGCGTCCCGCTGATCCGCCTGCCCGACACGCTCACGCCCCGGGGCAGGTTGCACGCCAGCGAATAGGTCAGCTTCCCGTTGCCGCCCGTGGCCTTCGGCAGGTCGAGCGGCGCGATCGGGTGGCCCGTCAGCCAGTCCTGATACGGGATCGGCTGGGCGCCGAACGACGGCGGCACGTCCTTCTCCTTCTCCACCACTATCGTCACCCTGTCGGTGTATGCCCCGAAGCCGTCGTCCGACCTCGCCGGGATGACCGGCCTGTCGATGACGATGGTCCTGCCGTCCATTCGCCAGCGGAAGACGTAGCTGCCGGGACTTGCCGGCGCCGTGATCCTGAAGCGAAAGCGGTGCTCCGCCCCCGGCCGCACGCTGCCGGACACGTCCACGTTCTTGACGCCCCAGACGGCGCTGCCCACGTTGCCCAACCAGTACGAGATGTCCGTCGTCGTGTTCCCGTCCACGACTCTGGTGTTCTCCCACGTCGTCGTGCCGGTGTTCCGCATCGTCACCACCACGTCCGCCGAGGCGCTGGCGAGCATCTTCCTCGGCACGCCCGAGTAAGACACGAAGCTGGCGTTGTCCGTGCCGCTCGCGGCGCCGGCCATGAACGCCAGGGCGAGGAACAGCCCCGCCACCGCGCCGCGACGCAACGCCGCGCATCCCAAGTTGTCCAGTCTTGAGACCATCAGTTGCCCCCGTGTACTCCGCAACCTTCGCAAACGAAGGTCCCGCGACCGTCGCTCAACGCCCTCCACGTCCCGCGCAGGGCGCGGAGAAGGCCTCGTTGTCCACGATGGCCGGCGCCGGTCGGCCCGGTTGGTTCTCGTATTGCCGGCGCTCTCCCGTCACCGTGTCCGTGACCGAGATCCGGTAGCCCAGGTCCGTCGTCGATGCGCCGAGCACCCAGATGTGGCCGTTGTTCGCGCAGCCGTCCAGCACCTTGATCAGAACCTCCCAGTTACGGGAGTCGAAAAAACGGAACAGCCCCGAATCTTCCGTGCCCTCGGGCACGGCGAGGCCAGCTCCGGAGGCGCCCTTCGGCCGCCACCACTGAGCCTTCACCTCGAAGCGCGAGTCCTGAAGGCAGACCCGCTCCAGATCGGGACGGCAAGGCCCCTGGTGCGACAGGGTCGGCTCGGGAAGCGGTGGAAGCTGCCGGCCTTCGCGCGGCACGGAGGTCTCGGTCTGGAACTTACTTGCGCCGTGAGCCGTAACGATGCGGACCGCAAGCAGGTAGGAGCTGTCGTTCTTCAGACCGGTCGCGGTGTACGCCCTGGCCGATGCCGGGAGGTTCGTCCAGTCCTCGATGGGATCGTCCCAACTCCAGTCGGCCGTATCGGTCAAGTGCACTTGCACACTGGTCACATGTTCGGGAAGAACCACCTGCCAGCGCCACCGTGCCTCCCCGTCGCCGGAGCGGGAGGTCAGGCCCGTGACCTTCGCGTACCCCGGCTCCTTCGGCGTCAGAGGGCTGCTCACGGAGTAGCCCCGGTCGTTGTAGGCGAACACCCGGAGAACCGGCGGCCCGGCAAACCCGTATCCGAAACGGAAGACGACCGACTCCGTATCCCGAGGAACAACGACTGCTCTTCGCCAACGCTGTCCGGCCGAGATCGTCTGGCTGATGGTGCCCATCTGGACCTCGAAGCCGAGTTCGTCGTCCGAGTTGTCCTTCCAGCTAAGCCGCATCAACTCGCCTTCCGTGATCAGGGACAGGTCCGACGGCGGCCGCGGACCCGCGCCACGCTCGCCCAGCGTCAGGTAGGCCTTGGAGTCGACGCCAAAGGGCCTGGCCGGACTCACCTGGAAGGTGTAGCGGCCGCCGCGTGCAAGACCCTCGAAGTCCATCCACGCCGTGCCGCCAGACTCGGGGTCTCCTGGATGCCAACGGCGGCTATCCTCCCAACCCCAAAGCTGCGCATCAACTCTGTAGAAGCCCACCCTCGGGTCGACTGTCCACGTCACGCGCACCGTCGTCGGACCGGTCGCCGTGGCAACGGCATTGGCCGGCCGAGGAGCGAGCGGGTGGTCCCAGCGGAACGTCACCGTCTCGCTGCTCTCCGACTGGCCCGACGCGTTGTAGGCCACGACCCGCACGCCGTACTCGTCGCCCTGTCGCGGCCGCACATGGTGGTCGTAGATGCGGACGTCTGTAGCATCTGCCGGAGCCCACTGCCGGACGACCGGGTCGCCGTTACGCAGGAGCTGCACGTCGAACCCCGTCTCGTTGTCCGAGTTGTCCGTCCAGGTGACCTCGACCACACCCAGGCCGTCATCGACCGTCACCGAAACACCCGACGGCGCCGCGATCGGATCGCCCGGAAAGGTGAGAACGACCGTCGTGCTGGGAAGGGACTTCACGTCACCCTTTCGCGCCTGCACCTCGAACTCGTGCCGCGCGCCCGGCCTCATGGACTCCGGCGGAAGAGGCAAGAGCGAGCCGATGCGTCCTTCGGCAGGCTCCACGTTCTGGAAGGCGCCACCGCCATCTTTCCTGCCTTCGTCCCATATGACGAAATGAACCACCTCGTAACCGTCCGCACCCGGCGCGTTGTCCCGCCAGCTTAGACGCGCGAACTCGCCCTCGAACCGCGCCTGAAGACCGGTCGGTCGAGCCGGAAGATCGGTCGGCTGAGCCGGAAGCCCCCACTGCAAGCGCCAGTTGTGACTCCTCCGCGTCGACGGGGGCGCGGTCTCGCGCAGGGTGCTCGCGTTGTCCTGCCCGCCCGGCACGCCGATCACCGCACCCCAGGGCCTCACGCTGGAACTCGAATAGAACGGCTCGATCTGGCCCTCGTAGCTCACCGCCGTGCCCAGACTCGGCATCACGTCGTAGTTCACGTGGGCCAGCGCATACGGCCTGAACAGCTTCGCGAACTGGCCGGCAGGGTCCGGCTGAAGGCCTCCCCCGACGTGCGGAGGGTCGTGGTGGGCCCCCAGGCCATGGCCGATCTCGTGGGCGAAGACCGCCGCGTAGTCCTTGCAGAACGGATGGTTCGAGGACCAGCCGGTGCCTTGGACCAGTTCCGGTTCCCAGTCGCGCTTCAGCAGGCTGTGCGCGCCGCAGAAGCCGTCGTGCAGATACGGATTCTCGCCGGCGAAGAGGTACCACATGTCAGCCTGATGCTCCCATCGCAGGCGGCGCCAATCACCCTCACGGTAATTGTGGGCGGTCAGCATCGATCCCCGACGCCAGCCGTAGAACTCGTGCCGGCCGAGGTCGCGTCCGATCCGGTCCAGCTTGGCGGATGCCTGGGCGATGTGGACGATGCGTGGCTCGACCCCGATCCGGCTGTTGCGGAACACCATCTTCAGGTAATCGCCCGCGTGGCGGATCGCCGCCTCCGCCCCGCCGAGATGGGCCCAGTTCTCGGCCGCCGTCGCCGTGTACCTCACCAGGATGTCCAGACGGTCGGCGCTCCCTGGACTGCTCACCCGTTGGAGGGCGTCGCGCCGCGGCGCCGGTTCGTCGCCCACCGCCAGTCCGGCCGCGAACACCTCTGACGGGGCGTGCTCATGCGCGGCCTGCGCACCGGCGGGCTCCGCGCCGCACCAGCCCTCCGGCATCTCGCCCACGATCGCCGCCATGCCGCCGCGACCGGCACCATCCGCATGGATCTGGTACACGCCGCCCCCGGCGGCGCCGAAGCGGCCCACCAGGCGGCCGCCCTCCACGGTCAGCACCACCGTGTCGTAGCCCGCGCCGGGCTGGCCGCCCGACCACATCAGGTCGCCGTTGCCCCGATCCTCGAACACGCTGCGCTCGGCCGACAGGGTGTCGCCCTCGGGAGTCGGCACTTCGAGCCACGACGGATCGCCACGCAGCAGTTCCAGGTCCACCCGCACGGCTGTCGGCAACGGGCCGATGGACGGACCTGGACCGTCCGCGGACGAAGCCGAGCCCACGCCCGGCACCAGCGTCAGCAGACGCTGGGCCTGAGCGGCCGAACCAGACAGCAGCAGCACCGCCAAGGTCAGCGACACGGTACCCAAAGGCAGTGCGGCGCGCCGCCGCGCGGCAGCCTGCGCCGCCGCCGGCCCGGCCGGAGATCCCGCCGCGACCGGTGCGGCATCGCCGGTTCCGGGTCGGCCCGAGGTCGGCCCGAATTGCTCCGTAGACGTTCCTTCGCACATCACGCTCTTCCTCTCTTCCGCCTTGGGTCGCCGGCAGCAGCGAGCAACCGGCCAGGCCGTCTGGTCCGCGGGCATGCTACGCCAAGCCGACCACGCTCAGGCCGTCAGCGACGGTCACGGAAACACCCGGAGGCGCCGCGATCAGACCGCCCGGGAAGACGAGGAGGACCACCGTGCGGGGAGAGGACACCTCGTTGCCCTTTGCGCCCCTTGTATCGGGCAGGCCACCTTCCTCGTCACTCCAGGTAGCCCATCGCCTCGAGCGCCTTGCGCGCGGCCTCGGTGTGAGGCGAGACGTTCTCCGGCGAATCGCGAATCCACCTGCTGAGCTGGCGTCCCAGGCGGTCCCGGACCTCGGGAAACTCGGAGGCCACGTCCTTGAGTTGCAGCGGATCGGACGGCAGGTGGTAGATCTCGACCAGCGGCTTCTCGCGCCCCCTGGTCGGGGGGCGGAGGACGAGTTGCCACTCCTCGTCCTGGATGCTCCGCAGGTGGCGCTGGTAGGCCCCGGCGTCGGCGAAAGCGACCGGATCGGCGTCCTCTTCGGCCGCCGTCCGGCCGGCCAGGAGAGGCAACCAGCTCCGGCCCTCGAAACCCTCGGGCATCGGTTCGCCCAGCAGTTCGACCAGGGTGGGGAAGAGGCCGATCAGCTCGACCGGCTGGGCCACGCGCGCGCCGGCGTCGACCCAGGGCTCGCCGACGACGGCCAGCGGCACGTGGACGCTGCTGTTGTAGGGCACCGGACCGTGCTCGAAGGGGACGCCGTGCTCGGCCAGTTCCTCGCCGTGGTCGGACGTCATGACGAAGAGGCTGCCGTCCTCCATGCCGAGTGCGGCGATCTCGTCCAGGATCGCGCCGATCGCCCGGTCGGTTACCCAGACGTTCGCGTCGTACTGGGCCACGTAGTAGCGAAGCTCGCGCCGGTCGCCGAGCGCCCGGCCCTCGGCGCCGGTCAGGTCGACGACCTCGTCGCCTGTGTAGTGCTCGTCGTCGAGAAACGGGTTCCCGGTTCCGGGCTGGAGCAGATAGGGGGCGTGCGGGTCGGTGTAGTGCAGCCAGACGAACAGCCGTTCCTCCGAGGCCAGCGAGGCGAGCAGGGGCAGTGCGAGTTCGTTCACGCGATCGGCCCACACATGGCGCCGGAACGCCATCGGCCGCTGCTCGATCGGGAGTTCGTCGACCGCGTCGAGAGTCGCCTGGTCGACCCAGGTCTGTTCGTAGTGGTCGAAGCCGCGGCCCCAGCCGAGTTCCCGGCTCAGCACCGGGTTGGAGATCACGGCCGCCGTCGTGAAGCCGCGCTCCTGGAACCAGGCCGGCAGTGCGAGGTAGTCGTCGGGGATCGTCTGCGCGGCCCGGTTGATCAAGCCCGTCGTGTGGGGATAGAGGCTCGTGAACATCGAGGCGAAGGATGGGCCGGTCTTCGGCCACTGGACGATCGCCCGCTCGAAGACGATTCCGCGTTCGACCCACTCGTCCAGCCGCGGACTCGTGTCGCGCGGGTAGCCGTGCCAGCCCAGGTGGTCGGCGCGCAGCGTGTCGACCGTGATCAGGAAGACGCGTCGCGGCGGTTCGGCCGCGGGTTCGGACGACGGTTCGGTGCCGGCGCCGCAGGCGAGCACCAGCGCTGCAAGTGAAAGGAGGGCCAGCGCTTGCAGGCGGCAACATCGCATGGCAACCCGTCGGAGACTAGCAGCCGGTGGCGGAGCGGCCCGCTGGGAGGACGGATGCGCTGCGGCCGCTGGAGTACGCTGCGCGATCATGGCTCCATCCGCCGCGCCGGGCTCCGCGGCGCAGCCCCCGTTGCCGCGCCGCGCGGGCGTGATCGTCATCGGCGGCGGCGTGATCGGCTGCTCGGTTGCCTACCACCTCGCGCGCTCGGGGCGCTCCGACGTGCTCCTGCTCGAGCGCCGGCGGATCACGTCCGGCACGACCTGGCATGCCGCCGGCCTGCTCGGCCAACTGCGGCAGTCGGTCACGATGACGAACCTCGCCCGCTACACGAGCGAACTCTATGGTCGTCTCGAGAAGGAAACCGGCCACGCCACGGGCTATCGCCGCTGCGGCTCCCTCTCGGTCACCGCCGACCCGCAGCGCTTCGAGGAACTCCAGCGCGGCGCATCGCTGGCGAAGGTGGTCGGACTGCAGGTCGACGTGGTGACGGCGAAGACGATCGCGGAACGCGTGCCGCTGCTCGAGACCTCCGACCTGCTCGGCGGATTGCACATTCCCGGCGACGGCTACGCGAACCCGACGGACGTCACCCTGGCGCTGGCAGCGGGCGCGCGCGCCGCGGGCGCCCGGATCGTCGAGGAGGCGCCGGTGACCGCCGTTCGCACCGCCGCCGGGCGTGTTGTCGGCGTCACCACGGACCAGGGGGACATCGATGCCGACTGCGTCGTCCTCTGCGCCGGCATGTGGACCCGGGAGCTGGCCGGATCCATCGGCGTCAACGTCCCGCTGCACGCCTGCGAGCACTACTACGTCCGCTTCGACTCCGTCGACGGACTCGACGCGCACATGCCCGTCGTGCGGGACTACGACGCCATCTCGTACTTCCGGTACGACGCGGGCAAGCTGATCGTCGGTGTCTTCGAGCCGAACGCCCGGCCCTGGGGCATGGACGGCATCCCCGAGGACTTCTGCTTCGACGAGGTCGCCGTCAACCACGAGCACTTCGAGCCGTTGCTTCGCGGCGCCAGGGAGCGCATGCCGGCCCTCCGGTCGGCCGAGGTCGTGCAGTTCTTCTGCGGCCCGGAGAGCTTCACGCCGGACGTCCGCTACCACGTCGGCCAGGCGCCGGAATGCGAGAACTGCTTCGTCGCGGCCGGCCTGAACTCGATCGGCATCCAGTCAGCCGGCGGGATCGGCAAGGTCGTCTCCGAGTGGATTCTGGAGGGGCATCCGCCGGCCGACCTCTGGGAAGTGGACGTGCGCCGCAACCTGCCCTTCCAGGGCAACCGCAGGTACCTGCGCGAGCGGGTCTCCGAGAGCCTGGGCCTCCTCTACGCGATGCACTACCCGTACCGCCAGTTCGAGACAGCGCGGGGCGTGCGGCGGTCGCCGCTGTACGACCGCCTGGAGGCGGCCGGCGCCTGCCACGGGGAGCTCGCCGGCTGGGAGCGGCCGAACTGGTACGCACCGAAGGGCGTGCCGGCCAGCTACGAGTACAGCTACGGGCGCCAGAACTGGTTCGACTACTCGGCCGCCGAGCATCGGGCAGTGCGGGAGAACGTCGGGCTGTTCGACCAGTCGTCGTTCGCGAAGTTCCGCCTGGAGGGCCGGGACGCGGCCGGGGTGCTCAACTGGGTCTGCGCCAACGACGTGGACGTGCCGCCCGGCCGGATCGTCTACACCCAGTGGCTGAACGAGCGCGGCGGCATCGAGGCGGATCTCACGGTGACGCGCCTGGCGGAAGACTGCTTCCTGATCGTCACCGCTGTTACCTCCGAAGTGCGGGACTTCCACTGGCTCAGGGCGCACATTCCGGGCGATGCGCACTGCGTGTTGACGAACATGACCTCGGCGATGGGCGTGATCTCCCTGATGGGGCCGAACTCGCGCGCGCTCCTCCAGTCCCTGACGCCGGCGAACCTGGCCGACAAGGCGTTCCCGTTCGCGACCAGCCGCGAGATCGAACTGGGCTACGGCCTGGTGCGGGCATCCCGCATCACCTACGTCGGCGAACTCGGTTGGGAACTCTACGTCCCCACGGAGTTTGTGGCCGGCGTCTACGACGGGATCGTGGCGGCCGGCGAGGCGTTCGGTCTCGTCCACGCCGGCTACCACGCCCTCGACTCGTTGCGGATCGAGAAGGCCTACCGGCACTGGGGCCACGACATCACGGATCAGGACTCGCCGCTCGAAGCGGGCCTCGGGTTCGCCGTCCGGTTCGACAAGCCCGGCGGCTTCATCGGCCGCGAGGCGCTGCTCGGGCAGAAGGAGAGCGGCGTCGCGAAGCGCCTGATCCAGTTCAGGCTCCGGGATCCGCGGCCCTTGCTCTACCACCACGAACCGATCTGGCTGGGAGACGAGATCGCGGGCTACGTCACCTCCGGGAACTACGGCCACAGTCTCGGAGGTGCCATCGGCCTCGGCTACGTCCGAATGTCTCTGTTGCCCGACTCCCCCGCACTGCCCGCCTGCTTCGAGATCGAGGTCGCGGGCGTCCGCGTCCCGGCCGAGGCCTCGATCCGGCCCATGTACGATCCCGCCGGTCAACGCGTGCGCAACTGAAACGGAGTAGGCTCGCCTGCGCGGCACAGAGCCCGGCGCCAACGATCGATCCACGATGCACTCCCGACCCACCCAGGCCGTGATCCTGGCGGGTGGCCGGGGCACCCGTCTGGCACCGCTCACGGACACCCTGCCGAAGGCCCTGATCCCGTTCCACGGCAAGCCCTTTCTCGGCTACGTCGTCGACATGCTGCGCGAGCAGGGCTTCGAGCGCGTCCTGCTGCTGCTCGGCTACCGCGCGGAGACGATGATCGACCACTTCGGCGACGGCTCGACCTACGGCATGGAGATCAGCCACCGGGTGACGGCGCCGGACGACCTGACGGCGCACCGGGTCAAGGACGCGGCCGAGCAGCTCGACGACCTGTTCCTGCTCCTCTACTGCGACAACTACTGGCCGATGCAGTTCGACCGGATGTGGCGCGCCTACGTCGAGTCCGGGGCGGCGGCCCAGATCACCGTCTACGCGAACCGCGACGGCTACACGCGGGACAGCGTGATCGTCGGTGAGGACGGCTTCGTCACCGTCTTCGACCGCGGCCGCACGACGCCAGGGCTCCGCGGCGTCGAGATCAGCTACGCGATCCTCGAGAAGTCGGCGGTGCTGCCGCTCCTGCCGGACCGCCAGGAGCTGTTCGAGGAGGCGGTCTACCCGGCGCTGACCGCCCGCGGCGAACTCCACGCCTACTGGAGCGAGCACCGCTACTACAGCGTCGGCGGCCACGAGCGGCTGCCGCTGACCGAGGCGTTCTTCGCGCGCACGCCGACGATCATCCTCGACCGCGACGGCGTGCTGAACGTGCGCCCACCGAGGGCCGAGTACGTCTGCACGCCGGAAGAGTTCCGCTGGCTGCCGGGGGCCCGCGAGGCGCTCGCCGCCTTCAACCGGGCCGGCTGGCGGGTGCTCGTCGTGTCGAACCAGCCGGGAATCGCGCGGGGGCGAATGACCGAGGACGACCTGGCCGCGGTCCACCGGCGCCTCTGCGCCGAGGCGGAGGAGGCAGGCGGACGGATCGACCGCATCTACTACTGCCCGCACGGATGGGACGAGGGCTGCGACTGCCGCAAGCCGGCGCCGGGCATGCTCTTCATGGCTCAGCGGGACCACCATCTCGACCTGACGCGGACGACGTTCCTTGGGGACGACGAGCGCGACGGCCAGGCGGCGGACGCGGCGGGTTGCCCGTTCGGGCTGGTCACAGGGAGCGAACCGCTGCGGGCGCACGCGGAGCGGCTGCTGGGCCTTCACGCGGCCGGCAGAACGGCGGCGGCGGGATGAGCACCGCCTTCGTCCGCCGTCCGGTCCTGGTCACCGGGCACCGCGGCTATCTCGGTTCGGTCATGGCGCCGTATCTGATCGAGCGCGGCTACGACGTCGTCGGGCTCGACACCGGCTACTTCGACGACTGCACGATCTCTGGCGACCCGCTGCCGATCCCGTCGATCCGCAAGGACATCCGGGACCTGGAGCCGGCCGACCTGCGCGCGTTCTACGCAGTGATCCATCTCGCCGCGCTGTCGAACGACCCGATCGGCAACCTGGACGAGACCTGGACCGAGGAGATCAACCACGGGTCTTCCGTGGGCCTCGCGGAACTCGCGCGGGAGGCCGAGGTGCGTCGCTTCCTGTTCTCGTCCTCCTGCATCATGTACGGCCAGTCCAGCACGGAAACGGTGGACGAAACTTCGCCGCTCGACCCGCGGACCCTCTACGCGCGTTCCAAGGTCCGGAGCGAGGAGGCGATCCGGGAACTGGCGAGCGACGGTTTCTCGCCGACGTTCCTGCGCAACGGCACGGTCTACGGGCTGTCGCCCCGGATGCGCTTCGACACGGTCCTGAACGACCTGACGGGCGCCGCGTTCGCCAACCGGCGAGTCGTCGTCTTCGGCGACGGCAAGCCGTGGCGGCCGGTCGTCCACGTCGAGGACGTGGCGGCGGCCTTCGGCCGCGTGCTCGAGGCGCCGCTCTCGCTGGTCCACAACGAGGCCTTCAACACCGGCGCCGACCACCTGAACCACCGCGTGATCGAACTCGCCGAGATCGCGGCGGACCTCGTGTCAGGCTGCGAGATCGAAGTTCGCGGCGAGCCCGGCGCCGACCAGCGCACCTACCGGGCCTCGTTCGGGAAGTTCGCCCGCGCCTTCCCGGACTTCGAGTTCCGGGACGCGGCCGCGGGTGCGAAGGGGCTGATCGAGGACTACCTCGAGATAGGCCTCGATGCGGCGCGCTACGGCGACGCGCGCTTCGTCCGCCTGCGCTGGCTCAACCGGCTGCTCGATTCGGGACGGCTGGACAGATCGCTCCGCTGGAATGCGGGCGCCGGCGGCGAGGAGACAGAACCGGAGGCAGCAAACCTGGAGGGTGGGGGATGATCCACGGCGTCAAGGTGGTTCCGCTTCGTCAGATCGTCGACGAGCGGGGCAAGATCATGCACATGCTGAAGGCCACGGACGAGCACTTCCTCGGCTTCGGCGAGATCTACTTCTCGACCGCCTGGCCGGGGACGATCAAGGCCTGGCACATCCACCGCTCGATGACCGTGAACAACGCGGTGATCAGCGGCCGGGCCAAACTCGTCATGTTCGACCTGCGCGAGGACTCGCCGAGCCGCGGCGAGCTCCAGGAGGTCTTCTTCGGCGAGGACAACTACGTCCTGGTCCAGATTCCGCCGGGGATCGCGAACGGCTACAAGGCGTACGGCGACCGGCAGGTGATCATGGCGAACGCCGCCACCGAGCCGCACGACCCGGACGAGATGGAGCGGCTCGATCCGTTCACCGACCGGATTCCCTACGACTGGGCGCTCCGGCACGGCTGAGGCGGCTGGACTCTCGCAGACGTGGACCAGTCCAGGCTGATCGTGACCCGCACCCCGCTGCGGGTGTCGCTGTTGGGCGGCGGCACCGACCTGCCGGCGTTCTACCGGCGCGAGGGCGGCGCCGTGCTCTCGACGACGATCGACCGCTACGTCTACGTCACGGTGAAGCGGCACAGCGAGCTCTTCTTCGAGCCGGTGCGCGTCAACTACTCGCGGAGCGAACAGGTCGAACGGATCGACGAACTGGACAACAACATCGCCCGTGAGTGCCTGCGGTTCGTGGGCGTCGACCCGCCGGTCTACATCTCGACCGTGGGCGACGTGCCGGCTTCCACCGGGCTGGGCGGCTCGAGCGCTTTCGCCGTCGGCCTGCTGAACGCGCTGCACTCCTACAGGGGCGAGCGGGCCTCGGCGGGGCAACTGGCGGAGGAGGCCTGCCACATCGAGATCGACGTGCTGGGCGCGCGGATCGGCAAGCAGGACCAGTACGCCGCGGCCTACGGCGGGCTCAACCTGCTGTCGTTCAAGCCGGACGGCGGGGTGACCGTCGAGCACCTGCGGATTCCCGGCGACCGGCTGCGCGAGCTGTTCCGTTCCGTGCTCATGTTCTGGACCGGACACCAGCGCGACGCCAGCGCCGTCCTCTCCGAACAGGACGACCGCACGGACATGAACCTGGAGTCCCTGCGCCGGATGCGCGACCAGGCCCGCGACCTGCACGCGGCGCTCGGCGCGGGCGAGATCGATGTCGAGGGCATCGGCCGGCTCCTCGACCGGGGCTGGCGGATGAAGCGGGAACTCGCGGGGTCGATCACGACGCCGCTGATCGACGGCTGGTACGACGCGGCGATCGCGGCCGGCGCTCTCGGAGGCAAGCTCTGCGGCGCCGGCGGCGGAGGGTTCCTGCTGTTCGTCGTGCCGCCCGATCGGCAGGCCGCGGTTCGCTCCGCGCTCGGCGACCTGTACGAGCTGCCCGTCGGCCACGAGTCCCACGGCTCGCAGCTCGTCGCCCCGTTCCACCATGGCTGACGTTGCGGCTGGATGTCCGACTGTCGGTGCGCCGGCCTTCTGGCCGGCACTCCGGGACCGTGCGAGGAGTTAGGTGACTGCAGTTTGCCTCGTATGCGCTGCACGCGAGGTGGAGACCTTCCTCGACCTCGGCGCCACCGCGCTGGCCAACAAGTTCCCCACCGCCGAGGACCTCCACCAGCCCGAACCGCGCTACCCGCTGCGCGTCGGCTTTTGCCTCGGCTGCGGCCATGTGCAACTGGTCGAACGCGTGCCGCCGGCCGCGATGTTCACGGACTACCTCTACGTGTCGTCCGCCTCCGACACGCTACGCGCCCACTTCGACGACCTGGCGGCCACGCTGACCGCGCGCCACGGCCTCGCCGACGGCGGCCTCGTCATCGACATCGGCTGCAATGACGCCTCGCTCCTCTGCTGCTTCCGCGACCGAGGCGCCCGTACTCTCGGTGTCGACCCGGCGGAGAACCTGGCCGAGTACAGCCGCGACACCGGGATCGAGCGCTACGAGGGGTTCTTCGGCGCGGACACCGCCGGTGAGATCGCCGACCGCTGGGGCCGGGCGATGCTTGTCACGGCGACCAATACCTTCCCGCACATCCCCGATCTGTCCGGCTTCGTCGCGGGTCTCGACATGGCCCTCGCGCCCGGCGGCACCTTCGTCCTCGAGGCGCACTACCTCGTCGACCTGCTCGACCAGCTCGCCTTCGACACCGTGTACCACGAGCACGTCTCCTACTGGGCGCTGGGCCCGATGAAGCGGCTCTTCGCGGACCACGGCATGGAGGTCGTGCGCGCCGAGCGGCTGCCGATCCACCATGGCCAGCTACGGGTCACCGTGATGCGCCGCGGCGAAGGCGAAGTGAATGCCAGCGTTGCCGAGCTTCTCGCCGCGGAACGGGAGCTGGGCATCGACAGGTTCTCGACCTGGAGCACGTTCTCCGAACGCGTCGGCGGGTTGAAGACGGAGGTCATGGACTGCCTCAACAGCCTCAAGGCGGACGGCCGCCGTCTGGCCGGCTACGGCGCGCCCGCCAAGGGCAGCACGCTGCTCGAGTTCTTCGGCGCAGGCCCGGACCTGCTCGACTTCATCGCGGACCGGAGCCCGCTCAAGCAGGGCCGCTACACGCCCGGCTCCCACATCCCGATCGTCGCGCCGGAGCGACTCCTGGAGGAAGCGTCGCCCGATCATGTGCTGCTTCTGGCCTGGAACTTCGAGGAGGAGATCCTCGCCCAGCAGGCCGAGTTCCGCCGCCGCGGCGGCAAGTTCATCCTGCCGGTGCCCGAAGTCCGCATCGTTTGAGTCCGCCACAGTGTTTCGCTTGCGACCTGACTCAGAACTTGTAGCGGTTCTGTTCCTCTGCTTCGCCTGCGCCGGGTCTGAACCGCTGGCCCGGGAGCCGCCCTATCGCGGCACCGCCTTCATCGATCCCGATCTCCTCGTCGCCTCCGACCCGTCGGCGCTGCGGAGTCTCGACTCCGCGGGGCGCGACACGCGCAGAATGTTCGATCGTCGCGCGGACGCCTTCGTCCCCACCGATGCCTACCTGTTCAACGCCACCTTCGAGGGTGAGGTGGTGGTGGAGGTGCAGGTCAACGTGGAGTTCGGCGATCCGGTTCTCGCCGAGCGCCACGCTGCCTTCTACGCCCGAGCGATCGGACAACTGCCGGCGGGCCTGCGGACCCGGGTCGAGACGGTCTGGATCCACCGGGGCGTCATGCCCTTCGGCGGCGGCAACGACAACATCCTGATCCACACCGGCAAGGCCGCCGAGTACCTGCGCGATGGTGTGCTGGAGGAGATCCTGATGCACGAGGCGGCGCACACCTCCCTGGATCCGATCCATGCGGCCGCCGACGCCTGGCTCGCCGCGCAGGACGCGGACGGCGGCTTCATCTCCGACTACGCGCGCGATCACCCCGGCCGGGAGGACGTGGCCGAGAGCTTCGGGCCGTTCTTCGCTCTCCGACACCGCCGGGAGCGGATCTCCGGCGGCATGGCCGAGACGATCGAGGCGACGATGCCGAGCCGCATCGACTACTTCGACCGTTTGGACCTTGAGATGCACCCCGTCAGGTAGCGGCTGCGCCGCCGATCGAGTTCTCCTTGTGAGAAGGAGAAATTCGGCACAAGTTCTCCTTGTCATAGGGAGAAATCTGTGGAATATTCTCCTTCTTAGAGGGAGAACAACATGGAAGTCGTGCCAACTCAGCTCCGACAGGTGCTCTCCGAGTTACTCGCGGAGTCGTTGCAGAACCCGTTGCCTTCCCACACTCTCCGACGTGTGTCCGGGCGCACGCGGTTTCCGGGCAAAGTCACCGCCGTGGTGGGGATGCGGAGGGCCGGCAAAACGACGTTTCTTCACCAACTCCGGAGGGAGTTGACGCCGGAAGGCGATGCGCCGTTCCGTGCGCCCTACCTGTCGTTCGAGGATGACCGGTTGACAGGTCTGGAGACCCGACACCTCGGTCTCCTGCTCGACGAGTACGACCGGCTGTCGCCGGCCGGACCGGACGGTGAACGGGTCATGTGGTGTTTCGACGAAGTGCATCTCGTGCCGGGTTGGGAGCGCTTCGTGCGACGGTTGCTCGACACCCGCGATGTGCAGGTGGTCGTCTCAGGTTCGTCGGCCGCGCTTCTGTCGCGGGAGATCGCGACCGCGCTTCGCGGTCGTGCGTGGCAGGTGCTGATCCACCCCTTCAGCTTCGAGGAGGCCATTCGCCACCAGGGCATCGAGGCTCCGTCCGATATCGGGACCTTGCCTCGGGACGAGCGACTACGCCTGGAGCGAGCCTTCTCCGCGTGGCTTGCTACCGGCGGATTCCCGGAGGCGCAAGGCCTCGACGCCGCCTCAAGGCAGCAACTGCTCCGCGACTACGTGGACGTGGCCATCCTGCGTGACGTAGTGGAACGTCACAGAGTCAGCAACGTCACCGGGCTGCGGTGGCTCGTCCGACAGTTGCTCGGCAACGCCGGCAGCCTGTTCAGTGTCGAGAAGTTCCATGCCGCGGTCAAGTCCCAGGGCCTCGCCATCGCGCGCGACACGGTGCATCGATTCCTCGGCTACCTCGAGGACTGTTTTCTCGTCCGTGTGGTCTGGATGGAGTCGGGCTCGGAACGGCAGCGAATGGTGAATCCGCGCAAGGTGTATCCCGTCGATACGGGGCTGATCCCGCTATTCGACCGCACTGGGCGTACGAACCTGGGGCATGCCCTGGAAACGGCCGTCCTGGTCGAGCTCGAGCGCAGGCGGCTCGATGTGACCTATGTTCGAACGCGAAAGGGGTACGAGGTCGACTTTCTGGTCCGCTCCGCCGATGGGCAGCGCGAGCTCATTCAGGTCTGTGCCGACGCATCGGACGCGGTGACCGCTGAACGGGAGTTTCGGGCTCTCAAGGCGGCGGGCGAGGCGTTTCCCGATGCCCGCAAGCTCCTGCTCACGCTCCATCGGGACGGCATCCCGCCGGCACTGCCGGCGGGCGTCGCGGCTCAGCCGGCCTATGCCTGGGCGCTTGGAGGTTCCGCGGACCGAGCCGATTGACTCGGGTCTTTCCGTGCTTCAGTGCGTGTCGCTTCACGGCATGGAAGCCGTGATCGTGGTCACTCCTCCCGGATGCTGTACAGCTTCGACCGCGTCCGGATCACCAGCCGGTCGCCGGCCAGGGCGGGGGACGCGAGCGTCATCTCGTCCAGCGGGTTCGCGTGGAGCTGCTCGAACTCGTCGCCGGTGCCGAACACGAACGTCGTCCCGGCCTCGTCGGTCGCGAAGATGCGGTCCCGGTAGGCCCAGGGCGAGGTCGTGAAATGGCCGTTCGAGTCCTTGATTCGCGCCTGGAAGAAGCGCTCGCCGGTGGCCGCGTCGTAGCGGGCGAAGATGCCGCGGTCGTAGACGACCCACAGCGAGCCTTTGTACGGCACGGGAGTCGGGATGTAGGTGCCGGCCCGGTAGTCGTTCCAGACCACGAACTCGTTGCTCGTCTCGTCCTCGCCGAGGGTGAGATCGCCGGCGGCGCCCGGGCGGATCGCGGTGATCGGGCGGTTCTGGTCGCCGTGGACGCCCGAGGTCACATACAGGAGGCCGTCATAGGCGAAGGGCGTGGGCACGGGTAGCAGCGAGTGCCGCGTCAGCCGCCACAGTTCCCGGCCCATCGTGTCGTAGCTGATCGCCGTGTAGGGCCCGAGCGCGACGATCTCGGTGCGTTCGTCGTGTCGCCAGACGAACGGCGTGCTCCAGGAGGTTCGGTGGTTGGGGGCGTGCGGAGCGGCGAGCCGTCCTCGGGCAGCGCGCCAGAACTCGCGGCCGTCCTGTTTCGAGAAGGCGGCCAGGAACGGATGCTCCTGGTTGTCGTTCAGGATGACGACCAGGTCGTCGGTCAGGGCGGGCGAACCGCCGGTCCCGAAGTCCATGTAGACCTGGAACGGGTCGAGTCGGCGCTCCCAGCGCAGTTCGCCGTCCAGCGAGTAGGCCCAAAGGCCGAGACCGGTCACGTAGACGAAGATCGTCTCGCCGTCGGTTACCGGTGTCTCGGAGGCGAAGGTGTTCTTCGAGTGGCGGCCGCCCGGCGGCGGTCCGGCGAAGAAGGTCCGCCGCCAGAGTTCGGAACCGTCCTCGAGCGACCTTGCGATCAACTGGTAGTCGAGATCGACCTCGTCGGGGAACTCGATGAAGCGTTCGTCGTGGCGCTTGAGCACTTCCTCCCACGGAAGCCCCTGCTCTCGGAGCTCGCGCATGAACTCGTTGCTGTACTCGGTGCCGTACTCCGGCCGCTTCGTCGCCTCGATCGATCTGGCCGCGGTGGTCAGGAAGACCGCGTTGCCGACGACGATCGGCGACGACCAGCCGGAGCCCGGCACGTCCACGCTCCATTCGACGTTCTCGGTCGTGGACCAGCGGATCGGCAGCCGCTCGTTGTCCGAAACGGGAACGCCGCCTGGCCCACGGAAACCGGGCCACGTCGCCACCGCCTCCGGCTCGGCCGCCGACTGCGCCATGCCGGGCACGACGGCGCCAGGCAGAAGCAGGGCAGCGACGAGCAGGCGACACAGCGCCTGCACTGCTCTCCGGCCCACGAACGCGCCCGCACACTGGGTGCGCCGGCCGTGAGGCCGGCGTCCACTTCGCTGCATGGCGTGGATACTAGCCGTCACCCCCTCCTGCGTTACGCTGCTTCGCGTGGCCCAGGAGCAAGCACCGCGCGTCGCCGCCCTCGTCCTGAACTACAACGGCCGCGACATCACGTTGCAGGCGCTGGCGAGCCTCGAGGCGATGGCCTATCCCGCCTGCGAGCTGATCCACATCGACAACGGTTCGAGCGACGGTTCGACCGAGGCGGTCGCCGCCGCGCACCCAAACGTGACGCAGATCCGTGTCGAGGAGAACCAGGGCGTCGTCTTCGGCATGAACCAGGGGATCGAACTCGCCGTCAACCGGGGCGTCGACTACCTCCTGCTGCTGAACAACGACATCGAGGTCGAGCCGGACTTCCTCGACGAACTCGTCGCGGTCGCCGAGGCGGACGCTGGCATCGGCTGCGTGGGCCCGAAGATCCTCTACCACGGCGAGCGCGACCGCCTGTGGTCGGCCGGCGGCCGTATTCGCTTTCGCGAGTCGATGACGCGTGAGCGGGGAGAAGGCCAGGTCGACCGCGGGCAGTACGACCGGGACGAGGAAGTCCCCTACGTGAACGGCTGCGCCATGCTGGTGCGCCGGAGCGTCGTCGAGGAGATCGGTCTCTGGGATCCGCTCTTCCACCTGGCTCTGGACGACGCCGACTGGTGCATGCGGATGAAGGCGCGCGGCTACCGCTGCTACTACGCGCACCGGGCGGTGCTCTACCACATGGTGGCCCGCACCGTCGGCGGCTACCGGGCCTCGCGGACGTTCTTCAACGGCCGCAGCGCAGCGCTGTTCGTGCGCCGCTACGGCGGGCCGCTGCAGTGGTGCTCGTTCCTGGCCTTCCTCTCCGCGGGTCTCTTCCTCGCCTTCTTCCGGGAACTCGTCCGCGGTAACCAGGCCGCGGTCATCGCCAAGCTGCGCGGCGTGATCGACGGCCTTCGGGCGCCGATGGCGCCGCCGCCGCGGATCGACGAAGGCGTCCGGGCATGATGAAGAATCTGCGGGAGGACACGCGCCGTCTGCGGGCGATCAAGACGAAGCCGTTCCCCTTCTATGTCCTCGAGTCGCTGCTCTTCGAGAACGGCTACCAGGCGGTCGTCCTGTACCGCATCGCCCACTGGTTCAAGAGCCGTCGCGTGCCGGTCCTGGGGCCGTTCTTCGCCCGGCTGTCGCTGTTTCTCACCAGCGTGGACATCGCGCCTGGGGCCCGAATCGGACCGGGCCTGTTCGTCAGCCACGGCATCGGTCTGGTGATCGGCGCCGGGGTTCGCATCGGCAGGAACGGAACGTTGCTTCACCAGGTCACGATCGGCGCGCCGACCGGCAGGCGGCTGGACCAGATGCCGACCCTCGGCGACAACGTCTTCGTCGGCGCCGGCAGTCGGCTGATCGGTGAGATCGAGATCGGCGACGACGTCTTCGTCGGCGTGAACTGCGTCGTCACGCAGGACATCCCGGCGAGCACGAAGGTCACGACGACCGCTGGTCTGACGCTCGAAGCCGGCGGGAGCGTTCCGGTGCCCGAAGAGAGCGAGTAGGCCGCCGCGCCGCGGGAAGACGGGACGGTGACCGCCTCGCGGAGCGCATTGGTACGCTTGGCGATCACGGTGGAGAACAGCGAGGATCTGCCGCGCTGATGATCGAAGTCAGTCGCTTCTACGGAATCGTCGTCGAGATGGAGTGTGAAGACACGCCTCCGGCCCACTTCCACGTCCGGTACGGCGGCGCGGTCGCGTTGATCGGCATCGAGAGGATGACCATGGTGAAGGGTCGCCTCCCGCCGCGTGCCCTTGGCCTGGTGATGGAGTGGGCCTCCCTGCACCGGGACGAGCTGCGGCAAGCCTGGAAGCGCGGGCAGCGGTCGGAAGACCTGGGGAAGATCGCGCCGCTCGAGTGATCGGCAGGCCGCTTAGGTGGCTGCGCCCCTCGCCGGAAGTGACTACGATCAACTGGCGACCGGCGCTCGGATTCATGGGAGGAAGCAGGATGATTCAACGAGTACCTACGGCGACGCTTGCCTTCGTGGCGGCGCTCGTCTTCTCGACGGCCAGCGGTGGCCAGCAGTTGGTCTACCGGCTCGACCCCGAGCTTGGCGTTCCTTACGCGGGAACCACGACGACGAAGACGCGGACGCAGACGCAGATGCAAGGTATGGACATCGAAGTGTCGATCACGATGCGGATGGACCACGACGTCGTGTTCGAGGCGGGCTCCGACGACACGGTAGTCGGGCGCTACACGACCACGTCCGTGTCGGCGGAGATGGGCGGTATGCCTGGCCTGGACCAGGCTCCGTTCGACCTGAACGACCTCTACCAGGGGATGGTCGGAGTGACCTTCACGACCGTGATGACCCGCGGCGGCGAGATGGTCGAGTTCGATGGGCTCGAGGCGATGATGGAGGCAATGCTGGACCGGCTGGAGGCGCCGGACGAGCTTCGGGCCATGATGAGCCAGTTCCTCGAAGGGAACTTCGGAGAAGACCAGATGAAGCAGATGACGGGCCACTCCGGTCTGTCGATGCCCGATCATCCGGTAGCCGTTGGGGACACGTGGACGGACTCGGTGAGCGCGCTTGGTATCGGGCTCGAAACGACCTACACGCTGGCTGGCCGGAGCGATGGCCTAGCGTCCATCGAGGCTACGGGGAGTCTCTCGGGAACCGAGGATGCCGGGCTCGAGTTTCCTGGGCTCCCAAGCATGCCCGGCCTGGAGATGCGATACGAGAACCTGTCCGGGGCGCTGGAAGGCTCGTACGAACTCGACGAGGCGACCGGTCTGACTTCGGCCTACAGCATGAACATGACCATGGACACCGACATGGTGATGGAGATGCCTCAGGTGGAAGGTCAGCCGGCTGGCGCCTCCTCGATGCCCATGTCGATCTCGATGGAAACGACGGTGGAAGGGACGCTCGGCAAGGCGGAGTAGCGTCGACCAGTAGGCCGCCCCGCCGAGCCGCGGTTTGGCGTCCCGGAGCGACTCGCGACCATGTATCCTCGGCTCGCGCGTGGGGTCATTGCCCGCGTGTCTCCGCGATGGTGGCGGTCGAGCATCAGGTAACCGACCAGAAGGCCCGAGGGGCCTACTACACGCCGCCCGAGACAGCGGCCGCTCTCGTCCGATGGGCTGTTCGGAACCCGGACGAGCACATGCTCGATCCCTCCTGTGGCGATGGCCGGTTTCTCGCGTTGCACCCCCGCAGCACCGGTGTCGACTGCGACGAAACGGCAGTCTCCAGCGCGACGGAAGCGGCGCCTAGCGGAACCGTGGAGTGCGCAGACTTCTTCGACTGGGCCGCGTCGACGACCCAGCGCTTCGACTGTGCGGCCGGCAACCCGCCGTTCATCCGCTACCAGCGGTTCACCGGAGAGACGCGGCGTCAGGCCCTGAGACTCTGCGCCACCCTGGGCGCCAAGCTGTCGGGACTTTCGTCGTCCTGGGCGCCGTACCTGATCGTGACGGCCTCTCTGCTTCGGCCTGGTGGCCGGATGGCATTCGTCGTGCCCGCCGAGATCGGCCATGCCCCTTACGCGGCCCCGGTCCTCGACTGGTTCGCGAGCCACTTCGACGATGTGCAGTTGGTTGCAGTCCGGCAGAAGCTCTTCGCCGACCTGTCGGAAGATGTCTGGCTGCTCTACGCCGACGGCTTTGGCGGCAGGACAGGCCACTTCGACCTCGCGCTCCACGAGCGTTTCGTGTTCCGGTCCGAACCGCCGCTAGCCGACACTCGCGTGTCGGTCCGGGAGTGGCGGCGCTGGGGCTCTCGGCTTCGGCCGATGCTCTTGCCGAGCCGGGTTCGCGACGCTTACGAGAGACTCAGAGACTCCGAACAGACCACCTCACTCGGTCGCGTGGCCGATGTTGGAATAGGCTACGTTTCCGGCGCCAACGACTTCTTTCACCTCCGCCCGTCTGAAGCGGACGAACTGGGAATTCCGGGGCAGCTGTTCCGGCCTACGGTGCGTAGTGGCCGGGAACTGCAGGCCGGCGCCATAACCGAGGAGACGGTTGCCGGCTGGCGAGAGAACGATCGGCCGAACTTCCTGCTCGCGCTCGGCGCCGAGACGCCGCTGCCCGATGCGGTCAGGCGGTACCTGCATTCGGATACCGGCAAGGAGGTGCGGCAGCGCTACAAGTGCCGCGTCCGAACCCCGTGGTACGCGGTGCCGCATGTGTACGTGCCCGATCTCTTCCTCTCCTACATGAGTGGGAAGGGGCCAGCCCTGGTGGAGAACCGGGCGGGCTGCACGTGCACCAATGCGGTCCACTGCGTTCGTCTGAACGGCAGAGGCGTCACGGCTGCCCAGCTGCGGCAGCGGTGGGAGACGACTCTGACCAGCCTCAGTTGCGAGGTAGAGGGTCATCCGCTGGGGGGCGGTGTGCTGAAGCTGGAGCCGCGCGAAGCGCTGAACGTTCTCGTGAGTCTGAACGGCGACTTGGACTCTGGCGATGAGCGCGACCTGAAGGAGGGAGTCGAGATCCTGCGCCGGTGGCGGCATCGTGGCTAGACAGGCGAATCGCTGCCAGTGGATCGGTCTCTCCGAGGCCCTCGGCGCGTTCGTTTCCGTGCCTGGAAAGTCGCAGAGCCAGGCGCACATCCGGCCCCTTCACTGGCACGTCGCTTGCCGGCTCGTAGTTGAAGGCGGCTTTCACCCGGACGACATCGTTCCGCGACCGCCTTTCTCGGTGCGCCGCTCGCGAGGCGGCCATGTTCTGGTTCACGACCCGGAAAGGGCGGCGGGAGGCGAGTTGACGGTGCTGGGAGGCTTGAAGACGAAGGATGTGGATGTTGTCGTCAGTAAGCCAGGTATCGGTCCGTGTGTAGCGGTGTCGATAAAGGGCACGCTCAACGCTTTCCGGAACCTCACAAACCGCATGGAAGAAGCAGTCGGCGACTGCACGAACCTGCATATCTCCTACCCGAACCTCGTCTACGGTTTTCTTCACGTCATCCGGGCCAACCGGGAAGGCCCGCTTGCACCCGACGCGGCTCACTTCCTGAAGGCTGACGAGTCGGGCAACGTGGTAGCCAACGACATCGCCGTACGAGGAGATGGCGAAGTGGTCGAGTCGATTGTTCGGTATCACGATGTTCTTCTCGGGCTCGCGGGCCGCGACGGCGTGCGGAACGACATTTCGCGCTATGAGGCGCTGGCCCTAGCGATGATCTGTCCCGAAGACCGGACGTTGTGGCCGACTGGCCCTTGGCTTCAAGTCCTCTTCGCATCGAGGGATTCATGGACGCCATCTACCGTGCGTACGATCAGCGGTACGTCTACGCTGCGCCCAAGCTGGCGAAACGGACAGCGCGACTGGCGTGGCGGGCCGACTCACCTGCGCTCCAATTCCCAATGGCGCGGGAGTTCGTCCCGAGGCTGTCGGGTTGAGCCGCTAGCGGTCGTCGGAGCACGAGAACCACCGTAGAAGCAGGGGTCGGAACGATGAAAAACGCCCAGAAACCGGAGCGCATAGGTCTCTTTGAGCTCGTTGAGCGCATTCGCGACGGTCGTTACGTGATCCCGGACTTTCAGCGGAAGTTCGTCTGGGATCCCTCGAAGATCCGGGACCTGATGCGGTCCATCTTCCTTGACTACTACATCGGCACGCTCTTGCTGTGGAAGGGGAAGTCCGACAGCTTTGAGACTCTCTCCTGCGAGTCGATCCAGGGTTCCGACGCCTCTTCCAGTGGTCAGCCGGACCACATCGTCCTTGACGGGCAGCAGCGCTTGGCTGCGATGCACTACGCCTTCATGGCGCCCCGAATGAAGGCGCCGGGGCGCGGGAGTCGATACTTCTACTTCATCAGGATTGACCGTTTCCTGGAAGAAGCGTATGACGACGCGTTCGTCTATAGCTGGGGTGACTGGGGATGGGGTAGCAGGCTTCGCGAGGACAGGGAGGAGCAGTTCCGGAGCCACTGCCTCCCACTGGCGATCGTTGGCGAAAGCAGGTGGTCCCTTGACGATTGGTGCAGCGACTAGAAGAGATACTGGGAAACGGAAGAACGCGATGCTGCGGCCGGCGAAGAGGATCTGGGCAGGCGAGTGCAGGATGCGGTCAGAATGGCTGCCGAGTTCTCCGATCACGTCAAGGACATCTATCGGGCATACCAGATCACCTACATCGAGCTCGACGATGATCTCGCCATCGACATGGTGTGCGACATCTTCCAGAAGATCAACAGCACTGGCCAGGCGCTGGACATCTTCGATCTGCTGAACGCCATCCTCAGGCCCAAGGATGTAGGGCTAAAGGAGCTTTGGAGGCAAGCTGAGGAGCGGCTTTCCTTCGTCGGAACCAAGAGGATGAACGTCTACGTTCTTCAGGTTATGTCCATTCTCGCTCAGGACGGTCTCTGTTCACCGAAGTACCTCTACTATCTTGTTCCAGGCCAGACTCGGCGGGTGCGCCGCTCCGACGGTTCGGCGGTGGAGAAGATCCACGTCGAGAGCCGGGAGGACTTCGAACAGCGGTGGGCGGAGGCCGTGGCGGCTCTCGGAACTTCCATCGGGAAACTGCGGACCGAGTACGGCGTCGTCTCGTCGCGGTTTCTCCCCTACCCAGCCATTCTGCCGGCGTTCGCGGGTGCCCAGAGGGAGGCGCAGAAGCGGCCCGAAGCCGAACGAATGAGAGCCCAGAGAAAGATCGCGCACTGGTACTGGGCCAGCGTCTTCACGCAGCGCTATTCGAGTGCGGTCGAGTCGACCGCCGCCGGTGACTACAGGGATTTGGGAAGACGGTACAGAGACGACGAGGACGTGCCCCGTGTGATTGCCGAGTTCCGGATCGCCCTGCGAGAGTTGGATCTCCATGCCGTCAGGCCCGGCAGCGCCATCTACAGCGGCGTTGTGAATCTCACGATTCTGGAGGGCGCGAAGGACTGGATCGACGGGAGCACACCGAACAAACGAACTCGACGACCACCACATCGTTCCCAAGGCCTGGGGACGCAAGAACGGAGCGGACGGTCGCATCGACTCGATCCTGAATCGGACGCCCCTCGGTTCGACCACGAATCGTGACGTGATCCGCGATCGCCTGCCGAATGAGTACCTTCCCGACCTCATCGAAAAGAACGGCCGCGAGACTGTGTACGGCGTTCTTGCGTCTCACCTCATACCGTCGGACGCGGTCGATATCCTGCTGCGCGCTTCCTTTTCGCTCGAAGACTTCGAGGAGTTCCTCGAAAGGCGTCAGGAGGCCGTCCGCAGGGCGATGGGGAAGCTCCTTCCCGAGAGTACTGAGCCGCCTGGGCAGGAGGAGCTCCACCGGCTGGAGACTGACGTGAGGCAGATCGAGATCGGGCTCCGAAGACTCATCGAGCGGACACTCGGCGACCCGGCACACCCCGGCCTGACGAACGCGCTCGGCAACGCACAGAAGCGGATCGATCAGGCTCTTCGAGACGACCCGTCACTCGATCGACGCCACCTGCGGACACTCTCAGGACGGCTTGAGTTCTGCGATCTCAGAGAACTGGAGGCGGCGATCGTTTCGAGGCCCTCGTGGCCTGCGTTCCGGGAGTTGTTCGGGACGCAAGAGGATCTCAGGCACCGGTTTCACGCACTCTCTGCTATTCGCAATGCGCTTGCTCACAGTCGCTCGGTGACGAGGCAGAACGTTGCGGACGCGGAGGCTGCCTTCCTGTGGTTCAGGAGCAGGATCGGCGGAGGGGGAAGAGAGGTCGAATCTCTAGAAGGGGTCGAGGAATGAGCCAGGGGTTTACTGTAGAGGAGATAGACGAGCTTAGGAAGGGCAAGCATCCGAGCTTCCACCCCAAGAAGACGATAGCCGTCACACAGAGGGTATTGAGCAACTGGTGTCTTCGGTCCAACGCATACCTAGAGAATGTGCAACACGGACTGGGGCGAGCCGAGCGCTTGAAGAATGAGCTTGGCCCGAGGCACCGGTGCCCGGTACCTGAGGGCTGGAGTTGCCCCGCTTTCGTGGACGGTTAGTGTTTAGGGTTCAGGCTGCGGCTTCGTAGTCTTCTTTGGCTGCCTTCTCGAAGTTGACGGGCGAGAGGTATCGGAGGGCCGAGTGGCGGCGACTTGGGTTGTACCAGCCTTCGATCCAGCAGAAGAGTTCGGTTTTCGCTTCGGCGTGATTGAGGAAAGTGTTCCGGTCGAGCAGTTCGCACTCGAGGCTGGCGAAGAAGCTCTCGGCCATGGCGTTGTCGTAG
Organism: Candidatus Multivorans sp.; assembly: GCA_965220845.1. GTDB lineage: Bacteria > Acidobacteriota > Thermoanaerobaculia > Multivoradales > Multivoraceae > Multivorans. The sequence continues at coordinate 868,666 of CBDCRA010000005.1, forward strand.
CAGTCCCCGACGGAGCCCATCGAGAGTGCGATGCCAGCGTCGCTGCAGCGCTTTCCGAAGGCCAGGGAAGTGTACTGGCTGCCTTGATCGGAGTGATGGATCACCTCGTCGGGCCGACGCTGGGCGATCGCCATTTCGAGTGCGCCGACGACGAGTTCCGTTGCGAGGGAGGAATCCATGGCCCAGCCGACGATGCGCCGGCTGAAGACGTCCAGGACGACGGCCAGGTACAGGAAGCCGGCAAGCGTCGGCACGTAGGTGATGTCCGCCACCCACAGCCGGTCGGGGGCGTCCGCCGAGAACTCCCGATCGACCAGGTCCGGCGCCGGACGAGCGTCCTTGTCGCGCCGGGTCGTTCCCGGCTTCTTGCGACGGCTTGCGCCCGTCAAGCCGGACTCTCGCATCAGTCTGGCGACTCCCTTGCGACTCACGAGGACGCCTTCGTCGGCCAACTCGGCCTGAATCCGCGGCGCGCCATACGTGCCCCGGCTCCGTTCGTGAATCGCTCGAATCCGCTCGGCGAGAACGCCGTCCGCCTTGCTCCTGGCGGACCGCGGGCGTCTCAACCAGGCGTAGAACCCGCTCGTGGAGACGCCGAGCACGCGAGCCATCGTCGTGACGCGAAACTCGGCCCGGTGCGCTCTCATGAACCGGAAGACCCCTTCGGCCCCGTCTCCCGAGCGAACCAGGCCGTTGCTTTTGCCAGTATCTCCCGCTCCTCCCGCAGCCGGCGATTGTCCCGGCGCAGGCGGCGGAGCTCTTCGCGCTCCACCGTGGTCAGACCGTCAGCGCGGCGGCCTTCGTCACGGTCCGCCTGCGACACCCAGTTGCGAATCGACTGCGCTGAAGGCTCGAACTCGCGAGCGAGTTGGTCCGGGCTCCGCCCGGACCGGACCAGATCCACCATCTGTCTCCGGTACTCCGACGGGTACCGGGGTCTTGATCTTGGCATCGTGGATACCTCCTCCTCCAAGGATGTAGTGTCCACGAAACCGGGGCAAGCTCAGGCAGTCCAGTGCACGCGGAAGAAGTCGTAGCGTATGACAACCTAGAGTACGCAATGGAAACGACACTGAAGGCAGCGATGATGGCGGATGGTTATCATGGACTCAACAAAGGCGTGGCCGGGATCGAGTCCAACTGTTTCTTCGAGCGCGGCGGCCTACGATACGTCTTTGTGCTGCCTGAGCATCGTCTCGATTGGATCTACGGATGCCTGTCGGACGAGATGAAGAAAGCACTTGAGGAGTCTCTGCCGCTGAAGAGGTGCATTCAGTGCATTTGCGGGCGGTTGCACAGCGAGATGATCTCCATAGACTGGGCTCGCGGCCCCAACTACTCTCTTGAGAAGCACGGCGGGGACGTTCGTTGGGACAGCAAGCGGTGCACGAGCGACTGGATGCATGCACCACTCGAGCCGAGGCTCGTAACGGTGCTGGCAGTGTTGCTAAGGGAGTTGAACGCGGCGATACCGTTGTGGTTCAACGACGAAACCGTGACGGCGCGTGACGGCTCCTTCGATTCAGACAAGATCGAGGTGTTGAGGTTCCATCTGTGGAGACTGACTACAAGCCCCACAACGACGAGCGTTACGATGGAAATGCACCCTTCCAGGTAGTCTGAGCGCGCCGGGTCACGGCAGGACCGAAGCTAGGCGATGTCACTTTGGGGTCTGGTTCCCCTCAGTAGAAGGCAGCAGCACCGGAACGCTGAGCGGCTACAACTACACCTCCCCCGCTCTCTCGGCCTCGGCCTTGACGGCTAGCAGGAGCGCGTTGAAGTCTGCCATGCGCTGGCGCGTTTCAGTGGAAGTCTCCTTCGACTCCTGCAAGGAGAGCATTGCTGCCCATAGGCCTTGTGGCTGGGGTCAACCCGAGCAGTTCCCGGGCCGAATGCGAAACACGGCCCCCGGTCCGTCGTAGGACGAAACCGTCCAGGCGGTCAGGCGCGCATGCTCTAGCGACTCGTTCGAGAACGTCTGTACGCCATGCTCCCATCGGCCGCGCCGCCGGACGCTTACGCCGCCGCCGTGGCCAGCGTAGGACATCACTGTCCCCTCCTGGCCCATCTCGTGGCGCAGCCCGAGGTTGTGGCCGATTTCGTGCGCGACGGCCCTTGGAAGGTTGACGCGACGTCTGCCGCTGGAAGTGGCGACGATGGAGTATCCGTAGTCTCGTCCGTGGAAGAGGAAGCCTCTGCCCGCCACGTGCGGGCTATCTGACGTTGACACCCAGATGACGACCAGATCAGCACGCCGGCAAAGACGTTCGCGTTCAACGTCCTGGCGAACCTCTCGCAAGGCTGGCGTGCGGCCGGACAGGATCGCGCCCAGGTCGCCACTCAACAGCTCCGGGATTGGATGAAGCCGGACCAGCCCGGCGAATCGCAACGACAGCAAACCGTTTGATTCGTAGATCTTCGATGCGTCGCTGATCAAGCGAGCGGCGGAAACGTCTGACTCGAAGCCTTCGGGAACGACGACCATGACGTCGATGACCGGGATCTCCTGCGCCCCCGTCATGCTTCCCGACAGTGCTGGTGACAGGAGCATGATGGCCGCCAGCCAGACCCGACGCCGGCTCCGGCGGCAGTAGTCCCGCTGTCGGTTGGTCGGTCCTCGGGTCATCCCGGGCACACCTTCTGTTCGAAAGGACAACACCGATCCAATGAAGCGGCGCTACGCGCTGTACAGAATCCGCTCCCCGGCGTCTTCCCGCTGCAGCTCTCCCAGGTCCTCCAGCCAGCGCAAGTGCGCGATCGCCTCGCCGGTGGCGAACCATCGCTGCATGATCGGGAAGTCCTCCCAGGACTTCGCCCGGATGTCCCAGGTCATCAACGCCGCGGTCTCGTAGGCGTTGCGACCGCCGTTGCGGCGCAGGATGTCGACGACTTCCTGGCCCCGAACCTCGTGGTGTTCTCGGAGTTCCCGGCAGCGGCCCTTGAAGTCGTGGATGAGACTCCGGTGGCCTGGCAGGCAGAGGTCGACGTCGAGCGCCTCGACCTTGGCGATGCTGTCGAGGTAGAGGCCCAGGGGGTCGTGATCGTCGGCCCAGGCCTGGATGTTGGGCGTGATGTCGCCCAGGATGTGGTCGCCGGCGATGAACAGGCGCTTCGCCCGGTCGTAGAGCGAGATGTGGCCGAAGGTATGTCCCGGCGTGTCGATGACCTCCAGCCGGTAGCCGGCGATCTCGATCACGTCGCCCTCGTCCAGCGGCAGGTACTCGATCATCTGGCCGCTGAAGCGGGCGCCGGGGTGGCGCTTGAAGGACTCGGCGAGTTCCTCGGGCGGGAATCCGCTGCGCCTGAGGTACACACCCATCGGGCTGTTCTCGGACCAGCCGCCGTGGGCGCGGCCCATCGACGCGGCGTCGATGGCGCCCATCGACGCGGTTCGGCCGGGCCGCAGCAGGTCCGGGATCAGGCCGTGGTGATCCGCGTGGAGGTGCGTCGCCAGGAAGTCCGTCTTCCCGAGGTCCACGCCGATCTCGTCGAGGCCCGCGGTGAGGACCTCCCGGCACTCGGGGCGGTTCATGCCCGTGTCGATGACAAGCCAGCGGTCGTCCTCGGCGAGGACGTAGCAGTTCACTTCCTTGAGCGGGTTTCTCGGCAACGGCACGACGACCCGGTAGAGCGAATCGAGGACTTTCTCGGTGACTTGGTTGGTCATGGGCGCGGAGGGTAGCAAGCGGCTACGATTCCGTGTCCGGAACGAGAGGAGACCAACGATGCCGCTGACCGAGAGCCACGTTCCCGCCGACACGAGTTCACCCGTCCTCGAGACGACGGTCGGCGGCATCCTTCGCGACGCCGCGGCCGAGGCCCCGGACACAGTGGCGCTGATCGAGGGCGTTCCCGGCGAGAGGCGAACCTGGACCTACGCCGAACTTCTGGCCGACGCGGAGCGCGTGGCGCGGGCGCTGGCGGCGCGCTTCGAGAAGGGCGAGCGGGTCGCGGTCTGGGCGCCGAACATCCCGGAGTGGGTGCTGCTCGAGTACGGCGCGGGCCTGGCCGGCGTGGTCCTGGTGACGGTCAACCCGGCGTACCAGCCGAAGGAGCTCGAGTACGTGCTGCGGCAGTCCCGCTCGTCCGGCATCTTCTACCTGCGCTCGTTCCGCGGCAACCCGATGGAGGAGTCGCTGAAGCAGGTGGCGGACGGCCTGACGGAACTCAGGGAGATCATCCCGTTCGACGAGTTCGAGGAGTTCGTGGCCTCGGCGCCGGACGACGTCGAGCTTCCCGAAGTGAGCCCGGACGACCCGGTGCAGATCCAGTACACCTCGGGCACGACGGGTTTTCCCAAGGGCGCCTACCTCCACCACCGAGGGATCACGAACAACGCCCGTTTCGTCGCCGAGCGGCTAGGTGTCACTCCCGGCGACGCCTACGTCAACCCGATGCCCCTGTTCCACACGGGCGGTTGCGTGCTGGGCGTCCTCGGTCCCTGCCAGCACCAGGCGACCCTGGTCAACCTCGTCATGTTCGAGCCGGGGCTCATGCTGGCGCTGATCGAAGAGCTCCGCGCAACGCACCTGCTCGGCGTGCCGACGATGCTGATCGCCGTGATGGAGCATCCCGACTTCGCCCGCCGCGACCTGTCGTCCGTCCACACCGTCTGTTCGGGCGGCGCGACCGTGCCGGCCGACCTGGTGCGCCGGATCGAGAGCACGCTCGGGGTGCAGTTCTCGATCATCTACGGCCAGACCGAGGCGTCGCCGGGCGTGACGCTGATGAAGCCGGACGACAGCGAGGAGGACAAGGCGAACACGCTCGGGCCGGTGCTGCCGCAGACGGAGATGAAGGTGATCGACCCCGAGACCGGCGCCACCGTGCCGATCGGCGAGGCCGGCGAACTCTGCTGCCGGGGGTATCTCGTGATGCTCGGCTACTTCGAGATGCCGGACAAGACGGCCGAGACGATCGACGAGGACGGCTGGCTGCACACCGGCGACCTGGTGACGATGGACGACCGCGGCTACACGACGATCACGGGCCGGCTGAGGGACATGATCATCCGCGGCGGCGAGAACATCTATCCGCGGGAGATCGAAGAGCTGCTGTTCGAGCATCCCCAGGTCGCGGACGTCGCGGTCGTCGGCCTGCCGGATGAGCGCTGGGGCGAGATCGTCGGCGCCTTCGTCCGCGACGCGGACCCGGCCGACCCGGTTTCGGACGCGGAACTCCACACCTACTGCCGCGAGAACCTGTCTCCGCAGAAGACGCCCAAGGCCTGGTACCGCGTGAATGAGTTCCCGCTGACGCCGTCCGGCAAGATCCAGAAGTTCGTCCTGGTCGACGAGTGGCGCAAGGGGGCCTACAGCGCGGCCTGAGATCTGACATGATCGCCGCTCTTCACGCAGACTTCCCTTCGCCGCTCCGCGCTCAGTGGGGCGGTTAGCGCATGCAGGCTCTCAGATCCAACGTCGACGTTAGAACGGGCAAAGCGAGGCGATCCGGCCAATGCAGGTCCTGAGATCCAGCGTCAACAGTAGGTCGGAGCAGTTCAGGAAGAACCGCGCCGACATCCTGGAGCAGATCGAGCAGGTAGACGGCCTCCTCGAGCAGGTGTCCGGCGGCGGCGGGCCGGAGGCGATGAACCGCCTGCGGAGCCGCGGCAGGCTGCCGGTGCGCGAGCGCGTGGCGAACGCCCTCGACCGGGACAGCCCGTTCCTCGAGATCTCACCGCTCGCGGCCTGGAATTCGTACTACACGGTCGGCTCGGGCTTCGTGCTCGGCGTCGGCGTGATCTCCGGCACGGAGTGCGTGATCCTCGGCCACGACCCGTCGGTGCGGGCCGGCGCCTTCAACGAGTTCAACTCGAAGAAGCTGATGCGCGGCCTGGAGATCGCGCGGGTCAACCGGCTGCCCTACGTCCAGTTCGTGGAGTCCGCGGGCGCCGACCTGCGCGGCAACACGGGCGACGATCCCGACGCGCAGACCAAGCGCACGCTCGGCCACTTCGCCGAGTCCGGCCGCCTCTTCTACGAGATCTCCGAGCTCTCGAAGATGCGGATTCCGACCGTGTCGATCGTCTTCGGCGCCTCGACCGCGGGCGGGGCGTACCAGCCGGGGATGAGCGACTACAACATCTTCGTCAAGAACCAGGCGATGGTCTCGCTCGGCGGTCCGCCCCTGGTCAAGATGGCGACCGGCGAGGACGCGGAACCGGAGAGCATCGGCGGCGCCGACATGCACTGCCGCGTCTCGGGCCTGGGCGACTACCTGGCCCAGGACGAGATGGACGGGATTCGCCTTTGCCGCGACGTGATAGCCCACCTGAACTGGCGCAAGGAGGGCCCCGGGCCGAGCCTGCCATCAGATGATCCGGTGCTAGATCCCGAGGAGCTCCTCGGCCTCGTCTCGCGCGACCTGCGCTCGCCGCTCGACATCCGCGAGGTGATCGGCCGAGTCGTCGACGGTTCGCGCTTCGAGGAGTTCAAACCGCTCTACGGGCCGACCCTGGTGTGCGGCTGGTCGTCGATTCACGGCTACCCGGTGGGCATCCTGGGCAACAACGGCGCGCTCTTCTCCGAGTCGGCGGAGAAGGCGACCCAGTTCATCCAGCTCTGCAACCAGATCGACGTGCCGCTGCTCTTCCTGCACAACATCACCGGCTACATCGTGGGCACGGACTACGAGCAGGGCGGGATCACGAAGAACGGCTCGAAGATGATCAACGCGGTGGCGAACTCGACCGTGCCGCATCTCTCAGTGATCGTCGGCGCGTCCTACGGGGCCGGCAACTACGGTATGAGCGGCCGCGCCTACGGCACCCGCTTTACCTACATCTGGCCGACCGCGAAGATCGCGGTGATGGGCCCGGAGCAGATGGCCGGCGTGATGACGATCGTGACCCGGCGGGCGGCGCAGCGGCGCGGAATCCCGTTCGACGAGGAGGCGGACCGGAAGCGGGCCGCCGGCGTCATCCACTGGGCCGAGAAGCGCTCGCTAGGCCTCTACGCGACCTCCCGGGTTTCCGACGACGGGATGATCGACCCGCGCGACACACGCACGGTGCTAGGCCTGTCGCTTTCCGCTTGCCACAGCCGGGCGGTCGAGGGAGCCAAGGGCTATGCCGTCTTCAGGATGTGAGGGCGGTGCGGTGAGGACGGCATGATCACCCGGCTCCTGGTCGCCAATCGCGGTGAGATCGCGCGGCGGATCTTCCGCTCGGCGCGCGACATGGGGATCGCGACGGTCGCTGTGTACGCCGACGGCGACGCGGACGCGCCTTTCGTGGCCGAGGCGGACGTAGGGGTTGCGCTGGACGGCCGCTCGTCGGTCGAGACTTACCTGGATGTGGACAAGATCCTGGCCGCCGCCGCCCGCACCGGCGCCGACGCGGTGCATCCTGGCTACGGCTTCCTGTCCGAGAACGCGGACTTCGCGCGCGCCGTGACCGACGCGGGCCTGGTCTGGGTCGGCCCGTCCCCCGAGGCGATCGCCGCGATGGGCGACAAGCTCTCGGCCAAGGCGCTGATGCGCGAGGCGAAGGTGCCGACGCTTGAGGCCGTCGAACTCGACGAAGGCGCCGACCTGGCCGCCGCGGCGGCGGAAGTCGGCTTCCCGGCCCTGGTCAAGGCGGCGGCCGGCGGCGGCGGCCGCGGCATGCGGGTGGTCGAGTCGGAGAGCGAACTGGCCGACGCGGTCGAGGGCGCGCGCCGCGAGGCGGCGTCCGCGTTCGGCGACGGCACCGTGTTCCTGGAGCGCTGGCTGGCCTCCTCGCGGCACGTCGAAATCCAGATCCTGGGCGACCTGCACGGCCACCTCGTCCACTGTTTCGAGCGCGAGTGCTCGATCCAGCGCCGCCACCAGAAGATCATCGAGGAGGCGCCCTCGCCGGTCGTGAGCGAGGAACTCCGGGCCCGCATGGGCGCGGCCGCGGTGGCCGCCGGTCAGGCGATCGGCTACAGCTCGGCGGGGACGGTGGAGTTCCTGGTCGAGCAGCCGGCGGACGGCTCCGCTCCGACCGACTTCTGGTTCCTCGAAGTGAATACCCGGCTGCAGGTCGAGCATCCGGTGACCGAGGAGATCACGGGGCTCGACCTGGTCCGCGAGCAACTGCGCATCGCCCAGGGGGAAGGTCTCGGCTTCGGCCAGGACGACCTGGCGATCCGCGGTCACGCGATCGAGGCGCGGCTCTACGCCGAGGATCCGGCGAACGATTTCCTGCCCCAGACCGGGCAGGTGCGGTGCTGGCAGCCGGCGCCGGGGATGAACGCGCGCTTCGACTCCGGGATCGAGAGCGGCAGCGACGTGGGCATCGAGTTCGATCCGATGCTGGCCAAGGTGATCGTCGGCGCGCCGAACCGGCGGGAGGCCGCGCTGCGGCTTGCCCGGGTGCTGGAGACCACGCGAGTGCAGGGCATTCGGACCAACCGCGACTTTCTGGTCGCGACGCTGCGGTCGGCCGAGTATCTGGCCGGCGACACGACGACCGACTTCATCGAGCGGGTGGCGCCCGAGCCCATGCGCCGGCCGTCGGCCGACGAGGTGGTCGCCGCGGGGATCTGCGCGGCGATGGCCGCCCAGCACGACCGCAGGCGGGCCGCCCGCATCCATCCGACGATCGTCAGCGGCTGGCGCAACACGGTCATGCCCTACGAGCGGGCGGAGTTCGAGACCGGCGCCGGCGAGGCGCTGCGGATCGAGTACCGGATCCAGCGGGACGGACGGTTCGATACGCGCGCCGCCGCCGGCGACGGCGAGCCGACCCGGCACACAGTCGAGTTCCGGCGGCGGACCGGGGACGGTGTCGAAGTCGTGATCGACGGCGGCAGGTTCCGATCGACCGTCACGGCCGACGGCGACCGTTGGCTCGTGCACGGTCCGCAGGGCGACGTCGAACTGCGGGAACTGCCGCGCTTCCCGGTCGCCGGGCTGGAGACCGTCGCCGGCGGCCTGACCGCGCCGATGCCGGGCAAGGTGATCTCGACCCACGTCGCGGTCGGGGATCGGGTCGAGTCGGGTCAACTCCTTCTGGTTCTGGAAGCGATGAAGATGGAGCACCGCGTGACTGCGCCGGAGCCGGGAACGGTTTCGGAGTTCCGCGTCGGCGAGGGAGAGCAGGTGGGGAACGGCGAACTGCTCGTGGTGATCGACGAGGACGCGGCGTAGCAGCTCGAGGGTTGCCGGAGGAGGATGGGAATGTCGAACCAGCCGGGGACCGAATTCACGCTCTACGAGGTCCGCAATGGCGCGGCCCTCATCACGCTCAACCGTCCCGAGCGGCGCAACGCGCTGTCGCCGGGCTTGATCACCGAGGTCTACGACCACCTGGCGGCGGCCCAGGCCGACGCCGCCGTCCGGTCGATCGTGATCACCGGCGCCGGCAAGGGCTTCTGCTCGGGCGCGGACCTCAAGCGGCAGCCGGGCGAGGGCGAGTCGGACCGGGTCGTGCCCTATCCGGATCTGCTGACGGCGATCTGGGAGGGAGAGAAACCCGTGATCGCCGCGGTGAACGGCCATGCCTTCGCCGGCGGCCTGGGCATGGTCGCGGCCTCGGACCTCGTCATCAGCGCCGAGGAGGCGATGTTCAGCTTCAGTGAAGTGCGGATCGGCGTCATCCCGGCGATCATCGCAGTCGTCTGCCTCCGCAAGCTGGGACCGCACCACGGCATGAGGCTGTTCCTGACCGGCGATCGGTTCAACGGCCGGCAGGCGGTCGAGTACGGCCTGGCCCACAAGGCGGTGCCGCGCGACGACCTGTGGTCGGTGGTCCAGGCGGAGATCGACGCGATCAACCTGGGCGGCCCGACGGCGGTCGTCGAGTGCAAGAAACTGGTGCGGGCGGTTCCCGACATCTCGCTGGCCGAGGGGTTCGAGCTGACCCAGGGCTGGAGCCGTCGCATGTTCCAGGGCGAGGAGGCGGCCGAGGGCATGGCGGCGTTCCGCGAGAAGCGCAAGCCGAGCTGGGCCGTGGCCGTCGATCCGTCGGGTAGTTCATCGTGACGATTCAGCTCTACCACTGCCAGGGCGCCCGGTCGCTGCGCGCGGTCTGGACGCTCGAGGAGATGGGCATCGACTACGACCTGCACGTCCTGCCCTTCCCGCCGCGCGTGTTCAAGAAGGACTACCTTGGCACCAACCTCCTCGGCACGGTTCCCTACATGATCGACGGCGACGTTCACATGACGGAGTCTTCTGGCATCGCGAAGTACCTGGTCGACCGCTACGGTCCGACGCCGCTCGCCGTCGACGTGGACGACCCGGAGTACGGCGCGTACCTGAACTGGCTGTTCTACAGCGACGCGACGCTGACGTTCCCGCAGACGCTGTTCCTCCGCTACACGCGGCTGGAACCCGAGGAGCGCCGGGTGCCGCAGGTCGCGGAGGATTACCGGAAGTGGTTCCTGGGCCGGTTGCGGCTCGTCGAGTCGGCGACCTCGGACGGCCGCGACTTTCTGTGCTGCGGCCGCTTCACGATCGCCGACATCTGCGTCGGCTACGGGCTGAAGCTGGCGGAGTCGCTCGGCATCGACGACTTCGGCGACAACGTGCGGCGCTACTGGACGCGGCTGCAGGAAGTCCCCTCGTACCAGCGGATCCGCGAGGTCTGAGGCCGCGCGGAGTGAGACGGCGTCGGTTCCTGTACCCGCCCGGGCTGACGCCGGATGGCCGTCCCTGCGGACGCTCGCGCTCTCTGGGTGAGGGGGGCGGCCGCGCTCGCTTCGGTCGGCTGCGCTGCGTGTTGGCCGTGGTTGCGGGAACGGATGGGCAGTCGCTTGCCTCCAGCCCGCTGGGACGGCCATCCGGCGCCAGCCCGGGCTGGACGGCGTCGGTGGTCGATGGCCGCTGGGCTGCTGGGGTTGGGGGTCGGCGGTTGGCTGTCGGTTTGGCTGGGGTCTTCGCGATCGTGGTCTTGGGCTGTGGGCCGAGGCAGAATCTGCCTACTCCTGAACAGCCGATTGGTTACGACCACCAGGTCCACATCGAGGCCGGGCTGGAGTGCGTTCGTTGCCATCGGGGCGCGGAGGAAGGAGTTCACGCGGGGATGCCGTCGGTGCAGGCCTGTGCGGGCTGCCATCGGCGCGAGATACCCGACCACCCCGAAGTGCAGAAGGTCATGCTCGCGAACGAGAATCGGGAGCCGATCCGGTGGGCGAAGGTGAATGTGATCCCGGACTCGGCGATGGTTCACTTCAACCATCGGGCCCATGCCCGGGCGGGCATCGAGTGCCTGACCTGCCACGGTGACGTGGCTTCAATGACGGTGGCCGAGCCGGTGCGCAACGTCGCCGACATGGGCTGGTGCGTCGAGTGCCACCGCGAAAACGAGGCCAGCGACGACTGTCTGGCGTGCCACCGGTGAGGACGGGATGAGCGGCAACGGCGGCAGGCGCGGCGAACCGCGGGTCACGATCGGGCGGCGGGACTTCTTCAAGGTCTACGCGGCGGCCGGCGTGGCGGTGCTGCAGGGTTGCCGCCGCCGGGACGAGGAGTGGATCGAGTCGCCGGTGCGGCGGAGCACTGCTCTGCCGGGCGCGTCGGTGTGGCGGCGCTCGATCTGCGGGCAGTGCGGCGCCGGTTGCGAGATCGAGGTGCGGACCGTCGACCGGTTGGCCAAGAAGATCGAGGGGTTGCCGGAGGGCTTCGTCAACGCGGGCGGCGTCTGCGCGCTGGGGCATTCGGCCCTGCAGGAGCTGTATCACCCGGACCGGGTGACGGAACCGATGCGGCGCGGCGCTTCAGGCGAACTGGAGCCGGTGTCGTGGGAGGAAGCGCTCGAGTCCGCGGCGACGGCGATCATGGCCGCGCCGGATGCGACGACCGTTGTGTCCGGCGCGCCGTCGGGGCCGCTGCTTGGCCTGTGGCGGCGGTTCGCGGCGGCGGTCGGCGCGCCGCCACCGGTGCACTGGCAGCCTGCGGACTTTCTTGTCGAGCGAGAGGCGGCCCGACTGGCCTTCGGAGAGGCTTGCCGGCCGGCGTATGACCTCGCGCGGGCCGACTACGTGCTCAGCATCGGCGCGCCCTTCCTCGACGGCTGGCGGAGCGCCGCTCACTTCGCGGGCGCCTGGGCCGAGCTGACCGCCGACCGGCGCGGCAAGCTGGTGCAGGTCGAGGCGCGCCACTCGCTGACCGCGGCGAACGCGGACGACTGGCTGCCGGTACGTCCGGGCAGCGAGGGTTTCTTCGTGCGCGGCCTCGCCGGTCTCCTGCTCGGCTCGGGCACGGTCGGGGAAGAAGAGCGCGCGGCCTACGAGACGCTGTTTCCCGAAGCGCCGCCCGATCTGGCCGCGACGGCCGAACGCTGCGGCATTGACGCGAACCGGATCGAGCGGCTCGCGGCCGAACTGTCCCGGGCCGAACGGCCATTGGTGATGGTCGGCGGATCGGCGCTCGATGGTGGGAACGGCGTCGCCGCGGGCGCCGCCGGGCTGGCGCTCAACGCGCTGCTCGGCGCGGTGGGCCGTGAGGGCGGGGTCTTCGCCGGGGTCGACTTCGGCTTCGAGGACCGCGTTGCCGGCGATGCCGAAGCGACCGTGCCGCCGGCGACGCTCTCGGACCGGCTTGACGGCGCCGGCGAGTCGAGCGTGCTTGTCGTGTCGGAGGCCGATCCGCTCCACGGGATGCCGGGGTTCGAGGCTGCCTTCAAGGGTGCGTCCACCGTGATCGCGCTCTCCGCGTTCTTCGACGACACGACACTTCAAGCCGATCTGGTGCTCCCGATCCAGACCGACCTGGAACGCTTCCAGGCGGTGGAGCCGGATCCCGTGCGCGGCATTCCGGCGCTGCTCATCGCGTCACCGACCGTGGCCCCGCGGGGTGAGGCGCGGCATCCGGGCGACGTGGCCCTGGCGCTCGCCGCGGCCGCCGGCAGTGCGCTGCCCTGGCCGGGCTTCCAGGAGGCGGTCGAGGCCTCGCTCAGCGATGCCTTCACCGCGACGAGAGCCGATGCCGAGGGTGCCGGCGCGCTGCCGGAATCCCTGATCGCGGGTGCCCTGAACGCGCGCCAGTTCGTGCGGCGGACGACGGACGCCGGCGGCCTGGTCGGAACGGCGGAGATGCGGCGTGCGGCGGCGTCGCCGGCTCAGGTCGATGAGGACGGCGCGCCTGCCGGGCTTCCCGATCCGGCCTCCATGCCGGCGCCCGCAGGTCCCGCTGGGGTGGAGTCCTTCACGCTGGTTCCGTTCGAGTCGGTGAAGAGCGGCGACGGCCGCGGCGCGAACCGTCCCTGGCTGCAGGAGCTGCCCGACCCGCTGTCGACGGTGATGTGGGGATCGTGGGCCGAAGTCGCCACCGAGGACGCGGACCGCCTCGGAATCCACACTGGCGACATCGTGCGGCTGACGGGCACCGCGGCGGAGATCGAGGTGCCGGCCATCGTCCTGCCCACGGTGCGGCCGGGCTGCGTGGGGGTGCCGGTCGGCGGCGGTCATGCGGACTACGGCCGCTACGCGCGCGGCCGCGGCATCAATGTGAACGCCCTGCTGTCAACGGACCGCCAGGTAGCGGGAGTGGGCGCCTTCGCCCGAGGCGGCGTCAGGGTGCGTGTCGAACGCCTGCGCCGGCCGGGCCGCAGCGAACGGCCGGTGATCTACGGCCGCGGCCTGCGGCAGGCCGAGGAGATTCCGGTCGGCTGGGCGCCGCACGATGGAGGAAAGGCATGACGCGCTGGGGCATGGCCATCGATCTCGACCGCTGCACCGGCTGCGAGGCCTGCGTCGTCGCCTGCGCGGCCGAGAACAACATCCAGACGGTTGGCGAGGAACAGGCCCGCGAGGGCCGGGCGATGCACTGGCTGCGGATCGAGCGCTACTACGAGGGCGAGTTCCCGAACGTCCGCACGCGCTTCATGCCGGTGCTCTGCCAGCAGTGCGGCGCGGCGCCCTGTGAGCCGGTCTGCCCGGTCTACGCCACCTACCGCAACCCGGAAGGGCTGAACGCGATGGTGTACAGCCGCTGCATCGGCACGCGGTTCTGCGCCAACAACTGCCCGTACACTGTGCGTGTCTTCAACTGGTTCGACGCCGAGTTCCCGGCGCCGCTCGACTCCCAGTTGAACCCGGACGTGAGCGTTCGCCCAGGTGGGGTGATGGAGAAGTGCACGTTCTGCGTCCAGCGCATCCAGGCCGGCAAGGACGAAGCCGCGCAGGAGGAACGGGACGTCGCGGACGGCGACATCAGGACCGCCTGCCAGCAGTCGTGTCCGACCAAGGCGATCGCGTTCGGCGATCTCGAGGATCCGGACAGCGAGGTGTCGCGGTGGGCCGAGTCGCCGCGGGCGTTCAGCCTGCTGGGTGATCTCGATACCCGGCCGGGCGTCGTCTACCTGAGTGGTTCCGAGTGGAGGGAGCCGGCCGAGTGATGGCGGAGTCCCAGCCCTCGGCCGCCGCGCTCGACGGCCAACTGCTCGACCGCCTCGACCGCCGGCGTCCGGGTCTGCTCGTCGGTTCCCTCGCCAGCGGCGCGCTAGCGCTGGTCTTCATCTACTGCTGGGGCTACCAGATCGCGAACGGCATCGGCGTCACCGGCATCAACCGGCCGGTGTTCTGGGGCTTCTACATCATCAACTTCGTCTTCTGGATCGGCATCAGTCACGCCGGCACGCTGATCTCGGCGATCCTGCGCGTCACGAATGCGGAGTGGCGGCGGCCCGTGACCCGATCCGCGGAGGCGATCACCCTGTTCGCGCTTGCGATCGGCGGCCTGTTCCCGCTGATCCACCTCGGCCGGGTCGCGATCTTCTACTACATGATCCCGTACCCGAACAGCCGGATGCTGTGGCCCAACTTCCGCTCGCCGCTGGTGTGGGACATCGCCGCGATCACGACCTACATCATCGGCAGCGCCCTCTACCTGTTCCTGCCGCTGATCCCGGACGCGGCGGTCATGCGGGACCGGGCGGCGGCCGGCCTCAGGAAGCGCTTCTACGCGGTCCTCGCGCTCGGCTGGCGCGGCACCGCGCAGCAGTGGCACAGCCTGGAGTGGGGGATCCGCATTCTTGCCGTCGCCATCATCCCGGTTGCCGTCTCGGTTCACACGATCGTGTCCTGGGACTTCGCGATGACCCAGACGCCGGGCTGGAAGAGCACGATCTTCGGGCCCTACTTCGTGGTCGGGGCGATCTTCTCCGGGATCGCGGTGCTGATGATCGCGATGGCGCTGCTCCGCCGCGGCCTCGCTCTCGAACGCTTCCTGACCGACCGGGTGTTCAACAACCTGGGGCTCCTGTTCGTGACGATGTCCCTGGTCTGGGGCTACTTCACGTTCGCCGAGCACCTGACCGTCTGGTACAGCGGCGACCTGTTCGAGAAGAACGTGCATCACGTCCTGCTGCACGGCGACTTTGCGGTTCCGTTCTGGACGATGGTCGTGGTCAACCTGGTGATTCCGGTCGCCGTCCTCTCCTTCCCGCGCGGGCGACGGCCGCTGCCGACCGCGCTGGTCGGCTGCGGCGTGCTCGTCGGCATGTGGCTCGAACGGTTCCTGATCGTCGTGCCGGCCCTTTCGACGCCGCGGCTGGCCTACAGCATCGGCGACTACATGCCGAGCTGGGTGGAGCTCGGGATCATGATCGGGGCGGTCGGCGTCTTCGCCTGCCTCTACTTCACGTTCACCCAGTTGCTGCCGATCGTTTCCGTCTGGGAGATGCGGGAGGGCTGGCGGCACGGGGGAAGTGGCGAAGCGGGTGGTGCGACTTCGGAGGCCGCGCCGACCTCCGGGACGGCGGCGGCACCGGTACCTGGCGGAGGTGGGGCATGACGGCGGCCGGGGAGCGTCATCTGGTCGAAGCGGCGTTCGAGGAGGTCGCGGACCTGCGCGCGATCGTCGAAGCCGCGCTCGAATCGGGCATAGCGGCTTCCCAGGTCGAGGTACGCAGCCCGGCGCCGCTGGAAGAAGGCGAGCTGCCGCTGCCGAAGCCGAAGTCCCGGGTCCTGCTGTTCGCCCTTGGCGGGGCCGTCCTTGGCGGCCTCACCGCCTTCGGCCTGGCGGCCGGCACTGCACTGGCCTACCCGCTGCCGACCGGCGGCATGTCGATCGTCGCCGGTCCGCCGGTAGGCGTCGTGACGTACGAGGGCACGGCGCTCGGGCTCATCCTGATGACCGTCCTGCGGGTGCTCTGGGAAGGTGGGCTGCTGCCTGGCCGAGGGATCCGGAGCGGCCGAGGCCGGGCTTCGGATCTGGATCACCACGTCGCCAACGGCCGGTTGTTGTTGCGGATGCACGGCCTGAGCGAGGAGCAGGCCGGCCGCCTGCGCGACTTGAGTCGTGCTTCCGCCGTGGAGGTGGGATAGGGCCCGGCGCCTCGCCCCTTTTGAGACGCCGGACCCTGGCCGTCCGCTGGCCACTGACGGGCTAGCGAACGGCTACATGGCTACTAGAACTCGAAACGGATTCCCGCCTCGAAGCGCCGCGGCTGCACGTATGCCGTGGCTGCATCCAGGTCCAGGCCGCCCGCGCAACCCTCGACTCGTGTGCAGACCGTCGTGACCTGCTCTTCGTCGAAGACGTTGAACACCGCGCCGATCAGTTCGAAGCGCAGGTCGCGTCCGAAGACGAAGCCCTTCGATAGCTGGACGTCCATGCCGTAGCGGTCGTTCGCTTCCCGGCTGCCGCGCCGCTCCGTGAAGATACGGCCGTAGGTCTCGGATGCTTCCGTCGGCGCGTAGACGCCCGCGGACGACCAGAAACCCTCGACCGCCAGCCCGAAGTCGAGCGGCAGATCGACGAAGCCGTTCACCTTGACCCGGTGCCTGCGGTGGTCCGAGAGATACCCGTACGTGTTCTCGAAGTGGTCCGGATAGATGTCGAAGTCAACGCCGGCGTTCTGCGTGTAGCCGACGTTTCCCTCGGACTCGGAGTTCGTGTACGAAGCGAGAACGTGGAACCAGTCCGTGAAGCGGGACTCGAAGTCGAGGACGAAGCCGCTGTAGTCGCGCACCAGTCCCGGCAGGTTCGCCATGACGTAGAAGTCGCAGTCCGCCCCGGCGGCCGGCGCCGGCAGGTTGCCATTGCAGGTGTCTTCGAAGATGTCCAGGGTCTCCTTGGTGATGTAGGTCAGGCCGATCGATGTGCGTCGGGTCAGTTCCCGTTCGACGCCGACGCTCCACTGGTCGGCGTAGGTCGGCTCGAGATCGGCCGAGATCCTGCTCGCGGTACTCGAGAACACCGTGTTGTAGAACCAGCCGTTCGGATCGAACCCCGCGGGGTCGGCGATCCAGTTCGAGAAGGTCAGGCCGCCGACTGTTTGTTCACCGGGGTACGCGTCGCGGCAGTTCGCGCCGAGTTGGGCCCGGAAAGTGGAGCAGGAGATCCAGCGGACGGTCGGGAACTGGTTGACCCTCGCGAAGCTCGGCAGCGTGAGGGCGTTCGGGTGCATGAAGCGGCCCCAGTTTGCGCGAGCGACTGTCCTGGCGTCGCCGCCGATATCCCAGGCGATTCCGAATCGCGGCTGCAGCTTGGACAGGGCCGCCACTTCGTCGCCGATGTCGTTCTCGAAGGCGACTTCATCGTGGCGCAGACCGAGCTTGAGCGTCAGGTTCGGCAGTACGCGCCACGTGTCCTGGATGTACGCGGTGAAATGCCTGCCGTCGTTCTCGGCTGGCGACTCGATGGGCGAGAAGAGGAGCGTGTAGGGCGCGCCGAAACGGTCGCCAAACGAGTAGCCGCCGCCGGTGGCATTGTTCTGGCTGGCGAAGAAGTTGCTGGCGTACTCCACGCCCACCTCGACTTGGTGGTCGCCCGCGGCGCCATCGGTGAACCAGACCAGATTCGTCGTCAGGTCGTCCCGGTCGCGGGTCGAGAACTGCTGGTTCGTGTAGTTCACCGAACGCGAGCCGTCGCCGAAGGAGTCGACGTGACCGATCGTGTCGAAGTCGCGGCTCTGCGGGAACGAGTTCAGCTCGCCGCGGACCGTGCCGGCCTTGATGTGCCACTGCAGGTTCGAGGTCAGCAGTCCGAGCGCGTCCACGCCGAGAATCGTCTTCGGCTGCTCCTGGTAGCGCGTGGCTTCCGGCGCCACGGAGCGGGAAGCGTTGGCGTTGGTGATCGTTGCGTCTTCGCCGATGTACCGGCCGGTGAACTGCCACTCCGGGTTGACCTGCCACGTCAGCTTGCCGTTGAGGTTCATGCCTTCGAAGTCGCGGGTGGCCGGCGACTCGGTGGGGGTGTTCTTCGACCTCACCGGGTTGGCCGCGGCGAAGAACCAGAGTTCGTCCCGGCGGATCGGGCCGCCCAGCGTTGCGGCAGTCTCCTGGAACTCGACGACGTTGTCGTCCGTGTCGAAGTGTTCGCCGCTGGTGTTGAAGTCGGTGTCGCGGTAGCGCACGTCCAGACGGCCCGAGAACGAGTTGCCGCCGGACTTCGTGACGACGTTGACCACGCCGCCGGTCGCGTTTCCGTAGCGAGCCTCGAATCCGCTGGTCTCGAAGTTGATCTCCTGGACCGTGTCGAAGTTCATGTTGATGTTCCAGGTCGCAGTGACCGGATCCGTCGTGTTCACGCCGTCCACGACGAAGGAGTTTTCGCCCAGAGTCGAGCCGAAGACGTTCGGGTTCGAGCCGCCCGCGACGCCGCCCACGTCGGTCAGCACACTCTGGTAGCTCCGGTTCGCGGAGCCGATGGAGGCCTTCTTGAGGTACTCGGCGCCGAACGTCTGCGAGGTCGACACCTGCTCGGGATCGACTACGGGAGTTTCGGCGACGACCATCACCTCTTCACCGAATTCGCCCACCGGCATCGAGAAGTGGATCTCCGTGACGCGGTTCAGCCGCACCTCGACCTCGGTCCGTTGCTGCGGGATGAAGCCATCCAGCTCGGCCTCGACCGTGTAGACACCCGGCGGCAGGCTGGGGAAGCTGAAGCCGCCGTCGGCGTCCGCGAAGTCGGTTCGAGAGCCCATCAGGTTGGGCGAGTTGACGGTTACGGTGACGCCGGGAAGCGCTGTGCCGTCGGCGTCCATGACCTGGCCGGCGAGCCGGCCCGTGAGCTGTGCGGCCGCCGGGGCGGCCAGGAATGCAAGCGCCAGGGCGGCGCATAGACCGAGGACCGCGCTTCGGCTGAGGCCGGCACGGTTTCCTCGGTGCTCGTTTTGAAGATGTGACAACACGGAAGTTCCCTCCTGTTGTGGGGCACAGGTCCGTTGAGCAAGGCGGATGCCAGTTGTTGTGACGAAGGCAGGACAGGCACCCGGTCAGGCCGTTTGGTGTCGTTTCCACGCGGGTTTTTCGAGTTCGGGAGTCGGTTGGCTCTCAGACGTTCCAGGATGGCAATTCACTGTCCTGGACGGATCTCCTACGAAGCTCTGGATCCGGCGGATCCATGATTCGGCTACCGGATTCTGGTTCTTGAATCGATCGGCTGCCCGAAGCGGCGATCGGGGTGCCCGGACTGTGGCGTCCGCCGGCCGGCTGCGATAGCTTCGCGGCCTCAAGTCACAGAGCCCTGTCTTTCTGGGAGAAGGAGCAAGCGAGCCATGCCCGATCTCGATCCGTTCGGCATCGACGCCGAGTTGTACGACCTTTCGATGTCCGAGGGAGCGAAGCCGCTTCTGACGAAGGTCAAGAACTTCATGGCCGACTACGTCGAGCCGATCACCGAGGAGTACTACCGCCGCGGCGAAGGGCGGGAGGACCGCTGGAGCTACGGCGAGGGGCAGCTGGAGCTGCTCGACGGCGCGAAGGCCAAGGCCAGGGAGATGGGCCTGTGGAACTTCTTCCTGCCGGACGCGGAGACGGGCGAAGGGCTGAAGAACCTCGACTACGCCTACATCGCCCAGGAACTGGGCAAGAACCCGCTCGCCTCGCAGTGCATGAACTGCAGCGCGCCGGATACCGGCAACATGGAGGTGCTCGAGCGCGTCGGCACGGAGGAGCAGAAGGAGAAGTGGCTCGAGCCGCTGCTGAATGGCGAGATCCGCTCCTGCTTCGGCATGACGGAGCCGAACCTGGCCTCTTCGGACGCGAAGAACATCGGTACCCGCGCGACCCTCGATGGCGACGAGTGGCTGATCCAGGGCGAGAAGTACTACATCTCCGGCGCCGGCGACCCGCGCTGCAAGATCATGATCTGCATGGTGAAGACGAGCCCGGGCGGCCCGGCCCACCGCCAGCAGTCCCAGATCCTGGTGCCGATGGACACCCCGGGCGTGAACGTCCTGGGCCCGATGAAGGTCTTCGGCCACGACCACGCCCCCCACGGCCACATGCACATCAAGCTGGACAACGTGCGCGTGCCGAAGGAGAACATCCTGCTCGGCGAGGGCCGCGGCTTCGAGATCTCCCAGCTCCGGCTGGGCCCGGGCCGTATCCACCACTGCATGCGGTCGGTGGGCCAGGCCGAGAAGGCGCTCGACCTGATGGTCCAGCGCGGCATGTCGCGCGAGGCCTTCGGCCGGCCGATCATCCAGCTCGGCAAGAACATCGAGGTCGTGTCGCGCGCCCGCATCGACATCGAGGCGATGCGTCTCATGGTCCTCCGCGCCGCCAAGGCGATGGACGTGCTCGGCAACCGCGAGGCGCGGGTCTGGGTCCATGCCGTCAAGGCGATGGTCCCGGAGCGCACCTGCCAGATCATCGATCAGGCGATCCAGATGCACGGCGCCACCGGCGTCTCCCAGTGGACCCCGCTCGCCGACATGTACACCGGCCAGCGGACGCTGCGCATCGCGGACGGCCCGGACGAGGTCCATCACCTCGTCGTCGGCCGCGCCGAGTTGCGGCGGTACACGGAAGAGAGCGCCGCGAACTAGGTCGCCGAGCGTGGCAGCCCTGGTGAGGCTTTCGCCTTACCTCACATACACCGGATTCGAGTAGATCCAGGTACGCAGTTCACCGTCGACTTCCAGCCAGCTTTCGACGCGGTAGACGCCGGGTTGATCGAGGCGGTGGGTGAGTGACCGGGCTTCGGTGACGGCGACTTCCTCGCCGTTGCGGATGAGGCGGATGGTTGCGGGCAGGGGGAAGTGGGCCTTGAGTTCGGCCGTTGCGCCGGCTTCCAGAGTCCACTCGTCGCCCATGATGGCTGTAGGCCCTTCTCCTTCAGCGATGTAGAAGGAGAACCCCGTCGGGTCGGCCAGCCAGTCGTGGGCGACGTAGACGTGGCCGGCGGCGACGGCGGTGCGGATGGAGTCTTCGTCGAGTGCCGGCGCCAGGATGTGAGTCGTGGAGTTGTTCATGGAAACCCAGTAGGGGTCGAGGTCGTAGCGGCCGATGACGGCACCGGCTTCGTGACCGCTGACGAGTTCGGGGATTCCCGGAGCGTCAGCGGCGGTCAGAACTCTCATTTCCTCCGGATCGTCGACAATCGTGCCGACGCGGACGGACTCGTCGTCGACCTTGATGACGACGAAGACCTGGTTGTGGTGGCAGTCGTTCGCGTTGACGCCGACGATCCGACGTCGTGCCGTCTCGCGGTCCCACTTCTCCAGGTAGAGCGCGGGATAGTCGAACTGGGCGCCGAAGACCTCCTCGGGGTACAGCTCGACGGCGCGGGCCAGGTCCTTCGACCGGTCCGGGTCGACGATCCAGGCGACCAGGGCCCGCATCGAGTCGCCGTCGTCGAGGGCGTCGGCGTGGCGGTTGTAGATCTCCATGCCGGTCAGGCCGTCCATCGGGTGCTCGACCCGCTCTTCGACGTGGGAGAGGAAGGCCATGCCGGCGCCGCGGTTCACATGGCGGAGCAATGTGCCGGCGTCGGCACCCATGTACTCGACGACCGACTCCTCGGGGTGGATCAGGAAGCCGTGCGCCTCCGAGCCGGGAACGAACAGCACGCCGTCGTGAAGACCGCGCCAACCGTCCATGAAGTCTCGCGGCGGCCGGTAGTGGTCCGAAAGGAAGACGATGTCGACGCCGACACGCCTGGCGTCCCGGAGCAGTTCCTCAGGCGTACCGCCGGTGTGGTCCGAGTCGCCGGCGTGGGCGTGGAACACACCGCGATAGTCGTTGAGGCCGGGGAGGGGCGGCGGCGGTTGAACGGCCGCGCGGAGGCGTTGGATGTCGGCGTGAGCGGCCGCCAGACGTTCTTCCGACAGGCGCTCGATCGTGGTCCAGCGTGGCGCCGGCGGCTCGCCGGGCGTCGATTCCGGAACCTGGCTCCAGGCGGACGCCGCGGCCAGCAAACCGCAGACGCCGACCTGGAGCCACGGCCTCACAAGGAGTAGACCCGGGCCGCGGTCCGGTAGAACATCGCGTCCTGCTCGTCGTCGGAGAAGCCGGCCGCGATCTTCTTCAGGCCGTTGTACATCGCGTGGTACGGGATCGAGAGCTTGTCGACGGGGAAGTTGCTCTCGAACATGCAGCGGTCGGGGCCGAAGCACTCGATCGTGTGCAGGTAGTAGCGGCGCTGCGCGGCGACCAGTTCGTCCGAGGTCGCGGGAGTGGCGCGCTCGCTCCAGCCGAAGCCGTTGTCGGGCATCGCGAGGCCGCCGATCTTGGCGACCACGTTGGGACACGCGGCGATCTCGGCGATGTCGTCCTTCCAGGCCTCGAAGATCTCCTCGCGCCTGTCAGCGTAGGGGCCGACGCCCAGCGGTGTGCCGAAGTGGTCGAGGATCATCGTCGTTTCGGGCACGGCCCGCGCCAGGGCCGCGAAGTCGCGGTTCTGGTGGTGGTAGTGCCACGTGTCGAAGGTCAGGCCGCGGTCACCCAGCACCTTCATTCCGCGCCGGAAGTCCTCGCGACCGTAGAGACCCTCGGGCGCCCGTCCGGCGATCCGCAGGTGCTCGGGATGGGGATCGCGGGCCCCCGCGTGGCGGATTCCGCGGAACAGTCCATTGCCGGCTTCCTCGTGGGCGTCGAGCACTTCCGCGACGCTTTCGCCCAGGGTCAGGTTCGCGTGGCTCACGATGCCGGAGATCGTCGCGCCGTCGCCCGCGGCGGAGGCGGCGGCAGCTTCCGCCACGAACTCCGTCTCGCCGACGCAGCGCAGGTGTTCCGGACCGTCCTCGCGGTAGCAGGCCCTGCACTCGACGAACACGGTCCTCTCGATGTTGTGGCTGTGGCCGTCGGAGCCGACCGCTTCCGTGTCGCCCCACAGGTCCTCGAGGAGATAGTCGCCGGTGGGCCGTCGCCAGAGATGGTGATGCGGATCGACGATCCGGCGCGGCGGGTCGACGGTTTCTTCCTGGACCTGGGCAAGCCACTCGGGCGTGCCGGGAGCGGGTGCTGACATCAAGCGCCTCCTGGGTGGTTTGGGGGCGCTACCCTAGCAACGTGGCCTAGTGCCGCGTCAGTGCTCGTAGTCGCGGTGGTGCTGCGCCAGCAGATCGCGGCCGAAGTCGCCGTCGAAGTCGCGCCAGACGGTGTGGCTGTGGTTCGCCCGGTTCTGGACGTTGTCGTACTCGATGACGAAGTCGGGCGCCTGTACGCGGTAATAGTGGGGGGCGCCGGGTTCGCCCGGACCGATCCAGGCGAAGTGGATCGCATCGCCGGCGGCTTCGACCTGGGCGCGGCGCTTCCCGGCAAGGTCCGGCGGCACGTTGCCGGCGTACTCCTCGATCAACGCGTCGAGCAACTCGCGCTGATCGGACCCGAGCGCGCTGGCGGGGAGGCCCTGAGGTTCCTCGCGCTGCACCCGCGGCTGGTTCGAACTGAAGATGTCCCGCGGCGCCTCGTCGCCGATCACGGCCCGCTTGCGCTGGTCAGCGTCGAGGGAGTCGAGGAGCCTGCGGGCGAGGTCCTCTTCGCGGCCCAGGGCACGCAGACCCTCGCGCGGCCCACTCGGCACCCGGTGCGGGTTGGCGCCCAGGAAGAGAGGAGTGGAGGCGGTCGCTTCGCCGGCGACGACGGTGAAGTTGAGCGACACGTGATGCCCCTCGAAGCTCCAGCCCCAGTCGCCGTCCTCGCTGGGTTCACCGAAGAACGTCACGTGGTAACGGAGGGGGTCGCGCATCGACGTGAAGCGGTTGGCGCCGGCCGCTTCCTCGAGCTTCCGCAGCACGGACTCCAGGCTCATCACGGTGGTCGTCTTGCCGTAGCCCGTGCGGCTCAGGGAGGCGCTGAGCAGGGCGTGGAGAAGGTGGTGCTGGTCGGGACTCATGTCCAGCATCGACAACCCCTTGCGCTCCTTGGGGATGAAGTGCCAGTCGACGCGCTCGGCGGCGTCGAAGTCGAGCATGACGGTCGCCTGCTGTTCGGCGCTCAGGGAGGCGAGCAGGTTGTTCGCCGCCGAGGCCATCGTGTCGGAGGTCTTGTCGTTGCCGGCGGCGCCGAGGAATCCGGCCGCGCCGACGCAGCCCAGAGCGATCATCACCATGCGTGCGGACATCGTATGTCTCCTGCGGTCTCCGGGCGCCCGCGGTTCTTCCCAAGGCGCCTTCTCCTGCCGGTTTGGGACTCCTCAGCGTATCGCGCCTCGGCACATCTGAGGCGGCGCAAAGGTGTCAGTGCACCAGGCTTGTCGGGAGCGCTTGACGCGCACTCGGAGACGGTCGACGGCGCGGCTAAGATCGCGCGATGGTCGGGCTGAGTGAGCGTTGCGTAGTCCTGTGCGGTGCCGTTCTCGCCCTGCTGGCTTCCGCTCCCGTCGTCTCCCAGGACCGTCCCAGCGTCGCGGCGCTCGGCATCGACCAGGCGGTTCGGGTCGACGGCGAGCTGACCGACTCGGCCTGGTCGGCCGCCGAGTGGACGGGCGGCTTCATTCAGCGGGACCCGAGTCCGGGCGCGCCATCGACGGAAACGACCGAGTTCGCCGTCGCCTACACGCCGGACACCCTGTTCGTCGCGGTCCGCGCGAACGACGGCGAGCCGGAGCGGATCGTGGCCAAGGAGATGGAGCGGGACAGCGACCTGTTCCAGGACGACTCGATCCTCCTGATGCTGGACACCTTCCACGACCTCCGCAACGGCTACGTCCTGGTGACGAACCCGAACGGCGCCCGCGGCGACGCCCTCATTACCGACGAGGGCCGGGACGTGAACTGGGCCTGGGACGGCGTGTGGCGGGTTTCGGCGCGCCGGACCGCTGCCGGCTGGGTGGCGGAGATCGCGATTCCGGTTTCCACCCTTCGGTTCGATCCCCAGTCCGAGCGGTGGGGCCTCAACGTCCAGCGGGTCATCCGCCGGCGCAACGAGGAGACCCACTGGGCGGCGTTGCCTCTGGAAGCCAGCGCCGAGGATCTCACCCAGTTCGGGAAGATCGCGGTGTATCGCGTCTCCCTGGCGGGCGATCTGACCGGTCTTCGAGGACTCCGGCCCTCGCGTCAGTTCGACGTGAAGCCCTATGTCATCGGCGGCCGCACCGACGACCCGGCTCTTGGCAGCTCCGACGACTCGGACGGAGGCATCGACCTGAAGTGGGGCCTGAGCCGCTCGATGGTCCTGGACCTGACCTGGAACACGGACTTCGCCGAGACGGAGGTCGACGACCAGCAGGTGAACCTGACCCGGTTCTCCCTGTTCTTTCCGGAGAAGCGTGACTTCTTCCTCGAGAACGCCGGCGTGTTCGACTTCGGTCCCAGGCCCAAGGTTCCGTGGGAGAGCGCGCTGATGAGGCCGTTCTTCTCCCGCCGCATCGGCCTCGATCAGGGTCGCACGGTCCCGCTCGAGGTCGGCGCCAGACTTACAGGCCGCGCCGGGGGCTGGAACGTCGGCGCTCTCGGTGCGCGGACCGGGGCGCTCCATGGCGAGGCGGGCGAAATGCTCGTTCCCGGGACGACCTACGGCGTGACCCGGGTGACCCGGAACATCGGCGACCGGTCGACGGTCGGCGGCATCTTCACGGAGAGGAGCCGGGAGGGGTACGAGAGCGAACGCCTCTACGGCCTCGACGTCGACTTCAAGCCGACTCAACGCCTCGAGTTCTCCGGTTTCTGGGCGGTGAGCGATCGCGGAGTCCCGGATTCTGCGCAGGAGGCCAACGAGTCGCGTGGGGCCGGTTTCATCTACCAGGGGCCGGAGCTCAGTCTGACGGGGGACTACGTGGAGGTGCAGCCGGACTACGAACCGGCAGTCGGATTCCTGCAGCGTCGGGACTTCCGGATGGTCAATCCACGCCTGGAGTGGCGGCCGAGGATCGAGAAGGCCGGGCTCCTCAGTTGGTGGTCGGATCTCAGCTACGAGCGCTTCGAACGGAGCAGCGACGGCAGGCTCGAGAGCCAGACGGTCGGTGTCTCGCCGCTGGGCATGCAGACCCTGAGCGGCGAGTTCCTCTGGGGCGGAGTCCGGAGAACGAAGGAACAGCTGTTCGCACCGTTCGAGATTTCTCCCGGGATCGTCGTGCAGCCGGGTCTCTACGAGAACGACGGCTTCGCCGGCGGGTTCTCGACGAGCGGCAGGCGGGCCGTCTGGTTCGACAACATCACCTTCGGGGGCGGTTTCTTCGACGGCAACTGGCTCAGAACGAACTCCGGGTTGACCTTTCGCATGTCCCGCTTCCTCCGCGTCTCGACGCAGTGGACCTACGCGGACGTCAAGCTGCAGGCCGGCGCCTTCAGCTTCGACCAGTTCCGCCAGCGGATCGACGTCTCCTTCAGCCCGAACATCCGGCTCAACCTGCTGGCCCAGTACAACACGTCCGACGAGTTGCTCGGCGTCAACGCGCGCTTCCACTGGATATACCGTCCGGGCTCGGACCTCTTCATCGTCTACAACGAGAACTGGACGGCCGAGACGCTCACCCGCCGCGAGCCCCTGGGCCGGCAGTTGATCGTCAAGCTGAACTATCTGCTGCAGCGCTGACGCGGATGGAACTGGCCGCCCACTGGGTGCGCGGGTCATCTGACCCGCTGCCGCCGTAGGCGGCCGGAAACGCGTGCCGGCCGCCAGGCCGACTCCGCTTTGGCGGCCAGTCCAGCCGCGTCAGGCGACGCTTGGGTCGGCCTGCACCGCCAGTTCACGGACCACGAAGGACGAGCGGCCGCTGTTCTCCTCCCAGATACCGACCGCCAGCCGGTAGGACCCCGGCGACAGGAGCACTTCGCTGCGGACGGCGATGTACTGGCCCGCGGCCTGCTCGAGTTCGGCGACCGGCACGTTCAGTTCGAAGTCGAAGTGCTGGGGAGGCATCCGGCTGCCGTCGTCTCGCTGGACCTGGACCACCACGCGGAAGAAGCCGCTGGCGACCGGGTTGCGCGTCGCCCGGACCGGCGCGAGTTCGAGGTCGCCGATCGGCAGACTGGCCCTGACTTCCAGCGGCGTGTGCCCGGACTGGTCCGGCCGCTCGCGCATCGCGGACCTCCTGACCTGGACCTCCATGCCGTGGTTGTTCTCCTCCCAGCCGAACAGCAGCGTTCCCCAGGCTCGGCTGGCCAGGTTCTGCTGGATCGTCACCGGCGCGTAGCTCGCCCGGTAGCGGAGCGAGCCGCTCCTGGCGAGAGGCCGTTGCCGCAGCCGGAGGGTGATCTCGCGAATGCCGGTGTCGCCCATCGAGTCGGGAGGCGTGAAAGAAAGCGAGTAGTAGGTCGAGATGTCGGTGCGGGTCGACTGCAGGAACTCGGCGACGCCGGTATCGGAGACGAAGGAGAGCCCGCCGGTCAGGCCGGCCAGACTGTTCAGTCCCGTCCGTACGTTCGACAGCTCGACGATCGAGCCGCGGTCCTTGGCGCTCTCGCCGAGTTCGCTGATCGCCGGGTCGATGACCGGCGGCTTGAGCGGGTAGAAGGTGACCCGGTGAGTGTTCGCGAGTGCCGCCAGTTGATCGAAGGCGTCCGCGCAGCTCAGCTCGGCGGCCAATGTCTGGAAGGCGAATGCGCCGCCGTCGTCGACCTGGACGATGTTCGTGGCCACGCCCATGCGGTCTGCCCGGTCAACGCCGAAGGGCCGGTGATTGCGATCGTTCAGGTCGAGCGAGCCGCGGGCGCTGATCATCTCGTCGCCCTCGATCTGCCGGGAAGCGCCCGCGAGGCGGTCGTACATCGTCTTGGCCGCGCTGTCGAGGGGGTGGCGGGGCAGGCCGTCGCTCACGAACAGGATTGCCTTGCGGCCGGGAACGAAAGCCAGCGCCTCGACCAGCGAGCGCACCGCGCTGACGGTCAGCAGGGTGTCCTGCCGCAGGGCCTCGCCGAAGCTCCGGAGGTTCGCTTCCACGCTGGCGAGGGAGGCCTCGCCGAGGCGGTAGCGGCTGCCCCTCGCCGCCATCAGGCGCAGCGTCTCCCTCATGGCCAGGGAGACGGAGCGCTGCTGCGAGCGCAGGGTCGTCGTCGGGATGTCCCGTGCGATCGCCGCTTCGATCGTCGCTCGCACCGCCGCGCGGTCGCGGGTCGGCGACAGCAGCGGTTCGAGACGCTCGCCGAACGCGGCGGCCGCCACCCAGGTCGGGTTGGCTGCAATCTCCTCGTCGAGGGCTGCAGCGATCTCGGCCAGGGCCGCGTCGCGGTGCTTCCGCTGCAGGTGGCGCTCGTCGATGAAGAGGAGAATCGTCAGGCGTCCGGTGACGGTGGTGCGGAGGTCTTCTCCCGCGGCCACGCTCAGTATCTCGACCGGTTCGTCCTGGACCTTGAGTTCGAAGTCGTCCTTGGTCAGGCCGGTCACCGGTCGGTCGGAGGAGTCGGTGACGACGGCGTCGAGACTGATCAGCCGAACGTCTATCGACTCGCGGAGCACGATGTCCTCTCGAATCTGATCCAGCCGCGGCCGACCGTCCTGCGCGTTGGCCCCTGTCGGGCCCGCGAAGAGGGACGCGGCCGTGAGCGCCATGGCGGCGGTAGCGACCAGCAGCCTTGGCGGCCGGCGGTGGCGTGCGGAACCGGTCAACGGACACTCATGTTAGCGCCAGCCGGTTCGAGCCCGAGTCGCGGGGGAACCGGGCGAGCAGGCTGCTATCCTCACCGTTCGCGACCAGAGCAGGCCCTCATCGGAGGAGGCAGATTGTGATGAAGCGGAGTCTCACGGAACGGGCGGTGTTGACGCTGCTTGCGGCGTTGGTGTTCGCGGCGGTGCCCGCGGCGGCGCAGGACAGCGACTACAGGGCGCCGCGCACCCACGACGACAGGCCGGATCTCAACGGGATCTGGCAGGCGCTGGGCGCGGCCCACTGGGACATCGAACCGCACGCCGCGCGCCACGGCCCGGTGGTCGAGATGGCCGCCCTGGGCGCGATACCCGGCGGTCTCGGCATCGTCGAAGGGGGCAGGATCCCGTACCTGCCGGAGGCGCTGGAGAAGCGCGATCAGAACCGCGAGAACTGGCTGGCGCTCGATCCGGCGGTGAAGTGCTACATGCCGGGCATCCCGCGCGCCAACTACATGCCGTTCCCGTTCCAGATCGTCCAGACGCCCGATCACGTGCTGATCGCCTACGAGTTCGCCAGCGCCAGCCGCGTGGTCTACATGAACCGGGAGGGCTTCGAGGCTCCGTTCGATACCTGGATGGGACACTCGATCGGTCGCTGGGAAGGGGAGACACTGGTGGTCGACGTGACGAGTCAGGTGCCGGACACCTGGCTCGACTCGAGCGGCAACCACCACACGGACGCGATCCACGTCGAGGAGCGCTGGACCGCGATGAGCCCGTATCACCTCCAGTACGAGGCGACGATCACCGACGAGAACGTCTACAGCCAGCCCTGGACGATCAGCCTGCCGCTCTACCGCAGGGTCGATCCGAACATGCAGTTGCTCGAGTTCAAGTGCGTCGAGTTCGCCGAGGAGCTGATGTACGGCCACCTGCGCAAGGGCGCCGACTCGGGTCCCTGACGGACACCGCCAAGGAGAGGAGAACAGCGATGAAGTTCCAGCGAATCGTCCTATTGGCAGCAGGCCTCGCCCTGGTGCTCGCCATTCCGCTCGCCGCTCATCACGCCTTTTCGGCCGAGTTCGACGCCGACAGGCCGCTCCAGCTTCGCGGCAAGGTGACGAAGATGGAGTGGATCAATCCCCACGCCTGGATTCACCTGGAGGTGATGAACGACGATGGTTCGTCGACCGTCTGGATGGTTGAGGGCGGTACGCCGAACACGCTGGCCCGGCGCGGTTTCACGAAGAGGTCGCTCCTGCCGGGGACCGAGATCGTGGTCGACGGCTACCAGGCGAAGGACGGCTCGAACAAGGCGAACGGCCGCGATCTGACCTTCCCGGACGGCCGCAAGCTGTTCATGGGTTCATCCGGCACGGGCGCGCCGCGCGACGGCCGGGATCCGACCGAGCAGTAGCGGACGCAGCGGCTCGGGAGCTACTGGCCGCCGCTGGCCGCGCCGCGCGTCTCGTCCTCGAGCAGTCGCGCGCCCCTGAGGATGTTGCCCATGGCGTAGTTCCCCTCGTGGCAGGCGTACTCGTAGACCCTGGCCGGCGTGCCGGGCCACAGGTACTCGCCGCTCCAGGGCGCGCTCCACACGGTCGGGTCCTCGACCGTGAACGCGTAGAGCAAGTCGTCCGCGTTGACCCGTGTGAAGCGCTCGGTCACCTTGAGGTTCCGTGAGGCCAGGAAGAGCGCCGGGCGGTCGATGAAGTTCGTCGTCTCGACCACGAGTGTGTCGCCCTCCCACCAGCCGATCGAGTCGCCGAGCCAGCGGCGCTCGTCTGCTGGAATGTGCTCGCCGCCGATGCGGACGATGCGTGCGTCGTGCACCATCTCGACCAGGATCATCAGGTGGTCCTCGGTCTGCACGAGCCGCTTTGCGTTGTTGTAGAGCACAGGCAGCATCGGCGGTCCGCCGGTGGAGCCGAAGCCGATCAGGCAACGTTCAGGCACGCCCAGGTTTTCGGGGCCATCGTACGGACCGGGGCCCTCGACCTCGAGCCACCAGGCCGTGCCGTCGTTGCCGCGCCGGCGACCGCGCCGCTCGGACATTCGCTGCAGCGTCTCGGCGGTCAGTTGCGGCATCCGGCCGTTCGGCGGATCGACGATGATCGAGGTCCGGAACCTGCCGTCGATCGAAAACACATCGCTGCCGCGATCGGTCCAGAAGTTGTTGTAGCCGCCGACGTTGCCGGCGCCGCTCGTTTCCCGGAACTCGTCACCCAGGCCGATGGGCGGCGCGCCGCCGGGCGGGGGCGGCTCGTCGATCCGGCGAACGGCGGCCCGGGACGCTACGCGCTGGCGCTCCCGTTCGACGATCTCTTCCGCCTGCTCGCGCGTCAGGTACAGGTTGTCGCCGAACTCCTGCGGGCGCTGCAGCGGGGTCAGCGTGGAGATGTCGTAGTCACCGGTCAGGTCGGGACGGCCGGAGGCCGTGCGCGGGATCGCGTCGTCGTCGGCGGCAGGCGCGGCTGGTACCGCGAGGAAGACAATGGCGGCGGCAGCGGCGACACCGACGTCAACTCTGCTCTGCATGGCGGCTCTCCTCATCGATTGCTGGGAGTGCGACCGTTATACCAGCATGCCGCGGCTGAGGCAGGCGGAGAGAGTTGGCGCCGGGCCTTGTTGGTCGCCATGCACAGTGGGCACGAAACGCCCCGCCTATTCGCCGAGCGCCGGGAGCGACCCGGCGCCTGGTGTCGACTGTTGTATTCGGCAGGAGACCCGGCTCGCAGGCCCACGGCGCGACGACAACCAACGGCGAGAAGCTACCGCGCGGTCGATTGTCCGTCAAACGACTCGGCCAGGTGGCGGAGTGGGACCGGGCCGGACGCCGACCCGTCCGGTCAGCGTAGGGACGCCGTCACCACCGCGAAGACCAGGCCCGCCAGACCCATCTCCAGCACCTTCCCTGCCGCCCAGTGGATCGCGGCAATGGCGAACCCGGCTGGTCGGGACACCCGGAACACCGAGGCGGCGCCCAGGCCGAGCAGGAGCAAGGACCAGACGAAGACGAGGGAGCCGATCAGCAGGTCGAGAATCGCGCCGGGCGCCATTTCGGCTACCTGCCCGATCACGTCGAGGCCGGAGTCCGGTCTCCTGTCGAGGACGCTCCGCTGCATCTCGACGAGGCCGTCGACCTGGGTGGTTCTCAGCAGCGAGCGGACGACCAGCCCCACGGCGCCGATGAGTCCTACATGGAGGGCCAGCGACAGGCACTGTTCGAACCGCGCCCGACCCTTGAGGGCCGCGGCCAGGAGCCGGAGCACTGCCGCCTCGACCAGGAGCGCGAGCGGGATGGCTGCGATGACGAACGACAGCATCCCATAGGGAATCTCGAGGGGATCACCGATGCTGTCCATCGCATCGGCCAACAGCGACGTCGTCAACAGTACGGCCAGGACTGTCAGGGAGATGCCCAGAGTCAGGCCGGCAACCCACGGGTGGTGCTCGCGGATGACGGCGAAGCTCTTCCGCGGAGCGGTGAAGATCCAGATCAGGGCCTTGAACCAGAGGTGGCGGCTCGCCTCCGGTTCTTCGCCCATGAGGGGACTGTATCGACTCGTGATCGAACCGGAGACTCGGCCCGGTCAGCTCGGTGTGAGCCGGGCGAAGAGACCGGCCGCCACGGCGGTGAAGGCCGTCGTCGCTGCCCAGTAGATGGCGGCCAGCAGCCATGCCTTGCGCTGCGGAACCTCGAACACCGCGGCGGCGCCCAGCGCGAGCAGCGCGAGAAACCAGATCGTGAACGGGTTGATGCTCGCGTAGACGGCATTGAGCGTCGCGTTGTCGCCGGCCAGCAGCAGGTCGAGTCCCATCGGCGCCCGGAGGTCCAGTTGCGATCGGATCGCGTCGGTGCCGCGGAGGTGAACGAGAAGGAAGTTGGCCCAGCTCTGAAGATGAGTGATTACGGCCAGGTGGATCATGAGGGCGAGGGACTGGACGAATCGGGGACGTCCCTGGAGGGCGATCGCCAGGAGCCACACGAGGACGGTCTGAATCGCGAGTCCGACGGCCACGGAGAGGGGACCGGTGGCCATCGCCAGCCAACGCCCTGCCGCGGCTGCCTGTTCGAACTGCGCCATCATGGCGTCGACCTGTTCGGGGCTGCCCGGCATCCGTTCCGTCAGTTGGGCCCGCATGGCCTGGAGGCCCAGCGGCGCCGAGGCAAACGCCAGGGCGGCGTTCCCGGCCAGGACCAGGAGCAGCGTTGCGAGCCATGGGTTGCGGTTCCGGATGATCTCGAAGCTCTGCCGCGGCGACCCGAAGAGCCCGAGCAGCGCCGTGAGCCAGGCGCTCCGGCCCCGCGAGCGTCCGCCTCCGGTCCCGGCGTTGCGTTCGTGGTTGGTGCTGCCTGGATGCTCGGTCATGTCGTGCTCCTGTTGCCGATCCAGGAGAGGCGGGAGAACCTCTCGCGCCTGGAGATGCTGAGAATGAGGTTCTCGAGCCGCCCGGCGCCGTCTTCCCCTTCGGCGGCGGGCAATTCGCGGAACTCCTCCCGGGAGCACGACAGGAGGACCTTGCCGTCCCTGATGACGGCGATGTGGGTCGATACGCGCTCGACGTAGTCGAGCATGTGGGATGTGAGGAAGATGGCTGCTCCCTGCTCGGCCATCTGCTGCAGGATCGACATGACGGTGCGGGCGCTCAGGGCGTCCATCCCCTCGAACGGCTCGTCGAGGAACAGGATTCGCGGTGCGTGAAGGGTCGCCGCGGCGAGGCGGATCTTCTTCCTCATGCCGTGGGAGTAGGTCGTGATCGGCCGCTTGGCGGCGTCCTCGAGGTCGAAGACTGCGAGCGCCTCGTCGGTCCGCTGCCCGGCGTCCTCGCGGCCCAGGCCGTAGATGCGGGCATACGACAGCAGCAGTTCCTCGCCGGTCAGGCTCTCGAACATCACGCTGTGGTCGGGCACGATGCCGAGTTCCTGCTTGAGCTCGGTGTCGTCGATGTCCATCGGCTTGCCGAGCAGCCGCACCGTGCCCTTCGTCGGTTGCAAGACTCCGGTCAACATCGACCAGGTCGTCGTCTTGCCGGCCCCGTTGGGGCCGACGAAACCCAGAATCTGCCCCTCCCGGACGTCCAGATCGACGCCGTCGACGACGACGTTTCCTCCGTACGACCGGGTCAGGTTCTCTGCCTTGATTGCTTCTTCCATCCGTGAGGTGTTCCTTGTGGTTGTAGGGGCAGAGGGGGTTGTGGGGCAGGGGTTAGTGGGAAGGGTCTCCGAGGAGGAGTTCATGTGCCCGGGACTCGATCTCGCGTCGCTGCCGGATCGTGGAGGCGTGGCGGGCCAGGACCGTGCCGACGAGAGCGCCGCTTGTGAGAAAGCCGATCAGAAAGCCGTTCCCGGGTCGTTCCAGGAGCCTCGAGACAACGATCGTCAAGAAGAAGAGCGCCATAGCGGAAAGACCTGCCACGGAACTGGCCGCCAGGTTTTCCAGTTCAAACTCCGTGGCGCCGGCGGTCTTGCGCTTGGGCCAGTACAACCGGATCAGGCTGAACGCGGCATCTGCGAGCAGCACTGTGGCTGTCACCAGCACGGCGGCGGTCGCGGCGGGCCGCCACCCCGCCACGCCAAAGATGACGATGCCGCCGCTCGTCCCAAGAGTTGCAACCGGAACGGTCAGGAGGGCCGGCACCCTGGTGGGCGTCCGGAAGATCCGGAACGAGCCCAGCGGCAGGGAAAGAGACTCACGCCAGACTTGGCAGCTCGGTGGCGGCTTCTCGGTCAGCACGCCGTTCACCATCAGGACGGTCAGAAGGGCGGCCGCCATCAGACCGAACAGGAGATCGATGGAGACCCACGTTGCGTAACCGAGGGCCATCGCGTAGGCCCAACGAACGCCCTTTGCCCGGAGGCAGCATTCCACCTCGACGAGCGCCAGACAGGTGGCGGGAGACAAGTTGCCGCATCGACGCAGCAGTCCGGCCAGGGGCGTCACCGGCGAAGCCGTCCGGCGGTCGCCTCCCGGCTGCAACAGATAGCGCCGGAGCAGGAGTCCGTACTCGACGCCGGCGGTCGCCGCCAGAAGAACCAGCAGGATACCGAGCCGAAGGAGGTTCGGAAGGTGTTGTCCGGGCGAGTCGAGAATGGCCGCGAGAAGACCTGGAGGCGTGTAGCCGAGTGCGACGAGAATCTTCGCCTTACGGACCGTGGCTTCAAGCGCCTCGAGGCTGGCCTCGCCGCCCAGGACGTTGATGACGATGCCGGCGGCCTGAATCAATGCTACGACGACGAGAAACACGCCCAGGACCCCGATCAGGCTCTCGACGAACCGGTCGATGGCCAGCGTGACGATCGCTGCCATCCGCCCGAGCAGTAGCACCGTGACTCCCAGAGCGCCGCTTATCAACAGGAAGTCGACCGGCCCTTCGGTCCGTGTCGCGAGCAGGAAGAGGGCCGCGGGTCCGAGCACCAGTAGCCAGTAGCCGACCAGGCTGAAAGCCAGGCGGAGCAGATAGAGATCCCGATAAGCGACGGGGAGCGGCAGGAACGGCTCGAGGTCCAGGAGCCAGTTCATCGGTAAGCGGAGGACCACCTGGGCCAGGAGCCACAGCGCGGCGGCGGCGGAGATGCCGAGGTTCAGCAGGTTCCGGCGCAGCGCTTCGTCGTCGATACCGAAGAGCAGGGACAGCAGTGGCAGGCTCCCGGCAGTCGCCACGGCCAGGTAGAGCAGGGCGAGTCCGATCGCCACGGCCGGTGGCTGATCGGCTCGCCGCAATGCATCCGGAAGCGCGAGCCGGCCTAGCGTCAGCAGCCGGTCGGCCCGGCTTCCGTGCGCAGTCAACCTGGCCATGGAGTCCTTGGGGTCACTGTCCGGCTCTCGCGATGGGGAAGGCCGACACCAGGACTGGCGGCGGACCGCGCTGGCCGCCTTGCAGAGGAGCGACGAGACCCCCCACCGCTTCGCCTGACGAAGGGAGCGACCCTAGGCCCAGGGGCACTGGCCAAGCGTGGCAGGGGGTCCGGCTCGCAGGCCCACTGCGCCTCTGACAACCAACGGTCGGACGCTAGCGCGCCGGGATGGCGTCCGTCAAACATCTCTGCACGGCGTGTCTACGGAAGCAGCGCGAGGAGCTGCACTCGTGTCTGAGTCGTCTCGACCCATGAGGGCGTCGAGTCCGCGGGAGTCGATCAGGCGTCGGGTCGATGCCCGGAAAGCCAGCCCCGCCCCGACGGCCAAGGCAGTGTGGACCGCGGCGACGATGCTCAACGCCAACGGGCTCGGAGTGCCTTCAAAGAACGTGAAGAGAAAGAGCGTGGAGAAGAAGGGAAGGAACAGGACGAGGCCGAGCAGGTTCCGTGTCAACACCTTCCCCGCACGAACGTCTGGCCCCACTGTTCCAGCGGGTGTCTGCCAGCGCGCGTCGAACCATCCGTAGGCCGCTGCGGCATAGAAGATGGCCGATGAGCAATGAAGGACGAGATAGCCGACGTGGAGCCAGCCAAACCAGCCGAACTGCACGAGACACACGGCGAACGTTGCTCCAGAGAGGCAGATCGCGACCAGAGACGGTGCCCGAGCCATCGCGCGGAGGACACGAGTCGGAGCAACGGGCAGTGCGAAAGACTCGGACCAGAGACGACCCGTAGGCAAGGTCGCTTCGCCGCGGTGTCCGGTGAGGTTCATGCATGCGAAGGTGAGTGAACCGACGACGGCTATGACCGGATCGTCTACGGCGAGAACGAGAAAGCCGAAGAGCGCGAGCGCGATGAGCATCGACCATCGGATACCGCGGTTCCTGGCTCCGCTCTCAATCTCGATCAGGGTCAGGACGCTGCCCGGCGACACCGCGGGTAGACGACGCAGCAAGGCCGAGAGCGGCAAAGTCGGGTGCTTGACCTGTGGGGCGCCCAAGGGCGAACCGAACTGCAACCTGCGTAGCAACTTCCGGTCGCAAGTGCCTGTGGCGACAGCGTAGAAGCAGAGGCCCAGAAGGCGAGCTCCGTTTCGCCATGTGCCCTCCGGATCGTCAAGCATGGCGGCGAGGAGTCCGGCGGGAGTGAAGGCAGCGATTCGAATCACTACCGAATCGCTCATCCACCTCAGCAAGTCGTCGGCGTTCGATTCGCCCGCCTTCAACAGAACTCCCCAGTAGAGTCCGAAGTAGACCGCGCTGATGGCGACGAGAACGATGGCCGAACCGATCAGCCCCTCGACCAGCCGGTCGCGCTGGTTCGTCACGATGGAGACGATCTGGCCCTGGGTCACGACAGCCAGGGCCATGGCCGCGGTGAGCATCGCCAAGCCGAGAAGGCTGCTCGACCGCGCGACGGCGAGGTAGGGTGCGGCCAAGCCAAGAGCCAGAAGCCAGGCTCCGCCAAGATAGCCGGCCAACCGTAACTGATAGAGGGTGTTGAACCCGAACGGCAGCGGGTTGAGTTCTCTGATGTTCAGCAGCCAGGTGATGGACCGTTGGGTGAGCAGTTGCGTGAAGAGCCAGCCGATGGCGACGATTGAAACGGCAGCGGTCAGCAGGCCTCGTCGCAGCGATGCGTCCTCCAGGTCGAGTATCAACCGTGGCACGAAGATGGCCAGGAAGAGCGCGATGACGACGTTCGGGATCGCGAGGAGGGTCAGGAGAACGGCCGAGCGATTCACCCGCAGGGCCTTCATCCAGACTGTCAGGTAAGCATGGCACAGCGCACCGATTCTGCGGACCAGGAGCAGCCTGCTTCCCGTCGTTGTCATTCGCTCTTCTCCCAGGTTGCGTGGTTCGGCTTCCTGGGGCGGAGGTTAGCCGCACCCAGGAAGCCGGAGACAGCTGGCTCGGTCAGACGAGGCAGAACGCCGCGGCGTTGAACGCTGCTGGTGCAACTATCGCGGAAACGCCGCCGGTGAGGGGAGCAGCTGACAACAGGCCGACGCCTATGAAGGAGGCGGCGATGGCGCACCTCCACTTCCACGCCAGTGCACCTTGAATCGCCTCCGCTGCTTGGTCCGAGAGGGGCAGAATCGCGCTCTCCGGGCTCGATTGCAAGCCGGTGTCGGGGACTGTTGCGGTGAATGGCCCTGTCAGTGGCGCCAGTGTGACGGCGGCGAGAACGAGGAAGACGATCAGTGTCTTCATGAGTAGTGCTTCCTTTC
Source organism: Candidatus Multivorans sp. (assembly GCA_965220845.1). Taxonomy (GTDB): domain Bacteria; phylum Acidobacteriota; class Thermoanaerobaculia; order Multivoradales; family Multivoraceae; genus Multivorans. The sequence goes on from CBDCRA010000005.1 coordinate 906,368, forward strand.
CTTGAGTTGTTGAGCCGGGAACCGAGGGCGTTTGCTCGCCCGCGGATCCCGGCGAAGCGTCCTAAATGAATAGGCAGGCTACGGTCGCAATGGTCATCGCGGTTCCGCATACTGGGCAGACCGCGCCGACAACGGCACGCTTCACGAGCCTCTTGGCAAGCGCGCGCCCGCCGAGGAAACCTCCGACTGCGAGACAGCCTCCGACAACCCAGTCGGGCGCGCCGCCGCCCAGCACGGCCATTTCGGTCGTGGCAAGCGGCGAAGAGCTGTCAAGAGCGGAGTCCGAGATCGAGGGCGCGATCGCTGCGGACGCTGAGATAGCGGAGGCCCCGGCGAGTAGCAAGAGAGCGACGAGGAGGGATGACAGTAGTTTCATTTGTGGGTGTTCCTTTGTCATTGGTGGATTCAGTACTGCTTTCGCTTCAGGCGGTAGACGAGTCGCTCGCGGTCGTTTCAGAAGATGAGGCTCAGGCAGGAACGGGCGAGCAGGGCGCCCATGCCCGGATAGAGGGCGTCGATGAAGGGCGCTGCCGCCCAGCAAGCCACCGAGACCATCCAGGCGTTTCCGCCGGTGACGGCCGCGAGATCGGCCTCGGGCAGGATCGCGATCATGGTTGAAGCGGTATTCATGTCGGGACCGCTAGAAGGGGAGGGGGATGGGAATGCACTGGTCGGTGGGACCGGGCCATGGGCTCGGGAAAGGCCAAGGAAGCGGGTAGGGCCGGCCCGGTCCGGGAAAGGGCAGGTCGCTGCAGGGCACCGGGAAGTACCGGGCCGTCTGGGTCGCTTCGCCGACGGTCGGTGTCGCCAGTGCCGCTCCGGCGAGGAACAGGAAGAGGGCGGAAACAAAGAGAATGCGGAGTTTCATAGAGGATTATCTCCTTCAGGGGTTGTAGGTTGCGGGTGAAACGGACGGGTTTCGTACCGTCCGCGGAATCGGTGGGGGGCCGCCGGTGAAGCTCAGAACGACGCCGTCCCAGGAGCGGGCGAAGACGCGGGAGCTCATGCGCAGCCGGCCGAGAGAGGGGTCGTCGATGACGAGTTCGTCGCCGGTGCTGCGGATGACGACGAAGTGGTCGCCGTGGACGTGAGCGATCGCGGGAAGCGGGACCTCGCGGAGCCGATGGACCGGAAGCCGGAGCCCCTGGCTCGTCACGCCCCGTTCCTCGGCGGCTTTCTTGAGCGCCAGGAGGCTGGTGCCGTCCGGTCCGGTTCCGGTCGCGATCTCGAGCTCGGCGAGCGTCACGTCCTGGATGCCCCAGTGGTCCAGGACCATCTTCAGGGCCGCCGGACCGCAGTCGGAGCGCCTTTGCTGGCGGACCACCTCGCCCGGGGCGGGCGCCGATGGGTCGAGCGCGGCGGCCCAGGCGAGCCGGTCCATGGTCGGCCCCAGCGTCCGGGCAGCGACCGTCACGAGACCGGCCGCAACCAGCAGGCCGGCGGCGGCCGCGTGCGGGGGACGGATCCGGAACCGCTCAGAGCGCATCGGTTCCGGACTCCAGAAAAGCGCGCCAGGCGGTCTCCGGACGTTCGCCGGTGGCGACCGCGAGGATTCGGGACTGTTCGTCGACCAGGAACACGAGCGGCACGTGGACCACGCCGAAGCGCCTCGAGACGGAGGCGTCCGGGTCGGCGATGGCGAGAAGGCCGTCGCCGTTCGCTTCCGGCTCATGGGCGCCGGCGACGACCGCGATCAGGTCGAAGGCCGGATCTTCGGTCCGGTTCAGGCGGCGCAGGGTGGTGATGGTTCGGTCGCAGTTGCCGCAGCCGGCCCTGGCGAACGTGACTACCCGCAGCCGTCCCGGAGCGGCCGGCAGGGTCTCGCCGTCGGCGAAGCCCGGGAGGCCGGGGAACGTCGCGCCGACTTCCGGGCGCTGGGCCTGCCGGGCGCGGATTCCGGACTCGAACCAGAGGAGACCTCCGAGGGGGACGAGGACGGCCGCGACGACGGCGGCCAGGGCCAGGCGGCGGCGGTTCATCGCCGCCGCCTTCCCTCCGGGCCGGTGGCCCGGCTGTGCAGCATGGAGACCAGCGGCGCCGACGGGGCGTCGAGCATGTGAAACGCACGGGTCAGGCGTGCTTCGAGGGCGCTGGCTGGAGGCTGGGAGAGTCGGGGGTTCCATCCGCGCAGCCGATGGCCAGCGCGCGGCCTGGTTCGTGGTTGGCGGAGGTTCGAAGTGAGGTTCGGGGACGTCATCGTCCAGCTCCAGTAGTTCCGTTCGTGACGGCCGGACGGCCGGGTTGTTGTCGGTGGCCGTGGGTTCAGCGGCCGCGTGTATCGACTAAGACGCAAAAGGGCCTTCGGAACCGATTGACGGTTCCGAAGGCCCTTCGGAGCAGCCGGACGAACCGGCTCAGATGTCGTCGACGCCGCCGCGGCGCAAGCGCGGCGGCGGTGCGGGCGCCCGTCCGGCGCCCGGCTCTAGCTCAGCAGCATCCGCAGATCGTCGGCGGTGAGATCCCGCAGGGACGATCCGCCGCCTTCGAGGATCGCGTCGGCGATCTGCCGCTTCGAGCGCTGGAGTTCCAGCATCTTCTCTTCCACGGTGTCCCGGGCGATCAGGCGATAGGCAAAGACGGGCTGAGTCTGGCCTATGCGGTGGGTGCGGTCGATGGCCTGCGCTTCGACGGCCGGGTTCCACCACGGGTCGAGCAGGAAGACGTAGCCGGCGGCGGTCAGGTTCAGGCCGACGCCGCCCGCCTTCAGGCTGATCAGAAAGATGTTCGTGTCCGGGTCGCTCTGGAAGTGATCGACCACCTCGCCGCGGTTCCGGGTCTGGCCGTCGAGGTAGGCGTACGGGACGCCCTGTTCCTCGAAGTGGCTCCGTACGTAGGCCAGCAGCGACGTGAACTGGGAGAACACGAGGCACTTGTGCCCCTCGTCGAGCACCTCGGACACCTGTTCGAACAGCGACTCGAGCTTGGCGCTGCCCGCGTCGTTCCAGGACTCGTCGATGAGCCCCGGATGGCAGGCGACCTGCCGCAGCCGGAGCAGCGCCTCGAGCACCTGCATCGCCGATCCGCCGACCCCCTTGTCCTCGACCTGCTTCAGCAGGCTTTCGCGGTAACCGGCCCGGAGCTGGTCGTAGATCTCCTGCTGCTTCGGGTTCAGGGTGCACTGCAGGATCTGCTCGGTCTTCTCCGGCAGGTCCGGGAGCACCTCCCGCTTGCTGCGGCGAAGGATGAAGGGACGCAGACCCTTGGCGACAAGGGCGAGTTCCTGTTCGCTTGGCGCGCGGCCGCCGGCGAGCACGTCCAGGGCCGGCAGCCGCCCGAGCAGACCCGGGTTGAGGAACTCGAAGATCGAGCCGAGTTCGCCCAGGTGGTTCTCGATCGGGGTGCCGGTGAGCGCGAGGCGGTGTTTGCCGGTCAACAGGCGGCAGGCCTTGGCGGTCTGCGAGGTCGCGTTCTTGATCGCCTGGGCCTCGTCGAGGATCACGGTGTCGAAGTCGACGGTCGCGAGATAGCCGATGTCGCGGCGGACCGTGCCGTAGGTCGTGACGACCAGGTCGGCCGCAGTGAGTTCGCCCCGCAGCTCTTCGCGGTCGCGACCCGCGTACTCCAGCACCTTGAGGTCCGGTGTGAAACGGGCGGCCTCGTCGATCCAGTTGTAGACGAGGCTGCGCGGCGCGACGACGAGATAGGGCAGCTTCGTCGTCCGCGAGGCGGTGCGGTACATGCGGAGCACGGCCAGCGCCTGGATCGTCTTGCCCAGCCCCATGTCGTCCGCCAGCACGCCGCCGAGGCCGAACTCGCGCAGGAAGCACAGCCAACCCAGGCCGAGGCGCTGGTAGTTGCGGAGCGTGCCGACGAAGCTGCGCGGCTCCTTCTTCGGCTTGATCGACGAGAAGGTGCTCAGTTTCTCGCGCAGCTCGGCAAAGGTCTTGCTGACGTTCACCGGCGGCGTCACCGCGAGCAGGGCGTCGACCAGCAGGGCCTGCGACGGCAGGAAACGCAGTCCCTCTTCGCTCGAGGCCTGGGCGAGCTGGCTGAGCGAGCCGTAGTTCTCGACCCAGGCCGCCGGCAGGAGTCCCTTCGATCCGTCGTCCAGCTCGACCGATCGCCGGCCTTCGGAGATCGCCGACAGGATCTCCGAGAACTCGATCTGGTCTTCTCCGAAGTCGATCTGGCCGCTGAGCTCGAACCAGTCGACGCCGCTCTCGATACGTAACGCCGGCGGATTCGGCGGTCGGATCGAGGCGCCGTGGGCTTCGACCTCCCATCCCTCCGTCAGCAGCGGCTCCGCGACCGCGGGCAGGTCGCGCGGTTCGAGCTCCAGGCTGTGGCCGGTCTTGGATGCGACCGGCTTCAGGCCGAGCTCGAGGAGTCGGACAAGCGCGTCCTGTTCGACTTTCTGGTCGCGCCGGACGAAGCGATGTTCCTCCCAGTCGACCACCGCCGACCGCGGATCGCCGGCGTCGACGGTCAGGCTGCCGTAGCCGAAGGAGAGGCGGGCCTCGAGCTGGGGGTTCATCCACTCCGGCGCGTCCTCCGGCTCGAGCGCCAGCCGTGGCTGGGGGATCGGGGACTCTTCGGAGAGGTAGACCTCTTCCGGAAGCTCCAGAGGGGGCAGGGCGGGCAGCTCCAGGAGGCTGGTCACCGCCGCTTCCAGGTCTTCGTCCGGGATGACCAGATCGCCGCTGGCGCCGAGCAGGGAGTACCAGGGCTGGTCGCGCTGCGGTTCGAGGTGGAGGCGGCCGATCGAGTTGTCCAGCAGCAGCAGCGTATTGCCTGCCTCGTTCGCTTCCGCGCCGGGGGTGACGCCGTTGCCCCTGGAGAACGGCAGCACCAGGGCCGCGCGGCTGAGAGGTGTCGTCTCGTCGCCGCGCTTGAGCAGCCCGCGGAGCCGGATACGGCTGGCGGCAGCGATCTCCAGTTGCAGGGTGAGGCGCCAGGGCGCGCCGTCGTCGAAGCTCACCGGGTGCAGGTTGGCGAGGGAGCGGCCGTCCCACCAGAAGAGCTGGTCGCTCGAGCTGAGGCGGGGCAGCAGGTGATCGACCCAGTTCAGGGGCACGAAGACGCGCTGGATCTGAGGGCGGCCCGGTGGTCGGCCGCGCCCGGCCTTCCGCTTGCGCCCCTGGCGTTGCGGCGCCTCGGGCGGCAGCGCGGTAACCATCGCCGGCTCCGCGGCCGGGGACGCTCCGTTCGTCGGGGAGTCGCCGGCGTCAAGCGAGTTCAGGCCGAGCAGCTCCTCGACTTTGGCGTGGTCGATGTTGAGCCGCTTCAGTTTGCCGAACTCGCCCTGTGGATTCCTCTTGCGGCCGAAAATGTCGATCATCAGGCCGCCGGCGTTGCGGCTGGTCGCCGCGTTGATCAGGAACCGGATCTCGGGCTCTCCGTGCCTTGCCGCGGAGGTCTTCTCGGGAAGGCCCTGCTGCTCGATGTCCTCGCGAACGGCGTCGACGACCGACCTCCAGCTCGTCGTTGCCGGTGTTCGCCTCCGGCGCCGGCTGCGGCTCCTGCGGGTGCGCCGGGAAGGGCGGGGAGGTGCGCTCGCAGCGGCGGTCGGGGTGTCCATCGTGTTCAATGCCGATCCTGGTATGGAGACCTGTGGAGGCCGGGTCTTCCGCAGCGAAACGCGGCCTGATCCGGCTGGCTGGCTCTTCGGCTCCTTCGCGGCGAGTTCGAGCAGCGACGCCCAGATGTGGCCGCAGGCCGTGCCGCCGGCGAACTGCGGGCAGTCGCACACCGCGTGGAGAATGCGTTCGTCGGGAACCCTCGACCAGTCGATCTCCACGGTGGTGGCGTCGTTCCCGGCCGGGTCGTCCGGGGCGGCGCCTTCGCAGGGCGCCAGCGGTTCGACGATGGCCCGGGCGCTCGTGCCGTCGACTTCCAGCTTCACGTTTCCCGCCGAAAAGACCGCCTTGCCCCGTTCACGGTCCTCGGGGCGGAAATGAGACGCGCTGCGCTGATGAAGCGCGACCGTGCGCGTCTTGCCCGCGCCGCCGCGTTGACGGGGACGCCGCCGACGGCGGGCCGGCCGCCGTTTGGGGGCGGCAGGTGTCCCGGTGGGGTGTTCGCCTTGCGCTTCTGGCATTCCGGTGGGGTATCGACCCGTTGAGTCCACTGGCGCCGCCGGCTGGCAGTTCAGTTCCTCCCGGAGGACGGGGCGACGTGGTGGACGTCTCGGGAAGCTGAGGCGCGGCCGCTTTGAGGCATCTGGTGGCGACAGCCGGGGTGGACGGTCCCTGCCTCGCGGCGCCGTGAAAGCTCCGCGATTGTAGCCCAAAAACAGAGATGAGGCCAGATGGCCTGTTACGATCGATCGCTCCGACGAGACACCGCCCTGGATCGAGCGAGGAGTCGACGATGGCGCAGACCGCGACGGCGCAACTCGAAAGGCCGGCAGCCCGAAGAGAGGCGCGGCCGACACCGGAACGGCAGACCGAGACCCGGCAGCCGTTCGACCTCTCGAACGAGATGGCGGCGACCGTAGAGCAGCTCGGCATGGCGGAGAACGTCCACGACATGCAGGAGCAGGGCTACACCATCCTGCGCGAGGTGGCGCCGCTGGAGGTCACGGAGCAGTTGCGGGAAGCCTGCCTGCGCCTGGCGGAGGAGACGGAAGGGCGGGCGAAGGGCCGTTCCGCCGCGCTTCTGCTCGGTCGCGACCCGATCTTCGAGGATGTCGTCCTCCGGCCGAAGATCCAGGCCCTCGCCGAGATCATGTGCGGGAAGGGTGCCCTGCTTTCCCAGTTGATCTGCAGCATCCGGCCGCTCGGGGCCGCCAAGCTGCCGTTGCACGCGGACCAGAACTGGCTGCCGGCGCCGTTCCCGGTGCACAACCAGCTCCTGACCCTGTGCTGGGCGTGTGACGAGTTCACGGAGGCCGGCGGTTGCACCAAGGTGATCCCGGGGACTCACCGCCTGCGGCGTCACCCGAACGAGGAGGAAGTCGCCACCGAGCCGGGCGCGATTCCGACGGAATGTCCGGCCGGTTCGGTCGTCGCGTGGGACGGTTCGGTCTGGCACGGCAACTACCCGCGCGCGATAGCGGGAGAACGGGTCGTGCTGCACATCACGTTCTCCCGGCTGGCTCTGCGCCCGGTCGAGGACTACGGGCACCTCGACGAGGAGTGGTTGGAGGGCAAGCCCTATCCGCTCAGGGTCATGCTGGGCCGCGAGGATTTCCTGGGCAGCACGACGGTCGCTCGCGGCCACGCCGACTACACGCACCTGGTACGCACCTTCAACTGGGCGAAGACGTAGCTCCTGCGCCGCTACGGCTGGATCAGGTAGGTGAACTTCACCGCGATCTGGCGGTGGGTGCTCTGGCGATAGCGAAGGTCCTCGGCCATCCAGTTCTCGTTGTAGACGACGAACAGGTCGGAGCCCGGTTTGTAGATCCAGTGCAGGCGGATGTTCGTTCCGAGGTCGCCGGAGTGGTCGTTGTACTGAATGATCGTGTTCAGCCGCAGGTTCGGGGTGAACGTGAAGTTCACGAGCTGGCTGTAGAGGCCGACGTCGAAGGCGCCCTGGGGCAGCTCGACGTCGTTGTAGACCCAGCGGGTCTCCGTCTGCAGGTTCTTCGAGAGGCGCAGGGTGAACGAAACGCGGCCCGAGTTCTGCGTGCCGTTGTAGAAGTCGCCGACGCTGATGCGCCCGCGCAGGCCGAAGAGACGGCTCTGGTTCGTGAACGAGGCGGCTTCGACGGTGGCGAACTCGTAGCGCCCTGGCGGGATCACGACACCGGGTGACACCTCGAAGGGCTCGACCAGGTTCTCCGTTTCGTGGACGTATCCCATCCGCCAGCGGTCCTCGGTCGTCATCCGCATGCCGATGGGGGAGATCTCGATCCGCTGGGTTTCCAGCTCGCCGCCGTCGAGCGTCTCGTAGTAGTCGACCAGAACCTCGGTGAACCAGGAGCGAACGAACCCGCGTTCGATCCGCGGCAGCCACTGGAACTGCGGGTTCAGGTGACGGACGTTCCGCCGCAGAAGAAAGCCAGCCTTCGGGTCGTAGTCCTTCTCGATCTCCTGGGCGTCGAGGAAGACGGTGAGGGATCGGCCCTGGTAGTCGAAGTTGAGTCCGTAGGCGGACTCTCCAGCGTCGGATGATGCGGCGTCGTCGGAACTGGCGGACGGCTCCTCGCTGATGCCGCTGCTGCTCCAGAACCCGCCGAAGATCAGCTTCGACGTCGGCTTGTAGACGAAGTCGACCCCGGCGACGCGGTTCGCGAGTTCTCCGTCCGGCGCGGCTTCCGTGAGCATGGCGCCGACGGACGATCGCTCGCCGACGTTCCGCTTCAGCCGTGCGACGGTGAATGCGTTCGCGGGCAGACCGTTGTCGCCCCGCTCGAGGCCGGCCGTCGCGACGCGGAGCACGCCGATGTCCCAGCCGCCCATTCGCCCGGTGAGGCGGGCGCCCCAGTCGATCGGCACCTGCCGTCCGGCGTCCAGACCGACGCGCCTCGAGAAGAACGCCTTGAGCACCGGCGGCTCGTAGAACCGGCGGTGGGGCGGGCCGAAGTCGAAGATGCCCGCGTTCTCAAGGAAGAAATCGCGCTTCTCCGGAAAGTAGAGCGAGAACCGGGTGAGGTTCGTCTGCAGTTCGTCGACCTCGACCTCGGCGAAGTCCGTGTTGTAGGTCAGGTCGAGCGCCAGGGAACGGGTCACCCCCCACTTGAGGTCGAGACCGTAGTCGCCGTCCGTGGCCGGGTCGAGATCGAGGCGGGGATCTTCGCTGACGTCGCCGATCACGTACGGCTTGATCTGAAGCTGTGCCGACTGGCTGAGTCCGGTCAACCCGGTCAGTTCTCCGGCCATGGACACCCGATGCACGGGCTGGACCTCGGAGCCGACCTGTCCGAGCACGCCGACTTCGCGCGGCAGGCCGGACCAGTGGATCATCTCGCGCTTGTGGGCGATGTACCGCTGGACGTTGAACCCCCAGGCGGGAGCGGCCGGATCGAAACGGAGCGTCGAGATCGGGATCGCGATCTCGGCCGTCCAGCCCTGCGCGGTCTTGCGGGACGCTACGGACCAGATGCCGTCCCACTCCAGGTTCAGGTCGCGCCCTTCGTCGGTGACGAGAGTGTCGGTCCGGGCGCCGTTCAGGTTCGTCTCGAAGGCGTACGCGTTGCGCCGGTCGTGGAAGGTGTCGAGCAGCAGCATGATCGAATCGTCCTGGTAGATGCGGCTGTCGCGCTCCATCTCCTTGGCGATGATCGCGTCGGGGTTCGCGTCGAACGCGGTGATCCCGAAGTAGATCGTGCCGTCCGTGAACACGACACGGACCTCCGTCTGCTCGGTCGCCGGCACGCCGTCGAGCGGCTCGTGCTGCATGAAGTCCGTGCCGACCTCGGATGCCTGCCAGGCGCGGTCGCTGAGGTCGCCGTCGACATTCGGGCCCTGGTCGACCCGGGTGGCTGCCATCGTCGGGCGCTCGGCGACGGCTTCGGACCGCTCCTGGCTGCCCACGGGGACGCCCGCGAGAAGACCCAGTAGTCCCACGGTCGCGGGCGCCCTCCGTTTCACGGGGCGGAGGCTAGCAGCAGCGTTCTTCGGACGACCCGTCTCGCGCTGCGGTAACGTGCGCGGCCATGCCCGACGAACCTCGCCCCGACCTGCTGCAGTTGGCCGAGCGGGCTTGGCGCGGAGAACTGGATCTCCGGTTCGAGCACCACCCGGTCCACCGCTACTACCCGGGCTCGTGCCGCATCGCCGACGACCTGCTCGCTTTCAAGGGCATCGCCGGCTTCTATGTCGTCGACACGGGAGACGGCCTGGTGATGCTGGACGCCGGCCATCTGCTCGACGTGAAGCGCTGTTTCGAGGGTGTGCGTCGCGTTTGGCCCGAAACTCCGGTCGTCGCCGCGATCTACTCGCACCACCACGTGGATCACGTGTTCTCGGTGACCGCATTCGACACCGAGGCGGAGGAGCGGGGCTGGCCGCGGCCGACGGTCTATGCCCACGAACGGGTGCCGGCTCACTTCGACCGCTACCGGGCGACCCTGGGCTGGAACACGGCGATCAACCGCCGCCAGTTCGCGATCGACGCGCCGCACTACCGCTGGCCCGACAGTTACCGGTATCCGGATGTCCTCTACCGGCGGAGCATGACCTTCCGGCGCGGCGAGCTCACCTTCGAACTCACCCACGGCCGGGGCGAGACGGACGACATCACCTGGACCTGGATACCCGAGCGTCGCATCCTGCATACGGGCGACCTGTTCATCTGGGCGGTGCCGAACGCCGGCAACCCGCAGAAGGTCCAGCGATACGTCGGCGACTGGGCCGACAGCCTGGAGCGGATGGCGCCGCTTGGCGCCGAGATCCTCCTCCCGGGGCACGGCTTGCCGATCCTGGGCGCCGGCCGGGTGCGGCGCGCTCTGGACGGCACGGCGCGCTACATGCGGTCGATCGAAGAGCAGAGCGTCGCGGCGATGAACCGGGGCCTGAGCCTGGACCAGGTGGTCGAGGCGGTGACGCCTCCGGCCGACCTCGCGGACGAGCCCTATCTGCAGCCGGTGTACGACGATCCGAGCTTCCTCGTGCGGATGGTCTGGCGGCGATACGGCGGCTGGTGGGACGGCGAGTTCGACAACATCGTGCCGGCCACGAAGAGGGAGCAGGCCGAAGCCTGGGTCGAACTTGCCGGCGGCGTGGAGCAGGTGATCGAGGCGGCGCGGGCCGAGTCCGCCGCCGGCCGCCACGCGGTGGCGTGCCACTTGATCGAGGCTGCCCGGCACGCGGCGCCGGGCAGCGCGGAGGTTCACCAGGCGCGCGCCTCGGTCTATCGCGCGAATGCCGAGGCGCAGCCTTCGTCGATGGCGCGGAACATCCTGAACCACGCGGCGCTGGCCAGCGACCAGGGCCGGCGGGATCTCGCCTCGGATGAGTGACGCCGCCTCCACCGGCGCGCAGACCGATGGGGTGGTGAACGCGAACCGCGGCCTCGCCGGCGGCGCCGTGGCGACGGCCGGCGCCTTGTGGGCGGTGGGCGGGATCGTCGGCCTGCTGGTGTGGGCGGTCTACCGGCTCGCCAGGATCTCGATCGCGGCCTTCGACCATCCGTTCGCCTGGTATCACTGGGCTTCGCTGCTCGCGATCATTCCCTTCATGGCCTGGTCCGAGGGATTCCGCGGCTTCCAGTTGCGGTTCTCGCCGCGGGTGGCCGAGCGGGCGATGACGGTGCGCAACCAGCCGACGCTTCGGCGGGTCGTGCTCGCGCCGCTGTTCGCGGCTGGTTACTTCGAAGGCACGCGGAGGGAAAGGCTTGGCGTCTGGCTCGGTACCGCCGGCATCCTGGTGCTGATCGTGATCGTCCACCGGCTGGATCAGCCGTGGCGGGGCATCCTCGACGCCGGCGTCGTCGTGGGCCTGTCCTGGGGGACGATTGCGACGCTGGCGCTCAGCGTGCGCGCCTGGCGCAGTTGAACTGGCCGCTTGCTGGGTGCGCGGGTCTTCTGACCCGCTGCCGCCGCAGGCGGCCAGAGAAACGGGCCGGCCGTCAGGCCGGCTCCGCTTGGGCGGCCAGTTCAACTGCGCTAGCAGCTAGGGCTCGATCGTCTTCAGGATGAAGCGGGCCATCGTCTCGCGCAAGTGGAGCGAGAGGTCCGGGTCCGAGATGCCGTGGCGTGACTTCGGGTAGAGCATCATCTCGAAGGGCTTGCCGGCCTTCTGGAGCTTCCAGGCCAGCTGCAGGGTGTTCTGCATGTGGACGTTGTCGTCCATCGTGCCGTGGATGATCAGCAGGTCGCCGTGGAGGTCCCCGGCGGACTCGAGCACGGAGGTCCGCTCGTAGCCGTCCGGGTTGTCGTCCGGAGTCGACATGTAGCGCTCGGTGTAGATCGAGTCGTAGGCGCGCCAGTCGACGACGCTGCCGCCGGCGATACCGGCGCGGAAACGGTCGGAACGGGTGAGCGCGAAGAGCGTCATGTAGCCGCCGAAGCTCCAGCCGTCGAGGCCGATCCGCTCCTTGTCGACCCACGGCTTCGCGCCGAGCCAGTCGACGGCTTCGACCAGATCGATGAGCTCCTGCTCGCCGAAATTCCGGTACACCGGCCAGGTCGACTCGACGCCCTTGCCCGAGGCGATCCGGTTGTCGACGACGAGAACGACGATTCCCTGCTGCGCCAGGTACTGGAACCACATGCCGCGGGACCCCTGCCAGCCGTCGCGGACCTGCTGGGCGTGGGGCCCGCCGTAGACGTGAACCCAGGCCGGGTAGACCCGGTCGGGATCGAAGCCGTGCGGCCGGATCAGCATTGCCGCCAGGTCGACGCCGTCGCTGGTCTCGATGGTCAGGAGCTCCGGTTTCGAGATGTCGAAGCGCTCCATGTCGGGTACGTCGCCGCCGCCGAGGTCGCGGACAGTCTCGCCCCCGGCGCTTCGCAGCGTCATCGTCGTCGGTGTGTGAAGGTCGTTCGACGTGGCGACCCAGTGGCTGACGGGGCCCTCGTCCGGGAAGTTGCCACGGTGACTGCCGGTCGCCTGGGTGAGCAGGGCTGGGCTCGCTCCCTCGAGCGCCACGCGCAGCACGTCGGCGCCGAGCGCTGAACGGTACGTTCCCGAGACGTAGGCTGCGCCCGCGTCCTCGTCGACCGCAAGCAGGGAGCGGACTTCCCAGCGGCCGTCGGTGAGCGGCCGGACCAGCTTGCCCTCCTGGTCGTAGCGGTACAGATGCTGGAACCCGGTCCGTTCGCTGAACCAAAGGAAACCGCCCTCCTTCAGGAAGTGGGGCGGGCCGAGCACGTTGACCCAGGCGTGGGACTCCTCGCGCAGCACGCGCTCCGATTCGCCGGTGTCGGGGTCGGCGCGATGCAGGTCGAGGAAGGTCTGCCGGCGATCCTGGACCTGGTACCAGACGTCGCCGTCAGGGGAAAAGGCGACGTTCACGATCAGGATCTCCGAGTGTCCGTACAGGCCCGGATCGATCCACGTGATGCCCCCGCCGCTGGCCTTCGCGACTCCCAGCCGGACGCGCGGGTTCGGGTCTCCGGCCTTGGGGTAAGGGTAGACCTCGAGCGGCGGCCGGAAGGGGACGTGATCGACGACGGTGAATCGGGGCACGTCGCGCTCGTCGCTCTGCAGGAACGCGATGCCGCGGCTGTCCGGACTCCACCAATGGGCCTGGTAGTTGCCGCGGCCGTAGATCTCCTCCTGGTAGACCCAGTCGAGCTTGCCGTTGAGCGTGTTCTCGCCGCCGCCCGTGGTCAGGCGAAGCTCGTTGCCTCCCAGGTCCACGACGTACAGGTCCGCGTCGCGGACGAAGGCGACACGGCGGCCGTCCGGCGAAAAGCGGGCGAGTTCCTCGGTCTCCGGACCCCGGGTGAGCCGGGTGAGCGTCTCGTCGTCGAAACTCCAGACGGACAGGTCCGAGGCGAGGTCGAGCAACAGGCGGTCCGCGGCCGGCGACAGCCGAAGAGCCCCGGGCCGCGCCCGTGACGCCGCGTCCTCAGCGCTCAGGTCCAGTTGCTCCCGGAGCGCGGTTGCCAGGGGCCCCGGGTCGTAGAACGGGCGGCTATCGCCCGACGCCGCGTCCACGGCCGTCCAGGACCAGCCATCCTCGCCGTCCTTCCCCGAGAGGTACTCCTCGCCGCCGGGCAGCCATCGGAGCCGCGGCAGCTCGGGCGAGAAGTCGAGCGCCTCCGGCCCGTAGATGTGATGGATCTCCAGGGGCTCCTTCTGCGCGGCTGCAGGGTGGAGGGCGAGAAGGACGAGGAGAACGAACGTGCCTGGGGCCCGACGGCGGAAGATGTTGAGCATCCCCGAACAGTAACGGAGCCGGTCCTCGGGATCCGAGGCATGACGGTTCTCCCGGTGGCGGTTCCGCCTTTAGAACTCGAACTCCAGCAGCACGTCCACGCTCTGGCCTTCCGCCGTGACGGTGAACCGGTTCATGCCGTGCCGGAAGTGCTCGGCCAGTTCCTGGAAGTCGACCTCGCCCATCCCGTCGACGAGGTGGATCTCGATCCATCGAATCGTCTGGCCGTTGACGGCGGTGACGTGGGCCTCGGCGGTCTCGGCTTCCAGTCCGTAGAACTGGAGAGGCAGAGTAGCGAGGCGGACCTCGGGGTCGATGCTGTCGTACGGGATGCTCACTTCGAATCCCGGGATGTCGGCGCGCAGAACCGGGAGATCCCGCGCTGCCACGACGTCCACTTCGGCTGGAGCCGCGGTCTGGGCGTCGAAGATGACGCCGCGGCTCAGGTGCGCCTGCTTGCCCTTGATCAGGATGAAGGGCCAGGCGATGACCTTGGCCAGGACCGCGGCGGTCACGAAGCGGCCCCTGCCGGAGCGATCGTAGCCGCCGGCGAGGCGGATCGACGTGTCGTCCACCGCGGCGACGGTGTTCGCGTCGACCTCGAGTCGGCCCCGGATGCCGGCGATCTTGGCCCGCCGCGCCTTGCTGACTTCGGACCAGACCACGGTACCCGCTTCGATGACGACGCGGCCGTCGATCACGACATCCTCGGCGACCTTGGCGCGGACGCGGTCTCCCAGCCGGACGAAGTTGCTTGATTTCTTCTTCGTCGAGAGGCTCTCGTCGAGGACGCAGTAGACGGTCGTGCCTGCCGGGATTCGGACCGTTTCGGCCATGGCGAGAGCCGGCAGGGTGAAGAACAACAGGGCAACGACGGCGGCTCGGAAGATGGTGGCGTGACGCATGGGAGATGACCTCCGGGGTTGTCGATTACGTACTAGCAGTACGGCGGACGGCTGTGACCGGTTTCGTGTGCCAGTTTCGTGCCAGCCGCCCGCCCGGTGACGCGCACGGACTGGTTCACGAGCGGCGTCAACTCGCGCCACCCGCGTCGTGGGCGGGTGATACGGTCAGCCGTTCCCAATGAGTTTGATCGTCTGGTCCTGGCTGTTCCTGGCCGTCTACATGGGCGGCATGCTGGCCTTCGGGCTGATCGGGCGGAACCGGGTTCATGGCGCCGACGACTTCGCGACGGCGCGGGCGGCCTATGGCCCTTTCTTCCTCGCCCTCGCATTCGCCGCAACGACCGCGAGCGGGGCGACGTTCCTGGGGTTCCCGGGGCTCGCCTACGAGCACGGGACCGCGGCGCTGCTGTCGGCGGTTCTCTACCCGGCCGGCGTGTACCTTGGCGTGCTGATCTGCATGCGGCTGGTGGCGAACGTGGGCGACCGGTTCGGCTCGCGCTCGATCCCGGAGTTCCTGGGGGACCGGTACCAGTCGGACGGCATTCGCGTGATCGTCACCGTGGCGTCCCTGCTCCTGTTCTTCTACCTGGCCGGCCAACTCCTGTCGGGCCTGGTCATGTTCGAGACGATGCTCGGGCTTTCGCCGGCCTGGGCGCTCGGGATCACGGCCGTCGTGCTGATGGTCTACGTGTCGCTGGGCGGCGCCCACGCGGACATCCTCACCGACGGCGTCCAGGGCTTCCTGATGCTGCTGATCGGCGTGCTGGTCGTCCTCCTGTTCCTCTTCGGCGCCGGCCTGGACGGCGGCTTCGGCACGGTCATCTCGAACATTCGCGGACAGGACCCGAACCAGGTCGGCTGGATCAACCGCTCGACGCCGCTCTACCACTCCTGGTGGTCGCAGCTGGCGGTGCTGTTAGCCCACATTCCGCTCGGACTGCTGCCGCACATCGGCAACAAGATCTGGGCGCTCAAGACCGGCAAGTCCCGTTTCACCTTCCTGCGTTTCGCTTCCGTCTTCGGCGTCACCCTGGGCATGCTGGGCCTCGGCGGCGCGCTGGCCCGGGCGGTGCTCGGCGGCCGCCTGTACGAAGAGGGATCGACGCCGAACGAGGCGCTGCCGGCACTGTTCATCGAGCTTTTCCCGGCCTGGCTGGCCGCGCTGATCGGCGTCGGCATCCTGTCGGCGGTCATGTCGACGGCGGATGGACTCGTCGTGTCGTCGTCCCAGATCGTGGCGAACGATCTCTACCGGCGGACGATCGCGCCGCGCTTCCACTCGCACCTGAGCGAGGAGCGGCTCGACCGGCGGGTGCTGGTCATCAGCCGCTGGGCGACGGTGGGCGTCATGGTCGTCTGCGTGACGATGGCCTGGATGCTGATGGACATGAACATAGCCATCCTGGTCTGGACCGGGAACGGCGGCATGATGGCGGCCTTCGCGGGTCCGCTGGTGCTCGGCGCGCTGTGGAGCGGCGTGACGCGCACCGGCGCCTACACGGGGTTGATCGTGGGCTTGAGTTCGTTCCTGATCCTGCACACCGGCGTCATCGATCCGGCCTGGTTCGAGGGCAGCTTCCTGCACCCGGTGTTCTCGTGGCTGCACGGTGAAGCGCCGAACCCGACCTCCTGCGCGGCGCTGGCCGGACTGTTCGCGATGGCTTGCACGGCGGCGGTGTCGCTGGCGACGAAGCCGCTGCCCGAGGCCCACGTCGGGTCGCTGTTCCGGCGCGTGCCGGCGACGGACTGAGTCCGCGTAGTATCCGCCGCCGGAGGAACGCCATGCCAAGGATCGACGAAGAAGCGATGGACGTTCTGTTCCGGGACGCCCGCAGCCAGAACCGGTGGTTGCCGCGGGACGTGCCGCGGGAAACCCTGCGGGAACTCCACGACCTGATGAAGTGGGGACCGACGAGCGCGAACTGCTGGCCGCAAAGGGTCGTCTTCACCGTGAGTGATGAAGCGAAGGAGAGGCTGGCTTCGATCGCCATGCCGGGCAACCAGGACAAGATCCGGCAGGCGCCGGCGACCGCGATCCTGGGCTACGACCTGGCGTTCTTCGAGAAGATGGACGTGCTCTTCGCCCACAACCCGGGCATGGCCGAGATGTTCCGCAACGACGCCGAACTCTCCGAGGTGACGGCGTTTCGCAATGCCACCCTGCAGGGGGCCTACTTCATGCTGGCCGCGCGCTCGCTCGGCCTCGACTGCGGTCCGATGTCGGGGTTCGACAACGCGAAGTGCGACGAGCTGTTCTTCCCCGGCACGACGGTGCGCTCGAACTTCCTCTGCTCGATCGGCTATGGCGATCCCGAAGGCCTGTTCGGGCGCCTGCCGCGGCCGGAGTTCGAAGAAGTCTGCCGCGTCGAGTAACGCTCAGCGGCGCCAGAACGCGGGCAGGAGGATCGCCGCGACGGCAACGATCTCGAGCCGGCCCAGCCACATCAGGAAGATCAGCAGCAGCTTCTCCCAGCCGGCGAAGAAGGCGTAGTTGAGCGACGGGCCGGCCGCCCCCATCGCCGGGCCGACGTTCGACAGGCAGGCCAGCGAAGACGACAGCGAGGTCACCATGTCGTTGCCCGCGAGGGCGAGGATGGCGGCGACTCCCAGCCACAGGAAGGCGAAGAGCGTCATGAAACCGCCGAGGCTGCGCGCCACCTGGTCGCTGATCGTCCTCTTGCCGATCCAGAGCGCCAGGACCCGGCGCGGGTTGAACATGAGATGGACCTCGCGCAGCGCCATCTTGAGGGTCATGACGAGCCGGCCGACCTTGACGCCTCCCGCGGTCGAGCCGGCGCAGCCGCCGACGAACATGGCGAGGAGCAGCAGGGTGCGCGACGTGTCGCTCCACGAGTCGTAGTCCCTGGTCGTGTAGCCGGTCGTCGTCATCAGGGACACGGAGTTGAACGCGGCCTCCCGGAGGGCCTCCAGCAGCGGCAGATCCGTGCTGCGCCAGCGGTCCAGCGTGACCAGGCCCACCAGCACGGCCGCGATCGAGACGTAGGCGCGAAACTCGACGTCCTTGTAGAGTTGACTGGGCCGCGACCGGACCGCGAAGATCAGGGAGAAGTTGATGCCCGCGATCAGCATGAAGACGATGATCGTCCACTCGATGAAGGCGGAGTCGAAGGCGGCAACGCTCGCGTTGTAGGGGGCGAAGCCGCCGATCGATACGGTCGTGAAGGCGTAGCAGAACGCTTCGTACTGGGTGGCGCCGCCGGCTAGCAGGAACAGGATGAGGACGATGGTCAGGCCGACGTAGATGCGCCACAGCACGGTCGCCGTCTTCTGTACCTGGGGCTGGAACATGTCCTGGGTGGGCCCCGGCACTTCCAGGCGGTAGAGCAGGCGGGCGCCCGGGCCCAGGCTGGGGAACAGGGCGACGAACAGGAGCAGGATTCCCATGCCGCCCAGCCACTGGGTGAGGCCGCGCCAGAGCAGGATGCTGGGGCTCAGCAGTTCGATGTCGGTCAGAATCGAAGCGCCCGTCGTCGTAAACCCGGAGGCGGACTCGAACAGGGCGGAGGCCGGGTCCGCGATCTCGCCGCTCAGCAGGTAGGGAAGAGCGCCGAAGAACGAGGCAAGGATGTAGGCGCCGACCACCACCAGGGTCGCTTCGCGCCGGTAGATCTTCTCGTGCGGCTTGCCCCACGAGTGAGCGACCGCGCCGGCCAGGGCGCAGGCGATCAACGAACCACCCAGGGCTACCGCGGGTCGTTCCTCGCCGTGCCAGATGGCGAAGAAGAAGGGGATCAACTGCGCGCCGGCCAGCAGCAGGAGGAGCCGCCCGACGAGTCCGGAAACGGCGCGCAGGTTCATCCGGTGCGTGTGCGGCTGCTGGCGGCCTTAGGGCGCCGCGGCTGAAGCCGCTGCTTCGGGTAGCGCCAGGGCCAGCAGCTCGTTCTCGAAGCCTGTGCCGCTGAGCGCCATCACGATGTACTGGCGTCCTTCGTGGAGGTAGGTCATCGGCGCTCCGCTGACGCCGGCCGGCAGTTCGGTCTCCCAGACGACATCGCCGGTCGCCTTGTCGAAGGCCCTGAACTTGCGGCTGCCCGCGCCCTCGGGCTGGACGACCATGACATCCGAGCCGTCTGCCAGGAACACCAGGGTCTTCGTGACCAGGGCGGAGACACGACCCTGCTGGCCGAGCGGCGGCAGGTCCAGGTGGGCGAGCGCGGGGTGGTCCCGAGGGCCGTCGCCGTTCGGGACCATCCAGAGGTGCTCCCCCGTGTCGAGGTCGATCGCGGTCAGCCGGCCGTAGGGCGGTTTCGTGATCGGCAGGCCGTTCGGCAGGGTCGCCCATTCGTAACCGTCCGCCTCGCTCAGATCGACCCGGTAGCGCAGGTTGGAGCGCGCGGGGTCTGGCGGCTGGCGCAGGCCCAGGATCGCCGGCACGGTGACCGACGGCAGATAGAGCACGTTCGTCTCCGGGTCGAGCGCGGCGCCGTTCCAGTTCGTACCGCCGACCGCCCCGGGAACCTGGATCGTCGGTTTCGTGTCCGGGCCCTCGACCAGTGTCGGCGGTTGGAAGATCGGGCCGATCCGGTACTGCGAAACGTACTCGAGCGCCATCGCCCGCAGTTCCGGCGTGAAGTCGATCAGGTCGTCGATGGCCAACCCCTGTAGGTCGTAGGGCAACGGCCAGGTCGGATGCGGCTGGGTCGGCCAGGCCTGCTCGCCGGGAACCTCCGACGTGGGCACCGGCAGTTCGACGATCGGCCAGACCGGCTCGCCGGTTTCCCGGTCGAATACGTAGAGGAACGCCTGCTTCGAGGGCTGCGCCAGCGCCTTGATCGGTCTGCCGTCGACGACGATGTCCGCGAGTACGGGCGGGGCGGGGAAGTCGTAGTCCCAGAGACCGTGGTGCACCGCCTGGAAGTGCCAGCGCCGCTCGCCGGTTTCCGCGTCGAGAGCGAGGATCGACTCGGCGAACAGGCCCTTCCCTGGGCGGTGGCCGCCGTACCAGTCGTTGCTCGGCGTGCTGGTTGCCGCGTAGGCCATGCCCAGCTCCTGGTCGCAACTGATCCAGGTCCAGACGTTGGCGGCGCCGGCCTCGGCCGCTTCGGGGCTGTCCCAGGTGTCGAATCCGAACTCGCCCGGCTCGGGGATGATGTTGAATCGCCAGCGCAGGGCTCCGGAGCGCGAGTCGTAGCCGCGGATCATCCCCGGCGGGTTCTTCCGCCGCGACCAGGCGTCGGACGTCGATTCACCGACGACGATCACGTCGCCGCAGACGACGGGCGCCGAGGTCCAGAAGTACTGGCGGCGCGTCACGCCGCTCCCGACCTCGAGCATGTCGGCGCGCCCGCCGTCTCCGAAGTCAGGGTCGAGGGCGCCGGTGTCCGCATCGAGAGCGGTCAGCCGGCCGTTGCCGGTGAAGAAGAGCCGGCGCCTGTCTCCGTCGTTCCAGGTCACGCCGCCGCGGACGGAGCCGCGGCCCATGTTCCGCGGCTGTTCGTCCTGGAACGGATCGTAGGTCCAGAGGATCTCGCCGCTGGCGGGGTCGAGGGCGGCCGCGGCCAGGCCGGTCGCGACCAGCACCCGTCCGTCGCGCATCATCGGCGTGTTCTGGAACACGAAGGGCGGAATGACGCCCTCGTGGCGGGCGGCGATCCCGTAGTCGATCGACTTCCAGCGCCAGGCGACCTCGAGCTGATGCACGTTCGTCCGGTCGATCTGGTCGAGAGGCGAGTACTTGCTGCTGTGGCTGTCAGCGGCGTAGTTGTGCCACTCGCCGGCGGGCTGCGTTTCGGCGTCGCTGGCCGAGGCCGGTCTCAGGTCAGCGGCTGCCTGGGCGTGGGCCGCGGCCGCGGCTGCGGCCGCGCTCAGGGCAACGGCGGCGAGGCGCCGTCGGATCTCGGGGCGCGGGATCATTCGCTAGAGATCGCCGTCCGGTGGCGCTGCGTTGTCGTCCTCCTTCGCGTCCCCAGCCTCGGCGGCTGGATCCCCGCCTTCCCGGTTTCCCAGCGTCTTGACGAACTCCTGGAGTTCTTCCTCCGTCCTTGGCAGTCCCTTGGCGGACGAACCGAGCGCCCGGCTGAGCGACTCCTGCCAGGTCAGGCGTTCGCCGGGCGTGCCGTCGGGATTCGGCTTCGGATCGAGCCACTCGAGCGAGTACAGGAAGCCGTCCATGCGGGAGACCGTGTCCTCGTACCACTTGTTCTTCTCCTCGCCCTCGCCCCGGCCGAAGTTGAAGAAGCCGTGGCCCTGGTCGTGGTAGCTGACGAAGTCGCATCGGTTCTTGTGGTCGCGCAGGCCGCGGCAGAACCGGTCCGCCGTGCTGTGGGGCACCGTCTCGTCTGCCTGGCCGTGGAAGAGGATGGTGGGCGGCAGGTCCGCCCGCAGGTGGTGGAAGGGGGACATCGACTCCGGCGGCGCCCCGAAGCGCTCTTCGAGCGCCGCGAAACGCTCACGCTCCTCCTCCGTCGGCATCGGGTCGCCATCGACGGGAGCGAGAACGGTCGCCGGGTTGAACAGGACCAGCGCGTTAGGCACGGAGCTCACGCCGTCGGGATCGGGATCGTGGCCCGGCAGCGTCGCGGTGGCGGCCGCCAGGTGACCCCCGGCCGAGCCCCCGCCGGCGGCGATGCGGTCCGGATCGACGCCGAGACGATCAGCGTTCACGCGCAGCCAGCGGACGGCGCTCTTCGCGTCCTCCACGCACTCGTGCGCCGTCACGCCGTGCCGCCTCGCGACCCGGTAGTCGGCGACGGCAGCGACCATGCCGCGCTCGGCGAGATAGCGGCAGTGCGGCAGGAACTGCTGCGGGGAACCCGCTCTCCAGCCGCCGCCGAAGAAGAAGACGATCGCGGGCCGCTGGTCGCCGGCGGAATGTCCCTCGGGATTGCAGAGGTACATCCTGAGTTCGACGTCGCCTGCCGTGCGGTAGACCTCGGAGGTCGTGCCCTCCATCTCCGGCGGGTAGGGGCGTTGTGCCGTGACGGAGTCGGCGCCCAGGCCGAGGAGGATGGTGGCGGCCAGCACGGGCGCGAAGCCGGGCAGGCGGCGGTCGGGTCGGATGTTGGTCGAACGGGTCATCGGCACCTCTCGGGAGCGGAACTCTTCGCGAGAGTCTACCGGCCCGTCTCGAAGACGGCGTCAACGGCGTCCTCACTGCCGGGGCTCTCGTCCGTGCCGCCGCGGATCCACGTCAGGCGGTACACGTCGAGCGGCTGCAGCTCGGTCTCCAGGACGCGCCGGATCACCATTGAAGAGCCTGGACGGGCGTCGAAATCTCCGCGCTCGAGGAAGGCGAAGACGCGCTCGCGGTCCTTGCAGGCGTCGTCCTGCTCGTCGCAGCCGAAGTCGTTACCGTCCGTGTCGAGCAGGAAGAGGAGCGGGTCGGGCGACACGAACCTGCCCTCCAGGCTGCGGAACGCTCGCCAGAGATCGAGGGAGGGAATCGTCCAGCCGTCTCCGGCTTCCGCGAATCCGACCGCCTCGGTGACCTGACCGTCCGGCACCGCGGTGATGACGGCCGGGAACGGATCGAAGACCCGGCGCGAGAGCTCCTGCAGGGTGAAGGCGTCGTCATCCGGAACCTCGAAGATCTCCAGCAGCGGTTCACCGGCTTCGGCGATCCGTTCGATCAGCTCGAGTTCGAGGTCGCGGAGGACAGGCTGGTCCTCCGGCCGCTCGGGCGGCGCCGGCGGAGCCGTGTTCGGCGCGAGCTCCCGCGGCGACGCGACGAGCGTCGATTCGGGCAGTTCCTCGCCCCGGCCGGCCGCGAACAGGGCGCGCAGGCATTCGAAGCGGCGGCCCGGGTTCTCGTCCATGTAGCGCCACAACGCCGCAACGCGCCGGTGGTAGCGGGCGGCATCGACGGCGAAACCGCGCAGACCGCGTTCGACGGTGTCGGCTTCGCCGGCCGTGGCCTGCGTTCCCCCGTCGAAGACGAGCTCCAGGGACACGGTCCGGGGCGGCGGCCGCTGCTGGTCGGGCTCCGGCCTCTCGTTGTCCCAGACGGCCAGGGACGGACGGATTGGCGTGTTAGCGAAGAACTCCTGGAGCTCGGCATCCGGGTTCCCGACGAGCGCCCAGCGGCGGTAGCTGGTCAGCTCCCTGCCGGCCCGCTCCCACTCGGCGCCGTCGGCGAGCGGCTCGTACAGGCGGTCGAACCGCAGGTGCCAGACGTCGTAGCCGTTCATCAACGCCTCGGCCCGGTCGTTCAGCCGACGTTCGATCAGTGCGTGCCCCTCGGGGACCGCGTGGCGTTGGATCGAGACCTTGGCCTCCAGCCTCACATAGCCGTTGGTGTCGGGGGGCGGGTCACTCTCGTCCTCGGCCGCTTGCGTGTTCTCCGCCGACGGCGGGTAGAACTCGAGGTGCAGGGTCTCGGCCACCGGGTCGTCGGTGCAGCCGGCGAGGGCGGTGGCGAGCGCCGCGACGGCTACTCCGGGAAGAGCGCGACGGATGAGGGCTCCGGGCGGGAGGAACGGACGATTGCGGCTGGCGAGCATGGCCGGGTGACCTAGTTTGCAACACGCGTAGGATCGACCGTCTTCCCGCGGACTCGTGTCGACCCGATGAACCTCTTCGCCCTGCTGTACGAGCGCTTCGAGGCGGCCCTCGATCGTCCCGGCCTGGTGCCGGCCGGCGCCGCCACGGGCGGGAACGGGCCGGCGTGGACGTATCGCGATCTCGACGACGCTTCGGCCCGATTCTCGGCGGCGCTGCGCCGGCGCGGCGTTGAGCCCGGGGACCGGGTACTGGTCCAGGTTCCGAAGTCGGTCGAGGCGGTGGCGTTGTACTTGGGGGTTCTACGCTGCGGCGCGGTGTACGTGCCGTTGAATGCGGCGTACACCGAAAGGGAGGTCGCCTTCTTCGTCGACGACGCGTCGCCGCGGGTCGTCGTGCGCGGTGCGCTTGGTGTCGGCGAGCCGGGTGCCGAAGAAGGACCGCGCTCCGTCGGCATCGACGTGCTGTGGGAGGAGGCGCGGTCCGTCGATCCCGACCCGGCGGTCGAACCCCGCCGCGGCGACGACCTGGCCGCCATCTGCTACACGTCGGGCACCACGGGGCGCTCCAAGGGCGCGATGATCACCCACGGCAATCTGACCTCGAACGCCCTCGCCCTGCACGAGATCTGGGGCTTCGAGCCCGGGGACGTGCTGCTCCACGCGTTGCCGATCTTCCACGTCCACGGGCTGTTCGTGGCGCTGCACACCGCGTTTCTGAACGCCTCGCGGGTGATCTTCCTGCCGCGGTTCGATGCCGCGGAAGTGCGCCGCTTGCTGCCCGAGGCGACGGTGCTGATGGGCGTGCCCACGTTCTATTCTCGACTGCTCGCCGAGCCTGGTTTCGGGAGCGCGGACTGCGGGAGCATCCGGCTGTTCGTCTCCGGCTCGGCGCCTCTGACGGAAGCCGTCTTCGGCGACTTCGAGGCTCGCACCGGTCACCGGATCCTGGAACGCTACGGCATGACGGAGGCGGGGATGATCACGTCGAATCCGCTGCTCGGGGAGCGTGTGGCCGGCACGGTCGGTTTCCCGCTGCCCGATGTCGAAGTGCGGGCCGTGGGCGAGGACGGCACCGAGCTGCCGGCGGGTGAAGTGGGCACCCTGGAGATCCGCGGCCCGAACCTGTTCCCGGGTTACTGGGGCCTGCCGGAGAAGACGGCCGAGGAGATGCGCGGCGACGGCTTCTTCGTCACCGGCGACCTCGCGAGGCTCGACGGCGAGGGCCGGGTCACCCTGGTCGGTCGCGGCAAGGACCTGGTCATCGCGGGCGGCTTCAACGTGTACCCCAAGGAGGTCGAGGATCGGCTCGATGAAGTAGCGGGAGTAGCGGAATCGGCGGTGATCGGCGCGCCGCACACCGACCTGGGCGAGGGCGTGGTCGCCGTGCTGGTCGCCGAGGACTCGCCGGTGGAAGACGATACGCTCCGCGCCGCACTCGATGCGGGGCTGGCGCGCTACAAACACCCCCGCCGGTTCTACTGGGTCGACGAACTGCCGCGCAACGCGATGGGGAAGGTACAGAAGAACGTGCTGAGGGACCGGTACCGCGACGCATATTGCGGATGAGGGCTCAAGACGGATGAAGGAGAAGGCTCAATGACGCAGACAGAGAAGAAGCTCGACGGCAAGGTCGTCCTGGTCACCGGAGCGAGCCGCGGTATCGGCAAGGCGATCGCCGAGCTGTTCGCCGAGCACGGCGCTCGGGTTGCCTGCACGGCACGCACCCTGTCCGAGGGCGGCCACTACCTGGGCGGGTCGCTGGAGGAGACGATCGAGGAGATCCGGGCGGCCGGCGGCGACGCCACCGCGTTCGCCTGCGACGTCTCCGAGTACCCCAACTGCGAGCGGTTGGTGACCGAGGTGCGCGACGCACTGGGGCCGGTCGAGGTGCTGATCAACAACGCCGCCCTGACCTACTTCATCCCGGTCGTCGATTTCCCGATCAACAAGTGGCACCGCTCGACCGCGGTCAACTTCCACGCGCCGTTCTACCTCTCGAAGCTCGTGCTGCCCGAGATGATCGAGCGGGGTGCCGGCAGCATCGTCAACGTCTCCTCGGGCGCGGCGATCGGCCCAGGACGCGGTCCCTACAAGGGCCCGCAGTTCGCGGGCGGCTCGCTCTACGGCGCCGAGAAGGCGGCGCTCGAGCGCTTCACCCAGGGCCTGGCCTCCGAGGTCTACGAGCACGGCGTCTCGGTGACCTGCTACAGCCCGTCCCAGATCGTCCCCACGCCGGGCGTCGTCCACCACCGGCTGATGGAGGGCCGCGACCCGAACGAGGCGGAAACCGTCGAGATCATGGCCCAGGCGGCCCTGCTGCTCGCCACCGAGCCGCTCGACCGGGTCACCGGTCGGGTGACTTACAGCCAGGCGATCCTGGAGGAGTTCGGCTGGATCGAGAAGGGACGCGGACTCGGCACGGAGCGCCAGGGCTCCGGCTACAGCATGATCTAGACCACTGCGTGCGCCGGCGTCCCCGCCGGCACCAGCGCGATGCCGCGAAGCGGCGAGCCCGAGCCTTCTCCGCCTACTCGCCGCCCTTCACGGGCTTGCCGGCCGCGATCCACTCCTTCTCGAGCTGGCGCGCTCCCCTGAGCTGGCCCAGCATCGAGTAGTTGCCCTCGTGGCAGGCGTACTCGTAGTTGTACTGGTCGGTCCTTGGCCACGGCATCTCGCCGCCGTAGGCCGCGGTGTACTCCTCGTCCTCGACCTCGAACTGGTAGAGCAGCGACTTGCCGTCGATCGGGCTGAAGCGCTCGGTCACCTTCATCGCGCCGCGCGGCACGCCGGCCGACTCTCGACCGTGCAGCATCTGGGGCGCCGCCTCGCGACGGAAGTTCGTCGTCTCGACGACCAGGGTGTCGCCTTCCCAGCGGCCGATCGAGTCGCCGGAGTAGGACTGGTACGGCGCCGGCGAATGCTCCGCGTCGATCCGCACGACCCGCGTCCAGTGCATCCACTCGATGTGGATCATCAGGTAGTCGTCCGTCTGCACCAGGGTCTTCAGGTTGTTGTAGGAGATCGTACGGATCGGGATCGAAGCGCCGGGCTGGTAGATGCAGCGCACGCCGAGGACCATCGTCTCCGGGCTGTCGAAGGGGGTGTCGCCCGACTCCAGCCACCAGGCCGTGCCGTCGTCGTTCATCCAGATGAACCTGGGCAGGGCGCCACGGTGCTTCTGGGCTTCCTCCTTCATCGCCGGCATCCGGCCGTTCGGCGGAGTCGTCAGGATCGACGTCCGGTACTTGCCGTCGATCTTGAACATCGTGTGACCGGGATCGAACCAGGCGTAGTTGTAACTCTGCCGGTCGATGAACGCACCTTTCTCCGGCGGCGGCCGATCCGGGCTGCTGGCCGCGTCGCCGTCCAGGACGCGCTGGCGCTGGTTGGCTTCGACCTCGGCCGCCTCCTCCGGGCTGAGGACGAGTTCCTCGCCGCGCTCTGGCCGGCGCTCGAAGGGCGTCAGCGAGCGGATGTCGTAGCGGCCGGTGAAGTCGGGCTTGCCGCCCGGGGTCCGCGGGATGTCGTCGGCGGCCGCGAGGGCGGTGCCGGTGCCCGACACGAGCAGCAGAGAAAGCAGCGCGAGGGTCTTCCGCATCTCGAATCTCCTTGTTCCAAGGGTTCTCCAGAGCCTAACGCCTCGGCTCTCCGCTGGGTGCGCCGGCCTTCTGGCCGGCATGCCGCCGCAGGCGGCCTCTGGTGGCCCTAGCCTGAGTTCCCTCCCACCCAGAACGGACTCGACCACGCCATGCTGCCGTCGATCTGGCGGACGCGGAGGTAGTAGTAGTCGCCGGGCCGGACTTCGCCCTGGTCGGTGAAGCTGAACTCCTGGTCGAGGGCCCGACCCTCGGTCACGATCTGAGCCGAGAGCGCGTCCGTGTGCTCCAGCACCTGGTACTCGCGGCGCTCAACCTGGCCTTTCAGGTCGCCGAGGCGGAACCGCTCGGTGTTCGCCGGCAGTTCCTGGGGAATGCGAACGTAGCCGCCCGAGCCGCGCGACTCGGTCGTCGTCTCCATGTCGACGGTGATGACCGTGTCGGCGCTTGCGCCGCGCAACTCGAGAACGAGTGACTTCGGACGCCCACGGGTCGGGAAGTCGAAGTCGATCCGGTTCCGGTCTTCCGCGTTGCGGGCGGTTCGCCAGGTCGCGGGCTGCGTGAACCAGGGATCGTCGTGGTCGACCAGTTCGGCTCCGGCGACGTGGATCGCTCCTCTCCACGGTCGGCCGCCGCGTGGAGGCGTGCGCTCGCCGTGGATCTCGGTCGACGACTCGAAGGTGATCTGCACCCGCGCTTCCCCGGACAGAGCGCTCTCCAGGTATCTCCGGGTGTAGACGATCGCACCGTTCTTGATCACGTCGATGGCGTCGATCGGGGCCGTGCCGCTGACCCGGCAGTCGATCCGGCGCACGGCGGCCCCTTCCTGGCGGGTGCCCATGCGGGCGCCGTTGAGCGTCGCTTCGAGGAGGATCCGCTCGCCGGTGGTCGCATAGGCGGCCCGTTCGCGGAGCGCGTTGAAGATGGCATCGGCGTTGTTCTCCGCCGCGTAGACGGCGGCCAGACCGCCCAGTTGCCGGTTGCCGGCCCCGGAGTACCCGGGATGGCCGTTGTGGTTGTCGGAGGCGCCGATGAATCCGACCTCGAAGCCGTTCTGCAGGTACTTGTTGCCGAACCAGTCGAAGGTGCCGTGGCCGGACTGGATCTCGACCAGCCGCCCCAGGTCCGGATCGCTGTTCGTCCAGTCGGCGGGCTGGTGGGCGTGGGGGATGACCAGCACGTCGTCGTTGCTGTTCCGGTCGCGCAGCCCCGCGTACAGCTCGTCGAGCAGGGGCGCCTCCTGGTTCGGAACCCGGCTGCGGCCGGGCGTGTCGCGGAAGAACACGTTGTGGTGCCCGCCGAGCGGCGACCGCGACGTCCACTCGAAGCCGAGGATCGTCGTGAATTCGCCTTCGATGCGGTACTCCTCGACCAGCTCCTGCAGCTTCCGCCACTCACTGTCGTCCATCCAGATGTCGTGCTCGGAGAGGCTCAGGAAGTCGAGCCGGGCCACTTCGCGGCCGAACCGGTAGTAGCCGTCCGGCGAGCCCTGGCCTTCGGCGAAGGCGGTGTGGCCGTGGGTCTCGCCCCAGTAGACGCGGTGAGCGGAGTCCTCCTCGACGCGGACGGGATTGCTCGTCGCCCGGATCGATCCGTCCTCGTTCCGGACGGAGAAGCGGTAGACGCCGGGTGCGGCCAGGCTCACGTCCTCGAGCAGCGAGATGGCGGGACTGCCGGCTTCGATCGTGCGGAACGGCTCGCCGTCCAGCAGCACCTCGAGCGCGGGCGTGACGCCGGACGACAGGTTCTTCAGCCGGTCCTCGGCGCGAACGGCCAGCGTAAAGGGCTCGCCCGGCGCAACGATCGACGGGGCGACGGCGTTGACGTAGCGGACCTCGTCGCGGCCCAGCACCTCGAAGGAAGGCCAGGCCGGTCGCAGCAGGTCGCCCGTGCCTTCGATGTCGGCGTAAAGGTGCAGGATCACCTGGTCGTTGGAGGTTTCCTGCAGCGTGAATCCGGGTCCGCCCCCTGAGGTGTCGCCGTAGGTGATGGTGATCGTGTCGCCTTCATCGAGCGACGCACCGCTCAGACGGAACTGCAGCACGGCGCGAGGGACGCCGGCGCGCGCCTGGCCGCCGCGGTTGCCGAAGTGCATCCCCCGCCAGTCTCCCCATGGTTCGCTGGCGGTCAGCGTCGCGTCCGGATTCGACGTCTCGACCGAGACGTAGTTCCGGCCCGCCGGGTCCTCGGCCTGAACGCCGGTCCGCCGCGCTCCGCGCACCAGGATGCCGCCGCCCTCCGCCATGCCGAGCGTGCCCACGGTGTAGGTCAACCGGACCGTCACCTGGTCGCCGGCGCGGAAGGGACCGGGCGGGTCGAGCGTCAGCGTGCCGACCGCCTCCGGGTGTTCGTCCTTGATCTGGAACTCCCGGGTGTAGAGGCGGATGAATTCCGAGACTCTCGGCACCGGAATCGTCGCTCCCCCTCCGAGCCCCCGGAGTGAACGGTTCGCGTTCGCGAGAAGCTGCGGGAAGACGTCGGGGATCGGCCCGCCGGTGAGGGAGTAGGCGTTCGACCACTGCCACAGCGTGTCGAGCCGATCGCTCAGGACGGCGATGTCTTCGGTGGTCTCAGGCGCCTCCAGCTTCAGCGCCTCGACGCGTTGGCGCAGGTCGGGAGAGAGGTAGTCGCCCGAGTCGCCGCCGGTGCAGCCTTGAGTGATGAGTGCCAGGACGAGCGGACACAGGATCACCAGGAGGTTTGCAGAGCGGCGTCGTTTCGACATGTTGCCCAGTACGATAGCGGGCTGACCTACTTGGGAGATCGGGATTCTGAGAATGGACCGGCGAAGACTGCTCGTGGACGGGCTGGCTCTGGCAGCCGGCCTGGGTCTGAGTCCCCTGAGGCTCGTTTCCCAGGAAGCCTCCTCGACGCGAGCCACCACTCAACTCGAACCGGAAGGCTTCTTCACCCTCGGGCAACGTCAGGGCCACTGGTGGTTCGTGGACCCGGCGGGCAAGCCGTTCTTCTCGATCGGCCTGAACCACTTCGACCCGGCGAGCCTCCGCTACCCGGAGAACATCGACATCTGGCGTGAGAAGTACGGAGGCAGCACGATCCGATGGATCAGGGAGTCGGTCGCTCCCAACCTCAAGGCTTGGGGTTTCAACACCGTCGGTTGGGTTCAGGAGGTGTCCGTGCGGGAGTGGCGGCACTCGCGTTCGTTCACCGTCGACGAGTACCGGGCGCTGGAGATGCCCTACTGCCATCTACTTCCCTTCATGGAATCCCACCAGTGGGAGAAGCACACGGTTCACTACGACTTCCGTAGCGCCGACTGGCAGGAATGGTGCGACTACTTGGCCAGGTCGCATTGTGCGGAACTGGCGGATGACCCGAACCTGATCGGCTACTTCTACAGCGATTGCCCTACCTGGATTCATGAGAGGCCGCTGAACGAGTGGCGGGGCCCGATCTTCGACCCGGAGCGACTCGAGTCGGAGGCCGGCCGCAGGGAACTGACCGAGTTGGCCTACCATTACTACAAGACGACGCACGATGCGATCAGGCGGTACGACAGGCACCACCTGATCCTCGGCGACCGCTACGAGGCGAACGCACCCATCGCGCTACAGGTCATCCAGGCCGCGTCGCTGTTCGTCGACGTACTGTCATTCCAGGACTTCCGTGATCCGGTCAAGCACCTCGACGAATGGCACAGGAAGACGGGAAAGCCGGTCCTGCTGGCCGATGCGGCCAGGATCAGGTGGCAGACGGCTCCGGGGGAGTTCACTCCGAACGATGGGGCGTGGTACGCGGAAACGCTGGCGGAACTGTTCGAGAATCCGGGATGTGTGGGCTTCCATCTCTGCGGGGCCTACCAGCGGAACAAGGCGCGCCGCTACGGGCTGCTCGATGAGATGGAGAATCCCGACACTGAGCAGGTGGAGATGATGACGGTCGCCAACCGGAGAATTGACCGGTTAATGGCCGAGCGCTTCTGAGCCCTGGTCGGCCGGCTCGTCGCCGTCGCCACGGGTCATCGTGTCGACCGTGGTCGCGGCGCACATGTGGGCAATGACATTGGCCGCCGAGCGGAAGACGTCGGGCACGCGGTCGATCCCCAGCAGGATGCCGAGTCCCGCCAGGGGTACGCCCACGACGTCAAGCGCCGGCGCCAGCGACACGATGCTGGCGCTTGGCACCGGAGCGACCGTCATCGCGGCGAGGAAGATCGCCAGCACCGCCGCGGCGATCAGCCCCGCGTCGAGCGGCACGCCGTAGATCTTCGCCAGGAAGACGAGCGACGCGCTCTGGAACAGCGCGCTGCCGGGGCGGTTGATCGAGGCCGCCAGCGGCAGGATTAGCGTGTACTTGCGCTCGGACAGGCCGAGCTTCTTCGCCTCCTGCAGCATCATGGGCAGCGTTCCCACGGACGTCGTCGTGGTGAAGCCCACGGTGTAGGTGCCCACGGTCGCCCGGATGAAGCGTCCGGGCGGTACGCCGCCCAGGAACCAGACCGCGGGCAGGAGAACGAGGCCCTTCAGGATGAAGAGGCCCGCCACCACGGCGACGATGAAGACGGCGAGGTTCTGCAGCATCGCCGCCCCCGTCTTCGCGATGACCGGCGCCGCGAGACCGAAGACGCCCACCGGCGCCGTCCACAGGATCCAGCTCATCAGCTTCGTCAGAGCGTCGCCCAGGGCCTCCGCGAAGGCCGTGAGCGTCCGTTGCTTCTCGCTCGGCAGGGTGGTCGTCGCCGCGGCCAGGAGGACGACGAAGATGAGGAGGGAGAGCAGCGCCCCGTCGGCGGCGACCTGAACCGGATTCCGCGGCACGAGGTTGACCAGAAAGTCCACGATGCCCACACCGGCGGTGTCCAGGTTCTCTACGGGCGTGGGTGGCGCCACCGGCGCCGCGAACGTCAGGGCGAAGCCCATGACCCCCATGCCGATCAGGATCGCCGGCAGCGTCGTCGCCCAGAAGAAGCCCACGGCGAGTCCCCCCAGCTGTCCGAGCTTCCGCAGGTCGCCGATCCGCCCCACGCCGACGAAGACGACCGCCGCCACCAGCGGAATGACGACCATCTGGATCGCCCGCAGGAAGATCTGCCCGAGCGGCTCGACCCCCTCGGCGGCCCGCAGCAGCGCCGGCGAACCCGTCGCGGAGGCGGCGATGCCGAGCCCCAGGCCGAGCGCCAGGCCGATGAGAATGGCGCGTGTGTTCACAGGGGAGATGGGCCGTTCTTCCCAGTCCGCGTTTGCGAACGGCAGGGCATGTCCGTCGTCACGATGCGGGCGGTTCGGCGAACGGATTGACCACACGCACGCCGTCGTAGTTCTGGCCGTGGTTCAGATCTTCGGAGTAAACCGCGTCGCAGCCCAATGCGCGAGCCGCAGCGAGGATCGCTCCGTCCCAGTAGGCGATCCGGTAGCGCCGGCTGAGCCTCACCGCCTCCTGGAAGATGTCGACCGTCATCGGTTGGATGCGAAACGACAGCATCGGTTGCAAGAAGACCAAGGCGTCAGCGTGAGACAGATGGGCCGGGCGGGTGGGCCGCGTGACCTGGTGGTAGAACTCCTGGAGAACCTGGACCGACAGGGCCAGATCGCCTGCGTCAAGCAGGCTCTGCGCCGCCCGCTGCTTGGCGACCTCTCCCGGGGCCGGGCTTGCGGCGTAGATCAGGACGTTCGTGTCGACGAATCGCACCAGATCCCAGGGTCACCGCGAGTCACGGGGACCGGCGGCGATCTGAGCCTCCGCTCTCGCCCTGTCGCGGTCGTAGAGTTCTTCTCGGGACAGGTTGTCCGCAGCGGAGAAACCGGGCGAGTTGATGCGGATCCTCTCGATTGCGTCGTTCAGCATCCGACGGCGCTGCTCTACGTCGCTGGGACTCGGCGTGCTGGCCGTCAAGCGTCTGGCACCTTCGGGCGTCAGGCCCTGCAGGTACTCCCTAACCAGTGCGGAAACGGAGGTGTCGAGTTCCGCTGCACGGATGCGGGAGTTCCGGTAGGTCTCGTCGTCGACGGATACGGTGATGTTCCTCATGGCCACAGCCTCACGGTTCCTGTGCTGCACAGCATACCAGCGGCTTCGGACATCGGGAAGCCGCGTCGGTCGGTCCGCGCCGATGCTACGACGCCTTCCCCTGCTGGGGTCGCGCTGCCAGACGGCGCAGGAGCGGGTCCGAGAATTCTCGAGTGTTCAGCCAATCAACCCGCTCTTCGGGCGACATCCGAGCCATCTTGGCGCTGAGGCGATCCCGGATCTCTCGTACGGACGCCACGCAGTCGTAGTCCTTCTCGGCCTTGGTCGTCATCTTCCAGCTCCTCGGGGCTCAGCATGTCTGAGCATGGTACAGCCCATCTCGCGGTCTGACGTCATTGAACGCGTGCTTCGACGTGTTGTAGAACTCTTGCCGGGCCGCCCGTCGGTGGCCTTGGTCTTGTTGCAGCAACGGCCTTCATCGCTGCGTGCTGTTTCGGGTGCGGGGGTGCTGCGACCGAGACGACTTGGCCACCCACAACACTCTCAACGACCGCGCGCGGCCGCCGGGCACATGGCCAGCGGCGGGTCATGCTCGAGGAGGAACTGAACAATGCGTTGGACTCCCATGGAACCAGACATCGGCGAGGAGGATGGCTTCACGGACGAGACCGATATCTTCGGGTACAAGCAGTTCGGCTTGGGACTCGCCAAGATCTTGGCGGTTTCGGTAGACGATCCGGTCCTACTGGTGGACGGTGATTGGGGGACCGGGAAGACGATCTTCGCGCGTCAATGGGCCGGTCTCCTTCGGCAGCAGGGAAACGCTGTTCTCTACTTCGACGCCTTCGCATCGGACTACCAGGACGACGCCTTTCTCGCACTGGTGGATGCGGTCTACGACTTTGCGGAGACCGAGAATCTCGCCAAGGAGGACCGCCGAGCCTTCAGCTCCAGGGCGGCAAAGGCCGGGGCCTTGGGGCTGGCAAAGAGCCTAGGCCGGCATGTCGTTCCTGGTGTGGACCTAACCGCTGTGGCCGAAGAAGTGGTGCGAGCCACGAAGTTTGAGACTTCTCAGCTCACGGCATGGATCGAGGATTCTCGAGCTAGGCGAGACGCGATCAGCAAGTTCCGCGACTCCCTTGAGAAGCTTGCGAAGGCAGCCGTCCGAATGGGCGCGGAGGAGGCCGCGGATGCGTCTCCCGAGGGTGACGCTCTGGACGAGGAACGTAACGAGCGTCGCTTGGTCGTCATCGTAGACGAGTTGGATCGGTGCAAGCCCGACTTCGCTCTTAGTGTCCTCGAGCGGATCAAGCACGTCTTCGGTGTTCCTGGCCTGCGCTTTGTACTAGCCCGCATATCTCACGGGGTGATTTGAGATCGGGCCTCTTCCCGCGGATAATCCAAGTGTTGTCAAGCATTTGGACAGTCCACAGGAGCGAGACCCGTGAAGACAGAGTGTACTCCGTCGCAGCTTGAGTTCGGTTTCCACGGTCGCCGCCGTGTGACGGCCTGTTTCGACGGTGGCCGTTTGACGACGGAGGGCGGCGGGCTGCTGCTTCGGGAGACGGATACGCGAATCGGTCTGCTGGATCGCATGGCGTCGTGTTTTCGGGATCACCGGGATCCGTCGGCGGTGGAGCACACGGTGCGGGACCTGGTCTCTCAGCGGGTCTACGGTCTGGCTCTGGGCTACGAGGACCTGAATGACCACAATCAGCTTCGCCTCGACGCGTTCATGGCGCTGCTGGTGGGCAAGTCGGACATCACGGGCGCCGATCGTCGGCGGTCGCGGGACAAGGGTCGTCCCCTGGCGAGCGCATCGGGGTTGAATCGTCTGGAGTTGTCGCGGCCGGAGGAGGCACAAGGTAGCCGCTACAAGCGGACTCCGGCGGACGGCGCGGCCCTGGACGGCCTGCTGGTGGACCTGTTCCTGGAGGCTTTCGAGGAGGCGCCGGAGGAGATCGTGCTGGATCTGGACGCGACCGACGATCCGCTGCACGGGGAGCAGGAGGGTCGGTTCTTCCACGGCTACTACCGGTGCTACTGCTACATGCCGCTGTACGCGTTCTGCGGCGAGCACCTGCTGCTGGCGCGTCTGCGGCGGTCGGACCAGGACGCCAGCGCCGGGACGGTCCGCGAGTTAGCGCCGATCGTCGCCCGGATCCGGGAGGCGTGGCCGGACACCCGGATCGTCCTGCGCGGCGACTCGGGCTTCTGCCGGGAGCGGATCATGGCCTGGTGCGAGAGGGAAGGGCTCTTCTACGTGTTCGGCGTGGCAAGGAATCCGCGCCTTGCGAGGCGGCTCGCCAAAGCGCTTGCGAAGTCGCGGCGGCGATTTCATGCGACCGAAAAGCCCTCGCGGCGGTTCCGGGAGTTCCGCTACAGGACCCGCTCCTCCTGGTCCCGCAAGAGGCGGGTGGTGGGCAAGGCGGAGTGGCTCCAAAAGGGCGGCAATCCCCGCTTCATCGTCTCCAATCTGCCCAAGAGCCGCGCCGGCAAGCAGGCGCTCTACGAGCTGCTCTACTGCGCCCGTGGCGACATGGAAAACCGGATCAAGGAGCAGCAGCTCGATCTCTTCGCCGACCGCACCTCCACCGCCACCATGGCCGCCAATCAACTCCGCCTCTACTTCTCCTCCTTCGCCTACGTCTTGCTCGCCGCCGTGCGACGCCTCGCTCTGGCCGACACCGACAAGGCCCACCTCCAGTGCGGCACCATCCGCCTGCGCTTCTTCAAGATCGCCGCACGACTGCGCATCACCCATCGCCGCATCTGGGTCCACCTGGCCAACGTCTTCCCCTGGCAAAACGACTTCGCACAGGCCCTGGCAAACCTCCAGAGAAAACCCCTCTACCACCCGCCGGCCTGAGACCGGACGAAAACCGACACCACAACGCGGCGCCTTGCATCGACTCCACGCCCAGAGTGCGCCCGAAAACCGCACCGAACCGCTGCGGACAAGCCACTCCGACGCCGAAATGAACCGACTCCGACTCCGCAGGACACCTGACCAGCCACCGACAGACCAGGACGGCATTCAAGGGGACTGCCCACCCCGAACTCAGCCCTCACGCCCGAGCCGGTGAAACATGCGGGCTAGTCACAAACTTCGCCGAGCTTGAGCAGTCGGTAAGGCGAGCCTACGGAGATGTAGGAGCGAGGAAGTACCTGGAGAAGTTCTACGATCTTCGAGTGCGACTTCCTGAAAGCCGGGGACCGAGAGGATTCTCCACGAAGACCGCCGTGTACGCCCGGCGCCTGCGCGAGACACTCTCTGAAGCGGGCCTTGGCGTATCAGTTGAGATCGAGAACCCGCTTCGATCTCTGGCCGACTCAGAGCAGATGAGTCTTCGGACCATGGAGCACGTAGCCCGTAACATCCTCGTGTTGGCGGCAAACCGCCGTACTTACTATGGCCGTGACGAAGTGGCAGTCGCCCTGATCAGCGCTATCCGAGTCGTCAAGCCCGAGCTCTTCAGGCGGATCGAGCGGGGCGAGGCTCAGGAGACAGATGAGGAGGTCCTGAAGATGAAAGTTCGTTGCCCTAAAGCCGCAGGGACGCCGCTTGCCCCCGGACTCTGAAGAGTACGAAAGGCGGCTGCGTGAGCAGCAGGCGGAAGTGCTGAGGGCCGACTGGGGACTAAGGGACGCTGCCAGAGTACTTAAGGCATTTGACATCTGATCCCTGTGGCGTTTGAGTACGGGGACGAGGATGCCCTTGCAGGGGACTTAGAACTACTCCCCCACCCTGGAGCCGCGTGTCCGGCGCGAATAGTCCGACTGACCGGGGCAAGCCCCGGCCGAACGAAGTCGTGGCAACCCGGTTGCTGAGTTGCGTTAGATTTGGAGAACCCGTGCTTGGCTCGGAGGCAGTAACTAGGGAGGAGAGAGGAAGACGTTTCTGGCGACTTTCCCGATCGCGTACGTTGTAGAGGCGTCAAACCCTCCGCCGACGATGCCGCCGGCCACGGGAATGAACTTGTGAATGTTCACGATACCCTTTTCTCCGAACTTGGTAAGAAGACGGAAACCTACCGCCTTGTTTATTCCAATGAGCGTGTCGCCGGGTATTGCCTTGATTGCAGTGGCCGCCAGTTTCTTGCCGATCTCAATGCCGGTCGACTTGAGGATGTCTGTCGCTGCCTTGCCGCAGAGGCATGCGTAGCAGAGAGTTCTGACATCATCACGTCCGGTGTCGTGTCCTCCGAGATGAGCGATCGCTGCGATCATTCGTACCTGCAAGAAGAGAACGCCCACGAGGTTCGCCGGAACTCCTATAGGCATGGTGATGAGACCGCCGAGGCCCGTCACGAATCCGGTAGTGCCGGCCTTCAGTACCTGCCAACGCACCAGTCGGCGCGCTGCTTCATCGGTTGAGAGCGGCTCTTGGCGGGGCGGTTTCCTGTAGTCATCCGCGAGCTTGTAGGCATCAGCCATCTCTGTGGCTGACTTCTGGCCTAGCCGCGGTATCCCCTCGACTGCGTAGTCGTAGAGCGAGTCGAGTAGTTTGAGGAGCCGGTCGCGTTCGGCGGGATTCTCTTCACTGGGCATCGGTGATTCGTGCTGGTTCAGACCAATGCGCTGTTGCGGCGTAACCCTACGCCCACAAACCCCGGATCAGCTCGCCCTTGACCAGCTCCCGCGGCTGGTCGAGGTGATTCAGGATCTCCATCGCCGGATCGATCCCCAGGGTGTAGTAGACCGTGGCCAGCAGGTCGTTCGGGTGGACCGGCTTCTCGCGGGGGGCGGAGCCGGTCTCGTCGGACTCGCCGTAGAGCTGGCCGCGGGAGACGCCGGCGCCGGCGACCAGGGCGGTGTAGCAGTAGGGCCAGTGGTCGCGGCCGTCCGGGGAGTTGCTGTTGCCGGAGGTGCTGACGCCCAGCCTGGGTGAACGGCCGAACTCGCCGACGGCGACGACGAGGGTCTCGTCGAGCAGGCCCCTATCGTCCATGTCGGAGAGCAGCGCCGAGAGCGCGCGGTCGAGGACGGGGCAGTGCAGGTTCTTGAGCGGGGCGAAGTTCGCGGCGTGGGTGTCCCAGGAGTCGACTTCGGGGTTGCCGTTGGCGACCGCGGGCCAGTTGAGCTGGACGAAGCGCGTGCCGGCTTCGATCAGCCGCCGCGCCATTAGGGCGCCCTGGCCGAAGGTGTTCTTGCCGTAGCGCTCGCGCATCTCGTCGCTCTCGTTGGCCAGATCGAAGGCCTGGCGGGCCTTGCCGGAGAGGACGAGGTCGTAGGCCTTCTCGTAGTACTCGTCGAGGGCGGAGTCGGCGACCGCCTTCTCGAGTTCGGGCAGGGAGGCGTTCAGGCCCTTGCGGAGCTCGAAGCGGCCGGCGAGGCGCTCGGGCGAGGTCTCCTCGCGGAGTTCCAGGTCGCTGAGTTCGATCGGCTGGTTCGGGTCCTGGTAGAGGCGGTAGGGGTCGTAAGCCTTGCCGAGGAAGCCGGCGGCGCCGCCCTTGCCGATCACGTTCGACTCCTGGAGCGGCCGCGGCATCTCGACGAAGGGGAGCATCGCGTCGTCGAGAGGCCTGAGCCTGGAGATGTGGGAGCCGGCGGTCGGAAAGTCGGCCGGCGTGGGCGGCTCGAGCTGGCCGGAGGGCGAGACGCGGTCCGGCGGGTAGCCGGTCAGCATCTGGTAGATCGCCGCGGTGTGGTTGAAGAGCCCCTTGGGGGTGTAGCTCATCGAGCGGATCAGGGTGCACTTGTCGACCTGATCGGCCAGCAGCGGCATCGTCTCGGAGAGCCGGATGCCGTCGACCTTCGTGTCGATGGCGCCGAACTCGCCGCGAATGTTCGAGGGCGCGTCGGGCTTCGGATCCCAGATGTCGATGTGACTGGGGCCGCCCTGCAGGAAGAGCAGGATGACGGACTTCGCGCTGCCGAAGCCCTTGCCGCCGGCGAAGGCGTCAGCAGCGACGGTCGCGGCGTGCGCGTCACGGAGCGCGAGCGTCTGGCTGAGGGAGATGCCGAAGATGCCGAGCGAGCCGACGCGGAGGAACTCCCGCCGGGTCGGGCCGTCGCAGGTATGGCCGGACTGTCCTGGAATGACGAGCATGGAGTCTCCTACGAGTTGAAGAGGAAGGCGTTCGAGTTGAGAAGCGCCCACATCAGGTCCTGGGCGGCGGCGGTGCGGCTGCGTGCGGCCTCGAAGTGACCCTCGGCGAGCGCGGATTCATCGTCCGTGGGGTAACGGCCGAGGGTGGCGAGATAGAGCTCGGCGATCAGTTCCTCGTTGTCCCTGCCGGAGAGCACCAGGTTCGCCACCCGGCCTTCCGGGTCGGCGATCGCGTCGGCGATGACGGAGCCGTTCAGCAGGCTCAGCGCCTGCGGCAGGCTCATCTCCGTCTTCCGCTCGCACTCGCAGGCGGTTTCGCGGTCCGGCTTGCCGAACAGGTCGAGGAAGCCCTCGATCCCCATGCTCGCCGTCATCACGTGCGGGTCGGGCAGGGCCGTCGCGTCGAAGTCCTCGGGCAGGGTGTCGATCTCGAAGCGGGAGCCGGTGGCGCGGGCGACGGCGTCGGCCAGCTGCTCGGCGCTGAGCCGTCGCGGTTCGTGATGGGAGAAGTTGATCCGGTCGTCCTCGTTCCATTCGTTCGTGCGGAACGATGCCTGGTAGGCGCGCGACGTGGCGATCGTCCGCATCAGGTGGCGGAGGTCGAAGTCGTTCTCGATCAGGTCCGCGGTCAGTGCGTTGAGCAGGTCCGCGTTGACCGGCTGGTTCGAGGCCCGGATGTCGTCGACCGGGTCGATGATCCCCCGGCCCATGAAGTAGCTCCACACGCGGTTCGCGATGGCCGGGGCGAAATACGGGTTCTCCGGCGAGGTCAGCCACTCCGCGAGTGCGGCGCGGCGTCCGAGGCCCTCGCCGAGGTCCGGCGCGCCCTCGACCGGCACCAGGTACTTCGGCGGCACGACGGCGTTCGTCTTGGGGTGCAACTGCTCGTTGTCCCTGCGCTTGTCGAACACGATTTCCTCGCCGGTGCGGAAGCCCGGGCGGACGCCGAGGCCGGCGAAGAAGGCGGTCATCTCGTAGTACTGGTTCTGGGTCCAGCGCTCGAACGGGTGGTCGTGGCACTGGGCGCAGACCATCCGTACACCCATGAAGAGCTGGGTCGTGGTCTCCATCGCCTCCTTCGGGTCGCGGGCGGCGCGGTAGTAGCTGGCGGCCGGCTGGTCGAGGGTGCTGCCGGAGGCAGTGACCAGTTCGCCCACGAGCCGGTCGTAGGGCCGGTTCTCCTCGATCGCCTCCCTCAGCCAGCCGCGGAAGGTGAGCATGCCCTTGTAGCTCATGAACTTCCGGTTGCTGCGCAGGAGATCGCCCCACTTGAGCGTCCAGTGGTCGACGTAGGCGTCGCTCGCGATCAGCTCGTCGACCAGGCGGTTCCGCTTCTCCTGGGTCGCCGCGTCGTCTTCGAGGAACGCGCGCACCGCCTGCGGGCTCGGGATCCGGCCGGTGAGGTCGAGCGAGGCGCGGCGCAGGAACGCCGCGTCGTCGACCGCGGCCGAGGGCAGGACCTCGATCCGCTGGAGCTTCGTGTCGATCAGCTCGTCGATGTAGTTGGCCTGGGGCAGGGCGGTCCATTCGAAGCCCTCGCGGCCGCTGAGGACGGTGACCGGGGCGGTCGTGAACTGTCCCTCGTAGCGCACGAGCAGCGTGCTCTCCCCGCGGCGCAGACCCGTGGCGACGGGGCCGGAGGGCGTTTCCTCGATCGCCATCGTCTCCGTGTTGCTGCTCGTGATGTGGGCCTCGCGGGTCACGTCGCGGCTGCTGCCGTCGCCGTAATGGGCCATGACGATCGTCTGCTGGCTCATCCCGGGCCGGTGCATGAAGACCTCGCCGGGATGGATCGTCAGGCGCTCGACCCGGTCGGTCGCCGGGTCGCCGTAGGGAACGCCGCCGGAGATCCAGTCGAGGATCTGATTGTAGTAACGAGATCCGTGGTCGAGCCGCAGGCCGCCCTCGTGCGCGACCTGCATCGTCGGCTTGGCGAGCATCAGCGAGCGCGCGGGCTCGGCGCGGTTGAAGCGCCGGCCGGACATGTCGTACAGCAGCGACTGGTAGTCGAACTCCGGGTCGTAGCCGCGAAGCGACAGCTTGAAGCCGTTCTTGCCCTTGGCCGCGCCGTGGCAGGTGCCCGTGGAGCAGCCGATCTTGTTCATCGCGGGCAGGACGTCGCGGACGAAGGTGACGGGGGGTGCGGCGTTGGCGGTCGCGGCGGCGTGGACCGTGACCGGTACGGTGGCGGCGAGGCCGCCGGCGTGGATGGCGAGGGAGCCTTTGCCGGAAGTGGTCGGTGTGAAGTAGCCGTCGTCGCCGCGCTCGACGGGGGCGCTGGTCGTGTCGACTTCGGCTTCGCCGGTGAGGTCGATGCGTTCGCCGCTTTCGAGGATGCCCGTGACGAGGAGCTTGCGGGAGTCGCGGGGGTTGTCGAAGGTGAGTTCGGCGGGGTGGATGAGGAGGTCGACGGGGGTTGTGGCGGCGCCGGCGGGCAGGGCCATCGCGGCTAGGGCGATGAGCAGGAAGGCGGTACGGGCTCGCCGCTGCGCGGCATCGCGCCTGATGCGGGTCAGAAGACCCGCGCACCCAGTGGTTCGGGTGGCGGTGCACCCAGCGAGACGTTTCATCTGCCCTTCACCTCCATTCGCGCGCTCACCGGCACCGTAGTGTAGGCGGAGCGGACTTCTCGTTCGCCGGCCAGCCAGGACGACGACGTGATCAGGAAGTCGTAGTCCCCTGCTTCGACCGCATCCGACGCCTCGCAGGCGAGCCGGAACTTGCCGTCGTCCTCGACCTTGACTTCGGTGCCCTCGCAGACGACGCCGGTGGGCAACGCGTCTGCGCGCAGTTCAACCGGCTGCTGGAAGCTCTCTTCGCGATGGAGGACGCCTTCCACCGTGCCCTTTCGGCCGGACTTGACGGTCGCTCCGGTGACCTCGATCCGGTAGCCGGGGACTATCTCGAGGGTGACGCCGGGCGTGTAGAGCCGCTCGGGGCGGCCGCCCGCCGTGACTTCGCCGGTGAGGGTCACGGTGTAGCGGTCGAGCTGGGTGCCGTCGCTGCTTCGGATCAGTTTGCTGCCTTCGGGCTTGTTGTAGTCGGTCTTCTCGGTCGTCTCGACCCGGAACTCGCCCACGCCCACGCCGATCAGGGCACTGACGACCATGGGCGGTCTGGTCGCGGTTTCTTCGCCCGGCGGGGCCTCGTACTTCCACTCGAAGTCGAACGGCATGCCCTTCACCAGCCTCACCGTCGCCGGCTCCAGAGTGGTCAGCCGGGGCCCGGGCTTGCCGGTGAGCAGCACGGGCAGCCGGCTCTCCAGCCACGGAGCGCTGAACGACCGCTCGGCCTCCGTCGTGTAGCTGCGGCCGTCGCCGGCGCGCACGCTGGTCACGCTTCCCGGCAAGGTCGCCCGCCGGCGGATCACGGTGCCGTCCTCGAGCACGCCTTCGCCCCAGATCTCGAGGTCGAAGCGGCGGCGCGGAGCGTCGAGGTCGGCGGTGACCAGGATCCGGCCGGAGCGCGCCAGCGTGCGGGTGTCTAGGTCGCGCACTTCCCGGGTGATCCATCCGTCCCGGGCCTCGATTCCGGCGGGCGGTTCCTTGACATGGAGGCGGATGGGGCCGAGATAGCCGCGGCGCACGGCGCCGACGTCGATCGGCTTCGAAGCGCCGCTGTTGAGCGTCAACTGGGCCGTGCTCAGGCGCAGCTCGAAGTCGGGGCCGTTCGCGGTCGCCGTCAACCGGTAGCCGAAACGCGGACCGCCGCGCCCCACCAGGTCCTCGACCGTAACGTGCAGCTCGTCCACCCCTTCCGGCGTCTCGACCAGAACCCAGGGGTCGAAGGAGGTGGCGGTCGGAGACAGCAGCCGGAAGGTGTCGGGGTCCGGGATGTCGTCGCCGGAGGACGCCAGGAACTCGCCGTCCGGCGTCGTGACGGTCAGCACGCCGAACAGGTCGGAGGAGCCGAGCGTGGCGCCCTCGACTTCGATCAGGAGCTTCCGGCCCGGCTCGGCGGCGATCCGGTAGCGGTCCACCTCGCCGGCGTCGTCGATCCGGCCGTTGAGGACCACGGGGGTGTCGAGTGCCTCGTCGCCGGCCGTGTCACCCTCCAGCACCTCGGGATGGCTGCCGACGACCACCCGGAACGGCAGGGCCGAGCTGGTCTTTGAGGCCACGGGCGGGCCGACGACGTCGAAGGCGTTCTCCGTCTCGACGGCGCGGGCGATCTCCCTGGCGGCGGCCGCGCTGCCGCCGCTGAGCTCGAATCGCGTCTCCTCTCCGCGGCGCGCCCCCAGCGGGAAGACCGCGTCGGCGTACTCGTAGTCCGTGGCGGCGATCAGCTTGAGGCGGTAGAAGTTCCTCCTCTGGTTGCTGAATCGGGCGTCGTGGACTTCGACGACGTACTCCCCGGCCTCCGGCGGCCGCCAGTCGAGGCGGGCGTCGACGTCGATGCCGGGTCCCTCCTGGTTGAAGGCGATCTCGCTGCCTTCGCCGTCGAGCAGGCGGAGCACAGGGTCGATTGCCGAGCCGACGCGCCGCGCCTCGACCTCCAGGACGATCCGCTCGCCGGCTTCCGCGCGGAAGCGGTAGCGGTCCCGTTCCGCTCCGTCCAGCGTGCCGTTGACCACGACCGGCAGTGCATCGATGCGTGGCGGCTCGCTGGCGGCGCTGCCGTCGCGGAGACTCCGCTCGGAGACTTCGGACACGGTGTCCACCCGGAACAGCAGGGCGTTCGACAGGCCGTCGTCGCTGACGGCGCGCAGTGGGTAGAGCCCGGGCGCGGCATCGGCGTCGATCTCCACGAGAAAGACGGCGGCCTGGAGGTTGCGGTCGTTCGGCCGCCGACGTTTCTGGAACCGGTCCTCGTCGGCGGCCTCGCCGAGACGGGCGAACGAACCGGGCAGGGTGCTCTCGATCTCCATTTCGCCCGCGACGCCGTAGCCCTCGATGACCAGCCGCAGGGCCCGCCCCTGCTGGCCGCCGTGGGGATGCATGTCGACGAGATTCGGCGGCGGCCCCGCGGCGCCGGCGACCGTCGCGATGGCGATGGCGGCGAGCGCCAGGCAGGCACTCCGAAGCAGCGAGCGACTCATGGCGCGCGTCGATTCGTCGCATGTCGGTGCGCCGGCCTTCTGGCCGGCTCTGGACGCGGTTCTGATCCGAGACTGCAGTGGAGTGCTCACGGCGCTCCTCCGGCTGTCGTCTCACGGTGACCGCCGCCCTCGAGCGGCACCGGCACGAACTCGTGCAGCAGTTCGCCGTCGGCCGCGCCGTACAGCCTCAAGCGACCGTCGAAGCCGGCGGTGGCCAGTTCGTCGCCGGCCGGGTCGAACGCCAGCGTGTAGATGCCGGCGCGGTGTCCCGCGGCGGTGGCGGTCCGTTCGCCCGTCTCCAGGTCGTAGATCGGCACCGACGGTGCGGCGCCTCCCACCGCGAGACGTGTGCCCCGCGGGTCCACCGCGAGCGCGAAGATCTCCCCGTCCTGGCGTTCGAACTCCC
Organism: Candidatus Multivorans sp.; assembly: GCA_965220845.1. Classification (GTDB taxonomy): domain Bacteria; phylum Acidobacteriota; class Thermoanaerobaculia; order Multivoradales; family Multivoraceae; genus Multivorans. The sequence continues at coordinate 950,462 of CBDCRA010000005.1, forward strand.
GGACCAGCGTCGAGTCGTCGGCGATCAGCATCTTCCGGGCGCGGTCCATGCGGTAGTAGTAGGGCACGCGGTCCTCGCCGCCGATCACGACCGCCTCGATTCGCGGGTTCCGGACGACGGCCGACAGCTCGCCGCGCAGCAGGTTGATGTTCTCGACGAAGGCGCCGCTCGAGGCGTCGATCAGCTTCGCGGCCCGGTCCCGGCCGACGGAGACGATGCGGCGGCCGTCGCCGCCGAAGACGACCCCGAGCACCCAGTTCTCGTGGTGGTTCATTCGCAGCAGCTCACGGCCGCTGGTCGCCTGGTGGATACGGACCGTGTGATCGGCGCAGCCGATCGCGAGCCGGCGTTCGTCGGGCGACACGGCGAGGCCGAACAGCGTGTCGTGACAGAGCATGTTTGAGACCCGGAGCTCCCGGTCCTCGACGTCCCAGATCTGGATCTCGCCGAACCGCGCCGGCGTCCCGCCGGTGGCGATCAGCCGACCGTTGCGCAAGAAGGCGAGCCCCTGGATGCGCTCCGAGACGCTGCTGAAGCGGGCCTCCAGACTGTCGCCGCTGCCGATCTTCGAGCGACGGTGGAGCAGGACCTCCCGGTTGCCCGACACGGCCAGCCACTCCCCGTCGGCGGAGTAGGCCACCGCCGTGATGACAGGCGGCTGGTCGTAGACGATCGGCCCGGTCACCGCGCCGAGCCGCATCTCGTCCGGCGTGTCGTCGTGCGCGCCGGCCGCGATCCAGTCACTGATGGCAGCGATCTCCGCCTCCGCCAGCGGCTCCGCCCGCATCGGCATCGCCGGCTCGATCTCCCCCCGGAGCATCTTGAGCATCCGGCTCTCATCCGGCTTGCCGGCGACGTAGGCCGAACCACTCATCCCGCCCGCGGCGAGCCCGTCGAAGCTGGTCAGGTTCAGCTCACCACCCAACTGCGCTGGCTGATGGCATCCCTGGCAGCGTTTCTGGATGACGGGCCAGACGTCACGGTAGTAGCTGGGGTCATCCTGGGCGATTGCGGTCGTCGCGCAGAGCACGCTCGCGACTGCAGCGGCGAGAATCCGGATTCCGCCTCCGGCGGATGCCGGCCAGAAGGCCGGCGCACCGACGTCCGATGGAGGCCGCCCCCTGCGGTCCCGGCTCAGGCGGGTCAGCACCACCGCCCTACGCCAGGATCTGCTCCACGACATTGCCGTGCACGTCGGTGAGGCGGAAGTCGCGGCCGCCGTAGCGGTAGGTGAGGTTGGTGTGGTCGATGCCGAGGAGGTGGAGGACGGTGGCCCAGAGGTCGTAGATCGTGACCTCGTCTTCGACGACGTGGTAGCCGAGGTCGTCCGTCGCTCCGTGGATCGTGCCGCCCGCAATACCGCCGCCGGCGAGCCAGATCGAGAAGCCGAACGGGTTGTGATCCCGTCCGTCGGTGCCCTGCTGGAACGGAGTCCGGCCGAACTCGCCGGCCCAGATGACGAGCGTCTCGTCGAGCAAACCGCGGGCCTTCAGGTCCTTGAGCAGACCGGCGATCGGCTGATCCACCTGGAGCGCCATGTTCCGGTGGCCGACCTCGAGACCCGTGTGCTGGTCCCAGGGGTTCGCGGCCTGGCCCGCGTCGGTCGGTTCCGGCAGGCAGCTCAGCTCGACGAAGCGGACGCCGCGCTCGACCAGCCGCCGCGCGAGCAGGCACTGGCGGCCGTAGTCCGCGGTCGTCTGGTTCGGGTGGTCAAGCGCGTAGAGCTCACGCGTCGCCCTGGTCTCGCCGCTGATGTCGCAGAGTTCGGGCACCTCGGCCTGCATCCGGAACGCCGTCTCGTAGTTGCGCACCGCCGCCTCGACATCGGCGTGGCCGCCGAGCCGCTCGAGGAAGGCCTGGTCCATCTCCTTGACGAAGTCGAGCCGCTCGCGCTGCGCCGACGGAGCCTCGAGCGCCTGAATGTTCTGGACCGCGTCGTCCGTGTCGCCGCGCAGGATGGAGCCCTGGAACTCGGCCGGCAGGTAGCCGTTGCTGTAGATGCCGACGCCGCCGTGCGGGATGCCGGCCTGGCCGCTCTGGAGGACGACGAAGCCGGGCAGGTTCTCGTTCTCGGTGCCGAGCCCGTAGTTCACCCAGGCGCCGGCCGACGGGTGGCCGACGAGCGGGAAGCCGGTATGGAAGAAGTAGTTGCCCTGGGCATGCTCGTTCACCGTGCTGGTCATCGAGCGGATGACGGCCAGGTCGTCGACGCACTCGCCGACGTGGGGGAACATGCTGCTGACGGGGATGCCGCTCTCGCCGTACTGCTTGTAGGGGAACGGCGAGGCGAAGATGTTGCCGTTCTCGTTGAACTGGGTCCGCTCGATCTTCGTCGGCATCGGCTTGCCGTGATCGCGGTCGAGCCGCGGCTTCGGGTCGAACGAGTCGACCTGGGACACGCCGCCCGACATGTAGAGGAAGATGACGTGCTTGGCGCGGGCTCGCGGAGCGCCGCGGGCGGGTCCCGGCAGGAGCGCCGAACCGAGCATGCCGTTCAGGGCAATCGCGCCGAACCCGGTGGAGACCTGGGCCAGCATTCGCCGGCGGCTCATCAGGGAACACTGGTGATCGCTCATCGGAGGTACATGAACTCCTTCAGGTTGAACATGGCGTGCGCCAGTTGGCGCCAGGCGTTGCCGCCGCCGGCGCTCTGCTCGAGCTGGTCGGCTTCCGCCTCGAGGCGCGCGATGCGGGACCAACTGCTGCGGTAGATGCGCGCCTGCTCCGCTTCCGACGGCGCTTCGATGTTGCCGAGCGCCGAGGCCGCGACATCGGCGGGGGCCAGGACGCGGTCGTAGAGGCGAGCCTGAAGCACGCCCAGCGGCGCGTCTCCGGCGCCCGCGAGCCGGATGCGACCCTCGTCCAGGCTCATCGGAAGCTCCTGGCGGACCCTCTCCGGGTCGGCCTCGGCACTGTTCCGGTACGCGGTCCAGGCGCCCTTGCGGTCCCGTGCCAGGACCAGGTGGACCGGCGCGTCGCCGGCGCCCGCGTCGCCCGGGAGGCCGGTTACCCAGGCCTCGAGCGTGTACTCGTCCAGTGTCCGTCGGAGCGGCTTCGACGTCACGACATCCGACGTCCCCAGCCACAGTGCGCCGTCGTGCAAGCGGACGTGGCGGCCCGGCTTGAGCGGCAGATTGCCGGAGGCGTCGTAGGCGCGGCCGGTTTTGGGCGGGTCGTCGAACTCCCACGCGGCGGCCGCCCTGGGCGCCGACGCCCGGTGGTAGAAGCGCAGCACGCCGCGCGTCTTGTCCGCGGTGAAGTCGCGGATTCCGGCGCTCTCCTCGCGGCGTTCCATCGCCGCCGCGCTCCACGTTTCCACGTCTTCCCGCGCGGGCTTCCGGTCAACGGCCTGCGCCAGGAACTGCTTGGCCGCGCCGAGTTCCGGTTCGGTCGGGGGCCGGCCGAGGGCGAGCCGGAACATCGCGGCGATGCGTTCCCGGTCGTTGTGCAAATCGGGGTCCCGGGCGATCCGCTCGGCGAAGCGAGTGGCCAGATGCATGACCTGGGTGTTGTTCATCATCAGCAGCGACTGCGCGGGCACGTTCGTCTGGTCGCGCTGGCCCTTGGTTGTCACCGGGGTCGGCAGGTCGAGGGTGTGAAGCAGGGGATCCGGCTGATTCCGGATGACCTGGACGTAGACGCTGCGCCGGTTGGACCAGCCGGTTTCCGGGAGGATCCCGCTGGCTGTCACCGGTTCGAGTTCACCGGCGGCGATCAGCATCGAGTCGCGCACCGCTTCGGCCTCCAGGCGGCGCAGATGGGCGTGGGAGAGGAGGTCGTTCCGCGGGTCCCGTTCACGGGCGGCTTCCGACGGCGTCGACTCGAGCTGGAAGGCCCGGGTCGAGGCGAGCCGCCGCACGAACTTCTTCAGGGACCAGCCGTCCTCCCGCAGCGCCGTCGCCAGGTGATCGAGGAGGGCGGCGTTCGACGGCAGCTCGCCCATCTGCCCGAAGTTGTCCGGCGTGGCGACGATGCCGCGGCCGAAGGTATGGGTCCAGAGGCGGTTCGCCATGACGCGGGCCGTGAGCGGGTTGCCGGGGTCGAGGACGCTGTCGGCCAGGGCAAGCCGCGGGTGGACCGACCCGGCGTAGGGCTCGGGGTCGATCGCTTCGAGGAAGCGCTGGGGCACCGGCTCGCCAAGCCGCCGGTGGTTGCCGCGCTCCATCAGCGGCTGATCGAAGCGCGGGCCAGCGAGCACCGCGGGGGAGCGGGTCGGCACGGGGATTGCCTCCTCGAGCTGCCTGATCCTGTCGACGATCGGACGCGCTTCCGGGACATCGCCGAGGTCGTTCGGCAGCAGGCCGCGGCGCACGAAGCTCGCCAGGAAACGGGCCTGGGCGTCGGTCATCGAACCGTCGCGCCAGGCCTCGGCGGCGCCGCGGACCGCTTCGCCGTAGCGGGCCGCCAGCTCGCCGCGGTCGCCCGGCGCTCCCTCGATCTCGAACAGCGGCGCCGTGAACTCGGCTGGCTGGTCGCGGGGTAGCTCGCCGTCTTCGTCGAGCACGACCGCTTCGGTGATCCCGAACCACGAGCGGTCCGAGCGCCCGCCGGAACTCTCACCGGTCATCGGGTGATCGGCGGCCGTCACCAGCTCGATGTAGGCGTGGTCGTCGTCCCAGTAATCGAGATCCCAGTGCTGCCAGCGCCATTCGCCGTCCGAGAGGGTCTCGATCGGATGGACCTCCCCGCGCTGGGGGTAGTTCTGGACCGCGTAGCGCGCGACGGCGCCGCCGCGGCCGGCGATCCGCACCGCCAGTTTCTGCCTGGTCCCGATGAGAAACCGCGGCGACGAGAAGGTCCCGTTGTGGCGATTCGTGAGCGAGTGCGTGTAAACGCCGCCCGGCAGGATGTCGGCGACGATCGTCCCGCCGCCCTGAGTGACTTCGTAGCTACCGGCTTCCTGCGGCTTCGCTTCGGGAAGGCCGTTGCCGTGCCGGTACCACTGCTCGACGTCCTCGGTTCGGCTCAGGTCCCAACGCTGGACGGCGGGCGCCTGTCGCCTTGTCTCGAGTTGCTGCCTGCTCCGTTCGTGGGCGGCGGCCAGCTCCTGCCACTGCTTCGCGAAGGCCCCGCGGCCACGGATCCGGCCTGCCCGGACCCAGGCGTAGAGCGGGTCGTAGGGCGACTGGCCGCCCGTGAGTGCGGCGGCCCACGGGCCGTCCGGCTGCTGCAGCCGGGCCGGCACCTCGGCGGCGGCTTCGAGCCATGCCTCGGCCAGCACCTGCCTCAACTCGCCCTTGAGCCGGATCAGGTCGGCCCGGTGGGCGTTTCGGCGCGCTTCGTCGTCGATCGTCTGAACCCCCGGACGGCCGTTCACCATCGTGCCGTACAGGGCGTAGAAGTCGGTCTGGCTGATCGCGTCGAACTTGTGGTCGTGGCAGCGGGCGCAGGCGACCGTCATCCCCAGGAACGCCTTGGAGACGACGTCGATCTGGTTCTCGGTGAAGCGAACCTGTTCGTCGAGGGCGTCGGTAGGGCCGAAGCCGTGCAGCACGAAGCGGTACTGGGCGATGCCAATGGCCGACTCGTTGATCCCGAGTTCGGGGTTCATCCGCGGCTCGTCGAGCAGGTCGCCGGCCAGGTGCTCGCGGATCAACTGGTCGACGGGTACGTCGGCGTTCAGAGCCCGGATCAGGTAGTCGCGGTAGCGCCAGGCGTAGGGCACGGGTGGGTCGCCCTCGCTGCCGTGCGTCTCGGCGTAGCGGACCCAGTCCATCCAGTGCCGGGCCCAGCGTTCGCCGAAGGCCGGGTCGGCGAGCAGCCGGTCGACTTCGTCCGCGACCGCGGCGTCCCGGTCGATGGCGGCGCGGCGCTCGAAGTCGTCGACCTGGGCGGGCGTCGGCGGCAGGCCGGTCAGCACGTAGGAAAGTCGCCGCATCACGATGCGCGGTTCAGCAAGCGGCGCCGGCTCGAGCCCGGCGTCGGCGATGCCGCGGGCGAGGAACCGGTCGATCGCGTTGTGCGACCAGTCCGCGGCGGCGACGTCGGGAGGTTCGGGCTGGGTGATCGGCTGCAGGCTCCACCAGCTCTTCCGTTGCTCCAGCGTTGCCTGCCAGGACGTGACCTCCCTGAGCGCGTCCGCGGAGGGGGGCTCGTCCCGCGGGTCGGGAGCGCCGATCTCGATCCAGCGCTCGAAGTCGGCGACCACGTCGTCGGGCAGCTTCGCTCCACCCAGGGGCATCCGGAAGTCGAGACTCGGGTGCCGCATGGCCCGCAGCAGGAGGCTGCCGCGGGGGTTACCGGGCTGGATCGCCGGGCCCCGCATGCCGCCTTCGAGCATGCCTCCGCGGTAGTCCAGCCGAAGTCCGCTCTCCGCTATCTCCGTGCTGTTGTGGCACGTGTAGCAGTGCTCGACCAGAATCGGGCGGATCTTCTGCTCGAAGAACTCGAGATCCTCCGGGGCGAGTTCCGACGCGGCAGCCGCTCCCGCGCCGAGTAACAGTGCGGCCAGGATCGCGACGCCCGAGCGCGGCGGAAACCTCGGTTTCGGGTTCATTGGAACACCGTTCAGTCTACAACGCGGGTCGACCTTGCGTAGCGGTCGATCACGCTTCCCGTCACGCCCTCGCGGATGGTCCCGAACAGATCGCCGCGCCAGCCGCGTCCCTTCGATACCTCGGTCGAGATGACGACGACGACCATGTCCTCGGTCGGAGAGACGTAGATGTACTGGCCGCCGTAGCCGCTGGCGATGTAGGCGCCCCGTTCCCGCGGCCCCCTGAGCCACCACAGGTAGCCGTAGCCGCCGTAGATCCGGCCGCGCCCCCGTGGGGCGGCGAGTCCGGCGGGGCGGGTCGACTGGTCCACCCACTGCCAGGGCAGCAGTTGCTCGCCGCCCCAACGGCCGCGGTTGAGGTAGAGCTGACCGAACTTCAGCATGTCGCGCGGCCGCATGGAGAGGTTGTTGCCGCCGACGTGGATGCCCTGCCGGTCACGCGCCCAGGCCGAAGGGCCGATTCCCAACGGGTCGAAGAGGTGCCGGCGCGCGAAGTCGTGGGTGCTCCGGCCGGCGGCGCGGGAGAGGGTCGCCGAGAGCAGATGGGTGCCGCCCGTGCTGTACGAGAAGCGGGTTCCCGGCTCCGCCTGCAACGGGCGGTTGAGCGCGGCTCGGACCCAGTTGCGCGACGCGACCCAGGAGCCGTAGTTGCCGAAGCTGGTCGACTCGAGACCGGAAGTCATCGTCAGCAGGTGGCGCACCGTGATCGCCCGCTTGTCCGGGTCGTCGAGTTCGCGGCCTTCCGGCAGCACGGCGGCGATTTCCTGGTCGAGGTCCAGCAGTTCCTGTTCGATCGCCAGACCGGCCAGAGCCGAAAGGACGCTCTTGGAGGCTGACTTCAGGTTGTGCGGCCGGTGGCCGGCGGCGCCGCGGAAGTAGCGTTCGGCCACGAGCCTGCCGTGGCGAGCGACGAGGACGCCCTGCAGCCCGTCGAGCTCGCCGATCCGCTCGAGAGCCTTCTCCAGCCGTTCGGAGTCGAGGCCGACTTCCGCGGGGGTGGCGGCACGCCAGTCGCCGGACCAGTCGTCGGCGCCGGGAGGGACCGGTAGCTGAAGCTCGACGAGGATGCCCGGGTGATCCGAGATCGAATCTGCCTCCGCCCACTCCATCCAGAGCGGCCACCAGCCGGGGTTGCCGGCGTCGAGCAGGACGTGGTCGATGCCTCCCTCCAGGAGATCGCGGTAGCCGGCTTCCCGAAAGCGGGCCAGCGCCGGATGGTCCCCCGGCAGGTTCAGGTCGCCGGCGATCAGGACGGGACGCTCCGGCCGGGCGACGATGCGCTCCAGGAGATCCGCTGCCTGGGTGCCGGCGAGGTCGGCGTCGCCGTTGGCGAGGTGGACACCGACCAGCTCGAAGGCCAGATCGGGGTGGTCGATCCGCGCGGTCAGGGCGATGCGGCGCTCGAAAGCGTCGCGGTCCGGGGCAAGCCGCCACACGTCGGGGTCGTCGATGGGATAGCGGCTGAGGATGGCCGAACCCTCCTCGAAGCCCAGCCAACGGAGCGAGCCGTTGGCGCGGGCGTAGACGGCGTGGAAGCCGATTTCCTTGGCCAGGCGGTCGGCGAGACAGCCTTCGCCCACCGTGCACCAGGCCTCCTGCAGGACGACGACGTCGGGTTGCAGCCGCGAGACCTCCGTCACGAGGCGGCCGGCCCGGATCGACCGATCGGAGGGACTCTCCTGGACGACGAGGCGGCCGCCGGGGTCCGGGTAGCCGTGCCAGGCGTTCAGTTGGAGGATCCGAAGCCGATCCGCTGTCGGCGCGGCCGTGGTCGAGTCCACGACTCCGGCAACGCGCGGTTCGGCCGGCGCCTGATCGGCCAGGATCCTCGTGAAGGCGGGGCTCGAGGCCACCGCCAGCAGGCCGAGGATCCCCGTCGCAATGCGGACCGCGGGATGGCCCTGACGCAAGACGAGGACCGCCAGCGCTGCTACCGCTCCGCCGGCCGGCGCGGCGATCAACAGCAGTCGCGCGAGGTCGGGCTGGACGACGGTGAACGATCCGGCGAGCCAGGGCAGCGAACCCAGCGCGCCGGCGATCAGGCCGGCTGCCGAGGCCAGGAAGGAGGAGAGGTTGCGCGTCAAGACGGACTCCGGAAGCTAGGAAGCCTAATCCGCCCGCCCTGTGGAGACCGGACCAGCGGAGGTCGTTCGAGCCGGATTTCAGGTGCTACCCTTAGCAGTTACAGGGGACGAGCGACATCGAGACAGCGGCTCCGCCGCAGAAAGGAGGTCCGGAATGGGCAAACGAGGAACACCTCGGAGGATCTCTGCGACCCTTGTGCTCTGCTCGCTGCTGGCTCTCGCCGCGGGCTGCGCGGCGCCTCCGGAAGAGCCGCCCGCCCCCGAGGTGGACCCGAGGGCCGAGGCCGAGGCCGCGTTGGGCGAGTTGGCCGCCAAGTACCTTCAGGCCGTCAACCGGGGCGACGCGGATGGACTGGCGGTGCTCTACACCGAAGACGCGATCCGGCTTCCTTCGGACGGCCGGCGCATCGAGGGCAGGGACGCCATCCGGCTGTTCGCCGCCGCGGACTACGCCGACACCGACTGGGACATGCAGCTTCGCGTCGACGACAGCGACTACAGCGGCGATCTGGCCTTCGTGCGGGGCACGTACGCTCTCACGCTCACCTCGAAAGAGGATTCGTCCGTCGTCTACCAGGAAGTGGGCAAGTGGATGGACATGATGCGCCGCGGAGAAGACGGCTCCTGGTTGATCGCGCGGGAGATCTCGAATCGGGATCATCCGCCGGGCCAGATGCCGGCGGACGCGATGCCGCAGGAGGAGGGCTGATCATGAAGAGAGCGACTCGCTGGCATGAGCGTCCCGGGATCAGCCTGCTGGCTGTCCTTCTGGTCGGCTTCGTCGTCGTTGCCTGCCCGCCGGTCGAGGAGGAGGTGGCCGAGGATCCGAACGCGGTCGAACCCAGCCGCGGCGACGAGGACGCCCTCAACGCCCTCGTTGGCGAGTTCATGGTCGCGCTGAACACGGGCGACGCGGACGCGATGGCGGAGCTCTACGCCTCGGACGCGGTCCGCATGCAGCCGGAAGGTCCCCCGATCAGCGGCCGCGAGACGATCCGGCAGAACATCTCGCAGTTCTTCGAGACCGGCAGCCTGGACGTGCAGCTTCACGTCGACGAAACGGTGTTCAGCGGAGAGTTGGCCTACGTCATGGGCACGTTCGCCCTGGGTGTGATTCCGAACGACGGATCGCCCAGGACGGACACGCTCGGACACTGGATGCGGCTGATGCGGCGCGAGCCGGACGGCAGTTGGCTCATCGCGTACGAACTCTGGAACTTCCAGGCGTAGACCGAAGTCGGCGGCTGCGGGGCGGCCGGGTATGATCCGTCGCCGTTCCTGATGTCCGAACCGTCGCCGCAGTCCCTGACCTTCATGGGCGCCCCCGGGTCGCCCTACACGCGGAAGATGCGCGCGGTGCTGCGCTACCGGCGCATCCCGTACCGCTTCCTGATCTCGGGCGCCGACGGCCGTGAGGACCTGCCGGCGGCCAAGGTCCGGCTGCTTCCCACGTTCTATCTGCCGAACGCGGAGGGCCAAATCGAGGCGGTCGTCGATTCGACGCCGCTGATCCGGCGCTTCGAGCGGGAGTTCGAGGGACGGTCGGTGATTCCGCCTGACCCGGTCGCCGGGTTCATCGACTATCTGCTCGAGGACTTCGGCGACGAGTGGCTGACCAAGGCGATGTTCCACTATCGCTGGGTCTACGAGGCCGACATCGAGAAGGCCGGCCAGATCCTGCCCCGCTGGCGGCGGGTCGAAGGTCCCGAGGAGCAGTTCCAGCAGGCGGCGAAGACGGTGTCAGAACGCCAGATCTCGCGGCTCTGGGTGGTGGGCTCGAACGAGACGACGGGCCCCGTGATCGAGGCGAGCTACCGCCGCATCCTGGAGCTCTTCCGGGACCACCTGACGGAGCGGCAGTTCCTGATGGGCAACCGTCCGGGCGCTTCCGACTTCGCGTTTTTCGGCCAGTTGACGCAGCTCGCGGCCTTCGATCCGACGCCGATGGCGGTCACCCTGGAAGTGGCGCCGCGGGTCTACGCCTGGGTAGACCGGGTGGAGGATCTGTCGGGCCTCGAACCCACAGCCGACGACTGGGTCGACCGTGAGCTTCCCGAGACGTTGCGCGCGCTGCTTGGCGAGGTTGGCCGCGTCTACGTCCCGTTCCTGCTGGCCAACGCGAAGGCGTTGATGGCCGGCGCCGAGCGCGTCGAGTGCGAAATCGACGGCCGGCCCTGGGTGCAGAAGCCGTTCCCGTACCAGGGCAAGTGCCTGATGTGGTTGCGGGAACGGTACGGGGAGTTGGCGGCTGAAGACCGGTCGGTGGTAGACGGGTTGCTCGACGGCACCGGTTGTGAGGCGCTGCTAACCGGCGGAGCCTCGGGCCCCTAGGCCGGCAAGGGACGATCCAGTGGGGGCCGGAAACGGGGGCGCCGGAAGCGAGTTCCGTTCCCCTACCGGCGGAAACCCCAGTGGTTCGTCGCGGATCAACTGGAGCTTCTACGGTTGGCGGATGCTCCCGTTCGCCTGGCTCATCTATGGGCTGGGCGCGGCGCCTTTCTACAGTTGGGGCTTCTTCCTGCCGGAGATGCTCACGGACCTTGAGATGACCCGGGCCGACAGTGGCTGGGCATTCGGCATCTGGTCCTTCTGCGGCGGCGCAGTAGCGCCGCTCATCGGCGTCTGTTTGACACGCTTCGGCCCTCGTCTCGTGTTCACGGCCGGTTTCCTGTCCTGCGGCGCCGCCTACTATCTGACCAGCCGAGCCCAGGACCGCTGGGATGTCCTGCTTTACTTCGGCGTGCTCGCGGGCCTTACGCACACCTTCTCGACGGTTCTGCCAACGCAGACCCTGGCGACAAACTGGTTCCTCCGATGGCGCGCGACGGCCATGGCGTTCCTCCTGATCGCGGCCGGCGTCATGGCGCCGGCGATCTACTACGTTGACAATGCCCTTCTCGACCGGGGCGGAAGCTGGCGCGATGGCTGGGCGCTTATCGCGGCGCTGTGTGCGGCGCTGGGTGTTCTGTCCTTCCTGGTCCTGCGTAACTCCCCCGAATCGATGGGCCAGTTACGGGACGGCGCCCGTTCGTTGGGTCAGCTTCAGGCAGCGGTAGCGCGGACCGGCGCACAGACCCCTGATCAGTGGGTCGCGAAGGAGGCCGTGCGGACACCCCAGTTCGCCTTGATGGTGCTCTGCGGACTCGGCTACGCGGTCCCTTGGGGCGTGCTTGCAAACCACGGTCGTCTTCACCTTCAGGACGTCGGATTCGAGCGCGGCGATGCCGGGGCGCTTCTTGCCCTCATGGTCTTCGTGAGCATCTTCGGGCGTGCGAGCGGCGCGCTGGGCGACAGGATCTCGCCACCGCGTTTGCTTGGCTTCGCTCTGGCGATGGAGGGAACGGGGATGGGGCTGTTGCTGTTCGTCCGCACCCCGGGCCAGGCGCGCGTCGCCCTGATCCTTCTCGGTCTGGGGTTCGGTATGGCCTACATCTGCCAGGCAGCGACCTTTGCCCGTTTCTTCGGTCGCCGCGCCTTCGCGACCACGACCGGGGTCCGGTTCGCCGTAGGCGCCGGCTTCGGCGCCACCATACCCGCGGTCACGGGCTGGGCGTTCGACACCCAGGGCACCTACGCCGTTCCGTTTCTGACGATTGCCGCGGTCACCCTGGCCGGCTCGGTGGTCGCCTTTCTGTTGCAGCCGCCGCGGAAGAAACGGGACGCCGCAGGCTAGAGCCGCCAGCCAGGCCGGTCACGCTCCGGTGGCCGCGGGTCGTCCCTGGACGTGGGTCTGCCAGCCGTCCAGCGCCCGCCGGCGTGCCGTGGCGTGGTCGACCATCGGCAGCGGATAGCTCTCGCCGAGGCGAACCCCTGCCTTCGCGAGCACGGCCTCCGGCGCCAGCCAGGGCGCGTGGATCGCACGGTCCGACAGGCGCCGCAGTTCCGGCAGCCACCTCCTGAGATACGTGCCCGCGGCGTCGTAGCGCCGCGACTGGGCGACCGGGTTGAAGATGCGGAAGTAGGGCGCCGCGTCCGCGCCGCTACCCGCGGTCCACTGCCAGCCGCAACTGTTGTTGGCCCAGTCCGCGTCGACCAGGGTGTCCCAGAACCAGTCCGCGCCGTGCCGCCAGTGGATCAGCAGATGCTTGGTCAGAAAGGAGGCGACGAGCATCCGCACCCGGTTGTGCATCCAGCCCGTGGTCCAGAGTTCGCGCATCCCGGCGTCGACGATGGGACAGCCGGTCTGGCCGCGCTGCCAGCGCTTCAGATCGGCTGGTGTGTCGCGCCACGGCATGCGGTCGAAGCTGGGTCGGAGGTTGCGGATCCCCATCTCCGGGTTGTGGGCGAGGAGATGGTGGCTGAACTCGCGCCAGCCGAGTTCGCTCAGGAACTTGTCCCGGCCCGGCCCCGGGGGCAGCGTTCGCGCTCCGGCGGCCACCTGGCGGGGACCGATCTCGCCGAAGTGCAGGTGCGGCGACAGCCGGCTGGTCGCCTCGATGGCCGGCAGATCGCGATCCTGGTCGTAGCGGCCAGCGGCGTCCTTCAGGAAGCGCGTGAGACGTCGCCGCGCGCTCTCCTCTCCGGGTTGCCAGACTTCGCGGAAACCTGCTGCCCAGTCCGGCTGGTAGCACCGGAGGTCCCAGCTTTCGAGATCGTCGCTCGCCGGCCAGGTGGACGGCGCCTCGGTCGGGGGCGGAGCGGCAACCGGAGGGCCGAACTCGTGCTTCAGGCACTTGCGCCAGAACGGTGTGAACACCCGGTACGGCTGGCCGCTGCCGTTTCGGATGTCGTCCGGCTCGAACAGGAGGCTCGCCTGGAACGTTCGCGTCTCGGGACCAGCCCTGGCGCAGCGTTCCTCGATCTCCTCGTCGCGTCGCGCGATCGCCGGTTCGTAGAGCCGGTTCCAGACGATCGTCGAGGCGCCGATTTCCCGGGCCAGCCCGGCGATCGTCCGGCCGGCCGTCCCGCGCCGGAGAACGAGCCGGCTGCCCTGGCGACGCAACGTCCGGTCCAACGCTTCGAGACTGCCGTGCAGCCACCACCGCGACGCGCCGCCGATCGGCCGTTCGCCTTCTTCCTCGTCGAACACGAAGACGGGAATGACGGGCCGTCCGCTCTCGGCGGCCCACGACCACGCGGGGTTGTCGGTCAGTCGCAGCTCCCGCCGGAACCAGACGAGGATGGGCTGCCGGTTAGTTGGAGACATGGAAGCGGAGCGTACGGCAGTTGACGGGGAAGGCTCGACGGAGCAGAGTGTCCAAGCGATGAGGCTTGCGTGGAACTGGTCACTCGGGCGGAGCCGGCGTTGCGGTCGGCGCCCCCGGTGTGCGGCCGGTGCCGTTTCCGCTGTTTCGGCTGGTGTCGTTCTGTCGCTGATCGCAGCGTTGGTGGCGCCTCTCCCGGCCGCAGCCGAGGACTGGCCCCAGTGGCGCGGTCCCGGCCGTGACGGCGTCTCGACCGAGACCGGCCTTGCCGGCCGCTGGCCGGCCGGAGGACCGCCCTTGGTGTGGCGCATCGACGGCCTGGGCGAGGGCTACGGCACCGTCGCGGTGGTCGAGGGCTCGCTCTACGTCCAGGGGACCCGCGGCGGTCGAAGTCTCGTCTTCGCCCTCGATGCGGCAGACGGCGGCGCCCGCTGGGAACGCGAACTCGGTCCTCGGCTGCGGGACGGCAGGGGCAACGGCCCGCGCGGTACCCCGACCGTAGCCGGTGATTCGCTCTATGCGCTGACCGGCACGGGGGACCTGGCGCGCATCCGTCTCACGGACGGGAGGGTGGCATGGCAGCGGAACATCCTCCGGGACTTCGACCAGCGGAACATCAGTTGGGGGATCAGCGAGTCGCCGCTCGTCGAGGGCGACTGGGTCGTCGTGATGCCGGGCGGCGACGACGGTGCGATCGCGGCCCTCGACCGGGAGACGGGCGCCACGGTGTGGACCAGCACCGGCCTGACCGATCGGGCCGGCTACTCGTCGCTCATCGCCGTCGACCTGGAGGACGGTGGCGAGCCGCTGCGGGCGATCGTCGGCTTCACGGCGCGGGCCGGCGTCGGCGTGCGGGCCTCGGACGGCGAACTGCTCTGGCACTACCGCGAACCGGCGAACCGCACGGCGAACGCGGCGACGCCAATCTACGCGGACGGCCTCGTCTTCTACACATCGGACTACGGCACCGGCGGCGGCGCGCTCCGCCTGCGGGTCGCCGGCGACAACGTGAGCACCGCCGAGGCGTGGTTCGAGTCGCGCCTACGGAACCACCACGGCGGCGTCGTGCTCCACGAGGGACATCTCTACGGGTTCTTCGGCAGCGCCCTCGCGTGCGTGGACTTCGAAACCGGCGAAACCGTTTGGCGGGACCGCAGCGTCGGCAAGGGTTCGTTGACCCTGGCCGACGGCAAGCTGTTCCTCCTCGGTGAGAGGCACCTCGCCGGCCTGGCGGAAGCGAGCCCCGACGGCTACTTGGAACGAGGCCGTTTCAGCGTGGACAACCTCGGTCGCCCGAGCTGGGCCCATCCGGTGGTCAGCAACGGCGTGCTCTACATCCGCAACTGGGACGAACTGCTGGCGTACGACGTTTCGGCCCCCTAGGAGCTGGCGCCGCGGGAACCAGGTGCGCCGGCGCCCTCGCCGGCTGGGTACGCGGGTCATCTGACCCGCTGCCGCCGGAGGCGGCCAGGAACGCGCGCCGCGAAGCGGCGACAATAGGGCGACACCAGTCATGCCGATCAAGTACCTCGGTTCCAAACGGCAGTTCGTGCCGTTGATCGCCGGCATCGTCGAACAGCTTCGGCCGGCCTGCACGGTGCTCGACCTGTTCTCGGGCACGTCGAGGGTGGGCGACGCGCTCAAGCGGCGTGGGTACCGGGTGCTGGCGAACGACTACCTGTCCTGCGGCGAGGCGATCGCCCGCTGCTACGTGGAGGCCGACGGCACGCCCGGGCAGCTCCGGCAGGCCCGGCTGCTGATCGACGAGTTCAACCGGCTGCCGCCGTCGGCGGGCTACTTCACCGAGGTCTTCTGCGAGAAAAGCCGTTACCTGCAGCCCAAGAACGGCGCGAGGGTCGACGCGATCCGCGAGGAGATCGAGCGCAAGGACCTCGACCCGGAGCTCCGGGCGATCGTGCTCGTCTCCCTGATGGAGGCGGCCGACCGGGTCGACAGCACGACGGGTGTGCAGATGGCCTTTCTCAAGCAGTGGGCTCCGCGTGCTTCCAACGACCTGGAGCTCCGGCTGCCTGAGATCGCGCCTCGCGCCGTGGCCGGCAAGGGCAAGGCGCACCGCAGGGACGCGGCCGAGGCGGTGGACGTGCTCGAAGCGGACGTCGCCTATCTCGATCCGCCGTACAACCAGCACAGCTACCTGGGCAACTACCACGTCTGGGAGAGCCTGGTGCTTTGGGACAAACCGGAGCACTACGGCGTCGCCTGCAAGCGCGTCGACTGCCGCGAGCGCAAGAGCGACTTCAACAGCAAGAGGAGGTTCCGCGCGGCGTGGGAACGGATCGTCGATCGAGTTCGGGCGCCGTACCTCGTCGTCTCCTTCAGCGACGAGGGCTTCGTCGGCCGCGAGGAGATGGAAGCGATCCTGGCCCGGCGCGGCGAGGTCCAGGTGATCGAGAGCGACTACCGGCGGTACGTCGGTGCGCAGATCGGCGTCTTCAACCCGAGCGGTGAGAAGGTCGGCCGCGTGAGCCACCTGCGGAACAGGGAGTACCTGTACGTCGTGTCTCCGGAGAACCTGCGGGAGGCTGCGGTACGAGCGGTGTCGAGAGCCGATTGACATACCGACATACACCGCTGTAGCGTCGCCTGCATGCGCACCACGGTACGGCTCGACGACGAACTGCTGGCGGAAGCGAAGCGCTACGCGACGCGTACGGGGCGGACGCTCACGTCTCTGATCGACGAGGGGCTCCGTGAGGTGCTGGCGCGGGGTGAACGGCGCGCGCCGGCGAAGCGTGTCGAACTGCTGACCGGCGGGAAGGGCGGCCTGCAACCCGGTGTGAGGAGCGACCGGCTGACCGACCAGCTCGACGAGATGGACAGCGAGCGCTTCCTGGAACTGCGTGATCGTTCCTGACGTCAACGTCCTCGTCTACGCGCACCGCGAGGACATGGAGGAGCATGAACCGTACCGTGAGTGGCTCGACTGGCTGGTGAACTCGGGCTCGGCCTACGGCATGTCGGAGATGGTGCTGAGTTCCTTCGTGAGGATCGTGACCAACCGCCGGACCTTCCGGGAACCCACCGGAACACGGGAAGCGTTGGCCAGCGCTGCCAGGCTGCTTGAGCCGCCTCAGTGTGTGCCGGTACGGCCGGGTCCGAGGCACTGGGAGATCTTCGACGGTCTTTGCCGACGCTATACAGTCGCCGCCAAGCTCGTGCCCGATGCCTACCTCGCGGCGATCGTCATGGAGGCCGGCTGCGAGCTGGCTACGGCTGACAGCGACTTCACCCGCTTCGAGGGTCTTCGCTGGCACCATCCGCTGGCCGGGAAACCGGGCGTAGCGGACGACATCCTGATGGAACCGAGGCGTCGCCCCTGGCTAACGTCCGACTGACTTCGGCCGGCGTAGCCCGCACTGGGTGCACTGGCGTCTTCGCCGACGTGCGGCGCCGAGCGCGGGTTCCAGGATCAGATCAGTCGCGCAAGGGCCCTGATCGCTCGCCGTCGGCGAAGGCGACCTGGAAGCCCGGCCGGGCTTCGAGCCGGTCCATGTAGGCGACGGCGTTCGGGTACCTCTCATCGAGCACGCCCAGTCGCTGCGCCAGACCCAGCGAGTAGCCCATCATGATGTCGGCGGCGGTCAGTTCGTCGCCCAGCAGGTAGTCGCGGCCATCGAGCGCTGCCTCGACGGCGTCGAGGCAGATCTCGGCTCTCGCCTGTCCGTCCTCGACGACGGCCGGGATGCGTTCCGGCTCCGGCTTGAGGATGCGGTGGTGGACCATGTCGCCGAGCGGCCGGGCCAGGCTCGCCTCGGCGAACCAGGACCACTGCAGGAACAGGGCGCTCTCCGGCGTGCCGGCCGGTGGCTGCAGGCGGCCTTCCCCGTAGCGCTCCAGGATGTAGTGGACCATCGCGCCGGACTCGATCATGGTGAAGCGGTTGCCCTCCGCGTCCAGATCCGTCATGGCCGGCACCTTGCCGATCGGGTTGAGGCGACGCCATTCGGTTGACTTCCGGTACTCCGGGCTGAAGTCGACCGGGACGACGTCGTAGGGAAGACCGAGTTCCTCGCAGAGCCAGATGACGCGCGCCGAGCGGGTGCGCGGTACGTGGTAGATCGTGATCATCGAGTTGGCGGTGGAGGCGGCAGGCGGTCGGGCCACCGCGCGCGGCGGCTGACCGAGATGCCGCTTTCCGCGCTACGCCAGGGCCCGGTCGAAGAGAGCGAGGAGCCGGCTCCACGCCCGCTCCGCCTGGGCCTCGTGGTAGACCGGCGTGTCGGGCGGGCACCAGCCGTGCATCGCGCCCTCGTAGACCTCGATCTCGGCCGGCAGGCCCGCGGCCTCGAAGGTCTCGCGCAGCACGTCCTTCGCCTCGGGCTGCCTCTGGTCGTCGTTCTCGGCGATCGCGAACAGGTAGTGGGCCGTCATCTTTTCTACGAGAAGGTGCGGGCTGTCCGGCTGGTCGGTGACCAGGCCGCCGCCGTGGAAGGAGGCGCCGGCGCCGACCCGGTCGGGCAGCGCGGCGGCCGTCCGCATCGTCATCGGACCGCCCATGCAGTAGCCCATCGTGCCCATCTTCCGGTCGCTGTCGACGGACGACTGGTTGTCCAGGAAGCCCACGAAGGCCTTCGCGTCCGTCACGTTGGTTTCCAGACTCAGCGACCGCATCAGCGGCAGCAGCGTCTCGCGCAACTCGGCGAAGTTGGTTCCTTCCGCGATGGGGGCCTTCTTCGTCCGGTAGTACTGGTTGACCGCCAGGACGGAGTAGCCCGATTCGGCGAGGCGCGTGGCCATCTGCCGTATCGCAGGCCGCAGGCCGAAGGCGTCCGGCCAGATCAGGACGCCGGGATGGGCGCCGCTCGCGGGGTGCACGAAGTAGCTGTCGCAGACGCCGTCAGGAGTCGTGATCTCGATCTCGGACTCGGTGACGCTCTGGGCGTCGGCCGGCCGCGGCAGCAGCACCGCCAGCCCGGCGCCGGCGGAGACGGCCCCGAACTCCCGGCGGGTCATCCGCTTGCCGTGGAGGTACCTGGCGTTCTCGGCATTGGTTGTGTCGTCACACATGGCGGTCTCCTTGCTGACTGGAACTTCGGTGAACCGTTTCGGACTCTAGCTGGATGTGGCTCTCGTCGGGTCAGTCCTGGCAGCCGCGGAAGCGCTCCACGCGTACGCGGTCCGGCAGCCCGAGAGCTTCGGTGCGGCCCACCTTCGACGTGTAAAACGCGAACAGGGTGCGTCGCTTGAGGTCGCTGAAGAAGGCGGCGCCGGCGACGAGTTCTGAAGGGTGCGCCTCGTGTTCGTCGCTGATCTCGCGGAGCATGTCGACCTGGCGGGCCGCGTCGAGACCGACGAAGGACGAACCGTGGAGCTGCTGCGCGCGCCGGTCGATCCAGTCCAGACCGCCTAGCGCCGCGAGTTGCTCGTCGCCGTCGGCGAGCGAGAGTTCGAGGTCGATGAACTCGTGGACGGCGGCGTCGCGCGCCCCGGGAGTATCCGTTCGCGGCAGGATGTGCTCGCAGAGGGTCGCCAGCAGTTCGCCCTGGTCCGGGTTGAGCAGCCGCGGTGTCCAGGTGGATCCCTCGGCCTGGTACGCGGCCACGGCCGGGATCGCGGCGCGAATCGGCTCGGCCTGGAGCGTGGCGTAGCCGAAGGCGCCGGCTCCCGCCGCCAGGACCTTGCGTCGTGTCGTCCGCTTGCTCATGCCAGTTCTCCGCGCTGGTGCTGGTCGAGCAGGTACTCGCTGGAGCGCAGGGTCAGCGCCATCATCGTCAGGGTCGGGTTGACGCAGCCGATGCTCACGTAGCAGGAGCCGTCCATCACGAACAGGTTCTTCACCGTGTGGGACTGCTGGTACTGGTTGAGGTACGAGGTCTTCGGATCGTCGCCCATGCGCGCGGTGCCGACCTCGTGGATCCCCGAGCCCAGTGGCGCGGGCTCCGTGTTCTGGGTGATGTTCGTGCAGCCGAGCGCCTCCAGCATCGCCCGGCCTTCCTCGATGATGTCCTGGACCATGGCGTACTCGTTGCTGCCCAGGGTGGTGTTCATCTGGAGCACGGGCACGCCCCATTTGTCGGTCACCTCCGGATCGAGCGTGACCCGATTCTCGGGCCGCGGCAGGATCTCGCCGAAGCCGCCGAGGCCGATCGTGGAGACGGTGCTCGACTGGACCGCGTTCTTGAAGTCCGCGCCGAAGCCGGGGATGCCGTTGCCGTGCTGCCAGGAGGTGATGTTCTCGCCGCCCTGGTAGCCGTAGCCGCGGATGAAGTTCGGGTTCTTCGTCGCCGGGTCCTTCAGGTTCTGGAAGCGGGGAATGTAGATCCCGTTCGGCCGGTTGGCGCGCTCCGGCTGAGCGCCGGCCCTCGCCTCCAGGACGCCGCGCACGCCGGTCGCGTAGATGTGGTCCATCACGTAGCGCCCGAGGCAATCGCTCTCGTTGGCGAGGCCGCCCTCCGCCGAGTTCAGCAGGATGCGGGTCGAAGCCAGGGTCGAGGCGCAGAGCACGACGACGTCGGCCTTCGCTTCCCGGGTCTGGTCCGTGTTCTTGTCGACGTAGGTGACGCCGGAGGCGAGGTCGCCGGCCTTCATGTCGACCTTGATCACGGCGGCGTCGGGCACCAGCGTGAACCGGCCCGTCGCTTCGCAGTCGACGAGCGTCGTCTGCGGCGAGTTGAAGTAGGAGTTCGTCCGGCAGCCGTAGTGGCAGGGGCCGCAGTAGTGGCACATGTCGCGGCCGTTGTGCCGGCGCGTGAGGACCGCGTTGCGGCCGATCGTCATCGGCCGGTTGAACTTCTCGGCCAGCGTTTCCTTCAGCATCACTTCGCCGCAGGTGAAGGCCATGGGCGGCAGGAAGTCGCCGTCGGGCAGGATCTCCAGTCCTTCCTTGCGGCCGTTGACACCGATGTAGCGCTCGACCCGGTCGTAGTACGGAGCCAGGTCCGCGTAGCCGATCGGCCAGTCCATGCCGAAACCGTCCAGGCTGGCGGCCTTTAAGTCGTAGTCGCTCATCCGGTAAGACTGCCGGGCCCACATGATCGAGCGGCCGCCGACGACGTTGCCCTGGATCCAGTTGAAGTGGGTGCCGGGCGCCTCGGTGTACGGGTTGTCGACATCGTCGATGAAGAAGTCCGCGTTGACCTCCGTGCAGGCGTAGCAATAGGACTGCCGGTGGCGGCGCTGCAGGAGCTCGTTGCGCGGGTCGGGCCGGCCGCGGAGTTCCATGTCATGCGGCAGGGTGTGCTCGCGGAAGTCCTTCTCCGGGTCGAAGGCGCGGCCCGCCTCCAGCATCAGGACGTCCATACCCGCCTCGGCCAGCACCTTGGCGGCCCAGCCGCCGGTGGCGCCCGAGCCGACGACCACCGCGTCCCAGGTCTTCGTGTCGGAGGTCTGCTTCATGCGGAATGGTCCTCGGCAGGATCTAGCGGACGACCGCCTCGGTCGACGCCTCGACGTTGTAGGGCAGGGCGTCGTCGCCCTCGAGTCCCAGGCGCTCGTTGATCGCCAGCAGGTGGTGGTCGACGCCGATCTCGGTACCGGGGCGGAAACCCGGGACGGTGATGACCTGCGCCAGCACGCCGCCCAGCCCGCGATGGATCACGCCGCGCGGCAGGTAGATCAGGTCGCCGGCACGGACCTCGTGGACGTCGAAGAGTTGCTCGGCGAGTTCCGGGGTCATCGTCTCGGGCGACTCGATGGCCGCGGCGTGGTAGCTCGTGAGGATTCGATCCTCGTCGTTGCTCATCTGGACCAGGTAGAACTCGTCGAAGCCGGTGTCCGCCGGGTGGTAGTGCGTGAACGAGTCGGTGATCCGCACCCGGTGCGCGTTCAGGCCGCGGAACGTGTAGGGACCGTTGTCCTTCAACCAGGTGAGCAGAATGCGGCGATAGGCGCCGGTTTCCGTGGCGCAGCCGCCGAGGACGTCCGTGATGTCCGGATCCCAGTCGGGGCGAATCGCCGCCGGCACGTTCTCGTCCGGCGCGTCGGGGACGTCGAAGACGAGCGCGGCGATCGCGGGTTCGACCGTCAGCCGTTCGCCGGGGCGGAGCACCGCGATGTCGCCTACATGGAGCTCGGTCCCGGTCGTGCCGGAGGCGGTGTGGATCTCGGCCGCCGCGGGCGCCTCCTCGATCGGCGTCTGCACGAAGACGATCCGGCTCGAGGCGTCCGCCGCGATCTCCGTGGCCGCGGCCAGAAACTCCATCGAGTAGCCGGGATTTCCCGCCTCGAAGTGCTCCTTGACGCGGGCGAAGGCGGCCTGGCCGTCGGCGTCGTCGTCGAAGAGATGGGCGCGAACGACTTCCGCCCGTGGTTGTGGGCCCACGGGTTCCGGATCCGAGCTGTCGGCTTCCGCTCCCGCTTCGCCGGTGGTGCAGGAAGTGAACGTCACCGAGGCCAGCAGCATCGCCGCCAGCGGCACCAGGCATTTCCGTGGATTCACGGCCGGGACGGTACCATGCCGGGACCTCACCCGGAACGCGAACAACGGCAGAGGAGACGGCCCATGTCACACCCCAAACCACCCGGAGTCTCCGTTCCGTTGCCTTGCCTGGTGGTTCTCTCCGCGGCAGCGTTCGCGGCGGAGAGCGACCCGATGATCGAACTCACCAAGCGGGCCGGCGACCGCGTCCTGGTCACCGTCGACGGCGAGCCCTTCACCGAGTATCGCCCCGGCGGCGAGGCCGACGGCGGCGGCCACCTGCCGTACCTCTATCCGGTCCATGGACCTGGCGGCCAGGCGCTCACCCGCAACTGGCCCATGGCCGAGGTGGAAGGGGAGGAACGGGACCATCCGCATCATCGCTCCCTCTGGTTCGCTCACGGCGCGGTGGGCCTGGCGGACGGCGGGAAGCGGTACGACATCTGGAACGGCCGCGACGGCTCGGCAATCGTCCATCGGAAGATCCTGGTGGTGAAGTCGGGCGAGACCGGCGTGCTGGGCGCCGCGAACTCCTGGGTCGACCCGGGCGGCGACGAGATGCTTCGCGAGGAACGGATGATGACCTTCCGCGCCGGTGCGTTCGACACCGGTCAGGCCTGGCGGGCGATCGACTTCGACGTCCGGCTGAAGGCCGGCGACCGCGACATCGTTCTCGGCGACACGAAGGAAGGCACGATGGCCATCCGCGTTGCGGCGACCCTCCGCCATCAGGGCGACCGCGCGGCCGGCTCGATGCGGAACAGCGAAGGCGTCGAAGGCGTGGACGTCTGGGGCAAACGCGCCGCGTGGGTCCACTACACCGGCCCCGTGGACGGCAAGCCGGTCGGCATCGCGATCCTCGACCACCCGGAGAACTTCCGCCACCCGACCTGGTGGCATGCCCGCGCCTACGGCCTGTTCGCGGCGAATCCCTTCGGCGTCCACCACTTCGAAAAGGCGGAGAAGGGCACCGGCGACTCGACGATTGGGGCCGGCGGCGAGCTGAGGCTCCGCTACCGGCTGCTGTTCCACGACGGCGAGGTGTCGGCGGAGCGGCTTGACGACGAGCTTCGGCGTTACGCGACCGACTAGCCAACGCTGGCGCGCACCGCCCCTGCGCGCTGGACGGGGGATCCGTCGTGCTACCGTCGCCGCCGTCGCTCGGGCGTCCGGTCCAGCGTCGTCAGAAACGTTCCGAGAACAACGCTTGGAGAGATTCCCAATGCGGCCAGCCCACTTCGTTCCGATCGCGATTCTCGCTGCCTCCCTGGCAGCCGGCAGTTCGGCCTTCGCCGGTGACGAAAGCGCCGTGGCGGCCGTGAAGGAGGTCTTCGAGACCGGTGTTGCCGCGCTCAACGAAGGCAACCTCGACGGTTTCCTCGACACCGTGCACGACGAGGCGCTGTCCTTCTATGCCTGCGGCCCCACGTCGGGCAAGCAGGGCCGGGAAGCCTGCGCGCTCGACTGGCGCCTCTTCTTCAACACCACGACGAAGGCGCGCTTCGAGACCCGGAACGAGGAGTACCGGATCATCGGCGACACGGGAATCGCCTACGGCGAATACTCGCTGTCGGTGAACTACGAAGGGCAGGGACGGCAGACCGTGCACGAAGGCCGCTACACGATGACCTACACGCGGG
Organism: Candidatus Multivorans sp.; assembly: GCA_965220845.1. Classification (GTDB taxonomy): domain Bacteria; phylum Acidobacteriota; class Thermoanaerobaculia; order Multivoradales; family Multivoraceae; genus Multivorans. Next base: position 974,203 of record CBDCRA010000005.1, read on the forward strand.
TGGGCGACGAGTGGCGGATCGCCATGCAGCACAACACGCCGGTAGGCGACTCGCCGCAGCCGGTGCGCGAGCTGGCGCGCGGCGCCCGTTGACCCGCGGCATCGCCGCGACCGGCAACCTGCTATAGCCCGCCAAGGTTTCGCCGCCGTTGGCGGTAAAGTGGACAGATTTTTTGTCTGGTCGTATGATCCGTCCAGTTTCGGAGACCCTCGCCGATCAACGACGAGTAGTGAGGATCAACAGACCATGAGCCGTACGATTGGCGCCGCGCAGTTCAAGGAACAGTGTCTCGCGATTCTTGATCAGGTGGATCGCGATGGCGTGGTGATCACGAAACACGGGCGTCCGGTGGCGAAGTTGATGCCGGTGGAGGGCACTTCCGAGCACTTGATCGGCTGTCTTCGGGGGAAGCTGCAGCCAGTGGGCGACACCATGAGCACCGGCGTCAGGTGGGATGCTGAATCTTGATACCCACATCCTGGTCGACGCCCTGGAAGGCGAACTGAGGCCGGCGGAGCAGCGGCTTCTTGCCAACGACCGCTGGGGTATCTCAGCCATCGTTCTCTGGGAACTCGCCAAGTTGGCCCAACTAGGACGGATAGCACTGGATCTGGGCGAGCCTCGGATGCAGAGAGCGCTCCGTCAGGTTCACACCTGGCCCTTGTCCGTGGAGGTGTGCCGCACCAGTTGCGAGCTCGACTTCCGTGGCGATCCCGCGGATGAGTTGATCGCCGCGACGAGCGTCGTCCATCAGGTTCCCCTGGTCACGCGCGACAGGCGGATCCGCGCCTCGCGGCTGGTGCCGCTGGCTGCACTCCGCTGAGCCGCCGCCAACCGAGGTCGGCGTGGCGTTGTGAAGCGCCCACGAGGCACCATCGCATCGCTTCCTCGCCGTTGGCACGGCCCCGCTCGTCGTTGCGTCAGCCGGCACCCAGCCGCCTGATGTCGCCGCCCGCAACGAGCGGTACAAGGATCCCGACCCAAGCTCGTCATCGTCGACTTTGAGCGTGAGGGGAGGATGGGCCGGCACGTCCGCGCGGGCAGGGGGTGTTTAGGGCCTGCCGACACCTGCGTTTGGGTGGTTCGAGCCGCCGGCGGGTCTAGGCTGCGCTACCGTTTGCGGTTTCGCGACGGATAGGTGCTACAGGGACAACCTGATGCGGAGGTGAGGCGGTATGGCGGATAGCGGCGTGAACGGCCACGGATCAGGACCGGCGGTTTCCGAGCAGCGCTGCGAGGCGAGGGGCCGTGAAGGTGTGGGCTTGCCGGCGGGCATGGAAAAGGCTGTAGAGGTTCTTCGCCAGCAGCTTCTCGATATCAGCAAGCGGAACCGGCTCACGAACACGCCCGTCGGGAGGCGGCGGGTCAAGCAACTCAAGATCGAGGACGAGCGTTCCGACGAGATCTTCCGCATCCTGTATCTGGAGCGGAAGAAGATGACCTTCGAGGCGTATCGGGGCGCTCTCGGGGAAGACGCGGACGAGCGAAGCGCTCAGAGCCTCTTCATACCGGCATACAACGAGGCGGCATCCGAACTTGCGGCGCACCATGTCGACCGCAAGTTGCAGACGCGGCTGACCGCCGAAGGGCTTCAGAAACGGCTCCTGACGCTGTATCGGGACGCTCAGGGGATCGAGGAAGAGCAGGGCGTCAGCGTGCTCTTCCTCGCCCTCGGGTTCCTGCGTTGGTATGAGAGCGAGTCGTCCGACATCGAGCGATTCGCGCCCCTCGTACTCCTGCCCGTGGACCTGGAACGAGACAGCGCTCGGGGACGCTTCAGGCTGACCTATCGGGACCAGGACCTGGAGCCGAACTTCTCCCTTGGCGAGATGCTCGCGAACGACTTCGAGCTCAAGCTGCCCGAGTTCTTGGAGGGGGACGACTGGCTTCCCTCAGACTACTTTGAACTGACTCGGAGAGCGGTGTCGTCCCAGCCGCGCTGGCAGGTTCAGGCGAACACGATCGTGCTTGGCTTCTACTCGTTCGCCAAGTTTCTGATGTGGCGGGATCTCGCGCCCGAGAACGAGTGGGGAACGGAGGGCGGGCTGGTTGACAACTCGCTGGTCGAGGGTCTTCTGCTGGGCGGATTCGAGTCGGAGAGCAGTCTTTCCGCACCGGAGGAGAACCTCGACGAGCGGTTTCCGGATCCGAGGGAGCTCGGTCACATTCTCGATGCCGATGTATCCCAGACGCAGGTGATCGCCGCAGTGCGCGAGGGACGCAACCTGGTCGTCCAAGGACCTCCTGGAACCGGAAAGTCGCAGACGATCGCGAACATCATCGCGGTCGCGGCCAAGGACGGGAAGAGAGTGCTCTTCGTGGCCGAGAAACGGGCGGCGCTCGACGTGGTTCACGCAAGGCTGGAGAAGTGCGATCTCGGTCCGCTTTGCCTCGAGCTGCACTCGCACAAGGCCGTTCGCCGGCATGTCTATGACGACCTGAAGAGAACACTGGAGTTGGGTCCGCCGCTGGCCGTCGACGAACATCACTACGGGCGGGTTCGCGCCGTTCGCGATGAGCTGAACCGCTTGTCCGCGCTTCTTCATGCGGTCGACGACGTTTCGGGGCAGACGCCCTATCGGGTCATCGGGCGGCTTTCGGTGCTTGACGAGAGCGGCTATACGCGCCCGGACTTTCGGGTGGACAGCGCGGATAGGTGGTCTCGGGATGAGTTTCACCTCCGGGTGGAAGCGGTTGAGGCGCTCGCGGACCTGACGGTTCAGTACGGCAGAGAGGGAGAGCACCCCTGGCGCGGTGCGAACAGGCGACTCACGCAGTTCGACCGCCGCGCGCTGGCGGAGACGGTTGGCGAGGCGATAGGGCGGCTTCGAACGGCGCGGCAATCGTTGGCGCGGGCGGCTCACGCGATCGGGCTCAGCGACGCGGACAGTTTGGGGACGGTGGAGCCCGCAGTGAAACGTCTCGAAGCGTTCGAGGCGGCACCGGACCTTGTTCCACGGCTGCTTCAACAGGACGCTGTCCTGGAACGGTCGGGATCGTTGCTGAAACTCTGTGAGGAAACGGCGAGGCTCCAGGCACTCAGGAAGGACCTGCTATCCGACGTCATGGAGAACGCCCTCCACGTCGAGTGGGCGGAGACCCGGCTCCTTGTGGCGGCGCATGGCAAATCCCTGTTCCGGTGGTTGAACGGGGACTACAAGCGGGCTGTTTCCCGGTTGAGGGGTGTGCAGAGAGCCGCTTTGCCTAAGGCGCTGGACGCGCGGCTCGCGCTGTTGGACCGGCTGCTTGAGTACAAGAAGCGGAAGAGCCGGGTCGATCGCAACGGCCAACTTGGAAGCGAAGCTCTGGGAGACGACTGGCGGGACGAAGACACCGACGTGACGAGGGTGCTCCCGGCGATTCGGTGGTTTGTCTCGCAGGAACAGACTCTGGGCTCAGGCGCTGCCGTCAGGAAGTGGTTCGAGGAGGTGCCTCCGGGATTGGACTGCGCTGGGGTTGCCCGGAGCATTCGCGTGGACTCCGAGGAGTGGAATCGCGCTTGGAAGTCAGTCGTGGCTTCGACGGATCTGGACTTGGTGACGGCGTTCGGTGCGGAACTTGCAGAGACGGTCGACAGCAGCCTTCTCGAAGAACGCTTGGAAGCGTGGCTGGCCGGTATGGACTCCTACGATGGATGGCATCGTTTGGCGACGGCGGGGCATCAGGCTTCGGAACTTGGGCTGGATGAACTCAGGGAGCGGTTGGCTGATGGCCGGCTTCAACCGGAAAAAGCGCGAGGAACTCTCGAGTTCGCTCGTGCCGAGGCGCTCTGGGAGCGGCTGCGGTCTGACACCCCGGAACTCGGGCTGCTGGACGGAGCGGAACGAGCGGCGAACGTCGAGAGCTTCAAGCAACTCGACCAGCAGCTTCAGGGTCTTGCTTCGCAGGAAGCGGCCCTCGAACACTTCGAGGCTCTGCCGGTGGGTTCGGCGGGTCAGGTGGGGATTGTACGTGGCGAGTGCAACAAGAAGAGACGCCACATGCCGATTCGAAAGCTCCTGGACAAGGCCGGCGAAGCAGTGGCGACGATCAAACCGGTCTTCCTGATGAGCCCCCTCTCGGTCGCCCAGTTCCTGCGCCCGGGCGGGCTGACGTTCGATCTGTTGCTGATCGACGAAGCCAGCCAGGTGCGGCCTGCCGACGCCATGGGCGCCATCCTGCGCTCCCGTCAGATCGTCGTCGTCGGAGACCAGAAGCAACTGCCTCCCACGTCGTTCTTCGATCGTCAGGTCGGCGGTGAGGACGAAGTCGACTACGAGGAGATTGCGGACCTCCAGGCTGCGCAGGTCGGGGATATGGAGAGCATCCTCTCGTTGTGCGATTCCCGTGCGATGGCCGGCTTGATGCTGAGGTGGCACTACCGCTCGATGCACCCGTCGCTGATCGATGTCTCGAATCACGAGTTCTACGGCGACGGACTCGTGTGCCCGCCCAGCCCCGAGCCGCCGCGACAGAATTTCGGTCTCTCCTTCGTCCATGTCGATGGCGAGTACGGTCGCGGGAGAAAGCGAGACAATCCGAAGGAAGCCGATGTGGTCGCGCAGGAAGTCCTGCGTCATGCCCGCGAGGATCCTGACCGGACTCTTGGCGTCGTGGCCCTGTCCGTCGCCCAACGGGACACGATCCGGGATCGCGTCGAGTACATGAGGACGCAGTATCCCGAACTCGATGCCTTCTGCCGGGAGGCCCGCGAGGAGCCCTTCTTCGTCAAGAACCTTGAGAACGTCCAGGGCGACGAGCGGGACGTCATCTTCATCTCCATCGGCTACGGCAGGGACGCGGGCGGCTACATGGCCCAGAGCTTCGGTCCTGTTTCGACCAGCGGCGGCGAGCGGCGGCTGAACGTCCTGTTCACCCGAGCCAGGCAGACGTGCCGCGTCTTTTCCTCCATTCGACACGGCGACATTCGCCTCGACGCGACCAGACACGACGGTCCGCGAGTCCTCAAGCGTTTCCTGAAGTTTGCGGAAACCGGAGAACTCGATGTGCCCCTGCTCACGGAGCGAGAAATGGACAGCCCGTTCGAGGAAGCTGTCGCGAGAGCGTTGGAGAACCACGGTTATCGCGTCGCCGCGCAAGTCGGTTCGGCGGGTTTCCGCATCGACCTGGCGGTTCGCGACCCCGAGGACGAGGGCCGGTTCCTGCTCGCCGTCGAATGCGACGGGGCGCGCTATCACTCGTCCAGTTGGGCGCGGGAGCGGGACCGTCTCCGCCAGGCGGTCCTCGAACAGAAGTGCTGGAAGTTCCACCGCATCTGGAGCACGGACTGGTTCTACAACCGGGACGTCGAGTTGAGGAAGCTCCTGGAGGCGGTCGAGAAGGCTCGGTCAAGCCGAGGCATGGAGAGCCCGGAGGCGGGGCGCGCCGCGGCCCTGGCGCCGGGCCCGCGAGTGGAGCGCGAGCCGCGGCCGGTCGAGCCGGTGCGGCGGCGAGTCGCCTACCGCGAAGCGTCCCACCGCATCGCGGAAGCGCAGGCGGTCGATCTGCACGAAGCTCCGCTTGCGACTCTGGCGGAGCATGTCCTCCGGATCGTCGAAGTCGAGGGCCCGGTGCATGTCGAGGAAGTCGCGCGCCGAATGAGCCGGCTGTGGGGATACCGTCGCGCTGGACGCCGCATCCAGGAAAGCGTCGCGAATGCCGCGGCCGCCGCGGTTCAAAGCGGGCGCATCCAGTACTGCGACTCAGCGGCGAGCCGGTTCCTCGAGACGGCCGGCAGCGGTCCGCCGCTCGTCCGCGACCGGAGCACCGTCGGTTCGTCGACGCTCAGGAAGGTGGAGATGATCCCGCCAGGCGAGATTCAGGCGGCGATCCTCGAAGCCGTGGAGCGGAACGTCGGCGTCAGCGTCGCCGAGTGCTCGGTCGAAGTGGCGCGCGCCCTCGGTTTCAAGTCGACCAGCGCGGACATGCGCGCCTGCGTCGAGAAGAACGCGAAGCGACTCGTCGCCGACGGACGCCTGTTGCTGCTTGAGGAGCAGTTGCGGCTGCCGTAGTTGTCGGAGACCTGCTGCTTCCGGTCCCGGCTAGCCTTCATCAGGTTCGACTACTGCTGGCACGCTCATTCGACGGCGCCGTCCGGATCGATCGTTCAGCGAGCGCTTCGCGCCGAAACCCGTCGGGTAGTTGGTCCGTATCGGAGTAGTGAGCGCGACGATGAGTGGCGCCCGTGTTGGCAAGACTCAGGGCGCCGCCGACGGCGCCGCAAAGGAGTATCACGGAGCGATTGGACACTCCGGCATCGATTGCGACTTCTCCGTCAGCCGTGGGATACACCTCGAGTCGACATTGCATGAATTCCGTACATCGCCCGGATGAGACGGGCGGCGTTCGTCCGGGCGACATCGGCCGGCGGCGGAAAGCCCTCATGGTCGGCTTCCTGGGTAGTGGCTTCGAGGTCGTCCAGCGCCTCCCCCAGCTCATCCGGCACGACGAACGGCGCTAGTTCGTCAGCGCTCGCCAAGCTTCCGCTGCGTCCCGGTAGGCGGCGATAGCTTGGCGGCGTAGGTCTTCCGCCGCTTCGATTTTCGCGACAGCGGCCTCGCGCAGGACGGCGACCAGCTCCGCCTCTTGGCTGGCTCGGACTTCGAGATCCGGAATGGCCGGATCGCGGCCGTGAAAGCGAAGCCGGTGCTCGCGTTCGGCGTCCTCGACGGCGAGTTCAGCGGCCCCGACAAGGAGACGGGCAGCACGGCGGGCCCTGATGGCTGAAAGGTGGGCTTCGTGCTTCGCGGACGCTGTGTCTTGGGCGTCCTCCAAGACGGACAGTACTTCGCGCCGTGCCATCCAGGCGTCGAAGGCGGCACTCCGTGCTGCGTCGGCATCCTTCCACTCGGCTCGCGCTGTGTTGTAGGCGGATTCGGCAGCGGCGCGTTCCCGGCGAGCGGCTTCGAGAACGAAGCCGGTACCGTGGGCTCCGCGGGCAACACGTAGGTCCTCAGCGGCGGTGTGGGCATCGGTTTCGGCTGCTTCAAGAGTGTCGCGGGCCTCGATTGCGCTCGCCAGGGCCAGACCGAAGCGGTCGGCAAGCTCGCCTGCGTACAGGCTGGCCCGATGGGCCGTGGCGCTTTGACGTGGCGCGGTACGGTGCGCTTCGAGGGCGCGGTCGAGGGCGGCCACCGTGGCGGCCCGGAACGCGTCGCGGATCCCAGCCACACCCGGATCGCCCACGGCGCCTAGATCGTCCAGAGAGTCGTGGGCAGCACTCGCGGCCAATGCGGCGGTCAGCGCTGCGCCGGGGTCCGGGGACACTCTACAGACGGCGACCAGGGCTACGGCAAGAGCGGCGACGCCCAAGCGGGCAGGGGCTTTCATCAGAAGCGCCTATCCGTTTCCACGCCGCTTGACTTGTCCGTCCGTCCTGCCCTCGTCAGGGCGGCTGCGACCAAGCCGGCAGGTGCGGCGACGATCGCCATTCCGCAAAGCAGTATGACCGCGGTGAACCCTCGACCTCCGGCAGTCACAGGGTAGGCGTCGCCGTAGCCTACTGTGGTCAGAGTCGTCACAGCCCACCGGAGGCTTTCCGGGATAGAGCCAAACGTCTCGGGCTGCGCTTCGTGCTCGAAGTAGTAAATGCCCGCCGCCGCCAAGTAGAGGACAACAGCGGTGGTGAACAGGAAGATCAGTCCCTCATCCTTGACCGTCCAGAGTGCTTTTCCGAAACGATTCAGCGCCCTTGCGCGAGTGATCTTCAAGAGCCGGAGGAGTCTGAACAGCCTGAACGCCCGTAGCGCTCGAAGATCCAGGCCGAGGAGAGTGGGAAGGATCGCGGCCAGATCCACGATGCCGTAGAAGCTCGTCATGTACCGCCACCGTTTGGGTGCAGTCACCAGGCGCAGCGCATACTCGATGACGAACAGGCTCGTGACTGCCGTGCTGGCCAGGAAGAGGACTTGGCCGGTCCTCGGGCTCAGGCCCTCCAGGGTTGCAACGCCTTCGACAGCCAGACCCCCGACGATCACCGTCAGTACGACGGTGTCGAACGCTCGCCCTGCTCGCGTGTCCGACTCCCAGATAATCCGCTGGATCACCTTCATCGGTCCACGTGACGACACGGACGCGGCTACCTGAACGCCGGATTCGCTGCCCGTCTCGTCTCCGGCGCCCAGATCCGGATCTGGCTGAACCGCCCGGTGTCGTCGAACGACCCGAAACCGACGCGGCCCCAGCCGAGCGGGTCGCGGTCGGTCGAGACGGTTGGCTGCTTGCCGCCGTCGAAGTAGACCCGCAGCGCGCCGTCCTGGCGTTCGACCCGCACTCGCTTCCAGCCGCGACCCCAGTCGACGCCTTCGTCGGGGATGTGACCCATCGGCGCACGGTCGGCGTCGTCGACCAGGAAGATGTTGTGGGCCCGGTCGTCGGGTTCGGTGGCCAGGTGTGCGTAGTAGTAGCGGTTGGGCCCCTCGAAGCCGAAGAAGAGACTGAGGTCCCGATGGCCGTACTCGCGGCCGGTCTGCCAGGCCTCGGCTTCGAGGACGAAGTCGGCGAGCAGGAGATCGTCGATCAGGGCGATGTTGAGCGGTGAACGGTGCTCCGGCTCGTACTTGCTGCCGCCCTTGAGCTCGAGGTAGCCGCGCCAGTCTCCTGCGCCGTACCCCCACGCCCGCTGGTCGCTGAACGTGAAGTCGTCGAGCGCCGAGGCGTCCGTGAAGTCCTGGGAGTAGACGAGTTCGTAGCCGTCCGGGACGCCTGACTGGGCGTGGAGGCTGCCGCCGGTGGCGACCACCGCGATCAGAGCGAGCGCGGAGCCTCCGGTGCCAGTACCGCGCATCAGACGGTCCGCGGCACGACGAACGGCTCGCGGTACTCGCGGGTCAGCAATCGGCTCGCCTCCACGTCGCCTTCGATCGTCTCCGTGTCCGGGTCGATCGTGAGCCACGGGCCGACGATCGGCTGTTCGATCTCGGGATCGATGCCGTTCCGGACCAGGTGGTCGAGGAAGCGATCCGACGTGTCGCCGGCATGGCGGAGCTTTGAGGCGATCTTCGACACCTTGGCCGGTCCGCCCGCTTCGCCGCGCAGGTAGGAGATGTTGCCGAGGTGGCAGAGGGCGCTCGAGAGGTGGCCGTCCTCGATCGAGGCGGTCAGGTCCTCGCTGCGGCGGCTGCGCACGGCGTCGACGAAGTTCGCGTAGTGGTTGGCGCCGCCGTCCCACTTCTCCAGCTTCTTGCCCTTCGCGTCGAAGGCGGTGGCTTCGGTGTAGCTCGGGATCTGCAGGTGGCCGCCTTCACAGTGGACGATGACGCCGATCCTGGCGCCCAGGTACTCGTCCATGCCGCGCCTGCGCCACTCTTCTTTCTGCGCCTTGAGATCGCGCGGCAGGCCGCGGACCTCGAACAGCAGCGGGGCCCGCTCGTAGTCGTGGTAGACGAACTGGGTGTTCGGCGTGTTGCCGTCGTCGACGTAGGCGAAGCGGCCGCCGACGCTGATCGTCCGCGGCGGCAGCGCCGGCTCACCCAGCGCCCAGCGAGCGATGTCCATCTGGTGGATGCCCTGGTTGCCGAGGTCGCCGTTGCCGGTGTCGAAGACCCAGTGCCAGTCGTAGTGCAGGCGCTCCCGCATCAGGGCCTTCCTCGGCGCCGGGCCGCACCAGAGGTCGTAGTCGACTGCCGGGTCGATCTTCTGTGCGCCTTCCACCCGGCCGATGCTCTGGCGCGGCTTGTAGCAGAGGCCGCGCGCGAGCTGAATGTCGCCCAGATGACCTTCGTTCACCCAGGCCAGCGCCTCCTGGATCGAGGGCGACGAGCGGATCTGCGTGCCGGTCTGGACGATCCGGTCGTACTTCGCGGCCGCGTGGACGATCTGGCGGCCCTCCCAGACGTTGTGGGAAACGGGCTTCTCCAGGTAAACGTCCTTGCCGGCCTGGCAGGCCCACACGGCCTGCAGCGCGTGCCAGTGGTTCGGCGTCGCGATGGACACCGCGTCGATGTCGTCGCGCTCCAGGAGCTCCCGGTAGTCGACGATCGTCATCGGGTCGGTCGCGCCGGCCTCGATGGCCCTGGCCTTCGCGGCCTCGAGCACGTTGCGGTCGACGTCGCAGAGCGCGGCGACTTCGACGCCGGGCAACTTCGCGTAGTTCTTGACGTGGTCGTTGCCGCGGCCGCGCAGGCCTACGACGGCGACGCGAAGAACCTCGTTCGGGCTCGCGGCGGCGGTGCCGGCTGAAGCACGGCATCCCAGGGTCGTCGTGGCGGCGGCAGCGGCGGCCGAGCCGAGGAAAACGCGGCGGGTGATCGCGGACATGGTGTTCCTCCCAGAGTCGGAAGCGCCCGGAGGCGATACAGGGATTCTAGCCCCCGCGTGCTGCTAGCGTGGCCGGTTGATGCTGCCGGCCGGTTATCCGAGAACCCCGGGCCTTTTCGCAGCGGCCGTCTGCGTCGCCTGCCTCACCGCCTGCGCTGCCGAAACGCCGGCCGAGCCTCCGAACATCGTCTTCCTGCTGGTCGACGATCTCGGCGCGATGGACATCGGCGTTTTCAACCCGGACACGTTCTACGAGACGCCGAACATCGACCGGCTGGCGGCCGGCGGGCTGCGTTTCACCAGGGGCTACGCCGCGAACCCGGTGTGCAGCCCGACCCGCTACAGCATCATGACCGGCCGCTATCCGACGCGGGTGGGCGCCACGAACTACTTCGCCGGACGCCGCGAGGAGAGGTTCGCTCCGGCCCCGCTCAGCGATCGGATGCCGCTAGAGGAGGTCACGCTGGCCGAGGCGCTCCGGGACGGCGGCTACAACACCGCGTTCCTCGGCAAGTGGCACCTGGGGCCGACGGAGGAGTTCTGGCCGCTGGCCCAGGGCTTCGACGTGAACGTCGGCGGCCACCGCGGCGGCATGCCACGCAGCTACTTCTCGCCCTACTCGAACCCGACTCTCGAGGACGGCCCCGAAGACGAGCATCTGACCGCGCGGCTCACCGACGAGGCGTTGGCGCTGCTCGACGGCTACGCGGCGGACGAGGAGGGCAGGCCCTTCCTGCTGTACCTGTCGTACTACACCGTGCATACGCCGCTGCGGGCGCCGGCGGACCTGATCGCGAAGTACGCGGCGAAGGCCGGCATTGAGGTCAGCGTGTCGGAGGCGCCGCCGGGCCGGGTGTCGGCGTATCCGGCCGATCCCGCCGACTTCGGCGACGAGGAACAGGTCTGGCCGCGCGACGAGCCGCGGCGCGTCCGCGAGGTGCAGAACCATGCCGTGTACGCGGCGATGGTCGAGACCCTGGACACCAGCGTCGGACGCATCCTCGACCGCCTCGACGCCCTGGAACTCGCGGAGAACACGATCGTCGTTTTCTTCTCGGACAACGGCGGCCTGTCGACGGCGGAAGGGTCGCCGACCTCGAACCTGCCGCTACGGGGCGGCAAGGGCTGGCTGTACGAGGGCGGTATTCGGGAGCCGATGATCGTCCGCTGGCCGGCCGTCGCGGATGGCGGCAGCGTGACCGCGGCGCCGGTCATCAGCACGGACTTCTATCCGACGCTGCTCGAGGCGGCCGGCATCGACATGCCGCCGGAGGTCGAGATCGACGGGTCGAGCTTCCTCGGCCTGCTTCAGGGAAGCGAGGCGGGTGAGAGGGCGGCGGCCGCGGCATCCGAGCGTGACCTGTTCTGGCACTACCCGCACTACGCCAACCAGGGCGGCTTCCCGGGCGGCGCGATCTCCACAGGCCGCTACAAGCTGATCGAGCGCTACGAGGACGGCCAGGTCCATCTCTATGACGTGGAATCCGATGTCGGTGAACGGAACGATCTGGCGGCGTCGCAGCCGGAACGGGTCGCCGAGATGCGGGCGCGGCTCCACGCCTGGTACGAGGAGGTCGGAGCGCAGTTCCTGAGCGCGTTGCCAGACGGTCCCGAGCCCTGGCAGCCGGCCGCGGCCTCGGCAGGCCAGTAGGGGAAACCGGCTACAGGCCACGGTCGGTCAGGTAGGTCTCGATCGCGCAAGCCACCTTGGGGTATCTTGGCGCCCAGGCTGGCTGGCTCCGGCTAGATCCCTCCCTACCGGCGGTCAACAGCACCTGAATAAACGTGACTACGGAACCCAGTTTCTCCTGTGACCGTCCCCTCGCCAACCGCGACGAGGACCGCCTTAACCGCGCTGCCTTCGCCGATCGCATTGCCACGATCCTGGCCGCCCAGCCCGAGGACTCCGGAGTAGTCGTCGGTGTCTACGGTGTCTGGGGCGACGGAAAGACAACAGTACTCAACCTGCTTCGCGCCAACCTCGCCGGCGCCGACGCAGTCGTGGTCCGAGACTTCAATCCGTGGAGAGTCACGGACTCCGATTCTGTGTTTCGAGGGTTCTTTTCGACACTCACGGAGGCAATCGGCGCATCTCTTCCTACCTGGTATGAACGAGCGAAAACCAAAGCAGGCCGATGGGCCATATGTCTGCGGTGGATCACTAGGCCTCTTGGTTTGGTCTTCAAGTCCGCTGAGACTGCCGACATCCTGCTCGCTCGCTTTGGCAAGGTTGTGCAGAAGGGTGATTCTGTCCGACTCGAAGAACTGCGCGACCGAGTCGTCCGTCTCCTGCGTCGATCCGAAAAGCGCGTCATCATACTGATAGACGATATCGACCGTCTGGACAAGCATGAAACGCATACGCTGTTCTGCCTCATCAAGGCATGCACCGACTTTCCGAACGTGTGCTATGTCCTCGCTTTCGACGATACGGCGGTCTCCAAAGCCATCGGCGAGCGGTACGGAGGAGGCGGCGAGGCGGCCGGCCGCTCCTTCCTGGAGAAGATCGTCCAGGTTCCGCTCCGGCTACCGGTAGCCGCGCGGGAAGACCTCCGCTCACTGTGCTTCCACCGCATAGATCGGGCCCTGTCTGCCGCCGGAATCGAACTAACGGAGAGTCAAGTCGGTGAGTTCGTCGCTGCCTTCGACCGCGGCGTCTCGATCCGGCTGACCACGCCTCGAGAGGCGAATCGATTCGGCAACGGGTTGGTGTTCGTCCTTCCCCCGCTTGTCGGCGAAACGAACCCTGTGGATCATCTGCTGGTCGAGGCGCTCCGGGCCTTTTATCCGGAGCTGTACGAAGTCGTACGGGAGAACCACACCGCGTTTTGCGGCGTTGAGGAGCGCTATCCCGGAGCTGAGGCCCAAGAAGCCCCTGGGGTAGAGCTGTTGGAGCCCATACTGAACACGATGGCGAGAGATCACGCCGTCGCGGCGAAGGCGCTCATCGTGACCCTCTTTCCTCGACTTAGTGGTGCGTACGGCGATTCGGGTTATGACCGAGAGTGGCTCCCTCGTTGGTCCGAGGAGCGACGGGTGTGTGCCCCCGATTACTGCCTGCGGTACTTTACGTATTCGGTCCCTCACCAGGACGTTCCCGACTCGGAAGTGGCCGCAATCCTGGAGATTGCGCTGGAGGGCGACGGGGCGTCGCTGGAGAGCCGTTTGGTGCCTCATCTACGCGGGGCCAAGGCCGGTCGTCTAATCGAGAAACTGCGCGCAGTTGAGAAGACCGTCGATCCGATGGCTGCGGAATCTCTTGCCGTCGCGCTCCCGAGAGCGGCCGACACAATTCCGAACTCCCCAAGCTTCTACGCCGCGGCTGAGCCGTCGGCGCAAGCGGCGATTCTCGTCTCGCATCTACTCCGGCGGATTCCCCGCTCCGCCGATCGGGTCGCCGCGGGACGACGTGCACTTGAAGGCGCCGAACCGTTGTGGTTCGGTGCGGAGTGTCTACGTTGGATGTACGTAACCGACAAGCCGGAGGGTCAGGACAGCAATACGTTTAGCCGCGAGGAAGTCGCGGAGTTGCGTTCGTACTTCGTGCGCCGTATCAAGTGCCGCGCGGAGGGGGGTTTCCCGCTGTTCGACCCACACGTGCCGCAGGAAGATGGGCTTCTACATGAGTGGGTGAAAGCCGAAGGCCGCGAGGCGGTACAGGCACACCTAGTGGGTGTGTTTAGGGGGTCTCCGGAGCAGATCACGAAGTTCCTCTTATCGCAGGCGTCGACTGTGTGGAGTGGCGATAGTGCCACGCCTCAGGTGGGCGAACTGTGGGCTGGTCAACTCGAGAACATCGATCTCTTGATAGACGTTGACGTGTTGGCCGATCTAGTTCGGAAACACTGTACGGGTAACTTTGACGAGCCGGAGTGGCGTCTAGACGAAGGCCGGGATCCAGGGGAACGAGTGCTCGAACAGTTCATGTACCTCGTCAATAGGCGGATAAAGGGCGAGGCGGTGTCGGATGCGGGGGAAGAGGCGGAGGTCACGGTGAGCGAGGCAAACTCGGGAGGGATGCAGAGCATCCCGGACTCCAGGGCATGAAGAAGGACTCGGTCCGAGAGGGCCTGGTGCGTTTTGCCGAGACGGTCACGTCGAAGAGCACGGCTGCGGTGCAAGGGGCACCGGAGGATCAGCTTCGTGCACCGCTCGAAGAGTTCTTCAGCCACCTTGGTGCGGCGTGGGGTTGGGCGGTCACTTGCACTGGCGAGGTGCCGGAAGGGCGTCTTGGCCGCCCGGACTACGCGGTGTGTAGGAACGGGCTTCTGACGGGCCACGTCGAGATCAAGAAGCCCGGAACGGGCGCGGTCGCCGCTCGTTTCAGCGGCCGCGACAAGAGGCAGTTCAAGCGCTTCTCGAACTTGCCGAACGTCCTCTACACGGACGGCAACGAGTGGGCGCTCTATCGAGACGGCGAGCGGGTCGGGAACATGGTACGCCTCGCGGGTGCAGTTGACGTGGACGGCGGGACGGCCGTTGGATCGCACGACGGTGAGCGTCTGGAGTCTGTTCTTCGGGACTTCCTCGAGTGGCGGCCGATTTTGCCTCTCGCGGCGGGAGGGTCGGTTGATCTCAAACGCTTCGCCGAACAGCTCGCGCCACTCTGTCGAGTGCTCCGGGATGATGTGCGTGAAGCGCTGAGCCGTGCCGAGTCACCGGTCAACGTTGCCGCCGGGGACTGGCGCCACCTGCTGTTTCCCGACGCTTCGGACGAGCAGTTCGCCGACGCCTACGCCCAGACGGTGACGTTCGCCTTGCTTCTGGGCCACAGTCTCGGAGCGGACCTTCTGGGCCGTAGTCCGGGGGCGGTGGCGCCTCTCGATCTCGCGCGGGCGGAAGCCCTCTCGCGGGCGGAAGGCGCGCTCGATGTGGGACACAACCTGTTGGCTCGCGCGCTCAGGTTCCTGACCGACTCCCAGGTCCGAAGCGAGGTCGCCTCTTCACTCGATCTACTGCAGCGTGTTATCGGCGTGGCGCCTGCGGGAACCCTCGGCGGCGCCGAGGACCCCTGGCTTCACTTCTACGAGGACTTTCTGGAGGAGTACGATCCCAAGCTCCGCAAGCAGGCCGGCGTCTACTACACCCCGGTTGAAGTCGTGCGCGCCCAAGTCCGGCTGGTCGACGACCTGCTGGCGAACCGGTTGGGCCGCCGGCTCGGCTTTGCCAATCCGGACGTCATCACCCTCGACCCCGCCGTTGGAACGGGGACTTACCTCCTTGGAGTGATCGAGCATTCGCTGGCCCGGGTCGAGGAGGAGCAGGGCCCGGGCGCTGTGCGCTCTCAGGCCTCGTGTCTGGCCCGGAGGCTCTATGGCTTCGAGGTGATGGTGGGGCCCTATGCGGTCTCGGAACTCCGTGCGAGCCGTGCACTCAAGGACCGCGGCGGTGACCTTCCGCAGGATGGCACTGGCGTCTACCTTGCCGACACGCTGGATAGCCCGGACGCCGAGCCGCAGCAGAAGGGGTTGGTGCTGAAGCCGATTGCCGACCAGCGCAGCCGGGCAAACGATGTCAAGAAGAACAAGCCGGTCCTCGTCTGCATCGGCAATCCGCCCTATCATCGGCACAAGCGCGTCACCACAGGTAGCGAGGATCATCTATCGCCCTTCGGCGGTTGGGTGCGTTTCGGGGACCCGCTGCCACAGGGGCAGCCGTTCGCCTCGATGTCCACCAAGGCCAGGCTCGAGCGCAGGCAGGAGGGGTCGCTACTCGCCGACTTCTCGAAGCCCGTCAGCGACGCTGGTCACGGCGGCGCTCTGAAGAACCTCTACAACAGCTACGTCTACTTCTGGCGCTGGGCGTTGTGGAAGGTGTTCGAGCAGGAAGCAGCTACAGGGCCGGGAATCGTCAGCTTCATCACGGCGTCGAGCTACCTGTTCGGCGCCGCGTTCGCTGGGGTTCGCGAACAGATGCGTCGCCTTTGCGACGAGATCTGGATTCTCGACCTCGGCGGGGAGGGTCGGGGAACTCGCCAGGAGGAGAATGTCTTCGCGATCAAGACGCCGGTGGCCATCGCAGTGTTGTTCCGGCGGGACTCGTGCGACGAAGAGTCGCCAGCGCGGGTTCGCTACTCGCGAGTCAAGGGAACACGAGCCGAGAAACTGCTCCGCCTCGACGGATTGAAGAGCTTCGCCGATGTGGAGTGGCAGGACTGTCCCGGCAACTGGCATGGTGCGTTCTTGCCTGCCGGTAGCGGGCGCTACTTTGGCTGGCCGCTGCTTACGGACCTCATGCCGTGGCAGAAGAGCGGGTTGAAGGCAGGCCGGACCTGGGTCGTTGCGCAGGACGAGACAACACTCGTCAAGCGATGGCGGCGACTGGTGGGGGAGCGGCCCGACGCGAAGCGCGAGTTGTTCGATGAGTCGCCGTCGGGAAGAAAGGTAGGCCAGAGGGCAACCGGAACTGCTCCAGACTACGAGCGCAGAGGGTCGATTTCAGAGTTGGAACCAGATTCTCCTGTGCCGATGCTGACGAGGTACCCGTATCGTTCCTTCGATCGACAGTACGTGGTCGCCGACTCGCGCGTCCTGGATCGACCAGCGCCGCAGTTGTGGCAAGCGCATGGTCCACGCCAGTTGTACCTCGTCAGTCTGCTCAGCCACCCGCTGGGCAACGGACCCGCTCTGACGGTCGCATCCGCGGTACCGGACCTGCACTACTTCCGGGGGTCGTACGGCGCCAAGCACGTTCTGCCCCTTTACCGCTCCCGCGACGCCACGTCCGCGAACATCCTCCCTGGCCTTCTGGACATCCTCGGCGACACCTACGGGCGGCCGGTCTCGCCAGAGGACTTCGTTGCCTACCTCTACGGAACGCTCGCGCAACCTCGGTTTACGCGCGAGTACTTTGAGGAACTCGCTGGTTGTGAGATCCGCGTGCCGATCACGAAGGATCGGGCCCTGTTCGAAGAGGTGGGATCCGTCGGCCGCCGCCTTCTTTGTCTGCACACTTATGGCGAGCGATTCGCCCCGCCCGATAGCGGCGCGTTGAGCGGTGCCGCTCGGTGCATCGAGCCGGTGCCGGGAAGCGAAGCCGGTTATCCCGAGTCTTACAGCTACAACGAGGAGACGAGGACGCTCCGTGTGGGCTCGGGAACGTTCGCGCCGGTGTCGCCGGACGTCTACGAGTTCGACGTCTCAGGTCTCAAGGTCGTTCAGTCTTGGCTCGGCTACCGGATGAGGGAGGGAGCAGGCAAACGGTCGTCCCCGCTTGACAAGATCCGGCCGGAGAGGTGGACGGCGCAGCTCACGACGGACCTTCTGGACCTCCTCCACATCCTGGAAGAGACGGTTGACGCGCAGCCCGAGCAGGGCCGATTGCTGGACGAGGTGCTCGCTGGCGAGTGCTTCGGGGCATTGGAACTGCCTCCGGCGCCTGAAGAAATGCGGCTGGATCCGAAGCGAGACAAGCGCGCGCCAAGCACAGACGATCGGCACCAGCGCACGATGTATGCGACGGATGGCTGACCGAGCGCTGTGCCCCGGCAACGTCTCTGCACTTCCGCCAACAGGCCGAGAGCCTTCGCACCTACACGCCGCGGTCGGCCAGATAGGTCTCGATCGCGTCGGCGACAACCGCATTCAGGCTCCGGTTCTCGATTCGAGAGAGAGTGCTGGCTCGGTGGTGCGTCGCGGGTGGTAGACGGACGACGAATCGGCCCGAGAAGGGCCTCTCCGGCTCCTCGCCGTCTTCCTCGCAGCCTCTCAGGTAGAAGTCGACGGAGTCGTGAAAGGCCTCGCGGACCTCGTCGATCGTCCGGCCGCGAAAGTCCACATGATCGCGATGGAGATTGACGACGACGCCGTAGAACTCGTCGTCTTCGACCTCGACCTTGCCCAAGTAGCCCTTGTACTCCATCATGACTGCTGTCCTCCCATCCGCCTCAGCAGGCTCCGAATCGCTCGAACCGTCGCCCGCCCTGTCCGGTTCGAGGGGTGCGGCCTGTGGAAGACTGCGCGAGTCCCGTCAGGGAACCGGTAACGGACCCGGGAACCGGCTCGCTCCTTGACCTCCGCTCCAAGTTCCACGAACAACGCTTCGATATCGTTCCAATCAAGGTCCGCTTGGACGTTGGAGATGGCCTCCAGAGTTCGACGATGCTTCCTTCGCACCGGCGAGATGATACTGCAATTTGGTACCGGATGACCCTCCACGGTCCCTTTGAGTTCTCGAACGGGCGGAGCCGACGGCCGCCGTCCTGGCGCGGGCCTGCTCGTTGAGCCGACGTTACACGCCTCCGGGCCACCATCGCAGCGTCGGCGCCTTTCGGGAGCATCTGCGAGGGCTCGATCCGGCGTTCGCCTGCGGCGACGAGTTGCTCGGCGCGGAGGGGCCGCTGGCGGAGCCGCTAGCCGTGTTCGGCCGCAAGGCCGGCAACCGCTTCGCGATCCATCCGATGGAGGGTTGGGACGGGAACCGGGACGGCAGCCCGAGCGATCTGACCCGTCGGCGCTGGCGGCGGTTCGGGCTGAGCGGCGCGAAGCTGATCTGGGGCGGCGAGGCGGTGGCCGTGGTGCCGGAGGGGCGCGCGAACCCGAACCAGCTCTTCATCGACGGGGAGCGGCTGGACGACTGCATTGTCTGGCTGGAGGCGCTTCGCAGCGAGGTTCTGGCGGGACACGAGGAGAGCGGAGTCGGCGGCGACCGGCCGGTCGTGGGCCTGCAGTTGACCCACTCGGGTCGGCTCTCGCGGCCCGATCCGCCGCCCGCGCTGCCGAGGCCGCTGCGGGCTCAGGTGCACCCCGTACTTGACGCACGACTGGGAGAAGCAGCGGACCGGCCTCTGGTGAGCGACGAGCAGTTGGAGGAGATCGCCGGCGCCTACGTCCGCGCGGCACGCTGCGCCCGGCGCGCCGGCTACGACTTCGTCGACATCAAGTGCTGCCACGGCTACCTGCTGCACGAGCTGCTGGGTGCGCACACGCGGCCGGGACGGTACGGCGGCTGCTTCGAGAACCGCGTACGGCTACCGCTTGGGATCATCGCGGCGGTGCGCACGGCGTGTCCGGACCTCGGCATCGGCGTTCGGCTCTCCGTCGGCGACGTGGCGCCCTTCGGCGCGGACGGCGACGGAGTCGGCGTGCCGGAGGTCGAGAGCGCCCGGCCGGCCGAGCTCGGCTTCGGCCTGAACACAACCGATGTCGGCCTGCCCGAGCCGACCTGCTCCGAGGCGATCCGCTATATCGCACTCCTGGTCGAAGCCGGCGTCGAGATCGTCAACGTGACGATGGGGTCGCCCTACAGTTGCCCGCACCTTTCGCGGCCGTTCACCTATCCCGCTTCCGACAGCTACATGCCTCCCGAGGATCCGCTGCGCTCCGTGCTCCGTCAACTGGCGGCAGTGCGCACGGTGCGCGCGGCGTTTCCGCGACTCCCTCTGGTGGGGACGGGCTACAGCTACCTCCAGGAGTGGCTGCCGTACGTCGCCGAGGCGGAGGTCGGCCAGGGCCACGTCGACTTCGTGGGCCTGGGGCGGATGGTGCTCGCCTATCCGCGCCTGCCTGCCGACGTGCTGGCTGGGCGGCCGCTCGAGCGCAAGCGGATCTGCCGCACCTTCAGCGACTGCACCACTGGACCGCGCAACAACATGGTCAGCGGTTGCTATCCGCTGGACGAGCACTACCGGCGGACTCCCGAGTTCGGGCGGATCCGTGACATCAAGAAAGCGGCCGCCTTGTGAGCGCGGCCAACCAGGCGCCGTCCGGCAGCGTCGTGCAACTGCCGAGGCTCTGCTTCGCGGCGCTCCACGTCGTCGTGCGCGGCGGCTATGCCGAGGCCGGACACTCGCTCGACCATCCGGGGACGCCGCAGGAGATCGAACACTGGATCGACTGGAAGGCGACGGCCGGCCTGCGCCGCCACGTCGACTCGCTCGGCTTCGGCGTCGCCGAAGCGATGGACACGGCCCAGCGTTTCGAGATCGGCTGGCCCAGCGCGCGGCGGTTGATCGAACTTTGCGCTTCCCTCGAACTGCGCAACGGCTTCGTCGCCGGCGCCGGCAGCGACCAGTTCGAATCGCTGGACAGCAACACGGAGCTGATCGACGCGGTGGCGGAGCAGGCGGAGTTCATCGGCGAACTCGGGGGCGTCCCCGTTCTGCTGCCGATGCCGCGCCTTGCCGAGACGGGCGCCTCGGAGCGGGACTACGTCGACGTCTACGGCGCGATCATCGATCAACTGGAGGGCCCGCTGTTCCTGCACTGGCTGGGTGAGATGTTCCACCCGGCAATGCGCGGCTACTTCCCCGGCAACAGTCTGGAGCGCATCCTCGCCCGGCACGCCGACAAGGTGCGCGGGGTCAAGCTCTCGCTCCTGGACGAGGAGTACGAGGTGCGTCTTCGACGCCGCATCGCGATGCGAGGCCAGATCGTGCTGACGGGTGATGACTACCACTTCGCCCGGCTGCTGGAAGGGCAGCCGCCGGTCAGGGGGGCCAGACTCCGGGGCACGTTCGAACTGAAGGGTCGCAGAGTGGCCATGGGCGACTACAGCCACGCGCTGCTCGGCGCCTTCGACGCGGTAGCCGAGCCGGCGGCCGCGGCGCTTTGCGCGCTCGGCGCCGGGGACGTGGCGCGCTATCGCGAGTTGATGGGTCCGGCGGAGGAGCTCGCCCGCTTCATCTTCCAGCCGCCGACACGGCACTACAAGGCCGGACTCGCCTACCACGCCTGGCGGCGCGGGCTGCAGGACAATCCGATGCTGGTCAACCGGGAGGATCTGGCGCGGGACGAGACGTACTACCGCGGGGTCGAGTCTCTCGCACGGCGCGCGGGCACGTTGGGCGATGACTGACTGGCGGCTGACCCACAGTCGAGTGTTCCCGACCCTTGCGCTGCTGCTCTGCGCCGGCGCGGCGTCAGGCCAGCAGACCGGGGGGATCGAAGGGACGGTGACGCTGCGCGGCGCCGCTTCGCCCGAGGGCATCGGCATTCTGGCCGAGACCGGCGCGGTCCCCCGGCCCAGGTCGACCGTCACCGACGCGTCGGGCCGCTATGCGCTGCCGCGGCTCCACCCGGGCCTCTACCGGGTCACGTTCACGACCCCGGCGGGAGCAAGCCGCACAGTCGAGGCCCAGGTCTTGCTGGGCCAGACGACGACCCTGAACCTGGAGCTCGACGCCGCGGTCGCCGCCGTCAGCGAGGAGCTCGTCGTGATCGGGGAGCGGGTCGTGGTCCGCGGCCGTGCCTCCGTCGCCAGCGCCATCGACGGCGAGGCGGTGCGGGACATGCCGCTCGGTCCCGACTATCGCAGCCTCGTTCGACTCGCTCCGGGCGTTCAGGTGACCCAGGACAGCGTGCGGGGACCGGCCAGCGGCGGCAGCGGTCAGGACAACGTCTACCGCTTCGACGGCGTCGACGTGTCGCTGCCGATGTTCGGCACGCTGTCGGCCGAGCTTTCGAGCCATGACGTCGACCAGGTGACGTTCGAGCGCGCCGGCGCCACGGCGGTGGGCTTCAACCGAAGCGGCGGGTTCACGATGGACTCGACGGCGAGGTCGGGCACGAACGCTTTCGCGGGCAGCGTCGAGTACACGGTGGAGCCGCCGGATCTTCAGGCGGAACCGGAGACGGTCCTGGAATCCGTGGCCGGCCACGACACGGACCGCCGGCGGGCGGTCGCGACCTTCGGCGGCCCGATCGTTCCGTCGCGGCTGTTCTTCTTCGCTTCCGCTTTCCGGCCCGCGGAAGAGCGGACGAACGCGGCCACGGCCTACGGACCGGTCAAGGACTACGAGAACACACGCCGCGAGTTCTACGGCAGGCTGACGCATGCGCCGTCGGACCACCTGCTGCTCAACGCCGGCTACCGCAGCTCGCGGCGCGAGGAGCGCGGCGTCTCGGTCGGACCCTACGAAGCCGATTCGGTATCGCTCGGCGGCGGGGCGGACCAGCGGGTGGCGAACGTGGACGGCGTCTGGCAGACGCGCGCTGGCGCCCTCTCGTTCCGGTTCAGCGACTACGAACTCGAGGGCTCGTCCCGGCCCGACGTGGCGCTGGGCGTTCAGCCGGCGCTCGACGGCGCGCTGGTCGTGGAGAACCTGGACCGGATGGGGTACTTCAGCGTCCCCGTGTACGTGGACGGCGCGGATGCCCACAACGTCGCGATCAGGCCCCTGGTGGAACGCTACGGCTACACGGACGAGCGGGGCGCGCGCCGCGGGGGCGGCGCCGTCGGCGCGCATCCGTCGATCAACGACCAGGCGTTCTTCCGGCGGAGCTTCGAACTGGCGTTCGATCACGGGTTCGGCCGGGGCGCGGTCAGCCACGATCTCCACTTTGGTCTGCGGGCCGCCGAGGCGCGCGAGACGCTGAGCCGGGAATCGAACGGTTGGGGCGCCATCGCGGCGCCTGGCGGCGTCGACCTGGCCGACGACGGCACGCCGGTCTTCTACGTCGCCACGGTGCAGCAGATGAGCCTCCGCCGCCCGGACGGCACGGTGGTCTCGCCCATCGACTCCTTCACGGAGACGGTGTCCCTGGAGGTCCACGACCGCCTGACCGCGGGCGACTTCACGTTCGATGCGGGCGTCCTGCTGAGCCAGGACGTCCTGTACGGACAGGGTCTGCGGGCGGCGGCGGGCACGGTGTCCGGCTTCGCCCTGGCGCCGGGCGAGAAGTACCGGATGTACACGATCGACTGGCGGGACATGATCCAGCCGCGTCTCGGCGTCACCTGGTCCTATGGGGCGGAGGGCACGGTCTTCGCGAACTACGCCCGGTACCACCCGGAGGCGACCTCGCTGGCGCGCGCGGCCTCCTGGGACCGGAACACCCGCGCCAGTCTCCGCGTGCTGTTCGACGAGGGCGGCCGGATCATCTCCCACGAGCCGTATCCGGGTTCGTCCGGCAAGGTGTTCCAGGACGGCATGAAGCCGCGCCGCATCGACGAGTGGACGCTCGGCGCCACGCGGACGTTGGCGCGGGGACTGTCGATGAGCGCTCACCTTCGCCGCCGGGAGGGCGGGCACTTCTGGGAGGACGCCTGGAACGGTTCCCGGGGCTACGACAGCGCCCCCGCCCACATCGCCGCTCGCGGCCTCTACGTGCCGGGTCTCGATGCCGTTCGGGCGGAAATCGGCGGTTCGAGCTACGTGATCGCCCAGCTCGACGGCGCCTACACGGAGTACTCGGAGGCCGCGCTGGAGCTGGTGTGGCGGGGTGATCGCGGGTACCTGAACGCTTCCTACGTGCGGAGCCGCTACACCGGCAACTTCGATCAGGACAACACGAGCTGGAACAACGACGCCAACCTCTTCATCGGTTCGTCCAACCTCGCCGACGGCTACGGCCGGCAGCTATGGGACAACAAGGACGGCACGCTGCGCGGCGACCGGCCGCATCTCGCAAAGGTCTTCGGCCGTCTCGACCTGCCGTGGCGGGCGAGCGTCGGCGCCTTCGTGTTCTTCCAGTCCGGACAACCGTGGGAGGCATGGGATTCGGTCGCCTACGGACTGCCCTCCTACTTCTCGTCGACCAACCGCTACGCCGAGCAGGCCGGCAGCCGGCGCAGTCCGAGCCACTGGCAACTGGACCTGGGCTACACGCAGCGCTTCCACCTGCCTGCCGACCTGGGCGCACGGTTGCGGGTCGATCTCTTCAACCTGTTCGACCGCCAGACCGGTTACAACAACAACCCGTTCCGGCGCGACGCCGCCTTCGGAGAACCCCGCGACCGCTTCGACCCGCGCCGGGTGCAGATCTCCCTGGGCGTCGAGTTCTGATCCGTTGCCTGGGAACGTCACGGCTGCTGCTGCGGCGGGCGCGGGCCGGGCCGGGATCACGGTCCGCGACGCGCGGCGGCTGGCGCTGGCGCGGGCGGGCCTGCTGAATCCCGAGTGGACCGGCTTGCCGCGCGCGGCCTCCGGCCGGGGCCTGCGGGCGAGGCGGGCGGTCCACGCGCTGATCGAGCGCTTCGGCTACCTCCAGCTCGACACGATCTCGATTGCCGGCGCCCGCACCCACGCGCTCGTGCCGCTGTCCCGCTGGCCCGGAATCGACCGGAACCTGCCGGAGGAACTCCTCCAGCCGGGCGAGCCGATCTTCGAGTACTGGGGCCACGAGGCGAGCTGGATCCCGATCGACCTCTACCCGGCGTTCGGCTTCCGCCGCGAGGAGTATCGGAGCGGCAGTACCTGGCACAGCAAGGGGATACGCGAGCATCCGGACGTGGCGAAAGCGATCCTGCGCCGGGTCGAGGCGGAGGGACCGATGCGGTCGCTGGACCTGACGGGGCCCATGCTGGGCGAGATGTGGCGCTCGAAGCGGGAACGGTGGGTCGCCTACTCGCTGTGGTCGACCGGGGAACTCGCCATTCGCTCGCGGCACAACTTTCAGCGAACCTTCGACCTGCCTGAACGGGTGATCCCGGAGCGCTGGCGGAGCGAGGACTGGAGCCTGGAGAAGGGGATTCGGGTGTTGGTCCTGCGCGCGCTCGAGGGTCACGGCTGGGCGACGATCGGCACGCTGGCCGACACCTGGCGACTCAGGAACGTACGGCCGCAGATCAAGGCCGCGCTGGAGGACCTGGCGTCGGCGGGCGAGGTGTTGCCGTGCGACCTGATCACCGTCGACGGAAAGCCGCGGCCGGGATGGGTGCGCCCCGCCGACCTGGCACTCGCGGCCCGGCTGCGGCGGGTGCGCCCCGCGCCGGACCGCGGCGTTCTGCTGTCGCCGTTCGACCCGGTGCTCTGGCGGCGCAACCGGGTGGCCCATCTGTTCGGCTTCGACCAGATCCTGGAGATCTTCAAGCCGGCTTCGCAGCGGCGTTACGGCTACTACTGCATGCCGGTGCTGGCGGGTGACCGGCTGGTGGCGCGGTACGACCTGAAGGCGCACCGGAAGCAGGGTCGCCTGGAGGTGCTGTCCTTGCACTACGAGGCGGACGGTCCAGAGGCGCCGGCCGCGGACCGGTCGGCGGCGGAGAGCGCGCTGGCGAGGTTCGCGGAGTCGGTGGAGCTTGCGGTGCGTTGAAGGGCAAGCGGCCGCCCCGCCGCCGCGCGTTCGGCGGTGCCGGCCGGAAGGCCGGCGCACCGACACTCGGCTTGCCCATCTTTCGTCCAGTACGCTGGAGCGCGATGAGAAACATGTGTCGTTGCCGGGCCGTCCCTGTTCTGATCTTCGCCGCCTCGCTGATGGTCGGCTGCGGCGTCGGCGACGTGCCTGGCGACGAAGCCGGCGCGCGGCCGCAGGTCGCCCTGGTCATGAAGTCCCTGGCCAACGAGTTCTTCGAGACGATGGCCGAGGGTGCCCGGGCCCACCACGAGATCAACGCGGGCAACTACGACCTGATCGTCAACGGCACCCGGAACGAGAGCGACCTGGCCCAGCAGGTCGCCCTGGTCGAGCAGATGGTGGCCTCCGGGAGCGACGCGATCGTCATCGCGCCTGCCGATTCGAAGGCGCTGGCGCCGGCGCTGGCTCGGGCCCAGGCGGCCGGCGTCGTCGTCGTCAACATCGACAACCGGCTCGACGCGGACGTGGCGGCCGAGGCGGGCCTCGACGCGCCGTTCGTCGGCCCGGACAACCGCGACGGCGCCCGGCGGGTCGGCGAGGTGCTGGCGGAACGGCTCGAGCCGGGCGATCAGGTGGCGATCGTCGGCGGCATCCCGACGGCGTTCAACGCCCGGCAGCGGCAGGCCGGTTTCGAGGACGCGATGACCGCTGCCGGCGCCGAGGTCGTCGACGTCCAGAGCGGCGGCTGGGAGCAGGCGCAGGCGAACACGGTGGCGGCTGCGATGCTGCGCGAGCACCCCGGGTTGCGCGCGATTCTCTGCGCCAACGACAACATGGCGCTGGGTGCTCTTGCGGCGCGGCGGCAGAGCGGCCGCGACGACGTGCTGATCGTCGGCTTCGACAACATCGACGCCGTTGCCGACCTGGTCGCCCAGGGCGACATCCTCGCCACCGCCGACCAGCACGCCGACCGGCTCGCGGTCTTCGGAATCGAGGCCGCCCTCGAGATCCTCGGAGGGGGGACGGCGGAGGACCTGAAGACGCCGGTCGACATCGTCACGTCGTCCGGCTAGGAACTGGGTGCGCGGGTCTTCTGACCCGCCGCCGCCGCAGGCGGCCGGAAAGACGCGCCGGCCGCAAGGCTGGCTCCGCTACGCAGGGAGTTTCGTCACGATGGCCTGGCCCGTGGGCAGGGCAAGCGGGGCCTCGGGCCGCCCGGAGAAGAACTCGTCGACGGCGTCCTTCTCGCCGCGCGCGGCGGGGAAGCCATAGTCGTCGAAGACGACGACCGCTCCGGCCGAAAGCCGCGGATAGAAGAACTCCAGGCAGTCAAGCGTCGAGCGGTAGAGATCGACGTCTACGTGGACGAAGGCGAAGCGAGAGTCATCGAGCCCCTCGAACGTCGACGGGATCCAGCCTGCGTGGATCTCGAGGGTCCCCGGGAAGCGGCCAAGAAGGCGGCGAACGTCCCGGGCAGACGTCGCCCTGAAGACGCCTTCTTCAAGGTCGAGGTCCTTCTCCGGATCGGGCGCCGGGAGGCCCTCGAAGCTGTCGAAGAGATGAAGGGTCTTGCCGCTTCCTTCGAGGACCCTCGACAGGAGAAGCGCCGTGCCTCCCCGGTACACGCCGCATTCGGCGAAATCGCCGGCCACCGACAGAGCCTGTCGGCCGAGGCGGTAGAGGACCTGGCAGCGGTCGCCTGAAACCACCGTATACGGCTCGACGCCGTCGTAGGCCTCCCGGAAGTCGGGTTCGCCGCGCCAGGGCGCCCAGATCGGCGACGGGGAGTTCCACTCGCGGTAGAAGCTCTCCTCCGTGCTCACCGCGGCGTGAGCGTCTCGCCTCGAGCGGGGGAAGACCTCGAAGTCGTAGCCGAACCGGCGCAGGATGCTCTTTGCCAGCCGGTAGCCGGCTGTCTTCGAGCCCCCGCGGACCCTGCGAACGAGAGAGCGCACTAGGCAGGACGCTGGGGCGTTGTCATGGGAGAGGGGCTCTCCGAGCCAGCCGCGACTGTATCCTCGCCTCGATGCTCGCCGGGCGCTCCGACCGATGACGCTGGCCGTTGGCGGCTGGCGTCGCTCGTTCTCTCTCGGATATCGGGGAGGACTGGTGCTGGTCATCCTCGGCCTGAGCGTGGCCTTCGGCCTGATCACGGATCACTTCTGGAGCGCCGTCACGTTCCGCACGCTGGCGAACCAGTTGCCGCCCCTGGTCATCGCGTCGGCCGGCCTGACGCTCGTGCTGATCGCCGGCGGCATCGACCTTTCCGTCGGCTCCGTGCTGGCCCTGGCGGCGGCCGTGCTGGGCGTCCTGACGGTCGATCAGGGCTTGCCCCTCATCGTGGCGGCGCTGGCCGCGCTCGCCGTCGGCGCGCTGTGCGGTGCGATCAACGGCGCACTGGTCGCTCGCTGGTCCATCCCGTCGTTCCTGGTCACGCTCGGGATGCTCGAGATCGCCCGGGGTTCGACCTACCTGGTGACGGCGTCGAGGACGATCTATCTCGGCGACCGGGTCGCCGCGCTGGGCGCCAGCGTGCCGGTCCTGGGGCTGTCGGCCGCGTTCGTCGGTTCGCTCGCTGTCGTCGGAGCGCTGCAGTTCGTCCTCTCGCGCACCGCCTTCGGCCGCTGGGTGTTCGCGGTCGGCGGCAACCGGACGGCGCTTCACCGTTGCGGCGTGCGGCCCGTCCGCGTCCAGTTCGCGGTGTTCACGCTCGCCGGGTTCCTGGCGGCGGCTGCCGGCTTGTGTCAGGTCGGCTACCTGCAGTCCGCCGATCCGAACGCGGCGATCGGGATGGAACTCTCGGCGATCGCGGCGGTGGTCATCGGCGGCACGTCGCTCCTCGGCGGCCGGGGCTCGGTGACGGGCACGCTTCTCGGCGTGCTGGTCATCGCCGTGTTGCAGACCGGGCTTGCCCAAGCCGGCGCCAGCGAGCCGACGAAGCGGATCATCACCGGCGCGGCCATTCTGCTGGCGGTGGCGACGGACGTCTGGCGGCGGCGCCGGAGCACGGCGGTAGTTTCCTGACACCGGCTATTCTCTTCCTCGTTGTCCCGGAACTTCGCAACCCGAGAGGAGCCCGCCATGAGGAGTCGACTGGCCATCCGGATGCAGGTGCTGTCCTTCGCGGCGTTCGCCGCGGCTGTGCCCGCCGTCGCGCAGGAGCGCGCGATCGAGTTCCCCGACGTCGACGGCTACGGCACCTTCGCGGTCGATCTGCACACCCATTCCGTCTTCTCCGACGGCATGGTGTGGCCGATCATCCGCATGCAGGAATCCGAGCGGGACGGCCTCGCGCTGATGGCCGTGACCGAGCACCTCGAGTACCAGCCGCGCCTGGAGGACATCCCGCACCCCGACCGGAACCGCTCTTACATCGTCGCCAGCGAGTACGTTGCGGAGTCCGGCTCGGACGTCATGGTCGTCAACGGCGCGGAGATCACCAGGAGCATGCCTCCGGGCCACGTGAACGCCGTCTTCATCACGGACGCGAACCCCCTCCTTGTGGGCGAACACCCGGCCCGGCTGCGGCCGTCGACTCCCGAGGAGCAGGAGGCGAGTGAGCGGCAGGCGCGGCAGGCGATCGAGGAGGCCAACCGGCAGAACGGCTTCGTGTTCTGGAATCACCCGAACTGGCCGCGCCAGCGGCCCGACGGCGTCGCCAAGCTGACCGACATGCACCGGAGTCTGATCGCCGACGGGCTGCTGCACGGCATCGAGGTGGCGAACGGCGACTTCTACTCGGCGGAATCGCTGCAGATCGCCCTCGACAACGACCTGGCGATCCTGGGCGTTTCGGACGTCCACTACCTGATCGACTGGG
Organism: Candidatus Multivorans sp.; assembly: GCA_965220845.1. Taxonomy (GTDB): domain Bacteria; phylum Acidobacteriota; class Thermoanaerobaculia; order Multivoradales; family Multivoraceae; genus Multivorans. Next base: position 1,003,213 of record CBDCRA010000005.1, read on the forward strand.
ACTACATGCCCCATGCCGGCGGCCACCGCACGGTGACCCTGGTGTTTGCCGAGGAACGGAGCGCGGAGTCGATCAAGGAGGCGTTGCACGCGAACCGCACCGTCGCCTGGTTCGGCAACTGGCTGATCGGCCGCGAGGACGCGCTGATGCCGCTGCTGGAGGCCTCGTTGCTGTTGACGAAGGTGGAACGGAGCGCGGGCGATGAGTTGATCGACATCAGGCTCTCCAACGTGTCGGACGCCGCTTTCGATCTGCGGGTTGTCAGCGGGCACCGGTTCAACGGTCCCCCGTCGACCATGCGGGTCGAACCGCACAGCGACATCGACCTCGCGATCAGCGGCGAGTCCCGAGCCAGCTTCGAGATGGCGTTCGAGGTGCTGAACGCGATCACGGCGCCGGAGACGCACCCGACGTTGCGCCTGGCGGTCGAGGTTCCTGCCGAGTAGGGGCACCTCGAGTGTCCGAGTCACAGATCACGCAGGTTCGACTGCCGCAAGGCGGTCGATCGCCTGCTAAGGGTAGGGCTAAGGCGGCGCTTGCCGTCCTGAGTGGATTCAAGTCGACGGCTGATGAGTGCTCCGACGCAGCTTCAGTCGAATTTGCACTTCTGGCCGGTTTCCTTCCGTATCTGGCGTCGAATGACCTTCTTCCCGACGAAGCACCGGACAGGCGCCTGGTGGCACCACGCCTTGATGACCCCTGCGGTAGGCAGAGTGAGGCTCGGGAAGGTCGGGCCCCGGGGGATCGTGATCGTCTCCGGCAGGTGGTCCAGGCAGTTGCCTCTACCACCGTCTCGGTTCTTGTCGTCCGTTTGGAACGAGACGATGTTCGCAAGGCCGCTCAGCTCTGCCTCAAGCTCGGCGAAGTACGACCAGAGTTCCACGACGTCGCTGTCTTCCGCCTCGTCGATCATGGCCAACAGTTCGGCTCGGGCGTCAACTGGGTGGATGTCCGCGGCAGGAGCGGGGAGTAGACCGGCTTCACCGATGCCCAGGGCGGCGGCGATGAACGCCCGCATTCCCGGGTCGTTCTCGATTTCGGCGAACGAGCGCCAAAGTGCCAGCAACTCTGAGTCTTCGGCATCGTGGACCATGTCCAGGAGATCGTTCCGAGCATCTAGGGGATGCACCTGAAGCCCGACCTCTTGCGCGAGCGAGGGAGAAGTGAACAGCAACAAGGCACCGCACAGCAATGCGAGCCGGAACCGCGTGTTGTTACTCATCGTGGAGGACCTCCTGTTGTGTGGAGGACCTCCTGTTGTGTGGAGATTGGCTATCATGGTTCGGGTCTTGCGTCAAATCGCGAACCGGGTTTCGTGCTGATTCAACCTCGTTCGCCGCGCCGTTGGCGCTCGACGATGCGCCGTACCGAATCCACGTCGGGTGCCCAGTACCGCTCCTGTTCGTCGAGCGGCGGCTCGACCAGCGGCCGGACGATACGGAAGCCCAGGAACCGCGCGTTCGTGTGGTACCAGACGCTCTGCGGGAGCTGGGGGTCCATCCGCTTCCAGCCAAGCTCCGAGCCGCGGCGGGCGGCGCAGCGAAGGGCGGCCGGCTCGTCTCGCCAGGAGCCGCCGCGGACGCTGCGCGGGTACTCCTTCCCAGGCCAGGCGAGCGGGTCGATGAGTGGATCGGCGTCGCCGAGTTCGGCGTAGTCGGCGTAGGCGTCAAGGGTCCATTCGGCGACATTGCCGTGCAGGTCGAAGAGGCCCCAGCCGTTCGGTTCGAGCCGGGCGACTTCGTGGTAGCGACGCTCGCTGTTGCCGGCGTGCCAGGCGAAGCGGTCGATCGCGGCCGGGTCGTCACCGAACGACCAGGCGGTCGTGGTCCCGGAGCGGCAGGCGTACTCCCACTCGGCCTCGGTCGGCAGGCGGTAGAAACGGCCAGTCTTCATCGACAGCCACTTCGTGAAGTGCCGGGCGGCGAACTGGGTCATGGAGATCGCGGGAAAGCCGTCCGTGCCCATGCCGAAGTCCATCGGCCGGTAGGGCGGCGTCGGCCTGCTGACCGCGTCGGCCCAGGCGGCGCCGGGTTCCTCGCCGCCCCGGTCCGTGTCGAACATGAACACGCGGTACAGGTCCCAGGTCGTCTCGTGGGTCGCCATCCAGAACGCGCCGACCCGCACCCGACGCCGCGGCGACTCCAGTTCGCCGCGGCCGGGTTCGGTTTCGGGACTGCCGAGCAGGAACTCGCCGTCTGGCACCGGCGCCATGTCGAGATGCAATTCGCCGCCCTCGGCACTGACGCCAATCAGACGCTCCCGATAGGGCAGCATCTCCGCTTCGGCGTTGGCCGTTGCGTCTGGGACGTCGATTGCCGGAGGCCGCCCGGCGGGCATGTCCGGATACCGCCCGGCGCCGGGTTCCTGGAGCGTTGCAAGGAGGAGCGCTACCAGGATCGCCAGCCCCTTCGTCACGGGTTCGTCTCCGACTCTGCGCCCTAGCGGCCGCGGAAGGTCGCGCGGCGCTTTTCGAAGAAGGCGGCGATGCCCTCGGCGGCGTCGCTGGTGCGTGCCGCGTCGGCGATGGCCTGCGACTCGAACTCCATCTGGGACTCCAGGTCTTCCGAGAACGAGCGCATGACGAGTTCCTTCGCGGCGCCGAAAGCCCAGGTCGGTCCGGCCGCCAGTTGCTTTGCGAGCTTCCCGGCGCGGGCGTCCAGGTCGTCGACCGGGACGACCTCGTTGACCAGACCCCATTCCTGCGCCTCGGCGGCCGACAGCGTGCGGTTCGTGAGGATCAGCTCCAGGGTCCGATGGCGTCCGAGGAGGCGCGGCAGGAAGTACGTGGAGCTGCCGTCCGGCGTCAGGCCGGCCCGCGTGTAGGCCATCGTGAACACGGCCTGCTCGGAGGCGACGACCAGGTCGGCCGCGCAGGCAAGGGAGAATCCGGCGCCGGCGGCCGGCCCCTGAACCGCGGCAACGACCGGCGCGCTTCCGCGCGCCAGGCGCGTGATCGCCGCGTGCAGGTAGACCGTCATCTCCTTGAGACCGCGAGGCAGAGCGTCCCCGGCCTTGGCGAACGAGGCGAGATCGCCGCCGGCGCAGAACATCCGTCCCTCGCTACGGAGCAGGACTGCCCGCACCTCGGGGTTCTCGTCGCACTCGATGCCGACCTCCAGCAGGTCCTTGGTCATCTGCAGGTTCATCGCGTTCGCCGCGTCGGGCCGGTTGAGGGTGATCCGGGCGACGTTGTCGGCCAGTTCGAATCGGAGCGTCTCGAGGTCGTTCATGGCGGCGGATGGTAACGGAGCGTGGGCTAGAGTATTGCGACCACGGGAACAGGGCTCGACCGATTCGGATCGACGAAGACGGCACCTAGCGGGTGCGGGGAGACACCATGGACGGAACCTCCAGGCGCAGTTTCATCACCGGGGCCTCGGCGGCCCTGCTCGCGGGCGGAGTCGGCGGCGGCGCCGCCGCTGCCGCAAACACGGCAACGGACGTCGGACGCGCCCGCGGCGACGCGACGCTCCGAATCGGCCTGATCGGCTGCGGCGGACGCGGTACCGGCGCCGCGGCGCAGGCGCTGTCCACGTCGGGGCTGGTCGAGCTCGTGGCGATGGCCGACGCCTTCGAGGACCGGCTGAACAACTGCTACGAGCACCTCGCCGAACAGGCTGAGAACGGTTCGTTCGAGAACGGGAAGCGCCTTCAGGTGCCGTCCGAGAACCGCTACGTCGGCTTCGACGCCTACCGGAAGGTGATCGACTCCGGCGTCGACGTGATCGTCCACGCGACGCCGCCGGGCTTCCGGCCGGAGCACTTCGAGTACGCCGTCGAGCAGGGCAAGCACGTCTTCATGGAGAAGCCGGTCGCCGTCGACGCGCCGGGCGTGCGGCGTGTTCTCAAGGCGGCCAAGGCCGCCAAGGAGAAGAACCTCAAGGTCGGCGTCGGCCTCCAGCGCCACCACAGCACGATGTACAACGAAACGATCGACCGCATCCACGACGGGGCGATCGGCGACGTCGTCGCGCTCCGCGTCTACTGGAACGGCTCGGGCGTCTGGGTGCGGGCGCGCAAGCCCGGCCAGACCGAGATGGAGTACCAGATGCGGAACTGGTACTACTTCAACTGGCTCTGCGGCGACCACATCGTCGAGCAGCACATCCACAACATCGACGTCGGCAACTGGGTCAAGGGCGGTCACCCCGTCGAAGCCCAGGGCCAGGGCGGCCGCCAGTGGCGGAACGGCCCCGACCACGGCGAGATCTTCGATCACCACTTCGTCGAGTACACCTACGACGACGGCGCGGTGATGCTGAGCCAGTGCCGGCACATCCAGAACTGCTGGGACCAGGTCGCCGAGTACGCGCACGGCAGCAAGGGCCGGGCGAGCCTGGCCTCCGGCCTGATCGAGGCGCCGGGCGGCTGGAACCACCGTGAGCCGGAGGACGAGAAGAGCCCCTACCAGGTCGAGCACGACCGCCTGTTCGAGGCGATCCGCGAGGACAAGCCCTTCAACGAGGCGAAGAACGGGGCGATCGCCACGATGACGGCCGTGATGGGCCGGATGGCGACCTACTCGGGCAAGAAGATCACCTGGAAGGAAGCGCTCAAGTCCGACAGGTCGCTCGAGCCCGCGACCTACGCGTGGGACGCCGCGCCGCCGACCGTGCCGGACAAGAAGGGCCGGTATGCGGTGGCGGTGCCGGGAGTGACGAAGGCCTGAGTTCGCGATCTCACGAAAGAAAGGACACGCATCATGAAGAACCGACCACATCCTGTTCTGGCCGCGATCTCCGGCCTCGCCCTCGCCGTCATGGCGACGTCAGTTGCAGCGGAGCCGATCCCGGAACAGGCTGTCGTTGATGCGCAGAAAGTCTGTGGCGAGGGTATCGTCGCGATTGCCAAGGTCCATTCCGATGGCGGCGACTACGCCGCCCGTGCGGCGGAACACGTCAAGGACCTTTATGCGTATGGCGAGACCAGAGTCATGTTCAAGCCGACGCTGGCAGCGGAAGATCAGTTCCGTGAGACGTTCGAGGAAGCTCTGAGCTACTTCATCGGGACAGACGGAACGGAGGACAAGGGGTTTGCCATTTCGGGCTGGACGAAGGTTCGGTGGGAGAGCAACGGCATTTACACCAACGACACCTCCGCAATGGCCATGGGCAACTACTACTTCACAGGCCCGGACGGCAGCGAGACAAAGGTCGAGTACACGTTTGGCTACGTTCTCGTTGACGGTGATCTGAGGATCAATCTCCATCACTCATCGATGCCCTACAGCCCCGAATAGCCGCGGAGCCCGGCTTCCGGGCGGGCTGCCTACGGCGCGGCTTCGAACGCGGCCAGGAACTGGTGATCGCCCCAGGCGATCCGCAGCACGGCGCCGGGCTCGACGTCCAGGAACTCGATCGTCAGTTTCTCGGCCGGTTCGTCGGCCCTGGAGTGTTCTAGCGGCACTTCGACCTCGTCCACCGCGGCGTCGCGCTGACTGCCCCAGATGTCGGCTTCGCCGTTCAACACCAGGCTCCAGCCGTTGGCGGTTCGCTTCGGCCACAGGCTGTAGACGCCGGGGTAGTCGGGCGAGGCGTTGCCGTAGGGAACGACGATGCCGTCGAAGGAGAGCGAAGCGTGGGTGAGCAGCTTGACTGCCCTGCCGCTGTTCCAGGCGAAGACGTCACCTGCCCCCAGGCTCTCGAACGCCCGGTAGTCGTCGCTGTCCGTCAGGAGGTCAGGATAGGAGATTCGGAGTTGCTTGCCGCCCAGTTCGAGTTCGGCCAGGTTGCCGTACCGCAGGCGGCGGAACCGCTCGCGCCGCGCCGCGGCGGCGGCTTCGGCGTCGCTGTCCGCGGTTTGGGCGGTCGCCGGAGCGGTGTTGGATCGGCTCGATGCCGTCGGCTCCTGAGCCGCGGCCGGAAGCGCAGCGAGGAACAGCGTGGCGAGGATGAGCAGGGAAGTGGTCGTGGTCGTCGTTCTCACGGCGAACTCCGGTAGAGGTTGCGATTAGTCGGGCGGCGGCAGCCGCTGGTGCCGGGCGGGTGTCGTTCGCGGAGCTTACAGGCCGTGGCGCGCGGGGCGACAAGGAGCGAGGCTGACGCCTCGCGCGTTCCTCCGGAGGCCGGCGGGGACGCCGGCGCACGCAGTGAGGGGCGGCGCTGCACGGGCGGTAGACTCCGGGCCGAAGTTCGCCGCCTGGAAACCGTCCCATGACCACACCCGAACAGGAACCACGCGCTCGGCCCGCCGAGGATGCCAGCCCGCTGCGGTTCGTGACCGCGGCGTCGCTCTTCGACGGCCACGACGCGGCGATCCACATCATGCGGCGGATGATCCAGGACCGTGGAGCCGAGGTGATCCACCTGGGCCACAACCGCGGCGTCGACGAGATCGTGCGCGCCGCTGTGCAGGAGGACGCCGACGCGATCGCGATCAGCTCCTACCAGGGCGGCCACATCGAGTTCTTCCGCTACATGGTGGACCGGCTGGCGGAGGAGGGCAGGGAGAACGTCCTGGTGTTCGGCGGCGGCGGCGGCACGATCACGCCGGAGGAGATCGCGGAACTCGAGGCATACGGCGTCGAGCGGATCTACCACCCCGACGACGGCCTGAAGATGGGCCTGCCGGCGATGATCGACGACGTCGTCGAGCGGGCGCACGCCAAGCGGCGGGCCGCGCCGGAACCGCGGTTCAGGGTGCGCGTGGCCTCGGACCCCGAGGGAGACATCGAGCTGTCGCGTCTTCTGTCCGCCATCGAGCGCGGCGCGGTCCCCGAGTCCGAGCTCCGCCGGCTGCGCAAGGAGTGGCACCTCGCCGGCGCCGGCGTGCCGGTCGTGGGACTGACCGGGACGGGCGGCGCGGGCAAGAGCAGCGTCGCCGACGAGCTGCTGAACCGCTTCCTCGAGTGCATGCCCGGGTCGGCGTCGGGCATGCGCATCGTCCTCCTGGCGGTCGACCCGACGCGCCGGCGGACGGGCGGCGCCCTGCTCGGCGACCGCATCCGCATGAACAGCCTGCGCAGCGAGCGCGCCTTCATGCGTTCGATGGCGACGCGCCGGCAGCACCTGGCGACCAGCGAAGTGCTCGGCGACGCGATCGCGCTGCTCAAGGCGTCCGGGTTCTCCATGGTCCTCGTCGAGACCGCCGGCATCGGCCAGAGCGACAGCGAGATCGTCGACCTGGTCGACCTCTCCGTCTACGTGATGACCTCGGACTACGGCGCGGCCAGTCAGCTCGAGAAGATCGACATGCTCGACTTCGCCGACGTGATCGTCCTGAACAAGTTCGACCGGCGCGGCGGCCAGGATGCGCTTCGCGACGTGCGCAAGCAGTGGCGGCGCAACCGGCTGGCCTTCGGCACGGCCGACGAGGACGTGCCGGTCTACCCGACGATCGCCAGCCAGTTCCAGGACCCGGGCGTCAACTGGATGTTCTGGAACGTGTGCCGGCTGCTCCGGGAGCGGCTCGACCTGGACGAGGGCGTCTGGACGCCCGAGGTCGACCTGGACGAGCGCGAGCCGAAGGCGGCGGTCCTGATCCCGGACAATCGCAACCGCTACCTGGCCGAGATCGCGGAGGCGGGACGCGCCGCGGAGGCAGACGCGGAGCGCCGCGCGGCCGCGGCGGGGAGGGCGCACGGTTGCTACCGGGCGCTGGCCGAGCTCGAGGATCCCGAGCTGCCGGCTCCTCTCGAGGGTTACGACGCGTCAGCGCTGGAGACGGCGCCCGACCAGAGCCTCGCTCGCCTGCGCGGGAGATACCAGGAAGCGCTCGCCGCGGTCGGCGCGGAAGCCGCGGAACTCCTGAAGAAGTGGCCCGAGCGCGTCGACGCGGCGCGCGCCGACCGGTACAGCTACCCGGTCCGCGGCCGCGAGGTCACCGGCGACAACTACGTGACCACCCTGAGCCATCTGCGGATGCCGAAGCTGGCGCTGCCCGAGTACTCGGACTGGGGCGACCTGCTGCGCTTCCTGATGAAGCACAACCTGCCGGGGGCCTACCCCTACACCGCGGGCGTGTATCCCTACCGGCGGAGCGGCGAGGAACCGACGCGCATGTTCGCGGGCGAGGGAATCGCCGAGCGCACGAACCGGCGCTTCCACTTCGTGTCGCGCGGCCAGCCGGCGAATCGCCTGTCCACGGCGTTCGACTCGGTCACGCTCTACGGCTCGGATCCCGGGCTCAGGCCGGACATCTGGGGCAAGGTCGGCAACTCGGGGGTCTCGATCGCCACCGTCGACGACATGAAGCGGCTCTACTCGGGCTTCGACCTCTGCGACCCGGCAACCTCCGTGTCGATGACGATCAACGGCCCGGCGCCGACCATCCTGGCCTTCTTCATGAACGCCGCGGTCGACCAGCAGGTCGAACGCCACCTGCGGGAGATCGGCGGCCTTGAGCGGGCGCGCGACCAGATCGAACGCCGCTCCGGCGGCGACGCGCCGGTCTACCGCGGCGACCTGCCGGAGGAGAACGACGGCCTGGGGCTGGCGCTGCTCGGCATCTCCGGCGACCAGGTGGTCGAGCGCGACGTCTACGAACGCATCCGCGCCGACGCGCTGAGCCGGGTCCGGGGCACGGTTCAGGCCGACATCCTGAAGGAAGACCAGGCGCAGAACACCTGCATCTTCTCGACCGAGTTCTCGCTGCGGATGATGGGCGACGTCCAGCAGTTCTTCATCGACCACAACGTCCGCAGCTACTACAGCGCCTCGGTAAGCGGCTACCACATCGCCGAGGCCGGGGCGAACCCGATCACCCAGTTGGCGTTCACGCTCGCCAACGGCTTCACGATCGTCGAGTACTACCTGGCGCGGGGCATGGCGATCGACGACTTCGCCCCGAACCTGTCGTTCTTCTTCTCGAACGGCATGGACCCGGAGTACGCCGTGATCGGCCGCGTGGCCCGCCGCATCTGGGCGCGCGCGATGCGCGAGCGGTACGGCGCCTCGGCCCGCAGCCAGATGCTGAAGTACCACATCCAGACCTCAGGCCGCTCGCTCCACGCCCAGGAGATCCAGTTCAACGACATCCGCACCACGCTGCAGGCGCTCTACGGCATCCTCGACCGTTGCAACTCCCTCCACACGAACGCCTTCGACGAAGCGATCACGACGCCGACCGAGCAGTCCGTGCGCCGGGCTCTGGCGATCCAGTTGATCATCAACCGGGAGTTCGGGCTCAACCGCAGCGAGAACCCCTGGCAGGGCTCCTTCGCCCTCGACCAGCTCACCGACGCGGTGGAGGAGGCGGTCTACCTGGAGTTCGAGCGCCTCGCCGAGCGCGGCGGCGTGCTGGCGGCGATGGACACGATGTACCAGCGCTCGAAGATCCAGGACGAGAGCATGGAGTACGAGGCGAAGAAGCACGACGGCAGCCTGCCCGTCGTCGGCGTCAACACCTTCCTCGCGGAGGGTCAGGACTTCGCCGAGACGGTCGAAGCCGAGCTCATCCGCTCGACCGACGACGAGAAGCAGCAGCAGATCGAGAGCCTGGCCGCCTACCATCGCCGGCATGCCGACCATTCACCGGCGTGTCTCGAACGGCTGCAGGAAGTGGCGCGCCGGCGCGGGAACGTGTTCGAGGAACTGATGGAGTCCGTCAAGCACTGCTCGCTCGGCCAGATCTCGGACGCGCTCTACCGCGTAGGCGGCGAGTACCGGCGCAGCATGTAGGCCGCAAAGCGGAGCCGGCCTTGCGGCCGGCGCGTGTTCCGGCCGCCTGCGGCGGCAGCGGGTCAGAGGACCCGCGCACCCAGCAAGAGCGGAGCGGTCTCTAGCCCGCATGTTTCACCGGCTCGGGCGTGAGGGCTGAGTTCGGGGTGGGCAGTCCCCTTGAATGCCGTCCTGGTCTGTCGGTGGCTGGTCAGGTGTCCTGCGGAGTCGGAGTCGGTTCATTTCGGCGTCGGAGTGGCTTGTCCGCAGCGGTTCGGTGCGGTTTTCGGGCGCACTCTGGGCGTGGAGTCGATGCAAGGCGCCGCGTTGTGGTGTCGGTTTTCGTCCGGTCTCAGGCCGGCGGGTGGTAGAGGGGTTTTCTCTGGAGGTTTGCCAGGGCCTGTGCGAAGTCGTTTTGCCAGGGGAAGACGTTGGCCAGGTGGACCCAGATGCGGCGATGGGTGATGCGCAGTCGTGCGGCGATCTTGAAGAAGCGCAGGCGGATGGTGCCGCACTGGAGGTGGGCCTTGTCGGTGTCGGCCAGAGCGAGGCGTCGCACGGCGGCGAGCAAGACGTAGGCGAAGGAGGAGAAGTAGAGGCGGAGTTGATTGGCGGCCATGGTGGCGGTGGAGGTGCGGTCGGCGAAGAGATCGAGCTGCTGCTCCTTGATCCGGTTTTCCATGTCGCCACGGGCGCAGTAGAGCAGCTCGTAGAGCGCCTGCTTGCCGGCGCGGCTCTTGGGCAGATTGGAGACGATGAAGCGGGGATTGCCGCCCTTTTGGAGCCACTCCGCCTTGCCCACCACCCGCCTCTTGCGGGACCAGGAGGAGCGGGTCCTGTAGCGGAACTCCCGGAACCGCCGCGAGGGCTTTTCGGTCGCATGAAATCGCCGCCGCGACTTCGCAAGCGCTTTGGCGAGCCGCCTCGCAAGGCGCGGATTCCTTGCCACGCCGAACACGTAGAAGAGCCCTTCCCTCTCGCACCAGGCCATGATCCGCTCCCGGCAGAAGCCCGAGTCGCCGCGCAGGACGATCCGGGTGTCCGGCCACGCCTCCCGGATCCGGGCGACGATCGGCGCTAACTCGCGGACCGTCCCGGCGCTGGCGTCCTGGTCCGACCGCCGCAGACGCGCCAGCAGCAGGTGCTCGCCGCAGAACGCGTACAGCGGCATGTAGCAGTAGCACCGGTAGTAGCCGTGGAAGAACCGACCCTCCTGCTCCCCGTGCAGCGGATCGTCGGTCGCGTCCAGATCCAGCACGATCTCCTCCGGCGCCTCCTCGAAAGCCTCCAGGAACAGGTCCACCAGCAGGCCGTCCAGGGCCGCGCCGTCCGCCGGAGTCCGCTTGTAGCGGCTACCTTGTGCCTCCTCCGGCCGCGACAACTCCAGACGATTCAACCCCGATGCGCTCGCCAGGGGACGACCCTTGTCCCGCGACCGCCGACGATCGGCGCCCGTGATGTCCGACTTGCCCACCAGCAGCGCCATGAACGCGTCGAGGCGAAGCTGATTGTGGTCATTCAGGTCCTCGTAGCCCAGAGCCAGACCGTAGACCCGCTGAGAGACCAGGTCCCGCACCGTGTGCTCCACCGCCGACGGATCCCGGTGATCCCGAAAACACGACGCCATGCGATCCAGCAGACCGATTCGCGTATCCGTCTCCCGAAGCAGCAGCCCGCCGCCCTCCGTCGTCAAACGGCCACCGTCGAAACAGGCCGTCACACGGCGGCGACCGTGGAAACCGAACTCAAGCTGCGACGGAGTACACTCTGTCTTCACGGGTCTCGCTCCTGTGGACTGTCCAAATGCTTGACAACACTTGGATTATCCGCGGGAAGAGGCCCGATCTCAAATCACCCCGTGAGATATGCGGGCTAGCTAGTTCTCGTCCAGAAACGCGGTTTTCTGCGCTTCAGGAAGGCGAGATCGCAGGCTCGTTGAGCGTCTTCAGAGCCTGTTTCAGGCGGTAGCGGCGGTGCCAGGGAGTGAACCGCCGGCGGTCGGCGGGGTTTGGCCACCTCCGCGAAATGTCGCCCACGGGGGGAGCTTCCGGTTGGTTTGTGACCGGGTGTCGGGCGACGAAGGCGTCGGTTGGTCAGGTCGACCCGGGCTGCAGACGGGCGAGCCGGATCAGGTTGTGAGCAAGCACCGCCGAGTGCACGTAGGCCCGAAAGCGGGTCAGGCCTTTCCAGTTGCAGCGTGCCAGTCCGAAGCAGCGTTTCAGGTAGGAGATACCGGCTTCGATCCCCGCTCGGAAGCGTTTCAACTGTCCGTAGATCCAGGAGGACCGGGCCATCTGGTGCGCCTTGAGGCCGCCCTTCTTGTGGAAGAGGACATCGACGACGCCCAGGGTCTTCGCCTCTTCGAGATTGCTCTTGGAGCCGTAGCCGCCGTCGAGGGCGGCGCGCTCCGGCGCCGAGCCGTAGTGCGCGACGTGGCGCTTGAGCATCGGCAGGCAGCGCTCGCTGTCGGCCGGATTACCGCTCTCGACCACCACGTCGAGCACCAGTCCGCTCTTGCCCGTGGCCAGATTGATCTTGTGTCCGTAGTACGTCCTGCGACCGCCCTTGCGAATGATGTCCGTGTGGGGCTCGAACAGGCTCGCCACCTTCTCCGGCGCCGGTACGGTTTCGCCCTGCAACACTCGCCGCCTGGTCTGATCCACCACGCGCTCGAGCAGCTCCATGCAGTACTCCGCACGACTCTCCCAGGATCGCGCCCAGGGCTCCCGAGTGGCTCCTACCTGCGGTTTGGCCGCCTTCACGTAACCGGTCGTCCGGGCGACCAGCCTCAACAATCGGCGATACGTCTGTGCCCGACGCTTGGCCCCGCGCCGCGAACGGACCTCCAGCGCCCGCCGCTTGCAGGCACGGCGGTGGTCGTGAAACACCACCGCCGTCCCCAAGTGCTTGCGCGCTTCCTTGAGCAACCGCGTCAGCACACGAACCCCGTCCAGCAGCAGACGACTGTCCTCCGGCGACAGAATGTGAGTCTCCGTCACCGTGCTGTCGATCCGCACCGCCTCGCCCGTCTCGATCCCCTCGGTGTGCGCGAACCGCAACAGATGACGGTTGATTCGCTCCCAGGTCGCCGGCCGAATCCCACTGATCAGGGCCTGCAACGCCGACTTTCCAGGCGCCCGGCCGCCGCCAAGACGGGCGAAGCGCTGTGCCGTCAGAGAGTCCCGAAGCGTGAACGCCAACTCCCTGTAACCCTGCTGCCACAAGTGCTTGAGCACCGCGCAACGCAGGATCGTCTCGCAAGTCAGGCCTTGGCGACCTACCGGCGACGAAACACCGCGGTCGATGTCCGCAGACACCCACCCCAGAACCTCGCGGTGCTCGTCCAGCCACGCCGAAACCTGCTCCAGAATCGCCGCCGCAGGATGATCCACGACCGGACAATCCAACAGACCAACCTGTGCCGTCCGTCTCGCGCGCATGCTTGCCCCCTCACTCCGATCTGTGAAATCGAAGCTACACCGAGCACGTTTAGCCCAGCAAAATCAAGCACTTCAGCGTTTCTGGACGAGAACTAGCTAGGCCCGCATGAGGCACTGCCTGTACGAAGACGAGTTCACCGAAGTCGGTATCGATCGTAACCAGAATTCGATCGTCTTCAGCGGCAAGCTCCAGCAGCGCACGGTCGCCTGGGTCGGTCCCAAGCTCCCGTGACTCGACCACATCGTGTCCTTCCTGCCGCAGCCAATCGGCCAACCGGCGACCGGCGCACCGGTCGATGAGGAACCGCACTATTCGCCAACAGTCACGGCGGACAGCGTGTCGCGGGCGATGACCGCGTGGGCGTATGCGGCGCAGGCCCGAACATCGTCCGCTTCCAGACCGGGGTAGTCCTCCAGGATGGCTTCTTCGGTCACACCCTGCGCCAGCAGGCCGAGGATGAGTTCGACGGAGATCCGCATGTCACGGATGATCGGCTTGCCTCCGAAGACGTCCGGGCGGGCAGTGATGCGGGCGAGGAGTTCTGTGTTCGTCATGCTCGGGCTCCTCAGGTGGGCAGACTCGTAGCCTACGCTCCGGCCCCCCGGTCGTCCAACTCCAGAGGCGACTGGTAACTTGGCTCCTATGCCACCAAACCGACGCGCGTTCGCTGTGCTGAGCGGTCTCGCTCTGCTTCTCCTCTCAGCGGGCGCCACGGTCGCCCAGACACCGTCGAAGCCCAACATCATCGTCATCCTCGCCGACGACCTCGGCGTCGAGACCCTGGGCGTCTACGGCGGCACGTCCTACGAGACGCCGGAGCTCGACCGGGTCGCCGCGGAGGGGATGCGGTTCGAGAACGGGCACTCGCAGCCGCTGTGCACGCCGACCCGGGTCAAGCTGATGACGGGGCTGCACAACCACCGGAACTACCGGGAGTTCATGGAACTTGATCCGGCCGACGTCACGTTCGCCCACGTGCTGGCGCAGGCCGGCTACCGGACGGTGATCTCGGGCAAGTGGCAGTTGACGAACAACCTCTACGTGGTCCACGAGGGGGCCTCGCCGCAGCAGGCGGGCTTCGACGAGCACCGGCTCTGGCAACTCCGGCGGGAGGGTCGCGGATCGCGCTACTGGGGACCGACCCTGGTCACGAACGACCGGAAGGAGACCTGGGGTGAAGACATCTTCGGGCCCGATCTGACGAACGACTTCGTGCTCGAGGCGATCGACGAACACGCTGCGGCGGATCCGGCGACCCGCAAGCCGCTCTTCGTCTACTACCCGATGGCGCTTCCCCACGATCCGTTCGTGACGACGCCGCACCATCCGGACGCGGAGTCGAACCAGGAGCGGTTCGCGGCGATGGTGGCCTACATGGACCACCTGGTGGGGCGGGTGCGGGCGAAGCTCGTCGAGCACGAGCTGGACCGAGACACGCTGCTCCTGTTCATCGGCGACAACGGCACCTCGACCCGGATCACGTCGGTCCGCGACGGCCGGGAGGTCCCCGGAGGCAAGGGGCGGTCGCTCCAGACCGGCAGCCACGTGCCCTACCTCGCCTGGTGGCCGGGGACGATCCCCGGCGGCCAGGTGAACGAGACCCTGGTCGATGTCGGCGACGTGTTTCCAACCCTGGTCGAGGCGGCCGGCGCCGGCCTGCCTCCGGGCCTCGACCTGGACGGCGAGAGCCTGCTGCCGATGCTGAAGGGCGGTGCGCCGCTGGAACGGGACGCCCTGTTCATCCACTACGAGTCACGCTGGTACGCCGGCCCTCCGGCGCGCTATGCCTTCGACGAGCGCTTCAAGCGCTACGACGACGGTCGGCTGTTCGACCTCCTCGCCGACCCGAACGAGCAATCGCCGCTCGGCGCCGCGAGCCTCGCGCCGGAAGACGCCGCCCGCGTCGACGCGATCGACGCCCTGCTCGCCTCCAAGCCCGGAGCGATCCGCACCGCCGGCGCCTGGAGGCCCCCGACACCCGCCGTCAACCGCTGGACGCCGCCCGCCCACCGGCCGAACATCCTCCTCTTCATCGCCGACGACATGACGTACAGCGACGCCGGCGCCCTGGGCAACCCCCAAGTCCACACCCCGAACCTCGACCGCCTGGCCGAGCAGGGAACGACCTTCACCCACATGTACACCGCCACCGCGATGTGCTCGCCCACCCGGCACATGCTCTACACCGGCCAGTACCCGGTGCGAAGCGGCGCCTACCCGAACCACGCCAAGGCGAATCCCGGCACGAAGAGCGTCGTCCACTACCTGAGCGGCCTCGGCTACCGGGCCGGCCTGGCCGGCAAGTCCCACGTGGCGCCCGAGGAGGTCTACCCGTTCGAGAAGGTCGCGGGACGCGACCTCGACCCGGGCCGGATCGGCGAGTTCGTCGGCCGCGATCCGGAGCAGCCCTTCGCGCTGATCGTCGCCTCGACCGAGCCCCACCAGCCCTGGAGCAAGGGCGATCCGTCACGCTACGACGCGGCGTCGCTCAAGCTGCCGCCCTACTTCGTCGACACGCCGGAGACGCGCGAGGCGTTGACCCGCTACTACGCCGAGATCACCTTCATGGACGGCCAACTCGGCCAAGTCCTCGACCTGCTCCGGGAGCACGCCGCGCACGAGAACACGCTGACCATGTTCTACAGCGAGCAGGGGATCAGCGACCCCTTGGCCAAATGGACGCTGTACGAAGCGGGCATCCGCACCTCGCTCGTGGCCCGCTGGTCCCGCAGGATTCCGGCCGGGCGGACGTCAGCCGCGCTGCTCCAGATCAACGACCTTCTGCCGACCTGGATCGAGGCCGCCGGTGGCGCCGTGCCGCCCGAGATCGAGGGCGAGAGCATGCTCGACCTGCTGCTCGAGCCCGGCCCGAAGCACCGCGACGTCGTCTACGGCATTCAGACGACGACCGGCATCATCGCGAACCTGGCGCCCTATCCGATCCGGTCGATCCGCGACGAGCGCTACAAGCTGATCTGGAACATCGCCCACGAGAACCGCTTCACGAACCTGGTCACGCAGGAGAACCGCGACGGCTTCTACTTCTCGTGGCGCGACGCCGGGGAAACGGATCCGGCTGCCCAGGCGCTCTACGAGCGCTACCAGCATCGGCCGGAGTTCGAGTTCTTCGATCTGGAGGCGGATCCGCATGAGATGACGAACCTGGCGGACACACCGCAGCACCAGGAGCGGCTCGCTTCGCTGCACAAGCAGTTGCGCGCATGGATGGAAGATCAGGGCGATCTCGGGCTGGAAACCGAGATCGAAGCCCCGGAGCACCAGTCGCGGCCGCGCTAGCGGTCGCCCCCCGCAGGCGGCGGATAGTACGTCTCCCCAACCGTGCGGCCACCGTTGCCGTTCGGTCGCTCCAGTCGACCTGACAGTGCCTGCCGCGCCAGCTGGTTCGCAGCGATCAGTGAAACGACCGCCAGGCCGCCGATGTAGTCGGCCAGCGCCTTCAGGTCGCCGCCATCGGCCAGTTCCAGTGCGTTGATGTAAGCCGTCTTCTCCTGCGCCGTGATCACGGGCGGCGGCAACGAGCGCTTCAGGTACGCCCAGGCCATCAGGAGCCGGGACACCCTGCCGTTGCCGTCCTGAAACGGATGACAGCACACGAAGCGGTGGTGTAGCCAGGCGGCCTCCGCGTTGACGGGATAGCCGCCTGTGCCCACAAGCTCATACTCGGCAAAGAAACGGTCCATCTCGGGTTGCACCTGCTCGGGCGGGCAGTACTCGTGAACCCGGCCGTCGGCGCGTCTTGGGTTGTTGGGCTGGATCTTCCACTGGCCCCTGGTCCTGAACGGAACGGCCACCCGGCGGCCCTCCAGGTCCACGCCGGCAACCGTCTCCTGGTGGCGGGTCAACAGTTGATGCCAGCTCTTGACCATGTGCTCCGAAAGCGCGCGTCCGCTCGCGACGTCTTCGAAAACCATGTCGTAGGCGGCTTCCTGGTCCTCGAGCAAGCCGCGGATCGTGTCGTCGCCAAGCGCCTCGACCGTGTGTGCGCCTGCCACGCCCGCAAAGCCTTCCGCCACCAACTGCTCGGTGACCCCGTGACGCATCGTGTAGAGACCCTCGATCTGCCCGGTCTCGACGGCGAATGCCCGAACTCGCTCCCGGAGCCAGACCTGGATGAACCGCTCCTTGCCGGCATCCCGCTTCAGTTCAGCCAGGTGCCCTGCCCAGGCCGCCTCCTGTTCCGCCTGTCCGGGTAGTGCCCACGACTCGGCGCCTTCGGGAATTCCCTCGAGAGGTGCCCAGCGCCACGGCTCATCGGCGGTCATGGAGGCAGTCTAGTTGGAGGCTCCAACTGTCGCCGCTTCGAGGCACGCGTCTCCTCAGAAGCCGGCGAGGACGCCGGCGCACCCAGTGTGTGACGGCGGTGCTACGCGGCCGTCTCCTGCTGGGCGTACTGCAACTGGTACAGGCGCCAGTAGACGCCGCGGAGCTCCAGGAGTTCGTCGTGGGTGCCGTGTTCGCAGATGGCGCCGTGGTGGAAGACGTAGATGCGGTCGACGTCCTTGATCGTCGACAGGCGGTGGGCGACGACGATCGAGGTCTTGCCTTCCATGAGGTGCCGGAGGGCGTCCTGGATCAGGGCCTCGGTTTCGGTGTCGACGCTGGAGGTCGCTTCGTCGAGGAGCAGGAGCTGCGGTTCGCGCGCCAGGGCGCGGGCAAAGGAGAGCAACTGCCGCTGGCCGGTCGAGAAGTTGACGCCGCGCTCGCTGACCTTGTGCGCCCAGCCGTTCGGCAGGCGCTCGATCAGGTCGTCGACGTGGGTGGCGCGGGCCGCCTCGTCGACCACGTCGTCGGCGACGTCGCGGCCGAGGACGATGTTGTAGCGGAGATCGCCGTCGAACAGGAAGACGTCCTGGAGCACGAAAGCCAACCGCCGCCGCAGCTCCGGCTTCGGGATGTCCCGGATGTCCCTGCCGTCGACCCGGATCGATCCTTCCTGCAGCTCGTAGAGGCGCGCCAGCAGCTTGAGCGTCGTCGTCTTGCCGGAGCCGGTGTGACCGACGATCGCGACCCGTTCGCCTGCGCCGACCTTGAAGGAGACGTCGCGCAGCACGGTTTCCGCGCCGTAGGCGAACGTCACGCCCTCGAACTCCACCTCGCAGCCGGTGGGCTCGACGGCGGTCTTCGTCTCGCCTGTTGTCGCCGCTTCGCGGCGCGCGTCTCCTCGGAGGCCGGCCGGGACGCCGGCGCACCCGGTGTGTGCGGAGGCAGCGGCATCGGCCGTCGATTCGACCCTGCCCTCCGGTTCCCGCGGCTCGTCCAGGAGCTGGAACACACGCTCGGCGCTGGCCATCGACGACTGCATCACGGAGTACTTCGCCGACAGGTCCATCAGCGGCCGGAAGAACCGGCTCATGTAGTCGGAGAACACGTAGATCGTGCCCAGCGTGATGCCGCCCAGGCCCATCATCTGCGCGCCATACCAGAAGATGAGCGCCCGGGTCAGGTTCGTCGCCAGATCGACGGTCGAGAACAGCAGCGCGTCGTAGCGGATCGAGCGCAGCCAGGAATCCCGGTGAGAGGCGTTCTCGCGACTGAAGTCCTCGAAGTTGCGCCGTTCGCGGGCGAACAACTGGACCACCTTCATGCCGGAGATCGTCTCCTGCAGGTGGGCGTTGAGTCGCGCGATCTTGACCCGGACCTCCCGGTAAGCCTCGCGTACCTTGTAGCGGAAGATCGCCGCCGCGATGCCCAGGACCGGCACCAGGGCCAGGGCCGCCAGCGCCAGCCGCGGGTCGATCGCGAACAGCATGGTGAGGATGACGACCATGACGAACACGTCGGCCACCATCGCGATGACACCCGCCGAGAACATCTCGGCCAGGTGCTCCAGGTCGTTCGTGAGCCGCGTCACCAGGCGGCCGACCGGATAGCGGTCGAAGAAGCGCATCGGCAGCCGCTGGACGTGATCGAACAGTGTCCTGCGAACGTCGCGGACCGTGCGCTGGCCGAGAGAGATCATCGTGAAGGCGCGCAGCCAGTCCATGATCAACGTGACGATCGAGATGGCGAACACCAGCCCGAACATCCAGGCCAGGGGCCCGAGTCCCAAGCGCGGCGCGACGAAGGGCGCCATCCACCCCACCTCCGTCGTCGCCTCTCCCTCGGTCAGGTAGTTCAGCGCGGCGCCGACGACGAGCGCCGGCATCAGCTCGAGGACGGCCCGCGGCGGAATCAGGGCGAAGTTGAGCCCGATCCAGCCGCGGTAGGGCCGCATGAACGGCCACAGCCGCTTGAGCAGCTCCGTGTCGTAGACCTTGCCGAGGTCCCACTCACGGCCGAGCTGGGCAGCCTCGCTCCGCTCCTCGCTCACGACGGCTCCCCCAGGGGCAAGCGCTGCTGTCCCGCCGCGGCCGGGGCCGGGACGCCGGCCGCCGGCTCCGGCACCGCCGCACCGCCGTCGCCAAGGTCGAGTTCCGACAACAGCTCCTGGCGATGGTGCAGGCGGGCATAGAAGCCACCCAGTTCGACGAGCTCGCGGTGGCTACCCCGCTCGCTGATCCGGCCGTTCTCGAGCACGACGATCAGGTCCGCGTGCCGCACGGCCGAAATCCGGTGCGCCACGATGAAGCACGTGCGGCCGCGGCGCCGACCCTCGAGGTCGCCCAGGATCGCCTCTTCGGTGCCGTGGTCGACGCTGGAGAGGGAGTCGTCCAGGATGAGGATCGACGGGCGCAGGATCATCGCCCGCGCCAGGGCGACGCGCTGGCGCTGGCCGCCCGACAGGGTGACCCCGCGCTCGCCAACCACGGTGTCGAAGCCGTCCTCGAACTCCTCGATCTCCCGTTCGACCTGGGCCCGGGCGGCCGCCCGCCTCACCTCCTCGAGGTGAACGTCCGGCACGCCGTAGCGGATGTTCTCGGCCACCGAAATGGAGAACAGGAAGCTGTCCTGCGGCACCATCGCGATGCTCGAGCGGAGCAGATGGACCGGCATCCGGTTGAGATCCACGCCGTCGATCAGGATCGCGTCGTCGTCGACCTCCAGGAGCCGCGGCACCAGGCTGACCAGGGTCGTTTTACCGGAGCCGACCGGTCCCACGATGCCGACCGTGCTGCCAGCCTCCACGGTCAGATCGACACCCTTGAGCGCCGGCACGTAGCTGCCCGGGTAGGTGAACGTGAGGTTGCGGAACTCGACGCGCCCCCTGATCTCCGAAACCGCGGCGACGTCCTCGCGATCGCGAATCGACGGCACGATGTCGAGGACGGAGCCCAGCCGTTCCAGCGCCGCGAGGCCGCGCTGGGTGATCGACACGACGAAGCCCAGCATCATCGTCGGGAACGTCAGCATGCCGATGAGGCCCCAGAACAGCCACAGGTCCTCGGTGCCGAGCTGACCCGCCTGCACCCGCTGCCCACCCAGCCACAGCACGACGGCAGCCGACAGCGCCGGCACCAGGCCGACGCTGGCGAACATCGTCGTCTGCATGACCCCGACCTTCATCATCCGCCGGAAGAGCTCCTGGTTCTGGTCCTCGAAGCGGTCCCGCTCCAGGTCGGACAGGTCGTAGGCCTTCACCACCAGCGCGCCCGACGCGTTCTCCTGCACGACCGTGGAGACCTTGCCCAGCTGCTCCTGGCCAGCCAGATTGGCCTGGAACATGTAGCGGCTGTAGTGGCGCGTGATCAGGACGAAGAGCGGGAAGGGCCCCAGCGCCCAGAGAGTCAGCGTCGCGTCCACCGGCAGCAGGACGATCAGCGCGCCCGCGAACAGCACCGGCGTCTGCAGCAGGTTCAGGAGTCCCATCCCCAGGAACATCCGGATGCTGTTGATGTCGTTCACGGCCCGCGACATGAGGTCGCCGGTGCGGTGAGCGAGGTAGAAGGACTGCGGCAGGCTCTGGAGATGGACGAAGTAGTCGTTGCGGATCCGGTACTCGATCTGCCGGCCGATGTTGAACATGACGATGCGCGAGAAGAGCCGCGCCAGAGCCAGGCAGACCGAGGCGACGACCAGCCAGAGGATCGCCCGCCCGACCACGTCCGGGGCGTTCTCGAAGGCGGCGACGATGTCCCGGATGGATAGCGGGATGAGCTGAAAGAAGGCCGCGTAGAGGAGCGTGAGTATCCCGCCCAGGACGTAGGCGCCGGGGGCGAGCCGCATGTACGCGAACAGGCGGGCAAGCGGCTTCTGGCTTCCTGCCGACCCACCGTCCATGGCGGGGGGACCATAACAACGCACCTCCCCCGATCGCCTCGCGGCTGGGGTAGGCTGCCGCAGCTTTCCCCAAGCTCCGTACGCCATTCATGAAGCTCCACTGGTTCGTCTTCCTCACGCTGATCGGCATGTGCCTGGCGGTCGGCGCGGCGTTCGTCGCGCCAACGGAGGTCGTCGTACAGGACGGCGCGACCGAGCAGGTCGTGAGCAGCAGCGGCTTTCAGCACGACCGCTTCTCCACGATGCGCCAGGGCGGTCCTGGCGCCGAGCGCCACGCCACGACGCTCTGGATCGGCTGGGCCTTCGTCATCTTCCAGGTGCTCTTCTTCGGCGGCTGCCTGGCGATGGGCATGGAGCGCCGGGGCGCCGAAGGCCCGTCACTGGGGCCCGCCCGCGGTCCGCTCCTCTACGCCACGTTGATTCTGGCGGCGATCTTCACCGCGCTCGTCTTCTCGTACCAGCGCTACGCCACCGCGGACACGCACACCCTGTTCCTCGGCTTCCCCAGGCCGACGGCGTGGGTCTTCTACGCGGTCTGGCCCTTCCCGGTGTACCTCATGTTCGTCTACATGCGGATCTTCGACCGCTGGTTCTTCACCGAAGAGGACGAACGCAAGGTCGCGGAGCTCGCCGCGGCCCAGCGGCAGCGGGAGCTTGAAGCCGGCGGCAGCGACGCGGCCCGGGCGGGAGGCGGCTGATGGAGGAGAGTCGCAACGCGGTCGTCCTGACCTGCCTGCTCATCTACTTCGCGCTGTGCATCGGCGTCGGCGTCTGGGCGCTCAGGCGCACGAAGTCGTCCCAGGACTTCTTCATGGCCGGCCGCGAACTCGGCATCATCGTCACCGCGTTCGCCCTCTTCTCGAGCACGCTCTCCGGGTTCGGCTTCGTCGGCGGCCCCGGACTCGTCTACAGCCAGGGCATGACGTCGGTGTGGATGATCGTCTGCGGCACGGTGGCGAGCTGCTTCACGTTCTTCCTCGTGGCGAAGCGGCTGCGCATCTTCTCCGAGGTCTACCAGACGGTCTCGCTGCCCGACACGGTGGCGCTCCGCTACCAGAGCGAGGTCACCCGCTTCCTCACAGCGGTGGCGATCATCCTCGGCGTCGTCGGCTACCTGGCGGCGCAGATCATGGCGATGGCGGTCGTGCTGCAGGAGATCCTGAACAGCGTCGACGGCATGCCCCATGTGAGCCTGGGCGCCTCGATGGCGATCTCCGTCGCCGTCCTCGTCTTCTACTGCGTGACCGGCGGCATCATCGCCGGCGTCTACACCGACGTCGTCCAGGGCGCCGTGATGGCGGTGGCCGGTGTGCTGGTCGTGATCGCGGCCGTCAACGCGGTCGACGGCGGCCTCGCCGGCGGCGCAATGACCCTGGTGAACGACGATCCGGAGGCGATCGGCCCCTGGGGCACCCTGGGCATCATGGGGGCGCTGTCGTACTACTTCCTGTTCGTGGCCGGCGCCTGCGGACAGCCGCACATCGTCACGAAGTTGATGATGAACAAGAAGATCCGCCAGTTCAAGCAGATCTTCCTCGTCAGCGCGATCGCCGGCGTTCTCGCGGCGCTGCTGTGGATCGCGATCGGTTTCGCGATGCGGGCTCTGGTCGTGGCGGGCGACCACCCCGAACTCGGCCAGCCTGACGACGCGGCCTACGCCTTCCTGCAGGCGTACGCGCATCCGATCCTGGCCGGCATCGTCTTCGCCGCCCTCTTCGCGGCGATCATGTCGACCGCCGACGGTTTCCTGAACATCGGCGCGGCGGCGATCATCCATGACATTCCCAAGGCGATCACCGGCAAGCCGCTCAAGAAGGAGCTGTTCTGGGCGCGCACGGCGACGCTCGCCCTGGCCGTTGGCGCGGCGCTCTTCGTGAGTCTCTCCAAGGAGGACCTGGTCGCCCTGCTCGGCACCTTCGGCTGGGGGACGTTCGCAGCGGCGCTCGTGCCCACCGTGGCGATCGGCTTCAACTGGAAACGGGCGACCGCGCTCGCGGCGAACGTCGCGATCATCTCCAGCCTGGCGGTCAACTTCTTCATCGAGATCAGGGAGATCCAGGTACCCCACGGCATCCACGGCGGCGCCATCTCGCTGCTCCTGTCGCTGACGCTCTTCTTCGGCATCTCCCTGCTGTCGAAGCCCAAGCCGCTGCCAGACGAGATCGACGCGATCATCGACCTGTAACCACTGGGTGCGCCGGCCTTCTGGCCGGCACCAGATGCGCCGCCGCGTAGCGGCGCGCACAAGTTGCTGGCCTCACGCCTACGGTAGGCTGCCGGCGCCTCCACCGCCATGACCGTTTCCCCCGACTTCCAACGCCCATCCGGGCCGCCCGAGCGGGCTTTCCCGGACGTCGACGCGGTCATCGCGGCGCTCCGCGCCGAGGACTACATCGCCGAGCGCGACCTCGCGACAGCGATCTACCTGTCGCTCCGCATGGGCAAGCCGATCTTCCTGGAGGGCGAGCCCGGCGTCGGCAAGACGGAGGTCGCCAAGGCCCTCTCACGCTGCCTGGGCTCCGAGCTGATCCGGCTCCAGTGCTACGAGGGGCTGGACGTCTCGACCGCCGTCTACGAGTGGAACTACCGCCGGCAACTGCTCCACCTGCGCGGGCTCGAGGCGACGGGCGGCGGCGACGCCCGCACCGCGGTCGACGACGTGTTCTCCGCCGACTTCCTGCTCGAGCGGCCCCTGCTGCGAGCGGTCCGCCAGAGCCGCAGGGGCGAGGCCCCGCCCGTGCTGCTGATCGACGAACTGGACCGGGCCGACGAGGAGTTCGAGGCCTACCTGCTCGAAATCCTGGCCGACTTCCAGATCACGATCCCGGAGATCGGCACCGTCGCCGCCGAGACGCCGCCGGTCGCCGTCGTGACGTCCAACCGCACCCGCGAAGTCCACGACGCGCTGAAGCGCCGCTGCCTCTACCACTGGATCGACTTCCCGGACTACGAGAAGGAAGTGCAGATCGTCCTCCGCCGCGTCCCCGAGGCGCCCGAGCACTTCGCCGCCGAGATCGTCCGCCTGGTCCAGGCGCTCCGCGAGGAGGACCTGTTCAAGCAGCCCGGCGTCGCCGAGACCCTCGACTGGACGAACGCCCTGATCGCCCTCGACCAGGAAACGCTCTCCGACGCCATCCTGCGCGACACGCTGGGCGTGCTACTCAAGTACCAGGACGACCTCGACAAGATCGACGACGAGGCGGTGCGCCGGCTGTTGCGGAAGAGCCAGTCAGAGTAGCGGACACGCCAGAGAGCAAGGACTCAAGGAGTGAGCGTCCGGGCTACTCGGATACCGTTGTTGCGAAAACGGTTGCCGGCGCTGTACCTGTAGCGGTTCGCGGAGCGGAGGAACCTCGGATAGCCGTACCAGGAACTGCCGCGCAAGACGCGGCGGGAACAATCGCCCGACTGCCAGGCGCTCCCGTCCGAGGGCGCACCCCCGTAGCTACCATTCCAGCAGTCCTGCACCCACTCGAACACGTTCCCGTGCATGTCGTGAAGACCCAACCCGTTCGCGTCAAACGAACCCACGGGAGCCGTCCCTTCCCAATCCCACCGGCTCCCGCAACCACTGCAGTTCGCACGACCCGAACCGATCTCGTTCCCCCAACTGTAAGCCGTCGACGTACCAGCGCGAGCCGCATACTCCCACTCCGATTCGCTCAGCAAACGGTACTCCGCTCCCGTCTCGGTAGACGACCAACTCACGTACTCCTGGGCGTCATCCCAGGACACGTTCACCACCGGACGATTGCCGCGACCCCAGCCCTCATCGTCTGGACGATGACTGCAACCGCCGGCCGAAACGCAAGCCTCCCACTGCGCGAACGTCACCTCGTGCTTCGACACCGCGAAAGCCTGCGGGATCGTCACCTCGTGCACCGGCAGCTCGGCGTCCCCGCAGCGCACACCCGACACGCAACCCATGCGAAAACTGCCCGCCGGAATCACCACCATCTCCGGACCGTTCCCACCCGAACGCAGCGCGTCATGGAACGTCTCGCCCGATGTGTGCCGACCGCTGTCGGCGGAAGCCGCCGCGGCCCCGGTTTCCGCCACATCGATCTGCGTGTCCGGGGGCAACTGCGCGGCGGCGGGAGTCGACGCACACAACACAGCGAATGCCAGGGCGGCAGTCGGAAGTCGCAGGGGCCTCTCGGTCATCTCGCTCTCCTTGGGATGGCGGGTGGCGCGACTCTACTAGCCACCCCCTCGGCGCTTGGACTGACCCTCGGCGACGATGACTGAGGCGGCCGCGGCTGTGACGCGCGGCCACCTGCTGCGCAAC
Source organism: Candidatus Multivorans sp. (assembly GCA_965220845.1). GTDB lineage: Bacteria > Acidobacteriota > Thermoanaerobaculia > Multivoradales > Multivoraceae > Multivorans. The sequence goes on from CBDCRA010000005.1 coordinate 1,028,716, forward strand.
ATCGTCCTCTTCGGCCGCCTGCTGCGGGTCGGCAGCCTCGACGTCACGCCGACCCAGTTGCGCGACTGGGTGGCCGCGCTCGAACTGGTCGACCTCGCCCGCAAGCGGGACGTGAAGGCGGCGGCCCAGGCCGTCCTCGTCAGCCGGCGCCGCGACCTGCCCTGGTTCAACAAGGCGTTCGAGCTGTTCTGGCAGGCCCGCGACCCGCGGGAGCTCGAACAACTCGAACTCGGACTGATGATCCAGCGCCGGACGGAGCGGACAAAGCGAGCGGCGATCCAGAAGCTGGCGCTGAACGACAGCGACGGGGGCGATGAACGCGAGGGCGACCAGGACCGCACGGCCCGCGCTCAGCTCTACAGCGCACGCGAAGCGTTGCGCCAGAAGGACTTCGCCGAACTCGAAGGCGACGAACTGGACGACATCAAGCGGCTGATGGCCACGATGCGTTGGGAGCTCGAGACCCGCCGTACCAGGCGACTCCGGCCGGACCGCCACGGCCACCGCCTCGACCTGCGCCGGACGCTGCGCCGCAGCCTGACCCAGGGCGGGGAGATGGTCGACCTGGTCCACCGGGGCCGCAAGCACCGGCGACGACCGCTGGTCCTGCTCTGCGACATCTCGGGCTCCATGGAGCCCTACTCGCGGCTGCTGCTCCACTTCATCTACGCCGTCTCACACCCACGGTCCGCCGACCCGGGCGTGTCGCGAGTCGAGGCGTTCGCGTTCGGCACCCGGCTGACTCGTCTGACCCAGGAGCTGGCCGAACGCGACGTCGACCGGGCGCTACAGGCAGCCGCCCATCGCATCGAGGACTGGGGCGGCGGCACCCGCACCGGCGACGCCCTGCGCGAGTTCAACTTCACCTGGAGCCGGCGCCTGCTCGGCCAGGGCGCCGCCGTCCTCATCATCAGCGACGGCTGGGACCGCGGCGACATCGGCCTGCTCGGCCACGAGATGGAGCGCCTCCACCGGAGTTGTCATCGCCTGATCTGGCTCAACCCGCTGCTGGGTTCGCCGGACTACCAGCCGCTGACGCGCGGCATCGTGGCCGCGCTCCCGCACGTCGACGACTTTCTGCCGGTCCACAACCTGGCGAGCCTGGAGCAGTTGGGGGATCTGCTGGCTGCGATGTAGCGCCGCCCTCGGTGTCGCAGGTCCGCTGGGTGCGCGGGTCTTCTGACCCGCGCACCCAGCGGATCCAGCGGACTACCGGCGGAGGTTCTGCTCCAGGAAGCGCGTCATCATCCGCTCGATGAACGCGGCGTCGTCGATCTCCAGCGCTACCGTCGAAGTCGGCTCGGCCCCGGGTTCGAACAGGGTCATGCTCCGTTCGTCGACGGTGACGCGGCCGTGTTCGAGGCCGAACAGGTCGGGCCACAGCAGGTAGCCGACAGCGACAGCGTCGAACAGCCGCGGCGTGGTCTGGTTCCGCTCCTCGTTCCGCCACAGCGAGTAGAGCGCCGTCACCGCGTCGGTCAGCGGCGTGCCGCGCATGTGCAGGTGGAGTCGCCGATCGGCGTCGAGACGGACGTGGTCCGTCACGTCGAGCGGGATGTAGACGACGTCCGTGCCGCCGGCCTGTACGCCGGCGTCGAAGATGCGCGACGAGGCGGCGTCGGCGAGGACGTTCCACTCCCGCTGCGCGTCACCGCCGTCGTAGCCGGAGCGGATCGAGCCGTACATCGAGACGACCCGTTTCGCGTTCTTCAGCACGCCCGGATCGAGTTCCAGCGCGTCGCCGATGTTCGTCACCGGGCCGACGGTGAGCAAGGTGATCTCGCCCGGAGCGGCGGCCAGCGTCTCCACGATGAACTCGGCCGCCGGCTGCGCCCGCGGCTGCACCTCGTCGAAACCGCGCGCCCAGTGGAACTGCCCGTTGTACGGCGCCTCGGCGAACTGTTCGTGGGGCGTCCCGTCGCGCAGCGTGACCAGGGGAGTCTCCCGGCCGACGTACACGGGGATGTGGTCGAGCCCCGTCTCCCAGAGCATGCGGAGCGCCAGGGGCGCGCGGTCCGGCGTGCGCGCATGACCGACGGTGATGCCGACAAGCTCGATCTCGGGGCTCGCGAGAAGCAAAGCCAGAGCGTAGGCGTCGTCGATGTCCGAGCCGATATCGCAGTCGAAGAGGACCTTCTGGGGCCCGGCTGGGGTGGGTTGCGCGGCAGCGGGCACACCGGAAACGAGGAGGGCGAGGAGGAGAAGAGCCGGAGCCGGCCAGAGGCCGGCGCGTTCTTGACGCCGCCTTCGGCGGCAGCGGGTCAGAAGACCCGCGCACCCAGTGGGCAACGCCGCAACAAGTTGCCTCCCGAGACCGTCCGTTTCCTTCGTCATCACCATGCTCCTCTCCTCGCTTCCGTGCCTTTCGACGCCGAGAGCGTAGTATTCCGCGTTCATGCCCGACTCGCGACTCCGACGGTTCGTTCGCGACCCCCTGTTCGTGTTCCTGGTGATCGGGGTCGGGGTGTTCGCCCTCGACCGCATGGCCGGCGGGGTCTTCGACGCGGAAGGCCGAACGATCGTCGTCAACCGGGCGCAGGTGATCCGGCTGGCCGATCTCTGGAGCGCGCAGATCGGCCGGCTGCCGACCGTGGCGGAACTCGACTCCCTGGTTGACGACCATGTCCGGGAGGAGATCCTGGTGCGCGAAGCGGCGCGCATGGGTCTCGACCAGGACGACACGATCGTCCGCCGGCGGCTGGCCCAGAAGATGTCCTTCCTGATCGAGGACACGGCGGTCGCGGACGCGGTGCCGGACGCCGAGCTTGAGCAGTACTTCGAGGAGAACGCGGAGCGCTACGGGGAACCGCGACGCTTCACGCTCCGCCACGTCTACGTCAGCCCCGATCGCCGCGGCAGCGACGAGGAAGCGGCCAGGGCGGCTTCCGACATTCTCGATCAGCTCCGCGCCGAGGGTAACGACGCCGCGCCCGAGAACACGCTCTGGCGGCGACTCGGCGACCCCTTCATGCTGCGCCGCGAGTACGGCCGCCGAACCGCCGAGGACCTGGCCGAACTGTTCGGCGGCGCCTTCGTCGACGGACTGGAGACATTGCCGATCGGCGAGTGGGCGGGACCGGTCGAGTCCGCCTACGGCTACCACGTCGTTCGGCTCTCCGTCCGCACGGAAGCGCAGCCGGCGGTGCTCGAGGACGTGCGCCGGCGGGTGCTGGACGACGCCCAGCGCGACGCTCGCGACGCCGCGAACCGGGCCGCGCACGAGCAACTGCGCGAGCGCTACCGGATCGTGGTCGAGGAGATCGACTTCCTCTCCGAGCTGGAAGGCGGCGGCGCGGGCGAGGCCGGAGACGAGCCCTGAGCCGCCCCCTCGGCCACCTGCTCCCGGCGGTAGCGACTCTCGCCGGGTTGTTCGTAGCGGCGATCCCCGCGGAGGCCCACGAGGTCCGCCCCGGCTACTTCGAACTGAACGAGTCGGAGCCCGGAACCTTCGAGGTCTTCTGGAAGCAGCCGCGACGCGGCGCGCTCCTGCTCGTGCTCGATCCGTTACTGCCCGAACACTGCACCGAGACCGCCCGCCACCCGCCCGAGCACCTGGCCGGCGCCCTGGTCGAACGCTGGACCGTGGAGTGCGAGGCGGCGGACGGCGACCCGGACCGCATGTTCCACGGCGAGACCTTCGGCATCGACGGTCTGGAACGCACCCTGACGGACGTCCTGCTCCGGATCAGCTTCGCGAACGGCGACAGCCTCACCCAGTTGCTCCGGCCGGAAGAGCCCTCGGTCACCGTGGACCGGGAGGCCGCCGGCAACGCCTGGCCCTACTTCCGGCTCGGCGTCGAGCACCTGGTGTTCGGCTTCGACCACATCCTGTTCGTCATCGGCCTGCTCTTCTACGTCCGCGACCCCTGGCGCCTGGTCGGCGTGATCACGTCGTTCACTCTCGCCCACAGCATCACGCTGGCGCTCTCTTCCCTGGACGTGGTCAGGATCTCCCCCGCGCCGGTCGAGGCGGTGATCGCCCTGTCCATCCTGTTCCTGGCGGTCGAGCTGCTGCGTCCCGAGGATCAGCGATCGCCGATCACGACGAAGAGCCCGTGGCTCATCGCCTTCGCCTTCGGCCTGCTGCACGGCTTCGGCTTCGCCGGGGCCCTGGCCGAGATCGGCCTGCCGCAACGGGCGATCGCCATGGCCCTCTTCCTGTTCAACGTGGGCGTCGAGGTCGGGCAGCTCCTCGTCGTCGCGGTGGTGCTTTCCCTGCTGGCCCTGGTCAAGCGAGTCGGCATCGTCGTGCCGGAGCTCATCGTGCGGGCGCCGATCTACGCCACCGGGATCATCTCGGCGTTCTGGTTCGTGGAGCGGATGGGCCGGATCGTCGTCTAGAACCGGGCGCTAAGATGACGCTTCCGTCAACGACGCAGTGACAGCGAGGGGAGCCCGCGTATGGCGAAGGCAGGCGACGACGACCGAAAGGGCGACAACGGCAAGCCGAAGGGACTTCTCAACCGCTTCCTGACCGCCATCGAGGTCGTCGGCAACAAGCTGCCGGACCCGGCGATCCTCTTCCTGCTCCTGCTGTTCCTGACCTGGATCGCTTCGGCGATCCTGGCGCCGGTCCAGTTCGCGGACATCCACCCGGTCACCGACGAGCCGGTCCGGATCCAGAACCAGCTCACCGGCGAAGCGCTGGCGACGTTCATGGCGCGCCTCGTGACGACGTTCACCGGATTCGCGCCGCTGGGCGTCGTACTCGTCGCGCTGCTCGGCGTCGGCGTGGCCGAGAAGACCGGCTTCATCAACACCGGCCTGCGCCTGATCCTCGGCTTCACGCCGAAGAGTCTGCTGACCCCCATGCTGATCCTCGCGTCGATCGTCAGCCACACGGCGGCGGACGCCGGCTACGTTCTCGTCATCCCGCTCGGCGGGGTCATCTTCTACGCCGCCGGCCGCCATCCGCTCGCCGGAATCGGGGCCGCCTTCGCCGGCGTGTCGGGCGGCTTCTCGGCCAATTTCATCCCCTCGGGCATCGATCCGCTGCTCCAGGGCTTCACCCAGTCCGCGGCCCAGATCCTCGACCCGGAGGTCCTGGTCAACCCGCTCTGCAACTTCCTGTTCACCGGGCTCTCCTCCATCCTGGTGATCGCCGTCGGCTGGTACCTGACGGACCGGGTGATCGAGCCGAGGCTCCGCGGCACCGAGATCGACGGCGACCCGGAAGAGATGCCGAAGATGGAGGAACCGAGCCGGAAGGACCGCCGGGGCTTCCTGGCCGGCATGGCGTCCCTCGTACTCGGCCTGGTCGTCCTGCTGGTCTGGGCCTGGCCCGACACGTCGCCGCTGCGAAGCCCCGCCGGCGAGTTGACCGCGTTCTCGGCGCCGCTGATGCAGATGCTGGTGCCGCTGATCTTCGTCTTCTTCCTGATCCCCGGCGTCGTCCACGGCTACGTCGCCGGCACGGTGAAGACCCACCGCGACATCGTCGACGGCATGAGCGACGCGATGCGCACGATGGCCTACTACCTGGTCATGGCCTTCTTCGCCGCCCAGTTCATCGCCGCCTTCAGCAGCTCGAACGTCGGCCTGCTCATCGCGCTCAAGGGCGCGAACTTCCTCCGCGACCTCGGGCTGCCGGCGCAGGCGACCGTGGTCGGCATCGTCCTGCTGTCGGCGGTCGTCAATCTCTTCGTCGGCTCGGCCTCGGCCAAGTGGGCGGTGCTCTCGGTCATTTTCGTGCCGATGCTGATGAGCCTCGGGATCTCGCCCGAACTCACCCAGGCCGCCTACCGGGTCGGCGACAGTGTGACGAACATCGTCACGCCCCTCATGCCCTACTTCCCGCTGGTCGTCGTCTTCTGCCAGCGCTACACGAAGAACGCCGGCATCGGCACCGTCCTGTCGCTGATGATCCCGTACGCCGTCACGCTGCTCATCACCTGGACGATCTTCCTGATCGGCTACTGGCTGCTGGGCATTCCGCTCGGCCTCCAGGCGGGCTACACCTACCCTGCCGCCTGATCGCGCGATGAAGGAGGCACCATCGATGGCCGCGGCGCTGTCGGTGTTCCTGGTGCTGGGCGCCATGCTCGCGCCGGCGGCCGGAGCGCAGCCGACACGGCCCATCTACCCGGTCTACGAGGGCTACGTGCCGAACGACGACGGCACCGCCGTCCTCGTCTTCGGCTACTTCAACCACAACTCCGTCGCGGTCGAGATCGCGGCCGGAGACGAGAACGGCTTCGACCCGGGGCCGGCGGACCGCGGCCAGCCGACGGTGTTCGAACCGGGCCGCCAGCGCAACATCTGCCTGATCGTGCTCCCCGCCGACTACGAGGGCAACCTGCGCTGGTCGGTGACGGTGGCCGGGAACACGCAGAAGACAACGGAACGCGGCGGAGTCGATACGCTCTACCTGATCGAGAACATCTCCATGGCCTACCACCTGGCAAGGCGCGTCGACACCGCCACCGCCGAGCGCGGCGTCTGCGTCGAGCCGGAGCCGGCCACGACCGGGAGCGAACGATGAAGAACGCACTCCCCCTGTTGACTCCGGCAGCAATTCTTGCCCTCGCGTTCCTTGCCGGTCCGGCTGCCCCGCCGGCCGCGGCGGCCGACGCGGACACGCCCACGTTCAGCCGCGACATCGCGCCGATCTTCCAGCGCTCGTGCCAGCGCTGCCACCGGCCCGAGACCGCCGCGCCGATGTCTCTGATCACCTACGAGCAGATCCGGCCCTGGGCACGGTCCATCCAGCGCCGCGTCGAGTCCCGGCAGATGCCGCCCTGGCACATCGACCGGACGATCGGCGTCTACGAGCCGGACCCGAGCCTCAGCGACGAGGAGATCGCCCTGGTGACGGCCTGGGTCGATGGCGGCGCTCCGCGCGGCAACCCCGCCGACCTGCCGCCGTCGATCGAGTGGCCGGACGGCGACGCCTGGGAGTACGGCGAGCCCGACCTCGTTGTCGAGATGCAGGAGGACATGGTGGTGCCGGCCGAGGGCCCCGACCTGTTCGTCAACTTCATCGCGGACACGGGTCTCACCGAAGATCGCTACATCCGCTGGATCGAGGTCAAGCCGAGCAAGGCCGGCAGGCCGACCGTCCACCACACGATGGTCTATGCCATCCAGGACGACGCGGAGTACGTCGGCGAGGACTTCTTCGAGCGCGACGACGACCCGAACCGTCGCGACGCCGACGGCAACCCGGTCGGCTCGCTCCTCATCGAGTACGCGGTCGGCAACACCGGCGACATCTACGCCGAGAACACCGGCAAGCTGCTGATGGCCGGCGCCAAAATCCGTTTCAGCGGCCACTACCACTCGCTCGGCGAGGAGATCCGCGACCGCCAGCGGGTCGGCTTCGGCTTCTACCCCAAGGGCGTCGTGCCGAAGCACCGGATCGTCTCCACCCGGCTCTTCGCCGGCCTGCCAAGCAACCGCGGCTGGCGCAACAACGAGCTCTCCATCCCGCCCGGCGCCGACAACGTCCGCCACGACGGCTACCGCGTCCTCGACCGGCCGATCCAGTTGATCAGCTTCCAGGCCCACATGCACTACCGCGGCAAGGGGATGGAACTCGAGGCGATCCATCCCGACGGCCGCCGCGAACTGCTGACCCGGATTCAGAACTACGACTTCAACTGGCAGATCGCCTATCCCTACAAGCACCCGCCGGTTTTCCCCGCCGGCACTGTCCTGCACGTGACCTCCTACCACGACAACTCGGAGAACAACCCCTACAACCCCGACCCGACCGCCTGGGTCGGCTGGGGCAACCGGACCGTCGACGACATGGCGATCGGCTGGACGAACTTCGTGTTCCTGTCGGACAAGGACTACGAAGAGCACGCGACAGCCGGCGCCGCGACGGGGGCCGGCGCCGGCGACTAGCCCGCATATCTCACGGGGTGATTTGAGATCGGGCCTCTTCCCGCGGATAATCCAAGTGTTGTCAAGCATTTGGACAGTCCACAGGAGCGAGACCCGTGAAGACAGAGTGTACTCCGTCGCAGCTTGAGTTCGGTTTCCACGGTCGCCGCCGTGTGACGGCCTGTTTCGACGGTGGCCGTTTGACGACGGAGGGCGGCGGGCTGCTGCTTCGGGAGACGGATACGCGAATCGGTCTGCTGGATCGCATGGCGTCGTGTTTTCGGGATCACCGGGATCCGTCGGCGGTGGAGCACACGGTGCGGGACCTGGTCTCTCAGCGGGTCTACGGTCTGGCTCTGGGCTACGAGGACCTGAATGACCACAATCAGCTTCGCCTCGACGCGTTCATGGCGCTGCTGGTGGGCAAGTCGGACATCACGGGCGCCGATCGTCGGCGGTCGCGGGACAAGGGTCGTCCCCTGGCGAGCGCATCGGGGTTGAATCGTCTGGAGTTGTCGCGGCCGGAGGAGGCACAAGGTAGCCGCTACAAGCGGACTCCGGCGGACGGCGCGGCCCTGGACGGCCTGCTGGTGGACCTGTTCCTGGAGGCTTTCGAGGAGGCGCCGGAGGAGATCGTGCTGGATCTGGACGCGACCGACGATCCGCTGCACGGGGAGCAGGAGGGTCGGTTCTTCCACGGCTACTACCGGTGCTACTGCTACATGCCGCTGTACGCGTTCTGCGGCGAGCACCTGCTGCTGGCGCGTCTGCGGCGGTCGGACCAGGACGCCAGCGCCGGGACGGTCCGCGAGTTAGCGCCGATCGTCGCCCGGATCCGGGAGGCGTGGCCGGACACCCGGATCGTCCTGCGCGGCGACTCGGGCTTCTGCCGGGAGCGGATCATGGCCTGGTGCGAGAGGGAAGGGCTCTTCTACGTGTTCGGCGTGGCAAGGAATCCGCGCCTTGCGAGGCGGCTCGCCAAAGCGCTTGCGAAGTCGCGGCGGCGATTTCATGCGACCGAAAAGCCCTCGCGGCGGTTCCGGGAGTTCCGCTACAGGACCCGCTCCTCCTGGTCCCGCAAGAGGCGGGTGGTGGGCAAGGCGGAGTGGCTCCAAAAGGGCGGCAATCCCCGCTTCATCGTCTCCAATCTGCCCAAGAGCCGCGCCGGCAAGCAGGCGCTCTACGAGCTGCTCTACTGCGCCCGTGGCGACATGGAAAACCGGATCAAGGAGCAGCAGCTCGATCTCTTCGCCGACCGCACCTCCACCGCCACCATGGCCGCCAATCAACTCCGCCTCTACTTCTCCTCCTTCGCCTACGTCTTGCTCGCCGCCGTGCGACGCCTCGCTCTGGCCGACACCGACAAGGCCCACCTCCAGTGCGGCACCATCCGCCTGCGCTTCTTCAAGATCGCCGCACGACTGCGCATCACCCATCGCCGCATCTGGGTCCACCTGGCCAACGTCTTCCCCTGGCAAAACGACTTCGCACAGGCCCTGGCAAACCTCCAGAGAAAACCCCTCTACCACCCGCCGGCCTGAGACCGGACGAAAACCGACACCACAACGCGGCGCCTTGCATCGACTCCACGCCCAGAGTGCGCCCGAAAACCGCACCGAACCGCTGCGGACAAGCCACTCCGACGCCGAAATGAACCGACTCCGACTCCGCAGGACACCTGACCAGCCACCGACAGACCAGGACGGCATTCAAGGGGACTGCCCACCCCGAACTCAGCCCTCACGCCCGAGCCGGTGAAACATGCGGGCTAGCGGCGCGAGCGGCGGAGATCGGACGCCCGTCCCGAACCCCATCGCAGCGCACGGGTTTGGCGGTCCTCTCGTGTGTCTAGTCGAGGAACGACGTTGACATCGCTGCGGTGCGCACGCGACCGTCCCGCCAGACGAAGATGAGGCGGTCGTTGCTGCGGACGAGTTTGGGTACACCGAGAGCACTCCGGCCAGCGGGCACCGGCGCCACGGTGTGAGATGTGCCGGTGCTCCCCTTGCGGGCGACCCGGCGGACCCGGAGTTCGAAGGTCCCGGCTTCCGAGCGCTCGACCCAACTGGCTGCCGCGGTACCGTCATCGAGGATGGCGACGCCGGCCCAGCCACGCGGGGAACCGTCGTCAACTCGAATCGGAGCGTCGAATCGTTGCTCTCCGGTGTTCCAGAAGGCAGCCAGCACCCTCGACTCGCCGCCGGCGGCGGTGAACCAGGCGACTCCCGGCCCTGCTTCCCCTGAGGCCAGGGCAGGGCCGTTCGTCGGGCAACCGCGGATGTGCCAACCGTCGCGGTGAACCAGCTCCGAAGCCGTCCACCGGTCCTTCTCGAGGCGGGCAAAGGAGATGTCCCGGAACTCGCCGTCCCGGCGGTCGCGGAAGGCGAGGAACAGGCCATCCGAACTCGACGCCATCGCCGTCGTACAGCAACTGCAGACGTCGACGTCGACCTCGCGGTCGCCCACCAGACTGCCAGCCGCATCGAAGCGCGCTGAACGAAGGGTCATCCGCGGCTCCACTTCGCCATGTCCGGCGGCGGTCGCCTCCGAATCGTCATCACCGACGGTAGCCAGATAAGCCATCTCGAAGCCGTCCGCGACCGGAGCATAAGCCACGAAGCCGGCATACCCGTCCACACCGCTACCGCCAGCCTCGAACGCTGGCCGCCAGGTGGCGCCCCCGTCCTCCGAAAACACCAGCCGGATGCCGTAGCCGTAGTCGCCCTGCCGGTCCTCTTCGTGAACCAGCCAGTGCGCGGCCAGGCGGTCGGCGCCCAGCGGAACGACTGCGGGGTGGTCGATCCAGTTGACGAACCAGTCCTCGCCCGACGCGACCGTCGTCGCATCGCCCCACTCGTCTCCGTCCAACTCGGCGAACCGCAACGCATGGCCGCCCCCGCTCAGGCGGTCAACCCAACTGAGGACGATCGTCCCATCGGGTCCCGCGTTCAGGTCGTAGCTGCTGCTCTTCTCCGGGGCGGGCGTGTCGAGCAGCCGCACCTCCGCGACCGCGACCGTGGCAAGGACGCTGATCCCAAGAACGATGAAGAGTGCACGACGACCCATCAAGCGCCGGATTGTCTCAGATAGCCAGCAAGGAGCGAGGCACCCAGTGTGGAACGACAGCCTGCGGCCAACCGGCGACGTCCAGCCCGGCCGGGGAGCGGAGGGGGAGGGTCCCAGCGGGCTCGAGGCAAGTGACGCCCACCGACCGCCCATCAACCAACGCCGACGTGAAACGCGGCCGACCGAAGCGAGCGCCGACGTCCCCTCTACTCAGAGAGCGCGAGCGTCCGCTGGGACCCTCCCCCTCCGCTCCCCGGCCGGGCGGCCACAATCGCCGCCGCTACTTCCAGGTCACCGCCATGGCGAAGAAGTGGTCGAAGACTTCCCGGTTGGGGTGGTTCGCGTCGTTGTTCTCGGGACTGCGGATGTAGAAGTCGAGTTGCTGGGCAGCGGGGTTCACTGCTCCCGCGGGGCCTTCGGTCGGCTCGAGCTGCACCTGGAGCGTCTCGCGGTCGCGCATTCCCTGCGTCACCATGAAGTGGATCTGGTAGTCGCTGTACAGCTCCTCGCCGTCCAGGGTGCCGCGGCCATAGCCCCAGCCGGCGACGTACAGCAAGCTCTTGGGCCAGTTCGCGTCGCCGCAGCCGGCGTCGCCGTGTTCGAACAGGTAGGCCGCGATGCCGCCGTCCTGGCACGGCGAGAACTCGTGGAAGCGGTCCAGTTCGACGACGTACTCCCCTTCCGGAAGCTGCAACTCGGCCCGGAAGGTCCCCGTGTTCGCGATCTCATCGACGTCGATCAGGATCTCCCCGCCGACCGGCGCCACGTTGCTCGCGTCGTCGCCCATGTGGTCCCAGGGCGACTCGTCGTCCAGCCGGCCGACCTGGTGCACGTCGCTGCCCACGATGACGAAGCGGCCGTCGTACAGCTCGTGCTGCTCCGGCTCGTAGAGGCCCATGCCGGTACCGGGCTGGTTGCGGGCGGTGACCGGCGCCGGCTCGGACTCGGCGGTCCCGTCGCCGATGCGTACGGCACAGCCGGCCAGCAGCAGAAGCATGGCCAGCGACAACGTCGTGCTCGATCGGTACATGCTGATCCCTCCACAGTTCTGCGTTCCACTATAGCCACGCGACAAGAGTAGAATCCGGCCCGTGCTGGACATCCTTGCCGACGTGGACCGCTGGCGCGCGGACGGCCAACGCGTGGCCGTCGCGACCGTGATTCGCACCGTCGGCTCATCGCCCCGGCCCCTCGGCTCGAAGATGGCCGTGTCCGGCGACGGCGGCATCGCCGGTTCGGTCAGCGGCGGCTGCATCGAGGGCGCGGTGATCGAGGAGGCGCAGTCGGTGCTCGAGGACGGCCTTCCGAAGCGCCTCAGCTACGGCATCTCGGACGAGCTTGCGTGGTCTGTCGGCCTGACCTGCGGCGGCGAAGTCGAAGTGCTGGTCGAACGCATCGACGGCTGAGGCCGGGGCCCTGCCCGATGGGTTTCGATTCCCTCCGCCGGTCCCTGCTCGCGGGCGAACGGTTGGTCGCCTTCACCCGCGCCGACGGTGACGAACTCGGGGCGCGCATGCTCGTGTGGCCGGACGGGGGAACAGAAGGCACCCTCCGCGAGAAGGAACTCGACCGAACGGCCCTGGCAATCGCCTCGGCGAAGACCCTGCCCGCCACGGGTCTGCGCGAGATCGAGGGCGTCGAGGTGTTCGTCGAGACCTTCGAGCCGCTGCCCCAGTTGTTCATCGTCGGCGCTGTCCACGTCGCCATCCACCTCGTCCACTTCGCGCGGCAACTCGGCTTCCGCACCGTCGTCGTCGACGCCCGCTCGGCCTTCGCCACCGCCGAGCGCTTTCCCCACGCCGACGAACTGGTCGTCGAGTGGCCGGCGGACTACCTGGCCCGGGTGCCGCTCCACGCCAACACCTACTGCGTCTTCCTCACGCACGACGAGAAGCTGGACAACCCGGCGCTCCAGGTCGCTCTCGAAGCCGGGGTCCGCTACGTCGGCGCCCTGGGTTCCTCGCGCACCCACGCGAAGCGGGTCGCGGCGCTTCGCGAAGCCGGCCTCGCGGATGAGCTGATCGACCGGATCCACGCGCCGATCGGCCTCGATCTAGGCGGCCGCAGGCCCGAGGAGATCGCGATGGCGATCGCCGCCGAACTCGTCGCTGTGCGAAACGGCAGGCAGGCTGCCGGGAAGCGATGACCGGCCCGGTCTCCGGCGTCGTCCTCGCCGCCGGGCTCTCGACCCGGTTCGAGACCGGCGCGGACAAGCCGAAGCAGCTCTACCGGGTCGGCGGCGAGAGCCTGGTCCGCCGAACCTGCCGGGCGGCGCTTGCGTCCGCTCTCGGGGAAGTGATCCTCGTCACCGGCCACGCGGCCGGTAGTGTGCGGTCGGGGGTCGCCGACCTCGACCTGCGGGCGGTCCACAACCCGTCCTACGCCGACGGCCAGAGTGGATCGGTGCGTTGCGGTCTGGCCGCCGTCGCCGACGACGCCGAAGGCGCCATGTTCCTGCCGATCGACCAACCCGGTCTCGACGCGGCCGTCATCGACCGGCTGCTCGGAGCGTTCGACCGCCCCGACGCGATCGTCGTGCCGGCCTTCCGGGGGCGCCGCGGAGCCCCGGTCACGTTCGGCCGCGCCTGGTTCGCCCGCCTGGACGCCCTCCGAGGCGACGAGGGCGCGCGTCCCCTGCTCCGCGAACTGGCCGCTCACGTCGAGGAGCTGGAACTCGACTCGGAACTGCCGCTGGTCGATATCGACACGGAGCCCGAGGCCCGGTCGTGGAACGAAGGGTCCTTCACACCATGACACCGCTCGACCGACCCCTGCGGCTCCTGCCGCGCGTCCGGAACTACGACTGGGGCACGCTCGACTTCATCCCCCGTCTCTGCGGCCGCGAACCCACCGGCCGTCCGGAAGCCGAGCTCTGGTTCGGGGGCCACCCGGACGCACCGGCCGATGTCGTCCTCGGGTCCGGCGAAGCCGGCTCGATTCCTCTTGACCGATTGATCGCGGAGCGGCGGGTCGACGTGCTCGGCCGCGGCGCCGACCTCCCCTTTCTGACCAAGATCCTCTCCGCCGGCAGGCCGCTGTCGATCCAGGCGCATCCGAGCCGCGAGCAGGCCGCTCGCGGCTTCGCGGCCCAATCCACAGGAGGGACCAAGCCCGGAGGCGCTCCCGGCAGCTACCGGGATCCGAACCACAAGCCGGAGCTGCTCTACGCGTTGACCCCCTTTTCCGCCCTTTCCGGCTTCCGGCCGCCCGTGGAAGCGGCACGCCTGCTCGGGGCGCTTGGCCTGGAGGAACTCGAGCCGCACGTCCGGCGCCTCGAGTCGGAGGGAGCGGCCGCCTACCGACCCTTGCTCGAAGCGCTCCCCGGGCTCGGCGGCACCAACATGGCCGCCAGAGCCATTGACGCCGTCCGGCGCGCCTCGGAGGACGCTGGCCCCGAACGGCGGGACGCATGCCTCTGGATCGAGCGAATCGCCGTGTTCCATCCCGAGGATCCGCTGGTCATCGCACCCTTGATCCTGCGACAGGTCCATCTCGACCCGGGGCAGGCGCTCTTCACGGGACCGGGGGTGCCGCACAGCTACCTGGAGGGCTCGGGGGTCGAGGTCATGGCCAACTCCGACAACGTCCTGCGCCTCGGGCTGACGTCCAAGCGGGCCGACCCCGGCGAGCTTCTCGACATCCTTGCCTACGAGGCCGCGGGAGACGCCAAGCTGGAGCCCGAAGTCGAGGAACTGCCCTGGGGACGGCGTACCAGCTTCACGCCGCCGGTCGAGGACTTCCGGCTCGAGGTCCTGAACCTGAGCGACCGCGCCGCCGCGCCGCTCGACGACAACGGTGTGCGAATCGTCCTCGCCCTCGAAGGCGAGGTCGAGGTCCTCAACGCCGCCGGCTCGGAGCGGCTAATCCCCGGGCAGGCGGCACTGCTGAGCGCGTCCGCGACGGCCGTCACCGCGACCGGCCCCGGAACGGTCGCCGTGACGAAGTCGAACCGCCAGGAACCCTAGCCGGCGGACGCTTTCTTCGCGGTCCGCTCGGCCTTGCGCCGGCGTCCCATCTGGAACGCCACCCCGACCACGATCAGCACCGCGACACCGGCATGCGCGGCCAGCCCTTCGAGGCCGACCGCCGCCATGATGAGCAGGGCGCCGATGAACGACGAGACGACGATCAGCGCCGTCTCGAAGACGACGCGAAGGACCCATGCGCCGAGTACCGCGGCCGCCGCGATCACGATCCACCACAGGATGTCCCAGCGGACGCCGAAGAAGCTGATCGCCCACAGCGCCGCCCCGGCGCCCAGCAGGGCGCCCGCCAGGGCTACCGCGACCTTGCGCACGATGAAGGCAAGCAGCGCGGCGAGAACGCCGACGCCGACCGCCACCATCAGCCGCATCTCGCTTGCCAGAGGCAGCAGATCCTCGGGAACGCCGTAGACGACGAAGAAACCGACCAGACCGATCAGAGCCGTGTAGAGCTGACGCCCCAGGAAGAGCAGCAGAAGGCCCGCAACCACCCACAACCAGGGGGGGCCGAGAGCACCCTCGCTGCCGAAGCGGCCGAGGCTGACTCCTTCGCTCCAGAGGCTGATGTCCATCAGCCATCCCCTTCGAGTTCCGAGACGATCCACGCCAGCGCCGCCTCGCGTGGCTCGTCGCTTCCGGCGAGTAGCCCCTCGCGGGTGAGCGACACGGGAGACTCGGGCTCCACCGGCCTGCCCTCGACCCGTTCGCCGCTGGGCCGCTCGAAGTCGGCGATCGCGTGCATCAGCAGGTCGCCGTTCGGCATCCTCTCGATCACCGACGGCAGCGCCGCCGCGGCGGTCGGCTCTCCGAAGAGACGCGCCCGGCCATGGTCCTGGAGGCCCGCGGCGAAGATCTCGCTGGTGCTGGCACTGCCGCCGTCGATCAGCACGGCGACCGGTCCCGCGAATCGCTCGATCTTCTCGCTGGCCCTCGAGACCTGCCGCGGGTAGACGACCAGGTTCAGCTCCGTGCTCCGGTTCTTCATCTTGCCCAGAAGGACCCTGTCCCCGAGCAGGTAGCCGGCCACGCCAACGGCCGTCCCGGCGACACCGCCGGGATTGCCCCGAAGATCGATCAGCACGCCGTCGACGGCCGGCGCTCCCTCGGCGGGTTCACCGTACAGCGCCGCTTCGAATGCCTCGATCACGGGAATCAACCAGACGTTGAAGCGCACCGCCAGCACGCGACCGGCGCCGGTCTCCAGCACCTCGCTCTCGAACAGGTACCGCATCTTCGGCAGGTTGCCGAATCCGATCTCCACGGCGTCGGGATGGTGGGCCCGTTCGAGTTCGAACGTGGACCGATCGCCCCCCGGGTCCGAGAACTCCACCGCGACCGGATCGCCCGGGTCCCCAAAGAGCAGGCCCTCGACGGCCCGCAACCGCACCATTCCCGCGACCCACGGATCCAGGGACTCCAGTTCGAGGCAGCCCGCGAGCGCCGCCAGATTCTGGCTCTGGACCCGAACGACCTCGAGTCCGGTGCGGAGGCCCTGACGGTCCGCGGACGAACCGGGTTCGACCCGGCTCACGACGGGGGTCGAGTCGATGAAGCGGACGTCGAACCCCGGGCCCGCGTCCGACGCGGCGGAGCCGCCGGCGCCCGCCACGGCCCGCATCAACGCCCGCGTGCACCTGCCCGTGTCGCCCGAGTCGTCCACCGGCGACGGGCTCTCGACCGAACCCGGCCCCGGCAGAACGCCGAAGTGGGACTGGCCCAGTCGCGAGAGCATGTCCTGCAGGACGAGACGCAACTCGGCGTTGTTCGCCGCGGCCCGGGCACGGGGCCGCAGCTCGTCGCCGACCGCCTGCCAGTCGACGCCGCCCATCGACTGGTCCCAGAACGTGTCGGCGATCTTCCGCCAGGCGAAGTCGAACGTCTCGACGTTGACACTCGCCGCCGGGCCAGCAGGCTGATCCGTAGACTGCGCCCCGGCCGCCGTCGCTATCGCGAAGCCGAGAAAGGCAAGCCACGCCGCCCGGCGCCATCGATCCGCACCCCGCATGGCTGCGAATGCTACCGTCGTCTGCCGTGCGCGTCCTCTACGTGCTACGGCACGCGAAGTCGGACTGGAGCGCCGCTTACGGCGGAGTCGACCACGAGCGGCCCCTGAACGCCCGGGGCCTCAAAGCCGCCAGGACCATGGGCCGGAGACTCGCCGACCGCCAGGCTCTGCCCGACCGGATCCTCTGTTCGTCCGCGGTGCGCACGCGGCAGACGATCGAACTGGCGGTCGCGGCCGGCAACTGGAATCGCACGACGATTCTGGAGCCGGTGCTCTACCTCGCCGCCCCCGGCAGCGTGATCGACCTCCTGCGCGACCAGTCCGACGACGCGAACTCGATCCTGATCGTTGGCCACCAGCCCACCTGTGCGGAACTCGTCCGCCGGCTGACCGGCGACGACCCGCCCCGCTTCGTTACCGCCGCGGTGGCCTGCGTGTACCTCGACATCGCCTCATGGAGCGAGGTCGAACCCTACTGCGGCCGGCTGGCCTGGTTCAGCACGCCGCGGTCCGGCGACTGGTCCGCCTAGCGGTTCGGACCGCGCTCCATCGGCACCGGCTGCCAGCGTTCGAGCTCCACTCTCGGGAGCACGGTCGGGTTCACGCAACTCATCGGCCAGCGGCCGGAGAGCGCCAGGGCAACCTCCCGGCCGACACGCCGTCGGGTCTCGGGCCGCATGCGGGTGGTGGCCGAGGCGACGTGCGGCGTGAGGATCACGTTGTCCATCGCCAGCAGGGGATTGTCCGCGGCCGGCGGCTCCCGTTCCAGCACGTCGAGCGCCGCGGCGGCGATCTGGCCAGTGCCCAGCGCCTCGATCAGAGCCGCCTCGTCGACCGTGGGGCCGCGGCCGGCATTGATCAGCACCGCGGTCTCCTTCATCGCCGCGAACTGGGGACCCGAGAGCATGTGGCGCGTCTCCCGGTTGAGTGGCGGATGCATCGACAGGTAGTCGGACCGCTCCAGCAACTCGCCGAAGCTGACGGGCTCGACGCCTTCTCCGGTCATCTTCAGCTCGCTGACGTAGGGGTCGTGCGCGACGACGTGCATGCCGAAGGGCTTCGCGCGCCGCGCGACCGCCCGCGCCACGTTCCCGAACGAGATCAGACCGAGGGTCTGGCCCCAGAGCCGCGGCACCTCGTTGAGCAGGGGCCGGCCCTGGAACCAGTCACCGCGGCGGACCATCGAGTCCATCTCGCGCATCCGCCGGGCGCCGGCGAGGAGCAGCGCCATCGTGTGGTCGGCCACCTCCTCGATGAACACGTCCGGCACGTTGGTGACCACGATGCCGGCCTCCGTCGCCGCCTCGACGTCGACCATGTCGACGCCGACGCTGCCCACGCCGATCACGATGCAATCGTCGAGACCGGCGATCACCGAGCGGCTGATGCGGAAGCCCCAGGAAGTGATGACGGCCGCCGCGTCCGAGGCTTCGGCCAGGAACTCCTCCTCCGACGTCGCAGCCACCTCGACGAGTTCCGCCACCGGAAGGAGCGCCTCCAGCTCGAAGGTGTAGCGCGTTTCGACGGAGGGCGCCTTGGCGATCCCCGGCAACTGGACGACGACTTTCTGCCTGGCGGGCCGGTTCACCGCGCCGCCTCCTGCGAACCGATCTCGGCCACCGCCCAATCGCGCAGGCCGTTGTAGTCGGCCTTGCCGTTCGCCGCTCGCCCGACGCTGTCCCGTACCAGGATGCGCTTCGGCGCCTTGTACGAGGCCAGCTCCTGCTTGACCCAGCCGATCACGTCCGGCTCGCTGAAACGCGTCGGATCGTCGAGTTCCACCACCGCGGTGACCGCCTGACCAAACCGCTCGTGGGGCACGCCGACGCAGACCGCATCGCGCACGACGGGATGGGTCTTCAGCACCTCCTCGACCTCTTCCGGGAAGATCTTCTCGCCGCCGCTGTTGATGCACACGGAGCCGCGGCCATAGAGCTTGAGCGAACCGTCCGCCTCGACCGTCGCATAGTCGCCGGCCATCGAGTAGCGGACGCCGTCCACCTCGACGAACGTGGCGGCCGTCTTCTCGGGGTCCTTGTAGTAGCCGAGCGGGATGTGCCCGGTCACGGCGATGCGGCCGAGCACGCCCGAGCCGGGTTCGACCTTCCGGCCGTCGTCGTCGAGCACGCAGGCGTTGTCGCCGAGCACGAAGGAGGCCGTTTCGCTTGCCTCGCCGGCGGTCGAATCCGAACGGCCCATGCCGATCGACTCGGACGAACCCAGGCTGTCGGTCAGGATGGTCTCCGGCGAACAGTGGCGCAGGAAGTCGCGCTTGACCTCGGCGCTCCACATCGCGCCGGACGAAACGACGACCTCGAGGCTCGCCAGGTCGAAGCGGCCGGGCTCCTCCTCGAGCGCCAGGACCATCGGCCGGGCGAACGCGTCGCCGACGATGGCCATCGCGTTGATCCCTTCCCCGGTGATCGCCTCAAGCGTGGCGATCGCGTCGAAGCGGCGGTTGGCGAGGGTGACGACACAGCCGCCGTTCAGCATGCCGCCCAGCGCGGTGAGAAAGCCTGTTCCGTGCATCAGGGGACAGGAAGGCAGCGAGACCCGCCGCATCAGGAGTTCGTCGAACTGGGGTTTCAGGCCCTCGATGCCACCGGACAGGTCGAAGGGATCCAGGCGGCCGTCGTTGCTGATGTGCCAGAGATCGTCCAGCCGCCACATGACGCCCTTGGGCATGCCGGTCGTGCCGCCCGTGTACAGGAGCCACAGGTCGTCGCCGCTGCGCGGCCAGGGAGCCTCGAAGCCGAGCGAGTCGCCAGGCAAGTCGCCTGAACGTGGCGCGGACCCGGCCGCCTCTTCGTAGGGGATCGCCCACTCGGGGCATCGACCCGAGCCGTCGTCGACCCACAACCAGGTGTGAATCGCCGGCGTCTTCGCCCGGAGATCCGCGATCCGCGACGCGAAGCAGCCGTGGAAGATCACGGCCACGACATCGGCGTTGTCCCACAGGTAGAGCAACTCTCCCTCGACGTAGCGGTAGTTCGTGTTGACCGGAACCAGGGACGCCTTGAAGCAGGCCAGCACCGACTCCATGTACTCGGGCGCGTTGTAGAGGTACTGCGCCACCTTGTCCTGGTGTTTCGCGCCGCGTTCGACCAGCGTGGCCGCCACGCCGTTCGCCCGGCGGTGCATGTCCGCCTGCGAGTACCGGCGGCTCGGGTCGCCGCCCAGGGGATCGATGAACGCCTGCGCCGGGGCCTCCGGCCGGTGCTCGGCGATCGCTTCGAGAATGTCCGCGTGATGCCAGTCGCTCATGGGCGCAGGAATGTAGCAGTCCGCGCCGGCGGGGGCACGCACCGTCGATCCCCTATCCTTAGGCACCAAACCAGACCAGCGCTTCACACCGCGGCCGGATCTCGGGATGGAGCCCAGCAGCGGAAGCTGGCCATGAAGACGGGAGGCAGGCCATGACGAGTCCCTTCGTGTCCACCGGAATCGCACCAAGGAGACGGGCGGCGTTCGTGAGCGCTCTCTCGACCCTCGGTCTCCTGCTGGCGGCGGCGTCGCCGGCCGCCGCGCAGAAGAACAACGTCATCCTGTTCGTCGGCGACGGCATGGGGGTGTCGACCGTCACCTCCACCCGCATCGCGACGGTTGGCGTCGACGGACAACTGGCAATGGACCGCATGCCCTACACCGCCATCTCGCGGACGGCGTCGGCCGACTACATCACCCCCGACAGCGCGGCCACGATGTCGGCGATGATGACCGGCGTCAACACGAACACCGGCGTGATCGGCTTCGGGCCGACGACCGAGTACGCCGACTTCAACGGCAACGGCGACGGCGCGCGCCTGACGAACATCGGCGAGCTGGCCATCTCGATGGGCTACGCGGTCGGCATCGTGACGACGACGCGCGTCACCCACGCGACGCCGGCGGCCGTGTTCGCGCACGTCAACAACCGCAACCTCGAGAACGAGATCGCCGCGCAGATGGTGCCGGGTGGAGCCGGCTTCAACACCCGGCTCGGGGATGGGCTCCACGTGATCTTCGGAGGCGGCAGGAGGCACTTCCTCCCCACGTCGGCATCGGACGACGAAGGACTTCCGGGGCGCCGGACCGACGGCCGCGACCTGCTGGGCGAGCTTCAGCAACTCGGCTATCGCTACGCCTCGAACCGCCAGGGGCTCAACGCGCTCGGCGGTTCCGGACGCGCGGTCGGCCTGTTCGCGTCGAGCCACCTGGACTACGAAGCGGACCGGGGCAGCGGCCAGCCGAGCCTGGAGGAGATGACGAGGAAGGCGATCCAGATCCTCGCCGCGACGGGGAAGCCCTACTTCCTGATGGTCGAAGGCGGCCGAATCGACCACGCGCACCACGAGGGAAACGCCTATCGCGCCTTCATCGACACCCGGATGTTCGACCGCGCGATCAACGCCGCGCAGCGGAGCGTCAACCTCAACAGGACGCTGATCCTCGCGACGGCCGACCACAGCCACGTCTTCACGCTCGCCGGCTACCCGATGCGACCGCTCGGCGACCTGCGCTACAACCCCCGCTCGGTGCCCGCATCGTTCCGGAACCAGCCGCACAACGGCATCCTGGGAACGGTCCACGAGATCAACAGCGCCGGCACGATCTCGGAGAGCGGAGACTCGGGCGGCATTCCCTACACGATCCTGGGCTACGCCAACGGACCCGGACATCGCAGCGGTTCGCGCGTCAATCCGAACACGGACAGGACGCCCGGCCACGGCGGCGCCGTTCCTACAGGCACCAGCCACACCGCCTACCGGCAAGAGGCAACGATCCCGCTGGGGCTGGAGACGCACGCCGGGGAGGACGTCGCGATCTACGCCGTCGGCCGCACGGCCGAGAACGTGCGGGGCACCGTGTTCAACACGAAGGTCTTCGACTGGATCAAGGACGGTTTCGCCGGGCGGGGTTCCAGCCCGCCGCGGCCCGGACCGGACCCGGACCCGGATCCCGATCCGACGCCGGCCCCGGACCCCGTCGGGACCTGTACGCCCACGACGCCGACGCTCCGCTTCGACGGTGGCTTCGAGGTCAGCATGTGCTACGTCACGCCAGAGGGCGAGTCAGGCCCGGTCAAGGGCGAAGCCTGGTCCAGCGAGGCAGGCGTTCTGTGGTTCTTCGGCCGCAACAACCCCGAGGTGCTCGTCAAGGTCCTCGACGGTTGCGGCGTCAACGGCCACCGCTGGGCGTTCGTGGCGCCGGTAACCACCCTGGACTTCAACCTGTGGATAACGGGACCGGACGGCAGCCGCTGGGAGCATGGCAACCCTCAGGGCGCGACCGCCGCCACGAAGTCCGACATCACGGCGTTTTCCTGTAGCTAGCCCGCATATCTCACGGGGTGATTTGAGATCGGGCCTCTTCCCGCGGATAATCCAAGTGTTGTCAAGCATTTGGACAGTCCACAGGAGCGAGACCCGTGAAGACAGAGTGTACTCCGTCGCAGCTTGAGTTCGGTTTCCACGGTCGCCGCCGTGTGACGGCCTGTTTCGACGGTGGCCGTTTGACGACGGAGGGCGGCGGGCTGCTGCTTCGGGAGACGGATACGCGAATCGGTCTGCTGGATCGCATGGCGTCGTGTTTTCGGGATCACCGGGATCCGTCGGCGGTGGAGCACACGGTGCGGGACCTGGTCTCTCAGCGGGTCTACGGTCTGGCTCTGGGCTACGAGGACCTGAATGACCACAATCAGCTTCGCCTCGACGCGTTCATGGCGCTGCTGGTGGGCAAGTCGGACATCACGGGCGCCGATCGTCGGCGGTCGCGGGACAAGGGTCGTCCCCTGGCGAGCGCATCGGGGTTGAATCGTCTGGAGTTGTCGCGGCCGGAGGAGGCACAAGGTAGCCGCTACAAGCGGACTCCGGCGGACGGCGCGGCCCTGGACGGCCTGCTGGTGGACCTGTTCCTGGAGGCTTTCGAGGAGGCGCCGGAGGAGATCGTGCTGGATCTGGACGCGACCGACGATCCGCTGCACGGGGAGCAGGAGGGTCGGTTCTTCCACGGCTACTACCGGTGCTACTGCTACATGCCGCTGTACGCGTTCTGCGGCGAGCACCTGCTGCTGGCGCGTCTGCGGCGGTCGGACCAGGACGCCAGCGCCGGGACGGTCCGCGAGTTAGCGCCGATCGTCGCCCGGATCCGGGAGGCGTGGCCGGACACCCGGATCGTCCTGCGCGGCGACTCGGGCTTCTGCCGGGAGCGGATCATGGCCTGGTGCGAGAGGGAAGGGCTCTTCTACGTGTTCGGCGTGGCAAGGAATCCGCGCCTTGCGAGGCGGCTCGCCAAAGCGCTTGCGAAGTCGCGGCGGCGATTTCATGCGACCGAAAAGCCCTCGCGGCGGTTCCGGGAGTTCCGCTACAGGACCCGCTCCTCCTGGTCCCGCAAGAGGCGGGTGGTGGGCAAGGCGGAGTGGCTCCAAAAGGGCGGCAATCCCCGCTTCATCGTCTCCAATCTGCCCAAGAGCCGCGCCGGCAAGCAGGCGCTCTACGAGCTGCTCTACTGCGCCCGTGGCGACATGGAAAACCGGATCAAGGAGCAGCAGCTCGATCTCTTCGCCGACCGCACCTCCACCGCCACCATGGCCGCCAATCAACTCCGCCTCTACTTCTCCTCCTTCGCCTACGTCTTGCTCGCCGCCGTGCGACGCCTCGCTCTGGCCGACACCGACAAGGCCCACCTCCAGTGCGGCACCATCCGCCTGCGCTTCTTCAAGATCGCCGCACGACTGCGCATCACCCATCGCCGCATCTGGGTCCACCTGGCCAACGTCTTCCCCTGGCAAAACGACTTCGCACAGGCCCTGGCAAACCTCCAGAGAAAACCCCTCTACCACCCGCCGGCCTGAGACCGGACGAAAACCGACACCACAACGCGGCGCCTTGCATCGACTCCACGCCCAGAGTGCGCCCGAAAACCGCACCGAACCGCTGCGGACAAGCCACTCCGACGCCGAAATGAACCGACTCCGACTCCGCAGGACACCTGACCAGCCACCGACAGACCAGGACGGCATTCAAGGGGACTGCCCACCCCGAACTCAGCCCTCACGCCCGAGCCGGTGAAACATGCGGGCTAGTCTCGGCGTCGCGGACGCGTCCCCTTTCAGGTCCTTTCAGGGGTCTGATGTCCACGAAACCGGGGCAAGCTCAGTGTGACGGCGGGAGTTGCTTGGCAGCATGGGAGTCATCGTTCGGAGGCTTCTTCGGGCCATGACGTGTCTTGGGTAGGGAATCCGAGCAAGTCCCCGAGTCGCTGCTCGGCGAGCAAGAGCTGAAGGCAGTCGGGAAGCTGCCTCTCCGGATTCTGGTACAGGCGAACGCGGGCAGCGCGCTCTTGGCCCAGCGTGGCCTTGTCGACGATCAGCACGCCGGCGACCCGTGAGAGATACGGAGCGAAGAGGCTCTGCCGAGTGTCGCCTCCCGCGTGGACCGGGGCATCCGACGCGTACACCGCCCGGATCTCGTCGAGTTTCCACCCGAAGTCAGGGTTGCAGACGTTGACGGCGATCAGGAAGCACTCTTCCTTGAGGTTCATTCGGCGCCAGTCTTCGGCCTTCTTGGCCAAGGCCAGAGCGAGTGGAGCTTCTCCGCTTACGGCACCGCTCCTCAATGGCCCCCAGACGTGGGTTTGGCCATTCGATGCCCGCGGTGGATCCAGGTGCCCGGTCAGTTTCCAGTTCCCCTCCCGGATCGTCACAGACAGGTGACACTCTGCTTCGTAGGGTCCGAACCTTGAGTGCAGCGCCCGTACATCGTCCCGAGTGTGCGTCCTCAGGAGGTTCTGGAACGGCAGGAGAACTCGCCTCTTGCCGAGAGTTCGGTGCAGTTCGCCTTCGGCTCGGAGCCATAGGTCGGAGTGCAGGTCCGTCATGCCCTCCCTGATCTTCCGCACGGCGTCCTCTTCGTTGGCGTTCGAGCTGAGAACGCCCTGGCCGAGGCCGCATACGGTGGCCTCCACGTAGAATGCGTCTTCTTGGTGGCGTGCCAAGAAGTCGACCGTCGCGCCTTGAGTGCCGGGAAAGGGCGGCTCGACCTCAATGGAGCAACCGATCTGCCGCAGCAGCGTGAAGACCTGTAGCTCGAAGTACGCGCTGAGGAACTCGGCGAACTTGGGCGACTGAAGGCGGTGCCTAAGACGCGGCATCGCGTTTACCGGGAGCGCACGGAACGAGTGTTCCATCCAGTCACGAATCGGAATCGCCATCTTGCGTGCTCCACGCTCGAGGAACTGAAACGCGGTCTCGTGGTCTTCGATTGGCCCTCGTCTCTGTGGGACAGGTTGGAAGAGTAAAGCTGTCATCGCCTGTTCGGCTCGGTCTGGGAATCTCCGAGGGTCGGCTGTGCGGTCGAGTCCCGTGGTTCCATCGATGCGCTCTTTCCGCCGGCTCGGACGAGGAATAGTAGACGGATTCCGCGGGTCTGTCTCAGGGTCCGGTCGCGTCCGACCACGAGCCTACGGTAGGCGTGTTGCCGAGGAGTTCGGGCGTTGGAGGAGCGTTCCGGGTTGTGATCGTGATGCGTCCGGGCGAGTTTGACAGTCGCAAGGGTGGTGGCCGTGCTCGGTCGCGGCAAGCTGGTGCGCTGTGCCGCGGCCGCTGTGTTTATGGCCGCGTCGCCCGTCGGCCATCCTGGTCACAGACCCTTGTGGCGGCTACTCGCTCGGTACGGATCGCTGAGCGCGGACTCCTTGATGGCCCAGTCCCAGAGATCTCGCTTAGCGCCGGAGACCGGCAGGAGGCCGAGAGCCCGTCCTAGCTGGGACGGCGACACGATCGTGGTACTCAGGTCTCCGAACGGACCCCTCCGCTGTCGTGCCTTCTCGAGGATATTGCCGTCGACTGTCAGGAAGTAGTCCAAGCCCAGTCGTTCGGCTTGAAAGATGTGCCACGCGTCTTGGTCGGCCTTTCCTTGTAGGGCCTTCTCGATCTCACGGTAGCGGGAAGACCGGCGCGCCCGCTTCAAGAGCCTCCGGAGCTGTCTTTGGCCATGCGGGTAAAGTCCGTAGGGATCGACTTCGTTCCATCCTTCAAAGCTCTTGAGTTTGAAGGTTCGCCAAGGACCTGGGCGTCGCGGTTTCGGACAAGAATCGATTGTGCGGAACCGGATGTGGTTGAACACGTGGTAGTCAAGCACGTCGTGGCCGCGATCGTACCGCCCTGACTTCTGGTAGGTGCGCTCCAGGAATAGTGCGTGCGATTCGAGGCAGATGAGGTGGCCTCGCCTCGAGAACGCCGCGATGGAAATGAGCCAATCAGTATCTGGGTGCGCGTTCTTCTTGGTCGCTCGGATCGAGATCGGGACCGTGCTGCCGAACGGTTGGGGCCAGTCGGCCTTGAAGTCGACGCGCACCGTCTCGTGCGTGAGCGCATGCTGCCCTCGCGCACAGTTGTCGACGAGTACGGTGAGTGGAGCGGTCCCGGTGAAGCACGACGCCGCGTCCTTCACACAAGTGGACTCGACGAACTCCGCGCACTGAACGCCGTCACCCAGTGCCCGCCCGCTGGGCCACGCTTGGTCTGAGATCTCGGCCGGAGTTTCGGTCTGGAGCCCCCTGTCGTCGGTGGAGTGCTCGGTCATTCGGTGTTCCATTGTGGGTGTGTCTTAAGTCAATGTTGGCCGTGCGGCCGGCAGACGCGGCCGGCGGATGGGATGACTCTGCCACAGGCGTCGTCGGTGCGGGGTCAGTCGAAGAGGTCGGGTTGGTCGAGCTTGGATTTGGTGGTCGGTTGGGGGGAGCCTTCATCGGTTCGGGCCAGCCAGTTGTCCCAGGAGTGGCGTTCTTCGGCTACTTCGGAGAGAGGCGGGTTGTCGCTAGGATGGCCCTTGTCAGGGTCTTCTTCGAGGTCCTTCAGGCGGCGGCGGTAGGCGTGTTCACCGAGGAGGTTGCGGGCGTGGAGGTGGGTTTCGGCCCGGGCTTCTTGCGGGGGCTGGGCGAGTTGCCAGTCGTAGAAGCGGGGGCCGAGTTCGGTGGCTACGGGTTGGTGGTGGCTGGCGCGGTCATCGTGCCCGAGGCCGTAGTCGGTGAGACGCAGGGTCTCGGGGAGGAGCCAGCCTTCGCCTTCGTTCTGAGCCATGAAGCTCAGGAGCCCGGCGTCGTGGTGGCCGTCGGCCTCGGCGACATGGCGCTGCAGGTCGGTAAAGGCGACTTGGGCCAGGACGGTATGGCGGAGTTCGGGGGCCTTGTCCCGATCGACGCGCCAGAAGCCGCGAGGGTCGAGGGTTGAAGACGAAGCACGTGCGTCGACGCGTTCCCTGGGGAGGTCTGTGTGGTGCAGTAGGTGGCGCAGATCAGCAGGTCCGCAGCCAAAGGCGGACGCCGAAAGAACGTCGATGACTACTCGCAGCCGTAGTCTCTCGGCGGGTGAGAGCGCGTCGTGTAGGGCGGTTCCCGTGGCTTGATCGATCCGTAGCGGGGCGAGGGCTCTGGGGAACAGGTTCAATCGGCGCGTGAGGGCCGAGAGAGTACCGAGCAGACCGCGGGCTCGTGCAGGAAGAACGGTGTCCTGGATTAAGGACCAAGTGAGTGCTGCACCACCGAGCTTCCTGCGTACCAGCCAGTCGAAGACGAAGCTGTTCAGCAGGGCTTGAATGCACTCGATGTCGTCGGGAGAGGAGCTGTTTTCGGGAACACTGAGGACTGGGACTTTGTGAGCGCAAGGGAACAGTGGGAGGACGGCTCCGATGAACGAGCGTGAGTCTGTGCTCCGTGCAACTTCTCGATAGCCGATCCTGGCGGTGGAGGCAGGCAGCCTCTTGAGGGCTATCTCGCGCCCCATCAGGAACTGCGGATTCCAGGTCAGCGAGTCCGGCGTGTTGTAGTCCCACTTGGCTTGTAGCCCGGTGCCGCTCAGCCAACCTCGTGCGCTCGGCATGAACGGTTGGACCATGATGCCTTGGAACAGGGGCAGCGAGGCGTCCTTGATGTCTTCTTCCCGAATCCAGGCATCGGCCTTCCTGGACAAGACGATGCCCTCGGGGATGGAGACTCTGGGTACGGGCAGGCAGTCATAGGGCGGCTGGGCGCACCTCACCGCCCAGACCGTCGCCCCGACATCGCCGGGTGCGAGCATGCGGCCGTGGACGAGCCTGCGCTCGGCCTTCCGGCGCTCCCAGCCAGCTTCGCGATCAAACAGCCAGTTTTCGAGGTTCACGGTCGCTGCTTCCGGCCGCCGAAGGTTGACTCCGAGTTCGAGCCACAACTCGTTGATGGGACGCCAGTTGCCAAGGAGCCAACGACCGTACTCATCGGGGCGATAGCCGCCCCTTTCCCACTCAGGTCGCGGCCTGAAGAGCTTCGAGTCGTTCGTCATGTCGAACTCTCGTGCGTAGCGGATGCCCCAGGCGTTCCTACGGTCGTCGTCCAGCCGGACGGAGTTAGTGTAGATCGTCTCCAGGACCTCCAGATCGCGGCGGGACTCGATCTCCAGAATGGCGCGGCTCTTCGGGCTGAAGCGCCGGACCTGTTCCAGGCTGTACTCGACGGCGATTTCCTCGGCCCGCTCCCAGTCGGTCACGTCTCGACGCATGAACATGGTGCGCAGAAACGCAGTCTTTCCGCCCTTCTGGAGGATGATCGGGTTGAACTTGAAGCGCCAATAGATGGGGAAGATGCCAAGTCGGTTCTCGAAGCCGAACAGCCACTCCCAGGCGCAGCGTTCGAGGAAGAGGTCGCGCAGCGCCCCGGTGCCCTGGTCGGAGTAGAGGCCGGAGGGGACGACGAAACCGAACCGGCCATCTTCCCTGAGCAGGGCGTGGGTCTGTTCCAGGAACAGCTTGTAGAGGTTCAGGTCGGCCGACCCCTGGTGTCTGAAGGGATGCTCGGCGTCGGCGTAGCCGTGGGATCGCTGTCGAGCTTCGCGCCAGGCGTCGTGTAGCCGGAGGTTCGCCTTGCCGCGGGCGACGCCGAAGCGGCGCTGACTCTTGTCGTTCTCTTCCGGGTCGCCGAAGGGCGAGGCGGCGCAGGTGACGAAGTTCGATTGGGCGCGGAAGCGGGCGTTGTATGCGAGCCAGTCGCGTTCGATCTCCGGGTCTTCGTCGAAGTAGCCGTTCTGGCGGCGCAGGGCTTCCTGCTTGCCGTAGGAGCGGTAGAGCGGATCGATACTGGAGAAGAACTCCTGTGACTTCGGTTTGGCGATGTCCCATGGCGGGTTGCCCAGCATCGCGTCGAAGCCCGCCCCCTCTTCCCGGAACACGTCCGGGAACTCGAGTTCCCAGTGGAAGAAGCGCATCGCGGCGGCGACACGTTCGGCCACGGCGCGCGTCTCGGGCGCGGGATCGCTGAACGTCGTGGGCAGGGGAGCGCAGTCCAGTTCGTCGGCTGGCCAGAACCAGCAGGAGCACCAGAGGTCCATCGCGTTCTTGAGCGAGCGCCACTCGTCGGTGCCGGTCAGCTCTTCGCGGTAGAGGCGGGCGCGCTCGGCGGAGTCCCGGATGGGAAGTCGGTGCATTCGTTCCAGGCCTTCGAGGGCGGCGCCGTGGGCGGCGGCTGCCTGTTCGAGCAGGTCTTCGTGGAAGAGGGTGCGGCCCTCCAGCGTGTGCCGCAGGTCGGGGGTCAGTTCGTTCTTGACCCACTCCTTGATCGCCTTGGTCTGGGCGCCCTTCTGGTAGTGGACGCCGTTGGAGTGGTTCTTGTCGCCGGCTTCGCGGTTCTTCCAGGCCATTGCGGGGTAGTGCTGGAACTGGTCGAACCAGGCGCCGATGAGCGAGTTGCCGCAGCGGATCTTGTGGTCGAGGAAGGAGAACGGGAGGTCCCGGTCCATCGTCTCGATCCCACAGGGAAAGCTGGCATAGGGAGACGGCCAGCGGGTCGACGTCGACGCCGTAGATGCAGCGTTCCACCACGTAGCGTCGGAGGACGGCGCGTAGCCGCGGTTCGAAGTCGTCGGCGTCGGGTGGGCAGGGGATGAGTTCGTCGCCTGGTCGCTCGACGGCTTCGTCACCGGTTTCCGCGGAGTCGTCGAGGCCGAGCAGGCGGACGAGGGAGCGGTCGTCCCGGTCTTCAACGCGGCGGTGGTGCCGGACGGAGGCGTAGAGCGCGTTGGTGAGAAAGCGGAGTGCGGCCAGCGGGAAACTGCCGGAGCCGCAGGCCGGGTCGCAGACCTTCAGGCTCAGGATGTCCTCGGGACGCTTGGGGGTCCAGTTCGCGGGTGGGGCATCGCGGTCGGGTTCGGCCTCGTCGTCGAGGGGCGGGTCGTAGGCCAGCGGGCGGAGGGTGCGTTGCACGGTGGGCACGGTGAGGCCGGGCCGCGTGTAGAAGCTGCCGGAGCCCTTGCGGGTGCCGCCCCAGCGGACGAGGTACCACTCGCCGGGCAGGACGACGCGGTTGACGAGTTGGGCGGCGCGCTTGCGGAGTTCGTCTTCGTGAGGGGAGAGGAGGGTTGCTTGGGACTTTGCGCGGCGTCGTGGTTTCTTGACGAGGCCGGCGGTGAGGGCGGCGTGGCGGGCCCAGGCTTCGGCGCGGGTGCGGATGGTCTGGCGGGGGTCTTCGGTGGGTTGGGGCTCGGGCTCGCCGCTTCGCGGCGTCGCGCCCGGTGCCGGCGGAGACGCCGGCGCACCCAGTGGGCGAGCGTCGTCGGATGCGGGGTCGGTGGGCGCTGAATCCTCGTCGGCGTCGGGACTGGACGTCTTCTTCATCGCTGCGAAGAGGCTGCGCAGGGCCTTGTCGTCCATCTCTTCCAGCCGTGACAGGGGCAGCGCCGGCTGCTCGCCGACGGCGAGGAAGATGATCGAGTCGTCGCTCGGCGCGGTCTTGAGTTCGTAGTCCAGCAGGCCCTCGTAGAGGACGCCGATGTACTCGGTCGAGAGGTCTGAGAAGTCGACGGGCGCCGCTACGAGGCGGCTGGTCTTGCCCTGGCGGATGCGGATGCGGGTCCGGGTGAGGCGCTCCAGCATCTCGTGGACTTCGGTGTCGGAGAGGAGTTCGCCGTCGAGACACGCGGTCTCGAAGACGGCCAGGGCGCGCGAGAGGCCGTCGTCGGCCGTGGGCGACCCGGGTGCGAACAGGTCGCCGCCGTAGGCGGGAACGGCAAGGTCGGGGTGGTGTGAGCCCTTGCGCACGAGCTCGAACAACGCCAGCAGCCGCGGCCAGGCGCCGTAGCTCTGGGATTGTGAGCGTCCGGCCGCCGCTCGCCGGCGCAGCGATTCGTGCAGGCCGCCCAGGCCGTAGCTGTCGTGATAGACGGCGTCGTTCCGCGGCAGGAGTCCCCGCGCTTCGGCGAAGAGGATGACCACCAGGCGCATGACGACGCGGCAGGCGGCGCGGTAGATGTCGGCCTTGTCGACGGTCGCGCACTCTTGCCTCAGGGCTTCACCGTGGCCCTGGATCAGGCGTTCGACCGCCTCGCGCACACGTTCGCCGAGTGCTTCGGAGAGCTCGGACTGGCCCTTGCGGCTGTCGCGGACCGCGCGCAGCAGGGGCGGGTCGGCGCCATCTTCCTCGGGCGTCCAGATCTCCGGTTGGATCAGCGTGAGCAGTACGTTCAGGGCCGGCGTGGGAGCCCCCTCGGCGAACCAGAGGTCGGCGTCCCACTGGCACCAGGCGTCGAAGTCGAGGCCGGCGAAGAGGAGCCGCCACTGGCGGCCGTTGGTGAGCAGGGCGAGCCGCTCGTTGCCGGCGCGCAGCCAGCCGAGGGCGCGGCTCGTTTCGCGTCGGCCGCGGCCGATCCCGACCTGCCTGTCAGAGGAAGCGAAGACGGGGAGGATCGCTCCCTTCGGGCCCAGCCAGAGGTGGCTTGGGCGGACGCTCTCGCCGGTCAGGGCGCGGCGGCTCCATTCGGCCGGGATGCGGCTGCCGCGCAGCCAGCGGCTGTCCTGGTCGCCCGGTTCGAAGCCGCACAGGCGCTCCAGCACGAAGGTGACGAACTCCGTGCGCTCGCCGGTGCTGGCGGCGCTTGGGTCGCGGAGCAGGTCGGCCCGCCGGCGGGCCTCGCTCTCCAGCCACGGATCGAGGGTACGGGCACCGGTGGAGGCGGCGATTTCGCTCTGGCGTTGCGCGTCAAGCAGCAGGCCGCCGTGGCGCAGGTCGTTCCAGCCCGGGAGGCTCAAGGCAGTCGCACCTCGATGGCGACGGGGAAGGCCTGCGCCTTCCCGGCGAGCGCGTGGCGCCTCGGCAGGAGCCGGTCGACGATCCGCCGGCGCTCGCGTTCCAGTTGCTCGCGTGCGTCTTCGTAGTGGCGACGGCGGTGCTCGATCTCGCGTTGCTTCTCCTGGATGGAGCCGGCGATGCGCTCCAGGTCGCGCTGCTGATCGAAGAGGAGACGTTGCTGCTGCTCGCGGCGGAGTTTCTCGATCTCTCGTTCCAGCCGTTGGATGCGGGTCTGCTCGATGAGCTCGGAGACTTCGCCCTGGCGGCTGCGGTAGCGCTCGTCCTCCCGCCTGAGGGCTTCCTGGCCGTCGACTTGCAAATGCTCCCGCAGCGACTCAGTCAGGCCTTCGGCGTGGCGGGTCACGATGGCTTCCAGTTCGGTTTCGAGATCGAGCAAGATCGTTCTTGCCAGCGCCTCTTCGGCTGGTGTCGGTGCGGACATGCCGCTAGGAAGTGGGCCGTTGCCAGCGTCTGTGCGGGGCGCACGCGCGGAAGCGGCCAGGTTGCGTGCCGGGACGTGACGCTCGCGCTCGCCTAGAACGCCGCCCTGAACGGGAAGAGTGATGGTCCGCACCCAGTGGTGGAAGGTCTCGCGGAGTTCGTTGACGGCGAGTTCTTCCAGGCTGAGCAGGATCAGGGCGTCGACGCCGTGAGGTACGCCGCCGCGCCGCACAGTCCAGCGCGCCTTTTCGTTGGATCCCGGCAAGCGGTGTTGGGTGAGCACACGCAGCGCCCGTTCGATCATCGGATGCGCCAGGTGGAGCAGCGCGACCTCGGGCCGTGGGGAGAACACGCCGCGGCCGCCCACCTGGCGTAGCAGGGAGTCGGGGTCGAAGGCGAGTGACCGGGTCCCGCCGTGAACACCGTCTTTGGTCGGCTGCCGTACCGACTCGTCGATCGTGTCGCGCCAGCCCGGGAGATCCGGGCGGAGGAGGTGCCAGAAGTCGTCTCCGGCTGGAGCGGGGCGAAGTTGCGGCCGGCCGCCGCCGGTCGCGGCCATGGCAGCTTCGAGTGTGAGCCGGAGCGCGGCGGCATCGAAGTCGATCTCGGTGGCCAGCGCGGCCAGACGCCTGGCTGGATCCTCGTCGGCGATTGCCCGGCCGCCGCGGACCCGGAGCAGCTCCGCGTTGCCTAGTTCCTCCTGCGAGGCAGAAGCGGACAGGCCCGGGATTCCCTGGCTTCGCAGTTGCTCGACTTCATGCTTGAGCCCGTGGTCCAGGTCGAACTGGACCCTTCGCAGGTCCTCGCCCTCGATCAGCCGGCGGTGAGCGGCGACGTCGAAGAGTTCGTTCACCGATCCGAGGTCTTCGCGGATCTCGTCGGCCTTCTTGATGACGTGGTCGAGGAATCGGAGGTCCGGGTCGTCGTTGCTCAGGAAGTGATGCACCGTTACGTCGCGAGCCTGGCCGTAGCGGTCGAGCCGGCCGTTTCGCTGCTCCAGGCGCGAGGGGTTCCACGGACAGTCGTAGTGCAGCAAGTAGCGCGCGCTGCGGTGGAGGTTCAGGCCTTCGGAGGCGGCGTCGGTGGCGATCAGGATGCGCACCTCGGAGTCCGGGTCGTTGAAGGCCTCCCGGACCCGGTTCCGGTCGGTGTCGTCCATGCCGCCGGCACCGCCGGAACCGAAGAGGGTCAGCACGCGGGAGTCGTAGCGCTCTCGCAGGCGCCGTTCGAGGTAGTCGAGGGTGGTCTTGTACTCGGTGAAGACGACAAGGCGTTCGTCGTCCCGAAAGGCCGGTGTCGAATCGCTTCCGGCTGGGAGAAGCAGAAGCTCCTTGATCAGGCCCGACAGGGCGTCGAAGCGGGCGTCGACCTTGGGAGTCTGCTCGATGGTCGTCGGACCGCCTGAGGTGAAGCCGAGGGCTTCGAGAGCGTTGTCGATGGCCGTCATCTCGGCGCCAACCGAGTCCGCTACGTTGAGCAGCCAGGCGCCGACGACACCGGCGGCGGTGCCCGTGCGCTCTTCGGTCTCCCGGTCGTCCGAGGTTTCGCGCTCGACCGAGCGTTGCGCCGCCGTCACGTCGGCGTCGGTGGCGGCTCTCGCGGCCTGCTCGGCACGGGCGTAGCCGTCCCGCGCGCGGTACCAGGAGTCGGCGAAGGCGGTCGGACAGGACAGAAGGCGCTTGCCCAGGATCTCGATCGCGAAGGTTCCGGCCCGCTCGCGGGCCTGGCCGGCCGCGATGGCGCCGCGCACGGCCGTGCGGAAGGCGTGGAAGGCCTCGGACAGGGCTTGCTCGCGCCGGCTGCGGTGGAGCAGGAGAGGTTCGGGCGGGTTGCGGGTGCAGAATCGGGGCGCGGCGGAGTCCTGGTTCAGCTCGCGTTTCAGGCGGCGGATCACCAACTGGTCCGCGCGGCGGCGCTGGACATCGGTCATTTCGTCGGTCTGGCTGAAGCGGACCGGGTCGAGGATCTCAAGCAGACCGGTGAACGACCGGGTGTGGCCGTTGTGCGGCGTTGCGGAGAGGAACAGCCGGTGTTCGAAGCAGGGAGCGATGCGCCGCAGCATCTGGCACAGCTCGCTTTCGTCGCCGAAGGGCGAGGGCATCAGGTTGTGGCATTCGTCGACGATCAGAAGGTCCCAGGCAAGCCGGGGCGACCCGTCGGGCGTCTGGCTTGCGGCCAGGAACTGCTCCTGGATGTCCGGCTGGCGCAGGTAGTGGTAGGAGGCGACGATGCGGCTGAACGAGCGCCACGGGTTTGCGTCGATGCCGAGTTCACGGCGCAGGCGCTCGGTGCGGTCGCGGTCGACGACCTCGAACGGCAGGGAGAACTTGGTGTCTAGCTCCTCGCGCCACTGCATGCGCAGTGCCGCGGGCGCCAGGACGAGCACCCGACGGATGCGACGGCGCAGCAGGAGCTCCTTCAGGATGAGCCCGGCTTCGACGGTCTTGCCGAGTCCGACATCGTCGGCGATGAGGAGGTTCACTCGCGGCATCTGCAGCGCGCGCAGCAGGGGGACGAGCTGGTAGTCCTCTACCCGGATGCCGCTGTGCAGCGGGCTCGACACCGGCTGGCGGTCGAGCGGGCCGGCGCCGTCGGGATCGAGGTACGGCATGAGGGCTGTCCAGCGTGCGGCGCGGACCAGGGCGTCGAAGTCCTCGGCCGGCATCGGCGAGGTGTCGTGGACCCGCGGCAGCTGGCTTGGTGGGAGCAGCTTGCGCCCCGGTTCGAGTTCCCAGAGGAGACGCTCGCTGTGCGGAGAGTCGTGGTCCTTGTACTCGACCTGGACCAGATGCAGCCGGCCGGCGTCAGCGCCGTGTGGGTTGTCGAATGGCTCGACGGAAGCGACGATGCCGCGGCGGTTGCGGACCCGGGCGAGCATGCCCACCCGGGGGATGGACGGCGGTGCTGACGGCTGCATGACCGGTTTGTCGCTACTGGCTCCGCAGCCGTGGCTCAGGGCCTGCCTTCAGGAGCGGCAAAGTTCATGCATTGCACAGGAGCTGAGCGGCCCCGGGCATCACTTCGTCAACGGCCTTGCCGGTGACCTGGAGGTACAGCGCGTTGGGACATAGTTCCACGTCATCCCCCCACACGACGGCGCCGTGTTCGGCCACCCGAACTACTTCAAAGGCGTCCGCGTTGGCCCAGCATTGGAAGACGCCCCTGCCGGCAAGGCGGGAGAGGTCAACGACGCCCTCGGCACTGTCAGAGAAGCGGAGCCAGAGCTTGAATCCGCTGCGCGGTTTGACTTCGGTTGGTCGAGTCATCGGCTGATCTGCAAATCGGCGCGATTCTAGCCCGCAAGGTGGCCGCGTTGCTCTTTGGGGAAGTCGGTGTGCGCAAGTGCGTCGTTACAGAGCCTCGATCCGGTCGCGCAAGCCGGGAATGTCGCCTGCCGACAGCACAGTGATCTTCTCGGTCACCGGATAGGTGTGCCGCGTGGGGCAGACGACGAAGAGGTGGTCGAGCGCCAGCGTTTCGGCTGCGTTGCGTATCGACGTGGTGACCTTGGGCGCCTCGTTGAATCTCATTTCGAAGCCGATGCGGAGGCCGCGCGCAAGGACCATCAGGTCGCGTTCGCCGCCGCCGTGGGTGGCCCAGAACCAGGCATCGGGTTGGCCGAGGGCGCTCAAGACCTGCTCGATTGCGAAGCCCTCCCAGGACGCGCCGACGCGGGCGTGACCCAGGAGTTCTTGGTCCTTGCCGATGCCGAGTAGCGAATGCAGGAGGCCGGTGTCGCGGATGTAGATCTTGGGCGCCTTGACCTGGCGCTTGGCCGTGTTCTCGAACCAGGGCTGGAGTTGGCGGACCATGAAGGCGCCGGTCAGCAGGTCGAGGTAGTGGCGAGCCGTCTTGTCCGAGACGCCGATCGATCGGCCGAGTTTGGCAGCGTTCCAGATCTGGCCGTGGTAGTGCGCCAGGGTGGTCCAGAAGCGCCGCATTGCTGCGGGAGGAATCGCGATACCGAGTTGTGGGAGATCCCTTTGCAGGAAGGTCCGGAGGAACCCGCTGCGCCAACGCGAGCTGTCGGCTTCGGAAGAGGCAAGGTAGGAGCGGGGAAAGCCGCCGCGCCGCCAGAGTTTCCGCAGATCGGCTGCGCCGGTCTCGGCCAGGTCGAAGCCGGTCATGTCGATGAACTCGACCCGGCCGGCCAGCGCCGCCCACGATTTCCGGGGACGCACTGCCGAGGATCAGGAAACGCGTGTGGGAGTCCGGCCGGTCGGCAAGGACGCGGAGGACGCGGAAGAGGCGGGGCATGATCTGGATCTCGTCCAGGACGACGAGTCCTTCGAGCTCGCCCAGGACCAGCTCGGGGTTGCTGAGCCGCCGGACGTCCGCCTCCGATCCCAGGTCGAACAGGGTTGCCGCGCGGGTCGCAGCGAACTTGCGGGCCAGGGTGGTCTTGCCGCACTGGCGCGGTCCAAGCAGAGACGTGACCGGCGATCGCTTCGTGGCGGTCGCCATTCGCCTGAGGTACTCGGCCCGGTCGATCATCTCGACGACTCTAACCGAAGTCTCAGTTGTATTCCGATATTTCCGGTTAGTGTACTCCGAGATTTCGAAGTACTGTACTCCGAGATTTCAAGATCACTCACTCCGAGATTTCTGAATCTACACTCCGAAATCTCATGATGAGTAGCTTCGATATCTCGAGGTCGGTCCGGTCTAAGGACTCGGAGTCCGACTCCGAGATTTCAAGGTCTTAGCTCCGAGATTTCAAACAACCTCGGCCCGCCGGCCGAACACCGCAACGCCCACGATGAGCACCGCCGCCGCCGCGTAGGGCAGCGCCAGCAGGCGGATCGCTACCGGTACGTGCGCCATTGAGTGGGCAGAGAAGACGATGTACCACGCGGGGACGCACCAGCCGGCGGCGAGAACGCCGAGCCAGCGCCAGGGTTCTTCCAGGGAAGGCCGTTGCTTCAGGACGAAGACGGTCGCGGCGATCAGGGTCAGGGCAACGCCGCCGATCAGGATGAGGGCGACCGCGGTCGAGCCGAAGCCGACGGTGCCCAGGTTGTTTCCGAGCCGTTCGAGGAACCTCTCCATGGTCGGCCGGGAGGCGTAGAAGACGTCGATATCGGGATGGATCGAACT
Organism: Candidatus Multivorans sp.; assembly: GCA_965220845.1. Lineage (GTDB taxonomy): Bacteria > Acidobacteriota > Thermoanaerobaculia > Multivoradales > Multivoraceae > Multivorans. The sequence continues at coordinate 1,066,204 of CBDCRA010000005.1, forward strand.
GCGGGGCGCTCCGTAGAGCCGGTGCGTGAGCTGGTCCCAGAACTTGAACAGCACCGGTTCCCTGAACACGAACTCGGCGATGACGACGCGGAGCAGGAAGACGGCGGAGAGAGAACCGACGTAGGCGCCGCCGCAGCGCAGGTAGAGGGCGGGCCACCAGTTCCGGGCGACCGCGACCGTGGCGTGGACCGGGGGTGGCGCCGTGGAGAGGGCGAGGAGCACGCAGACCAGGCCGATCAGGGCGCTGCCGAAGAGGAGCTCGTGGTAGGCGATCGCGGCGCCGAAACCGGCGAAGAGGAGGACCTGGCGTCCCGGTTTCCAGTTGGCGATCCCGAACGCCGGCACCGCCACGAGCAGGGCGAGAGTCAGGACGTTGGAGGCGCCGGTGGTGAAGCTCCCCGCGCGACGGTCCAGGTCGAGGAACAGGAACAGGCTGAGGAAGAGGGCGGCGAGGGCAGTCGCCTGGAAGAAGTGCTCGCGCCAGCGCCTCGAGTTGCCGGCGCTCTGGCGCGGCGCCGCCCTGTCGGTGCGCCGGCCTTCCGGCCGGCCTCCGGCCGCCTTGCTTTCGGGCTCGCGGCCGATGAAGAGAAGGACGATGCGTCCCAGCGCGCCGAAGAACCCGAGCCCGAGCAGGCCGAACGTCAGCACCCGCAGCGTTCGCCTCAGGCCGTCGACGCCGAGCGGCGGCAGCAGCCCCTGCAGCATCACCCGCTGGCCGGCCCAGTACTGGTGGTAGAAGACGGTCAGGAAGTCGGAGTCGTCGACCGCCCCCTGGCTCAGCCGCTGCTCGAGGGCGTCGCAGGGGCGCTGGGGCCGGGTGTAGCGGTAGACGCGCCGGGGCGAGACGGTGCGTTCGCCGAGCGTGCCGCCGCGGTCGAGCGCCATCAGGCTCAGCAGGCAGTCGTTGAAGCGCTCGGCGGAGTCCTCGAGAGTGCGTTCCGGGTGCTCGTACGAGGCCCGGAGAGCGTCGGCAACGGGCTCCGGGTCGGCGGTAGCCGCGAGCCAGTTGAGGCCAAGGAAGGAGGCTGTGGCGACGATCGTCACCGCGGCCACAAGGACGGCGGCTCGCAATCCGCCGAGGCGCTGCTCACCCGCGGCCGCGGCGGGCGCCCAGAGCAGCGTCTGGAGGATCCGGAGACCGTCCCGGAAGGCGTGCAGTTTGCTTCGCGACCCTGGCGGGCGCGCGAAGTAGGGGCACTCGATTTCGTCCCAGGCCATTCCCGCCGACGCGGCGAACAGGGTCATCTCGGTCTCGACCTCGAAACCGTCGGAGTGGGCGGGGAAGGCGTCGACGTACCGGCGGGAGAAGGCGCGGTACCCGGAGAGCAGGTCGCGGACCGCCCGGTGGCAGCGCCACCTGGCGAGCAGGCTGAAGAGGCGATTGCCAAGGCGACGGATCGGCGTGTAGGCGCCGGGTTCCGTGCTCCGGCGAACCGCCACGACCATGTCCAGGTAGCGGCCGACCAGGGTGGAAACGAGACGCCCGGCGCTGGCGGCGTGGTAGGTACCGTCGCCGTCGGCGATCAGGAAGACATCGGCGTCGACTTCCTGGAACAGGCGGCGGACGGCCCGGCCCTTGCCGCGCCGTTCCTCGACGATGACTTCGGCGCCGGCCCTGCGGGCGGCTTCGGCGGTGCCGTCCTCCGAGCCGTTGTCGCAGACGTAGATCGAGGCCTCGGGCAGGGCCGTCTGAAACTGGCCCACGACGCTGCCGATCGTCGCCTCCTCGTTGAGGCACGGCAGGAGGACCGCGACGCGCCCGGCGCTTCTCGTCGACCCTGGCTCCGTGCTGGGATGTGGAGGGCTCACATCGCGCCGTCAGATCATAGCGCGTCGCTGCCGCTCCCCGTTGCCGTGGCGCTCTCTCCTGCGGCGGGTCCGAACGCGAACAGGTGCTCCCGCCCGCGGACGTACAGCCGGTCGCCGGCGATGGCGGGAGTCGCCCAGACCGGTTCGCCGACCGAGAAACTCCCCAGTACCTCGTGCTCGCGGCCGGCGCGGAAGAGCGCCGCGTCGCCGTCGGTGTTCACCATCAGGATGCGTCCGCCGCCGCCGACCATGGAGGCGGAGTACCGTCCGCGGATCGGCAGCCGGCCGCCTTCGTAGACGACTTCGCCGGTGCGCGCGTCGAGACAGGTGATCACGCCGCCATCGTTGGTCAGGTAGAGGAGGCCGTCGTAGAGCAGGTTCGAGGGCACGTAGCCGGTACCCTTGCGGTAGGTCCAGACTCGCGCCTCGTCGTTGCCGGTCAGGTCGCCGCGGCTGTCCAGCCGGATCGCGAACGAGATCTTGGCCGGGTAGCCGGAAGTGAAGACGGCCAGGTCGTCAACGATCATCGGGATGTGAATCGCGTTGTTCTGGAGTCCCGTGGCCCGCCAGAGTTCGCTGCCATCCGCCGGGTCGTAGGCAATGACGTACTCGTAGCCGGTGGTCAGCAACTGTTTCTGGCCATCGTGCTCGACCAGGACCGGCGTCGCCCAGCTCGCCTGCACCGGCCGGTCGCGCTTCCAGACCTCCTCGCCGGTGGCGGCATCGAGTGCGACGATGAAGGAGTCGTCGCCGCTGTCCTCGTCGGCCAGGATGATCAGCAGGCCGTCGTGGAGCACCGGCGAGGTGCCGACGCCGAGGCCGACCGTCTTGATGTCGCCGATGTCGCGCTCCCAGACCGGCTCCCCGTCGACCGTGTACGCGTAAACGCCCTCTGAACCGAAGTAGGCGTAGACCCGTTCGCCGTCGGTGACCGGCGTGGGCGAGGCGTAGGACGATTCGGAGTGGCGGTCGTCGTAGACGCGGCCCGCGTAGGCCGTGTGGGACCAGAGCAGGTCGCCGTGGTCGGCGTCCAGGGCGATCACCCTCATCGTGTGATGGCGGTTTCCGTCGACGGATTGGGGATGCGTGAAGGGCTGGCCCCCGAAGGTGTGCTCGGGCGGTCCCGCGCCTGGAATGACGTCGCCGACGATCGCCGTGGTCAGGAACACCCTGCCGTCCGCAACGACGGGCGAGGAGTGGCCGCGGCCCTCGACCTTCGCCTTCCAGAGCAGGTTGCGGTCGAGGTCGAAGTCGGCCGCCGGGCCGGGACCGGAACGGGCGATGCCGCTGCCGTCGGCGCCGCGGAAGCCGGGCCAGTCGTTGGCTTCGTTCGAGTCGGCGGCAGCCGCGGGCGCCGCTGCAAGGGTCGCGGCGAGGAGGTATTCGAGGCTTTTCGACACGGGATTCTCCTGAATCGGATTGGCTCGGGCTCGCCGCTTCGCGGCATCGCGCCTGGTGCCGGCGGGGGCGCCGGCGCACCCAGTGGCGGAGGCGTTTCGTTCGTGGATGCTATGGCGTCTTGATCGGGTCGGCCGGGCGGCCGGGCAGTGTCCGCGGATCTTCCTCCAGCTTCTCGAGCAGGAGCTCGACGGCTTTCGCGAGTTGCGGGTCCCGCCCTTCGAGGATGTCCCGGGGCAGGTTCGTGACCTCGATGTCCGGGTCGACGCCGTACCCCTCGATCACCCAGTTGCCCTCCGGATCGGCGGAGCCGGCCTCGGGCACGTTGACCGAGCCGCCGTCGATCAGCGGCGCGCGGCCGTAGATGCCGACCACGCCGCCCCAGCTCCGCTTGCCGACGATCGGCCCCAGCCCGGCGCGGCGGAACTGGTACGCGAACTGGTCGCCGTCCGAGGCGGTGTCCTCGTCGATCACGCAGACGAGGTGGCCGTGGAAGACCCCGCCGGGCGAGGTGTCGACGGAGTCGCGGTTGCGCTCGAAGTCGAGCATCAGCGTCTCGCGCCGCAGCCGCTCGATGATCATCGGCGACACGTTGCCGCCGCCGTTCGAGCGGACGTCGACGACCATGGCGTCCTTGCGGACCTGGCCGTAGTACCACTTGATCCACTCCCGGATGCCGCTCGCCGACATGTCGGGGATGTGAAGGTAGCCGATCCGGCCGCCGCCGAGCTCCTCGACGATGCCGCGGGCGCGTTCGGTCCAGGCGAGATAGATCAGCGCGTCCTCGCTCGCGATGGGATCGACGAGGACGTTCTTCGCCTCGCCGCGGTCGGCGCTCGAACCGACGGTCAGCTCCAGGGGTCCCCGGCCGGCCTCGCGCAGGAGCTGGAAGGGGTTCGTGTCCGGCGTCAGCTCTCGACCCTGGATCGCGAGCAGGTAGTCACCCGTGTCGATGCCGACGCCGATCTCGGTCAGCGGCGAGCGGTAGCGGGGCTCCTCGTTCTGGCCTTCGAAAATGCGGGCGATCCGGTAGCGACCGGCGTCCTCGTCGAGTTCGAAGCGGGCGCCGAGCAGGGCGGCTCGCGGCCGGTCCGGCGCCTCGTAGTCGCCGCCGCTGACGTAGGCGTGGGACACGTTGAGCTCGGCGACCATCTCGCTCATCAGGTAGTTCAGGTCGCTGCGATGGCCGACGTGGGCGAGCAGCGGGCGGTACTGCTCGCGCAGCGCCTCCCAGTCGTAGCCGTGCATGTTCGGGGCGTAGAAGAAGTCCCGGAACCGCCGCCACACTTCGTCGAAGATCTGGGCCCATTCCTCGTCCGGCACCCGGTCGACGGTCAGGCCGGCGAGGGAGATGGTCTTCGCCTCGCCGCCGCCAACGTCGAGGAGCCGGTAGCTGCCGCGCTCGCTGACCAGCAGCTTCGTGCGGTCGCCGGAGAGGACCAGGCCGCCGATGCCCTTGGCCAGGCTCTTGCTCTCGCGCTTGTCGAGGTCGTAGGAGAAGACCTCGGTCTGCACGTCGGAGGAGCGGCCCAGGTAGCCGGCGCCCCCGCGCACATAGAGCAGCTTGCCTTCGGCTGCGCCGAGGCCGAAGTAGTTGTCGGCGTCGACCGGGACGCGGGCCACGCGCCCTGCGATGCCGTCGAGGTCGATCCGGTCGCCGTCCTTCCCGTCCTCGTCGTCTTCACTGTCGTCGTCGCTGTCGTGCTCCTTGCCGCCGTCGCCGTTCTCCTCCTCGTCCGCGTCGCCGTCTTCCTCTTCTTCCTCGATCTCGACCTCGTCGCTCCGCGGCGGGAAGGGATGCGCCGTGTCCTCGCGCAGGGCGAGCGCGTAGATGTACGTCTCGCGATCCGCGGCGTAGTTGTACTCGAAGCTGCCGATCTGCGGCTGGAACTGCCGGTCGGAGAGGAAGAAGAGGTAGTCCCCGCCCGCGCCGAAGACGGGGAAGAAGTCGTTCCACATCTCGGACGTCACGCGGGTGAGCGTCCGGCTCTCGACCTCGAACAGGTGGATCGAGCCAAACTCGTTCGGGTCGCCGAGTTCGACCGCCAGGTAGTCCCCTTTCGGCGACCAGTCGTAGCTGGTGCCGAAGGGCCGGGAGTCGTCGGCGACCTCGATGACCTCCCGCGGCCCGGTGGCGTCGCCGTCGCCCGTCCGGTCGCCGGCGTCGACGATGCCGAGCCGTCCCTGCTGGTCGATGAAGGCGATGCGGTCGCTGCCGGGGGCCCAGAGCAGGTTGTTGTAGTGGCGGCCGACGCTGGCTTCGGTGAGTTGCACCGGTTCGTCGCCGCCGTCCTGGTCGACCACCCAGATCTCGGTTTCTCCGCTGCGATCGGAGGTGAAGGCGATCCGCCGGCCGTCGGGCGACCAGGCGGGGCCGCGGTCGTTGGCGCCCGAGCTGTGGGTCAGGTTGCGGGTCGGCCCGTGCTCGACCGGCACGCTGAAGATGTCGCCGCGGGCGGAGAAGGCAGCGCGCTTCGCCTTCGGGCTGAGCGAGTAGCCGGAGACCCGGTTTGCCGCCGAGACCCGGCTCGGCCGACGGGCGAGCTGGTCCGTCGGCACGTGCACGGGGACGACGCTCGCGCTGCCGGAGGCGGTGTCGAAGATCTCCAGCGAGCCGGCCTTCTCGTAGACGATCCGCCCGTTCGCCTTGTCGGCGCTGGGCCAGCGCACGTCCCAACGGTCCTCGTCGGTGAGCTGCTCGATGTCGCCCGAGGCCGTGTCGTAGGCGTAGAGGTTCAGTGTGCCGTCGCGGTCGGACGAGAAATAGATCGTGTCGCCGATCCACATCGGGTCGCGGTCGGAGCGCTTGTGGTCCGTGACCTGGATGGATTCCAGGCTCTCGATGTCGAGGATCCAGAGGTCCTGCGCCCAGCCGCCTTCATAGCGCTTCCAGTGCCGGAAGTCCCGGGTCACCGGCGAGTAGACGACGCGCTTTCCGTCCGGCGAGAGGTCGCCGCCGCCGGACTCGGGCATCGGCAGGGCTCGGGGCAGGCCGCCGGCCGTGTCGACAAGAAAGAGCTTCGTGTCGCCCAGGTCCCAGCCGTCGCGGAGCGACCGGAACAGCACGGACCTGCCGTCGGGGGACCAGCCGTAGACCTGGTAGTCGTAGCCCCAGCGCGGCGCGAGCGGTCCGGCCGCCGGGTAGTAGGTGAGTTGTCGCGGCGCGCCGCCGGCTGTCGGCACGACGTACACCTGTTCGTCGCCGTCGTACTGGCCGGTGAAGGCGATCCACTGGCCGTCCGGCGAGAACTTGGCGAACAGTTCCAGACCCGGGTGCGACGTGAGGCGGGTCGCCGTGCCGCCGGCGGCAGGCGCAAGCCAGATGTCGCCGGCGTAGGTGAACGCGACCCGGTCGCCCGAGAGATCGGGGAATCGCAGGAGCCTGGTGGGCTCGCCGGCCTGGGCGAGGGTCGCCGTCGGAATGGTCGCGAGCGCAAGCAGAGCGACGCCGCATCGCGTCGCGCGCTGGAACTGACGGGTGACGATCATTGGGAACCTCCGGTCGGGGCGCCTCGCTCCGGGGCGAGCAGCGCCGCGGCATTGTCTCACGTTCACCGGTTGGCCGGGCGGCATCCGAGGGAGGCGCCGGCGCTTCCGCTAAGCTGCCGCCGCTTCGCCAGACAGGTCTACGCGTCCTGGTTGGGCAGGTTGCAGCAGTTAAGGGAAACGAGACGCCGGCGACTGACCGGCCTTTGGGGAGACGGCAGCATGAGTGGGATCGAGATCACCGGACCGACGGACTTCGAGGCGGCGGAGCACATTCTGACCCCGGAGGCGCTCGAGTTCGCGGGCGACCTTTGCAGGCAGTTCGAAGAACGCCGGGTTCAGTTGCTCCAGGACCGGGTCGATCGCCACGCCCGGATCCAGGCCGGGGAGGATCCGACCTTCCCGTCCGAGACGCAGGAAGTCCGGGACGGCGACTGGAAGGTCGCGCCGACGCCGGCGGACCTGAACTGCCGCTGGGCCGAGATCACCGGCCCCGTCGACCGCAAGATGATGATCAACGCGCTGAACTCCGGCGCGAAGGTCTTCATGGCCGACATCGAGGACGCGCTCAGCCCGAGCTGGCGCAACGTGATCGAGGGCCAGCAGAACCTGTACGACGCCGTGCGGCGCCAGTTGGAGTTCACGAACCCCGGCAACGGCAAGGAGTACCGCCTCAAGGACGAGATCGCGACCCTGCTGGTGCGTCCCCGCGGCTGGCACCTGATCGAGAAGAACGCGCTGATCGACGGCCGCCCTGTCTCGGCCGGCATCTTCGACTTCGGCCTCTACTTCTTCCACAACGCGAAGGAAGCGCTCGGCCGCGGCAGCGGTCCGTACTTCTATCTGCCGAAGCTGGAGAACCGTCACGAGGCGCGGCTCTGGAACGACATCTTCGTCGCGGCCCAGGACGCGCTCGGCGTGCCGCAGGGCAGCGTCCGCGCCACGGTGCTGATCGAGACGATCCTCGCCGCGTTCGAGATGGAGGAGATCCTCTACGAACTGCGCGACCACTCGGCGGGGCTGAATGCCGGCCGTTGGGACTACATCTTCAGCGCGATCAAGAAGTTCGCCTTCCGCGAGGACCTGGTGCTACCCGACCGCGGCCAGATCACGATGACCGTTCCCTTCATGCGCTCCTACACGGAACTCCTGGTCCGCACCTGCCACAGCCGCGGCGCGCACGCGATCGGCGGCATGGCGGCCTTCATCCCGAGCCGGCGCGATCCGGAAGTCAACGCGACGGCGCTGGCGGCGGTCCGGGCCGACAAGGAGCGCGAGGCCGGCGACGGCTTCGACGGCAGTTGGGTTGCTCATCCGGACCTGGTGCCGATCGCCCTGGAAGTGTTCTCCACGAAGATGGAGGGCCGTCCGAACCAGAAGGAGAGGCTGCGCCAGGACGTCTCCATCGAGCCCGGCAGCCTGATCGACCTGAACGTGCCCGGCGGTTCGCTGACCGAGCAGGGGCTGCGCAACAACGTGTCCGTAGGGCTTCAGTACATGAACTCCTGGCTCAACGGCAACGGAGCGGCCGCGATCAACAACCTGATGGAGGACGCGGCGACCGCCGAGATCGCCCGCGCCCAGCTCTGGCAGTGGGTCCATCGCAACGCGCGGATGGACAACGGCGAACCGGTCACGGCGGAGCTCTACGAGCAGGTGCGCGACGAAGAGCTGAGCCAGCTTGGCGGCCGTGAAGCGAGCCGCTTCGGACTCGCCGCTTCCCTGCTCGACGACCTGGTGCTCGGCTCCGAGTTCCAGGAGTTCCTGACCCTGCAGGCGTACCGGCACATCTAGGAGTAGCCGCAGAGTCGACGCCTTCCGGGTGCCGGTGCGCCGGCCTTCTGGCCGGCTTCCGGGGAAGGCAATGCCAGCCGACGTGCTGCCCGCGGGGCTGCGCTACGCTCCGGCCAATGCAGCACGCGATCGAGCTGGACGCGCTGCGAACGGAGATCGGCGCCGCGGCCGCGCCGATGGCGGAAGCGGTTTCGGCCTGCGTCCACTGCGGCTTCTGCCTTCCGGCGTGCCCGACCTACGTTGAACTCGGCGAGGAGATGGACTCGCCGCGCGGCCGCATCGTGCTGATGAAGGAGGTGCTCGAGGGCAACCTCGACCTGGAAGAGGCGCTGGGGCACATCGATCCCTGCCTCGGCTGCATGTCCTGCGTGACTGCCTGTCCATCCGGCGTCGAGTACGGGGAACTGCTGATGCCCTTCCGCGAGCTCGCCGAGGGCAGCCGGCGGCGGTCCCTGCTCGATCGGCTCTGGCGCGGCCTGATGCTGGACAGTCTGGCGAGCCCCTCCCGGTTGCGCTGGATGCTGCGCCTGGGCCGCCTGGCTACGCCACTCCGCGGGTTACTGCCCGCACTGTTGCCAGCCCGGCTCACCGCCCCGCTCGACCTGCTGCCGCGGTCCGCGGACCGGGCCGAGGTGCAGTTCGGGACGTTCCCGGCGGTGGGCGAGCGCCGCGCCCGGGCTGCGCTCCTGGCCGGCTGCGCGCAGCAGGTCCTGGCGCCGCGCATTCACCGGGCGACGATCGAGGTGCTCACCCGTCGCGGCGTCGAGGTCGTCGTTCCCGGGGAGGAAGCGTGCTGCGGCTCCCTGGCCTTTCACGCCGGCGATGCGCGGCGCGCCCGGGCATCGGCCGGCGCCCTGATGCGGATCTTCCGTCCTGATGGTTTGCTGGCGGACGTCGACGCGGTGCTGACCAACGCGGCGGGCTGCGGCTCGGGCCTCAAGGAGTACGGCCTCCTGTTCGCGGGGCGGCCCGAGGAAGAGGCGGCGCGGGCTCTCGCCGCCAAGGTGCGGGACGTCTCCACGTTTCTGGCCACGCTCGAGAGCGAGGCGCCGCCGCCGCTGCCGGAACCGCTGCGGGTGGCTTACCACGACGCCTGTCACCTCGCTCACGCCCAGTCGGAGCGAGCGGCGCCCAGGCGATTGCTGGCCCGGGTGCCGAACCTGACCCTGGTGGAACCGCGCGACTGGCAGATCTGTTGCGGTTCGGCGGGGATCTACAACCTGGAGGAACCCGAACTCGCGGCGCGCCTGGGACAGAGGAAGGCCGAAGTTCTGCTCGAAGGCGAACCGGACGTGATCGCGACCGGCAACATCGGCTGCCTGACCCAGATCGAGAGCCACCTGCGGCGGCTGGGCAGCGGGGTTCCGGTCCGCCACACGATGGAGATCCTGGCCTCCGCACAGGGGGCGAGTTGAGGGCTCTCCTGGTCGGTTATCCTGCGCCCGCCTGTTGACCGCTTCTTCTCACCCGTTCATTACTCTCAGACCCGGATGACGACAACGACTCGCATTGGACTCCAGGGCTTCGGACTTCTTGGCCGGAGCCTGTTTCGCCTTTCCCTGGACCGCCCCGAAGTCGAGATAGGGGCCGTGGCCGAGACCGCCGACCCGGAGATGCTCCGCTATCTCCTCCAGTTCTCGACCCTGCCGTGGCGCTTCGACGGCGAGGTTGCGCTGGACGACGGCAGCCTGAGCATCAACGGCTGCAGCGCGCCTGTGGTTCCTGCGGGGAGAGCGGGCGAGGCTCCCTGGGGCGACCTGGGTGTCACGACGGTCGTCGATTTCCGGGACAGCCAGCCGACGCGGAGCGAACTTGAGGGGCATCTCGCGGCTGGCGCCGAGCGTGTCGTGCTCTGCGCTCCGCCGGGCGGCGAACTGGACCGGACGGTCGTGGTCGGCCTGAACGAGGATCAACTCGAACCGTCGGACCGCATCGTCTCCGCCGGCTCGTTCACCGCGCACTGCGCGGGGCCGTTGCTGCGCATCCTCGATGGGGCCTTTGGCGTCGAACAGGCGTTCATCAGTTCGGTTCGCGCCTATGGGGCGGGTTCGAGGCTGGCCGACGTGCCGGCGCCGGAACTTCGCAAGGGCCGGGCCGCGGGCGAGAACATCATTCCCGCCGCGACGGGAGCGGCCGAGGAACTCGGGACCGTGCTGCCCGAGTTGAGCGGCAAGCTCTCGGCCTCGGCGATGGACGTGCCGGTGTCGAACGGTTCGGTCGTCGATCTCGTCTGCTGGCACCGCGATCCGGTGACGGTCGACTCGGTCAACGATGCGGTGGCGGCTGCCGCCGGCGGCGAGTGGAACGGCCGGCTGCGCTTCGAGCGCGAGGCGATCGTCTCCGCCGATACCGTGGGCAGCCGGGCGACCTGCATCTTCGACTCGCAGGCGACGATGACCCTGGGAGATCGCGTGTCGAAGACGATCGCCTGGTTCGACAACGGCTGGGGCTACCTGCACCGGCTCGTGGAACTCGTCGCCGCGCTGGAGGAAGCGACGGGCGCGGAAGGGAGTAGCTCATGATCCGCGTCGGTATCACTCCGGGGTTACGTGGTCGGATGCGGCCGCCTGCGGCCGACTGTGTCGACACGGTACGGGCCCAGGGAGGCGACTCATGATCCGCGTCGGCATCAATGGCTTCGGTCGGATCGGCCGCAGCGTCTTCCGCATTCTCGCCGGCCGGCCGAACGTCGAGGTCGTCGGCATCAACGACCTGTTCGACGCGGATCGCCTCGCCTATCTGCTGCGCTACGACACGGTGCAGGGCGTCTTCGATCAACCGGTCGAGGTGGCCGGAAACGGCTTTCGGGTCGGCGGCCGGGACATCCGGCTCTCGGCGGAGCGGGATCCGTCCAGGTTGCCCTGGAACGACCTCGGCGTCGATGTCGCGGTCGAATCGACGGGCGTGTTCCGGACGCGCGCCCAGGTGGCGCAACATCTCGACGCCGGCGCCCCGCGCGTGGTCCTCACGGTTCCCGCCAAGGACGAGATCGACGCCATGATCGTGCTCGGCGTCAACGACGGGGATCTCGGGCCGGAGCATCGGGTCGTCTCGAACGCCTCCTGCACGACGAACTGCCTGGCGCCCCTTGCCAAGACGCTGGACGACGCCTTCGGTTTCGAGGAGGGCTTCATCACGACCGTCCACGCTTACACCAACGGCCAGCGCCTCGTCGACGCGCCGCACAGCGATCCGCGCCGCAGCCGTTCGGCGACCGCCAACATCATCCCGACCACGACCGGCGCCGCGCGCGCCGTCGGCAAGGTGCTTCCGCACCTGAACGGCAAGCTCGACGGCATGGCGATGCGGGTGCCGGTGGCGGACGGCTCGATCGTCGACCTGACCTGCCGGCTGCGCGACGCCCCGACTGCCGAGGCCGTCAACGCTGCGGCCGAGGCGGCGGCGCAGTCGAATCTGGCCGGCATCCTCCAGTACTCGGACGACCCCCTGGTCTCGACCGACATTCTCGGCAACCCCCACTCGTCGATCTTCGACGCGCCGCTGACCCGGGTCAGTCCGGCCGACGGCGGCGTGTACGCCCGCGTCGTGTCGTGGTATGACAACGAGTGGGGCTACTCGAACCGGGTCGCGGATCTGATCGAGCGGCTGGCGCAGTTCGAGTCCTGAACCGGCAGAACAGGGGATCTGGATCGTGCAGCGTCGAGCCAAGATCGTTGCCACGATCGGCCCGGCCAGTTCGAGCGAGAAGACTCTCGCACGGCTGATCCGCGCCGGCGTCAACGTCGTCCGGCTGAACCAGTCTCACGGCACCAGGGAAGAACACCGGCGTCTGATTCGTCTGGTGCGGGAGGTCAGCAAGGAGGTCGGTCGGCCGGTCGGTGTGATGGTTGACCTGATGGGTCCCCGCCACCGGCTCGATCACTTCGAGGGGGCGCGGATGCTCAGGGAGGGCGACGTGGTCGGCCTGGGCGCGAGCGCGGAGGCGGATCTGCCCCTCGACCGGGACATGGTCCGGCACGTCAGGCCGGGCGAGCAGATCCTGATCGACGACGGCCGCGTGCAACTGGAGGTGCGCTCGAAGGACGAGGACAGGATCGAGGCGGAGGTCATCGTCGGCGGCGCCGTGTCGAGCCGCAAGGGCGTCAACCTGCCGGACAGTCATCTGCCGTTCCGGATTTCCGCGAAGGACATCGACGACATTCGGATGGCGGTGGAGGAGGACGCCGACTTTCTCGCGGCGAGCTACATCGGTACGCCGGCGGACGTCGTCCAGGTGCGGGAAGCGTCGCGAGAGGCGGGCCGGCCGCTGCAGATCATCGCCAAGCTCGAACGGCGGCGGGCGCTCGACCACCTCGACGAGATCGTGCTCGAGTCCGACGGGGTGATGGTTGCGCGCGGCGACCTGGGAGTGGAGATCCCACTGCACCAGGTGCCCGTCGTGCAGAAGCGGATCATCGAGACCGGTTGGCGGCACGCCCGCCCGGTGATCGTCGCGACCCAGATGCTGGAGTCGATGATCGAACATCCGCGTCCAACCCGCGCCGAGTCCTCGGACGTGGCCAACGCGGTGTTCGACGGCGCCGACGCGATGATGCTGTCCGGTGAGAGCGCCGCCGGGCGCTACCCGCTTGAGGCGGTCCAGACGATGCACCGGATCATCACCGAGTCGGAGCGCTACAACCTCTCGAAGCACACGTCGCAGCCGGTCGGCTTCCACACGATGGAAGTCGGTCCGTACGACATCGAGCCGCCGCACCGGCCGGGCACCCTGGAGATCCCCGAGACGGTCTCCGCCGCGGCGATCCTGTCGGCGCGTCACCTGACCGCTCAGGGCATTGTCGTCCTCAGCCAGGGCGGCTTCACCGCTCGCCAGGTCGCCTGCCGCCGGCCATCGACGCCGGTGTTCGCCTTCACGCGCGAATCACGGTCGATGCGCGAGCTCCAGCTCGTCTGGGGCGTTCACTCCGTGAAGATGGACCAGGAGGTCTACCACCACGACGAGGTCGTCGCGATGGTCGACCGGCAACTCCTGGTCGGCAATCTGGCGCTGCCCGGCGACATGATCGTGCTGCTGATGGGCGACCCGATCCAGGATCGGCCGCCGACGAACCTGATGCGGATTCACCGCGTGCGTCCGCAGTAGCTGCCGGCCAACTGGGTGCGCGGGTCTTCTGACCCGCTGCCGCCGCAGGCAGGTGACCGCGGGTCTTCTGACCCGTGGAGACAACGCGCCGCGAAGCGGCGACGATTCTGCCGCGCTAGCCCGCATATCTCACGGGGTGATTTGAGATCGGGCCTCTTCCCGCGGATAATCCAAGTGTTGTCAAGCATTTGGACAGTCCACAGGAGCGAGACCCGTGAAGACAGAGTGTACTCCGTCGCAGCTTGAGTTCGGTTTCCACGGTCGCCGCCGTGTGACGGCCTGTTTCGACGGTGGCCGTTTGACGACGGAGGGCGGCGGGCTGCTGCTTCGGGAGACGGATACGCGAATCGGTCTGCTGGATCGCATGGCGTCGTGTTTTCGGGATCACCGGGATCCGTCGGCGGTGGAGCACACGGTGCGGGACCTGGTCTCTCAGCGGGTCTACGGTCTGGCTCTGGGCTACGAGGACCTGAATGACCACAATCAGCTTCGCCTCGACGCGTTCATGGCGCTGCTGGTGGGCAAGTCGGACATCACGGGCGCCGATCGTCGGCGGTCGCGGGACAAGGGTCGTCCCCTGGCGAGCGCATCGGGGTTGAATCGTCTGGAGTTGTCGCGGCCGGAGGAGGCACAAGGTAGCCGCTACAAGCGGACTCCGGCGGACGGCGCGGCCCTGGACGGCCTGCTGGTGGACCTGTTCCTGGAGGCTTTCGAGGAGGCGCCGGAGGAGATCGTGCTGGATCTGGACGCGACCGACGATCCGCTGCACGGGGAGCAGGAGGGTCGGTTCTTCCACGGCTACTACCGGTGCTACTGCTACATGCCGCTGTACGCGTTCTGCGGCGAGCACCTGCTGCTGGCGCGTCTGCGGCGGTCGGACCAGGACGCCAGCGCCGGGACGGTCCGCGAGTTAGCGCCGATCGTCGCCCGGATCCGGGAGGCGTGGCCGGACACCCGGATCGTCCTGCGCGGCGACTCGGGCTTCTGCCGGGAGCGGATCATGGCCTGGTGCGAGAGGGAAGGGCTCTTCTACGTGTTCGGCGTGGCAAGGAATCCGCGCCTTGCGAGGCGGCTCGCCAAAGCGCTTGCGAAGTCGCGGCGGCGATTTCATGCGACCGAAAAGCCCTCGCGGCGGTTCCGGGAGTTCCGCTACAGGACCCGCTCCTCCTGGTCCCGCAAGAGGCGGGTGGTGGGCAAGGCGGAGTGGCTCCAAAAGGGCGGCAATCCCCGCTTCATCGTCTCCAATCTGCCCAAGAGCCGCGCCGGCAAGCAGGCGCTCTACGAGCTGCTCTACTGCGCCCGTGGCGACATGGAAAACCGGATCAAGGAGCAGCAGCTCGATCTCTTCGCCGACCGCACCTCCACCGCCACCATGGCCGCCAATCAACTCCGCCTCTACTTCTCCTCCTTCGCCTACGTCTTGCTCGCCGCCGTGCGACGCCTCGCTCTGGCCGACACCGACAAGGCCCACCTCCAGTGCGGCACCATCCGCCTGCGCTTCTTCAAGATCGCCGCACGACTGCGCATCACCCATCGCCGCATCTGGGTCCACCTGGCCAACGTCTTCCCCTGGCAAAACGACTTCGCACAGGCCCTGGCAAACCTCCAGAGAAAACCCCTCTACCACCCGCCGGCCTGAGACCGGACGAAAACCGACACCACAACGCGGCGCCTTGCATCGACTCCACGCCCAGAGTGCGCCCGAAAACCGCACCGAACCGCTGCGGACAAGCCACTCCGACGCCGAAATGAACCGACTCCGACTCCGCAGGACACCTGACCAGCCACCGACAGACCAGGACGGCATTCAAGGGGACTGCCCACCCCGAACTCAGCCCTCACGCCCGAGCCGGTGAAACATGCGGGCTAGGTCGACGGCAGGCGTCCGGTCGTGGCGCTGCCAGGCCCGCGACCGGACTGCCGTTACCTGGGACCGACAGTCCCGCCCCTGGCCAGGATCTCGCCACTGAGCGGGTCGTAGAGCGCTGCCAGGAAGCGGTGCGTGCCTTTGCGGATAGGCAGTTCCGTTTCGTAGACGAAGGTCTCTCCCGGAGGCGGTGCCTCGGAGTAGCGAATCGGGATCCTGGTGCCGAGGTTCTTCGAGCGGTCGCCGTGCCGGTCGACCACGGAGATCCGGAACTCCACGTCGTTCGTCCACTGGCCGTCGATGGACAGTAGCGTCAGATCATCGACGGGAATCGTGACCCACGTCGGCACGAGGAACTTCCTGAACCCTGCTTTCCGCGGCGTGCCGAAGTGCACTTCCAGGACGTTCTTGCCGGGCAGGCCGCCGAACATCAGTGAACCCTCGACCAGCAATGTGAACTCGGTGCTCCTCGACATGTCCCGGTAGTGCTGGCGGGAGCGGACTCGCAAGTCCCTGCGGCCAGGAAGGCGGACTTCGATGTCGTGGAGCGCGTCGTTCTCGCCGCGCGGTGGGTTGAAGCCGAGCCAGTAAAAGGAGCGCGTATCGGCCACCGTCTCCGCGAGCGCGACCTTCCGGTAGAAGTTGATCATCGCCCTTCCGCCGGTCTCATGGGCGAGAAACCAGAGCGCCGCCTCCTGGGCTTCCTCCGAGTTGCCCATCATGAGTGCGCCTGTCGGATCAATGCCGAACGTGGGGCGCAGGCCGACCATGTCCACGGGGTAGACGGTGTAGCCGACGCGATTCGCGGCTGTTACGAGCGGCTGGTAGACGTTGCCGACGCTTTCCCTGCACGTTCCGTCCTCCCAGAACGATGAGAACTCCCAGGAACGGCTCGGCGAGCAGAAGGTCTCTACCAGCAGAAGCATCACCTTGCGGCCCGGGACGTCGGCGAGACTGCGGATGCTGGCGGTGGCGGCCATGACGGTCCGCCGGATCTGATCCGTGCGATCACCCAGATCGAGCATGCGCATCAGGCCGAGGGCCTTGCGCTCCCGCGCGCGCTGAATCGCGTCCCCGATCTCGTCGCGCGAGTTCGTCCAGTCCGTCAAGCGGGTGACGTTGTAGCCGTCGAAAGCCACGATGGCGACCTGGTCGGACGGGTTGAGCAGGGCCAGATCCCTCTCCAGCCGATTCAGGAAACCGTCCCGCTGGCGGCGAATGGCGAAGAGTTCGTCGATGAACACGAGGAAGTTCGTGCCCACCGGCTCATGCGCGGTCAACGAGGGTACGTTCCCGGCACCGTCGCCGTCCCTGGCAACCGCACGACCCTCGTCGACCTCCGTGAAGTAGTCGATCGGCACCGCCTCTCCGTCGACCAGGAGCTCGAAGTCGCTCGCGTGCAGTCCCTGAACCCGGTTGCCGTCCCGATCCGCTACGACGACCTCGACGTTCACGACGCGGACATCCAGCACGTCGGCGAAGAGGTCCGGCAGGGGCGCTTCCTGCGCGGTGGCGGGCAGGGCGGTTAGCAGCAGTATGGCCGCGGGGCCTGCTTTGAGCTTCATTGGCGTCTTCCCGTTGTCCGGTCAACCTACTTGGGGCCGACCGTACCGCTCGCGGACGGGACGGCGCCCGTCAGCGGGTCGTAGATCGAGGCGACGTAGCGGTGCTCGCGGGAGCGGATCAGCAGCGTCGTCTCGTAGACGCAGACGACGCCGGGTGGCGGCTCGGTCGCGCCGGAGATCCGGATCTTCTCGGTCGGTGTCCCGGAGCGCTCGCCGGCCTCGTTGATCACGGTGACGCGGAACTCCAGCTCGTTCGTGAAACGGCCGCCCATCGGGAGGAGTTCCACGTCGTCGAGCGGTATGGCGATCTCCATCGGCACCTCGATCTTCCGGCCCCGTGCCCGCTTGGGCGGGCCGAAGCGTACCGCCAGCGTCTCCTTGCCCGGCGCCCCGCCGAACAGCACGGACCCCTCGACCATCATGGTCAGTTCGGCGCTCCTCGACAGGTCGAAGTAGCTTTGCCGCGACCTGACCTGAAGATCAGGGTGCCCCGCAAGCCGGATCTCGATGTCGTGGAGCTCATCGTCCTGGTTGCGGGGCGGCTCGAAGCCGAGCCAGTAGTAGTGGCGCGTGTCGGTCGTGGCCTCCGCGAGCGCGATGTCGCGGAAGGCGTTGATCATCGGCAGGCCACCGGTCTCGTGGGCCAGATAGCCGAACGCGGCGTCCTGGGACCATTCCAGATTCAGACCTTGCGGCGCCGCGAAGGGAGAGATCGGCGCGGACGCGGAACTCGCACCGGGGCCGGCGTTGTAGCCGACGGACACGTCGCCGATCCCGAACGGACTGTTGGCGAACCGGGGGTTCAGACCGGCAAGGTCGACGGGATACAGGGTGTATCCCAGTCGGTTCGCGGCGTGGACGAGCGGTCCGTAGATGCTCTCGATGCTGGGCGGAGGCGGTCCGAACGGGTCGGGATTGTTGAACCCGGACACCTCCCAGCCGTCCGTCAGCACGAGCATCGCCTTGCGGCCCGGCGGATCGGCAAAGCTGCGGACCGTCGCGGTGGCGGCCAGCACGGATCGCTGGATCTCCCGTTCGCGCTTGCTCAGGTTCAGTGCTGCCGCCACTCGCCGAACGCTGTTGAGCGCGGGAGCGCTCTCGACTCCGTCGAGGGTGGTCGGCGCCAGCGGACCCGAGGCAGCCGCCCCTGGCGGATCAGGCGCGGTCGCCGCAGGATCGATGTCGGCTCTTCTCATGAGCCCCAGCGCTTCGCGTTTGCGCGCCTCGCGGAAGGCGTCCCGGAGTTCGTCCCGCGCGCCGGTCCAGTCGGTCAGTCGGGCGACGTTGCGGCCGTCGAACGCGACGACGGCCATGCGGTCGTGCGGACCCAGTTCCGCAAGATCCCGTTCCAGCCGCTTGAGCACCCGGTCGCGTTGCTTCCTGACCGCGAAGTACTCGTCGATGAAGACGAGGTAGTTCGTGCGAACCGGCTCGTCGGGCTCGAGCGAAGGCACGGCCGGCATGGCTTCTTCGTCGATCCTCTGCTCCGTGGCTCCACGGGCCGTTCCATCGTCGATCTCCGTGAAGTAGCCGATCGGAACCGGCTCGCCGTCCACCAGAAGCTCAAAGTCGCCGACCTGGAGTCCCTGAACCCGGTGGCCGTCCCGGTCGGTGACGACGACCTCGCCGTTGACCACCCGGACGTCGATCGTGTCGGAGAACAGGTCCGGCAGCGGAACGTCCTGGCCTGCGCCCGGGCTCGCGAGAATCAGAGCAGCGAGCACGCACGTGACGAGTGGGGTCGTAAAGAGCCTCGGCGGCGGCTTCCTTTCAGCGCTTGTCGTCATTTACCTCGCGGACAACGACAGTGTAGCTCGGCTGATTCCGCGGAGCGCTCAGTCCGCTACCTCGGCCCGACGGTGCCTCTTGCCGACAGCATGTCGCCAGTCAGCGGGTCGTAGACCGCCGCCACGAAGCGGTGCTCCCGCTTGCGGATCGTGAGATCCGTCTCGAACACGTACAGGTCGCCCGGCATGGGTTCGTTCGGGATGCGCACCTGGACCTTCGCCGCCGGTGGCGCCGCCTGGTCGCCCCACTTGTTCATCAGCCGGATCCTGAACTCCAGGTCGTTCGCCCACTGGCCGTCCACCGGCAGCAGTTCCACGTCGTCCAGGCGGACCGTCACCTTCATCGGCACGTCGAGCCGCCGGAAACCCGCCTTCCTCGGCTCGCCGAAGCTCACGTCCAGCGACTCGGCGCCGGGTGAACCTCCGAGCAGCAGGGCGCCCTCGACCAGCATCCCGAGCTCCGTCGCCCTGGACATGTCGAGGTAGTGCTCCCGCGTTCGGACGCGGAGGTCGGGATGCCCGGGCAGCCGCACCTCGATGTTGTGAAGGCGGTCGTCCTCGTTGCGGGGAGGTTCGAAGCCGAGCCAGTAGTAGGAGCGAGTATCTTCCGCGGTCTCCGCGAGGGCCTTCTTGCTGAAGGAGTTGATCATCGGGAGTCCACCGGTCTCGTGGGCCAGAAACTGGAGGACGTTGTGGAATCGCCGCTCGGGCATGCCCCACCACGATGCGTACCCTCCGACGGCGCCGGCGAAGGCTGGCGCCGCGTGTGCCGTGCCGAAGCCGGCGATCGGAGGGCCTGGCGGGCCCTGGAAGCCGGGAAGGTCAATCGGATAGAGGCTGTAGCCGACCAGGTTCGCGGCGTTCACGAGAGGACTGTAGAGCCGGTCCAGCGTTGCGCCGGCGGACGCGGCTGCATACGCGGACCTGAGATTCCAGGTGTCGCCCACGGTGGCCCACCCTTCGATCAGCAGCAGCATGACCTTGCGGCCCGGCGCGTTGGCGAAACTGCGCACGGCGCCGGCGGCAGCCAACACCGATCGCCGGGTCTTGTCGCCCCGGTCCGAACCCATGCCGTGTATGAACTCGAGGCCGTGGGTCTTGCGGTTCCTTGCCTCCAGCAGCGCGGTCTCGATGTCGGCGCGGTCGCCCGTCCAGTCCGTGATCAACGCGAGTTCCCGGCCGTTGTGGGCCACGACCGCCACGCGATCGGCCGGGCCGAGCCGGGTCAGGTCCTCCTCCAGGCGGTTCAGCACCCGGTCCCTGCGCTGCTTGATCGCGAACAGGTCGTCGATGAAGACGACGTAGCTCGTGCCGACCGGCCCGTCGGCCGTCACCGAAGGCACGTTGCCGATGCGGTCGTCGGTGGACGCCAGCGCGCGGCCCTCGTCGATCTCCGTGAAGTAGTCGATGGGCACCGGGCTGCGGTCCACCCGGAGCTCGAAGTCGGCTGGCTGGAGGCCGCGGACGCGGTTCCCCTCCCGGTCCGTCACGACGACTTCGGCGTTGACCACGCGGACATCGATCACCTCGGAGAACAGGTCCGGCAACGGCGATTCCTGTGCGGTGGCGGGAAGCGCGGCCAGGAGACAGGTGACGGCGAATACGGTACTGAGTCTTCGCGGGGTCGGGCTCATGTCTGTGAGGTTACCTCTCGTTCGTCGGACGGGTGATCGATCGTGGCTGGCTTGCCCTGGGGCTGACCGTTCCACGGGCCGAGACCAGCATCCTGTCCGTCAGCGGATCGTAGACGGCTGCGACGTACCGGTACTCGCGCTTTCGCAGACGGAGGTCCGTCCTGTACACGAAGGTGTCGCCCGACGCGGGCGCCTCGGACCTGGCCACCGGAACCTTGCGAACCAGGTTCGCTGACAGGATGTCCCATTTGTCCACGGCGCTGATCCGGAACTCGAACTCGTTCACCCACTGTCCATCCACGGGCAGCAGGCCCAGGTCGTCGAGCGGAATGACGACCTCCACCGGCACGGAGATCCTGCGGAATCCGGCCTTTTGCGGCGTTCCGAGGCGTACGTTCAGGGTTTCGGCGCCGGGGGCGTCGCCGAAGAGCATCGAAGCCTCCAGGCGCATGGCGACTTCCGTGTCCTTCGACATGTCCAGGTAGTGCTCGCGGGACCGCACGCGGAGTTTCCTTTGTCCGACCAGTCGCACCCTGATGTCGTGGAGCTCGTCGTCCCGGCTCTGGGGAGCGTCGAAGCCGAGCCAGTAGTAGGAGCGGGTGTCCGCCACGGTCTCGCTGAGCGCCTTGCTTCGGAACGCGTTGAGCATCGCTCGCCCTCCCGTTTCGTTGGCGAGGAAGCGAAGAACGTCGTGTTGCCGCTGCTCGTACGACCCGGCCATGACCGATTGCATCGACGGCCACGGGGGCGGGTAGATCGTGCTGCCGCGTGAGTCGGCCGTTCCGTATGCGTAGTAGCCGCCAGGAGGGCTCGGTGCGATTCGCCCGTAGGAGTCGGGCCTGTACTGCATACCCGCCACGTCGACCGGATAGAGCTGTAGCCGAGCCGGTTGGCGGCATGAACCAGGGGGCTGTACAGGCTCTCGATGTTCGGCCGGGAGAGTCCCGACCCCAGGACATCCCAGACCGCGCTCGGGGCGCTCCAGCTATCCGCCAGCAGGAGCATCACGTTCCGGCCGGGTCCGCGGGCGACGCTTTGCATGGTGGCGGTGGCCGCCAGGACGGCGCGCCGGGTGGCTTCGCTGCCCCGGCGGCCGAACGCCGGCCGCATCTGGGCCTCGAGGAGTGCGCTGCGGAGCTGGTAGCGGGAGTTCGTCCAGTTCGTCAGCCGGGAGACGCCCTTTCCGTCGAACGCGACGATCGCCGCGCGATCCGCCGGGCTGAGCAGGCGAAGGTCCTGGTCCAGGCGGCTGAGCACGCGGTTGCGGCGTCCCCGGATGGCCGAGAGGTCGTCCACGAAGATCAGGTAGTTCGTGCCGACCTGCTCGTTGCGGGCCAGGGACTGCACGTTCGCGATGCCGTCGGCGGCCGTCCTCGCGTAACCCTCGTCGACCTCGGTGAAGTACGCGATGGGCACCGATTGACGGTCGACGAGGAGCTCGAAGTCGTCCGGCTGGAGACCGCGAATCCTGTTCCCTTTCCGGTCCGTGACGACGACTTCGACGTTGACGATCCGCACGTCGACCGAGTCCGAGAACAGCTCGGGCAGCGGACTGTCCTGTCCGGCCGCCGGCAACGTGGTGAGAACCAGCGCGGCAGTAACGGCCGCGCCGACTTTCAATCGTGAGATTGCCTTGGTCATGCCTACTGTGGTCCGACCGTCCCGCTGGCCGACAGGATCGTGCCGCTCACGGGGTCATGGACCGCCGTCACGATGCGGTGTTCTCCCTTGCGGAGCACCAGTTCCGTTGTGTACCACCAGTGCTGGCCAGGCTCCGGTTCCCTCGGGCCCGAGATGCGGATCGTCTCGACCGGTGTTTCGGAGCGGTCGCCGTGGTCGTTGATCACGGTGACGCGCAGCTCGACCTCGTTCATCCACAGGTTGCCCATCGGCAGGAGGGTGATGTCGTCCAGCGGAATCAGCACCTTCATCGGCACCAGGATCTTCCGGCCCCGGGCGCGTTGCGGCGCGCCGAGCTCGACCGTGAGAGTCTCCTTTCCCGCCGCGCCGCCGAACAGCAGGGATCCCTCGACCATCATCGTCACTTCCGTGCTCTTCGACAGATCGAGATAGCTCCGGCGCGACCTCACGCGAAGGTCGGGACGGCCCACCAGTCGTACTTCGATGCCGTGGAGCTCATCGTCCTCGTTGCGAGGCGGTTCGAATCCGAGCCAGTAGTAGGAGCGGGTGTCGGCCGCGGCCTCGGCCAGGGCGACGTCGCGGAAGGCGTTGAGCATCGGCAGTCCACCGGTCTCGCGGGCCAGGTAGGCGAGTGACACCTCCTGGGACCACTCGCTGTAGAGGTCGGTCGGGAGGGCGGAGAGGTTCGGTTCCAGGTCCAGGCTCGGACTCGGGGTGTACGTCGCGGACGGGTCGCCGGTTCCGGCGGGGGCGTTCGTGAAGGCGGGATCGAAGCCCGGAAGGTCGACGGGGTAGAGCGTGTAGCCGACCAGGTTCGCGGCGTGGACGAGGGGACCGTAGATGCTCTCGATGCTCGGAGGCCGCCAGTCGACCGAACCGAGGTTGTCCCCGTTCCACTCGGGTACGCCCCAGCCGTCCGTCAGCACGAGCATGACCTTGCGGCCCGGCGGATCGGCGTAGCTCCGGAGGGTGGCCGTGGCCGCGAGGACGGATCGCTGGATCTCCCGCTCGCGCTGGTTCAGATTCAGCGTCGACATGGCTCGCCGGATACCTGCGCGGGATCGAACGAGGGCCTGCGATGACCGGTCCGCCAGGGTCGGTTCGACGACGGCCGGCTCGATGTCTGTTATCCGCATGATGCCCTGCGCATCGCGCTTCCTGGCCTCGCCGAATGCGCCGCGCAGTACGTCCCGGGAGCTGGTCCAGTCCGTCAGTTGGGAGACGTTCTGCCCGTCGAACGCGACCAGGGCGACGCGATCGTGCGCGCGTAGCTTCCCCAGGTCCTGTTCCAGTCGCTCGAGTACCCGGTCTCGGTCCCGCGTGACCGCGAAGTACTCGTCGATGAAGACGAGGTAGTTCGTGGCGACGGGCTCGCCGGCGACGAGCGAGGACACGGCCCCGATCGCGTCCCCCTCTGCGTTCGTCCGGGCGATGCCCTCGTCGATCTCCGTGAAGTAGTCGACCGGTACGCTCTCGCCGTCCACCCGAAGCTCGAAGTCCGCCGCGTCCAGGCCCCGGATCCGGTTGCCCTCCCGGTCCGTTACGACGACCTCGACGTTGACGACCCGAACGTCGATCACGTCGGAAAACAACTCCGGCAGGGGACTCTCCTGTCCCCAGACGGGGACGGCCGCGATGCAGAAGGTGGCAGCGACTGCGAAGCCGAGCCTCATCGAGGCTCTTCCTGTTCTGTTGGGGACCAAGACAGTGCGTTGAAGAGCAACACCCGTGCCAGGGCTTGAGCGTCTAGCCGGGCGCCTCGTCGCGATCCCGGCGCGTTCGAATCTCATCCGTGATTGCGGCCACTTCCGCCGTAGTGAGAGGCGGCGGCCTCCGCCCCTGCGGTACAGCCACGACGAGCGAGCCGCGGCGTTCGAGCTTGACGTTCATTGGTTGAGACTCGACTTGGTTGCCATCGCTGGGCTGGCGAACTGTTCTCTCAACTCTCGGCATGGTGTCGACGATACCGACTCTCCTTCACGGAGACTGAACCTCAAAGACGGCTGGGCCTCTTCGGACGAGATCAGCGGCGGACCTGGGCGAGGCGCCGGCGGAGCTGGGCCGCCACGGGACTGTCCGCTTCCTCGGCGAGGTCGAGCGCTTTCTCGAATTGTCCGGCGGCGGCGTCCGGTAGTCCGCTGCTCGCCATCGCCTCGCCGACGTTCGTGAGCAACTGGATCAGGCCGTTGCGTGTGGGGGGATCCTGAGGCCGCGCCTGGTAGGCGCGGTCGAGGATCTCGACGGTACGGACGACATCGCCCCGCTCCGCGCTGATCAGGGCGACGAGGAGCATCATGCTGACGTCGCCGGCGTTGAGTCGCAGGGCCTCTTCGGCCATGGCGAGGGCGGAGCGGAGGTCGCCGGTCTGAAAGAGCGCCCGCGCCAGAAAGGGCACGACGCCTTCGAGTTCCGGATGCAGTTCGTACGCGCGTCGCGCGGCGGCGAGCGAGCCGGGCTGGTCACCCGAGGCCGCGAGCACCTCGGCGAGAACGAAGTGAAGTTCGGGCCGCGAGGGATCGAGTTCGATGCCGGCTCGCAGCTCGCGCTCGGCGAGGTCGAGTTCGCCGTGGACGCGGTGGGCATTGGCCCGCCGCAGATGGCTGCGGGCGTCGAGCGCCAGGTCCTGAACGCTCGAACGGATCGGATCGTTGCGGTAGTTGATGCGGCCCAGCGACCGCACGGCGGCTGCGATCCGCTGTCCGCGTTCGCGGTCGCCGGCGCGGGCGTACGCCTGAGCCAGGGTGACCGCGAAGGAGCGGTTCTCGGGCGCGAGTTCGCGGGCTCGGGAGAGGTACCGGACTGCAGCGTCCGCGTCGCCGCCGGCGAGGGCGAGGCGGCCGAGGCCGGCTTGAGCGTGGGCGTTGGCTGGGTCGAGGCGTGCCGCCTGTGCGTACTCGCGGTTGGCGGCGTCGGATTGCCCCGTGCGTTCCAGCGCTTCCGCCAGGCGGACGTGGGCGGGCGCGTAGTCCGGGTCGAGGGCGAGGGCCGCGCCGTACAGCGGCAGGCTGTCAGCGGCTGAGCGTTCGTCGATCAGGGCGGCGAGCAGGTAGGGCCAGCGGAACGTCGTCGGCGCGAGCTCGTGGGCCTGCCGGTACGCGGCGATGGCCTCGTCGGTGAAGGTATGCGCCTCGAGGACCATCCCGTAGCGGCCCCAGGCGTCTCCGTTCCGCGAGTCGGCGCGGAGGTCCGCCTGGAGCGAGGCGAGGCGCTGGCGGACGGCCGGTTCGGCGCCGTCGAGACGGGGAGTGGGAATGTCCTGGGCGCCGAGGGCGGCGGCGCCGACCGCGAGCAGGACGATTGCGAACGTCCTGGAGGTGGAGTAGAGACCCCCGCCGTCGATACCGGCGTCTCTTTGGGTGCGCGGGTCTTCTGACCCGCCCCCGGGCGAAGCCGCGAAGCGGCGAAGCCCGGCTGGTGCTGCCGCCGGCCGCAGGCCGGCGACCTTCTGTCGCGGTCCGCTCATCTGGCCCGCCCCTCGCCGCGGACTAGCGTTGCGACCTGATTGGCGGCGACGCCGTCGAAGCGCTCCACCAGACCGTCGGGCCAGACGACGTCGAAGCTCTCGACCGACTCGGCCGCGCCCAGGCCGAGGTGGGCCGTGGCGGGTCCGGCGGAGAGGTAGCTGCCGGGCGGCAGCGCGTGCAGGAGCCGCGGACCGTCCGGCGTACGGACCGTGATGCGGGCGCCGATCGCCTCGCGGTCGAGGCGGGGGTCGAACGCGCGGACCCGCAGCCAGTTCGCGGCCTTCGGTCCGTCGCTGGCGGAGCTCATGTCGATTGTCAGGTTGCGGAGAATCCGCGGCGCTCCGTCCAGGTTCGCGATCACCAGGTCGAGGTCGCCGTCCCGGTCCAGGTCCGCTGGTACCAGCGCCCGGCTGAGCCCGAGTAAGGTCCACGGCGCCGCGTCGGATACGTCGACGAAGCGGCCTTCCTCGTTGACCAGGAGCAGATTCGGCTCGGCGTACTCGGACCAGAAGGCCGGCGGGGCGCTGGCGCCACCGGGCGCGGCCAGCGCCGACGGCCGCCGTTTGACCGCGCCGTTCGCCACCGCGAGGTCGAGATCGCCGTCGTTGTCGGCGTCGAAGAAGGCGGCGCCGAAGCCGGTCAGATCGAGGCTCGCCGCGCCGAGTTCCGCGTCGATCGTCGCATCCTCGAAGCCGGGCAGCATGAGGTTGCGGTAGTAGGTGTTAGTCTCGGTGATCAGGTGGGTCACGAACAGGTCGAGGTCCAGGTCGAGGTCGGCGTCGCCGGCGGCGATGCCCATTCCGGCCTCGCTGTTGCCCCAGCGGTTGAACGCGGCGCCCTGGAGGATGCCGTCGTCCAGGAAGCGCCCGCCGCCCTGGTGGATCCAGAGGTTGTTCGGGTCGGCGTCGTTCGCGACGTAGATGTCGATCTCGCCGTCGTGGTCGAAGTCGGCGGCGACGACGCCGAGGCCGGCGTCGTCCACCGCCGTGATGCCTGCCGCGGCGCTCACGTCTTCGAACCGGTTCCCGCCCACGTTGTGGAGCAGAACGTCGCTCAGGCCCTCGAACTCGGTCGGACCGCAGAAGTCGCGCCGACCGCCGTGCTGGGAGCAGACTCGCTCGGGATCGAAGGCGACGTAGCGGGCGACGTAGAGATCGAGGTAGCCGTCGCGGTCGTAGTCGAGCAGAGCGGCGGAGGAGGACCAGCCGGGAACCGCCGCGTTCCAGGCCGCGGAGCGATCGGCGAACACGCCCTTGCCGTCGTTGAGAAAGAGGCGGTCCCGGCCGACCCGGGTCAGGTAGATGTCGAGGTCGCCGTCGTTGTCCAGGTCGCCGACGGCGCAGCCCATGCCGTCGCCCTCGAGACCGGCGGCCGTCGTGGCATCGGTGAAACCACCGCCTTCCTGCTGGAGGTAGAAGCGGTTGCCGCCGGCCGCCGGGGCGACGACGTACAGGTCGAGGTCGTCGTCCCCGTCGGCATCGAACACCGCCAGGCCTCCGCCCATGACCGCCGGCATCGGGTAGGTCGAGTCCGTGCCGCTCGGCAGAATCTGGTCGATGCCGCTTTCGGCCGTGACGTCGACGAAGCGGACGGCGGGAACAGCCGCCGCGCCGGCCCGTGGCGCTTCCGCCGGCGCCACATCGGAGTTGGGCGGTGCCGAACAGCCGGACGCGATAGCCAGAACCAGGCCCGCGACCGTGCCCGGATGCGAGCGAGGTGCCCGCGTTCCCACGGGCGTTACTGCCAGGCCCCCTGGATCGCGCCGACCAAAGCAAGACCGAGCGTCATGTGCCCGGCGTTGATCAGCCACAGCTTGAGGGAGCGCTGTTCGAAGAGGTAGTTGACGCCCATCAGCATCGACGCGATGCCGAGGCCGAGCAGCAGGCCGACGTGGATTCCGACCATGTAGCCCCCGCCCATGTCCATCATCACCATGCCGACGACGATGGCCGCGATCAACTCCAGGACGAACGAGCCGCCCATCGTCTTGACCATGTTCGACTCCGGCGGGTTGTCCATGTCGATGCCCATTTCGGCCGCCCACGCCTTGCCGAAGAGGAAGGAGTACCAGACAGCGCCCAGGGCGAAGAAAGCGACGGCGGACACGACGACGGCAAGCCAGTTCAGGTCTGCTAGATGCATGTGCGAACTCCTGTTCTTCGGTTACTCGTGGCGACCAGTGTAGCGGCTGGGATTCACTCCTCGGGCGCACCGAAGTGCTCGATCATGTAGCCGTCGTAGGGCCCGGCGAGGAAGTTCAGGAAGACCTCGTTGACCAGCTTGACCGCCTTGTTCGCGGCGTACTCGAAGTCTCCGTCCAGGCAGCGGACCTCGATCGATATCTTCCCCTTGCGGTTTCGGCAGCGGCAGTTCGCCTTCTTCGGGTCGATCCGGCGGTGGGCAGGAAGATTGGCGCTTGCACGTCCGGCGACGAAGGCCCTGAGTGCCCAGTCCATCTCGGACGGGTAAGGCACTGCCGGCAGCAGGTCGACGAAGACCAGTGCGTTTCGTCGCGGTTCGAAGCGCAGCCGATGCGGCTCCGGTGCATGCCAGAGGAAACGGCACTCCAGGTTCCCCTTCCGGTCGACGCTGGTGCCGAATCCCCGGAAGATCCCCTTGTCTGCGTAACGCCGCAGGGACTTGAGAACGGTCTTTCGCGGCTGAGTCATTTCAGCCCATCGCCCCGGAGCCAATGACGCAGGTGTTCAATGCGGTCGCCGCTACGCGGCGCGGTCTTTCTGGCCGCCTCCGGCGGCAGCGGGTCAGAAGACCCGCGCACCCAGAGCACGGTCGTCGTTTCGGCGTTACCTACTGCTGCCACCGACCAGCTCCCGACCGCAGTCCGGCGAACTCCAGCTGGCGCGTGGACGGCGGTGGAGGGTCCCAGCGGGCTGGAGCCAAGCGCCTGCCGTAGAGCTTTCCTTTGCCGACGCCCTCCCGGAGCGCAGGCGACCGAAGCGAGCGCCAGACCCCCCATTCACCAAGCGGGCGTGAGCGTCCGCTGGGACCCTCCACCGCCGTCCACGCGCCAGCGGGTGCATGCCACCGCCACCACCACCGTCGTCAGTGGTAGTAGGCCATGCAGCCGGGTTCGACCTTGCGGGGCAGGCCGGGCGGGTACTCGTTGGTCCAGAACTCCTTGATCGCCTGGCAGTTGATGAGCGTGGATACGCCGTCGTTGGCGGCCATCTCGTAGCTGCGGGGCAGGGCTTCGCGGAGTTGTTCGGGGGAGGTGACGTACTCGCCGCGGGCGCCGAGGCCTTCGGCGATCTTGTCGTAGCGCAGGTTCTCCTGGAAGAGGTACATGTGCATCGATCGCGTGGCGCGGCGCGCCGATCCGTAGACGCCCCAGGCGTTGTTGTTGTAGACGAGCATGACCGCCGGGATCTTGTACTTCGCCAGGGTCTCGAACTCCATGCCGGAGTAGCCCATGCCGGCGTCGCCGGTGATGCCGAACACCGGCGACCCGCGGTAGGGCTCCTGGGGACCGACGCCGTTCATCACGGCCGCGCCGGCGCCGACCGTGTAGCCGACGTCGGGTCCGATCGCGCCGTACTGGTAGGCGCCGTTCAGGATCTGGCCCGGCCGGTGGGCTCGCAGCCAGCGCCGGGTGTAGCGTGCGATGCCGTAGCCGCCCGAGACCACCGTCGTCTGCTCCTTCGGCAGGTCGCCCGAGTACAGGAAGTTCGAGAGTTCCTGGGCGATCACGGCCGGATGGATCGTGTCCGTCGCGGCGCTGTGCTTCAGCCCGAGTTCGTACCATTCCGCGTTCTGCTTCTCGAACGCGTCGCGGGCGGACGCCAGTTCCGCGCGCCAGGCCGGCCGCGACGCCGGGGGCAGCGCCTCCGCGAGAGCCTCCAGGCCGCCGCGGGCGCTGGCGACGAGCCCCAGATCGACCGGCAGGTTGCGGCCGATGTCCGCCGCGTCGGGGTCGATGCGAATGACCTTGGCGTCGGGGTCGAAGGCGACCTCGCCGACGTTCGGCATCGAGTACTGGCCGACGAAGATGACGAGGTCCGCGGAGAGCAGGGCGTCCGGCCCGGTGCTCACCGAGAGCGGGTGGCTGTCCGGGAAGTGACCGCGCATCGGACCGGACTCGACGACCGCGATGTCCGCCCGCTCGGCGACCGTGCGCAGGACGTCCCAGGCCCGGTCGTAGAACACGCCGGTCGAGGCGACGATGATCGGGCGCTCCGCCTTCCCGATCATCTCGACGACCTTCTCCGTGTCGGCCCTCGACGGGTGGGGCAGGGACTCGGTCCGGTACGTGCTCTTGTCGTGGTAGTAGAGCAGGTCGTCGGGGGCGTCGAACCGGGCCCGCGCGACCTCTCCGGTGAAGTCGAGGTGGACCGGCCGCGGCACGCCGGTGCGCAGGTGGCGGAAGGCGTAGGCGGCGTACTCGTAGACCCGGTTCGGGGTGATCAGCCGCTTGCCGTACTTCTTCAACCCCACCGTGGTCGGCTGCTGGTAGCCGCGCTGGATGCCGCGCTCCGTGTCGTCGCCGCCGACCGTCATGTTGCTCGCCAGCACGAGCAGCGGCGTACGGGCGGCGTTGGCGGCGCCGATGTTCATGATCATGTTCGTGAAGCCCGGCCCCTCCGTGCCCGAGCATGCGGCGACCTCGCCCGTGACCCGGATGAAGCCGTCGGCGGCGGCGCACATGCCGCCCTCGGTGCGGCCGCCGTAGGTGGGGATGCCTTCGGCCGCGATCGCGTTGATCACCTGGTAGTTGCCGGGCGCGCAGAACAGGGCCTCGAGGCCCTCGTTGGCGCAGGCCCGGGCGAAGACCTGGGCGCCGTTCATCGGGAACTCGGCCGGGTCGGGGGCCTCGTTCCGGGTCCGGGGGATCTCGTCGGGAACGCTGATCGGCCGATCCTCGCGGTCGGCGGCGGCGGCCCGGGCCTGCTGCGCGAACAGGGCCGCCGCTCCCACTCCGGCGGCGCCGGTGGCGACGAAGCTGCGCCGCGAGAGGCCGGAGTCGTCCGCGGGAGTTTGTTCGAGAGAGGACGTGGGGGACGGGCGTTGCGGTTTGGTCATGGTCGATTCTCCGGTTCGGCCGCCGCGCGGTACTCCTCGGGGCCGATGCTGCGCAGGTAGTGGACGAGTTCCCAGATCTCCGCGTCGTCGAGTTCGGCCTCGAACGGCGGCATGTCGAGGCCGGCGCCGAACTTGGTGGAACGGAAGAGATCGCCGTCGGTGGTGCCGAACCGCCAGCGTTCCGGGTCGGTGAGGTCGGTGGCTTCGAAGTCGATGTTCTCAAGCGCGCGGCCGTCGAAGCCGTGGCAGATCTGGCAGTGGCGGAGGTAGAGGGTGCGGCCCCTCTTCTCGGCGGCCTCGGTGTACGGCGTCGGGTTGATGGCCGGTACCGCCGGATCGTCCGCCGGGCCGGCACTTCGGGACGCCTCGGACTGGCCGGCCGCGGCCGCGGCCAGGCCGAGCGAGAGGAACGTCGCAACGCGCAGCGCTCTCGTGACAACTGTCATCGGGGTGGTCGAGACAGTGTAACCGCGCCGGCTCCCCGCAGCAGAGGGTCCAGAGGCCGGCGCTCCGCGCCGGATGCCGGCGGGGGCGCCGGCGCACCCAGTGTCTGCTGCGCCAGCTTCGGTTACTCGGTAGATGCGGGAAGCAGCTCGATCCGGGCTTCCGCGGCCTCGAGGATGGCGGGGCGGGTGTAGAGCAGGGGAAACGCCTGGTCGTTGGCCCAGGGTTCGAACAGGTCCTTGTAGTGCGGACTCCGGGGGTCGCCGGACTGGCCGGGGTTGTTCATCGCCACCGAGGCGTCCCAGTTGCCGACGTCGATGACCATGCGGAAGGAGGCGCCGGAGCGCTGGTTGAAGTCGTCGCCGTAGCTCGTGTTGCCGACCGTGTCGCCGGAGCCGCCGCGCTCGGCCGGGCCGACGTCGGCGAGTAGGCGGATGTCGTCCGGAAGGTGCTTCGACAGCGGATGCCGCAGTTCGATCTGGTGCAGGTCGCCCCAGCGCCAGGCGGCGGGATCCGGGCCGAGCCGTTCGCTGACGTCGGCGAAGGCGGACGCCAGGCTGTCGAGGAGCGCCTCGTCGCGGGCCCGCCGCGGCCGGTCGCCGAGCCGCGGATCGACCTCCTCGAGGATCCGGAGCAGGTTCTCGTCCTGGACGGGCAGGGTGTCTTCGTCCGCCTCGAGCGCGGCCGCCATCCGCCGGCCGACCTCGGCCTCGAGGTGCCTCCGCCACCAGACCTCGAAGAGGGCGGCCGCGGCGCTGTCCGCGGCGAGCTCCGCGTTCCAGCCGCCGAGGAGCTCGAGCGCCGGCCCGGCCTCGGGTAACGGCTTGGCGCGGCCCAGCAACGCGTGCAGGCGGCGGGCCGGGATGGAGACGTAGTCCGTCTGCAGCCGCACCGCGCCCTCGATGGTCATCGCGTCGTCGGCGTTCAGCACTTCGTCGATCCGTTGCCGCCGGTAGGGCCCGGCCCACTCCCAGCCCAGCGGCACGTCGTAGCCGGCCGGCAGGTTCATCTCGTTGGCGGTCGCGACCCAGCCGCGTTCGGGGTTGAACTCGACCGGCAGTTCGTCCATGTCCCGGTAGCCGCTCCACTCGTAGCGGCCGTCGCCGGGCACCGGCAGCAGACCGTCCCAGTTGGGCCGGACCGGCGCGAGGCCGCCCGGCTTCCAGCCGATGTTGCCGCTCGTGTCGGCGTAGACCTGGTTCTCGGACGGCGTTCCCCAGCGGTTCATCGCTGCCAGGAACTGGTCCCAGTTGCGGGCGCGGATGTACTCGATCGACCCGAGGTAGGGGGCCATGCCGGGCTCCAGCCAGGCCGCGCGCAGACCGATGGCGAGGTTCCGGTCGGGGTCCTGGTAGAGGACGGGGCCGTGACGGGTGAAGCGGAGTTCCACGGTGCGGTCGTCGCCGCCGCGCACCCGAATCGTCTCCTCGATGGTCTCCATCGGCAGCCAGTTGCCCCGGTGCTCGTAGAAGTCGGGTTCGCCGGGCTTCGTCCGGTAGATGTAGAGGTCTTCCTGGTCGATGCTGAAGATGGTCAGACCGAAGGCGATCGTGCCGTTGTGCCCGATCGAGATGCCGGGCAGGGCGGGTTCCCCCGCGCCGATCAGGTCGAGGCCGGGCGACGAGAGGTGCACGATGTAGCGGAGCGAGGGCACGGCCTGGGTGCGGTGCGGGTCGTTCGCGAGCAGGGGCCGGCCGGTGGCGGTGCGCCGCGGCGAGATCGCCCAGTTATTGCTGCCCTGGGATGCCGCAAGGGCCTCGTCCTGGAAACCCGCCTCGAGGCTGTTGAAGCGGACGCCGCGGGTACCGAGGAAGTACGGGGCGAGTGCCTGGGGTGGCGCACTCTGGAAGCGGAAGAAGTCGAGGTCCAGGCCGTCCGGCACCGTGAGCCGATGCTCCGGCTGGTAGCGATCGCGGAGCGCGAGGGCTTCCGGTCCGTGGTCGGCCAGGAACGCGGCCCGCATGAACTCGCTGGTCGCGTTCCGCAGCAGACCATGACTGCGGATCCTCGTCACCGCCTCCGGGGTCCAGTGGGACGGCTCGTAGCCCAGCGCTTCGAACTCCGGCGGCATCAGCTCGGGCCGCTCCAGCACCA
This sequence comes from Candidatus Multivorans sp., assembly GCA_965220845.1. GTDB lineage: Bacteria > Acidobacteriota > Thermoanaerobaculia > Multivoradales > Multivoraceae > Multivorans. Next base: position 1,099,328 of record CBDCRA010000005.1, read on the forward strand.
GGTCGACGTAGGCGTTCACCCCGCGCGTCCAGGCGGTGACGATGCGCTTCGTGTCCGAGGCGTAGGCGAGCCACTCCGCGTGCATGTCGCCGCGGTAGAGCAGCAGCCGGGCGGCGCGGTCCTGTTCGACGAAACGGGGCCCGAAGACCTCGGAAAGCGTCCCCTCGCCGCGCCGCCGCCAAAGGTCGATCTGCCACAGGCGGTCGCGGGCCGCGTTCCAGCCCTGGGCAAAGAACAGGTCGTCCTGGCCGCCGGCGAAGACGTGGGCGACGCCCCAGCGGTCGACGAGGATCTCGACCGGCGCGTCGAGGCCCGGGACCTCGAAGCGGGTCGTCTCGATGGCGGGCAGCAGGTCGCCGGCGCCGATCGCGACCAGCAGGGGGATCGCCGTTGCGATGCGCTTGAAGCGGAGCATGGAAGAGGCGACACGATACCAACGGCTCCGAAGGGCGAGGCTGCTCTCGACTAAGCTCACGCGATGTTCACCATTCACGAGGCGTCGCGGTCCGCTTTCGCCGCGATGCTGCCCTTCGCATTCGTTGCGGGGGCGGCGGGGCAGGATGCCGGAGAGCCGGCGGAGGACGGCGCGGAGCGGGCTGCGCCCCCGGCCGCCACCTACTACGAGACCGCCACCGTGCGCGCCCGATCGATCGACACGGCGACCGCTTCGGTCCAGGTCATCGAGCGCGACGATCTCGCCGACCTGGCTGCGGCCGACGCGTCCGAGGCGCTGCGGCTGGTTCCCGGCGCGTACGTCCTCGGAAACGACTCGAGCGCCGCGGTGGCCGGCGCGTCGCTCCGGGGCGGCGACGGGAACTTCACTCTGGTGCTGATCGACGGCGTGCCGGTCAACGACAGCACCGACCAGTACGGCGGAGCCTTCCCGCTCGGCAGCGTCGGCGCGGCGGAGGTCGAACGCCTGGAGGTCGTGCGCGGACCGCTCTCGTCCTTCTACGGGTCGAGTTCACTCGGCGGCGCGATCCAGCTGACTACCTCCGCGCCGCGCGGCAGTGCGCCGTTCCTGGGCTGGAACGCCGACGGCGGCAGTCACGACCACCGTAGCGGCCGCTTGTCCTGGGGCCGGGCCGGGGAGTCGTCGGCCGGCGGGATCGGCGCCGCCTTTCGGGAGGAGCAGGGTCGCGTGGGCGACGACCGTCTCGACCAGGCGTCACTCAGTGGACGCTGGCAGCGCCAATTCGGCGGGAACTCGGCGTTCCGGCTTACCGGCCGGACCGCCGACTGGCAGGCCGACGACTATCCGGACGGCTCGGGCGGCCCGGTGTTCGGCAGCGGCGACCTGCGCTGGTCCGACCATCGCGAGGTCGGACTGGCCGCCACCGTCGACCTGAACGCCGGCGGCCGGTTCAGCCAGTTCCTGCGGTCGACCTGGTTCCAGCACCGGATGGAGCGGGACAGCCCGCCGATCGGATTACAGGTACCGCCGTGGACCGAGGACACGGACTTCCAGGATCTGCGCCTGTCCTGGATTGGAACGGTCGTGCCGGAGGGGGAGTCCGAGGTCAGTTTCGGCGCCGAAGCTCTCGCCGAGGAGGGGCGCAACACGAGCCTGCTGCTCCTGCCGGACTTCTTCGGCGGCCCCCTGGCCGGCAACTACTCGATCGACCGGGAACGCGTCGGACTCTTCGGCGACTGGCGCTGGTCGCGCGGCGGCCTGGTCGCCGAGCTCGGCCTGCGGGCCGACCTGCTCCAGGGCCGGGGCGCGCGGGGCGGACGCGAGGAGCTGAGTCCGCGGGCGGGGCTTCGCTACGCCCCGGACGGTGCGCGCTGGTCGTTGCGGGCGTCGGCGGGTCGGGCATTCAAGCTGCCGAGCTTCTTCGCGATGGCCTCGCCGCGGGCCATCGGCGGCAACCCCGACCTCGACGCCGAGACCAGCGTCGGCGTCGACTTCGGCTTCGAGGGCCGTTCGGCCGATGGCTCGCTGCGATGGGGTCTGACGGCCTTCGCCAACCGCTTCGAGGGGCTGATCGACTTCGACTTCGAGGCCTTCCTGAACGTCAACCGCAACGAGGTGAACGTCGAGGGGCTCGAGGGGATGCTCGTCTGGCGGCCATCGTCGCGGGTCGCGCTCGACGTCGCCCTGACCGCTCAGGACACCGAAGATCGGGCCACCGGCCGACCCCTGCGGCGCAGGCCGGATCTCTACGGCGGCGTCGGCCTGCGCGTCGACCTGAATCAGGCGGTGCGGCTCGGCATCGAGGCCCGGCACGCCGACTCCTACCTCGACGAGCAGATTCCGGCGCCGTTCCGGACCACCGTCGATCCCCGTACCCTGGCGGGGCTGACTCTGGTCTGGCAGGCGTCCGAGCGTTGGCGGCTCACGCTGCGGGCCGATAACGCGCTCGACGAGTCCTACGAGACCCAGGTCGGCTTCCCCGGTCCCGAACGTTCGGTCCGGATCGGAGTGCGGTATGGCCGCTAAAGGGAGTCGGGTTGCGGTAGAGAATGGCGCGGCAAGGCGGTGTTTCTCTGGGTGCGCGGGTCTTCTGACCCGCATCGAGCGCGAGGCTGCGTAGCAGCGAGCGCAATTCAGTGTCATGGAGGATGAACGGATGAAGACGATGTTGACGGTGGTCGTTGCGGTACTGCTGGCGCTCGGAGCGGTAGCCTGCGTGGAAGTCAAGGTGGGCGTTGGAGATGACGCCGAGACGGAAGAAGCGGCGGCCGATCCGCCCGCCGCCATCAACCAGCTCGCGGCCGAGGAGGCCGAGGCCGGCTTCCAGTCCCTCTTCGACGGCGAATCGCTGGACCACTGGCGGGGCTTCAAACTCGACCAGGTGCCGGCCGGCTGGTCGGTGGCCGACGGCGTGGTCCACTTCGTGCCGCCCGAGGGCGACGACGCCGGGCCCCGAGCCGATCTGATGACCCGGGAGCAGTATCGAAACTTCGAGTTCCGCTTCGACTGGGCCGTGACCCCTGGGGGAAATAGCGGCGTGATGTTCCACGCTTCCGAGGATGCCCCCGCGTCCTACTCGACGGGTCCCGAGTTCCAGATCCTGGACGATGGCGGGCACCGGGACGGTCAGCGGATGGAAACCTCGGCAGCCTCGAACTACGCCCTCCACGCCCGGCAGGGCGGCGAGCTGGTGCCCCTGGGCGAGTTCAACACGAGCGCGTTGCGGGTCGAGGGCGCCGTGGTTACGCACTGGCTGAACGGCGAGAAGGTGGTGGAGTACACGCTCTGGGACGACGAGTGGAAGGAACTCGTCGCGGCCAGCAAGTTCGCCTCGATGCCCGGCTACGGGATGATGGAGACGGGCCACATCGCGCTCCAGGACCACGGCAACGAGATCTGGTTCCGCAACCTGCGCATCCTCGTGCTGCCCGACTGACGATGACGATCGACGGCCGCGAGGACCTGGAAGGGCTGCGCCGCGCGGGCCGGGTAGCGGCCCGGTGCCTGGCGCGGATGGGCGAGGCGCTCGAGCCGGGCATGACGACCGCCGAGCTGGATCTGATCGGCCGGGAGTACATGGAAGCCCGGGGCGCGCGCTCGGCGCCCGAGTTCTGCTACGACTTCCCGGCGGCCACCTGCATCAGTGTCAACGAGGAAGTCGCGCACGGCATCGCCGGCGACCGGCGGATCGAGGCGGGCGACCTGGTGCACGTCGACGTCTCCCTCGAACTCGACGGCTACTTCAGCGACACGGGCGCGGCGTACCCGGTGCCGCCGGTGAACGAAGTGCGGCGGCGGATGATCTCGGCCACCCGGCGTGCGCTGCGGGAGGCGATGCGGCAGGCTCGCCACGGTCGCCGGCTGCGCCACATCGGCCGCGCCATCGAGGAGACGGCGAGCCGGGCCGGTTTCGGCCTGATTCGGAACCTGGGCTCGCACGGCATCGGCCGCTCGCTCCACGAGGAGCCGAAGTTCGTACCCGGATTCGACGACCCGAACGACGACCGCTTCCTGCACGACGGCATGGTGCTGACGATCGAGCCGTTTCTGACCAACGGCCGCGAGCAGGCGAAGACCGCGAAGGACGGCTGGACGCTGCTCAACAAGCGGGGAACGACCACGGTCCAGTTCGAGCACACGATCGTCGTGACCCGCAAGAAGCCCCTGGTGATGACGCTGCCGTAGCGGGTGGTGCCGGGATGAGCGAGCGGCGGCGTGGCGCGATCGGCACGGTTATCGGCCTGAGCCTCGTCCTGGGGGCCGCCGTCTCCCCGGCTCAGGAGCCCGCCGTCCCTCAGGTCGGGGCGGACGAAGTTGCCTACGTGGTGCTGAAGGCGGTTGCCTATCGCACGGTTTCGGCCGAGGTGACGCTCATGGCCAGGAACGCGGAGGGTCGTGAGCAGGAGTTTCCCGTGGTCAGCGATCAGCCGTTCCAGGTGTTCCTCTTCGAACCCGGACCGTGGAGCGTCCGCCCGGCGTCCGGCAGCGGATTCTGGGGTCGTGAGGTCTACATCGACCCTGACCTGGAGCCGGAGGACCCAGGCGAGCTTGAACCGGAGGTCGACGGCAGCGAGAAGCCGGCCCCCGCGGTCGTGCCGGTGTTCGAGGTGCCGGTCTTCCCGGCGGTCCCCGTGTCGGGGCGCGTGGTCGGTCCCCGGCGGCCGGCGTCGGGAGTCTCGATTCTCCTCGGCGATGTTGATCCGGAAGGGATGGATCCGCGGTTCAGCCTGAAGGGAGCGAGGGTTCGCTGCCCGGTGGCGGCCGACGGTCGCTGGTCCTGCGACCTGCCGGGCACACTGGTGCACATCGTCTTCTGGCTGCCCGGACACTCGCCGGACTATCGCTGGGAGACGCCGTTGTTCGGCCGGCGGCAGCTTCGCATGGGCGACCAGAGGCTCGTCCCCGGCGCCAGCCTGGCCGGTTTCGTCGCGCCGGGACCGGGCTTCAGGGAATTGATCGAGCGCTGCGTGGTGCACGTGGCGAAGGCCGACCCGGCGTTCTGGACGACCGGTCTGGAGGATGTCCTGGCGACGGTGGACGTGGCCCGGGACGGTTTCTTCCAGGCCCCGGGCCTGGGGCCCGGCCACCACTGGATTCAGGTGGATTGCGACAACAGGGTGGCCGCGCGCGCGGGCCCCTACACGCTCCAGAGAAACGCCGAGACGTTCCCCCGGAAGCGACTCCCGCTCACTCGAAGTCACTTGCTGGAGGTCAACGTGCTTCCCGCCGATCCGCCCTACGACAGCGATTGGGTGGCGCGGCTGAAGCAGGTCGAGCCGGAAGACCGGGCCGGGTTCTGGCGCCAGTTCCGGCCGGGGGAGTATCCCCAGCAAAGGGCGGTGGTAGAGAACGGCCGCGTCCAGTTCCATGTGCCGGGCAATGGCGCCTTCAGCGTGGAGATCGCGGACGAGGCGGGCGGGCGGTTCGGAGGACTGGACTACCTCGAGGTGGTGAACGACCTGACCGCGACGGTCGAGCTCGACCTCGTCCCGGTCTTCGGACGTCTGATGCTGGACGACGTGCCGGTGCGCGGCCTCGTGTTCTTCGGCGGCCGCCAGACGTCGCCGGAACTGACCTTCCGGAGCGACAACGAGGGCTGGTTTCGGGGCGCGCTGCCGGGACGGGAAGACTGGCGGGTCGATGTGGTCGCGCCGGAGTACGAAGCGATTCAGTTCTTCCACAACGTCGACGTACCGGCGGACGAGCCTCTGATCCTGGAACTCGCCGACACCGTTGTCCAGGGCCGCGTCGTGAGCGCGTCCACGGGTCTACCGGCGGAACGCGCCATCGTCCGCTTCGAATCCGCGGACGGTCAGCTCGTTCACCAGGCGACCGCCGGCGAGGACGGTTCCTACTCCGCTCGCGGCGTTCCGCCCGGCTGGGTGAGGATCTCGGCCCGGCGCCTGAGCCTTGCGAGCTGGGAGGTAAGCGAGCCGTTCGAGACGATTCTGAATCCGCGGCAGGCCGTGACCGTGGATCTCGTGTTGAGAGAACGGCAGCGGTAAGCCGCACACCGGGTGCGCCGGCGCCCCCGCAGGCATCCGGCGCGAAGCGCCGGCTTCCGGTCCCTAACCGACGACGCCGTTCCGTCGCAGGTCGTCGATCTCGGCGGCGGTCATGCCCAACCCCGCCAGCAGGTCGTCGGCGCCCTCGCCGAGTACCGGAGACGGCGCGGCCGGCGCCGGCGGCGTGCCCGAGAACTTCGCCGCCGGACGAGGCAGTCTCATGCGGCCGACCTGCGGATGATCGACCTCCCGCAGCAGCCCGTTCTCGACCACCTGTGGGTCGGTCAGCACTTCGTTGCGGCTCAGGATCGGCGCGCAGGGCACGTCCTCGGCTTCGAGCGCGGCGATCCAGTCCGCCGATGTACGCGTGCGCATGACGTCGCCGACCATGCCCAGACGCGAGTCCGCGTTCGAGATCCGGCCCGCGGCCGTGTTGTAGCGCTCGTCCTCCAGCCACTCGAGGTGCCCGGTGGCCCGCGCCATGCCCTCCCACTCCGCGTCCGAGATCGTGGACGCCGTGATGTAGCCGTCGGCCGTCCGGTAGATCAGGTCGCTGGTCGAACCGGGCCGGCCGTGCGCCACCTCTCCACCGACCAGGATCTGCCGCACGAAGCCCTCGGGCCAAGTGAAGGAGATGGTGGCGTCGAGCATGGCGAGCTCAAGGTGCTGGCCATCCCCCGTCCGTTCCCGTGCGAGCAGCGCGGCCGTGATCGCCTGGGCAGCGGTCAGCCCGGTCACCTTGTCCGGGATGATCGTCCGCACCATCTTCGGCTCGCCCGTGACCCGATCGGCCTGGATGTCGGCGAAACCGGACAGCGCCTGGATGATCGGATCGTAGACACGCTTCTGGGCGTAGGGCCCTTCCTGCCCGAACCCGCTGATCGACACGTAGACGAGACGGGGGTTCAGCTCGCGCAGGCGGTCGGCACCCAGGCCCAGCTTGTCGACCACGCCGGGCCGAAAGTTCTGAACGAAGACGTCCGCGGTACCGGCCAGGTCGAGCAGGATCCGGATGCCGCGTTCGTGCTTCAGGTCGAGCACCAGGGAACGCTTGCCCCGGTTGATCGTCGCGAACCCGGCCGTGACGCCGCCCCGCTGGGGCCCCAAGCGGCGCATGATGTCGCCGCTCGGTGGCGCCTCGATCTTGATCACCTCGGCGCCCTGGTCCGCCAGCAGCATGGTGGCGATTGGCGCCGAGACCATCGTCGCCAGTTCGATCACCCTGTAGCCGTCGAGGGGACCCATGGCGGCGCAGGGTACCATCGGGCAAGGCGGATCCGGCCTGACGGCCGGGCATTCCACTGGCCGCCTTCGGCTACTGCCGGCGGGGGCGCCGGCGCACCCAGTGGCTTCGCGCCCTCAGGTCCGCCGCGACACGGCCTCCGGGTGTAGAAGGCGGCCGCCTGCGCGGATAGAGTCCGCCGGTCGTGCGCTGGCTGCACTACTACCTCCGGCTGCTGGCCGCGGCGTCCCTGCTGCTGATCGCGGCCGGCGGCCTGGTCACGAGCACCGACTCGGGGCTTGCCGTTCCCGACTGGCCGAACACGTACGGCTACTTCATGTTCGCCTTCCCGTTCTCGAAGATGGTGGGCGGCATCCTCTACGAGCACGGCCACCGCCTGATCGCGAGCGTGGTGGGTCTGATGACGATCGGACTCGCGGTGTGGGCGTGGCGGGTCGAAGCTCGCGCCTGGGTGCGCCGGCTGGCCTGGGTCGCACTGGGAGCGGTCGTCGTCCAGGGACTGCTCGGCGGGATCACCGTGATCTACCTGCTGCCGAAACCGATCTCGATCAGCCATGCCGGTCTGGCCCAGCTCTTCTTCGCCCTCGTCGTGAGCCTGGGCATCTTCACGTCGCCCGGTTGGCGAGCTGTCTTCGGGCGCGCGGAGCCGCTGGACGACGCACCGCTGGCGCGGCTGGCGCTGGCGGTTCCGGCGCTCGTGTACGTCCAGATCCTCCTCGGCGCGACAATGCGCCACAACGACGCCGGGCTGGCCATCCCGGACTTCCCGCTGGCCTTCGGCCGGTTGCTCCCGCCCGAGTGGAGCCTGGGCATCGGCCTCCACTTCGCGCACCGCCTCGGCGCCGTCGCCGTCACCATCGCGGCGGTGGCCCTGATCCTGCGGATCCTCAGGGTTCATCGTCACCGCCCGGAACTCGCCCGTCCGGCGTTGCTCCTGGGCACGGTGCTGCTGGCCCAGATCGGCCTCGGCGCCTGGACCGTCTGGAGCGGCCTGCAACCGCACATCAACACGGCGCACGTGGCGACCGGCGGCCTGCTGTGGGTGGTCTCGGTGGCGCTGGGGCTGCGCGTGCATCGCGCCTGGTTCGGCGACGCTTCGGCGATCCGGGCGACGCGCTTCGCGCCGAGCGCCGGCGGCGCCCCCGGGCGGGCTCCGGCGTGACGCTCCTCGCCGCGGAAGCGGCGCGGCCCAGCCGCGCGTCCCTGTGGTTGGCACTCGCCAAGCCGCGGCTCAATGCCCTGGCCGTCGCCACCGTCGGCATCGGCTACTACCTCGGCGCCGGCGCGCTCGACCTGGGAGTTCTCCTCTCCGTCCTGGCCGGCTCCGGTCTCGTCGCCGCTGGCGGCGCCGCCTTCAACCAGGTCGCGGAGCGCGATCTCGACGCCCTGATGAACCGCACCCGGTCCCGGCCGCTGCCGCTGGGAGGCATCTCGCCGGCGGCGGGTCAGCTCTTCGCCACCGTCCTGAGCATCGCCGGACTGATCGTTCTTGCCCTGGGCGCCAACCCGCTATCCGCGGCGGTGGCGCTGGCGACCCTCGTCAGCTACGCTTGGATCTACACGCCGCTCAAGCGCCGCACTCGATGGGCCGTCCTTGTCGGCGCGGTTCCGGGCGCCCTGCCGCCCGTCATCGGCTGGGCCGCCGCGACGGGCGCCCTGACCGTGGAGGCCGGGCTTCTCTTCGGCATCGTCTTCGCCTGGCAGCTTCCGCACTTCCACTCCCTGGCCTGGCTCCACCGCGACGACTACGCTCGCGCCGGCTTCAGGGTGCTGGCCGTCGTCGACCCGAACGGCCGCCGGACCGGTCTGGAGTCCGTGTTCTGGGCCGCCGCGCTTGCCGGCCTGAGCCTGCTCGCCGCGCCGGTCGGGCTGACTTCCTGGGTCTTCGCGGTCGCGGCGGCCGCCTTCAGCGCGGTCTTCGCCCTGCTCGCCGCCCGCTTCGCCCTCGACCGCAACCCCGTCCGCGCCCGCAGTCTCTTCCTTGGTTCCCTTGTCGTGCTGCCCCTGATCTGGATCGCCCTCGTCGCCGGCCACGCGACCCTGTAGCGGGCTACTTCAGCAGGACGATGCTGGCCTCGTCGGCGCCTGGAACGGATGCGATCGGAATCGAATCGTCGAACGTGGCGAGTACGCCGCTGTTGTGGACGGCCAAGGCCAGAAGGTAGACGTCGGTGATCTGTCGGTAGCCCCGGATTGAACCGGCGGTAATGCGCTCGCGATCGAGAAGCGAGAGAGAGTCGGGCCAGAAGACGTGATCCTCGTTCTGGCGGAAGATCCGCAAGCGCTCTGCCGCATCGGCCACGGTGGTCCGGCGACCGGGATAGCCGGGGTTCGCCACGATCCGCACGAAGCCGTTCTCAGTCAACGGGCATGTGGACCAGGGACCGCGCGACGGGCTTCCGAACCATTCATGTGCCGTTTCGTAGTGGATGTGTTCCGCGTCGAACAGGGCGATCAGCACGTTGACATCGAGCAGCACGGTCAAGGTTCGTCGTCTCGGAGGGCGTTGACCGCGGCTAGTGAGACCGGCCGGGCGTCGTCACGCGGCGGTAGGAGAGGAACGCCGTTTCTCGTGGCGGTGGGTTTGGCCGTTGGCTTGAGCCCCTTCCTGGCCAGCTCCGAGACGATCTGACCCATGGTGCCGCCCCGCAGCGCGGCGAGTTCCCGGGCGGCCAGGAGAACATCTTCGTCAAGGTTCAACGTGGTGCGCATGGCGGGAGCATCACGCATCACGCATCAGATGTCAACGGGTGCGCGAATCAAACTCGGCACGGATCGCGGCGCCGTGCTCATCGAGTTCGGGCACGGGCGGCAGGCGTCGTCCCGGTTCGTGGGGCGCGGCAGCGGGTGCGACCATGTCGATTTCGGTGCCGTCGGGGAGAGGTTGCCTGGCCCGGCGGAGCTGCGGATGACGCGACAGGGCGGCCACGTCGTTCAGGAAGCCGTAGGCGATGCGGGCGCGATCGAGGACCGTCCGGATCGACTTCCGGTCGTGCCGCATGAAGACCTGGGCGATCGCGCCTTCGACGGTGTCGCGGGCATTGGCGCGGTCCACGTTCCGCGGGTAGGCCTCGGCGAGTTCCGGTTGTGCGAGCACCCCGTTGCACAGCCGCACGAACTCGCGGTCGTTCTGGACTCCGATCAGGACGGAATCGCCGTCACCGAGCTGGAACAGGCCGTAGGGCACGATCGTCGGATGGCCGAGACCGACGCGGGGCCAGTCGAGGCCCTGCTGCTCGAAGCGAAGGAGGGGCACGGCCATCCAGTCCGCCATGGTGTGGAAGAGGGTGGCCTCGACGTTGCGGCCGACGCCTGTGCTCTCGCGCTCGATCAGGGCTTCGAGGATGGCGGAGTAGGCGTAGATGCCGGTAGCGAAGTCGCAGATGGACACGCCGACCCGTCCAGGCTCCGGCGGCGAACCCGTGATCGACGCGACGCCGCTTTCGGCCTGGACCAGGAGGTCGTAGGCGCGCATGGACCGGTACGGACCCTCCTCGCCGTAGCCGGAGATGTCGCAGGTGATGAGCCGCGGATGGCGTTGCCCGAGGTCCTTCGACCCGACGCCGGCGCGCGCCGCGGCGCCTGGAGCAAGGTTCTGGATGAAGACGTCCGCGCGCTCGATCATTCGTTCGAGCAGGGTCCGGTCCTCCGCGTCCTTGATGTCGAGAACGATGGACTCCTTGCCGCGGTTCAACCAGGCGAAGTAGGCGGAGACAGCGCCGGCGCCGTCGTAGCCGCGGGCGAAGTCGCCACCCTCGCGCTCGACCTTGATCACCCGCGCTCCGGCGTCGGCGAGCCGGCAGGTGGCCAGCGGCGCCGCCACCGCCTGCTCGATGGAAACGACCAGCGTGCCGTCGAGAGGTCGCGCGGCGGTCACGGCGTCAGCGCCAGGCGAAAACGGGCTGCTCGTAGTGGGCGACCCGGACGTCGTTGCCGCGGAGTACGACCTCGAGCATCTGGTAGACGATCGCCGCGGTCGGCGAGTGGACGAGGCCGCCGCGGATCGGCATGGAGAGCACGGGGTTCTCGCTCTCCGGTATCTCGCGAAGCACCGGCACGTCCGGGCGGTCCAGGTCGATCAGCGGAATCCGGTAGGCCTTGTAGACCTCGGCCGGATTCGGTTCCAGCTCGCGATAGTCGTCGCACCAGAAGACGACCGGCGTGATGACGAAGCCGGAACGGGTGCCGAAGTCGTCGAGTCGACCCAGGACGGCGGACGGGTCGAGGTCCAGGCCGACCTCTTCGTGGAGCTCGCGGAGCGCCGCCTGCTCGGGTGTCTCCGACTCGTCGATCCGGCCGCCCGGGAGGGCCCACTGGCCGCGGTGCCGCCGCAGGCGGAGCGACCGACGCGTGAGCAGGAAGCAGCCGCGGCCGCCCTGGTCGGGCAGCAGCGTCACGGCGACCGCGGCGTGCGCGTTGGCCGGCGCGGCGCCGGTGTGGCCGGAGGCCTCCGCTGCCCTTGCCGCGGCGGCTTCCGGGTCGAGCGCGCGCTGCTCGAAGCGCCCCAGGTTCCGCTCGGCGTGGGCCAGGAGCTCCGTGCCGTGCCGTGCCGGGAAGCTCATTCGGCCGGAGAGGTCTCCTGGCGGACCAGCTCCAGGAACCGGCCCAGGGTGTCGAGCCGCTCGCGGACGGTGCTTCCGGCGGGGTTGAGACGCAGCGTGGTGACTCCGGCGTTCCGGTAGGCGCGGATGCGCTCCCGCACGCGGGCTTCGTCGCCGATCAGGGTGTTGCCGAGCACCATCTCGTCCGGAACCCGCGCCGCGGCTTCCTCCCGCTTGCCGGAGATCCAAAGGGCCTGCACCTCGCGGGCGGTTTCGATGAAGCCGGCGCGGCGGTAGGCGTCGTTGTAGAAGTTCGTCTGCGCCGAGCCCATCGCGCCCAGGGTGAAGGCCATTGCCGGCTTGCGACGGGCGGCCATCCGCTCCAGGTCGTCGCCGAACTCGACGTCGCCGCCGACCTGAATGTCGACGTCTCCGAACGACCTGCCGGCGCGCTCGGCGCCGGCGCGCATCGCCGGAAAGAAGGCGTCGGTGTGCTCCGGAATGAAGGACGTGCCGAGCCAGCCGTCGGCGACCTCGCCGGTGTACTCGAGCGACTTCGGACCGAGGGTCGCGAGGTAGATCGGCAGTTCGGGCCGCGGGGGCTGCGACATGCGGATCGCCTTGCCTTCGCCTCCCGGCCGGGGCAGGGTGTAGTGCCTGCCGTCGTACGTGATCTTCTCGCCGGACAGGGCGATCTTCAGGATGTCGACGTACTCGCGCAGGCGGCCGAGCGGCATCGCGAAGGGCACGCCGTGCAGGCCTTCGACGACCTGGGGTCCGCTGACGCCGAGCCCGAGCACGAATCGGTCCTTGGAGATCGACGCCAGCGACATCGCGGTCATGGCGGTCATCGAGGGCGCCCGCGCCGAGATCTGCATGATGCCGGTGCCGAGGCGGACACGCTCGGTCCGCCCGGCGAGAAAGGCGAGCGGAGTCACCGCGTCGGTGCCCCAGGCCTCGGCCGACCAGACGTCGTCGATGCCCATGCGGTCCGCCTCGACGACGTACTCCGCGAGGGCGTCCCAGTTCGTTCCGGAGGCGTAGGCGCTCCCGATGCCGATGGCTGTGCGCATTCCTGGTTACTCCTGTGCGTCGCGGCCCCGTGGCGTTCGTCGCTCGACGCCGGGCCGGTGCGTTTCGTTGGCGAGGGCGGGATCCGGCTTACTGGACGGTGGAGGCGCGGACGAAGTAGTTCCTGCGGATGTCGGGGCGGCCTTCGGCGCCTCGTCCGAAGTTGGTCTGCAACAGCTCGCCCTTCTTCGTTATCTCCCAGATCTGCTGTACGTCCGCCTCGAAGCCCGGAAGGCTGACCGTGAACGAAACGGTCAGTTTCTTCTTCCGCCACCTGGCCCGCACTTCCTGCATCCTGCCGCTGCCGAGGTCGGCCGCCGCGTGCGGCTTGTTGTTCGTGATGTACGTGACGTTGAGGTTCTGGGGGGTAGGCCAGTCGCGCCGGCGGCTGGTCTGGGTCAACTCGACATCGTCGCCGACCAGGCGGAACTCGATCTCCACATCGGCCGCGTTCGGTTGCGGTCGATCGGGCCGCCCGGGCCAGGGCGCGTCGCTGCGCGAGATGTCCTTCTGCCAGATGCCGACGAAGCGTTCGTCCTGGGCGGCTGCCGGCGTGCCGGCGAACCAGGCAACGGCGACCGCGGCGCCGAGGATGGCGGCGGGGACGCCTTTGAGGCTGTTGCCAATCGGGGAGTTGGAAGCGATCTGGTTCATGGACATCTCCTCCTGGCTGGTTCTGTCCATCGGGGCGGCTCTTGGGGATCGCCTGATCCTACAGGCCGCCGTCTACGGGGCAAGCTCCCGGTCGCCGAGGAGGTCCGCGAAGTAGCGGATCGTCTTGTCCAGGCCGGCCTCCAGATCCACCCGGGGCTCCCAGTCGAGCGCGGCGGTGGCCCGCCCGATATCGGGCTGGCGTGTCTTCGGGTCGTCGACGGGCAGGGACTGGAACTCGATCTCGCTGCGGCTCCCGGTCAGGCTCCGAATCACCCGGGCGAACTCGAGCACGGTCATCTCGCGGGGGTTGCCGAGGTTGACGGGGTCGGTCTCCGAGGAGTTGAGAAGCCGCCAGACTCCTTCGACCAGGTCGTCGATGTAGCAGAAGGATCGCGTCTGGCTGCCGTCGCCGTAGACGGACATCGGTCTTCCGGAGAGGGCCTGGCGGATGAAGTTCGGCACGACGCGGCCGTCGCGGAGCCGCATCCGCGGTCCGTACGTGTTGAAGATGCGGACGATCCGGGTGTCCAGTCCGTGGATCCGGTGGTACGCCATGACCATCGCTTCCGCGAAGCGCTTCGCCTCGTCGTAGACGCCTCGCGGACCGACCGGGTTCACGTTGCCCCAGTAGGACTCCGGCTGCGGGTGGACCAGGGGATCGCCGTAAACCTCCGAGGTCGAGGCGAGCAGGTAGCGGGCGCCGTGGTGCTTGGCCAGGCCGAGCGAGTTGTGGGTGCCGAGAGAACCCACCTTGAGCGTCTGGATCGGGAGCTCCAGGTAGTCGACCGGGCTCGCCGGCGAGGCGAAGTGGAGAACGTTGTCTACGTCGGGGCCGACGTAGACCGGCTTGCTGACGTCGTGCTCGATCAGGGTGAAGCGCGCGTTGTCGCGCAGGTGTTCGATGTTTGCCGGGCTGCCGGTGATGAAGTTGTCGACGCAGTAGACGCGGTGGCCTTCGGCGAGGAGCCGTTCGCAGAGGTGGGAGCCGATGAAGCCGGCGCCGCCGGTGACGACGGAGAGCGGTTGGCTCACGAGGCCTTCACTCCCGGAACGATGGCGGCCGGAACGGCGTCGGCGCGCCCGAGCGAGGAGTATCTGAGGCCGGCGTCCGCCACGCGCTCAGGCTCGTAGAGATTGCGAAGATCGAGAATCTGCGGTTCGCGCAGCAACTGCCTCAGCCGCTCGAACTCGAGCGCCCGGAACTGGTTCCACTCGGTGAGGATGACCAGCAGGTCGGCGTCCTCGGCCACTTCGTACGGGTCGCTGCAGTAGACGGCCTCCGGGCGAATGCGGCGGGCGTTCTCCATCGCCGCCGGATCGTAGACCCGGACCGTCGCGCCCCGCGACAGGAGGTGCTCGAGCACGAACATCGCGGGAGATTCACGGATGTCGTCCGTGTTGGGCTTGAAGGACAGTCCCAGCAGCGCCACGTTCCGGCCCTCGGGATCGCCGAGCACGGACTCGATCCTGGCGAGCATCCGTTCCTGGATTCGATGGTTGACCTGGAGCGTTGCTTCGACGATTTCGGCCCGGGCGCCGGCGTCGCGCGCCATGGAGACCATGGCCCGCGTGTCCTTGGGAAAGCACGATCCGCCGAAGCCCGGCCCCGGGCGCAGGAACAGCGGTCCGATTCGGCGGTCCAGGCCCATGCCGTGGGCGACTACCTGCACGTCGGCGCCGGTTCGCTCGCACAACTCCGCCACTTCGTTGATGAAGGAGATGCGGGTGGCCAGGAAGCTGTTGGAGGCGTACTTGATCATCTCCGCGGTCTCGACGTCGGTGACCACGATCGGCACGCCACGCGCGCGGAGCGGCGAGTAGATATCGAGCATGATGTCGGTGGCGCGCTGGTCGCGGCTGCCGATGACCAGACGGTCGGGGCGCATGAAGTCCTCGATCGCCGAGCCCTCTCGCAGGAACTCGGGGTTGCTGACCACGGAGAAGGTGTGGCCGCGACCGATGATCTCTTCGATCATCCGGCCGGTGCCGACCGGCACGGTGCTCTTGGTGACGATTGCCTTGTAGCCGTTCAGCCTTCCACTGATTGCCTGGGCCACCTCGCGCACGTAGCGGAGGTCCGAAGAGCCGTCCTCGCGGGGCGGCGTGCCGACGGCGATGAAGACGGCCGTTGCGGCTTCTAGAGCCGGTCCCGGCTCGGTCGTGAAACTCAGGCGCCCGGCTTCCTCGTTCTTGGCGACCAGGGTCGCCAAGCCAGGCTCGTAGATCGGAATCCGGCCCGCCTGCAACTGGGCGATCTTCGTCTGATCCTGGTCGACGCAGACGACATCCATGCCGAAGTCGGCGAGGCAGGCCCCCGTGACCAGGCCGACGTAGCCGGAGCCGACGACGCAGATTCTCATGCCAGCCTCGGCTTGCGTGTGGCGGTCATATCGTCCGGGCTGCGGATCGTCCGGGGGCGCGCTGCCGGTCGGCCATTGCCGGCCTCGCCCGGGGACGGTGCGGCTGGTATGTTACAGGGCTCGGAGCGCTTCGTTTGCCCGGCTGCGGCCGGCGGGTGAAACGAGAACATGCGAAGGACCGACAGACGAAGGACCACGGTGAGTCGATGAAGGGCGGACGAAGGCTGAGCAACGCGATCTCGACCCGCAAGTCGGTGGTTACCGCGCCGCGGCGCTTCAGCAAGGTGCAGCGCAACGAACCCTGCCCCTGCGGCAGCGGCAGGAAGTACAAGGACTGCTGCTTCAACAAGGGCGAGGCGTTCCTGCGGAAGCTGGAACGCCAGCGCTTCAAGGAGCAGCAGAAGGCCGACGGAACGCCCTGGTACGTCCGCTGGCTGACTTGAGTCCTCTGCCCTGGTTCGGATCCGCGGGCCTCCCCGAGAGACAGCGGGCTGCATGGAGCACCGCCGCCCCCGGGGTTCTCGAAGAGCCTCAGGGAAGGGCCATGGCCCGCCGCCGCGGCGAGCCGTCAAGAGGGCGCACCGTTGAATTCAGGCGGGTCTGAGGTGGCTCTTGCGGCCTCGAATCGCCTTGACTAGGCTATGCGCCACTTTCCGGGTCGGCGCCTCGGCCCCTGCATAGATGGGGCGCTTCACACGCCGCGGGCACGCTGATCGTCTCGCGAAACGCTCGGAGCAACCAGGCTGCCCCGCGTTTCAGGAGGCGTGTTGCCCATGCAGTTCCCGGATCCGTCGGCGACGAAGATCGTTCGGCCGTCATCACTGTTTCTTCTGATTCTGAGTGTCGCGGGCGGCGCCGCGGCGCAGCAGCCCGGCGGCGGTGCTTCGCTTGGCTTGGCGGGCAGCGCGGCGCTTGAAGGAGCGACCACCGACGTGGTCCCGGAGGCCGGCGTCGCTGGGCCCTTCGCGCCGGCGCCCGAAGGCGAAGACGTCGCGTTCGAAGTCTCCCTCGTGCCGGCGCCCGCGGCAGTCGTTGAGGTCAACGTGCTGGTCAGGGAGGAGGCCTTCTCCAGCTGGCTGCCCGAAGCTTACGGAGGACGGCGGAAGGTGAGCGTCGACTCGAGCGGTACGGCGACCTACAGGATTCCCACGACCGACAACACGGTCTGGGACGGCGGCCCTGGCGGCGTTGTTGTCGAAGTCCTGGCTGGCGACGGCTACGTCGCGGGGAGAGCGGCGATCGCTGTTGGGGAGATTGCTGACGACGAGCCGGAGCCTCTGACACCGGTGGTGATCGTTTACGCCGGCGGCCAGGGGCAGGAGGGCCGGGTGGGCGCCGACTTCGTCGTGGAGGCCCGCCCGCTGCCGGCGACGGACCTGGACGTCGACCTCAGAGTGACGGAGACAGGCGCGGGGAACTTCGTGCCGCAGGCTGACGAGGGATTGAAGACGGCGACGATCTCGGGCGGCGTTCGGATAGGCAACTACACGATCGATCTTCGTGACAACGAAGTTGACGAGCCGGACGGCGAGGTGCAAGTGGCGCTCGTCGCCGGACAGGGCTACACCCTGGGGCCCACGCGCGGCCGCTCGGCGCGAGTCGGCCTGGTTGACGACGAGCCGACCATGGTTACGGTGTCGTCCGCCGACGGCGCGGCTGTCACGGAGGGCGCGAGCGCGACGTTCACGATCGAGACCGGACGCCGGCTCATCTCTTCCGAGAGCTTGACGTTGACGCTGGCCACGACAGGCACGGCTGAGTACGCGGACGACTACGCCCTGTCCTCGTCCGACCCCGGCGTTGCCTTTGCCGGCGATGGACGGGCCGAGCTGACCTTTGTCGGCGGGCTGGCGCCGCGGCGGGTGACGGTAACGCTGGCAGCGCTCACGGACCGAAGGGTCGAGCCGGACGAGGACGTTGCGATCGGGATCCTGTCGATGGACGATGCGGCGCTCAGTGGCGGCGCCGAGGCGTCCGGTCTGGCGTCGTTCCCTCTCGTCGAGGTTCCTCCGCCTGTTCTCGTCACCTTCCCGGCCGCGCTGACCAAGGACCGGGCAACGGCGGGTGATCTGCTGCTCTTTGTGCTGGAGGCGGACCCCGTTCCGTCGGAGGACCTCCATGTTCTGGTGGATGTGTCGGAAAGAGCGGGCTCCGATTTCGTGCCGCCGGGCGAGGAGGGGATGAGAACCGTAACGATCCCGGCGAATCTGGGCAGCGAGGGGTTGTACGTGCAGACGGAGGGTTTCGACGTCATCCAGCCGGACGGGGCGGTGAAGGCAACCGTGTTGAACTCCGCCGGCTACCTGCCGGGCGATCCCGCCTCGGCCACCGTGATCCTCCGGGACGCTCTGCCGAGAGTCACCGTCGCGCCCACTGCGGTGGATCCGGTCGAGGAGGGGAATCCGGCGAGCTTCACGTTGACCGCGACGCCCGTGCCGGCGGATCCTCTGACGGTGAACGTTCGGATCGGCGAGGACATCGGTCTTGGTCAGGACTACGTCGCGCCGTCGGAAGAGGGAAGGAGGACGGTTTCCCTGTCCGGTGGCACGGCCTCCTTCACGGTGGGCACGATGAACGACGACGACACGGACACCACCGGTCAGGACGAGTGGATCGGCAAGGTGATAGCGGCCGTGGAGCCCGGAGAGGGCTACAAGCCGGGCGATGCGTCCAGTGCCTTCGTCGCGATGCACGACAACGAACGCACGCTTGACTACTTGTTCTCGTCACTGGGTGTGGAAAGGGCCGAGCCCCTCGAGAGGGTAGTGCAGGATTGGGGTCTGCCTGAAGACGGCGGCAGGGTGAATCTGCTGCTCGACATCGGTCCTCTGCTGCCTCCGGGTCACCACAGTCTTCCGGCCGGGCAGACTCTGGAATGGGGTTTCGATATCCGGGGCGGCACGCTCGGTGCTGACCTGACGCTGGGTCTGAAGCCCGGCGAGTCGAGCCCCGGCGTGGATTGGCTCACCTCCGCCCCCTACAGTTCGTCGGCGCCCGGCGTGCGCTTCACGGGAGGGCCGGGTGTTCGCTTCGCCATGCTGGAAGCCGTGGCTGTGGACAACGACACGAAGCAGACGCCGCAGAGGCAGATCACTGTCAACGCTCTCCCGCCCCGGCCCCATAACCTCGACAGGTTGTTCGGCCGCGGGGGCGGCGCCCTTTCGTTGGTTGGATCGACGATCTCCATCGAGGACGACGAGAATCTGGACGCGGTCACGGTCGGCTTCACTCGTGGCAGCTTTTCGCAAAGCGAGCAGATCATGCGCGAGCTACTTGCTCCAGTTCTCATCATGAGCCGGAGCCTGGCGCTACCGATCACGGTTCCTGTCCGCTTCACGGGCGACGAGGACCCGAGATTCACCGCCACCCCTGGGGTGCACTTCCATCCTCTGGAGAACCCTGTCCTCCGTTCCGGACGTCCGACGGATACCTTCAATGTCCTGCTTCCTGACGATGACGAGGTCGGGCCGGCCAGAACGTTCGGCATGACCATCGATTTCGATCAGCTCCGGCTGGACTACCCGGACTACGACTGGCAGCCTGGGGCTCACGCGAGCGCTGTCGTGACGATCCACAACAACGACCCGGTCCGGGTGGTCCTGTCCACGCCGGACGCGCAGGCCGAGGAGGGGAGCGCGACCGACGGGGCGGCGATCAACGTGGCCGTGGCGCCCGCGCTGAAGTCAGGCCAGACCGTGACCGTTCCCCTGATCTTTCGGGCGGGGCCGGATCCGTTGACGCCGCCCTTTACCGCCTTCACGGTCTCGCTTGTGGGCGATCCCGCCGGAGTCGCTTACGATGCGAGCGCGAGCGAGGTCATCTTCAGCGGGCCGGGCGCGAGCGAGGCAACCCTTGCCCTGGCGGCGCCGAAAGACGGCAACTCCGACCATCAGCGATTTGTGGTCAGCATCCCGGCAACGACCAGTGGCGCCCCGGCTCTGGCGACGACAGGGATCGACATCGATCCGTTCCTGACGGCTGCCGTGGGCAGCCGCGAAGGCGACGGCGTCATCGACATCCGGGATCCGGAAGGCCCCAGGCAGCCCGAGGTTCGTCTGGAGGTTCTTGACGACAGTGTGCCGGAGGGGGAGTCCGTGATCGTCAAAGCGAGCCTCACGGAAGCGCTGTCCGTTGCCGTGACGATTCCCATCGTCCTGACCGCGGGCACGGCGGAGGACGGCGACTTCGGCGAACTCGCGTCCATCGAGATCGGCGCGAACCAGACAGTGGTGGCCGGGGTCGTCACGACCGTGGATGATGCGGATTCCGCCCACGAGACCTTCACGGTGGCGTTTGGGGATCTGCCCATCGAGGTCCTGAAGGGGAGTCCCGCCGAGGCCGGAGTGACGATCATCGACAGCACGCAACGGAAGGCTGTGGTCTCTTTCTCCTCCGCCGGGCAGCGAGCGAACGAACGGTCCGGCGGGCGGAACGTGAGGTTGCAGCTCGCTCCGCCGCCGGCAGCCGACGTCATGATTGGTTTCTCCCTGGGCGGCACGGCGGTGGAGGGCGAGGACTACTCGATCCCGGGCGTGTTGCCCGGATCGGGCGCGCTGCCGGTGCTGGCCGGCGAGGCCTGGGTCGATCTGCCGCTTCTGCTCGTGGCCGACCAGATGGACGAAGGCGATGAGACGGTGGTCGTCGTTCTCGGGGACAGCGATCACTATGGAGTCGGCGCCAACCGGGTCCACACGCTGACGATCACCGAAGGTGGCGGCGGTGGCGGCGGTGGCGGCGGTGGCGGCGGCGGCGGCGGCGGCGGCGGTACGCCTCCGCCTGCTCCGCCCGAAACGCCCGATCCGACGCCGCCAACGCCGCCAACGCCGCCACCACCGCCCGCCGGTCCGCCGAAGGCCAGTTTCGTTCTGGCCGGGGTTCCGTGCCCGGACGATCTGTGCTCGGTCCGCACGGGAGAGCAGGTGATGCTCCAGGACACCAGCACGGGCGCCGTGGCGTCCCGCGTCTGGGAAACCGGTGACGGCGCCACCTCGGGCGCGGGCGTCTTCCACCACGCCTGGTCCGATCCGGGCTACTACCGGGTGACGCTCCGCGTCAGCGCGTCCGACGGCGCCACGGACGAGGCGCGACGCACCGTGCTGGTGCGTCCGGCCGCGCCCGCCGGAACCTGTACGCCGGGGACCGACGTCCTTTGCCTGCTGGACGAGCGTTATCGGGTCGAGGCCGTGTGGTGGGTCGAGGGCGGCGCCGGGAGGAAGGCAGCGGAGGTCGTCCGCGAAGGCACGAACGACTCCGGCGTGTTGCGGTTCTTCAGCGCGCAGAACTGGGAGATCCTGGTCAAGGTGCTGCACGGCTGCGCGATCAACCGTCACGTCTGGGTGTTCGCCGCCTCGACAACCGACCTCGGCTACGAGATCACCGTGACGGACACCGCGGGCGCCGACCCGCCGCGGGTCTATCGGAACGAACCGGGCATGCCCGCTCCGGGCATCAACGACTCGAGGGCCTTCCCGAACGGCTGCACACTCTGAACCCCGGCGGCCTGTCGCCAACGGGAGCCACGGACTGCTAGACCGGCGTCGGTTCCGCCCCGGCGTCGACCGCCGCGTCGTGGTCCTGCTTCGCCTTGAGAAGCTGCGGCATGATCAGGTCGATGTCGCGGTTGTCCCACATGCCGTCCTTGCTGAACTTCCGGATCACCTTGGGCTGCTGCATGATGCCGACCCAGCCGCGCATCACGTCGATGATCTGGGCGGTCATGTCCGCGCCCGCGTCGGATGCCAGCCAGGCGCAGACCGGCGCGATCTGATTCGGGCTCTGCTCCGGCGCGTCCTCGTCGATTTCCATGCCCCGGCCGGCTCGCAGCTCGGCCGTCATGCGCGTCGTGGCGCCCGGCGAGATCGTGTTCACGGTGCAGCGGTACTTGGCCAGCTCCAGAGCCAGCACCCGGGACAGACCGGCGATGCCGGCCTTGGCGGCGGCGTAGTTGGACTGGCCGAAGTTGCCGTAGAGGCCGGAGACGGACGAGAAGTTGATGATCCGGCAGTCCGGGCGGTTCGTCTCGCGGATGTAGCGGGCGAAGGGCCGGCTGCAGCAGTAGTGGCCCTTCAGGTGGACGTCGAGCACGGCGTCCCAGTCGGCCTCGACCAGGTTGAAGATCGTCCGGTCGCGCAGGATGCCGGCGTTGTTGACGAGGATGTCGAGGCCGCCGAACGAGTCGATCGCCGTCTGGAAGATGTTCCGGCCGCCCTCGACGGTGGCGACCGAGTCGTAGTTGGGTACGGCCGAACCGCCGGCGCTCCGGATCTCCTCGACGACCTCGTCGGCGATCCGCGAACCGCCGGTGCCGTCGGTCGCGCCGCCCAGGTCGTTGACCACGACGTTGGCGCCCTCTTCCGCGAACTTGATCGCGATTCCCTTGCCGATGCCGCGGCCGGCGCCGGTGACGATTGCCGTCCTGCCTTCGAGGATTCCCATCTCTTCGTGTCTCCGTCGGTTGGTCCTGCTGTCGATCGCGGCCGGTACTCTACGCGACGACCGCGACGCCGTGGCTTACCGCCTCCTGGCCCTCCGCGTTGAGGACCCGGAAGGCGACCTGGAGCGCGCCGTCTTCGGCCTCGCCGGCGGGAGCGTGCTCGACCGCGATCGAGCTGCCCGGAATGACCATCGCGCTGAATCGGCCATGGAGGCGCCTGAGCCGCCGGGGGTCGCCGCCGCCGTAGGCGCGCAGCACCTCGCGGCCGGCGAGAGCCCAGGTCGCCGTACCGTGGAGGATGATGTCGGGCAGGCCCGCGGCCAGCGCCACCTCGCGCTCGGTGTGGATCGGGTTCCAGATCCGCGCGCACTCGGTGTAGACGTGCGGCATCTCCCGGGGCACGAAGATCTCGCTCCGGCGCCGGCCGTTCCCGTTCCAGGTGAGCCTGGGAGTGTCGGGCGCCGGCTCCGTCTCGGCGTTGGGGCCGGTGGTGTCGACGCCGCGGAAGATCGAGCGCGACCAGGAGGTCGTGACCGGCCGGCCCTCCCCGTCGACGGTGTCGAGCCGGGTGGTCAGGAGGACTCCGGCGCGGGTGCTCCGGATGCCGACGTAGCGGCCGCTGGTGGTCAGCGAGTCGCCCGGGCGGATCGGACGGTGGAAGTGGGAGTCCTGGCTGGCGTGGACGCCGCGCCTCAGTTCGTGCGGCTCGCCGCCGAGAAGCTCCGACCCACGGCCGCGGCTGACGACGGGCCATTCGAGGGACACGCAGTACGAGGGCGGCGCCGCGACGCCGCCGTTTCGGGCGTCATCGAACACCGCGTGGCAGGTGTCGCCGACGCCGGCCGCGTAGGCGAGCACCTCGCGGACGGTGACCTCCATCGTCGAGGACGTGAGTTCGCTGCCGGCCGCGGCGGTGGAGAGGGGCATCGCGTCGCGTGGCCGTGGCCGGTCAGTCGGGGGTGTCGGCGAGGCGGCGCTCGAGGTCCTGGAGCCGGCTCTTCAGGTCGTCGAGTTCGGCGCGGGCGGCGTTGCCGCCATCCTCTCGGTTCTCGCGCGCGGGTGCGGCCGTGGGTGGAGAAGCCGGCGGCTCCTGAGCCTTGTCGCTTCGGCCGGCGCCGCCGCCTCTGCCGAACACTCCTTCCATCTGCCGCGTCATCTGCGCGTGCATCTCCTCCGCCATGGCGCGAGGGTCCCAGAGGCGCATCCAGGACGGGTCCGGCGCGAACGGGTTCCGTTGCATCGTTTCGCGGACCCGTTCGTAGACTTCGCCGGCGCTCTTCAGGTACCACTGGAAGAAGTCCCGGCCCGCCTGGTCCCGAGCCCGCACCAGGTCGCGGAGGAACTCGAGCGGCGGTCCGTGCTCGGGGTCCTTCGCGCCGTCGACGATGATCTGGGTCAGGACGTGACGGGTGACGTCCTCTCCCGTCTTCGAGTCGACGACCTGGATGTCCCGTCCGCCGCGGACGAGTTCAGCGACGCCGTCGAGGTTCACGTAGCGGCTGCTGTGCGTGTCGTACAGCCGGCGGTTCTCGTACTTCTTGATGACGATCGGCGACGGCGACTTGCGGGAGGTACTCATGTCACGGGTGCCTGAATCAAGCCGCGAGGATTCGGTCATGCGGAGGAGGGTTGACACGGTGCAGCATATTGTGCAGCATTCTTGCTGCATTGCACAAGACGGGCGCTATCGAATGAAGCGACCGTCACCGTTGCAGCCGTCGAAACAGGCTTGTAAGCCAAGACCATGTGGACCATCCGGGCAACGGATCGTACCACTCAGGAGACCCTAGATGACGACCAGCACGACCCCGGCGACGAAGAGCCCGAGCCAAGCCTGGCGCGGCTCGATGATCGATGCCAACCGGCAGGCGCTCGACTTCCAGAAGCGCGTGTTCGACACCAGCTTCGACATGGTGGCTTCCATGCAGGAGCGCCGCGAAGAGGCGATCACCAGGTGGACCGAGAACTCCGAGCGGCTTCCGGCCGAGGCCAAGAGCCTGGTTCAGGAGTGGGTCCGGCTGTTCCAGGACGGGCGCAGCTCCTACCGCTCCGCGGTCGACGCGAGCTTCGGCCTGGCGAACAGCTACCTCGATTCCCTCACCGCGCAGGCGGAGGAGTCGGCGTAGGCTAGCCGCATGGCCGACGATCGCCCGACACCTCCGCCGCCTGCCGACCCCTTCGCCGCCTGGCGTGAGTGGGTCACCCAGTCCGAACACCAGATGAACAAGGTGTTCAACGACATGATGGGCACGGAGCAGTTCGCCCGCGCCTCGGGCGGCTGGGTCGAGGCGATGACCATGTTCCAGCAGACGATGAACGAGGGCGCGCAGCGCTACTTTCAGGCGGTCAACCTGCCAACGCGAAACGACTTCAGCGAACTCGCGGAGCGGTTGACCGCGGTCGAGGAGAGGCTGTTGCGGATCGAGGGACTGCTCGCGGAGGCCATCGGCAGGAAGAGCGAGGCGAGCCCGGCGCCCCGGCCCGCTCGCACCCGCCGTCCACCGTCCGAGCAGAAGGCCGAATGACGACGCCGGCCGCCGGCCCCTCGGCCCGCAGCGCGACGCCCGTGCTGGACGCGACCGCCGGGGTCGCGGAGAGCGTGCGGCGCGAAATGCAACGCACGTTCCGCCGGAGCGTCAAGGGCCTCGAGTACATCTCGACTGGCGATCCGGGAGTGGGCCTGACGCCGAAGGACACGGTCCACAGCCGGGGCACGCTCCGCCTGTACCACTACCGGGCGCGGGTGGACGAGGTGTACCGGACGCCGATCCTGCTGGTCATGTCCCTGATCAGCAAGCCCTACATCCTCGACCTGGCGCCGGGGCACAGCCTGATCGAGTTTCTGCTCGACCGCGGCTTCGACGTCTACATGATCGACTGGGGCACGCCCCGGCCCGAGGACAGCCGCCTGCGGCTGGAAGACTACGTGCTCGACTTCATTCCCGAGTGCGTGGAGGTCGTCCACGAGCGAAGCGGCGAGCCCGACGTTTCGATCGTCGCCTATTGCATGGGCGGGCTCCTGGGCGCGCTGTACGCGGCGCTTCATCCCGACGTTTCGTCGGGCGGTCGGCTGCGCAACCTGGCCTGCTTCACGACTCCGGTCAACTACGACGGGATGGGGCTCTTCAGGACCTGGACGGATCCCGCTCACTTCGACGTCGACCGGATCGTCGACCGGCTGGGCAACGTCCCGCCGCAGATGCTCTACGCCTCGTTCAACGCTCTGCGTCCGGCGTCCCAGGTCGCGGGCCGGGTGCGGCTCTGGGACAACATGTGGAACGACGAGTTCGTCACCTCGTACCGCCGGCTCCAGCGCTGGGCTGCCGACCAGATCCCGTTCCCGGGCGAGTGCTTCCGCCAGACGACGAAGGAGCTCCAGCAGCAGAACCTGCTGATGAAGGGCGAGTTCCGGCTCGCCGGCAGGCTCGTCGACCTGTCGAACATCAAGGTCCCCTTCATCCACGTCGTCGCGGAGCACGACCACATCGTGCCGTACGAGGCGGCCCGCGACCTGGTCGGAATGGTCGGTTCCGAGGACAGGCAGGAGCTCATGCTGAAGGGCGGCCACGTCAGTCTGGTGGCCGGGGGCAACGCGGTGCGCCGCCTGTGGCCGCGCCTCGAGGAGTGGCTGGCGGAGCGCTCGGTCTGAGGGAAGGACGGGATATGGCAGACGAGAAGAACCGGGTACCGGAGAACAGACCGCTGTCGATGGCGCCCGCCGACCGGGTGGCGCGGCGGCTGAACGCCGGTGACCTGACGGTACGGCCCATGGACGCGGACGACCGCTCAGCCGTCCTCGCCTTCGCCGACGGTCTGCCGGACCACGATCTCCTGTTCCTGCGCCGGGACATCCGCGAGGCCGACGTGGTCGACCAGTGGATCGGTGAGATCGAGTCGGGCCAGATGACGACGTTGCTCGCCCTGGCGGACGGCGAGCTGATCGGCTACGCCTCGATCGACCGCAGCCAGTTGCAGTGGTCCTCCCACGTGGCCGAGATCCGGGTCGTGATCTCCGACTCCGCGCGTGCCAACGGCCTCGGCCGGCTGCTCGTCGAGCAGGCGTTCCAGGCGGCTGTCGCGGCCGGCATCGAGAAGGTCGTGGCGCGGATGACGCCCGACCAGAAGGGCGCCGTCGCGGCCTTCGAGGGACTCGGCTTCCGCCCCGAGGGGCTGATGCGGAATCACGTCCGCGACCTCTCCGGCGAGAAGCACGACCTGCTCGTCATGGGGCTCGACATCGTCGCCCTGCACGGGACGCTGGAAGGCTACGGTCTCGACGAGGCAGTGGCCGCCGCCGATTGACACTGGGCGCGTCGGCGCTCTCGCCGGCATGAGGCGCGATGCCGCGAAGCGGCGAGCCCGAGCTATCGGGTTGGCGTTACGATCCACCATTGCTGCTGCCAGCTGAACGCCCGAGGAGAAGGAACCCATGCGAGACAACGTCGGACTCATCCTGACCAAGCGCGCCTCAGTGTCGCCGGACATGGAGGGCTTCGTCGACGTCGAGACGGAGCGTCGCTTCACGTTCGCCGAGTGGAACCTGCGCTCGAACCGGACCGCCAACGCGCTCCGGGAACTCGGCGTCGGCAAGGGCGACCGCGTGGCGCTGCTGCTGATGAACAGCGTCGAGTACATGGAGACCTTCTTCGCGATTGCCAAGATCGGCGCCGTCTGCGTGCCGCTCAACTGGCGGCTGACGCCCGAGGAACTCTCCTTCATCATCCGTGACGCCGGCGCCGAGACGCTCGTCTTCGGCGACGAGTTTCAGGCCCAGGTGCTGGACCTCATCGCACGTGGCGGCGGCGAGAACGGCACGAACGTGACGCGATGGGTACACGTCGGCCCGGACGAGCAGCGGCCCGACGGCTGCCTCTCGTACCTCGACGCCACGGCGGCGGCGAGCGACGCGGAGCCCGAGATCGGGGCCCTGGACGACGACCTGCTCTACATCATGTACACCTCGGGCACGACCGGGCTGCCCAAGGGCGCCGTTCACACCCACGCGTCCGCGCTGTGGGCGGGCCTGACGATCATGGCCAGCGCGGACACCCGCTACGGCGACCGCTACCTCGTCTCGTTGCCCCTGTTCCACGTCGGCGCGCTGACCCCGGCCACCGGCAATGTCCACCGCGGCAGTACCAGCGTCGTGCTGCGCGCGTTCGACCCGGTGCGCACCTGGCAGTTGATCGACGAAGAGAAGATCGACGTCATGCTCAAGGTGCCGGCGATGCTCAACTTCATGCTGCAGGTCTACGATCCCGAGCGCTGCAAGCACGAGCGGCTCCGTTGGTGCATGAGCGGCGCGGCGCCGGTGCCGGTGAACCTGATCGAGGCCTACGACAAGCTGGGCATCGAGATCCACCAGGTCTACGGCCTGACCGAGACCTGCGGACCGGCCTGCCTCATCTCGCCCGAGGACGCCATCCGCAAGGCCGGCTCGACCGGCAAGGCCTTCTTCCACACCTCCGTGCGCGTCGTCGATGGCGACGGCAACGACTGCGCCCCCGGCGAGGCGGGCGAGGTCCTGGTCGCCGGCCGCCACCTGATGAAGGAGTACTGGAACCGCCCGGAGGCCACCGCCGAGAGTCTCGTGGACGGCTGGTTCTACACCGGCGACGGCGCGGTGATGGACGAGGACGGCTTCGTCTACATCCAGGACCGCCTGAAGGACATGATCATCTCCGGCGGCGAGAACGTCTATCCCGCGGAGCTCGAAGAGGTCATCGGCCGCCACCCCAAGGTGCTCGAAGTCGGCGTCATCGGCCGCGAGAGCGAGAAGTGGGGCGAGTCCCCGGTCGCGATCGTCGTCCGTTCCGACGAGAGTCTCGAAGGCGAGGAGATCCTCGAGTTCTGCCAGGACAAGCTGGCCCGCTTCAAGCAGCCGGTCGCCGTCCACTTCATCGACCAGTTGCCGCGCAACCCGTCGGGGAAGATCCTGAAGCGGCTGCTGCGCGAACAGTTCAACTGAGTCGGCGCCGCCAGCTCCGCGTCGGGCAGGACAACATCACCCCGTTCGGGCTCGACATTCACCACCCGGTGTTCGTCGTCTCGGCGGCCGTGATCGTCCTGTTCGTCCTCGGCACGCTGGTCTTCCAGAACCAGGCCGCGCGGTTCTTCAGTTGGCTGCTCCCGGCGATCATCGGCACCTTCGACTGGTTCTTCCTGTCGGCCGGCAACGTCTTCGTTCTCTTCGCCCTGCTGCTCGTGTTCCTGCCGGTCGGCAGGGTGCGGCTGGGTGGCCCGGACGCGAAGCCGGAGTTCTCCTACCTGGGCTGGTTCGGGATGCTGTTCGCCGCCGGCATGGGCATCGGCCTGATGTACTTCGGCGTTTCGGAACCGCTCTCCCACTTCGGCGCCGCCCTGGACGGGCCGGTGGTGGACGGCGACGGCCTGCGCGGCGATGCCGCGCCGCTGGGAGGCGCCGCCGGTGACGCGATGGCCGCGCGCGACCTCGCGATGGCGGCGACGATCTACCACTGGGGCCTGCACCCGTGGGCGATCTACGCGGTCGTCGCTCTGGCGCTGGCGTTCTTCGCCTACAACCACGGCCTGCCGCTCACGTTGCGCTCGGCCTTCTACCCGATTCTGGGAGACCGGGTACGCGGCTGGTGGGGACACCTGATCGACGTCCTCGCCGTGTTCGCCACCCTGTTCGGCCTGGCGACGTCGCTTGGGCTGGGAACCACCCAGGCCCTGGCCGGGTTCAACCTGCTCTACGGCTGGGGTACGGGCGGTCTGGCCGCCGTGCTGCTGATCGGCGTCATCACGACGCTCGCCGTCGTTTCGGTGGTGCGCGGCCTCGACCGCGGCATCAAGGTGCTGTCGGGAGTCAACATGACCCTCGCCCTGGTCCTGCTGCTAGCGGTCATCGCGATCGGTCCGACCGGCGAGATTCTGGTCACCGCCGCCAGGGGTGCGCTGGCCTACGGCGCGAACCTCGTCCCCCTGGCGACGCCGCTTGGCCGCGAGGATACGGGCTTCTCGCATGACTGGACCACGTTCTACTGGGCCTGGTGGGTGTCCTGGTCGCCGTTCGTTGGCATGTTCATCGCCCGAGTCTCCCGCGGCCGCACCGTGCGCGAGTTCGTCGTGTGCGTGATTCTCATCCCGACCCTGCTGTCGATCGTGTGGATGGCGGCCTTCGGCGGCACGGCGATCTCCGAGACGATCGCGGACAGCACGGCGCCGGTGGCGTCCGCGGCCCAGGAGGTCATGCTCTTCCGGATGGTCGAGCAGTTCCCGCTCAGCCCGGTGCTGTCGCTCGTCGGCATCGTGCTCGTGCTCGTGTTCTTCGTCACCTCGTCCGACTCCGGTTCGCTCGTCATCGACACGATCACCGCGGGCGGCAAGGAAGACGTGCCCACCGGCCAGCGCGTCTTCTGGGCCACGCTTGAAGGC
Organism: Candidatus Multivorans sp.; assembly: GCA_965220845.1. Lineage (GTDB taxonomy): Bacteria > Acidobacteriota > Thermoanaerobaculia > Multivoradales > Multivoraceae > Multivorans. The sequence goes on from CBDCRA010000005.1 coordinate 1,128,947, forward strand.
GTCGTCGCCGCGGTCCTGCTCCTCGTCGGCGGCACGGGAGCGCTGGACGCCCTGCGGGCGATGACCGTCTCGACGGGCCTGCCGTTCACCCTGGTGCTGTTGGCCATGTGCTACAGCATCTGGGTCGGCCTTTGGGCCGCGGTGCGGGCCTCATAGCTGCAGGGACTTGACACTCGTTCCGTACGGCGGCACTCGGTAGGCGAAGGGCGTCTGCTTGCTCGCGGCCAGTTCCTTCATGTGATTCCAGTTCCGCACGACCTGTACGACGAGTTGCCAGCGGGTGAGGTTCTTCCCTGCGAGGAAGAAGGTGCCTACCTTGTGCCTCCTGAGTGCCTCTTTCTGGGCTGGCTTCCAGCGGATTCGGTCGTCGCGGGTCACGAGGAACCACCCCTCTTCGCCGATGAGCCTTAGCCAGACTTCGTCCGCTGCGTCCTGTCTGAAGTGCTCCTTCAGGTGGACGGCATCCTCGCCAAACTCCCTGAGTCCTCGGGCAAGCTGTTCGCTGAGGTTCGCGTCGATGAAGAACCTCATGCAGCGAGACCGCGCTCGAACTCGACGGCGGCCTCAGCTTCATCGCGGCTCAGCCCCCACCAACTGCAGACCGCGTCGATGTCGCCACCCTCCGCCTGGTAGAGGTCGAAGACGTTCGCCGTGGCGATGCCATGGCCCGCGATCGTGGGCTGGCCGAAGGCGATGGCCGGGTCGACGACGATGCGCCCCGTCTGTCCGCGTGGGTACCAACGAGTAGCGAGCTGACTGGTTTCCTCGAAATCGATCCGTCTGGCGAGTTCCAGGATGACGGGGGCGATCACCCACTGGCCGCCGGACAGGAGCTGCAGGAGGGCCTTGCCGCCCTTCTGTCCCACTTCAAGGTGAATTCTTCGGCCCTCGGTGAAGAAGACCTGCCGGGCGAAGTGAGTTACGCCGAGCAGGTCGGCCGCCTCGGACAGCGCTCGGCGAAGCTGCTGCAGCGAGATTCCCTCGTTGAGGAACTCCTTCACGAACAGCAGATCCACGAGTTCGAGGAAGGACGCGTACGTTGCCGTCGTCCGTTGCCCGGGTCGACGAATGACGGGCTCTTGACGATGCATGTCGCCAGCATGGGAGTAGGAGTAGCCACGGAGCCAGCGGCGTACCCGATCCGGCTTCAGGTCGGCGAGTCGAGCTGCTTCCGAGGCGTTGTATGTCGGCCGGTCCAGGAGAGTCCGTCCGTTCTTGCTGTGTGTGTCCGTCAGGCTCATGGCGATCTCGCTTTGGCGACGCGCGGCGTTCCTCCAGGACGAAGTATAGACCTTTGGCTATCGCTATCCGGTAAGGCCCCATGCGGTCATCCGGTGTCCAGAAGTTCCCCAAGGGAGCGCGGCCCTGAATCTGCGGTGCAGACGCTACCTTCTCCGACAGCGTGCTCCGCCGGCTGAAACAGCGGGTTCCCCGGCGACCACAGCTCCACGCTCTCGGAATGCTCCTCGTAGTACGCCGGGTCGGTCGTCACCCGGAGCGCTTCCTTCATGCCCGGCGCGAGCAGGCTGTACTCGCGGGCGCCCATTGCGCCGACCTCGACGCCGGGCGACATGAGGTCGGGCCGCGAGATGACGCGGTCGAGGTCGGCCATAGTCACGGGCGACTCTGGAAGCACGGGCATCTCCAAGTCCTCGTCGAGTACCTCGTCGAGATCGAAGCCGGCGCTCTCGGCCTCCTCTACGCGGTGCTGGAGTCGGTTGGGGAGAGACTGGGATGCGTCGCGGCCGGCGAGCACTTCCCCCGTGATCGTGCGCGGCAGTTCCGCCAGGATCGGTTGCAGGCGGCCGACGACGGCCTCGAACAGGCCGATTCGGTCGCGCAGCGCCTGGTACACGTCGGTCTCCACCGTGTCTTCGTAGTGGAGGTTGACGATCTGGATGGTCGCGCTCCGCTGGCCCAGGCGGTCGATGCGGCCGATGCGCTGCTCGACGCGCATCGGGTTCCACGGCATGTCGTAGTTGACGAGAGCGCCGCAGAACTGAAAGTTCAGGCCCTCCGATGCCGCGTCGGTGCATAGCAGGATGTCGGCGTCGCCGTCCCGGAAGCGTCGCTTGACCTCGTCGCGGTCGATCTTGCGCCAGTCGCCGCCGCCGGTTGGCGCTTCGCCGCCGCGGCCCGAGTAACACATCAGTCTGGCCGCGCCCCGGTCGGTGCCGAGCGACTCGCGCAGGAAGTCCATCGTGTCGGTGTACTGGGTGAACACCATGACCTGCGCGTAGCCGTCGTCGCGGAGGCGGCCGAGTTCGGCCTTGAGCGCGGCGAGCTTGCTGTCGGGCGGGAGCCGCCGCGCCCCGCGGAGAAGGTCCGCGATGGCGCCTTGTTCCTCAGCCTGCAGGACGGCGCGCTCCTGCTCGGCCAGCTCGTCGGCGTCCCAGTTCTCGGTGCGGATCTCGTCCTCGAAGGCGTCCTCGTCCAGGCTGGTACGACGTTCGCGGCCGGTGTCCTTGGAGGCTTCCAGTCGGTCCTGGAGCGTGTTGCGGAGGGCCTGGAAGCTGCTCGCCAAGCGGCGGCGATAGGTGGTCATCACGAAGCCGACCGCGTTCCGGTCGCGGGCCTCGGCCCGGTTGTAGGTGCTGGAGATGTACTCCCCGACGGCTTCGTAGAGCTCTCGTTCCTCGGCGCTCATCGACACCATGCGGTCCTCGACGCGCCGATCCGCGATTGCCGCGTCGACCATGCCGTGTTCCCTGTACTTCCGCAGCAGTTTGCGGGTGTGGCGCGAGACTCTGTGCCGGATGGGGGTGTTCGCTCGGGCGACGGCCACGGCGGCTCTTCGCTCCGGCGCCTCCAGCCGCCGCCGGGCGATGGATGAGGGGCTCCTCAGGGCTCTAAGCACCTTGCCGGCGCCGAGCGAACGAAGGCCGGAAGCGCGCTCCGCCACGGCCCTCTCGGTGGCGCCGTAGCGAGCTTCGACCGCCCGGAACATCTCCGCGATCCGGTTCAGAGCCTCGTGTGACGGGTTCGGCGCTTCGACATCCTCGAAGAACTTCAGAAACCGCTCCTGGGTCCATTCGGGCGGCAGGCCGAGAAGCGACAGCAGATCCCAGACCTCCACCGGATGGACCTGCATCGGCGTGGCGGTCAGCAGGACCAGTCCTTCGGTCTTGTGCGCGATCCCTTGGAGCAAGCGGAGCATCGCGTTCGGCCGCTGCCTCCCCTGGCTGCTGCCGACCTCACGGCGGCGAGCGTGGTGGGCCTCGTCCACGACGACCATGTCCCACCGCTCGGCATCTTCGAGCAGGCTCCGCGCGCGGTCGCTCCGGCGCATCAGATGGCTCGACACGATGACGGCGGGTTCCCGATGCCAGTCGTTCCGGCCGACGTCGCGTTCGTTCGCGCCGCGGAGAGCCGGCGAGGGGTAGCGCACGATCCGCCGCCCGTCGTAGATCGGCCAGTTCAGGTTGAACTTCTCCCGCAGCTCGATCTGCCACTGCCGGCACACCGCTTTGGGCGCGAGGATGAGAAAGCGCTTCGCGCGCCCGGCCAGCCAGGCCTGCCGGAGGAGCATGCCTGCCTGGATCGTCTTGCCCAGCCCCACCTCGTCGGCGATAAGCAGGCGCGGAGGCCAGTCAGCGTAGAGCCTCTCGAAGGCCCGGACCTGATGCGGCCATGGAGTCACCGCCGCCGTGGCTTCGCCGACCCGCCGGCCGCCGCCGGGCAGGGAGGGCGCCTTCTCGATGAACGACCAGACGCGGTCCCGCAGGTCCGGCGTCGGTTGGGTCGGCGGTGCCGGCTGTTCGGCAACGGGAGCGGGCGGCGCCTCGTCGGTCGGCGGTGCCGCCTCGGCGCGCTTCAACCGGGCGGGCTTGTCGCTCTCCGGCATGAACCGCAGCAGATCCCGTCGCGCGGCCTCCGGCACCTCCAGCACGACGACATGGGGCGATTCGTCGGCCCACAGGCGGTCGAAGTTCGCCTGCTCTCGCTGCACCCGCTCAGGCTCCGAGCCTTCGCCCCAACTCTTGTAGACGCTGATGCTCTCCCAGTTCTGGCGCCAACCTGCCGCGGTTTCGTTCAGGCTGCCTGTCCAGGCGATCCGGTCGCCGACTCGGTCCTCGATTACGCCGGACTTCTCATGGAAGATGCCGTCGGACGGGATCGGCCGCCGGTTGGCATCGCAGGGAACCGCCACCTTCACCTCCAGGTGGCCGCCCGCGACCATCCAGGCGAGCAGTTCCAGGGCGTCGGCCGACTCCTGGTCGGTCGGTTCGAGCGGGATGCCGCCCATACGCCGCTCGACCGCGTCGCGCAGGGTCTCGCCGCGTTCGATCGCTTCGATCTCGGGCGGATCGAGGGTACAGCCCACGAGCAGCCTCATGCGGCCGGCGTTGCGGACGAGCCCCTCGATGCCTCGCGCCGCCAAGGTCAGAGCGCCGGCCTTGAAGTAACCGGTCAGGCGGTCGTAGCAGGCCGCGTCCTCAAGCGCCGGGAGGTAGAAGACGCGAACGAGGTTGCCGTCCTCCGGCGTGTACTTCAGCCGCCAGTCGTGCTCGCTCAACATCGGGGAACCCGCCGGCTCTAGCCCGCCAACGTGGCAGCCGGCAGATCGGTTACGTCAAAGCCCGAACTCGGACCCGACCTCCTCGAAGCTGGCGCCGCCGTTCGCGCGATAGTCCGCGAGCGCATCGCGGGCGTCCAACTCGTCCAGCAGATCTTCGAGCGCGTCGAGGGCCTTCAGGTCGCTTCCTGAGACCAGTCCGGCAATCGTCCTGCCGTCCTCGCGGATGGCCATGCGTGTCCCCTCGCCTTCGACGATTTGGCTGACCTCGTCGAAGTTCTTCAGCAGAGCGATCCGGGAGACGACCGTGGGTGTCGACGCCTTCCGGGGCTGGGCAACGGTGTCCGCTCTCCCGGGAACTGGTTCAGGGTGGGTCACCGGGGGAGTATAGCCGCGCAGAGTGACGGGGGGTACAAACACTGTTCAGCCAAGCCCGGGCCGCCGTACAACCGGCCGGTGGGGACTTCGCCGCCCGGCTTGGGGCTATTCGAGTTTCGAGGTCACGTACTCGGCTTGACTTCGGACGTTTCGGAGGGCGAGTCTCAGTGGTGGTATGGACGCGACCTGCTTCTTGGCGTGTTCTCGGAGGTCTTCTCGCGTTGCCCGTATCAGTTCGTAGTGACACAGTGTGTTTAGGAGCATCAACGGCGGCGGTTCGGCGGCCTCAATCTCCAGTCGCTCGCGCATCAGCGGCTGGTACTCGGCGGCCTCCAGGGGCCGCAGGGGTACGAGCTTCGATTCCAGGACGGAGAACCGCGTTGCCAGTTGATGGTGGTTGGCCGCTCTCCGTGAGAACCCTCCCACCAAGTTGAGCGCCAAGACGATACCGGCGGCGAAGCTCGTGTAGGTCAGGATACCCTGTTGTTGGAAGAAGAGGACTGCCGCCCCGCCCGTCAGAGCCAGACTGACCGCGAGCGACACGTTGTGCAAACCCTCGAACCACGCCTGTCGTCGGCCGTGGTAGCGAACCGACCTTCGGACTCCGAACAGCAGTGCCGATGCCCGGTTCAGCCTTTCTTCTTCTCTGTCGGCGGTGGCAGCGGGTCCCGCACTTGTGCCGGAGGCTGTCCCTTCCCCTGGTCGCCTTGAAGCGGAACCTCGCGTTTCCCTACCGTCGGTGCTGGCCGTGTCTTCGGTTTCGGGCGCGGAGGCGTCTTCCGTTGGGGCATTCATGGCTCCTCGAAAGTCTACTTGACTGACGGCACCGGTCGGGCCGGCACAGGGGTCTGGCAGGGTGCCGTCGCTGATGACCGCACACTTTACATCTTCTCCAAGAAGGAAGCCGTCGAAGCCGTCAAGACAATACTGTCGCGCCCCAAGCGCGGCGGCACCCGCGAGACGCAGCCAGAGCGTGCACGGATCTCGGCGACTCCCAATGTAGGAGGGCGATGGGCCGGCGGGGCACCGACGATCGGGAGAAGGCAGCCCCCCGGTCGTCGGGCCTACGGGGCTTGGCTAAAGCTAAACGGCGTTGTGACCCCCGTGACAGCTCCTTTGCGGTCTCGGCTCAGTCGGCGTCTTGCTGCCAGATAGCGATCTGCTCCGGCTCGTCGATGCGGTTCGCGAAGGCGAAGCGGCGGAGGTTGTAGAGGGCCTCGAAGTCGTTGCTGGACGCGGCGATCTCGCCCTTCAGCGCGACGCCGGTGAAGGTCGTGGAAACCGGGAGCACCTCGAGCACGGCCTCGAACGCGGCGAGGAAGAGCGGATCGTCGTCGATCAGCGCCCGCTCGAGCAGGTCGCGCGCCTCTTCCAGCGACCGGTTCCGCGCCATGTGGGCGGCGTGGTGAAGAGCGTCGATCATCCCCAAGGCGCCGTCCGCGGGTCCCAGAGCGCCGCGAGCCGCGCGCTGCTCGCTGTCCCAGAGGTGAACGTTGGCGCCCTTCTTCAGCGCCAGCCGGCCGACGATCTCACGGTCGACTTCGGCGCCGGTCGCGCGGGCCAGCCGCAGGGCCTCGTCGTAGGAGAACACCGGGGCCTTGAAGGCGTCCCAGGCCAGAACGAAGAAGGCGGTCGCCGGGTCGAGATCGACGTTCGCCTTCAGGTGGGTCAACTGCTCCAGCCGCCAGCTCTTCACTTCGCGCCGGGCGACGTCGAGCGCGTCCTCGGGCGTGACGGCGTAAGGGTCGTGTTCTTCCAGTTGTAGCGTTGCCTGGCGGCCTCGCCGCCTGGCGCTGGCGGGCTGTTCCCGGGGCGTGCCGCGCCGCAGCGGCCAGTGTTCGGAGAACCGCTGCAATGCCGGGCCGAAGCAGGCGAGGTACAGGTCGACGCCGCCTATTCCGGCCTCCTGGAACTCGCCGACGCGAGCTCGGACCGCCTTGGCGACTTCGGGTTCCACGTCTTCCCAGTACGTTGCGCCGTCGCGGAGTTCCGCTGCCTGCCGGTCGTCTGGCGGCCGGCAGACAAGGAAGATAGTGCTCTTGGCGGCCGCCTTGTCCTTGATGTGCAGGCTGCCGCCGGCCTCCGTGTTGATTGGCCAGGATGCCGTGATCCGGAATCCGGCCGCCATCAGGCCGGTGGTCAAGGCGTCCCAGGCGCCTGTCGCCTTGTGGGTGAACATCAGGGTCATGATGCCGTCAGGCTTCAGGACGCGCCGGCATTCCTTGAAGATCGCCGCCATGCGCTCTTGGTAGTCGCGGCCGGCGAGCGCCCGAGCGCCCTTCTTGCCTTGGAACCGCGCCGGGTTGGCGACTGCTTCGTTCTCCTTGTCGGTCAGTTGCCGACGGAACAGTTCCGGCAGCACATGACCGGCCGTGCGCTTGAGCCATACGTAGAAGAAGTCCGAGAGCTCGGCGTACATTACGTTGTCGTAGTAAGGCGGGTCCATCACGACGACGTCGATCGAGGCGTCGTCGATGTGGTCGAGGCTGTCGGCTGGCTTCCAAGTGATCGTGATCGGGGCCGGTTCCCTATCGGCATTAGTCGTGGAGGGGGAACCGCGGGCAAATAGGGGGCCGTTTGCCGAACTGACGTTCGAATCGAGTAGCTGGACGAGTTCCTTGATGCACTTGGCCGTCTTCTCGATAGCCCAGTCGTAGCCGACAGCGGCGGCCAGCGGCGCCATCTCTGCGTAGGACCACACGAAGGCGAAGTCATGCCTGTCGAACTTCGAGCGCACTCGACCGGTGGTGTTGTCCCAACGCCCCGCTCGGTTGTTGTAGTTCAGGAGCGTATCGAGTGTCACGGCGAGATAGCCATAGGCTGCTTTCTTGGCGCCGTCGAGCGGTTGGATCGATTGATCGGCTTCGAGCATCTCGCGGAAGATCTCGACGCTCGTGCCGTGGCAGAGCAGCTGCCTTGGCGAGAACAGGTCGCGCCAGAGCGGCATCCCGTACTGGATAGGCCGGGTGTCGTTCCCGTCCTCGGGGAATCGTTCGTTCGGAACGATGTCGAACGCCTCCCATGCCGGCATCTTCTCGGCGAGGCGTTCGGCGATCTCCGCCGAGTTGTCGTCCTCGGGCCTCGGCGCCCGGTAGCCGCGTACCCACTTCTCGCGGGTCTTTCCGGTCTTCGTCCGCGTCCGGTTCAGTTGCTTGTACACGACGCCGTAGAGCTGCTCGCCCATGCGGCCGGTCTGCGCCTGCTGCTTGATCTCTTTCCCGTCGATCACCCGGCCGCAGTCTGGGAACGGGCACGTCCCGTCGCCTCGGGCGACCGTTCCCGCCGAATGTTCCCCGGCCGACTCCACGATCTCGAACGAACAGATCCGGCCTGCGGTTTCGGGGCCGTCTCCGACTTCGGGCCGCAGCCGCACACCCGTTCCACCGGACGCTAGCCGCCAGTTCGGCGAGAGCGGCACGAGACCGTTGCAGTAGGGGCAGGAGACGGTGCGGGCCCAGAGGTACGTGACGTCTACACGTTCGGGAGAGTCGTGCTGCGCGAAGAGGTCGGACAGTCGTTCTTCCAGTTGCAGCCGCCAGCGCTGCGCCAGCTCCTCGAACATGGCGCCGATGTCGGAAGGCCAGGCTGCCGGCCATTCCACCGTCGCCTTCATGATCAGGGCCGCAACGGGGTTCAGGTCGTTTGCCAGGGCCGGAAGGCCGAGCCGGGCCGCTTCGAACGGAATGCTCCCGCCGCCCGCAGTGGGATCGAGCACCGTGGGATCGTCCATGGTGGGAGTCCGCTGGGCCGCGAGCCATTCGACGTCAGCCGGCCCCGGAACGTACTTGAAGGCGCGGTCGTAGCCGTAAGGGTCCTTGACGCGGATGCCGGTTCTCCGAGCGTTGTCGATTCTCGACCTCGCAACAACCGGGTCGCCGTGAATCCCCAGGACATGAAGGAGACGATCTCGGTCCGCGTCTTCCGGCAACAGGGACGCCAGTACGGCAGCACGCGAAGCGACCAGCGGTCTCCTGGCCCACCAGACGTGCAAGTAGTAAGTAGGCGGTAGCGCGGTCATCGACCTGCGCTCGCGGGCCGATTCCTCGCCCAGTTCGGCGATCGGCAGCCACCGCTCGATCAGGCGCGTGTCGGTCATCGTTCAGATCCACCCCCGCGGCTGCCGTGCGAGGATGCGCTCGCCCGCCGGCCCGAAGTAGGAACGGGACGTGGTGAAGAACGGTGCGAGTCGGCCGAGTTCGTCCGGCGTCAGAACGGTGCGGACCCAGGTGGTCATCGCGGCCTCGTTCGAGACGTCAGCGGAGACATCCACCAGATCGTCCCACTGCCTGCGCCGTCGCCAACGAGGCGCAAGTAGTCCGCGAGCCCCCGCGAGGGCTCGTCGATCGCCCGGATCGGTTTCACTCGGACTCTGCCATCCGCTGGAGCATCTTGCGCTGGCGGATCTCCAGGTCCGCCCGGATGAGCGCCTGGTCGTCGGGCGATTCGCCTTCCAGCTTCGCTCGCAACGCCAGAGCTTCCTCCGACTCTCCCTGATCGCTGCTCACCAGGCGACGGTACGCGTTGAGCGCCGTCGTGTACCAGTTGTCCGGGCGTTCGTCGACGCCCATCACGGTGCTCAGGACGTCCCCCGCCTCCACGCCGAACGTGCTCGACGCCGGCGCTCTGGCCACGATACGCCCGTCGTCGTCGACCAACTCCAGAATGTGCTTCGGCTCCACCGTCGTCAGCACCTGGGGGCTGTGCGTAGAGACGATGAACTGCGCGTTGGGGAACGTACGCCGCAGGTCACCCAAGACCCGCTGCTGCCATGAGGGGTGAAGGTGCAGTTCGATCTCGTCGATCAGGACGACCGCCTCGGATTGCAGCGGATCTTCGAGGTGCGGATTGCCCTGTGCCATTCGCCGGGCGAGGTCGGCTGCGAGGGTCAACACGGCGCGACAGCCTCCGCTCAGTTGGTTGATTGTCAGGTCTTCGGATCGGCCCGACTCCTGCTCGAGAGTGACGACGAAGCGAAGGGGGTTCGCCTCGATTCTCGGATCGTCGACGCCGCCGACCATGGACGAGATGGCGGTCCGTACGGCTCGAAGTTCCCGCGACGTGCTCTCGTGGCTCACCGCCGTTCCCTTGGCGGCGAGCCTTCGCAGCGCCCGGAGTTCTTCGTTCTCCTTGGCGTAGAACCACTGGAAGAAGTGCCGGAAGTCGGTTTGCGCTGACAGCGCCCCGTGCCAGGCATCCACTCGGTCGAACCCCTTCTCGAAGCCGCGCCGGCGCTGAGGCACGTCGAGGACGACCCGGTCCGTGTCGTAGTAGGCCCCGATGGGCAGGTCCCGGGGTTCTGCCTCGTCGAGCGTCAGGACAGCCTCCAGCAAGAGTGCTCCCATTCGTTTTCCAGGGCCGTGCTTCTTCTCCGAGATTCGGGCGAATTGCCGCCCGGTCTCTTCGCGTTGCCACGACATGCCGTCGGTCGTCGTCACGGCGACGCGCATCGATCGAGCGCCGTCCCGGCGGTCGGTCTTCAGGAACCGAACGCGGTCCTCCTTCGGCCGCAAGAAGTTCTGGATCGTCCCCAGTCCCATCGCGATGCCGCTGAGCACGCTCGTCTTGCCGCACCCGTTCGTGCCGAACAGGACCGTGAGCTCCGAATCGGGCTTCAGCACCAAGCGTTCGATGGCCCGGTAGTTCTCGATTTCTACGGAGGCGAGTTTCATGGCCGCTTCCTGGTGGAACGCGTCGCCCGGGCCAGCCGGCGGCCTGCTTTGGCGGCGGGCCGGGTACTTTGCGGTTGGCACCGGCAGGCACGGGGAGGTTGGTGTGAGACGTTCCGCGTTGCAGCTCGTCGGCCAGACACCGTCCCGCAGTTCTCAAGTAGCCGCAGGATGGAGAACCAAGTCACTGTGTGCGGAGAATAGCGGCTATTCAAGCTTCGGCGGTCCTGCGTGGCAGACTCGGTCTGCTATTGCCGTTCGTGGAGGGGATGCGGATGGCCGACACGTTGACGCCAGCGGCGCGCAGCGCACTGATGGGCCGAATTCGAGGCAGGGATACCAAGCCCGAACTGGCCGTTCGGCAGGCGCTGCACGCATTGGGCTACAGGTACCGCACGCACGCCAGCGGCGTTCCCGGTAGGCCGGATATCGTCTTCTCGAAGCGCCGCGCCGCGGTGTTCGTCCACGGGTGCTACTGGCATCGCCACGGTTGCTCCAAGACCTACACGCCCAAGTCACGCCGCAGCTTCTGGGAGGGGAAGTTCGCGGCGAATGTCGAGCGGGACGGCCGCGTTCGAGAGGCGTTGGCGCGGGACGGCTGGCGGGTCTTCGTCGCGTGGGAGTGCGAGATCGAGAGCGACCCGGCACTGGTGGAGCGGCTGACGGCGTTCCTGGGTCCGCCACGTTTACCGTAGGCGAACCGTTGGTTCGCCTACGGTCGCGGACCGACCGCATCGGCGGGCTGATACGCTCCATGCGGCACGGCGTAGGGCGGGAGCGGAGGTCCGCGCCGCCCGCTGCCCTGCACTGACGGCGCCGCCCGTGAACGATGAAACCGGGGGAGAGATGGTCCGCGCCTTCGACATGTTCTGCGGTCTGGGCGGTAGCAGTCGTGGTGCGGCCGCCGCAGGTGCGACCGTCGTCGGCGGTATTGACGCCTGGCCCCTGGCGACCGAGGTCTTTTCTCGGAACTTCCCCTCGGCAACGGTCCTCGCGTCCAAGACCCAGGATCAGGATCCGGGGCGCATCGCGACCGAGCTCGGCCCTGTGGACCTGCTCCTCGCTTCGCCCGAGTGCACGAGCCACAGTTGCGCCCGTGGGTCTCGGCCCCGCTGCGATGACAGCAGGAACACCGCCTTCGAGGTCGTCCGCTATGCGAGAGCGATGGAACCACGGTGGGTTGTGGTGGAGAACGTGGTCAACATGCGGCGGTGGCATCGGTACGAGGAGTTCCTCGCCGCTCTTCGGCGAGCGGGCTATCGGGTTGCGGAGCATGTGCTCGACGCGGCCGACTTCAGCGTGCGGCAGCGGCGGCGAAGGTTGTTTCTCTTGTGCGACCGAGATGCGGACCCACCGAGGCGTATCTCGAAGCGGCCAGGGCGTAAGCCTTCCGCCCGTGGGATTCTGGGTGCGCCGGGTAGCTGGCGGTGCCTACCGCTCAAGAAAGCCGGAAGGGCGAAGGCCACGCTCGCGCGAGCCGAGCGCGCGGTAAAGGCGTTGGGTACGGACGAGTCTTTCCTGATCGTCTACTACGGAAACGACGGAGCGGGAGGCTGGCAGCCCCTCACTGTGCCGCTTCGGACCGTGACCACGCTTGATCGGTTTGGGCTTTGCGAGCCTGGCCCGGACGGGCTCACGCTGCGGATGCTCCAGCCTGCCGAGTTGGCCCAGGCGATGGGGTTCGGTGACGAGCTGGTTCTGGACCGTGGTTCCCGGCGGGACCGGATCAAGCTGCTCGGGAACTGTGTCTGCCCTCCGGTGATGGAAGCGGCGGTCGTGGCCTTGGTCGGCTCAGCGATCAGCAGCGGTGCCGTCCTCCAGGGACATACTGGCAAGCAGGGGCGGAACGTCGATGCCGCGCCGACGAGTGCGTCAGCATGTTCTGGGCGGCTGAAGGTGGCGTAGCCGCTCGTCTGCCCCCCGGTTACAGAGCCAGGAGGCCTGGTCGGGACAGATGGTTGCTGCCGTGCGAGATCAGGTGCATCAGCAGTTGCTCGCGGAGTCGGTAGACGGGACGCCACTCTCTCACCTGTTCGGAGGTTGTGGTGACGACGAAGCGGGTGTTCACTTCGAGCTGAAACACACCCTGCGAGGGGTCAAGGAGGAGAGGGGGCGACCTCCAGACGGACTGAGGGAGTTGTTTTGCGCGTCTGGGGGGCGTCTCGATGCCGAAGAAGTAGGAGATAGGTCCTGGGCGGCTTTGCGCGTAGTCGCAGACGGCACCGACGCGAATCAAGCGAGGTCGTTGATCCGCGTGTTGCTCGGCCTGGATCTTGAACTCGTCGGCAAGGAGAGACTGCGGTGTGACTCCGAACCGGCGGTTCAGGCATTCGTCGTTCCATTCAGAAGTCGGGAACTCGACCACGGTTCCCCAAGCGTCCGGCCGTACGTCTTCGGCCGGTTGCAGGGCCAGGTGGAGCATTCGGTTCAGCGCTGCCGCCGACCCGGATTGGACGCCGGAATTGCTCCCGTCGCTCAACGCGTTGGACCACTTCTCCATCGCAGCCAGCGATGTCTCCTGATGGGCTACCCGATCAGCGAGAAGGGGAGTAAGGGCAGCGCCGACCGCGCCGCGTGGGTCTTGCCTCGAATGTACTTCGCCTGCTGATGCAACGGCTAGTCGGGTGAGCAGATCGCTGAGGCCATCAGTCACCGGAGCGGAATCCGTGCCGCCGTTGGGGATGCTCTCCACCAGCGCGGCCAGCGTAGCCCCCGTCGCGGCCTGAACGTCGGTTTCCCACTGAACCAAGGCGGCGAGCTGTGGAATCTCGTTCACGGCTTCGACGACGGCCGCGTGCAGCGACTCGGCACGGTCGGAGAGTGTCGCGCCGGTGTTCTTGTCGATGTAGCGGTCTTTGCTCAGACGAACGACGGCGAGCGGGCGTGCGTGCGGCGCGGAGTCTCGCAGTGCTTCGTCCAAGTACCGCCGGAGTCCCTCGACCTCATGCCCGTAGGATGTCCAGATCACCAGAAGGAACGGACCGCCTGTTGGACTGATGTTGGCTTGAAGGATCCCCGCGATCGTGCCGAAGTGCCTGGAATCGTCCGTGGTCGCCAGCATATCGGTCAAGTGCAGATCCAGAAACAGCACGCGAACTTGGCTCAAGAGACTGCTGGCGTTCTCGCCGAGACCTCGCTCCGCGTCGTAGGTGATGCCGAGGCAGGGGGTCCCGAGTTGCCGAAAGACATCGAGGATCGCGTCCAAGTGTTCTGACTGGTCGTCTATCAGGACGAATCTGGGCGGGTGAAACACTACTGAGAAGCCTCCCTGGGAAACACCATGGCCACTGATGCACCGTCGAACTCGGGGGGTACGCGAGCTTCTTCGCGATCTGGAAAAACCAACCTGCCGTGGCATAGTTCCATCACGAGGTTGGCGTAGTAGAGACCGAGCCCCATGCCCCTCGGGCGGCGACTGAAGAAGGGACGCACCAAGTCGGCGGGCGGATCCTGGAAGCCAGGCCCGTTGTCGGCCACTACCACGGCGGGTCCTCCATGAAGATCTTCCCGAAGACCGATGTGGATTGCGCGGCCGGAAGACCTCGAGGTCGGGTCGGGCCACCGGACTTTCAGCCAGTAGATTGAGTTGTCGATCAGGTTGTTCAGAGCGCCAAGGGCGAGACCGAAGCTGAAGTTCGACTGGAGCGTCTCGGCACTGTTGGCCATTGCGGGGCAGTGCAGACGCACCTTGTGTTTGTCGAACCGAACGCTGCTGATCTCAGTGCCACGTCGAACCAGTCGGCTTAGGCTGTGGATCTTGCTTGGCCCCTTCCGCAGCAGCTCGGTAAGGCCGTCCAGAACGCGCGCAAGCTCCCGGGCTTTGAGGCGGATGGCGGCGCGCTCGGCGCCGGACTCGATCAACGCACAGAGTTGGCGCACGCCATGTTCGACCTCGTGGAACAGGACGGCCAGACCGACTCCGGAAAGCCCGGCCCGGAGCATTGTGTCCTTCAGCTCGTTGTAGTCGCGTTCTACTTCCTTGATCAGGCGCGCCAGTTCGGCGGCGTTCTCGGATCGTTGTGCTTCGGAGTGCAGCTTCTCCAGAGGTCGGATGAAGCCGCGTGTCTCCGGTGACCGGCCAGTTGACGTGAGTGCCCTGATCCGCTCCTTGTCTTTCCAGCGTTCGGCCTCGAGGGGCGTGATCGCACCCAGGACGATCTGCTTCAGTCGTCGCTGAACGTCGTTCTCGACGAAGCCCTCCCGGTTCGTCTTCTCTTGCAGTCCGCTGCTCTCCGCCAGCGACAGGTCGATAGCTCCGATGACGATGTTCCGGCTGACGAAGTGTGTCGGCTTGTTGATCCGACGCAGGTCCAAGCCCAGCCAGTCGTCGTCGGGCTCGCCGTAGTTGTATACCCGAATGGCATCGCGATAGATCCGAACTCCGCCGTTCTCGTTCAAGTAGTGCTGCAGGAGCTGGCTCTCCCCGAAGAGGTTGAGAACCTCGCGGTCGCGGTCGAAGATGTGGAAGTGACCTTCCACTGGCCCGATGCCGTCTGCGATGGCTGCTGGGGCAACGACAGGTCTGGGTCTGCTCCCCTTGGAGGCGAGGCCGATGCCGAACTCGTCCAGTTCTCGTTCGGAGGCGACCAGCAGACGTTCGGAACGCCCCTCGGTTGCCCGGGCTTCGAGGGGTAGTCCTGGGACGCCTAGAAAACGGTACTCCCAGTCGAAGCGGCCTTCGTCGAAGCGGAAGTGGAATGTCCACAGCGCCCGCTGCAGCATCGCCGTCGCGTCTGGGATGTCGCCCAACCAGTCGTCGTGGCCCGGTGCCTCCAGCTTGGCGGTGAACCGATCGGACCGATCGCCAAAGGGAGAAGCGATTGCCGTGATCTGGCGCTGCAGCCTGCGCAGCTCGCCACGAGTCCAGTCATCCCGAAGCTCAGAGATCCTGATGCGCGTGCCGCTTTCAGCGCCTCGGAACACCACCGGGTCGCGGGTTGAGACTTCGACCAGAGCATCAGAGAGGTCGCGTTGTGCGATGAGGTTCGCCCAGTTGATCTCCACGACACATTCCGGATGGCCAGACGACCGAGTGATTACCTCGATGCGGTTGCCCAGCTTGTGCGCAGCGAATCGTCCGACCCCCTTTTCTCCCAACGGTAGTCGCCCCTTGGACGTGCGCTTCATTGCCTTGCGTTGGCGCTCCCGGTGGTCGTGTCCGGGGACGAGCCAGATGTCCCGGATGACGTCGAGCGACATACCTTCGCCATCGTCCATGACGAGAATCGAGGCCGTTGGAGTCTCCATGTCCTGGAGAGTGACCGTGACAGTCTCGGCATCGGCGTCGTAGGCGTTCTTGACGAGTTCGAAGACAGCTAGGCGCGCGGAGCCGATGAGCTGGTCGCCGAGGAGCTGGAGCAGCCGGGCTCTGGGCCGGAATGGGAGGCTCAGCGGCTCGTCAGGACGCTCCGATGGTGGGTTCTTGTTCACTTCGCGGCGCCTCAAGGCCAACAGGATTCGCCGTCGATGTGGCCCGATGGGTGGTGATTCGTTGGCGGGCGTAGGTGCCTCAAGGGTTTCACGGATTCGGCTCCGTCAACAACATCCGCAGAGCCGCCAGAACCCGCCTCGGCCGCCGCCGGTGCATCGCCATGCCCAGCCAGTAGGCAGCCTCCTCGCGGTCCATCCGTTCGATGCCTTCGGCGACGGCGCGTATCCGTTCCCGGCTTCGCATGGGGGCGAGTGCGCGGAACGTGAGACCCAGGTGGAGGGCGAGATCTTCGCTCAGGGGCAGGCCAGGCATCGGTTCACCTGCGGGCCGGGCGAGTTTGACGCCGGCCTGGGCCAGTCGGCGGAGGACGCGGTGTTCGACCAGTTCCAGGTTGCGGCCCTTGATGCCGGCGACGCGGGTTGGCGCGGCGATGTGCGGCGTTGCGGCGGCCGGAAGTTGCCAGACTTCGTACAGCGAGAGGGCCGCGCCCAGCCTGCGGACCCGTAACTCGTAGCTGGGCGCTGCGCGTCGCGGGTCGATTGTCTGGACCTTGGCCGTGTGTTGCGGATGCGGCGTCATTCCGCGTCTCCGCCGGTCTCAGGTCCATCGCTTGCCGGTGGCGGGTTCGCCGGCTTGGCCTGGGCCGATGCCGAGACGTGCGCGGCGCCTCCAGCAAACCGCGTGAGTTGGTCGGCGAGTTGCTCAGGCTCGTCGCCGTCCAGCGGCAGGCCGTCTGCGAACTCCAGAGTGAACGAGGCTTCGATCGTCGACGTGGCGGCGTCCCGGAACTGCGGCTGGAGGAACTCGCGGACCGGTTGTGCGTCGGAGGGCGGACCGCTGAACGCCAACTCGAAGGAACCGTCTTCGCGGGTCTCGTAGCCACCTTCGAGGCGAATCGTCTTGGTCGCCCCGGCCACCGCGTTGACCGCGTTCACCATGGGGAAGGCGTCTCGCGCCTCGAACATCCGGATCGTCAGGGCTGCGAGGGCATCGACCTGCCGGTCGCGCGCCTGCTCCCAGAGCTTGATCAGCGCCTCGCCGAACGGTCCCTCGGCAGAAAACTCGGCTGGCGCGGTCGGTCCGGTCGGGGCCGGCTTGAGCCAGGTCTCTCCGCCGGCGGGCGCCTCGGGGACTTCTCTGAGCGTGCCTGGTTCCGGTTCCTCCTTGCTCGGCCGGGGCCAGATCAGTTCGTTCCTGGCGTAGGCCATGGTGAAGATCATCGACTGCTCGTCGATCTCGATGGTCGGCGCCGGGTCGCCGGGGCCGAACAGGAGTTCGCCGCGCTGGTAGACGTACTCGCCGAATTCCACGCCCCGGCGGATTCCGCGCACGAAGACGTCGTCGCCCGAGAGCATGGGAAGGCCCGGGTCGCGCCGGAACTCGTCGCGCAGCGCGCCGGTCGAGATCTGCCCCTTCTTGAGCGGCGTTCGGTCGCGCACGTAGGCGGGGGAGTCGGGCTGGTCTTCCGACAGGCGGAGCTTGCCGAGGTCCCGCAGCGCGCGGACGACCTGCCGCTGGCCGGCGCCGGGGCTCTCCGAGGACGACTGCATGTCGATGGCCGTGTGCGCAAGGTCCACGAGGCGGCTTCCGAGGCGGTTGCGGGAGGGGTAGAAGACGTGCCGGTATGCCTGCTGGATGGCGACCGCCAGCTCCTGCTCGGAACGCCGGTGCTGTTCGCGCACCTGATCCTGCTGGTGTTCGGCCAGTTCGGCCAGCCGCTCGGCCTTCTTCAGTTCGCGCAGCGCCAGACGACGGCGGCTCCGGTCCTGCATGTTCGACTTGCGGGCTTCCTCGGCCGCGACGAACACCAGGTGATTGCGCAGGGCTCTGAGCGCGGCGCTTTCGGCGCCCTTGCGCGAGAAGATGCGTTCGGTCAGGTCGGGCGCCTCCTCGACCGTCGGCCCAACCGACACGGCGTCGTAGGACAGGACGACGAGCTTGGGCTTTCCGTCGCCCACTTCGTCCGGCACGTCGAACGGTCCTCCGGGGAAGGTGATCGCGTCAAAGACCGGGCCCTCGAAGATCCGGCGGATGCGATCGTTCAGTTCGGCGCGGGCCTCGCCGCCGTCGACGTGTTGTTCCTCACGCCGGATGATCTGGCTCAGGTTCGCTTCGGCCAGGAAGCGCAGCGGAGCGGCGGGGCGGTCGTCCAGGTAGGCGGATTCGGCGACGAACCTCTTGCGCGCGTCCTCGATGAAGCTGATGTCGAGGGCTGGTCCCAGCATCGAGTAGCGCAGCCGGTCGGGCGCCAGCCCCTTGAGGGGGTCGTTGAATGCCAGCGTATGCATGAAGATGGTGCGCGCCGCGTACTCCGCGTACGGAGCCAGGCCACCGTGGTGGGCGGCGTCGATTTCCTGGGCGAGCGATTTCCTGCCGGCCGGACCGGCGACGTCGTTGGCAATGGCCGGGGCGTAGCGGTCCTGGCCCAGGCGCGTGAGGATCTCCTGGCGGATCGGCTCATGGCCCGGGTCGATATGGTGCAGATGGATTGCTGTCGCGTCGCCGGGTCGTTCGGCCCAGAGTTGGCCGACCGTGCGCGCCAGCAGTCGAAGCATGCCGCGGACGCGCTGGAAGGTGGCGAGTGTCGCCGTTTTGCCGGTCAGGGTCTCCAGGACCTCGGGGTGCAGCGGGTAGCTCGCGCGTAGGGCCTCCACGACTTCGGAGTGGTTGGCCGAAGCGGGGAGGGAGCCAGCTTGAGCGGACCACAGTCTGCGGTAGTCGTCGGCGACCGAGGCGCCGGCATCCGCATCGATGCTCTCGAATAGACGCCGCCGCAGCACCTGAATCGTCTCGTCGTCCGCGGTCGGGTTGAGCAGTGTCGCCTTGCGGGCGGAGACGCTCTCGGCCTCCGCCATCTGGTCGGCGATGAAGCGGTTCTCCTCACTGTAGGCGTCCGACGCGCCGCCGTCTCCCTTGCCGATCGCCAAGGTGTAGACGAGAGCCGCGTTCGGTGTGCTCTCGATGGCCTTGAACAGCGAGGTCAGAAAGGCGGTCAACTGGTCCCTCGCGTCGTCTAGACGCCGGACCTTGCGGAGGTAGACCGAGAGTTCGTCGAGCAGGATGAGGGTCGGCTCGCCGCCGAACAGTTCCTGGACAGTTCCGGCGCCGGGCGCCGCCCGCATCTGGTCGCTGTTGCGCACGCGCTCGTAGCCGGAAGCGCCCGCGAGCGCGTAGGCGATCTCGCCCCACGGCGTGTAGGCGAGGGTGCCGTCGCCGAGCGCCCGGCCGTTGGCCGGGTCGGCGTTCTCGCCGTCGAACGCCGCCACGCGAACCTTCCCGGCGGGCAGCAGGGCCGGGTCGAGGAACTCGGAGGCTTCGGCAACGCCCTCCATCCCGCGCGCCGCGTGGACCAGCGCGATCAGTCCGTGGGTCTTGCCGCCGCCGTAGGACGTGTCGAGGCGGAAGATGGCTGCGGCCTCGCCGCCGGCTCCGCTCAGTCGCCGGCAGACGTTCGCGAGCAGGCTCTGCAGCCCGCGAGTGGGGTATGTGTTGGCGAAGAACCGCGCGGGATCGACGTAGGCTGGACTGCCACCGCCGCTGACGACCGAGGCGAGATCGGCGGCGAAGTCGGCGTCGGCCACCGCTCCGCGGAGGATGTCCTCGCGTGGTCGGCAGGTCTCGAAGATCGTGGGGGCGGCCACTTCGGCGGAAGGATAGCGCCGTTGCTGCTCCTCGGCTGCGGGGCGACTGATCCGCTGGTAGGCGCCGGCTCGGCTCAGTCGTCCACGGACGCTGGGAACTCCTCCAGAAACCAGAACTCGCCGTCAATCGCGCCGGCCTCTTCGCCGACCGCGGCCGCCTCGGGCGTCGCCATGTAGGCCTCGGCCAGTTCCCGGTCGTGGACACCGAGGATGAAGAACACCTCGTCCTCCCGGTCGGCCGAGCGCCAGACGGCCTTCACGGACAGGCCGGCGGACAGGCCGGCGAGTTCCTGCTCGTCGAAGACCCTCTTCCAATGTTCGATGTCCTTCACGCGGTTCCGGACCAGCAAGATCATCTTCGAGTGCTCCTCGTCGTCATCCCACTCGACACGACGGAGAATGATCTCCGCCGCGGTCTGGACGAATGGGTCCACGGCTTCCATGTACCCCTTACTCATCCTTCTCGGCCCACCACGCCCGCGTACCCGGCACGAACGCCGTGACCCCCGACGGACCCAGCTCGACGCCGCGCATCCGCTTGCTGAAGCCCCAGGTCGTGCTGTAGTTCCACAGGAACAGGGCCGGCTGGTCGGCCTGGATGTGGGCCTGCAGTTCGCGCAGCAGTGCGGCGCGGCGTTCGGGGTCGAGTTCCACGCGGGAGCGGTCGAACAGTTCGTCGACCTTGGGGTTGCTGTAGCTGTCGTAGTTGCGGCCGTTGTCGATCGCCTCGCTGTGGAAGAAGTTGCGCCAGATGTCGGGGTCGGCGAAGACCTGGTAGGTGTCGACGTGGGCGATCATCTCGTGCTGGATCAGCAGCGGCGAGCGGCTCGCGTTCTCCTGGATCTCGGTGTCGAAGGAGACGCCGATGCGGCGCAGGTCGTCGCGGTAGATGTCGACCATGCGGCGGGCGTCAACGAAGGACTGGGGCAGGTTCATCATGAAGTGGAAGCGAACCTGCTCGCCGTCGATCTCCTTGTAGCGCCAGCCGTCGTCGGGGCTGGTCAGCCAGCCGGCCTCGTCGAGCAGCGCGGCGGCCTTCCCGAGGTCGTACTCGAGCGGCTTGACGTCGGGATTGTGGCTCCAGTGGCTGGGCGGGAACATGCCGTTGGAGCGGGTGTAGACGTTCCAGCTCACCTGCCGCAGCACGCGCTCGGCGTCGTAGGCGTGGGCCATCGCCCGCCGCACGCGGACATCGCCGAAGAAGTGGTTGTTGCCGCCCTGCTGCCAGCCGATGTAGGCCTGCATCCAGCGCGGCCCCCAGGCCTTGACGCCGGCGGCTTGGAACTCCTCGTCGTTGGTCTGGCTGCCGTGCTGCTGGACGGTCAGCCAGATGTCGTCGAGCTGTCCCTTGCGGAACTGGAGCAGGGCGGCGTTGCGGTCGCTGTGGGTGGTGATCGCCTGGCGGCGGATCGGCGGCTTCTCGTGGTGGTAGTCCTCCCAGCGTTCGACGACGACGCGGTCGGCGTGGATCCACTCGACGAAGCGGAACGGCCCGTTGCCGATGCCGAGTTCCCGGAGGTAGCGGTTGTAGTAGGGGCTGGTGCGCAGCGTCGGATCGGCGGCGCGTTCCTCGGGGTTGTTCAGGATGTGCGCGGGAACGATTGGGAAGTAGAGGTTGTCGATGCGGAGCGCCGAGACCTGGCGGTGGACGACGTCGAACGTGATGTCGTCGATGATGCGGATGTCCTCGATCTCGGCGACCTTGTACTTGTAGTCGACCGCCGGCACGTTGTCGTCGGCGATCGCCTCCCAGGTGAAGCGGACGTCCTCGGAGGTGACCGGCGCGCCGTCGTGCCAGCGCATGCCGGCATGGAGCTTGATGCGGTGGACGAGGCCGCCCTCCAGCTCCTCGACCTCGTCCACCATCGCCGGGTTCCATTCCGCGGTGAGGTCCGGGGCGCGGTGCGCGATCGGGTCGAACAGCAGGCGGTAGAGGAAGCCGTCGGTCCAGGCGCGGATGAACAGCGGGTTGAGCGAGGTCGGCTGGTCGAGTGAGTAGCGGTTGATCGTGGCCTCGGTGTCGGCCCGCTCCGGGTCGAACGGCGCGAACAGCGAATCCGGGTTGGTGATCGGATCCGCGCCCGGGTCGTAGTCGAACATCGCGCTCCGGGCCGGCGCGGCGGGATGGCCCAGGCAGCCCGTCAGCAGCAGGGCGGCTAGGCCGGCTGCGGCGAGGCGAATGATCATTGGCACTCGCCGCCGCCGCCGCCGTCGAGCTGGACGGATCGGCCGCAGAACTCCTGTTCGCACATGGCGGTCAGCGTGTCGGGATCCTCGACGTTGGCCCAGGCCCTCCGGCCGTCGGGCAATCGGCAGGCCAGGTGGGCGACGGACGGTTCGGTGGTCGGGGCGGCGCGCTTGCCGTACACCGAGCGGAACGACTTCGTCGCCTTCGCGGCGCCGCCGAACATGACGGCGTAGGACTCGATCTCCGCCGGGCCGGCGTAGTCGGCGACGGCCTCCCGCTTCGGCAGCGCGTGGACTTCCGCGGTGAGGTCCTCGTGGCGGTACGGCGTGGCGGGCTCGTCGGTGGAGTAGACGCCGAAGGAGTGCTTGGTCAGCATGCCGCCGTTCGCGGTCACCAGGGCGCGGCCGCCGTCCGTTTCCCGCAGCAGTTCCGCGGTGCGCGCGATGGAGTGCATGACATAGCTGTTGAGCGGTCCGCCGCCGAACGTCAGGCCGCCGGTGACGGAGAGCGGGCGCTCGAGGTCGAGGCCGAGTTCCCGGGCCGCGATTTGCACCGCGCTGGGGAAGCAACTGTAGAGATCGATGAAGTCGAGGTCCGCCACCTCGACTCCGGCGAGCTCCAGGGCCCGCTGGCCCGCCAGCCGGATCGCCGGCGAGGAGTGGAGGTTGTCGCGCTCCGAGACGAAGTAGTGGTCGACGGCGTCCGTGCCGCTCAGGGGGAAGACCATCTTCGACTCCGGCACGCCGAGCGACCGCGCGAGATCGAGCGAGCAGAGGACGACCGCGGCCGCCATGTCGACCCGCATGTTCGCGTTCATCAGCTTCGTGTAGGGGTAGGTCACGGCGCGGTTGGCGGGCGACACCGTGCCGATGTCCCCGGCGGTCAGGGGCTTCCTGATCCAGGCGTTCGGGTTGCCCTGCGCCACCCGGTTGAAACCGGCCCAGAGCTCGGCGATTCGGCCGCGGTGCCCCTCCACGGTCTCGCCGTTCCTGCGCCGCAGCGCGAGCTCGAACAGGGAGTAGTACTGGACCGCCTGCTGGATGCCGCGGTCCATCTCCATCTCGTGCCGGGTCCAGCGGGTGTCGCCGTAGCTGGCGTCCGGCAGCTTCACCGGATCGTCGTCCTGGAGCCAGTCGAGTTCCAGTCCCGCTTTCGCGGCCCGGCCCATCGTGCGGCCGCATTCCGCGGAACAGAGGACAATCGCCTCGCGCCGGCCGCTCTGGATGTCGAGCGCGCTCTGGTTGAACACCGCCTGGACCTGGTTGCCGCTGACCACCGAGAGCCCGGTTTCGGCGCCGCGCATATCCAGCGCCTCGGTCACCAGGAGCGCCGGATTCCGGTAGCCCCAGACCCCCTTCATCGCGCGCACCGAGTCGATCCGGTCGGGCAGGCCGGACGCCGCCGCGTCGCCGAGCGCCGAGTCCGCCGCCTCGATCATCAGTTCGATCGGGGAACGAGCTCCGGCCGGGTCGTCGGCGCGCTGAAGCACCTGGGCGATGCCGACGAGGACGGGAGTGCGTGGTTTCACGATGCGGCAGTCGGGTCGTCTGGTTGAAGAAGTGGCGGTGGACAGGCAGGTCAGTGTAGCTTGCGCGGCTCTCGTCTGGCAGAATCTTCGGTGTTGGAACGCGCCCGACCACTCAAGTCCGTGGTTGGCCAATGCCGCCCCCGCACTCCGGCCGCTCGGCGTTCCGCGGAGTCGCCTTGGGCGGAGTCATCTGGAGTCTTCACATGCCCAAGTCCTTCGGTTCCCTGAAGCTCCCTGGCCGTCTGGCGCTGATCGCGCTCTTCGCGGCGGCGCCGGCGCTCGCCCAAGCGACGGGCCGGCTCGCCGGGCACATCGAGGATGCGGATCATTCGCCGCTTCCCGGCGCGATGGTTACGGTGACCTCGCCGTCGCTGATGGGCGCCCGGGTCGAGATCAGCGACGGCGACGGCGGCGTGAACTTCCACACCTTGCCGCCCGGCGTCTACACGGTGGACGTCGAGCTGGACGGCTTCGTTCCGCAGCGCCGGGAGGAAGTCGAGGTTCGGTTGAACCGGGTGACGGAGCTCCACATCGACCTCGAACTCGGCGACTTGTCGGAGGAGATCACGGTGACCGCCGAGACCCCGGTCGTCGATTCGGAGCAGGTCTCGACCTCGCAGACCTTCACCTACGAGCATCTACAGGAGTCTTCCGTGGGTTCGGTGAACCGGCGCTACTACAACGTGCTGGCCCAGGCGCCCGGCGTCGCCTCGACGCGGTCGCGCCGGAACACGGACGGGAGGATCTCGCCGGTGTCGGCGAACCCCCGCGTTTTCGGATCGACGCAGGGCGAAAACGTCTACTACGTCGACAACATCGACTCGACCGACCCCGTGCGGGCGACGGTCGGCGTCCACCTGAACTTCGACACGATCCAGGAGATCAACTTCGAGACCGGGGGCTTCGAGGCGCGCTACGGACGAGCGACGGGCGGCGTGGTCAACGTGGTCACCAAGTCGGGCGGCAACGACGTCTCCGGGACGTTCGACATTCGCTACCGGGACACGAACTTCAATACGAACGGGGAGCACTTCGACCGGGACGAGGACATCTTCGAGTACTCGGAACCCTCGTTCACCCTGGGCGGCCCGGTCCGGCGCGACCGGCTCTGGTTCTTCAGTGGACTCTCGCGGATCAGTTCGAAGAACACGCCGACGGATTCGCCGACCACGCGCGACCTGGAACGGGAGAACACGCTGGGCAAGCTGACCTGGCAGATGACCGATAGCTGGCAACTCATGGGACGGTACGTCGGCGATCGGCCGACGCTGCTGAATGCGAACGCCAGTCCCTTCACCAGCGCCGAGGCGACAAGCCGGGTCGATGGAGAGACAGAGATTCTGAGCGCGGACCTGCTCGGACTCTCCGCTTCGCGCTTCGAGTGGCGGCTTACCGCTTCCCGCTCCCGCAGCGTGTCGAACACCGTGCCCATGAGCGGCAACCTGAACACGAGCGGCCACATCGACATCGGCCTCGGCTACGCGGCAACCGTGAACGCTTCCCGCGTGTTCCTTACCGATCGGGACCGCGACGAAGCCTCGGCGAGCATGGCCTGGTTCAGCGGACACCGCGTCGGCGACCACGAGCTCCGGTTCGGTGTCGACTACGGCGATGTTGGCTACGTGCGGCAGATCAACCTGACCGGCGGGGGCCTCTACTACGACCTGACGGGCGCTCCGCACTCGTTCGTCGTGCGGCCGATCTACCCGCCGACGCCATCGGCGGGCGAACTCGTGACGACGTACCTGCAGGACACCTGGCGCCTGAACCACGATCTGACGCTCAAGATCGGTCTGCGCCGGGACGACGTGAGTTTCTCGAACGACGTCGGCGCCGAGATCGCGTCGCTGGCCAAGCTGCAGCCGCGGATAGGCGTGGCCTGGGACGTCAGGGGCGACGGCAAGCTGGCGGTCCGGGGGAGCTGGGGGCACTTCATGCACCCGAGCGCGCTGGGGCTGGCGAGCTTCGCCCGAGTCCGCACGACGCCGACGAACTACTACCGGTCGTGTTCCTCCTACTCCGTTTCCCGGCTGGGCGTGACGCCGGAGCGGTGCATGGAGGCCGCGACGGCGGACCGACAGATCGGCGGCAGCGGGTTCGGGGACGGCACGGTTCCCTTCTGGAGGCTCGATCCCCAGGGGCACGATCCGTTCGGTTGGTTCCTCACCTGGGCCTACAACAACGAGCCGAACCGGGTGCGGGACGGCCTGGAACCGACCTGGGCCGAGCAGACGATCCTCGGCGTCGAGATGGAGATCGCTCCGCTCACCTCGCTCGGGCTGACCTGGGTCGACAAGGAGACGCTCGACATCATCGAGGACACTTGCAACGGCAACCTTCCCGTGCCGCGCGCTGGCGCCGCCTGCAGCCACTTCGTCCTGGCGAACCTGCCGCGGTTGACGCGGGAGTACCAGGGCCTCCTGCTGGACTTCGAGACCCGCTGGTCACGGAGAGCTCACATCAACGCGTCCTACGTCTGGTCGGAGTCCAAGGGCAACGTGGAGTACACCCGTTCCGTGGGCTCCGACTTCGACGTCTACCCCGCTCACTACGAGAACCGTTACGGCTTCCTCGGAGATCATCGCGAGCACCGGGTCAAGATCCACGGGCACGCGAGCCTGCCGAAGCAGTTCACTCTGGGATTCGGCGCGACCTGGTCGTCCCCCTTCGTTTACACGCCGTGGCGCTGGGGCGTCCCCTACGGGCGGGTCTACGAGGCGCCGCGCGGAAGCTTCGAGGCGAACGAGAACCACCTGTTCGACCTGCAGGTGTCGAGAACCTTCCGGTTCGGCGCCGGCGCCGAGGAGGACGACCACGACGGCCACGACCATGACGAACACGACCACGGTCACATCCACCACCGGGAGCACGGACACGGCCCGCGCGTCCGGCTGATGGCGTCCGTCTACAACCTCCTGGGCGACGAGCAGGTGGAGAGCGTCTGCACCCTGTCGAGCGGCTGTTTCGCGGGAACCGGCGTGGGCGATCCGATCCTCTATCGCCAACCGCGGAGGTTCGAGGTCGGCGTGCGGCTGGAGTTCTGATCCCGCGCCGGCGTGCGCCGGCGCCAACCCGCGGTTCCGGGGCGGATTCGCTGCGCTAACGTAGCCAAGCTCAGGGATCGGTTCAGGCGCATGCTCACCAGGCTCACGATCCGCAACTTCAAGCGCTTCGACGAGGTCGAGATCGAGCTCGGCAACCCGGTCGTATTCGTCGGTCCGAACAACTCGGGCAAGACGTCGGCCTTGCAGGCGCTG
Source organism: Candidatus Multivorans sp. (assembly GCA_965220845.1). Classification (GTDB taxonomy): domain Bacteria; phylum Acidobacteriota; class Thermoanaerobaculia; order Multivoradales; family Multivoraceae; genus Multivorans. The sequence goes on from CBDCRA010000005.1 coordinate 1,155,552, forward strand.
GCGCTCTGGGACCTCGGACTGAAGCGCTGGAACGAGAAGCGCGCTGGCCAGAAGACGCCGGAAAAACGGCCCGGCGTGGCCGTGAACCGGCGCGATCTCACGGCGGCCCCGGTGCCCGTGGCCAACCTGCTCTGGCGGGACCTCCACACGCGCAACGTTCGGGTGGTGAACGGCCGCCAGAGGACCCGGAACGTTCGTGTGGAGGTGATCGTGGACGGGCAGGACGGCGGCGCTGCCTGGTCCTGCGGGTTCGAGTTCGACTACGCGAACGCCGAGTCGTTCTATTGCCGCCCGTTGAGGATCGGAGCCGGGAAGCCGCAGAAGCGGATGTTCGTCCCGGAGGAGGCCGGCGCGGTCCGCCTCGCCTACCTGCCCCCGATGTCCGGCCTTGCGGCCAACGAAGCGCGCATCGACCCGGGAGCAGTCAACGTTCGGTTGGGGGAAGGGCGCACTTCGGAAGTGCTGCGCAACCTCTGCCATCGCCTGCACGCGGAGCAGCCGGAGGCGTGGGAGTCCGTGACCCGGACCGTCGAACGGATGTTCGGTGTCCGGATCGAGTCGCCCCGTTACGTCGAGGATCGAGGCGAGATCGCGATGGAGTATCGGGAGGGGCGAGCGTTGCTGGATCTGTCGTCGAGCGGCAGAGGACTCCAGCAGACGCTGCTGCTTCTTGCCTATCTGGCCCTGAATCCGAGGACGGTTCTTCTGCTCGACGAACCGGACGCCCATCTGGAGACCCTGCGTCAACGTGAGGTCTACCGCCTGATTCGGGAGGCGGCCGAAGAACACGAGAGCCAGGTGCTCGTGGCCAGCCACTCCGAGGCGCTGCTGAACGAAGCCGCGGGCGTGGACACGGTGATCGCCTTCGTGGGCAAGCCGCACCGGATCGACGACGGAGGCAGCCAGGTAGCCAAGGCGCTGACCCGGATCGGTTTCAGCCAGTACCTGCAGGCCGAGCTTGTGGGCTGGGTGCTGTACCTGGGGGGATCGAAGGACCTGGCGATTCTCAGGGCCTTCGCCCGGCGTCTCGGCCACGAGGCGGCCGGGAGCGTGCTCGAGCGGCCGCTCGTCGAGTATGTCGGCGATCTCCCCTTGAGCGCCGGGAAGCACTTTCGCGGTCTCCGTGAAGCCTGTCCGCGGCTTCGCGGCATCGCGCTCCTCGACGAACTGCCGGAACAGGTCGAGACCGATGACGGGCTGGAGCAGCTTTCCTGGCGGAAACGGGGGATCGAGAGCTACCTGTGCTCGCCGTCCGCGCTGGAGGGGTGGGCCGCCGACAGCGCCCGCCGTGAAGCGTTCGGCCCGCTGTTCGAGGAGGCCGAGGCGGAGCGTAGGGTGAGGGCGATGCGAGAGGCGGTGGCGGAGGTGGTGAAGACGCTGGCCGATCGCGGCCGGCCGTCTCCGTGGAGCGTCGAGACGGAGCCGGGCGTCGAGTTCCTGGCGTTGTTGTTCGAGACCTTTGCCGCCAACCTGGGCGAGCCGAACTTGATGGCGAGAGCGAACTTCCACCGGCTGGCCGGGTTCGTGCCGGAAGAGGAGATCGACCCGGAAGTCGTGGAGAAGCTCGACGCGATAGCCGCGACGGCGGCTCTTGCCGAGGCGGCCCGGAGGCTGTGGTGAGACGAGGGCCTGGTTCCGAACCGGTCGCCGCCCCCTTGGCGCGTGCTTGGCGCCGGCGCCGCGGCGGAAGGGGCCGGATCGGGTTGCTCCGCTACGCGCGGGCAGGGATGGTGCTGGCCGTCGCGCCTCTGGCGCTGGCGCTCGCCTGCGCGCCCCAGGCGACCCCTGAGCCTGCCGGCGAGGCGGAACCGCAGGAGCCCCGGCCGAACATCCTCTTTCTGTTCGCCGACGACCAGCGCGCCGACACGATCGGCGCCTGGGGCAATGAACTGATCGACACCCCGAACCTGGATCGCCTGGCAGCCGAGGGCTGGAGCTTCCGGCGCAACTACGTGTTCGGCTCGAACAGCGGCGCCGTCTGCGTGCCGAGCCGGACGATGGTGCTCACCGGCCGGAGCTGGATGCGCTCGCCGAACAGGATGGAGGGCGTCCCGACCCTGCCCCGGTTGCTCGAGTCGGCGGGCTACCGCACGTTCATCACCGGCAAGTGGCACAACGGCGAAGAGGCTCTGCTCCGGAGCTTCGACCGCGGCACGGCGATCTACCTGGGCGGCATGGCGGATCACACGCAGACGGAAGTCCAGGACATCGAGAACGGCGGCATGGTGCGCCGGAGGGTGGGGGAGAGGTTCTCCAGCGAGCTGTTCGCCGATGCGGTGATCGAGTTCCTCGACGAGCAGGCCGCGGCGGAGGCCACCGGCGAACCGGAGCAGCCGTTCTTCGCCTACGTGCCGTTCACGGCCCCACACGATCCGCGCCAGCCGCCGCCCGAGTACCGCCAGCGCTACTACGAGCGCAATCTGCCGCTGCCGGCGAACTACAAGCCGCAGCACCCGTTCGACAACGGCGCCCTCATCCTCCGCGACGAGAACCTGGCGGCCTGGCCGCGGACCGAAGACGTGATCCGCGACCAGCTCGCCGAGTACTACGGCCTGATCACCCACCTCGACGATCAGGTGGGCCGCATCCTCGCCACGCTCGACGAGAACGGCCAGGCCGGGAACACGATCGTCGTCTACGCCGCCGACCACGGGCTCTCGGTCGGCAGCCACGGCCTGCTGGGCAAGCAGAACCTCTACGAACACTCCATGCGCTGCCCACTGATCATCCGCGGCCCGGGCATCCCGCACGGAACGACCGACGCCTTCACCTACCTCTACGACCTCTTCCCGACCCTGCTCGCACAGGGCGCCGTCGAGGCGCCGCCCGGCATCGACGGCCGGGACCTGGCGTCCCTCTGGTCCGGCGGCGACCTGACCTGGCGGAAGAGCCTCTTCCTGCCCTATCGGGACGTCATGCGCGCGGTGCGCGACGACCGTTACAAGCTGATCGTGTACCCCAACGTGAACCACCGCCAGCTGTTCGATCTCTCCGACGACCCCGACGAACTGACGAACCTCATCGCCGACCCAGGCCACGCGGAAACCGCAGCCCGCCTCGAAGCTCTCCTCGAAGGCTGGCAAACCGCGATGGGGGACACCGTGCCGCTCTCCGTCCCCAACCCGGCGCCCTTGCGCCGAGACCTGACCGGCACCGAACGCGAACCCGACCGCTGGCAGCCGGAGTGGATCGTGGAGAAGTACTTCGACGGCTAGGTCAGCGGGCGTCTTCGGCCTGGGCGCGGCCGCGGGCGCGGATGCCGGCGAGGCGTTCGCCGACTTCTTCGGGCTTGGGGCCTCGGTACATGCGGTTGACTTCGACCTCGTAGTCCATTGCGTCGCCGAGGGTCAGGTCGAAGCCGCGGTCGATCATCCGCTTGTACTGGAACATCACGTCGCGTTGGCAGGTGAGCATGTCTGTCGCCAACTCGCGGCAGGTGGGCAGGAGGTCGTCTCGCGGCACGATCCGGTTGACCAGGCCCCACTCGCAGGCGCGCTCGGCCGACAGGTAGTTGCCGGTCAACGAGAGTTCCTTGGCCCGGCCGGGGCCGATGGCCCGCGACAGCCGGGCCGAGAGGCCCCAGCCGGAGAGCAGGCCGACGCGGGCGTGGGTGTCGGCGAAGCGGGCCTCCGGTGCCGCGATCAACAGGTCGCAGGAGAGGGCGATCTCGAAGCCACCGGTGACCGCGATGCCGTTGATCGCGCCGATCACGGGTTGATGGAGCGAGCGGAGAAGCTTCGGCGGATCGGCGATCGCCTTGCGCTTCCGGTCCGGATCGCTCATCTCCTTCAGGTCCAGGCCGGCGCAGAAGGCGCGGCCGGCGCCGGTCAGGATGACCACGCCGACTTCCTCGTCGTGATGGAGGTCTTCGATCGCCTCGGCGAGGTCGTTGCGCAGCTCCTCCGAAAGGGCGTTCAGCACGCCCGGGCGGTTCAGGGTGAGGGTGGCGACGCCGTCGGACTTGTCGACGAGAAGAACCGGCTCGGTCATTGCTCGAAACTCTCCTTGTTCGTGGAACGGGTGGGGCATCTTACGCGGTAACCTCTTCCCCTTACTTGCGCGAGGGAGGCTGCGATGGGAAGAGGACTCGTTGAGGGGGCAGACCTGACGCTGAATCGCCGGACCCTGCTCGCCGCGGCGGCTGGCGGCGCGGCCATGGCGATGGGTTGCGGCCCGGGATCGGAAACCGCGAACTCCGCCCCGGCAGCCGTGAACGGCTGGACGCCGCCCGACGATGAGGGCCGGCGGGCTCTCGTGTCGACGGCGCGCTTCGGACCCAAGCAGGCCATCCGGAGCGCGAACGGCATCGCGATCTGCACCCATCCGCTGGCGTCCGCCGCCGCGGCCGACATGCTCGCGCTGGGCGGCAACGCCTGCGACGGGGTGATGGCCGCGAGCATCGCCCAGGCCGTCGTCGAGCCGCACATGACGACCCTGTCGGGCTGCCTGTCGATGCTCTACTACGACGCCGCCTCCGGGGAGTACACCTACGTCAACGGCATGATGGCGGCGCCCCAGGCGGTGCCGGACGTGCGGAACATGGACGTCGCCGAGTTCGGGGCGTTGATGACGAAGACGGACGGCACCCTGTGCTTCGTGCCGGGCTTCTGGGGCGGCTTCGAGGCCGGTCTCGAGCGCCACGGCCGCCTGCCGCGGGCCACCGTGATGGCGCCGGCGATCCACTACGCCCGCGACGGTTTCGAGATCCATCCTTTCCTCTGGGGCGAGATGTTCGTCGAGTCGGCGGTGCTGGGCCGGGAGCCCTTCAGCCGGGAGATCTACTTCGACGGCAACACGCTCCGCGACATCGGCGACAAGCTGGTGCAGAGCGAGCTGGCCGACACGCTGGACCGGCTCGCCGAAGACGGCGGCGACCATTTCTACCGGGGCGAGTTCGGGCGCCGGTACGCCGAGACGGTGCAGGCCCGGGGCGGCCTGATCACCGCCGACGACATGGCGGCCTACGAAGCGTTCTGGGACGAGCCGGTGAAGGGTACATACCGCGACTACGGCGTCGTGGGTTCGCCGGCGCCGGACTTTGGCGGCCAGGCCCTGGTCGAGATCATGAACATGGTCGAACTGCTCGACCTCCAGCGGACCGGGCCGGCGTTCGAGTCCGGCGAGACGACGCTCAAGATGATGCAGATCATCGGCCGGGTGTACGCCGACGCGGTGGGCGGCCGCTTCGACGGCACGCTGCCCGGCGTGGAGCGGGCGATCTCGAAGGAGTACGCTGCTGAGCGCTTCGCCGCGCTCGACGGCAGGCCGGCCAGCCCCAACGACCGCTACGAGGCGCTGGGAGTGCTGCCGCCGCCTCCGCCGGGCTCGAACCACGTCACCGTGGTCGACGCGGAGGGCAATGTCGCCACCGTGCTGCACTCCGTCATGTCGATGCCGTTCCGGACCGGCATCTACGTCGACGGCGTGTACGCCTGCGCCTCCGGCGTCCATCTCGGATCCGGTCCGGTCGAGCCGGGAGGACGGGCGCACGCGCGCATCTGCCCGAACATCTTCACGCGGGACGGCAAGCCGGTGCTTGCCTCCGGCTCGCCGAGCGTGTCGCTGACCGAGAACATCGTCCAGAACTCGGTGAACCTCCTCGACTTCGGCCTCGACCTCGAGAGCTCGGTCCACAAGCCGCGGTTCGGCGGTTCGTCGATGGGCGTACCGGGTGCGCTGATCGTGGAAGCGGACCTTCCGGGCGATCCGGTGCGGCTGCTCGAGGAAGCCGGTCAGACGGTCGAGGTCGTGAACCCGTGGAACTGGCTCTGCGGCTCCTTCGAGGGCGTTCTGATCGAGGAGGATGGCGCCATCGCCTGCGGCGATCCGAGGCGGACGGCGCAGGCGGTCGCCGTTTGAGGGTTGTCCCGGGGGTCATCCCGGCGCTGGTCCTGGCGGCGACCGGGGCCTTTGCCGGAGAAACGACGGTGGCGGTGGCCGCCAACGCCGCGGAGGTCGTCGAGACGCTCGCCGCCGAGTTCGAGCGGGAGAGCGGTCACCGGGTCAGGGTGACCGTCGGCTCGACCGGCAAGCTCTACGCGCAGATCCTCCACGGTGCGCCTTTCGACTTGTTCCTGGCGGCCGACCAGAAGCGTCCGCGGTTGCTGGTCGAGGAGGGGCTGGCGGTCGAGGACTCCCGTCGCACGTATGCGATCGGGCGGCTCGTGCTGTGGAGCCTGGATGCTGCGATGGCGGTCGGCGAAGACCTGCTGAGGGACGGCTCCTTCCGCCGGCTCGCGATCGCGAACCCGGACCTGGCGCCCTACGGCGCCGCCGCCCGGGAGACGCTGCGCGAACTCCGCCTGTGGGAGAGCCTGCGGCCGAAGATCGTCCTCGGCGAGAACGTGGGGCAGGCCTTCGCCATGGCGGCTTCGGAGAACGCGGAGCTGGGCTTCGTGTCGCTGGCCTCCGTGCTCAGTTCGCGCAACGAGCGTGAGGGGAGTTACTGGGAGGTTCCAGAGCGTTTCCACACGCGAATCCGCCAGGACTCGGTGCTGCTCGACCGCGCCCGGGACAACCCGGCCGCCCGTGACTTCCACGAGTTTCTGGAGACTCCGGCGGCGCTGAAGATCATCGAGTCGTTCGGCTTCGTCGCCGGCCGGGGCTCGCGATGAATCTGCCCGAACTCGGCCCGCTGTGGCTCAGCCTGCAGCTCGCGGCTGCGGCGACCGCGGTCCTCCTGGTGCTGGGGACACCGCTTGCCTGGTGGCTTTCCGGAACCCGATCGCGGATCAAGCCGGTGATCGAGGCGGTGACGGCGCTGCCGCTCGTGCTGCCGCCGACGGTCCTGGGCTTCTACCTGCTGCTGCTGATGAGTCCCCGGTCGTGGCTCGGCGGGCTCTGGGTGGAAGTCACGGACACCACTCTCACGTTCTCGTTCACGGGCCTCCTGATCGCCTCCGTCGTCTACTCGCTGCCGTTCATGGTGCAGCCGCTCCAGGCCGCCTTCGAGTCGTTGGGCCGGGGTCCCCTGGAGGCCGCGGCGGCGCTTCGCGCCTCGCCTCTCGACGCCTTCCTGACCGTGGCCGCGCCGCTGTCGCTGCGCGGCTTCCTGACCGCGGCGGTCCTGACCTTCGCGCACACGATCGGCGAGTTCGGTGTCGTCCTCATGGTGGGCGGGAACATCCCCGGCAAGACACGGGTCATCTCGATCGCCATTTACGAGCACGTGGAGACGCTTCGCTATGGGGAGGCGCACACGCTCGCCGCCGGTCTGCTGCTGTTCGCGTTCGTCGTGCTGGTCTTCGTCTACGTCTTCAACCGGAGGCTGCCGGTCCATGTCGCCTGAACCTCACGCCATGGGCATGGCGGGGAGTACCGGCAGCGGTTCCGCCGCCTCGCCAGCCTCGCCGCCGCCGGAATCCCGGCTCGAAGTCGACGTTCGGGTCGCCTTCGACGGCTTCGATCTCGAGGTAGAGCAGACGGTCCCGGCGGCCGGCGTTACCGCGGTGTTTGGTCCTTCGGGTAGCGGCAAGACGACCCTGCTGAGGTCGCTGCTCGGGTTCGAGACGCGAAGCCGCGGCCGCATCGCCCTGAACGGCGACGTCTGGCTCGACAGCGAAGCCGGGGTCGCGGTGCCGCCGCACCGTCGACCCGTCGGTTGCACGTTCCAGGACGGCCGCCTGTTCCCGCACCTCGATGTCGAGGGCAACCTCGACTACGCGGATCGGCGGAGCACGCCGGCGCCCGGCGTCGCGGCGTCGATCACCCGGGACGACGTCGTCGACGCGCTGGACCTCGCACCGCTGCTCGACCGGCGGCCCGGCACCCTGTCCGGCGGTGAGCGCCAGCGGGCCGCGCTGGGACGGGCGCTGCTCAGTCGGCCGCGCCTGCTGTTGCTCGACGAGCCCCTGTCGGCGCTCGACCGGCGTCGCAAGGCCGAGATCATGCCGTACCTGCTCGCGCTGCACCCGCGTTTCGGCATCCCGACCCTCTACGTCAGCCACGCGGTCGACGAGGTGGCGCTGCTCGCGGACCGTGTCCTGGTGCTGGCCGACGGCCGGGTGCAGGCGTTCGGCGGCACGGTCGAGGTGCTGGAGCAGCTCGATCTGGCACCGCTCACCGAGCGCTTCCAGGCCGCTGCCGTGCTGGAGGCTCGGGTCAGTGCACACGACGACGAGTACCGGCTGACCTGGCTCGACCTGGACGGCCAGCGGCTCAGCGTGCCCCGGATCGAGCACCTCGCGGTCGGCGAGTCGGCGCGGCTGCTGGTGCGCTCCCGCGACGTCTCGCTTGCCACCGAACGCCCGTCGCCGACCAGCATCCGCAATGTCCTGTCCGGAGTCCTCGTGTCGCTGCAGCAGGACGAGTCGACGGCGTTTGCGGAAGCCACGGTCGATCTCGGCTCGCACCGGCTGCGGGCTCGCATCACCCGGGCGTCGTCGGCCGAACTGGGTCTCACGGTCGGGTCGCCGGTGTTCGCGCTGCTGAAGAGCGTCAGCCTGGACACCCGGGCCGGACGGTAGGGCCGGAGCACGCGGTTTCTGCGGCGCAGCCTTCCTGGCTGGAATGGAACAATCGGAGCGCTCAGGCGTTACTACGTTCTACAGACCGTACGTCCGAGGAATGAACACGCCGAGCTGGTTTCGCCAGCCCCTCAGGAGAAGCACGATGAAGCGAACGACGAATTCCGTTCTCAAACTGGCCGTCTGCATCCTCGCCTGCCTGGCGGCGGCGCTGCCGTTGGCGGCGCAGGACCTGCCCGACGGCGTCACCCGGGTGGCCTCGGTGGAGGGAATCACCGAGTACCAACTGGAGAACGGGCTCCGGTTCCTGCTGTTCCCCGATCAGAGCAAACAGCAGGTCACGGTGAACATCACCTACCTCGTCGGCTCCCGCCACGAGGGCTACGGCGAGACGGGGATGGCGCACCTCCTTGAGCACCTGGTGTTCAAGGGCACGCCGAACCATCCCGACATTCCCGCCGAGCTAACCGAGCACGGGGCGTTCCCGAACGGAACGACCTGGTTCGACCGCACGAACTACTTCGAGACCTTCCCGGCGACCGACGAGAACCTCGAGTGGGCGCTCGACCTGGAGGCGGACCGGATGGTCAATTCCTTCATCTCGGCCGAGGACCTCGAGTCGGAGATGACCGTGGTGCGGAACGAGTGGGAGAGCGGCGAGAACCAGCCGATCGGCGTGCTGCGCAAACGGGTCATGTCGGCCGCCTTCGACTGGCACAACTATGGCAACTCGACGATCGGCGCGCGGTCCGACGTGGAGAACGTGCCGATTGAGCGCCTGCAGGCCTTCTACCGCAAGTACTACCAGCCCGACAATGCGATCCTGGTCGTCGCCGGGCGGTTCGAGGTCGACCGCGCGCTGGAGCTGGTGGCGGAGAAGTTCGGCGCGATCCAGCGTCCCGACCGGACCGGTGCGAACAGGCTGTTCGAGACCTACACGGCGGAGCCGGCCCAGGACGGCGAGCGGACCGTGAGGCTGGAGCGGGTGGGAGACACCCAGTACGTGATGGCCGTGTACCACGTGCCGCCGGGCGCCCACGAGCAGTACGCCGCGGTGGAGGTGCTCACCCACATCCTGGGCGTCGAGCCGGCGGGGCGCCTGTACAGGAACCTGGTCGAGCCGGGGCTTGCGGCCTCCGTCTTCGCCTCCAGTTTCCAGTTGAACGAGCCGGGCGTGCTGACCGCTTCGGTCGAGGTTCGTCAGGAAGACTCGCTCGAAGCCGCCGCCGAGGCGCTCTTCGCCGCCTTCGACGAGATGGCCGCCGAGCCGCCGACGGAGGAGGAGGTCGAGCGCGCCAAGACCGACTACCTCTCGCGGATCGAGCTTTCGTTCAACAACCCGCAGGGCATCGCTCTTCAGCTCAGCGAGTGGGCCTCGATGGGCGACTGGCGACTGTTCTTCCTGCACCGCGACCGCCTCGAGCAGGTGACCGCCGAAGGCGTCCACGAAGTTGCTCAGACCTACCTGCGCAACTCGAACCGCACGGTCGGCTACTTCCATCCGACGGACGAGACGCCGGAGCGGGCGGAGATCCCCGAGACGCCGGACGTCGCGGCCCTGGTCGCCGACTACACGGGGCGCGAGGCGGTCGCCGAGGGCGAGGCCTTCGACCCGACTCCGGCGAACATCGATAGCCGCACGCGTCTTCTGACCCTGTCCTCCGGCGCCAAGGTCGCGTTGTTGCCGAAGCAGAATCGCGGCGAATCGGTCAACATGCAGTTCGCCTTCCGCCATGGCACGGAAGAGGGGCTGACGGGTCACGCCATCGCCGGCGATCTGGCCGGCGACATGCTGATGCGCGGTACGAAGAACCGCTCGCGCCAGGAGATCAGCGACGAACTGGACCGCCTCAAGGCCCAGGGTGGCGTCAGTGGCAGTGTGCTGGCCGCGAACGGCTCCCTGACCACGGTGCGCGAGAACCTCGTGCCGGTCCTGCGGCTGGCCGCGGAGATCCTGCGCGAGCCCGCCTTCGACGCGAAGGAGTTCGACCTGCTGCGCGAGGAGCGCCTGGCAGCGATCGAGTCCCAGCGCTCGGAGCCGATGGCTCAGGTGCCGCAGGCGATGAGCAGGCACTTCAATCCGTGGCCGGCCGATCACCCCCGCTATTCGCCGACGTTCGACGAACAGATCGAGCGCCTGAATGCGGTCACGGTCGAGGAAGCCAGGGCGTTCTGGTCTTCCTTCTACGGAGCGCGCGGCGGCACGATCGCGGTGGTCGGGGATTTCGACCCGGACGAGGTCGCAGGCGAACTCGAGGCCTTGTTCGGGGACTGGGAGGCGGCCGAGCCCTACGAGCGGGTCGCCGATCCCTATCGCGCGGTGGAGACCGTGAGCGTCGACATCGAGACGCCGGACAAGACGAACGCGATGATGATGGCGGTGACGACGTTTGCGATGCGCGACGACGATGAGGACTACCCGGCCCTGGTCTTGGCGAACTACATGCTCGGCGGCGGCTTCCTGAGCTCGCGGCTGGCGACGAGGATTCGTCAGGAGGAGGGGCTGTCGTACGGCGTCGGTTCGCAGATCGCGGCGCCGCCGATCGATGACAGCGCTCTCTTCCTGACCTTCGCGATCTTCGCGCCCGAGAACGCCGACAAGGTGGTCGCCGCCTTTCGCGACGAGATCAGCAAGGCGCTGGAGGACGGCTTCACCGCGGAGGAGTTCGAACCGGCAAGGCGCGGTTATCTGGACGCGCAGAAGAACGGCCGATCCCAGGACCGGGCGCTCGCAGCGATGTTGAACAACAACCTGTTCACCGGCCGGACGATGGCGTTCACGGCGGCCCAGGAGCGGGCGATCGGGGAGATGACGCTGGACGAGGTCAACGCGGCGCTACGGGAGGCCATCTCGCTCGATGACATCTCGATCTTCCGCGGCGGGGACTTCGCCAACAGGCTGAATCAGTAACCCTCCAGCTACAGGGTCGCGACGAGGGCGGCGATCGACTCCGGGTTCTGGAGCGTCCCGACGTTGACGGCGGTTTCCACGGGTTCGCCGGCGAGGATCCGCTTGATCGGCACCTCGAGCTTCTTGCCCGAGAGCGTCGTCGGGACTTCGGGGATCGCGCGGATCTCGTCCGGGCCGTGGCGCGGCGAGAGCCGGGTGCGCAGGTGGCGCCGAATGCGGTCGGCGAGCCGGGCGTCGAGCGCGGTGCCTTCCGCCAGCACGACGAACAGCCACAGCTTGCCCTCGCGGTTCAGGCTGCCGGTGTCGACGATCACGCAGTCCTCGATCTCCGGCAGCTCGGCCGCGGCACGATAGAACTCGGAGGTGCCCATCCGCACGCCGCCGCGGTTGAGGGTCGAGTCGGAGCGGCCGTAGATCACGGAGCTGCCGTCCTGGTCGAACTCGATCCAGTCGCCGTGGCGCCAGACGCCAGGCCAGTGGTCGAAGTAGCTTTCCCGATAGCGCTCTCCCGATTCGTCGTTCCAGAAGAAGAGCGGCATGGAAGGCAATGGTTCGGTGATCACGAGTTCGCCGACCTGCCCGGTGACCCCGCGGCCGCTCTCGTCGAAGGCCTCGACCTTCGCGCCGAGCGAGCGGCACTGGATGCGGCCGCGGCGGACCGGCTGCAGCGGATTCGGGCCGACGAAGCCGGTGCATACATCCGTGCCGCCGGACAGCGAACCGAGCCAGACATCGGGCTTCACCTGATCGTAGACCCAGTCGAAGCCCTCGGCCGGAAGCGGCGCCCCGGTCGAGCCGATCGCTCGCAGGGCGTCGAAGGCGAACTGCCTGCCGGGTGCGAGACCCGCGGCGCGGCAGGCCATCAGGAAGGGCGCGCTGACGCCGAAGCAGGTCACTGCCTCCTCGTCGGCGAGGCGGTACAGGGCGTTCAGGTCGGGCCAGCCGGGCGAGCCGTCGTAAAGCACCACGGTGGTCCCCAGGAGCAGCCCCGAGACCAGGTAGTTCCACATCATCCAGCCGGTGGTCGTGTACCAGAAGAAGCGGTCGCCTGGGCTGAGGTCCGTGTGCAGCGCCAGTTGCTTCAGGTGCTCGACGAGGATGCCGCCGTGGCCCTGGACGATCGCCTTCGGCAGGCCCGTCGTGCCCGAGGAGTAGAGGATCCAGAGCGGGTGATCGAAGGGCACCGGCTCGAAGGCGAGTTCTCCCGGTTCGGCGGTCAGCTCCTGCCAGGACAGGCGTCGCGGGGAGCCGTTCGTGTCGGCGGATGTGCCGCCGGCCGCTCGCACGACGACCGCCGCGTTTAGAGTCGGCAGCGAACCGATGATCCGGTCCAGGTCGGGGCCGCGGTCGTACACGCGACCGTTGCAGTTGTAGCGATCGACGCCGATCAGCACCTTCGGCTCAATCTGACGGAAGCGGTCGAGAACACTCTCCACGCCGAACTCGGGCGGGCAGCTCGACCAGATCGCGCCCAGGCTGGCGGTGGCGAGGAAGGCGATCACGGCTTCGGCGCCGTTCGGCAGGTACGCGACCACCCGGTCGCCACGGCCGACACCGAGGCGGAGAAGCCCGGCCCGGGCGGCCGCGACTTCCCGGCGCAGTTCGTCCTGGCTCAGTTCACGCCGCGGCCCCGCTTCGCTCCGGCAGACGAGAGCCGGTTCCGCACCGCCGTGTGCCACGGCATATTCCGCGTAGTTCAGGGTCGCCCCGGGGAACCACTCGGCGCCGGGCATGGAAGTGCCGCCGATCACACGTTTGGCGGGGGCGTGGAAGCGCACCTCGAAGTACGCGGCGATCGAACTCCAGAAGCCCTCGAGGTCGGTTACCGACCAGCTCCAGAGTTCGTCGTAGTCGGAGAACCGCAGGCCGCGCTCGGACTCAAGCCAGCGGAAGTAGGCAGTCAGGTTGCAGCCCTCGACCTGCTTCGCCGAAGGCCGCCGGAGAATGTCCTGGCCCGTCACGTCGTTCTCCTCAAGTCCGGAGCGCGGCGCTACCCTTGTTGGGGCACCCACAACACAAGGAGGCTAGACGATGAAGCATCTTCCGACGATTGCTCGCATCCTGCTGGGGCTGGTGTTCGTGTTCGGCGGCGTGACCGGTCTGTTCCAACTCGTGGAGCAGCCCGAGGTGGGGGAGGAGGCGGCGGCCTTCATGGGCGCGATCATGGACAGCGGCTACCTGTGGCCGGTCATCAAGGTGACCGAGATCGTCTGCGGCGTTCTGTTGATCCTTGGGATGTTCGTGCCGCTGGCCCTCGTCGTGCTTGCCCCGGTCGCGCTCAACATCCTGCTCTTCCACGTCTTCCTGGAGCCGTCGGGGCTTCCCATCGGCCTTTTCCTGTTGGTGCTGGGTCTCTACCTGGCCCACCAGCACAGGGAGAGCTTCAGCGCCGTCCTGCAGCGCAAGGCCTGAACGAACCTATGGACCCGCGCCGACGGCGATCAGGTGGCGGCGTGCCCGGAAGTAGATGACGCCTTCCGAGATGGCCGGCGTCGCCATCAGGGTTTCGCCGAGTTCGTTGACCGCGATCTCGTTCAGTTCCGCTCCCGGTTCGACGACGTAGACGTCGCCGACCTCGCTGTTGAAGTAGATAAGGCCGCCGGCGGCGACCGCCGAAGCGCTGAAGCCCGAGGCGCCGCGGCCCAGGCGCTTCTGCGTAAGCCGTTCGCCGCTCGTCCAGTCGACGACGGTGACGACGCCGTTGTCGTAGCAGAAGTAGGCGAGGTCGCCGACCACGATCGGCGTCTGCATGTAGTTCCCGAGCCGCTCGTGAAACCAGACCATCGCGTCATGGTCGGGATCGAGCTTGCCCGCGGCGTCCGGATCGATCGCGTAGATCGGCTTCAGCCGGCCATGGGCGTTCGTGATCAGGATGGGACCGTCGCCGGCGCGGACCGGCGTGGGCACCGGGATGTCGCCGCCGCCTTCGAGCCGCCAGAGTTCCTCGCCGGTGTCGAAGTCATAGCCGCCGATGTGGCGATAGCCGTTGAGGACCACCTGGCTCCCGCCGCCCTGGCGCGGGAACACGGCCGGCGTGCTCCAGGTGGCCACTTCCTCGCGCGGTTTCCGCCAGACGTCCTCGCCGGTAGCCGCATCCAGAACGGCGACGAAGGACTGACTGAGGATGTCGGCCTGAATGACCACCCGGCCGTCGTGGACGATCGGCGAACTGGCGAACCCCCACTCGTAGGTCGGGAAGTCGTAGGGCCCCGAGTCGAGCACGCCGAACTGCCGGTTCCAGAGCGGGTTGCCGTCCAGATCGTAGGCGTGCAGCCCCTCGGATCCGAAGAAGGCGACGATGATGTTTCCGTCGGTCGCGGGCGTCGAGTTCGTGTGGGACGCCTTCGTGTGCCGCTTGATCGCGGGCGTGCCCTGGAATGCCGTTCGCTCCCACAGGAGTTCGCCGGTCCGCTTGTCGAAGGCCAGCACCTGGAAGCGCTGGGGCGGCTCGCCTTCGACCGGGGCGCCGTCACCGTAGAGCCCGACCTTGAGCGACGCCTCGGCCCCCTTGGGCACCGCCGTGGTCAGAAACACGCGGTCCTCCCAGATGACCGGGCTCGAATGGCCGAGGCCGGGAACGGGGACGTGGAACAGGATGTTCTCGCCGGTCTCCACGTTCCAGGTCGCGGGCGGCGAACCGGTGCCGGTGCCGTCCGCGCCGTTGCCGCGGAAGGAAGGCCAGTTGTCCGAGGCGGCCGAAGGCAGGGCCGTCACCGCGACGAGAGCGGCCGACGTGGCCGCGCTGACTGCCAGTCTCCTGGAGGAAGTGGCCATCGTCGGCTACGAACCGCTACCGACAGCGATCAGGTGGCGGCGCGCCCGGAAGTAGATGACGCCGTCCGAGATCGCGGGCGTCGCCATCAGGGTCTCGCCGAGTTCGTTGACCGCCAGTTCGTTGAGTGCTTCGCCAGCCTCGATGACGTAGACGTCGCCGTCCTCGCTGTTGAAGTAGAGGCGACCGTCCGCGGCGACGGGCGAGGCGGCGAAGCCGGAAGCGCCGCGGCCCAGGCGCTGCTGGGCGACCCGCTCGCCGTTTCTCCAGTCGAACACGGTGACGACGCCGTTGTCGAAGCCGAAGTAGGCGAGGTCGCCGACCACGATCGGCGTCTGCATGTAGTTCCCGAGCCGCTCATGGAACCAGAGCATCGCTTCATGGTCGGAGTCGATCCCGCCTGCCGCGTCCGGATCGATCGCGTAGACCGGACGCATCGGGCCGTGGGCGCTTGTGATGAGGATCGGACCGTCGTCGCCGGCGCGGATCGGCGTCGGCACCGGAATGTCGCCGCCGCCTTCCAGCCGCCAGAGTTCTTCCCCGGTGTCGAAGTCGTAGCCGCCGATGTGCTGGTAGCCGTTGACGACGATCTGGCGGCTGCCGTCGCTCCGCGGGAACACGGCGGGAGTGCTCCAGGTGGGAATCTCGTCGCGCTTGGTGCGCCAGATGTCCTCGCCGGTCTTCGCGTCGAGCGCCGCCAGGAAGGAGTCGTCCTGCACGTCGACCTGGATGATCACCCGGCCGTCGTGGACCAGGGGTGAACTCGCGAACCCCCACTGGGCCGTCTTGACCATGAAGAAACCGGAGTCGAGCAGGCCGGACTGCCGGTTCCAGAGAGCGTTGCCCTCCAGGTCGTACGCGCGGAGGCCTTCGGACCCGAAGAAGACGACCAGCACCTCGCCGTCCGTGGCCGGCGTCGAGTTCGTGTGGGACGCCTTCGTGTGGCGCTTGACCGCGGGCGTCCCCTCGAACGCCGTCCGCTGCCAGAGCAGCTCGCCGTTCCGTTTGTCGTAGGCGAGGACGACGTAGCGCTGCGGCGGCTCGCCCACCACGGGCGCGATGTCGCCGTAGAGGCCGACCTTGAGCGAGGCCTCTTCACCCTCGGGCACGGACGAGGTCAGAAACAGGCGGTCGCCCCAGATCACCGGGCTCGAATGGCCGAGACCCGGTACGGCGACGCGGAAGAGGACGTTGTCGCCGGTCTCCACGTTCCAGGTGGCCGGCGGCGTTCCGCTGCCGTTGCCGTCCGCGCCGTTGCCGCGGAATGACGGCCAGTTGTCGGAAGCGGCGAGCGGGACCGCGGCCGCCGCGATGACCGCGACCGGAACCAGCAGGCACCGGATCTTCGGGGCGGTGACTTGCATCTTCATGACTGGAGTATGTGCGATCATCCTCAAGACTACGTCCACACGGGAACAGAGTTCGTGGAGGCAGTGAGATGAGTTCGCCGATGAGCGTCTTCTGGGATCCGCAGTGTGAGGTGCACACGGTACCAAGGGGGTTTCCGGAGCGGCCGGAGCGCCTGCAGTTGACACTGCCGTACCTGAGGGAGCGGGGCTGGGACCTGGTGGAGGCTGGTTCGGACGGGCGGTCGGGCGGAATGGCGGGCCAGGCCCGCAGGCTGGCGGCTCTGGTCCACGATCCGGAGTACATCGAACGGATGGAGGCGGCGGTCGCCGAGGTCGCGGCCGCGGCGGCGGAAGGGAACTTCCCGCTGCGGCCGACGCCGATGCTCGACACGAACGACAATCCGCTGTCGCCGGGAACGGCCGAATCCGCCTGGGCCGCGGTCGATGCCGCGCTCGCGGCGGGCGACCACGTCATGCTGGGCGCAGGCCACCGGGCGATGAGCGTGACCCGGCCGCCCGGCCACCACTGCGAGCGGGACCGGGCCATGGGGTTCTGCTACCTGAACCAGATCGCGATCCTCGCCCAGGGTCTGATCGATGTGCATGGCGTGGAGCGTGTGGCGATTCTCGACTTCGACGTCCATCACGGCAACGGCACCCAGCACCTGTTCGACCACCGGGCGGACATCGCCTACCTGAGCGTCCACCAGTACCCCTTCTACCCGGGCACCGGCGCCGCGAACGAACGGGGCATCGGCGAGGGCGAGGGCACGACGGTGAACGCGCCGCTGCCGGCGGGCAGCGGCGACGACGTCTACCGTGAAGTCATGGCCGACTTGCTGTTGCCTGCGGTGCGCTCGTTCGAGCCGGACGTGCTGCTGGTGTCGGCCGGTTTCGATGCCTGGCGGAACGACCCGATCGCTGGCATGGAACTGACCGAGGCAAGCTTCCACCGTTTCGGCGTCGACCTGGCCGAGCTGGCGGAGGAGGTCTGCGACGGCAGACTCGTGTCCGTCCTCGAAGGCGGCTACGACCTGAACGCCCTGCCCAGACTGATCGACGTTTACCTCCGGGGCACGGTGGGCGCTTCGCTGGACGCCTAGATACACGCCGCAGTCCGCTGGGTCCGCTGGGTGCGCGGGTCTGTTGCCGCGGGTCTTCTGACCCGCGGAGAGAGCGGGCCGGAGGCGGCGTCGAATCGCGCCGGCCGCCAGGCCGGCTCCGCTTTGGCCGCCAGCTCCATGCGACCGCGTTGTACGATGAAGTCACCTACTTCGGAGGGGACCCACCGTTGAGCACCAAGCCGAGCTTCCCGGTCAGGATACGCACGCAGAACGTCCAGTTGAACGATGACCTGAAGCGGTCGATCGAGTCCGAAGCGGCGGCTCTCAAGCGCTTCAATTCGCGGATCGTGGACTGCGAGGTGACCCTTGCGGGGCCCGGCCGTCGCCACCGGGGCGGCCTGACGTTCGACGTCGTGGTCAAGGTCGCCCTGCCGGGCCCGGACGTGGTCGTCCACCGCACGGCCGCAGCCTCCATCCCGGTCGCGATCAACCAGTCGTTCGCCACCGCCCGCCGCCGCGTCAAGCGACAGGCGCACCTCCGCCGCCGCCGCGTGCCGTTCAACCGCACGTCCGGCGTCGGCCGCCGCGGCCGGCCGCGCGGCGGCAATGGCCGCCGCCTCGCGCGGGCGTAGCGGCGTCGTCGCGGGTCGCCCGTCCTCAGCGTCTCCGAAGGCGGAGGGTCCCAGCGGACGCTCGCGCTCTCTGGGTGACGGGTAAGTCAGCGCTCGCTTCGGTCGGCTGCGTTCCGCGTCGGTATCGGTGAGGGGAACGGTCTGGGGAGTCACTTGCCTCCAGCCCGCTGGGACCCTCCGCCTTCGGAGACGCCGACGACTGGCCGACGTTGTCGGGGGCGTTGCGCGGTACGTGCCGGGAAGGTTCGCACTGCTCGCCTGGCACAACGAGAACCGTTTTCTCGGATGAGCGCAGGCCTCAGCCTCGAAGCCGACACGGCCATGCGCGTTGCGGCGTTTGACCGTGTACGGATGCTGGATGAGGTCCATGGCGTTCTGACGCGCAGGGAGCTGGAGCCCGGATTTACCTTCAGGCGCGAACGCGTTCCCCTTGTGAATCCTCAGCGGGGCATCTACAAGCCGAGGCAGATGCGCTACCTGCTGTCGATCACTACCAGAGTGCCTCGGCCCGGCGGCCGCGTCTGGTATCAGGATCAGCTCACGGCCCACCGCCAGATCTTCGACAACGACGATGCCGTGGACTACGCATTCATGGGAACGAACCCGGATGCGGCGGACAACCGGTGGCTTCGTGAGGCCTGCGAGAACCGGATACCGATCATCTACTTTCTGGGAGTGGCGCCCGGGAAGTACCAGGCGTTGTGTCCTACGTTCGTCGAGGACTGGGATCGTCTCGGTCTGAAGGCGAGACTTGGCTTCGGATTGCCCGCCGAGGGCACCCGGGACGTTCCAAGGCCTCCGCTCGACTCTGTCGAGCGTCGGTACGCGCTGCGGATGGTGAAACAGCGACTTCACCAGACCTCGTTCCGCGAGGCCGTGATCGCGGCCTACAGCGGACGGTGCGCTATATCCAAGCTGGCTGAGCCGGATCTGCTTGACGCCGCGCACATCGTCTCGGATAAAGACGAGCTGCTTGGACAGCCAGTCGTTCAGAACGGCGTGCCGCTCTCGAAGCTCCACCATGCCGCGTTCGACCGGCACTTCCTTGGCGTCGATCCAGATTATCGACTACATGTCTCCGAGCGCCTTCTCAGCCAGAAGGACGGTCCGATGCTCGAGGCGCTCAAGAACCTGCATGGCGGCAAGATTCGGTTGCCAAGGCGTAGGGAGGATCGTCCCGACCGCGATCGGCTCGCACAGCGTTTCGAACAGTTCAAGGCGGCGGCCTGAAGCCAAGGCGGAGCCGGCCTTGCGGCCGGCGCGATCTCGACGCCGCCTCCGGCGGCAGCGGGTCAGAGGACCCGCGCACCCAGCAGAGCGGCGGCAGCCGACGGGGACGCCGGCGCATCCAGTGTTTAGGGCTCTAGCCCAGCACGATCTCCGCCGCCTGCCGTAGCTCCTCCTTGCTGGCGGCGCCGACGAGGAGGGTCGTCACGTCGCTGTCTTCGAAGGCCTGGAGGCGATCCCTGATGCGTTCGGGTGGGCCGACGAGGGAGATCTCGTCGGCGAAGTCGTCGGGGACGGCGGCCACGGCTTCTTCGCGCTTGCCGGTCATGAAGAGTTCCTGGATGCGCAGGGACTCTTCCTCCCAGCCCATGCGGGCCATCAGTTCGCGGTGGAAGTTTCGGTTCTTCGCGCCCATGCCGCCGACGTACAGGGCGAGGGACTGCTTGATCGGCTGCAGGGCCTCGGAGACGTCGTCGTGGACCCGGAGGCGGGCGCCGTAGGCGATCTCGAAGCCGTTGCTGCGGCCGGCGAGCGACTCGGCGTACACCTCGGGACGGTAGGGCGAGTAGTAGAGCGGCAGCCAGCCGCTGCAGAGTTCGGCGGCCAGCGCGACGTTCTTGGGCCCTTCGGCGCCGAGGAAGATGGGCAGGTCGGACCGTAGCGGGTGGACGATCGAGCGGAGAGGCTTGCCGAGGCCCCACGAGCCCTCGCCGGTGTAGGGGAGCGGGTAGTGCTCGCTGTGCTGAGTGACCGGTTCTTCGCGGGCGAGGATGTTCTGGATGATCTCGATGTAGGCGCGGGTGCGGGACAGCGGCTTGGCGAAGGGCTGTCCGTACCAGCCCTCGACGACCTGGGGGCCGGAGACGCCGAGCCCCAGGATGACGCGGCCGTTCGAGAGGTGGTCGAGCGTCATGGCATGCATCGCGGTGGCGGCAGGGGTGCGCGCCGAGATCTGCGCGATGCCGGTGCCGAGGCGGATCTTCGAGGTGTGGGCGCCGATCCAGGCCAGGGGCGTGAACACGTCCGAGCCCCACGCCTCGGCGGTGAAGATGCAGTCGTAGCCGAGCGCCTCCGCTTCGATGGCGGTTTCAAGGAAATCGGGACGCGGTCCCGCGCCCCAGTAGCCGAGTTGAAGTCCGAGTTTGAGTGCCATGCGGCGCACCCTAGCAGCGCTTGATAGCTTGCGTCCGTGTCGCTGAAGGAGCAGTTCGACAACCTCCCGATCGAGGACCTGGCGGCCCGCACCGGGTTCAAATGGAGCCGCTACACGGCGAACGGCAGCGGCGTTCTGCCGGCGTGGGTGGCCGACATGGACTTTCCCGTCGCGGAGCCGATCCAACGTGTGGTGCGGAGCCTCGTCGAGCGCTCCGATCTTGGCTACTGCGAGCCGCCGGAGATCGGCGATCTGCCGGAGATCTTCGGCCGACGGATGGAAGAGCAGCTCGGCTGGACGGTGGAGCCGGAGCGGATCCGTTTCCTGGTCAACGCGCTCCAGGGTCTGGACCTGGCGGTCCTGCTGGGCGCCGGGAAGGGCGAGGGGGTCGTGATCCAGACACCGATCTACCCGCCCTTCCTCGAGGCGGTTTCAGGGACCGGCCGGCGGCTGGTGGAGTCGCCGCTCCGGCGGCGGCCCCAGTCCGGCCCCGGGAACGCGCGGTTCGAGATGGATCTCGATCAGCTGCGGGCAACGATCGACAGGGACACCCGCCTGTTCATGCTCTGCAACCCGCACAACCCGAGCGGGCGCTCGTGGACGCGGAGCGAACTGGAGGCCGTGGCCGAGCTGGCGATCGAACACGACCTGATCGTCCTCGCCGACGAGATTCACAACGAACTCGTGTTCCCCGGGCACGAGCACACCGTGTTCGAGACGCTCGGCCCTGACGTCAGGGAGCGGACGATCACGATCACCTCGGCGACCAAGTCGTTCAACCTCGCCGGGCTCGAGCTCGCGCTCCTGGTGTTCGGCAGCGAGAAGCTCAGACGGCGTTTCGACGAACTGCCTCACTTCGTTCTGGCCCACCCGGGCATTCTCGGTGTCGAGGCGGCGCGGGCGGCCTGGAGCCACGGCGGTCCCTGGCTCGACGAAACCGTCGCGTATCTCGATGGCAACCGGGCCTTCCTCACGGACTTCCTCGACCGCCGCCTGCCGGACATCGTCCACGGGCCGCAGGAGGCGACCTACCTCTACTGGCTCGACTGCCGCGGGCTTGACCTGCCGATGCCGGCGTCCCGCTTCTTCCTGAAGCGGGCGAAGGTGGCGCTCAACGACGGCGCGGAGTTCGGTCCGCCGGACTCGCCGCTCGGATTCGAGCGCTGCACGCGGCTGAACTTCGCCACGTCGCGCGCCATCCTGGAGGAGATCGTGGAGCGGATGGCGGCCGCGGTGGAGAACGCCTGAGGGAGCGGGCCGTTGACATGAAGCCCGACCGTCTGCCGGCCGCCTTGTGCCTGAGCGGGGGCCTCTTCGCCGGTGTTCTGCTCGCCGGGCTTCTGGCTCCGGGCGCGCCGGCGCCGGCCGCAGCGCAGTCCTCGGCGGAGGCTGGCGGGGCACTCCCGGACCTTGAGTGCCTGCGCCTGATGCGCCGGGCGCGGATCGCGGAGCTGACCTCGAGACGCTCGTCCGAGGTCGAGTGGCTCAAGCGGGCTCGAGCGGAGTGCAATGAGCCGACGGCGGCGCTGGTCGGCCTGCTTCGCGCCGACCGGCGCAGCCCGCTGCCCGAGGGAGAGGCGCAGGAGTACCGGCGGGAACTGGTCGCCGCCATCGACGACCCGGTCTCCGCGCCGCCGCCGGGCGTCCTGGAGTTCATCGCTCGCAGCGAGGAGGCGGACGAGACGGTGCTTCGGGCCGCTTTCGGTCTGGTCGAGCGCCGCCTGACGGACGCCGGTACGGACCGGGTGCGGTTGCTGCGCCTCAAGGCGCTGCTCGACCAGCGCCTGGGCCGGCCGGCGGCCGCGACGACGGCCCTCGTCGAACTGCGAAGCCTCGAACCGGCAAGCGAGGAGATCGCCTGGGCGCTGTTGCGCCTGTTGATCCTCCAGCAGCGGTGGGACGCGGTCGCCGACCTGTTGGGCGAGATGGCGGAGGAGGGCGGCGCATCCATCCGCTCGCTCTACGCCCGGGCCCTGGCCAGGGCCGGCCGTGTGGACGAGGCGAACAGGCAACTCGAGCTCCTTGCCGAAGAGATCGATCCGAACGACGGTCTGGCGCTCAGCGACTACGCGGCCGACGTGCTGGCGGCGGCGTGGAATCTCCGGGATTCCGGCCGTTTCGAGGACGCGGCAGCGTTGTTCCGGCTCGCGGAGACGCACGCCCCGGCACGGAGCTGGGCTACGGTCGAGGCTCGGGCAGCGCTCGTCCACCTGTACGGCACGGCCGAGGAGCGGGCCGCCCACGAGCAGGCCGCGGCGAATCGCTGGCAGTACGTCACGGATCCCCAATCGCTACTGAACGAAGGCGCCAACCAGTTGAGCGCCGGAAACTTCGACCAGGCCATCGAACTGTTGAAGCGCGCCGCGGAGGAGTTGGGCCACTTCGAGGCGGTCTGGTACAACCTCGGCTTCGCGGCCTATCGGGCCGAGCGTTGGGAAGAGGCGTTTCAGGCTCTCGACCGGGCCGCCGAGCTGAACGATCAGCGAGCGGACAACTTCTTCTTCAGCGGTCTGGCGCTGATCGAACTCGAGCGCTGGGACGAGGCGATTCCGCGGCTCCTGCGAACGGTCGAACTCGATCCGGAGCGGCGGCTCGCCCACTACAACCTGTGGGTGTGCTTCCGCGTGCTCGGCCGCGCGGCGGAGGCGGCTCGCCACCAGGCCGCGTACGACGCGCTGGGCGAGCGATAGCGGCGTTACAGCCCCCGCACGTAGCGCTCGAACTCGGCCTGGATCTCCGCCGGCGTGGTCTGGAACACAGCCTCGAGGGCGTCCCGGCTGGCGTAGCCCTCGGCCAGGTAGAGCAGCATCCTGGCGAAGGACTGCGCGCTTTCCCAGTCTTCCCGGCCGTGCTGCAGGAAGTGGGTCAGGAGCCACGAGAAGCCGTAGTAGTGCTGCGCTCGCTCGCCGTAGAACGTGTCGGCGCCGGCTTCCATCAGCTCGGCGATTCCGGGCGCTTCCCCTTTCCGCAGCGCGGATCGGGCTTCTTCCAGGTTCCAGGTCGTAAGGCTCTGCAACCGCACGGGTCCCCTGCCGGCGTGCGAGATCGCGTACCGGCCGCGATCGACCGCGCCCGGAATGAGGGTGCCCCGCTCGATCTTCGAGTTGCCGAAGTACTCGGCCATGCCCTCCTCGGCCCATCGCGGCAGGTCCGATCCGGGGCCGGTCAGGTAGGTGTCGCTGAAGGCGTGAAACGCCTCGTGGAGCATCGTGTGCAGCAGCTCATCGAAGTACTGGACTTCCTGGTGGAAGGCCAGCAGGCCCGGTGAATGGTAGAAGCCGGCGCCGGGAAGCCGGCCCCCGAGTTCCTCCTGGAGTCGGCGGAGGCTGTCGCGGTTGCGGAACAGGTAGACGACGACCTTGAAGCGGGCCGGCAGCGGCTCGATGTGCTGATCGAACAGTTCGTGGAGGATGCTGAACACGGCCTCCATGTTCCCGGCCAGGATGTCGACCGTCGACTCGTCGTCCGCGTCGCTGATCAGGATGAAGCGTTCCGTTTCCCGGCGTCTTCTGTGCTCGCGGTCGATGTACTTCTCGGCGACTTCGATCGTCCGGTTCAGGATCCGGGCCCGTTCGGCGAGGGTCGCCTGGGGCATCGGACTCGGGAGGGCGCCGGCCGACACCAGGACGTCGAGTTGCGGATCGAAACGCCTGCGGGTCGGAGCGTTCCGCTCCTCTTCGGGGCTCTGGAACTTCATCCTCCACGACAGGGTTGAGGCGACGGCGTTGCCCTCGTCGTCGCGGGCCGGGCCGTAGCGCCAGCCACCGACGCTGCGCTCGACCTGGAATCGAAGGAGGTCGTCGAACTCGGACGAAGGTTCGATGGCGAGGACGTCGACCTGCGACACGGCCCCGGCGGCGTCGATCTCCACCCGGACTTCGACCTCCGGGTCGATGCCGCTGCCGGCCAACTCGTGAGGCACCAGGAGCTGGTAACTGCGGATCGCTACCGGACCGGTGGCGACTTGCGTGGCCGCGTCCTGGGCAGCGGCTCCGCCGGCTGTCAGGAATCCAAGGGCGGCAATCGGGGCGAGGTGGCCGAAACGTCGGAGACGGGCCATTCCAGAATTCGGCGTGTGTCGGATGCGCCGCCGCCGTCCGCGAGGGCCTGGGGCCCGCGTGTCGAGGCCTCGGGCAGGAAGGCGCGCAGCCAGGCGGTGGCCACGACCTCGGCGATGCCGAGAATCTCGCCGCGGTTGGCGCGGGAGTGCGCCGCCGCGGTCTCCACCAGGTCGATGAGATCGCGCTCGGCGTCTCCGGTGGGAAAGCCGAAGACCCCGCACAGACGGCCGGCCTTCTCGCCCTCCAGGGTGACGACGCGCGCGCCGACCAGGTCCCCCTCTTCCAGCGGTTCCATCGCGGGATGAGGCTCGACGCAGACGCGTTCGCGGCTGGTCACCTCGTCGAGAGGGATCAGGTCGCCCTCCAGCCGGCCGATCCGGTAGAGCTGCAAGGTGCTTCCGACCAGCGCTTCGAGCCACTGGCGCTCGGTGACCTCCAGCAGCAGGCCGCCCTGGCCGAGCAGCTTGTCGGCGAAGCTGAAGGACCGGCAGTCGCCCTCCTCGGCGTCGGGCTCGAAGCGCCCCTGGGCGAGGATGCAGCTCATCGCGTTGGCGAAGAAGGTGGACTGGTCGCGGCTGCTTCGAGCCTGGAGCTGCTCTTCCAGGTCGATCCGCTCCTGGTCGTCGAGGCCGATCAGGAACTGGTCCTCGATCGCCCATTCGACTTCCTCGCCGTAGCGGTCCAGCAGCCAGCCGCTAGCGCGTTCCACCGCGCGGTCGAGCGCGGAGACGCCTGCGGAGAGGGGAGCAACTTGCTGCTGTTCCATGCCAGAATGCTAACTGCGTTTCTTTGTAAATACCACAAAATGCGGAACTTAGCGAAATCGGCACGTCTTCCCCGAGCCCTGCCGCCTCAGGCGGAATCGGCGTTTTCCGGGTCTCCGGCGGCATCCATCCGGCTGTACGCCGTCTGGACGCAGTGAATCTTCAGGGCGTCGGGCGCGGCGGCCAGGAACCCCTGCCACTCGATCTCGGCGATCGCTTCTTCGGGACTCAGACCCTGTTCGTGGGCGGCGGACGCCTGATTCCAGAAGTCGCTCAGGAACTGTCTGAGCGCATCGACCTGGGCCATGTCGCTGAAGGTCGCGCCATGGCCTGGAAGGATGAGATCGAACTCGAGCTCCTCGAAGCGGTCGAGGGTGTCGAGCCATTCGTCGACGTAGCCGTCGCCGATGTACGCGGCGCCGGCCAGAACGAGGTCTCCCGTGAAGACGACCCGCTCGTTCGGCAGCAGGACGACGACGTCGCCGCCGGTGTGGCCGCGGCCGAGGTGGAGCAGCTCGATCGGCCGGTCCCGGCCCTCGAAGGTGCGGTGGATCGTCATCCGGCTGGTCAGGGTGACGTTGGGCGGCGTCGGCTCCGTCTCGCCGACCGCCACGTAGTGGGCCTCCTGGACCGCGATCTGCTCCATCAGCCCTTCCTTGTCCTCGCCGTCCTCCATCGCCTCGGCCCTCTCCTTCATGCCGGCGATCTCGTTCGGGATGTTGCCGGTGAAGATCGCGGCGGTCGGCTGGCTCATCACGTCCGTCAACAGCATCGCGCGGGTGAACTCGTGGCCGACGATCGCGACGTCCTCGGGGAACACCTGGTTCCCGTGGGCGTGGTCGAAGTGGTAGTGCGTGTTGACGAGGTGCGTGACCGGCTTGTCGGTCACCTCCGCGATCGAGGCGAGCAGGGCCCGTGCCGCGGCAGGCGTGACGTGGGAGTCGACGACCAAGGCGTCCTCGTCCGTCAGGACCAGCATCGCGTTGCTCTGCACGAAGATCGATCCCGTACCGACGATGAAGTAGACGCCGGGCGCGACCTCCTCGAAGGTGTGGGTGTCGGTCTCCGTGACGGGGTTGGCCGGCGGTGCCTCCGCGTCACCGCCGCCTCCGCAGGCGACGAGTGCGACGGCCAGGGCGACGGCCGCGAGACAGGGCAGAACGAGTCGGTGGTTCGGGCGCATTGGAGTTGCTCCTCTCCGTTTCGGTTCAACGGGAATCATAGTGCGCTCGACCGCTCGAGAAGGGTGGCTTGCCGGGGATCAGAGTTCCAGGCGCTGCATCTGCCGCACCGCGTAGTCGCAGGCGCGCGCGGTGAGCGCCATGTAGGTCAGGCTCGGGTTCTGGCACGCGGACGACGCCATCGCCGCGCCGTCGGTGACGAACAGGTTCGGCACGTCCCAGGACTGGCACCAGCCGTTGAGCACGGAGGTCGCGGGATCCCGTCCCATCCTTGCGGTGCCCATCTCGTGGATCGCGAAGCCGGGCAGGGAGTTCCGGTTGAACGTGCGGATGTTCTTCGCCCCGAGCGCTTCCAGCATCTCGGCGGCCCGGGTCTGGATGGCCTCGCGCATCGCGGTCTCGTTCTCGCCGTAGCTCATCGTGATGCGGGCCGCCGGGATGCCCCAGCGATCCTCGAGGTCCGGGTCGATCGTGACGCGGTTGTCCGGGTTGGGCAGGTTCTCGCCGAAACCGGTGAAGCCGAGCCGCCAGGGTGCGAGCCCACGCAGACTGGCCTTGTAGTCGGCGCCGAAGCCGGCCTGGCCGATGCCGCTCTGCCACAGCGTTCCGCGGCGGGCGCCGCACTGGTAGCCGAAGCCGCGCAGGAAGTCCTTCTCGCGGGTCGCTTCGGCGCGGTCGCCGTCGAGGTTGACGAAGCGGGGCAGGTAGCAGGAGTTGGGCCGGCGGCCGAACGTCGTCTTGTCTTCGAGGCCTTCGAGGTTCCCGTTCGCACCGACCTGGAAGATGTGGTCCATCAGGTTGCGGCCGACCTGGCCGCTAGAGTTCGCGAGCCCTTCCGCGAAGCGCGGCGTCGCCGAGTTCAGCAGGATGCGCGCCGACTCGATCGTGGACGCGCAGAGGAAAACGATGCGGCCGCGCACCTCGATCGACTCGTTCGACTCGGCGTCGATCAGGTGGACGCCGCTTACCCGGTCCGTCTGCTCGTCGTAGATCAGGTTGCGGACGACGCTGTTGGGGCGCACGGTCAGCCGGCCGGTCTCTTCGGCCGCCGGCAGCGTCGCGTTCAGGCTGGAGAAGTAGGACCGGCTGATGCAGCCGCGGCGGCAGATGCCGCAGTAGTGGCAGGCGCGGCGGCCGAGATGGTGCTTGGTGAGCACGGCGACCCGGGCCGGCGTGAACCGGCGGGTGCCGCCGAAGGCGCGGTCGAGGCCTTCCCGGACTTTCTCCTCCATGCAGCTCTGGGCAATCGGCGGCAGGAACTTCCCGTCCGGGAGTTGCGGCAGGTTCTCCGGCTGGCCGGCGATGCCGACGAAGGAC
Organism: Candidatus Multivorans sp.; assembly: GCA_965220845.1. Lineage (GTDB taxonomy): Bacteria > Acidobacteriota > Thermoanaerobaculia > Multivoradales > Multivoraceae > Multivorans. The sequence continues at coordinate 1,183,448 of CBDCRA010000005.1, forward strand.
TCCACGTGGTCATACCAGGGCGCGAGGTCCCGGTACCGGATCGGCCAGTCCGTGCCGTAGCCGTCGCGGGCGTTGGCGCCGAAGTCCAGGTCGCTCCAGCGGTAGCTCTGGCGTCCCCACAGCAGCGACCTTCCGCCGACGATGCGGGCGCGAATCCACAGAAAGTCCTGGCCGCCCTCGCCGATCGAGTACGGGTTGTCGATGTCGTCGACGAAGAACTTGCCCGACCACTCGTCGCAGGCGCCGGCGCGGCTCTGGATCGGCTGCCGCTCGGCCTGGTGCTTGCGGTCCCTGAGGCCCCGGTAGGGCATCTGCCAGGGCGGCGTGTGCTCGCTGTAGTCGCGTTCGGGGACGACCGGCGGGCCGGCCTCCAGCACCAGCGTCTCCAGGCCTTTCTCGGTCAGCTCCTTCGCCGCCCAGCCGCCGGTGATGCCGGAACCGATGACGATTGCGTCCCAGGTCTTGCGCTCGATGATCTGCACCATTGTCCAGGGTTCCCGGAGGGTTTCAGGCGTCCTCGATGTCGACGCAGGGGTCCCAGCGTCCGGGGACGATCCGGTAGCCGAGTTCGGACTTCATGCCCGCCTCGGAGGTGTAGTAGCCGAAGAGGGTGAGCCACTTGACCAGGTCGAAGAAGGGCTGCTCGTGGAGCCGGTTCACGTTGCGGGAAAAGGCGCGGCCGTCGCGCTCGGCGAGAGCTTCGTCCTGCGCCTCGGTCAGGAGTTCGTCCTTCCCGGTGTCGGAGAGATCGACGAACGGACCGCCCTTCTCCTTGGCTCGTGCATCGAAGGAGTCGAGTTCGGCCAGCAGGTGATCCCGCGCCGCGTCCGGCAGCCAGCCCGCGAGCAGCCGGTCGACGAAACCGGGAATTTCCGCGTCGCCGGCGCCGGGCGTGTCCGTGGTCGGCAGGATGCGATCGGCGATCGCGCTGAGCGTCCTCGCCTGGTGTTCCGTCAGGACGGTGAGCGGGGCGGGCTCACCGGCGGGCTTCTGCTGGTGCAGGTGGACATGGGCGAGATGGGCATTCGCGAACAGTTCCTCGGGCAGCAGAGGCAGCGCGGCGGCGCCGCCGATCACCCGAAGGGCCTGCCGCCGAGGGATCCGGTCAGCGGGCTTGTCGCCTGGTGGCAGCATCATGACGCGGCATGTTAGCCGTCGGTGAGGGCGTTCCCGGGGGCCGAGGCGGCATCAGCCGCTTCCAGCCGCTTCTCGAAGCAGAGGCTGTGCGGGTCGTAGGCGTACTCGTTGTAGCAGGGAATCTGGACGTAGCCGAACGAGCGGTACAGGCCGATCGCGGCCGGCTGGCGCTCGCCCGTCTCGAGGCGCAGCGACTTGTATCCGAAGGCGGCGGCCCGCGCCTCGAGGCCCTCGAGGATGCGCCGGCCCAGCGCCTGGCCGCGGTACTTCGGGACGACGTACATCCGCTTGATCTCGGCCTGGTCGTCGCTCAGGCGACGGAGCGCGCCGCAGGCGACGGCCTCGCCCTCGGCAGTGCGACCGAGGAGCAGGCAGCAACCGGGGGCGTCCAGCTTGTCCGGTTCGACGCTGTAGATGCTGTCCGCCGGGTAGAGCTCGCCGAGTTCACGGTCGAGCGCCTGGTGCAGGCGCGCGAACGCGGGATCGGCGGGGTCTCCCGGTTCGATCCGGACTTCGTCGGTGGTCATCTGGTCGTCGCTGCGGGCGATTGGCCGAGCCGGTGCTACTGACGGAATTCCGGGGCTTCCCGCAGCATCTGGTCGCGCAGCGTACGCTTGTGGATCTTCTCGGTGGCGCCGCGCGGCAACTGCTCGTCCTGCAGCCAGACGTAGCGCGGCACCTTGAAGCGGGCGAGATGCTCGCCGACGTGAGTCCGCACATCGGCGGCGTCGAGATCGGCGCCGTCCCTGGGCACCACGACCACCGCCAGTTCCTCGCCCAGCCGGTCGTCGGGAACGCCGAAGGCGGCGGCTTCGTAGACCGCGGGGTGCTGGTACACGACGCGCTCGATCTCGGCGCAGTAGATGTTCTCGCCGCCGCGCAGCACCATGTCCTTCTTGCGGTCGCGAATGTAGAGGAAGCCGTCCTCGTCGATCTCGGCGATGTCGCCGGTGCGCAGCCAGCCGTCCTGGATCGTCTCGGCGGTCGCCTCGGGGCGGTTCCAGTAACCGCGGATGTTCATCGAGGACTTCATGATCAGCTCGCCCTGCTCGCCGGTCGGCAGCTCGTTGCCGTCGTCGTCGATGATCTTCAGTTCGACGATCGGGCAGGGCTTGCCGCAACTGTCGGGCTTCTCGATCAGGCCCTCGTCCGTGTTGCCGGCGCCGCCGGCGTTCGTCTCCGTCATCCCCCAGCCGAAGGACCAGTGCTTGTCCGGCATCAGCGCCTGCAGGCGGTCGACCATGCCGCCCGGGATCGGCGCGCCGCCGCCGGACACCGCGATGAGACTCCGCAGGTCGCGCTGGTTTAGCGACGGCGACTGGAGCATCTCCCACGTCATCGTCGGCACACCGTTGAAGGAGGTGACGCGCTCCCGTTCGATCAGCTCCAGGCCGAGTTCGGGGTTCCACTTGTACATCATCACGATCTTGCGGCCGACGCCGAAGGAGGCGAGCAGGCCGGCGTGGCTGCCGCTGACGTGGAACAGCGGCAGCGGCATCAGGATCGAGGGCTGAAACTCGGGGTTCTCTTCCGGTTCCTCGAGCAGGCCCATCGCGATCCGCTGGGCGCCGTAGAAACCCCAACTGCCGATGCCGCTGAGGACTCCCCGGTGGGTCGAGACGGCGCCCTTCGGGAAGCCGGTCGTGCCGGAGGTGAACAGGATCGTCACGTCGTCGTGGGGACCGATATCGACGTCCGGCATCGGCCGGCCGGCGGCCTCCCGCCACACGTCGTCGAAGTCGTCGACGCCTTCGGGCAACTCGTCTTCCCAGCGCACGCCGATGCTCTTCACGCCGAGTTCAGGCAGCTTGCTCGCCACGCGCTCGTAGCGCTGTTGATCGAAGATGGCCAGCCTGGCGCCGGAGTCCTTGAAGCCGTACTCCAGTTCCTCGCCCGACCACCAGCCGTTCAGCGACACCGAGATGGCGCCCGACGACGTGATCGCCATGAAGGCGATGACCCACTCCGGGTAGTTCCGCATGCCGATCGCCACCCGGTCGCCCTTCTTCACGCCGTAGCGGTGGATCAACTGGTGGGTGAGGGCCGCCACCCGCTCCCAGGTTTCGGCATAGGTGAGCCGCGTGTCCTGGAAGACGAGAAAGTCCTTGTCGCCGTGGTCCTGACAGGCCTGCTGGTAGACGTCGCGCAGCGTCGCGGGGAGGTTCCTGAACACCTGATACTCGACCCCGCGTACCGTCTCGGTCACCAGTTCCCAGTCGGCGCCCGGGGCGGTCAGGTGGGCAACCGACTCGTCGTAGGTCATCTGGCCGTGGATCGGCTCGGCGACGTTCTCGCGCATGTCATTCATGCCGTCGCCGCCCGTTCCATCGCCGCCCGTTCTTCCTCGTAGCCCTCGAAAGAGTGCTTGAGCGTCGCGTTGTTCAGGATCATCTCGGCCTTGGGCTCCTTCGTTTCGGCGTCCAGGAAGGTGGTCCTGACCCAGTTCGACTCGGTGCGCCGGCTCTCGCTCAGGGCGACGATCTCGCGCTCCAGCAGGTAGTCCTGGCCGACGAACAGGGGGCCGTCGATCATCCGGATCTGCTGGCCGGCGAACAGGCCCAGGGCCGGTCCGCGGGTGGGGAAGCCGGCCTTGCGGTTCGAGTAGCCGGCGAGGACGCTGACCATTTCCAGCGGGATGACCGCGCGGCCCCAGGGCGAGGAGGCGCCCTCGTCCTTCGTGTACCAGGGCGACGGCTCGGTGATCTTCTCGAGCTTCTGGTTCAGGCTGAACGGATAGAGCTTACCCATGTGCTGGTCGAAGTCCATCCGGACCTCTTCGAGTCCCTTGCCCTTCATCCCTACCTCGAGATCGCGGAGGACGACCAGGGGCCCCGGCGGCCGCAGACGGGCGATCCGGGTCGCGATCTCGGTCGATTCGACGTCGCCGCGAATCGAGGCCGTGCCGATCAGCACCTCCGTGCCGTCCGCCTTCTCGGCGCGGATGCGGACCTGGGTCTGGCCGTCCGCCGGCTGTTCGACGAGCGCGCGCACCTGCTCGCCCTCGACGACCATGTTCCGGTAGTGAGCGCTCAGGCAGCCGGTCTCGAACCACTCCTGCCCCCACAGGTCCTGGAGCAGGGGCACGAACTGGCTGAAGTGGGTGGGACCCTCGATCGGACCGCCGGCCTGGAACCCCATCCGCTCGGCGGTCGAATCGTCGTGGATGGACATGTGCCCGCCGTACTCCTGCTCGGCGAGCATCTGTTTCGGCGACCGGAGCGGTCCACGGATCATTGTCGGCGTCTCCAAAGCGTCAGCCATTCGGGTCTCCTCGTTTGGGAAGGCGAAGTCTAGCGCCCGGCCAGGAGCCTGCGGCGATCCCCTGGGCGATAGCGCTCCGGACGGCGGCGCCGGCCCGCTTGCCGGATACCGCGTCCAGGGCGCGGAAGTCGACCTTGTTCCGTCGCTTCACGTACTCGACCCAGTACGGATAGCCGCACGGTTCGGAGCGAAGCAACCTGCCGCGTTCGCGGCGGCGCTTGCCGCGAGCCGCCATCAGCAGGACGCGACCGGCGAAGTCGGCGGCGCGCTCTTCCGCTTCGGCGGGTTGGAGCGCCGGCGGAAGGGCCGGCGGTCCCGGCGCGATCTCGACACCGTCCAGCCGGATGTGCGCCGCCTGGCCGCTGAGCCGGCAGACGAGGACGGCGAGTTGCTCGTCCGGTCCGGCGCCGCTGCCGGTCGGGTGCGTGTCCGCGGCCGCCGCCAGCGTCTCGTGGACGACGAGCCAGTGGGGCAGGTAGACGAGTTCCAGGGCCAGGTGCCGGCCGCTCCGGAGTCGGCGCAGCCGGCCGGCCGAAAGCAACCCGCGCGCCTCGTCTTCGGCGATCTTCGGCGTGATCGCCGGCGGGTGCTGCGGTGGCCCGTTCAGCGTTTCCCGGCCTGCTTCGAACTGCCGCGGCTGCCGTAGATCATCAGGACCGCGGCCGCCAGCAGCAGGGCGGCTCCGGCGGCGGTGCTCAAGGCGAGGTCGATCGTCTCGGCCGCCGAGAAGCCTCCGATGAGAACCGGTATCGCGAGCACGGCCAGGAACACCCCGAGGATGCGGGCCGTGGAGCGGTCGCGGCTGGTGTGGTCGGTGGTCATGGGGTACTCGGAGAGGGTTCTAGGCCAGCAGCAGGTAGATCACGAGGTAGGGCACGACGAACAGCGCCGCCCAGATCCGCAGGTCCCGCCACTTCGCGCGGTCGGGCGCGCCGCGGAGAACCCAGTCGCGGCCGAGGCGCCAGACGGCGGCCGCCGGCAGGATGAGCAGCAGGGCCACGGCGATCCGTGCGCTCCACAGTGGCAGGGCGCCCATAGCGGTGTTGATCGGGCCGAGGACGAACTCGAGGAGCGTTCTCACCGCGCGTCGCCCTCTTCCTGGAGCCGGGCGACCCGGCTCTGCAGCGCCGCCTGAACCGCCGCGTCGTTCCTCACCTCGCCCCAGACCAGGCCGCGCAGGCGTTCCGGCGGTTCGGGCGGCGTCAGCCGGCTGACGATCCAGGTCACGGCGAGGGTGAACACGAAGGACCACCAGGCGACGAAGAGGAACGGCTCCTCGGACGGGAACAGGCCGTCCATCGCCGGGCTGTTGAGCAGCAGACAGAGACCGACGCCCAGGGTCAGACCGGCGGCGCCGCCGTAGCGGTTCGCGCCGCGCCAGAGGATGCCGAGCAGAAGCACGGCGAGAGTCGGCCCCTGGATCAGCGAGAAAACGGTCTGGATCGCGTTGTAGATGTTGCTGAAACGTTGCTCGATCTCGGGCGCGATGAACGCGGCGACGAGCAGCAGTACGGCCGCCAGAATACGGCCGAAGCGAAGTTCGGCGGCGGTCCCGAGTTCGGCGCGGCCCAGGCGCCGCCGGAGCCGCCCCAGCAGGTCGCGGCTCCAGAGGGTCGCCGCCGAGTTCAGGTTCGAGTCGACGCTCGACATGAGCGCCGCCAGGAAGGCCGCGAACATCAAACCCCGCAGGCCCGGCGGCAGCAACTGGGCGATCAGGCTCGGCACCGCCTCGTCGGCGTTCGCGAGATCGGGGACGATCAGGATCGCGGCCAGTCCCGGCAGCGCGACGAGCAACGGGATGAACAGCTTGAGGAAGCCGGCCAGCAGCACGCCGGCCTTCGCGTCCCACTCGCTGCGCGCGCCGAGCGCCCGCTGCACCATCGTCTGGTTGCCCGTGTAGTACGCGATGGAGAGGACGATCCCGAGACCCAGGACGATCCCGGTCCAGGGGAAGGGGGTCGCCGTGTCGTGCGGCAGGTAAAGCGAGAAGTGATCGGCGTACGCTGGTCCCTGGTTGAGCACGCCGTCGCGGAGCGCCGCCAGTCCGCCGACCTCGTAGAGCGCGCGGGCGACCAGAGCGGCGCCGCCCACGAACATGATGATGAGCTGGAGGACGTCGGTCATCACGACCGCCGCAAGGCCGCCGCTGATCGTGTAGATGCCGACGATCGCCGTGGTGATCCAGATGGAGAACTGTGGATCCCAGCCCAGCACCGTGCGCATGAGGAGCGCGGTGGCGTGGATCATGATCCCGAGGTTCAACACCAGGATCACGCCCCAGGCCAGGGCGAGGAAGCTGCGCACGCCGCTGCCGTAGCGCCGTCCGAGGAACTCGGGCACGGTGTAGACGCCGCTTCGCCAGTAGAAGGGGACGATGAGGAAGGCGGCGATCAGCAGCGCCGGCATCGAGCCGAGCCAGTCGAAGTTGGCCTGGGCGAGGCCATAGCGGTACGTGCCGCCGGCGACGGCGATGAAGTCCGTGGCGCCGATGTCGCTGACCACGATCGACATGCCGATCGCCCAGAAGGGCAGGGCGCGTCCGGCGAGCAGGAAGTCGCCGCTGGTCTTGACGTAGCGGCTGAAGGTCGTGCCGATGACGAGGATCCCCGCCAGGTAGACGAGGACGATCGCGGTGTCGAGCCCGGAGAGGCCCCAGGTCATGGGAGCGTGGCCTTCCCCGGGGCCGCGCCGAGCGCGGTCGCGGTTTCGAGGAAGCGGAGGCTTGCCGCGGCGTCCTCCGCCGGAGATCCCTCGGCTTCCGCGGTCTCGTCCTGCTCGACGGCGAACAGGAGCACTCCGGCTTCGAGCGCCGCTTCGACGCAACCGGCGACATCGACGTCGCCCTGGCCCAGCGGTCGGAACCAGCGCTCCGAGGTTGCCTGCTCGGCCGTCCGTTCCTCAGGCGGTCCGGGGAGCAGTCCGTCCTTCAGGTGGAGGAGTTGTACCCGGTCGCCGAGTTCCCTGATCAGGGCCACAGGGTCCGAGCCGGCAAAGGCGGCCCAGTAGATGTCCAGCTCCAGCCCCCAGCCGTCGTGGGAGCGGCGGGAGGCGAGCGCATGCAGGCCGTCGCGGCCGAGCCTCTCCGGTTCGCCGTCGTCGAACGGCTGCAACTCGAACTCGTGGTTGTGGTACGCGAAGCGGAAACCGCCGGCGCGGAACCGGTAGCTCAGCAGGTCGAGCCGGCGTCCGAGTTCCAGGTAGTGCGCGCGGCTGCCGTCGCCCCGCTGGTCCTGATCGAGCCAGGGACAGACCAGCACCTGGCAGTGGAGTGCGCGGTACATGTCCATCACGCCGGCAGGATCCGCCTCCAGTTCGGCGAGCGGCACGTGGGCGGCCATGAGCCCGAGGCCGCGTTCCGACAGGAGCCTGCGGAAGTCTTCGGCCGTGCGCTGCCGGAGGCCGCCGAACCACTCGATCTCCCGGTAGCCGGCCTCCGCCGCCTGATCGAGGGCGGCTTCGAGGTCCTGTTCGGCCTGCCGGCGGAGAGTGTAGAGCTGGAGCGCCACGCGCGGGGCGCCGGCCGCGTCTTCCGTCAACGCGGCGTCTCCGTTGCCGCGTCGCCCGGCGTTTCCTCGATCAGCCCATGGTAGAGGCCGAAGTAGTACGGCAGGAGGAAGCTCGCGCCGTCGGCGAGGTAGCGGCCCTGGCCGCCATGGTCGAGCCGCCACGGGTCGTGATTCCAGTGGTTGACGAAGCGTTCGTCGATCGGCAGCACGCGGCCGTCCAGCAGGTGGCCGCGAACGCCCCGGCGCTCTTGCTGGGCACGCAACAGGATGACGTCGAGTCGGTGACTGTTCGACAACGCCCAGTCGAAGCGGTCGAGCGGGTAGAGGACCAGGCTCTCCACCGCGTCGTCGAGCGGGTGGTCGGTACGGCTGTAGCTCTCGTCGTCGAAGGCGTCACGGTAGCTGCCGCCGTCGATCGCGGCGGCGTGGATGAAATCGAACAGCGGGTTCCGCTCCGGCTCGAGGACCTTCCAGTACTGGCGCAGCGAGTGGGCGACGACGCTCCTCACCGCCTCGTCCCGCTCGTACTTCAGGAGGTGGTAGTAGTTCATGAAGGCCATCTCATCGTCCGACTGGTTGCCGGTGCCGGGCCCGCTCTGGACCTTGGGGTTGCGCAGGTTGGCCAGGTAGGCGTGATCCTCGATCAGGGAGCCGGCCTTGTCCCTGTAGCGGGCCTTCCGCTCCGCTCCGTCGGCCATGTGCTCCGCGATCCGCAGGTAGGTCAGGTAGGAGAGCGAGTTGAGCCCCCGCTCCTCCCACCAGTCCTGGTCGTCGTTCAGTTGCTCCGGGCCGAAGACCGCCCAGCGGGTGCGCTGGCCGTCGTGGTCGACCAGGGAGCCGCGGTGGTCGACCAGGTGGTCGACGATCGCGAGCACCGTCTCACGGACCTCGGTGCGTTCGGCGTCGCTGTCCGCGACCAGGTCGTGGTATAGGCCGTAGAAGAAGAAGTGGCCGTCGAGTTCGTCGGAGCTCGTGTCGCTCTTCCAGTACCACTGGCCGTCGGCGCTGGTCGGCCAGCGCGGGTCGATCACCTTCCACAGCCCGTCCCGCTCCTCGCGGAAGCGGCGGTCGCTCTCGACGCGGCCGGCGTTCGGGTCCGGACCGTCCGCTGGCAGGATCGTGCGGGCGACGAAGCCGGGCTCGGCCGGAGGCGTGCCGCCCTGGGTCACGAGTTGCAGGAAGCGCAGCGCCTCGAAGGCCTTGCGGGCATTCTCACGTGCTTCCGGCTCGCCGGTGACCGCCCAGCGGAAGCACTCGGCCGCGCCGTACATCGAGGTCCAGAGGCCGTCGTTGTCGCTGTCGGACTGGCGGAACGCCGACGTGTCGCCCGGCTGCTCCAGTGCGACGCCAAGGACGTAGCCGTAGGGCGTACGCCGGTGGAAGCGGTCGATCGCCTCGTGGAAACGCTCCGCCTTCCGCCGCAGGGTCATCGGGCGCATGTGGATCGCGCCAGACCCGGCCGGGGTCTCGACCCTCACCGTGCCGTCCCGGTCGACCTGGACTTCCAGCACATGGTCGTGGGGCAGCCAGCGTCGTCCCTGGCGATACTGCCAGCGTGGCGGGTCGTCCGGGGAAGCGCCGGGGATCAGATGGAACAGCCCACGGGTCGTGCCCGCCCAGATCGTGCCGTCGGGAGCGGCGGCGAGGCTCGTGAAGTCGTTCCAGGGCAGGCCGTCATGGCGGTCGTAGAGGCGCCAGGCGCCCGTCGTCTCGTCGAGAGAGCCCAGACCCTGTGGCGACGCGAACCACAGCCGGCCGTCGTAGTCGAACTCCACGGCACGGACGTCGACCGGCGCCCAGCTCCGGTCGCCATCGCGCGGCAACAGGCGTTGCCAGACCGTGTCGGAGCCATCCTTGAGGTAGAGCCCGGTGGACGAGGCGGCCGCGATCCGGATCGCGGCGTCCGTGACCACGTCGCGGACTTCGCCCGGGGCGTCGGCTGCGCCGCCGGGAGAGGGCAGCAGGGTCGCGGCGCCGGCGTCGTTGGTCGGCGGTTCGTACTCGCCGACCTGCTGCAGGAACGGCTCGATGCGGACCGGCAGTTCAGTCTGGGCCGCCAGGGCGAGTGGCGCCAGAAGGAAGGTCAGGAGTGACGCTGTGCGAGGGATCATCCGGAGAAGCCTAGCGCTGTTGCGCCTGGCTACGGATCGGCAGGAATCCGCGGTGCGGTCGGTTCTGCTTTAGGCGCGAAGGGTCTGGATGCCGTACAGAGGGAAGTGTGTGCGCCGCGTGTGACGACGGTGAGTCCTTCGGACTGGGCTTGAGCGATCAGGAAGCGGTCGAACTGCCGTCTCGTCAAGCGGACGCTTCGGCCAGGGCGAGGCAGCGATCTCCGCGATCGTCATCAGGCGTCGCGCAGCACCTGGATCGGATCGAGTCGGGCCGCTTGCCTGGCGGGGTAGAAGCCGAAGCCCATTCCGACCGCGCCGGCCGCGCCGAGCCCCAGGGCGATGCCCGTGCCGGACAGTTGCCAGGTCCAGCCCGCGAATTGACTGATGACCAGGGTTGTTCCCAGGCCGAGCACGGTTCCCGCAAGGCCCCCGAGCAGGCAGAGCAGACCGCTCTGGGTCAGGTACTGGCGGCGAATGTCGCTCTGGCGGGCGCCGAACGCGCGTCGAATGCCGATCTCCGTCCGCTGCTCCCTCACCGCCCCGAGCATCGCGTTCATCAGGCCCACCCCGCCGAGCACCAGGGAGATGCCGCCGACCGTGCCGAGAAGGAGCGCGAACAGCCGCATCTGCGCTTCCATCTGCTCGATGAGCAGAACCGGACTGTCCACTCGCACCTCGAGTCTTGGCTCCAGGCGCCGGAAGTGGTCCATCACCGCGGCGCTTGCGGTCAGGTAGTGGACCTCCGGCGCTATCCGGAGCGTGATGCCCGTGAGGTCCTTGATGGCCGCCTTTCTTGTGGCGTACCCGAGAGGCAGGAACACCGTTTCGTTGGGGCGGATGGCGCCTGGTCCGAGAGGCTCGCGCTTGAGCACGCCGATGATCGTGTAGACGGTGTCATCGGTTCTGAAGGTCGCTCCGGGCGCGGGCTCCTGGACCTCGCCCCGCAGAGAGTCGGCTACGTCGGCCCCGATGACGGCGAACGGCCGGTAGCCGTCGAGAGGCGAGAGGAACCGGCCGGTTTCGAGCTCCAGGTCGTGGAGGCGAGCGAGGTCCCGGGTGGCGCCGACGATGGACACGGGCCGGTCGCCCTGGATGGCCAGACGCAGGTCTCCTTGCTGGATCCTGTAGGGCGCTGCGTCGCGGATTGCGGACAGGCGCGCAAGATCGACGGCGTCGGACGGAGCGAGACCGGTTTTTCGCGCTCCGGCCGCGTTCGATTCCAGCAGGAAGGCGTGCACCGAGAGGACGTCGGCGCCCAGCGTCCGGAACTGCTCCGCCGCCTCGTTCCTGGCGATGGACCCGACGGTGACCAGCGCGATGACGGCGCCGGCGCCGACGGCGATGCCCGTGAGCGTCAGCAGACTGCGCTGCGGCGTGGCGAGGAGCCTCGACGTCGCTTCCCGCAGTTGGGCGCTCGCCGGCATGGTCATTCGGGTATGCCTCCGAGGGGCCGGATCCGCTCCGGGTTGCTCTCCTCGATCATGCCGTCCACCAGGCGGACGAGTCGGGAGCAATGCCGGGCGACATCGCGGTCATGGGTGACGATGACGAGCGTTGTGTCCTCCTCGGAGTTCAGCCGGAGCAACTGGTCCATGATCTCGCGCCCGGTGTCGCGGTCAAGCGCCGCCGTGGGCTCGTCGGCGAAGACGATCGATGGCCGGCCGACAAGGGCTCGGGCGATGCCGACCCTCTGCTGCTGACCGCCGGACAGTTGACTCGGCCGGTGATCGAGGCGGTCGCCCATCTCGACGCGTTCCAGCATCTCCACTGCGAGCCGTCGCGCCTCGATGCTGCTTGCTCCACGGTAGACGAGCGGCAGGGCGACGTTCCGCCAAGCGCTCAGATGCGAGAGCAGGTGGAAGGCCTGGAAGACGAAGCCCATTCGCCGGTTGCGAAGGTCGGAGCGCTCGTCATCGTCCGTTCCCAGAAGGTTCCGGTCGCCGAGCAGGTAGCTTCCGCTGCTGGGCCGGTCCATCAGTCCCATGATGTTCATCAACGTGGACTTGCCGCTGCCGGAGCCGCCCATGATCGCAAGGCTGTCGCCCTGCCGGACTTCCAGGTCGACCCCCTTCAGAACCTCGGTGGTGACGGGGCCGATGGTGTAGTGCTTGCGGATGGCGGACAGAACGAACCCGGTCTTCGAGGTGGCGGGCGAGTTCATCGGGCCGGCAACAGGATGCGGTCGCCGGGCTCAAGCCCCGCCGTGATCTCGACGGAGTCGAAGGTCGTGACGCCGGTCAGGACGGGCGTCTCCCTGACGGCGGCGCCCTCGGTAATCCTGACGGTCGTTTCGCCGTCCTGGATCGTGACCGCTTCGATGGGGACCAGCAGGACGTCCTCCTCGTCGCGCACGAGGACTTCCAGCGCGGCCGACATGCCGATACGGAGCTCTGCCCGCTGGCCCCGGGTGAGCTGATGGACGATGGCGACGAACTCGAAGGAGGGCGGCGCGTCGCCGGTGTCCCGCGCCAGCGCCTCTGACGACACCCGGCTGACCTCGCCTCGCAGAAGGACATCGGGAAAGGCGTCGCCGCGGATCGTCACCGGGTTGCCGGGACGGATCCGCGCGACGTCGAGTTCGTCCACGCTGCCGACGACGGACAGACCGTCGACGTCGCCGATCGTCAGCAGGTGTTCGCCGTAGGTTGTCGAGGAGCCCGAGACCAGGCGGTCCTGGGAGCGTTCCTCGGCCGCCCCGATCGTCCGCGGCCGCATGACGATGCCCGCGATGGGCGCTCGCAGCCGGGAGAGGCGCAGAGTTTCGTCGAGTTCCGCCAGTTGCGCGCGGGCGTTCTCGAACTCCAGCCGGGCGATCTGGCCGTCCGAGGCGCCCTGCCGCAGGACGACGGTGAGATCCTGCTCGGCGGCCTCGAGATCGAGCTGCCGATTCTCGAAGTTCCGGCTGGCGGCCTCGTGCTCGGCGGCTGGAATCACGCCGCGCTCCAGCAGGAAGGCCGTCTCGTCGAGCTGGCTGCGGCTGTTCTCCAGCTCGATCCTGGCTTTCGTCACGTCACGACGGGCCCTGGACACCTCGACGCTCTCGTCCCAGGCCTCGGCTCGTTCAAAGCGCTCACGGGCGGCGATCCACTCGGCCTCCGCTTCGCGGCGACGCACCGTCGTTTCGCTCACGTCGAGGTCCACCAGTGCCTCGCCTGCCTGCACCCGGGCGCCGTAGGCCGCGTGGACCGCGGCGATCTTCCCCGTCATCGGACTGGTGATGTCGACCTCGCGCAGCGGCGCCAGTTGGCCCGTCACCGTAACGACGACCTGGAGCGGTTGCGGCTCGACCAGGTGGACCGCTGTTCCGGACGGCGCCTCCGCGCCGCCTGCCGGTCCAGCCGGCGGCGGTTCGGGGCGGAGATCAAGCACGAAAAGCGTGGCCGCCGCAAGCAGGAGCAGGAGCGCCGTGGCGCCGCCGAAACGGGCCAGGCCGGTGCGCTTGCGGGCGTCCGCCAGATCCCGGTTCTGGCGCTCCAGTCGAAGATACGCCTCCTTGAGTTCCTGGTGCTGGTCCTCCACCTCGCGGGCGAGGGTCAGCTCCTTCTGGCGCAGCTCGCGGATTTCGGAGATGTCGTCGAACACGACGGTCACCGCCGCCTGGCCGCCGGCGCCCTGCTCCACCTTGGACACGCTGACGGCGAGCGTTCGTTTGCCCGCGGGGAAGGTGGCGTCGATGACGCGGCGGCGCACCAGTCGCCCTTCGTACACGGCGTCGAGTACGGTTTCGCAGAACGCGTCGACGCCATCGAGGGGGAGGAAGACCTCTGCGAACGTGCGTCCGACGACAGTCCGCGGCGTCAGTCCGGTGATGGCGGCCGCGGCCGTGTTGTAGGTCGTCACCACGCCGCCGGCTTCCAGCGAGATGACGGCGCTGGCCAGGGTCTCGAGAATCGCCTCGTGGGTCGAAGCGGGCTCGTTCGGAGTCGGCGTCGGGTTCGTCTCCTCCATCAGGGGTTTCCGGCGGGCGGCGGCTGTTCGACCTGCTCGATGGCGATGCCCCATCGGTCGAGCGTCGTGCCCAGGGTCCGGTCCAGTTCGGTGACGGCGTTCAGGTAGGCGACCGTCGCGTCGAGTTCGTCGATCTCGGCGAGCACCAGGTCGTTCTCGAAGGTGACGAGCTGGAAGTTCGTCGACCCGCCGAGATTCAGCTTCTCGCGTTCGATCTCGGCCTTCTCCTGGGCGAGACGACGGCCTTCGCGGGCAAGGTCCACCCGTTGCCTGGCCAGGCCAACCTCGCGGATGGAGTTCGTCACCTCGATGACGATGCGCTGCTCCAGTTCGACCAGTCGATTCTCCGCCATCTCGAGGCTGGCCTCCGCCTCGCGACGAGCCAGTTCGGCGGGCCCGGAGGCTGGCCTGCCGACCGGAATCGTCAGATCGAGAGCGACGCGGCGGTCGCTCCTGTCCAGTTCGTCCCAGGCGGCGTCGACGGAGTCGCCGACTCCGGTCAGGTTCGTGCCGAGGGTGAGCGAGAGATCCCACAGGCGGTTGTTCCGCGCGACCAGGGCGCGGGTCCGGGAGTTGCGGACGCCAAGGAGGGCCGCCAGGTAGTCCGGGCGGCGCCGGAGCGCGGTCTCTACCGCTTCCCGCAGGTCCTCGGAGGCGGGCGCCAATGCGCCGGGATCGAACTCGCCGAGGCGGCCGAAGCGCGTGGCGGCGTCGATGTCCAGGATGTCGATCAGGGCGAGGCGGGTGGCGTCCAGGTTGCCTTCCGAGGCGACGAGATCGAGCCGGCGGCGCGCGATGTCGGCCTGGGTCTGCACGATGTCCCGTTCCGCCATGCGGCCGGTTTCGACGAGCAGGCGATTCACCTCCAGCAGGTCCAGGGCGCGCTCGAGCGAACGCTCCGCGATGCTGGTGCGCTGCCTTGCGCCCTGTACGCGCGAATGGAGTTCGTCGTCAGGTCGATGATCGCTGCCCGGAAGGCATGGACGTTCATTTCCTCCGCCAGCCGCGCGGTGCGAAGCGCCGCGCCGCCAACGGCGAGGCCGCCGCCGCGGAGCAGGGGCTGGGTGAACGTCAGGTCGATCTCGCCCGTATGGGGCGCGACGGCCGGCGGCCCGTCGCCGGTGTAGCCGAGGCGCGAAGCAAGTCCGAACTCGCCGCCCGTAGGGACCCGAAGGCGGAGCGCCGTTTCAAGCCCGGAGCTTGTGACGGCCGCGTCGGCGTCGGTCAGGTCGCGGTCCGTGTAGGCGCCGGCGGTGACCCGCGGCTGGAACTCGGTCTCGGCGATCTCCAGGGCGAACCGTTCCACGGAGCGCCGGAGGCGTTCGTTGGCGAGCGTCCTGCTGTTGTCGAGCGCCAAGGCGACGACGTGCTCGACGGTCAGGTCGATTACCGGGGGGGGGAGCCTTCGTCGGGCTGCTGCGCACGAACAGCGAAGCAGGCCGGGAACCCGAGCGCCAGCCACAGCAGAAGGACCGGAGCGCCGGCCCGCCGTCGTCCGATCACGCCACTCGCGGTACGGCGATCACGGCACCTCGACTTACTGACAGTTGCCGATGTTCAGACGGGCGCTGGGGTAAGGGTCGCTGGGTGGACTCAGCAGTCGCCGACCTTCAGGTAGCCGTAGGCCTGGTTGCTGGGATGGCACCAGTGCAGCCGCTTGACGTTGTTCGGCGAGCCGGTGTAGGTGACGTTCTGATCCTCGCTCCCGCATTCCCTCGCGAGGTAACACTGGTTGTTGGATGTCACGCTGTTTCCCTGGCTGGTGCAGAACGCCTTGGCCTGGGACTCGTACCAGGCGTTGGCGCAAACGGTGGTTGTCAGGGCCTGTGTCATCGCGATGGGGCTCGCCTGTTCCTCGGTCAGGGCGGCGGCGTCCCTCGTTTCGGGCTGGACGTTGCCCTGGGCGAAGGTGACTGCCAGACAGGCGATCAGCAGAGCGGTGGCGATTGAAGAGACGACGATGGGGCGCTTCATGGACTTCTCCTTCCTGGTGGTCGACAGGGACTCCTCCGAGCGTGCAGTATGTCCAAGGGACAACTCTGGACTAGCACTAGCCTGTCGCTCGCAGTCGTCAAGGCGGCAGACGGCTTCATGGCAGAGTCGTTCGCCATGTCCGCCACGCGACTCCGCGCTCTTCACGCGGACGAGATCGGAGAGCTGCTTGACCTGCTGGACGGCTGGCCGTTTCCGGAGGGCCAGAGCGGGCGGGAGTTCTTTCGGCGTTATGTCGAACTCGACCCGGCGTTCGAGCCGCGGAACGTCCAGGTGGCGGAGCGGGGCGGCGAGCTGGTTTCGTGTGTGCAGATCTTCCCGCGCCGGGTGCGGATCGGCGGCGAAGTGTTGCCCATGGGCGGCATCGGCAGTGTCTTTACTCGCCCCGATGCCCGTCGCCGGGGAGTGGCGGGAGCGCTGCTCGAGCGGGCGATCGACGCGATGCGGGAGAGAGGGATGCTGTTTTCGTACCTCCTCGCCGAGCGGCTGCGGTGGTACGGACAGTACGGCTACCGGCCCTGGTCGCGGGGCTGGCGTACGCTGCATTGGCCGGACGGCGCCCGAGCCCAAGCCGCGAACGCCCGCCAGTACGACGCCGAGCGAGATCGAGGCGATGTCGAGAGGCTCTGGCGCGTGTACGCCGAAGGCGCCGGCGGGGCGCCACTCGACGGTATCGTCGACCGCGGCTCCCCGGAGGACTGGCGGGGCAGCTACCAGCTTGCCGGCACGCCGGAGGAGGACATCTGGATCGCGGACGGTGGACCTCACGCAACGGCCTACCTTCGCGTCGCCGACTTCAACGGCCTGCTGCGGGTCCTGGAGTGGGGCCGGGAGGGCGACGGAGCCCGTGCCTTGTGCGAACTGCTGGCCGCGGCCATGAGCAGGCGGAACGTCGAATCGATCCGGCTGCCCCTGATCCGCGACGAAGCGCTTGAACGCCTGCTGGCGGCTGCCGGCGCACGGATCGACACCCGGCCGGCGTGGGACGAAGTGCCGCCCGACGCGAGGCCTCCCGCGACCTGGATGGTTCGGAGCCTGGACGACGAGGCCCTCGCCGTCCGGCTCGGAGTGGCCAACGAAGGTGACGTCCTCTCTCGCTGCCTGCCGCCGGAGCGGTTCGCGTTCTGGGAGGCGGACCGGTTCTAGGAGTGAGTCCGGCGCCGGCGCGGCGTCGCCGAAAGCGCGTCAGATCAGACCGTAGCCGATTTCGTCCGCGACCGCTGCCAGGGCGGCATGCAGGAGCGGATCCGCGAGGGCGCGGTGAAGTCGCGGTGTGGCCGGCAACGCCGAACGACCGGCCGCCCGCTCGTAGAGCGCTACCGTGGGCCGGTTCGAGAGCGAAGACCGGTAGTAGAGGCCGTCAACCTCAGGGTAGATCTCGTAGAAGCCTCGCGACCAGTTCTGCGCGTGGCCGAAGGGGCCGCTTGCGAGCTTGGCCGAGGTGCCTGCGCGCAGGCAGAAGGAGCCGCTGAGGTCGAGAAGCCGGAGGTCCTCCGCCAGCACGAAGGAGACCAGCCAGGGCTGGTTTCGCGTTCTGTTGATTCGTCGCCGATTGCGCTGAAAGAACTCGGCCACGGCGGTCGGTATGTCGGTCGCCGCGTACAGGATGCCGCGCTCTTGGGCGCGAGCCTCTCCCGCCGCGTCCAGGAGGTGGTGATCGAAGCGGGAGAGCGGCCCGTAGTGACGGAACGCGTTCCAGTGCGTCGGGTGATCGCCCCCTCGTTGGTAGATGCGATGGAGAAGCCGACCCGCGGGCACCTGGATCAGGCTCGGTCGAGTCGTGCGGAGCCGGCCGAGGTCCGGCCTCCGGGGCAGTTTGGCCACGGGTCGCGGTCAAAGGCGTCGCGCCAGCGCGGCGACCTTCTGCACGGAACCGCCGCTCCGAAGCCAGGCCAGGGGACTGACGCAGTCATCGACGTCGTCGCCGAGGAAGAGATCGGGATCGGGCTCGGTGTACCAGGCGAAGACCTCCACAGGGTGCAGGTCCGCGCTCAGCGCCGCATTCACCTTCGTGATGTTGGGCGTCAACGAGCCTTCCCGTTCGAACTGGAAGGCCGGGATGTGGCGCCGGTTGTCGAGCAGAATGCTGTAGAGCGTCCGGCGAGCGATCATCTGGCGGATCCTGTTCTCGGGTATCCCCAGGCGCTCCCCTGCAGCCTTGGTGGACAGGCTCGTTTCGACGATCGCGGCGAACTGCACGGCGGTTTCGGCAAGCGGGTCGGTGGTGGGCGCGGACTCCAGGTCGACGCCGCCGTCGATCAGCGCCTGCTGCTCCTCAGGTGTGAGCTCCGCTGTCGTTTCGCCGTGCAGAACCGTGGGCATCGCGTCCAGAACCGTGCGCAGGGCGGAGTTCAAGCGGTCGGGAGTCGTGGAACTCAGACCCCGCGCCCTGAAGTAGTCATAGTCCGCCAGGGCAGGACGCATCGCTTTGAACCTCCGTCTGTTCGGCCCGCTCTACTTGGAGCTCTCCTGAGCACCCTACATCATAGCTCCATTCCCAGGCAAGGCGGGCTCCCCTAGTCGCGTTTCACCGAGTACACGAGGCCGACCGTGCCGGTCTCCTTGTAGATGTCCTGCGCCTCGAGTTCGAGCTTGATCCGGGGCGCCGGTTCGGCGATCAGCGGAACACCGCCGCCAAGGACCACCGGAATCACGGCCACTTCGACGGTGTCGACCAGGCCCGCCTCGGCAAGGCTGCGGAACAGCGACCCGCCGCCGAACAGCCAGATGTCCTTCTGGCCGTCTTCCTCGCGAAGTGACCGAACGACTTCCTTCCAGTCGTCGCCGACGATCGTCACGTTTCTGTACGCGGTCGGGTCGAGAGTGCGCGAGAACACGAAGGTCCTCACGCCCGGCATGGAGCCTTGATCCTGGCCGCCGGTGCTCTCGAAAGTCCTGCGGCCGATGAGATAGGTATCGAACTCTCCGTACAGCTCGGCGAAGTCGTAGTCGGGGTCCATGACGATCCAGTCCGCTTCGCCGTTCGGTCCGGCGATGTAGCCGTCCAGGCTCATGGCGACGCAGTAGCGGACTCTTCTCATCGCTGTTCAACCTCCCGGGTGCTGCAAGCCTAGTCCGTCGCCCGAGCCGGCACACGGCTACACTCCCTGCCGTGCAGGTGCTCGATCCGTCTTGGGAAGGTTCGCCTTCTCCGCTCACGCCGGCGTCGCGGCTCGCCGCTTTCCGAGGCGTCGACGTCGCCCTTCTCTCGAACGGCAAGGCCGGCGTCGAGCCGCTCTTCGACCACCTGGAGTCCCTGCTGCGGGAACGCTGGGGCGTGGCTTCGGTCGAGCGGGCGACGAAGGGGAACTACAGCGCTCCCGCGGAGCCGGAACTGGTGCAACGGCTGGCGAGGCGACGCCTGGTCATCACCGGCGTCGGCGACTGAGGGAGTTGTTCGTCGTGCAGTCTGCACGACGCCGTCACGTTCGAGCGCGAGGGGGTGCCGGCGGTCGGCGTCATGACGTCGGCGTTCGTCGACGGCGCGGAACTGATGGCCCAGGCCTGCGGCGCGCCGGACTATCCGTTCGCCGTGATCGAGCACCCGATCAGCAGCGCGACCGACGCAGAGCTGCTGGAACGGGCGGGAGAGATCGTGAGGCAGGCGGAGGAACTCGTGCTTGCCGCTGCGCCGGAGGATCCGCCGTGACGAGCGCGCGGCTACGGGCCAGCGCCATGGCTGCGATGTTCGTGCTGCTGGCGGTCCCGGCTGCAGCCGAGAACGGCGTCGTGCTCGCCGAGTTCATCTTCCACGACGCGCCGCATCCCGAGTGCCACGCCTCGACGATCGCCGAGACCGCTTCCGGCGCCCTCGTCGCGGCCTGGTTCGGCGGTACCGCCGAACGAAACGCGGACGTCGGCATCTGGTTCAGCCGGCTCCGCGGCGACGGCTGGGTGCTTCCCGCCGAAGTGGCCAACGGCGTCCAGGCGGACGGCACTCGCTATCCGACCTGGAACCCGGTTCTCTACCAGCCGCCCCGGGACGGCACGCCGCTGCTCCTCTTCTACAAGGTGGGGCCGAGCCCGCCGGAGTGGTGGGGGATGGTCATGGAGTCCGCCGACGACGGCCGCACCTGGAGCGAGCCGCGGCGGCTTCCGGACGGCATCCTGGGGCCGATCAAGAACAAACCGATCACGCTGCCGGACGGCAGTCTGCTCGCCGGCTCGAGCATCGAGGACGCACCCGAGCCTCCGGCCTGGCGGGCGCACTTCGAGCGTTCGCCCGACCTTGGGCAAACCTGGACGCGCAGCGAGCGGCTGGCCGGCAAGACGGCGGACGGCGAGGACTTCTGGATCATCCAGCCGACCATCTTCACGCTCGGCGGCGGCGAGCTCCTGGCGATGTTCCGGTCCAAGCAGAGCCGCATCGCCGCTTCCCGTTCCGCTGACGAAGGCCGCACCTGGGGGCCGATCCACGCCACCGGCCTGCTCAACCCGGACGCCGGTGTCGACGGCCTGACCCTGGCCGACGGCCGCCACCTCCTGGTCTACAACCACAAGGTGCGCATCGACGGCGCCTGGGCCGGCTCCCGCTCGCGTCTCAACGTCGCGCTCTCGGACGACGGCGACACCTGGGACGCGGCGCTGATGCTGGAAGACCAGGACGGCGAGTACTCCTACCCGGCGGTGATCCAGGCCGGTGACGGGCTGGTCCACGTGACGTACACGCACCGGCGCACGCGGATCCGGCACGTGGTCCTCGATCCGGCGGCGCTGCCGCGGTACCCGATGCCCGGCGTCGAGTGGCCGGACGAAGCGCCGGTCCTGCCGTCCGAGTGACCGCCGGCGCCGATCTCGTCGTCTTCGCCGCCTACCTGGCGGCGGTCGTGGCGCTGGGCCTCTCGCTCGCCAAGCGGAGCGGAACGGCGCGCGGGTTCATGGTCGCGGGCGGAGCGCTTCCCGGCTGGGCGGTGGGCCTGTCGATGTTCGGCACGTTCCTGTCGAGCAACACGTTCATCGGCGTGCCCGGGCAAGCGTACGGCGGCAACTGGAACGCCTTCGTCTTCTCGCTGTCCCTGCCGGTGGCGGCCTTCCTCGCGGCGCGCTGGTGGATCCCGTTCTATCGCCGCGGCGACGCGGTGTCGGCCTACCACCACCTGGAGGCGCGATTCGGCCGCTGGGCGCGGACCTACGCCGTAGCCTGTTACCTGCTGACCCAGTTCGCGCGGGTCGGCTCGATCCTGTTCGGCGTCGCCCTGGCGATGAACGCCCTGACCGGCTGGCCGGTGGCCTGGATCATCCTCTGCACCGGCGTCGTCGTCACGGTCTACACGCTCGTCGGCGGCATCGAGGCGGTCATCTGGACCGACGTGATCCAGAGCGTCGTGCTGACGGTCGGCGCCCTGATCGTTGTCGCGCTCCTGGTCGCGGACGCGCAGGGCGGGTTCGGTGGACTGCTCGAGACGGCGCAGGCGGCGGAGAAGTTCGCGCTCGGCAGCTTCTCGCTCGACTTCACGACCTCCACGTTCTGGGTCGTTCTGGTCTACGGCCTGTTCATCAACTTCACCAACTTCGGCATCGACCAGAGTTACGTCCAGCGCTACCACGCCGCGAACAGCGACCGCGCCGCGTCTCGCTCCGTGTGGCTGGCGGCCGGTCTCTACCTGCCGGTTTCGGCCGTCTTCTTCTTCATCGGAACCGGGCTGTTCGTCGTTCTTCAGGGCCAGCCTGAAGCGGCCGGGCTGGCCGCCGACCAGGCCTTCCCGCACTACATCTCGACCCGGCTGCCGCCCGGCGCAGCGGGGCTGCTGATCGCGGCCCTGTTCGCGGCCGCGATGAGCAGCATCGACACGTCGTTCAACAGCTCGGCCACGGTGTTCCTGTCGGACATCTACCGGACCTGGATCCGGCCCGAGCCGGACGCCGATGGCGGCGAGGTGGAGGATCTGCGCGTGCTGCGGCGAGCCACGGTCGTCATCGGCGTGCTCGGTACGGGCGCGGCGCTGCTGATGATCGGCGCGGGCAGTCTTCTGGACGTCTGGTGGACGGTCTCCGGCATCTTCGCCGGCGGACTGCTCGGGCTGTTCGCGCTGGACCGGCTGGCACCCCAGGCCGGCCGCGGCGCGGCGCAGGCAGGAGTGGCCGTGGGGGTGCTGGTCATCGTGTGGATGACGGTGTCGCCGCAGCTTGAGGGCGGCCTCGCGATGCTGCGCATTCCGCTGCACAGCTACATGATCACCGTCATCGGCACGCTCACCATCTTCGGCGTCGGTCTGCTGCTGGCGGGGCGGCGGCGGGCCGCGGCGCTGCGATAGTGTGACCTCGTTCGCCCAGTCCCCCGATGCTCGTTCCAGATTCTCCGCCGACCCCGCGCTCCGACCGTCCGCGCCGTCTGGCCATCCTCCTGGCCGCCTCGCTACTGCTCCTGTCGCTCGGCGGCTGCGACAAGCGCGGCGATCTCCTGGGCGTCGAACTCGCCGTCTTCACCCTCGGCGAGTGGGCCGGCACCGGGCCGCAGGATGAGGAGTTCCGTTTCATTCTGGAACGCGACGATGACGACGTGCGGCTCGCCGCCTTCCTCGTTCACCTGCCGGGACTCGCGGACGCGGCCGTTGGCGAGCCCGAGGCTTGCGCCACGCTGATCAATGCCTTCACGAGGTTCGGGAACTCCAACGCGAACATCCGGATCCGCGACGCCGGCTTCCGGTTCCGCACGCCGAACGACGTCCGCGTCGACCAGGACGGCCTGATCGAGGCGGTGATCACCGGCACCTTCGATTCCTCGGAGAGCGCGATGGTGGACGCCGAGATCGAGATCGACGCCACCCGCTTCCTGGCCTGCCGCATCGAGACGATGGTCAGTTGGCAGATGGAGCCGGTCGGTTCCTGAGCCGGGGCCGGGAAGAGCGCGAGACGGAGGATGTATCCCGGCAGGTACGCGCGTGAGACCCCGGACAAGCCGGCGGTCATCATGGCCGGGACCGGCGAGACGGTCACCTACCTGGAACTCGACCGGCGGTCGAACCGGCTGGCGCAACTCTGGTACGCCCAGGGCCTGCGGCCGGAAGACCACGTGGCGATCTTCATGGAGAACCACCCCCGGTACTTCGAGGTCTACTGGGCGGCGATCCGGTCGGGCCTCTACCTGACGACGGTGAACCGCTACCTGACCGCCGAGGAGGCGGCGTACATCGTCAAGGACTGTGGCGCGCGGGGCATCGTCGCTTCAGCGAAGCTGGCCGAAGCGTGCGCCGAACTGACCGACCTGATCCCGACGTGTCCCGGCCGGCTGATCGTCGACGACGACGGCCTGGGCATCCCGCCCGGCTGGGACGACTACGGCGAGGCGACGGCCGCGTTCCCGGCGGAGCCCCTCGCCGAGGAGCCGCGCGGCAGCACGATGCTCTACAGCTCCGGTACGACCGGCAGGCCGAAGGGGATCCTCCGGCCGCTGACCGGCCTGTCGGTCGAGGAGATGCCGGACCAGCGCTTCGAGGTGCTGACGAGCATCTACGGCATCGACGCCGACTCGATCTACCTGTCGCCGGCGCCGCTCTACCACGCGGCGCCGCTCGGTTTCACCGCCGGCACGCAGACGCTCGGCGGCACGGTCGTCGTGATGGAGCGCTTCGATCCGGAACTCTCGCTCAAGGCGATCGAGGACTACGGAATCACCGTCAGCCAGTGGGTGCCGACGATGTTCAACCGGATGCTCAAGCTCCCCGAGGAGGCGCGCACCCGCTACGACCTCTCGAGCCATGCGCGGGCAATCCACGCCGCCGCTCCCTGCCCGGTCGACGTCAAGCGCCGGATGATCGAGTGGTGGGGGCCGATCATCCTGGAGTACTACGCCGGCTCCGAGGGCAACGGCATGTGCGCGGCCGAAACGGACGAGTGGCTGAGGAAGCCGGGCACGGTCGGCAAGTGCCTGACGGCGACGGTCCACATCTGCGACGACGACGGCGAGGAGTTGCCGGCGGGCGAGCCGGGGACGATCTTCTTCGAACCGCCCGAGGACGCGGACCTCTTCGAGTATCACGGCGACCAGGAGAAGACGCTCGGCTCGCGGCACCCGCGCCACGCCCGCTGGAGCACCCTCGGCGACGTCGGCTATCTGGACGAAGACGGCTACGTCTTCCTCACCGACCGCAAGGCGTTCATGATCATCTCGGGCGGCGTCAACATCTATCCCCAGGAGGTCGAGGACGCTCTCGTTCTCCATCCGAAGGTGGCCGACGTGGCGGTGATCGGGGTGCCGAACGAGGACCTGGGCGAAGAGGTCAAGGCGGTCGTCCAGTTGATGCCGGACTTCGAAAAGAGCCCGGACGTCGCCGAGGAGCTCCTGGCCTACGCCCGCGAGCGCGTCGCGCGCTACAAGGCGCCGAAGTCGATCGACTTCGAGGAGCAGCTCCCGCGCTTGCCGACGGGCAAGCTCTACAAGCGCCTGCTGCGCGACCGGTACTGGACGGGCCGTACGTCGCGGATCGTCTAGAGGCTGGACGGCGACCGGCTTTGCTGACCAGGATCGCGGACGAACTCGCTTCGGCGGTCGACGATCTCGTATTCGGCCCGCCGGTCGCCCACGTCTACAACCCGCTCATCTACGCCCGCGCGGCGCACCACGCGTACCTGGACCTGGCCGGCGATGAACGCGGCAGGGTTGTCCTCCTGGGTATGAACCCGGGTCCCTGGGGCATGACGCAGACCGGCGTGCCGTTCGGCGAGGTGGCCTACGCGCGGGACTGGCTCGGCATCGACGCTCCGGTGGCGCCGCCGGCCGTTCAGCACCCGAAACGGCCGATCCTCGGCTTCGACTGCCGGCGGAGCGAGGTCAGCGGCCGTCGGGTCTGGGGCTGGGCGAAGCGGCGCTTCGGCAGCCCCGGGGCCTTCTTCGCGCGCTTCCTGGTCTGGAACTACTGCCCGCTGGCGTTCCTCCTGGAGAGCGGCGCGAACCTGACCCCGGATCGCTTGGCCGCGCGCGAGAAGACGCCTCTCTTCGAGGCCTGTGACCGCGCCTTGCTGCGGGCGGCCGAGGTGCTGGAGCCGCGACTCGTGGTCGGTGTCGGCGCCTTCGCCGAGGGGAGGGCGCGACGAGCGCTCGCGGACGCCGACGTGCCGATCGGCAGGATGCTGCACCCGAGCCCGGCCAGCCCGGCCGCGAACCGCGGCTGGGAGGCGCAGGCGGAACGCGACCTGCGCGCCCTGGGGGTCGAGTTCTAGGTGGTGCTGCCCACTGGGTGCGCCGGCGCCCCGCCGGCTAGCCGGCGCCCCGCGGTTCGACCGTCCTGTCATCGATGGCCAGGACCACCGCGTCGTGGATCGCCGGTCGGAGCCTGCGGATCGCGATACTCTCGCGGGTCGGGTGGACCCGGTTGGTCAGCAGGACGACGATCAGTTCGAGTTCCGGGTCGATCCAGAGCGACGTACCGGTGAAGCCGGTGTGGCCGTAGGAGCGGGCCGAGAAGAAGCGGCCGGCGGAGCTGGGGTCGGACGGCGTGTCCCAGCCCAACGCCCGGCTGCTGCCGGGGACGAGGTCGGCGCGACGAGTGAAGAGCGCTACCGTTTCGGCCTTGGCTAGCCGGTGCCCTGCGTAGGCGCCGCCGTTCAGCATCGCCTGGGCGAACGTGGCGACGTCGCGCGCGGTGCCGAACAGCCCGGCGTGAGGCGCTATGCCTCCCAGCGCGAGCGTGTTCTCGTCGTGGACTTCGCCATGCGGGAGTCGGCCGCGCCAGGAGTCGAACTCGGTGGGTGCGATCCGTTCGCGCAGGGAATCCGCGGGCAGATAGCCGGTGTCGGCCAGACCCAGCGGCTCCAGGACCTCCCGCTCGACCTGCAGCGCCAGGCCGAGGTCCGAGCCGCGTTCGAGGATCTCGCCCAGAAGCAGCACGCCGAGGTCCGAGTAGATCGCCCGTTCGCGGGCCCCGGCCTCCAGTTCGGTGGCGGCGATGTGCTCCAGGTAGCGGACGCGAGCGTCGTCGCGGTCGAGGTTCTCGCCGAGTTCCCGGAACAGCTCGGTGCAGCAGGGCAGGCCGCTCGAGTGGGCGAGCAGGTCTCTCAGTGTCGCGTCTCCGACCGGCCGCCCTTCGAGTTCCGGAAGGTAGGACGCGGCGGCGGTGTCGAGGTCGAGCGCGCCGGCCCCGACCCGACGCATCATCAGGGTCGTCGTCGCGATGACCTTGGTCAGGGAGGCCAGGTCGTAGATGGTCGACGGAGTGACGGCGGGAGCGTCGTCGTCCCAGGTCAGCCGGCCGGCAGCCCCTTCGAGCGCGATGGCGCCGCGGCGCGCGACCAGCAGGACGCCACCCGGAGTGACGCCCTCGGCCACGGCCTTCTCCAGCAGGGCGGCGGCCTGCTGGAGCCGCTCCGCGTCGAAGCCGACCGACACGGGCGCCGCATCCTGGAGCGTGGCGGCGGCTGCAGCCGGCTCTGCCGATCCCGGTGAAGACACGTTTGACGCGGGTCTTGTCGATTGGCAGGCGAAGGAGGCGGCGAAGAGCGGAACAGCCGCCAGGAGCCGAACCGCCGGCGCATTGGTGAGTCCTCGCACGGCATCCATGGCGGGCGAAGAAGGCAACGTCGCGAGAATACCTGTTGCTATCCTCACGCCTTCGCGGAAGAAGTGAGCAGACGTCAGAAGGAGACTCGACGATGAAGAGTTCCCGGGCCGGATGGGCCATCCTGGGCGCGGTGCTGATCGCAGCAGGTTGCGGCTATGGCGGCGACGGCGAGGAAGCCGAGACGACGATGGAGGAGGCAACGGAGGAGATGGAGAGCGACGGCACGGTGCTGCGTAACGATCCGGCGATGGATGACCTGGTTCCCGCCGGCGCCATGGTCGAGAAGGTCGCGGACGGCTTCACATTCACCGAGGGTCCGGTGTGGGTTCCCGGTGACCCCGACCGTCTCTACTTCAGCGACATCCCTCAGAACAGGGTCTACCGCTGGTCCGAAGGCGAGGGCGCGGTCGTCTTCCTCGATCCGGTCCTGCCGGACGACGCCGGTACCGGCGGCACCGGCGGCTCGAACGGGCTGGCCCTGCACCCGGACGGCCGCCTCGTTCTCTGCGAGCACGGCAACCGCGTGGTGTCGGCGATGGAGCTCGACGGCGAGCGGACGACTCTGGCCGGCAGCTACGACGGCAAGCGCCTCAACAGCCCGAACGACATCGTGTTCCACTCGAGCGGCGCCGCCTTCTTCACCGATCCGCCCTACGGCCTGCCGAACCAGTCGGAGAACAAGGAGCAGGACCACAACGGCATCTACCGCCTGGACCCGGACGGCACGGTGACGCTGCTCGAGACAGGCCAGACCCGCCCGAACGGCCTCGGCCTTTCGCCCGACGAGAAGACGCTCTACGTGGCGAACTCGGACGCGCCGCCGAACCGCTACTGGAAGAAGTACGCGGTGAACGACGACCTGACCCTGGGCGAAGGCGAGATGTTCTTCGACGCCAGCGACATGGAGGCGCCGGGCGCGCCGGACGGCCTGGCCGTCGACGTGGACGGCAACGTGTTCGCGACGGGGCCTGGCGGCGTGATGGTCTTCAGCCCCGACGGCCGCCACCTGGGCACGGTCGCGCCGGCCGAACTGCCCGCGAACACCGCCTTCGGCGGCGACGGCAGCACGCTCTACATGACGGCGCGCACGGGGCTCTACCGCGTCACCACGAGTACCCGGGGTCTCGTATACCGGGGCGAGTGATTCACTCGTAGGCCTGCGTGGGCCTCGGCGGCAGCTTCGGCCTTGCCGACTGGCTGATTCTCCTGGCGCTGTTCGCCGCCATCACCCTGATGGCGCGCTCGCTGTCGCGGCGCCAGAAGACCGAGCGCGACTATTTCGGCGGGGCCCGGAACCTGCCCTGGTACGCGGTTGCGGCCTCCCTGGTCGCGACCGAGATCAGCGCGGTGACCTACATCAGCCTGCCCTCGATCGTCCATCGGCCGGGGGGCGACCTGACCTACCTGCAGATCGGGCTGTTCGGCTATCTCGCGGCCCGGTTGCTGGTGGCGTGGCTGCTCGTTCCCGCCTACTACCGCTACGACGTGATGAGTCCCTACGACCTGATCGAGCGGCGGCTGGGTCCTGCGGGCCTCTCGGTGCGACGGACGGCGACCGGCATGTTCTGGCTCGGAGGCGTCCTGGCGCAGTCGGCCCGGGTCTACCTTTCCGCTGTCGTCCTGGGCGTACTGCTCCACCGGGAACTGGGATGGCTGGAACGCACGACGGGCGTGCCGCCCCACGTGGCGGCGGTGGCGGCGGTGGTCGTCGTCGCCGTCGTCTGGACCTGGCTCGGCGGCATCGCCGCGGTGGTCTGGACCGACGTCGTGCTCTTCCTGCTGTTCGTGGCCGGCGTCGCGGTCAGCCTGGGCGTCGTCGCCTGGGAGCTCGAGGCGGGCATGGCGCCGGCGCTCTCCGCCGCGTGGAGCGCGGGGAAGTTCACCTTGTTCGACCTCTCGGCGTCCCTGACAGCGCCCTACACGCTCTGGGCCGCGCTGATCGGCGCCACGATCGGCGGCGTTGCCGCCTTCGGCACGGACCAGTTGATGGCGCAACGCCTCTTCTGCTGCCGCAGCGCGCGGGACGCTCAGCTGGCGGTGACCGCCAGCGGCGTCTCCGTGCTCGTCTCCCTCTCCTTCGCCTTCGTCGGGATCGGTCTGTGGGCCTACTACGAGCAGGTGCCGCTTGCAGGCGTCGCGGCCGAGATCGTGGCCGAGCAGCCGGACCGGGTCTTCGCCGTCTTCGCGGTCGAGGCGGTGGCCGTTGGCCTGAAGGCCCTGGTCGTCGCCGGCGCGCTGGCGGCGGCGGTTTCCAGCCTCGACTCGATCCTCGCGGCGCTCGCGCAGACGACCTCCGCGCTCCTGCGCTCCCGCACACGCCCCGGCAACGGCGTCCGCCTGCCGCGGCTGCTCGTGCTCGGCTGGGGCCTCGTGCTCGGCCTGACGTCGCTCTCGATGGAGGCCGTCGCGGCCCGCTACGACGCGCTGCTCGACCTCGCCCTGGCGATGGCCGGATACACCGGAGGCGCTTTATTGGCGGCCGTGGCTCTGTCGCTGGCGCCGTTCGGCCGCGACGGGCGAGGTTTCCTCTGGTCTGGACCGCTCTCGGCGCTCGCCGTCTTCGCCGCGGTCTGGCATCAGGCGGCGGCTGGCTGGATCTGCCTGCTCGGATGTGTCGTGCTGCTCGCTGCCTGGCTGCGCATGGACGGCCGCGGCCGCCCGGCCGCCAGCCTCTTCCTGGCCCTGGGCGCCGCCGGCGTGCTGGCCCTGTGGGGCTGGGCCGAGGGTCCCGGCGGCGCGGTGCTTGCGTGGCCGTGGTACGTGCCGCTGGGTGCCGTGGTTGCCTGGGTGTGGGGCCTGGGGCTGAGTGGGCGCGGCGAACCGGGGGGTGTTAGCGTGACGGCATGAGCGAGCAGGAGGGCGCCACGCGGAGGCAGGTGATGGCCGCGGCGGGCGCGCTGGGCGCGGCTGCAGTGGCTGGCGCGGCTTGCGCCCCCTCAGGCCGTGACGCGGACCGGCGGACGGACGACGCGCCGGCGGCGCCGGTCGATGGCTTTGAACTCGAAGAGGCCACCATCGCCGACCTGGGCCGTCAGATGGCGGACGGCGAGCGGACGAGCGCCCAGATCACCCGGCTCTACCTCGACCGCATCGAGGCCCTCGACGGTCAGGGGCCGACGCTGCGCTCCGTCATCGAGACGAACCCGGACACCCTCGAGATCGCGGAGGAGCTCGACCGCGAGCGCGCCGCCGGAAACGTGCGCGGCCCGCTGCACGGCGTCCCGATCCTGCTGAAGGACAACATCGCCACCGCCGACCGCACGACGACCACCGCCGGTTCGCTGGCCCTCGAAGGGTCCATCCCGCCGCGGGATGCCTTCGTCGCGGCGCAACTCCGGCGTGCGGGCGCCGTTCTTCTCGGCAAGGCGAACCTGAGCGAGTGGGCCAACTTTCGCTCCAACCGGTCGAGTTCGGGCTGGAGCGCGCGTGGCGGACAGTGCCGGAATCCCTACGTTCTCAGCCGCAATCCGTGCGGTTCGAGTTCCGGTTCGGGCGCCGCCGCGTCCGCGAACCTCTGCGCCGCGGCGGTCGGCACGGAGACCGACGGCTCGATCATCTGCCCGTCGTCGGCGAACGGCCTGGTCGGCATCAAGCCGACCGTGGGTCTCGTCAGTCGTAGCGGCATCGTGCCGATTTCCGCGGTGCAGGACACCGCCGGCCCGATGGCCCGCACGGTTGCCGACGCCGCGGCGCTGCTCAGCGGCATGACGGGGCGCGATCCGCTGGATGAGGCGACCGCCGTGTCGCCGGTTCCGACGGATCTTGGTCGCCACCTCGAAGGTGAGTCTCCGGGTCAAGGGGGCGCGGCCGTCCTGGGCGGCCTTCGCATCGGCGTCGGCCGCCAGTTCTTCGATCGCGACGGACGGGTCGACGCGGTGATGGAGGAGGCGATCGAGACGCTCCGGAGCCTGGGCGCCGAGATCGTCGACCCCGTCGAGATCGCCCACCGCCGGGAGGTGGGGCGGCACGAGTACGAAGCCATGCTCTACGAGTTCAAGGCCGGCCTGAACGAGTACCTGGCTGAGCTCGGTGACGGAGCTCCGGTCGCCTCACTCGCCGACGTCATCGCATTCAACGAGGCGAACGCGGAACGCGAGATGCCCTTCTTCGGCCAGGAGATCCTGATCGAGGCGGAAGGCAAGGGACCGCTGACCGAAGCCGCCTACCTGGAGGCGCGCGAGACGGCGAGCCGCCTGTCCCGCGAGGAGGGTCTCGATGCGACGCTCTCCGGGCACCGTCTCGACGCCATCCTCGGGCCGAGCGGCGGTCCGGCCTGGGTGACCGACCTGGTCCACGGCGACACCTTCTCGGTCGGCAGTTCCGGCGCGGCGGCGGTGGCGGGCTACCCGAACGTCACCGTCCCGGCCGGCCATGTGCACGGCCTGCCGGTGGGCGTCTCGTTCTTCGGCGCCGCCTGGAGCGAACCGACATTGATCCGCATCGCCTGGGCCTTCGAGCAGGCCGCCCCGCACCGTCGCCCGCCTCAGTTCCGCGCCAGCGTCGACGAAGTCTGATCTAGGCCCTCATCGCGCGGAAGCACTTCCGCAGCTCGTCGACGAAGACGTCCGGCACCTCGAAGGCGGCGAAATGGCCTCCCTTCTCGAGCCGGTTCCAGTAGACGAGCTGGCGGTACCGCCGCTCCGCCCAGCGCCGGGACGAGCGGAAGATCTCCTTGGGGAAGATGCTGCAGCCGACCGGGATCTCGACCGGATCCCCGCCGCCCCTGCCGAAGCTCTCCCAGTAGAGCCGCCCCGAAGAAGCGCCGCAGGCCGGCAGCCAGTACAGCATCATGTTGTCGAGCAACTGGTCGCGCGTCAGCACGTTCTCCGGGTGGCCGTCGCAGTCCATCCACGACCAGAACTTCTCGATGATCCAGGCGGCCTGCCCGGCCGGCGAATCGACCAGGCCGTAGCCGAGGGTCTGCGGCCGGGTCGACTGCTGCTTCGAGTAGCCGGAGTCCCAGTCCTGGTAGTGCTGGAGACCGGCGAGGGCGTCCTTCTCGATGTCCGTCAGGTCGTCCATCGTGCTCCGGTCCACGCCCGACGTCGGCATGTTCAGATGGATGCCGTGGCAGTGCTCGTGGTCCTGGATCGCGATCGCCGTGCTGACCGCCGCGCCCCAGTCGCCGCCCTGGGCGAAGTACCACTCGTAGCCGAGTCGCGCCATGAGTTCGGCCCAGGCGTCGGCGATCTTCTCGACGCTCCAGCCTGCCGTGGTCGGTTTGTCCGAGAATCCGAACCCCGGCAGGGCGGGAACGACCAGGTGGAAGGCGTCCTCCTCCGAGCCGCCGTGGGCGGTCGGATCGAGCAGAGGCTCGAGCACTTCCAGGAACTCGACGATCGAGCCCGGCCAGCCGTGGGTCATGACCAGCGGCGCGGCGCCGCGGTGCTTCGAGCGCAGGTGGAGGAAGTGGATGCCCAGCCCGTCGATCTCGGTCCTGAACTGGTCGAGGTCGTTCAGGCGGTTCTCCAGGCGGCGCCAGTCGTAGGAGGAGGCCCAGTACTCGCAGACCTCCTTCGTGTAGGCGAGCGGGATGCCCTGGGTCCAGTCGTCGACCGTCTCGCTCTCGGGCCAGCGGGTGGCGGCCAGCCGGCGGCGAAGGTCGGTCAGTTCCTCTTCGTCGATCTCGATGCGGTAGGGCGTGATGTCGGTCATGCGGCGGACGCTAGCACTAGCGCCGCGACGCTCCTAGCGCCGTTCTAGAAGCCGATGCGGGCGCCGACCGAGATGGTCTCGACGTCGCCGCCGATGGACTCGAATCGCCCGACGAGACTGAGACGGCCCAGGAGCTGGAACTCGGCGCCGACGCCGTACACGAGGTCTTCCTCGTCCAGATTCTCGAGCGCGACGTCGAAGTCGTCCAGTGCGTCCTCCAGGTCGGCGCCCCACGACACGATGCCGACCTTCGCGAAGATGGAGATGCGGCCGGTGATCGCGTACTGGGGGACGACGGCGACTGACAGGACATTGATCTTGCCGCGGATCGGAATGTCGGGGCACGCCACGCCCTCGGCGCAGGGTCGGATCGCGCCGTCGACTTCCGACAGGTCGTGATAGCCGGCCTCTACGGCGAAGTTCTCGCTTAGCTTGTAGCCGATCTCGTAGACCCGGGAGTTGCCGTCGCCGTCGAGGACCTGGTCGAAAGCGTCGTCGACGTTCACTTCGACGCCCGACCGGCCGAGGTGGAAGCCGACGTACAACTCGCGTTCTGCGGTTGCCGGTGACGCGGTCAGCAGCATCATGAGCGCGAGAGCGCCGGGCGCCGCCGCAGGCAGGAAACGGGGCATCGAAGAACGGCTCTCCATCATCGTGGCCTCCCGGGAAGACGGCACCGGAGTCAACTCGAAGATCATACAGGAATGGCTATAAGCCTGTTGAGCGGGATCGGGCGCTCTTCCGCCGGAGGGAATGAAGTAGCGTCGGCGGCCGATGAGCGATCCGGTGTGCCTGATCTCCGGCGTCGGTCCCGGCACCGGGGCGGCGCTCGCCCGGCGGTTCGCCTCCGGCGGCTATCGCGTGGCGATGCTGGCACGCAACGAGGAGCGCCTGAGGTCCCTCGAGGCCGAGATCGAAGACTCGCGGGGCTACGTCTGCGACGTCTCGGATCCAGAAGCCGTGCGCGCGACCGTCGCCGGCGTGCGCGGGGATCTCGGCGCGCCGACGGTGCTCGTACACAACGCCGTGGGCGGCGCCTTCGGCGACTTCCTGGAAGTCGAGCCCGAGCAACTGCGTGCGAACTTCGAGGTCAACGTGATGGGGCTCATGTACCTGGCCCGCGCGCTGGCGCCGGCGATGATCGAGGCAGGTCGGGGGGCGGTCATGGTCACCGGCAACACCTCTGCCCGGCGCGGCATGCCTCGCTTCGCCGGCTTCGCGCCGACCAAGGCGGGACAACGCATCCTGGCCGAGTCGATGGCGAGGAGCCTGGGACCCCAGGGCATCCACGTCGCGTACTTCGTGATCGACGCGGTGATCGACCTGGAGTGGACGCGAAGGCGGATGCCGGACCAGCCGGACGACTTCTTCATCAAGCCGGAGGCGATCGCGGAGAACGTCTGGTACGTGGCCCACCAGGATCCGTCGGCGTGGAGTTTCGAGGTCGAGCTCAGGCCTTACGGCGAGCGCTGGTAGCGGCCCGTTCGGTCGGACTGCCGTGGTAACTTGGACGTGCAGATGACACGTTCCCTCCTGGCTCTCCCGAGCGCGTTCCTCATCGCCCTGGGCGCCGCGGCATGCGGCGGCGGGAGCACGGCGCCGGCGCCGGACGAGGCTCCGGAAGCCGATGTGGCGACCGCCGCGGAGGACGAAGACGACGGCTGGGGACTCCGGAACGACCCCGTGGCGCAGCGGGTCGAGCCGTTCCAGATCTTCGACAACCTCTACTACGTCGGCATCGACTGGGTGTCGTCCTATCTCCTGGTGACGACGGACGGCCTGATCCTGATCGGTTCGTTGTACGGCGACTTCATAGACAACCCGATCGACGGCATCCGCGCCGTGGGATTCGATCCTTCCGATCTGAAGTACGTCCTGGTGACCCACGGCCACTTCGACCATGTCGGCGGGGCGGCGAGATTTCAGGAGGCCTACGGCGCGCGGGTCGGCATGACCGAGGCCGACTGGGAGCTGGCTGAACAGCCGCCGAGCGACCCGCGCTACGAGATCGACGTGCCGGTGCGCGACATGGTGATCGCGGATGGCGAGACGTTGCAGTTGGGCGACACGGAGATTCGCTTCTACGTCACCCCCGGCCATACCGAAGGCGTCCTCTCGATGGAGTTCCCGGTGCGGGACGGCGGGGAAGAGCACCGGGCGTTCGTCTTCGGCGGCGTGGGCCTCAACTTCGAGGGAGTTCACCGTACGAACCTCTACCTGGACAGCGTGGCCCGGATCCGGAGACTCGCCGGCGAGGAGGGCAATCCGGTCGAGGTCAACATCACGAACCACGCCGAGATGGGACGCGTCTTCGAGCGCGCGGAGCACTTGGCGTCGCGGGGGGCTTCGGACCCCCACCCCTTCGTTGATCCGCAGGGCTTTCTCGACTGGCTGGCGGAGTTGCAGCGCAACGCCGAGCACAAGCTGGTCGTCGAACGCGAGCTGGCCGGCGAGTAGGTGAAGAGCTTCGAGTTGATGCCGCGTTTCCAGAACGCGGTGGCGGGGTTCGATCTGTTCCACCGGGAGGACCCGGCGACGGCAACGGTCGACGGCGAACAGGTGCCCAGGGAGCTGGCCTACTCGCGCCGGATGGCGGCCTGGGTCGAACGGCTCGATCCGGAAGCCGGTGAGATTCTGATGCTCGCGGCCCACTGCCAGCACCTGCGCCGCTTCAGCCTGCCGCGGACGGACTATCCCGAAGGACGCAAGGGCTACCTCTCCTGGCGGCGCGCGGCCGCGCTGGAACACGCCCGTCTGGCGGGCGCCGTGCTACGCGATGCGGGCTACCGGCGGGAGAAGATCGAGCGCGTCCAGAACCTGGTGCTCAAGCGGGCGGGGCGGAGCGCGCCGGAGGCAGCACAGACCCTGGAGGACGCGGCCTGCCTGGTGTTTCTGGAGCACGACCTGGAGGCGCTGGCGGGCAGGCTGGGGCCGGACAGGACGACGGAGGTTCTGGCCAGGACCTGGCCGAAGATGTCGACCGCCGGTCGCGAAGCTGCGGCAGCGCTGGAACTGAAGCGGGAACTGCGGGAGCTCGTGGACCGCGCTGTCGACGGGCGCTAGCCGGTCCTCAGGGTCAGGCGGTCGCGGGCCTCTCCGATCCGCTGCACACCGACTGGCCCGCGGTCGTCCGCAACCCCCGCCTCGGCCAGTGCCCGGCGGAGTGCCTCCCCGAGCGCTGAAGCGGTCTCGTCGTCGCGCGGAACGAGCCGGTCGTTGACCCTCAACTCGATCCGGTGGCGGTCGAAGGCGACCCGGCCGTCGAGTTGGGGCTCGGCCTCGATCTGATCGCAGGCCCGGAAGGCACAGAGGAGCAGCGACTCGAGCCGTTCGTCCAGGGTGCGGATGCCGGCAGTCTCCGGCGCGGTCTCGCGGCGGCGGCTGTAGAGCAGGCCCGGCTCGCCCCGGCTCTCGTCGTAGGCGTAGATGGCGTCGTGGCCCACCAGGAGGACGCCGGGGCCTTCGTGGACGTGGCTGTAGTCGGCGACGTCGATCAGCAGTTCGGGCAGGACCCGCTCCGTGATCCAGCGATGGAAGACCGGGATGAACTCCTCGGGCGCCGCCGCTGACTCACTGCTGGCCAGGACTTTCAGATCCAGTTTGACGAGGTCGTCGAGCCCCGTCGCGGAAGTGGCGTTCATACCGCTCGTCTCAAGCTGCCGGCGGCCTGGAGCTCGGAGATCCGCTGGTTGCAGGCGTGGGCGGCTTCGATGAACAACTGCGCCTCCTCGATCCGGCGGTGCGCCTCCTCACCGGAGTCCGTCTCGGCGTCGCCGTGGATGCGGAACAGGTAATTCGCGAACTTGGCGCCGGCGTACGGGTCGAAGAAGAGTTCCGTGTCGTAGAAGCGGGTCCGGAACTCGCCGACGATTTCGTCCGGTTCGTTGCCGATGTCGATGTTCTCCGTCGTGATCAGCGCGCGCGCCGCCTGGACCATCGCCGCGTAGGCCCTGGATGCGGCGGTCCCGGCATCGCCCCGGTCGAGTTCGAGCAGGCCCTGGAAGACTTCCCGCTCGGCGGCGGAGAGACCGAACTCGACCGCGGTGACGACCTCGCCGGCGCACTCGCCGACGCCCAGGTCGCCTAGCGTGTACTCCCGGGGGTCGCCCCAGTCCGAATAGAGGGTGCGGTCCTCGAGGTAGGTCGGCAGCTTCGTCAGGTCGTCGAGCAGTTGCCGGATGCGCGCCTTGCCCACCCGGGCGATGAACTGCTGGAAGCTCTCACCCTTTTCCCGCTCGGCGACGTACAGGCCGGCGATCCGTTCCACGACCTCCGGGATCCGCTTGGACGGCACGGCGACGACCGCCAGCCCGTAGGAGCCGGCGTTCTCGGTCCACTGGCCTCCGAGGATGACCTGGAAGTGGGGCATGGTGCGGCCATCGCTCTTGCGGCTCACGCCGTAGAAGCCGATGTCCGCGACGTGGTGCTGGCCGCAGGAGTTGAAGCAGCCGGAGACCTTGATCCGCAGATCCTTGACGGCCTCGTCGGCGAGCGCGCCCGCCGTCCTGATCGAGTCGGCGATCCGCTTGCGGAGTTCGCCGGCGAGTCCGCGCGACGACGAGATGCCGAGCTTGCAGGTGTCGGTGCCGGGGCAGGAGGTGACGTCCACCAGGGACGAGGCGCCGGGGGCGCCCAGGCCGGTCGCGCGCAGTTCCGCGTAAAGGGCGGGCAGGTCGGCCTCGCCGACGTTGCGGAGGACGATGTTCTGCTCGACCGTGTTGCGGACCAGGCCGCCGTTGAACCGGCGGGCGGTATCGGCTAGCGCCCGCAACTGGGTCGAGGTCAGGTCGCCGAGCGGCAGGTTGACCGCGGCGCTGACGTAGCCGGGCTGCCGCTGGCGCTGGACATTCGTGGCGAGCCATTCAGCGAAACCCTCCGGGCGCGGGCCGGGTTCGAGCGCCGCGCCCGGCCGGGTGGGGTGCTCGTCGGCCACGTCGAGATGGTCGAGGTAGGCGGTCCAGCGGTCGTCGTCGGGAAGGACGGCCAGTTCTTCGTCAACCAGACGGGTGAACTCCTCGATGCCGAGCTTGGCCACGAGGAACTTGATCCGCGCACGGGCGCGGTTCCGCTTCTCGCCCAGACGCCCGAAGACGCGGCAGACCGCCTGCGCCAGGGGCAGGAGTTCGTCTTCGCGGACGAACTCGCGCAGCACCTTGGCCTGGTGGGGCACCGGGCCGAGACCGCCGCCGACGAAGACCTTGAATCCGCGCTCGGTGCTCTTCGTGCCGTTGCCGGTCGTACGAACCTGGGCGAGGACCCCGAGGTCGTGCATGTTGGCGAGACCGCAGGCGTGCTGCTCGCAGCCGGAGAAGGCGATCTTGAACTTGCGGCCGAAGTCCTGGGCGTCCCTGTGGCCGAGCAGGAAGTGGGTCATCGCGTGGGCATAGGGCGAGACGTCGAACGGTTCGTCCCGGCAGACGCCGGCGAGCGGGCAGGCCGTCACGTTGCGCACCGAGTTGCCGCAGGCCTCCTGGGTCGTTATGCCGACCGCCGCCAGCCGCCGCATGATGTCCGGCGTGTCGTCGATGTGGATGAAGTGGAGCTGGATGTCCTGGCGCGTGGTCACGTGGGCGATGCCGTCGGAGTACTCCTCGGCGAGGTCGGCGAGGACCTCCATCTGCTCCCCGTTCATCGCGCCGAACGGGATCTTGATCCGCAGCATGCCGGGGGCGTCCCAGACCGTGTTCGGCCCCTTCGTCAGGTCGCCGCAGGGGTACTCGAGGGCTCGGCTTGCCGTGCCGTCGTGGCGCTGGCCGTTGTCGTAGCGCTGGCCGTAGACGCCGCGTCGCAGGCGGGTCTCGGCGAAGACCTTGTCGTCGATCCTGCCCTGGCGTTTCTGTGCGATCTGCGTTTCGAAGATCTCGACCTCCTCGCTGAGGTCGGGCGGGACGCGGCCCTCGAGGCGCGCCTTCCAGGTGGTGGCGGAGTCAACGGTTAGCTGGCTCATGGATCGGTTCTCGCTTGCTCTTTCGGGGTCGGCCGTCAGCTCCAGGGCGCCCTGTGGGCGAGGCCGGTGTTATTCGTGACCATAATGGTCACATTGGTCATCATTCTACGTGCATCCGCGCGGTTCGTTGCAACCGCGGGGGACGGGTGGAGGCGATGCCGGTGCGCCCGGCGGGCTACATCAGGTCGGAGAAGTGGATCGGCTTCGGGAAATCGGCCGAAGCGGCGCGGATCTTCTCGCCGATCGCCGCGACGCTCCACGGCGCCTGATCGTTCGGACGTCTGGCGATCTCAAGCGACTGCCAGGCCAGCAGGGTCACGGTGTTCCCGCCGACGGCGAAGATGCGGCCGGTGATGTCGGCGGCGTCGTCGCTGCACAGCCAGACGACGGCCGGCGACACCTTCTCGGGCGCCAGCGGCTCGGCGGTGGCTTCCGGCATGATGTCCTCGGTCAGGCGGGACCAGGCGGCGGGAGCGAGGAGGTTCACGGTGACGCCGTACTTCGCGCCCTCAAGCGCGAGACAGCGCATGAAGCCGGCCATTCCCGCCTTCGCGGCGCCGTAGTTCGTCTGCCCGAAGTTGCCGAGCAGGCCGGACGTCGAACTCGTCATGATGATCCGGCCGCCGGATTCCTGCTCGATCATCTGGTCGTACGCGGCCTTCGTCACCAGGTAGGTGCCGCGGAGGTGGACGTCCATGACGATGTCCCACATGTCGTCCGTCATGTTCTTGAACGACTTGTCGCGCAGGATGCCGGCGTTGTTGATCGCGATGTCGAGCTTGCCGAACTCGTCGACGGCGCGCTGGACCATCGCGCGGGCGGCGTCGCCGTCGGAGACGGAACCGTAGTCGGCGACCGCCTGCCCGCCGGCGTCGCGGATCTCCTGGGCCACCTGGTCGGCCATCGCGGTGCCGGCGCCCGTGCCATCGCGCGCGCCGCCCAGGTCGTTGACGACGACTGCGGCGCCTTCCTGCGCCAGCAGCAGCGCGTGCGTGCGGCCGAGGCCGCCGCCTGCGCCGGTAACGAGTGCAACCTTTCCGTCGAGCAGACCCATGATGTCGTTCCCTCTCTATGTCGTCCTGTCGTGTTCTGCTGTTCCGAAGCGCGCGAAGTGTACCCGGATCCAGCTCAGACCTTGGGAGCTAGAGTGCGGGCGGAATGAGGAGTGCGAAACACCGGCGTCTTCTTCTTGCAGCCGTCGGTTTCTTGGCGTTTGCGGTGGGAGACGCCTCGACGCAGCAAGGCGACGAGGCCAGCGCGGCGATGCTGTTGCGGCAGGCGAGTCTCCACGAATCCCGGGGCGACTACGAGGCGGCTATCGCCGGTTACGACCGGGCGATCGAGGTCGGGCCGCGGAACTGGCAGCTCTATCTGCTGCGGGGATCGGCGCGGTTCAAGGCCGGCCGGATCGACGGTTCGATCGAGGACTTCGACCGCGTGGTCGCGCTCGATCCGCTGCAGGATCCGTACCTGTGGCAGCGCGGCATCTCGTACTACTACGCAGGCCGCTTCGCCGAGTGCCGGGGGCAGTTCGAGCGCCACCGGCTGGTCAATCCGAACGACGTTGAGAATGCCGTCTGGCACTTGCTCTGCGTCGCTGCCGAGGAGGGTCTGGAGGCTGCGCGGAAGGCGATGCTGCCGGTCGGTCCGGACGCGCGCCGTCCGATGACGGAGATCGACGCGCTGTTCCGGGGCGACGGGTCGGTCGAGGAGGTCGAAGCCGCGGTGGCGGCCGAAGGTCCCGGCGCGCGCTTCTACGCCGATCTGTACCTGGGCCTGTACTACGAACTCATCGGCGAGATGGAGAGGGCAGCAGCGGCGATCGAGCGTGCGGCTTCGCTACCGAACCGCGGCTACATGGTCGAGGTGGCGCGAGTGCACCGCCGCCTGAACCCCTAGCCGGTTTCCTCGCCTATCGCCCACAGGTGGCCGTCGGTGCGGATGTACCAGACGCCGCCGACCAAGGCTGGCGAGGCGATGGTCCGTTCGCCGATCCGGTTGACGTGGAGAAGCTCAAAGTCCGGTCCTTCCTTGATGACGAAGGTCTCGCCGTTGTCGTTGGTGAAGAAGATCTTGCCGTCGAAGGCGACCGGCGCGGCGGAGAAGCCTTCGCGCATCCGTTCGCCGAGGCGTTCCTGCCAGAGGACCTCGCCGGTCTTCGCTTCGTAGACGGTGATCACGCTCGCCATGTCGTTGACCATGTAGAGGTAATCGCCGACCAGCATCGGCGCGACGACGAAGGGCGAGCCCTTGGCCGCGGTCCAGACGATGCGGCTTTCCGTCACGTCGCCGTCGCCGCCGGGGCGGATCGCCAGGGTCGGTCCCGCGCGGCCCGAGGTGCTGAACAACAGGTCGTGGCCGACCACGGGGCTGGGGATGACCTCGAAGGTGGTGCCGCTGGCGCGCCACAGCTCGCGGCCGTCCTCGGGCGCGTAGGCGATCACGTGGTGCTGGCTGTTGACCACGATCTCGTCGCGCTCTTCGCCGTCGTCGGTGGTCACCGAGATCGCCGCCGGCGAACTCCAGCCGACCTGGGTGTCCCGTTCCGTGCGCCACAGTTCCTCGCCGGTGCGGCGGTCGAACGCGCCGATGAAGGACGCGGAACGCTGCTGCTCCTGGACGACGACCAGGCGGTCTCCGAGCAGGAGCGGCGAGGAGGCCGTGCCATGGAAGGCGTTCAGCTCGCCGAACGACTTGTGCCAGACGATCTCGCCGTCCATGTCGAGCGCCAGCACGCCGTGGTTGCCGAGGTAGGCGTAGACCCGCTCGCCGTCGGTCGTCGGCGTCGAGGAGGCGTGTCCGTTCTTCGGGTAGGCGCGTTCGGGGTTCGCGTTGGGCGCGGCGGTTGTCCAGAGACGTTCTCCGGTCTCCCGGTCGAAGGCGAGCACGGAGCGTTTGGCGCCGGCCGCTTCCGCGGTGGTCAGGAAGATGCGATCTCCCCAGACGATCGGCGAGGAGTTCCCCTTGCCGGGGACGGCGACCTTCCAGCGGACGTTCTCCTCCGGGCCCCAACGGTCGACGTAGCCGCTGCCCACGACGTCGCCCTGTCCGCTCGGGCCGCGCCAGCGCGGCCAGGTTTCGGCGGGGTCTCCCGCGGCCGGCGTCATCCGCGCGCGGTCATTCGCGGCGGAGGCACTGGCGGCGGCAGCCGGGGCAAGCCCCGCCAGGACGAAGGCGGCGACGAACAGTCGAATCGTTGTCGTGCGAAGCGTGCTGGAAGAAGTCGTGGAAGTCATGGCGGAATGATAGAACCTCGGCGGCGCGTCCGCGCGCCGCCCGCGTCGCAGTCCGAGCGCCCGTCTTCGGGCGGTCGGATCGCCACCCTCGGGCTTGCCTGCACCCCCAAACCGAGGAAGAAACCGAGAATGAGCGACACCTTTCGAGCGGTCGTCGTCGACAAGGTCGATGAGCAGCACACCGCCGGCCTGCGCGACCTGACGCTGGGCGACCTGCCCGAGCACGACGTGCTGGTCGATGTCGAGTACTCCACCCTGAACTACAAGGACGGCCTGGCGATCACCGGCGCCGCGCCGATCTGCCGTTCGGTGCCGATGGTCTGCGGCATCGATCTGGCCGGGACGGTGGCGGAATCCGCGTCGGACTCGTTCTCGCCCGGCGACCGCGTGCTGGTCAACGGCTACGGGCTGAGCGAGAGCCACTGGGGCGGCTACGCCCAGAAGGCGCGGATGAAGCCGGAGTGGCTCGTTCCCGTGCCGGACGCCTTCACCAACCAGCAGGCGATGGCGATCGGCACCGCAGGCTACACGGCGATGCTCTGCGTCATGGCGCTGCAGGATCACGGTGTCGCGCCGGAGAGTGGCGACGTCGTGGTGACCGGCGCCGCCGGCGGCGTGGGCTCGGTGGCGGTGGCGCTGCTGGCGCGGGCCGGCTACCGGGTCATCGCCTCCACCGGCCGCGAGGCGGAGCACGACTACCTGAGCAGCCTCGGCGCCGCCGACTTCATCGCCCGCGACACGCTGGCCGCGAAGCCGCGGCCGATCGGCCGGGAGAGCTGGGCCGGCGCCGTCGACGTCGTCGGCTCGGCGACGCTGGCGAACCTGATCGCCCAGACCCGCTACGGCGGCTGCGTCGCCGCCTGCGGACTGGCCGGCGGCATGGACCTGCCGTCGAGCGTCTATCCCTTCATCCTGCGGG
The DNA here is from genome assembly GCA_965220845.1 of Candidatus Multivorans sp. Classification (GTDB taxonomy): domain Bacteria; phylum Acidobacteriota; class Thermoanaerobaculia; order Multivoradales; family Multivoraceae; genus Multivorans. Next base: position 1,225,656 of record CBDCRA010000005.1, read on the forward strand.
GCGTGGTTCTAGCGGGTGTCGACTCGGTGATGGCTCCAATGGACAAGCGCCGGGAGGCCTGGCGCCGGCTGGCGGCGGAGCTTCCGGCCGACCTGCTGTCCGAGATGACGTCGGTCGAGCCGATGAGCCGGACCGAGGAACTGGCGGCGTCGATCCTGGCGGGCCGGACGCGGGGCAGGGTGGTCATCAACGTCAACGCCTGAGCAGGTCTACGTCAACGCGTGAGGAAGTGGGCGGGAGGAGCCGAATGAACTCCAGAATGCCGCTGGGAGCCTTGGCGACGACTCTCTGGCTTGTCGTTGCCCCCGTTTCGAGCGCCGCCCAGGACAGCGAGTGGCCGGTTACCACCGGCGACCAGGGCGGGCAACGCTACGCACCGCTCGACCAGATCGATGCGGGAAACGTCGGCGACCTGGAGGTCGCCTGGCGCTGGTCGTCGCCCGACAACGATCGGGTGGCGGAGGATCGCCGGCTGCGCAGCCGCCGGATGCAGCCCGGCGGCAACCAGGTCACGCCGATCAAGATCGGCAACCGCCTCTACGCAACGACCGGCCTGAGCCAGATCGCCGCGCTCGATCCGGCGACCGGCGAGACGGAATGGGTCTACGATCCGGAGGCCTACGACGCCGGCCGGCCCACGAACCTCGGCTTCGTGCATCGCGGCGCCAGCTACTGGCCGGGCAGAGCCGCCGGCGACGACGGCGAGGAGGTTCCGGCGCGGTTGTTCTACGGCACCGGCGACGCCCGGCTCCTGGCGGTCGATCCGTTCACCGGCGAACCGGTCGGCAGCTTCGGCGACGGCGGGGCGGTCGACCTGACCCAGGGTCTGCGCCGCGAGGTCAGGCGCCGGCGGGCCTACGCCGTGAGTTCGCCGGTCATGGTCTGCCGCGACACCGTGATCGTGGGCGCGTCGATCTCGGACGCTCCGAACCACCCCGACGCCCCGCCCGGAGACGTCCGCGGCTTCGACCCGGTGACCGGCCAACTGCGCTGGACGTTCCACTCGATTCCGGAGCCGGGGGACGTTGGTCACGAGACCTGGGAGAACGACTCCTGGCGGTACACGGGCAACGCGAACGTATGGACGCTGATCACCGCGGACGAGAACCTCGGGCTCGTCTACCTGCCGTTCGGCACGCCGACCAACGACTGGTACGGCGGTCACCGGCTGGGCGACAACCTGTTCGCGGAGAGCCTGGTGGCGCTCGACTGCGAGACGGGCGAGCGCAAGTGGCACTTTCAGGCGATCCGCCACGGCCTCTGGGACTACGACCTGGTGACGCCGCCGATCCTGGGCGCTATCGAGGTCGACGGCCGCGAACTCAGGGTCGCGGCGCAGCTCAGCAAGCAGGGCTTCGTCTACGTCTTCGACGCGGAGAGCGGCGAGCCGGTGTGGCCGATCGAGGACCGTCCGGTGCCGCGGAGCACGGTGCCGGGCGAGCGCTCGGCACGGACCCAGCCGTTCCCGACCAAGCCGCCCGCCTACGAGCGCCAGGGCATGCACGAAGGCCAGTTGATCGACTTCACGCCGGAGATCCTCGAGCGGGCGAAGGAGATCCTGGAGCAGTACGACTACGGTCCGCTCTACACGCCGCCCTCGCTGCGGGGTACCTGGCAGGTGCCCGGATGGGGCGGCGGCGCGAGCTGGCCGGGCGGCGCCTTCGACCCGGAGACCGGATGGCTCTACGTGCCTTCCTTCAACCGGCCGGTGGTGCTGACGATCAAGAAGCCCGACGCGGCCCGGTCGTCCTTCGACTACATCGGTTCGATCCAGACGACTCCTCCCGGCCCGTTCGGCCTGCCGATCGTCAAGCCGCCGTACACGCGGCTGACCGCCTACGACCTGAACCGTGGCGAGATCGAGTGGATGAGGCCGCTGGGCGAGGGGCCGACCGGGCATCCGGCCATCCGCGACCTGAACCTGGGGCCGATGGGCTCGGGGTCCCGCGCCCATGTGCTGCTGACGCCGGACCTGCTGTTCGTGGGCCTGGAGGCGACGGTCCACCCGGACGCCGAGATGGAGGCCGAGTCGCTCGACCTGGCGTCGACGGCCCTCGAGGAACTGGCCGTGGCGAACGAGGAGCAGGCGGCGGCGCTCGCCGAGATCGCGGCAAGCCGCGACTGGCGCTTCGAACCGTCGACGTTCTCGGCCCTCGACAAGACGACCGGCGAAACGGTCTGGTCGGTGGAGATCGAAGCCGGCGTCGGCGGGTCGCCGATGACCTACGTGCACGATGGCCGGCAGTACGTCGTCCTGGCCGTCGGCGGCAGCGGGGTGCCGTCGGAGCTGATCGCCTTCGCGCTGCCGGGAGAAACAGGCTGAGTTTCCGCGCGTACAATGCCTCGGGCACCTTTCCCGCACCGAGCAACGAAGGAGAACGAAGATGTGGCGATCTGGCGAACGGACGAACCGACGGCGCCTGGCGGCTGTAGCCGCCTGTGCTCTCCTGTTGGCATCGGTAGGGGGAGCGGCGATGGGCAGTGACCTGATGGACCGAGTGGAGCACGGCTACGCCGACTCGGACGGCGTGAAGATCCACTACGCCTCGATCGGCGAGGGTCCGCTCGTCGTGATGATCCACGGCTTCCCGGACTTCTGGTATTCGTGGCGCGACCAGATGGAGGCGCTGTCGAGCGACTTCCAGGTCGTGGCGATCGACCAGCGCGGCTACAACAAGAGCGACTCGCCCGACGGCGAAGAGAACTACGACATGCGCTACCTGGTCGGCGACGTGGCGGCGGTGATCCGCCACCTCGGCCGCGACAAGGCGACGATCGTCGGCCACGACTGGGGCGGCGCGGTCGCCTGGCAGTTCGCGTTCCACGTGCCCCAGATGACGGAGCGGCTGATCATTCTGAACCTGCCGCACCCGAACGGCATGGGGCGCGAACTCGCGAACAACCAGGAGCAGCAGCAGAACAGCGGCTACGCCCGCAAGTTCCAGGAAGGCAAGGCCAGCGACCCGGACATCTTCTTCGGCATGCCGATGAACGCGATGACGCTCTCCGGCTGGGTGCAGGACGAGGACGCCAGAGCGCACTATCAGGCGGCGTTCGAGCGCTCCGACTTCGACGCCATGCTGGCCTACTACAAGCGGAACTACCCGAGCGAAGGCGGCGGAGGGATTGGCCAGGCACCGGGCCAGGAGCTACCCCGTCTGGGCATGCCGGTACTCCAGTTCCACGGCCTGGAAGACGCCGCCCTGCACTCGGACGGCCTGAACAACACCTGGGACTGGCTCGACAGCGACCTGACGCTCGTCACCGTGCCGGGCGCGAGCCACTTCGTTCAGCAGGACGCGGCCGACCTCGTCTCGACGACGATGAAGTGGTGGCTGCTGTCACGGGTGGAGTAGCGGCTAGAACCTGGACGGTCCGGACTGGGTGCGCGGGCGCCCTCGCCGGCTTCCGTCGTAGGCGGCTTCAAGACGCGCCGGCCTTCAGGCCGGCTCCTTCTCGCGTCGGCCCGGTTATGCTCGCGGTGCCCTTGCCGGCGACTTCGCACCGCTTGGCGCCTTTGCTCCTTCACGGGGGCGTTTCCTTCCGGGAACGTCCCTTGTAGAGAGGAGAAAAGTACATGACCACCCACGAGACAACCGCGGCGGAGGCCGCTCCCGAGAGCTTCGCCGAGATCCGCCGGAGCCTTGTCGAGTTGCGGGCGAGCCAGCGTGATCGCTGGGCGCGGCAGGACGCGGACCGTGCCCGGGTGATGAGAGAGCTGACTGAGATCACGAAGCAGCAGGAGGCGACGGACCGTCAGATGAAGGAGACGGCCCGTCAGATGAAGGAAACGGATCGCCGGCTGCGGAAGGCCGAGGGCCTGTTCACGTCCGATTGGGGCTTGCTGATGGAGAGCCTCGTCAGGGGAGATCTGGTGGCACTGCTGAGGGAGCGCGGCGTCCATGTGAATCACACCCAGGCTGGACGGTTCCGGGGCAGGCGAAACGGGGAGCACTTCGAAGTCGACATCTTGGCGGAGAACGGTCGGGAAGTCGTGGTCGTGGAGGTGAAGACGACGCTGCGTCCTCCTCACGTCAAGAACTTCGTATCCAGGCTGTCGGAGTTCGAAGAGTGGTTTCCGGTGTACCGGGGCAAGCGCGTTCTCGGCGGTATGGCCTACCTGCAGTGCGACCCGTCGCTCCGAAAGCACGCCGAGCGGCAGGGGCTGTTCGTGATCCGGGCGACCGGGAGCAGCGCCAGCATCGTCAACGCGTCGGACTTCAAGCCGCGCGTCTTCTCCTGAAACGACCGCCTACCAGCGCGGCCGCGTGCTGACGTAGGCCGGGTCGTTGGTCAGTTGGACGACCTCGCCTGTCTCGATCTCGATCTTCCAGATCTCCCAGTTCCCGGAGCGGTCCGACTCGAAGACGATCCAGCGGCCGTCGCGGGAGAACCAGGGATGGCCGTCGTTCGCGTCGGAGGTGGTCAGGCGGCGCTGGTTCGAGCCGTCGATGTCGGCGAGGAAGATGTCGTCCGTTGGACCGGTCAGGTTCGTCTGCCAGGCGATCGTCTGGCCGTCGGGTGAGACGGCGGGCCGGCGGTGACGGTGTTGGCGGTCGGTGAGCGCGGTGTAGGTGCCCTGGCCGTAGCCGTCGAAGCGGATGATCGCGATCTCCATGCGGCGCTCGCCGTTCTCGGGCTCGTCTTCGGCCTGGAACAGGACGGCGCGGCCGAGACCGACGCCGTTGCCGACCGCGAGCGCCGTCGTGTTCGAGGCGTCGATCTGACGGCGGTCGCTCAGCTCGAGGATCAGGCCCTTGGTGAAGCCGTCGCCGTCGGGACAGTTCCGGGCGTAGACGAGCTGGCGAGTGATCGGCGAGATGCTGGCGTGGTGGACGGCGCAGTCCTCGACCTCGCGCAGCACTTCCCGCTCGCCGGTCGCGAGATCCTCGCTGAAGATGCGGGCCCCGGCCTCGACGCCGGCTTCGGCGTCGGTGAACTCGGCGTAGACGACGCTCTTGAGGTCGAAGGTCAACGAAGGGTGATCCAGGTGCTGGGGAACGCCCCTGCGCACCAGACGCACGCCGCTGCCGTCGCCCTCCATGATCCAGATGTCGGCTCCGCCGTAGAAGCCGGGGATGGTGGGCGTGGCGCCGGTGTTGGCGAAGCGCTGGAAGACGATCGGGGCTGTGAACTCCGCCACCGGCGGTGGAGACTCGGCTACGTCGCCGGCCGGCGCCGCGTCGTTGGCGCCGCAGCCGAGCGCCGTCGCCGCGATCAGAAGCGCGACGACGGCGGCCGGCGAGCGGTGACGTCCGATCGCCCTCGGACGGGCGCTCGGACCGTGACGCTGGTGACGAGCGGACGCGCCACCAGGGTTCACTGCCCGGCGGGACCCGCCGGGGTCGCCGCTTTGGCGGCGGCGCTGTCGGCGGCGACGTAGTCGATGAAGCCGATCAGCATCTCGTCGGTCGAATCGGCGCCCCAGGTGACGTCGACGGTCGGGTCCGGGTTGTGCGGGTTGTCGGCCGAGTTGTCGAACGAAGCCGAAACCTCGATCCGCGTGCCGGCCGGCAGCCGCATCGGCTCGGCCAGGTCGTAGGCCATCTGCCAGTTGAAGTCGTAGCGGCTGACGCTCAGCAGTTCCCTTTGCTCACCGTTGGGCAGGAAGGCGGTGTACTTCATCGACTTCCCGCGGTAGTGCATGTGGGGCGTGAACGAGCGGATCACCACGTCCTGGTCGAAGACGTGGGTCGCCTGGGCCCGGTAGTCCGCCTCGCCGGCCGGGATGTGGAACGTGTTGTTGACGATCCAGAGGTTGACCAGTTCCCTCTCGACCTCTTCCGGCTCGGCGAACCAGAGGGCTACGCGGGTCCTGTCGGTCGCCGCCGTGCCGTTCGGGTGGTAGTGGAAGTCGCCGATCAGGTTGCGGCCCTTCGGCAGCAGGCGGCCGGTGCCGGGCGGGAAGTGCTGGGGCGCGAAGCCCGTGGCCCAGGCGCCGACCCAGCCTTCCTGGACCGGGCTGTTCTCGCTGGCCCGCCAGAGGATGAAGTGGTGAAGCACCGTGCGGTCGCCGGCCTGGACCTCGACTGCGCGGATCCAGCGATCCTCCTCGAATCCGGTCACGATCGGCACGTCGAGGAACTGGTCCGGTCCTTCGGCGGCCACCTCGTGGGGATCGAACTCGAACACCCAGTCCGGCTCGCCGAACGTCCACTCGCCTTCCTTCTCGGGCTTCCTGTAGACGGGCTCGTCCCCTTCGCCGCGGGGCGCGCCGTTCGCCGCCCAGCGGGTGATCGCCGCGATCTCGTCGTCGCTCAGGCTGATGTCGTTCTTGAAGGGACCGTAGCCCGGGTCGGCGTCCCAGGGCGGCATGTCGCGATTCTCGACCGCGCGGGCGATCGACCGGGCCCACGGCCGCGCCTCGCGATAGGTCCGCAGCGACATCGGCCCGATCTCGTCGGGCTGGTGGCAGGAGGCGCAGTTCGCGTGGAGGATCGGCGCGACGTCGTCGACGAAGGTGGGCTGGTCGAGGTTCAGGCCCGCGGCGAGGGCCGGTGCCAGCAGGAGGGCGGTCGCCGCGGCGGTCGCGGGTCGGATCAGGCGGGAGGCTCGGTTCATGGACGATGCTCCAGGGCCGGTGACGGTTGCGTTGAGGGCTGTCCCGCCATTGTACGCAAGCTGGCTGTCGGGTCAGGAACGCCGGTACACCCGGTTCCTGCGGCGCAGGTTCCTAGCCGGTCGGAAGCGTCGACGGCGTCTCGTTCTCGGCCGGCGTGCCGATCACCTCGCCCGGTCCCATGTCCATCCGCAGCGTGCCGTCTTCCTGGATTGAGCCCTTGAGCTGCATCGTGTTGCCGGGCGTCTGCGCGGTAGCGGTCACGTTGTCGCCGTCCCAGACGATGTCGACGATCGGCGCCGGCAGCACCAGGGTGCCGAACTGAACGAACCAGCCGCCCGGCACGCCGCCTCGCGGCAGGAGCATCGCGGTCGGCTCGGGACCCTTGCCGGGCTCGCGCTGGACGTCGAAGCGCCACGCCTGGCCGGGATGGGTCTGGGCAAGCTCCGCCAGCTTGGCGATCACCGGGCTCGCCGGCTTCGGACTGACGCCCTCGGCGGCCACGAAGTCGACGAAGCCGATCAGCATCTCGTCGGTCGAGTCGGTTCCCCAGCTGACGTCGATCGTCGGGTCCGGGTTGTGCGGATTGTCGGCCGAGTTGTCCCAGTGGGCGGTGACCTCGATCCGGGTGCCGGTCGGCAGGGCGACCGGCTCGACGAAGTTGTAGCCGGTCTGCCAGTTGAAGTCGTAGCGGCTGACGCTGAGCAGTTCCATCTCGTCGCCGTTGGGCAGGAACGCGGTGTACTTCGCGTCCTTGCCGCGGTAGTGCATGTGAGGCGTCAGCGAACGGATGACGACGTCCTCCGTGAAGACGTGGTTCGCCTGCGCCTGGTAGTTCGCGTCGCCGGCGGGGATTTTGAACGTGGAGTTCATCACCCAGAGGTTGATCAGTTCCTTCTCGACCTCGTCCGGCTCGGCGAACCAGACGCCGATGCGGGTCTTGTCGGTCGACGCGGTGCCGTTCGGGTGGTAGTGGAAGTCGCCGATCAGGTTCTGGCCCTTTGGCACCAGGCGTGCCGTTCCGGCCGGAAACTCGTTCGGCCGCGCGCCAGCGGCCCAGGCGTCGATCCAGGCATCCTGGACCTCGCTGCCCGGGGCGGCGCGCCAGAGGATGAAGTGGTGGACGACTTCGCGGGCGCCGGGCTGAACCTCGATCGCCCGGATCCAGCGGTCCTCGTCCCAGCCGGTTTCGACCGGGAGCATGGCGAACTCGTCGGGACCGTCGGCGGCGACCTCGAAGGGATCGAACTCGTAGACCCAGTCCGGTTCGCCGAACGCCCAGTCTGCGTCCTGCGCCGGCGCCTCGTAGACGGGCTCCTCGCCGTCGCCGCGGGGAGCGCCGCTGCTTGCCCAGCGGGTGATCGCCGCGATCTCGTCGTCGCTCAGGGAGATGTCGTTCGTGAAGGGGCCGTAGCCGGGGTCGGCGTCCCACGGCGGCATGTCGCGGTTCTCGACCGCGCGGGCGATCGAGCGCGCCCAGGGCCGCACCTCGCGGTAGGTGCGGAGCGACATCGGGGCGATCTCCTCCGGCTGGTGGCACGACGCGCAGTTCTCGTGGAGGATCGGCGCGATGTCGTCGACGAAGGTCGGCTGCTCCAGGTTGAGGGCGAGGCCCGTCGCCGGCAGGGCGAGCAATCCGAGCGCGATAGTCGTTGCCGCGAGAACGCGTTTGGGGATCCGGTTCATGTCGTGTCCTTGGGATTCGGATGGAGGGGTCTCATGCAACTTTGCGGATGCTGGATGCGTCTACGACTTGGAGCGCCGGTGCGTCCGACGTGGCTTGCACGGTACCGGACTATACGGCGCTCCGGCCCCCGGGGTTTCGTCCTGCGCGATGGTCACGGGTGCTACGCTCACCGCCATGTTTCCGGTCGAATCGACACCGTCCAGGAGCGCCGAATCACGGCCCCGACGATGTCTGTTCGACCGATGCCTGAAGGGCGCTTCCGACGCCCGCTTGCGGGTGTGTCTGCTCGCGGCGTCGGCTCTCCTGGCTTCGGTCGCGCTATGGAGTCACCCGGTCGCCGCCCAGAACGTGCTCTCGAAGGCGCTCCAGGATCGGGTCCAGGAGAATCCCCATACCACCGAGGCCGACGTCGAGGCCGGCGCCAAGGTGTTCCGGCGCAGTTGCTCGCTCTGCCACGGCGCCGACGGCACCGGCGGTGACGGACCGGACCTCACGCGCGGCGTGTTCCGTCACGGCAGCAGCGATGCCGCGCTGTTCCGGAACATCCTGACCGGGATCCCGAACTCGGGCATGGGCGGCATCTACCAGCCGGACAAGTCGATCTGGCAGGTCGTGTCCTACGTGAGGTCGCTCAGCCGGGGCGGCGGCGAGGAAGAGGTGCCGGGTGATCCCCGACGCGGCGGGATGCTGTACAGAAGCCGCGGCTCCTGCTCCGATTGCCATCGACTGAACGGCTCCGGCGGCCGCATCGGCCCCGATCTGAGCGATCTGGGCTGGCGGCGCGCGCCCGACCACATCCGTACCTCGATCACGGATCCCGCGGAGTCGGTCGCGGGTGACTACCGTACCGTCGAAGTCAGGACGAACGATGGGGGTGTCGTCCGGGGCGTGCTGCGCAACGAGGACCGCTACTCGATCCAGGTCCTGGACGAGTTCGAGAACCTCCGCTCCTTCCAGAAGACGGATCTCGAGGCAGTCGACAAGCCGGAGGAGTCCCTGATGCCGCCGCTCAGCAGTTTCTTCCGCGGCCGGGACCTGGACGACCTGGTCGCCTTCCTCTACTCGCTCAGGCCGGAGTGAAGATGACGATCGGAACGAAGACCGCGGCTCTCGGCGCGTCCCTCCTGCTCGCGGCCGCGGCCGTCTCCGCCCAGGGCGGCGTGTCCTACGAACGGCTCAAGGCCGCGGCCAACGAGCCGGGCAACTGGCTCATGTATTCGGGCCAGTTCAACAGCCAGCGCTTCAGCCGCCTCGACGAGATCGATCGATCGAACGCGGCGGATCTCCAGCTTCGCTGGGTTCGTCAGCTTCCCACCCTCGGACGCGTCGAGACGACGCCGCTGGTGATCGACGAGGTGATGTACGCGACGACGGCGGACAACGTCGTCATCGCACTCGATGCGCGTACCGGCCAGCGGTACTGGTCCTACGTTCACGAGCTGCCGGATCAGCTCGCCCTCTGCTGCGGCAAGCAGAACCGGGGGGTCGCGGTTCATGGCGAGCGGCTCTACATGGGCACGATCGACGGCCGCCTGGTGTCCCTGGACGCGAAGACGGGCGCCACGATCTGGAACACGGCGGTTGGCAGCCCGGGCTCCGGGCACTCGATCACGGCGGCGCCGATGGTCATCCGCGATCTGGTGATCACCGGGATCGGCGGCGGCGAGTACGGCATCCGGGGCTTTCTCGACGCGTATGACGCGGCGAGCGGCGAGCTCCGCTGGCGCACCTACACGATTCCGGGACCGGGCGAGCCCGGCAACGAGACCTGGGAGGGCGACTCCTGGAAGACGGGCGGCGCGCCGACCTGGATGACCGGCTCCTACGACCCCGAACTCGACCTCCTCTACTGGGGCACGGGCAATCCGGGGCCTGACTGGAACGGCGAGGTCCGCGAGGGCGACAACCTGCACTCGGACTCCGTGCTGGCGATCCGGCCCGATACCGGCGAGATCGTCTGGGCCTTCCAGTTCACGCCCCACGACGTCCACGACTGGGACGCCTGCCAGGTGCCGATCCTCTTCGACGCCGAGTACCAGGGCGAGCAGCGCAAGCTGATGGCCTTCGCCAACCGGAACGCCTTCTTCTACCTGCTCGACCGGGAGACCGGCGAGTTCCTGTTCGCGCGCGAGTTCGCGCGCCAGACCTGGGCCGAGGGGATCGACCAGGAGACCGGCCGCCCGATCCGGGTGCCGAACATGTTCCCCAGCGAGGAAGGGACCCTCGTCGCGCCGACGATCGGCGGCGCCGCGAACTGGTTCTCGCCCACCTACAGTCCGGACACCGGCCTCTTCTACATCCAGGCCTACGACGCGGAGATGCTCTACTACATGGCCGAGGCCGAGTACGAGGAGGGCGAACTCTTCGTCGGCGGCTACGGCAAGCCGGCCGGGCCCGGCGACCAGTACGTCAGCGCCGTGCGGGCCATCGATCCGCTGACCGGGGACCGGAAGTGGGAGTACCAGGTCCAGCCCCGGTCCACTTCAGGCCTGCTCGCCACGAAGGGCGGCCTGGTGTTCGGCGGCAGCGTGGCCGGCATCTTCTACGCCCTCGACGCCGAAAGCGGCGAGGAGCTCTGGCATCGCCGCCTGGGCGGCAACGTCTTCGCGGCCCCGATCAGCTACGAGGCGGGCGGGCAACAGCACGTGACGATCGCGGCGGGGCGGGCGCTGTTCACGTTCGCGTTGCCGGAGCCGGAGTAGAAACCGGCCGCCGGGTGTTCTGCCGGGAGAACCCAGGTCCACCGAGAATCGGCGATGAGCATCTTCCCGGAACTGTCGATCGAACAACTTCGAGGCGAGATCGAGCCTGCGCTGCTGGGCCGGAGGGCCGGTGAGCAGGGCATGCCGCCGCTCGAAGCGGCCGAGGATCCGTCCCAGGCGGAGATCGAGGAGTTCATCGAGGCGAAGAAGAACGATGCGGTGAGGATCCGCGATGCGCAGCTCGAACAGGTGGACGGTCACCTGGATCAGCTCGACCAGGCGGTGCTCGCGGGAGACCTGGAGTCGTCGGCGCGAAAGGCGGCGACCGAGTTTCGGGAGGTCGAACAGAGCGAGTTGCAGGCGCTCAAGGCGAGCCTGCACGAGTTCGAACGCAAGCGCCGCGACTTCTTCGACTTCAAGCATCGCAACGGTCTGGACCGCGAGCCGGACTATGTGAGTCCGCGGACGACGGCGATCCTGATCGGGCTCGTGGTTCTCCTGTTCGTGATCGAGAGCGGCCTGAACGGCGCCTTTCTGGCCGTCGGCAGCGAGGGCGGACTGGTCGGCGGCTGGGGTCTGGCGCTCGGTTTCAGCGTCGTGAACCTCGTGTTGCCGGCGCTCTTCTTCGGCCCCGTCAGCCGCTACGTGAGCCACATCGGCCTGCTGTTGAAGGCTGTGGGCGTCCTCGCCATCCTCGGCTGGCTCTGCACCGCGCTCGTACTGAACCTCGGACTCGCGCACTTCCGCGATGCTTCAGCCGATCTGAGCGAGAACATCGGCGCCGAAGCGCTGAGTCGTTTCCAGGCTTCGCCATTGGGACTGCAGGACGCGGAGTCGTGGCTGCTGTTCGTGCTCGGCTTCTTCTTCTCGGGCGTCGCGTTCTTCGACGGCCGCAAGCTCTTCGGTGACTCCTATCCGGGGTACTCCCGCAAGCACCGCAAGATGGAGGAGGCGCGAGCCGACTACGACGATCACTGGCAGGACATCGTCGAGCAGTTGCGCACGATCCGCGAAGACGGCCTGGACGCGATCCGGCGGACGGCGCACCAGGCGAAGAGCCAGCCCGTCGAGCGCCGGCGCGCGATCGAGAGCGAAGCGAAGCTCCTGGCCGCGTTCGACTCCCACGTCGAGCAGTTGCAGCGCTTCGGGACGATGCTGATCGAGGAGTACCGCGAGGCGAACCGCTCGGTGCGCTTCGATCGCGGCGTTCCACAGGCGTACAGCAGGCCCTGGACGATGGACGCGCCGGCGCCGCACCGGCGGCGCCGCGAGCCGGGCGCGGTCGAGGACGTGGACCTGGACGGGTTGAACGACCAGTACGAATCGGCGCTGCTCCGCGTACACGCGGAGTGGGAACAGACCCAGGTGCGCCTGGACCTCGAGGGCTCGACGTCTCGCGGTAGCACGGCGGAACCCGTTCCCGCAGATGGCGCCTCGTAGACGGCGCCGCCGTTCGCGGCGGGGCGACCTTTCGCCTCGGGACGTGGCCATCGGCGGGGGCATCGCCGTCGTGGCGCTCGTGCTGCTGGTCGTGGGCGCCCGCGTCACGATCTTCGCCCCGGGTCCGCCGGACCGCGACCCCGAGACGGGTTGTCCGGAGGCCGGGCCCGCGGCCCTGACCGCGATCCTGATCGATGTCACGGACCAGGTTGGCGCGATCAGCCGCGCCGACGTGCTTGCGCACCTCGACGAGTACGTCGCCGACAGCCGGGAAGACGAGATGGTCCTGGCCTACGAGGCGAAGCCGGTGGGGAACGAGATCGGCAGTCCGCTGCTTTCGGTCTGCCATCCGGGCGATCCGGACGAGGCCAGCGAGTGGACGGAGAACCCGCGGTTGATCCGGCGACGCCTGGAAGAACGGTTCGAGCGGCCGCTCGAGGAGCTCTTCGCCGAGCTGCTCGGCCGGGAGCCGGCGTCGACTTCGCCGCTGATGGAGAGCGTTCAGAGCGTGGCGGTCTCCGTTCTCGGCCGGCACGAGTACGCGGGCCTTCCGAAACGTCTGATCCTGGTCTCCGACCTGATGCAGAACACGCGCAACCTCTCCTTCTTCCGCCAGACGGTCGACTACGAGGCGTTTGCCGCGACGGCCGGCGCCGACGCGCTGGGAACGGACCTTCGCGGAACCGCGGTCGAGGTCCTGTTCGTGCAGCGGACCGCCCACCGGCGCCTGGACGGCACCCGCGGCCTGATCGACTTCTGGCAGCGGTGGATCGAAGAGCAGGGCGGCACCCTGAATCGGGTCGCGCGGATCGACGGCGTCAACTGATGCCGGCCGTGTCGCGGCGGCGGTCGGGGGTTGCCGAGTCGCGGAGTGGCCGCGGGCTGTTCCTGGCGTTCTTCGTCGGCGGGGGTTTTCTCATCCTGCTGATGAAGTCGTTGACGGCGAGCGCGCTGTTCGCCGTGGTGTTGCCCGTCGTTCTGATGGGGAGCTACGCCCTGCTGTTGGTGGACTGGCCCGACCTGCGTCCGGGGTACGACTTCGCGGGCGACAACTTGTACTACCTGGGCTTTCTCTACACCCTGATCTCGCTGGCCATCTCGTTGTACCAGTTCAACACCGAGGGGGCGACGAGTTCCATCATCACGAACTTCGGTCTGGCGCTGACCAGCACGATCCTCGGCCTCGCCGGACGCATTCTCCTGAACCAGCCGCAGGACGAGGACGAGGACGAGGCGGAAGTGAGGGCCCGTGAAGACCTGGCCCGCGCGAACCGCCGTCTGCGGGCCGAGATGGAGTACTCGATCGACGAGTTCCAGCAGTTCCGCGCGGAAGCCAGGCGGGTGTTCGAGCAGCTCGATCGGGGTGTGGCCGCCGCGGGCGCCGCGCTGGAACGGCAACTCGAGCACCTGGAGGGCGGCGCCGCCCGGTTCGGGGCGCTCGGGCAACGGGTCGGCGAGGTCGATCGAGCCGCAGCCGAGGCGTTCAGGGACATCCAGGCGCAGCGGGAACGCTTCGTCTCCGAGTCGCGGGATGTGAGCGACTCCCTTCAGCAACTGCTCGCGAACTTTCGCTCCGTCGACTTCCGGCGAGAGTTCATCGAGGAGCTGATCGAGCCGACGTCGGAGCAGTTTCGGGGACTGGCCCGCGAGTTCCTTTCCGTCGCGGAGGGGCTCCGTCGGCTGGAAGCCGGTCAGCTACGGGTCATGGAGCAGAACCAGGGCGCCGTGGCCCGGCTGGCCGAGATCCTGGAAGAGAACCGCCGCTTCTCGCAGGCGAACGCGCGGGCGGCGAACGGCTTTCGTAACGCCACGGAGGCGCTCGTGTCGCTGCGGGCGGACATCGACCGGTACAGCGAGGGAACCCGGGCGGTGGCTGGCGAACTCGAGGCGGCGCGGCGGCAGTTGCGCGACGCGCCGGAGCGGATCGAGGCGATGAACCGGTCGTTGCTGCGAATGGCCGGGAAACTGGACGAGGTGGCGGAGGAGAGCGACCGGAGACGTGCCGTCGAGCGAAGACCGCAGGGCTGGAGTCCCTGGTGACCGATCGCGGGCGTACGTTCCCGCGCGGCCTCGTCCTCGGTCTGACGATGGCCGAGATCGCCATCCTGATCATCTTCGTACTGCTGCTCGCTTTGGCCGCGCTGCTGGCGCGCGAGGCGGACAGGCGGCAGGCCGCCGAACGGAAACTGGCCGACTACGAGCAGGTCGAGACCCTGTTCGAGGACGAGGCTCTTCCCAGGGATCCCGAGGCGCTCAGGGCGGTCTTGCGCGAGCGGGTGGACGACCACCGGGATGCCGACAACTGGCGTGAACTCGTGCGCGAGATGGAGGCGGCCGATGTGGATCCAGCCGTGCTTGCCGAGCAGCTCAGTCAGGCTCGGGAGCGGATCGAGAGACTGGAGGCCCAGGCGGCTGCACGGGGAGGCGGTGGACTCGACGATCCGAGCTGCTGGTACGACCGCGACGGCACCGTCGCCTACCTCTTCGATGTGGCGCTGGCGCCGGATGGCTTCGTCGTCGCGATCGCCCGGGCTCCGGAGCACGAAACGGAACGTGGGCAGCTTCCGACCGCGTCGGTCCGGACGAGCCGGTTGCTCACCGAGGGTCAATTCCTGCGTCAGACTCGACCCGTCTACGACTGGAGCGTCGAGAGGAAGTGCCGCTTCTTCGTCCGCGCGTTCGATCTTGTTGCCGCCGACCAGAAGGATCTCTACAAGCGGCGGATGCGAATACTCGAGTCGCGCTTCTACAAGAACGCCAACCCGACCGGGGGCTTGCCCCACGGCCTGCGGCGCGGTGCGGCGCATTGACACCGAAGCGGGCGTTCTCGGTGCCGTCCGTGTCTCGACGGCACCACGTTCTCTCTAACTCTCGATGACGAGATCGCGACCATAGACGATACCGGCCACGTCGCACGCTGAGCGGAGGTACTGGAACTTGACTTTGTTGGAGACGTTCGTGTTCAGATACCAGCCTCCGGGGAGTTGTCGGATGGCTACCGCCCGCGAGCCAGCGTCGCCCGGAGTTTCTGCGATGTGTTTCGTCGTTCGTCGAGCGATCCGCTTCTGAAGGTTCCGGTAGAAGGCAACACCACCGAAGTCTGTGTAGAACTGGCTGATGACATTCTGATACATGTCGCTGGCGTTTCTCTCCGATCTTCGTTCGCCCCTGTAGGTCCAGGAAACGGCGCGCGGAGAGGAAGCACGTTTCCGTTTGGGGGTCTCTTGCGCCGGTGTGGCGACGGTTGTTGGGCTTGGCGAAGGCCCGTCGGAGAAGCTGAATCCGTCGCGGATGAACGTCTCCACCATATCGCGATCCGGGAGTTTGTGAGCACGTCGTTCGGTTTCCCGGGCGATCAGACCAACGAGGTCCGCGTGCGGCTCGCTTCGGAGAGAGGTCCAAGCGGCCTCGATGCTGTCGCGGAGCTTGGCCGTCTCTCGCAGGGCTTCCCAGTCGAGTTCGGCGTCGCGGTGGGCTTGGTCCGACTGTACGCTTGATCGTCGCAAGTAGCGCGAGATCACATCGCACGCCTCGCTCGGATCGTCGTCTTGCAGGTTGATGGTTCGCACATGCCGCTCGTCGGGGTCGCCCGCCCGAAGTGGCAAGAAGAAGGACCAGACTCTGCCGTCTGTGAGGCCGACGAGGGCTGTGCCTGCCACGAAAGCGTACTGAAGAAGTTGTGTGGTGCTGTGATCGCGGATCTGACCGACCTGCTTGACCTCGATCAGGAACTTGGGAGCCTTCGCCTGGGGCGAGAAAAGAGCGTAGTCCGCGTGGCTCGTGCTCTTCGAGTCCTTTAGCGGATACTCGGGGCGGACCAGGGAGACATCGGAGGTGTCCCAGTCTAGACTGCGGAGGAGCGGATTGACGATTCCCTGGCGGACCGCCGCTTCGTTGGTCACCGTCCCTTGTTCCAGCAGTCTTCGGATAGACGCGATTCGGTCAGCTAGGGGCATTGTGGTTACTCCGAGTGCTGGCAGCCGTCAAAGGCCAACCGGGCCACCGATCGCGGAACGGCGTACTTGCCGGGGCAAGCCATCACCCGCTCCTTCGCCAGTTCCGCGGCGTAGCACATCGCGGCCCTGACCGACCTCGTGTTGATCGAAGGGTAGCTCCGTACGATCTCCGCCGGACTCAGGCCGGCTGCCACGTTGTCGAGAACGACGGAAACGAGCACTCGTGTGCCGGTGATGCAGGCTCTTCCGTGGCAGATCTCGGGATCGACCGTGATGTGCTCTCGCCAGTTCACGGCTTGCGCCCTCCGATTGCCGCGCCGCCGACCTGGCGCAGGAAGTCCTCCGCGTCGCGGCACTGCCAAGCCAAGCGGATGATCGGTGCCGCAGCCCGGTTCAGTTCGACGTCATCGTCCAGCCACGTGCGAAGGGCGGGCGTGATCGTGAGAGCTCGCGCGGCGAAGGCGTCACGCACCGCACGCCGAACGATCTGCCCGCGTTCCTCGCTACGAATCTCAGCCCGTTCCTGTTGTAGAAGGGGGTCGTCGTCGGGACCCGTTCCTTCCGCCGCCGCGAGTGCATCGGCTACCCGCCGCAGCACGTCCGCGGTCGCGGCAGTCAAGGCCGGCTCGTTGAGTCCGCGGTGAATCTCGTCGGCCGTCCAGCCGGGGAAGGCCCGGCTGGACGCGGCCACGACGTACCGGTCACCTTCCAGGACGTGGATTGTCAAGCCAGAGCGGCGGGCGGCGGGGCGGCGGGTCCAGCTTGCGTCCGGCACTTCGATCCACACTTCCGGAAAGCCCCAGGACTCATAGATCGCGAGCTTGCGCCGCCTCGCGTCGGTGCTGTAGTCCACTTCCAGGACGACGTCCGGTAGATGGTCCGAACCCCGCTCGATCTCCTTGCCGCGCGGCGCGTTCGCTGCGGGATGGAGGTAGACGACCTGGTCGGCCGCCAGAACGCGCTGCCGCTCGCCGTCGGCGTCTCTGACCGCGAGATCCGCCGCGCCGATCACGTCGATCGGCGAACCGCGGCGCATGGCGATCCTCTCGGTGAGGCGGGCGAGTCGCTGCACGCCGTACTCGTGGTACGTGGTCGTGGGCTCCGCGACAAATGCGGCCTCGCTGCGCGCGTCCCAGTACTCGATCCGGCCGTCGTGGTGTTCGATCGCGTCGCGGCTGATCGGCACCTCGCGGCAGCCGGGGAAGTCCTCGGCCTGCGGCGGCGGTCCGTCGTCCTCCGTCTCGGCGCTGCGTGGTGCGAGCGGTTCGGCCATGGGCCGACTCTAACGCGGCAGCGTGGGGTGTTTCTTCAGTCCGGTTTGCAGACGCCGCAAGGTTCGTACTGCTCCACTGCCTCGTTCCGCTTCATCGGGATCTTGCTTCTGCTCAGGAAGCGGCAGCCTTCCTTGTGGTACTTGCGGCCGGTGCGGGTGACGAAGACAGTGTCGTCTCGACCGGCCGAGGGCCTCGCCTCGGGCGCCGCTCTGGCTGAGGAGTTCGAGCCGCCGACGGCGGCGCCCCACAGGCCTCTCCGGTTGTCCCGGGCCTCTCGCTCGAACTGCCGGAACTCCTCCATGTGCCGGAAGGGGAACCGCGTGTAGGCATGGCCGTAGCCGCGCCGGATGATCTCGGCGTTCACGAACGTCCCGTCGGCCAGGTACACGTAGGCCAGGGTGCGGCCGTAGCGATCCTGCCGTTCCTGGTCGTACTCGAGCCGCACCCGCTTTCCCTCGAGCAGCCGCTTCGTGAAGGCGCTCGCCTCCTTGCCGAAGAACTCGACCGGCCGGTTCGGGTGCACGGTTTCCGGCGTGTCGACGCCGATCAGGCGGACGCGGCCCACGTCTTCGACGATGATCGTGTCGCCGTCGACGACGCGCTCCACCAACTGGCCCGGCGCCGCAGCGGCGGCCAACACGCCGAACAGGAACGCGATTCCGCAGCGGATGGCTGATGGATGGCGGAGCAGGGGACGCACTTCGCGAGGGCGCAACGGCAGCGCCTAAGCGGAGCGACGCCGTCGACGATCCCGAAGTCAAGAAGATTGGACAGTCTGGACCGCTGCATTCTGTCGGCGACCGTGCGTCCTGTCCAGGTTGTGTGTCGCCCTGGCCGGTCCGGGAGGGCGACGGAGCGGCGCTACGCCGGGTATTCGGCGAAGCAGGGGATGCTCTCGTCGAGAGCGCTCCACGGCGCCTTGGACTCCGTGAAGATGTTCACCGCCGGCTTGACGCCCGGGTCGGCGTCGAGTCCGCCGGCCGGAACCTGCATCCCGCCGGGGTCCCGGAGCCGGGGAACCAGGCTGCCGCAGTGCCGGCAGAACGCGGTGCCCTTGATGTCCGCTTCCGGCATCTTGTAGTCGACGATCGATTCCCGGCCGCCGGTCCATCGGAAAGCACTCTCGGCGACGAAGACGAACGTCCCGTAGGCGGCGCTCGTCTGACGGCGGCATCGGGAGCAGTGGCAGTTCACCATGCGGTCCGGCGAGCCGTCGTACTCGTAGCGCACCTCGCCGCAGAGGCAGCTTCCCGCTGTGGCGTCCGGTGTTTCGGCTTCCCGGACGGGCCTCTCGATCCCGGGCGGCGCGCCCCATTCGGGCGGGTACTCCTCGTGCCGGACCAGATTGTCGACGATCGTGTGCCAGGGCGCCTTGGAGCCGGCGAAGATGTGAACCGTGGGCCGGATGCCCGGGTCCTCGGCGACGCTGCCCATCGTCGTCAACGCGATCGGCCCGCCCTCCGGGTTGGCCGGAACCGCCGAACCGCAGCGAGGGCAGAAGTGCCGGATGCCGTGCTCGGACGACTGGTAGTGAACGATCTCCTCTTCGCCGCGCGTCCAGCGGAAGAACTTCGGGTCGACCGCGCCGAACGTGGCGTAGGCCGAACCGTGGAACTTCCTGCACGCCGAGCAGTGGCAGTGGGCGATCTCGATGAGGTCGCCGTCGACCTCGAATGCGATGTCTCCGCAGAGACAGGCGCCCGTGAGCATGACTCGACTCTCCGTACCCTCAGGTCGGTTTCCGGCGAACAGGTTGTGTTGGTGCGTGTGCGCCTCGTCGCGAAAGCCGGGGTCGGAGCCTGCGAGCGTACTCCGTTCACCGCTGCGGTGACCCGACTTCGCTACCAAGGCAGTGGCGCACCTTCCCCGGGCAGACACGAGGGCTGCCCGCAAGGGGCATATGGAAGCTGCGCCGCTCCGAAAGTAGCACGCTACTGGCTTTGGGCTGCCCCAGCGAACGAGTGTGGCGGTCGTTGGCCGAGTTGACGGCGTGGCCGACGGCGCGCTAGTTTCCCGGAAACGTTACCGGAGAGTTGTATGACTGAACCTGCCAAGAGAGACACGTCGAGCGAGCGGGTGAGGCGCCACCGGAGGAAAGCGATCGCGGAAGGATCGAGAAGGGTCGAAGTGACCGTGCCGGACGAGGACGCGGCGCTCGTCCGCGAAGTGGCGCGCACGCTCAGGAGCGGCGGCCGGACCGCAGAGGCGTTGCGCAGCCGGATTGCCGCCGCGATCGTGCCACCCCAGGCGCAAACCGGAAGAGAACTGATGGCTTTCCTCCGTTCGTCGCCGTTGGGTTGCTTCGAGTTGGACATTGAACGGGATCGCTCCACCGGGCGCGTGATCGACCTGGAGTGACCTACCTTCTCGACACCAACGTCGTCAGCGAGGGCATGAAGGCTCGCCCCGAACCGCGGGTGGTGGTCTGGTTCCTTGAGCATCGGGCGGCGGATGTCTACTTTTCCACGCTCACGTTGGGTGAGCTCGTGCGCGGTGCGCGGAAGCACCCGGATGAGGGCAGGAGGCGCGTTCTCGAGACCTGGATTCGCGACGACCTCGCCAGGCAGTTCAAGGGTCGCATTCTGCCCTTCGATAAAGAGGCGGCGGTGATCTGGGGCGACCTGCTGGCAGCCGGAGATCAGGTGGGGTTGCGGCTTCCGGCCGTCGACGCGCAGATCGCGGCGGTCGCTCGCCGGCACGGGATGACGGTTGTGACGCGGAACGTCCGGGACTTCTCGCTGATGAACGTGCCTGTGTTGAATCCCTGGTCGGAGTAGGGACGGTCGCGGTACCTGCAGGCCGCCGCTATTGCGACGCTGGTCGTCTGCGGGGCCTCTCTCCTTGCGGTAGGTTCCCTCCAATGCGGCGTGGAGTTGTAGCGGCGGCGGCCCTGGGCGCGACCTGGCTGCTGCCGCTACCACTCGCAGCCGAGGATGGCGGCGCGGCGGGCGACGTTGCGCACGTCGTCGTCGCGTTCGCCGCCGAGCCGACCCAGATCGATCCCACACGCACCTCGGCCGGCGTCGACCAGTACTTCATGGCGCTGTTCTACGAGCAGTTGCTGGCGGCAGGGCCTGACCTCAGGCAGCGGAACTGGCTGGCTGAGTCCTGGCGGCTGTTCGAGCGCGACGGGGTCTGGCTGATCGGCGTCGAGTTGCGGCGCGGCGTCCGCTTCCACAACGGCGATGAACTGACGGCGCACGATCTTCGTTACTGCTATCTCCGCCAGCGGGATCCGGGCCTGTCGCGGCAGGCCGGGCGCTGGCGGCACGTCGCCGACGTGCGCGTGCTCGGCGACTACGAACTGGAGATCGTCTTCAAGGGGCAGCCGGACTCGGCGCTGCTGCCGCTCAACCTGGACCTCTGGGCCATCCCGCGCCGCTACTACGAGGAGGTCGGGAACGAGGGCGTGCAGGCGCATCCGATCGGCACCGGGCCCTGGAAGTTCGTGTCCCGCAGCGTGCGCGAGGAGATCGTCGTCGAGCGGTTCGACGACTACTGGGATCCCGATGCATTGCCGGGCATTCGCCGGCTGACGATCAAGATCATCCCCGAGGACACGACCCGCGTCGCCGCGTTCAAGACCGGCGCGGTCGACTGGATCGACGCGGTCCCTCCCGCCCAGGTCGCCGACTTCGAGCGCACGCCCGGCGTCAGGGTCGCGTCGCTGCCGACGAACAACAACCTGTTCCTCGCGTTGAACGCTCTCGATCCGAGAAGTCCGCTGGGAGACGTCCGGGTGCGACGGGCGGTGGCGCACGCGGTCGATTTCGACGCGATCATCGAGTACATCCTCCACGGCCAGGGCATCCGGACGGTCCAGGTGACGCCGGGGGCGCCCGGGCACGACCCCGCTCTGAAACCGTACGCTTTCGATCCGGACCGCTCACGCGAACTGCTGCGGCAGGCCGGCTTCGCCCGCGGGATCAACGTGAACTGCTACAACCTGACGACGCCGCGCGAGCCGTACCTCAAGGAAGTGGGCGAGGCGATGTTCGCCTATCTGACGGCCGCGGGCATCCGCTGCCGGATCGTCCAGCTCGAGTACGGCGCCTGGATCAACCTCGGCCGCCGCGACGCCCGGCCCGAGATGGACGGCATCGCGAGCTGGATGTGGGGCCACGGCGCTCTCGGCGATCCGACGGACCCGTGGGGCGGCCACCTCCATTCCTATGGCGACGGCTGGGGCTGGTACTCGTACCACGACGACCCGGAACTGGACCAGATGGTCCAGACGCTACGGGTGACGGTCGACCCGGAGGCGAAGGAGGCGCTGATCCGGGAGATCGCCCGCCTCAAGCACGAGCGGGTGGCCGGCGGCGTACCGACCTACCGGCCACTCGTCACCTTGGCCTGGCGCGACACGCTGCGCTTCGTGCCCTGGCCTCAGGCCAACTGGCGCAATATGCGGGACATCGGCCTGGCTGCCGACTCGCCGGCCCGTTGACCGCGGCGGAGCGATGCGCGCCTACCTGATCCGTCGTCTCTGGCAGGGCGCGGTGGCGGTGCTCGGCGCGCTCCTGATCGTCTTCGTGGCGCAGCGCCTGGCCGGTGACCCGGTCGCTCTGCTGCTGCCGATGGATGCCTCGGAGGAGGACTTTGCGGCGATGCGCGAGGCCCTGGGGCTCGACCGGCCGCTGCCGGTCCAGTTCGTCGTCTTCCTGCGCGACGCCTTCACCGGCGATTTCGGCGAGTCCTACCAGTGGCAGGCGCCGGCGATGCCGCTGCTGCTCGAGCGGCTGCCGGCGACTCTGGAACTGGCCCTTGCCGGCCTGGCCTTCGCGCTGCTCCTCGCGGTGCCGCTGGGTGTGATGTCCGCCGTCTACCGCGGCCGCTGGGTCGACCGTCTGGCGAAGGTGCTGGCGCTGCTCGGTCAGGCGATGCCGGGCTTCTGGGTCGGCCTGCTGCTCATCCTGTACCTGGCGGTCCGGCTTCAGTGGCTGCCGGCCTTCGGCCGCGAGGGTCCGCTTCACCTCGTCCTGCCGGCGATCGCCCTCGGCTGGTACCCGGTCGCCGCGATGACGCGCACCCTGCGCTCGTCGATGCTCGACATCCTGGACAGCGACTACATCCGTACCGGCCGGGTGATGGGTCTGCCGGAACGCACCGTCATCTGGCGCTACGCGCTTCGCAACGCCGCCGTGCCGCTGGCGACGATGATCGGCGTCTACTTCGCGAACATGCTGGGCGGCGCGTTCGTCATCGAGGTCGTGTTCGCCTGGCCGGGCGTCGGCCGTGCGGTGGTCGACGCCGTCTTCGCGCGCGACTTTCCGGTCGTGCAGGCCGGGGTCGTGCTGTCGGCGGTCATCTTCGTCGTCGTCAACCTCCTGGTCGACCTGAGCTACGGGCTGATCGACCCGAGGATCCGCCATGGCTGAGCGGCATGCCGCCGTCCATAGTCGGCGTCTCCCTGTTGTCTCCTGCGTGGTCCTCGGGCTGGTCCTGCTCTGCGCAGTTGCGGGACCGTGGTTGGCGCCCCACGAGGCCTCCGAGATCGCGCTTGCCGAGTCGATGGCGCCGCCGTTCTGGCGGTCCGGCGGCAGCCTCGACCACCCGCTCGGAACGGACATGCTGGGCCGCGACATCCTGAGCCGGATCATCGCCGGCGCCCGCGTCTCGGTGACGGTGGCGGTCTACGCCATTGTCCTTTCCGGCGGCATCGGCGCCGCGTTGGGCATCTCGGCGGGCTACTTCGGCGGGTTCGTCGACGCCGTGATCTCACGGCTGATCGACGTCCAGATGTCGATCCCGGCGATCCCGCTCGCCATGCTGTTCGCGGCCGTGTTGCCGCCAGGCGAGGGCATGGTGATCACGATCATCGTCCTGACCTACTGGACCTGGTACGCGCGGATCGTGCGCGGCGAGGTGCTCAGCCTGCGCGAGCGGGACTTCATCACCGTGGCCAGGGTGGCGGGTGTCTCAAGCCCGATGATCCTGATCCGGCACCTGACACCGAACGTCCTGAACACGCTTCTGGTCCTGGCGACGCTCCAGTTCGGCAGCGTGATCGTCTTCGAGGCGGGCTTGAGTTTTCTCGGCCTGGGCATTCAGCCGCCGCAAGTGTCCTGGGGCGGGATGCTCGCTGACGGCCGCAACTTCATCGAGGTCGCCTGGTGGCTGATCACGATGCCGGGGATTGCGATCATGGCTTCGTGTCTGGCGTCCAACCTGCTCGGCGACTGGCTGCGCGACACGTTCGATCCGATGCGGCGGATCACGTAGTGGCGCTCTCCTGGAAGGACCTGGACCCTTGAGCGACGCGGTCCTCAACGCGTGGGGTTGGAGGTCCGACTTCGCCGAGTCCTGCCGTCGCTTCGTCGAGCGGGCCGCCTCGCCGGGGCGACTGGTCCCGGCTCGCGTCGTGTCGATAGCGCGTGGCGTGTATCAGGTCGTGGCCGCGGAGGGCGAGGTGTCGGCCCGGCTGCTGAAGCGCGCGCGCCGCGCCGTTCCCGGCGGACCCGCGGTGGGGGACTGGGTCGTGGTGGAGATGTCGCCCCTTCCGGGCGTCGATCCGCGGATCGTCCACGTGCTCGACCGGCGCAGCCGGCTCTCGCGCAAGGCGGCGGGCGCACGCACCGAAGAGCAGGTCGTGGCCGCGAACGTCGACACGGTCTTCCTGGTGATGGGCATGGACGGCGACTTCAACGTTCGGCGCCTGGAGCGCTTCGTCGCGATGGTCACGGAGAGCGGCGCCGAGCCGGTCGTCGTGCTGACCAAGGCGGACCTCGCCGCCGATCCGGCCGCGATGCGGGAGCGGGCCGCGGAAGCGTCCCCGGGAGCGACGGTTGTCGCGGTCAACGCGCTGGCGAAGCAGGACCTGGAGCCGCTCGCGCTTCACCTTTCCCCGGGCCGTACCGTGGCCATGCTCGGCTCCTCGGGCGCCGGTAAGTCGACCCTGCTCAATGGCCTAAGCGGCGAGGAAGTGATGCGCACCGCACCGGTGCGTGACGGCGACGACCGCGGCCGCCACACGACGACGCACCGGCGTCTGGTTCAGTTGCCCGGCGGCGGCCTCCTGATCGACAACCCGGGAATCCGCGAACTCCAGCTCTGGGCCGACGACGAGAGCAGTCTGGAGGAGACCTTCGACGACATCGAGGGACTCGCGCGCGACTGCCGTTTCCGCGACTGCGGGCATGGCGGGGAGCCCGGCTGCGCCGTCCGGGCGGCGATCCGGGACGGCTCGCTTGACCCGGCGCGGCTACGCAATTACCACGACCTGCGCGAAGAACAGCGCCGGCTCGAGCAACGCCGCGACGAAGCGTCTCGCCGTGCCGAGGACCGCCGGCTGGGGGCGTACTACAAGTCGGTCCAGCAGGCGAAGAAGAACCGGCGGCGCTAGGGCCGCGGTCACCGGGTGTGCCGGAAGTTCCAGGTCCCTGGCTGCTACAGACGGCCCTCCGGGACCGGCCGCGGTCACCAGGACGCGAAGCGCCGGCGGACGAGGGGCGCGGTGAGTGCCGACAGCGACTCTCGCTGCGTCCCGGCGGCGTCGAAGTTGTCCGGAGAGAGCCATCGTTCGTAGCGGGCGTTGAGCTGTTCCCAGTCCCGGTCGACGATCGCGAACCAGGCCGTGTCGCGGTTCCGTCCACGGAAGATCGTGGCCTGTCGGAACACGCCTTCGAAAGTGAACCCGAAGCGTTCGGCGGCGGCGATGGAGGGTGCGTTAAGGGCGTCGCACTTCCATTCGTAGCGTCTGTAGCCAAGTGCGAAGGCGTTTCGCATCATCAGGACCAACGCCTCGGTGGCGGCCGTGGTCCGTTGGAGACGCGGCGGGTAGCAGATGTTCCCGACTTCGATCGAACCGACAGCGGGTGCAATCCGCAGATACGACGCAACGCCGGCTGCTCGTCCGTCTGCTTCGTCCACGATGGCGAGGAAGAACGGGTCCTCGCTTGCTGCCGCGGTTTCGGCCCATGATCGGAGTTCGGTGGGTGAGCCGAACGGACCGTAGTTGAGGTAAGTCCAGATCCGGCCTTCAGCGTCGGCTGCGGTGGCTTCGTACAGGTCTCCGGTGTGGCGAGCGGGATCAAGGGGCTCAACGCGACAATGGCGTCCAACCAGCGAACCTCGGGAGGGAGGCGGCGGGGCGGTCCAGCCGTCGAGCGCGCGGCCGACGGGCTGGCCGAGAGAGTTCAGGGTCGACTGGCTCATCGGAAGATCGGGTCGGCGCGGGGTGACGGAAGCCGAGCTTGAGCCCGAGTCCCGTCAGCGCTCGGCGCTCTTAGCCGAACAACCCCTTCGCCGCCTTCGCCTCCGGCGCCATCAAAGCCGCGACGCAGTAGGCGGCAAACGAGATCGCCATCGCCGGGAACACCGCGTGCATGCCCTGGATGTCGAGGAGCATCCAGAGTCCCAGCGTCGCTCCGCCGGCGGCGAAGGACCAGAGAGCAGCGGCGCCGTTGCCGCGGCGCCAGGTCAGGCCCAGGGCGAGGGAGGGCAGGAAGCAGGCGGCGTAGAGAGCGCCGGAGAACGACGTCAGCTCGACGATGCCGCCGGGCGGGTCGATCGCGAGAATCGCGGTGATCGCGGCGAACAGCACGACGCAAACGCGGGTGTTGCGGACGGCGTGGCGGTCGTCGGCCGGAACCAGCAGGCCGAGCAGGTCGCGCTGGAAGGTCGACGCCATGACGAGGAGGACGCTGTCGAGCGAGGACATGGCGGCGGAGACCAGGGCGAGGAACAGCAGCGCCTGCACGACCGGCGGGAAGATGGCCGGGTCGCTGAGCATCATGGGAATCACCTGGTCGGTGTCGGCGACGCCCTGGCCGACGACGAAGTGGGCGTAGAGCCCGAGCGGCGCCAGCAGGCTGAACACGATGAGGAAGCTCAGGGTCGACACGACCAAGCCTCTCCTGGCGGCGTTCTCGGTCTCGAGGGCGTAGAAGCGAGAGAGTTGCCGCGGTTCGACGATCAGCTTGACGGTGGAAGCGAAGACGACGCCGATCAGCATGCCCAGTGGCTGCGCCGTGTCCCAGCGGGCGAGCGAGCCGTCGCCGATCTGCGCCAGGTCGGCGAGGCGGCCGATGCCTCCGGCGGCGCGGGTGATGAGGAAGAACATCAGCACCGCGGCCATCGTCATCAGCATGCCCTGGACGAAGTCGGTCCGCGCCACCGAGTGGAAGCCGCCGATCATCGTGTACAGGCAGACGATCAGGACGACGACGAAGAGCGCCAGGCCGTAGCTCAGGTCGAGGAGTTCGACCAGCAGTGAGCCGATGCCCTTGAACACCGCCGTCATGTACAGGAAGCTGGAGAAGATGACGATCACGGCGGCGGCGAAGCGGGCCGGCCGGCTGTTGAAGCGGAAGCCGATGTAGTCGGGGATCGTCACCGATCCGAGCGTTTCGGTCACGCCGCGCAGGCGCGGCGCCAGCCACGCCCAGGCGACGAAGGAGAGGACGACCGCGGTCGGGATGATCAGGAGCCAGGCGATGCCCGAGGCGTAGGCCCTGCCGGCGAAGCCGATGAAGCTGTTCGTGCTGGCGTAGGTGGCGAAGAAGGAGACGCCGAGGATGATGCCGCCGAGCGAGCGGCCGCCGACCAGGAAGTCGGCCAGGTCGCGGGTCCGTCGCTGGCCGATCAGGGCGTGGTGGACCAGCACGCCTGTGTAGAGGGCGAACAGGACGAGGATCAGGGCGTGTTCACGGAGCCACATGAGCGTTCTTCAGCTTCGATGCCCGAGTGGCGGAGTGCACCGCGGCCGGGACCGCCGGCTCACAGGCCCATCTGATCGAGGTACCAGCCGTCGAAGACCTGGATGCAGGCCTCGCTCTCTTCGTAGGCGGTCGGACGGTAGCCCCGTGACCCGACGCCCACTTGGGTACGCGCGCAGACGTCCCAGTCCTGGCTGTTCACGAGGTGCCAGAAGTCAACGGCGTCGCTCGGGTCGAACTCCGGGGCGGCGGCGGTGTCGGGGTCGAACAGCCACTCGCAGACGATCCGCGTACGGTCGGCGGCGATCGGCCAGAGCGTGTGGGTCACCACGTAGTCCCGGTGCAGGCTGATCAGGAGGTTGGGGTACAAGTGGTAGTACTGCACCGAGGTCCGGTCGGCGACTTCGATGGCGGGCAGGTCGGGCCGGTTGCTCCGACCGGTCGCGGTCATCGTGTCGCAGCCGTCGTTGAGCGTCATCGGTCCGCCGACGAAGAAGCGCCCGGTCTCCAGGTTGCCTCCGTTGCGGTAGTCGGAGACCCGGTTCAGCTCCGGGTGGACTACCGCGCAGTGGTAGCACTCGTTGTAGTTCTCGCAGAGGATCTTCCAGTTCGCCTGCGCCTCGTACTCGTGGCGGTCGCCCCGGACCAGCCGGCCGAGGGTGAACCGGGACAGGTCCGGCAGGTCGGCGGCGACCTCGGCGAGCGGCGGTCCGTCGGCCGCGAGCGACAGGTAGAAGAAGCCGTTCAGCGCGCCGATCCGCACCGGCACCAGACCGGCGCTCTTCGCGTCGAAGTCGTTCCCCATGTGCGGCGCGCCGACCAGCCGGCCGTCGAGGCCGTAGGTCCATGCATGGTAGGGACACTGGAAGACCTTCGTCCTTCCGGCGCAGTCGTCGACGACGCGGGCGCCCCGGTGGCGGCAGACGTTGAAGAAGGCCGCCAGGCCGTGCCGTGTCTCGGCCGCTGCACCGTTTCCGTTCGATCCGGCGGCAGCGTAGTCGGCATGGTCGCCCGCCGCGGTCCGCACAGCGATCACGGACTCGCCGCCGAGCTCGCGAGTCACGAAGCTGCCCGGTTCGTCCAGCTCCTCGAGCCGCCCTCCGCACACCCACAAGCGCGAGAAGATGCGCTCCATCTCTTCGCTGAAGACGGCGGGGTCGGTGTAGAGGCGGCCGTCCAGGGGCCGGGGGGCCATACGCGGGGTCACGGACCGATCCTAGCGTCGTTGATGTGCCATCATCGCGCCGTGCCGCGCCTGCTCATCTCGTTGTTGGTCGCGCTTTCGGCGCCAGGGGCCGTTTCGGCCCAGGAAGCCGGCACGGAAGGCGTCGCGTCCGCCGACGGCGCCACTGTGGAAGATGTGAGCACGGAAGGCGAGGTGGTCGCGGAGTTCGATGACGAGTTGGTCGTGGTCGGCAGCCGCGCGCGTCCGCGGTCGGTGACCGAGTCGTCCGTGCCGATCGACGCCATCCCGGTGGAGGATGTCGTCAGCCAGGGCGCCAGCAGCCTGGACTACCAGTTGCGGAACCTGGTTCCTTCGTTCAACGTCGCGACGCATCCGATCAGCGGCGCCGCGACGCTGGTCCGGCCGGCCAGTCTGCGCAACCTGGCCCACGACCACACACTCGTTCTCGTGAACGGCAAGCGCAGGCATCGGTCCGCGATCCTGGTGTGGTTCGGGGGCGTGACCGATGGCACTCAGGGGCCGGATATCTCGACCATCCCGGCGACCGCGCTGCGACAGGTCGAGGTGCTCCGCGACGGCGCCTCGGCGCAGTACGGCTCCGACGCGATCGCCGGCGTCATGAACTTCCTGCTCAAGGACGATCCGTCGGGCGGCAGCCTGGAGGTCAAGAGCGGCGCCTACGGCGCGGGTGACGGCCAAGCGTACACGATCGCCGGTGACGTCGGCCTGCCGCTGGGGGAGAACGGCTTCGCCCGCCTGAGCATGGAGTACGGCAACGCCGACCCGACCAGCCGCAGCGTCCAGCGCGCCGATGCCGCGGCTCTGATCGCTGCCGGCAACACGCACGTCCTCGACCCGGTGCAGGTCTGGGGCGACTCGGAGTACGAGGACGACCTGAAGCTCTTCGGGAACTTCGGCAAGCTGCTCGGGAACGGCGCGCAGGTCTACGGGCACGCGAATTACGCGGAGAAGACGGCGACGCAGGGCTTCTACTACCGCAACCCCAACACCCGCGCCAACATCTTCAGCCTGGACGGGGGACGTACGCTCCTCATCGGCGACGTGCTCGACGCCCAGGACGGCGTGCGCGACGGTTCGGCGGGCTGTCCGACCGTGGCGATCACCGACGACCGGCCGGATCCGGCCGCGCTGGCGCAGGTCTTCGCCGACCCGAACTGCTTCTCCTTTCAGGAGATCGCTCCGGGCGGCTTCACCCCCTACTTCAGCGGCGTGATGACCGACACCTCGGCGGTCGCCGGGGTGCGCCGGACCACGAAGGGCGGCCTCACCTGGGACGCCAGCGCCAGCTACGGCTCTCACGAAGCGGACTTCTTCCTGTTCAACACCGTGAACGCCTCGCTGGGTCCGGCGAGTCCGCGCGACTTCGATCCGGGCGTCTACCGGCAGGCCGAACTCAACCTGAACCTCGACGTCTCCTACGCGGTTTCCGAACTCGTTCACCTTGCCGGCGGCGCCGAGTGGCGTGACGAGCGCTTCACGATCCGTTCCGGGGGACTGCCGTCATGGCAGGTCGGGCCGTATGCCGCGCAGGGGTTCGTTTCGGGCTCCAACGGTTACCCGGGCTTCCCCGACTACACGGCGGGGACCTGGAACCGCGCGAACACGGCCGTGTACGGCGATCTGGAACTGCGGGATCCGGACGGCCGATGGACGCTCGGCGGCGCCTTGCGCTTCGAGCACTTCGACGTCTTCGGCGACACGACGAACGGAAAGCTCTCGGCCCGCTACGCCCTGACGGACACGGTCTCCGTACGCGGCGGCGTGAGCACCGGCTTCCGGGCCCCGACGCCGGGTCAGCAGAACGTGTTCAACGTGCAATCGACGATCAACCCGGAGACGCTCGATCTCGTCGACAGCGCCACGGTGCCGTCGACCTTCCGCGCCGCGCAGTTCCGGGGCGGCCAGCCCCTCGAACCGGAAACCTCGACCAACCTGACGGCGGGGCTCGTGGTCGACACCGGACCGTTCACGCTGACGGCGGACTACTACCACATCGATGTGGACCGCCGGCTCGCCCTGTCGCAGTTCTTCGTGCTTGCCGAAGAAGAGCGCGCCCTGCTGCTGTCGGAGGGAATCACCTCGGCGCGCACGCTCTCCTCGTTCCGCTTCTTCATCAACGACTTCTCGTCGCGCACCCAGGGGATCGACATCGTCTCGACGTGGACGCCGCCGGCGCTGGGTGGCAACACGACGTTCAGCCTGGCGCTGAACCACACGGAGACGGAGATCACGAAGGACTCCGAGCTGCTCGGTCCCGGCGACGTGCTGGCCCTGGAACGGGGCGTGCCGGAGACGCGGTGGAACCTGGCCGTCAGCCAGGGCGTCGACCTGGGAAGTCGTCGGGTCGACCTTCTTGCCCGCCTGCACTACTTCGGATCGTGGGTCGACCATCTCGACGCCCGCTCCGTGCGCCAGGCCGACGCGCCGGTCCTGGGCGGGCGGTACATCCTCGATCTGGAGGTGACCGTTCCGCTCGTGCGCGACACGACGCTTTCCGTCGGCGGCCAGAACGTCTTCGACACTTACTCGGATCGCATGGACCTGTTCGCGGCGCAGTTCGGCCTGCCATACAGCCAGTTCACGCCCTGGGGCCTGAGCGGCGGCTACTACTACGCGCGTCTGCACTACCGCTGGGGCCGGTAAATGCCGCGCCAGGCTCCGCAGGGAACGCAGGCCGTTCAGCGTGCGCTGGCGCTGCTCCGCTCGTTCACGCCCGAGGCGCCGGAGCACCGGCTGTCGGAACTGGCGGCGGTTCACGGGCTTCATCCGTCGACGGCGCATCGCCTGCTCGGCGTCCTAGAGGCGGAGGGGCTGATCGGCCGCAGTCCGGACAGCCAGGCCTACCGGTGGCTGCCGGGTGCGCCCGGCACGGGAGATGCCGGGTCGTCACCGCGCCGCAACGGCCTGCGGCCGCTGGAGCCGTTGCGAACGCCGTTTCACTGCCGCACGTCGGCGCTGTGCGAGAGCGACGCCTGGCGCGACTGGTCGGGCTACACGTGCGTCGAAACCTACGAGCCGACGCCTGAACGGGAGTACTGGGCGGTCCGCAACGCGGCTGCTCTCATCGACGTGTCGCCGCTGTTCAAGTACGAGATCGCGGGCGCGGACGCGGAGCGGCTGCTGGACCGGGTGATGACGCGGGACTTCTCGAAGTGCCGCACGGGCCGGGTGATGTACACGTCCTGGTGCAACGAGGAGGGGCATCTGCTGCAGGACGGCAACGTGCAGCGTCTCTCGCGCGAGCGCTTCCTGGTCAGTGCCGCCGAGCCCTGCCTGCGCTGGTTCGAGGACTGCGGCTGGGGCATGGACGTCGACGTGCGGGACGTCTCGGAGGAGATCGGCGTGCTCGCGCTCCAGGGGCCGCGGGCGCGGGCGATCGCCGACGCGGCCACGACAGGCATCGACTTCGGCGCGATGCGCTACTTCGACCTCGCGGCCGGCGAGATCGGCCCGGGCGGCGGAGGCGGCCCGGTGACGGTGACCCGCACTGGCTACACGGGTGACCTGGGCTACGAGTTATGGGTGGCAGCGGAGCGCGCGGAGGCGCTGTGGGATGCTCTCGTCGACGCGGGCCGGGACCACGGGCTGCTGCCCGCGGGTCTCCTGGCGCTCGACATGGCGAGGGCCGAGGCCGGCCTGGTGCTGATCGACGTGGACTACGTGTCCGCGGTGGACGCCGAGATCGAGGTGCTG
Source organism: Candidatus Multivorans sp. (assembly GCA_965220845.1). Taxonomy (GTDB): domain Bacteria; phylum Acidobacteriota; class Thermoanaerobaculia; order Multivoradales; family Multivoraceae; genus Multivorans. Next base: position 1,257,830 of record CBDCRA010000005.1, read on the forward strand.
AAGGTCACGCCAGCCGAGGCGGGCCTCGGGTTCACCGTGAAGCTCGGCAAGAGCGCGGACTTCGTGGGCCGTCGTGCCCTGGAGCTGGAACGCGACCGCGGACCGGCGTGGGCAATGGTCGGCCTTGAAGTCGACTGGTTCGAGCTGGAGCGGCTGTGGTCCGAGATCGACCTTCGGCCGCAGGTCGTGGGCCAGCCGGCTTGCCGGGAGCCGACGCCGGTGTTCGCCCCCGGAGGATGGCAGGTCGGTCAGTGCACGACCCGGTTCTTCTCGCCCCTGCTCAAGAGGTACGTCGGCCTGGCCACGGTGCAGGCCGACGTGGCCGCCCCGGGGACGGAGCTCGACGTCGAAGTCGCCGTTGGCTACGGCCGGCGCCGGGGGCGGGCGCGAGTCGTCCGGCGGCCGTTCTTCAATCCGCCGCGCAAGACGGCGGTCGATCCCAGGCCCGGATTGGACGGATGACCGTGGAGCCCGCGGCGGCCGACGGCATCGGCAGCGGCACGCCGTCGCGCGGCAGCGGTCGCTTCGATGCGATCGTCGTCGGCGCCGGTCACAACGGCCTGGTTGCCGCGGCCTACCTCGCCCGGGCCGGCCTCGACGTCGTCGTGCTGGAGTCCTCTCCCGAGATCGGCGGCGCCACCCGTAGCGAGGAGGCCTTCCCGGGCTTCCGGTTCAGCGTGTTTTCCTACCTCGTTTCGCTGTTGCGGCCGGAGGTCATCCACGAACTCGACCTCGTCCGCCACGGCCTGTTCCTGGTCCCCACCGCGAGCACCCTGAACCCGCTGCCCGGCGGCGACTGCCTGTTCCGCGAGGCGGATCCGCAGCGGACCTACCGCCATATCGCCCGCCACTCGCGACGCGATGCCGAGGCCCTGTTCGAGTACAAGCTCGAGATGCGCCGCATGGGGCACCTGATGTATCGCCTGCAGCGGGCGGCGCCCGACGAACTGGCCGCGGCCATCGGCGACCCCGTCGCGGAGAGCGCGGAGCACCTGGATGTCGACGTGTCGGCGGAGGTCGCCGACATCGTGCGCTACTTCCTCGACCTTCCGGCGGCCCGGTTGCGCACTTTCGTGCAGATGCTGACGATGAGCTCCGCCGACTTCCTGGGCCAGTGGTTCGAGTCCGACGTGCTGAAGGCCGCGCTTTCGAGTTCCAGCATCATCGGCTCCATGCTGTCGCCCCGCACGCCGGGCTCGGCATACGTGCTGCTGCACCACTACATGGGCGAGGTCGACGGGGTCTACCGGGAGTGGGGTTTTCAGAAGGGCGGCACCGGCGCGGTGGCGGCGACGATCGCCAGGGCGGCACGAAGCCACGGCGCCGAGATCCGGACGGACAGCCCCGTCGCGCGCGTCCTGGTCCGTGACGGCCGTGCGACGGGCGTGGCGCTGGCGAACGGCGACGAACTCAGTGCCGGCGTCGTCATGTCGTCGGCGGCGCCTCAGACCAGCCTCGGCCGCCTGCTCGATCCGGAGGACGTCCCGGGCGATGCCGGCGCCGGACTCGTCGAACGGGCGGCGCGGTGGCAGAGCGGCGGCTGCGCCGGCAAGGTGAACCTTGCCATCTCCGGCCTGCCGCGGTTCGAGTGCATGCCGGAGCCCGGCCCCCACCTCTCGGGCGGGATCACGATCGCTCCGGGTCTCGACTACGTCGACCGCGCCTACGACGAAGCGAAGTACGGCGGCTTCTCCGAGCGGCCGTTCATCGACATGATCATCCCGTCCGTCCTCGATCCGGACATGGCCCCGCCGGGCAAGCATGTCCTCTCCTGCTTCGTGCAGTACGCGCCGTACGAACTGGCGGCCGGCGACTGGGATGACGGAAAGAGGGAGGCGTTCGGCGATGCGGTGGTGCGCACCCTCGCCGAGTACGCGCCCGGCATCGAGGACCAGATCCTGCACCGGCAGGTCCTCGTGCCGCCGGACATCGAGGCGATCGCCGGCATCCCGGGCGGCAACATCTTCCACGGCGAGCTGCGGCTGTCGCAGTTGTTCCTGCTGCGCCCCGACCCGGCCGCGGCGGCCTTTCGGACGCCTTTGCCCGGCTACTACCTCTGCGGTTCGTCGACGCAGTTCGGCGGCGGTATCTCCGGCGGTCCCGCCCGGCTGGCCGCGCTCCGGGTGCTGGACGATCTGCGCGGCGTCGAGTCGGCCGCCGGCGGTGGCGGGGAGACGCCTTGAGCGATCGGGTAGCCATCGTCGGCGGCGGCCACAACGGACTGGTCGCCGCGGCGCTCCTGGCGCGTTCGGGGCGCGACGTCGTGTTGCTCGAGGCGCGGCCGGAACTCGGCGGGCTGGCGGCGACGCGGGAGCTCATCCCCGGCCACCGGGTCGATGCGGGCAGCAATGACCTGGGGATGTTCCGCCGTTCCGTGATGGAGGAGCTGGAGCTTGGAGGGCATGGGCTGGAGTTGATCGAGGCGCCGGCGGTAGCCGCGGTGCCGGCGACCGCCGATTCGAGCGCCGTCGTGCTCTGGCCTGAAGTGGCGCGTACCGTGGAGGGGCTGGGCCAGGTCAGCCGTCGGGACGCGGCAGCCTGGCCCGGCTTCGTGTTCGAGCTGGCCGAGCGCGCGGCGGCCCTTGAGCCGCTCCTTTCCAGGCCGTTGGCACTCGCCGACATGGGGCGCCTCCTCATCGCGCCGGAGCTCCTGCGGGCGCTGTCCTCACCGCTCGAGGAGTCGCTGCGCGAGCGCTTCGAGAACCCGTCGCTGCTGGCCGCGCTTTGCGGAGTGGCGCTCCCGGCGACCCGCCTGGGGCCTCGGGCGAACGGGACCGGCTGGCCGCTGCTCTTCCACTGCGCCCTGGGCGGCTCCGACCGGTTGGCGCCGGTGGTGCGCGCTCGGGGCGGCTCCGGGGCCCTGGCTTCCGTCCTGGCCGCTTCGGCCGCGGCGTCGGGCGCCGAGATCCGGACAGGCGCCGCCGTCTCCCGAATTCTCGTTGATTCGGGCCGCGTCGCCGGCGTCCGGTTGGCGGATGGCGCACGGATCGAGGCCGGGGCCGTCATCTCGACCGCGACGTCCTCCGTCACCTTCCTCGATCTGATCGGCGCGCCACTCCTCGAACCAGGCTTCGTGCGGCGCCTGCTCAACGTGAAGTACCGGGGCGCCGCCGCGAGACTGGCCCTGTCGCTGGACGGGCTGCCGGTTTTCCGCGGCCTGGAGCGGCCGGCCCTGACCGGCCGGATCGTGCTGGCGGAGCAACCGGACGACATCGAGCGGGCGGCCGACGCCGCGAAGTACCGCCGCCTGCCGGACCGCCCGTGGATCGAGGCGGCGCTGCCAACGGCGCTCGATCCGTCGCTGGCGCCCGCGGGGCGGCACCTGTTGCTGGCGACGGTCCACCACCTGCCGTTCAACCTGGAGGGCGGCTGGGCCGCGGGCCGCCCGGAGCTGCTGAGCCGGGTGGCGGCCGAACTCGAGCGCTGGGCGCCCGGCATCGGCGGCCTGGTCCGGGAGCACGCGCTTCTGCTTCCCACGGACTACGAGGCGGACTACGGCGCGACGGCCGGCGGGCTCCATCACGGCGAGATGAATCCGTCGCAGAGCCTGTGGCTCCGACCGACGGCGGCGGCCTGGGCGGGCGAGCCGCTGCCGGTCGACGGCCTGTGGCTGGGCGGCGCCGGCTGCCATCCCGGCGGCGGTCTGACCGGCTTGCCGGGAATGATCGCTGCGGTATCCGTGCTCAGGGGATAACCTCGCGCGACTCGACCTGGAGATCATCGATGAAGAACTTCCTCCCCTTCGTGTTCGCGCTCGGCACGGCGCTGTGCTGGGGCCTCTACGGTCCGGTGCTCGGCAGGGCGCGCCTGGTGGACGAGACGATGTCCCCGTTCAAGCCCTACGTCGGCATCGGTATCGCCTACCTGGTCATCGCGATCGTCGGCGGTCTGATCGGCATGCGGGTCATGGGCGACAGCTTCGAACCCACGGGTCCGTCCGGCGTCTGGGGTCTCTACGCGGGCACGCTGGGCGCGCTGGGCGCGCTCTCGCTGACGCTCGCCATGTTCAGCGGCGGGGCGCGGATCCCCTACGCCGTCATGCCGGTCGTGTTCGGCGGCGCGGTCACCGTTACGGCGCTCTACACGCTCTATCGCGGTAGGGGGCAGCTCGAGGTGAGCCCCCTGCTCTGGGTGGGCATCGCCGGCATGTTGATCTCGGTCGTCCTGATCACGACGAACACACCGCATCCCGGGCCGCCGGGCGGGGGGCATGGCGAGTCCAGCGAGCACGTGGCCGCGGCGGAAGACGCCGGCGGAGAAAACGGACCGGCGGGTTAGGTCGCGGTTTCGGGGCGCGGACGCTTCCGCGCGTCGGACGACCCGCGGAAGTGGGCTCGGAGCGGCTTGATCATGTGGACGCCGTAGCCGAGGAGGAAGAGTCCCGACGCAACCAGGTGCAGCGCAATCCAGGCTTGCCTCCAGACGTCGCCGACGGCGGTCTGGATCAGGTAGCCGGAGACGATCATCGGGGCGCAGCCCAGCAGCAGGGACAGGCCGCTCCGGCGGCGGTCGCGAACGCCGCGGCTGTAGTGCCGCCAGACGTGATCGCGCCAGATCAGGCCGATCCCGAAGACGAGCAGCGGCGCTGTCCACAGGTGGAGGTGCTGGACGTGCGGCTGCCACGGATGGCCGACGATCGCGAACTCGTCGGCAGGCGCCGTGAAGTAACGCATCCAGGCGTAGACGATGCCCGTGCCGCCGACGAGCAGCGTCGACGTGTGGAGGCACCACGCGGTGACGCGGTTCATGGTACGACTTCGCCTTCCCGGAACCCGTTCTTCCCGAGCACCTGATCGAGCGCCAGGATCCTCCGCACCGCGTCCGTCGTGGCGCGGGCCGTCAGGGTGGCGCCCGTCACCGCGTGGATCGACCGTTTCAGGCGCAGTCTCGAATCGAGCCGCAGCCTCAGGAACTGGTCATACCAGCTCCGGCGGGGGATGTACTCCTCCGGTTCGAGGAAGGTCATGACCTCCAGGCGTACGACCCGACCCTCCGCGTCGACCACGACCATCAGGGTTTCGGCCAGCGTGCGGACCCGGTGGACGTCGAAGTAGGCGATGCCTCCGCAATCGGAGCGGTAGCGCACGACGAGCCGCGAGTCGATCCTGGCGCCGGCCAGATCGGCGGCTCGCCGCCGTTCGTCCTGTGTCAGGTAGAGGGTCTCGCGATCGACCCCGCAGTCCGGGAAGGCGAGTTCCAGCGCTTCGTCGCGGGTCAGGAACACTCCGCCGGCTGCCGGCTGGGGCGCCCACAGCGACAGCACGAGGGCGCCGGTTGCCGCGGCCGCAAGCGCTGCGCGGCGGCTGTTCGCGTCGAAACCCACGACGTTGCGTTCCTGCGCCGTAGACTCCTAGAACAGGTAGCCCATGGCCAGGTTCCACTCGTCGAAACCGGTGCCGCCGGGGTTGGTCCAGTCCTGGTAGCCGGCCTTGAAGACCAGCCGGTCGATGGGTTGCCAGGCGGCGCCCCAGGTCAGGATCTCGCGATCGAAGATCGGGTCGCTCTCGAATCCGGCCGGCACGCGGACCTGGGTGTCGATCGACTCGATCCGGACGAAGGGCGACAGCGAAGCGCGCCCTCCACGGTGCGCGAGCACGTCGTAGGCCAGCTCGAGGTAGTGCCCCTCCAGACGCTCGCCGATCGAGTCGCTGCCGGTGATGCCCAGCGCCGCGTTCAGGCGCGCCGCGTCGCCGACGTCGCCCTGGGCCCACAGGCCGCGCAGCCGGAAGCCCCGGTGGCTCCAGTCGAAGTGGAAGTCGACGATCTCGGTGCGGGCGTCGATCGTGGCGCCTGCCGGGTCCAGGAGTCCCTGGCCGGAGTTCCCGACGTAGGCGGAGACGCCGACGATCAGTCCGGGGGTTTCGGTGTAGTCCAGTCGCCCGGTCCAGGCAAAGTCCTCCGCCTGGGCCCTGGCGCCCTTCTGGCGTCCGCCGCGCAGCCCGTTGGAACTGAAGCCGGCGCCCCTCAGGCCGTTGACGACGTAGCTCCGGTAGGAGAAGGGCCCGACGTCGCCGAAGATACCGGCGCCATTCTCGCGCCAGGTACTGGGGATCAGGACCTGCTCCACGTAGGGGCGCTCGGCGCTCGGGAAGAGGGTGGGTTCGTGCAGTTCGTTGAGCCAGCCCATGGGAAGCAGCAGGATTCCCGTGCGGAAGTTCAACTGCGGCTTCCACAGGTAGTCGACGTAGGCGAACTCGACGGAGGCGCTGCCGGACTTGGACGTCGAGGCGTGCTCGAACTCGATCTCCGAGTTGAACACCCACCGCTCGTCGAACTTGTAACCAACGTAGACGATGGCGCGCAGGAAGTCGATCGTGTCGCCGAAGCCGGTCGGTTCGCCGCCTTCGCGCTTGCTCGCGTAGCTCTCGAAGACCATCTCGCCGTAGCCGCCGATCGACAGGCCTTCCTCCACGCGGTAGACCTTCGAGGCGGCGATGCCCAGGCCGTAGAGGCCTTCGTTGACTTCGGCTCCCCCGGACGCCGCGGCGCCGAGGTTGAGCTTCTCGATCTCCTCGGCGAGGACCTCGATCTGCTGTTCCAGTTCGGCCACTCGCTCGTCGGGCGCCTGGGCGGCGAGCTCGGCGATCGCCCGGCGCAGGGCGTCGATCTGCTCCTCGAGCGCCTCGATGCGCTCGTCGGTCGAGTCCTGCGCGGCGACTGGGGTGGCCGACGGGACGAGCGTCACCAGTGCCAGGAGCAGCACCAGTGATCCCATTCCGGCCTTTCGAGAGTTGGTCTTCATCCGCTTCGCCTGCCCTCCAGTTTCGCCAGGCAACGAGGCTGCCTTTCGGCGAGTCCGGGGATAGTGGATCGTATTGGTCCTATTTGTCAAGGACCAAGCAGCCGACCGGCAGGATCGCCGGCCGACTGCGCGGTGCCGGCTTGGGTGGAGAGCTACTCGACGGCGCGCGTCGCGGTCGCTTCCATGTCGCCGAAGTCGGTGGCGAACGTGCCGTTCAGCGCGTCGCCATCGACCATGCCGCTGAAGACCAGCGTGAGCTGCTGGCCGCCGGCGTCGATCGCAACCGTGAAGCCCAGCGAACCGTCTTCGCCGAACGTGACGTCCGTGGCTTCCACTGAGCCGTCGGGGGAGGCCATCGCCACCATCAGGCCGCTGGCGTCGCCGGTCACGTCGATGGTCGGAGTCTGGGTGCCCAGCGGCGTTTCGATCGTCATGTTCCAGGAACCGACGGCGGCGGGCAGGGCCGGCGCACCGTAGCCGCTGCAACCGAGGGCAAGCAGGGCGGCGGCGAGTGCGAGCAGGAGGTAGTTGCGGAGTTTCATTGTGGCCTTTCCGGTCCCTGTCGGGACCCGTGTCGGTCAGAGCGTTGCCTGGAGCGTCCGGTGGCTCCGGTGTTCAGATCGTTTAGGCGCCGAATGATAGCCGAGGAACGAGTTCGACGGAGCTACTCGTTCTCCAACTGGCGGCGCATGTCGTCGAACATGGCCAGGTCGGCGAGCGATGGTTCCGGGTTGTGCAGATCGAGGCTTGCGAGCCTGTCGCGCACGATGTCGGCGACGGCCCAGCGCATGTACGGCTTGCTGTCGGCGGGAATCGCGTACCACGGCGCGTGGCTCCTGGTGGTGGACCGGATCGCCTCGCCGTAGGCGCTCATGTACTCGTTCCAGAATCCGCGTTCGCGGACATCGCTGATGGCGAACTTCCAGTGTTTGTCCGGGCGGTCGAGCCGGCGCATGAAGCGCGCCTTCTGCTCGTCGCGGGAGATGTTGAGGAAGAACTTCAGGATCACGGTGCCGTTGCGCGCCAGGTGCCGCTCGTGCTCGACGATCGACTCCATTCGCTGCTGCCACAGGCCGTTCGGGTCCAGATGAGGAAGGTTCTGCTTCTCCAGTATCTCGGGATGAACCCGGACCACGAGGACCTCCTCGTAGTAACTGCGGTTGAAGACGCCGATGCGGCCGCGCTCGGGCAGGCTGCGGGCGGTGCGCCAGAGGAAGTCGTGATCCAGCTCCTCGCTCGAAGGCTGCTTGAAGTTGAACACCTGGCAACCCGCCGGATTGACGCCGGTGAGCAGGGCGTTGATCGTGCTGTCCTTGCCGGCGGCGTCCATGGCCTGGAAGATCAGCAGCAGCGCGTAGCGGTTCTCGGCGTAGAGCAATCGCTGCTGGCGGCTGATGTCGCGCACGGCGCGGCGCCGCAACTTGCGGAGTTCGTTGTGGCGCGGGGCATCCGCCGGAGGCGCCGTGTTCCACTGCCGCGGGTCGAAACGCTTCGTACCCTCGGGCACCAGGTAGCGTTGCGCCGGCTTCGCAGCTTCGCGGGCGCCTTCGGGACCGTCTGGGGGCATGAACGCCTAGGATACTCGCTACGGATTCACCGGGTCAGGAGAGAACGCGATGAAGCGAACACATCGACGCGAATTCCTCAGGACCGTGGGGGCGGCGACGGCAGGCGTGGCCGTTGCGTGCAGCCTGCGTTCAGAGCGGGACCTGGATCGGTTGCCCAATGTCGTCTTCATCCTGGCCGACGACATGGGTTACGGCGACATCACCGGGTTGAACCGCGACTCGCAGATCCCGACAGCGAACATCGATCGTCTGATCCGTGAAGGCCGGTACTTCACCGACGCCCACTCGCCTTCGGCCCTGTGCACGCCGACCCGCTACGGCGTCCTCACCGGCCGCTACTGCTTCCGCACGCGGGTCAAGCGCAGCGTGCTCTGGGGCTACAGCCGTCACCTGATCGAGCCCGAGCGCACGACGGTCGCGTCGCTGCTCAGGGACAGCGGCTATCGGACTCACTGCATCGGCAAGTGGCACCTGGGCATGGACATGCCGGCGCGGGGCCGCGACGGTTTCCCCGAGGGCGACGAAGTCGTCGATCAGCGGGCTTACACGGGCGATGTCGACTGGGCGGGCCGGATCGAGAACGGGCCGGTCGCCAACGGCTTCGACACGTTCTACGGCATCTCGGCTTCGCTCGACATGCACCCCTACATCTACATCGAGGACGACCGCTTCCTCGGCGAGTGCACGGTAGAGAATGACCTGCTCTTCATCACCGAGGACACCAGGGAAGAGCGCTACGGCGACAACCTGGGCCCGGCCCATGCCGACTTCCGCGCCGACGAGGTGATGCCGAAGCTGACCCGGCGGACCGTGGAGACGATCGAGGCCCAGAGCGGCGACGAGCCGTTCTTCGTGTTTCTCGGCCTCACCGCTCCCCACATCCCGATCGTCCCCTCGGAGAGGTTCCGCGGACTGAGCGAGATCGGGCCCTACGGCGACTTCTGCCTCGAGGTCGACGACACGGTGGGGCAGGTGCTCGACGCCCTCGATCGCAAGGGACTGGCCGACGACACGCTGGTCATCTTCACCGCGGACAACGGCTGTGCGCCCTACATCGGAGTCGAGGAGATGAACGAGCAGGGGCACTACCCGAGCTACGTCTACAGGGGCTACAAGTCGGACATCTACGAGGGAGGCCACCGCATTCCGTTCGCCGCCCGCTGGCCGCGGCGGATCCCGGCGGGAACCCGTTCGGACGAGATCATCTGCCTGACGGACCTGCTGGCGACGTGCGCCGGCATCACCGGCACGAGGCTCCCGGAAGACGCCGGCGAGGACAGCTACGACATTCTCCCGGCGCTCCTCGGCGAGCCGCTGTCCGCACCGATCCGGGAGGCGACCGTGTATCAGGCGGGCGACGGCTCGTACGCGATCCGGCAGGGGCGCTGGAAGCTGGAGGACACGCCGAGTTCCGGCGGCTACTACCGGATGTCCCGCGAAGAGGCGCGCGAAGCCGGCCTGCCGGAGATCCAGCTCTACGACCTGGCGGCCGACGTCGGCGAGCGGACGAACGTGTACGCGGAGCACCCCGACGTGGTCGAACACCTGATGGCCCTGCTCGAGAAGTACAAGCGCGAACCGCGCAGCGCACCAGCTACCTGACGTTCGTCTCCGGCAGGAACGCGGCGAGTTCCTCGACGACGGAGGCGTACTCCGGCAGGGAAGCCAGGTTGGTCCATTCGTTCGGGTCGGCGTGGTGGTCGTAGAGCTCCCTGCCGCCGTCGTGGTACTCGATGTAGCGCCAGCGCTCGGTGCGGATGGAGTGGTTTCGGTAGCCGTACGTCGTCAGCACGGGCCGCGGCCACGCGGCCTCCGGGTTCTCCAGCAGGGGCACGAGGCTCTGGCCGTCCAGTCCGCTTCGGCCGGGGACTCCGGCCAGCTCGACCAGGGTCGGGTAGAGATCGATCAGGCTGACCGGGCGTGGACTCGTGGCGCCGCGCCGCGCCGGCAAGGAGATGATCAGGGTCGTGCGGGTGGCCACTTCCCAGAGTGCGTGCTTCCGCCAGTGCTGCTTCTGGCCGAGATGCCAGCCGTGGTCGCCCCAGAGGACGACGATCGTGTTGCCGGCGTGCTCGCTCGCGTCCAGGGCGTCGAGCAGCCGGCCGACGTGCGCGTCGACGAAGCTGATCGTGGCCAGGTAGCTCTGGACCGCCCGGTGCCACTGGTCGTGCCTCAGCACCATCGCGTGGTCCTCGCCGTGCCTGCTGAAGTTGCGGGAATCCGACACCGCGTACACCTCCGCCGCGAGTTTCTTCCCGAACGCCGGAAGGTCGTCCCGGTCGCCGTCCAGGGTCGCCGGCAGTTCGATGCCTTCGAGCGGGTGGAGGTCGAAGTACTTCCTGGGCACGTACCAGGGCAGGTGCGGCTTGGTGAAGCCGCAGGCCAGGAAGAAGGGCTTCTCGCGCGGCTTGTTCAGCTCGCCGATCGTCCAGTCCACGATCTGGACGTCGAACATCTCGGCGTCGTCCACGTCGAGGGGTCCCCAGGGCGCCCAGGCGGACTCCGGGACGTCTTCCTGCCGTTCGCCGACGTGCCGGGGGCCTCTCGGCCGCGCCGGCGTGTAGTACTCGTCCCAGGAGTCCGGATCGCCGGCGCGCGTTCCGTGGAAGATCTTGCCGCCGCCCTGCGTGGAATAGCCGTGCGCCTTCAGGTGCTGCATCAGGGTCACGGCGTCGGGCAGCTTCTCGCGAAACCGCTCGCCGTTGCCGTAGACGCCGGACTTCGACGGGAGGACGCCCGACAGCAGACTGACCCTGGAGGGGTTGCAGAGAGGCGCCGGCGCGTAGGCCCTGGTGAAGGACACGCCGCGGCGCGCCAGGCGATCGATGTTCGGCGTGCTCGCCTGCGAGTGGCCGGCCAGGTGGCCGACCCAGTCGTTCAGGTCGTCGACGGCGATGAAGAGAATGTTCGGAGGCCGGTCCTCCGCAGTCAACGGCAAGGCGGCAGACGCCGAAAAGGCGATGAGCAGTGCGATGAATCGGAACCTGGCCAAGGCGTGCCTTCCATCCTAGCGGGAACTCCTCTCACCATAGGGCTGGCTTCAAGCGCGAGACAGATCCGCGGCAGGAACCGGGTGCGCCGGCGCCCTCGCCGGCATCCGGCGCGAAGCGACGGCTTCCGGGATTGTGCCGCGCTAGAGTCGTCGTGTGAAGCAGACCCGCCGCACCTTCCTGGCTTCGTCCGCCGCGATGCTGAGCGCGGCGGCGCTGCCCGCCAGGCGGCCCCAGGCCAGCCGCCCGCCCAACGTCCTGCTTTGCATTTCCGACGACCAGTCGTGGCTGCACACGGGCGCCGGCGGAGACGCCATTGTCAGGACGCCGGGCTTCGACCGGGTGGCGGCGGAGGGGGTCCTCTTCCCGCACGCCTTCTGCGACGCGCCGACCTGCGGGCCTTCGCGGAGCGCGCTCGTCACCGGCCAGCCGATCTGGCGCCTCGAGGAGGCCGGGAACATCCACAGCACCCTGCCGGCGAAGTTCGCCACCTATACCGAACTGCTGGAGCAGGTGGGCTATGCCATCGGGCACACGCGGAAGGGCTGGGGTCCGGGGCGGTTGCCGCCGGGAGGCCGCACGCGCAACCCGGCGGGCGATAAGTTCGAGAGCTTCGAAGCCTTTCTTCAGACCCGCGGCGAGGGCCAGCCGTTCTGCTTCTGGCTCGGCAGCTACGACCCGCACCGGCCCTACACAGCGGGATCGGGACAGGAATCGGGCAAGGATCCGGCGGACGTCGAGGTTCCGCCGCACCTGCCGGATCACCCGATCGTTCGCGACGACATCCTCGACTACTACGTGGAGGTGGAGCGGTTTGACGGGAGGGTCGAGGCCGCGCTCCACCTTCTCGAGCAGGCCGGGGAACTCGAGAACACCCTGATCGTCGTCACCAGCGATCACGGCATGCCGTTCCCGCGGGCCAAGGCCAGCCTGTACGACTACGGCAGCCGGGTGCCGCTGGCGGTTCGCTGGGGCGAGGAGATTCCCGGCGGTCGGGTCGTCGACGACTTCGTCAGCCTGAGCGACCTGGCGCCGACGTTTCTCGAAGCGGCGGGACTGGAGCCCGCGGAGGGGATGACGGCGCGCAGCCTGTTGCCGCTGCTCGCCTCTTCGGCCGGCGGCCGCGTGGAGCCGGACCGCGATGCGGCCTTCATCGCGATGGAGAGGCACGACGGCTGCCGTCGCGGCGGCAAGGGCTATCCGTGCCGGGCGATCCGGACCGGGAGCCACCTCTACATCCGCAACTTCGAGCCCACCCGATGGCCGTCCGGTTCGCCCAACGCGAAGGACTGCGCCCGCGGCATCCCCTACGGCGAGATCGACTCGTCGCCGACGAAGACCCTGATGATGGAGTCCCGTGGCGAACCGGGGATCGATCGCCTGGCCGAGCTCTCCTTCGGGACCCGGCCGGAGAACGAGCTCTACGACCTGCGCAGCGACCCGGGCCAGTTGAACAATCTGGCGGGGCAGCCCTCCGCGCAGCAGCTTGTCGGGCAGCTTCGCGATCGGCTGATGGACCATCTCGCGGCCACCGGCGATCCTCGGGCCCTGGGCCTCCCCGCGCCCTGGGACTATTACCCCTACTACGGTCGGAGAGTGAACGAGGACTGGGAAGTCGATCCGCCGCCGGGCTAGAGTTGCCTCAACCCCCTCTGGAAGGAGAAACGCATGAACAGAGTCGACTGGTACTACCACCGCAACGGCTGAACGAGCTGCAAGAGAGCGTCCAAGTTGCTGGACGCACGCGGCGCGGAGATTGCGGACAGGACCCCGGCGAGCCGCAAGCTGGGCCGGGAGGACGCGGAGGCGCTGCTCGCCGACGCGGAGACCCTCTACGTCGCCAAGGGGCGAAAGCAGACGGAACTGCAGGCATCGGAGCCGGGCGCGGCCGACATGATGCTGGGTCCGACGGGCAACCTGCGAGCGCCGGTGGTCAGGGTGGGCCGCACGCTGATCGTGGGCTACCACGAAGAGGCGCTGAACCAGACCCTGGGGTAAGCAGGGAAGCGCCCAGGCTGACGACTCGGGCTCGCCGCTTCGCGGCATCGCCCGGATGCCGGCGCACCCAGTGATCAGTTGTAGCTGAGGGGCCTGACGTCCTCCGGGTCGTCGCCCTCGAACAGCAGGCGGCCGTCGATGAAGCGGGCGCTGGGGAGCGCGACCGCCAGCACCTCGCCCAACTGCTCGACGGCGTGGACCGTCAGCGTTTCCAGCACGTCGGCGGGCAGATCCTCGAGATCGGCCTCGTTCTGCTTCGGCAGCACGATCTCCCGGATGCCGGCGCGTACCGCGCCCAGCACCTTCTCCTTGACTCCACCAATCGGCAGCACGCGCCCGGAGAGGGTGATCTCTCCCGTCATCGCGATGCGCGCCTTCGCCGGCCGGCCGGAGAGCGCCGAGACCAGGGCGGCGGCCATCGTCACGCCGGCGGAGGGGCCGTCCTTGGGGATGGCCCCTGCCGGCACGTGGACGTGCACGTCGGTCTCGAAACTCCCCAGCGGGATCTGCAGCGCCTCGGCGTTCGACCTGGCGTAGGTCCAGGCCGCACGCGCCGATTCCTTCATCACGTCGCCGAGCTGGCCGGTGAGCTGCAGTTCACCCTTGCCCGTCGTCGTTTCGACCTCGACGAACATGATGTCGCCGCCGACCGGCGTGTAGTACATGCCCGTGGCGACGCCGACCGCGTCCCGTTCGAGCGCTCGCTCGGGCCGGACGCGGGGGCGGCCCAGGAACTCCCGCACCTCGGCGGCGCCGACGTTCGTCGTCGCGACTTCTTCCACGGCGTCGTCGGAGCCGTCGCCCGGCTCCTCGGGCGTCGACGCGAGCTTGCGCGCGACCTTGCGCACCATCCGGCCGAGTTCCCGCTCCAGTTGCCGGACGCCGGCCTCGTGGGTGTAGTGAGAGATCACCTCGCCCAGCGCCTCCTCGCCGACATCGATCTGGTCGGCCGACAGACCGCCGTTGCGGACGGCGCGGGGTAGCAGGAACTGGCGGGCGATGCCGAGCTTCTCCCGCTCGGTGTAGCCCGAGAACTCGACCGTCTCCATGCGGTCGCGCAGGGGCGCCGGGATGTTCTGGGTGAAGTTCGCGGTGGCGATGAACAGCACCTGGCTCAGGTCGTAGGGGACTCCGAGGTAGTGGTCGATGAAGGCGCTGTTCTGCGCCGGGTCGAGCACTTCGAGCAGAGCGGCGGAGGGGTCGCCCTGGAGCGACGCGCCGAGCTTGTCGACCTCGTCGAGCAGGAAGACGGGGTTCTTGACGCCGGCCTGTTTCATGCCGTGGAGGATCCGGCCGGGCATCGAGCCGACGTAAGTGCGCCGGTGGCCCCGGATGTCCGCCTCGTCGCGAGCGCCGCCGAGCGAGACCCGGACGTACTCGCGGCCCATGGCACGCGCGATGGACTTCGCGATCGAGGTCTTGCCGACGCCGGGAGGGCCGGCGAACAGCAGGATCGGGCTGCGGCCTGATTCGTCGTCGTCGCCGTCCGGCGGCCTCTCGGCGGCCTCGGTCTCTTCTTCCGCTTCCGGCTCTTCCCGCCGGGCCCGCCGGTCGTGCATGACCCGCACTGCCAGGAACTCGAGGATGCGGTCCTTCACGTCGTCGAGGCCGTAGTGGTCCTCGTCCAGGATGCGGGCCGCGTCGTCGAGGTCGAGCCGTTCCTCGCTCAGCTCGCTCCAGGGCAGTTCGCACACGGTCTCGATGTAGGTGCGGACGACCTGGGACTCCATCGATTCGCGGCCCATGCGCTCCAGGCGCCGGAACTCACGGTCCACCTCCTTGCGGGCCGCTTCCGGCAGCTCCAGGTCGGCGACGCGGTCCTTGAGTTCCTCGAGATCGTCCGCGCCGTCGTCGTCGCCCAACTCCTTGCGGATCGCCTTCAACTGCTCGCGGAGGTACATCTCGCGCTGGCGGTCGCCGAGCTCCTCCTGGACCTGGGTGTTGATGTCCTCCTGGGCGTCGAGGACCTTGATCCGCCGCTGGACGAGCGTCAGGACCCGGCGCATCCGCTCCTCGACCGCCAGGGTCTCGAGCAGGGACTGGTGGTCGTTGGCCGGGAGTTCGAGATGTCCCGCCACCAGGTCGGCGAGCTGCCCGGAGTCGCTGACCGCGCGCAGCGTCTTCGTGATGACGTCGTTCGGGATGCCGGAGCGGGCGCCCAGCTCGCCGGCGCGGCTTCGCAGTTCCTCGTCGAGGGCGACGAAGGCGAGGTCCTTCGGGTCCACCGGCAGCAGTTCCTCCGCCGGCGACACGGTGGCCGTGAGGTGCTCCTCGCCCTCCTCGATGCGCAGCACGATGCCGCGGCGGAGTCCGACGACGACCGCCTGGGTGCCGCGCAGGCCGTGCTGGAGCTGGACGACCCGGGCGACGACGCCGATCGTGTGCAGGCCGAGGGGGTCGACTTTCTCGCTCTTCTCGCGCTGGAGCAGGGCGAAGAACGTACGTTCGGGATGCTCGGCGGCGGCCTGGATCGCGCTCAGCGTGTCGGCCCGTCCGATCTCCATCGGCATCGTGACTCCCGGATAGACGACCAGGTCGCGGAGGACGATGACGGGCAGCTCCGGCATGGGCGCCCTTGCCCGCGTGGCCAGCGGCGCTTCGGGCAGCGCCTGTTCCGCGGGCGGCGCGTCTCCCTCAGCCTCGTGGTTCTCGTGCCGGTCGTCGGGTTCAGTCATGTGTCGAGTGCCTCGCGGTTCGGGGCGGTTGTCGTTCTCTCTGTCCGCCGGAACGGAGCTGGCGCAGGATCTTATTCCATTTCGCTTAGGTTGTACATATCTTAGTGCTATCTCATAAAGATCGATCCAGCGACTCCTCCTTGCGTCGCCAGCGGTCGTTCAGCCAGCTCGCTGCTTCGTCGGGCTTCACTGTCGCGATCGGCATCGTCTCCCAGGCCACTTCCACCGACCCCGCGGCGCCGCCGAGGAACTCCCAGAACGTGGAGGGCCGGGGGTAGGCAAGCGTCAGGTCGACGATCGAGCCGCCGCCCGGGGCGAGCGCTTCGATCATCGCGGCGAGGCCGCCGGCGCGGGGCGGCAGCAGGCGCCGGTAAGGCCCGCCAAGGGCCTCGCGCTTGGCGACGGTGAAGCGCGTGCCCTCGGCGAACGAGAGGATGGCGGCGGGGGAGTCGAGCAGGGCGGCCGCGGCGTCCGCCACGCGGCGGCGGTCGTCGTCGCGGCGGCCCGCGGGATCGGCCCCGCTCCGGGTGCGACGCCGCAGCACCGGGAAGTCGAAGGCGAGGATGATCAGGCCGAAGATCGGCACATAGAGGAGTTCCCGCTTGCTCAGGAACGTGACGATGGGGCCGCGGGTGGCGATGAGACTCTGGACCAGGAAGATGTCGGCCCAGGAACGGTGATTCGAGAGGACGATGTGGGGCCGGGTCGGGTCGAGGCTCAGTTCGCGGGCGCGCCAGGCGGCACGGGAGACGCGCCGAAGCAGCACGTTGTCGACGCGCACGGCGGCGCGGTAGATGCGGGCGGCGACTCGCCGGAACCAGGGCCGCGTCCGCGGCGCCGCCTTGGCGGGCAGCAGGAGAAGCAGCAGCAGCGCCCAGAAGGTCAGGTTCAGCGTGATGGCGGCGAGGCAGATCGCAGCCCTCAGGTGCTGCCGCGCCGTCAAGTCCCGCGGGGGGGCCAGGGCAACAGCGTGTTCGTGCGGCGGACGTAGTCCCGGTAGCCGGGATCGTCGCGCCACCTGCGGTTGGCTCGCGCTTCGAGCATCCGTACGCCGCTGATCCTGGTCAGGAGCAGCCAGACGAAGACCGGCGACACCAGCGTGGCCAGTTGCCAGGCTTCGAGCGTCGGCGCCGTGATCACGGCGATGCCGATCCACAGGACGATCTCGCCGAAGTAGTTCGGGTGGCGCGACCAGGCCCAGAGTCCCGACGTGATGTACCGGTCCCGGTTCTCGGGTACGGCGCGGAAGCGGGTCTTCTGGGCGTCGGCGGTCACTTCGAGCAGGAAGCCGAGCGTCCACAGGGCCAGGCCGGCTGCGAGGGTCCAGTCCGGCGGCGTGCTCTCGCTCGCCAGCAACGCCGCCAGTGCCGCGCCGGCGGTCAGGGACACCCACAGGCCCTGCAGCGTCCAGGTCATCAGGAAGACGGGGAAGTTCGGCTTGATCTGCCGGAAGCGGCGATCCTCGCCGTCCCGGCGGACCCGGAGGAAAAGGAAGGGACCCAGCCGCAGCGCCCACACCGCGATGGCCGCGGCGATGACGAGCGATCGCGGGTCGAAGCCGCCGCGGATCAGCAGGGCGCCCGCGGTCAGAACCAGGAAGGTGATGCTGCCGGTCAGGTCGAAGAAGCGCTCCGTCTGGAGGAACCAGGCCGGGACGAAGGCGATCCACTGGACGGCGAAGGCGGCGGCAATCAGGACCGCGAAGGCCGGCAGGCCGCCGACTTCCACGCCGCGGCTACCGCCGGCGGCCGCCATCAACGCACCGGCAATCAGGGCCCCGGCGATGCCCAGGTAGGGAAGGGACTTCGGCACGGACGGAACCTAGCAGCCGGAGTCCGGCTCAGTACGGCATGTCGTCGTCGCCCAGACCGAAGTGGTGTCCGAGCTCGTGCACGAGGGTGTCACGGACTTCGCGCACGACATCCGCCTCCGTGTTGCAGATCCACAGGATCGGCAGTCGGTAGATCACGACCCGGTCGGGCAGGGAGCTGTAGCCGTGGCCGCGTTCGTCGAGCGGCACGCCGTGGTAGAGCCCGAGCAGGTCGTCCTCCTCCGGGTCGAGTCCGACCAGGCGCAGATCCTCCTCGCTCGGTTCCTCCTCGACGACGACGGCGACGTTGTCGATGAGATCGGCGAACGCCGGGGGCAGCGTGTCCAGGGCCCGGGACAGCAGGTACTCGAAGCGCGGCAGGTCGACCTCGATCATCGGCGGCAAGCCTGTCAGGCGCCGTCCCTGACTGCTAGGGTCCCGCCCGAACGAGACCGAGCGCCTCCGTGACCGATCCCAGACGACGCCCCAACATGGCTTCCGACCCGTTGGCGCCTGGAGAAGCGGCCAGGAACGCGCTGACGCTCCACGAACTGGTCGTCGCTGCCCGCCGGAACCTCGGCGGGAACGTCTGGGACTACCTGGTCGGAGGCGCCGAGACCGAGACCAGCGTCAAGCGCAACCGCCAGGCGCTGGACTCCGTCGCCTTCCGGCCGCGCGTGCTGACCGATGTCTCCGAAGTCCACGCGGGCGGATCCCTGCTCGGTCACGACCTCCGCATCCCCGTCATCCTGGCGCCGATCGGCTCGTTGCAACTGTTCGAGGAAGGCGGCGGCGCCACCGCGGGGAAGGCGGCCGAGGACTTCGGGATCATGAACTTCGTCAGTTCGGTGTGTCTGCCCGGTCTCGAGGGCACCGCCGAAGCGTCCGACTCGGCAAAGGTGTACCAGCTCTACCTGGCCGACGACGAAGACTGGATGCGGGGGCTGATCCGCCGGGCGCAGACCGCGGGCTACAACGGCTTCTGCCTGACCGTCGACACCCAGGTCTACAGCCGGCGCGAGCGGGACCTGCTGAAGCGCTGGCGGCCGCCCTCGGTCGGCGAGGCGACGACGCGCGTGGCACCCCTGAACTACCAGGCGCGGATGACCTGGGACCTGGTCAAGCGGATCAAGGACGAGTTCGACATCCCGCTGATCCTGAAGGGCATCGCCACGGCCGAGGACGCGGGGCTTGCCTGCGAGCACGGCGTCGACGTGGTCTACGTGTCGAACCACGGCGGCCGGCAGCTCGATCACTGCCGCGGCACGCTCGACACCCTGCCGGAGGTCGTCGAGGAAGTCGACGGCCGCACGCAGATCGTCGTCGACGGCGGCTTCATGCGCGGCACGGACGTGGTCAAGGCGATGGTCCTCGGCGCCGACGCGGTCGGCATCGGCCGCCTGGAGGCCATCGCCATGGCCGCCGGCGGCCGCGAGGGCGTCGTCCGCATGCTCAGGATCCTCGAACACGAGATCGTCACCTGCCTCGGTCTGCTCGGCGTCACAGGCTGGGACGAACTCGATGCCTCCTACCTCCACCGAGCCCTGCCGGTCGATCCGCCGGAGGTGCTGAGCGCGATCCCCTTCCTGGATCTGGACTATCCCTATCCCTGAGTCGGGTCGTCGCTGATCTGGACCACCATCTTTCCGGTGTTCTCGCCCCGGAAGAGGCCCATGAACGCTTCCGGGGCGTTCTCGAGGCCGGCGACGATCGTTTCGCGGTAAGTGACCTTGCCCTCGGCGATCCAGCCCGCGACGTCGCGGACGAAGTCGGCGCGGCGGTCCATGTGGTCGGAGACGATGAAGCCCTGCATCCTGAGGCGCTTCGGGATGATCGAGATGAGCGTCCGCGGCCCCGGCCGCGGCTCCTCGTCGTTGTAGTGAGCGATCATCCCGCAGACCGGAATGCGGCCGAACATGTTCATGTGCAGCAGCACGGCCTCGAGCATCGGTCCGCCGACGTTCTCGAAGTAGACGTCGATGCCGTCCGGGCAGGTCTCGCCGAGGCAGTGGTTCAGGTCGTCGTGGTAGTCGAAGGCGGCGTCGTAACCGAGGTCGGAGACCAGGTGGTCGACCTTGTCCTGCGATCCGGCGCTGCCAACGCTACGGCAGCCCTTGATCCTGGCGATCTGGCCGACCAGGCTGCCGACCGCGCCGGCGGCGGCCGACACGAACACCGTCTCGCCCTCCTTCGGTTCGCCGAGGTCCAGCAGGCCGACGTAGGCGGTCATCCCGGGCATGCCGAGCACGCCGAGGAAGGCGGACAGCGGCGCGCCGTGGGTGTCGAGCTTCTGCAGCTCGGTCGCGTGAGCGGCGAAGTGGCTGCGCCAGCCGAAGCGGCTCGAGACGAGATCGCCGGGCGAGAGGGCGTCCGTGTTCGACTCCTCGACAACCCCCACGGCGCCGCCGTCGAGCGCCTTGCCGATCGCGAAGGGCGGCGTGTAGGACTTGATGTCCCGCATGCGGCCCCGCATGTAGGGGTCGACCGACATGTAGACGTTGCGCACGAGGGCGTGCCCCTCGCCGGCGCTCGGCATGCCGGTTTCGGCGAGTTCGAAGTTCGCCGCCTCGGGTTCGCCGGCGGGGCGGGAAGCTAGGCGGATTTCCAGGCTGCGGTCGGACATCGTTCGTCGTACTCCGGAAGGGTCAGTCGATGATCGCCTGGTAGGCGAGGTTGCGGAACTCGGTGCCGTAGGTCAGGCCACCGTGGGGGAGGATTTGGATCATGAACACGGCGACCATCTCCTCGTCGGGGTCGATCCAGAAGCGGGTGCCGGCGGCGCCGCCCCAGCTGTAGTCGCCCGGCGAACCGAGGGCGCCGTTGTGGCCGGGGTGCTCGTTGACGCGGAAGGTGAGGCCGAAGCCGTCGCCGGGTCCCAGGAGCTGGCCCGCGCGCGGTATGTCGCCGATGTGGTCGCTGCTCAGCAGCTTGACCGATTTCGGGCTCAGCATCTGGCCGCCGTCGTAGCGGCCGCCGTCGAGCAGCATCTGGATCATCCGGTAGTAGTCGGTCGTCGTTGACACCAGGCCGGCGCCTCCGTAGAAGATCTTCGGCTTCTTGAGGTAGGAGTCCTGCGGTGGCGCGGTGGAGCGCTTGACCGTGCCGTCGCCCGCCTCGCGGTCCGGCGTGTAGAGCACCGCCAGCCGGTCCTCCGTGCCGGGGCGGACGTAGAACGCCGTGTCCTTCATCCCGAGCGGCTTGAAGATCTCGTCCTCGAGGAAGACGTCGAAGGTCTTGCCGGAGATCACCTCGACGAGGCGGCCCAGGACATCCATCGAGAGGCCGTAGCGGAAGACCGTGCCCGGGTGATCGTGGAGGGGCGACTGACCCAGCTTCTCCACGAACTCCTCGAGGTTCTGGTCGCGGCTGTTGACCCCGAGTTCGGTGTAGAACGAGCGGCCTTGGGCGTTGCGTGGCCCGCCGTAGCTGATGCCGGCGGTGTGGGTGAGCAGATCCTGCACGGTCATGTCGCGGTTCGCGGGAACGAGTTCCATGCGCGGATCGCCGGTCCCCGGATCGACGCTCCATTCAGTGACCTCCAGGTCGCCGAGGGCCGGAATCCAGCGCGAGGCGGGTGTCCGCAGGGGGAAGCCGTACTTCTCGTGGAGGATCATCACGGCGACGCCGGTGACCGCCTTGGACATCGAGTAGATGCGGAAGAGCGCGTCCTTGGGCATCGGCTCCTTCGTCTCGAGGTCGCGGTAGCCGTAGGTGTTGAAGTAGGCGATCTCGCCGCGGCGGGCGATCAGACCGGTGGCGCCGGCGATCTTGCGCGCTTCGACGTAGCCGTTCATCGCCGCGTCGATGCGGGCGAGCCGCTCGGACGAAAGGCCGACCTGCTCCGGCTTCGAGACGGTGACCTCCGGGTCGGCGGCCGCCAGCGGCGCCGCGGCTGCCAGGGTCAGGGCGAGCAGCGCTGCGATCGCAGGCCGCCAGGGTGAGAGCATCCCTCGCTTCATCGTCGTCTCCTCGTACGTTGGTCGTGAGGTGGGGCCGATCGTAGCGTCCGGCGGCACGCCATGCGAGCCGAAGCCTGCGTTCGCGCTGCTACAGTGCCCTCGACTCCGTCATTCCGTACAACCGCAAGAGCTGGTGGGCGGCTCGGCCCGTGCCGGCTGGAGGGCACCACATGCCGGTACCGATCCCACCCCTGCGCGAGGAGAACCTGCCGGAGCGCAAGCTCTCCTTCTGGCAACTCGCCGGGCCTGGCGCGATCATGATCGGCCTCGCGATCGGCGCCGGGGAACTCGCCGTGTGGCCCTGGGTGACGGCCAAGTTCGGTGCGGTGATGATCTGGGCGGCGGCGCTCGGCGTCTTCCTGCAGCTCTGGATCAACATCGAGATCGGCCGCTGGGCGGTGGTCACCGGCGAACACCCGTACACGTCGTACGCGCGGATGTCGATGGGAGTCATCTACGCCTTTCTGTCGCTCGGCTTCGTGGGGCTGTTCCTGCCGGGCTGGGCGAGGATGTCGGGCGCGGCGCTCAAGGCGCTCTTCTTCGGACCGGACGGACCGGGCCCGGAGTGGTTCTGGACCGCCGTGACGTTCGGCCTGATCGCCTTGATCCTGTTCGGCCCCAAGCAGATGTACAAGGCGGTGGAGCGGGCGATCGGGATCATGGTGCTGGTCATCACGATCGGGCTGATCTACGTCGCGTTTTCCGTCGGCACCTGGGATGCGATCAAGGAGATGGGCCGGGGGCTGGTCAACTTCGGGCACATCGAACTGGACGACCAGTTCACCTTCGCCCGCTTCTTCGGCGCGGTCGTGTTCGCCGGCATCGGCGGCGCCGGCAACCTCTGGTACGCCTTCTACCTGCGGGACAAGAACATCGGCATGGGCGGCCGCATCCCGGTCCTGGCGAACCCGCTGCGCGTGCACGAGACGGCCGAGGTCCAGACGGGCTTTCGCTACCACGAGACCCCGGAGAACGCGAGCCGCTTCAGGCGCTGGATGCGCTACGTGATCCAGGACCAGGTCATCTTCTTCTGGCTGGGCAACACCTTCACGATGTTCCTGTTCATGTTCGGGGCGCTGACCGTCCTGCGGCCGGCGGGCATCGTCCCCGAGGAGGGCCAGATCGTCTGGGACATGTCGGTCATCCTGGAGACGAGCCTCGGCACGCCGGGCCGCTACGTGTTCCTGCTGATCGGCATGGCGGCGCTGTTCAGTTCCCAGCTCGGCGCCGTCGACGGCGGCGCCCGCACCTGGTCCTACCTGCTCGGCTCCCTGTTCAAGTTCGGCCAGAAGCGGACCCAGAGCCAGTGGTACCTGACCTTCGCCATCATGTTCATGGTCGCCGGCACGGTTTCGACCGCCTTCTTCGAACTCTCGGGCGTCTCGGCCCTCGGCTTCATCTTCAACTCCGCCCTGCTGGGCGGCTTCGCGATGGCGATCTACGTCCCGTTGACCCTCTACGTGAACCTCACGAAGCTGCCGAAGTCCGCCCGGCCGAAGGCGCTCAACATCGTGATGATGCTGATCGCGTCGGCGGTCTACGTGTCCTTCACCCTGTTCACGATCTGGGGCCTGATCTTCGGATGATTGGGACCGGAAGGCCTTACTCGTCTGGCGGAAGTCGAAGCAGCCGTTCGCTTCGCCACACCCTCAGGATCCGCACGGCCTCCGGTTCACGCCTGTAGGCGATCCTGAAGGGAGGGCGCACGAGTTCACGGAGGAGCGGATGACTGAACTCGGGAACCACGCGGCCGAGGTCTGGAAAGTTGGCTAGCCGCTCGAGCTGATTCAGGATGTCGGCGACGATCCGTGCGCCGGCTTCCGTTCGCCCTTGCTCCGTGTACCAGGCGGTCAACTCCTCCAGGTCCGAGAGCGCCCGCTCGGTCAGGACGACCGCGACTCGACTCGCGTTCACGGCGTAGCGCTGCGCTCACTTCTGCTGAAAGTGCGCCTTGACCTCAGACAGGGTGAGTTCTCGACCTTCCTCGGCGCTTGCCAGCCCTTCGACCACCGCGCGCAGGAAGGACCGCTCGTCCTGCTGTTCCTCGTACCGGGTCAGGGACTGAACGACGGCGACGCCACGGCCACGAGAGGTCAGGAGGATTGGCCGACCCGACTCGCTGACCTGTCGCACCACGGCACCGGGATTCACCTTGACGTCGCCGAGCGGCACGACGTCCTCGGAGAATCTGACCGGGGGAGTGCGAAGCGCGTGTCCCTCTTTCATGATCCAGTAGGTTAGTCCGGTGATCGGGTCCCGTCAACAGGTGCTGTTTGCGAGGCGATCGCAAGGAACGGTCGGCGGCCTTTGGAGAAGATGCCCCCTCAGCCGGTAAACCGGAGCAGGGCCGCGCCCCAGTGGAAACCGGCGCCGAAGGAGGTCAACAGCACCAGGTCGCCCGGCGAGATGCGGCCCTTGCTGTGGGCTTCCCACAGCGCCAGAGGAACCGACGCCGAGCCGGTGTTGCCGTACTCCTGGAGGTTCGTGTAGACCTTCTCCATCGGGACGGAGAGGTTCTTCGCGACCGCCTGGACGATGCGCAGGTTCGCCTGATGGGGCACGATCATTGCCACGTCTTCGAGCTTCGCGCCCACCGCTTCCAGTACGTCGAGGCCGACCTGCGACATGCGGTGGACGGCGTGGCGGAACACGGCCCGGCCCTCCATGATCAGCTTCAGGTGCTCTTCCTTCTGCGCGTACTCGAGGCTGAACGGCTTGCGGGTGCCTCCGATCTCCAGCGTCAGGATGCTCCACTGGCTGCCGTCGGTGCCGGTCCTGGCGCCGAGGATCTCGGCCATCTGCGGTCCGCGCTCGACGATCACTCCGGCCGCGGCGTCGCCGAACAGCACACACGTCTCCCGGATCTTCCAGCTCACGAGACGTGTAATGAGCTCGACACCGATCACGAGCACCCGGCGGGTGCCGGTCTGCACGCGCGAGCGGGCGACGTCCATGGCCTGCACGAAGCCGGCGCAGCCGCTGCCGCCAAGGTCGTAGGAAGGCACCTGGCGGGCGCCGAGCTTTCGCTGGACGAAGGAGGCTGTATCCGGCGTGTAGACCTCAGGCGTGTCCGTGGCGACGATGATCTCGTCGATCTCTTCGGGGCCGATACCGCGGCTCTCGAGGGCCGATCTGGCGGCGGCCGTTGCCAGGTCGGCGGTGGACTCATCCTCGGCCGCGACGCGCCGCCGGTGGATACCGGTGCGTTCCACGATCCACTCGTCGGAAGTGTCTACGTACCGGGTCCAGTCCTCGTTCGTCATCACGCGCTCCGGCACGTAGCCGCCGAAGCCGCTGATTCCTACGGCCGTGTTCGTCAAGTGGTCTCCTAGGGGCGTGGGGTCGCCGGGGTGGTGTTTCCACCGTACCACCGCTTTGCCACCGGAGTCGCAGGCCGCCGGTGGAATCGGCGTCAGTCCTCGTCCCCCAGCAGTTCCGCGATCACCTCGTCCGTGTCGGCGCCGCACACAGGTGGGGACCGCCGGTAACTCACCGGCGTTTCCGACATCCTGATCGGGTTGGCGACCAGCCGGACGCTGCCGCTTCCGGCCAGCGGATGCGGCACGTCGATCGTCATGCCGCGGGCCTCCGCCTGGTCCGAGGCCAGCGCCTCCTCGACGTCATGGATCGGTCCGCCGGGGATGCCGCGCGCTTCCATGCCGGCGAGGATCTCCGCGCTGGTCAGCCGGCGGAGAAGCCGCGCCAGCGTCGCCACGAGTTCCTCGCGGTGGGCGAGCCGGCCGGCGTTCGTCCGGTAGCGGTCGTCCGACGCCAGCTCGGGGGCGCCGAGGAACTCGCAGAACCGCTCGTACTGAGCGTCGTTGCCGACCGCGACGATCACGTGGCCGTCCGCGGTCTCGAACACGCCGTAGGGAACGATGTTCGGGTGCTCGTTGCCGCGCCGCTCCGGCACATCGCCGGAGATCAGGTAGTTCGATCCCTCGTTGACCAGCCAGGCCATCTGGGCGTCGACCAGCGCGACATCGATGTGCTGGCCCCGCCCGGTCCGGTCTCGGTGCCGCAGGGCCGCCAGGATCGCGGTCGCCGCGTACATTCCGCACATGATGTCGGCGATGCCGACTCCGACCTTCATCGGTTCGCCCTTGGCCGCGCCGGTGAGGCTCATGATGCCGCCGTAACCCTGCGCCAGCAGGTCGTAGCCGGCGCGGTGCGCGTTCGGTCCGGTCTGGCCGAAGCCGGTGATCGAGCAGTAGACGAGTCCGGGCAGCTCGTCCTTCAGATCCTCGTAGCCGAGGCCGTAGCGGCTGAGCGCGCCGACCTTGAAGTTCTCGATCAGGACATCGCAGCGGGCGGCGAGCCGGCGGACCAGACCGGCGCCCTCGGCGGTCGCGAGATCGATCGCCACCGAGCGCTTGTTCCGGTTGGCGCAGAGGTAGTACGCGCTTTCGCTCGTGTCGTTGCCGTTCGCGTCCTTCACGAAGGGCGGACCCCAGCCGCGCGTGTCGTCGCCCCGGCCGGGCCGTTCGATCTTGATCACGTCCGCGCCCAGGTCGCCGAACAGTTGGGTGCAGGTCGGCCCGGCCAGAATGCGGGTCAGGTCGAGGATACGGAGTCCGTCGAGGGCGGGCATGGCTGCGGCGCGTCCGCCGATTGGCGCCGGACGCGGACGGCTCCGTAGCATACGATCCTCTTTCCATGCGGAAGTTCGATGTCGTCGTCGTGGGGGCCCCAAGGGTTGCTGCGCCGGCCCGGCCGACTAGGCGTGTTCATGCGTAGGTTCGATGTGATCGTGGTAGGCGCCGGTTTCGCCGGCCTCTACATGGTCCACCGTCTGCGCGGCCTGGGGTTCACGGTCCGATCGTTCGAGGCCGGCGACGGGGTGGGCGGCACGTGGTACTGGAACCGTTATCCGGGCGCCCGCTGCGACGTGGAGAGTCTGGAGTACTCGTACCAGTTCTCGGAAGAACTCCAGCAGGAGTGGTCGTGGGGCGAGCGCTATGCGGGCCAGCCCGAGATCCTGCGTTACGCCAACCACGTGGCGGACCGCTTCGACCTGCGACGCGACATCGAGTTCAACCGCCGGGTCGTCTCCGCCCGCTTCGAGGAGGATGACTCCCGCTGGCGGATCGAGGTCGCGCCGCCGGACGGAGCGGCGGCCGGGCCCTTCGAAGGCAACGGTGCCGGCCGGAGCAACGGCAAGGGCGCGGGGAACGAGACCGTCTTCGCCCGCTTCGTCGTGATGGCCACCGGCTGTCTGTCGGCGGCGAACCTGCCCGACTTCGACGGGATCGACGACTTCGAGGGCGAGAGCTACCACACCGGCGCCTGGCCGCACGAGGGCGTCGACTTCACCGGGCTCCGTGTGGGCATCGTCGGCACCGGCTCCTCGGCGATCCAGGCGATTCCCGTGATCGCCGGCGAGGCGGCCCACCTCACCGTCTTCCAGCGCACGCCGAACTACTCGATTCCGGCGCACAACGGTGCGATGGACCGGGAACGGGAGGCCGACGTGAAGGCGGAGTATCCGGCCTTCCGGGAGCGCAACAGGCAGATGCCGGCCGGGCTCGGCGCCGACATGAACCCGATGCACGACGAGTTCGCGGAGGTGCCGCCGGAGGAACGGCGGCGGCGCTTCGAGGAGCGCTGGGAGTACGGCGGCTTCTCCTTCATGGCCTCCTTCGCCGACATGCTGGCGAGTCAGGAGGCGAACGATGCCGCCGCCGAGTTCGTGCGCGAGAAGATCCGCGGCATCGTCCGGGATCCCGAAGTCGCCGACCGGTTGAGCCCGCACAACGTGATCGGCTGCAAGCGGATCTGCCTCGACAGCGGTTACTTCGAGACGTTCAACCGGCCCAACGTCACCCTGGTCGACGTCAGCTCCGCGCCGATCGAGAAGATCACGAAGACGGGGCTCCGCACCGGCGGCCGGGACTACGAGCTGGATGCCATCGTCTTCGCCACGGGCTTCGACGCGATGACCGGCGCTCTTGCCCGCATCGACATCCGCGGCCGCGGCGGCCGGACCCTGCGCTCGAAGTGGGAGGACGGCCCTCGCGCCTACCTCGGCCTTGGCGTCGAGGGCTTCCCCAACCTGTTCGTGATCACCGGCCCCGGGAGCCCGTCCGTGCTTTCCAACATGCTGCCGTCGATCGAGCAGCACGTGGACTGGATCGCCGACTGCATGGCCTGGATGCGGGATCGCGGACACGCCGCGATCGAGGCGACGCCCGAGGCCGAGAACGAATGGGTCGCCCACGTCGGCGAGGTCGCCGGCGCGACTCTCTATCCCACCTGCAACTCCTGGTACCTGGGGGCCAACGTGCCGGGCAAGCCGCGCGTGTTCATGCCCTACCTGGGCTTTCCTCCCTACGTGGAGAAGTGCGACGCCGTCGCAGCCAACGACTATGAGGGGTTCGAACTGTCATGAAATGCAGAACCTGCCTCGTTCCTGTTTCCGTGCTGGCGCTCCTGGTCGCGGCGCCGGTCGTCACTGCTCAGCAACAGGCTGAGCCCGCAGCCGGCGCCATCCAGGAGACGGTCGACGTCGAGATCGTGAACATCGACGTCCACGTCACCGATCGGCAGGGCGCGCCGGTCACCGGTCTCGAACTCTCCAACTTCCAGGTGTTCGAGAACGGCGAACGGGTCCAGCCCGTGAACTTCTACGAAGTCGTCCGCGAAGACCCGGACGCGGACGCGCCGATCTGGATCGTCCTCTACTTCGATCAGCACAACATGCTGTCCCCGAACCGCGACCGGGCGCTGTCGGAGCTGGAGGTCGACCTACCGACGGTGCTGGAGGACCGTCGCGTACGGATCATGATCGCCGCGCATGACCAGGAGCCGCGGGTAATCCAGGGCTTCACCCGGAACTGGGGGGCGATCCGGTCCGCCCTGAACGGTCTGAAGGGTCAGCAGACGGTCGGCGACCAGAGGGACGGCCTCCGGCAGAGCGCCCAGCTCTCCGTCACGGACATCTTCCACCGGATGCGCAGCCGCGATCGGCTCGACCGCCAGAACGCGGGCCTCGCGATCGACGCCCTGCTGGGCGAGATGAGGACGTACGCCCGCGAGGTCTACAACGACTCGGAGGCCAGCTTCGAGGCGCTCGGGAACTTCGTGCGCACGCTGGCCTGGCTCGAGGGCCGCAAGGCGCTCGTCTTCGTCTCCGACGGCGTGGCCGAGCGGCCCCTGGGCACGCTGATGGAGCACATCCAGGACCTGCTCACCGGTGGCGCCAGCGACGCCGGCGCGCTGGTCGAGAGGGCGGGCGGCGGTCAGGCCGGCGGCACACCGGGCACCGGCGGCGTCTTCGACCGCAATGCGAGCATGGAGGTGGGCCGCCTGCAGCAGGAGGTCGAGCAGTTCCGGGCGACCGGGACGATTCAGGCCATCGTCGCCGAGGCGAACACCTACGGCGTCACGCTGTTCGCGGCCAAGCCGCCGCCGGGCGACGCCGCGACGAGCGCCAGGCGCTCCAAGGGGCGCGGCGCGCTGATGGAGGTCTCGGACCGCCGGGAAGCGCTGCACAACCTGGCCGAAGGAACCGGCGGATTCGGCCGCACCGGCGGGGGAAACCTGACCGGCGTGCTGGCCCAGGCTGTCGGCGGCATGCAGTCGTACTACTCGCTCGGGCTTTCGTCGGCGAACAAGGTCGAGGGCGAGTTCACGTCGATCGAAGTACGGGTGCGCGGAGTGAGGGGCGCGTCGGCGGACTACCGCCGGAGCTACGTCAAGAAGGGGGTCCGCTCGCGCATCTCGGAGCGGGCGCTGGCGGCCGCGTACGTGGGTGAGAGCGACAACCCGCACCGGATGGAAGTCAGCGTCGACGCGATCATGCCGGTCGAAGGCGAGGCCCTCTACGACGTGCAGATGTGGATCGAGTTTCCGATCAGCAGCGTGGAACTCGTCGAGATCGACGGCGTTCACCGGTCCGCTACGCGACTGGTCGTCGTGGCCATGGACGACGACGACGAGCTGACCGCGGCGCAGCACCTGGAAGTGCCGCTCGAGATACCCGCGGAAGCGCTCGCGGACGCACTGGAAAGCCACTATCGGGCCGGCCTGAGAATCCGTCTGCCCGAGGGTCGCCAGCGAATCGCGCTCGGACTCTGGGACCAGACGGCGCGGTCCGGATCCGTGCTGACCGACGCCTTGACCGTGGGAGGTTAGCCGTGAAGAACCTGTTCGACGTGTCCGGCAAGGTGGCGGTGGTCACCGGGGGTTCCCGGGGTATCGGGGCGATGATCGCCCGTGGCTACGTCGAGAACGGCGTGCGCACCTACATCAGCTCCCGGAAGGCTGCCGTCTGCGACGCGATGGCCGAGGAACTCTCCGCCTTTGGCGAGTGC
Organism: Candidatus Multivorans sp.; assembly: GCA_965220845.1. GTDB lineage: Bacteria > Acidobacteriota > Thermoanaerobaculia > Multivoradales > Multivoraceae > Multivorans. Next base: position 1,287,884 of record CBDCRA010000005.1, read on the forward strand.
ATCTCGCTGCCGAACGACCTGTCGACGATCGAAGGGGTGGAGCGCTTTCGCGCCGCGCTGCGGGAACGCGAGGACCGGCTCCACATCCTCGTGAACAACGCCGGTGCCGCCTGGGGAGCGCCGCTCGAGGAGTTCCCCGAGTCGGGCTGGGACAAGGTGATGGACATCAACCTGAAGGGGCCCTTCTACCTGACCGTCAAGCTGCTCCCCGAGCTGCGGGCCGCGGCCACCGAGGACGATCCGGCGCGGGTGATCAACATCGCCTCGATCGACGGCCTGCACGTGAACCCGCAGGAGCACTATCCCTACAGTGCCAGCAAGGCCGGCATGATCCACCTGACTCGTGCCTTGGCGCGCCGCCTCGCGCCCGAGGACGTCACGGTGAACGCCGTCTGCCCGGGGCCCTTCGAGAGCAAGATGATGGAGTACAACCTCAGGAAGTTCGGCGACGAGATCCGCGCCCGCAACCCGCGCAAGCGGATCGGCACGCCGGAGGACATGGCCGGCGTTTCGATCTACCTGGCGTCCCGCGCCGCCGCCTACGTCACCGGCGCCGCCATCCCCGTCGACGGCGGCATCTTCGCGGTGAGCTGAGGGCGTGGGTCTGCTTCAGTCCTCGTCGCCGCCGAGGCTGCACATGCCGTTGCCCTTGGCGGCGACGTAGAGGAACAGGAAGCAGAAGAGAACCGCGGCTTCGCCGCGGTTCACCAGTGGCAACAGGTAGTGCCAGACGCCGGGGTCCTCGACCGGCCGGAACACGTGGCCGATGAAGTAGGCGAAGGCCATCAGGCCGCTGGCGAGGAAGGCGATCGGACGGGTGAACAGGCCGAGCATGATCAGCGCTCCGCCGATCAACTCGATCGGCCCGGCGATGTAGAGGATGAAGGTCGGAGCGCCTTCGGGAGTCGGAAGCGGGAAGCCCAGGAGTTTCTGCGCCCCGTGCCACAGGAAGAGGAAGCCGGCGACGATCCGCATCGCGGCGTAGGTCTGGGGCTGGCAGTTCTTGAGCGAGTCGAGCATCGCGTTCCTCCCTGGGCTGTTGGTTGTGGGCCTAGCCTAGCGCCCGGGCCCGCTGCCCCAACGGGTTCAGGAGTTCTTCTTCGCGGCAGGCGATCAGCAGGCGGTGGGGCCGGTCCTTGATCAGGCTGCGCTCGAACGGGACGATGCGGAAAGTCCAGTTCCGGAGTTGCGGGAACTCCTCGAAGTTCCGGTGGATCGTGAAGATGCCGACGGTTCGGCGGTGGGAGATCGCCTCGAACTCGCTCCAGAAGTCGGCGAGGGACCAGTGGAAGCCGGCGGCGTAGAAGGAGTAGACGAGGTCGTAGGGGCCGGGCAGCGCGTCCAGGCGGTGGTTCAGTTCGTGGGCATCGAAGATGCGGAAGTTCGCGACGTCGTTGTATTCCAACGCCTTGCGCAGCGTTCCGAGGTCGCCGCAGAAGGAGCGGTCGGTCCGTTCTCCGCTGCGGGGATAGTCGATCCGTGGGCCGTCGCCGTCGTAGAGGTGGAACTCGGTATCGTCCCAGCCGAGCGCACGCCGGCAGAAGGCGGTCGACCGGCCGAGCCCGCAACCGATGTCTAGCGCCTTGGCTGGCGGCGCCATCGAGCGAAGAACGGGCTCGGCGGCGTCGAACTCACCCCAGCAGGAGCCGTTCTGGGTCAGTTCCCAGAACGACCGTGAGGACTCTCCGGCTTCGAGGTGGAACTGGGGCGACAGGCGGGAGATCGCCGCCACCATCTTCGCCGTCATCGGCGGCGACCGGAAGTGCCGTTCGCGGTCCCTGAAGCGCGGATGGATGTCGGCCGCGGAGAGTTCTCGTCCGGTGCGCTTGCGCCACTCGGCGCGCAGTCGGGGCAGCAGGAAGGAGAAGCTCATAGGGCTGCGGGCTGTAGCTCGACTTCGCCCCCGGATGCCGGCCAGAAGGCCGGCGCACCGACACCCATCTCCGGGCTAGCGACGGACCCGGATCGGAAACGGCGGCTTCGCCGGTTCGGCGGTCGGGTTCGACTCCAGTTGCTCGAGAACGATCTCGATCGCCTTCTCGAGTTGCGGGTCGCGGCCGGCGATGATGTCCGCGGGCCACTGCTCGACGTCGACGTCGGGCGGCACGCCGACGTTCTCCACGACGAAGCCGTCTTCGGTCCAGATCGCCAGGTTCGGGGCGGTGACGAAGCCGCCGTCCATCAGGACGGGGAAGCCGAGGGTGCCGACCAGGCCGCCCCAGGTTCGTTTCCCGACCAGTGGGCCCAGGCCGAGCTTGCGGAACATCCACGGCAGCAGGTCGCCGCCGGAACCGGCCGTCTCGTCGATGATCATGACCTTCGGTCCCAGGATGGCCGCGCTCGGCGTACGGAAATCGGCGCCGTAGCGGGTCGCCCAGTGGCTGATGTACGGGCGCCGCAGGTGGTCGATGTAGTAGTCCGCGACCTGACCGCCGCCGTTGAAGCGCTCGTCGACGATCAGGGCCTGTTTGTGGACCTGCGGGAAGAAGTAGCGCTTGAAGTACGTGTGGCCGAGGGTTGTGGTGTTCGGCACGTAGACGTAGGCGACCCGGCCGTCTGTGGCCTCGTCGACCTTGGCCAGATTGCCCTCGACCCACTCCCGGTTGCGGAGAGCCGATTCGTTCCCGATCGGGACGACGGACACGGTGCGCGAGCCGGAACCGTCCGCGTTCGGGCCGACCGTGATGTCCGTGATCTTGCCGGCCGTGTTCTCGAAGCGTGAGAAGACGTTGTCAGAGGCTTCGAGGTCGACGCCGTTGACGGCAAGCAGGTACTCGCCGGCGGAAACGGAGACGCCCGGTTCGGTGAGCGGCGCCCGCAGTTCGGGATTCCAGTTCAGGCCGCCCAGGACGTGGGCGAAGCGGTAGCGGCCGTCGGCGATCTCGAAGTCGGCGCCGAGCAGACCGCCGCCGACGCGCTCCGGATCGGCGCGGCGGTCGCCGCCTCCGACCCGGTGGTGGCCGACCGCGATCTCGCTGCACATCCAACGCAGCACCTTGTTCAGGTCGGCGCGGGTGGCGACGTCGGTCAGGAAGCCGCTGTACTTCTCGGCCATCGCCGGCCAGTCGGCGCCGTGCATGCCGGGGTCGTAGAAGTAGTCCCGGTTGATCCGCCACACCTCGTCGTAGATCTGCCGCCACTCGGCGCGCGGATCGATGCGAACCGTCAGTTTGTCGACCGCCAGAGCGCTCTCTCCACGGTCGATCTTGCCGCCCGCGCTGGCGATGCCGAAGTCGTTCTGGCCGGCGTAGAGCAGCTTCTTGCCATCGGCGCTCAGCGAGAAGCCGCCGACGCCGGAGAGCAGCACCGTCTCCTCGCGATCCTCCAGGTTGAAGAGCACGAGATCGCCGCCACCGCCGCCGAACCTGCCCGCCGGCGAACTGCGGACGTAGTAGAGCTTGCCCGCCTCGCCGGCCTCCAGGTTGCTGTAGCCGCCGGCCTGGACCGGCAGCGCCAGGATGCGCTGGTTCAGCCCATCGAAGTCGATCTCGACTCGCGGTTCGTCTCCGTCCCCGCCGTCGCTCTCGGCTTCCGCTTCGACTTCCGTCTCGCCCTCTTGCCCGGCTTCCCGTTCGCCGCCGTTGGACACGACGGTCTCCTCGTCGCTCTCCGCGGCAAGCGGCGACTCCCCGTCCTGGCGCAGCACCGCCACGTAGATCGCGCTCGACAGTTCCATGTCCGCGTTCGACATGGCGAACCAGTGCTTCACCGGGCCGGCGTCCGTCGAGGCGCGGAAGTACAGGTAGTCGCCGCTCCGGTCGAAGACCGGCTCCCCGACCTCGCTCAGCCCGTCCGTCACCGGGTGGGATGTCTTCGCTTCCACGTCGTAGACGAACACCTGCTGCATGTAGGAGCGGGTGTTCAGGGTGTAGGCGACGTAGCGCGAGTCGGGCGCCCAGGAGTGGCCGGGGCGCGGCGGGAACGAGGGTCCGTAGTAGTACTCGCTCGCCACCTTCTCCACGTCGCCGCTCTCGAGATCGATGACGAACAGCGCCATCGAGTTGTCGACGTAGCTGATCCTCTTCCCGTCGGGCGACCACTCCGGGCCGTGGTAGAAGCCGTTGCCGCCGCGCTCGCCGCCCAGTTCGTAGCGTTGAACCTCGCCGCTCTCCTGGTCGCGGACGTGGAGACCGTACTCGCCGCCCTGGTCCGAGAAGAAGGCGATGCTGGCGCCGTCGGGCGACCAGGACGGGTCGCGCTCGTGGACGCCGGATGTCCGGGTCAGGTTGCGGGCGTCGCCTTTCTTCGCCGGCAGGGTCAGCACCTCGCCCCGATACCCGAACACGGCGCGGGCGCCCGTGGGAGAGATGGACGCGCTCCGGATGTTCTCGGGCCCTTCGACCCAGCGGGGCCTGGTCTCGGTCAGGTCGGCCGCGACGCCGATTCGCAGGCGCTCATGGCGGTCCGAGGCCGGCTCGTAGAGGTGCAGGTAACCCGCCTGTTCGTAGATCACCGTGTCCGTGGAACCCGAGAGGTCCTCGACGTGGAAGTCCTCGAACTCGGAGTGCCGGACGATCCCGCCGCTGCCCGTGTCGAAGGAGTAGAGGTTGAACTCGCCGTCCCGGTCGGAACGGAAGAAGACCCGGTTGCCGATCCAGGTCGGATTCGTGTCGTTCGAGCGGCCCTCGGGTTGGGGGATCGTCTGCACCGAATGGTCCGCGGTGTCGTAGATCCAGATGCGGGACGTCGTGCCGCCGCGGTAGTTCTTCCACTGCTGGAAGCGCTCCGGCGTCGGTATGTAGGCGATACGGCGGCCGTCGGACGAGTAGCTGGCGCGCAGCCCGTGCGGGATCGGCAGCTTCGCGGGCAACCCGCCGGTCAGCGGCACGGTGAAGAGCTGGAAGTGGCGGTTCGTGAACATGCTGCGCTGGGAAGCGAACAGCACGGCCGAGCCGTCGACGGTGAAGCCCTGGACCAGGTCTGCGCCCGGGTGCCAGGTGAGCCGCTTCGGCTCGCCGCCGGCGGCAGGCATGACGAAGACGTCGACGTTGCCGTCGTACTCGGCGCTGAACGCGACGAGCGAGCCGTCGGGTGAGAAGCGGGGACCGGTCTCCGTCCCTTCGTGGGAGGTCAGCCGTCGCGCTCCGGAGCCGTCGCGGCCGGCGATCCACAGGTCTCCGGCATAGGCGAACGCCACGTGATCCGCGCTCACCGCGGGCTGTGACAGCAGCCTCGTGTCCGACACGTCGATCGCCTGAAGGGCGGTCGCCAGCGTGCCGGCCGCAAAGGCGACGATGGCAGGAGTCAGAAAGCGGATCCCGTTCGCGGTTGGCTTCATGTCGGTCCCTCGGAAGTCAGGTCGGTTTGCCGTTTCGGCGGCTGGTACTCTGCCACGATGCGCAACAAGACAGTCGGTTCTCAGGATTCGGCGCGGATTCCGCGGCGGCAGTTCCTCGCCGGGGGAGCGACGGCGGCGGCGGCACTGGCCGCTGGCGTGGCTCCAGGGTCGTCCGCGGCGCGTGCCGCACAGCCTGCAGGCGGAGGCGCATTCCAGCTCAAGTACGCGCCCCACTTCGGGATGTTCCGGCACCACGCCGGCAACGATCACATCGACCAGCTCCGCTTCATGCACGACGAGGGTTTCCGGGCGCTCGAGGACAACGGCATGGGCGGCCGCGAGCCGGCGCTCCAGGAGACGATCGCCGCGGAGATGGACCGTCTGGGAATGGAGATGGGCGTCTTCGTCGCCCACACCTCCTGGGGCGGCGTGAGCTTCGCTTCCTCCGACTCCTCGGTGCGGGAGGCGATCGAGGCGGACATGAAGAAGGCGGTGGAGGTTGGCAAGAGGGTGAACGCGACGTGGTGCACCGTCGTCCCCGGTCAGCTCGACCCGGGCCTCGAGTGGGAGTACCAGACGGCGAACGTGATCGAGAACCTGAAGCGGGCCGCGGCGATCCTGGAGCCGGCCGGACTCGTCGCGGTGCTCGAGCCGCTCAACCACTGGACGAACCATCCCGGCGTGTTCCTGGCCGGGATTCCTCAGGCGTACCAGATCTGCAAGGCGGTCGGCTCACCCTCGGTCAAGATCCTCGACGACCTGTACCACCAGCAGATAACCGAAGGGAACCTGATTCCGAACCTCGACCGGGCCTGGGACGAGATCGCCTACATCCAGATCGGCGACAACCCGGGACGCAAGGAGCCGACCACGGGCGAGATCAACTACCTCAACGTCTTCCGGCACCTGAAGAGCAAGGGTTTCGAGGGCATCGTGGGCATGGAGCACGGCAACTCGAAGCCGGGCCGCGAGGGCGAGCGGGCGGTGATCGACGCCTACCGGGAGTGCGACGCCTGAGAATCGCCTCCCCGCTCAGCGGTCCCTCCGCGCTGCTCGCAGTGCTCACCTTCCTCTGGCCGGCGGCGGGCGCCGCACAGCCGCGGACTCCCTGGGGCGATCCGGATCTCCAGGGAACCTGGACGAGCGCCACGCTGACTCCGCTCGAACGTCCGGAGGCGATGGCCGGTCGCGAGTCGCTGAGCGAGTCGGAGGCGTCGGAACTGGAACGGACGACGGTTGAAAGCCGGGTCGCCGCGGACGGCACGTCCCGGCCGGGTCAGGTCGGCGGCTACAACCTGGTCTGGATGGACGCGTCGACCCGGGTGGACGCGGAACGCCGCACTTCGCTCATCGTCGACCCGCTGGACGGCCGGATCCCCTGGACGCCGGAAGCGCGGGAGGCGAACAGGGTGGAACTGGCGCGCTACGGCAACGGGCCGTACCTGGACCACACCGATCTCGACACCGGCGAACGCTGCATCACCGACGGCCTGCCGCTCATGGTCCCGATCCAGCCGTACAACATGAACTTCCTGATCCTGCAGACGCCGGACGCGGTCGTCATGCTGCACGAGATGTACCACGAACTCCGCATCGTGCCGCTCGACGGCCGGCCACGGCTGCCGGAGACGATCGGGCTGTGGCTGGGCGACTCCCGCGGGCGCTGGGAGGGCGACACCCTGATCGTCGAGACGACGAACATCGCCGACAAGACCCACTACCACTGGAGCCGCCTGTGGCGGGCGTCGCGACCGACGTTGCGGCTCGTCGAGCGCTTCAGGCGCGTCGACGAGCGGACGATCGACTACCGGTTCACCGTGGAGGATCCGACCCTGTTCACCGCCCCGTGGACGGTCTCCGCTCCGCTGACCAACGATCAGGCGTCACGGGGCGTGACCGTCGGCGCGCTGTTCGAGTACGCCTGCCACGAGGGCAACTGGGCGGTGTCGAACGTGCTGAGCGGCGCCCGGGCCGAGGAGGCCCGAGCCGCCGCGCAGGACTGAGATCGCCGAGCGCTACTGGGTGACGCCGAAGGGCAGAACGCCCATCTGGTCGTCCCAGATGACGACGATCGCGCCGCCGGCCTCCGAGACGTCGGAGAAGAGGATCGTCATCTGGTCGACGGCGAACTCCTCGGTCGAGGTCATCATCGGCGCGCGGACGACATCGTGCTCCGCGTTGTAGCCGTAGGCGCCCCAGGTGAGACCTTCCGCCATCTTCTCGCGGTCGAAGGTCTCCATGTAGCCCTGCTTCGAGATGATGGCCGTCCAGGCGCCGTCCTTCAGGTCGATGAAGAAGCTGTACTCGCCCGCGGGGACCGTGGTGCCGCCGATCATCAGGTCCGCCCCCGTGCTGATCCGGGTCGTGACGTTGGCGCCGGCACGCCAGACCGGGCCGCCCGCGAGAAGTGTCTGGCCGTACTCTTCGCCGGAGCCGAAGATGCCGCTCCGGCCGCGCAGGATCGGCCGGCTGTAGGTGATGTCGATCCAGGCGTCGCCGATCTGGGTCGAAGCGGCGCCTTCGGGGCTGGCGGGCCGGTCGCCCTGCGCGGCGGCGGGTGCGAAGCCGATCGCCGCGAGGCAGAGGCTGAGAATGAGAACGCGGCAAGTCTGTCGGTGCATGGTCTCTGGGTCTCCTGAGATTCTGGGAGGGCTGGTTCTTTCGCGAACGCGGACTCTAGCAGCCCGCCGCGAGTGCCGTGCCGCGCTTGGCCAGCGGGCGGTGGAGTAGTCTCCGATGGGTCAGATGGGGCCGTCATGATGCGCTCGTTTCCGACCGTTCCGTTTCTCAGTCGAGCCGCCCGGATTGCGGTTGCAACCGTGGTTGTGTCGTTCTCCGCGGCCGCGTTCACGGTCCCGGCCGCTGCCGCCGACGCCGACGCGGTGGTCTTCAGCCGCGACGTGGCGCCGATCCTGATGCGCCACTGCGTCGGCTGCCACCGGCCGGGCGAGATCGCGCCGATGTCGCTACTGACCTACCGCGAGGCGCGGCCCTGGGCCCGCTCGATCCGCCGCGTCGTCGTCAGCGGCGAGATGCCGCCGTGGTTCGCGAATCCCGAGCACGGCGTCTGGGCGAACGACGCCCGGCTGAGCGAGCAGGAGATCGAGACGATCGTCGCCTGGGTCGATGGCGGCGCCCTGGCCGGCGATCCGGCGCTGATTCCCGAGCCGCCGCGGTTCAGGGATGGCTGGCAGTTGGGCGAGCCGGACTACGTGATCGAGCTGCCGCCCGTGACGGTGCCGGCGAATGGGCCGGACCTGGTTCCCAATCAGCTCGTTCGGCTGGGCATCCCGGAGCGTCGCTGGCTACGGGCGGTGGAGTTCCAGCCCGGCGACCGCAGCGTGAATCACCACCAGATCGCCTTCATGGGCGGATTCAGCGGAACGGCTTCGGGCGGCCAGGAAGCCGACGGCGTCGACTTGAGGATCTTCGCGGTCTGGGCGGTTGGCGCCGCGCCGACCGTGTTCCCGGAGGGCGCGGGACGCTGGGTGGATCCAGGCACCCTGCTGATGATCAACCAGCACTACCATCCGAACGGCGAGTCGGAACGTATCGACAGGATCCGGATCGGCCTCTTCTTCGGTGAGGGCCCGCTGGAGGTCGAGGTGGAGGCGATCCTCGCGAGCAGGATGGACTTCACGATCCCGGCCGGCGCTTCTGACCATCGAGTCGTGGCCCGTCACGAACTCGCGGCGGATTCGCGGATCGTGTCCTATTTCCCGCACATGCACATGCACATGCGCGGCCGGGCGATGTCGTTCACCGCGGTCTACCCGGACGGCAGCCGCGAGATCCTCCTCGACGTACCTGAGTACGACTTCGACTGGCAACTCTTCTACTACCCGGAGGCGCCGAAACTGCTGCCGGCGGGGAGCGTGGTCGAGGTCGCGGCGAACTACGACAACTCGGCCGCGAACCCCGACAACCCGGATCCGACGCGCGATGTCGGTTTCGGCTTCCAGTCGACGGACGAGATGATGGTCGGCATCTTCGAGCTGATCGAAGTCGCTCCGGGCCAGAAGGCCGAGTCGGCCGCGACCGGCGGCGAATGAGCGGCGCCGGCCAGACCGTAGGCGTCAACGGGATCGCGCACATCCAGTTGACGGTCCGGGACCCGGAGCGGTGTCTGCCGTTCTGGGAGCGGCTTTGCAACTTCCTGGAGATGAAGACCCTGATCCGGGGCGAGGACGTTCTCTACTGCATCGGCAGCCGGACCGGCATCCTGGTCCGCGCCGCTCCGCCGGACAAGCGCGATCGGCCGTTCGACCAGGACCGCCCCGGGCTCCACCATCTCTGTTTCCGGGCCCGGAGCCGCGAGGATGTCGACTCGATCTACCGCTTCATCGAGTCGGAACTCGACGCCACGATCGTTCACGGCCCCGAGGAGGGTTCACGGTTCGCGCCCGGCTACTACTCGATCCTGGTCGAGGATCCGGACGGCATCCGGGTCGAGGTGAACCATGTGCCGGGCAAGGGGCACTTCGGCGAGGGCGGCCGGCTGGGGCCGGGCGGGACGGGGGCGGCGAGCACGTACGGGGACCACGGGCTGGGGGACTGAGTCGGGCCGGAGTATCGCGCTCGCCGCTTCGCGGCATGGCGCCTGCTGCCGGCCGGAAGGCCGGCGCACCGACACTCGCCGCTGACGCTAGTTCAGGTCGATGACGTAGACAGTGTTGGCGGCGTCGCCCGCGACCCAGGCGGTGGAACCGTCGGTGGCGATGCCGTTGAACAGCATCGTGTTCGGGAAGGCGCCGCTCGGCGGCACGTGGAGTTCGAGGCCGTCGGTGACGGTCGTCGTCTCGCCGCTCGACGGGTCGACCGCGACCACCCGGCCGGCGCCGGCCTCGACGACGTAGAGCGAGCCGTTTGCGGCCGCGAGACCTTCCGGCTGGTCGAGACCCTCGGCGACCGTCTCGGTGCCGCCGTCGCCGATCCGCAACACGGTGCCCGCGAGGTTGTCGGCGACGTAGAGGGCGCCACCGGCCGCGGTCAGACCGGCCGGCCCCGAGAGACCCTCCGCCAGCACGCGCTTCTCTTCGGGGCTGCCTGGTGAGAAAGCGATCACGTTGCCGGCGCCCCACTGGCTGGCGACGATGTCGCCCTCGAACTGGATCGCGTCGATGGGAGCCGCCAGTTCGCCGAAGATCTGGACCAGTGCGTCGGCGGCCGGGTCCCAGAGCCGCACCGCGTTGTCGAACCAGCTCGAGAGGATGAGCTGGCCGTCGTCCGCGGCATGAACCGACATCGACGTTCCGATGTCCGAGAAGCCGATCACGTCGCGCACGACGCCGAGTTCGTCGCCGGTTGACGGATCGAGCTGGCGCAGGGCGAAGAAGTCGGCGACGACGAGCCGGGTCGTGTCGCCGCTGCCGATGAGGGCTAGACCGCCGGGCATGTTCAGTCCGCCCTCGAGCACCGTGCGGTTCTCATCAGGCGACAGGGCCTCGACGATGAAGCCGTCGGCGAAGCTCGAGATGAAGAGGCGGTCTTCCGCGTCGAAGGCGAAGTTGTCGAGGCCGGGCTGCACGCGGGCGACGACCTCCTTGCCGCCGTCGTCGCCCAGCCGGACGACCTCGCCCCGCAGGGAGTCGAGCACGTGGAGCACGCCTTCGCTGTTGAACTTGACGGCGGCTGGTACCTCGAAGCCGCTGGCGACCGTCTCCAAGTCGCCGCTGTCGACGTCGACACGGACGACCTCGCCGCGGAACCACCGCGGGCCGTAGAGCCTGCCGTCGGCGGAACCCCAGTCCATGCCGTTCAGGCCGCAGCCGGGTCCGAGATCATCGCGGATGAGTCGCGGCTCCTGCTCACCGGTTGGGTCGAGCTCGAACAGGTTCGTGTCCATGAAGCACTGGGAGACGAACAGCCGGCCGTCGTCGGAGAAGGTGATCGGGTTGACGCCAACCCCCGGCGACGCGACGACGCGCGTCTCGCCTTCCGGCGTGCGCATGCCGACTTCGCCGTTGCTGATGTCGGTCCAGTAGACCGAGCCGTCGGGGCCGAAGGCCAGGTCGTCGGGCGACTTGGAGCCTTCCTCGAGGCCCCAGTTGTCGAGGATCTCGCCGCTCTCCGGGTCGATTCGCGCGAGGGCCGGGGTGACGACGGAAGTCAGGTAGAGGTCGCCGTCCGGCCCGAAGAGAATCCCGTTGATGCCGCGGAAGCTGGCGCTCTGGCCGATCGTACGGACGCTTTCGGCGTCGGCTTCCGCCACTTCGGCGTCCGGGCATCGCACCCGGTCAGCAGAGCCAGGGCGCAGAGACATGCAGTGCTGAAGGTCAGTCGTAGAGACATCGTTTGCTCCTCAGTTGAGAAATGGCTCGAGTGCCACGTAGCGGATGACGAGCCCGGCCAGGGCCAGCTCGACCAGGAAGATGGCCCAGATCCCGGCGCGGATCCCCCGGCCCGGACGGATCCTGGGATCCATCCGCTTCTTCTGCAGCCAGAGCACGGCGCCGCTCTGAATCGGCAGCAGCATTCCGGCGACCAGGGCGCTGATCGTGATCAGCAGTCGCGGGTTCTGGATCCACATGTAGACGGTGAAGCAGAAGATCGGGACGACCGTGCAGTAGCCGCGGACCCAGGTTCTGCGGGCGGCCAGGTTCTGCCGCTTCAGGTAGCCCAGTTCCATGATGTAGTCGGGGATGAAGCGGGCTTCGCCGGCGATGAACGAGATCATCGTCGAGAACAGGATGCAGAAGGCGCCGGCGCCGAACAGCCACAGCGACCAGGGGCCCAGGGTCTGGGTGAACATCTCGGAGAGCACGGAGATCGTCTCCAGGCCGTCGGGCTCCTTGCCCAGCTTCTTCAGCACGCCGGCGCCGAGCAGGTAGAAGGGCACCGTCGCGCAGGTCAGCAGGACCAGCGTGACCCAGACGTCCGTCTGCATGACCTTGATCCAGCCCCTGGCGCGGGTCTCCCACCCCGGCGCATCGCTCTTGCCGATGAAGTTCGGGTAGCCCTTCTCGATGCACCAGTACTGGTAGGCGGACGTCTCCGCGGAGTTGACCCCCGAGTAGCCGTAGACGGCCATCGCGGCGACGAGGAACTCGGGCGGAAAGCTGAACGTGAAGCCCGACCCGAGTTCGGCCCGTGTGATGGCGAACTCCGTGCCCTGCATGAGGATCGCGCATACGAGGGTGGCGCCGGTGAAGATCATGACCAGCGCGAGCATCACGTTCTCCAGGATCTTGTAGGAGCCCGTGATGAGGACTGCGATGGTGATCACGGCCAGCAGTCCGGCGCCCAGGGTCGACGGCACCTCCGGAGCCAGCAGGGTCAGAGCCTGGCCGGCGCCGCCGATGATGCCGCCCATGCCCAGCAGTCCGGGAACCAGGGCGATCAGGGCGATGGCGACGGCGAAGCTGACGTGGCCGCGGCCGATCCGGATCCGGAAGGGGAGGCGGTTCATCGCCCGCACGTACGTGTCGCCCGAAACCAGCGTGTAGCGGGCGAGTTCCGCCTGGATCAGGGACTTGATCCAGCAGGAAAGGAGCACCCACCACAGCATGACGAAGCCGGCCGCGGCGCCGAGACCCGAGGTGAGAACCATCTCGCCCGAACCGACGATCGCACCGGAGATGACGACGCTCGGGCCGAGGTGACGAAGCCGCCGTCGCCAGCTCGTGGGCGGCGGGGCCGCGCCGCCCTCGCGGACGGTGTAGGGATCGCTCCTCTGTTCGACCTCAGTGCCTGGCGACATTGGACGTGGTGTGTCCCCGGTCCGCACTCTTCAGTCGACGAATCAGCCGAAGACCCCGTAGCGGACGACGAACCAGACCATCCCGAGTTCGAACAGGAAGATGCCCCAGATCGCGAGCCGGATCCACCGGCCCGGGCGGATTCTCGGGTCCATCCTGTTCTTCTGGAACCACAGCACGGCTCCGCTCTGGATCGGCAGCAGCATGGCCAGGGTCAGAGCCCCGATCGTGACCAGGAGCCTCGGGTTCGGAATCGTCATGTAGATGACGAACGCGACGATCGGAATGAGCAGGCAGTAGGCGCGGATCCAGTTCCGGCGGGCGGTCAGGTTCTGCCGGTTGAGGTAGCCGAGTTCCATGACGTAGTCCGGAATGAACCGGGCCGCGCCGCCCACGGCGGAGAGCATGGTCGAGAACAGGATGCAGAAGGCGCCGATGCCGAACAGCCACAGCGACCAGGGACCGAGCGTCTCGGTGAACATTTCGGACAGCAGAGAGATCGTCTCGAGGCCGTCCGGCACCTTGCCGCGGGCGCGCAGCACGCCGGCGCCCAGGATGTAGAAGGGCAGGGTGGCGCAGGTCAGGAGCGCCAGCGTGACCCAGACGTCCGCCTGGAGCACCTTGATCCAGCCGCGGGCCCTGGCCTCCCAGCCCGGCGCGTCGCTCTTGCCGATGAAGTTCGGGTAGCCCTTCTCGACGCACCAGTACTGGTAGGCGGAGGTCTCCGACGCGTTGACCCCGGTGTAGCCGTAGACCGCGATCGCCGCGACCAGGTACTCGGGCGGGAAGCTGAACGTGAGGCCCGATAGCAGGTCGGCACGGGTTACCGCATACTGCGTGGTCTGCATGAGGAAGGCGCATACCAGGGTGGCGGCGGTGAAGATCATCACCAGCGCCAGCATCGCGTTCTCCAGGATCTTGTAGGAGCCGGTGACCAGCAGCGCGATCGTGACCACGGCGATCAGGCCGGCAGCCCAGACCGACGACACCTCGGGAACCAGGAGCGTCAGCGCCTGCCCGGCGCCGCCGATGATCCCGCCCAGCCCCATCACCCCCGGGATGATGGCGATCAGGGCGATGACGACGGGAAAGCTGATCAGTCCGCGGCCCAGCGGGATCTTCCCGGGCAGCCGGTTCATCGCGCGGACGTAGGTGTCTCCCGAGACCAGGATGTAGCGGCTCAGCTCCGCCTGGATCAGGGACTTGATCCAGCATGACAGGAGCACCCACCAGAGCATGACGAAGCCGGCGGCGGCGCCGAGGCCCGAGGTGAGGATGATCTCGCCCGAGCCGACGATCGATCCCGAGATGACGATGCTGGGACCGAGATAGCGCAGCCGGCCACGCCAGGTGGACGGCGGTTCGACTGCACCGCCCTCGCGGACGGTGTACGGATCGCTCCTCGGACTGGGAGAGTCGCTCATCGGGGGTGAAGGCGGGACTCTACACCCTTGCGCGGCCGCGCTGGCGAGGGCGGCACTGGTACGCTCGGTGTTCCTTGCGCGCCGGCACTGGCGCCGGCATTTGGACAGCATGGAGATGCCAGTGATGAAGGACCGAGACCGTTCCCGCGGCACCAGGACGTTCTGCAGTGTGGCCCTGCTGCTGCTTCTCGCCACGGCCGCGTTCGCCCACCTGAAGGTGTCGAACACGAGCCCCGAGGATGGCGCGAAGCTGAGCGGTCCGGTGCGTACCTTGCGGATCTGGTTCAACCAGGAACCGGACCTGCCGCTGAGCAAGCTGGAGCTGACGGGTCCGACCGGTCCGCTGAGCGTCGAGGGCCTTCACACGATGGGCGAGAAGGACCTGATGGCCAGGGTCTCGGGGCGGATGCCGGACGGTTCGTACACCGCAAAGTGGCAGACCGCGGGCGACGACGGTCACGTTCTGACCGGCGAATGGACCTTCACGATCGACCGGGGCGGTCGCTGAGACGCTGGACGCGGGTTCGTCGCTGAGTTGGGAGATGGCCGGCCGCTGGGCCGTCTATCTGCCGTTGCTTCTGGTCTGCGGCGCGACCGGCATGCGCCTGCTGGAGGCGATGGGTCCACGCGACCTGGCGGTTCGCGACCTGCGGGCCGAACTGGCTCGACTTGCGCTCCTGTCGTCCCTGCTGCTGCTGGCGGCGCTCCTGCTGCGCGCCGTGTTCCAGTCGACCGAGGTCTGGGGAGCGGGCGAGGCTCTCGCGCTCGACAACCTGCGAACGGTTACGCTGGAGAGCCGTTGGGGAGGTCGATGGCGTTGGCAGGTGGCGGCCGCGATGGTCGCGATGCTCGGCTCCCTTGCGGCCTGGAGGTTGCCCGCGCTTGGCCTGACGATCTCCGGAGCCGGGGCCCTGGGGCTGGCGGCGACGCTGCCCATGACGGGCCACGCGTTCGGCAACCCTCTTGCGTGGACCGCGCAGAGCGTTCATGTGCTGGGCGCCGGATTCTGGATCGGCACGTTGGTCGTCATCCTCGTTCTTCCGCTGATGGTCCCAGGGACATCGGTTGCGGAAGCGGCGTCGATGCGCCGGTTCTGGCTGGGCGCCTTCTGGCCGCTGGCGATCGTCGCCGCGACGCTTCTGGTGCTGAGCGGGGTCGTGCTGGCGATCCTCTACCTGCCGGCCTGGGACACCCTCTGGACCGAACCGTATGGGCGAATCCTGCTGGCCAAGGTGGCCGGGAGCATGTGCGTCCTGTTCCTTGGCGCCGTGAACCACCTCCGGATGAACTTCCGCCCCGATCCGCACACGGCGCCCGTGCCGCTGACTGTCGTCCTCGAGGTCGCCTTCGCGCTGGTGGTGCTCGCGGCCACGGGGATGCTCACCAGCACCGCGCAGCCGCATGCGCACTGACGCGCCAGAACGGAGCCGGCCTGGCGGCCGGCGCGTGTTTTCGGCCGCCTGCGGCGGCAGCGGGTCAGAAGACCCGCGCACCCAGCGGACTAGAAGTTGATCCGGCTGCTCACGCCGATCGTCCGCGGTTGGTTCGTCAGGTAGCCGACCCGGGCGCGCGTGCCGCGCTCCTGGTCGAGCGCCAGCAGGGCCCGCTCATCGAGCGCGTTGTTGACGAAGAGTGCGATGTCCCAGCGCTCGTTCAGGAAGCCGAGGCGCAGGTTCAGGAGGTCGTAGGCCGGCAGCTCGGGATCGAAGCGGAAGACGGTCTGCGTCAACGGCCCGCCGACCGGATTCGTTGCGGAGAGAGCCAGCAGGTCGACCGTGCCGAAGCCCGGGGCGTGGTCGCCGATCTGGGTGAAGCGGGAGCCGACGTGCTGGAACGCGGAAGAGAGGTAGCCGGCCCAGGCGCCGGCCTCCCAGCGCCAGGTCGCTGCCAGGGCGGCCTGGAACTTCGGCACCGTCGGCAGCCGGTTGCCCTTCTCGATGCCGGAGACCACGCTGGTCGTCCCATCGGCTGCGGTTGAGGTCAGGGTCGACCCGAGTTCGGAGTCCGCGTAGCTGGCGGAGATCGCGAAGTCGAAGGCCGCCGAGGGCTGAGCCGTCAGTTCGAGTTCCAGTCCCGTGCTGCGGGCGTTCGGCACGTTGAAGATCAGGCGCGACGAGCAGGAACCGGCGGTGACGGTTGTCTGGAGGTCCGAGATGTCCATCGTGAAGGCCGCGACATTGAATGTGCCGCGGCCGCCCAGGATGGTGGTCTTCGACCCGATCTCGACGTTCCAGAGTTCTTCGTCCTCCCAGGAGTCGCGGCCGCTGAAGGTCGCGAGGTCTTCCGGGGTGCAGACCGGCACGTTCAGCGGATCGTTGATGCCGCCGAGGCGGAAGCCCTTCGAAATCTGGGCGTTGAGTTGCGTGTTCTCGGTCGCCTCGAAACTGGCGATGAAACGCGGCGCCATGCCGTCGGCGCTGGTTTCGCCTTCGGTCGGTCCCGGATCCGCGAACAGGCCGTCGAAGACCTGGCTGCGCGTCTCCTCGTAGTCGTACCAGCGTGCTCCGGCGGTCAGGTCGAGCCGTTCGCTGGCGGTCCAGGTGATCTCGAAGAAGGCTGCGGTCTGGTCGAAGTCGTAGTTCAGGTCGGAGTAGAACAGCTCGTCGGTGGCGGCGCCGAACGCGCCCGCGGTGGGAATTCCGGTCATCGACTCGAAGCCGGTGACCGGCAGGCTCTGGCCGTAGTCTCGTTCGCTCGTGCTGTGGAAGACGCCCAGAACCCAGTGCGTGTACTCGTCGCCGCTCGCCAGCCGCAGTTCCTGGGTCAGGCCGGTCGCGGTCGTCGCGTCGATCAGAGGCGCGTCCAGGGTGTAGACCGCTTCGGGAAGGCCGATCGTGGCGCCGGCGACGCTGGCATACAGGGCGGTCGAGTCGCGGACGACGCGGAGGTCGCGGTCCGTCGCCGACGTGATCGAGGTGAAGTAGTAGCCGTCGGGCAGATCGACCACGACCTTCAGGTCGGCGAGCAGGAACTCGTCGGTCGTTGGTTCCTCGAACTGGGTGAAGAGCTGGCGCTCGCCGAGGTCCACCGCGGGCCGGGTCGTCGTGTACGGATTGGCCAGGATGTTGAAGTCGTCGATCCGGTTCCAGCCGTCCATCTCGACTTCCTGGTAGAGGAGGCGCGGGGTGACCGTCACGTTCTGCGACGGCTCGAAGCGCAGGGCCCAGCGGGCGCCCGTTCGTGCTCCGGAGTTCACGTTCTCGTCGACGCTCAGGTCGGGTTGCACCGCGTCCGTGAAGCCGGCGAGGGCCGTGTGCCAGGCGGTGATCCGCATCGCCGACGTGTCGCCCATCGGCACGTTGACCGCGACCTTCGCGTCGCCGCCCATGCCGCCGCCGCCGACCGAGTTGAGGGAGAACTCACCGAAGCCGTCGGACACTCCGATCTCGGGCTGGTTCGTGATGTAGCGAACGGTGCCGGCGAGCGATCCCGACCCGAACAGCGTGCCTTGCGGTCCACGCAGCACCTCGACGCGGGACATGTCGAACAGGTCGATGTCCGGCGTGAACAGGGAAAGTGAGATGACGGACTCGTCGAGGTAGATGCCGACCTGCTCCTTGACCCCGGGCTGGTCGCGGACGATCTGGCCGGCGGCGACGCCGCGCATCGCGACCTGGCTCTGGCCGGGGCCGAGGTTCTGCACGGTGAAGCCCGCGACGTTGGCCGCGATCTCCTCGAGGTTGCCGGCGCCGCGGCTGCGCAGCACGTCCTCGCTCGGGGCGACGACGGAGAACGGTACCTCCTGGACGTTCTCCTCGCGCTTGCGGGCGGTGACCGTGAGTTCCTCGGAGAAGGTCTGCCCCGGCATCGTCCGGGTTTCGTCTTCCCCGGCTTCCTGCGCCGCCGCGGTCGGAGTGACGATTCCGCACCAGAGGATGGCGAGGGTGAACAAGAGCGGCGCTGCCGGGAAGGCGGGTCGAGTCATCGCACTGGTATACGGCAATCGGCCCGTTCGGGTTGGGCTGGACGCGTCAACGGCCTTGTCACGGCCGGAGGTGAGGTTCGAGCAGGTTGCTCCATTGCCTTCCATACGGATGAACCTCGCCCACCTGCTTCTCGCCGCGGTAGACGGCGCGGCCGGAGTTGGCCCACTCGAAGATCGAGCCTTCGAGGTTCCAGACCCGGCCTCCGATCTCCGGGTCGTTCAACTGGATCAGGTCGGCCACGGCGGCGGAAGACCGGTAGCCGACGGAGCAGTAGAGGACGATCGGCCGTCCCGGTTCCGCGTCGGCGATCTGGCGGGCGATGTCCTTGCCCTGAGCGTGGACCGCGCCAGGCAGATGGCTGACTTCGTACTCGAAGGGTTCCCGGACGTCGATGATCAGCGGCGGCGTCTCGTCCTTGAGCCGGCGATCAAGCTCTTCGACGCTCATCTGCGGGACCCCTGGAAAGCTGGCGCGGACCAGCGCCTTGAGCTGGGACATGCTCGTCCCACCGCAGCCAACGGCAAGAAGGAGCGCAATCGACAGTAGCGCCGCTGGAGACCGCCGTCTCATCATCGCCCGGTCGTCACTCTCCGGCGGCGGACGGAGGATCTCATGAACGTGTTCGTCTCTGAACCGATGGACCTGATGAGCGCGTTCAGTCTACCAGCGGATGGCCCCGACAGGGCGGTGCGGTAGGCTCGCCGACACGTCGAAACGTCCGTGCAGACCGTAGCGGAGGACACTTCATGCGCACCGAACGAGCCGTCTTCGCCCTCATCGTGATCATCGCCGCCACGGTGGTGATCGTGGCTCCGGCCATGGCCGCCGGTGACGACATTCCACGCACGGCGTATGGCAAGCCCGATCTGACCGGCCGCTACAACATCGCGAGTTCGACTCCGTTCGAACGGGATGCGCGCTTCGGCGACAAGAAGTACATGGCCGTCGAAGAGGCGGAGCGCATCATGGCGGCGACGGCGGCCGCGGTCGCGAGGTCCAACGCGGCCAGCGATCCGGACCGTGCGGCGCCTCCCGCCGGGGGTGATGGTTCCGGTGGTCCCGCGGGTGCGGTAGGCGGGTACAACGCCTTCTGGACGGATCGCGGCAGTGGGCGCCACGCGATCGACGGCCAGTTCCAGACCTCGATCCTCACGGAGCCGGCGAACGGCCGCATGCCGGAGCTGTCGGAAGCGGGCAAGGCGCGGCGCGCGGAGTTGCATCCCTACGCCTACGAGAACACCGGCGACGCCTGGTGGATCGAAACCGGCGACGATCCCTACGACGGGCCGGAGACGCTGTCGGTTCTCGACCGTTGCCTGTACCTCAGCGCGGCGGCGACGCCTGCCCGGCCGATCCTCTACAACAACATGAAGACGATCACCCAGACGGAAGACCACGTCGTCATCCTGGTGGAGTGGATGCACTGGGCGAAGGTCGTGCGGCTCGATGCCGAGCACCTGCCGTCGGAAGCGCGTTCCCTGGGAGGCGATTCGATCGGCTGGTGGGAAGACGACACCCTGGTGGTCGAGACGACGAACTTCCTGGACAAGCCGGGTGTGCCGCGCGAGGGCCTCAAGGTGATCGAGCGCTTCACCAGGCAGAGCGCCGACGAACTCCTGTACCAGTTCACCGTTCACGATCCCGACTACACCGCGCCCTACGGCGGCGAGTTCATCTGGCCGCAGACGGACGAACAGAACTACGAGTACGCCTGCCACGAGGGCAACTACGCGATGGGCAACATCCTCCGGGGTGCGCGGCTGCTCGAGCGGGAGTACCTCGAGCGGAAGGGCCAGTCGGGCAGCACGGGTTCGGGGAACGAGTAACCCCGGAACGTCGATGGAGGCGTTCTCCTACGCGGCCTGGGACGGCCTGCTGGCCGAGGTCGTCGCCGAGGACGGCAAGGTCGATTACGAGCGTCTGGCCGCGCGCCGACCGCTGCTGGAGGAGTTCATAGGCGAACTCGGCGAGACGTCGCCGGACAGCCGACCGGACCTGTTTCCGAGCGACGAGGACGGCCTCGCCTACTGGATCAACGCCTACAACGCGTTCACCCTGGACGCGATCGTCGACGAGTACCCGATCCGCTCGGTCTGGAAGACCCGCGACGGCCGGTTCTTCCAGCGGCGGCGGCACATCGCCGGCGGTTCGGCGGTCAGCCTCGACGACATCGAGCACCAGATCCTCCGGTCGGACTACGCCGAGCCGCGCATCCACTTCGCGATCAACTGCGGCGCGAACGGCTGCCCGGCGTTTCGCCCGACCGCCTACCGGGGCGACGGCCTCCGCGACACGCTGCGTGAAGCAACCCGGGCGTTCCTGGCGAACCGCTGGAACTGCCGCGTGGACCACGAAGCGGAGCGGATCCACGTCTCCCGCATCTTCCGGATGTACGCCGAGGACTTCGCCGCCGGTGCGGGAACGCGGGAGGAGTATCGCAGCGGCGTGCTCGGCTTCGTCGCCGAACACGCGGGCCTGGACCTGGAGCAGGTCGCCGGATACGAGATCGTCTACAACACGTACGACTGGGGTCTCAACGACACGCACCGCGATCCGAACATCGGCCCGATCACGTTCCATGAGCCGGTGGAGCATTTCTCCGCGGCCGACGGCGAACTCCGGGAACTCCACCTCTACGAGGGCAACTTCTGCAACCGGGCCTGCTCCTGGTGCACGATCAACGGTTCGCCCGATGGCTGGTACGAGCGCTACACGCCCGAGGTCCTAGACCAGGCGCTGCGTACGCTTGCAGCGGACGGCAACCTGAAGTTCTACGGCGGCGAGCCGACGCTGCACACGCGGGAGATCGTCGCCGCCATGCGCTACGTCCGCGAGCGGGGGTTCACGGGCCTCATTACCGTGTTCTCGAACGGCATCCAGGCGGAGAAGCTGATTTCGATCCTCGAGTCCGACCCGAAGAGCGAGGCGGTGCTCAACTACTCGATCTACCACGGCCGGGACGCCGATCCGATGCCGCCCTACGCCCGCGAGCGCCTTGAGGACTGGGCGCGCGCGAACCCGAACCGCATCTTCCAGGGCTACAAGGTGCTCTTCCACGCCGGCGCCGGCGCCGGCCAGGAGTTCGCGCGCGACCGCGAGTCGGAGTACCACGGCATGGGCAACCGCTGCGTGCGCTGCTTCCCGGTGCTGACCACGAAGGGCCGGTTCCACGCCTGTCCCTTCGCCGCCGAGATCGACTCGCCGCACTTCGACCTCGGCGCCGTCGGCTCGGACTCCGGAACCGTGTTCGAGAACTACCGCACTTTCCTCCAGTGGGTTGACGACGAACTCGATCCCGCGGCGGCGACGAAAGGTGTCTCGAGCTGCGAGATGTGTCACAAGCATCTCGGCGAACTGCCGGTTCCCGAGTTCACGGCGGGTTGAAAGTCCGGCGTAGAGCAGCACCGGCGCTGCTCGCCCTGGCGGCGCTCGCCTACTGCGGCCTGTTCGCCGCGAACTCGCTGATCCGCGTCCGCAGCTTCACGGCGGACTCGATGAACTACGTTGACGTGGCGCGGCGGGTGGCTGCCGGCGACGGCCTGGTGCAGTCGACCGGTGGCTTCAACCAGCCCTTCTACCTGTCCGGCGATCTGGACCTGCCGGTGGCGTTCACGGCGCAGCCGCCCGGGTATCCGCTGGCGATCGCGTTGCTCGCGAGTCTGGGTGCCGACGCGGCCCACGCTGCGTTGCTGGTCGCATCGGCCTCGTACGCGGCGATTCTCTTGCTCGTCTTCCTCCTGGGGAGAAGGCTGGGGGGCGCCGGGAGCGGCGCCATCGCTCTCGGGACGGCTTTGGTTTTCGTGCCGTTGATTCACTTCGGCCGAACCGCTCTCAGCGAGTCTCTCGCGGTTGCTGTCGTTCTGCTGTTCTTCCTGCTGCTCGACCGGCATCTCGAAGGGGCGACGGCCGCGGTGTCGGGTGAGTCGGGTCGGCGGAGCCGTGTGCGTTGGCTGGACCTGGTGGCGCCTTTCGGTCTGGGCGTGGTCGCCGGCGCTGCGTTCGGAGTGCGCTATGCCTTGTGGCCTCTCCCACTCGTAGGCATCGCGGCGCTCTGGATCGGCGGCGGCTCGCGTTCCGGCCGAAGCCGGCTCGCGACGAAGCCGTCGAGTCTCGTGGCGCTCTCAGTCGGTGCGCTAGTGCCGATGGTCTCGATCCTGGCGCGCAACCGGTCGGTCGAAGGTCATTTTCTGCCGCCGGCGATGCCCGCCGTGACGAAGCTGCCAGAGAGCCTGAGCCATGCGACGACGGCGCTCCTTGGCGGTTGGCGCTCGACCGCGCTCGGCAACTGGCCGGACGCCGCGGCGCTCGCCGTCGTGCTCGGGGTTCTCGGTTCATTCGCTGTTCGAGCAGCCTGGGATTCGGGTCCCTTGCGGCACGCGGAGGGCACGCGTCTGCCGCTGCTCATCTGCTTGTGGGCGGTCCTCTGCCTGGCAGCGGTCGTGTGGCGCAGTACGCAGGCCAACTTCGATCCGATCGGCGTTCGGCTGGCGCTGCCGGCGACCGTCCCCCTCGTCCCGGTGTTCGGCGCCCTGCTCGCCGGGGCTCTGCCGCGAGTGCGTCGCTTCGCCTGGCTGCCCGCCGCGCTCCTCGTTCTCTGCGCCGGCGGCGCATTCGTCCGCGAAGTGACTCTCTGGTCGGCAGGCCGAGACGCTCGGGCCATCGAGTTCCGGAGCGAACGCCAGCAGTGGCTGCGCGACCACACAGGCCCCGGCGACCTCGTCATCGGCGGCGGCACGATGGACGTACCTTTCCTGGTCCCCGGCGGCTCCGCCATCTCCTACGCCGGCTTTCCCTACACCGAAATCCTCACCTACCCGACGCTCGAACGGATCGCCGACCGCCACTGCCCCGACTTCGACCGCCTGCTCCTCGTCGTCCGCCCCACTGTCCAACTCGGCGGCACCCGCTCCGACGAAGACCCTGGCGACTGGCTCGGCTCCTTCATCGCCGACGCCCGCGCCGGCCGCCATGAGCCCTATCCCCTGCTCGAACCCCTCGCCGCACTCAACGAAGCCCGGATCTACAACATCACCTGTTCCTGACTTTTCGTCACGAATTCTGATCCGCCGCGCACGACGGCCCCGCCGAGCAATCGTAACGCTGCGCGACGACCTCCAGCCGGCCAGGGTCCGGAGAGAGGGTCCCAGCGGGCTAGAGGCGAGCGACGCCGTGTGACTCCCAGTCACCGGCACCCTGGCGGAGCGAAGCCGACCGAAGCGAGCACCCAACCCTCACCTTCACCAAGAGCGTGCGAGCGTCCGCTGGGACCCTCTCTCCGGACCCCGGCCGGCGGGTGCCCGCCCCGCTACGGCCGCGCCCCGGTACGGTCGCGCGTCGCTACGCCGGCGCCTCGGCGACGCCGGACGACTGCGCGCCGGACCAGCGGTTGAAGCCCAGCTCGCCGCGGACGTCGGCGGTGCGCTCAAGCATCTGGGAGTCGCTGGGAATGCCGGTCGAGTCGGCGACGCGGACGAGGCCGTTGAAGATACCGACGGTAGCGGCCGCCTCGACGAACTTCTCGGGTCCCAGGGTTTCGAGGGCCCGGGCGCGTGCTGCGTCCAGGTCGTCCGTGGTCCGGACGACCGCTTCCGCGAACGCGGTCAACACGGCGCCGTCCTCCACGCCGCCATCGGCGGCGTCCTCAACCGCCGCGCTCAGGTCGACTTCAGCTCCGACTGCGTCGCTGCTCGCCCGAAGCAGCATGGTGTGGGCGGTCGTTCAGTAGAAGCACTGGTTGAGGGCCGAAACCCTCGCCGCCAGCAGCTCGACCTGGGGTCGGGATAGTGGCCGGTGGTCCCAGACCATCTTCTCGAAGTCGGTAGCCGTTCCCGAGTACATGGCCGCGACCATGCGGAAGAAGGTGCGCACGCCCTCCGGCACCAGGCTCATCGCGCGCGCCACGTTGGCGCGCTTCCAGTCGATGACCTGGACCGGCACCCAGGCGCCGATGTCGCCCATGCCGTCCGGGCGTTCGCGGGTCGGTTCGCCGGCCTCGGGTTCGGGAAGCGGTTCGTGGTCGATGCCCATCGCCTCGCAGAAGGCGTCGGCGGCAACCGTCGTGACGACGACCGAGGCGAGTTCGACGTACCGCGCGTCGCCGGTCTCCGCGATGACGCCTTCGGCCCATTCGCGATCGAGCTGGGCCGGATCCGCGCCGATCTTCCGCGCCGCCTCGACTGCCTTCTCCGGCAGCGACGTACTCGGCTCGCCGCGGTCACGGCTCCACGGCGGTTCGTTGCGCTGGATGCGCTCGACGCGGGCGAGAGCGGCGATCGCGACACGTTCGGGGCCGGTCCACCAGGTGCCGGGGCGGCCGATGTCGGCCCACGACCGGCGCAGTGCGGTGGCCATCTCCTCACGGACGGGAACGGGAAAGCGGCCGGCGGCGAAGCTCATCGTGTTCTCAGTACCTTTCGCCCGCCGTCACCTTCTCCAGGTGACGAGCGCCGCTCAGCGTGTTCGTGACCGCCCAGTTCCCTTCGTGGCAGGCGTACTCGAACATCTCATTGTCCGGATCGAAGTAGAGCGGGATGTTCACTGTCCAGGCGTCCGTGTAGTTCACCGGATCGTCGATCGTGACCGTCCAGTCCACCGTGTGCTCGTCCACGCGCGTAAAGCGCTCCACGGAGACGAGGTCGGTGCTGACCGGGATCCCCTTGATCCGGCCCTGGGAGCCGCTGGTCGCGATCCAGCCCTTGTCGGAGAAGTTCTTCGTCTCGACGACGAGCGTGTCGCCGTCCCAGTGGCCGCGGGAGTCGCCGTTCCAGAGCTTGAGGTCCTCCGGGATCCGCTCCCGGCCGTCGACCGGGATGAAGCGGACGTCGTTGATCATCTCGGAGTAGATGACCACGTACTCCGGCGTCTGCGCGATCCGGTAGTTGTTGTTGTAGCCGGCCGGAAACAGGTGCCCGGGGACGCCGCGGGTAATGCAGCGGTCCCAGACGCTCATGTGCTCGTACGAGTCGAACATCTTCACCAGGTTGTCGGCTCGCACCTGCTGCGCCTCCGGCCGTACCGGCACGCGGCCGCTCGGCGGATCGACGACCAGGGAGGTCCGCCGGCTGCCGACGATCCTGGTGCCCAGCTCGAGCCAGTGCAGGTTGTAGGCGCCGACGTTCTGGCCGGCTTCCGCCTTCTGCGCGGGCTGGTCGGCGCGATTCTGGATCATGGCCTGACGAGCGGCCTCCGCCTGGGCGACCTCTTCCTCGGTGAGGAAGGCCTTGTCGCCCATCTCGACGGGCCGTTCGAAGGGCGTGAGCGTGGTGTTCGTCCACAGGCCCTGGAGGTCGGGATGCCCCCAGGGGGTGCGGGGCGTCTTCCAGTCGTCGGCTGCGAGGGCAGGCGCCGCGAGCAGCGCCGTCGCCACGGCGAGAGCGAGCGTGGTACGTCCGATCACAGGTCTTCCTCCGTAACGGGTTCGGTGTCGCGACGCTATCAAGTCGGCCGGCGCCTCAGTCCTCGTTCATCAGCGCCTGCGCCCGTCGCCAGCGCTCGACGATCCGGTCCTCCCGCTCGTAGTCGAAACGGCCTGTACCGGCGGCGTACAGATCCTTCTCGTCCGGCGGGTGGTCGTGGAGATGGCGGGCCGTGGCGCGCGTGGCGGTCTCGGGATCGACCATGTCGCGGTAGCCGAGCAGGTTCCGGGCCTTCGACATGTCGAGAAGCTGGTTGGACTTCTCGGCGAGCGGGAAGACGCCGCGGCAGAAGGGCGCCGGCACGCCGATCAGCTCCATTTCGGCGCCGAGTTCGTCGATGATGACCTCGGCCACGGCCCGGCAACTGATCACCCGTTCGTCGCCGGCGTTGAAGGCCTCTCCCGCCGCCTCGGGCCGCGTGGCGGCGAGGTAGACGAGCCGGGCCAGGTTCTCCGCGTAGCCGCGCTGGAAGTAGGTCACGCCGTCGTGGGGGAGGATCATGAAGGGCCGGCGATCCAGGATGCGCTTGACCACTGCCCACTCGTGGTTTATCGGCGTGCGCGGTCCGTACACGCCGGGATAGCGGAGGATGACGACCTCGAAGTCGCCGCGGCCGTGCTGTTCGAAGAGCTGGTCCTCGCCCGCAGCCACCTTGCCCGTGTAGTTCTTCGCGTCGTACTGGCGCGGCGCGAACTCCGGTATGGGCAGCGGGATGCGGCCCTCGGGCGTCGGCGGTTGCGAGCCTTTGTAGACCGGCTGGCCGGTGATGCCCACGAGACGCCTCGTCTTCCCGGCAAGCTCCTCGGCGAGCGTACGGAGCCGGCCGTACATGCACACCGCGACATCCCACTCGCGCGAGGCGATCTTCGCGTGGATGTCGTCCCGGTCGCGGGCGTTGCCGAGGATCCGCTCCACGGGTCCGTCGAAGTCGACGGGGTGCCGGCCGGAGTGGAAGACGGAGACTTCATGTCCCGCGTGGAGGAAGGTGTTGACGATCGGCGGCCCGGTCGGGCCGGTGCCGCCGACAACTAGTATGCGTGCCATGGCGCGGAGTGTACGCGGGCTGTCGACGGGGCTGGTGCTCCTGGCGGCCGTCGCTGCTAGCGCTGCGGTCGGTGCGAGGCGGCAGGATGAGCCCCTGCGGGTGTTCACCGCTGAACAGGCGGAGCGCGGCCGGGTGCTCTACGAGGAGATCTGCGTCGAGTGCCATCTCTCGAGCCTGGCAGGCGCCAACGAGGCGCCGCCCCTGCGTGGCGCGGACTTTCTCGACGCCTGGGGATTCGACGCGGTCGTCAATCTCGCGGACACGATCCGGGTCACGATGCCGCCGGAGAACCGGAACTCGCTGACGCCGCAGCAGACCTACGATCTCGCCGCCTTCGTTCTGCGGCAGAACGGGGCCGCGGCCGGGGATGAAGCGCTGACGGCGGACAGCGCCGGTCTCGGCGCGGCACTCGGCAGTCTGGGCATGGACGGGGCAGCCTCGTCCGCGTCGGACTCCGCCGCGGTCGCGGACCGCGACATTCGGGCCCCGGTCGAAGCGGTGGAGGAGGAGGTCGTCAAGCCTCCGGGAGAGCGCGAGATCGAGGGTTTCGAGCCGGTCACAGCGGAGATGCTCCTCGACCCGGACCCCGGCGACTGGTTGATGTTCCGGCGCACCTACGACGCCCAGGGTCACAGCCCGCTCGACCAGATCGACACCGGCAACGTGGGCGATCTGCGCCTGGTGTGGTCGTGGGCGATGGCGGACGGCGTGAACCAGCCGACGCCGCTCGTCTACGACGGCGTCATGTACCTGGCCAACCCGGCCAACATCATCCAGGCGCTGGAGGCCGACACCGGCACGCTGATCTGGGAGTACCGGCGCCCGCTGGAGGGCGATCTGGCGCGCGGATTCAACCAGCTTCGCAACCTCGCGATCTGGGGCGACAAGGTCTTCGTTGCAACCAAGGACGCGGCCATGCTCGCGCTCGATGCGCGCAGCGGCCGGCCCCGCTGGGAGACGCAGATCGCCGATCCGGCGAAGCGCTACTCGAACACCAGCGGTCCGATCGTCGTCGACGGTCTGGTGATCAACGGCATCAACGGCTGCATCCGCTACTACGAGGAGAGTTGCTTCATCACGGCCCACGACGCGGAAACGGGCGAGGAACGGTGGCGTACCTACACCATTGCCCGGCCTGGAGAACCGGGAGGCGAGACCTGGGGCGATCTGCCGCTCATGCAGCGCGGCGGAGGCGACTCCTGGATTCCGGGCAGCTACGACCCGGAGTTGCGCTTGCTCTACTGGCCGGTGGCGCAGGCCAAGCCCTGGGTGCCGGTGAGCCGGGGGCTCACGATCGACCACGAAGTGCTGTACACGAACTCGACCCTGGCGTTGCGGCCCGAGGACGGTGCGCTCACCTTCTACTACCAGTACGTCCCCGGGGAGGCGCTCGACCTGGACGAGGCGTTCGAGCAGGTGCTGATCGACCGCGGGGGCAGGAAGCTGCTCCTGACTTCCGGCAAGCACGGAATCCTGTGGAAGATCGACCGCTCCGACGGCTCTTTCGTGAGTCTCAGGGAGATGGTCTTCCAGAACGTCTTCGACTACATCGACCGTGAGACCGGCGAAGTGCGCTACCGGGAGGACATCGCCTCGGCCGAGATCGGGGAGTGGGTGTCGGTATGTCCCAGCACGGCCGGCGGTCACAACTGGCAGGCATCCTCGTACAGCCCGGAGGAAGGGCTCCTGGTCGTCCCGCTGAGCCAGAGTTGTCTCGAGATCGCGGCCACGGAGAACCGCTTCGAGGAAGGGGGCGGCGGCCAGCGGGCGGACCGCAAGTGGTTCGCCATGCCGGATACGGATGGGCGTCTCGGCAAGCTCGCCGCCTACGACGTGGACACGATGGAGGAGATCTGGAGCATCGAGCAGCGGCCGGCCTTCCTGACCGCGGCGCTGACGACGGGCGGCGGCGTCGTCTTCGCCGGCGATATCGACCGCCGCTTCCGGGCCTGGGAAACGGCGACGGGCCGCGAACTCTGGGGTACCCGCCTGCCGACATCGGTGCAGGGCTTCCCGGTCAGCTACGAGGTCGACGGCGTCCAGTACGTGGCGGTATCCACGGGGCTCGGCGGCGGCAGTCCGCGTTTCGTGCCGGCGGCCGTCAGCCCGGAGATCCGCTATCCGCGCAGCGGCAACGGGCTGTTCGTCTTCCGTCTGCCGTAGTGCGGGCTT
Source organism: Candidatus Multivorans sp. (assembly GCA_965220845.1). GTDB lineage: Bacteria > Acidobacteriota > Thermoanaerobaculia > Multivoradales > Multivoraceae > Multivorans. Next base: position 1,316,841 of record CBDCRA010000005.1, read on the forward strand.
CGCTATAGTCCGCCATCATGAGAAAGCTCAGTTCGACCGTGTCGCTGGCCGCGGTGCTGTTCCTCGCCGCGGCCGCCGTCGCGCAGTCGCAGGAGGGCGCCTACCAGGCACCGAAGACGCCGGATGGCGATCCGGATCTGAACGGCATCTGGCAGGCGATGAACAGCGCCCACTGGGACCTCGAGGCTCACGCCGCGGGGCGCACGCCGGTGCCCGCGTATGGAGCCCTGGGGGCGATTCCGGCCGGGCTGAGCGTGGTCGAGGGCGGCAGGATCCCCTACCAGGACCGGGCGCTCGAGCAGCGCAACGCGAACCGGGCGGACTGGTTGAACCTCGACCCCGCCGCGAAGTGCTTCATGCCCGGAATCCCGCGGGCCACGTACATGCCGCTGCCGTTCCAGATCGTGCAGACGCCGAAGGCGGTCTTCTTCGCCTACGAGTGGGGCGGCAACAGCCGGGCGGTCCGTCTCGACCGGCCGGGCACGAGGGCGGAACTGCCTTCCTGGATGGGGTACTCGCTCGGTCACTGGGAGGGCGACACCCTGGTGGTCGAGGTCACGGACCAGGTTGCCGACACCTGGTTCGACGCCTCGGGCAACTTCCACAGCGAGGAACTCCAGGTCGTCGAACGGTACACGCGCACCGGACCGGACTCGATGCATTACGAGGCGACGATCACCGACCCGAACGTGTTCACCGAGCCGTGGACGATCAGCATGCCGCTCTACCGCCGTCTTGAAGAGAACGCGCGCCTGCTCGAGTTCAAGTGCATTCCGCTCGGGGGAGAGGACGCGGCCTACGGCCATCTGCGCCGCGGTGCGAAGCCACAGTAGAAGGAGTCGAAGTCATGAAACACCGACCGTCCGCAAGCACCGTCAGTTTCGTCGTCGCGGCCCTGGTTGCCACCGGGGCCTTGTACGCCGAGGACGAGAAGCTCGTCACGTCCTGGGGCGTTCCCGACTTGCAGGGCACCTGGGACTATCGCACGATCACGCCGCTCGAGCGGCCGGCGGAGTTCGGCGACAAGGCGACGCTGACCGCCGAAGAGGCAGCGGCCCTGGAGCAGCGGCGCAGGGAGGCGCGCGCCGCGCGGGAAACCTCAGGCGTACCGGACGTCGACCCCAGCCAGGGCGACGTCGACGTCGGCTACAACTCCTTCTGGCTCGACCTGGGCGACAAGGTCTCCGGCACAATGCGGACCTCGCTGATCGTCGACCCGCCGAACGGCCGCCTGCCGAAGATGACGGACGGAGCGATCCGCCGGGTGAACGAGCGCTACGCGCTCTGGGGCCAGCCGCCCGCCGGCCCGGAAGAGCGCAACAGCTTCGAGCGCTGCATCGTCGGCTTCAACGCCGGCCCGCCGATGACGCCGGGCGCCTACAACAACATGATGGAGATCTTCCAGTCGCCGGGCTACGTCGCGATCATGACCGAGATGATCAACGACCACCGCGTCATCCCGACCGACGGCCGGGAGCACGCCGACGACAGCATGCGTTTCTGGAAGGGCGATTCCTCGGGCGCCTGGGACGGCGACACCTTCGTCGTGACGACGAAGAACTACACCGAGCACACCGCGTTCCGCGGCACCGGCCCGAACCTGGTGCTGACCGAACGCTTCACCCGCACCGGCCCCGACGCCCTGCTCTACGAGTACACCGTCGACGACCCCGAGTCCTTCGAAGCTCCCTGGACCAGCGCGATCGAGATGCGGCGGAGCGACGATCCGGTCCTCGAGTACGCCTGCCACGAGGGCAACCGCGCGATGACCCTCATGCTCCGCGGCGCCCGCCACCGCGAGCAGGAAGGCACCGCCGAAGACGGCAAGGACTGGCTCGCAAGCTGGTACGGTGGCCAGAACCGCGTCGACGCGGCGCGGGAGGCCCTGGAGGCGGCGAAGGAAGAACAGGACCGGTAGCGACGTCGCGTGGCCGGACGGCGTATGATCCGCGCAGGCGAGCGTCCTGGCGCGGTGTTCGCCGATTCGGCTGATCGGGGAACGGAACATGACTGACTTCGACTTCTTCATCCTGCTGGCCGTCGCGTTCATCGGCCTGGAGATCGTGGCCTCGTTCGGGGTGCTCGACGACGACGAGGAGGCCGGCGAGGCGCCCGGGGACGGCTGACCGGGTGGGCCTGGTCCTGGCATCCCGGGGGATGCTGAACCGTCAGACCCCCGGCCAGGGAAGCGCCCGCCGCAGGTACTCGTCGAACATGGGAACGGTGAACGCGGTGTCGCCGTGGGCGGGGCTGTAGATCATTCCCTTGGCGATCAGATTCGCGCGGACCGGGGCCGCGGATTGCACTGGCCGGTCGAGCGCCTCGGCCACGTTGCCCGAGCGGTGCGGTCCGGCTCCCAGCTCGGCCATCGCGCGGAGGTAGAGCTTCTCCTTCGGGGTCAGGCGGTCGAAGCGGACGCGGAAGAAGCTGGCGTCCAGCTCGGCGGTCGCCGTGACGGTGGCCGATTCGACGTCTTGAACTTCGATGACGGGGGAGCGGGCGCAGTCCCAGCAGTGCTTCCCCCATTCCTGGAGGAAGTAGGGGTACCGTTGCGTTCGTCGGAGAATCGCCCCGACCGCGTCCTCCGTGTAGGCCACGCCGAGACGACGGGCGGGTTCCTCGACCGCCTGCGCCGCGTGGTCTTCGCCGAGCGGGCCGATCTCGACGAAGCGGAAGAGGCGCTCGGCATAGCTCTTGGCGCGTCCGCTCAGGGCCGCGAGTTGGGGAAGGCCGGCGCCGAGGAGGGTGACCGGGAGCCTGAGTTGCGCGGCGCGGTGGATTGCCGCGAGGAGGGCGCCGAGTTCCTCGTTGCGCAGGTACTGGAGCTCGTCGATCGTCAGCGTCAGCGCCGTGTCGGAGGCACGGGCGGCGGCGCCGCAGGATTCCAGGAGTTCCGTCAGGTCGTACTGTAGGTCGCCGCTGTCGGCGAGACCGGGCTCGGGGCTCAGGTCGACCTCGAGGGCGACGTCTCCGTAGTGCAGCTTCATTGAGCGAACGAAGCCGCCCAGCGCGCGAAGGGCGCGCCTGGCGGCATCGGCCGCTCTGCGCTGCCGGCTCAACTTGAGCAGCGCAGTGCGCAGGGCGGGCGCCAGCAAGCCGGGCAACGACAGATCCTCCGGCGCCTCGAGGAAGACGGTGACCAGGCCCCGTGCCTCCGCGTTTCGCGCGATGCGGTTGAGCAGGACCGTCTTGCCCGTACCGCGAAGCCCGAGCACGACCAGGCTCTTGGCCGCGAGTCCGGAATGCGTCCTGTCCAGGGCTATCGCCGCTTCCTCCAGCAGCTCGTCGCGGCCGCTGAGCTCTGGCGGCTCCGTGCCGGCGCCTGGGGAGTAGGGGTTCTTCCTCGGGTCCATGTATCGGGAGGTTATCCCGGTTTATCCGATCTCGATAAACCGGGGTAACTTTGCGATAACTCGGGCTCGGGCGTTCCGCGATGCGCCGGGACTACCGGCCGCCGCCGAAGCGGTAGCTCATCACCGCCTTGAGCCGGCGCCCCTTCGGGTTCGCGGTCAAGGCGTCGAAGGATTGCTCGAAGAAGACGAGGGGCGGGTCCTCGTCGGTCAGGTTGATCGCCGACAGGGCGAGGTCGAAGCCGAGCCGCGGGAAACGCCACAGGAACGTCAGATCGAACGTGAGCCACTCGTCGATCGGCAGCAGTTCGGGAGGCGTCCAGTCCACGTTGCTGTCCTCGTACGACGAGATGTGGTTCGCCCAGCCGATCAGGCTGTACTCGCCCCAGTGGTAGCCGAGCGAGGCCCGCGTCTTCGTCTCCGGCAGCGGCGGTGCGATCGGTGTGTCGCGGTTCAGCAGGCCCGCGACATCCTTCCGCTCGCGGTAGACGACGCCGTCCCGCTCGAGCTGCTTCAGCTCCTAGCTCCGGGTGTACGTGCTGTCCACGCCGAAGGAAAGCTCGCCCGGGCCCGCGTCCACATGGCCGTGGAGGTGGAAGTCGAAGCCCGAGGTCTTGATTCCCGGCCAGTTGATCAGGTCGATCCGCACGCGCTCAATGTCGGCGGGGTCGCAGGAACCGTCCGCCACTCCGCCGGGACAGACGACGCGGCCCATGACCGCGGCCAGCGTCGCCTGGTTGCCGCCGTAGCCCTCGGCGTAGAGCCGAAGCACTTCCTGCTGCGGCAGCAGGGCGATCACGTCGTCGAAGTCGTAGGTCCAGTAGTCCAGGGTCACGTCGATTCCGGGCGAGGCGAAGAGCACCAGGCCCAGGTTCCAGGTGAACGCCTGCTCCGGCAGCAGCGCCCGGCTGCCGAACGCGTCGACCGCCTTGAAGGTGCCGACCGTGTCCAGGAACTCCAGCGTGGTGCGGACCTCCTCGTTCAGATCGTCGACCGAGGGCGCCCGGAAGGTGGTCTGGATCGAAGTACGGAACGACAGCACGTGGCCCTCGCCCGACGAGAGCCGCCAGCGGCCCGAGAACTTCGGGTCGAAGCTGTCGATCTCGTCGTGGAGTTCGTAGTTCGCGGCGAACTGCATGTCGCCCCCTAGCGCGTTCACGGACAGCTCGCCGAACGCGCGGTGGACCTCCTGAGAGTCGCCGTAGGGGTAGTAGCCGGTGGTGAGGGTGAAGGCGCCGGCGCGGGCCCCTCTCTGCCTGCCGGTCGCCGGGTCGACGCAGGAGCGGTCGCCCGGGACCACGCACGGGTTCAGGTCGTAGTTGCCGACCGCGTTCGGAATGGCGCTGACGTCCAGACTCCGGTACTGATAGCCGAACGCGTAGTCGAGCCGCTCCGGCAGCCAGTTCCCGGAGAGCGTCGCCTCGGCGACGACGAGTTCCGCGTCGTTCTCGACGTCCACCTGTTCGTTGATCCAGTCGATCAGCGCGGGGCTGTTCTCGAGCCCGGCCCGGTACGTCGGGTTCGGACTGTTCTCCCAGCGCGCCCCCGGCTGAGCCGAGTACTCGATGGAGTTGCCGAACGGGTTGTAGAACATGCAGGCGCCCGTGCCCGGCCGGGCGCCGCCCGTGTCGCCGAGCCGCAAGCCCGAGGGGCTCGCGTCGTCGGCCACGACGCCGACGCCGCAGTCCGGGCCGCCGTAACCGCGGAAGGCGAGGAACTTCCGGTACGCGTACTCCGCCGGCTGGTTCATGTTGCCGCTTGCCTTCGAGTAGCTCATGCCGACATCGAGGCTCGCCGCCTTGCCGCCCACTTCCAGGTCCCGCTCGACCGATGCCGCGAACCGGGTCGTGTCCGTGGCCCGCCGCAGGCCGCGGCCGGGGCCCGCGTTGCCCACCAGGCGGCCGAAGAAGTACCAGTCGTCTTCCAGGCACGCCCGCGCGGAATCGAAACCGGCGCCCTCGAAGTCCGCGCCGCAGAACGCCTGCCGCCCCGGGTTGATGGCGGGCACGATCTGCAGACCGTCCAGCAGGGAAACCGGCGCATACGAAGGTGTCGTGACGTAGTTCGGAATGACGGACTCGGCGACCAGGGCCTCCAGGTGGTAGCTCGTTTCGTTCCCGAGCGGGCCGTTCAGTTCCGCGAAGAAGCGGTTCGTCTCGGTCGCTTCGATCAGGCTGTCCCACGGCTGATAGCGGAAGGCGCAGGTCGAACCGCGGTCGTAACCGCCGAGGTCGTTGCAGGCGGGATCGACGAAGTAGTCCGTGCCGGCCGTGCCGTTGCGGGCCCGGGTCAACTCCTCGACGAAGGCCGAGGACGACTCGTCGCCGGTCAGGTTCGGTCGCAGGAAGATGCCGGGATTGCCCGTGTTCGACCAGCCCCAGAACCAGCCGGTGGAGCGGTCCATCAGCGTGAACGGTCGCTCGGGGGCGCCGAGATTCGAACGCTCCGCGCGCTCGAGCGAAAAGACGAGGTGGTGGTCCGAGCCGCCGAGCTTGCCGCCCCAGATCGCGCCCGCGGTCGAGTCGCCGGCGCCGTCCATGCTCTCGTGCGAGAGCGAGACCTCGAAGCCGGTGAACTCGTCGCGGGTGACGAAGTTGGCGACTCCGGCCACGGCGTCGGAACCGTAGATTGCCGCCGCGCCCTCCTTGAGCACCTCGATGCGGTCCAGAGCGATCGAGGGGAAAGCGCTGATGTCGACGAAGCGGCCGCCGAAGAGCCGCGCCGCCACGGGCGCCTGGCGCTTGCCGTTCAGCAGCACCAGCGTCCGCGACGCCCCGAGGCCGCGCAGGTTCACGTTGGCGACGTTCTCCGGCACCGCCGTCCCCTGGTCGTTGTACCAACTGTTCGCTTCGCCGATCACGCCCGACGAGGCGGTCAGGTTCTTCATCAAGTCGTAGACCTGGAGCGAACCCTGCTCCTTCTGGGCCTCGCGGCTCAACACCTCGACGGCGAAGGGAAGATCGACCGCGGGTTCCTCGATCGCCGAACCGGTGACGATGACCACGTCGTGGGCGTGAAAGTCGGCGAGGCCCTCCTCTTCGGCGTCGTGATCATCGTGGTCCTGGTTGTCTTCCCGGGAGACGACCGGCGCCTCCCGCGGTCCGTAGGCAGCCGCCCTGGCCGCGTTCGGTTCCTCGGCGCGACTCGCTCCCAAGGCGCCCAGGACCAGGAGCACGGTGAGGATCCACTGGTTTGGAGCGTTCATCCGGTGAGCTCGCCTCCGGCGCGCGGTCGCCGCCGAGGCTGCGCGGCGTGGCCCTACTGTTCCGTCGGGTCGGCGCCGTCACGCGGCGCGCCGGTGCCGGAGGAGCCCATGAACAGGCTGCGGCCGTCGGGGAGCTTCATGTCCCGGCCGCTGCCGCGGCAGTTCGGAATGCACATCCGGTCCTTGCTCTGGTAGCCGCGGACGACGACTTCCGTGCCGGGCTTGAGCAGCGTGCGGGTCAGGCCGCGGCGCACCAGCGTGTTCGGCGTGCCCGCTTCGAGCTCCCAGGTCAGGGTCTCGCCGCCGTCGAGCGTGGTCTCGACATGGACCCAGGCGTGCGGGTTTATCCACTCGACCTTGGTGATCGTGCCCTCGACCTTGATCGGCAGGTTGGCGTCGAACTCGGCCGAGAAGGCGTGGTGGGCGCCGGCCGGGCCGGCGATGCTCAAGCTCGCCGCCAGAACGGCGACGGGGAGAAATCGGTGCGCTCGTCGGAACATCGGTACCTCCTGTGGCGAGAATCATATTCCAGGCCGCTCCGGCCTCAGTCCCGGGGACGGAGCGGAATCGGCGAACGATGGTGTAATCTCTGAGAAGGTAAGAAGTTGACCTTCGTCGCGTGCTGGCGGAAGCCTCGTCTGAGGCGGTCTCAGGTCGCTGGCTCGGCGAGCCGCCGAAACCTGGAGAAGGAGAGAGTCCACGATGAATGCCCCCAGATTTTCGATCCTCACCGTGCTCCTGGTGTTCGGCGCTCTGGCGACGGGCCTCGCCGAGGAAGCGGCAACGGCGCCGCCGGGCGAACCGGGCGCCGCTCCCGTCGTCTCCCAGGAAGAAGAGGGCGACGACGACGACGAGGGCGTCCTCGAGTTCGACGCTGATGAGATGGTCATCGTCACCGGCTCGGCGATCGAGGAGCCCGCGGTCGACCTTCCCTTCGCCGTCGAGGTGCTGGACCGGGAGATGCAGAAGGAGCAGGGCTCGCTGCAGGTGGTCGATCTGATGAAGAGCTTGACCGCCTCGTCGGGCGTGATCGGCGAAGCGAACAGTTGGTACAACGATCAGGGGGCGGCGGTTCCGGAGACCGTCGCCAACGTGAATCTTCGTGGCCTTGGCGCGTCACGGACCCTCGTGTTGCTGAACGGCAAGCGTCAGGCGCCCTTGCCGGCGCGGCTCTTCGGCGGGCGCTTCGTCGACATCAGCGCCTTTCCCTCGCTTGCGATCGACCGCATCGAGGTGCTGAAGGAGGGCGCGGCGGCCATCTACGGCTCGGACGCCGTGGCCGGAGTCGCGAACTTCGTGACCAGGGACGAGTTCACCGGTTTCGAGGTCAGCCTCTCGCACGAGGCGATGGACGGCGCCGGCGACTCGACGGCGGGGGCGATCTGGGGCGGCAAGCTGGGCGGTTCTGACCACCACCTCGTCTTTTCGCTCGAGCGCGCGGAGCGCTCGCATCTTGGCGCCCGGGAGCGGCCGTACACGCTGATGGATCGCTCCACCGGCTGGTTCTGGGGCTGGTCGAACACGGGCAATCCCGGCATCTTCCTGCGGCCGAACCTCACCGGCGGCGAGACATCCTCGGCGTTCGTCGAGGAGCTGGCCAGGGCCCGGAACGGCGCGGCCGGCACGGACTACTTCGTCGATCCCGCCTGCAACGGCGTCGGTGGTTACGACCGCGGCTGGACCTGCGCGTTCCGTTATCAGCCGTGGGACAGCCTGATCGAGGCGACGGAGACGAACCGCTTCTTCGCGGAACTGAACGGGCCGCTCTCGGACCGCACGACCTACCACGTCGAGGCCCTGTTCTCGGAATCGACCATCCCGAACTACGTGACGACGCCGTCCTTCCCGCCGGTGTCGCTGCTGGACGGTCTGCAGGTAGTGCCCTCGATCAACCCGGGGCGCCAGGAGCTCTGCGGCGCGGACTTCGCGACGGCCGGCTTCGATTCCGAGCAGGCGTGCCTGGAGGACGACTGGTACTTCTACGGCAGGCTCGTCGGCAACGCCGGCCCTGGACGCGGCCTGCGGCGGGGAACGGACACGTCCCGCCTCGCGGCTTCGATCGACCGCGACCTGACCGTCGGCGGCAAGGCGGCCAACCTGGACCTCGGCGTGAGCTACTCGAAGGCGAGCGGCAACATGAACCATCCGTCGGAGTACGCCTACCGCAAGTTCCTGGCGTTTCGCGGCTACGGCGGGCCGAACTGCGGCGTCGGCGTCGTGGCCGACGACACGAGCCCCTCGGGGATGCGGCTGGGAGATACGAGCGGCGCCCAGCCGGGCACGGGCAACTGCATGTTCTACAACCCGTTCGGCAACGGCATCGAGTTCTCGGCTCAGCCCGGGGCGCTCTGGGAAGACAGCCCGAACCCGACGTACCGGGCCGGCCTGGAGAACAGCGCGGAGCTCATCGGCTGGATCAACGACCAGGTGAACGTCGAGAACGAAGCCGAGCTCGTGGTGGCCGAAGCCACGCTCTCGGGGAACTGGGTGCCGCAGCGGCTCGACTACGCGTTCGGCTACCAGTACCGGCACCTGGACGTGAGCGCGATTCCGAACGACGTGGGCAACTACGCGCTGAACCCGTGCGTCGTCCCCGGCGACCGTTCGTGCGTGGATCCCGCCACCGGCCGCCAGACGGGCGCCCGCGCCGGCGCCTTCACCTTCACCTCCGGCTACTACCCGTACGGCGACTCTCAGGGGGTTCACCGGGCGTTCGGCGAGCTGTCCGTCAACGCGCTCGGGGGGGACATGCAGTTCGCGGCGAACTACGAAGTCCACGAGGAGGTCGACAGCTTCGATCCGAAGTTCTCGGGCCGTTGGACGCTTTCCTCCGGCGAGGGCCATTTGTTCTCCTTCCGCACCTCGGTCCAGACCACGTTCCGGGCGCCCTCCGTCGACGATCTGAACGAGGAGGTCCGCACCAGCCTGGAGTACCTGAACACGGTCGGCGTCTACAAGGCGGTCGACGCGTTCGGGAACCGGGCGCTGCTGCCCGAGCAGGCGTTTACCTACAACTTGGGCTTCGTGCTCTTCGCCTCGCCCGGAATCGACGTGACCCTGGACTACTGGACGTACGACTTCGACGACGTGATCGCTCCGCTGCCGCAGCAGGAAGTCGTGCGACTCTACGCCGAAGGCTTCGGCGGCAACCGGGCGGCCCTCGATGCCGTCAGCGGCCGCGTCGTCTGCCCTGGCGGGTTGGCGGACGGGTCCTGCTCTCCGGGGGACATCGAGCGGGTGCGGATCGACCTGATCAACTGGCCCGGCATCAAGACCTCGGGCTTCGACTTCCACCTGCAGGGCCTCGTCGACGCGGGCAGGGGCGAGGTTTCCTTCAGCCTGGACAGCACGTACACGCAGAGCTACGAACTGAAGAAGCTCGAGCGGGACGGCGTCGTCTATCGCGAGAAGAAGGACGTCGTCGGCCTGCTGAACCGCGACACGCCGATCGCGCCGCCGCTGCCCGAGATGAAGGCCCGAGGGTCGCTCGGCTACCGTTGGGGCGATTACAGCCTGATCGCCTGGGCGAACTACGTCTCCTCCTACGAGGACAGCAACGTGGCCTGGACGCCGCCCGAACTGCTGCCGATCGACGAGTGGCTCACGTTCGATCTGACGTTCCTGTGGCGTTTCCCGCGGCTCGGTTTCGACCTCGCCCTGTCGGCGATCAACCTGACCGACGAGGACCCGCCGCTCGTCTTCTTCGAGCAGTCCTTCGACCCCTTGACCGCGAACCCGAAGGGCCGGCGCTTGAAGGCTTTGATGACCTACCGTTTCGGCGGCGGCTCGTAGCGTCCGGCCTCCGTCTTTCGGCACGTTGCGTCTGGCCGCGGGCATCGCGCTCTGTTGGCTCTGGGCGACGCCGCTGGTCGGGCAGGAGCCACCGCCGATCGCTGAACGAGTGCGCGCCGACGTTGACGAGACGTCGCTTCGCTGGCTCGGCATCGCGCGGGTCCGGTACTCGATCCCTCTCGAGTTTTCGGCTGGCGGCGGTGCCATCCTGGCAAGGATGCCCGCCAGCCACGACTGCGCTACCTTCTGTGAGTACCGCGGGCTCGTCGCGCAGATCGAGCCGGGTTCGGCGGGAGGGCAACTCGGCGTCGGCTACGCCCGGATGATCGCCGCGAACAAGCCCCGTTCCGCCTTCCTGAACAACGTCTACGTCGGCTGGAGCGCCCGGGCCGTCCTGGTCCGTACCTGGGGAGACTCCGATCTCGATCCCGCGCGTCAGACGCTGGCTGGCTTCGAAGGGCAGTTCGCGCTGCCTCGCATCAGCTTCAACCTGGGTGTATTGCGGAGGATCAGCTCCGCTCACGAAGACGCCGACCGCTACGTGTACACGGCCGGCATCGGTTGGGGCTTCTGATGCGGGGAACGCGCCGCCCGGCGTCCGCGCGCTTCGGGCTGTTCGCCCTGGTCGTGGCGCTGCTTCTCGGACTCGGCGGCGGCGACGCGGCCGAGGGCCTCGAGACGGACCAGTTCTTCGCCTGGGGCCGTCACCTCGAGGACATGACCGAGGTGCTGAACGCCCGCGTCAACCTGGAACTCGAGCGCCTGGTCGCCGAGCTGAACCGGGACGGCAGGGAGCGCCGCTGCCAGAACGTGCGCTTCCGCTTCTTCAAGCGTCATCGCATGCTCTTCTTCGACGGCTTCGAGACCTGGTCGGTGAACTCGCCGCTCGTCAGCCGGTCGCCGTCCGGGCCCGAGGAGATGCGGGAGTTCGAGCGGAAGTACCTCTACGGCGGAACGTCTCCTTTGTTCGACACCGGCCGCTGGATGCCGCCGAGTCCGACGGTGGAGGTCAACGGCGTACGGCTCGGCACGGACAAGCTGACGCATCTGCTGGGAACCGCCTGGTACTACCACCGCTGGTATCGCAAGGCGAGCCTGCGGGGCGCGACGCCCGCCGAAGCCGAGGATCGGGCGGTTCGTCGCGGCCTCCAGCATGAGATCACCATTCTCGGCAGGGCCGTCTCGGGCGTCCTCTCTCTGGCCGACCTCGAGGCGAACTACGAGGGGATGTGGTTCTACGAGCACCTCTGTGCCGGCGACGATCCCAGCATCGTCTACGACGCGGGTGTGTGGCGTCTCCGCAGGCCGTTCGATCTGCGCGACTACGTGACGCCCGAATGGGACGAGTCCTACCAGCCGAACATCTACGTGCGGCGGAAGTGGGAGAAAGTGAAGCAGCGGATGCTGGGATACTGTTCGATGCTCGAGCACCCGCAGGTGAGGGCGATGCGCCAGGCCTATCGGGAAAGGGACCGGGTCACCGAAACGGAGAGGTTGATCGATGAGATGGTCGTCGCCGGAAAACTGCCCGATCCGTCCCGGTTTTCGATCGAGAGGGTGTGCCGTGAAGCTGCGAACTGAAGCGTTGCTGGCGGTTGCGCTGCTGGCTCTGGCCTGCGGCGAACCGGCCGCGGAAACCGATGTCGCGGCGGCCGAACCGGCCCTGGAGCTGATCGGCGTCGGTTCCTGCCTGAGGCAGGACCTGCCGCAGCCGATCTTCGACGCGATCCTCGACGACGACCTGGACCTCTTCGTCTTCCTTGGCGACAACGTCTACGGCGACGTCGAGTCCGAGGACCTGCGCGAGTTACGGGACGCTTACGCGATGCAGGCCGAAGCCGAAGGGTTCAGCCGGCTACGCGAAGCGGGAGTGCCGCTTGCCGCCACCTGGGACGATCACGACTACGGCCTGAACGACGCCGGCGCCGATTTCTTCGGACGCGAAGAGGCGCAGCGCATCTTCGAGGACTTCTGGGACGTGCCGTCGGACTCCGAGCGGGCTTCCCGGCCGGGCGTCTACGATGCCGTGACTTACGGTCCGCCGGGACAGCGGGTCCAGCTCATCCTGCTCGACACGCGGTACTTCCGATCCCCTCTGCGGCTGACCGACGAGCGCGGCGCGCCGGGCAAGGAGCGCTACATGCCGGATCCGGATCCCGCGAAGACGATGCTGGGCGAGGAGCAGTGGGCGTGGCTCGGTCAGGTGCTCCGGGAGGAGGCGGACCTGCGCATCCTGGCGTCGTCGATCCAGGTGATCGCCGACGGTCACGGCTACGAGGCGTGGCGGACTCTCCCGGCCGAGCGCGATCGGCTCTATGCCCTGCTTCGGGAGACCGGCGCCAACGGCGTGGTCATCATCTCGGGTGACCGGCACCGCGCCGGCATCTATCGCGACGACGATGCTCTCGACTACCCGCTCCTCGAGCTCACGGCGAGTTCGCTGAACTCGGCTTTCAGCAGCGAGGAAGAGGCGGGGCCGTACCGGCTCGGCCCGACCTACCGGCCCGAGAACTACGGCGCCATCGCAATCGACTGGACTTCCCGCTCGGTGTCGCTGGAAGCTCGTGGGATGGACGGTGAGCCGGTGCTCGCGGAGACGCTCAACCTGGATGATCTGCACAGCAGTCGCTAGCGCCGCGGGACTGGGTGCGCCGGCGCCCTCGCCGGCATCCGGCGCGAAGCGCCGCTCCGGCAGGCGTTCGAGGTACATGAAGGAGACGCAACCATGACGACGACCCACGAACCCGAAGCCCAGGAGATTGCCGGCGTCTCACGGCGTCAGGTCATGCACGCCCTGTCCCTTGCGGGTGCCGCCGGACTGCTGGTCGGTTGCAACGGCGATGCGACGACTGCGGCGGATAGCAGCGCCGATGTTGCCGCCGGTCCGATGCCCGACGATCTCTGGCGCGCCAGCGCCGGCGAGCTGGCGGCCGCGATCCGCCGGGGGGAGGTTTCGAGTCTCGAGGTCGTCGAGTCCCATCTCTCGCGCGTCGACGCGGTGAACGGTCACCTCAACGCGGTCGTGCGCGTGCTGGCTGACGAGGCCCGCGCGGCCGCCAGTGCCGCCGACGAAGCTGTTGCCGCGGGCGCCGAGCTCGGCCCGCTCCACGGCGTGCCGATCTCGGTCAAGGACAACATCGCCGTCGCCGGTACACCGACCACCAACGGCGTACCGTCCCTCGCCGAAGAGAACGCCGAAGAGGACGCACTGATCGTGAGCCGGCTCAAGGAAGCCGGGGCGATCGTGCTGACCCGGACCAACCTGCCCGATCTCGGCCTGCGCGTCCACACGGACAGCTACCTCTACGGCGTGACCAGAAACCCCTGGGCCGCGGACCGCAACGTCGGCGGTTCGAGCGGCGGGGAAGGCTCGGCACTGGCGAGCGGCATGAGCTGCCTCGGGCTCGGGAACGACATCGGCGGTTCACTCCGCATCCCGGCCCAGTGCAACGGCATCGCGTCGCTCAAGCCGACTTTGGGCCGCATCGCGAGTGCCACCGGCGGCAGCATGTCCGGCCAGTTGATGGCGGTCGACGGTCCGATGGCCCGCCGCGTTGCCGACTTGCGCACCGCCTACGAGTTGCTCGGCAGGTACCACCGTAGCGACCCGCTATCCGTTCCCGTGCCGCTGGACCTCGAACGCCCGGCGGAACCGGTCAAGGTTGCTCTGGTGCCTGAGCCGAGCGGCGGCTCTACGCACCCGGACATCGCCGCCGGCGTCCGCGCCGCGGGAGAGGCGCTCCAAGCCGCGGGCTACGCGGTGGAGGAGGTCGAGCCGCCGATGGTCGCTGAGGCCCGCCGCGCCTGGGAGGTCCTGCTGGGCTACGAACTGAGCGTCACGCGCTCCGCGCTGGAAGAGATCATGTCACCGGACGCTTTCGACTTCCTGAACCGTGCCCTCGACCTCTTCGCGGTCGAATCGCCGGTCGAGTACATGGCGTCGTACGGTCAGCGCCACGCGGTCGCCAGCGCCTGGCAGGAGTTCCAGGAGGACTTTCCCGTAACGGTCGGCCCGATCATGACCCAGCCGCCCTTCGTCATCGGCTACGACCTGCAGGAGCCCGGCGACGTGCTCGACCAGATGCGCTTCGAAGTCGCCCTCAACCTGCTCGGCCTGCCGGCCGTCTGCGTGCCGACCGGCGTCGCCAACGGCCTGCCGCAGGTGGTCGAAGTGATCGGCGGCCGCTACCGCGAGGGGCTGTGCCTCGAGGCGGCCCAGGCGATCGAGGACGCGCTGGGCATCGTCACGCCGATCGATCCGGTGATGGCCTGAGCGCCGCTCGCGGCCGACTCAGTGGATCTCCGCCGCCTCGCCCCAGGCGGCTTTCAACTTCTCGAAGCTGAAGTCCGGCTGTTTGGCCGCGTCGATGATGACCCGCTCGCGCCGGGCGATCAGATCGGCCGCCGCTTCGACCTGGTCGGCAACGTCGGCCGGGACGACGACGGCGCCGTGCTGGTCGGCGTGGATCAGGTCGCCGTCCGAGACGGCCATGCCGGCGACCGTTACCGGACCGCCGTAGTCGACCACGTGGACGAAGGCGTGTGAGGGTCCGACCCGGCCGGCGAGCAACTGAAAGCCCTCGGCGACGTCGTCGAGGTCGCGAATGCTGCCGTCCGTGATTACGCCGAGACAGCCCAGGCCGCGGTGGATGTTCGAGTTCACCTCGCCCCAGAAGGCGCCGTAGCCGCGGGCGCCATCGTCGAGGTCCTGGATCACGGTGATCGTCGGGCCTTCGCCCGAAGCCAGGTACTCGTAGTAGCCGACGGACGCGCGGCGCGCCTGCTTCGGATCGGCCGCGTTCGGGTGCTGTGCGCGGATGCGGGCGGTTCGTGCAAAGCCGACGATCGGCGGGAGCCCGGGCTTCGCGCAGACCAGCGGATCCACGGTGTAGCCGTGGCCGCGGCGCTTGGGCGCCACGACCTCGAGGGCGTTGCAGACGGTGGGAGTGTCGAGGGAACGGAGAGCGTCGAGAACGGCTGGAGAGGTCATGGGCGGGGATACTAGAACGGTTGCTTGACGTCTCGGGAGGTCGAGTGTAATGTTGACAACGTCAACAACGCGGAGGAGAAACCGTGAATGAGGAACTGAGCCGGTTCGTACGAGAAGCGTTGTCGCGGGGCGCCAGCCGCGACGAGATCCGGGAGGCGCTGGCCGATGCGAGCTGGCGGCCGGCCGACGTCGACAAGGCGCTCAGCGCCTGGGTGGACCGGGACTTCGTGGCGCCGATCCCGCGGCCACGTCCCTATCTCGGCGCCCGGGAGGCCTTTCTCTACCTGGTCCTCTTCGCGGCGTTGTACACGGCGGCGATCAGCTTCGGCAACGTGATGTTCGTGCTGATCAACCGGGCCTTCGCCGATGTGGCGTTCACTCTTCCGGCGGCAGCTTCCGCCGAGATGCTGCGCTGGGGGCTGGCGTACCTCGTCATTTCCTTCCCGGCGTTCCTGCTGATTCAACGGGTGGTGCGACGCACGCTGCGCAGCGATCCGGACTTGCGCTCGTCGCGGATCAGGAAGTGGCTCACTTACCTGACGCTGTTCGTCGCCGCGGGCGTGCTGGCCGGCGACCTGATCGCCCTGGTGTTCTTCGGTCTGGGCGGTGAACTGGCCGTACGGTTTCTTCTGAAGGTCGGCGTCGTGGCGGCGATTGCCGGCAGCGTGTTCGGCTACTACTTCTGGGATCTCCGCCAGGATGACGTGGAAGCGGCCGAAGGCGGCCGGGCGCCGAAGCTGCCGACCGTCTTCGCAGGCGTGTCGGGTGTGGCAGTCCTCCTGGCGGTCGTCCTGGGACTGGTTGCCGTCGGTTCGCCCGGGAAGGCGCGGGAGCGCGGGCTGGATGTCGCACGCGTAGGAAACCTGCGGGACATCGTCCGGGGCGTCGACATCTACTGGGAGCGGAACGGCTCCCTGCCCGCGGGCCTGGAATCCCTCAGTGGCGAGCGGGACATCAACATCGCGTCGATCGTCGACCCGGAAAGCCGGGAGCCGTACACCTTCAGGGCTGCGGGGGACAAGGCGTACGAACTCTGCGCGACGTTCAGCCTCGATGCGCCCACCGATCAGGCGTCGCTACGGATGTATCCCTACCGGGAGCGGTTCTGGAGGCACCCCGCCGGCTACCAGTGCTTCGACCTCGAGGCGATCGAGCCCGATGCGCGGCGCTGGTGATCCGGTTGGCGTCTCCTAGACGGCGACCTGGACCTGAACCCGTTGCGACAGCCGCGCACCGAGGAGGTGCGAAGCATCCGCGACCATCTCGTGCAGGATCTCGCTGGCCGGGCGCGTCTCCGTCAGCATGCCCGACGTCTGTCCCGCGGCGTTCATCAGCAGGTCGTCCCTGCCGGCGGCGCTGATGGAGTGCAGCAGGTCGCGGGTGAGAACGCCCTGAAGCCCCATCGGCAGCGCCCGGATGCCGCTCGCTTCCCACGACTCGATCAGCGGGTTCGTGATGTTGCGCATCGTCTTGCCGCTGTAGAGACGGGTGACCACCGTGTCCTCCGTGCCGGCCTCCAGGATGCGCTGTTTCTGCAGAGCAGGCTGATTCGCCTCGTCGGAGACCAGGAAGGCCGTACCGCACCAGGCGCCGATGGCGCCGGCGGCGATGACCGCGGCCAGTCCGCGGCCGTCGGCGACGCCGCCCGCCGCAACGACCGGTAGCGGCGCCACGGCGTCCATGACCTGGGGCAGAAGGGCCAGAGTGCCGATCTTGCCGGTGTGGCCGCCGGCTTCGGTGCCCTGGGCGACGACGATGTCGGCGCCTCCGTCGGCGACCCGGCGGGCGGCGCGGGCATTGCCGACCAGGGAGACGATCTTGATGCCGGCGTCCTTGAGCGCCTTCGAGAACGGCGCCGGGGAGCCGAGGCCTGAGGCGAACACCGGTACCTTCTCCTCCAGCAGGACCTCCATCTGGGCGCCGGCGTAGCTCTTGCCCTCGGGCACCTCCCAGGTCGGCGGCGGCGGCGGCGCCTCGAGCCACTCGATGCCCAGGTTCTCGGCCATCTTCCTGAGCGCGTCGCGGGTTTCCGGCGGCACGAGGTCGCGGCTCGGCGAGGCCTGTTCGCTGCCCGCGTTCTTCGCGGGCGTCGAGAAGATGCCGCCCCTGACGTGCAGGAAGTTCGAAGCCAGCAGCAGGTCGACGCCGAACGGCTTGTCCGTCTTCGCGCGCACCTTGTTGATTTCGGCCCGCAGGTCCTCGGGGCTGTAGGCGACGCCTCCGATCACGCCCAGGCCGCCGGCCTCGGACACGGCCGCGACCAGGTCGGCCTTGGCGACCGGCTCCGCGCCGCCCGCCACGGGCCCCATGCCGGCGGAGAACACGGGATACTCGATCCCGAGCATGTCGCAGAGTTCGGTGTGCAGGAAGGGACGGGACATGGCGGCTCCTCTCGAGTCAGCGGCCGGCTGCGCCAACGGTGCCGAGGTCGGCTGCGGGGCGTGTCGGTCGACGGTCGGGTTCGTGTTCGGCCCGCGAGTATACGCGGGCCGCACGCAGCTCAGAGCAGGTCGAGCTGGGGAATGCGGAGCTGGTTCGCGACCGCCTCCTCGACCGTGTCGAGCCAGCTTTCCCGATGCTCCGGATCGAGTACGAGGACCCCGATGCGGCGGTCCTCCAGTTCGTTCCAGAGCCGGTCGTCGATCTGCTGCCGGAAGGCCGGGTCGACAGCGCGGACGCCGTCGGGTTGCGCCTCGCTCCCGCGCAGGATCGGAACGTAGACCTTCAGGTCGTACGTCGCGCACCAGGACTCGATCAGGGGCTCCAGTGCCGGCTGGCGGCCGCGGGCGAACAGAAGGTAGACGTAGTTGTCGAGGATGCTGCGGTCGCAGATCACGACCGGCGACCGGGACTCGGCGGCCAGTTCGTCGGCGATCTGGGAATGGAGGATCCACGACTGGGCCTCCAGGGTCGTTCCCTCGTTGAGCGGCAGCGGACAGCGTCGCGCCACCTCCACGACGACGTCGAGGTTGATGTCGCGGCGTTTCAGACGCGCGGCGAGTCCGTAGGCCAGGGTCGTCTTGCCGACGCCATGGGTGCCGATGAAGGCGATCTTGTAGGGCATTGGACAGCGTTCAGACTACAGCCGTTGCCGCCGGTCGTGAGAGGATCCCCGGGATGCTTCGTTTCCGAGTCGTGGCGGTCCTGCTTCTGCTTGTGGCCGCGTGCGGGCCCGCGCCGGAAGAGTCCCTCGACGGCGACTGGCCTGATCGTTCGCCCCGGTTCGACGTAGTCGAAGAACTGCGCGCCGACCTGCTGCGGCCGCGTTCGGCCGCCGACGGCGGCGGTACCGCCACCGTCGAGGCCCTGAGGGGCCCGGCGGTCGCGGGCAGTCCGGGAAGCTGGCGGATCGTCTACAGGGCGGGGCCGGCGGGCGTTGCGGTCGGAGGAACCGTTCACCTCCAGGTGTCCCCCTTCTGGGGCTGGAGCACACCGCAGACGGAGCGTCGGGAGGCGCTGGGCTACACGACGATCGAGACGGCCGCCGTCGGTGTCGAGCTCTCGGCCGAAACGCTGGATCAGCAGCTGCTCGCGATCGGCGTCGGCGGCCGGCCGCTCGCGGAAGGAGAGGAGGTCGTGATCACGTACGGAGCCGGCCCGGCGGGCGCGCTGGCCGACCGGTACGCCGAGCGTGAGTCGCGCTTCTGGGTCGCGGTCGACGGCGACGGCGACGGAGTGCGGGAACTGATCGCGGAGTCGCCCGCCGTGGATGTGAAGCCGGGGCCGCCGGCGCGGTTGCTGCTTCATGTGCCTTCGACGGCTAGGCCGGGCGACCGGGTCACGCTCACGGCGGCGCTGGTCGATGCGGCGGGGAACGGCTGGCCCGCGGCATCCGGGACGGTGGAGCTGCGCCTGCCTGCCGACGTCGACCTGGTCGAGTCGGGGACCGTCTCAGGCCATGTCCCTGCACGCCTCGTGTCGGTGCGCCGGCCTTCTGGCCGGCATTCCGAGGCCGAAGTGGAGCCGGTCGTTTCCCTGGCCCTCGCCGCGGAGGATCGCGGCCGGCTCGTCGTTCCGCTTCGGCTCTCCCCGGAGGCCGGCGGCGTGATCAGGGTGAGCGGTCGGTTGACGGACGCCGCGGCCGAGTCCGGACTCGAAGCGGAGAGCAACCCGCTGGTCGTAGCGCCGGCCGGGCGGCGCATCCTGTGGGCTGATCTCCAGAACCACTCCGGCCTCTCCGACGGCTCGGCGACGCCGGACGATCTGCTGCTCTACGCGCGGGAGGTGGCCGGCCTGGACGCCGCGGCGGTAACCGACCACGACCACTGGGGCATGCGGTTCATGGACGGTGAACCCTCGATCTGGCGGCGGACGCTGGACGCGGCCGAGACGCGCAACGAACCGGGCCGCTTCGTCGCGCTGGCCGGTTACGAGTGGACCAACTGGGTTGAAGGCCATCGCCACGTCGTCTTCTTCGAGCCGACGGCCGAGGCCGCGGCCGGCCTGCTTCTCAGCGCGATCGACGAGCGATACGACGAGCCGCACGAACTATGGGCCGGCCTCGACGACGTGCGGGCGCTGACCTTCGCCCACCATTCGGCCGGGGCTCCGATCGCCACCGACTGGTCTTCGCCGCCGCCGGCCGGACTCGAACCCGTCACCGAGGTCGTGTCCGTCCACGGATCGAGCGAGGCTGCCGACTCGCCGGGCACGGTCGTCCGGAACGCCCTGGCCGGCAACTTCGTCCGCGACGCTCTCGATCGAGGCTACCGGCTCGGATTCGTGGGCTCGAGCGACGGCCACGACGGGCATCCGGGCCTGGGTCACCTGGCGTCGCCGAGCGGCGGTCTCGCGGCGATCCTGAGTGACGAAGTGACCCGGGAAGGGATCCACGAGGCGCTCCTGGCGCGTCGCACGTATGCCACGAACGGACCGCGAATCGTCGTGCGGGCGAGCTACGCCGGCTGGCCGATCGGCGCGGACATTCCCGCGGCCGCGGCCGCCGCGGGCACGGTAGGACCGATCGCTGGCGTGCCGCAAACGACGCTGGTCGTGCGGGCGGTTGCGCCCGGAGAGATCGCGCGCATCGAAGTCGTCAGCCGCCAGGGCGCGGCCGGCGCGGGCGCCCTGACGGGCGAGGCGCTATGCGGGGAAGGTGAGCGGGAGTGCAGCCTGACCGTGCCGCTGCCAGGGTTTCAGACTGGCGGCTATCTCTACCTTCGCGTGGTCCAGAAAGACGGCGGCGCCGCCTGGACCAGCCCGTTCTTTTTCGAGTAGCGGGGCTACTCGGTCGCCGCCTCTTCCTCGACGTGCACCATGATGTACTGCGACAGGCCCGGCTCGTCGAGCGTCCGGTGCTCGCCATCGCCGATCTGCAGGCAGAGGTAGTGCTCGCCGGGGCTGAGTTCGATCTCGATCGAGTCTGAGCCGTCTCCGAAGTGGATCCACGGATCAGCGGTGGGAATCACGATGCCCGGCTCCAGGCACTCCCCGTCGATCGCGATGTGGTAGTGGCCTGCGCCCTCGTTGATCGCGCCGTCACCCACCGGTTCGATGATGAAGTTCTCGGCCGCGAACTGCAGGTTGATCAGGCTGGGGATCGTGGCGTGGTTCTCCAGCCCCACGAAGTAGACGCGCGGCGCGCCGTCGTCGGCCGCTTCCTCGGCGTGGTCCATGTCGCCTTCCATGTGGCCGTGGTCCGCATGGTCGTCGTCGGAGCCGGCGCCGCCGCATGCGCCAAGCGGGAGCAGCAGCAGGGCTGCCACCAAAGTCAGGGTGTGGCGGTTCTTCGCGAGGTCGAGGAGCATTTGCGTTTCTCCGTAGTCTTAGGCGTGCGCGGCGGCGGTCGCGCGCAGGCCGAGTCCGGCCACGACGGCGAACAGGAGCGCGAAGACCACGTTCGCGATGCTCCCGTCGCCGCCGGCCAGTCCCATCCCCGCGATGACCAGCAAGGCCACGGCGATGATGATCGAGAAGACGTTGCCCATCTTCTGGGCGTCTTCCTCGCTGCCGCCCATGCAGCCGACGCGGACCAGGAAGAAGGTCAGGACGGCGAAGAAGGCGAGGAGGTTCCACCAGGACCCGGCCGCCGCGTCGACCATGGCCTGACTGGCCCACCAACCTGCGCCGAGAATGTACGCGATCGCAAACATGAAGTTCTTGAACATGGCGAGCAGAATGTAGCAGCTTGCGCCGTGGAACGCTACGTGGTGAATGTGCGCCGCTGGCTGCTAGAGAGCAGCGACCTCGAGCTCCAGCGCGTCCGCGTACTTCTCGTACGCCGCCTGCCGCAGCTTGAGCAGGTGGGTGGTCGGGAAGAGGTCGTCCGTGCCCGCGTACTCGCGGAGGATCTGCTTCGCCACCGTGATCTTGTGGACCTCGGTCGGTCCGTCGGCAAGGGCCATGTGGAACGAATCGACGACGCCCGCCGAGAAGGTCATCTCGTTCGAGACGCCGAGCGAGCCGTGGATCATCAGCGCCCGTGAGAAGACGTCGAGGTAGACCTTCGGCATGACCGCCTTGACCGCCGAGATGTCCTTGCGGACCATCCGGTAGTCCTTGTACTTGTCGATCTTCCAGGCGGTCTGGAGCACGAAGAGCCGGAACTGCTCGATCTGCGCCCAGGAATCGGCGATCTTCTCCTGCACGAGCTGCTTCTGCGCCAGCAGTTCTCCCTGCGTTTCCCGGGACAGCACCCGCTCGCACATCTGGTCGAAGGCAGTGCGGACCTTGGCGATCGTGCGCATCGCGTGGTGGATGCGGCCGCCGCCGAGGCGGGTCTGGGCGACCACGAAGCCCTGGCCGCGCTGGCCAAGCAGATGATCCTTGGGCACCCGCACGTCCGTGTAGCGGACGTAGCCGTGCGAGCCGTCCTCGTTGCCGGTGCCGACCGCGACGTTGCGGATGATCTTGACGCCCGGCGTGTCCTTGGGCACCAGGAACATCGACATCCTGTTGTAGGGAGGCGCGTCCGGGTCGGTGACCACCATGACGACCAGCAGGGAGGCGTAGCGGGCGTTCGAGGAGAACCACTTCTCGCCGTTGATCACCCACTCGTCGCCGTCGAGGACGGCGCGGGTCGTGAACACCTTCGGATCCGAGCCGCCGTGCGGCTCCGTCATCGAGTAGGCGGAGACTATCCTGTTGTCGAGCAGGGGTTGCAGGTAGCGCGCCTTCTGCTCGTCCGTGCCGTAGTGGGCGATGATCTCGGCGTTGCCCGAGTCCGGCGCCTGGCAACCGAAGACGATCGGCGCGTGCGGCGAGCGGCCGAGGATCTCGTTCATCAGCGCCAGCTTGACCTGGCCGTAACCCTGGCCGCCGAGTTCGGGCCCGAGATGGCAGGCCCAGAGCTGGCGCTTCCTGACCTCTTCCTGGAGCGGCGGGATCAGCTTCTGGCGCTTGGGGCAGGAGAGGTCGTAGGGACTGCCGAGAACGAATCGAAGCGGTTCGATCTCGTTGGTGACGAACTCGTCCATCCAGTCCAGCTTGTCCTGGAATTCAGCGTCTGTTTCGAAGTCCCATGCCATGTCTTGTTCTCCTCTAACGCCCTGTTTCTGAAGGCCGCTTAGCGTACAGGATGGGCACGTAGACTCGCCGGATGTTGCTCAACAAGGCCTCCCGCGCCTCCACGTCTTCATCGATTGCCGGTGCGCCGGCCCTCTGGCCGGCTTCTGGTTCTGCGATAGCCGTGAGCGCAGCTGTCCTGCTGATCCTGGCCTCCGGGTGCGGCGGCGACTCCGATCCCGGCCCTGGCGGCGACGCGGTCGGCAAGTGGCGCCACTACGCCGCCGACCGCGCGTCGACCAAGTACTCGCCCCTCGACCAGATCGACCCGTCCAACGTCGACCGGCTGCGCGAAGTCTGGCGCTGGACGTCGGTCGAGACGGAGGCCGACACGGAGTACCGCGGCGGCATGTACAAGAGCACGCCGCTCTACATCGGCGGCGCCCTCTACATCACGACCTCCCTCAGCCAGGTGGCGGCGATCGACCCGGGCACCGGTGAGACCCGCTGGGTCTACGACCCAAGGAGCTACGACGCCGGCCGTCCGGCGAACGCGGGTTTCCAGCAGCGCGGGCTCGAGTACTGGCGCGGGGAGATCGACGGCAAAGCCGTCGAGCGCCTGATCTACGCCGCCCACCACCGCCGCCTGATCTCGCTCGACAGAACGACCGGCCAGCCCGACCCGGCCTTCGGCGACGGCGGCATGGTGAACACCGCCGTCGGCCTGGGCCGCGAGATCAACGAGCGCCAGTACACCCACTCGGCGCCGCCGATCGTCTGCGCCGACGTCATCGTGCTCGGCTCGGTCATCTCCGACGGTCCCCGGGGACCGAAGATGCCGCCCGGCCACGTCCGCGGCTACGACGTGCGGACCGGGGAGATGCGCTGGATCTTCCACACGATTCCGCGGCCCGGCGAGTTCGGCAACGACACCTGGCTCGACGGTTCCTGGGAGTATTCCGGGAACACGAACGTGTGGACGATGATGAGCTGCGACGACGAGCTCGGCTTCGTCTACCTGCCGGTGTCGACGCCGACGAACGACTGGTACGGCGGCCACCGGCGCGGCGACAACCTGTTCGCGGAGAGCCTGGTGGCGCTCGATGCCCGCACCGGCGAGCGAAAGTGGCACTTCCAGGCGGTCCGCCACGGCCTGTGGGACTACGACCTGGCTTCGGCCCCGAACCTGGTCGACATCACGGTCGATGGCCGCGAGATCGAGGCTGTGGCTCTTGTCAGCAAGCAGGGCCTCACCTACGTCTTCGACCGGGAGACGGGCGAGCCCGTGTGGCCGATCGACGAGATCCCGGTGCCGCAGACGGCGGTGCCCGGCGAGTGGAGCTCGCCGACCCAGCCGATGCCGACGAAGCCCGCGCCCTTCGAGCGGCTCGGCATGACCGAGGACGACCTGATCGACTTCACGCCGGAGCTGCGCGCAGAGGCGCTCGAGATCGCCGAGGACTACGTGCTGGGGCCGATCTTCACGCCGCCGCTCGAGGTCAGGGAAGGCGGCAAGCTCGGCGTGCTGACGCTGCCGTCCGCCGCCGGCGGGGCGAACTGGAGGGGCGCGGCGGTCGATCCCGAGGCCGGCATCCTCTACGTGCCGTCGATGACCAAGGTGATGAGCTTCGGCGTGCAGCCGGCCGACGCGGCCCGCTCCGAGTTCCGCTACGTCGATGCTCTCAACCTCGTGGACGGGCCGCGCGGTCTTCCCCTGGTCAAGCCGCCCTACAGCCGGATCACCGCGATCGACCTGAACACCGGCGAGCACCTGTGGCAGGTCGCCCACGGTCCGGGGCCGAAGGACCATCCCGCGATCGCCCACCTCGACCTGCCCGACCTGGGCAGTGCCTCCCACGGCATCCTCTCGAACGGCGGTCTCGTGCTGACGAAGGACCTGATCTTCATCATCCAGGCCGACTACGACCCGAGCCGGATGACCTTCATGGGCAACGCCGGCCACATCCGCGCCTACGACAAGCGGGACGGCGCCAAGCTCTGGGAGCATCGCGTGGAACCGACCCCGCACGGCACGCCGATGACCTACCTCCACGAAGGGCGGCAGTACGTGGCCTTTACCGTCGGCGCGGGCCGCGGGGAACAAATCCCGGCCCTGGTGGCGTTGGCGCTGGAGTAAGCCGAGCCCCGGCGAAGCGTTTCGCCCTCCGGGTGCGCCGGCGCCCCGCCGGTCGCCGCTGCAGGTGGCCTCAAGACGCGCCGGCAGAGACCGGCACCATGTCGACAGGCCTACCGCGCGCTGGCGAGTAGAGCCTGCAGTACCCGCGCAGGCTGGGCGAACTCATTCGCCCCGCCGAAGCGACCGACCTCCCGGCCGTTGCGATAGACGATCGCCATCGGCAGGCCCGTCACTTCGTTGCCCTTGACTTCCGGGTCTTCCCAGCCGGCCGGAGGCGAAGCCAGCCCGTAGTACTCGAAGGTGACCTGGGTGCCTTCAAGTCCGGCGTTGACCTCGAGGAGGTTCGGCAGCACCTGTTTGCACACGCCGCACCAGGAGCCGAAGAAGACTCTGACTCGAGCCGCTTCGGTGTCGCGGAGTGCCGCCATGGCAGCGGCGTTCGGCTGGAAAGCGTCCATGCCGACGCGGTAGCCGGGTGAGTGTTCGAGCAGTTCGCCCAGGGTGCGGTCGCCGATCAGGGGAGGGCGTGGGAGAACCTTCACGTCCCGGCCCTCGATTGGCAGGACGATCGTGGTCTGGTCCGGTGTGGCCTCGCCGAGGTAGGTCTTGCCCGGTTCGGCAACCACGTCGTAGCCGGGCCCGGACGTCAGTAGATCGGAGCCCTGGAGTTGGTCCACGGCCATGCTGCGGGCCCACAGAAGGAGCGGCTCACCCAGGGCATCGCTCAGGATCAGCATCGCGGCGGCACGCTGCGAGAGGTACAGCCGAGCATCGGAGTCGGCCTGGCCGTCGACCTCGAGAATGTAGTCGTCGATGGGCGCGAAGCCGCTCAGCACCGGGTGTGCGGTCTGGGCCGGAAGGTGCGTGGCAACGGCCACGAGCAGAGCCGGCAGAACCCGGAGCGTTGACGCAATCCGTCGGGTCGTCACGGCGAGGGATCCTAGCGCGGGCGCCGTTTCAGGCGACCCTGGAGCCGACAGGCTCTTCGTCGAGCTGGCGCTGGAGCTGTCTCGCGCGTGATCTGGCCGTGGCGACCGTGCGCTCCTTGACGCCCTCGTAGCCTCGGATCGAGTCGGGGAGTTCGGCGAGCTCGACGACCGTCGGCGCGGAGTTCGCGTCGAGCCGTTCGAGGGCGCCGTGCACCAGGCCGCGGTACCAGTCGAACAGCCCGCGCTCCAGGCGGCGGTGCCTGGTCGCTCCGAAGATGTCGAGCGCCGTGCCGCGAAGCCCGCGCGCCGCGTACAGCAGCCGGAACATTGAACGCGACCAGGCCCCCAGGCGGATCTTCCGCTTCCAGCCGAAGCGGCGCAGCGTCGGCGGGTGGAGCAGGACCTGGCGTGTGAGCGAGCCGTCGTAGTCGCGGGCGACCTGGTCCCAGGTCGGGTCCTGGATCCACAGGCGGGCGACTTCGTACTCGTCCTTGACCGCCAGCAGTTTGAAGCCGTATCGGGCCGCCGCTTCGCGTACGGCGGTGTGGCCCGGCACCTTCGACTCCTCTGCGTCGGCGACCTCGCCGACGAAGCCGAGATAGCGCTCGGCGAAGCCCCCACCGTAGAGCAGCAGGTCGGCGACGCGGCCGGGCAGGAGGCGGTCGAGCGACCCTCCCCGCGGCGCGGCGGCGAGGAGCGCGTCGAGCTTCGGCCTTAGGTTTGGCGCCCAGCGCTCGAGGCGCTCGCGGGCGGCATCCGCCGCCGCCGCCGCGGTCGGCGCCTCCGGCTCGGCGAGTCCGGCGGCGCGCCGGAACCGCTCCGGATCGGCGACGGACAGGCGGCCGTAGCGGAACGCCTGGATGTTGTCTTCGACGGCAACGCCGTTCGCCACCAGCGCCTGCTCGATGAAGCGCGCCTGGAGCGGCAGCAGGCCCTGCTGGTAAGCTGCGCCGACCAGGAAAATGTTGCCGGTGACGCTGTTGCCGAGCAGCCGCTCGGTGGCGGCCTCGGCGTCCACGAAGTAGCTGCGGTCGCTGTCGGTGAACAGGGCCAGCCGCTTGCGCAGATCGTCGAGCGGGGGCATCCGGGCGGCGCTGTCCGTGATCACGGCCGCCGGGCTGATGCCGGCGGTGTTGCCGACTACGGCCGTCGTGTCCTGCGAGAACCGCTTCAGGTTGTCGGGCGCGATCGTGGCCAGCAGATCGAAGGAGAGCGCCAGGTCCGCCTCGGCGTCGCCGAGCTTGTTGGCTCGGGGGATCGGCCCGCGGCTGAGCAGCAGGTTCGATACGACGGCGCCGCCTTTCTGGGCCAGACCGGTCTGGTCGAGGTGGACCGCGTACCTGCCCTCCATCAGGGCCGCGGTGACGAGGATCGCGTCGACCGTAACTACGCCGGTGCCGCCGATGCCCACGAGCAGCGCCCGGAAGGTGGCGTCGTCCGGCAGTTGACGGACGGGTTCCGGCGTCTCGTCCTCGGCGAGGGGCGCCGCGGCGGCACGGCGGACCGGCTTGGTGCCTTCGCCCAGTTCGACGGTCATGAACGCGGGACAGTCGCCCTCGATGCAGGAGTAGTCCAGGTTGCAGGACGACTGGTGAATCTGGGTCTTGCGGCCGTACTCGGTCTCCAGCGGCGCGACGGACAGGCAATTCGACTTCGCCGCGCAGTCGCCGCAACCCTCGCAGACGGCCGGGTTGATGTAGACCCGCTGCTTCGGCGTCTCCTGGATTCCGCGCTTGCGCTCGCGCCGTTTCTCGGCCGCGCACTGCTGGTCGTAGACCACGGCCGTCGGGCCCTTGATTGCCCGCAGTTCCCTGAGGACCTGGTCGTAGTCACGACGGTGCCGGATCTCGACCCCGCTGTCGTCCCGATGGGGGAAGCGCTCCAGGTCCTCGGTCACCAGGACGACCCGCTTCATGCCCTGGAGCTGAAGCTGCCTGGCGACGCCCATCGAACTGAGAAGCCCCACCGCGTCCTGACCTCCCGTCATGGCGACGGCCGAGTTGTAGAGGATGCGGAACGTCATGTGGAGGTCCGCGGCGATGCAGGCCTCGATCGCCTTGCTGGCGGAGTGGGCGTAGGTGCCGTCGCCGACGTTCTGGAACACGTGCTCCTGCTCGGTGAACGGCGCCAGACCGATCCAGCAGGCGCCCTCGCCGCCCATCTGCGGCAGCCAGCTCACGCCCCTGTCCATCCACATCGCCATCGCGTGGCAGCCGATGCCGCCGCCCGCGACGTCCGACCCCTCGGGAAGCTGGGTCGACGTGTTGTGGGGGCAGCCGCTGCAGAAGTAGGGCATGCGGGGCAGCGCGGCCGGCAGCTTCGTGGCCAGCTCGGCGGACTCGGCGCCGGCCCGGAGATGTGCCAGCTTCTCGGCCGGTACGGCGCCCGGCAGGCGCTGTTCCAGGTAGGCGCCGAGAATGCGCGCCATGTCGTGGCCTTCGAGTTCTCCGTGCATCGGGAACAGCGTCTCGCCGGCGGGCGTTTCCTTGCCACCAACCAGGGGCCGGTCGGGCAGGTTGTAGAGGACCTGGCGGATCTGCGTCTCGACGAAGCCGCGCTTGTCCTCGATGACGACGATCTCTTCGAGGCCCTCGGCGAACTCGCGCAGGCGCCGCGGCTCGATCGGCGCGATGCAGCCGAGTTTGAGCACGCGGATGCCGTGGCGGTCGAGCGCGGCCTCGTCCAGGCCGAGAAGCTGGAGCGCCAGACGCAGGTCGCGGTAGGGCTTGCCGGCCGCGACCAGGCCGATGCGGTCGCCGGGGCTGGCGCAGCGGATGCTGTCGAGGCCGTTGGCATGGACGTAGGCCAGGGCGGCTGCCGTGCGCTCGGAGAAGATCTGCCGCTCGAGTTCGATCGAGTAGGGCGGCAGGAGCCGCATGTCGAGCTGCTTCTCGAAGCGGCGGCCGCCGATGTCGAGGTCGGGCAGCACCGGTGGCCGGGGATGCGGCAGGTCGATCACGGCACCGCCATCGGCGACGTTGGTCACGATCTTGAGCGCGGTCCACAGGCCGGCGTACCGCGACAGGGCGATCCCGTGCAGGCCGAAGTCCAGCACCTCGGCCGGGTCGCCCGGATACAGCACCGGGATCGAGAGGTCGAAGAGACTGATCGTGCTGTCGCCGGGGATCGTCGAGCTCTTGCAGGCGGTGTCGTCGCCGGCCAGCACCAGGGCGCCGCCGTGCTTGCCGGTGCCGATGAAGTTGCCGTGGCGGAACGCGTCGCCGGTGCGGTCGACGCCGGGCGTCTTGCCGTACCAGATGCCGACTACGCCGTCGAAGCGTTCGTGGGGAAAACGTTCCAGGAGCTGGGCGCCGTAGATCGCGGTCGCCGCCGTCTCCTCGTTGATGGCCGGCTGGCAGACCACGTCGTGGTCCGCCAGCAGCCTGTTCGCTCGCTGAAGTTGCTTGTCGTATTCCCCAAGCGGCGAGCCGGGATAGCCGCTGATGAAGGCGCCAACCCGCAGACCGGCTTCCCGGTCGCGGCGGTGCTGGTCCATCGGTAGCCGGACGAGAGCCTGGACACCGGTGATTGCGACGCGGCCTTCAGTGAGCGTGTATTTGTCGTCTAATGAGAAGGCCGTCATTAGTCCCCTATCCTACCGCGACCGGCCGGCCGCTGTCCGTCCTGCGAGCGCGGGCGTCCTGCCCGCGGCTTGTCCGAAGCCCCGGTTCGTCCCGTGACTCTCAGCCGCCGCGAAGCTGCGCGAACCACTCGCGCCCGGACGCGGCCGGCCGACCTCGGATGACGGTGGACTTGATTGCCT
Source organism: Candidatus Multivorans sp. (assembly GCA_965220845.1). Classification (GTDB taxonomy): domain Bacteria; phylum Acidobacteriota; class Thermoanaerobaculia; order Multivoradales; family Multivoraceae; genus Multivorans. The sequence goes on from CBDCRA010000005.1 coordinate 1,346,450, forward strand.
GGACCCCGCTCGGGGGATAACCGGCGATCGTCGCGGAAAGTTCCCGAGCCCGGTCGAGCACGGCGTCGTCGGCCACGACTTCGGTCGCCACGCCCATTGCGACAAGCTCGGGTCCCGCGTAGCGACGGCCAACAATCGCCAGCCGGGCTGCCACGCTCTCCGGATGGCGCAGCCGCAGCCAGGCCATGTTCATTGGCGCGGCCATGCCCATCTGGATCTCGCCGACGTGCAGGAAAGCCTGCTCGCCGGCGACCAGCAGGTCGGCCGCGAGCGCCAGCGCGGAGCCGCCGTTGATCGCGAATCGTTCAAGCGCCGCGACGACCGGCTTCGGGCAGTCGTAGAGCGCCGCGTGGACGTCGAGCCACAGGCCGCTGAAGTCCGGCATCCATTCGGGCGGCGGGTCGGCCCTGAACTCGCCGAGGTCGAGGCCGGAGCAGAAGGCCCCGCCGGCGCCGCGGATCAGCAGCACGGCGACCTCGTCGTCTTCGGTCGCCGCGACGATCTCATCGTGCAGCCGCTTCGCCAGCGGCCCGGTCACGGCGTTGCGGCGAGCGGGCCGGTTCAGCACGATCTCGGCGACGCCGTCCTTCCGGCTCGCGACGACCGGATCGTCGGACGGGGTCACGTCACTCGCCCTGGGAGTCGGTGAACCAGTCGCCGGGGAGCTGCCTGCCTTCGTAGAGCCGTCCCTGGAACCGCCGCATGCCGTGCAGCCAGCGGTCGATGTCGGTCGCCTTGCGCCGGACGTACTCGGCGACCTCGGGGTGGGGAAGCACCCAGAACCGCTCCGCGCGGACCGCGTCGATGCAGGCATCGGCCGCCTGCTCGGAGGTCAACACGCCGTCTCCCGAAGCGACGCCGACGGACAGGGCATCCCGGCGCTGCGGGTTCGGGCTGTTGGCGCCGATGTTCGTGCGCACGGCCTGCGGGCAGTGCACCGAGACGCGGATGCCCTGGTGGCCATGAGTGATCGCGATCCACTCGGCCAGCGCCACCGCCGCGTGCTTGGTCAGCGAATAGGCGAGCGAACCGAGCTGGGTCAGGAGCCCGGCCGCCGAGGCGGTGCTCATGATGTAGCCCTCGCCGCGCTCGATCATTGACGGCAGGACAGCCCGGGCCGCGTAGACGTGGGACATCACGTGGACGTCCCACATGTCGTTGATCTCCTTGTTCGGCACCTCGAGCCCGCCGATCGTGACGTAGCCCGCGTTCGACATGAAGAGGTCGATCGGGCCGATGTTCGCCTGCGTCGCCGCGACCAGGTCGCGCACGGCGCCCTCGTCGGCCACGTCCAGTCCGACGCCCGTGCCGCCGATGGCCTCGGCGACTTCCTTGGCTCCCTTCTCGTCCAGGTCGGCAACGACGACGTGCCGCGCCCCCTCGCGATGAAACGCCTCGGCGAGCGCCTTGCCGATTCCGGAGGCGCCGCCGGTGACGACCATGATCCTGTTCGCGATGTCCACTGAGAATCTCCCTTTCTGTTGGGCTGTGTCGTTGCTATCCGCCGAGCGGGCGGCAATCCTACGGCCTGGGCTCAGTGCGGCAGTCCGGGTCACGGGACTTGACGCCGTTCGCCTTACCAGAGTACGGTGTTCGGTAAGGAGAGCGGATGATCGTCAAGATCACATCGAAGCGTCAGGTCACGTTCCCGGCCCGGGTCCTCGACGCGCTCGGAGTAGGGCCGGGAGACCGCCTGGAGCTGGTCGAGAGTTCCGATGGCTTCCGCCTGCGCCCGCAGCGAATCCGCCACGACCGCCTCGCACCTCTGAGCGACAGCCTGGACCGGAGCCGCGGCGCGTTCGACCTCGAAGCGTTCCGCTCGCAGTCGCATGAGGCGACGCTTCGGGATTGACACCTCCATTCTGGTGCGCCTGCTCACCGGTGAACCCAGGGAGGAATTCCTGGACTGCGTAGCGGGGCTGATTCGACTGGTGGAGCAGGAGGGCAGCGAGATCTTTGCCTCGAACCAGGTGATCGGCGAGGCGTACGTGGCGGTTCAGCACCACTACCGGGTGTCGAAACCCGAGGCTCGCGCCGGACTGCTCGACGTCCTTCGAAGCGGTCTCTTGTCGCCCCTCAACGGACATGCTGTGTTGACGGCCCTCGAAGCGTCAGGGGGTGCGGGCCTGTTAGACCGTCTGATCGCCGACGACTACACGCGTGCCGGGCTAACAGTGCTGACGCTTGACCGAAGATGGCGGCGTTGACCGACGTGCGGCGTCTGCGAGTCGCCGTCCGCAGCTCGCATCTCCCGTCGGCGTCGGCCCGCGCGTCGCCTGCGGGCAAGGGTTGACTCAGGCCGATGTTGAAAGGGTCCGGATCGCTTGACGAAACGCCCCGGATCTGTTCGTCTTCACGCACTGTTCACAGGGGTGACGGGCAGCGTCCCCGGGGAGCGAGACGAATGGCGAAGAATCAAACCAGCCTTCTGGTTGCCTTGGTGACTGCCCTTGGTTTGGCATTGAGCGTGCCGCAGGCGGCCCATGCCTACCTTGATCCGGCGTCGGGCAGCATGATCCTGCAGGCGGTCATCGGAGGCGTGGCGGCCGGAGCGCTCGCCTTCAAGTTCTACTGGCGGCGCATTCAGGCCTTCTTCGGCTTCGGCAGCACCGACGAGCCCGAGTCCGAATAGTGCGGGCCGGGGCTGCGACCGAGTCCCAGGCCGAGCCTTCCTCCTTCCGCGATCCGGCGGGGCAGGTGATCGAGGGCCGGGACGGCCGCATCTTCCGAAGCGTCGCCCCGGTAGCGGTCGAGGAGTACCGCCATGTGCGGGCGTGCGGTCTCGTCGATGCACTGGTCGTCGAGGGGGGGCTGGTGGCGGCGGAGGAAGTGGATCCGGTCGAGGCCGGCGTCCTGCCACCGCCCGGGGGGTTGGTCCTGGAGCATCCCCGGCTGCCCTTCATCTCCTATCCGTACGAGTGGCCCTTCTCGCTGCTCAAGGAGGCGGCACTCCACCACCTGGAAACACAAATCCGGCTGCTCGACCGGGGCATCTCGCTCTCCGACGCGAGCGCCTACAACGTGCAGTTCAAGGGCGCCAAGCCGGTGTTCATCGACTGGCTGTCGCTGCGGCGCTACCGCGAGGGCGAGTACTGGGAGGGCCATTCGCAGTTCTGCGAACAGTTCCTGAACCCCCTGTTGCTGGCCTCGGAGCTCGGTGTACCTCACAACGCCTGGTATCGCGGAATGCAGGAGGGGGTCCCGGGCCGCGAACTGGCGGCTTTGCTGCCGCGTCGGAAGCGCTTGTCACCGAGAATGCAGGCCCATGTCCTGCTGCCGCTTCGCTTCGAACGGCGAGCCGACTCGCGCAGCGATGCGGCGAAACGGACGGAGAGACGCCCGTTGCCTCGCAACGCATACCGGGGCCTCCTGACCCAGCTTCGGCGCTGGATCAAGGGTCTTGAACCCAAGGGCACGGACACGACCTGGAGCGACTACTCCCTGCTGACGAGCTACGACACGGGCGAAGCCTCGCGCAAGGCTGAATCGGTTCGCTCTTTCATTGCCAAGGCACCGCCGGAGCAGCTCTGGGATCTCGGCTGCAACACGGGCGAGTTCGCCGCGATCGCCCTGGAGGAGGGCGTTCGCAGCGTGATCGGCTTCGACTCCGACTTCGGCGCGTTGGAGAGCGCCTGCGCCCGAGCGCGTTCGGATCGCCTGCGATTCCTGCCCCTCTACCAGGACCTCGCCAACCCGTCGCCCGACCAGGGCTGGTCTCAGACAGAGAGGCGTTCGCTGGCGCGCCGTTCCCGGAGCGCTGACGCCCTGGTGGCGTTGGCCGTGCTACACCACCTGGCCATCGGCCGCAACGTGCCGTTGCCTCGAATTGCCGCGTGGCTCGTCTCCCTCGCTCCGCGCGGACTGGTCGAGTTTGTTCCCCAGGGCGACCCGAGGGTAGACGACTTGCTCACGTTGCGCGGCGATCGCTTCGCCGACTACACGCCGGAGGCATGGGAAGCGGCGCTCGAGCCGTATGCGGCGATCCGCCATGTGGAAACCGTGTCCGCGAGCGGGCGGAGGCTGTACACCTACGAGCGGAGGTGAAGCAGAGCGGCTGCGGGGATGAACCGCTGGTCGCCACGATCGTGGCGAACCTGGCCGTCCGTCGATCAGTGTGATGACTCCCTGGACCGCAAGGGTCATTCCGGGAGTCTAGGGGACGGTGTCGGTGGCCCTCGCCGCCTCGAACGTAGACGCGATGGCAAGGGTTCGGCGGTCCGTTCCCCGTGGCGTGACGATCTGAAGGCCGACCGGCAGGCTCGAAGGACCGACTCCGCACGGCACGGAGATCGCCGGGCAGCCGGTGACGGTGATCGAGTAGCAGGAGGCCATCCAGTCGGTGTAGCTCGTCATTGGCTGGCCTTCGATCTCCGTCGGGTAGGGCTCATCGACGTTGAAGGGAAGAACCTGGACCGTGGGCAGGAGAAGGACATCGTAGCGCTTGAAGAACTCGATTACGCGGCAGTGGAGGCGGGTGCGCTCGGCCTGGGCTGTCGCGATGTCCGGGCCCGTGAGCGCCAGGCCACGTTCGATCTCCTCGATCACGGTGTCCTTCATCTGCGAACAGCGCTCGGGGAAAAGCGCCCCCAGCTTGTCGGCGAACAGGTTCGCGCGCAGGGTGCGGAAGATGGTGTCGGCCCCGGATAGATCGGGCGCGGTGTCCTCGACGTCGGCGCCCAGGTTGCGGAACACAGGCAAGGCCCCTTCGCAGACCTGAACTACCTCCCGTTCGACCGGGTAGAGGCCGAGGTCAGGGGTCCAGGCGAGACGGAGGCCGTGCAGGTCGAGCGGTTCGACGGGGTGGAAGGGCTCCGAGGGTCGGACCAGGGAGATGGGATCCCGCGGGTCCGGCCCGGCGATGACGGAGAACAGGAGCGCGGCGTCGGAGACGTTGCGGCCCATCGGCCCGAGAACGGCGAGATCGTCCCAGCCCTGCTCGGGAGGCACCCGCGGCACGCGACCCGGCGTCGGTCGGAAGCCGACGACGCCGCAGAAACTGGCCGGGTTGCGTAGCGAGCCGCCGAGGTCGCTGCCGTCGGCGATGGGCAGCATGCCGCTCGCGAGGGCGGCAGCCGCGCCGCCGCTCGAACCGCCGCAGGTGCGGCTGGCGTCCCAGGGGTTGCGGGTCTTGCCGAAGACGGGGTTGAAGGTCTGTGAGCCGGCGCCGAACTCCGGGGTGTTCGTCTTGCCGATGACGACGGCGCCGGCGCCGCGGATCCGTTCGACGATCAGGGCGTCGAGGTCAGGGACGTTGTCGGCGAAGATCGGCGAGCCGAGGGTCGTGCGGATGTCCTTCGTCGGGACCAGGTCCTTGATCGCGGTCGGCAGACCGAGAAGGGGCTTCGCGGCCGCGGCTTCCGGATCGCGGCGACGCAACTCGTCGGCGGCCCGCGCCTGTTCGAGGGCGTGGTCGCGGTCGAGCGTGCAGATCGCGTTGAGTTCCGGGTTGCGCCGGTCGATCCAGCCGAGGTGGGCGTCCAGCACCTCGACCGCCGAGACCTCGCCGCGGGCCAGTAGCCCGGCGAGGTCGACGGCGGTGCGGGTGCAGAGGTCGGGCGCGCCGTCGCACCCGGTGGGAACCGTCACTCGGCGCCGGTGCTTGCGCCGCCTCCGCCGGTCACGTGCTGGTCGAGGAAGGCCCGGATGACCCGGAAGATCTCCTGCTGCTCGTCGGGGCTGAAGTTGCCGTGGCCCTTGCCGGGCACGGTGTGGATCTTGTTCGCGACACCCGCCTTGTCGAGCTTGGCGTGCAGGTCGAGGGCGTGCTGGTAGGGCACGATGTTGTCGACGTCGCCGTGGATCGTCAGGATCGGCGGCAGTCCGGAACGGACGTACGTCAACGGCGACACGCGCCTGGCGAGTTCCATGCGGTCGGACTTCGAACCCATCCAGGCGACGGCGTAGCTCTTCGCGTTGACGCCTTCGAGCAGGTCGCCGACATCGGTGATCCCGAACCAGTTGACGATCGCCGCGACCGGCATCTCGTACTCGTCCGCCGCGGCCCAGCCCGGGCGGTCCGCGTCGCGGCCGGGGCAGAGCCGGTCCAGACCGGCGGAGGCCGGCAGCATGCCCGTGGTAAGCGACAGGTGGCCGCCGGCGGAGGCGCCGCTCACCACCAGCCGGGAGGTGTCGATGTTGTAGTCCTCGGCGTTCTCGTAGATCCAGCGCAGAGCGCAGCGGCAGTCCTCGACGGCGCCGGGCGCGAGCGCGTTGCGGCCGAGCCGGTACTCGACGTTGACCACGGCCCATCCCATCTCGAGGTAGGGGAGGGCGCGCAGCACGCTGGATTCCTTCGTGCCGCCGACCCAGCCGCCGCCGTGGATGTAGATCAGGGTCGGGACGGGCCCCTGGCCGCGGGGAGTCATCACGTCCAGCTTCGACTCGTAGCCGTCGGCTGTCAGATAGGTGATGTTCGGGGCGACGCGATAGCGGCTCATGATGTCGACCGTCACCGACTCGCCGTCCTGGGCGAAGGCGGGGACCGGTGGAGCGAAGAGCAGGGCAGCGGCAATTGCGGCCGCGGTCGCGACGTTGAGCGACGTTCGGGTGAGTCGAGTCACTGAGGACCTCCCGGGATGTGAGTGGGTGAGGGCAGAGTGTAGCGGGCTCAGGCGACGATGCCGCGGCCACGGCAGGCGGCGATCTCGTCGGCGGAGAGCCCGAGGACATCGGCGAGGACGACATCGGTGTGCTCGCCGAGCAGGGGCGCCCGGCGGGGGCTGAGATCGCGGCCCGCGATACGGAACGGCGGCCCGACGAGTTCCAGGTCTCCCCACTCCGGATGCTCGACGGTGGCGAAGGAGCCCCGGGCCCGCAGGTGCGAATCGGCGTAGAGGTCGCGGGCATCGCGCGACGGAGCGGCGGCGACGCCGGCCCGCAAGAGCTCGCGCGCCATCCAGTCGCGATCCCGCTCCCTGGTCCATGCGCCGACGATCGCGTCGAGTTCCGTCTCGTTCTGCTTCCTGGCCGTTGCGGTTGCGAAGCGCGGGTCCTCGGCAAGCTCTGGCCGGCCCATCGTCGCCGTTAGCCGGGCGAACTCCTCGTCGCTGTGGACCTCGATGGCGAGCCAGCGGTCGATTCCCCAGCAGCGATAGACGCCGTGGGGCGCCGAACGGCGGTGCGAGTTGCCGGCGCGTTCCGGGACTTCCCCCGTCATCTCGTACTCGAGGAGGATCTCGCCGAGGATCGAGCTCACACCCTCGCACTGCGAGTAGTCGATGAACTGGCCTTCGCCGGTGCGGCCCCGGTGATGCAGGGCGGCGACGATCGAGAAGGCGAGCGTGATCGCGTTCATCAGGTCGACGTCGCCGCCGCTGTGGGTCGGGTGATCGTCCGGGTAGCCGGAGATCCAGGCTCCGCCGGCCACGCCCTGGTGGACCATCGCGTAGCCGAGGTACTCGGTTTCCGGTCCGCCGTGGCCGCGTCCCGACGAGGAGGCCACGATGAGCTCCGGGTTCGCGCGGCGGAGGTTCTCGTGGTCGAGGCCGAGCTTGACCATGGCGCCGGGACGCATGTTGTCGTAGATCACGTCGCACTCGCCGGCGAGGCGCAGGGCGAGTTCGCGGCCTTCCGCCTGCGACAGGTCCAGGGCCAGCGACCGCTTGTTCAGGTTCATCGTGTTGAACGCCATGCCGGCGTCCTCACCGATCTTAAGTGGTACCTCCTCCGCGCGGGGCCAGACGACGGAGCGGCGCGTCAGGTCGAGACGCTTGGGCCCCTCGACCTTGATCACCTCGGCGCCCAGGGTGGACAGCAGGACGCCTGCGTAGGGACCCGCCCACACCCAGGCGAACTCGGCCACGCGTATGCCCTCGAGCGGGAGCTTGCGCGTCGCGGGCGGGGCGGTTGGGGTGGAGCCGGCGGCGACCCGAGCGCCGTTGCCGGCCGCGGCGACTTCGGCGAGGACCTCGCTCGAGTGTTCGCCGAGCCGCGGCGCCGGGCGCGACACTTTCGGTCTGGAGGCGCCCATCCGGTATGGCCAGCCGGCATAGCGCTTGGCCCCGGTGCTCGAGTGGTCCACTTCGACGAAGTAGTCGCGGGCGGCGTACTGCTGGTAGCGCATCACGTCCGCGGCGTCGTGGATCGGCCCCACCGGAATGCCCAGTTTGGCGGCACGGTGGTAGAGGTCGTCGCGCTTCTGTTCGAGGGCCCAGGCGTCGACCTGGGGAGCGATCTCCATCAGGTGATGGCTGCGGTAGGCCATGTCCTTCCACTCGTCGCCCTGGCACCAGTCCGGATTGCCCATCAGTTCGCGGAAGAGCTCGAAGTGATGGTCGTCGAAGGCGTTCAGGATGACGTAGCCGTCGCTCGTCTTCAGCCTGCCCATGGCCGGCGGGCGGTCCGGCACCCGCGACCAGGTCGTCTCGTGGTAGCGGGCGCTGGCCAGAAGCGGCGCCACCAGGCTGATCATCACGTCCTGCATGGAGACGTCGACCCGGGCGTCGCCGGCGTGGCCGCGTTCGTAGAGGAGGGCGGCGACCGTCAACGCGGTCACCAGGCCGGCGTGGTAGCCGGCCTGATGGCCGCCCAGGGCGACCGGTGCGCGGTCGATGTCGCGGGAGCGGGCCGGCATCTGGTTGACCAGTCCGCCGCCGTGGGTGAGCGTGAGTTCGCCGGCGGGCGCTCCCGAGCGGGGTCCCGAGAGGCCGTACGGCGTGACCGCCGCGACGATCAGGTCCGGCGGCGTCTCCGCCGGCGGTTCGCGGTCGACGATCAGGGCGTCGGCGGTCCGGAGGAGGCGGTCGAGGGCGCCGCGATCGTCCTCGTCGTCCGGGTCGAGGACGACTCCCCGTTTGCTCGTGTTGCAGTAGAGGAAGAGCGGCGAGCCTTCCGGGTCGGAGCCGTTTGCCCGGCGGGCGGCGTCGCCCGCGGGCGGCTCGACCTTGATCACGTCGGCGCCGAGGTCGGCAAGCAGCTTGCCGCAGTACGGGCCGGCGACACCCTCCGCGAGTTCGACGATCCGCAGGCCCGCGAACGGGCCGGTTCCGTCGAGGGATCTCGTCTTCGATCCCTCCGGTGCTGGTCTTGTCATCGGAGCTTGTACGCCTCCCTCGCGGAACGCAGCCAGTCGTGCTGGTCCTTGTCGCCGAAGTAGTAGAAGACGGCGCCGTTCGGCAGCATGAGCACGCCGATGCCGCCGTAGCCGAGCATCTGCCGCACCCAGATCTGCTTCGTGCCGGTCCCTTCGGTCACCTGGATCTGCCGCGACCAGATGGAGTTGTTGTACTTGTTCGGGTGGCCGTTGTGGACGGCGTCCAGGCCGCGGTCGTCCTCGTCTTCCTGCATCGCGGCGGCCACCATCCCCGGATGAAGCACCTGCCGGTCGCCGATCCGGCCGCGCTGGGCGTTCAGCAGGTCGGCGATCTTCAGGATGTCGTCCGGGGTCCAGAACATGCCGTAGCCGCCGAAGACGTAGCCATCGGCCCGGTTGTCCGTGCGCAGCGACTGGAGAGCCCCGGCGGAGACACCCAGTGGCCCGTAGACCTCGGCGGCCAGGAACTCCAGCAGGTCCGCGGGCTCCCTGGACGAGGCGCCCGCCTTCTGACCGAGGTACCCGCTCATGGCGACGGACAGCAGAAAGGCGTCGGTCGTGTGGTACACCCAGCGCTTTCCGGGCGGCTCCTTCGTCGGATAGGCCATGGCGCCCCGCAGCTTGCGGTTGCGGTTCTCCGGCACGAAGAAGTTCAGCTCGGTCGTCGAGTTCTTCTCGTCGTCCTGTTCGCCCGTGTCCCAGTAGTGACCGGTCGCCATGTCGAGGGCGTGCTCGAAGGTCACCCCGCGGAAGCTGCCCCTGGGCGGCTTGGGCACGTAGTCCCTGAGTTCGAGTTCGGTCACCTCGAAGCCGTCCCGCTGCGCCAGCCGCATCAGCGCGACGGCGCCGACGGCGGTCTTGGCGGTGGAGTACGACGGCAGCCGGATCTGCTCGGGATACGGGTAGTCGCCGTAGCGGGTGTGGACCGGGCCCTGGTAGTGGACTTCGCCGAAGGAGACGCCGAACGCGGTGAGGTGCTCGCGGTCGAAGCCGCCGCCGAAGGCCTGCGGGTAGACCTGGGCGCGCGGGTAGTCGTCCCGGATCCGTTCGATCGGCCGGACCGGCAGCCGCGAAGCGGCCTCGGCGGCGTATGCCTCGAGCACGGCGTCCGCCTCGGGCGGCTCGCCGGCGGTGAAGCGGCTGGGGCTCGCGACCCAGAGGTCGAACTTGAAGTACTTGCAGGTTTCCTGAGTGGCCTGGAAGGCTGCCGGCGAGGTGGCGCCGCCGTCGAACAGGAAGGACACGACGCCGTGGTAGGCGCAGTTCTGGTTGCGCTCGACCAGTGTGATCGGCAGCGAGGCCCGGCTCCTGCCGCCGTCGCCGTTCTCGCTCCAGATCCGGCCGGGACCCACGATGACGTTCCAGTAGGCGTCGCCGGTGTAGCGGAGCGCGCGGTTGGCGGGCACCAGGTGGGAGCCGCTCTGGACCAGGACGACGTCGAGCCGCGGGATGCGGCGGAGGGCTGAGACGATCGGCGGCTCGTCCGCCCGCAGGTAGGTGTCGTGGTGGACGGCCCAGGAGGCTCCGCCGCCGCCGAAGAGCTGCAGCGTGCCTCGCATCTCGTGGCGCGGCGGCGCGGCGTTCTCCGGCAGGGCGAAGGCCGCGTTGTCCACAGGTGTCGGGAGTTCACCGGCCAGCAGTTGGGACGCCGGCAGCAGCGTCCTCGCGACGTCGCCCGAGCCGGCGAGGGGATCGCCGGGCAGTTGGACGGCGGCCGCCGCGGGCTGGGCGGCGGCCGTGCAGACGGTCCAGAACAGGGCGGCGAATCGGGCCATGGCGGCTGATGGTAGCTTGCCGGAGTCACCCCTGTGCGGCGCCCGCCATGTACGTCCACCTGATCGACGGCACCTACGAGCTTTTCCGCCACCATTTCGGTGCGCCGAGCTATCGCAACGAGGACGGGCTCGAGGTGGGAGCGGTGCGTGGAGTCGTCTTCTCCGTGCTTGGCATGTTCCGCGATGGAGCGACCCATGTGGCGGTGGCGACCGACCAGGTGATCGAGTCGTTCCGCAACGAGATGTGGCCCGGCTACAAGACCGGCGAGGGGATCGAGCCGGAGCTTCTGGCTCAGTTCCCGGTGCTCGAGGACGCCCTGGACGCGCTGGGCGTCACGGTCTGGCCGATGGTGGAGCACGAGGCGGACGATGGGCTCGCCAGCGGCGCCGCGATGGCGGCCGCGGATGAGCGGGTCGTCGAGATCCGCATCTGCACGCCGGACAAGGACCTGGCCCAGTGCGTCGACGCCGGCCGGGGCGGTCGGGTAGTGCAGGTCGACCGGCGGCGCGGCCTGCGCTGGGACGCCGACGGCGTCCGGGACAAGTTCGGGGTGGAGCCGGAGTCGATCCCCGACTATCTCGCCCTTGTCGGCGACAGCGCGGACGGATTCCCGGGCCTGCGGGGGTGGGGCGCAAAGTCGGCGGCCACCGTGCTGGCGCACTATGTCCACCTGGAGGAGATTCCGGACGAACCGTGGAAGTGGGCGGTCAAGGTGCGCAGCCGGGATCGGCTGGCGGCGACGCTCAGGGAGGAACGCGAAGCCGCGGAGCTGTTCCGCGAGCTCGCCACGCTGGTGCGCGATGCGCCGGTCAGCGGTTCCGTCGACGAGCTTCGTTGGCGAGGACCCGCCCCTGAACTGGCGGCGATGGCCGAGAGACTGAAGGCGCCGGGGCTCGTGCAGCAGGCTGAGCGGCTCGCCGGCGAGTGGGCCGAAGCGGACGACGCAGTCCCCTTCTGACTGCCCATGCGGCGGCGGTCAGCGTAGGATCCGACCCGGCGTGAAACTGATCGACAAGCTGCGTACCGCGGCGTCCGAGAGACGGCCGTTCTACTCGTTCGAGTTCTTCCCTCCGAAGACGGAGGCGGGGATCGAGAACCTCTACGCGCGCATCGAGCGCATGGGACGGCTGGAGCCGGCGTTCGTCGACGTGACCTGGGGCGCGGGGGGCAGCACCGCTGAACTTACCTTCGAGCTCGCGAGCACGATCGAGAACGTGCTCGGCATCGAGACGATGATGCACCTGACCTGCACCAACATGCCGCGCCGGAAGATCGCGGCCGTGCTCGAGAACTGTCGCGAGCGCGGCATCGGCAACATCCTGGCCTTGCGTGGCGATCCCCCGCGGGGCGGCGGCGCCTGGTCGCCCGTCGCCGACGGCTTTTCCCACGCTTCGGACCTGGTGCGGTTCATCCGCGAAGAGCACGGGGACCACTTTGGAATCTGTGTCGGCGGCTACCCGGAAGGTCATCCGGAGGCTTCGAGCCGGGAGCGCGATCTCGACCATCTGGCCGAGAAGGTGGCGACCGGAGCGGACTTCGTGATCACGCAGATGTTCTACGAGCCGGGGCTGTACTTCCGCTTCCTTGCGGACTGCCGGGAGCGCGGCGTGGACTGTCCGATCGTTCCGGGACTGGCGCCCATCAACGGATACTTGTCCTTTCAGCGCATCACGGGCTTCGGCGCCAGTGCGCCGCCCGAGATCGTCGGCGAGATCGAGGCGCGGCGGTTTCACGACGCGTCCGTGCGCGAGTACGGCCAGGACCTGTTGACCGGCATCTGTCGCCGGCTGCTCGACGGCGGCGCGCCCGGCCTTCACTTCTACACCCTGAACCTGGAGCGTTCGGTGCAGGTCATCCTCGACCGCCTCGGCATCGTGCCGGAGCGCATCGAGCGGGTCCTGCCGTGGCGGAGCGCGACGGCGGTTCAGCGCCCCAGGGAGGACGTTCGCCCGATCTTCTGGGCCAACCGGCCGAAGAGCTACCTCGCCCGGACCCAGGACTGGGACGAGTTCCCCAACGGGCGCTGGGGCGATGCCGGTTCACCCGCGTTTGGCGACCTCGGCGACCACCATCTCGCGTTTCGCCCGATCAAGGCCGATGTCGCCCGTGAGCGTTGGGGCCGCGAGCTGCACTCGATCGACCAGGTGCGCGAGGTGTTCGCGGGGTTCTGCCGCGGTGACGTCGACGGGATCCCCTGGTACGACTGGCCGTTGGACCTGGAGAGCGAACCGCTGCGCAACGCACTCGTGCGGCTGAACCTGGCGGGGCTACTGACGATCAACTCGCAGCCGCGCGTGAACGGCGCCGCGTCCGACGATCCCGCGGTCGGCTGGGGCGGCGCCGGGGGCCGCGTCTACCAGAAGGCGTACCTGGAGTTCTTCGTGGCGCCGGAGCACGTGTCGCCGCTACTGGCCGCACTGGACCGGAAGCCGAGCCTGACGTACCACGCGATCGACCGGTCCGGTACGGCCTGCAGCAACTGCGACTCGGTCAACGCGGTGACCTGGGGCGTGTTCCCGGGCGAGGAGATTCGGCAGCCGACGATCGTCGACCCGCGTTCGTTCGAGGTCTGGAAGGACGAGGCCTTCGACCTGTGGCTGTCCTCCTGGGCGGCGGTGTACGAAGAAGACAGCGAGTCACGCCGCCTGCTCCAGGGGATCCACGACACGTACTTCCTCGTCAACGTGGTCGACAACGACTACGTCGATGGCGATCTGCTCGGCTACCTGCTCGAGGCGGTTCAGGCCGAGGAGCCGCCGTCCATGACGATCGTCGCTCCCGTCACGTAGCTGCCCATCTTCGAGGCCAGGAACACTGCCGCGCCTGCGATCTCGTTCGGCTGCGCGTGCCGTCCGACCGGCGTCCGGCTGGCGATCGCCTGCCGCTTCTCCTCGGAGTCGACGAGCACGCTGGCGAAGTAGGTCTCCACCACGCCGGGCGCGATCGCGTTGACCCGGATGCCGAATTGGCCCAGTTCCTTGGCCCAGCCGCGGGTCATGTTCAGCACCGCCGCCTTGGTCAGCGCGTAGGTCAGTTCGTTCGGTCCGGGCCGGAGACCCGCGATCGAAGCGACGCTGATCACGTTGCCCGAGCCCTGCTTCTTCATCAACCGCGCCGCTTGCTGGATGTGCACGAAGTAGCCCTTCAGGTTCACTTCGAGCGTCTTGTCGAAGGCCCACTCCGGCATGTCGATCGCCGGACCGAAGTAGGGGTTCGTCGCCGCATTGTTGACGAGAATGTCGAGCCGCCCGAACTCGCTCTCGATGCGTTCGAACAGCGCGGCGATCTGGTCCACGCTGCCGGCGTGGCAGGCGATCGGTACCGCCTTGCCGCCGTCGGCCTCGATCGACTCGGCGACCTTGTCGAGCCCCTCCTGCTTCCGCGACGCGAGGATCACCGTCGCCCCCTGTTCGGCGAAACCGCGGGCAATGGCCTCCCCGATACCGCGCGAAGCGCCGGTGACGAGTGCGACCTGGTCGGTGAGGCTGAAGTCGAGGATGGGCATGGACTGAGATCTCCAGGGTTGTGTCTGGTTCTGGTCGGCGCGTGAGCATACGACGGCTGGCTCGGTCCTGGATGGCTGCTACCGTGCCGGCTTCGTGACAGATCATCCGTGTTCCAACCTTCGCGTGATCGAGGTCGCCGGCTCGCCCGCCGGCGCCTATGCGGGACGGCTGTTGGCGGCCTGTGGTGCGGAAGTGCTGCGGCTCGAGCCGCTAAGCGGCGACCCGTGGCGTGAGGTTGGCGAGCGCTGGCGGGGCGTCGGAGCGGAGTATGCGTACCTGAACGTCGGCAAGCGCGCCGCGCGGCTGCGGCCGAGCACCGACAGGGGCCGGGCGCAGGTGCTGGAGTTGATCGACCGGAGCGGCGTCGACGTTGTGATCGAGAGCGCCGCGCCGGGGTCCCTTGAGCCACTGGTCGAAGAGAGCGATGCGCCGCAGGCCGTGCTGCTGCGGATTTCACCGTTCGGCCTGGGGTCAGCGGCGCGCGAGGTCTGGGGCGAGGCAGGACCGCCGCGGTCGAACGGCTTCACGGACGACGCCTGGTCCGGCCACCTCTACCTGAACGGCGCTCCCCACCGGGAGCCCATCGCGCGGCCGGGACTCCATTCGTCCTGCCAGGCGGGCGCCCACGCGGTGATCGGCGGTCTGGCGGCACTGCTGGCCCGGCCCGCGATCGGCCGCGGTCAGGTGGTAGATGTCTCGCACGTGGAGGCGCTGGCGGCGCTGCACCAGTACACGACCGTGATGTGGACACAGGCCGGCTACGTTCTCGGCAGGGTCGGCAACTCGCAGGGCGGGCCCTGGCATCCGGTCGGCGTTCACCGTTGCAAGGACGGGTACGTGGCGCTCTCGATGCCGAGCCGGGAGATGCTTCAGCCGTTCCTCGACGCGGCGGGTCTGCCTCACGTCCTGGAGGATCCGCGTTTCGCGGAGGATGCCGACCGTGCGGAGCACCGGGAGGAGTTCGATCGGGCGATCGATCCGTGGATGATGGCCCACACCGCGGCCGAGATCATCGAGCTGGGTGAGCGGGTGCGGGTGCCGATCGGCCCGGTACTCGACGCGCTGGAAGTACTGGACGATCCGCATTTCCGGGCCCGGGGTTTCTTCGTGCCGATCGACGGCGACAGCGGCCCGCTCGTCCCCCGCGGGCCGTTCCTCCTGAACGGCGCGGCATCGGCTCAGGCCGTCGACTCCTCGGTCGCGGGGCCGCCACCGCCAGTCGGCGGCTCGGAAGACTGGGTGCGCAGGCCTTCTGGCCGGCATCAAGCGCGCAGCCGCGAAGCGGCGCGCGAGTTGGTTTACTGGAAGTCTCCGGAGCTGGCCGGCGGCCCGCTTCAGGGCATTCGCGTACTCGACCTCACCCGGGTCTGGGCGGGCCCGCTCGCAACCCGGATTCTCGGCGATCTGGGTGCCGACGTGATCAAGATCGAAGCCGCCTGGGCGCGCGGCCCGGCGACCCGGTCGGCACGGATCGCCCGGCTCACTCACCTGTTCCCGGAGAACGACGCCGGGAAACGTCCCTACAACCGCAGCGCCGCCTTCAACAAGATGAACC
The DNA here is from genome assembly GCA_965220845.1 of Candidatus Multivorans sp. Taxonomy (GTDB): domain Bacteria; phylum Acidobacteriota; class Thermoanaerobaculia; order Multivoradales; family Multivoraceae; genus Multivorans. The sequence goes on from CBDCRA010000005.1 coordinate 1,362,318, forward strand.
GCAGCAAGCGCTCCGTGACGCTGGAGCTCGGCGAGCCCGAGGGGCGGCGCGTTTTCGAGGCTCTGGTCGAACGGGCGGACATCGTCTGCGACAACTTCAGCCCGCGGGTCATGCCCAAGCTCGGTCTCGACCCGGAGCGGCTGCACGAGATCAATCGAGGCTTGATCGTGGTCTCGATGCCCGGTTTCGGCAATTCCGGTCCCTACCGCGACCGGCTGGCCTACGGGCCGCTGATCGAGTCGACGATGGGATTGACGTCCGCGCTCGGCTACCGGGACGGCGGTCCGCACCGTTCCGGAATCGCCTGGCCGGATCCGATGACGGCTCTGCACACCGCCGTCGGGACCCTGGCCATGCTGTACGGCCGCTCGCAGTCGCCGGAGGGCCGGGGCGGCACGGTCGAAACGCCGATGGTGGAGGCGATGGCGACGATGTTCGGCGACCACATTCTGGCGGCGCAGCTTCGTGGATCGGCCGAACCGCGTCGCGGCAACCGCCATCCGGGACGGGCGCCACAGAGCTGCTATCCGTGCCTCGGCGACGACCGGTGGATCGCGATCAGCGTCGAGGACGATGACCAGTGGCGGACGCTTTGTGCCGTCGCTGCTCTTCCTGATGTCTTCGCGGCCATGTCGCTCGCGGAGCGGCAGGCGGACGAGGACCGGATCGACGAATCGCTCTCCGAGTGGACCCGCAGCCGGAATCGGAACGACCTGCTCGTCCGTTTGCTCCGCGCCGGCGTCACCGCGGCGCCGGTCGCCAACGCTCGCGACATGGCGGAAGACCCGTTCCTTGAAGCGCGCGGCTTCTGGGCGGAACTCGATCATCGTGAGGTCGGCCGCCGCCGCTACCCCGGCCTGCCGATTCACCTGAGTGCGACGCCCGCGACGTACCGACTCGGCGCCCCCTGCCTGGGGGAGCACAACCGGGAGGTGCTGATGGAAGTCCTGGGGTTTCCGGCGTCGCGCGTGGACGAACTGGAGAGGGCGGGGCTGCTCACGGACAGGCCGCCCGAGGGCGCCACCGGACGGGGAGTCAGGAAGGAGTAGGAGCATGGGAGAAGCGCCCGCGGGCACGCCGCCGACGACGCGACCGCGACAACTCGACCACATTCTCGAGGCCTCCCTCTATGTGAGCGATCTCCAGGTGGCGGAGGTCTTCTACACCGAGGTCCTGGGACTCACGCTCCACTCGAAGCTCGAAGGGAGGCACGTGTTCTTCCGCTGCGGTGAGCAGATGGTCCTGCTCTTCAACCCGGAAGCGACGGCCGACCCCGAACTGACGCCGCGGGGCCTCGGCTCCCACGGCGCTCACGGCCCGGGTCACCTGGCGTTCGGTGTGACCGAGGACGAGATCGAGGTCTGGCGCGCGCATCTGGAGAGCCACGGCGTCGAGATCGAGCAGGAGATCGACTGGGGCGGCCGCAGGGGCCGATCGATCTACTTCCGCGACCCGGACGGCAACAGCCTGGAGTTCACGACGTCTGCGTTGTGGGGCTCGGCCTAGCCGCCGGTCTGCGCTGCGACTTCCCTCTCTTCAAGGCGCGCGCCGCGCAGGGTATTCCCGAGGGAGTAGTTCCCTTCGTGACAGGCGTACTCGTAGAGCTTGTCGTCGGTTGCCGGCCACGTGTACTCGACGGTGTAGGGCGCTTCCCAGTCGCCGTTCTCGACGGTGAACCGGTAGAGGAGGGTGTCCGTGTCCTGGAAGGAGAACCGCTCGATCACGCGCTGATCGGCGGGAGGCGAGGGATCGCCGTAGAGGGCGAAGGTCACCCAGGTCTCCTCCTGGAAGTTCGTGGTCTCGATGACGAGCGTCTCGCCCTCCCACCAGGCGACGGAGTCGCCGGCCCGGGAACGGTACCCGGACGGCGCGTGGCGGGCCGCCTCGCGGGACGGGTAGATCGGGATGATCCGCGCGTAGTGCATCCACTCGATCAGGATCATCAGGTGGGTGTCGGTCTGCACGACCGTCTTCAGGTTGTTGTAGAACTTCGGGTAGATCGGGATCGTTCCCTCGAGCGAGAAAACGCAGCGGTCGGCGATCGACAGCGACTCCGGGTCGTCGTAGGGACCGACCTCGTGGTCGCGCCACCAGGCCTTGCCCTGGTTCTGCAGGAAGAACCCGTAGACGCCTTCCCGGCGGGCCTTGCCGCGTTCCGTAAGCGGCGGGAAGCGGCCGTTCGGCGGATCGACGATCAGGGACGTGCGGTACCTGCCGCGGACCTTGACCGCCGAGGTGCCGCGGTCCATGTAGAAGTAGTTGTAGCCGCCGACACTGGCGCCCGCGGCGGGCGCGTCGCGGTCCGGGTCGCTGGCCCGGGCGGTGAGATCGACCCTCGCCGCTTCCTGTGACCGGATCCGCTCCGCCTCTTCCTCGGTCAGGTGGAGGCGGTCGCCGAGTTCGGGGCTCCGCTCGATCGGCGTCAGGGTGCTGATGTCGTAGTTGCCCGAGAAGTCGGGCTTGCCGCTCGACGTCCTGGGAATCTCGTCCGCCACCGCGGCGGTCGCGGCCACGGCGACCAGGAACGCAGAGGCGAGGACGGCGGCGCGGTCTCGGTTGCTTGGGAAGCTCACGGCCCGCCGGTCGCCTCGGCCGCCATCTGCCTCTCTTCGAAACGCGCCCCCCGCAGGGTGTTTCCGGTCGCGTAGTTGCCCTCGTGACAGGCGAACTCGTACAGCTTGTCGTTCGTGGCCGGCCACGTGTACTCGCCGCTGTAGGGCGCCTCCCAGTCGCCGCTCGCGAGCGTGAACTCGTAGAGCAGGGTGTCCGGATCCTGGAAGGACAGACGCTCGACTACGTGCTGGTCCGCTGGTGGGGAGGGTTCACCGAACAGGGTCGTCGCATTCCAGTTCTCTTCCAGGAAGTTCTTCGTGTCGATGACGAGCGTGTCGCCTTCCCACCAGGCGACGGAGTCGCCGGCCCGCGAGCGGATCTCGGCCGGCAGATGCCTGGCTTCCGCCCTGGACGGACTGATCGGGATGACCCGGGCGTAGTGCATCCACTCGACCAGGATCACGACGTGCGTGTCGGTTTGCACGATCGTCTTGATGTTGTTGTAGCTCTTGGAGTAGATCGGGATCGTCGCCTCGAGCGAGAAGACGCAGCGATCGGCGATCGTCAGCGACTCGGGGCCGTCGTAGGGGCCGACTTCGCGGTCACGCCACCAGGCCGGCCCGGTGTTCTTCTTGGAGAAGCCGTAGAGCCCTTCCCGGCGGGCCTTGCCGCGCTCGGTCAGGGCCGGGAAGCGGCCGTTGGGCGGGTCGGTGAGGATCGACGTGCGGTACTTGCCGTCGACCTTGACCGCCGACGTTCCGCGGTCCATGAAGAAGTAGTTGTAGCCGCCCACGCTGCCGCCCGCGGGCGGCGCGGTACGGTTCGGATCGCTGGCCTGCGCTCTCGTTTCGATGTTCCGGGCCTCCCGCTGCCGGATCTCGTCGGCTTCGGCCTCGGTCAGGGTGAGGCGGGCTCCCAGTTCGGGACTGCGCTGGATGGGTGTCAGCGTGCTGATGTCGTAGTTGCCGGAGAAGTTCGGCTTGCCGCTCGGCGTCCTGGGGATCTCCTCGGCCGCCGCAGATCCGACGCAGGTAAACGCAGTGACGAGAACGAAGCCGATGCGTGTACGACCGCTGCTGTTCATGGAGTCCTCCCTGACTGTGACCCTGCGAGTCTAGCTAGCCTCCCGGGACGTACCAGATCGGCGACGACCAGGCGCGTTCCTGGATCGTGGCCGGCATGTCGGGATTGGGCTCCGCGCCGGCGCGGAGCGCGTCCCAGGTCGACCAGCGGCAGGTCGGGTTCTCCAGCACGCGGACGTAGTAGACGGCGTGCTTCGCCGCGTCGAAGTCCGGGTCGGTCCACAGCGCCGAGAGTTCGGCGGCGCCGAGGTCCTGGGAGTGGCTGCAGTCGGACAGATCGACGCTGGCGCCGTTGTCGGGGCAGCGGAGTGGGTCCCCTGAGGGCATGCCGCCGTCGGCGCAGGCGATATCGACGACCGACTCGCGCGCTTCACCGTCCTCGACCCAGCCCTTGACCACCTGCAGGCGCTGGAGCGGGGCGCTGTCCGCGTCCCGTGCCGCCCAGACCAGGAAGCGCGGACTGCTGCCCCCGTTCGCCACCAGATCGCCGCCCATCGGCACGCCGCCCTCGTAGGCGGCGGCGATCATCTCCGGATCGGAGGTCAGGTCGTCCGGGTAGTCGTAGCCGCCGAAGAACCGGACCCGCATTCTGGGGCCGCTGGTCCCGAAGGTCTCCTTGCGGCGGAAGGCGTCGTAGATCGAGTCGCGGGTGTTCTCCTCGGCCCAGACACCGGCGAGTCCCGAGCCGCCCCAGAACTTGAAGCTGTTCTGAATGTACTTCTCGCCGTCCTCGGTCGGCTCGTCGAGCGGTACGGCGCCACGATTCTGGCCGGTGCCGTCGCCGACGCCGACCTTGCCGTGGAAGTTGTCCTCCTCCGGCGTGCCGCCCGAGTTGTGCGTGTCGGTCGCGCCGACCAGGCCGAAGCGAAACGGGTTGAAGCCCTGGGTCTCCTGCATCACGAGACCGTTCACGTAGGCCTCGCGGGCGTAGCTGCCCTTCGGTTCGCTGTAGAGCGTGGTGGCGATGCGGTAGGGGAAGATCTCGAATTCGGCCCATTCGTCGTTCGGCGACAGCAGGGGGTGGGTCTCCGAAGTGCCCTTGACCTGCGTCACCTCGACCAGGGGTTCGTTGCGCATGCGCAGGTCGGCGTAGGCGGCGTCCAGCGGTTCGCCGCCCACCGTCTCCAGCTTGAACATGTGGCCGTTGCTGCCGTTCGAGTTGTGCGGAATGGCGAGGCCCTCGATGCCCGCGTCGCGCAGACCGTCGAGCCAGCGCCAGAGATCCTCGGGATTCCGCGAATCGGTCGAGGCGAACGGCTTGGGCGGTACCTCGCTGCCCCTGAAGATGACGTTGCGGTGCAGGTTGCCGCGGTCGTCCGACGAGGTCGTGTACTCGTAGCCGATGAAGGTCGTGAAGTTGCCCGGATCGTTATGGGCCTCCGCGGCGTCGATGATCGCCTGCCACGAAGTGCGGGCGGCGTTGTCCACCGCGTCCGCGGGCAGCTCGGCGAACTCGCCGCTGGCCAGCCCCCGGATGGCGCGGGCGAAGCCGCCGCCGCCCCGGAGATCGGCTCCGAGGGTCGTGTCGTAGAGGACGCTCCCGGCGTTGTCCATGTCCGGCATGACGCCCAGATACATGCCGTGGTCGGTCACGGCCTGGAAGTCGAAGGCCCCGCTCTGGAGCTGAAGCTGGTGGCCGCTCGGGTGCATGATCGCCTCGCCCTTGGCGAAGCGGTAGGCGTCGTCCGGACTCGTCCGGGTCTGGAACAGGTAGGCGTCGAACGAGTACCGCGTGTGGACGTGCAGGTCGCCGAAGTAGGCGTCCCGGAGCGGGTTCGGCGCGTCGGCCGTACCGGCTGCCGGGGCGTCGCCGCCGGCGTCGTCGCCGCCGCCGGTGGTGCAGCCGAGCAGGGCGAGCGAGAGGATGGCGATGGCCGCGAGGATCGGGCGAAGCTGACGCATGACGATCTCCTTTGATGGGGATTGCGCGTAGATTAGCGCGGATGACCTCCAAGCTTCCGATATCGATCCTCCCCATGGGCGTCGCGCTGCTGCTTGCCGCCGCCTCCGCGTCTGCTCAGAACCCGACGGCGACGGGGACGATGCCTCCCGCCGAGGACATGGCCCTGGCCCGCGCCCTGCTCGAGGAACTCATCGAGATCGACACGACGGACACCGAGCGCGGCGACAACACCCGCGCCGCCCAGGCGATGGCCGACGCCCTGCTCGAAGCCGGCTTTCCGGCCGAGGATGTCCACGTCCTGGTCCCTTCCGACTTCCCGACGAAGGGCAACCTGGTGGCCCGGCTTCGTGGCAGCGACCCGGACGCCGAGCCAATCCTGCTGCTGGCCCATATCGACGTCGTCGACGCCCTGCCCGAGGACTGGAGCCCCGACATTCCCCCCTTCGAGTTCCAGGAGCGGGACGGCTACTTCTACGGCCGCGGCACGGCGGACGACAAGGACGAGTGCGCGATCCACACCGCCAACCTGATCCGCTGGCGCCGGGAGGGCTTCGTCCCCGAGCGGGACATCGTGATCGCGCTCACCGCCGACGAGGAGACCGGGACCCGGAACGGAGTCGAGTTCCTGCTCGCCGAGCACCGGGAGCTGATCGATGCCGCCTTCGCCCTGAACGAGGGCGGCGGCGGCGCGGAGCGGAACGGCCGCAAGGTCTCGAACAACGTCCAGGCGGCCGAGAAGGTCTACCTCTCCTTCTGGTTCGCGGCGAAGAACCCGGGCGGCCACTCCTCGTTGCCCGTTCGCGAGAACGCGATCTACGAGCTGTCGTAGGCGTTGCTGGCGGTCCGCGAGTATGACTTTCCGGTCATGCTGAACGAGGTGACCGAGGAGTTCTTCGAGCGCTCGGCCGACCTCGTCGGCGGCGAGACCGGCGAAGCGATGCGGCGGATCGTGGACGACCCGGAGGACGCGGAAGCCCTGGCCGTGCTGTCGGGGCAGGCGTCGTACAACGCGCGGCTGCGCACCACCTGCGTCGCCACGCTGGTCGAGGGCGGCCACGCCGAGAACGCGCTGCCGCAGTTGGCGCGGGCGAACGTGAACTGCCGGCTCCAGCCCGACCACGACCCGGACGAGGTCGAAGAGACGCTGCGCCGGCTGGCCGCTCCGTTCGGCGTCGAAGTGGAGCGGCGGCGGGAGGCGACGCCCAGTCCGCCCTCGCCGCTGACAGGCGAGGTGCTCGGCGCGATCGAGCATGTAACGGAGGAGATGTGGCCCGGCGTGCCCGTGCTGCCCGTCATGTCCAGCGGCGCCACCGACGCGGTCTACCTGCGGAACGCCGGCATCCCGGTCTACGGGGTCTCCGGCATCTTCGGCGACGTGGACGACGTTCGCGTCCACGGCCGGGACGAGCGGATCCGGATCGACCACTTCCACGAAGGCCAGGAGTTCCTGTATCGGCTGGTCAAGGCGCTGGCCGGGGGTGGCTGAAGGCGTCAGCGGGAGGTCGCGAGTGGCAGTTCCACGGCGGCGCCCCGCAACATGATGGCGAAGACCCGGTGCCGCTCGCCGAAGGTCTCGGGATCGGGGGTGCCGGGGACTGTGCCGCGAAAGCCGGTTCGGAGCAGACGATCGTCGTCGTGGTGCGCAGCCACGTCCGGCCGTTCACGGTTCGCGCCCAGGCTGGCGAGAAACTCGCCGTCGCGGTAAATGGCGATCTGGCGTGGGCGCTCGCGGCGCTCCAGGTCCGCGGCCCAGCCCTCGATCACGGTGCGTTGTCCTTCCTTCACCACCACGTCGATGGCGCCTTCAAAGCCGGAGCCCGTCGTCTGCACGGGAAGGTGGCGCCCGTCGGTGATGGGCAGGACTTCCCATGCGCCTCGTTCCTCCAGCAGTGGCCGGTATGAGAACCGGAGGCGCGTTGCGACACCCCGGTGTGAAAGGGCGTAGGCGACCAGGCCCTCGCGGCGGACGGTGTCGCGGATCTCGTCACGCGAGCGAGCGCGCCGGTCAGGCGCTGCCTCGCCCGTTTCGGACAGGAGGAAGCCGCTGTGCAGGTGTTCCGTGCCGAAGCGTTCGACCACGTCCGGTCTCTCGAGACTCGTGGCGGCGATACCGAACTGCCGGCCGCCCAGGAACGCGACGATCTCGCCGATGCTGCCGGGCTCTTCGATGTCGATTGCCCACCCCTGGATGCCGTCTCTCATCTCGTACCCGCCATCGAGAAAGCCGATCAGGCCATCCGGTTGCTGCGGTTCGAGGGGGATCCGCTCGGAGTCGACATCCAGGGCGCTTCGGGACCGGCGCATGATGCCGTCGATCCGGCCGCCGTCGCCAAACGACAGGTCGTACACGGAGAGGGGCGGCCGACCCACGTGCTCGAGTTCCAGCGGCTCTCCGGGCTCTGATACGAGGAACACGTCAACCTGGTTCAGCCCAGGACGGAACAGGCTCTCGGGCACGGTCGCCGCGATCCGACTCCTTCCGTCGGCGGTTCGGTGGGGCCTCAGCGTGGCCGCCAGCGTGCCGTTGAGAGCCACGGCCACGGTGCGATCGGCCACCGGCGGGCGATTCTCGAAGACCCCTTCCACCAGGGCGGGCAGGACGGTCTGATCGGTTGCGACGTGATCCCAGACGAAGGCCGCTTCGAGCCGGATGCTGGTTTCGCCGGGGCGATGAGCCAGGTCCGCAACCCGGCGGCCGTGAAGTTCGGGTCTTTCGCCGATGGCCGCCGGGTCGTTCGAGTCGCCGAGCAGTTCGGCCTGCAAGGCGACCTGACGGCGGCGCCAGGATTCGCGGTCAGGTGGAACGCCGATCGCGCCGGTGTACTTGCCGACCACGAGCGGGCCGTCCCGGCCGCGCTCGTCCGGCGCGGCGCTCCGGGCGTCCGCGCCGGCCAGTTCAAGGATCAACGGCGTGAGGTCGGCGAGCGACAGAAGCTCGTGGTCGATAGCCGCCTCTTGCTGGAACGGCGCCTTGACGAGGAGTGGCACCGCCGCCAGATCGAGCGGCTGCCCGCCGGACGGATCATCGGGCTCCAGCAGGCGACGGGACAGACCCGGGCGGAACGCGAGGCCGTGGTCCGCGGTAACGACGACCAGGCTCTCGTCGAACAGGCCGACGGACTCGAGCCGGTCGATCAACTCGCCGATCAGGCGGTCGACGAACTCGACCTGCAACAGGTAGCGCTTTTGATGGTGCCGAACCGGCCAGGTCTCGGTGGTCCAGAGTTCGCGTTCCAGGCCGTGCATGCTTCCCCGGGGCGCGTGGTAGCGGCGGCCGGAGGGCAGGTACTCCCAGGGCACGTGCGGCAGCATGGAGTGGAGGAAGTAGAAGCCGGGCCGGTCACGCGTTGGACCGATGGCGTCGATGAAACGCCGGAACTCGGCTGCCCGGTCGGTGGTCCGCAGATGGAAAAGCGCCCGCGGCACCGGTTCGTCAGTTGGCGGCGGCGCGGCCGCCCGGGGACCGTCCTGGCCGAAGCCGCTCCAGGTCTGGGTCACGACCGGCAGCCCGCTCGTCCATGCTGCCGGCAGGGTCAGGTTGAGCCAGACGACGGCGAGGTCGGAGACGAGCAGACCGAAGCGCTCGCGAAACGCCGGGCGCGGCACCGCCAGCCGGTTGACGTCGGTGGGGCAGAGCGAGCTGATCGGCTCCAGTGCGTACAACTCGTGGCTGGGGGCCAGCAGCGTGAACAGGTTGACCGGGTACTCGGAGGCGGTCGGCAACCGTCCCTGTTCCGCCTGCAGCCCGGAGAGCATCGCGGGCACCGCAAGTTCGGAGACGTCGGAGACCGCCGTTGCGTTCGCGTACCACGTCGCCTTGGAGGCCAGTCGGGCCAGGTTGGGGAGGCGGTCGCCGTCGATGTTGCCCGTCGCGTCCAGGATGGAGGTCAGCGACCACTCGTCGAGGACCACGAACACGATCGGCGCCCGGGCGCCGGTGTCCGTCTGATCGATATCGACCGAGTGGACGGGGCGCGCCGCGCTGCGGCGGACGTCGCCGTCCAGAAGCAGGAATGCAGGGACGAGGACGGTCGCCACGGACAGGAGCAGGGCGAAGGCGCGCGCGCCGCGAAAGCTCACGTAGGCCCAGCCGGCGGCTACGCCCGCGGCCACGGCGAGGGCGATGGCAGGCACCACCGGTAGGCCGCGGAGCGCCTGCAGTGCAATGACGCCGATCAGCAGACCGGCAGCCGCGGCGAGTGCTTTGGGTGTCCAGAGGGGACGGAAGATGCGAACGGTTGCTGCCGGCAACCAGAGCGCCAGAGCCGGAACGACGGCCAGCAGGATCGCCAGGGCCGCGACATCTCCTATGGAAAGTCCCCGGATGGCGAAGAACTCGGGCGTGCGACGGAGCAGGTCGTAGATCGGCTGAGCGAAGGCGAGGCTCGAGAGCCCCGCAGTCGCGGCGAGACCTGTTGCGAGAGGCCGCTGCGAGTCAACCGGGTCTGGCCGCTGGCGCTCGGACATGGGCAGTCATGCTACTTGGGTGCTGTAGCCTGCCGCTGCAGTGACCGTCGCCGCGCCGGAAGCGCATCGCAGCACGACCCACCCGGTCGCCATCGGCGGCGTGGTCGTTGGCGGCGGCGCGCCGGTGGTCGTCCAGTCGATGACAAGCACCGACACCGCGGACATCGAGGCGACGACTGCCCAGGCGCTGGCGCTGGCGGAAGCCGGTTCCGAGCTGGTGCGGATCACGGTCAACGTCGACGCGGCGGCGGTCGCCGTGCCGGAGATTCGGGCCCGGCTCGATGCCGAGGGCTGCGACGTGCCGCTGGTAGGCGACTTCCACTACAACGGCCACGTGCTGCTCGAGCGCCACCCGGCCTGCGCGCTGGCGCTGGCGAAGCTCCGGATCAATCCGGGCAACGTCGGCCGCGGCGGCCGCCGCGATCCGCAGTTCGCGGCGATCTGCGAAGTGGCCCGGAGGCTCGGCAAGCCGGTGCGGATCGGCGTCAATGGCGGCTCGCTCGACCAGGACCTGCTGGTGTCGAAGATGGAGGAGAACACGGAGCTCGACCTCGGCAAGACCTCCGAGGAGATCGTGGGCGAGTGCATGGTGCTGTCGGCGCTCCGCTCGACCGAGTTGGCCCTCGATTGCGGCCTGACGGAGGAGCAGATCGTCATCTCCTGCAAGGTCTCTTCGCCCAGGGACCTGATCGAGGTCTACCGGAACCTGGCCAGCCGCACCCGGCAGCCGCTACACCTCGGCCTGACCGAGGCGGGCATGGGGCTCAAGGGCCTGGTGTGGTCGTCGTCGGCGATGTCGGTTCTGCTGGCGGAGGGCATCGGCGACACGATCCGCACGTCCCTGACCCCGCGGCCCGGCGGCGACCGCCGCGAGGAGGTCCACGCCTGCCGTGAACTGCTCCAGGCGCTGGGGCTGCGCGCTTTCGCGCCCAGCGTCACCGCCTGCCCCGGCTGCGGCCGCACGACGAGCACGACCTTCCAGGAGCTCGCGCTCCAGGTGGAAGACTTCATCGACGCGAACATGCCCGAGTGGCGCCGCCGCTACGACGGCGTCGAAGAACTGAAGCTCGCCGTGATGGGCTGCGTCGTCAACGGCCCCGGCGAGTCGAAGGCCGCCGACATCGGCATCTCGCTGCCCGGCACCGGCGAAGCGCCGACTTGCCCGGTCTACGTCGACGGCCGGCAGTTCACGACATTGCGGGGCACCGCGGTGGAACTGTCCGAGCAGTTCACCCGGATTGTCGGGGAGTACGTGGAGAACCGGTATCCAGCCAGGACGTAGGGCGGTTCTTCCCTACGGCAGATCGCGGAACTCGGGGCTTCGAAGCCAGTCCCTGCCGAAGCGCTCCGTGATCTCGTTCATCGCGGCCTGGGATCTCGGGTGCCGGCCCTTGTCGTCGGTGTCTTCGATCCAGCCTGCCAGCGCTTCTCGCATCTCGTTCAGCACGCCGGCGTGGGCAGGATCTTCGGCCAGGTTGACCACTTCGTCCGGATCGTTCTCGAGATCGTAGAGCTCTTCGGCGACGCGTTGTCCGTAGGGCGCGGCCTGGGCGGGCGTCAGCCCGCCTTCCTCGGCCAGTCGCCGGATCGTCAGGAAACTGCTGTCATCCGGATCGCGGGCGAGGTCGATCATCTCCCGATGGCCCCAGTTGATGAGCGGTCTGTCCAGCATGAAGTTCTTGACGTAGTGGAAACGCGGCCCCACCACGGATCGGACCCGGTCGATGACGTTCGACATGCGGTCGGCCGAGGTGAAGACGTAGTCGCGGCCGTAGTCCGGAGCGAAGATGTCCTTCGCGTCCATGAACCCCGGCACGTCGAGGCCGGCGAGCGCCAGTGACGTGGCCGCGATGTCCATCAGGTTGACGAGATCGGCCCGTCGCGTGCCGGGCTTCACGACCTCCGGAAGTCCCGGCGCGACGACGATCAGGGGGATCCGCAGGCCTTCGTCGTAGGAGAACTCCTTGCTTCGGGGCAGATCCGAACCGTGGTCGGAGAAGAGCACCAGGACGGTGCTTTCCCAGAGTCCGTCGGCCTTGAGCTGCGCTACCAGCTCGCCGACTTCGTGGTCGGTGCGCAGGATCGAGTTGTAGTGGTTGGCGATGTGCCGGCGCACCTGGGGAATGTCGGGATACTGCGCCGGCACGTGAACATCGGCCGGTTCCACGGGCGCAAGGCCAAGTGCCTTCAGTTCCTCGGCGATGTCCGCGACGGCCTTGCCGCCGGCCACCTTCGTGTGCCCGAAGAACGGCTTGCCTTCCGACACGTCGCGCCAGTGTCCGGCTCCCGACGGCCCCTTCCAGGACGGGATCTCCGATGACTCGGCGCCGATCGTGTAGAGCTTCGTGCGGTCGTAGGTGAAGTTGAAGTCGTCCTTGCTGGCGTTGTAGGTCTCGTAGCCTGCGGCCCGGAACAGTTCGGGAACGGTCACGACTCCTTCGGGCAGATGGATCCGGTAGCCGGGAACCCGCCCCGAACGATGGTCGTGCGCCCCGATCCGAATGGCGTAGCTGCCCGTGATCAACGAGGAACGGGTCGGGCTGCACACCGGTGTCGGCGCGTACGCCCGCTCGAACAGCACGCCCTGTCGCGCCAGGGCGTCGATGTTGGGCGTTTCGACGAGGTCGTGTCCGTAGCTCGAGTACCAGGGCGACTGGTCGTCGATGTCGATCCAGAGGACGTTGGGTTGGTCGGTGTGCTGCTGCGCCGCCGTGGCCCCCGCGAGCAACGCAAACAGAGCCGGGAAGATCACTTCGCCAGGCGGCCGTCGAGCTCCAGCTCCGCGGCGACGCCCTGCATCGCCGCCAGCACGTTGGCGGCGTGCTGCCAGAGTTCGAGTTCGCCGTCGAAGCACTCGCGGCTGAAGTCGGCGGTGACCTCTTCGACGTGCTCGCGGTCGACGCCGCCGGCGAAGGCTCGCTGCTTCCAGCGCTTGCGGACGGACTTGAGCGGCACGTCGCGCACGTCCTTGCTCGGGCGGATGAGCGCGGCGGCGCTGATGAGACCCGTGATCTCGTCGCAGGCCAGCAGCGCGTAATCGCGCGAGGTCTCGCGCTCGACGCCGGTGCCTTCCGTGTTGTGGGAGAGGATCGTCTGGATGATGCCTTCGTCCAGGCCGCGCTCGCGGAGAATCGCGGCGCCGTCGGCAGGGTGCTGCTCGAGGGTCGGGTGGATCTCCCAGTCGAAGTCGTGGAGGAGGCCGGCGAGGCCCCAGGAGTCCGCGTTGCCATCGAGCCTCTCCGCGTACCAGCGCATCGCGGCCTCAACCGCCAGCATGTGTTTCCTCAAGCCTGGTGCCTTCACGAACTCCTGCACGGTCTGCCAGGCTGCTTCTCGGTCCATCGCCGCCGCCCTTTCGTCTCAGGTGGCCGGCGATTGTACGCGCTTGCCGTGGCTACAATCCCCCGTCATGACGATGGGTGGAGGACCGTACGCGCGCAGGATGAGCTTCGGCGGGCTCTCGGGGCCGCACGCGCGCGACCTGCTGCTGCTCGTGGCGGCGCTGTTCGTCACCTTCTCGCTGCAGTTCTTCCCGACGCTGGCCTTCGTGCCGGAGCTGATGCGGCTGTCGAGTTCCGTCTGGCAGCAGGGGATGGTCTGGCAGCTCCTCACCTACCCGGCGGCGGGTTGGGGCGGGCCGTCGATCTGGTTCCTGGTGGGCCTCCTGATCTTCTACATGTTCGCGAACGACGTGCGCTGGGCTCTCGGCAGGCAGCGGTTCTGGAACCTGCTCTGGATGTCGGCGGGCGTGGCGGCGGTGGCGGCCTGTCTGGTGCAGATGCTGGTGGGCGGCGCCGGCCCGAACGCCTTCCTCATCATGCAGGGCCAGCAGATGCTGCTGGCGATCGCGATCACCGGCTTCGCGGTGATCCGGCGCGATGCCACTATCATGCTGTTCTTCGTGCTGCCGATCAAGGCGCGGTGGTTCATCTGGATCGAGATCGCTTTCGCCTGGGTCGGCTTCCTGCGCTACGGGGATCTCGCCGGTTTCGTCGGTATCTGCACGGCGGTCGGCACGGTCTTCGCGCTGCTTCGCCCGGGACGCACTCGCGGCCTGATGCGCGAGTCGCGGTTGCGGCTCGAACGCTGGTACATCCGCCAGAAGCTGAACCGGGGCCGCCGACGTTTCCGCGTCGTTCCGGGCGGCAAGAAGCCGAAGGACGACGACCGCGTCCGCCGCGGTCCCTGGGTCAACTGAAGAGCGGTTGGCCGCCGGCAGCGGGCCGGAGGGGAGGGTCCCAGGGGACGCTCACCCCTTCCTGGTGGATGAGGAATGTGGGGGTTCGCTGCGGTCGGCTGCGCTCCGCCAGGGCACTGGTTGATGGAAAGACTCGGCAGTCGCTGGCCTTTAGCCCCCTGGGACCCTCCCCTCCGGCCCGCTGCCGGCTGGATGACTCGCCCGTTGGCGGTTCTGCTGCATCAGCCGGAACGCGACAAGGATCGCCAGGACGGCCAGGACGTAGTGCCACCAGGTCGGCTGGTCCGGAAGCCGGATCTGCTCGACCCGTGCGCTGCCGAGGGCCAGGGCGTTGTGCAGGGCGTGCCAGGCCATGGCGGGGTAGATCGAGCCGGAGCGAAGGACGGCGATCACCAGGAGGACGCCGAGAAGGGACGTCCCCGGAATGCGGAACAGGTCGACGTGGAAGAAGCCGAAGGCGATGCCCGCGACCAGCACGAGCTGGACGGGCCTGAGGCGGCTCTTCAGACCGTGAAGCAGGACACCGCGGAAGGCGATCTCCTCGAAGATGCCGGGCAGGATGGCGAAGAAGACGAGCATCTGCCAGACCGGGATGTCCGCGCCGAACGCTTCCGCCATCGCTTCGATCCACTCTTCGGGAATCGGCATCGCCAGGCTGGCGAGGCGAACGACGCCGTCGGCCAGCACCAGGCCCGCGGGGGCGCCGATCAGGACGCCGACCCAGGCCGCGGGCGGAGGGTTGTGCAGGGACAGCGTCTCGCGAACGGGCAGCCGGTAGCGGGCGATCATCAGCCACGCCGCGGCGCCGAAGACCGACATGTTGATCACGATCAGCAGACGGCTGTCGATGCCGCCGACGTCCAATTGCCAGACCAGGAGCAGGGCCCAGAGGACGGCGAACCATCGCGCAACGCGGCGCGGGAAGAGCGCTGGTCCGCCGGCGAGGTCGGCCGCGTCAGTGTCGCTGGCCGTGATCAGCTTTTCGGCCGACAGCGTCCGCACCGAGGCGCGGGCGAGCAGCGCCGCGGCGCCGGCGGTGACCGCCCAGGCGGCGGCGAGCAGCGGCCAGTCGTAGTGGCCGGTCAGGATCTCCCTGGCCGCGACGCCGAGGTTCGCGATCGGCAGCAGGACGATCGCGCTCCGCAGTTCGACGCCCGGCAGGACGGGAATCGCCGCCACGGCCATGGCGACGAGCATCACGGGCGCGAACAGCAGTTGCGCTTCCTTGTACGTCTTCGACCGGCCCGAGACCAGCAGCAGGCTGCTCGAGAGGAGCACGGCCGCCGGGGCATAGAGCAGGAGCAGCAGCAGGCCGGCGCCGACCGGAATGACGAGTTTCAGACCGGCGGGCGCCGCGATCAGGTCGAGCTGCATCCAGACGACGATGTTCACGATGTTGAGCACGCTGGTGGCGAAGGCGACGGCCAGGATCGACAGGTTCTTCGCGGTAACGATCTCGACCCGGCTGGCGGCCGTCGTCAGCAGCGTTTCGAGCGTGCCGCGTTCCTTCTCGCCGGCGAGCGCGTCCGTGGCGACGATCGAGCCGCCCGCGAGCATCATCATCACGATGATCGCGGTCAGAACGCGGCCCAGGAGGAGTCCGGAGGTCTGCTCCTCGCTTGCTGTCTCGATCCGCTCGAGCGGCAGCAGATCCTCGGGCAGCGACTCGAAGCCGGCATTCGCGAGCCGCTGTTCGCGGACTTCCGATCGCGTGCGTTGAAGCGCCTGCCTCAGAAACCCCTCTGCGGAGTCCGAGGCGTCGAGATCCGCGCGGTACGAGAGGACGATGCGCGGTGCCGTCTCGCCGGCGTTCCCCACCGTCTCCCGGTCCACGTCTTCGTCCGCGAGATCCTCGCCGCCTCCGGCCTCCCAGGCCACGTGAACGTGGAGTCGCTCTTCCTCGAGCGCGGCCGCGACATCGTCCGGGGCTTCGACCCTTTCGAAGCGAACCGCCGGACCATCTGCCGGTTCGGCGCCGGCGGCTCGGCCGTCGTCGCCGACGACCGCCAGGGCCCGGTCGAGCCATTCCCGCGCATCGGCGGCGCCTGCGGCGTTGGCCGCCTCGTCGGCCACGGCGTAGGCGTAGGTGCGGCTCTCGATGCGTTCCTGCCGGCGCTCCGTGGTCAGCGAGGTCAGGAACCACATCAGCGGCCACAGGACGAGCGGGAGAGCGACCGCGAACACGAGCACCCGCGGATTCCGGGCGAGCTGGCGCAGGTCGTTGATGACCAGCGCGGTGACGGTGCGGCGGTTCATCGCGGCTCCGCGCTAGGCCGTCGTGTCGTTGCCGGTGACGTAGTGAACGAAGATGTCCTCGAGGTAGTGCTGCGACGTCGCCGCGCGCAGCCCTTCGAGGCCGTCGCAGGCGCGGATCCGCCCCTTGTCGATGATCGCGATCCGGTCGCAGAGGCGCTCGGCCTCGCTCATGATGTGGGTCGAGAACAGGATCGCCTTGCCGTCGTCGCGCAGTTCCTGGATCGCCTTCTGCAGGTCGAGCGCGTTCAGCACGTCGAGACCGACGGTCGGCTCGTCGAAGATGAGCACCGGGGGATCGTGGACGACCGTGCGCGCGATCGACACCTTCTGCTTCATGCCGCTTGAGAGCTTCTCGATGCGGACTCCCGCGTACTCGCCGAGGCCGAAGCGCTCGATCATCTCCTCGACCCGGCTCTTCGTGCGCTCGGCCGGGTACTTGTTGACGCGGGCGAACAGGGTCAGGGTCTCGCGGGCCGTGAGCCGCGGGTAGAGCGCCGTGCTCGCCGAGTAGAAGCCGAGGTTGCGGCGCACCTCGACCGGGTCGGAGACGACGTCGTGACCGAGCACGCGGGCGGTTCCGGCCGTCGGCTGCAGCACGGTCGAGATCATCCTGAGCGTCGTCGTCTTACCGGCTCCGTTGGCGCCGAGCAGGCCGAAGATCTCGGAGCCGCGGCACTCGAAGTTCACTTCCCGGACCGCCTTGACCTCGCCCCGGGACTGATCGAAGAAGCTCTTGGTGAGATCCTGGACCTCGACCTGGACTGTGCTCACGCTTTACCTCCCGCCGGTCGAAGCCTCTGGCGCAGGAACTGGAACAGGTTGCCCTCGAAGGAGCCGGTCGCGATCTCCTCGACCCGCAGGATGCGGGAGGCAAGCCACAGGCAAGCCGCGATCGCGGCGGCGTTCGCCAGCACGGTGACTCCGAGCTGCAGCCAGAGCACGTTGCCGGCGATCGCCTGGCGGAGCAGCAGGACGACGTTGAC
This sequence comes from Candidatus Multivorans sp., assembly GCA_965220845.1. Classification (GTDB taxonomy): domain Bacteria; phylum Acidobacteriota; class Thermoanaerobaculia; order Multivoradales; family Multivoraceae; genus Multivorans. The sequence continues at coordinate 1,379,760 of CBDCRA010000005.1, forward strand.
GACCGGAATGCCCGCGAGCGCCGGGGTGAACGTCATGCTCGGGTCGTTCAGCAGCAGGACCGGGAAGATGACCAGCAGAATCACCGGTGTGACCATGGACTGGCCTTCCTTGAAGGTGCGGGCGAAGGCGGCGAGGATCATCATCGCGGCGGCGACGAGAGCCCCGAGCAGGACGGCGGTCAGCAGCAGGACCGGCAGTGAGGCGAGGGGCAGTTCGAAGGCGAAGCCGCTTCCGTCCCCACCCCCGATTCGGGCGAGGAGCGGTCCGAGGAAGGAGCGGAAGGACAGGACCATGGCGGCCGCGTTGAGCGCTCCGGCGACGATGCCCATCGTGGCGACGTAGAGGTACTTCGCGGCCACGATGTGAATGCGCCGGGTGGCGAGCGTGCTCGTGGTCTCCCAGGTGTTCCGCTCGCGCTCGCCGGCGGTCGAGTCGATGGCCGGATAGACGCAGCCGTTCGCGATCATGAGGACGAAGAAGAGCGGGATCATCATCCCCATGACGAACTGCCCCATCTGGCGACCGGTGGCGAGGTTGTTCGAGCGCACGTCGAAGACCTGCCACTGGGCGCCGTCAAGGCCGTGCTGTTCGGCGATCCGGTCCAGCCAGGCCGATCGTTCGGCCGAAAGCGCTCTTTCCAACCGCCCTCTGGCGGCCTGCGACTGGTCGCTCGAGCCGTTGCTCAGCAGCGAGACCTCGGCGTTGCCCGGAGGATTGACGGTGGTTTCGAAGATCAGGGCGGCGTCGAGCTCGCCGGCCAGCAGGCGGCTCTCGACTTCTTCACGGTAGGCGGCGGTGGGGGTCGGCGGTGCCTCGATCTCCGTGATCTCGATCCGTCCTTCGTCTTCCTCCAACCGTTCGAGCAGGCCCCTGTGCTCGTCAGGAAGACCCGCGATCTCGACCCGCGAAGCGAAACTCTCGAAGCGGGCCGTGACGAAGAGGATGCCCGAGAACATGACCCACATCATCAGCGGGTAAAGCAGCAGCGGGATCAGGATCCCGTTGATCAGGACGGACCGTTCGCGCAGGGCCGACCTGAGTTCGCTCAGGTACAGCAGGCGGATGGTGGTCCAGTCCATTCGGGCGTGTGCTGGGGCGGGCGGGAGTATAGAGGGTGCCGGAAGCCTTGGCCCTGGCTACGTCGCCGAGAGAGGGGGTTTCCGTAGCGTCGTTGCGCGGCTCCCGGAGTGCCGGCCAGAAGGCCGGCGCACCCAGTGTTCTTCAGGCCCGCTGCGCGACTTCCCAGGCCAGCCCGGCCGTCCGCGGCACGGATTCGCCGACCTCCTTCGCGTGGGCGCTCGCGGCCGTGCCGTCGCGCACCCGGCCGGCGATGCCCTGGGCGATCCCGGCGCTCCGGAACAGGTTGTAGGCGAGGTAGAAGTTCCAGTGCGGGATGCCGTCGCGGCCGGTCCGCCGGCAGTAGGCGTCGCGGTACCGCTCGAGGCCCGGGATGCCGAGCGCTTCGAGGTCGCGGCCCTTGAGCCCACCCTTGTCCTTCGGGATCTCCCACTGCATCGTGTGGTAGCTGAAGTCGGCGAGCGGATGTCCGAGCGTGCCCAGCTCCCAGTCGAGGATGGCGATCACCTCGGCCCGCTCCGGGTGCAGGATCATGTTGTCGAGCCGGAAGTCGCCGTGGACGATCGTCGTCTCGTCGCCTTCGGGGATGTTTGCCGGCAGCCACTCGATCAGCGCGTTCATCGCCGGGATGTCCCGGGTCTCCGAGGCCAGGTACTGCTTCGTCCAGCGGTGGATCTGGCGCGCGAAGTAGTTGCCCGGCTTGCCGTAGGTCTCAAGCCCGACCGCTTCGTAGTCCACCGCGTGCAGCCGGGCGAGCGTCCGGTTCATCGCGTCGTAGATCGCGAACCGCTCGGCAGGCTCCATGCCGGGCAGCAGTGCCTCCCAGAGGATCCGGCCCTTCACGTGCTCCATCACGAAGAACATCGTGCCGACGACCGACTCGTCGGTGCAAAGGCAGTAGGTGCGCGGCACGGGCACGTTCGTATCCGCAAGCGCCGTCATCACGCGGTACTCGCGGTCCACGGCGTGCGCCGACGGCAGCAGCTTCCCCGGCGGCTTGCGGCGCAGCACGTAGCTCTTGCCGCCGGCCTCCAGCAGGTAGGTGGGGCAGGACTGTCCGCCCTTGAACTGCTGGACCCGGAGGTCGCCCGAGAACCCCTCGACGTGTTCTTCGAGGTAGCGCTGCAGGGGAGCGAGGTCGAAGTTGAGGCGCTCCGCGACCTCCCTGGTCCCCGAGAACTTGTCCTGGCGGCTTTCCGTCATGGGCGGCGCATGTTAGCGCGGGATTGGGCGGCCTACTTCGCCGGAACGTAGACCTCGCCGCCGGCCTTCTTGAACTCGCCGGCCTTCTCCTTCAACCCCGCCTCCAGCGCCTCGGCGTCGTCGAGCCCCTTTTCGGCGGCGTAGTCGCGGATCTGCTGGGTGATCTCCATCGAGCAGAACTTGGGACCGCACATGGAGCAGAAGTGGGCGACCTTGGCGCCCTCCTGGGGCAGGGTCTCGTCGTGGAAGGCGCGGGCTCGCTCCGGGTCGAGGGAGAGGTTGAACTGGTCCTCCCAGCGGAACTCGAAGCGGGCCTTGGAGACCGCGTTGTCGCGGGCCTGGGCGCCGGGGTGGCCCTTCGCCAGGTCGGCGGCGTGGGCGGCGATCTTGTAGGTGATCACGCCTTCGCGGACGTCTTCGCGGTTGGGCAGGCCGAGGTGCTCCTTCGGCGTCACGTAGCAGAGCATCGCGGTGCCGAACCAGCCGATCATCGCTGCGCCGATGCCGGAGGTGATGTGGTCGTAGCCGGGGGCGATGTCGGTGGTCAGCGGCCCGAGCGTGTAGAAGGGCGCCTCGTCGCACCACTCGAGCTGCTTGTCCATGTTCTCCTTGATCATGTGCATCGGCACGTGACCGGGACCCTCGTTCATCACCTGGACGTCGAACTCCCAGGCGCGGCGGGTCAGTTCACCCTGGGTCTTCAGCTCGGCGAACTGGGCCTCGTCGTTCGCGTCTTCTATCGAGCCCGGACGGAGACCGTCGCCTATCGAGAAGGAGACGTCGTAGGCGGCCATGATCTCGCAGATGTCGTCCCAGTGCGTGTAGAGGAAGCTCTCCTGGTGGTGGGAGAGGCACCACTTGGCCATGATCGAGCCGCCACGGCTGACGATGCCGGTGCGCCGTTTCGCCGTCAGCGGCACGTAGCGGAGCAGGACGCCGGCGTGGATCGTGAAGTAGTCGACCCCTTGTTCGGCCTGTTCGATCAGGGTGTCCCGGAACATCTCCCAGGTCAGTTCCTCGGGCCGGCCGTCGACCTTCTCCAGGGCCTGGTAGATCGGCACGGTGCCGATGGGGACGGGCGAGTTGCGCAGGATCCACTCCCGCGTCTCGTGGATGTTGCGGCCGGTGGAGAGGTCCATCACCGTGTCGGAGCCCCAGCGGATCGCCCAGACCATCTTCTCGACCTCCTCCTCGATCGACGAGGTGACGGCCGAGTTGCCGATGTTCGCGTTGATCTTGACCAGGAAGTTGCGGCCGATCGCCATCGGCTCGAGTTCCGGATGGTTGATGTTCGCGGGGATGATCGCGCGGCCGCGGGCGACCTCGGAGCGCACGAACTCGGGCGTGATCGCCCGGGGGATCGCGGCGCCGTAGCTCTCGCCGGCGTGCTGGTCGGCGATCTCGGCGGCGATGGTCTCGCGGCGCTGGTTCTCGCGGATGGCGATGTACTCCATCTCCGGCGTGATCTCGCCGCGCTTCGCGTAATGCATCTGCGTCACGCGGGCGCCGGCTCGGGCTCGGAGCGGCCCGCGGCCGGCTGTGAACCGGACGTGGTCGAGCCGCGGGTTCGCGGCGCGCTCGCGACCGTAGCTGGAAGAGACGTTGCCCAGTTCCTCGACGTCGCCGCGCGCCTCGATCCAGGGTCGGCGAATGGCCTCCAGCCCTCGTCTGACGTCGATCTCGACGGCCGGGTCCGTGTAGGGCCCCGATGTGTCGTAGACAACGACCGGCGGGTTCTCCTCGCGCGTGCCGAGTGCGGTCAGACCGCCGGGCCCCGTGGCCGACGGACCCGCGCCGGCGGTCGTCGGCGACTGGCTGATCTCGCGCATGGGGACGCGGATCGACGGATCCGAGCCCTCGACGTAGACCTTGCGCGAGTTGGGGAGGGGCTCGCGGCTCAGCAGGGGCGCCGCGCTCCGCGGGATTCGGTCGGCAATCGTCATGGCTGCATTCCCTACGTCGGTGTCAACCGTTTCAGGTTCGAAGGCTCTCGTGCACGGGCCCAAAGGCCAGCACGATCTCAGGCTGTCGTTTCAGCCGCACCCAGCGTGTCGAGCGACGATAGCAGCCCCTGTGCCGCGGCGGTCCCTGGTGTCCGGCCCGAGCCGGCCCGAGGCTTCGGGTCGCGGCGCTTCCAGCCCTCAGGCGGGGCGCCCCGCGCGGTCGAGTTCACCTGAGCAAAGCCGACGCGCATTCGAACCTCGATCCGCGCCTGGGCGGCCTCGAACTCCGGGCCTTGCCGTGCATGGGCCTCGCGGTAGTCCGCTTCGCGGCTCCAACGCTCGTGCAGTTCGTCCAGTGGCTCATCGCGTCACTGCGGCATTGCTACGTCATGCCGGCCACGAGAAAGGGGCGCCGGGCCAGTCGGCCCGGCGCCCCGGAAGGTTGGCAGCGAGGAAGAGCGGGTCTAGCGCTGTTCGTCACTCAGGTTTTTCGTTTGGACAGACGGCCTGAGAACTGGACTTCCGTCGCTGCCCGGCGGCGTCCTCAAGGGGCAAGGAGTCGGTGCTGATGATCACCGCGAACCCCGGAGGACGCCGCCGTTGGTCTGGCGCTCGCTCCCTACTCGGTGGTCGGAGGGAACGGGTTGTCCGGCACGAGATCCGTGCCCAGGTTGGCCGAGGCCGGCGGACACATGATGGTCAGCTTGGCCACGCCGTTCGTTCCCGCGCGGTCCAACGCCTTGACCGGAGGCAGCAGGCCGGTCTGGTTCGACTTCAGCTTGATCGTCAGCTCGGCGGCGTTGCTCGCGGTAGCGGTGCAGTAGGTGCTGTTGGTGGCGTCCTCGATCGTGATCACCACCCTGTCGTTGCCTTTGTCGTCCTGACTCACCCCAGGGGAAGCGTTGTCACCGCCGAGAGCCATCTCCGGCGTCGCGCCGAAACCGCCTACGCTGACGTTGACCCCGGCGGGGTCCAGTGTGAGCGCGGCGCCCAGGCCTGCGTAACCCGTACCCAGGGGAGCGGTAGTTGACACGATGCCGCCCTGCGTCCAGAGGTCGACCGAAACCATCACGTCGCCGTGGGTGTAGCGGGTGACCACGCCGTTGGTGATCGTCGCTGTCCGTCCGCCGCCGGCCGGGCCGACCATCCGAACCATCGTGGAACCGTCGCCAAGGGTGCAACCGCTCGCCGTCTGAGCGACGGACTTGTCGGCCTTTCGGTAGGCGCCGCACATGGGCGGCGGATCCATCGGCACCTCCGGCAGGATGTTCGGCAGGATGCCGACGCGTCCGGTGCTGGTTTCCTTCAAGTAGACGGCGCCCTTGCCGGCCATCATGGTCACGCCGTCGCCGGCGCTGGTGATGGTCGCCATCTCGTTCTTGAGGATGTCCTTGGCGACGAGGCCGCCGACGGCGGAGTTCATGTCGTCGGTGATCCAGAACCAGCCGCCGTCCGTGATCGGGCCGAGCTGGAACGTGCCGCCCTTCTCGTCCATGCAGGCGAGGCCGTTGTCCATGGTGAACAGGGCGGAGACCTTGCCGTCGTCGTTCGGCTCGAGTTCGCCGGAGACGGTGACGCCTCCGCAACTCGAGACCCAGGTCACCATCTTGGCGTCTTCGTCGGCGGTGGCGATGAAGCCGCCCTCTCCCATGTAGACGGACACTTCGTGGGTGCAGCTTTCGCAGTTGACCTCCACCTGAGCGGCGGCCACCGCGGGAATCGCGCACGGGATGAGTGCGCACATCAGGTACTTCTTCACTTGTTCTCCTTCGTCCGGCGTCTTGTGCCGGACCGGATTCGGGGCGGGACCGCCCCGTGTTCGAGGTGGCGGGAGCGAGTCCCCCGCCTCTGTCCGAGTTCTGAAACCGCTGTGGCGGACCGTCCGCCTCGCGGCCTGCTCAGGCGCGCATCACCTCCAGGACAAAGAGTGCAGTGCTTCTCATCGAAGTCGTTTCCGCTCAGGGTCTTGCGTGCGATTCGTCGCGGCGCCGGGACCCCGTCGTGCAGAGGACGTTAGGGCGCGACATGGGCCGTTGCCGGGGGCTGGAGGTCCTGTCGGCGGGTCCGTCTGCGGCAACGTGCGGTCAAGGAGGAAACACTGATGATGGACAAGCCCCGATCCGTCTCCATCGCCTCGGCGTCGCGCGCGTCGTTGGCGGAGAACACGCGCAGCGCCTACCGCCAGGGCTGGCGGCGGTTCGCCGACTGGTGCGCTCTGCACGGCGTCGACCCGGACGCCGCCGCGCCGGGAGACGCCGCCGCCTTCCTGGTCGCGATGGCCGGCGGCGATACGGGCGGCAAAGGCGCGCCGGCTGCGGGTCAGCCTCTGGCGCCGGCGACGATCCAGGTCATCGTCGCGGCGGTGAACCGCGGGTATCGCGACCGGAAACGGCCGTCGCCGATGGAGGACCCGACGGTGGTGGCCGTCCTGCGCGGTCTGAACCGGCTGTCGAGAACCCGCCGCCGTCAGGTCCGCGCCCTGTGCGCGGACCAGGTGGCGGCGATTCTCGAGCGTTGCGACGATCTGCCGCGCGACGACGCGCCAAGGGTGAGAGCGGCGCGGGACGCGGCGGTCATCGCGGTGGGATTCGCGGCGGCTCTGCGCCGCTCGGAGATCAGCGCGCTCGGGGTCCGGGACGTGGAGTTCACCGGCCCGGCCGGTGGAGCCGTGCGCCGGGTTCGCGGGTTTTCCGACCCGCCGCCGCGGCAGGCGGCGTCAAGATGGTCGCCGGTCCTGGCCGGCGGTTCGTTGGTCGATTCGTCTGCCGGCTCACTGGCGCAGCTTGAGAATGGCGAGCGACGCCTCGACGTGGCGGCGCCGGCCGAGGTCGGCATGTTGCTGCACATCCGCCGCTCGAAGACGGACCAGCGGGGCCGGGGCCAGCGGGTGGCGGTGCCGGAGGGCGAGGTGATCCGGCCGGTGAGTCGCCTGCTGGCCTGGCTGCGGCTCTCGGGCATCCGCAGCGGCCCGCTGTTCCGGTCGCTGCGCCGGGGCGGCCACGTGCAGGACCGGGCGCTCGACCCTTCGGACATCGCCCGTCTGATCAAGCGCCACGTCGCGGCGATCGGCCTGGACCCGGCGGAATACTCGGGTCACTCGCTGCGGGCCGGCTTCGTGACCAGCGCCGCCGAGTGCGGGGCCCGGCTCGACAAGATCATGGAGGTCACCCGGCACCGCAGCGCCGCCAACGTGCTCCGCTACGTCCGGCAGGCCGACGCCTTCAGGGACCACGCCGGCAGAGGATTCCTCTGAGGGCGGAGCCTTGCCCCGGCCGTGTAACATCTCGCCCGGTGAACGGTGCCGAGTTCGTCCGACGCGCTCGGCGCTACGCACGCGTCCACGGGCGGGCGTTCCGATTCGACAAGTCCGCCGGCAAGGGCAGCCACGGGAAACACGAGATGGACTACGCGTATCCCTGCATCCTGACGCCGGAGGACGACGGCCCCGGCTACGTAGTCACCTTTCCGGACGTGCCGGAGGCAGTCACGGGCGGCGCAACCCGCGCGGAATCGCTGGTCCTCGCCGAGGACGCCATCGTCGTCGCCCTGAGCTTCTATGTCGATGCCGATCAGGATCTCCCCGCGCCCAGCCCGGCCGGCCGTGGACAGGAGCTGATCACCGTGCCGCCGCATACGGCCGCGCAGCTCGCCCTCTACAAGGCGCTGCGCCGCGAGGGCATGTCCGTTCGGACTCTGGCGTGGCGGCAAGGCCAGAGCACGGCCGACGCTCGCCGACTGCTCGACTTCAACCGTCCGCCGCCGCTTCGCGAGGTCCTGACCGCACTTCGCAGTCTGGGCAGGACGCTGCTCGTGGGCGACCGCGCCGGAGGCGGAGCAGCCCGCCGGCGCGGGCGCCGCCTGAATCGGCGCGCGGCAACCTAGGGGATCAGCCTCAACAAGGCGACCACTGCGCCGACGATCGCGGCGGCCTGGAGCAGCAGTGCACGGTACAGCGTGGCGCGCAGGTAGTCCTTTGTCACCAGGTCGTCGGCTGCTTCGCGGACCGCTTCGTTGATCGCGCGGGCGTGAGCTGCGGCCTGCCGCTCAGGAACTCCGGCCTCGGTCAGCGTCTCGGCGGTGCGTAGCGTGTCGGTTGCGGCGCTCATCGCTGGCCCTCCATGGGCTTCGACGCTACCCCGGAATCCGGAGAGACTGGTTCGGTCCACGCCAGGCTCTCGACGTCGGCCGCTTTGGCCGAGTCCGGATCGCAGTCGATCAGGCCGAACCGCTCCGCGACTTCGGCAGTCGTCTGAACGCTCACGCCGGGAGTCTCGAGTGCCTGGTCGAGCGCGGCGGCGAACTCTGCTTCCGTGTCTGCCGTGAGCATCATGGCGGAAGCCTATACGCGGCCTCGGCGCCTGGCCAGCCAGCCTGGCAGGGACCACGCCGGCAGAGGGTTCCTCTGAGAGCGAAGCGCGGCCGCTCTCCAGCCGCACCACGGCGGACTTCGTCGTCTTCATTCGGGCGGCCAACTCCGCCTGAGTGAGCCCTGCGCGCGTTCGAGCCTCGATCAGCGTCTGGGCCACCTCAAACTCCGGGCCTTGCGCCGCATAGGCCTCGCGGTAGTCCGCTTCGCGGCTCCAACGCTCGTGCAGTTCGTCCAGCGTGCTCATCACGTCACCTCCCGCGCGCGAACCGCGCCCTGATCTCGACAGGCAACGCTTCCGGTTCCTCGTCGACGGTGTCGTTCAGCGTCTCCACCCGCCAAGGCGCCGAGGCATCCTACGGCATGCCGGCCACGAGAAAGGGGCGCCGGGCCATGCGGCCCGGCGCCCCGGAAGGTTGGCAGCGAGGAAGAGCGGGTCTAGCGCTGTTCGTCACTCAGGTTTTTCGTTTGGACAGACGGCCTGAGAACTGGACTTCCGTCGCTGCCCGGCGGCGTCCTCAAGGGGCAAGGAGTTCGGTGCTGATGATCACCGCGAACCCCGGAGGACGCCGCCGTTGGACTGGCGCCTGCTCCCTACTCGGTGGTCGGCGGGAACGGGTTGTCCGGCACGAGTTCCGTGCCCTGGTTGGCCGAGGACCGGGGCGGGCAGACCACCGTCAACAGCGCCGCGGCCGCTTGGCCGTTGTTGGTGGAGAAGCCCGCGGCCTTGCCTGTGGCCACGGCCGGATGGAGTTCGGAGTTCACCAGACTGCCGTCCGCCGGAGCAGCGAGGACGATCACCGTGACGGGATGCTGGGCTCCCTTGTCCGGACAGTACTGTTCATCCGCTGCGATCGAGAGCGTGGCCTGCCCGGTAGGTGTGGAACCGGTGCCCTGGTCGGTCACGGTTACGCCTCCTGTACTCGGGTTGGGCGCCTGGCTCGCTGCGATCACGGTGAACCTGGCGTCTATCCAGTTGTTCTGGACCTCGTCGGTGTCGGCGTCCTTGCCGGCCCAACCGTGGTCAGGAGGAGTGATGTCGGTGTCCATCGAGAAGCTGCCGCTCTCGTTGACCCAGAGATCGGCGGTGATCGTGGCGGCCGAACCCGTGGCGGGTCGCGTGACCATGCCGTCGGTGATCATGCCGCCGCGGCCGAAGTTCGCGTTCGGCGAGACCAGACGAATCTTGGTGCCGCCGTCTCCGAGCATGCAGCTGTCCATCATCTGGCTGGTGTAGGGATACGGCCAAGCGATGTGCCGCCGCGGTCCGCAGATCGCTGCCGGCGCCATGGGCGGTTCCGGCAGGATGTTGGGCAGGATGCCGACACGTCCGGTGCCCGTCTCCTTCAGGTAGACGGCGCCCTTGCCCGCCATCATCGTGACGCCGTCGCCGGCGCTGGTGATGGGGTCATGTCGTTCTTGAGGACGTCCTTGGCGACGAGGCCGCCGACCGCGGAGTTCATGTCGTCGGTGACCCAGAACCAGCCCCCGTCCGTGACCGGGCCGAGCTGGAAGGTGCCGCCCTTCTCGTCCATGCAGGCGAGGCCGTTGTCCATGGTGAACAGGGCGGAGACCTTGCCGTCGTCGTTCGGCTCGAGTTCGCCGGAGACGGTGACGCCTCCGCAACTCGAGACCCAGGTCACCATCTTGGCGTCTTCGTCGGCGGTGGCGATGAAGCCGCCCTCTCCCATGTAGACGGACACTTCGTGGGTGCAGCTTTCGCAGTTGACCTCCACCTGAGCGGCGGCCACCGCGGGAATCGCGCACGGGATGAGTGCGCACATCAGGTACTTCTTCACTTGTTCTCCTTCGTCCGGCGTCTTGTGCCGGACCGGATTCGGGGCGGGACCGCCCCGTGTTCGAGGTGGCGGGAGCGAGTCCCCCGCCTCCGTCCGAGTTCTGAAACCGCTGCGGCGGAGCGTCCGCCTCGCGGTCTGCTCAGGCGCGCATCACCTCCAGGACAAAGAGTGTCGTGCTTCTCATCGAAGTCGTTTCCGCTCAGGGTCTTGCGCGCGTTCGTCGCGGCGCGGCGACCCCGTCGTGCACCGCACGTTAGGGCGCGACATGGGCCGTTGGAGGGCGCTAGCCGCCGTGGGCCGCCGTCTGGCGGGCCGCCCGGTGCGGCAGGGTGTTGGCAAGGAGGAAACGCTGATGAACGACAAAGCCCCTACCGTCTCCATCGCCTCGGCGTCGCGCGCGTCGCTGGCGGGGAACACGCGCAGCGCCTACCGACAGGGCTGGCGGAGGTTCGCCGACTGGTGCGGCGAACACGGCGTCGACCCGCACGCGGCCGCTCCGGGAGACGCCGCCGCCTTCCTGGTCGCGATGGCGGGCGGCGGCGGCTCGCCGGCCGGCGCCCGGCCGCTGGCGCCGGCGACGATCCAGGTCATCGTGGCGGCGGTCAACCGCGGGTACCGCGGTCGCAAGCGGCCGTCGCCGATGGAGGACCCGACGGTGGCCGCCGTCCTGCGCGGTCTGAACCGGCTGTCGAGAACCCGCCGCCGTCAGGTCCGCGCCCTGTGCGCGGACCGGGTGGCGGCGATTCTCGAGCGTTGCGACGAGCTCGGGTGTTGCGACGCGCCGCGGGTGAAGGCGGCGCGGGACGCGGCGGTCATCGCGGTGGGTTTCGCGGCGGCGCTGCGTCGCTCGGAGATCTGCGCGCTCCGGCTGCGGGACGTGGAGTTCGCCGGCGCCGCCGGTTCGTCGGCCGGTTCAGGCTCGGCGACGGCGGCTGGCATGGTGCTGCACATCCGCCGCTCGAAGACGGACCAGCGCGGCCGGGGCCAGCGGGTGGCGGTGCCCGAGGGGGAGGTGATCCGGCCGGTGAGCCGCCTGCTGGCCTGGCTGCGGCTCTCGGGCGTCCGCAGCGGTCCGCTGTTCCGGTCGCTTCGCCGGGGCGGCCACGTGCAGGCCCGGGCGCTCGACCCTTCGGACGTCGCCCGCCTGGTCAAGCGCCACGTCGCGGGCATCGGCCTCGATCCGGCGGAGTACTCGGGCCACTCGCTGCGGGCCGGCTTCGTGACCAGCGCCGCCGAGTGCGGGGCTCGCCTCGACAAGATCATGGAGGTCACCCGGCACAGGAGCGCCTCCCACGTGCTCCGCTACGTCCGGCAGGCCGACGCCTTCAGGGACCACGCCGGCAGAGGATTCCTCTGAGAGCGGGATCCCGCCTCCGGACGGGTATGATCGGTCGACCCTGGCGGCGGGTCGCGAGATTCTCGTACCCGCCGGCGAGGCCGCCGCCGGGGATGGCGGGGCCCGAAACCCGCCCGAATTGGCCGGAAATCCACCCGATTCGGGGAGAAAACGGGAAAAGGGCTTGACAACGGCCCTTATCGGAGCCTTTTCAACCGCCGGCCATTCGGTAGCGGCCGAGAGACGAGCCGCTGCCGATTCTGCGGCAATCGAAGGGCGGCAGGGGGGCGTTCGCCGAGGTGTCAGGAAACCGTCAGACGCCGCTCAGATCGTTTGGCGGTTCCATCGCTCCGGTCAGCGCGCGGTCGGCTGGCGCGGGGCCGTCGGGGTTCGCCTTCGGTGTCGCCGCGCCGCCGCCGGGGTCCTTCGGCAGCGGGCTTCAGCCCGCGGCCTCCCGCCGCGAGAATAGAATCGGGCGCCGGAAGGTTGCTTCGGCGACGACGCACATGAACCACATCGCCGCGAAACCCATCGACCGGTCCCGCCAGGACATCGATCCGGCGGAAACCGCCGAGTGGCTGGAGGCTCTGGAAGCGGTCATGGACCGCGAGGGGCCGGAGCGGGCGCACTTCCTGCTCGAGTCTCTGGTCGACCAGGCTCGGCGTTCCGGCGCGTATCTTCCCTACAAGGCGACGACCGCCTACCTGAACACGATCCCGGTCAGGGCGCAGGAACCGCTGCCGGGCGACGCGGAACTCGAATGGCGGATCCGCAGCATCATCCGCTGGAACGCGATGGCGATGGTGGTGCGCGCCAACCACGACTACGAGGGGCTGGGCGGGCACATCGCGTCCTTCGCCTCCGCCGCGACGCTCTACGACGTGGGCTTCAACCACTTCTTCCGCGCTCCTTCGGAGGACCATGGCGGCGACCTGGTCATGATCCAGGGCCACTCCTCGCCGGGCATCTACGCCCGCGCGTTCCTGGAGGGCCGGCTGAGCGAGAAGGAACTGCTCCGTTTCCGCCGCGAGTCACAGCCGGGCGGGCTGTCCTCCTATCCGCACCCCTGGCTGATGCCTGGCTTCTGGCAGTACCCGACCGTGTCGATGGGGCTCGGACCGCTGATGGCGATCTTCCAGGCCCGGTTCATGAAGTACATGCACAACCGCGGCCTGGTCGACACCGAGGGCCGCAAGGTGTGGGCCTTCATGGGCGACGGCGAAACGGACGAGCCGGAGTCCCTGGGTTCCATCTCCCTGGCTTCGCGTGAGCAGCTCGACAACCTGATCTTCGTCGTCAACTGCAACCTCCAGCGGCTGGACGGCCCGGTGCGCGGCAACGGCAAGATCATTCAGGAGCTCGAAGCGGTGTTCCGGGGCGCGGGCTGGAACGTGATCAAGCTGGTCTGGGGGTCGTACTGGGATCCGCTGCTGGCTCGCGACCGCCACGGGCTGCTGCGGCGGCGCATGGAGGAAGCGGTCGACGGGGAGTACCAGGCGTACAAGGCGAGCCAGGACGGCGGCTTCGTGCGCGAGCACTTCTTCGGCAAGTACCCGGAACTCAAGGCGATGGTCGCCCATCTCACGGACGAGGACATCTGGCGGCTGAACCGCGGAGGCCACGACCCGCACAAGATCTACGCCGCCTACGCGGCGGCCGTGAAGCACACCGGGCAGCCGACGGTCATCCTGGCCAAGACGGTCAAGGGCTACGGCATGGGCGAGGCCGGCGAGGGGATGAACATCACCCACCAGCAGAAGAAGATGGGGCTGCGGGCGCTGATGGGCTTCCGGGACCGGCTCGACATCCCGGTCTCCGATGAGGACCTGGAAGAGACGCCGTTCTACCGGCCGCCGGAGGACAGTCCCGAGATCCGCTACCTGAAGGAGCGTCGCGAGGCGCTCGGCGGCTACCTGCCGGCGCGGACCCTTGCCGCGACAGCGCTCGACGTGCCCGATCTGGACGCCTTCGACGCCCTCCTGCGGTCGAGCCGCGGGCGCCAGTTCTCGACCACGATGGCGTTCGTGCGCCTGTTCACGCTGCTCACGCGGAATCCCGCGATCCGCAACAGGCTGGTGCCGATCGTCGCCGACGAGGCGCGCACCTTCGGCATGGAGGGCATGTTCCGGCAACTCGGCATCTACGCGCCGACCGGCCAGCTCTACGAACCGGTCGACGCGCACAAGATTGCGCCCTACAGGGAGGCCCGCGACGGTCAGATCCTCCAGGAGGGGATCAACGAGGCCGGCTCGCTCTGCTCTTGGATGGCGGCGGGGACCTCGGCCGCCAACCACGGCTTCCACATGATCCCCTTCTTCATCTTCTACTCGATGTTCGGCTTCCAGCGCGTCGGCGACCTGATCTGGGCCGCGGCCGACATGCAGGCGCGGGGCTTCCTGATCGGCGGCACGTCGGGGCGGACGACACTCAACGGCGAGGGCCTTCAGCACCAGGACGGCCACAGTCATCTCACCGCCTCGACGGTGCCGAACTGCGTTTCGTACGACCCGACCTACGCCTACGAGCTCGCGGTGATCTTCCAGGACGGCCTGCGGCGCATGTACGCCGAGGAGGAGCCGGTCTTCTACTACCTGACGACGCTGAACGAGAACTACGAGCACCCGAGAATGCCGGCCGGCGCCGAAGAGGGCATCCGGCGCGGCCTGCACCGGATCCGGCCCGGCTCGCGTCACCGGAAGCGGGCCACCTTGCTGGCTTCGGGAGCGATCCTGCGCGAGGCGGAGGCCGCGGCCGAGATGCTGGAGGAGGACTGGAAGGTGTCCGCCGAGGTGTGGTCGGCGACCAGCTTCAACGAGCTGCGGCGCGACGGCATCGAGGTGGAGCGCTGGAACCGCCTCCACCCCGGCGAGGAGAAGAGAGTGTCCTACGTCCGCCAGTGCCTGACCGGGCGCGGCGGTGTGACGGTCGCGGCGAGCGACTACATGAAGGTCTATACGGACCAGATCCGCGCCTTGGTCCCGGGCCCGTACCGGACGCTCGGCACCGACGGCTTCGGCCGCAGCGACACCCGGGAGCAATTGCGGGCCTTCTTCGAAGTCGATCGCCGGCACATCGTGGTTTCCGCGCTGGCCTCGCTGGCGGAGAACGGCGAGATCGATTCCGAGGCGCCGTCCAGGGCGATCGCCGCCTACGGCATCGACCCGAACGCACCGAACCCGGCCACCGCGTGAGCGAGACCCTCTCCGTCGTCGTCCCCGACATCGGCGACTTCGATTCCGTCGATGTCGTGGAGGTCCTGGTGGGTGTCGGCGACGAGGTCTCGGTCGACCAGTCCCTGATCACGCTCGAGAGCGACAAGGCGTCGATGGAGGTGCCGTCGCCGGCGGCGGGCCGGGTGGTCGAGATCGCGGTGGAACTTGGCGGCCAGGTCGGCGAAGGCGATCTGATCCTGACGATCGAGCCGGCGGACACGGCTGCGGAAACCGAGGCGGAGGAGGCCGTCCCGGCCGGTGGAGGAGCCGCCGAGGCGGCGGCCGTGCCGGAACCGGCAGCGGCGGAGCCGCCCGGACCGGGACCCACCGCCGAACCGCGTCCGTCGCGCCGCGGTCGCCGGCCGCCGCCCCCGGCGGCCGGCGCCCCGGCCGCGACCTCGGCGCCGCCTCACGCCAGCCCGGCGGTGCGGCGCTTCGCCCGGATGCTCGGCGTCGATCTCCGCAGGGTCTCCGGCAGCGGCGCCAGGGGACGCATCCTGCGCGAGGACGTCGAGGGCTTCGTCAAGGAGGTGATGACGGGTCGCGGACCGCAGGTCGCCGGCGCCGGCATTCCGCCGGTCCCGGAGATCGACTTCTCGAAGTTCGGGCCGGTCGAATCGAAGCCGCTCAGCCGCATCCGCAAGCTGTCCGCGGCAAGCCTCCACCGGAGCTGGCTCAACGTCCCGCACGTGACCCAGCACGACGAGGCGGACATCACGGACCTGGAGGCGTTCCGCCGGGCGCATCTGGAAGAGGCGCGGGAGCGCGGCGTCCGGCTCACCCTGCTGGCCTTCCTGATGAAAGCGGCGGCGGCAACGCTTGTCGAGTTCCCGGAGATGAACTCGTCGCTCGCCCCGGACGGAGAGTCCCTGGTTCTCAAGCGCTACTACAACCTGGGCGTCGCGGTCGACACGCCGGACGGCCTGGTCGTGCCCGTGGTGCGCGACGTGGACCGGAAGACCGTCTACGAACTGGCCGGTGAACTCGCCGAAGTCAGCGGCCGGGCGCGCGAGCGCAAGCTCCGGCCCGTGGACATTCAGGGCGCGACCTTCACGATCTCGAGCCTCGGCGGCATCGGCGGCACCGCGTTCACGCCGATCGTCAACGCGCCGGAGGTCGGCATCCTGGGCGTTTCGCGTTCCGTGCGGCGGCCGGTCTACGTCGGTGCGGGTCTGGCGCCCCGGCTCATGCTGCCGGTTTCGCTTTCGTACGACCACCGGGTGATCGACGGCGCGTACGCGGTGCGCTTCACGACCCACCTGTGTTCGGTGCTCTCGGACATCCGCCGGATCGTGCTCTGACGCTGGCGAGATGGCCGAACCGATCCGCATCGTCGTACCCGACATCGGCGACTTCGACTCCGTCGATGTGGTCGAGGTCCTCGTCTCGCCGGGCGAGCACGTCGACGTCGACGCGGGTCTGATCACGCTCGAGAGTGACAAGGCGTCGATGGAGGTGCCGTCGCCCCACTGCGGCGTCGTCCTGGAGGTCGCCGTCTCGCTCGGCGACAAGGTGGGGGAGGGGGACCTGATCGTCGTGCTCGACGCCGATGACGAGTCGCATCCGGACCACCGGGCGGAGAGGCCGCGGCATCCGCACGCGCCGCCGGAGCGATTGGAGGGGGCGACTGGCGTGGGTGAGCCGGGGGTTGGTCCGGCTTCGCCGGGCGGTGTTGTTCCGGAAGCCGGCGGGGACGCCGGCGCACCCAGTGGTTCGGGTGGCGCCGCAACCGGTGGTTCGAAGGTGGATGTAGAGGTTCTTGTCCTGGGCGCGGGACCGGGCGGCTACACGGCGGCCTTTCGCGCCGCTGACCTCGGTCGGCAGGTCGTGCTCGTCGAACCGCACGCGAACCTCGGCGGCGTGTGCCTGAACGTCGGCTGCATTCCGTCGAAGGCACTGCTGCATGCGGGCCGCGTGATCGACGAGGCGGCCGGGTTCGCGGCCCACGGCATCGACTTCGGGCAGCCTGAGATCGACCGGGCGCGCCTGCTGGGCTGGAAGGAGGAAGTCGTCGGCCGGCTGACGGGAGGCCTGGCCCAGCTCGCCGCGCGGCGGAAGGTCGAGGTCGTGCGCGGCCACGGCCGCTTCATCGGTCCCCACGAAGTCGAGGTCGCGGCCGCGGACGGTGGCCGCCGCACGTTGACCTTCGGCCAGGCGATCGTCGCCGTCGGCTCGCGCCCGGCGATGATCCCGGGCCTGCCGGAGGGCGACCCGCGCGTGTGGGACTCGACGGACGCGCTGGAGCTCGATCCCGACTTCGACCCCGACGGCAGGCTGCTCGTGATCGGCGGCGGCATCATCGGCCTCGAGATGGCGACGGTCTACGCCACCCTCGGCTGTCGCGTGACGGTCGTCGAACTGCTGCCGCAGCTTCTGACCGGCGTCGACCGCGATCTGGTCCGCCCGCTCCAGCGGCGTCTGGCGGAACGCCTGGAGGGCATTCACACCTCGACCCGGGTGACCGGCGTCAAGGCGCAGAAAAACGGTCTCATGGTGTCCATGGAAGACGACGGCGGTGAGTCGCGTTCCGGCCTGTTCGGGCGGGTCCTGGTCGCGGTCGGCCGCCGTCCCAACAGCGACCGCTTCGGCGCCGAGGCGGCAGGCGTTCACGTCGACGAGCAGGGCTTCGTCCCGGTCGACGACCAGCAGCGCACGAACGTGCCGCACATCTTCGCGATCGGCGATCTGGTGCCCGGACCCATGCTCGCGCACAAGGCGACCCACGAGGGCAAGGTGGCGGCCGAGGTCGGGGCGGGTGAGAAGAGCGGCTTCGAGGCGCGGGTCATTCCGTCGGTCGCCTACACCGACCCGGAAGTCGCCTGGGTCGGTCTCTCCGAAACCGAGGCGCGTGAGAACGGCACGGCCTACGAGAAGGGTGTCTTCCCCTGGGGCGCATCCGGCCGGGCGCTGACGCTGGCCCGGCCCGAGGGTCTGACCAAGCTGCTGTTCGATCCGTCGAGCGGCCGGGTCGTCGGCGCCGGCATCGTCGGCGTGAACGCCGGCGACCTGATCGCCGAGGCGGCGCTGGCGATCGAGATGAACGCGGAGGCCGCCGACCTGGCGCTGACGGCCCATCCGCACCCGACGCTTTCGGAGACGGTCGCCTTCGCCGCCGAGGCCTACGAGGGGACGATCACCGACCTCTACGTGCCGCGGCGCGGGAAGCGGTGACGCCGCGGTCGACGTGAGCCGCCTCGACAAGTGGCTGCAGGTGTCGCGGATGTTCCGTGCACGCTCCAGGGCGTCGGCGGCCTGCGCCGCCGGCCGGGTCACGGTCAACGGACAGCAGGCAAAGGCGCACCGCCAGCTCAAGGTCGGTGACCGGGTCGAGTTCAGGATCCGGGACTGGAAGCGGGTCCTCGTCGTACGGGAACTGCGCGACAAGCCGTTGCCGAAAGCGGAGGCGCCGCGTCTCTACGAGGATCTGAGTCCGCCCAAGCCGGAGCCGCGCAAGCGCGATCCCTTCCTGGTGGCGGAGCCGGCGTCAAGACGCCGCGGCGCCGGCCGTCCGACCAAGCGCGACCGGCGGCGGATCGATCGTCTGCGCTGACCGCGCGCCACCCTGGGGCCGCGCTACAGTTCCGCCACTATGTCCACCAGATCGCTTCCGCTTCGAACCGCCGCCGTTCTCGTCCTCATCGGGCTCCTGATTCTCCTGACTGCCGCTTGCACGGGCCCGCTGCCGGAGCGCTCGACCGGTCCCTCGGGCCCGGCCTACGACCCGGCGACCGACCCGCTCGTCAACCCGTCGACGCTGACCGAGCCCTACCCCTTCGACCGGCCGGAGGTCGTGGCCCGGGAGGACACCCTGGTGCGCTACATGCTCGGCGATCCGCGCACGCTGAACCCGATCTTCGCGATCTTCTGGGAGGACTACTACCTCTCGGGCGCGCTGTTCCAGGCGCTGACGACGCGCAACGCGGACATGACGACGGTCTGGAACCAGACGATGGTCGAGGAAGGCGTGATGGCGGACGACTGGATGAGCGCCCGCGTGCGCATCCGGCCGGGGCTGACCTGGCACGACGGCAAGCCGTGGACGATGCACGACCTGAAGTTCACCTACGACATGGTCGCTTCGGACGACGTGCCGGCGGCCATGTACAAGCACGACGTCGACCAGATCGAGCGGATCGACGTGATCGACGATCTGACGGTCGAGTTCCACTTCAAGGACGCCCTGGTCACGAACATGCTGGCGATGCGGGTGCCGCCGATTCCGCGCCACATCTGGAACAACCCGGAAGAGCTCGCGAACGACCCGACGATGCGCAGCAGCGAGTACTTCAACCACTACGCCCGCGAGGAGGTCATCGGTTCCGGCCCGTACCGGTTCGTGTCCTGGACTCTGACCGACCGGATCGTCGTCGATCGCTGGGACGACTTCCCGGACGCGGCCCGGATCGCGCCGTTCAGGCGGGTGATCTACCGCCCACAGAGCGACCGCAACCTGGGGCTCCTGCTCTTCAAGAAGGGCGAGCTCGACGAGTACTGGTTCACGCCGCAGCAGTTCGCCACCCAGAGCAACGACGAGGAGTTCAAGCGGTTCGGCGTCAAGGGCTGGGCGCCGGCGCGGCGGATTTCGCGGATCGGCTGGAACCAGGACGGCAGCAACCCCTTCTTCACCGACGTGCGGGTGCGGCGCGCGATGACCCACGCCTACGACCAGAAGCGCGTGATCCGCGACGTCGCCTACGGCGTCTACCTCGAGACGGACCAGCTCTGGGACAAGGACCACATGGGCTACAACCCGGACGTTCCGAAGTACCCGTTCGACCTCAAGCGCGCGCGTGAGCTTCTGGACGAGGCCGGCTGGCTATCGGACCCCGACGACGGCTGGCGGTACAAGGAGATCGACGGCGAGAAGGTCAAGTTCTCCTTCGAGCTGGAGATCGCCCAGACCTTCGCCGACGCGGTGAAGATGGCGGACATCTACCGCGAGGACCTGCGCAGCATCGGCGTCGAGCTGACGCTCCGCCAGTACGAGAACGCGACCCACGAACAGCACCTGCTGGAACACGAGTTCCAGGCCCATGCCGACGCCGACGAGGTGACGACCGACCCGGACCAGTGGACGATCCGGCTGCACTCGACGAGCTACGACAACGCCCGCAACTACGTCGGCTACAGGAGCGACCGGGTCGACGATCTGCTGGAGCGGGGCCGGCGCGAGTTCGACCCGGAGGCCCGCGCCGCGATCTACCGCGAGCTGGCCTACGTCGTCGCCGAGGATCAGCCGTTCACGATGATGTGGAACTACTCCGAGATCCGCGCTTTCAGCAAGCGCCTCCGCGGCGTCGAGTTCGCGCCCTCCGGCGTCTTCCTGTTCCAGCCGACTCCACCCCCCGGCAGCGACTGGTGGACCAGCCCCGGCTGGTGGACGCACCGCGAGGACGTCGCCGCGTACGCCTCCGGCGGCTAGGCGTCTCGCGGCGGCCCCGTGGGCCGGCGGCGAGACTGCCGGACGTCACTCTGCTGGAGACTCGCTAGCCCGCTTCTCGTTCGTCCGCGCGTACTCGAGGATGTTCAGCAGGCCGTAGTTGCCCTCGTGGCAGGCGTACTCGAAGATCGCCTGGTCCGACCGCTTCATCTCGACCCGTGCGCTCCAGGGGCGCTCGAAGGACTCCGGGTCGTCGATCGTGTACTCGTAGATCAGGGTCGTTTCGTCGAAGCGCGTGAACCGCTCGGTGAGCCGCATGTTGCCGCCGGAGCCGCCGAAGCTGATCCGGGGGTCGAAGTTGCGGGTCTCGACGACCAGGGTCGCGCCGTCCCAGTAGCCGCGCGATTCGCCCTTGAACTGGCGCAGGTGTTCGGGCAGCCGTGGCTGGTCGTCGAGCGGGACGATCCGTGTGTCGTGGACCATCTCGTTGAGGAGCGCCACGTTGTCCGGCGTCACGAGGATCAGCACGTTGTTGTTGTAGCCGCCCGGGTTCATCGGCGGGCCGGCGTTGAAGCCCATCAGACAGCGCTCCCAGAGGTTTCGGTCCTCGGGGCCGGCCGGTGGGCTGGCGCGCAGATCCCGGCGTTCCTGTGCGCGGCGCCTGCCATCCTCGGTCATCGGCGGGATGCGGCCGTTCGGCGGATCGAAGACCAGCGACGTGCGGCGCGACTCCTGCACGTGGCGCCCGTGGTCGAGCCAGTAGGGGGCGTGGACGCTCGGGCTCCGCTTCTGGGCCTCGGCGCGGCGCGCGATCGTGTCGCGCTCGAACTGAGCCGCCTCGTCGGCGGTGAAGTACTCCTTGTCGGCGTGCGCGGAAGGGCGCTGCAGCGGCGTTGCGGTCGCGAAGTCCCACAGTCCGTCGATGTCGCCGGGCGGGGTCCAGCTCGGATCCGCCTGGGCGCTCAGGGGCGCCGTCGCCACCAGGGCGGCAGCGAGCGCGAACAGGAGGCCCGGGCTGCGCGATCGGAGCACCTGTTTCAGGATAGCGCCTGGCTTGCCCCAGTCAACCGGTTTGACTAGCCTCCGCCGCCATGCCGCAACCGCTCACCCTCGTCATCGGCAACAAGAACTACTCGTCCTGGTCGCTCCGGCCGTGGGCCCTGATGACCGAACTCGGCATCCCGTTCGCCGAACGGATGCTGAAGTTCGACTCGGAGGACTGGGAGGCGAACATCGACTGCCTGTCGCCGGCGCGGCTCGTGCCGGTGCTCTGGGAGGGCGAACCGGGCGAGGGCTTCGCGACGTTCGACACGGTGGCGATCGTGGAGAGGCTCAACGACCTCCATCCCGACCGCGGCGTCTGGCCCGCCGACGACCGGGCCCGGGCCCGCGCCCGGTCCCTGGTAGCGAACTTCCACTCCGGCTACGCGGCGCTGCGCTCGGCCATGCCGATGAACATCCGCTCGCATCATCCGGGCAAGGGGCACGAGCCGGACGTCCTGGCGGATATTGAACGGCTGACCACGTTCTGGCGCGAGACGCGCGCCGAGTTCGGCACGCGGAGCCCCTATCTGTTCGGCAACTTCTCGGCCGCGGACGCCTACTTCCTGCCGGTCGCGTCCCGCTTCGCCACCTACGATCCTCCTCTGGACAGCGAAACCGAGGAGTACTGCCGCGCCCTGCTCGACACGAAGGCGATGCGCGAGTGGAGCCGGGCGGCACGGCTGGAAACTGAGTTCGTGCCCATGGACGAGCCTTACGCCGATCGACCCTGAGAGGTTTACTGTCCGATCACTCCGGCACGGTTGCCCTTCTAGAGCGACCTGTCCAGTTCGAGCACGAGTGCCACGATCAGGTCGTGAAGGTGGTTCATCGCGGCTTCACTGACGTGCTCGATCGTGTCTCTGCTCGAGTGAATGATCCGGAAGACCTCGGGCACGAAGTTCTCACGGAGCCCGGACTCATCACCCGCGTTCAGGGCGAGCCACATCTGATGCGACGCCGCGGCGTCGTTCATGGCGAGCGAGACGACGGGGATTCCGGCGGCCTGAAAGCTGCGATCGTCGCTCGGGGGATAGCGGGGGAAATCCATGCAAGTGATCTCGCTCGCGGCGCACGCGAAGCGGACACTGCGGTAGACCGCCGCGTTTCCCTCATGGGACGTCGGTCCGTACATCAGCGTGCCCTCGCCGACCACCACGTCGACGTTGACCATGGCCGCGATGCGGTCCGGTTCCGCATCCTCGACGTAGGCGCGGGACCCGAGGAGCCCGGACTCTTCGAGGTCGAACAGGACGACCCGGACACGGTGTTCCAGTTCGTGACGTCGCAGGGTTTCGGCCACCCTGGTGAGGACGACCGACGCGGCGCCATTGTCCACCGCGCCGCCGACGACGGAGCCGTCCTGGAGTCGGACCACGTCGTAGTGCGCGCCGACCACGATGTCGCGCGGCCCGTCGCCAATCGTGGCGATCAGGTTTCGCCCGACCTGGCTCGGGCTGCGTTCCGTCGCTTCGGTCCTGAACTCCTGGACCTGGGGGGCCAGTCCGCGTTCCCGAAACAGGGCGAGCAGCTCGTCCCCGCGCTCCCGGTTCTCGCGGCCGACGATGCGGGTCAGCTCGGCGAGAGGGTCGTCCCAGGATTGTTCGGCGGGCTGCGGCTCCCGCGGCGTCTCGGGGCGTGGTGCGAGGTCAGGCTCGGTGACGGTGGCGGTCGCGCACGCCAGAGCCATGCACGCGGAGAGCGCGGTGCAGGTCAACAGGTGTCGGCGCACCCAGTTGGAGCGGCGCAAGCTCTAGCCCGAGGTTTCGCCGACTATCACGTCGACCTGGTCGGTCGGCGCGTAGAAGTACGAGCCGGGGCGGAAGTCGTAACCGAGGTCGCCGAGCAGCCGGCGCTGACGCGGCGTGCAGCGCTCCAGGACTTCGGGCGTGGGCTCCGGGTCGTAGGTGCGCAGGAACAACTGGCAGTAGTTGTAGAGGATCGTCTTGCGGGCGCGGGGCGAGGCGTTCATCGAAGGACCGTGCCAGAGCGAATGCGGAAACAGGATGCAGTCGCCGGCCTTTCCCTTGAGCTGCACCGCGCCCGGCGTCTTCGGACCAGGCGCCGGGTAGGGGCGGTCGGGGAACGGGCGCATGTGGCTGCCGGGGAAGACGGTGAAGTTGCCGGAGTCTTCGTCCGTGATGTCGGAGAGCAGGTACATCCCCTTCATTGCCAGCGGCAGGCTGGTCTCGGTGACGCGGATGCGGCGCAACGCCTCACCGCCGTCGGTGTGCGTGTAGCCGGGCCACTTCGGGTTGGACGGTCGGACGATCGCCTGGGTCATGCTGAGCACGACGTAGGGGCCCATGATGTCCGTGATCAGGTCGAAGACGGGCGAGGCGTCCATCAGATCGAGGAACGCCTGGTCGTAGTGGAGCAGGACCCGGCGGTCCATGAAGCCCTCGGCGTCGCGGTCGACGGCGTGGTCCAGCCAGGCGTAGTGGCCGAGCGGGCCGTCGGGGTTCGGCTCCCAGCCGGGCAGTTGCCGAATGCGGTCGAGTTCGGCGTCGAAGAACTCGACCTGCTCAGGTGACAGCGCCTGCTCGACGCGGATGTAGCCGTCGATCGCCCACTGTTCGCGCTGCGCCTTGGTCAGTTTCTGCATGACGGTTTCCTCCTCCTGCGGACCTGGCTGCCCGCGTGGCCGCCCGTGTCGTTCCTGTTTCAATCGGGTCGCTGGAGAGTATGCCGGCTCGGCCGATGGTCACTCGTCGGCACGATCCCCGTCACGGGCTCGCTTCGCGGCTTCCTCCGCGTTGCGCGCCCGTTCCGCAGAGCCCGGATGGCTGGAAAGCCAATCCAGCGGGCTGCCACGGACGCCTGCACCCGCTTCCCGGCCGGCACCGCCAAGCCGTCCCACGATGTCGCTGAGTCGGGTCGGCGGAATCCCGGCGCTGAGCAGATAGTCGAAGGCGAATTGATCGGCGCCCCGTTCGAACGAACGCGAGTACCGCTGGGCGAGCAACCGATCCGGCCCCAGGATGGACAGCGTAGCGACCGACACGTCGCCGGTGAAGGCCGTCCACAGAACGAGCATCGAAGAGGTCTGGGCAAGGCGTCTCATCACATGGCGCTCCGACACGTGGCCGAGTTCGTGAGCGAGAACGGCAATGATCTCCTCGTCGTTCTCGGCCAGTTCGACCAGGGCGTCGGTGACGATGACGGTGCCGCCCGGCAGGGCGAAGGCGTTGGGAGCCCCGACGGAGTGGAACCGGAGGTCCGCGTTTTCGACCCCGGTCTCTCTGCACATCTCCTCGAAGGCGGCCAGGAGTTCGTTGCGACGGTTCGGTGGGAGTTCGGATGGTTCGAGAAACCGAAGCTGCTCGAACAGGGTCAGGAGGTTGTCGCCGATGACCGCTTCCACTTCGGGTGGCGTTGCAGCGACGGCGACTGTGGCGACGGCCGGCGCTCCCCATTCGGTGAACGAGTAGAGGATCGCCGCGGCGACCGCCAAGGCGGCCGCGGCGCCTCGCCAAGTGCTGTCCAGCCGATGGCGCAGGCGCCCGAAGCGATCGACTAGCGGTTCGGAATCAGGGAGGGTGCGAACGTTTGCGGCGTCCAGGGCGTCGTTGTCCTGGACTTCGCACACACCGCCGTCTGGCAGGTGGATGAAGCGCGGCGTGTCGGCGACGCGAGCGGGTATCCGGACCTTCTCGTGGACGATGCGTTCCTCCGCGCCCTCAATCGCGATGACGAGTCCACCTCGAGTGGTGAACGCGACAACGGCGTCACGGCGCCGCGAAGTGCGGCCGTCGTAGTAGCGACAGGGAATCCCGTTCATATGCCGATCTCCAGTCCGAACTCGCCGGCGGCCTCCGCACCGGTCGCCGCGACGCTCTGGGTGTCGCCCGCCTCGAAGACCTGATCTCCGTCGGTCTGGGTGACGGAGAACTGGCCGACCACGTAGCGCAGCACGCGGATACGGGCGAAGGGAACGAAGAGACCGACCGTGGTGATGATCAGTGCGGCGTTGCTGGCGTACAGCCACAGCATCTTCGGGAACGTGAGTTCCAGGCTGAACCTGTCGTCGCCAAGCCGGGTGTTGTTCCAGCGGTAGCAGAGCAGCCGTGTGCGCAGGTAGGCGAGGATGAAGAGGCTGATCGCAGCAACGATGGCCACCATGACGAGGAGGAACAGGCGCATGTCGAGTGGGGTATCGGCGGGGTCCGAACCCGTGGCCGTGATCGACGCGGCTATTGCGACGAACAGCGCCGCGAATCCGCCGACGTACAGGACGCCGACGACGACCGCCGTGACCACGTACATTCCGTAGTAGGGCCGGGGCTCTCCGGCGAAGCCGAAAGGCCTGTTGCCGAAGCGGGATTCCTCGACCAGGAAACGGTCGCGCCCGAAGACCGTGAAAGGTCTCGCCAGGCCCAGGGTCGCGATCGAGGCGGCCCAGGACAGCGGATACCAGACCGCGGCGTCCCAGTACCTGCCCTGGAAGTCGAGGGCGATGCCGCGATGCCTGGAGTTGCGCATCTGGAAGGAGCGGGCGCGGACGACGACCCACGGCACCAGCGGCATCAGGGCGAGAAGCGCAGCGTAGTAGTAGAGGAGAGAGAAGATCTGGGCGAACCAGAGCAGCACGAGGACGACGGCAACCAGGATGCGTCCCCGCAGGATCGCCACCGGGTTCGCCGTGTAGTCGAAGGCGTCGTCGCCCAGCCAGACGTTGCCGTACAGGTAGCGCCGCGCGCGCACCTTCGCCCAGGCCGAGTAGATGCCGAGAGTCAGGAGCGTCAGCGCGACGTTGACGATCCAGATGCGGAAGTACTCCCGTCCGTCAGCGGTGAAGCGCAGCGATCTGGCTTGGGACATCGTCGACCGTAACCTCTTTGTTTTCAAGGGTTGCGGAAAGTCCGGGAAGCGATACCATGGGTCATGGCGTCGCCGCCCGCTGCGTTCCGCGCCCCCTCCGTTCGGCTATCATGCCGGAACGGATTACGGGTAGCGAGCCGGCTTGGCGGTCACCGGCAGGCTTCGCGGCGGATGGCCAGCGGAGGATGAGATGAAGGCACCTGCACCGATCGGCTCAGCGGCTTGCGCACGGACGGGACGTGGCGCACGGGCGAGGCGGCGATCCGGCCGCGTTTGCGCGTGTCTGGTCATCCTGGCTCTGACTGCCGGGTTCGGCTGGGCCCAGGAGGCGGAGGAGCCCAGCGAACTCGACCGGGTGCTGGCGATGCACTACGAGGCGCGGGGCGGCCTCGAGAAGCTGCGCTCGATTCAGGCAGCGCGGGCCACCGGGACGATGTCGGTGCAGGGCATGGAGGCCCCGTTCACGATTAGCCTGCGTCGACCGAACCAGGTTCGGGTGGAAGGCGACTTCGGCGGCATGGCCCTGATCCAGGCGTTCGACGGCGAGCAGGCGTGGGGTCACGCGCCCGGCCAGCCCAGGCCGGTTGCCTTCGAAGGAGAGGTGGCGGCTGCCCAGGCCGCGGACGCCACGCTGAGCAGCCCCTGGTTCGAGTACACGGAGCTGGGCTACGAGGTGGAGCTCGCCGGCCGCGAGGAGATCGACAGCGGCGAAGCCTGGAAGCTCGTGGTCACCGCGCCCGGCGGCGTGGCGCACCAGGTCTTCATCGGCACGGAAGACGGGCTGGAGAAGAAGAGGATCTCCAGGGCGGATTTCGGCTTCGGGCTGGAGGATTCGGAGACCCGGTTCGAGGACTACCGGGACGTCGACGGCCTGATGCTGGCGCACCGGCAGATCCTCGTCTCTTCGCTGGGTGAGATGCCGTTGACCCTGGATGCGTACGAGATCAACCCCGAGATCGATCCGGACATCTTCTTCATGCCGGGCCAGATGGCGGATGCCGCGCTGGATCTCGCCGGCGTGCTGGAGCGCCATCGGACCGCGCGCGGAAGCTCGGCCGCCGAGGTCGAGACGGTGAGCGCCGCCGGCACCGTCGTCCTGCTCGGCTTCGAGGTGCCGATGACGGTGGCCTTCGCGCGGCCAAGTTCCTTCCGCATCGACATCGACATGCAGGGCCTGCCGATGGTCCTCGCCTACGACGGCGAGACCGCCTGGAACGTGTCGCCGATGCAGGGCGTCATCGAGCCGTCGCCGCTGCCGGACGAGATGGTCGGGGCGGTGGGGATCCTCTCCGACTTCCTGTGGGGCGGGCTCGCGAGCAGCGGGGAGGCGGCGCTGGCGGGCATCGAGAAGGTCGAGCGGGACGAGACGTACCGGCTGGACATCCTGACCGCGGAAGGCGAAGCGCGCGCCCTCTACCTGGGCGGCGAGGACTTCCTGGAACGCCGGGTCGTCTTCGAAGGGGCGTTCCTGCAGGCGGCGGGAGAGATCGACGTGACGATTGCCGACTACATGGACGCGGGTGGACTCAAGGTGCCGGGCAGGATCCGGATCGCCGTCGAGGGCGCGGTCGCCGTTGAACTGAGGATCCAGGAGGCTGAAGCCGGGGCCGAGATCGATCCCGCATCGTTTACCATGCCCGCTCCCCCCGACCCGGAGACGCCGGGTCCGGCTCTCTAGGAGCTTGCGCATGCCGATCCTGCCTGCCGCCTCTACGACGCGAAGGACCGCCGGTCGTCTTCGCGATCACTTCCTCCTCCTCGCGTCCGTGTTCGCCGGTGCGCTCCTCGCCTCGGCGTCGTTCGCGGCCGCGGACGCTTCGAACGACGACGGTACCGAGCCGGTCGAAGACCCTGCCCTTGCCGAGACGATCGTCGTCACTGCCTCCCGGGCCGAGCAGGAACTCGGACAGGTGACGGCCAGCGTCTCCGTGCTCTCCGGCGAGGAGCTGCGGGCCAGCGCTTCGCTTGCCCTGGACGACACGATGCGCAGGGTCCCGGGCTTCAGCCTCTTCCGCCGCAACAGCTCGATGGTCGCCCATCCGACCAGCCAGGGCGTCTCGCTGCGCGGCATCGGACCGAGTGGCGTCAGCCGCACCCTTGTGCTGCTCGACGGCCTTCCACTCAACGATCCGTTCGGCGGCTGGATCTACTGGGGACGGGTCGGCCGCGAGAGCCTGGAGCGGATCGAGGTCGTGCGCGGCGGTGGTTCGAGTCTCTGGGGCAACTCCGCCCTGGGCGGGGTGATCCACCTGGTCACGGCGACCCCTTCGGAGTCAGGTCCCGGGTTGAGCCTCTCGGCGCTCGCCGGCGACCACGGCGTGCTGTCCGGCGACGCCTGGTTCGGGCAGGGCTTCGAGAGCGCGTCGTTGACCCTGTCGGCGAGGAGCTTCGACATGGACGGCTACCCGGTCGTGCGCGACGACCAGCGCGGCCCGATCGACGTCGACGCGTTCTCCGAGCAGACCAGCGTCGGCGGCCGGCTGGCGTTCTCCGCGGGCGAATCCGTGCAGGTCAGCATCGGCGGCGACAACCTCTCCGAAGACCGCGGCAACGGCACGCCGCTCACCGGCAACGACACGGACCTCACCTCGTTTCGGCTGAGCGCGGACATCGTCAGCGAACGGGGCGATACGTGGACGGTCCGCGGCTTCACTCACGAGCAGGAGTTCGCCAGCCGGTTCAGCGCCCAGGAGGTCGACCGTTCTTCGGAGCGGCCGGCCCTCGACCAGTTCCTGGTCGACTCCGAGGCCACGGGCCTCGGTGCGCAGTGGGAGGGTGAAGCCGGCAACGGCCTGTGGGTCGCCGGCGCCGAGTGGCGCACGGTCGACGGTGCGACGAACGAGGACTTCTTCTACACGACGCAGTTCAACCGTCGCCGCACGGCCGGCGGCGACCAGTCGATCACGGGCGCCTACGTGCAGCGCCGCGCGGACTTCGGCGATCGCCTGACGCTGGAGCTCGGCGCCCGCATCGACCGCTGGAGCACGGGATCGGGCAACCGGCTGGAGATCAACAAGGCGGACGGCTCGATCCGCCGCGACGACATATTCGAGGATCGGGACGAGACGGCGGCGTCGCCGCGGATCGGCTTCCTCTACGCGCTCGACCTCGGCTGGAGCCTTCGCGGTTCGGTGTACGGGTCGTTTCGGGCGCCGACCGTCAACGAGCTCTACCGTCCGTTCCGGGTCCGCAACGACATCACGGAAGCGAACGAGGCGCTCGAACCGGAGCGCCTCTCCGGCATCGAGTTCGGCGCCGTCCGCTACGAGGGCGGCTCCCGGCTGTCGCTCAACGCGTTCATGAACCGGGTCGAGAACCCGATCGCCAACGTGACGCTGGCCTCGATCGCGAGCAGCCGCTTCTTCCAGCCGTGCGGCTTCGTGCCCGGCGGCGGCTCGTGCCGGCAGCGGCTGAACCTGGACCGCACCCGCATCCACGGTCTGGAGGCGGAACTCCGCCAGCGGCTCGGCAACGACTGGCGGCTCGATCTCTCCTACCTCTACAGCAACGCCGAGGTCGACAGCGCGGCCGATTTCCCGGAGCTCGAAGGGAAGCGTCTGGCGCAGACACCGGAGCAGTCGGCGAGCCTCGGCCTCGAGTACTCGAACCCCGACGTGCTCCAGGCGCGTCTCGGCCTCCGCTTCGTCGGCGAGCAGTACGAGGACGATCTGAACACGCGGCCTCTGTCCAGCTTCGCCGTCGTCGACCTGAGCGCCGCCCGGGCCATCAGCAGCAGGTGGCACGTCTTCGTTGGTCTCGAGAACCTCCTTGACGAGGAGGTGCAGGTCGGCATCTCCGGCACCGGGCTGGTCACGATCGGCGCCCCCCGCATGGTGCATGTCGGAGTGCGCCACGTTCTGAACCCCTGAACCGAAGAGGAACCGTGGCGAAGCGAGTCACAGCCGAGACCCTCTCCCGCCGCCAGCGGGAGATCTCGGTTTCGGAGTTCTTCGCCAAGAACCGCCACCTCCTCGGCTTCGACTCGCTTCGCAAGGCGCTCCTGACGACCGTCAAGGAGGCGGTCGACAACTCGCTCGATGCCTGCGAAGAGGCTGGCATCCTGCCCGAGATCCGGGTCGAGCTCGAAGCGGCCGAAGGGAACAACCGCTACGTCGTGCGGGTGACCGACAACGGCCCCGGCATCGTCGAAGCGCAGGCGCCGCGGATCTTCGGGCAGCTTCTCTACGGGTCGAAATTCCACAGCCTGAAGCAGAGCCGCGGCCAGCAGGGGATCGGCATCTCGGCGGCGGCGATGTACGGCCAGCTGACGACCGGCAAGCCGGTCTCCGTGCAGTCGCGGACCGGGCCGCGGTCGCCCGCCTACGCGATGCGGGTCGTCATCGACACGAACACGAACAAGCCGAAGGCGGTCGGCAAGAAGAAGCTTGACGACTGGCCCCTCGACCACGGCACCCGCGTCGAGCTCGAGCTGGAGGCGCAGTACCTGAAGGGCCGCCAGTCGGTGGAGGAGTTCCTGCACCAGGTGGCGGTGGCGAACCCCCACGCGACGTTGCACTACAGAGATCCGCACGGCGCGGAGACGGACTACGTCCGGGGCGTCCAGTCGAACCCGGAGCCGCCTCGCGAGATCAAGCCGCATCCGCACGGCGTCGAACTCGGCGTGCTGATGAAGATGCTGCAGTCGACGAAGCACGCGACGATCAGCCAGTGTCTGTCCCGCGACTTCAGCCGGGTGTCGCCGCAGATGGCGGTGGGGCTCGCCAAACGGGCCGGCATCGACCCGAAAGCGCGTCCCAACACGGTCGTGCGGAAGGCCGCCGACCAGCTCTACCAGGCGCTGAACGATTCCGCGACCCGCATCCGGCCGCCGTCGACCGACTGCCTGTCGCCGATCGGCGTGCAGGAGCTGCTGGCCGGCCTGACCAGGGGCATCCGGGCGGAGTTCTACGGGGTCGAGACGCGCCGGCCGGCGGTCTACCGTGGCAATCCGTTCCAGGTCGAGGTCGGCCTGGCCTGGGGCGGCGACCTGCCCGCCGACGACCTGGCCAAGGTGCTTCGGTTCGCCAACCGCGTCCCCCTCCAGTACCTCGCCGGCTCCTGCTGCATCACCAAGGCGGTGATGGACGTCTCCTGGCGCAACTACGGCCTGACCCAGTCGCGGGGCGCGCTGCCGTCGGGGCCGCTCATCGTGCTGGTGCATCTCGCCTCGGTGTGGGTGCCCTTCAGTTCCGAGAGCAAGGTCGCGGTGGCGGACTACGACGAGATCCGCAAGGAGATCAAGCTCGCGGTGCAGACCTGCGGCCGCCGGCTTGGCCAGTACGTCAAGCGCAAGGCCAGGGCCAGGAGCGAGGCGCGGCGCCGCGAGGTGTTCAACCTCTACATCGAGGAAGTCGTGAACTCCGTCGAGGCGATCACCGGCAAGGACCAGAAGCTCTTCCGCGATCGGCTGCTCGCGATCAGCCGCAAGAAGACCGAGCTGGCGGGAATGCTCGAGGAGCAGGACGCCTCCACCGATGAGCTGGAAGCCTGCGAGAACGTCCTCGTCGTCGATCCGGACGCGGAACCGCCGGTTGCGGACGGCGCCGCGGTCGCTGCAGCGGGCGGAGACGACGCCGAGCTTGAAGGAGCTGCTCCCTCCGGCGGAGACGAAGACCGACCGGAGCCCGGGGTGCCTCCGCCACCTGCCGAATCCGAGCGCCTCCGCGGCTCGCAACTGGAGCTGGTGTGACTCCGGTGGAAGAGGAGCGGCTCAGGATCCCGGCCAAGCTCGACGCCAGGGCCAAGATCGAGCACCTGGCGAAGAAGACGATCGCGATGGCCCGCCGCGAGGTCGACCCGTACGTCGACATCCCCTCGCGAACCCTCTCGAACGTCACCTTCTCGAGGCGCAAGAAGATCATCGAGATGGGCGACGCGACCCAGCGTCGCTCTCTGTTCAACCTGAACCAGGCGCGCAAGTACATGCAGACGCTCCTGGTCGCCCGCGGTTGCACCCAGCTCCTCGACGAACAGAAGACGACCAGCATCCGCGACCTCTACTACATGAGCAAGCACACGCTGGCCGACGGCAAGGAGAACACCTTCGACGGCCAGGAGGAATCCGATCCGATCATCGAGGACCTCGAGGTAACCCTCGGCGCCCTGCGCGAGGAGCTCCACCTGTTCGCCGCCAAGCGAGGCTCCGTCGTCGGCCCGCTCACGCTGGTCGACGCCGGCGACGTGATCGATCTGTCCCGGATGGGCTCGGGCGGCTGGTCGGTCCCCGGCATCGTCGAGCCGGACACGATCCGCTTCGTCGGCCACGGCGCGAAGTTCATCCTCCTGGTGGAGAAGGAGGCCGTCTGGGCGCGGCTCAACGAAGACAAGTTCTGGAAACGGCACAACTGCATCCTGGTCACCGGCCAGGGACAGCCCCCGCGCGGCGTCCGCCGGCTCCTGTACCGGATGGTCCACGAGCTGAACCTGCCGCTCTTCGTCTTCGTCGACAACGACCCCTGGGGCTACTACATCCACTCCGTCGTCAAGCAGGGCTCCATCGGCCTCGCCTTCGAGTCGAAGCGGATGGCGGTGCCCAAGGCCCGCTTCATCGGCCTCTCCAGCTTCGATCCCGGCGCCTACGACCTCTCCGAAGACGTCAGCATCCGCCTGAACGACCAGGACCGTTCCCGCGCGAAGGAGATCCTGAACTATGAGTGGTTCAAGGCGAAGGCCTGGCAGAAGGAGATCAAGAACATGCTCAGCACCGGCGTGAAGTGGGAACTCGAGGCCCTCTCCAGCAAGGGTCTCTCCTTCGTCACCGAAGAGTTCCTGCCGAAGAAGATCGCCGACCGCGACTGGATCTAGCTCACAGGATGCGCCGCCCACCGGGTGCGCCGGCCTTCTGGCCGGCATAGAGCGCGATGCCGCGAAGCGGCGAGCCCGAGTCTTGCCACTTCTACGTGGATCCGTTCTACCACTCTCCCAACTCCACCTCCGGCGTCTCCGGCAGCTCTTCCGCGAGAAGCCAGCGCGCGAAGAGAACGCCCTCGTTGTAGCCGGCGGTGCTGATCCAGTTCTTCGGCGCCTCCCGGTGGCTGAGGTACATGACGTAGCTGCCGTCCGGCTCGGCCTCGGCGGTCTGCTTGTTGACGCATACCGGGAAGTCGGCGTAGTTCGTCGACTGCATCAGGTAGTTCCACGTCTGTAGGCCCCAGTAGCACGCTTCGGGTGACCGGAAACGCACCTTGAGGTACTCGTGCTCCTGCAGCCGGAAGCGGCAGAAGCAGTAGATGTTGTCGACGGTCCCCCAGCCTCCCTGCTCCGGGTCGAACTCCCAGGGCGCGCAGAACTCGTTGAAGGGCAGATGGACCGGCAGCGGCGCGATCCAGCTCGTGCACATGAAGAACATCGCCATGCTGCGGATGCGCCGTGCCAGCTCGGCGTCGTCGAGGGGCAAAGCGGGCGGCTGCGGCGAGGCGTTCTCGATGCTGAGGATGCTCTCTGTCGACGTCGCGTGGTCGAAGAAGTACTCGCGAGTGAAGAGCGACACCGAATCCGGCTCGATCCGGAACTCGTTTGGCCCCTGAGGGTTCGCCGTCAGCTTGATCTCGAACGACCCGTCGCCGTCAAAGGCGATGTCGCGGTGGTTCACGTTCAGCGTGACCCGGTCCGCCAGTTCGCCGTTCGGATCGCCACCGTAGAGGCAGAAACTCAGGTAGCAACTGTCGAAGCGCCGCCCCCGGATGACGTACTCCTGGTCGCCGCGGACCTGGGAGAAGTAGTAGACCGCGTCCACGTTGTCGCCGTAGAGCTTGCGGGTCCCGTCGGTGAGCCGCACGAGCCGTGGCCGCAGGGGGTCGTTGTGGAGGTAGAAGTCGACGGTTATCTGCATCAGGTGGAACAGGTGCTGGTAGCCGTCCACGTGGCCCTGGTGGTCGAGTTCCTTCTCGGGGTCGAGGAACGTCTGCTCCGCGTTGCGGACCACGTCCAGGAACTCGTGCAGCGCCTGCCGGCTCTCGAAGTCGCGTTCGCTCATCTCTGTGTCTCCAGGCTCATCTCTGTGTCTCCAGAAAGGCCAGATAGTGGGCGTACTCGTTGTCGATGTCGGCCGGCGTGATGCCGATCTGCTCCAGCGAGTACACATGGGCGCCGTGCTTCCCGCGGCGCTCCTGCCGCAGGAACCGCTCCATCCTGTCCCGGTCCTCCGGCCTCAGGTCCCAGCCGAAGCGGGAGTAGATCGCGTCGACGACCGACATCTGGTCCTTGACGAAGTCGTCGAAGAAGACGTCGACCATCTGTTCCTCGCGGTCGAGTTCGCGGCGGTCGCGCAGGAAACGGGCGAAGTAGTCGGCCCAGATCAGGAGTTGCTCCCGCCCGGTTCGCAGCGTGTCCTCGTGGTCCGAGTAGAACGACCGCATGGACGAGATCAGGCTCCCGACCGAGGGCACGACGTCGGCCGGGTGACGATGGGTCACGATGACCCGGGCATCGGGATAGACCTCGAAGAGAGCCCGCAGCCGCATCAGGTGGACCGGCGACTTCAGCAGCCAGCGGCGGCTCGGAACGCCGCCCGACTGGAGGAACTGCAGGAAGCGCCGGTGCCACCGCAGGTTGGCCGCCTGGTCGGTGCTGGCGAGCCAGTCGTGGTACTCCGGCAGCCAGGCCATGGCCATGTACTGGAAGCTCGCGAAGTTGAGCGCGGTGACGCCGACGCACTCCTGCGGCGAGTCGGCCGTCATGTAGTGCTTGCGCCTGAAGTCCGGGACGAGCCGGAAGATCTGGTCGAACTCCCTGCGGACCGTCTCGATCCGCTCGTTGCTCTGGTAGTCGTCCGGATTCGGCGCCGGGTGGGGCAGCAGGCACTCCCAGGACAGCGGCGCCCGGTGATCCCGGTCCAGGTGGAGCAGAGCGTGAAGGATCGTGGTCCCGCTCCGCGGCATGCCGACGATGAAGACCGGCGCGCGGATCGGTTCCTCGCCGATCTCGGGGTGCTCCGCGAACGCCCGTTCGACCCTGGAACGTGATTCGGCCGAGCGCTGCACGGTGCCGCGCGCGGCCAGCCGTCCGAACGTGCTCAACCGGGCATGCGTTTCGAGCCCGTGAACGAGACGCTCGAGCCCCTCCCGGAACATCGGATCGCGCGCCTCGAAGCCGCTGGCCCTCTGCGCGCTCTCCAGGATCCGCTCCGCGTCCAATGCAAAAGGCCTCAGCCCGCAGCGGCGGACGACCGCCCCGACACGGTTGACGGCCCTGAGCGCGACCGGTTGCCGGATCCGGATCGACGGATTCGCCAAACTCAGGTGAGCTTCTTCAGCTTGGCGGCAATTGACATGTCGCCCTTGACCTTGATCTTCCCGGACGCGACCGCCATGAAGGGCTTGATCTCCTTGCGCTGCAGCTTGCCGAACGTGTCGATCGACATCCGCACCGTGCAGTCCGACTCGACCTCCTGGCCGGACACCTTGGAGACGACGTTCGCCTCGCCCGTTCCGTCGATCAGCATCTGCTCCTCGTCGAGCAGGAAGAGCAGCCTCTTCCCGAGCGGATCGATGGCCCCCGCCTTGACCGCCATGTCGGCAACGAACTCGTCGATCGTCATCACACCTCCCCCGTCGTCGGCGCCGCGGATCCTAGCGCCGCGCCGCCTGAAACGCTCTCAGCACCTCCCGCGTCAGGTCCCAGCGGTCGAAGCCCTGACGACCCCAGTCGAGGCCGCGGCGGACGATGACCAGGTCGTGGGAGGGGACGATGACGACGAACTGGCCGCGGTTGCCTGCGGTGGAGTAGGCGTCCCCGGGGATGTCCTTGCGTTCGTCGGGGACGAGCCAGAACTGGCCGCCGTAGAAGTTGCCGCGGCCGGCGGTCGAGGGGGCCGGTGTGCGGACGAAGTCGATCCAGTCCTCGGAGAGAAGGCGCTCGCCGTTCCAGAGGCCGTTCCGGAGGTAGAGGAGGCCGAAGCGGGCGAGGTCGCGGGCGTTCGTGTAGACCTGACTGCTGAGGATGAAGTCGCCGAAGCGGTCGGTGCTCAGCAGGGTGTTCCTCATGCCGATGGGGTCGAGGAGGCGCTGGCGGGGGAACTCGTGGTACTTCGTCTCGCTGCCGAGAGCGCGCTTCATCGCGTAGACGGCGAGCAGCGTGTCGTAGTTCTCGTAGTCCCAGTTGGCGCCGGGTTCCCGGATCAGGGCGCGGCGGCGGGCGCCTTCGACGGAGCTGGCGCCGGCCCAGTAGGACATGCCGGAGCCGACGGCGTACTCCTGGCCGCCGTTGTCGACGGTCTGCAGGCCGCTCGACATGTTCAGCGCGTGGCGGAGCGTGATCGCGGAGCGCGGGTCGGTCTCCGCCGCGGCGGCTTCCCTGGGAAGGAAGTCGAAGCCGAGGGGCTCGTCGAGAGCCATCTTGCCGTCGTCGACCAGCATGCCGATCAGCGTCGAGGCGATGCTCTTCGCCGTCGACCAGGTGCGGGTCCTCGTCGTCATGTCGACGCCGTCCGCGTAGCGCTCGTGGACGATCTTGCCGCCATGGACGACGAGCAGGCTGAGCGTGACCTGATGCGGCGATTCGCGGTCGAACGCCCAGTCGGAGGCGCTCTGGAGCGCCGCCGCGTCAACGCCGGCCGGCAGCTCGATTGGACCGGTCAGGTCACCATCGGGCCACGGGATCTTCGCCGCGTCGCCGGCCGGTGGCGGCATTTCGATCGCGGGCAGGCTGTCGATGTCGGCGAGTGTCTGGTCCGGCGCCATGACGACGCAGCCGATCCCCTCGCGGAAGGCGGCCCGCATCTTCGGCACGCCGTGGCCCGAGCCGATCGTCACGGCCTGGCGGTCCCGGTCGACCTCGTACTCGCCGCCTTTCGCGGTTCCGACCGGTTCCGGCAGGTAGGCCAGTTCCTGTGCGAACACCTGCTCCAGCGTCCGGTTCGATGTGAACAGGCCGTTGCACATGAAGATCGCCTGCTGGCCCTGGCGGACCATCTGCCGCTGCGGCTGCCAGTAGTCCCAGGTCTCTTCCTGCTGGGCCGCGGTGGACACTCCCGCCAGCAGCGCGGAAACGGTCAGAGCGATGGACAGCGACTTCATCGGGGGCTAACCTCCTGGGTCTCAACATAGCAGCGGTCCGCCCCGCCCGCTGGAGGACTGCCTCATGGCCGAGCCGCTTTCAAGACGGGGTGAGAGAGTTCTGGACGACGGTCCGCCGCCTCGGGGACACGAGTTCCCCGGCTGCCGCGCGATCCGGCTCTCGGACGATGAACTCGACGAGTTCGAGGGCAAGATCGAGTACTGGGACGCGCGCAACCAGATCGCGATCCTGGCGGAGGGGGCCAGCTCACATCACGAGTACGGCGCACAGCGCTTCGCCGCCTGCGTGAAGATGATCGCGATGCGACGCGGTTCGCCGATCGACCTGATCGGCGGCGTGTGGCTCGTCGTGCGCAGCGAGGACGGCGAGCGGCTGCGGCTGCTGGCCGCGGACCAGGTGGCCTACGTGCATCCGGCCGAGAACCGTCCGACGGGCCCGGAGATCGTGCATGGGGTGAACGCGCTGCCCGACGTGCTGCTCGAGGTCGACTACAGCACCGACGTTCGGCGGCGCAAGATCGGCATCTACGAGTCCTGGGGCTTCCCGGAGGTCTGGGTGGAAGTGCCGGACGCGAACTGGCGCTACCGGCCCAGGTCCCGGCGGTCCGGCCTGACGATCCATGTGCTGGAGGGTGGGCGCTATGTCGAGGCGCCGTCGAGCCGGGCGTTCCCCGGCTGGACCGCGGAGGAGATTCACAGCGCCCTCAACGAGTGGGAGGCTTCGTTCGAGACGGTGGACACGCTCCGCCGCGTGGCCGACACCCTCGCCGCGGCGGAAGGCACGGGCCCCGACGACGATCCGTTGCTGCAACGGGAACGTGCGGAGGGCCGTGCGGAAGGCCTCGCGGAAGGGCGTGCGGAGGGGCGCGCGGAGGTAGCCCGGGCAGGCGTGCGGGAGGCGTTCGCAGCTCGCGGTCTGGCGACGACGGAGAAGCTGCGCTCCTGGCTGTCCCAGCTCGACCAGGTAGCGGAGGCGCCGCCGTTCATTCGACTGGCGTGGACGTGTCGGGACGCGGACGACTTCCTCAGCTCCGTTCGCGGCTTGGACTGACCGCTCGCAGCAGTGAGTACAGGTTCTGGCGTCCTCCCGGACCGTCGGAGCGGTAGCGGTCAGTTTCGACCTGGCTCATGCCGGCGACGAGCCGGTTCAACTCGGCCTCGTCGGTGTGGTGGCAGTAGCGCCGGACTGGGTGCGCGGGTCTTCCGACCCGCTGCCGCCGAAGGCGGCTTGAGGATCGTCGCCGGCTTTGCCGGCGGCCTTTGGCCGGCCCCCAGCGCAGCAGGTGATCGCCGGGTTCGAGTTCCGCCGGGTCGACGCCCGCTTCCGAGGCCCAGTCGAGCTGGCGCTTCTCGAACCCGGGGTCGTCGGCGAACTGCCAGCAGGTAAGGGCCAGGAGGCCGCCGGGCGCGACCGCGGCCGCCGCGCGTTCGAGGGTGCGGCGGCGGGTGTCGAAGCCGGGGAGGTGGTGGAGGACGCCGAAGAGGACGACGAGGTCGCAGGTCCCAGCCTCGAACGCGCGTTTCTCGATGTCGTCGACCTGGAAGCGGATGTGGTCGAGGCCTGCGGTGGCGGTGCGGGCGTGGTCGATCAGTTCGGCGCTGAGATCGATGCCGGCGTAGGTGAA
The DNA here is from genome assembly GCA_965220845.1 of Candidatus Multivorans sp. Lineage (GTDB taxonomy): Bacteria > Acidobacteriota > Thermoanaerobaculia > Multivoradales > Multivoraceae > Multivorans. The sequence goes on from CBDCRA010000005.1 coordinate 1,418,579, forward strand.
TGGCCGCTGCCCGCGGAGATCGGGGTTGCCCTCCAGGAAAAGAGCGAAGCGGCCGTTGCCGCAGCCGAGGTCGAGGACGTGAAGCGGGCTGTCGGTGGCCCGGGCCGCAGTCTCCACGACGCGCCGCCAGCCCGGCCAGCCGCCGGGATGACGCGTACGGTCGAAGTCGGCCGCATGGCGGCTGTAGAAGTCGCGGTTGATCCGGCGGAGGGCGGCTTTGGCTGCCGTGTTCATGGGGAAGGCGCCCGGATGCCGGCCAGAAGGCCGGCGCACCGGCAGTCGGAAGTTACGGTTTGCCCAGGCTGAGCCCGCCGTCGACGGTGAGCAGCGCTCCGGTGATCCAGTCGTTCGCCGGGTCGCAGAGAAAGACGACGGCGCGGGCGACGTCGTCCGGCTCGCCGACGCGGCCCAGCGGTACCTGCTCGCCGAAGCCGCCGAGGAAGGCGGCGACCTCCTCGGGCGGCATGACCGTCTCGAAGATCGGCGTGCGCACGACGCCGGGAAGCACCGCGTTGACGCGGATCCGGTCGCCGGTCAGTTCGGCCGCGAGGCTGCGGGTCAACGCGTCGACGCCTGCCTTCGCGGCGGTGTAGACGGAGCAGTTGGCGAGCGGCGACTGAGTGAGCGACGACGAGATGTTGACGATCGAGGCGCCGCCGCCGCCTGCGCGGAGATGGGGGATCGCGGCGCGGGTTGCGAACAGCACGCCCTTCAGGTCGACGTCGACGACCAGGTCGATCGGGTCCGGCTCGTTCTCGTCACTCCCGGCGGCGAGCGGACCGGCGCGGTAGACCCCGGCGCAGTTGACCAGGATGTCAAGGCCGCCCGGCTGGCGCGCCGCTTCGTCCACCATCTCCCGCGCGCCGTCCGCGGTCGACACGTCGCCGGCGACGGCGACGGCATGTAGACCGAGCGAGCGCAGGTCGGCGGCGGCGGCTTCGACGACCTCCCGGCGGCGGCCGCCGAGGGCGATGCGGCACCCGCCCCGGGCCAGGGCGCGACCGATCGCCAGTCCGATGCCGCTGCCGCCGCCCGTGATCAGGGCCGTCCGTCCCTCGAACGGTGTCGCCGGGGCGGTCTCGCCGGCTGTCGTCGTCATCGCGCCGTTGCCCCCGGTTGCCCGGCGCCGCCGTAGTAGGTTCCCGTCATGGCGGCGACAATAGCCCCGAAGCGCTACTCGTTCGAGCCCGAAGCGCACGCGGCGGAGCTCGACGCGATCATCGGCGCCATCGAGAGCGCCTCACGGTTCGAGGAGCGCGACCTCGAGAATCTGCTGCGCCGGCACCCGAAGAACGGCAGGGGTTTCTTCTCGAAGAGCGAGTTGATCCGCGGCTACCGCGCGCTTCGACCCGGGTCCTCGGGCGAGCAGGCGTTCGTCGACCGGGTGAGGATGAAGCCGGTCCGTACCCGGAGCGGCGTGGCGCCGGTGACCGTGCTGACCAAGCCCTTCCCGTGTCCGGGCCGGTGCATCTTCTGTCCCAGCGACGTGCGGATGCCGAAGAGCTACCTGTCGTCCGAGCCCGGTGCCCAGCGGGCCGCCGAACACCAGTTCGACCCCTACCGGCAGACGTTCTCCCGTCTTCGTTCCTTCCGCCACACGGGGCATCCGGTCGACAAGGTGGAGCTGATCGTCCTCGGCGGCACGTGGTCGAGCTACCCGGAGGGCTACCAGGTGTGGTTCATCCTGCGCTGCTTGCAGGCGATGAACGAGTTCTTCGCCGTGTCGTCCGACCCGGCGGCGGATCCGCTCCTGGCGTTCGAGCCCGCGGTGGACTTCCGGCAGCTCGACGAGACCGTACAGGGCGAGGAGATCGACTCGTCCGACGCGGCGGCCGGCCGCGGCTACAACCAGGTTGTCTCCGACTGGACCGCCGCCCATCCGCGCGCGGCGGTCGAGGCTCGCGACCAGAACGCCGGCTGGACCGAGCTTCTGGCGGCGCAGCGCGAGAACGAGACGGCCGCGGTCCGCTGCGTCGGGCTGTCGCTCGAGACCCGGCCCGACCGGCTCGACCCGGCGGAGGCGCTGCGCATGCGGCGGCTCGGGGCGACCAAGGTCCAGATCGGTATCCAGAGCATGGACGACGACGTCCTGGCCCTGAACGGTCGCGGCCACGACACGGTCCGGTCGCGGCTCGCAGTGGGTCTTCTGCGTCAGGCGGGATTCAAGATCCAGGCGCACTGGATGCCGAACCTCCTCGGTTCGACGCCGGCGAAGGATTGCGAGGACTTCGACCGCCTGTTCGACGATCCGGAACTGCGCCCGGACGAGCTCAAGGTCTATCCGTGCTCCCTGATCGAGAGCGCCGAGCTGATGGCCTACTACCGGCGCGGCGAATGGCGGCCCTATGAAGCGGACGAGCTGCTCGACGTGCTCGTTCACAGCCTGGGCGCTACGCCGCGCTATTGCCGTCTGACCCGTGTGATCCGCGACATTCCCGGCACCGACATCGTGACCGGCAACCGGACGACGAACCTGCGGCAGGTGGCCGAAGCCGAAACGTCGGCCCGCGGCCTCCGCTGCCGGGATATCCGCGCCCGCGAGGTCGGCGGCCGCCCGGTCGATCCGGCGCGGCTGCGGCTACGGCGCACGGACTACGAGGCTTCCGGCGGCCGGGAGATCTTCCTCGAGTTCGCGACTGCGGAGGACCGGATCGCGGGGTTCCTGCGGCTTCGCCTGCCCGCGCCGGCCGGCACGGACGAAACCTCGCCCCCGGAGTTGGTGGGCAAGGCGATCATCCGCGAGGTTCACGTCTACGGAGCGGTCGTCGGCCTGGGCGCGCGGGAGAAGGGCCGGTCGCAGCACGTTGGTCTCGGCCGGCGTCTGATCGCCGAGGCCCTGGGCCTCGCGGCCGGCGCCGGCTTCGAGCAGGTGGCCGTCATCTCCTCGGTCGGCACCCGCGAGTACTACCGCCGGCTCGGCTTCGAGGACGGCGCGCTGTACCAGCACCGGTCGGTGCGGGAGCCGCTGGAGGCGTCCTCGTGAGCGCCCTGACCACCGACCTCTACCAGTTGACGATGGCCCAGGGCTACTGGCAGCACGGTCGTCACCTGGACCGGGCCAGCTTCTACATGTCGATGCGCCGGACCCCGTTCGGAGGCGGTTTCGCCATCGCGGCGGGCCTGGAGCAGATCGTTGCCTTTCTCGACGGGCTGCGCTTCGAGCCGGAGGACATCGACTATCTGCGGAGCCTCTCGGGTGGCAACGGCGGCCCGCTGTTCGCACCCGGGTTCCTCGACGCGCTGCCGGCGCTCGATCTGTCCGTGTCGCTCGCCGCGGTCCCGGAGGGCACCGCCGTCTTCGCTCGGGAGCCGCTGCTTCGGGTCGAGGCGCCCCTGCTCGTCGGCCAACTGATCGAGACGCCGATCCTGAACATCATCAACTTCCAGACCCTGGTGGCGACCAAGGCGGCGCGGCTCTGCCACATCGCGGCACCCGGCCAGCCGGTGCTGGAGTTCGGGCTGCGCCGGGCGCAGGGCTTCGACGGCGCGCTGAGCGCCTGCCGGGCCGCCTACGTCGGCGGCTGCATCGCCACGTCCAACCTGCAGGCCGGCCAGCGGTTCGGCATCCCGGTGCGCGGGACCCACGCCCACAGTTGGGTTCAGGCCTTCGACTCGGAGCCCGAAGCGTTCGACGCCTTCGCCGAGACGATGCCGAACAACTGCGTGCTGCTCGTCGATACCTACGACGTGGACCGGGGCATCGAGAACGCGATCGTCACCGCACGGGGGCTGCAGGAGCGCGGCCACCGGCTGCTCGGCATTCGTCTCGACTCCGGCGATCTGCTGCAGCAGAGCCGGATGGCGCGCCGGCGGCTGAACGAGGCGGGGCTCGAGGACGTGGCGATCGTGGTCAGCGACAACCTGGACGAGAAGAAGATCCTGGAGTTGCGGCGGGCCGGCGCGGCGATCGACACCTGGGGCGTCGGCACCTCCCTGGTGACGGGCGCCGGCGGCGGCGCGCTGGGCGGCGTGTACAAGCTGTCGGCGATCAGGCGCGCCGGTGAAACGCGATGGCGGCCGGTGTTCAAGCTCGGCGCCGGGGTCCGGAAGGCGTCCCTGCCGGGACGGCTGCAGGTGCGGCGGTACCGGTCCGCGGGCGGCGCGCTCGAGCGCGACGTGATCTACGCCCGGGACGAGGGAAGCGGTCCGGGGCCGGGTTCCGGCCCGGAGGGCGGCGACGACCTGCTGACGCCAGTCCTGGACCGCGGCCGATTGGTGGAACCTCTGCCTACGCTCGAGATGTGCCGGGAGGTTGCGGGGCGCGAGGTCGCCGCCCTGCCCGTCGGTCTGCTGGACCTCGACTGCCAGGCACAGCCGCCGGTGGAGGTCGCGCCGGAGCTGCTCGAACTGTGTGACGAACTGGCCGCGGAGCATCGGGTTTCCGACCGTTCGGAGTGAACTGAGGGCGCCTCCTCCGGGGCCGAAGTGTCTTGCGCTTGAGGCATTTGCCGGCCAGTCGTTCATAATCCCGCATGGCCGCTTCGGATACCGGCGGTGCCGTGCGCCGCTTCGACGACCTGTACGAACACGGGTTCGCGCGCGTGGCCGTGTGCCTGCCGCGGGTGGAGATCGGGGATCCGGCGGCGAACCTGGAGCGCACGCTCGCCCTGGCGCGTCACGCCGACGAGCTCGATGCCGTGGCGGCGGTCTTCCCCGAACTGAACCTGAGCGGCTACTCCCTGGACGACCTGTTTCACCAGTCGGCGGTGCTGGACGGCTCGAAGGCGGCGCTCCTCGAACTGGCGGAAGCGTCGCGGGACTTCCGGACCGCGCTGATCGTCGGACTGCCGCTGCTGGTGGACGGCGCGGTCTTCAACGTCGCGGCGGTCGTGTGTACCGGAAGGATCGCCGGGATCGTGCCGAAGATCTACCTGCCGAACTACCGCGAGTACTACGAGAAGCGCTACTTCGCGGCCGCCGAATCGCGGCGCTCCGACGTCGTGTCCCTGGGCGGCGCGGGCGTGCCCTTCGGCGAGGATCTGCTGTTCGACGTGGGCCCCGTCCCCGGGTTCCGCTTTCACGTCGAGATCTGCGAGGACCTGTGGTCGCCGCTGCCGCCGAGTACGCACGGCGCGCTGGCAGGGGCGTCCGTGTTGTTCAACCTGTCGGCGAGCAACGTGACGATCGGCAAGGCGGACTACCGGCGGTTGCTGTGCGCCTCCCAGTCGGGACGGTCCGTGGCGGCCTATGTCTACGCCGGGGCGGGCGCCGGCGAGTCGACGACCGATCTGGCCTGGGACAGCCACGGCCTGATCTACGAGAACGGCGAACGGCTGGCCGAGTCGGAGCGCTTCAGCCAGGAGGCCCGGATTCTCACGGCCGACCTCGACCTGGAGCGGCTGGCGCAGGAGCGGCTTCGCATGTCGACGTTCCGGGACGCGGCGCGCCGGGAGTCGGCTGCCGGGCGGTTCCGGCGGGTCCGCGTCGCGGTGGAGCGTCCGGCCGCCGCGGTGGCGCTCGAGCGGGAGATCCCGCGCTTTCCGTACGTACCGGCGGAAAGCGATGAGCGGGACGAGCGCTGCGCCGAGGCGTTCGACATCCAGGTCGCGGGCCTGGTCCAGCGCCTGCGCGCGACCGGCATCGAGAAGGTCGTGATCGGCGTCTCGGGCGGGCTCGATTCCAGCCACGCGCTGATCGTCTGCGTGCGCGCCGTCGACAGACTCGGTCTGCCGCGGGCGAACATCCTCGCCTACACGCTGCCCGGCTTCGGCACTTCCTCACGCACCTACGAGAACGCGAAGCGTCTGATGGCGGCGCTCGGCGTCACCGCGTCGGAGATCGACATCCGGCCGGCCAGCGAGCGGATGCTGGAATCGATCGATCACCCCTACAGCCGGGGCGAGCGAGGCGCGGACGTCTACGACGCCACGTTCGAGAACGTCCAGGCCGGTGAACGCACGTCTCATCTGTTCCGGCTGGCCAATCTGAACCGTGGCCTCGTCATCGGTACGGGCGATCTCTCCGAGCTGGCGCTGGGCTGGTGCACGTACGGCGTCGGCGACCAGATGGCGCATTACAGCGTGAACTCGTCGGTGCCCAAGACCCTGATCCAGCACCTGATCCGCTGGGAGGTCGAGCGCGGCGAGTTCGGCGCCGAGGCCAGCGAGACCCTGCAGTCGATCGTCGACACGGAGATTTCACCGGAGCTGGTGCCGGCGGCGGAGGGACCGGAGGCGGACAACGGGGAGCCCGCCCAGTCGACGGAGGCGGTCATCGGTCCCTTCGAGCTCCAGGACTTCCACCTCTACTACCTGAGCCGGTACGGCTACCGGCCGAGCCGCGTCGCCTTTCTCGCTCACCACGCCTGGGGCGACCGGGACCGCGGCGCCTGGCTCGACACGATGCCCGAGAGCGACCGGCGCGAGTACACGCTCGCCGAGATCAAGCACTGGCTGGAGGTGTTCCTGGTCCGGTTCTTCGGCACCAGCCAGTTCAAGCGCTCGGCGCTGCCGAACGGTCCCAAGGTGGGTTCGGGCGGGTCGTTGTCGCCGCGAGGGGACTGGCGGGCGCCTTCGGACGGCGGACCGGCCGTGTGGGTCGAGGAACTGCGACGCAACGTGCCGTAGGTGACAGCGCTGACGTTGCCCTCGTGTCGGTGCGCCGGCCCTCTGGCCGGCATCCGGGCTTCGACGTCAGCCCCAGTCCGAGGCGTCGTCTTCGGAACCGGCGATGTGGACGCCGGCCTCTTGCCAGCGTTTCAGTGAGGCTTCGACTTCGGGCGTGAAGTCCGCCAGGAAGTCGCCGGGCCTCGCCGGGTCGGGCACGGCGACCGCGGACATGCAGTCGGCGAGGACGTGCAGGCGGCCTGGCGGGACGTCCCTGGCCTTCATCTCGGCCAGCAGGTCGTCGACGGTGCAGCACACGCAGTGGCTCGCGGCCTGGCCGGCGACGACCAGGGCGTCGGCCCGAAGTAGCCAGTCGATCAGCTCCTCGTTCCGTTCGTCGAGCTTCTCGCCGTCGTGGCGGACGAGAACCTCCGGCGAGAGCACGGAGTAGAACTCCGTCAGAGGATTCGTGCCCTTGATCAGGACCGGCGTTTCGCCGGCGCGCGCGTAGCTGAAGAAGAGCCGCGCCTCCTGCACGGCGCCGACCAGGGCGTGGCCTTCGCCGCCGAGGAAGCAGTGCGGCGGCCACAGGTAGAGGCGGTGCTTCCCGGTCGCCTCGAGGCGCCGGCAGTAGTCCAGGGCCTGCCGCTTCAGCCAGTCGTGGCTGCCGTCGCCGAACCAGCGGGCGAGGGCCGGGTTGGGAACGGCTTCTCCTGCTTCGACCTCCGACGCGAGGACTTCCCGATAGCTCTCGAGCTGGCGGCCCGAGGCGTCCACCCAGAAGGACGAGAAGAAGATCTGCCGCGGCGCGTGGCTGTCGAGGCTCGAAGCGATCCCGGTCAGGTTGCCGAGATTGCGATAGATGAAGCGGACCACGCGGTTCGTGTCCTCGGTCGCGCCGCGGCCCGATCGTCCGCCGACGTAGAGCGCGCCTTCCGGCAGGCAGAAGTCCCGCTGCTCGTCGACCAGCAGCAGGATGCGGCGCGTCCCGTCCTCCGCCGCGGGGGCGAGGTCGTGGCGGCCCCGCCATTCGGCGGCCGCGGCCGCGACCTCGTTCGGGTCGGGGTCGTACGACCAGTCGCCTGCGCGGTAGGGGTCGGCGGTCGTGCCGGGGCCGGTCGGGAGAGGCAGGAGGGTCATGTCGAGCAACGCTAGCAATCCCGAAGCAACCGCCCCGTATTCCTTTCGCGGCCGGTCGGTGTCCTGGCGCCCGTGACCGATATCGCCTGATCGGTTCGTCGCCGGTCTTTCCTCTACGTGCTACGCTTCCCTACCCGATGTTCCGTTTCGACGGTCCGATGCCCTTGGTCACCCCCCCCCCCCCCCCCGAATTTTCCGGGTGCGGCGGCCGGGCCGGTTCACGACAAGCCGCCTCTAGAGCGAGTCCCGCGCCGCGGGGTCGGCGCGAGTGGCGGCCGTCCGCTGACCCAAGCGCCAGGGGCTCCTTACGGCCGGTGACGTGTTCGTGACGCGGGCTGACGATGCTCTCGTAGGGCCCGAACGGCCGCTTCGGGTGACTAGCGTTCAGTTGGACATGGCTCGTTCGGGGACAGGAGCAACCACTCGTTTCCGGGTCTTCGGGAAGGCTGGAGCACGTTCTCGCCGGCGCCTGGAGGAGCGGCGATGAACGGCATGGCCGTGCTGCTCGCGGCGACGCTCTCCCTGCAGGTCCAGCCGGCGAGCAGGGAACGCGAGTACACCTGGCGAGACGGCGACGAAGTCCACAGGGTCTACCTGGTGGAGGACACGGGCGCGGTCATGGAGGAGCTCGAGGAGGTCGCGAGGACGGCGCGCTCGCGCGCGGAGAGGAAGCACGGGCAGCGCTGGCTTGCCGCGGTCGGCGCGGCGCAAACCGCCGAGGAGCCGGTGTTCAGATCCCCGGGCGGCAGTCTGATGACGCTTCCGGGCGGCGTTCTCGTCCTCCTGAAGGAAGGCGTACCGGATGGGATTGCCTTCCTTGCGGCGAACGGCGTGGCGCCCGGCCGGGTAGAGCCGGTGGCGGGGCTCGAGCGGGTCTTTCTCGTCTCGACCCGTCCGGGATTCCCCTCGCTGGAGCTGGCGAACCGGCTGGCCGAACTGGAACAGGTGGAGGTGTCCATCCCGAACTGGCTGCGGGAGGAGGGGACGAATTGAAGGCGCGGTCAGGGCGCCTCGGCTGCGGGCTGCTCGCCTTGCTCTTCCTCGCGGTCACCGCGGCCGGCGCTCAACCGGCGGACGTTACGGTCAGCCGCGTCGTGGGCAGCGGCGGCGTTCTGGCCGTCTACTTCCAGAACCCGAACGACAGCACGATCAGCCACTATCGGGTCTCGCTCTGGACGAGCACGGCCGGGTGGCGGACGGCGGCGTTCCCGGCCTCCGAGGCTCGCGAGTCGGGCGGAGAACTCTACGTGCTCGTTCGGGAGGTCGACGAGTTCTGGTACGACCAGGCGACGGCGGACCCGACCGACGACGCCTTCGTCGACCAGATCAAGACGCTTGTCGGCATCGACGTGACGAACGGCGGCTCCAGCTACACGAGCAGTCCCGTCGTCAATATCTCGGGGTCCGGCGCGGGCGGCAAGGACACGACGGGTCTCGCCCGCCTGCGGGGCTACAGCCCGGGGGGCTCGATCGACCGGATCGAGATCACGAATCCTGGTTGCGACTATAACCGGTACTGGGAGACTGACGCCGAACTCGTGGGCGGCGACGGCACGGGTGCCGCGATAAACGTCATGACCGGCAACGTGGCTGGCACTTCGCCCCGGATTCGGTCCGCTGACATTCGGGATCCCGGTTCCGGCTACACGTCGCGGCCTGGCATCGCCTTCGTGGACTCCTTCGGCAACGGTTCCGGGGCACGGACCGATCTGACTCTGGAGGTCAGGTACTCCGTGACGAGCATCACGCTGGACGACGGGGGTTCCGGCTACACGACCGCACCCAACGTCAGAATCGACTCCAGTCCCACGGCCGGGGGAATCACCGCCACCGCCACGGCAGTCGTTCAGAACGGCGCGGTCACTTCCATCACCGTCGTCGACCCGGGCAGCCAGTACAGAAGCGACAGGCCGTTGCCGGCGGTAAACATCGGCCACCCGGGCGGCTCCGGCACTCGCGCCACCGCGACTGCCGTTCTTGGCGACGGAGCGGTCTACATTGGAGCCGAGGTCAACAATCCTCCCGAAGGCAGTTGCTACACCCTTACCGAGGTGGACGAGCACGGCGCCTTCCTGCGGGGAACGAAGGTCGTGGTGGATCCTCCTCCCTCGGGCAGAACGGCGGAGATCGTCACAACGGATCCGGGTTTCGTCCACAGCAAAGTCAGGGGCGTCACGAGTGTCGATGTCACGTCGCCGGGGTCGGGCTACACGTCCGCTCCGGCCGTGAACTTCTTCAACTTTCGGACGGGTCAAGCCTTGACGGCCGACCCGGGCGAATTCCTCCCTACCGCCGTCGCGCATGTGACGCCGTACAACGAGGGCTCGGGCCCGGTCGAGACGATCGACCTGTCGGAAACCGATCTCCGGTACACCGGCGTTCCCACCGTCACGATCAGCGGCGGGGGCGGAACCGGCGCCACGGCGACCGCCGTCATGCTGGATCAGGACACGGCCGAGCTGACTGTCGGCAGGACCTACCACGCGAAGGTGGAGGCGATGGCCTCGGGCGTCTGGCGGACCTACACGCCCGCGAGCCTGTCGGAAACCGCGGCCTTTCCGTCCGGGACGCCGGCCGAGATGGCGGAACCGGTGCCGAACTTCTACGAGACGAACCGGGGAACCTGGCCGCCGCACGTCGACGCGCGCAATGCGGAGTTCCCCGATGTCTGGCCGCGAGTGGCCACCGGGAACGCCTCGGGCGATTTCGACTTCAACGAAGCGGTGGTCATCCACCTGGATGCCGGCAAGGAGCACTGGTTCAAGTACTGGTCCGGCTCGACCGCCTGCTCGCTGTCGCCCATAAACGAGTACGCGCCGTGCGTCAGCACCGACTTCGGCCGGGTCGTCTTCGAGCCGCTGGACTGGACCGGCGCCACGCCCGATCTGGAGGTCGAGCACTACATCGAGGACTCGAGCGACGACTTTCCGTTGCAGAGAGACGCCCGGCTGAACCACTGGGGCCCCGTAACCGATTGGCGCTGGTGGGGGTCGTTCTGGCATTTCATTCGGGTAAGGGCAACCGACGACTCTCCGACCGACAGCGGCTACTACCTGCTTGAAGTGCAGGCGCCGCCCGAGTTCGACGACGACGCGGCGCCGCCGGAGGCTCTGATCGAGAGCGGAGACTGGCGTCTCTGGGGCGCGCTCGTTCCGCCCGGCGGCGGCTCGGTTACGGGCTTCTTTCCCAGGAACTCGCCGCGCGTCAGCCCCATGTTCCTGAAGACGGGCGCAAGCCAGATGGACCTGATCTCGTGGGTGTCGACCACGTTCGGCGCGCGCCCCAGGAAGAGATGGGCCGCCTCGGATATGGACTTGGAGCTGTACGACGGCGCCGGCACAAGGCTCCATGCGGTGGACGTCGGAATGGACCCGTTCAACGCGGACTTCTTCACCATGCGGCGTCTGCTGGGGGCCAACTCCCACTACAAGTTCTCGCTCTGGTCGCGTACGGCGGCCCCCTACGAGTTTCACGCGTACGAGGTGGTCGAGCCGCCGTCGACAAGAACCGGGGCGATCGAGCTCTCGCTCAAGGAAGGCGAGGAGTTCATGCGGATCCGGGGCGGCAACATCGCGCCGGCCGGAGACACGGATTACTTCACGTTCGAGGTTCCCACGGCCCAGGACGTCCTCCTTCGGGCTTGGGCCGAGGGCACGTACTTCAAGGAGTTGAGGGGGAACTTCGACGACTCCGCCGCGCCGGGCGACTTGAAGATACAGGGGCGGTTGATCCGAGTGGAATCCGGCAGTGAGGTGGTTCTGAGACGCGGCTACCCCACGCGGTTCAGCGAGAACCGGGCCGTAGGCAACGGCTGGAACGGGTTCACCATCGCCGCCTCGCTCGATGCGGGCACGTACTACGTGGCCGTGGAGGGCCTGGGCACGAACACGGGCCCTTACGCCATCGGCCTGCACCCGGACTACGATTCGCCTTTCCACAAACTCTCGCGAGGGCTTCGGACTCCAGTCACGGGAGGGAACCCCGTCTCGTGCTCCTCGGACTCACGGTCTCAGGATCCGCTGCGGACGTGCCAGTTCAATCTCGATCTGATCAACATCGGGAGCGTCTGGGATCAGACGATGGGCGCGGGCGTCAAGGCGGCGATCGTCGATGACGGCCTGGACTACGGCCACGAGGATCTGGCCGAGAACGTCGTCGGACCGAACTACGACTACGAGGGGATCGGGACGGTCTACCGGCCGTTTCCCGACGACATCGGGTACAGTCACGGAACGACGGTGGCTTCCGTCGCGGCCGCCCGCGACAACGATGTCGGGATGCGGGGCGTGGCTCCGCGGATGTCCTTGTCCGGCCTGAACTACATCGAGCTGGCCACGATAGGAAACAAGCTTGATGTGCTCGGCCGGGACAGCCCGGCAACCGCGGTCAGGAATCTCAGCTTCGGATCGACGGATGCGTGGCAGCTCCGGCACGAGCCCACCCTCGTGTTCCGCGCTCTGGACTCGTCGCTTGCGACCGGTTACGTACATGGCGGCGCGGCGCTCGGAACGCTTCACGTCCGAGCGATCGGCAACCACTACGACGAACAGGACTACGGGAATCACGAGGAGATGGGATCGCACGTGAGCATGGTCAACGTCTGCGCGACGTCGGACGAGGACAAGAAGACCTTCTTCTCGGAGCATGCCGCGAGTCTCTGGGTCTGCGCCCCCACGGAGCGCGAGAGGCGGCTTTGCGATCTGGAGTGGGACAGCGACGAGCAGGAGTGGGTCTGCGCCGACGGAACCGAGGAGACCTACCGGGGGCGCTGGGGCATTCCCGCGGCGGACAGTGACGGCACCTACAGGCTGTTCAGCGGCACTTCGGCCGCGGCGCCGCAGGTGACCGGGGTCGTGGGCCTCGTGCGATCTGTGAACCCCGGGCTTTCCTGGCGTGACGTCAAGCTGATTCTCGCCGCGTCGGCGAGGAAGGTCGATGCCAACATCGCCAACGAGCGGAGCCGTTACGAGCCGCACTACGGCTACGAGCTGGCCGTCCGCGACAAGACGAACCCGGACACGGGAGCGGCCTGGGTGAACTGGAGCACGGGAGCGGAGAAGTTCGGCGCTTCGGGCCGCTACGAGTTCAGCCATCGCTACGGCTTCGGCGTTGTGGACGCGACGGCCGCGGTGGGGCTCGCGTCCTCCTGGCCTCAGCTTCCGGACTATCTCGTTCGAGAGAAGGCGTCGACCGACACGCCGGTCCGCATCAACGATCTGGGCGACACCCGCGGCGGGGCGACGGATACGGGATCGAGCACCATCGTCGTGTCGGAGGACATCGAGTTCATCGAGTGGATCGAGGTGCACGCGGACATCGAGACGGGCGACGTCAGGGACCTGAGGTTCGTTCTGACGTCGCCCAATCGGGAAGTCTCCACGGCGGCGCCGCATACGGAGTCGATGCTGACCAGGCCCTACGACGAGTGCTGGGACTGGTACGGGCCCGGCACGAAGAAGCCGAATCGGGAGCCTGACAGGACCTACGACGACGGTTGCGTTCCGGCGCCCGAGGACACGTCGCGGCAGGCCGGGACGGTCCGGCTGGCGACGGCGAGGCATCTTGGCGAGCCGGCCTGCGCTCCGGGCGCTGGTTCCGAAGCCGAGCGTTGCGGCTGGACCCTGACGGTTTCCGACGAGGTGGACGGCAGCCTGATCCATGTGCTCGAGGGCTGGAAGATCGTGATGCACGGCCACAGGACGTCGCCGCCGCCGCCGCCCGCCGGCCTGGTGTTCCAGCCTCCGAGCGTGACGATGGTCGAGGGGGCCAGCGCAACGTACACGGTGGCGCTTGCCGCGGAGCCCTCGGCGGAGGTCACGGTCAACGTGACCGGTCACTCGGGCACGGATCTCACCCTCGACAAGACGAGGCTGACGTTCAGCACGACGAACTGGGCCACTCCGCAGGCGATCGGCGTTACCGCGGGTCCCGACAGCGACACGAGCAACGACTCCGTCACCCTGAGCCACGTCGCTTCCGGAGGAGACTACGGCACGGTCACGGGAAGTGTCGCCGTCACCATCACCGACAGCGACACGCCGGGCATCGTCCTGCCCGCGAGCCTCGCCCTGCTGGAGGGAGAAAGCGGCGCCTACGCGGCGAGGCTCTCGACGCGACCGTCCGGCACGGTCACGGTCAATGTCACCGGCCATGCCGGCACGGACCTGACGCTCGACAGGACGACCCTGACGTTCAACGCGACGACATGGAACTCGGCGCAGACGATCAACGTCACCGCGGGTACGGACACCGACAGCGCGAACGACGCCGTCACGCTGAGCCACGCGGCGAGCGGAGGGGGCTACGACGGCGTCAGCGGGAGCGTCGACGTCACCATCACCGACAGCGACACGCCGGGGCTCGTCCTGTCGCCTCCGAGCCTGACCGTTCCGGAGGAAGGCAGCGGCAGCTACACGGTCAAGCTCTCGGCGGCGCCGTCCGCCAGCGTCGCGGTCAACGTGACCGGTCACGCGGGCACGGACCTGACGCTCGACAAGACGAGCCTCACGTTCAGCACGACGAACTGGAACACCCCGCAGACGATAGGCGTCACCGCGGGTGCGGATGCCGACAGCGCCAACGACGCCGTTACCCTGAGCCACGCGGCGAGCGGAGGGGGCTACGGCACGGTCAGCGGAAGTGTCTCGGTCACCATCGCCGACAACGACACGCCGGGCCTCGTCCTGCCCGGGAGTCTGACGCTCGACGAGGAAGACAGCGGCAGCTACACGGTCAAGCTCTCGACGCGGCCGTCCGGCGGCGTCACGGTCAACGTGACCGGCCACGCGGGCACGGATCTGACGCTCGACAAGACGAGCCTCACGTTCAGCACGACGAACTGGAACACCCCGCAGACGATCAACGTCACCGCCGGGCCCGACAGCGATACGAGCAACGACTCCGTCACCCTGAATCACGCCGCCACCGGCGGCAACTACGGCGCGGTCAGGGGAAGTCTGCCCGTGACCATTACCGACGACGACACGCCGGGCCTCGTCCTGCCGGCGAGTCTGACGCTCGACGAGGGAGACAGCGGCAGCTACGCGGTCCGCCTCTCGACGCGGCCGTCCGGCACGGTCACGGTCAACGTCACGGGTCACGCGGGCACGGACCTCGTCCTCGGCGGGACGAGCCTGACCTTCGGCCCCGCGAACTGGAATCGCTCCCAGACCATCACCGTCTCGGCCGATCAGGACGACGACGGGGCGAACGACTCCCTAACCCTGAGCCACGCCGCGGCCGGAGGAGGCTACGACGGGGTTCGCCGAACCGTTCCCGTAACGATCAGGGACAACGACACGCCAGGCCTCGTCCTGTCTCCGGACAAGCTCATCCTGGGAGAGGGCGGCATGGGAACGTACGCGGTCAAGCTCGCCACGCGGCCGTCGGCCAGCGTCACGGTCACCCTCACCACGAGCGGCGGCACGGGCCTTACCGTCGACACGGACGGCTCAACGGACGGCGACCAGGACACGCTGACCTTCACTCCGGCGGACTGGGCCGCCGCCCGGACGGTCACCGTGTCGGCGGGGCACGACGACGACGCCGCGGACGATTCCGCGACCATCGTGCACAGCGCTTCGTCCGGCGGCTACGACGGTCTCGGCGGGTCGGTCGTCGTATCCATCGACGACGACGACGTGGCCGGGTTCGTCATGCCGTCGCCGGCGTACACGGTGCTCGAGGACTCCAGCATGGATTACACGGTGCGGCTCGGGACGCAGCCGTCGGCGAGCGTCGCGGTCACGATCACCGGCCACTCGGGCACGCCGCTTGTCCTCGACCCCACACGACTGACCTTCGACCCGACCACGTGGCGGAACCCGCGGACGGTCACGGTAACGGCCAGGAAGGACGCGAACACGGCCAGCGAAGAGGTCGTCCTGACCCATACCGCGTCCGGCGGGGACTATCGCCAGGTCGTGAGCGAGGTGACCGTGAGCGTGACGGACAACGACGCCGCCGGACTCATGCTCTCGCCCGTCATGCTGGCGATGAACGAGGGCGACAACGGGTCCTACACGGTGCGGCTTGCGACGCAGCCATCAGCCGACGTGACGGTCGCCATCTCCGGCCAGTCGGCGGCGGACCTCGTCCTGAACCCGGCGAGCCTCACCTTCGACGATGGGAACTGGCACCTGCCCCGGACGGTCACCGTGCTTGCCGATCAGGACGCCGATATCCGGGATGACACGGCAACGCTTCGCCACGTTGCCACCGGCGGCGGATACGCCGGCGTCATCGGCGCCGTCACCGTCGCCGTGACGGACGACGACGAACCGGTCGTCTCGTTCGCGCTCGAGGCGGCGAGCGTGGGAGAAGCAGACGGCTCGATCGACGTGGTGGTGAACGTCGTGCCGGCGCCCACGAGGGAGCTCACGCTGCCCTTCACGTTGGGGGGCACGGCCACGCCCACCCTGGACTACACGATCAGCGGCATGGTCAGGGGAGCGGGGAGGGTGTCGGTCGCCGCCGGCGCCGCGAGCGTGAACATTCCGGTGGTCGTTCTTGACGACGGGGCCTTCGAGGGCGACGAGGCGCTTGTGCTGACTCTGGTCCCGGGTTCGGGCTTCCTGCTGGGCGGTTCGACGTCGCACAGCCTGACGATCACTGACGACGACGAAGCTCCGGGTCCGCCGCCGGGTCCGCCGCCACCGCCGGGTCCACCGCCACCGCCGGGTCCACCGCCGCCGCCGGGTCCGGGTCCGCCGCCGGGTCCGCCGCCACCGCCGGGTCCACCGCCACCGCCGGGTCCACCGCCGCCGCCGGGCGACACCCCGGAAGCCAGCTTCAGCGTCGCCGGCGCCGAGTGCGTCGAGGGCCTCTGCACGACCTTCACCGGCGTTCCCGTAACGCTTGAAGACACGAGCACGGGCCCCGTCGCCAGGCGATCCTGGGACACGGGTGACGGGGGCGCCTACTCCGCTCCGATCATCAGTCATGCCTGGGCCGAGCCCGGCTTCTTCCGCGTGACGCTCACCGTGAGCGGCGGGGGCGGCGTCTCGGCCGCCAACGTCGACTTCCTGGTTCGTCCGAGCGAGACTGCGGGCGGCTGCGAACCGGGCGTGTCGGTCGCCTGTCTGAACGACGAGCGCTATCGGCTGGAGGTCTCCTGGTGGACCGCGGCCGGCGTTTCCGGCCGTGCGACCGCGGCTCGGGGCGGAACGAACGACTCGAGCCTGTTCTGGTTCTTCGATCCGAACAACTGGGAGGTTCTGGTCAAGGTGCTGGATGGCTGCGAGACGAACGGTCACCGTTGGGTGTTCGCCGCCTCCACCAGCGACCTGGGGTACGAAATCACGGTGACGGACACGGAGGGCATCGACCCGCCGAAGGTCTACCGGAACGAGCCTGGCAAGCCGGCACCGGCCATCAGCGATACGAAGGCCTTCCCGAACGGCTGCGCGCCCTGATCTCGACCGTCCTGCTGCTACTCTCGCGGCCTTCCAACAACGGTCGCCAGACTCTGATGGGGGAACGGCGGCCCCGCAAGCGAACAGGAGCAGGGAAGTGAGCTACGAGTTTCTGAAGGTCTCGAAGAACGATCACGTCTGGGAAGTGACCCTCAACCGGCCGGAGCGCATGAACGCGATCCACCCGCCGACGAGCCAGGAGCTCGACTCGGTGTTCAACGACTTCGCGGCCGACGATGACGCCTGGGTGGCGATCCTCACCGGTGCCGGCGACCGCGCGTTCTCGGCCGGGAACGACCTGAAGTACCAGGCCGAGCACGGCAGCAAGACGGTGCGGGCAGGAATGAAGGGCGTGCGCGGCGGTTTCGGCGGCATTACCGCCCGCTTCGACCTGCACAAGCCGATGATCGCGGCCGTCAACGGCTTCGCCCTCGGCGGCGGCTTCGAGCTGGTGCTCGCCTGCGACATCATCATCGCCTCCGAGAAGGCCACCTTCGGCCTTCCCGAACCCCGGGTCGGCCTGATGGCCGGCGCGCTGGGCGTTCACCGGCTGCCCCGGCAGATCCCGTATCACCAGGCGATGGGCATGCTGCTCACCGGCCGCCACATCACGCCGCGGGAGGCGAAGGAACTGGGGATCGTGAACGAGGTCTGCGGCCACGACGAACTGCTCGACCGGGCGCGAGCCTGGGCGGCGCAGATCCTCGAGTGCGCGCCGCTGTCGGTGCGCGCCAGCAAGGAGGCCGCGAACAAGGGCCTCGGCATGGCGCTCGAGCAGGCGGCGGGCTCCATCTTCCCGTGGACGGCGCAGATGAACCAGTCGGACGATCTGATCGAGGGTCCGAGGGCGTTCGCCGAGAAGCGGCCGCCGAACTGGAAGGGCCGGTAGCTTGCGTCGAGGCACCTGTCGGTGCGCCGGCCTTCCGGCCGGCATCGAACGCGACGCCGCGAAGCGGCGAGCGCGGATCTTCCTCGGCGAATCATCCAGCGTCGCATAATGCGGATCAAGGGCAAGGTCGCCGTCGTCACCGGCTCCTCTTCGGGCGTCGGCGAGGCGACGGCCGAGTTGCTGGCGAGCCTCGGCGCCTCCGTCGTGGTGAACTACCACAGCGGCGCCGAAGCCGCCGAACGGATCGTGGGCGGCATCCGCGACGGAGGCGGCAACGCGGTGGCCGTCCAGGCCGACATGCGCAAGGACGCCGACTGCCGGCGGCTCATCGACTCGGCGGTGGAGGCGTTCGGCGCGCTCCACATCCTCGTCAACAACGCGGGGATGACTCACTTCATCGGTCACGACGACCTGGAAGGCGTCACCGACGAGGTCTGGGACGACATCCTCGGCGCCAACCTGCGCGGCGTCTTCAACTGCACGCGGGCGGCCGCGCCGCACATGAAGGCGGCGGGCGAGGGCGCGGTGGTCAACGTCGCCTCGATCGCCGGGATCGGCGGCGGGGGCAGCAGCATCCCGTACGCCGCGTCCAAGGCCGCGGTCATCGTGATGACGAAGTCCCTGGCGCGGGTGCTCGGGCCGGAGATCCGGGTCAACACGATCGCCCCCGGCTTCATCGAGGGGCGCTGGCTGCGCGGCGGTCTCGGCGACGAGAACTACGACAAGGCCCAGGAGCGCGTGAGCGCCGGAGCGCCGCTCCAGGGCGTGGCGACTCCGGAAACCTGCGCCGACGCGATCGTCGCCCTGATCGAGCGCAACGTGTTCGTCACCGGCCACACCGTAACCGTCGACGGCGGCTGGAGCCTGTAGGCCAACGAGGCCCCACACTGGGTGCGCGGGTCTTCTGACCCGCTGCCGCCGCAGGCGTGTGACCACGGGTCTTCTGACCCGTGGAAGAAAGGTGCCGGCCGGCAGGCCGGCTCCCCTTTGCTGCTGCTAACCGACGCGCAGCGTCTTCTCCTGCACCGTCAGCGCCTCGATCCGCTCACGGTCGACCTCGACGCCCAGCCCCGGGCCCTCCGGCACGTCGACCCAGCCGTCGCCGTCCATCGTCCATTCCGGCGACACGATGTCGCGCGCCCAGTAGCGGCCGCTGGGGCTCACGTCGCCCGGGATCGTGAAGTTCGGCAGGGAAGCCAGGGCCACGTTGTAGGCGCGGCCGATGCCGCTCTCCAGCATGCCGCCGCACCAGACCGGGATGTCGTTCGCCTCGCAGAGGTCGTGGATGGCCCTTGAGGCCGCGAACCCGGCGACCCGGCCCGGCTTGATGTTGATGATCCGTCCGCTTCGGAGGCGGATCATGTCCTCGGCGCGGGCGATGTTCGTGATCGATTCGTCGAGGCAGATCGGCGTTCGCATCCGTCGCTGGAGTTCAGCGTGGCGGGCGACGTCGTCCCAGGCCAGGGGCTGCTCGACCATGACCAGGTCGAGGTCGTCGAGCCGGACGAGATGGTCGGTGTCGTCCAGGGTGTACGCGTTGTTCGCGTCGGCCATCAGCGGCGCTTCCGGGCCGAGCCGCTCGCGGACGGCGTGCAGGTAGTCGAGGTCCTGGCCCGGCTTGATCTTCAGCTTGATCTTCCGGTAGCCCTCGCCCAGCGCCTTCGCGGCCTTGTCGGCGAGTTCTTCGGGCGAACTCTGGATGCCGATCGAGATGCCGGTGCCGATCCGTTTCCGCGTACCGCCCAGCAGCGACGACAGGCTCCGCCCCGCCTGAGTCGCCGCCAGCGCCCAGGCGCCCATCTCGATCGCGGCCTGGGCCATCTCGTGGCCGCGGAGGTCCTCGGCCAGGGCGGCCGACACGTCCTCCGGCGTCTCGAAACGCCGGCCGAGCACCCGCGGCGCCAGCCATTCACGGATCGCCAGGGTCGCCGTGTCGACGCTCTCTGGCGAGTAGTTCGGGAAGTCGCCCGCGACGCACTCGGACCAGGTCGAGACGCCGTCCGCGTCGACCAGTTCCAGCAACAGGATGCGGCGGGTCGTCGTGACGCCGGAGGAGATGCGGAACGGCTCCACCAGGGGCAGCCGGATCTCGCGCAGGGTGATCGAGTCGATCTGAAGGCTCATTGCTTCTCCGTTCCTTCGAGCCTCTCGAGCCGGTAGTAGTACCGGCGGTTCTGGACACTGGCCTTGTCGGCACCCTCGCCGGCATCCGGCTCCGGGTCTTCGCGCCACGAGAACCCGGTCACCTCATAGCCCGCCCCCAGGCGCTCCTGAAACTGCGCCCGGGTCCGCCGCCGCCAGGCGGAGGCGTCCTCAGGCGACGAGCGCAGGATGCGGCCGATGTTCGGCGGCACCTCGACCCACGCCGTTTCCGGCAAGGACTCGTCGACGGGAAAGGGCGCCTCGGCCCGGGTCGGCCGGGTGGACGAGCC
Source organism: Candidatus Multivorans sp. (assembly GCA_965220845.1). Taxonomy (GTDB): domain Bacteria; phylum Acidobacteriota; class Thermoanaerobaculia; order Multivoradales; family Multivoraceae; genus Multivorans. The sequence goes on from CBDCRA010000005.1 coordinate 1,438,998, forward strand.
AGCGGTCATCAGCCAGTCGACCCGGGAACTCAGGATCGGCCAGGCGACCACGAAGCGGTCCGTGCCAAGCCCACTGTGCAGCACGCTCCCCGTGTCCTCGCCGTACATGTTGACGACGTACTCGACCGGCAGCGCGCCCAACCGATTCAGGTTCAGGTTCGCGTTCCGGGCGACCAGAGGGTCGTAGGTCCAGTAGACGGTCTCGACGCCGAGCGGCAGCAGGATCTCGCGCTGAAAGACCTTGAGCTCCCGTCCCAGCCCCAGGCCGCGGGCCTCGCGAGTCACGGCGAGCATGTGGGACCAGTGCGCCCGTTTGCCGTACCGGAAGCCGCTCAGCCCGTAGATGAAACCGAGCATCCGGCCGTTCCGGTCGAAGGCCCCGGCGAGGACGCCGCTCATCTTCTGGGAGATCATCAGGATCGTCGTGGGAACCGTGTCCTCGAAACCGACGCCCCACGTCTCCCGCTCGAGGTCGACCACGGCTTCGTACTCCTCGTCGGAAGCCAGTTCGCGCAGCTCGATGCCGCCGGGAAGCTCCTTGCGCATGGTGGGTGATCGTACAGCGGTGCGAGGTTCACCGGTCTTTCGCTTGTCGGCGTCGCCGGTGGTGCCGGTCGACCCTGGATGTCCGCCAGTCAGCTAGATTCGCTGCGGTCCAGGAAGGAGCGACCGATGTCAGAGATCGGCGTACTTGAGGTCAGGACTGGTTTGCTACGGCTGCTGAAGCTAGTGGAGGCGGGCGAGAGGTTCGTGATCACCCGGCACGATCGCCCCGTCGCCGAGCTGATCCCTATCGCGGCGTCGAGACGGACCAAGTGCGAACTGCGATCGAGAACCTGAAGAAGTTCCGCGAGTCCCACAGCTTGGGTGGACTGTCGATTCGCGAGTTGATCGAGGAAGGGCGCCGCTACTGATGGCCTTCGTGCTGGTCCGGTGATCGCGACGCAGTCTGAGCGCCGCGCTCGGTAGCCGGCCCACAGAAGGACCAAACCCGCCGGGAAACAGGCTCCGGCAACAAACCCGATGGCGAGTTCGGCAAGCGCCGGACCGCCGTCCGGCGTCTGCAACATGGTCGTGACGGCGGCGGCGCCGATGATCAGAAGCACCCAGCCCGCGGCCATCCGTTTCACTGAGCCACCTACGCCTCCTGGAACGCCCGCGCCCGGAACAGGAAGTCGATGATGTTGCCTTCGTGGGGCTGCAACCAGTTGAGCTGAATCGTCGGCACGGGGCCGAGGTTCAGGCGGTCGACGTGGGTGGCGTCGATCAGTTGCCGCCGCCAGTGCTCGTCGTTGGTGATCGCGCTGCAGACGAGGGTGTCGTCGATGGCGTTCAGCATCTTCGCCTGCGGGCACTCGACGACGGAGACGAAGGGGAACATGTACTCGACGTTCGCCGCCTCGAGTTCCGCGTCGGCGCAGTGAAGTACGGTCGGCAGCAGGTAGTCGCAACGCTCGCGTTCGTCGAGTCGGCCGTTGCCGCGGATCTCCGACGTCAGGTCGCGGACGCCGGGGACGTCGACCTGCCGCTCGATCATGCCGTCGATCGCCTTCGCCATGCCCGGCACGGTGAAGGCGGCGAGGGGAGACTCCGGGTCGTCGGCCGGCATGGGCAGGACGGGCGCCAGCCGTTCGGCGAGGGCCTGGGCAATCTCCTCCGTGTGGCGCGAGGCCCAGACGCCGGAGCAGGAGATGCAGCTCCGGCCACTGTTGACCAGGACGCTGTCGACCATCACGTCGAGGTACTGCTCCCAGTCGTCGACGACGTCGTCGCCGAGCAGGATCTTGCTGAAACCGGGGCCGTGCGGCTGGACCCGGGGGTCGTTCTGGTAGCGGGCGACGGTGTCCGCTCCGCCGAAGATCATGCTCCGGGAGCAGGAGGCGAGGACGGCGGCGCCGATGTCGCCTTCGCCCGGGTAGATCGAGATGGCCTCGCGCGGCACGCCGGCCTGGGCGAAGGCTTCGGTCATCCGGTAGGGCGTCCAGGGCTCTTGCGGCCCGGGCTTGAAAACGAGGCCGACCTGGAGCGGAATGACCGGCATCCACAGCGTGTGCACGCCCGGCGAGTTGGACGGCAGGACCAGGCCGATCACCGGCGCCTGCGCCTGGTAGCTGACCGGCACGCCGCGCTCCTCGACGCCGTGGCCCCGGGCCAGGATGTCGAGGTCGAGGCCGCGGGTCAGCGCCTCGAGCACCTCGCCCATGTTCGTCAGGACGAAGTGGTTCTTGTCCATGTTCGCCCGGCACATGTGTTCGGGCAGGCCGGTGGTCGCCGACTGGTAGTGGACGAAGTCCTGCGGTGTCTGGCTGCCGTTGCCCAGAGGCAGATCCGCGTTCAGGTAGAGGTCGGCGGCCTCGATCACCATGGAGATCAGTTCGCTGGACGGGATCTCGCGCAGGATGTCGCGGGCTCGCTGGGCGCGGCGCATGTCGCGCTGGACCAGGCCGGGGTTCGTCTGGTGCAGCGTGGCCAGCTCCTCGCCGGTCTCGAAGTGGACGATCGTCGCCTTCTCGAGCGACTCGTAGGGCTTGCCCCAACGGATGGCGGGGATGTCGATCATGCTGGGTACCTGTGGCGGGCCGGGGGCGGTCCGCGAAGTGGTTCAGGAGGCCGCGAAAGAGGCGGAATCGTAGCACCGGGCTGCCGCACCGGACTGCTAGCCTCGACCGTCCATGAAGGACCGCAGGACGATCCTGAAGTCGGCCCTGGCCCTGGGTCTGGGGGTGCGGAGCCTGAACGTGCTGCACGCACAGTCGGGCGATCCGCGCAGGGCCCGTCCTCAGGAGGGCGACCGCTTCGTGTTCGCCTTCGGGCCGCGGCAGGGCGAGACGATCCGGGTGGACGACGTGCCGGTGGCCAGCGAGCAGATCTTCAGCTACGCGATGGACCCGTCAAGCGGCGCGGTCCGCGACGGCTCGCTCCTGAACCAGGTGCTGCTGCTCCGGTTCGATCCGGATTCGCTGGCGCCGGAGACCCGCGAGGCGTCGGTTGACGGCGTCGTCGCCTACTCGGGCATCTGCCCCCACACCGGCTGCGACGTCGAGGGCTGGTCCGAAGACACCGAGTTCCTGGTCTGTTCCTGCCACGATTCGGAGTTCGACCCGCGGGACGGCGCCGAAGTCATCTCCGGTCCGGCGCCGCGCCGGTTGCCGTCGCTGCCGCTCCGCTCGGAGGACGGGGTGCTGGTGGCGGCCGGCGGCTTCAGCGCAACGATCCGCTTCGAGGAGGAGTTCTGAGATGGTGAATCGCCACGGAGTCGTTCGATGTGCGCTGGCCGGCCTCGCCTTCGGCGCCGCGCTGGCGCCGGCGATGGCCCAGGAGCGGGCGTACCGGCCAGTGACCCAGGAGCGGCTGCTGGCGCCGGAGCCCGAGAACTGGCTCATGTACCGGCGTACCTACGACGGCTGGGGCTACAGCCCGCTCGACGCGATCGACACCTCGAACGTCGCTTCCCTCGAGCCGGCCTGGACGTTCTCGACCAGCATCAACGAGGGCCACCAGGCGCCGCCGATCGTCAACGATGGCATGCTCTTCATCACGACCCCGGGCAGCCGCGTGCTCGCGCTCGACGCGCGATCGGGGGAGCTGTTGTGGCGCTTCGTGCCTGAGCTGCCGGAAGACCTGCGGCAGATGCACCCGACGAACCGCGGCGTCGCGCTCTGGGGCGACCGCGTCTACGTCGCCACCGTCGACGCGCGGCTTTTCGCTCTGGATGCCCGAACCGGCGAAGTGGCCTGGGAGACGGCGGTCGAGAACTACGCCCGCGGCTACTACATGACGCTCGCGCCGCTGGTGGTCGAGGGCAGGGTGATGGTCGGCGTCTCGGGCGGCGAGTGGGGGATCCGCGGCTTCGTCGCCGCGTACGGCGCCGACAGCGGCGAGGAGCTCTGGAAGACGTACACGATCCCCGGCCCCGGGGAACCGGGTCATGAAAGTTGGCCGGGCGACACCTGGCGAACCGGCGGCGTGCCGGTCTGGGTCACCGGAACCTACGACCCGGAGCTGAGGCTGAGCTATTGGGGCACCGGCAACGGCGGTCCGTGGATGGGGGACGCCCGGCCGGGCGACAACCTCTACGCCACCTCGGTCCTGGCGCTCGATGTCGACACCGGCGAACTCAAGGCGCACCACCAGTACCACTGGAACGACAGTTGGGACTGGGACGAGGTCGATCCGCCGCTGCTCATCGATGTCGAGCGCGACGGCTCGACCCGCAAGGCGCTGGTGCACCCAGGCCGGAACGCCTATCTCTGGATCCTGGAGCGCGGCGCCGACTCGATCGACTTCCTGGACGCGACGCCGTTCGTCTACCAGGACGTGTTCACGTCGATCGACCCGGAGACCGGCCGGCCCGAGTACGACCCGGCCAAGACGCCGGGCACCGGGGAACGCGCCGTCTTCTGCCCGTCGTGGTCCGGCGCCAAGAACTGGCCCCCGGCTGCCTGGAACCCGGACACCAGACTGCTCTACATCCCGGCCAACGAGAACACCTGCTCGCACCTCGAAGGCGTCGAGCAGGACTACCGTCCCGGTCGTACCTTCATGGGCATGGAAGGCGGCTTCGTGTCGCGGGAGGGCGCCGAACACTACGGCGAGCTTCAGGCCTGGAACCTCGACACGCGCGAGCAGGTCTGGACCGTCGAGTTCGAGCGCAAGCTGTGGGGTCCGGTGCTGACGACGGCGGGCGGCCTGGTCTTCGTTGGCGGCACGAGCGACCGTTACTTCCGCGCCTTCGACGCGGCGAGCGGCGAGTTGCTCTGGCGCCAGCGCACGAACTCCGGCGTGACCGGCGTGCCGACGTCCTTCGAAGTCGACGGCGTGCAGTACATCGCGGTCCAGTCTGGCTGGGGCGTCGACGCGCAGCGCGGCACGGCCCACCTGGACGGAGCGATCGGCACGAGTACCTACGTGCCCGAGGGCGGCGTCTTGTGGGTGTTCGCGTTACCCGAGTAGGAGTGCAGTAGTCTGCCGCCGCCGCGGCGAACTGTGATCCCGCTGGCAGTTCACGAGAATCGACCGATCCGACTGGAGCCCGAGAATGGAAGTCGCCAGCGCTGAGGCCCAGGCACAGGCCAGGGAAGCACTAGATGCCCACGTCCGCGCCATGATGGAGTGGCACTTCGACCCGGAGACGGGCACGCCGTTCTGGCTCGACTTCGCGAAGAAGCTGGATTTCGATCCACGGAGCGATGTTGCCGGCTACGCCGACCTGCGCAGGTTCCCGCCCTTCGAGGACGAGTGGCTCCGCGGCGGCCCGGTGCGGCGCTGGGTGCCGAAGGCGATGGCCGACGACCCGGTCTACGTGTTCGAGACCGGCGGAACGACGGGGATCCCGAAGAGCCGGGTGGCGCTGAACGACTTTCGCACGGACTACGAGCTGTTCAGCGCCAGCCTGCCGGATGAGCACTTCCCGCCGGGGTCGAACTGGCTGATGCTGGGTCCCTCCGGCCCGCGTCGTCTCCGTCTTGCGGTGGAGCACCTCTGCCAGTACCGGGGCGGCATCTGCTTCTGCGTCGACCTCGATCCGCGCTGGGTGATCAAGCTGATCAAGAAGGGCTGGATGGAGCACCTCGAAGCGTACAAGGACCACGTCATCGACCAGGCCCTGTCCGTCCTCTCGGCCGGGCACGACATCCAGGCGATGTTCGCGACGCCCAAGCTGCTGGAGTCCCTCTGCCTGGCGCTCGAAGACCGCGGCCAGACCCTCGCCGACACCGGGATCAAGGGCATCTTCTCGGGCGGCACCGAGTTCACGCCGCAATGGACCCGCTTCGCGGTCGAAGAGCTGCTCGACGGCGTCTACATGACGCCGACCTACGGCAACACCCTGATGGGTCTCGCCGCCTCGCGGCCCGTGACCGCCGCGGAGGGCTACACGATCGCCTACTACGCGCCGCAGCCGCGGGCCGTGCTCGAAGTCGTCGACCCCGACGACCCGGACCAAGTCGTCGACTACGGCGCCACCGGCCGCGTGCGGCTCACGACGCTGACCCGGGAGTTCTTCGTCCCCGGCTTCCTGGAGCGCGACGAAGGCGAGCGGGAACAGCCATACGTCGACTATCCCTGGGACGGCGTCAGCGGCGTGCGGCCGTTCGCGAGGCTGGCGTCGGCGACGACGGTCGGCGTGTACTAGAGCGGGCCGCCAAGCGTGGAGGGCGTCGGTGAAAGCCGCCCTTCCGGGGCCCCGTGGGGAGGTCCCAGCGGCCGTGCGCGCTCTCTGAGTGAATGAGAGGACGGCGCGCACTCCACTACGCTCGCTCCGGTTGGGCGTCGGTCGCCTGAGCGGTGTCGGGAGTCGCTCGCTTCGAGTCCGCTGGGACCTCCCCACGGGACCCCGAAACGGCTGGCGGTCATCGGACTGACGGGCCGCGTGAATCATGGTTGGAAGACGTTTGGCGCCAAGGTCCTCGGAGGCCGAGACGTCGCCAGAAGGAGACCAACGATGAAGTTGCGAGCGACCGCGGGCCTTCCTCCCTATGTCAATGTCAACCGAAAACTGCACACTTCTGTCAACTGAAAACTGCACACTTCCGGGACCGGGATGCGCTGCGCGGACGTGCCACCCAGAGTGGGGCTCCGGTGTCGTCCGGAGGGAGCGAAGCGACCGGAGGACGACACCGGACGCGGGACGGGCCGAGGGGGGTTGACCGTCATGGTGCCTCGTCCCGGCGCGGTTGGTCGCGCTTGGCCCGCAGCAGGTCCTGATGGGCCCTCATCCGGTAACTGTTGCCCCGGATGTTGACGATGTGGTAGTGGTGCAGGAGTCCGTCGATCAGGGCCGCAGCCATGATCTCGTCGCCGAGCACACCGCCCCACTCCTCGAAGCCCTTGTTGGACGTGAGCACCGCCGAGGCCCTTTCGTGGCGGGCGTTGACCAGCTGGAAGAAGAGCACGGCGCCGTCCTGACTGATCGGCAGGTAGCCGATCTCGTCCACGACCAGCAGGGCGGGGTGGGTGAGCACGCGCAGCCGGCGCTGAAGGTTGCTCGCGGCCTTCGCCTCGGTCAGCGACTCGATGAGGTCCGCCAGTGTGCCGTAGTAGACCTTGCGCCCCGATTCGGCGGCGGTGATCGCCAGACTGATCGCGAGATGCGTCTTGCCCACTCCCGGCGGACCCAGCAGGATCACATTCTCGGCGCGCTCCAGGAAGCCCAGCTCGTGGAGGCTGTCGATCTGCTCCCTCTTGATGCTCGGCTGGAAGCTGAAGTCGAACTGCTGAAGCGTCTTGACCGCCGGCAGGCGCGAGGAGCGCATCGCCGCTTCCAGTCGGCGATCGTTGCGCAGCACGATCTGGGCGGAAAGCAGCTCCTCGATGGCCTCCGAGGCGGTCACCGCTCCGCTGTCGGCCTGGGACAGGATCCCGTCGACCGCCTCCAGTGCACCGGGCATCTTCAAGTCCGCCAGCATCTCCCGCAGCCGGGCACGCCGATCGCCCGCCGGCGCCTTCACCGGACCGCCTCCGAGTACTCCCGCAAGGATCGCCGCTGCACCTGGATCGACGGCGCCAGAACAGTGGTACGCCGAGCTGCTGCGGCTGGCTGGCTGCCCAAACGCCGGTATGGATGGTGCGCCAGCGGACGAAGTGACCGGCGCTCGTCGCGCTCGAAGCGGTCGACAGGGCGCTCGCCCGTGGTGCCGTGCCGGCGCACGTTGGCGGTGCCCTCCAGCCACCTCGCCGCCTGCTCATTCAGGTCCGCGTCGTTGGCGAACGACCGGCCGTAGAAGAAGCTCTCGCGCACGTACCGGATCGGACGCTCCACCTTGCCCTTGGTCTGCGCCCGGTACGGCCGGCAGGACCGCGGCGCGAAACCCCAGTGCGCGGCGAAGCGCAGAAACTCCGCGTTGAGCATCAGTCCGCCGCCCGAGGCGCGGTCGTCCGACAGCACCACGGAGCGCATCTGGTCGAACAGGAGCTCCCGCGGCACGCCGCCAAACCGACCAAAGGCGCTCTCGAGTCCCGCGCGAAGCGCCGTCATCGTCTGGCGGGCGTAGAAACGCAGCCACAGGAGGCGCGAATAGCCGAGCACCACCAGCAGGGCGTGACGGCGTCCCCAGGGCAGCTTGAAGGTGCCGAAGTCCACCTGGCCCTGATGCCCCGGCGGCGTCTCGAACCGCACCGGCGACTCCTGGGGCTCCCGCGGCCGCACCGCGCGCACGTAGTCCCTCACCCGGCCGTAGCCGCCGTCGTACCCCGCCGCGCGCACCTCGTCGAACAGACGCTTGGCCGACAGCCTCGGGAACTCGGCGAGCCGTACCTCGATCAACTCCTTGTACGGGTCGAGCTTGTGAGGAACCGGAGGCCGCGGAGTGTACTCAGCCCGTCCCGAAGACAGATCCCGGTCCAACTGGCCCGACTCGATCCACCAGTGGATCGTCCGCCGGCTGACGCCGAAGCGCCTCGACAGCTCCGCCTTCGAGACGCCCTGCTCCAGGTAGTGCCTCAACAACATCCTCGTCTCCCATCCATGCATATGCGTGTCGCTCCATCGCCGTCGGCAAAGCCTCCAGCATCGAACGACACGCGCCACCAGACCAACCGCAAAGTGTGCAGTTTTCGGTTGCCACGAATGGGAGATTTACAGTTGCCCCCAACACCCTATCGTGAACTACGTTGGCGGACACTCGAGGCGATACGCCGTTTGCCTATGCCAGCGACGAACGACGAGGTCGACGGAGCGGTGGCGACGGACCTGAAGCTGACACCGGATCAGTGCGCTGTGAGGGCTGCCAACGGAACCAAGTCCGAACTCGCGTTTCGAGTGAGCTCTTGCCGCTCGCACTTGAAGATCGTCGGTGCTTTGAAGAGCGAGCGTCGCGGATACTGGCGGTTGACTTCGGAGGGCGTCGATATGGACGGGGAGACGGTCGAACGACGGTTGGCGGCGTACCTTCGCGACCGCCGTCGGGACAAGCTAAGGGAAGACGCGAGTCAGCGAGTCCAGGGCGCCATCGCATCGGGCGCTCGCTCGGCGACCGATGATGACGAGGTGGAGGTCGGAGCCTGGAACGACCAACTACTCGCCAGGCTTCTGAAGATGTCGCCGGCCGCGTTCGAGGAGCTTGCGCGAGACCTTCTCCGCTCGTCCGGTTTCGAGGCCGTCAAGGTAATCGGAGGTAGCGGTGACGGAGGCATAGACGGGACCGCGTTGTACCGCTTCTCCTTGATCTCCTTTCCCGTGTACTTTCAATGCAAGAGGTACAAGGGAACCGTAGGCCCGGGCGTCGTGAGGGACTTCCGAGGCGCCATGGTGGGGCGCGGAGACAGGGGCCTAATCATCACGACGGGCTCATTCAGCCCTGACGCCAAGCGCGAGGCCACGCGAGACGGGGCTACCCCTCTTGACCTCATCGATGGTGACGACCTGTGTGAACTCCTGAAGGAGCGTGGTTTGGGAGTAGCGGTCAAGGAGCGGACCGTCGAAGACGTGACGATCGATCACGAGTACTTCGACCGGTTCGAGGGTGCTTCGAAGACGCTTCAACGTCCCCAGAGAGAGCCTGATCGCATTGCCACGATGCCCCCGGTCGAGCGCAAGCGGCGCGCCTCGTCGCGGGCGGCCAGCCTGCGAGTGCGCCGGCATCGTGTTCGGCGAGGACCTGATCGTAGAGTTCAGTCCTCGTGACACGGTCGGCGGCCGAGCCTCAGGGTCGCATACGCTAGCCTAGAGCACCTTCTTCAGCGCGCCGCCTGCGCCAATCGTGACGATCCATGGACCCGTCGGCTCCGTGCCGATGGTGTTCAGGATCTTCGGCCATGCGATCATGATCGCGCGCAGCATTCTTAGCCGGGTTGCGCGCTTGTCGGTGAGCACGAGGAGCCTTGCTTCGGCCGATCAAATGGCTGCCTTCTCCGAGTCCCGATGACGGATGCCTTTGTCCTTGGTCACCAGGACGTGTCCGAGTGCTGTCTGCTCCTCGATCCACGTCTCGTCCGGGACGATCTGTTGAGCCCGGTACTGGGCGTCGTGGGAGACAGCGGGCACGCGGACGGCTCGCAGAGCGGCTGGCACGGCCTTGCCGATCGAGCGGTCGAAGAAGAACGTCACGCACGGGGCGTCGTCCGGGCCGGTCGGCATCGGAACCTGCTCCCCTTGCCGTCGGGCCGGACTACGCCGCGCGCCGGGCCACTCGTTCCCAGGCCACCGCGGTTTCGACCTCGGACGTCTTCAGCGAGAAGTCTTCTGCGATCGCGTCGAGCTCTTCACCGGCTTCAGAGCGCTCGAAGAGGACATCCGTCCGGACCCCGGACCCCGCGATCACCGGCAGACCCCAGCCGAAGCGCGGATCCAGCATCACCTCGTGCCGGTCGTCGAGCCAGAGCCGGGAAGGATCACCGCGGTCGTCGAAGACAAGTGACTGGAAGTGGTCTCGGACCGCCTCTGGCCAGACGAGCTGACCTCCGCCGGTGGCGTCGAGCAGCATGGGCGTCTCGCCGGTCTCCTGCAGCTCGATGAAGAGCGCCCTGCCGTCGGTTTCGAACTCGGGCTTCAGAAGCGGGCGTTCGAAGCCGGACAGGTGCTCGCTCACGAAGTTCAGGGCGCGTCGGACTCGCTGCATGGAGACGCCTCGTCGCCGATAAGCGTCGAGGAAGCGCGCTTCGACGACGTTGAAGAAGCTGAGAATCAGCGGACTGTCGGGGCCGCCATCCGTGGCGAGGACGGGCGGCTTTCCGCTAGGCCACCCACGGAACCAGGTTCGCAGCGTCGGGGCGGGCATCTCGATGATCTTCGCCGCCTCAGCGAGGCGGTAGCGCGGCTCTGTTCCGTGCTGCATCGGCGTGATCCTCTCCACTGGTACCCGAGGTCGGCAGGCCCCGTCGCGTGGACCTGCGAGTGCCCGGAGGCAGTGTTTCCAAGATAGCAGATTGTCTATGGACGGCTGTTCGACGAGCGCGATCCGCTTTCACCCTCCTGGGATTGCCCGGTTCCGGTAGAGCGCCGGATCGACCACCGATGCCATCGCCATCTCATCCACTCCATCCACGAGACTGGCGATCCGAGCCGCCGCCGCCGTGGGGCCCTGGAGCGCCTCGCCGTACTCGATCTCGACCCACTCGAACTGCGGCGCCTTCCTCAGCAGGTAGTTCACCCGCCAGAGCTGGTCCTGCCAGAGCTCCATCATCCGCTCGTCCGGCGTGTCGTCGATCTCGCCACGGCGCTCGAGCATCTTGCGCTGCGATGCCAGCACTTCGGTCAGGTCGCGGCGCATCAGGATGACCTGGTAGTTCAGGTTGGGCGGCAGGTCCTTCAGCAGGAAGGAGATGACTTTGACGGCGCTGCCGCGTGAGGCACGGAGCCAGGACTTGTCGGTGGCCTTGGCCAAGTCCTTGACTCGCTCGTCTTCGTAGTAGCCGCGCGGGTTGTCCTCGTCGGCCTCGCGTTCGCCGTCGGTGACGATCTCCATGCCTCCGGCTTCGAGCATCTTCATTGCCATCGACGTGCCCGAACGGGGGAGCCCGGAGACGACGATGATCGGCCGGCCGTAGCGGAGTCGTCGCCAGAGCCGGAGCAGGTGGATCATGGGCCTACGAGGAGAGGGTGGCGTCGCAGCTTGAGGACCTGGCGGGTGGCTTGGCGGATCGGACGTTCAACCAGTAGGCCGCTCAACGGCCATCGTAGATGATGTCGCGGATCTCGTCCCATGAGCGGCCCGCGAGAGGGTCCGGATCGTCCGGGTTGCCGTATCGAAGGTCCTTCATTCGGTAGCGGCGCTGTTCGCGACCCGAAAGGACCCAGATCCAACCTTCGCGTCGGGCCAGGTCTTCATCCTCTGGGTACTCGGCACGCCCGGCGATGAAATCCCCGGCGGCAAAGGCGCAGACGGCGGCGTCCAGCGTGTCGGCGTTCTCTTTGAGCTCGCTGGTACACGAATTCGGGATCGTCATCCATCGGCGTCTCAAGGCCTTGACCATCTCGCTGCGTTCGTCCTTTTGGTCGGCCTTCTTGTAGCCGGTATGTCGCATCTCGTGGGCCTTGAGCGTAGCGGCGGGATACACCTCGATCGCCGCCGGCCCTCCTTGGTCGTTGGGGCTCCAGGCAAGACGAATGGGCGCCCCGAGCTTCTTGCCGAGTTGTTCCAGGAAGTCCAGAGCGGCGTGTGCCGTTCGAGCGATGCGGTCGGCGCCGACCTCAAGCGGCTTCTTCCCGATGGCTTCGTGAACGAAGTTGTCGGTGCGTCGACGAAACATGCAGTCGGCCGGTGTCTTGATAGCCCCGCCGGCGCGGTGGGACTCCAGGGCCGCCGCCAGGGGTGCCGGCCATCCAAGTGGTGCGTCGACGGCGATCAGAGTGGCTTCCCTCGCTTCGTCTATCCACGTTGCGAGGATGTCGAGGAAAGGATCGCGGCGATTCCATATGCGAGCCAGACGGACACCGCGAGTCTCCTTGAGCGCGAGGACCATCCCCCTGCCGGGTTCCTTTGTCGCGAAGTCGATTCCGATGATCCTCGAGAAGGCAGTGAGCGCGCCTTGATCTGGGTTTCTCGGGCTTCTCCCGACTACTTCGTCTGTCGCGGGTACGTTCACTTCAGGGCAGCTCCGTTGTCACGGGGGCAGGGTCGAGACTACCTACGGTCGGCACGGTCGGCGAGGTCGTCCGTTGGTATGCTCCGCAGCGCTTCGCGCGCCGTCCCTTCATGTGCTTCGGGCTGCGCACTCCCTGGAGAAACCGTTGCCAGCTCAGCGTCTCGTAACCGTCGCGCTGGCGCTTCTTGCGGCGCTCCTGGCCGCGGCGCCGGCGGCGGCCTACATCGGCCCCGGGGCGGGGTTCGCGCTGATGTCGTCGTTCCTCGTGCTGCTGGCGACGGTGGCGCTTGCCTTCGTCTCGCTTCTGGCGTGGCCGGTGAGGACGCTTTGGCGGGTCGTGCGGCGGAAGAAGCCGCCGAAGGCCCACGTCAGGCGGCTCGTCTTCGTGGGTCTCGACGGGCAGGACCCGCGGTTGACCGAGCGGATGATGAAGGAGGGCAAGCTCCCCAACTTCAAGGCCCTCAGCGAGCGGGGAAGCTACCGGCGGATCGCCAGCACCTTCCCGGCGCTGTCCCCGGTCGCCTGGTCGACGTTCGCGACCGGGGCCAATCCGGGAAAGCACAACATCTTCGACTTCCTCGACCGCGACCTCAGGAGCTACCTGCCGAAGCTGTCCTCGGCCCACATCGGCCGGGTCGAGCGCTTCCTGAAGCTCGGCAGGTGGAAGATCCCGCTGCAGAAGCCGGAGATCCGCATGCTCCGGCGGTCGAAGCCGTTCTGGACCGTGCTGGGCGAGCGGAACGTCTGGAGCACGGTGCTCCGGGTGCCGATCACTTTCCCGCCCGACCGGTTCTACGGCGCGCAACTGGCGGCGATGTGCGTGCCGGACCTCGTTGGCAGCCAGGGCACGTTCCTGTACTACACGACGCGGCCGGCGACGGAGACGATCCGGGAGGGCGGCGTGCGCGTGCCGCTGGCCTCGAACGGCGCCGGCCCGGACCACTTCGACTGCGTCATCGAGGGGCCCGAGAACAGCTTCCTGGAGGGCGACCCGCCGCCGCCGCTCCGCGCGCCGATGACGGTGGAGGTCGACCGCGAGGCCGAGGCCGCGACGGTGACGGTGGCGGGCGAGACGGTCGAACTCGAGAGGGGAGAGCTCTCGGACTGGGTGCGTCTCGAGTTCCGCGCCGCGCCCGGGGTCAAGGTCCACGGCCTGACCCGGATGATGCTGACCGAGGCCGGCGAGCACACGTCGCTCTACCTGACCGCGATCAACATCGATCCCGAGAAGCCGGCGATGCCGATCTCCCATCCCTCGTACTACGCGCCCTACCTGGTGAAACGGGTCGGCGACTTCGCCACGCTGGGGCTCGCGGAGGACACGACCGCGCTCAACGAGGGCGTGACGGACGACGCGACCTTCCTCCGGCAGTCCTACGACATCGACCGCGAGCGGGAGGAGATGTTCTTCGCCGCGCTGGAGCGCCTGCGGCGGGGGAGTCTGACCTGCGTCTTCGACGCAACCGACCGGATCCAGCACATGTTCTGGCGGTACATGGAGGACGGACACCCGGCGGCGAAGGGTCGAAAGACGGGAAAGGCGCGCCGGACGATCGAGGACCACTACCGGCACAACGACGCCCTCGTCGGCCGGGTGATGGAGAAGCTGGACGACGACGATCTTCTGATCGTGCTCTCGGACCACGGCTTCGCCTCCTTCCGGCGCGGCGTGAACCTGAACCGCTGGCTGCTCGACCACGGCTACCTCGTGCTGAGGGAGGACGCCGACGGCAGCGAGGAATGGCTGGAGGGCGTGGACTGGTCGCGGACCAGGGCCTACGCGCTCGGCCTGGCCGGCGTGTTCCTGAATCTCAAGGGTCGCGAGGCCTCCGGCATCGTGGAGCCGGGCGACGAAGCGCGTTCTCTCAAGCGCGAACTCATCTCGGCCTGGAAGGGCCTGTCCGACGAGGAGCGGGACGTGATCGGCATCAACGACGCTTTCGACGCCGACGACCTGTACACCGGTCCCTACAAGGGGAACGCCCCCGACCTGATCGTGGGCTACAACGACGGCTACCGCGTGTCCTGGGACTGCGCCGTCGGCGTCGTCGCGGGCCCGGTCTTCTCCGACAACACGAAGGCCTGGAGCGGCGACCACTGCGTCGACCCGCGGCTGGTTCCCGGCGTCTTCTTCAGCAGCCGTCCGGTCGACCGGGATGACGACCTGTCGCTGCTCGACATGGCACCCACCGCGCTGGCCCTGTTCGGCATCGACAAGCCGGACTACATGGAGGGAGAGCCGATCTTCGACCCGGCGACTCTCGACCGCGGTGCTGCGGGAGCGGCGGCGTGAAGCGGCTGGTTCCCCTTGCGGCGACGATGCTCCTGGCCGCCCTGGCGGTCGCGTGCGGCGGCGGTGGCGTCGGCCCGTCCGAGGGGCCGAAGGTCATCGTGCTTGGCTTCGACGGTGTGGACCCCGCGCTCACGCGGCAGTTGATCGACGAAGGGAGGCTGCCGAACTTCGCCCGGCTCGAGGCGATGGGCGGCTTCACGGAATTGGAGACGACGATCCCGCCGCACAGCCCCGTCGCCTGGTCGAGCTTCATCACCGGCATGGACCCGGGCGGCCACGGCATCTTCGACTTCCTGCACCGGGACCCGGAGACGATGATCCCGTACCCGTCGACCGCCGCCGCTTCTTCCGGCGGCCTCTACCTGGACGTCGGTCCCTGGCAGTTCCCGCTCACTGGCGGCGACTACGAGCGGTTCCGGCACGGCACCCCGTTCTGGGACGTGCTGGAGGAGCACGGAGTGCGCACGACGGTCATCCGCATGCCGGCGAACTTCCCGGTTTCGGGTACGGCGAGCCGCGAGCTCTCGGGCATGGGCACGAGCGACATCCATGGGACGGACGGCACGTTCACCTTCTACACGTCGGAGCTGTTCGCCGACCGTGACATCAGCGGCGGGGACATCGTCGAACTCGACATCTACGACAACGTCGTCGAGGCCGACTTGCTCGGGCCCGACAACCCGTTGCTGCGCGAGCCCGAGCAACTGACCGTGCCGTTCACCGTCTACTTCGATCCGGAGACGGAGAGCGCCAAGATCGAGCTCGGCGACCAGGAGATCGTGCTCCGGGTGGGCGAATGGAGCGACTGGCTGGAGGTCGACTTCGAGATGATGCCGACCCAGCACCTGCGCGGCATCTGCCGGATGTACCTGCGCGCGCTCGAGCCGGAGTTCGAGCTCTACGTCAGCCCGATCGACCACGATCCGATGTCGCCCGCGGCGCCGATCTCGACGCCGCCCGACTTCGCGGCCGAACTCGCGGAGGCGGTGGACCGTTTCTACACGGAGGGCATGCCCGAGGACACGAAGACCCTCACGGAGGGCGTGTTCACGCCCGAGGAGTTCCTGGCCCAGGCCAAGATCGCAGGCGACGAGGTCGCCGAGCAGTACGGCTACGTCCTCGACCGCTACCTCGAGGAGGAGGGCGGCTTCCTGTTCTACTACTTCGGCAACGTCGACCAGATCGGCCACGTCCGCTGGCGGTCGCGGGACCCCGAGCACCCGGCCTACGATCCGGAAGCCGACCCCGTGCACGAGGATCTGATCCCGACCCTCTACGAGGGCCTCGACGCGATCGTCGGGCAGACGCTGGACCGGCTCGAAGCCGAAGCCGGCCTCGGCGACGGCGGCGCGGAGGAGCCGCTGCTGATCGTCATGTCGGACCACGGCTTCGCCTCCTGGCGCCGCGCCTTCCACCTGAACGCCTGGCTGATCGAGAGGGGCGACCTGGCGCCGAGAACCCCGGACTCCTTCGCGGACGAGGGCTTTCTCCTGAACGTCGACTGGGACAACACCCGGGCCTACGGGATCGGCTTCTCGGGTCTCTACGTCAACCTGCGCGGCCGTGAGCGCGATGGCACGGTGACGGCGGCGGAGCGCCTCGACCTGGTCCGGGAACTGAAGCGCGAACTGCTGGCGGTCGTCGACCCGGAGACGGGCCAGCGCGCGATCACGGAGGTCCACCTTCGCGAGGACTACGTCTTCCAGGAAGGGGCCGCGATCGGTCCCGATCTGATCGTCGGCTACGGCAAGGGTTATCGCGGGGCGACGGAGTCGGCGTCGGGGGAGGTCGTGGGCGAGGTCTTCAGCGACAACGACAGCGCCTGGAGCGGCGATCACATGATGGACCACCGCCTGGTGCCGGGCGTGCTCCTGCTCAGCCGTCCGCTTGGCCGCCCCGCGCGGAGCATTGTCGACCTGCCGGGCTCGATCCTGGCCGAATACGGCGTGGAAGGGTTCCCGCCCCTGGCGGGCGGCGCGGCGACGGGTTCGCCCTGAACCGGCTGGAACGGGATCGGTAGCGAAGGAGAAGAGGAATGTTCGGCGGCGGCAAGGTCAAGCTCGACAAGGAACTCATCGCGCGCGTCAAGCGCTACAGCGACATCGCCGGCTACTCGTCCGTCGAGGAGTTCATCACCCACGCGCTCGAGAAGGAGCTGGCCAAGCTCGAGGGCGCCGAGTCGAGGGAAGAGATCGAGAAGCGGCTCCGCGGCCTGGGGTACATCTCCTAGCGCTGCCCGGACGCCGCCGATGTCCCTTCTGAACGCCGCCCTTCGCGCCGTCTTCGACGTGGCGCTCCGGCCCTTCGCGGCCCTGCCGCCGATCGTGCCGGTGGCCGTCGTGGCGCTGGTCTCGGGCATCTTCGCGCTGCTCATCTACCGCTGGACATCGAACCAGCCGGCGATCGCCGCGGTGAAGCGGCGGCTGTTCGGGCACCTGCTCGAGGTGCGGCTGTTCAACGACGACCTGCGGGCCGTGCTGGCGGCCCAGCTTCGGCTGCTGCGCGAGAACATGACCTACCTGCGGCTGAACCTGGTGCCGCTGCTGTGGATGATCGTGCCCTTCATGCTGCTGATCGCCCAGTTGCAGTTCCACTACGGCTACGAGGGGCTCGAAGTGGGCGAGCAGACGCTGCTCATCGTCGACCTGGCGGCGGCTGAACCGGCGGCCGCGGGAGGGGATGAAGCCGCTCCGCGGCCGCCGATCGAGCTGGAGGCTCCGCCCGGCGTCGCAGTGGAGACGGCCGACGTCTGGGTGCCGAGCCTGCGGCAGGTCGTGTGGCGCCTGCGGGCGGACGAGCCGGGGCGACACGAACTCGTCGTGCGGGTGGACGGCGGGGCCTTCACGAAGAGCCTCTTCGTCGCCGATCCGGACACCGGCGCGCAGTGGGTGCGGCGCTCGCCGACCAGACGCCGGGCGGCGGTTCTCGACCAGTTGCTCTACCCGGCGGAGCCCTCGCTTCCGCGCGGCGGGCCGATCGAACGAATCGACGTGCAGTACGGCACCGCCTCGATCTCCTTCTTCGGCCTGTTCGACGTCCACTGGCTGGTCGCCTTCCTGATCCTCTCCCTCGCCTTCGCCTTCGTGCTGCGGAACCGTTTCGGCGTCACCTTGTGACCGCGCCGACGATCGACGTCGTCATCCCCGCCTACAACGAGGAGGAGTCGATCGGCCTGGTGCTCGCGGACCTGCCGGCCGGCCTGGTGCGCCGCGTCGTGGTCGCCGACAACAACTCGCGGGACGCGACGGCGGCGCGGGCGCGCGAAGCCGGGGCGGAGGTCGTGCCGGCGCCGGTCCAGGGCTACGGCAGCGCGTGCCTGGCGGCGCTCGATCGCCTGCGGCGGACCGGGCCGCCCGAGGTGGTCGTCTTCCTGGACGCGGACTATTCGGACCACCCCGACGAGATGCCGCGGCTGTTGAAGCCGATCGTGCGCGGCGAGGCAGACCTGGTCATCGGCTCGCGGGTGCTGGGAGAGGCCGAACCGGGGGCCCTGCTGCCGCAGGCGCGATGGGGAAACCGCTTCGCCTGCCTGCTCGTGCGCCTGCTCTACGGCCACCGCTACACCGACCTGGGGCCGTTCCGCGCCATCTCGTGGCGGGCGCTCGAGTCGCTCGGCATGCGGGATCCGAACTTCGGCTGGACGGCGGAGATGCAGGTCAAGGCGCTGCGGCGGGGTCTGCGAGTCGTCGAGGCGCCGGTCAGCTACCGCCGCCGGACGGGCGTCTCGAAGATAACCGGCACGGTCTCGGGGACCGTCCGCGCCGGCTGGAAGATCGTCGTCACCGTGTTTCGCTACAGTCGCGGGCCGACATGACCGGGATGACGGGTACCGCCGTGAACGTCGCCGGCCTCGAGGTGCCGGCCAGCGAAGTCGAGATCGAGGTCCGCTACAAGGAAACGGACCAGATGGGCGTGGTCCACCACTCGAACTACCTGGTGTGGTTCGAACTTGCCCGCACTCATCACTGCCGGGTCGCCGGCATGGCCTACCGGAAGATCGAGGACGAGGGTTACTGGTTGATGGTCACCGGGGTCCAGTTGAAGTACCGGGGCGGCGCCCGCTACGGCGACAGGGTGCGGGTCCGGTGCTGGCTGGATCGACTGAAGAGCCGCGCGATGAGTTTCGGCTACCGGGTGGAGGTCGACGGGCGCGTGCTCGTCGAGGGCCGGACGGACCACGTCTGGGTCGACAAGGCGACCGGCAACCACTGCCGGATGCCGGAGGTCGTCGTGCCGATCTTCCGCTCGATGGAGAACTGCCCGCCCAGAGCGGAGCCAGCCTGACGGCTGGCGCGCTTCCTGGCCGCCTGCGGCGGCAGCGGGTCAGCACCCGGGTGGCGCGTTCCGCGCCACCCGTGAACCAGCCGTGCGCCCGTCATGGGGCGCACGGCTGACAGACCCGCGCACCCAGTGGGCGGCCAGTTCTCTAGAAGCAGGCGTAGCCGCCGTCGATCACGAACTCGTCGCCGGTGTGGTAGGACGACGCCCTGCTCGCCAGGTAGACGGCGATGCCGCTGAAGTCCTCGCCGACGCCCCAGCGGCGCACCGGAACCCGCCGCAGGACCTTCGTCTGGAACGCTTCCGTGTTGATCGCCCGTTCGGTCATGGCGGTGGCGATCCAGCCCGGCAGCACCGAGTTGACGCGGATGCCGTGGCGCGCGTGCTCGACCGCCAGGCCGCGCACCATCGCGTTGAGCCCCGCCTTGGTCGACGCGTAGTGCTCGCTGCGCGGCGCGCCGAAGACAGCCGACAGGCTGCTGGTCGCGACCAGGGAGCCGCCCTCGCCGCGTTCCACCATGTGCCGGATCGCCTGCTGGAACGTCTGGAAGACGCCCTCCATGTTGACCTGGAAGATCCGGCGCCACTCTTCCATCGACATGTCGACGAAGGGCGTGCCGCGGCCGCCGATTCCGGCGTTGGCGAAGCAGGAATCGACCTTGCCCAGCAGCTCGACGGTGCGCGCGAACGAGGCCGCCACGGCGTCGGCGTCGCCGACGTCGCATCGCAGGGCCTCCACCCGCGTGCCGTGGCGCGCCAACTGCTCTCGCGCGTTCGCGTTCTTCTCCTCGTTCGTTCCCCAGATGCAGACGTCGGCGCCCGCCTGCGCCAGTCCTTCGGCAAAGCCGAGGCCGATACCGGAGTTGCCGCCCGTGACGAGAGCCACGGTTCCGCTCAGGTCGAATGCGTCGTAAGCCAAGGTCGTTCTCCTTCGTCCGTTCGTTTCGTCCTTCGTCGATGCGGCGCGGAGCATAGCGCCGCACACCAGGTGCGCCGGCGCCCCCGCCGGCCAGTAGCCGCGGGTCCTCTGACCCGCGGACAACAACGCGCCGCGAAGCGGCGACCGTCCCGTGGCGATCAGCCGAACCAGAGGCGGACCGCGAACACGATCACCGTCACCGTCACGACGCGCTGCACCCAGGCGTGACCCTTGAGCACGGTGAGCCGCACGCCCAGCCAGCCGCCGGCCATGTTGCCGACCGCGAGGGCGAGGCCGAAGGCCCAGTCGACGCGGCCGGAGAGCGCGAAGAGCAGCAGCGACAGTCCGGTGAAGCAGAGGATGCTGAGCACCTTCACCGCGTTGCCGCGGACCAGATCCAGGCCGGCCAGGGAGGTTGCGGCAAGGATGAAGAAGCCGACTCCGGCCTGCACGAAGCCGCCGTAGACGCCGACGCCGAAGAAGCCGAGCGCCAGGAGGCCGACGCGGAGCTTCGCTGGCTGCTGTTCGGGTTCCGTACTCCGCGAGATCAGGGTCCACAGGGTGACCACGACCATCAGCGCCGCGAGCACCCGGCGGAAAGCGTCGTCGCTGATGAGGAGCGCGGCCCAGGAGCCCAGCCCGGCGCCGGCCGTCGCCGGCAGCGCGGCCCACAGGATGGCCCGCCGGTCGAGCACTCCATGGCGGTGGAAGCCCCAGGAGGCAACGACGTTCTGCAGCAGGATGGCGACCCGGTTCGTGCCGTTGGCGACGCCGGGAGGGAGGCCGAAGAAGATGAGGATCGGCAGCGTGAGGAAGGAGCCGCCCCCCGCGACCACGTTCAACGCGCCGGCGACGCAACCGGCCAGCGCGAGCGCGGGGTAGACGATCGCCGGCTCGTTCATGGTGAACGAGGCTACTCCGCAGCCCTTCAGCCTTCTTCCGGCGCCAGGAGTCCGGCGCTCAGTGCCCGGGTTCAGCGGCCGGGCTCGAGGGACAGGCATCGTCGAAGGCCGCGACGTCGACGACCGTGGACGCATGCTCGCCGGGTGCGCTTGTGTACTCCTTCAACTCTTCGGTTGCCGTGTCCTCGACCAGCAGGCGGTAGCCCAGGTTCGTGGCGGAGGCGACGAAGACCCACGTCTTGCCGTTCACCTCGCAGCCGTCGAGCACCTTCGTCAGGATCTCCCAGTTGTCGCCGTCGAAGAAGCGGAACAGGCCGGAGTCGTTCGTGCCCGAATGAACCACTTGGCCGGCTCGGGGCTCGTCGCCTTCTTCGGTCCACCACTCCACGTTCAGGGCGAAGCGAGAGTCTCCCAGGCAGAGCCTCTCCCCATCCGGCTCGCAGTCGCCCGCCGGTTCGCTCGGGCGGACCAGAACGTCGCGGTAGGCGCTCAATGTCTCCTCACCGTCCGATACGACAAGTTCCAGCCGGTAGAAGCCCGGCGTCGACCAGGCATGCCGGGGTTGCCGCGTCCGGGATTCCCTGCCGTCACCGAACGTCCAGAGGATGGAGATGAGGCTGCCTGTACTCGTGTTGCGGATGGTGTAGGTCGTTCCCTGGACCGCCGTGCACAGGTCGTTGCCGCAGGTGGCGTCCGGCAGTTCGAAGCCCGCGCTCAGCGGTTCTGGCTCGGGCTCGGGCTCAGGTTCCGGCGGTGGCGGTGGCGGTGGCGGCGGCGGTGGCGGCGGCGGTGGCGCAACTGGCGGCGGTGGTGGCGGAGGAGGTCCGGCCTCTTCGAGAACGATGACCGTGATGTCGACGTAGCGGTCTTGCAGGTCGGTGCCATCGGCCCCGAGCCAGATCAACGATTCCCGGTAGGTGCCGGGTTCCACGTTCTCGTGGATGTTGATCGCCGTGCGCGAGTAGTTGTCGAAACAGTAGGCGATGCCGCGATGCTTGGTCTGGACCAACGGATGCGCTTCCCCGGTTCGCAGCCTGAGGGGACCACGAGGCTTGAACACCCACTTGTTCTCGTAGTCGAGACGGGGAGCTCCCGAGTAGCCGTTGCACTTGGGGATTTGCGCATCGGCAGGTCCCAGGGGATCCCGGACGTAGATCGAGTTCGTGCCGCGAGCGACGGCGACGGTGGCGCTCGTGGCGGTCAGTTCGCTCCAGGTCGTGCCGTGCAGGTTTCTCGTCTCGTACCAGAGCTGGGCGGCGGCGGGCGCCTGAAGGCCAACCGCGAAGAACAGGCTGGCCAGGAGACTGGCGTGCAGGAGTGCGGAGCGTGTGCCGGGTCCCGAACTCACCGAGTTGGCGCGGGAGCAATGACTGCCCCCCCCCCGGAGGATCTTCGTGCATGGAAGGTGAAGTGTCTCGTTGCAGGCACGGGTCTTGTCTCAGTCGACGTTGGGGCGGGTGGTTGAACGGGCAAGAATACATGGTCGAGCAACGCCCGGGGATCTGGCTTCCGGCCGGATTCGGACCGAGACGCGTCGAAGTCTCGGCCCGCGAAGGCTTCGGGGGTCAATCCGCGTAGACTGGAAGGCGATGGTCGATCAGACGACGCCGAGCCGCGGCCCCAGCGACTCGTCGCTCTTCTCCTTCCTGGGCCGCCTGCGCTTCCCGCAGTTGTTCGTCGTTCTGGCGGTCGTCTTCCTCATCGACCTGTTCGTCCCCGACGTGCTTCCCTTCGTCGACGAGTTGATCCTGGGACTGCTCACGCTGATGACCGGCGCCTGGCGCGATCGTCGGCGTCCGCCGGACAAGCCTCCCGAGAAGAACGTGACGCCGCCGGGGCCGAGTGGATGACGAAGAACCGGCTCCTTTCGACCCTGGCGGTGATCCTCGCGGCCGTTCCCGCGGTCGCGGCGGCCCAGGAGTGGAGCGGCAGCAACGGGTTTCAGGTGCTGGTCACGGATGACGCCGGGCAGCCGTTGCCCGGGGTCACGGTCATGGCGTTTCTGGCCGAGTCCGAGCGTTCGGGCGGACCGCCGCCGCTGCTGACCGACGCAGCCGGCGTGGCGGAAGTCAGCGGCCTTTCGGCGGGCGAGTGGCAGGTCGAACTGCGGCGCGAGGGGTTCATGATCGTGAGTTCCTACCTGAGGCTGGAGGATGGAAAGCGGCCGGAGGTCGGGTTCACCTCGCGCCAGCGCACGGGCCCCTTCTGGGCGCCGATGAACGTCGGCTACTCGAGCGTCGGCGTAGCGACGACGACGGCAAGCGCCGGTTCGGCGCGCGCGATCACCCGGGCCCAGCGACGGGCGGAGCGTCGTGCCGAGCAACGGGAGCGCCGGCTGCGACGGGAGAACGTCGCCCGGACCGTCGAGACACCGGCCGCGCAGCCTGCGGCTGTGGCGGAACAACCGGCGCCGGACCCGCCCGTCGAGGAGCGTCCAGCGGTCGAGGAGCCCGAGCCCGTACCGGAGCCGGAACCCGAGCCGGAACCGGTCGCGGTCCGTTTGCTGCCGAACCGCACTCTCCTGCGCGCCGGCGCCTGCCGCGAGTGCGGGCCCGGCGAGTGGTCGGTGGCGAGCAACTGGCCCGCCGCGCCGAGGACGACCGAGACGGTCGCATGCGCCCCCGATCTCGTCGATCGGATGGAGCGGGTGGCGAAGATCGTGGAAGCGTCGTTGCCCGCGGACTTCGGGGTCTACGCCGGGTCGCTCGCCGAGCCCGCCGGCAACGACGTGCTGAGGTTGCTGCCCGATGAGGTGCGCACCGAAGTCCAGGAACTCCTGCTGCCGATCCTCGACCCGGAACGGTCCTGTCAGGTCCTGGGTATCTTCCTCCCCGCGGATGCGCGGTTCGTCGGCTTCCAGTACGAGGCCGCGGACCTTCAGAGCCGCGGAAGCTGCCTGCCGGAACAGCCGTGCGAGATCGGCGAGGCCGCCTGGCGAGGCAACCCGGTGATCCACCGCCTCGAGCACGGCACGTTCGTCTACGGCGTGTTCGAGAATCAGTCCTCGGAACGGCGGCGCGAAGCCAACTTCAAGGTCTACTTCCAGCCTCCCCGCGGCTGGCTGCCGCCGCGCTGACAGGCAGGGGACCTGCGGTAGTCTCGGCGCAGCCATTCCCCCGCAAGGAGAGCCGCCATGCCGCTGTCCCGAAGAGCCCTCGTTCCCCTCACCGCCTTCACCCTCCTCACGCTCCTGCTCGTGCCCGTCGCCGCGGCCGGGGACGACGACATCCCGCGCACCGCGAGCGGCCGGCCCGACCTGTCCGGGAACTATGACGTCGCCAACCTGACGCCCTTCGAGCGTGATCCTCGCCTCGGCGACAAGCAGTTCATGACCGCGGAGGAAGCGGAGCGGATCGCCGCTGGCATGGCCGCGGCCGACGCCGCCGCCAACGCCGTCAGCGACCCGGGCCGCGAGGCGCCGCCGCCCGGCGGCGACGGCTCCGCGGGCGCGGCCGGCGCGGTCGGCGGCTACAACTTCTTCTGGCTCGACTTCGGCAACCAGGCGTACCCGATCGATGGCCAGTACCGGACCTCGGTCCTCACCGACCCGCCGAACGGCCGCATGCCGGAGCTGACCGAGGCGGGGAAGGCGCGGCGGGCGACGGTCAACCCCTACCTCTACCGGAACACCGGCGATGCCTGGTGGATCGAGGCCGGGGATGATCCCTATGACGGCCCCGAGACGCTGACGCCCGGCGACCGCTGCATCTACACCAGCGTCGCCACGACGCCGGTTCGCTCACTGCCCTACAACAACCTGAAGACGATCACGCAGACCGAGAACCACGTCGTCATCCTGGTCGAGTGGATGCACTGGGCGAAGGTGGTTCGCCTGAACGCCGAGCACCCGCCGGCCGAGTACCGCTCCATGGGCGGCGACTCGATCGGCTGGTGGGAAGGCGACACCCTGGTCGTCGAGACGACGAACTTCCTCGACAGCCAGAGCGACCCGCGCGACGGCCTGAAGGTCGTAGAGCGCTTCAGCCGCCACGGCCCGAACGACCTGCTCTACGGCTTCACGGTCCATGACACGGACTACGCCGCGCCCTACAGCGGTGAGCTCATCTGGCCGGGAACCAACGACCTCCTCTACGAGTACGCCTGCCACGAGGGCAACTACGCGATGGGCAACATCCTCCGCGGCGCCCGGCTGCTGGAGAAGGAGTACTACGAGAAGAAGGGGCAGGGCGCGAGCACGGAGTCCGGGTCCGGCAGCGAGTAGGCGCCACCGGCAAACGGACCGCGACCCTCTACTGCAGCGAGAAGTTGACGGTCAGGTTGATGTAGACCGGGACCGGTTCGCCGTTCAGGGTCGCGGGTTCGTAACGCCATTCCTGGACGACCTGGACGGCGGACTCGGTGAGGCCTTCCGGCAGGCCCTTGAGGACCTTGACGTAGCCGACGTTGCCCACGGTGTCGACGACGGCCTGGAGGATGACGACGCCCTGGATGCGTGCCTGGCGGGCCGCCTCGGTGTAGTTGGGAAGCGGAGCGTAGGTCTTCTTGGGAGGCAGAACGTCGCCTTCGACGAACAGGGTTCCAGGCGGTCCGGCGGGCGACGGGGCTTCGGGGAGGTCGAACAGGACGTCGGCGATACCGTCGATTTCCAGTTGCGGCGCCTCGAAGAGCTGTTCCCGGATCAGTGGTTCGGGCTCGTCGGGTGTCGGGTCGGGAATCGGGATCTTCTTCGTCTTGCGCTGGGGAACGGGTTCTGCCTTCGCGGGTGGCGGCGGCTTGAAGCGGACGGCCTGGACGACGAACGCCTTCGGCGCCTGCGCGGCCTGGAGTGCCCGCGGCCTCATGGTGGGGAAGCTGATGACGAACAGCAAAGCGTGGAAGGCGATCGTCGCGATGACGGCGACTCGCAGCGGGGTCCTGCTCTCTGGCTCCAGTTCGTACGGCGAGCCGCCGAGATGGAGGGAACCGGGGGCGAACTTCGCCCTGGTCGTCTCGCGTCGTTCGAGCTTGAAGGCCATGGTGGTCGGGGTCTGTTTGCGCCGGGTTGGCTGGGACTCGGAGGAGGGGTTCCACTCGCTGCCGGCTCTGTCCTGGCGCCGGCATCGAGGTTGCCGGCCGCACTCACGAGTACGCAACACCCCGGGTTGCGTTTCGCTTCCCGGATTCTACGTTCTCGGGGGCGTATCGGGCGACAACTCGCGGGCCAGCGCCGCTTCGAGCTTCGGAAAGCGATACTCGAACCCGGTTTTCCGCAGCACCCTGGGGGCCACGCGGGCGCTGGCGAGCAGGGTCTCATTCGCCATCTCTCCGAAGGCGGCGCGGAGGGCGAGCGAGGGCACGGGCAGCGGAGCCCTGCGCCGCAGGGTTCGTGCCAGGGACCAGGTCAGGCCCGCGTTCGTGACCTGCTCCGGAGCGGCGAGGTTGACTGCGCCCCGAACATCGCGGTCCATCACGTGCCGGATCGCGGCCACCGCGTCGTCGATGTGGATCCAGGGGAAGTACTGCCGCCCCGATCCGAGCCGTCCGCCCAGACCGAGCCGGAAGGGCGGCACCATCCTGGCCAGGGCGCCGCCGCGCGCAGAGAGCACGACCCCGAACCGCAGCATCACCACGCGCTCGCAGGCCGCGGCCGCTCGCAGGGCGGCCGCTTCCCAGTCCCGGCAGACGGCGGCCAGGAAGCCCTCCCCGGGAGGCGAGTCCTCGTCCAGGACTTCGCCGCCGCGGTCGCCGTAGTAGCCGACCGCCGAGGCGCAGATGAAGACGCCCGGCGGTCGCTCGAGGCTTGCGAGCGACTTGACCAGCCGGCGGGTCGCCGGGCCGCGCGAGGCGCGGATCCGCCGTCGCCGCGCGGCGGTCCAGCGGCCGGCGGCGACGTTCTCGCCGGCGAGGTGGATCAGCGCGTCGAGGCCCTCGGCGGTCGGCGATTCGACCAGACCGCGTTCAGGCCGCCACTCGAGTTCGTCCGACCGCGACGGTGCGCGCCGGACGAGCCGCCGGCAGCGATGTCCGTCGGCTTCCAGGCTGTTGACGAGGGCGCTGCCGATGAGTCCCGAGGCGCCGCTCAGGGCCACGTTCATCACGCCAAGGTAACAGCCGCGGCGGGCGGCGGTATTCTCGCGGGCGCCGTGCCCACGCCGCCGACGCCGCCGACGAACCGCCGTCTGGCGGCGATGCTCCGCCGCATCCGGCGGCATCTGGAGGGTTCGGAACTGCCGATCGTCACGCTGATTGCGGAGACGGAGCGCGATCCCTTCAAGGTGCTCGTGTCCACGATCCTGAGCGCGCGGACCAAGGACGAGGCGACAGCGGGTGCGACGAGACGGCTGTTCGACGCGGCGTCGACGCCGGAAGAGATCGGGGCGCTGCCGCTCCCGGAACTGGAGCGGCTCATCTTCCCGGTCGGCTTCTACCGCACGAAGGCGAAGAACCTCAAGCTCGCCATGACCGTGCTGCGCGAGCGGTTCGGCGGTGAGGTGCCCCGGACGGTCGAGGAGCTGGTCGAACTCCCCGGCGTCGGCCGCAAGACGGCGAACCTGGTCGTCACTGAAGGGTTTCGCCGGCCCGGGATTTGCGTCGACACCCACGTGCACCGGATCACGAACCTCTGGGGCTACGTGGACACGAAGACCCCGCTAGAGACGGAGATGGCGCTGCGAGCCAGACTGCCGCGAAGCCAGTGGATCGGCCTGAACAAGACCCTCGTCAGTTTCGGCCAGAAGCTGTGCCTGCCGGTGAGCCCGTGGTGCTCGCGCTGTCCGGTCGAGGAGTGGTGTCCCAGGCTGGGAGTCGGGCGGAGCCGCTGACGGCTACGCGCCGCCGGCTTCGTCTTCGAGCGACCACAGCCTTTCCCACTCGCTCAGCAGGCTGCTGTCGACGCGGGTGAGCAGGTCGTGGAAGTAGCCGAGCTGGTCGAACACCGCGTCCGTCTTGAACCGGTCGGGAACGCCGCGGCTCAGGACCTTGAACAGCTGGCTCAGGTAGCGGAGAACGACGCCTTCGGACCGCTGCAGGTCGTAGCGTCTGATGAAGTCGTCGAAGCCCAGCGAGTCCTCGTAGACCTCGCGGCCGACGCGCTTCGGCCGGATCGAGTCGCCGCGCACCCAGGGGTGGGAACGCCGGAACTCGTCGAAGGTTGGTTCGATGAGGTCCGTCAGGGGGCGCGGATGGGTGACCTCCCGTAGCCGTTCCATCCGTTCCTCGAACGGCACCCGTTTCGCCTTGAGCCGGGCCGCGAGTTCGTGCCTCAGCTTCGCCGCCTGACGCCGCAGCACGATCCCGGGGTCCTCCAGGATCGCCTCGACCAGGCTGAGCAGGTCCAGGGCGTAGTCGGGGTCTTCCTGGTCGAGCAGTTCCAGGGTCGAGACGAGATAGAGCGACAGGTTCTGGTGCATCGAGAACTCGATCTGCAGTTCCCGGTCGGCCTCGACCCGGTAGCCGCCGCCGGGCCGCGCCGCCATCCGCAGAATGCCGCCGCGGTGCAGCGCGCGCACGAGTTCCGCCGACTGTCCGATCAGGCGGTCCCTGGTGGCGGCGGGTTCGTGGCATGCGGCGATCAGCCGGCGCAGCGAGGCGAAGTTCGTGTGGCTCCCGCCGTTGCGGGCCGACTCGTCGGCCTGGATCAGGTCGAACACCATGCCGTGACGGAGACGGAAGCGGGACTCCAGCGTCTCGGGCCGGCTCGTGGTGAGCCGCTCGAAGGTGCGTTCGTTCCACGGCACGAAGCCGCGCGGCGCCGATCGCTTGCGGACCGCTTTGCGACCGCGCCCTCGCCCTCGCCCTCGCCCTCGCCCTCGCCGGGAGACGCTCTCCTTGAGCAGTCGCCGGTGGTTCTCGATCTCGTGCGCCGGCGCCTGGCACACCACCCAGCCCAGGTCGTCGAAGCCCTTGCGGCCGGCGCGACCGGCGATCTGCTGAAAGTCGCGGACCGTGAGGATCGTGTCCTTCTCGCCGTCGAACTTGCAGAGCTGGCTGAACAGGACCGTACGGATCGGCACGTTGACGCCCACGCCCAACGTGTCCGTGCCGGCGATCACCTTGAGCAGCCCGGACTGCGCGAGCTTCTCGACCAGCAGCCGGTACTTCGGCAGCAGGCCCGCGTGGTGGACGCCGATGCCGAAGCCGAGGAAGCGCCGCATCTCCTTGCCGTAGGCCGTGTCGAAGCGGAAGTCCCGGATCTCCCTGAAGACCGCCTTCTTCTCCTCCCGCGAACAGAGCCTCAGGCTGGTCAGGCTCTGGGCCAGCCGCGCGCAGTCCTGCTGGGTGAAGTTGACGACATAGATCGGCGCCCGGCCGGCGTTCGCGAGTTCCTCGATCGTCATGTGCAGCGGCGTATCGCGGTACTCGTACTCGAGCGGCACCGGTCGATCCCTGCCGCTGACGAGCGCCACGGGGCGGCCGGTCGCGCGCTCCAGGGCCTCGCTGATCGGCGCCATGTTGCCGAGGGTCGCGGACATCAGGAGGAAGGTCGTGTCGGGAAGCGTGATCAGGGGCACCTGCCACGACACGCCGCGCTCCGGATCCGAGTAGAAGTGGAACTCGTCCATCACCACGTAGTCGACGGGAAGGTCCGCGCCCTGGCGCAGCGCCATGTTCGCGAGCACCTCGGCGGTGCAGCAGACGATCGGCGCCTTCGGGTTGATGCTGGCGTCGCCGGTCAACATGCCCACCCGTTCGGCGCCGAACTCGTTGCACATCCGGAAGAACTGCTCGGAGGCCAGCGCCTTGACCGGCGCCGTGTAGAAGCCGGTCCTGCCCTCGCAGAGGCCCTTCCAGAGCATCGCCATCGCGACCAGCGACTTGCCCGAGCCGGTCGGCGTGTCGAGGACCACGTGGCGGCCCGCCATGACTTCGAGCAGCGCCTCCTCCTGGGCGGGGAACAGCTCGAAGCCGAGCCCGGCGACCCAGTCGAGGAAGGGCTCCAGGATGGCGTCGGGCGAAACCCTCCCGGCGGCCTCGGGCAGGCGATCCCCCAAGGTAGCGGGACTCACGCGCGTAGCCTAGCCGCGTGCGGCGTAGACTGACCTCCGGGAGCCGGACCCAAGCGATGGCAGGTCGAGACGCAGGTCAGGAGGAAGCAGCGGCGCCCGTGGTCGTCCTGGTCGGTCCGCAGATGGGCGAGAACGTCGGCGCCACGGCCCGGGCGATGCTGAACTGCGGACTGACCGAGTTGCGTCTGGTCTCGCCGCGCGACGGCTGGCCGAACGAGCGCGCGCAGGCGATGGCCACCGGGGCGTCGCGCGAGGTTGTCGACCGGGCGCGGGTGTTCGCGACCACGGCCGCGGCGGTTGCCGACCTGCACCGCGTCTACGCGACGACGGCCCGGCGCCGGGACATGCTGAAGCCCGCGATCGGCCCTCGGGAACTGGCGGCCGAGGTCAGGGAGCGCGCGGCGCGAGGGCAGCGCTCGGGAGTGCTGTTCGGTCCGGAAAGGGCCGGTCTCGACAACGACGACGTGGCTCTGGCCTCGCACATCGTCCACATACCGCTGAACCCCGGGTACTCGTCCCTCAACCTGGCGCAGGCGGTGCTGCTGGTCGCCTGGGCGTGGTTCGAGGGTGCGTCCGGAGCCGCCACGGCGCCGCCCGACCAGCGTTCGGCGACGCTTCCGGCCACGTCGGCGCAACTCGTGAACCTCTTCGAGCACCTGGAGCAGGAACTGGACGCCTCGGGGTTCCTGCGAGTGGCGGAGAAGCGTGGCATCATGGTCCGCAACCTGAGGAGCATCCTCCACCGCGCCGAACTCCGGGAACACGAGGTGCGGGCGCTGCACGGCGTGGTGAGTTCTCTCTCCGGTCGCCGCAAGGACGGCAAACGGGTGCGGCAGCCGGCGGGGCGGGATTCGGCGGGCGGGGAAGCTCGCGGGTCCGAAGCTGGTTGGACTGAAGATGAGACTCCGTAGTCAACTGATTCTCGCCTTCCTGGTGCTGGCGGTGCTTCCGTTGGCCGGCATCGTCGGCTACTCCTACGTCTCCTCGACGAGGGCGTTTCGGGCCGCGGTCGAGGCGGAGTCCCTGGAGGTCACGAGGCAGATATCGGTCGGTCTGTTCCGTGCCAGGGACGACCTGGAGGGGTACGTTCGGAGGCTTGGCACGATGCTGCCCTTCGACGACCCCCAGTACGCCGACCCGGAGGCTCTGGCGGAGTTCCTCCTGAGCAACATGGGTGACGGCGCGGACTTCGTCGATGCGCTCGAACTCGTCCCGGCGACCCCACCGGGAACTGGACCGAGCGTTGACGAAGGCCCGGAACCCGGTGGGGGGGATCGCGGTCTGCGCGGGCTGCGGGCGACGGAAGGCCGACGCTTCCTCTGGTCGCGAGGCGGCAACCCGGAGCGTCTCCCGGCCGGTGGCCCTCCGGGCGGACGATCCACGGAACGTGGAGAAGCAGGGGATCGGGCGAGGGATGCCGAGTGGGCGCGCAGAGGCCGAGCCTGGGCGACTCGGGTCTTCGGTGGACCCGTCTCTTCTCCCGTTCACCGGGACGGCGGCGTGGTGGCGCACCTGGAAGCCGCCATACGGCCCGAGAACCTGATGCGAAACGTCTTGCGCCGCATACCTCGCGGCGGCGGTGCGGTTCCGTTCGCACTGGACGCAGAGGGCGAGATCTACACTTCCGGGCCGGAGGAACTGGAACTTCTCGAGGAGGTGCACTGCGCGGGCGACGAACCTCTCCTCGACGCGCTTGCTGCTGGGCACGAAGATCTCTGTCGGGGCCTGAGCGAATGGGTCGTCGCCACGCAGGCCGCTGCGGAAGGCGAGTTGATCTATGGCATCGTGCGTCCAATCGGCCCGTCGCTCGCCGAAATGAGGAGTGCATCGCTTCGCAACCTGGGCGTCGGCGTCGGCCTGATGAGCCTGTCCCTGTTCGCCGCCGCTCCGCTGGCCAATCGCCTCACGCGCCGGCTGAGCCACCTGACCAGGCAGGTCGATCGTCTGGCCCGCGGCGACGCCGCGGCGCGGGCACGACTCGGCGGGCGCGACGAGGTCGGCAAGCTGGGCGAGGCGTTCAACCGCATGGCGCGCGACCAGGAGAAGAGCCGGCGCCAGTTGCTCGAACAGGAACGGCATCGCCGCCAGCAGGAGGTCGACCGGCGCCTGCTGGAGGCGGAGAACGAGCGCCAGACCAGCGAACTCGAGGAGGCGCGGAGGTTCCAGCTCTCGCTGCTGCCCGCTGCCTTCCCTGAGCACCCCGACCTGGAGATCGCCGTGTTCCTGCGCACGGCCTCGGAGGTCGGGGGCGACTACTACGATTTCAGCCGGCCCCGGCAGGACGGTTCGCTTACGATCGCGGTCGGTGACGCGACCGGCCACGGGGCGCGCGCCGGCACGATGGTGACCGTGGTCAAGACGCTGCTCGCGTCGGCCGACATGGGTCTCGACCTGGCCGACTTCCTGTCCCGCGCGACGGCGACGATCCGCTCGATGAACCTGGGCCGCCGGGCGATGGCCCTGGTGCTCGCGCGCTATCGGGAGGGGGTCCTCGACCTGGCTTCCGCGGGCATGCCGCCGGTGCTGATCAGCCGTTGTCCGTCGGGAGAAGTCGAGGAGATCATGAGTTCCGGCGTGCCGCTCGGCACCCTGGCCGTCGCGTCGTACGAACGACACCGGGTACGCCTCGAACCGGGCGACGCGGCGCTCCTGATGAGCGATGGCTTGCCCGAGATGCTGGATGCGAGCGGCGAGCCGGTGGGCTATCCGGCGATCGCCGAGCGATGGCTCGAGGTGGGCCAGCGCCGGGCGCAGGAAGCGGTCGCCGAGTTCGAGAGCTGGGTTGAGGAGCTCTCCCCACAGGGAGTTCCCGCCGACGACGTGACCTTCGTCGTGGTCAGGCGCCGTTCGTCCGAGTGACCCGAGCGAGCCGGAACCGGTGTAGAATCAGCGGTTACCGTGGCGTACCCGGAGACTGCAGCCGCTGAGGATCTGATGGAGCCGTCGACTGCG
Organism: Candidatus Multivorans sp.; assembly: GCA_965220845.1. Taxonomy (GTDB): domain Bacteria; phylum Acidobacteriota; class Thermoanaerobaculia; order Multivoradales; family Multivoraceae; genus Multivorans. Next base: position 1,471,809 of record CBDCRA010000005.1, read on the forward strand.
ACGTCGCCGGCCGAGCCCGTGGAGGCAGAGCCGGATCCGCGTCCCATGCGGCTCGCGCCAGCCATCGAGCCCGGCCTTCCCGAGCACTACAACAACCGGGAGTTGAGCTGGCTCCAGTTCAACAGCCGGGTTCTCGAGGAGGCCCGCGATTCCCGTCATCCGCTGCTCGAGCGGGTCAAGTTCCTGTCGATCTATGGCAGCAACCTGGACGAGTTCTTCATGGTCCGCGTCGCGGGCCTGGTGCGGCAGCTCGAACGGGGCGCGCTTGAGGCGCCGCCCGACGGGATGACGCCGTCCGAGCAGTTGGCGGGCATCCGTTCCCACCTGGAGCGGGAGCGTCGGCAGGCCTATCGCTGCTGGCACGAAGACCTGCTGCCCAAGCTCAAGGACGAAGGGATCGAGATCGTCTCCTACGACGACCTGTCGGCGAAGAAGAAGCGGAAGCTGCGGACGTACTTCAAGCGCGACATCTTCCCCGTCCTGACGCCGCTGGCGTTCGATCCGAGCCATCCCTTCCCCCACGTATCGAACCTCAGCCTGAACCTGGCCGTGGTGATCAAGGACGGAAGCCAGGGCGAGCGCTTCGCCCGGGTCAAGGTTCCCCAGGTGCTGCCGCGGCTGGTTCGGGCGCCGGGCAGCGGCCGCGACGAACTCGGTCTCGACTCGGGGCGGGGCAAATTCGTCTGGATCGAGGAGCTGATCGCGGCCAATCTCGACCTGCTCTTCCCCGGCTTCGAGATCGCGGCCGCCTACACCTTCCGCGTCACCCGGGACGCCGACCTGGAGGTCGAGGAAGATGAGGCGGGCGATCTGCTGACGGCGATCGTCGAGGTCGTCGGGCAGCGGCACTTTGGCTCGGTCGTGCGTCTGGAAGTGCGCGAGGACATGCCGAAGCGCATCCGGGCGATCCTCGAACGGAACATGGGGCTGGCGCGCTTCCAGGTCGACACCCTGCCGTCGCCGCTGGGCTTTGCCGACCTGAGCGAGATCGCCTTCCTCGACCGTCCGGAACTCCGCGACAACGCCATCCGGCCCGTGCGCCACGCCGCGCTCAGGAGCGACGAGTCCCTGTTCGAGGCGATCCGGCGACGCGACCACCTCCTTTATCACCCCTACGACAGCTTCTCCCCGGTCGTTCGGCTGCTGCAGGAGGCGGCGGCCGACCCGGACGTGATCGCGATCAAGCAGACGCTCTACCGCGTGGGGGCCAACTCGCCCGTCGTCGAGGCCCTGATGGAGGCGCGCGAGAAGGGCAAGCAGGTCTCGGTCCTGGTCGAGTTGAAGGCCCGCTTCGACGAGGAGTACAACATCGGCTGGGCGCGGGCGCTGGAAGCCGCCGGTGTTCACGTGGTGTACGGCGTGATGGGACTCAAGACCCACGCCAAGATGTGTCTCGTGGTGAGGCGAGAGGCGGGCAAGCTCCATTCGTACGTCCACGTCGCGACGGGCAACTACAACCCGGTCACGGCCCGCATCTACACGGACATCGGGCTCCTGACCGACGACGCGGAGATCGCCTCGGACGTGGCCAAGCTGTTCAACGCGATCACCGGCTACGTCCGCGAGGAGCGCTACAGCCGCCTGCTGGTCGCGCCCGACCAGATGCGGCGCGAGCTCATCCGGCGGATCGACCGGGAGATCGAGGGGCACCGCCTGCGCGGAGACGGCCGCCTGATCTTCAAGATGAACTCGCTGGTCGATCGCGAGTGCATCGACGCGCTGTACCGGGCCTCACAGGCCGGCGTCGAGGTGCTGCTGCAGGTGCGGGGAATCTGCTGCCTGCGTCCGGGCGTGCCGGGCCTGTCCGAGAACATCTCCGTGACCTCGATCGTCGGTCGGTTCCTGGAGCACTCGCGGCTCTACTACTTCCGGAACGGCGGAGACGAGGAACTGTTCACGGGCAGCGCCGACCTGATGCCACGCAATCTGAACGGTCGGGTCGAACTGCTGTGTCCGATTCTCGATCCGAGCCTGCGCCAGGCGGCGCTCAGGGACATCCTGGCGCCGCACCTCGTCGACACGGCGAACTGCCGGCGGCTCGAGCCGGACGGCGGCTACAGCCGCGTCGAGCCGGAAGCCGGCGGCGATCCCTTCGACTCCCAGCGCGGGCTGCTCCAGGGCAGCCACGGCTGGCACCTGGAGTAGCGGACGGCTGGGGCGGCCCCGGCCCTTCAGTCGATGTCGGCGAAGTTGGGCGCCCGCTTCTGCATGTTCGCGGTGACCGCCTCGACCTGATTCGGCGAACCGATCAGGCCGACCTGCAGCCGCTCCTCGGTTTCGAGCCCTTCCCGGACGCTGACCGTCGGGGCGGTGTCGAGCACCTGCTTGGCGGCGCGGATCGCGTGCGGCGAGTTGCCGGCGATCTCGCGCGCGAGGGCGAGGGCGTCGTCGAGCGGCTGTTCCGACAGCCGGGTGGCGAGGCCGAGTTCGGCGGCCTCGACGCCGCTGATCACGCGGCCGGTGAAGGTCAGTTCCTTGGCGATGTCGGAGCGCACCAGGTGCCGGAGCAACTGGGGACCGGCCATGTCGGGGATCAGACCCCAGACGATCTCGCGCACCGAGAGCCGGGCTTCCGGGTGGACGACGCGCAGATCGGCGCCCACCGCGAGCTGGAAGCCGCCGCCGTAGGCCACGCCGTGCACCGCCGCGATGACGGGAACGGGCATCGCGTGCCAGCCCCAGACGGCGAACTGGGCGCGATTGGCCGGGTTGTCGTCGCTGCGCTCCACCAGCTCGCGCGACGACGAACTGCTTCCCGCGTTCTGCTGCATCGCGCGGAAGCTGCCGAAGTCGAGGCCGGCGCAGAAGGCGCGGCCGTTGCCGGAGAGCACGACCGCGCGCACGGACGAGTCTTCGGCCAGTTCGCGGGCGGTGCTGCCCAGGGCGTCGAACATCGCGCCGTCCAGCGCGTTCAGCTTGTCCGCGCGATCGAGACGCACGTCGGCGACGCCGGCTTCGATGTCGACGGTGAGGCGGGGGCGGGCGGCTACATCGGTCATGGAGTTCTCCGGATCCGTGGTGGCTTGTTGGCGGTGCGAGAGCGTACCGCAGGGTGGCCTCAGGGCTCGGCCCAGCTTCGGGACCTCTCGACGGCGCGCCGCCAGGCGGCGGCCCGGCGCTCCTGCTCGCCCGGCGAGGACGACGGCTCGAACTCGCGGTCGAGCGCCCAATTTCGGGTCACGTCGTCCTGGTCGGACCAGACGCCGGTTGCCAGTCCGGCGAGGTAGGCGGCCCCCAGCGCCGTCGTCTCCGCGACCACGGGCCGCTGGACACGCGTGCCCAGCAGGTCGGCCTGGAACTGCATCAGGTCGTCGTTGACCGCCGCTCCGCCGTCGACCCGCAGGCCGCTCATGCCGGACCCGGCGTCCGCCTCCATGGCGCGGACGACGTCGAGACTCTGGTAGGCCATCGATTCGACCGTGGCTCTGGCCACGTGGCCGGCGGTGGTGGAGCGCTCCAGGCCGATCAGGAGGCCCCGAGCGTAGGGGTCCCAGTAAGGCGCCCCGAGGCCAACGAAGGCGGGCACGAGGTAAACGCCGCCGCTGTCCTTCTCGGTCGCAGCGAGTTCCTCGACCTGCTCGGATCTCTCGATCAGGCCGAGGCCGTCGCGCAGCCACTGGACCGCGGCCCCGCCGACGAAGACCGAACCCTCCAGGCAGTAGGTCGGTCGCCCGCCGAGCATCCAGCCGACGGTGGAGAGAAGGCCGTTCTCCGATGCCACGGCCCGGTCGCCCGTGTTCATCAGGATGAAGCAGCCCGTGCCGTAGGTGTTCTTGACCATGCCCCGTTCGAAGCAGCCCTGGCCGAAGGTCGCCGCCTGCTGGTCGCCGGCGATGCCGGCGACCCTGATCGGACGACCGAAGAGACCCGCCTCGGTATGACCGAAGTCGCCGCTCGAGTCGCGGACCTCGGGCAGCATGGCCCGCGGCACGCCCAGGATCCCGAGGAGCTCGTCGTCCCAGTCCAGTCTGTGAATGTCGAAGAGCAGGGTCCGCGAGGCGTTGCTCGCGTCGGTCGCGTGAACCCGGCCGCCGGTCAGCCGCCAGAGCAGGAAGCTGTCGATCGTTCCCGCCAGGATCTCGCCCCGCGCCGCCCGGGTATGGAGGTCGTGTTTCTGCAGGAGATGGGCGATCTTCGTGCCGGAGAAGTACGGGTCGAGCACGAGTCCGGTCCTGGCGCGGAACAGGTCCTCGTGCCCCTGCTGCTTCAGCTCCTCGCACAGCGGCGCGGTGATGCGGCTCTGCCAGACGATCGCGTTGTCGACCGGTTTGCCGCTGTCCCGCTCCCAGAGCACGACCGTCTCGCGCTGGTTGGCGATGCCGATGGCGGCGATGTCCGGGACGGCCGCGCTGGCCTTCTCGATGGCGGCGCGCGCGGTTTCGATCTGGGTGTTCCAGATGGCCTCGGGATCGTGTTCGACGTGACCGGGCGAGGGGTAGAGCTGCGGGAACTCCTCCTGCGCGGAGGCGGCGGCGGTTCCCTGGCGCTCGAACAGGATGGAGCGGCTGGACGTGGTGCCCTGGTCGAGGGCGAGAACGTAGGTCATGTTCGGCTACGCCTGCCAGCCGAGTGCCTGGAAGGCCAGCGCGCCGAGGACACCGCCGGCCAGTGGCCCCAGCACCGGCACCCAGGCGTAGCCCCAGTCCGAACCGCCCTTGCCCGGGATCGGCAGGACCGCGTGGGCGATGCGCGGGCCCAGGTCGCGCGCGGGGTTGATCGCGTAGCCGGTGGGGCCGCCCAGCGAGAGCCCGATCCCCCAGACCAGGAAACCGACGAGGAGGGGGTTGATGCCCGTGGCGAACACCGCCGAAAGGTCGATCTCGCCGGCGAGCTCGGAGGCGTTGGCCGCGATGGCCAGCACGCCGAAGACGAGGACGGCGGTGCCGACCACCTCGGTCAGGAAGTTCGCGCCACGGCGGCGCGGAATCTCCGGAGCGGTGCAGAACACCCCGAGCTTCGCCGACTGATCGGTGGTGACCGCCCAGTGGGGCCGGTAGGTGAAGTAGACGACGACCGCGCCGAGGAAGGCGCCCAGCATCTGCGCGCCGATGTAGGTCGGCAGCAGGGCGGCTTCGAGTTCGCCGATCGACCACATCCCGAGGCTGACGGCCGGGTTGATGTGCGCGCCGCTGATCCGGCCGACGCAGTAGACGGCGAGCGCCACGGCGAGCCCCCAGCCGGTCGTGATGACGATCCAGCCGCCGTCGTTGCCCTTGGTGCGGGTGAGGACGACGTTGGCCACGACGCCGTCACCCAGGATGATCAGGAGCGCGGTGCCGACCAGTTCGGCGACGAAGATGTCCATTCGGGTCTCCCTGTTGAGGCATCCGAGAATACACTTCGCTCCGCGGCGAGAGTCCGGCCCCGGAGGCACAGGAGCAAGCGACGATGGACAAGTGGAAGAACCCGTTCTCGAGACAGACCTTCGCCTTTCTGCGCGACCTCGCGGAGAACAACGAGCGCGACTGGTTCAAGGCCAACGGCGAGCGCTACGAAGACGTCGTGCGCGAGCCGGCGCTGCAGTTCATCAGCGATTTCGGGACGCGGATCGACGAGGTCTCCAGCCACTTCCTGGCGGTTCCGAAGAAGGTCGGCGGTTCCCTGTTCCGCATCCACCGGGACGTGCGGTTCTCTCGGGACAAGCGGCCCTACAAGACCCACATCGGCATCCACTTCCGCCACGAGCAGCATCGCGATGCCCATGCGCCCGGCTTCTACCTCCACATCGAACCGGGCAGCGTGTTCATGGGCGGCGGGATGTGGCGGCCGCACCCGGAGGCGCTACGGGCGATCCGGCGGCAGATCGTGGAGGACGGAGCGGGCTGGGCCGAGGTCACGTCGAAACCGGGGCTCGGCGGCGAGCTCGAACTGGGCGGTGAGAGTCTGAAGCGGGCGCCGCGAGGGTTCGACGCGGATCATCCCCGGATCGACGACATCAAGCGGAAGTCCTTCATGGCCGTGGCGCGCCTAAACCAGACGCGCCTGCTCCGCGCCGGCTTCCTGGACGAGTTCACGGCACTCTGCGCCGCCGCCTCGCCCCTGATGCGCTTCGTCTGCCGGTCGACCGGCGTCCCGTACTAGCTCGCCTTCGTCCGCCGGCTGTCGACGGCCGTCGACAGGTTCTCGAAGGTGACGCCGAGGCGTTCGGCGGTGAGCGCGGCGAGAGAAGTCCGCGCGACACCGCTGTTGAACTGGTAGGTGCTTCGGCGGGCTTCGTCGAGCTCGACCTGGAGGAACTCCAGGCCCAGCTCGTGGTGGTTCTCCTCCAGGGAGCGGGCGTGGTCGAGGAAGTGGGTCGTTACGTAGGCCACCGGATCGACGCGCCGAAGGAGCTGCAGAACCAGGGTGAAGACCTCGATGCCCTCCGACGGGTTGGTACCGGAGCAGAGCTCGTCCAGGATGACCATCGAGCCGTGCTCCATCTCCTCGAACAGGGTGCGGATGCGCACGAGTTCCCGACCCAGGCGGCCCTCCACCTGGTCCGCGCTCTCCCGTTCGATCAGGGAGACGAAGAGCCCGTTCTGCACCCGGAGGCGGCCCCGGGCGCACGGTGCGTAGAGGCCCGACTGGGCGAGCAGCTGCGCGAGCGCGATCGCCTGGATCAGCCGCGTCTTCCCGCCCGAGTTGGGCCCGGTCACGACGGTGATCGGCACGCTGCCGGTGGTGCTCACGGTGCAGGGGACGGGCGCCTGCTCCTGGTGCAGCAACAGAGGGTTCCACAGGTCCTCGCAGACGAACCCGGTTCCCGTGTCGTGGTCCGGCAGGATCTTGGGGAGGCACATCGCGAGGCCGCGTCCCGCGGCGCGGTCCCTCAGCGCGCGCACCGCCAGGTAGAGCTCCAGTTGGCCGAGCATCTGGATCAGCGGGATCAGGGCCGGGGACAGGGAGACGTAGACCCGCTCGATCACCCGGTTCAGGAGTTCCCGGTTCGTCATCGAGTAGCCGCCGACGCCGAGCCGCAGCCGGTCCAGGAAGCGCTTGATCGGACGCGTCCAGAAGGGGTTGTCGCTGCACTCGTCGAGGGAACGCACCTCGACCCGGCGGATCCGGCCGTCGCCACCCAGGGAGATGTCGAGGTTCAGTTGGGCGAGCTGGTCCTCGTAGTCCAGGAGGGCGGCGAGGGTCTTGTACTCCTCCGTCGCGTGGATCGCGGCCGCCCCCTCGTGGAGGCGTCCGAGGCCGGAACGGGCGGACTCGAACCGATCGTGCATCAGGTCGATGACGAGGCGGCTCTGCTTCAGGATGTCCAGGTTGTGCGCGGCGGTGTCGACGATGCGGTGGTAGCGGGGCGTCCGGTGAAGCGACAGCAGGGCGAACAGTTCGCGGTAGAGCCGTTTGGCCGACGCAAGGATCTCCTCGTTCTCGTCCATCTCGTGCAGGATGGACTGGCGAAACTCGACCGTCCGCAGATCGGTCGGGGTAGCGGACAGCGCGCGTCGGAGGAAGCGTTCGTTGATCGGGTACCGGACGCCGTCCATCGCGATCTCGAAGCTCTCCGCGATCAGCCGGTCGACGAACAGGTCCTGCTCGAAGAACTCCGGCCGCCAGGTGGTCGGCGGCGTCTCCGCCTCCGCCATGAGGTCGTGGAATTCGGTGCCGATCTCCCGGCCGAGAATGGCGAGGCCGAGCAGGTCCGTCAGAGCCTCCCGGTCGATGCCGAGAAAGGGCTCCCGGTTCAGGAGATCCGGGATCGGGATCATGGCGTCCCTAGCGGCGCAGCGGAGAGCGGCGGCGTCGCTCGTTGAGCGACCGCATTTCACGGTAGGGGGCCACTCCCTCGACTTCGCTCCGAGGCAGCGGGTGACCGAGCGCGAGCTCTATCTGGCGGACGATCGGCTTGTCGAGCCAGGTACCGATCGACGACACGACCCCTTCGGCGGCGCCGCGGGCGGTGCGGCCGGCGCGATGGATGTAGTCCTCCGCGGTGTCAGGCAGGTCGTAGTTCAGGATGTGCTCGATGCCCACGACGTCGATGCCGCGGGCCGCGATGTTCGTCGCCACCAGGATGCGATGACGACCTGCGCGGAAACTCTCCAGGGCCGCGACCCGGTGCTTCTGCGAGCGATCGGAGTGGATGCGCGCCACACTGTGCCGCCCTCGCTCCAGCACCCGGCATAGCCACTCGGCGTCGGACCGGCGCTTGGTGAAGACGAGCGTCGAGCCGGGGACCGAGTCGAGCAGCGCCAGAGCGCAGCTCTTCTTGTCCTTCTCGTCGACCAGGTAGAGGCGGTGTTCGATGCCGGAAGCGGCGCCGCGGGGCGCCAGGTCGATCCGGAGCGGGTCGTCCATGTAGCGCTGGGCCAGGCGCTCGATCGGGGGCGGCATGGTGGCCGAGAACAGCATGGTGTGCCGCTTGCTGGGCACCTGCGTCACGATCCGCTGCACCTGGGGCATGAAGCCGAGGTCGAGCATGTGGTCGGCTTCGTCCAGCACGAGTTCCTCGACGTTGCGGAGGCTCACCGTGCCGCGTTCGGTGTGGTCCAGCAGCCGGCCGGGGGTTGCCACCAGGACATCGGGGTCCCGGCGCAACTGGTCGAACTGCGGCCCGATCTTGACGCCCCCGATCAGGCAGGCCGAGGTGACCTGCAGCGGGCTCTTGCGGAAGACATCGAGGAAGGCCTTGGTCTGCAGGGCGATCTCGCGCGTGGGGCAGACGACGAGAGCCCGCACGCCCTTGCCCCGGCCAAGGCGCTGGACGATCGGCAGGACGAAGGCGGCCGTCTTGCCGGAGCCGGTCTCCGCCAGGCCGATCAGGTCCTTGCCGGCGATCGCATCGGGGATCACGTCGGCCTGGATCGGCGTGGGATGCTCGAAGCCGATTCCGGCGAGCACGTCCAGGATCTCCCGGTTCAGCCCCAGGCTGCGGAAGTCCCGGTTGGTCGTCTCGACGTGGTGTTGGGGTATCGCCGGTTCTACGGGTGTTCCACCGGCGTCGTTCGGGGCACTTGTACCGTTTGCCACGGTGGTCATCATACCAGTGCGTTCGGCGCCTGTAAGTGTCTGCCAGTCAGTGATTTCACGTCCGTGAGGAGTCATTGGCGGCGAAGGCCGAGCCGCTGGAGGAACCCGCGTCGTGCGGGCGTGAGCTGCTTCGGCGGGTCGGCGCTCCTGGCGATGCGGCCGCCGCGGTCGGTTGCTTCGGCCCAGAACTGAAGGCTGCGGCCCCCGTGCTCGGCTTGCGTCACCTTGGCCTGAAAGGCCACCTCGGTGGTCCTTCCGTCTTCCGCACCGTCCGCGGCGGGCGCCGGCTCAGGTTCGGCCGGGCCGAGCACCGCTTCGACGACGTCGCCTTCGCCGTCGCGGTCGAACCAGCGCCAGAAGAAGCGCACGGAGACGACATCGTAGTCGTCCCGGGCACGGACCAGCAGGACGAGGTCCTCACGTCGGTCGTACTCGACCTGGTCCAGGCTCGTACCGTCCGCGGCCAGTATCTCGACGGCGGGGCTTCCCTGGTCGAGGTCTTCCAGAAGAAACCTGAGCGTGGATTCAACCTGGGCCAGACGGCGACGGTTCTCAGGCGTCCGCTCCATGGCGGCCAGAACCTCGAGCGCCTCGTGCGGTCGTTCGCGGCCCAGCACCTCGATCTCGCGGATCGCAGCGTCCAGGTCGCTCCGGCGCCGGAACACGGATTCGATGGAAGCCAGCCTGGCATCGACGGAACCGGCATCTCTTGCCGCGTCGCCGCGGAGCGATCTGAGTTCGAGCAGCAGCGTTCGTGCCTCGTCCAGGCGGTTCGCCGCCATCAGCCGTTCGGCCGTGTCCTCGATCGCCTCGGCGGCGCGATCCTCGAAGGCGAGACCGACGGCGAATCTCGGGTGGCGCCGGGCGAAGTCCTGGGCCAGCCGGAGCGCCGCCAGACGGTCGCTGCCGAGCAGACCTTCGATCGCGTCGACCTCCGCCGTCAGCCGCCGCGCGTCGTCGATGTAGCGGGATGCTTCCGGGTCGCGCCGGAGGGCGATCGTCCCCTCGCGCGACAGCGAACCCAGGGTTCGCCGAAGACGATCGAGGTCGGCGTCCTCGAAGCCGCGTTCGAACTCCAAAGCGGCCCGCAGGGCAGGGTCGTTGCCGAGCCGCTCCAGCATCGCGTCCATGGTCTCCCGATGGTCGGGAAGCAGCTCCACCGCGGCGGGACTGGCCTCGAAGCCGAGCATCAGGCGCTGCGCTTCGCGGAGTCTTCCCTGGGCCATCAGGTCGATCGCGTCGCTGAGCGCGCGCGGCAGGGGCGGCGGAGGCTCGGGTTCCGGGCGAGATGGCAGGGGAGCCGGGACGCCGCCGGATGCGTCGTTGGAGGGGGCGGTCGGGTTGTCCGGTGCCGTCCACCGCAGGAGGACGAGGGCTGCCGCGACACCGATCGCGGCCGCCGCCAGGATCTGCTTCGGCCGCGGAGACGCGGCCGGTGCGGATGCGGTTGGCGGCATCCGGCCATCCTAGTTGCTGATAGGTTCCAGGGTGCTTGCAGGTACCGCGCACGGGTCATCGCGCGAAGATCGTCCGGAGGGCTGCGAAATGTCGAAGAGACTTGTTTTCCCGCTCCTGTTCGTCCCGCTGCTCGTGCTGGCGGTTCCGGCCCTGGCCCAGGATCCGGGCCCTGCCAACGTCGGCGCCGACCTGCGGGGCGGCGACGTGACCGGCGCGGTCGGCGGCCGGGACAACACGCGCGTGTTCGGCACGATCCTCGACTCGGGCGGGAACCCGCTGCCGGATGTGGACATCTGGTTCCAGAACGACCACATGCCCGCGCCGAGGCTGCGTGCAAAGGGCCGCAAGACCGGTACCTACCTCCTGCGCAACATGGGCCGGATCTTCAGCCGGGACGACTATGAAGGGATCACGGTCCGGGTCACCTTCGAGCGCGACGGCTTCCGTACGGTCATTGCGCGTGTCGCGGTCCAGCGCGACGGATCCCAGCAGCTCTATCCGATCCTCTTCCGGGAGGGCGAAGCGATGGAGTCGCAGGGCATCCGCACGGTGCTTGCCGGAAGGGTTCAGAACAGCCGCGGCAAGCCGATCAAGGGCGGCGGCGAGGTAACGATCACCTCAGGTGACGGCGCCTTCGAGGCGAGAGGTCCGGTCGAGAAGAACGGCGAGTTCGCGGTCGTCCTCTGGGACGCGCCGGAACGCGTCAACGCCTCCTTCAGGATGACGAAGGGCGGCTCCCGCGACGACATCATCGAACTGAAGCCGTCGCCCCAGGCCGACGTCGTCGTGGCCCAGTTCTTCTACCCGCAGATGTAGCTGGCGACTACCAGCGGGGCCGGCGTTCCTCGCGCGGGCGGGCCTCGTTGACGCGGAGGGTGCGGCCGCCGAACTGCTGCCGGTCAAGGGCGGAGATGGCCTCCTGGCCTCCGGACGCCATTTCGACGAAGCCGAAGCCTCGCGGCCGGCCGGTTTCACGGTCGTTGATCAGCGAAACCTCGCTCACATCGCCATGAGCCTGGAACAGCGCGCGAACCGCCTCTTCCGTCGTGTCGAAGGGGAGGTTCCCCACATAGATTCTCGTTGCCATCTGCTGCTCCTTGTTCTCGGCTCCGGGTTCTACATCAATCAACGCTCGAGAACGACAGGCGCATCCTGGTTCGCCGCGTGAGCTCTGCACCCACTGCCTGAAGGCGGGACGCTAGCACAAAGGCTGCCTAGCTGTTCCCGCGCAGGTCCTGGTAGAAGGCGTCGAAGGCGTCCAGCCGATCCTTGAGCAGGCCCTGGATGACGCCGATCTTGTCTCCCAGTTCCAGGACGCCGTCGGCGTCCGGGTCGTAGACGGGCCAGTCGGGCAGACCGTCGCCGTTGGGGTCGCCGGTGGCCGCGAAGTTCACCCAGTAGCTCGCCATCGTGTCGGCGAGCGCCCTGTCCGTGTCGTCCCAGGCGTGGTTGAAGGGGCCGATCTCGTCTCCCCTCAGTTCACCGCTCTTGTGCAGATTGTCGAAGGCGTAGGCGATCTCCGCCGCGTGGTATGAGCCGTAGGTTTCGGCTTCATCCCACGGCGGTACGCGGGAGAAGTAGTACATCCGAATGGGCTTGTCGCCCGAGTGGCTTTGCAGTCTGGCCCAGGTGCGCATCTGCCAGGCGAAGAACTGGTCGGCGGTGTTCTCGTACGCGGCGACGCGCGCCTGGTCGTCGTCTTCGGCGGGGTAGACCGCGAACATCGCGTCGGCGTGTTCGCCATACGTGCCCGCGAGCGCCTCGCGGTAGTCCGCGACGGTGATCCCGCCGGGAGCGGCGAACAGTGCCGTGCCTTCATCGCTGTTGAAGCCGACGATGGTGTCGACGTCGTTCTGTTCGCCGGCCGCGAAGATGTCGTGGACGTCCTTCGGGAACACATGGCCGTCGCTGATCCCCACGAAGGTCGGCAGTTCGGAAGCGCCGGCTGCTTCGTAGACCTCCTCGACGGTGGCGGCGCGCATGGCGTCGAGGTCGCTCGCGCCGAGGCGCTGGGCGACGCCAGCACCCTCGGACTCCGCTCCTCCAAGCTGCGGCATGGGCCAGAAGATGCCGCCGCTGTGGCCGATCGCGCGGTGGAACAGCCCCGCGGCCAGGGGCGTCGCTGTCAGGTAGTTCACGCTCCAGGAGCCCGCCGACTCGCCGAAGATCGTGACCCGGCCCGGGTCCCCGCCGAAGGCGGCGATGTTGGCCTGCACCCACTGGAGTGCGGCGACCTGGTCCAGGATGCCGTAGTTACCCGACGCTCCATTCTCGTCCTCGGCCGAGAGCTCCGCGTGAGCAAGGAAGCCCATCGGTCCGAGCCGGTAGTTGATCGTCACCAGTAGGACGCCGCGGTTGGCCAGGCTCTCGCCGTCGTAGAGCAGAGTGCTGCCGGAGCCGGTCTGGAGGCCGCCGCCGTGGATCCACACCATGACAGGCAGGGCGGCTTCGGCGTGTTCCGCGCCCGTCCAGACGTTCAGGTAAAGGCAGTCCTCGCTGCGCTCGATGTCGCCGGTGTCGTAGAAGGAGCCGGGCGGGGACAGGGGCTGCCAGCAGGAGGCGGAGAACTCCGTGGCGTCGCGGCTGCCCTCCCAGGCGGCGGCCGGTTGTGGCGGCCGCCAGCGGAGGTCGCCAACCGGCGGCGCCGCGAACGGGATGCCGGCGAACTTGAGGACTCCGGACTCGAGCGCCTGGCCTTCGACCGCGCCGAGTTCCGTGCTGACCGTCGTGGTCAGGGGCTCGACCTGCTCGCCGCCGCATGCAGACGTGAGTGCCAGGGCGGCGCCCAGGATCGCTCCGCCGGCGCGGCGGGTTGTCGCTTTGGTCGACATCGTTCAGTCCTCCCTGCCTGGGGTGTTGGGTCGTTTCTCCCGGTCGCTTCCCGGCGCCGGCCGGAAGCGCAGGGCGACGCCGTTGTTGCAGTAGCGGAGGCCGGTTGGCGCCGGCCCGTCGCTGAAGACGTGGCCCTGGTGCCCGCCGCAGCGGGAGCAGTGGTACTCGGTTCGGGGAACGATCAGCTTGAAGTCCCGCTTCGTGTCGACGGCGCCGGCGATGGGCTCGAAGAAACTGGGCCAGCCCGTGCCGCTCTCGAACTTCGCATCCGACCGGAACAACTCGGCGCCGCAGCCGGCGCAGAGGAAGACGCCGTTTCGGTGCTCCCGGTTGAGCGCCGAAGTGAAGGGGCGTTCGGTTGCCTCCCGCCGGAGGACACGGAACTCGTCGTGGTCGAGTCTTGCCCGCCACTCGGATTCGGGGAGGTCGAGCCGGTCGTTGTGCTCCATGTGCGGGGCGCCCGGATCGGGCGCCGGCGCTCGGCGATCCTCGGTCGTCATGCAGCGGGCATCCTATCTTGGGTCAGAATGGACGCCATGACGACACGACGACCGCCGGTGGACCACATCGTTCGTACGCGCGACCTCTACTCGAGCCTGGGCCACGATCCCTATCGATGGGTGCGCAGCGATGATTCGCCTCCGTGGACCGAGCTCGAGAAGCCGCTCCCGGAGTGTCGAGTGGGGCTGGTTGGCTCCGGTGGCGTGTACCGGGCGGGGCAGGTCGCCTTCCATCATCGGGACGACATCTCGCTGCGTGTGATCGATACGTCGGTTCCCGTCTCGGAACTGCGGACGAGCCACTTCGCCTACGACCAGACCGATGCGCGTATCGACCCGAACGTCGTCTTCCCGGTCGACACGCTGCACGCCCTCGTGGCCGAGGGCGTGATCGGCGAACTGTCACCGCGCGCCTACGCCTTCATGGGGGGGATCTACTCGGCCCGCCGCGTTCGGGAGGTGGTGGCGCCGGAGATCAGCCGCCGTCTCGCGGAGGATCAGGTCGACCTGGCGTTGCTGGTCCCCGTGTGACCGGTCTGCCATCAGTCCGTGGGACTGATAGCGCGCCGGGTTGAGGCGGATGGCATTCCGACCACGTCGCTGACCTCCGCTCTCTCGATCACCCGCTCGGTCGATCCTCCGCGCGCCGTCTTCCTCGACTACCCCCTTGGCCATACCGCGGGCAAGGCGAAGGACCCGGAACTGCAGCGCGAGATCGTCGCCGCCGCGCTCGCGGCCGTGCACGAGCTCGAGCACCCGGGCGCGGTGAAGATGCTGCCGTACCACTGGTCGCGCAACGACGACTGGAAGCGCGAGACGATGCTGGGCGGCGACACCCGGAGCCATCGCTCGAGCAGCCCGGAGTACCAGTGCGAAGCCGACCGGGCGCTCGCGGCGGCTGCCGGGGACTGTCCGACCTGCGTCTTTCTGTGAGGTGGCGCCGGGCGGTGCAACACGCTTGCACCACCCGGCGCCGAACGGGTCCGTGCCTTGCCCCTTTTGGGCACGAACCCATTCATATCTACGAAGGGAAACCGCCGGGGTTCGACCCGGATTCCAGATTCTCGCCGCAGGGGGGAGGCCAGTGGCCTGACCTCTGTCTGACGGGAATCTGACCGGCGCCCCTCAGCGCTCCTGCCAGGTCCTCAGAACGGCTTGTACAGCGAAAGGTACGCGGCGCCCGCCGCCAGCAGCGGCAGGATGACGACCAGGGGCTTGGCCAGGGCCTGGCGGCGATACGGCAGCGTGAGCGCGGCTCCGAAGCACAACCAGATGAGCAGCTTCACCCAGGCCCAACCGGGCAGGCTGCCGCCGAGCATGCCGAAGCCGGCCACGATGCTCAGGATCAGCCCGACTCCGTGCATGGCGGCAAGCAGACCGCGCAGTTGGTTGTCCTCCCTGCGACCGCCGTTCGCGGCATGCACCGCGACGCCGCCCGCCGCGGCAAGAACCATTACCGCTCCCAGCACGTGCAGGAGCTTGTAGACCATGTAGGGCACTCTCGGGTCGGATCCTCCCCATGTTGGTGGGGCGTCTGCCTGTTAGCGTATCGCCAATGGAGCCGCTTGAGCGACTCGACGACTGGGACGACTTCGTTGCCGAGCTCTATCCGACGCCGGTGGAGTCGGGCGGCAAGCGGCGGGAGGACTACCGGGACTTCGAGGCGCCTCCGCGCGACACCGTGCGCGAGTTCTACCGGCTGAATCACCGCCACCAGACCTGGGACTTCGTCCAGGACAAGAAGGCGGAGTACCTCACGCTCGACCGCGCCGAGCTGTCGGCCTGGGAGGCGCTGGAGTTCCTGAACACCCTGGTCGACGACTCGGATCCGGATCTCGACCTCTCGCAGCTCGATCACCTGCTGCAGACGGCGGAGGCGATCCGGGCCGACGGACACCCCGACTGGTTCGTGCTGGCCGGACTCGTCCACGACCTGGGCAAGGTCCTTTGCCTGTGGGGCGAACCGCAGTGGGCCGTCGTCGGCGACACCTTTCCGGTCGGCTGCGCCTTCTCGGACCGGATCGTCTATCTGGAGCTGTTCGACGGCAATCCGGACACGGCGCATCCGACCTACTCGACGCCGCTCGGGATGTACGAAGCCGGCTGCGGCCTGGACCAGGTTCACCTCTCCTGGGGCCACGACGAGTACCTCTACCAGGTGCTGAGCGACTACCTGCCGGAGCCGGCCCTCTACATGATCCGCTACCACTCCTTCTACGCGTGCCACCGTGAAGGCGCGTACCGGGAGTTGATGAACGACCGCGACCGCGAGATGTTCGCCTGGGTGCGGCTGTTCAACGGCTACGACCTGTACTCGAAGAGCGACCGTCCGCCGGACGCCGCCGAGCTGCGGCCGTACTACGAGAGGCTGATCGACAGGTACCTGCCGGCGAAGCTGAACCTGTAACGCGTGGCGTTCGCGGACGGCGTCATCTGGACAGGTCGTTGACGAGCGAGGTGGCCGGCGTTTCGTCGGCGAAGCTCACCCAGTCGGCGTCGAAGCGCTGGTATCTCTCGATGGCTGAGAGGGTGATCTCGTCAGTGCCAAGAACCTCGACTTCTTCGCACTCGACTGCCGGGTGAACGTCGCGCCAGAAGTCCTCGACGGCGGTCTCGATTGTCTCCCGGGCCGTTGGCCAGCTGGTGCCTTTACGCTTGGCACGAGGGACGGCGACAATCAGATGTACTCCGTAGGTGCTTTCATCGGGGAGTTCGTTGAGCGTCGACAGGCGGAGGTAGACGCCCTGAATCCACTCGCTGTTCTTGGTCAGGATGGCCAGCCAGGCTTTCTGTTTTCCGCGCCAGCGCAGGTCGAAAGCCGTCGGAAAGGCCGAGCGGACGTACCGCTTGGCCAGCCACTCCGCGACCAGCCGGCGTTCCCGGTCGGGGAGGATCGCTTTGGGTGGCTCTTGCAGGAGGAGCTCCCGGGGAACCGACCAGCGTTCGTGGACCGCGCAGGAAATGACCAACTGGCCGTCTTCCCAAGGGACGTCAAGTTGAAGGCGGCGGGGATTCCTGCCGCCGATCAACTGGCTGTTCGACCGCTCGTCGAGTGCTTTTCGGCCGTAGAGGATCTCGACGACCGGCTCTTTTTCGAGACTGCCGTTCGCGATGTCGCAATCGTGACTCGTCAGTATGAGGCAGTCTGAGCCACTGGTCGGCGTGGCAAAGGATCCGGCGTGGGCGACCGCGGTACGAGACAGTGTCTCGGGCAAGATCGCCCCTTGGCGCCAGCCCAGCTCGACGATGCGCTGACTGTCGAACGCTATCGCCACTTCGGCCTACTTCGGCCAAGGCTTGAGAGCCATGTTCTTTGCGAGCTGCTCTCGCCGGCGTGCGGCGTCGGGTTCCTCGAAGCCGCTAGATCGGAGTCGCTCTTCAAGCGCGGCTTGCTCCTGGCCCGCCATGTCTCCGAGCCTGCGAACCGCCTTGAGAGCTTCGACAATCCGGTCCCAGGCCGGTTTTTCTTCGCTCAGTAGCTCAAGAAGCGAGGGTTCGCCGGTTTCGGAGCACTGACGGACGAAACGGGCGTTCAGCGGCATGGTGCCCGAGACGGAAGCGAGTGACAAGGACCTGAGCAGGGTGTGCAGCCGACCAGTGTTGGCGGCGCCAGGCTCTTGTCCTTGGAGCCAGCAGTAGACGGTCGGCCGTGTCACTCGCAGGATCCGCGCTAGTTGCGACTTGTTGAGAGACAGAGCGGCAGCCAGATTCCGCACCTTGTCCTCGATCGGCCACGCCAGGTAGTCGGGAAACTCAGTCCGAGCGGAGGTCACGAGGCGGGACGGCATCGTTGGACGTGTCTGCCGCCGGTCGACGACGAGCGAACTGGAGCCGAACGCCGGCAGGATCGACGCATAGGTTTCGGCGGAAATGAAGCAGCCGGAGCCGGTCAGGGCTGGTCTCAGAAGGAGTCGCCACAACTCGTGTCCAGCCGGTACCCGGTAGCCGGGCCGCCACTCAGTCGGCATCGCGACGCCCGGTCTCGCCGCCGTGGCGTTTTCGCGAGCAGGAACGAGGTTCATTTCCACGCCTCGATCGCGTGCTCGCTAACGACGTGCTCGTGGAACGTCTCGATGATGTGATCGTGCATGATGTAGGCCTTCTCGATGATCTGGTGGGCGGCGGGGTCGAAGGTCCCGACGATGAAGTGGTCCATGTCTACGAGGGTCAGGAGTTCTCCTCGCGCCGCGCGCGGCTCGTGCTTCGGCGCGGCTTCGAGGAGATCGGGAGGCAGTGAAAGACCGAGGTCGTTCTGCGCGATGCGGACGACCAGCGTCCCCTCAAGATCGTCGACGGTGGTTTGCCCGGTGCTCTCGATGTGGGTCCGGTGAGTGCCGGCTTGAAACACCTGGTCGGCAACACCGTGGAGACCGGATCGAAGATAGGCGCGGTAGTCCTCGTTCTGCTGGGGCTGAATCACGTCGACGTAGCGCAGGCCGACTCGTTCGACGATGCCTAGCCGGTCGTGCTCCGTCTCGGCCAGCACCGTCGAGAGCGCGCTGTGGAGACGTTCGGCGAACTCCTCGAATCTGCCGTAGTTCGTTGTCTGCAGCACGAGACTGTCCTCGAAGACCAGTACGCTCCATCGTTCGTCCCTGGTGCGGTACTCCCAGCGATCCTGCTCGGCCATCTGCACGGGGGCACCTTGCAGGCCGAAGGTCACTTGGCGGACTTTGCCGGATCGCTCGATGGGGAAGTCGGAGCGCCTGAACGCCTCCTGAATCTGCGGGATGTAGCGGTCCATCTGCCGAACGGGGCTGAACCGGACTTGGGCCAGAACCAGCGCCAGGGGCTGTTTCGACAGGGGGACGTAGCGGCAGTTCCGCTCCATCTGGGTTGCTCCTTTACACTGCATCTTACACAAGGGGCAACACTTCCGGCGGTTCGGGCATTCCAGAGGGGGTCGAGCGGGTGGGAAGGAGTGGTTCTCGCGTGGTAGTTCGCGAGTGGGACAATCGGCGGCGAGGACGGCTGCCTGAGTGTGTCTACGGAGCCGGTCGCCAGATCGTCTACCCGTACGCGCCGAGCGAGCCGTGGGCGGTCGGACCGAGATGAGGCAGCGCGGCCCGCGGGTTGCTTGGAGGGGCGCATGATAGGCCAAGGTCCTTAGTCACCGTAGGGAAACTCCGATTCGGGGAAGTGCTGCGCCCAGAGAATGGCTGAGATTCCGCGCCAGAACTGCAGGACACCATCGCACCAGTCAGCCAGGTCCGCCTTGGCTACGTAGAGGTCGCCTCCGCCCAGCGGAGCGAAGAGCAGATCGGATGCCTTTGTGGTCGCGATTCGTTTCTGCTGGCCGAGGTCCGTTCCTGTTGTACCGCCCGGGTCGAAATCGAAGAGATCTGGCCGTAGCGCGGCGAGTTCTTCGGCAGAACGTCCTGACCCGTGCTTGATCGTGTTGGCTGCAAGTCTGAGTTCCTTGAGTTGGTCTGCGCCCGGGAGATTCGTCCGATTCACCCCGGAGAGAAGCAGGCTGTCGTTCAACGCCTCCCAGGTAAACTGCCCACAGGTTCGCCCCGCGTAGGTTTGGCGATAGAGGCCCTTCTGCTGTTGCTCGAAGAGGTGTTGCAGGCCGACCGCGAGCAGGTTCAGCACGCTTTGGTGGATCGCGAACATCGTCTCGCCGTACTCGTTGCCGTGCTCCTCCGCCCGCTCGGCCAAGTCGCCAAGGTCGCCTTGCCAGTCAGGGTCTGCCGGCTGGGCGCATAGGCGCTCAAACTCCGCTTCAGCGACAGACTCAGCCTCCTGTTCGAGGTCGTCGAACATAGGGGGTATCTTCTTCAACGCGGTGGCTCGGTACGCCTCGACGGGAGGGACATACAGCCTGGGTATGTTGTGAGCCAGCCATGCGGTGTCCATGAACATGGAGTGGGATTCCTACGGTTGGGAACGTCGGTGCCAGGGTCGCTCCGCTAGCGACAGGAAGGTCATGCCGGGTTGGACTTCCTCGACCAGCCGGCGGCGAGAGCGGACGTGGACGAGTTGACCGACCTCCGGGTCGTGCTCGGGGAGTTCGTGGTCGGAGGTTGACGAAGTCGGGGCGTGGGGCGTCACTTGGCGGCGAGCGTAGCGGGTGGACGGGCTTGTCGCGACTACTCGAAGCGCATCAGCGCCGCCACCGCGAGGATGAGCATCGCGACGACGTAGAGCTTGACCATCGCCGGCAGGATGAAGCGCAGCCAGCGCTGGTAGGGGATGCGGGCGAGGAGCAGCATGCCCATCAGCAGGGCGTTCGTCGGCACGATCAGGTTCATCAACCCGTCGCCGAGCTGGTAGGCGAGCACGGAGGTCTCGCGGCCGACGCCGGTGAGGTCCGCGAGCGGCGCCATGATCGGCATCGTCACGTAGGCCTGGCCGCTGCCCGAGGGGATGAGGAAGTTGCAGACGCTCTGCACGGCCAGCATGCCCCAGGCGGAGACGACCGCGGCGCCGGAACCCAGGCCCTCCGCCCGCTGGAGCAGCGAGGCGATGCCGTGGATCACGGTGTCGATGACCCGGGCGTCCGAGAGCACGACCTCGATCGTGCGCGCGAAGCCGATCAGCAGGGCGGTTCCGGTCAGCTCGGCCGCGCCGCTGGTGAAGGCCCTGGCGGTCCGGTTCGCCGACACCCGCCCCAGGAGGGCCGAGATGATCGTCACGCCCAGGAAGAGGGCCGCGAGTTCGACCAGGTACCAGCCGTGCGCGTTGACGCCCCAGATGAAGAGGCCGATCATCGCGGCGAACGAGGCGAGGATGCCGAGCCGCGCCGGCGTGAGATCGGCGGCGCTCAGTTCGTGCGCGCCGCCTGTGTAGTCGACGTCGCGCACCAGGCTGCGCTCCGGGTCGTCGGCGATGCGGCGCGCGTAGCGCAGGATGTGGTGGACGCCGATCACGAGCATTCCCGCCAGCAGCGCCCAGCGGAGCCCGAAGCCGGTGCTCGGATCCTGGCCGGCGATGTCCTTGGCGATCATCACGGTGAAGGGGTTGATCGCCGCCGTGCCGTAGCCGATGCCGGCGCCCAGGTAGACCATGCCCAGGGCGACCACGGCGTCCATCTTCAGCGCGATGCACATGGCGACCAGGATCGGCACGAAGGGCATGTACTCCTCGGCCATGCCGATCGTCGACGAGCCGACCGCGAACAGCGTCGTCATGCCGCCGACGAGCAGGATCGGCCGCCCTCCCAGCGCCCTGATCGCGGCGCCGATCGCGGCGTCGATGGCGCCGGTGGCCCGGATGACTCCGATCGCGCCGCCGACCAGGAAGACGAAGAAGATGATCTCGGCGGCGGCTTCGAGCCCGCGCGGTACCTTGGTCAGGGCGGCGTGCCAGGGCAGCGGCGCGGCTTCCACCTCGTGGTAGGTGCCGGCCAGCACCTGGCGGCCCTCGCGTTCGTACTCGCCGGCCGGCAGCAGGTAGGTCAGGACCTGGGCCGCCACGATCATGGCGAAGATCAGCACCAGCGCCTCCGGGAAACGGCTATTGCTGGTCGTCATGACCGTTGTCGCCGGCAGGGCGTCAATTCGCGTGGCGGCGGCTGCGGGCTTCTCTCCGCTGCTGCTGGCGGCTTTCGATGTTGGCGATCGAATCGTCCGGGACCGCCTCGATCAGGCGGCGGGTGTACTCCTCGCGAGGTGTCATGTAGATCGCCTCGGACGGTCCCTGCTCGACGATCCTGCCGTCGAGCATCACCGCCATCATGTCGGACATGAACTTGACAACCGAGAGATCGTGGCTGATGAAGATGTACGTCAGGCCGCGCTCCTCCTGGAGGTCCTTGAGCAGGTTCAGGACCTGCGCCTGCACCGAGACGTCGAGGGCGGAGACCGATTCGTCGCAGATGATCAGCCTGGGCTGAACCGCGAGCGCGCGGGCGACCGATATCCGCTGGCGCTGGCCGCCGGAGAACTCGTGCGGGTAGCGCCGGAGATGGCCGGTCTCCATGCCGACCTCCTCGAGCAGCCGGGCCGCGCGGTCGCGGCGGTCGCGCCGGCCGTCGCCGATCCGGTGGATCGTCATCGCCTCGCTGAGCATCGCCTCGACCGTCATCCGGGGGTTGAGCGACGAGTAGGGATCCTGGAGGATGATCTGCATCTGTCCGCGCAGGGCGCGCAGGCGGCCCGACGGGATCGCCGTGACGTCCTGGTCCTCGAACCGGACCGTCCCGGCGGTGATGTCGATCAGGCGCAGCAGCGCCAGCCCGGTCGTCGTCTTGCCGCAGCCGGACTCGCCGACCAGCCCGAGCGTCTGACCCGGATAGACGTCGAAGGAAATGCCGTCGACGGCCTTGACGTCGCCCACCTGCCGGCGCAGGAAACCGCTCCGGATCGGGTAGTAGACCTTGAGGTCGCGCACCGCGAGCAGCGGTTCCGTGTCGTCCGGCACGAGCTCGCCCGGTCCCGGATCCTCCGCGTAGCCCAGGCTCTCGATCGCCGCGCGCGGGTGTAGCAGGCGGCCCCGCCCGCGCCCGACCAGTTCGTTCAGCGACTCTTCGGTGATCTCGCGTTCGGTGATCCGGATCTCGCCTTCGTCGCCATCCTTTTCCACGTCCATGAAGTCCGCGACGGTGGGAAGGCGGCGGAAGTCGCGGTCGAGGTGCGGACGGCAGGCGAGCAGTCCCTTCGTGTAGGGGTGTTGCGGGTCGTTGAACACCTGGGTCACCCGGCCGCGCTCGACGATCCGGCCGCGGAACATGACCGCGATCCGGTCGGCGATCTCGGCGATCACTCCCAGATCGTGGCTGATGAACAGGATGGACATGGCGCGCTCGTCGCGCAGGCGGCGGATCAGGTCGAGGATCTGGGCCTGGATCGTCACGTCGAGCGCGGTCGTCGGTTCGTCGGCGATCAGGAGCTTCGGATTGCACGACAGGGCCATGGCGATCATCACGCGCTGCTTCTGTCCGCCCGACATCTCGTGCGGATAGCTGTCCACGCGGCGTTCCGGTTCCGGGATGCCGACCTCTTCGAACAGTTCGATCGTCCGCCGGCGCGCTTCCTGGCGGCTCATGCCGAGATGGACGCGGAGCGCCTCGCCGACCTGATCGCCGACCCGGAAGACCGGGTTCAGCGAAGTGCCCGGCTCCTGGAAGATCATCCCGATGTCCTTGCCGCGCAGATCCCGCATCTCGCGCTTCGGCAGGTGAATCAGGTCGCGGCCGAAGTACGCGATCTCTCCTGTTTCGATGTTCGCGGTGCTCTCGAGCAGGCGCATCACCGACAGCGAAGTCACCGATTTACCCGAGCCTGATTCGCCGACCAGGCCGAGCGTTTCGCCCTCCTCGATGGTCAGGTCGATGTCGTCGACCGCGCGGACCGTCTCGCGCTTGCCGTGGAACCAGGTCCGCAACTCGCGGATCTGGAGCAGGGGCGGCTTCCCGGTGGGCGCCGGCGCGGGGGTAGCGGCGTCGGTCATCGCGGTGACTCTATCCGGGCGTCTGACGAAGACGTGCCACAATCGGCGAATGGTGAAGCGTTTTCTCGTGGCAATTCTGGCGACCCTCGTACTGGCCGCGCTCGGCGCATGCGGCGGCGCGGAGACAGGCGCGGGTGAGGGACAGGGCGCGGTCGCCGCGCGCGGCACGATCGGCTTTTCGGCGATGACGCTGAAGAACCCGTTCTTCAAGATCATCGCCGACAACCTGACCGCCGAGGCCGAACGCCACGGCTTCGACGTCGTCGTCACCGACGCCGAACGGGACGTGAACCGCCAGTCGCAGCAGGTCGACAACTTCCTGGCCTCCGGCGTCGCCGCGATCGTCCTCAACCCGGTGGACCGGATCGCGATCGGCCCGGCGGTGCGGCGGGCGAACGAAGCCGGCGTGCCGGTGTTCACGTCCGACCTGCAGGCCGTCGCCGAGGGTGTCGAGATTGCCGGTCACGTCGGCACCGACAACTACCAGGGCGGGCTGCTGGCGGGCGAGGCGATGATCGAGGCGCTCGGCGAGGCCGGCGGCGAGGTGCTCGTGTTGCACTTCAAGCAGGCCAACTCCTGCGTCCTCCGCGTCGACGGCTTCCGCCACGCGATCGGGGAGTACAACCGCGATCGGACCGAGGGTCGGATCGAGATCGTCGCCGAGCTCGAAGGCGGCGGCCTGCGCGACGAGGGTTACCGGGCGATGGCGGACGGCATCCAGGCCTACCCGGACCTCGCCGGCGTGTTCGCGATCAACGATCCCTCGGCGCTGGGCGCGCGTACCGCGCTCGAGCAGGCCGGACGCGCGGACCAGGTCAGGATCGTGGGCTTCGACGGCGAGCTCGCGGGAAAGCGGGCGATCCGCGAAGGGAAGATCTACGCCGATCCGATCCAGTATCCGGACCGCATGGGCGTCATGACGGTACGGAACATCGTGAGCTATCTCGACGGCGAGGACTTCGAGCGCGTCCACCTGATCCCGACGGCGCTCTACCGCCAGGCCGACGCCGAGCAGGATCCGTCGCTCGACTGAAGTCGGCGCAAAGCCCCTTGCTCGAACTCCGGCGGATCAGCAAGAGCTACCCGGGCGTGGACGCGCTTCGCGCCGTCAGCCTGGCGGTAGGCGCGGGCGAGGTGCTGGGCCTGGTCGGGGAGAACGGAGCCGGCAAGAGCACGCTGATCCGGATCGTCTCGGGCGTGGAGCCGCCGGACGACGGCCGTATCGGGTTCGAGGGCGAATCCGCGACGTTCGCGTCGCCGGCGGATGCCCGCGAAAGAGGAATCGCCGTGATCCACCAGGAACTCAGCCTGGTGCCGATACTCAGCGTGCGCGAGAACCTCTTTCTCGGCGCCGGCTGGTCCCGGCGGGGCATTGTCCGCCGGCGTTGGGAGGAGCGCGAGGCGCGGCGTCTGCTCGGGCTGCTCGAGATGGACATCGATCCGGGCGCTCGCTGTTCGGAGCTGTCTCTCGGCGCCCGCCAGGCGGTCGAGATCGCGAAGGCGCTGGCGCTCGAACCCCGGCTGCTGGTCCTGGACGAGCCGACCGCAGCGCTGTCGCCGCGCGAGGCGCGGGCGCTGCTGCGCCAGGTGCGGGAACTGGCGCGCCGTGGGGCGGCGGCGATCTACATCAGCCACCGGCTGGAGGAGATCGAGGCTGTCGCCGACCGGGTCGCCGTGCTCCGCGACGGTGAACTGGTGCGGAGCATCGACCGGCGCGAGGCTGCCGGCGGCGACGACGGGCTCGCGCCGCTCGATCGGGACAAGCTGATCGAGGCCATGGTCGGTCGCAGCCTGAGCGCGGAGTTCCCGCCCCGACTACTGGCGGGAATCGGTGAACCCAGGCTCGAGGTCCGGGGTCTGTCGGCCGGACGCCGTGTCAGGGGCGTGTCGTTCGACATCCGCCGTGGTGAGGTGCTGGGGCTCGCGGGCCTGGTGGGAGCGGGCCGGACCGAGGTGGCGCGGATGATCTTCGGCGCCGCTGCGCCCGACCGCGGCGAGGTGCGACTCGACGGCGCGCGGCTCGACCTCCGGTCGCCGCGGCAGGCGATCAGGAGCGGCATCTGTCTTCTGCCGGAGGATCGCAGAGGTCAGGGACTCGTGCTGGGCCGAAGCGCGCGGGCCAACTTCGCGCTCCCCAACCTGGACCGTTTCCGGCGGCCTGGCGGTGTGGTCGATCGCCGGCGCGAGCGCCGCGCGTTTGGCCGATGGAGGGAGCAACTGGACATCCGGCTCGTGCGAGCCGGCCAGCGGGTGGCGACGCTGTCGGGCGGCAACCAGCAGAAAGTCGTGATCGCCAGGTGGCTCGAACGCGGCGCCAGGGTCGTTCTCTGCGACGAGCCGACCCGGGGCATCGATGTCGGGGCGCGCTACGAGATCTACGAGTGGATCCGCCGCATGGCGTCGGAGGGCAAGGCCGTGCTCCTGATCAGCTCGGAGCTGGAGGAGGTTCTCGGCATGAGCGACCGCGTGCTGGTCATGCACGAGGGGCGTATTCGGGGGGAGATCGCGGATCCGGCGCGCGCCGACCCGGCCGGCGTGTTGCGGATCGCCGCCGGTATCGGCCTTCCTGAGGAACCGTCCGTTGCCTGAAGGAGTGAGCGAGTCCACCGCCGGCCGGTGGCGTCGCCGGCTCCTGGACCTTCTGGGCCGGAACCTCTCGGTCGTCGTGCTGGTCCTTCTCTGCCTGATCTCGAGCGCGGCGACCTGGCGCGAACAGAACCCGATCACGAGTCGGTCCGGCGCCGCGGTCGCGCGGCAAGTGCTGGTGGCGTGCCAGGCGCCCTGCTCGGTACTCGTCGTGGCGCGGGACACGGAGGCCGACCGGGTGTTCGTGCAGGCGATCGAAGAGGGTCTCGACGCCGCCGGCGCCCGGATCGCGGGTCGCGTGTTCGGCCAGCCGCGCGACGTGCGGCTCGAACTGGAGCGGATCGCCGGGACCGGCGGTTCCTTCGACGCGATCGCCACCCACCGGATCGCGTCCGAGTGGGGGCCGGTGCGAACCGCCGGGAAACCGGTGTTCGCGCCGGGGAGCTACTACTGGCCGACGTTCCTGACTGCCCGCAACCTGCTCAACGTGGTGAACCAGAACGCGGACATCGCGATCATCGCGCTCGGTATGACCCTGGTCATCCTGACCGCGGGTATCGACCTGTCCGTCGGCAGCCTGCTGGCGCTGGCCGGCGTGATCGCCGCGGTGACGGCGCAGGAGTGGTTCGGCGGCGCCGCGGCGTCGCCGGCCGGCCTTCTGGCGGCCATGCTGCTGGGTGTCGCGGCGGCTGCTCTGGGCGGCCTCCTCAGCGGGACGATGGTCACCGCGTTCCGGGTGCCGCCGTTCGTGGCCACGCTGGGTCTGATGATGCTGGCGCGCGGTCTGGCGCTGATCCTGGCCGTCGGTCACCAGCGTCGCCTGGTGGGCGGGGGCGCGGAGGGTACGCCGGAGGCGGTGCGGGTGGAGGCGCCGGTGTTCGCCTGGCTCGGCAACGGCGCCGTGCTGGGCGTGCCGAACCCCATCGTGCTCATGCTCGTCCTGTTCGTGGCCGCGCATCTGCTGATGACGCGGACCATGTTCGGACGCTACGTCTACGCCGTCGGCGGCAACGTCGAGGCGGCGCGCCTGTCGGGCGTGCCCGTGACCGCGGTGCTGCTCGCCGTCTACTGCCTGTGCGGGGCGTTCGCCGGCCTGGCGGGCATCGTCGACGCCTCCCGCTTCGAGGGCGGTCGGCCCAACGCCGGCGAGCTCTACGAACTGCAGGTCATCGCCGCCGTCGTGGTCGGCGGCGCGAGCCTCGCGGGCGGCCGCGGCCGGATCGCGGGAACGCTGATCGGCGCGATGATCATCGCCGTCATCCAGAACGGCCTCAACATCGCGGGCGTCGCGTCCTACGAGCAGAAGGTCGTGTTCGGGGCGCTGATCCTCGCCGCCGTTCTGCTCGACCGGCTTCAACCGAAGATCGCCTCCAGGCGGGCCCGCATGACCCGGGCATCGACGTCAACGCCGGTCCAGTAGCGGATCCCGGCGACGCCCTGGTTGACGAGCATTCCGAGGCCGTCGAGCACGGTGCAGCCGCGAGCGGCGGCCGCGTCGAGCAGGCGGGTCCTGGGCGGGTTCGGAATCACGTCGGCCACCACCATCGTGGATCGGAGAGAGTCGAGATCGACCGGTAGCTCGGCGTCCAGGTCCGGGAAGAGGCCGATCGACGTGGCGTTGATCGCCACGTCGACGTCCGCGGCCAGCCGGTAGGCGCCGCGCCAGTGCTCGAACCGGGCTCGGGTCGTCGTGTGGCTGGCGATGTGCCGTGCCAGTTCTTCGCCGCGTTCGCGAGTGCGGTTGACGATGGTGATCTCTGCTGCTCCGGTCAGGCCGAGTTCGACCGCGATCGCCCGTGCGGCACCGCCGGCGCCGAAGATCGCAACTCGCTTGCCGGCAGCCGGCGTCACTTCCTCGAGTGAGCGGAGGAAGCCCTTGCCGTCCGTGTTCTCGCCGATGAAGCGGCCGTCGCCGTCACGGACGACGCAGTTCACGGCGCCGATCAGGCGGGCTGACTCGCCCAGCCCGTCCAGGTGCTCGATCACCGCGACCTTGTGGGGCAGCGAGCAGTTGAATCCGGCCCAGCCCATTGCGCGGGCGCCCGCCACCGCCGCCGCCAGCCCGTCCGACGGCACTTCGCAGTTGAGATAGCGCCAGTGCAGGTCGTGGTGACGGAACGCCGCCTCGACCATCTCCACGGTCGGGTTCTCGGCCGCCGGGTCGGCGAAGGATCCGACGATCTGGGGGAGGAAGTTCATGTGCGGCGCCAGTCGGGCGCATAGTGTAGGGGGTCGCGGATCGAATCAACGAAGGAGGGCAGCAATGGCTAGACACTTCGCGCTCGTACTTCTGATCCTGGCAGTAGCCGCCTGCGGCGATGTCGCCGACTCCGGCGCCGACCACAGCGGAGAGGGAGCCGGCGAGGAAACGGCCGACGCCGCGCCGAGCCATCTCGGGGACTGCATCCTGCTGTCCCCCGTCGGTGAGGTTCCCGACGACGTCTACCAGCACGGCGACGTCGTCGCCACGGATGCCATGCCGCCGTTCACCAAGGAACTCCAGGTGTACGGGCTCAAGCTGGCGGCCCGCGACGACATCTCGGACGACTTCCTGCGGCTGGTCGCGAAGACGATCGCCGAGTCGTTTCCGCGGGACGCCGGCCTCGACGCCGATCTCCAGCGCGAGTTACTCGCGAACCACTATCGCTACAGGGCCCTGATTCCGGTTCCGCTCGGCGACGACATGAGCTTCACGGAGGAGAACGAGGAGCAGTGGGCCGAGATCGAGAAGAACCACTCCGTGTGCGACATCATCATGCAGGGCACTCCGGTAGGGCCCGAGGGCCAGGTGATGGAGGTTGTCGAGCACATCCTCCACTACGTGACGGACATCGGCCTGCACTACACGTTCCCGGAGGTCTGGGGCATCTCGGAAGATTCGGCGCTCGCCCGCGCGATGAGGAAGGCCGACGACGAGGGCTACTACGTGTTGGACACGTACCTCGACATTCCGGACGAGGAAGCGCGTTTCCGCGTCCAGATGCAGGAATTCGCGTACTGGTTCATCTCGACGGCCTGGAACCTCCAGGCGCCCTACGGCCCCGTTTGGGAAGACGAGTGGACCATCGTCGACCAGGAGGACCTGCGGCAGAAGCTGCCGGAGATGTACGCCGCCTACGAGGAAACCGCGGCCCGCGTGATGGTCGCTCCCAGCCTGGAGACGTTGCAGGAGATCGGCCCGACCCGGGCCGAGGAACGGGGAAACTGAGCCTCGTTCCGGGCGCGGAGGAATAGCGCCGGAACCGGCCAAGTTACACGTGGCCGGTCCTTTACCGTCCGTCGACCGGGTAGAGTAGGCGGTTTGTATGACGATTCTGCTTCAGAGTCAGGTGGAGCCTTCACCGGGCGATGTCGACCCGCTGTTTCGCGAGGCGGAGCAGCGCGCGCGCGCGTTCTCCCTGTTTCCCGAGCCGGGTGACACGCGGGTCGGCGGGGGCGCCGGGCGCATCTCGGGGCTGATCTCCGAGCGGCGCATCCGCCAGACGCTCAAGCGACTCGCCAGGCTGGAGGTCGACGAGTACATCCGCCGTACGGTCGCCCCGGCCGAGGATCCGGGTCGCGTCGGCACCGGCACGGTGCTTGCGGCGACGAGCTGGGAGCTGGTTGAGGAGCGTAACCACGGTCCGCTCTATGCCGCCGTGTTCGAGACCGGGATCGACGGCCACAGGCGGCGTTTCGGCGTGCTGGCGCAGGAGCGCTCGGTGCAGAACGGCGTGTGGATGCCGGAGCACCACGAACTTGCTGTCGAGGTGATCCGCTCCTTCGCCCGCCGGGCTCTGCCCGTGGTCGCCCTGATGGACACGCCCGGGGCGGACGCGGGCGAGGAGGCGAACCGCGGCAACCAGGCCCACTCGATCTCGCGGCTGATCGCCGAGATGGCGCAGCTCCACGTGCCGACGGTGGGGATCGTGCTCGGCAACGGCTACTCCGGCGGAGCGATCCCGCTGGCCACGACGAATGTCCTGCTGTCGGTCCGGGACGGCGTGTTCAACACGATCCAGCCGCGCGGGCTGGCGAACATCGTCCGCCGCTACGACCTGTCCTGGGAAGAATGCGCCAAGGCCGTCGGCGTCTCGGCCTACGAGCTCTACGAGCAGGGTTATCTCGACGGCGTGATCGACTTCGTTCCCGGCGAGGGCGGCGACCGGTTGGCCTGCTTCGAGGACGCGGTAGCCACTTCGATCGCCCTGGTGGAGCAGCGGACGAAGCTGTTCGTGCGCGACGAACCGGCCGTGTTCGAGCACTACCGCCGCAACACGCGGCGCTACGTCGACCCCTCACGCAATCTCTCCGTGCTCGAGGAGGTCGCCCACCTGTCGCGCCTGCACAGCCCGGCGGAGCAGGCGAACGTGTTTGGTCTCGCGTTCCGATACCTGCGCTACCTGGGATTGCGCCGCCGCCTGAGTTCGGCGACCGTGTCGGGCTATGGTCGTCTGGCCGCCGCCGAGGTGCCGGCCGGAGCGGCCAGAGCGCGCCGGGAGCGGCAGCGCCGGGCCTCGTTCGAGCGTTGGCTCGACAATCCGCTGGCGGTTCGCTACGACGACGTTCTGAGCCGGACCTACAAACGGTACGCTGCTGCTCGCGATTCGCTGCACGAAGGTCGGGGCCGGCTCGCATCCTTCCTGCTCGGCAGCCGCGAGTACCACTTCAACCGCGCCCGGGCCGAACTGCTGCTGGAGTACGGCTTCCATCTGTACAACCAGTGGAAGGACGGAGCGGAAGACAACTTCGGGCGCCTGCTCGCGGTCATGCGGACGGTCGAGGAGGAAGGGCTCGAAGGAGGGAACCGGGCTTCCGAACCGGGCGAGGTTTCGCAGGCCGCCGACCTCACGGTGCTCGACGTGATCCTCCAGCCGCAACTCCTGCGGCTGTTCCGGCGCGAGTGCGAGAACTTCATCTGCTTCGACCGGCTCTACGACCACATCTTCCTGCACCTGCGCGAGATCGCCAGCGAGGCGCGCGAGGAGAACGTGATCGCGCGCGAGTCGGTTCACCTCCTCCTGCGCCATTCGCTGAACGCGGCGATGGGGGAGCTGACGGCGGGGCTCGAGGGTGACGCGGCGGAGGAGGCCGAGACCCGCCTGCGCAGGCAGTTCCGTTCCTGGTTGCGCCACTTCTCGCGGCACCCGCGGCGCGGCCGGCTGCTCAAGGCGGTGGCCGAGTGGAAACGGCTCCAGATGCCGCGGATCTCGGAGCCGCTCTTCGGCCTGGTGACGTTCCTGTTCGAACGCCTGCTGCCGAACTTCTACGAGGACGAACAGGGGATCCGCGGCTACGACGGTCGCATCTCGCCCCGCAACATCGGCATCAAGGACTTCTGGAACCGTCTCGACGCCGCCTACCGCGACCTCTTGCTCGAGGATGTCCTGTCCGAGCAGAAGAGGAGCACGCCGCGCCGGCCTCAGGCGGTCCTCGATCGCTTCTTCTACGACGTGCAGGAGATCGAAGCGGACCGGATGACCACCGATCCGGTGAGCTTCCCGGGACTGCGGGTTTCGATCGAGCGGGCGCTCGAGCAGGGCGTCACGCCGTGCGGGACGGTGGCGGCTCTGGCCCGAATCCGTACCGGCGCCCTGACCGACGGCGAGGACGGCGGCGCCGCGGGAAACCGGGTCGGAGTACTGGTCTCCAACCTCGCGTTCCAGGCCGGTTCGTTCGACATGGCGAGCGCCGAGAAGTTCTGCAAGCTCCTGCTTCGCTGTGCGGAGGAACGTCTTCCGGTCGTCTGCTTCATCTCCTCGGGCGGCATGCTGACCAAGGAAGGCGCCGGCGCCCTGTTCTCGATGTCGATCGTCAACGACCGGATCACGCGCTTCGTCCGCGAGAACGGCCTGCCGGTGATCTGCTTCGGCTACGGCGACTGCACGGGCGGCGCCCAGGCCAGCCTGGTTACCCATCCCCTGGTCCAGACCTACTACTTCTCGGGCACGAACATGCCTTTCGCCGGGCAGATCGTCGTGCCCTCCCACCTGCCGATGGCGTCGACGCTCTCGAACTACCTGAGCGAGGTCGAGGGTTCGATGCACGGGCTCGTCGAGCATCCCTTCGGTGAGGAGCTCGATGAGCAGCTACGTCAGGTCGATTCGCAGATTCCGGTTCCCGAGGACACGGTCGATGCCGTTCTCCAGCGGCTGCTCCAGGAGGAGCGACGCGTCGAGTTCCTGACTTCCCGCCGCCGCCGGCGGGAGGAGGCGGAGGCGAACGAGCCCGTGCCTTCGGTTGCTCCGCGCCAGGTGCAGCGGGCTCTGATCCACGCGCGCGGTTGTACCGCCGTGAAGCTCGTTCGGGTTGCGCAGCGGGCCGGCATCGAAGTGATCCTGGTGCAGTCCGACCCGGACGTCGACTCGCCGGCGGCGACGATGCTGCGCGAGCGCGACACGCTGGTCTGCATCGGCGGCAGCACGCCGGACGAGAGCTACCTGAACGCCCACTCGGTGATCCGCATCGCTGAGCGGGAAGGGGCCGACGCCCTCCATCCCGGGATCGGCTTCCTCTCCGAGAGCGCTTCCTTCGCCGACCTTTGCCGGGGTCACGGGCTGAACTTCATCGGTCCGACCGGCGATGCGATGCGGCGGATGGGCAACAAGTCGAACGCGATCCAGACCGCGGTGCAGGTGGGCGTGCCCGTGGTGCCGGGCAGCGAGGGCATCCTGACCGACGCGGACACGGCGCTCGCCGTCGCCGAGTCGATCGGCTTCCCGGTCATGCTCAAGGCGGTTCATGGCGGTGGCGGCAAGGGCATTCGGCGGGTGGACCGGGCGGAGGACTTCCGGGAAGCGTTCGCGCAGATTCGCGTCGAGGCGGAGAGCGCCTTCGGCAACGCGGACTGCTATCTCGAGAAGTGCGTCGTGTCGCTGCGCCACGTCGAGGTGCAGGTTCTCTGCGACCAGCACGGCACGGTGCGCGTGCTCGGCCTGCGCGACTGCAGCGTCCAGCGCAACAATCAGAAGCTGATCGAGGAATCGGGGTCGACGGCGCTGCCGGAGGCGCTGCGCGACGAGAGCTTCCGCTACGCGGCCGCGATCGCCGCGGAGATCGGCTATGTCGGCGCGGGCACCGTGGAGTTCATCTTCGACCTCGAGGACCAGAAGCTCTACTTCATGGAGATGAACACGCGGCTTCAGGTCGAGCACCCGGTGACCGAGGCGGTCACCGGCACGGACATCGTCAAGGCCCAGTTCGAGATCGCCGGCGGGGCGAGGATCGCCGAGGCGCCTTTCGCGGAGGACGGCTACGCGATGGAGGTCCGGATCAACGCGGAGCGCGCCTCCCTCTCGGCGGACGGGATCGATCTCCTGCCCTCGCCCGGGACAGTGACGCGCTGCGACTTCCCGCAGCGTGCGGACATCGACGTGCTGGCGGCGATCGACACGGGCGCCGTCGTGTCGCCCTACTACGACAGTCTGGTCGCGCAGGTCGTGTGCCACGGCAGGGACCGCGCGGACACGATCGCTCGCCTCATCTCCTACCTGGAAGAGGTCGCCATCGAGGGCGTGTGCACGAACCTGCCGCTGCTTCGCCGCGTCCTGGGCGACGAGCAGTTCCAGTCAGGCGACTACGACACGCGCTTTCTCACGGACTTCCTCGACCGTACCTCCGGCGACGAGCTGGTGGACGAGGTCGAGCGCTTCGCGGGTGTCGGCCGAAACGCCGACCGGGCCGACATCGAGATCGAGGGCAGCGACGAGCTCAAGGTCAAGGCGCCGTCCGGCGGTCTCTTCTACGCCGCGTCCTCCCCGAACGATCCTCCCTTCGTTCGCGCGGGGGACATCGTGAGCCGGGAGAAGACGCTGTGCCTGATCGAGGCGATGAAACTGTTCAGGCCGGTGTCCCTCGCGTCGCTTGACGGCGGCGCCGAGCTGTTCGACGTCCATTCCCGCTACGAGGTGATGCGAGTCAACGCGGCGAACGGTCAGGTCGTGAACCAGGGCGATCTGCTCTTCGTCGTGAGGCCGGCGGAAGGCTGACCGGCGGCTTGCGGGGGGCGGACCACTTTTCGGGAGCGCTATCGGCCGGGAGGTTCCCGTGCTGAACCACCTCTTCGATCTCGACCGGCACGGGACGACGGCCAGGAGAGAGGTCGCCGCCGGCGTCACGACCTGGCTGACGATGGCCTACATCGCGGTCGTCAACCCGCAGGTCCTCAGCGAGGCGGGGATGGACCGCGGCGCGGTCTTCGTCGCCACCTGTCTCGCCGCGGCGATGGCCTGCGCCGCGATGGGGCTGTACGCGAACTACCCGATCGCGCTCGCTCCGGGGATGGGGATCAACGCCTACTTCACGTACGGCGTCGTGCTGGGGATGGGGCACCCCTGGCAGGTCGCACTGGGAGCGCTGTTCATCTCCGGCGTCTGCTTCGTCCTCATCTCCGTGTTCCCGATCCGGGCATGGATCGTCGACGCCTTTCCGCGTTCTCTAAAGATGGCGACGGCAGCGGGCATCGGCTTCTTCCTCGCCGTTATCGCGATGCGGAACGCCGGAATGGTCGTCACCAACGAGGCGACGCTGGTCGGCCTGGGCGACGTGACGTCCTGGAGCGTCATCCTTGCGGTCGTCGGACTCGTGTTGATCGCGGCGCTCGATGCGCTGAAGAAGGCGGGCGCCGTGTTGATCGGCATCCTCGCCGTGACCCTGATCGCCATCCTCGTCGGCGAGGCGAGCTGGCAGGGAGCCGTATCGGCCGTCCCTTCCCTGGCCCCGACGTTCGGTCGGTTGGACATCGTCGCCGCCTTCGACGCGGCGTTCATCGGGATCATCTTCGCCTTCCTGTTCACGGATCTCTTCGACACCTCGGGGACTCTGATCGCGGTCTCGAAGCAGGGGAACCTGCTCGACGGGGACGGCAACCTGCCGCGGTTGAGGCAGGCCGTCATCGTCGACTCCGGCGCCTCCGTGCTCGGGTCGGTTCTGGGGACTTCCTCCGTCACCAGCTACATCGAGAGCGCTGCCGGCGTGAAGGCGGGAGGGCGCACCGGGCTGACCTCCGTCACGGTCGCGGTCCTGTTCCTGCTGACCCTCTTCCTGTCGCCGCTGGCGGCGACCATCCCGCCGTTCGCGACCGCGGCGGCCCTCCTCTTCGTCGCCAGCGTCATGATCCGCAACATGATCGAGATCGACTGGAGCGACGCGACCGAGTACGTGCCGGCGGTGGTGCTCGCGGTGACGATCCCGTTCAGCTTCTCGATCGCCCACGGCATCGCGGCCGGCTTCATCACCTACACGGCGATCAAGCTGCTGGCCGGTCGATTCGGTCAACTGCGCCCGGCGGTGGCGGTTCTCGCCGTGGTGTTCATCATCAAGATCGCCCTTCTGGGCACCTGACGGAGCCACACGATGCGAATGGCGGTTTCGATCCTGTTCGGTATGGGCGTCCTGGCGGCCTGGCCGCTGGCGGCGCAGCCCTCCGGCGTCTGCGAGACGGACGAGACGTACCAGGCGCTCGACTTCCTGGTCGGCGAATGGCGGCTGGTGTCCGGCGGTGAAGTCGTTGGCGGAAGCAGCGTGGAGAAGCTGGCGGACGACTGCCTGATCGCGGAAACCTGGACGTTCGCCGATGGCCGATCAGGGCGCACCTACAGCACGTTCGACGTTGCCGCGGGCGTGTGGCGCCGTTTCAGCGTCTCGAACGGTGGCGCGCTGGTGCGGTCGGAAGGCAAACCGGAGGGTAGTGAGCTGGTCCTCACGGGCGAGTTCATCTCCGCTGACGGACGGCGCTCGATCTGGCGGGAGCGGCTGACGCGAGAGGCCGCTGGCCGGATCAGTGCGCTCTCGGGCTACTCGCGGCGTGCGGGACGCGGCGACCGGCCGTCCACTATCGTCTTCGAGGGGACCTACGAGCCGGTGGGTCGGCCCGTTGCCGAGCCGCCGGCGCCGGTCGAAACGGCCGCCAGGCCGCCCGCCCCGGTCGAAGAGAAGCCGTCAGCCGTCGAACCCGTGCCGGACGACCCGGCGCCGGCCGAGCCTCGGCCGGCCCCTGCTCCGGTGCCGGCGGCCGGTGAAGTGACGGCCGAGTCGGCCCGGGCCGACGACGCGGCGGCGATCGAACGCATTGCCATGGCGTCGCCCATGGTGCTTCGCCTTCCGCTGGGGAAGGTCGAGTCGCTTCCCGAAGGCTACGGTTGGATCACGCGGGACACCGCTCCATACCTGTGCGAGGGGATAACGATCGAGAGTGTGCAGGTCGAACGTCGCGTTCGCCGCGGCCGGGTCGAGCTCGGCGTGGAGTTGGCCGTCCACGGTACGCGGGCGGCCCGGCGGGTCAACGTTGGCGTCGAGCTTCGCCGGGGCGGTCGCCCGGATGCCGATGACGCGGTCGCCTCGGGCGCCGTCGCGGGCCGGGTCGGCCGCACCATTCCCGCGCAGATCGAACACGGCTCGGTGGCGCTCGAGATTCCCCTGGCGATGGACTCCGACGCTTTCGACGAGATCGTCGGGGACGCCGAGCGGCCGGAACTCGTCATCACGCTGACGGTCGGCAGGTGAATTCGAGAGGGCGCGACGGGGAGGAACGGTCCGCCCCTCCGGTGCCGTTCCGCCGGCTGCTCGGACTGGCGCGACCGTACGCGCGGCCACTGGCCGCCGGCACGGTCCTGCTCCTGACGAGCACGGGAGTCTTCGTGCTGGTGCCCATGCAGGCCGGCGATCTGGTGGACACGGCGATTGAAGCGGATCTCGAGGGAAGGCTCGGCCGGATCGTCGCATCGCTGGTGGGTCTGTTCGCGATTCTCGGCGTACTCACCTACTTGCAGACCTGGTTTCTCGGCTCGGCCGGGGCGCGCCTGCTCCGGGACCTGAGGGGCCGGCTCTTCAGTCACCTGGTCGGCCTGTCCGTCGACTTCTACGACCGCCGGCGCGTAGGCGAGCTCCTGTCGCGCATGGCGTCGGACCTGACGGTCGTCCAGACCGCACTGACCGAGCAGATTCCGTCCGGATTCCAGGCCGCGGTTCGCTTTGTCGGCGTCCTGGTGATCCTGCTCGTCCTGCACACTCGCCTGACGGTGGTCGCGCTGCTCGTGGTGCCGCCCGTCGTGCTGTTCGCCATTTTCTATGGCAGGAGGTTGGAACGGGTGGCGCAGGAGGAGCGCGACGCCGTGGCCGAGACGTCAGCCTGGGCGGAGGAGTCGCTGGCCGGCATACGCACCGTGCAGGCCTTCTCGGCAGAGGACCAGGCGAGGGGTCGGTACGGGCTTCGGCTTGGGGACCTGCTCGGCGTTCAGCTCCACAACGTCCGTCTCTACGGGGGCTTCAGCGGCCTGATGGCGTTCTTCGGCTACACCGCGTTCGCCCTGGTGCTGGGCTACGGCGGGAGTCTGATGCTGGAGGGATCGCTCTCGCCGGGAAGGCTCACCTCGTTTCTTCTCTACACGTTCTCCATCGGGATGTCGGTGGGCCAGTTGGGGGCTCTCTACGCCGGCTACAAGCGGTTGCGAGGAGCGAGCGCACGGGTGTTCGAGTTACTCGACCAGCGGTCCGCGATCGTCGATCCTCCGACGCCGGCGAGGCTTGCCGAAACCGCTGGTGGTCTCAGCGTCCGTTCGGTCGGTTTCCGCTACGAGGGGGCGGAGCAGCCGGCGCTCAGAGACGTTTCGCTCGAGATCGCTCCGGGCGAGCTGGTGGCCCTGGTCGGCCCGTCCGGTTCGGGGAAGAGCACGCTCTTCGGTCTCCTGCTTCGCTTCTACGAAGCGCAGCAGGGGGAGATTCTCCTCGACGGCCTCTCCCTCCGCGATGTCGCGCTCGCCGATCTGCGGCGCCGGATGGCGCTGGTGCCGCAGGACATCTTCCTGTTCTCGGGATCCGTGGCCGAGAACATCCGGCTGGCCAGGCCGGACGCGGGCGACGACGACGTGCGGGTGGCCGCCGAAGCGGCGGGCGCCGCCTCGTTCATCGAACGACTGGACGAGGGCTTCGAGACGGAGGTCGGCGAGCGCGGCGTGCTGCTCTCGGCTGGCCAGCGCCAGCGGATCGCGATCGCGCGCGCGTTCCTGTGCGACCCGCAGATCCTCCTGCTGGATGAGGCGACGAGTTCTCTCGACCCGGACTCGGAGGCGACGGTTCAGCGGGCGATCGAGCAGTTGCTCGAGGGCAGGACGACGATCGTCATCGCCCACCGGCTGGCCACCGCGCGCCGGGCCCGGCGCATCCACGTCCTGGACCAGGGTCGGCTGGTGGCCGCCGGCAGCCATGAGGAGCTGTACGAGGCGAACGAGCTGTACCGGCGCTACTGGTTGCTCCAGAGCCTGGAAAAGCAACAGCCGCCCGCGCCGATCCAGTCGGCGGCGGGCGGCTGAGGCAGATCGAGCGGGCACCGACCTCGCGGCCGGTGCCCTGTGGCTTCTTCGCCTAGAAGCTCTGGCCCCAGGCGTAGTTGAAGCGGACGTAGTAGTAGGACCCGTTGAAGCCGAACGGCGAGAACTGGCCGTAGCGGTTGCCGACTCCGTCGGCGCCGCCGGGGTTCTCTTCCGGATAGGTGTTCAGCAGGTTCTGCACGCCGATGGCGATCGACGTGTTGTTCGGCAGCGGGAAGCCGAGTTCGACGTCGACCAGGAACTCCCCGTTGTAGTCCGAGTACATCGGTGCGTTGTTCCGGCCGAGGAGGTTCTGCGCGTCCTCGCTGTCCCACCAACCATCGAAGTAGTTCAGGCGGGCCATCAGGTTCCAGCGCTCGGCGCCGTGGTTCATCGCCAGGTTCCAGCGGAACTCCGGCAGGCCCTTCTCGATCGTGGCGATGCGGAAGGGGCCGACGGTGTCGGGATTGTGGTCCGTGACCTCGGTCTTCGTGTAGTTGAAGACGAGGCTGAAGCTCGTGTCGCCACCGAGTTCCGGCGGCGTCCACGTGCCGACCACGTCCAGACCCTGCGTCTGGGTGGCGAAGTCGTTGACGAAGAACCGGAAGTTCTTCAGGTTCCGCGCCTCGACGAAGCCGCCGGAGAGCAACTGCTCGATCTCCGCGTCCGTCACGCAGTTCGGTTCCATGATGAGGGCGCACTGGCGGAAGGTCTCCGACACGGCGAGCCGGTCGTCCACGTCGATGTGGAAGACGTCGGCCGTCAGGGTGAACTCGCCTCTGTCGACGACCAGACCCGCGGAGAAGTTGACCGCCTCCTCGGGCTGCAGGTCCTCGCCGCCCCGCAGGGCTGCCGGCAACGACGTCGAGGGCACGGTGCCGCTGTTCGACAGGCCGCCGGTCTCCGGATCGAAGGCCGTCGTCACGTTGAACGCGTTCTGCTGACCGGGCGTCGGCGCGCGGAAGCCGGTGCTGACGGCGGCGCGCAGCGCCACCACATCGGAGACCTGCCGGCGGCCGGAGACCTTCGCGTTGATCGTGTTGCCGAAGCCGTCGAAGTCCTCGACCCGCAGCGCGGCGGTGACGGTTCCCCGTTCGTCCGCCGTATCGACCTCGATGTCGCCGTAGATGGCGACGTTCGCGCGATCCCAGGTTCCCGAGTTCTCGGGCCGGTAGCCGTTGAAGCCGTTGGACCCTGAGCCGAAGCCTTGCGCCGCATAGGGGCCGATCTCCCACGAAGCGGCGTCGCCGGCGCCGATCCGGAACTGCTCGTTCCGCCACTCGAGGCCGGCCGCGAGGCTCACGTTGTCCCGCACGGGATAGGTGATGTCGAAGTTGACGTTCGTGTCGGTCTGCTCATAGATGCCGGGGTTGAACGAGGTCGGCGTGTCGTAGCCGAGCGACGCGTTCACCGTGTTGTAGATGAACTGGTCGACTTCGCTGCTGCCGACGTTGACGCTGAGATCCCAGGTCATCCCGCTGTCCAGGTAACCGCGGACGCCCGCGACGATCGAGGAGTCCGTCAGGTCGCCTCCGAACTGGGGCGTGAAGCCGCCAGGGAAGCGCGAGTAGAGCGTGAAGCAGTTCGGGTCCGCCTCGATCGCGGCGAGGGCCATCGGGTCCGGTACATGGCCGGTGACCGTGAGTGCGGGACAGCCGCCGGCGCCCTCGACGCCGGTGCTGGCCCACAGCCGGTCGCCGACCAGGATGGACCCGCCGCCGTCATTGCTGAAGACGCCGGACCGCGTGTGCGGGTTGCGGAAGTAGAAGCCGCCGGTCGTCTTGCGCGTGGCGTAGTTCGCGTGACCGTAGAACTGGGCGCCGTTCGAGAACAGGCTGCCGAAGTTGGCGAACAACTTGATGTCGTCCTCGACCAGCGGCGAACCCCAGACCTGCGCCGGGTTGCGGATGTTGGTGTTGCCGGTGTTGATGATGTTGATCGCGTCGTTCCGCTGGACGCTGCGGCTGGTCGGGTCGGCGCCGCCGTACTCCATGCTCAGGTTGAAGAAACCGTTCTCGCCCATCGGCATGCCCACGTTGGCGGCGACGGCGTACGAGGGGCCGTTCTCGCCGGCGAAGGTGTACTGGCCGCCGAAGCCGGAACTGGAGCCCGGGTTCGAGTCCTGGAACTGCCCCGTCCGGATCTCGACGCTGCCGCCCGAACTTGCGTCCTTGAGCTGGAAGTTGATGACGCCGGCGATGGCGTCCGAGCCGTACTGCGCCGAGGCGCCGTCGCGCAGGACCTCGACCTGGCGGAGGGCGATCGCCGGGATGATGGAGATGTCCGGTCCCTGGGAGCCGTCCGAGATGCCGTTGCCCAACCAGGCGATGACGGCGGCGCGGTGACGGCGCTTGCCGTTGACGAGGACCAGGGTGTGATCCGGCGCCAGGCCGCGGAGGTTGGCCGGTCGAACCAGGGTGGCCGCGTCACTGATCGGCTGGGTGCCGACGTTGTAGGACGGGACGACGGTGCGGATCCGGTCCGTCAGGTCGTTGTTTCCCTGGCTGACGAGTTCCGTCTCGGGAATCACGTCGACCGGTACGGGGGATGCGGTGACGGTCCGCCCCTCGGTACGAGTACCGACGACCACGATCGTCTCTTCGAACTCCTGCGTTTCTTCAGACTCGGACTCGTCCTGGTTGTCCCCCTCCTGAGCCAGAACCGGACTGGCCAGACAGAGGGCCAGGAACAGGACCAGCAGGTACGACAGGCGAGGGGGCTCGACTTCAGGTTTCCACATGGGAAGTGCTCCTTTGTTCGATTGCACGTCGACCGCGCCGATACTACAACACCTCGGGCGGCCGGAACGAGTCGCAACCCGATTCGCTGTCCTCAGATTCCCTTTGGCTGGCGAAGTTAGCGCCCGCACCACGATCGGCTGCTAGCGTCCTGCCCGCTATGGAGGGAGCCTCGGGCAGCGGGCAAGGGTGGCGATGCATCGCAGCGCCGACCTGGCAGCGGGGTGTGCTCTGGGTCCTCCTGCTCGCGCTGGCGGCCGGCGCGGCCGTCTTCGACCCGTCCGACTGGACCTACACGGTCGGCGACGAGGGCGTCTACGCGATGCAGGCCCAGAGCCTGGCGTTCGACTTCGACCGGCGCTACGAAGAAGCCGACTTTCGGCGCTACCAGCGGTTGACGGGCAAGGTGCCCGACCCGTTGATTCTCCAGAGCGTCGACGACGGAGCGACCCTGGTCTACGCCAAGCCGGTCTTCTACTCGCTCTACCTGGCTCCATTCGTCCGCGCGGCGCCGCAACGAGGACCGATTCTGGCCAACCTGCTGCTGCTCGTCGCGGCGGCGCTGCTGCTCGACTGCCTGCTGACCACCCGGATCGGTGCCGACGGACCGCTGGTGGCGGCCTTCCTGCTCTTCTTCTCGGTCGCCTTCGGTCATGTCTTCTGGGTCCATGCGGACCTCCTCTACCTGGTCGTCACGGCCCTCGGGCTCTGCTGCCTCGACCCCTGGCTCGAGGGCGTGAAGCTCCGTCCGGCTCGACTGGTGGCCGGGGGCTTCCTGCTGGCCGTGGCCGGGGCCGGCAGGCCGTTCTACCTCGCG
This sequence comes from Candidatus Multivorans sp., assembly GCA_965220845.1. Classification (GTDB taxonomy): domain Bacteria; phylum Acidobacteriota; class Thermoanaerobaculia; order Multivoradales; family Multivoraceae; genus Multivorans. Next base: position 1,513,378 of record CBDCRA010000005.1, read on the forward strand.
ATACTGGCGGCGGTGCTGGTGGCCGCGGCGCCGACTCTTCGCCGGAACCGGGGCCGTCGATCGGCCGCCCTGGCGGCGGCGGGAGCGATCCTGCTGCTGCTCGGCTCAGCCTGGTTCCACCGCGCGAGCGGCGGCGCATGGACTCCCTACGTGAGCGAACGGCAGGGATTCAGCAGCGCCACGGGCTATCCGGACGTCGATTTCGAGCGGCAGCGCTGGCCCGAGCTGCTGTCCGTTCGCGGCGACGCGTCCTGGGTCCGCGAGGGCTTCCTGCTGCCCGACCTCGACGCGGCGCTGCTCGGCCACAACCTGGTCTACGCGTTGATCGGGCGAAGCATCGGCATCGTCCCGTACTTCCTGCCGCTGCTGCTTGCCTGCGCCTGCCTGCGGCCGGGCTCGCGGCGCCGCTGGCTGCTTCTCGGCATCGCCGTCGGGCTCCTGGCCTTCCTGATCAAGAATCCGTACAACTTCTATGGCGGCGCGGGCGCGATAGCGAACCGCTGGTTCCTGCCCCTCTACGCGGCCTGCTGGTTCCTGATCGAGCGCCCGCCGTCCAGGCGCTGGCTGGCGGCCATGTCGGCGGCGGCGGCGCTGTTCGTCCTGCCGCTGTGGCGGACGGCGGCCTCCTTCCCGCTGGAGATCGATCCCGAGCAGGGAGCCCGGCGGCTGCGTTACGTGTCGGCCGCGGCGAAGAGCCTCCTGCCGCTCGAGACGTCCCAGATTCATCTCGGATCGGCCCCGGCGGACATCCAGCACGGCGATCTGCGCGTCCGGCTGATCGGCGACGGTGTCTGGCGACACGGTCCGGACGGGATCCGCTACCGGCCGTCCGCCGACGGCGAACTCCTGGTCGGGTCGCCGGTACGGCTTGCCCGTCTGACCGTGACCCTGGCGCCTGTCGCCGGGGGTACGGGTCAGGCAACGACGCGCCATGTCATCGAGCGGCCATCCCGTATCGCCCGGCATCGCTACTGGTACGGCGGGATTCCACTGAACTACTACCGCCTGCGCTTGCCCGGGATGTCGGGAGGGGACCGGGAGGTCTCCCTGACGCCGGAGTTCGACTGGCGGTGATCCCCGGCGCTTGTCCCCCGCGAGTATTGGTAGTCTGACGCCGTGAAGCGAGCCGGAGGGATCGGACGGTGGGCGGTTCCGGTTCTGGCCGTCGCCGCCCTGGCCGCCGCCGCGTCGGCGCAGGATCCCTGCATCGACTGCCATGCCGCCCAGGAACTCGACGAGGCCGCGGCAGTCCATCTGCGGCAGTTCCGCGACTCCGCCCACGGCGCAGCCGGCGTCTCGTGCGCGGACTGTCATGGCGGCAACACATCGACGTTCGTCGAGTTGCGTGCGCACAAGGGCGTGCTCAACAGCGCCCACCGGGATAGCCCGGCGAACCACTGGAACCTGCCGCGGACCTGCGGCCGCTGCCACGATGCCGAGTTCCAGGCTCTACAGCAGAGCGCGCACTACCCGCTGCTCGAGCGTCGCGTTCGCGCGGCGCCTACCTGCCGCACCTGCCACGGCAGCGTGGCGGCGCAGTCGCTCGGTGTCGAAGGCGGCCTGCAGGGGCGGTGCAGTCGGTGTCACGGCCCGGACGCGGATCACGAGGTCGCCGGCATCCCGGGCGAAGCGGGCCAGGAAGCTCTGGCGCGGGGCGGCCGCAACCTGGCGCGGCTACGGAGTCTGGGCCAGCAGCGGGCGGAGGTGAGTCGTTCCGTGCTGCGGCTCAGGGACCCCTCGAAGCGCCATGAGGCTGCCGACGCGCTGTTCGCGATCAACGATTCGTGGGACGAGGCGATCGAGGCCGGTCATGCGTTCCACTGGTCGGACTGGGAGCGCGCTCTCGACGCGATGGCGAGCGCCATCGGTGAGCTCAGGTCGGCGCTGGGGTCCGGCAGCGACCACTGAGACCCGCGCCCCCATCAGACGGGTTCAGCGGGGCTCGGATTCGGTCTCGCGCAGCGAGCGCATCAGGGACACCGCCATGAGCGCTCCGACGACGAGGAGGGGCAGCGAGACGACCAGGGTCGCCGACTGGATGACTCTTAGCTGGTTGTTGCCGCCCTCCTGGCCGATGAACATCAGCGTGACCGGCAGAATGCCGACCGCGAAGGCCCAGAACAGGCGATGCCAGCGGGCCGGATGGGTTCCTTCGGGCAGGTTGCGGGTGGCCGACGCCGCCAGGCAGTAGGACGCGGAATCGTAGGTCGTGGCGATGAAGACGATCGCCACGAGCGCGAAGACGGTGAGGACCAGGGGCCCGAGCGGCAGGAAGCCGATGCTCTGGGCGATCGCGGTCTCGCTGCCGGCCTGAGCGGCGATGTCGCGCACGGGAAGCGCCCCCGACAGGTCCAGGTGCATGCTGTAGTTGCCGAGCACGGCGTAGAAGAGAGCGCAGCCGAGGGTGCCGAGGACCAGCATGCCGAGGATCAGTTGCCGCACCGTCCGGCCGCGGGAGATGCGGGTCACGAACAGGCCCATGAAGGGTCCGTAGGCGATCCACCAGGCCCAGTAGAAGACGGTCATGTCCTCGATGAAGCCGGTGCGCGCGACCGGGTCCGTCCAGGTGTTCAGCCGGATGAAGTTCTCGAGCATCAGACCGATGGAGTTGGTGCCGCTGCGCAGCAGGAAGTTGGTCGGGCCGACGATCAGGATGAAGGCGAGCAGGACGATCGCGGCGAGGATCGAGCCGTCGGAGAGCGGCTTGATGCCTCGTTCGAGCCCGAGGTAGACGCTGGCGGCGAACAGGGTGACGCAGACGAGCAGGATCGTCACCTGGAGGCCGAAGGTCTGTTCGATTCCCAGGACTTCGCTGACGCAGGCCGCCACCATCGGCGTTCCCAGGCCGAGTGAGGTGCCGGTGCCGCCGACCAGGGCCAGGATGAACAGGAGGTCGACGACCCGCGCGGGCGGGCGGTCGTAGCCGTCGCGGCCGATCAGCGCGTGCAGGCCGGTGCTCAGGCGGAGTACCGGCGCGTGCTGCCGGTAGTAGGGGATCGCGATCGCCACGGCCGGGAAGCAGTACAGCGCCCAGGCCGAGATGCCCCAGTGGAAGATCCCGTAGGTCGCCGCCCATTCGACCGCCTCGGTGGAGTTCGGCGCGAGTCCGAAGGGCGGTTCGTCGAGGTAGGTCACCCACTCGATCGTCGACCAGTAGAGGAGCCCGGCCCCGATGCCGGCGCAGAAGAGCATCGCCATCCAACTGAAGATGTTGAAGTCCGGCCGGCTGTCTTCGTGGCCGAGCCTGCGCTTGCCGTGGTGGCTGAAGGCGAGCCAGACCAGGAAGACGGTGACCGCCAGCGTCACCCACTGGTAGACGAGGCCGAAACGCTCCGTCAGCGACTCGTAGGCCTGGACCACCAGAGCGCCGCCGGCCTGGGGCGCCAGCGCGAGGGGAGCGCAGACCAGCACGATCAGCGCGACGCTGACGCCGAAGGCGGTGCGGTCGATGCGGGGCGGACGGGGTGCCACGCGGTCAGCCGGTAACCGGCATGGCCGCGGCGAGATTCCTCAGTGCAAGTTCCACGGTGTCGACCGCCAGCAGGTACTCGTTCAGATCCAGGTGCTCGTTCGGTGTGTGGTCGAGTGTACTGTCCCCCGGCCCGTAGGCAAGGATGGGACAGCGCCAGACGGGCCAGACGATGTTCATGTCGCAGGTACCCGTCTTGACGACGAACTTCGGCGCGACGTCCGTGCCGCCGACAGCGCGGATGGCGGCGAGGAACGCGCGGACCAGGGGCGAGTGCCGGTCTGCCCGGACCCCGATCTCGTAGCCGCGCAGGCTGAGTTCCAGGCCGGCGTGCCCCTGCTCGCAGCGGATCGTGCCGGTGGCGCGCTCCGGGTCCAGGTCCGAGAACAGCGGCCCGTCGATGTCGGCCGCCGCGCCGCCGAACCAGTCCGTCAGTTCGTCGACCAGTGCGGAGACGTCGAAGTCGACGGGGAGCCGGAGGCCGTAGTCGGCGCGAACGGTGTCGTATAGACCGTCGCTCGTCGTGCCGATCGAGCGCAGGCTGGGCAGCAGCCGTTCGAAGGGTGTCCGGCCTCCGTGGCGTTCCGCCACCTTTTCCAGGCGCCGCCAGAGGTCGAAGGCTGTGATGCCGACGCCGACCTCCGGGCCGGCGGTGTGGCTGCTCGGCCGCCGGGCCATCAGGTCGATCAGCAGGCGTCCCTTGTAACCGAGCGTCACCCGGTGCCAGTGGCTGGGCTCGCCGATGATGCAGAAGTCGGGCACCGGTTCGTCGCGGCCGTTCAGCCGCTTCAGCAGGAAGTGGGCGCCGCGGGAAGTCGCCGCCTCCTCTTCCGTCGCGCCGGCGACGATCACCCGCAGGTCGTGGGCGCGGGCCCAGTCCCCACCGAGTCGGGCCGCCGCCGCCACGAAGCTGGCGAGCGGTCCTTTCGCGTCGACCGAACCCCGGCCGTGCAGGATGCCGTGAGGCGATCCGTCGTCCTCGATCCGGACCGGGATGTTCCCCGGCACGGTGTCGATGTGCCCGAGCAGGACGACCAGGCGGGAGGCCGTGGGATCGCCCAGTTCGCCGACGGCGTTCAGCGCGCCGTCGACGTGGCAGCGTTCGAGGCCCCGCGCGGCCATCTCTTCGGCAAGCCAGGCGCTGGCGGCCGCTTCGTGCCGGGACAGCGACGGCACCGCGACGAGTCCCCGCACCAGCTCGATCTCGGCGCGGTGGCGGCCGGCGTCGACGGTTCCGGCGTCCACGTCATTCCCCTCCGAGCACGGCCTGGATCGCCTCGGCGCCGCGTTCGAGTTCCTCGTCCGAGACGATCAACGGCGGCAGCAGGCGGATCACGTTCGGACCGGCGGGCAGGGCCAGAATCCGGTGTTCCGTAGCGAGGCGAGCGATACAGCGTCCCGCGCGTTCCCGCAGGACGACACCGATCAGCAGGCCCCGTCCCCGAACTTCCCGCACCCGCGGGCTCGAGGCGAACCGGCTCCTGAGGGAATCGGCGAAACGCGTGCCGATTGTCGCTGCCCTTGCCGGCAGGTCGAGATCCCGGAGCGTCGCGATCACGGTGAGACCGACCGCGCAGGCGAGCGGGTTGCCGCCGTAGGTCGAGCCGTGGCTGCCGGGGCGAAGCGCCTCGGCGACCCGGCCGCCGTAGGCGATCGCTCCGAGCGGAAAGCCGCTCCCGATGCCCTTCGCCATCGCCATCAGATCGGGCTCGAGTCCGGGCGTGTGCTGATGGGCGAACCAGTTGCCGCAACGGCCGAAACCTGTCTGCACTTCGTCCAGAATGAGCAGGGCGCCGTGCCGGTCACAGGCGCGGCGCGCGGCCAGGAGGAGATCAGAGCAGAGCACGTTGACGCCGCCTTCGCCCTGAACGGGTTCGAGGACGACCGCGGCCGTCTCGTCGGAGACCGCCTGCTCGATCGCCTCGGCCTCCGGCTGAACGAAGACGGCATCGTGAAGCAGGCCGGCGTAGGGCCTGCGGGCCGCCGGATTCCAGGTCATCGCCAGTGCGCCCAGCGTGCGGCCGTGAAAGCTGTTCCGGAGCGCCACCGTTTGGCTTCTTCCGGTAGCCAGCGCCGCGAACTTGAGCGCGCCCTCGACCGCTTCCGTGCCGCTGTTGCACAGGAACACGCGGTCGAGCTTCGCGGGCAGGACGGCTGCCAGCGCCTCGACGTACTCCGCCCGGACGGCGCTCGACACGTTGAGCGGGCAGAAGGTGAGCCGATCCGCCTGGTGCTTGATCGCGTCGACGATCGCCGGGTGGTTGTAGCCCAGGCAGCAGACGCCGTAGCCGGCGGTCAGGTCGAGGTAGCGGTCGCCGTTCTCCGCGATCAGTTCGCAGCCCTCGCCGCCGACGATCGGCGGAGTGGGCCGGCGCGGCGCCCAGGTCCCGAGGCGGCGGTCCTCTGGGCCGGGTGCGACGGCCGCATCCGCTGCGGTGGCACTCATCACGAATCCTCCTGCCGGGTCGCGGTTCGGACGACGATGTGAGTGCCCGCGCCGTCGAGGGCCGCCTGAACGGGCCGCTCGATCCGGCCGTCGGCGAAGATGACCCGGTCGGCCCCGCCGCGGAGCGCCTCGGCGGCGCCGAGCACCTTCTTCTTCATCCGGTCTTCTGCCGCGGCCGCCAGAGGTTCGACTCCGGCGTCCGGCGCGGCGCCGGAGAGCGCGCCGCGCCCGACCTCGAAGCGGGGAATCAGGGAGTCCTCGTCGGGGAAGTCGGCGAGCAGTCCCGGAGCGCCGGAGAGGTAGACGAGGGTCTGGGCGCCAAGGGCAGTCGTGATGGCCGCGGCCGCGCGATCCCCGTCCACGTTCACGGCTTCGCCGTCGAAGGAGGCGCCGGGGGGCGTCAGGACCGGCAGGTAGCCGCCGTCGAGCAGCAGGCGCAGCAGTTCTTCGTTCACCTTCTCGACGGTGCCGGTCCAGTCGTCGCGCAGCACCAGGCGCCGGCCGCCGTGCCGGATGCGCAGCCTGTCCTTGCGGCGCCCCTCGAACAGCCGGCCGTCGAGTCCGGACAGCCCGACCGCTGCAACGCCCTGGCGCTGCAGGAGTTCGACCCAGCGCTTGTTCAGCAGGCCGCAGTAGACCATCTCGAAGATCTCGAGCGTGCGGCGGTCCGTCCGGCGGCTGCTGTAACCGCTTTCGCTGGTCACGAACTGCGGCGGGTGTCCCAGTTGTTCGGCCACCTCGTTTGTCGTCTCCGCCCCGCCGTGCACGAGGACGACGGGCCGGCCGGCTCGCCAGAGGCATCCGACATCGGCGACGATGGCCTCGAGGTCGAGCGCCTTGCCGCCGCCGGCCTTGATCACGAGCGGCTCGCCGTCGGGGTTCGCGTTGGCTTCGGCCATCGTCACACCGGGTGGAGCCCGAGGAAGTCGAGGCCCTGGGTCTCTCCGTAGCCGCACATCAGGTTGGCGCACTGGACCGCGTTGCCGGCCGCGCCCTTCATCAGGTTGTCGATGGCGCAGATGACGACCAGGCGACCGGTCCTCGGATCCAGGTCGAAACCGACCTCGGCGTGATTGCTGCCGGCGAGGATCTTCGGCTCGGGATAGCGGTGGATGCCGCGCCGGTCCTTGACCAGGCGAACGAAGGGATGCTGCCGGCAGAAGGAACGGTAGGTCCGGAAGAGCTCGCGCTCGGCGGCCCTTTTGTCCGTGGCGTCGGCAAGGAAGATGTGGCTGGTCGCGAGAACGCCGCGCACCATCTCGACCGCCGTCACCGAGAGGTGAACGTCGCCGGCGACGTCGACGCCGCGGCTCGCGAACGCCTGTTCGACCTCCGCGGTGTGCCGGTGGCCCGTCGGCCGGAAGCTGCGAACCACGCCCGACCGCTCCGGGTGGTGGGAGGCATCCGACGACGACGCGCCGCCTTCGCTGCTGCCGACTTTCAGTTCGGTGACGACGCCCCGGCTCCAGTCGACGAGATCGTTCTCCAGGGTTGCGGGTTCGAGCAGTGGAAGCAGACCGAGCAGGGTCGCGGTCGCGTTGCATCCCACGCCGCTCGCGAGGTCGGCGCCGGCCACTGCCTCGCGGTCCAGCTCGGGCAGGCCGTACACGAAGCGGTCGAGCCACTTCGGCGCGGCATGGGGGTCGCCGTACCAGTTCTCCCATGCCTCGGCCGAACGAAGCCGGAAGTCGGCCGAGAGATCGACGACTTTCGGCGCGAGTACGGAGTAGAGGTCGATGTCCCTGGCCGCGTTGCCGTGCGGCAGGCAGAGGAAGAGCAGGTCGCAGCGCTCAAGTTCGTCCACGGTGGAGAAGCGGAGATCGCTGTGGCCGCGCAGGTTCGGATGGGTGAAGTGCACGAAAGAGCCGGCCAGCCGCCGCGAAGTGACCTGGGCGACCTCGAACCCGGGGTGGCCGAGCAGCAGCCGCAGCAGCTCGCCGCCGGCGTAGCCGGATCCGCCGACGATCGATGCGCGGAGAGTCATGCCGCCTCCGGTTCCTGGGCCTCGTCCCAGCCCACGGTGCCCACGCGTTCGACGAAATCGATCATGCGCGCGGGGATGTCGACGCCGGTGGGTGCGATCGAGTTGCGGAACTCCATCGTGTGGTTGACTTCCAGCACCAGCAGGCCGCGGTCGCGGTCCTCCACCAGGTCGACCGCCAGCAGGCCGCCGCCGACGGCGCGCGCGGCTCGCCGGCAGAGATCGTCGATCTCCGGCGTCACCGGGCAGTTCTCGGTGGAGGCGCCGCGCGCCGTGTTCGTGATCCAGTGCGGCGCCCGGCGGTAGATCGCGCAGAGGGTCCTGCCGCCGGCCACGAAGGCCCGGATGTCCCTTTCCGGCTTGTCGACGTAGCGCTGCAGGTAGAAGATGGAGTGCTGGTAGGAGCCGAGCGTGCTCTTGTGCTCCAGCAGAGCTTCGGCGGCGTCCCGGTCGTTGATGCGCGCGATCAGGCGGCCCCAGGATCCGACGGTGGGCTTCATGACGACCGGGTAGCCGAGTTCCTCGATCGCGAGCAGGGCCGCCTCAGGCGTCGAGGCTACGCGGGTTTCGGGCGTCGGCACCGAGGCCGCCTGGAGCAGGCTCGACGTGCGGACCTTGTCGCCGCAGTTCTCGATCACGCAGGCGGGATTGACGGTGGCTACGCCGCGGTCGGCGAGGACGCGCAGGTTGGCCAGAGCCCGGCTGTAGCTGAGCGAGCGGTCGAGGACGACATCGAAGTCGAAGGACGGCTCGAGCGCGCTGCTGCCGCCGAGTGCGAGGACGACCTTGCGGTCGTCGATCAGCTCGACGTCGGCCGGCCGACGCTCGAGTTCGGCGAACAGCAGCTTCTCTTCGGGCCGGACCCGGCTGTAGAGGACTCCGATGCGCATCTCGGCTTCGCTACTCTCCCCAGTCCTCTTCCTCTTCCGGCGCAAGTTCCAGGGCTACGGGGTCGAGTTCGATCACCTCCAGGTCGACGCCGCAGCCGGCGCACTGGACGATCTCGTGCTGCATCACCGCCTTGAGGCTCACGGCCTCGAAGCACTCGGGGCACTCGCTGTCGGCGTCGACGGTCTGGAGTTCCATTGCGATGTCTCCTTGGGTGGGTTTACGCTTCCAGGAAACTGAAAAGCCGGCTCATCCCTCTGGATGGCCGGCCTCTAGGAGAAGATGCGTTCTCGATCTACCAGGTCACCCAGGATCCTGTCCCGGACGCTTCGCGCCGCGGCAGTGACCCTTCGCGAGGGGAGCGGTCGAGGCGAAGGTGAGGAGGACGAGCATCTTGCGTGTCGGCTTTGAACGGGCGCAGAGGGTAAGGAATCGTTGCCGTACTGTCAAGCTCTCGGTTCCCGGCCGTCCTCCGTCCGCAGCACGGGCGCATCGGCCTTCTTCCAGGCCGTGAAGCCCCCATCGATGTGGGACACGGGGGCGAGCCCCATGTCCTGGACCGCCTTCGTCGCGAGCGCGGAGCGCCAGCCGCTGGCGCAATGGAAGATGAACTCCCGGTCGCCGCCGAAGGCCTCCTTGAAGTAGGGGCTGCCGGGATCCACCCAGAACTCGATCATGCCCCGGGGGGCGTGGAAGGAGCCCGGGATGAAGCCCTCGCGGGCCCGCTCGCGGATGTCGCGCAGGTCGACGATGAGGGCGCCGTTCCGCTGCCGGTCGAGCGCGTCCGCGGCCGTGACCGTTTCGACCGCGGCGTCGGCCTCGGCGACGAGTTGCCGGACTCCCCTGGTGATCGCCACGGGCGTCAATCCACCTTCTCGATCGTGTCGCCGACGCGCAGCGCTCCGGGTTCGACGACGCGGGCGTAGATGCCGCGCAGATGCCGCGACCTGCCCTCCGGCGTGGCGGTGAACTTGAGCGCCTCCAGCCCGAATCGCTGCCGGTACTTGCTGCAGCCGGTGTGGGGGAGGGCCGTGACCTCGATGGTCGCTTCGCCGATGCGGAGCCTGGTGCCCGTCGGCAGGTTGCTCTCGCTCAGGTCGAGGTCGACGTAGAGCTGGTCTCCGGCAAGCGGCCACCGGTCCCGCGTACCCGCGATCAGGTCGGCGAACCGCGCGTTGGTCAGGGTGATCTGCGCGTCGGGATCGGGTGAGCCGTCGGGAAGGGAGTAGCCGCGGCGCTTCTTCCAGGAATCTCCCTCGAGGCCTTCCTCGGTGGTGAGGCGTCCCTCATCGAGGGTCTCCCGCTGATCGACCGCGGGCCGCCGGACGATCATCTCCAGCGTGCCGCCGTCGGCGGGGGAGGCCAGGACATGGCCGAAACCGGCGGTCAGCTCGGTCTCGGTGAGGTGAGCGGGTCCGGGGGTGGTTTCAAGGTCAGCGCACACTGAATTCTCTCCTGATGTAGGAACCGTTGCCGCCGTTCTCGTCCCAGAGGCCGATGGCGACCCGATGGCTGCCGCGCGGAATGGGGTATTCGAAGCTGACGGCGAAGAACTGGTCCCGGGCCTCCGACCAGTCGCGGTCGGGGATGGCCAGGGGCAGGACGATGTGGCTCGGCGTCAACTGCTCGCCGTCCTCGGTGAGCACGACGGCGACCACGCGGACCTGGTCGGTGCGCTGTCCCGCCTGCTCGAGCATGACGAGGCTGTCGAGGGGCACGGAGACGGTGAAGTCGACGTCGTAGAAGCCGCCCCCGCCGGTGTCCCACTGGATGCTGTCGATGTGAAGTCCGTGGGGGTTCTCGGTCCAGCCGAGCAGCAGGGCGCCGACGGTCCGCTCGGCCAGCCGCTCGCGGAGAGACCTTGCCACGTAGCTCGTCCGGTGGCGCAGCCGCAGGTTCCGCGGCCGGGGCCTGATGCGAACCTCGTGGATCGAACCCTCGACGAATTCGTCGAGCACGTAGCCGAGCGAGTAGTAGGAACCGAGATCCGCCGCCACCTGGTCGAAGAACGTCTCCACGTTGCGGCCGGAAACCCAGGAGCGGCCGCCGGTGTCGTGGGCCAAGCCGTTCAGCACGCCGCGGAGGTCGGAGAGGTAGGTGAGTTTCTGCTGGTCCGATACGCGCTCGGACAGCGCCGCCGCGGCGACCTCGACGTCGGGCGGCTTGAAGGCGTAGAAGGAGACGCGGTGGGAGTTCGCGAGCGCGGCCAGGCCGACGTACCGGTCACCGAGATCGAAGGCGGACAGGTGTTGCTGGAAGGAGGTGGTGGTGAGCGCCGCGGTGCCCTGGATGTTCGAGTTTCTCGTGTAGAGGTTGTTCGGTGCGTCGAAGCCCTCCGGCGCGTCGACCTCGCGGTTCTGCATCAGCTCGATGCCGGTTTCTTCCCGGCGGCCGGCCACGCGCTTCTGCACGTTCTGGAGCAGGCGGTCGAACGGCCGCGACGCGAAGCCGTCGCTGATCAGGAAGAAGGCCTTGCGTCCGGGAACCAGGGCCAGCGACTCGACGACATCCTCGATCGCATCGGCGGTGCGGGCGCTGTCCTGGTGCACGACGCGCGCGTAGGCGAGCAACTCGGCGAGCGTCGCGCGCAGGGCGCCGATGCTGCCGGCCGACTCCTGGCGCCGGCCGTTCAACTGGTCCATCAACTGGAGGAAACTCTCCTGCGACCTTCGCTTGAGGCCCTGGGCTTCGGTGAAGACCTGGTGTGCGGCCTCGGCCCGGTTCAGCCCCTGGGCGAGGGCGATGTAGTCCGTGGTCAGGTCCTGGAGCAGTCGCAGCTCGCCGTCGAAGGCGACCACCATCGCGTAGACGGGGACGTCCCGGTCACCGGCTTCGAGCTGGCCGCGGGCGAAGTCCTTGATCTGGTCCATCACCGCGGAGCGGCTGGCGACCGTGAGATGGGTGTTGTCGAAGAAGAACGCGATCGAGAGCGGCTCGCGCAGGAGTTCCGGGTCGGCGGCGTCGGCGCCCCCGCCGCGGCTGAAGTAGCTGAGCTGGACCGGCTGGCCGTCGTCGAAGACCCGGAAGTTCTGGCGCGACAGGTCTTCCGCCGGGCGCCCGTTGCGGTCGGTGGCGATGACGTCCACGTTGACCACGGTGACCTCGACGACGTCGCTCAGTTCGCCGACGCCCCGACCGAGCGGGCCCTCCGGGAGGTTCTCAGTCTGCCGGGCCTCGGTCGGCGTGGCCGGCCCTGGTGGAGCCCCCAGTGCCAGGACCGCTCCGAGCAGAGTTGCTCCGATCATTTGGTTCCCCTTCGGATGGCTACGGTGTGTGTCGCTCCAGGAAGGCTCTCACGCTGGCTGCGGCGACGCTTGCCGCCTCCTCGCTCTTCCACTCGAGGATCATCTCGTTGTTGGGTGCCAGGGCGGCGATCTCCTCGGCGATCGGCCGGGGATGGTAGGCGTCGTCGCCGGCCAGAATCAGGAGCGGCGTCTCGATTCCGGCCACGAAGTCGCGCTCCACGTTGAACGTGAAGTCGCCGCCGTACATCCGCTCGCGGAAGGGGCGCAGCGCCGCGGGATCCACGTCGTCCCGGTGTTCGAGCAGGGCGTCGGCCCAGGTGTCGAACATCTCGTAGAACAGGTCCTGGTTCTCGTGGTGGCCGATCGGATTCTGGAGCACGGCGGCGCCGACCCGGGATGCGTCGGCCTGGAGGACGCCGAGGCAGTAGGACGAGCCGATGCAGCCGCCCATCACGTGACAACGCTCGACACCCAGGTGATCGAGCAGCGCGAGGTGATCGTCCGTGTACGAATGCCAGCCGTCGGCGGCGGTTACCGGCGCCGTGGACCCGCCGGCGTTGCGCTGGTCCATCGAGATGACCCGGAACGACGCCGAGAGCGCTTCGCGCGGGTCGAAGGGGCTCGTTCCCCAGATGTCGGCCGCCGAGCGCATGCCGCCCGGCGCGAACAGCAGCACGGGAAAGCCCTCGCCGGCTTCCCACCACTCGATCCGCGTATCGCCCCGTTCGAAGACAGGCATGGGGCAAGCGTACCAGCGGAATGCCGGCCAGAAGGCCGGCGCACCGACAGGCCCGTCGCCGGCCAGAAGGCCGGCGCACCGACACGCCCGTCGCCGGCCGGAAGGCCGGCGCACCGACAGGCCCGTCGCCGGCCGGAAGGCCGGCGCGCCGACAGGCTCGTCGTCCGGGGCAACGGGTTGTGGTCGAAGGCGAAGTGGATGGAACCTCGCCGGGTGATCGTGCGTAGAGTGCAGCAGGGAGGAACGACTTGATGGAACATGACGAGATGAACGACGACACCTCTTCGCCCGCAGGCTCCGCGGCCGAATCGTCGACCTCCGCCGCGCCGCCGGAACCGCCGGAACCGCCGGCGCAGCCGCCGGATCCTCCGGCGGCGGACGCCGGCCCCGGTCTGGCCGGCCAGGTTGCGGCCGGTCTGGCTCTGATCGTGCTGGGCGGCGCCCTGCTGGCGCTGGAGCGACTGGATGGCTCGCCCGACCATCTGTTCCTGATTCTGGTCGGCGGGATCTTCATGGCGGGCTACTTCTACAAGAGGGCGTTCGGGCTCCTGATTCCGGGCGGAATCCTGATCGGGCTCGGCGCCGGGCTGGCGTACGACGACATGTACTCGGAGTCGATGTTCGTCATCGACGGCGAAAGCGCCGCCTTCGGTATCGGCGTCGGCTTCCTGCTGATCTACGCCATCTCCCTGGTCTACGAGAGGGTGCACCGCTGGTGGCCGCTGATCCCCGGCGGATTCCTCGTCATCGCCGGTCTTCCGGACTTCGTCTGGGTGGACGACGTCCTCGATTTCTGGCCGCTCGCCGTCATGGCGGTTGGCGTTCTCCTGCTCTTCCGCGGTGTCGTGTCGCGCCAGCGGGAGGGAGAAGCCCGGCGAGTCGATCGGTAGGGGCCGCCAAAGCGGAGCCGGCCTGACGGCCGGCGCGTGTCGAAGCCGCCTTCGGCGGCAGCGGGTCAGAGGACCCGCGCACCCGGATAACATCCGCCGCCACGACAGATCAGGAGGAGGCTGCTTTTGGGCGTACAACTGACGAAGGACTCGATCGATCTCGGCATCGTGGTGCGCGACGCGGAGGCGTCGCTTCACTTCTACCGCGACATTCTGGGGCTCGACGATCAGGGCGAGATGCCGATGCCGGGCGGAACGATGCACCGTCTGCTCTGCGGTACGAGCCTGATCAAGCTCGTATCGCTGTCGAGAGCGCCGGCGGCCTCGTCGCCGCCAGGAGGCATCGGCGGGGCGACGGGCTACCGGTACTGGACGTTGTTCGTCTCGAACCTGGACGAGGCCACGGCTCAGGCGGAGGAGGCGGGGCGCAAGATCGTCATCTCGCCGCGCGAGATTCGTCCCGGCATCAAGATCTCGATGATCGAGGACCCGGACGGCAACTGGGTCGAGTTGCTCCAGGTCGACTGACGGACCGCGGGTCTTGGCGCTCTCGGGAAGGGAGGCCGTTCGCCTGGAACCGCGCCGGCGAGGCCGGCCGCCCTGGGCGGCGATGGCGGCGATCCTCGTTGCGGCCCTGGTTGCCGCCGGCGCGGTGCTGTGGATACGCGTTGGGCCGGAACCCGTCGTCACGATCAGGTCCGACCTGCCCGGGATCGGCCCCAGGACCGTCGTGACGTCCGTGGCGGAAGCTGGCGGCCGCGGTCTCGGTTCGATTCGGGTCGAGTTGATCCAGGGCGGGGAGTCCGTGCTGCTCGAAGAGCGGAGCCACCGTGCGCCCGGCCCGTGGTCGCTTGGCGGCAATCCGGTATCCGAGGCGACGCTCCAGGTCGAAGTGGGCAGGGTGCCGACGCCCGGCCTGGCCGAAGGCGAGGCAACGGTGCGCGTCACGGTCGAACGCCCGGGGACTCTCTTGCGCCGGCCCCGGCCCAGGGTGGCCGAGCTCACCCTGCCCGTCCGGTTCCGGCCGCCGGAGTTGAGCTCGGTGCGGGTGACGGCGACGCCCACGCAGTCCGGCAGCGGCGTGCTTCGCTACCTGGTCGGCGACAGCGCGGTCGAGAGCGGAGTGGAGGCAGGCCCCTACCGGTTCCCTGGTCATCCGCTTCCCGGCGGCGGGCCCCAGGAGCGCTTCGTCCTGTTCGGCGTTCCGTACGACAGCGCCGATCCATCGCCTTTCCGGCTGGTCGCGCGCGACGAGCTCGGCAACGAGGCAAGCGTGCGATTCCTCCGGCAGGTCGAGCCCTCGCCGCTGCGGTCCTCGACCATCCGGCTGAGCGACGGTTTCATGGCCCGCGTGGTGCCGGCGATCATGTCCCGGACGCCTGAACTCGAGGACCGCGGCAGCCTGCTCGAGAACTACCTCATGCTGAACGGAGATCTCCGGCGGATGAACGCGGAGAGGCTGGTCGAGGTCGCTTCCGGCTCGGCGCCGCGTCAGCTGTGGAGCGGACCATTCCTGCAGATGCGTAACACCCAGGTCATGGACCAGTTCGCGACCCGCAGGCAGTACGTCTACGAGGGCCGCGTCGTCGATACGCAGGACCATCTCGGCTTCGATCTCGCTTCGCGTGTGCAGGACGACGTCCCGGCCGCGAACTCGGGCGTAGTCGTGATGACGGAGTACTTCGGCATCTACGGCAACACCGTCGTCGTCGATCACGGCTACGGCCTGCAGACGCTCTATTCGCACCTGTCCCGAATCGATGTCGAGACCGGTCAGTCGGTCGACGCCGGCCAGCGCCTGGGACTCAGCGGCGAGACCGGGCTCGCCGGCGGCGATCACCTGCACTTCGCCGTGCTCGTGGGCGGCCTGCCGGTCGACCCCCTGGAGTGGTTCGACGCGAAGTGGATCCGGGACCACGTCGGGGCCGTTCTGCCGCTTCAGGGCAACGGCTGAGGCGGCCCAAAAGTGGTAGGGTGTTACAAGTTCTTGACCGAGTTGCCAGCCACCCCGGTGCGCGGTGGCGGAAGGGTAGAGGGATGAAGCAGAATCGCATTGCGGTCGCGGCGTTGCCGTTCGTCCTGCTCGTGCCGGCCGTATCGGCGCAGGAGACCGCGGCGCCCACGGAGGCCGCCGGATTCTTCGAGGGCGTGGCGCCGCTGGTCGACCGTTCCTGTATCCGCTGTCACGGAAACCGGACCGCGACGCCGCTCAGCATCACACGGCTGAGCCACGATCTGACGGACGCGAGGACGTTCCGCACCTGGCAGCGCATTCACGATCGCATCGCCAACGGCGAGATGCCGCCTCCGGAGGCGCCTAAGCCCGAAGCCGAACTGATCGAGGCGGCGCTGGCGTCGCTGAAGGGGGCTCTGGTCGAAGCGAATCTGGCCTCCCGCGGAGGCCAGCGCGTTCCGCTGCGGCGCCTGACCCGGCTCGAGTACGCCTACACGATCCAGGATCTGCTCGCCATCGACGAGGCGGTGGCGATGGAACTGAGCCAGTCGCTGCCGGCCGAGGCCGACTCCGGCGGCTTCGACACCGTGGCGGCGAACCAGAGCATGTCGCCTCTTCATGTCCGCAGCTATCTCGAAGTGGCGGACCGGGCGCTCGACGAGGCGATCAAGATCGGACCGCGGCCGGCTACCGGCAGGCGCGAGATCGCCTACGGCGACTCGACCTACCTCACCTACATGAGCAAGGCGGAGATCCTGGGCGGCGGGATCACGAAGATGCTGGACGATGCGGCCGTCATGTTCGTCGACGGCGGGTCCACGTACCTGATGCACTCGGAGACCGAGGGCTACAACGTGCCCTACGCGGGCCGCTATCGCGCGACGATCGAGGGCTGGGCGTACCAGGCCAGGGGGCCGGTGACGCTGACCGTTTACCGGGGGTCGAAGCAGGCGGCCGCCGCCTCGCTCGACGAGCTGATCGCCTCCTGGGATCTGGTCGGCGAGACGCCGCGGACGGTGCAGTTCGAGACCTTCCTGCGCCCGGGAGACCTCCTCGCCCCCTCGCTTGCCGAGGCGGACCCGCCGCCGGGCGAGTACTTCGACTACTACCCGCCCGACAGGAACGTGGAGAACTACAAGGGCGAGGGGATCGCGCTCCGGTCGCTCGTGATCGAGGGTCCGCTGTTCGAGGACTGGCCGCCGCCGAGCGCCCGGAAGCTGCTGGCCGGCGTCGACTTCGACGATGCCGGCGACGTCGTCCTGACGAAGGCGCCGTACGAGCACGTGGTGGACGTCGTTGCGGGCTTCGGGCCGCGGGCTTTCCGGCGTCCGCTCGCTGAAGGCGAACTCAAGGCCTATGCGAGCCTGGCCCAACCGCTTCTCGAGAGCGGCCGGCCGTTCATCGAAGCGGTGCGCATTCCGCTCCGCGCCATGCTCAGCGCTCCGCCCTTCCTGTTCCAGACCGGCGATCCGGGACGGCTGGACGATCACGCGCTGGCGTCCCGCCTTTCCTACTTTCTCTGGCGGAGCCTGCCGGACGATGAACTGCTGGCCCGCGCCGGCGACGGCAGCCTTTCCGACCCGGGAGTCCTGGCGACTCAGGTAGAACGTCTGCTCGACGATCCCAGGTCGGAGCGCTTCGTCCACGACTTCGCGGGCCAGGCGTTCAGGCTGTATGAGATGAAGGCGACGAATCCGGATTCCGGGCTCTATCCGGAGTACGACGACCGCCTGGGGCAGGCGATGGCCAGGGAGACACAACTGTTCCTGGCCGAGCTGATCGCCGGGGATCACGGCGTGGGCAGCCTGATCGACGCCGATTTCACGTTCCTCAACCGGCGGTTGGCCGACCACTACGGCATCCCGGAGGTCGAGGGACAGCACATGCGCAAGGTGGCGCTGCCGGCGGACAGCGTCCGCGGCGGCCTGATCACTCAGGCCAGCATCCACAAGATCACGGCCAACGGCACGATCACCTCGCCGATTCCGCGCGGCAACTTCGTGCTGGCCAATCTGCTCGGCCAGCCGGCGCCGCCTCCGCCCGAGAGCGTCGAGGCCCTCGAACCGGACACCCGGGGCGCGGTGACGGTCCGCGAGCAGTTGGCGAAGCACCGCAACGAGCCCGTCTGCAACAGTTGTCACCGGGTGATCGATCCGCCGGGCTTCGCCCTCGAGTCCTTCGACGTGATCGGCGGCTTCCGCACGAACTACCGCGCGGCCGGCGGCGAAGGCACGACGCCGGACGGATTCGTCTATCCGATGCCGTACAAGCAGGGACCCCCGGTGGATGCCTCGGGCATCACCGCCGACGGTGAGGCCTTCGCCGGGATCGAGGAGTACAAGGCGCTGCTCGGCAGGGACGTGGAGCAGGTGGCGCGACACCTCGTGTCCCAGCTTCTCGTCTACTCGACGGGCGCCGAGATCGAGTTCGCGGACCGGGACGGCGTCGAGGACGTCGTTGAGAAGCTGAGCGACGGGGGATATCCCTTCAGGACGATGATTCACGAGGTCACGAAGAGCGACCTCTTCAGAACGAGGTAGCGATGAACCTGAGACAGCCACTGGACCGCCGCACCTTCCTGCGCGCCTCGGGCGTCGCTCTCGCCCTGCCCATGCTCGAGTCGATGACCCCGGGGCTGGCCCGCGCCGCGGCCACCGGACCCCGGCGGATGGTCAACATCTGCAACACCCTCGGCCTCTACAAGGAGGCCTGGTTCCCCGAGACGGCCGGCGCCGGCTATGAGACGACGGAGTACCTGTCGCTGCTGGAGAAGCACCGCGACAACTTCACGCTGTTCTCCGGGTTCTCGCACGAAGAGCAGACCGGCCGGCAGCCGCACAACTCCGAGATCACCTTCCTGACGGCCGCCCGGCGGCCCGGCCTCGACGGTTTCCGGAACACGATCTCGATGGACCAGGTGGCCGCGAACCATCTCGGGTACACGACCCGCTTCCCGTCCGTCGTGCTCGGCACGGCCGCTCCGCAGAGCCAGTCCTACACCAGGAGCGGCGCCATGGTGCCGGCCGAGACCAGCCCGGCGAATCTGTTCCGGCAGTTGTTCCTGCAGGGGACGCCGGAGGAAGTCGAGCGGGAGAAGCAGAGCCTGAACGACGGCGGCAGCATTCTGGACCGCCTCAAGTCGCAGACGTCGTCGCTGCGACGGCGCGTGAGCCTGGCCGATCAGGTGAAGCTGGACTCCTACTTCAATGCGGTGCGCACGGCCGAACTCGACCTCGCGGAGGTCAAGGCCTGGCAGCAGAAGCCGAAGCCGGTGGTCGATGTCGAGCCGCCGGTCGACATCCCGCCGCGCTCCGATCTGATCGGCCGCATCCAGCTGATGTTCCGGATGATCCCGCTGATCCTGGAGACCGACTCGTCACGCGTCGTCAGCCTGATGATCCAGGATCACGGCGTCGTGATCGACGTCCCGGGCGTGAACTTCGATCAGCACAGCCTGTCGCACCACGGCCAGGATCCGTCGAAGATCGCGCAGCTCAAGAAGATCGAGACCGAGATCGTCGAGAGCTTCGACGATCTCCTGACCGACCTGGGCGAGCGTAGCGACGGCAACGGCTCGCTGCTCGACAACACGGCCGTGCTCTTCGGCAGCAACCTCGGCAACGCGAACTCCCACGAGCCGAAGGACCTGCCGATCCTGGTCGCCGGCGGCGGTTTCAGCCACGGGCAGCACATCGTCCACGAAGGCAGGCACAACGCGCCGCTCTGCAACCTGTACGTGACGCTGCTGCAGTCGATGGGCGTCGAGACGGACGCCTTCGGTCAGAGCACCAGTACGCTGACCTGGGCTTAGCCGCCTACCTGCCCTGCAGAGGTACGGTCGGCTCTGCCGCGTCGCAGGGTGTGTGCGGCTAGCGGGCCGATCGCGCTTGCCGAAGCCGCTCGACGTGTGCGGTCTCGAGCCCGGCGGGGTCGGCGGCAGCGCGCTGTACCTTGAGCACGGCCTCGACGATGTCGTCGACGTCGGACTCGGTGCCCAGCAGGAGTTGGTGGGGCAGCCAGACGGACTCGCGGTAGGCGGCACGCTCGGCGTTGGGGCAGTCGGCGGCGGGCCTCCGTGCGAGTGCCTTGCTCCAGGCGGGGTAGCGGACCGGGTCGGGGCGGAGCAGTTCGCTGACGGGCAGGGACTCGTAGAAGCGGCCGTCGGCCGGCACGCCCTCGGCCGCCAGCGCGGCAACGAAGGTGTCGCGGTCGAGGCCGGCGAAGGCCTCGCTGTCGAAGCGGAACACGAACTGGTAGATCGCCTGGGTCGTCACCCGGTCGTCGATCCGGAGGTTCACAAGCCCGTCGATGTCCTCGATCGCGGCGCGCAGGCGGCTGGCGTTTCGCGCTCGGACCTCGTGCTGGTGGTCGAGCCGATCAAGCTGGACTTCGAGGATCGCGGCCTGCAGGTCGGTCATTCGGTAGTTGTGGCCGATGACCGGGGCCGGCTCCGCGGCGCCGGGCCGCTGGCGGCCACAATTCACGAGGGCGTGGAGGCGGTCGAGAGTCGTCTCGTCCGAGGTCGTCACGATGCCGCCTTCGCCGGCCGTCATCAGCTTCGAGGACTGGAAGCTGAAGGAACCGGCGTCGCCCCAGGAGCCCACGCCGCGGCCGCGCCAGCGGGCGCCGTGGGCGTGGGCGCAGTCCTCCAGCACGGCGAGCCCGTGCGTCTCGGCGAACGCGCCGATCGCGTCCAGGTCGGCGACGGTCATCGCGAGATGGACCGGCACGATCGCCTGGGTGCGCTCAGTCACCAGGGCCGCCGCGGACTCGACATCGATGCACCAGGTGTCCGGGTCGATGTCGGCGAAGACGGGGACGCAGCCCGAGAACAGGGCCGCGGAGGCGGTCGCCTCGAACGTGTAGGCCGGCACGATGACCTCGGCGCCTGGTTCGACGCCCAATGCCTGAAGCGCTACTTCGAGCGAGACGGTGCCGTTCGCGACGCAGAGGGCGTGTTCGCAGTCGTGGCGTTCGGCGAAGGCGGCGGCGAAGGTTGCCGAGCGTTCGTTCGGCAGCGGGAAGCCGCCCCAGTCGCCGTCGCGGAGCGCGGCGAGGACGGCCTGCTCCTCGTCCGAGCCCCGCGCGGGCCATTGGGGCCAGGGGGCGGTGCGGACCGGGGTTCCGCCCAGGAGGGCCAGCCTGCTGGTTGCCGCGACGGTCACGGCGCTACGGTAGCAGCGGGTTGGAGGCTCCGTGCACACGGCAGGATTGGTCGGGCTTCGCCCGGCGAGTTGATGCCGCCTTCGGCGACAGCGGGTCGGAAGACCCGCGCACCCAGCGGAAGTGGACGGGCTACCAGCGAGCGAAGGAGGTCTGCGTGCCGTGCCGGGTCACGGAATCGCTGGCGTAGCGGACGCCGAATGCGGCGGCCTCACGGCTGTCGGACGACGCGAGCAGGGCGGCGGCGAAGGCGCCGTTGAAGGCGTCGCCGGCACCGGTCGTGTCGACCGCGTCGACCTCGGGGGCGGGCACCAGCGTGGGCGCCGAGCCCGGCTCGGCCAGCAGGACGCCGGCCGGGCCCAGGGTGAGGGCGGCGCCGCCGTAGCCCGCCTCCAGAAGTTCCGAGGCGGCGTCGGCGGCGCTCTCGACATCGATGCGCTCGCCGTGCCGGCCGAGCAGCACGGCACACTCCACCTCGTTCGGCGTGACCCATGCGACGTGCCGGGGATCGAGCCCCGGGTCGCTCGCCTCGTCGATCGGCGCCGGGTTCCAGATCACCGGCACGTTCGCGCCGTGCGCTCGTTCGACCGCGCTCCGGACGCCGTCGGCCGGCGTCTCGTTCTGGATCAGCAGCAAGCCTGCGTCCTCGATGGGCGCTTCGGCCAGGGCGTCCGCGGTGAGCCGCCCGTTCGCTCCGGGAGCATTCATGATCCGGTTGTCGCCCGTGCCGGCCTCGACCCAGATCGCCGACAGGCCGGTGTGGATGTCGTCGAGCACCAGGAGATGCCGGATGCCGACTTCGTCCTCCTCGAAGGTTCGGAGCTGCGTCTCGGCGTGGGAGTCGTTGCCGATCGCGCCGCAAAAGAGGACCGGCGGCGCCGTCCTGCCTGGCGCGCCTGGCGTGCTCGCACCGCAGCGCGCCGCCGCCACCGCCTGGTTCGCGCCCTTGCCGCCGCAGGACGTGAACAGTTCCGCGCCGGAGATCGTCTCGCCGGCCTGGGGCAGGCGGGGATGCCGGAAGATCAGGTCGTAGTTGACCGAACCGATGACGAGCAGGGGGCCGGTCAAGGGCTCAACCGGTGTCCCAGCGCAGGTTCCTGGCGCCGAGCGTGAAGGCGAGAACGCCGATGGCCACCAGCACGGCGCACGGCAGCAGCATCTCGTTCAGCGTGAAACCGCGCCAGATCGCGCCCTCGTAGGCCATCAGCGTCCACTTCATCGGGCTGATGTTGCCGAGGGTCTGCATCCACTCCGGCATCAGGAACAGGGGCACCATGCCGCCGCCCAGCATGGACAGCGGCAGTGAGAGGCCCCAGCCGATGCCGGCGGCCGCCTGCTCCGTGCCACCGATGACGCTCAGCGCCATCATGATGCCGCAGAAGCAGATCGAGCCGCAGAGAAGGGCAAGAGCCAGCAGCGGATAGGACGTGGGCCTGACGTCGAACACGGTGATCCCCAGCGTGATCAGCGCCGTACTCGTGAACAGGGTCGCGCCGAGGCAGGCCAGCCCCTTGGCCGCGAGGAGGTGACGGGCCGTGATCGGCGCCACGAGCAGTCGCATCAGCGTGCCGCGGCTCCGTTCGATGGCGATCGACATGCTGAAGGACACCGACCCGCCGATCAGCGTCCAGAGCATCGCCTGCGCGAAGGATGTGGCATAGGAGTTCGTCGGACCCGGGCGCTCGGCCTGGACCTCCGTCTGCTCGATCTCGAGTGGTGGGCCGAAGCCGCCGGGCGCGCCGGTGGCGACCGAGCCAAGCCCGGCTTCGTCGACCAGAGCCGGAATACGCGGGATCTGGTCGAGAACGGTCAGCAGGTCGTCGCGGGCGGCCGATGGCGCGGAGAATTGTTCGATCAGGCGCCTGTTCTGATCGTTGGTTGCCTGCATCCTCGACGGATCGCTCATGAACGCCTGCAGCTCGGCCCCGGCCGCCTCCAGCAGGACGCCCCGGACCATCCCGGCCACGGCGAACTGCGTGGGATCGACGGTCATCTCGACTTCGGGCGTCGTCACGAAGGGATTGTCCAGAGCGGCGCCGAACCCGGGCGTCAGGGTGACCATGACTGCCGTCCGGCCCCGCCGCACCTGCTCCAGGGCCTCCTCGCGGGGAATCTGTTCGACAGCGAGCCCGGAGGCTTGCCCGAGCCGCTCGATGAAGCGCTCCGAGGCGGAAGTCCGGTCCTGGTCGACAAGGGCGATCGGAATGTTCGCGGGCCCGCGGCTCAGGCCGGCGAACATGGCGCCGAAGAAGATCGCCATCATCAGCGGGAAGAAGACGGTGAAGAAGAAGCCCAGCTTGTCCCGGAAGAGGATGTGGATGTCCTTCGCGGCCATGGCGACGATCTTGTTCACGGGGTCTCCTGGCGGCTCTAGTCCCGCAGCGCCCTGCCGGTGAGATTGAGGAAGACGGTTTCCAGATCCGGCGGGAGGTACTGAAAGTGATCCACCGCCTGCCGGGCCTGGACCTCGGCCAGCGTTCCGAGCGGATCGGTCGTCTCGTGGCGTGATTCGCTGTCGCCGGTCCTGACGACCAGGTTGCCGGGGCCGCCGTGGGCGTCGATCAGCGCCGGCACCGTGTCGAGCGCCATCAGCCGGCCCCGGTCGATGATCGCGACCCGGTCGCAGAGGCGCTGTGCTTCTTCCATGTAGTGGGTCGTGTAGACGACCTGCTTGCCCGCGTCCCGAAGCTGTTCGACGCGCTCGAAGATCGCGTTTCTGGATTGGGGATCGACGCCGACCGTCGGTTCGTCGAGCAGGACAAGTTCCGGATCGTGGATGATCGCGACCGCCAGGTTGAGCCGCCGCTTCATGCCGCCCGAGTACTTGGAGACGACCTTCTTCCCGACGTCCGTCAGGTCGGCGAAGTCGAGGCAGGCGACGACCCGTTCTTCCAGGTCGGTTCCCCGCAGACCGTGGAGGCGGCCGAAGAAGCGCAGGTTGTCGGCGCCGCCGATCTGCTCGTAGAGGGCGATGGACTGCGGCGCCAGGCCCAGCGACCTCCGATTCTCCGCGTCGCGTGGGTCCCGGTCGAAGGCCTCGTCCGCGAAACGGACCACCCCTTCGTCCGGTTCGAGCAGACCGACCGCCATGTTGATCGCCGTCGTCTTGCCGGCGCCGTTCGGACCCAGCAGCCCGAACACTTCGCCGGCCTCCACTTCGAAGGACAGGTCGTCGACCGCGCGCAGGTCGCCGAAGGACTTGCTGACATGGTCGAACACGAGCATGGCGTCGTCAGCCTCCTGTTACGGAAGGCTGCGTTGCTTGTTGCGGCCGGGTCACGATTGGCGTGACCGCGGCGAAGGGGATCCGCGGTCAGACGGCGAGCGTATCGCCCGGCGCCATGACCTTGACCTCGACGCCTGCCGGGGCGAAGTCGGCGGGATCCTGCGCGATCGGAGGCCAGGTGTCGTAGTGGATCGGGATCGCGACAGGTGCGCCGATCAGTTCGGCGGCCTTGGTCGCCAGCTCCGGACCCATCGTGAAGCGGTCGCCGATTGGCACGCAGGCGGCGTCCGGCCGGTAGATCTCGCCGATCAGCTTCATGTCGCCGAAGAGCCCCGTGTCGCCGCAGTGGTAGACCGTCTTGCCGCCCATGTGGACGACCAGTCCGCAGGGCATCCCCATGTACTGTCCTTCGAACGACGAGGAGTGAAAGGCGTGGGTGAAGGCGACCCAGCCGAAGGGCGCCTCGATCCGGCCGCCCGGGTTGCCGGGGTTCACGTTGTCGTGGCCCTGCTCCTGCAGGTAGTTGCACATCTCGAACGCGGCGATCACGTTCGCGTTGTTGGCCTGGGCGATGGCCAGGGTGTCGCCGAAGTGGTCCGCGTGGCCGTGGGTCAGGGCGATGGCGTCGCACTTCACGTCGCCGGCCGCCATCGTCGCCACCGGATTGCCGGTCAGGAAAGGATCGATGGCGAGCGTGTGGTCGCCGTCGCTCATCAGGAAGCCGGAATGGCCGAGGAAGGTGAGTTCGAGCGTCATGGCGTGTCCTCTCCCTTGGGGGGCGGCGTTCGTTGGACGGGAGGTCGCTCTACTCCGCCTGTTCGGCGGGCAGATGGACGACCAAGCCGTCCAGTTCGTCGGTCACTTCGATCTGACAGCTCAGGCGGCTCGTGGGGCGCACGTCGATGCCGTATTCGAGCGTGAACTCCTCCTCCTCGTGGCGGGGACCGACCGCCTTGACCCAGGCCTCGTCGATGTAGACGTGGCAGGTGCTGCACGAGCAGTTGCCGCCGCAGGCCGCGACGATGCCGTCGACGTCGTTGTCTACGGCGCACTCCATGACGGAGTCCCCGATCGGCGCCTCGACCTCGCGCGAACTGCCGTCCTGGTCGATATAGGTGATCTTCGGCATTCCGGACCGTCCGTGTCGTCGTTTCGGCGTCGGCCAACTGCCACCGCCAACGGATCGGGATTCTATTCGACCGGCCGGTCGTTCGGGGCTCTCGATCGCGGCGGGCGCTCAGTCGACGAAGCGCTCGGCGATCCAGCTTCCAATCAGATCGAGAACCTCGGGCGCCATCGTCTCTTCGATCTGCGCGTACTCGACGGGAGAGCCGGTGCCCGCGGTCTGGAACAGGTGGTTCATCTCGGGGAAGCGTCGCACCGTGATGTCCGTGTTGCTGGAGCCGGCGAAGGCGGCCTCCATGGCGGACTGGTTCTGATCCGCGTCGACCTGGGTGTCCTTGCCGCCGAACAGGGCCAGCGTCGGCACGGCGAGCCCTCCCAGGGCGGGCTGCGGGTCGTAGCGGATGAAGAAGCGGAACCAGGGACTGAGGTTCGTTTCGACCGCGGTCGACAGGGCGGCTTCGAGGTCCTCGCCGCTGAGCTGGGCGGTCTCGGGCGAGGCCGCCATCTGCTCCTTCGCGACCTGCCGCAGAGCGGCTTCCGCCTCGGCGGGAGGCATCTCGGAGGCGATGATCTCAAGTCCCCTGTCCTGAAGGGCGGCGAGTTCCTCGATCATCTCCGCCGGTGCGCCGTTTGCCGCCGCGATTCGCCGGAGCTGCTGGCGCAGCAGGTCGCCGCCGGGTACCCCCGGCCCGGCCAGCAGCACGGCGTATGCGATCGTCCCCGGCTCGACCCGGTTGAGCGCCAGCGGGGCGACGAGACCACCCTCGGAGATGCCGATCATACCGACCCGCTCCGGGTCGATCCGGTCGTGACCGCGAAGGAAACGCACGCCGAAGAGAACGTCGTTCGCCTTGTCCCGGGATGTCGACTGCCAGGTGCTGCCGGTCGAACCGCCGATGCCGCGGTCGTCGACCCGCAGGACGGCGATGCCGAGCCGGGTCAGGTGATCCGCGAGCACGAGGAAAGGCTTGTGGCCGGCGAGTTCGAGGTCCCGGTTCAGGGCGCCGCTGCCGCTGATCAGCAGCGCGGCCGGGACCTTGCCGTCGCCCGGCGGCAGGGTCAGGGTGCCGGCGATCTTCACGTCCCGGGCTGTGTACTCGACTTCCTCGGCGTCGTAGGGGAAAGGCGGCTTCGGCTCCTGCGGGCGCGACGGCGCCTCGACCTCGACCGCTTCCCGGCCGAGTCTGAACGGAAGCCGGGCCGGGCCCTGGCTGAACTCGCCCGTGATCCCGCCGCCGGCCAGCGTGCCCTCGAAGGTCGGCTCGCCCGGTACGCCCTGGATCGTGAACTTGACCGTCTCGCCGTCCACGCTGACGCCCGACAGCGGCAAGCCGTCGGCGCCCTGGGCGGGGATGTCGATCGTCCCCGACCATGCGCCGGCGGTCTCGGCCAGGTCCACCATGACGACGAGCGCCTGGCCAGGAGTCTCGATCGAACCTTCCCAGTGGCCCGCGGCGTCGACGGTCTGGGCCGCGAGCGGCATCAGGGAAGCCAGCACTGCTGTGAGTGCGGCAGGCACGGCCGTCTCTACGATCCGGCGGATTCGGGCTGCGATCATGGGGCGCTCCTTTTCGGTTCTCGGAATCGTAGACGCGCTCGAGGCACTTCAGGTTGCAAGTCGCGGACGTACTAGTGCGACTCTTCGATCCGATACAGATGCGTGCCGGTGCGGACGAAGAAGGCGCCGTCCGAGACGGCGGTCGAAGCGAGTGTAGAGCCGTCGAGTTCGTTGCGGCCCAACTGCTCGAACGTCGTGCCGGGCTCGATCACTGTCGTGACTCCCTCTTCGTTCTGGAAGTAGATCCGACCGCCGGCGTAGATCGGTGAGGCGGAGTGGTTGCCGCCGAGCCGATGTTGCCAGTGGATGTCGCCGGTCAACGCGTCGATACAGGTGGCGATGCCGGAGTCGGTCACGGTGTACAACTCGTCGCCCACCAGAATCGGCGACACGGTGAGGGGGGCGCCGCGACGAAGTCGCCAGGCGATCTCCGAGTCCGTCACGTCTCCTTCGCCGGTCGGGCGGACCGCGAGCAGCACAGGTTCGTTGAAGCCGGTCGAAAGGTAGACGAGGCCGTGGCCGTGGGCCGGACGAGAGACGTTGGAGAAGCCGCCCGGATACTCGACCCGCCAGATCTCGCGGCCGGTCGCCGGCTCGTGGGCTGAAGCGCGAAAGGCGCTGACGTTGACGATCTGTTCCACGTCGCCGACCTCGATCGCGAGTGGCGTGGAGTAGGCCTGCGAGATCGGCGAAGGCCGCACGGACCGCCAGCGCTCCTCGCCGGTCCCGGCGTCCACGGCGACCAGGAACGCGGTGTCGTAGCCGTCGATGCTGACGATGAGCAGCCCGTCGTGGAGGATCGGCGACCCGCCGTTCCCGTGCTGCGACGTGTAGGGGAAGCGGGTTCGCCAGAGAACCTCGCCGGCCGAGTCGCCATCCGCGGCGACCGCCGCCGTCCCCTGGGCGCCGAAGTGGACGTAGACGCGCTCGCCGTCAGGATCGATGACGGGCGTCGGCGAGGCGAAGCTGTTCTTCTGGTTCAGGAGGGCCGTGTCGGAAACGGCGAAGACCTCGACGTCCATCGCGGTGGCGCCGCTGGCCACGTCGTACGCGAGCAGTCGCAGCGACGTCCCGGCGTCACGGTAGGTCACCGCCGTCGTCAGCCAGACCAGCCCGCCACCGACAACAGGCGACGACCAGCCGCGGCCCGGGACGGGCGCCTTCCAGGCGATGTTCTCCGTCTCGCTCCAGGTAAGCGGAACGGACGCGTCCGGCGCGTGCCCCTGCCCGGTCGGCCCACGGAACTGCGGCCAGTCACCGGCATAGGCGGCGGCAACCGCGGACAGGGTCAGTGCCGTACCGAGCGCCGTTCGCACGCTCAGCGCAGATCTTCCGCGAGCGCTTTGCATTCCTTCCATCGAAAGCACGTCGTCGTGTGGTCGTTCACCATGCCCACGGCCTGCATGAAGGCATAGCAGATCGTCGGGCCGACGAAGCGGAATCCGAGCTTCTTCAGGGCTTTGCTCATCGCTTCGGAGGCCGGAGTGGAGGCGGGAACGTCCTCGAGCCGGCGCCAGGCGTTGACGACGGGCTTGCCGCCGGTGAAGTCCCACAGGAAGTCCGAGAACGCCAAGCCCGATTCTCGGAGGTCCAGCCAGGCCCGCGCGTTGCCAATCGCTGCCTGCACCTTGAGGCGGTTGCGCACGATGCCGGGATCCTGCAGGAGCGACGCGACCTTCTTGTCGTCGTAGCGGGCGACGCGCTCCGTGTCGAAGCCGTCGAACGCGCGCCGGTACCCGTCACGCTTCTTGAGGATCGTGTACCAGCTCAGCCCGGCCTGGGCCCCCTCCAGCACCAGCATCTCGAAGAGCCGGCGGTCGTCGTGGAGCGGAACCCCCCACTCCTCGTCGTGGTAGGCGATGTAGAGCGGGTCGTCGTTGACCCAGCCGCAGCGTGTACGCCC
The DNA here is from genome assembly GCA_965220845.1 of Candidatus Multivorans sp. Taxonomy (GTDB): domain Bacteria; phylum Acidobacteriota; class Thermoanaerobaculia; order Multivoradales; family Multivoraceae; genus Multivorans. Next base: position 1,541,965 of record CBDCRA010000005.1, read on the forward strand.
CGTCACTACGGGTAGTAACCGCGGATCGTCCGCGCCCTGGCGCCTCTTTCATCGACCTGTACCTCGACCCGGCGGAACGCATCGGAGGGCGCCGTGCTCGAGGACTGGTAGGCGAGGAAGTACTTCGAGCGCAGTTCGAGGCCGATCTGGTCGTAGACGGCGGCGAGTTCGCTCGTGCTCTCCACGAAGAAGGCGCGGCCGCCGGTCTCAAGCGCCAACTGTTCCAGTACCTTCTTCGGGCTCTCCTTCGCCTTCCTGGGGAGGGCCAGGCCGATCGCGTAGATGGCGGCTTCCGAGCGGCGGGCGTACTCCAGGGCGTCGTCGAGGTCGTAGCGACTGTGTTCGTCGACGCCGTCCGAGAGCAGCAGCACGGCGCGCTGGCCGGGCAGTCCGTTCAGGTGGTACAGGGTGAAGATGAGGCTGTCGTAGAGCGCCGTGCCGCGCTCGGCGCGGAGCCCCATCAGGCCCTTGGCGAACTCGATCCGGTCGCGGGTGAAGGGCGATGCGAGGTGCGGCCGGTCGTTGAAGGTGACGATGGAGAGTTCGTCGCGCTCGGTGATCACCTGCTGGAAGAAGTCGGCGGCGGCCTTGACGGACTCGGCGAGGCGTTCCTCCATCGAGGCCGAGACGTCGAGCAGGATGGTCCCCACGAGCGGCGTGTCGTCGACCCGTTCGAAGCGGAGGATCTCCTGGGGTACGCCGTCTTCCAGCACCTGGAAGGCCTCCTGGCCGAGGTCGAGCAGCGGCCGCCGGTCGCGGTCGTCGACCGTCGTGTAGAGCTCGACGAAGTCGACCTGCACTTCCTCGAGCGTGGCCGGCCCGTTGATGATCGCCGTGTCCTCGACGAAGGCGGCCGGGCCTTCGGCGTCGAGCAGCTTGCCCACGATCCGGATGATCGTGAGTTCCCGACCGCCGGGCAGTTCGACCGGAACGGTGAAGGGCTCCTCGTAGAGCGTGGCCACCTGGTCGGCGTTGCGAAAGACCTGGAGCTCCTCCAGGCTGCGACCCTCGGGGACGGTGACCTGCGCCCGCATGCGGAGACTGTTGCTGTAGTCATGGCCCGGGATCGGTTCGATGATCCGGACGTCGAAACGGTGGGGAGAACCGTTGATCAGGTAGGAGTCGCTGGCGATCTGGTTGCGTTCGACGTCGTAGGCGATCGCGCGCAGCATCTGGCTGCGGGGAAGTTCGCCCAGCCGCACGTCGACGCTGTAGGGCGCTCGCCTGGTCGTGAACAGGTCCTTGTCGTCCAGGGTGAAGCGCACCCTGTCGACCGGGCCCGTGACGGCCGTATCGAAGCGCAGGTAACCGGACACGAGTTCGCCGCCCGGCGGGATGATCCGGATCGTCGGCTCGCCGGAGGCAAGAGAGCGGTTCGCCTCGGCGAAGATCGGCTCCAGGTCGGCCTCCGTCCAGCCCGCGGCTTCGACCCTCGGCACCTCGAGCGGCTCGGCGTGACGCCACACCGCGTCGCCGTTCAGGTCGTCGACGCGCAGGATCAGCTCGTACTCGCCGGGACGGAGATAGCGCTGGGCGACGAGGGGCATGGCCGGCTGCGTTTCGCCCGTCGCCTCGCCAGCTTCGACGGGGAACTCGAAGCGGTAGCGGAAGCTCTCGAACAGCCGGTCGGCGCCGGTGTCCGCGTCCGCCCGCAGGACCTCTCCGATCAGTTCGAAGGCGTAGGAGCGGGCGCCGGCGAGGTCGGCGAGGGTTGCGCCTTCCGGCTCGACCTGAACCAGGGTCTGGACCACGGTCCGGCTCTCCTTGCGGCCGGGGAAGGAGACGTCGAGCGCCGCGGCCAGTTCCGGCGCGCCCGAGGGCAGGTCGGTCGAGTAGGACTCGAACGTCCGCAGCCACTCGTCGGACGGCGCTTCGATCGGTTCCAGTTTCTCGCCGATCATCCGCTCGTAGAAGAAGCCGAGCATGCCGCCCCAGTCGTTCAGGATCTGGATGATCCGGAGCGCGTATCCGAGTTCCTCCTCCTTGCAGCCGGCGCCGAGGTCCTCCCGGCGGAGACCGCCGATGCCGGCGCCCGGCAGGTCGAGCCGGCCGCCGGGCTGGAGGGCCGAGGTGCTGAGTTCTTCGCTCGGATACCACGCCCGCCAGGGGCCGACGCCGAGCCGCCGGTAGAAGATGACCGCGTACTGGTCCTGCCGGAGCCGGCGGGAGAAGATCGCGCCCATCACCTCGCTCAGGTCCTGGAAGCCGTAGAACCAGGCCTCGATGCTCGTCGCCGAGCGCCTGGGACAGATTTCCACGTGGACGCCGGGCGGGCCGTTCAGCAGGTAGTAACGCGCCCGCTCGTCGTCCGTGTTCTCGAACAACTGGCGGACCATGGACAGTCGCTCGCTCCAGTGCTCCCGGAACTCGTTGCGGGCCGTGTCGGGATAGGGGTCCCGCGCCTTCCAGAACTCGGCGATGAAGGCGTCCCGCTGGTAGTCCTGGGACAGGCAGAGGAAGGACTGGATCTCCTCGTCGCTGAGCAGCAGGGCGACTTCCTCGGTCCATTGCCGGTGGTGGGGCGGCAGGTTCTCGACCGCGGGTTGCCGGCCGTCCTCGCAGGGCGGCCTCTTCTTCTTCGCGGCTGACGCCGTGCCGCCGGCGAGGAACAGCGCGGCGGCTGCGATGAGGAAGGCTCGAATGAGGACGCGGCTGCGCACGGTGAATCGCCCCGGGCAGGGCGATCTAGTCTATGCCCCCGCTCAGGGCCGGTAGGTGAAGGCCTGCCGGCCGACGGGTACCGACCCCGCGACCAGGTTGGCCCAGCGGCAGAGGATCGGCCGCGTGTCGCGCGGGTCGATGATCTCCTCGATCTCGAAGTACTCGGCCGAGCGGAACGGCGAGCGGACGCGGTTCAGGCGTTCCTTGATCCGGGCCAGGTGGGCGTCGTAGTCCTCCGCTTCGGCGAGTTCCGCCTTGTAGGCGACCTCGATGCCGCCTTCGATCGGCAGCGAGCCCCAGTCGCCTGAGGGCCAGGCGTAGCGGAAATGGTGGCTGCCCGGTTTGTGGTTGGCGCCGCCGGCGACGCCGAAGGCCTTGCGGATCACCACGCAGCAGAAGGGCGTCGTGCACTGTCCCAGCGCCGCCAGGACCTGGGAGCCGAAACGGATCGTGGCGGTGTGTTCGGATTCGCGGCCGATCAGGAAGCCCGGACAGTCCTCGAGGTGGAGCAGCGGCAGGTGGAAGGTCGATGCCAGGTCGATCAGCCGGGACAGCTTGCGGCAGGAGTCGGCGTCCCAGCCGCCGCCGTAGACGTTCACGTCCTCGGCGAAGATCGCGATCGGCCAGCCGTCCAGGCGCGCCAGACCGGTGATGATGGACCGGCCCCAGTCGCGGCCGATCTCGAAGAAGGAGCCGCGGTCCACGATCCGGCCGAGCAGCTCGCGCATCCGGTAGGTGCGCTTCGGGTCGCGCGGCACGAAGTCGAGCAGTTCCGGGTCGCGGCGCTCCGGGCCGTCGCCGCGCTCCGATTCGGGAAGCCGCGGCGGCAGTTGATCGACGTTGGTCGGCAGGTAGGAGAGGAACCGGCGGGCGCGGTCGAACGCCTCGGCCTCGGTGTCCACCGCGTCGTCGATCGCTCCGTTCGCGGTGTGGATGCGGGCGTGTCCGAGTTCTTCCTTGGGCACCGTGCCGCCGCCGGCCCATTCGACCAGTGCCGGGCCGGCGATCATCATCTGGGCCGTGTCGCGGACGATGACCGAGTAGTGGGCGGTGCAGACCCGGGCGGCCCCGATGCCGGCGACCGAGCCGAGCGCCAGGGACACGGATGGAGCGACCGCCAGGTGCCGCACGACGACTTCCCAGCTTCGAAGCTCGGGTATGTAGGTGCGGCCCGCCATCTCGATCGTCTTGACCGAGCCGCCACCGCCCATGCCGTCGACCAGGCGTACGTGGGGGAGCTTCATCTCGAGCGCGAGACCTTCCGACCGCGTCCGCTTGGCGGGGATCGAGGCGTCGGCCGAACCGCCGCGCACCGTGAAGTCGTCGCCGGAGACGATGGCCGGACGGCCGTCGATCTCCCCGACGCCGAAGACGAAGTTCGAAGGCCGGAAGGACACGAGTTCGCCGTCCTCCGTGTACTCGGCACGGCCGGCGATCTCGCCGATCTCGTGGAAGCTGCCGGCGTCGATCATCGCGTCGATGCGTTCGCGGACGGTCAGCTTGCCGAAGTGGTGCTGGCGTTCGACCTTGTCCGCGCCCCCCATCTCCCGCGCCAGTTCACGGCGACGCTTCAGTTCATCGATCTCGGACCGCCAGCTCACGTCGTCCTCCTCATTCCGTCTCGCTCCGGCGTTCCATGCTTCGCAGCAGCGCACGGAGGTCGCGCTCCATCTGCGGCAGGCGGTTCAACACCGCCTCGATGCGCAACTGCCGGGACTTCGGCCGGGCCGGATCGCCGTACAGGACCGCGCCGGCCGGCACGTCGCGGTAGCTGATCGTGTTGCCGCCGAGCATCGCCCCGTCGCCGACCACCACACCGTCCGCGGCGCCGGCGCCTCCGGCCAGGACGACGCCGTCGCCGAGCCTGGCGCCGCCCGCCGTCTTGGCCAGCGGCAGGATCAGGCAGTGCTCGCCGACGATCGTGTTGTGGGCGATGTGGACGAGGTCGCCGAGCTTGGAGCCGCGGCCGATCACCGTCGCGTCGAGCGCCGCGCGGTCGATCGTGACCTGGGAGCCGATCTCGACGTCGTCGCCGATCGTGACCGTTCCGACCTGCGGGATCTTGACGTGCCGGCCGTCGCGCTGAAGGTAGCCGTAGCCGTCGCAGCCGATCACCGTGCCGCCGTGAACGACGACGCGGTCGCCGATCGTCACGTCCTCCATGACGACGACGCCTGGAAACAGGACGCAGTCGCTGCCGACCCGGCTCCGCGGTCCGACGCAGGCGTTCGCGTGGAGCACGCTGCGGTCGCCGACTGCGGCGCCGTCACGCACCGTGACGCCGGCGCCTATGGACACATCGGCGCCGAGGGAGGCGCTGGCGGCGACGACGGCGGACGGATGAACGCCCGCGTCTTCCCGCCTGCGTTCCCGGTCGATGTGCCGAAGCACGACAACGAAGGCGGCGAAGGGATCGTCGACGACGATCTGGTGGGCAGCCAGACGGTTCGTTGCCGCCGGCACGACGAGCGCGCCGGCACGGGTGTTCGTGGCGTTCAGCGTCCGCTCGTCCTTGGCGAAGGACAGTTGGTCCGGCCCGGCCTGCTCGAGGGAAGCGACCGAGCGGCACGTGAAGTCGCCGTCGCCATGCAACTCGGATGCGACGCCCGCGTCGGCGAGCAGGCGGCGCACCTCGTCGAGCGTCTTCTCCAGTCGAGGCATGAGGACGCCCGGACGAAACTCCGGTTCAGGGATCGAGGCGGTAGACGCGGCGGGCCGTGTCTCGGAAGAGGGCCGCCTTCTCGTCGTCGGAGAAGTCCGCCACGATGCGCTGGAAGGAGTTCCAGAGCAGCGTGTAGGCGCCGCCGGCGCGGTCGACCGGGAAGTTCGACTCGAACATGCAGCGGTCGACTCCGAAGCGGTCGATGCAGTGGAGGTAATAGGGGCGGTGGGCCTCGGCGGTTTCCGCGGACGACGGCGGCGCCTCCTGCTTGTGCCAGCCGAAGCCGCAGATCTTCATCGGCAGCCCGCCGAGCTTGACGACGACGTTCTCGCAGCGGGCGAGCTCGGTGATCGACTTGCGCCAGGCCGCCTCGACCTCGCGGCGGCGGTCCTTGTATGGCCCGATGCCGAGAGGCCCGCCGACGTGGTCGAGAATGATCTGCGTATCCGGGAAGGCGTGGGCGAGATCCGTCAGCTCGTCGATCTGCGGGTGGTAGAGCCAGGCGTCGAAGGAGAGATCGAGCGGCCCCAGGCAGGCGAAGCCGCGGCGAAAGTCGGAGAGCAGCAGCATGCTCGGCGGCGGCTTGGAGTGCGAGACGCGGATGTCCGGGCTGGGGTCGTAGGCGGCGGAGTGGCGGATGCCGCGGAAGCGGCCGCCTCCGGCCTCGATGTGGGCTTCGAGCACGGCCTTTGCGCGGTCGCCAAGAAGCATGTTCGCGTGGCTGACGATGCCGGCGATCGAAGCTCCCGCGTCGTCGCTGCGCTCGGCCACTTCCAGCACGAACTCCGTCTCGCCGACGACGCGCATCTCCTCCGGGCCGTCCTCGCGGTAGCCGGAGGCGCACTCGACGAAGACGGTCGAGGTCACGTTGTGGCCGGCCCCGGTGTCGCCGTGGAGCTCCTCCAGCATGTACCGCGACTCCGGGTAGTCCCAGAGGTGGTGATGCGGGTCGCAGATCTCCTGCTCCGGATCGATCGGCTCCTCCTGCGTTCTGGCCAGCCAGGCGGCTTCCTGCTCGTTCATGCGGGTGATTCCTACCTTGGTGAAGACGGGAGGCGTAGCTCGACCCATCGGCCGGACTGGGGTGTCAGGAGTTGTCCTTGCGGGTCCGGATCTCGCCGAAGACCTCGGCGTCCGTGGCGCCGGCCATCCCGAGCAGCGCGCGGATGCCCGGGTCGTCGGGCCGCAGGAAGGGGTTGGTCCGCTTCTCGACCCCCAGGTTCGAGGGCACCGTGGGCTTGCCTTCCCGCCGCAGCTCCTCGATCTCCGCGGCGCGTTCCATCAGCTCTTCGTTGTCGGGATCGACGGTGATCGCGAAATGGGCGTTCGACAGCGTGTACTCGTGGCCGCAGTGGACGACCGCGTCGTCGGGCAGGGCCCGCAGTTTGGCCAGCGACTCCCACATCTGTTCCATCGTGCCCTCGAACACCCGCCCGCAGCCGAGGGCGAACAGGGTGTCGGCGCAGAAGAGCGCCCGGTCGTCTTCGAACCAGTAGGTGATGTGCCCCGTCGTGTGGCCGGGAGTGTCGAACACCTGTGCGTCCGCTTCGCCGAGCTGGAAGCGATCGCCTTCGCGGACGGTCAGGTCGAGCCCGGGAATGCGGTGCTCGTCGGCGGCGGGCCCGACCACCTGGCAGCCGTACTTCGCCTTCAGTTCAGGTACGGCGGCGATGTGGTCCATGTGATGGTGGGTGATCACGATCCAGTCGATGCCGAAACCGCTGGCGGAGAGCGCCGCTTCGATCGGCCCGGTTTCCGGCGGATCGACGACCGCCGTCTTGCCGCTACCCGTCTCGTGGAGCACGTAGGAGTAGTTGTCGCTCAGGACGGGGATCGTCTGGATCTCGAGCACGGCGTTCTCCGCGGGCTGTCTGGACGTGTGTGTACGTCGGGAAGTGGGAGGCGGACGGGACTATATCCGCCGTCCTCAGGCGTACTCGCGCGCGACGGCGTCGTTCAGTTCGACGCCGAGACCGGGCCTTTCCGGCACGGCGAGCGCGCCCTCCTCGAAGCGCTCCGGCGGTTCGACGAGGTCGCCGCGCCAGGCGGCTTCGCCCCACTGCATCTCCAGGATCTCGAAATTCGGCAGGCCCGCGCAGAGCTGGGCCGAGGCGGCGGTGGCGACCGGGCCGCTCGGGTTGTGGGGCGAAACGGCGACGCCGTCGAGCTCGGCCACGGCGGCGATCTTGCGTGCTTCGAGGAGCCCGCCGCAGTGCTTGACGTCGGGCATGATGACGTCGACGGCCCGCTCCCGGCACAGGGGGCCGAAGCCCTCGATCCCGAACAGGAACTCGCCGCCGGCCATGCGCTGGTCGATGGCGCGTTCGATGGCCTTCGTCGCCTCGACGTCGGTGGGGGCGACAGGCTCCTCGTACCAGGCGAGCTTCTGGGGCTCGAGCTGCCGCGCGACGTCAATCGCGAGATCAACGTCGAAGAAGCTGTGGCAGTCGATCAGGATGTCCACCTCCGGCCCGACGGCCGCGCGGATCGCCTCGACGCAGGCGACGCCGAGGTCCGTGGCCGCGGCCACCTCCGACGCGGGCGCCCCGAGCGCCGGGAAGCCGTCGAACGGCGCGGCCTTGATCGTCGTGAAGCCGTCCTGGACAGCCGCGCGGGCTTTGGCCGCGAAGCCCTCGGGCGTGCGTTCCCGGGTGGCACGGTTGATGTTCGCGTAGGCGGGCAGGCGGTCGCGGAGTTTGCCGCCGGTCAACTGGTGGACCGGCGCGTCAACGGCCTTGCCGACCAGGTCCCAGAGCGCCTGCTCGATGGCGGAGAAGGCGGTCGCCTCGACGATGCCGCCGGTGGCCGCGAGTTCGCGCCCGGCGGCGCGGTAGGCCTCGATGTCGAAGGGCGAGCGGCCGCGGGCGGCCTCGAACGCCTCCTCGAGCTCCGGCAGTTCGCTCCGTCTGCCGACGGAGCACTCGCCGAGGCCCGAGAGGCCGAGGTTCGTGCGCAGGTGGACGAACATCCAGGTGGTCCGCTCACTCACCCGCACGGAAGTGAGGGTCATCCCCTCGACGCGCAGCGACCGTTCGGCCGCTCCGGAGGGCTGGATGGCGAGCACGGGAGAGGCGGCGACGGGCAACGCCGCCGCGGCGCCGGCCGCCGCCATCATCTGCCGGCGGGTGACCGGCTGCGCCGTTGTCCGGCCCTTCTTCATGGACGCGGTCAACGGTAGCAGCGAGTCCCCGGCCGGGGGCCGGACCGGCAGCAGTCCGGCCCCCGCGATCCGGAGGGCCAGCCGGCCCTACCAGTTGTAAGAGAGCGAGGCGACGACGTTTCGCCCAGGACTCGAGTAGAGCAGCAGGCCCGGGTCGTTCGCCTGACGGCCGCGGACGTGCCAGGACTCGAAGTAGGCCTCGTCCGTCGCGTTGAGCAGGCCGACCCGCAGCTTCATGTCGGTGGGCAGGGCGAAGAACGCGACGAGGTCGACGACTTCGTAGCCATCCGGAACGTGTTCACCCTCCGGGACCTTCGCCGGGTCGCGGTCGTCGACCAGGCGGATCGAGCCGTCGAGGCCCCAGCGGGCGGAATCGGCCAGGTAGCGCAGGCCCAGCACGCCCTCGTTGGGAGCGATCGAGGCCAGCGGAACGTCGATCTCGCCGGTCGTGTCGTGGCCGTCGATGTGGGCGTAGGCCGCGCGAAGCAGCACGTTGTCGCCCAGGCGCGACTCGAGCCGGAACTCGACGCCGTCGATCTCGACTTCCGTCAGGTTCACGTTCTGGAACTCGACCACGTTGAGTGGCCGGTTGAAGCCGACGGTCTGGAACTCGATGAAGTCCTCGTAGAGGTTGCGGAAGCCGTTCACGCTCCAGCTCGTACCGCCGGCGCTCCAGCGCAGGCCGAGTTCGAAGTTGTCGCTGATCTCCGGATCGAGACCGGGGTTGGCGAGCGTCTGGTAGCCGCCGGCCAGGTTGGTGAATCCGGTGTTGATCGAGCTGTAGGGCGGCGCGCGGAAGCCGGCCGCGTACTGGGCGGTCAGTGTGGTCGTTCGGTGGACTTCGAACGCCGCGCCGAGCTTGGGTGAGACGGCGTCCGCGTCGAGGCTGGCCGCCGGCAGTCCGCCGGCGGCGATGTAGACATCGTCGCTCGGGTCGGCGTCGACGACGAAGCGGTCGTAGCGGACGCCGGGGATGAGAGTCATCCGGCTCCAGCGCAGTTCGGCCTGGGCGTAGGCGCCGGTCTCTTCCGTATCGGTCTGCGGGAAGTACTTGCTCGGGAAGACGAGCTGGGTGGGCACGACCCTGCCGGAGAGATCGTGCTCGATCCGGTCGCGGAGCATGTCGAACTCGTCCGCCAGGATGCTGCCGCCGAAGTAGAGCGCACTGCTGAAGGAACCGCCGTTCCCTGATTCCGCCAGCCCGTTGATCTCGGCGCCGAAGGTCTTCTGTTCGAACCACAGATCGCCGCTGCGGTTCGTTTCGAGCGGCGGGCCGAAGGCGGCGAAGAGGCGGTGCTCGGCGACGTTCTGCGCGGTGTCGACGTTTTGGGTGTTGATCCTCCAGCTCCACTGATCGATGGCTCCGCTCTTCGCGACCACCTGCTCCAGGGAAGCGCGGTTGCGGTCCTGGGTGTCGTTGGCCAGGACGTTGAAGTTCGTGATCGTGAACGGGCCGAGGCGGCTGGTGCCGAGGGCGGAAAGCACGTCCGTTTCCACGTCGGCGGTGTTCAGCTCGAACGTGGCCCGCAGCGTATTGCCGGTGGAGATGTCGTAGGCCGCCTTGCCCAGGGCCTGGAGGCGCTCCCGCTCCTGCGGATTCGGCAGATCCCGGTCGGCGCCGCGGCCGCCGGTCTCGCCGGCGTTGTCCAGTTCGTTGCCGTTGCTCGAACTGACGAACAGCGACGCCCGCCCAGCCTCGCCGCCGCCGGCGAGACTGAGGTTCAGGTTCGAATCCTGGCTGCGGCCGTCGAAGCCGGCCTTCAGGCCGAAGTGGCGGCTGCCGTTGCCGAGATAGTCCGAGGGGTTCTTCGTGATCAGGGAGATTACGCCGCCGACCGCGTCGCTGCCGTAGAGCGCCGATCCGGCGCTGCGGACGATCTCCGCCGACTTGAGAGTGTCGATGTCAATTGCCTGCTGGTGGACGTTGAACGGTCCGAAGTCGAACTGCTCCGCGTTCGGTACGCCGTCGACCTGGGTCAGGACGCGGTTGCCGCCGATGCCGCGGATGTTGAAGCCGTTGAGACCCAGACGGGTCGAGTCGCCCTCGACGTAGACCCCGGGTTCGTACTTCACGAGGTCCGCGATGTCCTCGTACAGGTGATCCTCGATGTCCTCGTCGGTGACGATGGAAACGTGACCGGGGGTGTCACGCAGCGAGGCGGGGACGTGGCCCGCGGTGACGGTCACCTCGTCTAGGAAGGTCGTGTCGCCGGCGGGACCCTCGGCCTCTGTCTCAGGTTCGCTGGCGGACGGGGAGGCTTCCTGGCTCAGGATTGGCGCCGCACCGACGAGCAGGATGCAACACAGGCCGAGCGCGACGGTGCCGAAACGGTTGGCCGGTTGGAACGGGAGGGTCATGGGATCGGTCTCCGGACGCTGGCGGCTTCCGCCGCTGAAAGGCTTCCTGTCGAGCATGGCCCTAAACTGAACTAAGTTGGTACCCTTTGTCAAGGACCAAACCAGTCCTCTTTTACGGAAAGTGGTTTCGCCTGTGGAGCAGAGGGCTTGGGATCAGCCGCAGTCCAGGCTGTTGGAGCGCACGTAGGCGATCACCTGCCAGATCGTGTCCTCGGGGATCTTGCCCTCGAAGGGGAGCATCTCCGTGTCCGGCACGCCCTGGTTGATCACGCGGTAGAGGTCGGCGTCCGTGTTGCCGTGGTCCCAGTTGCAGTCGAAGAGGTTCGGGGCGTCCTTGGTGACGCCGGGGGTCGTCGAATGGCAGTAGCCGGTGCAGACGGCCCGGAACATGCGCCGGCCGGCGGTGATCGCCGCGGGGTCTTCCAGGTAGGCCGCGACGGGCGACGAGGCGGCTGCTGCCTCGGCGGGGCCGGGAGGAGCCTCCGCCGCGGCCTCGGTGGACGCTTCGTCCGGAGCGGCTCCGCCAACCGCCGGGGACTCGGTAGCCGCTGCGGTTGGAGCTTCTCTGGTTGCCGGCGCCACGGGCTGCTCGGGCGCTGCCCCGCCGCCGGTGGCGCAAGCGGCGAGCACCAGCGGCGTGGCCACGGCGACGAGCGCCAGGAGGTGAATTGAGGCGGTACGCGGTTCGTTGCTGCTCGTGGACAAGGCGTTGCTCCTCAGGAGATCGGGTCGGTCAGGGGCCGCCGATGCCGAGCGCGCGGATCGTCTCCGGCGAGGACACGGTGGGGAAGGGTTCGAGGCGGAGGATGCCGTAGCGTTTGCCGAGACGCTCGAGAAGACCCTCTCGTTTGAGTTCCCCGAGCACGCGGGCAAGTTCGTCGCCGAGCGGGTCGCCCGCCCGGACGGCGGCGTGTTCGTTGAAGCGCAGGCCGGGCGGCGGATCGAAGGCTCTGACCGGTTGCTTCTCCAGGCTCGCCAGCGCCGGCCCGAAGATGAGAGCCGCGGCTGCGCGGCCGCTGTCCACGGCGCTCGCAACCTCGGCCGCGGTCGGTTGCGAGGTCCAGTCGAGTCCCGCGGCTTCGGCGGCGAAGTGGGCCAGAGACTGCAGGCGCACCGCGACCTTGCGCTCGCCGACGAGGCCGGGCAGGTCGCTCCAGTCGAGGTCCTCCCTGCCGGGCAGGTAGATCTCGAAAGCGGCCGCGTAGTACGGCGGGCTCAGGTCCACGGCCGTCGCCAGCCGGCCGAGCGCCAGTTGTCCGGGGACCGAAGGCACGATGTCGCAATCTCCGTCGAGCAGTTCGTCGAAGGGAAGGTCCGTGTCGTCGATCTCGGAGTAGGGCGGCGCGGTCGGCTGCCAGACCGGCGTGAAGGTGCGGCCCATGCGCTCCGCCGCCGCCTCGAAGAGGTCGTGGTCGAAGCCGCTCGCTTCGGCTCGGTGAGCGCGGGGCAGGTCGTCCTCCAGCAGGCAGACTCGCAGCTCGGCTGCCTGGAGGGAAGGCACCGCCCACAGCAGTACCGCCAGCGTTGCCAACCGGAAGCTCGCCCGGATGGATGGCGGCCTGGAAGTTCTGCCGGAGCCGTCGCGGGCGCCGCGCCCGGCTACGGCCTCCACTTTGGTGGACCCTTTCTTCACGGGGAACGTTCTCCGCCGGTCCGCGGCCCGTCAGGGACCGGGCGGAAGTTCGAACACGAGCAGCACGCTGCCCTCCGGCAGCGACGGCGCCGTGCCGACGACGGTCTGGACGACGCCTCCTCCGCCCGATCCCACGGCGAGGAAGGTCCGACCCTCGTACTGGTACGCGACCGGATGGCTGCGGATGCCGGACCCCGTGTTGTAGCGCCATACCTCTTCGCCCGTCTCGGCGTCGAAGCCGAGCAGGTGGCCGGAGGCGTTGCCGGTGACGACCAGGCCGCCCGCCGTGCTCAGCACGCCGGCGAGCATCGGCACCGGATCGCGGTACATCCACTTGGTCTCGCCGGTGCTGACGTCGATGGCGGCCAGGTGGCCGTAGGACTTGCCCTCGGCGGTGTCCACGGGGACCGGCTCGCCGCCCATGAAGGGGATGCCCTCGATGAACGTGACGAGACCCTTGCGGAACATCATGCAGCTCTCGATCGTCGGCACGTAGGCGAGGCCGGTTTCCGGGCTGTAGGCGCCGGCGTAGGCCGCGTTGTTGCCGCCGGCAAGGCCGGGACAGACGCGTTGCGTTGGCTCGTCCGCCGGCAGCATCGCCGGGTCGACGACCGGCCGGCCGTTCTCGTCCAGGGTCGCCCAGTTCAACTGATGAACGTACTGACTCGCGTGCAGGAAACCGCCGTCGCGGCGGTCCAGCACGTAGAAGTAGCCGTTCCGGTTGGCCTGGACCAGGGCGGGAATCGTCTGTTCGTTCACTTCCACGTCGACCAGCCAGACTTCGGAGTTGCCGTCGTAGTCCCAGACGTCGTGGGGGGTGAACTGGAAGTACCACTTGCGTTCGCCGGTCTCGATGTCGACCGCCAGCACGCTGTCGCTGTAGAGGTTGTCGCCGAGGCGGGTGTCGCCGTTCCAGTCCGGCGACGGGTTGCCGGTGGTCCAGAACAGTGTCTTCGTTGCCGGGTCGTAGCTTCCGGTCGCCCAGGTCGCGGCGCCGCCCGTCTTGTACGACTCGCCCGCCCAGGTCTCGACGCCGGCTTCGCCCGCGTCGGGCACCGTGTAGTGGCGCCAGAGTCGCTCGCCGGTTTCCACGTCGTAGCCGTCGAAGAAGCCACGCACGCCGTACTCGCCGCCGCCGATGCCGATGACAGCCACGCCCTCCGCGATGAGCGGGGCCGACGTGATCGAGAAACCCCTCGCGTAGGGAATGACTTCGGTGTCCCAGGCAAGCTCGCCCGTCTTGCGGTCGAAGGCCAGCAGCCGCGCATCCAGCGTACCCATGACGACGAGGTCGCCGGCGATGCCGACGCCGCGGTTCACCGGCCCGCAGCAAATCCGCAGATCGGACGGGTTCTGGTGGTCGTACCGCCAGAGCAGCGAGCCGTCTGCCGCGTCGTAGGCGAGCAGGCGGTTCATCGAGGAGGTCAGGTAGAGGACACCGTCGTAGATCACGGGTGACGACTCGAGCTGACCCGAGACGCCCGTTTGCGCGATCCAGGCGAGGCGCAGGTTCGAGGCGCTCGACGGCGTGAGTTCGGTGATCGGAGAGTGGCGCCAGCTTGCGTAGTTGCCGCCGTAGTGCAGCCAGGATTCCCTTGTCGGCGCGGCTTCCAGCAACTCCTGGTCGACCGGGCCCGCGCCGTCGCCCACCGGGGTGGCGGCGGGCCAGTGGTCGGGGAGCGGCGCCTGCGCTCCGCCCTTCTGGGCTGCGAGCGGGAGGGCCCCGGGCAGCAGAGCGAGAACTCCGATGGCGATGCGGAGGGCCGGTTTGCAGGCGGTGACGGGGTTCGCTGGCATGGACGATCTCCTGAGACGTTCCACGAGTCGCCAGGACTCCGGAACGAGGCTGATGATGCGGGCGGCGAATGATACCGTGCGGCCCGTTTCCCCGCGCACCCAGTGAGGAGAAGGCCGAGATGACGGACGACGACAGCGGCACGCAGTCACTCTACGGACGGCTCGACCCGGAACAGGTCGGCGCCTTCGCCCTGAAGGTCTGGCAGTTCAAGCAGGGCGAGCTCGTTTCCCTGATGATTCACCTCGGCGACCGGCTGGGCATCTACCGCTCCCTGCAGGGCCTGGGCCCGGTGACCCCGACGGAGCTGGCCGAAGCCAGCGGGCTCAAGGAGCGCTGGTTGCGGGAGTGGTTGCACGGCCAGGCGGCCGCCGGACTGCTCGAGTACCACGGCGCCGGGAACGGCGGCGAGCCGCGCTTCGAACTGAACGGCGTTGCCGCGGCGGTGCTCGCGGACGAGGAGAACTCCGTGGCCTTCGCCGCCGGCGCGTTCGGCTACCCGCCCGAGCATGACGTGATCGACGGAACGGCGGAGGCGTTCAGGACCGGAGTCGGACTGTCCTATCAACAGCTTGGTCCCTGCGCCGCGCATCGCACCGAGCGGATGCTCGGCCCCTGGACCCGGCAGGCCCTGGTGCCCCGGATCATTCCGGCGCTCGACGGCGTGGAGGAGCGCCTCCGGGCGGGAATCGACGTCATCGACGTCGGCTGCGGCGGCGGCGTGGCGCTCCTGTCCCTGGCGAACGCCTTCCCTCAATCGCGTTTCACCGGCTACGACCCGTCCGCCCACGCGATCGACATCGCCCGTGAGCGCACCCGGGAAGCGGACGTCACGAACGTCGACTGGAAGATCGCTCGCGGCGAGGACCTGCCCCGCGAGCCGAGCTTCGACCTGGTCGTGACCTTCGACTGCGTCCACGACATGACGCGGCCGGATCTCGTGATCGCCGCCATCCGCGGCGCCATCCGGGATGACGGCACCTGGCTGATCAAGGACATTCGCAGCAGTCCGCGGTTCGAGGACAACGTGCGCAACCCCGTACTGGCGATGCTCTACGGCTTCTCCGTCTCCGCCTGCATGTCGTCGGCCCTGTCGGAGCCGGACGGCATGGGCCTGGGAACGCTGGGTTTCAACCCGGTGGTGGCGGAGCGGATGGTGCGGGAAGCCGGTTTCACCCGCTTCCGGATGCACGACTTCGACGACCCGGCCAACCTCTACTACGAAGTCCGGCCCTGACCTGAGCGGGGCACGCTAGTCCCAGCGCAAGTCGACACGATCGATCGCCAGGCCGTTCGCCGGGACGGCATTGCCGGGCGGGACCTCGAGAACGAGTGGAGCATCCGCTGGCCACGGCGCCGATGCCAGCGTGCGGCTCCGCCAGCCGTCATCGCTTCCTTCAGCGAAGGTCAGGCGGCCGAGTTCCTGACCGCCGGCCCGGGCGATCAGGGTGAGGGGCGCCGGGCGGTTCCGGATCGTGCGGAGCGTGACGGTCAGTTCGACTCGGTCGCCGCCTGGGATCACCGCCGCTTCGGCGCGGCTTCCTTCGGGCAGCACCCACGCTTCGGGGTAGCGCGTGCGGTCCAAAGTCCACCGTTCCGGTTCCTGGTTGCCCCCGGTTCGATGAACCGCCGCGCTTTCGATCTCCAGGTGGCGCGTCGGCAGCGAGTCCGCGAGCAGCGGCAGGGCAGCCAAGAACAGGACCGGCATGCCGGCGCAGGCCGCCGCCACGGTCTTCCAGCGTACGCGCGCCGCGAGAAGGGCCGCGACGACCGCGAGCGCCGGCAGGATCCACGTCGCCGTTCGGGCCCGGGTGGCCGACGGCAGCAGGCGGCCGAGGTCGAGACCGGTTCGGGCTTCCAGGTGATGAAGGAAGTGGTGACGGCCATCGGCCAGGTTGTAGGTCCATCCCGGTTCCACGACGAACAGGACGGTCAGGGCGCCCGAGAGAAGCGCCAGCGCCAGGGCGAGGGCGACGATGCCGGCCGCGGGCGAGCGGGTCGCTGAACCCGTGGCGTCCTCACGTCCCGCGGAGGTCGTTCGCTCGAAAAGGGGCACCAGCAGCAGGGCGAGGAACGGGAGGACGACGAGGCCATAGCGGAACGGGGGCGACCAGCCGCCGTACCACTCGCGTCGCGAGGCGACGAGGAGCAGCGTGGGCACGGCGATCAACGCGACCTCGAACAGGAGTCGCCGGTTGCGCCGGAAGCTGGCGACGACGCCGGGGAACAGGAGCAGCCAGATCGGCGCGCAGGCAACCAGACCGTAGGCGAGGTCGAAGAACAGCCCGTTCATCCCGAGCGCAAGCTGGGAGGCCGGTTGCCGGTAGACCTCGAGTTCGGCCCACGAGTGCATGCCGAGCACGCTGCCGGACACGGTGCGATTCGACCACAGCACCAGCACGGCGGAGGGTACGCCGACCGCCGCCAGGACGAGAAGTCCCCGGCGTCGGTGGGCCGGGGCGAGGCGGAGTACGAAGATCAGCGCCAGCGCGGCGCTGACCAGGGCGAGCCGGAGCTTGATCGCGGGCAGAAACGCCAGCGACAGGGCGAGGAGCGCCCACGTGCTCCACTCTGCGCGTCGCGTCGCAGTCGCCGGATTCTCGTCAGGACCGCAGGTGAGACGATCGATCCACCGGAACGCGGCCACCGCGAGCAGGACGGCGGCGACCTCGGCCCAGATCTGCTGGCTGTAGATCAGGAACGGTGCGGCGAAGCTGAAGGTCGCGTAGGCAGCAAGTCGCGCCCGGGCGTCCGGGCTGAAGGCCGTCAGATCAAGCAGCAGCCAGGCGCTCAGGGCGGCCAGAGCGGCGATGACGACCATCGCGCCCGCCCTGCCGCCCAGGCGGTACGCAGGGGCCATGACTGCCTGCAGTACGGCGCCGTGGCGCGCGCGGATGGTTCCGTCGCTCGTTTCGCGATCGCCCGGCTGGGGCTCGATCGCGCGGGGCATGAACGCAAGCGAGTCCTGATTCCGGTAGTTGTTCGCGAGGTCGAGGTCGAAGTCGTGGGCGATGCTGTGCGTGGCGAGGAGGAACCAGGGCTCGTCGCCGTCGGGGGCGCGCTCCTGGATCGACCAGGGGATCAGGGCAAGGTAGAAGCCGAAGGGAAGCAGCAGGAAGACGAGCGGTGGTCGGCCGGCGCCGGCCGCGCGCTCGAGCAGAGGTTCGAGGGCCAGAACGCGGCAGACGACGTAGAGCAGACCGGCGGCCACCGCTCCCGCCATCGCGGCGGGTTGCCAGGCCGCTATGCCGAGAATCGGCGCGGCGAGCGCGGTCGCCCCGAGAACGACGGCCGCCCCCAGCGCCCAGGCATCGATTCCGCGGCGGACCATCCTCGCGGCATTCTAGGACCTTGGGCTGTGGCGTCTACTTCACGCGCCGCCGCTCAGCGCTTCGAGCACCCGGGGCGGCGTCATCGGCAGCTCCGTCGGTCGCGCGCCGCAGGCATCCGCGATGGCGTTGGCGATGGCGGCCGCGGTGGGGACGACCGGCGGCTCGCCGACGCCGCGGGCGCCGTAGGGCCCGTGGTCCGACGGCACCTCGACCAGGACCGTCTCCAGCTCGACGGGACTCTGGGCGGAGTGGGGCAGGGCGTAGTCGTTCAAGGTTGCGGTCAGGAGCTGACCGTCCTCGCTGTACGACATCTCCTCGTAGAGGGCCCAGCCGACGCCCTGCAGGGCGCCGCCCATCATCTGGCCCTCGACCGCGGCGGGATTGATCGCCCGGCCGCAGTCCTGGATGACGACGACCCGGTCGACGTCGACCCGTCCGGTCTCCCGGTCGACGCTCACCTCCGCAAGCTGGGCGCAGAAGCCCGGCGCCTGACTGGTCTGGGCGTGCCGGCCGTGGCCGAAGACCGGCGCCTGCCGGCCGCCGAAGCGCATGGTCCGCTGGGCGATCTTGCGAAGTGGAATCGCCTTGTCGGGCGAGCCCTTGACCTGGACGGCGCCGTCGACGATCTCGAGGTCCTCGGGGTCGGCCTCGAACGTCTGGGCCGCGAGCTCCAGCGTCTGGCGGCGTGCCTCCTGAGCCGCCTGGATGACGGGCGGGCCGACCGTGTAGATCGTCTTGCTGCCGCCGGAGGCCCCGGCGTAGGGCCCCGACGACGTGTCGCCCGTCGCGACCGTGACCTTGTCCGGGTCGACTCCGAACGCCTCGGCCGCCATGAGGGCCATGCTCGTGTTCGTGCCGTTGATGTCGGCCGTGCTGATGTGGACCTTGAGCGTGCCGTCCGTCTGCAGCGCGCAGGCGGCGGAAGCCGGCTCCGTGCCTCCCGGCCAGGCGCCGAGCGCGATGCCGACGCCGCGGCCTTCGGCGCGTGCCTGCTCGCGGTTCTGCCAGGCCGGGTGATCGCGAAGAGCTTCCAGCACCTGCCGCTGACCCATCCCGGCCCAGGGCATGCCGGACGCCATCGGGTTGCCCTTCTCCGAGGCGTTCTTCATCCGGAACTCGACCGGGTCGAGGCCGAGTTCGCGAGCGAGCTGGTCGAGGACGGTCTCGACGACGAACGCCGCCTGGGGCGCGAGCGGCGCGCGGTAGGCGCCGACGGACGGCTTGTTCGTCGTGACCTCGAAGCCGCCAACCGCCTGGTTCGGGGTCTGGTAGGAGCTGCCCAGCAGGGTTCCGGCGAGGGCGGTCATCGACGACGGGAAGCAGCCGCAGTCGATCGCCAGCTCGGCCTCGAGCGCGGTGAGCTCGCCGCTGCGCTTCGCTCCGGCGCGAATCGTGATCCGGGTCGAGGGGGCCGGAGTCGCCGCCAGCATCTCCTCGGTGCGGGTCATCACGAGGCGGACGGGCCGCTGGTGCCGTACGGCCGCAAGCGCGAGGAGGGGTTCGTACAGCACGAACTTGGCGCCGAAACCGCCGCCTACCGGAGTGCCGATGACCTTGACCTGGTCCTGCGTCAGGCCGACCATGCCGGCGACCGCGTCCCGGACGAAGAAGGGCGCCTGGGTCGAGCTGTAGACGGTCATCCCGGTCCCCATCGGGTCGGGGTCGATCAGGGCGGCGTGGGGCTCGATGTACGCCTGATGGACGGACGCCGTGCGGAACACCCTTTCCACGACCGCGTCCGCCTCGGCGAAACCGGCGGCGAGGTCTCCGCGCTCGAAGCGCATCGCGTTCGTCACGTTGGGCGACGCCGCCGCCGCGTCGTCCTCCTCCGACACATCGCCGGCTCCGTGCGCGGCTGCCTCCTCGGACTGGCCGGGGAGACCGCCGGGCCAGACGGCGGGGGCATCGGCCGCCTCCGCCTGCTCGATCGTCACGACGGCATCGAGCGGCTGGTAGTCGACGAGGACAGCCTCGGCTCCGTCCGCCGCCGCCGCCTCGTTCTCGGCGAGAACGAGGGCAACCGGGTGACCGACGAAGATCGCACGCTCGCGTGCCAGAAGCAGGGTGGGCCGGTTCCGTGCCGGCAGTTTCGGCAGGTCGGAGGCAGTGATCACCGCGACGACGCCCGGTAGCGCCGCGGCGGCACTGGTGTCGACGTTCAGCACCTCGGCGTGGGCATGAGGGCTGGTGACCAGGCGGGCGTGGAGGAGCCCAGGCCGGTCGAGGTCGCCGCAGTAGCGGAGGGAGCCCCTGACCTTGGGGTCGCCCTCGAGGAGCTTGGTGGGGGTGCCGATCGCTGTCATCTGCTGTCTCCGCCGGGTGGGAAGGTGAGTCGGGGACCAGTTTCGGGTGAGCGATTGTTACGGAAGCGCGCCGTCAGGGGAAGGGGGCGCCGCCGTGAGCCGGCCCGATTCGTTAAAGAGGAGAGCCCCGAGGGGCCGATGGCTCCTCGGGGCTCCGGTGACGCTCTCGGACCGCGGTCTGCGCGGCTCGGCTGAGCGTTGTTGGCCGATGGGATGGCGTGGGATTGCTTCCCGGAGGAGATGTCCTACGCCTGGTAGGGGTTTCCTAGGGAGCCGCCACCTCCATCAAGCCGCATCTGCAGTACTCCACTAGACCACCTCCTTTCCGGGCTAATCCACGAATCGGCGGGTCCCACCCCGCCCGGCCACGGGATCGCCCCGATTGACCCCGGGACCGCCGCCAACGCCTCGCGACGCGAGCGGAACAACTTGTGACCGGATAGTTATGGATTCGCCCGGTCCTTGTCAAACTTCGTGTTCTCAGAGGTTTAGCGTCGCGGGGACCAGATGTCGCCGGACATGTCAGGAACCCGTCTCGGCAGGTGGCGAGTCACTGCCCGCCGCCGCGGTCTGGGGCCGGCGAGGCCGCCTGCGCCGCCGCCTTCGGCGCTTGGTCGGACGCGGTGCGCCGTTGCCGTCGGCCGCGGCTGTCTCGCCGCCCTTGCCGTTACCTCCCGCCGCCGCGTCCGCCGCCGGAGTATCGATGCCGGGCACCTTGATGGCTTCCGTCCCCGCCGTGCTCTTCGTTCTGGCGGCGGGCCTCCTCGTGCTCTTCTTCGCCCTGGCGGACGTCTTCCTGCCCCTCTTCGCCTGCTGGGCGCCGTCCTGTTTGGCGACGCCGTCCTCCTTGGGGGCCTCCTCCTTCGTCGCCTTCGCCTTCGCCTTGCGGGCGGTTTCGGACCGCCGCCTCCGTCCGCCGCGGCGCCGCCGTCGCTTCGGTGCGCTCTCGACCGGACTGTCGTCTTCTTCGACTTCGGGTTCGGCCGTTTCGTCGTCGGTGTCTCCGATCGAGGGCGTGGCCAGCATTTCCTGCTCGAGCTTCTTCTCCCTGGCCTCCTCCTTCTCCCTCTTCTTCACGTCGGCGAGGTCGCGCGCGATCCAACTGATGTCCGGCTCGCGTCCCTCCAGATGCGGCCGTCCCGAGATCTCGATCTCGAGATCGAACTCCGTCGCCAGTTTGACGAGCGCCTGACGATGACGGTTCTGGACGAAGTCGGCCAGCTCGGGTTGCAGGGCAATCTGCACGCCGCGCATGTAGCCGCCGGCGCCATGGGACTCGATGTTGCGCAGCAGGCGCAGGGCGACGAGATCCGGACTGGCGACGCGGCCCGTGCCGGCACAGTTCGGGCAGTCGCCGTGGGTGCGCAACTGAAGCGCCTGGTGGATTCGCTGGCGGTTGATCTCGAGCAATCCGTTGGCGCTGATCCGGCCGACGCTGAAGCGCGCCTTGTCCGCCTTCATCGCGTCCTTCATCGCCTTCTCGACCTTGCGCCGGTTGCGAGGGCTCCGCATGTCGATGAAATCGACGACGATCAGGCCGCCGATGTCGCGTAGCCGGAGTTGCCGGCCGACTTCCGCCGCGGCCTCGACGTTCGTGCTGACCGCGGTTTCCTCCTGACTCGAGCCCTTCTTGGAGCGTCCCGAGTTGACGTCGATGGCCGTGAGGGCTTCGGTCGGGTCGATCACGATCGAGCCGCCGGAAGGCAGATCGGCGCGCCGTTCGAAGATGTTCTCGATCTGCGGTTCCAGGTCGTAGACCGAGAACAGAGGGCGGCGGCCGGTGTAGCGGTTGAGGGACGTCTTGCTGCGCGGCATGAAGGCGCGCATGTACTGCTCGGCTCGCCCATGGGCGGTGTCCTCGTCGACCCAGACCTCCTGGATCGAGCTGTCCAGGTAGTCCCGCAGGCCCTGAAGCACGATGTCCTGGTCGCTGTAGAGCAGCTTCGTGCCCTTCGAGTCGCGGGCATCGCGGGAGATGCGCTTCCACAGGCGGAGCAACGCGTTCATGTCGCGGCTGAGCGCCGTCTTGGTCTGGCCGAGGGCGTTGGTGCGTACGATCACGCCGCCGCCGTCCGGGACGGGCAGAGCCTCCGCCATCGCCTTCAGCTTGAGCCGGACGTCCTCCGTGTCCACCTTGCGGGAGACGCCGCAGGTCTTGTCGAAGGGTGTGAGAACCAGGTAGCGGCCGGCCAGACTCAGGTTCGTCGTCAGGGCGGCGCCCTTGTTGCCCTCGGGCTCGCGAGTGATCTGAACGACGATCGGACGCCCGCGGACGAGCACGTCCTCGATCTTCGGCCGTTTCGACTTGGGGACCGCCTGGTAGTAGGCGTCCGGCACCACGTCCTGGATGGCGAGGAAGCCGTGCTTGGGGGCGCCGTAGTCGATGAAGGCGGCGTTCAGGCTCGGCTCAATGTTCGCGATCTTGCCGTAGTAGATGTTGCCGCGGGTCAGGCCGCGCTCGGCGATGTCGACCTTGAGGTCTTCGAGTACCGAGTCGTTGGCGATGGCGATGCGGAGCTCGGTCGAGCTCTGCGCGTTGATGAGCATTCTTCGGGTCACAAAGTCTCCGGGTGACGGCGAGTGCGCCGTCGGTTGAATCGGGTGGGACGCTTCCGGTTGCGCGGGTGCCGGGCCACGGCGGGATTCCATGAACGGAATCCGCCGGGCGGCTGCCCCGCGTTCGCTGCAGTTCCACCTGCGCGAGAAGCTTGAAGAACCGGATCGTCATTCCAGGCGGCGGGTATAGCCTTGAGTGCACCACGGGCCGTTGGGACGGCCCTCGGGCGACATGAGTCGTCTCGGAATGGACGGACTGTCTAAAGGACAAAGGCTGAAGCCAAGCGCTGACTCGTACTGTCGAGTGCGCGGCGTGTGCCAAAGGTGGGGCCAGCGTCGCCGCCGTGGCGGCAAGCATAGCAGTTTCTTGAACTTGCAACCCGAAAACGCCGGTTGGCCCGAGTGAGAGCGCTACACGGCGACGTTCGCGGACTCAAGGCCGCGCAGCGCGGCGCTCTCGAGCGCACGTACCGGCGGAAGGTCCGCCCCGACGAGGTGGTCTCGACCGAGCTGGCGCGGCACCTCTGCGCGCTCTCGCGCGAGATCGGCCGCCAGGTAGGCGTGCTGCTGACTCGCGACGGCGCGGTCAGCAAGGTGATCGTCGGCGACGCGCGGCAGCTCGAGATTCCCGACATCGGCCGCCTGCGTGGCGGTCCGGGACGCTTCCGTCGACTGCGCCTGGTCCATACCCACCTGCGGGGAGAAGGGCTCTCCGCCGACGACCTGAACGACCTCGCGCTGCTTCGGCTCGACCTGGTCGCCGTGGTGCAGGCCGATGCGGATGGCTCCGCCGGTGCGATCGAGGTCGCGTACCTCTCGCCCTCGGCGGCCGACACGGCAGGCGCTGGCGAGGGTCCCGGCAGCGGCGACGGCGACGGTTCACCCTTTCTGACCGTCGAGGCGCCTCAGGTCTATGCGCTGGACTTCGACTTCGCGGCAACGATCCGCGAGGTCGAGCGCGAGTTCGGCCGCCACCGGCGGGGTCGGGAGGCGACGCGGGAACGGGCGCTGGTGATCGGCGTGCGTCCGGAGGACGACCACTTCGCCGAGACGGTCGAGCTGGTCCGTTCGGCGGGGGTAGACGTCGCCGGGACGCTGAGGCAGCGCCGGTCGCGGGTTCATCCGAGGACGGTCGTCGGGCGGGGCAAGCTGACCGACATCGTTCTGCAGAGCATGCGCGCCGGCGCCGAGGTGGCGATCTTCGACATCGACCTGAAGCCCGCCCAGGCTCGCGCGTTCGAGGACGCGACCGGGCTGAAGGCGATCGACCGCACGCAGCTCATCCTGGACGTCTTCGCGCAGCGGGCGCGTTCCCGCGACGGCAAGCTCCAGGTCGAGCTGGCGCAGTTGCGCTACTCGCTGCCGCGGCTGACCGAGAAGGACGCGGGCCTGTCGCGACTGACCGGCGGCATCGGCGGCCGGGGACCCGGTGAGACGGTGCTCGAGGTTGGGCGACGCCGGATCCGTGACCGGATCCGCAACCTGGAACGGCAGGTCGAGAAGCTGTCCAGGCAACGTGACGTGGCCCGCAGCCGCCGGCGCGACCGTCGCGTGCCGGTGCTCTCCCTGATCGGCTACACGAACGCCGGCAAGAGCACCCTGCTCAACGCGTTGACCCGCAGCGAAGTCGAGACCGCCGGCAAGCTCTTCGTCACCCTCGATCCGACGAGTCGCCGCATCCGCTTTCCGCGCGAAGGCGAGGTCGTCATCACCGACACGGTCGGCTTCATCGCGGAGCTGCCGCCCGATCTCGTGCGGGCGTTCCGCGCCACGCTGGAGGAACTCGGGGATGCGGATCTGCTGCTCCACGTGGTGGACGCGGCCGATCAGGGGTGGCGCAAGAAGGTCGAAGCGGTGGACCGGCTGATCGAGGAACTGTCGCTCAACTCGAAGCCCCTTCTCGTCGTGCTGAACAAGTGCGATCTGGTGACGGAAGAGCAAGCGCGACGGAAGGCCGGCCAGCTCGACGCGGTCGCGGTCAGCGCGCGCACGCGAGCCGGTTTCGGCCGACTCATCGACCGTGCCGAGGAGGCGATGGGCCGGGTCGCGCCGCTCCTGCCGGGGGACCCGTCGGGCGGGCGAGCGGCCGCCGCGCGCTGATACGATCGCACCCGCCATGACCTGTTGCCCTGAGCTCAGGAGGATCGGCTGGGGAGCGCTCGCGGTGCTCCTGCTGGCCGGAACGGCGGCCCTGGTTGTGCATTCGCTTGCATCGCCGGCGGAGGCCTCCGACTCGCCGGTGGGCCGTCCCGACTTCGAGGGCTGGTACGAGGGGGCCGCCGGGTTGGCGGAGGCGCTGGAGGTCCAGCAGCGCGACAACCTTCCCCTGTTCCTCTACATCTACACGGACTGGTGCCCGTACTGCCGGCAGTTCGAGCGGGAACTGCTGACGGACCTGGAGGTCGACAGCTACCTCGATGCGGTACTCGCAGTGCGTCTCAACCCGGAGTCGGGCGGCCGTGAGAGCCAGTTGGCCCAGAGATTCGGAGTGCGCGGCTATCCGACCCTGGTGATGTACAGCGCCGACGGCCGGACGGCGTCGTATGTCGAGCGCATGGAGATGGTCGACGGTTCGCCGCAACTGATGAGCGGCAGGGCGTTTCTCAGGGTCCTCGACGAGGCGGCCAACCGGTAGACAGGCCATGGACAAGCGCTTCGAGCCTTGGCCGGCGAGCGTCATCGTCTACTACGACGGCGACTGCGCACTCTGCAACTGGTCGGTGGCGCGATGCCTGGAGCGGGGCGTACCACCGGGGGTCCGCTTCGCGCCCCAGAACGGCGAGTTGTTCAAGCGTCTGATCGACCTGCGTCCCGACCTCGCCGCAGTCGACAGCATGGTGATCCAGAGCCTTCCCGCCGGCGACCCGGACCAGGCCGGTTCTCCGGCCGATCCGGCCGGCGAGATCCTCGTGCGCAGCGATGCAGTGATCTGGCTCGCGTCCCGGTTGCGGGGGCCGGAGCGCTGGCTGGCGCTGCTCCCGTGGGTGGCTCCTCGGGCGGTCCTGGATTGGGGCTACAGGCAGGTGGCGAAGAACCGCCAGCGCGTCGGACGGCGCCTGGCGGAGTGCCCGGTGCCGACGCCGGAACAGCGGCGCTACTTCCTGGCGTGAAAGCCGCCAACGGAGTTCCTCCCAGTCTGGCGCGCCACCTTCCTCGCAACATCAGCGCGGCGGCGCACCGGATCGGCCGGATCGAGGACCTCAGCGACGAGGCGGAGGGTCTGGGGATCGCTCTTCCCGCATCCCTCGAAGGCGCCATCGACAAGCGTCGCCGGGAGTACCTGGCGGGTCGCATCAGCGCGCGGCGCGCGCTGACGGACCTGTTGGGAGCCGCCGTCGCCGAGGGCGATGTCGCCGCGGACGAGGACGATGTTCCGCAGTGGCCGGAGGGCGTCGTCGGTTCGATTTCTCACGGCGCCGGCTTCGGCTTCGCGGCTGTTGCTCCGGCTGACCGGTATCGGGGCCTTGGAGTCGATGTGGAGCGCGTCGTCTCACCGGAGCAGGCGGCGCGGCTCGGTGCGCGGGTGCTGAACGACCGCGAGATGAGCCTCCGCCAGGGAAACGCCGGCGGCCTGACCGAGGCGGAGATGTTCACCCTCGTCTTCTCGGCCAAGGAGAGCGCGTACAAGGTCCTGTTTCCCCGATACCGGCAGGTCCTCGGGTTCTCGGACGTCGAGCTGGAGCGTCGCGACGGCGTCGCCGGAACCGACCGCAGCGGACGCCTGCGGCTCCGTGCGACCCTCGATCGCGAGGCGGGCGTACAGGCGAATCTCGTTGGCTGGTACGCGATCAACTGCGACTCAGACGGTATGGAAGGCGCCGCTGCCGGCCGATTGTGGACTCTGGCGCTGGACGGCTTGGCCGTTGACCTGGCGTCAAGTGACGGGATAATCTCCGTCAAATGACGACGAAGCCGAAGGAGGTTGCCGTGCTCGAATCCTACGCCGACCCGGAGAAACTCCCGGTCACCGAGTCTGCCCGCGTCGGGACGTGGCTGGGGATTGAAGACGCACAAGCGCTGAGCGACCTGGAACTTGCGGACCATGTGGGCCGCGGCCTGCAACCGGAGGCCGTAGCGGCGCTGGTCGACGTTCTGGGTCGAAAGAACGTCGTTGGGCCCGTGATTCCCGAAGCGACGCTGCGGCGAGCGCGCAACGGCGGGAAGCCGCTGTCGAGGGAGATGAGCGAGAGGCTCTACGATCTCAGCCGCATCGTCGACCTGTTGAGCCTCGCGTACCACGGGGATCGGGAGGGCATCGAGGCCTACCTGACGAGGCGCCACCCCGTGCTGGGCTGCCGGAGGCCGCTGGATGTCGCGTGCTCCAGTTCCGCCGGCGCCCGCGCGGTGATCGAAGCGATCAACAGGGCCCGGTACGGCATTCCCGTCTGATGCCGCGAGGCCTCCCGTCGCCGATGCGCGCGTATCGAATAGGCGACGCCAGGGGAGAATTTCCGGTGTGGAGCGCCGAAGGCGCGAGACGTACCGCAGGAAGGTGGCACGAGTACGGCGCCGAAGTGATCTACACGTCCGGGAACTACTCGACCGCCATGCTCGAGGTGCTGGCAAACTGGAATCGAAGGATGCCGCCGAACCAGCACTTCGTGAAGGTCGTGATCCCGGCGGGCGCCAGCTACGAGGTCGTCACCGCGGACGTGCTGCCTGGCTGGCATCTCGAGAACCACGACGCGTCTCAACGATTCGGCCGGGACTGGTACCAGGAGCGCCGCAGCGTGGTCCTGATCGTGCCCTCGGTCGTGGCGCGCACGGAGACGAACGTCCTCATCAACACCCGCCATCCCGACTTCGAGGGTCTGCCGATCGAGGTCGGGCTCGAGACGCCCGTCTGGTGGGATCGCCGCCTGTTCCTTTGAGGTTGCCCGCGGATCCCCGCGGGTCTCGCCTCCATCGGTCCCCGCTTTGCGGCGCGTCTTCCGGCGACCTGCGGCGGCAGCCCTCGGAGACCCGCGCACCGGCAGATTCAGCCGCCGTCTACCGGCACCTCCAGCCAGGAACCGTTGTCATCGCCGCGGTGGATCGTCACGGTCGGCGCGTCGACGCTTTCCGGGTCCGGATACAACGCGTGGTTGGCGGCGTCGGCGCCGGCGATCGAGAGGCGCAGCCGGTGGCCCTCGTCGATCGTGACCGCGGTCGCCATCAGGTCGATCTGCAGTTCCGCCGGTTCGTCGGGCAGCGGCTCCAGGTCCTCCGCGTGGCCGCGGTGGAAGGGCAGGCCCAGGTCGTCCCACGGCGCCTCGCCGACGGCGCGGTACGAGGCCCGTAGCGCGCCCTCCGTCACATAGTGCGAGCGGCCGTCGGCGTCGATCTCCTCCAGGTACACGAAGAAGTCGCCGTCATCGTGAGTGGACGTGACGGAGAGATGGACGATCGGGTGGCCCGTGATCGTCATCGCTTCGGTCATCGGCTCGGTGGTGTAGGTCAGCGCCCTGGCGTTCTCGGCCGAGCGCTCGTCGAAGAAGGTCGTCCCTTGCCGATCCTGCCGCCGGCTGCCGTGGCCGTTCATCCAGCGTGAGAACGAGCCGACGGAAGAGGAGTAGTCGACGGCGTACTCGTCCTGGCCGGCATCGTCGCCCGGGCCATCGGCCAGTGAGCCGCCGCCTTTGAGCGCGAACCGGCGGGTCGAGAGGCCCGGGGGCGGCCAGGAGTCGGTCGCGGTCCAGGTGGTGGGATTCTCGGCCCGCTCCTCGTCGAGGCTCAGTTCGACTTCCGGGTCTTCCGGCAGGGTGTGGCTGCTCTGCATGACGTAGTAGTGGACCGGGGGTTCGTTCATCACGCCGTTGTCGATCCCCTTGAGCCAGTGGTCGTACCAGCGCAGGAACTCGGCCTTGTGGAGGTCGCCGCCATAGCCGCCGCTGTGGATCCAGGGACCGATCATCATCTTCTGTTGCGTGTTGGGCAGATTGGCGAAAAACATGGGCTGCTGCGAGGCGTAGATGTCGAGCCAGCCGGCCAGGTGGTAGATCGCGATGCCGGAAGCGTCCATGGTCTCCCGGTCGTCGATCGTCGCGATCGTGTCCCAGGACACCTGGCCGCCGTCCGCCGTGGCGAGCGTCCAGTCGCGTAGCCCGGAGCCCTCTTCCGCGATCATCTCGTGGGCCCAGAGGTTGGCGCTGTGCTCCTCGACGGCCGCGTCGCGAAGAGCCCCGTCCGGGTCCTCGTCGACCGGCGCCGCACCGCCGGCGGTGTCCTGCATCATGGTGCCGGCGCCCCAGGTTTCGATGAACTCGTTCTTGTACGTGCCGCCCCGGTACACGAAGTCGTAGGCCGTCGGCCCGGCCATCTCGGCGAAGATCGCCTTGAGCGCCGGCGGCGCCTGCGTCGCGGCCTGGTACTGGGTCATGCCCGGGTAGGAGCGGCCCTGCATGCCGACGTTGCCGTCGCTCCAGGGCTGAGCGGCGATCCACTCGATGATGTGGTAGGAGTCGGCCGTCTCCTCGACCGAGAAAGCGCCGTTGTGCACGCCGAAGGAGGCGCCGGTGCCCCGCGCGTCGGCGACGGCGACCGTGTAGCCCCGGTGCAGCATGTGCTGGAGGATCGGGTCGCGTTCGGCCTGCGAGGAGATCCCGGTGCTGCCGTCTTCCTTCCGGTACTCGACGGCGCGGATGTAGCGGGTGTAGTGCAGGATCGTCGGCAGCGGTTCGGTCGCCTCGACGCCTTCGCTTGTCGGGATGAAGTAGTCGACCGCGACGCGGACGCCGTCCGGCATCGGGACGTAGACCGAGTAGCGGTTGGCGCCGTCGTAGGCCGCCTCCCGCGTGTAGGCGCCGAAACCGGCGTGCTCGCCGGCGGCGGGGAGGTCGCCTCCGGCCGGCGCGCAGGCGAGGGCCGCGGCCAGGAGCGGGACGGAACAGAGCGTGAGGAATTCGATCTTCGCTTTCATCGTGTACTCCTAGGTGGGCAGCCGGTAGGCGATCAACTCGAACGGCGCGCCGCGGCCGCCGAGCGCGAACACGAGGTACTGCTTGCCCTGATGCAGGAAGGTGATGGGGCTGCCGTCGGTGTGCGCGGGCAATTCGATCTCGCCGACGAGGTCGCCGGTCGCCTTGTCCAATGCGCGCAGCGCCGGGGTCTCGATGCGCCAGTCGTCGCGTCCGGCGCCCTCCGCCGTCGCCTCCCGGTCGATCCCCCGAAAGGCGAGCGAACGGCCGGAAGTCACGAACAGCAGCGTCTTCGTCGCCACGACGTGGCCGCGGGCGCCGGAGCCCAGTGCCGGCAGGTCGAGCACGGCAAGGTCCGGATGGCGGCGCGGGCCGTAGCCCAACGGTGCGGTCCAGGCGATCTCGCCGCGGTTCATGTCGTAGGCGGTGACCCGGGAGTAGGGCGGCCTGACCAGCGGCAGGTCGCGCGGACCGCGGACGTCGCTCGTGATGCGGCCGACGTAGTCGAAGGACGAGCGGCTCGGGTCCGGCTTGCGGAGCGTGTTGACCACGGGCCAGGTGAATGACGGCACGTAGAGCATGCCCGTCTCCGGGTCGAAGGCGCCTCCGGGCCAGCTCGCGCCGCCGCCGTAGCCGGGCATCAGGAACGTGCCGCGTTCCGTGGGCGGCGTGAACATCGGCCCGTACTGGTACCGGGAGAGGAGCGCCATCGCTTCGGCGCGAAGCTCCGGTGTGAAGTCGATCAGATCGTCCGGGCCGAAGCCCTGGCGTTCGAAGGCCGGCGGCCTCGTGGGGAAGGGCTGCGTCGGCGAGGTCCGTTCGCCGACGATGCCGGTCTGGGGCACTTCGCGCTCCAGGATTGGCCACACCGGTTCGCCGGTGCCGGCATCGAAGACATAGAGGAACCCCTGCTTGGAGAGCTGCATCGCCGCCCGGATCGAGCGGCCCTCGACCTCGATGTCGCCGATGATCGCCGAAGTCGGCAGGTCGTAGTCCCACAAGCCGTGGTGGACCGTCTGGAAGTGCCAGCGGCGCTCGCCGGTCTCGCAGTCGACCGCGACAAGCGATTCGGCGTAGAGGTTGTCGCCCAGGCGGTGCCCGCCGTACCAGTCGTTCGTCGGCGTGCCGAACGGCAGATAGGCGAGGCCGAGTTCCGGGTCGGCGCTCATCAGGGTCCAGACGTTCGTGTTGCCGCTGACCTTCCACGAACCGTTCTCCCAGGTATCGCGGCCGGGTTCGCCCTCCTGCGGAATCGAATGGAACGTCCAGAGCTGCTCGCCGGTGCGGACGTCGAATCCACGGACGTCCCCCGGCGGGGCCTCCGGCGCGCGCGGCCCGTCCGAGATCGAAGAGCCGACGATCGCCACGTCGCGGCACAGGGTGACCGGCGAACTCACGCTGTACACCCGCCGCGACACCTCCCGGTGCAGACCAAGCGTGAGGTCGACGCTGCCGCCGTCTCCGAACGCGGCGATCGGTTCGCCGCTCAGCGTGTCCACCGCGCGCAGGAAGGAGTCGCCGCCGGCCCAGACCAGCCGGCCGCCCTCGCCTGGCAGGTCCGGATCGTTCCAGTACGCGGCTCCGCGATGCGTGAAGCCGAGGTTCGTCGGCCGGCCATGAACGTAAGCCTGGGGATCGTAGGTCCACAGACTCGTTCCCTCGTCGATGTCGATCGCCGCGATCTGCCCGTAGCCGGTCGTCACATAGAGCCGGCCGCCAACCTTGATCGGAATCGCCTCATGGTTGCGGGGCACCATGCGCCGCCCCGTCGTCTCGCCATCCCCGGTCATCAACTCGTTGTCCGGCGACGACCAACG
This sequence comes from Candidatus Multivorans sp., assembly GCA_965220845.1. Classification (GTDB taxonomy): domain Bacteria; phylum Acidobacteriota; class Thermoanaerobaculia; order Multivoradales; family Multivoraceae; genus Multivorans. Next base: position 1,573,138 of record CBDCRA010000005.1, read on the forward strand.
CCAGGCGACCTCGAGCTCTGCGAAGTTGTCCCGATCGATCTGCCCAAGCGGCGCGTACCGCTGGCTTGCGTTGTTGCCGGTAACGACCAGCCAGTCCGTATCGTCGGGTTCCTGACCAAGAACCGCGACCCCGAGTCCCATCATCAGCCCGACGGGAAGCCACCTCAAACCCCGACGACGCCTCCGGCCCAGCATCGGGGAACAGTAGCAGCGAGGCCTGACCCCGGTTCGCCGACACTTTCCAGCCTGCGCAGGCGGGTGAGCCCGACGCCGATCGTCGCGCCGCTAGCCGCTGAGCCGCCCGCCGGCGGCTGCCGTTTCGCGAAGCAGCGCCGCCGCCCGCCACTGGTCGGCATCGAAGCGGGCAGCGTAGTCGTCGAGGATGTCGACGATGCGGTCGAGGCCGAACTCGTCGGCCCAGAACATGGGACCGCCACGGTAGGCCGGCCAGCCGTAGCCGTTGATCCAGATCACGTCGATGTCGCTGGCGCGGATCGCGATGCCTTCTTCCAGGATCTTGGCTCCCTCGTTGACCGAGGAGAGCAGACAGCGGTTCAGGATCTCCTCGTCGCCGATCTCGCGCTGTTCGATGCCGAGCCGCCCGGCCAGTTCACGGGCCAGGTCCATGACCTCCGGATCGGGCGCCGCGGCGCGCGTCGCGGCGTCGTAGAAGTAGTAGCCGCGCCCCGTCTTCTGGCCGCGACGGTCGCGCTCGCAGAGCATCTCGCGCAAGGTGCTGGACGACGAGGTCGCCGCGTTCCAGCCCACGTCCAGCCCGGCCAGGTCGCTCATCCGGAACGGCCCCATCGGCATGCCGAAGTCGTAGAGCACCCGGTCGATGTCCCAGGGCGTCGCTCCCTCCAGCACCAGCCGGTCGGCCTGCAGGCGGCGCTGGAAGAGCATCCGGTTGCCGACGAAACCGTGGCAGACGCCGACCAGGGCCGGCACCTTGCCGATCGCGCGGGAGATCGACATGGCCGTGGCGATCGCGTCGGGCGCTGACTTCTCGCCACGCACGACCTCGACCAGTTTCATGATGTTCGCGGGGCTGAAGAAGTGCATGCCGACGACGTCCTCGGGCCGGCCGGTGACGCCGCCGATCTCGTTGACGTCCAGGTAGGAGGTGTTCGTCGCGAGCAGCGCGCCCGGCCTCGCGATCCGGTCGAGCTGGCCGAAGACGCGTTTCTTCAGCTCCATGTCCTCGAACACGGCCTCGATCACGAGGTCGCACTCGGCGAGTGCGTCCTGGTCCGTGCCGCCGTCGAGTAGCGCCATCCGCACCTCGACCTGGTCGGCCGTGAAGCGTCCGCGCGCCGCGCTGCGCTCGTAGTTGCTCCGCACCGTGGCCAGGCCCCGGTCGAGAGCGTCGCGGTTCTGCTCGATGATCGATAACGGAAACCCCGCGTTGGCGAAGGCCATCGAGATGCCGCCGCCCATCGTGCCGGCACCCAGCACGCCGACCCTGGCAATCTCGCGCACCGGCGTGTCCGGCGGAATGTCGGGGATCTTCCGCGCGGCGCGCTCGGCGAAGAAGTAGTAGCGCTGTGCCCGCGACTGCGGGTCGGCATGGAGGGTCCGCGACAGCTCGGCCTCGCGGGCGAGCCCCTCGTCGAACGGTAGCGCGGCCGCCGCCTCGACGCATTGAATGCAGACCTCGGGGGCATTGAACCCGCGCGTCCTGCGGGCGATGCGACGCCTGAAATCACCGAAGATACCCGGGTTCTCGCGGACCACCGCGCGGTGACTCTCGATGTCCCTCACCCGGGGCAGGCCCCGTCCCTCCGCCACGGCACGCAGGGCGAAGCGGAACGCGCCGGCGGCGAGGCCGCCTTCCTCCCCGCTGTCCGCCACCGCGTCGACGAGCCCCAGTTCCAGCGCCTCGGCGGCGGTGATGTGCTCGCCGCTCGTGATCATCTCGAGCGCCCGCGGCACGCCGACCAGGCGGGGCAGCCGCTGCGTGCCGCCGCCGCCCGGCAGGATGCCGAGCTTGACTTCGGGCAGGCCGAGCCGCGCTTTCGTGTCGGCGACCCGGAAGTGGCAGGCCATCGCCATCTCGAGACCTCCGCCCAGGGCCGTGCCGTGGATGGCGGCCACGAACGGCTTGGGCGACTTCTCGATCATCCGCCGCACCTCGTTCGTGTCCGGCGGAAGCCGCGGTTTGCCGAACTCGCGGATGTCGGCGCCGGCGATGAAGGTCCTGCCGCGGCAGACGAGGACGGCCGCCTGCATATCGGGATCGTCTGCAACGGCGGGCACGGCGGCCGCCAGCCCTTCGCGCACGTGCTGGCTCAGCGCGTTGACCGGCGGATTGTCGATCCAGATCGCGCCGACGACCCCGAGTCCCGGCTCCTCGTGGCGTTCGACGGTTACGGACTGGCTGAGTTGCATGGCTCTGGTCTCCCCTGGGATTGGCGAGCGGAGGATAGCGCCGCCCGTATACTCCGGGCTCCGCTGATCGAAGGGAGATGAGACGATGTCGAGATGCCACTTCGGCCGAATCGTGATTCCGACGTTCCTGATCCTGCTCCTGGCCGCGGGCACGGCGGTTGCCGAGGAGTGGACCGCGCCGCGGACCGCTGACGGCCACCCGGACTTCCAGGGAATCTGGGCCAACAACAGCGCGACGCCGCTCGAGCGGCCGAAGTCCTTCGGCGAGAAGGCGACCCTGACCGACGAGGAGCTTGCCGATCTCAAGGGCCGGCTCGAGGAGATCCGGGAGGGCTCCCAGGCGGGCGATCTGCTGGGTGACTACCTGATCCAGCGTGTGCTGGAGGATCCCGAGTTTCGCGGCTTCGACCAGGTGACCGGCAACTACAACTCCTTCTGGCTCGTCGACCGGGAACTCGACAACCGCACGTCGCTCGTGGTCGACCCGCCGGACGGCCGCATTCCGGCCCTTACGGAGCAGGCGATGGAACGGATGCGGGCGGCCGTGGCCTACGGCGACGAGGTGCCCGCCGGCCCCGAGGACATGCCGGTCAGCGTGCGCTGCATCAGCTACGGCGTGCCGAACACGCTTGCCGGCTACAACAGCTACTTCCAGATCTTCCAGACCGCGGATCATGTCGCCATCCACCAGGAGCTGATTCACGACGTCCGCCTCATCCCGCTTGGAGAGCCGGAGCCGCTTCCCGACGACCTGCGGCTCTGGCACGGCAACTCGCGCGGCTGGTTCGAGGGCGACTCGCTGGTGGTCGAAACCGCGAACTACTCGCAAGGCGGCAGCTCCAGGAGCAGCGCGACACCGGGCCTGCGAGTTCGGGAGCGCTTCACACGCACCGGCCCGGAGACGATCGAGTGGGAGATCACCTACGAGGACGAGGCCACCTGGGTGCGGCCCTGGACGATGATGATCCGGCTCGCCCGCACCGAAGACCCGATCTTCGAGTACGCCTGCCACGAAGGCAACTACGGCCTGACGAACATACTCTCCGGCGCCCGCGCCCAGGAACGCGAAGCGGCGGCGACAGGCGGCCAGTAGGCGGACGGTCGGACGGCGCTACTCGATCGCGTCGAGCGAGACGACGTTCCGCAGCCTGAGCCCGCTTCGGGTCAGCCGGACTTCGCGGTCGATCGCTGCGCCCTGTTGTTCGGTGTAGTACGTCAGGACGTACTGGTGGCTCAGGTCGTCCTGGATCACGTCGAACACCTGTTGGAGCCGTTCTCCCAGGGGCGCGTCGCTGGTGTACAGCTCGATGGTGAAGAGCCTTCCGCCGGTCCGCTGGCTGATCCGCTCCAGGCGTTCCCGCGATCGACGCTGCTTCGCCGTTCGGTTGATGTTCATGTAGGTGCGGCCTCTCGTTCCACTGCCCCAGAAGATCTTGTGGCTCGACTGATCGAGCTGGATGAAGTAGATCGGAACGCCGAGCCGGTCCGCGAACTCGGCTGATTGTTCCCGTTCGGACCGGCTGTGCTGGTCGTAGCCGTCGGTAACCACGACCAGCGCGCGGCGACCGGGCTCGCCGCCGTACTGGAGCAGCGAAGAGAGGATCGCGTCGTTCAGCGCCGTGCCCAACCTGGGCATGAGCGATCGCACCCGGCTCAGGAGGAGGCGCTTGTAGTCGGTCAGCTCGCAGGCCAGACGGACCGTGCCGGCGAAATCGACCACGAAGGCCTTGTCGACGGGTGACACGGCAGCCTCGAGGAAGGCGGCGGACACGTCCCTCAGTTGGTGCCAGATGGGTACGATGCTGTTGGACGTGTCGATGGCCAGGCCGAGAACCAGGGGCACGTCGTTGGCGGTGCGAAGGGCCGCCACCGGACGATTCCGGCCGTTCTCGCGGATCTCGAAGTCTTCGGGCGAGAGTCCGCTCACGGGATTGCCGTCGGGGTCCGTCACCAGTAGCTGGAACTGGACCAGTTGGACGTCGATCTCGCTCTGGTAGTCGGTGCCCTGGAGGAGTTGAGCGTCCTCCGACTCACGGCCGCCGGCGAGCGTCGCCGTAACACGTACGAATGCGTCGATGGAGGCGTACTCCATCAGGCCGGCGACCGGGATCTTGCGGGGGGCGCCGGGGGCCGCGTCTTCGCCGAACCGGGACAGGGTTTCCACCAAGCGTTCGCCACGATAGAAGGCGACCTGTTCGAGTTCCGCAGATCGCGGCACGGAGACGTCCGCCTCGATCCGGACGGCGTCGTACTCGGTGTCCTGCGAGCGCCGCACGGCGGTGATCCGGACGCCGAACGGTGCGTCCGGCTCGTTGAGGATCATACGGTCGGCGCCCAGGAGCTGCCCCAACGCGTTATAGCCGCGGACTTCGAGGGTCTGTTTCCGGGGCGGCCGCGCCAGTTTGACTTGACCGGTGAACGGCTTCTTCCTGACCCGCCTCTTGTGCTTGCCGTCGAGAAGGAAATCGACCGCGGTGATCAACGGGTGGATGATCAGCGTCTGAACCTCGACCCTCCCACTGAACGGTTCGCGGTAGCCGCGGGTCGGCGGGACGATGTGGATCATCTTGCGCTCGCCGCCCGGTATGCCAGCGGCGGCTACGTCCTGGGCAAGGGCTGGCGTCTGGCCGGAGGGTCCAGGCACGAGCGCGCACACGGCCGCGATCCCCAGTACCGCCTGACACCGAGCGGGAGTCCGCGCGTGGATTCCCAAGGTTCTACTCGATCCCCGGGAGCGGCACCGCGCTCCGCAGCGTCAGTTCTCGCCGGGTCAGGCGAATCTCGGGCTCGATCGGGTCGCCCGGTGGCTGGTTCGTGTAGTACGTCAGAACGTGCTGATGGCGCAGGTCCTCCTGGATCCGGGTGAAGACCTGCTCGATCGGCTCGGTCCACCAGCGCGTGTCGCCGTGGAGCTCCAGATGGAAGAGGCGTCCTCCCGTCTCTTCGGCGATGCGCTGGAGCCGTTCGCGGTTGCGGCGAATCGCGGCAAGTCCCGGATCGCCCGCACGGGAGTTGTCGAGATCGATGAAGTAGATCGGCAGGCCCAGCCGTTCCGCGAATTCGCTGGACTGCTCGGGACGGGAACGGCTGTTCTCGTCGGCGCCGTCGGTGACGACGATCAGCGCCCGCCGGCCGGCCTCGCTGCGGTACTGGAGGAGGGAGAAGAGAAGACCGTCATTCAGGGCGGTGCCGCCCATCGGGATCAGGTTGTCGAGCCGCTCGGACAGCAGCGGGCCGTCCTCCGTCAGGGGCTGGATCAGACGCACCGTGTCGTCGAAGTCGACGAGGAAGGCGCGGTCGTCCGCCGCCAACGCGGTCTCGAGGAAGGTCCGGGCGATGTATTTCAGCCGACTCCAGGCGGGCAGCATGCTGTCCGAGGAATCGATCGCTAGCCCCAGGACGAGGGGCACGTCGTGTGACGTGTGGAGGGCGACCACGGGCAGCTTCCGGCCGTCCTCGCGGATCTCGAAGTCCCCGGGCGAGAGCCCGCTCGCGGGGTTGCCGTCACCGTCCGTGACCAGGACCTGGAACTGGGCGAGCTGGATGTCGATCTCGCTCCGATAGTCGGACTCCTGGAGGAGTTGCGCATCCTCCCGCTCCCGGCCGTCGGAGAGCTTCGCCACGACGCGGATGAAATCGTCGCTCCGGCCGCTTCGAATCACCGCCTCGACGGGGATCGTGCGCGCGGCGCCGGGAGCCCCTTCTTTTCCGAAGCCGTGTGCCGCTTCAACAAGAAAGTCGCTGCGGTAGAACTCGACCCGCTCCAGGGTCGCGGCGCGCGGCAGCGATACGGAGGCCGCCACGCGGATCGCGCCGTCTTCCCCGGCGTCCGCCCCCCGGATCTCCGCGATGCGAACGCCGAAGGGACGGTTGCGCTGGTTGAGGACGAACTCGTCGTTGCCCAGGTACGCCTCGTCCTGGCCGTGGGCACGCACTTCGAGGATCTGTTCGCGCGGCGGGGCGGCCAGACGGATGCGGGTCTTGAACGGCCGGCTCCGGACTCGCCGGACCGGGCGGCCATCGAGGAGGAACTCGACTTCGAGGATGCGCGGGTCGACGATCAACGTCTGGATCTCGATCCGGCCGCTCAGCATCTCGCCGTAACTTCGGCCTGGAGGCACGATGCGGATCGCGGTCTGTGGAAGTCCCATCGCCCAGGAATCCGGGTCTGGCGCGAATTCCGGCCGCTCGTAGACCGTGTCGATCTGAAACGAGGGCAGGTCGCGGACTTCCAGGTCGGTCCATCGCACCAGCCACTTCCCGTCGCGCTGGAAGGTCTCGACCTGCCGCACGCCGGAAGCGCGGATCTCGATTCTGAGTGTCTCCCCGACCTCGAGAACGCGCCCCCGGACGCCGCCGCCCAGGCGGCGTCGTCTGCCGTCCCAGGGAAGCTTGACCATGCCGCCGGTGCCGTCGAGGACAAACAGATCGTCGTCCCGAACCCGGATCATCAACGTGCCGAACCTGCTGGCGACGGACCGCGCGATGCCGCGCATCTTCAAGGCGTCGTTGCCCGAAGCCAGGCCTTCGACCTTGGTGGCCGGGTTTTCGCTGTGGGAGTCGTTCCTGACCCACGGTCCGAGGAGGTTGGCGAACGGGAGGTCCTGGCGGACGCCGGGACTCCCGGGGGACGGATCGTCCTGGGCGTGGACGGCCATCGTTGCCGGCACGTAGACCGCCAGTGCCAGCGCCGCCAGGGCCGTGAGCCCGGCACCGCCCGGGTTCCCGCGTCTCCTACTCGATCGCATCGAGCGGCAGTGCGCTCCGCAGCCTGAGTCCGCGCCGGGTCACCTTGATCTCCGGCTCGACGGAGGCCCCTGGCGGCCGACTGCTGTAGTAGATCAGGACGTGCTGATGCCTCAGATCCTCTTCGATCTGGTGGAAGACCTCTTCGATTCGCTCGGCCCACGGCGGATCGTCGGACGCGAGCGGGACGTGGAAGAGACGGCCGCCGGTCTGCCGGCTGATCCGCTCGAGATGCTTCCGTGCCTTCTGCTGCCGTGCCGGATAACGGGTGATGACCCGGCCGCCTCTCCTCTCGGTCCAGGTGACAGCGGGGTCCAGTTCGATGAAGTAGATCGGCAGGCCGAGTCGCGCCGCGTAGTCGGCGGACTGCTCGGGGCGTGAGCGGCTGTGCTCGTCCGCGCCGTCCGTGACCACGACCAGGGCGCGGCGGCCGGGCTCACGCCCGTACTGCAGGAGCGAGAACAGGAGACCGTCGTTGATCGCGGTTCCGCCGAAGGGGATGAGTCGATCGATGCTCCGAAGGAGCCGCGCCTTGTCGTCCGTGAGTGGTTGGCGCAGGTTCACCGTGTCGTCGAAATCGACGAGAAAGGCCCTGTCGTCCGGTGCCAGCGTCAGGTCGAGGAAGTTCGCCGCGACATCGGTCACCTCGCTCCAGATCCGAAGCATGCTGTCGGACGAATCGATCGCCAGCCCCAGCACCAGGGGGACGTCGCGGGCGCTCAGGAGGGCTTCGGGCGGGTACCGCCTGCCACCTTCCCGGATCTCGAAGTCTCCCGGTTCCAGATCGCTTACGGAGTTGCCCTTGCGGTCCGTCACCAGCAACTGGAGCTGGACCAGTTGGACGTCGATCTCACTCCGGTAGTCGGCGCCCTGGAGGATCTCCGCGTCTTCCATAGAGCGGCCGTCGGCGAGTGTGGCCGTGACGCGGACGAAGCCATCAGCGGGTCCGTACTCCATTTCGGCCTCGACGATGACGGTGCGTGCGACACCGGCGGCAGCCCGATCGCCAAAGTCGCGTTCGGTCCTTACCCGCTCCTGGCCGCGGTGGAAGTCGACCCGCTGGAGCGTAGCGTTGCGAGGCACCGAGATGGCGGCTTCGACCCGGGCAGAGTCGAAGCTGTCGGTTTGAATGCCGCGAATCCGGGTGATGCGCACGCCGAACGGCATGTTGATCTGGTTCAATGTGATGCGGTCGCTGCCGGCGAAGTCGCCCACGGCGTTCCAGGCCCGGACTTCGAGCGTCTGCTCGCGAGGCGGATCAACCAGTTGGAGGTCGGCCGAAAAGGGGGGCTTCCGGGCTCGCCCGACGGGCCGCCCGTCGACGAAGAAGTCGACCGCCGCAATCAACGGATCGATGATCAGGGTTTGTACTTCGACCTTGCCGCTCAGCAGTTCGCGGCGCCCCTGCCGCGGTGGCACGAGGAGGATCGCCTCGCGCTCCGCTACGGCGCCTTCCCCATGCGGAGGGTCCGTGTCGAGCAGTCGGCCTGGCCGCTCGTAGACCGTGCGAAACTGCGCGCTGCGACGCCGTCCGTCCCGAAGCTCGTTGATCAGCACCAGCCGTTCTCCGTCACGGTAGAACGTCTCGATCCGCTGCCAGTCGGCGCCGATCGTCTCGATGGTGAGCGAATCGTGGCTTCGAATGACACGTCCGTTGACGCCCCTGCCCTGGAACCGTCCATCCAGCGGATAGCGCGCGACGTCGCCCCGATCGTCGCGTAGAACGAGGCTGCCGTCCATGATCCGGACCGAAACGGTGTCGAGCTGAGCCGCGGCTTGCTCGGCGAGCTTTCGCATGAGCACGGGAGTGGCGTCCTGTCCCGGCCACATCCTCTCGGTCTGGAGCACGGGATCCTCGCTGAGCGGCTGGTTCCGCATCCAGGGCCCCAGGAGACGGGCCAGCGGAACGTCCTCTGCGGCAGAGTCGGCGGACGTTGAGGGCCTGGTGGTCGCCTGACCGTCCTGAGCGTGGCCTGGAACGAGGACCGGCAACGACAGGGCCAGGGCGAACGAGACACGGGCCATCGCGTGGATGGCATTGGCCCGGACCGATACGACGAGTGCCGCCGTTGCTCTCGCGCTGCGCACTACTCGATCGCCCGGAGAGGCACCGCGCTCCGCAGCTTCAGTCCCCGCCGGGTCACCCGGATCTCGGGTTCTGCCGGCGCGGCCGGTGGCACGTCGCTGTAGTACGTCAGGACGTGTTGGTGCCGCAAGTCCTCTTCGATCTGGTCGAACGCCCGGTCGACCCGGGCCGTCCACGACCCATCGTGAGCGACGAGGTCGATGTGGAAATGGCGCCCGCCGGTGTGTCGGCTGATCCGTCGGAGCCGCCTGCGCGCCTGTTCGTGCAGCAGCGTGGCGTCAGGCGTTCTGCCGGCGAGGTCGCCGTTTCCGATCACGGGCTTGGCCGACCGGTCGAGTTCGATGAAGTAGATCGGAATCCCCAGGCGCTCGGCGAAATCGGGGGCCTCCTGCCAACGCGAGCGGCTGTTCAGGTCGACGCCGTCGGTGACCACGACCAGCGCCCGGCGTCCGGGCTCGCGGCGAAACTGCAGCAAGGAGAACAGGAGTCCGTCGTTCAGGGCCGTGCCGCCGCCCGGAACGAGTTGCCCGAGGTTCGTTCTCAACCGTCGCTTGTCGGCGGTCGGCGGCTGCAGAAGACGGACGGTGTCGTCGAAGTCGACCAGGAAGGCCGAGTCCTCGGGCGCCAGGGAAGCTGCGAGGAAGCTACTGGCCACGTGGCGCAGATGACTCCATGCGGGCTTCATGCTCTCGGACGAGTCGATCGCAAGACCCAGGAGCAGGCGGACGTCGTGTGCGGTGTGGAGCTGTTCCGGTTCGATGCGCCTTTTGTCTTCCCGGATCTCGAAGTCTTCGGGCGTGAGTCCGCTCACCGGGTTGCCTTCGTGGTCGAAGACGAGCACCTGGATCTGAACCAGATGGACGTCGACCTCGGCGCGGTAGTCGCCTTCCTGGAGGAGTTCGGCGTCCTCCAGTTCGCGGCCGTCGGCGAGCTTCGCTTTGACGCGAACGAAGTCGTTCGGTTTCGGGTCTTCGATCAGAGCCTCGACGTGGATCGTCTGCGGTGGCCGAGTTTCCGTGGCTTGGCCGAAGTGCTCCAGTGCGGCGACGAGGCTCTCGCTGCGGTAGAACTCGACCCGTTCGAGGTGCGCGGACCACGGCGGTGAGATCGTGGCGCCGACCAGAACGGCGTTGGCGCCGTCGCCCGGTTCGCTGCGCATGCTCGTAATGTGGATTGCGGCGGGACCGTCGATTCGGTTCAGGATGAGCCGGTCGGCGCCCAGGAGCCTGCTTTCGGCGTCATACGCGAGGACCTCCAGCGTCTGCTCGCGCGGAGGGTCGTCGAGTTCGACGTGCGTTCGGTAGCGTGGATACCTGATCCGCTTCGGGGGACGACCGTCGAGACGGTACTCGACGGTGGTGACCGCCGGATCGACGACCAGCATCTGGAACCCGACGCGGCCGCTGAGCAACTCGCGGTAGCCGCGTTCCGGCGGCACGATGAGGATCGTTGCCGGCCGGGCGAAGCCGCCCACCGTGTCGACGAACGGATGATCAGATGCCGAGTCGATCGCCGGGCGATCGTAGACCAGGCGGAAGTTCACGCCGACGTTGCCCAGTCTTCGGCTTCGCAAGTGGGTGGAGTGCACAAGCCGGTCCTGGTTTCGGACGAACGTGTCGACTCCAAGCCACTCTTTGGCGACGGTCTCGATCGTGAGCGCGTCGCCGGTTCCGAGAGCGCGACCCTGGCTTCGGGGGTCGAGGGACTGCCACGCGCCGTCGAGTGGGAAGGCGCGGATCTCGCCCTGGCCGTCGAGGACCAGAAGCGAGTCGTCCTCGATTCCCATGCGGATGGACTCGCGTCGAGCAGCGTAGTTTCTTGCCTGCTCCTGTAGCGTCGACGAAGTCCATCTTCCCTCCCGCGCGGCGTGTCCGGCTCTGAGCACGGGATCCTCGCTGAGTTCTTCGTTCAGGACCCAGGGGCCCAACACGCCGGCCGGGAGGGCTGTGCTGGTTGCCGGAGGATCCGTGGCGCGATGCTCCTGGGCGTGGAGTCGTTCGGAGGTGGCCAACCCCAGGGCCAACGCACAGGCGACGGTCGTAACTGCCGGAGGCCTGTCGGTTCGAGGTTGAGGGACGGTAGTCAACGGCATCGCTCGCCGGTGAGCTACTCGATCGCCTCGAGCGGCAGTGCGCTCCTTACCCTGAGTCCCCTCCGGGTCATCCGGACTTCCGGTTCGATGGCGGCGCCGAACGGCCGTTGGCTGTAGTACGTCAGGACGTACTGGCGCCTCAGCTCGTCCTCGATGTGGTCGAACACGCTGGCCATCTGGTCGATCGACTCGATCTGGAACAGTCGGCCGCCGGTGGGCCCGGTGATCAGGCGCATGTTGTTGCGGAGGTTCGCGTCTTCCATCGTCGTCGGGCCGAAGCCGATGGAGCGCATGGCGACGACGTAGACAGGGACTCCAAGCCGCTTGCCGAAGTCGATCGCCCTCGTCGGGTCTGACCGGCTGTTCGAATCGAAGCCGTCGGTGACGACGACCAGGGCGCGGCGGCCGGGTGTCTCGCCGTACTGGAGCAGGGAGAACAGGATTGCGTCGTACAGGGCGGTCTGGCCCTGAGGGAAGAGGCGTTCCAGGCCCCGCGCCAGCATCGGCTTGCTGCCGGTGAGCGGCTGGATCAAGCGGAGCGTCGAGTCGAAGTCGACCAGGAATGCCTGGTCGCGCCAGGTCAGGGCGCCATTGAGAAACGCCTCGGCGATCGCGTTGGTCTGGCGCCAGATCGGCTCCATGCTGCCGGAGGAGTCGATCGCCAGACCCAGGGACAGGGGAATGTCGTTGGAGACGTAGAGGGTTTCGACCTGGCGCCGCTGGCCGTTCTCGCGGACCTCGAAGTCCTCGGGTTTGAGATCGCCGACCGGGTTGCCGTTCCGGTCCACCACCAGCACCTGGAGCTGGACGAGCTGGACGTCGACCTCGGCCTGGAACTGGGCGCCCTGGAGCAGTTCGACGTCTTCCAGTTCACGGCCGTCTCCCAGGCGCGCCACGACCCGGACGAAGTCCTGGGGCGTGACTCCGGAGGTCGGGATGTCGGCCGCCACCGAGCGCACGCCGCTGGGCCCGGCCTCACCCTCGAAGTCGTCGAACGAAGCGACAAGCCGGTCCGTGCGGTAGAACTCGACCCGGTCCAGGGTCTCGGAGCGCGGCACGGAGATGCCGGCCTCCACGCGAACGGTTGCCTGGCCGTCGGTTTCGTCGGGAGTGATGCCGGCGATGCGCACCGCGAACGGGGGATCGAGGCGGTTCAGAACGAGCCTGTCGGTTCCCGCGTGGGCGCCCCGGGCGCTGGTCGCGCGAACCTCGATCGTCTGCTCGCGGGGTGGGTCACCGAGTCTGATCCGCGCCTCGAACGGCGGCGTCGTGACGCGTGCCACTTGTTCGCCGTCGAGCAGAAACTCGACGACGGCGATCTGCGGGTCGATCGTCAGGGTCTGGATCATGACCCGGCCGGTGAGCAGTTCGCGGTAGCCGCGCTCGGGCGGCAGGATGCGGATCGTCGCGGGGCGGGCGCTGCGGGCGGTGTCCGCGCGTTCCGGCCGCCGGCGCGGGTTGCCGCCCTCGACCGGCGGCAGGAAGTCGGCCCGGTCGAAGCCGTTCTGGTCGGGCCCTGCCGGGGTTTCGCGCGCGGGTGCCGCCGGCGTCGGAACCGGGACCGCGGGCGCGTCGCCCGAGCGCTCGTAGACGGTGCGGAACGAGAGATCGGCGAAGCGTCCTCCCTGGAGGTCGGTTACGAGAACGAGCCGATCGCCTTCCAGGTAGAAGGTCTCGATCCGCTGGCGTCCCTGGGAGGCAGTCTCGACCTCGAGCGAGTCACCGAGAAGGCGGGCGCGGCTGCGGCCGCCGAAGCCGTCGGCGATATCGCGGCCGTCGAGATACAGGATGCGGTCCTCGCGCTTCGCGTTGCGGATCAGGAGCTGGGGATCGTCGATCCGGATCAGCAGCACGTCGAGGCGCTCCGCGAGTTCTCGCGCCATCTCGCGCATCCCCGATGGGCCGTCCTGGGCGCCGCCGGGCTGCCTGCCGCCTCGGCCGCCGCCGAAACCGCCCTGGCCGCCACGGCCCAGGCCGCCGGTGCGGCGGCTCCCGGGGTTCGCGCCGGGCGAGAGGCCCGGTCCGCCGCCGAAGGTCTGCCCGTAGGTCTCTTCCAGTTTTTCGATCGGATCCTCGCTCAGCCGTTCGTCCCGGATCCAGATCCCGGGGATGGCCGCGGTCGGGTCGGAGTGCGCGGCCGCCGCTGGCGGTTCTTCGGGCGCGCGGCTCTGAGCAGCGGCAGGCTGACCCGCCGCCGCGCAAAGAGCCAGACCCGCGAGGCCCGCGGTCAGCGTGGGCAGCCGGAACCGGCCCGAGGGCAGCCGGCGCGGTGTGTCGTGCCTTCTGGTCATGTCGAGTGCCTGACGAGTTGCATGCAGGATACAGGCCAGCGCCGCGGCGGCTCTGTGGTCTGCCGCTAGGCCGCCAGCAGGCCGCGCACCCCCTGTGCCACGGCCAGCGCGCCGAGCGCCAGGATCACCGGCCCGGTGACTCGCCGGAACTGCCGGTCGTCGAACCGGTCGAGTAGCCGCGTGCCGATCCGGGCGCCCGCGACGGCGAGCAGCATCCCTCCCGCGATCAGGAAGGGCGAGAGGCGGATGCTCTCGACGTCGGGTAGTACCCTGGTGGAGATCCACGCGTAGTAACCGACCTTGATGACGTGCCCGACCGTCTGGGTGAAGGCCTTGGTGGCGACGATGGACCGCCGGTCGACGTCGGTCTCCAGGTAGAAGGCGTCCAGCAGCGGTCCGGAAGCGCCGGCCAGAAGCTGCGCTCCTGTGACGGTTGCACCGCAGACCGTGGCCGTGCCGCGCTTGCGCACGTCCAGCCCCCGCAGCATGGGCAGCAGCCTCGCCAGCCACGGGAAGGAGCCGACGACGATCAGCACGAGGGCCGGGTCGGGAACGAACGCGACCGAAACGAACAGCAGCACCGCGAGCGCGGCGCCCGCCGCGTACCACGGCAGCACGGACCACATCATCCGATCCCGAAGAAACACGAACCGGGCGCCGTTGGAAGTCGCCTGAACGGCGCCGTGCAGGATCATCGCGGCGCTGACCGGCAGGACGCTGGCAAGGACGACCATGAGGACCAGCCCGCCGGCCATGCCGAGCACGCCGGAGATCACGGCCGTGGCGAGGACCGTAAGCAGAATGGCTGTCGCGATCACGTCATTCCTGCTCCGGGCCGAACAGGGGCAGGACGCTCTTCAGGGTCAGGCCTCTTCGCAGGATCCGGACCTCCGGCTCGATCCCTTCGCCCGGCGGGAGGCTGCTGTAGTAGGTCAGGACGTGCTGATGCCGGAGGTCGGTGTTGATCCGCTCGAACACCCGTTCCATCTCGGCGGTCAGCTCGGATTGAAGCAGGTCCGGGTGGATCCGAAACCGGCGACCGCCGGTGCGCCGGGTGAGCTTCCGTACGAGAACGGGGGGTGGTGCGCTCCGGCCCACGCCGATGAAGTAGATGGGCACTCCCATCGATTCGGCGAAGTCGCGGACCTGAGCCGCCTTGGAGCGGCTGTCTTCGTCGTTACCGTCGGTCACAACGACCAGCGCGCGGCGTCCCGGTTCGCTGCGGAACTGCAGGAGCGAGAACAGAAGGCCGTCGTTCAGCGCCGTTCCGCCGTCAACCAGTAGACGATTGAGCCGGGCGGCGAGGAGTGGCTTGTCGTCGGTCAGTGGCTGAAGCAAGCGGATGGTGTCGTCGAAGTCGACGAGGAATGCTCGATCGCCTGCTGTCAGGGCACCCGCCATGAACGTCCGGACGACCGTGTGCAGCCGTCGCCAGACGATTCCCATGCTCCCCGAGGAGTCGATGGCGATGCCGAGGACGAGAGGGACGTCGTTCGAGACCTGCAGATTCTCCACGGGACGTATCTCGCCGCTCTCCCGGATCTCGAAGTCCCCAGGCTGGAGATCGCTCACGGGTTCGCCATTGCGGTCGACCGCCAGGATCTGGAGCTGGACCAATTGAACGTCGATCTCGCCGCTGTACTCGGCTCCCTGGAGGAGTTCGGCATCCTCCTGTTCCCGACCGTCGGCGAGTCTCGCGACGACCCGGACGAAGTCACCGGCGTCGACGTCCTCGACCAGCGCGTCGACACGGACCATGTGTGTTCCCTGCCGCTCCCGTCCCCAGTCCCGATCGTCGAACGTCGTGACCAGACGTTCACTGCGGTAGACCTCGACGCGGGCCAGGACCGCGGTCCGCGGCACGGCGATCCGGGCCGCGACGCTGACGGCGGGAGAGCCTCCGGATCCCACCGGACGGAGCTCTGTAATCCGGACCGCGAGGGGAGGGTCGAGGCGGTTCAGCACCATCCGATCGGTGCCGACCCGGGTTCCGTCGTCGCGGTACGCGCGGACTTCAACGGTCTCCTCGCGGGGCGGATCGCTGAGTCGGTAGCGGGCCTTGAACGGTGGCTTCCTCGCCTGCTTGACCGGCTTGCCGTCGTGCAGGAACTCGACCGCGGTGATCAGAGGGTCGACGACCAGGGTCTGGATCTCGACCTGACCGGAGAGGAACTCCCCGTACCTGCGTCCAGGCGGCACGATGCGGATCGCCGACGGTTCTGCTGCCGGCATCCGCTCGATCTCGACCGGGCCGGCCGGGGCTGGCCTGGCTTCCGCGTGGTCGTAGACGGTGTTGAAGTTCAGGTCCGGAACCGTGAGGTTCCGCAGCTCGGTTACGTGCACCAGCCGGTCGCCTGATCGGTAGTACGTCTCGATCCATAGCCAGGGCAGATCCGTTCCCGAGGTGACGATTTCCAGCACGCCACCCCCGAAGTAGGCGGCGCTCGTGCGGTCGGCCGTGTAGCGGCGGCCCAGGCCGTCGACTGGGAGGTGGACGTGCTCGCGTCTGGCGTTCTCGATCAGGATCCGGTCGTCGTCTGCCTGCACCCTTACGGTGCGCCGCCGTTCGGAGAGCCGCTCGGCCATCTCCAGGGACGGCCTGGGTACTCGGTTTCTTCCCCCGAAGGCCGTCGTCAGTTGGTCGATCGGGTCGTCGCTGAGTTCGTCGTTTCGAATCCAGGTGCCGTTCAACCCGGCGATGGAGGCCGTATCGGTATCGGTTCCGACCGTGACCTGAGCCGACTCCGCCTGGGCGAGAACGGCCGCTTCCGGTGGTGCCCAGCTAGCGATAGCCAGCAGAGCTGCGCCTAGAGCTGTTTGCCGGCGCGTTGGGAGGGACGAACGCGCCGAATCGGTGCTTGGGAGCATCGCTTGGAAGGCCGAGGCTATCGGGATGTGCCTGGCGCGGTGGACGCTGCCGTCCCCTGGCGGTGGCACCGGCCTGTATTCTCTGACACTTCCCATGAAGACATACATCCTGCGGCGTCTGCTGGCGATGGTGCCGACGCTGTTCTTCGCCAGCCTGATCGTCTTCGTGTCGATGCGGGTCATTCCCGGCGACGTGATCGACCTGATGCTGGCGCAGAACGACGTCTCGACGAGCATGGACCGGGAGGCGCTCGAGGCGGCGATGGGCCTCGATCAGCCGATGGCCTCGCAGTACGTGCGCTGGGCCGGCAACGCGCTGCGAGGGGATCTCGGTCAGTCGCTCTGGCGCAGCACGCCGGTGGCGGAACAGATTCTGGCGCGGCTGCCGGTGACGTTCGAGCTCGGCCTGCTGGCGCTGGTCGTCGCTCTGTCGGTCGCGGTGCCGATCGGCATCTTCTCGGCCACCCGGCAGGATTCCGCGCTCGACTACACGGCGCGGTCGTTCTCCCTCGTCATGCTGGCGATCCCCGGATTCTGGCTCGGCACGCTGGTCATGGTCTTTCCCTCCGTCTGGTGGCGCTGGGCGCCGGAGCTCGAGTACACGCCGTTTCTCGTCGATCCGATCGCGAACCTGACCCACCTGATCGTCCCGGCGATCCTGCTCGGGCTCTCGATGTCGGCGGTCACGATGCGGATGACACGGACGATGATGCTCGAGGTGATGCGCCAGGACTACGTGCGCACGGCCCGCGCCAAGGGGCTGCGGGAACGGGCGGTCGTCGTCCAGCACGCGCTGAAGAACGGCCTGATCCCGGTCGTCACCCTGATCGGGCTGCAGGCGCCGCTTCTCATTGGCGGCACCGTGGTCATGGAGCAGATCTTCGTCATTCCGGGCATGGGGCTGCTGTTGCTCGAGGGCGTCTACGAGCGGGACTATCCGGTGATCTCGGGTGTCTTCCTGGTCGTCGGCGTCGCGGTGCTGCTGATCAACCTGCTCGTCGACCTGAGCTACGGATGGCTCGATCCGAAGGTTCGCTACGGATGATCGCGGCGTGACCACCGTCGCCGCAGCCGCTCCAGGCGCCCTGCCGGGGCGCCACCAGTCGCGTTGGCGGCGCTTCCTCGTCCGCCTGTTCCGCACCAAGCCGCTGGGCGCCGCTGGCGCGGTGGTCTTCGCGATCTTCCTGCTCTCCGGGATCTTCGCCGGCGTGATCGCTCCCTACGGCATCAACGAGACCGATCTGGCGCATCGGCTCGAGCCGCCGTCCCGCCAGTTCCTGCTCGGCACGGACCACCTGGGGCGCGACCTGTTCTCGAGGGTCCTGATGGGCGCCCGCCTGTCGATGATCGTCGGCTTCTGCGCGGCCGCGCTGGCGACCGTCGTGTCGATCGTGATCGGCGTGCTCACGGGCTACCTCGGCGGCTGGTTCGACATGCTGACCCAGCGCCTGGTCGATGCCTGGATGACCTTCCCCGACCTGGTGCTCCTGATCGTCATCGTCTCGGTGGTCGGCCCGGGTATCACCCAGATCGTGATCATCCTGGGACTTCTCTACGGCATCGCCGGCTCGCGCATCGTCCGCGGCGCGGTGACCTCGGTGCGCGAGCACGTCTACACCCACGCCGCGCAGTCGATCGGCGCGGGGACGTTCCACATCCTGCGCCGGCACATCCTGCCCAACGTGATGCCGGTCGTCATCGTGCTCTTCACCACGCGCGTCGGCGCCGTCATCCTGTCGGAGGCGGCGCTTTCGTTCCTTGGCCTCGGCGTGCCGCCGCCGGCGCCGACCTGGGGCGGGATGCTCTCAGGCGACGGCCGCACCTACCTCTACCTGGGGCCGTGGCTGGCGCTGGCGCCGGGCATCTGCCTGACGGTCGTGGTCTACGCGGCGAACGTCTTCGGTGATGCGCTGCGCGACCTGCTCGATCCACGAATGCGGGGGACCTGAACGACATGAGATCGTATTGCGTGAACGTGAAGCCGGCGATCCTCCCCGCGGTTCTCGTCCTGCTCCTGGGCGGCTGCGGCGGCGGTCCGGACCGCCATCCGTCTGCGCCGTCCGGCGGCACGGACATGGGCGACCTCTCCTTCGAGCCGGGCCCGGCGCCGGTGGAGGCCCCCCGCTACGGCGGCGAGCTGAACGTCGGCACGGTCTACGTCACCCTGTCGGCCCTGTCCTGGGACACGACGGACTGGAACTGGAAGCAGAACCACGACACGGGGATGCTCTACGAGCAGCTCTTCGTCGCCGATCTCGACCAGGCCGCGGTCCGGGGCGGCGATCAGCGATTCGTCTCCGAGGCGTACCTTTCCGCCGAGACGATCAGCGGTGAAGTGGCCGCGAGCTGGGCATGGGAAGACCCGCTGACCCTGGTCATCGAGGTCCGGCGCGGCATGATGTTCCCGGGCAAGCCCGGCGTGATGGAGGCGCGGGAGCTCGACGCCCACGACGTCGTCTTCAGCTACGAGCGCCTGCGCGACAGCCCGAAGGCGATCCCGACCTACTTCGACCACATCGATCGCGTCGCGGCCAGGGACGACCACACGGTGGTCTTCGAGTTCGGCGAGTTCAACGCCGAGTGGGACTACCGGTTCGGCTACGGCTACTTCTCGGGGATCGTGCCGCGGGAACTGGCCGGTGTCGACGCGAAGGACTGGCGGAACGTCACCGGCACCGGGCCGTTCACGCTGGAGCGCTTCATCCCCGGCAACTCGCAGACCTACGCCCGCAGGCCGGACTACTGGGACCGGACGACGATCGGGGGGAAGAGCTACGAGATCCCCTTCATCGACGAGCTCACCTACCGGACGATCAAGGACGAGGCGACCTACCTGACGGCCATTCGCACGGGCAAGCTGGACATCCTGGAGTACATCCGCTGGATCGCGGTGGACCATCTGAAGAAGACGACTCCTGAACTGCGCTGGTCGCGGTGGCTGTCGACCGGCGGCACCTTCATGGTGATGCGGGTCGACCAGGAGCCGTTCGACGATGTGAGAGTGCGGCGGGCGATGAACCTGGCGGTGAACCAGCGCGAGATCGTCGACCTGTTCTTCGGCGGCAACGCGGAGCTGTTCGCCTACCCGCAGCACCCGACCTTCGAGGGCTACTTCGAGCCGCTCGAGGCGATGGCGCCGTCCGTGCAGGAGCTGTTCGAGTACAAGCCCGAGAAGGCGCGCCGCCTGCTCGCCGAGGCGGGCTACCCCGACGGCTTCACCTTCAGGATGCAGGTCTCGGCCAACAACGCGATGCGGATGGAGCTGGCGCCGCTGCTGGCCAGCTACCTGGACAGGATCGGGGTCACGATCGAGATCGAGGTCATGGAGTACGCGGCTTACCTGTCCATGATGACCACCCGCACCCACGGTCCCGGATACCTGATGGCCAGCGGCCACGTGAACCCGACGACCACGCTGCGCAAGAACTTCGTGACCGGCCAGACCTGGAACCCGTCCATGTGGTCGGATCCCCAACTCGACCGGCGCATCCACGAGATGTTCCTGACCCGGGACGAAGCGGAGAGGCAGCGGATCGTCAAACAGATCACGAAGGAGATGCTCGACGAGGCGCCCTACCTCTGGCTGCCCGTGCCGTACATCTACACGGCCTGGTGGCCGTGGGTGAAGAACTACGCCGGCGAGCTGCGGGCCGGCGCGGTGCGCCCGGGGCCGATCTACGCGCGGCTCTGGATCGACCAGGAGATGAAGCGCGAGATGGGCTTCGGGCCGTGAAGGAGCCCCTGCTTCGGATCGAGGATCTGAACGTCACGTTTCGCGGCGGCCTCGGCGACCGGCCAGCGGTCAGGGCGGTGACGTCGCTGTCGCTCGAGGTCGCGCCGGGCGAAACCCTGGCGATCGTCGGCGAGAGCGGATCGGGGAAGAGCGTCACCGCGCTCTCCATCCTGCGGCTGATCCCCGAGCCGGGGCGGATCGAGAGCGGCTCGATCCTCTTCGAGGGGAAGGATCTGCTGGCGCTGGACGACGCCGGCATCCGCTCGGTCCGCGGCAACCGGATCGCGATGATCTTCCAGGAGCCGATGTCCTCGCTCAATCCGGTGCTCACGATCGGCCGTCAGGTCGCGGAGCCGCTGCGCCTGCACCGGGGGCTCAAGAGACGCGAGGCGCTGGAGCGGGCGGTGGAGCACCTGAAGTCCGTGGCCATTCCCGATGCCAGGAAGAGGCTCGGCGACTACCCGCACCAGTTCTCGGGCGGCATGAGGCAGCGGGTGATGATCGCGATGGCTCTCGCCTGCCATCCGCGCCTGCTGATCGCGGACGAGCCGACCACCGCGCTCGACGTGACGGTCCAGGCGCAGATCCTCGAACTGCTCAAGGAGCGCACGCGGGAGGCGGATTCGGCGCTCATCCTGATCACGCACGACCTCGGCGTCGTGGCGCGCTACGCCGACCGGGTGGCCGTCATGTACGGCGGCCGGATCGTCGAAAGCGGTCCCGCGGCGGCCCTCTACGCGGAACCGCGGCACCCGTACACGCAAGGCCTTCTGCGCTCCGTGCCGCGGCTCGAGGGTGACTGCGGCGCCCGCCTCGACTCCATCGAGGGCCAGCCGCCGGACCTCGCCGCGCTGCCCGCGGGATGCGCCTTCGCGCCGCGCTGTCCGCAGGTGCGCGACCGTTGCCTCGCGGCGCCGCCGCTGCTTGAAGCCGGAGCCGGCGGCAGGGCCTGGGCCTGCTACGGCTACGAGGAAGGGGCCGCGTGAACGCTCCGGACAACGTCCTGCTGCGCGTCGAGGATCTGAAGGTCCACTTCCCGGTCACGGAAGGAGTGCTGATGCGGCGGCGCGTCGGGTCCGTCAAGGCGGTCGACGGCCTGTCCTTCGAGCTCCGACGCGGCGAGACCTTCGGCCTCGTGGGGGAGAGCGGCTGCGGCAAGTCGACGACGGCGCTGGCGATCCTGCGGATGCAGGAGCCGACCGCCGGGCGGATCGTCTTCGACGGCGAGGACATCTCACGAATCGACCAGCGGGGGCTGCGGCCGCTGCGGCGACGCATGCAGATGGTCTTCCAGGATCCCTTCGGCTCGCTCAATCCGCGCATGCGGGTGCGGGAGATCGTCGGCGAACCGCTCAAGGTTCACGGGGTCGCCGGGAGCCGCCGCCGGTTCCGTGAACGCGTCGCCGAGCTGCTCGACCTGGTCGGCCTGTTGCCGGCGATGGCCGATCGCTATCCCCACCAGTTCTCGGGCGGCCAGCGCCAGCGGATCGGCATCGCCCGCGCCCTGGCCCTGGAGCCGGACCTGCTGATCTGCGACGAGGCGGTATCGGCGCTGGACGTCTCGATCCAGGCCCAGGTGCTGAACCTGTTGATGGAGCTGCAGGAGCGGCTCGGTCTGACCTATCTCTTCATCGCCCACGACCTCTCCGTCGTCCGCCACATCAGCGACCGGATCGGCGTGATGTACCTGGGCCGGATCGTCGAGGTCGCCGCGCGCGACGAACTGTTCGAGCGTCCGAGACACCCGTACACCGAGGCGCTCCTGGCCTCCGTGCCGACGCCGGACCCGATCGTCGAGGCGGCGAGGGCGCACCACCTGATCGCCGGCGAAGTGCCGAGCGTCCGCAACCCGCCGTCCGGCTGCCGCTTCCATCCGCGCTGCCCGAGGGTGCTCGACCGCTGCGACCGCGCGGAGCCGCTGCTCGAAGCGGTTGGCCCGGCGCTGGTTGCCTGCCATCTATACCCTGACTCGTCGCCGGCCGCCGCCGGCGCCGGCCAGGCCGGGGACCTGTCGCCTTGACCGCTTCACGCGCGCCTCGACCGAAGTTCTACGGCTGGCCGATGGTCGCCGTGGGTTTCGTGACCTACGGCCTGGGCATTGCTCCGGCCTACTACGGCCTGGGCATCTTCGCGTCGTCGCTGATCGCCGATCTGGAACTGACCCGCCAGGAGATCGGTCAGATTTTCGGGGCGTTCACGCTCACGTACGGCCTGATCAGTCCGGTCGCGGCGGCGGTGATCCGTCGCTGGGGCATCCGGGCCACGGTGACCGCGGGCGCGCTGTGCGCGGCCAGCGGCTTCTGGCTGGTGAGCCAGGCCTCGAGCGTGACCGAGCTCTACGTCGGCTACTCGCTCGTCGGCGGCATCGGGATCGGTTTCTCGACTCTGCTGCCCGCCCAGACGATCCCGGTCTTCTGGTTCCGCAGGTATCGGGCACGCGCGACGGCGATCATCCTGACGGGCGCCGCGATCGTCGGCTTTCTGTGGCCGCCGGCGGCCGGGCTCGTGCTCGAGTTCTGGGACTGGCGCGTCGGCTGGCGGATCGTGGCCGGGATCTCACTGCTTGTCGCGGTGATCGCGGTTCTCTTCATCCGGAACAAGCCGAGCGACATCGGCCAGCGTCGTGACGGTCTGCCGTCGGCGGACGCCGCCGAGCCGGACGTCGGGGACTCGGGTCGTCCGGCGGAGGCTGAGCTGGCGGGCAGCGAGGCCGAAACGGCTGGCGAGTCGGCGCCGAAGGGCGCCCTGCTGTGGGCCCTGCGCACTCCGCAGTTCTGGATCGCCACCTTCGCGACCCTGGCGAACACGGTGCCGTGGCGCGTCGTGACCGCTCATGGCGGCATTCATCTGGAGGATCTCGGTTTCACGACCCTTGCCGCATCGGCCATCCTGGGCGTACGGGTCGGCGCCAGCCTGTTCGGCCGGCTAAGCGGCTCGCTGGGAGACTTCATGGCGCCGACGCGCGTTCTCGCGCTGGCCCTGCTGCTCACCGCGGTCGCCCTGTCGTTCTTCGTGTCGGCGAGTTCCGCGGCCGTGGCGTATCCCTGCGTCTTCGCCATCGGCGTTGGCTACGGCCTCGCTTACACGAGCGAAGTCGTGGTGTTCGGCTGGTTCTTCGGGCGGGCGGCGTTCGTCGGCTCGACGGGCGTCCGGCTTGCTCTGATCGGCGCTATCGGCGCTCTCGGACCGGCCCTGGCCGGCGCCGCGGCGGATCGGACGGGTTCCTATGCCGGCACGCTCTGGATGTGCTCCGCCCTGGCGATCCTGGGCGCGGCGTCGATCTGGTTCTGCCGGCCGCCGGACCGTTCCTCGTTGACGGGCGGGCGAGAGACGGAGCGCTAGACTGGAAGAACCTCACAAAGGCCACGAAGGAGGGACTCGCATGGGCAAGCAGAAGGCGCAGGTCTTGGTGTTCGGCGCACTGTTCGCCATCGTCGTACTGGCTGGGACGCCCCTCGCCGCGCAGCAAGGCGCGCCGGTGCTGGAGCGCACTCCCTGGGGCGCGCCCGATCTGCGCGGGATCTGGGATTTCCGGACGATCACGCCGCTCGAGCGGCCGGAGGAGCTTGGCGAGCAGGAACGGTTCGGTAGCGCGGAGGCCGCCGCCGAGTTCGAGGAGCGGACGCTGGCGCGGCGAAACAAGGACCGGCGTACCGAGGACGGTCTGTCCGCCCAGGCCGACGTGGCGAACGCGTACAACCAGTTCTGGTGGGACTACGGGGACAAGCTGACCGAGGACCGGCGGACCTCGCTCATCGTCGATCCTCCCGACGGGCGGATTCCCGAGCTGACCGACGCGGCGAAGCAGCGGGTCGCGGAACGCCTCGCGGCGCGTCGCCGGCTGGCCCACGGCCCGGAGGACCGGGGCGTCGCCGAGCGCTGCATCCTGGGCTTCAACGCCGGACCGCCGATGAGCCCGAGCGCCTACAACAACAACGTCCAGATCTTCCAGACCGAGGAGACGGTCGTCCTGCTGGTCGAGATGGTCCACGACTCGCGCGTCGTGCCGCTCGACGGACGCGCGCCGCTGCCTGGGGACGTTCGCCAGTGGCGCGGCGACCCGCGCGGGCACTGGGAGGGGGACACCCTCGTCGTCGTGTCGACGAACTTCACCGACCAGACGAGTTTCCGGGGCTCGGGTCCGAACATGCGCCTGACCGAGAGGTTCACCCGGGTGGGGGAGGACCGGCTCGTCTACGAGTACACGATCGACGACCCGGAGTCCTTCGCGGGTCCCTGGACGGCGGTCATTCCGATGAGCAGGAACCCGCTGCCCATGTTCGAGTACGCCTGCCACGAGGGGAACTACGGCATGCTGAACCTGCTGCGCGGCGCCCGGGCGGAGGACGCGGAAGCCGAGGCGGCCGCCAGGGCGGAGACGTCGGGCGGCTAGACCTGGTCGTCGACCCGCGCGCGTTGCCTTGACGATCGCCACAGTCGGCCTGCTCCATCCGGGAGCGATGGGTGTCACGGTTGGCGCGGCCGTGCGCGAGCCGGTCCGCGTCGTGTGTGCGTCCGAGGGACGCAGCCGGGAGACCCGTACGCGGGCCGCGGGCGCCGGGTTCGAGGATCTGGGGACGCTCGCCGCCGTCACCGCGGCGGCCGACGCCGTGCTCTCCGTTTGCCCTCCGCACGGCGCCCTGGCGCTCGCCGAGGCGGTCGCCGCGACCGGTTTCGACGGCCTCTATCTCGATGCGAACGCGGTGTCGCCCGTGACGGCGCTCGAGATAGCGGAAGCCGCGGCGGCGGGCGGAGCGCGGTTCGTGGACGGCGGCATCGTCGGGCCGCCGGCGGTCCGGCCGGGGACCACGAGGCTCTATCTCGCGGGAGGCGCCGCGGCGGAAACGGCCGCCCTGTTCGAGGACTCCGCCCTGGAGGCGATCGACCTCAAGGCCGAGAACGGCGCGGCCTCGGCACTCAAGATGTGCTACGCCGGCTTCACGAAGGGAAGCGCGGCTCTGCTGCTTTCGCTGCGGGCCGCCGCCAGCGCCTACGGAGTGGAAGATGGCCTCCTCGGGGAGTGGAGCCGCTCCCAGCCGGGACTGGAGAAGCGAAGCGTGCGCGCGGCGGCCACGGTGGCTCCCAAGGCCTGGCGCTTCGCCGGCGAGATGGAGGAGATCGCCTCGACCCTCGAGGCGGCGGGGCTGCCGGCCGGGTTCCACCGCGCGGCGGCGGAGGCCTATGTACGGCTTGCCGGCTTCCGCGGCGAGCCGGAGGGTGTAACGGTAGAGGACGTACTCGCGGCCCTGCTCGACGGCGGATCCTGACGAAGGACGAAAAAGGGCGGCCCCGAAAGGCCGCCCCCGTTCCGTAGCCGGTCGACCCGGAGGTCGCTTCGCTACATCATGCCGCCCATGCCGCCCATGTCGGGCGCGGGCGGAGCTTCCGGCTTGTCTTCCTTGATCTCGGAGACGAGGGCCTCCGTGGTCAGCATCAGGCCGGCGATCGACGCGGCGTTCTGCAGCGCCGTCGTGGTGACCTTGGCCGGGTCGATGACACCGGCGGCGATCAGGTCCTCCATCTCGCCGTTGGCCGCGTTGTAGCCGGTCGAGCCGGTCTGCGCCTTCGCGTCGCGGACGATGACCGAGCCCTCGACGCCGGCGTTCTCGGCGATCTGCCGGGTCGGCTCCTCGAGCGCACGCTTGACGATCGCGATGCCGATGCCCACGTCGCCGTTGTCGCTCAACCCGCCGACCGCGTCGATGGCCCGCAGCAGGGCCACGCCGCCTCCGGGCACGACGCCCTCCTCGACGGCGGCCTTCGTCGCGTGCATCGCATCCTCGACGCGAGCCTTCTTCTCCTTCATCTCGGTCTCGGTCGCGGCGCCCACCCGGATCACGGCGACGCCGCCGACCAGCTTCGCCAGCCGCTCCTGGAGCTTCTCGCGGTCGTAGTCGGAGGTCGTCTCCTCGATCTGGTTGCGGATCTGCTTGACCCGACCGGCGATCGCGGCCTGGCGACCCGTGTCGCCCGACTCGGTGACGATCGTCGTGTCGTCCTTCGAGAGGACGACCTTCTTCGCCTCGCCGAGGTCCTGCCACTGGACGTTCTCCAGCTTGATGCCGAGGTCCTCGGTGATCACCCGGCCGCCGGTGAGAATCGCGATGTCCTCGAGCATCGCCTTGCGGCGATCGCCGAAGCCCGGCGCCTTGACCGCGGCCGCCTGCAGCGTGCCGCGCAGCTTGTTGACGACCAGGGTGGCGAGCGCCTCGCCCTCGACGTCTTCGGCGACGATCAGCATCGGCTTGCCCTGCTTGGCCACCTGTTCGAGGACGGGCAGCAGGTCCTTCATCGAGCTGATCTTCTTCTCGTGCAGGAGCACGACGCAGTTCTCGAGCACGCACTCCATGCGGTCCGCGTCGCTCACGAAGTAGGGCGACAGGTAGCCGCGGTCGAACTGCATGCCCTCGACGACCTCGAGCTCGGTCTGCAGGCCCTTGGCCTCCTCGACCGTGATCACGCCGTCCTTGCCGACCTTGTCCATCGCCTCGGCGATGATCTGGCCGATCTCGGCGTCGTTGTTCGCGGAAATCGTGCCGACGTTGGCGATCTCCTCGCTGTCCTTCACGTCCTTGGCGAGGGCGTGGATGGCGTCGACGGCGGCGCCGACCGCGATCTCGATGCCCCGCTTCAGCTCCATCGGATTGGCGCCGGCGGTCACGTTCTTCGCGCCCTCGCGCAGGATCGCCTGCGCCAGGACCGTCGCGGTGGTCGTGCCGTCACCGGCCACGTCGGAGGTCTTCGAGGCCACCTCGCGCACCATCTGCGCGCCCATGTTCTCGAGGCCATCCTTCAGTTCGATCTCCTTGGCGACGGTGACGCCGTCCTTGGTGATCGTGGGGGAGCCGAACGACTTCTCGAGGACGACGTTCCGGCCCTTCGGGCCGAGCGTCACCTTGACGGCGTCGGCGAGCTTGTTGACTCCGCGCAGGACCGCGCCGCGCGCGTCCTCGGAGTAGACGATCTGCTTTGCCATGTATCTCCTCTCCAGTTCCGGCCTATCCCACGACCGCGAGGATCTCGTCCTCGCGCAGGATGACCATGTCTTCGTCGTCGATCTTGATGTCGCTGCCCGAGTACTTTCCGATCAGTACGCGGTCACCAACGCTGACGTCGAGCGCGGAGCGCTCGCCGTTGTCCTGCATCTTGCCGGGACCGACGGCGACAACCTCGGCCTCCTGCGGCTTCTCCTTCGCGGCGTCCGGGATGATGATGCCTCCCCGGACCTGCTCCTCCTCCTCGAGTCTCTTGACGAGTACCCGGTCATGAAGCGGACGTACACTCACCAGCGATCTCCTCCTCTTTGGGTTGGTGTCGGTGGATGTGGTCGTTGTGGTCGGGACAGGGCTGTTAGCACTCGACCCGATCGAGTGCTAACAATAGAAACACGGGTGGCTGAATGTCAACAGTCCATGACGGGTCCAGGACATTGGGCACGCGGCTAGCGTGCGGCGCAGGCGGTAGAGTCAGCCGGTCCCGCTGACGCGGTCTCCGGAACCGGGGACCGGAAAGGAGACTCGCCTGTGATGTGGCCTCAACGAACGAACGGCGGCGTGGCGGCCGTCCGGGCGGCTCTGCTCGCGGCGTTCGCGGCGGTGTTCATCTGGCCGGCCGGAGGCGCGGCCCAGAGCGCACCGACCGCGGCCGCCGTGCCGGTCGAGGAGTTCGAACTCGACAACGGGATGCGCTTCCTGCTCGTGAACCGCCCCGAACTGACGACGGTGGCGGCGGCCTGGGTGGCTCACGTCGGCTCCGCCGACGAGCGGCCGGGGATCACCGGCCTTGCCCACTTCTTCGAGCACATGATGTTCAAGGGGACGCACACGATCGGCACGAAGGACATCGAGCGCGACCTCGAGATCATCGCGGAGCAGGAGGCGGTCCAGGAGCGGATTCGCGCCGAACTCCGCGAACAGCGGCGGCTCTGGCGCCTGGGCGAGATCGACGATCCGTACGATCCCGACCACCGCACGGACACGCTGAACGCCCTGCGCGCCGAGTTCCAGGAACTCGTGGAAGAGCAGCGGGAACTCATGGTCAAGGACGAGCTGGACAAGGTCTACACGGACGGCGGCGGCACGAGCCTGAACGCCTTCACCAGCAACGACTTCACGGTCTACATCAACCAGTTGCCGGCGAACCGGCTGGAGCTCTGGTTCTGGCTCGAGTCGGACCGGCTGCTGAACCCGGTGTTCCGGGAGTTCTACGCCGAACGCGACGTCGTCTACGAGGAACGGCGTCTGCGCACCGAGTCGACGCCGACCGGACGCTACGACGAGCAGGCGGACGCCATGTTCTGGCAGTCCCACCCGTACAGTTGGCCGGTCATCGGCTGGGCCTCGGATCTGGAGGTGATCAGCAAGTCCCAGGCCGACGAGTTCTTCGCCACCTACTACGCGCCGAACAACCTGAGCGCGGTGTTGGTCGGCAACTTCGATCCGGCCGAAGTGCGGGGCTTGGCCGAGCGCTACTTCGGCCGTCTCGCGCGGGCCGAGCGGCCGGCGCCGGATGTCGTGACGCTCGAGGCCGAGCAACTGGCCGAGAAGCGGATGACGGCCGAGTGCGACTGCCAGCCCCAGCTCCAGGTGCGCTACCACGCGGTGCCTTTCGGCCACGGTGACGGCTACGCGCTCGATGTCGTCGCGGGCGTTCTGAACGGCCGCACCGGCCGTCTCTACGAGCAGATCGTGGAGGGCGCCGAGATCGCGTCCAGCGCCGGCGCCTTCTACGAGGCGCGCAAGTATGCGGGCGTCTTCAACCTGCAGGCCGAGACGAAGGGCGATGCCACCCCCGAGCAGCTCCTCGCTGCCTGGGACGGAATCGTCGCCGAATTGGTCGCCGAGCCGGTGCCGGAGGAGGAACTGGCCAAGGTCAAGACCCGGGTGTCGGCCGACACCTACCGCCAACTCCGGGACCCGTTCTTCCTGATGATCCAGTTGGCGATCATGGACGCGCTCGGCGACTGGCGCTACCTGAACACGGTCGCGGAGCGGACGAACGAGGTCACCGCGGAGGACGTGCAGCGCGTGGCGGCGAAGTACTTCGAGCCTTCGAAGCGTCTGGTCAGCCTGTACTACCGCAAGGAGGGGACCGAAGCGAAGCAGACGCCCTACGAACTCGAAGCGCTGCCGCCCGAGATGCGGACGGCCCTCATGTCCCAGGCCGAGGCCATCGCCCAGATCGAGGATCCGGCGCAACTGGAGATGGTCCTGCAGCAGGTGGAGGCCCAGGCGTCCCAGGTGCCGGAAGAGATGCGTCCCGCGCTCGACTGGATGCGCGGCGTGATCGAGGAACGGCTGGCCGAGTTGCAGGCTGAACTTCCGGAAGAAGATGGCGAGGGAGGTGAGCAGTGAGCGGACGCGTCCTTGTGAGAGTTCTGATTCTGGTCGCTCTCTGCTTCGGTCCGGTGGCGTCGGCAGGCGCCCAGGGCAGCGCCGAGATCGTTGCGCATCCGAGTGAACTGACCTACGGCCCCCTGGACTTCGAACTGCCGGACGCGGACGCTTTCCGCCGCGAGCTGGCGGGCGGCGTTCCCGCCTACCTCGTTCCGGACCGCTCGCTGCCGCTGGTGGACATCGCGGTGCGGTTTCGCGTCGGCTCCTGGCTGGAGCCGGTCGAGCAGACCGGGCTGGCTTCCCTGACCGGCGAGCTGATGCGCACGGGCGGCGCCGGCGAACTGGAGGCGAAGGCCTTCGACGAGGCGGTGGAGGCGGTCGCCGGCAACTTCTCGGCCTTCATCGGGAGCACCAGCGCCGGAATGTCGATGAACTGCCTGTCCACGGTGCTCGACGAGTGTCTCGACCTGTTCTTCTCCATGCTCACCGAGCCCCGCTTCGACGGCGACCGGCTGGATCTGGCGAAGGAGAACGAGCTGGAGAGCCTCAAGCAGCGCAACGACGATCCGGTCGATGTCGCGGGCCGCGAGGGCCAGTGGCTGCTCTACGGGCCGGACCACGTGGAGTCGCGCTTCGTCACCGCAGGTTCGCTGGACGCGGTCGGACGCGACGACCTGGTGGCGTTTCACCGGCGCTACGTCCATCCCGGCCACATGGTCGTGGCGGCCGCCGGCGACTTCGACAGCGACGAGTTGGCGGCAAAGCTCTCGGCGCTGCTCGGACGCTTCGAGGAAGAGGGCCGCGAGCAGGCGCCGTGGCCGCCACGGTCGGCGGCCTACGAGCCCGCACCCGGCGTCTACGTGGCGCAGCAGGACATCCCGCAGGGCCGCGTGCAGATCGGCCACCGCACGTTCCAGCGGGACGACTGGGGCGATCTGGACCACTTCGCTGTGGCGATGATGGACGGTGTCCTCGGCAACGGCGGCTTCACGACGCGGTTGATGAAGAGAATCCGCTCGGACGAGGGCCTCGCCTACGGCGCCTACTCCAGCTTCGGCGTCGGCAGTTTCTGGCCCGGGAATCTGAGCATCACCTTTCAGTCGAAGAGCGAGACGGTGGCCTTCGCGGCGAAGATCGCGCTCGAAGAGGTTGACCGCATCCGGACGGAACCGGTGCCGGAGGACGAGCTCCAGACGGTCAAGGCGGCGGCGATCGAGACCTTCCCGAGCAACTTCGAGTCGGCCGAGGCCATCGCGTCCATCTTCGCGCAGGACGAGTTCCTGGGCCGTCCCCACGACTACTGGCGGACATACCGTGCGAACGTGGAGGCGGTGACGCCGGCCGATGTCCAGCGCGTGGCCGAGCGGCATCTTCTGCCCGACAAGCTGGTCATGTTGATTGTCGGCGACTGGGAGGAGATCGAGCGGGGCGACGCCGACGGCCGCGCCACGATGGCCGAGGTGGCCGGGAAGATCGGCGGCGGCGTCACGATGCTGCCGGCTCGGGACCCGGTGAGCCTGGAAGTCGTCGAGCAGTGAGAACTGGCTGCATACCGGGTGCGCCGGCGTCCTCGCCGGCTGCCGCCGCAGGCGGCCATGTAGACGTGCCGGCCGTCAGGCCGGCTCCGCTTGGGCGGCTGGTTCCATGCAGGCTCTAGACAACTTCCTGGAAGTCGCCGTCGGCTACGCCTGGGGCATGCCCCTGGTCGTCCTGCTGCTCGGATCGGGTGCCTTCTTCTGCCTCTACTCTCGCCTGCGGCCGCTGCTCCACATGGGGCACGCGACCGCCGTGACGCTCGGAAAGTACGACTCAGACGACGATCCCGGCCACATCAGTCACTTCCAGGCCCTGTCGACGGCGCTGGCGGCCACGATCGGCGTCGGCAACATCGGCGGTGTCGCGATCGCGGTGACCCAGGGCGGCGCCGGAGCGGTGTTCTGGATGTGGGTAGCGGCCGTCGTCGGCATGGGCACCAAGTTCTTCTCCTGCACCCTGTCCCAGCTCTACCGCCGGCCCGACGAAAAGGGGGTGCTTCAGGGCGGGACCATGTACACGATCGAGCTCGGTCTGGGGAAGAAGTTCAAGCCGCTGGCGATCATGTTCTGCACTTTCGGCCTGTTCGGCTGCCTGCCGATGTTCCAGAGCAACCAGGTGGCCGAACTCCTCAGCGCTCAGTTCGAGGTGCCGCCGCTGTGGACGGGTCTGGGATGCGTGGCGCTGGTGGCGTTGGTCGCCTTCGGCGGCGTCGAGCGGATCGGGGCGGTGACGGGGCGGTTCGTGCCGGTCATGTGCGTCCTCTACCTGGGCATGGCGCTCTGCGTCCTGTTCGTGCGGTCGGACGTCGCGGTGGAGGTGTTCGGCCGCATCTTCCGGGAGGCCTTCACTGGCACGGCGGCGGCCGGCGGAGCGATGGGGATCGGCTTCCAGCAGGCGATGATGACCGGCGTTCGCCGGGCCGCGTTCTCGAACGAAGCGGGCCTCGGTACGGCGCCGCTCGCGCACGGCGCGGCGAAGACGAACGAACCGGTACGCGAGGGCCTCGTGGCGATGCTGGGGCCCTTCATCGACACGATCGTCGTCTGCTCTCTCACGGCTTTCGTCATCCTCTCCAGCGGGTTGGAAACGGTCGGCGTGGTCTCAGGAGTCTCGCTCACAGCCGACGCGGTGCAGAGCACCCTAGGTGCGCCGGGCCGGGTACTCCTAGTGTTGATCGTAATGATGTTCGCCGTCTCGACGATGGTGAGCTACTCGTACTACGGAAGGCGTTGCTTCGCCTACTTGTTCGGTGCCAGGTCGGACTGGCTATACATTTGGCTGTACCTGATCGGCCTGTTTGTTGGCGCGCTCGTCGACATCGAGACCGTGGTCAACCTGATCGACTCGGCTCTTGCGCTTATGGCCGTGCCGAACCTGATCGCGACGCTCCTGCTCGCGCCTAAGGTCAAGCAAGCGGCGTTCGATTATTTCGATCGACTGCGGACTGGGAAGAGTGTAGTTCTAGGCCGCTGAAGAGGAGCGGACGGACAGACTCACGACCGCATATCTCGCCCGGAGCGCGCTAGTCGTCAGCGTCGCTTGTCCCTACACTACTCCAGACTTGGTGATCGTCCGGAGCAGCGGCGCCCGGAAACGGCCGCTCAAGGTCCACGCCGTGCGCCCGGCGCCGAAGACCGCAGGAAACCTGGAATGCACCGGCCAACCAGGCATCGGTGACAGCACGGATGATCATCTTCCAATGGACAGCTCCTGCGGTTCATGGGACAAACTTGCGGTTGACAAGATTGACGGGCCTGCTAACCCGCATGTTTCACCGGCTCGGGCGTGAGGGCTGAGTTCGGGGTGGGCAGTCCCCTTGAATGCCGTCCTGGTCTGTCGGTGGCTGGTCAGGTGTCCTGCGGAGTCGGAGTCGGTTCATTTCGGCGTCGGAGTGGCTTGTCCGCAGCGGTTCGGTGCGGTTTTCGGGCGCACTCTGGGCGTGGAGTCGATGCAAGGCGCCGCGTTGTGGTGTCGGTTTTCGTCCGGTCTCAGGCCGGCGGGTGGTAGAGGGGTTTTCTCTGGAGGTTTGCCAGGGCCTGTGCGAAGTCGTTTTGCCAGGGGAAGACGTTGGCCAGGTGGACCCAGATGCGGCGATGGGTGATGCGCAGTCGTGCGGCGATCTTGAAGAAGCGCAGGCGGATGGTGCCGCACTGGAGGTGGGCCTTGTCGGTGTCGGCCAGAGCGAGGCGTCGCACGGCGGCGAGCAAGACGTAGGCGAAGGAGGAGAAGTAGAGGCGGAGTTGATTGGCGGCCATGGTGGCGGTGGAGGTGCGGTCGGCGAAGAGATCGAGCTGCTGCTCCTTGATCCGGTTTTCCATGTCGCCACGGGCGCAGTAGAGCAGCTCGTAGAGCGCCTGCTTGCCGGCGCGGCTCTTGGGCAGATTGGAGACGATGAAGCGGGGATTGCCGCCCTTTTGGAGCCACTCCGCCTTGCCCACCACCCGCCTCTTGCGGGACCAGGAGGAGCGGGTCCTGTAGCGGAACTCCCGGAACCGCCGCGAGGGCTTTTCGGTCGCATGAAATCGCCGCCGCGACTTCGCAAGCGCTTTGGCGAGCCGCCTCGCAAGGCGCGGATTCCTTGCCACGCCGAACACGTAGAAGAGCCCTTCCCTCTCGCACCAGGCCATGATCCGCTCCCGGCAGAAGCCCGAGTCGCCGCGCAGGACGATCCGGGTGTCCGGCCACGCCTCCCGGATCCGGGCGACGATCGGCGCTAACTCGCGGACCGTCCCGGCGCTGGCGTCCTGGTCCGACCGCCGCAGACGCGCCAGCAGCAGGTGCTCGCCGCAGAACGCGTACAGCGGCATGTAGCAGTAGCACCGGTAGTAGCCGTGGAAGAACCGACCCTCCTGCTCCCCGTGCAGCGGATCGTCGGTCGCGTCCAGATCCAGCACGATCTCCTCCGGCGCCTCCTCGAAAGCCTCCAGGAACAGGTCCACCAGCAGGCCGTCCAGGGCCGCGCCGTCCGCCGGAGTCCGCTTGTAGCGGCTACCTTGTGCCTCCTCCGGCCGCGACAACTCCAGACGATTCAACCCCGATGCGCTCGCCAGGGGACGACCCTTGTCCCGCGACCGCCGACGATCGGCGCCCGTGATGTCCGACTTGCCCACCAGCAGCGCCATGAACGCGTCGAGGCGAAGCTGATTGTGGTCATTCAGGTCCTCGTAGCCCAGAGCCAGACCGTAGACCCGCTGAGAGACCAGGTCCCGCACCGTGTGCTCCACCGCCGACGGATCCCGGTGATCCCGAAAACACGACGCCATGCGATCCAGCAGACCGATTCGCGTATCCGTCTCCCGAAGCAGCAGCCCGCCGCCCTCCGTCGTCAAACGGCCACCGTCGAAACAGGCCGTCACACGGCGGCGACCGTGGAAACCGAACTCAAGCTGCGACGGAGTACACTCTGTCTTCACGGGTCTCGCTCCTGTGGACTGTCCAAATGCTTGACAACACTTGGATTATCCGCGGGAAGAGGCCCGATCTCAAATCACCCCGTGAGATATGCGGGCTAAGCTCGCCCGCACCCAACAACAGGAGGTCCTCCACAATAGGAGGTCCTCCATGAGGAAAGACAGTTGGTTCCGGGGCGCGCTGCTGAGCGTGCTGTTCTTCGCGCTGCTGATCGGCGGTGCTCCGACGATGGTGGGGGCGTCGTCGCCGACTAGCGTTCAGAGCGCTGCTGGCGGTTGTCCCAGTGGGTACAAGTTGAACGCCCGTTCTGGGGAATGCTACAGGGACCAGTCGTTCAACGAAGCGATGGACGAGGGCTGCGAGAGCGTGAACAGATTCGTTGACAGCGGAGCGGCTGACATCATCTTCGGATCTACCATTGCTGGCGGTGCTGCTGGTGCTCTCGGCAAACTGTGGTTCGGCGCATCGATGGGTCCTGTGGGTCTGTCAACGGTTGGGATCGGCGCTCTTGGTTGGGGGCTGACGCGCGTAGCTCGCGGTCTCTGTAGGGCAACCGGGAGAGGATGATGGCACCAACGAAAGGCCCAGCCCCGGACTTGGATGTTCGGGCAGCCGAGGTCCCGGCCCCAGACGCTGGGGTAGTCGCGGCCCCGGCCCCGGACGCTCAGGCAGTCGCGGCCCCCGCCCTGGAGGCCGGGGCAGCCGCGACGCACAAGTTGAGCGAAGTAGAAGAAGAGTTGCTGCTGCTTTGCGCCGCTTCGTAGCTCCGGTGTTGGTCGTCACTCTGCTGCTGGCCGTTCCGGGAACGGCGGCGGCAGAGCGCGAGTTCATTCGTGCGCCGCTCTTACAGCCGTGGGCGCTGGACCCGGTGTTCCCTGGCTGCTTCATCGTCCTGGTTGGCTGGCTGATTTGCTTCGCCGCCGGTGGCGTCCCGACGCCGGATGATCCACCCGAAGTACCGACGGTTGTGGAGGTCGTGCGCGTCGTCTGCTACGACGGCGGCGGCTGACTGACTCCAGCGACCAATGGCGGGTTCAACCCGCTTGAAACCTAACCCGCCGTCTCCGGTTGCTCCGGGGGCGGCGGTTTCGCGTTCGGGCACGATCCCGCTGTCCGAGACAGACTGTTCCATACGGCACGGCCCTGCACGCTTTGACTTGCTTCAACCGGCTGAGAGCGGAGCGCTGGGGCTAGCGGGGCAGAGGTTGACCGCTACCTGGGGAAGTAGCGCACGTTGGGTAGGCCCTCGAAGTCTGAGTCCTGGGTCCAGAGTTCTGCGTCCTCGGAGTAGGCGCTTGCGAGGATCGAGGCGTCGGCCATCGGCAGGGAGTGCTCGAGGGAGAGCTTTGCGGCGAGAACCGCCAAGTCGGCCGAGAATTCGATGACCCTGCCTTGCCGCATCGTCGCAACGGCTTCAAGGGCTTCGACCTCGGAACGCTGTCGGGACATGACCCTGAACACCTCGTAGAGGCAGATCGTCGGCACGAGGAGCTTCCTTGTGTCGAGGATGGGCTCCTCATAGAGATCCGCGCGCTGGGAATCGGCGAAGTACTCGAGCCACGCTGACGAGTCGACGACGTTCACAGTCGATCAGGTTCGCGGTCGACCGTCGTGTCGATGCCCTTGGCGAAGCCCCGATACTCCCGCATCGGCTTTACCGGGATCAGCTCGATACAGCGGCCGACGCGAATCGCCTGGATCTTCTGGCCTGGCTTGAGTCGCAGAGCGGTGCGGATCTCGAGTGGAATGACGACTTGGTACTTCGGTGAGAGGGTCACTTGGGTCATGGTCGTATGACGGTACCATGATCGATCACCTTGTCGTATGTCGACGTGTGGTCCGAGTCACCGCTCCACGGCAGTAGAGTTCCGCGACATGGGAAGAGCGGCCGGCGGGATTGCGGTCTGCCTGGTCCTGATCGTCGTTCCGGTGGAGGCGGTCGATCCATGCGATATCGACTTCGGGCAGCCGGCACGGGAGCTTACGACCGAAGACTCTCGGGCTTGGGATCTGCCTCCAGCAGGCAAGTGGCGGGTCGTACGGAAG
This sequence comes from Candidatus Multivorans sp., assembly GCA_965220845.1. GTDB lineage: Bacteria > Acidobacteriota > Thermoanaerobaculia > Multivoradales > Multivoraceae > Multivorans. Next base: position 1,609,670 of record CBDCRA010000005.1, read on the forward strand.
GACACCGGGCGGCGCGTTTCCGAAGGATGCGGTCTGGGGGTGATTGAGGTGCCGCTGGCGGCGGTGCGGGACGTGGTCGACGCGGCGCAGCACTTCGACGAGTTCATGCCGCGCCTTCTGGAATCCGAAGTGGAGCCGGTTTCACCGGGGGTCTACCTGAACCGGCAGACCTTGGACATGCCGTTCCCGATGGAGGATCGGCGCTATACGGTGCGCGTGGAAACCGGAGTGATCGAAACCGGCGCCGGTGCGGGCTGGCAGGCCCGCTGGGCCTATGTGGAGGATTCCGGGAACATCCGAGAGAGCAGAGGGTCCTGGACTCTCATTCCGGTGAGTACCGATCGCACGGTCGTTGTCTACCGACTGCTGACTGACCCCGGCGGTCGGCTTCCGGCCTGGGTCGTCGACTACTCGGCGCCGCGCGCTTTGCGGCGGGTCCTCAACGCGCTGCGTGATCGCGTGTTGACGAGCCTCAGTCGACGCCAGCCAGCACGATGACCACGTTCTGGCCGCCGAAGCCGAAGGCGTTGACGAGCGCAACTCCGGTCGGGTGGGCGCGGGCCCGGTTCGGAACGTAGTCAAGATCGCAGTCCGGGTCCGGCCGTTCGAGGTTGATCGTCGGGCAGATCGTCCCCTCCTCGATCGTCTTGACCGCGGCCAGGGCGGACACCGCGCCCGCGGCGCCGAGCATGTGGCCGACCTGGGACTTGGTCGCGGTCACGGCGACGTCCTGGGCGCGGTCGCCGAGCGCGGTCTTGATCGCCAGCGTCTCGGCCACGTCGCCGAGCGGCGTCGCCGTGCCGTGGGCGAACACGGCGTCGACTTCGCCGGGATCGGTGCCGCCCGACTCGAGCGCCCGGGTCATCGCGGCGGCCGCGCCGGAGCCGCCGGGCCGGGGCGCGGTCAGGTGGTGTGCGTCGGCGGTGACCGCGCCGCCCCGGACCTCGGCGTAGATGCGGGCGCCTCGTCGCTCGGCGTGTCGCTCCGTCTCGATGACGAACGCGACGCCGCCCTCGCCGAACACGAAGCCGTCGCGGTCGGCGTCGAACGGGCGGCTCGCGGCCTTCGGATCGTCGTTGCGGGTCGAAAGCGCCTGCAGGCGCGAGAACGTCGCGATGATCAGCGGCGTGATCCCGGCCTCGGCGCCGCCGGCGATCACGGCGTCGACTTCGCCGGAACGCAGCAGGCGGTAGGCCTCGAGCAGGGCGTAGTTTCCGCTCGCGCAGGCAAGGGTCGAGGTCGTGGTCGGCCCCGTGATGCCGAGCTCGATCGAGATCAGGCAGGAGACGGCGTTCGGCATCACGTCGGTGACCAGAAACGGGTTTGCCTGCTGGGGTCCCCGCGCGACGAGCCTGCGCGTGCCGCTTTCCATGCTCGCCAGACCGCCGCCGCCGGTGTTGAAGGTGATGCCGCAGCGATGGGCCGAGGCCGCGTCGATCGCCAGATCGGCATCGGCGACCGCCTGCTTGGCCGAGGCCACGGCGAAGTGGGTGGCGCGGGCGAGTCGTCGGGCCGCTTTACCCTCAAGCCACTGCCTCGCATCGAAGTCCCGTACCTCGCAGGCGATCTTCACCTTGAAGCCGTCCGTGTCGAACGCGGTGATCGGGCCGGCGCCCGAGTCGCCGGCCTTCATCCGGCGCCAGAACGTCTCCACGTCGTTGCCGACAGGGGTCACGGCGCCGAGCCCGGTGATCACGATCCGGCCGTTGTCCGTCGCGGGCATCGCGCGAGGATAGCGCCGCTCCCTGCGCTACGCTCGCCGTTCGCCACCCGCAGGAAGCCCTGAAGAGGGAGTTCGAGTATGAGTCGAGTGCCCGTCGTACGGTTCGCATCGGTTGCCGCGGCGCTTCTGGCCGCTTTCGGGCCGGCCCTTAACGCACAGTCCGGCGAGGACTTCGTCCCCGTCACCGACGCGATGCTCGAGGATCCCTCCCCTGGCGACTGGCTCCACTGGCGGCGGACGCAGGACGGCTGGGCCTACAGCCCGCTCGACCAGATCGACCGCGACAACGTCGGCGAACTGACCCTGGCCTGGTCGCGCGGTCTGGAGGAGGGCAGCCAGCAGGGCACGCCGCTCGTCTACGACGGCGTCATGTACTACCCGAATCCGAGCAGCGTCACCCAGGCGATCGACGCGGCGACGGGCGACCTCCTGTGGGAGTACAGGCGGCCGATTCCGAAGGACATCGCGACCTACGTCGGCGGCCTGGAGACGGTCAACCGCAGTATCGCGATCCATGGCAGTCTGATCATCGACACGGCGAACGACGGCTACGTCTACGCGCTGGACGCCGTGACCGGCGAACTGGTCTGGGAGACGGAGATCGTCGACTACGAGACGGAGCCGGCCCGCCACTCGACCGGACCGATCATCGCCGCGGGCCGCGTGATATCGGGGCGAAGCTGCCGGCCGCACCGCGGTCCCGAGGCCTGCTTCATCGCCGCCCACGACGCGGCGACGGGCGAGGAACTCTGGCGCCGGCCGCTGATCCCGGGACCGGGCGAGCCCGGCAACGAGACCTGGGGCGACCTGCCGTACGAGAACCGGCACCACGTCGGCTCCTGGATGGCGCCGAGCTACGACCCGGAACTGGAGCTGCTTCTCGTCGGCACGTCGGTCACTTCGCCGGCACCGAAGTTCCTGCTCGGCGGCCACGAGAAGAGGCACCTCTACCACAACAGCACCCTGGCCCTGGAGATCGATACGGGCGAAGTGCGCTGGTACTACCAGCACCTGAACGACCACTGGGACCTGGACCATCCGTTCGAGCGGCTGCTCGTCGACACGGCGGTCGCGCCGGATGCCGATGCCGTTCCATGGCTGAACCCCCGGGTGCGGGCCGGCGAGACGCGAAAGGTCGTGACCGGCGTCCCGGGCAAGACCGGCCTCGTCTACACCCTGGACCGGGAGACCGGAGAGTTCCTGTGGGCGCGGCCGACGGTGCCCCAGAACGTGATCGAGCGGATCGACGGCGAGACGGGCGCCGTGGTCGAGAACCCGGAAGTCGTCTTCACCGAGCTGGAGCAGGAACGCCTGATCTGTCCCTCCCTGCTAGGCGGCAAGGACTGGGAGGCCGGCGCCTACAGCCCGCTGACCAACGCGATGTACTACCCCCTCCGCAACCTCTGCTCCCAGATGACGACGCGCGTGGGCCGCGGCGCCATGCACTACGCGCTCGTCAACGACACCCAGTTCGCACCCGGCAAGGAAACGCTCGGCACGGTCTACGCGATCTCCGCCGAGACCGGCGAGACGCTGTGGCTCCACGAGCGGCTGCCGGTGACGATGTCGCTCGCCGCGACCGGAGGCGGACTCGTCTTCGGCGGCGACGTCGGCGGCCGCTTCTGGGCGCTGGACCAGGAGACGGGCGACGTGCTCTGGGAGATCAACCTCGGCTCCTCGGTGACCGGTTTCCCGGTCAGCTACGCGGTGGACGGCCGCCAGTACGTGGCCGTCGGAACGGGCGCCGAGGGGGGGGCGCCCTCGACCTTCCGCAGGCTGACGGCGGAACTTCGTCCGAGTTCGAACAACACGCTGTTCGTGTTCGCGCTGCCCTGACGCCGGCAGCGTGCGTTACGCTCCTTCCACACCACCAACAGCGCGTAGTCAGGAGGTCGAGCATGAAGACCCGAGCCCTCTCCCTTTGTGCAGCCGCGAGCCTGCTCGTCGCGCCGCTCCTCGCCGCGGATGAGATCCCCCGCACGCCGGGCGGCAGGCCGGATTTCTCGGGCAACTACGACGTCTCCTTCCTGACGCCGCTGGAGCGCGACGCCAGGTTTGGGGATCGCCAGTACTTCACCGAAGAGGAGGCGGAAGCGATCGCCGACGGCATGGCGGCGTCCAACGCCCGCGACCAGGAAATCCGCGATCCCGACCGGGACGTGATCGCCGGCCGCTCCGAGGAAGGGTACCGGGGCGTGGGCGCGTACAACGCCTTCTGGCTGGACCGCGGCACGGCCGCCTTCAAGATCGACGGCAAGTACCGGACGTCTGTGCTCACCGATCCGCCGGACGGTCGTTTGCCGCCACGGACGGAGGCGGGCCAGGCGCGCTTCGAGACGCTGCCGCCCTTCGGCTACGAGAACACGGGCACCGCCTGGTGGCTCGAGAACGGTGACGACCCGTACGACGGACCCGAGTCCCTCACGCTGGGCAACCGCTGCGTGTTCCACCAGGGCTCGACGATGCCGATCGGCCCGAGGGCGTACAACAACCTGAAGACGATCGTCCAGACCGACACCCACATCGTCATCCTGATCGAGTGGATGCACTGGGCGCGGATCGTGCGCCTGGGCGGCGAGCACCCTCCGGAGGACTACCGCTCCTACGCCGGTGATTCCGTCGGCCGATGGGAGGGCGACACGCTGGTCATCGAGACGAGGAACCTGTTGGGTGATTGGGGCTTCCACCGCAAGGGCGCCCATGTCATCGAGCGGCTGAGCTTCCTCGACGCGGACAACCTGTTCTACGAGTACACCGTGAACGACCCCGAGTTCACCGCCCCCTACAGCGGGTCGCTGCCCTGGCCTCGCACCGACGACCGCCTCTACGAGTTCGCGTGCCAGGAGGGCAACTACTCGATGGGCAACACGCTCCGCGGCGCGCGGTACCTGGAGCAGCAGTACGTCGAGCAGCACGGGCGCTAGTGCCGCGGGGTGGTCGCCGCTCCGTGGCGCGTTCGGGGTTGACCCCGTTCGCCTAAGGTGACAGGGTTCGCCTTCCTTCCGTTCAGACAACTCGGCGTTTCGCCGAAGAGGAGTATGGCCAACGTCATGAAACTCGGAACTAGCGTGTCTTCTCGTACTGCCGTGGCCGTGGCCGCGGTTCTCGCACTGACGGTGGCGCCGCTCGCGGCCCAAGACTTCGAGCCGAACCGGCTCTCGGACGGCAAGCCCGACCTGAACGGCATCTGGCAGGCCCTGAACGAGGCGAACTACGACCTTGAGTTGCACATGGCGCGCGCCTCGATGCAGTTGCGCGAGGGACCCCATGGTCCGCTGCCCGCGGCCGAGGTGCTCAACTTCGGCGCGGTCGGCTCGGTGCCTCCGGGCATGGGCGTGATCAAGGGCGGCGGGAAGATCCCGTACACGGACGCGGCGGCCGCCACGAAGATGGAGAACATGGCGAACTGGTCCACCCGCGATCAGGAGGTCTTCTGCTATCTGCCCGGCGTGCCGCGTGCCACGTACATGCCGCAGCCGTTCCAGATCTTCCACAGCGAGAACGCGGTGTTCATCGCCTACCAGTACGCCGGCGCGGTTCGCGACATCTACATGGAGGATCCGAAGCCTTCGCAGGTCGACAGTTGGATGGGGACGTCCTACGGCCGCTGGGAGGGCGACACGCTGGTCGTGGACGTCAGCGGGCTGCTGGCCAAGGACTGCGCCGAGCGCCCGGAAGACATGCCCGGCTGCGGCGGCTGGCTCGACCGTTCGGGTAACCACTACAGCAACCAGTTGCAGGTGGAGGAGCGCTACACGGTGGCCGGCCCGAACCACATGCACTACGAGGCCACGCTGACGGACCCGATGACGTACACCGAGCCGTGGACGATCGAGATGCCGCTCTACCGTCGCATGGAGCCCAATGCCCGCCTGATGGACTTCCGCTGCGTGGAGTTCGTCGAAGAACTGATGTACGGCGAGTACCGCCGCAATCCCCTGCCGCGGATGAAGCTGGTCGACTAGGCGCCGATACCCGAGCGGCGTGGGGCGCCCGGGGGAACAGGTGGAAGGAGCTGGACCGATGTCTTCGCAGGTTGATCTCGTGTTTGATCGCAGGCTGAGCGCGTTCCTGACCGTGATCCTCGTCGCCGTGGCGGCTCCGCTGGCCGCGGCCGGCGACGAGGAGGTAGCCCGGACCCCCTCGGGCCGCCCCGACATCTCGGGCTACTACGACGTAGGCACCCTGACGCCGCTGGTGCGGCCGCAGGCGTTCGGCGACAACCTGTTCCTGTCGCGGGAGGAAGCCGACAGGATCGCCGAAGAAGAGCGCAAGCGCATGCAGGCAGAAGCTCAGGTCAGCGATCCCAACCGCGAAGCGCCTCCCGAAGGCGGCGACGGCTCGCCCGGCGCCGCCGGCAACGTCGGCGGCTACAACGCCTTCTGGATCGAGCGCGGGACGGACGTCTTCGAGGTCGACGGCAAGTTCCGCACGTCGATCATCGTCGATCCGAAGAACGGCCGCTACCCGCCGGTGACCGATGCCGTCCGGGAACGCTTCGCCGCGCGGCGGGGCTTCTTCCGTGCCAACACCGGCGAGGCCTGGTGGCTCGAGCGGGAGGGGCCGGGCCCCTACGACGATCCGGAACTGCGGCCGCTGGCGGAGCGTTGCCTTCTGGGCTTCAGCTCGACCGGCGGGCCGCCGATGCTGCCGGCCCTCTACAACAACCTGAAGCGGATCGTGCAGACCGAGGACCATGTGATGATCCTCGTCGAGATGGTTCACGACGCGCGTGTCGTCCGCATCGGCGGCGAGCACGCCCCGGCCTCGGAGCGCCGGTGGATGGGCGATTCGGTCGGCTGGTGGGAAGGCGACACTCTGGTCATCGACACGACGAACTTCGCGGATCGGCCGGCGCTGCGTTCGGCGACTCGCGACCTGCACGTGGTCGAGCGGTTCACTCCGATGGGCCCGGATCACCTGCGGTACGAGTTCACCGTCGAAGATCCGAACGTGTGGACGGCGCCGTGGAGCGGCGAGTACGCCTGGCCTCGCAGCGACGCCCTCGTCTACGAGTACGCCTGTCACGAGGGCAACTACGCCCTCGGCAACATCATGCGCGGCGCGCGTTTGCTGGAGGAGGACGCTCTGGCCGGAGGTGCGGACTCCGGAGAGTGAGGACGTACCGATCCTGTTAGAGTGCGGTTCACCGACCGCTGGAATACGTGCCGCGCACGCTTCCAACTGAACGAGAAACCCAGAGATCACCCACTTACACCACAACCGAGGAGTGAGAGACAGCCATGAGTAAGCGAGCCATGATCATCACGGGGATCAGCCTCGTCGTTGCGGCCATCGCGGTGGCGGTGCCCCTGGCGGCGCACCACGCGTTCGGCGCCGAGTTCGATCCCAACCGTCCGCTGCTGCTGAAGGGCCCGGTCGTCAAGGTCGAGTGGGTCAATCCGCACACCTGGATCCACATGGAGCACACCGAGGAAGACGGCACGAAGCACGTCTGGATGGTCGAGGGCGGCACGCCCAACACCCTGCTGCGCCGCGGCCTTTCCCGGGACGATCTGACGGCTGGCACCGTCATCATCGTCGACGGCTACCAGAGCAAGGACCGCTCACGGCGCGCGAACGGCCGTGACGTGACGTTCGAGGACGGCAGCAAGATCTTCATGGGTTCCTCGGGTACCGGCGCGCCGCGCGACGGCCGCGACCCGACCGAGCCGCCCCGGTAAACCACTGGGTGGGCGGGTCTTCGGACCCGCATCCGGCGCGCAGCGCCGGCTTCCGGGACCGGGGTGTGACCCCCGCTCCCGGGAGCCATGCGCGTACGATCAGCCTTCCTGACGCCTCAGGCGCGCCGCGTGCCGCCTGAGGCGTTTTGCCGCCGGGGCGAGTGAAGAGGCTGAAGAGAACAGCCCCTGTTCGCGCGGCGTTCGGCCGGCGCCTACTGACGGAACTGGTTAGGGTCGTTGGCCCAGTACTGTGCGTGGCAGCCGGCGCAGGCGAAGTAGACCTGCTCACCGGTATCGAACACGCCCTGGACATCGAGTGCGTCGGCCGCCTGCATCGCGGCGTCGCCGGCATCGATCAGGTCCCGGGACCAGGCGATCCAGTCCTCGTCGTCCATCTTCCGCCGGTCCATCATCAGGAGGTTGCCCGACTCGGCGAGCGTGACCGCCGCGTTGCGAACGAGAGTCCACTCCTCATCGGTCTCCGGCTGGATCTTCTCTTCGCCCTCGGAACTGATGATCCAGCCGACCGAAGCCCAGAGGTGGTCGGCGGCCGGTTCCATCACCGACGCCATCAACAGCCGCGTGCCGGCGACCTCGCGGAACGGCGGTCCGGTCTCCTCGGCTCCGCAGGACGTGAGCGCGAGTGCCGCGACGACGCCTGTCAGGACCAGGAAGTTGCGAGCGTCAGCCATGAGGGCGGGGAGTCTAGCGGACTCCCCCTTGCTCAAACCGCCGTTCTCCAGACGTCACCGTGGGCCGTGATCTGCACCGCGGTGGGCGACGCCCAGTGGGTGCCCACGACCGTGATGCCGGTATCGCTGAAGCGCTCGCAGAAGCCGCGGCGCGCGGCAATCGCTGCCTGAGGGTCGATGTCGGCGATCGAGCACCACTCCGGGTGGGCGCACTGACACGGGTGGTGCATCACGTCGCCCGAGATCACGCCTTCCTCGCTGCCCGACGAGACGGCGATGCTGCAGTGGCCCGGCGTGTGGCCCGGGGTGGGGAAGAACTGGAGCTCCGGGTTGATCCGGTGGTCGCAGTCGACGAGGTCGACCAGGCCGGCCTCGAACACGGGCGCGACCGAGTCGCCGAAGACGTCGCCCCAGTTGGCTTCCCCTTCGTCCCTCCAATACTCGAACTCCGGACGCGCCATGACATAGCGGGCGTTGGGGAAGGTGGGTACCCACTCGCCGTCGACCTTCATCGTGTTCCAGCCCACGTGGTCGATGTGCAGGTGGGTGCAGACCACGAGGTCGACCTGCTCGCGAGGAAATCCGGCGTCGCGAATCTCCTGGAGGAACGGCCCGTCGAGCTCGTTCCACGCCGGCAGGGCTCGCTTCTTGTCGTTGCCGACGCAGGTGTCGACGACGATCTTGAGACCCCGCGACTCGACAAGGAAGGCCTGGATGATCATCTTGAGCCGCTCGCCGTTCGGAGTCACGAAGTGCGGTTCGAGCCAGTCGAGGTCGGGCGCCAGGTTCTCCGGCGTCGCGTCCGGCAGCAGGAAGGACGCCGGCACCGGGTAGTCGATCTCGATGATCGGAGTGATCGATACGTCGCCGATCTTGATGCCCATGCGCGGTCCTCTCCCGTTTCCTGTCGCCGCTGTCCCGTGGCCTGACCCGTCAGCGCGTGAGCCAGGCGAACTTCTGCGGCTTGCGCGAGGCCTTCGGGTCGATCAGCACGTTGACCAGCGCCGGCCGGTTGGAAGCGAGCGCCTTGTCGAGCGTCGGCCCCAGGTCCGCCACCTTCTCGACCAGATAGCCCTTGCCGCCGAAGGCCTCGATCACGCGCTCGTAGCGGGCGCCCAGCGTGTAGGTCGACGGCGGCAGCGGCTTGCCCGGGATGTACTCGCTGACGCCGCCGCCGATGCCGTTGTTGTTGATCACGACGAAGGTGATCGGCATGTCGTAGCGGCAGGCGACCTCGACCTCCATGCCGGAGAAGCCGAACGCGGAGTCGCCCTGGACGCAGATCGTGCGCCGGTCCGGATGGACGACGGCCGCGGCGATGGCGAGCCCCGTGCCGACACCCATCGTGCCGAAAGTGCCGGCGTCGAGTCGCTTGCGCGGCTCCATGTTGGGGAGCACGGTGCGGGAGATGTCCATCGTGTTCGCGCCTTCGGCGACCAGCATGTCCTGCGGCTCCAGGCGGTCGGCGATCTCGCGCAGAGCGCGGTAGTAGCCCATCGGCTCGCTGTCGTCCTCCAGCATCGCCTGGACCGCGGCCTGGTTCTCCGTCGCGCTCTCGCGGAGCTTGACCAGCCACTCGTTATCCGCCGCCAGCGTGAAGGGTTCGGCGTCGAGCGCCTCGTTCAACTGCGCGGTCACGGCCCGCGCGTCGCCGACCATGCCGACCTCGGTCGGTACGTTCGTGCCGATCTCCTCCGCGTTGAGGTCGATCTGGAGCACGCGAACGCCCTTCCTGAACCGGGGCGGCAGCCCGAAGTGAAGGATCCAGTTGAGCCGGGCGCCGATCAGCAGGATGACGTCCGCGTTCTGCAGTGCGAAGGAGCGGGCCGGGGCGACGAGGTGGGGATCGTCGTCGGAGACGACACCCTTGCCCATCGGCGTCGGCAGCACGGGAAGGTTCGTGCGCTGGACGAAGCGGCGCACCTCGCTCTCGGCGCGGGCGTAGGCCGCGCCCTTGCCGACGATGAGCAGGGGATTCTTCGCTTCGCGCAGGACCGCGACCGCGCGCTCGACGTCGCGAGGATCGGCGAGCGAGGTCGGGGCCTCCGGGCAGCGGGGCGGGAACTCGACGTCCTCCTCGTCGACCTGGGCGGTCAGCACGTCGTTCGTCAGGTTCAGGTAGGAGGCGCCGGGACGGCCGTAGATCGACGTGCGGACCGCCTGCTCCACGTAGAAGGGCGCCCGGTGGGCGGCGTCGATCTCCGCCGAGTACTTCGAGAACGGCCGAGCCGCCTCGACCTGGGGGCATTCCTGGAACGCGCCCTGGCCGTTCTGGTAGCGGTCGTTGGCGCCGCCGAGCAAGACCATCGGCCAGCAGTTCTTCTCCGCGTTGGCGAGACCCGCGATGCCATGCACCATGCCGGGACCCGACACGGCGAGGCAGGCGCCGGGCCGGCCCGTCAGGTAACCGACCGCGCCCGCGGCGTAGCTGGCCGCCTGCTCGTTGCGGAAGCCGTAGTACTGGATCCCCGCCTGCTGGGCGGCGTGGGCGACTCCGTAGACGGGGAAGCCGACGATGCCGAACATGTAGTCGACACCCTGCTGTTTCAGGCCCTGGGCGATCAGGGCGGCGCCGGTGGTGGTCGTCATCTCGTAGCGGTCTCCTGGCCGTCGGTGGCGGGAGTGGGCACTGCGCCCAGCACACCGTCCGCGCGCAGCCGGTCGATTTCAGGTTGGGAGAGGTTCAGTTCGTCGGCCAGGACGCTGTCCGTGTGGCGGCCCAGCAGCGGCGCCGCCTCGATCTCGACCTGGCTCTCGCTGAGGTTCATCGGCGATCCGAGAACCCGGACCGGCCCCCTGGTCTCGTGCTCGACCGTGCGGACGAAGCCGCGCTCCACAAGGTGCGGGTCGGAGAACAGGTCGAGCGTGTCGAGCACCGCGCTCGCCGGCACGCCGGCCGCGCCGAGGATGTCCATCGCTTCGTGCTTCGTGTGGCGGGCGGTCCACTCGGCGATCGCCTCGAACAGCTCGTCGGCGTTGTCGTGCCGGAGCTTCGGCGTGGCATAGCGATCGTCTTCGGCCAGGTCCGGGCGATCGATCGCCTGGCAAAGCGCCCGCCACATCCGGTTGGTGACCGCCAGCATGTAGACGTAGTCGTTCGCGCCAAACGGCTTGCACGGGTACATGTTCATCATCGCGCCCCGGCCGGAGCCGCTGCGCGGCGCCGCCCTGGTGCCGAACTCGCCGCCCATCGCGATCGCGGTGCGCATGAACCAGGTCACTCCCTCCTGCATCGACATCTCGACGAGTTGGCCCTTTCCGGTGCGCAGCTTGTTCGCGTGCGCCGCGCACAGCGAGAGGGCCATCAGCACGCCGGTGCCGCAGTCTCCGATCGTCGTGCCTGGGCGGAGCGGCGGCCCGTCCGGGTCGCCGGTGATCGACATCGAGCCGCCGGCGGCCTGCGCCACCGGGTCGAAGCACTTGTAGTCGCTGTACGGCCCGCTGTTGCCGAAGCCCTTGATCCGGCCGTAGATCACTTCGGGATGGACTTCGCGCACCGAGTCGTAGTCGAGTCGGAGCTTCTCGACCACGCCGGGACCGAAGTTCTCGACCAGGATGTCGAAGCGCGGCGCCAGCTTCAGCAGCAGATCGCGGCCCTCCCCGGAGGCGAGGTTGATCGCGACGCTGCGCTTGTTGCTGTTCCAGTTGAGGAAGTACTCGGAGTCGGTCGTGCTGCGTCCACCGGCCAGACCGCGCCCCGGATCGCCAGTGCCGGGGCGCTCCACCTTGACCACGTCGGCGCCCAGCCAGGCCAGGGCCTGGGTACAGGACGTACCGGCTTCGTACTGCGTCAGATCGAGAATGCGCAGACCGTCGAGTGCTGGCATGGTGGGCCTCCTGGCTGTGCGTTGCGGGCCCAACGATAACCCGCTTTGCGTCCCTGGTTGGAGGACGGGCGATAGGCTCCGGCGGCACCAGCAGGAGGGGTCGTCGGATGCGGGCAGGAAAGTGGTTCGGCCATTGGCTTGGGATGGCGGTGCTCACGGTGGTTGGACTTGGGCTGGCTCGGCCGTCCGCAGCTCAGGACGCGAGCACCATGGTCGAGTGGCCCGCCTTCGGCAGCGGCCCCGGCAACACGAAGTACTCGGCGCTCGATCAGATCGACCGGTCGAACTTCCAGGATCTGCGGATCGCCTGGGAGTGGGAGTCGCCTTCGACTGCCGTGGCCGATGCGAACCGGGCGGTCAAGCCCGGCCAGTTCAAGCCGGTCCCGATCATGCTGGACGGTGTGCTCTACGTCGCCACGGAAGTCGCTCAGGCCGCGGCCATCGACGCGGCCACCGGCGAGACCCTCTGGACGTACGACCCCGAGTCCTGGCGGGCCGGCCGGCCGGCGAACATCGGTTTCCAGCATCGCGGCGTCGCCGCCTGGCGCGGTTCGGTCGAACGGGATGGCCGCAGTCGCGACGAAACGCGGATCTTCCTGCCCACCCACGACCGGCGACTGATCGCGATCGACGGCCTGACCGGGGAGCCCATCGGCGGCTTCGGGATCGACGGCCAGGTCGACCTGCTGGCCGAACGGGGCGAGGTGGACTTCGGACGCCGGATCAACCCGCGCGCGATCACCCACAGCTCGCCGCCGGCCGTCGTCGGCGACACGGTGGTCGTCGGTTCCGTCGTCAGCGACGGTGCGATCCGTCAGGCGGCGCCGCCGGGACACATCCGCGGCTACGACGTGCGCACCGGCGAGCTGAAGTGGATCTTCCACACGATTCCCCAGGACGGCGAGTACGGCGTCGACACCTGGGAGAACGACTCATGGAAGTACACCGGCAACACGAACGTCTGGAACATGATGACCGTCGACGAGGAGCTCGGTTACGTCTACCTGCCGGTCTCGACGCCGACGAACGACTTCTACGGCGGCCATCGCCTGGGCGACAACCTGTTCGCGGAGAGCATCGTCTGCCTCGACGCGGAAACCGGCGAGCGGGTGTGGCATTTCCAGGCGGTCCATCACGGGCTCTGGGACTACGACTTCCCGACGCCGCCCCAACTTGTCGACATCACGGTGGACGGCCGGGACATCAAGGCGCTGGCCCAGGTTTCCAAGCAGGCGTTCACCTACGTCTTCGACCGGGTGACCGGGGAAGCGGTGTGGCCGATCGAGGAGCGGCCGGTGCCGGAGTCCGACGTCCCGGGCGAGCGGGCATCGCCGACCCAGCCGTTTCCGACGAAGCCGCCGGCGTTCGACCGGCAGGGCGTCAGCGAGGACGACCTGATCGACCTGACGCCGGAGCTGCTGGCCGAGGCGAAGGAGATCGCCTCCGGATTCCGGATGGGGCCGCTGTTCACGCCGCCGAGCGTCGGCGCCGGCACGCTGATGCTGCCGAGCGCCGGCGGCGGTGCCAACTGGCCGGGCGCCGCGGTCGATCCGGAGACGGGCGTGCTCTACGTGCCTTCATCGACGTCGATCAGCGTCCATCCCCTGAGCAAGCCCGACCCGGCGCGCTCCAACCTGAACTACGTCGGCTCCTTCTTCGCCCCCTCCGGCAGTCCGCAGGGGCTGCCCCTGGTCAAGCCGCCCTGGGGGCGGGTGACCGCGATCGACCTGAACACCGGGGAGCGCCTGTGGATGACGCCGAACGGTCACGGACCGAAAGATCATCCGGCCCTCGCCGGCCTCGATCTGCCGATGCTGGGGGGCGGCCGCGGAGCGCCGATGCTCACGAAGTCGCTGCTCTTCGTCACCCAGAGCCAGGGGCGGGGAGAGGACAACTCGTCACGGATCAACGTCTTCGACAAGCAGACCGGGGAGTTGCTCGGCCATGTGCCGTTGCCGGACACGGCCCGCGCCAATCCGATCACGTACATGGTGGGCGGCAGGCAGTACATCGTCGTCGCGGTGGGAGGCGGTTCGTTCTTCGCCGATATCGGCGAACTCGCTGAAGATGCCGGCCTTGACCTCAGCGCCGAACAGATCGCGGCGCTGGCGGCCCGGAAGACGACGCCGAAGCTCGTCGCGTTGGCGCTGCCGTGACTGGCGCCGGAGGAGCCCAGCCGGTGATCGACGCCGACGTCCACATTCCCAATCCGCGCCTCCGGGACCTCTACCCCTTGCTGCCGGAGCACTGGGTGGAGCACTTCAACAACACGGTGGACAAGGGCGCCTCCCAGGAGTACTACCCGCCACGTTCGCCCGTCGCCGGCCGTCGCGGCGGGCTCGCGGAACTCCGGGAGGCCGTCTTCGAGCAGGGCGGCGCGGAGCTGGCGATATCGAGTTGCCTCTACGCGGTCGACAGCGTCCACAACCCGGACGTTGCCGCGGCGCTCGCGACCGCCACGAACGACTGGCAGTCCCGGGAGTGGCTGGACCGGGAACCGCGGCTCCGCGGCTCGGTCGTCGCGCCGATCCAGTTGCCGGCGGCCGCGGCCGAGGAGATCGAGCGCTGCGCCGACCGGCCCGGTTTCGTCCAGGTCCTGTTACCCGTGCGCACCGAGCATCCCCTCGGAAGCCGGCTCTACCACCCCCTCTGGAAGACGATCGAGCAGAGCGGCCTGGTGGCGGCGATCCACTTCGGCGGCGCACCCGTCATGCCGCCGACGCCCACCGGCTGGCCGTCCTTCTTCCTGGAGGAGTACACGGCGATGGCGCAGGTGTTCGCGACCCAGCTCACGAGCATGATCGTCGAAGGGGTGTTCGACGCGTGCCCCGATCTGCGGGTCGTCTTCCTGGAGTCCGGCTTCACCTGGATTCCGTCCCATCTCTGGAGGATGGACAAGGAGTGGCGGAATCTGCGGCGGCTCGTGCCCTGGGTGCGCCGCCCGCCCTCCGACTACTTCCGCGAGCACGTCCGGGTCGGCATCCAGCCACTTGACGCGCCGCCTGATCCGGCGCACCTGAGCGAGGTCGTCGACCAGCTCGGCTCGGACGACCTGCTGCTGTACGCCAGCGACTACCCCCACGTCCACGCCTGCGACGCGGGCGATCTGCTGTCTCGGCTGCTGCCGGACGGGCTTGGGCGTAAGATCAGGTCCGAGAACGCGCGCAGCTTCTACCGTCTGCCGGAAGGAGGGTAGCCATGACCGTCACCCTGATTGAGTCGTCCCCGGAGGCCTCGGCGCTTCCCACGGCGGTGGCGCCGAAGCGCCCGCCGATCATCGACTGCGACTTCCACAACGAGCTCGACTCGATCAAGGACCTCTACCCGTACCTTTCGAAGCGCTGGCGCAACCACCTCGAGACGTTCGGCATCCGGCATCCGAACAGCGGCTACTACCCGCGCTTCATGGATCATCGCGAGGAGGCGCGGCCGCCGTCCGGGCGCACCCCGGGTTCGGAAGTCGGCTTCGCGCGGGAGGACTTCCTCGACCCCTACAACGTCGAGTACGCGATCCTGAACCCGCTCAGTCCGGTCAGTTCCGCGCTCGACCTGGAACTCGGCGCGGCGCTCGCGAGGGCCGCGAACGACTGGCAGATCGCCGAGTGGCTCGATCCCGAACCGCGGCTGCGGGCTTCGGTCGTCGTCACGCCGCAGGATCCCGTCGCCGCGGCGGCGGAGATTCGGCGCTGCGGCGCCGACGGCCGCTTCGCCCAGGTGCTGTTCATGGGCCGGTTGCAGGAGCCGATGGGCCGCCGCAGGTTCTGGCCGATCTACGAAGCCTGCGTCGAGACGGGCATGCACGTCGCCTCCCACGCTTTCGGCGCCTACGGCCATCCGATCACCGGCGCCGGCCACGCCTCGTACTACATCGAGGATCACACGAGCCCGCCCCAGGCCGTGCAGGCGAACATCACGAGCATGGTGGTGGAGGGCGTCTTCGACCGCTTCCCGAGCCTGCGGATGATCTCGGTCGAGAACGGCTTCGCCTGGCTGCCGCCCTTGATCTGGCGCCTCGACTCCGCCTGGAGCCTGCTGCGCGACGAGGCGCCGCACCTCGAGTGCCTGCCGTCGGAGGTCATCGCGGAGCACGTCTACGTGACGACCCAGCCGATCGAAGAGCCACCGCGGCGCCAGGACTTCCTGAACCTGATCGAGCACTTCGGCGAGCTGGCGAGCCACATCCTGATCGCCAGCGACTATCCGCACTGGGACGGGGACAACCCCGACGTCGTACTGCCGTCGGGGCTCGACGAGGACCTGGTCAAGGGCATCCAGTGCGAGAACGCCCGAGCCCTCTACGACCTCTAGGAGTGGGAGCGGAGGCTGGGTGCGCCGGCGCCCCCGCCGGCATCCGGCGCGAAGCGCCGGCCTCCGGGAGCTCGATCGCTGCGGGATCACAGTCCGACTCGACGTCCGCGCAGGCGTTCCCCCCATGAAGTATGTCGTCGCCGAGGCGTCCGAGATCGAATCGGGCGAGCGCAAGATCGTCTCCGTCGCCGGCCGGTCGATCGGCGTCTTCAACCTGGACGGCGAGTTCTTCGCGCTCCGCAACCGCTGCCCGCACCAGGGCGGGAAGCTCTGCGAGGGCAAGCTCTGGGGCGTCATCCGCTCCGACCGCCCAGGCGACTTCGAGTACCGCCCGAGCCGCGAGATCCTCTGCTGCCCCTGGCACGGCTGGGAGTTCCACGTCCGCACCGGCCAGTCCTGGTGCGCCCCCGAGCGCCTGCGCGTGCGCCGCTACGAAGTCGAGACCGTCGCGGGCGAGGAGATCGCCGAGGCCGCGGAGGCAGCGGCGGCTCCAGTCGAAGACCCGGACGCCCCGGCCCCGGGCATGGTCAAGGGTCCGTACACGGCCGAGACCTACCCGGTCACTCGCGAGGGCGAGTACGTCGTTGTCGAGATTCCTGGCTAGCTCCGGGGCCGTGTCACGCCACGAGCACCTCGTCGCGAACGGAGTGCAAGCGGATCAGCTTGGGACGCGGCATCGTGTCGTCGAAGTAGCAATCGACGGCCTCCTTGACGTTCCTGCGGATCTCCTCGACGGAGTCACCTTGGGTGTGGATGCCGTATCCGAGAGCGCTGGCTGAGAAGCCGCCGTCAACCTCGTCTTCCGTGACTTCGAAGGTGATTTCGGTCATAGGTCGTCTCCTGTCTTGTTCGCCGGCTTGTTGCTGACGGTGGGCTCTCTGGCGAGCTTCTGGCGCCACTGGCCGATCTGAGCGTCGTCGACGCCAAGCGCGATGGCTGCGGCGCGGTCGATGATCTTGCGTGCCGGGCATTCGTCGGCTTGGTGCATAGGGAGCAGTTCCAGATCGCAGGCCTTGGTGTAGGCGGCAGCGAGGGCGTTCCAGGCGAAGCTGTCGGGTTTGGGGATGCGTAACTCTCGGAGGTGTTCAAGCTGCCAGACCGGGTAGGTGAGCGTGCGGGCACGTCGGTTCAGCAGCATCAGGCGCACCGGAGTGGAGTTACACCAAGCGGCCAGTGCGGTGCCGGTTCGTTCGTCGGAGGTCTCGACCGGAACCCACCAGCCGAACGATGGCGTTGGTGCCCAAACGGCCGTGAGCCGTCCGTTGGTCGTTCGGAACCGCATCGGCAGGAGTAGCCGGCTTCGCTGGGCCAGATAGCGCTCGGCGAGACGGCTCTTCTCGGGCTTCGGCTGATACCAGACGTCGTTTTCGCCGTTCATCGTCCGTCGAATCTGGCTGCTCACCGAGTGGAACCCCGGGACCGCGCCCGGCACGTCCGGGTCGCAGCGGCGGAAGGCGTCCTGGATCCGCTGGCCGGCCGGTCCCACGGCATGTCGCGCGGAAAGCGGTTCGAGCCCGGGCGAGTCCTCGATCTGCCTGACCGCCTCCGCCAACGATCCGTCGTACCACTGCACGGGTGACCAGTCGGCTGCTTGGATCCGGTCTCCCGGCCAGAAGGTGCGACTGCCCCAAGCGCCGCTGCCCGCGGCGATGGCGTCCGCTGCATCGAGAGCCTCCTTCGCCGTTGCCGGCATTTGCCGGAGCGACACGAACTCGGTGGGCGGCGTCTGCTCCCTGCCATCCCGCCGCCGGCAGATGAGAAGCGATTCGTGGATGCCGGTGTTCTCCGAGAAGTTGATCCGCTTCGGGTCGTGCGAGGTGACGATGCGCTCGATATGGAAGCGCTCGGCGAGAAACCGCCGCTCGTGTTCCCCGGAGGCGCCGATGCAGGCCGTCGCGGGGAGCACCTTGGCGATGACACCCCGTTCCGGACGCAGCAACTCATCGGCGAGCGGCGTGAAGAAGGTACTCACGCTGTTCGTGTTGATGACCGCGCCGGCCCTCTGGTCGCGTTCTAGCAGCCCGTCGCGGATCCTGATCTCGTCATCCTGCATCTGCTTCTTGGCAGGACCGGCGAACTTCTGGCCGCGCTTGTCGTTCGCGGTGAACGGCGGATTCATGATCACGAGGTCCACGTCTCTGAGGAAGTCCTTGCCCGTCTCGTCGGCCTCCCAACGCTCGCCGAGGGTGTCCGTTCCCTGGAGCTTCGAGGCCATCGAGAAGAGCGTCCGGTTGGGCCCGTCGTCGCGAGAGCGCAGGATCTCCAGCGACCCGGCGCGCACGGTTTCGTCGTCCTGCGGTCCGTGCTGCATCGTGTGCAGGTTCATCCGCGAGTAGTTCACGGACGGCGCGCCCAGAGTGAGGTTGCAGGCGGCGAGCTGGACGCCATGGCGGTTGATGTCGAGCCCGCACAGCACGTCCTCGACCAATGTCCGGTGCAGGCCTTCGTCGTTCCCTTCGCCCAGCGAGCCGCTCTCGCGCATCCGCGTCTTGATCGTCCGCAGCACGGCCATGAGAAGCGTGCCGGTACCGCAGGCCGGGTCGATGATGCGCAGCCGCGCCACGGCCTTCGGGTCGGACCAGTCGACGAACGACTCGTCTAGCCCGCATATCTCACGGGGTGATTTGAGATCGGGCCTCTTCCCGCGGATAATCCAAGTGTTGTCAAGCATTTGGACAGTCCACAGGAGCGAGACCCGTGAAGACAGAGTGTACTCCGTCGCAGCTTGAGTTCGGTTTCCACGGTCGCCGCCGTGTGACGGCCTGTTTCGACGGTGGCCGTTTGACGACGGAGGGCGGCGGGCTGCTGCTTCGGGAGACGGATACGCGAATCGGTCTGCTGGATCGCATGGCGTCGTGTTTTCGGGATCACCGGGATCCGTCGGCGGTGGAGCACACGGTGCGGGACCTGGTCTCTCAGCGGGTCTACGGTCTGGCTCTGGGCTACGAGGACCTGAATGACCACAATCAGCTTCGCCTCGACGCGTTCATGGCGCTGCTGGTGGGCAAGTCGGACATCACGGGCGCCGATCGTCGGCGGTCGCGGGACAAGGGTCGTCCCCTGGCGAGCGCATCGGGGTTGAATCGTCTGGAGTTGTCGCGGCCGGAGGAGGCACAAGGTAGCCGCTACAAGCGGACTCCGGCGGACGGCGCGGCCCTGGACGGCCTGCTGGTGGACCTGTTCCTGGAGGCTTTCGAGGAGGCGCCGGAGGAGATCGTGCTGGATCTGGACGCGACCGACGATCCGCTGCACGGGGAGCAGGAGGGTCGGTTCTTCCACGGCTACTACCGGTGCTACTGCTACATGCCGCTGTACGCGTTCTGCGGCGAGCACCTGCTGCTGGCGCGTCTGCGGCGGTCGGACCAGGACGCCAGCGCCGGGACGGTCCGCGAGTTAGCGCCGATCGTCGCCCGGATCCGGGAGGCGTGGCCGGACACCCGGATCGTCCTGCGCGGCGACTCGGGCTTCTGCCGGGAGCGGATCATGGCCTGGTGCGAGAGGGAAGGGCTCTTCTACGTGTTCGGCGTGGCAAGGAATCCGCGCCTTGCGAGGCGGCTCGCCAAAGCGCTTGCGAAGTCGCGGCGGCGATTTCATGCGACCGAAAAGCCCTCGCGGCGGTTCCGGGAGTTCCGCTACAGGACCCGCTCCTCCTGGTCCCGCAAGAGGCGGGTGGTGGGCAAGGCGGAGTGGCTCCAAAAGGGCGGCAATCCCCGCTTCATCGTCTCCAATCTGCCCAAGAGCCGCGCCGGCAAGCAGGCGCTCTACGAGCTGCTCTACTGCGCCCGTGGCGACATGGAAAACCGGATCAAGGAGCAGCAGCTCGATCTCTTCGCCGACCGCACCTCCACCGCCACCATGGCCGCCAATCAACTCCGCCTCTACTTCTCCTCCTTCGCCTACGTCTTGCTCGCCGCCGTGCGACGCCTCGCTCTGGCCGACACCGACAAGGCCCACCTCCAGTGCGGCACCATCCGCCTGCGCTTCTTCAAGATCGCCGCACGACTGCGCATCACCCATCGCCGCATCTGGGTCCACCTGGCCAACGTCTTCCCCTGGCAAAACGACTTCGCACAGGCCCTGGCAAACCTCCAGAGAAAACCCCTCTACCACCCGCCGGCCTGAGACCGGACGAAAACCGACACCACAACGCGGCGCCTTGCATCGACTCCACGCCCAGAGTGCGCCCGAAAACCGCACCGAACCGCTGCGGACAAGCCACTCCGACGCCGAAATGAACCGACTCCGACTCCGCAGGACACCTGACCAGCCACCGACAGACCAGGACGGCATTCAAGGGGACTGCCCACCCCGAACTCAGCCCTCACGCCCGAGCCGGTGAAACATGCGGGCTAGCGCGAGGCGAGCCAGCATGAGGGCGGAGACGTTGTTCGTGTAGAAGGCGCCGTCGCTCTTCGCCGAGCCGAGGATCCGGTGGTAGAGCGGCCCGGCGTGGTCGTAGCCGAGGTCGCTCAGGCTGTCGGCGAGGTTGTCCGAACATTCGGACAGGCCGCGCAGGGCGGTGCGGATCGCTGGAGTGCGGGGAAGAGCCTTGAGGGCCGCGAGCGCGGGCTCGAACACCGGTGCGTAGTCGAGTTCGAGGATCGTGCTCCACGACGCTAGGAGCACGCTCGACGGGTCGTCCGTGGCGCCGACCCGGCCGAGGCCTGGCAGCATCTTCATCTCGGGCACGTCGCGCAGGCGGCGGTGCATCAGGCAGGCGTTACACAGGAGCAAGGCGGCGATTGTCCGGGTTGCCTTCCGAGCCTGTTCGTCGTCCGCCGGCAGGTCGAGAGCGTTGGCGAGGGGTTCTTCGACCCCTTCGTGCTCGAAGATCTCCGCCGCCCGCTGCACGACCCAGGCGATCTCGTCGGCGACCAGCTTGCCGGGCTGCCCCAGGCCCGACGCCGCGGCGACGTGGGCGAAGATCCCCTCGTCGGCGGGTTTGAGTTCCAGGTCGGCAAACAGGTCGGGGTAATCGTCGCGCGCGTCGCCCGGAGCGTTCCGTTCCCGCGGCTTCGCTTCGTGTACCTGCACGAAGCGGGCGATGTCCTCGTGCAGCCGTTCGTCGTGTGCCTGAAGAGCCCGCAGCACCTTGCCCAGGGTGTGGTAGCCCTCCGGGCTGTTCCGCAGCGCATCGGCCACATCCTTGCCGGGCGGCACCACGACCGGCACAACGATGTAGCCGAAGGACTTGTCCTCGGCCCTGCGCATCACGCGGCCGACGGCTTGCACGACATCCACTTGGCTGTCCCTCGGGTCGAGGAAGGCCACGGCATTGAGGCTGGGAACGTCCACGCCCTCGGTGAACAACTTGACGTTGCAGAGGACGCGGAGCGTCTGGTCCCTGACCGCCGCGCCGAGCCTTCGGAGCGCGTGGCTTCTGTCCAGCGCGCTGGCGGAAGCGTCAAGGTGCTCCGCCTCCACCGACCAGGCCCTTTCTTCACCCTGGAGCCGTCTCGTGGTCGCGCTCTTGACCTGGGGGTCCATCAACGCCGCTGTGAACCACTTCGAACGCTTGATGCTGTTCGCGTAGGCCAGGGTCCGCGCAAGACGGCCGGGCCGCTCCACTCCCTTGCCTTCACTGAGTCCGTTGATCGCCAGGGACACGCCGAGCACGCGCGTGATGTCGTCAAGCGTGGGCGGCCTCTTCGGGTCGTTCCCGGCAAGATCCTCGAGCCGGGTGCGCAGGCCCGGCGTAACGCGGGACTGGTCCACGCCGAGAACGACGACGCGATAGTCCGAGAGCTTCTCGTCGTCCACGGCGGTCTTGAAGCGCAGGCGGTGGAACTGGGGCCCGTAGGTCGCTTCGTCCCCCATGTCGACGACTTTGATCTCCCGCTTCGCCAGCCGGCTCCTGGACTTCTCCGTGTAGATGCGCGGGGTTGCGGTCATGTACAGACGCTTGCGTACCAGCAGGCGCTCTCCGTCGTGGACGAGTTGGAAGTCGACCTTCTCGCGCGGGCGGTTCAGCACGCCGGTCGTCCGGTGCGCTTCGTCGGCGATAGCCAGGGCGAAGGGCTCGACGCCGTCCCGTTCCTGGGCTTCGGCGACTCGCATGAGCGACTGGTAGGTGCAGAACACGACCTTGGTGTGCGCTGCGCTCTTCAGCTTCGACGCGATCTCCTCCGGGTTCGAGACGACCGGGCATTCGAGTTCCGAGATGCTGATGTCTTCCTGCTCGTTCCTGCCGCCGGCGTACGGATCGGAACAGACGACCAGCGAACTCAGCGGTCGGGTCGTGTGGGTCAGCCACTCGCGGCGCGCCTGGGAGACGAGCGCGATGGTCGGCGCGAGGAACAGGATCGCTTCGCCGTCCGGGACGAAGCGCTCCGCGATGCGCAGCGCGGTGAACGTCTTGCCGGTACCGCACGCCATGGTGAGCCGCCCGCGATCGTGATGCTCCAGGCCCTGCAGCACGTCGTCGATCGCCTCCTGTTGCAGCCCCCAGGGCTCTCGGACCGGGCGCTTGACCTCCTTGGCGGTAATCCGTCGGTCCCGGTAGCTGCGGAAGTCGATCCTCCGGACGTTCGTGTCCCTGATGAGGTTCTCGGCCGTTCGACCCCAACGGGAGGTGGTGACGATCCATCGCAGGCCGAAGACCTCTTGGGTCTTGTCCAGCGAGCCGGCAAGAAAGCTCTGCACGTCCGCCTTCGTCACGCGGTGGGTGGCCGCGTAGCACTTGCACTGGATGGCGACCCATGTCCCGTCCCGGTGGAGCGCTACCAGGTCCACGCCGATGTCTTGGCCGGACAGACCCGTCACTCGCTTGCGGTCCGGCCACTGCGCCCAGCGCCAGACGCCTTCGAGTTCGAACTCGGGCTCGTTCCGGGCAAGCTGCGCGAACAGGTTCTCGAACCACTGGCCCTTCTCGGCTTCCGTGCGGCTGGTGTTGCGGATGCGCCAGAGCAGTTCGCCGGCCGTGAGATCGCCCCAGTCGAGATCCCGATCCGGCGGTGGCGCGCCGAGATCGATGGCCGTCTGCACCGGGAGGTCTTGCGGTGTCGTCACTTGCTCGGCGGCTGGTGCCTGTATCTGCTGCGGGCGGCAGCGGGCGGTTCGATTCGCGTGTTCGCGCCTAGCTTGGAGCGGCAGTGTAGCCGTTTGACCGGAGCCGCCTCCGCGGCCGGAGTCGGCAGCCGCGTATGCGGATCTACGGCCCTAACGTTCCCACCGGAATGACGCCCACATCGTCCTTTCGGACGTAGCCGTAGCCGTTCGGCACGACTACAGCCAGGGCTGATGGTTCGGGATCGAGGTGGCGGCTCATCTTGATGCGGTCAGCCAACCGCCGGAGGTTGTGGGCGCCCTGCTCGACCCAACGTTCACCCAGCTTGACCTCGAACGCGGCCCAGCGTCCGTCGGAGGCTTCGATGACGGCGTCGACTTCGAGGCCGTCCTTCTCCCGGTAGTGGAAGACTTCTGCATCCGTTGCTTGAGCGTAGACCCTCAGGTCCCGAACAACCAGCGACTCGAACAGGAAACCGAAGAAACGGAGATCCTGCAGGAGGCGTTCCGGTGTGGCGCGAAGGGCTGCAACGGCGAGTGACGGATCAACGAAGTGCCGCACGGGCGCTGCGCGCAGAACGGTCCGCGAACGGAGGTGGGGAGACCAGGCGGGCTGATCTTCCACGATCATCAGGCGCTCCAGTGCTTCCAGGTACAAGGCGGCAGTGTGAGGCTTCATTGGGTCGCGGTCGCCCCCGGCCTCAGCGGCCAACTTCGAGGTTGCTACTGGTGTCGCGACGTTCCGCGCAAGGGAGCGCAGCAGGCGGCCAACCTTGACCGGATCACGTCTGCCGCCGCTCACTCGGTGGACGTCGGCTCGCCGGATCTCGTTCACGTAGTCGCGGTTGGCGTTCAGCGTCTGCTTCAGCGTTTTCGCCAGGTTGCTTGGCCATCCTCCGGCGCAGACAAGTTCGGCGAGCTCCTGAATGGCGAGGGGAGAGCGATCGGTCTCTTGGGGTGCGCGGTCAAGTAGCCGGCGCAGTGAGATGCCGCCGGTAGAGTGGCCGGCTTCGAAGAGAGTGAGCGGTCGCATACGGAGTCGGCCGAAGCGACCGGCGCCGGTGTGACGCGTGGCATCGTCTGGGGGTACGGCGGATCCAGTGAGGAGGAACTGGCCGGGCGCTGTGGCATCGTCCACGGCGCGACGGACGTAGTTCCAGATGACCGGTTCCTCCTGCCATTCGTCGATGAGTCGAGGTTTGGGGCCGCGAAGCAGCCTCCATGGGTTGACGCCGGCCATTCGCTTGGCGTTCTTGTCGACATCCAGCAGGACCTCGCTGGCTGCGAGCTGTCTCGCGGTAGCCGTCTTGCCGCACGTTTTTGGGCCTTCGAGGACGACGGCGCCGATTCCCTCCAGGCGTTCCCGGAGTTCGGCTTCGACGATGCGAGGTAGGTAGTCCATGAGCTGAGAGGTCCCGGAAGGAGGGCTTTCTCGATGTCTGGACGATAGCGCGATCGACGAGGGGAGACAACTTGTAGGGGCAGTAATGTCGTTCGTGTAGGAGCACGAATGGCGATCATGTAGGGGTAGATATGGTGTCAAGACACAGGCGTGAACGCCATCCGTTTGGGGACAGAAACGGCGAACACTCAGGGGCACGAAAGGCGGATAGCCCCTGGATGCACGAGGAGCGATCGGAACGAGGCCGGTCTCTAGCGCTACGTCTGCGGCCGCAGGTCGAACGCCACGGCTTCTCGGTCGTTCCGCACCAGGAGGATGCCCTCGGCGATCGCCGGGTTGTTCCAGGTGCGGCCCGAGACGGCGGGCAGGGCGGCGATCTCCTGGTGGCTTTCGGGCGTGGCGCGCACCAGGACGAGCTGGCCCCGTTCCGTGGTGATGACAAGGTGGCCGGAGGCGATGAGAAGCTGGCCGTGGCCGTAGCGGCCGCCCTTCCACATCCGGTCGCCGTTCTCGGCGTCGACGCAGGCGAGGATGCCATTGTCGAGGCCGTACACGTAGCCGTCGTGGAAGACGGAAGTCGAGAACGTGTTCTTCATCCGGTTGTTGAACCAGATCTCGCGAACCTGTGCGGTGGCCGCTTCGAGGTCGGCGTCGACTTCGAGCACCGCGGCGCCGTGACCGTAGCCGGACGACACGAAGAGGCGATTCGGCGCCACCTGTAGCGGCTGCGCGGCGTTGATGCCGTTCATCGTCGCCCAGGGCCGGCTCCAGTACGTTCCGCTGCCGTCGGGGCTTAGGGAGATCACCTGATCGGCGCCGATCAGTACGATCTGGGAAAGACCGTCCAGGGTGAAGACCGCGGGCGCGGTGTAGGCGCCCTGGGCGTCGAGAGCCCGCCAGCGAATCTCACCTGTGTCGAGCTCATAGGCGATCACGGCCCCGTTCGGGCCGCCGGGCGCGGTGAGGACCGCTCCGTCCAGGATCGCCGGTGACGCCGCCATGCCCCAGGTCAGGTTCGCGGCGCCCGAGTCCTCGAGGATGTTCGTGCGCCAACTGAGCGCGCCGGTCGCGGCGTCCAGTGCCTGCAGTTCGCCGGTCGCTCCGAGCGCGACGAGGGTCCCGTCGTACAGGGCCGGTGTGGCGCGGGGACCATCGCCACCCATGCTCTCCTCGAAACGGGCATCCCAGCTCGCGTTCCAGCGTTCCACCCCGGTCAGCAGGTCGTAGGCGGCGACGACTTCCTGCTCCCGGCGCTGCTCGATCGTGTAGGCGAGGCCGTCGCCGACGACGAAGGATGCGTAGCCGCCGCCTACGGGAATCCGCCACAGCTCTGGCGGGCCGGCGTCCGGCCAGTCGATGTTGACCGGCTCGAGATAGCGGCCGTCCATGTGGAGGCCGCGATAGTAGGGCCAGGAATCGGCAGCCTGCTCGTCGTCGGCGGGTTGCGGCTCGGCCGGGGCTTCGGCGACGATCGGCGCGTCGGTCTGATCCCGATGGGCCTCCAGCGCCCGGTAGTGACGGTCCTCGTCGTGAAAGTCCAGTTGCGGCCAGAGGCCGCCCGTGATCTGGAGGTGCATGCCCGTGGTGAGGTTCAGCACCAGGGCGAGACCGGCGAGAGCGGCCACCGTGATGCCGGTCCACTTCAGGAAGCCGAGGAAGCGGCTCTTCTTGCGGGTCTTCGTCATGTCGATCGCATCCTATTCGGTGTCACCCATGTCCCTGCCGGCGGTGCGTCGAGCGTGTCGCGGATGGGGCGATCCGCGCCGTTCGGTACGCTCCGTTGCCGCCGTGAAGGCCCCCACTGTCCATCTTCGCTTTTCGCCTTCGGTTCTGCCTGAGGCGGCGGAGAACCTCCGGTCGGAGGTCCGCCACCTGCTGGAAGATACGCGCGCCAGGGGTGTGTGGTTTGCGGAGGGACTGTCCTGGTGGGGCCGCAATCCGGAACTCAGCCGCGCCCTCGGCGAGGCCGGCTTCATCGGCATGACGTGGCCGCGGCGCTACGGCGGTGCCGAACGAAGCCAGCTCGAACGCTACGTCGTGACCGAGGAGCTGCTCGCGGCGGGTGCGCCGGCGGCGTTTCACTGGTTCGCCGACCGTCAGATCGGTCCGAGCATCCTTCGCTACGGCTCGGAGGCTCAGAAGCAACGCTTCCTGCCGCCGATCGCCCGCGGCGAGCTCTCGTTCGCGGTCGGCATGAGCGAGCCGGACTCGGGCTCGGACCTTGCCTCCATTCGCATGCGCGCCGAACGGGTCGGCGGCGGCTGGCGTCTCAACGGATCGAAGATCTGGACGTCCTACGCGCACGTCGCGGAGTACTGCGTTGCCCTCGTCCGGACGGAGCCGAAGTCGGAAAAGCGCCACGCCGGCATGAGTCAGGTCATCATCGACCTCAGGAACTCGAACGGAATCACGGTCAGACCGATTATCGACCTGCCGGGCCGCCACGACTTCAACGAGGTGTTCTTCGAGGACACGTTCGTGCCGGACGACTGCCTGTTGGGCAACCCGGGTGACGGTTGGTCGCAGGTGACGTCCGAACTCGCCTACGAGCGCAGCGGGCCGGAGCGGTTCCTGACCAACTTCCACCTGCTGCGAGCGCTCGTCGATGCCCTTGGCCGGAGCGAGTCGCCGGCGGCAAGACGCGAGGTGGGCCGGCTCGTCAGCCGGCTCTGGGCGTTGCGAGCCGCTTCGGTCTCGGTGGCGGCCGCGCTCGAGGCCGGCGAAACGCCGAACGTCGAGTCGGCGCTGGTCAAGGACCTGGGAACGAACTTTCAGCAGGAAGTGCCGGAGATCGTGCGCCGCCTCGTGGCCGCCGAGGGGATCGATGACCGGAACCTGCTCGACATCCTGCGCCAGGTCGTTCTGGCCGCGCCGTCGTACACGATCCAGGGCGGCGCGACGGAGATTCTCCGCGGCATCGTGGCTCGCGGGCTGAGGCTGCGGTGAGCGGGCTGCGCGCACTCCTGCTCGACACGGCGAACCGGCTGTTCGAGGCGGCAACGGAGGACGACGTGTTCGAAGGCGTCGAGGCGGGCCGCTTCCGGGCCGATCATTGGCGGGCGATCGAGGAGAACGGTCTGGCCGACGTTCTGCTGCCCGAGTCGGCGGGAGGCGCCGGCGTCGACTTCGGGGACGCGATGGCGGTGGCGCGGGCGGCGGGGGCCTTCGCATTGCCGCTGCCCCTGGTGGAGACGATCATCGGTCGTCGGCTGGTTGCCGATGCGGGACTCGAACCTCCGGCGGGGCCGCTGGGTCTGCTGACGGCGGCTCCCGCGACGGACGTGCCGTGGCCGGACGAGATCGCGGCACTGGTCGTGGCCGATCAACCGGACAGCGTCGGCTGGGTGGCAGCCGCCGACGTCGACTTCGAGGCGGGGACGAGCAGCGCCGGCGAACCGGTGGGGCGTCTCAGCCGGCGCCCGGCGATCCCGGCCGATCAGTCGGGGAGGCACGGCTCTGGTTCGAGCGCCTCCGAGCTCATGGCCACGGCACGCACCGCGATGATCGCCGGCGCGATGGAGCGGATACTCGACCTGACGATCGAACACGTGCAGGGCCGGGTTCAGTTCGGCAGGCCGCTGGCACGCTTCCAGGCCGTTCAGCAGATGGTCGCCGTGATGGCGAGTCACGCCGCGGTGGTCGGCGTCGCTTCCGACACGGCGATCGCGGCCATCGAAGCAGCCACGGAAGGCCGCGCCAATGGGGCCGGCTTCAAGGCCGCCTGCGCCAAGGCGCGGGCCAGCGAGGCCTGCTACGAAGTCACCCGAATCGCGCACCAGCTCCATGGCGCGATCGGCTACACGCGCGAGCACGATCTGCAGCGCTTCACTCGCCGGCTGTGGGTCTGGCGGGATTTGGACGGTGACGAGGGCTACTGGCAGGCGCAGGCGGGCACGCTGGCGGTTGGCGCCGGCGGCGACGGACTGTGGCCGTTGCTGGCGGGCGCGTAGCGCCGCCGGGCGATAGGCTCCCCGGTTCACCGACCAGGAAACGATGGACGAGTCGAACGGGAACGGGCCGTACGTCGGCAAGCGGCTGAGCAGCGGGACCTTCGTCGTCGACGATGCCGTGCTCGCGGACTACTACGGCGGCCTGGAACTCGAGCCGCCGACTTCCGGCCTGCTGCCCTCCACGATCGCGAGCGGCCCGGACGGCGACTACTTCCGGGAGATCGCCTTCGCCAACCAGACCGGGCATCTCTGGATGCGCGAGGAATGGGCGCTCTCGGCGCCGATGGAGGCCGGCGTCGCGTACAGCGTCGAGGGAGATATCTGCGACATCTACGACCGGCGCAACCGCGTCGTCGTCGACTACCGGGTCCGACTCAGGGACGGCGCCGGTCGCCAGGTCCTGGAGACCCACCATCACCAGAGCTTCCTGCGCGACCAGGCGTACGCCGGGGACGTCGAGCTGCGCGATCCCCGAAAGAAGCCGGGCGCGAGACGCTTCGACGTGCCGGAAGGCGAACGGTTCGGCGGTCTGGAGCGCACGATCTCACTCGAGATGTGCGGCCAGTTCTTCCACGGGAATGCCAGCTACCACACGGACAAGCGAGCTTCGCGGGAACTCGGCTTCCAGGACGTGGTGGTCGGCGGCCGGATGACGATGGGTTACGTGGGCCACGTTCTGGAAGAGCGATTCGGCGAGGCATGGTGGCGTAGCGGTTCCTTCGATCTCAAGTTCACGAACCCGGTATGGCCGGGGGACACGATCACCGTGAACGGCGTCGTGACCGGCCCGGACCCGGACGACCCCGCTCGGACGGCCGCCTTCGTCTGGATCGCCAAGGCGGACGGCACAATCGCGCTCATCGCCCGCGCGGGCGTTGCAGCCTGACTTCGACACTTCTGCGTACAGGAGCATCAATGACGATTCGACTTTCCGCCCTCGCCCTGCTGTTCCTCCTCGTTGCCGCACCGCCTCTTGCCGCGAACGACACCGGCCGCGACTGCCGCGGCCTGGTCGCCCTGACCGATCTCGACCACGCGGTCGAGCCGGGGTTCCGGGTGCCCGCCGCGGAAGGTGTGCCGGCTCATTGCCGGGTGCGCGGCGTCGTCAACCGGGCGATCCGCTTCGAGGTCACCCTCCCCGACGACTGGAACGGCCGGATGATGTTCAGCACGGTCGGCGGCGCGGCGGGCTTCATCGGCGACACGACGAGCCTGCTCGGCCGCGGCTTCGCGATGGCCTCGACCGACACCGGCCACGAGGGCCAGGACCGCGACTACGTACGGCAGCCCGAGGCTCTGCTCGACTACGCCTATCGCGGCGTGCATCTAGCGACCGGGGCTGCCAAGCGGGTCATCCAGCACTACTACGGCCGCGAGATCGACTATTCCTACGTCAAGGGCTGCTCGAACGGTTGCCGCGCGGCGATGCTCGAGGCGACGCGCTTTCCGGACGACTACGACGGCGTCCTGGCCGGTGCGCCGGCCTTCCGGTTCCAGGAGTTCGTGCCCTGGATGATTGGTGGGGCACGCCTGCAGGCGAAGCATCCTCTGACCGTCGAATCGTTCCAGTTGCTCGGCAAAGCCTCACGCGAAGCCTGCGACGCCCTGGACGGTGTCGAGGACGGCGTGATCGATGATCCGACGAAGTGCACCGCCGACGTCTTCGACCTGAACGCGCTCCAGTGCCCTCCGGACTCGACGGAGAACTGCCTCACCGCGGGCCAGCTCCAGACCGCTCGCTACATGTACGAAGACGTCGTCGACGCGGAGGGCAACGTCCTCTCGCCAGGCGTGCCGCCGGGCTCCGAGGACGCGGGCGACTGGGCGACCTGGATGCTGCCGACCGCCCGCCGGGGTGAGCCCGACCAGTCCCTGATCGACGGCATGGACGTGCTGCTCGACGCCCTGATGCGCTTCGAGCCGGACTTCGATGTCGAGGCGTTCGACCCGGTCGCCGACCGCGGTCTGCTCGCCGCCGTGACCGCGCCGCTCGACGTGCTGACCGCGGACCTCTCGGCCTTCCGGGAACGCGGCGGCAAGCTGCTGATGTACCAGGGCTGGAACGACTACCCGCTACGTCCGCAGCGCGCGATCGACTACCTGCACGCGGTCGAGAAGGAGAACGGCGGCGCGGAAACGGCGGCGGACTTCTACCGCATGTTCATGGTCCCCGGCATGATCCACTGCGCCCGCGGCCCCGGCGCCTGGGTCGCCGACTACGTCGACCCGCTCGTTGCCTGGACGGAGAAGGGGATTGCCCCCGACCGCATCGAGGCAAGCCGCCCGGGACCGGAGCCCGAGTTCACGCGGCCGCTCTGCGCGTATCCCAAGGCGGCGAAGTACAACGGCGAGGGCGACGTGAACGACGCGGCGAACTGGAGTTGCAGGTAGCGGTCGTCGCGGCTGACTGAGGAGAGGAGTTCGACATGGAGACGCGTCAGAGCGCCACCAGGGCATTGGTGCTCGCACCGGCACTCGGGCTGGTCCTTGCCATGACCGGTTGCGCTCCCGCGCCGGAGGCGGCTGACGAACCGCCCGCGCCGCCCAACGTGATCATCGTCCTTGCCGACGACCTCGGCTACGGCGACATCGGCGCCAACGGATCGACCGTCATCTCGACGCCGCACATCGACGAGCTGGCGGCGAACGGGGTCCGGCTGACCGACGGCTACGTCTCGGCGGCGGTCTGCAGTCCGATGCGGGCCGGGGTCTTCACGGGCCGCTACCAGAACCGGTTCGGCTACGAGTACAACCCGACCGCGAGCTACGAGCGCAACGCCGACGCCGAACTCGGATTGCCCGAGGATGAGGCGACGCTGGGCGACATGATGCGGGAGGCCGGCTACGTCACCGGTCTGGTGGGGAAGTGGCACCTCGGCTTCCGCGAGCAGTACCACCCGCTGAGGCGCGGCTTCGACGAGTTCTTCGGCCATCTGGGGGGCGGCTCGAGCTACGTCGATCCCAACGATCCGGACGCCCATCGCTGGCCGAACAGCCAGCCCGCCGCGACCGAGCCGGACACGACCGGGTGGGTGCCGGTCGTCGGCGACCGCGGCGATGGCCCGCGCGCGATCATGGACGGCTACGAAGTCGTGGAAGTCGACGAGTACCTGACCGACGTGTTCGCGGACCGCGCCGTCAGTTTCATCGAGCGTCACGCGGACGAGCCGTTCTTCCTCATGCTGGCGCCGAACGCGCCTCACACGCCGATCCAGGCCACGAGCAAGTACGTCGACCGCTACGCGCACATCGAGGAGCCAGGGGCCCGGATCTACGCCTCCATGGTGTCGTCGGTCGACGACATGGTGGGGCGGGTCACCGCGACGCTGCGCGAGCACGGGCTGGAAGAGAACACGCTCGTCGTCTTCATCTCCGACAACGGCTGCATCAACTACATGCCCGCCGTCATCTGCACGAACTCGCCGCTCTCCGGCGGCAAGCGCTATCACCTGGACGGCGGCATCCGGGTGCCGTACCTGGTCAAGTGGCCGGCGGGTTTGCCCCACGGCGAGGTCTACAGCCAGCCTGCGAGCGTCCTCGACCTGTACGCGACGATGGCCGCGGCGGCCGGGTCGGACGCGGGCACCGAGGACAGCGTGAACCTCCTGCCGTACCTGCGCGGCGAGATCGAGGAAGCGCCGCACGAGTACCTGTTCTGGCGGTCCCTGCCCAACGCGGCCGTCCGCTCGGGCAAGTGGAAGCTCTGGCGGGTTGACCTGACCGATCAGGACCCGGCCTCCGTGCTCGGTCTCGGCGGCCGCCTGCTGCCGGAGCAGGACTACCCGCCGGTGTCGGCGCACGGCCAGATCACCGTGCTGCACGACCTGGAGGCGGACATCGGCGAACGGGAGAACGTCGCCGACCAGCATCCCGAGGTCGTCGAGCGCTTAGTAGCGGCACTTGAGTCATGGGAAGCGGAACTCGCCGAGCCGATGTGGATCAGCAGGCGGTCGACGCTGGCGGAACTCCACGGACCGGCGATCCAGCTCTACTTCTGAGCGGGTCTTCTCGGGGCGCCGCTATCATCCCGGCGCTCAACCCCGTCACAGAGACCCGAAACCGAGAGAGGACCACGATGCACGACATCGCAATCCGTAACGGCCGCATCCTCGATGGCACCGGCGCACCCGAGTTCCAGGGCGACATCGCCATCGACGGCGCGGTGATCACCAGCGTCAACGGCGGCGTGGGCAAGGCGCGCCGCGAGATCGACGCCGAAGGCAAGCTGGTCGTGCCGGGCTGGATCGACATCCACACCCACTTCGACGCCCAGGTGTCCTGGGATCCGTACCTGACGCCGTCCTGCTGGAACGGCGTGACGACGATCGTCATGGGCAACTGCGGGGTCGGCTTCGCGCCGGTCAAGCCGAAGGACCGGGACTGGTTGCTCGACCTGATGGACGCGGTCGAGGACATTCCGGCGATCGCGATGTCCGCCGGCATGGAGTGGAAGTGGGAGACGTTCCCCGAGTACCTCGACGCGATCGACGGCAAGCCGCGGATCATGGACGTGATCACTCAGGTGCCGCATTGCGCGCTCCGCACCTACGTGATGGGGGAGCGCGGCGCCGAGGACGTTCGCCCGACGGACGAGGAGCTGGCGGAGATGTCCCGCCTGGTGCGGGAAAGCGTGCGCGCCGGCGCGTTCGGCGTCTCGTCCAACCGGCTGCTGGCCCATCGTACGAAGGAAGGCGAGATGATCCCGGGTACCTTCGCCCGCTACCCGGAACTCGAGGCGATCGCGGACGGCATGAGCGAGGCCGGCGGCGGCGTGTTCCAGTTCGTCGGGCCGTTCGAGCGGGAGTGGTTGCTCGGCCTCGGCCACAAGGACGGGATCACGGTGACCTATCTTTCGGGCGAGGCGGCGCAGGAGACGTTGACCGCCCTCGAGGCGCGCCGCTACAAGGGGATCCGGGTGTTTCCGCAGATCCGTGGCCGCGGCACGACGGTGCTGATGAACCTGGAGGGATCGCTTCACCCCTACGTCCTGAACTATGCCTACCGGGAGCTCGTCGGTGACCGGCCGATGCCGGAACGGCTCGAGCGGATGCGCGACCCGGAGGTGCGGGCGAAGATCCTCGCCGGCGACTGGGACATGACGAACGACGCCCGCCGCAACAGCCCCGAGCACGTGGACCATCCGTTCCTCGTGGACGCCACGCCCGGCAGCCTGCTGCCTGGGCTCCTGGAACTGATGCACTCGCAGCCGGAGGCGGTCTACGTCCTGGGCGATCCCCCCAACTACGAGCCGGACGAGGACGCGAGCGTCGCGACCTACGCGAAGCGGCACGGCCTCACCGGTCCGGAGGCGTTCTACGACCTGCTGACGGAGGGCGACGGCAGCACGCTGCTGCTGTTCTACCTCGATGGCTACTCGAAGAAGAACTTCGACTACATGGCCGGCCTGATGCGCCACCCGCTGACCTGCAACGGCCTGAGCGATGCCGGTGCGCACGTCGGCGCGGTCAGCGACGCGCACATGCCGAGCTGGAACCTCGCCTTCTGGGGACGCGACCGGACGCGCGGCGAACGGATCGAGCTGGAGACGATCGTCCACAAGCAGACCGGCGCCAACGCCGCCCTCTACGGCCTGACGGACCGCGGCGTCCTCGAACCCGGCAAGCGCGCCGACATCAGCGTGATCGACTTCGACCGCCTGTCGTCAGAGGCGCCGTACCTCGTCTACGACCTGCCCGAGAACGCGAAGCGCTACATGCAGAGGCCGCGGGGCTACGACGCGACGATCTGCGCCGGCGAAGTCGTTTTGGAGAACGACGAAGTCACCGGCGCTCTGCCGGGTCGGCTCGTGCGAAGCCGGCCGCCCGCGTAGCCGAGTGTCGGTGCGCCGGCCTACGGCTTCTCCGCGTACTTCTCCCCGGCTTCCACGGCAACCGGCAGTCGGTTCCGCGGCGTGGCCAGCGGACACGTGGCGTACTCGCTGAAGACACAGGGCGGGTTGTAGGCCTTGTTGAAGTCGAGGACCGTGATGCCGTCGTCAGCGGGAAAGTCGGCCTTGAGGTAGCGGCCGGCCGGATAGGTAGTGTCCCCGGTGGTGCCGTCGGCGAAGACGATCATGAACCCGTCGTCGGAGTGGTAGGCCTCGAGTGACAGCGGTTCTCCCCGGGCCTCGAACTCGAGGGTGCCTGGAACGGTCGGTTCCCAGCCGAGGCCTTCGACGACGGTCGGCACCCGGATCGTCCGCGGTTCCGGGTAGGGCTCGAAACGGGCCTCAAGGCGCCAGCTCGGGTCGGCGGCGTAGAACTCGATACCGGCGAACGACGTGACGGCGGGGTGGTCGTAGTCGCGCAGCCGAACGCCGAGCCGGTCCATCCGCCGGATCACTGTCCACGCCAGCGAGTCGGCCGTGAGGAGGGTGGCCTCTTTCTCCTGATCGTCGACGAGGAGAGTCTCGGTGACCGGTGATTCACCGAGGAAGACGTCGACTCCCGGTTCGGTCTTGAAGGTCACCGTGCCGTTGTCGACCAGGAACTCGCCGAGCTTCGGCGCCGAGCCGGCGGGCGCGACCAGGTCGTTGTCGGCCGAGGCGCCGAAGCTGTTGGGGCCCTCTTCGAGCCAGTAGAGGCCGGCCAGGTTCAACCAGCCATCGGGGCCCTTGAGAGTGGCCACGCGCTGGCCCCGCCACTCCGCCAGCTCATGTTCGTAGCTGTCTTGTGCCGACACCTGGGCGGTGGCCGTCAGCGCGAAGATCGCCGCGATGGCGGACGCTGATCGGACGATTCGATTCGGCTTCACGATACAGACTCCGGTGAGCATCCTATGGCCGAGGCCCGGCCTGCGGCTTCCACCAACGCTGTTACACTGGCGCCCGTCACGTCGCAGCACACGTAGCAGCAAGAACTGATCTTCAGCCCGGGAGTTGGAGATGCATCAGCCACCTCTGAGTCTCAGACATCGCCCGCAGGCGATTCGGCTGGCCTACGTGTGCGTGTGCTGCCTCCTCGCGGCCGCTGGTTCCGCGTTCGCCGGCCCTCCAGCGGCGCCGGCGGCCGCTCCCGCTCCGGCCTTCGACGCCGACGCGCCGCACCGCGTCCTCATCTCGCGCCACTGCCTGGGATGCCACAACGGCCGGCTGAAGACGGCCGGCCTGGAACTCGACGCCCTGGTCGATCAGCACGAGAATCTCGATCGTGCGACCTGGGAGAAGGTCGCCCGCAAGCTGCGCGCACGGCAGATGCCGCCCGCGGGCCGGCGCCGTCCCGACGAGAGTGCATACCGGGAGGCGCTGTCCTCGCTCGAAGGCGAGCTCGACCGGATCGCCGCCGAGGCGCCCGACCCGGGCAGGACGGAGACCTTCCGTCGGCTGAACCGCACCGAGTACCACAACGCAGTACGCGACCTGCTCGCGCTGGAGGTCGACGTCGCCTCGCTGTTGCCGGCCGACTCGGCGAGTTACGGATTCGACAACGTGACAGTCGGCGACCTGTCGCCAACCCTGCTCGAGCGCTACGTCGGCGCGGCGGAGAAGATCAGCCGGCTCGCCGTGGGCCGTGCCGCCGAGCCGACCGGCGTCACCTTCCGGACGGATCCCGATCTGACCCAGGAGAAGCACGTCGAGGGTCTGCCGATCGGCACCCGGGGCGGCCTTGTCGCGACCTGGAACTTCCCGGCCGACGGGGTCTACGAATTCTCGATCCGGCTGGCGCGTGACCGAAACGAGCACGTCGAGGGCCTGCGCGAGCCGCACGACCTGGAACTCCTGATCGACCGCGAGCACATCGAGACATTCACCGTGGCGCCGCCGGAGCTGATGAGCGATGTGGCGCTGAACTACCAGCCTTCCCAGGACGATGTCGACGATCACCTGGTCGTCCGCGTGCCGGTGACGGCAGGCCCGCACGACGTCGGCGTCACCTTCCCGGCCCGGCCCTGGGTGCTGCTCGAGACGGCGCGGCAGCCTTACGAGTCGCACTTCAACTACTACCGCCACCCGCGGGTGCAGCCGGCGATCTTCTCCGTCTCGATCGTCGGACCGTACGTGCCGCTCGGCGCCGGCGACACGCCGAGCCGCCAGCGGATCTTCGTCTGTCAGCCTGAGACGGCCGCGGACGAGGACGGCTGCGCTCGGAAGATCCTCGCCAACGTGATGGGCCGCGCCTACCGCCGGCCGGTGACCGATGAGGACGTGCGCGGACCCTTCACGCTCTACGAGCAGGCGAAGGCCGAGAACGGCTTCGAGGCGGGCGTCGAGATGGGGCTGGCGGCGGTCCTGGTCAGCCCCGAGTTCCTGTTCCGCATCGAGCGGGAACCCGCCGGCGTGGAGCCCGGCGCGGCGTACCGGATCAACGACCTGGAACTCGCGTCGCGGCTCGCCTTCTTCCTGTGGAGCAGCATCCCCGACGACGAACTGCTGGAGGTTGCGTCGGCCGGCCGGCTGAGCGCGCCGGGGGAGCTGGACCGGCAGGTCGGCCGGATGCTCGCCGACCCGAGGGCGGAGAACCTGGTCACTAACTTCGCCGCCCAGTGGCTGCACCTGCGGAACCTCGACGGGGTCACCCCCGACAAGCGCCTGTTCCCGGACTTCGACGACAACCTCCGGCAGGCCATGCGCCGCGAGACGGAACTGTTCGTCGGCAGCATCCTGCGGGAGGACCGTAGCGCGCTCGATCTGGTGCGGGCGGACTACACGTTCCTCAACGAGCGGCTGGCCAAGCACTACGGCATTCCGCACGTCTACGGCAGCCGCTTCCGCCGCGTCGAACTCGCCGACGACAGCGTCCGCGGCGGGTTGCTGCGCCACGGCAGCATCCTGACCGTGACGTCCTTCGCCACCCGCACGTCCCCGGTCGTGCGCGGCAACTGGGTGCTGGGAAACCTGCTCGGCGTGCCGCCGCCGCCCCCGCCGCCGGACGTGCCTGACCTTCCCGAAGCGAAGATCGTCGCCAAGGAACTGCCGATGCGCGAACGGCTGTCGGCTCACCGCGACAACCCGGCCTGCTCGGGCTGCCACCGCCTGATGGACCCGGTCGGCTTCGCGCTCGAGAACTACGACGCGATCGGCCGCTGGCGGACCGTCGACGCGGGCTTCCCGATCGACGCTTCCGGCGAGCTGTGGGACGGCACCGCCCTAGGCGGCGTCAGGGAACTCGAGTCGGCGATGCTGGCGCGGCCCGAGCTGTTCCTGACCACCCTGACCGAGAAGCTCCTGGTGTTCGGCACCGGCCGCGGCGTGACCGCGACCGACGCGCCCGCGGTGCGCGCCATCCTGCGCCGCGCCGGGGCCGACGACTACCGCCTGTCGTCCCTGATCCAGGCCGTCGTCGCCAGCGATCCCTTCCAGATGAGGAGAGCATCGTCATGATCCTGACCAAGAAGTCGCTTCCGCGGCGGACCTTCCTGCGCGGAATGGGCGCGGCGATCGCCCTGCCCCTGCTCGACGCGATGGTGCCGTCGATGACCGCCTGGGCCAAGACGGCGGCCAAGCCGGTGCGGCGCCTGGGTTTCGTCTACATCCCGATGGGCTCCGACATCACGCGCTGGAAGCCGGCCGGGGGCAGCGGAGCGCTCGGTGACCTCTCGCCGTCCCTGAGTCCGCTCGAGGGCTTCAGGAAGCAGATCTCGGTGATCAGCAACCTGGAACTGAAGAACGCGTATCCCGGGACCCACGCCACGTCGAACGCCGCCTTCCTGAGCGCGGCGAAGGCGAAGTGGACGGAGAGCACGGACTACTACCTGGGCACGACGGTCGATCAGATCGCGGCGCAGCAGATCGGCCAGGAAACCCAGTTGCCGTCGCTCGAACTGGCGATGGACCTGATGGACATGGTCGGCCAGTGCGACAACGGCTACGCCTGCGTGTACCAGAACAACCTGTCCTGGTCGTCGCCGACGACGCCGCTGCCGGCCGAAGCGCATCCCCGGATCGTGTTCGAGCGGCTGTTCGGAGAGGGCGGCACGGCGGCCGAGCGGCGCGAGGGGCTGAATCGCAAGGCCAGCCTGCTGGACTGGGTTCACGAGGACATCACTCGCCTCCAGGGCATGCTCGGCCCCGGCGACCGGGTCAAGGTCAGTGAGTACCTCGACTCGGTGCGCGAGGTGGAGCGGCGCATCCAGAGGGCGGAAGCCCAGTCCGACGAGGACGCGCTGCCCGATGTCGACAGGCCGGTCGGCGTACCGGCGGCCTACGCCGACCACGCCCGGCTGATGTTCGATCTCCAGGTGCTGGCGCTCCAGGCCGACGTGACCCGGGTCATCACCTTCCAGCTCGCCCGCGAGTCGAGCAACCGGACCTATCCCGAGATCGGCGTGCCGGATCCCCACCATCCGACGTCCCACCACGGCAACGACCCCGAGAAGGTCGCGAAGCTGGCGAAGATCAACCAGTTCCACGTTTCCCTGCTCGCCCACTTTCTGGAGAAGCTGGCCGCGGTGCCGGAAGGCGACGGGAACCTGCTCGACAACTCGCTCTACCTCTACGGCAGCGGCATGGGCAACCCGAACGTCCACGACCACGTGGACTTGCCAATCGTCGTCGCCGGCGGCGGAGGAGGCACCGTCCGCGGCGGCCAGCACATCGTCTACGACGAGCCGGCGCCGATGGCCAACCTCCACCTGACGCTCCTCGACAGCGTCGGCGTCCGGCTCGACTCCTTCGCCGACAGCACCGGCCGGATCGACACCCTGGCCGAACCCGTCCACCTGGCAGGCTGAGGAGGAGATGGGCTTGAGCATCGAGAAGCTTCGGTCTGCCACTGGGTGCGCCGGCGCCCTCGCCGGCATCCGGCCGCAAGGCCGGAGTTCGCTCTGGATCGTTGCCTTCGCGCTCCTCCTTGCCACCCCGGCAACCGCCGCCACAACCGCCCCCCTCGCCGACGCCGCCGAACACCTCGACACCGCCACCATCGAACGCCTCCTCGCCGGCTCGCCGGCCGCGGGCGAAATCAACGCCGCCCAGGTCGACGGCATGACCGCCCTCCACTGGGCCGTCTACCATGACCGCGGCGATCTCGTCCGCCGCCTGCTCGACGCCGGCGCCGACGCCTCCGCCGCGAACCGCTACGGCGTCATCCCGCTGTCGCTCGCCTGCGCCAACGGCAACCCGGAAGTCGTCGATTCGCTCCTGACGGCGGGCGCCGACCCGAACGCCCTGCTGCCCGGCGGCGAGACGGTGTTCCTGACCGCCGCTCGCACCGGCCGGATCGAAGTCGTCGAAGCGCTCTACGAGGCCGGCGCCGACGTCCACTTCCGCGAACCGAAGCGTGGCCAGACGGCGCTCATGTGGGCGGCCGCCGAGGGCAATCTGGACGTGGTGGAACTCCTCCTCGAGGTCGGGGCCGATCCGAACGCGACGCTCGATTCGGGCTTCACGCCGCTCCTGTTCGCGGTGCGCGAAGGCCGGATCGACGTGATGGAGGCTCTCCTGCGGGCTGGCGTCGACGTGAACTCCGTGACGCCCCGCAAGCCCGTGAAGCGCGACCGGCCGCTACCGGGCGGCCGCTCCGTCCGCCCCGGTTCCACGCCGCTCCTGGTCGCGGTGACGAACGGCCACTTCGAGCTCGCGTCGCGCCTGCTCGACGCGGGCGCCGGCCCGAACGCGGCCCATCCCGGGTACACGGCGCTCCACATGCTGGCGCGGGTACGCAAGCCCGGCGCCGGCGACAACAACCCGCGGCCCGACGGTTCGGGTGCCATGGACGGCCTGAACTTCGTGCGCGACATGGTGGAGCACGGCGCCGATCTGGAAGCACGGATGACGACCAGGGCGCGGCTCAACAACACGAGCCTCAACGAACTGGGCGCGACGCCCTTCGTTCTCGCGGCGCTGGTGGCCGACGCCGACCTGATGCGGACCCTTGCCGACCTCGGCGCCGATCCGCTGAGCCGGACGGACGACGGTTCGACGGCGCTCATGGCCGCCGCGGGCCTCGGTACCCGCTCACCCGGCGAGGACGCCGGCACCGAGGAGGAGGTGCTCGAGGCCGTACAGCTCGCGCTCGATCTCGGCGCCGACATCGACGCGGTGAACGGCAACGGCGAAACCCCGATGCACGGCGCCGCCTACAAGAACCTGCCGCGGGTCGTCCACCTGCTGGCCGACAGCGGCGCCGACATCGAGGTCTGGAACCAGCGGAACAAGTACGGCTGGACGCCGCTGACCATCGCGCGCGGCTACCGCTTCGGCAACTTCAAACCGTCCCCGGTCACGGTCGCGGCGGTCGAGACGATCATGCTCGCGGAAGGCGTGCGTCCGCCGACCGAAGAAGAAGAGGGCGCCAAGGCGGTCGACATCTACGCCAAGCCGGCGCCAAAGCCACCCGAGGCCGAGCCGAAGAAGGACGA
Organism: Candidatus Multivorans sp.; assembly: GCA_965220845.1. GTDB lineage: Bacteria > Acidobacteriota > Thermoanaerobaculia > Multivoradales > Multivoraceae > Multivorans. The sequence continues at coordinate 1,650,558 of CBDCRA010000005.1, forward strand.
AGCGAAGAAGCCCCCGGCGAACTGAGCGGTCTTGCATGCGACTGACCGCGTTCTCGTTCGCCTTCGCAGGACTCCTGGCCACCGCGTCGATCCTCGCGGCCCAGGAGGCTCCGCGCCCCGTGCGCAACGACATCGCCCGGGCCGGCGAGGAATTCCTCGTCCTTCGCCACCAGCAGCTCGTGAAGGGGACCCATGAGCGCTTCTTCGAGCTGAGCCGCGACGGCGTCTGGCCGATCTTCGAGAAGATCGGCAGCCGTGTGGTGGGGCAGTGGCAGGTGGTCCACCCGGATGGCGGCGGCAGCGCCGAGTTCGACGAGGGCTACCGCCTGGCGCGCTATCGCAGCTACAACCACTGGGCCGCCACCCGCGCCTCCGACCGGCTGGGCGGCAACGGCGAGGACTGGCAGGTGTTCCGCGAGGCGCTTGCCGCCCGGCGCGAACTGCTCCTCGACTCGGACGGCCCGATCTACCTGGTGGGCGACATGGCGCCAGGCGGGCCGTACTACATGCCCGGACTTGACGAGGACTACGAGATCGCCGAGCCGGGGGAGACGGCCGACGGCGGCGCCGAACTCCCGGTGCGAAGCGCCCGAGCCCGGCGGGGCGAGGAGATCGTCACCATGCGGTACTTCAGGATCCGCAAGGGCACCTTCGAGGAGTTCAACCGGCTGAGCCGCGAAGGCGTCTGGCCGTACTTCGAAAAGAACGGCGCGCGGATCGTCGGTCAGTGGCGGCGCGTGTACCCGACGCCGGAAGATCTCGATCGCCGGGGGACGGAAGTCGGCGCCGCCGAGAGCCCCGACTTCGACCAAGTCTACATGATGGCGCGCTACGCCAGCTACGAGCACTGGCAGGCGACCCGGCCCGCCGTCATGGCGCGTCTGGGCGGCAACGGCCCGGACTACGAGGCATGCGTCGAGGCGCTGGAGCGCCGGCGCGGACTCACGCTCCATACCTCCGTGCGGTTCCTGCGCGGCCACTTCTACGGCAGTCCGCCGGTCTACCTGCCGCCGCTTGACGAAACGTACCGCCGCGTGCGGTAACCAGGCGAATCCGGGAGGCCGCTAGAGTCCGATTCCGGGGACGTACTCATGCACCGAATCGGATCGACATTCGCCGTCCTGGCGGTCCTGCTGGCCGTGACGGCGGCCGTGGCCACGGCGGCGGATCGTCCCAACGTGATCTTCATCCTCGCCGACGACCTCGGGTACGGAGACCTCGGCTCCTATGGGCAGCAGGTCATCCAGACGCCGAGCCTCGACCGGATGGCCGCGGAGGGGATCCGCTTCACCCACTTCTACGCCGGGGCGACGGTGTGCGCACCGTCTCGCAGCGTCCTGATGACGGGGCAGCACACGGGGCATACGCATGTTCGCGGCAATGCCCGGGGAACGGCCCAGTCGCTTCGCGCCGAGGACGTCACCGTCGCCGAGGTCCTGAAGTCCGCCGGCTACGCCACCGGCCTGTTCGGCAAGTGGGGCCTCGGCGAAGTCGGCATGGAAGGGCATCCCCTCAGCCAGGGCTTCGACGCCTTCTTCGGCTACCTCAACCAGGTCCACGCCCACAACTACTACCCCGAGTTCCTCTGGCGCGGTCTGGAGAAGGTGCGGCTGCGGAACAAGGTCGAGAGGACGCCGCGTCCCCGTGGCGGTTTCGAGGGCGGGTGGGCGACGGAGCGCAGCGAGTACTCCCACGACCTGGTCATGCGGAAGGCGCTGGCCTGGTTGGAGGAGCAGAAGGACTCGCCCTTCTTCCTCTACCTCGCCCTGACGATCCCGCACGCCAACAACGAAGCCACGCGGGCCGTTGGCGACGGGGCGGAGGTGCCGGAGTACGGCGTCTACGAGGCGGAGGACTGGCCGAACCCGGACAAGGGGCAGGCGGCGATGATCACGCGGATGGACCGGGACGTCGGCACGCTGCTCGAACGGCTCGCCGAACTCGGGATCGACGAGAAGACGCTGGTCATCTTCTCGTCGGACAACGGACCGCACAACGAGTCGAACCATGACTTGCTCAAGTTCAACCCCTCCGGCAACCTGCGCGGCATCAAGCGGGACCTCTACGACGGCGGTATCCGCGTGCCGTTCCTGGCCCGGTGGCCGGGGACGATCGAGCCGGGCCAGGTTTCGGACCACGTCGGGTACTTCGGCGACCTGATGGCCACGGTCGCGGACCTCCTGGGCGTGGGCGCACCGCCCGATACGGACTCGATCAGCTTCGCGCCGATTCTGCAGGGCCGCCCCGGCGAGCAGCGGAGGCACGACTACCTCTACTGGGAGTTCTACGAAGCCGGATCATCCCAGGCGGTGCGACTGCGGCAGTGGAAGGGCGTCCGCAAGCCGATGTTGACAGGCCGCCTGGAGCTCTACGACGTCCTTCGGGACGAGGGAGAACGGTACGACGTGGCCCGGAACCACCCCGACGTGGTCGAGGAGATCGAGGGGATCATGGAAAAGGCCCATGTGCCTCATCCGAACTGGAAGCCGCCGTCGGACCGCTAGACGACGCCGTCCGCCCGTGGCCGCAAGGGGCGAAGCAGGTGCTAGTTTCCGTGGACCGATGAAGTACGCCCGAATCGTCGCTGCCTGCCTCGCGCTGGCGGCGCCCGTCGCGCTGAACGCCCAGGAGAGGAAGCCCGTGGACGTTTCGACACTCGGACCGCAAGTGGGAGAGCGGGTTCCCGACTTCGCCCTTCCCGATCAGCATGGACGGACCCGGACGCTCGATTCGATCATGGGCGAGAAGGGGGCGATGATCCTCTTCCACCGCTCGGCGGACTGGTGACCGTACTGCAAGGCGCAGCTCGTGGAGCTGCAGGAACGGTTCGAGGAGTTGCAGGCGGAAGGGCTCGGCGTCGCCGCCATCAGCTACGACTCCGAGGAGGTCCTGGCCGCCTTCGCCGAACGCCACGGCATCCAGGACGTGCCGCTGCTGTCCGATGACGATTCCGCGGCGATTCGGGCGTTCGGCATCTACAACCACGTAGCCGAGGAGGGGCTCGGGCCCAATGCCGAAGACCCGCAGGTGAAGGCCGACGTGCTGCGATACGTGGCGGTCTTTGGAGCCTTGCCGATCGCCGTCGGGACTCCGTTTCCCGGGACGTTCGTCGTCGACCGGCAGGGGCGCGTGACCGCGCGCTTCTTCGAGGAGTTCTACCGCGAGCGGAACACGGCGGCGAACATCATGCTGAAGCTCGGTACGCCGATCTCGGGTATCGCCGGTTCCAGCGGCGGGACGGCGCATCTCGAGATCAGCGCCACGCAGAGCGATCCCGCGATCACGGTCGGCAGCCGTTTCCACCTGGCGCTCGACATCACGCCCAGGCCCGGCATGCACGTCTACGCGCCGGGGGCCGGCGATGCCGGTTACCGTGTCATTGGATTGACCCTGGACCTGCCGGGCTTTCTACGCCTGCTCCCGGCGGAGTACCCGGAGTCGGAGATCTACTACTTCGAGCCGCTCGACGAGCGGGTGCCCGTCTACCAGGAGCCGTTTCGCCTGGTGCAGGAGGTCGTCGTCGAGGGCGATCAGGAGTCGTCGGCTCAACTCGCCGAGATCGACGCGTTGACTCTCACCGGCCGACTCGACTACCAGGCGTGCGACGACAGGGTCTGTTACGACCCGGCATCGGTGCCGCTGACCTGGACGTTGACTGTCTCGCCGCTCGACAGGCAGCGGGCGGTGGAACGGACGCGATAGCGGGCTGGACGGGCTATGTTGTTAGAGTAGTTGGCCTTAGAGGCGGGTGAAGCTGGCTGGGAGGTCGGCCCTGGTGCCCCGATTCGCCGGTTCTCGACACCCCAAGAATGAGAATCCCTGGCGCATGATCACGCAGACGGATGGACGGCCGCGGAGTTCCAACGAAGAACTGCCCCCGTTCCCCGAGGGCTGGTACTTCGTCGCGCATCGCGACTCGATCCTGCGCGAGAAGCTGATCGAGAAGACCTGCATGGGTCAGGAAATCGTCGTCTGGTCCGACGACGAAGGTCGCGTGTGCGTGTCCGACGCGTACTGTCCGCATCTCGGGTCGCACCTTGGACCGACCGTCGGCGGCTCCGTCCGCGACGGCTGTCTCGTCTGCCCGTTCCACGGGTTCCAGTTCGATGCGACGGGCCGTTGCGTCGCCACGCCGCACGCACCTGCCCCGAGTGGCGCCAGACTCAAGGTCTTCGAGACCACGGAGATCCTGGGCATGATCTTCGCCTGGTGGGCGAGCGACGGCCGATCGCCGAAGTGGCACCTGCCGGATGATCTGCCCACCGGTGCGGACTGGAGCAGGCTGCGGTCCACCGTCCTGCGGTTCCGGGGTCATCCCCAGGAAACGACGGAGAACTCCGTCGACATAGAACATCTGGGCTACACGCATGGCTACTACGACGTGCTTCCGGTTGGTTCGACGCTGGTGGAAGGCGCGTACCTGAGGAGTTGCTTCGATTTCAAGAACGTCCGGAGAATCGCGGGGCCGGTGAGTGTGGTGGTCGACGTTTCGGCGGTCACCCATGTCCATGGCCTGGGCTACTCCCTTGTCGAGTTCCACGAAAAGACGATCGGCATGGACTCGAGGTTGTGGGTGCTCGCGACGCCCGTCGACGGCACGCTGGTCGAGGTCGTGCTGGTGAGTCAGGTGCGGGAGATCCGCAAGCCGGGACGCTTCTTCGCGGGACTGCGGTTCCTGCCGGTGGCGATGCGCCACAGGGTGATGAATCGAATCGTGCTGAGTGAAGAGAGACGCTTCGTCCTGCAGGACGTCGTGATCTGGGAGAGGAAGAAGTACCAGGCTCCGCCCCGGCTCAGCCAGGCCGACGGTCCCGTGGGGAAGTACCGGCAGTACAGCCGCCAGTTCTATCCGGAACTCGAGGCCGAGCGCAGGCCGACGCTGCGGGCGATCTGAGGCCGGGGTGCGACAGAGGATTCAGGACCGAAACCAACGATGAGATTCGCCGAGCAGTTGCTGCTGCTTCTGCACAGCCAGGACACAGGGTACTTCGTGCCCATTCCCGAGTGGAGGATGTCCTGTGCCCTCGCGGGCGCCGTGCTCATGGATCTCGCCATGGAGGACCGGATCGACTCGGACCTGGAGACGTTGACCGTCGTCGATACGACCCCCACGGGTGACAGCCTGCTGGATCCTTCGCTAGAGGATCTCGCCAGCGAGGACCAGATTCATCCACCGCAGTACTGGGTGGAGCGGCTGGCTCGGCGGGGCGACCAGATCAGCGACGACGCGATCGAAAGGCTGGTCGAGAAGGGAATCTTCGATTCCGACGCCGGCGGTTTCTGGACCCTGTCGAAGAAGGTGACCCGCACCGGCCGCTATCCGCTGGTCGACGGCTGGGCGGGGGAGGAGATCAAGGGTCGGATCTTCCGAATCCTCCTGGACAAGGAGTTCCCGGATCCGAGGGACATCGTGATCATCGGCCTCGTCCACTACTGCGACGGCTTCAAGGCCATGATGGAGCCGGAGGAGTACGAGGCCGCCGAGGAACTGATCGAGCTCTACAGCAACATGGACCTGATCGGCAGGGCGATCGGCCCGGCGGTGCGCAGCTCCTACCGGCCGCCGGCGAGCATGCGCGCGTCGCGGCGCCGGCGGGCCATGCCGAGCGTAGGGCTTCGCGACGCTTTCGCCTCGAAGACGTTCCGTAGCGCAAACCTCCCAAAGTTCTTCGCGGAGAAGGCCCAGGAGTTAGGCCCGGTGTTCGAGCTGAAGCTCCCGGGCAGGCGCTTTGTCGTGCTCGCCGGGGTCGACGTCAACCGATGGGTAGCCAAGAAAGGCCGTCTCCATCTCCGGACGCGTGACTACCTGGAAGACTTCCAGCAGGAGTGGGGTACGGCACGTTCCATCGCCAGCATGGATGGGGCCGACCATTTTCGTATGCGAAAGGCGGTTCGAGCCGGCAATTCCCGCAAGGTCGTCGAGGATCGACTCGACGAGGTGCTGGCGCTTGGCCGCGGCTCCTTCAGGCGGTGGGAAGTCGGCAGCGTGCTTCCCGGCGAAATGACGTGCCAACGGCTGATCGGCGCACAGATCGCGCGGCTCAGCGTGAGTTTCGATCCTCCGACCGAACTCCTCGATGAACTGCTGTACTTCGAGTACCGGGCGCTCATGGTCCATACACAGGGCCTGCTGCCAGAGTTCATGCTGCGTACACCGAGGATGAAGCGTTACAAGCAGCGTGTGCTGGAGTTGTACGCCATGATCCACGCGACCCACACCGAGGCGCAGCGAGCCGGCAAACGCCGGGACCTGGTCGATGATCTGATGGAGTTGCACCATGCTGACCCGCAATTCCTGCCCGAAACCGACCTGGGTTTCGCGTTCATCGCCCCGATCATCGCCGGTCACTACACTGGCAGCGCGGTTGCCTTCTCGCTCTACGAGTTGCTGAAACACCCGGAGTACCATGAGCGGATCGCTGCCGAGGCGGACGCGCTCTTCGCCGGGGGAGACCCGACGGCGGCGGACCTGACGCCGGAAGCGACCGATGTGTCGCGCCGTTTCATCATGGAGGTGCTGCGTCTCCACGAGGTGGTTCCGGTGCACCTGCGCACTGCCATGAACGCCTTCGAGATCGATGGCATCGAAGTGCCGGCCTACAGCACGGTGATGATCTCGTTCTCCGCGCCGCATCACATGGAAGAGCACTTCGCGGAGCCCGAGAAGGTCGATATCGACCGGTATGTTGAACCGCGCAACGAACACAGGCACCCGGGGGTCTACATGCCGTTCGGCGTCGGGACGCACGTCTGCGGAGGGGCGAACTGGACCCGTCTGCAGCTGGTGCTGAACGTGATGATGTTCGCGCACTACCTGGACTTTGAAATGGTGCCCCGGGACTACCAGTTGAAGCGGAACCCGCTGCCCAAGAACAGCGTCAACAGGAAGTTCAAGTTCCGGGTCACCGGACATCGACATTCGCTCGCAAGAGGCCAGTAGGCCGCGCGAAAGCTCGCTACGCGTAATGGAAACGGGGGCAGGTCTGCGCAGGGTCGCCATCATCGGCGGAGGCGTCTCGGGGCTGGGCGCCGCCTGGGCGCTTCATCACAGCTCGGACCGATTCGACTTTCGGCTGTTCGAAGCCCAGGGCCAGCTTGGCGGCAACGCGATCACCGCCGACATGCCGCAGGACGACGGCAGTTCGATTCCCTTCGACATCTCCGTCACCGCGTGCATTCCGTCGGTGTACCACCACATGGTGCTGCTGATGGAGCAGTTCGGCATCGACCTGCTCGATACGCGGTTCAGCTACAGCGTGAAGTACGGCGGCGGGATCTACGCCCACGACTTCGACTCCGACATCCGGGAGGAGTTGCGGCCCGAGATCGAGAAGTTCCAGCGGCTCCTGAAGCGGCTGCACTGGTGGGGCCGGCTGACACATTCCCGGTCGCGGCTTCTGAACGCCCTCAATCCGTACAACTACATCAGCATGGGGACGGTGCTGAACCGGGGCGGCTTCTCCGGCGACTTCAGGTACAAGGTTCTGAAGCCGATGTTCGTCAACTTCCTGATGGCGACGAACGTGTTCGACATGCCGGCGTCGCTCTTCAGCAGATACCTGGAGTTCTTCGACATCGAACGCGCCACCCCCATGCAGACCTGGGATCAGGGCACGCGCCGCATCTACGAGAACCTGTCCGCCGGCTTCCGGGACAAGATCTACCTGAACCGCCCGGTCCGCAAGGTGTTTCGCCGGCCGTCAGGCGTCGTGGTGAGGGACGAGGACGGGGTGGAGGAGACCTTCGACCAGGTGATCTTCGCCTGCAACGCGAACCAGACCCTGATGATGCTGGACAAACCGTCGTTCCTGGAGCGCTACATCCTCTCGTCGATCCGTTACGAGAGCGAACTCCACAACCACACGGTCGTGCATTCGGACTCCTCGGTTCTCCCGAAGAGCGAAGTCAAGGCTCTCGAGACCCGGAGCAACCACATCGAACAGTACGGGTCGAGGCCGGACAACTACGAGATCACGTACATCATGCACAACCAGCAGCCGTGGGCCCATCGTTCCGACAAGCCCTGCCTGGTGACCTACAACCCGATCAGCAGGATCGATGAGGAGAAGGTCGTCAAGCGCTGGTGGTTCCAGCACGTCGTTCACGACGTACGCCAGATGGTGTTGCTAGTGCCCCTGTTCCGCTTCATCCAGGGAAAGCAAGGCGCCTGGCACTGCGGCGCCCATACGCTGATCAACAGCCAGGAGACCTGCTTCGTCAGCGGGCTCGCCGCAGCGAGGCAGATTGGGGCGGACTACCCCTTCGACGACCCCGAGGCGCGGGCGTCCTTCAACCACTACGGCGGCATCATGTACGGCTGGAGGCTGAAGAAGGCCAGGGGTTGATCCCTAGCTCGCCGGCTGGGCTTCCATCGCAGGGTCCGGAGCGGCGACGTCGCGATGGGCGCCGGTCACGTGCAGGTGGAGCGCCGATAGCGCCGGCACGACGAACATCAGGATGGCCGTCGTGATGACGATGCCGCAACCGAGGGATGCGGCGAAGGGGACCAGGAACTGAGCCTGGATGGCCGGTTCCAGAATGAGCGGCGTAAAGCCGAGGAACGTGGTCACCGAGGTGAGCATGATGGGACGGAAGCGGCCCTTGGCGCCCTCCACGATCGCCGTGCGCGCGGGAGCGCCCTCGCGGAGCTTCTGGTCGATGAAGTCGATCATCACCAGGGAGTCGTTCACCACGACGCCGCTGAGGCCGAAGATCCCCATGAAGGAAACCGCGCTCATTTCGATTCCGAGGATCAAGTGTCCGAGGATGACGCCGATGAATCCGAATGGAATGACGGCCATGATGATGAAGGGCTTGGTGTACGAACGAAGAGGAATCGCCAGCAGCGCGAAGATCAGGAGCAGGGCGATCGCGAATCCGCGATACAGCGTGTCCAGCGACTCGATCTGCTGCTGCTGCTCGCCGCCGAAGCTGTAGGTCAGCTCGGGGTCAGCGGCGACGAGTTCCGCAAGGATCGTGTTTTCGAGGATGCTGTTCGCTTCACCGCCGGAAATCGCCGTCGAGTCCACGTCCGCGGTGACGGTGACGACTCGTTGACCGTCCTCCCGGCGAACGGCGGGCGGCGATGTGCCGGAACTCAGGCTCGCCACCTGATGGAGCGGGACCTCGGCCCCGTTCGGCGTGCGGAGCAGGTACCTCTCGATGTCGGTGATCGCGTTTCGTTCATCGGCGGGTAGCCGGACGTATACCCGCACTTCCTCTCCGCCGCGCTGTACCCGCAGGGCCTCCGAGCCGAAGAAGGCGTCGCGCGCCTGTCCGGCCAACTGGTCGACCGTGAGGCCGAGCGTTTGCGCTTCCGGCCGAAGCCCGAGCTGAATCTCGGGAACGCCGGGCGTGTGGTCCGAGCGGATGTCGAAGACGCCGCCCAACTCCTGCAGGCCGTCCACGACGGTCTCGGCGGCCTCGACGAGCTTCGCCGGGTCAGGGTGGGACAGCACGGCCGCGACGGGACTGCCAAGGTCGATGATCTCGCCGCTGAACGTGATGCCGCGCACGTAGGGCAGTACACCGACCTCCTCGCGCCACGCCTGGACGACCTCGCCGCTGGAGATCTGCCGCTGTTGCGCGCTCAGCAGCTTGAAGTCGATCGTGGCGACGTTCGCCTCGGGATTCAGGCTCGGTTCCGGGTTCAGGCCGCCGCCTTCGACTCGCGGCCTCTGGCCGACAGTTACCGTGACGCCCGAGAGCAGCGGCGGCGCGTCCGGTGGCCGGTCGCGGGAAAGCCGCTCGATCACCCGGTGACCCGCCGCTTCGAGTTCCATGGCGACTTCGTACGTCCGCTCCGCCGTCGTGCCGTCGGGCATCTCCAGGCTGGCGGTGGCGAAGTCCCCCTCGACCGCATCGGCGAACGTCGTCGTGACGATGCCGGCAGGTAGCAGGGAAATGCTCAGTATGAGCAGTCCGACGGCGCCCGCCATCGTGACGGCGGGCTGGTCCGTCGCGAACTGCAGTCCCCGATCGAGCGGACCCTGTACGAACCGGTTCAGCCCAAAGTCCACCCGACCCTGAATCCGCTTGATGAACCGCTCGACAGGGTTCGTCGGCGCTTTCGCCGGGTCGCGCAGATGGGACAGGTGGTTGGGCAGGACGAACACGGATTCGACGAGCGAGAACAGGAGCATCGAGATGAGGATGATCGGCAGGGCGCCCCATATCTCGCCGATTCCTCCGGGGATGAAGAGCAACGGTACGAACGCCGCCACCGACGTGAGGACGGCGAAGGTCAACGGCACCACGATCCGCCGCGTGCCCCGGATCGCGGCAACGACACCCGGCGTGCCCCGCCTGCGTTCAGAGTGGATGTGGTCGGCTACGACGATCGCGTCGTCGACGACGATGCCGATGGCGAGGACGAACGAGAACAGGGAGATCGTGTTGATCGCGAGATCGAGTGCGAACATCACGGCCAGGGCGCCGATACCCGAAATGAGGAGTCCGGCGGCGACCCACACCGCGAGCCGGATCTCGAGGAACAGACCGAGCGCGATGAGGACCAGCAACAGACCCAGAACACCGTTCTTAAGGAGGAGGGCCGCGCGCTCCGCGTAGGCGGAGGATTCGTCGTTCCAGATCGTGACGCCGACGCCGTCGGGCAGGGAGGGGATCACGTCGCTCGCCACGTGCTCCTGGACGGCGTTGGCGACGCTCATGACCTTCTCGTCGTCGGCCCGGTAGACCTCGATGAAGACCGCCGGATGATCCTCGTGCCGGACGATCAGGTCGATGTCCTGGAAGCCGTCGTGGACCTCGGCGATCTCGCCCAGTCGCAGCACCGTGCCGTCGCTCCGGCTGAGGACGACGATGTCCTCGAATTCCTGCTGCTCGTAGCGCTGGCCCAGGGTGCGGACCCGCACCTGCGATTCGCGGGTATCGATGCTGCCCGCGGACAGGTCCAGGGAACTGCGGCGTACGGCGGCGGCTATGTCGCTCAGGGTGAGCCCGAGAGCCCGCAGCTGCCGTAGCGGCACCTCGATGGAGATCTCGTAGTTCCGCACCCCGCTGATCTCGACCTGGGAGACGCCGGAAAGTGATGTGAGTTCATCCTCGATGCGATGCGCCAGTTCCTTCAGAGAGCGCTCCGATACATCGCCATAGACGATGAGCCGCATCATGCTCTGGCGGTTCGTCATCTCCCGGAACTGGGGGCGTTCGGCTTCGCCCGGGAACGACTGGATGCGGCCGACGGCGGACTTGATCTCGTCCATCGCCTGCCCCATGTCCGTGCCGGACTTCACCTCGACACGTACCGAGGCCATGCCGGGCGCCGCGATCGACTTGACCGACTTCACGTCGTCCAGGCCGCTGACCTCGTCCTCGATCTTGACGACGATCGACTCCTCGACCTCCTCCGGCGTGGCGCCGGGGTAGGCCATCGAGACTTCGATCTGGAAGAACGGCACCTCCGGCCACGCCTCCCGCTGAAGGCCGGTCAGCGACACGACCCCCGCGGCGATGATCGCCCACATCAACAGGTTCGCGGCGACCCCGTTGCTCGCCATGTAGGCGATCGGTCCTGGCCGTTCGCCGTGGTTGCTGCCGTTGGAAGTCACTGAGTTGGGCGAGTTTATCGCGACGGGCGCTGTCCGGCCGCTTGAACGGCCGGGCGTGCTGGTAGAAGGATGGGCGTCACCGGACTCGAGATGGGCTCAACTACACGGAACTCGGTGCGCCCTGAGCGTTGGTGGGTCAGAAGTGCGCCCGGTAGTTGACCGACTTCAGGCGAACGTGGTGTTCTACATCCCCGGGCAAGGTGAAGAGCCGAGGGCCTTGTCGGAACTGGAACAGCCGATAGAGCCTGTACACGCTCGCGTGGGATTTGGAGAACCGCACCTCACCTGCGCTTATGTAGAACGGCGTGTACATCCCGTAGCGAGTCGTCTTGACTTCGATGAAGCGATCGTGGCCATCGACCTCGTACGAGCGGATGTCGTAGCCGGCATGGTCGCCAACAGTCTTCGACACCTGTTCGACATTCTCCGCCAGATGGTCCTTGCCAGCTCGCTGAAGCCGGACTCGCTCATAGTCCATGATCAGAGTCTCGCCTGCGTCGCCCAAGGACCGGTTCAGGGCCTCCTGCTGGAGATAGTTGATCCTCGGGCGCGGGTTGTAGGCGGCGACTTGGTCGATTTGCCTCTCGCGCAGTTCTGAGGCGTTGGACTCGGGTGGGTCGACACGGATGCCGAGGACGTCGGCCACAGCGACGTGGGCTTGGGGCGCCTCTACGTCGTCCTTGACGAGATCCGACAAAGGCTCGAGTTGTCGAAGGACCTCGCCGCGCAGGATGTCCTGGACGTTCGAGAGGGGTTTGTACCCGTTGATGTAGGGGTATCCCAACTCAACCAGGACCGAACTGATGTTCTGGTGCTTGAACTCGACTGACCCGCGAGAGCGGCCCTCCAGTCGGGTGCGGAGCGCCCGATTACGGGCTGCCTTGTTGAACGGCTCGCCACGCAGTTCGTGGGCCAGCATGGCCAGATAGTCCCGGACGATCTCCTCGACCTCCGAATGGGTCCAGTGACTTGATGACACGGAGGGACTATCGCACAGCGAGATGCAAGGAGGCCAACCGCTGACGCCAGTGGGAGAGGAGGGACTGCTCGGAGCAGCTCGGCTGGTCGACGTGCGAACGCTCTCTGCCCCTTGCGTGACATTCCACAACAGGAATACACTGGCCCATGTCTTGGGACGTCGAGTACACAGACGAGTTCGGACTCTGGTGGCGCGCGCTGTCAAAGGGGCTGATCGAATGACTGGACGCCGTCCGTTCAGCGAGTTGACCAAGGACTTCACGCCGGAACGCCGGCGGCGAGTCGATGCGCTGAAGAGCAAGCTGGCGACGGAGATGCCGTTGCACGAACTCCGCAGGGCGCGGGCTCTGACCCAGCGGGATCTGGCCGAGACACTGAAGGTGAACCAGCCCGCCGTCTGCAAGCTGGAGCAGCGGACCGACGTGTACGTGTCGAGTCTGCGGTCCTACATCGAGGCAGTGGGAGGCACGCTGAAGATCGTGGCCGAGTTCCCGGAAGGGGAGGTCGCGATCACGAACTTCTCCGACGTGGGGGAGTGAGCGCGGCGATCCAGAACGCCATCATGTCCTCGTGGAACGCCCGCGCCTGGTCGCCGGCGGTGCCGATTCGGGCGCCCCTGCGGCCGTACGGCGACTTGACCTGGTAGATCATCGCGTCGCGTTCGGTGAAGGCGGGATCGGCCTTGCCGCTCACCGGGTGTACTAGCGCTCCGTCGTCGCGGATGTAGATCGTTGGTGCGCCAGGGCTGACGGATGCAGCGGGAACGAGTTCCACCGGCGTGTCGCGGTCGAAGCTGTGGTGGGTGTTCGGGAAGAGCCGGAAACTGGCGTCGCACCCGCAGAGCGTCATCGCGTGCATGTGGGCCTGGACCTGGAGCGGCAGGCACCACTCGTCCAGGTCGCCGATGACGGAGCGCACGACCGTGCGGCCGACGTCCGGCCGTACGAACTGCATGCCCGACCAGGGGTAGGCGGCGTAGACGGCGGCGAGCTCGGCCGCCCGCTCCGGGCCGACCAGCGACGCCATGCACGCCGCGGACAGCACTGCCGAACCGCCGCGGCTGTGGCCTTGGGCGCCGATGCGCGCGGCGTCGATGTCCGCGTGTTCAACCAGGACCGCGGCGGCCGCGAGCACGTCCCAGGCGCTGGCCGCGAACGAGTACTGCGCCTGGTTGGCGACGGTGGAGGTCACGCCGCGCGTGCCGAACGGGTCGATCACGCAGCAGGCGATCCCGGCGTCCGTCAACAGGTCCGCCTTGGCGACGTGCGACGGCGCGACTCCCAGGCTGCCGGGCACGACGATCACGACGGGCCACGGGCCTTCTCCCGGCGGCAGGAACAGGCTGCCAAGAATCTCCGTGGGCGGCATGGCGTCGGGCTCGGAGATCGCGTGGTGGAAGCCGATTGGATCGGCGGTCGGGATGCGGAGCGTCTCGCCCGCGATGCCGTTTCCGAGGACGACGGGCCCGTCCGTCAGGCTGACCGTCGCGCTGCTGCTTGTTGGCACTTGATCTCCTCCTTCGCCGCGTTGGCTGCTTGGGCCGGCAGCTTACGCCCGTTCCCGTCGCCGGCCGCACCCGTTCCTGCAACACCGTTGTAAGATCGGGCGACCCATCGAGGAGACAGCCACGTACGCAAGAAAGTCAGCTTTGCCTGTGTGCCTGGCGCTGCTGATCTCGGGCTTCGTCCCGGGCGGCGCCGGCGCCGGATCGTTCGAGGCGGACGTGGCGCCGCTGTTCGAAGCGTCGTGCCTGACGTGCCATGTCGGAACGGAGCAGACGCCGCTCGACCTGACCGCCCTCGGCCACGACCTTGCCGACCGGGAGACCTTCCGGCTGTGGGAGCGGATCTTCGATCGCGTCACGGAAGGGGAGATGCCGCCGGCCGGCGCACGCAGGCCGGCTCGGCGCATCGTCGACTCTGCGCTCGACTCCCTCAGAGGTGCGCTGCTCGAAGCGAACCGGGCCGAACGGGCCGGTCAGCGGACGCCGCTCCGCCGGCTCACCAGGCTGGAGTACGAATACACGATCCAGGACCTGCTGGGGATCGACTCCGACGTCGCCGCGAGCCTGGCCAACGACCTGCCGGAAGAGACGGACACCGGCGGTTTCGACGTCGTGGCCGAGAACCAGGGCATCTCGCCGCTCCATGTCCGCAGCTACCTGACCGCGGCGGCCGGCGCGCTGGACGAGGCGCTCAGGGCCGGCCCGCGGCCCGAGACGCGGACCGTCGAGATCGACTACCGGAAGTCGCCCTACCTGAACCGGAACGCGGTCGGCGAGTACCTCGGCGCCGGCATCGTGAAGATCGTCGACGACGCGGCGGTCATGTTCTTCGAGGGCGGTTCGACCTACACCTTCCACAGCATGACGGAGGGCTTCCTGGTCGAGTTGCCGGGTCGCTACCGGGTGACGATCGACGTCTACCCCTACCAGGCGACGTCGCCGATCACGCTGACCCTCTTCCACGGCAACCAGCAGGGAGTCGCGACCGCCGCGCTGAACAGCCTGATCGGCTCATTCGACCTCGTGGAGCCCGAAGGCCGCGTCGTCGAGGTCACGCCGTATCTCCGTCCGCGCGACCTGGTCGCTCCCTCGCTGGCCGACGCCTACCGTCCGCCCGACGACAAGGTCTCGTACTTCGCGCCGGAGCGCAACGTCCGGGACTACCCGTGGGAAGGCATCGCTTTCCGGTCGATGACGATCGAGGGGCCGCTCTTCGACGAATGGCCGCCGCGCAGTGCCCGCGAACTGCTCGCGGGGATCGAGTTCGACGAGTCCGGCGAGCCCGTGCTCACCAAGGCGCCTTACGAGCACGTCGTCGACGTCGTGGCTGGCTTCGGGCCACGGGCGTTCCGGCGGCCGCTCTCGGAGGGCGAGCTTGAAACCTACGCGGCTCTGGCGAAGCCCGCCCTCGAAGACGGACTGCCCTTCATCCAGGCGATCCGCGAACCGCTGCGCGCCATGCTGATCGCTCCGGCGTTCGTCTACCACGTGGGCAGCCAGGGGACGGCGCTCGACGACTTCCAGGTCGCGACGCGGCTCTCCTACTTCCTCTGGCGCTCGATGCCGGACCGGGAGCTCCTCGACCTGGCCGCCGCCGGCCGGCTGTCGGACGGCGACGTACTGGCAAGCCAGGTCGACCGGATGCTCGACGATCCAAAGAGCGAACGGTTCATCGAGGACTTCGCCGGCCAGGCGTTTCGCCTCTACGAGATGAACGCGACGACGCCCGACAAGGCGCTCTATCCCGAGTACGACAGCCGTCTCGGACAGGCGATGGCCCGCGAAACGGAGCTTTTCCTGGCCGAACTCGTGGCGGAGAACCTGAGCGTCGGCAACCTGATCGACTCGGACTTCACCTTCCTCAATCGCCGCCTCGCTGAGCACTACGGCATCGAGGGGATCACCGGCCAGCACATGCGCAAGGTGGCCGTCCCCGAGGACAGTCCCCGTGGTGGCCTGCTGACCCAGGCGAGCATTCACAAGATCACGGCGAACGGCACGACGACGTCGCCCGTGCCGCGCGGCAACTTCGTGCTCGCGAACCTGCTCGGTCAGCCGGCGCCCCCGCCGCCCGCCGGCGTGGAGGGCCTCGAACCGGACACCCGGGGTGCTGTGACAATCCGCGAGCAGCTCGACAGGCACCGCACGGACACGGTCTGCAACAGCTGCCACCGCAACATCGACCCGCCTGGCTTCGCGCTCGAGTCCTTCGACCCGATCGGCGGCTTCCGCGAGGCGTACCGCATCCCGGGCGAGGAGGGCGCCGGCGGCTACCGCGAGGGCCTTCCGGTCGACGTGACCGGCACGACGCCGCAGGGACAGGTCTTCGTCGGCATCGAGGAGTACAAGAAGCTGCTCTACGGCAACGAGCTCGACCAGGTCGCGCGGCACGTCGCGTCCCAGTTGATCGCCTTCGCCACCGGCGCTCCCGTCGAGTTCGCGGACCGCGACGACGTGGAGAGCCTCTTGGGCAAGGTCAAGGACGAGGGCTATCCCCTGCGCAGCATGATCCGGGAGGTCGCGAAGAGCGATCTCTTCGCCAATCTCTAGGCAGCAGTCACCAACGGGAACACGACATGCGTAAACCAATCGACAGACGCACCTTCCTGCGCGCCTCGGGCGTGGCGCTTGCCCTGCCGCTGCTCGAGACGATGCAGCCGTCGCTGCTTCGTGCCGCGACCTCCGGGGGTGCCGCGGCGCCCCGGCGGATGGTCAACATCTGCAACACCTTGGGGATCTACCCGGAAGCGTGGTTGCCGAAGCAGACCGGCGCCGGCTACGAGACGACCGAGTACCTGCGGATCATCGACAGGCACCGTGAGCACTACTCGCTGTTCTCGAACTACTCGCACGAGGACCAGACCGGTCGCCAGCCGCACAACTCCGAGGTCACCTTCCTGACCGCGGCCCGCGGCCCCGGCCGGGACGGGTTCAAGAACACGATCTCGATCGACCAGGCGGCAGCCAACCATCTCGGCTACGTGACGCGTTTCCCGTCCGTCACGCTGGGGACGGCGAGCGGGCAGAGCCAGTCGTACACCGCGAACGGCGTGATGATCCCGGCGGAGATCAGCCCGGCCAGGCTCTTCAGAAAGATGTTCCTGGCGGGCGCGCCGGAAGAGGTCGAGCGCGAAACCCGCAACCTGGCGAGCGGCGGCAGCATCCTCGATCGGGTCAGGGCCGAGGCCTCGGCGCTTCGCCGCCACGTGAGTTCCGCGGACCAGGTCAGGCTCGACGCCTACTACGCCGCGGTGCGCACGGCGGAACAGGAACTGAGCGAAGCCGGCGCGTGGCTCAAGCGGCCGAAGCCGGCGGTCGTCGAGGATCAGCCGACCGACATTCCCGACAAGGCGGACCTGATCGGCCGCGTCGGACTGCTCTTCAACATGGTTCCGCTGATCCTCGAGACCGACTCGTCGCGGGTGATCAGCATCATGATCCAGGACCACGGCGTCGTGCCTCAGGTCCAGGGCGTGAACGGTTCCCATCACAACCTGTCCCACCATGGCCAGGACGAGGCGAAGATCGCCCAGCTCAAGAAGATCGAGGCCGAGATCATCGGCGAGTTCGACGGGTTGCTGACGACGCTCCGCGAGCGGGACGACAGCCACGGCCCGCTGCTCGACTCGACGACCGTGCTGTTCGGCTCGAACCTCGGGAACGCGAACTCCCACGAGCCGAAGCACCTGCCGATCCTGGTCGCCGGCGGCGGCTTCAGCCACGGCAAGCACCACCGGCACGACGGCGACCACGACGCGCCGCTCAGCAACCTCTACGTCACGCTGCTGCAGGCGATGGGGGTCGAGACGGACCAGTTCGGCCAGAGCACCGGCTCGCTGACCTGGTCGTAGGAACTGGCCGCCCCACTGGGTGCGCGGGTCTTCTGACCCGCTGCCGCCGAAGGCAGGTGACCGCGGGTCTTCTGACCCGTGGAAGAGAAACCGCCGCGAAGCGGCGACGATCATGCAGCCAGATCATCATTCCTGACACGATCGACGCGTGACTGGATCGCAGCCCCGGCCGGCGCTCGCAGGCGTCCGCGTCCTCGAACTCGCCGGCGGCGTTGCTGCCGCGTACTGCGGACGACAGTTCGCCCTCTGGGGCGCCGATGTCGTCGTCCTGGAGCCCGAAGGCGGCTCGCCGCTTCGCCACCTGGGGCCGCATGCCAGGACCGGCCGGGGCGCGGAGTCGTTGCTCTGGCAGTTCGTTGCCGCCAACAAGGGAGCGATGTCGCTTTCGCGTGCGTGCCCGGACAGGCAGGCGCTCATCGATCTCCTGCGGTCTGCCGACGTTCTGGTGACCGACTGGCGCGACGTCGACCTGGACCGATGGGATCTCAGCCTCGATGATCTGCGAGACCGGCTCCCGGGCCTCATTCTGGTGTCGGTTTCCCCGTTCGGCCTGGACGGCCCGTTCGCCGGCCTCGTCGGCTCGGAGCTCGTGGTCCAGGCTCTGTCTGGCTACGCCAGTCTGAACGGCGAGAAGGAACGAGCGCCGCTCAAGGCGCCCGGCCACATCCTCGGCTATGCCTGCGGCGTCAGCGCCTTCGTGGCCGCGCTCGCGGTGCTCGTTTCGCGACTCGCGAGCGGGCGAGGCGGGTTCATCGAGGTCTCGGCTCTCGACGTGATTGCCGGCATCCTGCCGTTGCTGCCGATCGAGTACGGCGGCGTGCATCCCCAGCGGGAGGGCGGCTCGACGACCGGTGTGCGGGCCCATCGCTGCCGTGACGGCTGGGTGACCTTCATGCCCCCGCTGGAGGAACAGGTCGGCGACTACGGCGCGGTGCTCGGCGTCGACGAGAAGGAGTGGCCTCTGGTTGAGGACGGGGAGGAACCGCCCGCGTGGCGCCGGAGGCTGATCCCCTTCCTGGCCGGCAAGGTGCAGGACAAGTCGGCGGACGACGTGTTCCTCGGCCTGCTGAAGCGCCGGGTCGTCTGCGGCAAGGTGTTGTCGCCGGCCGACCTGCTGGTCGACGAGCATCTGGCCGCTCGCGGCTTCTTCCGCACGCTCCACCATCCGCGGCTCGGTGAGCTGCCGTTTGCGGGGCCCGCGGCAACCCTGGGGCGAACAGGACCCGCTCCGCCGGCGCCGGCCCCCGGCGCGGGGGAGCAGGTCGACGTGTCGCAGCTCGACTGGCAGCCGTTCATGACGGCCGTGCCGGAAGCCGGCCCGGGCGAGGCCCTGCCGCTTCAGGGCGTGGAGATCGTCGACATGACCCAGGCCTGGATCGGCCCCTACGCCGCCATGCTGCTGGCCGATCTCGGCGCCGACGTGATCAAGGTCGAATCGCACGAGCGGCCCGACGTCTGGCGACGATGGCTCGCGAATCCGAAGCCGGTGGGGAACGTACTCGGCGGCCACATCAACACGAGCCCCTACTACAACAGCGTCAATCGCAACAGGCGGTCCCTGTGCCTGGATCTCAAGACCGGGGAGGGTCGGGACCTGCTCTGGCGCTTGATCGCCGATGCCGATGTTCTGATGGAGAACTTCACGCCCCGGGTCATGGAACGGTTCGGCTTCGATTGGCCGGCCGTGGAGAAGCTGAATCCCAGCCTGGTGATGACCTCCTGGTCGGGCTTCGGCAAGACCGGGCCACTCAGCGACTACAAGGCGAACGGGACCTCGATCGAGGCGCTTGCCGGCTGGGACTGGCTGCACCGGTACCCCGACGGGGAGCCGATGGTCATGGGCTTCTACCAGGCAGACGCGATCACGGGATTGCAGATGGCGGCGACGACGCTCGTCGCTCTCTTCCACAGCCGGCGCACTGGCGAGGGACAGGCGATCGACGGCAGCATGGTGGAGGCGGCTGCCGGCTACCTGGGCGAGGTGCTTCTCGACGCTGCGCTCGGCGGCGAGCAGACGCCTGTGGGCAACGGTGACCTCGACCACGCACCGCACGGCGTCTATCCGTGCGCGGGCGAGGATCGCTGGATCGCGCTGGCGGTCGACTCGGACGAGATGTGGGAACGGCTCGTAGCGCTCTCGGGTTCCGAGACTCTAGCGGATCCGGCTTTCGATCGTCATCGCGACCGGATCGCCAACACGGAGAAGCTCGACGAGGCGTTGACCTTGTGGACGTGTTCCCGGGAAGCCGAGAACCTGATGGAGCGTCTCCAGGCCGCCGGCATTGCGGCCGCCGTCGTCCGTTCCGCCACCGAAGTCATGGCGTGTCGTCATTTGGAGCAGAGGGCCTGGTTCCGCCGGATCGAGCACCTCGACGTCGGTGAGAAGCGCTACGCCGGCCACTCGTGGCGGATCGACGGTTTGGCGGAGCGAACCGACCTGCCGCCGCCGCGCCTGGGCGAGCACAGCCGGGAGTTGCTGGCGGAGCGCCTTGGCCTGTCGAATGCCGAGATCGACGACCTCTTCGAACGGGGCGTCACCGGGGCAGTGCTGAGTTAGCGCCGGGGCTAGTCTCGCCTTCTTGTCTTGTGCGTCTCACTGTGCGAGTATCCGCACATGGCGACGAACCTCGCGATCGACCCCGAACTCCTGGAAAGAGCCCTCGAAGTGAGCGGCGAGAAGACGAAGACGGCTGCCGTGACCGTGGCGCTCCGGGAGTTCCTCGCGCGGAGGGAGCAAGCCGGCATTCTCGAGCTGTTCGGAACCATGGAGTGGGACGCAACCTACGACTACAAGCAGGAGCGATCAAGAACGCTGAGGTCGCCTGGAGTCGACCAAGGCTGACGCCGAAGCTGCTGGCGCATGAACTTCCTGGTGGATACGAGCGTCTGGTCGCTGGCTTTGCGTCGAAGTGAACCTGGAGCAGAGAGAGAGGTGTCGCGGCTGCGCGAAGCGCTCTTTGCGCGAGAGTCCGTTTGCACCACGGGGCTCGTCCTTCAGGAGCTACTACAGGGTTTCCGGGGTCCTCGTCAGCGCGACGCGATCCTGCGTCGTTTTTCTGCGCTACCAACGATCACGCCAGACCGCAACGACCACATCGAGGCAGCCGAAGTACGCAATCGCTGCCGGCGGAACGGCGTGCAGCTCGGAACGATCGATGCACTCCTGGCTCAACTCGCGATTCGACACGAGTTGGTCTTGTTGAGTACGGACCAGGACTTCCGTCACGCGGCCGCGCATGTGCCGCTGAAGGTGTGGCGTTAGCCGGGTCTCTTCGCCACGAGTTCCTCGACGTAGCGGTCACACTCCTTCTGGCTCCGCAGGACGATGACGTCGGCCTTCCGCGAGTGCTTCCTGATCATCCGCCTCAAGCCGTCGCGCCTGCGGGATCTGAAGGTCCAGATCCAGTGGAGGAAGCCGAGCGTCAGTCTTTCCTCGCATCCGGGTGCCATGTCGGGGCGGCTCGACCCGCGATGTCTCAAGTAGTGCTTGATGACTCGCCAGATGCAGATCAAGGGCGAGAAGTCCAGGAACAGGACCGTGTCGGCTTCAGCGAGCCTGGTGTCGATCGTGGCGCTGTAGTTGCCGTCGAGAATCCACTCGTCTCTTGACATCGCGTCCTGCAGGCGCTGGTGCCAGACATCCCGATCGGGCACCGTCCAGCCGGGCTCCCAGTAGAGCCGGTCGAGGTGGACGACCGGCAGGCCGGTGATCTCGCCGACCTGAAGCGCCAGGGCGGTCTTGCCGGCGCCGCCGCTGCCGATGACCAGGACCTTTCTCATCTTGGGTTCAGGACGCCGCGGCGGACCTGCTCTACACCGCCGGGTCGGCCGGCTACGGCCGGTAGCTCGGCCCCTTAGCCGGTCCGATCAGTTCCGCGGCCACGACCCGGCGCGCGTCGCGCATGAAGTCCACCAGCAATGGCCGCGTGTCCCGCGGGTCGATGATCTCCTCGACGCCGAAGGCGTGGGCGTTGCGGAAGGGCGAGGAAATGGCGAAGAGCCGGGCCTCGATCTCGGCGCGCTTGGCCTCCGGGTCCTCGGCGGCTTCGATCTCGCGCTTGTAGGCGATCGCGGTGCCGCCCTGGATGTGCATCGAGCCGCCGTGGGCCGAGGGCCAGGCGTAGCGCCGGTAGAAGCCCTGGCCGCGCCAGTGGAGGCCGCCGGCGACGCCGTAGAGCTGGCGCACGACGAAGCAGATGTACGGCGTTCGGCTCGAGTTGAGCGCCGTCACGACGCGGGCGCGCGCCCTCACGATCCCGAGCCGTTCCTGCGCGGGACCGACCGAGAACCCGGGCTCGTCGGCGAAGTAGACGAGCGGCAGGTGAAACGTCTCGCAGAGTTCGAGCAGCCGGAGCATCTTCTCGCCGGCCGCGATGTCCATCGAACCGCCGTTGAAGCGCGGATCGTTGCTCATCACCCCGCAGGGAATGCCGTCGACGCGGGCGAGGCCGGTGACGCGGGCCTGGCCGTAGTGCGGGCCGATCTCGAAGAAACTGCCCTCGTCGTCGACGGCCTCGATGATCGCGTGCGGATCGTACGTCCGGCGCCGGTCTTGCGGCACGACGGACAGCAGCGATTCGGCGCGCCGGTCCGGATCGTCGTTGGGTGTCTGCTCGGGCGGGGCCTCCCAGACGCTCGCCGGCAGGTACGAGAGGAACCGCCGCACCTGCGCGATCGCGTCGGCCTCGTCCTCGGCCAGGTTCATCACCACGCCGTTCTTCACCTGAGTGCGCTCATCGCCCAGCTCTTCCTTGGTGATGCGCTGGCCGGTCGCCTGCTCGACCACCTTCGGGCCGGCGACGAACACCTGGCTCGTGCCCTCGACGATCACGCTGAAGTGACAGAGGCAGGCCTGCACGGCCGGCAGACCGGCGACCGAGCCCAGCACCGCGGAGACCACCGGCACGGTCTGCAGGAGATGGCTCGAGACGTCGGTCCCGGCGCCTCCGGGCAGGTACGTCCTGCCGATCTGCTCGAAGGTCTTGACGCTGCCGCCGGTGGCATCTAGAAGCCGGACGAAGGGCAGCCGGCTCCGCAGCGCGAACTGTTCCGTGAAGCGGCTCTTGTTCCCGATGTTCGCGTCCGAGGCGCCGCCGCGGATCGTGAAGTCGCCGCCCGAGAAGGCGACCTTGCGGCCGTCGACCTGCACCGTGCCGACCACCATGTTGGACGGCTTGAGCGCCGCGACCGAACCGTCCTCCCAGGTCGCCGTGCCGGCCAGCGCGCCGATCTCGTGGAAGGTCCCCGGGTCCGCTAGCAGATCGATCCGTTCCCGCACCGTCAGCTTGCCGCGGCCGTGCTGGAAGGCGACGCTGTCGGCGCCGCCCATCTGCTCGGCCATGCGGCGCTGCCGTTCGATCTCCTTGACGTCGTCGTTCCAGCTCATGGGTTCTCCGGTTTGAGCGGTTGGGATTCTCTCATTCCGAGATGCGAGTGTTGAATTTTCAGCACTCATCGGCTATGGTGTCTCCAGGCGTTGCGATGAAGACGCCGCAACCACGGTCTTGGACAGACGACGTGGTCATGAACGAACCGCCCCAACTCAGCAGGCGAGAGCGCGAGGTCATGGACTGCCGTCGCCGCGCTAGCTGGCCGCTGGAGACGGTTGCGTTGTGGTCTGCCCTGGTGCTCACCGCAGGCTTCCCTGCGGTGCTGGGTGGTCAGGGCCCGACGTTTGAACTCCAGGGGCCGATCGTTCTGCCCCAGCCCTTGGCGCTAACCGCGGATGTTCGCTGGCTGGACGAAGATCGCCTGCTGCTCGGAGTCGAGGGAGCCGGCGTCTACTCCTGGCACATCGGGGACGACGAAGGCACACTCGAAGCCTCGCTGGCGGGCGCTGGCGGCCATTACCGTGGCTTTGAGAGCTATAGCCGTGTCGGCGGCAGCAGTTCAGGAAGCGTGGCCTTCGCCGGCGGCCTCTTCGGCGTCTATCTGAAGAGCAGAGGCGACTTCGAGATGCTGAAGGCCATCGAGATCGTCGGCGATGTGGACCGGCGCGGTGACCGGACAGCCGTGGTTGGCCTCAGCCGCAACGAAGAAGGCGACTGGGAGGATCACATCGCCTGGGTGTTCAAGGACGGGGAGTCGGAGCCGCGGACGCTCCTGCCTACTCGGGACGGCGGAGAGATCATGGGCCAATGCTGGCACGCTGAGGTGTCCGTAGTCCGGCTCATCTCCGAAGAGCGGGTCCTTGTAGTGCCCGGACTCGAACCGGGCGTGTTCGTCTACGACAGGGCGGGTCAACTCCTGGAGAGCGTGGGCGCGGACACTTTCGCTGCCGACGCGGGTTGTGGGCTGGAAGAAGGAGAGCGATCCCTGCTCGGGAACGCTGCGTTCACGATTGAGTGGATGGCAGGCCGCCGAGTGATCGACGAGCTCCTGGCCGACGAGGCGGGAAACGTCTACTTCTTCGTGCGCCACGTGCCCGGGGGGCCGGAGAGCATCGTGCTGGAACCCCCGGAGTCCGGTGCCGACCCGCAACCGGCTGCGGGCGCTTCCGGGCAGGCGACCGTCGTCAGCGGCAGGACGGATGCCGGGGGCGCCACAATCCTGACGACCGTCAGCGGCTTCACGAGGGGTGCCGAGAACCACTCGTCAACCTATGACGCCGCCCATCCTCCCCTCGGCAGAGTGTGCTGGGACCTTGTTCAGGCTCATGCCGAGGAGTTGACCGCCGTGACCACGCTTCCCTGTGCTGTCGAATCGGAGTTCGCCGATACGCGGCTACGGGCCGATCTGCGCGGAGACAAGGCCATCGTCCTCCTGACCGGGCTTCCCGCCGCGCTGGCGCGGCCGGCAGAGGTGTTCGAAGCTCGTCTGCGACCTCCCGGGCGCTGAGTTCACGCGGTTCAGCTCATTCGTTGCTCCGGTTTGGAGGGCAGGGATTCTCTCACTCGATCGGCATGTTGAATTTTCAACACTCATCCGATAGGGTGACCTCACCCATTTTGCAGGTGCCCCTTCGGGGCGCTGAGATGGGTTCTCGGAACCACGAAACGGATGAGTGAAGTGCTCGTGAACGAACTGCCCCGACTCAGCAGACGAGAACGAGAGGTCATGGATATCGTCCACGAGGCTGGTACCGCGACGGCGGCGCAGATCCGCGAGCGCATGGCCGAGCCGCCGACGTACTCGGCCGTCCGCTCGGTGCTTCGAATCCTCGTGAACAAAGGGCACCTGGTGAGTGAGCAGGACGGCGCCCGGTACCTGTACTCGGCCACAATCCCGGCTTCGCGGGCGCGACTTTCGGCCATGCGGCACGTCGTGAAAACGTTCTTCGGTGGCTCGGTGGAGGGGGCGGTGGCCACGCTGCTGGAACTCGAGGACGCGAGGCTCAGCCCGGAAGAGCAGGCTCGCATCGAGGCGCTCATTGACCGGGCGTCGAGGGAGGGCCGGTGACCGATCTCCTCATGACTACGGGATGGTCGGGTTCGGCGGATCTCATCGTTCGGGCGACGGTCGTGTTGCTGGTGGCGCTGGCTCTACAGTGGTTGACCCACAGGGGACCGGCACTGACGCGCCACAACTTGTGGACGCTTACCTTTGCGCTCCTGCTGGTTCTACCCGGCCTCCGACTATTCGGCCCTTCCTGGGACGTGCCGGTGCTTCCCAAGGCCGGCAGGCCGGCCGACATGCGGCTCGAGATGCCGGCGCCCGCGGTTCCAGCCTATGCGGCCGCGCCTGCCACAGAGCTTGCGCCCCCGGTCGTTGTCGCTCCCGCCGCAAGCGGAGGAGTGGAATCCGGTCCTTTCTGGAGCTTGACCAGGTTGGCCTTCGCAATCTGGGCGACCGGCTGTGGAGTGGCACTCCTCTCCGTAGGAGTCGGGGTCGTGCGGTTCCACAGGCTGGCCCGTGTCGCGCTGCCGGTGGAGAACGAAGCCTGGCTCCGGCGGTTGGAAGGGCTACGGAAGCAACTGGGGATCCGCGCCGACGTACGGCTCCTTCAGGGTAGGGAAGTCCTGACTCCCATGACGGGAGGCGTGTTTGAGCCCGTCATCCTCCTGCCGGCTTCGGCCATTGGCTGGTCTGAAACGCGATGCCGCATCGTTCTTGCTCACGAGTTGGTCCATGTCCGCAGGCGTGACGCTCTACGACAACTCGCGGGCCGCGTTGTCCTGGCGTTCTATTGGTTCCACCCCCTGAGCTGGGTGGCGTCGTGTTTGGCTACCGCGAGACGCGAGGAGGCCTGCGATGAGGAGGTCCTGCTGGCTGGCGTCCGACCGTCGGAGTACGCAGGGCACCTCCTCTCGTTCGCTGAGGATCGGGCTCCAGTTCGGGCCGTGCTGTCCTTGCCGATGACGGGGCATTCACGGTTGGAGGGCAGAATCAAGGCCGTTCTCAGACCCGATCGGGGGCGCCGTGGCGACGCGGTGGTTACTGCGGTTGCCGCCTTGAGCGCCGTCGTCGTCGCCGGAGTCGTCACCTCGGTCGTCGACCCGATCCGCCAGGAGACGGCGCGCCACACGGAGTCGAAGGTTGGCGACGCAACGGACTGCTCGTCCACTTCGGATGCGGACCGACCTTGTGGCCGGCTCTTCGTCGCGCCCGTGCTCGAGAGCGACATCGACCAGCAGATGGCGAAACTGAAGGCAGTGGTGAGCGCTTGGGACCTTGAGGCGAGGAGCGCGCGTCCAGTCGGTCGTTACGCCAGCCTCGGCCGTTGATCCAGTAAATCCGTGCCTGTCCCGCCCCCGACTCTTGCCGAGGTTCTTGTAGATCAGCGACAGGTGGGCCTTGTCAGCCTCGATGCTGGCGGCGCGATCGTCGGGACGAACGCGCTTGGGCAGGAGATCCTTCGCCAGGACGCGGGCCTGTGTGAGCGCGATGGGAAGCTGCGAACTCAGCGAGCGGAGGATGCCGAAGCTCTGGAGTGTCTCCTGGCGCCGGCTGTCGGCGGCGAGATGGAATCCGGGGCCGCCGGGTTTGCGGCTGTCCGTGGGTGGCCGAGCTGGCGTCCGTTGACCGTGTACGTGAACAGAGCGAACGGTAGTTTTCCAGGCGTAGCTGCCATCGTGGTGGTACTGGACCCCTGGCGGCGGATTCGGCTGAGACCTGAGCAAGTCGCCAAGTCACTCGGACTGACGCCTGCCGAAAGCCGGGTCGCGGTGTCCCTGGCAGAGGGACTGACCATTCGCGAGATCGCGGAAAGCACGAACCGGCGGGTGGTCTCCGTCCGTTCGCTAGTTCAGCAGGCCCTTTCGCGGACCTGGACTTCAAGGCAAGCGGATCTTGTCAGACTGGTGCTGTCCAGTTCCCACTTGCCGGTAGCGCAGTCTGGCGAGACGGGACTTGGGGACGACGGCGGATAACTCCGTCAGGGATTGATCTCCACTTCGGTGACGCGCCCGCGGTCGACTTGGACGATGCGCGAGCGTTTGCCCCAGCGCAGCGTGTAACTCCCGACAGGGAGATTCGAGATGGTCTCGCCGACCTGGAAGGTCCGTGCTCCGCCGAACCAGAGACGTAGGGCGCCGAGGTTCCAACCGCCAGGGCCGGTGATCTCGACCGGCGCGCCCGGCGCGACGCCAGTAAGGACGAGCGTCGACGTTGACTCGAAGGGAGCTACTTCCACTCCTTCGTCCAAGGCCTCGCGGAGATCCTGCCAGTCGTTCAAGACCCAATGCCCGCTGGCGCTGCAGACGACCCGCAATCGGTCCGAGAGCGGCGGGGACAGCTTCTGTCTCGCCACGCCGCCGGCGACGCGCACGACGTGCGACACGCCGGTGTCGGCTTCGACGAAACAGAGACCGCTGTCGCCACCTTCGAAGTAGATCGCGACCTCGTCGCTCGGTGGATCGTCGACGAGGACCAGATCCACTGCTTCGCTACGGCCGGTCCGCAACTCGACATCGACGAGGGGGGAGCGCAGATCCCGAAGCCGTGCACGCAACTGATACGTACCTGGAAGCAGCCCCATGATCTGGAAGCGCCCGACTTCGTCCGCGACCACGGCCCGCCGGCTCGGAAAGACATCCACCGTCGCGTGGGTGGCGGGCTTGCCGTCTGCTCCGGTTACGATCCCGGCCACGGACACACCACCGTAGTCGAGATCCAGTACCACGTCGGCCCCCGAAGCATCAGGGATCTCGACCTCCCTGACGTCCTGTTGTCCCCCGGAGAGAGGCATCCAGATCACTTCCCAGTCGCCGGGGAGCACCGCCTCGATCCGGTAGCGGCCCTCACCGTTCAGCATCGCCTGTCTTTCCAGTGGCCGGTTCGATACGACTTGCGTCCGCGGCAAGGGTCCTCCGCGGGTAATGAGACCGCCTTCAGGCAGAGCTGCCGGGCCCTTCTGCTGCCACAGCAACATCCCGTTTCCCGGCTGCTCGCCGATCGTGACCCGGCCTGAAACGGCGACCGTGCTCCGGTCGCAGCGGATCGAAACTCCGCCAGTCTCGTCCTCCTCGTTCCATTCGCACACAGGCACGCCATCCTCAAGAATCTGCAACGCAAAGGCGCCGTCCGGCACCCTCTCGACCGAGGCCACGCCATCGACGAGAGGGGCTCGAATGAACTGCCGCGGATTCCCCACTAGCCCCGTGTCGACAGCGACCTCGCCCTGGTCAACGTCGGATCGAACGCGGACGTGACGTCCCCGGGACAGCTCCACTGTCCCCGCGTCGACCCACTCCACTGCCTGCGCCTCTACTTGGAACTCCATGGGTGCGAATCCCTCTGCTTCCACCCGGAGGGTCGAGACGCCGCCGTCCAGACCGAACAGTTCGAAGTAGCCCTCAGCGTTCGTAGTCACGCGGTCGACGCTGCCGAGCGCCCATGCCATCAGCGGTCCCATCTCGGACGAACGTACGCGGGAGACCGATGCATCTGCCACAGGTGTGAACTCCGGGCTGAGGACATGGCCCGAAACCCAGGCCGAGGTCGAGGCCGCAACGATTCCCAGATCCCGAACCTCTCCTGCCGATCCGCTGACGCTGAGACGCCTCGATCCGACGTTGCCGGCCGACAGCTCCAACTCGTAGGCGCCGCCGGGCAGATCGATGGAGAATGAGCCGTCCGCCGCGAGTGGCCGGTGGCGGCTCATGTTGTCGGTCTCGCGCCGAGCCACGAACCGGCCACCGACCGCGGTCGTGAGCCCGTCGGCGGCGACGTAGACACCCTCGACGGTAAACGCAGGTTCAAGTTCAACGAGAAAGGGCTCTTCGACCGTTCGCCCTGTCCCTTCCGGCAAGTCGACGCTGGCCGAAAGGTAGCCCTTGGCAGTGACCATCAGGTTCCGTCCGAGGACCAGGTCCACCAACACGGCGCCATGCTCGCCGGCGGTGGCCCACTCGCCTCCTGCCGGCTGGACGGAGGCGCCGCGGACGGGCAGCCGGCTGTCCCGGTCGACGACCGTGAGCCATGCATGCTCGGGCGACGCAAGCACGATCGAGCCGAGGTCGATCGACCCTTCAAGGTCCAACTGCCGGGAGTAGGCGAGACTTCCGCCCTCGGTGCGCAGGAGCGCGGCCCCTGGCGAGAAGCCTGCAAGGCGGAAGCGGCCGTCGGCTCCCGTCTTTCCCGTGTGGCGCTGCATCAGGCCGCCGCCGTTCGGAATCCAGGAGAGACCCAGCAACCGCGTTCCCGCAACCGGGTCGCCAGCGACGCTCACAGCCACGCCGGTCACCGCGTAGCCGGGGCCCAGTTCGACGGCGCCCGGCACGTCCCCGAGTCTCCTGAAGGCCGCCGCGGCGCGGGAGGGGCTGCTGACGACCACCAGCGAATCCTCGGACTTCGTCATCGCCAGGGTGCCTCCGCCCGCTCCGTTCGTCACCTCGAAGCCCAGGAGCTCAGGCGCTTGCCTGTCGGCGAACCGGCCGGGTCGCACCAGAGATAGACGCGCACCGGCAAGCGGAGATCCATCCGCTGTCACCTGCACGGAAACGCCGCTTGCGGGCATCAGCACCAGTTCAACCGCGTCCTCACCCGAGAACGCGTCACGGAGGCGGGAGAGCCGTCCTTCGGCGCGAGCCTGCAGCCTCCACCGCCCAGCGCCGCGGGGCAGGCTTAGCACGCCGGAAGCGGCGGTCCAGGTCGGTAGGAGGCCGATCGGCGCTTCTCGCCACATCTCGACCGGCGCTGCGACGATCTCGATCTCGCCAGGGTGACTCGCGCCGCCGTCGGTAGGACCGTCGCTCGCCTCCGGAGACCTCACCCGAATCGACAGCCGGGCGGCTCGGGGAAGATCGGTCTTGCACACGCTGGCGGTTTCCTCGCCGGGAGCGACGCGGCGCGGAGGGCATGAGGCGTTCCACGCCCCAGCAGTGCGTGGGACTGCGATCTCCGGCGAGCAGGTCGGAGGCGTGCGCGCGACGATCCTCGTCGATGCAGACAAGCCGCATCTGGCCGTCGCCGATTGGCAACCTGTCCTGTGCGCCAGTCGGTCCCAGGCTTGCACCGACCGCCAGGATCACGGCCGATGTGGACAGACGCATGAAACTCAGCTCTCAGGAGGCCGGAGGCGAGCTTCGAACACCTCTGCCGGCCGCGCCAGCGCGCCGGGAAGCCCGGTCAGGAGGACGACGGCTCGATCTCCGCGCAGATCGGCCCGGAGCCGCGTATCGGCGAACTTCGACTCGACGGCACAGGGAAGCGTGGTCACGGCGGTCAACTCCTCGGCACGAGCCTGGATGAGATCCCAGCACACTCTGCCGAGGGGAGGATGCGTGGCTCTATAGGCCTCCAGCACGACGCTCTCCGGCCCCCCGGGCACGTGGCGAACAAAGAAGTAGATGTTGCCCGCCTCGTCGGCCAGGAGTTCGTCGATGACTCGGCGGCCGGCCATCCACCCAATCGCGAACGCGGTCTTCCCCAGCATCGATCGCTTCTCTTCTTCCAGCCCACAACCCGCGTCGGCAGCGAAAGTGTCCGCGCCCAGGCTTTCCAGGAGTTGCCCCGCCTTGTCGTAGACGAACACGCCAGGTTCGAGTCCGGGCACCACAAGGACCCGCTCGTCGGAAAGGAAGCGGACTACGGACACCTCAGCGTGCCAGCATTGCCCCATGATCTCTCCGCCGTCCCGGGTAGGCAGGAGCGTGCTCGGCTCCGACTCCCCATCCTCGAACACCCAGGCGATGTGATCCTCCCAACCGCCGTCTTCGTTGCGGCTGAGGCCAACCACGGCTGTCCGGTCACCGCGCCGGTCCACATCGCCGACGATCTCGATGGCCTTCAGCGTGTCAATGTCGCCTTCACTTTGCAGATAGACACCGAAGAGGCCGCCGGCGAAGGCCACGCCTCCTGAACTGCTGCCGCCGACACGGCTATAGCTCTCAAAGCCCCGGTGGTAGCCGCCGGCGCTCGCCAGCGAGGCTTCGAGGGTGCCTTCGTCGTCTCCGATGCGCCAGGAGTAGACGCCGGCGCCTTCGACTCCGAGCAGTAGCCGACCCTCGTCCAGCCACCGAAGGTCCGCCGCGAGCGCCAGCTTCGCGGGCAGAACGACTGGCCACCCCAGGCGCTCAAACGTTGGACCCTGACCTCCCAGCATTGCCGGGAAACCCAGGCTGAGTGCCAGGGCACACGTCAGGGCAGCGGCATCCAGCGGCCAACGCCGGCCGAGCCTGCACGCCTTGCGGTGAGGCGACGTCACGGAGCGGGGGCTGGTGGCAGGACCCGAGCTGCCGCCAGCCGGCCAGGAACACGCTCTGGTCGGTGTCTCGGATCGACGGCATCGAACAAGCCTGGATCTTCCGAACAGGCGCGCTCGATCCGAACGAACTCACCGATCGGCCGCACTGACGGGTAGCTCTCCCTCCGATCCGGCCAACCCTCCACACCGGACCACCCTGGCAGAACCGCGGCGAACTCCGTTCCCAGTGGGGGCATCGGACCGCTACCGTCCTGCTCCTTGTACACGATGACTGAGCCGACCCAGATCGAGCAACCGCCACCCGACCCGGCGCAGGTCATGTACTTGTTCGACCATGCCGAGTCCGCGTAGTCGAAGCACTCGTCGATCGGACCCGCGGCTGCAGGCGCCACCGCGAAAACACAGAAGAAGAGAAGCGCGCTCAGCGCTCCACCAATCCAACCGGCCTTCGTCATCTGAAACCTCCCGTTGTCTTGAGCCTCCGCCACCGCGGCAGAGCTCTCGCGCTTGAGTCGAAAATCTACTGCCAGCGCGGAGGAACGGCCGACCTTCATTTGAAGGGGTGTGTCTGCGGGTGTTGAAGGGATCGAGGACTCGGCCTTGGGCAGTGTGACGGGTGAACGTCCACAAGACTCCTTCCGGTCCGGCGAGTGGTACGGGACGGCTGACCTCGACATCGACTCGATGCCGCTCGCCGCGTAGGCGACGCCCTCCATCCTCAGGCCAGCATTTGCAGGTTGTGCTTTCCCTGTTCGGGAGAGCAAGCCCAGTACCTCCGATGCAGGATGGCCAAGTCACATCACTGATGGAACGGCCAGATAGAGGCTCTTGTTGTGGAGCCAAACCATGTCGCTCGCCAGGGCACCGACGAGGTCCCTGCGACGTCGTCTCACGAGGCGTCGCTGTCGTGGCCAACCGGAAGAAACTAGGCCGGCTCGGACGGGTCGGTGATCAGCCGAAAGGAGACTAGAAATGAGGCGTCTGATAGCTGTAGGACTTGTCATGACAGGCCTCGCCGCTCACGTTGCAGCTCAGCAGCAAGGTGTTGACACATTCGAGGAAGCGCGGAGCGTGGAGACCGAGATGGAAGGCGTGGAGGGTGGTTTCGAGTGGGAGTCGCACGGAGGGTACACAGTCATTCCGCTCGTCCTATCCGACATTGAAGGACTTAGGACGGATGCTAGCCTGTGGGTGCATTTCCGCTATAGTTGGAGTTGGAGAGTTTTTTCATACTCGAGCGATGTATGGGCCCTGGGTCACTGATGCCAAGACGGGCGGAAACCTGATCGAAGTAGATCAGCTGGAAGCCCACTTAGTTCACGCCAAGTGTTACGGGGATCACTCCGTCACTGTCAAGAATAGGAGTAGCGCTCACGCCTACTTCAGGATTGGTGGGCTAGCAGTCTGTCAGACCGGCATTACCGCTTGGGCCTGCGCTGAACAGGACGGATGCGGCCGTTGGTGCTCGGGCAAGAAGTCTGCCCGCGCGGGAGGCGATCGCTGACTTCGCGAAAAAGCTCGAAGGCGCGACGCAAAGTCAGGAATTAGGAGAGATTAGAACGGAGCGCTCGACAAGGCTCCTCCACCGGCACGGCGATGAGATTCGTGCGCTCATCGGAGGTCTTGGAGCCGACGGTCAGGAAAGGTGGGCGGCGCATGCGCGCTGAGTAGGGCTCTCGGGAGGCGGCGGTCTGGAGCGACTCCGACTGGTAGCCTGCCGGCAGGATGAGGAGGCACGCTCGGCTCCTGGTACTGGCCCTGCTCGCGAGCGCCCTCTTGGGGGCGTGCGGGAGTGCCTGGCGGCGAGTTGGCCATCATCGGCGGTCAGTTCAGGGACGGCACGGGCGGCGAGCGCGTCGCCGCGCTACTACGGCGTGGCGACCGACGCAGTGTCGGTGGGGACGAATCCGAGGAGGTGGACCTGATGCTGGAGGCGCACTCCGGCCGCCCCGGCCTGTCGCGGGTGTGTGCCCCGACGCTAGGCTCTTACCCGGGCGGCTTCAAGTAGTCAGAACGGTCAGCAGCTTGTATCCGACGGCGAGCGACTCGGGGAGGCTCCGGGCTGTTCTGTCGCTGCTTCCTCTCTGGGCCTTGCTGGCCCTCGTAGGTCCCGCTCCGTCGGTCGCCGCTCTCCGTCAGGAGGAGCCGGGCAGGTCGACCCGCACGGCCGTCGTCACGGCGGTGTCGGAGCCGATCCTCGTCGACGGCGTCCTGGACGAGCCGGCGTGGCAGTCGTCGCCGGAGATCGGCAGCCTGATTCAGCGCATCCCGACGGAGGGCGTCGCGCCGAGCGAGCGCACGGAGGTCACCCTGCTGCGCGACGCCGACAACCTCTACATCGGCGTGATGTGTCATGACTCCGAGCCGGACGGAATCCTCGCGTCGCAGATGGCCCGCGATGCGGCCCTCAGGCCCGACGACTACGTAGAACTGTTGCTCGATACGTTCCGCGATCAGAGCAATGCCTTCTACTTCGCGACGAACCCGAACGGCGCCCTGGTCGACGGCCTCGTGTTCGCGAACGGCGAGACGAACGAAGACTGGGATGCCATCTGGAACGTTGCGACGGCGCGCTCGGACCAGGGCTGGAGCGCGGAGTTCGCCATCCCCTTCAAGAGCCTGAACTTCCCACCCGACGGCACGGTCTGGGGATTCAACATCAGCAGGAGCATCCGGCGGAAGTTCGAGGAGGCGCGCTGGGCGGGCGCCCCGCTTCGACGCGCAGTTCTTCCAGGTCTCGGAGGCGGGCGAGATCACCGGCCTCGGCGGCCTGGAGCAGGGCCTCAGCCTGGACATCCGGCCGTTCGTCGCGGGGCGCTGGGACTACAGCGCCGGCAGCGGCGACGACAGTCTGCGCGGCAAGCCCGGACTCGACCTGTTCTACAACGTGACGCCCAACCTGAAGCTGACGGCGACCTTCAACACGGACTTCGGCGAGACCGAAGTCGACGCGCGCCAGATCAACCTGACGCGCTTCTCGATCTTCTTTCCCGAGAAGCGGTCGTTCTTCCTGCAGGATGCCGGCGTCTTCAACTTCGCCACGACCGGGGTCAGTCAGCCGGGAGGCATTCCCAGTACGGGAGCGGAGATCTTCCCCTTCTTCAGCCGCCGGATCGGACTGCTGCGAGGACGGGAGGTGCCGCTCGACTACGGCGTGAAGCTGACGGGCAGGGTGGGGCGGACCGAAGTCGGCGTGCTCAACGTCGGCTCGCGGGACACCTCGGTCGTCGACGACCAGAGCCTGTTCGTCGGCCGGGTCCGGCAGAACTTCTGGCAGCAGTCCTACGTCGGCGCGCTCGTCACCAGCGGCAACCAGGCCCTCGCGACGGACGCCACGACGATGGGCGTGGACCTCCGCCTGGCCACCTCCGACATCCTGGGCAGCGGCCGGAACTTCGTCTTCAATGCCTGGGGACTCCAGAGCGAGAACGAGGGCGTCTCCGACAACGATGCCTCGTTCGGCTTCGCGGCCGCGTTTCCGAACGACCGGTACGACGCCCAAGTGCAGTGGCGCGAGATCCAGGAGAACTTCGATCCGGCCCTCGGTTTCGTTCAGCGCAACAACGTGCGCATGCTGCGGCTGGGCGCCAGCTTCAACCCGCG
The DNA here is from genome assembly GCA_965220845.1 of Candidatus Multivorans sp. Classification (GTDB taxonomy): domain Bacteria; phylum Acidobacteriota; class Thermoanaerobaculia; order Multivoradales; family Multivoraceae; genus Multivorans. The sequence continues at coordinate 1,685,649 of CBDCRA010000005.1, forward strand.
GCCCAAGGACCAGTGGCTCGGCATCCAGCAGATGTACCACGACGTCTTCTACACGGAGTTCAAGAGGCTCGACAACGGCCTGGTCGAGAGCCGGGAGTTCTACTTCACGCTCGTCGACTGGCACTTCCAGTCGGGCGACTCGCTGCACAGCCTGTTCGACGTGAACCCGACCTATGAGCGGCTGTTCGAGCCGTTCGAGATCTCGCCCGGCGTGGTCCTGCCGCCGGGCGAGTACGACTTCACGCCGCTACGGTTCTTCTTCAGTTCGGCGCAGAAGCGGCGGTTTCAGGGGAACGTCGGAGTTACGTTCGGCAGCTTCTGGTCGGGCGACGCCGAGACGGTCAGCGTGAGCCTCCGGTACTCGGCGCCCCCGCGACTCACGATCAGCGTCCAGACGAACCAGACCTTCGCGCGGCTGCCGCAGGGCGACTTCGTCGCTAGGATCCACCGGGCCGAGTTCAACTACGCCGTCTCGCCCAAGCTGTCCTTCGCGAACGTGTTGCAGTTCGACAACCGTTCGGGCAACCTCGGCTTCCAGGGCCGGGTGCGCTGGACGCTCGAGCCGGGGAACGACATCTTCTTCATCTTCGGCCAGGGCTGGGTACAGGAACTCGGCGAACGAGGCACCGACTTCCGCCAGCAGGACTCGAGGCTGGCGGTGAAGGCGCAGTACACCTTCCGGCTGTGACACCATGCGGTCATGAGCATTCTGACCATCGTCATCCTGGCCGGTCTGGTCCTCCTCGCCGTCATCTTCGGCGCGTCGCTGATCGGGACCTTCAACAAGCTGGTCACGCTGAAGAACCGCTACCAGAACGCCTTCGCGCAGATCGAGGTCCAGCTCAAGCGGCGCTACGACCTGATCCCGAACATGGTCGAGGTGGCGAAGGGCTACATGAGTCACGAGCGGGAAACCCTCGAGGCGGTGATCCAGGCCCGGAACATGGCGGCCGGCGGACTGGAGCAGGCCGCGGCGAACCCGGGCGACGCCGCCGCGATTCAGGGTCTGGCCTCGGCGGAAGGCGTCCTCACCGGCACGCTCGGCCGTCTCTTCGCGCTGGCTGAGGCCTACCCGGACCTGAAGGCGAACCAGAACATGATGCAGGTCAGCGAGGAACTGCGCTCCACGGAGAACAAGGTCGCCTTCGCGCGCCAGGCGTTCAACGACGCGGTGACCACGTACAACACCTTCAAGCAGAGGTTCCCGGCCGTCATGGTCGCCGGAATGTTCGGCCACGGTCAGGATGCGACGCTGCTCGAGTTCGACAGCGAGGCGATCGCCGAAGCGCCGAGTATCTCGTTCGACTAGTCCGGACTTCCCGGTTCAGGCGGCGGCGCGATGGCCACCGACTTCTTCCAGCAACAGGACGCGGCGCGCCGGGGCACGGCTCGCCTGGTGCTGCTCTTCGCAATGGCGGTGCTGGCGATCGTCGTGGCGGTGGAGTTGGTGCTGGCCGCCACGATGGGCTTCCTCGGTCGCGATCCGGAAACGAACGAGATCGACTGGAGCGCCGTCGCCGATCCGCGGCTGCTGCTCCTGGCCGTGGGCGGCACACTCCTCGTGGTCGGCGGCGGCAGCCTGTACAAGATCGCGCAGCTACGCGGCGGCGGACGCGTGATCGCCGAGGAACTGGGCGGCCGGCTCGTGGACGGCAGCACCTCGGACCCGGTCGAGCGCAGGCTGCTGAACGTGGTCGAAGAGATGGCGATCGCCTCGGGCACCTCGACGCCGCCCGTCTACATCATGGACGGTGAGCAAGGAATCAACGCGTTCGCCGCCGGCTTCGCGCCGCAGGACGCGGTGATCGGCGTGACCCGCGGTGCGGCGACGACCCTCGACCGCGACGAACTCCAGGGCGTGATCGCCCACGAGTTCAGCCACATCCTGAACGGCGACATGCGGCTGAACATTCGCCTGATGGGCCTGCTGCACGGCATCTTCCTCATCGGGATGATCGGCTACTTCATCCTGAGGATGTCCTTCTACAGCGGAGGCGGCCGGTCCAGAGACAGCAAGGGTGCGCTACCGATCATGGCGCTCGGCGCCGGTCTCGCGGTCGTCGGCTTTGCCGGCACCTTCTTCGGCAACCTGATCAAGGCCGCGGTCAGCCGGCAGCGCGAGTTCCTGGCCGACTCCTCGGCCGTGCAGTTCACCCGCCATCCCGGCGGCATCGCCGGCGCGCTGAAGAAGATCGGCGGCTTCGTCACCGGCTCGAAGGTGGAGAACCCGAACGCCCCGCAGGCCAGTCACATGTTCTTCGGCCGGGCGACCTCCGGCTTCAGCGCGATGTTCTCGACGCATCCGCCGCTGGGCGAGCGGATCAGGCGGATCGATCCGTCCTGGGACGGCGGGTTTCCGGAGCTGCCGCCGCAGGTCGTTGGCACATTGGAACCGGCCACGGCGCCCGCCGTCGCGGGGTTCGCGGGGGCTGAAGCCGACGCATCGACGAGCGCGGATCTGGAGGACGCCGTCGCCCAGGTAGGCCAGCCGACACCGGCGCACGTCGAGTATGCGGCGGCGCTCATCGGCCGGCTGCCGGAACCGGTCGTCGAGGCGGCCCATGAGCCCTACGGCGCCCGCGCGCTGGTCTATGCGCTTCTGCTCGACCGCGACCCGGGGCCGCGGCAGTCGCAGCTAGCCCACCTCAAGGCCGCGGCGGACGACGGCGTCTACGAAGAGACCGTCCGTCTGGCTCCCCTGGTCGAGGAACTCGACCCGAGACTGCGTCTTCCCGCGGTCGAGCTGGCGCTGCCCGCGCTACGGGCCCTGACGTCGTGGCAGTACCAGCGATTCCAGGAGAACCTCGTCGAGCTCGTCGCGGCCGATGATGTCATCGACCTGTTCGAGTGGTCGCTCCAGCGCATCCTGTTGCGAGACATGCAGGTCTCCTTCGGGCGAACGGGGCCGACCAGGGTGCGGCATCGTTCGGCCGGGGCGGTGGAGTCCTCGCTGGCCGTGCTGTTGTCAGTGCTGGCTTACGTCGGCAATCGGGATCGACAAGCTGCCGAAGGGGCGTTCGCTGCAGGGTGGCGAGTCCTGTCGCTGTCGGAGCGGCGCTTGCTCACGCACGAGGAGTGCGGTTTCGCCCCGCTCGATGCGGCTCTGGTCGAACTGGACCGGGCCGCGCCGCAGGTGAAGAAGTGCGTTCTGGAGGCGGCGGTCGCCTGCATCAGCGCCGATCACGAGGTCACGGTGGAGGAGGGCGAACTCCTGCGGGCTGTGTCGGCCTGGATCAACTGTCCGATGCCGCCGATCCTAGGCCTCCCGGATCCAGCGCAGTAGCTCGCGCGGGCTGGGCCGGTTGCCCTGGCTGAGGATGCCGACCTTGTAGATCCTGCCCGCCACCCAGGCGGCGCCCCAGACGGTCAGCGCCATCAGGACGATCGAGGCGGCGACCATCCAGGCGGGTACGTCCCCCATCACGGCTCTGGGGTACATCATGATCGGGCTGAAGAAGGGGAAGAGGGCCACCCAGTTCATCCACGGCATGGTGTTGCCCTGGAAGGTCATCATCTGGAGCATGAACGGGACGATGATCAGGATGATGAGCGGCGCCTGGGTCTGGCCGGCTTCCTGCAGGTTCCTGCACATGGCGCCGACCGCGGCGAACAGGCTCGAGTAGAGAAAGTAACCGAGCAGGAAGAAGACGACGAGCAGCAGAACGGCGCCGGGCCCCGGCAGGTACTGCCGGAACTGAGCCAGTTCTTCGAAGTCGGAGGCGGCGGCGATCAGGGACGGCAGCGCGAGGCCCGCCAGCAGGGCCACGCAGGCGATCCAGATCGCTACCTGGGTCAGGCCGACGGCTCCCACGCCGACGATCTTGCCCAGCATGAGCTGCCACGGCCGCAGCGACGAGATGACCAGCTCGACGACCCGGCTCTGCTTCTCCTCGAGGACGGACTGCAGCGTCTGGGCGCCGTAGGCGAGCATCATGATGTAGAGGATGAGGCCGCCGGCGATGCCGGTGATCATGCCGGTGATCCGTTCGGCTTCGGCTTCTTCCGCTTCCTCCTCGTTGAGGCCCACGGGTTCGTACTCCATCGCGCCGCCCTCGAACAGCCTGCGGACCGAATCGCCGTCCTCCATCTCGCCGAGCCGCAGGTCGACGATCTCCTCGACGACGGCCGCCCGCATCAACTGCGAACGCACGCTTCCCGGCGGTTCCTTCCCCCGGTAGGCGAAGACGGCTTCGCTGGCGGTCGTGTCGTCGAGAACGATGTAGGCCTCGAGTTCCTCGTCCAGCACCTGCTGGTCCAGGTTCGCCATGTCGACTCCGGCAGCGGCGAGCTCCACTTCGTAGCCAGCTTGCTCGAGGGCCTGCCGGACCCGTTCGCCGAGCTGCCCGCTCTGGTCGACCAGCACGATCTCCCGCTCCGACTGCTCGGAGAGGACCGCGACGAAACCGACCACCGCCATGATGCCGATCATGAGCAGCGGCATGCCGAGCGTCGAGAGGATGAACGCCCTCGTCTTGACGCGCTCCACGTACTCGCGGCGGACCACCGACCAGATCTGCTTCATGACGCGCCTCCCGTCTGCAAGGGGGCATCGTCTTCGGCTGGCTCTCCGGCGTGGCGGACGAAGATCTCGTGCAGCCGGGGTTCCAGCAGCTCGAACCTGCGCAGGCTGACTCCTGCCGCCACGACCTCGGCCAGGATCTTCTCGGGCCGCACGCCGTCGTGCAGGGACAGGTGGAACGTGTCACCGGCCTCCTCGACCTCCGACACGCCGGGCCACGTGGCGACTGGGGGAGCCTCGCCGTCGAACTCCACCGCCACGGCGCCGGAGCGCTCGCGGCGCTTCAGCTCCTTCAGGTCGTCGTCGAGCACCTTGCGGGACCGCGAGATGAGGCAGACCCGCTCGCAGAGCCGCTCCGCCTGCTCCATCAGGTGGGTCGAGAAGAGGATCGTCTTGCCGCGCGCGCTCTCCTCGAGAACGATCTCCTCGAGCACGTCCTGGTTGATCGGGTCGAGGCCGCTGAAGGGTTCGTCCAGGATCAGCAGCTCCGGATCGTGGAGCACCGTGGAGATGAACTGGACCTTCTGCTGCATTCCCTTCGACAGTGCCTGGACCTTCTTGGACGACCATTCGCTGAGGCCGAGACGCTCAAGCCATTTCTCGGCCCGCGTGCGTGCCAGGGATCGCGCGACGCCGCGGATCTCGCCGAAGAAGACGAGCTGGTCGAGGACCTTCATCTTCTCGTAGACGCCGCGCTCCTCCGGCAGGTAGCCGACCCGGCTGCGCCGGGCGAAGTCGGGTGCGCCGCCGAAGAGCTCCACCGCGCCGCCGTCGGGCAGCAGGATCCCCATCATCATGCGGATCGTGGTCGTCTTGCCCGAGCCGTTGGGCCCCAGCAGGCCATAGATCGTGCCGGGCTCGATCTCGAGGTCGAAGTCGTCGACCGCGGTGTGGGTGCCGAACGTCTTGCGGACGCCGGAGAGGCGTACAACGGTTCCGTTCTGAGTCATGCGGGCCTAACTTCCGTTCGCGGGGGCGCGGAGAGGATAACCGGATTCCGCCTGGCGGCGGATGCCGGCCAGATGGCCGGCGCACCCAGTAGAGTCGGGCGTCACATTCCTGGCCTGTGCACGACCGAACGGAGGACACGAGATGAAGAGATCACGGCGAAACCTTGGCGCCACGGCGAGCCTGGGTGCCTTCGTACTGGCCTTCGCGACGGTCGCCGCGCCAGCCCTTGCCGAGGAGATCCGTCCCGGCGTGTACCGCACTCCGGATGCCCGGTTCGAGAACCTGCCGGGCTTCGACTTCGAGCCCCACTACCTGGAGATCGATGGCTACCGCGTCCACTACCTCGACGTGGGCCCCGCCGACGGTGAGCCGATTCTGCTGATCCACGGAGAGCCGACGTGGTCCTACCTGTACCGGAAGATGATCCCGGGCCTGGTCGCGGCCGGCCATCGCTGCATCGTGCCGGACCTGATCGGCTTCGGGCGTTCGGACAAGCCGGCGAGCATGGACACCCACACGTACAAGTTCCACGTCGACGCGATGACCGAACTCGTCGAAACGCTCGATCTGCAGCAGGCGACCTTCTTCGGACAGGACTGGGGGGGCCTCATCGGCCTTCGAGTAGTGGCGGAGAACGAGGAACGGTTCGCCCGAGTCGTCATCTCGAACACCTTCCTGCCCGTGGGGAGCGCGGCCGGATGGGACGACTTCCCTGAGGACAGCGCGTTCATCCGCTGGAAGCGCCGGAACCAGACGATGATCGACCGTGGCGACATTCCGACCGGCCGCATGCTGGCGACGAACACCGGCGACCCGTCGATCGCGACCGCCTACGACGCGCCCTTTCCCGAGCCCGCCTACAAGGCCGGAGCCCTCATCATGCCGCAGCGCGTGCCGGTCTTCGCCGACGATCCGTCGAACGAGGCGAACCGCAAGGCCTGGGAGGTCTTCGAGCGCTGGGAGAAGCCCTTCCTCACGGCGTTCGGCGACAGAGACCCGATATCGCGCGGCGGCGAACAACCGTTCCAGAGGCGGGTTCCCGGGGCCCAGGGTCAGGCCCATGTCTCGGTCGAAGGCGCGGGCCACTTCATCCAGGAGAGCCACGGCGAAGAGCTCGCCCGGATCATCAACGAGTTCATGGCTGCGAATCCGGTGGAGTAGGTCGGTTGGCTGCGCGCTATGCTCCCCGGCCTCTGTTGACAGTGAGATTGATGCTCGGAAAGGAGCTTGTGATGGCGAAGTGGACCGTTCGGGCCTTGGTGGTGGCGATGTGTGTGTGCCTGGCGGCCCCGTTGGCGGCCGGAGACGACAAGTCGGACGCCGAGTTGGGGCTGGTAGCTATCAACGTGGCGGACCTCGAGCGGTCGGAGAAGTACTACGCCGAGGTCCTGGGCTTCACTCGTGCCTGGCAGTACCCGCCGGACTCGGACGATCCGATCGAGATCGGTCTGGTGGCCCCCGGCGGTGGTGCGGGCCTCGCTCTTGCGCACCTGAACGACGATCCGCTGCCCGAGGGCAAGGGCCGGTACGGCCGGATCATCGTCAACACGGCGAACGCCAAGGCGCTGGCCAAGCGGGCCGAGGCCGCCGGCTCGACCCTGCGTCACGTCACGATCCCCGGCGACAATCCGCCCACGATCATCTTCTTCCGCGACCCCGACGGCTACGAGATCGAGCTGTACCAGGCGCCGTCGCAGTAGAGGCAACGGTCACGGCAGTAGTGGTGTTGGCCAACGTGGCCAAGTGCCATCAGATTTCCCCGTGTTCCGGGTGGTCCATGGCGAACTGGGAACAAGAAGGTTCGCGTAGGGTGGATGGCGAGTCGCGCCCGCGAGACGTTGAACTCGCCCCCCGATGCCCGAGTCGTTTGACGAGCGTTCGCCTTTGACTGCGAGCGGCTCGGATCGTGTGAGGCGACGGGGGAATACCGCCCATCAGGCTGTGGGCGGCGCCGGTCCTCGCCGGGACGGGAGGGCCGGGCTTTCGGCAATGGCTACGGAGAACAGAGGAGTGGCATGAAGGACATCGTCGAATCACAGACCAAGAACGAGTACGAGAAGGGCAACCGGCCGCCAACGCGCTACATCATCACCGAGGCGCCCGTTCGGCTGCGGACGCCCCGGGGGGTGCGCCGGTATCCGGAGGGCACGATGTTCACGGCGCTGAGCTTCGTTCCAGTCAACGAAGAGCACAAGTTGCCCGAGGGAGAGAAACTGGGTGAACTCGTGTCCACCAAGGAGAAGCCTCTCTTCAGTACCGTTTCGGTTGCCTGGGCAGGGAGTCCAGAGAAGAGAATCCTATGGGAGTCGGAGCCCACCCTGCGACGGAAGATAGCCAGAGCCGAGTCCCGCGCCGCCATGCTTCGGGCGATCGCGGTCGGAGCAGCGGCGGGGACCGCGGTGGCGATCCTCCAGGGACTTCTTCCCGCCATCTCCGATTGGGGCGGGATCATCATCGGGCTGGTGGTCGGAGTCACTGAGGCGAGCCCCTGAGACATCGAGTCCCGCGTTCAAGATTCACGTACCATTCAGACCGTTGCCTACAACTCAAGCCAGTCTCGACACGCTCACGGCTCGTCAACGAAGCGAGCGCATGAGTCGGGTTCGCTCCAAGGACACGAAGCCCGAACTGCGCGTCAGGCGCCTCGTCCACGGGCTTGGTTATCGGTACCGCCTTCACGGGAGAGACCTGCCGGGTTCCCCCGACCTCGTGTTCGGGCCACGGCGCAAAGTGGTCTTCGTTCACGGCTGTTTCTGGCATCGGCACGAAGGGTGTTCGCGAAATCGCATTCCGAAATCGCCGGAGCGACGCGCTTTCTGGCGAGAGAAGCTCGACGGCAACGCGCGGCGCGACAGGGAGAATCAAGAGGCGCTCCGGAGAATGGGCTGGCGCGTCCTCGTCATCTGGGAGTGCGAAACGAGCGACCTGGACCGCCTGACTAGCAGGATCAAGGCGTTCCTCGGTTAGTGTTGATCCATGTGCTGATCCGTGAAGGCGCGGAGGCGTGCTCTCGCCTCCTCCTCGCTCCGGGGCCGGAGTCGAGCGGCCCACTCCCTGCCTGGATGAAGGGTGTCCCACCAAGAACGTAGCCCCTCGAGCCGTCCCTTGCCTGGATCGTGGAGACCGAACCCTTCAACGCAGACGTTCCAGCAAGGTTGGTAGTGCTCGACCAGGAACCGTTCCGCCATGGTGATCCAGAGAGGGACAACCACGAGGTAGCGGCACTTGAAGTCATCCACGCGAAGATTGGCGGCGGCCTGGAGCGAGCTCGCGTGCTCCCGGATGCGCGCGTGCAGCACGGGGGCGGTCTCATCCGACTCTTTGCCTCCCTTTCTCGCGCCTGGAGGAACGGCCTTGCCTACGTAGATGGGCCGGGCCGCGTCGGCCGAGCGCAGGGTCGAGTACGGTTCGTGGTCGCCGTCGTAGAAGAGCGCGTAGACCCCGGGACCGTCAAAGCGGTCCGCGAGTGGCAGATTCGCGGCCTTCCGACCCATGAGCTCCCGAACCAGGTTGACGGTCAGGTTCCCGTAGTCGAGCGGATCGTACGGCCCGTGTTCAGGCATGCCGGGGGGCCAAGCTGGCGACGATGCTCCCCGCCAACGTAGCCGCTAGTTGCATGGGCACGGCGTTGCCGAGCTGTCTCATCGTTTCCGTCCAGCTCCCGGTGAAGCGCCAGGCGTCCGGGAAGGTCTGGACCCTCGCTGCTTCCCGCACGGTCAGGTAGCGCACGGTCCCGTCGGAGAACGCGATCATGTTCTCGCCGCCGGGGACCCCGTGGACACCGGCCTTGAGTGTCTTGGCGGGCAGGTCTAGCGGGCTTCCCGTGTGCCCCGGATAAGCGCGGGCGCCCGGCTGAAAACGGTGGAACAGGGCGTCCGGTTGTTCGCGGCACGGCCTTGGCGCCGGCAGGTCGGATATCGAGTCGCGAAGCGTGGTCCACGGCTTTCGCGTCGGCGGAAACAGCCGGCTGACTGCTCCCGCCAGTCTGCCGGGGGGGTTGGGTTGTTCGAGACCGCGCGTTTCCCAGTACTCGCCCGACACCCACTGGTCGTAGTGGAGCCTCTCCCGAGCGTGTGTCGGTTCCGGAAAGTGCCACTCCGTGTCGAGGTCGTTTCTGAACCCGACAATGAACACGCGTTCGCGGGTCTGCGGCACGCCGTAGTCGGCCGCGTTGATCAGACGACGGACGACGCGGTAGTGAAGCCCTTCCCGGACTCCGCGAGTGTGGACGTCCTCCAGGCGAGCAAGGTGGTCCTCCCAAGTGTCGCCGTCGCGCACGGGAACTTCGGGATGCTGGAGCCGTAACTCGACGTACGCGAGGTAGTTCTTGAATGTCTTGCGGATCAACCCCTTGACGTTCTCGAACAGGAACGCGGCGGGTTGAACTTCGCGAATGGCGCGGATGAACTCGGGAATCATGTCCCGGCCGTCGTCCATCCCTCGATGCTTCCCGCCGATGCTGAAGGGCTGGCACGGAGGGCCGCCCGCCACCAGTTGAACCGGCCCGAACGACTCGTAGTCGCACTTGCGCACGTCGCCTTCAACGATCTTCCAGTCCGAAACTCCCGGAACAGTGTCGTGTCGGACGTTTTCTCGAAGCGTGGTGCATGCGTCGCGGTTCCAGTCCAGGAGGGCGACGTGCTTGAAGCCCGCGGCGTGCGTTCCGAGTGCTAGGCCTCCCGCTCCCGTGAACAACTCCAGTGACCGCAACGTCCGTCTCCTTCCCGGCTTCGTGGCATCCTACCCCGATCCTTCGGACGATACCTCCGCCGGCAGTGGTCCATCGCGTGGGGCTTGGCGGACCGCGCGATCGGGTGATGCCCGGTGCGAGGCCTTTGGCGGGAACATCCGCGATCGGCTACTGTCGGCCCATGAGATCCGTGAGCCTCAAGAGGCTCAACAGCAAGCTCAGTGCGTACGTCCGCATCGCCGCCGCCGGTGAGACCGTGCTGGTCACGAACCGCGGCGGGATCGTTGCCGAACTCGGCCCGCCGCGGCCCGATCGGAGCCCGAGACTGGCCGACCCGGAGTTCGCCGAGATGGTCGGGGAGGGGCTCCTGACGCCACGCGCGATCGAGCCGGGATCGTGTCCGCTGCTGGAGCCGAAGCCGATCATGAGCCTTGAGGAGGGCATGAAGCTCCTGGACTCGACCCGAGGTGACCGGTCTTGATCTACGTCGACAGTTCGGTCGACGAGGCGGACCTTCCATTCGCCCACTTGGCGGAGCCCGCCGCCAACGGCGGTTGAGACCCGGACCACCGCCGACGCGGGCTTAGCCTTGGCGGCTCACGGGATCAACCGCATGAGGGTGACCACGGCGCCGACGATCACGCCGGTCTGAACCAGCAGAACCCGGTGTAACCGCTCCTCCAGGTTTGCCAGTTCAGCGCGCAGGTAGTCGCGAGTCACCAAGTCGCCGACTGCCTCGGCAAGCGCTTCGTCGATAACGCGGGCATGGGCGCGGGAGTTGTTGACGGGCATTGCTCCTCCGTCAAGGCGCACGGCTACGCTAACTGCTAACGCAGTTCCCTGCCGATCTCCAGAACGCGGTCCAGGACCTGCATGACGTCGTCCTCGGTGGTGCGGGTGTTCAGGACGCAGAACCTCAGCGAGAAGCGGTCGTCGAGCCGCGTCGAGGCGATCATCGCGAATCCCGACCGGACGATGCGGTCCTGGATCTGGCGGTTCAGCTCGTCGAGGCGATCACTCGATGACGGATCCGCTTCAGAGCGCCGGTAGCGAAAACAGACCACGCCCAGACTCGACGGCGCCAGAAGCTCCAGTTCGTCCTCGCGTGCGACGCGATCGGCCGCCTTTGCGGTGATGTCCATGGCGCCGGCGATGGCTTGCCGGTGCGCTGCCAGGCCGTAGCGCTGGACGGAAAGCCATACGCGAAGGGCGCGAAACGCGCGGGTGAGCTGGAGCCCGCGGTTGCAGAAGTTCACCTGCTCGCTGCCGAGGTCGGTGTCCTGCATGTAGTCGGGGAGGATGCGAAAGGCGGACTCGAGGCGGGTGACGTCGCGGGCCATGAGGCAGCCCGTCTCGTAGGGCTGCATGAGCCACTTGTGCGGGTCGAGAGTCACGCTGTCGGCGAGTTCAATGCCCTCAAGCAGAGGTCGGGCTTCCGGATCGAGAACGGCGAAGCCGCCGTACGCGGCGTCGATGTGGTTCCAGAGCCCTTCCGTCCGCGCGATCTCCGCCAGCTCCACCAGGGGATCGATCGCGCCGGTGTTCGTCGTGCCGGCATTCGCCACGAGGCAGAACGGTTCCAGACCCGCCTCGCGGTCTCGACGTACGGCTTCCAGCAGGGTCGCCGGAACGAGCCGGAACTCATCGTCGGTGGCCAGGACCCGTATCCGGGCCGGATCGATTCCGGCAATCCGGGCGGCACGCCCAACGGAGCCGTGGGCCTGGTCGGAAATGTAGACCACACCGCCCTGCGGGTTTCCGGCGGCCTCGCGCGCCGCGACGACGGCCAGCAGATTGGCGGCCGATCCGCCGCTCGTGAACAGGCCGCCCGCGCCTTTCGGGTAGCCCAGCCAATCGCGAAACCAGTCGGTGACCGTGAGTTCGATCTGGGAAGGTCCCGCGGAGGCGAGCCAGGTCCCCTGGAAGACGTTGTAGCCGCTGATCAGGAAGCTGGCCAGCACCGAGGCCCAGGAGGGGCTGGCGGGGACGAAGGCGAGAAAGCGCGGGTGGTCGATCCGCGCCGCGAGCGGCATCATGTCGCGAACCACGGTCTCGAGCAGTGGGTCGAGGTCCCGCCCCTCCTCGGGAGGAGGTCCATCGAGCAACGCCTCGGTGACATCTCGCGGCGCCGTCTGGAACGCCTTGTCATCGCCAAGCTCGCTCAGGCGCTCGACGATCGCGTCCACGACCCGGTAGCCGGACCGGCGCATCTCCTCGCGATCTTCGAGGATGGACATGAGTTGCTAGGTCCTCGGCGCGGAGCGAGTCTGACCTCGCCGCCAGTGATCAGGTTTCGTTCTGCGACGTCAGCTCGATCTGCTTGTAGCCGCCTGCCCGCCGGAAGTGAATGATCAGGTAGAAGAAGCCGAGCGCCATGAACACCGGTATCGCCGCGGTGATCCGGAGCGCTGTCTGGCCGCCGTGGAACGACGCGTCGCGCACCGCCTGTTCGTCAGGAGGCAGTTCGATGCTGAAGTCCTTCGCCTTCTCCATGACCGGGCCGGCCTTGGAGCCGTCGAGGCCCTGGACCGGGGCGAAGAACAGGAAGCTGTTCGTGCCCTGGGCCTTGTACTCCTCGTAGACGGCGGGGGCGTTGGCCTGGAGGTTCTGCGAGGCGTGGCGGTCCTGCAGGTAGCCGATGCCCGGGCCGCCGAGGAGGCCCGCCGAGAGCATGCCGACGCCACCGACGGCGCCCAGGGTGAGCGCGCCGCCCTTGGGGAAGCGCTCGGAGACGACGGCCAGCATGGTCGGCCAGAAGAAGGCCTTGCCGGCGCCGTAGATCGTGGCGGCGATCATCACGGTGACCGCGCCGGCCAGAGAGCCGAGCGAGTAGAGGCCGATGGCGGCGACGCAGGCGCTGACGAACAGCAGCCCGAGGGGATTGATCCGGTGGACGATCGGGCCGGCGAAGAAGCGCAGCACGAACATCAGGATCGAGGTGTAGAGGAGGATGAACAGTCCCTTGCCGCCGAGCACCGTGTCCATGATGTTGACGATCCAACTGTCCGTTCCGAGCTCGACGTAGCCGATGCAGACGTGGAGCACGAGCAGGAAGAGCAGCATGGGCGCGGCGAACTCCTTGACCATGTCGAGGAACTTGACGCCCGCGGCAGCCGCCTCGGACTTGGGGAACTTCTCCTTGACCATCATCAGGACGTAGATGAGGGTCGGAACGAGATAGAGCGCGAGAACGATCTCCCAGCGCACGCGGCCGATCAGGCCGATACCCAGGAGAGAGCCGGCGATCAGGCCGGCGGGCCAGCCGGCGTGCAGGATGTTCAGGTAGTGGGTCTTCTCCTTGGGGTACAGGGTCGCGACCAGCGGGTTGATCACCGCTTCGCAGATGCCGTTCGCGACCGCGAAGATGAAGACGCCCCAGAACAGGCAGAAGTAGGCCCCGGCACGGGCGAACTCCGGATCGGTGTCGATCGATCCGTTGTAGATGACCGTGGCCGCAACGGCCACGATGACGGACAGGACGTGCAGAACGCCGGCGCCCATCAGGAACGGCTTGTAGCCGTAGCGGTCGAGGAAGGCGCTGGCCACGAGAATGACGAGTCCGAAGCCGACGAAGCCGCCGCCTGTGATCTGTCCGAGTTCCGTCTGCGTGAAGCCGAACGCCGTGCCCCACTCCAGGAGGAGTCCGCCGCGAACGGCGGTTCCCAGTCCGGCAACCAGGATGGTGAGGAAGCTCGCGATCAGTAGCTTGGTCTTGTTCATTGGCCCTCCTGAAGCCGGGGTTGTGGAGTCGGGTCCTACGTTCGGAGTGTGAAGCCGGGCAGGCGGACGATCTCGCCGCCGTTCAGAGCGGACTCGTGGGCGCAGATGCCGACGCAGGTCCAGTTGGCGCTGGTTACCGCGTTGGGCCAGGGGTCACGGTCCTCGTTGAGCGCGCTGAGGAACTCGTGGACGAGGTGGGGGTGGGATCCGCCGTGGCCGCCGCCCTGGATGAAGGAGAGGTGCTCCGCGTCGTGGATCTCCTGGGGCAGGGTGAAGTGCCGGATCGGTTCCGGCAGGAGATTCGCGTAGTCCGGCACCTCGATCTTCTCCGGGATCTCGTGCTCGGGCTTCTTCGCCGTGTGCAGCACGTGGGGCTCGTTCTCGATCAGGGTCCACTCGAAGCTCTTCTTCGTGCCGTAGACGTCGAAGCTCTCGCGGTACTGCCGGGCGACGTCGTAGAGGAAGCGCCAGATGTGGGCTACGAGGTCGCGGTCCTTGAACTTGATGTGGCAGGTCTCGACGGCGAAGCGGTTGCCGGACTTCTCCGCGATGTCGTCGCGGACGACGCCGGAGCCGAAACAACTCACGTACTCGGCCAGTCCGTCGACGAGTCCGAGGCACGGGCTGACGACGTGGGTCGCGTAGTGCATCGGGATCATCCGTTCCCAGTAGGAGGGCCAGCCGTCCATGTCCTGCGGATGGGAGGCCGCCAGGTGCTGGATGTCGCCGAGTTCGCCGTTCTCGTACAGCTCCTTGATGAACAGGAACTCGCGGCTGTAGACGACGGTCTCGGCCATCATGTACCTGAGCCCGGTCTCCTCGACCTTCTCGACGATCTTTCGGCAGTCGTCGACGGTCGTCGCCATCGGCACGGTGCACATGACGTGCTTGCCGGCGTCGAGCGCGGCGAGCGACATCCAGGCGTGGTCGGGGATCGGCGTGTTGATGTGGACGTAGTCCACGTCCGGGTCGGCCAGCACCTCGTCGTAGTCCGTATAGCGCCGCTCGATCCCGAACTGGTCTCCGACCTTGTGGAGTTCCGCCTCGTCGCGGCGGCAGATCGCGTGGACGTTGGCGCCGGCGTAGGCCTGGTAGATGGGGATGAACTCGGCGCCGAAGCCGAGGCCGACCATCGCGACGTTCGTCATCCGCCTCGGCTCCCTACGGGCCCTGTGAGCCCGCCTCTTGGGCGGTCATGAGATACGCGACCAGGTCGGCCACCTCGTCGTCTCCGTACCCATCGAGCAG
Source organism: Candidatus Multivorans sp. (assembly GCA_965220845.1). Taxonomy (GTDB): domain Bacteria; phylum Acidobacteriota; class Thermoanaerobaculia; order Multivoradales; family Multivoraceae; genus Multivorans. The sequence goes on from CBDCRA010000005.1 coordinate 1,700,777, forward strand.
CCCCTCCGGCATCATCGAGAGCGGGAAGTAGTCGAACGACTGGATGTCCGACTGCGGGATGATCACTTCGTCCTGGCCGACGACCCGGAGCGTCATGGAGCGGGGACTCTTGGTGGCCACGGTGCCCGAGTAGGTGCGGCCGTCCCGGGTGGTCACCATCAGGGTCTGGTAGACGTCCTGGATGTCGCCGCTCGGGTCGATGATGTTCGTCAGCAGGTAGTCCAGCTCCGTTCGGTTGGAACCGGTGAGGTCGGGTCCGATCATGCCGCCCTCACCGAACATCTGGTGGCAGACGCCGCAAAGCTCGCTGAACATCTGCTCGCCGTGAGCCGTGTCGGCCGCCGCGATCGCCGCGTTGTTCAGGATCGTCGTGTACTTCGCGATGGCCGCGGTCTTCTCGCTGGAGACGCGGGTGATCGGCCCCCAGACTTCGAGGAAGCCGCTGCCCACGACCCGGTGGAGCTGGCGGGCGACGTACGCCGGCACGTCGCGCCGGGGAATGCTGCCCTCCTTGATCGCGCCCATCAGGACCCGGCCATAGATGGGCCGGGACGAAAGCGTCTGCACCGTGGCGAGCTTCTCGTCCGCGTTGAAGGAGGCGTAATGCCCAAGCAGCAGGAATCCGATTTCCCAGCGGCCGTCGAACGCGGCGTAGGCGCGGAGCGCGGCGATCCGCAACTCGGGTTCGTCCAGCAGAGCCGGAAGCCGCTCGAAGAGGGCCTGGTGCTGCTGTTCGGCGAGGCCGCGGATGGCCCGCCGCCGAGCTTCGACCGTTGTGCTCTCGTCGTCGAGGTCGGCAAGGAACTGACGCGCGACCTCGACGCCGCCGAACTGCTGTTCGACCTCGAGGGCGAGGTCGGCGATGTTGCGATCGCGCTTCAGCCGGGCGTAGACCCGATCCCAGTTCTCCGGAGGCTCGGCGAAGACGTGTCCCTCGAGTCCGGCGCGCATTCCCCGGAGCAGTGCCGGACGGGCCTCCGACCGGTCGTCGAGCGAGGTGACGAGGAACTCGAGCTCGTCCGCGTCGACCGCGCGGCGCGCGATGTTCTCCGTGAGCATCGGGATCTGGGAGGTCCTGGCCAGCCGGAGCGCCCGCATCGGATCCTCGGGAACCAGGGGCTCGATGCCGAACCAGATCATTTTCGGGATGTTGTGGTCTTCCGCGTCGTCGCCCTTCAACACCAGGTGCTCGGCGATCGACCAGCGGACATCGTGCTCGACGCGCTGGAGGGCCGCCGCGAGGTAGAGGCGGACGACCGGCGAGGCGTCCCGGTCCGCCAGCTCGATGAACTTCTCCGTTGCGGCAGCCGGGGCGTCGTGGTCCTCGGTCAGGAGCTGGATCGCCCAGGCGCGGACATGCTGATCCTCGTCGTCCAGAGCCGTCATGAGTTCGTCGGACGTGAAGCCGCCGACAACGTGGAGTGCCCACATCGCCCGCAGGCGCAGGTCGCCGTCCGGGTTCGACGCGAACATCTCGCGCAGAGCCTCGTGCACCGAGGCGTCGACTTCGCCCTTCGCCGCCCGGCCCTGCAGGACGACCCGGGCCCGGCGCGCGTGCCAGGCGCTCTTCGAGAGCTGCAGTTCGACGAGTTTCTCGTTCGACATCGACTTGACGTCGTCGTAACGGCCCTCCCAGTTGTCCGCCAGGGTCTGCTCGGGCGTGATGCGGAAGATGCGCCCGGTTTCCTTGTGCTGGACGTCGTTGCCGCAGATGTCCGCGTCGTGCCAGTCGAGGACGTAGACGTCGCCGCCCGGGCCGATCTCCATGCTGAAGCCGACCCACTGCTTGTTGTTCGCGAGCAGGAAGTCCTCGCCGTGTTCGGCGACGAAGCCGGAGCCCTTGGGTATGAGTTCGTCGGTGAGCACCGCGTGCTCGTGGATGTTCGCCATGAACAGCCGGCCGTAGTGCTCCTCGGGGAAGGCATCCGAAAGATAGACGCGGGCGCCGCCGTGCGCGGAGCGGTGCCTGTGGTCGACGATCGTCCGGATGTCGCCGTAGACGTACGGGTTGAAGTGGCTGCCGCCCTGGCGGTGGTAGATGCCTCCGGGGACGACGTGGAACAGGTGGGGGATCACGCAGGCGGTGATGAAGATCTGTCCCTTCGCGTCGTAGTCGATGCCCCACGGGTTGCTGAAGCCGTGGGCGACGACCTCGAAGCGGTCCTTCGTCGGGTGGTAGCGCCAGACGCCGCCGTTGATGTCGACCCCGTCGGCTTCGAGCAGGTCCGTGGGGAACGGATCGTTGTGGCCGTAGATCGTCTCCTCGGGGCCGGGCTTGCGGATCACGGACGGTGTCGCGAACCCTTCGAGGCCGTAGAGCCAGCCGTCGGGGCCCCAGTGGAAACTGTTGATCGTCTCGTGACGGTCGCGGATGCCCCAGCCGGTCAGCAGGATCTCCGCGTCTTCCATGTCAGCCACGTCGTCGCCGTCGCGGTCCGGGAGGTAGAGCAGGTGGGGCGGCGCGCCGACGAAGACGCCGTCGAAGCCGACCGCCAGCGCCGCCGGGAAGGGGATGCCCTCGGCGAAGACCTTCTTGCTGTCGGCCGTGCCGTCGCGATCCGTGTCCTCCAGGATCAGGATCTTGCTGTCGCCCGAGCCGGAGAAGCCGCGGCCGCGGGTTTCGTAGTCGCGGTTCTCCGCGACCCACATGCGGCCGCGGTCGTCCCAGGCGAACGCCATGGGTTGGGTGATCATGGGCTCCGAGGCCCAGGCGTTGACCTGGAAGCCGTCGCGCACGGTCATCGCCTCGACCGCCTCTTCCGGGGTCAGGAACTTCTCCTGCTTCGCCTCCTGCTGGGCGATGCCCCACAGCGACGCCGTGGAGTACGAGCCCTCGGCGGCGCCCGTGTACTCCTCCCAGTCCTCCGTCAGCTCCAGGTCGTTCAACTCGCCGGTGTAGACGATGAGCCGGTGGCGAATGACCTCGGTCGTGCCTTCCGGGATGTGCCAGTCGCCCATTCGTGACCGCGCCGGGCCGACACCGAGCTGGCCGTCCACCCGCCACGTCTGGGGGTAGCCGGCGTTCATCGGGTGGTCGAAGATGGCAACGTGGAGAAAGTCGTCGCGGCCTTCGACCTGCATACCTACGTCGACCCACATCGCCCGCTGGCCTTCCGCCTGGCGGTTGCGCTGCCGGGCCGCGTTGACGGCTTCGCCGGGCGTGTCCTTGGTCCACGGCATGCGCAGGAACATGCCGCCGTAGGACATCTCGTTGATCGAGACGTCGCCGGAAACCGCCTCGCCGGCCCATTCGAGATCCAGGATGAAGCGGTCTTCTTCCGCCCGCATCGTCCAGTTCTGGGTCTCCGTCATGAAGGCGGTGCCGTCGGCGTCCAGCATCCCGTAGACCGTCTGCCACTGCACCTCGGTTCCGGACTCGGTGACGACCGTGGCCGAATCGCGGCGCCAGTAGTCGCCGCCCGGGTTGTGGAAGTAGTCGCGGCCGACGGCGCGGGCGATCTCCTCCGGCTTGTCGCGGCGGTAGAACCACTGCCGGAGCGTGTCCGCGTCCATCGGCTCGCCGTTGACGCGGGTGAAGCCCCAGTAGAGCCCCGTCTGGTGCGGGTGGTGCCCGGGGCTGTACTCGGTCGCCTGGCCCTTGCCGTCCGGAGCGACGATCGGATGCAGGAAGGGCCGATGCTCCGCGCCGGCGTTCTGGGTGACGATCGGTTCGTTCTCGCCCTCGCGGTAGATGGCGATCGAGCCGGTTTCCTCATCCTGGACGGCTCGCAGCGGCACGGAGGTCTCGGCCTCCTGGGCTTCGGCTCCTTCAGCGCCCGTGCCCTGCGAGCAGCCGGCGCTGAGCGCCGCGAGAACCAGTAGAACGATCGGTACCAATGCCGGCACGCCGGGAGCTCTCATTCACCTTCCTCCGTCGATCCCTGAACCTGTCCTGGAGACAAGGGCGCATCCTATCGTCCCGGCTTCTACGAACCCTCGCCGGGGAAGTAGTACGTCATGTTGTCGAAGTCGATCGTCCAGGACCCCTTGGGCCACAGGTACTGGTGCGAGATCAGGACGTCCGCCATGAAGCCGAACCGCCAGAAGAAGTCGTCCTCGACGAAGACGTTGCCCAGCGCCTGGGCCGGGCCGCCGGGCAGGCCGTCGAGGCCGTGGGACTCGATCGGCGACCAGTAGTAGGTCGTTCCCTGGATTTCGTTCTTCTCGAGGCCGAGGAACTCGACGGTCTCCTCGACGATGACGAGCGGCATGCTCGCGGCGAGTCCCGAGTCGAGGAAGAAGTTCATGCCCTCGTGGCCGTTCAGGGCGCCCTTCGCGAACATGAGGTGGGTGTTCGTCATGTAGAAGGGCGCTTCGACGGGCGGTGTATCTCCGAGCGTCGCCATGACTTCGGCAAGGGCCTCGGCGCTTCGCTCGCGGAAGGTGATGCGCCGGTTGTCGTAGTCGACGGTGGTCAGGAACTGCTTGAGGATCTGCGTCGTCAGGACGCCGTCGGACCTCTGGCCGAGGGCCTTCCAGGTCGCGCCGATGACCGGCACGTTCGAGAGCGTCACGTCGCCCATCTTGACCGTCGCGGCGACTCCTAGGGGTTCCTCGACGGTTTCGCCCTGGGTGTAGGCGTAGCGGGCTTCGCGGTTGGCGAGTGTGGGCAGGCCGATCCGCTCGTAGATGCCCTTGTCGAGGTAGAGGCGGTCGCCGCCGGTGTCGAGGATCAGCTCGACCGCTTCGCCGTTGATCTCGAGGGTCACCAGCGGCAGGGCGCCGGGCCGCGTGATGTCGTTCGTCATCGGCAGGTGGGCGATTCGCTCGTCGCCGTCCCATTCGATTCCGTACGGTTCACCTTCGAATGCCTGCATGAAGGCGAGGAGACTGGCCGACCCTTCGGCTTCGGTCGGCGCGGGAAGTTCCCCGGCGCCCGCGAAGTCGTTCGTCTGGTAGTGGGCCAGGGTCAGACCGCGGATGGCCTGGTCGTGGAGGTCCGAGCCCTCGTCGGCGAGCTCCAGAAGCCGCTCGTTCAGGGCCGCGGACCGCTCGTAGTCGCCCAGCAGGTACGCCGTCCTGGCCGCGAGCCGCAGATCGCCCGCGTGGCACGACATCGTCGTGCCCAGGGGTGCGATGACCTCGTCAGCCTCCCAGATGTTGCCCAGCTTGAAGAGGACCTCGGCGTAGGAGCGGCGGGCCCCGTCGTTGCCGGGCTCGGATTCGAAGGCCGTCTGGCGGGCTGGCAGAGCCGCTTCGACGTCTCCCCGGAGCCTCGGGCTCCAGCCCTCCGCCTCGGTGCCGGAGAGCTGGTCGCAGGGAGGGGAATCGCTTTGGCCGCTGGACGTCGCTAGAGGGGATACGAACGTGACGATCGTGACCACGAGCGGCACTACGTTCTTCATGGGCTACATTCTCCGGGTCGTTCTCGTCCCCATCCTACGAGTGGCCTTCACCGAGGAGTTCCTGGGGATAGGGTGCCGCGACCGGCGCGCGGCCGGTGAGAACCCACGATCCCCGGAGCCAGCCATGACCGAGAACCGCCAGATCATCATCGACTCGCTGCCGACGGGCCGGCTCGAGCCCGGCAACTACGCGCTACGGAGGACGGAGGCGCCGGCGCCGGGCGACGGCGAGGTGCTGTGTCGCACGCTCGCGATCACGATCGGCGCCGGTCAGCGGGCCGGTCTCCAGGGCAGCGCGAGCTATGCCGGGGCGCCGCGCACAGGCATCGTGATGGGCGGCACTGCGGTGGCCCGGATCGAGGCGTCGAACGACGAGTCGGTTCCGGTCGGTTCGCTCGTTGTCTGCCCCGCCGGCTGGCAGGACTACTCGGTGCATGAGGCGTCGAAGGTCCGCGTCGTCGATGAGGGCGGCAGCGTCGGCGACCCTGCCCACCACCTCGGCCTCTATGGCACGAACGGGATGACCGCCTACTTCGGTCTCTTCGATGTCGGCGACCCGAAGGAGGGCCAGACCGTCCTCGTCTCGGCCGCCGCCGGCTCGGTCGGCCACTTGGTCGGCCAGATGGCCAGGATCGCCGGCTGCCGCGTCGTCGGCGTCGCCGGCGGGGAAGCGAAGTGCCGACTCCTGACCGAGGAACTCGGCTTCGACGCGGCGGTCGACTACAGGAGCCCGGACTTCCGGAAGGAGTTCAAGGAGGCGTTGCCCGAGCGCATCGACATCTACTTCGACAACACCGGCGGCGAGGTGCTGGGCGGAGCGCTCCGCCGCATGAAGACCCACGGCCGCATCGTCTGCTGCGGCGTCGTCTCCCAGTACGACACCTCGAAGCCCGAGCCGGGGCCCTTCGGCGTGCCGGGACTGCTGATCAACTTCCGCGTGCGGATGGAGGGCTTCCTCGTCTTCGACTACGCGGACCGCTACGGGGAGGCCCGGTCGCAAATGCGTGAGTGGGTCGATGCCGGCAAGCTGGTCCCGAAGCAGGACGTCTTCGAGGGCCTGGAGCGCGCGCCGGAGGCCTTCGTCGATCTGCTGGCGGGCGGCAACGTTGGGACGCGGATCGTGCGGGTCGCTTCGTAGCCGGACCCTTCGTCCAACCAGTGCCTTCTGCCACCGCTAGGGTCGCTCGATTCCCAACTGGCGGCAGATCAGCAGAACGAGACTGTCCTTGACTTCACGATGCCTGGGAACCGGCGCCTTTCGGCCGTTCTCAGGATTGATGTAGATGTCGTGCCGGCGTCCGTGGCGCTTCAGTTGACAGCCGCTGGAAGTGAGGTGTTGCCGGAGACGTCGCCGCTTCACGTGGCGCTCAGTCGGAGTTCGACGGACTCGTAGTCCGGCGCGGGAAGCGGCGCTTCCTCCTCCAACATGAGCCGATAGGCGTCTCCAATGTTGCGCTTGAGGTCCTCCAGCGTCCTGCCCTGGCTGAAGATCCCCGGAACTTGCCTGATCCGGCCGACGTACCAGCCATCCTCGATCCAGTAGTCCAGTGTGTAGGCCGCCACGGTCTCCTCCCTTTACGGGGCAAGCGCTGCTTCGCCAGCGGGTTTAGGCTAGCAGGCAGGAGGATCTGGGTGATGAGAGTGACGGTGATGAGTGTGACGGCGGTTCAAGTGGTTCTGGTGCTTGGCCTCTTGCTGACGTTTGGGTGCGGGGGCGCCGGTGCTCCGGGTGAGGGGATGGGCGATGCCGAGCAATCGCGCGAGGCGCTGCTCGAACAGGCACGGGCCATCCACGAGCGCGTGCTGGTCCTCGACGCCCATGCGGACACCGAGCTTCCGGACGCGCCGTCTCCCTACGTCGGCGACGACGGGCTGTCCCAGGTCGATCCGGCCAAGCTGCACGCCGGCGGCGTCGACGCGGTCGTCATGTCGGTCGCGGTCGGCTCCGGGCCGCGAACGGCGGAAGGCTACGCCGCGGCGCGGGCGAGAGCGGACCATGAGGTAGCGGCCGTGCACGCGCTCGCTGCTGACCCCACGAACAACGCGGTGGTCGCCCGGTCGGCCGACGAGATCGTCACCGCCCACGAACAGGGCAAGGCGGCCCTCGTTCTCGGCTTCCAGAACGCCATGATCCTCGGCACGGATGTCTCGGCGCTGGACGACTTCTACGATGCCGGAGCGCGCGTGTTCGCGCTCACGCACCTGGGGAACAACGACTTCGCCGACTCGTCGCGCCCGGTCTTCGACGCGGCGACGGGTACGCACGAAAGCGCCGAGCACGGCGGGCTGTCCGACCTGGGGGTCGCGGCCATCGAGCGGATCAATGCCCTGGGCGGCATCGTCGACGTGTCCCAGTTGTCGCGGGACGGGGTCCTGCAGGTGCTGGAGGTTTCGACGGCGCCGGTCATCGCCAGCCATTCCAACGCCAGGCAGCTCACCGACGTGAGCCGCAACCTGAGCGACGAGGAGATCGACGGCATCGGCGCGGGCGGCGGCGTGGTCCACCTCTGCCCGTTCCGGGGCTACCTCTACGACTCCAGCGACGCGGCGCTGGACGAGGCGATCCGGGAGGCGCGGCGCGCCGCCGGCGTCCTGGAGGACTACCTCTATCCCTTCGAGCTCTACTGGGAGATCGACGATCCGGCCGCCCGCTCGGCCTTCACGCAGTCGATCAGCGACCTTCTGGGCCCCGGCAGCGTGGACGCGATGCTCGACCACCTCGACTACATCGTCGACCGGATCGGCGTGGACCATGTCGGCATCGGATCGGACTTCAATCACGGTGGCGGCGTCGAAGGGTTCGCTGATGCCAGCGAGGCCCTGGGCGTGACGATGGGCCTGCTGGAACGCGGCTACAGCGAAGAGGACATCGCGAAGATCTGGGGCGGTAACTTCCTGCGGGTCCTGCGCGCGGCGGAGAATGCCGCCGAGTCCGCCGAGGCGAACTGAGTTCGTTGGCTCCGAATCCGCGAGAGGCGGTACACTAGGTCAATCACACAGTCCGAATCTGGAGATCACGAAGATGAAGCGCACTGCAACCCTGCTGTCCATCGCCGCTCTTCTCGCTCTTGTCCCGGCGCTGGTTGCGCAGGACGAGATTCCGCGAACCGCCAGCGGCCGGCCCGATCTGAACGGGAACTACGACGCCGCGACGCTGACGCCTCTCGAGCGGCCGGTCCATCTTGGCGAACGCGCCTACCTGACTCCCGAAGAGGCCGCCGAGATCGCCGAGGAGGAGCGGGCGATCCAGGAAGGCGCGGTCCAGCGCTCCGATGCGAACCGTGAAGCGCCGCCCGAGGGCGGAGCCAAGGTAGTCGGCCTGGAACACACCGCGGGCGGCGGCAACGAGTTCGGCGCCGGCAACGTGGGCGGCTACAACCTGTTCTGGATCGACCGCGGGACCGACACCTACCGTGTGGACGGCAAGATCCCGACTTCGATCATCATCGATCCGCCGAATGGTCGGATGCCGTCCATGACGGCCGAGGCGCAGCAGCGGATGAGAGCCGCTATCTCCGGTTTCATTCGTGGCAACGACGGAACGGCGTGGTGGGTCGGGCAGGACGGACCCGGCCCCTACGATGATCCCGAGTCGCTCCCGACGAGTGAGCGTTGTCTCGCCGGCTTCACCGGCGCCGCGCCGACCTTCCCGAGCCTGTACAACAACTTCAAGCGGATCGTGCAGACCGAGACGCACGTCGTCATCCTCCTCGAGATGATCCACGACGCCCGCGTCGTTCGCCTCGACTCCGAGCATCCGGGCCCCGAGGTCACGAGTTGGCTCGGCGACTCGATCGGCTGGTGGGAAGGCGACACGCTCGTCGTCGACACGACGAACTTCCGTAGCGGCGGACGGAGCTTCCGCGGCGGCGGGGAGAACACCCACGTAGTCGAGCGCTTCACCGTGCAGCCCGACGGCAACGTGGTCTACAACTTCACCGTCGAGGACGACACGATCTGGACCGCTCCCTGGACCGGCGAGTACCTGTGGAAGGCCGACGAAGGCCGCGTCTACGAGTACGCCTGCCACGAGGGCAACTACTCCATGGGCGGCACCCTGCGCGGCGCCCGTCTCCTCGAGTCGGAGGCGCAGAGCGGAGCGAGCACCGGCGCCGAGTAGGCGCGGCATCGGGCTGCGTCGCGTCGCTCTGGGTCCCACCCGCCTGCGGGCGGCACCGGAGGGGAGGGTCCCAGGGGACGCTCGCGCCTTCTCGATGGAGGGGAAAGGTGGGCGCTCTCTGTTGTCGGCTGCGCTCCGTCACGGGCTTGGTGGATGGGGCGGTGGTGGAAGTCGCTGGCCTCCGACCCCCTGGGACCCTCCCCTCCGGCGCCGCCGCAGGCTGGACGGAGTCGTGCTGCGGGACGGTGTGTTCAAGATGCGCGGCGCGTCTGGACTCAGCTGCTGTGCTTGGTGCGAGAGGAAGAGGCCCGCGATTCAGTGGAACGCTACGACGCCGCTGATGGCGGTGCTCTGGGTGCGCGGGTCTTCTGACCCGCATGCTACGGCGACGTAGGGACGATCTCGGCATAGGGTCGCGCCGCGCCGAGTGTCGGTGCGCCGGCCTTCTGGCCGGCATCGGGCATGCCGGAACTCCATGGTCCCGATGCCTGGACGGGTGGACTGTTGCTTAGGGCGGACAAGGAGAGAACGCACAAGTGAGTGACGGAATCACGAAGGGCAAGGCCGACGTACTGACCGACTTTGCAACTGAGCAGAGGGAACGACACCTGCCATGCCAGAAGCCCAACAGGGCAGTTCTGGCGGCTCTTGAGGACTTTGGTCGCGTACGGCTCTCCAAGCACTACTTCGTGCGGGACTTTCTGTACTCGGAGGTCGCTGCGGCTCACGGGATCGCGAATGTCCCGGACAACGCGGAGTTGGCGATCAGGGCCGGCCGTGGACTTTGCGAGAACCTCCTCGAGCCGCTTCGCTCCACTTTCGGCCATGTGACGATCCGGTCGGCCTTCCGCAGCGCCAACGTCAACGGCTTCGGTGCCCGGCAGGGAAGAATGAACTGCGCCAACAACGAGGCGAACTTCGCCCACCACATCTGGGATCACCGAGACGCCGATGGCCACATCGGGGCAACGGCCTGCATTGTCATTCCGTGGTTTGTGGATTGGCTGGAGAGGCATCCGCGGCACGACTGGCGGGCGCTAGCGTGGTTCATCCACGACCACCTTCCGTACTCGAAGATGGTCTTCTTCACCAAGAACGCTGCCGTCAATCTCACTTGGCGATGCGGAAGACCGGAGTGCGAGATCAGCAGGAGTTGGGCCCCTAAAGGAGAGAAGAAGACGCTCCACAAGGCGGGCGATCCCGAGCGCGAGCCGGCTCCAGAGCGGGAGTACCCAGACTTCCCGGAGGTGGGCCGTTGGGCGTGAGCCGGGCGGTCTCCTGCCAACGCGGATGCAGGGCGAGTATGGACCTCCAAGACCGCTGCCGTGGCCTCATGGTCGGTCTCGGCGTGGGGAACCTGCTCGGTGTCCCACAGGAGGGTTGGCCCCGTTACGCGGTCGAGGCTTCCTACCCGAACGGAATCCACGACGTCGAGGTCGAGCCCGGGGAGCCCGACGACGACGATCTGGCGCAGGCGATCATCCTCGCCGAGGCGGCCCTCGAAGCTGGTCGGCTGACCTCGACGTCGAGGAGATCGGCCGACGCTTCTGGCGTTGGGCCGAGGAGAATGGCCGTGGCATCGGCATCCAGACGGCGGACGTGCTGGCGAGGATCGGGGGAGCCTCTCCCCGTTGCGCGTGGGGCGTGGAAGTCGAGGCGCGAGTGTCGGCTGGCCGACCGGCCCTGGAAGCCGCGCGCCAGGTCTGGGAAGAATCGGGCAGGTACTCAGCGGGCAACGGCGCCGTCATGCGGTGCGCGCCGCTAGCGATCCGGTGGATACAGGACGATATCGGCTTGGCCAGGAACACTGCGCTGAGCGCGGTGGTGACTCATGCGGATCCACGCTGCATCTGGTCGGCGGTGCTGACGAACGTGGCGGTGGCGATGCTGCTTCGTGGCGAGGAAGTCGCGCCTGGTGTGGTTGTTGACCGGACCCGCCAGACGGCAGCGGAGCTTGGGAGTTCTCTAGGTCCGTTCGGCATCGAAGGTGCCGTGCCGGAAACGGTCGAGGACGCCTGTTCGATTCCGAGCGCGTGCGCTCCTGCAGATCTTGGGCTGGACGGCCGTGACATGGGCTACACGCTCAAGGCCATGCAGGTAGGTCTCTGGTGTGCGACCCAGGCCTCCGACTTCGAGGATGCGCTCGTCGCCGTAGTCTCCGCGGGCGGCGACACAGACACGAACGGCGCCGTCGCGGGCGCGGTGCTGGGTGCGCGGTTCGGGTTGAAGGCAATTCCGCGCGGTTGGCGCGAACGGTTGGCTGAGATCCGCCACGGCAGGGAGCCACTGGACGAGCTGGCCGACCGCCTTGGCCGCGTTGGCGGGTTAGCTCCGATATGACGGACCTCCCCCGTGGTTGGGAGGGGCAACGGGAGCTATTCTTGCTTGGCTGGCTGGAGGTCCCATGATCAGAGTCCTCAAGATCGCCGGAATCGCCGCGCTCGGTCTTGTCCTGGCGCTGGCCTGCGCTGTCGGTCTCTTCTTCGCCACTGCCGGCGTCGACACGCCGGAGGGCCCGGCGAGCCGCGAGGTGCTCGCGCGGGGGCCTTACCAGGTCAAGAAGCTGGACACGACGTTCGTCGACCGGAGCCGGCCGACGCAGGCGAACAACGTCTTCCGCGGCTCGGACGAGCGGCGGCTCGTGACCTCGATCACGTATCCGACGGATGCGAACGCGCGGGGCGTCGCGCGGGAGGGCAGGCCGGCGAACGGCTTTCCATTGATCGTCTACAGCCACGGCTTCATGTCCAGGCGGTCGGAAGGCCGCTACCTGGCGCTGCACTTCGCCAGGCACGGCTACGTCTTCGTCGCCGCGGACTATCCGCTGACGAACTTCGCGAGTCCGGGCGGGCCGCGTTTCGACGACGTGGCTCACCAGCCGGGCGACGTGGGGTTCCTGATCGACCAGTTGCTGGGCTGGAACGACGACCCGACTCACGAGTTCTCGGGGGCCATCGACCCGGAGCGCATCGGCGTGATGGGGCTGTCTCTCGGCGGCATGACCAGTACGCTCGCCGCCTTCCATCCGGACCTCCGGGACGATCGGATCGGCGCCGCCGTCTCGATCGCTGGACCCAGCGCCATGTTCACGCCCGTTTTCTTCGAGACGGCCGACGTGCCGTTCCTGATGATCGCCGGCGATGCGGACGCGGTCGTGCCATACCCGGAGAACGCGGCCTCGCTTGTGGAGCGCGCGCCGCGTAGCGGGCTGGTCACGCTCAAGAGCGGCTCACACGTCGGTTTCGCCGACATCGCCCGCTATACCTCCCGCTGGTCGAGGCACGGCGACAGCCTGGCGTGCGGCGCCCTGATGGGCGCGGTGAGGGAGGACGCCGACCTGGGCGATGTGGCTGGCCTCGGAGGCCTCGACAAGGGAGTGACCCGAACTCAGGGCGGCAGGCCGTGCGATCCCCTCCCGAGTGTGCGATCGATGCGGCCGGCGCGCCAGCAGATGCTGACGATTCTCGCCGCCTTCTCGTTCTTCGAGAGCCGGTTTGCCGAGGAGGCCGCGGATCGCGCGAGGGCGGCCGACTATCTCGCCACGGGGCTCGCCGGGGAGAATGGCGACGTGACGGTGCGACTGCCGAGCGCCCATGGCGCCGTGTCGCGAACGGCTCTTATCTGGACGAGGCCACCAGGGCCAGCAGCTCGTTGACCTCCTTCGGCACGGCCGCGCTGAGAATCTCCGGCTCGCCTTCGGTGATCAGAACCGTGTCCTCGATGCGGATGTGGATGTTGCGCTCGGGGATCTCGATGATTGGCTCGACGGCGATCACCATTCCCGGCTCGAACGGCAGGGAGCTGTCGCCGACGTCGTGGACGGAAAGGCCGACGAAGTGGCCGGCGCCGTGGGCCGGCTTGTCCTCGAAGCCCCAGCGGTCATAGATCTCCCGGCAGATCTCGGTGGTCTCGCGCCGGGTGGCGCCAGGGCGCATCGCCGCGATGATCGCTTTCTGCGCCTCGAGGACGGCGCGGTAGGCGCGCTCCTGGACCTCGTCGAACTTGCCGCTGACCGGCCAGGTACGGGTGATGTCCATCGTCATGTAGGCGAAGGAGGCGCCGTAGTCCATGACGACGAGGTCGCCATCTTCGAGCTGCCGGTCGTTCCTTACCCAGTGCCAGATCAGGCCGTTCGGCCCGGAGCCGACGATCGCGGGGTAGGCCTCCATTTCGGCGCCGTGCTTCAGGAAGACGTGCTTGGCCGCGGCCTCCAGCTCGTACTCCCAACCGCCGGCGCGGGTGGCGCGGATGGCCGCCGCGATGCCTTCGGCGCTGACCTTGCCGGCGCGGCGGAGGATCTCGATCTCTCGCGGCGTCTTGACCATCCGCAGCCGGTCGAGGTGCGGCGTCAGGTCGCGCAGCTCGGCGTAGGGGTAGCGGCTCCGGATCGTCGCGATCTGGTGGGCCTGCTCGGTCGGCTGGCCGCCCCAGGGGTTCTGCTCGCGCCGGCCGAGGTAGAGGCCCTTTTCGCTGCGGGCCAGGTCGAGTTCGTCCCGCTCGCCCAGGCGCATCCAGAGCAGCCTTCCTGCCTCGGCGGGTAGCCGGCCGCGGCGCCGGGCCAGGTGTTCGGGCAGGTAGGCGAGGTGGTCGATCTCGAATCCGCTGCCTTCGGCCTTCTCGGGCGCGTAGAGCCAGTTCGGGCCGTCGATGAACTTCTCCCGGTCGCCCTGGTGGGGCAGGTAGAGGTTCGCCTTGCAGCCATCGACCTCGAGCAGCAGGACCGCGTTCCGGCCCTCGTACCCGGTCAGGTAGAAGAAGTCGTGGTCCTGCCGGAAGCGGGCGCCGTAGCGCGGCATCGTCTCCGCGAACAGGAGCACCGCGCCGCCGTCGAGACGTTCGCACAGGCGCGCCCGGCGTTCGGTGAATTCCTCGGGCGGGTAGCTGGCTCGTTGTGCCGTGGTCGCGGTCGCGGCGAAGAAAACCGGGAGAAACAGAGTGCCGTGGAGGAAGTTTCTGCGGAAGTTTGCCGAAATAGCCACGTTCTGGAAAGCAGAGTCCGGATTTTCTACGCTTTTCTCCCGCCACCGATTGCCACGGCGCGGGATTTCTCGAACGGAGCGAAGAAATCGTTCCCCTTGTCGTCGATCACGATGAATGCCGGGAAATCCTCGACCTCGATCTGCCAGATTGCCTCCATCCCCAGGTCCTCGAACTCGCGGACCTCGACCCTGCGGATGCTCTGCTCGGCGAGCGCGGCCGCCGGACCACCGATCGAGCCGAGGTAGAAGCCGCCGTGCCTTTCACAGGCGCGGCGCACCTCGGGGGAACGGTTGCCCTTGGCCAGCATGACCATGCTGCCGCCGTGGCTCTGGAACAGGTCGACGTAGGGGTCCATGCGGCCGGCGGTCGTCGGACCGAAGGAGCCGGACGCCTTGCCCTCGGGTTTCTTCGCGGGACCGGCGTAGTAGACGGGCTGGTCCTTGAAGTACTGGGGTAGATCCTGGCCTGAGTCGAGCAACTCCTTGAGCCGGGCGTGGGCGATGTCCCGGGCGACGATCAGCCGCCCGCTGAGCGAAAGACGGGTCGCTACCGGGTACTTCGAGAGTTCGGCCCGGATCTCGTCCATCGGCCGGTTCAGGTCGATGGCGACGACCTGGCCGCTCAGCTCGTCCTCGTCGACTTCCGGCAGGTACTTCGCGGGGTTCTCCTCGAGTTGCTCGAGGAACACGCCGTCGCGGTTGATCCTGCCCAGGATCTGCCGGTCCGCCGAGCACGACACGCCGAGGCCGACCGGCAACGAGGCGCCGTGGCGCGGCAGGCGGATGACCCGCACGTCGTGGGCGAAGTACTTGCCGCCGAACTGGGCCCCGATGCCGATCCGGGTGCAGAGGTCGAAGATCTGCTGCTCCATCTCCAGGTCGCGGAAGGCGCGGCCGAGTTCGTTGCCGCTCGTCGGCAGATCGTCCATCGCATGGCAGGTCGCGAGCTTCAGCGTCTTCATCGTGGCCTCGGCCGACGTGCCGCCGACGACCAGGGCGATGTGGTACGGCGGGCAGGCCGACGTGCCGAGCGTGCGCAGCTTCTCGTCGACGAAGTTCATCAGCGAGATGGGGTTCAGGATCGCCTTCGTCTCCTGGTACAGGAAGCACTTGTTCGCCGAGCCGCCGCCCTTGGCGATGAACAGGAACCGGTACTCCTCGCCGCGGGCGGCGTAGAGGTCGACCTGGGCGGGCAGGTTCGTGCCGGTGTTCTTCTCCTCGTACATCGACAGCGGCGCCATCTGGGAGTAGCGGAGGTTGCGCTCCTGGTAGGCGTCGTAGATGCCGTGGCAGAGCTCCTCCTCGTCGTCGCAGTCCGTGTAGACGTCCTGGCCCTTGTAGCCGAGAACGATCGCGGTGCCGGTGTCCTGGCAGCCGGGGAGCACCCGGCCGGCCGCGATGTTCGCGTTCTTGAGCAGTTCCATCGCCACGAAGCGGTCGTTCGCCGACGCTTCCGGGTCGTCGAGGATGCGGCGCAACTGCTCCAGGTGGCTCGCCCGCAACAGGTGAGCGATGTCGTCCATCGCGTCGCGGGCGATCAGCCGGAGCGCCTCGGGATCGACGTGGAGGGTCTCGCGGCCGCCGGCCGATTTGACGCGGACGTGGTCCGACGTCAGAAGGCGGTACTCCGGCGCGCCGCCGCGGTGTTCGAAGGGATGCTGGTGCTGGAAGTCAGTCATGGCTGTCCTTGAGTCTGCGCGAGGGACGACCGCGAAGCAAGTTGGGCGGGCGACCCGCTGCTAGTCTGCCTGCTGGCCGTGCGGTCCCCCGTCCCCATCCTTCTGCTGGCATGTGTCGGCGCGGGGGCCTGTGGGTACACGGTTCCTCCTTTTCCGCCCGAGATGCCCGAAGAGATGGCCGCCCTGCGTGAGATCGTGCAAGTGACCCGGCGCCCGTGGGGCGAAGTCGATGGCAGGGAAGTCGAGATCTTCCGTCTCGCGTCGCGGACGGGCCTCCAGGCCGAGATCGCCGAACTCGGCGGCGCGATCGTGTCACTCACAGCTCAGGGCCGCGACGGGGAGTTCGCCGATGTCGTACTCGGTTTCGACGACCTTGGTTCCTATCTCGCGGACACGAACCCCTACTTCGGCGCCGTCGTCGGCCGCTATGCGAATCGCATCGCCGGGGGCCGCTTCACGCTCGACGGCGAGGCCCACACCCTGCCGCGGAACGATGGGGACAACAGCCTCCACGGCGGTGTCCGGGGGCTCAGCCGCGTAGTCTGGGAGGGCGAACCGTTTGAGACCGCGAACGGGGCGGGCGTCGTGCTCCGGTACCGGAGTCCCGATGGCGAGGAAGGTTACCCGGGCAACGTGGATTTCCAGGTGCGCTACCTGTTGACGTCCATCGGCGACCTGCGCATAGAGGCGGAGGCGGTGACCGACAGGCCCACTGTCGTCAATCTGTCCTTCCACTCGTACTTCAACCTCAAGGGGGAGGGCGAGGGCGACATCCTGGACCACGAGCTGTCACTCAACAGCGAGCGATACACGCCGGTCGACGACACGCTGATTCCGACCGGTGAGATCGCGGCCACCGAAGGCACGCCGATGGACTTCCGGACCGCGGCGGCGATCGGTGACCGGATCGGGGACGACTTCGAGCAGCTTTGGTTCGGCGGCGGCTACGACCACAACTGGGTGCTGCGGCCGGCGGAGGACGACGGCGAGATGCGTCTGGCGGCCATCGTCCTCGAGCCGACGAGCGGCCGGAAGCTGGTCGTGAAGACCACGGCTCCCGGTGTGCAGCTCTACACGGGTAACTTCCTCGACGGCACGCTGGTCGGCAAGAGCGGCCGACCGTACGTCCACCGGGGCGGC
The DNA here is from genome assembly GCA_965220845.1 of Candidatus Multivorans sp. Classification (GTDB taxonomy): domain Bacteria; phylum Acidobacteriota; class Thermoanaerobaculia; order Multivoradales; family Multivoraceae; genus Multivorans. The sequence goes on from CBDCRA010000005.1 coordinate 1,718,040, forward strand.
CTGTGTCTCGAGACCCAGCACTTTCCCGATTCGCCGAACCAGCCGGGGTTCCCCAGCACGGTGCTGCGGCCGGGCGAGGTTTATCGGCAGGTCACGGAGTACCAGTTCATGACGGAGCGCCGGCGGGGTTAGCCCGAAACCCTCGTACCCGTGCCGCGTAGGTTAGAACCATAGAATGCGCGGCATGGAACGATCGGCCGGCGGCGCCAGTCCGCCGAAGCCAGCGGTGCGCCGGTGAGCGCACCGGCAAGTCAGGGCGACGGTCCCGACAACGCGCCGCCACGGCCGGATCTCTCCATCCTGCGAGCCGACGACGAGTACGAATACCGTCCCCGGCGCGGACGCTTCATCAAGTGGGGGATCCTGCTGCTGCTCGCCGCGGCCGCGGTCTTCGCCATCTACCGGGTGCCGCCCGACCAGTACGTACCGTTCCTGATGCCGGAGGTCGAGACGACGACGGTCCAGCGCCTGACTCCGGAGCAGGCGTCCACGGTGCTGACCGCGACGGGCTACACGTACGCCCGAGTGAGGGCCGCGGTCGGCGCGAAGATCATCGGCCGGATCACGGAGCTCCATGTCGATGAGGGCGACGCGGTGGCGGCCGGAGACGTGATCGCGGTGCTCGACAGCGATGACCTCGAGGCGGCGGTGCGCCGCGCCCAGGCGTCGTTGATCGAGGCGACCGCGCGGGTCGCCGATGCGAGGCGGGAGGAGGCCCGCCAGCGGCGCATCGTCGAGGCGGGCGTGGCGCCTTCCGCCGATCTGGACGCGGCGGTCACGCAACTTCAGGTCACCCGAGCCCAGCTCGGCACGGCGCGGGCGAACCTGGAATCGATCGAGGCGCAGCTTGCCTACACGGTCATTCATGCCCCTGTGGACGGTGTGGTCATCGAGCGGACAGTCGAGGTGGGGGAGATGGTCGCGCCGGGAGGATTTACCAGCCAGCAGGCCACCGGCGCGCTCGTGCGGATCGCCGATCCGACCTCGCTCGAGGTCGAGGCGGACATCAACGAGAGCTTCATCGCGCGGATCCAGCTCGGCCAGCCGGCGACGATCAAGGTCGACGCCGTGCCGGACCACGAGTACCACGGCACCTTGCGGCAGATCGTGCCGACCGCCGACCGGCAACGGGCGGTGGTCCAGGTCAAGGTCACGATCGACGACCGGGACGCACGCCTGGTGCCGGACATGAGCTGCAGCGTCACCTTCCTGCAGGAGGGAGTCGACGAGACCGCGCTGCAGGCGGAACCGAAGATCCTGATCGCGGCCGAAGCGGTGGCGAGCGACGACGGCGGCGACTACGTTCTGCTCCTGCGCGACGGTCAACTGGAGCGGGCGCCGATCGAACTCGGCCTGGAGCAGGACGGCAACCAGTTCGAGGTGCTGTCCGGGCTTCGCGGCGGCGAGGTGGTCGTCCGCCAGCCGACTCCTGATTTGACACCGGGCCTGCGGGTGCGCGAGGCCTCGTAGAACAGCGGGCACAGAGAGTCCAACGAGGGAGCTGATGAATGGCTGAAACCGTCGTCCAGATGCGCGACGTGACGAAGAACTACCGCCGCGACGCCTTCGAACTGAAGGTGCTTCAGGGCATCACCCTGGATGTCCAGGCGGGCGACTTCGTCGCCCTGATGGGGCCGTCGGGTTCCGGCAAGAGCACCTTGCTCAACCTGCTTGCCGGGATCGACCAGCCGAGCGGCGGCGACCTCGTCGTAGCCGGCGAACAGGTGAGCCGGATGAACGAGAGCAGGCTCGCTCGCTGGCGGCAGAAGCACATCGGCTTCATCTTCCAGTTCTACAACCTGATTCCGGTACTGACCGCTTACGAGAACGTGGAACTGCCGCTGACGCTCCGGCGCGGATCGCGGGCGGCGCGCAAGCGGCGGGTCGAGACCGCGCTCTCGGTGGTGGGCCTTCAGAACCGGATGAAGCACTACCCGCGGCAGCTCTCGGGCGGCCAGGAACAGCGGGTGGCGATCGCCCGCGCGATTGTCACCGATCCGACGCTCCTGCTCGCCGACGAGCCGACCGGCGACCTGGACGCCGACTCGGGACGTGAAATCCTCGACCTGCTCGGTCAACTGAACGAGCAGTTCAACAAGACGATCCTCATGGTGACCCATGACCCGAACGCGGCGGCGAGGGCGAAGCGCCTGGTGCGGCTCGACAAGGGGCAACTGGTGTCAGGCAACTCGGGAGCAGGCGAATGATCAAGCTGATTCGGCGCAACCTGCTGCGCAACAAGCGGCGCACTTTCCTGACGATGGCGAGTCTGGCCATGGCGCTCTTCATCCTGTCGCTTCTCGGCGTCGTCAACGATGCGATGGACTTCGCCGATGAGTCGGCGATCCCCGACCGGCTGGTCGTGCGCAACGCGATCTCGCTGACGTTCCCGTTGCCCGAGGCGTACGAGCAGCGGCTTCGGACGATCGACAACGTGGTCGCGGTAACGCCCCAGAACTGGTTCCAGGGCGTCTACAAGGACCAGAGGCCCGAGAACTTCTTTCCGCGCTTCACGATCGATCCGGAGACGTTCCGGAGCGTCTTCTACGACCTGGAGTGGAACGATGAGGAGTGGGAGGCCTTCGCGGCGCAGCGCACGGCCTTCGCCGCCGGCCGCGAGCTGACCGAGATCCAGGGGTGGTCGATCGGCGACATGATCACGATCAAGGGGGACATCTTCCCGATCGACGTGGAACTCCAGTTGCGCGCGATCTTCGACTTCGACGAGCCGGGCCAGGAGCGACAGATCTTCTTCCACCGGCGCTACGTCGAGGAGGCGATGGGCAATCCAGGCCAGAATGGCACCTACTGGCTGCTGCTCGACGACCCGGAGGCGGCGCCCGCGGTGATCGCCGCCGCCGAAGCGATGTTCGAGAACTCGGACAACCAGGTGCGGGCGGAAACCGCCGAGGCGTTCGCCGCCTCGTTCACGGAGATGCTGGGCAACATCCAGTTCTTCTTCTCCATGATCGGGCTCGCGATCGTCATCTCCATCTTCCTGATCACGGCGAACACGATGGCGATGGCCGCGCGCGAGCGGACCACGGAGGTGTCCGTGCTTCGCACCCTGGGCTTCCGGCGCAACCAGGTGCTCGGCATGGTGATCGGCGAGTCCCTGGCGGTCGGCGTGCTGGGCTCCGCGCTCGGCCTCGGCTTCACGGCGGTCGCGATTCAGGGCGCGACGCCGTTCCTGGAGCAGATGGGCTTCGGCTTCGGCGGCTTCGCGCTCGACTCCGAGGTCCTTGTGACCGCGGTCGTGATCGGCATCGCGGTCGGCCTGCTGAGCGGCGTCTTCCCGGCGGTCGCGGCGGCGCGGCTCAAGATCGTCGACGGACTGAGGCGGCTCTGACGATGGCCGGCGCGCACGAGGAGACGGCATGATCCCGATCAAGTACACCTACCGCAACCTGTTCGAACGGCGCGGCGTGGCGTTCATGACGCTGGCCTCGATCGGCTTCGTCGTACTCGTCTACATCGGCGTGCTCGCTCTCGCCGGCGGCCTGCGGGCGGCGTTCGACGACACCGGGGATCCCTCGGTCGTCATCGTGATGCGGGACGGCACGCGCGCCGAGATGGAGAGTTCCTACGCGCAGGAGAGCCACCGCCTGCTGACCACGATGCCCGGCGTCGAGCGGACGGCCGACGGCGCGGTGATGGCCTCCGGCGAAACGGTCACGATCCAGATCTTCAACCGGGTCGACGGCACCGAGACGAACGTGATGGTCCGCGGCGTCGAGCCGGGGGCGTTCGGCATCCGTCCGGGCTTCGAGATCACGGAGGGCCGGGTCTTCGAGCCGGGCCGCGGCGAGATCATCGTCGGCCGCAGCCTGGCCGGCCGCCTCGGCCTGCGGGTCGGCGACGAGCGTGAGCTGGGCAGGAACACGTTCCGGGTCGTCGGCCTGTTTACCGGCGTGGGCGCCCACGGTTCCGAGATCTGGGGCGACTACCGCGATCTGGGCGATTCGTTCCGGCGCAGCGGCTACTACTCCTCGACCCGGCTCCAGGCCGCGTCGCCCGCCGCTGCCCGAGACCTGATCGAGACGGTCAAGGCCGACCAGCGTCTCCAGGTGCAGGCCCTGACGGAACCCGAGTACTACGAGCTGCAGTCGGAGACGTCATCGGGCCAGTTCATCATCCTCGGCAACGTGCTCGCCGTGCTGATGGCGATCGGCGCCTGCTTCGCCGCGGCGAACACGATGTATGCCCAGGTCGCCGCCCGCGCCCGCGAGATCGGCACCCTGCGCGCCCTCGGTTTCAAGCGCCGCTCGATCATGGGCAGCTTCTTCCTGGAGGCGGTGCTGCTCGGAGTCGTCGCCGGCGGTTTCGGGGCCCTGCTGTCGCTGCCGCTCAACGCGATCCAAACGGGCACGATGAACCAGGTGACCTTCAGCGAGATCACGTTCCAGTTGCGAACGACTCCGTTCGCGCTCTTCTCGGGCATCTTCCTGGCCACCGTGACGGGTGTCCTGGGCGGCCTGCTGCCCGCCTTCGGCGCCTCGCGGCAGAAGATCACCGACCTCCTCCGCGAAGCGTAGGCTGGGTGCGCGGGTCTTCTGACCCGCATCCGGGCGAGGCCGCGAAGCGGCGAGCCCGAGTGGCCGTGTACCCTAGGAGGACGGTGTCCAGCCACTCGATCCGTCTTTCCCGGGCGTCCCTGTTGGTCGCTACGGCGCTCCTCGTCGCCGCGTGTGCCGACTCGCCAACGCCCATCGCCCCGGACCCCCTCCCCAACATCGTCCTCATCGTCCCGGACGATCTCGGCCGCCACGACGTCAGCTTCCACGGCGGCGAGATCGCCACGCCGAACATCGACCGGATCGCCGCCGAAGGCGTGCGCCTCGAACGGTTCTACAGCGCGCCGGTCTGTTCGCCGACCCGGGCAGGCCTGATGACGGGCCGCTATCCGATCCGGTTCGGCCTGATGCGGGCGGTCATCGCTCCCTGGCGCGACTACGGCATGGACACTTCGGAGGTCACGTTGCCCGAAGTGCTGGCGGCGGCCGGTTACGAACACCGCGGCATCTTCGGCAAGTGGCACCTCGGCCACTTCGAGCGCAGGTTCCATCCGCTGCGCCGGGGCTTCACGGAGTTCGTCGGCCACAACACGGCGGTCGACTACTTCACGAAGGAGCGCGAGGGCGAGCGGGACTGGAGCCACGACTACGAGTCCGTCGACGAGGAGGGCTACGTGACGGACCTGCTGGCCGAGCACGCGGTCCGCTTCATCGACCGCCACGCCGGCGGCGAGGCGCCGTTCTTCCTCTACGTGCCCTTCAGCGCTCCGCACTCGCCGTTGCAGGCGAAGGAGGAGGACCAGCCGCGGTACGCGGACCTGGAGCCGATCGAGCCGCCACGTGGCTGGGAGGAGTCGACGGCCGGCAGGCCGCTGGCCGCCGACGAACAGCGGCGCGACCGACGGCGGGTTCATGCGGCGATGGTTCACTCGCTCGACGAGGGTGTCGGCCGCATTCTCGAGGCGATCGACGATCACGCGATCTCCGAGAACACGCTCGTCCTCTTCTTCAGCGACAACGGAGGCTCCGTCGGCATCGGCGACAACGGTCCGTACCGCGGCGCCAAGGGCAGCGTCTTCGAGGGCGGCACGCGGGTCGCCGCGGCTGCCCGCTGGCCGGCCGGGAACATGACCGGCGGCGGCCGGATCACGGCGCCCCTTGCCTACATCGACGTGCTGCCGACGCTGATGGGGATCGCCGGCATCGACGATCACGGCGGCAAGCCGCTCGATGGCGTCGACGTCGGCGACGTGCTCACGGGCGCCGCCCAGGCCGGGCCGGAGCGCGATCTCTACTCCTTCATCGCCCAGCTCGACCCGGAGCGGGAGCAGCTTTCGGTGACGGAGGGCGACTGGAAGCTCGTCGTCGTCGGACCGCCGCTGGTCCGGGAGGGCGCTGCGGACGCGTCGCGGATGATGCTGTTCCGGTTGGCTGAGGATCCGCTCGAAGAGCGGGACGTGGCGGCCGACCATCCTGATCTGGTGGCCCGTCTGCTCGAGAAAGCGGCCGATTTCCGGGCCCTGCAGCCGCCGAATCCGGTGGCGCCGTTCTTTGCCGGCCGCGAGGGCTTCAAGCCGCCGCCGAACTGGCAGTTCGGGGACGAGTGATGGGCGGACTCTGGCGTTGGTTCGCGGTCTTCGTGGCGCTTGCGGCCGGTTGCGCTCCGGCGCCGGAGGTCGACGAAGGACCGGACGCGGAGTCGCCGGAGCGGCCGAACATCCTTCTCATCCTGATCGACGATCTGGGATTCGAAGGCATCGGTTCCTACGGCGGTGCTTCGTACGAAACCCCGAACATCGATCGCCTGGCCTCGGAGGGGGTGCGCTTCAGCCACGCCTACTCGATGCCGTTGTGTGCGCCCTCACGACTCAAGCTGATGACCGGGAGGTACAACAGCCGCAACTACACCGAGTGGGGAGTCCTGCCGCCGGGCGAAGTGACCATCGCCAACCTGCTCCAGGACACCGGTTACGCGACCTTCATGGCCGGCAAATGGCAGATGTCGGGCTTCGAACAGGCCTGGGCGCCGGACAAGGACTGCTGCGAGGGGCAGGGGCAGACGCCGGAGGAGGCCGGCTTCGACGACTACCTCGTATGGCACTACCACGAGAAGGGAGAGCGCTACGCCGACCCGCTGCTCTGGGGCCCTGGCGGCGAAGGCGGGATCCACGAGGGTGAGTACGGTCCCGACCTGTTCGTGGACTTTCTGCTCGACCGGATCAGGTCGCAGGTCGCTCTTGGCTCCGACCGACCGTTCTTCGCCTACCACTCGATGGCGCTGGTCCACGCCCCCTTCGTGCCCACTCCGGACAGTGCGGACTGGACGGCCAACCGAAAGGCCCAGGACCCGGCCTACTTCGGTGACATGGTCGCTTACACGGACAAGCTGATCGGCCGCGTCCTGGACGGGCTCGAGGGACTGGGAGTCCGCGACAACACGCTGATCCTGCTGACCGCCGACAACGGCACACCCCGGCAGATCACCAGCGCGCTGCAGGACGGGACCGTGGTGCCGGGAGGCAAGGGACGGACGATCGACTACGGCGTCCACGTGCCGTTCATCGCCTCTTGGCCGGCGGGGTTCGAGGGCGGCCGGACGTCGGGCGCCCTGGTCGACCTGGCGGACTTCCTGCCCTCGATGGTCGAAGCGGCCGGTGCGGCACTGCCGGACGACCGGTTAATGGACGGCAGGAGTTTCCTTCCCGTGCTGCGGGGCGAAAGTGACTCCGCCCGCGACTGGGTCTTTACCGACTTCAGACCGCGCTTCGCGAGGATCCCGGAAGTGACCTTCGTTCACGACCACCGCTACAAGCTCTATGACGACGGCCGCTTCTTCGACTACGAGAACGATGTGGAGGAGGAGAATCCTCTCGACGCCGACGACCTGACGGAAGAGGCAGCCGCGGCCATGGCCCGACTGCGCGCCGCGATGGCTGAGGGCCTTGGCGGGTAGTCGCGGCCGGCGACGACCGGCCTCCCGGCGTTTCCTCGCGAGTCTGGCCGGCGCGGTGATCCTGCTGGCGGCCTGCGCGGCGCCGCCGCCACCGGAACCCGGGCTTCCGCACATCGTCCTCATCGTCCCGGACGACCTGGGCCGGCATGACGTGAGTTTCCACGGCGGCGAGATCGCGACCCCGAACATCGACCGGATCGCCGCCGAGGGGGTTCTGATCGAGCGCTTCTACACGGCGCCGATCTGCTCGCCGACCCGCGCCGGGTTGATGACGGGCCGCTATCCCATCCGCTACGGGCTGATGCGGGACGTCATTTCACCCTGGCAGGACTTCGGGCTGGACACTGCGGAGGTCACGCTTCCGGAGGTGCTGGCGAGGGCGGGCTACGAGCACCGGGCCGTCTTCGGCAAGTGGCACCTGGGACACATCAGCCGGAAGTACCACCCGCTGCGGCGAGGCTTCACGGAGTTCGTCGGTCACAACACCTCGATCGACTACTTCACGAAGGAGCGATTCGGAGAACGGGACTGGTTTCACGGCTACGAGCCCGCCTCCGAGGGGGGCTACGTCACGGATCTGGTGGCCGAGCACGCGGTCCGGTTCATCGACCGGCACGCGAGCGGCGAGGCGCCGTTCTTCCTCTACGTTCCATTCAACGCGGCGCACTCCCCGCTGCAGGCGAAGGAGGAGGACCTGCCGCGCTACGCGGACCTGGAAGCGCCTGAACCGCCCCGCGGTTGGGAGGAGATCACCGCTGGCTACCCGCTGGCGCCGGAGGAACGGCGCCGGGAGAGCCGTCGCGTCCACGCGGCGATGGTCCACGCGCTGGACGAGGGAGTGGGCCGCATCCTGCGGGCGCTCGATGAACGCGGCATCGCGGAGAACACCCTCGTCCTCTTCTTCAGCGACAACGGCGGCGGCCTGGGCACTGCCGACAACGGGCCTTACCGGGGCGCGAAGAGCACCGTCTTCGAGGGAGGCACGCGCGTCGCCGCGGCAGCGCGCTGGCCGGCGGGAGGCATTGCGGGCGGCGTCCGGGTGAAGGCGCCCGTCGCGTACATCGACATCCTGCCGACCCTGATGGGAGTCGCGGGCGTGGACGATCACGGCGGCAAGCAGCTCGACGGCCGGAACGTCCGCGATGTCCTGGCGGCTGAGGTTCTGAACGGTCCGGCACGCGACCTGTACTCCTTCGTCGGCCAGAAGAACCCGGCACGGGAGCAGGTGTCGGTGATCTCGGGGGACTGGAAGCTCGTCGTGATCGGTCCGGCGCTCGACCTTCCCGGCTCGGCGGAGGCGTCCGAGCAGTTCCTGTACCGGATCGAGGAGGATCCGTTCGAAGAACTGGACCTGGCGGCGGATCATCCGGACGTGGCGGCGCGTCTGCTCGGAAAGGCCCGGGAGTTCCGCGCCCTGCAACCGCCGAACCCGGTGGGGTCCTTCGGTGTGGGGATGGAGGGGTTCGAGCCACCGCCGAACTGGCAGTTTCCGGATGCCGACGGCCCCGAGTCGCTAGGATCCTGACCATGCGTACCAGTCACCTTGCATTCATCGGCGTCGTCCTGTTGCTCTGCGGCTGCGCGGATCCGGGAACGGACGAGGCCCCGGCGGCGGCGCTGCCGGCCGACGATCCGGGCGCCCGCTTCCACGGCGCCTGGGAACTTGCCTCGATCGTCCGCTACGCGGCAGACGGCGAGGAGCTGTCGCGCAACGAGTCGTCGTCCGGTTTCATCATGTACGACCCGGCCGGAACGATGGGCGTCGTCATCCAGGGAGCGGACCGTCAACCGTCCACCGAGGGGCAGCCCACCCCGGAAGACCGTCTCGCCGCCTACCGGTCGTACACGGCCTACTTCGGTGCGTTCTCGGTCGACCCGGACGCCGGCGCCGTGACCCACCACCTGCGGGCGAGCATGAACCCGAACGCGGCGAGCGCGGACTATGTGCGCAACTACGAGTTCGCCGGAGATGCGTTGACGTTGCAGCCGCCGGCCGGCGCGGACGGCGGGACCGTCCGGCTGACCTGGCGGAAACTGCCGGACCTGGGAGACTTGACCGAGGTGCACCGGCGCTTCAGCGGCTTCTGGCACTTCGACCGGCTCGAGCGGCGGAACGAAGCCGGAGAAGCCCTGCCCGTCGAGCGGACGTGGGTGGACGGATTCATCATCTACACCTTCTCGGGGCACATGGCCGTCCACCTGGTGCGGCCCGAACGTCAGCCCTTCGCCGGCGGACGGCCGACAGCCGAGGAGGCCACGGCCGCGATCCGCACCTACATCAGCTACTTCGGGCCGTACACGATCCACGCCGACGACGGCTACGTCGTCCACCACCGGTCGGGCTGCTGGTACCCGAGCTGCATGGACACGGACGCGCAGCGCTTCTACGAGTTCGGCGATGGGACGCTGACGCTCCAGCCTCCGGCCAGGGAGGTGGACGGCGAGATGGTGCAGGACTCGCTCGTCTGGAGGCGGATGGGGGAGTAGTGGTGAACTGTGTGAGCAGGAAGTTCGGCCAAACCAGTAGCGCCAGCCGCCCTGTTTCGGTTCGACGGCGCCGGGAGTTGACTTACAACTCAACCCTGAGTTATGGTCCGGTGCAGTGGCACTAGACGAGGCTTTCGGCCACCGGATTCGCCGTCGCCGACTCGAGTTGGGCTTCACTCAGCGGGAGGTCGCCGAACGGGTCGCGAGACGCCTCAAGGAGAGCAACCGGCGTGGATTCGATGTGACGTATCTCAGCAAGATCGAGAATGAGCGCCTACCTCCACCCTCAGCTCCGGCCATCTTGGCGCTTGCGACGGAGCTTGCCGACGATGCCGACGAGTTACTCGCCTTGGCCGGAAAGGCGCCGCCAGATGTAGGGGAGGCTCTTAAGCGGAGCAAAGCTGCCCGCGCCTTCTTCCGCTCGGCGACGGACATGAGTCTCTCCGAAGACGAGTGGAAGCGGTTGCTGGACACGATCAAAGAGAAGAAGACGTGAGATTCTACAACCACGATGCCATCGAGGCTCTTGCCGAGAGGCGACTGACGGAGTTACAGGATCTCCAGGGTGCCCCGCTTCGAGTCCCGATTCCGATTGACCTCGTGGGTGAGAAGGTACTCGGACTGGCGTTCCTTTGGGATGAGATCGATGAGCTTCCCGGGGAAGCAGTGCTCGGCGCGATTCAGCCAAGCAAGCGGCTCATCATCCTGAACGAGCGACGCAAGGAGTTGTTTGATGGGAAGCCGGGTCTCGAGCGTTCGACTAAGGGGCACGAGATGGGTCACTGGGACCTGTTCGTCGACGAGTCCTCTCTTGACCATCCCGTCCTGTTCGAAGCGGGCGAAGGCCAGCCATTCGCCTACCGCAGCTCCGGGCAAGGGGATGTCGTCGTGCTGAAGCAGCTCCTGCAGAGCGAGGAGGGACAGGACCTTCTTCGCAGTATGGCGAGGCGAGCCGACGATCCCGGAGAAGCTTCGGCAGTCAACCGGTACGCAGCCGCGCTATCGATGCCAGCGAAGTTAGTAGCGGAGGAGGTTCGGAGGATCGAGCGTACGCGTTGGCCAGAGCTCTACCGACTCCGCGAGCGGTTTGACGTCTCGATCTCCGCGCTAGTCGTGAGGCTTCAGCAACTCGGCCTGCTTCATGTCGCGGCGGATGGGGAGCTGTTTCACTCGCGCCACGAGGCAGCTGGGCAACGGAGCTTGCAGTTCGCCTGAGGTGCTTCTTCGGTGCCAGGAGATTGAGTTGAGACTCATGTACAATAACCGTCGGTTGAAAGGAGGTGGTACAAATGGCTAGTCATTACCGGCGTCGCACGTACAGCGACACATGGCACTTCTGCACGAACTGCTCGAATTGGCCCACAAGGGACTACGAGACGTCGTACAGCAAGCCCACGAGCGGCGAACAGTGCAACGAGTGCAAGAGCAAGAGGAAGGACGGCAACTGCAGCTAGTCAGTTGCTGAGCAGAAGGTGAACCGAGCCAGTCAGTTTGCTCGATCCCACCGACTTTTCAATGCGCCCCCGCACGGGAAGCAACCTGTGCGGGGGCCTTCTCGTCGCCAAGTGTTGGGGGCAACTGTAAATCTCCCATTCGTGGCAACCGAAAACTGCACAGTCAGCGGTTTGCGGTAGCCGCTCCGTCGTTCGATGCTGTTGGCTTCGCCAACGGCAATGGAGCGACGGATGGATGTACGGATGGGAGATCAGGATGCAGTTGAGGCACTACCTGGAGCGAGGCGTCTCGAAGGCCGAGTTATCGAGGCGGTTCGGCATCAATCGGCGGACGATCCACGCGTGGATCGAGTCGGGCCAGTTGGACCGGGACCTGTCGTCGGGCGGGTCTCGGTACTCGCCGCGGCCTCGGGTCGCGCACAAGCTGGACCCGTACAAGGAGTTGATCGAGGTCCGGCTCGAGGAGTTCCCCAAGCTGTCGGCGAAGCGCCTGTTCGACGAGGTGCGTGCGTCCGGTTACGACGGCGGCTACAGCCGGGTCAGGGACTTCGTTCGGGAGGTTCGGCCGCGGGCGCCGCAGGAGGCTCCGGTGCGGTTCGAGACTCCGGCGGGCCATCAGGGCCAGGTGGACTTCGGCACGTTCAGGCTGCCCTGGGGACGTCGGCATGCCTTGCTGGTGGTGCTCGGCTACTCCCGGCAGACGATGCCGGTCCTCATCGAGGGGCTCGAGAGCGCCTTCGGTCGGTTCGGCGGCGTGCCGGAGGAGCTCCTCTTCGACCAGATGCGCGCGGTGGTCGTGTCGGACGACCGCGCCTCGGGCGGCGAGTTGGCGCTGAATGCCGAGTTTCTGCGGTTCGCGGCCCACTGGGGCTTCGTGCCGCGGTCGTGCCGTCCTTACCGGGCGCAGACCAAGGGCAAGGTGGAGCGGCCGATCCGGTACGTGCGGGAGAGCTTCTTCTACGGCCGGCCGTTCACAAACGACGCCGACCTGAATGAGCAGGCCTCGCGCTGGCTGGAGGGCACCGCCAATGTGCGGAGGCATGGCACGACGGGTGAGCGTCCGGTGGACCGCTTCGAGCGCGACGAGCGCCAGGCGCTTCGCCCCCTGGCCAGCCATCCCTACCGGGCTCTGGGCGCTCGGCAGCAGGAAGCGGCGGCTCGGCGCCGCTTGGTGGCGCCGACGGTACAGGTGCAGCGGCGATCCTTGCGGGAGTACTCGGAGGCCGTGCGATGAAGGCTCCAGCAGGCGATCGCCGGGCTCGGTTGCGAGAGATGCTGGCGGACCTGAAGATGCCCGGAGCGCTGGAAGCCGTGGACGGCATCCTGGCCCAGGCCGACAGCGGGGCGGTGACCGCTTCCGAGGCGATCGAGGAGCTGCTTTCCGCCCAGATCGTGCTGCGCAACAACCGCCGGCTGCAGGCGGCGATGCGCTCGTCACGCCTGCCGGCGGTCAAGACGCTCGACCATTTCGACTTCAGCTTCCAGCCCAGCATCAAGCGGGAGCAGATCGAGAGCCTCCACGAACTGGGCTTCCTGGAGCGCGCCGAGAATGTGATTCTCCTGGGGCCGCCGGGAGTAGGCAAGACCCACTTGGCGATCAGCCTCGCGATCGCGGCCGCCGAGTCGGGCCGCAAGGTCTACTACGGCACGTTGGCGGCTCTGATCGAGTCGCTGACCGAAGCGAAGGCCGCGGGAAACCTGTCGCGCCGGCTCCGGGTGCTCACCCATCCCGCCTTGCTGGTCGTGGACGAGATCGGCTACCTGCCGATCAACCAGGACGGCGCCGTGCTCTTCTTCCAGTTGATCAACGCCCGCCACGAGCGGGCCTCCACGGTGCTCACCTCCAACAAGGGCTTCGAGGAATGGGGCGGCGTGCTCGGCGACGAGATCATGGCCGCGGCCCTCATCGATCGCCTGCTGCACCACTGCCACATCGTCAACATCCGGGGCAACAGCTACCGGATGAGAGCCCACCACGACCTCTTCCGCCCCGCTCACGACGAGCGGCGCCAGGAGGACGGCTCGTGATCAGCCGCCAACCCCCTGGCCGCGGCGCGCCTCCGGTGTCGGCCTCCGGTCGCTCCGCTCCCTACGGCCGACACCGGAGCCCTGGGCCGCTACTCCGGACGCCTGCCCAGGACCCTGCCGCCCCAGAAGAAGTGTGCAGTTTTCGGTTGCCACAAGTGTGCAGTTTTCAGTTGCCATTGACACCAAGGGGATTGGAGGACCGACGTGCTCGCCTGGGCAAGCTCGTTGCTCACTACACGTCCACATCTGCACCTGCCACCCTACGGCGTTGGTATGGGGAAAGCGCCTACAGTCCATCCCGCGGAGCCTGCCAGCTAGTGGCGCGTCTGGAGCCTGGCGAGCCATCGCCGTAGGCTTGTAACCCGGCCGTTCCCGATGTGTCCTGTGGCGCGGACGAAAGAGCGGCGAAGACTGGTGCCGTACGCCGCCTGGAGGCCGGCAGGATTGACATGGACGACGTCCTTGAAGAGCGGCCTTCCCTCCCATTGCCGCTCGCAGGCTGCGACAAGCCGGGCGGGATCGAACTCGTTCGTGACGAGCGAGTAGTCGAACGGCGCCCCGGCCCGTTCTAGCCTGGCGTACGTCCGGAAATCGCTCATAAACTGCTCTTCGCGGTCAGCGCGGATCGACCACTTGACGGTGACCAGCACACGCCGCTCAGTCTCGCCCACCAACAGAGCGAGATCGACCTTGCGTGGCTTCTCGCCCGCCGGTGGCTCGTAGAAACCGGGCACTTCGTGCAGGTACGAGCGCGTAAAGACCCTATGTACATTGCTGGCCGGTAGACGCTCTACTAGGGCGGCAAGTACGTCCTCGAATCCCTCTCCGACGAGGTTCTTCCGCTTGTTCTCAAGCCGGGTTTGTTCGTGGATGCGCTCAGCGAGTTTGTGCAGCGCATCCTTGGTAGGTAGGCTCTCAAACCATGGCTCGAGAGCTTCGAGGATCATGGTCTCGATCTCCGGATGCGTGCCCGGTTCGGGAAAGCCTTGGCCTTCGTATGGTGCTCTCTGCGCAGCGGCACGTTGGACGTGGCCGGCCGCGATACCGGTGACTAGGTCCCGAGACGCAGTCTGGAACAACCAGTCGATCTCGGCGCTGAGACCGGAGGGGTCGGTTGCAAGTTCATTGGCGAGCCAAGCGTGGAAGCGGAGAGATCGCTCGTACCAGGGACGGCCTGGCTGGGACTTGTCGCTCTCGTAACAGTGGGCGAGTCCGGTCGTCCGATCAATCCACAGTAGCAGACCATAGACATGGCGCCAGGCCTTGTCAGGACTGAATCCTCCCCTCATGCTTAGGTAGTCGTGAATCAGACGCTGCCGGTTCTCGGCGCCGAACGCGCGGCGTACAGCAGTCTTGGAGTCGGTGCTCCTCACGGGGAGTCAGAGAGCCTCTTTGACCCTCCTGCTGCGGCCAAGAGGGCCTGTGCGATCGCATGTGCTAGCAAGGGGGGCACCGCGTTACCGACTTGCCGGTACCTTGAGTGCGCGGGACCGCCTGGGGATCGTCCACGCAACGGACCCTTCTCAGGACTGGTCGTGAACACGAAGTTGTCGTCGAAGGACTGCAGCCGGGCGAACTCGCGGACGGAAAGGGCGCGTTCGTTGAACCAATGATAGGCGGAGTCTGCCTTGGTGTTGAGAGTCCACGCCCAGAAGTTCGGGTGCAGCTTGCGGTAGGCGTAGTAGTGTCGGCGGCCGAGTCGGCCGGAACCGTTTTCGGGGCCCCATCTTTGTCCCGTCAGGTATCTCTGTTTCAGCTCTTCCGACAAATCTAGGTAGTTTCCACCTGCTGGAATGGCCGAAAGGCGGATTTCTGTGTCGGCGTTCATCCTGGGCACACTTACGTTCTCCAGAATCCCGTTTAGGAATCGCCTCGCCCGTACTTGGTAGGCGGACGTGGCTGGCGGCAACTCGTCTACCGCCACTGTGTCGCTGCGCCTGCCACGTCGAAGGTGAGCCAGATCGCCGATGGCCTGCTCGGCCGAGACAAGTTCTAGGTTCGAGGGATCAGAGAGGCGTTCCCCTAGAGTCTGGTCAAATAGCGTCCGCGTTGATGGACGGTATGAGGCGAGTCCGTTGTCGCGACGCCGCTGAAGTGTCAGCGCTTTGGATGCTCCCGTACCTACGAGCAGCGGGGGTTCGACTGAAAAGGACTTGTGGACTCCAAGAAAAACCAAGCGTTTTCTCGTTTGCGGTACGCCAAAGTCGCATGCGTCTGGCGTGTGCACTGTGACGTCGTATTCACCATCCAGGCATAGGTGACCGGCGACGAGCTCCTGGAGCCTAAGCTGTCGCAGTCCAGGCACGTTCTCCATGGCGAAAGCTCGCGGTCGAAGGTGCTCCAAGACGCGAACAAACTCGCGATAGAGCGCGTTGCGCGGATCTTCGAGCAGCCGGTCGTGGTTGCGAACTTGCGAGAAGGCCTGGCATGGGGGGCCGCCAACTACGATGTCTGCGTCCTGGGAGGCTTCTAGGACTTGGGCGCGGACGAAGTCTTGGCGTACATCGCCCCAGATTGTGACCGCATTCTTGAAGTTCGTCCTATAAGTCTCACAAGCGTCCGGGTCGCTATCGACTCCACAGACGATATCGGCAGAGGCTCGGCGGAAGCCATCGGAGAACCCGCCTGCACCACAGAAGATGTCCGCTACTCTCACGCGTGCCGACTCCGGCCGTGGGGCTGAGTTATCGACTGGTGCAACCAATATAGCTTTGAGCAGGTGAGTTCGCACTCCCAGACCACCAGGACTCGCCAGCCGTCGGCCTCTAGTTGTGCCCTGTGCTGGCGATCCCGTGCGACGGTACGGTTGAGCTTCGGTTCCCAGTAGTCGCGGTTTGTGTCGGGCACGCGACCTTCACGGCATCCTTCGTGTTGGTGCCAGAAGCATCCGTGCACGAACACAGCCGTTCTGTAGCGGGGCAGTACGACGTCTGGTTTTCCAGGGAGCGCGGCAGGGTGTTTCCGGAAGCGGAGGCCCTGTCGGTGAAGGTAGGAACGGACCAGGCGCTCGGGACTCGTATCCGTACTCCGGATGCGGCTCATCATCCGACTGCGAACCTTGGCTGGGACGGTGTCAGCCACGTCGTGCCTGGCGAGGCCGGTCGTGACCGGCTCCCTGATGAAGAGTGAGCTGTTCGGCAACCGCGTGTTCTTGGAGGTACATCTTCAAGGCTCGGCCGATTAGCCAGCTCAGCGAGCGCTCTTCCTGCTCGGCTAGGGCTAGGAGAGCCACATAGTCAGTTCGCTCAAGGCTGACCGTTAGGCGTCGCTTGTCCATCTCGTTCACCGGTGCGGTGAGGCCTTCACCACTCTAGCACAGGCGCGTGCGGAAGAGGCTGTCCGGCTGGCGATCCGCGTATGCGCTCTTCTGGCTAGGCGGTGTTCGCGACCTTCCGCCGCAGCCAGTCGATCAGTACCCGGTTCGTCTCTTCCGGCTTCTCCTGCTGCGTCCAGTGGCCGCAGTCGGCGACCGTGTACTTCTCCAGGTCGTCGATGAAGTCCTCCATGCCGTCGGCGGAGGAGGGGCGCAGGATGACGTCATTCTCCGCGCCGATGTAGAGGCACGGCACGTCGATCTCCCACTTCGCGTTCTCGATGCCCGGGAACGGGCGGCCCGCCATGCGGTACCAGTTCAGGCCGCCGGTGAAGCCGGTGATCTCGAAGGTCTCCGTGAAGTAGTCCAGGGCCTCCTCGGAAAGGAACACCTCGCCGGGGAAGTCCTCGCGGTCGAGCATCCGGAGCAGGTCCATCTGCCGCTCGGGCGAGTCCTCCGGCATCGCCTTGAACGCTTCGACGTCCCAGATGTAGCCGCGGCGCAGCATCATCTGGAAGGTCTTGCGCACGTCGGCGGAGAAAGCCTTCTCGGCCCGGCCGGGCTCCTGGAACTGGACCGTGTAGTAGTTCTCGGACCGCACGATGAGCGGCGCCTCGGTCGGTTGCGGGCGCGGCGTGCCCGGAGGCCGCCCGCCGGGCGTGTTCACGCCGACGATGCCGAGACAGCGGTCCGGGTGGAGCCGCGCCATCATCCAGACGACGCCGCCGCCCCAGTCGTGGCCCACGAAGACCGCCTTCTCGATGTCGAGTGCGTCGAGCATGCCGGCCATGTCGTCGCAGAGGTGCCTCAGGCTGTACTCCGTCACGTCCTCCGGCCGGTCGGTCAGGCCGTAGCCACGTTGATCGGGGGCGATGGCGCGGAAACCCGCCTCCGCCAGCGCGGGAAACTGGAAACGCCAGGAGAACGCGAGTTCCGGGAAGCCGTGGCAGAAAACGACGGGGACTCCGGAGCCCTGTTCGTAGACGGCCATGCGGATCCCGTTCGTCTGGACGAACCGGGGCGCCGGCATCCCGGGCGCCGGACGCACCTCGGCGCCGCGTGCAAGGCCGGGCAGCGCCAGAGCGCCGGCCACGGCACCGGTCGTCTGCAGGAAGCTGCGGCGTGTCAGGGCGTTGCGGATCAAGCCGTGAGAGGGGATCATCGGGACCTCCGGAATCGGGGACGGTGTGCGGTGGTTTCTGGAGAATGGCCGGAGTATCTCAGGCCGAACCGGGAGAAAGGCGTACAATAGTGGCAATGTGCATCGCGTTCCGGCTGGCAGGTTCGTTCCTGGCGCTCGCCGTCCTGGCGTCGCCGGTCGCGGGAACGTGCGCCGCGCTCGTCGGAGTCGAGGACCCCTGCACCATGCAGGAGTCGCACGAGGCGGCCTCCTGCGGGCACGCCGAGATGGTGATGACGGGCTGCTGCAGCGCCGAGTTGGTCGATCCCACGGCGGCCGGGGTCCTCCCCGGACCCGCCGGCGACATCGACCCGCCCGGGCTCGCCGGGAGCCCGTTCGCAGTGCAAGCCAGCGACGGCCTGGAGGCCGCGGTCCTCGCTTGCGACGGAGACCCGCCGCCCGCTGTCCCGCGCTACAGGCTGTTCTCGGCCCTGTTGCTCTGATCCTCCGCTGAAGCGAGTCGCAGCGGTCGCCCCGGAATCGGGCGGCCGCAGGAAGCACGTTTCTGCGGAGGAATCAGATGGTTCGATACACGCCTTGCCTGCTCGCGGCCGTCCTGTCGGCGGTCGCCTGGGCGGGTACATCGACGGCCGAGACAGGCCAGCCTGACGTGGTCGGCGCGGTACCGGCGGGGGCGGCGGCCGACCGGGTCGCCCAGGGAATCGCGGACGACGCGCTGCGCGCGCTCGCCCTTGAGGCGCTGGCGCGGAATCCGGGCCTGCGGGCCGGTTTTGCCCGCGTGCGGGCCGCCGCGCAGAAAGCGCCGCAGGTCGCCTCCCTGCCGGATCCGACGGCCGAGGCGACCGCCTTTCTCGCCCCGCCGGAAACGCGGGTCGGGCCGCAGCGGCTGATGCTCGGCTACAGCCAGCCGCTGCCGTGGCTGCCCAAGCTCGACCTGCGGGAGGAAGCGGCGGTTCACGCGACCGCCGTCCTGGAGCACGGAGTCCAGGCACAACGGCTGCGGCTGGTCACGGAGGTCAGGCGGCTCTACCACGAACTGGCGTTCCTCGACCGCTCGCGGGAGACGGCCGAGACCTTCCTCGAGCATCTGATCCAGCACGAGGAAGTCGCCCAGGCCCGGTACGCGACCGGCGTCGGATCGACCCAGGCCGTGCTCAAGCTGCAGGCGGAGATCACGCGCGCCGAGCAGGCGCTGGTCGACCTGGACCTCGCTGAAGCCGCCCTGCGCGCGCGACTCAATTCGCTGCGCGACCGGCCGGCTGCCACGGCCGTCTCGAGAGGTTCCCTGCCGGTGGCGATCGAGGAAGCTCAGCTTGTGGCCGGCGGTCTCGTGGCCGTCGCGCGATCGTCGCGGCCGGAGTTGCGCGCGGCGGAGGCCGGACTCGCCCGGGCCGAAACGCTGGAGGGTCTGGCCCGGATGGCCGACAAGCCCGACTTCAACGTGGGCGTCACCTATACGCTGGTGACCCCGCGCGACGACGAGGCCGCCCGCCTGCTGGCCCCGGCCGGCAACGGCAACGACGTGTTCGGCGTACGCGGCGGCGTCACGCTGCCGCTGCGCCGGCGCAGCCGGGCGGCGGCCGTCCAGGAGGCGCTCGAGCTGCGCTCCCATGCGGTGGATGAGCGGAGCGGCGCCGAGCTCGCGATCGAGAGTGAGGTGGGCGACCTGACCCAGCGCCTGCCGCTGGCCTGGAGACGGCTGCGGCTGCTGGAGGACCTGCTCGTCGTGCAGGCGGAGGAGGCGCTGGAGTCGGCCGAGGCGGGCTACATCGCCGGCTCGCTCAACACGCTCGACCTGTTCGACGCCGAGCACGTCCTGTTCGAGGCGCAGACGGCGACGGACCGCGCGAGAGCGGACTACCTGATCGGTCTCGCGGAGCTCGAAGGGGCGATCGGCAGACCGCTGCGAGCGGTCGGAGAGAGGGGAGAGACGGAACGATGACGGACAATGCGAACGGACTTGGCGGGCGGCTTCGGACCTGGCTGCGTGGTGTTGCGTGGGTTGCCGGGAGCTTCGCCGCCTTCTTCCTCCTGTTCTTCGACCCCCTGGATCTGCACCCGGCCGACTCCTGGCTGCAGCGCACCGTCGGCTACCACGCGGGGCCGATGACTGCTGCCGGCGGGGACGGGGAGACTGCGTCCGCGGCCGGCGAACGGGAGATCGTCTTCTACCGGAACCCGATGGACCCGACGATCACCTCACCCGTTCCGGCGAAGGACGAGATGGGGATGGACTACGTGCCCGTGTACGCAGACGAGGCGGAACGGGCTCTCGGCGCGGGCACGACGGTGGCGATCGACCCGGCCGTGGTCCAGAACATGAACGTGCGCACGGAGACGGTGACCCGTCGCGACCTGCGCCACGAAATCCGGACGGTCGGCTACCTGGAGTACGACCAGGAACGGATGGTCACCGTGACGACGAAGTACGACGGTTGGGTGGAGAAGGTCTACGTGAACTACGTGGGCGAGCCGGTGGCCGAGGGCGCCGGCCTGTTCGAGGTCTACTCCCCCGAACTGGTCCAGACCGAGCAGGAACTCCTGTCGGCGATGCGCTACGCGGCCCGCTTCCGCGATGCGCCGGACGACGCACGGCTGCGGGCCGAGGCCCTGGTCGACGCCGCGAGGGCACGGCTCGCGTTCTGGGACATCTCTCCGGCCCAGATCGCGCGCCTCGAGGAGACGGGCGAGATCTTCCGCACCCTGACTGTCACCGCGCCGGCCGGCGGCCTGGTCATGAAGCGGATGCCGGGCCTGGAAGGCATGGCGGTGACGCCGGGCATGGAGGCGTACCACATCGCCGACATCACCTCGCTGTGGCTGTCGGTCGAGGTGTTCGAGGACCAGGTGGTCTGGATCCGTCCCGGCGCCGAAGCGGAAGTGACCTTCACGTACTTCCCCGGCGAGACGATCCGCGGCACCGTCGAGTTCATCGAACCGGAGCTGTCGGAGCAGACCCGGACGCTGACGGTCAAGATCGCCGTGCCGAATCCGGACGGCCGGCTGCGCAAGGGGATGTTCGCCACTGTCGTCTTCGATCCGGTGCTCGTGCGGGACGCGGTCACGGCGCCGACGGAGGCGGTGCTGCGGACCGGGCGCCGCAGCGTCGTCATCCTGGCGCTGGGAGACGGACGCTTCGAACCGCGGGAAGTCGAACTGGGTCACGCGCAGGGAGGGCTGGTGGAAGTGCACTCGGGCCTTGCCGCGGGCGACCGGATCGTGACCTCGTCCCAGTTCCTGCTGGACTCGGAGTCCAAGCTCCGTGCGGCGGTGCAGACGATGCTGAGCGGGGCGGCGACGCCGGCGGGGGCTCACGAAGGCCACGACATGGGCGAGATGGACCACGAGATGGAACACGGCATGGGCCACGAGGACCACGAGATGGGCCACGGGGGTCACTCCACGGCCGAACCGGAGGAGACGCCCGATCCTCACCACGGCCACCACGACCACGGCCACGAAGACCACGGGGCCTGAGCCGGTGCTCGACCGGATCATCGAGTGGTCCCTGCGCAACCAGTTGCTGGTCGCGGGGGGGCTGGTGGTGGCGGTCGCGGCCGGCGTGTGGTCGGTGCGGACGACCCGGATCGACGCGATACCCGACCTCTCCGACGTCCAGGTCATCCTCTACACGGAGTTCTCTGGCCAGTCGCCCCAGGTCGTCGAGGACCAGGTGACCTACCCGATCACCTCCACGATGCTCTCGGTGCCGTACGCGAAGGTCGTCCGCGGCTACTCGTTCTTCGGCTTCTCCTTCGTCTACGTCATCTTCGAGGACGGCACGGACCTCTACTGGGCGCGCTCACGGGTGCTGGAGTCGGTGGCGGGGCTCCAGGGAATGCTGCCGGAAGGCGTGTCGCCGCAGCTCGGGCCGGACGCCACGGGCGTGGGCTGGGCCTTCATGTACGTGCTGAACTCGGATTCCAGGTCCCTTGCCGATCTCCGCTCGCTCCAGGACTGGTACCTGAAGTACGGCCTGCTGGCGGTCGACGGCGTGTCGGAAGTCGCCTCGATCGGCGGTTTCGTGCGCCAGTACCAGGTCGAGGTGGATCCGGTGAGGCTCCGCGCCTACGGGCTGTCGCTGCCGGTCGTGCGGCGGGCGATCCAGGAATCGAATGCCGATGTCGGCGGCCGGCTGATCGAGGTCGCCGAGCGCGAGTACATGGTGCGCGGGCGCGGCTACGTGCAGGAGCTGCGGGACCTGGAGGTGATCGTCCTGGCGTCGGGCCCAAGGGGGACACCGGTGCTGCTCCGCGATGTCGCGAACGTGACGATCGGCCCCGAGATCCGTCGCGGCCTGGCCGACTGGAACGGCGAGGGCGAGACGGTCGGCGGCATCGTCGTCGTCCGCTCTGGCGCGGACACCCGGGCGACGATCGAGCGGGTCAAGGAACGTCTGGCCGAACTGTCCGCCGGCATGCCGGACGACGTCGAAGTCTCGGTCGCCTACGACCGCAGCGGCCTGATCGAGCGCTCGATCGCCACCCTGACCGACACGCTGGTCGAGGAGTCGATCGTCGTCGCGGTGATCTGCCTCGTCTTCCTGTGCCACTTCCGCTCCGCGCTCGTGCCGATCCTGGCGATTCCGGTTTCGGTGCTGCTCGCGTTCGTCGTGATGCGGGCCCAGGGACTCGGGTCGAACATCATGTCGCTGGGCGGGATCGCGATCTCGATCGGCGTGCTCGTCGACGCGGCGATCGTGATGGTCGAGAACGTGCACCGGCACTACCACGCGCACGATAAGAAGCAGTCTCGCGTCGAGGTCGTGCTGTGCGCCGCGCAGGAAGTCGGTCCGACGCTGTTCTTCAGCCTGCTGGTGGTTACGGTGTCCTTCCTGCCCGTCTTCACGCTGGAGGCCCAGGAGGGGAGGCTGTTCAAACCCCTGGCGCTGACCAAGACGTACTCCATGGCGATGGCGGCGGTGGTGGCGGTGACCGTCGTGCCGGTGCTGATGTCCTGGCTCGTCCGCGGCCGCATCCTCTCCGAGGAGCGGAATCCGCTGACCCGGTTCCTGCGCTTCGTGTACCGCCCGCTGGTGGCGGCGGTCGTGCGGTTGCGCTGGCTCGTCATCGTCCTGGTGGTCGCCGTGCTGGGCTCGAGCCTCGTGCCGCTCAAGCGCATCGGCTCCGAGTTCATGCCGCCGCTGTGGGAGGGCGATCTGCTCTACATGCCGACGACGTTGCCGGGCGTGTCGATCGGGAAGGCGCGGGAGATCGTCCAGCAGACGGACCGGATCATCCGCAGCTTCCCGGAGGTCGAGTCCGTGTTCGGCAAGGTCGGCCGCGCGGAGACGGCGACGGACCCGGCGCCGCTGTCGATGCTGGAGACGACGATCGTGTTGAAGGACCAGGACGAGTGGCGTCCCGGTCTGACCCCGGACGGCCTGATCGCGGAACTGGACAGCGCGCTGCAGTTCCCCGGCGTCACGAACTCCTGGACGATGCCGATCAAGACCCGGATCGACATGCTGTCCACGGGGATCAAGACGCCCGTCGGGATCAAGCTCGGCGGTCCGGATCTTGAGACGCTGGAGCGGTTGGCGGAGCAGGTCGAAGCGGTCGTCAAGCCGCTGCCCGGGACGCTGTCGGCGTACGCCGAGCGGGTCATGGGCGGCGCCTACCTCGACTTCGACATCGACCGGGAAGCGGCGGCCCGCTTCGGCCTGCGAATCGCCGACATCCAGGACACGATCCAGTCGGCGGTCGGCGGCATGAACGTGTCCTGGACCGTCGAGGGTCTGGAGCGCTACCCGATCAACCTGCGCTATCCGCGGGAGCTGCGGGACGACCCTGTGGCCCTGGAGCAGATCCTGGTGACGGCGCCGGACGGCGCCCAGGTACCCCTCGGCCAGGTCGCGACGATCGAGTTCCGGGACGGGCCGCCGGGCATCAAGTCCGAGGACGCCAGGCCGAACGCCTGGGTGTACGTGGACCTGGAGAGCAGCGACATCGGCGGCTGGATCCGCCGGGCGCGCGAGGAGGTCGCCGAGAAGGTATCGCTGCCTCCGGGCTACACGCTTCTCTGGTCCGGGCAGTACGAGTACATGGAGCGGGCGCGCGAACGCTTCCTGCTCATCGTGCCTCTCACCTTCGTGCTGACGTTCGCGCTGCTGTACCTGAGCACGCGATCGGTGATCAAGACGGCCTTCATCGTGTCGGCCGTGCCGTTCTCGCTCGTCGGCTCGGTCTGGCTCCTCGATCAGCTCAACTACAACTGGTCGGTCGCGGTGTGGGTCGGGATGATCGCGCTGGCGGGGCTTGCCGCCGAGACCGGAGCCGTGATGCTCCTCTATCTCGATCTGGTCTACGACGGCCGCAAGAGCGCCGGGACGATGGCGACGCTGCGCGATCTGCGGGAGGCGGTGATCGAGGCCGCCGTGCGGCGGGTGCGCCCGATCACGATGACCGTGCTGACCACCTTCGTCGCCCTGGTGCCGATCCTGGGGTCGACCGGCACCGGTGCCGACGTGATGAAGCGGATCGCGGCGCCGATGGTCGGCGGCCTGGCGACGGTCTTCCTCGGGGTTCTGTTCGTGTTCCCGGCGATGTACTTCATCTGGCGGTCGTTCGGCCTGACTCAGACCGGATCGACCAGGGACGAATCGTCGTTGCGGTAGTTGCCGACACGGTTCGAGACGGGGAAGAACTCGAGTTCCCCGGAGTAGGTATCGAGGTGCTCGGCCAGCGCTTCCGGATCCTGCAGCGGACCGTCGAGCCACTGCTCGTAGGGCGGTTGGGCGATCACCGGCATCCGGTCGTGGATCGCTGCGATCGCCTCGCTGGCCGCGCAGGTGAGGATCGTGCAGGCAAGGCCGTCCGGTGTCCGATTCCAGACCCCGGCGAAGCCGAAGGGGCCGCCGCCGGGCATCCGGATGTAGTGGGGCAGGCGGGTGCCGTCGGGCTGCGGCTGCCACTCGTACCAGCCGTCGGCGACGACCAGGCAACGCCTCCGGCTCAGCAGGTTGCGGAACCTGGGCGCTTCGACCGCAGTGTCATCGCGGAGGTTGATCTGGGGACCCCCGCGTTTCCGCGGAAAGCCCCAGCGCATCGGGCCGAGGGCGCGCCGGCCTTCGCGGTTCAGCGCGACCACCGCGACGTGCTGGGTCGGCGCGATGTTGTAGCGGGGCTCAAGGTCCGGCAACTCATCGA
Organism: Candidatus Multivorans sp.; assembly: GCA_965220845.1. Taxonomy (GTDB): domain Bacteria; phylum Acidobacteriota; class Thermoanaerobaculia; order Multivoradales; family Multivoraceae; genus Multivorans. The sequence goes on from CBDCRA010000005.1 coordinate 1,743,078, forward strand.
GCTCGAAGTGCGCGCCGACGGATCGGGCCTTCGAGCGAAGCGTGTACCGGCCGCACATGGGAGAGATGATACGGATCAAACTGGCCTGACCTGCGTATAGGAGGATGGCCGCCGTCGCTGCGAATCGGCGGCGCGAGAGAGGGGAGAAGATCGGATGACGAGACGAATCAACGCCTTCCTGTTCGGGCTTCTGCTGGTGTCCGCGGTCTGCTTCGCGGTTCAGGACGTCTCTTCAGTCCCGGCCGACGAGGCCATTCGCCGGATTCTGGTGGAGCGGATCGACGAACAGAAGCGGAGCGTCGGCATCGTGGTTGGCGTCGTGGAAGACGGGCAGCGCCGCGTCGTGAGCTACGGACGGCTTGCCACGGATGACCCACGGGAAGCGGACGGCGACACCGTCTTCGAGATCGGCTCGATCACCAAGGTGTTCACGGCGATTCTGCTGGCGGATTTGGCTGGTGAGGGTGCCGTCGACTTCGAGACGCCCGTGCAGCGTCTGCTCGGTCCGGAGGCCACCGTGCCGACGCGGAACGGCGCCGAGATCACGTTGCTGCACCTGACGACACACAGCTCAGGACTGCCGCGCATGCCGGACAACTTCCGGCCGGCCGACGCGGGGAACCCGTACGCCGACTACTCGGTTGCCCAGCTCTACGAGTTCCTTTCCTCGCACGAACTGCAGCGGGACATCGGGGCGGAGGTCGAGTACTCGAACCTCGGCACCGGTCTCCTGGGACACGCGCTGGCGCTCAGCCAGGACACGGAGTACGAGACGCTGGTGTCCAGGCGGCTGCTCGAGCCTCTCGGGATGTCGGACACGTCGATCACCCTGTCACCGTCCCAGCAGGAACGGCTGGCTCTCGGCCACAGCGTGCAGCTCAGGCCCGTGGCGAACTGGGATCTTCCGACCCTCGCTGGTGCGGGAGCCCTGCGCTCGACGGTGAACGACATGCTGACCTTCGTCGAGGTGAATCTCGGGCTACGCGAGTCTCCGTTGGATGACGAGATCGGTGTCACCCACGCCGCGCGCCGGGAGTTCCCGGCACCTGGCATGCAGATCGGCCTTGGCTGGGTCATCCGCAGCGGCCACGACCGCGAGCTCCACTGGCACAACGGCGGCACCGGCGGCTACCGCTCGTTCCTCGGCTTCGACCTTGAGTCGCAGACCGGCGTCGTCGTGCTGTCGAACTCCGGCGACAGCGTCGACGACCTGGGCTTCCACCTGTTGGAGCAACGCTACCGGCTCGTCCTGCCTCCGGCGTTCCGGACTGCCGTCGAGGTCGATCCGGCGGTGTACGACGACTACGTCGGGACGTATCAGCTCGCCGAGAACGTCGTCTTCACGGTGACCCGACAGGGCGACCGGCTGTTCGTCCAGCTCACCGGGCAGCCGCGCTTCGAGGTGTTCCCCGAATCCGAGACGAAGTACTTCTACCGTGTCGTCGATGCGCAGATCACGTTCGGACGAGGCGACGACGGCTCAGTGGACCACCTGGTGCTGCACCAGAACGACATGGATCAGCGGGCCGGGCGGATCGTGGACGCGAGTGACTGAAGGACTTGGGCTCGCCGCTCGGCGGCATCGCACTTGATGCCGGCGGGGGAGCCGGCTCACCCAGTGGCTAGTAGGCCAGGACCGCCTCGATGATCAGCTCGCGGACCGCGTTGACATCGGCGTCCCATACGACGTCGCTAGTCGGAGGGCTGGGCTGATCCAGCGCTCTGCCGAGGGCGGCAGGCCGCAGGTCGGCGACCGTCATGCCGCGCGTATGCGCTCCGCTCAGCTCCACCGCGATCGGATGCCGCGACCGCTCGAACAGATGCGGGTGCGTCGCGGAGATCACCGCCGTCGCGTCGTGCAGAGGAACGACGGATTGTCCGACATACTCCCGGAAGCGTTCGCGTAGGAAGTCGGTGACATCGGCGGCGAGGTCGGCTGCCGGCGTTCCAGCGGCGCGCATCCGCGCGGTCTCTTCAGCGCCGACGACGACCTTGTTCGTGACGTCCAGGCCGACCATGGTGACCGGAGCGGCCTTCTCGAAGACGACGGCGGCTGCCTCTGGATCCGCCCAGATGTTGAACTCGGCGACCGGAGTGATGTTGCCGATGTGCGCGCCGCCGCCCATGATCGTCAGGCTGGCCAGATGGCGGCGGAGGTCGGGGTCGCGCTGGAGTGCGAGCGCGACGTTCGTCAACGGGCCGATCGTGAGCAGGTGCAGATCGTCGACGGAGCGAGCGGTGTCGCAGATGTAGGCGATCGCGTCGTCTGACGCTTCGGACCGGGTGAGGTCTGGTAGTGCCGCGTCGCCCAGGCCGGTTTCGCCGTGGATCCGGGCGCCGTCGACGGCGGGGCCGGCCAGAGGCTGCGCGGCGCCCCGGTGGACCGGCACGTCCAGGCCGGCCAGTTGCGCGACGACCAGCGCGTTGCGGGTCGTGCGGTTGATCCCGACGTTGCCGGCGACGGTCGTGATCCCGATCAGATCGGCGTGGTGCGCCGCGACGAGGATCGCGATGGCGTCATCGAGTCCGGGATCGCAGTCGAGAACGAGCTTCATCGGGGTTGGAGTATGGCTCGCCGCTTCGCGGCCGCGCCCGGATGCCGGCGGGGACGCCGGCGCACCCAGTGGTCCGATCGGCTACTGCGCGGCCCGCAACTCCATTGCCTTCGAAATGACGAACTGGTGGATCGCCGTCGTTGCCTCCTCGTCGAAGAGTTCGGCGTAGCCGGGCATGCCGAGGGGCAGCAGGCCGTCCTGGACGATCGCCATGAAGTCGTCGTGGACTTCGGGGGACATGCGGCGCAGGTCAGGTGAAGTGGCTGCGACGATCGAGCTCTGGCCGAGGCCGCGGTGGCATAGCGCGCAGTGCTCGTGGTAGAGCGTGTTGCCGTGTTCGATGGTCTCTTCGTCGGCGGTCAGCGGCGGTTGCTCGGGGATCGAGTAGTCACGCGCGGGCGGTTCGGCAAGGGTGGCACCGCCGTCGAGCGAGAAGACGAGCAGCTCGCCGGGCCGGTCGTACCGTGTGCTCCCGCCAACCATCGTGGCGACGTACTGCGTGTCGCCTTCCATGTAGGTGATGATGGACGACGAGAAGGATCCGTAGGCGTCGAACTCCCAGAGCTTCTCGCCGTTGTCCGCGTTGTAGGCGTTGAAGTCACCGCCGCCGCCGCAGTGGAACAGGACGCCGGTCGTCGTTGCCAGCACGCCGCCGTTGAAGGCCGAGGGCAGCCGGTTCTCCCAGACTTTCTCGCCGGAGAGGGGGTCGAAGGCGACGAGGAAGCCCCTGTCTTCCGGGCGCGGGCCGGCCTGCTCCTGGAGCCTCTGGCGGTAGGCGCCGGAGGCGACGCCAAGACTCAGGCCCCACGGCCGGATCGTGTAGGTGCCGGTCTCGACGAACTCCTCGGGCAGGGCGTAGAAGTTCGCGTAGTCGTGGTAGTAGAAGTACATGACGCCCCGCTCCTCGTCCCAGGACATGGGCTCCCAGTTGTGGGCGCCGGCGTTCGCGGGCGTGATCCACTGAGGCTTCTCCTCGAAGACCACGTCAAGATTCTCGATCGGCCGGCCGGTCTCCATGTCGACGTGGGTGGCCCAGTCGATCCTGTCCGTGTAGGGATGGGCGCGCAGCAGTTCGCCGGTTTCGCGGTCGATCACGTAGAAGAAGCCGTTCTTCGGCGCCTGGAGGAGGACCTTGCGCTCGACGCCGTCGACCGTCAGCTCGCCGAGGGCGATGTCCATCGCCGAACTGTAGTCCCAGTTGTCGCCGGGGACCGTCTGGTAGTACCACTTCATCTCGGCGGTGTCCGCGTCGACGGCCACGATCGCGGTCAGGAAGAGGTCGTCGCCGCCGCCCGGTGAGCGGACCTGGCGCGACCAGGGGGCGCCGTTGCCGACCCCGATGTAGAGCAGGTTGAGCTCCTCGTCGTAGACGAGCGAGTTCCAGGCGGTGCCGCCGCCGCCCATCTTCCACCACTCGCCGCCCCAGGTCCTGGCCGCCATCTCCATCTCCGGGTGCTCGAACGGCTTGGACGGGTCGCCCGGAACGAGGTAGAAGCGCCAGGCGAGCTCGCCGGTCTCGGCATCGTAGGCGGAAACGTAGCCGCGGCGCTTGCCGCTCTCGGAGCTGCCCTGGCCGATGAACACCTTGCCCCCGGCAGCGCGCGGGGCGCCGGTGATGTTGAAGCGGCCAAGCGCCGAAGGATGCCAGGTGTCGACGTCCCAGACCTCCTCGCCAGTCGCCGCGTCGACCGCCACCAGCCGGCCGTCGAACAGGGCGACGTAGACCTTCCCCCGGTAGACCGCGACGCCGCGGTTCGCGACCCCGCCGCAGCAGGAGTACTTCACGTAGGTGCGGTCCGTCTGCGGGTCGTGGGTCCAGATTTCCTCGCCGGTCGCGGGGTCCAGTGCGTAGATCACGCCCCAGCCGTTCGTCGCGTACATGACCCCGTCGACGACCAGCGGGGTACCCTGCATCCGCTCCGAGGGACCGCCGATCGGCTTGGACCAGGCGAGCTTCAGGTCCGCGACGTTCTCTCGCGTGATCTGGTCGAGCGTGGAGAAGCGCTGCTCCTTGTAGGTCTGGCCGTAGGTCAGCCAGCTGCCGGGCTCGTCCTCTGCCGCGCGGATGATCCGCTCGTCGTCGACGTTGCCGGCGGTGGGTGCTGCCGCGGGCGAATCGCCGTTGCCGCCGCAGGCGGCTGCCAGCAGGAGGAGTAGAGCGGTGGCGCATGTTGCCCACCGTGACGTTGCAGTCGGTTCGCTCATCTTGAAGATCCTCGGAGGTTCGCCGGGCAACCTAAGCGCGTTAGGGCGGTGTGTCAACGGTGCAGCGGCGGGCCGGCCTGGGTCCGCCAGCACCCACGCTGGGTTTCGGGCGCTACTGACCGTCGCCGCCCTTGATCAGCGCTTTGTCGACCTCGTAGTGGTCGGCCTCGGTGAGGTTCCGTTTCAACGGGTCGATCCGCTGGCGGGTGGCCTGAACGCCAGGGTCGGGCTCCGGGTCGGTCAGAGTGCTGGCCAGGAACAGGTAGGCCTCTTCGGTCCGGGGACCCAGCGTGCGGCCGACGTGGTCGGCGCCGTAGTAGAGGCGGTACTCGTGGCGGATTCTCTGGTCCCAGAGCACCTGGTGCATGAACTCGGTGCCCTCATAGAGCCAGAATGCGTCCTCGTCTCCCGCTTCCAGGAAGATCCTGATGCCGGATTCGCGGATCGCGTCGGCCCTGGTCTGGGCGATCGTCGCCGGGTTGTTCGCGTTCCAGTACTCGCGGTCGACGGGGCTGCCGTAGATCGTCTCCATCAGGGCGTCGCCCCGCCAGAAGCGGTGCTTGGGACGCATGTCGGCCCAGTCGTCGATCGGCGAGATGCCGGGTTCCATCGAGGCGACGGCGCCGAACGTCTCGGGATACTTGAACGCCAGCCTGAGCGAGCCCATGCCTCCCATCGAGATGCCGGTGACCAGGGTGCCGCGGCGATCCGTGCGGACGTTGAAGGTCTCCCGCAGGTGGGCGAGGAACGGCCCGATCAGGAACGACTCCCACTTCTCGGAGCCGTCCTTGAAGTCCATGTAGAAGCAGCGGGGAGTGACGCTTGGCGTGACGATCACCATCGGCGGCAGCGTGCCGGCCTCCCACATGCCGGTGAAGATCGGCCGCTGCCGCACTCCCAGCACGTCGCGGCTGCCTCCGCCGCCGTGGAGGTTCAGGACCAGCGGGAGCGGCTCGTCCGTCTCGTCGTAGCCGGGCGGCAGCAGAGCGTAGTACTCGACCGGCGACGGCACGAGGTCGGATTCGAGGCTGCCGTCGATCAGTTGTGCGGGTTGAGCGCCGGCGGCGCTCGCGAGTGCGAGAGCAACGGCGCTCACAAGGAGGAAGGTCGGTGGCTTCATGGTGTGCTTCCTTGCTGCTGATCGGGCGCGTCGTGCCAGATCGGGGAGGTCCAGGCGCGTTCCTGGATGCGCCACGGCTGGTCCGGTTCGGCGCAGGCGGCCGGGCGCTCGTCTTCGGGCAGGGCGATGCACTGGAGTGCGTTCCAGCGGCAGCTCGGGTTCTCCAGGATCCGGGCGTAGTAGACGGTGGAGCGCGACGGGTCGAACTCGGGATCGGTCCAGGTGGCGCAAAGCGACGCGGCGCCGTCGCCGCTTCGTTCGCAAGTCGCCCTGGACACGTCGGCGCCGTTGTCCGGGTCGCCGGCGACGTCGAAGACGCGTTCGTGGAACAGGCCGCCGTCGCCGACCCAGCCCTTGATGATCTGGATCCGCTGCAGGGGCGTTCCCGGGTGTTCGGCCGTGCCGAGGTCGGCGATGGCCGATACGAACAGCGTCGGCGCCCCGGAACCGTCGCCGCCCGGCAGCACGTTGCCCATCGGCGTCGCGCTCTCGTAGGCGTCGGCGATCATGTCGTTGCTGGAGCAGAGATCGGGGAGGTCCCAGCCGCCGAACAGCCGCGCCTTGATCCGCACGCCGCTGGTGCCGAAGGTCTCCTTCCGGAGCATGGCGTCGAACAGGGAGTCGCGTGAGTTTTCCTCGGCCCAGATGCCGATCAGGCCGCCGGGGTTTCGGAGCCGGTGGGGGGCGTATGCGGGCGTGGTGAACCGCTTCTCGAGGTCCGAGTCGACGTTCGCGTTCTGGCCCTGGTAGTCGTACTCGTCCGTGTCGCCCGGGAGGCCGTTGTGGCCGTCGGTCGAGGCGGTGATCCCGAACTGCATCGGGTTGACGCCCAGGTGCTCCTCGTGGGCCATCCCCTCGATCAGCGCGTATCGCACGAAGTCGAGCCGGGACTGGCAGCCCTGGCCACGCAGCCCGCCAGCGCCCGTGCCGTCCTCGCAGTCGGGCGGCTGTTCGCCGTCGATGAATCGGACCTTCTCGAAGTCGCAGAACTCGTCCTCGCCGCCAACGACACCCCACATGCCGCGCCGGCACTCGGAGTCGCCCTTCGCCTGCATGATCTCCACCAGGGCGTCCATCTCGGCCTGGAGGGTCGCCTGGGCTTGCTGCTCGGCGATCGGAGCGTCGCCCCAGTCGAGGGTGAACATCTGCCCGTTCGAGATGTTCGGGTTGTGCGGGATGGTCAGCGCCTGGCAGCCGGTGCCGGTGTCGTTGCAGCGGCTCTTGAGCCGGGTCCAGAGGTCCAGCGGCCGGTCGGCGTCCATCCAGGAGATCGGCAGCTCCGGAGCGATCTCGTTGCGCAGGATGACGTTGCGGTGGACCTTGGAGGCGCCCGGACTGCGGGTGTACTCCCAGCCGTGGAACGTGGTGAAGGAGCAGTCGCTCGACCGGTCGTAGTGCTGTTCGGCTGCGTCCTGGGTCAGGCCCCAGGCGGTGAGCAGGCCTGCGCGGCAGATACCGCCATCCTCGCCGCAGAGCCCCGGCACGCGTCCGGTTACCCGGTGGTCGAACCAGGCGGCGCGCTCCTCGGCGGTGCTTCCCGGCCGCATTCCGCGGCAGGCCGGTTCGTCGTAGAGGGGCGAGGACGGGTCGGTGCAGAGGGAGACTTCGCCCAGCCACTCCGAGTGGTCGGCAACGGCCGCAAAGTCGAGCGGCCGAACGAGTTGGGCGACGCGCGTCGGTTGTCCCGCGTCGTCGACCGGACCGAGCGTCAGCGCTTCGCCCCGAGCGAAACGGTACGCGTCGTCAGGGGTCTGGAAGCCGCCGCGACCGAGAGCGTCGAGCGAGAAAGCAGTGTGGGTGTGGAGGTCCCCGAAGAAAGCCTGACGCAGCGGATCGTGGTTCGCGCATGGCTGTCGCGAAACGAGTTCGCTCGCCTCGGCCGGAGCGCTCGGCGGGCTCCACTCCTGGGTGACGTAGACCGGGCGCGCGGGCTCGGGTTGCTCGTCCGCTCCGGGGTCATCGGCCTGGCACGCCAGAGCGGTGACGGCGGCAAGGCAAGCCGCGAACCGCCACACTTGCCGCGTCACTCCTCGGCGCCGATCCACTCGTCGGTCGGGCCAACCAGGGCGAAGTGGCCGGGCGCGCTGCGGCCGCCGTCCTCGGTCGCGGTCGTGCCGACGCCGAGGTAGACGCCCTCGTCGAGCCTGCGGATCTCGTCGACGAGGGTCGTGTCGTTGAACGCGCCGTAGTCCATGATGTACGAGGGATTGCCGTCGATCAGGGAGGGTCCCAGGCGGGTCGCGAAGCGTCCGTTGCGGACGATGGTGCGGTCCGCGAAACGCCAGCGGTTGTAGCCCTCGCCCTCGGTCTCGGTCAGCGGCCGGTAGGCCTTGCCGAGCCAGTAGCCGCGCACGGAATCTTCGTCGTACATGAAGCCGGAGGTGCGGGTCTGACGCTCCGTGTCGCCGGCGTTCGGGATGACTCCCTGGTAGTGGCCGTTGAGCTCCGCCATGCCGGCGGCGGGAAGCGTCTTCCACAGAGCGACAGTGCTCTCGTGGTCGAGGGCGAGCAAGCGCTCCATCGTCCACGAGCCCTTGGCGCTCAGCGGAAAGCTCGCGTCTTCGGACGGCGCCTCGGCGACAATGTCCGCGTCAGTCGCCTCCGCCTGCGGAGAGCAGGCCGCGAGCGCGAGCGCCGGGAGAGCGACGGCGGCGAGGGCTAGAAACCGGTGCAGCCTCATGGACCACCTCCTCGATCTGTTAGAGAGAGGTCCGGAAACTAGCACGCCGTTTGACGAGTCGAAGTGGAGCCGACGAGCGGATTTGAACCGCTGACCTGCTGATTACGAATCAGCTGCTCTGCCACTGAGCTACGTCGGCATGACCGGGTGAGACTCGCCGGTCGCGGCGCGAGGACGCCGGAGTGTAGCAGCGGTTTGACCTGGCCAGCGCGCTCCGGGATACCCTGCCGCGAGGCTGGTGCCCAACTGATGACCGTCCAACGTTTCCCCAGTCGGACCCCAGGGCCGCCGCCGGGCCGCGGTGGCATGTGGGAGTCGCTGCGGATACCCCAGTTCCGCTGGCTCTACCTGTCGAACACGACCTTCTTCCTGGCCATGCAGGGCCAGTTGGTCGTCCGTTCGTGGCTCGTCTTCTCCCTGACCGGCAGCGAGTTCGCGCTGGGGCTGGTCAGCCTGATGGTGGCGCTGTCGATGCTCAGTCTGGGCCCGGTCGGAGGCGTTGCGGCCGACCGCTTCGAACGCAGGGGCCTGGTGGCCGCCGGGCAGGCGACGGTGGTGGTTGCCGAGGTGATCGTGCTCTCCCTGCTCGTGAGCGGGAACCTCGACTACTGGCACATCCTGGTCCAGGTGACGGTGGTGGGGGCGGTCTTCCCCTTCGTCATGCCGGCGCGCAACGCCATCGTTGCCGACGTGGTGGGCCGGCGGCGGTTGACGAACGCGATGGCGCTGAGCATGACCGCGGTCAACGTGACCCGGGTCGTGGGGCCGGCGGTGGGCGGCTTCCTGATCTGGGCCGCGGGCGTGAACGTTGCCTACTCGATCAACACCGGCCTCTATGCTCTCGCCCTTGCGGGCATGCTGGGAGTCCATCGGGCGCCGGTGGCCGACCCCTCGAAGCACTCGATGCTCCAGAACATGGGGCAGGGCTTCCGGTACGTGGCGGAGAACCGGCTGGTCCTCGTCCTGTTGTTCTTCGGGCTCGTGCCGATGTTCCTGGTCATGCCTTTCCAGACCCTGCTCGTCGTCTTTGCCGAGGACATCTGGCAGGTGGGCGCGGGCGGCCTTGGAGCGTTGAGCGGAGCCGCGGGTGTCGGCGGCGTACTGGGGGCCGCGTTCGTGGCGTGGCGGTCCTACTCGACCCGCCGACTCCGGTTGATGATGACCAGCGTCTTCGCCTTCGGCCTGTTCATGATGGGCTTCGCGCTCAGTCCGTGGTTCTGGCTCGGTCTGCCTCTGGTGCTGGCGGGTTCGGCCTTCCAGGCGATCTACACGACGCTGAACAACACGGCGATCCATGTCCTGATCCCGGATTCGGTACGGGGTCGCGTGTCCGGTTTCCTGACGATGTCGTTCTCGCTGCCGATGCTCGGCGTAGCGCCGATCAGCGCTCTGGCCGAAGTCTGGGGAGCGCCGGTCGCGGTCGGTTTGGCCTCGTTGCTCGCCGTCGTGGTGGCGATCGTGTTCTACCTGGCGAGTTCCGACCTGCGGCGGATGGACCTGTTGATCCGGAAGGCGTTCAGGGCCGCGGCGCGCGCTGATGCCGAACTCGCGGTGAAGCGGGAAGCATCGGCGCCGGCGGCCACTCGCGGAGCGGTTCGTTGAGTACGCAGCAGGCAGTAGGAGGTAACCGATGCTGATCACGATCTCGAGGCAGTACGCATCCGGCGGCACCCAGGTAGCGACGCTGGTGGCGGAGCGGCTCGGGTGGCGGGTGGTCGGCAACGCGCTGATCGATGAGGTGGCGGATCGCGCGGGTGTTCCGCCCGAGGAGGTCCAGGCGCGCGAGGACCGGCCGCCGGGTTTCATCGAGCGGCTGGCCCGGGTGGCCAGTGCCCAGCTTCCCGACCTGTTCCTGCCGGCGCCGCCGATCGGTCAGCCGATCGGCGAAGGCAACCTGGTTCGAATCACTCGCAGCGTCGTCTGCGAGATCGCCGCCGAGGGACACTGCGTGTTCGTGGGCCGCGCCTCGGCCGCCGTCCTGGCCTGGCGGGAGGACGCGCTCCATGTGCGCCTCGTCGCGGGACCGGAGTTCAGGAAGCGAGTGGCCGTCGACGTGATGGGCGTCCCGGAAGAGGAAGCCGATGCGGTGGTCGTCCGCCGTGACGCGAACCGGGTCCGCTACCACCGCGAGTACTACGCGCGGGACTGCGACGATCCCCGGCACTACGACCTGGTCCTCAACACGGAGCGACTCGGTTTCCCGGGCGCCGCGGAGCAGATCGTCCACCGTGCCCGGGCGCTCGGCTGGGCCGACTGAGTACTCTCACGGGACAACCGGAAGAAGAGGAGTGGACATGAGTCGATCGATCAGGACCGTTCCGGGCGTGCTCGCCGCGGTGCTTCTGGCCGGAGGTCTGGCTGCCGGGGAACAGGTCATCGAGACGGAAACCCACCGCTTCGAGGAGGTGGCCGAGGGCGTCTACTTCGTCTCCGGGACCGGCGCCATGGTCACGCGCAGCAATGCGATGGTCGTGGTGACCGAAGAGGGCGTCCTGGTCGTCGACTCCCACATCACGCCGGCCGCCGGTCGGGCTCTGATCGAGGGCATCGCGCAGATCACGGACGAGCCGATCCGCACCCTGGTCAACACGCACTTCCACTACGACCACGCCCACGGCAATCAGGCGTTCGGCCCCGGCGTGCGGGTCGTCGGGCATGAGTACACGCGCCACAAGATGGCGACGGCGCCGCTCGAGGAGCACACCTTCAAGGGTTCTTCAGAGCGGGACAGGCAGGCGCTGGAGGAGATGCGGGCGGCTCTGGAGATGGCTTCCGACGAGGAGCGGGAGGCGCTCGAGACGCAGATCAGCATTCAGGCCGCCCACGTCGCGTCGACCGCCGAGATCGACCCGGTGCCTCCGGACACGACGCTGGCGGAGAAGATGACGTTCTTTCGCGGCGGGCGGGAGATCCAGCTCCACTTCCTGGGCCGCGCCCACACCGGTGGCGATGTCGTCGTCTACCTGCCCGCGGAGCGGTTGGTCTTCACCGGCGACATGATGCTCGGCGGCCCGCCGTGGCCGGGAGACGGCTGGGTCAACGAGTGGCCGGCGACCCTCGAACGGCTGAAGCAACTCGACTTCGACCTCATCCTTCCCGGTCACGGCCCGTACTTCCGCGACCGCGAGCTGATCGACCACGTCCAGACCTTTCATCGGGAACTGTGGAAGGTCGTCTCGGCGCTGCACGCCGAGGGCGTCTCCGCGGAGGACGCGGTGGAGCGGATCGAGCTGTCCCACCACGCGGAGAACCTGCCGCCGGCGCGCGTCCGGGTGGACCTCCGCGGGGTCCAGCGGATGTACATGGTGCTGAACGGGACGGCCGAATAGTCGGCCCTGCCCGCCGCCTGTTCGCTACGATCGATGCTACGATGGATGGCCGTCGAGGCTGGCGACCAGGAGCGGAGAGTTCGATATGGCGATCAATATCGCGCACCGACCGGACCTCGACGAGCGCGTGGAGTACCTGGCCAAGGTCCTGCACGGAGGCGTCCGCGGCAGCAAGGTCAAGGTGATCGAGAGCGCGATCGAGGCGCTCGAGGAGAAGCGGGGCGTTAGGAAGTGCAGCCGCGAGGAGATTCGGGCCGCGCTGATGAAGCTCGCCGAGAGGGGGCCGCAGTTGCGGGCTGAGGCTCTGGCTGCCGACCCGACGCTTGATCCGGACCGGCCTCTGTCCGAGACGCTCTTCGAGAAGCTCTACGATGAGCGGGGACTGCCAAAGTGATCGCCGTCGATTCTTCGGCGGTCGTCGCGATCCTTCATGAGGAGCAGGAAATGCGGGCCTTTCGGGACTGCATCCTGGATGCCGGCGGCGCGGTTCTCTCGGCCGGTTCGGTGGTCGAGTTGGCTGCCGTTACCGCCGGGAAGGCACTGGCGTCCGCCGCCTTTGACGAGTTCCTCCTGCTTCCTTTCGTCGAGATCGAACCGGTCGACGTGGATCAGGCGCTTGTCGCTGTTGAGGCGTATCGGCGGTTCGGCAAGGGCCGTCACCCGGCCCGCCTGAACTTCGGCGACACCTTCGCCTATGCCCTCGCGCGCCAGAAGAACCTCCCGCTGCTGTTCAAGCGCGACGACTTCTCGTTGACCGACATCAAGCCGGCGCACCGGGCGGACTGACGTCCGCTACCAGGTATCGATGTAGGGCCGCTTCTTGCCGGTCCGGGGCGGCGGCTTGGGTAGCCGCTTCATGCTCTCCGCGATCCAGGAGCGCGTCTCCGCCGGATCGATCACGTCGTCGAGACCGCCCCCGGCCGCGGCATTGACGGCCTTGGCGCGTTCGTACGACGCCTCGACCCGTCGCTCGAACTCGAGCCGGCGCTCCTCCGGATCCTCGATCGCGGCAAGCTCCTTCCGGTAGCCGAGTTTGACCGCGCCCTCGATGTTCATGCCGGCGAATTCGGCTGTCGGCCAGCCGACAGTGAAGAAGCCGACCAGCGCGCTCGCGCCGCACATGGCCTGCACGCCCAGGCCGTAGGCCTTGCGGACGACGACGCCGAACAGGGGCACGGAGAGGTTGGCGCCGGTGTTGAACATGCGGGCGCAGTGGCGGACCAGGGCGGTCTTCTCGTGGTCCGGCCCGACCATGATTCCGGGGCAGTCCATCAGGCTCAGCACGGGGATGTCGAAGGCGTCGCAGAGCTGGAGGAAGCGGGCGCCCTTGTCGGAACCGTCCGAGTCGATCGCGCCCGCCAGGTGGTGCGGGTTGTTCGCGATGACTCCCATCGGCCTGCCCTCGACCCGGATAAACGCCGTGATCACGCCGATCCCGAACTTCGGCCGGATCTCGAGCACGGAGCCGACGTCGGCGATCGTGTGGACGATCTCCTGCATGTCGTAGAGGCGGAGCCGGTTCTCCGGGACCACGTGGCGCAGCGGCCGCTGGTCGTGGGCCTCCCAGTCGGAGGTCGGCCCCTGGAAGTAGGAGAGGTACTCCTTCGCCACGTCGACCGCTTCTTCCTCGTCCTCGACCAGGATGTCGACGACGCCGTTCGTCACCTGGAAGGACATCGGGCCGACTTCCTCCGGCGTGTAGATGCCGAGCCCGCCGCCCTCGATCATGGCGGGACCGCCCATCGCGATCGTCGACGCTTTGGTGGCGATGATCACGTCGCAGCAGGCGAGCAGCGCCGTGTTGCCGGCGAAGCAGCGGCCGTTGTTCACGCCGACCAGCGGGATGAGGCCGGAGAGCTTCGAGAACTGGGTGAAGGTGTAGGTGTCGAACGCTACGCGGGGACCCGTGTAGTCGTCGCCCGGCCGGCCGCCGCCGCCTTCCGTGAAGAAGATGAGCGGCAGCATGTAACGGTTCGCCAGGTCGAACAGGCGGTCTTGCTTGTAGTGGTTGCGGCCGCCCTGGGTGCCGGCGAGGACGGTGTAGTCGTACGAGAGCACCATCGCCCGCGACCTCTCGTCGTCGAAGAGGTCGCCGTTGATCGACGCGGTGCCGGCGACCACGCCGTCGGCCGGCGTGTACTCGCGCAGCTTCTCGTCGCTGAACTTCTGGTGCTGGCGGGCCACGATCAGCGGCCAGTACTCCTTGAAGGACCCTGAGTCCACGAGCTGCTCGATGTTCTCGCGGGGCGTCCGGAAGCCGAACCGGCGTCGCCGGGCGACCGCCTCCGGCCGGTTCTCGTCCAGGGTGTAGGCGTGGCGCTGGATGTTCTCCTCCAGGTCGGGCCGGATGTAGTCCGGATCGATCTCGATGGCGGCGTCCGCCGCCTCGCCGCCCTCGGCGCCTTCGACGAGGACGAGGGGATAGCCCTCCCGGATCGTGTCGCCGGCGGCCATCGTTACCCGAAGCACCGTTCCGCTCGTGTCGGCTCGGAGCACGTGCTCCATCTTCATCGCCTCGATCACGGCGACCTGCTGGCCACGCAGGACCTCTTCGCCTTCCTCGACGTCGATGCTGACGATCGTGCCCTGGATCGGCGCGGCGATTCCCGTGGCGCCTTCGGCGCCGTCCGCCGGCACGGGCGAGGCGCCGGCATCGTCCATCCGTTCCGGTTGCGCGGCCTTTGTCTCCTGGTCGTAGGCGAACAGGGCCAGGGGATCGGCCGTGTCGACGCGGGCGCCGGCGAAGCCGCTGTCACGGGCGCTGTCTTCGGCGGAGGGGGCTTGGCCGCCGGCGCCAGGATCGGCGGCCGGGACGAAGCGGGGCCTGCGGCCGTTGGAGGCCGCCGCCGCCAGATCCCCGGCGTTGTCGTCCAGCCAGCGTGTGTAGAGGCGACCGGCCTCGAAGTCCGGATGGGCAAGGACGCTCTGGAGCCAGGGGATGTTCGTCGAGGGGCCGCCGATGCGGAATTCGTCGAGGGCCCGGGAGGTCCGCTTGACGCTGGCGGCGAAGTCTTCCGAGGGCGAGTGGGCGATCACCTTCGCGAGCAGCGAGTCGAACGCGGGGTTCGGCTCGTAGCCGGCGTAGCCGCAGCCGTCGACTCGCACGCCGGGGCCGCTCGGTGGTTCGTAGGCGGCGAGGACTCCGGACGAGGGCCGAACATTGCCGTCGGCGTCCAGGGTCTCAAGATTGACCCGGGCCTGGATCGCGAAGCCCCGCGCCCGGCGGGCGTCCGGGTCTTCGAGATCGAGGTCCGCGAGCGACTCGCCGCGGGCCACGCGCAGTTGAGCCTGCACCAGGTCCACTCCGGTCACGGCTTCGGTCACCGTGTGCTCGACCTGGAGGCGTGCGTTCGTTTCGATGAAAGCGAAGCGGCCGGCGCCGCCGTTGTCTCCGCCCGCGCCGTCGCCGGCATCCACCAGGAACTCGAAGGTCCCGAGACTGCTGTACCTGGCTGCGCCGCCCAGGCGGAGCGCCGCGTCGATGATCGCCTGGCGGATTTCCGGCCCCAGGTTCGGCGCCGGCGCCGTTTCGACCACCTTCTGGTGCCGGCGCTGGGCGCTGCACTCGCGCTCGCCGAAGTCGACCAGGCCGCCGACTTCGTCGCCGAGGAGCTGGACCTCGATGTGACGAGCGCGCGGGAGGAGTTCCTCGACGTAGAGACCGCCATTGCCGAAAGCGCGTTCGGCTTCGGAGCCGCAGCGTTCGTAGGCCTGGTCGATGTCGCCGGCCGCCGTGACGATGCGGGCCCCGCGCCCGCCGCCGCCGCCGAGCGCCTTGATGATCATTGCTCCGCCCTCGCCGAGGGCGGCGAAGAACTCGCGTGTTTCCTCCAGGGTGGTCGTGTGGTCCGTGCCCCGCAGCACGGGCACGTCCGCGGCGCTCGCGGCCGTACGCGCCCGGCCCTTGTCGCCGAACAGCTCCAGGACCTCCGGCCGCGGGCCGACGAAGGTGATGCCGGCCTCCGTGCAGGCCGCGGCGAAGTCGGCGTTCTCGGCCAGGAAGCCGTAGCCCGGGTGGATCGCGTCACAGTTCGCGGCGGCGGCCCTTGCGACCACGTCCTCGATGTCGAGGTAGGCCCGCACTCCGCGGCCGCCGAGTGCTACCGCCTCGTCGGCGATCCGCAGGTGGAGTCCGTTGGCGTCGTCTTCGGAGTAGATCGCGACGGTGGCGATACCCAAATCCATCGCCGCGCGGGCGATTCGTACCGCGATTTCGCCGCGGTTGGCGATCAGGAGGCGGCGCATCGGGCGGCGATTATAGAAGGCTGTGCTGGCGTTCCGGCTCTGGCGCGGGCTCGCTTCCGCCCGCTTCGCTGACCGGGTCGGCCTCGTCTCCCGGCTGGACCGGAAGGCCGTTCCGGCCAAGTTCGATCAGGCGGTGCCTGGCGTCTCCCGTGAGACTTCGCGCGGCCCACTCCCTGACCTCCTCCTCCTGGGTGAAGACGACGATCTGCCGTTCCTCGCTGAGGGCAATCAGCAGGTCGAGAAAGCGGATCGTACGGTCGGTGTCCGAATGCACGGTCGCATCGTCGAGGAACAGGGGCGCGGACTCCTTCCTGTCGCCGAGCGCCTCGGCGAGGCCGATGCGGAGCAGCAGGTAGGTCTGGTCGACGGTGCCGTGCGACAGCTCGGTGGCGGAGCGGAAGACGCCGTCTTCGACCTCGAGCTGCACCTCCATTCCCTCTTCCGGGTCGATACGGACGGCCGAGTAGCGGCCGTCGGTCACCAGGCTCAGCCGCTTCTCCAGCGCTTCGCGCAGGTCCGGCGCGAGCATGCGATGGACCTCGTCCTGGGCTGCTTTCAGGTGTTCCCTGGTCGTGTCGAGGATGTCGCTTGCCCGACGCAGGAGCACGACCTCGCGCTCGGCGGCGGCTTGCTCCTCTTCGAGTTCGGCGAGCGAGGGGAGGTCGCCGTCGGCGGCGAGTTCGACCTGCTTCCGGTTGACCTCGATGCGGGCATCGACCGCATCGGCACGGGCCTCGACCAGCTTTCGTTCCAGCACGTCGTCGTCGAGCTTCCGGAAGTCGTCCGCCTCGGCCGGCAGTGAGTCCGCGGCCCGGCTCGCCTGATCCGCGGCCGCGTCGCGCCTGGCCGCGAGACTCCGGCGGTCGCTGCCGCCGAGGAGCCGCTGCAGGTGATCCCAGTCGTTTCGCTGGTCCCGTAGCCGCCGCTCCCGATCCTGTAGCCGCTGCGCCGCCACGCCGGCGTTGCGGAGGCAGCTCTGCTCGTACCGATCGAGCAGGCCGGCGACGGAGGCAGCCGGATCCTCCAGGCCGCGGCTGCCGAGCGCGGTGCGGAGAGCGGCTTCGGCTGTCGTCTCCGCTTCACGCGCCGCTTTCACGCGGCTGAGCCAGAGAGTCTGCTCGCGGTCCCAGGCTTCGCACTCCGTGAGTGCCGCGAGGGCGGTTCGCACGGCATCCGCGTCGGCTTCGAAACCGAGGGACGCGAGCTGTTGTCTGAGTTCCTCGATCTGGCGGTCTCTGCGCCTGTGCCTCCGCTTCAGGTCCCTCAGGTCCGCCTCGGCGTCGGCCCTGTCCATGCCACGCTGCGCCTGTTCATGGGCTTCGGGTTGGGGAGACAGGCGTCTCTGCGCGCGGTAGATGAGGACCGAGCTGACGAAGGCGAGAAGAGCACCGGCGATGCTGATCGCTCGCGGCAGGAGGTCGAAGAAGCCCAGCGCCACGACCAGGCTGCCGGCAATAGCCCCGATCCAGGGCCAGCGGCCGAAGCCGGAACTCGCTTCGAGCTCGCGCCTGAACTGAGCCTGTTCGTCGCGGAACGCCTGGACGCGCCGTTCGGCCTCTTCGAGGGAATCCGGAGGCGGTTGCTCAAGAACCTCGAGCCCGCGTCTCAGGGTCGGCTCGTCCGCCTTCGAGATGACCGATGCCGGAGTCTCGCCGGGTCCCAACTGTTCGCGCAGGGTGCGCGCTTCGGTGGCCGCGCGCCACGTCCTTGCAGCTTCGGCGACCTCCGGGGCCACTTCGCTGTCGCCGGCTGGCGCTTCGGCCGGGCGGGTCCGCTGCCCGGCGTTCTTTCCCGCGCTGGGAGCGGCGCTTTCTTCGCCGGGCGCCGGCGGGGCACCGTCGGGAAACTTCGACGCCAACCGGTCGATCTCGGCGAGGCGCGCCTCCAGCCGACCGAGTTCCCGTTCGGCATGCACGCTCTCGCATGCCTGGACGAGGGCGTTGGCGCTCCGGGCCCAGTCGCGGGCAGCGCTCAGCTCGTTCTCCAGGCTCGTGCGCAGCTTGTGGCGGCTTCTGCCCTGCTCCTGGGCCTCGCGGGCGCCGGCGGCGCGGTCGATCGACCGCTGCAACGGTCTGGTGGAGTTGCGGCGCTCCAGGCCGATCTCTTGGCTGGCGTACTCGCTCAGGGTACGGAGCGCCTCGACGGCGGTGGCGGCGCCGCCCGCCGAGGCTGCCGCCCGCTGTAGCTCTTCCTTGAGCGCGGAGGCCTCGTCGCCCCTCTTTTCGCTCTTCTGACGCAGTCTCTGGATGTCGCCCTGGCCGATGACCAGCGTCGACGGCATGACCTGGCGGTTCAGGCCGAGGAACCGCGAGCCGTCGATGCTGCCGCTGTAGATGATCTCGTCGCCGATGGCGCGCCCGGTGTCGGCGTCCTGGGCGACGCTTTCCTTCGTGTCGAGGTCGCGCTGCTGGATCTCGATCCGGCGCCCATCGTCGAGTTCGAACTTCACGGTGGCGCGCCACTGGCCGCCGCTCCAGGGCTTGTACTGGCGCTCGAACTCCCGTTCTTCCAGGGTGTTGGCGCCACGGCCGCGGCGCCGGCCGCAGAGACCGGCGAAGATCGCCTGCAGCCAGGTCGACTTGCCGGCCTCGTTGTCGCCATGGATTACGGTCATTCCGGGCGCCAGGTCGAGTTCGCCGTCGAGCTTGCCGAACTCGTGCGCGCGGACGCGGTGGATCTTCACGCGGGCTCTCCGATCGGGGGGTCCGCCTCGGAAGCGCCCATCCGAAGCTCGTCGATCACGGCGAGGTCCTCCCGGCCGTCCAGCGCGCGGAGGCCGGCGAGGAGCACGAGCCGCTCGGTTTCCGGGTCCAGGTCGCCTTCGCGGACGCGCTGTACGAACATGCCGCGAACGGTGGGCTCCTGTTCGATTTGCTCCAGGTCGTAGGGCGGCGTCAGACCGGAGATGTCGACCAGCGCCTGTTCGATTCCGTCCGGCAGTTCGAACGAGCTGGTGGCGAAGTCATCCTCGTGCAGGTGAAGGTCGTCCGGTTCGCCGATCAGCCGGATGCGAGCCGCGCCGGCCATGCCCGAGAGCGCATCGCGGACCCGGTCCCGGGCCTGACCCGGGTTCTCGACCTCCGTCAGGTCGACGCTCAGGGTGTGAAGGGCCGGGGGCCGCGGGTCGAGCCGGCGACGCGTCACGCGACCATTCTCGATCTCCAGAATCACGGCGCTGCCATAGGCCTCGTTGAACTTGAGCCGTTCGAGCGAGCCGAGGCGGGTCCAGGCCGGACGGTCGGCGGGTTTGTGGGAGTGGCCCACGACGGCGTGGTCGAAGCCGGCGGCGGCGATCTGGTCGCCCTCGAACGGGGCGTGCCGGTACTGGCCCTGGAACGCGGCGTTCCGTTCCTCGCCGTGGAACACGGCGATGTGCGTACCGGAGCCCTCGACCTGGAATCCGTTGTCGAAGAAGCCGGGCGTGTCCGCGGGCTTGCGGTGGGCGGCGCCCCAGATCGTCAACCCGTCGGCGAGCGCTCTCGACGTGAAGCGCGTTTCGGTGAAGACGTGGACGTTGTCCGGCCAGTCGATCCGCCGGTACGGACTCTCCGTGTCCGCGTAGTCGTGGTTGCCGGGAGCGGCGAAGACCTGGAGCCCCGACTGCTCGAACGTCCGCCGAAGGAACTCGACCGTGTCCGGCGACACGAGCTCATGCTCGAACAGGTCGCCGCCGATCAGCACCGCGGCAGCGCCCTCGTGCCGGGCCTGCTCGAACGCCCAGGTCACACCCTCGCGAAGCCGCAGGCGCTGCCGCCGGGCGACCTCGCGGCTCGCCCAGCCGAACTTCGAGTCCAGGTGAACGTCGCTGAAGGCGAGGAGCTTCACGCTCCGGGCCTTCCAGGCGGAGCGTTAGCGGCGCCGGCGGTGCGCGTCACTCCTCGAGAACCGCGGGCCAGTTCTCGTCGGCCTGCTCGATGTTCCGGTCGCGGTCCTCGAGCCACTGCCTCATGACCCTCTTGTTGTAGTTCAGGTAGAGCTTGCCGTTGACCAGGGTGAACGCGTCCGGATCGGTGGGGGCGGTGTAGTTGCGGCTCACCGCCCAGGCGCAGTATCCGCCGTACTGGGGTGCGTACTTCTCCGGATCTTCGGAGAAGGCGTCCCGGTTCCCGGCGCTCGCGAAGCGCCAGTCGGCGCCCTGCCAGCCGAGCGTGAAGTCCTTGTCGCCTTTGACCGCTTTCCCTTCGGTGAAGTAGGCGACCGGGTCGTAGCCGCGGATGGCCAGGTTGCCGCGGGCGGTGAAGACCGGATCCTCGGCGGTGGCAGCGGCCGGAAACGCGGCCAGGGCGGCGATGGCGATGAAGGCGGCGAGGGCCGTCTCGCGAGCGGATGGGCCGCGACGACGGCGGCGCTGTGGCGTAGACATGAGGCGAGTCCTCCTCGGGCGAGTCTATTCAGTCGCCGTGCCTGTTCCTTCGGGTTTCGGGCGGTCGGGACAACGAGTTCAGATCTCGAGTCTTTCCGTCTGGAATCCCTTGAAGCGGTCGAAGTCACGATCCTCCGTGAACAGCTTGGAGACGCCGTGCTCACGGCAGAGCGCGACGATCTGGGCGTCGAAGACGAGGTTGCCGACGGCCTTTACCTCGCGGATGGCCTCGAGCAGGAGTTGCGCATAATGCGGTCCCGGCCGCAGGAGTGTAAGGCTCGGCGTCTCGAGCAGGTTGGAAATCGCGTCACAGGCCTTCTCCGGCGAGTAGGACGGGATGACGAGCCGCGGATGCGTGAGCAGGCGCATCAATTCGCCGAGGCAGAAGACGGGGATTGCCCAGGGCGTCAGGGTCCCAGCCAGGGCGGAGAGAATGCCCTGTGCCGAACGTTGCCTTGGAGAACCGTCCTGGTGGGCGTAGAGGAGGATGTTGGTATCGACGGCGATCAATCCAGACCGTCCATGATGTCGTAGAGAGAGTTGCGGTCGGCGAAGTCAACACCCGGTCTGGTGCGAAACCGCTTGGTGACGAGCTTCAGCTTGAACGGCTCCTCGGCTCGCTGCGGAGGCTGCAGGTATTGCCGGATAGCCCGCTCGATCAGGCAAGTCAGCGGTTCGCCATCCTCGGCAGCGCGTACCTTGGCCGCCTTGATCAGGCGGTCGTCGAAGTTCAGCGTCGTCTTCATACAGAAATCTGTATCACCTGCGCCGGATTCCTGTCAACGGAGCCGGACCGGTTGTTCACCGGCTTCGTGAATCCACGCCGGGAGCAGCCGGGGGCGTGTCGCGGATAGTGTCTGCTGCGGCCATGCGGCGTTCTTCCACCTTCGCTCTGGTCCTTCTGGCTGCGGTTCTCCCGGCGTGCGGCGAAGCGGACGGTGGCGCCGACGTGTCGACGGCGGTTTCCGTGCCGGGGCCAGTCTTCGTCGAGCGCGCTTCCGAAGCGGGACTCGACTTCGTCCACCGCAACGGCGCGGTCGGCGACTACAACTACCCCGAGCTCCTGGTGGGAGGCGCAGCGCTGCTGGACTTCGACGAGGACGGACTGCTCGATGTCTACCTGGTCCAGAGCGGCCCGGTTCCCGGGGCGCCGGAAGCCGCCACTTCGGCGGGCCCGGCCGCCAACCGGCCGGCCAACCGCCTCTATCGCAACCTGGGCGACGGCGCCTTCGAGGACGTGACGGACGCCGCGGGGGTCGGCGATACGAGCTACGGCGCCGGTGCCACGGCAGCCGACTTCGACCGGGACGGCTTGGTCGATCTCTACGTGACGAACGTCGGCCCGAACCGGCTCTACCGCAACCTGGGCGACGGCACGTTCGGCGATGTGACGGAACCCGCTGGCGTCGGCGACCCGGCCTGGTCGTCCAGCAGCGTGTTCTTCGACTACGACGGCGACCTGGACCTGGACCTCTTCGTGGCCAACTACGTCGTCTGGAGCGCCGCGCGTGAACGCCCCTGCCTGGGGCCGAACGGGCTTCGCAACTACTGCAATCCGGCGGAGTACCCGCCTGCGCCGGACACCCTGTACCGCAACGACGGCGGCGGGCGGTTTACCGACGTGAGCGAGGCCGCCGGCATCCGCTCGGTCGCCGGGCCGGGGCTGGGCGTCGTCGCGGCGGACTTCGACGGCGACGGGCTCAGCGATCTCTACGTGGCGAACGACCAGGCGGCGAACTACCTGTGGCTGAACCGGGGCGACGGCACGTTCCGGGAGGACGCCCTGTCACGCGGAGCGGCGCTCAACGAACTCGGCCAGCCGGAAGCGGGCATGGGCATCGCGGGGGCCGACCCCGACGGCGACGGCGATCTCGACCTGTTCCTGACCCACCTGAGCGGGGAGACGAACACCTTCTACCGCAACGACGGCGGCGGGTTCTTCCAGGATGTGACCGACGAGGCTCGCCTCGGCGGCGTGAGCCAGCCGTACACCGGCTTCGGCACGTCCTGGTTCGACTACGACGGCGACGGCGTGCTGGATCTCTTCGTCGCCAACGGCAAGGTGACGCCTGGCGACACCGCGGCTTTCGACTATCGGGAGCCGAATCAGTTGCTGCGCGGCACGCCCTCCGGCCGCTACGAGGACGTTTCGGGTCGGGCCGGCGCGGCCCTGGAACTGCTCGAGGTGAGCCGTGGCGCGGCCTTCGGTGATCTCGACAACGACGGCGACGTCGACATCGTGGTGGTGAACAACGAGGGGCCGGCCCGGCTGCTCCGCAACGAAGTGGGGAACGCCTCGTCCTGGCTGATCGTCGATCTCTGCGGCGGCGGCGTCCTCGATCGTTCCGCTGTCGGCTCGCGCGTGACGGTCCAGGCGGGAGGCAGGAGCTGGACCCGGGACGTGATGCCGGCGCGCAGCTTCGCGGTTGCCAACGATCCGAGGGTTCACTTCTCGTTCGGCGACATTTCGGGCGTCGATCACATCAGGGTGGACTGGTCCCACGGCGGCGTCACCGAGCGCTCGGGGGTGCCCGTGAACAGCGTTCTGCGCCTGCTCGCGCCTGGTGGCACAGCACCGGCTGAGGGAGTTTGCCGTGATGCTGCGTGAGGTGAACGTCCGCGGGGAGACCGGCGCGCCGCCGGTAGAGAGGCGCGCGAACACCGACGCCGTATCTCTGGGTGCGCGGGTCTTCCGACCCGCATCCGCGCTCCTGCTCACCCTCCTGTATGGCTGTACCGCCCCGTCGTCCGACTCATCGGCCCCACTGTCGCCGATCGCGCAGGCTGAAGTCCCCCGAATCTCCGACCTCTCCGAACTCGACCCGGGCTTCGTCACGGCCGTTCGCGACGCCCTCGCGGTCGTCGACCGCGACCCGTCGAACGGCGCGGCGGTCGGCGCCCTGGGCCGCCTCTACCAGGCGCACCGTTACATCGACCAGGCGAGGCGCTGCTACGAGCGGGCCGAGGAGCTCGATCCCTCGAGCCCCGACTGGCCATACTACCTGGGGTTCCTCGCGGAGGGACGCGGCGCTCACGAGGACGCGGTGCGTCGCTTCGAGCGCGCCCTGGAACTCCGTCCGGCGTACTGGGCGGCGCGCGTACGGCTCGGCAACGCGCTGCTGGCCGCCGGCGACGCGGACGCAGCGGAGGAGGCGTTCCGCGCGGTGCGCGCAGCGGCTCCCGGCGCGCCCTGGGGTGAGCTCGGCCTGGGCAAGGCGGCCCGGCGCCGGGGCCAGGCCGAGACCGCGGCTGAACATCTGCGCACGGCGCTGGCACTCGATCCTGCCCATCGGGAGACCCGTTACCTGCTGGCGATGACCGAGCGCCAGCTCGGCAACCCGGAGCGCGCCGACGATCTGCTGGCCAATCTGGAGGACACGGAAGTCCCGAGCCTCGACGATCCGATGCTGGAGGCCGTGTTCGAGCTGGTACGCGACACCCAGACCATGATCCGGACCGCGAACCAGCGGCTGGCCGAAGGGGACCGCGTCGCTGCGGAACGCCTCTACCGCGAGGTTCTGCGGCTCGATCCCGACTCCTACGACGCACATCTCAACCTGGGCGTGCTCCACGGTCTGGCCGACCGCAACCTTGAAGCCGCGGCCGCGCTGGAACGAGCGATAGAGATCGACCCGGAGCGCGCTGATGCGTTCGCCCTTCTGACGATCGCGTACATCAGGACGGGCCGCGCGGAGGAAGGCCTGCGGGAGTTGGAGCGGGCGCTCGCCATTGACCCGAACCATGCGAGGGCTCAAGAGATTCTCCGCGGTCTGGGCGGCGCTCCGGAGTAGCGGCGCCAAGCCGCAGGGTGCGCCGGCGTCCCCGCCGGCTGCCGCCGCAGGCGGCAAGGTAACCGCGCCGCGAAGCGGCGACTGGAACCATGCCGGCAGAGTGCCTTCTTTGCCTTGTCTTTCCACAGTCATGAAACGCCTCCGCTAAGCTACTTCTGAGACCGAGGCCGAAATTGCGCGTTTGTTCCAACGCGGCCCCTGGCCTTCGTAGCGGTGACTCAACGGAGGGTTGACCATGTTGCCGATGCACTTCAGGCGAGGTCGTGTTCTTTCGCCGATGGCGGGGGTAATGTTCGGGGTGGCGCTGTGCGGAGGCAGCCTTTGGTGGGAAGGGGCAGCCTTCGGGCAGATCATCATCACCGAGATCATCCAGAACCCGTCCGCGGTCGGTGACAGCGCGGGCGAGTGGTTTGAGCTGCACAACGCCGGTACGTCAGCGGTCGACATCAACGGCTGGAACATCAAGGACGACTCTTCCACGAGCGAGACCCACACGATCAGCAAGCAGGGCGGTCTATCGATTCCCGCCGGCGGTTACATCGTTCTGGCGCTGAACGGTGACTCCGGTACGAACGGCGGCGTGGCGGCGGACTACGACTACTCGGCGCTCAGTCTCGGCAACAGCACGGATGGTCTGGTTCTGACGAACGCCGCCGATGTCGAGCAGGACCGTGTCGTCTGGGACAACGGCAGCACGTTCCCCGATCCGAACGGCGCCTCCATGGCGCTCAAGGTGGACGACCAGGGAAACCACCTCGACAACAGCGTCGGGGCGAACTGGTGCGAGTCGGAGAATGCCTGGCCGGGAAGCGCCGGCGACAAGGGCACCCCCGGTGTGGCAAACGACTGCATGTCCGGTCCGACCACCTTCGCCGGCGCGATCCATGAGATCCAGGGAAACGGTGCGGCGAGTCCGCATGTGGCCGCGCTCGCGACCACCGAGGATAACGTCGTGACCGCGGTCGGCGCTGGCGGTTTCTTCATTCAGACGCCGACGGCAAGCAGCGACGGCGATCCCGACACCTCGGACGGTGTCTTCGTGCTCTACGACGGAACGCTCGCGATTGCCGTTGGCGATCAGGTCGACGTGACGGGGACGGTCGAGGAGTTCTTCGGCTTTACCCGGCTCGACGCCACCGTGGACGGCGCCTCGGTCACCGTCGACGCCAGCAACCAGCCGTTGCCGGCGCCGGTCGAGTTCGGGGCGACGCGGCCGTCGCCGGATCCGGCGAACCCGAGCTGCGCGATGGAGTACGAGTGCTACGAGGGCATGCGGATCCGTATCGCCACCGGAACGGTGAACAGCCCGAGCCAGTACTTCCGATCCGATCCGGTTGCCGAGATGTACGTCACGCCAACTGCTTCGAGGTCCTTCCGGGAGAAGGGGCTTGAGTATCCCGGCGATCCGATGCACCCGAGCGTTCCGGTCTGGGACGGCAATCCGGAACTGTTCGAAATCGACCCGGACAAGTTGGGGCTGGCGAACCAGTCCTGGGTTCCGGGCACGACGTTTACGGCCATCGGCGTTCTTGGCTACGAGTTCAGCGGTTACGAGCTCTGGCCCACGGAACTGAGCGCCATCAGGACGGCCCCCGCACTGCCGCATCCTGTTCGAGGCAGGGCCGGCGACGAGGTTTCCGTCGCCTCGCTCAACATGCTGAACTTCGATCGCGACGCGTCTTCCTACGGGACGAAGCGCGACAAGCTGTCGCAGTACATTCTCGACGTACTCCGCGCGCCGGACATCATCGGCGTACAGGAGGTGTTCTCGCTCGCGGCGCTGGAGGGGCTTTCCGCGGAGATCGAAAGGGACGATCCGGACGTTCGCTACAGAGCCTACCTGGAAGTGGGGAATCGGGATCCGGGCATCAACGTAGCCTTTCTCGTCCGTTCCGGCATCACGGTTCAGGCCGTGACCCAGCACGGCAAGGGCGAGACCTACCTGAACCCGTCGACGAGCATGCAGGATCTCCTGCACGACAGACCGCCTCTACGGCTCGACGCGGCGGTTGGTGGGCTTGAGTTCTCGGTGGTCGTCGTTCACAACCGCTCGCTGATCAGCATCGAAACGGAGCGGGTGCAGGCGAAGCGACTCGCCCAGGCCCAGTCCGTCGCCCGGCTGGCGCAGTCGCTTCAGGATCGGAAGCTCATCATCGTCGGCGACTTCAACGCCTTTCAGTTCACGGACGGCTACGTCGATGTGATCGGCCAGATCGCGGGCGCCGTGACGGCGAGCGAGAACATTTCCTCGGGCCCCGATCTGGTCGACCCGAACCTCACGAACCTGATCGGACGGGTACCGGCGGCTCAGCGCTACTCGTACGCCTTCCGTAACAGCGCCCAAGTGCTCGATCACGCTCTTGTGAATGAGCAGATGCTGGCGAGCGTGGTCGGGATGCGTTACGCACGCGGCAACGTCGACGCTCCGGCGCGAGAAGAGAACAACATCGATTCGCCGTTGCGGGCTTCGGACCACGATGGCTTCGTTGTCTGGCTCAGCGCCCCTGCGCGCAGGGATCCGGGCGGTGGCGGTGGCGGTGGCGGCGGCGGAGGAGGAGGAGAACCTCCCGTCGCCAGTACCGAGGCGGATCTCCGTCTCTCCGCAGTCAGAGGGTCGGGTTCTTCCGGACGCATCCGCTTCATCGTGACGGCCGAGAACAGCGGACCGGACGTCGCCCGCGGCGTTGTGGTCAGCAGCTCGGTGAGTGGACCGGCGGCGAGCACGCAAGCCCGGACGGTGGGCTGCAAGCAGGATCCGGACGGGCTTCCGGATTGTGCGCTTGGCGACGTTGCGGCCGGCGAATCGGCCTCGTTCACGGTCGACTTCGCGGCGGGCTCGGGGAGCGGCGGATCCGTTGGCTACACGGGCTCGGTGCGAAGCGCAACTCAGGATCCGAATCCCGGCAACAACGAGTTCACGATCTCCGAACCGCTCGGACCCCCGAAGGCGCCCTCCGAGCTGTCCGCGACCGCCGTCGGCGCGACGGAGATCAGACTTCGCTGGCGCGACAACTCGGATACGGAGACCGGATTCGCCGTTTACCAGCAGGGCCCGGGCGACTCGAAGCTCCGGCTGATCGGGACGGTTGCGGCAAACCGGGCGTCCGTCGTTGTCGACGAACTCGTGCCCGGCATCACCTACGGGTTCGCCGTCGAAGCGCGTAACGGGCTGCTGGCCTCCGCCCGGACGCCGAAGGTGGAGGCGACGACGTGGTTCTCCGAGTCGGCCCGCTGCGGCGAGGCGGATGTGCTGTGCCTCGGCAGCTTCGAGGTCGAGGTGGAGTGGGACGCCGGCGACGGCAACGCGGGCCGCGGTGTCGCGGAGCGGCTCACCGCCCACAGCGGCGACTTCTGGTTCTTTGGACCCGACAACATCGAGATGGTGGTCAAGGTGCTGGACGGCTGCGCGATCAACGGCCACATGTGGGTGTTCGCCGCAGGCGTGACGGATCTCGAGGTGACCATGACGGTGCGGGATACAGGCAACGGGAAGGAACGAGCGTGGTCGAGCCCGAGCGGAACGCGATTCCAGCCCATCCTGGACAAGGAGGCGTTTGCGAGCTGCGTTGCTCCCTACAGTGTTGCAAGCGGAGACGTGGTCGTTCTGAGCGGGGCATCGCCCGGCCTGCGGACGGAGCCCGAACCGGAGCCGGTGGCGGCGTCGGGAGCCGTGGGCGCCCTGTCCGAAGCCGCCTGCGCCGCCAGCGATACGGCACTCTGCCTCCGGGACGGCCGCTACGAGGTGCGGGCCGACTGGCGGGTAGGCGAGCGGAGCGGATCGGCGCACGGCTTCCAGCGCACGGCGGACACGGGGTTGTTCTGGTTCTTCAGCGCGGACAACGTCGAACTCATCGTCAAGGTGCTGGACGGCTGCGAGGTCAACGGCCACCGTTGGGTGCTGATGGGCGGGCTGACGGATGTCGTCGTCGACATCTCCGTAACGGACAGCGAAACGGAGGAGACCAGGATGTACGGCGCTCCGGGCGGCACGCCGTTCCCGACGCTGTTCGACCTGAAGGCGTTCTCGTGCAACTCCGCGCCGTAGCCCGGCACTGATCCGGCGTGAACAAGATCGGGGGAGGTGGGAGTGTGCTGAAGGCGATTCAACTCGGAGAGAAATGCGGGCTTCGGGTGTCCGAGCTGTGCCTGGGGACAATGAACTTCGGCGAGCCGGGCCGGGGCCACCAGGGCGACTGGACGCTCGACATCGACGCTTCGCGGCCGATCTTTCAGGCCGCCATCGAGCGCGGCCTCTTCTACTTCGACTGCGCGGACATCTATGGCATCGGCGCCTGCGAGCGGGTGGTCGGCGCCCTGCTGCGAGAGTTGCTGCCGCGCGACGAGTACGTCATCGCGACGAAGGTCTCCATGCCCATGGGCCGGTCGCCGAACCAGGGAGGCCTGTCCCGGAAGCACGTCATGGAAGGCGTCGACGGCTGCCTGAAGCGTCTGGGCATGGACTACATCGACCAGTTGATCATCCACCGCCACCCGCATGGCATTCCGGGGCAGGTCCAGGCGCCGATCGAGGAGACGCTGGAGGCGCTGCACGACGTGGTCAAGGCCGGCAAGGCGCTCTACCTGGGCGCGTCGTCCATGTTCGCGTGGCAGTTCACCGAACTCCAGATGACGGCGCGGCGGAACGGCTGGACCGAGTTCGTGTCGATGCAGAACCACTACAACCTGGTCTACCGGGAGGAAGAACGGGAGATGAACCCGTACTGCGCCCGGACGGGCGTGGCGCTGACGCCGTGGTCGCCGCTGGCTCGAGGCATCCTGACCGGCTCGTACAGAGGCGGCTTCGACGAGGGCGGCACCGACCGTTCGAAGGGCGGCGACCGGGCGCGCACGGAGATGCTCTACCGCGGCGCCGCGACCTTCGACATCGCCGACCGGGTGGTCGAGGTGGCCGGGAAGTACGGCCGCACGCCGGCCCAGATCTCGCTCGCCTGGCTGGTGAACAAGCCTGAGGTCATGTCGCCCGTGGTCGGCGTGTCGAAGATCTGCCAGATCGAGCAGCTCGTCGAGGCGACGACGATCGAACTCGACGCCGAGGACGTCGCCTATCTGGAGGAGCTCTACCAGCCGGTGGAGAACCTGCTGTCGCTCGGTCACTCCTGAGCCGGGGGCCAACGGTCCAGCGTAATCCAATCCTGAAGTGAGCCTGAACGGGCCCGTGGTTGGGGAGTGATCCGTATTGGTTCGGAGAGGGTTCCGGAGCGGCAGACGGAGCGTCAGCTCCGCCTGCCGCCCATGGTGAGGCGCGTCCGCCGGCCGGCGGTCACCGGCGGGCCCGCGAGCGGTTGGGGTTGCGTGTTGCATCGAGGTCAGGCGCTTCGGCGCCGTTGCGGGTCGATCTCCCGCTGAACAGCTTCAGGCTCATCTCCAGTTGGATTGCGGCAACTCCCTCGGGCTCATCTTCCAGTGGACAGCTCTGGTCCGGCCAGCTCGGGCGTCCCGGGTATACACTCAGGGCGGACAGACGAATGAGAGGCTCCGCTTCACTGTTGGCGGGCGGTGCCGCGCGTCGGCGTGCGACACGGCGTTACGGCGTCGTGCCGCTGGCCCTCCTTGCGCTGCTGCTGGCCGCCTCGGCCGTTCATGCCCAGCGTCTGCTGACGCTCGTGCCCGGCGTGGGTTCGGCTTCGTCCGCGAATGGCCAGGGCCCGTCCATCGGCCCGTTGCCCACGGCCGTGCAGGTCGACCTGGAACTGCTCCGCGGCGACCCGTCCTGGCTCGAAGTGCCGACCCCGGAGGGCGAGACCCTGTCGGCCGAGCGAAGCGTGTTCGAGGATCGCGGCAATGGCGACCTGATGTGGTCCGGCGGGCAGCCCGGCGCGGGCTACGACACGGTGGTGCTGACGGTGGAGGGCGGCCGCCTGGTGGGCCGGTTCGGCGCGGCCGGGGGCGGCGTGTACCAGATCCATGCGGATAGCGCCGGTCGCGGCGGCATGGCGGCGATCGTGGGCGACCTGCCGGAGGGCTGGTGCGGCGCCGAGGAAGGAGATCCAGCCGCCGCGCATGAACATGACCATTCGGAGACGTTCGCGGCCGGACCGGCGGCGGGCGGCGATCGGCCGGCGCCGCGGCGCGACTCCCCCCAACGGGTGAGCAGTCCAGGGAGCGCCGACCGCCTGGACATCCTGGTGAGGTACACGGCGACGGCGGCGGAGAACTGGGCCTGGCTCGGAGGCGCCGAGGCGGCGATCCGCCATGCGGGCGACTACCTGAAGATGGTGTTTCGCAACAGCCGGATCGGGGTGGAGCCGCACATCGTGCACATCGCTGAGGCGCCCGCCAGGCTGGACCGCATCGGACGAGACCTGGGCCGGCACGAGTTCCACGGCTGGCGTCGGGGATCGATGCTCAGTCTCCACGATGGAAGGGAGGGTGATTGGCGCCGCCTGCGACGGGAGCACCGCTCCGACCTGCTGTACCTCTTCGCCGGCGAGAATCCTTATCTGCACGGCGGCTCTTGCGGCCAGTACAGCCTGCTTAGGAGCGGACAGGACCCGGCAGCGGCTGGCGGCGGCGGCTGGTCCTCGAACCATCCGTTCTGCCAGGACTACGCGGCGGTCTTCGCTCACGAGATCGGCCATGGTCTTGGCGCCCATCACGACCCGCCGCACGTCCCGGGGTTTCTGGACCCGGACCCTGCCGGCGAGTACGCGAAGCTCTTCAGGCCGCATGCGATGGCCCACGTGAACTACGACGTGATGCCGAGTCTGGGCACGGCGGTGAGCTACGAGGGCCAGATCGAGCCGTTCTATTCGAGCTCCAGCGTGAGGCCCTGGGGCGCGGTGATCGGCGTGCCGGGCGGGCAGGACAATGCGAGCACGCTGCGCGAGACCGCGCCGCTCGTGGCGCGGGCCGGTGACTACTGGCTCTCGCAGGAGGTTCTTCCGGCGCAGCCGACCGGCCTTCAGGCGCGTTTCGAGGGGGAGTTCGCGCGCCTGACCTGGCGGGACAACGCGCCGGGTGCGGACGGCTACGAAATCGATCAGTGGGTTGACTGGGACGAAGGCGGCATCTACCTCTACTTGTACGACCAGCCAGCCGACGGCCGTACCGGGTCGCTCCTGGCTCTTCCGCCGGAGTCGATGGTCGCGGGCGCGCGGCACGAGTTCCGTGTCTCGGCGCGAAAGGGCGACGTGCAGTCCCTTCCCAGCACGAGGGTCGCGCTCACCTTCCCGGGCGATCCGATCGCGGCGCCGTCGGATGTTTCGGTGACGGTCGATGACGGCCTGGGTCGGGTCGACGTCACCTGGACGGACAACTCGGACAACGAGACGGGGTTCGACGTGCAGCTCCTGCGGAACGGCGACCCGGTCGTCCGGCAGTGGGCCGACGCGGACGCTACGGAAGTCCGCATCTACGAACGGAAGGTGCGGCCGCGCCAGGGCGACGAGTACGGCGTGCGGGTCGTGGCCTACAACAAGTCGGGCCAGTCGGAGAGCAGCGAGACGGTGACGTTCCGGTGGGATCACCCGCTCGCTGCTCGGCCGGCCAATGCCGTTGCCACGGCGACCGGTCCGACGACGGTGCGCGTGATGTGGACAGTCGACCCGAACGTGTCCTTCTACTACGTTCATGCGCGGCTTGAGGGCTGGGTGAGTCAGCGCCGTTGGCATCCAGGAGACCCCGAGTCTGATGGCAGGGCGTGGATGGACTTCGAGGGTCTTGCCCGCGGCGGCCGCTACACGTTCGCGGTGGATCCGGTCGTGCGCTCAGGTCCCGATTCACTGGCATACCTGACGCTGGGCGAGCGTGGCGCGGGTCCGCGGCCGCCGTCGGACCTCTCCCTGGTTTCCGAGGACGGCCTGACGCGGTTGAGCTGGAAGGACAACTCGGACGACGAGCTCGGCTTTGAGGTCCAGGTCGGGATCGTCCATGAGGCGTTCCGCAGTAGCCAGAGTTGGGATAGAGAGGTTGTGGTCCCCCCCGACACCGAGTCGGCCGTCTTCAGGACGCCGAACTTACAGGCGTGGAACTACCTTGTCCGGGTGTTCGCCTTCAACGACCGGGGCTATTCCGTGAGCAGCCCGCTGGCGGGCGCGAGGCCGGTGCATGCACAGATCGTTGGCCTGACCGCCCGCTCCGGCGACGGGGAGGCCCGGTGGAGCTGGCAGGTGCTCTTCCCCGAATCGGTGACCGGTGTGCAGGTGTCCTTGAAGACTGCAGCCGAGTGGGACCGGGGCGATCCCTTCGACCCCTGGACGAACCTGCCGGCTTCGGCCAGGACATACACCGCGACCGGCCTCCAGAACGACACGCAGTACCTGCTTGGGGTACGCGTTCTTACGGCGAACGGGGCGAGCGAGACCGAGTACCTGGGCACCCACCCACGTGAAGGCCGCCAGCTTCCGTCGCTTCCCGAGCCGACCCTGTCGCACCAGGGTCCCTGCCGCCCCGATGTGGAGCGAGTCTGCCTCCGGGACTCGCGCTTCGAGGTGAGAGCTCAGTGGTGGCAACCGGGCGGCGCCTCCGGGGCTGGCTTTGCCGTGCCCGAGGGCACGGACGATTCGGGGCTGTTCCGGTTCTTCGACTCCCGTAACTGGGAGGTCCTGATCAAGGTGCTGGACGGTTGCGCGAACAACGGCCACGTGTGGGTGCTGGGCGCTTCGACGACGGACCTGGGCTACCGGATCTCGGTCACCGACACGGTGACCGGCGAGCGCCGGCAGTACGAGAACCAGCCGGGTCGACCGGCCCCGGCCATCGTGGACAACGAGGCCTTCTCCGCGCCCTGCGCGGGACGTGGAGGGCGTTGAGCGACGGTCGCGGAAACCGCCGTCCGGGGACTTGCGGCGGCCGATACGGGGACAACCGATGAGTCGAAGAATGGACGGGTCGGGATGCGCCGCGCTCAGACGCGGCGTGGTGGCGGGGCTGTTTCTCGCTCTCGGACTTGTGGCCGGCGCCGCGAGCGGCACGGACAACGCGAGCTTCGTGTCCTGGTCCGGGGTGCCGAAGAAGATGCAGACCGACGAGACGGCGGACGTGGTGGTGACGATGCGGAACACCGGCACGACGACGTGGGAGAACTCCACCGTCCTGGACGGGGATACGACGACAAGGAGGTCGTACTGGTTGGGCAACGTGGGCAGCGACGTCTGGGGCGTCAACAAGGTGGACGTGTCCGGCAGCGCGGGGCCGGGCACCCAGTACCGCTTTCGCTTCAGGATCACGGCGCCGGCAAGTCCCGGCAGCTACGTCTTCCGCTGGCGAATGGACGGCAGGACCATCGTCATCGACAGGCCGGTCATTCCGGCGAAGGCTGACGACGGCTTCGGGGCATACACCGACAGAGCGACGATCGTGGTGGAGAAGCCGAAGGACGTGCCGCCGTCGTTCGGCAGACAGACGATCGAGTATCAGGACTGGCTCGTGGGCCACCCGATCGAGCCGCTCGACCTGCCGGAGGCCACTGGCGGCAACGGGAAGCTGACCTATTCGCTGGCGTGCAACCTGCCCCGTGGCGTGACCCGCTCGGGCAGGCGGATCAGCGGGACGCCCGGCGCGACGTTGGTGCAAACGAAGTGCACGTGGAAGGCGACGGACTCGGACGGCAACACGGCCGACAGCGACGCGGCCGAGTTGACATTCTGGCTCAGGGCCCGACGGGCGGCTCTCGTGGTGAGCGCGAAGAGTCTCACCGTCACGGAGAACGCCAGCAAGGACTTCACGGTGAAGCTGGACGGCAAGCCGCTGAGCACGGTGACCGTTTCCTTGGCGGGCTGGGACGACAAGGCAGTGGACGTGAAGCCGGCGAGCCTGACCTTCAGCCCGGCGAAGTTCCGTGATGCGCGGACGGTGAAGGTGACGACGAAGGATGACCTTGACGCATCCGACGAGGCGACGACGATCAACCTGAGCGGGCGCGGCGGCGGCTACGACGGCATCATGTCTTCGGTGGCCGTGAGCGTGACGGACGACGACAAGCGTGGCGTGATCGTGAATCCGACGGTTCTGCCGATCGAGGAAGGGGAGACAGAGCAGTTCACCGTCAGGTTGAAGACGCAGCCGACGGGCGCCGTGACGGTGACCATGACCATGACGGGCGAGACGGCAAATGCGCCGCTGACACTGAGTCCTGCGTCGTTGCGCTTCTCCACGTCAGATTGGTTCGAGGAAAAGCCGGTGAGCGTGACGGCGGATGATGACAAGGACACGGTGGGCGGCAAGGTGACCGTAAACGTCGAAGCGAACGGAGGCGACTACGTCAAGAAGCCGGCGGTAGTCGAGGTAACCGTGACGGACAAGCGCAATCCGGTCAAACCGGACCTGTTGGTCGCCCCGCCGAGCCTGACGGTCAAGGAGGGCGAGACCAAGACCTTCACGGTGAAGCTGGCGAGCGAACCGACGGCCGGGGTGACGGTGTCGGTCGAGAGCGCGAACGAGAAGGTGGCGTCGGTGAACAAGGCGAGCCTGGCCTTCTCCACGACCAGGTACGGCGACGAGCAGACGGTAACGGTCACGGGCAAGCGGAATCCGCCCAGCGACACGACGCGGATCAACCTGCGCGCGAAGGGCGGCAACTACGCCGGCATCACGAAATCCGTGCCGGTGACGATCGACGGGGCGCCGTCGTTCAGCGGGAGAGCCTCGAACCAGGTGTGGGAAAGAGGCCAGCGGGTTTCGGTCACGCTGCCCGTGGCGACCGGCGGCAATGGAGAGTTGGAATACGCGCTCTCGCGGCCGTGGCCCGCCGGCGTGACGTTCGACTCTTCGACGCGGGTGCTGTCGGGCACGCCGGCGACGCCGCGGACCGCGACGACTTACACGTACACCGTGACGGACTCCGACGGCAATCGCGGGTCCGGAGACAGGGACAGGCAGACGTTCACGATCGAGGTGGTGGAGCCGAACGAGGCGCCGTACTTCACCGGAACGGCCCCCAGCCAGCAGTGGGAGCAGGACAAGGCGCTCTCGCCGCCGGTGGAGCTTCCCGCGGCGAGCGGCGGCGACGGCGTCTTGACCTACGCCCTGTCGCCGAAGCCGCCCGCCGGCGTGACGTTCAACAGCACGACGCGGGAGCTGTCGGGCACGCCGACGGCGACGCAGGCCGCGAAGACGTACACCTACGCCGCGACGGACTCAGACGGCGACCGGGTGGCGCAGACGTTCACGATCGAGGTGACGCCGCCGGACACGGCGCCGGAGCTCGGCGGAACAGTCGCGGACCAGAACTGGGTGACGGGCCAGCGGATCACTCCGCTCACGCTGCCCGCGGCGACGGGCGGCAACGGGGAGTTGACCTACTCGCTGTCGCCGGATCCGCCGGACGGAGTGAGCTTCAACCCCTCGACGCGGGTGCTGTCCGGCACGCCGGCCGGGACGCGGGCCGCGACGGTGTACACGTACACGGTGATGGACGCGGACGAGAACACGGAAGCCAGCGACACGGCCGCGGACGAGTTCACGATCGCGGTCCGGCGGGTCGGTCTGTTGCTGAGCGAGACGGAACTGACGGTCGACGAAGAGGCTGGCGGCGCGATCTTCACCGTCAAGCTGGCGGCGGCGCCGGAAGGCGACGTGACGGTGGAGGTCGCGAGTTCCGACCCCGGCGCCGTGAAGGTGAGCCCTTCAAGCCTGTTGTTCCTGGCAGACCTGAACGGCGAGGACGAGTACACGGTGACGGTGACGGGCGTTCCGGACCCCGGCTTCGAGGACAACCACCCGAAGATCGGTCTGCGGGCGAACGGCGGTGGCTACGTGGACGTGTCGAAAGTGGTGAACGTGACGGTGACCGACGACGACGCGGACACGATCCCCGAGGTCAGCGGAGAGTTCCCGGTTCTGGAATGGCTGGTGGGCTCGGAGATCACGCCGGTCGTGCTGGCCGCTGGGAGCGGCGGCAACGTCCCGTTGAAGTACTCGCTGACGCCGGAGCCGCCCGACGGCGTGACGTTCACGCCTTCGACGCGGACGCTGTCGGGCACGCCGGCGGAGCCGACGGCCTCGACGCGGTACACGTACACCGTGGGCGACTCGGACGAGAACACGGATTCCGAGGACACGGCCATGGCGCAGTTCACGATCGTGACGAAGCGGCCCGCCCTGGTGTTGAGCGGTGAGAGCCTCGAGGTCGAGGAAGGCGCAGACGGCGGGACGTTCACGGTCAAGCTGGCGGCGCGGCCGAAGAGCGACGTGACGGTGTCGCTCAAGAGCGGCGATGCTGGCGCGGCATCGGTGAATCCGGCGAGCCTGACGTTCACCGCGGCCAACCACAACGTGGCGCGGACGGTGACGGTCAAGGGCGTCGAGGACGACGACTTCGATGACGAGGCGGTGGACATCACGCTCACCGCCGCCGGCGGCGGCTACGACGGCGAGACGGCGACGGTCTCCGTGGCGGTGGACGACGACGAGACGGACACTGCGCCGTCGTTCAGCGAGGAGGCCCAGGACCAGGAGTGGACAGCGGATCGGCTGATCACGACGGTCACGCTGCCCGAAGCGACCGGCGGCAACGGCGAGCTGACCTACACCTTGTCGCCCGATCCGCCCGAGGGTGTCGTGTTCGATCCCGCGACGCGCACCCTTGCCGGCACGCCGGAGTCTCAACAGGAGGCCACGGAGTACACGTACAAGGCAACGGACGCGGACCGGAACACGGCGGACGGCGACGCGGCGTCTCAGACCTTCACGATCGCGGTGAAGCGCCTGGCCTTCGTGCTGAGCACGACTCGTCTCGAGTTGAAGGAAGGCGAAACGGACCAGACGCTCACCGTCAAGCTGGGGTCGCCTCCGACGGACGACGTCACCGTGTCGCTCGCGATGGACAGGGAGATCGTGACGACGGATCCGCGTCAACTGATCTTCACGCCCGCGAACCATGCCACGCCCCGGACGGTGACGGCCAAGGGCGCCCAGGACGAAGACTTCGACGAAGAGACGACGGAGATCACGCTCACCGCTGCCGGGGGCGGCTACGACGGCGAGACGGCGACGGTGGACGTGACGGTGGACGACGACGAGACGGACACGGCCCCGGCGTTCGACGTCGAGATCGACGACGTCGAGTGGGTGGCGAACCGGGCGTTCGAGCCGTTCGCTCTTCCGGAGGCTTCAGGCGGCAACGGGAAGCTGACCTACACGCTGTCGCCGGAACCTCCGGCGAGCGTGACGTTCGACCCGGCGACGCGGACGCTCTCGGGCACGCCGACGGCGACGCAGGACCCGACGCTGTACACCTACACGGCGGTGGACGCGGACGGGAACACGGAAGCCGCGGACGCGGCCACCCTCACGTTCACGATCGAGGTGTGGCTCGAGGGCCTGGACGACGCCGCCTTCGTCTCGCACGCGGGCGTGCCGGAGGTGATGCTCGCCGGCGACAAGGCGACGGTGACGGTGCGGATGCGGAACACGGGCCCCACGACGTGGACGTCCGCGGGCTACAAGCTGGGCTCTCAGCGGCCACTGGACAACGAGATCTGGGGGCTGGCCCGCGTGGCGCTGCCGGCCGACGTGGCGCCGGACGAGACGGTGGACCTGACCTTCGCCATCACGGCGCCGACGGAGGTGGGCAGCCACAAGTTCCGGTGGCGGATGGTGCGAGGCGCCGCCGGCTGGTTCGGCGGGAAGACGGACCTTCTGACGATTGCGGTGGAGGACCCGTCCTACCTGGGCCGGGAGATTCCGGACCAGATGTGGGTGAAGGACGACACCGTCGTGTCGCTCACGCTGCCCGAGGCACGGGGCAATGGCGGGGCGTTGACTTACTCGCTCAAGCCCGCCCTGCCGGATGGCGCGACGTTCACGGAGGCAACGCGGCTGCTGGCCGGGACGCCGACCGCCCTGCTGGAGGCCACGGAGTACCGGTACGTCGCCGCGGATACCGGCGGCAGCAAGGCGAAGCTCACGTTCGAGATCGCCGTGGAGGAAGGCGTGGTCGACGACGCAGCCGTCGTGTCCGTCACGGGCCTGCCGTCGAAGATGGCGGCCGGCGGCACGGCGACGGTCACGGTCACGATGACGAACACCGGCACGACGACCTGGTCGTCGTCCGCCGGCTACGGCCTGGGGTCATGGGACCGGTCGGACAAGGACAGGTGGGGCGTTCGGCGGGCAACCGTGTCCGGGAGCGTGGCTCCGAACGAGACGGCCGACTTCACGTTCACCGTCACCGCTCCGGACACGCCGGGCGTCCACCCCTTCACGTGGCGGATGGTGCGGGACCCGGGCGGGTGGTTCGGCGCGCATACGGCGGACGTCTCCGTCACGGTGGAGGATCCGTCCTTTGGAGACGAGACGATCGCGGACCAGGCGTGGACGCAGGGCGAGGCGCTGGACGCTCTGGTGTTGCCGGCCGCGAGCGGCACGGCCGGTCCGTTCAGCTACGCGATCTCGCCCGACCTGCCGGACGGCGTGACGTTTACCGAATCGACCCGCACGGTCTCCGGAACGCCGGAAGCGGCCCAGGCGGCGACGCGGTACAGCTACACGGCGACGGACACGGACGGCGGAACGGCGACGCTGTCGTTCGGGATCACGGTGGAAGCCCTGGCGCTGGACGATGCGGCGTTCGTCTCCCAGACCGCCGTGCCGGAGAAGATGGCGGCGGCCTCCGAGGCGGTGGTCACCGTGCGGATGCGGAACACGGGCACGACGACCTGGACCTCCGAGGCAGGCTACGCGCTCGGCTCGCAGCGGCCGGACGACAACGAGCGCTGGGGCCTCAAGCGGGTGGTGCTGCCGGCGGACGTGGCGCCGGACGCGACGGTGGACTTCGCCTTCACCATCACGGCGCCGACGGACGCCGGCCGCCCGGGGTTCCGCTGGCGCATGGTGCGGGGCGCCGACGGCTGGTTCGGCAGGAAGACGGATCTCCGAACCATCGAGGTGGAGGACCCGTCGTTCGGGGACGCGGCGATCGGCGATCAGAGGTGGGCGAAGGACGTGGCCATCGCCACGTTGCTCCTGCATGAGGCGGACGGGACGGCCGGGCCGTTCACGTACTCGCTGACGCCCGAGTTGCCGGACGGCGTGACGTTCGACGGGTCCAAGCGGACGATCTCGGGCCGGCCGACCGCGGTGCTGGAGGAAACGGAGTACGCCTACACGGCGACGGGCACGAACGGCGGGACGGCTACGCTGACGTTCTTGGTCACGGTGAGCGAACACGCGGTGGCGGCGGCCGCGGCGCAGGGGGCGGCATCGGCGCCGCCGCCGTCTTCCGGCGTCGCGTTCGAGTTCCGGAACGGCGTCCAGGGCGGGCGTCGCGAGAGCGATGGGGCCGGAACGCCGGGCTGGCTGGCCGACTCGGGGGACGCAACGATTTCCCGGGTTCCGGCAGGCCTCGCTCCCGGTGGCCTGGCGATGCGGCTGCGCGGTAGCGAGGCAGACGGCGACGAAGCGCCGGACGCCGTGATCACGGAGCGGTGGATTCCGGTGCAGGGGGGCACGTACCGGCTCTCGGCCTGCATGCTGCGGGAGAACGCGAGCGACAACGTGTTCGTCGACTTCGACGGCGGCGCGGGCCGCGACGGGGAGTTCCTGGACGCGCACATCGTTGCGACGGAGACCGGCGTCTGGGAGTGCGGAGCTGTGACGAAGTGCATTCCGGAGTCCGTCGGAGCGGTGCGCGTCCGGGCGGTACGGGAAGGCGCGAACCTGGGCGACGCCTGGTTCGACCGGATCGAACTGAAGCGACTTGCTGCTTGTGGAACTCTCGATGGGTGACAGGGTGTCGGCGCTGCCAGTGGGCCGCAACTTCGGTTCTCCCGGCAGGTGGACGGGTGTCGCTGAGCGTAATCCAATCCTGAAGTGAGCCTGAACGGGCGCGTGGTTGGGGAGTGATCCGTGGCGGTTCGGAGAGGGTTCCGGAGCGGCAGACGGAGGGTCAGCTCCGCCTGCTGCCCATGGTAAGGCGCGTTCGCCGGTCGGCGGTCACCGGCGGGACCGCGAGCGGTTGGGGTTGCGTGTTGCATCGAGGTCAGGCGCTTCGGCGCCGTTGCGGGTCGATCTCCCGCTGAACAGCTTCAGGCTCATCTCCAGTTGGATTGCGGCAACTCTCTCGGGCTCATCTTCCAGTGGACAGCTCTGGTCCGCCCGGCGCCTCGTTTGCAGGCGCTATCATCGGCAGCGCCTTCTCACTCTGACCTGAGGGGATATCGGGTTGAAGCACCGCGCCTTTCGAGGAAGCTGGTCCGCGGCGGCGATTGCGCTCGCGCTGCCCTTGGCCGCTCTGGGCGCTCCGGTCGATTCAGCGGACCACGCCTGGATCGGCGATCTGGAACCTCTCGCCGAGTCGGACTTCGGCTACGAACAGGCTGCGCATCTGCTGGAACGGGCTGGTTTCGGCGGCACGCCGGCGGAGATAGAGGAACTCTTGGCGCTTGGCCTGGAGGGCGCGGTCGCCTGGCTCGTGGACTACGAGGCGGTCGACGCTTCGGAACTTGCGCCGTTCGACGCATCCGGGATCTGGGATCCGGGAATGGACCCGTTCCCGCCCAGCCGGGCGGCGGCGGTACGGCGGGCGCGGCGGCATGGACGGGCACTCGGCGTCGACGTTCTCCCCGAGGGTTCGTCGCGGCCGATCCAGCCGGTCGTCGACAAGTTCTTCTACGGGCTGCGCAGCAACGTGCTGGAGACCCGGCGGCTGGCGTTGTGGTGGGCCGACCGGATGGTCGTCACGCCGCGACCGCTCGAAGAGAAGATGACCCTCTTCTGGCACGACCACTTCGCGACCTCCGAGGTCAAGGTCCGCGATGCCCGGAAGATGCACGTGCAGAACCGGACGCTCCGCAGGCACGCCACGGCGGACTTCAGGAGCCTGGTGCTCGCGGTGATGCGCGATCCCGCGATGCTGGTCTACCTGGACAACCGGGAAAACGTGAAGGACCACCCGAACGAGAACTTCGGCCGCGAACTGCTCGAACTGTTCACGATGGGCCAAAACAACCCGGGAAACGCGCGCAACTACACCGAGCAGGACGTTAGGGAGGCGTCGCGGGCGTTCACCGGCTGGACGAACGACGTGCTCGACTACCGGTTCGACGCCGAACTCCACGACGACGGCCCGAAGACCTTCCGGGGGCGCGAAGGCAACCTGGGCGGCGAGGAAGTGCTCGACATCATCCTCGAGCAGCCGGCGACGGGCGAGTTCATCGCCGGCAAGGTCTACCGCTACCTGGTGCGGGAGGACCTCGACCCGGCTCTCCAGGTTGAACTGGGCCGCCGCCTGCGCGAATC
Organism: Candidatus Multivorans sp.; assembly: GCA_965220845.1. Classification (GTDB taxonomy): domain Bacteria; phylum Acidobacteriota; class Thermoanaerobaculia; order Multivoradales; family Multivoraceae; genus Multivorans. The sequence continues at coordinate 1,784,565 of CBDCRA010000005.1, forward strand.
GGGATACGAACTGAAGGCGCTGCTGCGGACGATCCTCTCCTCGCGGGACTTCTACAGCCCGCCGTCGGTCGCGACGCAGATCAAGAGCCCGGTCGCGCTGTTCGTCTCGACCTACCGCAAGCTCGGCGTGCCGAAGGCGCCCACGGTGCCCGACATGAACAGCCTCGCGGGCCGCCTGGGCCAGCAGTTGCTCTACCCGCCGAACGTGGCCGGCTGGGCGGGCGGACGGACCTGGATCACGCCGGCGACGCTGCTCGAGCGCGGCAACGCGATGCGCTCGGTCCTCTTCCCGCCGGCGCTCGAGGAGTTCGGCCATCCGGACCGGCGGATGCCCGGGATCTACCGCCAGGTTGGCGAGCGGCTGGCGCGGGGTATGACGATCACGGCGGCGACCAAACAGGGCGATGCCGCGTCCAACACGCTGGCGGACGCGGACGAGGAGTACAACACCCGATACGGCGGCTATCGCGGCTACGTCGTGGCCTACGAACGGGTCAAGCTCGTGCCGCGCCACGTCCTCGATGTCGACGTCCGGGGCCTGGTGCTGGCGGCCGGCGCCACCGACGCCGAGGGAGCGGTCGACCACCTTCTGCACCGCTTCCTGCGTGTTCCGCTGACCGGGCAGGGGCGCGCGGCGCTGGTGCGGCACCTCGAACGCGAACTCGAATCGACCGGCCTGGACGCACAGGCCCCGGGCGGGCCCGAGAAGGTCGAGGAAGCGCTACGCTCGACCCTCTACCTCGTCTTCAGTTCGCCCGAGTATCAGTTGGGATGAGGAGTCCCCGATGACAGAACGTTTACCTTGCGGCTGTTCGCGGCGCGAGTTCCTGCACCGCGGCCTCCTTGGACTCGGCGTCGCCGCCGGTCTGCCGGCGGTTCTCGGCCGCACGTCCGCGGCGCTGGCGCTCGAGGAACTGCGGTCCGGCGTCTCCGACGCGTCGGGGCGCACTCTGGTCGTCGTCGAACTCTCCGGCGGCAACGACGGCCTGAACACGGTCATCCCCTTCCGGAACGACGAGTACTACCGGGTGCGCCCGAACCTGGGCATCCGCCCGAAGCGGGCGATTGCGCTCACCGAGGAGGCCGGGTTCCACCCGTCGCTCGTCGGTATGGAGGGCCTGTACAAGGACGGGAACCTGGCCGTCGTCGAGGGCTGCGGCTACCCGAACCCGAGCCTGTCCCACTTCTCGTCGATGGGCTTCTGGCACACCGGCGTGCCGAACGGCGGCGAGGCGCTCGGCTGGCTCGGCCGCCTCGCCGACGATCACGGGCCCGACGGCACGCCGAACTACATCGTCAACGTGGCCAGTTCGCAGTCCCTTGCCGTGCGCGCCGCCCGGCACTCGCCGCTCGTGTTCGACGATCCTGGACGGCTCCGGCGTCAGGGGACGGAGGGCGAGAAGGACGCGCTCGAACACTTCGGCGCCGACGACCCGAGCGGCAACGACGCGCTCGACTTCCTGCGGGGCACGGCCTCCAACGCCGCGTCGAGCGCGGCTCTCGTGCGCGACGCCTGGTCGGGTTACCGGACGCCGGTCGACTACGGCATCGGCGGCCTCGGCGCCGACCTGCGCAAGGTCGCGGCCCTGATCCAGGCCGAACTGCCGACCCGCATCTACTACGTCAGCTTCCGCGGCAACTCCTTCGACACCCACGTCCACCAGGCCGACACCCACGCCCGGCTGCTGATGTACATGTCCGACGCGGTCGCCGGCTTCCTGCGCGACATCGAGCGGATCGGCCGGGCCGACGACGTGGCGGTCCTCATGTTCACCGAGTTCGGCCGGCGGGTCGAGGAGAACGCGAGCCTCGGCACGGACCACGGCACTGCCGGCCCGATGTTCGTTGCCGGCAAGGGCGTCGCAGGAGGCTTCTACGGCGACACGCCTGATCTCACCGACCTCGACGATGGCAACCTGAAGATGACGACCGACTTCCGGCGCGTCTACGCGTCGATGATCGAGGGCTGGATGGGCATGGACGACGCCTCCGCCGTCCTCAAGGGCGACTTCCCGGCGCTGCCGGTGTTCGGCGTGACGTAGAGCGGCGCTACCTGATCTCGACGTAGCGGGCTAGCCGCTCCACCTCGTCGTCGTCGACGTACTTGCCGATCTCGCGGCGGAACTGGGCCATCGCCTCGTAGGGGCGGTACTCCTCGAACTCGTGGCGCATCCGGCGGCCGACGCCTGGGATGCTCAGGATGTCCTCGCCCGAGGCGGTGTTCAGGTCGATGCGGACGTAGACGTACTGGGCGAGGCGCGCTACCTCGTCGTCGTCGACGTACTTGCCGATCTCCCGATGGAACTGGGCCAGCGCGGTGTACGGGCGGTACTCCTCGAACTCGTGGGTCATTCGCCGGCCGACGCCGGGGATGAGACCGATCTCCTCGGAGGTCGCGTCGTTCAGGTCGATCGGGACCCAGATCGCGCCGTAGATCGCGTCGAAGCCGTCCTCGGCGACGTGTGCGGACACGACGGCGTGGAGGTCGGCGGCCCGCAGGAAGGGACGGCCTTCGAGGATCGCGGCGACCGCGTCGGCGTCGAGACCAGGGGCGGCGGCGAGTTCCTCCTCGCTGGCGAGGTTGGGGTTGAGAAGACCGTGGTTGGCGCCGACCTGTGCTGAGGCAGGCAGGGCGGCGAGGAACAGGACTGTCGTGGTCCACATTAGGGCCGAGCGCTTCATCTGGGGGTTCGTCCTCTTGTAGGTTCTTGCTAGTTGTGCGGGGCGGCAGGTTCCGCCGCGTCACCGTCCGATGACGGGGCGGCGGATCTGCCGGCCGCCGGGTGCTGGAGGCAAACGAGTGTACCGAGCAGGCCGAGCAGGATCATCGTTCCTGGCGCCAGCGTGGGCATGGCGCCGCCGAGACTCTCCGCGACGAGTTCGAGCCCGCCGGAATTTGGGTGCAGCTCCTGCTCGAACTCGACGTTCGACTGGAAGTGGAAGTAGATGCCAAGTAGTCCGGCCGGAACGTATGCCGCCAGCAGAACCCGGAATGTCCGCACTGCTGCCTGGGAAGGCCGCAGGGCCAGCAAACCGCCAGCGCCGGCTCCGGCGACGATGAGCAGCAACGGGATCCACTGCCTCCAGTCCTGGTAGTGGTCCAGGAGATACAACTCCGCCAGTAGCCCTACCGCTCCGAAGAGCAGGATGTACAGCAGGTACCGCCGCCAGCTCTCGATCACGGGGCCGCGGCAGCCTGCTCGGCGGCGAGCATGTTGCGTCGGTGGAGCACGTAGGCCTTGAGCAGGGCGACGTCGTCGCGGTCGAGGACAGGCGCGAAGCTCGGCATGCCGACGTCGACGAGGGCGCCCTCGAGCAGCGCCGCCTCGTAGGAGTCGAAGACCCGTTGCGACGACTGCCGCAGGTCCGGAGTGACACCGCCGGAAACCGCGCCGTAGCCGTGGCAGACGAGGCAGTACTGGTTGAACAGGCGGCGGCCGGCGTCGATGTCTTCCGTCGAGGCGCCGTGGTCGACGCGGGCGACCCGGATCTCGCGGCGTTCCTGGCGCTCGATCGCCCTGCCGGTGGCGCCCAAAGCGTAGACGACGATGCGGCCCTCGGATTCGACCGCCTGGCGGGCGGAGCGGCTGCCGACGATGCCGAAGGCGCCGCCCCAGCCGGACATCACCGCGATGTACTGGGTGCCGCCGCTTTCGAAGGTGATCGGCGGGGCGATGACGCCGCTGCCCGTGTAGCTCTCCCAGAGCTTCTCGCCGTCGTCGGCCCGGTAGGCCGTCAACTGGCCGAAGGGCGTGCCCTGGAAGACGAGGTTGCCCGCGGTGGCGAGCGTGCCGCCGGACCACGGCATCGTGTACTGCGCGCGCCAGACTTCGCGCTGCGCGACCGGATCCCAGGCCAGCAGGTGGCCCGAGAGCAGGGCCGGCGGCGCGTCCTCGGCCAGCAACTGGCCTGAGAGGCCGGTGGCGTCGACGATCCCCTGGGGGATGTCCTCGGGCGCGGCCGCTCGGATGCCGAGGTTCCACTGGCCCGGGGTGTATTCGTAGTTCGGATCCGGGACGTAGAAGTTCCCCATCTCCATTGCCGGGATGTAGACGAGTCCGGTCTTCGGGCTGAAGGCCATCGGATGCCAGTTGTGGCCGCCGAGCGGCCCCGGCATCACGTTGACGGTCTGGTCGGTGTAGCGGGCGCCAGCCAACTCGACAGGCCGCCCGGTCGCGAGGTCGACGTGACTGGCCCAGGTCACCGTGACGAACTCTTCGGCCGAGATCAGTTCTCCGGTTCGCCGGTCCAGGACGTAGAAGAAGCCGTTCTTCGGCGCCTGCATGAGGACCTGGCGCACCTCGCCGCCGATCGGCAGTTCGGCGAGCATGATCGGCTGGGTGGCGGTGTAGTCCCAGGTGTCGCCGGGCGTCGTCTGGTAGTGCCAGACGTACTCGCCGGTGTCGGGGCGAAGCGCGACGATCGATGACAGGAACAGGTTGTCGCCGCCGCCGGGGCTCCGCAGGTTGCGGTCCCAGGGCGCGCCGTTGCCGACGCCGATGTAGAGGAGATCGAGTTCCGGGTCGTAGACGATCGAGTCCCAGACCGTGCCGCCGCCGCCTCCCGTCCACCACTCGCCGGTCCAGGTCTCGGCGGCCATCCGCATCGCCTCGTTCTCGAAGCCGTCCGTCGGGTTGCCCGGCACGGTGTAGAAGCGCCACGCGCGTTCACCGGTCTCCGCGTCGTAGGCGTCGACGTAGCCGCGCACGCCGTACTCGGCGCCGCTGTTGCCGATGATCACCTTGCCCTTCGCGATCCTCGGCGCGCCGGTGATGGTGTACATCGAGTCCTCGGGCACCGTCATCGTCGACCAGGCGAGTTCCCCGGTCTCGGCGTCGATGGCGATCAGGCGGCCGTCGAGGGTGGCGGAGATCACCTTGCCGCGGTAGAGGGCGGCGCCCCGGTTCACGGCGTCGCAGCAGGTCTTTATCGCGATGGAGCGCGGCACCTCCGGGTCGTAGGTCCACAGCGGTTCGCCGGTGACGGCGTCCATCGCGTAGATGACGTTCCAGGCGCCGGTCGCGTACATGACGCCGTCAACGATCAGCGGCGTGGCTTCGAGGCCCCGCTTCGTGTTCGTCTCCTGGACCCAGGCGATGCCGAGCTGATCGACGTTGCCGTCGTTGATCTGGTCGAGCACGCTGTAGCGCTGCTCCTTGTAGGTGCCGCCGTAGGTCAGCCAGTCGCCGGTGCGGCCCGCGGCGCCGACCAGGGCGGCGTCGTCAACCGCGTAGGCGGCCTCGGCGCGGCGGGGCGGCTGCTGGGACACGGCCGCGGTCGCGAGCATCAACGCCGTTCCCGCGGCCAGGAGCGTGGACGAAGAGACAGTGCGGGTCACCTTCATGGCTTGGGTTCCTCTCGAGGCAGGGCCAGGGCGACGAGTTCGGGCGAGGAACCTCCGCCGCCGATGCCGAATCGGCCACCGCCGGTGGCCACGGCCAGATACTGCCGGCCGTCGTGTTCATAGGTGATGAGGTTCGAGTTCGGGGTGCCGGGAAGTTCGATGCCGCCCAGGTACTCGCCGGTCTCCTTGTCGTAGACGCTGATCTCCGGCTGCACGTCGGGCTCTTCGGCCCCGGGATCGCCGGAGCGCTCCGGGGCCGCGGTGACGAACAGCAGGGTGGACGTGACCAGGGGCGCGGCGGTGTGGTTGACCTGGCCGAGCCGGTCGAGTTCCAGGTGGGCGATCGCGGGGTGCTTCACTGGCCCCACGCCGTGGGGGACCATCCAGAGGTGATCGCCGGTGGAGAGGTCGATTGCGGTGATCCGGCCGTAGGGTGGTTTGACCAGGGGCAGACCGCGGGGTCCCTCGAGGGTCTGGTACCAGCGGTTGGGCGAGAACCTCAGGTTGGAGCGGTTCGGATCGGGCCGGGACAGGGAGACGCTTGCCGGACGCGTGTGCGAGATCACGTAGAGCATGCCGGTTTCCGGGTCGACGGCGGCGCCGGTCCAGTTCGCGCCGCCGCCGTCCGACGGCAACTGGACCGTCGGCTTGCCGGCGCCCTCGACCCTCGGTGGGGTGTACAGCGGCACGAGATCGTAGTCCTCGACGATCTCGAGTGCCTCGGCCCGGAGTTCGGGGGTCCAGTCGATCAGGTCGTTCTCGGTGATTCCCTGGCGGTCGAAGGCGGCCGGCCGGGTCGGGAACGGTTGGGTGGGCGCCGCCCGCTCGCCGGGCACATCGCTTTCCGGAACCTCGCGCTCCTCGATGGGCCACACGGGTTTGCCGGTTTTGCGGTCGAAGACGAAGGCGAAAGCCTGCTTGGTTACCTGGACGACGCCCTCGACCCGCCGGCCGTCGACCGTCGCCTCGAACAGGTTCGGGGCGGTGGGGGGGTCGTAGTCCCAGAGGCCGTGGTGGACGAACTGGTAGTGCCAGCGGCGTTCACCGGTCTCGCAGTCGACCGCGACGATGCTCTCGGCGTACAGGTTGTTGCCGAGCCGGTGGCCTCCGTAGAGATCGTTGGTCGGCGTGCCGACCGGCAGGAAGGCGGTCCCGGTCTCTTCGTCGACGGCGATCATCGACCACACGTTCGTGTTGCCGCTGTAGCGCCAGGATTCGTCCTCCCAGGTCTCGACTCCGAGTTCGTCGTTCTGGGGAATCGTGTGGAAGACCCAGGCCAGGTCGCCGGTCGGGATGTCGTAGGCGCGGACGAAGCCGGGCGGCGCTTCCTTGTGGGTCGCGAAGTCGGCGACGATGGAGCCGACGATCACCGTGTTGCCGCAGACCGCCGGCGGCGAACTGTGGGTCGTCAACCTCTCCATCACTTCGCGGCCGAGGTGCGGCGTCATCTCGACCGCGCCGCCGTCGCCGAACGCGCCGTCCGGGTTTCCCGTCGCGGCGTCGATCGAGACGAGCCGGCGGTCGTGGGTGGGGATCAGGATCCGCTCGCTCTGGCCGTCCGTCCACCAGGCGACGCCTCTGTGGTGGAAGCCGAGGTTCGCGGGCCGGCCGGCGCGCCAGCTCTCCGGGTCGTAGGTCCAGAGGGTCTCGCCGCTCGCCGCGTCGATGGCCGCGACCTGGCTGAGGGACGTGGAGACGAAGATCCGGCCCCCGACCTCGAGCGGAATCGCCTTGAACTGGCCGCGCCTGACGCTGCCCGGCACTTCGGTGTCCGCGGCGACCGACCGCCAGCGCCAGGCGATCTCCACGTCCTGGAAGTTGTCGCGGTCGATCTGGTCGAGCGTCGAGTACTTCCTGTTGCCGGGATCGCCGCCGAACGAGGGCCAGTCGCCGGAGGCTCCGGTCTGCGCCGTGAGCGGCGGGCCCGTCAGGGAGGCGGCGAGCGCCGCTACGACCGCGGCGAGGCTGGAACGGGTGCTCAGGACAGCAGCCCGATCAGCCGGGCGTAGACCGAGACGCCGGTCCACATGCCGATCGAGAGGAAGCCGACGACCTTCGGCCAGTGTCCGAGCGATCCTTCCTCGGCGAAGGCGACACGGCGGCGGATCGTGAAGTTGAAGAGCAGCCCGATGATGATGATCTGCATCTTCCACCAGAAGAACGGGCTGTAGTACTGCTTGAGCGCCGTGGACAGGACCTGGGGCGCGCCGGTCACGAACAGGGCGACGAAGCTCCAGATCATCCAGCGGTCCATCTCGCGGGCGAGCTGGTTGAGCGGCGTCTTGATCAGGCCGCGGCCAAGCAACCGCATGTCGACCACCAGGACCGCGCCGGCGAACGCCACCAGCGCGACCAGGTGGGCGCACTGGATGATCGGCGACGCCCACGTCTCCTCCAGCATCCAGGCGCTGAACGGAAGGCCCTGCATCCACTGAAAGAAGGACTGCAGCATGGGACGATCCTCCGCGGCCCCTTCAGGCGCCGATGTTCAGGTTGTTCCACCACTGGGGCATCAGGCCGCTGTAGGCCATCATCCGGCCGGTCACCACGACGGCCGCCCACAGCACCAGGGACACGACACCGGCCAGCCGGGCGTTCATCGGGATATCCCGCCCCTGGTCCCAGGCCTGGACCGACTTGTAGGTGGCGTAGTGGAACCAGAACATGTTGATGCCGGCGATCAGCATCAGCACCATCTTGGCCCAGAAGTAGAAGTTGCCGTAGTAACGCATCGGCTGGCTGTAGAGCAGCAATGCCCCGGTGATCAGGTTGATGCCGTAGCCGGTCAGCGCCCAGGGGAAGAGGCGGGTCGGAATGTTGGAGACGGGTACCCGTTTGAGCGTCAGTCCGACGAGCCGCATGTCCCAGTAGGCGATCAGGCCGGCGAACAGGCACATGCTGACGACGTGGATCGTCAGCATCGTTGGGTAGGCGTTCAGCGACTCCCGCAGCGCGATGCTGCTGGGAAGCGCATCGACCCACTCGAAGAGGCTACGCATGGGAATCGGTGGGTGTTTTGCGAGGCCGGGGCGCGTTGCCGGGAACTACTTGCAGCGAGACGATTCCGGGTAGCGGCGGTAGATCGCGTGGCAATCCTCGCAGGCCCCGGCGAGTGCGTTCGTCAGGTCGCTGACAGTGTCGCGGTCCTCTTCGTGGGCGGCGGCGTAGATCTTCTTCGCGACTTCGGTCAACTGCTTCGCGTACTTCTGGTAGTCCTCGTTGCCCACCGGCGCCGGCGTGCCGTTCTGGCACATGCGGTCCGGGTTCATGATCAGCGGTTCGACCTCTGCCAGAGCCAGGGCCGCCTGCTGTGGAACCAGCCAGCCCGTGTAGATGCCGGAGAAGAGAGAGGAGACAGTGCCGTCGCCCTCCTCGGCCGGGTCCGGCGGACTCCCCGGATCGGTCATCTGGACATCGAACAGGAAGTTGGAGTTCGGGAACAGGATGGCGCGCATCAGCTCGGCCAGGTTGCCGACGGGTTCCTCGTTCTCGGAGGCCGCGGCGGCTGGCGTCGCAATCGAAGCGCAGGCCGCGAGGACCAGGGCAGCGGCCACTACGGGCGCCAGGTTGTTCAAGCGCATCTGCAGGATCTCCTTCCCTCTCTTGGAGAACGAACGTGTTCAGTTTGGCGGCGCGAACGCGGGCCGAGAGTGTAACTCAGAACGGGGATTGGTCCGTGGGCCTCCCGGGGGGTCCGCGGCGCTAGTCGTCCGATGCCTCTCCATCGGGGTTCGGGACGAGTTCGGCGGTTGTCGTCGTGGCGATCAGCCATTGCATGTCGAGCCCCGCGGTGCGGTGAACTGCGAACTCCGCTACGCGGGGATCGCCGGCGATGCGGAGGAACTCGGCTCGCGAGGGGTACTCCATCAGGGCGATGGTGTGGAAGTACTCGTCCGTGTCGCCGATGACCATCGAGTCGACCCGGCCGGACCAGATCAGCCGCGCGCCCTGCGAGGTGACCCACCGGACCATCTGGGCGCCGTACCTCCCGTAGGCCTCTTCGCCCGTGAGGCCTTCGTCGGGGGCGTCGGCCTCCTTCTTGAACCGCAGCAGGTTGACCATGACGACCGGCCCCTCGGCCGGCCCCTTCAACATCTCCTCGATCTGTTCGGCTTCGGGTGCGATCTGGCCCATGGCGGCGCCTCCGGTGGCCAGCAGGGCCACGGTGAAGAAGGTGAACGTAGCGGCGGAAAGGGGGCGGATCATGACAGGCTCCTTTCGGATGGAACGTCAGGCGGGCGAGCGCACCGCCATGGGCTGGAACTTCATGTAGGTCAGCGATCGCCACAGCCACTCGAGCGGCCCGAAGCGGAAGCGGCCCAGCCACCACGGCGACCAGAGCAACTGGAGCACCCAGATCGCCACCACGATCGCGAGCTGGCCGAGACGACCGACCTGCTCGAACAGGCCGAAACCGTGGCCGTAGAAGATGAGGGTACAGATCACGCTCTGGCTGATGTAGTTCGAGAGCGCCATGCGTCCAGCCGCCGCCAGCCGGCGCTGCAACCCGGGCAGCCATCCGTTCTGCACCGCCAGCATGACCACGGCGATGAAACCGAGGGCGACGCCGAGCGACCCGATCAGGTTGAAGGTCTGACCCTGGAACGTGGAGTACTCGAAAGCGAATTCGTGCCGGGCGTTGTACAGCACGCCGACGAGCACCACCGCCAGGCCGACGGTGAGCCCCGTCGCCGCCATGCGCCGGTACGCGGCGGGAGAACTCCGTGCCGAAAGCACGCCGAGCTTGAAGAGCGCCATGCCGACCAGCATCAGGCCGCCGCAGCGCCACAGGAAGAGGATCAGGAACACGGATGTCTCCATCCCGATCGCGGTGGCGCTGCGCACCGGCAGTTGCTCGAGGTAGCCGCCGGTGTAGACCGCGATTTCGGTTTCGATGTCGGCGACGGCCGGCGCCCAGCCCGCGGCCAGCTCGTCCCGGACCTCAGTGGGCATGCCGGGGACGGAGAGTCCGAACAGCACGAACAGGAGCGGCGGGACGAGAGTCATCGCGAAACCGGCGACGAGCAGCCGCGACGGACGCAGGTTGCGCAGGCTGTAGAGCAGGAAGCCGCACAGGGCGTAGGGAACGAGAATGTCGCCGTACCAGATCAGATGCGCGTGGGCGAGGCCGATGATCAGCAGCCAGAACTGCCGCCGGTAGTGGACCGCGACCGAAGCGCCCCGGGCCGCCGCGCGTTCGCTCATCAGGGCCATGCCGGCGCCGAACAGGGTGGAGAAGATGGCGATGAACTTCGTGTCGAAGAAGACGTGCGAGATGAGCCAGACCCAGAGACCGGCGCCATCGAGCTTGTCGTTGGCGGTCGGGTTCAGGTAGGCCGCCTCGATCATCGCGTAGGACTGGACGTTCATCACCAGGATGCCGAGCACGGCGAAGCCGCGCAAAACGTCGAGCGCCGCGATGCGCTCGCCGGCGCGGACGGGCGCTGTCCTGGCAGGGGCGGCGGTTTCGGTGAGCGAGTCGGTGGTTGTCACGGCGGCTTGCTGTTGCTGCTGCGTCAGTCGGCCAGAAAGGCCCGCGCCACGGCCACGAACTCGTCGAGCTGGTCGTGGTGGACCCAGTGACCGGCGCCCTCGAAATTCCGTAGCTCGGCGTTCTGGAACGCCTCGATCCGGCCGTCCTCGACCGGGTCGCTGGCCCAGCTCTCCGTGCCCCGCACCAGCAGGGTAGGGCAGGTGATCCGGCCCCAGATGCTCCGGAGTTCCTCCTCGTCGTAGCGGTAGGGCGGGAAGGAGCGGACGTAGTTGTCGAACTTCCAGGTGTAGGTGCCGTCCTCGTTGCGCGCCATGCCGTTCACGGTGAGGTGCCGCGCCTGCTCGGGGCTGAGGAAGCTGTTCACTTCCTGCATCCGCTCGGCCGCCGCGTCGAGCGAGGGGTAGCGCCGCGGCTGCCGGCCCGCGAGTTTCTGCATGTTGCCGACCCAACCCCGCATGCGCTCGTCGACCGCCGCGTTGACCCGGTCGCTGAGGACGCGGGGAGGCGGCCCCATGCCTTCGATCGCCACCAGTTTGTGGACGTTTTCGGGATAGAAGCCGGTGTAGTGCAGCGCGATGTTCGCGCCCAGCGAGTGGGCGACGATGCGGACGGGAAAGCGGTCGAGCGCCTCGAGCAACTGGGCGATGTCAAGCACGAAGTCGGTGATCGCGTACATGCCGCCGATCGCCCACTCGCTGTCGCCGTGGCCGCGCAGGTCCGGTGCCACGATGTGGTAGTCGCCGCGGAGCGCGTTCGCCACCCAGTCCCAGTTGTGCGCGTGGTCCCGGCCGCCGTGGATCAGCACCAGGGGCGGCTTGTCGTCGTTGCCCCAGCTCAGGTAGTGGAGCCGCAGCCGCTGCGAGATGTAGAACTGGGACGACGGTCCGACGATGTCCCGGAAGGGACTGTCGCTGAAGGCGCTGCTCACCGGTTGGCGTCGGGGCGGGGAGGGTTGATCATGATGTGCGCTCCCGCGGTGCCGGGGGCCATCAGCCAGGGCGCGCCGGGCACCGGCCGGGTCGTCAGACCTGTCGATTCGGGCGTCGCGTAGGGGGTGTAGATCACCCAGCGCAGGTAGGCGTCGTTCACCTCGCCGGTCGCGGCGTCGAAGCCGCTGCCGTGGAGTACGTACATGGTGCGCGGCTCCCTCGGCATCGGCAGCTTGCCTTCGGCGATCTCCCGTTCGCGCGTGTCGATTCGTTGCTGGCCTTCGATGCCCTGGGCGAGCAGTTCGCGGCCGCGGGCCATGAAGGGCTCCAGCGACTCGTGGTAGCAGGCCACGCTCCATTGGGGAACGCCCGGCCTGGCGGCGAGGCAGACCAGGTCGTTGCTCCCGGCGCGGAGCTCGACGACCTTGCCGTCGTCGGCCCAGCCGAGAACGCGCGCTCCGTCCCGCCGGTCGTCGGGGGCGGCCTGAACCGCGGCGGCAAGCTGGGCCGCGGCGTCGGCCAGCTCCGAAGCCGCCGCAGGGGCCGCGAGTCCGGCGAGCGCCAGAGCACCGATGGTTGCTGCGAGAGTCGTGTTCCTGTTCTGCACCGCGTACCTCCTGTCGCGCCTGCCGTGTGTCGGCGGGGCGACGACAGCGTATCGCGGTGGGTCCGCTATCCTGCGCCGTCTCAAGGTCCATCGAGAAAGAACCGATCGGCCGGTCGGGCCGGATTCACAGGAGCCATCGCGATGATCCATCTGCACTACTGGCCGACGCCGAACGGCAAGAAGGTCACCATCCTGCTCGAGGAATGCGGTCTTCCGTATCGGATCGTGCCCTGCCGGATCGGATTCGGCGACCAGTTCAAGGAGGAGTTCCTCGCGATCTCGCCGAACAACCGGATGCCGGCGATGGTCGACCACGAGCCGGCGGACGGCGGCGAGCCGGTCGCGCTCTTCGAGTCCGGCGCGATCATGATGTACATCGCGGAGAAGGCCGGCCAGTTCTACCCTCAGGACCTGCGTGCCCGCCACGAGGTGAACCAGTGGCTCATCTGGCAGATGGCGAACCAGGGCCCGAAGTCGGGCGAGTGCGGCCACTTCCGCCGACTGCGCGACACGGAGGGCGACCAGAGCTACGCGGTGCGCCGCTTCACCGACGAGGTGAACCGCCTTTACGGCGTGATGAACAACCGCCTCTACGACCGCCGGTACCTGATTGGCGACGAGTACACGATCGCCGACATGATCTGCTATCCGTGGACGGTTCGCTGGGAGGACCAGCAGCAGGACATCGAGGAGTTTCCGTACTTCAGGCGCTGGTTCGAGGAAGTCGGCGCCCGTCCGGCGGTCCAGCGCGGCATGGACGTCTCGAGCGGCGAGGCGATCGACTACGCGAACCTCACGGACGAGGAACGCGCTCGGCTGAAGAAGCTGCTCTACAACCAGCGCGCCCGGCCGGCTCCCCCGGGCGGCCTGCTGTAGCGGCGTCGGCTGCGAGGCTGCGTCGGACGCACCCGCCCGCGGCGGGCCCGGAGGAGAGGGTCGCAGGGGGACGCTCACCCTCTCTCGGTGGATGGGGGCCGGGGGCTCGCTCGGTCGACTGCGCTCCGCGAGGGCGTCGCGTGAGCGAAGGTTTACGGCAGTCGCTTGTCTTCAGCCCCCTGCGACCCTCTCCTCCGGGCCCGCCGCGGGCTGGAGGTCGTACTGTGTGCACGGCGATTCATGGCGGTGTGTGCCGGTGCGCCGGCCTTCTGGCCGGCATCCGCTCGCCGTGGGACGGTCGCGAATCGCAACAGAGAGGAACGTCTCAAGCGCAGCCGTCGCTCTGGGTTTGATTCGCCGCCGGCCGAAGGACGGCGACATCTACTCGACGGCGGCGCGCAATGCCTCGTACGACCCGTGCCCGGTAGCCGGTTCGACGATCCGTTGCCACTCGCGGTCCCATACCTCCATGACCTCCGGCGGCACTTCACGGGAGCCTTCGCCGGCCTTGCCTTTGCGGACCTTCGACGTGGTGCCGGAGTCGGGGAGGCCGCAGGCGGCGTTGCGGGCGTTGCGGACCAGGTGGTCGTCGAACTTCGAGCCGTGTTCACGCATGAAGCCGATCGATGCCTGGCGGGCCGCGATCTCGACGCTTGGGTGCTTCGGGTCGAGGCCGAGGAAGGCGGCGACGCGGGCGGTGGCGGCGGGGAGGTCGGCGACGACGTCCTCGAAGCAGAGCCAGAGGGTGTCCGGGTCGAGGCGCTCGGGCCACCAGGACACGAGGTGTTCCCAGTAGCGGCCGCTACGCGTGCCGTGGAAGACGAAGTCGAGGGCGAAGTCGCGGATCGAGACGGTTCCGGGCTCGAAGACCCAGCCGCTGAAGAAGTGAAAGAAGGAGACGAGTGAATCGACCGGGTCGCGGACCACGAAGATGTTGCGTCCCCCCTTCGGGGCCAGGTCCCGGCTCAGGTGAGTCTTGAATGCTCGCGGTTCGGCGCGCTGGGGTGCGTCGAGGTCGAGACCGAGGTCGTGGGCGACTTCGATCCAGGGGACGACTTCCGTGATCTCGTCGAAGTCCATGTCGCCGCCGGTGCGGAGACCGTGGACGATCTGCTGCATCAGCGTCGTGCCGGCCTTGGGGTAGGTGGCGATCAGCAGGTCGGTCGGCCGTGGGCGGAAACCGAGGCCACGCCGCAAGCCCTCTCGGGTTGCGAAGCCGGCCATGCGGCGCTGGATTCCCTCGACCGTCGTGGCTCGGCACGGTGTCGCGTTCGCGTCGCTCACCCGAGCACCTCGGCCGACAGGTCGACGCCGACCGGGCAGTGGTCCGAGCCGGTGACGCTGGTCAGGATGAAGGCCCGTTCGACGAAGCGCATGGCGGCTTCCGAGGCGAGCACGAGGTCGATCCGCCAGCCGACGTTGCGCTCCCGGGCATGGAACGCCTGCTTCCACCAGCTGTAGCGCACCGTGTCGGGGTTCAGGGTCCGGAAGCTGTCGATCCAGCCGGCGTCGAGCCAGCGCTGGAACTCGTCGCACTCCTCGGGCAGGAAGCCCGAGTTCTTCCGGTTCTGCTTCGGCCTTGCCAGGTCGATCGGCTGAGGCGCCGTGTTGAAGTCGCCCATGACCAGAACGCGGTAGCCGGCCTCGCGCGCCTGGTCGAGCTGGTCGAACAGGGCGCGGTAGAAGTCCAGCTTGTAGGGCACCCGGCTGTTGTCGCGCTGGCTGCCGCTGCCCTTGGGGAAGTAGACGTTCGCCACCAGCAGTTGGCCGAACAGGGCGAGTTGGAGGCGGCCTTCGGCGTCGAAGCGGTGCTCGCCAAGCGAGGTGCGGACCCAGGTCGGTTCCAGCCGCGAGTAGAGGCCGACGCCGGAGTAGCCTGGTCGTTCCGCGCTCGAGAAGGCCGTGTGCCAGCGGCGTGGTCGTCGCAGCTCGGTCGCCAGTTGCTCGGCGCGGGCCTTGGTCTCCTGCAGGCCGACGATCTGCGCCCGGCTGGATCCGAGCCAGTCGAGAAAGCCCTTGCGTCCGGCGGCGCGCAGCCCGTTCACGTTCCAGGACACGACGCGGATGCGCCGGCGCGTCCGGGGGCTCAGCTGCGGCTCCGCTTCCCGGCGCCCAGATCGTGGGACATGATCATCATGTCGCGCGTCCGGCCGGAGCGGTCGATGACCCAGTCCGTGAGCAGGGCCTCGGGCGAGAAGCCGAGCCGCTCGAACACCCGGCGCGCGCCGATCTGCTCGCGCGTCATCTGTGCGACCAGCTTGAGCAGGCCGAGCTCTCTGGCGGTGTCGAACACGCGCTCGGTCAGCACGTGGCCGAGGCCGCAGCGGCGGTGGGCCTCAGCGATGATCACGCGGATCTCGCCCAGGTGGCTCATCCACTGCAGTCCCCGCAGGTTCAGGCTGCCGTAGCCGACGAGTTCACCTTCATAGTGGGCCAGAGTCGTGAAGCGGCTGCCGGTGTCGGCGTCGTGGATCCATCCCTCCACCACGTCGGGATCGGTCAGGTCCGAACGCAGGAACTGGAGGTCGATCTCGGGCAGAGCGCGGGCGAGCGAGACGATGTCGTCCCGGTCTGTCGGGCGCAGGCGGCGCAGTTCGTAGGTGCGCTCGCCGCACTGGACCTGGTCGAGGGATTCGATGTTCACGGGTCGCTCGGTCAGACACCATAAAGCTAGCAGTTTCGCTGTCGGGTATCGTCGCGGCCGAACCGAACCAGGGAGGACAGGCGATATGGCTCCGATACCGAAGGGCGGCACGGTCGCGGTTACCGGAAGCGCCGGCTTCGTCGGCGGCTGGACGGTCCGGCTGCTGCTGGACAAGGGCTACCGGGTGCGCGCCTGCGTGCGCGACGCGGACGATCCGGAGAAGACGACCTTTCTGCGCGAGATGAATGGCTACGCCTCGGGCCGGCTGACGCTCCACTCGGCGAACCTGGACGAGGCGGGCTGTTTCGACGACATCTTTGCCGGCTGCCACGGTGTCGCCCACATCGCGCACGTCAGCGACTACAACGACTTCGACTACGTGAAGAACGTCTGCGGCCACATGGTCGAGAGCATCGAGAAGTCGGGGTCGGTCACCCGCGTGGTCGTCACCTCCAGCATCGCCGCGGTCATCATGGAGGCCGACATCTACGAGTTCGTCCGCCGGCCCGTCCTTTACGAGGATCGCTATCCGGACGAGTCGAACCCGAAGCGGACGCCCGAGCGCGGCCACGGCTACTCGATAAGCAAGATCTACGCCCAGCAGACGTTCACCAGGGCTGCCGGGAAGAGCGGCCGCTGGGACGCGATCACCTGCTGTCCGGGCGACAATGTCGGCCCGATCCTGTCGGCGCACCAGAAGGAGAAGGGGCCCTGGCAGCACAACATCGAGCTGATGCTGCGCGGGGAGTGCGAGCAGACGCAGGCCTACCGGCCCTGGATGACGGTCGACGTCCGAGACGACGCGGAATGCCACATCCGGCTGCTCGAGAGCATCAACGTCGGGAACGGCGAGCGCTACATCGCCTGGTCGGCGGACGCGGTGCCGGTGGAGGAGATCAACGCCGGCATCGACCGGCTGCTGCCGGAACTCCGTCATGACACGCCTCCGGTCACCGAGATTCACCCTGAACACATACAGAAGCGCGAGCAGGAGCTTCGCGGCATCTGGGCCGGCGTCGAGCTGCGCAACGACCGGATGCGCGAGGCGACGGGCGTTACGTTCCGGCCCTTCGACGAGTCGCTGCGCGACTGCGTGGAGTCGCTGATCGCCGTGGCCGGCGTGGAGCCGAAGCGGCGGCCGGAGCCGGATGCCGGCGACGGCTAGGACGGTCGTCGGCCCGGAGCCTGAGGGGAGGGTCCCAGCGGCCGTGCGCGCTCCCTGACAGGATGGGAGGACGGCGCGCACTCCGCTCCGCTCGCTCCGGTAGGTTCTCGGCTAATGACTGGTCAATCGGCGTCGCTCGCTTCGAGTCCGCTGGGACCCTCCCCTCAGGCTCCGGACCGGCGGCACGGCGTCGGGCTCACGAGTCGCGGCGGCGTCGCGGCAGGCCGCTCACTCACTGCCATTGGGGCGGTCGCGCGGGTTGTGCGGAGAGGGGTGCTGCTTCTGGCGTTGGGCGCGGTGGCTGTGGCTGCCGAGGAGCCGGAGAATCCGTACACGAGTGGGATCGACGTGCGGATGGGACTGCGTCAGTTTCAGTCGAAGTGCACGAGTTGTCATGGGGTGGATGCCGCCGGAGGCGAGGAGGCGGATGGGCCGGACCTGACGACGGGGCGTTTCGAGCACGCGTCCACGGATGCCGGTCTGTACGACGTGATCCGCGACGGCATCGAGGGCACGTCGATGCGGGGGCTGCGGCGCGCCGGGGATCAGGAGATCTGGCAGTTGGTGACGTATCTGCGGACGCTGTCGAGGGACGTGGACGTGGCTTCCTTGCCCGGGTCGGTTGAGGCAGGCCGGAGTACGTTCGAGCGGCTGGACTGCGGGCGCTGCCACATGGTGCGCGGCCGCGGCGGCCGGCTGGGGCCGGATCTGTCGCGGGTCGGCGAGCGTCGCGGTCCCGACGAACTGGCGGAGGATCTGACCGAACCGAACGCCGAGGTCGCGCCGCGCTGGTGGACGGTGCGGGTGACTCGTGCCGACGGCACCGTGGTCGAAGGGCTGAGGATGGGCGAGGACACGTTCAACCTCCGCATCATGGACGACGAGGAGAGGCTGCGGTCGTTCGCGAAGGCGTCGCTGCGTTCCGTCGAACGGGGGCAGAAGTCGACGATGCCCGCCGAGCCGCTCACGGACGCGGAGCGCGACGACCTGGTCGCGTATCTCGCTTCGTTACGGGGGAGCGACTCTTGAGACCGATCGCCTGGATCGGCGCGGCGCTGTTCCTGGCCACCGCGCAAACGGCGCCCGCCCAGGAGGCCGCTGCGGACGGCATGCCGCTCCTCTCGCCGGTGACCTGGGAACGGCTCGTGAACTCGGACGACGAGCCGCACAACTGGCTCATGTACCACGGCGCGCTGCACGGGCAGCGCTTCAGCCGGCTGGATCAGATCGACCGCGGGAACGTGGAGCGTCTGGAGTTGAAGTGGGCGCACCAGATCCGGCAGCTCGACCGGAACCAGACGACGCCGCTGGTGGTCGACGGTGTCATGTTCATCACCGAGTCGCCCAGCAACGTGACCGCGGTCGACGCCGCGACGGGGCGGGCGTACTGGCGCTACGAGCACCCGCTGCCGGACGGCATCAGGCTGTGCTGCGGCCGCAACAACCGGGGCGTGGCGATCCTGGGCGAGACCCTGTACATGAGCACGAACGACGCCCACCTGGTGGCGATCGACGCCCGCTCGGGCTCCCTGCTCTGGAACGCCGAGGTGGCCGACCACACGAAGGGCTACAGCAAGACGGCGGCGCCGCTGGTCGTCGGCGACACGGTCGTCACCGGCATCGCCGGCGGCGAGTTCGGCATCCGCGGCTTCATCGACGGCTACGACGCCGCGACCGGCGAGCGCAGGTGGCGTACCTACACGGTGCCGGGACCGGGCGAGCCCGGCAACGAGACCTGGGCCGGCGATTCCTGGCGCACCGGCGGCGCGCCGACCTGGCTGACCGGCGTCTACGACCCGGAACTCGACCTCATCTACTGGGGCGGCGGCAACCCGGCGCCGGACTGGAACGGGGACCTGCGCCTCGGCGACAACCTGTACTCGTCCTCGGTGCTGGCGCTCGACGGCAAGACCGGCGAGATCGTCTGGCACTTCCAGTTCACACCCCACGACGTGTGGGACTGGGACGCGATCCAGGTGCCGGTGCTGGCGGACGTCGAGCTGAACGGCGAGCCGCGCAGGGTGATGCTGTGGGCCAACCGCAACGCCTTCTACTACCTGCTCGACCGGACCAGCGGGCAGTTTCTGCTCGGCGAGCCGTTCGCGCTCCAGACCTGGGCCCGCGGCCTGGACGAGAACGGCCGGCCGATCCTGCGGGAGAACGTCTTCCCGACCACCGAGGGCACCACGGTGGCGCCGATCGCCGGAGGCGCGACGAACTGGTGGTCGCCGGCGTACAGCCCGCGCAGCGGTTTCCTCCACGTCAACTCCTTCGACGCGAAGGGCATCTACTACCAGCGGGACGACGAGTACGAGGAGGGCAGCATCTTCCTCGGCGGCGGCCACCGGATGCCGCTCGCTGCCGACCACTACCAGAGCGCGATCCGGGCGATCGAGGCGACGGCCGGCGAAGTCCGCTGGGAGTTTCCGATCACGCCGCGGACCCGCAGCGGCGTCCTCGCCACCGCCGGCGGCCTGGTCTGGAGCGCCAGCGTCGATGGCTACTTCTTCGCCCTCGACGAGGAGACCGGCGAGCCGCTCTGGCGGATCTCGCTCGGCGCCGCGCCGCACGCCTCGCCGATGAGCTACGCGGTCGGCGGGCAGCAGCGGATCGTCGTCGCGATGGGCAACGTCGTCTTCGTGTTCGGGCTGCCGGCGAAGTAGGCTTCGGACCGGTCGGCGCGAGCCGGGCGGAGATTCAGAGATGGGAGTTCCCTGATGGTGTCCTGGAAGTGGTGTCGGAGCTGTCGTTCCGAAAGTGGCGGTTCCGGGCTCGGTCCCAACTTCGCCAGTGCGCTCCTGGTGCTGGCGGCTACGCAAGCGTTTCCGGCGGCGTCAGCCGGGCAGGAGCCGGACAACGACGCGGACGGCCGGGTGGAGAACGCCTTCATGGCGGATCGCAACGGCGATGGCGTGCTGACGGAAGACGAAGTGAGGCCAGGCGTGTTCTCGTTGCTGGACGTCAACCGGGACGGCCGAGCGGACGCTGGCGAAGCGCGCGCGTTCCTCGCGCGCGGGCGTGCACCCTTCAGTTGGGTCAACCCACCTGGTGAGGATCGCAGTTTCCCGGGCGTGACTCACGCGACGTTCACGAGTCCGTCCATGGGCATTCCGGTGGGCTACAACATCTACCTTCCCCCGGGGTACGACGACGCCGCGAATCGTCAGGCCCGCTATCCGGTCATCTACTACCTGCACGGCGGGCGACCAGGCAACGAATCAAGGAGCATCGGGATAGCCGAGCACGTGCATGCGGCCATCGCTTCCGGCGCCGTGCGGCCGGTGATCTTCGTCTGGGGGAACGGCGGCCGGGTGAGCTGGTACGACTACGAGGACTCGAGGGGGGAAGAGGTCCTTGTCCGGGAGTTGATTCCACACATCGACCGGACCTACCGCACCCTGGCGCACCGCGGCGGGCGTGCCTTGCAGGGGTTTTCCCAGGGGGGACGAGGGACTACGCGGATCATGTTCAGGTACCCCCACCTGTTCATCTCAGCCGCGCCCGGCGGCCCCGGCTATGCGGTGGAGAAGCTGGTTCTGGAGAACGACGGCGTTGAACGGGATCCAAGGGCTGGTGCGAACGCCAGGTCGTTCGACTTCGGCAAGGGCAACGATGCGTACAGCCTTGCCCGGTCCTACGCGGAAGGTGGAATGCAGCCTGCACTCAACATCATGATCTGGGTGGGAACCAGGGGGTTCAACTACGAGGCCACCCTGGAGTACATGGGCTATCTGTATGGACTGGGTGTTCCGGCCGAACGGCTGATTGCGCCGGGCGTGGCTCACAACCCGGTCCGGTTCTACGAAGCCCACGGTGTGGATCTGTTGCGGTTCCATGACAGCTACTGGAGCGAATCCGGGCCGGATGGGCGGTGACGGCTCTTCCTTGCGCCGTGGCCTTCGGCTAGCCGCGGTTGTGCTGCTCCTCGCAGGCTTCGCGGGGCCCGGTTCGCTCTGGGCCCAGCAGGTCGAGGACCGGGCGGCGTCGCAGGCGGACGAGCGGGATGCCGCGGCAGAGGGCGGCCACGACGATCAGGACGACGCCGAGTCGGAGGAACCGGCCGCGCATGTCGACGAGGAGATCGTCGTTACCGGCAGCCGGGCGCGGGAGCGTTCGGTAACGAAGTCCATGGTGCCCGTCGACGTGATCTCCGCCGAGCACGTGGCGCATCAGGGAGAGACGAACCTCGACCAGCTTCTGCGCACCGTGGTGCCGTCGCTGAACATCAGCGCCATCTCCGGCGACGCGGCGACCATCGTGCGGCCGACGAACCTGCGCGGCCTGGCGCCGGACCACACGCTGGTACTGGTGAACGGCAAGCGGCGGCACCGCGGGGCCGTGATCCTCTGGTCGCGGATCGGCGTTTCCCACGGCGCCCAGGGGCCGGACCTCTCCGCGATTCCGGCCATCGCGCTTCGCCAGGTCGAGGTTCTGAGAGACGGCGCTTCGGCGCAGTACGGTTCGGACGCGATCGCGGGGATCATGAACTTCCTGCTCAGCGATGCGCGTTCCGGCGGTTCGTTCGAGGTGCTGACCGGCCTGTACGACGCGGGCGACGGCGAGTCCGTCACGGTGGCCGGCAACGTCGGCCTGCCCTGGGGCGAGGCCGGCTTCGCGAACGTGAGCCTCGAGTACGGCGGTTCGAATCCGACCAACCGCTCCATGCAGCGAGCCGACGCTCTGGCCCTGGTCGCCGCGGGGAACACTCACGTGGCCGATCCTGCTCAGAGGTGGGGCAAGGCCGAGGTGGACGACGACGTGAAGCTCTGGATCAACTTCGGCCGTCCGCTGGGAAGCGGCGGCGCCACGCAGTTCTACGGCTGGGCGAACCACGCGGACCGCAGCGTGACGGCGAGGAACTTCTTCTTCCGCAACCCGAACACCCGGGACGCGGTCTACAGCCGCGACGGCGGCGCGACGTTGCTGATCGGCGACGCCCTGGACGCGGCCGACGGGACGCCGGACGGCTCGGCCGGGTGCCCGGTCGTCGCGGTGACGGACGCGCTTCCGGACCAGGACGCGCTGGGACGCGTCTTCGACGATCCGAACTGCTTCAGCTTCCAGGAGCTCTTCCCGGGCGGTTTCCAGCCGGTGTTCGGCGGCGACCGCGTGGACTCGTCGCTCGTCCTCGGCGTTCGCGGGTTCACCGCCTCCGGGACGGGTTGGGACGTGAGCGTCAGCGCCGGCCGGAACGAGATCGACTTCCTGCTGTTCGACAGCGTGAACGCGTCGCTCGGACCGCTCAGCCCGACCTCCTTCAAGCCCGGCCTCTACGGCCAGCGCGACGTGAGCGCGAACCTCGACCTGCTGCGCCAGCTCGGTGAGCGGCTCCATCTGGCCGGCGGCCTGGAGTGGCGCGAGGAGCGCTTCGAGATCGGCCTCGGCGACCCCGATTCCTGGCGGATCGGTCCCTATGCCCGGCAGGGATTCAGTTCCGGCTCGAACGGCTTCCCCGGGTTCAGCCCGGTGGCGGCGGGAGCCTGGACCCGTGCCAACGCGGCGGTCTACGGCGACCTGGAGTACGGGCCGCCGGACGAATCCTGGAACCTGGGCCTGGCGGTGCGCCTGGAGGACTACGAGGACTTCGGCTCGACGCTCAACGGCAAGATCGCGGGCCGCCGTCAGGTCTCGGAGTCTCTCGCCCTGCGCGCGAGCGCGTCGACGGGCTTCCGCGCGCCGACGCCCGGTCAGCAGAACGCGTTCAACGTCTCGACGCAGTGGGACCCGGAGCGCTTCGAACTGGTCAACAACGGCACGATCCCGCCGGCCTCCAGGGTCGCGGAGCTACGGGGCGGCAAGGCGCTCGACGCGGAGAAGTCGGTCAACCTGGCCGCTGGCGCGATCTTGGAGCGCGGACCGTTGACGCTCACGGCGGACCTGTTCCGGGTCGACGTGAGAGATCGGCTGGGAGTCACCGGGCTGTTCGAACTCCAGCCCTTCGAGGTCGAGCAACTGCTCGCGGAAGGCATCACGAGCGCCGCCAACATCACGAACTTCCGGTTCTTCGCCAACGACTTCGAGACGCGCACGGAAGGTGCGGACCTGGTCGTCACCTGGCGGCCGCCGCAGGCCCGTGGCCGCACGACGCTCGACCTTGCCCTCAACGTGACCTCGACCGAGGTCGTGGACTTCAACCCGCTGACCCTGGACCAGCAACGCATCCGCGAACTGGAGCAGGCCCTGCCGGGCGTGCGCTGGAACGCGACGCTGCACCACGAATTGGGCAGGCACACAGCGGCCCGGCGCCCGGTCGAACTGCTCGCCCGGCTCGGCTACTACGACGGCTGGCACGACCCGTTCATCGCCCTCGACTTCGGCGGCGTGTACCTGCTGGACGTCGAGGTCGGCATCCCGTTGCCCGGCGGCGCCCGGCTGGCGATCGGCGCTCGCAACGCCCTGGGCGAGACCGGCGACGGCAATCCGACGCCGACGCTGCTGGGCAACCCGCACAGCACCCGCGCGCCGTTCGACGTCAGTGGGGCGTACTACTACTCCAGGCTGCAGTACCGCTGGGGTCGGGGGAACTGACTCGCTTGCGCGTTCAGGCCTGAACGCGGGACCGCTGCATCGCAGGGGCGCCCTGCGGGAGGTGCATGCCGGCCTTCCGCGCCGCTTTCCGGCGGGCGCGCATCGCCCGCCGCCGTTCCCGCCCGCGCTCGACCAGCAGGTAGAGCGAGGGCACGAAGATCAGCGTGATCAGCGTCGAGGCGAGCAGGCCGCCGACGACGACCCGCGCCAGGGGCGCCTGCAGTTCGGAGCCCTCGCCGAGTCCCAGCGTCAGCGGCAGCAGGCCGAGGGCGGTCGTCAGTGTCGTCATCAGGATGGGCCGCAGGCGACGGCGTGATCCGCGGATCAGGGCCTCGTGCAGGGTGCAGCCGACGTCCCGGCGCATGCGGTTCACGTTGTCGACCAGGACGATCGCGTTGTTGACCACGATCCCGACCAGGACGACCAGGCCGAGGAAGGAGTTCATGTTCAGGGTCGTGCCGGTGACCGCCAGGGTCAGGAGCACGCCGAGGAGCGAGAACGGCACCGCGGTCATGATGACCAGGGGCTGGACGAGGGATTCGAACTGGACCGCCATCACCGTGTAGACGAGGAAGACCGCGAGCAGTACGCCGATCAAGAGCTCCACGAAGACCTGGCGCTGCTCCTCCAATTCGCCGCCCATCTCGACGGTGAAGCCGTAAGGCGTCTCGACCCGCGCCAGGGCTGCTTCGACCTCGCTCGCCACGTCGCTGAACCGCCTGCCGTCGATGCCGGCGAAAACCTGCATGTAGCGCTCCTGGTTCTCGCGGTTGATCGACAGGGGGCCCTCGCCGGGATTGATGCTGGCGACCGAACCCAGAGGCACGATGTCGCCGCGAGGAGTGACGATGGGCAGTTGCGGCAACTGCTCGATGCGCAACCGGTCCTCCGGCTGGAGCTGGACGCGGATGTCGAACTCGTCGCCCTGGTCGCGGAACTTGGTGGCCACGCGCCCGAGGACGTAGTGCTCGACCGCGTCGGCGACCTGGCTGCCGTTGAGGCCGAGTTCGGCCAGACGGGCGCGATCGACCCGCAGGGTTCGTTCGAGCTGGCCGGACTCGCGGTCGATCCGGGGGTGGACGACTCCGGGGACCGCGGCCATCGCGTCGATCACCCGCCGGGCGAGCTCGTCGCCCTGGTCCAGGTCGTGGCCGCGGATCTCGACCACCAGACGGGCGTCCTGGCCGCCGCGCATCATGCGCATCATCATGTTGCTGGACGAGGCGTAGAGCTGGATCCGGGCCGCCGGCACATCGGCGATGGCGTGGCGGATCGACGCCAGGATCTCCTCCTGGCCGCGACTCCGTTCCGTCAGCGGCGTGAGCAGGACCTCCATCGTGCCCTGGTTGGACTGGGCGGGCCGCCACCAGCTCTCGGGCCCGGCGGTGGTGATCAGGCTCTCGAGCTCGCCGGGTCTGAGGGCGCCGCGGACCCGGGCTTCGATCTCCTGCATCGTTCCGGTCGTCGTGTCGAGCGGAGCGCCCACGGGCATCTCGACCTGCATGTTGAGCCGGCCCTCGTCACTCTCGGGCATCAGCTCGAGACCGATGACGGGCACCAGGGCGAAGGAACCGAGCAGGAGCACAACGGCCGTGGCCATCACCAGGCCGGGCTTGCCGAGGGCCCACTCGATCATCCGGCCGTAAGCCATGTCGACCGGCCCAAGGGCGGCGACGCATTCGTCCGTCACCTGGCGGCTCTTCGGGACCTCCCGCAGCCAGCGGGCCGCGGCGGCCGGAATCAGCGTGAGGGCGACGAACAGAGCGCAGAGCAGGGCGAAACTGACCGTGATCGCCAGCTGGTTGAAGAAGATGCCGGCGAAACCGGAGATGAACACCACCGGCATGAAGACGGCCACGGTGGTCAGCGTGCCGGCGGCGATCGCCATCGCCACTTCGTTGCTGCCGGCGATCGCCGCTGCGGTGGGGCGTTCTCCCTCGTGGAGCCGGCGGTAGATGCTCTCGAGCACCACGATCGAGCCGTCCACCAGCATGCCGACGCCGAGCGCGATGCCGGCGAGTGAGATCACGTTCAGCGTGAAGCCGTTGAAGTACATCAGGGCGAGCGTCGCCAGCACCGAGATCGGGATGGCGGCGCCGACGATCAGCGTCGCCCGCATGTCCCGGAGGAAGAACATCAGCACGAGCACCGCCAGCGCGGCGCCGAACAGGGCGCCCAGCTGGACGTTGTTCACCGCCTGCCGGATGAACTCGGCGCCGTCCATGAGGATCGTGATCTCGGCGCGGCCGGCGTAGTCGCGGTTGATCGCGTCGATCTCGCGCTTCAGTCGATCCACGACCTCGACCGTGTTCGAGCCGGACTGCTTCATCACGTACATCCGCATGCCTTCGGTGCCGTTGATCCACAGTTCGTTCGTCAACTCGCGGATGCCGTCGTCGACCCGTCCGACGTCCCTTACCAGGATCGGCCGGCCGTCGCGGATGGCGACGATCGTGTTCTCGACGTCCACCTTGCGCTCGAACTCGCCGATCGCCCGGATCAGGACCTCCCGCCCCGTCTCCAGCATGTCGCCGGCGGAGACGTTGCGGTTCTCACGGGACAGGGCGGCGGTGACCTCGCTCGGCGTGATGCCGAGCGCGGCCATGCGGTCGGCGGCGAGCTGCACCTGGATCTCCCGCACCCGACCGCCCTGGATGTCCACCGAGGCGACGCCCTGCAGGCGTTCCAGCCGCCGGCTGATCGTCTGTTCGGCCATGTGGCGGACCTGGCGCGCGTCGCCCGTGCCCGACAGGCCGAGGAAAACGACCGGCATGTCGGAGAGGTTGAACTTGAACAGGGTCGGTTCCGAAGCGTCTTCGGGCAGCATGCCGCGGACGAAGTCGAGCTGCTCGCGGATGTCGTTCACGACTTCGTTCAGGTCGACGCCCCAGTCGAACTGGGCCTGGATGCTGCTCATGCCCTCCGCGGACATTGAGTTCAA
Organism: Candidatus Multivorans sp.; assembly: GCA_965220845.1. Classification (GTDB taxonomy): domain Bacteria; phylum Acidobacteriota; class Thermoanaerobaculia; order Multivoradales; family Multivoraceae; genus Multivorans. Next base: position 1,811,093 of record CBDCRA010000005.1, read on the forward strand.
CTGGTCGAGGCCGGTGACGGTGGACAGCGCCTGCTCGACCGGCCGGGTGATCAGGCTCTCCATCTCCTCCGGCGCCACGCCTTCGTAGGTCGTGGTGATCGAGACCCGGGGCATGTCGACCTCGGGCATCAGGTCGACGGCGAGCTGGCGCACCGCGACCAGACCGACCACGACGACACACACGTAGAGCATGGTCACGCCCACCGGGCGGTTGGCCGAGAGACGGGGGAGGTTCACGAGCGACCTCAGAATCCGGCGGCGCCGGCGGGGGAGGGTTCAGGCTCGTTGGGGACCACCCGCACCGGCGTGCCGTGCCCCAACTGGTTGTGGCCCATCGTCAGCACCAGTTCGCCGACCTCGATCGGGCCGGCGATTGCGCTGTACTCGCCGGAGCGGCCGGCGACGGTGACGGTCCGCCAATGGGCGAGGCCGTCGACCGGCACCATGACGCCCGTGGAGCGCCCGCCGTCCATCGCCACGCGTTCCAGCAGGGCGGTGCCGGGCACGATCAGGGCGTTGTCGAGGTCGCGCAGGCTGACGGAGACGTCGGCGTACATGCCCGGCAGGAGCAGTTCGTCCGTCTCGGCAAGCTCACCCTCGACGAGCACGGTGCGGTCGTTGCGGCGGACCTCGCCGGCGACGCGGCGCACGATGCCCGAGAACGTCCGTTCGGCCGTGGCCTCGGTGGCCACGTCGAAGGCGGCACCGGTCTGGACCGCCGAAAGGTCCCTTTCGGGAACCCGGAACTGGACCAGGAGCGGCGCTTCCTCGACCAGGCGCAGGATCGGCGTGCCCGGCTGGACCAGGGCGCCGCGATCCAGGTAGCGGTCCGAGACGACGGCGTCGAACGGCGCGCGCACGCGGGTGTTGGCGAACTGCTCGGCGAGCAGCGCCTCGCGGGCCGTCGACTGCTGGACCTGGGCCTCGCCGGCGGCCAGGTTCGCCTTCGTGGTCGCGTACTGGGAAGTGACCTGCTGCTGCTCCTGCTCGGAGAGCAGACCCTGGTCGTAGAGTTCCATCGCCCGCTGGTAGTCGGCTTCGACGCCGACGAGCTCGGCCGCGGCACGATCGCGATTCGCTTCGGCGACGCCGAGCTGGCCGCGCGCCTCCTGGAGCTGGTTTCTTACCTCGACGTCCGCGATCACGGCGAGCACCGTCCCGGCGGCGACGTGCTGGCCGATGCGGGCCGGTACGTCGACCAGGAGCCCCGAGACCTGGGGCGAGATGTCGGAGACCTCGCCCACGAGCTCGCCCGAGTAGGCGGTGCGCACGGAAAGGTGTCCGCGCCGCGCGGCGACGGCGCGCACTGGCACTGCCTGCGCCATCGTTGCGTCGCCTGCCTGGCCGCCGGCACGCGCCTGGGACCCGAAGCCGAACGCGAACACGGCTGCCGCAACGAGCACGAGGGCCGCGACGGCGAGCCCCGCGATCTGCGGGCGGCTGATCCGGCGGCGGCGTTTGCCGTCCGCGCCTTCGTTCGATTGCTGAAAAATGGCCATGAGGATCGTCGTTCTCTTTCGTCTGGTGGTTCTGCCGTCGCGTGGTCTACGCGCTTCCGGAGCCGGAGTTGCCCGTGCCGTCCGCCGCGGCGCCGAGCACGTACTGAAGGCTGTCGGCGAGGATCGCGTAGAAGCGGATGAGCCGCTCCAGGCGCTCGAAGACGACTTCGCTTCCCGCGTTCGGCGGGAGTGCCTGCTTCATCTGCTCCGCGCTGGCCTGGCGGGTCCGGTAGCGATCGGCGATTCGCAGCAGGAGGCCGGGTTCCTCGTTGATCCGGAAGTAGTCGCGGCGGTCGCCCGGACGGGTCACGCGCTGGATGACGCCCATGTTCTCCAGCAGACGGGTGTTCGTGCTGATGCTGGCGCGGCTGACCCTGAGCCGCTCGGCGAGATGGTCGAAGCGGACCGGGTCGGGCGAGAGGATGAGCAGGCCGACGAGTCGGCCGGCGATCCGGGGCAGGCGATCCTCCTCGTGCGCCAGCCCCATCGCTTCGATGAAGCGCTCTTCCGCGGCGTGCAGGCTGAGGTCGGCCGCCGCTGAGGGCTCTGCGGATCGGTCCGGTGCGGGAGTCGGTTCGGAGACGGTCATTGGTCACGCATGTTGAATCATCCGGTTTGTTTTGTCAAGACTGAACAGGATGAAGCTGGTGAACGAAGTGGCCCCTTGCGGGACCCGAGCGACTAGGCTCGCCTTCATGTCTTCCTCGCGGCGTGGCTCAGGTCCCCGCTTCGTACCCCTGTTGCTCGGCCTGGCGATGCTGGTCTTCGCTCTGGTGCAGATCAACGACCCGGATCCGCTGATCTGGGTGACCTACTACGCCGCGATCGCCTGCGCCTGCACGGTCGCCGCCTACCGGCCGCTGCCGCGGTTCGTGTTCCTGGCGTTGGCGGCGGTCACCGTCGCGGGGGCCGGCCTGACGCTGCCCGGCTTCGCGGACTGGATGCTGAACCGCCCGACCAGTGACCTGTGGGCGCCGATGTCGGCGGACCGGATGTACATCGAGCACAGCCGGGAACTGCTGGGCCTGTTGATCGCCGGTGGCTTTCTGGTCGCCGCGGACCGGCTCTCGCGGCGTGGCCGCTAATGGTCGCCGCTCCGCGGCGGCGTCTCTCCCCCCGGGTCAGAAGACCCGGGGCCACTCACCCCGGCGCTCATCATGAAGCCCATCATCATCTCGTCGGTGGAGGGCTGGCCGAAGCGGACCGTGCGATTCGAGTCGAAGCCGTAGCGGGCCGCTTTCTCGGCCGAGTTGTCGTACCAGGCGGTGTACTCGATTCGTGTGCCCTTCGGGATGCGCTTCATCTCGTCGTAGTAGTAGACGGTCTGCCAGGAGAAGTCGAACTGCGGCACGTCGAGCAGGACTTCCGTGGTGCCGTCGGGGTAGAACGCCTCGAAGCGTGCGGCCTTGCCTCGCATGTGCATGTGCGGCATGAGCGCGATGATGTCCGTGTCGCGCCGGGCGACGGTGGAGTAGGGGCCGACCTGGTGGTTGCCGTCGTTCGGCGGGATGGCGAACGTGAAGTTCATGATTGGCCGGAGCCCCGACCCGAGCGAACGCTCGACGGGTTCGTCCGCGAAGACGAAGCCGATGGACGACTGGTCCCACTTGCCGGTGCCTTCGCCGGCCTCCTTGTGGTAGTGGATGTCGAACGTCACCCGTGAGCCCTTCCTGAGCAGGAAACCGTAGCCCTCGGGATAGCGGTTCGCGTCGCTGCCGGAGGACACGCCGCCCATGTAGCTGCCGGCGTTCTCCGGCGACGGGGCGATCTGGTCCTGGTTCGGAAACTCGGGCGGCGCCGGCAACTCGCCGTTCTCGTCGGGCGGCAGCAGATGGAGGTTGAAGTGGTGGATGATGTCGCTGTCCGGCTTGCACTGGAAGGCGACGACCCAGCGGTCCTCCGGCAGGTCCTCCTCGGTGAGCACGTAGGAGAACGCGGCATAGAGGTCGTCCACGTCGTCCTCGACGAAGTAGGGCTCCGGCATCGTCACGACAAGGTCGGGCTCGCCGACGACCCAGCCGCCGGTGCTCGGAAACTCCCGCGGCGGGGGAGCGTCGGCCGCGTCACCGGGGGCGGCGCCGGTCCCGGCCCAGTTGACCAGCGTCTCGATCTCGGCCTGGTTGAGCACGCGTTCGTTCGCGAACGTGCCGTCGTGCTGCGGGTGGGCGTCCCACGGCGGCATCTCGCGCGCCGCCACCGTGCGCGCGATCGACCGGGCCCACGGCCGCGTTTCCGCGTAGTTGGTCAGAGCCATGGGCGCCCGCATGCCGCCGTAGTTGGCGCCCGCCGGCCGGTGGCAGTCCTGGCAGTGCATCTGGAGCACGGGCAGCACATCGGCGTAGAAGGTCGGCGCGTCGCGGTCGGCGGCGGCGGCCGGAGTGACAACGAGGAGGGCGAGGACGAGCGGGACTGTGCGGTTCATGGCGTCAGGGTACCAGCGGAAGCCCGGAGCCGGAGTGGCGCGGCCGCTTCGCGGCGCGCCGGATGCCGGCCAGAAGGCCGGCGCACCTAGGCCGGCGCACCGGCGCAGCCAGTGGGGGCTCAGGCGGTCGCCAGCTGGCGCTCCGGGTGCATCTCGTCGACGTCGACGCCGACGATCTTCGAGACGCCGCGTTCCTCCATCGTCACTCCATAGAGCGTGCTCGCGGCCTGCATCGTCAGCTTGTTGTGGGTGATGACGAGGAACTGGGTTTCCGCCGACATCCGCTGCAGCATGTCCACGAAACGCAGGATGTTCGCGTCGTCCAGCGGCGCGTCGACTTCGTCGAGGATGCAGAACGGGGACGGCTTGGTCTGGAAGAGGGCGAACAGCAGGGCGATCGCCGCCAGCGCCTTCTCACCGCCCGAGAGCAGCATGATGTTCTGGGCGCGCTTGCCCGGCGGCCGCGCGGTGATCTCGATGCCGCAGTCCAGCGGGTCCTCCTCGTCCATCAGGCGCATCTCCGCGTCACCGCCACGGAAGAGCTCGGTGAAGGTCCGGCCGAAGTTCTCGTTGACCTCGCTGAAGGCGGCGACGAAACGCTCGGAGGAGGTCCTGTCGATGTCGCGGATCGTGCGCTTCAGGCTCTCGACGGAGGACGCCACGTCGGTGCGCTGTCCGGTCAGGAACGTGTGGCGCTCCTGCTGTTCGTCGTACTCGTCGGCCGCGAGGACGTTGACCGGACCCATCCGCTCCAGCAGGGTGCGCCGGCGTTCGAGTTCCTCGGTCATGGCCTCGAGGTCCGGGGCTTCGCCGTCCGGCCGCGCCGGCACCTCCTGCGCGGCAAGTTCGCGCCGGAACTCCTCGCGGTAGTCCCCTTCGAGGTGTTCGGCGTCCTGGCGCAGGCCCGCCTGCCGCACTCGCAGGTCCTCGATCCGGTCGCGCTGTTCGTCGCGCCGGGCGCCGAGGTCGCGCATCCGGGCCTCGAGCTCGCGCCCGCGACTCCGCTCTTCCTCGAGAGCTTCCTGGGCGCCGGTCGCTTCGTCTCTCGCGCTCGTCCGCTCGGCCAGTGCGTCGTCCAGCTCCTGTCGCGCCCGGGCCGATGCCGCTTCGAGCTCGACGACGCGGCCGCGCAGCCGGCCCTGCTCGACGAGCCACGCTTCGTCTGCCCTGCGAAGACTCTCGATCTGTTGCTCGAGCCTCTCGGTCTCGTTGCGGTCGGTGGCGGAGCGCTCGTTGATCAACTCGAGCTGGCCCTGACGGCCGGCGCCCGCGGTCACGCGCTCCTCGCGTTCCTCCCGAGCCCGCTCGACCGCGGCGGCCGCTTCCTCGACCGCCCGTTCCAGGCTGCGATGAACCGTCTCGCGAGCCTGGATGTCGGCCTGGATCCGTGCCTGCCGGCTGGCCGTCTCGGCAATCTTGCGGAGCAGGTCCTCGAGCTCGGCTTCAGCCTCGGCGCTCTCGCGGGCCTGCGCGGTTCGCCGTTCGGAGATGTCCTGGAGCCGGGCCTTGGCGACGGCCAGTTGTTCCCGGAGGTCGGACGCGACCCGCTCGATCCGCTGGCCTTCCATGGCCGCCTCGCGGCCGCTCTCGCCGGCGGCGTCGATCTCGCGGCCCAGGGTCGCGCAACGCTCCTCGAGTTCGTCGATCCGTTCGCCGAGGTCGTCGAGTTCGCGCTGGCGGCCCAGGGCGCCGGGCGCCGCACCCTCGCCCCGGACGGTGACGCGGCCGGCCTCGATCCAGAGCCGGTCCCGACACAGGAAAGCGACGCCCGGGTTGTCCGCCGCCAGGCGTTCCGCCGCCTCGGGGCCGGAGACGAGGTAGCCCGGGCGAAGCGCGCCATTCAGGTCCGGTGAGAGGCCCAGCGCCGTCGACACGTCACCGACGATCTCGGGATCGTCCAGCTCGGCCAGAGGTTCGCGGGCGTCGGCCGGGCGAAGGAGAGTGACCTGATGGTCGAAGCCAGAGAGCGCGCGGGCGATTGCCACGGCATCCTCGTCGCAGGGCGCCAGGATCGCGTTGCGCAGCGGGCCCAGGAAGAGGTCCAGGCTGTCTTCCCAGCCCGCGGGCACCTTGACCTCGTCGCCGAGGAAGCGGGGCTCCGAAAGGCCCAGGTCAAGCAGCGCGTCGCGGATCCCGGCCCGCAGTTCCTCGTCTCGCTGACCGAGTTCCCGGAGGACGGCCGCTCGTTTCTGTGCTTCGACCAGCTCCTCGCGACGGGTTTCGAGTTCGGTCCGGGCTTCCTGCCGCCGGTTGCGGCTCGCCTCGAGAGCTTCGGCCGCCTGCCCTGCGGCCTCGGTTTCCGTGGCGAGGGCGACGTCCAGTTCCTCCACCTTGGCGCCGACGGCCCTGACGTCGACGTCGATGGAACGGAGCGCGTCCCGGCTCCGTTCCAGAGTGGCTTCGGCGCGGTTGCGGCGGTCGACGGCCTTCTCGTTGCCGATGCGCTCGGTGACCAGGCTGCTTCTCAGCTCGTCGGTCTCCGCCCGCGACGCCGCCTGTTCCTCGAGCAGGTCCCGGTGGCGTTTGCGGGCGCGCTCGATGGCGGCGTCGGCCTCATCGATTCGCTGCCGGTCCTCCTGGACCTTTGCCAGCGCCTCCTCCCGCTCCGAGAGGAACATCTGCCGGCGTCCGGCGAGGACGGCGAGCGCCTCCTCGGCCGCCGCCAGTTCGCGCCGCCGCGTCTCCTCGCTTCGGGCGCCCCCTTCGAGCCGCTCGGCGATTTCCGTCCGGGTGGCGCGGGCGCCCTTGATCAGCTCCTGGCGCCCCTCGATCGTCGCCATGAGGGTGGCCTGACGTTCGTGCGAGCGGACGGCCTCTTCGGTGCGTGCGTCGATGGCCTGGCGGCACTCCGCGAGTTTCGCGTTGCCGCGGGCGATCTCCGCCAGGAGTTCCGCCTCCCGGTCGCTTTTCTGTCCGAGAGCCGACTCGAGTTTCTCAAGTTCTCCCTGGAGTTTGGCCCAACGCAAGAGCAGCACGGCGTCGAGCAGTTCGCGGTAGGCGTCCCGGCGTTCGCGGTGGCGCCGGGCGGCGTTCGCCTGCCTCTTGAGGGAGCGAAGACTGCGCTCGACCTCGGAGATGATGTCGTCGAGGCGGAGGAGGTCGGCGGTCGCGTCCTCGAGCTTCAGGCTGGCGAGCCGCTTGCGGTTCTTGTAGCGGGTGATCCCGGCCGCTTCCTCGATCAGCTTGCGGCGTTCCTGGGGCTTGCCGGAGAGAATCATGCCGATTCGTCCCTGCTCGATCACGGAGTAGGCGCGGATGCCCAGACCCGTATCCATCAGGATGTCCCGGATGTCCTTCAGCCGGGCCACCCGATCGTTCAACCGGTACTGGCCCTCGCCGCCGCGGAAGATCCGCCGCCCGATCGTGATCCGACCGTCCTCGGCGTTCTCGACGCTGCCGTTGGTGAGGAAGGTGAGGCTGACCTCCGCCATCCCCAGGGGCTTGCGCTGGCCGCTGCCGTTGAATATGACTTCCTCCATGGAACTGCCGCGCAGCGACTTGGGGCTCTGCTCGCCGAGCACCCAGGTGATGGCCTCCGCCAGGTTGCTCTTGCCGCAGCCGTTCGGTCCGACGATCGCCGTGATGCCGCGGGCGAACCGGCTCGTCACCGGGTCGACGAAGGTCTTGAAGCCGTTGACTTCAAGGCTTTCCAGTTTGAGCATGGTTGGCGTGGCGGGGAATCGGGCCTTTCCGGCCCTTTGGGGAAGATAACAGGATTCATGCATAAGTCACAAGTAGTTGTGCCGGCGGCCGCTCCCGTCCACAACATGTGGCGTCTCCGGCGCGCCGCTGATACGCTGCCGCGGCGGTGAGCGCGCTGACGGTCAAGAGAACGCTGTTCGACACGGCCCAGATGGCGCGGATGATGCGCCGGATGGCTGCGGAGGTGGTCGAGCGCGCGGGCGGCACGGACTCGCTGATGCTGGTCGGCGTGCGCACGCGCGGCGTGCCGCTGGCCGACTTCGTCGCCGCCGAGATCAAGCGCACCGAGGGCGTCGAGGTGCCGGTGGGGGTGCTCGACATCACGCTCTACCGGGACGATCTCTCGACCATCGCGCCGCAGCCGGTGGTGAAGGAAAGCGTGATGCCGGTTCCGATCGACGACCGGATCGTCGTGCTCTGCGACGACGTGCTCTACAGCGGCCGCACGATCCGGGCGGCGATGGACGCCCTGATCATGGACTACGGCCGTCCGCGGGCGATCCGCCTGGCGGTGCTGATCGACCGGGGCCACCGGGAACTGCCGATCCACGCGGACTGCGTCGGCGAACACGTGCAGACGACGGACAGCGAAGTGATCAAGGTCTCCTACGCCGCGACCGACGGCGGCAAGGAGATGGTCGAGCTGCTCGAGCGCGAAGGGTGAGCGAAGCGGTCTGGCAGCGCGGCGACCTGCTCGGGGTCGCCGAGTTGTCCCAGGCCGAGATCCTCCACGTTCTCGACACCGCGGAGTCGTTCGTCGAGGTGGCGGCGCGGCCGATCAAGAAGGTGCCGACCCTGCGGGGCAAGACGGTCATCAACCTCTTCTTCGAGGCGTCGACCCGAACCAGCTCGAGTTTCGAGATCGCCGAGAAGCGGCTCTCGGCCGACAACATCAACTTCTCGACCTCGTCCTCGTCCCTGTCCAAGGGCGAGACGCTGCTCGACACGGCCCGCAACCTGGAGGCGATGGCGCCGGATCTCGTCGTCATCCGGCACGCCCACCCGCGGGTGCCGCACGCACTGGCGGAGCGGCTCGCTTCGGGCGTGATCAACGCCGGCGACGGCGCCCACGAGCATCCCACCCAGGCGCTGCTCGACGCCTTCACGATCCGCCGCCGGAAAGGTCGGGTGGAGGGCCTGAAGATCGCCATCGTGGGCGATGTGGCCCACAGCCGGGTCGTGCGCTCGAACGTCCTCTGCCTGACCAGACTGGGCGCCGACGTCACCGTTGCCGGGCCCCGCACGATGATGCCGGAAGAGCCCGAGTCGCTTGGCGCCCGGGTGGTCTATTCGCTGGAGGAGGCGATCGAGGGCGCCGACGTCGTGATGATGCTGCGGGTGCAACTCGAGCGCCAGGCGCGGGCCGCCTTTCCCTCCGAACGGGAGTACTTCGAGTTCTTCGGGCTTACCGCGGAGCGCCTGCGCCGGGCGAACGACGATGCGATCATCATGCACCCGGGACCGATCAACCGCGGCATCGAGATCGCCAGCGAGGTCGCCGACGGTCCCTGGTCGGTGATCCTCGAGCAGGTGGCGAACGGCGTCGCGGTGCGGATGGCGGTGCTCTACCTGCTGGCCGGCGCGAAGAGCGGCGAGGACGGACCGACGCTGTGAGCGGCTCGGTACTGATTCGCGGGGGCCGGGTCGTTGACCCGACCCAGGGGCTCGACGGCCCGTCCGACGTGCTCATCGAGGGCGGCAGGGTGACGGCCTGCGGCCCCGGTCTCCCGGCGCCGGAGAACGTGCGCGAGGTCGACGCCGCGGGTCTGGTCGTCGTCCCCGGCCTGATCGACATGCACGTCCACATGCGCGAGCCGGGCCAGGAGTACAAGGAGACGATCGACACCGGCACCCGGGCAGCCGCGGCGGGCGGCTTCGTGGCCGTTGCCTGCATGCCGAACACCGACCCCGTGAACGACGACCCGTCCGTGACGGAGTTCATGCTCAAGCAGGCGGAGCGGGCGGGTTGGGCCCGGGTTTATCCGATCGCCGCGGTCAGCCGGCGGCTGGAGGGCCGCGAGTTGACGGAATTCGGGGCCCAGCGGCGATCCGGGGCGGTCGCCGTCTCGGATGACGGCCGGCCGGTCTGGAGTGCAGCGCTGATGCGCCAGGCGCTGCGATACGCGCGGCACTTCGACCTGCCGCTGATTCAACACGCCGAGGAGCTTGCGCTCTCGGGCGACGGCGTCATGCACGAGGGGCGGTTCTCGACCCGGCTAGGCGTCGAGGGGATCCCCGGCGCCGCGGACGACGTGATGGTCTCCCGCGACCTGCTGCTCGTGGCCGACACCGGGGGCCGCTACCACCTGGCGCACATGTCGACGGCGCGCAGCCTGGACCTGATCCGGGCGGCCAGGGCCGATGGCCAGCGCGTCACCTGCGAGGTCTCGGCCCATCACCTGCTGCTGACGGACGAGGACGTCTTCGACTCCGGTCTCGACCCGGACTTCAAGATGCACCCGCCGCTCAGGAGCGCGGCGGACCGGGACGCCCTCGTACGGGGCCTCGCTGACGGTTCGATCGACGCGATCGCCAGCGATCACGCCCCCCACCACCCGGACGAGAAGGAGCTCGACTTCGTCGCTTCGCCGAACGGCATCGTCGGGCTCGAGACGACGCTCAGCCTTTGCCTGGACCGGCTGGTGGCGAAGGGCGTGATCGACCTGCCGCGCCTCGTCGATCTGCTGTCGACGGCGCCGGCGCGGATTCTCGGCGTAGCAGGCGGCAGCCTTGCACCGGGCTCGGCCGGCGACGTGACCCTGATCGACCTGGAGCGCGAGGTCGAGGTCGACCCGGCGACGTTCCGGAGCAGGTCGCGGAACACGCCGTTCGCCGGCTGGAAGCTCCGCGGCGCGGCAGCCGGCACGGTGGTCGGCGGTCGCGTGATCGAGTTGCCGTAGGAACTGGGTGCGCGGGTCTTCTGACCCGCTGCCGCCGGAGGTACGTGACCGCGGGTCTTCTGACCCGCGGAAGACGACGCGCCGCGAAGCGGCGACCATCCTGCGGCTCCTAGCCGATGCTGCGGCCGCCGTCGACGTCGAGGCAGACGCCGGTGAGGAAGGCGGCGTCGTCGGAGGCGAGGTAGGCGACGGCGGCGGCGACGTCGGCCGGTTCGGCGAGCCGGCCGAGCGGAATCGTCTCCTGAAGGACTTCGCGTCCCGAGTCGTCCAGCCGCCGCCCTCCCGAGGGGCCCTTCATGAAGTCCGTGTCGGCGGCGACCGGATTCACCGCGTTGACGCGGATCCCCGACGAAGCGAGTTCCGCCGCCAGGCCGCGGGTCATCGTGATCACCGCTCCCTTCGTGGCGTTGTAAGCGGTGATCAGCGGCCGGGGGCGGAGAGCGCCGATCGAGGCGGTGTTCACGATGACGCCGCCTCCACGCTCGATCAGCCGGGGCACGCCGTGCACTACGCCCAGGTAGACGCTCTTGGTGTTCACCTCGAAGACCCGGTCGTAGTCGGCTTCGGCGAGTTTCCAGAGCGGCTTCGCCCGGTGGCAGTAGCCCGCGTTGTTGACGAGGATGTCGATGCCGCCGAACGCGCCGCAGGCCCGTTCCATCAGGCGCCGCAGGTCGTCGCCCTGGGAGACGTCGACCGTCTCGAAGAGAACCTGGGCGCCGCGCCCGGCGAGCTGGGCCGTCGTCCTCTTGCCCTTGCGTGAATCGATGTCCGCGAGCGCGACGGCCGCGCCTTCTTCGGCGAGTCTTCGCGCGATGGCGCGGCCGAAACCGCCGGCGGCGCCGGTCACGACGGCGACCTTGCCGGCGAAGCGGGAACCGGGGCCTTCGGTCTCGTTGTTGCTCTTCGAGTCGTCCATGGTGAGTATCCCCTCAGCGTTTCGGCCGGCTACGCTACCCGGGTTCGGCGCGGAAAGAGACGAGATCATGGAAGAGCGAGTAGCAGTCGAGCGGCGCGTGGTCGTCGTCGGCGCCGGCAACGCGGCGCTTTGCGCCGCCCTCGCGGCCCGGGAGGAAGGCGCGTCAGTGACCGTGCTGGAGCGCGCGCCGCGGGCCGAGCGGGGAGGAAACAGCCGCTTCACGATGGCGGCGATGCGCTTTGTCTACGGTGGCCTCGACGATCTCCGCGAGGTGGCCGTCGGTCTGAGCGAGGAGGAGATCGAAGCCAGCGATTTCGGAACGTACCCGGCGCGGCGCTTCATCGAGGATCTCGAACGGACCGGCGGCGGCCAGGCGAACCCCGAACTGGTCGAGACTCTCGTGGGGGAGAGCCGGCGGACGTTGCGCTGGATGCGCGGCCGGGGGGTCGAGTTCGTTCCCCTCTACGCGGGCCAGGCGTTCGAGGTCGACGGCAAGCGGCGCTTCTGGGGCGGTCTGACGCTGCAGGCGCGGGGAGGCGGCCCCGGGCTGGTGGCGGCCCTGGAGCGGGCGGCGGAGAAGGCGGGCATCTCGACTCGCTACGGATGCCGGGCGGTCGGCCTGCGGCTGGAGGAGGGCGCCGTGCGCGGCGTCGAGGTCGAGGAGGCGTCCGGTCGGAGGATCCTGGAAGCCGACGGCGTGGTCCTCGCCAGCGGCGGCTTCGAGGCGAACGGCGACTGGCGGCGCCGCCACCTCGGCGAAGGCTGGGAGGAGGCCAAGGTTCGGGGCAGCCGTTTCAACACGGGCGATGGCATTCGCATGGCCCTCAAAGCGGGCGCCGGAAGGGCCGGGCAGTGGTCCGGCTGCCACGCCGTGGCCTGGGATCTGAACGCGCCCGAGGTCGGCAACCTCGAGGTTCGTCACCGCTACCAGAAGCACAGCTATCCGCTCGGCATCGTCGTCAACGCGAGGGGAGAGCGGTTTCTCGACGAGGGCGCCGACTTCCGGAACTACACCTACGCCAGGTACGGCCGCGAGGTGCTGGAGCAGCCGGGTCGCTTCGCCTGGCAGGTGTTCGACGCGCAGGTGGCTCACCTGCTGCGGGACGAGTACCGGAAGGCGCACGCGACGCGGGTCGAGGCGGACTCGCTGCCGGAACTCGCCGCGCGACTCGGCGGCGTGGACGCCCCGGCGTTCTTGCGGACGGTCGGCGAGTTCAACGCCGCGGTGCGCCGGGAAGTGCGTTTCGACCCCAGCGTCCGCGATGGCCGCGCGACCCGCGGTCTCGCCCTGAACAAGTCGAACTGGGCCAACGCGCTCGAGGCGCCGCCGTTCCAAGCCTTCGCCGTAACCTGCGGCATCACGTTCACCTTCGGGGGCCTTTCGGTCGATCGCCGCGCCAGGGTGCTCGACGACGATGGACGGCCGATCCCGCGTCTGTTCGCGGCAGGCGAACTCGTCGGCGGCCTGTTCTACGACAACTATCCGGGAGGCTCCGGACTGACCGCGGGCGCGGTGTTCGGCCGCCTGGCCGGCAGGGGGGCGGGCCGTCTCGATGCCTGAGTCTTCAGCCGACGGCAGCGTTCGCCTCGGGAGCGTGCAGATCCACGGCCCCAAGGGCCGTGTGCGGTATCTCGAGGTGACTACGGCGAGACTTCAGCTTGGGTTGGCGGCCTCGATCCTCGTTTGCGCCCTCGTCGTCAACGCCGTGCTGGTCGCGCCGACCGTGGCGCGTTCCCAGTTCTCGAGGGCCGAACAGGTCGAGGTGTTCGAGGAACATCGGCGACTGGCGGCCCGTTTCGAAGCTCTGGCGGAACGCTACTCGGAGGTTCGCCAGTTGGCGTCGGAGCTGGACAGTCGACTGTGCAAGATCGTCCTGGCCTACGGCGTCGGGGCGCCCGCGAACGAGGGGTGCGGCGAGCCCGTCGAGGTCCTGGAGGAACCCGCGCTGACCCTGCGGCAGGGCCGGGTGGTGCTGATCGAGTCGGGCGTCGAGGAAGACGTGGAGCGCGTGACCGGACGCATCGAGAGCCGCCTGCGGGCGGCGCTGGAGGTCGAGCAGGACGAGCCCGAACTCGTCGAGTTGACACCGTCCGCGGTTCCGCTCCGGGGCGACGACTTCGTTCTCGTCGCTCCGTTCGGACAGACGCGGAATCGGGTTACGGGCGACGACGAGTTTCACCACGGCATCGATCTCGCGGCTTCCGCCGGCGCTCCGGTGCTTGCCACGGCGGCCGGTCGGGTGACCTATGCGGGGCGGGGCGCCGCCCTGGGCCGTGCCTGGACTCGCTACGGGCGCATCGTCGGAATCCGGCATGGAGACCGCTTCATCACCCTGTTCGGACACCTGGATACGACGGAAGTCCGGGCAGGCGAAGCGGTCAGCCGGGGACAGCGCATCGGCACGGTCGGGGCGACGGGATGGAGCGTGGAGCCGAACCTCCACTACCGTGTGCTGCGCCGTCGCGCCGACGGGGGCTACGACGCCGTCGATCCTCGCATCCACATCCTGGACTATCGCTGGCACCAGGAGGAGTTCATCGCCTCGAACGTCGCGCCGGCGGGGCCACTACCGCTGCCGGCCACCCTGCGGAGATAGCAGACGGGAGCAGACAGGAGATCGCGTTCATGAATTGCCGAGCCGTCATCTTCGACCTGGGTGGAGTCGTCTTCGGCTCCCCGCTGCACGCCATCCGGCGCTACGAACAGGCGAACGGGATCGAGGAGAACTTCGTCAACCGCCTGGTCGTGGCGGCCGGGCCGGGAGGATCCTGGCAGCGAATGGAGCGCGGCGAGCTGGTCATGGGGCCGGGGTTCTTCGCCGCCTTCGACGACGACGTAAGGGCTGCCGATCCCTCGGTGGCCGAGCGTTTCTCGGCCGAAGAGATGATGGCGGCGATCGCCGAGGAGTCGAAGCCCAGGGCGCAGATGATCGACGCCCTGAGGCGCCTGCGCGCCCGCGGCTACACGGTGGCGGCGTTGACGAACAACTGGGTCAGCGAGGAGGAACGGGAACCCGCGAGTGCCGAGGAGGCCGCGATGCGGGCCGAGGTACGCGAACTCTTCGATGACTACGTCGAATCGAGCGTCGTCGGCCTGCGCAAGCCGGATCCGGAGATCTACCGCCTGGCCTGTGGCCGGCTCGGGATCGAACCGCGCGAGGCGGTGTTCCTGGACGACATCGGGTCGAACCTGAAGAGCGCCCGGGCGCTCGGCATGACGACGATCAAGGTCGACGATCCGGATGACGCCCTCGCCGAGCTGTGGCGGACGCTGGCTACTCCGGAAGCGAGAACGTGAGATCGACCATGGCGGTCAGGCCGTCGAGGAGCGTGACTCCGGAGCGTTGGCTGCCGAGGCGTTCGTGCCAGGCTTCGATCGTGTAGGTGCCGGCGGGGAGTCCGGGTATCTCGAAGGAGCCATCCGGTCCGGTGACGGCGAAGTAGGGGTGGTTGAAGACGGCGAGGTAGCTCGACATCCACGGGTGGACGTCGCACTTGATCCGGAAAGCGGGCTCCTCGTCCGTGAACGAGAAGGTGGCCTGCTTGATGGCGGCCGGCATGGCCCGGTTGAAGGGGCGGTTGACCTCGGACAGCGAGTGGACGTTGTGGAGCAGCTCGTCGGAGTTCAGCACCTTGAGGTCCTGGCCCACCATGATCCCGGCGACGCGGGGCGTGTAGCGGCAGCCCTGCTGATCGATGACGGGCGGCTCCGCCGGCGGGTAGGGCCCTTCCGGAAGGTTGTCGGCGACGTAGACGAGGACGTTGGCCAGGCCGGCCTGTTCGCCGACCGCGAGGATCTCCGGGTAGACGGGCCCGGAGTGCTTGGCGGCGCAGGCCGGGTCCGCGTCCATGTTGAGCGGCCGGAGTTCCGGCACGTCGCCGTCGAAGCGGACAGAACCGGCGATCGTGCTCGTGCCCAGGGGTTCGGCGGGCGGGGCTTCAGCCGCCGGCGCTGCGCCGCCGCCGGTCCCGTCGGGCGCGGCGTCGCCGCAGCCGGCGAGTGCGAGGAAGGGCAGGATGAGAACCGCCGCGAGAAGCGGGCGAAGCGATGGAGTCAGTGGACAGGTCATGCCTCCATTCTACGGTTCCTTCGGGACCGTTCGGCGCGTTTCCTTGACCCGGATAGGGGCCGGTGTTAGCTTCCGCGCGATTCGTGGCCCGGCTTGGCCCCCTGAGGGCAACCGCCGCCCTACTTCTTCGCCCTCGATGGCACAGAGTCAGGACAATACGCACGAGCCCGTCGCCGGGCGTGCGCCGCTGATCGTCGGCGGCTACGACTTCCGTTCCCTGACGGAAGCGGTCGCGGTGCCGGTCGAGCGCAAGACGCCGATCGGCTGGTGGTTCTTCTTCCTGCCGTCGCTGGCGATGCTGGGCCTGTTCGGGGTTTCGATCGGCTGGCTGTTCTGGGAGGGCACCGGCATCTGGGGCCTGAACAACCCGGTCAACTGGGGCTTCGCGATCGTCAACTTCGTCTTCTGGGTCGGCATCGGCCATGCCGGCACGCTGATCTCCGCCATCCTCTTCCTGTTCCGGCAGAAGTGGCGGACGTCGATCAACCGCGCCGCGGAGGCGATGACGATCTTCGCGGTCATGTGCGCCCTGGTGTTTCCCGGCATCCACGTCGGCCGTGTGTGGGTCGCCTACTGGATGTTCCCGCTGCCGAACCAGATGGACATGTGGCCGAACTTCCGCAGTCCGCTGATCTGGGACGTGTTCGCGGTGTCGATCTACGGCACGGTGTCCCTGATGTTCTGGTACGTCGGCCTGATCCCGGACCTCGCGACGATCCGCGACCGCGCCAAGACCAGGATCCGCAAGATCGCCTACGGCATCTTCGCTCTCGGCTGGCGCGGTTCGCACCGCAACTGGCTCCACTACGAGCGGGCCTACCTGATGCTCGCCGGGCTGGCGACTCCGCTGGTCCTCTCGGTCCACTCTGTCGTGTCGATGGACTTCGCCACCGCCCAGTTGCCCGGCTGGCACACGACGATCTTCCCGCCCTACTTCGTCGCCGGCGCCATCTTCTCCGGCTTCGCGATGGTCATGACCCTGATGCTGATCTGCCGGGTCCTGTTCAGGATGGAGGACATCATCACGATGCGCCACCTCGAGAACATGGCCAAGATCATGCTGCTCACCGGCTGCATGGTCGGCTACGCGTACGGCATCGAGATGTTCATCGCCTGGTACAGCGGCAACCCCTACGAGCAGTTCGCCTTCGCCAACCGGGCGCTGGGCCCCTACGCCTGGGCCTACTGGATCATGGTGAGCTGCAACGTGATCACGCCGCAGCTGTTCTGGTTCAAGAAGATGCGCAACCACATCGGCTGGCTGTTCATCTCCTCGATCCTGATCAACATCGGCATGTGGTTCGAGCGTTTCGTCATCGTCACCTCGTCGCTCCACCGCGACTTCCTGCCCGCGAACTGGGACTACTACCAGGCCACCTTCTGGGACTTCGCGTCGCTGATCGGCAGCTTCGGCCTGTTCTTCACGATGTTCTGCCTGTTCGCCCGCTTCCTGCCGATGGTGGCCACGGCGGAGGTCAAGACCGTGCTGCCGGAGGCGGATCCGCACCAGGGCGAGGAACTCGTGCGCGTGGTGCCCGCCGGGTCGGGAGTGGAGCCCTCGCCGCAGGCGGCGCCGGCCGGCGGGGGAGGCGCCTGACATGGGCCTGATGACCCTCGACGTCCCGGAAGCGGAGGCGGGCTACAGCCACTACTGCGTGCTGGCCCGCTTCGAGACCGCCAAGGCGCTCTACCGCGCCTGCGAGGCGGTCCGCGACGCTGGGTACTCGAAGTGGGACGCGCTGACGCCGTTCCCGGTGCACGGTCTCGAGAAGGCGATGGGACTGAAGCCGTCCAAGCTGCCCTTCCTCGTGCTGGCGACGGGACTTTCCGGGGCCGGCCTGGGCTTCGCCCTGCAGAGCTGGGTCCACATCAAGGCCTACCCGCTGGTCATCAGCGGCAAGCCGCTGTTCACCTGGCCCGCGTTCGTACCGGTGACCTTCGAGCTGGGTGTGCTCGGCGCCGCGCTGGGGGCGGTGCTCGGGATGTTCGCCTTCAACAAGCTGCCGACGTACCACCATCCGCTGTTCCGGTCGGAGAACTTCACCCGGGTCACGGACGACGGGCTGTTCATCGCCATCGAGGCCTGGGATCCCAAGTACGACGACCGGGACACCGCGGAGTTCCTGAGCGGGCTGGGGGCAGTCGAGGTGGAGCACGTGCCGATCGACGATCCGGCGGAAGCCGGTGACGGGGGAGGCGCTGCCTGATGGCTCACGGGCCTCGCATCGTTCGCCTGGACCAGTTGGTCATCCGGCCGGGAAGCGGCTGGGCGCGCCTGCCCCTGATCGCGGGTGTGGTCGGCGTCGTCTTCACCGTCGTGTCGATCGTGCTGGCGATGGGCTCCAAGGAGAGCACGAAGCAGTTCTTCCACTCCTGGCTCGTGGCCGTCGTCTTCTTCCTCTGCATCGGTCTCGGCTGTCTGTTCTTCGTGCTGATTCACCACGCGACGAAGGCCGGCTGGGGCGTCGTGGTGCGCCGGCTGGCCGAGAACCTGGCGTGTACCGTGCCGGTGCTGGCGGTCCTCTTCATTCCGGTCGTGGCGCTGGGCATGTACGACCTGTTCCACTGGACCCACGCCGATGCCGTGGCGCATGACCGCTTGCTGCAGGTCAAGGAACCGTGGCTCAACGAGACCGGCTTCTGGATTCGTACGGTGATCTACTTCGTGGTCTGGAGCGGGTTGGCCCTCTACTTCCGCAACACGTCGCGGCGGCAGGATGAGAGCGGAGACGAAGCGCTTTCCCACCGAATGGCGCGATTCAGTCCCGTTGCCGTCGCCCTGTTCGCGGTGACGCTGACCTTCGCCGGTTTCGACTGGCTGATGTCGCTGGAGCCGCACTGGTACTCGACGATGTTCGGCGTCTACTTCTTCGCCGGCACGGTCGTCTCGGCGTTCGCGGCGCTGACCGTCTTCACGCTGGCGTTCGAACGGTCGGGCCACTTCCGGGGCGTGATCACCGGCGAGCACTTCCACGATCTCGGCAAGCTGCTGTTCGCCTTCACCGTGTTCTGGGCCTACATCGCTTTCAGCCAGTTCTTCCTCATCTGGTACGCGAACATCCCCGAGGAGACGAACTGGTTCCTCAGCCGGCTGGACGGCACGGACCTCAATCCGGCGAGCTGGCGGCCGGCGACCCTGCTGCTGGCCATCGGTCACTTCGCCGTCCCGTTCTTCTTCCTCATGCCCCGGACGATCAAGCGCAACCGCACCCTGCTGCTGATCGGGGCCGTCTGGATGCTGGCCATCCACCTCTGGGACGTGTTCTGGCTGGTCATGCCGAACCTGCACCGGGAGATGACGTTCAGCCTTCTCGACGTGACCTCCCTGCTCGGCGTCGGCGGCGTGTTCCTGGCCACCGCGGGCTGGCTCCTGGGTCGCGGCTCGCTGGTGCCGTCCCGGGATCCGCGGCTGGTCGAATCCCTGGCCTTCGAGAACATCTGAGTCTTGTTCCACCCGTCGGTCCTTGCTACGCTGCGCAGCGTTCCGGGACCTCTTGCAACACTCTCCCTGTCAAGGAGCATCGACATGATTCCGAAGCAGACGATCCGCGTCTGTGCCGTTCTTCTCGCCTTCGCCCTGGCCACCTCTTCGGTCGCGCTCGGCGGCACGATCGTCGGCAAGGTCACCTACGAAGGCCGCACGCCCCCGCAGCGCCCGATGAGAATGGACGCGGACCCGAAGTGCGCCGAGAAGCACAGCGGCACGGTCCTCGACCAGACGTTCATGATCGGGGATGGCGGCGCCTTCGCCAACGTCTTCCTGGTGATCACCGACGGCCTCGACGGCAAGTCCTTCGATACGCCTGCGCAGCCGGTCGTCATGGACCAGAACGGCTGCATCTACACGCCGCGCATCATGGGCATCCAGGTCGGCCAGCAGTTCAAGGTAAAGAACTCGGACGGTCTGCTGCACAACGTCCACTCGCTGTCCAAGGACAACCCGCCGTTCAACCGGGCGATGCCGGCCAGCGTGACCGAGGCCGACTACAGCTTCGACAAGACGGAGCGCTTCCGGATCAAGTGCGACGTTCATCCCTGGATGACCTCCTGGGTGACGGTCGTCGATCATCCGTTCTACGCGGTGTCTGGCGCCGACGGCTCCTTCCGCATCGAGAACGTGCCCGCCGGCACCTACACGATCGAGGCCCGGCATGAGTTCGAGAGGTTCAAGGTCTACTCGGAGACCGTCGAGGTCGGCGACAGCGGCACCGCGACGGTGAACTTCGTGTTCAAGCCGGAGTAGACGAGGAACCCTCAGCAAGCAGCCAGAAAGGAGCGGCGTCCATGGCGGAGCCCGTTCACGCTTCACCCGCACACGACGAGCATCATCACGACCAGAGTTTCTGGCGGAAGTACATCTTCTCGACCGATCACAAGGTGATCGGCGTCCAGTACTCGGTCACGGGCCTGGCGTTTCTCTTCTTCGGGTTCGTCCTGATGATGGTGATGCGCTGGAATCTCGCTTACCCGGGCGAGCCGATCCCCTTGATCGGTTCGCTCCTCGGCGAGAACCGGGCGCCCGGCGGCATCATGCTGCCGGACTTCTACAACGAGCTCGGCGCGATGCACGGCACGATCATGGTGTTCCTCGGCGTCGTGCCGCTGGCCGTCGGCGGCTTCGGCAACTTCGTCATGCCGCTGCAGCTCGGCGCCCCGGACATGGCCTTCCCGCGGATCAACATGATCAGCTACTGGTGCCTGTTCCTGGGCGGCGTCACGATGTTCGCCAGCTTCTTCCTGCCGAATGGCGCCGCGGGCAACGGCTGGACCTCCTACTCGCCCCTCGCCGACATTGCGCTGAACGGCCAGACCGCCTGGCTGATCGGGATGATCTTCCTGATCACGTCGTCCCTGCTGGGCGCCGTCAACTTCATCACCACGGCGATCCAGCTCCGCGCGCCAGGGATGACCTGGATGCGCCTGCCGTTCTTCTGCTGGGCGCAGATCGTGACCGCCTTCCTCCTGCTGCTGGCCTTCCCGCCGCTCGAGGCCGCGGGCGTGCTGCAGTTGATGGACCGGGTCGCGAACACGAGCTTCTTCATCCCGGAGGGTCTGGTCGTAGGCGGCGAGGTGCTCGAACGGAGCGGAGGCGGCAGTCCGCTGCTCTGGCAGCACCTGTTCTGGTTCCTGGCCCACCCCGAGGTCTACGTCCTCATCCTGCCGGCGATGGGGATCGTCGCCGAGGTGATCGCGAACAACAGCCGGAAGCCGCTCTGGGGCTACCGCTCGATGGTCTACTCGCTGATCTTCCTCGGCTTCATGAGCTTCATCGTCTGGGCGCACCACATGTTCATCACGGGCATGGGTTCGGTGATGTCCACCTTCTTCCAGACGACGACGATGATCATCTCGATTCCGTCGGTCATCATCCTGAGCGCGCTGTTCATCTCCCTATGGGGCGGTTCCATTCGCTACAACACGCCGATGCTCTTCGCGCTCGGCTTCCTGCCGATGTTCGGC
The DNA here is from genome assembly GCA_965220845.1 of Candidatus Multivorans sp. Taxonomy (GTDB): domain Bacteria; phylum Acidobacteriota; class Thermoanaerobaculia; order Multivoradales; family Multivoraceae; genus Multivorans. The sequence goes on from CBDCRA010000005.1 coordinate 1,832,062, forward strand.
ATAGGGGGCTTGACGGGCTTGCCGCTCGGTCTCTCGGCCGCCGACATCCCGCTTCACGACACCTACTACGTGATCGGCCACTTCCACTACGTGGTGGCGCCCGGAACGCTGTTCGCGCTGTTCGCCGGCGTGTACTACTGGTTCCCCAAGGTGACGGGCCGCAAGATGAACGAGTTCCTGGGCAAACTCCACTTCTGGCCGTCGCTCGTCTTCATGAACGGGGTCTTCTTCCCGATGATGATCCAGGGCCTGAACGGCGTTTCGCGGCGGCTCGCGGACGGTGGCATCTCCTACGACTTCGCGGGCGAGGTCGCAGGTCTCAACCGCATGATGTCGGTTTCGGCCTGGTGCCTGGCGCTGGCCCAGATTCCGTTCATCATCAACTTCTTCATGAGCATCCGCAACGGCGAGAAGGCCGGCCGCAACCCCTGGAACTCGACGACCGTCGAGTGGCTGGCGCCGTCGCCGGCGCCGCACGGGAACTTCGATCAGGAGATCGTGGTCACGCGTGGACCGTACGAGTACAGCGTCCCCGGTAGCGACAAGGACTACGTCCCACAGGCCGAACCGGCCTCCACCTGACCGTTCGAGGACCCCAAAGAGATGGAAATCCCCTACACGGTAGAGGCCCACCCCGAAACCGGCCTCAACAACGGCAAGATCGGCATCTGGCTGTTCCTGACCTCGGAGGTCATGCTGTTCGGGGCGCTGTTCGCCACGTTCATCATGCTGCGCATCGGGTCGGACGGCAACTGGGCCGCGATGCAGGCCGAGGCGGAGCTCAACATTCCGCTGGCGACGCTCAATACCGCCGTGCTGATCGCCTCCAGTCTGACGATGGTCATGGCCTGGGCGTCGCTGATGCGCGGGCAGTTGGGGCGGTTCAAGGTGTTCGGCTGGTTGACCGTCGGCTGCGGCGGCATCTTCCTGGTGATCAAGTACTTCGAGTACACGGCGAAGTTCGAGCACCACCACTACCCCGAGTCGAGCACCTTCCTCGCCATCTACTTCGCCATGACCGGGCTCCACGCCCTGCACGTGATCGGCGGCATGGCCTGGAACGCCTACTTCACCGGGCCGGGATCGAAGCTGTTCCACACGAACCGGCAGTGGCTGACCGACCGGGTCGAGCACTCGGGTCTGTTCTGGCACTTCGTCGACCTGGTCTGGATCTTCCTCTTCCCCGTCTTCTACCTGCTGTAGCGGGCGTTTCTCCGCCCTTGACCCCGGTTACCCTGGAGCGAGTCGCATCCCATGAGTGAACACGTCGATATCGACAAGCAGGTCCGCATCTACTTCCTGGTGTTCGGCGCCTTGATGGTGGGTACGCTCGTCACGGTCCTGGCGGCAGAACTCGATGTCTCGGTGCCGGTGGCCCTCATCATCGGCCTGTTCATCGCCAGCGTCAAGGCGTCCCTGGTCGCCTGCTTCTTCATGCACCTGATCGACGAGAAGAAGATCATCTACTGGACGCTGGCGCTGACCGTGGCCTTCTTCATCGCCCTGATGGCGCTGCCGCTCCTGACCTCGGTGGCGGACCAGGTCGGGGAGTTCGCGGAAGTCGAGGCGCACGAACCTCACTGACAGCTTCGCTGATCGAGCCATGAACCTGAAGGTCATCCACATCGTCTTCGTCGGCAGCGCCGTTCTCCTGGCGCTGTTCTTCGGCGGCTGGTGTCTGGCGCAGGGGAGCGCGTACGCGGTCGGCGCCGTGCTGTCCTTCGCGGTCGCGGCGGCGCTCGTCTGGTACGGCATCTGGTTCTGGCGCAAGATCACGACCCCCGAGGAGGAATGGGCCCGCCGGCGGAAGCTGTTCCGTACCGTTCCCCTGCTGGCGGGTTTCTGGCTCTTTGGCTCCGACCGTGCCGCCTGGGCCTGTTCGGTCTGCTACGGCGCCGCCGAAGGCACGATGATCGACGCCGCCCGAGCCGGCGTCTGGTTCCTGCTGGCGGCGGTCTTCGTGCTGCAGGGCGCCTTCGTCCTCTTCTTTCTCTATCTCCGGCGCCGCGCGCGCCGCCTTCGGACCGACCCGGTGCCGCCCTGGTGGAGCACTGTTGAGGAGCCTGTCAAGTCATGATGGATGCCATGTTCCCGGCCGCGGCGTCGGAGCACGCCGGCCGGATCGACAACATGATCGACGCGGTGCACTACCTGATGCTCGCGCTCTTCATCGTCTGGGGCGCGTTCTTCCTCTACACGCTGATGCGCTTCCGCGCCAGCCGCAACCCGAAGGCGGACTACGTCGGCGTCAAGAGCAAGATGAGCACCTACGGCGAGGTCGCGGTGGCGATCGCGGAGGGGATACTCCTGCTCGGCTTCTCCATCCCGATGTGGGCGGAGCGTGTCGACGAAGTGCCGCCGGAATCCGAGTCGACGGTGGTCCGGGTCGTGGCGCAGCAGTTCGCCTGGAACGTCTGGTATCCCGGGGCCGATGGAGAGTTCGGGGCGCAGAACCTGGACTTGATCGACGAAGCGACGAATCCGATCGGCCTCGATCGTGATGATCCGGCCGGCGCCGACGACATCTGGACGGTGAACCAGTTGCATCTCCCGGTCGACAAGGCGGCGATCATCCACCTGTCGTCCAAGGACGTGATCCACAGCTTCAATCTGCCGAACATGCGGATCAAGCAGGACACGATTCCGGGCATCTCGATTCCGGTCTGGTTCGTGCCCACCAAGACGACGGCCCAGATTCGCGAGCAGACGGGCAACCCGGACTACGTGTACGAGATCGCCTGCGCCCAGCTCTGCGGCAACAGCCACTACTCGATGCGCGGCTTCCTGACCGTACACACCGAGGAGGAGTTCCAGGCCTGGCTCGACGAGGAAGCGTCCTACCTCACCGGCAGCGACGACGACTTCTTCGATTTCTAGGAGCTTGCACCGAGGGAACGCAAGGCCCGCTTCTCTGCTGGGTGCGCGGGTCTTCTGACCCGCTGCCGCCGCAGGCGGCTTTCAACACGCGCCGGCCGCAGGGCCGGCGCCGCTTTGTCCGCTCCGGGTGTACGCTCTGAGGCATGACCGCGCCGACACCCCGCTGGGGACGCCGCGAACTGCTGAAGGCGGCCTGGGTTGGACCTGCCGCCGCGGCCGCCGCGGTTAGCGCCCGGGGCGCTGCCGGGCAGGAACCCGACGACGCCGAGGCTGCCCGCCAGCCGGACGAAGCGGCGCTCGAGGCATACCGCGCCGGTTTCGCCGCGCCGGCACTCGAGCGCGTGCGAATCGGATTCGTCGGCGTCGGTCTCCAGGGCGGCAGCCATGTGCGCAACTTCCTGCGCATCGACGGCGTCGACGTCGTCGCCATCTGCGACATCGACGAACCGCGGGCCGAGGAGGTGGCCTCGTGGGTCGTCGACGCGGACAACGAGGCGCCGGAGCTCTACACGCGAGGCGATACCGACTTCAAGCGGCTCTGCGAGCGCGACGACATCGACCTGGTGTTCAACGCGACTCCCTGGCGGTGGCACGTGCCGGTCTGCGTCGAGGCGATGGAGACGGGGAAGCACACGGCGGTCGAGGTTCCGGCCGCGATCACGCTCGAGGGCTGCTGGCGCCTGGTCGAGACCGCCGAACGCACCGCGCGGCACTGCGTGATGATGGAGAACTGCAACTACGGTCGCAGCGAGATGATGGTCCTGAACATGGTGCGACAGGGCCTGCTGGGCGATCTTCTCCACGGCGAAGCCGCCTACATCCACGACCTGCGGTCGCTCAAGTTCTCCGATCGCAACGAGGGTCTGTGGCGCCTCCAGCACTCGGTCGACCGCAACGCGAACCTCTATCCGACGCACGGACTCGGACCGGTGGCCCAGTGCATGGACATCAACCGGGGCGACTGCTTCGACTACCTCGTCTCGCTGTCGAGCCCGGCGAAGGGACTGGCGCTCTACGCGAAGGAGCGCTTCGGCGCCGACGATCCGCGCGCCGGGGTTCGCTACGCCTTGGGCGACATGAACTCGAGTCTGATCCGTACGCGGCGCGGCCGCAGCATCCTGCTCCAGCACGACACGACGACTCCGCGGCCCTACAGCCGGCTCAACCTGGTGCAGGGTACGCGCGGAGTGTTCGCGGGATTCCCGGACCGGATCTTCATCGAGGGCGAGGCCGAGGGTCACGACTGGAGCGATGTCGAGCCCTACCGGGAGCGCTTCGAGCATCCGCTGTGGGCGGAGCGCGCCGGCGATGCCGAGGGCGCCGGCCATGGCGGCATGGACTACCTCGAGGACTACCGGCTGATCCGCTGCCTGCTCGAGGGCACGCCGATGGACATGGACGTCTACGACGCGGCGGCGCTGTCGGCGCCGGTCGAACTGAGCGAGCTTTCGGTGGCGCGGGGAAGCGAGCCGGTCGAGTTCCCGGACTTCACTCGCGGCGCCTACCGGACGCGGCCTCCGCTGGGGATCGTGGCCTGAGAGTCGCCTATCTTCTGCCCGGCGCTGCCCTCTATGGTGGCGTCAAGGTCGTCTTCCAGCACGCCCGGGCCCTGAGACGGTTGGGGGTCGAGGTCACGGTTCATTCGCCGGATCCCTGCCCGGACTGGTTCGACGGCGCCGGCGCCTTCTACCGGCAGGTTCCGGCGCTCGAACCTCGTTTCCTGCCCCGGGTCGAGGTGGCGGTCGGTACGCTGGCCCCGACGGTCGCTCCAGCGGTCGAGATCGCCGAACGGCTGGCCTGCCACCTCTGCCAGGGGTACGAGCCGGGCCACGACACGCTGGAGCCGGCAGGTCGCGAGGCGATGCGGGCGGCCTACGACCTGCCCGCGTTGAAGCTGGTCGTCTCGCCGCATCTGGTGCGGACGCTGCGCGACTGGCACGGCGTCGAAGCGCGGTGGATACCGCAGCCCTTCGAGCCGGACCTGTTCCGGCCACCGGAACGGGAACGCGTTGACGATGGCCGGCTGCGGGTCCTCGTCAGCGGGCACTGGGAACTGGAAGTGAAAGGCGTCGCCTGGTGCCTGCGCGCGCTGAGGCCTCTTTTCGAGAGTACGGACGGAGGGATCGAGATCGTGCGTCTGTCGCTCGACGCGGACGAGGAGGAGTTGGCCCTTTGGCCGGAGGCGGACCGCCGTCGGCACGTGCCGCCGGCGGAAGTTCCCGCGCTGATCCAGGGCGTCGATCTCTGCATCGGGCCGTCGTCGCCTCTCGAGGGCTTCGGCCTGCTCGCGCTCGAAGCGATGGGCTGCGCCCGGCCCTGCGTTCTGACGGACATTCCCTCGCATCGGGATCTCGATCCGGACGATCGGGCCTCCATCAAGGTGCCGTTCGGTGACGGGGAGGCGCTTCGCGGCGCGGTGGAACGCCTGTGGCGAGACCGGGATCTCCGGCGTCGTCTGGGTGCGGGAGGTCGCACCATCGGTGAAACGTACACCGAGCGGCGGACCGCCGAAGCGCTGATGCACGCCTTTCGCCGTTGACCGGGGAACTTGCGCGCCGGCAGACGGGGTGCGCCGGCGCCCCCGCCGGCCTCCGGAATCCCTGCCGCTCTACGTGAAGATTGAGACGTAGAAGCCGGCCGTCGCAAGACTCTCGCGGTCCGGCGCCATGGAGTCGGGCAGCGCATCAATTCGCGCCGGCAGAGGAGTGGTCTGGGCGTCGATCCGGTAGCGGTCGAAGCCGGCCGCTCGGAGCCAGGCCTCGAGGGTGCGGCGGGTGAAGAAGCGGACGTGGGTGGCGCATAGCAGACCCATCGGGATGTAGTCCCAACGTCCGGCAATGAGGTCCTCCACGACCGAGTAGTGGCCCACGTTCGGCACCGAGAACACCATGCGTCCGCCGGGACGGAGCCAGCCGGCGGCGCGTTCGAGGAACGCCTGACCGTCGGTCAGGTGCTCGAAGAGCTCGAAGGCGACGATCGCGTCGAACTTCTCTCCTGGTTCCACGGTCTGGACATCGCCGTGGATCACCCGGTCGAGCCGGCTCTCGGCTGCCGCGGCCGCTTCGGGATTCAGCTCTACTCCGACCGTGCGGCAGCCGAAGCGTTGCTTGATCAGGGCCGCGGTCGCCCCGCGGCCGCAGCCGATCTCCAGCACCGACGACTCGGATTCGAGATGCTCGGGAAGCAGGGGCAGGACGTCGGCGCGCTCTCCGCCGTAGTAGTCGATGAACTCGTAGCAGAGGCCGGCTCGCGGACCGGAAGGCCGCACCCCCGACGCCCACCGCGCCGCGGCGGCCGGAGAAAGCAGTACGGCTGGGCAGGTGTCCGGCTCGGGCGCTCCGGCGCCGACGGCCTGGGCGTCGTCTGCCAGCCACCTGGACTCCGCCACCTCGAAGTCGGCCAGGGTGAACAGGTCGTTGCTCGCCTCCGAACCGGTGGTCGTCAAGTCGGTGGCGTAGACGGCTGAGACCCGGTCTGCCCCCTGCGTCAGTTCTTCCCGCATCCGGCGCAGGGAGGCCCGGCCGATCAGAACGCGGCAGGACCTCAGGACGAGGGTCGCTTCCAGCCTGTCAGGTGCCTGCGTCGTCAGCTCCGGAGTGACCTCGACCTCGCCGAAGACGGCGCGCGCCTCAGAGGCGAGCCATCGACGGAGGTACCACCACTCGGCGGACGCGTCGGCCTCGGCGTCCCAGGGCAGGACCAGCAGCAGCATGAGGCGATCGTATGCGGGCTGAGGCCCTACGAGTCCCTCTTCCTCGCGATCACCGACGCAATGATGTGGAGGGGAATCGTCACGAACAGCGCAGGCGGCATGAGGAACAGGGCGCAGACGTGGAGGATGAGGAACAGGCAGGTCATTCCGGTTGTCCCGAGCTTCTACAGCCTCACCATGACCTCGTCGTGGAACTGCTGGATGACGCGTTCCTGGGTGGCGAGGGAAGGCAGCAGCATGAGCTGGTCCAGGCCGGCGTCGGCGAGGGTGCGGACCTGGGCCCGTACCTCCTCGGCCGTACCGGCAAGGCAGGAGGCGCGGATCAGGTCGGGCGTGACGAACCTCTCCTCTTCCGGCAGGGAGTAGGTGCAGTGGCCCGCGTGGACGCGCAGGTGCCGTCCTCGCGCCGGCGTCTTCTCGACGAGGGCGCAGTACTCGTCCCAGACCGGCCGCACATGCGGCGGCGGCTCCCGGTCGAACTGATGCTGCTGGTCGTAGAGGTAGTGCAGGCCCGAGAGCACGAAGGGGCCGCACTCCTCGATCACCCGCGGCGAGGTCAGGTCCTCGCCGGGTTCGAGGATCACGGCGGTGGTGAGCGAGCAGGTGTAGAAGCCGTCGCGGTCGAAGCTCCGGCCGGCCGCCTCGGCGCCACGGCGGCAGTTCTCGATGGAGCGGTCGAACAGGGAGGCGTTCGGCGGGATCGACATGACGAGGCCGTCGCCGACTTCGCCGGCCAGGCCCTGGCTCTTTGGGCCGAAGCCGGAGACGTACATCGGAATCCGCGGTTCGGTGGCGATGAAGCCCTGTTCCTCCATCAGGAAGCGCAGCGGCTCGCTTCGGCCGCGGAAGGTGAAGTCGACCTCCTCGCCGTCGAGCAGCGCCCGCACCACCCGCAGGTACTCGCCGAACTCCCCGACGCCGACCGGGCGGTGGCCCATCAGGCGGAGCGCCGTGTTCCCGGCGCCGATGCCGAGGAAGGTGCGGCCTGGAGCCAGCCGGTTGATCGTCGCGATGCTGTGCGCCGTCACCGGCGCGATCCGCGTGCCGGTGATCGCGACCCCGGTCCCCAGCTTGATCCGGCTCGTTCGCTCAGCCGCCAGCGCCAGCACGGCGTAGCAGTCCGACCAGATCATCTGGCTGTCGGCGATCCAGGCATGGCTGTAGCCGAGCGCCTCCGCCTTCTCGATGTAGCCGATGTCGTCGACCTTGCTGGCGACGCAGATGCCGAAGTCCATGGGGGCGGCAGTGTACCGCCGGAAGCGGCCGCTGCAGCCGCCCGGTCCGGGCCGGACCGCTTCGACGCGGCAGCGCTGCGGCGCGGTAAGATCCTCAGAAGCCTGAGAGAGGACTTGGTGCTGGAGCGGCTGAGACGTATGGGCCAGGAAGTCGGCAGGGTGGTCGTGGGCGCGATGCTGATCGTCCCGGGTTTGCTGGCAGGCGGTGCTGTCGCTCAAGCCGCGACGGCGCCGGACTTCGAGTCGGAAGTGCTGCCGGTGCTGAAGAGCCGGTGCTTTGCCTGTCACGGACCGCTCAGGCAGCGGGGGAACCTGCGGCTCGACTCGCGGCCGGCGATGCTGATCGGGGGCGGCCGGGGAGCGGCGATCGTGCCTGGAGATGCCGAGGCGAGTCTGCTGGTCGCGGCGATTCGGCGCGAGGACGAACTGGAGATGCCGCCGCCTCGAGCGCTCGAGGAGGCCGAGCAGGACCTGCTGGAGGCGTGGATCGAGGCGGGGGCGAAGTGGCCTCTGGCGCATGAGGAAGAGTCCGCAGGAGCTGGCGTCGCGGCGCGGGAAGTGCCGCCGGTGGATCACCAGATCACGGGGCCGGGCGAGCCCCTTTCCTTCCATCGCGACGTGCGTCCGATCCTCTCGGACCACTGCTACGAGTGCCACGGTCCGGACGTAGCGGTGCGTCAGGCGGGGCTGCGCCTCGACCAGGGTGAGTCGGCATTGGGCGTTCTGCCTTCGGGTCGCCGGGCGCTGGTGCCGGGCAGCCTGGACCAGAGCCAGTTGTTCCAGCGGATCGCGGCGAGCGAGCCGCTCGACCGGATGCCGCCCCTGCATGCCGACTCGGCGCTCTCCGACCGGGAGATCGAGATCCTCGGCCGCTTCATCCTGCAGGGCGCGGAGTTCGAGGACCACTGGGCGTACCGGCCGCCGCGGCGTCCCGAGCCGCCCGCGGTCGCGGACCGCGACTGGGCGCACGGCGACATCGATCGCTTCGTCCTGGCCCGGCTGGAGAGCGAGGGCCTCGCTCCCGCATCCGAGGCGTCCCGCCGCACGCTCGCGCGCCGTCTGTCGCTCGACCTGACCGGCCTGCCGCCGGCGCCGGCCGACGTCGACGCCTTCGTGGCCGACGCCTCGCCGGCCGCCTACGAGCGTCTCGTGGACCGGCTGCTCGCGTCCGAGCGCTACGGAGAGCACATGGCGCGCTCCTGGCTGGACGCGGCCCGCTACGCCGACACGAACGGCTACCACATCGACAACGAGCGGTTCATGTGGCGCTGGCGGGACTGGGTGATCGACGCCTTCAACCGCAACCAGCCGTTCGACGAGTTCACCGTCGACCAGCTTGCCGGCGACCTGCTGCCGGATCCGACGCCGGAGCAGTTGCTGGCGACGGGTTTCCACCGGAACCACATGATCAACTTCGAGGGCGGCGCGATTCCGGAGGAGTACCGGGTCCAGTACGTCTTCGACCGCACGGACACGACCGCCACGGTGTGGATGGGGCTAACGGCGGGCTGCGCCAAGTGCCACGACCACAAGTTCGATCCGATCAGCCAGCGCGAGTACTACCAGCTCGCGGCCTTCTTCAACACGGTGGACGAGGTCGGGCTCGACGGCAGCCAGGGCAACGCGGAGCCGAAGGTGCTGGCGCCGGACCCGGGCCAGCGGGCCGCGCTCCAGGAACTCAGGGCGGAACTTGCGCCGCTGGATGCGCTCCTCGACGACGCGAACGGGGACGCCGCGGTGGCGCAGGCCGCCTGGCAGGAAGAGTGGGATCGCCGGCTGGGCGAAACGTGGCGGACCCTGACCCCGGTCTCGCTCGAGTCCACCGCGGGCGCGCGGATGACCGTTCTCGACGACGGCTCGATCGAGGTGTCGGGCGACAACCCGGTGACCGACGTGTACGTGATCGAGGCGGAGACCGACCTCGACCAGGTCGTCGCGCTGCGCCTGGAGGCCCTTCGGGATCGATCGGATCCGTCGCTGGGGATCGGCCGAGCCGGGGACGGCAGTTTCGTGCTGACCGAGATCGAAGTGCAGGCGACGCCGCTGGCCGGCGGCCAGCCATGGGACGTGGACTTCGTGGACGCCCATGCCGACTACGCGACGCCGTCCCTGGGGCCGGAACTGGCGGTGGACGGAGATCTGGAGACCGGCTTTGGCGCGGGCTACGTGACTCGGGCCACCGCCCGGACGGCGGTCTTCCGGGCCGCCCCGCCCGAGGCTGGCGACGGCGGACGCCTCGAGCCGCCTCATTCCGGCGGCGCCCGGTTGCGGATCGTCCTGCGGCAGGAGTCGAGCTACCAGCACAAGACGATGCGCCGCTTCCGTCTTTCCGTCTCGGACGCGCCCGAGGTGGCGTTCCAGTCACTGGATCCCAAACTGCTGCCGCCGCCGTACGGCGGCCTCGCGGCGGCGTACCGCGACTTCGACTACCTGGTCGGGCTGCCCGCGGATCAACGGACCGAGGAGCAGGCGACGACGCTTCGCCATCGGTTCCGTCGCGGCTACTGGTCTCCGTGGCGACAGCACGAGGCACGCTACGCCGAGCTCTCGGAGCGCCTCGCCGGGATCGAGGCCGCCGTTCCGACGACGATGGTCATGCGCGAGATGGCCGAGCCGCGGCCCACCTTCCTGCTGCGCCGCGGCGAGTACGACCAGCAGACGGACGAAGTCGACGCGGTCGTCCCCGCGGTTCTGCCGCCGATCCCCGAAGACCTCCCGAAGAACCGGCTGGGCCTCGCGCGCTGGCTGGTGAGCGGCGACCACCCGCTCACCGCGCGGGTCACCGCGAACCGCATCTGGCAGAAGTTCTTCGGTCGCGGCCTGGTCGCGACCTCCGGCGACTTCGGTGCCCAGGGCGAGTGGCCGTCCCATCCCGAGCTGCTCGACTGGCTGGCGACCGAACTCGTCCGGCAGGACTGGGATCTGAAGGCGCTTCAGAAGACGATCGTGATGTCCTCGACCTACCGCCAGACGTCGAAGGCGACGCGGGCGCTGATCGAGCGCGACCCGGAGAACCGGCTGCTGGCGCGGGCGTCCCGCTTCCGCCTCGACGCCGAGGTGATCCGGGACGGTGCGCTGGCCGTCTCCGGCCTGCTGGTGGAGAAGCTGGGCGGTCCGAGCGTCAAGCCCTATCAGCCGCCCGGCCTGTGGCGGGAGATCGGTTACGAGAGCCGCGGGCGCTTCAGCGCCGGCATCTTCGAGCAGGACCACGGCGAGGCGCTCTACCGGCGCAGCCTCTACACCTTCTGGAAGCGCACGGTGCCGCCGCCGAACATGCTCGTCTTCGATGCGCCGAACCGGGAGACGTGCGTGGTGGAGCGCTCGCGGTCGAACACACCGCTCCAGGCACTGGTCCTGATGAACGACCCGCAGTTCGTCGAGGCGGCGCGCGTGCTGGCGGAAGACCTTCTCGCAGGGGGGGCCGAAGCCGGCGATGCGGGCCTCGTCGACGGTCTCTTCCGGCGGGTGCTGGCCCGGCCGGCGTCGGCCGTGGAGCGGCAGGCGGTGCTCGATCTCGTCGCCGATCTGAGACCCCGGTACGAACGGGACCCGGCGGCTGCCGACGCGTTGCTGAACGTCGGTGAGCGGCGGGCCGGCGGGAAAGTCCCCGGTACGGAGTTGGCGGCCTGGAGCGTGGCCGCGAGCGCGGTGCTGAACCTGGACGAGGCGGTGACCAGACGATGAACAGAAAGAAGACCGACTCCTTCTGTAGCGCCCGCGGCCCGCGACCGGGCACGGATCCCCAGGCCGACTACGCGCTCGGCGTCAACCGGCGGCAGTTCTTCGGTCTGGCGAGCACGGGGATCGGCGTCGCGGCGCTTTCTTCGCTCCTCGATCCGGGGCCTTCGTGGGCTGCTCGAAGCGAGGCGACGCGGGCGTTGGGAGCCCTTCAGGGCACCCACTTTCCGGCCAGGGCGAAGCGGGTGATCTACCTGTTTCAGTCCGGTGCGCCGTCCCAGATCGACCTCTTCGACTACAAGCCGCGGCTGGCCGAGTGGCACGGCGAGGAACTGCCGGCGTCGGTACGGGGCGATCAGCGCGTGACCGGGATGACGGCCAACCAGACGTCGTTCCCGATCACGGCGTCGATGTTCGAGTTCGCGCAGCACGGCGAGAGCGGCGCCTGGGTCAGCGAACTGATGCCCCGGACGGCGGAAATCGTCGACAGGCTCTGCTTCCTCAAGGCGGTGAACACGGAGGCGATCAACCACGATCCGGGGATCACCTTCCTGCAGACGGGACACCAGCAGCCGGGCCGGCCGAGCCTGGGCGCCTGGCTGAGCTACGGCATCGGTTCCGAGAACAACGACCTGCCGGCCTTCATCGTGCTGATCTCCCAGGGCAGCGCCAGGCGCGAGTCCCAGGCCCTCTTTCAGCGGCTATGGGGCGCCGGCTTCCTGCCGTCGGAGCACCAGGGCGTCAACCTGCGGGCGGCGGAGGACCCGGTTCTCTACCTGTCGGACCCGCCGGGAATCGATCGCGGCGTCCGGCGGCGGATGCTGGACGTCGTGGCCGAGCTCAACGAGCACCATCACGAGGAGTTCGGCGACCCGGAGATCACGGCCCGGATCGCCCAGTACGAGATGGCCTACCGCATGCAGGCCTCGGTGCCCGAGCTCGTCGACACGTCGGGCGAGCCCCGGAGCACCTTCGACCTCTACGGCGAGGACGCGCGCACCCCGGGCACCTACGCCGCGAACTGCCTGCTGGCGCGGCGGCTGGCGGAGCGCGACGTACGCTTCATCCAGCTCTACCACCGCGGCTGGGACCAGCACGGCGATCTGCCGAGCGACATCCGGCTGCAGTGCGGCGACGTGGACCGGGCGTCGGCCGCGCTGGTTACCGACCTGGAGCAGCGGGGGCTGCTGGAAGACACCCTGGTCGTCTGGGGCGGCGAGTTCGGCCGCACCGTGTACTGCCAGGGAACCTTGGCCGAGGACAACTACGGCCGCGACCACCACGGCCGCTGCTACACGGTGTGGATGGCGGGAGCGGGGATCGAACCGGGCAAGACGTACGGCGAGACGGACGACCACTGCTACAACATCGTCTCGGGCGGCGTGCACATCCACGACCTGAACGCGACGATCCTCCACCAACTCGGGATCGACCATGAGCGCCTGACCTACCGTTACAGCGGGCGCGACTTCCGGTTGACCGACGTCCACGGCCGTGTGGTGGAGGATGTGCTGGCTTAGCAGGACCGGATACTCGTACTCACATCGCGCCGCGCCGGCGGCGTCAACGCTCGGAGGAGGATCGAATGAACTGGAGTAGAGCAATCGGCGCCGGCCTGGCGGCTGGTTTCGTTCAGAACATCGCCAACTTCGTCATGCACGGCCTGGTGCTTGGCGGCATGTACCTGGATCAGCCCGCGTTCGTGCAGGAACCCGACAGCATGGCGATGCAGATCGTGTGGTTCCTGGTGATCGCGCTTGTCCTCGGCGTGGTGGCGAGTCTGCTGTTCGCCTCGAGCCGGCAGTCCTGGCAGCCGGGCATGAAGGGCGGACTCCACTTCGGCGTGCTGCTGGGGGCGGTCGTCGGCTTTCAGCAGTTCTACCTGACGCTGGTGGTCAACGACTTCCCCTACCACGTCGCCTGGTTGTGGCTCGCGGTGGACGTCATCTCCTTCGGCATCGGCGGCATGGTGCTGGGCGCCGTCTACAAGCGGGCGGAGTAGCGCCGGCGGTCCAGGGCGTCTCTGGACTGCCGCTACAATGCTCATGTCCCGAGCGCGGTCCTGGCGTTCCGCCTTGGGTCGGTCAGCGAAGAACCTGGTCACGCGTCGTCGACGCCCTCGCAAGAGGGGGCGGGGCCTCCACCACTAGCCGGAGGAAACGAATGAAGCCCCAGTTCGAGCCGCTCTCGTCACGATCGATCGTTGTCAAGGTAGTTCTCGCTGGCGTTGGACTGCTTCTCGTGGCGTCCGCGGCTGGCGCCCAGGTGTCCGGAGAGGTCGCCTACGTCTTCAATACGTACGCCTTCCTGGTCTGGGGCGCGTTCATCATGTGGATGTGCGCCGGCTTCACGATGCTTGAGGCCGGTTCGGTGCGGACCAAGAACGCCTCCGTCATCTGCATGAAGAACATCGGCCTGTACTCGATCGCCGGGATCGCGTACTACGCGATCGGCTACAACCTGATGTACGTCGATGTGAGCGGCTGGATCGGCTCGGTTTCGCTCTTCTTCGAAGCGTCGGCGGACGAGATGGCCTTCCTCGGCGGCGACGCCGACAAGGCGGCGGCCGTCGTTGGAAGCGGCTACTCCGAGATGTCGAGCTGGTTCTTCCAGATGACGTTCGTGGCCACGACGGCCTCGATCGTGTCGGGGGCTCTCGCCGAGCGGGTCAAGCTCTGGTCCTTCCTCATCTTCACGGCCGTGCTGACAGCGGTGCTGTACCCGATCGTCGGGGCCTGGACCTGGGGCGGCGGCTGGCTGGCCGAGCGCGGTTTCCAGGACTTCGCCGGCTCGACGATCGTCCACTCGACCGGTGGCTGGGCGGCGCTCGCCGGCATCATCATGGTCGGCGCCAGGCGCGGCAAGTTCCGCGACGACGGCAGCGTCAAGGCGACGCCGCCGTCCAACGTGCCGATCGTCACGCTCGGGGTCTTCATCCTCTGGATGGGCTGGTTCGGGTTCAACGGCGGCTCGCAGCTCGCGCTCGGCGGCGCCAGCGATGCCACGGCGATGGGCAACCTCCTGATCAACACGAACCTCGGCGCCGCGGCCGGCGTCGTCGCGGCCCTCGTCCTGTCACGGCCGCTGCTGGGCCGGGTCGACCTCCTGGCCGTGCTCAACGGCGCTCTGGGCGGACTGGTCGGCGTGACCGCCGGGCCGGACCTGGTCGGCCACCACTGGGCGCTCTTGATCGGCGCCATCGGCGGCGTGGTCACGGTCGCCGGCATGAAGCTGCTCGACAGAATGAAGCTGGACGACGTCGTCGGCGCCGTTCCGGTCCACCTGTTCGCCGGTATCTGGGGCACCCTCGCCGTCTGCATCGCGGCCGGCGGCAGCTTCGTGCCGCAGGTCATCGGCATCGTCGTGATCGGCGTCTTCGTCTTCGGGGTCTCCCTGCTTCTGTGGTGGGTGCTCGAGAAGACGATCGGCGTCCGGGTTTCGCCGGAAGTCGAGGAACTCGGTCAGGACATGACCGAACTGGGCATCGAGTCCTACCCCGAGTTCATCCTGATGCCCGACGAGGACGACATGCAGGCGGCCAAGGCGGCGCAGGACCAGGCAAGGAGCTGAGTCGGCCGCCAGAGGCCGATGGTGTAGCTTCGCCGGGTGTTCGCCAGGACGGCCGAGCCGGGAATCGGAGCGCCGCTGCTCGTCGCGGCGTGGCTGGTCACGGCGTCGGCCGGCTGGGCGGAGTCGAACGAACCGAAGTTCCACGACGCCCATTTCCACCTGACGAACTACGTCCAGCGGGGCATCACGCTGAGCGAGTTCCTCGAGATCGCGGCGAACGACGCCGGGCGCACGGCGGTGTTCGGCATCCCGCTCCAGCAGAAGTGGGACTACTTCGAGTCGGGCGACCGGGCGCCGGACTACTACCTGCACTCGGATTCGGCGCTGTACTACTACTCCTTCGTCGATGCGATCATCGCCGAGGAGTACCAGCATTTGCCGCCCGAGGACCAGGCCCGCTTCGACCCGATGATCACGGGCTTCAACCCGACGGACATGTATGCCGCGGACCACATCCGCCGCGTGCTGGAGCACTACCCCGGCGTCTTCTCCGGCATCGGGGAGTTCTCGATCCACAAGGAGTTCGTGACCTCGAAGATCCTCGGCCATACCGCGAGTCTGCGGAATCCGGCGCTCGACCGCGTGCTCGACTTCGCCGCCGAAGTGGGCCTCGTGGTGATCTTCCACAACGACATCGACGTCGTGCTGCCCACGGAGGCGCACGAGCCGGTGCACCTGGAGCCCGTGCGGGAGTTCTTCCGGGCCCATCCCGACGTCACGATCATCTGGGCCCATACCGGGCTGGGCCGGTTCGTGGCGCCCGCCGCGGACCATGTGGAACTGCTCCACGCCCTGCTCTCCGACGAGACGTTCTCCCATGTGCACTGCGACCTGTCCTGGGACGAGGTGGCGAAGTACATCGTGCGCGACGAAACATCGCTTGAAGCCTGGACCGCGCTGCTGGAACGCCATCCGGACCGCTTTCTGTTCGGGACGGATTCCGTTGCGCCGAGCGGCCGGGACGGGTACCTCAAAACGTGGCGCGACTACGCGCCGCTTTGGGACAGGCTCAGCGAAGGGACGCTGCACGCGATCACGATCGGCAACTACGAGCGCATCTTCGACGAGGCGAACCGCCAGGTACGGGCGTGGGAAGAGCGAATGCTGAAGAGGAGACCGGAATGAGTGCGAATCACGTTGCGACGGCTTCGGACACGGCCACGCCGGCCTACGTGCCCGCTCTGCAACTCACCAAGGGACAGCCGCCGCCCGTGGCGGCGAACGGAGGCCTGTCCTACATGTCGTTCGACCGGGACGGGGATGCGGGAACCGCGGCGGCGACGGAGGCGACCTTCCGGCAGGTGGCCGAGGGGACCGAGAAGGCGTTCGCCGACATGCTCGACAACGCCCCTCCAGGGCCGATCGAGACGAAGTGGGGCCCCGGCTTTCGGGGCTACCGGGAGTGCCTCGAGTACATCCGGGCAAACAACATCGAAGCGCCTGAAGGCGGCCTGGCGCTGCCGTTGCGTTACTCGGTCCGCGAGGAGCCTTCCTACTCGATCGTCTCGTCCAACGCGCTCTGGCGGGACCCGGCGCGAAGAGACGACGCGGAGGCGTTGCGGCGGTACGAACGGGACATCGCGCGAGGCTGCCTGTACTTCCCGCACGTGATGCGCGACGCGCGACGAATCGAGGAGGTCTACCCGGGGCTCAAGCCCGACAGCGCCGAATGCATGGACAGGCTCGGCCTCTCGCTGGGGCACTGCGAGTCCAGGTGCGAGAACTTCTACGACGCGGCGGAGGTGGAGCGCGTGTTCTACCCGGAGATGGAGAAGCTCCTGCTCGAGTTCTTCCCGGACGCGACGGATGCCTTCGTGTACAACCACGACGTGTTCGACAAGGACTACGAGGGAGACCGGACGGAGGACCAGGACAACAAGAACCCCGGCGTGAACGCCAACTACGCGAACCTCGTGCACAACGACCTGAACGACAACAGCGGCCGCGTACGCTGCCGCGAGCTGCTCACCAGGAACCTGCGGAACTTCGGCCGTGAGCAGCACTACACCGAAGAAGAGGCCGACGCGAAGATGTCGCGGCGCTTCATGTCGATCAATCTCGCCAAGCCGATGGAGACGGTGCGCCAGAATCCCTTCGTGCTCTGCGCCTGGCCGTCGTTCGCCGACCAGCCGTACATCACGAACTACCGGATCTATGACGACCGCGTGGGCGAAACCACGCGCTTCACCTACCGCCCGCACCACGAGTGGTACTGGTTTCCGCAGCAGACGCCCACCGAGGTGTCGATGCTCAAGTGCTACGACTCGGTGACCGACGGCTCCGTCTCGCGCTGGTCCTTCCACACCGCCTGCATCGACCCGACCGCGCCCGAAGATGCGCCCTGCCGGAGGAACGTCGTGGTGCGATCCTTCGTGTTCTTCTAGGGAGCCAGCGCTAGCCCGCATGTTTCACCGGCTCGGGCGTGAGGGCTGAGTTCGGGGTGGGCAGTCCCCTTGAATGCCGTCCTGGTCTGTCGGTGGCTGGTCAGGTGTCCTGCGGAGTCGGAGTCGGTTCATTTCGGCGTCGGAGTGGCTTGTCCGCAGCGGTTCGGTGCGGTTTTCGGGCGCACTCTGGGCGTGGAGTCGATGCAAGGCGCCGCGTTGTGGTGTCGGTTTTCGTCCGGTCTCAGGCCGGCGGGTGGTAGAGGGGTTTTCTCTGGAGGTTTGCCAGGGCCTGTGCGAAGTCGTTTTGCCAGGGGAAGACGTTGGCCAGGTGGACCCAGATGCGGCGATGGGTGATGCGCAGTCGTGCGGCGATCTTGAAGAAGCGCAGGCGGATGGTGCCGCACTGGAGGTGGGCCTTGTCGGTGTCGGCCAGAGCGAGGCGTCGCACGGCGGCGAGCAAGACGTAGGCGAAGGAGGAGAAGTAGAGGCGGAGTTGATTGGCGGCCATGGTGGCGGTGGAGGTGCGGTCGGCGAAGAGATCGAGCTGCTGCTCCTTGATCCGGTTTTCCATGTCGCCACGGGCGCAGTAGAGCAGCTCGTAGAGCGCCTGCTTGCCGGCGCGGCTCTTGGGCAGATTGGAGACGATGAAGCGGGGATTGCCGCCCTTTTGGAGCCACTCCGCCTTGCCCACCACCCGCCTCTTGCGGGACCAGGAGGAGCGGGTCCTGTAGCGGAACTCCCGGAACCGCCGCGAGGGCTTTTCGGTCGCATGAAATCGCCGCCGCGACTTCGCAAGCGCTTTGGCGAGCCGCCTCGCAAGGCGCGGATTCCTTGCCACGCCGAACACGTAGAAGAGCCCTTCCCTCTCGCACCAGGCCATGATCCGCTCCCGGCAGAAGCCCGAGTCGCCGCGCAGGACGATCCGGGTGTCCGGCCACGCCTCCCGGATCCGGGCGACGATCGGCGCTAACTCGCGGACCGTCCCGGCGCTGGCGTCCTGGTCCGACCGCCGCAGACGCGCCAGCAGCAGGTGCTCGCCGCAGAACGCGTACAGCGGCATGTAGCAGTAGCACCGGTAGTAGCCGTGGAAGAACCGACCCTCCTGCTCCCCGTGCAGCGGATCGTCGGTCGCGTCCAGATCCAGCACGATCTCCTCCGGCGCCTCCTCGAAAGCCTCCAGGAACAGGTCCACCAGCAGGCCGTCCAGGGCCGCGCCGTCCGCCGGAGTCCGCTTGTAGCGGCTACCTTGTGCCTCCTCCGGCCGCGACAACTCCAGACGATTCAACCCCGATGCGCTCGCCAGGGGACGACCCTTGTCCCGCGACCGCCGACGATCGGCGCCCGTGATGTCCGACTTGCCCACCAGCAGCGCCATGAACGCGTCGAGGCGAAGCTGATTGTGGTCATTCAGGTCCTCGTAGCCCAGAGCCAGACCGTAGACCCGCTGAGAGACCAGGTCCCGCACCGTGTGCTCCACCGCCGACGGATCCCGGTGATCCCGAAAACACGACGCCATGCGATCCAGCAGACCGATTCGCGTATCCGTCTCCCGAAGCAGCAGCCCGCCGCCCTCCGTCGTCAAACGGCCACCGTCGAAACAGGCCGTCACACGGCGGCGACCGTGGAAACCGAACTCAAGCTGCGACGGAGTACACTCTGTCTTCACGGGTCTCGCTCCTGTGGACTGTCCAAATGCTTGACAACACTTGGATTATCCGCGGGAAGAGGCCCGATCTCAAATCACCCCGTGAGATATGCGGGCTAGCGCGCTTCCTCCGCCCCCTCGTCCAGGAAGCGGATCAGGCTGGCCAGATCGCTCAGGGTCATCGTGTCGAGCAGGCCCTCCGGCATGATCGAGAGCGCGGAGGGTTCGCGGCTCCGGAGCCGCGCCTTGTCCAGGTCGAGGCGGTCGCCGTTCGCGTTGACCAGAGTCAGCCGTTCGGCCGCGTCCTCGACCACCATCCCGCTGTGCAGGCTGCCGTCGTCGAGCTCGACGTCCACCGCCTGGTACTGGTCCGAGATGACCCGCGACGGGAACATGATCGACTCCAGGACTTCACGGCGGCGGAAGCGCTTGATGACGGTCGACAGGTCCGGGCCGCCGCCGCGGCCGATGTCGCCGAAGACGTGACAGGCCGAGCAGCGCGCGCGGTGGAACACCCGCTCGCCCTGCTCGGGGTTGTAGCGCTCGTAGGCCATCACGTCGTACTCCAGGTACTCCGCGAGTTCCTCGAAGCTCATCTGGGCAAGGTCGCTCCTCCCCAGGCGGTCGCCCTCGACTTCGCTGACGAGCGCGGCCGCGCGCCGCGCACGCTCGGCCCGCCGGCTCTCGAGCCGTTCCTCGGCTGCCGTCCGGTCCTCGTCCGGGAACCGGTCCAGGACGTCGCTCCAGATGGCGTCGACGTAGCCCTCCATGCTGGCCGCGCCCCGGAACCCCCGGGCGTCGTCGAACCAGGCCACGACCCGGGCACGCAGTTCCGGCGTCCAGCCCTGATCCATCACGCGCAGGCAGTAGGCGGTGTGGATCCGCTCCTCCGGCGGCCGGTCATCTTCCAGGCGATCGACCATCTTCGCCAGGGCCCCGTCCGGTTGCAGGTACGCGAGCAATCGCTCGAGCTGGCGGTTCGTCCGGTCGTCGGCGTGCGGGTACCGACCAACCAGTGCCTGACCGAGGCCGGCCCGGAATTCGTCGCGTCCGGGAGCATCCGGCGCCGGGTCGCGAATCAAGGCAATCTCGACCAGGCGCAGGAAATCGAGCTCGGCTTCCACGTCGAGATCGGCGCCGGCGACCCGGATCAGGCTGCCCGTCAGGAAGTTGTACTCGATCTTGTGTTCCAGGCTGTAGATCATCGCCAGCGCCGCCTCGAAGTAGCCGCGAGGCCGCTGCCCCGGAGAGGCCATGAACGCCTGGTCGACCCAGTAGCCATGGGGGATGCGCTGGATCGCCTCCCGGGCCGCGTAGCGGAGGAACCGGTCCTCGCGGTCGAGCAGGCCGTAGAGGGCATCGGAGGTTGCGACCTCGATGCCCCGGGCGCGCAGGTCGAGGCCGGAGCGCACGAGGGACTCGGCCGCCCGCCGGGCGACCAGCGGGTCGGCGTCGGCGAGCGCGCCGCGCAGGGCTTCCTGCGCCTCGGCGAACGGCTGCGCGCCGAGCAGGGTTGCCGCGGCCCCGCGCACCAGCGGCGCGTCCGAGTCGAGGAGCGCCGCCGCTTCCTCCAGCGTCGGTCGCGGGCCATGCACCTGGAGCAGTTCCAGCGCGCGGATGCGGTCGATCGGCTCCCGTCCAGCATCGCGGACGATCGCCCACAGCTCCGGCGCCCAGTTCGCGCCCGCCTCGTCACGAGCGCGCCGGATCGCCTCTCTGCCCCAGCCGGAGCGGGGCATCGGCTGGCGTACAGCGGCCTCCGCGCCCGTGGCCGCGACCGCCTCGCCCGCTCGCTCATGGCTCACCCGGTAGAGGCCGCCCGAGGTTCCGCGGCCGCCGGTGGCGAAGTAGAGGAAGCCGTCCGGTCCGACATCGAGGTCCGTCACGTTCAGCGGTTCGCCGAGGACGAAGTCGTGGGCCTCGCCGGTCCAGGTGGCGCCGGTCCGTTCGGGGAAGAGGACCCGGATCCGGCCCCGCGACCAGTCGCCCATGAAGTAGGCGCCCTGGTAGCGACCTGGATAGGCGTGGTGGTAGTAGAAGGCGACGCCCACCGGCGAGCCGCGGCCGAGGTCGACCACGCCGGGCAGCGTGTCGATTTCGTGGAACGCGATCTTGCCCGACCCCGTGCGCCAGCCGTAGTCGCCCGCGGGAATCAGGTGGACGACCCGGGTGGGCCGGAACCAGGGCAGTCCGCGGTCCCACTCCATGTCCGCCTCGTAGGCGAAGATCTCTCCCGCCGCGCCGATCGCCAGATCGAAGGGGTTGCGCAGGCCTCCCGAGAGCCGCTCCCAGGTGTTGGTATCCAGGTCCAGGCGGTAGATCGTCCCACCCGGCGCGCGCAGGCTGTTCGCATGGCCCCGCGGGTCGAGGATCGGCGGCAGGAGTTGATCCTCCTGCAGCTCGCGCAGCGGCGAGGTCGGCGCGAGCGCGACCTCGGGCGACGAGTAGTTGCCGTAGAGGACGTAGAGGCCGCCGTCGGGACCGCGGGCGATCGTGTGCGGTCCGTGCTCCTGGATCCGGCCGTTCGCGGGAGCGATCCGCTCGACGTCATCCACCCGGTCGTCGCCGTCCGTGTCGCGCAGCCGGTAAAGACCGGTATCGTCGACCGCGCCGCCGCTCCCGCGTCTGCCCTCGACTCCCGCCGCTTCGGCCAGCTGGCCGCGGCCGTTCGCGTGAACGAGCAGGTCGCCCGGCCCCAGGACGTGCAGACCGTGCGCGGTCTCGACCTGGGGAGCGAAGTCGATGCGCCGGTCGTACAGGCCGTCGCCGTCGCCGTCCTCGAGCAGCACCAGTCCTTCGCCCTCAAGCGCCAGCAACGGCCTGCCCGCGGCGTCGAAGGTCATGTTCACGACCGAACCGAACAGGCCGGCCGCGGCCGCCGATTCCACCGCGAATCCCTCCGGCGTGCGGAAGCGCTCCCCCGCGTAGTCGAGCCGCTCCCGGCGCGAGGCGTCGTGATCCGGCATCAACTCCTGCGCGTTCGCCCCGGCGCCGAGCGCGGGAGCCAGGCAAAGAGCCAGTGCCAGGCCGAGAGTCTGGGAGACGGCGTACTTCATGAAGGGTTCTCGTGGCGCGGGCGGTCGCCGATCCTACACGCCGGGATCTTGTCTTCGAGAGCCTCCCCTCCGTAGGATGGGTCTGCTGTGCCTCAGGCCCCCTGCACGATCGCCGTCCTGGCGACCCTCGACACGAAGGGCGGCGAAGCCTCCTATCTCGTGGACCGCATCGTCCGCGACTGGGGCTGCCGGGCGTTCGTCATCGACCTCGGCGTGCTCGGCGAGCCCGCACTCGACGGAAGCTGGCTTCCCGACGTGAGCCGTCGCGAGGTCGCCTGCGCAGGCGGCGAGAAGGTCGAGCAACTCGCGCAGGCGGCCGACCGCAAGCGCGCGATCGCGGCCATGTCCGCCGGCGCCGAGGAGGTCGTCCGGCGCAGCTACCGGCGGGAGAGCTTCGACGCGATCGTCGGTCTCGGCGGCCGCGCCGGCACGGCGATGGCGACGACCGCGATGCGCGCCCTACCCCTGGGCGTACCCAAGGTCATGGTGTCGACCATGGCCGGCGGAGACGCCTCCGGCTACGTCGGCGTCAAGGACATCGTCATGGTGCCGTCGATCGTCGACATCGACGGCATCAACCGGATCAGCCGGCAGGTCCTGAGCCGCGCCGCCGCGGCAATCTGCGCCATGGCCCGGGTCGAGATCGAAGGCGGCGACGACCGTCCCCTGATCGCGGCCTCGACGTTCAGGAGCGCCACCTCCTGCGTGGATGCCTGCCGGCGCCAACTGGAGACGGAGGGGCTCGAGGTACTCGTCTTCCAGGCCACGGGCGCCGGCGGCCGCACGATGGAGAGTCTGATCGAGGCCGGCTTCGTACGCGGCGTCCTCGACCTGACGACCACGGAGTGCGCGGATGAACTGGTCGGCGGCGTACGCACCGCCGGACCCTCCCGGCTGGAGGCGGCGGCCAGGAGCGGAACGCCCGCCATCGTCGTGCCCGGCTGCCTCGACATGGTCAGCTTCTTCGCCCGGGACACCGTTCCGGCAGAGTTCGAGGGCCGCACCTTCCACCGCCAGAGCGACAACATGACCCTGATGCGCACGTCGCGCGAAGAGTCCGCCGAGCTCGGCCAGGTCCTCGCCGCCAAGCTGAACGCCTCCACCGGCCCGGTCGAGGTCTACCTGCCGCTGGGCGGCGTCTCCACGCTCTCGGCCCCCGGCGGACCGTTCCACGACCCGGCTGCCGACGACGCGCTGTTCCATGCCCTGCGCGAGAACCTGCGGCGGGCGGTGCCCGTCACCGAGGTCGACGCGAACATCAACGACCCGCGGTTCTCCTACGCGGTCAGCGACGCCATGCTGCGGCTGGTACGGGCCGCAAACTAGCGGCCCGCGGCCTCATCCGCGAACGAGTACGCGATCGCCCAGCGGCTGCACCGGCCGGTAGTTGTTCGGAAAGATCGCCGCGAAGGCCTCGATCTGGCCGGCCGACAGCGTCAGTGTCTCGGTCAGGACGATCCAGGCGACGCCTTCCGTGCACGGCGGCGTGGTGAGCGAACCGCGGTACCGCCAGGTCGTGCGGCGCTCAGGCAGCAGGGCCGGCACCTCGACCGCCTCCGGAACGGCGCGGGGCGGCCCGGCCTCGGCGGGCAGAGGGTCCCAGAACGTCGCCAGGGCCCGGTTCTCGGGTCCCTCGTGGAACAGGACCCCGACAACGGCCAGCGCGCCGCCTTCGCTCCGGTGCACGAAGTGCATCTCCAGCGGCAGGCGAACGCCCTCGACCGTGTGCTCGGCGGCATGGTGAAAGTGGAACTGCTCCAGCTCGTATCGCACTCCGTCGAGAACGATGCCGTTGCCGGAAGCCGGGTTGACCTGGATCGAGTGCCCGGTGTTCTCGACGGTTGCCGGCGACGACCGGTAGTCGAAGCCGACGGGCACGAGCTTCTCACGCCGGGCGCGGCTCAAGTCGATCGGTGACTGCTCCCCTCCCAGGGAACACACCTGGTACACCGGGTCGAGTTGCCCCCAGACCGCCGGGCCGTTGTGCGCCTCATAGCCCCATGCGGGTACTTTGAACTTCCCACACATCGGGGCGGAACGATACCCCGAACCCCCCTTGTGAACCCGCCCTGGTGAACTCCCGATCTGCGGCGCGCCGCCCGCGAGGCGACGCGGTCCGCTCGTGCGGTACATTCCCGCCCATGCCGCGCATCGGGTCCGATGTCCGGCGCCGCCGGCGCCGGTTTCTCCGTCTCGGCGTCCTCTTCGTCGTCGTCCTCGCCTGGGCGGCCGGACCCGCCCTCGGCGCCGCCGACCCGACGGCGGTCGAACGGGGCGCGGTGATCTACCGCGGCGGCACGTGCCCGGTGTGCCACCACTGGGAAGGCCAGGGGAACCGCCGCGGCCCGGACCTGACGGACGAGGAGTGGCTTCACGGCGACGGATCGCTTGCCGCCGTGCGCAACGCGATCGAAACCGGCTTCCGCCACGGCGCGGGTCGCCGGTTCGGCGGCAAGTACGAAATGTGGCCGCTAGGCGGCATGGAACTCGACGATGGCGACGTCGATGCACTGACCGCCTACGTCTGGTCCCTCCACCGGCGTCGCCGGGCCGCCGACACGTTGACCCGGGAGGTCATCAGCCGCATCGCCTTCGGTTCCGGCGCAGACCAGGACCGGGCGCAGCCGGTCTGGGACACCGTGCTCGCGCTCAGGCCCCAGCTCACGTTGATGCTCGGCAACAGCGTCCTGGCCGGTACGGAAGACATGCAGCAACTCCGCCTGCAGTACGACAAGCTGACGACGAAGCCGGGGTTCGCCGAGCTGCGCCGGCAGAGCCGCTTCCTGGCAACCTGGAACGACCTGGACTTCGGCCGCGAGGACGGCGGCGCCGACTTCGACAAGCGGGCCGAGTCGCAAGAGGTCTTCCTGGACTTCTGGAATGAACCCACCGGATCGCCGCGACGGCAACAGCAAGGTGTCTACACTTCCCAACGCTTCGGGCCACCGGGTCGGCGCCTTCAGGTCATCCTGCTGGATACCCGGTACGGTCGCGGGCCGCTCTGGCGCGTATCGCCTGACGAAGCCCGGAGGCGGGAACTCCTGGGCATGGGCCCCTACCTGGCGAATGACCACGAGCGCGCCCGGATGCTGAGCGAGGAGCAGTGGCGCTGGCTCGAGGAACGGCTCCGGCAGCCGGCCGACCTGCGCCTGATCGCTACCAGCATCCCCTTCGTCATGGAGTTCACCGGCCGGGAAAGCTGGGCGAACATGCCGAACGAGCGCCAGCGGCTGATCGACCTGGTCCGGGACACCGGCGCGACCGGCGTCCTGCTGCTGAGCGGCGACACTCCCTGGGCCGACGTCTCGCGCCTCGACGGCGAGGCGCCCTATCCGCTGTGGGACTTCACGTCCGGTCCGTTGAACCACCGCGGGACGGCCGGGATCGGCCCGAACCGGCACCGCGTCGGCCAGGCCACGCGCGAGCCGGGCTTCGGCTACATCGAGGTCGACTGGACCGCCGCCGACCCCGAGGTCCGGGTCGAGGTCCGGAGCGTGGCGAACCGGCGCCTGCTGCGCCAGACGTTGCGCTTGTCGGAGTTGCAGCCGAAGTAGAGGCTAGCCCGCATATCTCACGGGGTGATTTGAGATCGGGCCTCTTCCCGCGGATAATCCAAGTGTTGTCAAGCATTTGGACAGTCCACAGGAGCGAGACCCGTGAAGACAGAGTGTACTCCGTCGCAGCTTGAGTTCGGTTTCCACGGTCGCCGCCGTGTGACGGCCTGTTTCGACGGTGGCCGTTTGACGACGGAGGGCGGCGGGCTGCTGCTTCGGGAGACGGATACGCGAATCGGTCTGCTGGATCGCATGGCGTCGTGTTTTCGGGATCACCGGGATCCGTCGGCGGTGGAGCACACGGTGCGGGACCTGGTCTCTCAGCGGGTCTACGGTCTGGCTCTGGGCTACGAGGACCTGAATGACCACAATCAGCTTCGCCTCGACGCGTTCATGGCGCTGCTGGTGGGCAAGTCGGACATCACGGGCGCCGATCGTCGGCGGTCGCGGGACAAGGGTCGTCCCCTGGCGAGCGCATCGGGGTTGAATCGTCTGGAGTTGTCGCGGCCGGAGGAGGCACAAGGTAGCCGCTACAAGCGGACTCCGGCGGACGGCGCGGCCCTGGACGGCCTGCTGGTGGACCTGTTCCTGGAGGCTTTCGAGGAGGCGCCGGAGGAGATCGTGCTGGATCTGGACGCGACCGACGATCCGCTGCACGGGGAGCAGGAGGGTCGGTTCTTCCACGGCTACTACCGGTGCTACTGCTACATGCCGCTGTACGCGTTCTGCGGCGAGCACCTGCTGCTGGCGCGTCTGCGGCGGTCGGACCAGGACGCCAGCGCCGGGACGGTCCGCGAGTTAGCGCCGATCGTCGCCCGGATCCGGGAGGCGTGGCCGGACACCCGGATCGTCCTGCGCGGCGACTCGGGCTTCTGCCGGGAGCGGATCATGGCCTGGTGCGAGAGGGAAGGGCTCTTCTACGTGTTCGGCGTGGCAAGGAATCCGCGCCTTGCGAGGCGGCTCGCCAAAGCGCTTGCGAAGTCGCGGCGGCGATTTCATGCGACCGAAAAGCCCTCGCGGCGGTTCCGGGAGTTCCGCTACAGGACCCGCTCCTCCTGGTCCCGCAAGAGGCGGGTGGTGGGCAAGGCGGAGTGGCTCCAAAAGGGCGGCAATCCCCGCTTCATCGTCTCCAATCTGCCCAAGAGCCGCGCCGGCAAGCAGGCGCTCTACGAGCTGCTCTACTGCGCCCGTGGCGACATGGAAAACCGGATCAAGGAGCAGCAGCTCGATCTCTTCGCCGACCGCACCTCCACCGCCACCATGGCCGCCAATCAACTCCGCCTCTACTTCTCCTCCTTCGCCTACGTCTTGCTCGCCGCCGTGCGACGCCTCGCTCTGGCCGACACCGACAAGGCCCACCTCCAGTGCGGCACCATCCGCCTGCGCTTCTTCAAGATCGCCGCACGACTGCGCATCACCCATCGCCGCATCTGGGTCCACCTGGCCAACGTCTTCCCCTGGCAAAACGACTTCGCACAGGCCCTGGCAAACCTCCAGAGAAAACCCCTCTACCACCCGCCGGCCTGAGACCGGACGAAAACCGACACCACAACGCGGCGCCTTGCATCGACTCCACGCCCAGAGTGCGCCCGAAAACCGCACCGAACCGCTGCGGACAAGCCACTCCGACGCCGAAATGAACCGACTCCGACTCCGCAGGACACCTGACCAGCCACCGACAGACCAGGACGGCATTCAAGGGGACTGCCCACCCCGAACTCAGCCCTCACGCCCGAGCCGGTGAAACATGCGGGCTAGTCCGGCGGCGCCAGAGGCGTGGAGTCGTCGCCCCGGATCGCCTCGAGTTCCGCGGTCAGCCGCTCCACGATGTCGGGCCGGTCGACGTAGAGGTCGTTCGTCTCGGCCGGATCGGCGACGAGTTCGTAGAGCTGTCCGGCGGCGCCACCGGGTTCAGGGGCGAGTTGTCGTGGTTGGGTAAAGCCGCCCGAACCGAGCCCTTCGATCAGCTTCCACTTCCGGGGAGTCTCCGGGCCGTCCACGTCGTGAGAACGGATGGCGAACATCCCGCGCGAGCTGTGGTGAATCAGCGAGTCGCGGGGCGGCGGCGCGTCCTCGCCGCGTAGGACGGCCCCGAGGTCGACGCTGTCTTCGGCGACTCCCGCGCCTGGTTTGACGTCGAGGATGGCGGTCACGGTGCGGAAGACGTCGACCAGACCGGCCAGCTCTCCACGCACCGTACCGGCGGGAATACGGCCCGGCCAGCGGGCCAGGAAGGGCACGCGGTGGCCGCCCTCGTGGATGTCGGCCTTCTGGCCGCGGAGTGCTCCGTTCGCGCGGTGCCCGGTCTGCTCGATGTCCGCTTCGATCCAGTGGGCGCCGTTGTCGCTCGTGAATACGACCAGGGTGTTCGAGGCGAGGTCGAGGGAGTCGAGAGCGTCGAGCAGCCGGCCGACGCCGGCGTCGACCTGGGCCACGAAGTCGCCGTAGATGCCGGCTCCGCTCGCGCCTTCGAACTCCGGCAGCGGCATCCAGGGCGTGTGGGGCGAGGGCAGCGGCAGGTAGAGGAAGAAGGGACGGCCGTCGTCGGTCGCCGCGCGCTGCTCCAGGTATCCGGCAGCGCGATCGAAGAGAACCGGAGTCACCTGGACGAAGTCGAAGCCGGGGGCGATGTCGCCGGCGCGCCAGTAGCCGCCACCGCCGTAACGCCGCATCGCGCTGTCCTCGACCGTTTCGGTCGCTTCCTCGACCACGCCCTCGTCCTCGATGTAGAGGTACGGCTCCATGTCGAGGGAGGCGGGGATGCCGAAGTAG
Organism: Candidatus Multivorans sp.; assembly: GCA_965220845.1. Lineage (GTDB taxonomy): Bacteria > Acidobacteriota > Thermoanaerobaculia > Multivoradales > Multivoraceae > Multivorans. Next base: position 1,860,545 of record CBDCRA010000005.1, read on the forward strand.
TGCTCGAAGCCGGCTGTGATCGGCCCCGGCCGGAGCGGCGCGCCGTAGTCGGTCCGGCCGGGCTCCCCGTCGTCCGGAGCCGGATCGGCGCCGAGTCCGAGATGCCACTTGCCAATGCCGGCGGTGGCGTAGCCGAGAGACTGGAGGAACCCTGGCAGGGTGACGCGCTCCGGTTCGAGCAGGGCGGTGGATCGCCCGTTCAGCACGCCGCGCTTCAGTCTGGAGCGCCAGGCGTAGCGGCCGGTGAGGAGTGCGTAGCGGGTCGGCGTGCAGACCGACGACGGACTGTGGGCGTCCGTCAGCCGTACGCCCTCGTTCGCGAGCCGGTCGAGGTTGGGGGTCGGGATCCGCGAATCCGGGTTGTAGGCGCCGATGTCCCCGTAGCCGAGGTCGTCGGCGAGGATCAGCAGGATGTTCGGCCGCTCGGGTTCCGGCACGTTGTCCGGTGCGGGCTCTGTCACGCAAGCCTGGAGCAGCACCGTGGCGATGGCTGCGCAGGTCGCGACGGCCAGCGGGCCTGGAAGCGTTCGGCGGCGCGTTGGTTGGTACAGTCTGCGACTCCCTTCCGCGCCGATCGTACCCGCCGTACCCTTCCATGCCTCCCAAGCCGCGCAAGAGGTCCCGGCGCTCACGACGGCCGGTCTGCCGCGGCGTCCGCGGCGCGACGACAGTCGAGGGCACGAACCGCGAGTTGATCCTCACCGCGACCGCGGAACTGCTCGAGCGGATGGTGCAGGCGAATGGCATCGAGCCGGTGGATGTCGCGAGCGCCATCTTCACGACTTCGCCGGATCTGACGGCGGAGTACCCGGCGCTGGCCGCCCGGCTGATGGGCTGGCGTGACGTGGCGCTGCTGTGCGGGCACGAGATGGCGGTGCCCGGCGGCCTCGAGCGCTGTGTGCGCATCTTGCTGCACTGGAACACGATGCGGTCCGCCTCCGAGGTCGAGCACGTCTACATCCATGGCGCCTCGAACCTGCGGCCCGACCGCTCCGAACTCGAGGAGCTCCGCCGGCAGATCGAGGCGCAGCAGGAGAGCCCTTCAGACTAGGTGCGGCGGCGGAGAACCAGCAGGCGGAAGTCCATCGCCTGGTCACCCGGAATCTCCAGCGCCCGCAGGAGCAGCGTGCCACGGCCGGGCTGGAGGTCGATCTCGCCCAGGACCGTCGGCCGGAAGTCCTTCACGTAGGACTCGATGCGCGGGACGCGGTCGTCGTCCATGCCGACCAGCGGCGGGTCGTGCGCCCGGTCGATCCGGCCGCTTGTTGCCTGCTCGCCGAGCCGCAGTTCGATCAGCGCGCCGGCATCGTCCTCGGCGCAGGTGGTGTAGAGGACAACCTCGAAGCGGCCGCCGGCGAGCACTTCGACGTCCCAGGTGATCGAGTCGTCGGGGCTCGTCCAGTTCGTGAAGTAGGAGTCGTTCGGGTAGCGGCTCGACCGCTCGATGGCGCCGTGGACGGTGCCGTCGCGAGCGGGGAGATGCGTGAACTCGTGATCGGGATGGCCGATCGGAAACGGCCGGTCGCCCTCGTCCGGAAGCTCGGGCAGTACCTCGGCGATCCAGGTATCCCGGACGGCAGTGAGCCGGGCGGCGGCCTCGGGCTGCTCTGCGGCGACATCGTGCCGCTGGCCGGGATCGGCGGCCATGTCGAACAGGCGGCCTTCGTGGTCGAGGCGGTACTGCTGGCCGCGGACGCTGGTGCTCCCGCGCCAGTGATTCACGAGATGCCGTTCGGGCCAGCCGCCGGCTGCCTGGGCTCCGGCCTCGAGCAGCGGCTTCAGGCTGAGGCCGTCGATGGGGTGGGCGGTCGTGTACGGGATGCCGGCGAGTTGGGCCAGAGTCGGCAGCAGGTCGATCGCGGCCGCGATGCGATCGACGACCGTGCCGGCTTCGATGGCGCGTGGCCAGCGGACGAAGAAGGGGGAGCGGACGCCCCTTCGTCCGTCGAACCCTTGCGACCCTTCATGCCGCCGTTCCAGCGCCAGCCGTTCGGGCGGTTGTCCGTCAGGTAGACGACGATCGTGTCGTCGGCGAGACCGAGCTCCGCCAGGCGCCCGGTCAGCCGTCCGACGTTCCAGTCGATGTTCTCGGTCATCGCGAGGGCGGCCCGGGTGTGGTCGAGATGCTCCTTCCCGGGATCGCGGTGGCGCTGGGCGAGGTCGCCGTCCTCGAATCGGGCCCACCAGCGATCGGGCACCTGCATCGGGCTGTGAGGCGTGTTGTAGGCGACCCAGACGAAGAAGGGCTCGGCGCGGTGGTCTTCGATGAACCGGATAGCGCGGTCGGTGAAGTCGTCGGTGACGTAGCCGTTGCCCCGGACGACGCGGCCGTTGTGGTCCAGGGGCGGGTCGAAGTAGTTCCCCCAGTGGCCCGAGGTGAAGCCGTAGAATTCGTCGAATCCCCGGGCGTTGGGGTGGTAGGGGGGCTGCGAACCGTTGTGCCACTTGCCGAAAGCCGCGGTGGCATAGCCGGCGGCATGGAAGATCTGGGCGATCGTCGTTTCGTCCAGGTCGAGCCGCTCTCCGCCCCGCGAAGTGGCGTAGACGCCGGTCCGCGGGTGGTAGCGGCCGGTCAGGAGTTCCGCGCGTGTCGGCGAACAGACGGGGCTGACGAAGAAGCGGGTGAAGGAGGCGCCCTCTCGCGCCAGTGTGTCGAGGTTCGGCGTGCGAACGTTCGTGTTGCCGTGGCTGCTCAGGTCGCCCCAGCCCTGGTCGTCGGCCAGGAACAGGATGACGTTGGGTCCGGAGTCCGGGACGGGCGCCGCGCACGAGACCGCGACGATGGCCGCTGGCAGGATGGCCGCTCGCCGCATCCGTTCGTTCTATCCCAACCAACCCTAAACGTGACTAGCGCCCCGAAACGCCTCGCCGGCTCGGTGTTTCGGCCCATCCCGTCCTCATTCCATGGACTCGCACCGAGAACGCGCTTCGCTGTGTTCACGGCGCAAGCCCATAGAATCGCGTCACCTTTCTCGGCGCTCCACGCTACGCGCTTCGCATAGAACCCGACTGACCGGAGGAACCATGACGCTCAGGATCAACGACGAAGCTCCCAACTTCACCGCCCAGACCACGGAAGGGGAGATCGACTTCCACGAGTGGATCGGCGATGGCTGGTGCGTCCTGTTCTCGCACCCCAAGGACTTCACGCCGGTCTGCACGACCGAATTGGGCACCGTTGCCGGCCTCAAGGGCGAGTTCGACCGCCGCAACTGCAAGGTGATCGGCATCAGCGTCGACGGCGTGTCGGACCATCAGGCGTGGTCGAAGGACATCGAGGCGTCCCAGGGCCACGCCCTGAACTACCCGCTGATCGGCGACCCGACCCTGGACATCGTCAAGCGCTACGACATGCTGCCAGCCGACGCCGGCGACACCTCCGAGGGGCGGACGCCGATGGACAACGCGACGGCCCGGTCGGTCTTCATCATCGGCCCCGACAAGCGGATCAAGGCGACGCTGACCTATCCGATGAGCACGGGCCGGAACTTCGCCGAGATCCTGCGTCTGGTCGACTCCGTGCAGTTGACCGCAAAGGAGCAGGTGGCGACGCCGGCGAACTGGGAGCAGGGCGAGGACGTGATCATCCTGCCGGCGGTGTCGGACGAGGCGGCGCGGGCGAAGTATCCCCAGGGCTGGCAGCAGCCCCTGCCGTACATCCGGGTGGTGCCGCAGCCCTAAGGGGTACTCAGTCTTCCGGCGAGTCGAACCCGGAGCCGCCGCGGCAGTCGGGCGACAGGCTCCGTTGCTCGTCGCGCGCCCGCCACTCGGCCGGCGTCAGCGCGTCGATGGCCAGAGCGTGCACCGGGCCCGCCAGCTCGTCGGCCAGAGCGCTGTGGACCAGGCGGTGCCTGCGAAGCCGATTCGCGCCTTCGAAGCGGCTGCTGACGACAACGACCCGGAAGTGGGTTTCCGCCTTTGGCGGTACGTTGTGCATGCGGCTCTCGTTGAGGACCTCCAGCACTTCGGGGCGGGTCGCCGCTTCGAGCTTGGCGCGCATCGCCCGCTCAAGCGGAGTGTCACGGACAACCGCCTTCCCGGAAGCGTTGTTCGTGGCCAGGGGACGGCCGAACCCGGTCATGAGCGAAGCATAGCGCCGGTAGCAGCGCGGGGCGGGCCGGCGGCGTGCTACGGTGCCCGGCGATGGCTGCCGAGCGCCGTTCGCCATGGCTCTATGCCCTCTTCGGTTGTCTTGGGCTCATCGCGGTCATCGTCGTGGTCATCGGCGCGCTCGCGTTCGTCGGTGTCCGCACAGCGAGAAACATCGCCGCGGACAACGAAGACCCCGAACGGCGGGGGCAACGGGCGCTCGAGATTCTGGGCGCCGCCGAGGCGCCCGGTGGTTACCACGCCGTGGCCGTGGTCTCCGTTCCCTTCGTGATCGACATGGCGATCCTCTCCGACCTGCCCGCCGGCGACGAGCCCTGGGCCGGCGATTTCGGCGAGCGGGGCTTCTAGTACGTCCAGGCCCTTTGGGGAGGCGACGACCTGAGGGCGTTCTTCGATGGAGAGACCTCGGAGGCGGCGACGCTGCGCGACATGGGGCTGGAACTCGATCTCGAGGAGCACCTCGAGCGTGGCGACCTCGACCGGCGGGATGTCACCACGCGATGGGCGACCTTTCGGGGGAGCACCATGTTCGGTCCGGGGGAACAGATCGGGGAGCTCGTCACGTTGATCGAGTTCGACTGTCCGGGCGACGAGCGGATGCGGATGGGCATCTGGTTCGGTCCCGCGATGGAGACCGGCGGGGAGGATGAGACGCAGGATGGGGACGCGACCGACTCGATTCCGGGCAGCGATGCGATCGCCGCTTTCCTCGAGCCGATCCATCCCTGCGGCGCCGCGGCTGCCGATGGCGGTTGAGGGAAGCGCTGGCCCACTCCGAAGGCCGACTCGGCTGCGGCGTCCTCGTCTTGCCGTGGTCGCGGGCCTCTCATGCTGCTGGTTCGCCCTGCCTTTGGCGGCACAGTCGTCCGGGGGCGACTCGGCCAGCTACCGCCCGACGTTCCAGGGCGCCTGGACCCGCGCCATCACGCCCGGCGGCGTTCCCGGCAGCGCCCACTTCTCACCCCTGATCGGCGCCGTTCACAACGACCGGGTGACCTTCTGGGAGCCGGGCGGCCGGGCCAGCCGCCAGGTGGAGCGGGTGGCGGAACTCGGGATCCAGCGGGACCTCAGAGCCCTCATGGAGAGGAGCCCCCACGTCTCCGAAGTGTTCGAGAAGGAGCCGCCTAGCCCGCATGTTTCACCGGCTCGGGCGTGAGGGCTGAGTTCGGGGTGGGCAGTCCCCTTGAATGCCGTCCTGGTCTGTCGGTGGCTGGTCAGGTGTCCTGCGGAGTCGGAGTCGGTTCATTTCGGCGTCGGAGTGGCTTGTCCGCAGCGGTTCGGTGCGGTTTTCGGGCGCACTCTGGGCGTGGAGTCGATGCAAGGCGCCGCGTTGTGGTGTCGGTTTTCGTCCGGTCTCAGGCCGGCGGGTGGTAGAGGGGTTTTCTCTGGAGGTTTGCCAGGGCCTGTGCGAAGTCGTTTTGCCAGGGGAAGACGTTGGCCAGGTGGACCCAGATGCGGCGATGGGTGATGCGCAGTCGTGCGGCGATCTTGAAGAAGCGCAGGCGGATGGTGCCGCACTGGAGGTGGGCCTTGTCGGTGTCGGCCAGAGCGAGGCGTCGCACGGCGGCGAGCAAGACGTAGGCGAAGGAGGAGAAGTAGAGGCGGAGTTGATTGGCGGCCATGGTGGCGGTGGAGGTGCGGTCGGCGAAGAGATCGAGCTGCTGCTCCTTGATCCGGTTTTCCATGTCGCCACGGGCGCAGTAGAGCAGCTCGTAGAGCGCCTGCTTGCCGGCGCGGCTCTTGGGCAGATTGGAGACGATGAAGCGGGGATTGCCGCCCTTTTGGAGCCACTCCGCCTTGCCCACCACCCGCCTCTTGCGGGACCAGGAGGAGCGGGTCCTGTAGCGGAACTCCCGGAACCGCCGCGAGGGCTTTTCGGTCGCATGAAATCGCCGCCGCGACTTCGCAAGCGCTTTGGCGAGCCGCCTCGCAAGGCGCGGATTCCTTGCCACGCCGAACACGTAGAAGAGCCCTTCCCTCTCGCACCAGGCCATGATCCGCTCCCGGCAGAAGCCCGAGTCGCCGCGCAGGACGATCCGGGTGTCCGGCCACGCCTCCCGGATCCGGGCGACGATCGGCGCTAACTCGCGGACCGTCCCGGCGCTGGCGTCCTGGTCCGACCGCCGCAGACGCGCCAGCAGCAGGTGCTCGCCGCAGAACGCGTACAGCGGCATGTAGCAGTAGCACCGGTAGTAGCCGTGGAAGAACCGACCCTCCTGCTCCCCGTGCAGCGGATCGTCGGTCGCGTCCAGATCCAGCACGATCTCCTCCGGCGCCTCCTCGAAAGCCTCCAGGAACAGGTCCACCAGCAGGCCGTCCAGGGCCGCGCCGTCCGCCGGAGTCCGCTTGTAGCGGCTACCTTGTGCCTCCTCCGGCCGCGACAACTCCAGACGATTCAACCCCGATGCGCTCGCCAGGGGACGACCCTTGTCCCGCGACCGCCGACGATCGGCGCCCGTGATGTCCGACTTGCCCACCAGCAGCGCCATGAACGCGTCGAGGCGAAGCTGATTGTGGTCATTCAGGTCCTCGTAGCCCAGAGCCAGACCGTAGACCCGCTGAGAGACCAGGTCCCGCACCGTGTGCTCCACCGCCGACGGATCCCGGTGATCCCGAAAACACGACGCCATGCGATCCAGCAGACCGATTCGCGTATCCGTCTCCCGAAGCAGCAGCCCGCCGCCCTCCGTCGTCAAACGGCCACCGTCGAAACAGGCCGTCACACGGCGGCGACCGTGGAAACCGAACTCAAGCTGCGACGGAGTACACTCTGTCTTCACGGGTCTCGCTCCTGTGGACTGTCCAAATGCTTGACAACACTTGGATTATCCGCGGGAAGAGGCCCGATCTCAAATCACCCCGTGAGATATGCGGGCTAGAGGCGGCACAGCCTCAGCCTCGATCGAGTTCGAGGTCACCGCGGAGTACCCCCTGGTCACGCTGCTGACCATGATCGCTCCGAGTCCGGACTGGTTCGTCGACGTTCACGGGCTGTCGCTGCTCGACGCTCAGGGGGAGTGGCTGGCCAACCATCAGGTAGACCTCTTCCCCAACGATGCCGGCACCGAGGAGGGAACCGAGTTCTCCCTCGACAACCCGGCGACCGTGCCGCAGGGCACGATCACGAGCATCCGCGGCAGGGGCAAGTTCACGGACGGACCGATGGCGCGGCTGACCTTCGAGCGCCGGGAGCAGGCAGAACCCGGGGCGCCGGATCCGAACGACGCGGAACCGCGATTCACCGGCGACGTCACCGCGGAGCCGGCGGGGGACTCGGGCGTCATCGTGTTCTGGCGGGGAAGCTGGGCCGACGCGGAGAGGGGACTGCTTGGCGTGGAGGCACGCAGCCAGACGGCGGGCTGGGCTCAGGTGGCGACGGCGTCCGCCAGGGACGGACGCGTCCGTATCGACGGCCTTCGTTCGGAGACGCCATACACGTTCCGCCTGCGCGCGAGCGGACGCCAGGGTCTCGAGTACTCGGATGAGGCGAGTGCGACGACCGGCGGCTACAGCGGCCCATGTCGCGGCGGCGACGGCTTCCTCTGCCTGAGGGAGGCTCGGTTCGAGGCACGGGTGCACTGGACGAATCCCGACGTGCCCGATGACTTCGGAAGCGGCGTCGCCATCCCGGTGGAGATCTCCGACGAGTCGGGCCTCTTCTGGTTCTTCGACCCGGAGAACGTGGAGCTGGTCATCAAGTTGCTCGACGGCCGTGTGCTGAACGGCAGGTACTGGGTGTTCTACGGCGCCCTTTCCGACGTGGAGTACTGGATCACGGTGAGGGACACGGTCAGCGGTCTGAATCGCACCTACCACAACCCGCCCAAGCTGCTGGGCGGGCAGCGCGACCTCGAGGCGTTCTGAACTACGTGGTGGAGCCTCCGACGATTCTGCGCAGGTCCGTGTCACGCGCCAGCAGTGACTCGAGCAGGGCCAGTTGCACCCGGCAGCGGTCCAGATTCTGGCCGGGCCGCTCGACCCGGAAGTAGACGTCGCCATCCAGGTGGTCGGTGAGGAAGCGCACGGCCTGCTCGAGCGTCAGCACCAGGGCGCCGTCGACCAGGCTTCTTCTCTCGGCCGCGGTCAGGAATCGGGCGCCGTCCAGGTAGCCCTGAGCGAGGGCGGCGAATAGCTCCAGGTCGACTCGCGCCCCGTCGGTCTCACGGGCATCCTCTTCGGCTCGGTGGCCCATCGACCGGACCATGTCTCCGAAGTCGCAGGCGGCCAGTCCGGGCATCGTCGTGTCCAGATCGACGACGCAGAGCGCTTCGCCGGTTTCCCGGTCGAACAGGATGTTGCTGATCTTGCAATCGTTGTGGACGGTCCGCCGCGGCAGCTTGTGAGCCGCGCCGACGCTCAACCGGCCAGCCAGTTCGCGGTGGGCGGCGACCGACCGGATCTCGGCGTCGGCCTGCCGGCGCCTGGCGTTGCCGGCAGCCGAGGCGCTTGCCGTGGCCAGCGCCCGGTCAAACGTCTCGAAGCGGTTCAGCGTGTCGTGGAAGCCCGGAATCGTCTCGTGCAACGGCGGTGGAGGGAGATCGATGAGCTGCGTCTCGAACCGGCCGAACGCCTGCGCGGCGAGGAAGACCTGCTCCGGCGTCGACGCCCGGAGTACGGTCGTCGTGTCCTCGATCAGCTCGTACATCCGCCACCAGTCGGCTCGACGGTCCGGCGCCGTCGTCTCGAACCACATCTCCCCGTTCGCCACGGGAACCAGAGTCAGCCGACGCCGGCCGCTCCCCGGGCCGAGCCTGCGCTTGAGGTGGCGCGTGATCCGGACGATGTTCTCCATGACCTGAGCCGGATTCGGGAACACGTAGCCGTTGATCCGCTGCAGCAGGTAGCGGCTGCCGCTCGCGGTGGAGACGACGTAGGAGTCGTTGATGTGGCCCGCGCGCAGTTCGACCGCGGCGGTTGGGCGGCCGCCTACCCGAAAACGTCCTGCGATGCGCAGGACTGCCCCGGTGTCGTCCTGTCCGGTCGCCTTCACGACAGGGTCGGCCGGCCGACCGGTTGGCGTCTGCGATATAAATGTGATATCACTTCCATATCGAAACCAACAGCGGTCGCCTCGTCGGCCGCGTGATCAAGGGAGTCACCAGGAAAATGGAACAACAGATGGTAGAGCATCGGGAGAAGCGTCTCTCGGTCGCGTCGGGCGTTGGCATGCTGTGCCTGCTCATCCTCTTCATCCTTCTCGCCATTGCCGGGGTCGCTGTCTTCGGGATCTGGCAGGTCATCCCCGTCGTGATCTTCTGCGCGTTGTGCATTCCCGTTCTCATCTTCCTGATGTTCGGGCTGTTCATGGTCCATCCGAACGAGGCGAAGGTCCTCCAGCTCTTCGGTTCGTACCAGGGCAGCGTCTACGATACGGGGCTTCGCTGGGCCAACCCGTTCCTGAGCAAACGCCGCGTGTCCGTACGCACCCGGAACTTCGAGACGGGCAAGCTGAAGGTGAACGACAACGCCGGGAACCCGATCGAGATCGGCGCGGTCGTCGTCTGGCGCGTCACGGACAGCGCGGAGGCGCTCTTCAACGTCGACGACTATGAGGACTACGTGCAGGTTCAGAGCGAGGCCGCGCTGCGCAACATGGCGACGGGTTATCCCTATGACGCGCACAGTGAGGGCGAAGTGTCCCTTTCCCATCACACCGCCGAAATCTCCGAGCGTCTCCGCGGCGAGGTCCAGGAGCGGCTGGCGACCGCCGGTGTCGAGGTGATCGAGGCCCGGATCAGCCACCTGGCCTACGCTGCGGAGATCGCTGCCGCGATGCTGCAGCGCCAGCAGGCCGCGGCAGTGGTCGCCGCGCGGGCCCAGATCGTCGATGGCGCGGTCGGCATGGTGGAGCAGGCGCTGAACATGCTGAGCGAGAAGGACGTCGTGCACCTCGACGACGAGCGGAAGGCGGCGATGGTCAGCAACCTGCTGGCCGTGCTGTGCAGCGACCGCCACACCCAGCCGGTCGTGAACACCGGCACGCTCTATCCGTAGGCGGAAGGACGCTGTACGGTGGCGGCCCCTCCGCGCAAGGCGTTTCTCCTGCGCCTCGACTTCGCCGTGTTCGAGGAACTTCAGCGGCTCGCGGCGGCGGAACTGCGGAGCGTCAACGGGCAGATCGAGTACCTGCTCCGCGAGGCGCTGCGGCAGCGGGGAAGAACCGCGAAGGCCGCGACGTTGGAGAAGGACGGACGCGATGCCCCGTAGGCGCCCGGAAGGCGAGAGCGGACAAACCCGGAGCGAAACACAACTGGGTGGTTGATCGTCTTCATACTGCTACACTTGTGCGCCTGTTGGCGCTCAACGTATCCCGGTTCGCTGAGGCACTCTCTCGGCGGGCGGGGAAGTGTGCGGGTTGAGATCGACATGGACGGCTCTCGACGCCGCCGCCGCTGAGCTTCCCTCTGCTTGGCCCTTACCTGGAGACCGAAGATGGCAGTTGCCGCAGTCAAGGACGTGAACAAGCCCCTCGAGGCGAGGTACTCGTCCATTCGCCAGCTCTTCGAGTTGGGGAAGGCGAAGACGTATCTCCTCAACGACGAGATCAACGACATGATGCCGGCCGACATGGTCGGCGTCGAGGCCGAGATCAACGAACTCTACGACCGCCTGCGCGAGTTGCGGGTCGGCGTGATCCGGCGGCCGGGCTGGTACGTGGCGAATCTCGACGAGACGGTCACGCTCGAGATCGAGAAGGCGGACGAGGATCCCGCGACGCCGACCGTCACCGAGCCGCTGAACACGAGCGATCCGGTGCGGATGTACCTGCGGGAGATGAGCACCGTCCCGCTGCTGGACCGCGACGGCGAGGTCGAGATCGCGCGCGCGCTCGAGGACGGTGAATGGCTCATCTTCCAGGCGATGGCCCGGAACGCCGACCTGATGACCCGGCTGCTGGCGATGACCGAGCTCGCGGATCGCAAGAACGCGAAGCCGCTTTCCCAGTTGGTGGAGATCGAACATCCCATCTCCCTGCTGGATCAGAACGGCCACAAGCGGATCGCCAAGCGCGTCGGCGTGTTCGAGAAGATGCAGGAGCTGGAAGAGGAACTCGATCGCACCCGGCGCCGGCAGAAGCGCTACAGCCCCCGCGGCGACCGCTTCCAGGAGATCGCGCGGGACATCGACCGCCTGGAGGAGCGGGCCTCCGCCCTGATCGTGGAGCTGGGCTTCACCGGGCCGGACCGCAATCGGGTGGTCGACCTGGTCAAGTTGATCGACAACCGCTTCCGGCGCAGCGAGCGCGACATCAGCCGTGCCCAGGTGGCGCTTGAGCGCGAGAACAACGAGGAACTCAGGGCGCTGCACCGGCGGCGCATTCAGAAGTACCGCGAAGAGGTACGGAAGCTCGAGTTGCGCCACTTCGTCAAGCAGGGAGAGCTGCGGGCGATGGTGGCCAAGGTCAAGCGCGGCGAGGCGTTGAGCGAGCGCGCCAAGGAGCAGCTCATCATGTCGAACCTGCGCCTGGTCGTCTCGATCGCCAAGAAGTACACGAACCGGGGCCTCCAGTTCCTGGACCTGATCCAGGAGGGGAACATCGGCCTGATGAAGGCGGTCGAGAAGTTCGAGTATCGCCGCGGTTACAAGTTCTCGACCTACGCAACCTGGTGGATCCGCCAGGCGGTGGCGCGGGCGATTGCCGACCAGTCGCGGACGATCCGCATCCCGGTTCACATGATCGAGAACATCAACAAGCTGACCCGGACGTCGCGGTCGCTGGTCCAGGAACTCGGGCGTGAGCCCACCGCGGAGGAGATCGGCGAGCACATGGACCTTCCCGCTTCCAAGGTGCGCAAGATCATGAAGATCGCGCAGGCGCCGGTGTCGCTCGAGACTCCGGTCGGAGAAGAGGAGGATTCCCACCTCGGCGACTTCATCGAGGACAAGAACTCGCCGTCGCCGATCGACGAGGTCATCTCCTCCAACCTGCGCGAGCAGACCGGCAACGTGCTGCGTTCTCTCTCGCCCCGCGAGGAACTCGTGCTGCGGATGCGCTTCGGCGTCGGCGAGGGCTCGGAGCACACCCTGGAGGAGGTCGGGAAGTCGTTCAACGTCACCCGCGAACGCATCCGGCAGATCGAGTCCAAGGCGCTGCGCAAGCTCCGGCACCCGGACTGGGCGCAGAAGCTGCGCCCGTTCCTCGACGACGGCGCCTAGCGGCCCGGCCCGTCGCGGCTTACCCCCCGGCAGACTGTCAGCGATGCGGGTCCGCACCGGCACGAGCGGGTTCTCGTATCCCGCCTGGGAGGGCCACTTCTACCCGCCCGGGACGAAGCGCCCGGACATGCTCTCGTTCTACGCCGGGAAGCTCGGCGCGGTGGAGATCAACAACACCTTCTACCGCATGCCGAAGGCCGACCTGCTGGAGCGCTGGCGTGACTCGGTTCCAGAGAGCTTCCGCTTTGTGCTGAAGGCCTCGCGCCGGATCACTCACCACCAGCGGCTCAGGGATGCCGGCGATTCGGTCGAGTATCTCTTCGACACCGCGAAGGTGCTGGGTGAGCAGCTCGGCCCGTTCCTGTTCCAGTTGCCGCCGTACCTGAGGCGAGACGACGATCGCCTTGCTGCGTTCCTCGAGCGGCTGCCGGCGGGGCTGCGGGCGGCGTTCGAGTTCCGGCACGCGAGCTGGTTCGACGATGCCGTGTTCGCGTTGCTCGAGGAGGCCGGCGCCGCCCTGTGCGTCGCCGACGCGGGAGGCGACCACGACGCGCCGCTGGAAGCGACCACGGACTTCGGCTATCTTCGGCTCCGCCGCGAGGACTACGACGAGGCGGCGCTTCGCTCCTGGGCCGACAGGATCCGGCGGCAACCCTGGGGCGAAACCTACGTCTTCTTCAAGCACGAAGACGAAGGGGCGGGACCGCGCATGGCGGCGCGGTTCGAAACCCTGCTCGCGGGAACCTGAACTCCTTCGAGGATCGGCCGGCCCCCTCCCAGCAACCCCACCTCTTTGCGTAAACCAGGCCATGAACATCGACATCTCCTATCGGCGCATTCTCGCGCTGGCCGGTCCGGTCGTCATCACGCAGATGACCCACACGGCGATGGGCCTGATCGACGCGATGATGGTCGGCCGGCTGGGCGTCGTCGCCCTGGCCGGGGTCGGCCTGGGCGCGATCATCTCCTGGTGGCTGCTGGGCTTCTTCGTGGGCCTGCTGCAGGGCGTGAACACGTTCGTCGCGCAGTTCTTCGGCGCCGGCAAGAAGGACCGGGTCGGCGTCGCCTTCTGGCAGGGTCTCTACCTGGCCGCCGGCGCGGGCGTCGCCGTCCTGCTCGCGGCGCCGCTCTCCGGCTGGGCGTTCCGGGTGATGGGTGCGTCGCCGGAGGTCCAGGCGATCGCCACGGACTACACGGAGGTGCGGTTGGGGGCCGCGGTGGGGCTGATGATCTTCCTCGTCGCGGAGAACTACTACCGCGGACTCGGACGCACCGAAGTTCCCATGTTCGCGGGACTGATTCAACTGGCGCTGAACTGCGGACTGAACTACCTGCTCATCTTCGGCGTCTGGGGCTTCCCGGAGCTCGGCGCCGCGGGCACCGCGGTCGGAACGGTGATCGCCCAGTTTCTCGTTGCGGTCGGTCTGCTGGCCGGAGTGCTGGCGACGAAGATAGGGCGCGACTACGGCGCCACCCGGCCCCGGCCGCCGGAGGGGGCCCTGCTCGGCCAGATGCTCCGCGTCAGCCTGCCGATCGGCGTCCAGGTGTTCATGGAGATGGGCGGAATCAGCGTCTTCACGGCCCTGGTAGCGAACCTCGGCGACGCGGAGATGGCGGCGACGAACGCGGTGATTCACGCCTGGTCCGTCTCCTTCATGCTCGCCGTCGCGCTGGCCGTCGGTTGCACGACGCTGGTTGGGCAGTGCCTGGGCGCCAGGCAGCTTGACGACGTACGCGTCGTCGTGGGTCGCGTGATGTGGCTGGGCTACGGGGCGATGGCGATCATGGCTGTCATCTACGTCGGCTTCCCCGGGTGGCTGATGCAGTTGTTCGCGCGGGAGGCGGGCGATCTCGCCGCGCTCCTGCCGTACGCCCGGCCGCTCTTTCTCATCGCCACCCTCTGCCTGGTCTTCGAGCTGCCGTTCAACATCTACTCCGGCGCGTTGCGGGGCGCCGGCGACACGACCTACCCGATGGTGGTGAACATCGGCGTGGCCTGGCTCGTTTTCGTGCCGCTCGTCTTCTTCGCCACGCGGAACTGGGGCCTGGTCGGCGCCTGGAGCTGCTTCATCGTCCATGTGGCGCTGCTCGCCGCCCTGCTCGCCGTCCGGGTGCGCGGCCGGACATGGATCGAACGCGGCGCCTCGCTGCTCGATGCGGAGCGGGAGGCCGGCGGCGCAACGGCGAAGGTGTCCGAGATGGACGACCTCCGCTCCTCGCCGGCTCTCTGAGGCGATCCGGCGGCCGGGCGGCGCGGAGTCCGCGTCTCCATGGGGCCCGCATCTACGGCGGGCGGCAGCCGTCGGGGAAGGCGGTCGCGTCGGTGATCGCCGAGGCCGGCTTACCCGGTTCGTTCCGGTACACCCTCTCGACTCCGGTCGCGGTATCGGTCACGCGAATGATGTAGCCGAGGTCCGTCGTCGAGGCGCCGTACACCCAGACGTGATCGTTCAGGGCGCAGCCGTCCAGCACCTTGACGAGGATCTCCCAGTTGTCCGGGTCGAAGAACCAGAACAGGCCCGCGTCCCGCGTCGCGGGGCTGGCCGCCGTTGCGTCTCCGGTCGCGCCGTTCCTGGCCAGCCAGGTGACTCGTACCTCGTAGCGGCCGTCGTGGAGACAGACGGTCTTCCCGTCCGCCGCACAACCGACGTCTTCGCCGCTTCCCGGGTCGTCGGCCGCCTGGACGACCAGGAAGAGCGCGCTGACCGCGCCCCAGTTGCCGTCGATGTCTCTTGCCCGGACGAAGACGGTATGCCTGCCGGCGCTCAAGCCGGTCGTATCGATGATCGCGGTTGCGCCTTCCGTGCGGCTGTCGAAGGCCCCATCGGAGGCGTGCATGGCGTTCGCGGTTCCTCGCCGGACCCAGGGCGGCACGTCAACGTAGTACCGTCCGGCCGCGACGTTCTGGGTGGGTTCGAAGCCGTTGCTGTTCTCGTAACGAGTGTCGTCGAAGGTCGCTGACAGGGCGACCGCGGTTCCGGCGATGACGCCGGTCGTCGACGCGCCGTTGCTCAGACTCAGATCGCGAACGTCGGGGCCGGCCGGAGTCCGATACGGCGTCCTCGCCACCTTGAAGGCGTAGAGAAGGGACTCCAGGTTCTCGTCCAGAATCGAGTTCTCGAATCGGCTGCAGTCCTGGAAGAACGTCGTGCCGAGTTCGTAGGTAAAGGAGGCGCGGCCGAGAACGCCGTAGCCGTAATCCTCGGTGGCGCCCGTTACCGGGTAGAGCCCGATGGCCTGAAGCGGCCTGTAGCCGTTGAAGTACGCGAGCTTCCGGCCCAGGGTCTGGAGCGCAGTGCCGTTCGGCGCCGGGTCGTAAACGTGGCCCCAGGGCCAGAGGATGAGACGGCCATGGCTATGGATGTCGAGGACGACTCCCGAGGTGCCGCTTGACGCCGCATCGCGGTCGCCTGGTCCACGGGCGTCGGGAAACAGCCTCTCCATGTAGGTCTGGATCGCCTGCGTTTCGGGCTCGGAGGCCGCCGACAGGCCCCGGTAGACGATGCTGCACTCGTTCGTGCTGGAGCCCGAGTCTCCCCACTTGAAGTCGAAGTTGCGGTTCAGATCGACTCCCGCCCATGAATGGGCGCAGTGGCGCGTGTTGTGGTTCTTGCGCCAGAGCAGACCCTCCTCGGCCCGTTTTCTCCCGTCCGGATTCGCCTGCAGCATGAGGTGGACTTCCTGGTGGTCCAGGAGCCACCGCACGTCGGCATCCGTCTCGTAGGAGTCCACCAGGTGCTCCGCGAAACGCAGGGCGAGTTCGGCGGTCGTGTACTCCCGGGCGTGAAGCGCCGCGGTGATGAAGAGGACCGGCTTCTTACCCGTCGTCGCCGAGTTCGTAAGGCGCAGCACGTACAAGGTGTAGCCGTCAGCGCTCCGTTGCCTCTTCTTCCATGACCTTCCGGCCCATTTCCATGTGGCGAGCTTCGGATGTGCGCGGGCGATAGCTCTCGCACTCGCGTAGGTCTCCTCCACCGTGCGGTAGCAGGGGAACCCGGCGATTGTCCCTTGCGCGGCGTCTGTTGGCGATTCGGAGGGGAAGGTGGCGGAAACGTAGTCGTTGTCTTCGACGATCCGCATCCCGGCTTGCCGGGCGGTTTCGACGTCCTCTTCGGTGCCCCGCAGGACGATGTAGCCCTTCTCGTACTCCGACTCGAGAGCGTCGAGCGACATGACGGCTCTGGCGGCGACCAGCGGATCGTCGAAGTAGGCACGCACCACCCGGACTCCATCTGGCGGTTCGGGCTCCTGCGCCGGGAGCGCCGTGGCGGTCGCCAGAACGGTCGACAAGACGAGAATGCGGCTCACCTGAACCGCGATTGGATCACAGAGCGCCGGCCCCGCCCATTCGTGGATCCCGAGGTCGATCGAGACTCGGCTTTGTGGCTATGATCACCGCCGGGCCGACCCCGGCCCTCGCTCACGCACTTCCATCCAGCGACCCAGAGAGGACAGAATCCGAGATGGCCATCTCCGCCGCGCTGAAGCGGCGATCGTTCGGTGAAACCCAGCGTCAGGACGCCTGGTGGCTGCAGCCGGGCGCCGTTGTCGTGGGCCTGGGGCTCGCGAGCGTCTACGCGACCTGGGCGGCGCTTCAGGCCGATCACTACGTATTCGGCGGCTACCTGTCGCCGCTGTACTCGCCGGAGGTCTTCGGCCTCTCGCACCATGCCTGGTTCGAGGGCTTCCCGAGCTGGTGGCCGAGCTTCGTTCCCCAGTCTCCGGCGCTGTTCATCCTGATCCTGCCGCTGGGATTCCGCGCCACCTGCTACTACTACCGCGGCGCGTACTACAAGGCGTTCTGGGCCGATCCGCCGGCCTGCGCGGTCGGTGAGCCGCGCAACGCCTACCGGGGCGAGAACTCGTTTCCGCTGATCGTCCAGAACATCCACCGCTACTTCCTGTTCGCGATGATGGCGTGGATCTTCGTCTTCTTCCCGATCGACGTACACCGGGCGTTCGAGTTCGAGACGGCTACCGGCGGCCACGCCTTCGGCGTCGGCATCGGCAGCTTCGTCCTTCTGATCAACTGGCTGCTGCTGAGCGGCTACGCGCTGGGCTGCCACTCGACGCGCCACGTGATCGGCGGCTTCCGCAACGTGATGGCGGGGAGGCCGTTCCAGAGCGCCTGCTACCGCTGCGTCTCCTGCCTGAACCGCAAGCACATGGCCTGGGCCTGGCTCAGCCTGATCTGGGTCACGTTCTCCGACATCTACGTCCGGTTGTGCTCGATGGGCGTCTGGACCGACTTCAGGATCCTCTGATGGAGCAGACACCTTACGAGTACGACGTGCTGGTGGTCGGCGCGGGCGGCGCCGGCCTGCGCGCTGCGATCGAAGCCTCGGCCGCGGGCGCCTCCTGCGGCGTGATCTGCAAGTCCCTGCTCGGCAAGGCGCATACGGTGATGGCCGAGGGCGGAATGGCGGCCGCTATCGGCAACGTGGACGAGCGCGACGACTGGAAGGTCCACGTCACGGACACGCTGCGCGGCGGCCAGTACCTGAGCAACCCGAAGATGGCCGAGATCCACGCCAAGGAGGCGCCGGAGCGGGCGCTGGAGCTCGAGGCCTGGGGGGCCCTGTTCGACCGCACGAAGGATGGCCGCATCCTGCAGCGGAACTTCGGCGGCCACCGCTACCCGCGCCTCGCCCACGTCGGCGACCGCACAGGGCTCGAGATGATCCGGACGCTGCAGGATCACGGCATCCACCGGGGCATCGACTTCCACATGGAGTACACGGTCTTCCGGCTGCTGCTCGACGACGGCCGGGTCGCCGGCGCTTTGGCCTACGACCGGGAGCGGGGCCGGTTCCGGGTCTACCGGGCGAAGGCTGTCGTGCTCGCCACCGGCGGCATCGGCCGGGCCTTCAAGATCACCAGCAACAGTTGGGAGTACACCGGCGACGGCCACACGCTGGCCTATGACGCCGGCGCCGACCTGATCGACATGGAGTTCGTCCAGTTCCACCCGACCGGGATGGTCTGGCCTCCCAGCGTGCGCGGGATTCTCGTCACGGAAGGCGTGCGCGGCGAGGGCGGGGTCCTGCTGAACTCGGACGGCGAGCGCTTCATGTTCGACGACATTCCTCCTCTGTACAAGGATCAGACGGCCGACAGCGCCGAGGAGGGCTGGCGCTACGTCGTCGGCGACCGCGACGCGCGGCGTCCGCCTGAGCTCCTGACCCGGGACCATGTCGCCCGCTGCATCGTGGACCAGATCAAGGCGGGCAAGGGCTCGCCCCACGGCGGCGTGTATCTCGACATCGCCTGGATCAAGGAGAAGATCAGCAACTCCGAGGACCACATCAGGAAGAAGCTCCCGTCGATGTACCACCAGTTCAAGGAACTGGCCGGCCTCGACATCACGAAGGAGAGGATGGAGGTCGGGCCGACGACGCACTACGTGATGGGCGGCGTGCGGGTCGACGCCGAGAGCCAGATGTCGTCCGTGCCGGGACTGTACGCCGCCGGCGAGTGCGCGGCGGGACTGCACGGCGCGAACCGGCTGGGCGGCAACTCGCTGTCCGACCTGCTCGTGTTCGGCAAGCGGGCCGGCGAGTACGCGGCCGCCTTCGCCCGCGAGCAAGGCGACATCCGGCTCGACGAGGCCGCGGTCGAGGCAGGGATGAAGGAAGCTCTTGAGCCGCTCGAACGGGAAGGCGGCGAAGGGCCGTACCAGATCCAGCACGAACTCCAGGATCTGATGCAGGAGAAGGTCGGCATCGTCCGCATCGAGTCGGAGCTGGAGGAGGCGATCGAGGAGATCGGCCGGTTGAGCGACCGGGCGAAGGCCGTCTCGGCGCCCGGCAACCGGGAGTACAACCCGGGCTGGCACACCGCGCTCGACCTGCACCCCCTGCTCGTCGTGTCCGAGGCGGTCGCCCGGGCCGGCCTGCTGCGGCGCGAGAGTCGCGGCGCCCAGTTCCGGGACGACTATCCGCAGAAGGACGAGCACTTCGGCAAGGTGATCATCCGGGCCGCCAGGGGCGCGGACGGCGAAATGGTGGTCGAGGAGATGCCGGTGGAGCCGATGAGCGACGAACTGACCGGGCTGGTCGAGGAGATGGGCTGAGATGGCCGCGACAGAGTTCAGGATCTGGCGCCAGGACGGCGCCGAAGGCGAGGGCGGCTACCGCGACTACACGACGGACGTCACCGAGGGCATGGTCGTCCTCGACGCGGTCCATCAGATACAGGCCGAGTCGGCTAACGATCTCGCTGTGCGCTGGAACTGCAAGGCCGGCAAGTGCGGCTCCTGCTCCGCGGAAGTCAACGGCAACCCGCGGCTCATGTGCATGACCCGGATGAGCGACCTGCCGACGGACCGCCCGGTGACGGTCGAACCGATGCGCGCCTTCCCGGTGATCCGCGACCTCGTCTGCGACGTGTCCTGGAACTACGAGGTGAAGAAGAAGATCGAGCCCTTCGAACCGCGGCCGCCGGATGCCGAGGACGGCACCTGGCGCATCGCCCAGGAGGACGTCGAGCGGGTCCAGGAGTTCCGCAAGTGCATCGAGTGCTTCCTGTGCCAGGACGTCTGCCACGTGCTGCGGGACCACCATCTGCACGAGGAGTTCGTCGGCCCGCGCTTCTTCGTCTACAACGCGGCGCTGGAGATGCACCCCCTGGACACCGGCGACCGGCTCGCGTCGCTCAAGCGCGACGAGGGCATCGGCTACTGCAACATCACGAAGTGCTGCACGAAGGTCTGCCCCGAGCACATCACGATCACCGACAACGCGATCATCCCGCTCAAGGAGCGCGTCGTGTCGGAGTTCTACGACCCGCTGAAGAAGCTGTTCCGGGTGTTCTCGGGCGGTTCCCGGGCGTAGCCGCCCGGCCGCGCGGCCTACAAGCCTTCGAGGGCCGCGCGCGCCACGTCGGCGAACTGGCCCTCCGGATCCAGCTCCAGCGACTTGCTCAGGTGCTCGCGGGCGGCGTCCGTGTTGCTCGCGTTCACCGCGAGAATCCCGAGTTCGTAGTGGGCCCTCGCCAGGTCCTCCGCGTCCTCGTCGTCCGGCGCCGATTCCAGGTACTTCGTCAGGTGTACCCTGGCCGGGCCGGAATCCGCGCTGCGGCGGTAGATCACGCCGAGCCGGAAGTGGGCGCGCGGGTGATTGTCGTCCCAGGCGATGAGCGACTGGTCGTAGAGCTTCGCGTTGCCGAAGGCCTCCTGGTCGAAGAGCTGCTCGGCCTGGAACTGCACCTGCCGGCCGGCGGTGGGGTTGACCTCGAGCCACGCCTTGCCCGCTTCGATCGAGTCGTCGAGACGGCCGAGCGAGGCGAAGGAGAAGTACTTCATGCGCAGCGCTTCCTGGTTGCCCGGGTCGAGCTCCAGGGTGCGGTCGAGCTCCACCAGCGCTTCCTCGAACTGTCCGTCGTTGAAGTAGATCGTGCCGATGTTCCGGTAGGCCTGGTGGAGCCTCGGATTGAGCGATGCCGCTTCGCGGAAGAGCTCGATGGCGCCTTCGTCGTCGCCGGCGCGGACCGCCTGAACGCCCTGCGAGAAGATGCCGGGGGCGAGGTCTGCGCCCATGCCGGCCTCGATCGCCAGTTGCTTCGCCTCCTCGGCGCGAGGATCGCCGCCGGCAGCGAAGATGTCGAAGAACATGGTGGCGAAGTCGGGCGGTATCGGCTCCATCTCGACATATCTGCTCGCGGGTTCGAGCGCGTCGTCGAGTCTCCCCAGGTTGTGCAGGATGGCCGCGATCGTCCGATGCGCCGCGGCGATCGTCGGGTCGATCTCTACCGCCTGCTCGAACAGGGGCAGGGCCCCGGCCGCGTCGCCCGCCTGGATCTTCCCGATGCCCTCGTTGAACGCGTCGACCGCCTGCTGCTTGCGGGCCGTCTCCTCGTCCCAGAGCTGGACGGTCAGTGTCCTGTCCCGGCCCTCGGCGAGTTGTACTTCGAGCTCCCGCTCCGGGTGCCCGTCCATCTGCAGCAGCAGCCTGTAGGGCTCCTCCAGCACCGTCAGGCGAAGCCGCAGACGGCCGTTCTTGCGCGTGGCGTCCTGCACGACGATCTCGCCCTGGGGCGAGAACACGGTGACGTTGACGGGCCCGATCTCGGCGCCGTTCATGTCGTGCACCTGAAGGTCCAGTTGGCTGCGTTGGGCGGACGCCGCGGAGGCGGCCAGGAGCATGGCCAGGGGAAGAACAGTACGGCTGAGTTTCTGCATCGTCGGGTTCCTCTGGGTCGGCGCCGCTCACGCGGGTGGCCGCGTCACAGTGGGAAGTAAGCGGAGGAATCGGCTGATCCTATCGCTTGACGCGGGCTTCGCGGGCGGGGGATCGTACGCTCCATGGACACTGACGACTTCTTCGAACTGCTCTCCACCGCGCGTTCCGTGCGGCGTTACAGCCCCGAGCCGATCCCGGACGCGGACCTGGCGAAGATCCTCTACGCGGCGAGTAGGGCGCCTTCCGGTACGAACCGCCAGCCCTTCCGCTTCATCGTGCTGCGAGACGGCCCTCGCGCCCGGCGTGCCAGGCGTCTGCTGGGCGAGTCCTTCCGCCGCGGCTGGGCGCGCAAGACGGAGGAAGAGGGCTGGAACCGGGGCTCGGCCGCCGATCCGGACTCGCCGAAATCGCGGGTGAACCGGGCGATCCAGCACTACGTGGACCATTTCGAGCGGATCCCGGCGGTCATCATCGCCTGCTACGTCCGCTATCGGGCGCTGACCCACTCGGAGGGCGCTTCCGTCTTTCCGGCGTGCCAGAACCTGTTCCTGATGGCGCGGGCGCTGGGCTACGGCGCCTGCTACAGCGGCTGGCACCACGCCGTGGCGGACGAACTGCGGGAGATTCTGGAGATTCCGGAGAACGTCGAACTGTCGCTCACGATCACGATCGGCAAGCCCCTGGGGCGCCACGGCCCGCTCCGTCGCCGGCCGATCCGCGACACGGTGTTCGACGACGGCTGGGAACAGGGCGCCGAGTGGATCAGCGATCCACCCGGCGCGCGCCTGTCGAAGCTGCGCTCCTAGCCGGCCGGCAGCGCGTAGGCGACCAGGGAGTGCTCCTCCCCTCGGTCGCCAACGGGCACGACGATGAACTGGCGACCGCCGACGACGTACGTCATCGGGCCGCCGCCCGGCGTTTCGGGCAGCTCGGTGCGCCAGACCTCCTCGCCGGTCTCCTTGTCGAAGGCATAGAGGAAACCGGTCGACGGCCCGCCGCGGCCGGCCAGCCCTGCGGCGCCCTCCTCGTACGTGGCGGGCCGGCGCTCGCTCGTGACGACGAACACGAGCGTGGCGGTCGCCATCGGCCAGCCTGCCGCCAGGCCGGCGAGCGGCCAGGCGCCGAGCGGCCCCAGGTCGAGGTCCGCGATCGCAGGATGGTCGCGGGGGCCGTCGCCGACCGGCGTCTGCCAGAGGATCTCGCCCCGGTTCAGGTCGATGGCGGTCAGCCGGCTCCACGGCGGCTTGACGAGCGGCAGACCTTCCGGGCCGCCGGGGAACGTGAAGGCCGGCAGGTAGTCGCGGTCGGACGGCTGACGCGCGGACGGCGGGACGAGCGCCATCGTGCCAACCCGGGTCTGCGACGGCACGAACAGGACGCCGCTGTTCGGATCGACCGCGGCGCCGCCCCAGTTCGCGCCGCCGGCCTGGCCCGGCAACTGCGCCATCACCCTCCGGCCGTCGCCGGCCAGGGTCGGCGGCGTGAACATCGGGCCGCCGAGCAGCGTTTCCCGGTAGATCTCGATCGCCCTCGCCTCGAGCTCCGGCGTGAAGTCGATCAGGTCGCTCTCGCGCAGGCCCTGGCGGTCGAAGGGCGGCGGCTTCGTCGGGAAGGGCTGCGTGCTCGCGGTCCATTCGCCTGGAACCAGGCTCTCGGGGACCTTGCGCTCCACGATCGGCCACACGGGCTCGCCGGTCTTCCGGTCGAAGACGTAGGTGAAGGCCTGCTTGCTGACCTGGGCCACCGCCTCGATCCGCTTTCCGTCGACCTCGATGTCGAGCAGGATCGGCGCGCACGGGAAGTCGTAGTCCCACAGGCCGTGACGCACCGCCTGGAAGTGCCACTTCTTTTCGCCCGTCGCGGTGTCGATGGCGACCAGGCTCTCGGCGTAGAGGTTGTCGCCGTGGCGGTGGCCGCCGTAGTAGTCGCTGGTCGGCGTGCCGGTGCCGAAGTAGACCCAGCCCGTTTCGTCGTCGCAGCTCATCCACGACCACACGTTCGTGTTGCCCGAGTAGCGCCAGGACTCGTCGTGCCAGGTCTCCGCGCCGGGCTCGTCGCCCTGGGGCACGGTGTGGAAGGTCCACTTCTTGCGGCCGGTGCGGATGTCGTAGCCGCGGATGTGGCCGGCCGGCATCTCCTGGGTCAGGGAGAAGTCCATGATCGTCATGCCCATCAGAACGGTGTCGCCGCAGACGATGCCGGGGGAGTTGGCGCCCGTGTGGCGCATCTGGTCCGGCCGGCCGATGTCGCCGCGCATGTCGACCATCCCGGCTTCGCCGAACTCGAGGTCCGGCTTGCCCGTCTTCGCGTCGAGGGACACGAGCTGGTGGGTGCCGGTGACCAGGACGATCCGCTCCATGCCGCGGTGTTCCCAGTACTCGATGCCGCGCTGGGTGAAGCCGCCGTGGGTCGGAATGCCGCGCTCGTAGGCCTTCGGATCGTAGGTCCAGAGCTCTTCGCCGGTCGCGGGATCGACGGCGCTCACCAGGTTCATGGCCGACACGGCGTAGAGCGTGTCGTTCACCATCAGCGGCGTGCCCTTGAGGTCGCCGGCCAGGGTCTGCGCCTCGACGCGGCTGTCGGGCGTCACCCAGCGCCAGGCGACCTCGAGCTCCGAGACGTTCGAGGCGTCGACCTGAGCCGCCGGCGAGTACTTCGTGCTGGCGCGGTCGGCGGCGTAGTGGCGCCACTCGATCGTCTCCTGCGCCGCCAGCGCCGCGGTGGAGAAGGTAAGGGAGGCAGCGAGAAGCGAACGGCCGAGCACCGGGATCAGCGACCCTTGAACTCGGCGGGCCGCTTCTCGAGGAAGGCCATCACGCCTTCGCGGGAGTCCTCGGTGGCGCCGGCCTCCGCCTGCAGTCTGGCCTCGAGGTCGAGCTGCTGCTCGTAGACGTTCTGCCAGGTCGCCCAGTAGGCCTTGCGGATCATCGCCAGGGAGCGCGGACCATTGGCCAGGCGGTGAGCCAGTTCCGTGGCGCCCTCCATCAGGGACTCCTGGTCGTTGTACAGCCGGTTGACCAGGCCCCACTCGAACGCCTTGTCGGCCGGCAGACGTTCGGCCAGCATCGAGAGTTCGACCGCGCGGCCCCAGCCGATCAGGCGGGGCAGCATGAACGTGGCGCCGCCGTCGGGGACCAGGCCGATGCGCGCGAAGGCCTGGAGGAAGAACGCCTGCTTCGAGGCGCAGACCATGTCGCCGATCAGGGCGAAACTCATGCCGACGCCGGCCGCGGCGCCATGGACCGCGGTAACGATGGGCATGTCCAGGTCACGGAGGGAAAGCAGCAGGGGGTGGTAGTTGTTGCGCAGGTTCTCGCGGGCGGTCGGGTTCACCGCCCCCTCTTCCTGGTCGGCCCTGCCCGAGAGGTTGGCGCCGGAACAGAAGGCCCGGCCCGCGCCGGTGAGGAGAAGGGCGCGCACGCCGCTCTCCGGGTCGCGGATGCGCAGCACGGCGTCGCCGAGTTCGGCGATCATCCGGGCATCCGTGGCGTTCAGCACTTCCGGGTGGTTCAGGGTGATCGTGGCGAGATTGCCGTCCCGTTCGAGCAGGATGCGTTCGTAGTTCATTCGTCTTCCGGTTACTCGGGGTACATCTCGCGCATCGCGTCGAGGGAACTGCGGATGAGCTGCTCCAGTACGTCCATGTCGACATCGGCGAGCTTGTTGACGTAGAGGCAGGACTTGCCCGTCCGGTGCTTGCCGAGTCGCGACAGCAGGTCGTCGTAGTTCGAGAACCCGGGCATGACGTAGAGCGTCAGGCTCTGTTTGCGCGGCGAGAAGCCGATGCGCGGCCAGTCGCCCTCGCGGCCGCTCGCGTACCTGAAGTGGTAGCTGCCGAAGCCGACGATGGAGGAACCCCACATCGTCGGTTCTTTGCCGGTGATTCGCTTCATCATCTCGAGGACGACGAAGCTGTCCTCGCGGCGCCGCTCGTTCTCGACGCCGGTCAGGAATCCCTCGACGCTGGCGTCGTTCTTCTTCGTCTTCAGTTCGGCCATCTCGTTCAGTCCGGCGGCGCGGACGGAAGCGGCTACCGTAGCAGACGGTTTGGACGGGTTGCGGGGACCTCGGTGTCATCCGTGCGCTCGATGACTCGCGCACCGAGTGGGTCGCCGGTTGCGCGAACGCGCAACCGCGGTTGGCTTATGCTCGACGGGTGGTGAGTGAGAACGGTCACTTCTGCGTCATGGGGATCGGCAACGTGGGTTTTCACATCGCCGAGGCCTTCGGCCGGGAGGGGCGGAGCCTCACGCTGATCGACATCGATCCGGCGCTGATCGAGCGGACCGAGGAAGAACTCGACGCGGCGTTCGTGGTCGGCAACGGCGCCCACCAGGCGGTCCTGGAGCGGGCGAACGTCGATCAGGCGGAGCTCTTCATTGCCGCGTCTTCCTCGGAGGAGGCGAACCTGGTGGCCTCGGTCATCGCCCGCAACCTCGGCGCCAAGCGTTGCGTCGTGCGGATCGACACGTCCGAGGACCTGACCGTGTACCGCCGTTCCTACGAACGGCTGTTCGGGGCCGACCTGCTGCTTTCGCCCCAGAGTCTGGCCACGAACGCGATCCTGAACATCGTCCTGGGCCACCATACGCACGAGGTGGACTACCTGGCGCGCGGCCGGTTCGAGTTGCGGACGATTCAGGTCCAGGCCGGCAGCACGGTGGCGCGTCTCCCGCTCAGCGAAGTGCCGTTGCCCGAGGACGCGCGTATCGTCGGCTACTTCGACGGGGAGCACGAGCTGTCGATTCCCGGGCCGGACCTGCGCGCGTCGCCGGGTGATCTGGCCATGGTCCTGTGCCGGACCCAGTCGACCCACGACGTGGAGGAACTGTTTGCGTCACGGATCGAGCATCCTCACACCGTCGCCATCGCCGGCGGCAGCCCGGCGGCCGTGGCGATGGTCAAGGCGCTGCGGAACGAGGTCAAGCGGCTCCGCTGGATCGAGCCTGACCGGCGCCGGGCCGAGTTCCTCGCGCAGTCGTTCCCCGACGTCGAAGTGCTGCACGGCGACCCGATCGATGCCGCGACGATGGAGAGCGAGGGCCTTGGTCGGGCCGACGTTCTGATCGCCGCCACCAGCCACGACGACAGCAACGTCGTCGCCGGTCTCATCGCGCAGGAACTGGGCGTGGGCCGGGTCGTGGCGCTGATTCACCACACCACCAGCCGGCTCTGGAAGCGGGTCGGCGAGGTCGAGCTCGTTTCGCCCCACTCGCTGGCGATCGACCACGTTCGCAACTTCGTCGCCAATGGCTACAAGGCGAATCTCGTCACCCTCGCCGACGGCGCCGTGCAGGTCGTCCAGCGAGTGATCCACGAAGCGAGTCCGGCGGCCGGCGCCACGCTCGCCGACCTGCAGGCCCCGCGCGGCCTGATCGTGGGCGCGGTCGTGCGCGGCGACCGCGTGTTCATGCCCGAGCGCAGCAACATGCTCCGCCCCGGCGACCAGGTCATCCTCTTCGTCCACCGCTCCCAGACCCAGATGGCCCGGCTGCTGTTTCCAGGCAGCGAGAGCGAGGTCGCGAGCTAGTTCCAGGGCGCTAAGCTAGGGCAAAGAACGACAGAGGGAGACATCGCCATGACAGAGGTGCGATCGGTTCGTTCAATGCTGATGGCTACGGCGCAGGTGGGGGCGGCCGCGTTGGTGGCGGTCCTGGTGTCTCTGGCGACGGGGGAGCCAGCGGAGGCTCAGCGGGGAGGCGCTCCGTCGGTCGATCTCGGCGGGGAGTGGATTCTCAACGAGGAGCTGAGCGACGACCCGCGGCAGGCGATGCGGCGGCTGAGGATCGCGCGCGGAGGCGCTGGTGACGGCGGCTTCAGTGGCCGTGGTGGCAACGTCGGCCGCGGCGGCGGCGGTCGCGGCGGCGGCGGTGGCGCCGTTGGAGGCGGTGCCGGTGGCGCGGGTCGTGGAGGCGCCGGTGGGGCCGGTGGGGCCGGCGGCCAGGGTGGGCCCGGTCCTGGCGGGCCCGGCGGCGGTCAGGGAGGTCCGCTCGGGATCGGTCGTGGCGCCAGCGTCGGTGCGGACGCGCTCAACATCCGGATGCTGGATGGCGGCGTTCAGATCGCGGACTCCCGGGGAGTGGCCCTCGTTCTGAAGACGGATCGCGAGTGGTACGAGGTGGGTGAACGGCGGGAAATCCAGGCCTTCTGGAAGAAGGCGAAGCTGGTGACCAGGAACCGGGGACGCGGCGAGGCGCTGTTCATCCAGGAGTACAGCATCAACAAGAAAGGGCAGCTTGTCGTCCTGAACCAGATCCAGTTCGGCGGCGACGGGGGCACCGCTTCCTACAAGCGGTTCTACGACCGCAAGGAGAGCGGCTAGGAGGCTGAGCCGCGACCGTCCCTGAGCGGCGTCAGTTCGAACCGGTCGGGATGTCGCTGAACGCCCGGTCGCGGTCGACCCGGATCTCGCCGGGCAGGGTAAGGACGCGCTCGGCGATGATGTTGCGCAGGATCTCGTCGGTGCCCGCGGCGATCCGCATGCCGGGAGCCGCCAGGTAGGCGTAGTGGAACATGCCCGCCGAGGGCGCATCGGCCCGTCCGCTGACGGCGCCCGCGGAGTCGAGCAGGTCGGCCGCGAACGAGGCGATGTCCTGGCGGGCGCTGGCGGTGATCACCTTGCAGATCGAGTTCTCCGGCCCCGGCTGCTTGCCCTGCGAGATGGCGGTCAGGGTGCGCATGAAGGTCAGTTCGACGCCGCGGCACTGGACGTACCAGTCGGCGATCCGCTCCCGCACCGAACTCTGGTTCGCCGCCGCTTCCCCGTCGATCTCGAGTTCCGAGGCGAGGCGAAGGGCGTCGCTCCAGTCGGGCGTCATCTGGTAGCGGCCGTGGCGCTCGTTCATGAGCGTCGTGATGGCCACCTGCCAGCCGGCACCGACTTCGCCGAGCCGGTTGTGGTCGGGGACCCGGACGTTCTGCAGGAAGACCTCGTTGAACTCCGAGGTGCCCGGAATCTGCCGGATCGGTCGTGGTTCGATGCCCTGTGACTTCATGTCGACGACGAAGAAGGTCAGGCCCTTGTGCTTGGGCACGGTCGGGTCGTGCCGCGTGACCAGGATTCCCCAGTCGGCGTAGTGGGCGCCCGAGTTCCAGACCTTCTGGCCGTTGACCACCCACTCGTCCCCGTCGCGCTCGGCCCGGGTGCGCAGGCCGGCCAGGTCGGAACCGGCTCCCGGCTCGGAGAAGAGCTGGCACCAGATCTCCTCGCCGCTGGCCAGCTTCGGCAGGTAGCGCCGCTTCTGTTCCTCCGTGCCGTGCGCCATGATCGCTGGCGCGCAGGTGCCGTGGCCGATGCCGAGGAAGCCGTCGGGGACGTCGAACTTCGCTTCCTCCTGCGCCCAGATCACGCCCTCCATGAAGGTCGCGCCGCGGCCGCCGTGTTCCTTCGGCCAGGTGATGCAGGCCCAGCCGTCGTCGTACTTCTTCTGCTGCCACTCCTTGGACGCGGCCAGGCCTTCCTGCTCGGGCAGGCCGTCGAACCGCGACGTGCCGCCGGGAGGCAGGGGTTCGGCGTTCGCTTCGAGCCAGGCGCGCGCTTCGGCGCGAAAGGCGGCTTCCTGCGGTGAGTCCTGAAAGTCCATGGAGCGTCTCCTGGGCTGAGGTCCGTTCGGTTCGGGAAAGGAGATTGTAGTCGCGTTTGCGGCGGGCGACGAATCGGTCAGAGCCGGCCCGAGATAACGCCGCCCTCGGCCAGGTTCTCGATCTCCGAGGCGTCGAGTCCGAGTTCGCGCAGCAGGTCGCCGGTGTGCTCGCCGAGTTCCGGCGCCGGTTGGGGCTTCACCTTGTCCTCGCCCTCGATGAGGACCGGACTGTCCACCGTCCGCAGGCGTCCGTACTCGGGATGGTCGAGGTCACGGAACATGCCGATCGCCTCCAGTTGTTCGTCGGCGACGATGTCGTCCAGGTTCGAGACGAGGCTGTAGGCGATCTCGTAGCGGGTGAAGCGTTCGCTCCACTCCGCGAAATCCCGCTTTGCGAAATCGGCATCGAGCAGGGCGATGAACTCGGGCATGTTCTCGATCCGCTCCGGGGTGGTGCAGAAGCGTTCGTCCGAGATGAGGTCGCTGCGGTCGAGGGCGAGGCAGAAGCGCTCCCATTGCCGGTCCTGCTCGATGATGCTCAGCTTGATCAGTCGGTCGTCCCGCGTGCGGTAGTAGAGCTGGCCGAAGTTCAGCGTCCGTTCACGCGGACGCTTCTCGTGGAACTCCGCTCCGACCAGCTTGGCCTGGATGGCGCAGGCATTCGCCCAGGCTCCGGCCGCGAGCAGTGAGGTGGTGACGTAGGAGCCGACGCCGGTCCGTTCCCGCTTCAGCAGGCCGGCGAGCACGGCCGAGAAGAGCGTGACGCCGGTGGGATGGTCGCCGGTGCCGCAGCCGAGCGGTCCCAGATGGCCGTCGACAGGCGTGAACGTCGCGACGAGTCCGGAGCGGGTCCAGTAGCAGACCTGGTCGTAGCCGGGCTTCTCGGCCTCCGGGCCCGTGTGCCCGTAGCCGGTGCCGTGGGCGAAGATGAGCCGTGGATTCACCTCGCGGAGCCGATCCCAGGTCATGCCGAGGTCGTTCAGCACCGAGTTGTGGCAGTTCGTCAGGAAGACGTCGGCGGTCTGGATCAGCCGGTGCGCCACCTCCTGGCCGCTCTGCTTCTTCAGGTCGATGACGACGCTCTTCTTGTTCCGGCCGTCGAGCAGGAAGCAGTAGGGAATCTCCGAGTCGGGCATTCCGGGGAGATCCTGGAAGTAGCGGTAGACGTCGCCCCTGCCGGGCCCCTCGATCTTGATCACCTCCGCGCCGAAATCGGAGAGGATGGCGCAGGCCGAAGGGGCCATGACGACCGTCGCCAGCTCCACGACACGAACCCCGTCGAGCAACGCCGCATCGGCGTTCAGGCCCGCGGTGGTCTCGCCGGGTACGGCGTCCCTGGGAGGTCGAGAGTGTGCAGTCAGAGCGGCGGGCATTGTGACATAGCGCGGGATACGATCCCGGCGATGATCGAGGCCGCGGCAGGATGACCGGCGTTCGGCTGACGAAGCCCTGGAGGGATTTGGACGAGGTGGAGGTCGCCCTGCTTCCCGGTCAACTGGGTGTCTTCGAAATCGCTGACGAAGACGGCTCCACGTTGGAACTCGGCTTCGCGGGCGGCCGCTCCCGTTTCGGTCTGCGAAGTGCGATCCCTGACGCCGCGGCAAGGCACGAACAAGCGGCCCGTTTCCGCTACGAGGTGACGATGCAGTACTGGAGCCGGTTTGAGGAACTCCTGGCCGTCCACCTCGCCGATCACGGCGAACTGCCGGCCGCCAACGCGGCGGAACGGGGCGATCGCCGCGTGGGCCGCATCGCGGCTGCCGAGAGGTGAGGCTTGGACTTCGAACTCAGCACCGAACAGAAGCTGATCCTGGAGACGGTGCGCCGCTTCGTTCACGAGGAGATCGTGCCGCTCGAAGCGGACCTCGATCCGGACGCCAGCGAACTGCCGCCGCATCACCGTGAGCGGCTGGTGGCGATGACGAAGGAACTCGGTTTCTACGGTCTCGACATCCCGGAGGAGTACGGCGGACCCGGCATCGATCTCACGACAAGGACGTTGATGGCGTTCGAGATGGCCCAGCACCGGGCCGGTCTCTACGCGCCCTGCTACGGCGTCTTCGGCGGCGCCGGGCTGGCGCAGTTGTACGAGGCGGACGACGGCCAGAAGGAGCGCTACCTCTACCCGGTGCTGCGAGGCGAGAAGCGCGGCTTCTTCGCCCTGACCGAGCCCTCCGGCGGCAGCGATCCGGCCCGCGCCATCCGCACGACCGCGGTGCGCGACGGCGACGACTGGATCCTCGACGGCGAGAAGACGTTCATCAGCGGCGCCGACAAGGCGGACTTCGGCATCGTCTTCGCGCGCACCGACCCGGAACTGGGCCGCAAGGGCATCACCTGCTTCCTCGTCGACACGGACATGCCCGGTTTTCGGGTGCGGCGCATCGTCCACACCCTGCGCTCCACCCACTACGCGGCCGAACTCGAGTTCAACCGGGTGCGGGTGCCCGGCCGCAACGTGCTGGGCGAGGTGAACCAGGGCTTCGCGATCGCCAACGACCGCCTGAGCCGCAACCGGATCCCGTACGCGGCGGGCTGCGTCGGCGTCGCGCTGAAGGCCCAGGAGATGGCGATCGCCTACGCCAAGACGCGCAAGACCTTCGGCGACTACCTGTCCACGCGCCAGGCGGTGCAGTGGATGATCGTCGACAACGAGATCGACCTGCGGACGGCCCGGGCGCTGACCCTGGAGGCCGCGGCCCGCGCCGATGCGGGGAAGCCGTTCCGGACCGAAGCGGCGATCTGCAAGCTGGTGGCGAGCGAGGGAGCCAGCCGCGTCGTCGACCGGGCGATGCAGATCCACGGCGGTTACGGCATGACGAAGGACCTGCCGCTCGAGCGCTGGTACCGGGAACTCCGGATCCGCCGCGTGGGTGAAGGCCCGAACGAGATCCAGCGCCTGATCGTCGCCCGTGACGTGATCGGCGGGTCGTTCCACTGAGGCCGGCGTGACCGAAGGCGAACTCCCTCCGACCAGGCCACTGGCCGGCATCCGCGTGCTCGACCTTGGTCAGGTCTACCAGGGTCCCTACGCCGGCTACCTGCTGGCCCAGGCGGGGGCGGACGTGGTCAAGGTCGAGCCGCCGGGCGGCGAGCCTCTGCGGCGCCGTGAGACTGGTGGCGGGCCGCCGTCCTTTCCGCTCGCCTTCCTGAACACGAACAAGCGCTCGCTGGCCTGCGATCTGAAGGACGAGCAGGGGAGGGAACTGCTGCTTCGGTTGGCCGGGGTCGCGGACGTGCTGATCGAGAACTTCGCGCCGGGTGTGATGGATCGCCTGGGCGTCGGTTGGAAGGTGCTGCGGGAGCTGAACCCGCGGCTGATCTACGGTTCGGGCACCGCCTACGGCCTGAGCGGCCCGGACTCCGAGCGGCTCGGCATGGACCTCACGGTCCAGGCTTGGTCCGGGGTGATGAGCATTACCGGCGAGGCGGGCGGCGGACCGCTCAAGGCCGGCCCGGCCCTCATCGACTTCCTGGGCGGCACGCACCTGTACGGGGGGATCGTCAGCGCGCTCTACGAACGGGAGCGCACCGGCGCCGGACGCCTGGTGGAGGTGGCGATGCAGGAGGCGGCGTATCCGACCCTGCTCACCCAGCTCGCGCTGATGCACCACGAGGGGAAGCTGCCCGAACGAACCGGCAACCGGCACGGCCGCGTGTCGCCCTGCGGCGTGTATCCGTGCCGTGACGGCCATGTCGCGGTCATCTGCATCACCGAACGGCACTGGCGGAACCTGCTGCGGGCGATGGGACGGGAGGACCTGGTCGGTGATTCCCGGTTCCGGAACAACGAGGCTCGTGTCTCCCGTCGGGACGAGACGGAAGCTCTGGTCGAGAAGTGGACCACCGCCCTTTCGCGTGCGGAGATCAACGAGGCGGTGCGGTCCCGGCGTGTGCCGTGCGCGCCCGTCCGCGATCTGGCCGAGGTCAACGCGGACCCGCACCTCTGGGAACGCGGCTACTTCGAAACCGTCGATCATTCGGCCCTCGGTGAGATTGGCCTGCCGACAAGCGCCATCCGTTTCGACGCACGACCGTCCGGTCCGCTCGAGCCGATTCCTGCCCTTGGTGAGAACACGGACGAAGTAATCGCCGAGTGGCTGGGCGTCGTCCCGGCCGGGGAGGGGAGCGACGCATGAAGGTCAGGAGCATCGAAACCCGGCACTGCGACGCCGGTTGGCGGAACTACCACTTCGTCAGGCTGACGACGGACGACGGCGTCGTCGGCTGGAGCGAGTACGACGAGCACCAGGGCGCGGTCGGCGTGACCACCGTGATCGAGCAGCTCGGGGAGCGCGTCGTCGGCTCACGGGTCCGGGACGTGGAGCGGATCTACCAGCGGCTCCTGGTCCGGGCGAGGCAGTCGATGTCCGGGGTCATGGCGATGGGCATCGGAGCGATCGAGAACGCGGTGCTCGACGCCTGGGCGAAGTCTCTCGGCGTCCCCTGCTGCGACCTGCTGGGCGGCCGGGTGCGGGACCGGATCCCGGTGTACTGGTCGCACTGCGGGACCTGGCGGATCGGGTTGCCGCAGTACTACGGAAACGCGATCACCGACATCGAGGGGGTCGCGGCCCTGGGGGCGGAGGTCCGTGAAAGCGGTTTCACGGCGCTGAAGACGAACATCTTCGACTACTCGAGCGGCTCGCCGCGCGGCTGGGCGCCCGGCTTCGGGCGGCCGTTCGAGCCCGGACAGAACGTCGACCGCAAGGTCATCTCGAATCTCAGGCGGCATCTGGGGGCGTTGCGCGAAGGGGCCGGGCCGGACATGGACATCCTGCTCGACCTGAACTTCAACGCGAAGATCTCGGGTTACCGGCAGATCGTGCGGGCGCTCGCTGATCTGGACCTGTTCTGGATCGAGATCGACACGCCGTCGGCGGAGGGGCTGGCGACCGTCCGCCGGGAGAGCGCGCATCCGATCAGCTCCTGCGAGACCCTGATCACGCCCGCCGCCTTTCTGCCGTTCCTGCGGGCCGAGGCAGTGGACGTGGCGATCATCGACGCGGTCTGGAACGGCGTCTGGCAGTCGATGAAGATCGCCGCCCTGGCAGGGGCCCACGAGGTCAACGTGGCGCCGCACAACTACTACGGCCACCTCGCGACGATGATGAACGCCCACATGAGCGCCGCGGTGCCCAACCTGCGGATCATGGAGACGGACATCGACCGCCTGCCCTGGGACGGCGAGGTGTTCACTCACGAGCCCGAGTTCGAGGACGGCTGCCTGATCGTGCCGGACCGGCCGGGCTGGGGCACCGAGCCGGACGAGGCCGGCCTCGCGGCCCACCCGCCGCGCTAGGGGAGGCATCCGAGCCGTGGCGACCGACCTCCACTACAGCGACGCCCTGATTACCGGCATCCTCCGTCGCGTGCGGACGATCGCCATGGTCGGCGCGTCACCGAACTGGGAGCGCCCTTCGAACTTCGCGATGAAGTACCTCCAGGAGAAGGGCTTTCGGGTGATCCCGGTGAATCCGCGGGCGGCCGCGGCGGGGGCGTCGATCCTGGGTGAGAAAGCCCGCGCCTCCCTGGCCGAGGTGCCGGCACCGGTCGAGATGGTCGATGTCTTCCGGGCGTCCGAGGCCGCGCTCGGGATAACACGCGAAGCGATCCGGCTGCGGGCGGAGAAGGGCTTCGATGTGGTCTGGATGCAGCTCGGCGTACGCAACGACGAGGCAGCCGCCGAGGCCGAAGCCGCCGGGCTCACCGTGATCATGAACCGCTGCCCGAAGATCGAGTACGGCCGCTTGTGGGGCGAGCTGGGCTGGGGCGGGTTCGACAGCGGCGTGATCAGCAGCCGCTGGCCGCGTCCGGCGAAAGGCGGCGGACGCTCGGGGTGACGAGCGGGCGCGGGCCGGCGTACACTCCGCCGTCATGAGCGAAGACGAGACCCAGACCCCAGCGAGCGGCCCCGGTCCCGACTGGGGATTCGAGACCCGAATGATCCATGCCGGCGCCGGCCCGGATCCAACTTCGGGGGCACGCCAGACCCCGATTCACCAGACCTCGGCCTATGCGTTCCACGACGCCGACCATGCGGCGTCGCTGTTCAACCTCCAGACCTTCGGTTTCATCTACTCCCGCCTCGGGAACCCCACCGTCGCCACGCTGGAAGAACGCATCGCCAGCCTGGAGGGCGGCCGCGGCGCGACCTGCGCCGCCTCGGGACACGCCGCCCAGGTCCTGGCCTTCTTCCCGCTGATCGAGGCCGGCGAACGGTTCGCGGCATCGACCCGGCTCTACGGCGGTTCGGTCACGCAGTTCAGCCGGACCTTCCCGAAGTTCGACTGGCGCTGCGACTTCGTCGACACGGAGGACCTCTCCGCGGTCGAGGCGGTCCTGGCCAAGGGCACCAAGGCGCTGTTCGTCGAGAGCCTGGCGAACCCGGGCGGCGTGGTCACCGACCTGGAGACCCTGGCCGGCCTGACCCGGGCCGCGGGCGCCCTGCTGATCGTCGACAACACGCTCGCCACCCCCTGGCTCTGCCGGCCCTTCGAGTGGGGCGCCGATCTGATCGTCCACTCGGCGACGAAGTTCCTCTCCGGCAACGGCACGGTGATCGGCGGCGCCGTGGTGGACAGCGGCCGCTTCGACTGGTCGGCTTCCGGGCGCTTTCCGGGCCTCTCGGAGCCGGAGCCAGCCTATCACGGCCTGAAGTTCAGCGAGACCTTCGGCGACCTCGCCTTTACGGTTCACTCGCACGCGGTTGGCCTGCGGGACCTTGGCGCTTCCATGGCGCCGATGAACGCCTTTCTCACGTTGCTCGGCACGGAGACCCTCGCCCTGCGCATGGAACGCCACTGCCGGAACTCCCTGGCGGTCGCCGAGTGGCTGACCGGACACCCGAAGGTCGAGTGGGTATCCCATGCCGGCCTGCCGACCAGTCCGTACCGCGAGCTGGCAAAGAAGTACCTGCCGAACGGCGCGGGCGCCGTGTTCACCTTCGGCGTCCGGGGCGGCTACGAGGCGGGGGTCAAGGTCGTCGAAGAGTGCGAGCTGTTCTCGCACCTGGCGAACATCGGCGATGCCCGCTCGCTGATCATCCATCCGGCGTCGACGACGCACCGGCAGTTGACGGACGAACAGCGGGCGGCCGCCGGCGCCGGTCCGGAGGTCGTGCGGCTCTCGATCGGTCTGGAGACGGTGGACGACCTCGTCCGGGATCTGGACAAGGCCCTGGCCGCGGCATAGGACCGTCCGGATCGTCTTCCCGTGCTCTCCTGCCAGCGCTACCGCTTTCAGCTGCCGCCTCACCTTCACTACCTGAACTGCGCCTACATGGCGCCGCTCGCTCGCGAGGTCGAGGAGGCGGGCCTGCGGGGAATGGCGCGCCGGCGGGACCCGTCCAAGATCGCGGCGGAGGATTTCTTCGTCGAGACGGATGCACTGCGGGAGCGGTTCGCCCGGTTGATCGGGAGCTCCGATCCGCAGCGGGTGGCGATCATCCCGGCGGTGTCCTACGGCATCGCCACGGCCGCCCGAAACGTGCCGGTCGAGAGTGGCCAGAACATCGTCATCCTGGGCGACCAGTTCCCGAGCAACGTCTACGTCTGGATGCGGAAGGCGAAAGAGACCGGCGCGGAGCTCCGGGTCGTCGAACGATCCGCCAGGGGAAGACCCAGCCCGGGCGCATCGTGGAACCGCCGACTGCTCCGGGCGATCGACCGGAAGACGGCGGTCGTGGCGACGCCGATCGTTCACTGGGCGGACGGCACCCGCTTCGACGTCGCGGCGATCGGGCGGCGCGCCCGCGCGACAGGAGCCGCCTTCGTGATCGACGGCACGCAGTCGATCGGAGCGTTGCCGTTCGACGTGGAGAAGGTGGCGCCCGACGCGCTGGTCGTCGCCGCCTACAAGACCCTGTTCGGCCCGTATCAGAGCGGCCTGGCGTGGTTCGGCGAGCGCTTCGACGGGGGAGTGCCGCTGGAGGAACCGTGGGCGGCGCGCGAAGGTAGTGACCGCTTCGTCGCGGGCCGGATCGAGTACGTCGAGTCCTACCGGCCGGGCGCCCTGCGCTACGACGTCGGTGAGCGGAGCAACCAGATTCAGGTGCCGATGCTGAACGCGGCGCTCGACATGGTGCTCGAGTGGGGGCCGGAACGGGTTCAGGAGTACTGCGAGAGCCTGCTCGAACCGTACGAGGATGTCTTTCGCGACGCGGGTTTCGAACTGGAGGACCGAGCCTGGCGTGGCGCGCACCTGTTCGGACTCCGCAGCGTTCGGGGACTCGATACGGAGAAGACGGCGGCGACGTTGCGGCGTGCCGGCATCTTCGTCTCCGTTCGTGGCAAGGCGATCCGCGTGGCGCCGCAGGTCTACAACGACCGCGCGGACCTGGACGCGCTGGCGATGGCGCTGCGGTCCCTCTGACGTCAGGTCTCATTGCAACCCTGAGACATTTGTGATCGTATTTGTCACAAATGAGCGTGCAGACGAGCCAGGACGGCGTGATCGGGGGTGGTCAGGCCGGCACCGTTCTGGAGTTTCCGGGTCTGGCCGCCGACGGCGATCTCTGCGTCCTCGGCTGGGCGATGGAGCTGGAACTCGCGACGCCGGAGCAGGTTCTGCGCTGGGCTCACGGCCGGTGGGGAAGCGAGTTGACCCTGGCTACCTCGTTCCAGGCGGAAGGCATGGTGCTCCTCCACATGTGCCACCAGCTCAGCCTGCCGGTGCGGATCGTGACGCTCGACACGGGCCGGCTGCCGGAGGAGACCTTCCGGCACATCGAGCACGTCCGGCTGCACTACGGCGTGGACGTGGAGATCGTGGCGCCGCGGGCATCGGATGTGGCGCGCCTCGTCAAGCGCGAAGGTCCCAATCTCTTCTACGCCTCGGTGGACGGACGGCAGCGCTGCTGCAACGTGCGCAAGGTGGAGCCGATGCGACGGGCGCTGGCCCGCACGCCGGCCTGGTTGAGCGGACTGCGCCGCGATCAGACCCCGACTCGGGACGTTCTGAACAAGGTGGAGGTCGACCGGGTCACCCGGACGAAGGGGCGGCTGGTGAAGGTCTGCCCGCTGCTCGACTGGACCGAGGACCAGGTCTGGGCCTACATCCACGAGGAGGGGGTGCCGTACCACCCGCTCTACGACCGGGGCTACCGGACGATCGGCTGCGCGCCCTGCACCCGCCCGTCGCGCCCCGGTGAGGGCGCCCGCGGCGGTCGCTGGTGGTGGGAATCCCACACCGGAAAGGAATGCGGCCTCCACGTCCTCCAGCCGCGTTGAGCGGCCAGGCTCAGGCGCCCTCCTACTACCCGGTCTACCTCTCGCTTGCCGAGCGGCTCGTTGTCGTCAAGGGGGGCGGCCCGGTCGCGGAACGGAGGGTTGACGGCTTGCTGCGCTGCGGAGCGCGGGTGCGCGTCGTCGCTCCCGAGCTGACCCCCGAACTGGCGCGGCTGGCCGAGAACGGCGAGGTCGAGCACGTCGCCCGGCCTTACCGGCCCGGAGATCTCGTAGGTGCGGCGCTGGGCCTGGCGGAGCCCGGTGACCAGGCGTCGGACGCGGAGTTCTTCGCCGAGGCGGAGTGCCGAGGCGTCTTCGCCAACGTCGAGGACGACCTCGACCACTGCAGCTTCATCATGCCGGCGGTTGTTCGCCGCGGCGATCTCGTTGTCGCCATCTCGACCTCCGGACGCGCCCCGGCAATGGCGGTGCGCCTGCGCGAGCGGTTCGAGCGCGAACTCGGGCCCGAGTACGCGGCGCTGCTCGCACTCGCCGGCCGGCTTCGGGCGCCGCTGGCGGAGGCGGTGCCGGAGTTCGGGGAGCGGCGCCGGCGCTGGTACGAGCTCGTGGACTCGGAGGTTCTCGCCCTGTTTCGGCAGGGCAGGGACGCGGAGGCCCGGGAGCGTGCCGAGCAGATCATGGGCGTCGCCGCCGAGGAGCCAGGGCCGTGAGCGGCTCAGGGCGGGTCACGTTGATCGGCGCCGGACCCGGCGACCCCGAACTCATCACGGTCCTGGGCCTGAAGCGGCTACGGGCCGCCGATGTCGTGCTGCACGACCGACTCGCGGCGCCGGAGCTCCTCGCCGAGGCAAAGCCGGGCGCGGAGATCGTCGATGTCGGCAAGCGCCCGGGAGACGACGTCCGGGCCCGGCAGCGGCGGATCGAGAGGCTGATGATCGGGCGCGCCCGGGCCGGCGCTCACGTGGTCCGGCTCAAGGGCGGCGATCCGGCGGTCTTCGGCCGCGGCGGCGAGGAGATCGAGGCCTGTGCCTCCGCGGGCGTACCGTGCGAGGTGGTTCCCGGCGTGAGCAGCATCACGGCCGCACCGGCGGTCGCCGGCATCCCGCTCACGCACCGCGGCGTCTCCCTGGGCTTCGCCGTCGTCTCGGCCCGCAATGCAGAAGGCGACGAACCGGACTGGGCGGGTCTGTCCGGCGCCGACACCGTCGTTGTCCTGATGCCCGCACGCCGACTGCAACGGATCGGCCGCGGCCTGATCGCCGCTGGACGTGGGCCTGGTACGCCGGTAGCGATCGTCGAGCGCGCGACCACGGCCGATCGGAAGGTGATGTCCTGCACCCTGGAGGACCTTGCGGCGGGAGACGTCCGCACCAGGCCTCCCTGCGTCGTCATCGTCGGCGACGTAGCCGCGGTGGTGCGAGTCACACCGGCATGAGGCCCCCAAGCCCCGGACTGGCGGGTCGCGCCTACGCCGAGTAGACCGGCGCCAGCGGGTCCGCCGCCAGATCGGCTGCTTCGCGGCCTTCGGAGCGCGCGACCTCACGTAGCAGCCAGTCGAGGCGGTCGTTGCCCCAGAAGCGTTCGCCGCGGTAGACGAAGAGCGGCACGCCGAAGGCGCCGTCGTCCCGCGTATGGGAGAAACCGGCCATGACGGCGTCCTTCCACTTGGGATCGTGCGCGACGGCCAGGGCCTCGTCGCCGTCGAGCCCCGCCGCCTGGGCGGCGGCACGCATTACGTCGTCGCCAGCAAGGTCGAGGCCGCGCCCGAACCGCGCCAGGTAGGCCTCGCGTGCGTAGTCGATCGCCTTGCCCTGTTCCCGGGCCCAGAGGTAGATCTGGTGCGGCGGGAACCAGTCCGGGTCGTCACCGCCTTCCGGCCAGTTCATCGGTAGCCCGTAGGCCTTCGCGATGCGCTCCGCGTCCTGGCGGACGTAGCTCGACTTCGCCCTCCCGGCCGAGAGATTGGCACCCTTGCCGAACGGGAAGATCGGCACCGCGTCGATCGCGTTCCAGTCGAGGACGCCGGTCGTCGTGATGCGGTGGAAGGCGAACCACGAGAACGGGGAGCGGAAGGAGAAGTAGACGCGGAGGTCGCTGGGGTTCATGTCGGGAGGGGCTCCTGTCGGCCGCCGCGACGAGCTCAACGGAAGACGTCGATCAGGCGACTGTACTTGACGATCACGGTGCGGTCCGGGCGCTCGTAGAGGATCCGGGCGCCCAGCTCGTCGATCTCGTTGTAGACCACGAACAGCCCCGTGTTCGCGTCCTGCAGCCAGGAGAAGCGGAGGTTCGCGGAGACGTTGTCGGACTGGTCGTTGTACTGGGCGAGGGCCTGGACGAGCATCCGCGGGGTGATGGAGTAGGAGAGCCGCAGGCGGCCCAGATTGACCTGGAAGCTGCCGGAGTCGATGTCCACGTCGTTGTGGTCCCAGGTGAGCTCCGAGGTCAGCCGCTCGCCCCGCCGGGCGAGCAGGGTGAGCTGGGTGGAACTCCGGTCGCCGCCGAAGAAACCGCCCGTGATGTTGCGGATGTAGAACGACACCGGCTTCGCCTGGTTGGTCGAGAAGACGGTCTGCAGCTCGTCGTGGCTGTACTTGCCGGCCTGGACCGGGAAACCGTCGACGATCTCGAAGGTCTCCTTGACGCCTTCCTCGGTGAGGTTCACGCCGGTGTGGACCTGGAATCCGTTGCGCCACTCCCAGTGGTTGTCGATGTGGATGTACTGCGATTCCTTGTAGCCGTCGAAGTCCCAGATGGCGCTGTACGAGGCATGCGGCCGGAGCTCGTGAAAGCCCAGGAGATTCTTCGGCCGGATCGTGTGCATGCCGAACGCGGAGAGGTTCCGGAAGTTCCTTCGCGACAGGAAACCGACTTCCGGGTTGAAGTTCTCCCGGGCCTCGGCGTAGCTCATGCTGCCGCGCCACGCCGGCTTGCCGAGGTTGTAACTCAGGAGCATCGAACTGTCGTCGCCGTCGAGTCCGGGGGTATCCGTCTGGGCGACGTAGCTTTCGATCGTGTGGTGCTCGCCGATTCCCCACTTGCCGTCGATGGCGTAGGTGCGGTTCGTGTCGTCATGCGGGGCCAGGCCGCCGACGCCCTCCCGGCTGATGGCCATGCCGCCGATACTGGAGCGCTCGCCCAGTTCCCGGTTGACGCGAGCAACCGCGTAGTTGTTGCCGTGGAGCCCGCCCACAGCCGCCGTCTGCATGTGGAGCACGCCCACGTTGAAGCGCCCCGCCTTGCCCGAGAGCCGGCCGCCGTAGTCGATCGGGATCAGCTCGCCACTCGGCCCGATGCCGATGCGGCGGCTGAAGAACAGGTCGACGCGGGCCGAAGCGCGGCTGCCGGCTCGCGCCCCGACGGTGAACAGGCCGGCGTTCTCCAGGAAGAAGGGCCGCTTCTCGGGGAAGAACAGGTTGAACCGGTCGAGGTTCACCTGCTGCTCGTCGACCTCGACCTGGGCGAAGTCCGTGTTGTAGGTCACGTCGAGGGTCAGGCTCGGCGTCACGCTGTACTTGAGGTCGACCCCGAGGTCGGAATCCGACTCGCTGTCGCTTCCCGCCGTGGGCGGTTCCCGGCTCGAGCCGATGGCGTAGGGGATCAACTTCAGGTTGCGCTGCGGCGGGGGCTCGACGCCCCGGAGCGACCCCGCGTCGGTCAGCCGGTCCAGGTCGTGGTTCCGGTCGAGTTCGGACCAGAAGGCAACTTCCCGGTGGCGCGCGATGTTGCGCTGGAAGTTGAGGCCCCAGGTCTGCACCTCCTCCGGCGGATAGCGGAGGGTGCGGAAGGGAATCGCGAACTCGGCGCTCCAGCCGAACTCGCCGACCTCGGTGGCGACGGTCCAGGCGCCGTCCCAGTTCAGGTTGAAGCCGGTGGACAGGGCGCCCCGGAAGCGGCCGCCGCCGCCCATGCCGCTGAACACCCCCGAGCCGCCTTCGAGGACCTGCCCGTCGTACTCGATGCCGGCGGGGTTCGTGCCGAAGACGAAACCGTTGCGCCCGTCCTGGAACGTGTCGAAGATCACCTGGAAGCTGTCCGTCTCGTCCAGGGCCGCGTCGCGGCGGCTGTCCGAGATGACGATCCCTTCGGGTTCCCGGTCGTGGCAGACGACCGCCACGAACAGGGTGTCCTCGGTGTACGCGAAGCGGACGTCGGTCCGTTCCGTGCCCGGCTCGCCGGCGAAGGGCCGGGTCTGCGTTGTGCCGGAAGCGGGCACGACGGCCTGCCAGACCGGGTCATCGAGAACCCGACCGTCGAGCTGGGGCGCCTCTCCGATCGGCTGGGCGGTCGCCGCGGGGCGGTCGGTCTGGCCTTCG
Source organism: Candidatus Multivorans sp. (assembly GCA_965220845.1). Classification (GTDB taxonomy): domain Bacteria; phylum Acidobacteriota; class Thermoanaerobaculia; order Multivoradales; family Multivoraceae; genus Multivorans. The sequence continues at coordinate 1,903,078 of CBDCRA010000005.1, forward strand.
GACACACTGGCCCCCAGCGACGGGATAGCGACGAGCCACGCCGCGGCAACTCTCTTCACGGGAAGCGACTCTACTCTGAACGGCGACTCAGTATCTGCCCGACTCCTGTAGCATCCGTGCAGGCACACGGAACATGCTGGCGGAGGATCGCCGATGAAGATCGAATCAGCGAAGAGGTACGGGTTCAGGCTGGCTCTGGCCGGAATCGTGGTCGCGGCGCTGGCCGCGGCGCCGGCGCTCGGCGCCGGCGAACTCATGGACGTGGAGGGCTATCCGACCCTCGTGCGCAAGCCGGTGGAGATGTGGAGCGACGGCACCCGCCTCGCCGGTGACGTCTTCTACCCGAAGGCGACCGCCGAGGGCGAGAAGCTGCCGACGATCGTGCTCTGTCACGGCTGGGGCGGCACGAAGGCCCACCTGAACCGCGGCATCGCGCCGCGCTTCGCCGAGGCCGGCTACCTGGTGCTGGCCTTCGACTACCGCGGCTGGGGCGAGAGCGATTCCCGCCTCGTCGTCCGCGGCAAGATGCCGAAGCCGGACGAGGACGGCTATGTGACGGTCAAGGCGCAGGTCATCCGCCAGCTCGTCGACCCGCTCGACCAGCAGGAGGACATCGACGCGGCGATCACCTTCGTCGAGGGCGAACCGCACGCCGACGCGTCGCGGATCGGGATCTGGGGCTCCAGCTTCGGCGGCGGCCACGTCATCTGGCGCGCGGCCCACGACCGCCGCGTGAAGGCGGTCGCGGCGCAGGTCGGCGCGATGGATCAGCGCGCAGGTCTGGTCGCCGCACCGGGCGGTCTTAAGGGACTCCACCAGGCCGCCATCCAGCGAGCCCGCGGCGAGATCGAGCCGGTGCCGGTGGGCGCCGATCAGCCGGAGGGGCTGACCGGCAGCCCGTACTACGAGCGTTTCGCGAAGTTCTCACCCGTCGAGGACGCGCACCTGATCACCGCGCCCACGATCATCATCGACGCGAAGCAGGAGCACTACTTCGACATCCGCGAACACGGCGAGCGGGTCTTCAAGGTCCTCTCCGGCCGCGTCCCCGTCGAGTACCACGCCTGGGAGATGAGCCACTACGACATCTACAGCGGCGACTGGCTCGACAAGGCGATGGCGGCCGAGATCGGCTTCTTCGACCGCCACCTGAAGTAGCGGCGCGGCCGCGGCGCCGCTAGGCGACGTCGGCCAGGAACGCGCCGACTTCGGCGTGGAACTCGTCGGGCCGTTCGGTGGGGATGCCGTGGCCGCAGTTCTCGAGCATGACGAGGCGGGAACCCTCGATCTGGCGGGACATGATCACGCTGCCGCCGGGCGGGGTGAGGGCGTCTTCGAGGCCCTGGAGGATCAGGGTCGGGCAGGTGATCGTGGCCAGATCGGCGGTGTAGTCGATGTCCGAGACGGCGCGGCAGGCTGACGCGTAGCAGGCGGCGTCGTTCCGTTCGATCGTGAGACGGGCGGACTCGGCGATCTCCTCGGCGTGTCGTTCCCGGTACTCCTTGCCGTAGGAGAGCGCGGGGCCGGTCGGCGTCAGGGCCTTGGCCAGGCCGTCCCGTTCGATCAGGTCGGCGCGGGCGTTCCAGCCGGCTTCGGCGCGTTCGTTCACTTCGCTCGAGGTGCTGATCAGGATCAGCGCCCGGGTGCGTTCCGAGTAGTCGAGGGCGAAGCGCTGGGAAACGACGCCGCCCATCGAGATGCCGCCGATCACCGCGTCGTCGGCGCCGACCTCGTCGAGCACGGCGGCGAGGTCGGAGGCCCAGGTCTCCGGCGACATCGTGTCCGGCCGCCGCTCCGAGCCGCCGAAGCCGCGAACGTCCCAGGTCAAGACCGTGTAGCGGTCCTGAAACGCTGCGACGGTCGGCTCCCAGGAGTCCAGGTGGCCGCCCAGGCCGTGCGTCAGGGCGACGACCGGACCGCTGCCGGCGGCCCGATAGTTGATCCGCGCGCCGTCGGCCGCAGTTGCGGACGGCACCGTCAGGCTGCGCGCCGATTGAACAGCCCGACCGTCAGCACCAGCGGAATCAGGAAGAGTGTTGTGCGCAGCCAGCCCGGCATGTCCGTGAGGATCAGGATCAGGGTGAGCGGGATCCAGAAGACCATCCACATCCAGAGCGGGATCATCCTCCGCGGCGCGGGTTCGTCGCTTGCGCCCTCCGCGATGATGATGACGGCCAGGATGCCGAAACCGGCGCCGACGACACCGGCGATCAGGCCTCCGGCGGGGTAGGCGGCTGTAGCGAGAAGCAGTTCGGGCATGTTGGGGATTCCTAGGCGGTTCGCACGGGCGGGACCGAGTGCGCCGGCATTCCGGCGTGCCTGCGAGAATTCCCGCCGTGCCAGGTTCTGGGCGTTGAGCTTGCGGCGCGAATCGTAGCAGCCTGCGCGCTGCTGTACATTGATCCGGGAGGATCAGCCATGCGGGTCAGCATTTCCGTTCAGAGCGCGTACAACGTGGACGACCCTCGGGAGGGCGCCCGGAGGATGATCGACCGCGCGCGCGCTGCACGGGACGCCGGACTCGACGCGCTGTTCGTCGGCGACCACCACGCGACGGCCCTGCCGTACTACCAGAACACGGCGATCCTGGGGCGGATGCTGGCCGAATGGGGCGACCGGCCCGCCGGCGCCCTCTACCTGCTGCCGCTCTGGCATCCGCTGATCGTCGCCGAGCAGGTCGGCACCCTGGCCAGCGTGATGACGGGCCGGTTCATCCTGCAGTGCGCGATCGGTCCGGCTGACAACCAGTTCGAGGCGATGGGCGTCCCGGTGCGCCAGCGGCCGTCGCGCTTCGAGCAGTCGCTCTCTATCCTGCGCCGTCTGTGGGCCGGCGAGACGGTGTCGACCGGAGGCGAGAACGATCGTTTCGGGCTTCGGGAGGCCCGCATCTCGCCCTGCCCGCCGGAACCCGTCGAGGTCTGGATCGGGGCCTCCGCGCCGCCGGCGATCGACCGCGCGGCCCGGCTGGGAGACGGCTGGCTGGCGGCGCCGGGGTTGACGCCCGCGGAGGCGGGCGAGCAACTGCGCCTCTACCGGGAAGCGTGCGAGCAAACCGGCATGCCGGTCGGCGCGTGCGCGATCCGGCGCGACATCTACGTCGGTGAGACGGCGGCCGAAGCGGACCAGGCGGCTGCGGGAATCATCTCGCGCAGCTATCGCGGCTTTCCCCGCGAGGCGTTGATCGTGGGCGATGCGGCGCGCGTGGCTGGTTCGTTCGCTGAGCTGGGCGAGATGGGCTACGACGAGGTCGTCGTCCGCCACCTGGTCCAGCACCCGGCGCGCGTGCTGCAGTCGATCGGCCGACTTCGCAAAGTCCGCGAACGGCTGCGCTAGCGCCGCGGCAACTGGGTGCGCCGGCGCCCTCGCCGGCTGGGTGCGCGGGTCTTCTGACCCGCTGCCGCCGCAGGCGGCCAAGAGAACGCGCCGCGAAGGGGCGACCTTGGCAACGCCGCTAGCGCCGCGGCACGTCCTCCGGGAAGGGTTCCAGGCCTTCGTCGAGCTCGACGCGGATGCTCCTGAGCGCCATCGACACCATGCGGTACTGGCCGACCGTGAAGATCAGGTCGATCATCTGCTGGTCGCTGTAGCGGGCTTTCAGGAACGCCCAGGTCCGCTCCGAGATCGCCGAGTTTCGATGCAGCTCGGTCGTGGCGCGCAGCAGGTAACGCTCGAAGCTGCTCCAGGGCCCGGCGTTCTCGCCCACGGCGACGTTGCGGATCTCCTCGTCCGTCATGCCGGCGGCCCTGGCCGCGCGCGCGTGGTGCCCCCATTCGTACTCGGCCTCGTTGAGCCAGGCGGTGCGCAGGATGATGATCTCTCGGTCCCGGTCGGGAAGGGTGCTGCCGCGCAGGATGTAGCCCCCGAACGGTCCCCAGGCCTCCATCAGGGGGGCGTGGTGAGCGAGCGTACGGATCAGGTTGATGCTCTCGACCCCTTCGGCCGGCGGAATTCTCGGTCCGGTTTCGCGTCGTTGCCGCTGAGCCGAGAGGGAACCGGCGACGAGAGCCAGGGCGAGCGTCACCGCTGCCGTCCTGCGGAAGGTCTGCGTGTTCATTGTCGATCCTCCTTGTCGGGGGTCACTATAGCCCCGGAGTCCCTCGTTCCGCCCGCGCGGCCGCGGTCTTGAAGCCCGAGTACTTCGGCTGGTCGATGCCGATCTGGTTGACGACGGTGGCCCGCAGGTGCTCGTGGAGCTTCCGGTCGTCGAGGGCGAGCCGGTCATCCCGGATGGCGTCAACGAGCTTCCAGCGCAACTCGAGCAGCGAGCCGTCGGCCTCGAGCAGGCGGCGGAGTCGCTCGTGCTCGCGGCGGCGGTGCTCGGCGCCGAAGTGCAAGTCCCGGTAGACGATGTCGAGCGCGTTGCCGGCGACCAGGGCGTGGAAGCGGGTGCGCCCGGACGTTTCGTCCCTCACCTGACCGTGGAGGAAGTCGCGGGTCGCACCGACGAGTTCCTCGAGCCGCGGCATGTCCGGGTCCGGGAGGTCGTCTGGCGCGGCGACCAGCTCGACGGGACCGGGAATCAGCAGATTCACGCAGTCGACCTGACACTCCGTTGTCCGACGTCCGATCGTGACCCGCTCGACCGAGCGGTCCATCCCCTGACGGTAGTGCTGGGTCATGCCCAGGGTCGAAACGGCCCACCAGAAGGAGCCGAATACCTCCCAGTACTGCACCCGCGCGAGCTCGACCGTCTTGCCGCTGGTCGCCTCGTAGCCGGCGAACAGGTCTTCGTAGGTGCCGAAGCCGCCGACCGGGAGCTCCGGTCCCGCGCCGTAGCGCCAGGAGTTCGTGCAGATCCAGCCCAGGTCGCGCATCGGGTCGCCGATGTGGGCGATCTCCCAGTCGAGCACCGCGCTGACGCCCGTCTGGTCGACCATCAGGTTGCCATTGCGGAAGTCGTTGTGGACCAGGGTCCGGTCGGGTGAATCCGGCAGGTTCTCCATCAGCCAGCGCGCCGTGAAGTCGATCATCGGCTGCGGCGTGTCGAGGGCCTCGTAGCGGCCGCGGGTCTGCTCGATGAAGTCCGACGCGCTCAGGCTCGCCAGATCGCGGTCGAGGCCGTGGGCTTCCAGGTCGATCGTGTGGAGCCGGCCCAGGATCTCGCCGCATTGCCGGGCCAGCCAGGGGCGCACCTCGGCGAGGTCGGGGGAGCGCACGATCCGCGCACCCAGGGCGACGCCGTCGAGCCACTCCATGACGAAGCCGGCGCCGAGTTCGTCGTTGGGCTCGAGGACGTAGAACACCTCGGGTTCGGGGATGCCGTTCTCACGGGCGACCTGCATCAGCTTCGCCTCGATCCGCAGGCCCGGCGCGCTTCGCTCGACGGCCCTGGCTTCTTCGCCCTTGCCGCCCTGGGATCGCCTGAGCGCGAGCGCGCGGAGCCCGGCAGGCGTTTCGATCCGAAGGCGGTAGGTCTCCTGGCTGGCGCCGCCCGAGAGCCGCTCGATGCTCGCCAGACGCTCACAGTCGGCAATCTCCCGCCTGAGCACCTGGTCCAGCCGGCCCTCGAAGCTGTTCGGCGTCCAGGCGGCGCCGCTGCCGCCGGCCACGGGAGCGAGCAGGTAGATCTCGTCGCCTTCGTGGAGCTCGCGATCGCGGTTGTCCTCGAGCGGGCAGCGCTCGCCGTTGATCATCAGTGTGTCCCGGAGATGCGGCGAGTTCGAGATGGCCTCGGATAGCGGCACGCCGGCGCGGTCTGCGGCCGGAAGCAGCTCGGCCAGCGTCGCGCCGGGCGAGAGCCGGAATGTACGGTCGACGTCGTGCCAGCCGGCGCCGATCCGTCCCTTGATCAGGACGCGGACGCGGATCTTCGTTCCGGACCGTGGGCGAACGAGGCTGCGCAGAAGGCCCATCGAGGCAGGGGACCGGCCTCGGTCAGGCCAGTTGCGCTTCCAGGAGGTCGTCCATGCCGAGTTGCTCGGCACGGCTCCGGCTGAGCCGGCCGGTGTCCGGATCCCAGTCCATCGCCTGGTAGTAGTCCTGCTTCAGTTGCTCGAGGGGCGCCTGGACGCCGGCCAGTGGTCCGGTTTCGAGCCGGCCGTCGCCTTCGCCCATCATCCGGGCGTGGGGCTTGAAGTCCGACGGTGAGATCCCCTCGCGGACGTTGAAGGCGTTCCGCAGATTCTGGATCCGCTCGCCGCAGAGCAGGAGTTCCTTCTGGTCCACGTCCCAGCCGGTCAGGGCGTTCACCATGTCGACCCAGGGCAAGCCGCCGGTCAGGCCGGTGAACATGCAGAGGCCCAGGCCGTTTAGCGTCTGGTGCGCGTTGCTGTAGTGGGCTTGCGCTGTGCCCTTGTTCTTCGTGCCCTTCCAGGCGATCGTCACTTCGTCCTTCGGGGCGGCCTCGGGCAGCGGGAAGGCGGCGCCGAAGGTCTCGTTCCAGGACGCGGAACCGGCGGTGTGCCGGCCCGGCGTCGGATCGGCGATGTAGGTCACGCCCATGAGCGAAGTGAAGCGCGGGTCGTGGTACGCGGGTTCCTGGCCGCCGACGTGGACTGCGTAGGCGTCGCTGCCGCGGCCGACGTGGCGGGACGCGGAGGCGAGGCCGTGCCGCAGCCACTCGCCGCAGCCTTCGCCTTCGCCCATCTTGACGGTGAGGGCGAGCGCGCCCTCGCCGTTGCCCCAGCGCATGTCCACGCCGTCGAGGTCGTCCGCGGCGAGGTCGCCACGCTCGACCGCCTCGCACACCCAGGCGATCGTTGCGCTCGAGCTGACCGCGTCCATGCCGTACCGGTTGCAGGCGTCGTGGCAGGCGGTGACGAGCTCCAGGTCGTCGTTCAGGATGTTCGCGCCGAAGCCAACGATCGTCTCGTAGTCCGGCCGGCGCACGTCCGAAAGGCCGCGGCTCTTGACGCCCACGATCCCCTTGCAGGGCGCGGGGCAGTCGCCGCAGCTCAGCTTCTTCGTGATCATCTTGTCGACTTCCGCGCCGTCGAGCTTCCAGCCCTTCTTCGCCAGCGGGAAGTCGCGGGCGCCGACTCCGGTCCAGTTCTTGAGCGGCGCGTCGCCGTTCTCGACCGAGAGTGCGACCGCCGCCGTCGTGCCGCGGTCGGCCCACATCTGGCGCATCGCCGGCTGTGGCGACTCGATCTTGATCCCGAACTTCGCGAACATCCGGTAGACGAAACCGAAGTGCTTCTTCGGTGCCGCCATCTTGACCACGAGGCGCATCGGCAGGCTGATGTCGCTGCGGTACTCGCGGTTCACCTCCTCGCAGAGGGCGCGGAAGCGCTTCTCGTCACGGACGGGCACTGTCTTTCCGGTGTTCTCGCCGCCGTCCACCACAACGGCCTTCAGGTTCTTCGAGCCGAAGACGGCGCCGAAGCCCTGGCGTCCGAAGGCGTGGTAGCGGTCGTTCATCACCGAGGCGATTCGCGCTCCGCGCTCGCCCGCCGGTCCGATCGCCGACACGCCGACCCGGAACTTCGTGCCGTAGCGCTCCTGGAGCGCGTCGAAGGCTTCGGGAATCTGGGTGCCCCAGAGATCGCCCGCCGGTTCGATCGCGATGCCTTCCTCCCGTACGACGAGGACGGACGGCTCGGCGGCGCGTCCGCGCACGACGAGGGCGTCGTAGCCTGCGTGGCGCAGGTGGATCGCCGTGCTGCCGCCCGAGTTCGAGTCGGCCCAGGTGCCGGTGAGCGGCGACTTGCCGACGATCTGAATGCGGCCCGAGAACGGCGTGCGGAGCCCCGTGAGTAGGCCCGAGACGAGCGCGAAGCAGGCCTCCGGCGCCGTCGCCTCGGAGCCGGCGGGGAAGTGCTTCCACATCAGCCAGGCCCCGAGACCGTAGCCGCCGAGGTACTGGCGGAACACGTCCGCCGGAATCGTCTCGGTGCGGTGCTCGCCGGTCGAAAGGTCGACCACGAGCGCACGTCCGTGGGCGCCGTAGAGGCCGTTGCCGCCGTTGCCGTTCCGGGGTTCTGTCATCTATGGAGATCTCCGAATTGTGACTGCCACGGTGGGGGAGTGTACTCGGGCGCCGCCGCTCAGCCGGGCTTGGCGTATCCTCGCGCACCATGCCGGAACACCCATCTTCGCCCCGGAGTCTCCGCCTGCCGGGAGCGGGCGGCATCGAACTGCAGGTCTACGACTACGGCAACGACGGGGCGCCGCCCCTCGTCCTGCTTCACGGGATGCAGGACCTGGCGATGGCGTTCGAACCGGTGGCGAATCGCTTCCGCGACCGCTACCGGGTCGTCTCTTTCGACCTGCGCGGCCACGGCGACAGCGGCAAGCCCGGCGTCTACGCCCTGCCGCACTTCATCGCCGATCTCCACGCGGTCATCTTCCAGCTCCAGTTGGAACGGCCGGTGCTGATCGGCCACAGCCTGGGCGGACAGATCGTCAGCCACTACGCGGCCGTGTTCAGCGACGTACCCGGCGTGATCGTGAACATCGACGGCGTCGGCGCGCCATTCCGCGAGAGCGACATGCCGGTGGAGAACCGTCAGCTCCGGCTGCAGAACGGCCACACCAGCCTGCTGCGGCCGGGAGGCCACAAGCGGCCGATGATGGACCTGGACGACGCCTGGCGGCTGTACTGCCGGTTCCATCCGGGTCTCGACCACGACCTGGCGCGCCACCTGGTCGAGATCGGCACGACGGAGCACCCCTACGGCGGCCTGCAGTGGAAGTGGGATCCGCAGGTCGAGACGACGGGGCTGACGATGTCGAGCCGGCTGTCCGAGGAACGCTGGCCCTGGGTTGCCTGTCCGGTGCTCGTGGTCACCGGCGGCCGCTCGGCCGACTTCTATCGCGGTCGCGGCGGGATCGACCACGACACCCCGGCGGCGCCCGACGAGATCGAGCGCAGGGTCCGCCTGTTCCGCAACGTTCACCACGTCGAGATCCCGGAGGCGGGCCACATGGTCCACTTCGACGCGCCGGAGCGGCTCGGCGAGATCATCGACGCGTACCTGGCAGCCGGGTAACGGGAGAGACATGGACTTCGAGATTCCCCAGGACATCAAGGACAAGCTGGCCGAGCTCGACGACTTCATCGAGCGCGAGATCAAGCCGCTGGAGCGGCACGACGACAACGTCCGCTTCTTCGACCAGCGCCGGGAGTGGGCGCGGACGGACTTCGAGAACGACGGCAAGCCGCGGCCCGAGTGGGAGGCGTTGCTGCGGGAGATGAAGCGCCGCGCCGACGCCGCCGGCCACCTCCGGTTCGGCCTGCCGAAGGAACTCGGCGGCCAGGACGGCTCGAACCTGGCGATGGCGGTGATCCGGGAGCACCTGGCCGCCAAGGGCCTTGGCCTGCACAACGACCTGCAGAACGAATCCTCGATCGTCGGCAACTTCCCGACCGTGATCATGATGCACCGCTTCGGCACGCCGGCCCAGAAGGCGGAGTTCATGGAGGGCATGATGACCGGCGCGGTGCGGATGGGTTTCGGCCTGACCGAACCGGATCACGGCTCGGACGCGACGTGGCTCGAGACCGCTGGAGTCCGCGACGGCGACGACTGGGTGATCAACGGCGCGAAGCGGTTCAACTCGGGCCTCCACGCGGCCACCCACGACCTGATCTTCGCGCGCACCTCGGGCGATCAGGGGAAGGCAGACGGCGTCACCTGCTTCATCGTGCCGACGGACTCGCCGGGCTTCGAGGTCCCGTTCATGTGGTGGACCTTCAACATGCCGACGGACCACGCCGAGGTGTCGCTGACCGACGTGCGCGTGCCGAACGAAGCGATTCTCGGCGAGGAGGGCCGCGGCCTCGCCCTGGCCCAGACCTTCGTCCACGAGAACCGCATCCGCCAGGCGGCGTCAGGCGTCGGCGCGGCCCAGTTCTGCATCAACGAGAGCGTCAGGTACGCACGCGACCGGATGGTCTTCGGCAAGCCGCTATGGCTCAACCAGGCGATCCAGTTCCCGCTGGCCGAACTCCAGACCGAGTGCGAGATGGTCCGCAACCTCGTCTACAAGACCGCCTGGGAACTCGACCAGCAGCACCACATGGAGGTCACGGACAAGGTCTCCATGTGCAACTACCGCGCGAACCGCGTCGTCTGCAACGCCGCCGACCGGGCCATCCAGACCCACGGCGGCATCGGCTACACGCGGCACATGCCGTTCGAGCACATATACCGCCACCACCGGCGGTACCGGATCACGGAAGGCTCGGAGGAGATTCAGATCCGCCGCGTCGCGGGGATCATGTTTGGCAAGAAGGCGAAGCGGTAGTAGACTCTCGCGCATGAGCGTGGCGACCTTCGACATGCTGTCCGCCGCTCGCGCTCCTGAGTGCGTTTGAATGGACTCCACCCAAGGTGGAGGTCGTCGTGGAGACCGTTCGCTCCGCAGTCGTTCAGCGTACCGCCACCAAGGCGGACATCGTTGATCTGCGGGCGGTTCTGGCAGTGCTGGAGTTGCGTCTGATCAAGCAACTGCATTGCCAGACGGCACTTCTCGCTGGCTTGGTGGCCGCTGCGACCGCGCTCTTCCGGTTGCTCGGGTAAGCAATCGTGTCCCGTTGACGCGACCTGCCGTCTGCCGGCGCCGTGTCGAAGGAGTCGCGGGTGCCTACGGGAGGTCCCCCAGCTTCGCTCTCGTCCCCAACTCTCTCCAACCGGCCGCTGCGAGGCGGTAGGCGCGAATCGCGTGGTTCCGGCGGTCCTCGGCTTCGCCGACCCGATCGGCTTTGAGTGCCTGAGCTTCAACGAGCAGCGCCACGATCTCGACCAACTCCTGGGCCGCCGCTTGGGCCGACTCCGGTTTCCTCCACCTGTACTCAAGGCCAAGGGGATCTCGGAGAACCTTTTCAATGTGCTCAGCAAATTCAAGGTTCTCAGCGAGCTTCTCAGCTCGCTCCGCATCTAGCTCTGCCAACTCCTCCCCCTCCAGCGACTGCATAGAGAGGATCGTGAGGTTGCTTATCTTCAAGGCCGCGCGACGGAGTCTCGCGGCCCTCGTGGCTTCGCGGAAGATTCCCTCCTTCCAGGAGGAACGCCATGGTTCGAGCGCTTCCTCCACAAGGGGCGCGAACTCGTAGACTTTACCGGTCGCTTCAAGTGCGGGTCCCAGAGCTTCTCCGAAAAGGTCGGCGGCTTGGGCGGCTTCAAGGCTCATGTTGTGAGCGGATTGGGTCTGACGGGGTGCGCTGCGGTACGCGGCTTGAGAGTGTTCGAGAGCCCTTAGCGAGGCATCCTGGAAGGCATCTTGAACGCCAGGCGGTTTGGGTTCGTGGAGACCTTCGAGGTCGTCGAGGGTGTTAGCCACGGCCGCCGAGCTGAGTGCAGCGAGCCGAACAGCGGCGGGGTCGGGTGCAGTGCAGGCGAGAGTCAAGGCCAAGCAGCTTGGGACACAAAGCCGCGAGGGTCTACCAAGAGTCCACATAGCCCGCCCCGCTTGTGCTCACGGTCGTCATTCTCGATCCGCCTGGCCCCCGGCTAGTGCTTGCCTTCCCATAGCCGTTGCGCGATACGCCCAGCCTTCGGGATTCCCGAATGTCCTGATGGCCCTGCATTTGTAGCGCACCACCAAACCGCTCTTGGTGAGGCGTGCGAGGGCACCGCGCGCATCAGCGTCGCCCGGCTTCTCGTAGAGGCCATCAGCGTTCGTGACCTCGTTAAGCACTTCTATCTCCGTTACCGTGAGGCTCGTCATGAGGCTCGGTGTAATGCGCTTCGAGCGCCCTAAGACGCCGGCTCCAGAATCGCCTGGTAGGTGAGGCGCCGGCTGAGCGACCGGACGTCCGGACGCCGCGGTCCGAAGTGCTGGATCATGCCGACGAAGACGAGGTCTTCCTTCGGGTCGATCCAGAACCAGGTGCCGGCCGCGCCGCCCCAGTAGTACTCGCCCTTCGAGATGCCGTCGGCGGCGACCGGGTCGAGGACGACCGCGAAGTCGAGGCCGAAGCCGGTGCCCGGCGACATCTCCTTGAGTTCGCGGGGCAGGTGGTTCAGGTGCATCAGTTCGACGGTCGAGGGCGCGAGGATGCGCACGCCGTCCAGCTCGCCGCCGTTGAGCAGCATCTGGCTGAACCGCATGTAGTCCATCGTGGTCGACACGAGGCCGCCGCCGCCCGAGAGGAAGTTCGGCGGGTCGAAGTAGCTGCGCGAGCCGCCGAAACCCTCCTGCGGCATCAGGTTCCCGTCCGCGTCGTGGGTGTAGACCTGGGCGAAGCGGTCCGCCTTGTCCTCGGCGACGTAGAAGGCGGTGTCGTTCATCCCGAGCGGGCCGAACAACCGCTCGTCGAGGAACTCGTCGAACTTCTGGCCGGAGAGCACCTCGACCAGATAACCCTGGACGTCGACCGCGACGCTGTAGTGCCACATCGAGCCGGGCTGCTGGCGGAGCGGGATCTTCGACAGCTTGTCGATCATGTCCTTGAGGGTGGAGTCGTTGTCGAGGACGTTCGCCTCGTTGTACAGCGCGTCGACCTGGGACTGGGAGAAGATGCCGTAGCTGAGGCCGGAGGTATGCGCCATCAGCTCGCGGATCGTCATCGGGTGGTCGGCCGGCTCGGTGATCGGCTGGCCGTTCGGCCCATCCTCCTTGGCGACGACCAGTCCTTCGAACTCGGGGATGTAGCGGTGGACCGGGTCGGAGAGCCGGAACTTGCCTTCCTCGTAGAGCATCATCAGCGCGACGCCGGTGATCGGCTTGGTCATCGAGTAGATGCGGAAGATGACGTCCTCGCTCATCTCGGAGCCGGCCTCGATGTCGCGGTGGCCGAAGGTGCCGAAGTGGGCGATCTTGCCGTTGCGGGAGATCATCGTGGTGATCCCGGAGAGCAGACCGTCGTCGACGAGGCCCTGCATCGCGTCGTCGAGCCGTGCGAGGCGGTCGCTCGACATGCCGACGGCCTCCGGCGCGACGCGCGCGAGGTCGCGGGGTCCTTCGACCGGAACGTCGGCCCTCGTCTGGTCGCAGGCGACCAGACCGAGGCTCAGGAGGGCAACCGCGAGGAGCGCGGTCAGAAGGCGGGTCAGGCTGGCGGCACGGGTCATGTGCGTCTCCTATCCACTGGCAGATGGTCTGGATTCCGGAATCCGGCGGAGCAGCAACCCTACCAGCCTGCGGTGTGGCGCAGAGCTCCCGGTCGGCGCGCCGCTGGTACGATGAAACGGGCCATGAACAAGACGATCGACAAGCCGCAGCTCGCGCGGGACATCATGGTGACCAAGCTGGTCACGGTGCATCCCCGCACCCACGTCTACGACGGCATCAGCGCCCTGTTGCGCCATCGCATCACCGGTGCGCCGGTGATCGGCGAGCGCCACCGCTACCTGGGGATGCTGTCGGAGAAGAGCTGTCTCAGCGTGCTCACGGTGACCGCCCGCGCCGCGGACGAACAGGGACTGGCCCGCAGCCGGCGGACCCGGGCGCGCGACTTCATGGCCACCCGCCTGGTCAAGCTGCAGGCCGGCATGTCGGCTCTCGACGCGATCGGGCTGCTCCTCAAGAACCGGATCTCGGGCGCGCCGGTCGTGGACGACGACGGCAAGCTGCTCGGCGTCTTCTCCGAGAAGTTCTCGATGGACGTGCTGCTCGGCCTCGCCTACGACCAGTTGCCGGCGGCGCCGGTCGACGCCTTCATGAACACGGACTTCGGCCGCGTGATCGACGGTACGGAGCCGCTGCTGGAGATCGCCCAGCGCTTTCTCGACACGGTGTACCGGCGGTTGCCCGTGGTGGACGGTGGCACGCTCGTGGGTCAGGTCAGCCGCCGGGACGTGCTCGCGGCCCAGCATCATCTGACTTCGGCGATCGACGGCCGCCGGTCGATCCTGCGGGAGCGCAGCAGCGAACTCGGTCTGGAGGACCTGGCGGAGCCGGACGAACAGAGCGAACCGGGAGACTTCGAGCTCGACTCGACCGACGCCGCGGCGTTCATGGACCGCAAGGCCCGCACGATCTCCGAGGACACGGACATCCTGACGATCGCGCGAATCTTCAAGAGCACGCCGTATCGCCGGCTGCCGGTGCTCCGGGGCCGACGGCTGGTGGGGCAGATCAGTCGCCGCGACGTCCTCGCCGCAACGCACGGCCTGCTCGTGCAGGCGCCCCAGCCCGGCCAGGCGTTGCTCTACCTGAGCGCGGTCACGGGGGCGGGCGAACGACCGTCGCTGTCGCGAATCTGAACCGGAGAGTGGTCGCCGCTCCGCGGCGCGTTGTTCTTCGGAAGCCGGCGAGGACGCCGGCGCACCCAGTAGGCGGGCGGCTCCATGCCCAGAGGTGGAGCCGCCGCGAGGGCCGGCGGACTGGTACCCTCCCGCCTGGATTCCGGCAGTAAGGAGCAGAGTTCATGCGACCGTCACTCGTCGTTCTCGGGCAGCGTGCGGCAGGGCACGTTCTTCTTCTGAGCCTGGCCTGCCTGTCTCTGACGTGGCTGGCGGCGGTACCCGTCGTCGCGGCGGAGGAGGAAGAGAAGCAGGTCGAGCCGGCGCCGCCGCGGCCCGCGGACGAGGGCGAAGGGCCATTCGACCGTCTGATACTGCGCGGCGTGATGGTGGTCGACGGCACCGGCGCGCCGCCGATGGGCCCGGTCGACATCGTGATCGAGGGCAACCGGATCGAGGAGATCAAGAGCCTCGGCATGGCCAACACCGAGATCGACGAGAGCAGGCGGCCGAAGGACGCCGACCACGAGCTCGATCTCTCCGGTTCCTGGGTGCTGCCGGGGCTGGTCGACCTTCACGTTCACACCGGCGGCGTGCCCAAGGCGCCGCGCGCGGACTATGTCTACAAGCTGTGGCTGGCGCACGGCATCACGACGGCGCGGGGCGTGCCCACCGGGCCGCTCGAGTGGGACCTGAGCGAGAAGGAACGCAGCCGCAGGAACGAGATCACCGCGCCGCGTTTCGTTTCCTACCAGCGTCCGGGCAGCGGCAAGGAGTGGAAGGACCGGGACATTCGCACTCCCGCGGATGCCCGCGAGTGGGTGCGCTACGCGCACGAGAAGGGCGTTGACGGTCTCAAGCTCGGCGCCTTCCCGCCGAAGATCATGGCGGCGCTGCTGGACGAGTCGAGGAGTCTTGGCATGGGGTCGACCGCCCATCTCGACCAGATGGGAGTGGCGCACATGAACGCGATCGACGCCGCCCGGCTGGGGCTCGTCGGGATGACCCACTTCTACGGCCTGTTCGAGTCGATGTATGAAGCTCACGACGTGCAGCCCTGGCCGGCCGAGATGAACTACATGGACGAGCAGTTCCGCTTCGGCCAGGTGGCCCGGCAGTGGAGGCTGGTCGAGCCGGGCGGCGAGCGCTGGAACGCCCTCCTGGAGGAGTTCCTGGAACTCGACTTCTTCATCAACCCGACGATGACGATCTACTCTGCCAGTCGCGACGTGATGCGGGCGCGCAACGCCGACTGGCACGCGGACTACACGCTGCCCAGCCTGGCCGAGTTCTATGCCCCCAGCCGCCTGGACCATGGCTCCTACTGGTTCTACTGGACGACGGCGGACGAGGTGGCCTGGAAGAACTTCTACCGCGTCTGGATGCGGTTCCTGAACGAGTACAAGAACCGCGGCGGCCGGGTCACCGTGGGTTCGGATTCGGGGTTCATCTACCAGACCTACGGTTTCGGCACGATCCTCGAACTCGAGATGCTGCAGGAGGCAGGCTTCCATCCGCTCGAGGTGATCCGCTCGGCGACGATGCACGGCGCCGAGGAACTCGTGAAGGCGAGCGACGCGGAGATCGAGTTCGGGATCGTGCGCGAGGGGATGCTCGCCGATCTCCTGGTCGTGGACGAAAACCCGATCGCCAACCTGAAGGTGCTCTACGGTACGGGCGCCGTCAGGCTGAATGACGACACCGGCCGCCCCGAGCGGGTCGGCGGCGTCCGCTACACGATCAAGGACGGGATCGTCTATGACGCGAAGAAGCTGCTCGCCGACGTGGCGGATATGGTTGCCGCCGAACGGATGAAACCCCAGGCGCCGCCGCAGGAAACGGCGGGAGGAGCGCGGCCCTAGCAACCGAGAGCGGATGCGGCCGCCCGTACACACCGAGAACAGGGAGAACCCAGTGAAACAGACAGTCCTGAAACAAGCCGTCGTCGTCCTGATCGCCGCCGCCCTTCTCGCCGCGCCGCTGTCGGCGGGCTCCGAGACCAAGGTCCGCGCCGACGTGGTCTACGGTCACAAGATGGGCATGGCGCTCACCTTCGATGCGCTGGTACCGGCCGAGCAGAACGGCGCCGGTGTCCTGTTCATGGTCAGCGGCGGGTGGTTCTCGCGCTGGTCCGACCCGCACGGGATTGCATCCGGTGAGGGACGCCGGTTCGGTGCGATCGGCGATCTGCTGGACAACGGCTACGCCGTGTTCATGGTCCGCCACGGCTCGGCCCCGTTGTTCAAGGTGCCGGAGGCGGTCGCGGACGTGCGTCGCGCGGTCCGGTACATCCGGCTCAACGCGGACGACTTCGGCGTGGACCCGGAACGGTTGGGCGTCACAGGCGGCAGCGCGGGCGGCCACCTCTCCCTGATGCTCGGCAATGCCTCGGACGAGGGGAAGAGTGACAGCAAGGATCCCATCGAGCAGACCGGCAACCGCGTCGCGGCGGTCGTTGCCTACTTCCCGCCGGTCGACCTGCAGGGGTTGACCGGTCCGAACGAGCGCTTCCCCGCGCTCGACTTCGACCCCGAGAAGGCCGCCGGGATATCACCCGTCCTGTTCGTCAGCGAGGACGACCCGCCGACGCTGCTGATTCACGGCGACCAGGACGAACTCGTGCCGCTCAGCCACAGCGAGAGGATCAAGGCCGCCTTCGACGAGGCGAACGTGACGTCGAAGCTCGTCGTGATCGAGGGCGCCGCCCACGGTTTCCGCGGCGAGGACGGCGAGCGCGCTTCGAGCGCGCTCGTCGCCTGGTTCAACGAGCACCTGGGCGTGTCGGGCGACTGAGCTAGGTCAGAACGTCCAGCTCGCCCTCCCCGTACCGGGCCCGCAGGACCTTCTTGTCGAACTTGCCGACGCTGGTCTTCGGGACCTCGTCGATGAAGGTCCAGCGCTCAGGCACCCACCAGCGGGCGACGCGATCGGCCAGGTAGCTCCTGAGCTCGCCGGGGTCCGCCTCGGCGCCGTCGCTCAGGACGACACAGGCGAGGGGCCGCTCGTCCCAGCGGTCGTCCGGAACGCCGACGACGGCGGCTTCGGCGACGGCCGGGTGGCCCATCAGTTCGTTCTCCAGGTCGACGGACGAGATCCACTCGCCGCCGGACTTGATCACGTCCTTGGCCCGGTCGGTGATCTGCAGAAAGCCCTTCGGATCAATCGAGGCGACGTCGCCGGTCCGCAGCCAGCCGTCGTGGAACTTCTCGGGATCGTCGTCGAGGTAGTACGAGCCGGTGATCCAGGGGCCGCGGATCTCGATCTCGCCGACCGCCTCGCCGTCCCAGGGCATGACGTCGCCGGCGTCGTTCGTGATCCGGATCTCGACGCCGGAGATGATGCGGCCGGTCTTGACCCGCCAGTCGACCTCTTCCTCACGGGGCGTGCCGCGCGGGGGAATCGCCATGGCCGCCAGGGGCGAGGTCTCCGTCATGCCCCAGCCCTGGATGATGTCGACGCCGAAACGGTCCCGGAACCCCTCGATCAGGGATCGCGGCACGGCGGAGCCGCCGCAGAGGACGGCGCGGAACGAGGAGAAGTCGACTTCATGGCTCTCCGAGAAGCGAAGGACGTCATTCCAGATCGTCGGCACGGCCCCGGAGAGGGTCGGCCGATGCTCGGCGATGATCCGGCACAGGGGCTCCGCCTGCAGGAAGCGGTCGGGCATCACGAAGTCGGCGCCGGTGAACCAGCCGACGTGGGGCAGGCCCCAGGCGTTCGCGTGGAACATCGGCACGATGGCCAGGATGCTGTCCGCCTGGCTGATGCCGAGGGCGCCGCCGGAAGCCACTCCCAGGGCGTGCAGAAAGGACGAACGGTGGCTGTAGGCGACGCCCTTCGGGTTGCCGGTGGTGCCGCTCGTGTAGCACATGGCGCAGGCGGCCCGCTCGTCGATCTCTGGCCAGTCGAAGGTGGTCGGTTGGCCGGCGATCATCTCGTCGTAGCGGTGGATGGTCGCGCCGCCCGCCTCGAGCGGCGAAGCGTCGCCGTCGCCGACGACGATGAAGTGCTCGACCGTCTCGAGGTCGGCCGCGACCTGCCCGATGAGCGGAACGAGGGAGTCGTCGACGATCACCACGCGGTCCTCGGCGTGGTTCGTGACGTAGGTCAACTGCTCCGGGAACAGGCGGATGTTCAGGGTGTGAAGCACCGCGCCCATGCAGGGGATCGCGAAGTAGGCCTCCAGGTGTTCCTGGTTGTTCCAGGCGAAGGTGCCGACCCGGTCTCCCGGCTGGATGCCGAGGCCCTTGAGCGCGTGGGCGAGCTGGGCGCTGCGCTCCGCGACTTCGGCGTAGGTGCCGATCCGTGCGCCGTCCGCCTGACAGGTGATGATCCGGCTGTCTCCATGCACGCGGCGTCCGTGATCGAAGATCATCCGGATCGTCAGCGGGAAGTCCATCATCGTGCTGAGTGTCATCATCGCGCTCCAGGGTCCGGCAGTTCTGGTGTATTGGCGGTTGTCGGAGCGGTACCTTAGCGACTCGATGTCGGCCCGCGTAGACTCCGCCGGTGGATCCCGTCCGGCTGGAGCTGTTCTCGAACCGGTTCGCCGCCATCGCGTCCGAGATGGGCGTGATGCTGCAGCGGACGGCGATGTCGGTGAACGTCAAGGAGCGTCTCGACTTCTCGTGCGGGATGCTCGACGCGGAAGGGCGGTTGCTGGTCAACGCGCCCCACATTCCGGTCCACCTCGGCGCGCTCGGCGAATGCGTGCGACGGGTCGCGGCGGAACTCGAGCTCGGGGCCGGCGATGTCGCGGTGACGAACCACCCGGGCTACGGTGGCTCCCACCTGCCCGACATCACGGTCATTTCTCCCGTCTTCGTGGACGGCCGGCTGCTGGGCTACGTCGCCAACCGGGCACACCACGCCGAGCTGGGCGGCATCCGGCCGGGATCGATGCCGCCCGAGGCCCGCAGCCTGGCGGAAGAGGGCGTGGTCATCGCGCCTCAGTACCTGGTACGGGCAGGGGAGCCGCAGTGGGAGCGGATCGAGGCCCTGCTGGCCGGCGGCCCGGCCCCCTCCCGCTCGGTGGCGGAGAACCTGGCCGACCTGGGCGCGGCGGTGGCCGCCAACCGGCGTGGCGTGGCGGCCCTTCGCCAGCTCGCCGCGGACGCGGGCGAGGAGGAGGTGCGGCGCTACATGTCGGCGCTCTTCTCGCGCGCCGCCGACCGGATGCGGTCGGCGCTGGAAGACCACGTGCGGAGCACGGGCCGCCAGTCGTTTCACGCCCGGGAACGTCTGGACGACGGTTCGCCGATCGAAGTCGCGGTGACGGTGGATCGCGGTTCGGCGCGGATCGACTTCACGGGCAGCGCACCTGTCCACGCCGGCAACCTGAACGCGACGCCGGCGATCGTGCGGAGCGCCACGATCTACGTGCTGCGCTTGCTGATCGGGGTGCCGCTCCAGCTCAACGAGGGGCTGCTCGAACCAGTCGAGATCGAGATCCCGCGCGGCATGCTGAACCCGGAGTTCCCGGCCGATCCGAGGCGCTGCCCGGCTGTCGTCGGCGGCAACGTTGAGACGAGCCAGCGGGTCGTCGACACGCTGATCAAGGCGTTCGGACTCTGCGCCTGCGGGCAGGGCACGATGAACAACACCCTGTTCGGCGACGACACCTTCGGCTACTACGAAACGGTCGGCGGCGGGGCCGGGGCCGGACCGGGGTTCCGGGGGGCGAGCGGCGTCCATACCCACATGACGAACACGCGCATCACCGACCCCGAAGTGCTTGAGCACCGGTATCCGGTCCGCCTCGAGAGGTTCGGCCTGCGTCCCGGCTCCGGTGGAGCGGGCCGGTTTCAGGGCGGCGACGGCCTGCGCCGCGAGTTGCGGTTCCTCACCCCCCAGAAGGTATCCGTGCTCGGCCAGCACCGTGTGGAGCGTCCCTACGGCGTCGACGGCGGGAAGAGCGGCAGTACCGGCCGCGCCCGTATCCTGCGTACCGTCGGCGGCGTCCAGGAACTCGCCTCGGTCGACCAGGCCGACGTGATGCCCGGGGATCTCCTGGTGCTGGAGACGCCGGGCGGTGGCGGTTGGGGCGCCGGGCGCCCCTGATTGCGCCGTGGCCGGACGCGACGTGGACGGATAGAATGCGCGCCCGCCCGGGAAGTCGGGGCGGACCTTGCCAGCCAGCACCCAACAGGAGCCGAGTCGATGAGCCAGCAACAGGTTCAGGTCAGTGAAGAGAAGGCGCGCGCGGTCGCGGAGGAATCCCGCCAGAAGGAGTGGAAGAACCCTTCCTTCATGAAGGAACTCTTCCTGGGCAACTTCCGCTTCGACCTGATCAGCCCGTATCCCTCCCGCGACGAGTGGCGGCCGGAGTTCGAGTCGTTCTACTCGGCGCTCACGGACTTCCTGCGTGACGAGGTCGACCCGGTCGAGATCGACGTGTCTGAGGACTACCCCGACCACGTGATCGACGGTCTCGCGCGGCTCGGCGCCTTCGGCATGAAGATCCCGACGGAGTACGGTGGTCTCGGCTTCGACCAGGTCGAGTACGCCCAGGTGATGGAGCTGATCGGCTCGTTCGACGGCAACCTGACCGCCCTGCTCTCGGCCCACCAGTCGATCGGCGTGCCGCAGCCGGTGAATCTCTTCGGCAGCGAGGAACTGAAGCGGAGGTACCTGCCGCGCTGCGCCTCGGGCGAGATCTCCGCCTTCGCCCTGACCGAGCCCGAGGTCGGTTCCGACCCGGCCCGGCTGTCGACGTCCTCCGTCCTCGACGGCGACTTCTACGTGCTCAACGGCACCAAGCTCTGGTGCACGAACGGCACGAAGGCGAAGCTGCTGGTCGTCATGGCGATGGACCCTGAGACCGAGAAGATCAGTTCGTTCGTGGTCGAGACGGAATGGGAGGGCGTCGAGGTCGAGCGCCGTTGCCACTTCATGGGGCTCAACGCCCTGGCCAACGGCATCATCACCTTCGACAACGTGAAGGTGCCGAAGGAGAACCTGATCGGCAAGGAGGGCAGGGGTCTCAAGATCGCACTGACGACGCTCAACGACGGCCGCCTGTCGATACCGAACAGTTCGGTGGGCGCGGCCAAGTACTGCCTCAAGGCGGTGCGCGAGTTCGGCAGCAGCCGGATCCAGTGGGGCGTACCGATCGGCAAGCACGAGGCGATCGCGCAGAAGATCTCGGACATCGCGGCTTACGGTTTCGCGATGGAGGCGATCGTCAAGCTGGCCAGCCACATGTCGAACGACAAGCGGCTCGACCTGCGCCTCGAGAGTGCCGCCTGCAAGGAGTGGAACACCTGGCGCGGCTGGCAGATCATCGACGAGACGATGCAGGTGCGCGGCGGCCGCGGCTACGAGACGGAATCGTCCCTGCGCGACCGCGGCGAGGACCCGGTCGGCATCGAGCGGATGATGCGGGACTTCCGGATCAACCGCATCTTCGAGGGTTCGAGCGAGATCATGCACCTGATCATGGCTCGCGAAGCGGTCGACAAGCACCTGCAGGTGGCGGGCACGCTGATCGACCGGCGAGCCGGCACGGGCGCCAAACTCCTGGCCTTGCCGAAGATCGGCCTGTTCTACGCCTGGTGGTATCCGACCCGCTGGCTGGCCTGGAGCCGCTGGCCCCGCTACGCGGGCTACGGAAAGCACGGAAAGCACCTCCGCTTCATCGACCGGGCGGCGCGCAAGCTCGCGCGCGAGAGCTTCCACGGGATGCTGGTCTACCGGGAGAAGATGGAGCGCCGGCAGATGTTCCTGTTCCGGCTCGTCGACGTCGTCAACGAACTGTTCGCAATGGCCGCCTCGGTCTCCCGCGCCCACTCCGAGGAGCAGGCCGGCGCGGCGGACGCCGCTCACTCCGCGGCGCTCTGCGATCTCTTCTGCCGCATGTCGCGGCGGCGGGTGAAGGAGCTCTTCCGCGAGCTCTGGCACAACGAGGACGACCTGAAGTACCGCACCGCACAGGATGTGATGGGAGGCCGGCACATCGGCCGCGAGAAGCTCCTGGACGACCTCGATCCTTCGGGCCGGGCACCGCGCCAGGCAGCGGCTGTCGCTTTCTAGGGAACCGTGTCGACCCCCGCGAGGAGGGTGGAGGCCGGCCCGCCGGCCGACGCGGCCGGACACCGTGTCGGTCTGGTGAGTCTCGGCTGCGCGAAGAACCACGTCGACAGCGAGGTGATGCTCGGCGTCCTCGACGGTCAGGGTTTCGAACTGGTCGCGGATCTGGACCGGGCCGACACGGTCATCGTGAACACCTGCGGCTTCATCGACGAGGCTCGGGAAGAGTCGATCGACGCCATCCTGGACGCCGCCGCCCGCAAGGCGGATGCCGGCGAGTCGGTACGACAGGTGCTGGTCGCGGGCTGCATGGCCAACCGTTATGGTCGGGAGCTTTCCGCCGAGATTCCGGAGATCGACGGCTTCGTCGACCTCGATTCCCTGCGGCAGGTCGGCGCGCTGGTGCAGCTCGGCGGCAGCCCGGCGGCCGAACCCGCGGCATCCCACCTGGTGTTCGACCACCGCGACTCCCGGCTGTTGACCACCGGCGGTTATGCGTACCTGAAGGTCGCCGAGGGCTGCAACAACCCGTGCACCTTTTGCGCGATTCCCGTCTGGCGAGGCCGCCTGCGCAGTCGACCGGTCGAGAGTCTGGTCCTCGAGGCGCGGGACCTGGTCGAGCGGGGCGCCCGTGAGCTGGTGCTGGTGGCCCAGGACACGACGCGCTACGGCGAGGACCTGGGCTACGGCCGGCACGGTCTTCTGCGCCTGGTGGAGTCGCTGCTAGCGGAGACGGACGCGGACTGGATCCGGTTCCTCTACGCCTATCCGACCACTCTGGACGAGTCCCTGCTGGAGCTCATGGCGAGCGAGCCGCGGCTGGCGTCCTACCTCGACATGCCGCTCCAGCACAGCGACCGGGAGGTGCTGCGGGCAATGCGCCGGGGCGGATCGGCCGACCGCTACCGCCGGATCTTCGAGCGAGCGCGCGAACTCGACCCGGAGATGAGCCTGCGGACGACCTTCATCGTCGGTTTTCCCGGCGAGGACGAAGCCGCGTTCGAACGGTTGCTCGAGTTCGTCTCCGAGGTTCGCTTCGACCACCTGGGCGCGTTCGTCTACAGTCCCGAAAGCGACACGCCGTCGGCGTCCCTGCCAGGGCAGGTGCCGCGCCGGATCGCGGAGGAACGCAGGGAGCGCCTGCTCGAGTTGCAGCGGCAGATCGCGCTGGAACGTCGCGGGCGTCTGGTCGGCAGGACGCTGCCGATGCTGATCGAGGGGCCGTGCGAAGAGACCGAGCACCTGCTCCAGGCACGGCACCAGGGACTGGCGCCGGAGGTCGACGGTCGCGTCCTGATCAACGACGCGGCTGGAAATGGTCCGTTGCCTCTCGGGCTCGTGGCCGGCCGGATCGCCGACGTGGAGATCACCGACGCCTTCGCCGACGACTCCGTCGGCCGACTCGTGGGCTTTGACGCCGCCGCTTCAACGGCCGGGTCGCCGGCCCTGGAGGCAGGTTCCTGATGCAGGCGATCCGCGACGCCATCGCTTCGACCGAACTGCCGCGCGGAGTCATTGCGACGATCGGCAACTACGACGGCATCCACATCGGGCAGCAGAGCGTGCTCGACATGGTCACGGGCCGCGCGCGCGAACTCGGGGCGCCTTCCGCGGTCATCACGTTCGATCCCCATCCGCTGAGCGTCGTCCGTCCGGACGACGCGCCGCCCCGGCTCGTGACGCAGGCACAGAAGGAGGAGCTGCTGCGGGAAGCCGGCCTGGACTACGTGCTGACGATCAGCTTCACTCACGACTTCTCGAACACCCGGGCGCGGACGTTCGTCCGGGATTTCCTGCACGGAAGGCTGGCGGTCGCCGAGCTCTACGTCGGCTCCCACTTCACGTTCGGACGGAGGCGGGAAGGCGATATCGCGCTGCTCAAGGAGATGGGCGCGTCCCTGGGCTTCGCGGCGGTGGAGATCGACGAGGTTCGAACCGACGGTGAGCGGGTTTCCAGCAGCCGAATTCGGAGTCTCGTCCTGGACGGCCGGATCGAGGAGGCGAACAGCCTGCTTGGCCGCCCGTACGCGATGATGGGCACGATCGCCCAGGGTGACCGCATGGGTCAGCGGCTCGGCTGGCCGACGATCAACCTGGCGCCGGAAAACGAGCTCTACCCCAACAACGGCGTCTATGTGACCAAGGTCTACTTTCCCAGCTTCGAGGCGACCTTCCGGTCGGTCACGAACATCGGCACGCGGCCCACCGTCTACGAGAACTACAGGCGGGTGATCGAGAGCCACATCCTCGACTTCTCGAGCGACGTGTACGGCGAGCGGGTGCACCTCTCGTTCTGCCGCCACCTTCGGGAGGAGAAGCTCTTTTCGTCGATGATGGACCTGTCCGCCCAGATCGGACGGGATGCGGACGCGGCAAGGGAGTACTTTCGACGTACGGAGAGTTGACGAGAGTTGAACTGATACGAGGACCCAACCGATGGCAAGTGAACAGATCTTCAACGTGGACAGCCAGAGCTTCGATGATCAGGTACTGGGGTCGGACACCCCGGTGCTGGTGGACTTCTGGGCGACTTGGTGCGGCCCGTGCCGGATGGTGGCGCCGATCCTTGACGAGCTGGCCGGGGAGTACGACGGGCGCCTCCGCATCGCCAAGCTGGACGTCGACCACGCACAGGACGTGGCCGTTCGCTACGGCGTGCAGGGCATCCCGCACTTCATCCTGTTCAGGGACGGCGAGATCCTGGGCCGCATGACCGGCGCCGCGCCGAAGATGCGCTTCGAGGCCTTCCTCAACGATCACGTCTGATCCGGAACCTGGCCCCGGCGGGATGACCTGGCCGCGCAGCGAGCTCCTGGGGGCGCTTCTTGCCGAGGAGAAGGCCGAGGCGCTCGTGGTCCTGGCCGGCTCGAGCCGTGACCCGGACCTGGCTCCCTTTGTCGGAGGCGCCCGGCTGAGAGAGGCCTGCGTGGTGGCGCACGGCGGTGGCGTTTGCCTCGCGTACTTCACGTCGATGGAGCGGGAAGAGGCTGCCCGGGCGGAGGCGGATGGTGTCGAACTGCTGCACCCGGCCGACTTCGACATGGAGACGCTGCGCAAGGACAGCAAGAGCCGCGACGAGATCCTCGCGGCGGCGGTGAACGCCGCCTTCGAGCGCGCCGGGATCGGCGGCGGCAGGGTCGTCCTCGCCGGACGGCCGCCCGCCGGAGCCGCCCTGGCACTGGCCCGGACGCTCGAAGAGGGAGGCCGGCAGCCGGTCTCGGGCCGGCCACTGATGCTGGCGTTGCGGCGGAGAAAGACCGGGAGCGAGATCGATGGCATGGCCGCCGCCGCCCGTGCCACGGTGGAGGCATTCGAATCGGTGGCGCGGATGCTGGCCGAGAGTTCGGTCCGGGGACGTGGGGAACTCTGGCTGCACGAAGAGCGTGTCACCGTGGCCAGGGTCAAGGCGCTCGCGGCACAGGTGTTCGCCGGCCACGCCCTGGAACAGCCGGAGAGCTCCATCGTCGCTCCGGCGGAGGAGGGCGCCACCGGCCACAGCACGGGTACGCCCGACCGGGTGCTGCGGGCCGGCGAATCTCTGGTCGTCGATCTGTTCCCGCGGGCTCGGCTGTTCGCCGATTGCACGAGGACCTTCTGTGTCGGCGAACCACCCGAGGCTCTGCTGCGGGCGCACGGCCTCGTGCTGGAGGCGCTCAAGGCCAGTCTCGAAGCGGTTCGCCCCGGCGTTCGCGGCTGGACCCTGCACGAGCGCGTGTGCCGCCTGTTCGAGAAGGAGGGCTTCGAGGTGCCGGACCGGAACCCCGGCGCTCAGACCGGCTACTTCCACCTCCTCGGCCACGGCGTCGGCTACGAACTGCACGAGCTGCCGAGCTTTCGGAAGACCGGGCCGGGCACGGAGGAACTCGTCGCCGGCGACGCGGTCACGATCGAGCCCGGGCTCTACGATCCGGACGCCGGGTGGGGAGTGCGGCTCGAGGATCTCGTCGTCGTTACCGGGGACGGCATGACGAATCTCACGCCCTTGCCCTACGATCTCGATCCCCGCGCCTGGCGGACTGGGTGCGCCGCGCCCCCGCCGGCTTCTGAAAAGGGCGCGCCGCGAAGCAGCGACCACGTTGCTCCCTAACTCCGGTCGACCCAGTAGTTGGGCGCTTCCTTCGTGATGACGACGTCGTGCGCGTGGCCCTCCTTCTGGCCCGCGGCGGT
This sequence comes from Candidatus Multivorans sp., assembly GCA_965220845.1. Taxonomy (GTDB): domain Bacteria; phylum Acidobacteriota; class Thermoanaerobaculia; order Multivoradales; family Multivoraceae; genus Multivorans. The sequence continues at coordinate 1,929,342 of CBDCRA010000005.1, forward strand.
GACCCGGACCATGCGGGCGGCGGTGCGCAGTTCGGAGATGCTCGCGCAGCCCGAGAGGCCCATGCCGGAGCGCAGGCCGCCAGTCAGTTGGGCGATCACCTGGTGGACGCTGCCCTTGTGCGGGACCATGCCTTCGATGCCCTCGGGCACCAGCTTCGAAAGCGGTTCGTCATCGGACTGGAAGTACCGGTCGGCGCTGCCCTCGGCCATCGCGGAGAGGGAACCCATTCCGCGGTATGCCTTGTAGCTGCGGCCCTGGTAGAGGATCGTCTCGCCGGGGCTTTCCTCGGTGCCGGCGAGCAGAGAGCCGACCATGACGCTGTGAGCGCCGCAGGCCAGCGCCTTCGTCAGGTCGCCGGAGAAGCGGATGCCGCCGTCGGCAACGATGGGCACTTCGCCGGCTTCGGAAGCGGCGTCGCGGATTGCCGTGACCTGGGGCATGCCGGCGCCGGTGACGACGCGGGTAGTGCAGATGCTGCCCGGGCCGATGCCGACCTTGATTCCGTCCGCGCCGCGTTCGACGAGCGCACGGGCACCTTCGGCGGTCGCCACGTTGCCGACCAGGAGCTGGGCGTCGGGCAGCGCCTCGCGGATTCCGGTCAATGCACCGAGCACGCCGCGACTGTGCGCGTGGGAGGAGTCCACGACGAGCACGTCGGCCTGGGCCGAGGCCAGCGCCCGCGCCCGTTCCAGGTAGTCGCCGGCCGTGCCGACCGCCGCCGCCACTCGAAGGCGACCGAGGTCGTCCTTGCAGGCGATCGGATACTCCATCATCTTCTGGATGTCCTTGACGGTGATCAGGCCCTTCAGGTTGCCGTCGTCGTCCACGACCAGCAGCTTCTCGATCCGGTGCTGGTGAAGCTGCGCCTTGGCCTGTTCCAGCGTCGTTCCCTGGGGAACCGTGACCAGGTTCTCATGCGTCATCAGTTCGGACACGGGACGACTCGTGTTCGTCTCGAACCGGAGGTCGCGGTTGGTCAGGATGCCCACCAGGTGCCCCTCGCCGTCGGTGACGGGTACGCCGGAGATCTTGAAGCGGGCCATCAGGTCGAGCGCCTCGTGGATGCGCTGCTCGGGCCGGATCGTGATCGGGTTGACGATCATCCCCGCCTCGGAGCGCTTGACCCGGTCGACTTCGGTGGCCTGGGCTTCGATCGAGAGGTTCTTGTGGATCACCCCGATGCCGCCTTCCTGGGCCAGGGCGATCGCCAGCTCGGCCTCGGTCACGGTGTCCATCGCGGCCGAGATCAGAGGGATGTTCAGTTCGATCCCGCGCGTGACGCGGGTGCCGAGGCGGACATCGTTCGGATGCACCTCCGACAGGCCCGGGGCCAGGAGGACATCGTCGAAGGTGAGGGCAAGTGCGGGGGTGCCACCCCCTGAATCCGACGTTTCCATGCCGAACGCTATCAACTGGCAAGCTGCGACGCACCCGGCAGGCGAGCGGTCCTCGGCAGTCAGGCCTGCGCGGACGCGGTGTCGACCTCTACACGGCGACGGCGCCGCAGCACTTCTTGTACTTCTTGCCGGAACCGCAGGGGCAGGGGGCGTTGCGGCCGACCTTCGCCTGGGAGCGGACGACGGTGCGGGGCTTCTGTGGGCGCATGGGTGGGCCGCCGGACGCCTGGGGCGGCGGGAAGCCGCCGGGGGCGGCACCCGGGGGGGCACCAGCGGGCATCCCCGGCATACCCGGGCCCGGGCCCGGCTGCGATCCGGCTGGGGGAGCGGGAAGGCCGAGGGCGCTCGGGTGGCGGAAGCTCATGTCCGCGGGGCGCAGCGCCCGACGCCGGCGTTCCAGCTCCGCGATCTCCTCGGCGGAGATGGGACGCAGACGGAACAGATCCTTGATGATCGTGTCCTCGATTCGTTCCTTCATCTCCGTGAACAGCTCGTAGCTCTCGCGCTTGTACTCGTTCTTCGGATCGCGCTGGCCGTAGCCCCGGAGGCCGATCCCCTCCTTCAGGTGGTCGAGGGCGAGCAGATGATCCTTCCAGGAAGAGTCGACGACGCGGAGCATGTGGTGGCGCTCGGCGGCGCGTAGCGCCTCGGCGCCGTGGGCTTCCTCCTTCTCGCCGTAGCTCCGCTCGGCCGCACCCAGGATCGCCTCGCGCAACTCCTCCGTACCGAGTTCATCCAGCGAATCCCCGAGGTCCTGTTCTTCGAGGTCGAAGAAGACGCGGATCTCGGAGCGCAGTCCGTCGATCTGCCAGTCCCGGGGGTCCGCCTTGGCTGGACAGTGCCGGTCGATCAGGTAGTCGACGACGTCGCCGGCGATCCGCGTCACGTAGTCCCGTCCCTCGCGGCCGAGGAGGATGTCGCGGCGCAGCTCGTAGATCGCCTCGCGCTGCTTGTTCATCACGTCGTCGTACTCGAGCAGGTTCTTGCGGATCTCGAAGTTCCGGCCCTCGACCTGGGTCTGGGCGCGTTCGATCGCCCGGTTCACCATGCCTGCCTCGATCGGCACGCCTTCCTCCATGCCGAGCCGCTTCATCAGCGCCTGGACCCGATCCGAGGCGAAGATGCGCATCAGGTCGTCCTGCAGGGAGAGGTAGAAGCGTGAGGAGCCCGGATCGCCCTGGCGGCCGGACCGGCCGCGAAGCTGGTTGTCGATGCGCCGCGACTCGTGCCGCTCCGTGCCGAGGATGTGCACGCCGCCGGCCGCGACGACTTCCTCCCGTTCCGCGGCGCAGAGCTCCTCGTACCGGGCGAGAGCCTCGGCAAAGCTCTCCGGGTCCTTCGCTTCGTCGACCTCGGCCCGGGCCAGTTGCTCGGGGCTGCCGCCGAGGACGATGTCCGTGCCGCGGCCCGCCATGTTCGTGGCGATCGTCACCGCGCCGCGGCGGCCTGCCTGGGCCACGATCGCCGCCTCGCGCTCGTGGTACTTCGCGTTCAGCACGACGTGCTGGACCCGGTTCTTCTTCAGGAGGCGGGACAGCATCTCGCTGTTCTCGATGGAAACGGTGCCGACCAGCACGGGCTGGCCATGCTTCTGGCAGTCCTGGATCTCCTCGACGACGGCATTCCATTTCTCGGGCGCCGTTCGGTAGACGAGATCCGAGCGATCGTCGCGAATCATCGGCTCGTTCGTCGGCACGACGACGACATCGAGGCTGTAGATCTGGCTGAACTCGCCCGCCTCCGTGTCGGCCGTGCCGGTCATGCCGGCCAGCTTTTCGTACATGCGGAAGTAGTTCTGGAACGTGATCGTCGCCAGGGTCTGGTTCTCGCGCTCGATCCGCACGCCTTCCTTCGCCTCGACCGCCTGGTGCAGGCCGTCGGACCAGCGCCGGCCGGGCATCTTGCGGCCCGTGAACTCGTCGACGATGACGACCTGGCCGTTCTCCATCAGATACTCGACATCGCGGCGGTAGAGGTGGTGCGCCCGCAGTCCCTGGTTGACCGCGTGCAGCACGTCCATGTTCTCCATCTCGAACAGGTTGCCGACGCCGAGGAGCTTCTCGACCTTGGCGGCGCCCTCGTCGGTGAGGGTCGCGGTGTGCGTCTTCTCGTCGCAGACGAAATCGCCGGTCGTGTACTTGCGGTCGCCTTCGCGGATCTCCTCGCCGCGTTCGAGTCTGGGGATGATCCGGTTGACGAGCGTGTACTTCTCGGTGGACTGCTCGGACGGTCCCGAGATGATCAGGGGCGTTCGCGCCTCGTCGATGAGGATCGAGTCGACTTCGTCGACGATCGCGTAGTGGTGGCCCCGCTGAACCATCGACTCCAGCGCGAACTTCATGTTGTCGCGCAGGTAGTCGAAGCCGAGCTCGTTGTTCGTGCCGTACGTGATGTCGGCGCCGTAGGCCTGCTGGCGCTCCTGGTCGGTCAGGCCGTGCTGGATCACACCGACCTCGAGACCGAGGAAGCGGTAGATCTGTCCCATCCACTCGGCGTCGCGTCGCGCCAGATAGTCGTTCACGGTGACGACATGGACGCCATTGCCCGCGAGGGCGTTGAGGTAGACGGGCAGAGTGGCGACCAGGGTCTTGCCCTCGCCCGTCTTCATCTCGGCGATCTTCCCCTGGTGAAGAACGACGCCGCCCAGCATCTGGACGTCGTAGTGCCGCATTCCCAGGGTGCGGCGCGAGGCCTCGCGAACGGTGGCGAAAGCGGGCACCAGCAGGTCGTCGAGACCGGCGCCCTGCTCGAGGCGGGTTCGAGCCTCGCCGGTCCGGGCCCGCAGTTGGTCGTCGGTCAGCGATTCGAGCTCCGGCTCGAGGGCGTTGATCCCGTCCACGAGCGGCTGAAGCCGCTTCAGATCACGGTCGTGCTTGCTGCCGAAGACCTTGGTGATCGTCTTTGAGATCATGGGAGCGTTCCCTTCGGTCCGCGCGACGGTGGCGCCGACCGCTTGCCGGGAAGAAGGCTGGGAATCCTAGCGCGGCGTTTCGTGACGCAGCGGGGCCTCAGCCCTGGTCCCGCAGATACTCGAACGGGTTGCGGGGGTCGCCTTCGAGTCGCACCTCGTAGTGCAGGTGGTAACCCGTCGCCCGTCCGGAGTTGCCGACCCGGCCCAGGACGTCGCCGCGCTGGACCTCCTGGCCCTCCTCGACGAGGATCTCGGCCAGGTGCCCGTACCGCGTCTCGTAGCCGAAGCGGTGGAGCACGTAGACGGCCCGGCCCAGGTTGCCCATCCGCTCCGCGCGGACGATGATCCCGTTCGCCGTCGCGAGTACCGGAAAACCGCGATCCGCGGAGATGTCGAGACCGGAGTGGTGGGCTCGCTGTCCGGTGATCGGATCGCGCCGGAATCCGAATCCGCTGTTGATCACGCCGCGCACCGGCCAGATCATCGGGGTCGAGTCGAGGACGAGCTGACGTTCCTGGAACGCGCCGTCGACGGCGTCGAGACGACCTCCGAGCAGCGACGCACGTGTCTCCAGGAGAGACAGATCGGAACTGTCCGGCGCGCTCAGGCTCGTGAAGGTGCCGCCGGCGCCGGCTTCCGACAGCCGACTCTCCGGCTCGCCGCCAACGATCTGTTCGAGTCCGGCGACGATCGCGAGGTCGCGAGTGCGGTCCTCCGCCTCGGTCAACGCCTGTTGCAGGCGGGAGACGCTTGCCTCGAAGGAGGCGTTGGAGCGGCGCAGATCCACGTTCTCGCGCTGTATCCGCTCCAGGTCGCGGAGCTGGACCGCCGATCGGACCTGATAGACGGTAACCCAGCCTGTAACGCCGAGCACGAGCGCGGCCGCCGCCACGATGGCGGTCAACCAGCGGCTGCTGATCCGGAACTGCCGCGTTCGCCTCATCGAGTGAGGGACGAAAACGATCGTGTGAGTCCTTTGCGGCATATCGACCGGGATCGATTTTAGCAGCAAACGCCTGAGCCGTCAGAGCGGCGGCCGGGCGAGGCGGAGGGTAGCCCCGCCCGGCCGCCGTGCGCGTCGGCGTCATGGGTTGCGGCGGTCCAGCGGCCGGTACTGAATCGCTTCCGCAACGTGGGTGACGTCGATCCGCGGGGAGGAGTCCAGATCGGCAATCGTGCGAGCCACCTTGAGTGCTCTGGCCAGTGCCCTGGCCGACATGGCCAGGCGCTCGAAGGCCGCGTCGAGCAGGCTCTGGGCCGCTTCGGTGGGTTGGCAGTGCTCTTCCAGATCCCGGCGCGACATCGTGCTGTTCAGGGGCTCCGGATGGCCGGCGGGGAAGCGGAAGGCCTGGGTGCGGCGGGCCGCCGCCACCCTCTCCGCGATCTCGGCGGAGCCCTCGCAGGCCGGTCCCTTCAGGTCCTCCAGGCTGGGAACCGGCATCTCGACGTGGAGATCGATCCGGTCGAGCAGGGGACCGGAAAGCTGGCGGCGATAGCGGTCGATGTCTCCCGCCGCGCAGACGCACTCCGCCCGCGGATCACCGAGGTGGCCGCAGCGGCAGGGGTTGCAGGCGGCGACCAGGGTGAAGCGGGCGGGGAAGGTGAGCCGGGCTTTCGCCCGGACGACCGTGACGACGCCGTCCTCGAGCGGCTGGCGAAGCGCTTCGAGCGCATCGCGCCGGAATTCGGGCAGTTCGTCCAGGAACAGCACGCCGGCGTGGGCCAGGCTGATCTCTCCGGGTCGGGGAACCGATCCGCCGCCGATCAGGCCCGACGAGGAAACACCGGCGTGCGGGCTGCGGAAGGGGCGAGTCCAGACCAGTCCACCGGCGCCGTGCGCGAGGCCGGACAGGGAGTGAATCTTCGTCACCGTGATCGCCTCCACGCCGGTGAGCGGCGGCAGGATGCCGGGCAGACGGCGGGCAAGCATCGTCTTGCCGGTTCCCGGCGGCCCGACGAAGAGGACGTTGTGCCCGCCGGCCGCGGCGATCTCCAGGGCCCGCTTGGCCGTTTCCTGGCCGCGGACGTCCGAGAAGTCGGGCTCCGTGCCGTCCGTGCTCCTCTGTGGCGGCATCGCCGTCGCCGGCGTGAGGACACGGTCGCCCGTCAGGTGTTCGATCGCGTCACGGAGGTGGGCGACGGGGATCACCTTCGTTCCGCCGATGGAGGCGGCTTGCCGGCTGTTCGCCGCCGGCAGAAGGACTTCACGGATGCCGAGTCTTCCCGCCAGCTCCGTGATGGACAGGGCGCCTCGAACGGGGCGCACTTCGCCGTCGAGGCCCAGTTCGCCACAGGCCATCCGGCCCTCGAGAGACTCGGCGGTGAGTTCGCGATTGGCGGTCAGCAGCCCGAGAGCGATCGGCAGGTCGAGCTGGTTGCCCTCCTTGCGCAGATCCGCGGGCGCCAGGTTGATGACGACGTTGCGGCTCTGGAGGTCGTAGCCGCTGCTCCGGATCGCCGCCCGTACGCGATCACGGCTCTCCCGTACCGCGGTGTCGGGCAAGCCGATCAACTGCATCGCCGGCAAGCCGAAGTAGGCCGCGACTTCCACCTGGACCTCCCGCGCTTCGACGCCCCAGGGCGTCGCGGAGTTCATGTACGCGATCACATGGACTAAGACGGAAGGTCGCTCCCGAAGCGTGTTCGGCCACCCAAACGCAATGAGAGCGCAGGCGAAGAACCTGCGCTCTCAGAGTGTCCCGGGCTCGGGATGGATGCGTTTTCGCGGTAGGCGGTCTATGCCCGGTGGGCCCTGACTCGTTCTGGCTTGCCTCGGCGCTGTCCGTTCGGACGGCTCGGGCGGTTCAGGCGACGGTCGAGCGGCCGGAAATCATGGGTCCATTCAAGCCCTGGACTCGGCGGCCCCCGGCTTGGCTCCCGCGCCGGTCAGCGTCGGGGCAACCGGGGGCTGGAGATGGCCCGGTGGTGTCATGGAACCTCCTTCCGTCTCATCGGTGAAACCACCGTAGGGGGGCGGCCGGAAGTTGTCAAGCAACCGACCGGTCGGATGGTTTCCGTGCAGTCCGTGGCGTAGACTGCCGGCGATCGGACGGAGCGTGGTCGGGAGGTGGTTGCGGCGGTCGAGCGCGGGCTCAGGATGCGAGGCCTCAGGTGGTTTCTGCGGCTGCTGGCGAGGCTGTTCTTTCGCAGTGTCGAGGTGGTCGGCAGCGAGAACGTGCCGCGGGACGGAGGCGGCCTGCTCGTTGCCTGGCACCCGAACGGTCTGGCCGATGGCATCCTGCTTCTCGGCTTCTGTCCCCGCTCCGTGACGTTCGGCGCCCGCCACGGCCTGTTCCGACTCCCGATCGTCGGCTGGTTGTTGCGCGGCGTCGGCGCCGTGCCGCTGTATCGTCGCCGGGATCGGGGCGAACCGGGCGCCCGCATGAGCGACGAGGAACGGCGGGCGGCCAACCATCGGAGCCTCGGCGCGCTGGCTTCCGCCGCGCGGCAGTCCTTCGTCGCCATCTTCCCGGAAGGCGCAACGCACGACGAGCCTCAGGTGCTCGAGCTGCGGGCCGGAGCGGCGCGGCTGTTCCAACTCGCCCAGGAGAGCGGCGGCGATCCCCTGCTCGTGCCGGTGGGACTCCACTACGAGCGCAAGCACGCGTTCCGTTCCCGGGCCCTGCTCGCGTTCTACCCGCCGGTCGAACTGCCGGAGAATCTGCGTGCGGAGACCTTCGTCGATCGCCTGACCGGGCTGATCCAGCAGCACCTGATCGAGGTCACCCATCCAACCGAGAGCTGGGAGCTCCACCGGGCAATGGAACAGGTGCGGTCCCTGGTGCGCGCCGAGCAGGCGGCGCGTGAAGGCGTTCCGAGGCTTCGGAGGGCGCCGATGCAGGAGCGGGATGAGGGCTTCGCGCGCGTTTGGGCGGGGTATCGAAAGCAGCGCGCGATCGACCCCGGCGTCGTGGATCGGCTCGTCGCCCGCGTAACGCGCTACGGGGAGGCGCTGCGGTTGCTGGGCCTGAGCGACCGGGACCTGGATGGCGCTCCGCTCGGACGCACGGTCTGGCGCGTGATTCTCCTTGGCGCGGAAGCGCTGCTCATGCTTCTGCTGTTGCCGACGGTGGTCCTGATCGGCAACCTGGTCAACCTCCCGGCCGCGCTGCTCGTTGCCCTCGGCGCGAGAAAGCTGTCCGTGACCCGCAAGGAACAGGCGGGCCTGAAGATGTTCCTGGGACTGATCATCCTGCCGATGGCCTGGATGGCGGCCAGCCTGGCCGTGGGCCTGGCCTGGACCGAGCCCCTGCCCGGCTTCGACTGGAGGCCGGAGGCTCTGTGGGTACGAGTCGCGGGGATGCTGGCCCTGTGCGTGCTTTCCGCCCTGCTGGGCCTCCGCTACCACCGGTTCATCGCCGAACTCGGTCACGGTCTGCGAGCGCTCTGGGTCGGCGGTTTTCGCAGGGATACGGTGAAGCGGCTGCGCCGGCAGCGTTCGGCTCTGTACGACGAGGTGATCGGCCTGGTGGCGGTTCTCGACGTGTAATCCCTCCGGTTGTTGTACCCTCCCGGTGCCATGGGGCGGGTCATCGTTGCCTTCTTGGGACGCCTTGCCCGTTCCGGCCCTGCGCGGCCGTTGCGGTTGGCGCTGCGCCGCGTCATCGGCGCGGGCGCCTACGATCGTTTTCGCATCGCGGTGTGGGCACGGGCGAAGGAGGTGGCGAGGGTGGATCCGCTTCACGCCGACATCCTGCCGTTGATCGAGCAGCTCGAGAGCACCGGAGACCTGAGGGCCGGCGCCGCGAGGAAGCTGCGAGCGGTGGCCAGGGGGATTCGCGCCGAGGTGAGGCGGGAAGCGCGGAGTACCTGAGGTCGCATGCGCGTCGGTTTCGACGTGAGCAAGCTGTTCGGGCCCCGGGACGGCGTAGCCAGGTACTCAGCCAGCCTGCTGGAGGCGCTGGCGGAGCTGTCGGAGGAGCGGGGCGGCAGGCCGGACCTCGTTCTGTACGCGCTCGACGCGGAAGTCGACGCAGGCGACTGGAATCGGCTCCTGGAGGGACTGCCGGGAAACGTCCGGCGTGGACCGGGCCGCTGGCCGCGGCGCCGGGATCTCGATCTGTTCCACATCCCGACCTTCGCCGACCCCGCCTGCTTCGACGGACCGGTCGTGTTCACCATCCACGATCTGACCTTTCTCACCCACCCGCGGTTTCACGTACCGGCGAACCGGAACCAGTGCCTGCTGGCGACGCTGCGAGCGGTCTCGCAGGGCGCCACGATCCTCGCCGTATCGGAGGCCACGGCCGAGGAGGTGCGGAAGTGGTTCGTGTTGCCGGATGATCGGCTGCGGGTGGTCTACGAGGCGGCCTCGGCCGCCTTCGCGGCATTCGATGGCGCCAGCCTGGAGGCGGCGAGACGGCGGCTCGCCGAGCGCTTCGGTCTCGACGGGCCGTTCGTCCTTTCGGTGGGAACGCTGGAACCGCGCAAGAACATCGCCCGGCTGATCGAGGCGTACCGCGGCCTCGCTCCGGATCTGCGGAACCGGGTCCCGCTCGCGCTGGTCGGCGGCGGTGGCTGGAAGCGGGACGCCGTGTTCGCGGGCGACTGGCCGGACTTCGTGCGCCGCCTCGGGGCCGTGTCGGAGGAGGACCTGATCGCTCTCTACAATGCGGCCTCGGTGGTGGCCTATCCGTCGCTGGTCGAGGGTTTCGGGTTGCCGGTGGTGGAAGCGATGGCTTGCGGGACGCCGGTGCTTACGTCGAACCGGTCGTCGCTGGTCGAGGTGGCCGGAGACGCGGCCCTGTGCGTCGACCCCTTCGACGCGGCGGCGATCCGGCGCGGCCTCGACGCCCTGCTGCGGGAGCCCTCGCGGCGTGATCGCTACCGCCAGGCCGGTCTGGAACGCGCGGCCACCTTCTCCTGGCGGCGGGCAGCCGAGGAAGTGATCGGCATCTACGGCGACATGACAGGCGGGGACGGCGCACGGACCGTCGGCTCCCGATGACGCAGGGGGCTGCGGGGCCGCAGTCGATCGGCGTCGTCGCCTACGAGATGGAAGGCGCGCCGACCGGCGTGGGGAGGTACCTCGAAGAGCTCCTGGCGGCTCTCCGGGGCACGCCCCGGGCGCGCGACTGGCGCCTGAGCCTGTTCTTCAAGGGTGATCCCTTCGAGCATCCGCTCTGGACCGGAGAGGAGGCGGGGGGTTGTACCTGCGAGGCCCTGTTCGATCGCCGTGCCGATGCGCATCCGATCCTCTGGGAGCAGGTCCGACTGCCCCGCATCCTTCGGCGTCGGCCCGTGGACCTGCTCTTCTCGCCGGGCTACAGCCTGCCTGGCGGGGCTTCTCGTCCTTCGCTCGTCACGATTCACGACCTGTCGTTCGAGGTCCTGCCGCGGGACTTCGGCTTCAGGGAGAGGTGGCGCCGGCGCTTCCTCGCACGCCGCGCGGCCCGCTCGGCGACCAGGGTGCTGACCGACACGGGCCGTACCGCCGCCGAACTGCAGAGGCGGTATGGCGTCCCGGGGGAACGGATCGCGGTCGCGCCCCTGGGCGTATCGCCCCGGTTCGAGCAGGCCGGGCAATCGGTTTCTCGCGGCACTCCAGGAGCGAGAGAGAACCTCGCGAGGCTGGGGGTACGGCAGCCCTATCTGCTGATCCTGGGTTCCATCCTGCCTCGGCGGCGACTGGACCTGGTGCTGGCCGGCCTGACCCGGCTATTGGGGGCGGTGGCGCCGGTCGGGGTGGCGACGGCTGCTGGCGATCTGTCCATCGAGGAGCTCCAGCTCGTCATCGCCGGCACGAACCAGTTGCCGAGGCCGGCCGACCTGGACCACATGATTCGCTCGAGCGGCTGCGCCGACCGCGTGATCCGGATCGGCTACGTGGATGACCGGGACCTTCCGGAGCTGTACGCGGGTGCTGTCGGCACGATCTATGTGTCGGAGTACGAGGGGTACGGCCTGCCCCCGCTCGAATCGCTGGCGGCCGGCGTGCCGGCGCTCGTTTCCGACGCGCCGGCGCTGCTCGAGTTGTGCCCGGACTATCCGCTTCGATGCGACCGCCTGGACGTCGATGGGGTGACGGATGGGCTGCGGCGGCTCCTGTTCGATGGCGAGGCGAGAGAGTCCGCGTCGGCCGAGGGTTCGAAGCGCGTACGGTCGCTGACCTGGGCCCGGGCCGCCGAGCGCTTCGCCACGGAGCTCGAAACGGCGTGGCGGACGGGCCGGGGGCAGGGCTCATGAGCGGAGCGGAGTCGCCGGCGACCAGCGTCCTGGTCGTCAACCACAACGCGGGGCCGCATCTTCAGGAGTGCCTGGAGCGGTTGTCGGCCGTCGCCGGCGAGCGCGGGACTCAGGACGGGAGCCTTGAGATCGTCCTGGTCGACAACGCCTCCACGGACGGTTCGACGGAGGCGGTTCGCGAGTTCCAGGCGCCGGTGTCGGATTCGGCGCCGCCGGTTCGGCTGATTCCCCTGGAGCGCAACGTCGGCTTTGGCGCGGGTTGCAACACGGCGGCCCGGCATGCGGCGGGCCGCTACCTGCTGCTCCTGAATCCGGACGCCTGGATCGACGGACCGTCCCTGCTCCTGCTGGAGGAAGCGCTCGATGCGGACTCGCGCCTCGGCGTCGCGGCGCCGGCCCTTCATTACCCGGACGGCCCGCCCCAGTTTGTCTGGGCGCCTCGCGCGGGCGTCGCGGGAGAAGCGGTCCAGAGGTTCCGCAACCGCTTTGAGGGCGCTTCATGGAACCACCGTCTCCTGCCGAAGCTGCTGAATCCCTTTCTCGGGCCGGGTTGGTTCTCGGCCGCCTGTCTGCTCGTGCGCCGGAGCGCGTTCGAGGGAGTCGGCGGCTTCGACGAGGGCTTCTTCCTCTACTTCGAGGACGCCGACCTCGGGTTGCGGCTGGCGCGGAAGGGCTGGCGTCAGCGTCAGGTGGAGGGCGCCCGCGCCCGGCACGCGCGCGGCGTCACGACGGGGCGTCGCGGGACGCGGCTCCTGTCCCCCGAAGTGGAACGCTTCTACCGTGCCTCCCAGTTGCGCTACTACGACCTCCACCGGCCGCGCTGGGAGCGCTCGTACCTCCGGCGGCGGCTGCGCCGCAAGTTCGGTCGAGTCGCCGACGACGAGCAGAGGACGGCGCTGCTGCGGCTGCTGGAGGGGGCCTGACGGCTGCTAGTCTGAGGGTTGGGGAGGAACTGCCGATGCCTGTTCGTCGTTACGGATTGACTCTCGTTCTCCTTTCGATTTCGGCCGCCGTTCCGGTGTTGAGCCAGGAGGCCGGATGGCACCGGGAACTTCCGTCGGCCGACGACTTCCGCCTGCTGAACGTCGAGGTCCGCGGCGAGGCTCTCGACGGCCGCTCCGCGCTACGCGTCGCCGGCGACCCGGAGGTGCTCGGGGCGATCGCCGCGGAGCGCCGCGAGGTGATGGCGGAACTGCGGGCCCGTGGCGAGAGACCGGGTCCGGCGGCCTTTGAGGAGTCGCGGAGGGACTTCCTCGCGATCGTCGAGGGCGTGGAGTTCAGCGATGGCACGATCGAGGTCGAGCTGGCCGGCCAGCCGGCGCCGGGGGCCCAGGGTGGCGCGCGCGGCTTCGTCGGCGTCGCGTTCCGGGTCCAGGAGGACGAAGAGACCTACGACTGCTTCTACCTGCGGCCGACCAACGGCCGGGCGGAGGACCAGCTCCGCCGCAACCACAGCGCGCAGTACATCTCCCACCCGCACTGGACCTGGTTCCGCTTGCGCGCGGAGACGCCGGGCCAGTACGAGACCTACGTCGACATCGGTCCGGCTGAGTGGATCGCGGTGAAGATCGAAGTGGCGGGCGAGAAGGCCAGGCTGTACGTAAACGGAGCGGCCCGGCCGACCCTGATCGTCAACGATCTGAAGTCCGGAGCGGACGGCCGGGGCAAGGTCGCACTGTGGATGGAAGGTTCCACCGTCGCCCACTTCCGCAATCTGCGGATCTCGCCGGCGGAGTAGAGAATCGGTGGGGCGTTCGGGGGATCGGCGGTTCCCGCGGACCGGAACGTGAGGCGACCGCGATGCGCCAGTACCTCGACCTGCTGCGGGAAGTGCTGGAGGAGGGCGTGGTCCGCGACGACCGCACCGGCACCGGGACGCGCAGCGTGTTCGGCAGGCAGTTGCGCTACGACCTCGCGGACGGCTTTCCGGTGCTGACCACCAAGCGCTTGCACCTGCGATCGATCATCGTCGAACTGCTGTGGTTCCTTCGCGGCGACACGAACATCGACTTCCTGCACCGGCACGGCGTGTCGATCTGGGACGAATGGGCTGACGAGCACGGCGACCTCGGTCCCGTTTACGGCTCGCAGTGGCGGTCCTGGCCGACCCAGGACGGCCGGTCGATCGACCAGATCGCCGCGGTGATCGAACGGATCCGCAGCGAGCCGACTTCACGGCGGCTGATCGTCAGCGCCTGGAACGTCGCCGAGGTCGACTCGATGGCTCTGCCGCCCTGCCACACCCTGTTCCAGTTCTACGTTGCCGGCGGCCGTCTGTCATGTCAGCTCTACCAGCGCAGCGGCGATCTCTTCCTGGGAGTGCCTTTCAACATCGCGTCCTACTCGCTGCTTCTGATGATGGTCTCCCAGGCCTGCGGACTGGAGGCCGGGGAGTTCGTTCACACGTTCGGTGACGCCCACCTGTACAGCAACCACGTGGACCAGGCGCGCGAACAGTTGACCCGGGAACCGCGGCCGCTGCCGCGGATGCGCCTCAACCCGGACGTCGGCTCCGTGTTCGACTTCACGCTCGACGACTTCGAGCTCGTGGGCTACGAGCCGCATCCGCCGATCCGGGCTCCGATCGCGGTCTGAGAACGGTGGGAGGGATGTAGCGGGATGAGAGTCTCGGCGATTCTGGCCGCGGCGACGAACGGCGTGATCGGCCTCGACGGTCAACTGCCCTGGCGGCTCAGGACCGACGTGCGCCGCTTCAAGCGGCTGACTACGGGTCACCACGTGGTGATGGGGCGGCGCACCTGGGAGGAGATCGGCTGCCGGCCGCTGCCGGGCAGGAGGTGCGTCGTGCTGAGCAGGAGGCCTGGGTTCGAGGCTCCCGGCGCCGAGGTGCAGCGCTCGCTCGAAGCTGCGATCGAAGCGGTCGGCCGGGCAGGCGAGGAAGAGATGTTCGTGATCGGAGGCGCCGGGCTGTTCAGCGCGGCCTTTCGGTTCGCGGACCGCGTGTACCTGACCCGTGTACTGGCTGAAGTGGAAGGCGACACGGCCGTCGATCTGTCTCCGCTCGACGACTGGCGGCTGGAGAGGTCGGAGGATGTGCCGGCCGGCCCCGAAGACGACCATCCCACTCGCTTCGAAGTCCTGGCGCCGCCGCCGGACGGCCGATGAGCGAAGGGCGCTCCAACCCGGGCAGCCGCGCCGACCTGCTGATCGGCTGGGCGCTCGAAGCGGGCTTCGACCGCGCGGGCATAGCCACGCTGGAGCCGCAGGCCGGAACTGGTTCCGCCTTCCTGCGCCGGCTGGAACGGGGCCTCTTCGCCTCGATGGCCTGGCTCGGCCGCCGGCCGGGCCGGCGAGTGGTCCCGGCCTCGCTTCTGGACGGCGCCAGGTCGGCGCTCTGCGTCGCGCTGCACTACCACCCCCTGGATGGTGAGCCGGAACTGGCGGGAGACCTCTGGCCACGGGTGGCGCGCTACGCCCGGGGCGACGACTATCACGACGTGATGGAGCGCCGCCTGCGGCGGCTTTCCTCGCGCATCCGGGAGGCGTTTCCGGGCGCCGGCACTCGCCCCTACGTCGATACAGGGCCCGTGCTGGAGCGGGCGCTGGCGGCGCGGGCCGGCCTCGGCGCCGTGGCCAAGAACACACAGCTGCTCGATCGCAGCGGCTCCTGGTTCCTGCTCGGCGAGCTGTTCCTG
The DNA here is from genome assembly GCA_965220845.1 of Candidatus Multivorans sp. Classification (GTDB taxonomy): domain Bacteria; phylum Acidobacteriota; class Thermoanaerobaculia; order Multivoradales; family Multivoraceae; genus Multivorans. Next base: position 1,944,492 of record CBDCRA010000005.1, read on the forward strand.
ACCCTGGAGCTCGAGCCGAGCGAGCCGCTGGCCGAGGACCTCTGCGGTGACTGCCGTCGCTGTCTCGAGGCCTGCCCGACGGGAGCGCTGCCGGAACCCTACGTGCTGGATTCGGAGCGGTGCATCAGCTACTGGACGATCGAGCATCGGGGGGAGCTGCCCGAGAGGGCGCGCGCGATGGTCGGTGACTGGGTCTTCGGCTGCGACATCTGCCAGGAGGTCTGCCCCTGGAACCAGCACCGGGCGGCCCCCGTCGAACGGCAGCGGGCCGGAATCTTCGGGCTTCCGCCAGACCGCGCCGAACTGGACCTGACCGCCCTCCTGTCGATTTCGGAGGACGACTACCGCCGCCGTTTCCGGCATAGCCCGATGAAGCGTGCGGGCAGGTCGGGTCTGCGACGCAACGCGGCCGTGGCGATGGGCAATCGGGCGGATCCGGCCTACGCCACGGCCCTGGAACGGGCCCGGGAGAGCGACGATCCGGTCGTCGGCCGCCATGCGGACTGGTCGCTGGGCCGCCTGGCCAGGGGCGGCCGCAGGGGCCGTAAGTCACGTGAAATCAGCGACTAAGGGCGGTCGAATCGAGCCGCGTCGAGAACCTCCAAGCGGTTGACCAGGTAGTGCCGCGTCCCTATACTTGTTCGTCTGACCCCGGCGCCGGTTCGTCCCTGGGCGACTGCCTGTGGTGGCTCGTCCCGGGGTAGGACTGTCGCCGTCCAAAGCACCTTGAAACGCCTACCGCCGCCGTCGAGACACTGCGGCGAGAACACAGGAACCCATGGAACCCACTGAAGAACACACGACCGAGGCGCTTCCCCTGGAAGCGCCCTCCGCGGACACGCTTCCCCCGGAAGCGCAGGCACAGGACGGGGACAACCTGTCCTACGAACAGCTCGTCGAGATGTACGACGACAGCATGCGGCATCTCAACGAAGGCGAGATCGTCGCGGGAACGGTGATCGCGATCACAGCCAACGACGTTGTCGTCGATGTCGGCTACAAGTCCGAGGGACTGGTACCGATTCACGAGTTCACTTCCCGGGACGGCAAGCTCCAGATCGGCGTCGGCGACGAAGTCGAGGTCCTGCTCGAGCAGACGGAAGGCGCGGACGGGCATGTGATGCTCTCGAAGGTCAAGGCCGAGCGCATGCGCATCTGGGCCCAGGTCGAGACGAGCTTCAAGGAAGGCAAGGTGATCAAGGGCCGTGTGATCGACCGGATCAAGGGAGGGCTGACGGTCGATGTCGGCCTGCGTGCCTTCCTGCCGGGTTCCCTGGTCGACATCAAGCCGGTCAAGTACCTGGAGTCGTTCAAGGGTGAGGAACTCGAGTTCAAGGTGATCAGCCTGGACCGTCGCCGCAACAACATCGTGCTGTCGCGCCGCGCGGTGCTCGAGAAGGAGTACGCCAAGAAGAAGGCCGAGACCCTGACGAAGTTGAAGGAGGGTGTGCGGCTTCCGGGCGTCGTCAAGAACATCACCGACTACGGCGTGTTCGTGGACCTGGGCGGTATCGACGGCCTGCTCCACATCACGGACATTTCCTGGGGCCGTGTGAACCATCCTTCGGAACACTTCGCCGTGGGCGACGAGGTCGACGTCGTCGTTCTGCGCTTCGATCCCGAGACGGAGCGTGTCTCGCTCGGATTCAAGCAGACGACCGAGGATCCCTGGACCCTGGTCGACAAGAAGTACCCCCTGGGTTCACGGGTGCGGGGCCGGGTCGTCAGCCTGGTCGACTACGGCGCCTTCGTCGAACTCGAGGAGGGCGTCGAAGGCCTGGTCCATGTGAGCGAGATGTCGTGGACGAAGAAGGTCGTGCCGCCGTCGAAGATCGTCAGCGTCGGCCAGGAAGTCGACGCGATCGTGTCGGAACTCGACATGAGTCAGCGCCGGATCAGTCTTTCCCTGCGACAGGTCGAGTCGAATCCCTGGGAGGATCTGGCGGCCCGCTTCCCGGTCGGCACCATCGTGGAGGGCCGCGTCAGGAACCTGACCGAGTTCGGGGCCTTCGTGGAGATCACGGAGGAGATCGACGGGCTGGTCCACGTTTCGGACATGAGCTGGACGAAGCGGGTCAAGCATCCGAGCGAAGTCCTCGCCAAGGGCGACGCCGTCCGGGCCCGGATCACCAACATCGACGTCACGGGCCAGCGCGTGTCCCTCTCGATCAAGGACTTCCTGCCGAACGAGTGGCAGGACTTCGTGGATGGTCACAGCGTCGGCGACGACATCGTCGGCAGAGTGGTCAACGTGACCGACTTCGGGCTCTTCATCGATGTCTACGACGGGCTGGAAGGGTTGGCCCACGTCAGCGAAGTGGATGTTCCGGGCGGCAAGCTCGAGGACCACTACCGGATCGGTGAGTTCGTCCGTGCGCGCATCCTGCGTATCGAGGACGAGGACAAGAAGGTCGGGCTGACGCTGCGCGGCGTGACCGAGCTGAGTGACGAAGAGGCCGACGAGCTGTCCGCGGAACGGGAACGGAAGCTGGCCGCGGCCCGTGCCGCGGCGGAGGCGGCGGAGGAAGACGCCGAGGAGGAGGATGCCGCCGGCGAGGCTGAGGCATCCGAGGCGGAAGAGCCGGCGGAAGCGGCCACGGAGGACGGTGCCGAGGACGTCGCGGAGATGAGCGCGGCCCCTGCGGACGGTGATGAAGTTGAAGAGACCGATGAGGCGGCCGACGAGGCCGAGCCCGAGGCCGAGCCCGAGCCCGAAGCCGTTGCCGAAGAGAATCCGTCAGACGAGGAGTCGGAGGGGAGCTAGTACCTGCTGGACCTGTGGGAGGAACCGAGAATGAAAGACGCGATCCAGTTCCCTTCCGACATCCGCCACGGCGTGACGAAGGCACAGTTGGTCGAGGAGGTCGCCCGTAGCGCCAACCTCACGAAGAAGGACGCCGAGGTCATCGTCAGCACGGTCTTCGAGAGCATCGTCGACTCCCTGAAGGACGGGGACAAGATCGAGCTTCGCGGATTCGGGAGCTTCCGCATTCGGGAACGGGGGTCACGGATCGGCCGGAATCCGAAGACAGGCGCCCGCGTCGACGTCCCGTCCAAGAAGATCCCCTACTTCAAGCCAGGCAAGGAACTCAGGGAACGTCTCAACTCCGACGAGTAGGGCCGTCCGGGGCTGAGAGAAGCAGCCAGGTCCCGTGGCCGAGCCCGCCGCCGCGCAACGCATGACGACGCCTCCGCCTCCTGCCGGCTCCTCTCCGCAGCCCCAGGGCCTCGTTCGGCAGATTGTGGTCGCGGTCGCGGCCTGGGCCGTGCCCGGGTCCGGTCACCTGTTGCTGAGGAAACCCCGCCGGGCCGCCGTCGTCTGCGGCGTGGTCCTGTTCTCCTTCCTGTTCGGGTGCTGGCTGCGTGGTCATCTCTACGTCGTCATTCCCGAGCAGCCGCTCAGTCGTCTTGCAACGCTGAGTTCGATGGGCGCCGGGGCTCCCTACTTTCTCGCCCGCTACGTGGTGGAGTACGAAGGCGACATCCTCTCTTCGACGTTCGAGTACGGCAAGGCATTCCTGCTCACCGCCGGTCTTCTGAATCTGCTCGCAGTACTCGACGCCTGGGACATCGCCAGCGGTTCGAAGGACTGATCCGATGCTGACCAGTCACTTTGCCCTGATGGTGATCTACGCTCTGCAGGTCAGCCTGTTCTTTGCCGTGCTCTGGCGGCGGCGATTCAGGGACAGGGCGCGGCTCTTCCTGCAGATGATGATCGGCATGGTCGGCGGGGGGCTGGTGCTCGCCTGGCTGATGTTCCCGTTTCCATGGTCGCCGCCAACGCCGATTCCCTGAGCGTTCTGATCTCCGCCGGGGAGGCGTCGGGCGACCGTCATGCCGCGGGCCTCATGGAGGCGGTGGCCCGTCTGGCCGGAGACGGAAGGCGAATCCGCTTCTTCGGACTCGGTGGCGACGCGATGGCGGCGGCCGGCCTGGAGCCGGTTGCGCACAGCGACGAGGTCGCGGTCGTCGGCATCGCCGAGGTCGTCCGCGAGCTGCCGCGCATCCGCCGCGCGTTCCGCAAGCTGTTGCTGGCTTCCGAGACGCGCCGGCCCAGCCTGGCCGTGCTGGTCGATTTCCCCGACTTCAACCTGAGATTGGCCCGGCGCCTGCGCCGCCGTGGCATACCGGTTCTGTACTACGTGTCACCCCAGGTGTGGGCATGGCGGCGACGGCGCGTACGGACAATCGCGCGCCTCGTCGACCGGATGCTCGTGCTCTTTCCGTTCGAGGTCGAGGCGTACCGGGGGCATGACCTCCACGTGGATCACGTGGGGCACCCCCTGGTCGACGACGTACCGGAGCTCGAATCGGCATGGGACCGCCAGGAAGGCGTGCCGGAGCGGCCGGTGCTCGCGCTCCTTCCGGGTTCGCGAAACAGCGAGGTTCGGCGAATCCTGCCGCCAATGCTGCGCGCGGCCGCGGCGCTGGTCGGGACGGCGGAACGGGCCGGCCTGGTCCGTCTGATTCTCGCGCCCACGGTCGATCCGGAGCTGGTCGGCCGGCTGATCGCCAGCGGGCCGCTGAACGAAGACGAACTGGACGTTGTGCGGGCCGGCCGGTTCGCCGCGGTCGCCGGTTCCCACTTCGCGTTCTGCGCCTCCGGAACGGCCACTCTCGAGGTCGGGCTTCTCGGAACGCCGATGATCGTGGTCTACCGGGTGTCCCCGCTGACCTACGCGGTCGGACGCCTCCTGGTCGACCTGCCGTTCGTGAGCCTCGTCAACCTGGTGCTCGGCCGCCAGGTCGTGCCCGAGTTGCTGCAGGCGGAAGCGGATCACGAACGGATGGCGGCTGCGGCGTCCAGGCTGCTGAGCCGTCGAAACCGCATCGATGCCATACGCGCGGCGCTGGCCGAACTGAGGCCGGCCCTGGGCGAATCCGGAGCGAGCGAGCGAGCGGCCGGCTGTCTGCTCGACGAGCTGGGTTTCCCGGAAGTCGGCCGATCGCCGGGAACGGTGAAGGAGTGATCCGGCGGTGAGGAGCATGACCGGCTACGGTGAGGCGACGGCAACCGTCCGCCGCCATCGGGTGACCGTCACGGCGCGGTCCGTGAACCACCGGAACCTGGATGTCGTCGTCCGGGTGCGGAGCCCGTTCAGGACCCTCGAGCCCGAACTGCGGAGCGCGGTCGCCGCGGAGGTCGGGCGTGGCCGGGTGGAGATCGGGGTCGATATCGAGTCGACGGGAGACGCGACCGACTTCGACGAGACGGACGTGGCCGTGGAACGGCTGCAGCAGACCGTGCGGCGCTGGCGCCGACGGGGAATCGTCAACTCGGGGTTGAGCGCCGGGGAGCTCCTCTCGGCGGTCCGTGCACTCCGGGCGGAATCCGGAGTCGGCGCGGCCGGTCCTGAAGAGCGAGCGCTGGTGATGGAAACGTGCCGGCGCGCGGTGGCGTCTCTGGTGGTCGAACGGGAACGGGAAGGGCAGGTTCTGGCCGACTCGCTGAACGGACATCTGGCCTCGCTGCGCGCCTGCGTCGGCGCTCTGGCGGCGCGCCGGAGCGAGGTCATCGGACAGGCGACCGGAGAACTCGAACGCCGGATCGGTGAACTGCTGGGAGGGGGCGACCCGCTCGACCCGGCTCGCCTGGTGCAGGAGGTCGCTCTGCTCGTGGAGCGCAGCGACACCTCCGAGGAGCTGGAGCGCCTCGATGGCCATCTCGAGGGATTCGAGACGGCGATGAAGGAGGGGAGCGCGATCGGGAGGCGGCTCGTGTTCCTGAGCCAGGAGATTCTGCGCGAACTGAACACGATCGGCTCGAAGTGTCGGGACCTCGAGATGCAGCGAGGCGTGGTCGAAGGTAAGGTGCTGTGCGAGCAGTTGCGCGAACAGGCGCAGAACGTCGAATGACTGCGTGCAGATGAAGGGCGTGGACAGAGAACCGGACGCCGGGGAGGAGCCGGTCGTGCCCAGGGGGGAGTTGTTCATTCTCTCGGCGCCGTCAGGCGCCGGCAAGACGACCCTGGTCCACCACGCCATGAAGCTCATCGACGGTGTCGAGTTCTCGATCAGCCACACGACCCGCCGGCCCCGGGAGAACGAGCGTGACGGGGACGACTACCACTTCGTCGATCGGACGACGTTCGACCGGATGGTGGCCGACGGCCGGTTCCTGGAGTGGGCGGAGGTTCACGGTAATCGCTACGGCACGGCGGTGGACGAGGTACTGCCGCGCGTCGAGCGAGGAGTCGACGTCCTCCTGGACATCGACGTGCAGGGCGCGAAGCAGGTGATGTCGCTGCCGGGCCGCGCCGCGGACGCCCTCCGGACCGCTGTCTGGGGAATCTTCGTCATGCCGCCCAGCTACGATGCGCTCGTGTCCCGGCTGCGGGGGCGGGACCTGGACGACGCGCCCGAGATCGCGCAGCGTCTGGCCGGTTCGCTGGCCGAGGTGGACCGGGTCCGGGACTACGACTATGTTATTGTGAATGATCGCGCTGAGGCCGCCAGCAGGATCCTGGCGGCCATCATTCTCGAGAAACGACAGCGAAGGGGGCGGATGCGAGAACGCGTCAACCGCGTTCTCGCAGACTTTCATGCACATGGAACGTATTCCTGAGAAGATCGACAGCAAGTTCCGGTACGTGCTCCTGGCCGCGCGGCGAGCCGAGCAACTGATCCGGGGGGCTCCGGAGCGGATGCAGCGGGAAAGCCCGAAGTTCGCCCGGCATGCGATGAAGGAGATCGCGAACGAGCTCGTTGACTGGGACTACGGCGAGGCGCCCGAATCCGCGGACGCGGACGGCACTGATGAGGATGGAGCGGACGCGGAGAACGGCGGTCTGAGTCCCCCCAGCACCGTCAACTAGGGACCGTCCCGCGTGCCTGAACGGGCGGCCAGGGTCCTCCTGGGGATCACCGGCGGCATCGCCGCCTACAAGGGTGCTTACCTGGTCCGTCGCCTGCGGGAGCACGGCCTCGAAGTACGCTGTGCGCCCACCCTGGCTGCCGAGAGTTTCGTCTCGCCCTTGACCCTGGAGGTCCTGAGCGGCGATCGCGTCTACGGCCAGGAGTATCTGGCGCGCGACGGCGGCAGCGACGGCGCGGAGTTGCACGTCGAGGCCGCGCAGTGGGCCGACCTGCTCTGCGTCGCGCCGGCGACCGCGAACACGCTGGCCCGCCTGGCCCTGGGCCTGGCGGACGACTTCCTGAGTACGACCGCGCTGATGTTCGAAGGACCGGTGGTGGTCGCTCCCGCCATGCATGACGCCATGTGGCGGAAGGCGGCGGTCGAGGCCCGCGTCGCCACCCTGCACGGCCGCGGCGTCGAGGTGGTCGGCCCGGTCGAGGGCGTACTGGCTTCAGGTGAAAGGGGCTGGGGTCGCATGGCCGAGCCGGAGGCGATCGTCGACGCCGTGTGCCGGATCCTTGACCTGCCCGAGGCGGGAGACGACGCGTTCGCCGGCCCGCTCGCCGGCAGGAGAGTCGTCGTCACCGCCGGGCCGACCTACGAGGCGCTCGACCCGGTGCGTTTCCTGGGCAATCGATCGAGCGGCCGCATGGGGTTCGCGCTGGCGCGCCAGGCGGCGATCCGTGGCGCCCGGGTCAGGCTGATTGCCGGTCCCGTGAAGCTCGAGACGCCCGCCGGTGTAGATAGAGTCGACGTCGTCTCGGCCGCCGAGATGGAAGCGGCGCTCCACGAGGCGGTTCCCGACGCGGACCTTGTGGTCATGGCGGCCGCGGTCGCCGACTACCGGCCCCGCGAGCGCGCCGAGCAGAAGATGAAGAAGTCGGGCGGAGACGGCCTGGTGCTGGAGCTCGAACAGAACCCGGACCTGCTGGCCGGTCTGGCGGCTGTGGCTCCGCGGGCGCTGCGCGTCGGTTTCGCCGCGGAGACCGAACACCTGGAGCGCTCGGCGCGGGACAAGCTGAAGGCCAAGGGGGCGCACTGGATCGTCGCCAACGACGTGTCCCGCCCGGACATCGGTTTCGAGTCCGCCGACAACGAAGTCGTGGCCTTTGGTGCGAAAGGGGAAGTCGAGCGGTTTCCGAAGCAGTCCAAGGATGAACTGGCGGGACGGCTGCTGGAGCTGTTCGCAGCCGAGGCGACGTGAACCGGAACCGCCTGCCGATTCCGGAGGAGATCGGCCTGCTGCGGGATCTGGGCTTCACGGAGGCCTATCCGCCGGCGTCGTCGTCGGAACGACCATCGTCGAAGCCAGCGGCGACCGGGGGACGCCTGGAGCGCCTGCGGGCGGTCGCCGAGGAGGCCCAGGGCTGTACGGCGTGCAGGCTTTGCGAGACGCGGCAGAGGGTTGTTTTCGGCGCCGGCGACGGCGAGGCGGATCTGATGTTCGTGGGCGAGGGCCCGGGCGCGCAGGAGGACCGGCAGGGTCTTCCGTTCGTGGGGCCTGCGGGCCAGCTCTTGACGAAGATCATCCAGGCCATCGACCTGCGGCGCGAGGACGTCTACATCACGAACGTCGTGAAGTGCAGGCCGCCGAACAACCGGGATCCGCAGCCTGACGAAACGGCGGCCTGCCGTTCGTTTCTCGATCGCCAGATCGAACTCATCGCACCCCGCGTGATCGTCGCCCTGGGGCGGGTAGCGGCGCAGCTTCTGCTGGGGACGAAGACCTCGCTGGGGCGCATGCGGGGGACCTGGCACGAAGCTGGCGGCGTGCCGGTTCGGGTCACCTATCACCCGGCTTTCCTGCTTCGGGATCCGTCGTACAAGCGGGCGACCTGGGAGGACATGCAGATCGTTCGCGACCGGCTGCTCGGCTTCGACGGGGATGAGTAGTCTTCGCGCTACCTTGAAGGCGGCGGTCAACCGGTCCGAAGGAGTCCCCCGGGGCGTCTGCGAGGACGTGTGCGAGGCGGTCGGCGGCACGCCGATGGTGCGTCTCCGGCGCTCGCTGGGCAGCGCCGGCGCCGGCGTCGAGGTGTTCGCGAAGCTCGAGTACCTCAACCCGATGGGCAGCGTGAAGGACCGGGTCGCGCGGTACCTCGTGGATCGTGCGCTCGCGTCCGGCGCGCTCGAACCCGGCGGGCTGGTGATCGAGGCGTCCTCCGGGAACACGGCGATGGGCCTGGCCATGATGGCCACGACCCGCGGACTGCGCTGCCGCGCGGTCGTCCGTCGCCAGACCAGCCGCGAGAAGCTCGATTGCCTGCGGGCTCTGGGGGTCGAACTCGTCCTGGTCGACGGCGATCTGGACCCCGAGCACCCGGAGTCGTACAACCGGAAGGCCCGGAGCCTGGTGGCGGCCGAGCCGGGAGCCTTCTTTCCGGACCAGCACAACAACCGGGACAACAACGAGTGCCACTACGAGACGACGGCTCCGGAGATCTGGGATCAGATGGAGGGCCGGATCGACGTCTTCGTGGGTGGCATCGGCACCGGCGGCACGGTTTCAGGGGTGGGCCGCTTCCTGAAAGAAAGGGATCCGGCCATCCAGGTCCTGGCGGTCGATGTCGAAGGGTCCGTGTTCAGCCGCCACTTCGCGGCTCTCTCCGGAGCCCCGGACGCGTCCGCGCCGGCGGGCCGCTACCTGCTCGAAGGACTGGGGGACGAAGAGATCATCGACTGTCCGGAGTTCGAGGTCTTCGACCGGATGCTCCAGGTCAGCGACGCCGAGGCGTTCCTTGCGGCCCGCGAACTGGCACGGCACGAAGCGATGCTCGTGGGTGGTTCGAGCGGCGCGGCGCTCTGGGGCGTGCGGCAGATGCTGCCGGAACTGCGGCCGGGCGCCCGGGTCGTGACGTTGTTTCCCGATTCGGGGACCCGGTACCTGAGCACGATCTACAACGACGACTGGCTTCACGAACAGGGGCTGCCGGTCGCGCGCGCAGAGTTCTGGCTTCAACCGGCGAAGATCAACTCGTAACCCACGGCCATGATCGCGAAGTCGAGGCAGACGTGGCTGAGCCAGGGCGCCAGCAAGCGGTTGCCCGTCGTGCGGTAGAGCAGCGACCAGAGGACGCCCCCGAGGAGGACGGGAAGCGACATGAGCGTCAGGAGCAGGACCGAGGTGTCGCCAAGATAGACGCCGATGACGACCACGTGATGAGCGGCAAAGCCGATGGCTGCCACTAGGTGCGCCCACCTGGAGGAAATCAGACGGCGGAGCCTGCCGTAGACGAAGGCCCGCCAGTAGACCTCCTCGAGCCAGGAGTGGACGAAGCTGATCAGGAGCGCCGCGACGATGTAGCGCTCGAGCGTGTCGAGATGGAAGTCGGCCAGTTTGACCGTGATCGCCCCGGCGGCGGTCGTGGCCATCTCCCCGCCGCGAAACAGGACGGCATAGGCCAGCCAGGTGAAGCCGGCCCCCGCGATGCCGGTGCCCAGCCCGAGGGCGATCGATCGGCCCGGCCTGGAGGGACCGAAGGCGGACGCCAGCAGAAGGCCCATGGCCGCCACCGGTCCGGCGAACTGGAGCGCCTTTGCTCCGAGGTAGACGGGTGCGACCCAGGCCGTCCCCTCGAGCCAGACGAAGTAGGCGAGCGAGGCGACCGTGGGCAGCGTCATCGCCGCGGCCAGGATCGTCCACCAGAGCCCTCGACGTCGCGGCTCGATCGGTCCGTTCTCGCCCGGCCGGTTCATTGCCGGGCCCCGTCCTCCAGGGCGTCGAGGTAGGCCTGCCGGTACCTGCCCGCCACGATGTCCCAGGTCAGGTGGGCGACGGCGCGGCCGCGGGCGCGGGCGCCCATCCGGCGCCGCTCCTCCGGGTTGGCCAGGAGACCCGCGATCGCCTCCCTCAGAGCGGCGCGATCCTGCTCCGGAACGAGGATTCCCTGCGCTCCCGACTCCACCGCGAGAGGGATACCGGAGACCGTCGTCGCGACTACCGGCAGCCCGCTTGCCAGGGCTTCCAGGATCACGTTGGGCAGGCCGTCGACGTTGCCCTGCGGATCGTGAACGGCGGGTAGGACGAAGAGGTCCGCGCAGCGGTAGAGGCCGGGCAGATCGTCGTGGGCGACAGCGCCGGGAAGATGGACCCGACCCGTGTGATCGGGCCTCCAGCCATTGACTGCCCCTCGGAAACCCGCCATCTGATCACCGTCGCCGGCGATGATCGCGTGCAGGTCGCTGAAGTCGGAGAGCAGCCGGGGCAGAACGTCGATCAGCACCTGGAAGCCCTTCTTCGTCGCCAGGCGGCCGACGCCGAGCAGGACGGTGGCGTCTCCCGGAATGTCCAGGCGTTCGCGCCAGGGTTCTTCGTCCAGTTCGCCCGGTAGTTCCGCTGCCGGGCAGAACATGTCGGTATCGACGCCGTAGGGGATCACGCGGGACGGTTTGTCCTGGTAGCCGATCCGCTGGACTCTCTCGACGAGTTCGGGCGAGCATCCGGTGAGAAGGCCGCAACGGGACAGGGCCCGACGGATGGCCGGACGAGCGACCGCCTTCTCAGCCAGAAAGACGTCGCTGCCGTGGAGCCCGACGGCAATCAGTGTCTGTTGGCTGTGTACACCCGGCCAGAGGGCTACCAGCCCGTTCGGCGCGACCCAGTGAGCGTGGAGCAGGTCGTAGCGTTCCTGCCGGAGATGCCGGGCGACGGCCTTCGCCGCCGAGAACAGATAGAGGGGAGCGGCGAGCGCCGCGCCCGGCCGTACATGCTCGTCCGCGGCCAGACTGCGGCCGTAGCCGAGGACCTCCATTCGAGGGGGGGCGTATGAGAATGAGTGCACATCGACGCCGTCGTCGTTCCAGGCACGACGCACCTGCGGCGCTCGCGGAACGAGGACGGTGACCTCGTCGCCGCCGCGGACCAACCCGCGGGCCAGCTCGCGGATGAACGGTCCGGCGGTGTCGCCGGGCCAGCGAGGGTAGGTCTGGGTGAGGAAGAGGATGCGCAGAGCCGCGCTCCTGCCGCCGGGCAACCGGGTTCAGCCGACCCGTTCGCGGATGGAGTAGCTGTCGGGCCGGCGGAAGTTCTTGAAGGTGATCAGTTCGCCGATCAGGCCTGTCGTCACGATCTGGATGCCGAGAACCATCAACAGGACGCCGAGCAGCAGCAGCGGCCGGTTCGAAAGCGAGGCGCCGGCGAACCAGAGCGCCGCGAGCCAGGCGCAGATGCCAAGGCCGGCGGCGAAGCTGATCAGGCCGATCGGGCCGAAGAGGTGCAGCGGGCGGCGGGTGAAGCGGCTGATGAACAGGACCGTGATCAGGTCCACGGGTCCCTTGTAGGAGCGATCCCATCCGTACCGGCTGCGGCCGACGCGGCGCGGATGGTGCGCCACCGGAATCTCGCCGACGAGAAAGCCGCGCCGGCTGGCGAGCACGGGAATGTAGCGATGGAGTTCGCCGTACACGGCGACCTGCTCCAGGACTTCCCGGCGATAGGCCTTGAAGCCGGAGTTGAAGTCGTGCAGCCGGACGTTCGAGAGCGTGCGTGTCACCCAATTGAAGACCCTGGATGCCAGTCGACGGCGCCACGGGTCGCGCCGGGTGCGCTTCCAGCCCGAGACGAGGTCGAGTGGGCCGTCTTCGAGCGCCCGCAACAGGCGCGGAATCTCGTCGGGATCGTCCTGCAAGTCACCGTCCATCGTGACGAGAATCCGGCCCCGCGAGTGATCCACGCCGGCCGAAAGGGCGGCCGCCTTGCCGAAGTTCCGGCGCAACCGGATGAGCCGCACCCGGGGATCGCGCTGGTGTTCGCGGCGAACGGCATCGGAAGTGCCGTCGGTCGAGCCGTCGTCGATGAACACGAGTTCCGCCCGGACATGAATGGAGTCCAGGTTCGCAAGCACGCGCTCGGCCAGCGCGGAAACCGTCGCACTCTCGTCGAGGACCGGCACGAGGACGCTCACGTCGAGGGGCGTTTCCTCGTCCCTGGCGATGGACGGCTCCTCAGCCCGGGAATGGGCTTTCCTGGGCGGCGCCGTCAACTCGATCGTCTCGGCCATCGTCTCACGCCGTCCTCGTGGTCAGCCTACAGCAACCGGCCGCTGCCGACCTGGACCGGGGAAGGGCCTCGCGGACTCAGTCCGTCGGCGCCGTGGTCTGCCCGGTCGCCGCGGACGTCTCCGGGAGCCGCGCCGATGCCGGCGCTGCCTCCGGTTGCGGTGGAACGTACTCGATTCTCCGCCCGTTGACGATCAGGACGGCCGGTTCGGATTCGAGGTCGAACTGGATCGTCGTTTCCTGCCTGGCGTTCACCTCGATCTTCTGGTCGATCCGGTCGTCCGGTTGCCACCTGGGGTTTCGGAGGAGACTGAGCACATGGGTGCCGGCCGGTACGGGCAGGTCGCGGATGGGCGTCCAGCCGATCGCTTCGTCACCGATGCGGACGAAGACGGGACGTTCCGACTCGGTCGCCGCCGCGATGCTGACGGCGCCGGGTCGAATCAGAGGCACCGGCGTTTCGAGCAGCCGGTCGACGCCGACCTGGGTCACGACCTGTTCCCGGATCTGGTAGTCGCGAGTGGCGAGTTCGAACGTCAGCACGTGGTCGACTTCGGCTTCGACCTCGAAGACTCTTCTGCGGTCGAGGACCACGGGGGCGTCTCCGTCGATGGAGACGGTGATGTGCGGATCCCAGGCTGGCGCGAGGGCCAGACGGCCGATGCCCCGACTGACGGCTGGACTGGCGTCCGGGGGTGGTGCTTCGGGTTCCTCGAGCGTAGCCGGACTGACGGGCTGCGTGGCGGGCTCCTCGCTTCGGGTCCCGGCGGCCACAGCCTGCCGTTCGACCGGCGCTTCGTTCCGCGGCGCAGGCGCTTCCGAGCCGGCGAGCGGGCTGCCCTTCGACCACCACAGCGTGCCGCCGAGCCAGAGTGCCGTCCCGGCGACCGTGGCGAAAGTCAGCCAGCGGCGACGAAGGCGGGAACGGGCCGGCCGGCGGATCGCGTCGGCGACCCGGTCGAGAGTCGGCGGGGAGGTCGTCTCCGGAGACTCGGCGCCTCCGTTGATCTCGACTTCAATCAGTGAGGAGGCAGAGGTTTGCGGTGTCTGCACCGAGGTTGCCGTCCAGTCCCTCGGCCCGTCCGGCGACGGCGCTTTGTGGCTAGTGGTCTCGGCGAGGAGATCCCGGCGGGCGTCTTCGAGAGCGTCGACGATGGAGGTGAAGTTCGTTGCACGCTTGCCGGGATCGTCCCTGAGGCAGGCTTCGAGAACGGAAACAAGCGACTTCGCGACATGCGCCGGGAGCTGCGCCCTGATCGCCTCTTCGAGGAGACGCCGGTCCTTCGACTTCAGCCGGCGCGGGGGCGCCGGCCGTTCGGTGGGCTGGAAGGACAGCACGCGATGCGTGAGCACACCGAACGCGTAGACGTCCGTCCGCACATCGGCGTTCTCGGCGCGCAGCAACTCCGGTGCGCTGTACCTGACGTGCGCGCGCGGTCGCGGATTCGCGAAACCCCGGACCGCGGCGGTGTCGTCGGAGCGAATCGTGATGGCACCGGGGTGGATATCTCCGTGGACGACGCCCAGGCCATGCGCGTACTCCAGTGCGCGCGCAACCTGCGCGAGCCAGCCCAGAGCCGTACCGACCGGGAGTTCCTCGCACCGCTCGAGTCGGGCCGCCAGGGTCTCGATGCCCAGGGACTGCTCGATTCGACAGGATGTCGCGCCGTCGATTCCGAAGTCGAGAATCCGGGCGATCGAGGGATGTTCGAGCTGTTCGATCGCGGCGGCCCGCTTCAGGAACAGGGCCTGAGCTTCGGCGTTCTCCGTGACCCAGGTGTCGACGACGACGCAGCTTTCGTCCCGCGTGTCGCGACCGAGATAGGAGGCTGCTCCAGCCTTCGCTTCGAGGCGGCGGAGAATCTCAAAGTGACCAATTCGTTGACTCATGCGCGAATGCCAAGAAGTTGATGCGAGGGCGCAATGATAGCACAGTTTTCCCGTAAGTTGTTGTTATTCAGTGGCTTGTGTGTGTCGAACGACAGCGCGCGAGCGGCGCTGCTAGGGTCGGCGCGGCAGGTTCGAAGATGGAGCCGGACAGTGAGAGCATGGAGCGCTGGGCCCGGGGGCTGGTTTGCTCCGCAACCGGGGTCGAGGCGCCTCTGGACGAGCCGGCCTTCCTGTCGCCCGCGGGCAAGCCGTGGCTCGTAAGCTACGAACTGGATCGGCAGCGGGGTGAGACCCTCGCGCGCGACCTCCGTCACCGACCGTGGACCCTGTGGCGGTACCGCGAGTTGCTGCCGGTGTCCGACTTCCACGCCCGGGTCGATCTGGGCGAGGGAGGTACTCCCGTGCTGCGGCTTCGACGCGCGGCTCCGGAGGGCGTGAGCGTCTTCGTCAAGAACGAGGCGGGGAATCCGACGGGTTCGTTCAAGGACCGGGGACTCTCCCTGGCCGTGAACCGCGCCCGTGAACTCGGCGCCCCCGGGGTTCAGCTTCCGAGCGCGGGCAACGCGGGCGTCTCGGCCGCGGCCTACGCCTCGGCGGCCGGGTTGCCCTGCCGCGTGGGGCTGCCGGAAGACACTCCGGCGACCGTTGCCGAACGTTGCCTTGGATTCGGCGCGGAGGTGATCGAGTCGGGCGGCACGCTGGTCGACGCCGGCGCCGCGCTGCAGGAACTCGGCGGCGGCTTTTGGGATCTTTCCACCCTGCGCGAGCCGTACCGCGTCGAGGGCAAGAAGACGATGGGCTTCGAGGTCGCCGAACAGTTCGGCTGGCGGCTGCCGGACTGGATCGTCTATCCGACCGGCGGCGGCACCGGCATCGTCGGCATGGCGAAGGCCTTCGCCGAACTCCGCGGGCTGGGCCTTCTGAGCGGACCGCCCGCGAAGTTCGCGGTCGTCCAGATGGCGGGCTGCGCACCGATCGTGCGGGCCTGGGAGGAGGGCGGCGAGCATGCGGATCCCTGGGAGGCGCCGGATACCCGGGTCTGGGGCCTGCGGGTACCGAGAGCGATCGGCGATTTCCTGGTCCTGCGCGCGGTGCGCGAGAGCGGTGGAACGGCGGTCGCCGTCGAGGAGGACGTGGTAGCGGAGATGACGCGGAGAATGGCGGCGTGGGAGGGACTCCTGATCGGCCCCGAGACCGCGGCGGCGCTGGCGGCGGTCGTGGAGCTCAGGGACTCCGGTACCATCCGTCGCGGCGAGTCCGTGCTGGTCTTCGCTACCGGCCATCCGGCCAACTACGTCTAGGGGAGGCTCTGCGCGATGCCCGAGCAGGTGTTCGGTTCGATTGCGGATGGTGTGAACGGGCTGCTCGGACCGGTGGCCGGGTGGCTGGAGGGCCTGGTCTGGAACACGCCGCCGCAGGCGCCCATCCTGGCCCTCGTCTTGCTGGGCACCGGCCTGTTCGTGACGATTCGGCTGGGCCTGATCCAGTTGCGAGGCTTCCGGCACGCCTGGGCGATTCTCGGCGGCAAGTACAACGACCCGGACGACGAAGGCGACCTCGTTCACTTCCAGGCGCTGACCACGGCCCTTTCGGCGACGGTGGGCATCGGCAACATTGCCGGGGTCGCGATCGCGATTCGCATGGGCGGTCCCGGGGCGCTGTTCTGGATGTGGGTGACGGCGTTCTTCGGCATGGCGCTCAAGTTCGCCGAGTGCACGCTGGCGGTGGAGTACCGGCGCGTGCACGGGGACGGTTCCGTCTCCGGCGGTCCCATGTACTACATCGAGAAGGGCCTGGGAGCGAACTGGAAGTGGATGGCCATGCTGTTCGCCGGCCTGGCCGTCATCTGCTCGTTCGGCACCGGCAACATGAACCAGGCGAACACGATGGCCGATCAGCTCGAGTCCCAGTTCGGCCTGGCGCCGGTCTGGAGCGGCCTGGTCTTCGCATCGCTGGTGGCCCTCGTGATCATCGGCGGCATCCGCCGCATCGGCAGGGTGACCTCCATTCTCGCGCCCGGCATGGCCGTGATCTACGTTGGCGGCGCCCTATTCATTCTGCTCGCGAACATCGAGCAGGTGCCGGCGAGCTTCGCCCTGATCGTGGAGCAGGCGTTCCGGCCGACCTCGATGGTCGGCGGCGCCGCGGGTTCCTTCCTGATGACGATGATGTGGGGCATCCGCCGCGGCCTGTTCAGCAACGAGGCGGGGCAGGGCAGCGCGCCGATCGCGCACGCGACGGCCAAGACGGACGAACCGGTTCGTGAGGGTCTCGTGGCCTCGCTGGAGCCCTTCATCGACACCCTGGTCATCTGCACGATGACCGGCCTGGTGATCGTGACGACGGACGCCTGGCGCGATGCGGCGCCCCAGAGTTTCGGTCTCGACGAGGTCGAGGGCATTCACCGGGTGCTGGAAGACGACTCCGGGCTGCTGGCGGCGCGGGACGAGCGCGCCGTGGGCGGCGGCGCGCTCGAGGTCGTCGACGGCACCGCCAGCGGCTCGTTCGTGTTCCTCAACGCGACGATCCTCGACGCGCGCCTGGTGGACGACGAGGGTTCCGCCTGGAGCGGCAGGCTGGAGCTGGGCGCCGACGGTTCCCTCCGTACCGAGGGGGCCGAGCCGCGGATCCAGGGCGGCGCCCTGCTGAACGGCGCGCCCCTCACCGCCCGCGCTTTCAGCCTCGGTCTTCCGGGCAGCCGCGGCGACCTGATCGTCACCCTCTCGGTGCTGCTGTTCGCCGTGTCGACGGCGATCTCCTGGTCGTACTACGGCGACCGCTCGACCGAGTACCTCTTCGGAGCGAGGGCGATTCCGGTCTACCGCTGGATCTACGTCGGCTTCTTCTTCATGGGCTGCCTGCTGCCGCTGACCACCGTGTGGACCTTCGGCGACGTCGCGCTCGGCATGATGTCCTTCCCCAACCTCATCTCGCTGCTCCTGCTCTCGGGGGTGGTCACCGGCCTGACCAGGTCCTACTTCCGCCGCCACCTCGGGAAGGGAAGCGGCGGCGGCAATGACTGAGAAGGACCGCGGCGTCGGCCCGCTCGCCGTCGCCGGGCTGATCGGAGCTCCGATCCTCGCGGCGCTGGTCTACTTCGCCATCCCCGAAGCCGTGGTGGGCGCGGACGGCGAGGTCGTCTCCGGGCTGTCCTCCGCCGGCAGGGCCGTGGCCGCCGTAGGCATCCTGATGGCGGCGCTGTGGCTCACCGAAGCGCTGCCGGTGCCGGCCACGGCGCTCATCCCGCTGGCGGCGATGCCGCTGCTGACGGGCGGCGAACTCGGCGTCCGCGAGGTCGCGGCCCCCTACGCCCACCCGAACATCTATCTCTTCATGGGTGGCTTCATGATCGCCCTGGCGATGCAGACCTGGGGTCTGCATCGGAGACTCGCGCTCCGCATCATCCTGCTCGTGGGCACGCGTCCGCGCCGTGTCGTGCTCGGTTTCATGACCGCGAGCGCCGCCCTCAGCATGTGGATCTCGAACACGGCGACGACGGTCATGATGCTGCCCATCGCCCTCTCGGTCATCGCCCTCGTGCGCCGCCGCCTGGGCGACGAGGCGCCGCCGCCGGGACAGACCTTCCCCTTCGCTCTCTGCCTGCTGCTCGGAACGGCCTACGGCGCCTCGATCGGTGGCGTCGCAACGAAGATCGGCACGCCTCCAAACCTGGAGATGATGGCCTTCGTGAGCGACAACTACGGTCGCGAGATCACGTTCGCCCAGTGGCTGCCATTCGGCTTCGGCCTGAGCGTGCTGTTCCTGCCCCTGGCCTGGATCGTGCTGACGCGGGTCGCCTTCCCGCTGCGTATCCGCGAAGTGCCGGGAGGCGCGGAACTCATCCGCAACGAGCTGCGGAAGATGGGGCCGATGTCGGGACCCGAGAAGGGCGTGCTGGCCATCTTCGCCGCGACCGCAGCGCTGTGGACGACGGGAACCTGGCTGGCGCGGATCGAGATCGGAAGTGTCGCGCCGTTCGCGGGGCTGACCGATTCGGGGATCGCGATCGGCGCCGCGCTGTGCCTGTTCGCCGCGCCGGTCGATCTGCGTCGCGGCGTGTTCCTGCTGAGCTGGAAGAAAGCGCTCGAAGCGCCCTGGGGCATCCTTGTGCTGTTCGGCGGCGGGCTGAGCCTCGCCGCCTCCATCCGCGCCACGGGAGTCGACGGGTTCATCGGCGGTCTGCTCCAGGTGCTCGAAGGGACGCCCGTGCTGATCCTCGTGCTGGGCGCGGCCGGGCTTCTCATCCTGCTGACCGAAGTGACGAGCAACACGGCAACGACGGTCACGTTCCTGCCGATCCTGGCGGCGACCGCGGCCGTCATCGACGTGGATCCGCTCCTCCTGATCGTCCCGGCCACGCTGGCGGCGAGCTGCGCCTTCATGATGCCCGTGGCGACGCCGCCGAACGCGATCGTCTTCGGCTCCGGAGAGATCACGATCCCGCAGATGGTCCGGGCCGGCGTGTGGCTGAACCTGATCGGCCTGGTACTGATCGTCTTCTGGGTCTACGTCGCGGGCGGTCTCATCGGCGTCTAGGCGCTTGCGGTCGCGGCGAGCTGCCGCCGGAAGCGGTAGCCGATGCACTTGTAGAGCAGCTTGGCGGCGGTGAAGTCGCTGGCGGCGTTGCCCGGGATGGGCGCCAGTTCGACGACGTCCATCGCGATCACGCGCTTCTGCTCGAACAGCCGGCGCAGCAGCGCCAGCGCCTGGTACCAGGTGCCGCCGCCGGGCTCCGGCGTTCCGGTCGCGGGCAGCACGGACGGATCGAAGAAGTCGAGGTCGAAGGTCAGATAGACCGTGTCGGGAAGTGAAGCCAGGAGCCCGTCGAACAGGGCCTCGAGTTCCGGCCGGGGAAGGGCGTCGAGCTGCTCCGCCCAGATGATCGGCAGGCGCTCGTTCGCGATGCGCGCGGCCTCCGGCCGGGTCAGCGAACGGATGCCGACGGCCAGCGTCGGCAGTCCGAGATCCAGCACGCGGCTCATCGCGCAGGCATGGTTCCAGGGCGTGCCGCGATAGGTCTGGCGGAGGTCCGCGTGGGCGTCGAACTGGACTACGCCCAGGTCTGACGCGCCCGCGTCCAGCGCGCCTCGCACGAGGGCGGGCGTCACCGTGTGCTCGCCGCCGACGGCGGCCAGGAATCGCCCCTTCCGGAGAGTGGTCTCGGCCGCGGCGCTCATTCGCTGGAGGACCGACTCGTCACTACCTTCGACGTCCACCGGCGGCAGTGTCTCGATGCCGATCCGGCAAGGCTCCACTTCGAGTTCTTCGTCGTAGAGCTCGACGTAGTGCGACGCCAGGAGCAGGGCCTCCGGACCGTTCTCGGTACCTCGTCCCCACGAGGTGGTCCGCTCGTAGGGAACGGGAAGCACGGCGACGACGGGCTCCGCGGCGGGTGCGTCGAGTCTCAGGAACGTCGGGAGGCCGGAGTCGCGCATGGCCGCGGCAGGGTAGCAGCCGGCCTGCATGCCGGCCGCCGCGCGCGCGAACTCCCAGGCTCCCCTTTCCGTCAATGTCGGCAGGAGGTTCGATGCGCGGGAACGACAGACCGACCACCATGCTGCGGGAAGTCCCGTCAGAAGAACGTCCCCGGGAACGCCTGCTCGCCCACGGCGCCGGAGTTCTGAGCGACTGCGAACTGATCGCCATCCTGCTGCGCACCGGTCACCGCGGCTGTTCCGTGGTCGAACTCGCCCGTGACCTTCTCTACGACGAGGGCCGGGGCCTGGGCGGCCTGCCGGCGCTCGCCCTCCTGGTGGAGCACGATCTGCCGTCGCTGCGGCGGAAGGGCCTGGGGGACGCCAAGGCGGCCACCGTACTGGCCGCGGTGGAGCTGGCCCGCAGGCTGGCGCGGGCTCAACTGCCCGAACGGCGGCCTCTGGGCAGCGTCGCCGCGCTCGCCCGATACCTCAATCTTCGATACGCGCGCCTCGACCAGGAAGCCATGGGGGCGATCTACGTGGACGTCCGTGGCCGCATCATCTCCGAGCGCGAGCACTTCGTCGGTGGCCTCGACCGCACCTCCGTGGAACCCCGGGCAGTGCTCAAGGAAGCGCTTCGCCTGGGCGCGACGGCGGTCGTCATCTTCCACAACCACCCCAGCGGCGATCCCGAGCCCAGCCCCGAGGACATCGCCTTCACCCGCCGCCTGAGCCGCGCCGCCGCCGCCGTCGGCATCGACCTCGTGGATCACCTCGTCCTCGCCGGCGGCCGGCGCTGGGTCTCGCTGCGCGAACGCGGGTTGCTGTAGAGGCGTGCACCCGCCTGCCGGGGGCCGAAGGAGGGGGCCCAGGGGACGCTCGCGCTCTCTCCGTGGTGGGGACTCTGCGCTCGTTTCGGTCGGCTGCCCTCCACGTCGGCGTCGCTTCAGGGGACGGCGCGGGGAGTCGGTTGCCTCCAGCCCCCTGGGACCCCCTCCTTCGGCCCCCGGCAGGCTGGACGACTTCGGCTCGACTGAAGAGTTCAGATTGCTAGTGTGCCGTCTTATGGGGGAGGGGTCTGTTCACCTGCACCTGGATTGTGCGAGCGGGATCTCGGGGGACATGTTCCTTGGTGCGTGCCTGGACCTGGGGTTGCCGGTGGCGCGGCTCGAGGAGATGGTGGAGCGGCTGGGGCTGGACGGGGTCGAACTGCGGGTGGAGCGGGCGAAACGGGGCGGTCTGGCCGGGGTTCGGTTCTCCGTGCTGCGGGATGGGCAGCCGGTCGAGGGAGCAGGCAGCGAGGGGGCTTCGCATCGGCGGTTGTCGACCATCCTGCGCATGATCGAGGAGAGCGGTCTCAGCGCCGGTGTCGTCGAGCGCGCTTCGGCGCTGTTCCGGCGACTGGGGGAGGCGGAAGCCCGGGTTCATGGCGTGGACATCGAAGAGGTCCACTTCCACGAGGTCGGCGCCGACGACTCGATCGTCGACCTGGTGGGCGCGGCGGTTGCGCTCGATCACTTCGGGCCAGCCCGGGTTTCGTCCTCCGCCATCGTGGTGGGGAGCGGCACCGTGTCGACGCGCCACGGCGTGATGCCGGTTCCCGCCCCCGCGACGGCGTTGCTGCTCCAGGGTGTTCCGGTCACGCCGGGCGGCGCCGCCGGTGAACTCACGACCCCGACCGGCGCCGTCATCGTGCGGGAGTGCGTGGACGAGTTCGAACCTTCCGGAACGGACCGCCCGCGGCGGATCGAGAGTTCAGGGATCGGACTGGGCAGCCGGGAACTCGCCGATCGTCCCAACGCACTGCGGCTGCAGCGGACGATGCCCGTGGTCTCGACCGCCAGCCCGTGGCGCCGGGTCGCCGTGCTGGAGTGTCAGCTCGACGACGCGACCGGCGAGGCGGTCGGCCACGCCGCGGAATCCCTCCTCGAAGCCGGTGCGCTCGATGTATTCGCGACTGCCGTGCAGATGAAGAAGTCCCGGCCTGGCGTGGCCGTCACCGTCATCTGCCGTCCGGAACAGTCATCGGAACTGGCCGAGCGGCTCCTCCTCGAGACGGGCTCCCTGGGTTGCCGGCGCACCATCGTCGACCGCCTGGAGGCCGAACGCTCGGTTTCCACTGTCGTGACGCCGTTCGGCGAAGTGAAGGTCAAGCAGGCCGCCGTCTCCGGCCGGTCCCTCGGAGCAGCCCCGGAGTACGAAGACGTTCGCCGCATCGCCCGCGAGCAGAACGTCCCCTTCCGCGAGGTCTATCGCGCTACCCTCCGCGCCGCCGACTGACTCCCAGGAAGCGTCGTCGGCCGGCCGACGACGCCGCGGACGGGTCCGGCGCCGCCCTAGTCGCGACGCGGACCGCGGCCGCCGCCACCGCCGCCGCCCGGACGACCCCGTCGACCTCGGCCGCCAGGACCGCCACGTCCGCCGCGGCCGCCCGGGCCGCCACGCCCGCCGCGTCCGCCAGGACCGCCTCGTCCGCCCCTGCGGTCGCGTCCCCGGTCACGGTCGCCGCCGGCCGGCGCCGGCACGCCCATGCCCTCGTAGTCCTTCGGGTCGAAGTCGGGGTCGTCCATGATGACGGCCTTGCGGGAGAGGCGGACCTTGCCGGAGGGATCGATGTCGATCACCTTGACCGTCATCTCGTCGCCCTCGGTGACCAGGTCGCCGATCTCGCCGACCCGGTAGGGAGCGAGTTCGCTGATGTGAACGAGGCCGTCCGTGCCGGGGAGGATCTCGACGAACGCGCCGAACGGCTCCACCCGGCGGACCTGGCCGGTGTAGACCTTGTCCACCTCGGGCACCTCCGTGAGGCGCTCGATCATCGCGATCGCCCTGTCCGCAGCCGTGGAGTTGGGCGA
Source organism: Candidatus Multivorans sp. (assembly GCA_965220845.1). Taxonomy (GTDB): domain Bacteria; phylum Acidobacteriota; class Thermoanaerobaculia; order Multivoradales; family Multivoraceae; genus Multivorans. The sequence goes on from CBDCRA010000005.1 coordinate 1,967,507, forward strand.
GGCCACGACGACGCGACCGTCGTCCTCGATGTCGATCTGGCAGCCGGTCTCTTCCGTGATGCCCCGGATCGTCTTGCCGCCCGGTCCGATCACGTCGCGGATCCGGTCTCGGGCGACCATCATCACGTGCAGACGCGGAGCGTAGTCGGACATCTCCTCGCGCGGCTCCTCGATCTCGGAGGCCATGTGGTCGAGGATGTGCAGCCGGCCCGCCCGTGCCTGGGTCAGGGCCTGGCCCATGATCTCCCGGGTGACGCCGGTGATCTTGATGTCCATCTGCAGCGCCGTGATGCCGCCGCGGGTGCCGGCGACCTTGAAGTCCATGTCGCCGTGGTGATCTTCCTGGCCCGCGATGTCGGTCAGCACGGCGAAGTCGTCGCCGTCCTTGACCAGGCCCATCGCCACGCCGGCGACCGGCGCGAGCATCGGCACGCCGGCGTCGAACAGGGCCAGCGAACCGGAACAGACCGTCGCCATCGACGAGGAGCCGTTGGACTCGAGGATCTCGGATACGACCCGTACGGTGTACGGGAAGTCGTCCTCGTGGGGAAGCACGGGTATCAGCGCCCGGCGCGCCAGCACGCCGTGGCCGATCTCGCGGCGGCTGGAGCCGCGGAGGAAGCGGACCTCACCCACTGAGAACGGCGGGAAGTTGTAGTGGAGGAGGAACTTCTGGTGGGTTTCCCCCTCGTACTCCTCGATGATCTGGGCGTCGCGCCGGGTACCGAGGGTGACCGAGGCCAGTGCCTGGGTCTCGCCACGGGTGAACAGCGCCGAGCCGTGGACGCGCGGCAGGAGTCCGGTCTCGGTGTCCAGCGCCCGGACCTCGTCCGTCGCGCGGTTGTCGAAGCGCTTGCCCTGCTTCATCACGATCTCGCGGAGCGCCTTGTCCTCGAGTTCGTTGACGATTTTGCGGACCTGGTCCCGGCGCTCGTCGTCCTCGGGAAGGCGGTCGGTGAAGCCGTTGACGACCGCCTTGACGGCGTCGCGGCGCTCGAACTTGCCGGGCGTGTTCAGGGCGGCCGTGAAGTCGTCCCAGATGGCGTTCTCGACTTCGGCCCGGAACTCGGGGGTGTAGGCCTCGGGGGCCTCCCAGTCGGGCTTCTCCAGGTCCATCTCGCGGAACAGATCCTGCTGCGCCCGCACGATCTTCTGGAGCTCCTGGTGGCCGGCGAAGATGCAGTCGAGGATCACGCTCTCGTCGAGCTGGTTCGCGCCGGCCTCGACCATCGTCACGGCGTCCTCGGTACCCACGACGATCAGGTCCAGGTCGGAAACGTCGCGCTCCGCGCCGGTCGGGTTGAACACGATCTCGTCATCGATCAGGCCGACCCGAACGGCTCCTACCGGATGGTAGAACGGGATGTCGGAGAGCACGAGAGCCGTCGACGCGCCGTTGATGGCGAGAATGTCGGGGTCGTTCTCCTGGTCGGCCGACAGCACGAGGCTGATGATCTGGGTCTCGTAGAAGTAGCCCGACGGGAAGAGAGGCCGCAGGGGCCGGTCGGTCAGGCGGCAAGTGATGATCTCCTTCTCGGAGGGTCGTCCCTCGCGCTTGAAGAAGCCGCCCGGAATCCGCCCGGCCGCCGAGGTGTACTCGCGGTAGTCGACGGTGAGGGGCAGGAAACCGCGGGGTGTGCTGTCGGGCGCCATGCAGGCGGTGGTCAGCACTATGGTCTCGCCGAGCTGCACGGTGCAGGAACCGTTCGCCTGTCTGGCCAGGCGGCCGGATTCGAGGGTGATGGTGTCGTTCCCGATCGGGATGTCCTTGGTGAACTTCATGTCTTTCTCTGTATTTCCTTCTCTTAGTTTGCCGCGCCCGGCTGTGAGCGGGCGGGTAGGTGCCTTCCTTGCGAAGGCAGGCTTACGCGTGAATCGCGTGGAGTCCGGTCCGCCGGATCGGCGGCCAAGCCCGTCGTCTTCCGGGTTGCGGAGCCGGCAGGGCCCCGCTTCCGTCGCAGGGACTACCTGCGGAGGCCGAGACGCTCGATCGTCGTCCGGTAGCGGTCGAAGCTCTGGTCGCGCAGGTAGCCGAGCAAACGCCGGCGGCGGCCGACCAGCTTCAACAGGCCGCGCCGGCCGTGGTGGTCTTGCTTGTGGACCTTGAAGTGCTCGGTGAGCTCGTTGATGCGGTTCGTCAGCAGCGCGACCTGGACCTCGGGCGAACCCGTGTCCGTCTCGTGGAGACGGAAGTCACGGATGATCTGGTCCTTCACTTCGGTTGTCTGTGGCACGCTCTGATTCCTCGCTGACTCTGCTTGTTCCGTTCTGCTGGTTCTTTCTCGTGTCGCCTTCTTGCGGTTTCCTTCGTCGTTCCCAGGTTCTTTCGCGGCGCGGAGTGTAGCACGGCGGCTTCAGCGGAAAACGATCTTCGGTTGAACCACCGCCAGGCCCCGGTCGCCGATCCGTTCGGCCACCGTCGCTACGGCGAGGAACCGTCCACGACCGTCCGCGAGCTGGACCCAGTCTCCCTCGCCGGCATCGATGCCGGGCGCCAGCACCGTCTGGCCGTGCGTGATGCGCCGCTCCTGGGTGGCGTCCATCGCGACGGTTGGGAACGGCAGCGGGATCTCGTCGAACGGCACCCAGGCGGAGCCCAGTTCGTTCACCTCCAGCGGCTCGGCGCCGCGAGCAACGCCCTCGAGGCGCTCCGAGTCCACCGCCGCCTCGACCTCGAACGAGCCGACCCGAAGCCGCCGGAGCGTCGCCAGGTGGCCGCCGCAGCCGAGGCGCTCGCCGAGGTCGTGAGCGAGCGACCGGGCGTAGGCGCCGGTTGAGCAGCCCAACCGGAATGCGACCCGGTCCGGACCGGGGTCGCCGAACGCGCCCGCTGGCGCGAACTCGTGGATCTCGACGTCCTTGCCCTGGCGCTCGAAGTCCTGGCCCTGGCGCGCGAGTTCGTAGTACTTCCGACCTCCGATCTTCTTGGCGGAGTAGGGAGGCGGCAACTGGTGCAGCGCCCCTTCGAACTCCTTCATCGCGCTGGCGACATCGTCCGCCGTCAGGTCGGCGGTCGAGCCCTCGAACGTGACTTTGCCGGCGGCGTCGTAGGTGTCGGTGGCCGCGCCGAGCTGGATCTCGCCCTCATAGAGCTTCGGCGCCTGGATCAGGAAGCGGGTAAGCCGCGTGCCCCGACCGGCGGTCAGGAGGAGCAGGCCGGTGGCGTTGGGGTCGAGGGTGCCGCAGTGCCCTATCTTGCGCTGACCGAGCGCCCGCCGCGCGATGCGGACGACGTCATGGGACGTGCCGCCGGGCCGCTTGTCGACGAGAAGCAGACCGTGGTGTTCGCTACTGGAGGTCACGGCGCCGTCTCGTTCCCGGACTGGCTCCGGTCGTGCGCGGTCGCCGTTTCCACGGCGGTGGCGAGTTCGTCCATCAGGGCCTGCTCGTCCTTCCGGTCCTCGACCAGGCAACCGGCGGCGTTGCGGTGGCCGCCACCGCCCCGCCGCGACGCGATGGCGCCCACGTCGATCCGGCCACGGCTCCTGAGCGACACCTTGACGTCCCCTTCCGGCCGTTCACGGAAGAGTGCGACGGCCTCGACGTCGCGGATCGAGCGCGGATGGTCGATCAGGCCCTCGGAATCCGTCTGGCAGGCGCCGGCGCGCTCGAACATCGAGAGTTCCAGGCGCACACTGGCGACCCGTTCGTCGCAGTGGAGTTCCAGCGTGCCGAGCATCTCCGCCAGGAGCCGCACGGCGCCGGGCGACTGGGACTCGTAGACCCAGCCCGCGACCCGCTCGGGCCGCGCGCCGTGACGGACGAGTTCGGCCGCCGCCTCGAAGGCGCGGGACGTCGCGTTCGAGAAGCGGAAGCTGCCCGTGTCGGTGGACAGGCCGAGATACAGCGCCGTGGCCGTTCTTTTGTCGATCTCGAGATCGAGGGCCTGCGCGAGGCGCAGGACCATCTCGGCCACGGCCGGCGCTTCGGTGTCGACCCAGTTGGCCCGACCGTAGAGCTGGTTACCGAGGTGGTGGTCGATGTTCAGGATCGGCAGGAGCCTCAGGGCGTCCTCCAGGTCGGTACGGTCGAGTCGCGGACATTCGAGCGGCACGGCGAAGTCGAACTCGTCCGGGAAACCGGCCGGCGGCGTCCGGCCGACATGGATCGGTACGTTCGCCGTGACGCCGGAGTAAGTGTCCGGGGCAGGGTCCGCGTTCCAGATCGTGGCGGAACGACCCGAGCCGCGCAGGAGGCGGGCGAGCGCCACCTCGGAGCCGATCGCGTCGCCGTCCGGGTGGGCGTGGCTGGAGAGCAGGAAGCGCTCGCCGGAGCGGAACGCCTCGAGCAGGTCGGAGGGGACGGTGCCGCCCGCTGGGTTCACAGTTCGCTCAGGAGTTGGTCGATGCGCTCGGCGTGTTCAGCGCCGCGGTAGAGCTCGAAGTGGAGTTCCGGGGTGCGCCGGAGGCGCAGGCGGCGACCCAGGCGGCCGCGGATGAAGCCGGCCGCCCGCCGGACCGCCCGGATCGCGGCCTGGCGTTCCTGGTCGTCGCCGAGCACGGAAAGCCGGACGTGCGCGCGGGAGCGGTCGGCGCTGAGAGTGAGATCGGCGATGCTCGCGAGCGCCGCCCGGGGATCCTGCACCTCCCGGCGCAGTATGTCCGTCAACTCCCGGCGCAGCAGGTCGCGTGCGCGGGCCTGGGATACGGATGTCACCGGGTTCTAGAGCGTCGGCTCGACGGCTTCGTGGTCGAAGGCCTCGATCAGGTCGCCGGGCTTGACGTCCTGGTAACGGTCGATGCCGATGCCGCAGTCGAAGCCGCTTCGCACTTCCGCCGTGTCGTCCTTGAAGCGGCGCAGCGAACCGATCCGGCCCTCGTGAACGACGACGCTGTCCCGGACCAGACGGATCTGGGAGTTGCGTGCGATGACGCCGTTGATCACGTGGCAACCGGCGATCATCCCGACCTTCGGCACCTTGAAGATCTCGCGCACCTCGGCGCGTCCGCGGGACACTTCCCGGTAGGTGGGTTCGAGCAGTCCGGTCATCGCCGCGATCAACTCGTCCGTCAGCTCGTAGATGACCGTGTGCAGCCGCACGTCGACCTCTTCCTTGCCGGCGAGTTCCGTCGCGCTGCGTTCGGGTCGAACGTTGAAGCCATAGATGATCGCGCCGGAGGCGGAAGCCAGAAGGACATCGTGAGTGGTCACGGCGCCGACGGCGGAGCGGATCACCCGAACCTTGACCTTGTCGGTGGAGAGTTTCTGCAGGGTCTCGCGCAGCACCTCGACCGAGCCCTGCACGTCCGCCTTCAGGATGACGGGCAGTTCCTTGACCTCGCCCTCCTTCAGGCTCGCGAACAGGCTCTCGAGGGAGACGCCGCCGGTGGCCGGCGCCAGGTCCATGCGCCGCTTTTCCTCACTTCGGAACTCGGCGATGGACCGCGCCCGCGCCTCCTGAGCCGTCGCCTGGAAGGGATCGCCGGCTTCAGGCAGCTCGTTGAACCCCGAGACCTCCACCGGCGTGGAGGGAGGCGCGTCGGTCACGCGCTTGCCCAGATCGTTCATCAGCGACCGTACGCGACCCCACGTCGAACCACAGACGAAGACGTCGCCGACGTGCAGCGTTCCGTCCTGGACGAGCACCGTAGCGACCGAGCCGCGACCAGTCTCCTTGCTCGCTTCGATCACCACTCCCTGACCTTGCAGTTCCGGGCTGGAACGGAGTTCGGCGACCTCGGCCGTGAGGTTGATCATCTCGAGCAGTTCGTCGATTCCGTCCCCCTTGATCGCGGAGACGGGGACGGCGATCACGTCGCCGCCCCAGTCCTCCACCACGAGGTCGCGATCCGCCAGTTGCTGCTTGACCCGGTCCACGTTGGCGTTCGGCCGGTCGATCTTGTTGATGGCGACCAGGATCGGCACGGCCGCCGCCCGGGCGTGGTCGAGCGCTTCGAGAGTCTGCGGCATCACGCCGTCGTCCGCGGCGACGACGAGAATGACGATGTCGGTGACCTTCGCGCCGCGGGCCCGGAGTTGAGTGAACGCCTCGTGCCCGGGCGTATCCAGGAACGTGATCCGGCCGTCGTTGTGCGCGACCTGGTAGGCCGCGATGTGCTGGGTGATGCCGCCGAACTCGCCCTCGGTGAGCCGGGACTTGCGGATCGCGTCAAGCAGTGAGGTCTTGCCGTGATCGACGTGGCCCATGATCGTGACGATCGGCGGACGTTCGACCCGGGTCGGTCCATCCGCCTCGGCACGGCTCGCTTCCAGTTCTTCTTCCTGCTCGAGCTGGATCTCCTCCTCGAACGAGACGATCAGGGCTTCGAAGCCCATCTGTTCCGCCAGTTCCACGGCGAGTTCCGGCTCCAGGAGATGGTTCACGGTCGCCATCAGGCCCCGGTCGAACAGCATCTTCAGCAGGTCCTTCGCCTTGACGCCCATCTTCTCGGCCAGGTCGCGGACCTGCAGCCCCTCCGAGATCGTGATCGTGCCCCGCTGGCCGGGGTCCTCGATCGCGACTTCGGCGGCCTTCTGCCGGTCTTCCTGGCGCTCGCGGCGGGTGCGCAGGTCGACCTGGGGTGGCGTGGGCGCCGGTGGGGCGCGGGCCTCGATCGCGGCCGGCGTCGCCGCGGCAGGCGGCGGCTGTACGGTCTCCACTGCCGCGGTGGAGGCGGGATCGGACTTCTGAGTTCCGGGCGGAGCCGCTGTTGCGGGGGGCGCGTCGGCGGGCTGGGCGGGCGCTCGCGCCGCCGCGGCGGCTTCCTCGGCGGCGATCTCCTTCGCCGCGAGTTCCTCCGGAGTAGGCGGTTTCGGCTTCGACTCGGTGGGCGTCAGGGTGCGGATCGTCTGCTTGTGGACGATCGAGCGGCGGCGGTTCGGACGCATCGGACCCGCCGGCGGCCGGAGGCTCGAGATGGGACGCCGCCGGGGCGCCGCCGGCGGAGCCGCGCGGTCGCGGAGGATGACCTCGCGCTGCGGGCCGGCGATCTTCTTGCCCTCGAGCAGGGCCTTGATGATGTCCGTGTCGATCATCGCGTCTTCACCCTCGACGCGCACACCGATCGAACGGAACTTGAACAGCAAGTCCTGTTCGGCCACGTTCATCCGCTTGGCCAGATCCTGCAGCCGGATTTTGCCCATGAAGTCCTCGGTCCCCCGGTTCTTTGTTGACTCGCTCGTCCTGACCCTGCGAGCCGCTAGGTTTCGCCGTTCTCCGAACTGTCGCTGCTGGACTGCACCTCTGGCGCGGTTTCCTCCCCGGCGGCGCCGGACTCTTCCTCGAACACGCGCGTGAGCGCCGCCATGAAGTCCTCTTCGTCCATCGCGGGGCCTTCGCTCTCCGATACCGCGACGACGTCCTCGGGCGAGGCCTGTGCCGTAGCCCACTCGACGATCGAAGCGGCCACCGTTTCATCGACCCCGGGCAGCATCCTGAGAGCTTCCGCGCCGGTGCCCTGCAGGGCTTCGAGATCGCCGAAGCCGGCTCCTTCAAGCGCCGCGGCGATGTCCTCGTCGACTCCGTCGATCTCGGTGAGGTCGAGCGTGTCTCCGCCGATGTCGACGTTCAGCATCTTGGCCAGCGCGTCCGCGACCTCGTCCTTGACGTCCGACTCGCTCTTGATGTCGATGCGCGCTCCGATCAACTCGCTGGCGAGGCGCACGTTCTGACCCCGCTTGCCGATCGCCAGGGAGAGTTGTTCGTCCTCGACGATGACGTCGAGGTGCGGCGTTGCGCCCTCGTGGGTCACCGAGACGCGGGTGATCCGGGCCGGCGCCAGAGCGCTCTGCGCGAACGTCACCTGGTCCTCCGAGAACTCGATGATGTCGATCTTCTCGCCCCGGAGTTCGCGAATGATCGACTGCACGCGGGAGCCCTTCATGCCGACGCAGGCGCCCACCGGATCGACGTCCCGCTCGCGGCTCAGCACAGCCACCTTCGCGCGCTCGCCCGGGGCGCGGACGGCGGTCTTGATGACCACGGTGCCGTCGTAGATCTCCGGCACCTCCATCTCGAACAGCTTGACCAGGAGACGGGGATCGGTTCGGGACATGACGACCTGCGGTCCCTTGGGTTGCTTGTGGACCTCGACGATCACGCCGCGGATGCGCTCGCCCTGGCTGTAGCGCTCGTGGCGCGACTGCTCGCTGCGGGGAACGATCGCCTCGGTGCGGCCGAGGTCGACGATGATGTCGCCTCGCTCGAACCGCCGGACGGTGCCGTTGACGACTTCGCCGACCCGGTGCTCGAACTCGTTGAAGATCTTCTCGCGCTCCGCTTCGCGGATGCGCTGGTAGAGCACCTGCTTGGCCGACTGGGCCGCGATCCGGCCCAGGCCCTCGGTCGAAATGGGGAACTCGATCTCCTCGCCCAGCTCGGCGTCCTCCTTGTGCTCGCGAGCTTCGTCCAGGGTCCACTCGGCGAAGGGGTCCTCTACCTCGTCGACCACTGTTCGATAGCTGAAGGCGCTGAACTGGCCGGTCTCCCGGTCCATGTAGGAGCGGACGGGTTCCTTGATGTGGTGCTGCTTCTTGGCCGCCGACGCGACGGCGTCCTCCAGGGCAACGATCCACTTGTCCAGGTCGATGTCCTTCTCGTGCGCGACCTGCCTTAGAACCTCGTTGATGTTCACTTCGGGAGTGTGTGTCTGAGCCATTTGCGGATCCCCGGCGTCAGAGTTCGACCAGAAGTCTGGCCTTGTGGATGCTGTCGATGGTGAGGCGCAGCGTGTCGCCGCTGTCGTCCTCGCGGATGAGTGCGATGCCCGGGTCGTCCGGACTCAGACCCAGAAGCTCTCCCCGCACCGTGCGCCGGCGGGCGGTACCGGCGTCGGTGAAGGTCACCCGGACTCGGCTCCCGCTGAACCGCTCGTAGTCGCGGACACGGTAGAGCTCCCGATCGAGACCGGGTGAACTGACCTCGAGCACGTAGCCCGCGGCAGGCCCGAAGTCCTCCGCGTCCAGGAGGACGGAGGCTTCCCTGGACACGTTGGCACAGAGTTCGTGCGTGACGCCGTCACGATGGTCGACCACCAGGCGCAGGCGGTCGCCCCGGAACGCCGCCTCCAGCAGCTCGCAGCCGTGGCTCCCGGCCAGGCGCTCGAGCCGGCGGAAAAGGTCGGTGTCGATGGAATTGCCCACGTCGCGTAGCGCCCCGTGCGATGACCCGGCAGTCGCCGGCCGGGCCGGCGCCCGGAACTCGCGAACAGGTTCGAGAGAGGTCATGTGGCGACAGAGTCGGTTCTTTGCTGGAATTTCGTGATCTCTTAGAACAAAAAAGAGCGGGCCGAACACCCACTCTCAGCAGCCGACAGCCGGTATTCGGCGTTTCGCTCTCCGGAGGAGAAGCGCCGACGGTCGGACCGGGACTATACAACGGCCGGATCGGCCCGGCAAGCCGTTCCCGGGTGCTCGCGCCAGAATGGCGCGCCTTCGATGGCCGGCGTGACTCCGCCGGCGGAATGCGGCGAAACGGAACGGACCTTGCGCCGGAAGTCGGCCGCATGTTGGCGGCCGCCAGCGTTGGCAGGCGACTTGCACGCTCTGGTGGCGAGGCGTTGGAGAGGCCGGCGCTCTACGGTTGTATGCTTCAGGCGCCGCCGCGTCGCGGCACCTGCTTCCCTACCTGAACTGGAACTTGCGAACGATGAATACGAAGAAGCAGATCCTCTTTACGGCCCTGATGGTCGCCGGAGCCCTGGTGTTCGGCATGATCATCGCCGGCGGGCTGAACCTCACCGAACCGACCCGCGCCGAGGAAACGGCCCTGCCTGCCGTGGCAGCGGAGAAGGATGCGCGGGACGAGCAGGCGAGACGGGTCGAGCGCCACGCGAGAACCGCGATCGACAGCTTTGCCGATCTGGCGGAGGCGGTTCTGCCGGCGGTCGTGACGGTCGAGGTCGTGCGGATCGAGGAGGCGCCGGAGCTCCGGGGCTTCCAGGACTTCTTCCGGCGCCTTCCGGGACAGCCGGACGGGGAGCAGGAGGAGCAGCGTTTCCCCGGCGCGGGAAGCGGCTTCCTGATCTCTGCCGACGGGTGGATCGTGACCAACAACCACGTGGTCGAACGGGCCGAGCGAATCCAGGTCGGCATGGGCGGCCGCGACTATCCCGCCGAAGTCAAGGGCCGGGACCGCGAGACGGATCTGGCGCTGCTCAAGATCGACGCCGGCGAGGAGCTTCCGTACCTGCCGCTGGGCGACTCGGACGCGCTCCGGGTAGGGGACTGGGTCATGGCGGTCGGCAACCCGCTGAGCTTCGAGGCGTCGGTGACCGTGGGCGTGGTCAGCGCCATGGGACGATCGATCGCGATCGAGAACAACCGCGCCGACTTCGCCAACTACATCCAGACCGACGCCGCGATCAACCTCGGCAACTCCGGCGGCCCCCTGGTCAACACCGCCGGGGAGGTGGTCGGGATCGCGACCGGCAAGGCGTTCGCCGAGAACATCGGTTTCGCGGTGCCCGTGGACGTGCTCGAAGGGGTGCTTCCCCAGCTACGGAACACGGGCCGGGTCCGGCGAGGTTATCTGGGCGTCAACATTCGCGACCTGGAGCACATCGAGGCCCGCTACTACGGGCTTGAGGAGCCGGATGGAGCGTTCGTCTCGAACGTCCAGGCGGACACGCCGGCGGAGAAGGCGGGAGTCGAGGCCGGCGACGTCATCCTCGGTGTGGACGAGCATGAAGTGGAAGGGACGCGCGACCTGATCGACTACGTGGCCGCGCTGCCGCCGGGTCGCGACGTTCGATTGCAGGTGCTGCGCGACTCCGAACGCATCCGACTCGACGTCAAGCTCGAGGAGCGGCCGTCCCTCATTGCGGAGCAGGAGGAACCGACGCCGGCCGCGCCGCCTCGCGAGGAGAGCATGGACTGGCTCGGCCTGGAACTCCGGCCGCTGACCCGGACCCTGCGCGAGCGCACCCAGTTGGACCGCGGCCAGCGCGGCGTCTTCGTATCCGGCGTCTCCGCTCGCAGCGTGTTCGCGGAAAAGGGCTTCCAGGAAGGGCTGGTGATCGTCGGCATCAACGACGCCGCGATCGAGAGTCTCGGCGATCTGGAGGAGGCCGCGGCCGACCTCGAGTCCGGCGATCTCGTCCGCGTCGAAGCGCTTCTCCCGGGAGGCCAGCGCTTCTTCTCGGTGATCGAAGTACCCTGACGTTTCCGCGGAGGTCTTTCTCTTGACGCGGCCCACAGGCCCGCGGGTGCTCGTGGTCGACGACGAGGAGTCGATTCGGGCATCGCTCCGGATGATCCTCGAGTTCGAGCGCTACCGCGTCGACGAGGCGGCGAACGGCCGGGAGGCACTGAGGCGAGTCATGACGAGGCCTCCGGCCGCCGTCCTGCTCGACATCAAGATGCCCGAGATGGACGGTCTGTCGACGCTGTCGGGCTTGCGGGAGCGGGGCCACGACATGCCGGTCGTCATGATCAGCGGCCACGGCGACATCGCCGCGGCCGTCGAGGCGACACGCCTGGGCGCGTACGACTTCCTGGAAAAGCCGCTGGAGCGCGACCGGGTGCTGCTGGCGCTTCGGAACGCCGTCGAACGGCAACGGCTCCGGGACGAGAACCGGGAACTCAGGCGGGCTCCCTCAGAGCTGGTCGGAGAGTCCCCGGCGATGAAGGAACTCCGGGCCACGATCGAGCGCGCCGCACCGACTCCGGCCACCGTGCTGATCACGGGCGAGAGCGGAGTCGGCAAGGAACTCGTCGCGCGTGCGATTCACGCCGGCAGCCAGCGCAGCGAAATGCCCCTGGTCCAGGTCAACTGCGCCGCCATTCCGGACGAGTTGATCGAGTCCGAGCTGTTCGGTCATGAGAAGGGCGCCTTTACCGGCGCGGTGCGACGCCAGGTGGGGAAGTTCACGGCCGCCGACGGCGGCACGATCTTTCTGGACGAAATCGGCGACATGTCCGCCCGGACCCAGGCGAAGGTGCTGCGCGCCCTCCAGAGCGGCGAGATCGAACCGGTCGGCGCCAGGATGGCGACGACGGTCGATGTCCGGGTCGTGGCCGCGACACACCGCGATCTTCCAGCGGAGATCGAGGCCGGACGCTTTCGCGAGGACCTCTTCTACCGTCTGAACGTCGTGCCGGTACACGCGCCTCCGCTGCGCGAGCGGCTCGAGGATCTTCCGTTGCTCGTGGAGCACTTCATCGAGCGTTTTGCGATCGAGAACAACTACCGCCAGAAGAGCCTGACCCGGGGTGCGATACGGCAGTTGCAGGCGATGCCGTGGCGCGGCAACGTCCGGGAACTGAAGAACCTGCTGGAGCGCGTGCTGATCCTGAGCCCGGGCGACAGGATCGACCGGGCAGCCGTCCTCGGTCTTGCGGGTTCCGTGCGTGGTGGGCTCTCGGAGGCTATTCTCGCGCTTCCCACCCTGCGCGAATTCAGGGAGAGCTCGGAACGAATGTACCTGGCGAAGAAGCTCGAGGAGCACGGCTGGAACGTGACCCGTACCGCGAAGGCCATCGGGACGCCGAGGAGCAACCTGTACAAGAAGATGGAGCAGTACGGGCTCCGCCGGGAGGCGGCGCCTTGATCGCCGAGCGGCCTGGAGCCCTGGCTCCGCACCGGATCCTCGTCGCCAAGCCCGGGCTGGATGGCCACGACCGTGGCGCCAAGGTGGTCGCGCGCGCGCTGCGCGACGCGGGATTCGAGGTGATCTACACAGGTCTTCGGAAGACGCCGGAGCAGATCGTCGCCGCGGCCGTGCAGGAAGACGTGCGGGCCGTGGGTCTGTCGATCCTCTCCGGAGCCCACAACACCCTGCTGCCGGAGGTGGTGGAGGGGCTGCACGTCGCCGGGGCCGACGACGTGCTCGTGTTCGCCGGGGGCATTGTTCCCGACGCGGACATCGCGGAGCTCAAGGCCGCCGGCGTGGACGAGGTCTTTCCGCCTGGCTCCAGCACGGCCACGATCGTCGAGTACCTGAACCGCCGGCTGGCGGCCGCGGGGCCGGCCGGCGGGGCCGGTCGCTGATGGCGGGCGGCGGGCCCTCCGCCAACGCGCAAGCGCAGACACCAGCGATGGAGAAGCGCTTCGAGCCTGCCTCCTACGAAGGCAAGTGGCAGGCGTGGTGGGACGAACAGGACCTGTACCGCTGTGCTGCCAATCCGGAAGGCAAGGGCGACCCGGAAGGCAGGGGGTCGAAGCCCTACTGCATCCTCATACCGCCGCCGAACGTCACCGGCAAGCTGCACATGGGGCATGCCCTGCAGAGCACTCTGCAGGATCTGGTCACGCGCTGGCGGCGGATGCGAGGGGACAACGCGCTGTGGTTGCCCGGAACGGATCACGCCGGCATCGCGACCCAGCTCATGGTCGAGCGGCACCTGGAAGAGCAGGGCTCCAGCCGGGTCGAGCTCGGCAGGGAGAAGTTCGTCGAGCGGGTCTGGCAGTGGAAGCACGAGTACCACGCGAACATCCGCGGTCAGTTGCAGCGTCTGGGCGCTTCCTGCGACTGGTCCCGCGAGCGGTTCACGCTCGACGACGGCCTGGCGCTCGCGGTGCGTACCGCCTTCGTGCGCCTCCACGAAGAGGGCCTGATCTACCGCGGCGAGCACATGGTCAACTGGTCGCCGGTGCTGAGGACGGCGGTTTCCGACCTCGAGGTGGAGAACCGCGAGGTCGAGGGCCGCCTCTACCACCTCGCCTACCCCCTGGAGCCGCTCGCGGAAAGCTCCACGGCCGAGGAGCCGCTGGTCGTGGCCACCACGCGGCCGGAGACGATGCTCGGGGATACCGCGGTCGCCTTTCACCCGGAGGACGAGCGCTACCGCCACCTCGCCGGACGCACGGCCAGGCTGCCCCTCCTCGGCCGGCGGCTCCGGCTGGTCGCCGATGAGCACGTCGACCCCGAGTTCGGCACCGGGCTGGTCAAGGTGACGCCCTTCCACGATCCGAACGACTATGAAATCGGCCGCCGCCACGACCTGCCGGGCGTGCGCGTGATCGGCTTCGACGGTCGGATGACCGCCGAGGCGGGTGCCGATTTCGAGGGCCTGGACCGGTTCGAGGCCCGGCGCCGCGTGGTGGAACGGCTGGAGGCCGAGGGGCGGCTGGTCAAGGTCGAGGCCCACGTCCACAGCGTCGGCCATTCCCAGCGGAGCGGCGAGCCGATCGAGCCGATGCTGTCGCCGCAGTGGTTCGCGGACGTCTCCGGCATGGCGCAGGAGGCCCTGGCGGCGGTCGAGAGCGGCGACATCAGCCTGATTCCCTCCTCCTGGGACCGGACCTGGGAGCATTGGCTCAGGAACATCCGGCCGTGGGTGATTTCACGCCAGCTCTGGTGGGGGCACCGCATTCCGGCCTGGTACGACGCGGACGGCGCCTGCTACGTGGCGATGGATCGAGCCGCGGCCGAGGAACAGGCGGGCACGACCGAGCTGACCCGGGACCCGGACGTTCTGGACACCTGGTTCTCGTCCGGCCTGTGGCCGATCTCCACGCTGGGCTGGCCGGACGAGGAGGCAGCCGACCTTCGGACCTGGTACCCGACCGAGGTCCTGATCACGGGCTTCGACATCCTGTTCTTCTGGGTGGCGCGCATGGTCATGCTGTCGCAGCATCTCTACGGCGACGTGCCCTTCCGGGCGGTTCATCTGACCGGACTGGTCCGCGACGCCGACGGCGAGAAGATGTCCAAGACCAAGGGCAACACGGTCGACCCGATGGACCTGATCGAGGAGTACGGGGCCGACGCGATGCGCTTCACCCTGGCGGTTCTCGACGTGCCGGGACGCGACATTCCGCTCGACCTGGAGCGCATGGCCGGCTACCGGGCCTTCGGCAACAAGATCTGGAACGCGGTCCGGTTCGCTCTGGCGCGTACCGAGGGAGCGCGCGTTCCGGGTTCGGCCGCCGAGTTGCTCGGTGACGATCTGGCGGCGCCCGAACGTTGGATCCTCTCCCGCCTGTCGGCCACCGCGGCCGCGGTCAACGAGGCCCTCGAGGAGTTTCGTTTCGACCGTGCCTGCAACGCGCTCTACCACTTCTTCTGGCACGAGCTCTGCGACTGGTACATCGAGTTCGCGAAGCCGGCCCTGTCGGGAGAGGCGCCGCGGCCGCGGGCCGCCGAGACCGTTCTGTTCACGCTCGAAGCGAGCCTGCGGCTGCTGCATCCGGTGATGCCGCACCTGACCGAGGAACTCTGGCAGCGCCTGCCGCGCGCTTCGGCTGCCGGCTCCGGGGAACCGGAGAGCATCGCGCTTCAGGCTTACCCGCTGAGCGACGACGACCTGGTTTCGGACGAAGTCGAGCGGGGCCTGGACGCCGTGATCGCGGTGGTCCAGGCGGTCCGGAGTCTGCGGCGCGAGCGGAACCTCGCCGGGGCCGCGAAGATGTCGGTTTTCGTGGAGGACGGCGACCGGGACCTCATCGCCTTCGTCGTCGAACAGGCATCCCTGCTGGGCGCCGTTGCCGGTGTCGCCCAGGTGACCGCCGGTGACGGACCGGCCGGGTCGGTCCGGGACCGCGCCGGCGGCGTGAACCTCGCGTTCGAGGTCGAGGCCCCCGAGATGAGCGAGTCCGAGCGTGCGAAGCTCGCCAGGGATCTGCAGAAGATCGACGCCGAGATCGCCGGGGCCCGGGGCCGTCTCTCGAACCCCGGGTTTCTCGAGAAGGCGCCGGCCCACGTGGTCGAGGGCAACCGCGCCCGGCTCGCCGAACTGGAGGAACGTCGCCAACGGATGGCCGAAGCGCTCGACGCCTAGCTGCTACCCTTCGCGCCCTTATGGCGGATCGCTCCGAGGCATTCGACCAGTTCACCGGAGAGCTGCTGGCCTGGAAGCCGCGCCTGCCGGGCAACCTGGTGCTGATCGACACGGTCGATTCGACCAACCGCTTCGTCAAGGCACTGGCCGAGCGGTTCTTCGAAGAGGAGTCGACGCCGCCGGCCGCCCTGGTCGTGGCGTTCGAACAGACGGCGGGCCGGGGTCGACAGGGCCGCTCCTGGGTCAGCACCGCGGGACGCGGTCTCTACTGCACCTGGCTGCAGCCGTTGCCGATCGCCGGGGCGGGTGGTTCCCTGGAGGATCAGCTCGGGGCGCTGCCGCTTCTGGCCGGCATCGGCGTGTGCCGCGCGTTGGCCGGCTTCGTCGATGGAAGGACGGCCCTGAAGTGGCCGAACGACGTCCTCGTCGACGGCCGCAAGATCGCCGGCATCCTGATCGAGACGGTGGTCGGCAACGGCGGCGAGACGGTGGCCCTGATCGGTTTCGGCGTGAACTACGACTTCGGCGAAGCAGGCGATCTGCCGACGCCGGTCGCGACGTCGATCGCACTCGAAGCCGGGAACCGGCCTTCGCGGGCGGCCGTCGCCGCGCGGCTCGCCACTTCGCTGGAAGCCGAGCTTGGTCGTGCGGGAGACGTGGAGTACACGCTGGATGCCTACCGTCGCTGCACCGTCCATCGCGAGGGAGACGAAGTGAGCTGCCGGATCGGCGGCGAGACGGTTGCCGGCCGGTTCGCGGGCTTCGATGACGGTGGACGCTTTCGGTTGCGGACCTCCGCGGGCCTGCGCACGATCGCCTCGGGCGAGGTCATCGAGGCGTGACGTCCGGAGCGGATCCCGGCAGCGGGGACCGCGACTACTTCGAGACGATCGAGGAGGAGTTCATCCGGCTGCGGGGAGCGCCTCTGCTCCTGAGTCCCGCCGACTGGCGCCTGGCGGACGGCTGGCGGCAGCAGGGCGTCCCGCTTCATCTCGTGCTCGAGAGCATCCGGAGAGTCTTCGAGCGGCGCGCTGAACGGCAGGCGGCCTCGCCAGAGTCGAAGCAGAGAAACGTCAGCAGCCTGCGTTACTGCCGTCCGGCGGTGGAGAAGGCATGGGCGGAGTATCGGGAACTCGGGGCGGCGCCGCCGGTGCGGCGGCAACCATCAGCGATTGACGTGCCGGGGCGGCTTGGAGCGCTCGCGTCCGCACTGCCGCCGACCCTGGCAGATGTCGAACTCTGGCGGAGCAGGTTGATGAAGGTCGGCGGCACGGCCCCAGAGGTCGAGGCCCGGTTGGCCGAGCTCGATCTCGAACTGGTCGCGGGGGCGTTCGACGGCCTCGCGCCGGCGGACCGCGAGGCCGTCCTGGCGGGGGCCGACGAGGCCCTGCGGGGAACGGCGGGACGGGTGGACGAGGAGAGGCTGCCGGAACTTCGTCAACGCCTGGTGCGCCGCCTGGTGCGCGAGCGGCTCGGGCTTCCCCTGCTGTCGCTCTTTGCCGAGACGGCGAGGTCGCCGGGGGAGAGCTGACTCAGTCGCTCTGCTCCCGGCGCTTCCGGCGCCAGCGGTCGGCGCAGCGGTCGTAGAGCACGACACCGACCGTCATGCCGAGGTTCAGCGAGACCGCGGTGGGAACGCGAAGGCGGTGGTCGCTCCGCTTCAGGATGCGTTCGGAAACCGAACCGCTTTCGGGTCCGAACACGTAGCAGGCCCGCTCCGGGTGAACGAAGTCGGGAAGCGCGATCGCGTCCGGGACGATCTCGACCGCGACCACGGCCGTGTCCCGCGGAGCCGCCTCGAGCAGATCGTCCACCTCGATCACCGGGACGTGCCGGTAGGCGCGGGTCGGGTCGGTCGGCAGCCGCCGGATGTCGATGTCTTCGGATGGCTGGCCCAGGAGGATCATGCGGGCCTCGAAGCAGAGCGCCGCCCGCAGGACGTGGCCGACGTTGACGGGATCGGCGGGCCGGTCGAGCGCCACGCAGGCGAAGCCGCGGCCGCCCGCCAGATCCGCGCGGCGCTGGACCGGGCGCTCGATCTTCTTCGCCACTCAGGTCGCCTCGCCGCCGTGCTGCTCGAAGAGACGCTCGATCAGGAGCTGGAGCGGGAACCGGTTCAGCCTGCCGGTTCCGGCGGCGCGCTCTCCGTAGCTGGTCACGTCGTCCGGCGCGATTCCGTCGCCCCAGATCAGCACCGGCACCGGATCGGCGCCGTGCGCGCCCAGTTCGGACAGAGTGGCGTGATCGGCCGTCACCGCGACCCGGACGGGTTGCTTCAGGCGGTCGAGCAGGGTCGTGAGTTCGCGGTCGAGGCGTTCCAGGAAGGCGACCTTCAGGTCGGGACGGCGATCGTGGGCGGCGATGTCGGCGCCCTTGACGTGGACCATCACCAGGTCGTGCTCCTCGAGTGCCTCCACGGCGCAGTCGAACTTGAGCGAAAGGTCTGTGTCCACGTTCGCGGTCATGCCGCGGCGGCGGATCACCGAAGCGCCGAGCGCCGAGGCGATGCCCATCACGGTCCGGTCGCCGCCGATGCAGGCAGCGCTGAGCGGAACGCCGCCCGGCTCGAGCGGCAGCAACCGGTGCACCCGGCCGACTCCCCGGGTCAGGACGGCGTTCGCCGGGAGGTCGCCGCCCTGCCGCCGCTCCTCGTTCACCGGGTGCCGCTCCAGCACCCGTCGCGCTTCCTGCTCGAACAGGGCCAGGACGCGCGCCGTGTGCTCGGCGCTGTCGTCGTTCGGATCGAGCGGTCTCGGGACCAGCGGCCGTCCCGACGGCGCGCCGTCGCCCGGATCGGAGCCCTCGATCGCCGACGTCAGCCCCTCGCCGCGCAGGGTGATCGCGAGCCGATGTTCGGTCGTGGCCCGGACGCGTACCTTGACCCGTTCCGAGGCGGGCAGATCCAGGCGGTCGATCGCCTTGGCCAGCTTCCTGGCGTCCTCGCGGATGCGGCCGGCACGGCGGTCGACGACGAAGCCGCGTTCGTCGAGGGTGGCGAAGTTGCCGCGGATGGCGATCGTGCCCGTCTTCAGCTTGAGGCCGGCGCCGAGGGCCTCGATCGGCCCCCGGGTCATCACCCGCGGCGATTGCGCGAAGAGGGCGAGGTTCCCCGACGCGGTATCCGGAACTACGTCAGGGGCGATCGGGTCGGCCAGGCCGCAAGCCCCCTCCCGGGCCAGCCGGTCGAGCGTGGGCGTCCGCGCCGCTTCGAGCGGAGTCCGCGCGCCGAGCGAGCGCAGGGGCCGGTCGGGGAGCCCGTCGATCACCAGCAGGAGAGCCGGGATTCGTCTCTCGCTGAGAGACTCCGCCGATGCCTGGGTGAGCCACGGCAGGCGCTGGGAGAGGCTCTGGCCGAGCAGGGCGATGGCGGTCGGAAGCAGCTCCTCCCGAGCCGTCGTGTCGAGGACGGGAACGCCTGCCTCCTGCGCCAGGCGCAGCAGGTGTTGCTGCTGTCCGCGGATGACCCGGAAGTGATCGAGCTGGCGGTTCGGCCGCCGCCCGGCGAAGGACTCGCGGGCCAGGAAGTGGCTGCGGTGGATCTCCTCGTCCGGCGTCGAGAGCACGGTGAAGAACTGGTAGGCCTCCCCTTCGAGGTCGCTGAAGGGCACCATGCCCGGCAGCAGGTGGACGCCCTCGACGACCAGGCTCAGGTTCTCGGCGATCGCCCGTTCGACCACCGCCCGGACGCCGACGCATACCCTGGCGGCCTGTTCTCCCAGGGTCGCTACCTGGGGGTTCGCGGCGCCCGGCCCGTACTCGCTCGATGGGTCCGCCGGCGTTTCGTAGCTCGAGACGTGGAGCGCGGGCAGGATCGCCGGCGCGAACACCATCCGCATCACCTGACGCACGGTGTCGGTGGCGTTGATCCGGTAGATGCGAAGCTGGGGCGCCAGGTCGAGCGCCAACGTCGACTTGCCGGTGCCCCCGGCGCCGCCGATGTAGAGGATCAGCGGCTTCGGAAGCCTCCGCAGGCGCCGGATCAGCCGGTAGCGACCGGCCGTATCGGCGCCCTCTTCCGACTCGAGGAGTTCGGCGATCCGCCGGGCGAGACGACGCTTCTCGAGGCTGGTCGTGCCCTCGTGCTGCAACTCCCGCTGCAATTGCTCCACCCGACGGTAGGCCCGGTCGAAGTCGAGCCCGGCCGCGTACAGGCTGCGGGCGAGCAACCCGCGGGAAAACGGCTGCGATTCGCCGTGGTGGGTGATCTGGATCGGGCGCTCGGCCACGCCCTCTGTGACGATCAGGTTTCCTCCCGCGCACGGCGCAGCGGGCAGTTGGAGCAGTTGAGAGGCTCACCGTCCGGGCCGAGCACGTCAGGACCGCCGCAGGAGCCACGCAGGCAGCGGCCGCTGAGGAGAACCCCGACGGACATGAGGATCACCGAAACGGCGATGACGGTGATTGTGAGAAACAGGATCGCCATGGCTCGCTGGCGAGTCTACCGGCGCGGGGCTGCTGGGCTAGCACCCGCCGGTCCGGGGCTCCGTGGGGAGGGTCCCAGCGGCCGTGCGCGCTCTCGGAGAGGATGGGAGGTCTGCGCGCACTCCACTCCGCTCGCTCCGGTTCGTCGTCGGTAGAGGTGTGGGCGCCGGGCGTCGCTCGCTTCGAGTCCGCTGGGACCCTCCCCACGGAGCCCCGGACCGGCTGGACGGCGTCGGGCTGCCCGCTACTCGGCGGGTCCGAACCGGTCGCGGAAAGCCCGGCTCGGAAGTTCCTCGAGAGAATCCCCGCGGTAGATCAGGAGCAGGGCCGCAATGTCGTTCTCGTCGGCCCACTCCAGGCCGTCCTTGGGGCCCAGGACCATCAGCGCAGTGGCATAGGCGTCGGCCACGGCGCAGCTCTCGTGAAACACGCTGGCCGAGGCGAGGGAGTGTTCAACGGGCCGGCCGGTTCTCGGATCGATCGTGTGGGAGTAGCGCACGCCGTCGCGTTCCCAGTAGTTCCGGTAGTCGCCGGAAGTCGCCAGGGATCCGTCGGTGAAGGGGAGGACCTTCTGTAGGCCGGAGTGGGTGGCGTCCTCCGTTGCGGTGGCGGGGTCGCCTGGCGTCGGATTGGTCACTCGAACAGGCGGCCGTTCAATCGCGATGCGCCATGCGTCGCCGGCTGGGCTATGACCGGCGGTGCGGACCTCGCCACCGACTTCGACGAGATGATTGGCGAAACCTGCATGGCTGAGCGCTTCCGAAACCCGATCCGTTGCCCAGCCCTTGGCGATCGCGGACAGATCAAGCGCCGCCCCATCGTCGAGCTTGAGCACTCGCCGCTCCTCGGATAGGAGTTCGATAGCTCCAATCGCGCTTCTCATTTCAGCCAGGCGATCATCAGCCACTGGAGTTGGCTCCGCGTCGCGTCCCGGCGCGCCGAAGCCCCAAGCGTCGACCAACGGTCCCACCGTCGGATCGAACGCTCCGCCGCTGTCCTCCCGCACCTGCCAGGCGAGTTCCAGGACCGCCCACGTTTCCTCAGAGAACACGAGGGACTCACCGGCTGCGAGCCGGTTGAAGCGAGAGATCTCGGAGTCGTCGCGATAGGTCGACATCGCCCGGTCCACCGCATCCAGCCGTTCCTCGACAAGACCCCGGATCGCCTCTCGATCGCCAGCCTCGGCCAGAACGCGGACCCGGTAGTAGGTCCCCATAGTGGGTCCCTGGAGCACCACTTCTTCGGATGCCTGCCCGCAACCGATGGTGAGGCCGGCGAGGACTGCGAGCAGTAGCCAGCTTCGTTGCCGTCCCCGCTTCGACTGGGACGACTCTCGGGGAGGCGGTACGACTCGGCGACGAGATGTCGTCCAGCCAGGTGCGGGTCCGGGGAAAGGGGTCCCAGGTGGCTCGGAGCGAGCGACTTCCCATGTCCCTACAGCTGCCGACAACGTACCGAAGCGAGCGGAGTGCAGCGAGCGCACCCCCTTCCATCTTCCGACCAAGCGGGAGCGGCACCTGGGACCCCTTTCCCCGGACCCGTGCCTGGCGGGTGCCACCGCCACCGCCGCCGCCGCCGACGCGCTCTGCCCGGCCGCGCGCACTTGCGCGTTCCTAGCCGAAGTCGTCGAAGGCGATGTTCTCAGGCTCGACTCCCAGGTCGTCGAGCATCTTCATGCAGGCCTGGAGCATCAGGGGCGGGCCGCAGAGGTAGTACTCGCAGTCCTCCGGGGCGGGGTGGTCCTTCAGGTAGTTGTCGTAGAGGACCTGGTGGATGAAGCCGGTGTAGCCGTCCCAGTTGTCTTCCTCGAGCGGGTCGGAGAGGGCCAGGTGCCAGGTGAAGTTCGGGTTCTCTTCCGCGATCCTGTCGAAGTGGTCGGTGTAGAAGGCCTCGCGGTAGGAACGGGCGCCGTACCAGAAGGACACCTTGCGGTCCGTGTGGATGCGCTGGAACTGGTCGAAGATGTGGGAGCGCATCGGCGCCATGCCGGCGCCGCCGCCGACGAATACCATCTCGGCGTCCGTGTCCTTGGCGAAGAACTCGCCGAAGGGGCCGGCGATCGTCACGTCGTCGCCGGGCTTCAGGTTGAAGATGTAGGAGGACATCTGGCCCGGCGGCAGGTCCATCTCGCGGGGCGGCGGCGTCGCCACGCGGACGTTCAGCATGATGACGCCCTTCTCTTCCGGGTAGTTCGCCATCGAGTAGGCGCGCACCACGGTCTCGTCGACCTTGGAAACGAGGTTCCAGAGCTTGAAGCGGTCCCAGTCCTCGTGGTACTCGTCTTCGACCGTGAAGTCGCTGTAGTTCACGACGTGCGGCGGGCACTCGATCTGGATGTAGCCGCCGGCGCGGAAGGGCACCTCCTCGCCCTCGGGCAGTTCCAGCACGAGCTCCTTGATGAAGGTGGCGACGTTCTCGTTCGAGCGGACCTTGCACTGCCACTTCTTGACCCCGAAGACCTCGACCGGGATGCCGATCTTCATGTCCTCCTTGATCTTGACCTGACAGCTCAGACGGCAGCCGTCGCGGGCCTCGCGGCGGCTGATGTGCGTCTTCTCGGTCGGCAGCATGGCGCCGCCGCCCTCGAACACGTCGACGGTGCAGACGCCGCAGGTGCCCTGGCCGCCGCAGGCCGAGGGAATGAAGATCTGGTGCTCGGCCAGGGTGCCGAGCAGGGTTCCGCCGGTGGAGGCCGCAAGGGTCTTCTCGTCGTTGATCAGGATCGAGACCTCGCCGCCGGCGACGAGCCGGGCCTTGGCCTGCATCAGGACCGTGACCAGGGCGAGGATGACGACGGTGAACATCGTCACCCCGAGGACGACGGTGATCACAGCTGGATGCCCCCGAAGGCCATGAAGCCGAACGCCATCAATCCCGTGATGACGAAGGTCATGCCCAGGCCGCGCAGACCGTGGGGCACGTTGCTGTACCGCAGGCGCTCACGGATGGAGGCCAGGGCGACGACGGCCAGGAACCAGCCGATGCCGTTTCCGAGACCGAAGACGACGCTCTCGCCGAAGTCGTAGTCCCGCTCGACCATGAACAGGGAACCGCCCAGGATCGCGCAGTTCACGGCGATCAGGGGAAGGAAGATGCCCAGCGTCGCGTGAAGCGCGGGGAAGAAGCGGTCGGTCGTCATCTCGACGAGCTGGACCATCGCGGCGATCGTGCCGATGAAGCAGAGCAGGTTCAGGAAGGTCAGATCGACTCCGGCGAACTCCGGGCTGATCCAGGCGAGCGCCCCTTCGTTCAGCAGGTGGGTCTGGATCAGGTTGTTCGCCGGCACGGTGACCGTGAGTACAAAGATGACCGCCAGACCGAGGCCGACCGCGGTCTCCACCTTCTTCGACACGGCCAGGAAGGAGCACATGCCCAGGAAGAAGGTCAGGGCCATGTTCTCGACGAAGATGGCCTTCACTGCCAGGTTGAGGTATTCCTCGAACATCGTTCCGGCCTCCCTCTAGCCGTCCATCTCGATCTGGGCGGGCTTGTACACCCGCAGCGCCCAGATCAATCCGCCGATGATGAAGAAGGCGGCCGGCGACAGGAGCATCAGGCCGTTCGGCAGATACCAGCCGCCCTCCGAGACCGTGGGCAGAACGGAGTACCCGTAGAGCTTCCCGGAGCCGAAGAGCTCCCTCAGCACCGCGGTGATCATCAGGATCGCGCTGTAGCCGATGCCGTTGCCGATGCCGTCGAGGATGGCCAGGGACGGCGGGTTCTGCATCGCGAACGCCTCTGCCCGGCCCATGATGATGCAGTTCGTGATGATCAGCCCGACGAACACGGATAGCTGCTTGCTGATCTCGAACACGTAGGCCTTGAGAATCTGGTCGGTGACGATGACCAGGGAGGCGATCACCGTCAACTGGACGATGATCCGGATGCTGTTCGGGATCTGGTGCCGGAGAATGCTGATCGTCAGATTGGAGACGGTCAGCACGCCGATGACGGCCGCGCACATGACGACCGAGGTCTCCATCTTCGTGGTCACCGCCAGCGCCGAGCAGATGCCGAGCACCTGCAGCGCGATCGGATTGTTGTTGAAGAGGGGGTCGAGCGCCGCTTCGCTCTTCTTCACAGCCATCAGTTGGCCTCCGCGCGGATCCGGTTGAGGTAGGGCTCGAAGCCGTTCTCGCCGAGCCAGAACTCGAGCATGTTCGTCACTCCATTGCTGGTGATCGTCGCGCCGGCGAGGCCGTCCACGCGATGGGGCTCCTCCTCGGCAGCGCCGGCAAACCCCTTGATCACCGCGAGGCTGACCTCGCCCTCGTCGTCGAAGGCCTTGCGTCCGGGCCACCTGTCCTTCCAGCGCGGGTTGTCCACCTCGCCGCCCAGGCCCGGCGTCTCCTTGTGCTGGTAGTAGGTGATGCCGCGGACGGTCGTCGTGTCCGCGTCGAGCGCCAGGAAGCCGTAGAGCGTGCCCCAGAGTCCGAGGCCCTCGATCGGCAGCACGACCATCTCGAGTTCGCCGCCGTCGCCGCGCACCTCGTAGAGCAGAGCCCGATCGGGAATGCGCTTGACCTTTGCCAGGTTGTCGGGAGCTTCGGCGCTGGTCGCGGGATCCCGGGCGCGGCGCTGCTGGTCGAAGGTCGCCGTGTCGCCGTCCACCGCCTCGCCCGAGGCGAGCTCGATGAGCACCGGTTCGATCGGCGCGAAGCGCTCGGCGACCTGCGCCTCGTCGATCGGCTCGCCGGGCTGGAGCAGGCCCACGGCCTCGAGCACCCGCTTCTGCTTGTCCAGGGCGATGTTCTCGTCCTGGAGGTCCTCCAGGCTGACCGCGAACGAGGACACGAGGATCCCGCACACGATGCAGATCGCGGTCGCGAACAGGAGGGTGTAGCCGGTGGCCTGTCGGTTTGCCATGAGGAGTTCCGCCGGTCGGGGGAGAGTCTATTGCGCGTAGCGCGCCTGGCGGCGCTTGATGTTCGCTTTCAGCACGTAGTGGTCGATCAGGGGCGCGAAGAGGTTCATGAACAGGATGCCGAGCATCACGCCTTCCGGGAAGGCGGGGTTCACCGTGCGGATCAGGACGGCCAGGACGCCGACGAGGAAACCGTAGATGTAGCGGCCCCGGTTCGTCTGCGCGGCGCTCACCGGATCCGTGGCCATGAAGACGATGCCGAACGCCCAGCCGCCGAGCACGACGTGCCAGTGGAAGGGGACCGAGAGCATCGCGTTCGTGTTTGAGGCGACGAGATTGAGCAGCAGGGAGATCGCCGCCGTGCCGGCCGTCGCAGCGACCATGATCCGCCAGGAGCCGATGCCGGTGACGATCAGGATGGCCGCGCCGATCAGGCAGGCCAGCGCGGAGGTCTCGCCCATCGATCCCGGGATGTCGCCCAGGAAGGCCTGCATCCAGGAGACCTTTCCCTCGATGGCGGTCAGCCCTTCCAGTGGAGCGCTGGAACCCTCGGCGGCCTCGAGCACCGCGATCTCACCGAGCGCGGTGGCGCCGCTGTAGCCGTCGGCCGAAGTGCCGGCCGCGATCCACACCGCGTCCCCGGAGATCTGGGCCGGATACGCGAAGAACAGGAAGACACGCGCCGTGAGCGCCGGATTCAGCACGTTGTAGCCGGTGCCGCCGAAGATCTCCTTGCCGACGACGACGCCGAAGCTGATGCCCACCGCGACCTGCCAGAGCGGGATCGTCGGTGGCAGCACCAGCGGAAAGAGCATGCCGGTGACCAGGAAGCCCTCGTTCACGTCGTGCCGCCGGACGACCGCGAACAGGCCCTCCCAGAGGCCTCCCACCGCGAACGTCACGATCAGGACCGGCAGGTAGTAGAGCGCGCCGTGGGCCGTGTTGGCGAGCAGGCTGGAAGCGTCGAACGGCAGCCCCAGCATCTCCATCGCGTCGGTGCGCCAGTTCGGCAGGGCCGTCGCGCCGCCGGCGATCGCTATGTGAATCTGCCGGCCGGTGTTCCACATCGCCATCAGGACGCAGGGCACGAGCGCCACGACGACCGTCATCATCAGGCGCTTGAGGTCGAGCGCGTCGCGCACGTGCGCGGCGCCGGCCGTCGTCTTGCCCGGCGTGTACAGGAACGTGTCGGGCGCCTCGTACAGTGGATAGAAGCGCTCGAAGCGGCCCCCGGGCTCGAAATGACGGGCCTGCCTGTCGAGAATGCGGCGCAGGAATCTCATCTCAGCGGCGCTAGCCTTCCTTCTCGATCAGTTCCAGCGCGTCACGCAGGTACGGCCCGTACTCCGTCTTGCCCGGGCAGACGAAGGTGCAGAGCGCCAAATCCTCCTCCAGCAGCTCCAGGCAGCCGAGTTCCTCGGCGCGTTCGATGTCGCCGGCCACCAGGGACTTGAGCAGGAAGGTCGGCTGCAGATCCCAGGGGAACACGCTCTCGTAGAGGCCGATCGGCACGATCGCCCGCGGCGAGCCGTAGGTGGTCGTGGTCATCGCGAAGGACTTGCGCGGCAGCAGCGAGGAGGCGAAGGCGCGGGCGCGGGAGAAGGCGCCGAAGCCGGGCGTGAGCCAGCCCAGGAAACGACGGTCGTGGTCGTCCTCGAGCACCGAGACGACCTCGTGGAAACGGCCCAGGTAACCGTGAAGGTCAGCGGGCGCGTTCTCGCCGATCGCGGTGCGTCCGGCGAGCGGCGAGCCGGTGACGACCCGCACGGCGCCCTCGGGGACGGCTTCCGTCCCCGTGCCGATCTCGCCCCTCGTCACGTCGGCGAGCGCGGCGCCGAGTCGCGTGCGCAGGAGCCTGGGCCGGCGCACCGGCGGGCCCGCCAGGGCGACGATGCGCTGGACGTCCGGTGTCCCCGTCTCGAACAGCCGGCCGATCGCCAGCGTGTCCTGCAGCCCGATCTGCCACACCAGCTTGCTGCGGTTCACCGGGTCGAGCGTGTGGATGTGCATCCCCGCGGCGCCGGCGGGGTGGGGACCCGTGAACTCCTCGACCCGGACTGGTTCGCTCGTTTCGACACCGGCGAGCGTGCCGGGAGCGCGGCAGAGAAACACCGGTCCGTCCGTCAGCCGGGTCAGCGCGGCGAGCCCCCGCTCGAGATCGCCCGTGCGCCCCTCGACGATCCGGTCGGCCGCCGGCGCGAACGGCTCCGTGTTCATCGCCGTGACGAAGATCGACTTCGGCACCGAATCTGTGGCCGCGCTGCGTCCGAAGGGACGTGCGCGCAGGGCGACCCAGTCCCCCGACTCCACCAGCAACGCCTGGACCTCCGCGCGGGAAAGGGCGCTCGGGTGCCTTCCCGTGTGGCTGGCGAAGCCGACTCCGGCGCCGCTGGAACTCGCCTGGTCGGAGGGATCCACCCGCACGACGACCGAGATCAGCGCCCGCTTGGCGCCGCGATTCACCGCCGCCACGGTTCCCGCGGCGGGAGACGTGAAGCGAACGCCCGGCTGCTTGCGGTCCTCGAACAGGAGCTGGCCACGCTGCACCGCGTCGCCCGGCCCGACGTGCATGGCCGGTTTCATGCCCGGGTAGTCGGCCGCGCTGACGGCGACGGTACCCGGCGCCGCGGCGTCATCGAGCGTCTGCTCGGGAGACCCCGCGATCGGCAGGCTGAGTCCCCGCCTGAAACGGTGCGTGCCCATCGATCCTGACGTCGGTAGTCGGGGTGCTCCGGCGAGCGAAGGCGAACAGGAACGCGTCGCTCAACCAGCCGGGACTATTCCACAACCGCCGGGCTGGGGCAACAGGAAGCGGCCTCTCCGGCGGTCGTGCTCACCGGCAGGCCGCCACGTCGCTACGGCGCGTAGTACGGGTTCGTTCCGGCGGCGTGATCCGTCGTGTCGAGGACGCGCTGGACGGTCGGCACGGCTTCCACGATGGCCTGCTCGACGCCCTGCTTGAGCGTGTAGTCGGCCATGCCGCAGCCCTGGCAACCGCCGCCCATCGTGATGTAGGCGGTCTCGTCCTTGACCTCGAGGAGGGTGACGAAGCCGCCGTGGGCGGCGATCTGCGGGTTGATCTGCTCATCGAGGACGCGCTGGACATCGGCGGCCGGTCCGTCGCCCCAGACCGAGTTGGGGTTGTCGAACTTGAAGCCGCTCTCGGAGAGCCTGGTGACGAAGTCGATGGTGGCGCCGTTGAGGTCCGGAGCGGTCTCGGAGTCCACGAACACCTTGAAGGCGTCGAGTTCGAGAACCTCGTCATCGGGTCTCGTCTCGTCGAGGCCGACCAGGTCCATCTGGTAGCGGAAACCGCCGCCGCTGCGGCCGGTGATCGCGATGCGGAGCGCCAGGTCGTCGCGCTCTTCGGACTTCATCGCCTCAGCGACCTGCTTCTGCGCCAGTTCGGTGATCGTTAGCATGCGCCGCATTCTAGCTTGAAGGAGAACCCGCTTCATGAGCTTCGAACACCTCCTGCTGTCCCACGAAGGTCCGATCACTCGGCTGACCCTGAACGCGCCGGATCAGTTGAACGCGATGACCCCGGCGATGGGCGCGGAAATCAGGGACGCCGTTCCCCTGATCAACGAGCGTGCCGAGACGCGCGTGGTCATCGTCCGCGGCGCTGGCCGTGCCTTCAGCGCCGGCGGCAGCCTGAAGAGCATCCAGGAGGAAGTGAGCGAGGACCCGGACGCCGGGCCGGGCCTCGGCGGCGGCGCGAACTTCTATCGCCTGTATCTCTCGGTGCGGGATCTCGAGGCGCCATCGATTGCCGCGATCAACGGCCACGCCATCGGCGCCGGGCTGTGCTTCGCGCTGGGTTGCGACATGCGCGTGATCCGGACCGGCGCCCGGGTCGGCATGACCTTCGTCAAGCTGGGCATTCACCCCGGGATGGCCGCGACCTGGACTCTTCCGCGCCTGATCGGCCCCGCCCGCGCCGCGGAACTCCTCTACAGCGGGCGGCTCATCGACGCCGCCACGGCGGTCGAGTGGGGGATCGCCAGCCGGGAGGCGGACGAGGACTTCGACCGCGTGGTCGACGACCTCGCCCTGGAGATCGCGGCCGCCGGCCCGATCGCGGTCAAGGCGACCAAGCGCACGGTGCGCGGCACCTTCGAGCGGTCGATCGGCGAGGCGCTCGACCTGGAGAGCGCCGAGCAGGAGGTGACCTTCCGGACGGCCGACGCCCGCGAGGGGGTGCAAGCCCTGACGGAACGGCGTTCGCCGCGATTCGAGGGCCGGTAAGCTAGCCCGATGCCGACCGCGGGTGCGCTGATCATCGGGAACGAGATCCTCAGCGGCAAGGTCGAGGAAGCGAACCTGGGCCTCCTGGCCAGGGAGCTGTTCGACCTCGGGATCGAGCTTCAGAGAGTCGTCGTCTGCCCGGACGACGTCGCCGATATCGCGGCCGATATCCGGCGCCTGCGCGATCGGTTCGATTACCTGATCACGAGCGGCGGCGTCGGGCCGACCCACGACGACGTGACGCTCAAGGCGGTCGCGGCGGCCTTCGAGCGGCGGCTGGTCCGTTCCCCCGAGCTGGCCTCGAAGATCCGCGAGATGGTGGGGGACCGCTGCACCGAGGGCCACCTGCGCATGGCCGATGTGCCGGAAGGCGCGGAACTCGTCAGCACGCCGGATGTGCCCTGGCCGTCCGTCGTCATGGAGAACGTGTACGTGTTGCCGGGCGTGCCCCGGATCTTCCGCATGAAACTGCCGATGCTGCGTGCCCGCCTGGCGGCCGGCCGCCGGTTCTACTGCCGGGCGGTCTACACGTCGTGCCGCGAGACGGACATCGCGGAACTGCTCGACCGCGTCGTCGACGCCCACGAGGAAGTCGACATCGGCAGCTATCCGGTGATGGACGGCGACTATCGGGTCAAGCTGACGGTCGACAGCCGCAGTCGCGGCGCCGCGGACCGCGCCCTGGAGGCGCTGGTCGAGGCGTTGCCGGCCGGGGCAGTTGTACGAGTGGACGGCGGCGCCCGTGTCGCCGGCAGCCGCTGAACGCCCCACCAAACGAAGGAGAAACGTCGATGATCGAGCGAAAGCGTGGCCGGTCGCACCCGTACCCTGCAGGTCTGCCAGCCGTCGCGGCGGCTCTGGTCGCCGGCTTGCTGGCGGCGGGGGGCGTCCACGCCCAGGAGTCCGACGCCGGCGCCGGGTTGCTGCCCGAATGGACCTACGAGCTGACCGAGGTCCTGCCCGAGGATCCGGCGGTCCTCACCGGCGAACTGGACAACGGTCTCCGCTACTACGTCAGGCAGAACGGCCGGCCCGAGAACCGCGCCTTCCTGCGGCTCGTCGTCCGCGCCGGTTCGGTGCTCGAGGATGACGACCAGCTCGGTCTGGCCCACTTCGTCGAGCACATGGCGTTCAACGGCACGAAGAACTTCGAGAAGGCGGAGTTGCTCGACTACCTGCAGAGCATCGGCATGCGCTTCGGGGCGGACGTCAACGCCTACACCAGCTTCGACGAGACGGTCTACATGCTGGAGGTGCCGACGGACGATCCGGACATCCTGGACAGGGCGCTCCTGGTGCTCGAGGACTGGGCCGGCGCCGTCACCCTGGACGACGAGGAGGTCGAACTCGAACGCGGTGTCGTGATCGAGGAGTGGAGGGGCGGCCGGGGCGCCGGAGCGAGGCTTCGAGACGCCGAGATCCCGTATCGCTTCCACGGCTCGCGCTACGCCGAGCGGCTGCCGATCGGCGATCCGGAGATGCTGCGCGAGGTTCCGCCGCAGCGGCTGCGGGACTTCTACCGGGACTGGTACCGGCCGGACCTGATGGCCGTCGTCGCGGTCGGCGATTTCAATCCGGAGGCGATGGAGGCGGACATCAGGCAGCGCTTCGCCGGACTCGAAGGACCCGACGAGCCGCGCGAACGCTTCGAGGCGGAGATTCCGTCCCACGAGGAAACTCTGGTTTCCATCTTCACCGATCCCGAGTTGACGCGTTCTTCGATTTCGGTTGCCTTCAAGGGCGAAGCGGATGAGTTCGTCACCGTGGCCGACTACCGGGAGCGGCTGGTTCGCGGTCTCTACAACGGCCTGCTGAACAACCGGTTGGCCGAGCGTGCCGAAGAGGCCGATCCGCCCTTCATCGGCGCCACGAGCACCCGCGGCACGCTGGCCCGGACCCGGAGCCTCTACCTGCTCCGGGCCGGGGCCCGGGAGGGCGCCGAAGTCCGGGCCCTCGAGGCGCTGCTCACCGAATCGGAGCGTGCCCGCCGCCACGGCTTCGAGGAGAGCGAACTGGAACGGGCCCGGGTGAACACGCTGCGCTCGATGGACCGCGCCTACGACGAACGGGACAAGACCCACTCCGCCGCCTACGCCGGCGAGTACCAGCGGAACTTCCTGAGCGACGAGCCGTTCCCGGGGATCGCCTACGAGCGCGAACTGGCCCGCCGCTACGTCCCAGGGATCACGCTCGCCGAAGTGAACCGGGTCGCCGACGAGTGGATCCACGACGAGGATCGCGTCATTCTCGCCAGTGGTCCGCAGAAGGAGGACCTGGAGCCGCCGGTCGAGGAGGAACTGCTGGCAGTGTTCGACCGGGTCGGCGAGCTGGAGGTGGCGGCCTACGAGGACGACGTCGGCGAGGGCGCCCTGGTGCCTGTTCCGCCGACCCCGGGCCGGATCGTCGAGCGATCGGCGATCGAGGAACTCGGCGTCACCGAGTGGCGGCTGTCGAACGGCGTCCGTGTGGTCCTGCGGCCGAGCGACTTCAAGAACGACGAGGTTCTGATCTCGGCCTTCAGCCCGGGGGGCGCCTCGCTGGTTTCGGACGAAGACTGGCTGGAGGCGAATCTGGCGACCTCGGTGGTGCAGCTCTCCGGGTCGGGGAGTTTCAGCCTCACCCAGTTGAACAAGGCGTTGGCCGGCAAGGTCGCGCGGGTCGGTCCGGTCATCGGGCCCCTGTTCGAGGGCTTCAGCGGCCGGGGTTCGCCCAAGGACCTGCAGACGCTGTTCGAGCTGATCTACCTGAGCGGAACGTCGCCCCGCCGCGATGCCGAGGCCTACGAGTCCTTCCTTACCCGTCAGGGTGCGCTGCTGCGCAACCAGAGCGCGATGCCGCAGTACACCTTCCTCAAGACGTTCGTGGAGATCCTGAGCCAGAACCACCCGCGGCGCCGCATGATCACCGAGGAGATGCTGGGAGATCTGGATCAGGACCGGATCTTCGCCGTCTACGAAGACCGCTTCCGCGACTTCTCCGACTTCACCTTCTTCCTCGCCGGCAGTTTCGAACTCGAGGCGATCGAACCGCTCGTCGAGACCTGGCTGGGCGGTCTGCCGTCGACCGGTCGCGAAGAGGTTTGGCGAGACGTCGGAGTTCGGGCCCCCGAGGGTCTCATCGAACGGACGGTCTACAAGGGGCTCGAGGACCAGAGCCAGGTCGCCCTGGTGTTCAACGGACCCTTCGAGCAGAGCCAGTTGAACCGGTACCGCCTGAACTCGATGGTCTCGTTGCTGCGGGACCGTCTGCGGGAGCGCCTGCGGGAAGAACTCGGCGGTACCTACGGTGCGAACGTGTCCGGAGGCGCCGACAGGATCCCGGTTTCGCAGTTCTCCGTGCAGATCCTGTTCGGCTGCGACCCGGCTCGCGTCGAGGAGATGCTCCAGGCGGTCCAGGAGGAGATCGAACGTCTTCGGACGGAACCCGCCACGGACGAGGAAGTCGGCCAGATCCGGGAACAACAGCGCCGCGGCCGCGAAACGGCGAAGGAGACGAACGGCTTCTGGCTCGGAGTGCTACAGACCGTCTACCAGTTCGACGAGGATCCCCTCAGCATCCTTACCTACGAGGAACTGTTCGAAGAACTTGACGCGGAGATGATCCGCGGCGCCGCCGTGGACTACCTCGGCGGCGAGAACCGGGTCCAGGTGCTGCTGCTGCCGGAGGCGGCCGAAGCGCCCAACGACAGCGCCGGCGAGGAAACCGCTGAGCCGGCCGCGGCAAGGGAGGCAGCGTGAACCGAACGAGAACGGAACGGCGACTTCGAGGCAGCCGCGGCGGGCGGCGGCCCGCGATCTGGTGCCTGCTGACGGCGGTGTCATGCGTACTGCCGGCGAGCGAGCCGGAGTGGCCGAACTGGCGAGGACCCGAGCGGAACGGCTACAGCGCGCACACCGGCCTTCCCACCGAATGGGGGCACGACGGCGACGCGGAGCGGAACATCCTCTGGAAGCTGGCGCTTCCGGACCGTTCCGGATCGACCCCGATCGTGGTCGGCGACGTCGTGTTCCTGAACGTCGCCGAGGGTGACGACCTGTCCCTGTGGCGCGTCGACGCCGGTTCGGGGGACGTGGTGTGGCAACGACCGATCGGCGGCGGCAATCGCTTCCAGCGCAAGCACAACATGTCGTCGCCGTCTCCGATCACCGACGGCGAGCAGGTCTGGGTCCTGACCGGAACCGGCGCCCTGCAGGCCTACGACTTCGACGGCAACCAGCTCTGGGCGCGGGAACTCGAACAGGACTACGGCGCCTTCGGCCTGAACCACGGCTACGGCTCGTCAGCCCTGCTCTGGCGGGATGTGCTTTATGTGCCGGTGCTGCACGGCATGAAGACGGACGACCCCTCGTACCTGCTGGCCATCGACGCCGCCTCGGGCGAGACGATCTGGCGGCAGGAACGGCCGACGAACGCGCGGATGGAATCTCCGGACGCCTACATCACGCCCGCGCTGGTCGAGAGCGGCGACGGACACGTCCTCGTGCTGAACGGGGGCGACGTCGCCACCGGCCACGATCCGGAAGACGGCCGCGAGCTCTGGCGCGTGGAAGGCTTCAACCCGAGGAACAGCCCGATGTACCGGGTCGTCGCGTCGCCGGTGGCCGCGGGCGACCTGGTCTTCGTTCCCACCCGCGTCAGTCCCATGAAGGCGTTGCGGCTCGGAGACGGCGGCGATCCGGAGATCCTCTGGGAGACGGAGCGCGGGCCCGACGTGCCGACGCCCGCGACGGACGGCGAGATGCTCTACCTGCTCAGGGACAACGGCCTCCTGTCGCGGCTCGACGCCAGGACCGGCGCGCCGGACTGGGAGAACCAGCGGCTCGAGCCGGGCACGTACAGCGCCTCCCTCCTGGTCGCCGACGGCAAGGTCTACGCGACGAGCGAGGACGGCGTGACGACGGTGGTCCGGGACGGGCCCGAGTTCGAGATCCTCGCGAAGAACCAGGTCCAGGGCTTCACCCTGTCGTCGCTTGGCGTGGCGCCCGGGAGGCTCTATCTGCGGACCGACAGCTTCCTCTACTGTATCGTCGAACCGTAGCGCGGAGGCCCGGGGGGGATTATAACGCTGTTTAGCCGCCGCTATCGTCCGCGCATGAATCGGAGCCGCCGTTCAAGATCAGGCGGGAGTTCCGGCTTCTCGGTGTAGAACTCGTTGAGCCTGTACTTGCCGTGGCTCACGCGGACGAAGCGCTCGGAGTTCAGGACGCGGTAGAGCCGCTGAATCCCCTTCGGGTCGTCCGTCAGAAGCTCCTGCTCTACGAGAATCCGCCGCGCACGGGCGCTTGAGATGATCCGCCCGCCCTGGCCGAGGTAGAGCAACTGAGACAGGATGTCGGGCTTCTTCGGAATCTCGCTGTCCTTCCAGAGTGTGCGCTGTCGGGCCACCGTGATATCTCCTTCCGGCTTGCATTGCCGGGATGGCCCGTACAGGGTTGGCCCGGCGGTGAGAGACGGAAGGGGCATACCGGGATCGAACCGGTGACTCCGACTTTGCCAGTGCGGCGGATTACCACTTTCCCAATGCCCCTATCGAACTGCAACTGGTGGGTGACCGACGGGACTTGAACCCGCAACCCCCTGGCTCCAAACCAGACGCTCTGCCAGTTGAGCTACGGCCACCTTGAGAAGTACCGTAGTCTAGCCGCCGATGGCCCTTGCGGGGCGACTCGCAAGGGCCGTTTCACGCTTGACTTCCCTGCTAGTTCTGTTACACTGTTAGCCAACAGGACGGAGGAAGCAGGGCATGAAGGATCCACGCAACGCACCGGGCCGGTCAGACCGCATCGGCCTGTCGATCATCGAGTTCTTCCAACTTTTCCCGAGCGACCTGGCCGCCGAACAGTGGTTCGAGCGCCGCCGCTGGCCCAACGGCATGTGCTGCCCGGACTGCGGCTCCTGCAACGTCGTGGAGACGAAGAACCGGAAGCCGCAGCCGTACCGCTGCCGCGACTGCCGGAGGCACTTCAACGTCCGCACCGGCACGGTCATGCAGGGAAGCCGGATCGGCTACCAGAAGTGGCTGCTCGCCATGTACATGATGGTCACCGGCATCAAGGGCACTGCGGCCATGAAGGTCCACCGCGAGTTGAAGGTCAGCTACAAGACCGCGTGGTACCTGATGCAGCGCATCCGCGAAGGGTTCTTCGGCGGCGAGGACGAGAAGCTGTTCGGCACCGTCGAAGTGGACGAGATGTTCGTGGGCGGCAAACAGGAGAACCGCCACGCGAAGGACCGGAAGCGCTACAGCGCCGAGGATGCCTACGGCAAGCGGACCGTCGTTGGCGCGGTCCAGCGCGGCGGGAAGGTGGTCGCGCAGCCGATCGACTCCACCGACGCGAACACGCTGACGCGGTTCGTCGAAGGCAACGTGAAGCACGCTTCGCGGGTCATCACGGACGACCACGGCGGCTACAACGACCTGATGGAGTCCTACCGGCACCGGACGGTCAAGCACTCCATCGGCGAGTACGTGAAGGACGTGGACGTGCACACGAACACCGTGGAGAGCCTGTGGAGCATGTTCAAGCGGGGCTTCGTCGGCTCGTACCACAAGATGTCCTTCAAGCACCTTCACCGCTACGTCAACGAGTTCGCGGGCCGGAAGAACGTCCGCGACCTGGACACGGTGGAGCAACTGGCCGAGCTCTTCGACGGGTTCATCGGGAAGCGGCTCAAGTGGCGCGACCTGATCGCTCCGAACGGTCTGCCGTCCGGGTCGCGCTCGGGGTGGTAGCGCCCGGCGACCGGCCAGCGCCAGCGCGCCAGCGCGCCAGCGCGCCAGCGCGCCAGCGCCGGAATTGTCCCTGCAACTTCCGAACCGAACTGGAAGAACCGCACGCTCTGGACCGGGCGGGACAACCTCGAAGTCATGCGGGGCATGAACTCCGCATCGGTGGACCTGATCTACCTCGATCCGCCCTTCAATTCGAAACGGACGTACAGCGCGCCGATCGGCAGCAAGGCCGCGGGCGCGTCGTTCCGGGACTTCTGGACCTTCGACGATGTTGACCGCGTGTGGCTAGCCCTACAGCAGCGCGACAACCCGACGCTCTACCATGTCGTCGAAGCCGCGAGACTTGCACGCGGAAGCGGCATGGCGGCGTACATCGGGATGATGGCCCAACGCCTCTACGAGATGAAGCGCCTACTGCGAGAGGGAGGCAGCATCTACCTACACTGCGACCCCACCGCTAGCCACTACATCAAGATGACGATGGATCTCGTCTTCGGATGGCAGAACTTCAAGAACGAGATCGTCTGGAAGCGGACTTCCTCGAAAAACCTGAGCGCGCGACAGTACG
Organism: Candidatus Multivorans sp.; assembly: GCA_965220845.1. GTDB lineage: Bacteria > Acidobacteriota > Thermoanaerobaculia > Multivoradales > Multivoraceae > Multivorans. The sequence goes on from CBDCRA010000005.1 coordinate 2,004,002, forward strand.
CCAGAAATCACGACACGCTCCTCTTTTGTGGCGGCTCCACGTGGAACCCTCAGTATCAAGCCTACGACGCAGAGTATGTCGAGCGGAGTTTCAAGCGGAAGGGGCGCTACGGTCGATTCGACACGGCGGATCTGACCGGAGGCAAGCAGGGCGGCGGAACGGCATACGACCCGTTCCGTGGTGTGAATCCGCCACCCGGTCGCGCCTGGGTCCCTCCACCGCGCGACCGCTTCCCAGCGGAGGCTCCAATCCCCGACAACTACGAGGAACTGGACCAGCTAGCGAAGTGTGAAGCGCTTGACAGCGCTGGCCTGATCTACTGGTCGAGCCGGGGGAAGCCTCGCTACAAGAAGTACTTGTCCACGATGAAGGGTGTACTCGCGGGCGACCTCGTTCTGGACATTCCGCCGATTCAGAGTCATGCGAAGGAGCGAGTTGGCTACCCGACACAGAAGCCGCTCGCGCTGCTCCGCCGCATCATCGCCGCCAGCAGCAACGAGGGCGACGTAGTGCTCGATCCGTTCTGCGGCTGCGCCACGACGTGCGTAGCGGCGGAGGAACTGGGCCGCCAGTGGGCAGGCATCGACATCTCGCACAAGGCGGCGGAACTGGTCCGCGTGCGGCTACAGCAGGCCGTGGACGAAAGCGCCGGGATCGTGCCGACGCTGCCGGACGTGATCCACCGGACCGACCTGCTTCGACGGACGGACATGGGCAAGCTGCCGCGCTACACGGCCCACAAGGACGCGCTCTACGGCGAGTCTGGCGGCTACTGTGGTGGCTGCAACGTCCACTTCGAAAAGCGGAATCTGACCGTCGATCACATTGTGCCCCGCTCGAAGGGCGGGACCGATCATCCCGAGAACCTCTGGCTGTTGTGCGGAGCCTGCAACAGCAGCAAGGGAACGAAGTCGCAGGCCGAGTTCATCCGCGACCGGATGAGCCTTCAGGGAGTGGGAGTGCAATGGCTGGACCAGTGAAGAAGTCGAAGAAGCGCCCGCCCGGCAGGCCAACCGCGAACGTGATCCGGCTTCCCGCCGCCACGGTGGAGGAAGTCGCGGACCGCATCTTCGCCAACGCGAAGAAGCCCGATCCGTCGATCCGCGTGCACAACCGCCCGCAGAACTAGCGGGGCGAGCGGCTAAACAGCGTTATAATCCCCGGCCCGGGGCCGGCGAGTTATGATCGCCTGCCGCGCCTGTCCGGTGCGCCAACTTTCCGGCTCGCTCACGAGGTACCGTCGATGAAGAACCGCCTGCCCATTGCCCTGCCGGCCTTCGCGCTGCCGGCGCTCGTCCTGCTGCTCACCTGCGGCGGTGGCGACGGAGCGGACGGCGGATCCGCGGCGCCCCGGTTTCTCAGCATGGGAACGGCGCCGGTCGGCGGCGCCTTCCCGGTCGTCGGCGGAGCGATCGCCGAAGTGCTGAACGACAACCGCGGTGAGAACAACTGGCGGGTCCAGCCGCGCGGCACGAAGGGCTCGCAGGAGAACATCCGCCGGCTCGCGCGCGGCGAGCTGGAACTCGCCATGTCGAACTCGGCGATCAGCTACTTCGCGGTCCTGGGGGAATCGGGCTGGGAGCAGAGCTACGAGATCCGCGCGGTCGCCACGCTGGCGCCGAACATCGCTACGTTCATCGCCAAGGCCGACTCGGGCCTCGCCAACATGAGTGACCTGGCGGGCAAGCGGGCGATGGTCGGCGTCGCCGGCGCCGGCTTCGAGATGTTCGTCGAGCCCCTGCTGGCGGCGCATGGCGTGACCTACGACGACTTCACCCAGGTCTACGGCACCCAGAGCGGGGCGGTCGACATGCTGGGCGACGGCTCTATCGACGCCGCCTTCCTCGGCGGCGCGGTGCCGACCGGGGCGGTGACCCAGGCCAGCAGCACCCACGACATCGTCTTCCTGCCGTTCGACGAGGAGAAGCGACAGGAGCTCGCGCGCGACTATCCCTTCTTCCAGCTTGCTGTGATTCCCGCTGACGCCTACTCCGATCTCACCGAGGACTACCCGGGCCTCAACGTCGGCTCGATGCACCTGATCACGTACGCCGATGCTGACGAGGAACTCGTCTACCAGGTCACGAAGACCATGTGGGAGAACCGCCAGGCAATCGCCGAGAAGCACCCCGCGGGCCGGGCGATCAACGAGGCGAACGTCGCTCGCAACACCGGCACGCCGTTCCATCCGGGGGCGGAGCGCTACTACCGCGAGATCGGTATCTGGCCCGAAGCGGGCGGTTGAGCGAAGCGGCCGAGCGCACGCGCCGTGGGCTGATCGGGGCACTCGGCGTCGCCCTGTGCTTCTTCGTTCTGCTCGAGGTGAACTTCGGGCTGCTGCTGCCGCAATCCTCCCTGGCCGTGTTCGTCGGCCTCGGGTTGCTGCTCTGCTTTCTCGCCTTTCCGGTTCATCCGAAGCTGGGATCGAACCCCTGGCTGCGGGCCCTGGACCTGCTGTTCGGTCTCATGGCCCTGGCGGTCTGCGCCTACGTCGTGGTGCAGACGGAGCCGGCGTTCGAGCATCTATGGTCGGGCGGCAGGTCCCTCGGCAACCGGGCCGGCATCGAGACCACGGCGGACATCGGCCTCGGCCTGGTCGGCCTCCTGCTGGTGCTCGAGGCTGCCCGCCGGAGCATCGGCTGGATCGTTCCCGCCCTCGGTCTGGCCTTCGTCGCCCACACTCTCTACTGCTACTTCAGCCTGCGCAACGGCTGGGCGCTGCTGCCGGACTGGCTGTTCCCCCACGCCGGCCAGAGCCCCCGCGACGTGGTCGGAACGACGTTCCTTCAGAGCCTGGGCGTGTTCGGCCCGGCGGCGTCGGTCATGTTCCGCTACGTCTTCCTGTTCGTCGTGTTCGGCGCCTTCCTCGAAATGTCCGGCGCGACCCAGTTCATCATGCGCTTCGCGGAGCGGGTGTTCGGCACCAGGCCGGCGGACCCGCGAAGGTGGCCGTGCTGAGCAGCGGACTGCTGGGCTCCCTTTCCGGCAGCGCGGTGGCGAACGCCGTGACGACCGGCGCCTTCACCATTCCCATGATGAGGAGCAACGGCTTCAGGCGGCACGTCGCGGCGGCGGTCGAAGCGGCGGCCGCGTCCGGAGGCGCCCTGGTGCCGCCGGTCATGGGCGCCGGCGCCTACATGATGCTCGAGATCGTCGAGCCCCAGGTCACCTTCCTGCAGATCGTGCAGGCGGCCCTGCTGCCGGCCATCCTCTTCTACCTCTCGCTCTTCCTCATCGTCCACTTCTACTCGCGGCGCGTCGGTACGCCGGAGCGCGAGGGCGAGCCGCCTCCGGTGCGGCGCTTCGACGCGCTGGTCTTCATCGCCGGCCTCGCCACCCTGATCCTGCTCCTGCTGCTGCGGTTCTCGCCGTTCCGCGCGGTGACCGGGGCGCTGATCGTCATCCTGGTGCTCGCGGTGCTGCGACCGGAGATCGACCTTCCGCGGAGGCTGCGCCGCCTGGCCCTCGGCTGTTTCGCCGGCGTGGCTCTTCTGCACCAGGTGATCTGGGGCGAACTTCCGGCGGACCCGTCTTTCCGGCAGGTCTTCGAGTCCTGGCTCTCGTCCGGCATCGTGGCGATGTTCGGGTTGATGGCGTTCGGTTTGATCCACCGCGTCTTCCGGCCCCACATCCTCGGCGCGCTGACCCAGGCGGCGCGCAACGGGATTCCGCTGGTCGCCGCCAGCGCCTGCGTCGGCGTGGTCATCGGCATCGTCCAGCAGACCGGCATCGCGGCGGACTTCTCGGCCGCGATCAAGGGCGTCGTGGCGACGAACCTGTTCCTGGCCCTGCTCGGCATCATGGTCACGTCGCTCGTGCTGGGAATGGGGGTGCCATCGGTCGTCTGCTACCTGCTGATGGCGACGCTGATGGGCTCCCTGCTCTCGGAACTCGGCGTCATTCCCCTGGCTGCGCACCTGTTCATCTTCTACTTCGGGATGATGTCCATGGTGACGCCGCCGGTCGCGCTCGCGGCCTACGCCGCTTCCAGTCTCGCGCAGGCGCCGGTCATGCCGACCGCGCTGGCGGCGTTCCGCTTCGCCCTGGTCGGATTCACCCTGCCCTTCATGTTCATCTACCGGCCCGCGCTGCTGCTGATGGACGAGGGAGGGGCGAGTCTCTTCGCGTCCGGAGCGGCGGGCCTGCCGCCTCTCGTGCTCGCGCTTGGCGCCGCCGTCGTCGGCATCGTGGCCCTGGCCTCCGGGATCGGCGGCTACCTGCGATCCGAGCTCACCCTGCAGCTACGGGTCCTCATGCTGGTGGCGGCCGCCCTGCTCCTGGTTCCCGATCTCGGCGGTCCGACCCTCGGGCTCGTCGTCAACGGCGTTGGCGCCCTGCTGTTCGCGGCGCTTGTGGTTCTGAACCGGCCCGACCGCGGTTCTGGTCCGGCGACTAGTCCAGGAACGTGAAGCGGTTCGCCTTCAGCTCGTAGCGGGGGAGCGAACCGGCGTCGACGATCCGGACGGGAACCCGCAGGCTGAGCCGCTCCTCGAACAGGTCCTGGAGCCTGGACCTGAGACTTCGGGAGTCGGCGCCCGGCCCGGGTTCGACCTCCAGTTCGACCTCGGCCATCTGGCGGCGTCGCCGCACCGTGGCGCTGTACTCGGCGACCCCGCCGGTCTCCCGGACCAGGGCGTCGACGGCGCTCGGATAGACGTTGATTCCGCGGACGATGAACATGTCGTCGGCGCGGGCCAGCACGCCGCCGTCCAGGTACATCGTCGGCCGGCCGCTTGGACAGCCCGCGGCGCAGAGACGGCCGATGTCGCCAGTGCGGTAGCGGACGACCGGACTGCCGATCCGCCCCAGGTTGGTCAGCACGAGCTCCCCGAGGACCGGCTCGGCGGACTCGCTCGCCGCGGGATCGACCGGCTGGAGGGGTTCACCTGTCGCCGGGTCGAACCACTCGACGACGAACTCCTCCTCGAGGATGTGCAGGTTCTCGCGGACACCGCAGGGGCAACCCCAGGCGCCCACCTCGGTGGAGCCGGCGTGGTCGAAGATCCGGGCGCCGTATCCGGCGGAGAGCTGCCGCTTGACCGCGGGCACGCCAGCGCCCGGTTCGCCGCCGTGGATCGTCCGCTCGATACCGCTGCCGGCGAGGTCGATGCCGAGCCGGTCCGCCACTTCCAGCAGTCTGAGGCCGTAGGTCGGCGTCGCCACGAGCGCCGTGGCGCCGTCGTCCAGCATCACCCGGAGGCGCTGCTCGGTGCTCAGATGCCCGGCCGGCATGACCAGACAGCCGAGCTGCTGCGCCGCCTCGAAGGCGGTCCAGAATCCGACGAAGGGGCCGAAGCCGAACGCGATGAAGACCCGGTCTGCCGGTTCGACGCCGGCGCCCCGGTAGGTCTCCAGCCAGCAGTCCAGGAACCACTGCCAGCTCGCCGGCGTGTCCAGCCAGCGGAGGGGCCTGCCGGTCGTGCCGGACGTGCGGTGGACGCGGACGTAGCGTTCGAGGGGGAAGGTGAGGTTCGTGCCCCAGGGCGCGTTCTCCTCCTGGTCGCGGGCGAGTTCCTCCTTCGTCGTGAAGGGCAGGTCTGCCAGGTCGTCGAGCGTGGGCGGCGACTCGAAGCCGGCGGCCCGCCACTTCGCCCGGTAGAAGGGGTTGTGGCGATGGACCTGCTCGGCCATGCGGCCGAAGCGGTCCGCCTGCCGTGCCCTGAGTTTGTGGCGCTTGCGCGCCAGAGGATCGGTCAATCCCGCGCGCCCTCGGTGACCGGCGGCCCGGCTTCGACCGCGGGTCCCATGTCGACTTCGTCGCGGAAACGGACCTCGATCCGGTATCCCTCCACGTCCTCGCCGAATTGCGACAGGAGGAACGTGCGCACGAAGTCGGCCGTTCGACGTCGTCCCAGTTCGCGCACCAGGGCGATGTTCTCGCCCGCGCGGGCGGCCAACTGGTCCGTGATGCGGAGTCGGAGCTGCTCCAGGACCGCTTCCTCGTCGCGCAGGATCGAGTCCCCTTGAACGCGGTACTCGATCGCCGAGGCGTCGACGGCCGGCCGGTTGGCTCGCACGCCGGGCGCCAGGACGTGGACCGTCGTTCCCTCGAGTGTCAGCGACCAGTCGTCCTCGAGGTCGAGGTAGTAGGTGTAGCGGACCGGGACGCGCGCCTCGACGACCACATCGGGCAGCCTGAGCCGGCCCCAGAGCAGGCTGGCCGAGTCCGTGCGCTCCAGGACTTCCGTCTGGTCGAGCGAGGCGAACTGGAGGAAGGAGCTGCCCGAAACCTCCGTGGCGTAGCTCACGAAGGAGGTCTGCACGCTGCCGGTCCGGAACGCCCGTGCGATGCGCTCCACGCTCTCCACCGCGGCGCGGCCGATTTCCCGGCCGCTTTCGACCATGTCGCCGGGCACCTGGGTCAGGCGGATGATCACGTAGCCGACGACGATGACCGCGACCATGCCCAGGATCAGCGTGATGAAGGCGAGCCGCCACAGCATCTGGCTGCGCGGATTGCGCGGGCCGCGGCCAGGAGGACCGCCCGGCTGTCGGGGTGTCTCGACCATCGAAGCGCAGTCTATGTCCGACCCGCGGGCGACCTGCTAGCCTCGCGCGCGTTTCGCTCCCTCGAACCCGGACAAAGACTCAAGACCCTGGAGACCGGACCATGGAACTAGGACTGCTCGCCGGCGCCTTCGGCAGCCAGATCACCATCGACATCGATCGCATTCGGCAGGCGGAAAGCGCCGGCTTCACCTCGGTCTGGACCGCGGAGGCCTACGGCTCCGATGCCGTGAGCACGGCGTCCTGGATTCTGGCCCAGACGGAGAAGATCAAGGTCGGCACGGCGATCATGCAGATGCCGGCCCGCAGCCCGGCGATGACCGCGATGACCGCCATGACGCTGAACCAGCTCTCCGGCGGGCGCTTCCTGGTCGGCCTCGGACCGTCCGGCCCGCAGGTCATCGAAGGCTGGCACGGCGTCGCCTACGGCCGGCCGCTGACGCGCACGAAGGAGTACATCGAGATCATGCGCAAGGTCTTCGCCCGCGAGGAGCCGGTCACGCACGAGGGCTACCACTACCAGTTGCCCTACCGCGGCGAGGACGGCACGGGTCTCGGCAAGCCGCTCCGGAGCATCCTGGCGGCGGACACCTCGATCCCGATCTACACGGCCTCGATCAGCCCGAACGGCCTGGCGTGCAGCGCCGAGGTCGCGGACGGCGTCTTCCCGATCTGGATGAACCCCGAGCGGTACGACCTGCTCGAGGACGCCCTCGAGCGCGGCTTCGCGGCCGCCGGCAACGGCAAGAGCCTCGACGACTTCAAGGTCATGCCTTTCGTCACCGTCGTCATGGGCAACGACGTGGAGCAGTGCCGCACGCCCGTCAAGCAGAGCATGGCCCTGTACATCGGCGGCATGGGCGCCCGGGACAAGAACTTCTACAACGACTACGCGAAGCGCCTCGGCTACCCGGACGACGCGAGGCGGATCCAGGACAACTTCCTCGGCGGCAAGAAGAGCGAGGCGGTCGGCGCCGTGCCCGACGCCCTGGTCGACGACGTCGCCCTGGTCGGCCCGCGGGAGCGGATCGTCGACCGGCTCGCGGCCTGGAAGGAAGCCGCCGGCAACGGCCAGGTCGCCTCGATGGTGCTCGGCTGCCGGCAGCCGGAGGCGCTGGAGGCGATCGCGGAGGCGGTGCTGTAGGCGCGGCGTCCGTTATCAGCCGGGCTTGCGGCCGACGATGACCGTGATCCCGACTTCGTGCCAGACGCACTCCGCCGCGAAGCCGGCCGACGCGACGGCTGCCAGCTCCTCCTCCAGCGGGAAGTAGGTGTCCTCCTCCGACCACTCTTCGAAGTGCTCGAAGGCGCGCCGTTCTTCGATGCCGTGGGCTACGAGGTGGTCGGCCCAGCCGCGCCAGGTCGCTTCCCGGGCGGCGGGCTCCCCGGGCATGGTGGCGTCCGCGTTGACGAAGAGGCCGCCGGGTTCGAGGGCTCCGAACACGCGGCGGTAGAGCGCTCTCTTGTCCTCCATCGTCGGGATGTGATGCAGGGCGAGCGACGCGGCGGCGCCCCTGCAGCAGGGCAGGGGCTCCAGGAATGAGGCCCTGGTGAAGCGGGCCCGGTCGCCGAACCGGGTGAGGCGCGTTCGTGCCTGGTCGAGCATCTCACCGTCGACGTCGATGAGCTCGACGACGGCCCCCGTGGAGGACTCGAGGATCGCCTCCGACAGGGCGCCGGTACCGGCTCCCAGGTCGATGATCGGACCGGGCGCCGCCGGAGCCAGCGCATCGGCGGCAACGGCGAGCATCTCCTCGTAGCCGGGGATGAACCGGCGGATGGCCGCGTCGTACTCGTCGACGGCGATGCGCAGGTGGCGGCGAACGGAGTGGGATGCGTCGTCGTTCATCGCCGATCGGCCGCACGCGGCGGTCAGGGGCGGGCCTCCGGCCGGGTCAGGAACCGTCCAGGCCCGGACGGACGAGGCGCAACGGCCCGTCGCGCTCGTAGCGGTGGGCCGGGTTGTTCAGCACGGCGGCCAGCTCCGCGGCCTGGAAGGACGCCTCGACGTGCTCGGGCGGCGGCGTGCCGTAGGGTGTCGTCCGCTGCCTGGGGACGCGGCCGGCGTCGCGGATGAGCTGCTCCATCTCGGCGGGAGACAGTTCCTGTCCGTGGGCGGCGCCGGCGGCCCGGGTGATGCTCTCGTTCATCAGGGTGCCGCCCAGGTCGTTCACGCCCGCCTCGAGGCAGGCCTTGACCCCCTGCGGTCCCATCTTGACCCAGGAGGCCTGGACGTTTCCGAACCAGGGGTGAAGCGCCAGCCGGGCCACCGCGTGCATGAGAACCGCCTCGCGGAAGGTCGGTCCCTTGCGGGCGCGACCCTTGAGGTAGAGCGGCGCCTCCATGTGGACGAAGGGGAGCGGCACGAACTCGGTGAAGCCGCCGGTCCGTTTCTGCAGCTCGCGCAGCCGGAGCAGGTGGCGGGCCCAGTTCCTGGGACCTTCGACATGGCCGTACATGATCGTCGCCGTCGTCCGGTAGCCGACGCCGTGCGCGGTCTCCATGACCTCCAGCCACTGGTCCGTGTTCAGCTTGTCGGGGCAGATGACGGCGCGGACCTCGTCGTCCAGGATCTCGGCGGCGGTCCCCGGCAGGGTGCCGAGTCCGGCGTCCCGGAGGCGCACAAGGTAGTCGCGAAGCGGCATGTCGAGCGTCGCCGCGCCCTGCCAGACCTCGAGCGGCGAGAAGGCGTGGACGTGGATCTCGGGCACCGCTTCCTTCACCGCGCGGCAGATGCCCAGGTAGGTCTCGCCGGTGTAGTCGGGGTGGATGCCGCCCTGCATGCAGACTTCCGTCGCGCCGCGCTGCCAGGCCTCGACGGTGCGTCGCATGACCTCTTCGAGTTCCAGGTCGTAGGGCTTGCCGCGCAGGTTCTCGCTCAGCTTCCCTTTGGAGAAGGCGCAGAACTGGCACTTGAAGTAGCAGACGTTCGTGTAGTTGATGTTCCGGTTGACGACGTAGGTCACCGTGTCGCCGTTCACTTCGCGCCGGATCGCGTCGGCGGCGGCGCAGACGGCGGAGAACTCCGGGCCGCGAGCCGCGAACAGGCGCGCGATCTCGTCCTCGGAGAGGTCTTCGCCGGCCTGAGCGCGCTCGAGGATTGGGCCGATGCCCGTCGAGGCGCGTGGCGCCGCGCCGTTGCCGTTCGACGCCGGTGGGGCCGAGACCGCCGCCAGCAGGTTGGCCGGTGGCGGGGTTTCCTCGCCCGGGGACCAGTCGTCGGTGCGGGCGAGACCGGTGGCGTCGATCCGCTGCAGCACCGCCGTGCGGACGCCGCCCAGCCGCTTGACTTCCCGGCTCTGACCCCGGCCGTCATCGAGCCAGCGCTCCCCGTCGAGAGCCCACTCGGGATACACCGTCAGCCGCTCGACCAGCGTCTTGCCGGCGGCGGCCGTCTCTTCCGTGAGGCGTTCCAGGTGCGGCCAGGGCGCTTCCGGGTTGACGAAATCGGGTGTCACCGGCGATACCCCGCCCCAGTCGTCGATGCCGGCATCGACGAGCCGCGGCAGCACGCCGGGGCTCAGGTTGGGGGGCGCCTGGATGTGCATCTCCGGGCCCAGCACCAGCCTCGCCGCGGCGATCGTCCAGAGCAGGTCCTCCAGGGTGGGCTCGGGGGCGGTGGCCATCCGGGTCTCCGGCTTGGCCCGGAAGTTCTGGACGATGACTTCCTGGATGTGGCCGTACTCGTCGTGCAGGTCGCGCATGGCGAGCAGGGCGTCGATCCGCTCCTCGCGGGTCTCGCCGATCCCGATCAGGATGCCGGAGGTGAAGGGCACGCGGGCTTCGCCGGCGAGTCGGAGGGTCTCGAGCCGCCTCGACGGCACCTTGTCGGGGCAACCGTAGTGGGCCTGGCCCTTCTCGTGCAGGCGCATGGAGACGCTTTCCAGCATGATGCCCATGGACGGGCTCGCGGGGCGCAGGTGCTCGATGTCTTCAGCGGTCATCAGCCCCGGGTTGAGGTGGGGCAGAAGGCCCGTCTCGAGCAGCACCCGCTCCGCCGCCTCCCGCAGGTAGGAGAGGGTGGTCTCGTGGCCCAGCTCGGCCAGGCCGTCCCGGGCGGCCTTGTACCGCAACTCAGGCTTGTCGCCGAGCGTGAACAGTGCCTCCTTGCAGCCGGCCTGGGCGGCAAGGCGGGCCTGGCTCAGCACGGAGTCGAGCGGCATGTAGGCCGCCTCGCCCTTCTTCGGCGGCTGGGCGAAGACGCAGTAGTGGCAGATGTCCCGGCAAAGGTGGGTCAGCGGCAGGAAGACCTTGCGGGAGTAGGAAACGAGGTCGCCGTGGCCGCGATCCCGCAACTCTCCGGCTGTCTCGACCAACCGTTCGAGGTCACTGCCCGGCTCGATGCGGGCGAGCGCACGGGCCTCGTCGGGGGTCGGGCGACGGTCCAGGAATGTGCTGAGCGGAGGTGACATGGGGATGACGGCGACAGGCGCTGACTCCGCCGCCGGTGGGGATAGCGAACGGTATCAGTCCCGCTTGCGCGGGCTCTCGAGCCGTTCCGGCACGCCGAGGCCCCGCAGGAGACGGCCGGTCCGGCCCTCCCGGCCGGCACGTTCGAGCCGCAGGAGCTCGGCCAGGTCGTCCGGATGGTCCACGTCGAGTCCGAGGTTCGCCAGCGCGACGCTGGAGTGAGCCGCTCCGGCCCGCTCCGCTTCGCGCAGGTGGGCATGGAAGCTGCCGTCGCCGAAGCGGAACGGGATGCAGCCGGGCGGCGAACAGACGAGAGCATTCGTCCCCGATCGGAAGCGGTCGGGGACGACGGTCACCGCCAGCCCCGTCGCTGACTCGTCTCCCTGGCTGCTCCGATCCTCGAGGTGCCTGGCGCGGAGTTCCTCCAGGTCCGCCGCCGTCACCAGGGGCAGATCGATCGGCAGCACGAGCATCGTCGCCTCGCCTCTGCGGCCGAGCTCTTCGGCGGCCGTGCCGAGCGCCCGGTTCAGGCCTCGCCTGGGCTCGGACAGAATCTCGCATCCGGCTTCCTCGAGGTACGTCGCCGCAACACGGTCCGCGGTCACGGCAAGGGTGCCCGTGACGCCGGGGACGCCCGCGACCGCGGTGAGCACGTCGTCGAGCATCGAGCGGGCCAGTTCCTCCCGCTCCCCGGCGCTCAGGACGGGCGACAGCCTCCGCTTGGCCTCGGACCAGGCCTTGACCGGCAGGACCGCCCAGAGGCCGCCGGCGGTCACGCGGATCGTTCCGGTGGCGCGGCTCTGTCGCGTTGCCGCGAGTCGATCCCGCGGGCGAAGTCGATCGTCTCCCTGGCCAGGCGTTCCCGGTCGGCCAGCGTCTCCATCACCGTGCCCGTCACCAGGGTGGGAAGGCCGAGATCCTCGATCTCCGCCGCCTGGGCGGCATCGGCGTCATCGATCACGAAGCCGTCGAGCAGGTCCCGTTCCCGGTAGTGGCGGGCGACCCCAACCGCGGTGACCGGCATCCCGAGCTCCGCCATCATCTTGGCGGCCGGGCCCTTGATCGCCGCGCCGCCGACGATCGGCGAGACCGCGACCACGGGTGCAGCCGCTCGGCGAAGCGCCTCCTCGACGCCGTCGAGGGCGAGGACGGGATCCACGCTGACGAAGGGGTTCGAGGGGCAGACGACGATCGCTCCGGTGGCCTGGTCTTCCAGCGCCGCCAGGAAGGCGGCCTCCGGCCGGGCCGTGTCGATCCCGTCGAAGCGAAACCCGGAAACGGTCGGGGCACAGGCGTCGCGAACGAAGTAGTGCTGAAAGCTGAGTTCGCCGTCTTCCGTCAGCACGACCGTGCGCACCGGGTCGTCGCTCATTGGCATCACGCGGGCGGCGATGCCGAGCGCGCGGCACAGGGCTGACGTCACCTCGGTCAGGCTTTCGCCGGCGCGGAGGCGTCGGGTTCGCTCTACGTGGGTGGCGAGATCCCGGTCGCCGAGCCGGAACCAGGTCTCGCCGCCGAGGTGGGAGAGCGCCTCCAGGAAGGACCAGGTCTCGTGCGCCTGGCCCCAGCCGGTGACACGATTCGAGATCCCGGCCAGCGTGTACATCACGGTGTCGAGGTCCGGGCAGATCCGGAGCCCCAGGTGGTCGAAGTCGTCCGCGGTGTTGCAGACGACGGTCAGCGCGTCCCCCGGCAGAACGCGCGACAGGCCGAGAGCGAGCTTCGCCCCGCCGACACCGCCGGAGAGGGCCACGCAGTGGGTTGAGTGTGCTTCCTTCACCGGAACAGATCCTGGTTCCGCGGTCTCAGCAGGTCGCGGGCGGTCTGGGCCGGTCCGAGGCGAGCGAGGCCGCGGACGCGGACCACGGGCGCTCCTTCGTCGCCCTCGCCCTGGATGATCTGGGCGGCGCTCGCCACCTGATCCGCGATTCCGGTCTCCGACACCAGGAGTTCGCGGCCGAACAGGTCGCGCTCGCCGCGCAGGTCCCACAGGGCGGTCATGCCGGCTACGCCGATCGCCAGCCCGACGGTGCCGAGACGCCAGGCGCGCCCCACGCTGTCGTTGATGATCACGCCGAGGTCCTCGATTCCGAAACGGACCGCGAGGGCTTCACGCAGGGCCGCCGCCGAAGCATCCGGGTCCTCCGGCAGGAGCAGCGCGTGGCCGTGGTCCTCGCCGGAACGGAGGTTCGACTGGTCGATTCCCGCGTTCGCCAGCACGAGACCGAGCCGATGCTCGACGATGATGACTCCCGGCACGGTGCGCAGCACTTCGGTCGATTCCCGGAGCACGAGTTCGACGAGTCGCGGGTCCTTGTCGCATTCCGCCGCCAACCGCACGGCTTCGGCGCCGGGTTCGACCGTCGCGAGTTCGACGATTCGACCCTCGGCCTTGGAGACGATCTTCTGGGCAACGACGAGTACGTCGCCGGAGCGCAACTTCAGGCGCGCCTGGCGCATCATCTTCGCGATCAGGAGGGCCAGGTCGTCGCCTGGCTGGACCTCGGGCAGGCCGGGTACGGACTTGATGTTCAGCATGATGCGGGCGACGCGAAGCCAGGAGGCCGAAGGCTACCCGCCCGCGTAGGGCGCGGGCGTGCGAAGCGGTCGTTGCGCAGCCGTGGTCAGGGCGTACGGGTCACGTCGCCGGTGATCCGAATCCCCGCGCCGGCGATGCCGTACTTGCGGTTCAACTGGATCAGGATCGAAGTCAGGGCTTCGGCCGCGGCGGCGTTGTCGAGCGGCCCGGCGTGCCAGCCGCGCATCCCGAGCGCCTCGATCAGTTCGATGACCTCGGCGCGGGCGGCCGGGTCGTCGCCGGTGACCAGGACATCGCAGTCGACCGCATCGTCCTCGCGCAGATGGGCGGCGCCGACGTTCTGGAAGGCGGAGACCACCCGGACGTCCGGGCCCACGGCCTGCTGGGCGATGACCCCGGCGCAGCCCTCCTCGGGAAGCTGCACCCGCGCGACCTTCGGCGGCACGAGCGGCACCGTGCAGTCGACCAGGATCTTGCCCTGGAGCGCGTCGCGCACCGCCTCCAGCGTGGCGCGCTGAAAGGCATACGGCACGGTCAGCACGACGATGTCGCCTTCCTCGGCGGCGCTCAGGTTGTCCGTACCGCGTACGGTCGCCGGCAGGCCCAGGCCCCGGAGCTGGTCGTTCACGTCCTCGGCCGAGCCTGCGCCCTTCTCGCGCGAACGCGATCCGATGACGATCGGGTAGCCGGCCGCCGCCCAGCGCCGGGCGAGACCGCCGCCCAGGTCGCCGGTGGCGCCGAGCATGGCGAGGGTGGGTAGGGAGTTGGTGCCTGGTTGATTGTCTGACATGACGGTTCCCGTGAGTTGCCGTGGCGCTCTTCGCCTCGTGGCCGACCTGAGATTCGAGGGCGGCGATCGTACACCGCCCGGATCCGGCGTCGCCTGCGCTTACTTCCGCCGGCGGTGGAGCGTCACGGTGTCCACTTCACGCTTGCGCTCCCACCAGTTCTGGTAGAGGTCGAGCGCGAACATCAGCAGCAGGATGAAGATGACGATCCACTGCGGGATGTAGGGGGTGGGGGAGCCGTTGACGACCATGTGCGCACTGTGGCCCGCCTCGAGGATCAGCACGAAGCCGATCAGCAGCAGGACGAACAGGCCGAGGATCTCGAACTCGGGGTTCGAACTGAGGAAGCGCGAGATCGGGCCGGCGAAGACCAGCATCAACGCCACGGAGATCAGAACCGAGCCGACCATGACGGCGAAGATGTCCGTCATGCCGACGACGGTGAGGATCGAATCGACCGAGAAGATGAGGTTCATGCCGACGATCAGGGCGACGACCTCGGCGAAGCGGTTCGCCTTCGCGACTTCGTGCTCGACCGCCTTCAGCTTGACGCGGAGCTCCTTGACGCCCTTCCAGATCAGGAACAGACCGCCGACGACGAGCACGAGCGACTTGCCGTCCACGGTCCCGGCCATCTCGACGCCGAGGAACGTCCCGTCGAAGCGCCAGAGTTCGGTCGTCGCGGCTCCGAGGACCAGGCTCAGGATCAGCAGCAGCACGATGCGGAGCGCCATCGCCAGGACCAGGCCGAGCTGGATCGCCTGCCTGCGCCTCGCCTCCGGCAGCTTGTTGGCGATGATCGTGATGATGATCAGGTTGTCCGCGCCGAGCGCGATCTGGATCAGCGTGACCGAGAAGAGGGCCGCCCAGAAGGCCGGCTGGGCCAGGAGATCCATCACGAGACGTCCGCTCGCGGCGTTGCGTTCCTGCGGCGCAAGCCCCTAGACTCTGCGCCCATCGTCTTCCGTGCCTCGACCATCAGCAGCCAACCTCCAGGAGATGTCCTGAGCCATGAAGCTACACGAAGCCGCCACCGCCCCTAACTGCCGCCGCGTTCGCATCTTCCTGGCCGAGAAGGGCATCGACGTTCCCGTCGTCCCCGTCGACCTGGGCCAGGCGGAGAACCGCCAGGAGCCCTTCCGGCAGAAGAACCCCATGGGCCGCGTGCCGGTGCTCGAGCTGGACGACGGCACGTTCATCGCGGAATCGGTCGCGATCTGCCGCTACTTCGAGCAGTTGCAGCCGGAACCCGTGCTGATGGGCGGCAGCGACCCGGAAGAGGCGGCCCGCATCGAGATGTGGCAGCGGCGGATGGAACTCGAGATCGCCCTGCCGATCATGCAGGTCTTCCGCAACACCCACCCGTACTTCGCGGACCGCATCGACCAGTACGCGGACTACGGCGAGGGCCAGCGCAGCCACGCCACCAAGCGCCTTGAGTGGTTGGACCGGGAGCTTGCCGACCGGGAGTTCGTGGCGGGCGACGAGTACTCGATCGCCGACATCACGGCCCAGATCGGCATCGACTTCGGCCGGGTGACGAAGTTCAAGGTCACCGAGGAGACGCCGAACCTCCTGCGCTGGCACCAGGCGGTGTCGGCGCGGCCGAGCGCGAAGGCGTAGGGGCCGCCGGCTACCGACGGAGTTGCGCCGCCTGGGCCTCCAACTCCTCGCGGAACTCGGGCGCGGCGATTCGGATCAGCCGCCGCGCTCGTTCGACGCCGTCCAGCGCGCGGACCTCGGCGACGCCGTGCTCGGTGACGAAGAAGTCGGCGTCGGTGCGCAGCGCCGTGGCGGCGTGCTCGGGCGGCAGCGCCGGGACGATGCGGGAGAAGCGGCCACCGCCCGCGGTCGCCTCGAGGGCAACGATCGAACGTCCGCCGGCCGACATCCGGGCGCCCCGCATGAAGTCGACGGCGCCCCCAGTGCCGCTGATCTGGCGGCCGCGGACCATTTCCGAGTTCACCTGGCCGAAGAGGTCCACCTCGACCGCGGAGTTGAGGGCCACGAAGTTGTCCAGCTTGGCGATCACCCGCACGTCGTGGGTGTAGTCGACGGTGCGCAGGTCGATCAGATCGCAGCGCCTCGCCCAGTCGTATAGCGCGGGTGAACCGAGGACCATGGCCGCGACGAGACGTCCCCTGTCGATCGTCTTGCGGGCGCCCGTGAGAGCGCCCGCTTCCACGAGGCCCTTCACGCCGTCCGACAGCAGGCCCGAGTGAAAGCCGAGATCGCGGTGGCCGTGCAAGGCAGCCAGGACCGCGCCCGGGATCGCGCCGACACCGGTCTCGATGCAGTCGCCGTCGCGGATCAGTTCCGCGACCAGTGCGCCGATGCGCTCCGCCACGGGACTGGTACGACTGGCCAGCATGGCAGGTTCGACGTCGGTCTCGACCACGTAGTCGAAGCGGTCCGCCGGCACCGTCGGAGCGCCCGGCAGCCGTGGCAGGGCCCGGTTCCATTCGGCGACGAAAGGAATCTCCGAGCGTCCCAGCAGTGCCGGCAGAAACCCGGCGCCGATGCCGAGCGAGCAGTCGCCGTTCCCGTCCGGCGGCGTGAACTGGGCGATCGCCAGGTCGAAGGGCGACGCCAGGAGATCGTCCCAGACGTGCCGGTACTGCATCGGCACGAAGCGGACGGAACCGGCCTCGAATCCGGCGCGCATCTCCGGCGTGACGAAGAAGCTCCGCGCCGTCGAGCCGGCCCAGGGCGCGAGGGTCGGCGAGGAGATGCCGGGAATGCGGGTGACCGTGAACTCCACGCCGGCGGTCGCCTCCGGCTGGGCATGCAGCGCCGCGGCGATTCCGCGAGGTTCATTGCAGCCGCCCAGGACGGCAACCTTCATGCCGGCGTGGAGCAGTGCGCCGACCCGGTCCGGAGCGAGTTTCTTCATCTCGCGCCGTAGCGTAGCGGCGTGTTCAGGCCTCGACGCGGTGAATGCTGCGTTCGGTGTCTGCAGACAGAAGAGCGACCACCTTCCCAACCAGGGGTAACAGCTCCTGCAAGCGGGTGCGCCGAGCGGTCATGATGACGACGGGGACGGGGAGTTCCTGGATGTTCTGTTCGAACTCGAAACCCCGGTCAACCGTGACGAGGGCTCCGAAGCCACGGTCGGCCGCAAGGCGCAGGAGACGCCCGTTCAGGTAGCCCGCCCAACCCATCTGCCGCACCGTGTGTACCTCGAAGGACTCGGGGAACGCCGCTCCGAGTCGCCTTGGCACGGATTCGGCGAGCAGCACCTTCACTCGACGTCGCGCATCAGTTGTGCCGTCATCCGTTCGAGCAACGCGACGGCCTGCTCCCTCTTCACCGTGGGGAAGTCGTCCAGAAACTCGTCGAGCCGGTCACCGGCCTCGAGGTGCTCCATGAGGATCCGCACGGGAACCCGCGTTCCCCAGAAGACGGGCGTGCCGCCCAGAATGCCGGGATTCCTGTCGATGACTTTCGCGGCGCCCTCAGACGCCACTCCGGTCACGGGAGTTCCTGGTTCTTGTCGTTGTTCGTGCACGTTCCTCGGGCTCCTTGGTGCATTCTGGAGTGTATCGCTGCCCCTCTGCCCGCTGATACCCTGCCGCCGCCATGACCACGACCGCTACAGCAAACAACGGCCTCCCGGCCATCTCGCTCGCCGCGGTACCAGGCCGCCGCCGGCTCACCCTCGATCTGGCCGCCGAGATCGAGCGCCGCGGCTTCAGCGGCATCTACTGCCCTAGCATGGGCGACGGGCTGGCGTTGTGCGAGGGGATCGCGCTGTGCACCGAGCGCATCCACTTCGGCACCTCGATCGTCAACATCTACACCCGGCACGTGACGGAGTTCGCGCACACGGCCTCGTTCATCCACGAGGTTTCCCAGGGGCGGTTCTGGTTCGGCGTGGGCGTCAGCCACGCGCCGGCGCATGCGCGACTCGGCGTGACCGTCGGCAAGCCGCTGGGGGACATCCGCGCTTTCGTGGACGAAGTGAAGGCGGTGCGAAGCGCCGGCGAACTGCCGCCGATCGTCCTCGCCACGCTGCGGGACCGGATGATCGCCACGGCAGCCGAGATCGGCGACGGCATGGTGTTCGCGAACGGCGCCCGTTCCCGCATGGCCCATTCGCTGACGTTTGCCGGGGAGAAGGCCGGCGATCCGGCTTTCTTCGTCGGCAACATGATCCCGACCGTGATCTCCGACGATCGCGACCTGGCGGCGGCGCGCAGCCGGAAGACGCTCTCCCGGTACGCCCTGCTGCCCAACTACCGCAACTACTGGAAGGCGGCCGGCTACGTCGAGGAGATGGAAGCCGTGGAGCAGGCCGTCGAGCGGGGCGAGACGGAGCGCATTCCGGCCCTCCTCTCCGACCGCTGGCTGGCGGATTGCACTCTGTTCGGGACAGCCGCGGAGGTTCGCGAAGGAGTCGAGCGCTGGTTCGACGCCGGCATTCGTACTCCCATCCTCGTTCCGTCCTCGGCGGCGGGCAACCAGATCAAGGCCTTCGAAGAGCTGTTCGCCGCCTTCGACGGGAGCTGAGGGGATGACGGCAGGCCATCTCAACGACGCTTGAACCGCCGCTCCAGGTCGCGGTCCGTGAGTTCCAGCACGACCGGGCGACCGTGCGGACAGGTGTAGGGATGCTCGCAGGCGAAGAGCTCGGCGATCAGGCCCTCCATCTTCTCCGCCGACAGCGCTTCGTGCATCTTGATCGCGGCCCGGCAGGCCTGGCTGGCCGCCAACTGCGTTAGCAGATACTCGCCCAGGGCCTCTCCCTCGCTCGGCAGCTCGTCCCCGCCGGCGACCCGCGTCGCGATCCGCAGCACCAGGCTCTCCGCTTCCCTGTCCGGCAGCACGGCGGGGATGGCCGTGATCGCGGCGCTGCCGCCCGAGAACCTGCTGACCGAGTAGCCGCAGCGCTCCAGCCCGGCGGAGCACTCCGCGAGCGCCGCGTTCTCGGCGGCGGAGAGTTCCAGTACCCGCGGTACGAGCAGGGTCTGGCTGGCTGGCTGCTGCTCGGCGAGACTGTGGCGAAAGCGCTCGTAGAGAATGCGCTCGTGGGCCACGTGCTGATCCACGACCAGCAACGATTCCGGCCCCTCGAGAAGGATCATCGTGCCCTTGTACTGCCCGATCAGCCGCAGGGACTCGCGGGCCTTGCCCGACAGGCGGACCGGCCGGGACGGCTCCGGCCGGTAGGCGACCTCCGCCAGCTTTCCTGCGGGTCCCGGCTGGGCGCCGCCATAGCGTGCCGCAAGCTCGGCCGCCCAGGCGGGCGCCTCCGGCGCCGGGGCCCCTTCTTCCCGGTGGTCTTCCCCTGCCGCGCCGGATCGCCGCCACGCCGCCCCGGCCCCGGTCTCGCGCAGTTGTCCGGCGCCGGTCCAGGCGGGCGGCGCCACCGGTCCTCCTAACTCGCGCAGCGGCGCCGGTTGCTCCCCCTTGGCGGCCTCGAGTCCCCTGCGCAGCGCGCTGCCGACACGGCCGAGCAGGGCCGCGTCGCGGAACCGGACCTCCGCCTTCTGCGGGTGAACGTTGACGTCGACGGACTCGGGCGGGATGTCGAGGAACAGGAAGAGAGCGGGCGGCCGCTCTCCCTTCATCAGGTCGCGGACGGCCTTGTAGTAGATGCTCAGGACGGCGCGGTCCCTCAGCAGCCGGCCGTTGACGAACAGGAACAGGCGCCGGCCCTTCGTCGTCTCCCGGTCGCCGACGAAGCCGGAGATTCCCTGCTCCCTCCTGGCCTCCGGCAACGGCGTCAGGTGGCTCACGAGATCCTCGCCGAACAACTGCGCGATCCGGTCGAGCCGGCCGGCCGCGTCGACTCCGGTCGCCTGGGCCCGCAGCAGCTCCCGCCCCGGCGACTCGGCGTCGGGGGTGTGGCGCAGGACGAAGGTCACGTCCGGCCGCGCCAGCGCGTAGCCCTGGACCACGGTCAGCGCGTGACGGAGCTCCGTCGCGGGACGCTTCAGGAACTGCTTGCGGGCCGGCACGTTGTAGAACAGGGACTCGACCGTCACGGTGGTGCCGCGGGGGCGGCTCACGGGTTCGTCGACCGCCAGCCGACCGCCTTCGACCACCAGGCGATGTCCGTCTCCGGCCGACCGGGCGGTCAGGAGCTCGCACTTCGACACCGCGGCAATCGACGCCAGGGCCTCTCCGCGAAAGCCCAGGGTCGCCACCTCCAGCAGGTCCTCGAAGGAGGCGATCTTGCTCGTCGCATGGCGTTCGAGTGCGAGGGACGCGTCCCCGGCGGCGATTCCGCTGCCGTCGTCGGCCACCGAGATCAGGTCGCGTCCGCCGTTCTCCAGTTCGATCTCGATGCGGCCGGCGCCCGCGTCGAGGGCGTTCTCCACGAGTTCCTTGACCACGGAAGACGGCCGCTCCACCACCTCGCCCGCCGCGATCTTGGAGATCAGCGCGTCGGGAAGCCGCTGGAGGCCGAGGGGTTCCGGGCCGGCTCCGGCCATCAGGGCGCCATGTCCCGCAGGGTCCGCTGCATCACGCCGTAGCTCTTCAGTTCCCGGCCCAGGAAGGCGCGGCGCACCTCGCGCGTCAACGACTCGACCGATCTGAGCGTCGCCTCGTCGACCTGTCCGTTCGCCTGCAGGCTCGCGAGATCCGAGCCGCCGATCCGGCGCAGGAAGTCCAGGGGCTCAGCCCCCACCCTTCGGTTCGCGCCCGCGCCGCCGCCGCAGGAAGGACACAGGAGGCCGGCCGCGTCGACTGCCAGGAAAGCCTCGTCGGCGATCGCATTGCCGCAGGCGGGACAGCGGCGGGGCGCAGGGAAGACGCCGCTCAGGCGCAGGGTCCAGCACTCCAGGTAGCGCGCGGCGAGCCAGCGGTCGCAGCCGTCGAGCAGCGCCTGGACGGTGGTGTCGAGGAGGCGGTAAAGGTGATTCTCCGGCTCGTCCTCCTGCGCGAAGACCTGCATGTGTTCCGCCAGGTAGGACGAAACGAGGATCCCTTCCAGGTCCTCGTGCAGGGACCGCGCGCTGCGGATCATCTCCGCCTCGCCGAGCCGAACGAGCTCGCGCTCCGGCTTCTCGAACCACGTCAGATGGACCTTGGCGAGCTGCTGCAGCTCGCCGCCGAAACGGCTGAAGCGCGTCCGCGCGCTGCGGGCCGCTCCGCGCTTCAGGCCCCGATCGCGGCTGAGGAAGACGACGATGCGGTCCCGTTCGTGCAGGTCCGTCGTCTGGAGCAGCAGCGCCTCGCTGCTGTGCTGCTTCATGCCCGGAACCCGCCGCCGTTCAGCGGACCAGCCAGTCGATCATCAGGGTGGCCAGCCCGAAGTAGACGAGGATGCCGGTGATGTCGCTGCTGGTCGTGACCATCGGACCGGAGGCGACCGCCGGATCGATGCCCATCCGCTCGAACGCCATCGGCAACAGCGAGCCGATCAGGGAAGCGAGCACGATGGCCAGAAACAGCGAACTGGCGACAACCGCGCTGTACGCGGGGTTCTGCTCCAGGAAGGCCGCCGCCGCCGCCGCGACGGCGGCGCAGACGAGCGCCACGACGAGACCGACCCGGATCTGCTGAAGCAGGAACCGGCGCATCCGGCCGCCGCCTTCGCCGATCCGCCCCGTCGCCAAACCGCGCACGGTCAGTGTCATCGTCTGGCTGCCGATGTTGCCCCCCATGCCCATGACGACCGGCGCGAAGGCCAGGAGAAAGGCCTCGTTGAGCCGAAGCTGAAACTGCTTCATCAGCACGCCGGTCAGGGTCAGGCCGACGAGATTGACGAGGAGCCAGGGCAACCGGATGCCGGCCACGCGCCAGGCTCGCTCCCGGTACAGCAGCTCGTCATCGGAAGTGCCGACCATCTTGTAGAAGTCCTCTTCGGCCTCCTCCTGCACGATGTCGATCACGTCGTCGACGGTCACGAGCCCCAGCAGGCGCCGGCCTTCATCCACTACCGGAATCGCAAGGAAGTCGTAGCGCGAAGCGAGCTGCGCCACCTCCTCCTGATCCGTGTCCGTCTTCGCCGTCACCAGGCCGCGGTTCATGATCTCGTTCAGGCTGCGGCTCGGGACGGAGAGCAGGAGCTCGCGCAGCGACAGGACGCCGACCAGGCGCCCCTCCGGATCAACGACGTAGAGGTAGAAGATCATCTCCACCTCGCCGTGTTCGCGAATCTTGGCGATCGCGTCGCCGACCGAGGTGTTCTCCGGCAGGGAGAAGAACTCGGTGTTCATGATCCGCCCGGCCGTGTCCTCCTCGTAGGCGAACTGCGTCTGCAGCTCGTCGCGGTCCGGCCGGTCGAGCAGCGCCAGCACGGCCTCCCGCAGCTCGTCCTCCAGACCGTCGACGATCTCGACGCTGTCGTCGACCGCCAGGGGCGACAGCAGGCCGGCGATCTCGGACGGAGCGAGCTCTTCCAGCAGCGGCCGCCGTTCGCCCGGTTCGAGTTCCAGCAGCACCTCGCCGGCCGAATCCGGATAGTCCTCCAGGGCCAGCCGGACGACGAACAACTGCTCCGTCGGCACCAGTTTCCTGAGCGCGGCGGCGACATCGCCCGGCCGCACCTTGCTGAGGACCCGGGACAGGTTCCGGCGAGCGCCGCGCCGGGCCAGCCGGCGCATCGTGTCGCCCAGAATCTCGACTCGCTGGGTGGACATGACGCGCTGTGAGCCTTTCAGTCGACCTCGAAGACGGCGTCGATCTCGACCGGCACGTTGAACGGCAGCTTGTTCGTCCCCACCGCGAAGCGTGCGTGCCGCCCCTTCTCGCCGAACACGTCGACCATCAGGTCGGAGGCGCCGTTGATCACTGCCGGGTGATTCTCGAAGTCGTCGCTGCAGTTGACGAAGCCGCCCAGCTTGACGCAGCGTTTCACCCGCTCCAGATCACCGTCGCACGCCGCGGCCATGACCGCCACGATGTTGATGCCGACCAGCCGGGCCGCCTCCTGCGCCTCCTCCAGCGAGTAGTCCACACCCACCTTGCCGCGGTAGGCCAGCTTCCCGTCCCTTACCGGGACCTGGCCGGACACGAAGACGAGGGAGCCGGTTCGCACGAACGGGACGTAGTTGGCGGCCGGCGCCGCCGGTTCCGGCAGTTCGATGCCCAGTGCTTCCAGCCGCTCCCTGGCCGTGGTTTCGCGCGTCATTCCCTTGGAGTTCCTTCGAGCAACGCCGAACCCTAGCAGCCGGAAATCAACGCCGTGCCATGTCTTACGGCGGCTGGCCGGTCCTCCCCCTGACGCCAGACTCGGACGTCACTGGAGGAGAGTGAAGCGAGCCATCATCGCGACAAGCAAAGCCATGGCCGCCATCATGGAGCGGATGGACCACTTTGTTGCCGCGTACTCGGCCGCTCGGACTTTCTCCTGTTGCTCCAGGCGGCCCAGGAGCAGATCCTTGAGGCCTTTGATCTCGGACCGGAGTGCTTTGGTCTCGTGAGCGAGCCTGGCTTCTGTCCCGTCCTTGACTGCGCTGATCTCCGTTCGGAGGGATTCGGTCTCGTGAACGAGCCTGGCCTCTGTCCCGTCCTTGACTGCGCTGATCTCCGTTCGGAGGGATCGGGTCTCGTGAACGAGCCTGGCTTCCAGCGATCTGAAGTCCGCTCGAAGCAGCCGGGTCTGGTCGTTGATTCTCTGATCCAGAAGCTCCCGGACGCCGGCGATCCTCTCCGAGAGAACGGCGTTCACATGCGCGCACTCGTTCTCGATTCTCTCGGAGAGTTCGGTCCTGAGACGTACGAAGTCGCCCTCCTCGGCATGGGGCCTCGACTGCGCCGTGGGTCCTGCTGTTCCCGCGGTCATCCGTCCGGTCCTTCCGCGATCTCGTCGTCGCGTCCGCTGATCGGAACCTTCATCATCGCGTTCGGAGTTTACTCGCTCCATCGGTATCTTCCGTCCTTTCGGGCCTAAGGGGCTAACACCGACAAGGACGGAAAGCAGCCACCTGAACCGAGACCGAATCGTCTCGCCGGGCCGGGAGTTTACGGGTCGTGGGCCAACTCCATCCCGGCCAGTGCCCGGGCGGCGGCACGCCGCTCGGCTTCCTTCTTGGAGCGGCCCGACGCCGTGGCCACGGCGCGGCCGCCGACCCAGCACTCGACGTGGAAGACGGGATCATGATCCGGCCCGTCACGGCCGACGTGGCGGTAGGACGGGGGTTCGAGACCCCGACCCTGGAGCGATTCCTGCAGGTCCGACTTCGCATCCAGGGCGTCCATCGCTTCCGCGGCCTCCGGGTCGATCCACGGTTCGACCAGGCGGCGGGCGGCCTGGAGGCCGCCGTCGACAAACACGGCCCCGATGACGGCTTCGAGGGCGTCCGCCAGGAGAGACTGCTTCTCGCGGCCTCCCGACTGGTCTTCGCCGTGGCCGAGGCGAAGCGCCGGGCCGAGATCCAGCTCCCGGGCGCGCCGGGCCAGGGCCTCGGCGCTGACGACATGGGATCGGGTTCGCGACAGCACGCCTTCCGGCGCCGGCGGATGACGCCGGAAGAGCCGGGCCGCCACGACCAGTCCGAGGACCGAATCGCCCAGAAACTCCAGCCGCTCGTTGTCGTGTTCCAGACCCCGTTCGTTCGCGAACGAGCTGTGCGTCAG
Source organism: Candidatus Multivorans sp. (assembly GCA_965220845.1). Lineage (GTDB taxonomy): Bacteria > Acidobacteriota > Thermoanaerobaculia > Multivoradales > Multivoraceae > Multivorans. The sequence goes on from CBDCRA010000005.1 coordinate 2,028,776, forward strand.
GGCCTGCTCGAGCAAGGCGCGGTTCCCGAACCGGTGGCCGAGGCGCGCCTCCAGATCCTCGACCGGGTCCGTCAGGGGTAGATCCGGTCCATCGTTCGCGGATAGGGGATCGTCTCCCGGAGGTGGGGCACGCCGGCCATCCAGGCGACGAAACGCTCCACGCCCATTCCGAAGCCGCTGTGCTCGAACGTGCCGTAGCGGCGGATGTCGAGGTACCACTGGAAGGCGTCCAGCGGCAGGTCGTGTTCCTTGAGCCGCGCGAGCAGAAGATCGTGGTCGTGGATGCGCTGGCTGCCGCCGATGATCTCCCCGTAGCCCTCTGGAGCGATCACGTCGAGCGCCAGAGCGAGCGACGGATCGTCCGGATCCGGTTCCATGTAGAAGGCCTTGAGCGAGGTCGGGTAGTGGGTGATCATGACTGGACGGTCGAACTCCCGGGTGATCGATGTCTCTTCGGGGGCGCCGAAGTCCTCGCCGAACTCGATCCCGGAACCCTGCCGGCGCAGCAGGTCGATCGCCTCCCGGTAGCGGAGCCGCGGGAAGGGTCCCTGGATGGACTCGAGCTTCGACGTGTCGCGCTCCAGGATCGCCAGCGGTTCGGCGCAGTTCTCCAGCACCCGGCCCGCGAGGTAGACGAGGAAGTCCTCGGCCAGGCCGCACAGCCCTTCGAAGTCGAGAAACGCGGCCTCAGGCTCAACCATCCAGAACTCCATCAGGTGCCGCCGGGTCTTCGACTTCTCGGCCCGGAAGGTGGGGCCGAAGCAGTAGACCTTGCCCAGGGCGGCGGCCGCGGGTTCGAGGTAGAGCTGCCCGGACTGGCTGAGATAGGCGTTGCCGTGATCGAAGTACGGCGTCTCGAACAGGGTCGACGTGCCTTCGCATGCGGCGGGAGTCAGGATCGGCGAGTCGACCAGGTAGTAGCCGCGCTCGCGGTGGAAGTCGTGGATCGCCTGGCAGACCTCGCTGCGAATCCGCAGGACCGCGCGCTGGCGGCTGGAGCGCAGCCAGAGGTGGCGGTGGTCCATCAGGAAGGCCGTGCCGTGCTCCTTCGGCGTGATCGGATAGCCGTCCGCTCCGTGGACCAGGGTCAGGGACGAGACCTGGACCTCGACTCCGCCCGGTGAGCGGGGATCCGCCGCGGCGGTGCCTGTCACGGCGACCGTCGATTCCTGGGTCGCGTGCTGGAGCACCTCCCAGGAGGCCTCGTCGACCTCCTTGCGGCTGATGACGAGCTGAACGGTGGCGCCGGAGTCCCGGAGCTGGATGAAGCCGATCCGCCCGCTGGAGCGGCGACCGTCAACCCAGCCGCGCAGCCTCACCTCATGGCCGATCAGGCCGCCGAGCTCGGGAATCGAGTTCCATTGCGTCACCGATCGAGCCCCACGGCAGGGATCATACCGATGCCGCCGCGGCCGCCGGTGGAGACGAGTCGCTACACTAGCCCGCGATGCTTCGCCGGCGGCTCGGGGTTTCGACCCGAAGCGTTTCTGCCGGGCCTTCCGGGAGGGCCGGCCGGGGGCGCGTCAGGCTGTCAGCGCTCGTGACGCCAGGCCGGGTCACCGCGGCCGTCGCCGCGGCGTGCTGCCTGGTGGTCGGAATGGTCGTAGCGGCGCCGCTTGTCGCCGCCTCCGGCGGTCGGGCGGCCACGTTTCTCTACGCGGTCTTCGCCCCGGTCTGCCATCAGCTCGCCGAACGCAGCTTTCACCTCGCAGGCCACCCCCTCGCAGTGTGCCACCGCTGCTTTGGCTTCTACGCGGGCTTCACTCTGGGACTGATCGTGCTGCCGCTGGTTCGTCCGGCGCGCGACTGGCTGCTCGACGAGCCCAGGCGCATTCTCCTGCTTCTGGCGCCGACGGCGGTCGACTGGCTGCTGCCGATGAACACGCCGGCGAGCCGCTTTGTGACTGCCGTTCTCGCCGGGGCCGGGATCGCCGTCCTGATCTGGGCTGCGATTGGCCAGATCGTCCAACAGATGCCTCGAAACCTGCCACTGGGAGAAGCCGTAGTGCGTGGTGCCGGCGCGCTCTCCGGTTCGACTTCTGAGGAGACTCCATGACACCGAAGAAACTGAAGGCCGCCGCCATCGGCGGCGGGGCGGCCGGGATCGCCTCCAGCATTCCCCTCGTCAACCTGGTCAACTGCGCCTGCTGCGCGCTGGTCGTGGGCGGCGGCATGCTGGCGGTCTACCTGGCGATGCGGGGCGAGCCCGCTAGCGAGAAGGCGCCGCTCGGGGATGGCGCGATGATCGGCGTTCTGGCGGGCGTCGCGGCCGCCGTCGTCGCCGCGATCCTTGCGATCCCGCTGGCGGCGGTCGTCGGTGATCAGATGGAGCAGATGCGGTCGTTCATGGAAGGGATCGAGGGCATGCCGCCGGAGGTGCTCGAGGCCTTTGGGGACGATGGGGCCGGCGTCGGGGCCGCCTTCGGAGTGATCGGATTCCTCGTGAGCCTCGTCACCAATGTCCTCTTCTCAGGCATCGGTGGTGTCATCGGCGCCGCGGTGTTCCACAAGAAGCCCACGCTCGAGACCGGAGCCTAGGAGGTGTCATCGTGACGGGAAAGAAGGTCGGTGCGGCAGCCATCGGCGGAGGAGCGGGCGCCGTCGCTTCGCAGATCCCCGGCCTCCAGATACTCAACCTGGCCTGTTGCGCCCTGGTCGTCGGCGGCGGCATCCTGGCGGTCTACCTGGCGCTGAAGGACGATCAGCCCGCCGGGACCGCGCCCTATGGCGAGGGCGCGAAGATAGGAGCGCTGGCCGGGGTCTTCGGCTCCGCCCTGAGCATCCTGATCGGACTCCTCATCCTGGGCGGTCTCACGGGCGCGATGGGAATCGGTGCCCTCGTTTCGGAATCCGTCGAGGACTTCGAGGCCTTCAGCCTCTTCAGCACGATTGCCGGCCTCGGCATCATCGCGATCGTCATCTTCTCGCTGGTGATCAACGTCGCCTTCTCTACGGTCGGCGGCGTGATCGGGGCGGCCATCGTTCACAGGAAGGCGCCCGCGCCGGAGTAGCCCTCGCGGCAGGGATCAGCGGCTGAGGATGGTGCCCGGGCGGTAGTAGCGCTGGTGCCAGATGCCGGCCTGGTCCTCGTCGTCCACCGGCATGCGCCAGGTGCGGACGGACGCCTGGGCTAGAGGCAGGCGGTAGAGGCCGCGCGGCTGGTCGATCGTCGCCTGAATGTAGTCCTCGGCGGCGTCCTCCGGGACGTAGCGGCAGGCGATGCGCCGGTAGCGGTCACGCCAGAGATCGTCGACGCCGATGTCGTGGACGAGTTCCGCTTCGCCCTCGGCGAGGACCTTGCGGTAGGAGAGGTTCTGCTCGTCGATCGCCAGACAGGTCCGGGGATCGCGGCGCAGGTTGGCGAACCAGACGGAGTTCTCGCGCGGCGTGAACCAGATCGCCCCTTCCTCGAAGATGAACCAGATCGGCGTCACCAGGGGCCGGCCGTCGTCGCAGACCGTGCCGATCCGCATCAGGACCCCGGGCTCGGCGAGGAAGGCGTCGCGTTCGCTGTCGGTCATCGTCGGCATGAGTCGCTAGTCCTCCCCGGGGGCGCCGAGGGTCCGTGCCGCCGCGATGTCGGCGGAGTAGTCGCGGAGCTTCGTCGGCATCAGGGTCATCTCCTCGATCACGGTCCGTTCCGGCAACGCCGCGGCGGTCAGGATCGCCTCCGCGATGTCCTCGGAGGCCATCATGCCGGCCCGTTCGTCGGCCGAGGGCGGCCGTGGCCGGTTGTCGAGGATCGGCGTGTCGACTTCGCCGGGCAGGACGCTGGTTGCCCGGATGCCGAGCTGCCGGAGTTCCGCGCCGAGGCCGAAGATGTAGTTCCGGGAGGCCGCCTTGGCGGCGCCGTAGGCGGTGCCCGCCATCACGCCGGGGCGCAGAGCCGCCATCGACGAAACCATGATGACCGTGGCGCCGCCGTGGGCGAGCATCGCCGGCAGCAGCGCCTTGGTGAGCATCGCCGGTCCGGTCGCGTTGACCGCGATCACGCTGTCCCACTCTTCCTGGGAGATGTAGCGCGTGCTCCTTACCCTGGAACTGTGGCCGGCATTGTGGACCAGGATGTCGACCGTGGCGTGACGTTCGAGGATCGCCGCGGCCAGCTCCTGAACGGCCTCAGGATCCTCCATGTCGGCCGAGCGGGCCCAGGCGCTGGCGCCGGCAGCCTCGATCTCGGAAACGACGGCCTCGAGCGGTTCGAGCCGCCGGCCCGAGACGATGACCGTCGCGCCTTCGCGGGCGAAGAGCAACGCGGTCGCCCGGCCGATGCCGGTGCCGCCGCCCGTGACCAGAGCCGTCTTGCCTTCGAGTTTGCCCATCTCAGTGCCTTCCTCCCACCGGTACTCCCGGGCCGATGAAGCGGCGCGCGGCCAGACCGAGAGTCACGGTCCGCGCCGCCATCAGACTGACCATGCTGAGCCACAGCAGGTTGTTGTCGTCAAAGTGAACCGCGGCCCAGAGCAACGGCGCGAAGCCCAGGCCGCAGCTGATTGCCATCGAACGGCTGAGCAGTCTACCTTCGGTGAGGCCAAGGTAGAAGCCGTCCAGGGCGTAGGCCAGGGCGGCGAACAAGAGCACCGGCAGCAGCCAGAGGTTGCTCGCCGCGGCCAGGTCGACGACGTCCGGGTGGTTCGCCAGCAGGCCGTAGATCGTCTCCGGCAGGAGCAGGACGGGCAGGAGGAAGGCGACCGCGCAGAGTTCGGCGACGAGGACCGTGAGGAACAGGACGCGCCGGATCTCGGCCCGGTCGCCGGCGCCGAAGGCCATTCCGGCCAGCGTCTCGCCGGCGAAGGCGGCGCCGTCGATCAGGTAGGACGCCACCCCCAGCAGCCGCAGGATAAGGCCGTTGGCGGCCAGCCTGGCGGTGCCCAAGAGGGCGCTGACGTTCGTGAACGCGGCGAAGGCCGTGATGAGGAACAGCGTCCGGACCACCAGGTGGCCGTTCAGAGCGACGATGCGGCGCAGCTCGACGGGCTCCAGAAGCCGCCGCGGGGAGACGGCCGGGAGACGGCTGCGAACGGCCAGAGTCAGGCCGATGCCCGCCGCCAGCCACTGCGCGCCGGCCGTGGCGACGCCGGCGCCGTACGCCGCCCAGCCGAGGTGGATGATGAACCACCAGTTGAGCGCCACGTTGGCGAGGTTCGCCGCGGCGACGACGACCAGGGCGCGGCCGGCCTCGGCGCGGCCGAGGAACCACCCCGTCAGGGCGAGGTTGGCGAGGGTCGCCGGCGCTCCCCAGATGCGTGCGTCGAAGTAGCTGCGGCCCGCCTCCTCGACCGCGGGCTCGCCGGACAGGAGCCGGAAGCCGAGATCACCCATCGGATCCCGGAGCAGCAGGAAGAGCGCGCCCAGAATCACCGCCAGGAGCAGCGCGCGGTAGAGGTGGGCGGCGATCTCGAACGGGTCCCCGCGGCCCCGCGACTGGGCGGTCATTCCGGTCGTGCTCATGCGCAGGAACGCGCAGCCGAAGTAGAGGTAGTCGAAGATGAGCGCCGCCAGGATCACGCCGGCCAGGAAGCGCACGTCGTCGAGCCGCCCGAGCATCACCGTATCGGCCAGACCGGCGAGCGGCACGGTGAGGTTCGAGGCGGCGTTGAGCGCCGTCAGGCGCGCGAACCGGCGGGGAAGGCGGGTCCCGGGAGCGCCCATCACGGCCGGAGCGCTGGTGGTAGCCTGCGCGCGCTCATGGCGTCAGCACCAACCCCTGGCGGCTTCCTGGACCGCTTCGTCGGCTGGGTCGATCGCTTCAACTCGCGGTTGGGGATCGCGGTCTCCTGGCTGACGCTGGCCATGGTCGCGGTAGGAGCGTACAACGCGGTGGTCCGCTACCTGGGCCGCTTCACCGGCTGGAACCTGAGCTCGAACGCGTACCTCGAGATGCAGTGGTACATGTTCAGCCTGGTCTTCCTCTTGGGCGCCGCCTACGCGCTGCAGACCAACGCCCACGTCCGGGTCGACGTGGTCTACAGCCGGTTGCCGGAGCGCTGGCGGCGGCACATCGACCTGTGGGGTTCGCTGCTGTTTCTGATTCCGTTCGCGGTCTTCGGACTCGTCATGTCGTGGCCGGCGGTGCGGAACTCCTGGGCGGTGCTCGAGGTGTCGTCGGATCCCGGCGGCCTGCCGCGATATCCGATCAAGAGCGTGCTGCTCGTGGCGTTCACGCTCCTGGCCCTGCAGGGGCTCGCCGAGGCGGTTCGGAGCTGGCGGCGGCTGCGCGCGCTCAGGGCCGGCGCGGAAGAGGAGGAGCTGCAGCAGGAGGGGCTGCTGTGAGCGGCGACTTCCTCGGCCCACTGATGTTCGTGGTCGTCTTCCTGTTCATCTTCGCGGGCTACCCGGTCGCCTTCTCGCTCGGCGGGACCGCGCTGATCTTCGCCTTCATCGGCATCGAGCTCGGCCTCTTCTCGTGGAACCTCCTCTACGCGTTCCCCGAGCGGGTCTTCGGCGTGATGTCGAACGGCGTGCTGCTCGCCGTGCCGTTCTTCATCTTCATGGGCACGATGCTCGAGAAGTCCCAGCTCGCGGAGGATCTGCTGCGCACGATCGGCATGCTGTTCGGCCGCCTGCGCGGCGGCCTGGCGCTGGCGGTGGTCGTCGTCGGCGCGATGCTCGCGGCCGCGACCGGCGTGGTCGGCGCCTCGGTGGTCGCGATGGGCCTGATCTCCCTGCCGGTCATGCTGCGCTACGACTACTCGCCGATGCTCGCCACGGGGGTGATCAGCGCCGCCGGCACGCTCGGCCAGATCATCCCGCCCAGCGTCGTGCTGGTCGTGCTCGCCGATCAGCTCGGCATCTCGGTCGGCGACCTGTTCATCGGCTCCCTGATACCCGGGCTCATGCTGGCGGGGTTCTACGCGGTGTACGTCACCGGCGTCGCGATCGCCAAACCGGCGGCCGCGCCGGCGCTGCCGGCCGAGGAGCGGACGCTGGGCGGCGCCGCGCTGGCCCGGCAGGTGGCGGTCGTCATGTTGCCGCCCATGGTGCTGATCCTGGTCGTCCTGGGCAGCATCTTCGCAGGCATCGCGACTCCTACCGAGGCGGGCGCTCTGGGCGCCGTCGGCGCGATCGTCCTCGCCCTCTCGCGCGGCCGGCTCACGATGAAGGCCGTGAAGGAGACGATGGACGCCACGGCGAAGCTGACCACGATGGTCATCTTCCTGCTGATCGGCTCGACCGCCTTCGCGCTCGTCTTCCGGGGCCTCTACGGCGACATCTGGATCGAGGAGCTGCTGACCGGCCTGCCCGGCGGGAAGATCGGCCTGCTGATCGTCGCGAACCTCGCGATCTTCATTCTGGGCTTCTTCATCGACTTCTTCGAGATCGCCTTCATCGTCATTCCGCTGATCGCCCCGGCGGCGCTGATCCTCGGCGTCGACATGGTTTGGTTCGGCGTGATGATCGGCATGAACCTGCAGACGTCCTTCCTGACGCCGCCCTTCGGCTTCGCGATCTTCTACCTGCGGGGCGTGGCGCCGCGGCACATCACGACGGTGGAGATGTACCGGGGGGTCATCCCCTTCATCATCATCCAGCTCATCGGGCTGGCGCTGATCTGCCTGTATCCGGAGCTGGTGACGGCGCTGCTGTAGCAGCCCTCAGGGGGGCCTCAGCCGCCGCCGAAGGAGAACCGTGCGTACGCCTGTTCGGCGGTGCTAAACCAGCGGAAGGAGGACCGGCGGGCCTCGTCCCAGGACTCGAAGATCTTCCGGTAACCGGCGTCGGCAGCCGCGTTCTCGTTCATCAGCTCGAAGGCCGTGTCCCGGCAGCCTGTCATGATCTCGTCCGAGAACGGGCGGAGCGTGACGCCTTCGTTCACCAGAGTGCGCATGGCGCCGGGGTTCTGGGCGTCGTAGCGGGCGGTCATGTCGATGTTCGTCTCGGCCGCGGCGGCGGTGACGATCGCCTGGTACTCGGAAGGCAGGGAATCCCAGGCGGCGCGGCTGACATAGAGCGACAGCGTCGGCCCCGGCTCCCACCAGCCGGGGTAGTAGTAGTTCTTCGCCACCCGGTGGAAGCCGAGCTTCAGGTCGTCGTAGGGGCCGATCCACTCCGCCGCGTCCACTACACCGCGCTCGAGCGCGGGGTAGATCTCGCCGCCGGGGATGGTCTGCACGGTGACGCCCAGGCGGCTCAGCACCTCGGCGCCGAGACCGGGAATGCGCATCTTGATGCCGCGCAGTTCCGCGAGCGTGTTGACTTCGCGGCGGAACCAGCCGCCCATCTGACCGCCCGTGTTGCCGGCCGGAAAGTTCACGATGCTGAAGTCCGCGAACACGTCGCGCATCAACTCCAGGCCGCCGCCGTGGTAGAGCCAGGCATTCTGTTGCCGGGTGTTCAGGCCGAACGGCATCGCGGTGTCGAAGGCGAGCGCCGGGTTCTTGCCCGTGTAGTAGTAGGTCGCGCTGTGCCCGAGCTCGATCGTGCCCTGCTGGACGGCGTCGAGCACCCCCAGCGCGGGAACCAGTTCGCCGGCGGGGTAGGCGCGCACGCGGAAGCGGCCCTCGGTCAGGCTCTCGACCCGGTTGGCGAAGACTTCCGAGGCGCCGAAGATCGTGTCCAGGCCGCGCGGGAAGCTGGAGGCCAGGCGCCAGGTCAGGCGGGGCCTCGCGACGACGCCGGGAGCGCCGTCGGAGGCGGTCGATTCGGCACCGCCGCAGGCGGCGACGGCGCCGGCGCCGGCCAGAGCGGCCGTGCCCAGGAAGTCCCTGCGATTCTGTTCGGTCATCCGCGTTCCCCGTTCTTGTCGGTTCTCGTTTGTCTCGCTGGGAGCGGCGGGCAGTCTACGCGAAGCGGTGCATCTTCTCGGCGCTCAATGCGCCTCGCTCAGCCAGCGCTCCGCGTCGATCGCCGCCTGGCAGCCGGTGCCGGCCGCGGTGACCGCCTGCCGGTAGATCGGGTCCATCACGTCGCCGCAGGCGAAGACACCGTCGATATCCGTTGCCGTGCCCGGATGGCGCACCCTGAGGTAGCCGACATCGTCCATCGCCAGCTTGCCGCGGAACAGTTCGGTGTTCGGGTTGTGGCCGATCGCCATGAAGACGCCCTGGCAGGAGAAGTCCGATTCGTCGCCCGTGCGGGTGTCGCGGAGGCGGACGCCGCTGACGCCCTCTTCCTGGGAACCGTGGATCTCTTCCACCGTGGCGAAGAGGCGCCACTCGATCTTCTCGTTCGTGGCCGCGCGCTCGCGCATGATGATCGAGGCCCGAAGCTCGCCGCGGCGATGCACGATCGTCACCTTGCTCGCGAACTTCGTCAGGAACGTGGCCTCTTCCATCGCCGTGTCGCCGCCTCCGACCACGACGAGCTCCTTGTCGCGAAAGAAGAAGCCGTCGCAGGTGGCGCAGGCCGAGACGCCGTAGCCCATCAGCTCCGCTTCGGATGCCAGCCCCAGTTGGCGGGCCGAGGCGCCGGTGGCGATGATCAGGGCGTCGGTGGAGTACTCGCCGCCGTCCGTCTCGAGCCGGAACGGGCGTTTGTTCAGGTCCACGGAGACTCCCGTCTCGAAGCGCGTATCGGCGCCGAAGCGCTGCGCCTGGGCCCGCATCTGGTCGATCAGCTCGGGTCCCATGATCCCCTTCGGGAAGCCCGGGTAGTTCTCGACATCCGTCGTGATCGTCAGTTGCCCGCCGGGCTGGCCGCCTTCGAGAACCAGCGGCGAGAGATCGGCGCGCGCCGCGTACAGGGCCGCGGTGAGTCCCGCGGGCCCTGATCCGAGGATGGTCAGCCGGTGGTGGTCTGGAGAGGCGGACGGAGCGGTCGTCATCGGCCGCGGAGCGTAGCAGCGCGAAGACGGATCGCCCGGCGGCGCCTGAGGCGGCGAGCGAGCCAGGCGGTCGGTCCGGAAAGCGCGTAGCTGGCCGCGCCGACCAGGAAGAAGACGCCGATATGGATCAGCGCCAGCACGGCGATCGAGGCGATGACGAGAACCACCCGGAAACTCCGGCGGCGCCGGAAGTCGATTTCCTTGAAGCTGACGTAGCGGAAGGTGGAGACGGCGAGCAGGCCGACAACCACCAGCGCGGACAGAACGACGATCTGGAACAGAAAGGAGTCGCCCCGGGTGTCGACGAAGAAGAGAATCGAGCCGATCGCCCCCGCGGCGGCGGGCGCCGGCAGCCCGATGAAGTAGGCGGGGTCGGCCGTGCGGCGGCTGACGTTGAAACGGGCCAGGCGGGCGGCGTTGCAGAGCAGGTAGACGGCCGGCGCCGCGAAGCCCACGCGCCCGAGTTCGTGGAGGCCCCAGAGGTAGCAGAGCAATGCCGGGGCCAGGCCGAAGGAGACCAGGTCGGCCAGCGAGTCGTACTCCCTGCCGAAGGGACTCGCGGTACCGGTCAGACGGGCTATCCGGCCGTCCAGCGTGTCGAGGCAGGCCGCGGCGAACAGCATCAGCACGGCAGCCTGGAACTGCCCCTCGAGACCTGCCAGCAGAGCGTAGAAGCCGAGCAGCATGTTCGCGGTCGTGAACAGGCTGGGGATCACGTAGGCCCCGGCCCGCAACGGTCTCGGTTTGCGCGGTTTCCAGTTCATGATTCGTCTCCGGTTCGGACGGCGGGTCGCCGGACCGGGAGGTCCTCCGGCGGCGGCGTGGACGGGTCCGTGGGCATGGCGAGCGGCGTCTCGCCGGAGATCACGCGCTGGCCCTTCTCGACCAGGGGGTCGTAGGAAAGCGGCACGAACACGTCGACGCGGGAGCCGAACTTGATCAGGCCAAGGGGTTCGCCCTGGATCACCCGCTGGCCGGCCTGGACATGGGCAACCACGCGTCGGGCCACGAGACCGGCGATCTGCCGCACCGCGATGAGATCGCCCTGGGGCCGGCGCAGCAGGGTGAGGTGGTTCTCGTTGACGTCGCCGGCCTCCTTGCGGAAGGCGGGGAGCTTCTTCCCGGGCGTCGCGATGCTACCGATCACCACGCCCTCGACCGGTGTCTTCTGGGTATGGACGTTGAAGACGGACAGGAAGATCGAGATGCGCCGCCAGGCCTCGTCGCCGAGGGCGCTGTCGGTGATCACCTCCACGGCCATCACCGTTCCCTCGGCGGGAGAAAGGACGACGTCGGGCGGTCCCTCGTAGTTTCGCGTGGGGTCGCGGAAGAAGAGGAGGACCAGGACGCCGAGGACGGCCATCGTGCCCGCGGCTACTTGCCAGCCAAGGGGCCAGAAGACGGCCGCCGCGGCCAGGAACGGCAGCACGAAGGGCCAAGCCTCCCGAGCGAATCTCATCCGTTCAACCGGGGTGGGGGCCAGGGGCCAAACGAGGAGCCCGCGACGGGTTCGACGTTTCTAGCTGGCTGCTTGAAGGGCGTGTGACCGGATGATCGATTCCATGCGGTCCTTGAGAGCGAGCTTGTGGAGCTTGATGCGCTTGGCCTCGGACTGATCCGTCGGCGAGAGGACGGGGCGGCCGACCAGTTCTTCGAGTTGACTCTCACAGGCCTGATGCTCTTCGTAGAGCTTCCTGAACTCGCCATCCTGCGCCAGGAGTTCTTCCTTGACTGCGTCATCGCTCATTCGGTGCGCGCCTCCCTTCTTGGTCGTTCGGTGGCCTTACGCGGGGCTGGTTCGAGCGTACCAGCTTGGGCGGGCTCGTCGCGGGCGGGCGCAGGTAGAGAGGTTCGACGAGCGTCGAGGGATCCCAGGGGAAGTCGCCGCTTCGCATCAGGCGCAGCATGTTCGGGGCGAGCTCCGTCGCTTCGACGGCCCCGGCAGAGACCTCCAGCGCGGAGATTCCGTGGCCGACGACAGGAAGAGCGGTTCGCTCGAGCTCGGCCCGGCTTCTGATGTCAGGCGGCCCATCGGCGCTGGCGGCGCCGTCGGCGCCGGGCCGCATGCGCTGGGCGAACCAGCGGTCCCGGTGGGCGTCGACGACCGCCAGCACCACTGGCTCCGGCGCAGCCGCGCGCTCGGCGTAGTGGCCGGCCAGGACCTCGAAGGTGGAGACCGCGCCCGCGCGCACTCCGGAGGCCTGGTGCAGGCCGATCGCGGTGGCCAGTCCAACCCGCAGGCCGGTAAAGCTGCCCGGTCCCCTGGCTGCCCCGACCCCTGCCAGGTCCCGGGCTTCGAGACCCGCGCGGACCAGCAACTCGTCGATCATCGCGATGAGTTCGCGCGACGAACGGCCCTGAGGCGTGGCGAGCGTGTCGACCCGGTCGGGAAGAGCGAGCGCCACGCTGACGACGGCCGAACCGGTGTCGAACGCGAGCAGCGGCCCGGAAGCCATGGCCGCTCACTATACTGGCGGCCGTTCGTGGACGGGAGCGCTGCAGAGAACGCGGGGGATTCACGGACATCCGCCGGTCCATCGGCTGGCCCGGCCCGGGATGTCGCCACCCTCACGCCGATGCTCCGGCACTACCTGAGGGTCAAGGCCGACTACCCGGACGCGATTCTGCTGTACCGGATGGGGGACTTCTTCGAGCTGTTCTTCGAGGACGCCACGACCGCCGCGCCGGTACTCGACGTCGCCTTGACCGCGCGCCAGAAGGGAACCGCCAGCGAGGCGCCGATGTGCGGCGTGCCCCACCACGCGGTCGAGTCCTACATCGCCAGGCTGCTCGACGCGGGCTACAAGGTCGCGGTCTGCGATCAGGTCGAGGATCCGGCGCAGGCCCGGGGGCTGGTGCGCCGGGAGGTCACGCGGATCGTCACGCCGGGAACGATCAGCGACCTGGAGATGCTCGATCAGAACCGGCCGAACTACCTTGCCGGGATCCGCTTCAACGGCGGGGCGGGCGCCGGCGCGTTCCTCGATGTCTCGACCGGCGAGTTCTTCGTGCGCCGCTGGCCGGACGCTGCGCTCGCGGTGGACGATCTCGAACGGCTCGCGCCGCGCGAGGTTCTCACCTGCGGCGCGGACTTCGAAAGGGGTGGCGCCGACCCGGCCGGCCAGCTTCCGGCCTGGATCGACCGAGCCGGAGTTCCGCACACGGCGGTCGACAGTTCGGAGGCGCCGCGCTCAGCCGCCGCCGAGCGCGCCCTGCGCCGGCAGTTCCAGGTCGACAACCTGCGCGGCTTCGGTCTGGTCGAGGGTGAGGCCGCGGTCGCCGCGGCCGCCCTCGTGCTGGAGTACGCACGCAGCGCCGCCAGATCGGACATCGATCACGTAACGGGTCTCGAGGTTCAGCACGACGACCGTTGCGTGGTCGTGGATGACACGACGCTGCGCAACCTGGAGGTCTTTCGGCACCTCCAGCACCAGGGCGGGCGGACTCTCGTCGACGTGCTCGACCTCACGGTCACGGGGCCCGGCGCCCGGGCCCTGCGGCGCTGGCTGAGCCGGCCGCTCCGGGACGCGGGCGCCCTGGAGGAGCGCCACGACGCGGTCGACGTGCTGTTCCGGAACGTCTCGCTGCGGGAGTCGCTCCGCTCGCGGTTCAGGGGCATGGCGGACCTGGAGCGACTGACGTCGAGGCTGGTTCTGGGCCGGATCACTCCGCGCGAGGCGGCGGCCCTGCGGGACACGCTGCGCGAGGCTCCTTCCACGCTGGCGGCCGTGGCCGACCTGGATGCCGACCTCCTCGCGCGTATGGCAACGACGGACGCGCTGCCCGGCTTGCGAGCGAGGTTCGACGCGACACTCGCGGAGGCACCGGGCTCGCTGAGCGACGGCGGCGTGATCGCGGCCGGCGTCGACCCGGAACTCGACCGACTCCGGTCCCTGGCACGGGACGGCAAGGGGCACATGGCGGCGCTCGAGGCCCGGGAGCGGGAGGCGACCGGGATCCCTACGCTGAAGGTCGGCTACAACCGGGTCTTCGGCTACTACCTGGAGGTCCGCAAGACCCAGCAGGAACGGGTTCCCGACCACTACGTCCGCCGGCAGACCCTGACCAACGCCGAACGCTATGTCACGGAGGATCTGAAGACGCTGGAACAGCAGATCCTGGGCGCCGAGAGCGGCCAGCTTGCGCTGGAACAGGAGCTCTTCGAGTCGCTCCGTTCGGAGGCCTCCCGGGAAGGACCGCGCCTGCTCGCACTGGCGGCGGCGCTGGCCCGGCTCGACTGCCTGAGCGCGCTGGCGGAGGCCGCGGGCCGCTATGACTACGTCCGGCCGCGGATGCTGGCGGCGCCCGGCAGGATCGAGATCCGCGAGGGACGCCATCCCGTGGTCGAACGATCCACGGTTGCCATCCGAGGCGCTTCCGGTTTCGTACCGAACGACGTGCGCCTCGACCGGGACCGGGAGCAGATCATCCTGCTGACCGGTCCCAACATGGGCGGCAAGTCGACCTATCTCCGGCAGACCGCACTGATCGTTCTGATGGCTCACGCGGGGTGCTTCGTTCCCGCGGAAAGCGCCGAGATCGGCCTGGTCGACCGGGTCTTCACCCGCGTCGGCGCCAGCGATGACCTGGCTCGCGGCGAATCGACGTTCATGGTCGAGATGGTGGAGACCGCGAACATCCTGCGTCACGCGACGCCCGACAGCCTCGTCGTCCTGGACGAGGTCGGCCGGGGCACATCGACTTACGACGGTCTCTCCCTGGCCTGGGCCATCATCGAACGCCTGCACGAGCACAACGGCTCGCTGGCGCTCTTCGCCACCCACTACCACGAACTCACCGGCCTGCCGGCGACGCTTGCGCGGGTCAGGAACTCGCGGATGGCGGTGAAGGAGTGGCAGGACGAGATCCTGTTCCTGCACAGGGTCGCGGAAGGCCGCGCCGACAAGTCCTACGGCCTGCACGTGGCGCGTCTGGCCGGTGTGCCTCGGGAGGTCGTCGAGCGCGCCGCCGCCGTGCTCTCGAACATCGAGTCCCAGCAGTACGGCTTCTCCGGCAGGCCCAGGGTCGTCGACGGCGCTTCCGGAGCGCCGCCGAGTCCCGGCGCGGACCAGCTCGCGTTGTGGGGTGGCGAGGACGAGGCAGTGATCGAGGCGCTGCGGGCGGTCGACGTGGACCAGTTGACGCCGGTGGCCGCCCTGAACCTCCTACAGACCCTGCAGAGCCGGCTCGGCGTGAAGTAGCAGGCCGCTGGTGCGCGGGTCTTCTGACCCGCTGCCGCCGCAGGCGGCCAGGCGAGCGCGCCGGCCGTCAGGCCGGGTCCGCTTTGGCGGCCAGCTTCCCTGGAACGGGGTGTCAGAACGGGATGTCGTCGTCCTGTTCGCCGGCGTCGAAGCCCTGGTCCTGCGGCGCCGGCTGGCCGGCGTCGGCCCGGTTGCGCGAGCCGTAGCCCTGTCCCGCGCCGTCGGCCCGACCGCCCAGCATCTGGAAATTGTCGCAGATGATCTCCGTGCGATAACGCTTCTGGCCGCTCTGCTGATCGTCCCAGGAGCGGGTCTGGAGCCGTCCCTCGACCGAGACCAGGCGGCCCCTGGTCAGGTACTGCCCGGCGACTTCGGCCTGACGGCCCCAGCAGACGATGTAGTGCCATTCCGTGTCTTCCTGGCGGTTGCCGTCCCGGTCGCGCCAGCGACGGGTAGTGGCGACGCTGAAGTTCGCGACGGTCTGGCCGGACTGGGTGGTGCGGATCTCCGGGTCGCGGCCCAGGTTCCCGATGAGGATCACCTTGTTCAACATGCTCTTGACTCTTCCTCTCTGATTCGCGTTCAAGCCGTGGTGCGTCGTTGCGCCGGGGGCGTGCCCTGGAGGGCTGGCGGAGAACCATTGTAGGCGCATTCGGCGGCGTGGTGGTCGCCGATATCGCGGTACGCCGGATGTCCGGTTCGAGTCTGGCGTAGTGTCCCCTGCATGCGGCTGGTCGTGCAACGCGTGGCGGACGCCGAGGTTTCGGTCGACGGCCGGACGGTAGGGAAGATTGGACCGGGCATGGTGGTCCTTGCCGGCGTGGAGGTCGGCGACGGACAGGATCAGGTGGAGGCGGCCGCTGCCAAACTGGTCGGACTCCGGTTCTTCGACGACGAGCAGGCGCGGATGAACCTCGACGTGCGTCAGTCAGGCGGAGCGGTGCTTCTCGTGTCGCAGTTCACACTGGCCGCCTCGACGCGCAAGGGGAGGCGGCCGTCGTTCGACCGGGCGGCGTCGCCGGAAGTGGCCGAGCCGCTGCTCGAGACGCTGCGCCTCCGGCTGGAGGCGGCCGGCGTGCAGGTGGAGTGCGGCCGTTTCGGAGAGCGAATGCGCGTGGACCTGGTCAACGATGGACCGGTCACCTTCGTGCTGGACTTCTAGCTAGAGGTTCTTCAGTTCCTTGCCGGGCTTGAAGCGAACCGTCTTGCCGGGGGAAATCGTAACCTCGACGCCGGTCTTCGGATTCCGGCCCACGCCGCGCTTGCGATCGCGCACCTGGAAGACGCCGAAACCGCGCAACTCGATCCGCTTGCCGTCGCCGAGAGCGTCCTTCATCGCGCCGAGGATCGTGTCGACGGCGCGGGCCGCCTTGACCCGGGGAAGGTCGGAATTCTCCGCGACACGGTTCACGATATCCGCCTTGATCATCTCGACGCCTCCTCCCTGAATCGGCCCGCCGTCACGACCGGCCACGACCCGACGTAGACCCCCGAGTCTAACCCGGGCGGCGCTTCCGGTAAAGAGCCGAGGCGGCCGAAGCGGTCACGGGAGAGTGCTACTCTTGGCCGTCCCATGCACCGTCAGGAAGCAGGTTTCCGGTCCCTTTCCGGCCGTGCCTTGCGCTGCGTCACGCCGGTGGCAGCGTTCGTCCTGCTTTTCCTCGGAGCGCAGTCGACTCGGGCGCAGGAAGCCTCCGCCACGCCTTCCGAGAGCGGACCCTTCCTGTTCACGGCGGCGCGGTTATTGGCTGCCGAACCGGACCGGGAAGAGGAGGCGCTCGATCTCTTCGAACGGGCCGTGGCAGCGGATCCGGACGCTCCCTTCCTTCGGATTGCACTGGCGGAGTTCCTTGCCGAGAAGCTGCGCCGTTTCGACGAGGCGGTGGAACACACGCGCGTCGCCTACCGTCTCGCGCCGGACGACGTGGATGTGCTCCGCGCCCACGCGGGAGTTCTCGTCAGCCTGCCCGGAGGCCGCCAAGGCGGTCGGCTCGGCGAAGTGCTCGATCAGGCGGTAGAGGCGCTGGAGCGTCTCCGTCGTCTCGCCCCGAGCGATATCCAGGGCATGATGCTGCTCTTCCGGATTCGCGAGAGTCTCGGGGAACACGACGAGGCCGCCTCCGTGCTCGAAGAACTCGTCAGCTACCACAACGGCCACCGGCAGCTTCAGGGCCTGCTGGTCGACGCGTTTCGCCGTGCGGGCCGGGACGACCGTGCCGAGGAAGTCCGGAACGAGATGCTTGGACTCGATGGACTCTCCGTCGAAACCAGAATGGAACTCGCGACCCGGGAGAGTCAGCGAGGCAACCACACGGAAGCCATCGATCTGCTCGAAGGCGCCGTCGCTGAGCAGCCGGAGAGCATTCCGGTGCGGGGCGCCCTGGCCGAGGAGTACTTCCGTCGCGGTGTCGCCCGCGGACGGACACCCCAGCAGCGGGCGGACGATCTCGCGGAGGCGCTGGGGCGCCTGCGTGCGCTGCCTCGCGCCGCCCGGGCGAACCCTCGCGCTCGGCTCCTGGAGGCGACGATCCTGGCGGAGTCGGATCGGACACCGGAGGCGATCGATCTGCTCGAAGACCTCAGACGGGAGTCGCAGGACGATCCGCGCATCGTGCGGGAACTCGTGCGCCTGCTGATGCGGGAGGGCGAATGGCGCCGGATCAGGGACATCGGCCAGACGATGGTCGATCTGGCCGACCGGAGCACCGTCGAGGGCGAGCAGGCGGGAGATCTCGGTCTCAGCCTGGTGGTCGAGGCCATGCGCCAGTTGGGAGAGATCGACCGCGCGCTGGAGGTTCTGGAAGCCGAGGAGGAGCGGGCCGGAGAATCCGCGGAACTGGTTCTCAGTCAGGCCGAACTGCTGGCGGAGGCCGGCAGAAAGCGCAGGGCCATGGCGATGCTGCGCCGGGCCGTCGTGGCCAACGAGCGGCTTCTTGTGGCGGGCGACGACGGTGAGCCGGAATTTCCGGCGCTTCAGAAGAAGGCGAGGCTCTACTTCAACCTGGGTGCGGAGAAGCTCGCCCTGAGAGTCTACGAGGACCTGGCCTCGAACGGAGATGTCCGGCGTCTCATGCTCGTCGCGGAGTCCTGCCGCGAGCAGGGACGTTTCGGCGAGGCCATCCCCTTCCTCCTGCGGGCGCTGGCGCGAATCGACGGCGGTGCCGCGACCGAACTGGACATGGACAAGGACGCCCTCCGCGCGGCACTGCGGTTCCAGCTCGGAGAGGCCTACGAACGGAGCCGGCGCTACGACGAGGCGGCGGATCAGTTCCGGGCGGTGCTCACGCTCCAGCCCGAGAACAGTCACGCCTTGAACTACCTCGGCTACATGTGGGCGGACAACGGCGAGAACCTCGAGCAGGCGCTGGAGCTCATTCGACGCGCGGTCGATCTCGACCCGAACAACGGCGCCTTCGTCGACTCCCTGGGCTGGGCCCTGTTCCGTCTCGGCGAGTTCGAGCAGGCCCGGCGTCACCTGGAACGGGCGAACCAGCTCGTGCCCAGCGACTCAACGATCCTCGAGCATCTCGGGGACGTCTATGTCGCGCTGGGCGAACCGCAGCGGGCCCGGGAGGCCTACGAGCAGGCGTTGGCGATCAACGACGAGGAGAACGTCGAATCGCTGCGCCGCAAGCTGAGTGAACTCTCCCGGCGCTGACCGGTCGGGGCCGATCTTCATGCGGCGGTCGTTCCCGCTGCTTCTGTTCAGTCTGGCGTGGCTTTGCGGCTGCGCCAGCACCGGGCCTGGCCGCGAAGCGGGGGTTGCCGCCGGCCGTCCGGTTCCGGCCACCGCGCCGTGGGAGATTCCCGAGACGGAATGGCGGACGCAGCGCATCGCCCGCATGCACTACGACGGATCGGAAGGAAACGGCACGCTCCGCCTCGTGTTGCGTTTCGAGGACCCGGAGCGCTTTCACGTCTCGGCCTCCGACCGCCTGGGACGGCGATGGTGGGACCTCAACGTGAGGAACGGAGACGCCCTCGTGCTGTGGGTGCGCGAGCGCACGTACTGCCGGTATGCGGGCGACCTCGAGGTCCCTGCCCTCTCGCTGGGTCCGGTGCCTGCCCGCGCAGTCGCCGCCCTGTTGATGCGGCGGTTGCCGTCGCCGCCCGCCGATCCCCGCGGATGGGCGGAGACCGCGGTTACCGGACAGTCGGGCCGAAGCGTGGAGATGGACTTCGAGGACAGCCGTGGCCGGCGCTGGACGACCGAAGCGACCTCCGCAGGCCCGAGTCGCTGGACGCTGTGGGACGGCGATCGCGCCAGGGCCTCCTGGAGCGGAGGAGTGGAAGGAGTGGAAGAAGTGGCGCGACTCGTGGAGTCCGACACGGGTCTCGAACTTCGCTGGCGCCAGCGGCGGCCCGCAACGGAACTCGCCGGACCGCTTCCAGCCCCCGAAATCCCCGCCGGATACCGGCCCGGCCTCTGCGGCTCGGATGCCTGATGCCCGCCGAACTCAGCCTTGCATGCCCGGCCAAGGTGAACCTGAGTCTCCGCGTTCACGGCCGCCGGCCCGACGGTTTCCACGAGATCTCGACCGTCCTGCAGACGATCGACCTCTGCGACCGCCTGGTCATCCACCGCGTCGACCCGGCGAGCCCACTGCGGATCGAGGTCCCGGGCGGCGGCGCTCCGGCCGACGACTCGAACTTGGTGCTCAAGGCGGCGCGCACCTTCTTCGGCGTCCTCGGCGAGCCGGCGGGCGGCGTCCGTTTCAGACTCGAGAAGCGGATTCCCGCGGGCAGCGGCCTGGGCGGGGGCAGCAGCGACGCGGCGGCGGCGCTGCTCGGCCTCCAGTCGCTCTGGGGAGGACCTCTCGACGTCCGGCAGTTGCACGGGGCCGGCGCGGCGGTCGGATCGGATGTCCCGTTCTTTCTGGAGGGGGGGACGGCGTTCGCGACCGGCCGTGGTGAGCGGGTCGAATCGCTGGACGACATGCCCTTGGCGACCGTGCTGGTCGTCGTGCCGGCGGTCGAGGTGTCGACCGCCGAGGTCTACGGCGACTGGAAGGGCGCGATGGCGGCAGGCAGCAGGGGAGAGGAGGGACTGTCCACGCTGTTGCCTCCTCCCTCACTCCGTGGCGATGCCGCCGCCTGGGTGCTCGGCAACGACCTGGAACCGGTGGTTCGCCGGCTCCACCCCGAGGTGGACCGCCTCCTCCTGGCGCTCGGGAGGGCCGGGAGCACCGGCGGTGGCGGCGGTCCCCAGGTTTCGGGCAGCGGCGGTGCCGTGTTCGCGGTCGGCGAGGCGCCCGGACTCCAGGCCGCACTGGCCGGAACGGGCGTGCGTGTGTTCCGGACGCGAACGCTGCCTCGGGAAGTTCGCGGGCTCTTCATGTAGTCGTCACTTTCTGTAAGATGGGCCGTCCCGTCTGGGGCGTCGCCAAGTGGTAAGGCACGAGACTTTGGATCTCGCATTCGGGGGTTCGAATCCTCCCGCCCCAACCACTAGTGCGCCGCAGCCAACTCCCCCTGAATTCGAACTGATTCCGAGGTCGCCCGTGTCGAGAGTCTCCGTGCACGCGGATGGTCCCGGCGCGCACCGGCGTCCTGACTTCCCGGAAACGATCGCTGGCGGGTCGCTCAGGTGACCCTCCATCCCAACAACGTCGAACGCGCCATGTACACCGAACTCAAGGTCTTCGGCGGGCGGGCGCATCCCGCGCTGACCAACGAGATCTGCAACTACCTCGGCATGGTGCCGGGTCAGGTCACGGCCTACAACTTCGCGGACGGCGAGATCTTCTGCCAGATCCAGGAGAACGTGCGCGGCGCCGACGTCTTCATCGTGCAGCCGACCTGTACGCCGGTCAACGACAACTTCGTCGAGCTGTTGATCATGCTCGATGCGGTGAAGCGGGCTTCGGCGGCGCGGGTGACGGCGGTGTTGCCCTACTACGGCTACGCCCGTCAGGACAAGAAGGACAAGCCCCGCGTGCCGATCACGGCCAAGCTCGTGGCCGACGTGATGACTGCCGCCGGGGCCGACCGCCTGCTGACGATGGACGTCCACGCGCAGCAGATCTCGGGCTACTTCGACATTCCGGTCGACCACCTGTTCGCGGCGCCCGTGCTCCTTGACGCCATCCGCGCGCTCGGCATCGAGGATCTGATGATCGTCGCCCCGGACGCCGGCGGGGTGGCCCGGGCGCGGGCGATCGCCAAGCGGCTGCACACCGAACTCGCGATCATCGACAAGCGTCGGGTGGCGGCGAACCAGGCGGAGGTGATGAACGTGATCGGCGATGTCGAGGGGCGCGACGTGCTGATCCTCGACGACATCATCGATACCGCCGGCACGCTGATCAACTCCGTCGAATCCCTGGCGGCGCAGGGCGCCCGGAGAATCTTCGCCGCCGGCATCCACGGTGTACTCTCCGCCTCGGCCATCGAGAGGATCGAGAAGTCGAAGCTCGAGGGCGTCCTGGTGACGAACACCACGCCGCTCGAAGAGAAGCTGGCCCGGAGCACGAGGCTGCGCCCCCATAGCGTCGCCGCCCTGCTCGGGGAAGCCATCAGAAGAATCCACGACAACAGCTCCGTGACATCGCTCTTCGTCTGAGCCGTACGTCACCTGAGGAGTTCGAAGTGAGCGAACCCACCGTTACCGTCCGGCTGCGCGAGCAGACCGGCAAGAACGCGAACCGCCGCCTCCGGGCGGCCGGCGAGATTCCCGCCGTGGTCTACGGCGGCAGCGCCGATTCGGCCGCGATCCGCGTCGACGGCAAGATGGTGCAGAGCCTGATTCGGGAGGGGGGCGAGAACGCCGTCTTCCTGCTCCAGCTCGAGGGCACCGAGCGGACACGCCACACGATGATCCGCGACCTGCAGTGGAATCCACTGACGGGAGCCCTGGTCCACATCGACTTCCAGCGCGTGAAGATGGACCAGGAAGTCCAGGTCTCGGTGCCCGTCGAGGTGGTGGGGACGCCCGAGGGCGTGCGGAACGAGGGCGGACTGCTCGAGTTCATCACCCGGGAAGTCGGCGTCGTCTGTCTGCCCGGCGACATTCCCGTCTCGATCGAGCTCGATGTCTCGCCCCTGCACATCGGCCAGCATGTGGAGGCCGGGGAACTGGTCCTTCCGGACGCCGTGACGCTCACCGAGGAAGAGAACAAGGTGATCGTGTCGGTCGCCGCCGCACGGGTGGTCGAGGAGGAGGTCGAGGAGCCGGAGGAAGGCGAGCTGCTCGAGGCCCTCACCGACGAACCCGAACGGGTCGGCGACGAGGACGAATCCGAAGATGGAGACACGTAGCGAGGAGGCGCGTCTGGTTCTGGGGCTCGGGAATCCGGGCGGGCGTTACGCCGACACGCGTCACAACCTCGGCTTTCGGGTCGTCGACGAGCTGGCCCGGCGTCTGGGCGTTCGACCTGGACTGGACGTGTGCGGAGCGGTCTGGGCCTCCAACGATCGAATCGACCTGGCGATGCCGCAGACCTACATGAATCGAAGCGGCTACAGCGCGCGCTGTCTCTCCGAACGGAATGGCTATGCTCCACGGAACATTCTGGTCGTCTACGACGAAGTCCACTTGCCCCTGGGGCGGCTCCGGCTTCGTGGCAAGGGGAGTCCTGGCGGGCATCGCGGCATGGAGTCGGTCATCGAGAACCTGCGCACGACGGCGGTGCCGCGGCTGCGTCTCGGCATCGCGCCGGACGAAGCGGCGGCGGCCGCGGCCGGCCGAGGGGAAGAGCTGCCGGACTTCGTGCTCGCCCCCTTTTCGGCGGGCGAGATCGAAACGGCGGAGCGAATGGTGCGGCGGGCCGCCGACTGCGTCCTGAGTTGGGCTGACCGAGGCGTCGAAGTCACGATGAACGAGTACAACGGATGAGAGGAAACGGATAGTGGACACGATGTACTACCTTCTGCCCGCCTGCGGCGCGGCGGCTCTGTTCTACGCCTTGCTGCGGAGCCGGTGGATCAACCGGCAGGACGCCGGCGACGGCGCGATGCCGGAGATCGCCGGCCACATTCGGGACGGGGCGATGGCGTTCCTCGGCCGCGAGTACCGCATCCTGGCCATCTTCGTCGTCCTGGCGGCGGCCCTGCTGGCGCTCGCCAACTGGGACCGCGCCGGCAGCTCCCCCTTGATCGGACTGTCGGTTCTCGGGGGCGCCGTCTGTTCGGGCCTTGCCGGGTTCTTCGGCATGAGGGTGGCGACGTCGGCCAACGTGCGCACGGCGGCCGCCGCCCGCACGAGCCTGAACCGCGCCCTCGCCGTCGCCTTCTCGGGCGGCGCCGTGATGGGTTTCGCGGTCGTGGGCCTGGGCATCCTCGGCCTTTCCCTGCTGTACCTGCTCTACGCCGCGATGTTCGGCAGCGGCGACAACGACTCGCTGGGTCAGGTCGTGACCGTCTTGACGGGCTTCTCGTTCGGCGCTTCGTCGATCGCCCTGTTCGCCCGGGTCGGCGGCGGCATCTACACGAAGGCGGCCGACGTCGGCGCCGACCTGGTGGGCAAGGTCGAGGCCGGGATACCGGAGGACGATCCGCGCAATCCGGCGGTGATCGCCGACAACGTCGGCGACAACGTGGGTGACGTCGCCGGCATGGGGGCCGACCTGTTCGAGTCCTACGTGGGCGCCATCGTCGGCACGCTCGTGCTGGGAATCAGCACGACGACCCTGGCCGGGGAGGAGTTCACGCCGAACCTCATCCTGCTGCCGATGCTGCTCGCGGGTCTCGGCATCCTGGTCTCCCTGGCCTCCACGCTGCTGGTCCGCACGAAGGAGGGCGGAAACCCGCAGCATGCCCTGGACCTGGGGACCTTCGCCGCCGCGGGCATCATGCTGGTCGTCACCTTCTTCACGGCCCGCAGCCTGCTGGGCGACGTCAGGTACGTGGTCGAGGGGAAGGAATTCGGCTTCATGGGGGTGTTCCTGGCCACGGTCGCCGGCCTCGCCGCCGGACTGCTGATCGGGCTGATCACCCAGTACTACACGGCCGAGTCCAAGGCGCCGGCGCAGAGCATCGCCAAGGACAGCCAGACCGGCAGCGCGACGAACATCATCGGCGGCCTGGCCGTCGGCATGCAGTCCACCGCGCTGCCGATCGTCGTCCTGACCGCCGCCGTTCTCGTGGCCCACGGCCAGGCCGGCCTGTACGGCATCGCGATCGCGGCTCTCGGCATGCTCTCGACGACGGGCATTCAGCTCGCCGTCGACGCTTACGGACCGGTCGCCGACAACGCCGGCGGCATCGCCGAGATGAGCGCTCTCGGTCCGGACGTGCGCGCCCGCACCGACAAGCTGGACGCCGTCGGCAACACGACGGCGGCGATCGGCAAGGGCTTCGCGATCGGGTCGGCGGCGCTGACCGCCCTGGTGCTGTTCGCGGCCTTCCGCACGACCGTCGGCCTGGAGAGCATGGACCTGGTCAACCCGCGCGTCATGTGCGGGCTGTTCATCGGCGCCATGCTGCCGTTCCTGTTTTCCTCGATGGCGATGAAGGCGGTCGGCAAGGCGGCCTTCGAGATGATCGAGGAGGTCCGCCGTCAGTTCCGCACGATTCCGGGCCTGATGGAAGGAGAGGCGAAGGCGGAGTACGCGCGCTGCGTCGACATCTCCACCGCGGCCGCCCTGCGCCAGATGGTGGCGCCGGGCCTGCTGGCCGTTCTGGTTCCGGTGGCCGTCGGTTTCTGGGACGTCGAGGCCCTGGCCGGGGTCCTGGCCGGCGTGACCGCCGGTGGCGTTCTGCTCGCCATCTTCATGGCGAACGCGGGCGGCGCCTGGGACAACGCCAAGAAGTACATCGAAGCGGGGGCGCACGGAGGCAAAGGTTCCGACGCCCACAAGGCGGCCGTCGTCGGCGACACGGTGGGGGACCCGTTCAAGGACACGGCCGGGCCCAGCCTGAACATCCTGATCAAGCTGATGTCGGTCGTGTCCCTGGTCATCGCGCCGCTGCTGGTGCTGTAGCGGACCGTGATAGATTCCGCCGCCGATTCGTTCCGGTCCACGGGCCGGCTACACCCCAAGAGGATGAACGATTGACCCGGACATACGAACTCGTCTTCATCGCCGATCCGCGCCTCTCGGATGAGGAGGCCGTGGAGTTGAGCGATGCCTTCGGCAAGCTGCTGGTCGCGGACGGCAAGCTGCGGATCACCCAGGAGGAATCCTGGGGCAAGCGGCGGCTCGCCTATCCGATCAGGAAGTTCACCGAAGGCCGTTACCACATCTACTACCTGGAGTCCGACGGAGGCGACAACGGCCTCGCGGAGATCGGACAGCGGATGCTCCAAAACGAGCAGGTCCTGCGCCACCTCGTGGTGCGGACCGACCTCGACCTGAAACGCGCCGCCAGCAAGGGCAAGGAGCCGGTCCAGCAGACGACCATGGCGAACGTCCCGAGCCAGGCGGCTGGAGGCGCCTAGAAATGCCGAAGCGCAGAACCTTCTTCCGCCGCCGCAAGGTGTGCAAGTTCACCGCCGACGGAATCGAGTACATCGACTACAAGGATGTCGCCACGCTGCGCTCCTTCGTGCCGGAACGGGCCAAGATCCTGCCGCGCAGGATCTCGGGAAACTCCGCGCGCCATCAGCGGATGCTCGCCCGGGCGCTCCGACGGGCCCGTTTCCTGGCCCTGATCCCCTACACAACGGACTGACCGCCGGCATCGGCGGCGACCGAGGCGGCGAGGAACGAGGCAATGGAAGTCATCCTGCTACAGGACATGAGAGGACTGGGCACGCGCGGCCAGGTGGTCGACGTGAAGCCCGGGTACGCCCGCAACTATCTCTATCCGCGGGAGCTGGCGGCGCCTTCCACCGAGTCGAACAAGCTCTGGTTCGAATCGCAGCGGAAGAAGTTCGACGCTCGCCACGAGGCGGAGCGCTCGGCCGCCGCCGAGGTCGCGGCGGAACTCGCGGCGGTCAAGTTGACGCTCGCGAAGCGGGCCAGCGAAACGGGGACCCTGTACGGCTCCGTGACGCCGACCGAGGTCACCGAGGCGCTCGCCGCCGCCGGCGTGCAGGTTGATCGCCGCATGATCGATCTCACCGGCGGCATCAAGACGGTGGGTGATCACCTGGTGCGGGTCGACCTCCACACGGAAGTCATCGCCGAAGTCGCCATCGAGGTAGTGCCTGAAACCTAGGGCCGATAGCGACGGCTCCGGCGCCGGGGCCCCACCGGAAGTCGAGGACTTCCTGGGTGATCAGCCGACACGCGACCTCGGCGACTGGCGCCATCTCTGGGAGCGGGACATCCCGTTCCCGATTCGCAGCGATCGCGGCCTCGCCGGCCGTCTGCTCGTTGCCTTCAAGCGCCTGTTGCGCCCGTTCGTCTCGCTGCCCCAGAACGATCTCTGGGAGCGGCAGCGGGTCTTCAACCTGATCCTGCTCGACGTCTTCCAGCACCATCTCCAGGAGTGGAGAGATCATCAGGAACGCGTGGAGCGACTGTTCGAGCAGCGCATCGGCGATCTCGACCACCGGACGCGGCACCTGGAGAACTTCCTGCGCCAGGGACTCGACGAGGTCATGCGCCACGACGACGCCCTGTTCGGTCGCGTCGACCGGAAGCTGGACCGCTACCGGCGGGAAGCGGACGAACTGGCGGGGCTGTTGAGGGCGGCTCTGGCCCGGGGCCCCGAAGGAGAGAAGGGACTCCGGGAGGCCGACGCGGACGTCTCCTACATCGACTTCGAGCACAGGTTCCGTGGCGCAGAGGAAGACATCCGGGACCGCCTCCGCGTCTACCTACCGCGGCTTCTTCAGGCGGGACCGGTCCTGGACCTGGGCTGCGGCCGGGGTGAAGCCCTGGCCCTGCTGGAAGCGGAGGGCGTGGAGTGCCGCGGCGTCGATCCCTCATCGGCGATGGTGCGGCACTGCCGTGAGCAGGGTCTTGGCGTCGACCAGAACGACGCGCTGACCGCGCTGGTCCAGACCGAGCCGGCCTCTCTGGGCGGCGTCGTCTCCTTCCACGTCATCGAACACCTCGCTCCGGAAGATGTCGAGCGTCTGGTCCGCCTCGCGTTCGGGGCCCTGCGGCCGGGAGGGATTCTGGTGCTGGAGACGCCGAATCCGCTCTCCGTCGCGGTGACGGCCCGCAGCTTCTGGCTTGATCCCACACACAGGAGACCGGTTCATCCGGAGGCGCTGTCCGCCTTCTACGAACAGGCGGGCTTCACCGGTCTCGAGCGACTCGACCTCCGGCCGTATCCGGAGGAGGAGCGGTTGCCGGAGATCCCGCTCGACGGACTGGACGGCCAGAGCCGGGAGCTGGCCGATCGGCTGAATCGCCTCCGGGACGAACTCGACGACTTCCTCTTCGGCTACCGCGACTACGCTCTGATCGGCCTGCGGCCGGAGGGCTAGAGCGCTAGCGTCCCTCGCCTCTGTCGCCTTTCTGCCAGCCGCGCATGATCGGCGTCCAGTCGAAGAGGTCTTCCGGCATGTTCTCTCCCGCCTTCGGCTCGCCGTACAGCGCACGCTGCTGGTACCACGGCAGGTCGTAGACCGGGCGAGTGTCGGGGTCGAACGAGAGGACCGGTTCGGTGCCCAGGATGAAGGCCTCTTCGATGACGCGCTGGCCGGACCGGCGGCGCGCGGGCAGGAGGCCGGAGTGGTACTCGACCTGGCGGAGCTGCACCTGGTTGGGCCTGGTGAAGGTCAGGGCGGGGTCCACCCAGCCGTCCTCGATGCCCCGACGGAGCACCTCGTTCCAGATCGGCAGGGCAGCCACGGCGCCGGTCATGTTCCTTCCGATTCGCTGCTGCTGGTCGTAGCCGACCCAGACGACCAGGGTGTACCGGGGTGTGAAGCCCGCGAACCAGGCGTCCGTGAAGCCGTCCGTCGTACCGGTCTTGCCGGCGACGGCCGCGAGGCCGAGCGCCCGCGCGGACTGGGCCGTTCCGCGCTGGACCACGCCCGAGAGCACATGGGTGAGCAGAAAGGCGACTTCGGGCGTGACGACGGTCGATGCCTGCGGCACGTGAGCATCGAGTTCGCGGCCGTCGCGGGTCGTGACGCGCTCGACGAAGTAGGGCTCCACGTGGACGCCCAGGTTGGCGATCGTGGCGTAGGACGTCGCCACCTCGAGCACGGTCAGGTCGGCCGCGCCCAGGGCGAGGCTCGGATAGGGAAGGAGCGGCGAGCGGATGCCCGTGCGGTGGGCGAAGTCGACCACCCGTTCCGCGCCGACGATGTCGTGGAGCTTGACCGACGTGACGTTGATCGACCTCTCCAGGGCCCGGCGCAGGGTCACGATGCCGAGATACTGCCGGTAGAAGTTCCGGGGACTGTAGTTGAGTTGGTTGTCGGCGCCCAGAAACACGGCGGGCGCGTCGAACAGGGTGTCGGCGGGCGTGAAGCCGTGCTCGAAGGCCGCGCCGAACACGAGCGGCTTGAACAGGGAGCCGACCTGGCGCCGGGCCTGAAAGGCGCGGTTGAACTCGCTGCGTTCGTAGTCCCAGCCTCCGACCATCGCCCGCACCGCGCCGGTCGCCGACTCGAGCAGCAGGACGGCGCCCTCGATCCGCGGTTCCTGGACGAGCTCCAGCTCGAACCGCGGCTGGTCCGTGCCCTCCTCGACCGAAGCGGCATCGCCGACGGACTGCAACTCGAACCACGCGACGTCGCCCCGCCGCAGCGGCGGCGAGTCCCTGCGCGTCCACTCGTAGCCGGCCGGTTCCAGCATGAAGCGGTGGTCGGCGATCCGGATCTCCGCGTTCTCCCGCCCCCGTTGGAGAACGACGCCCGGCGCCCAGGCGCCGGCCTCGGGCTCGAAGCCGACCCATCTCGCCAGGACGCCGCCGAACGACTCGGCCAGGTCCGGGGCGGCCAGATCGTCCTGGTTCACCTGGGCGACCGCGCCGCGGAAGCCCCGCATGCGGTCGATCCTCACCAGACCTCCGCGCAGGGCCTGCGCGGCAGCGCTCTGCATTCTCTGGTCGAGAGTGGTCTGAACCTGCAGGCCGCGTTCGTACAGGCCCTTCTGCCCGTACGAGCGGTAGAGGTCGAGACGGACCTTCTCCGCGAAGTAGGGCGCGACGGGATCCGGTTCCCTCTGGGTGACGACGTCGAGCGGCGTCGCGGCCGCCTCGACGGCTTCCTCCCGGGTCATCACTCCCCGCTCGCCGAGTATTCGCAGGAGGGCGTCGCGGCGGGTGCGCACGATCTCCGGCCGGAGGTAGGGCGTCCACACGCTCGGGCTCGGCACGATCGCCACCAGGGTCGCCGCCTCGGTGTACGTCAACTCGGCCGACGGCTTGCCGAAGTAGTAGCGCGACGCCGATTCCACGCCGTAGTTGCCGTGGCCGAAGTAGGTGAGGTTGCAGTAGAGCGTGAGGATCTGCTGCTTGCTGAGACGCTTCTCGAGCTCGACTGCGAGCAGGGTCTCCCGGATCTTCCGGCGCCAGACCTTGGCCCGATCCAGGAACAGCATCCGGGCGACCTGCATCGTGATCGTCGAGGCGCCCGAGAAACGCTCCCCCCGCTGCCAGTTCTGGAGCACCGCGCGAAAGACGCCGATGATGTCGAAGCCGGCGTGAGAGTAGAAGTTCCGGTCCTCGGCGGCGAGCAGGACGCGCGTGAACGTCTCCGGCACCTCGCCCTCGGCAAGCAGGATGCGCTTCTCGACCGAGTAGCTCCTGAACGGTTCTCCGTCGCGGTCGCTCAGCCGGGTGATCTGGCTGGGCGTCAGTTCGGCCACGGTCTCGACCTGCGGCAGATCGATCACCGCGGCGACGCCGACGCCGAGCAGCACGCCCGCGACAGGCGTCAGGGCGACCGGCGCCAGCCAGCGCCAGTGGCTGACGCACCAGCCCCGCACCAGGTCCGGGACTTCCCGCGCCGCGTTCATCTCGCGAATATCATACGGCGCGTTCCATGACTCCCGAAGCCGACCAGGCGTCCGGCCTGCCGCCGCTGCCGGAACCCTTCCCCGAGCCGACGGCGGCTCAGCCCGCGGACCCGGATCGGAAACGTCGCGGCTGCCTGGTTGCGGGCCTTGTCGGCTGCGGCCTGATCGTGGTGCTGTTGCTGGTCGGCCTGGGTCTTCTGGTCTCCCAGGCTGATGAACTGCTCGAATTCGTCCTGGACTTCAGCCGGGAACGGATCGTGACCGAGCTGCCGGAGGACGTGCAGCACACGGACCGTCAACGTCTGGAGCGGGCGTTTGATTCCGTGCTCGAGCACTACCGGAGCGGCGGCGCCACGCCGGCAGATAACCGCCGCCTGCAACTGGCGCTCACCGACGCGCTTCGGAGGCTCGAGCGGGGCCTCTTCGACCAGGACGACCTGCGCCGGCTGACGGAGCGCCTCGAGAACATCGCGACGTCCGATCCGGGGGGCTGACTTGCGGGGGACCGTCGATTCCCGGACCGAGCGCGCTTCCGGCACCGAGAGCACCGGACGCTTCGAACTGGTATCTCCCTTCAGCCCGCAGGGCGATCAGCCGGCGGCGATCGCTGAACTCGCCGACGGAGTCCGGACCGGCGTCCCCGAACAGGTTCTGCTCGGAGTGACCGGTTCGGGCAAGACCTACACCGTGGCCAAGGTGATCGAGGCCGTGAACCGGCCGACGCTCGTCCTCTCTCACAACAAGACGCTGGCCGCCCAGCTCTACCAGGAGTTCAGGAGCTTCTTCCCGCACAACGCGGTGGAGTACTTCGTCTCCTACTACGACTACTACCAGCCCGAGGCCTACGTTCCCCAGTCCGACACGTACATCGAGAAGGAGACGAGCATCAACGACGAGATCGACCGCCTGCGGCTGCGGGCCACGATCTCCCTGTTCGAGCGCCGCGACGTCGTGATCGTGGCCTCCGTTTCCTGCATCTACGGTCTCGGCGCGCCGGACGTCTTCTTCTCGATGCTCCAGTTCTTCGAGCGCGGGGTCGAACTGCCGCTCGAACGAGCCCAGCGGAGCCTGGCCGAGATGCAGTACGAGCGCACCCGCCTCGATCTCTTCCACGGCAGCTTCCGGGTGCGCGGCGACGTGCTCGAGATTCTCCCCGCCTACGACGACCGCGGCATCCGGGTCGAGTACTTCGGCGACGAGGTCGACCGGGTCTGCAGGTTCGACGTGATCAGCGGCCGGGTCCTCGAGGAGGTGGACCGGATCCCGGTCTTCCCGCGCAACCACTACGTGACGCCGGAGGAGCGGATGCGGCGGGCGATCGCGTCGATCCGTGAGGAACTCGGTGAGCACCTGGCGGCGCTCGAGCGGGAGAACCGTCTGCTCGAGATGCAGCGGCTGGAGCAGAGAACCCGCTACGACCTGGAGATGCTCCGCGAACTGGGCTCCTGCGCCGGCATCGAGAACTACTCCCGCCACCTCTCCGGACGGGCGCCGGGCGAAGCGCCGCCGACCTTCCTCGACTACCTGCCCGAGGACTTCCTGCTCGTCGTCGACGAGAGCCACCAGACGATTCCGCAGGTCGGCGGCATGTACCGCGGCGATCGGGCGCGCAAGGAAACCCTCGTGGAGTTCGGCTTCCGTCTGCCGAGCGCGCTGGACAACCGGCCGCTGCGCTTCGACGAGTTCGAGGAGCGTTGCGGTCAGCGAATCTACGTGTCGGCGACCCCGGGGCCGTTCGAGCTGGAACGGACGGGTGGGGTCGTGGTGGAGCAGATCATCCGGCCCACCGGACTGCTCGATCCGAGGATCGAACTGCGGCCTTCGGCGAATCAGATCGACGACCTGGTGGCCGAGGCCCGCGAGGCCATCGACCGTGGCGAGCGCGTTCTGGTGACGACGCTGACCAAGCGCATGGCGGAAGAACTCACCCAGTACCTCAACGAGCTCGGTCTCAGGGTGCGCTACCTGCACAGCGACATCGACACGCTGGAACGGGTCGAGATCACGACCGCCCTGCGCCGCGGCGACTTCGACATCCTGGTCGGCATCAACCTCCTGCGCGAGGGCCTCGATCTGCCCGAGGTGTCGGTCGTCGCCATCCTGGACGCCGACAAGGAAGGCTTCCTGCGCAGCGAGGTGTCCCTGATTCAGACCTCGGGCCGGGCCGCCCGCAACCTGAACGGCAGGGTGATCTTCTATGCCGACCAGCGGACCGAGTCGATCGACCGCTCGATCGAGGAGACGGAGCGGCGGCGGCGGGTCCAGGAGCGCTACAACCGCGAACACGGAATCGAGCCGGCCTCCATCCTCAAGGAGGTGCACAGTCCCCTGGTCCAGATGAGCAACCTGGACTACCTGCACAAGGCGGGAGCGGAAGCGGAGGCCGCGGTGGAAGATCTGTTGCGCGAGGACGCGCCGGAGATGCCCCTGGAACGGCGGATCGCGCGCCTGGAAAAGGCGATGAAGCAGGCTTCGAGGCGGCTCGAGTTCGAGCAGGCCGCGGTGCTCCGGGACCGGCTCAGGGAACTCCAGGAACTCAAGGTAATGGGCTGATGCACCCGGAGCTTTCCCGCAAGCTCGGTGAACTGCCGGACCTGCCGGGCATCTACATCTTCAAGTCGGAGGCGGGAGAGGCGCTCTACGTCGGCAAGGCGAAGTCCCTGAAGCGCAGGGCCGCCGCCTACCGCAAGCCGGCCGACGACCCGCGCATCGCGCTCATGCTCCACGATGCGGCCGACGTCGAGTTCGTCGTGACCGACTCCGAAGCCCAGGCCCTGATGTTCGAGAACAACTGGATCAAGAAGCGCCAGCCCCGCTTCAACATCCGCCTTCGGGACGACAAGACCTATCCGTACCTCAAGCTGACCCTGGAGGACGGACACCCGCGGCTTGCCTTCACTCGCCGCATCCGCCGTGACGGGGCGGAGTACTACGGCCCGTACCTGCCGGCGGGGCTGGCCCGCAAGGCGATCAAGCTGACCCAGAAGCTCTTCGGCATCCGGGTCTGCCGGATCGACATCGACGGCAGCCTGCCGCGGCCCTGCCTCTACTACGACATGAAGCGCTGCCTCGGTCCCTGCGTCGACGGACTGACCACGGACGAGGCGTACGCCGACGGGGTGGAGAATGCCCGGCTGTTCCTGGCTGGCCGGAACGAGGAACTGCTGAAGGACCTGCGTACCCGGATGCGGACGCTCGCGGAAGGACTCGAGTTCGAGGCGGCGGCGCGGCTGCGCGACACGATTCACGAGATCGACGAGGTCAGCCAGCGCCGCAAGCTCAGCTCGGCCCGCGGGGAGGACGTCGACATCTTCGGCGTCCACACGGGCGGCGACAACGCGGCGGTCACCGTTCTCGTCATGCGGGGCGGCCAGGTGCTGGACCGTCGCGAGCTGTTCTGGGAAGGCGTGCCCAGAATCACCGCCGAACGCCTGCTTTCCGAGCTGCTGCCCCAGCTCTACGACCGGACGACGCTGATTCCGAAGGAGATCCACCTGCCGGCGCCGATCGAAGGCGAGGAGGCGCTGATCGAGTGGCTGAGCAGCCGAAGGGAATCCAGGGTCTACCTCCGCATGCCGTCGCGCGGGCCGAAGGCGCAGCGCATCGCGCTCGCCAACCGCAACGCGGCGATGGCCTTTCGGCGCCGCTTCCGTGGTGCGGGCGCGGGCGTCGAGGCCGGCGGGGCGCTGCGGAAGGCGCTCGACCTCGCCGACCCGCCGCGGCGGATCGAGGGCTTCGACATCTCGACCTTCGGCGGCAGCCAGACCGTCGCTTCGCTGGTCGTCTGGAGCGACGGACGGATGGTCAAGGGCCAGTACCGCAGCTTCAACATCCGGGGGCTCTCCCAGGCCGACGACTTCGCCGCGATCCGCCAGGCGGTGAGCCGGCGCTACCGGCGCGTACTCGATGAGGTCGGAGAGATGCCGGACCTGATCCTGATCGACGGTGGTCGCGGGCAGTTGAACGCCGCACTCGAAGCCCTCGTGGAGCTGGGGGTCGACGAAACGCCGGTGGTCGGACTCGCCAAGAGGGAGGAGGAGCTGTACCTCCCGGTACGTCCCGCGCCGCTCAGGCTGGAGCGGAGCCATGCGGGCCTTCGGGTGCTGCAGCAGGTTCGGGATGAGGCCCATCGCTTCGCCGTTTCCCGCCACCGGCGCCGTCGCTCCCGGAGGGCATTGCACAGCCGGTTCGACGACCTCCGGGGTATCGGGCCGCAACGGCGCAAGCTGCTGGTGCGACGCTTCGGCAGCTACGCCGGCGTAGCCCAGGCCTCGGAACAGCAACTGCGCGAGGTGCTTGGACCGAAGCTGGCGCGATCGGTCTACGCTTCAGTCCACGGCGAACGTTCGCGCTCCGGGCAGTGAGGCGGCTGAAAGCTGCTAGCCTCCGCGGTGCCGGAGGACCGGACGCGGTCGCTGCCGGCGGGGAACCGCCGGTGGAGGAAAGTCCGGACTCCAACGGACGGCATGCTTGCTAACGGCAAGGCGCGGTGACGCGACGGAAAGTGCAGCAGAGAGCAGACCGCCGGCCCTGGACCTCGGTGCCCGAAAGGAACCCGGGGAGTCGAGGGCAGGCAAGGGTGAAACGGTGCGGTAAGAGCGCACCGCTCGGCCGGCGACGGTCCGAGGCGATGGCAAACCCCATGTGGAGCAAGACCAAATAGGGAGAACGGATCGGGTTGTCCGTCCCGGTTCCGGCCGTTCGCGGCGCGGGACGTTCTCCGGGTAGGTCGCATAGATGAATGGCCGCCTCCCGAAGCCCTCGGGCTGTGGGACGAACAGAATCCGGCTTACGAGGTCCTCCGGCACTTGACCTTGCACCCCGGCCAGCGTGTTGCCGCCGTCGAACGTCCGCCCGTGGCGAAGCCCGGCGACCGCGTGGGGATCGCCGCCCTCTCGGGCCGTATCGACCGGGACCGGCTGGCCGCCGGCGTCGCCGCGCTGGAGGAACTCGGCTTCGAGCCGGTCCTCGCTGCGAACCTGCGGCCCGAAGCGTCGCTCAGCGGCCGGCCGCTGTTCGCGGGCTCGGACGGAGAGCGCCTGGAGGCCTTCCATGAACTGGCGGCCGACGAGTCGGTTGCGGCGATCGTGTTCGCGCGCGGAGGATACGGCGTTCCGCGTATCCTCGGACGGGTCGACTGGACACTGCTTGCCGCCAGGCCGCGCCCCTACGTCGGCTATTCGGACCTGACGCCCCTGCTCCTGGCGCTGGTCGCGAGGACGGGAACGATGGCCTTCCACGGTCCAATGGCGGTCGACTTCGCGCGGGGCCTGTTGCCGGAGGAGCGCCGTTCCTTCCTCGACGCGCTTGCCGGCAGGCTTCCGGAGCCCTGGCCGCTGGAAGCAGTCTCCACGGAGCTGTCGGCCGGCCGACCCTCGGCGATCGAAGGCCGCCTGCTCGGAGGATGCCTCACCATGCTGGCTGCAACGGTGGGAACGGGGCTCTTGCCGAGCTTCGAGGACGCGATCCTCGTGCTGGAGGACATCGACGAGCCGGAGTACCGGATCGACCGGCTGCTCACCCAGCTTCGGATATCCGGCCAGGCGGCCGGTGTCCGCGCCGTGATCGCCGGCCACTTCACGAACTGCGACGCGCGTGCCAGCCTGATCGACTTCGCCGGCGCCCTCGGCGCGCCGCTGTTCACCGGCCTGCCCGCCGGTCACCAAGCGCCGAACCACACCCTGCCGCTGGGCGCCAGCGTGTCCCTCGATGTCCGCAACGCGACGCTCGAAGTCCAGGGATAGCTCCGGCGGGGAAAGATGGACGCGCGCGATCCGATCACGAGTGCGCGCGGCGTCGGGCCGGTGCTGGGGCGCCGCCTGGCGGCCGCCGGCTGCCGGCGGATCGCGGACCTGCTGGCGCACCTCCCGCTCCGCTATGAGGACCGTCGCACCCTGGGCCGGCTTCCGGGGACCGACGACGCAACGGAGTCCGTGCAGCCCGGTCCCCTGACCGTGGTCGCGCGACTGGAGAAACTGAAACGGGTGTTCGGGCGGCGACGTTTCTCCCGCGTCGAGGCGGTCGCCTGCGACGGCGAGGCCAGGGTCGGCGTGGTCTGGTTCAACCGCCCCTACCTGGCGCAGCAGTTCGAGGAGGGCGTGCCCTATCTCCTGCACGGCCCGCTCCGCCGACGCGGCGGAGACGGTCCCTGGCAACTCTCGAACCCATCCGTCGAGCGAATCGGTGGGGAGGAATCCGACGGCGGCGGCGTACGGCCGGTCTACGGGCGGATCGGGGAGGTACCACCGTCCCGAGTGGCCCGGCTCGTTGCCGATGCGATCCGGACTCTGGGGGACACGCCGGGATCTGAGTGGATTGAGGAGTGGCTTCCACGCGAGGAGCGGACGAAGCACGAACTACCCCGACTGGCGGAGGCCCTGACGGAAGTTCACTCGCCGTCGCGAGAAGCCTCGATCGAGGAACTGAACGCCAGGCGGAGCCCGGCCCATGCCCGCCTCGCCTACGGTGAGTTCCTGCTCCAGCAGTTGCAACTCGCGGCGGCGCGTCGCCAGCGCCGTCGATCCGGGAAACCCCACCGCTACCGCGCCGACGGCGTCGCGTGGGCGGCTGCCACCAGCCTTGTGCCCTTTCGCCTGACCGGCGCCCAGGAACGCGTGCTCGGAGAGATCGCCGACGATCTCGGCGGAGAGGAGCCCATGCTCCGGCTGGTCCAGGGCGACGTGGGCAGCGGCAAGACGGTCCTGGCGGCCCTGTCCTGTCTGATCGCCGCCCGGAGCGGCCTGCAATCGGCGCTGATGGCGCCGACCGAACTTCTCGCCGAGCAGCACTTCGCCTCCCTGGAACGACTGCTCGGCTCCAGCATGACGGTCGCGCTCGTCACTTCGAGCCAGCGCGTTGCCAGCGACGGCGGCGCGGTGGAGGAGGGAATCGCGGACGGCCGGGTAGACCTCGTCGTCGGCACCCATGCCCTGATCGAGGAACGGACGCGGTTCCTGCGGCTGGGCCTCGCCGTGATCGACGAACAGCATCGTTTCGGCGTCGTCCAGCGCCAGTCCCTCGTTCGCAAGGGCCTGCGACCGGACCTCCTGGTCATGACGGCGACCCCGATTCCCAGGTCGCTGGCGCTGACGGTGTACGGTGATCTCGACGTGTCGATTCTGGACGAGATGCCTCCCGGTCGCCGCCCGATAGAGACCAGGGTAACGACGGACGGCCGAATGGAGGAAGCGGTGAACGAGGTGCGGAGGCGCCTGGAGAGCGGCGGCCGGGCCTACGTCGTCTTCCCGCTGATCGACGGCGGGGAGGGCGCTGCCTCCGGACTGCCTTCGCTCACGGAGTCCGGTCCGGAGTGGGCACGCGCCCTCGCGGTTCCCCACGGCGTTGTGCACGGACGCCTGCGGCGCCAGGAGCGGGATGAGACGATGAGCCGCTTCGCCGGTGGATCGATCCAGGTCCTGCTGGCGACGACCGTGATCGAAGTCGGCGTCGACGTGCCCGAGGCGACGGCGATGGTCATTCTGGGCGCCGAGCGGTTCGGCCTCGCCCAGTTGCACCAGTTGCGGGGCCGGATCGGCCGCGGTACGGATCCACGGCTGGGGGATCCGCTCTGTATCGCGATCGCGGGGGAGCCCTCCGCCGAGGCGGAGCGGCGCCTGAGCGTGTTCGCGGACTCGACCGACGGTTTCCGGATCGCGGAAGAGGACATGCGGCAACGGGGACCGGGCGAGATCCTCGGCACGCGACAGGCCGGTCTTCCGCAGTTCCGGTTCGGCGACCTGGCCCGCGACTGGAACTGGCTGGTGGCGGCGCGGCGGGACGCGTCCGAACTGCTGGACCGTCTGGCCGATCCCGGGAACGACGCTCTGCGGCGACAGTTGGGGCGGCGCATCCCCGGCCTTCTGCCATGAAGGTGTTGCTGGTCGCCAACGTGCTGCCGCCGAAGGACCTGTCCGGCGCCGGGGAACAGGTGCTGCAACTCGCCTGGGGGCTGGGGCAGGCGGGTTGCGAAGTCGACATCATGGGTCGTGACCGTTGTGGACCGAAGGTCTCCAAGTCCGCCTTTCCCTGGCGGGCGCGGAGTGCTGTCCGGCGCGTCGTCCGGGAATGGCGGCCGGACGTCGTGCAGGTACATGAAAGCGACGGCGGCCTGGTGATCCGCGATCTCGCGCGGCTCGATCGCGCGTCGAGGCCGCTGCTCGTGGCGCTCCAGCAGGTGAGCTACGTACGGGAACGCCAGGTGGTCCGCCCGCTCGTCGATCACGACCTGGACGCCAGGGTGGTCGCCCGACCGGTTCGGAGCGAGCGGCTGTTCCGCGCGCTCCGCACTCCCCTGCACATCGCGCTCGGCCGGCTGACCGCGAGGCGATCCGACGTGCGGCTTGCCCCGAGCCGGGCGACCGCCCGGGAGATCGAGGACGACTACGGCGTGGAGGGTGTGCGCGTGGTGCCGAACGTCACCGGCGCGCCGTTGGACGCCCGCGCGGGAGAATCGCTGCCCGCCGCAGGCCGGGACGAACCGGTTGGCGGCGAACCGTACGTGCTGGCCGTGGGCCGGCTGCGCATACGGAAGGGAATGGAGATCCTGTTGCAGGCGATGGCGCGGGCGCGCGATGGCGGCCACCGCCCGCGGCTGGTCGTGGCGGGCGACGGCGAGCGCCGGGGGACGCTTGAGGCGATGTGCGAACGGCTCGGACTGGGCGCCTGCGTTCACTGGGCGGGACGCTGTTCACGGGCGGAAGCGGCGCGGTTGAGGCGACGGGCGACCGCGCTGATCGTGCCCTCGACCTACGAGGGCATGCCTCTCGTCGTGCTGGAAGCGATGAGCGACGGCGTTCCGGTCATCGCCTCGACGGTCAGCGGCATTCCCGAGGTCGTGGTCGATGGGGAGACCGGCTGGCTCGTCCCGCCTGAACGCTCGGCCGCGCTCGCCGCCGCGCTGATCGAGGCGATGTCCGATCCCGAGGAGGCGCGAGTCCGTGGCGAAGCGGGACGGCAACGCCTCGACCAGCGGTTTCGCCCGCACCACGCGGCCCGAGAGTGGTTCGAAGCTGTGGGCTCTGTCGGCCTTCCGGCGCCGGCAGTGTGGGAGAATCCATCTGGATGAAGCTCGTGGATGGGCACGACAGCCTGTTGCCGGCGTCGTGGAGGGTCCAGCTCCCTGCGTTTGAGGGCCCTCTCGATCTGCTTCTGCACCTTGTCCGCATCAACGAGATCGAGATCACGGACATCCCGGTCGCGCTGGTCTGCGACCAGTTCCACGAGTATCTGGCACTGATGGACGAGCTCGACCTGGACATAGCCGCCGAGTACATCTACGAGGCTGCGCTGCTGATTCAACTCAAGGCCAGGGTGCTGCTGCCGCTACCCGAACCGGAAGCGGGCGAAGCGCCCGACGACCCGCGACGTGAACTGATCGAACGGCTCCTCGAGTACCAGCGGCTGAAGGAGGCGGCACAGACGCTCGCGGAAGTTGACGATCTCCGCCATGGTCTGTGGACGCGGAGCGGCACGCCAGCCGCGGCGTCCGGGGACGACGACGAGGAGTTCGACATGGGCGATCTCTCGCTCTTCGACCTCCTTCAGGTCCTCCGCAACGTGCTGAAGCGCTACGACGAGGAGCATCCGAGCCCGCTGACGTACCAGGGCGAGACGTTCAGCGTTCGAGGCCAGATCGAGAGGCTTCTGCGGCGCTTCGACGGCGGCCGGTCGCTCGACCTCCAGGATGACCTCTTCGCGCTGTCGAGCCGGGCCGAGGCGATCGCCTGCTTCCTGGCGGTGCTCGAGATGGCGAGACTGAACCTCGTCCGGTTGCACTCAGCCGGGGACAGATCGGTACTGCTGTTCCGGACGACGCGGCCGCTGGATCCGATCTTGCTTGAGGACTTCACCGGATGACCGACCAGGCAGAGATGGCCGCGGTGTTCGAGGCGTTGCTCTTCGCGAGCCCGGATCCGCAACCCGAAGCGAAGCTGCTCGAGGTCTTCCCCGAGAACTCCCGGGAGCAGGCGCGCGAAGCTCTTCAGACCGTGCTGGCGCGCTACCGCGCCGGTGAGTCCGGCGGGCAGCCTGACCGCGGAGTCGTCGTCGATCACGCCGGCGGCGGCTACCGGCTGGTGACGCGCCCGGACCTCCATGCCTATCTGCGGAGGTACTTCGAGGTCGCCGGCCGCAGCAAGCTCTCGATGGCCGCGGTGGAAACCCTGGCGATCGTCGCCTACCGTCAACCGGTGACCAGCCCCGAGATCCAGGACCTCCGGGGCCGGAACTCCGCCGGTGTCCTCAAGACACTGCTCGAGCGGCGGTTGATCCGTATCGCCGGCCGCAAGGAGGTCGTGGGCAGTCCGTTTCTCTACGCCACAACGCGCGACTTCCTGCTTCACTTCGGCCTGCGCTCGCTGTCGGAACTGCCGCCGCTCGAAGATTTCGAGGAGACCTTCCTGGCGGCGGCGGAGGAAGAGGTCCCTCAGTCCGAGCTCACCCTGGCGCCGGTGGACTCAGGAGATGGCTGAGCACCGGCGGGGCGAACGGCTCCAGAAGGTCCTCTCCCGAGCGGGTGTCGCGTCCCGCCGGGCAGCGGAGGATCTCATTCGGGAAGGGCGGGTCACGATCGACGGCCGCGTGGCGGTGCTCGGCGACCGGGTTGCCTCGGCGGGAGAGCCTCCGGTCGCGGTACTCGTCGACGGTGAGCCGATCCGTCGGCACGCCGCCTCGCGATACGTCCTGCTGAACAAGCCGTCCGGCTACGTGACGACGCGGTCGGACCCCGAGGGTCGGCCCACGGTGATGGACCTCATTCCCGACAGGTGGCGCCGGCGGCTGAAGCCCGTCGGGCGGCTCGACTACGGGACGGAGGGCCTGCTGCTGGTAACCGATGACGGCGATCTGGCGTACCGCCTGACCCACCCTCGTTTCGGCTGTTCAAAACGGTACCTCGCCAAGGTCCGGGGCCTTCCGGCGGACTCGGCGATCGCGCGCCTTCGAGGCCGCATGGTGATCGCGGGTCGCCGGACCGCACCGGTGAGACTGACCCGGGCGCCGACCCGGCGCGGCGCCCGCCCGGCCCGTGCCTCGAGTTGGTGGGAGATCGAGTTGGTCGAGGGGAGGACGCGGCAGATCCGCGAGATGTTCTTCCGTGTCGGGCATCCCGTGCAGCGGCTGCGTCGCGTGGCAATCGGCCGCCTTGAGGACGCGGAGCTTCCGCTCGGGTCCTGGCGGGAGCTTTCGGCCGACGAAGTCGCCGCTCTCCGCGGAGGTTCAGGACCGGGGCCGGGGAAAGGCTCTCCC
Source organism: Candidatus Multivorans sp. (assembly GCA_965220845.1). Classification (GTDB taxonomy): domain Bacteria; phylum Acidobacteriota; class Thermoanaerobaculia; order Multivoradales; family Multivoraceae; genus Multivorans. Next base: position 2,069,791 of record CBDCRA010000005.1, read on the forward strand.
GGCCCACGCCGGCGGAAACCGCGTCGCCGATGACTGTCGTCGTGGCGATCGACGGTCCCGCCGGTGTCGGCAAGAGCACCGTAGCGCGCCGGGTGGCGGCGCAACTCGGCGTGCCCTACCTCGATACCGGCTCCATGTACCGGGCCGTCGCGTGGAAGGCCCTGGAGGAAGATCTCGATCCGGCCGACGGGCCGACAATGAGCAGGTTGATCGCGGGGCTCCACTTCGAGTTGCGCCCGCGGAAGGACGAAGCCGAAGTGGTCGTGGACGGAGCAGCGCCGGGCGGCCGGCTGCGAACCCCGCGGGTCGACGCGGCGACCTCGCGGGTTGCCGTCCACCCGGCGGTTCGTTCCTGGCTCGTTGCGAAGCAGCGCGAGTTCGCCGCCAGGGAGGGCGCGGTGGTGGAGGGAAGGGACATCGGCACGGTCGTCTTTCCGGAAACCCCGCACAAGTTCTATCTGGATGCTCCGCTCGAGATCCGGGCCGAGCGTCGGTTGCGCCAGCTCGCTGGTCGCGAATGCGGCGACCGCTGCCGGTTGCTGAGGGAGATGCGTGCCCGGGACGAGCGCGACATCCGCCGTAGCGCCTCGCCGCTGAGGCGCGATGAAACCTACGAGTTGATCGACACCTCGGCTGGCGACGCGGAGCAGGTTGCTGCCCGGATCCTCCGGTCCGTACGGGCGGCAGCGACGGAGTCATGACTGCCCCGGTGGGCCGGCGCGACGCAAGGTCGGCTGAGCTGCGCATCATCCTCGGCCTGCTCGTCCTTTCCGCTGTCCTGTTCGCGGTCGATCGCTGGTCGCGGAGCCGCGACGGTCCGCCGCTGCCGACCCGCGCTCAGACGGCCGCGATGGAAGCCGCCTACCGCAACCTGCTGCTGGACCTGCTGGAGGACGCGGAACGGGCCGCCGAGAGTGTCCGACGCACCGTAGCCGTGCCTCTCGGCTCGGCGCAGGCGGTACAGAGCGTGTTCGAGGAGTTGGACCGGACCGGTCGCTCGGGCGGACGCACGCTGGTTCTGGTCGATCCCGATGACCTGGCGCAGGCCTGGGGCGGTCCGGGACTTCGTCACGATCTGCCCCTGGATCGCCTTCTGCCTGGAGGAATCAGCCAGACCGCCGGCTTCACCGCGGTCTCGTTCTACGCGGCCGTCGACATGAGCGCGGGGGAGGGTGGCTGGCGGTTGATCGTCGGCAACAGCTTCCCGACCGACGCGCTGCCGTTCTCCACGCCCTTCGGGCTCCGGCGCCACGACGTCAGGTGGTCGGTACGGGACCATTCCGCGGAACCTCTTACGCCGGCTCTCGAGGCGCTCGGCATTCTCGAGCTGGCTCCGCCCGATGGCGTTCCCGGACCCTGGCTACGGCTTCGCTTCGAGCCTTCAGGCGGACAGTCCCCGACCATCGTGGCTTCGCTCGCTCTGGTCGCCCTCGCTCTCGGGGTCAGTCTGTCGATGGTCTGGCTCTTCCGGCGCTGGAAGGCCCGAGCAGCCGCGAGCCCTCGCCCCGCGGCTGCGGCCCTCGGCCTGGCCGGAGTCGCGGCGGCGTTGGGCTACGGTCTCTTCCGGTGGCGGATCTGGGTGACCCATGCCACCGGTACGCCGCCGGATCCGGGGACTTCCTTCGGAGGTCCGGTCGGCGACTGGGTCGTGTTGATGGCGGCCTGGTCAGTCCTCGCGGGGATCCTGTTCTGGGCGTTCGGCTGGTCGGAGCGTCGGGACTGGATGCATGTTCTGTTGATTGCTGCCGCGGCGGCCGCGGGCGTGGGTCTGCTGGCCGAAGCGACCCACCGGCCGGCATTGCGGGCGCTGCTCTCGGACGACCTCCGAAGGGGCTTCGACGGTCCGCATCCGCAGGAGGTCGCGTCGCTGGCGGAGAGCACGAGCGTCTTCCTGGCGACGATCGACCTGAGACGGTTGGCCCTGGGCGATCCACGCGAACTCGACGATCACCAGGACCTGGCCCTGGAACTCTGGAGCCGGTCGCCCCTGGCCGCTTCCGAGATGGTCTCCGCGCTCGCCGTGATCCGGGAGGGCGGCATCTCTGTGTTTTCCTATGGCCTGCCGCTCGATCCGGAGACGGGCAGCCTGGACACCGCCAGCGCACGCTGGCCATCGGGTGACCTCCCGATCTGGCAGCAGCAGCGAAGCGCTTCGGATGAATTCTCGCTGGACTCCGCGGGACAGGACTGGGGCATGGTTCGTTTCTGGACGATGGCATTGCCGAAGGCCGAGGTCTGGAGCGGCGCCGCGGAGGGCGCCGGCGCCGAGCTGCAGGTACGCCTGCTGCGGGGCGGTCTGGACCGAAGCCGGAGCGGCTCGGTTCCGTCGGCGAATGCGGAACTTGCCTATGTCGACGGCGCCGGCCGTCCCCTCGTCTCGCCGTGGCAGGAAGACTGGCTCTTGCCGCCGCCGTCCGAGGCCGTGGATCCGCGCCGGACCCTGAAGGTTGAGACCCCGGCGGGACCGGCCCTGGCCTGGTTCAGCCCAACGGATCTGCCGGGCCTCTGGATCGTCGCGCTGCTACCGGAGGAGGCAGTGGCGGAGCGTCTCTGGCGGATCGCCACGGTGGCAACGCGGCTCGTGCTGGCGGTGTCCGCGGCGGCTGTCGCCGTTCTCCTGATCAGCCTGCCCACGGCCAAGCTGCGGAGACGCCTGCTACCCGACATCCGGCGCTACTCCGTGCGCCTCACGGCGGTGCTGGCCCTGATCGCGATCGTGCCGCTGACGCTGCTCAATGGTCTCCTCTTCCGGAATCTGGCGGCCCGGGTTCAGGCAGAGCAGGAGGCGGCGGGCCGTACCGCTCTCGTATCGCTCGAGTACGTCCTGACGGACTTTCTCCTCGGTCTGGAAGCAGGCTTCTCGATTGACGCCCAGTTGGACGACGAGCTCCTGTCCTGGCTGGCTGAAGTCGTGGGCCACGAAGTGAACCTGTACTGGCGCGGCAGTGTCTACGCGTCCAGCAAGCCGGACCTCTTCACCGCCGGCCTGATGCCGGAACGGATTCCTGGAAACGTCTACAGCAGGTTGGCATTGCTTGGCCATCCGACAGCGGCCCGGGTGCAGACCACGCGGCAGGGCACGTCGTACCTGGAGCTGTACACGCCGGTGTCCCTGGGGGAAGTGCGCCCGGGAGAATCCGGTCTGTTCGTATCCGTGCCCCTGCTGGCGCAGCAGGAGGCGGCCACAGGTGAACTTGCCGCCCTCAGGCGGCAGGCCCTGGTCGTCACAACCGCCCTCGTGCTGCTGCTGGTCACCGTCGGCGCGCGGCTCGCGCGGGGATTCACCCGTCCGCTGGTGCGCATGATGGACGGCGCCGACCGCATTGCCGGGGGAGCGGCCTCGCTGGGCTTCGCACCGCGGGAAACGGAGCTCAGGACGCTCGCCGAGGCGATCGACGGCATGGCGGCGCGCATCGCGTCGACGCGAGCCGAGCTGGTCCGTGCCCAGCGACTCGAGGCCTGGGCGGAGATGGCGCGGTTGATCGCGCACGAAGTGAAGAACCCGCTGACACCGATCCGGCTCTCGACCGAACACCTGCGACAGGTATGGCGGGATGCGCCGGACCGCCTGGAGGAGATCTTCGACCGCTGTACCGGGAACATCCTGACGCAGGTCGAAGAGCTTGCGCGGACCGCGGGCGAGTTCTCGACCTACAGCAGGATCCCGCTCGCTCAACCGGCCCCCGACGATCTGGCGGAAGCGGTTCGGGAGGTCGTCGAGGGGTACGGAAGCACGGCGCATGGGGCGGTGGCCGTCCTCTTCGAGTCGGAGCCCGGAGCGGCGGATGCGGGTCTCGCTTTCGACCGGCGCCTGATGCAGAGAGCGCTGCGCAACCTGATCGAGAACGCCCTCCGGGCCAGCAGCAAGGATGGAGAAGTGCGCGTAAGAGTCGAGCCGTGCGGTCCGGACGCAAACGGCGCCGTCGCGGTGACCGTATCGGATCGTGGTCCGGGTGTATCGGACGGGGATCTGGAGCGGATCTTCGAGCCCTACTTCTCGACCTCGAGCGGAGGAACAGGCCTCGGGCTTCCGATCGCCCGGCGCATCGTCGAGGAGCACGGCGGAGCGATCACCGCGGCCGCCAGGCCTGGCGGAGGACTCTCGGTTCGCATCGTCCTTCCGGGCGATCAGTCCGACGAATCGTCGTCCGGCGACGCTTCCAGCTGAATCGTCCGCGTGGGGAAGGCGATGCGCACGCCGAGCCGGTCGGCGAGTCGGAGAATGTCCAGGGCCAGGTCGTGACGGAGCCGCAACTCCGTACTCCAGTCCGGGGCCAGGAAGAAGACGTAGAGCATGATCTCCAGGCCGTCCGTGCCGAACTCGTTCAGGTGAATCTCGAAGGCGTCCTGGCGCATCGAGTCGTTGGCGCGGACGATCTGCCGCAGGCCCTCGCAGAAGGCGTCGACGGTTTCCGGCGGCGTGTCGTACGTGATGCTGATGCGCGTGCTCCACCGGCGGAACGCCCGAGCGCCGTAGTTGTCGACCGAGGCGTCGATCAACCTGGCGTTGGGGAGCGTGATCAGGGAAGCGTAGAACGTCCGGACGCGGGTGCTGCGGAAGCCGATCTCCTCGACCACGCCTTCGACGTCACCGACCTTGACCCAGTCGCCGATGCGAAACGGCCGGTCGAGCAGGACGGTGACCGACCCGAACAGGTTCTTGAGCAGATCTTGCGCCGCGAGGGCCACCGCGAGGCCACTCAATCCCAGGCCGGCGAGCAGCGCCGTCACGTCCCGCCCCTGCTGGGCGAGCAGGAAGACGATGCCGAAGACGGCGACCGCCACCTTCAGCGTCTTCGTGACGAACGGGACCAATTGGTCCTGGAACCGGTTCTCGGCCCTGGCGGCGCGTGCTCGAAGCGCCGTTCCGAGCAGATCGATCTGGGCGAATGCCACCCGGCCGAGCGCCAGCAGGAACAGCACGAGAACGACAACGTCCAGCCAGGCATGAACCCGGGGCGGCAAGCCCAGCCACTGGAGGCCCAGCCACCACACTCCGGCCATGACGAGTAGCCCGGTTGGGCGCAGGATGCGACGCGCAGCCTGGAGATCGAGGGACTCGTAGCGCCGGTTGAGCGGTCCGCCGAACAGTCCGTAGGCGATCCAGACGACGACCCGGTCGATCAGCAGGCCGACCAGAACGAGGATCGGCAGGGCCAGCCACTGCCAGGGGTGGAGGACGAAGCCGCCGGTCCGCAGATAGGACGGAACGCGATCCCGGAGCCAGGTCGCCGCCGTCACCGGCGCTTCCTCGACTCCTTCGACCACCGACCGGTCCCGCAGCTCCTGGTAGAGGGTCGGGATGGACGCGACCGTCTCGCGCGTGAACAACCAGTTCCCGTTCTCGTCCGGCGCCAGCACGATCGGCGCGGACAGGTCGTCGCTGAACACCCACCGGTCCAGGGCGTCCCCGTCCGGAATGGCCGCGAGGTCCACGAACTCGAGCCGGTCGATCACGTGCTTCAGTTCGCTGGCCAGGTTCCTTCCCTGCCGCGCTCGCACCGGGAAGGGGAGATCTCCCAGATCCAGGCAGCCGGCGGCGGTCTCCAGGTCCGGGCGGCCGGTCTCGGTCGCGAAGGCCTCCAGGAAGACGCGCATCGTCTCTCGTGGACTCGACAACGACTGGTCAGCCGCCGGCTGGGCAAAGGCGAACCAGGCCGCGGCGAGGAGCGCGCCGCTGGCGAGAAGACTGACCCTTCGCAGGACGGGAGAGGTCATGGCGGCGACACTCTTCCAACCACCGCCGGAACCGTCAAGCGCGGCCCGGCGCCACGGGCTGCTAGCGTGGCCGTCGGCGCATGCACAAGACCCTCCCGGCCCTCAGCCTGTTGAGCTTCGCCCTGCTCCTCGCTCCGGCGTGCGCGCCGGCCGGATCGAGCGATTCATCGACGAACGACGGGGCTGGCCAGCGGCCGCCGGCCCCGGAACGCTGGCTGGTCGAGATCCTCGACCGGCGTCCACACGATCCCGGGGCCTACACGCAGGGCCTGCTGTGGCGCGACGGGGTGATCTACGAGAGCACCGGCTCCTATGGCGCCTCGAGCCTGCGCTCGTGGCGCTGGGATGACGGTTCGGAACTGGACCGGGTCGATCTCGACCGGGACCTGTTCGGCGAGGGCATCGCCCTCGTCCCGGGCGCGGAGGAGCGGCTGATCCAGTTGACCTGGCGACGAGGCATGGCCCTGGTGTGGACGCTGGAACCGTTCACCGAACTGGGGACGATGCGTTTCGACGGGGAAGGCTGGGGACTCGCCTACGACGGATCGGACCTCATCATGAGCGACGGCACACCGATCCTCACGTTCCGCGATCCCGAGACCCTGACGGTGCGGCGGCGCCTGCGGGTAACGAGGAGCGGCATGCCGGTGGACGACCTGAATGAACTCGAGCTGGTGGACGACCTGCTCTTCGCGAACCTCTTCGGCAGCGACGAGATTGCCGCCATCGACATGGATTCCGGATCGGTGGTGGCCATGGTCGACGCTTCGGGCCTCCTGACCGAGGAGGAGGCGGAGGAGGCGGACGTCCTCAACGGCATCGCCTACCGGCCCGAGACCGGGACCTTCGTGCTGACCGGGAAGTACTGGCCCTGGATCTTCGAGGTGCGGATCCTGGGCTACGATCCGCCGCTCGCCCGATGAACCCGAAACACGACGAAACCTGAGACGCGACGAAACCCAGGGACCGAAACAGGAGTACTTCAGAGCATGAGCGATCAGATCTGGTACGTCGCCGTCGACGGCAAGCAGGAAGGACCGTACAAGGCCGAGGAGATCGAGGAGAGGATCCGTTCCGGCTCAGTCGCGCGCGGCGCTCACGTCTACCGGGACGGCATGGGCAACTGGGCGCCGGTCGTCAGCGAGCCGCGGTTCGCTGCCGCCTTCGGCACGCCGATCCCCAAGCCGCCGGGGGGCGTCGCCGATGAAATCGACTTCGTGATCGTCGGCGAGGAGATGCAGTTCGTCGAGATCACGCTCGACCCGGGCGAGGCCTGTATCGCGGAAGCGGGATCGTTCATGTACATGGATCCCGGCATCGAGATGAACACGATCTTCGGCGACGGTTCGGAGCGTGGCGGGGGCGGCTTCATGGACAAGCTCCTTTCCGCCGGCAAACGGGTCCTGACGGGGGAGTCCCTGTTCATGACGGTATTCGGCAACGGCGCCGGCGTCCGACGCAACGTAGCCTTCGCCTCGCCCTACCCGGGGCGCATCATTCCACTCGACCTTCCGGCGCATGGCAACACGATCCTCTGCCAGAAGGACGCCTTCCTCTGTGCCGCCAAGGGCGTATCGGTGGGCATCGCGTTTCAGCGAAAGCTCGGGGCTGGTCTGTTCGGCGGCGAAGGCTTCATCCTGCAGAAGCTCGAAGGCGACGGACTCGCGTTCGTCCACGCCGGCGGCACGGTCGTCGAGCGCGATCTCGCCGCCGGCGAGACGCTTCGGCTGGACACCGGTTGCCTGGTCGCCTTCGAACGCCAGGTCGACTACGACATCCAGACGGTGCCCGGGATCAAGACCGCGCTGTTCGGCGGCGAGGGGCTCTTTTTCGCCAGCCTGACCGGACCCGGAAAGGTGTGGATGCAGTCCCTTCCGTTCAGCCGCCTGGCGAGCCGGGTCTACGCCGCCGCCCCCCAGACCGGCGGAACGCGCAAGGGCGAAGGTTCCGTCCTCGGCGGTCTGGGCGGCCTGGTGATGGGCGATCGTCGCTGACGCCGCGCATGGAACAGGCCGCCAGAAAGGTGCCGGCCTGCCGGCCGGCCCGCTCATCTGGCCGCCTTCGGCGGCAGCGGGTCAGAAGACCCGCGCACCCAGTGGGCGGCCAGTTGCATGCGCGGCGTCAGCGGCTCAGGTGGCGACCGACTCGATCTTCAGCATGCGGGCCCAGGCAGCGCGCAGGCTCTCGGGCAGGTCCAGGTCGTCGAAGAGTTCCCGCACATCATCCCGGGAAACGTAGTCCCAGATGTCTTCCCACTGTGCGTAGCGCAGCATGCAGGAGATCGCGGTGCAGCGATCCTCGCGGCTTCCGCCGTGGAGCATCTCTTCGAGTTCCTCGCCGGTCACGTCCCGCTCCGGGAAGAAGTAGAGGGGCTGGGAGCTGCGGACCATCAAGCGCGAGGACGAGGGGCGTAACGGTGCGCATCATAGCGTCTTTTTCCGAGGTGGGGCCGGGGTGCTTGACCGTCCGCAGGGGCTGGGTTACCTTGAACCCGGTCTGAGCGCCTGCGGGCATAACTCAGTTGGCAGAGTGCCAGCTTCCCAAGCTGGATGTCGCGGGTTCGAGTCCCGTTGCCCGCTCCAGACGCCTCAGCCGCCGTGTAGCCTGGTCCGGAACGAGTTCAAGAGACAGGAAGGGTACAAACAGCAGATGGCGTTCTTCAAGAAGGATCTCGAGGAAACAGCGGCGGAAGCCGCGCTGACGCCTCCCGGGGAGGTGAGGTCGCCTTCGGCCGCGCCGGCGCGCACCTACGTCGCGCCGGGTTCACACATCGACGGCAGCATCGCTGGCGATGCCGAGGTCCTGGTCGACGGTTCCCTGGCGGGGAACGTGGAGCTCAAGGGCCGTTTCGTGCTCGGACGGCGGGGGCGGATCGAGGCTGACGTGGTTGCCCAGTCCGTCCAGGTTTCGGGTCATGTGAAGGGCGATATCCGGGCATCGGAGAAGATCGAAGTGCTGTCCTCGGGCTCCGTCGAGGGCGATCTGACCGCTCCTCTCGTGTCCATCGCCGAGGGGGGCATCTGCAACGGCAGGATCGAGATGAGCGGCACGCTGGCGATCGGCGCGACGCCTGGTCGGAGTTACGCGAGCGCTGCCGGCGGCCCGGGCGACCCCTGACGAGCGACCGGCAATCCCTGATCCAGGCGACAGGCCTTGCACAGGGCCTGAAGGTCTTCGGGCACCTGAGCGGCGAAGGCGCGCGACGGTGTGCCGCCGAACCCCGGCAGCGTGAGCCGCAGAGCGTGGAGAGCCGGTCGCGGAAACTCGCGCACCGGCCGGCGCATGGATGGCTCGAGGCTTCTCCAGCGTGCCTCACCATAGGTCGGATCGCCGACAAGAGGGTGTCCGATCGCCTTGCAGTGAACCCGGATCTGGTGGGTTCTGCCGGTCAGGATTTCCAGTTCCAGCAGTGAAACGCCGGCTGTCCCGGCCAACAGCCGGTATCTGCTGACCGCTGGCCGTCCGCCCCTGGACTCAGTCACTACCGCCATGCGGGTGCGCACCGCCGGGTCGCGGCCGATCGGTAGTGTGATCTCGCCCTGCGGCGGTTCGGGCCGACCGTAGACCACGGCCAGATAGACCTTGTCGACCTCGCGTTCGGCAAAGGCGCGGCTCAGCCGCCGGTAGGCGCCATCGTTGCACGCGACGGCAAGGGCGCCGCTGGTGCCCGCGTCCAGGCGATGAACGATGCCGGGCCGTTCCGCGGACCCGACTCCGGCGATGCCGGGGCGGTAGTGGAGGAGCCTGTTCACCAGAGTGCCTCCCGGCACGCCGCTTCCGGGGTGCACGATCAGGCCGGCGGGCTTGTCCACGATGAGCAGGTCCTCGTCCTCATGGATCACTGAGACGGGCCCGGGCTCGGCGAGCGGCTGCTCCGACGGGGGCGGAGGCAGGCTGTAGGCGATCTCCTCGCCGCCCCGGAGTACGTAGGACGGCTTGAGCGGCGAGCCTCCGGCCGTGACAAGACCGCGGCGGAAAAGACTCTGAACCCGGTTCCGGGGCTGGTCGAGGACCCGCGCGAGGTAGACGTCGACCCGCTGGCCGGCCGCCGAGGCCGGGGCCTCGATCGAGGTCACTTCGACGTGCCGGCGCCGACCAGGTCGCTTCGGCCTGCCCTGGCCTCGGGGGTCCGGTTCCCCAACGACGGAACGAAGCTGTGGACCAGCATCAGGACGATGCCGACCGTCACGCCGCTGTCGGCGACGTTGAAGGCGGGCCAGTGATACGTGCCGACGTAGACGTCCAGAAAGTCGGTAACCGCCCGCAGCAGGATGCGGTCGACCAGATTGCCGACAGCGCCGCCGAGCACCAGGGAAAGGGAAAGGAGGAGCAGCGGCTCCCGTTCCGACGTGCGTCTGAAGTAGATCGAAACGATGGCGAGGGCGGCGAAACCGAGAGCGGTCAGCACGAGTGTGCCGCCGAGTTCACGCCCGGCCGGGAACAGTCCGAATGCGATGCCGGTGTTCTGCACGTGCACGAGATCGAAGAAGCCCGGCACGACTTCCACTCGCTCGTGCGGCTCCAGGACGCCTTCGATCCAGAGCTTGGTCCACTGATCCAGCGCCAGAATCAGCGCGGAAACAACGAGGAATCTAGCCCGCATGGCTGCCCTGCGTGAGCCGTCGAGGCGCGGGATCAGTAGGGCTCGGGATCACTGGCGTCACGGGGCGGCATCGTACCAGCCGCTCCGGTCCAGGCGGTCTCGAGATCGACCGCCGCGCGCGGGTCGAGGAAGGCCCTGATCGCCGCCACGCCGTGCGCGCCCGCATCAGCGATCGAGGCCGCATTGCCGGCATCGACACCGCCGACGGCGAGCACCGGCAGGCCGACGCTCACGGCCCGTCGAAGCCGTTCCAGGCCCTGGGCCGGGCCGAAGCGCCGCTTCTCCGGAGAGTCGAAAACGGGGCCGAACAGAGCGTAGTGGGCTCCGGACTCCGAAGCGGCCTCGAGTTCCGCCACGCTGTGTGTGGAGACGCCCAGCAGCAGACCGCGCTGGTGAACATCCTTGCCCAACTCCGGCCACGACGCGTCGGATGGAAGGTGAACGCCATCGGCATCGCAGGCGACGGCGGCCCCGAGGTCGCCGTTCACGATCAGGACTCCGTCGAAGGCGCTTCGGAGGGTGCGGCCGAGGCGGATCAGGTCGGCCCGTTTCAGGTCCTTCTCGCGCAGTTGAATCGCCGTACCCGCCGGGAGCGACCGGGCCCAGCTTCCAAGTCCCGCGGCGCCGCCGCAGAGTTGCCGGGCGCTGATCGCAAGCAGTTCCGGAATCCTGGGCTGCTCTCTCACGCGCTCGACCCGACAGAGCCCGGTCACGGGCTCGCCGGCATCCGGTCGCCGTCAGGGAAGGAACGGCGGCGTCCGCCCGCCGCCGCCCGAGGGCGGCGAAGACGAGGAGGGTGAGGAAGAGGGCGGGGAAGACGGCGGCGAGTAGCTTGACGGGCTTGAACTTGGAGGAGGAGAGTAGCTCCTCGGCGGCGAGGAAGATCGCGGCGAAGAACTCCTGGGCGTGGACCGTACTCGCGTTGGCCGCGACGAAGATCTCGGCGTAGAGGCCCTCGGCGTCGATCGCACCCGGGTTGGAGGCGCCGCCTTCGGCGTCGAACTCCTCGGCGTCGACCGCACCCGGGTGGGGGGCGCCGACCTGGGCGTTGAACTTCGCGGCGTCGACCGCACCCGGGTGGGGGGCGCCGACCTGGGCGTTGAACTCCTCGGCGTCGACCGCACCCGCGTGGGGGGCGCCGCCTCGGGCGCCGAGCTTCGCGGCGTCGACCGCACCCGGGTGGGAGGCGCCGTCGTTGGCGTTGAAGCCCGCGGTGTCGACCGCACTCGGGTGGGACTCGGAGCGTCGTCCCGGCTCCGGATGGCGTCCAGTACGCGGCGACCGGCTGTTGGCCGTCGGCTCGGAGCAGGGACGGCGCCAGGGCTCGCGGGCGCTGCCTTCCTGACAGACACGCCCTGCTTCCCGGGTTCGTCGTCCCGGGTCGAGAGAACCGGGGCGGACCGCCGGATCCCGGTATCCGCATCGCCGTTCCGGACCACGCCGGCGCGGGCCGCCCGGCTTGTGGGAGCTGCCCGAAGGCCACCCTCCGTGACGCGGGCCAACCCGGAACTGTTCCCGGAAGGCCCTTCGCGGCGCACCGATACGACGGCGGGGTCGCCGTCGCTGCGTCTGATCTCGCCCCGGAACGAGGGGTCGAGGTCGGGAACGCGCGCAACGAAGTTGTCGGCGTTCGGGATCTCGCTTTCGTCCAGGCCGCCGCGCCGGTTGATCAGGACCCGCTGGGTGGCCGCCGGATCGCGCCAGTTCCGGCGGTCGATGCCGCGGGTGTCTGTCGTGATGATGCCGCGCTCGAGTTGGGGATGGTGGCGCCGCAGGGAACGGCCGTAGGTGTAGCCGCGACCGTAACCAAAATAGCCGGTCGGGCAGAAGATCCAGGTATTGAACGGATCCCAGTAGCCGCCCGCCCAACCATAGAGCCCGAAACGGAGGCCATGGCCCAGCCCCCGGTAGTAGTGCTGGTAGTAACCGCGTGGAATCCAGCCGACGTAGGAGGGCCCCCAGTACCAGTAGACATGGCTGGGGGCGTACCGCAGACCCGGGAACCAGATCCATCCCCAGGCCGGATGCATGTTCCAGCTGCCATAGTGGTAGGTGAGCGGACCCCAGGGATCCCGAGCCACCCAGTAGAGCCCGGCGGGAGTATCCGTCCACCGACCTCGGCTGTAGGGCTGCCAGTTCTGCTCGACGCGCGGCTTCCAGGCCCGTCGATCGTCGACCTCGACCCACTCGCCATGCGCGCCCAGCGTGTCGCGGTAGCCGCCGATATCGACCGCGGCATAGGCCACGAGACTGGCTCGATGGCCTTCCGTCCAGTCAGCCAGCGCGGCCGCCGCCACGCCCGCACCGTTCTGGAGCTCGATCCAGGGGTTGTCGAGACCGTTGGCCACGAGCGTCTCGCCGCTACGAACGATGACCGACCCCCGCTGCGTCACGACCTCCGTGAATCCGGCAAGAACCGTCACCTCGGTCCAGCGGCTTCCGTCACTGTGAACCTGGTAGCGACCGTCCTGCTTGACGTAGACCCTGGCGTTGGCGGTGTCCACCACCGGCAACTCCGATTCAAGAAGGTGATCTGCGACCTCCAGGCTCAGCCGGCCCCGGTGGAGGACGTACAGCGAGTCCTGGTCCTCGCCGTCCGGCGATCCGGCGATGCGCTCGAGGGTGATCTCCGAGTCGTGGTCCAGGGCCAGGATCGATCGGTCCGACATGAGGACCGCGAGTCGCGCGCTCGGCGTCGTCCAGATCCGGTCGCCCCGCAGAATCGGCAAGTGGAGTTCAAGTTCGCTCTGAGCGCCGGAACGGGCCGCGAACAGGGTCGCGTCTCCGTCCAGCGCGCCGACGAAACTGTAGACGCCGGCGAGGCCCTCCGCCTGTTCCTGGCCAGGAGTGTTCGCGGCCCAGGCGGCGGATGCGGCAAGGACCATCGGCAGCGCGAGAACGCTGATCGGAAGCGGGTGTCTCATCTCTCGGTCCCCCTGAGGAATCGGAGCGAAGGGAAGTTACCACTCCTGGCTTCCAGCAATCTGCGTGCCAGGGGGTGGGATGAACCCGCGGGCGACATCGCACTCTCCACAAAGAGCGGAGCGCTTCGAGTGGGACACGGCTGTCACCTCCAGGGGACGACCGGGGCGTGGTCGGCGCCTTCTCCCGTATGATCCCGCCAGCCCCCGCGTCGGCCAGGTAGCGCATGACCGTCCTTCCCATTCGTCAATATCCGGATCCGGTGCTGCGGGCACGATGCGCGCCTGTAGTTGACTTCGGGCCTGATCTGAGACGGCTGGTAGAGGACATGATCCAGACGATGCACGATGCCCCCGGCGTCGGCCTCGCGGCGCCGCAGGTCGGCGTGGAGTTGCGCGTCGCGGTTGTTGATGCCACGGCGGGCGTGGATCCGGGAGCGGTCCGGGTGCTCGTGAACCCGGAGATCCTCGATACCGCGGGTGTCGATACGGAAACCGAAGGCTGTCTGTCGATTCCCGACTTCACGGAGCAGGTCACCCGGCCCGCCTCCGTCCGGGTCGCCGCCCGCGACCTGGAAGGGAGGGCGTACGAGGTCGACGCGGACGAGCTCGAAGCGAGGGCGATCCAGCACGAGCTGGACCACCTGGACGGCATCCTGTTCGTCGACCGTCTCCGCGGATTGCGCCGCCAGCGCGCCCGGAGCTTCCTCCGCCGTCTGCGGTCGCCCGAACCGGCCGTCGCCGACGGCAACTGAGACCTCCGCGTCCGCCGGAATCGGTGCGCGTTCCGATGGCAGCGACGGTCCTCGCCACGGTGTTCCTGCTCGCCTGCGAGAGTGGGGGAGGAAGTCCGACCGCTCCGGCGAGCCCGGTCACGACCGGCGGGGTCAGCTTCTCGCCTGCCTCGCCCAACGACGCCGCGATCGCTCTGCGTGGCGGCGCGAGCGGGTCGGCGCTCGAGATCGAGGTCTACGCCGTCGGCGTCGACGATCTCTACGGCCTGAGCTTCGAGCTTCGGTTTCCAGCGGACCTGCTGCGCTACGAGAGTCACGGCCAGGGCGTTCTCCCCAGTCTGGAGGCGACCGAGGCGGCGCCGGGAGAGCTCGTCGTGGGCGCCACCCACCTGGGACCGGTCGCCGGCCTGTCCGGCAGCGCCGCGATCGTCGTCGTCAACTTCACCGCCATCGCCAACGGCAGCGGCCGCCTCGACTTCGGCGGCGAGGAGGCCTTCGACAGTTTCGGCGATCGCCTGGCCCTGAACTGGCACGGAGGAACGGTCGCGATCGACCTCTGAGAACGCCCCCGGGCCGGTGACTTCGATGCCTGGACCGGGGGCGACACGCGTTGCTACTGTCGCTCCTTCACTCCCGGCTGCCTCCTGTAGCCGACGGAGCCACCAGTGAAACTCTTCAACTCTCTCGGACGGCGTCTGCAGGAGCTCGAGCCGCTCGAGCCCGGCCACATCCGGCTCTACACCTGCGGTCCCACGGTCTACGACCGTGTGCACATCGGCAACCTGCGCACGTTCATGTTCGAGGACGTCCTGCGCCGCACGCTCCAGTTCCACGGCTACCGGGTCACACAGGCGATGAACCTCACCGACGTCGAGGACAAGATCATCGCCGCGGCGCTCAAGGCGAAGGTCGACATCGAGACCTTCACGGCGCCCCATGTCGGGTCGTTCTTCGAGGATCTGGCCACTCTTCGCATTGAACGTGTGGAGCATTACCCCCGGGCGACCGAGCACGTCGCCGAGATGGTCGCCATGATCGAACGCCTGCAGGCGACCGGTCACGCCTACCGCGCCGACGACTCGGTCTTCTTCCGGATCGCCGCCGACCAGGATTACGGAAAGCTGTCGGGAATCGACCTCGATCAGGTTCGTCGGGGGCAGCGCGTGCAGAGCGACGAGTACGGCAAGGAAGATGCGCGCGATTTCGTCCTCTGGAAGGGGGCGAAGGAGGGCGAACCCAGGTGGCCGTCACCCTGGGGGCCGGGACGGCCGGGATGGCACATCGAATGCTCGGCGATGAGTCAGAAGTACCTGGGCAAGACGTTCGACATCCACTGCGGCGGCGTGGACAACCTCTTTCCCCACCACGAGAACGAGATTGCCCAGAGCGAGTCGGCCAACTGCTGTCCGCAGGCGCGCTACTGGCTTCACTCGGAGCACCTGACGGTGGACGGCGAGAAGATGTCCAAGTCCCTCGGCAACTGCTACACCCTGGGCGACCTTCTCGACCGCGGCCTTTCCGCCCGCTCGATCCGCTATCTGCTGCTGTCGGTTCACTACCGCCAGCAACTGGACTTCACGTTCGACAAGCTGGCCGAGGCCGACCGCGCACTGAAGCGCGTCGACGACATGCGCTTCAGACTCGCCCACGGGGTGGAGAAGGAGAGCGATCCGGCACGGCTGGAACAGGCTGCCGGCGACTTCGAGACCGCTTTCGTGGCCGCCCTCGCGGACGACCTGAACACGGCAGCCGCGCTGGGCGCGCTCTTCACGTTCGTGCACGAGGTGAACGGCCTCATCGACCACGGCCTGCCGGCCGGCGGCAGGACCCGGGTAGAGGCCTGCCTCGACCGGGCCGACGAGGTCCTGGCCGTACTCGACGCTGCGGCCTGGGCCGAGTCCACGGAGGCCGGGGGCGGGCTGAGCGACGCCGAGATCGACGCCCTGGTCGCGGCCAGGAGCGAGGCACGGGCAAGCCGCGATTTCGCCGCGGCAGACCGGATTCGCGAGCAACTGAGCGAGGCCGGAGTGGTCGTGGAGGACGCACGCGACGGCAGCCGCTGGAAGCGATCCTGAGCGGACCGGGCGCCGTGTGTCCTGGTCCGGAATCGCCGCCGCGCCTGAGCGGCGCGGAGGCCGAGCGGGCCGCAGCCGAGCTGCTGGAGGCCGGAGGCCACCGGATCCTGGAGCGGAACTTCGACTCGCCGGTCGGCGAACTCGACCTGATCACGATGGACGGCGACACGCTCTGCTTCGTGGAAGTCAAGGCGCGCTTCGACCCGCGATTCGGCGGCGGCGCCGCGGCCGTGGATCGCCGCAAGCGAGGGCGCCTGGTGCGAGGCGCGGAGGCCTTCCTGTGCCAGCCGGAGCGGTCGGCCCTCCGGTGCTACCCGTGCCGTTTCGACGTCGTGACGGCGACCTGGTCCGAGGCCGAAGGCGACTGGACCTTCACGCACTTTCCCGACGCCTTCACGGTCGACGACGCCGGCCGCCGGAGCTGGCTCTGAGGGGCGCGGTGAGTTGACACTGTCGAGAGGAGGGCCGTATTCTCGCGCATCAGGGCCTGCCGGTTGCACGGCCGGGTTCGCTCGGGCGCGGGAATAGCTCAGTGGTAGAGCACAACCTTGCCAAGGTTGGGGTCGCGGGTTCGAATCCCGTTTCCCGCTCCATGCGATCCACGCGGCCTGAAACCGGTAGCGAGGTCCCCCGAGGCGACGTGGCCAAGTGGTAAGGCGAGGGTCTGCAAAACCCTTATTCGCCGGTTCGAATCCGGCCGTCGCCTCCAGACTTTCGACTCGCAACGCAAGGGCCGGAGTGGCGGAACGGCAGACGCAGGGGACTTAAAATCCTCCGCCCAGCAATGGGCGTGCGGGTTCGAATCCCGCCTCCGGCACCACGACTTCCGGCGTCACGCGTCCCCTGCGGGGACTTGCCGTGTTCTTTCAGCCTCCGCCCAGTAGTGGGCGTGCGGGTTCAAATCCCGCCTCCGGCACCACCGTTCCCAGGCCACGGAGGCGGGCCGGGCCGGCAACTGGTACTCTCCCGGTCCGAAATGGATCGAACCCTGGCCGACGTGGCCGACGCCAGCGACGGGCGGTTGCTTGAGATCGCCGAGGTGACCGGCACCGACGCCGACAGCAGACGCCTCCGGGAGATCGGTTTCTGCGCCGGAGCGCCGGTTCGCTTCATTCGCCGGGCGCCGCTCGGCGATCCCGCGATGTACGAGCTTCGCGGCGCGCTGATGAGCCTTCGCCGCAGCGAGGCGCGGCGGATCCTCGTCCATCGGGCCGGCGCATGACGACGCTGGTCCGGTTGCGACCGACCGCGCCCCCGCAGCGGCCGGGACGCATCGCGATCCTGGGGGCGCCAAACTCGGGCAAGACGACCCTGTTCAACGCCCTCACCGGGCACCGGGCCAAGGCGGGGAACTACCCGGGTGTCACGGTCGATCGTCGCGAGGGCGATCTCCAGGGGAGGTTCGGAGCCGACGACGTCCGGCTGATCGACCTGCCGGGCGTCTACAGCCTCGAGCCGCAGTCGGATGACGAGACGGTAGCGGTCCGGGTGCTCGAGGGTGGTTTCGGCGAGCCGGTTCCGGACGGTGTCGTGGTGGTCGTCGACGCAACGACGATCGAACGGGGGCTGCCGCTGCTGGCCGAAGCGGCCGGCCTCGGCCTGCCGGTCTGTGTCGCCCTGACGATGATCGACGAATTGAAGGCCCGACACGGCCAGATCGACACGGAGGAACTCCAGCAGGAACTCGGAGTGCCGGTGGTTGGCGTGGTCGGCAACCGCGGCCTCGGCATCGACGATCTCGGCGCGTTGGTCAGTTCGCCCTGGGACTGGACCCCGGGTCCCGGCCTGCTGCATGGCGCGGAGGCGAAGACGCCGGAGGACCGATTCGGCTGGGCGCGCGAGGTTCTGGGCGCCTGCCGCCGGCAGGCCCCGGAACCGAACCACTGGACCCGGCGCCTGGACCGCTTCCTGCTTCACCCGGCCATCGGCTCCGCGGTCTTTCTGGCCTTCGTGGCGTTCTTCTTCCAGGCGATCTTCACCTGGGCCACTCCCGCCATGGACTTCCTGTCCGGGCTGATGGACGGGCTCGCGGACCAGATCCTGGCGACGCTGCCGGACACTGCGTTCACCCGGCTTCTTGCCGACGGGGTGATCCGCGGTGTCGGCGCGGTGATCGTCTTTCTTCCGCAGATCGTGCTCCTGTTCACGGTCATCCTGTTCCTTGAAGCCTGCGGTTACATGGCCCGGGCCGCGTTTGTCGTCGACCGCGTGATGGGTTGGGTCGGGCTGGAGGGCCGCTGTTTCATCGCCCTCCTGTCCTCCTACGCATGCGCGGTTCCAGGCATCATGGCGACCCGGACGATTCCCTCGCCGCGCGACCGACTGACGACGATCCTGGTTGCTCCGTTCGCGACCTGCTCGGCCCGTCTGCCCGTCTACATCCTGCTGATCGCGGCGTTCATCCCCGCCGACCCGGTGTTGGGCCCCTTCACCTGGCAGGGGCTCACGCTGACGGGCCTCTACTTCCTGGGCACCGGGGCCGCGTTGCTGTCGGCGGCCGTGTTCAAGCGCGGTCTGCTGCGCGGCGCCACGTTGCCGTTCTACCTCGAACTGCCGCCGTACCGGTTGCCCCGGCCCAGTGACATCGCTCTCGGCGTCTGGGACCGCGCGAAGCTCTTCCTCCGACGAGCCGGCACGATCATCCTGGCCGCCAGCGTCGTTCTCTGGTTCCTGCTCAACCTCCCGCGGCGTCCGGCCGACCCTCAACTCTCCGTGACGGAAAACCAGCGGGCGGTCCTGGAGGGGAGCTACGCGGCTTCCGCCGGGCGGCTGCTGGAACCCGTGTTCGCGCCCATGGACTTCGACTGGCGGATCAACGTCGGCCTGGTCGCCTCGCAGGCTGCCCGCGAGGTGATGGTTGCCACGCTGGCGCAGATCTACGCCCACGAGGGCGAGGACGGAGAGGGTCTCGGCGTCCTGCTGGCCGGCAGCGGGGAAGGCGGCGCGCCGCCGCTCCTGTCGCGGGCTTCCGCGCTTGCCCTGCTGGTCTACTTCGCCTTCGCGATGCAGTGCATGTCGACGCTGGCCGTGATCCGACGGGAGACCGGGGGTTGGCGATGGCCGGTCTTCACGTTCGCGTACATGAACGGCCTGGCCTGGCTGAGTGCCTGGCTGACCTTCGTCCTCGCCTCGGCGGCCGGCGCCTGACTACCCGGTCACGCGCCGACGAATCGCGGCGGACGCCGTTCGGTCATGGCTCGCACCCCTTCCGCGAAGTCCGCGGTCTGCCGTAGCCGATTCTGCTCGGCCTTTTCGTGGTCGGTAGCCGTGCGGATCTCGGAAGCCAGCTGTCCGCGCATCATCTCCCGGATCGAGCGCACCGCGAGCGGCGCCGAAACGGCGATCTCCGCGGCAAGCTCCCGTGCCCGCGCGCGCACCTGGTCCAGGGGCACGAGATCGTCGCAGAGACCGATCCGGAGGGCTTCCTCGCCCTTCACCCGACGGCCGGTGTAGAACAGCTCCATCGCCCGCTGGGGACCGACCACGCGCGGCAGCGTCACGGTCAGGCCGAAACCCTGGACGAACCCCAGACGCGCGAAGTTGGCGGCGAAGCGCGCTTCGGGGCAGGCGACCCGGAAGTCCGGCATCAGCGCCAGTCCCAGACCGCCGCCGACGGCGGCGCCCTGGACCGCGGCCACGATCGGGGTCTTCGTGTCGAACAGGCGAACCGCCTCGTCGTAGAGATGGCGCTCACCGCCGTCGCCGGTCGCGTCCCGCCGCGCGTTCAGGTTCGCGCCTGCGCAGAAGTGCTTGCCCTCCGAGCAGAGCACGGCCGCGCGGCAGTCGTCGCGCTCGTCCAGTTCCCCGATCGCCGTCGCCAGTTCGCCGATCAGGTCGAGATCGAAGAAGTTGTTGGGCGGCCGGTGAATCTCGATCTCGGCGACGAGGTCGTCACCGATCGTCACCGTCACTTCGCCGTTGCCCGGGCTGCCGTCGCTCATCTCACTCCTCGCTTCCTGGTTCCCGTTTGCGGGGAGTCTAGGAGGTTGCGCCGTGAAACGCTACGCGTGAGTGGGCGGCGCTAACCGCCCGGAACCGGCGCGGCCGTGCCCTGGCCCCGGTAGTCGCCGAACAGCATCTCGACTCCGAAGCGCAGGATCGGCACGGAGTCCCTGGGCCGGCCGGGTTCCTCGCGACGCCAGGCCAGGCCGGGACCGACCTCGAGGAAGAGCCACTCCCGGAGGATCTGCTGCCGGAAGATGAACCGCACGAAGTAGTTCTCGACGAGAACCGGTGCGCCGGTCTCGCCGTTGGCGCCGATCTGGTGCGCGAGGGCGCGGCGGCGGCCCAGCCGGTGGTAGTAGCTCAACTCGGTGAACCAGTCCGCCCCCCTGGTGATGTCCGAGACCTTGCCGGCGCCGCGCCATCGCAGCATGGAACCGGCCGGAAAGGCGTGCTCGTAGTCGATCCGGGTTGCCAGCCCCCAACCGTCCTCCCGCTCCCAGAACAGGGTGTGCCGGAAGCGGACCAGATCGGTTTCCGAGAGAAAGGAACGGTGCTTGTAGCGAGCCCGGACCCAGGGCTCGACGGGGAAGTTGAAGTTGATGCCGAGGTCGAAGTCGAGGTCGCTGTTGCGGCTCGAGATCGGCCGGTAGCCGAGTCCCACCAGCCACTCGTCGTCTTCGGGGTCGAACATTCGCGGCAGAGAGGCCGCCCCGCGGCGCTGGGCGTCCTCCAGGATGTCCTCCCGGTCGTCGCGACCGATGAAAGCGTTGAGACGACGTTCCATGTTCGGGAAGTGGAGACGGGCACGAAAGCTCAGGTCGTCCTCGAACCCGTAGTCCTCGTCCCAGACCACTCCAACGAAGGCGCGCCCGTAGGTCGCTTCCAGCTTCTCGTCCAGGCGGTAGTCGCCGAACAGGTGGTCGAACCACAGGGCTGTCTCGCAGGCGGTGCGATGGAGGCCGCGATTGAGCCAGTCGATCCACGATCGGCCCTCCAGGTACTCGGAAGCGCAGGGATCGGCCTCCTCCTCGGCGGTCTCGGCGGCGCCGGCTTCTGAACCGGCCGTCGGATCGCCTTCCTGCTCCTGGGCGGCCGCGGCGGCGCAGAACAACAGACCCAGACAGGCCAGCCCAGGCCAGGCGAGCGACGCGAACGGAGAGGCACGTTGGTCCATGGGCTCGTCGCCTCATCTTGGCACGGGGCACGAAATCCGCAGGCTCGCCAGAGGGGCCTCTGGAGCTCCCTGCGGCGCTAGGCTAGGAAGCCGGAGGAAAACGTGCGCGCGCCGGTCGAAACCACCCACAGTCTGCCGCACAGCGAGGAGTCGGAGCGTGCGGTGCTGGCCGCGATCCTGCTTGACGCGGAGCGGCACCTCGCCGCTACCTCCAGCCGACTGAAGCCCGAGGACTACTACTTCGAGCGCCACCGACTGCTGTACGAAGCGATGCTGGCGCTTCAGGAGGCGGAGAGTCCCATCGACCTGCGCACGCTGCAGGCCCGACTGGAGCAACGCGGCGAGTTCGAATCGGCCGGCGGCGTGGCCTATCTGGCCACGCTCGAGGTCGACCTGCCCGACCTGGGCCGGGTGGACACCTACGTCGAGATCATCAAGGAACGAGCTCTACGGCGGCGTCTGATCGACGCCTGCTCGAAGATCTACAGGACGGCGCTGGACGGCGGCCTGGAAGCCCAGCAGGCCCTGGCCGAGGCCGAACGGGAGGTCATGGACCTGAGCGAGGAGGCCGTATCGAGGACCTTCGTGCCGCTCGACCAGATCTACCGGGAGACGATCGAGCAACTCGAACAGAACGGGGCGAACGAGTTCCCGGGCCTGCGCACCGGGTTCGTCGACCTCGACCGGATGACCCACG
Organism: Candidatus Multivorans sp.; assembly: GCA_965220845.1. Lineage (GTDB taxonomy): Bacteria > Acidobacteriota > Thermoanaerobaculia > Multivoradales > Multivoraceae > Multivorans. Next base: position 2,091,658 of record CBDCRA010000005.1, read on the forward strand.
GCCTGCAGCCGGGCAACCTGGTCATCGTCGCCGGCCGGCCGGGAATGGGGAAGACGAGTCTGGCGCTGAACATCGCCGCTCATGTCGCTCATCAGGAGGGTCGAGCCGCGGGTTTCTTCTCGCTGGAGATGAGCGAGCGGGAGATCGGCATGCGGGTCCTGTGTTCGACGACCGACATCCCGTTTCATCGCCTGCGCGGCGGCCAGTTGTCGCCGCGGGACTGGAGACGCCTGCACGAGGCGGTCTCCAGCAGTCGTGACTCGCCGCTGTTCATCGACGACTCGGCGAACCCGTCGCTGCTCGAGGTCGCGTCCAAGGCGCGTCGCCTGAAGGCGCAGAGCGGCCTCTCGCTGCTGGTCGTCGATTATCTCCAGTTGATGAACGCGGGTGGCCGGTACGAAAACCGCAACCTGGAGATTGGCGCCATCACGCGAGGCCTGAAGCAGTTGGCCAAGGAATTGGAAGTGCCGGTCGTTGCCCTGTCGCAGCTCTCGCGGCTACCGGAGCGAAGGGGCAAGGATCACCGGCCGCAGCTCGCCGATCTCCGGGAGTCGGGGAACATCGAGCAGGACGCCGACATCGTCATGTTCGTGTATCGCGAAGAGGTGTACGAGCCGGAGGATCCTGACGTCGAAGGTCTGGCCGACCTGATCATCGCCAAGCACCGGAACGGCGAGACGGGCTCCGTACGCCTCGTCTTTCTCGGCGACACGACGACGTTCCGTAACTACGACGGCCATCACGCGCCGCCGGAGGGGCCGAACTGAGCTCCAGCGCAGGCGCGCGGGTCGAGATCGATCTCGGCGCCCTGGCGGTCAACCTGGGCGCGGTGCGACAGGCGGTCGGCCAGGCCGCCGTTTTCGGAGTCGTCAAGGCGGACGCCTACGGCCACGGCGCGCCGGCCGTGGCCCTGGAACTCGAGCGCCTCGGCGTCGACGGTCTGGCGGTGGCTGGCGCCCCGGAAGTCGAGGAGCTCCGCGACGCCGGGTACGGCGGGCGCATCCTGCTGCTCGGCGGCCCGGAATCGTCCGCGGATCTGGATCGCGTCGTTCGCCGGAATGCAACGCCGGTGCTCACGCGCCTGGGGCAACTGACAGCCTGGAGTGCCTGGCTGGGCCGTAGCGGGGCGGGCGCGGGAGAGGCGCTGGAGGTTGTCGTCGAACTGGACACCGGCATGAGTCGGGCTGGCCTGAAACTGGCCGACTGGCCGGCCGCGCTCGACCACCTGCGCTCCGCGCCGGAGTTCCGGCTTGCGGGCCTGATGTCTCACCTGGCCGAGTCCGAACTGGCCGCAAGCTCCTTCACCGGTGAGCAGGAACGGCGCTTCGCCGCCGCCGTCGAGCTTCTCGACTCGAGTGAGCGCCGTTCCGTTCAGGTGCACCTCGCGAACTCGTCCGCGGCGCTGCGGGGCGCCTCAGTCCGCTGGACCGCGGTGCGGGTCGGCGGTGCTCTCTACGGGCTCGATCTGGCGACCCTGGTCAATGGTTCGGAAACGCCCGCCCTTCGGCCGGTCATGAGCGTGAAGGCGCCGGTCGTCGACGTGAGGCCGGTGCCGGCCGGCGCCGGCGTGGGCTACCGGCGCACCTGGCGCGCGCCCGATTCGGCCAGGATCGCCCTCATCCGGGTCGGCTACGGAGACGGCTTCAGCACGGGCTTTACCGGCGGTGAAGTCCTCATCAGGGAAGAGCGCTGCCCGATCGTCGGCCAGATCAGCATGGATTCGCTGACCGTCGACGTCACCCGGGTTCCGGGCGTCGCGATCGGTGACGAGTGCGTCCTGCTCGGAAGACAGGGAGAGCAGCGCATCGGCGTCGGCGAACTGGCGGCCCGCGCCGGCATCGCGGCCTACGAGGTCTGGTGCGGCCTGAACCGGCGCCTGCCGCGCCTCGTGACCGGAGCCCCCGCGGCGCGCTAGAGAACCGGGTCGCGGCCGGTGACCCGGCGGAACGCGTCGAGATAGCGCTCCCTCGTCTCGTTGACCACCTCGGGAGTCAGTTCCGGCGGTGCGGAGGCTTTGTCCCAGCCCGTCCCGGCGACCCAGTCGCGGACCGGCTGCTTGTCGAAGGAAACAGGCTCGGTACCCGGGCTCCACTGGGCCGCGTCCCAGTAGCGCGACGAATCCGGAGTCAGCACTTCGTCGATCAGGATCAGACGGCCCTCGACCATGCCGAACTCGAACTTGGTGTCGGCGAGGATGAGGCCGCGAGCGGCCGCGAGTTCCCGACCCCGGTTGAAGAGCTCGAGCGTCACTCGCCGCAGGGTTGCCGCCATCTCGTCGCCGACGCCTTCGACCAGTGTGTCGTAGTCGATGTTCTCGTCGTGGCCTTCCTCCGCCTTCGTCGCCGGGGTGAAGATCGCTTCATCCAGTTGCGCGGCCCGCGCCATCCCGGCCGGCAGGTCGTGGCCACAGGCCCGTCCCGTCTCCTGGTACTCCCGGAACGCGCTGCCGGCGAGGTAGCCCCTGGCCACGCATTCGTAAGGCACGACCTCCGCTTTTCTCACGAGCACTGACCGTCCGTTCAGGTAGTCGGCGTGTGGCTGCAGGTCGGCGGGGAAGCGGCGTACATCCGTCTCGATCAGGTGATTCGGGATGACGTCGCCGAGCCGGTCGAACCAGAAGTTCGTCAACTGGTTCAGTACCTTGCCCTTGTCCGGAATCTCCGGAGAGAGGACGAAGTCGTAGGCGGATACGCGGTCGCTGGCCACGAGCAGCAGGCGATCGCCGAGATCGTAGATGTCGCGAACCTTGCCGCGGCGGGGCTCCGGAAGACCTTCGAGGACATGCATGGCGACGGGAATGTAGCATGGGGTCCACAGGTAGGAGGAGTCCCGGGACGATGCGCACGGAAGGGCCAGAAAGAGAGGCCGCACTGTGGGTCGGAGTGCCTCCGGCGTGAAGTACGACGTCGCGACCTTCCGCGGCGATCTGTTCGGAGCGCTGACCGCCACCGTCGTCGCTCTGCCCGTGGCTCTGGCGCTCGGTGTCGCCTCCGGCATGGGAGCGGTGGCCGGCCTGCACGGCGCCATCGCCGTCGGGTTCTTCGCCGCCGTGTTCGGCGGCACGAGGTCCCAGATCTCGGGGCCCACGGCGCCGATGACCGTCGCCATGACGGTCATCCTCACGACCCATGCTTCCAACCTCACGGAGGCGCTGACCGTCGTCGTCCTGGGCGGCCTGCTCCAGATGCTCCTGGGCCTGGCGAGGATCGGCCGTTTCGTGGCGTACACGCCGTACGTCGTCGTCTCCGGTTTCATGTCCGGAATCGGCGTCATCGTCATCCTGATCCAGGTCCTGCCGTTCCTCGGCGCCCCTCCCGCGGCGGGTGGAGCACTGGGCGCCGTTCGCGCGATGCCGGAGGCGGTGGCCGGGGCGAACCTGAGCGCTGTCGCCATCGGCGCCGTGACCCTGGCGGCCGGCTTCCTTTGGCCCCGCCGGCTCTCGCGGTACTTCCCTGGGCCCCTGCTCGCCCTCGTTCTCGGTTCCGGCGTGGGCATCCTGTGGTTGAGCGGTGCTCCGGCCCTCGGTCCCGTCCCTGCGGGGCTGCCGACGCTCAAGATCGGTCTGCCGAGCGCGGGCTTCCTGCTGCAGGCGTTCCAGCCGGCCCTGATCCTCGCGCTGCTGGGGTCGGTCGACAGCCTCCTGACATCGCTGGTGGCCGACTCGCTGACCGGCACCCGCCACAAGCCCGACCGCGAGCTGATCGGCCAGGGCATCGGCAACATGGTCTCCGGAGTGCTCGGCGGCCTGCCGGGCGCCGGCGCCACGATGGGAACGGTCGTGAACATCCGCGCCGGCGGCTCGACACCCGTGTCCGGCGCTCTGCGTGCGCTCTTCCTCCTGCTTCTCGCTCTGGGCCTCGGGCCGCTGGTCGAACCGGTTCCCCACGCCGTTCTGGCGGCGATCATGATGAAAGTGGGGTGGGACATCATCGACTGGCCGCTGCTCGCGCGCATTCACCGAATCCGCCGGGAGCACCTCTTCGTCATGCTGTTGACGTTGGGTCTGACGGTCTTCGTCGACCTCGTCACGGCGGTCGCCGTGGGGCTGATCGCGGCGGGGATGGCGCACGCGCGGCGTCTGGAGGGGCTCGAGCTCGACAGTGTGATCTCGGTCCCGCTCCTCGACCGGACGTTTGTCAGCGAGCGCGAGGAGCGAGCCAGCGTCGACCCCTACTCGGCGCGGGTCGGCCTGGTGGCCCTCAAGGGGACCCTCACGGTGGCCTCCTCGAGCAAGTTGACGACCGTGATCGGCGGCGACATCAAGGACCACGAGGTCGTCATCTTCGATTTCTCGGACGCGGTCTATCTCGACGACAGCGCGGCGATGGTGATCCAGCGTCTCCTGAAAGTGGCCTCGGTCGAGCAGACCGATGTCGTCATCTGCGGTCTCACGGGATCCGTCGCGAGGACTCTCCGGACGCTCGACATTCTTCGGAGTCTCCCCCCGGAGCGGCAGGCCGGCACGCTCGAGGAAGCGCGTCGTATCGCTCTCGGGCTGGTCGACGGCTGACGGTCGCCGGGTGTCCCCGGCGCGTGTCTCCCCGGGCCTCGCCCCGGCATCGCTTAGGCTTGCCCGCCCGGCGCGCCAGACCGGCGCTCCGGCAGGATCCGGCGTAGGGTTGTTGAAACAACCTCGCGCCTCTCGCGTCAAAGAGGAAAGACACGACGCGCCGTGCCCGTTGCGGTCAGGGCGCCGTCGAAGGAAGGAACACAGCCCGATGAACCTGTTCCCAAAGCAGAGCGTCCGCAAGTCCGCGGCGCCGATCCTCGCTCTCTGCACCGTCCTCGTCCCGGCCGCCGTCTGGGGCCCCCCGGCAGCGGGCCAGGTACAGGTCGGTTCGACCTGGATCACCGAGCCGATCCCACCGGATCTGGACATCGCCGACGGGCAGCTCCGGCTGGAACTGGACCGGGCGATCGCGATCGCGCTGCAGAACAACCTCGGACTGCTGGTCCAGCGCTACCAGCGCTCCCAGTCGCTGTTCCAGATCGACCAGGCGTACGGCATCTACGACACGGTGCTCGGGGTCAACACCAGCGTCAACAGCGACAGCCGGCCCTCCGCCTCGCAGCTCGACGGCGCCCTGGTCACCGAGAACGAGACGATCACCGCGAATGTCGACCTCCAGCAGCCGGTTTCCTCGGGCGGTACGTTCTCCATCAACTGGCAGAACAGCCGGTCTTCGTCCAACTCCCGGTTCTCCGACATCAACCCGAGCCTGCGGTCCAGCCTGCAGTTCGCGTTCGACCAGCCGCTGCTGCGGAACCGGGGCAAGCGGATCACCGAGCGGAACCTGGCGGTCGCCCGGCTGAACAGCGACATCAGCATGGGAGATCTCGCGGTCCAGGTGATCGACACGGTGCAGACGGTGGCCAACGGCTACTGGGCGCTGGTAGAGGGCCTGGAACAGCTCAAGGTAGCGGAGGAGAGTCTGGCGCTGGCCCGCGAGCTGCACGAGATGAACCGCATCCAGATCGAAGTGGGGACGTTGGCGCCGCTCGAACTCGTTCAGAGCGAGGCCGGGATCGCGACCCGCGAGGAGGAGATCATCCGGGTCCAGGCGCTGATCGAGGACGCGGCCGACGAGCTGCGGCGTCTGCTGAACCTGGACGAGCGGTCTTTCTGGGACCTGGAGATCGTTCCGACGACCTCGCCCGAGATCTCGCGGGTCGCGATCGACCTGGAAGCGTCGCTGAGTTCGGCGCTCAACAAACGAGTCGAGATAGATCGCCAGGAGCTCCAGATCGAAACGCTGGAGATCGACTCCACCTTTCTCCGCAACCAGCGGAGGCCCGACCTGAACCTGAGCGTGAGCTACGGTCGGAACGCCCTCGGTGGCGACCGGACCGCCTGCGAGCGGCCTGGTCCGCCCAGCATCGCGGATCTCTTCGAACCCTGTCCGGAGGAGTACATTCGCGTCGATTCCCTCGACTTCCTGTCGACGCTCGGTCAGTTCTACGAAGGGATTCTGGGCCAGGTCTTCGAGGGCTGGACCGTGGGCCTCAACCTGTCGAAGCCGCTCCAGAACCGCGCGGCGAGGGCGCAGAGCCGGATAGCCGACCTGTCGCTCGACCAGGGACGGCTGGAGCTGCAGGACCTGATGCTGACGATCCGCACGGAAGTGCGGACGGCGGCGCGGGGCGTGGAGACCGCGGGCAAGCAGATCGACTCGGCCCGGGTGTCGCGGGAACTGGCGGAGAAGAACCTCGACGCCGCCCAGAAGCGCTACGAGAACGGTCTGTGGACCAGTTTCCAGGTCCTCGAGATCCAGGAGGACCTGACGGCGGCCCGCAGCCGCGAAGTCGAAGCCATCACGGGCTACCGGCGCGCTCTACTGGCCTACTTCCGCGCGATCGGCGTCCTGCTGGAGCAGGAAGGCATCGAACTCGTCGACGACGCCGACTCCGACAGCTAGGAGGCTGCGCAAGGCCGTGGTGGTGCCGGAGGTGGGAGTCGAACCCACACGCCCTTGCGGGCGGGGGATTTTGAGTCCCCTGCGTCTGCCATTCCGCCACTCCGGCACGAAACTGGACGAGCAGAGCGCTCGCGCGGAGAAGGTGACCCACAGTAGCAGGACCGCTGCCCCAGTTCCAGCGTGAAGCCGTCAAACCCAGCGGTGTCAGTGACTTAGAGCCAGCCGTGCCGCTCTGGCGCAAACGGGGCGGGAACAACTTGACGCCAGGGCCCTCTGCGGCTACAATGAGCGACCGTTAACTGCGTGATTTTCTGTAACTTAGGCACACAGCGCCAGACAAGCAACTCGCGGCCGATCCCGGAACTGAAGACAGCGTTCCGGCGATCCTGCCGAAGTGTGCACCTGCCACCAGTTTGAAGGGAGATCAGAGTGTTCCGAGTGGGTGAGAAGGTCGTGTACCCCAACCACGGGGTCAGTGTAGTAGAGCGAATCGCGGTGAGCGCACCGGATGGCGGTGAGAAGCAGACCTACTACCACCTGCGCCTGCTGGCGAACGACTCCAAAGTGATGGTTCCCGAAGAGAACCTGGACCGCGTCGGCCTGCGACGCCTGGCCAAGGAGCGGGAGATCAAGGACCTCCTTGCCCTGATCGAGGACGGGAATATCGACGTCTACAAGGACTGGAAGGGGCGCTACAAGCAGAACCTGGACAAGATGCGGACCGGTGAGCTGACCGATGCCGCCGAGGTGCTCAAGAATCTCCGTCTGGTGAGCCAGAAGAAGAGCCTCTCGTTCCGCGAGAAGAAGATGTACGAGAAGGCCAGGTACTTCATCGTGAGTGAGGTGCTTCACGTCCGTGAAATCAGCGAAGAGAGCGCCGAGGAGCTGGTCGAGAAGGCGCTTACGACCAGCCTGGACAAGATCTCCAAGGCCAAGGCGAGTTGAGCCTGCGCGACCGCCGCGGTCCCGGCTCCTGACACCCGACCGGGGCAGGATCGATCAGAAGCCGGGCGTTCAACCCGAAGACCGCAACGGGTTCGCGAGACGGTGACACGGCTCCTCGTCATACTGATCGCCATCCTGCTGGCGTGGATGTGGATCGCCCGGATGATCCGCGGCGCGTTGCGGTCGCCACGAGCCGCGGAAGCACGCTCCCTGCTGAGGCTGCTGCAGGTTCTGCGCCGCACGGCGGGCGGCGGTCCGACCGCCGGCGCAGGAGCGTCGCGCAGCCGCGCCGCGACGACGTCGGGTGGCGGCCAACCGAAAGCCCTTCTCCGGTGCCGGCGCTGCGGGGTCCATGTGCCCGAGGTCCAGTTGACGGCCGGCGTATGTGGAAACTGCCTGAATGAGGACCGAACCGCCCACGATTGAGGCGGCCGAGTACGCTGCCGTCGCGGTTCCGCTGCCGCTGCCCGAACCCCTGACCTACCGGGTGCCGCGGCCGTGGCGTGGGCTCGCCCGGGTTGGAGTGCGCGTCCGGGTACCTGTCGGGCGGCGCCGCCTTGTCGGCTGGATCGTCGATCTGCCGTCGGCGCCGCCCGCCGGTCTGGACAGTGAACTGCGATCGATCGAGTCGGTGATCGACTTCGAGCCGTTGCTGCCCGACGACTTGATGAGGCTCGCCGACTTCACGGCGTCCTACTACGCGGCGCCGATCGGCGAAGTGCTGAAGACCCTGCTGCCGGGAGTGCTTCCTGCCTGGGGTGACCGCCGCGTGGAACTCACGAACCGCGGAGCGCTGGCAGATTGCCGCGATCCGGCGGACCGGGCCTTCCAGCGTTTCCTGCTGGAGCGGGGCCGAGTCGCCCTGACCGAAGTCTGGGCCGAACTCGGCGACACCACGTTGCCGGACCGGATCGATCAATGGCGCGAAGGCCGGCATCTCCGCATTCACGAGCCCGGCGGACGGAGCGCCCGCTACCGCCAGGCGGTCGAGCTGCCGCCCGGAGACCGCAAGAGCCAACTCGACCGTTGCGGCCGCTCGCCGGCCGGCAGGGCGGTCGTCGAGTACCTGGCGGCTCTCGGCCGGCCGGCCACCATTCGGGAAGTGCGCGACGGAGTCGGTTGTTCGGCGGCGGTCGTGCGCCGGTTGGTGACGCTCGGTGTGCTCCGTTCCTTCACCCAGATCGAGGCGATCGATCTGGCTCGCCACCGCCTCCAGGGGGACGCCGCGCCGGCGCCCTTCGCGCTACGACCCGATCAGGCGGCGGCTGCGCGGGAACTCGTGGAACAGGTCCGCAGCGGTCGCTTCCGGCCCTGCTTCCTGGGTGGCATGACGGGTTCAGGAAAGACGGAGGTGTACCTGCGGGGGGCCGCCGCGGCCCTCGAGGAGAGCCGGTCCGTCGTCATCCTCGTGCCTGAGATCGCTCTGGTCCCGGCCCTGGCGCGCGCCCTCCAGGAACGCTTCCGCGACCGGGTCGCCATGCTCCATTCGAACCTGGGTAGCGCTGAACGACGCCAGGAGTGGGAGCGGATCCGCGACGGCGAGGCTCGAGTCGTCATCGGCCCACGTTCCGCGGTCTTCGCTCCCGCCCGAAACCTGGGCCTGATCGTCGTCGACGAGGAACAGGACGGCGCCTACAAGCAGGACACGCGTCCACGGTACAGCGGCCGGGACCTGGCCCTGGTGCGAGCCAGGACCTCGGCGGCGACAGCTCTCCTGGTTTCCGCGACCCCGAGTCTCGAGACCCGCCTGAACGTCGAGCGGGGTCGGTATCGGAAGCTCCGTCTGACCGCCAGGGTCGGCTTCGGGGCGCTTCCGGAGGCGATCCTCGTCGACCTCCGCAAGGAACCCGGAGATCGGCCCCGCCGGCCCGGTGACGTCGCCTTCTCGCGGCTGCTGGTCCAGGAGATGGAGAACAGCCTGCAGTGCGGTGAACAGGTCATCCTGCTGCGCAACCGCCGTGGTTACTCGCCGCAACTGCTGTGCCGCGCCTGCGGCGAGAACATGCCGTGTGAGGATTGCGGCCTGCCGAAGAGCTACCACCGCCGCGAAGGACGGCTGATCTGTCACTACTGCGGCGGCCACGCTCCGGTTCCGCGCGTCTGTCCCGAGTGTGGAGAGGAGGATGCGCTGCAACCGATCGGGGCGGGCACGGAGCGGGTGGAGGAGGAGGTCCGGAAGCGCTTCCCGGAGGCTACCGTGGACGTGCTGGACCGCGACACGACACGTCGCGTCGGAGGCGCCGCCGCGGTACTCGAACGGTTTCGCTCCGGGAAGACCGACATCCTGATCGGCACCCAGATGATCTCCAAGGGACACCACTTCCCCAACGTCGCTCTCGCGGCCGTGCTGGCCGCGGACTCCTACCTCGGGTTCCCGGATTTCCGCGCGGCCGAACGGAGCTACGCGCTCCTGACGCAGCTTGCCGGCCGCGCCGGCCGAGGCGAGCGCGCCGGCCGCTTCGTGATTCAGACATACCATCCGGACCACTACGCGATTCAGGCCGTCCTGAACCAGGACGACGAGGCCTTCGCCCGCCACGAAATGCGCTTTCGCCGGACCTTCCACTACCCGCCGTTCACCCGCATGGTCCAGCTCGTCGTGCGCGACCGGAACCGTGATCGGGGCCGTTCCCGGATCGAGGAGTTGGCGGCCGCGGCCCGCAGCCACGAGCTCGCCGCGCGGGTCCGCTTCTCAGGGCCCGCGCCGGCGCCCCTGGAGCGCCTCAAGGGGCAATGGCGCTTCCAGTTCCTGATGCGCTCGGTAAACGGAGGGGAGCTGAGGAGTCTGGCGAGAGCCGTGGCGCCCACGCCGGCGGCCGACCTCACGGTAGACGTCGACCCTCAGGATCTGATGTGACGGGTCGACCTGTCGTGGAGGAGAGACCAATCGACACGGCGGAGTGGCTGGAGAAAGCGACGCCCGGAGCAGCCGGCGCGCTGGCGGAGGCGGGCTACGGCCTGCTGTCGGCGCCGCTCGCCCGTAGAGGTGTCAGCACGCCCTCGGAAGCGGACGCGTTCCTGGCGCCCCATCGACGCGAGCTGCACGATCCCTTCCTGCTGCACGGCATGGAGGAAGCGGTGGAACGGCTGCGCAGAGCCTGCCGGGACGGCGCAACGGTGGCCGTCGTCGGAGACTACGACGTGGACGGCGTGACCGCCTGCGCCCTCCTCACCGCGGTGTCGCGGGCGCTTGGTGCGAAGGTTGTTCCGATCCTGCCGAAGCGGCTCACAGAAGGCTACGGTTTCCAGGTCCTCCAGGTGGAGAAGGCGCATCGCGCCGGCGCCTCCCTGATCGTCACCGTGGACTGCGGAACGACTTCCGGCGGTGCGGTGCTGGCGGCGATCGAGCGTGGCATCGACGTGATCGTGACCGACCACCACGTGGTCGGCAGCGACTTCCCCTCGCGGGCGATCCAGATCAATCCGCTCCAGGACGACTGCGACTATCCGTTCCGGCACCTCTGCGGGGCCGGACTCGCCTTCAAGCTGGCGCAGGGGGTGCTGCGGCGAAGCGGTCGGGCCGAGCCGCTGGCTGCTCTGCTGCGCGTCGCGTGCCTGGGGACGATCGCCGACGTCGTGCCACTGGTGGGAGAGAACCGCGTGATCGCCGCACTTGGCCTTCGGGCCCTCTCGGCGGCGCGCTCTCCGGGACTGCGGGCGCTGAAACGCGTGGCGCGCGTCCGGGGCTCCGTATCGTCGACCGAGGTCGCGTTCCGTCTTGGACCGCGGATCAACGCCGCCGGGCGACTCGCCGACGCCGAGCTCGCGCTTCGATTGCTCCTGACGACGGATTCGACGGAGGCGGATCGTCTCGCCCGCGAGCTCGACGCCCTGAACCGCAACCGTCAGGCGGAGGAGCGGCGGGTCGTCAGGCAGGCCGCCGAGTTCTTTGCTGCCCGTGACCCGCTACCAGGCGTTCTGGTGGCCTGGAGCCCGGAATGGCACCGCGGCGTCGTGGGGATCGCTGCCGGGCGCCTTGCGCGGGATCTCCACCGCCCGGTGATCCTCCTGGGAGTGGACGGGGACACCGGCACCGGATCAGGCCGCAGCATCCCGGGCCTCGATCTTCATTCCTTCGTGGCGGGTTTTCAGGACCGGACGATCCGTTTCGGCGGCCATCCCCAGGCGATCGGCCTTTCCGTGGCGGTTTCCGAGTTGCCGGATCTCAGGAGCGCAATGGAAGGCGCCGCCGAGTGGCCGCCAGAGATCCTCGTACGGCGGCGCGAGTACGAACTGGAGCTTTCCGCCGGGCAGATCGGTCCGGAGCTCTACGCGGAGTTGGCCAGGCTGGAGCCACACGGGGAGGCGAACCGCCGGCCCCTGATCCGGCTCGGTCCGCTCGAACGCGCCGGCCCGCTACGTGAGTTCGGCGAAGACCACGTCAAGCTTCGCGTCCGGGCTGCCGGCGATGGGCGCTCGGAAGGAAGCCGCCCCGTCTGGCTGCTCGGATGGGGCTGGAAGGAGCGGGCGGCGAGTCTCGACGGTCGTTTCGAGGTTCTCGGCGCCCTGGAGTGGGATTCCTACCAGGGCGGTCCGGTAGTGAGAATCGAAGACGCCCGGCGGATCGGAAGCCACGAGACGAGGGAACGTAGAATGTCGGCATGACGCCGGACGCTCCTCACGAGCCGCAGGAGACAAGGTCCTCAGAGGCGACATCCCCGGCGGAAGGGCCCGGCTCCACCTACGGACCGAGGCGCCGGCGCGCTCCGAACTTCGGCCGCCGCCGGCAACTGCGCAACCGCCTGCTGAGGGCCGCCCTGCTGCTGGCGCTGGTCTCCGGCGTCGGCGGCCTGACCGCGCTGTTCCTTCAGGGACGGGAGGAGCGTGCCACAGCCAGACCGGATGCTGGCGCCGAAGAGACCGTCGAAGCCACTGAAGAACCGGAAGCGGTCGCCGAAACGGCCCAGCTCAGTGCGGAGGAGTTCGAGTCGACGCTCGAGCGCGAGGGGATCGAGGTGTTCCGCATCCGTGGCGCCCGGACGAGTTCCGACGACCAGGGCAACGTGAATCTCAGCCAGGTCGAGGTCGCCTATCCGCAAGGCGATGATCACTACTTCCTGCGCGCGGATCGCGCGACCTACAACGAGGAGACGAAGGCGACCCACCTTGAGGGTTCGGTCGCTCTCCAGGGAACCAACGGGCTGGCTGTCGATGCCGACTGGCTGGAGCTGGCGGCCGGCGGCATGGTCCTGACCGCGGCGGACGACAGCCGTTTCCGTTTCGAGGGCGTCACCGTTCAGGGCGACGACCTGCGGATGGACTTTCGCGAGGAGATTGCCCGTATGGGCGGCGGCGTTCGTCTGGTCGGCGCGGAGGAGTCCGACAGTGGCGTCGAGGCCGACCCGTCCGCGTCGCTCTCCCTTGTCGCCGAGACCCTGGAGTACCGCTGGCGCGAGGGGATCGTACGGGCGCTCGGCGGAGCCGAGATGGCGATCGGGCGCTTCACGCTCGTGGCCCGCTCGCTGACCCTGCATGAGGGGGAGGCCGGTGGCCTGGCAGGGCTCGAGGCGCGAGGTGAGATCGAGCTGAGGGCTCCGCTCGAAACCACGGAACCCGACGTCGAAGGCACCGGCCGTCTGGTCGGGGAATCCACCCTCGTCCTGCGCGGTGATGCCCTGGACGTCCGATTCGACGACGCCCAGTCTCCGAGCCGGATCGACCTGAGCGGTCCGAGCTGGGGCGGACCCGCCGTGTTGCGGATCGACTACGGAGACGGGTCGCAGCGCCGCATCCGGGCAAGGCTCCTCGAGTTCAGCTTCCTGGAGGGCGTGCTGGCGGAGTTCTCCTCGCGCGGGAGGGTCGAGCTTCACGAGCTCGTGCCAGACAGACAACGTCCGCTCCGACAGGCATCGAGCGTCGTTGCCGCCGGACGCTTCGACGAGGAAGGTGTCCTTGTCGAACTGACACTTGGGGGCAACGTGGAACTGACCGATCGAAGCGAAACGACGGTGTTCGCCCGGGCCGAAGAGGCGACGATCGATCCCTCGACGCAACGCGTCGACTTTCGTGGCCAGCCCGCAAAGCTGGTTCTCTCCCAGGGAGAACTCGAAGGTTCCAGGGTCCTCTTCGACCAGGGGAACCGATGTGCCGAGGCGAGTGGAGGAGTGCGCCTCACGTTCGACGGCAGCGGCGACGCAAGCGCTGGCGCACTGCCGTTCGGCGGCGTGTCTCCGTCGGAAGGAGGGGCTTCCGATGGCGGCGCCTCGGTCATCACGGCCGGTGAAGCGCTGCTCTGCGAAGCGGGTGAGAGCCGGTTCCGCGACGGCGTGGAGGTGCGGCGCGGCCCCGACCTCCTCGCGGCGGCCCAGTTGCGCATCACGGAGGACCGCCGCCGGATGGTTGCGAACGGTGACGTCCGGACTGTCTGGCACTCCCGGCCGCTGGCACGGACCGCAACCGCCGGCGAAACCGGGACGGAGAGCGCGACAGAGCGGTGGTCGATCTCCGCGGCGCGCATGAACTACGACGAAGACGGGAGAGAGCTGCGTTACAGCGGAGGGGCCGCTGCTGTTCTGGGCGAGCAGAATCTGAAGTGCGACGAACTGACGATCGAAGCGATCCCCGGCGACCAGGACTCCGCAAGGGCGGGATCCGAGGCGCAGACGCTCTTCTGCCTCGGCAGCGCTCGGCTCGACGACCCCGGTTACGGTGGCTCCGTCGAGGCGAACCGTGCCGTCTACGCCTTTACCGAGCGGGTCATCCGGTTCTCCGGCAACGTCGTGTTCCGTGGCGGTACGGACGAGTTGCGGGGACCCGGCCTGAACTACTGGATCGACGAGCGCCGCTACGAAATGAGGCCGTCCGGCAGTGCGGCTGCCGGAGCCGGCGGCCCGTGACGGAGCCGTCGGCATCCCGCCACCGCATCCGCACCCAGGACGTGCGGAAGGTGTACCGGGGCAGGCCCGTCGTCCAGGACGTGTCGATCGAGGTCGCCCAGGGAGAGGTCGTCGGGTTGCTCGGACCCAACGGCGCCGGGAAGACGACGACCTTCTACATCGTCGTCGGACTGACTCGACCGGACCAGGGCCGGGTGTTCTTCGACGACACCGAGATCACCGACCTGCCCATGTACCTCCGGGCCCAACAGGGCATCAGTTATCTCCCGCAGGAGCCATCCGTGTTCCGGCGACTGTCGGTCGAAGGCAACCTCCGCGCCGTGTTCGAGACCCTCGGTCTCCGCCGCGCCGAGCAGCGGCGCCGGATGAACCAGTTGATCGCCGACTTCGATCTCGTCGCGGTGCGGCGCTCGAGGGGGAATCAGCTTTCCGGCGGCGAACGACGTCGCCTGGAGATCGCCCGCGCGCTGGCGATCGGCCCCAGCTTCATCCTTCTCGACGAGCCCTTCGCCGGAATCGATCCAATCGCCGTTCTCGACATCCAGGCGATCGTGCGTCAGCTTCGGGACATGGGGATCGGGGTCCTGATCACCGATCACAACGTCCGCGAGACCCTCAGAATCACCGACCGCGCCTACATCATCAACGACGGCAGGATCCTTCGCACCGGCACTCCGGCGGAGCTGTCGGCGGATGAAACGGTCCGCAAGATTTACCTCGGCGCCGAGTTCAGTCTCTGAGGGCCGGCACCTGTCGCGGTGGTGATACCGTCCGGTTGGCATAACTCTTGCTGGGATGGACGCGCCGGCACACAGTTGCGGCAGAGCGGAAGAACGAGCCGCTCGTTGCAACTCGACACGACCGATCCCCGGAAGACCCCACCGCCCCAGGGACCGCCCCATTCGGTAAGCGCGATCATGGTGCTCCAACAGAGGCTCTCGCTCAAGCTGGCCCAGCGGCTGGTGATGACGCCGTCCCTGCAGCAGGCGATCAAGTTGCTGCAGATGACACGGCTGGAGCTCCAGGGCGTCCTCAACCAGGAAATGGTGGAGAACCCGATGCTCGAGGATGTCGGGGACCAGGAAGATCCCGAAGACGCAGAGGAACAGGGCCCGGAAGAAGAGCCGTCCATGCTGGACATCGATCTCGACGCCTACTTCAACGACTACCTGGGGTCCGAGTCGACCGCCCCGAACACCTTCGAGACGAGAGAAGCTGTTCCCTTCGAGAACAGCATCAGCCGGGATCCGGACCTCTACGATCACCTGCTCTGGCAGTTGCGGTTCTCCGATGCGAAGCCGCCGCTGCGGGACATCGCGGAACTGGTGATCGGCAACCTGGATGCGGACGGGTTCCTCCGTGCCTCGATCGAGGAACTCCAGCTCCTCGGGGCCCGACCCGCCGAAGTCGAGCGCTACCGGGCGGAGGTCACGATTGCCCGGGAGATGGCCGAGGCCTTCTCGGCCAACCACTCCGGAAACGGAAACGCCGTCGCGGCACCGGGGGACGATGGGACGGAACCCGGACCGGATCCCGTGCCGGTACCCGGATACCCGGCCGAGTACGTGAACCGCGCACTGGACCTGGTACGGACCTTCGATCCTCCGGGGATCGGCTGGGGCACGCTGCCCGAGTGCCTGCTGGCTCAACTCGAGGTCCGGGGCGAAACCGGCAGCCTGGCGTATCGCATCGTCGATGAGTGCTGGGAACTGCTGGCGCGGCGCCAGTTTCGCCTGATCGCGCGACGTCTCCGCACGCCGCTGCCGGCCCTTGAGGCGCCCGTGGAGGCGATCAAGGCCCTCGAGACCCGTCCGGGCCGGCTCTTCTCACACGAGCGCACCGAGTACGTCGAGCCGGACGTCGTCGCCGTGAAGACGGGAGGGGAGTGGGCGATCCAGTTGAACGACGACGGTCTGCCGAAGCTGCGCATCAGCCGGGCGTACCGGACGATGCTGCAGCGCATGCAGCGCGAGGAAGGCGAGGCCGAGGCCCGCGAGTTCCTGAAGGACAAGATGCGTTCCGCCATGTGGCTGATGAAGAGCCTGGATCAGCGGCAGAGAACGATCTACAAGGTGGCGGAGTCGATCCTGCGGCAGCAGCGTGGTTTCTTCGACCACGGCATCGACGAACTGCGCCCCATGGTCCTGCGCGATGTCGCGGACGACATCGGCATGCACGAGTCGACGGTCAGTCGCGTCGTCTCGAACAAGTACATCCATACGCCGCGGGGTCTGTACCCGATGAAGTTCTTCTTCCACAGCGGCATCGACAGCGACCAGGGCAGGGAGATCTCCTCCTTGACGATCAAGCGGAAGCTCCGGCACATGATCGGCGACGAGGACGGCCGCAGACCGCTCTCCGACTCGGCCTTGACGCGACAACTCCAGCGGGAGGGGATTAACATCGCCCGGCGCACAGTCGCCAAGTACCGGGATGAACTCGGTATTCCGTCATCGAACGACCGCAAGCAGATTTTCTGAGACGAGCTGAGAGGGAACCGCGGAGCGACGATGGATCTTGCAAGCCTGGCGAAGCCGCAACTCATCTTCCCGGACTTCGAGGCCAAGAACCGGGACGGTGCCCTGCGCGCCCTGACCGAGCGCATCTGCCGGATCCTCGGACTGGCGGATCCGGACGTCGTCCTGGCGGCGCTGCGCGAGCGGGAAGAGTTGGGCTCCACCGCGCTCGGAGACGGCCTGGCCGTGCCCCACGGACGGATCCGTGGCCTGCGGGACATCGTGCTGGCGGTCGCGGTCTCGCGGCGGGGCGTGGACTATGGCGCCGAGGACGGCCGGCCGGTGCGGGTCTTCTTCGTCCTGCTCTCGCCCCAGGAGAGCGCCGGCCGCCATCTCAAGGCGCTTGCGGCCGTGTCGGAGTGGATGAACCGCGGCGGCCAGGAGCGCCTGCTCAAGGCGAGAAAGCCGCAGGAGATCTACGAGCTGCTGTGCGCCAACGGGCGTGTCTGAGTTGCCGGTTCGCCTGTTCGTCATCACGGGGCTCTCCGGCTCGGGCAAGAGCACGGTGGCCCGCTGCTTCGAGGATCTGGGCTATCACTGCATCGACAACCTGCCGCTGCCCCTGCTCCGCCACCTGGTCCGGGAACCAGCAGCCGCCGCACCCTCCTTCGATGCGATCGCCCTGGTCACGGACGTTCGCACGCCCGGTCTGGCCGAGGAGTTGCCCCGACTCCTGGACGAGGCGGATCCGGCGGTAGTCGAACCGGTACTGCTGTTCCTCGACAGCTCCGACGGCGTCCTCGTCCGGCGCTACTCGGAGACCCGGCGGCGTCATCCCCTGACAACGGCGGGGGAGCGGGTCATCGACGGCATTCGCCGGGAGCGCCAGCAACTCGCCGAGCTGCGGGGTAGAGCTTCCCGGGTTCTCGACACGACGGATTCGACCATTCACGAACTTCGAGCCCTCATCTACAACGAGTTCGCCGCCAGCGACGCCGGCGGACTGACGGTCAACATCGTCAGTTTCGGCTTCAAGTTCGGCGTTCCTTCAGGCGCCGACCTGATGTTCGACGTCCGATTCCTGCCGAATCCGTACTTCGTAGCGGAGTTGCGGGAGAAGCCCGGCACGGACGCGGAAGTCCAGCGCTTCCTGCATGGACACACCGCGTTCGGCGAACTCGTCGGTCGCCTCGAGGATCTCCTCGCCTACCTCCTGCCCAGGTTTCGCGACGAGAAGCGGAGCTACCTGACAGTCGGGATCGGCTGCACCGGCGGCCGGCACCGATCGGTCGCGGTCTCCGAAGCCGTGGCCGATCGTCTCGCGGCAGGTTCATGGCAGATCCGCCTGCAGCATCGCGACGTCGAGCGGCACCGGACAGCCGCCATCGCCGACCCATGACAGTCCCGGTCCTCATCGTTTCGCACGGCGACCTGGCCCGCGAGTTGCTCGCATCCGCGAAGGCGATCGCGGGGCAGCACTCGAATGCCGGCAACGCGCCGATTCACGCGCTCTGCGTCGACTGGCACGCCGGCCGGGAGCAAGCGGCCAGCCTGATCGAAGCGAGGATCCGCCAACTCGACCAGGAGCATGGTTCCGGCGTGCTGATCCTGACCGAGATGTACGGCGACACTCCCTGCAACAGCGCTCTGCGCGCCGCCGGAGTGGCCAGGGCCGCCGTGGTCACCGGCGTCAACCTGCCGATGGTGCTCAGCCTGTGCTGCGGTGCTCCCGATCTGGACCTTCCGGATCTCGCGGACTGGACCTGGAGCAACGGCCGCAAGAGCATCCAGCTGGCGGCGACCGGTCTGGCGCGGCCTGCCAGATGAGAGAACGCGTCGTCGAGGTCGTCAACGAGCTGGGGCTTCATGCCCGGGCCGCGGCCAGGCTCGTGCATACGGCGAACCAGTTTCAGTCGAGCGTGGTGCTCCGCGCCAACGGCCGCGAGACCGAGGCGAAGAGCATTCTCGGCGTCCTCCTGCTGGGCGCGGGGCACGGCGCCAGGCTCACCGTCCGCTGCCGCGGCGAGGACGAGCAGGCCGCCATGGACGCCCTTTGCGATCTGATCCGGGCCCGCTTCGGGGAGGAGGCTTGAACCGGCCGTCCGCCACGCCGACCGTCCAGGAGACGCTGCAGGGAGCGGCCGCCGCCCCGGGCGTCGCGATCGGGCCGGCCGTGTGTCTTCGCGGTCACGGTGTCCAGGTCCTGCGCGTGCCGGTCCGCAGCCACGACCTGGACCGGGAGGTTGAACGCTTCCGCGCCGCCGTGAGGTCCGTCGAGGTCGAACTGGAGGCCACCGAAAGCCGGATAGCGGAAACGTTCGGCAGCGATCTGGCGTCCATCTTCCATGCCCACTCCGTGATCCTGCGAGACTCCTCCTTCGCGCGGAGGATCGACCAGACGATTCGGGAAGATCGAGTGAACGCCGAATGGGCGGTACAGGCGGTAGCCGACGACCTCGGTGAGAAGTTCGCGCAGGTCAAGAGCCAGCATCTGCGCGAGCGCGGCGAAGATCTGCGCGACGTCACCCGCTACCTTCTGCGCGCCCTGGCCGGCAAGAAGAGCAGCCCCGGCGTCGGCGTGGACTTCGATCGTAGTGTCGTCGTCGTCAGCCACGAACTGACGCCGGACGAGGTCCTGCGCCTGGGCCGTCGCGGCGCCGTGGGCTTCGCGATCGAGGTCGGAGGCGCCAACTCCCACACGGCGATCGTCGCCCGCGCACTCGACGTTCCCCTGGTCACCGGCATCGTGGACATCACGAACCGCGTTGCCGATGACGATCCGGTGATCGTCGACGGGGAAGAAGGATGCTTCACGCTGCACCCGACGCCTGAGATCCTCGAGCTCTACGGGGTCCTTCAGCGCCGCCGCCGGCAGAAGGAAGAGGTGCTCACGACGGCAGCGAGAAAACTGCCGGCACGAAGCCGCGACGGCGTCGGAGTCGAACTGCTCGCCAACGTGGAGATTCCCGAGGAGTTCGAGGACGTGCAGCGCTTCGGTGCGGCCGGCGTCGGTCTCTACAGGAGCGAGTTCCTCTACCTCGAGAAGAGTCCGGATCGGCCCACGGAGGAGGAGTACCTGGTCGTCGTCAGGGGGCTCCTCGAAGCTCTGGCGCCTCGGCCGGTCGTGGTCCGTACGCTCGACCTGGGCGGAAGCAAGACCGCACGCGGCCTTGACGAGCTGGAGGAGGAGAACCCGGTCCTCGGTCTGCGCGGTATCCGGCTGACTCTGGCTCGCACCGACATCTTCCGCAGCCAGTTGCGTGCCCTGTTTCGCGCGGCTGCTTTCGGCAACCTGCGCATCATGGTCCCGATGGTGACGGCGGTGGAGGAGATTCGGGCGCTGCGCAGCCTCTGTGCGGAAATCTGCTCGGAGCTGACTGCGGAAGGAATCGAACACCGGCGGGACGTCGAGATCGGCGCCATGGTCGAGGTGCCGGCGACGGTTCTGATCGCCCGTCAACTCGCCGCCGAGGTGGACTTCCTGTCGATCGGCACGAACGACCTGATCCAGTACGCGCTGGCGGTCGACCGGACGAACGAGCAGGTGACCAGCCTCTACCAGCCCTTGCATCCGGCCGTTCTGAGCATGATCCAGCTCGTCGTCGAGGCCGGTCGGCGCCAGAGGGTGCCGGTGGCGCTCTGCGGCGAAATGGCCGCCAGCCCCGAGTGCGTGCCCTTGTTGCTTGGCCTGGGCCTGCGTGAGCTCTCGATGAGTCCACGGAACATTCCGCTGGCCAAGGAGGTCGTCCGCACGGTGGACGTCGGCGACGCGGAGGAGCTCGCCAGACGCTGTGTCGCCGCTTCGACCGCCGGCGAAGTCCGGGCACTTCTCGCCGGGGCTCGCGCGCCCGCGGTCTAGGAGACGGCGCGAGGTCCAGTTGGACCCGCGGCCCGCCGGCTTCCGGCTGCGGGAGTAGTAATCTCCGCGCCGTGGAACGCTTCTACATTGAGACGTGGGGCTGCCAGATGAACGAACTGGACAGCCAGCGCATGGCCGGGCAGTTGATGCAGCAGGGCATGCTGCCGACGCGCGCACTCGAGGAGGCCGACCTGATCCTCCTGAACTCCTGCTCGGTTCGCGAGAAAGCGGCCCAGAAGGCGTACTCCCGGCTGGGCGAGTATCGGCTGCTCAAACGGGTCCGTGAGAACCTCAGGATCGGATTCTGCGGCTGCGTCGCCCAGCAGGAAGGCGAAGAAGCGCTGCGCCGGATTCCCGATCTCGACTTCGTCGTCGGAACCGGCCGCGTAGGGGAGCTCGTGTCGGTTCTCGGACGTAGCCGCAACGGAGAGCGTGTCCTGGCGGTCGGCTTCCCGGAGGACCGCCCGTACGACTTCGAGGCGATCAGCCGGGACACCGCCCACAAGGGCATGGTGACGATCATCGAGGGCTGCGACAAGCGCTGCACCTTCTGCGTCGTCCCGAACACAAGGGGAGCGGAGCGCTGCCGGCCGATGGCGGACATCCTGCGCGAGATCGAGCACCTTCTGAACTACGGCTTCGTGGAGATCGAACTCCTGGGCCAGACCGTGAACCACTGGCGCGAACCTGCGCCGCCGTTCGGCAGCGGCCGGGACCGGGACTTCGCCGACCTGCTGAACGCAGCCGCCGTCCTGCCCGGCCTGAAGCGCCTGCGCTTCGTGACCTCCTATCCGCGCGACTTCACGGACCGGATGATCCGCGCCGTAGCCCGCCACGAGAACATCTCGCCCTACCTTCACTTGCCGGTGCAGTCGGGATCGAATCGCGTGCTGCGCCGGATGGGCAGGGGATACACGGTGGAGGGGTACCTCGCGCTGGTAGACCGCCTGCGAGCTGCACGTGGGGGCCTCGCACTGTCCACCGACCTGATCGTCGGTTTTCCGGGCGAGTCCGAAGAGGACTTCCAGCGCACCCTGGAGCTGGTCGAAACGGTACGTTTCGCGACGGTGTTCGCGTTCAAGTACAGCCCCAGGCCGAACACGGCGGCCATCCGGCTACCGGCGTCGGACGAGGTGCCCCGCGAGGTCGCCGACCAGCGGTTGCAGCGTGTCTTCAAGGCACAATCCGCGATCCAGCGCGCGCTGAACGAGGAACTCGTGGGCGCGGAGTTCGACCTCCTCGTGACCGGATGGAGCCGGCGTGCCGGACACCAGTCCGGGCGAACGGACTGTCACCGGATCGTCCACTTTCCGGTCGCCGACCGGCCCGTGGAAACCGGCTCGCTCGTACGGGTCCGGACCCTTCAGGCCTACGACCACTCCCTGATGGGCGAACTTCTCGCCAGTGGCGTAGGATGACCGGGATGGCGGCGGACGAGGTCAAGGCTCAGTCGACCCGCGGGGAATCCGAGGACCGGAAGATCCGGGCCGAGGTTCACGGTCTGATGATGGAGCCGAACTCCAACCAGCCGATCGTGATCCTGCGGCTGCACGAGCATGACCCCGAGGAGAGTTCGGTCGTTCCGATCTGGATCGGCATCTTCGAGGCGGGCGCGATCCAGCTTGCGATCGAGGGCAGGGATCCCGGCCGGCCCATGACTCACGACCTGCTGAAGAATGCTCTCGATCTGGTGGGTGCCGAGGTCATCGAGGTGGTCGTGAGAGCGATCGAGGGAAACACGTTTCTGGCGGTGGTCGAGCTCGTCGAGCGAACGGGCGAGCATCGCCTTCTCGATGCAAGGCCCAGCGACGCCATTGCCCTCGCCCTGCGCGCCGGTGCGCCACTCTTCGTCCGGCAATCCGTGGCCGATCTCGCGCGCGTCAAGCAGTCCGACCAGAGCGATGGCGCCGGCGAGGCCCCCACGGCGGGTGACGAGAAGAAGATGAAGAAGTGGCTGGAGGAACTCGACCCGAAGACGTTGGGAAAGTACGAGATGTAGCCGGCCGATGCCGACGAAGGAAGGCGAGACCAGACCCGGCACCGCACACAATGTCGGGGAAGTTCGCCGTCCCGACGGTCGCCCCGTCGGCCGGATGGTGCCGCTGGCCCGAATCGAGCCCGACCCGGATCAGCCTCGGCGCGAACTCGGAAGTCTGGACGGCCTGA
This sequence comes from Candidatus Multivorans sp., assembly GCA_965220845.1. GTDB lineage: Bacteria > Acidobacteriota > Thermoanaerobaculia > Multivoradales > Multivoraceae > Multivorans. The sequence continues at coordinate 2,114,336 of CBDCRA010000005.1, forward strand.
CCGCCTCGATTCGCGCCAGAGGCGTGCTCGAACCGATCCTGGCGCGGCCGATCGACCAGGTCGGCCCGGACGGGGGGACCTACCGCCGCTACCGGATCATCTCCGGTGAACGCCGTTTCCGCGCCGCGCGGCGGGCCGGACTCAGGGAGATTCCGTTGATCGAGATGGACGTCTCGCCCCGAGACGCCCTCGAAATCGCCCTGGTCGAGAACCTCCAGCGAGCCGATCTGACGCCATTCGAGGAGGCCGAGGGCCTGCGAACCCTGGTCGAACGCCATGGCTACACCCACGATCGGGCCGCTGTCGCGGTCGGCCGGTCCCGGGTCAGCGTGACGGAATCCCTCGGGCTACTGCGCATGCCCGGAGGCGCGCGAAAAACCGCCGCCGGGCTCGGCGTGGCGTCGAGCAAGTCCATTCTGCTCGAGGTGATGAAGCTGGGCTCGGAGGCTTCGATGATCCGGATGCTGGAACGGATCGCGGAGCACGGCCTGACGCGCGCGGAAGTTCGCGCGGAGATCCGGAAACGGCGATCCCTCGCGGATGAGCACGAAGCAGAGGCCGCCGTGGCGGAAGCGGGCGGCACCGGGCAGGAAGCCGGGAAGAAGGCTCACGTGTTCCGGTTTCGGTCGGGCGATGACCGGTTCAGCGTGTCACTCAGCTTCAGGCAGGAGGTCGTGGAAGAGAACGACCTCATCCTGGCGCTCGAGGAGCTTCTGGCCGAGCTTCGCCGGGGCCGGGACGAGACGGGACCGTAGGGCTCGGCACGCAGAAGCCCGCCGCGGGCGTCGTTGCCGCCCACCGGTCGCGTTCGCGCATGGCTGGAGTCTGATAATGTCCATTATGTAAACTCGACCAGGGCCGGCAGCCAGGCGGGCCGATGAGTCAGAATGGCGGCTGAAACCGCGATGTACCGACTCCTCGACCGCTACATCTTCCGTGAAACGACGGGACCGCTCGTTCTCGGGCTCCTGGTGTTCACGTTCCTGGCGCTCATGCAGGAGCTCTTCCAGTACGCGGAGATGATCATCGGCCGCAACGTGGAGGCTGCGGTCGCCCTCCAGCTCCTGGGCTACAGCTTGCCGCACATCGTCGTCCTGACGATCCCGATGGCCTTCCTGTTCGCGATCCTCATCGCGATCGGCCGCCTGGCGGCGGACAGCGAGCTCGTGGCGATGAGGGCCTCGGGTATCAGCCTCTGGGCGATCTACCGGCCGATTCTGCTCATGAGCCTGGTCCTTGCGGCTCTGACCGGCTATCTGAGCACGGTCACGCTACCCGCGGGCAACAAGGCGATCAGCGACCTCCGCCTGTCGATTCTGACCCGAAACGTCAGTCAGCAGGTCAAGCCGAAGGTCTTCTACGACCAGCTTCAGGATCGGGTCCTCTACGTCTTCGAGACCCCCGAAAACGACGAAGGCTGGCGAGGGGTCTTCCTCGCCGACGCCGTGCCGGGCCCGGAACAGCAGGTGATCGTGGGCGAAACCGGCCGCATCGATCTGAACCAGGCGACCGGCCAGGCGGTCCTTCGGTTCGGGGTCGCCGACGTCCACGAGGTGGACACGAACAACCCGGGTGCCTACCAGCTCCAGCGACTCAGGGACGCAAACATCGCACTCGAGGACAGCCTCTTCCGGCACGAAGAGCGACTGGTACTGGCGAAGGACGTCCGTTCCATGACTCTCCCCGAGCTCTTCGACCGGACCGTGGAGCCCGGAAGAACCGCGTCGGAGCGGAACAGGGCGTTGGTCGAGATCCACAAGAAGTTCGCCATCCCGGCGGCCTGTCTGGTGTTCGGCCTCTACGGAATCCCGCTCGGTTTCCGGAACCGGCGGGGCGGCCGCTCTTCCGGTTTCCTCGTGTCGGTCGGCATCTTCCTCTTCTACTACGTCCTTCTGGGGAACGGAGAGGAGGCGGCAGCGAGCGGTCAACTTCCCCCCTGGCTGGCCATGTGGGCGCCGAACATCGTTCTGAGCGTCCTCGGCACCTTCCTGCTGTGGCGCCGCAACCGGGACAAGAGCCTGATGATCAGCGCTCTCGACCGATTTGCGCGGGATCACCTGTGGCGGCGCTTCGCCCGCCTCGGGCGCCGGCGGGAACTCCTGGGACGCAGGCGGCGCGCCCGGGAGCACCGGCTCGCGCGTGTGCGGCCGCAGTCGCTGGCCTCCTCCCCTACCCCGGCACGCGTGAAGGTTCTCGTGGAGCCACCGACCTTCCGCTTCCCCGGAGTTCTGGACCGCTACATCTTCGGCGTGTTCGTTCGGGTGCTGGCCGTGACGATCGTGGCCGCCCTCGCCGTCTTCATCGTCTCCGACTTCACCCAGCTCGTCGACGAGATGCTCCGGAACAATGTCCGTTCCAGTGTTTTCGTCGAGTACTACCAGTACCTGTCCCTCCAGGTCTTCTACGACAACGCGCCCGTTCTCGTCCTGGTCACGACTCTCGTCACCTTCGGCCTGCTGTCCCAGCGCAACGAAGTCGTGGCCGCCAAGGCGCTTGGGTTCAGCCTGTTTCGACTGGCCGTGCCGGCCCTGTTCGCGGCGGTCGGCGTCGCCCTCCTGAGCGCCGCGCTGGAGAACTCGGTGCTACCGGCCTCGAACGCGAAAGTCGTTGAAATGAGGGACCGGATACGGGGCGGTACCGGTCCCGTCAAGAGCTATCACCGGGCCGACCGTCAGTGGCGTTTCGCCCAGGAAGAGAACGGTGGCGGCTACATCTACAACTACCGGCACTACGACGCGGACCGGGCCACGTTGCGGCGCCTCCAGGTGTTCCGTTTCGACGCTCAACACAGGCTCACCCGGCGTCTCTACGCGGCCGCGGCCCGGTACGTCCCTGGCGACGGCAAGGGCCGCTGGGAACTGGTGGATGCCTGGATTCGGGAGTTCGACGGCCTGACGATCACGAATAGCCAGCGATTCGCCGGTCCCCAGCCGGTGGACCTCCCGGAGGAGCCGGAGTTCTTCAACACGGAGGTGAAGTACGCGGAGCAGATGAACCGGCTCGAACTCCGCCGCCATATCGACGAACTCGTGGCAGCGGGAACGGACGTGCCGGAGCTGGAGATGCAGCTCCACAACAAGACCGCGATGCCTGTCGTCAGCCTGGTGATGGCCCTGGTCGCGCTGCCTTTCGCCTTCCGCCTCGGCCGCCAGGGCGCGCTGTACGGCATTGGCATCTCCATCGTCGTGGGAATCGTGTACTACACGGTGATCAGCGTCTTCACCACCCTCGGCCAGTCCGAGGCCCTGCCGCCGCTGATCGCCGCCTGGAGTCCCAACGCGCTGTTCGCGACGCTGGCGCTCTACCTCTTTCTGGGCGTACGGACCTGACGTCAGGCGACCGCGCGGCGAAGCGTGGGGACCCGGTCGAGCTGCTCCCAGGGGAACTCGGACCGCCCGAAATGGCCATAGGCCGCGGTCTGGAGGTAGCGCGGCTGGCGCAGACTCAGCCCGTCGATGATCGCAAGCGGTTCGAGGGCGAACTCGCTCGTGACGATCTCCTCGAGGAGCCGGTCCGTAAGACCCTCCCGGGCGGTACCGAAGGAATCCACGTGGACCGAAACGGGCTTTGCAACGCCAATGGCGTACGCCAGTTGCACTTCCAGCCGATCAGCCATCCCGGCCGCCACGAGGTTCTTCGCCACGTACCGGGCCATGTAGCTGGCGGAGCGGTCCACCTTGGTCGGATCCTTGCCGGAGAACGCGCCACCGCCGTGGTGACCGACGCCGCCGTAGGTATCGACGATGATCTTCCGTCCCGTCAGTCCGCAGTCCCCCTGCGGACCGCCGGTCACGAAGTTGCCGGTGGGATTGACGTGGAGCTTCGTCTTCCGGGCGCCGTCCTCGCGATACAGATCGTCCGGCAGCGAGGCCCGCGCCACATGTTCGCGTACGACCCTCTCGATCTCATCCTGCCCGACGCCGGCCGCATGCTGAGTGGAAACGACGACCGTGTCGATCCGGTGGGCTTCCCCATCCTCCCCGTACTCGACGGTGACCTGGGACTTGCCGTCCGGACGCAACCAGTCGAAGTCCCCCGAACGGCGCAACTCGGCAAGCCGCCGCGTCAGGCGATGCGCCAGCTCGATCGGCAACGGCATGAAGTCCGCCGTCTCCCGGCAGGCGTAGCCGAACATCATTCCCTGGTCACCGGCGCCGCCCCTGTCGACGCCGAGGGCGATGTCCGCGGATTGCTCGTCGAGCCGAACCTGCACTTCACAGTCGTCGGCGCCGAAGCCGGCCCCCATTTCGCCATAGCCGATTTCGCGGATCGTCTTTCGCGCCACGGCCTCGTAGTCGATCTCGTCGTCGCCGGAACGAAGCGTGATCTCGCCGGCGAGCACCACGAGGTCGGTGCTGACCAGCGTCTCGCACGCCACTCGGGCCCTCGGATCCCGGCTCAGTGCGGCATCGAGGACGGCGTCCGAGATCTGGTCCGCGACCTTGTCGGGATGTCCTTCGGTAACCGACTCGGAAGTGAACAACCGGCGCATTCCGGTCGCGGGCCTCGACATGGGCCGCGACACTAGCAAGTTCCAGGACAAAATCCACGCCCAGGGACTTCCCTCGCCAGCCGGCGCCGAGCCATAACATCGCCAGCGCGATGATCCGCAGCCGGAACAATCCGCAAGTCAGGACGATCCGGCGACTGCGCAGCGCGCATGGGCGGAAGAACGCCGAACTCCTTCTGCTCGAGGGCCCGCACCTGGCAGCGGCCGCCGCCGACGCCGGCCTCACTCTGCGCCACCTCCTGGTCACCCCCGACTTCCAGTCCCGGCATGGCGATCTCGTAGACCACATCGAGCACGAGTCCGGCGCACGCTCAGCCGTGATCGATCCCCAACGTCTCCGCGAGCAGGCGGATGCGGATGCTCCCCAGGGAATCGCGGCTGTCGCCGAATCGCCTGGCACCTGGAAGACCGCCGAGAGCACGACTCCCGTGCTGGATCCCGGCCTTCATCTCCACGCTGACGGCATCCAGGATCCCGGCAATCTCGGCGCCATGGCCCGATCCGCCGAAGCCGCCGGCGCCGTGTCCCTGCTTCTTTCGCCAGGCACCGCCAGACCCGGCCACCCCCGTGCCCTCCGAGCCTCCGCCGGTAGCCTCCTTCGCATCCCCCTGTGCACCGATGTCGATGTAGACCGCCTTCCGCCCGATATCCGTCTTCTCGCCCTGACCCCTCACCCACCGGACCACGGCCGGGTTGCCACGGCGACACTGTTCTCAGATGACCGCGTCCCGCCGGGCCTCGTCCCCACCGACCCGATCCTCCTCGCCGTCGGCAGCGAGAGCAGAGGCCTCTCGCCCGCCCTCCTCGCTCGTGCCGACCTTCTCCTGGCCATCCCCATCGCCCCAGCTGTCGAGTCCCTCAACGCCGCCGTCGCCGCGTCTCTCGCCCTGTTCGAACTGCGCCGCCTGCTCGAACTGGCGCAGCCTTCCCGCCGCTGACGGGTGACTACCCGGAACGTCTCGCTTCCAGCAGGCGGGTCAACGCCGGCGCGACGTCATGGAGGTCGGCGACGATGCCGTAGTGGGCGACGCTGAAGATGGGGGCTTCGGGGTCCCTGTTGACGGCGACGATGACGCGGGAGCCACTCATGCCCATCAGGTGCTGGATCGAGCCTGATACGCCGAGGGCGACGTAGAGGTTCGGGGCAACGACGTGGCCGCTCGATCCGACCTGGTGCTCACGGGGAAGCCAGCCGTTGTCGACCACGGGCCGGCTCGCTCCGAGTTCGGCGTCCAGCGCCGAGGCCAGGTCGGCCGCGACGGAGACCTCGTCCGGGCCGCCGACCCCGCGGCCGACGGTGACGATCCGCTCGGCACCCGGCAGATCGACGCCGCCCGCGCCTGCCGCTTCACGGCCGAGAATCTCGCGTTCCCGGTGCCGTTCGACGTCGGCCGGCCGACCGACCTCGAACACCCGCTCCGGCGACTCCACCGGTTCGTGGCCGCCGAACGCGCCGATCTGCACCGTGGCGACGACAAGTCGCCTCTTCGGTCGAACCTCGGCCCGGAGCCTGGCCTGGAGGATGGCCCGACTGAAACGGAGGCCGCCGCCAGCGTCGAGCGTCGCCGAACTCACCGAGGCGACGTAGGCGGCGCCAAGCCGTACCGCGAGTCGTGGCGCGTACTCCGCCGACTGGTAGGTATGCGGGAGGAGAACCACTGTCGGCGCCGCCGGATCCCCGCCGCTCTCCCGAGAGATCAGGACGTGGAGCGCCTCCGCGTAGAGCCCGGGCGAGTAAGGGCCGAGACTCTCTTCCTCCAGAAGGGCGACCCGGGAGTTGCCGCCGAGAGCCCGTCCGCAGGCACGAACTTCCTGCGTCCCCGGTCCACCGCCCGCGCCTTCGATCAGCCAGACGACCGGTGCCGCCGAGTTCAGAGCGCCGCCTCCCGTTCGAGGTGTGCGAGCAACTCCTCCGCTGCCGCCTCCGCCGAAACGCCCTCGATTACTACACCGCCGGCGCCGGCAGGCGGCAAGCTGACGGATTCGGTTTCGGTCCCGGCGCCCGCGGCTCCCACCAGGCCCGCATCCACAGCCGAGCAATCCTCGCGGTGGAGCGGCTTCCTGCGAGCCTGAAGCGTTCCCCGGAGGGAAGCGAACCGCGGCTTGTTGATGCCGGCCTGAATCGCCAGTACGGCCGGCAGGTCCAGCCTCAGAACCTCGTTCATGCCGCCCTCGAGTTCCCGGACGACGCGCGCCGACTGCCTGTGCGCGTCCAGCTCGACCGCCATGACCAGCCAGGCGTACGGAAGGCCCAGGATCTCGGCAATCACCGCCGGAGTCGCCGCCTGGCCCAGGTCGTCCGACTGGGCTCCGGTCAGCACGAGGTCGCAGTGATCTTTCGTCAGTGCCGCCGCCAGAGCGCATCCGTCGGCCAGGGCATCGCCTCCCTGCAATGCCTCACCGGCCAGGTGAACGGCACGGTCGGCGCCAAGCGCCAGGGCCTTTCTCAGCGCCTCTTCGACCCGCGCCGGACCGAGGCTGAACACGACCACCTCCGGCCGTTCCTCGCCGCGCGACACTTCGGCTTCGGCCAGGACGAGCGCTTCCTCCAGCGCGCAGAGGTCGCAACTGGAGATGACCCAGTTCAGATCGCTGTCGTCGATCTCCCTTCCGGAGTCGGCGATCCGCAGGTGGGAGTCCGTGTCCGGTACCTGTTTGATGCAGACGCCGATCCTCAACCTTTGCTCCCGAGACCTGTCTCCGCGGCACCCTGCCGGGCGCGCGAGCATAGCGCCGCGTCCGCGGCTACCGAAGCAGGTGCCTGGGCGGCTCCACCAAGCCAAGCGTAATCCAATCCTGAAGTGAGCCTGAACGGGCGGGTGGTTGGAGAGTGATCCGGGGCGGTTCGGGGAGGTTTCTGGAGCGGCAGACGTAGCGCCAGCGGAGTCTGCCGCCCAAGGTGAGGCGCGGTGTCCGGCCGGCGGTGGCCGGCGGGCACGCGAGCGGTTGGGGTTGGGTGTTTCATCGAGGTCAGGCGCTTCGGCGCCGTTGCGGTTCGGACTTCCGCTGGATGAGGTCGAAGAGTTTGGCGCGGGCCTGGTTGAGAGCAAGCGCCGCATCGAGATCGCTGGTGGTCAGGGCCCGTTCTTCGAGGTCGGCGATGGCGACGCCGGGTTTCAGGTGCTGCTCGACGTCGGGCAGGGACTTGAGCTTCTCGAACGGGGTCATGGTGTCCTTGTAGCGGTAGCGCTTTCTCGTCTTCCCCTTCTTGTCGACCACCTCGGTGGGAAACAGGCACGGCCGGTGGAAGTTCAGGTAGGGCGTGAGGAAGTCGCGGCAGAAGACGTTGACCTCGGCCGCGAAGGGCTTCGGGATGTGGCCGTCGCCGAAGTGACGCCGGATCACGTTGCCGTTCTTGGATTCGACCAGAGCGTTGTCGTTGCTGCGTCGCGGCCGGGACTTGGTGAACTCCGGGACCCGGAGCCTGTTCAGCATCTCGGCCACGCGGTGGTTGATGTACTCCGAGCCGTTGTCGGCGTGGAAGCCCGACACCTTGAAGGGGCAGGACTCGATCAACTCTTCGAGCACCTGGAGCAGACGGCTCTCCGAGATCGCCCGCACCGTGCCGACATGCTCCCACTGTGTCACCTCGTCCACCAGATTGATGTGGAACACGCCCTTCTCGCCGTCTTTCTCCCCCTGATCCACCGTGTCGACGCGAACAAAGCCCGGACGCCCCCTGGGCTGGGGCTTGCGGCGTTCGGCGATCTGAACCTTCCGAGCACTGGTCTTCCGGTAGGTCGTGCGGCGTCGCCTGTAGGTCGTCGAGTTGCGGAGGTTGTAGAAGTGCCCGTTCGAGATGCTCGCCAGGCGCTCGAAGCGCTCGTCGCCGTAATCCTCGAACATCCGACGCATCACCGCCCGCGTCGCGTGCCCGCACATCTGGCCCAGCGCCGCATCGACCTCGGCCAGCAAGCCGATGTCGGCCTTGGTGAAGCGACGCGCGAACGCGTTCCCCGGCGGACCTCGACGGTCCACGATCCGGCCCGTCTCCCGGTACTGGCGGATCAGACGGGCGACCTGGGCTCTGGACAATCCCGTGACCTTGGCCAGGTACGACCTGACCGTGCCCTTGTCCCGGCGGCCGAGCGAGGCGTAGCGGAACCGCACCAGCGTAACCCGGCAGAACTCGTAGGCCGACGTCCGGTCCGTATGCCGAAAGCCCGCCTCCCCGCCTGAAGAGACGAACTCCCGGATCTGATCCAGGCTCTGAAGACGGTGGGTCTGTAGCGACACGATCATCCTCCGATGATCTCCCGCTGAACGGCTTCAGGCTCATCTTCCAGTGGATTCCCACGTCTCCTTCAGGCTCATCTTCCAGTGGACAGCTCTAGCCATAGACGTCTGTCTATCTGTCTGGTAGTTTTCCCTGCGGTGCCTTCGTTTGCCATTCAGCTCGCAACGATGACCGGCGACTCCGCGGTCATCCACTTCTTTCTCCGTTCGGGCCCGGTGGCGAAGATCGTTCTCGGGATCCTGGTGCTCATGTCGCTTTCGTCCTGGTACGTGCTGCTTCAGCGCCTGCTGCTGTTCCGGCGCACCGGCCGGCAGAATCGGAGCTTCCTGGCCCTCTTCCGCAAGGCCGCCCGCTTCAGCGACATCGGCAAGGCCGCGTCGGACCATCGAGCCTCCTCCCTGGTCGGGCTGTTTCAGGCCGGTTACCTCGAGATCGATACACAGATCAAGGCGTTGCGCGAGCCTCACGGAGACGACGAGGGCCTGCGCCTGCAATCGCTGATGGGCCTGGAACGGACTCTCCGCCGGGCTGCCAACGTCGAACTCCGGGTCCTCGCGCGGAACACGTCCTGGCTGGCGACGACCGCCGCGGCAGCTCCCTTCATCGGCCTGTTCGGCACGGTGTGGGGAATCATGATCGCCTTCAACGACATTGGAACCTCCGGCACGGCCACGATCACCGCGGTCGCTCCCGGCATCGCCGAGGCGCTGGTGAATACGGCCGCCGGCCTGGTTGCCGCGATTCCCGCCCTGGTCGGTTACAACTACCTGGCCACCAGGCTCCGCCAGTTGCGCGCCGAAATGGACGACTTCACGCTTGAGTTCCTGAACCTGGCCGAACGGAATTTCGGCTGAGCCAGCTCCCGGAGGGAACAGAATGGCGTTCTTCCAGGACACCGACAGCGACGATTCGGTCCTCGCCGACATCAACGTCACGCCCCTGGTGGACGTCATGCTCGTCCTGCTGATCATCTTCATGATCGCGACGCCGATGCTGCACCAGGGGGTCGAGGTGACGCTGCCGGAAATGGAATCTCCCGCGTCGCTGGCCATCCGGGACGAGGATCCGATGATTCTCACGATCGCCCGGAACGATCTCGTCTACATCAAGGACGAACCGGTGGCCACGGCGCTGCTGGTCGACCGGCTGCTCCCGATGCTCGAGCTCCGCAACTACGAAGCGGTGTTCGTCAAGGGAGACGAGGACGTCCCCTACGGAAGAATCATCGACGTGCTCGACGTTCTTGAGCGTGCGGACATCCATCGCGTGTCCCTCGTCGTACAACCAGCGGATTGAGGCCCGAGGCCCTTTGCAGAACCAGGACGACCGCACGCTTCCGCTAGAACGCGCTCTCGCGGGCCGGGAGCGACGCGGCCAGGGTCTGAGCCGGCCCTGCCTAGCGGCGTCGCTGGCCCTGCACATCACTCTGATCGGCGGGCTCCTGTTCGGCCCCGGGCTGTTCGCCGAGCGGACCCAACTGGAACGGCAGCCGCTCGATATCGTCCGCCTGCCGACGATCCGGCCGGAGCCCATTCCACCACCACCACCGCAGGAAGAACCGGAACCGGCGTCCGTTCCCGAACCCGAGCCGGAACCGGAGCCCGAGGAGCCGCCGCCTGACGTTCCGACCCTCGCCCCCGAAGCGCCCGAACCGGAATCGGAGCCCGAACCGCCCCCACCGGAGCCGGAGCCCGAACCGGAGCCCGAACCGCGCCCGCGGCTGGAGCGGCCGTTTCAGCCCGAACGCACCGTGGACGACTCGCTGGCGGGTTCCGACGATGCCGAAGCGCCGTTGATCGGCTACGACAGCGAGGACTTCACCTACGCCTACTACACATCCCGGCTGATGGCCGCGATCAAAGCCCGCTGGACAAGACCCCCGATCGAGGGAGTGGAGGCGGTCGTCTTCTTCCGGATCGCGACCGACGGCACCGTCAGCGACCTGGAGCTTCTCCTGTCGTCCGGGGTCACGCGATTCGACAATGCCGGTTTGAGGGCGATCGAACTCGCCTCGCCGGTGCCGCCGCTGCCGGTCAGCTTCCGGAAGCCCAGCCTGGGTGTCACGATGACGATCCGGTGACGACACAGGAGCCAACGATGAGAGTTCGAATCCTCCGCATGATGGTGCTGGCCGCCGCGCCCTGCCTCCTCGCCGTGTCTCCCGTCCTGCCGCAAACGGCGCCGGAAGCCGCCGCCACGGACCCCGCGCCCCTTCCGTCGGACCTCCAGCTCGTTCTCGAGCCCGACGCGGAGGTGCGTCTGAATCTCGCGTTGCCCCGCGCCGGACGCCCTCCCGGCGCGAGACCGGAGTTCCTCGACGCGATGGGCGAACTCGAGCAGACCCTCCGCGAAGATCTGGCGTTCACCCAACTGTTCGATGTCCAGGGTCCTGAGGTGCTTTCCGCGGTCCGTTTGAGCGGCGACCGCGCCAGAGACCTCGAGCAGTACCGCGCATACGGCAACGAGGTCGCCCTCCTGACGGAGTTCAAGCTGAACGGGGACGAGTTGATCCTCGAGGGGCGGGTCTACGATCTGGCGAGCGGCCAGTTCATCCTCGGCAAGCGGTTCAGCGGGGGCATCGATCTGGCACGGCGCATCGCGCACGCCCTCTCCGACGAGATCGTCCTCTACTTCACCGGTCGCCGCGGCATCGCGATGACGTCGATCGCCTTTGTCTCGGACCGGGACCAGGCGAGCAAGGAGATCTTCCTGATGGACTACGACGGTCACGCCCAGCGCCGGATCACGGGCCACATCTCGACCAGTCTCTCGCCGGTCTGGGCCGTCGACGGCAGTGGACTCGCCTATCTCTCGTACTTCCAGGGACGTCCCGGCGTCTACTGGGCCGACCTGACGACCGGCCGCAAGACGCCGATCGTCTTCGAGGAGCAGCCGGCGTACTCGCCGAGCGTCTGCCCGGACGGCGAAACCGTCCTCTTTTCCCGCCCGGTCCGCCGCAGCGGAAAGAGCAGCACCGAGGTCTTCTCCATCGAGCGCGGAGGCGGCTCCCCCCGGCAGATCACACGCTCGAGCGGCGAGGACACGAACCCCGACTGTTCACCGGACAGCCGCCGCATCGCCTTCACCTCCAGCCGCTCCGGAACCCCGCAGATCTACGTGATGAACATGGACGGCGGCGATCTCCAGCGGGTGACCGTCAATGGCCGGTACAACGAAGGGGCCTCCTGGCATCCCGACGGCAGCAAACTCGTGTACGCCCGACGGTCCGAACGCGGCGACCGGTTCGACATCGCGGTTGTCGATCTGGTGACCGGTCAGGATCAACTGCTGACAGCCGCGCCGGGCAGCCACGAGTACCCGACGTTCTCCCCCAATGGCGAGTGGATCGTCTTCGAGTCCCGCCAGCGCGGACGCGGTCGCCAGATCTACATCATGAGCGGCGACGGCCGCTACCTGCGCCAGGTGACCACGCGCGGCAACAACTACTCGCCCTCGTGGTCCGGCTACTTCGACTGACGTTGAAGGTGCACCGGAGAATCCGCTGTTGCCGCCCGAGCACCGCTCTGGTAGTGTCCGGGGAACCGAACCGATCCAGGTTTCCAGGCTTTAGGAGTAGTCCCGGTATGTTGGCCAGAAGGTTCCCAGCCCTCATTCTTTCTGCGCTCGTCCTGCTGGCCATTGGAGCCTGCAAGAAAGACGCGCCCGAGCCGCCTCCGCCGCCGCCTCCGCCGCCACCCGCGGCCGAGCCGCCGCCGCCGGAACCCGTGCCTCCGCCACCGGAACCGCCCGTCGAGACGGGCTACGTCTCGCCGTGGTCCGAGGACATCGTGGAAGCGAACGAGGAAGTCCATGAGAAGGGTCTCCTGGGCGATGTCTACTTCGAGTTCGACAAGGCGACACTGACCGACGCGACACGGTCGCAGCTCGGCAAGAACGCCGACTTCCTCAAGAGCCAGGACGGCGAGGACTTCGTCATCACGATCGAAGGTCACTGCGACGAACGGGGCACGAACGACTACAACCTGGCCCTTGGCGACCGCAGGGCGAACTCGGCCCGCGACTACCTCACCTCGCTCGGCATTTCCGGCGATCGCCTGAGAACGATCAGCTACGGGGAGGAGCGGCCACAGTGCGAGGAGTCGAACGAGGACTGCTGGCAACTGAACCGGCGCGCCTACTTCCGCGTAACCGACCGCATGTGACGCGGCTGGCGCGAGGACGCGCCAGCCGGATACTGGCGGGTGTTCTGCTGGCGCCGGCGTTCGCTTGCACCTCGTCGACCCAGTTGACGGAACTGGAGGCCGGGCTGGCGGCCCTCGAGCAGCAGGTCGCTTCCTTCCGGTCCCAAACGCCCACCCGCGACGACCTGACCGTCGTGGCTCGCGCCGTCGAAGAACTGCTGGAGAGCGACGTCAGCGCCAGGGCGGACCTGAAGGAGGATCTCCGCCAGATCATCGCGGAGGTCGAAGCCTTGAGAACCTCGACCCAGGAACAGCGACGGACCCTCAACGCGTCTCTTGAACGAATCGGGCAGGTGAGCGACGAGTTCGACCTCCTGCAGGGCCAGCTCGAGCGCCAGGAAACGATCCTGGCCACGCTCAGCGAGCAGCTCGAGGCCAGCCGCCAGACCCCTCCCGCCCAGTCGGTGGAGCCGAAGACACTGTATGACGCCGCCTACCAGCACTACCTGAGCGGAGACTACGAACAGGCAGCGACCGGCTTCGAGCGGTACCTCGACACCTTCCCCGACGGCGAGGACGCGGACAGCGCCCAGTACTGGCTTGGGGAGTCGTACATGGGCCAGGGCAGGTTTCGCACGGCGATCGACGAACTCGGCCGGGTCGCTGAACGCTACCCCGCCAGTGACAAGGTCGCGAGTTCCATGCTGCGCATTGGCGTGGCGCACATCGAACTCGGCGAACGCGAGCTGGGCAACGAGATGTTGCTCCGCGTCAGGCAGGAGTATCCGGACTCGGACGAGGCGGCCCTTGCCCTGCAGCAACTCGACAACCCGGCCGACCAACTGTAAACTGCGCCGCCGGCGCCGGTTACCCCAAGGCTCGGCCAACCCGAACCCTACGGCCCCGAGCCCGGAGAGAACACGAAATGGCGAACAGCAAGCAGGCCGAGAAGCGCATCCGGCAGTCCCTCATCCGGCGAGATCGGAATCGGGCCGCGATGTCCAGACTCCGCACCTCGATCAAGCAGCTTCGTACCGCCGCGGACAGCGACGTGGCGAAGGCGCACGAGCTTCTCCCATCCACGCTGAGCCTGATCGACGCGACGGCCCGAAGAGGCGTGATCCACCCGAACGCGGCGGCCCGACGCAAGTCGCGCCTGACCAGGCTCGTGAATCGTCGCGCCGAGGCGGCCGCCGGGACAGCCGCCGCCGAATCTTCCGACTGAGTCCTCCGCGGCGCCGGGGATCAGCGCCCCGAAACCCCTCGCAGGCTCGGTGTTTCGGCCCATCCCGTCCGCACGGCGGAGCGTACGCTTGAGAACCGGCTTCGCTGCATTCTCCAGCGCACGCTCCTAGAATCCCTCGAGCAGGTCCGTCACCATCGTGTCGGCGAAGCGTTCGGCGCTGTCTTCGATGGCGAGGTTCTCGCGGTCGAAGAAGTCGCTGTCGGCGCTCTCGACCTCGTAGCTCTCCTTGAACTGGTAGCGGTCGTTCCCCCAGATCACCTCCCCTTCCTCCCCGGTCGGCGAGGGAACCCGCCGGAAAGAAACGTCGGTGACGATCGCCAGTTCGTACTCCTGGGCGCGGCCGTCGCTCGTGAACGTGATCGGCGCCACGCGGAATGCCGTCACCGCACCGCGAATCACCGCGTCCGCCTCGCCTTCGGTCGCCACCAGTTCGAACCGCGGCCTCGTCACCAGTTCGTCGGCGATCGCCTGAGTGAGGAACTGCTCGACCTCGACCCGGGTGGTCCGGTTCTCGAACGGCTGCAGGAACACCCGCCGAATGTCCTCGGGGATGTTGGAGGCCTTGCCCACCAGGGTGTAGCCGCAGCCGGCCAGCGAAAGACCGGCGGCAAGGACCGAAACCACCGCCACGAGTCGCACCGGCCATGCCGCCTTCATCGCCGTCAGCCTAGCAGCAGCTTCAGCGCCTGGCATCCCGGCCCAGGGTGGCCAGCAGAGCGTCCAGGATTCCGTTGACGAACCTCCCCGACTGCTCGGAACCGAACTTCTTGGCCAGCTCGATCGCTTCGTCGATCACCACGACGGCGGGCACGTCCGGCTGGTGACGCAGCTCGTAGACGGCAAGCCGCAGGACATTCCGGTCGACCAGGGGCATTCTCTCCAGCCGCCAGTTCTCCGCCTGTTCATCGATCAGGGCGTCGATCGATTCCTGGTTGACGAGGCTGCCTTCCAGGAGCGTGCGCGCGTAGTCCAGCGCCAGCTTCGAGGCGCGCAGCGTGGCGCCCGCGTCGGCCGTCTCCGCGCGGAACGCATGGACATCGAACTCGCGGACCAACTGCGGTGGCTCCAGCCGCCCGACTTCTCGCTGGTAGAGCATCTGCAGCGCCATCTCACGCGCCTGCCGGCGTTTTCCCGCCGGGGCGCGGCCAGTCCGGGCCGCCGTGGCTCCCGTCCCGATCATTGCCTCGTCCTGGTCATGACCTCAACGACCGCAGCAGAACCGCCATCTCCAGAGCAGCTTCCGCGGCCTCCTGGCCCTTGTTGCCCGCCTTGCCGCCCGCCCGGGCCGCCGCCTGCTCCGCGTCATCGCAGGTCAGAACACCGAAGCCGACGGCGAGTCCGGTGCGTGCCGTGACCCGCGCACATCCGGCCGCGCACTCGTTGCAGATGTAGTCGAAGTGCGGCGTCTCTCCCCGGATCACCGCTCCAAGCGCCACCAGGGCATCGAACCTCCCGGTATCCGCCAGGGCGTCCAGAGCGGCCGGCACCTCCCAGGCCCCAGGGACCCGGACCAACTCGATGTCCTCGTCCAGGACAGCGTACCGCCGCAGCGCCTCTCGCGCGCCGGCGATCAGTCCTTCAACGATGGCGCCGTTGAATCGCGCCGCGACCAGCCCGAGCCGGAAGCCAGCCGCATCGACTGCGGTCTTCACGTCGTACACGGGCCGTCAAAGAAGCTTGGATGGTCGGGACGGCGAGATTCGAACTCGCGACCCCCTGAACCCCATTCAGGTACGCTACCAGACTGCGCCACGTCCCGACCGAAGGGCATTCTCTATTGGATTGCGGCCCTTTGGCAACACGGTAGCGCCATACCGCGTTCACCACTAGTCGCTTTCGGCGCCCGCTTCCGGCCTGAGTTCGGCGGCGAGCTGGCGAGCCTGAGCGACCAGCGCCGCGACTCCACCTTCCAGCCGCTCGACGCGTCGGGCGAGGGCCCCGATCTCGCTCGTGTCGACGGGCGGAGCCTCATCGACCGACGAACCCTCGTCGACGGCCGCGTCCTCCTCCACCTCCTCCGCCTGCGACTGACCACCGTTCGGCCCGTCTTCCTTGGCGGGAAGCAGGGGCTGGCCGCGGAGCCGGCCGTCCTCCAGTTCCGCCGCCAGCTTCTTCTTTGCCCTTGCGATCGTGTAGCCCTCGTCGTAGAGGAGCTCCTTGATCCGCCGAATCGTCTCCAGATCCTCGGCATCGAAGTCACGACCGCCCCCGCCGGCCTTCCTCGAGGCCAGGGCCGGGAACTCCGTCTGCCAGTAACGCAGTACGTAGGGCTGGAGATCCAGCAATCGGCACGCATCGGCGATCTTGTACTGTTTGGGAATGAGGAGCCTCCCCGGCTACGCGTCAAATACGCGCGAGCGCGACCGAGAAAGGAGGGCAGTTTCCGGCTGAAGTGCGACCGTACGAAACGGGGATTATACGAAACGCGAGGATCCACGGCTCGCGTCGGCGTCGCCCGTCCGCTCCCGCACGACGATCCGAAGCGGCACTCCGTCAAGCCCGAACGTCTGCCTGATGCTGTTCTCGAGGTACTTCCGGTAGTTGTGGCCACGCTTGAGACGGCGGTTCGCGAACAGGAGAAAGGTGGGAGGCGCGCCGGCCACCTGGGTCGCGTAGAAGAACCTCCAGGGCCTCCCTCGCTCCGCCGGCGCCTGGTGGCGACCCACGATGCGGCGAACTTCCCGGTTGAGTTCGGACGTGGGCACTCGCAGGCGATGCCGCTCACCAACGCGGTCGAGCGCGGGCACGACGTTTCCCACTCCCCGGCCGGTCAGTGCGGAGACGTTGACCCGAGGCGGTTTGGCGAACAGCTCGGATACACGTTCCCAGCCCTCCTCCAGGCGCTCCCGCTTCCCGTCGTCCATCAGATCCCACTTGTTGCAGACGACGACGGCGGACCGGCCGGCCTGCCAGGCCACGTCGGCGATTGCAAGATCGCCGGAAGCGATGCCCTCGCTCGCGTCCACGACCAGGACCACGAGTTCCGCCCGTTCTATCTGACGGCGGGCGAGCATCACCGCCAGATCCTCGGGTGCGTCCTGGACCTGCGAACGTCGCCGGATACCTGCCGTGTCGACGAGGAGGTAATCCGGACCGCTGTCGCGCTCCAGCAGACTGTCGATCGGATCCCTCGTGGTTCCCGCGGTGGGAGAGACGAGCGTCCGCTCCCTGCCCAGCAGGCGATTGACCAGGGAGGACTTGCCGACATTCGGCCGGCCCACGACCGCGACGGGCGGCGCAGGCGGCACGACCGCACCGGAAGCCGCCGGAAGATGTCCGGCGATCTCCTTGTGCAGGGAGTCGAATCCCGTGCCGTGCTCCGCCGACAGGAGCACCAGCGCATCACCACCCAGGGCGTAGAACTCGTGGTAACCCTCCGTGGCGGCCCGGGTATCGGCCTTGTTCACAACGACGAGGATTGGCCGGCCATGGGTCCGGAGACGTTCCATGACCTGTTCATCCGCGGCCGCCAGTCCTTCCCGTCCGTCCACCACCAGTAACAGCAGGTCGCTCTCTTCGACGGCAAACTCGACCTGCTTGTTCAGGCCCAGCGGATCGTCCCCCGGAACCAGACCGCCCGTATCGATCAACTCGACGGCGCCCTGCCCCTCCACGTCGAAACGCCCGACAAGGCGGTCTCGCGTGACGCCCGGCGTGCCGTGGACGATCGCCTGCCGCCGACCGATCAGCCGGTTGAAGAGCGTCGACTTGCCGACATTGGGGCGACCGACGATGGCGATCGCGGCGGGCATGGAGGAAAAACGGCGGCGCTGCTACGACTCGAACTGATGCTCGATGCGCCGATCGATCACCATCCAGCCCTCGTCGCGTCGCTTGAACTGGTAGCGGACGCGGTAGCGATCCGTGGCGGACGACAGCAGCCGTTCCGTGCCGCTCGCGAGCGAGTCGATGTCCCAGACCTCGATCGTCGTCACCGCCGCGTTGGAGTACCGCCAGACGTTGATCCGTTCGATCTCGAAACTCTTGAGCATCGGGCGCAGGGTGCGGCTGGCCTCCATCTCGAGATCGTGGACGCGTTTCCTGACGGTGGCGATCTCCTTGGGCACCGCGCCCGAGGCAAGCGCGTCAAAGTCTCCGTTGGCGTAGGCGTTCCCGAGCTTGGGCAGGTAGTCGGCCAGGACGATCTCGATCGCGATTCGATCCTCCTCGGAGGCGCCGTCCGGCCCCGTCTCGGCGCAACCAGCAGCTCCGGCGGCGAGCAGAATCGCCGAAACCACGACCGTTGGGGCGGACGCCCTGGCAAGACGGGCGAACGGACACACCTGGGTTGAGATGCTCATGAGATGAGACTAGCAGCCTGCTGCTGATGAGCCGATATGCGGATAGAATCCCGCTCCGGCTGAGGCCGCAGCCTGCGAAAGTGGCGGAATTGGTAGACGCGCAAGATTCAGGATCTTGTGGTAGCAATACCGTGGGGGTTCGAGTCCCCCCTTTCGCACCACGGCCCGCTCAGGCATAGATGGCCAGCGCGCTGTCCCCGTAGCGCTTGTGCCGCCGCAACCTGAACCTCCCGGCTGCCGCCGGCGGCGGTTGCCGGCTGGAGTGTTCCAGGACGATCTCGCCCCCGTCCACGACCACCGCGGAGACGACGCCGAGCAACTCGCCAACTCCGGCCGCTTCGTAGGGCGGATCGACGAACACGAGGTCGAACGCGCCCTCCCCGTCCACCACCTTCTCCAGTTCGCCGGGCAGAACCGCTGCGGCCAGACCCAGATCGTCCGCGCCGAGCGCTTCCCGGCTCTCCTTCATGCAGGCCTGGGCGCGGGAACTCCGATCGACCGCCAGGGCGAAGCCGGCGCCGCGAGACAGGGCTTCGAACGAGACGGCTCCGGAGCCGGCATAGAGTTCCAGGACGCGACTGCCGGCGACGCGATCGCCCCAATGGGAGAACAGGGCCTCGCGCAAACGCGCCTGGGTCGGGCGGGCGCCCTCCGGTACCGCCAGCCGGCGTCCGCGCCAGCAGCCGCCAAGCACCTTCACGCCGCCCGGGCGCTTCGCCGGGGCGGACCGGCGACGGCTCATCCGCCGGGCGACGGGGACAACGGCAGGCGGTACGCGAGCCGGCCGCCGACGATGGTGTAGACGACCCGGGTGCCCGGGATCTCCTCCTCCGGGATGGTCATGATGTCCCGCGACAGGACGGTCAGATCGGCGTACTTGCCGACTTCCAGGCTTCCCTTCGCACCCTCCTCGAAAGCCGCATAGGCGGCGTCGATCGTGTAGGAGCGCAGGGCCTCTTCGCGGGTCATCCGCTGGTCCCCGTAGAAGACTTCGCCATTCGCCATTCGGCGAGTGACCGAGGCATGGAACGACGCGATCGGATCGACGTCCTCGACCGGCGCGTCCGTACCGTTCGTGACGACGGCGCCGGAGTCGATCAGGTCCCGCCAGACGTAGGCTCCCTCCGCGCTCCGCTGCTCGCCGAGACGATCCGGCACCCAGGGCCCGTCCGACGTGCAGTGCACGGCCTGCATCGAAGCGACCACGCCAAGTTCGGCGAACCGGGGCACATCGTCCGGATGGAGGTGCTGAGCGTGCTCGACGCGCCAACGCCTCGTTCGGTCGCCGGCCAGAACCCGCTCGAACAGGTCCAGGGTCTCCCGGTTGGCCCGATCACCGATCGCATGGACACAGAGCTGGAAGTCATGTTCCCGCGCCAGCCGGGCGGTTTCCTCCATCACGTCGAGACTCGTCGTGTTCAGACCCGCGGACTGCGGCATGTCCTCGTAAGGATCGAGCAGCCAGGCGCCGTGCGATCCCAATGCCCCATCGATCAACCGCTTGATCCCCCGGACGGTGAGGAAACCGTCGCCGCGGTCGATCATCCGATAGCGGCCCAATCTCTCGGCCAACGCCTCGTTGCTCTCGCTCACCATCACCCAGAGCCGCAGCGGCAAGGCCCCGTCGTCCGCCAGCTCCCGGTAGACGTCGATCAGCCCGAAACTGGAGCCCGCGTCCTGGAAGCTCGTGATGCCCTTGGCCAGGCACTCTTCGCCAGCCAGCCGCACGACCTGCCGCGCGTAGTTCGGCTCGAGAGTCTCGGAACGCAGCCCGGCGACGAGGGTCTCGGCGGTCTCCCTGAGCGCGCCGGTCGGCTGACCGTCCGCGTCCCGTACGATCTCCCCGCCTTCCGGATCGGCCGTCGCGGCATCGATGCCGGCCAACTCCATCGCCCTCGCGTTCGCGAACGCCATGTGGCCGCTGGCATGACCGAGAAGCACGGGGTTCTCCGGAGACACCGCGCTCAGGCCGTCGTGCGTCGGCAGTCCCTGAACCGCCGGAACCGGCAGCTCGGACCACTTCGACTGGTGCCAGCCTCTGCCCAGGATCCAGGTTCCCGGCTTAGCCTCCGTTACTGCTTCCGCTACCTGCGCGACGATCTCATCCCAGGTTCGCGCCCCCTCGAGCGCCAACTGGAGCCGGGCCTCCCCAACGCCCCAGAAATGGCCGTGTCCCTCGATGAATCCGGGAACGCCCAGCCGCCCCTCCAGATCGACGACCTCCGTCTCCGGCCCAATCCACGAGCGCGCCTCGCCGCTCGAGCCGACGAAGACGATCCGACCGCCGGCTGCGGCAAGCGCCTCTACCTCTGCCGGAGCCGCCAGGGTCACCAGGCGGCCGTTCAGGACCACCAGGTCCGCCGGATCCGGACCGCCTCCCCCACAGCCGGCCAGGACCACTCCGAGCAGCGCCCCGAGCACCGGGCCGCAGCGCGCACCGGCACTCGGTTCCATCATCCCGCCGGGATGCGCAACGTCTGGCCGACGACGATCCGGCTGCCCCGCAGGCCGTTGGCCCGCTGGATCTTCGCCGTGGACGTTCCGAAGGTCCGCGCCAACTGGCTCAACGTGTCGCCGCGCCGGACCCGGTAGACGACTTCCTTGCCCCCCGCCGGGATCCGCAGGCGCTGCCCGGCATGGATCAGATCGGGCCGGCGCAGGTCGTTCGCCGCCACCACCGTGGCGACCGACACGCCGTACTTGCGGGCGATGCGATTCACCGACTCGCCGCGCACCACGACGTGGACGATGTCAGTCTGAGCAGGTTGCTCCGTCCCCGGAGCCCTCTCCTCGGGCGGATCGACCGCGGCTCGCCGGATCGGCTGCGGCGCCGCCCGACCGGAGCCGGGTGTCGGGATCCGGAGTCGCTGACCGACGTAGATCCGGTCCGCCCGCGGCAGGCGGTTGGCGCGCTGGATCGCGGAAACGGAGGATCCGAATCGCCGGGCGATCGCCCCCAGGGTGTCGCCCCGCCGCACCCGATAGCCGAACGCCGCCTGCCGATCGGGCTTTCGCTCCGACGGCAACTCGGCGTAGGCCAGTTCGAACTGCTCCCCCGTTCCCGCCGGCACCCGCAACGGATACCGGGGCGGCACCAGCAGGGAGCCGGCAAGCACCGAACGGTCGAGCGCCGGGTTCAGCTCCGCGAGATCGTCCATGTCCACGCCCGTGGCGGACGCCAGGTCGGTCAGGGCGACATAGCGCTCCCGATCGACGACGTCGAACTGGATTTCGGGGAACGGCTCGACGCCGGGGAAGTACCGCTCACGCTCCGCGTAGACGATCACGGCCGCCAGGAACTCCGGATAGAAGTTCCGGGAGGCGAAGCCGAACGTCCTGGACCGGTACTTCTCGGCGATCACGCCGATGTCCCGCGTGTCCAACCGCCGCACGGCCCTCGCCATGCCGCCGGCGCCGTGGTTGTACGCGGTCAGCGCAAGCGGCCACGCCTCCAGTGACTCGTGGTCCTGGCGGAGCTTGCGAGCCGCGCCTTCAGCCGCGAGCAGGACATCCGAGCGGGCATCGACGGCTTCGTCCATCTGCAGGAAGGCCCGGCCGGTCGAGGCGGTGAATTGCCATGCGCCCGACGCACCGACCTTGGAACGGGCGCGGTAGTTGAACATCGACTCGACGAAAGGGAGGCAGCGGATCTCGACCGGCAGGCCGTACTCCGTGAGGATTCGCCGGATCCCCGGCATGAACAGCCCCGAGATCTCGATCGCCTCTTCGAAACGGTTGCGCAGCCCGCGCTGCGAACGGATGAGGCCGGCTGCTCTCCTGTACTTCGCCCTGCCCCCGTCGATGTGCTCCATGCGACCGGGTATGGCGCGGAGATCCGCCGGCAGACCCGACGCCGGCCGTCCCGCCGCGAGATCGCGCAGCGCCTTGGCGATCCGGTTCATCTCGGCGCGAACGCGCCTGATCCGCGTCCGGTCGATCTCGAGTTCGGACGAACCCATCGCCCGCAGGTCGCCCATGTCGACGACGCTGTAGACCACGTCGAGGTGCCGCTCGTCGTGCAGGATGACCTGGTCGCTGCTGTAGGTAGCGAACACGTCCTTCCAGAACTCGACCGCGGCCTCCAGGTTCTCCGGCAGCGGGAACAGCTCGGGATCGATCGCCGGGTGGTAGCGCTCCTCGGCCGCGGTTACCGCCGCGACCAGAACCAGCGCCGCACCGCCAGCCAGGACCAGCCCGGGAAACCGGGCGCCACTCCTTCGGTTGCTCTGCATCGAGACACGTATTTTACTGAAAAACAGGGACTTACGCATCTCCGAGGGTCGTCGTGCCGGTTTCGCCAGCGGCAGCGATCAGTACCGGTAGTCGTCCCGCTTGTACGGACCGTTCACCGGCACGCCGATGTAGGAGGCCTGGTCCTCGCTGAGCTCGGTCAATCGGACGCCGAGATGGTCCAGATGGAGGCGGGCAACCTCCTCGTCGAGGCGTCTCGGCAGGAGATACACCCTGTTCTCCCGGGAGTCCGCCGTGCGGTGCAGGTCGATCTGGGCCAGCACCTGGTTGGCGAAAGAAGTCGACATGACGAAACTCGGGTGGCCGGTCGCACAGCCGAGATTCAGCAAACGGCCTTCGGCGAGAACCAGGAGGCTCCGGCCGTCCGGGAAGATCCACTCGTCGACCTGATCCTTGATGTTCCGGTTCGTGATGCCCGGCAGCCGCTTCAGGCCGGCCATGTCGATCTCGTTGTCGAAGTGGCCGATGTTGCCCACCACCGCCTTGTCCTTCATCCGCGCCATGTGTCCGGCGGTGATGACGTTCCGGTTTCCGGTGCAGGTGACGAAGATGTCGGCGGTCTCCACCACGTCCTCCAGGCACGCGACCTGGTAGCCCTCCATCGCGGCCTGGAGCGCGCAGATGGGGTCGATCTCCGTGACGATCACCCGGCAGCCCTGGCCGCGCAGCGACTGCGCGCAGCCCTTGCCGACCTCGCCGTAACCGCAGACGACCGCCGCCTTGCCGCCGAGCATCACGTCCGTGGCGCGGTTCAGGCCGTCGATCAGAGAGTGCCGGCAACCGTAGACGTTGTCGAACTTGGACTTCGTGACCGAGTCGTTGACGTTGAACGTCGGGCAGAGCAGCGTCCCCGCTTCTTCCAGCTCGTACAGGCGGAGAACTCCGGTCGTCGTCTCCTCGCTGATTCCCCGCAGCCCGCCGGCCATCCGCGTGAAGTAGTTCCCGTCCCAGGTGCGGACGCGCCGGATCAGATCGAGAATGACGCCCCACTCCTCGGGCTCGGTCTCCGGGTCGAACTCGGGCACGGCGCCGTCGCGCTCGTACTCCGCGCCGCGGTGGATGAGCAGCGTGGCGTCGCCGCCGTCGTCGACGATCAGGGTCGGCCCGCTCGCGTTCGGCCAGTCCAGCGCGCGCAGCGTGCACCACCAGTACTCCGGAAGCGTCTCGCCCTTCCAGGCGAACACCGGCACGCCCTTCGGGTCCGCGGCGCTGCCGCCCCGCTTCGGCGGACCCACGACCACCGCCGCGGCCGCCTCGTCCTGGGTCGAGAAGATGTTGCAGGACGCCCAGCGCACCTCGGCGCCGAGGTCGATCAGGGTCTCGATCAGCACCGCCGTCTGCACCGTCATGTGCAGGCTGCCGGTGATCCTCGCGCCGGCGAGCGGCCGCTCCGCGCGGTAGCGGCCGCGCAGCTCCATCAGCCCCGGCATCTCGTGTTCGGCGAGTTCGATCTGCCTGCGGCCGGCATCGGCCAGAGAAAGGTCGGCGACGCGGAAGTCGAGACCGCTCGAGGCGGGGAACAGCTCCCGCGCGGTGCCGGCCGTTTTCTCGGAGTGGTCGATTCGCGTATCTGCCATCGTCATCGTTCAGCACCTCCCAGGACCTCCCGGATCCTCTGGCTTCAGTGCGGGGCTGTCAACCACGCCCGCCCCGAGCCCCACGGCGTCGGCGAACAGTTCGTAGGAGCGCAGCCGGGCCTCGAAGCCCGGGCAGATCGTCAGCACGACGAGTTCGTCGACTCCGAGCCGTCCGGCGAGCTCCCGCGCCCGCACGGCCACCGTGTCCGGCTCTCCGACCAGGCTGCGGGCCCGCATCCTCTCGATCACGGCCCGGTCGGCGTCCGTGAACTCGTACCCCTCCGCTTCCTCCAGGCTCGGGAACGGTCCCGGTCGGCCTTGCGTCAGCCGGATCCACCAGAGGGACCGGCTCAGCGACTGGCGCCGCGCTTCCTCCTCCGTGTCCGCGACCATCGCGCTGACGCCGACGCTCGCCCGCGGCTCGGGGTGTCGTTCCGACGGTCGGTACTCGCTCCGGTAAAGCTCGAGCGCCGCCTCCGCGTCGCGGGGCTGGATGAAGTGGGCGAAGCTGTAGGGGCAACCGAAATGGGCCGCGAACCGCGCGGAGCCGAGGCTCGAGCCAAGCAGCCAGACCTCCGGCTGGGTCTCGCCCTGGGGCATCGCCCGGACGCCGTT
This sequence comes from Candidatus Multivorans sp., assembly GCA_965220845.1. Lineage (GTDB taxonomy): Bacteria > Acidobacteriota > Thermoanaerobaculia > Multivoradales > Multivoraceae > Multivorans. The sequence goes on from CBDCRA010000005.1 coordinate 2,139,215, forward strand.
CAGCCGAGCGTCCTCGTGACCCCGGCCCAGGTAGCCGAGGAGGTCGGCGACCTGCTCCGGGTAGTGCTGCACGCCGAGGCGTCCCGGCCCGTGCGCGAGCAGGTGGGCAGTGAAGCGGTCGGATCCGGGCGCCCTGCCGATACCCAGGTCGATCCGGGCTGGATACAGGGTCTCCAGCATGCGAAACACCTCGGCCACCTTGAGCGCGCTGTAGTGGCTCAGCATGACCCCGCCCGAGCCCACGCGCATGCGGCTGGTCGCCGCGGCCACCTGGCCGATCAGGGCCTCGGGCGCCGCGCAGGCCAGCGACTGCGAGTTGTGGTGCTCGGCCAGCCAGTACCGGCGATATCCGAGGCGATCCGTCGCTCGGGCCAGTTCCACCGCCTCGCGAATCGCCTCCGCCGGCGTGCTCCCGGCCCGCACCGGGCACTGATCGAGAACGCTGAGCGCCAGCGGCGGCGGCGCCTCAGCCACTCAGTATGCCGTGGAACGCCGGAAACGCTCCACTACTCTGCCGTTCTCTCGCTCAGCGCGCGCCAGCAGCCGCGCCGCCCACTCCTTGCGCTGCTCGTCGACGGCGGCCGGATCGTAGCGATCCACCATCGACCCGAACTGGCTGATGTGCGCCGCCGAGGCCCGGGCCTTCGTCTCCGCCACTTCCGTGATGTCGACGGTGTAGTTCGGATTCGCGCTGTAGTAGAAGAACACGAGCGGCACGCTCCAGGCCTCGAAACCCTCCGCCTCCAGCTCCGGGAAGTACAGCCGCCAGCGCGCCGCGCGGATCGCGTCGACCGTGATGATCGCGCCCGAACGGTGATCCGACTTGTGGTACTGCTCGAAGGGCGAGCCCGGATCGACGGAGAACAGGACATCGGGCTGGAACCGCCGGATCTCGCGGGCCACCTGCCGCGTCAGCTCGCGGCGATCGACGTACTCCAGCATGCCGTCGTCGTGGCCGAGCCAGACGATGTTCTCCTTCGGGATGCCGAGAATCCGGCACGCCTCCTCCTCCTCGGCCCGGCGGATCGCCTTCAGGCGGTCCTTCGTCATCGAAGGATCCCGGGAACCGGCATTGTCCGTCGTGTAGACCACGACCTGGATGTCGTTGCCGTTGGCCGCCAGGATGGCCAGCGTGCCGCCGGAGGTGAAGGTCTCGTCGTCAGGGTGCGGCGTCACGACCAGGATGCGACGGCCGGACCAGTCCTCGATCCGGTCATCTCCCTCGTAGGTCGGCTCCGGGCGAGAGACCTGGGCCTCGAGCTGCGTCACCGCGAAGACGGCGACCACGGCCGCGAGCAGCAGCCGCGCCACGGTCGAAGACAACGCTGTCGTGGGGCCTTTCGCGCCCGCCGGGACCATTGCCTCAGTATAGTGAATCCATGGCACTCCCCCGGCTGCGTCGACGACTCGCCACGACCCTGCTCGCGCTGCCGGCTGTCGCTCCCGTTCCTGCGGCCGCGCAGCAGGCGGAAGCACCGGATTCCCCGGCCGCAACGATCGCCGAACGGGTGGACGTGAGCATCGTGAACATCGACGTTCATGTCACGAATCGCCGGGGTCGGCCGATCGCCGACCTCACGGCGGCCGACTTCGAGGTCTACGAGGACGCCCAACGGGTCGAGATCACGAACTTCCTCAATGCCGCCGCCCGTGACGACCTGGAGTGGACGGACGGGGGCGAGCTCGAGCCGCCCACGGACACCGATGCGCCCCTGATGGTGGCGCTCTACGTCGACCGCTACCGGACAAGCCACGGCAACCTGCTTCGGATCGAGGACGACCTTGCCTCCTTCCTGAGCGCCCGACGCGATCAGGAAGGACGCATCCGTTTCCTGCTCGCCACGGGAGACCCGGAACTGAACGTCCGGGTTCCCTTCAGCGACGACCCGCAGGAGCTGCTTGGCGCCCTGGAGCAACTGCGCGAGGAGCCGCGTTCCGGCCTCCACGACGACGATCTGCTCCGCCGCCGAACCCTGAGTGAGATCCGGATCGCCTACGAGACCTGCATTCAGCCCCCCGCCAGCGACTTCAACCCTGGCTGTGTTCCGTGCATCGACACCTGGGGCGCGCTTCTTGGCGCCGCGAACCAGTACGCCGCCGAGATGCAAACACGAGCCGCAACTTCGGTCTCCGCACTTGCCGAACTTACGACCGCGCTCGGCGGCCTGCCGGGCCCCAAGGCTCTCGTCTACGTCAGCGATGGATTGCCCCAACGTCCTGGGGCGGACCTGTTCCACTACCTGGGCCAGATCTGCGCCGATCGCCGGTCCGAGACCGATGCCCTGGAGCGCGAATGGGACGACACGACCCGCTTCAATCGCTTCAGCGCGTTCAGCAACGCAAACCGGGTCACCATCTACCCGGTGGACGCCGGCGGCGTCCGGGCCTCGTCGTCGGTCGATCCGACCCTCGCCGGCGGGGTCGCCAGCGTCGAGGGCTTCGGCGGCACGAGTGACTCGAGGTTGTCCACCGTTCTCGTGCCCAGCACCGAGAACGACCGCCTGCGAGTCGACAACCTGCAGGGGACACTGAGCCTGCTGGCGGACGAAACGGGCGGCCAGGCGGTCTTCAATCAGGCGAATCCGGCGGATGCCCTCGAGGACATCGCGGCGGACTTCGGCTCCTACTACTCCCTTGGCTACCGGGCCCCGCCAGACCGGCGCCATCCGATCCGCCAGATCGAGGTCCGCCTGACCAGCCCGAGACAGGGCTGGCAGGTGCGCTACAGGCGCTCCTACGTTCTGAAGTCGGACGACCAGCGGCTGGCGGACCGGCTCTTTGCCGCCCTGAAGCTCGGCGAGCAGACCAACCCGCTTGCCGCGGAGGTGACGTTCGGAGAGCCTTCGCCGGCCGTCGACGCGGGTCGGAGCACGTTGCCGGTCGAGGTGGAGGTTCCCGTCTCGGCGGTCACCTTCCTTCCCGGACCCTCCGGCACGTCAGGAGCGGTGCGCATCTTCCTCGTCGCCGAAGCCGAAGACGGCCGCCGCACGCCAATGCGGCAGAAGACCCTTGCCCTGAGCGAGGCTCAGCTTCAGGCCGGTCGGCCGAACACCGTCGTTGTGAACGTGGATCTCCCGCCGGGAAGGTTCGCGGTCGCGGTCGGCGTCCGTGACGAAGCGTCGGGCCGCGGCAGCTACCTGGTGAGGGACGTCGAACTTCCCGCCGCCGTCAACGGTCCCTGAACGCCTCGACATCTTCGGCGCTGGTCAGGACGTCCAGGCCGGTATGGATCGGATCATCGACCGGCGCACCGTTCACCAGCTCGAGCAGCACTTCCATCGACCGATAGCCCATGGCGTACGGGCGCTGCCCCACCTGTCCGTGGCTCAGGCCCTCGGCCAGCAGGTCCAGCTGCATCGGCAGCACGTCCGCTCCCATGATCACGAGGTCCCGGGAATCGATCCGTTCCCGGTACGGTTCGACGCCCTGCCGGTAGGCCTGGTCCACGAACTGCGGGAAGCCGCCGGTGATCGAGAACACGTCGAGGTCTGGCTCGGAGGCCAGCACGTCGGCCATCTGCTGGACGGCCAGCGGAAAGTCGTCGTTCGTGTAGAGCGGGCAGGCCGCTACCTCCGTCCAGCCGTTTCGACCCTCCAGCCGTTCACCCGGCGGTGCGGCCGAAGCGGTACCCGCCAACGTGTCCCGGAGCCCCTGCATCCGCTCGTTGTGGTTCATTGCCGCGGCACCGCCCGACTGAATGCAGATGCGGCCGCCCTCAGGCTTCAATTCCTGGAGCAGCTTCGCCTGCTCGACGCCCATCGCACGGTTCTCCGTACCGATGTATGTCGCGCGCAACCCGGCGTCGTCGACCAGGAGATCGGAGTCCCAGGTGATCACCGGGATCCCGATTTCGCGAGCGCGCGCCAGCGCGCGCGCCATCGCCGTCGCGTTCGAGGGCGACACTGCGATCCCGTCGACCCGGCGGGTGATCAGATCTTCGACCACCTGAACCTGGTCCGCCTCCGTGTGCTCGCTGGGACCGATGTACAGGCAGTCGACGTCCTCGAGGTCCGCGGCCGCCTGCATGCAGCCGTCGCGGGCGAGGTCGAAGAACGGGTTGTTCATCGCCTTCGGCACCAGGGCGAAGGTGTAGCCGGAGTCTTCCCGGGCACAGCCTCCCACCGACAGGGCAAAGGCCAGAGCCACCACGACACCACGATTCATCGGCCGGCCCGTCTCATTCGCTCGACGAGCATAGCGACGATGATCGATCCCCCGATGAAGGCCCCTTGCCAGTACGGGTCCACACCGAGCAGCAGCAGGCTGTTGCGGATCAGTTCGATCAACGCCGCGCCGGCCACCGCGCCGAACGCGCCGCCTTCCCCGCCCATCAGATTGGCCCCGCCGATCACGGCCGACGCGATGATGCGCAGTTCGTAGTTCTGGCCCAGCGCGTTCGTGACCGCTCCCAGCCAGCCGATCATCAGGATCGCCGAAACCCCGGCAAGCAGGGAACTGAGCACGTAGACGGTGAGCTTTACCCGAGCCACGGGCACGCCCGCCAGCCGGGTCGAATCCTCGTTGCCGCCGACCGCGAGCACGTGCCGCGCCAGCCGGCTGTAGCGGAACCACGCCGCCGCCCAAAGCGCCGCGACGGCAAGCAGCCAGACCGGACTCGCCACTCCCAGGAAGCGGCCGCCGCCCAGCGCGAGCAGCAGGTCCTCGTCGGGACCGAAGTCGTGGATCATCCGGTTGTTCGAGATGACGAGCGCCAGCGACCGCGCGATGCTCAACATGCCGAGCGTGACGACGAAGGGAGACAGGCGGAAGTACGCCACCAGCGAACCGTTGACGAGCCCGCACAGCAGGGCGCAGCCGAGTCCTGCCGCCGCCGCCACGATCAGCGGTTGCCCCGACCCCAGAACGAGACCGGTGACGATTCCGGCAAGTCCCATGACGGAGCCGACCGAAAGGTCGATGCCGCCGGTGGCGATGACCGCCGTCTGCCCGAGGGCGATCAGCCCGATGAACGCGAAGTTCCGGCTGATGTTGAAGATGTTGTCGGCGCTCGCGAACGGTTCGGAGACCAGACTCATCACGCCGGCCAGAGCCGCGACGGTCAGAGTCACCCACAGCGACTGCGGCGCTCGGAGGAGGCTCCTCACGCGGCTTCGAGCGCGCCGGTGATCAGCGCGGTCACCTCCTCCGGCGACGACTCCGCGACCGGCTTGTCCGCCACCTTTCGCCCTCTTCTCAGCACGACGACGCGGTCCGCGACCGCGAAGACGTCCGACATCCGGTGGGAAATCAGGAGCACCGAAACGCCCTGGTCGCGCAGCCTGCGAATGAGCTCCAGCACCTCGGCGATCTGACGCACGCTGATGGCCGCGGTCGGCTCGTCCAGCAGCATGAGGCGGGGCGCGCTCAGCCGGGCCCGGGCCAGCGCCGTGGCCTGGCGCTGCCCTCCCGACATCCTCCGCACGAGATCGTCCGGGCGGGTGTCGGAACCGAGCTCGTCGAACAGTTCGGCGGACCGCTCTCGCATGGCGGCGTGGTCCAGCACCGGCAGGATCCCGAACAGCCTGCGGTGCACCTCGCGGCCCAGAAACACGTTGGCCGTCGCGGAGAGGTTGTCGCAAAGGGCGAGGTCCTGGTACACGGCCTCGATGCCATGCTCGCGCGCCGAGAGGGGCGTCAGTTCGACCGGCTGGCCCTCCCAGCGGAGCTCGCCCGACGTCGGCGCAAAGTTTCCCGCGACGATCTTGAGCAGGGTGGACTTGCCGGCGCCGTTGTCGCCCATCAGTCCGACGACTTCACCCGGGGCGAGTTCCAGGTCGACGCCCTGCAGCGCCTCGACCGCGCCGAACCGCATGCCGACCGACCGGAGTTCAAGCATGGAACGACCCGGTCGTCAGCCGGTCAGGCGTCCGAAGTAGCCCGGTCCCTGGGTCCAGACGTACCAGGCCATGAAGCCGGTCAGGAACAGCGTCACGCCGACCATCAGTGCCCACCACAGCCAGCCGCGGGTCCCTTCCGGCCGGTCCTCTCCCAGATAGCCGCGCTTGCGCTGCAGGATGACGAAGCCGATGTAGGCGGCGGGCAGGAACAGGCCGCAGACGATGTTCGTCGGCACGGCCAGCCAGACCGCGATGTCGCCCCAGAACACCGGCCCGAGCACGCCGGGCGCGGGAAGCAGCATGGCCAGCCGGTGCTTCCTGCTGCCGAACTCCCAGCCGAACAGCTCGCAGGCGACGAACCCGGTCGCCAGCATGTGCAGGGTGATCGTCGACAGGGCCATGCCGAGCACGCCCAGGTCGAACACCACCCGTCCCACCGCGGGGCCCGCGACGGCCGCCAGCGACTGAGCCGCCTCCACCGGACTCAGCCGCACACCGTCGTAGGCAGGATCGAGGTGGATCGTGTTCGCCGCCGCGATCACCATCAGGCTCGCCGCCAGCACGTAGGGAACGAAGGTCCCGGTCCACAGATCGAACCTGGCCAGCGACCTGTGCTCCCTCGACCAGCCCCGGGCGAGCAGCGAGTACGGGTAGAGGAAGACCATGTTGATCCCGACCGCGGCCGAGAGGCCGCTCAGAATCACCGTCACGCCGAGCACGCCGTTGCGCTCGCCGGGAACCGCGAAACCGACGAAACCGCGGAAGAGGGCCCCCCAGTCCGAGATTCCCGTGCGAATCACGACCCAGGCGAAACAGACGACGATCCCCCACACCATGTAGCGCAGGAGCCGCTCGTAGACCCGAATCAACTCAGGCCGGCGGCCGTAGAGCCACGAAATGAGCACGGCCCAGACGAGGACGACGAAGCCCAGCGCCGACGCCGGCAGCCCCTCGATCCCCGCCGCTTCGCCGAGGTCCACCAGCACCGCGGAGGCCAGCGAGTACTGCGGGAAGTGCCAGACGATCGACGCGATGAGGGCGCCCAGGGCCCAGCTCCAGGCGAGAGGCGCCCCGGCGAATCGGCGCATCGCGTCGAACGGCCGCATTCCCGTCGACAGGGTCTGATGGGCGACCGCGGAGAGCATGACCAGCCCGAGGAGCATGGCGAGCGGCGCCACCCACAGGAGCTGGTAGCCGAACACGGCCCCGGCGAACAGGGCGGAAGCCGCCGTGCCGCTGCCGAGCGTCATCGCGCTCTGCATGTAGCCCGGCCCGATCAGTCCGGCAAAGGCGCGCCATCGGGCCGCTCGGGGGGCCTGCTCCAGTTCGGCCAGTTGGCGTCGCTCCGCGGCCAGGATCGCCGAATCGGGCGGGTGCGCCATCCGCAGGCCGACGCGCAGGTCGCCCCGCTCGGCGGCGGACAACTGTTCCGGCATGTCGGCTAGGCTACTCCACCGCCATGGACCGGCGATTTCCCTCTGCGCTTCTCATCGGGCTTGTCGCCGCGGCATCACCGGGCCTGGCCCAGCGCGGGGACCGCGAGGGCCACGTCATGGAACAGGTGTGGCGCCAGTTCAAGGTGCCCGAAGCGCCTCCCCTGGTCCCTGAGGAAGCGATGGAAACACTGCGCGTGGCCCCCGGCTTCCGGGTCGAGCTGGTCGCCGCGGAACCCCTGGTCGAAGACCCGGTGGCGATGGCCTGGGACGAACGAGGGCGCCTCTACGTCGTCGAGATGCGCGGCTTCATGCCGAACGTGGACGGCACCGGCGAGCAGGAGCCGGTGGGCCGGGTCGTCGTGCTCGAGGACACGGACGTGGACGGCGAGATGGACCGGAGCGCGGTCTACCTGGACGGTCTGGTCAGCCCGCGCGCGATCGCCGCCGTCTCGGGCGGCGTCCTGATCGGCGAACCGCCGAACCTCTGGCTGTGCCGGAGTGAAACGGAAGCCGGCGGCCTGCCCCGTTGCGCAAGCCGGGAGCGGCTTCTCGACTACGGCGACCCCGACCCCGATCTTCTGGAACACACGGAGAACGGACTTCTCTGGGCCCTGGACAACTGGATCTACAACGCCAAGTCCGACCGGCGCTTCCGGCTACGGAACGGGCACGAGGGCACCTCCATCGAGGTCGATCCGACCCTCTTCCGGGGCCAGTGGGGCATCGCCCAGGACGACGTCGGCCGCCTCTACTACAACACGAACTCCCGCTACCTGTACGCCGATCTCATTCCCGCCGACTACGCCCTCGCGGACCCGGAGCACCAGCCTCGAGGTGGCGGCATCGGCGCCAGCGAGCGCCTCGTCCACGACGAGACGGTCTACTCGATCCGGGTGAATCCGGGCATCAACCGCGGCTACGTCGGCAGCATGCTGCGCGGCGATGGCCGGCTCGCCGTGACCACCTCGGTCAGCGGACTGACCGTCTACCGCGGCGATCAGTTCCCCTCCACCTTCCGTGGAGACGTCTTCGTGCCGGAGCCCGCCGGCAACGTGGTGGCTCACTTCGATCTCGCGCCGGGACCGGTACGGGCCGGCGTGCCGACGCTGATCGCCGAGCACCGTCGCTACGGCGATCCGGACTGGGTCGAGCGCGACTTCCTGGCTTCGACCGACGAGCGCTTTCGCCCGGTCGATGCGAAGGTCGGACCGGACGGCGCCCTGTACGTGATCGACATGTATCGCGGCATCCTCCAGCACGTGCGCTACGTGACGACGTATCTGCGCGAGTACATCCTCGAGCACGGGCTCGACCGCCCGATCGGCATGGGCCGCATCTACCGGATCGTCTGGGAAGGCGACGCCGATGACCTGGCCCCGGTCCGCCGCCACCCGCAAGAGCTCGATACCGCATCCGACCGCATCGCCGCCCTGTCCCACGCGAACGGCTGGCACCGGGACACCGCCCAGCGTCTGCTGGTCGAGAACGAACTCGACGATGCCGGGCGGGATGCACTGCGCGAACTTGCCCGTTCAGGCGCCGATCCGCTGGCCCGCATCCACGCCCTGTGGACCCTTCACGGCCGCGGCGAACTGGACGAGGCAACGACTCTGGCCGCCCTCCGCGACGCCGACCCGTGGCTGGTCGTCCACGGCCTGCGCACCGGCGAGGACGAACTCGCCGGGAGCGCCGCCGGCCAGGCAGTCATCGCCGAGCTGCTCGACTCCTCGTCGGCCCAGGTCCGCAGCCAGGCCCTTCTGACCCTCGGCGCCATGGCCCGCGAAGCGGCCTGGGCAAGCAACGCCCTGGCCGAACGGGTCGCCACGCGCCCGGACGATCCCTTCCACCGCCAGGTCGCCCTGGCCGCGAACCGCGGCGCCGGCAGCGACACCGCGGCGCCGGAGGTTCCGGCCGCGGCGCCCGCCATGACCGCCGAGGAAGCGGCTCGGTTCAACCGCGGCCGACGGCACTACCGCGCCTGCAACTCCTGTCACAACAACGACGGCCGGGGCCTGGAGGGTCTCGGCCCAAGCCTTGTCGACTCCCCCTGGGTTCTCGGCTCCCCCGAACGCCTGACCGCCCTCGTCCTCCAGGGAATCGAGGGACCCATCGAAGTCCACGGCGAGACCTGGGACGACCTGATGCCCGGCTTCGCCGCCGACCCCCGCCTCCCCGACACCGCCATCGCCGCTCTCCTCACCTACATCCGCCGAAGCTGGGGGAACACCGCCGATCCGGTCTCGCCCGAACTCGTCACCGCGACCCGCGAACGCACCGGCGACCGCATCGATCCCTGGACGGTCCAGGAACTCGAGTCAGCCTTCCCGTAGCACTTTCCACCAACCGCCGAAAAGGCCACCGCTTCGCGGTGCGTCATCTCGCGGAAGCCGGCGAGGGCGCCAGCGCACCCAGTGTATGGCCGCAAGGATCTGGATCCCGCCAACCACCGCAGTCCAGTCCGCAGCGGTGTGCGGGGGGAGGGTCCCAGGGCGTCGGAGGCAAACGACTCCCCGCGCCCTCCCATCCACCAACGCCGAGGTGGAGTGCAGCCGACAACAGCGAGCCCCTGCTTCCCATCCTCCGAAAGAGGGCGAGCGTGCCTCTGGGACCCTCCCCCCGCACACCGCTGCGGACGGCCTACGTAGCCGCTTCGGCGACGGCCTCGGGGTCGGCGTCGCGCTTGTGGAAGTCCAGCAGCAGGTACAGGGCCGGGATCACGATCAGGGTCAGCAGCGTCGAGGTCAACAGCCCGCCCACGACGGTCAGCGCCATCGGCGTCCGGAGCTCCGCCCCCTCGCCCAGGCCCAGGGCCATCGGCAGCAGGCCCAGCACGGTAGTCGAGGTCGTCATCAGGATCGGCCGCAGGCGGACCAGGCATGCCTCGCGCAGGGCGTCCACCTTGGCCTTGCCGGCGCGCCGCAGGCGATTCGTGTAGTCGATCAGGATGATCGCGTTGTTCACGACGATGCCGGCCAGCAGGATGCCGCCGATCAGGACGACGATGCTGACCGGAGTTCGGGTCAGGTAGAGGATGCCGATCGCGCCGATGATCGAGAACGGCACGGCGAACAGGATGACGAAGGGATGGAGCAGCGACTCGAACTGGGAGGCCATGACCAGGTAGACCATGAACACGGCGAGCAGGATCGCCAGCCTCATGCTGTCGAAGGAGCGCTCCATCTCCTGGCGCTGACCGCCGACCGAGTAGTCGAAGCCGACCGGGAACCGGGTCGAGTCCAGGATGGCCTGAATGTCGTCGGAAACGCTGCCCAGGTCGCGGCCGACGATGTTCGCCTCGATCAGCGCCACCCGGCCGCCGTCGCTGCGGCGAATCTCGGCCGGCCCTTCCGTCTCGATCACTTCCGCCACCGCCGAGAGAGGCAGTGGCACAGCACCGCTCTGGCGGACGTTCAGGTTGCGGAGATCGCGGACCGAGTCGCGGAAGCCCTCGTTGGCCCGCATCCGGACCTCGATGTTCCGATCCTCGCGCACGATGTCCGTCGCGATGTCGCCCTGCACCTTGGACCGGATGACGGCGCCGAGCTCGGCAACGGTGTAGTTCAACGTGGAAAGCCGCTCCCGGTCGAAGATGATCTGAAGTTCCGGGTTGCCGCCCTCCGTCGACGACTTGACGTCAACCAGCCCTTCGACCTCGCGCATCCGGGCTGCCACCTGGTCGGCGAGCACCTCGAGCAGCGCCAGGTTGTGGCCACGGATCTGCACCTCGACCGGACTCCGGAAACTGAAGTAGGTCGGGCGGCCGAAGCGGTACTTCAGGGAATCGTCGCCGAGCAGCGATCCGGCGCCGGCGGCCCCGGCCGGAGCCGACGCCGCACCGGCGACCGGCGGCGCCTGACCGGCGAAGGACGCGTTCTCCGCGTCGATCAGAGCCCGGATCCGGCTCATCACGAGCTCTTCGCGCTCGGCATCGATCGGCGGTTCCATCCGCACGTTGACCTGGCCGATGTTCTCGCGTCTCTCGCCGGCCGCGCCTCCCTGCTCGTTCGAGGTGCCGACCACCGTGTAGACCGACTGCACGCCGAACTCCTCGCGGAAGTCGCGCACCCATTCATCGATCAACGCCAGCCGCCGGTCGGTAACCTCCAGCCGGCTGCCGGGCGCCAGTTCGGCGTCGACGTAGAACTCGCCCTGGATCAGTTCCGGCACGAGTTCGCTGCCCAGCGAGCCCACGAGCTGGACGCTCCCCGCGAGGAGCACCACGGCCACCAGGACGACCAGGACGGGATGGCGCAGAGCCCCGCGAAGGACGCGGGCGTAGACCGCCGTGATGCCCTGGAGCAGGGCGTCGAAAGCGGCGAGCACCGGCCGGAGCAGCACGGACATGACGGCGGCGACGCCGCGGAACACATGCTTGACGACCAGGGCGATGCCGACTCCCAACGCACTGAACAGACCCGAGATAGCCCGCGTCACCGGGTTGGATCGGCCCGCGCTCTCGACGGCCTCGACCTCCGCCCCGGCAGCGAAGAACCTCCGTGACGCGAGCATCGGGATCACGGTCAGCGCAACCCCCAGCGACACCAGCAGCGAGAAGGTCACGGTCAGGGCCTGGTCGCCGAACATCTGGCCGGCAACGCCCTCGACGAACACGATCGGCACGAACACGCAGACGGTCGTGATCGTGCTGGCGATGACCGCCCGGCCGACCTCTGAGGCGCCGGCCCGGGCCGCCTCGACGACCCCCAGGCCCTGGTCCCGCCGGCGCTGGATCGCCTCCAGGACGACGATCGAATTGTCCAGCAGGAGACCGATGCCGAGGGTGATCCCGCCCAGCGACATGATGTTGAGCGACACGCCGGCGACGTACATCAGGAAGAAGGTCGCCACCACCGAGACCGGGATCGAGATCCCGATGATCAACGTCTTCGGCGCGCTGCGCAGGAAGAGGAACAGGACGACGATCGCCAGCGAGCCGCCGATCAGGGCGGTCTCGATCACGGCCGACACGGAGTCGCGGATGTAGCGCGACTGGTCGGTGAGAACGCTCAGTTCGAGCTGGGGATCGATCTGTTTGATCTCCTCGACCAGCCCCTCCACCCGCTCGAGAACGGCGGATGCGACGGTCACCGTGTTCGTGCCGCCCTCCTTGTAGACCGCGATCTCCACGGCCTCGTTGCCGTCGATCCGGGTGATCACCTCGCGTTCCCGGGCGCCCTGGTACACGCGGGCGATGTCCTCCAGGCGCACGATCGCGCCCTGGGACCGGTCGATCACGATCTCCCGCATCTCCTCCGGACGCAGCAGCTCGTTGATCGTTCGCACCAGGTAGTCGGTCTGGCCGTCGCGCAGCCGGCCGCCCGTGAGATTCACGTTCTCCTGCGCGAGGCGGTTCATCACCTGGTTCATCGTCAGGCCCAGGGAGGTCAGCCTCCGTTCGTCGATCTCGACCTGGATCTCCTCTTCCAGACCGCCGCTGACGACGACGGCCGCCACGCCTTCCAGGCGCTCCAGCTTCCGCTTCAGATCCTCCTCGGCCAGCAGGCGCAGCGCGATCAGGTCGCTGCCGCCGCCGGCGAGCCCCATCCGCAGGATGGGGTCGAGCGAGGGGTCGTAGCGCAGCAGGACCGGCCGGTCGGCCGCGACCGGCAACCGCACCTGATCCAGACGCTCGCGCACGTCGAGCGAGGCGAAGTCCATGTTCGTGCCCCAGGAGAACTCCAGAGTGACCTCGCTGATGTCCGCCCGGGAACTCGAGATGACCCGGTTGACCCCGTTGACCACCCCGACCGCGTCCTCGACCGGCCGCGTGATCAGGGTTTCCATCTCGACCGGCGCGGCGCCTTCGTACCCCGTCTGAACGGTCAGCGACGGGTAGGTGATGTCCGGCAGCAGGTCGACCGCGAGGTCACGGAAGGCGACGCCGCCGAAGACCACCGCCGCGAGGGCGAAGATGAACACGGTGACCGGTCGCCGGGTGGCGAAGGAAACAACCCGCATGTCGCGTTACCTGGTCAGGCGCCCCGGGTCCCGGTCAACCCTGCGGCCGTCCGGGCGGTCCGCCCTGCTGCCTGCCGGCCGGAGCGCCAGGCGGCCTTCCCGGCGGTCCCTGGCCGCTCCGGATGCGCTCCATCATCTGGTCGATCTGTTCGTCGCTCATGCCCCGTTCCTTCATGCGGGCACGCATCATCTCCATCCGTTCGGGCGTCATCTGGCTGGGATCGAAACCGCCGGGAGGTCCGCCGCGAGAGCCTCCGGGGCCGCCCGGGCCGGGCCGCGCCGCCGCAGCCTGCCCGGTGGCGTCCGCGCCGCCAGCCGCGGCAGATGACCGACTGGCCGCACCTTCGGTGCCGGCCGCCGGCATGGAAGTGAACATCGTGGGCGCAGCGGCCGGGCCCTCCCGCTCGTCGACCGAAATCGGCGTCTGGTCGGAGAGGCCGTCCTGCCCGACGATCACGACGTCCTCACCTTCGCTAAGGCCGGAGAGCACTTCCAGACTGTCGCTCTCCTCGTAGCCGAGCTCGAGTTCGCGGCGCCGGGCGACGGTACCGCCCTGCCCGTCATCGGCCGCCACGTACACCATGTCGGAGGTGCTTTCCAGAACCAGGGCCTGCTTCGGCACGACGATCGCGTTCTCGTGAACGTCCGTCTCGACGAACACGCTGGCGAACATCCCGGGCCGCAGGCGGCCCTGGGCCTGCACTTCGAGCGTGACCTTGACCGTACCGGTCGCCGCGTCGACGACAGGGCTGATCCGCAGCACCCGTGCCGGAAAGCGCGTGCCGGGCCAGGCCTCGACCGTCAGGTGGGCGGGCTGGTCCAGCTTGAGGCGCGGCAGGTCCTTCTCGGGAAGCTGGATCGGACAGAGCAGCGGGTCGAAGTCCGAGATCCTGAACAGCCTCGCGTTGGTCGCGACATGCTCCGCGTTCTTGATCACGCGCTCGATGATCAGGCCGTCGAACGGCGCCCGGATCACGGTGTAGTCGAGCAGAATCTCGGTGCCGACGATCTGGGCGGCGGCGCTCTCGAAAGTCGATCTGGCGAGGTCGTAGGCCTCCTGGCTGATCACTTCCTCGCGATAGGACGACTGGGCCCGGTTCCAGGACAGTTCCGCCTCGGCCAGGTTGACGCGGGCAATGCCCAACTGCGCCTCGATCTCCGCCGCGTCGATGCGCGCCAGCACCTGGCCCGCCCGGACGAAGTCGCCCTCCTCGACGTTCAGTTCGACGATCGGACCGGTCGTCCGGGCCACGATGTCGACCTCGTTCTCGGCCTCGAGCGAACCGTTCGTCTCCAGATAGTCCGCGATGTCGCGTCGAATGGCGCTCGTCACCCTGACCGGAATCACGGCGGCGGGCGCGGCGCCTCCGAAGCCCGGAGGGAATCCCCCCGGAAAGCCGCCGGGCGGTCCGCCGCCGCGGCCCCCGGGACCGCCTCCGGGTCCGCCCCGGCCGGCGCGGGGGTTGTCGCCGCCCGCTTCGGCGTTGGACTGCCCGCAGCCGATGCCCGCGGCGGCCACGGCCGCTATCAACAGAAGGGCGCCGGCCGACCGCGCCTTGCCCAATCGTCTCTTGAGTTTCATGCCATCTTTCTCCGCGGAACGGTCGTGACCGCCCGCACAACCCGCTGGACGAAGAGCTTCACGTCGTCGACCAGGGAATAGACCGTCGGAATCACAAGCAGGGTCAGGAAGGTAGAGGTTGTGAGCCCGCCGAGGATGACGAGGCCCACGGGCGCCCAGAAGGCGGCCCGACCCTCGGGCTGCCCGAACACCTGGGGCAGGAAGAACGGGGCCACCATCGGAGACAGACCGAGGATCGTCGTCACGGCCGTCATCAGGATGGGCCGCAGGCGATTCTTGCCGCCGAGGACGATCGCCTTGTCGCGTGCGATGCCTTCGCGCCGCAACCGGTTGATGTGGTCGATCAGGACGATCGCGTTGTTCACCACGATCCCGGCCAGGATGAGAAGTCCCATGTTCGAGGAGTCGGACCGCGGCTGGCCCGCCAGGTACATGATCAGGCCGACGCCGATGAAGGCGAACGGAATCGACAGCATGATCGTGAACGGCTGGAGGAAGTCCTCGAACAGGGCCGCCATGATCATGTAGATCAGCACGACGGCCAGGATCATCGCCAGGACCGCGCGCGACGCGTCCTCCTCAGCCTCCATGAATCTCCTGCCGAGCGACCACTCGTAGCCTGGTGGAAGCGGAACGTCCGCGAGCGCCATCTGGACCGGCCGCCGGAGCATGAAGCCCGGGGTACCGCCCGCGGCCGTGATGTCGATCTCCACCTTGGAGCGGCGATTCTCCCGCTCGACCTCGGACGGTCCGCTCTGGATGCGGAACGAGGCGAGGCTGGAGATCGGCAGGGTGACCGCTCCCGACGCTTCGTCCGGGTTCTGGCCGTTCGGGTCCGACACGAGGACGGGCATCTTCTTCAGCTGATCCAGCGTCTCCCGGTCCTCCTCCCGGTACTGCATGACCATGCCGATTTCGCGCTCCGCGGTCTTGAAGTACGCCAGCGAGCGGCTCGACAGCGCGCCATTCACGGTCATCGCCACGGCCTGACTCGACAGGCCGCCCTGGAGGGCGCGCTCACGGTTCACGGAAACCCGGATCTCGTCGTCGCCGCTCTCGAACGAGTTGTCGATATCGCCGACAATGGGGATCTGACGCAGCCGGTCGGTGATCCGCGGCACAAGGAGCTCGAGGGTGCCCATGTCGTCGCCGATCAGTTCCACGTCCATCCCGGATCGCCCGGAACCCGGAGGCCCGAACTCGGTCCGGGCGAGCTTGAAGAGAACGCCGACCTTCTGCGGCATCGCCTCCCGGATGAGCTCCGTGACCTCGTCCGTGGACATCTCCGTAACCTCTTCCGGCTTGAGATAGACCTCGAAGCGGTTTCCGCCGCCGTACCCCCGGCTGCGGCCGCCGCCTCGCCGGACCTGGTGCGCGATGTCGGCGATCTCCCACTCGTCGCGCCTGGAGTCGAGCAGCCCGTAGACCTCGTCATAGAGGGCCAGGCGATCGTCCATTCCCATCTGCCGCGGCGTTTCGACGAAGATGGTCAACGCCCGGCCCTGGGACGGCTGATTGAAGCTCCGTTCGATGCTGTTGTACAGCTCCCACGAACCGTAGAGCAACGCGCCGATAACCATCGTGAAGATGAAGCGGTGGCGCAGGGTGAAGCCCAGTGTCGCCCCGTAGAGATCGCTGATCCGGTCGAGCAGCTTGAACCGGCGCTTGCTCTCCGACCTGAGCAGGATCGCCGCGATCATCGGCACGACGGTCAGGGAGATGACCAGGGAACCCAGCATGACGATGCAGACCGTCGTGCCGATGTCCCCCATGAAGCGCGAGAAGCTGCCCGGTCCGCCACCGCCGCTGCCGAAGAAGATGAGCGGCACGAACACGCACATCGTGGTCATCGTCGAGCAGATGATCGGCATCGCCACGTCGCTGGCGCCGCCCAGGGCGGCGTACTTCGCACTGGCGCCGAGGTCCTGGCGGTGCCGGAAGATCGACTCGATGACCACGATCGAGTTGTCGAGCAGCATCCCGATCGCCAGCATCAGCCCCATCAGGCTCATCACGTTCAGCGTGATCTCGGTGACGCCCGCCTGGCGGCCGAGGTACATCATCACGAAGGTCATGACCAGCGACAGCGGCACCGCCAGGGCCACCAGCAGCGTGGTCCGGAACTTGCGCAGGAACAGGAACATGAAGACGATCGCCAGACCGCCGCCGATCAGTCCGCTGCGACCGAGTTCGGTCAGGCCCTGGCGCACGTCGACCGACGTGTCGTGGAAGTGGCGGAACTCGAGGCCTGCGCCCTCGGGCGTCTCCTGGATGGCCTGGAGTTCGGCCTTGACCCGGCCGACGACCTCCAGCAGATTCGCGTCGGAGGCCTTGTTCACGCTCAGGCTGATCGCCTCCGACCCGTTCAGGAAGCTGTACTCGTACTTGTCGGGGTAGCCGAACTTCACGTCGGCGACATCGCCCACGCGCAGGCCGTCGCCGCGGATCGGCAGGTCGCGGATCTCGTCCGGCGTCCGGAACTCGCCGATGGTGCGTACCAGCAGGCGGCGGCTGCCTTCGCGCAGATAGCCGCCCGAGACGTTCACGTGGTTGCTCTGCAGGGTCTGCCGCAACTCGCGGATGTCCACGCCGAGGGCGGCCATGCGGTCGGGCAGCAGCTCGATCCGCAGCTCCCGGCTCAGCATGCCCCAGACCTCCGCCTGCGCCACGCCCTCCAGCCGCTCGATCCGGGGCAGGAGCACGTCCTCGACGAAGTCGTTCAGTTCGTCCTGGTCCCACGGCGCGCTGAGACTGCTGCGGAGAACCGGAATGTCCGTGCTCTCGAAACGGCGGACGTAGATCTCCTCCACATCGCTCGGCAGCTCATTGCGCACCCGGTCGATCCGGTCGCGCACGTCGACGGAGGCCAGCTCCATGTCCGTCCCGTCCTGGAACTCGATGTCGACCGAGGCGGAGCTGCCGCTGGCCCGCGAGCGGAGCAGCCGGACGCCGTTGATCGTGCCCAGGCTGTCCTCCAGCGGCCAGATGATGGACCGCGCGATCTCCTCCGGAGAGGACGACTGGTAAGGCACGCGGACCGAGATGTTCGACGACTGGAAGAGGGGCAGGAACTCCAGCGGCAGGCGCGTGAGCGACAGCCAGCCCAGCACCAGCACGCCCAGAGTCGCCATGAACATGGTGACGCGGCGCTCGACGGCGAAGCGGATGAGCGGGTGGACGGGAACATGCGCCGCCGCCTCCTGCTCCTCCTGTCCCCCGCGCAAGCCGGTTGCCTGCCCTTCCATCGCGGTCTCCTTCTCCTCGACGCTCACCGGCACTCACCCGGCGAGCCGTCGTCGCCACGGTGCCCGCGGCCACGGCCGTCCCGGTTCCGATCTTCATGACGCCGGCCCCGCTGCCAGAGTTCACGGCTCATCTCGTCGAAGCGGGCCGCCTGGTCCGGACGAAGCAACTCTCCCACCTGCCGGTGGAAATCCCTCTGCATGGCACAGAAGTCGTCGCGCGCACCGGTCCAGTACCGCCGGCCCCGCACCATCGCCTCGCCGACAATCGGCTCCAGCGCCTCGATCTGCTCCGCATCGAGTTCCAGACGCCGCGCCATGCGGTGAGTCATCTTCGACCGGTGCTCGTCGAACGCCTCGGAACGCGCCGCATCGGCCGCGGCTTCCGGCGCCGAGGTCGTCGCCGTATCGCTCGAGTCCTCCTCCCAGCCGCGGCAGTCGAAGTGGAACATCGAAGACGATCCGGGAGAGTGCGCCTCCCCCGGAGTGTCCTGCTTCTTCTCGGCGGCGCGACGTTCCGGCAGGAGCCGGTCCGCCACCAGACCGGCTGCCAGACCGACGACCAGTACGGAACCCAGCGCCACACTCATCCACAGCTTCGTGGGGCCGTTCAACATCACCGTGTCCCCATCGGCTCGTAGAGAACGGCCAGCAGTTCGTAGCCGGCGTCGTCGTCGTTCATCGCCAGGCTCGCCACACCGGCCTCTTCCAACCCGGCCACGAATGGATCCGGATACTCGGCGGTTACCGGAGCTTCCGGAACAGTCTCCGGGGACATGGCCGGTGCGCCGCCGCCAAGCGTCATGACCAGTGCGGCGCCTGCCGCAAGCGCGCCGACGGGCGACAGGCGCAGGGCAAGAAGCCGCCAGGGCGCGGCCTGATCCGCACGCTCCAGCCAGGCCTCACGACGGGCTCTGAAACCCGCCAGGAAACCGGGCGCCGCCGGCGGCGCCGCGCACTCCTCACGCAGCCCGACGAACAGCGCATCGAGCTTGCCTCTGGCCTCCTCCGGACGACTCGACCTCTTCTCCTCCCTCATCGTGTACCTCCTCTGCGTCCTCCTGCCTTGCCCGGCTCGTCGAGCCGGCGGCGGAGCTTCTGACGGCCCCGATGGACCCGGATCTGCGCCGTACCGATCGGACAGCCCAGAAGCTCCGCAATCTCCACGTACTTCATTCCCGCCACATCCTTCAGCACGACCGCCGTCCGCTGGCTCTTCGGCAACCGTGCCAGCTCGCGCACAAGGGCGCGCCGGAGCAGCCGCGACTCGACTGCCGACTCCGCGCCAGCGGCAGGCAACTCGGCGAGGGCCTCCTCCCCCACGTTCCGGTCCAGCCGCCTGCCCCAACGCGCCGACCGGCGCAACTCGTCGTGGGCCCGGTTGATCGCGATCCGGTAGAGCCAGCTCTTGAACGCGGCCGACTCTCCCAGGTCGCCGAGCTTCCGGTAGGCCAGCAGGAAAGCGTCCTGCGCCACGTCCTCGGCAACCTGCCAGTTGAGGACGTAGCCGTAGACCAGCTTGCGGAGCGGTGTCTCGTAGCGAAGCACCAGTGCTTCGAACGCGCTGCCGTCACCCGCCGACGCGCGTCGAACGAGTTCGGCGTCCTCGACCGGACCGGTCGACTCGGCGGTCGATTCCGGGCCGGACGCTTTCTGTGCGGGCAAGCCATCGTCCTCTCGGTGCAGGGACGACCCGCCGGCGGCCCTTGTTTCGCTCGTCCGGCCGCCGGAAGCGCCGGTCATGGTTCCGCCCGGCCGGAGCTGTCCGGCCCCTGACCGGAGGCCGCCCGGCGCCGGAGCAGCGAATCGAGGAAGCGCAGGCCCGCGGTCCGGCCCTCGAAAGCGCCGTCCAGTTGCGCCTGGTAGCAACGATCGACCAGGTCCCCGATCTCGGGACCGGGGGGCAGGCCGCGGTCGATCAGGTCGCGACCGAGAACGAGGCGCCGCGGCGCCTGGTCCCTGATCCTCAGGGCCTCCGCCCTCGCGAGCAGCCAGTCGCAGTCCTCGCAGTCGGCCGGCGGCAGCGGCGGCCGGCCCCGCGCATCGGCGCGCGCGACCCGTACGAGCCGATCGATCCGCCTGACCCGGTGGGCCAGCCGGCGAACCGCGGCGTCCCCGGCGCCACCCTGGTAGAGCTGGCGCGGCTTCAGGTGGTCGACGACCAGGCGCACGACGTCGTCGACCAGGCCGCGGCGGTTCGTGAGCCGCGCCAGGAAACTCCGCGTCGGCGTCTCGCCGGCCGCCTCGTGGCCGCGCGAACGGAGCCGTCCGTCGACGAACCGGGTCGTGGCGGGCTTGCCCAGGTCGTGGCAGAGACAGGCCAGGCCGACGACCAGGTCTTCCTCGTCGTCGTCCAGGCGCTCGGCCGCGAAGGCGTCCAGAACGTGACCCGTGTGGGTCCAGACGTCGCCCTCGGGGTGCCATTCCCGGTCCTGCTCGCAGCCGACGGTGGCCTGAAGCTCCGGGTAGGCCGCGATCCAGCCGGTGGCCTGCAGGAAGCGAAGACCTCGCCCGATCTCGACCCCCAGAACGAGCAGCTTCCGCCACTCCCCGAACACCCGCTCGACGCTCAGTTCGCGCCAGCCGATCCCGGAACAGAGACGCACGGTAGCGGCCTCGGCCTCGAAGCCCAGCCGGGCCACGAGCTGCATTCCGCGCAGCACCCGCAGCGGATCCTCCGGGAACCGGTGCGAGGCGTGGCGCAGCCGCCGCCGTTCCAGGTCCGTCCGTCCCCCCAGGGGATCGTCGACGCGGCCGGCCAGCGGTTCGTACGAGATCGCGTTGATCGTGTAGTCGCGACGCGCGGCGGCCTCTTCGACGGTCATGCGCGGATCCGCGTCCACCAGGAAGTCGCGGTGGCCCGCTCCGAAGCTGACCTCGCGGCGCGGCAGGGCGACGTCGACGGGGATGCCCCGGAGCTTGAGGACCGAGAAGGCCCGGCCGACCCGGTCCACCCGCAAGCCCAGCTCCCCCAGCATCCGGTCGAGATCGTCGGGTTCGAGGCCGAAGGCCTCAAGATCGAACTCCTCGAACGGCCGATCGAGCAGCGCGTCCCGCACGGAGCCGCCCACCACGCGGACGCAGCCGCCTCGCTCCGCCGCGGCCCGGCAGATCTGCAGCACCCTCGGCCAGGCCGGATGGTGCGCGAGGCGAGAGCCAGGATCCGCAACCACGGCTCTGTTATTCTAAGTGCCCCTTCCGGGAACGAGGTCCGCCGGCGGGAGGAGGCCCGCCGCGTGCCAGCAGATCCGCCATGAGCCCGTGCGGCCGAAGGAGAACACAATGAAGCCGATTCGCGAACCGTGGACCCTGGAGCAGCCGGCGCGGCCCGGACTCTTCGCTGCCGCCCTCGGCATCTGCCTTTCCCTCGCCCTCGTCGCCCCCGCGGCGGCGCAGCTCCCGGGCACCGTCTGGGGGCAGATCTTCGACGCCACCACCGGAGAGACGATCGAGGGCGTGGAGATCATCTTCACGAACCCCGAGGCGCCCAGCTTCCGCGAAGTGCACCACTCCGGGAAAAACGGCCGGTTCCGGATCATGATCAAGAACGTCGTCACGCACGAGCGCGGCGGTTTCACCGTCGAGCTGAAGAAGGAAGGCTACGTGACCCGGCGCGTGGGCAACGTCCGCATTCCCGCCCGCAACGAGACCCGGCTCAGCCAGCTCCCGGGCGGCGGCGACTGGAACCTGACCTCGGAAGAGGAGGCGCTGAAGCAGCAGGCCGCGCAGTTCGAAGCCGCCGGCATCCCGCAGCCCGACCAGGCCGTGGACCTGGAGGCCGAGGCCCGCGGCAGCGCGATCAAGCTCTACAACCAGGGCAGCAACGCCCTGAACTCGGGCGACTACGAAACCGCCGAGTTCATGTTCCAGAGCGCCCTCGAGAAGAAGGCGGACCTGACCTCGGCGATGGGCGGCCTCGCCCGCATCTACTCGTTCCGGGAGGACCACGTCCGGGCCGTGGAGTACGCCGAGAAGGTGGCCGCGGAGGGAGAGGATCTGGAGAACATGAACCAGATCCTCTACGCCGGCTACAGCGCGCTGGGGATGGACGACAAGGCCGAGGCCGCCCTGGCGTCCCTGCAGAACACGGATCCGGAGAAAGCCGCCAAGAACCTCTACAACGAGGCGGCCGACCTCTACAACGCCGGCAGCATTCCGGAGGCGCTGGCGAAGCTGGAGCAGGTCGTGGGGTTCAACCCGAATCACCCCGAGGCGCTCAACATGCTGGGCCTCTGCTACGCCGCCCAGACGCAGAACGACAAGGCCCTCGAGACCTTCAGGAAGTTCCTGGAGGTGGCGCCCAACCATCCGGAAGCGGCCACCGCCCAGGCCATGATCGAGTACTTCGAGTCCCTGTAGGAGCTTGCCCGTTCGACCGCCCGCGGTAGCCCTGGCCGCGGGCCTGCTCCTGCCCGTCCTTCCCCTCGGGGCCCAGGACGATGTCACCCTCGAACGGATCATGGCCCATCCCGACTGGCTGGGTCGCCAGCCGGAGGGCCCGTACTGGAGCAGCGACGGCGACAGCGTCTACTTCCAGCGCAAGCGGGAAGGCGAGGAAACCCGCGACCTCTACCGGATCGCCCTCGACACGCGCGAGACAATCCGGGTTTCCGACGGTGACCGCGCCGGTGCGGACGCCGCCGGCGGCAACTGGGACCGCGAGCGGCGGCGGCGGGCCTTCGTCAAGGCCGGCGACGTCTTCGTTCGCGACCTGGACCGTGACGGCGGGCTGATCCAGATCACCCGCACCGTGGCCCCGGAAAGCGCGCCCTTCTTCACCGCCGGCGGCGACCTCGCCTTCCGGCGGACCGGCGTGTGGTTCGTGCGGGAGCAGGAAACCGGCCTCCTGTGGCAGCCGTTCGACGTTCGCACGGAAGACGAGCCCGAGCAGGCGCGCTCGGAGCAGGACGCCAGGGCCGGCTACCTGGAACGCCAGCAGCCCCGGCTGCTCGAGATCGTGCGCCTGCGGCGCCAGCGCGAGGAACGGAGTCTCGAGGTCTTCAGGGAGCGTCAGGCCGGCGACTCCAGCCGGCCGGCCCTGCCCCACTACCTGGGCAAGGAGGTGGAAGTCGCCGGGGCGGCACTGTCGCCCGCGCTCGACCACCTGATCGTGCGTACCCGTCCGAAGGAACGTGACGAGGGTCTCCGCGACAGGATGCCGAACTACGTCACCGCCACGGGGATGGTCGACGTCGAGGAGGTGCGGCCGAAGGTCGGCGCGGCGGAGGCTGCCGGCGAGACCCTGCTCCTGTTGCGCGCCGGCGATCCCGAGCCGGTGACGCTGGACCTCTCCGTGCTGCCGGGTATCGCCGACGATCCGTTGGCCGACCTGCGCGAAGCGGCGCGCGAGCGGAAAACGGCGCGGGAAGAAGCAGCGAAGCCGAGCCCCGGCGGCGAAGACGAGGCGGAGGCCGGATCGGAACCCGCCGAGCAGAAGGACGAGGAAGCCGGTGAGGACGAGGCCGGACCCCGGCCGGTTCGCTTCGGTCCCGTGTCGTTCAACCGCGACGGTACACGGGCCGTCGTCCAGGCCTACTCGGCCGACAACAAGGACCGCTGGATCGCCGGAATCGACCTGGAAGCCGGCGAACTGCGTCCCTTGCACCGGATGACCGACCCGGCCTGGATCAACTACGCCTTTCGCGATCTGGGCTGGCTGCCGGACGACCGCACCATCTTCTTCCTGTCGGAGGAAACCGGCTACGCCCACCTCAACCTGATGGACACGGCGACCGGTGAACGGCATCAGGTCACGGAGGGCGACTTCGTCGTCCGTTCGCCCCGGGTCGCGGCCGACGGGGCCTTCCTCTACTTCGAGGCAAACCGGACGCATCCCGGCGTCTTCGAGATCTTCCGCGCGCCGGTTTCGGCAGCAGGCGCCGGCACGATCGAACAGGTCACCGCACTCGGCGGGCTCAACTCCTTCCGCCTCTCGCCGGACGACCGCCATCTCCTGGTCGTCCATTCCACCTCCGTCCGGCCGCCCGAACTCTGGCTCCAGGAAGCGTCGCCCGGCGCCGATGCCATCCCTCTGACCGAGACGGCGTCACCGGAGTTCCTCGCCATCGACTGGGTCGCGCCCCGCTTCGTCGAAGTGCCCTCGTCGCACGTCGAACGTCCGATCCACGCCCGCCTCTACCTGCCTCCCGGCCCCACGGAAACTCCGCGGCCCGCCGTCGTTTTCGTCCACGGCGCCGGCTACCTCCAGAACGCCCACCAGGGCTGGTCCTCCTACTTCCGGGAGTTCATGTTCCACACCCTGCTCGTCCGGCGCGGCTTCGTCGTGCTCGACATGGACTTCCGCGCCTCCGCCGGCTACGGCCGGGACTGGCGCACCGCGATCTACCGGCAGATGGGCACCCCCGAGGTGGAAGACCTGGCCGACGGCATCGACTACCTGGTCGCCGGGCACGGCGTCGACCGGGAGCGGATCGGCGTCTATGGCGGCTCCTATGGCGGCTTCGTCACGTTCATGTCGATGTTCCGCCGTCCCGAGCTGTTCGCGGCGGGCGCCGCGCTGCGCCCGGTCACGGACTGGGCGCACTACAACCACGGCTACACGTCGAACATCCTGAACACGCCGGAACTCGACCCAGAGGCTTACGAACGAAGCTCGCCGATCGAGTTTGCCGAGGGCCTCGAGAGGCCGCTCCTCATCTGCACCGGCATGCTGGACGACAACGTCCTGTTCCAGGACTCCGTGCGCCTCGTTCAGCGCCTGATCGAACTGGGCAAGGAGGACTGGGAGCTCGCCGTCTATCCGGCCGAGGCCCACGGCTTCGTCGAGCCCTCAAGCTGGCTCGACGAGTACCGCCGCATCCTCAAGCTGTTCGAGACCCACCTGAAGCCCTAACCGCCGCGCAGCGCCGGGAGCAGGTCCTCCCGGGTGACGCGCCTCACCGCCGCAAGGCTGGCCAGTGTGCCGGCCGCCAGCACCAGCAGCAGGGTGAGACCAAGCGAGACCCACGGCACCAGGGCGTGACCGCCGAGGAGGTGCGGGCTCACTGCGACGAGGGCCGAGGCGGCGCCCACGGTGACGCCCGCGGCCAGGAGCAGGCCGTTCTCGGCCACCACCAGCCACGCCAGGGCGCGGCGCCAGAAGCCGATCGCCTGCATCGTCGCCAGCTCGCCCCGCCGTTCCAGGAGGTTGCGCAGCAGGACCACCGAAAGGCCCAGCGTGCCGAGGAGCAGACCGAGGCCACCCAGGGTCTGGAACGTGCCGAGATAGGTGTTCTCGACCGCCTGGAACGCCTGTAGCCGCTGGGCGGTGGGACCGGCGTCGAAACCGAAGCCCGCGAGCGTCCGCTCGAGCTCCTGCATCGTCCGGTCCTGCTCGGCCGGCGCGGTGCGCAGCAGAAAGTACGACGCCCCCGTCCGGCTCGGGAAGTGCCTCGCCAGGTTCGCCTCGGAGATCACGAGTTCGCTCTGGAAGACGCTCTTGCGCAGAAGCCCGACCAGCCGCAGCTCGATCGTCTCCCCGCGCTCGTTCTCCACGTCGATGCCCTGGCCGAGCCCGGAGTGCAGGATCCACATGACCGAGTTGAAGTCTCCGATCGCCGGCACCACCCCGGGGCCCAGGTCCTCCTCCAGCAGCGCCCACGGATTGTCCCCCGCCCCGTCGACGAGCGACTGGAAGCGGAAGCCCCCGCGCTCGATGAACTCCGGCGGCGCGCCGAGCAGCCGCGGCCGCTCCGGCTGGAACAGGTTCAGGCAACTGATGTCGTCGCCGGGAACCGTCCGGAAACCGACGATCCCGGCCCGGCCGACCAATGCGGAAGCCTCCTCCCCGAAGCCCAGTTCGTAGCGGCCCTCCACGCTCGCCATGTCGGCGAGGATCGAGATGTCGGACTCGGCGACCAGGTCGAAGCCTCCGGCCCCCGAATCCGGGTTCCTCGTCTCCTCGCCGAAACGGAGTCCGTAGGCGCCGACGGCGACGATGACGAACGACGCACTCGCCACCAGAGCGGCGCAGAGCAGGCTCCGCCCCGGATTCAGCGACGCGTTGGCCGCGGCCATGCTCGAGCCGGCGCGCCAGGACCAGCTCCGGAGCGGCGCCTCGGGGCGGCGGCGCAGCCACAGCGTGAAGCCGGCGAGCCCGGCGATCAGCAGGCAGGCGCCGCCCGAAAAGAACAGATACGCGGCCGCCGACGCCGGGGCCGCGGCCGACCCGGCCAGCAGGGCCACGGCGAGACCGCCCGCGATTCCCCTGATCCAGCGCGCCCTCCGTCCCGAAGCGGAAACCGCCGCCGGCAGTTCGGCGGTGTCTCCCCGCAGCAGCCGGATGGGCGAGACCGCGGCCAGCCGGCCGACCGCGCCCCGGATCGCGAAGAACACCACGAGGAGCGAACCCGCTCCTCCCAGCGCCAGAGTCAGCGGCTCGACATGCAGGTACAGGTGGCTCGAGCCGACGGCCGAGCGCCACAGGGTACGGAGCGCGGCCATCATCGCGCCGGCGTAGAGCACCGCTCCGCCCAGGCCGAGCAGAACGCCCGCCCCGCCCAGCAGCGCGCCTTCCAGCAGGAAGCGCCGCCGCACCCGCCTGATGCCGTGGCCGAGGGCAAGCAGGAGGCCCATCTCGCTCGCGCGGCTCTCCGTTCCCAGACGGAAAAACAGGCCCACCAGCAACGCCGCGGAGACGATCAGGAACAGGCTGAAACCGATGAACAGGCCTCCGAAGTCCGTGGCGCCGGTGGCGCCGCGCAGCCCCGCCGCCTTGACCGGCTCGACCGCCAGGCCGGCCGCGTGAAGAGCGATGCCGGCCGGCGCCTCCGCTTCGAGGGCGATCCGGAGTCGAGCCGGATCGCTCCCTTCCTCCGGCAGCAACCGCAACGAGGTCAGGAGGCCGAAGCGGCTGGACCAGAGCTCGGCGCCGTAGTCCAGATCGACGAAGAGCTTCGGTGTGCCGCGGTACTCGTCCCAGTACGCCTCGTCCCGGTCCCGGATGCGGCTGAGATCGACCGGAAATGTCGGGTCCCAGTCGCTCATGTTGTCGGCGTCGGCGACGCCGGGAAAGTCGGGTGTCAGGTCGCGGTCCGCGGCCCAGCCCGCCATCTCGACGACCCCCGCGACCGTGGTCTGCTCCGTCCGCTCGACCAACTGTTCGCGGTCGCCGACGACGAAGTAGTCGACCGCCAGCCGGTCGCCCTCCCCGATCTCGAGGTCTTCCGCCAGGAACGTGTTGACCAGAACCTCGCCCGGCCCGAGCGCGGGCGCCGGTCGACCGTCGGCGAGCCGCAGCACGCCGAGTTCCCCGGCTCTCCCGGTGTCGAGCGCGGCGATCGTCGAGTACGGCGCCGCCGAGCCGTTGTCCGCCGCGGTGCGGTTGGCGAGGTAGGTCGAGACGCCGAGCGCCTCGACGCCAGCGTCCGCCGCCAGGACCTCGACCGCCGCGGCGAGTTCTTCGCCGAACACGATCTGCGACGTGGCGACCCGCAGGTGGTCCTCCGCCTCGACGAACCCGAGGCTGAAGTCCTCCGCCCGGGCCTGGGAGCGGATCCACCGCTCGAGGTCCAGGGCCGCGGCCTCGGGTCCGGCCTCGGCGCCGTCTTCCGGCCCGGCGCGCTCCCCCACGAGCAGCGCGTTCGCCAGCCCGCGGCGATCCAGCTCCCGCTGCAGGTCGCGGAGCCGCGCATAGGCGACCAGCGGTTGGCTCTGGTGCGGCGCCAGCCCGAAGCTCCCCACGCCAACGTCGTCGAGCACCGAGACGACGCTCAGCCGCACGCTCTCCAACTGGTCCTCCGGGTCCTTCTCCCCCATCAGGCTGGCCCGCGGCGCCTCGCTCGGTCGCTCCAGATAGAGCACGACCGAATCGCCCGGCTCGACGGCGAGCGCCTCGGCCAGCGAACGATTGACCGCGAGCGACGCGAAGAGCTGGCCCTCGCGCCGGGACAGGTCGAGCGCCTCCTCGCTGCCCGGGAAGAAGGCGGCGAACTCGTCGTCGATCCCCTGAACGTTGACCCGGGCGGCACGCCGGCCGCTCTCGGGTTCGACCACGCTGCCTTGCATGAGGATCGCGGCCGACACCGGTCCGTAACGGCCGGCGAACTCCTCGTCGCCGGCCAGTTCGTCGCGCAGCGCCTCGCGGAAGAAGCCGGCGCCGAGCAGGGCGTAGTCGATGCCGCCCAGCCGGTCGAGGGTGAGCTGGCGCAGGCTCCCCCGCACCGAGTCGCCAACCATCAACGCGCCGGTCAGCACGGAGGTCGCGACCGCCGCGGTCAGCACGACGGCGACATTCGACCGCCAGTAGTGACGCACCCCGGCGAACACGCTCATGCCGGGAGACTATCCGCGGTGGCCGTTCCACCCAAAGGACGTCGGCATGGCTGCCGACGGATGGTGCTACTCCACCTCGAAGCGAATCGTCTCCGTGAAGTCCTCGAACACGAAGTTATCGGCCCGGTCCGTGAGCGTCATGTCGGAGATGCCCCAGACGCCAGGCGCCGAGCCGGCCGGCAGGACGTGGACGAACGTGTGTTCTTTCCACCGGGTGGGATCCTCTGGAGGGTAGATGCTGTCCCGGTGCTCGTCGTAGACCCGGGCGGCGTACCTCCCGCCTTGGGGATCCCGAAAGCTCAGCAGAGCATCGGTGAAGCCGGAGATGTTATCGCGGACATGGAACGTCACGGTGACATAGGTCTCGCCGTTCGGCGCCTCTGGATTCGAAGGTTCCGCCGAAACGGCGATTCTGTTCAGATCGAGTTCGGGAGGCTCCGTGTCCGGATTCGGCGTAGTCACGCGGATGCCGGGCCGCCTCTCGCGACCCAATCCGGCGCCGAACTCCACTCTGCCGACGTTCTGCGCCTGATCGAACATCCTGATGAACTCGAGCTCGTACTTGGACGACGGCATGTAGTCCGGCATGGCAAACGTCACGCCGCATAGCCTGGCGTCGAAGTCGAACGGTCCCCACCGCTCCAAGCTGTACGTGTTCTCCAGTTCGTTGGTCAGGCCGGCGTTGCAGGCGTTTTGGTGTGTCGCCATGCTGCTCTCGGCGACGCCCCATGTCGCCACGACCGTCGGGACGGAGACGCCCCGCACGACCCCGTGACCATGTTCCAGGCGCGCGGTTCCCGGCACGTACTCCGGCGGGCCCCAGTCCTCAAGTGGGTTGTCGAGATAGAGCTTCCAGCCGAAATCTCCGCCCCGTTGAAAGCGCTGGTTACCGGCGTTGTCCTTGATGATCAACTGATTTGGCGTCCAGTAACCCGCCTTCATGTGTCGATTCAGCGGCGCCGTGCCAACCAGCACCGTCCCCACGCCATCCCTGCGGCGGCCGGCGGCGTCGACGGGATAAAGGCGCATGTCGAAGTACGTCCCGACGCTGCTCGTCAGCCTTGTCAGCGCTTCGGCGGCGCCCTCGAGAACCCGATCCAGCGCGTGCAGTTCGATCTCCACGCGCAGCGTCTTGTCCTCCCGTGGCGCTCCATCCACCCTGATATCCACGCGACGGACCTTTCCGGGAAACACGTAGTCGGGAAACAGGTTGTAGACGGTGAAGGTCAAATCCTCACGGATCCGCGAGACGTAGAGGTTGCCCTGCATGATCCGGTCGCGGACGAACTCGTACTTGGCGAGCGAACGGGACCGGAGCTTGTCCGGATTGATGATGAAGAAGGAGATTGTCTCCGCCATGTCTTCGTTCGGGTTCTTCTGATGGCTGTAGGCCGACACGAACTCCGTCTGCTTGGTTGTCGACCAGCCGGATGGGCTCTCCCGATCCTTGTACCAGCCCCCCAGTCGGGTCCAGTCGTCCCGGGTCTTCTGATCCAAGACGTGAGCCCAGAGGAAGTGCGCCTTCTCGTGGATCACCAGCCGTTGCATGTGCTCGACGTCGTTCACGGTAAAGGCCGACTCCATGAACTCGACATAGCCGGCGTCCGGCCACGCCACGGCCGGCGCCAGGGGATACAACGGATGCTCCGTGCCGTTCCGGCGCCGGATGAGCTTCCGGAGACCCTGGGTCTTGTGCATGCCGCTCGGAAACTCCTCGAGCATGTTGAGAATTGTGAGGATCTCCTCGGCGTGGAACTCCTGGAAGCGACCGTACCCTTCGTTACCAGTTGGCCAGGTGAGAGCACGGTAGTCCTCGACCCTTGTCTCGACGCCGTAGCGATCCAGGAAGATCCTCTCGTAGGCGCCAACGTCGCGCCCACCGTCCGTCACGAAACGCACCAGCGCGTGGTGCAGCCGCTTGGAGTACCAGACGCCGCGCTTCCCCTCCACCGTGGCGATCCGCTGACGAGCATTGACGAAGGCTGCCTCGGAGACGAGGACGTTGGCCCCGCCGCCGATTCTCTCGATCTGGATGTCGTTGCGAAGAAAACGGGACGTAAGCCGCCACCGGGACGGAGGTCCGCCTCGCTCCACATGCTGCGGGATGGTTTGCATCGTCGTCAACATGCGCCAGGCGTGCTCCTGGCTCCAGGCGAGTTCGAGCGTATCCACAAGCTGAACGTTGAACTCGTTGGCCAGGATCGTTGCCGCCGAGCTGTCGGCGACGGTTCCCACCACATCCCCGACCTCGACCTCGAGCGGTTCGTTGATCGCCGCCGCGTACTCCGTGCCGGCGGTGCTCTGATCCTCCTCCCAGTGGAACACGAACGGACTCGTCGGAATCGGCGTCAGGTCGAACGGCTCGTTACGGTCCTCCAGGTCGGGAATCTGGATCAGCCGGGCCGGCGTCACTCTATGCCCCGGCGCCTGCACCTTGACCGCATACTGGCCATCGGCCAGGCCATCGAACTTGAACCAGCCAAAGGCGTCCGGCCGCACGACGCGCAGAACGCCCCGTGCCGTCAGGAGCACTTCGACGTTCGCATAGTCGCCCTGAAAGCCAGTGACCTGTCCCGAGAAGGCACCTTCGCCCGAGCTGGCCGAACAGGGAAAGGCCGTCAGGTCGCTCTTCGCCTCGGCGGTCCGGCCGGACAGGTTCTGGTGCGTCCACGGCCTGCCGTCGCCCGGGGGCGTGATGGAAAGATTGAACGCGAGCGTTGTCACCGGCGCGACGAACACCCAGCGGTGACCGTTGATGCCGCAGCCGTCCAGAACCTTGACCAGCACCTCCGCGTTGTCCCGCTCAAAGAAATAGAGGAGCGCCGATCGATCCGAGTCCAGACCGTAGTCCTTCACCTGGAACACTCCGCCGTTCCCGTCCTCGGCGCACATGTTCACGGTGAAGTCACCGCGCAAGGTGGCTACCGGCAGAGCCTGGCAGGTCGCCAGACTGCCGGCCTCCGCCGCCCCCCCCCGGCGGTTGGATGGCGCTACGCCCGTCCGGCCGCCGGCGTCAAGAACAGAGGGGGCGGACTCCGCCGTGGCCGTCGAAGCGGCTGCCGAACTACAGGGGAACGCCGTCAGGTCGCTCGCCGTTCTCGCCGTCGCCCCGCCCCGCGGGTTGCGGTGCGTCCAGCGCTTCCCCGTCGCCGTTTCCTCGATTTGCAGATTGAACGCCAGCGTCGTCACCGGCGCGACGAACACCCAGCGGTGACCGTTCTCAGCGCAGCCGTCCAGGACCTTGACCAGCACCTCGACGTTCTCCCGCTCGAAGAAGTAGAGCAGGCCCGACTTGCTGGAATCGAGCCCGTAGTCGAACGCGTCCGTCTGAACGAACTCGCCATCCACCTCCCGCTCGATGCACATGCTCACCGTGTAGCCGTGGTCGAAGGCAATCTGAGGCGCGGACGGCACGCAGTCCGAGTAGCCCCCGGTCGCCTCCGGAACGTCGGCGGCCCGGGGACCGGCAGCCTCTCCTTCGTCCGCCGAAACGACTGCCAGTAGACACACTACGGCACGCACTTGCCACGTCATCATTCGCAGCCCCCTCTCCTTCGCCATCTGTCACGAGTTTCCTCAGAGTATCATACCCTTGACCCCGACTTCCGTCACTGACGCCGTCGCCGCCTCCGCGACTGAACTCGCGGCGGAGACAACTCCGCTCTGTCGCCCCGTCTGGCCTTCAGCCGGCAACCTCCCGCAGCAGGCCAGCACGCAACTCGACCCGCCGCGGCAGCCTCGCCGCCAGCTCCAGGCTGTGGGTCACGACGATCAGCGCGCTCTCCTCACCCGCGTGAAGCTCGAGCAGCAGATCCGCCACGGACCCGGCCGTGTCCGCGTCCAGATTGCCGGTGGGTTCGTCGCAGAGGAGCAGGCCCGGCCGGTTGATCACCGCCCGCACGATCGCGGCCCGCTGGCGTTCTCCGCCCGACACCTGCGCCGGCCGATGGTCGGCACGGTCGCCGAGGCCGACCCGCTCCAGCAGAGCCCGCGCCCGATCTTCCGCGTCGTCCTGCCCGTCGCCGGCCGCCACCGTCGGCAGCAGCACGTTCTGCAGCATCGTGTACTGCGGTAACAGGTAGTGATCCTGGAACACGAGGCCGACGCGCCGGCTACGGAACGCCGCCAGTTCGCGTTCCGGCAGGTCGTGGGCTGCCTCGCCGCCGATCCGGATACTGCCCGACGTCGGCGTCTCGAGCGTCGCGGCGAGGTGCAGCAGGGTGCTCTTGCCGCTGCCGGAAGGACCGGTAACGGCCATCGCCTCCCCGGCCTCGAGAGAGAACGAGATGCCGCGAAGGACCTCGACGGTGCCCGCTTCCGTCCCGTAGGACTTTGCGACCTGCTCGAAGCGAAGGGCCTCAGCCATGACCGGCCGATGCTACCGCCGGCCCGGCATCGCCGCTCCGGCGCCGTGCCAGTCCCCGCCGGTACGAGGCGAGCGTGTCCGCCGCCATTAGCCCGGCGGAGTAGTGACGGCGCACGCCGTCCATCCCCGAACGGCCGAGGTGGCTCCTTCGTTCCGCGTCCTGGGCCAGTTGTTCGACGGCGTCCGCCAGGGCCACCGGATCGCCGGCCGGCACAAGCACGCCGCCGCCCGTCCGCTCGAGCATCTCGGGAAACGACCCATGGTCAGGCAGCAGGACGGGAACCCCGTTCGCCATCGCCTCGAGCGCCGGCAGGCCCTTGGCCTCCCGGTAGACGGTCGGCAGCACGAGCGCATGCAGGCTGCACAGCAGCTTGATCTTCTCCTCCCGGGAGACTTCGCCGAGCCAGTCGAAGTGCGCTTCGAGGCCCCAGTCGGCGATCCGCCGGCCCTGTTCCTCGAAGTACGCACGGTCACGACCGCCGAGGTAGCCGGCGGCGCGAAAGCGGACCCGGCCAACGCCCAGACGGTCGCTCAGCGCCTTGAACGCCTCGGCGGCGAGATGAAAGCCCTTCTCCGGGCACATCCGGGCCAGATAGCCGATGACCAGAGGCGACCCCGGAGGCTCCGCGTCGCGCCCGTCGTGCCCCTCGAGCTCGATTCCCAGGCGCGCGACATCGATGCCGGCCAGGGGAAGCTCGAGCAGCTCGGCCATCGCCGCCGCGTAGTAGTCATTCGGCGCCACCAGCACGTCCACCTCGCGTACCCGCTTCCGCATCTCCTCTACCACCAGGGACTTGTGGGGTTCGTCCAGGTCCTCCAGGAAGATGTCCTCGCCCTGGAGGCCGCAGACGATCAGCGCCTCCGGGAGCGCCTCGCGGAGCCGGTGGGCCATCCCCACCAGCATCGAGTTCGTCAGGTGGACGACGTCCGGCCGGAACTCGTCGGCGAGCCACTTCGCCAGGCCCTGGAGTTCCGCCAGTTGACGGCCCTCCTCGCCCCGCACCATGGACAGGGCGAGTTCCCCGAGTTCGCGCGCGTCGGTCGCCGACGCCGAACGCGTCACCCGGGCCAGCAGCCCGGGGTTGTCGAGCAGGCGGCGAATCGCCGCCGGCGCGCGACTCCAGATCGGCAGCTTCTGCTCCAGGTAGATGTTCACTGCGCCGTAGAAGACCCGGCCGTAGCTCACGTTCTCCTCGTCGGTGCGAAGCGGCGTGTAGATCGGCAGCAGCAGCGCGTTGTGCCCCCGGTGCTGGAGTTCGCGGACCAGGGCGTTGTCGTGAATGCAGCTCCCGCAGATCATCCCGCCGGCGCCGGCCGCCAGATAGGCGACCCGCAGCGGCCGGCCCGAATCGCTCACGAAGAGAACCTGCCGCTCACGGGATAAAACGCGCCACCCGCTCGGGCGCGGGCGGCCTGCTCAGAAGTGAGACGACGATCATCGCCAGGGTGGAACCCGCGAAGACGACGGCGACCGGCATGATCCCGGTGCCGCCGACGCTGTAGTCCGGGTTGCCGATGCCGCGCACGAAGAACCAGGTCCAGAGCGCGATCACCGTAAGGATGGCGGCCCCGGCCCCCGCCGCCGTGCTCCGCCGCCAGTAGAGCGCCGCCACCACGACCGGCAGCAGGGAGGCGAAACCGGTGAACGACCACACCGAGAGCGCGAAGATGCTCCGCTCGGCGACCAGGGACAGGAGAAACACCGTCGCCACGACCGCGACGACGAACAGCCTGCCCAGCCGCACCTGACGCGCCTCGCTCTGATCGCCGCCCAGGCGATAGTGCCTGACGACGTCCTGCGTGAACATCGTGCCCAGGGAAAGCGACTGGGAGTCGAGCGACGACATGATGGCGGCAAAGACGCCCGCGCCCAGGAGGCCCGCGAGCAGGTCCGGAGCGTACAACCCGATCATCCGGACGAGCACCGAGTTCGAGGCCGCGCCGTCGAGCCCCGGAAAGTCGATGTTCCCGAACAGGCCGAGCAGCACGCTCGGAATCCACACCACGGCGATACAGACCGGATACAGCACGACCGGCGCCTTGAAGGTCGCCGCCCGCTTCGCCGACAGCCAGTGGGCGAAGATGTGGGGAAAGGTCCCCACGGACAGCGGGATCAGGGTGTAGCTGAGCAGCCGCAGCGGGTGAATCGCCTCGCCCCGGACCAGCAGATCCGGCCGGCTCTCCGCGACCCGGTCGAGCGCCGGGCCGACGCCCCCCAGCTTCGTCACGATGAGCACCGCCGTCACTGCCCCGAGCAACATGAACATCGCGGTCTGGAAGGTGTTCACCCAGGCCGTCCCGCGCAGGCCGCCGCTCGTCACGTAGCCGATCACGACTCCCGACACGAGCAGGCTGCCGAGCCACGCCGGCGCCGCCCCGTCCGTGATCTGCCCCAGCACGACGCCCCCTCCCATCACGCCGATCAACAGGTACGGCAGGAGCAGCAGGACGAGGACGACGAACAGCAACAGGCCCACCCCGTCCGAGCCCCAGCGCGCGCGCACGAACTGCACCTGGGTCAGGAGGCCGAGGCGGCTCCCCACCGCCCAGACCCGCGTGCCGACGAAGAAGAAGACGATCGGCACCATCAGGGCGGACGACGACGCCATCAACGAGAAGACGCCGATGCCGATCCGGTACGACTCCGCCGAAGCGCCGAGCAGGGCGAACGAGGTCATGTGCGTGCCGAACAGGGTCATCAGCAGCACGAACGGACCGATGGTCCGGCCGGCAACGAAGAAATCCTCGCCGGTCGCGGCCAGCCGCCGGTTGCTCCAGACGCCGATCAGCAGCACCGCCGCGAGGTAGGCGAAGATGACGGCGAGCGTCATCCCGTCTCACCTCCTTCGGCCCCGTCCCTGTCCGCGGCCAGTTTCTCGAGCGCGTCGCCGGGCCAGGCGACCCGGACCAGCCGCCACATGACGAGGACCACCGCAGCCGAGAACAGGATGTGGTAAGTCAATCCGACCGGCAGGCCCAGGAGCCGGTTCGGGTCGTCCCAGAGCCAGAGGTCGTTGTGCAGCAGGTACAGCGCCGGCAGCGCGGCGTAGGCCGTGACTCGGGCCGCTCGTGCCGCCATGAATCCGCTCGGAGGACCTTCCCGGCTCAGGAGGCCTGGAGCGGCTGTGAAACGGCTGCCGCGCGGGCACGCACCGCCTTCCCGCCGCCAGCGGCCGCGAAGGTCGCCATGTCCTCGAACATCGACGTGAAGTCGAGTTCGAACACGTCGCCGATCAGGATGCGCGTGACCTTGCTCTGGTGTTGCGGGTAGAGCCGCAGGAACGCGCCGACACTGAAGTTCCGGTCGTAGAAGACGTTGACCAGTTGCCGCACCGCCTCGACGCCGCGCATCAGCAGCGGCTGAAACGCGCCCAGGCGTTCGCCGGAGAGGTCGTCCGCGGCAATCGCCCCGATCGAGGCTTCGGCCGCCATCTCGCCCGATTTGAGCGCCAGGAAGACGCCCGAGGAGTAGACCGGGTCGATGAAGGAGAAAGCGTCGCCGATCGCGATCCAGCCGTCGCCCGCCATCTTCTCGATCCGGTAGGAGAAGTCCTTCATCACGGACACCGGGCGGCACTGGTGGGCAGGCGCGATGCGCCGTTCGATCTCGGAGCAGTTCCCGACCTCCTCGAAGAAGATCTCGTGCGGCCTGCCCTCGCGGTTGCGGATCAGGCCGTCCATCGGTCCCACGACCCCGACGCTCACGACGTCCCCGGCAAGCGGGATGTACCAGAACCAGTTCTCGCCCGACGTCGTGTGCAGGATGAGCGTTGCACCCTCGTCCTTCCCCTGATCCCGAAGCGCGCCCCGGAAGTGCGTGTAGATCGAGGCGTGGCGCAAGCCGTAGTCGACGCGGCCCAGGTCGAGTTTCCGGGCCAGGAGGGCGCTCTGTCCGGTGGCGTCGATGACGACCCGGCTGGCGAGTTCGACCGGCCCACCGTTGCCGGCCGCGGTCGCGCGCACGCCGACCGCCCGGCCGTCCTCGAACAGCACGTCGCGAACGTTGACGCCGCGATGGACCTCGGCGCCCTGTTCGGCCGCCGTGTCCATCAACAGCTCGTCGAACTCGGAGCGGCGCACCTGCCAGGTGCGGGCGCTGTCGTCCCCCGGCCGTTCCTTCTCGAAGTAGAACGGCATGGACGCCTTGCCGGCCTTCGTGAAGAACTGGACGGAGTGCTTCTCCACGAAGTGGCTCTCCTGCATCGCGCGCAGGGCGCCCATCTTCTCGAACACGCCGTGCGTATCGGGCATCAGCGACTCGCCGATCTTGAAGACCGGCACGGCCTCGCGCTCGAGCAGCAGCGTGCGCAGCCCGCCGCGCGCGGCGATCGCCGCCGCCGCCGAGCCGCCCGGGCCGGCGCCGATCACGATGACGTCGTAGGAGGAGGCGGCGAACACGGCCGGGAGTCTACGGCAGGGAAACCACGCCGGCCAGCAGCAACCCGGACGCCCTCCCGCACGTTGTGTCGTTTGTTGTAGCCTGATCCTTCACCCGCATGGGAGGTTCGAGTCGTTCGCGACCCGCCTTCCGGCAGTCTCGAGAGGTACTTCCAGATGCCTTCCGTTCCTGTTCTTCCCCTGGTCCTTTTGGTTCCGCTGGCTCTGACGGCCAGCGCCGCGACGGCACAGGATCCCGAGGAGCCGGAAGCCGCCGTCGCCGACGAGATCACGGTAACGGCCCAACGCGTCGAGGAGGCGATCCAGGACGTGCCGATCTCCATCGTCACCCGTTCGGGCGAAGAGCTCGAACGACAGGCGATCATCGACGCGCACGCCCTGGCCGAGGCCTCCCCCGGCGTCGTGATCTCCGGCCAGAGCCCGACGACGGGCGAAGTCGCCATCATCATCCGCGGCATCGGCTCCAGCACGCTCGGGATCGGCTCCGAGCCGACGGTCGGCTACTACGTGGACGGTGTCTACATGCCGCGGCCGCAGGCGGCGGTCAATCCCTTCCTGGACCTGGAGCGGGTCGAGATCCTGCGCGGTCCCCAGGGCACGCTCTGGGGACGGAACTCGACCGCCGGCGCCGTCAATGTCGTCACGCGGGCGCCGGAGGGGCAGTTCCACGGCCGCCTGTTCACGTCGCTTTCCGAGTACGACTCGAGCGAGTCGGCCGAAGGCCGCCGCTACGGCATGTCGCTCACGGGCCCCGTCTCGAGCAAGGTCTGGGGCCGCTTCACCGGGGCCACGGCGCAGGTCGAGGATCCGACCTACAACGACTTCCTTGGCGCGGGCCCCGACAACTTCGACGGCGTCACCCTTCGGGGCTCGCTGACGTTCCTGCCCTCCGACTCGCTGACCTTCACGATCCGCGCCGACAGCACGGACGACGACGCGCACGCGAACTTCCCGTTCAAGCCGTTCGACGTGTCGCCCTACAGCACGGTGGGAACACTGAACCGGTTCTACGGCTTCTCCGATCCGGACGACATCCACCGCATCTCCACCGACACCACGCCCCTGTCCACCTACGAGGAGTCCGGCTTCTCGCTGACCGTGAACAAGGCGATGGGCAGCGGCACGAGCTTTACCTCCATCAGCAGTTGGCGCTCGTTCGATTCGGCGCGCGACACGGACATCGACGGTTCGCCCAACGCCCTCATCACCAACTCCGGCACGTTCGATTCCGAGTGGTGGTCGCAGGAGTTCCAGCTTCACGGCGCCAGCGAGCGCGCCAACTGGGTGGCCGGTGCGTACGCCTTCGGCGAAGAGAGCGGCATGCAGGTGGACAACGTCACCGACCTCGCGCTGCTCCAGGTCTGGCTGTTCGCGAACAGTCCGCAAACCTTCCTGTTCGACCCGACGACCTACTGTTCGCTCGGTATCCTCGCCCCGCCCTTCCTGTGCGGGCCGAACTACTACAACGCCGTGGCGCCCTTCATCGGACTCTCCCGGCCGGGAACACCGACTCCGCTGCCGTTCGAAACCAGCCTCGACGCCTCGCTCCACGCTGCCTACGGCCAGATCGACTGGCATCTGAGCGACCGGGTCAGCCTGACCACCGGCGCCCGCTACACGGCCGACGAAAAGGACCAGGACCAGGCCTCGCTCAACTTCCAGACCTTCATGCCGGAACTCCAGCAACTGAACGACAGTTGGAGCGCGCTGACTCCCAAGCTGGGCCTCGAGGTGCGACCGGCCGACAACGTGATGCTCTACGGCGCGGTCACGGCCGGCTACAAGAGCGGCGGCTACAACTCGCTCTCGCTGCAGCCGGCCTTCGACGAGGAAACGGTGACGAGCTACGAGGTCGGCGTCAAGACCTCCCTGGCCGACCGCAAGGTGCGGATCAACGCGGCCGCCTTCCACTACGACTACGACGATCTGCAGGTGTCCGTGCTCTACCCTGATCGCTCGGTCGTCGAGAACGCGGCCAACGCCCGGATTCAGGGCTTCGACTTCGAAGTCTCCGTGCGTCCGAACCGGCAGTTCTCCTTCGACGTTTCGTTCGAGTACCTCGACGACGAGTTCACCGACTTCACGTCGCTCGATCCCGTGCTCCAGGCGGAGTTCGTCGAGGGGCTGCTGGCCGCGGGCCTGATCGACCCCGCCCAGGTGCTTCAGGGCGGCGGCGGCGCGCTCCCGATTCCGCCCACGGACCTCTCCGGCAACGGACTGCCGCGAGCGCCCGACTTCTCGGCGACGGCGTCGCTCCAGTACACGTTCGACCTCGGCAGCAGCGGCTCGCTGATCGCCCGCGGCGAGTACCAGTACACGGACGACGTCGCCTTCGACTCCTTCGAGCGCTTCGTCCAGCCTTCCTACGGACTGCTCCACGCCCAACTGCGCTGGACCTCGGCGCAGGGACGGATGTTCCTGGCGGCGTACGGCCGGAACCTCGGCGGCGAGGAGTACCGGCTCAGCCAGTTCTTCGTGAACTACACCGGGTCGCTGGCGGTCTGGGCGCCTCCGACGGAGGTCGGCCTGCAACTCGGCTTCGACTTCTGAGGCGAGATCAGGTGTAGCGCGCGCCGCGGTACCGCTCGTCGTAGAAACGCGGCAGCAACTGGTCGACGCGCAGGACCCCTCCCGCACTGAGGTCGACCCGGTCCGGCCCGACCGTGGCCAGCCCCTGCTCGACCAGGCTGCCGAAGGCCTCGGCGTAGTCCTCGACCACGTCCACGCCGAACTTGCGCTCGAACGTCCCCCGCTTGAGCCAGCCCCGCTTCAACTGGAGAATGACCTCCCGGGTCAGCCGCTCGCGCTCCGTCGTGACCAGCGCCCGGCGCGTGGCCAGGCCGCCGGCGTCGACCGCGGCCAGATAGCCGTCCCAGCGGTCGTGGTTCTGCATGTGGACGCCGCCCATGTGGCCGAACGACGACACGCCGATCGGGATCATGTCGGCGCCGCTCCACACCTCGCGGGCATAGACGAACTTGCAGCCCCGGTCGCGGCGCATCATCGTGTAGGCGCTCCAGCGCTCGAAGCCGGCGCGCTCGAACTGTTCGAATGCGTAGGCGTGCCACTCCCGCTTCGTGCGCCAGTCGGCGAACGGCGGCACATCCTCCTCGCCGCGCAGCTTGGCCTTCGAGTAGACCGTGTTGAACGGCAGTTCCATCTGGTAAAGGGTGATCGAGTCCGGGTCGTACTCGATCGTCAGGTCCACCGTCCGCTTCCAGCTCTCCCAGGTCTCGCCGACCATGCCGGCGATCAGGTCGACGTTGAGTTGCCGGAAGTCCTGCTGGCGGATCCAGTCGCGCACCCGGTAGATCTCCTTCGACACGTGGGCGCGGCCGTTCTCCTGCAGGATTCCGTCGTCGAAGTTCTCGACGCCGAGACTGAGCCGGGTGACGCCGATGCTCCGGATCGCCTCCAGCTTGGACTGGGTCAACGTCCCCGGCTCGCACTCGAAGGCAACCTCCTCGGCCGTGTTCCAGGGAATCACGCCCTGGAGCCGCTCGGCCAGCGGGATCAACTGCTTGGCGGCGATGTAGGACGGCGTGCCGCCGCCGAAGTAGACGAAGTCGAGGCTCCGGCCGCTGACCGCCGCCCGCTCCGCGTAACGCTCCAGCTCGACGCCCAGGGCGTCGAGGTAGCGGCCGATCTGTTCGTGGTTCTTGTCGATGTAGACGCGGAAGTAGCAGAACTTGCAACGCTTCCGGCAGAACGGAATGTGGATGTAGAGGCCGAGCGAGGTGTCGGTGCCGGGCGCCCGGTCGAGCGCGGCAAAGGCCTCCGGGACCGCGGATTCGTTCCACGCCGAGTACGGCGGATAGTTCGAGACGAAGACCGAACCAATGTCCGTCGCTTCGAGATCGAGAAGGCCGGTCGCCGGCTCAGGCCTGACCGGCTCGGGCGCGGCCACGCTCGGCCCGTCGCTCCGTGGCGCCGCTTCGTTCATCCCGCGCTCCCTTTACCCGAAGCAGTACAGGATGCCGTCCAGACTGCCGATGACCAGTCGCTCAGAGGCCACCG
This sequence comes from Candidatus Multivorans sp., assembly GCA_965220845.1. Taxonomy (GTDB): domain Bacteria; phylum Acidobacteriota; class Thermoanaerobaculia; order Multivoradales; family Multivoraceae; genus Multivorans. The sequence continues at coordinate 2,180,323 of CBDCRA010000005.1, forward strand.
CCGGTGAGGCCATGATCGCCGAACCGGTATCGAACTCCCAGACCGGCTCTCCCGTCGCCTTGTCCAGCGCGAGCAGCGGGCCGCGCTTGGAGCCCAGGAAGACCCGATCGCCCACGATCACCGGCGACGAGTCGAGCCGCGCGCCGCTGTTCCACTCCCACTTCCGCTCGCCGGTCCGTGGATCAAGGGCGTGGACGATCTTGTCCCGCCCGCCGATCACGACGATCTCGTCGTCGGCCGCGGCCGAGGCGTAGAAAGGGAACTTCCGGATCTCGTGCTCATAGGCCCAGGCGACCTGGCGCGTCTCGAGATTGATGCCGAGCACCTCGTTCTCGTACGTAGCGACGTAGGCCATGTCGCCGACCACCGCCGGGCTCGAGGCCGCCTGCCCGCGAAGGTCGATCTTGTGGATCGTCTCCCCCGTCTCGATGTCGATCAGCCACATGAAACCGTCGCAGCCGGAGACGGTCGTCAGTCCGTCGGCGACCGCCGGGGTGCCGTGGACGTAGCCGTCCGTCTCCACCTGCCAGATCTTTTCGCCGCTCGCCCGATCGAGGCAGTAGAGCGAGTTGTCGTAGGAGCCGACCAGCAAGCGGTCCTCGTGGAGAGAAACGCCGGCGAAGATCTCGCCGAGCGTCTCGAACTTCCACTTCTGCTCGCCGCTGCCGGCGTCCAGGGCGTAGACGTAGCCGTACTCGTCGCCGACGTAGACGACGTCGTCGAACACGGACACGGGCGCCTTGATCGGCGTGCCGGCGTCGAAGCGCCAGAGTTCCCTGCCCTCGGCAAGAGTCAAGGCGTACACACGGCCCTCGTAGTCGCCGAAGTAGACGACGCCGCCGACGATCGCCGCCGTGCCCTCGATCTCGCTCTCCGTGTCGAAGGTCCACAACAACTTCGGCTCGTCGGGCAGCGTCGTGCCGGCAACGCCGGTGCCGAGCAGGTTGCCCCGGAACACCGGCCAGGCGTCGGCGGACGGCCGGAACAGTGACGCGGCCGCCGTCTCCTGGTCCCCTCCGTCACCCGCCACGGCCGCCCCTCCCAACAGGATCGGCAGGCTGAGCAGGGCGCCAAGTACTGCCGCCGCAGGGAGTTGCCCGCCGCGCGACCGGCCGCGAGTCACACGCTTTCCAGGGGTTCGAATCTCCGGCACGACAGGTTCCGCAGTGTTTCCAGCATGGGCGGGCTGCCCGGAGGCGCCAGTCGCCTCAGAAGGCCGCCCGGTAGAGCGCGAGCATATCGGAGGGTGAAGCCGACCTCGGGTTGAACTGAGCCGTCCATTGCTCCGCCGCCTGAGAAGAGAGAAGGTCGAGGTCGGCCTCCAGAACGCCCAGGTCGCGCAGCCTGGCGGAGACGCCGGCGCTGTTCCGAAGACCGGCCCACAACTCCGCCAGCCTCTCGCTGGCAACCCCGTTCTCCGACCCGCCGCCGAACGCGAGCCGCGCCAGGCCTCCGTACGCGGCGCCTTCGGCCGCGCCGTTGAACCGCACGACGTGATCGAGCATGACCGCCACCGCCACCCCGTGCGTGATCTCGTAGCGCGCGGTCAGGGGATTCGCCAACCCGTGCGCCGCACCCAGCATGGACGCCTCGATCGCGGCGCCGGCGAAGTGAGCGCCGAGCAGCATCTCGCCCCAGAGTTCGGTCGGGTCCACCGCGGTCTGCCGGAGCCCGCTGCTCGTCCCGCTCCCCGGCTGCGCCTCGACCACCGCGTCGAACCCCCGCAGCAGGCGTGCGAAGCCCTCGGAGGCGAACATCCGGGAGTACGGGTTGGCCGCCGTGCAGACGAAGCTCTCGAGCGCGTGCGACAGCGCGTCCAGCCCGGTCGCCGCCATCACCTCGGGAGGGGCCGTACGCACCAGCTCCGGGTCGAGCAGGGTAGCCGCGAAGCGGGCCTTCGGGTCGCCGCAGGCCATCTTGCGGTGGTCGTCCTCGCGCGAGATGACGGCAAAGGACTGGGACTCGCTGCCGGTGCCGGCGGTGCAAGGAACGCCGACCGACGGAAGCATCGGTTTCGAGGCCTTGCCGAACCCCCAGTAGTCCTCCATCCGGCCGCCGTTCGTGAAGACGAAGTTCGCGCCCTTGGCGCAGTCCATCGCCGAGCCGCCGCCCAGGCCGACCAGAAAGTCGGCCTCGTGGACCCGCGCCGCCGCGGCCGCGGCCGCCACGTGGCGCTCGCCCGGGTTCTCGCCGACGCCGTAGAAGACGGCGAGGTCCAGATCGGCCTCGCGCAGCGAAACGGAGGCCCGGTGCACATGGCCGGCGGCGGCGACACCCGGATCCGCGACCACCAGCACCCGCCGGCCGCCGAGTTCCCGCACGACCTCGCCGACGAGGTCGATGACGCCCGCGCCGTAGAGCACCCGCCCCGGCGCCGTGTCGATGCTCCACGAGTCGCCCGCTTCCAGCGGTCGCTGGCCTCGCTTGATCGCCACGACCCGGGAGCGCGAAGCGCCTACTTCGAGCCGATGGCGAACACGTCCGAGCGCGTCGCCACGTAGATTCTCCCGTCCTCCGCGACCGGCGTCGTGTACACCGCCGAGCCCATGTTCTGCTCGGCGATCACCTTCTCTTCCCGGCCGGCTTCGAGGACCACGATGTCGCCGTCCTCGTCTCCCAGGTAGACCTTGCCGTCGGCGACGAACGCCGAACCCCAGACCGCCGCGAAGGTGTCGTGCGTCCAGAGGTGCTCGCCGGTCTCGACATCCAGCACGTAGAGGAAGCCGCTCAGATCCGGGATGTAGAGCAGGCCGTCGGAGATGGCCGCGGTCGAGATCGTCCGGTTGAAGTCCTCGTCGCCGAAGTGCCAGAGGGCGGCGCTGCCGGTCGCGTCGCCTTCGACGTTCGCATCCATGGCGTAGAAGTGGCCCGGACCTTCTCCGTGCTCGGGGTCCTGGCCGACGCCGAGGTAGAAGCGGTTGTTGTAGAAGACCGGCGTCGAGATGATGTTGTTGCGGGTGCCGGCGCCGCCGAGTTCCCAGATCGAGTCCTTCGGGTTCAGGTCGAACTTCCACAGCAGGTTGCCGGTCGCCGGCTCGTAGGTGTAGAGCCAGCCATCGCCGCCCGGGAAGGCGATCTGCGGCTGACCGTCGATCACGCCGTACGCCGGGTTCGACCACGAACCGTGCAGGACGGCGTCGCTGCTGTCGAGGCTTTCCCACACCAGCTCGCCCGTGTGCTTGTTCAGCGCGATGAAGGCCGGCGATGCCGGCGAGGGCAGGTTGATGTGCCCCTCGTCGACGCCGGCGCCGGTGACGGTGAACAGGAGGTCGCCGATGACCAGGGGCGAACCGGCAGCCAGGTTGTGCGGGAACACGTCGAGCTCGCCGATCATGTCGTACTCCCACACGAGGTCGGCGTCGAGCTCCTCCTTGTACTGCTCGTCCGTCATGCCGTCGTTGACCCCGTCGCGGAAGCCGTCCACGTCCGCGGCCACGACCGTCGCCCGGTTGGAGATGTAGTAGACCCGTTCGTCCTCCACGTACGGCGTCGAGCAGATGCCCTGCAGCGGCCAGTCGTTGACCCGGCCGGCGCCCAGCTTGTCGTGCGTGGCCTGCCAGAGAAGCTCGCCCGTCTCCTTGTCGAGCGCGATGAGCACGCCCTTGTCGCCCTCGATGCCGGGCCGGCGAAGCCCCTCGTTGTTCGTGCCGGCGTACACCCGGCCCCCGTGGATCACCGGGCCGGCGTAGGTTTGCGAACCGACCTTGGCCCGCCAGACGATGTTCTCGCCGGATCTGACGTCCCATTCCGTGGGCAGGTTCGTGGCGCCGGACACCATGTTCCGGGCCGGCGTGTTGCCGAACATCGCCGGCGGCTCGTTCGCGGCGGCGGCCGAAACGATGGCGGCGGAGGCCGCGAGGGCAAGGAGGGACTGAGAGATTCGGGTGTTCATGGCCTTCGGTCCGTGTGGTCTTGTCAACCGTCCGCGCCGCCGCCCGGGGCAGGGGCAACCAGCGCGTAGAGTGTTTCGCTGGTCGCCAAGTAGACGACCGAGCCATCCGTGGACGGCGAAGTGTACACCGCCCGCGGCATCGGAATTTCGGCCAGGACCTCCAGTGTCCGGCCGTGGCTCAGCACCGCGACGTCGCCCTCCGTGTCGGCGGCGTAGACCTTGCCGTCGGCGACCAGGGGCGAACTCCAGAACGGCGCCAGCGCGTCATGGACCCAGAGCTTCTCGCCGGTTGACGCGTCTATCGCGAACAGGAAACCGTTCAGGTCGGCCGCGTAGACGATGCCGCCGTCCACCGCCACGGTGGCGATCGCGCGGCCGAAGTCCGGGTCCTCGAACCGCCAACGCACGCCGGTCGCCGTCACGTCGCCGCTCCCTCCCGCGTCGACGGCCCAGAGGACGCCGGCCCGGAGCGACGCCTCCGGATCCCGGCCGGCCGCGATGTAGACGGTGCCGTCGTGCAGTACCGGCGTGGCCACGAAGACGTGCCGCGACTCGCTTCGATCCAACTCGTCAGCGGCGAGCGCCGAGTTGCCGTCGAACTGCCACAGGGCCCGTCCCGTCCCCGGCTCGAAGCCGTAGAGCCAGCCATCGCCACCCGGGAAGACGACCTGGTCCCGGCCGCCGGCGGAACCGCGGGACGGGCTCCCCCACTGCCCGTCGACGAGCGCCGCGCCGGGACTGCCGTCGCGCCATACCGGCCGGCCCGTCGCACGCTCCAGCGCCGCGAAGCTCGGCGCCTCCGGCGCCGGCACCCGGCCGTCGTCCGTGACGCCGTTGCTGGTCGACACGAACACCAGATCGCCCACGGCGAGCGGCGTCGAGGCCGCCATGTGCTTCGGGAACACCCCCCACTCGCTGACCATGTCGAACGACCAGTCGACGCTGCCGTCGAGGTTCGCCGCGACGACCTCCCCTCGGTTCGAGACGTAGTAAAGCCTCTCGCCGTCGAACGACGGCGTCGAGCACACACCCTGGAGCGGCCAGTCGTTCGCGTCTCCGGCCTCGAGCTTCTCGTGCACGATCTGCCAGCGGAAACTCCCGTCGTGGCGGTCGAAGGCCATCACCACGCCGCGGTCGCCGGCAACCGCCGGGTCGCGGGGCCGCTCGTTGTTCGTGCCGACGACGATCAGGTCGCCCACGATCGTCGGCCCGCCGTAGGTCACCGTGCCGAGGCCGGAGGACCAGAGAACGCCCTCGCCGGAGGAGACATCCCAGGTGACCGGCAGGTCCTCAGCCTCGGCCACCCGGTTCCGCCCGGGATTCGGGTCGTCGGCAACGAGCGCACCGCTCCACACGAACGCGAACAGGGAAAAGGCGAGGAGAAACCTCAATGGCCTCAGCCCCGGAACCGCGCTCAGGCCTCCCGCAACTGCGGCTCGATGATGCCCAGCTCCACCGACGTCTCCACCACGGCCCGGATCGTGTCCTCAACGGGCCGGAGGGTGGCGCCCAGCACCGACTCCGCCTTCTTGCTGTGGTTGATGGCCGCCGGTGGCGGTGTGCCCCCTTCGGGCACTTCCGGCTCGCCGACCACGAAGCCCGGGAAGAGCTCCTGGATGATCCCGCGCACTTCCGTGCCGAGCCGGAGAGCCGAACGGCCACCGCTGCCGTGCAGGAGGTAGCGACTGCCGCCATGAGTTGCCCGGTGGTCGACGTTCGATTCCGCCGCCAGCCGTTCCGCCTTGACCAGGTCGCGCACGTCGATGATGTTGTAGTACATGTCGTACGGCGTCGGCCACGACGTGGCGAGGCCCGCGGCCAGCCGGCCGATCTGCTCGATCCACTGGCCGACCTGGGCCTTGAACAGGATCGGCCCGCAGATCATCGCCGGGTTCACCGTCACCACGTCCCAGCGGCCGCCGCTTTCGTCCGCGGCCTGGTTCAGCAGCCGCTCGGTATCCACCTTGCTGCGGGCATAGGCCATCCGTGGGAGCTGCCAGACCTCCTCCGGGAAGTTGTCGTTCGCCCAGTCCGTCTCCGTCCACGCATAGCCCGGAGGCATGGCCGGCGCCCCCAGGCCGGCGACCGCCGCCAGGGAACTCGTGTACACGACCCGCTTCACGCTGTCGCTCCGGTTGACCGAGTCGATCACGTTCCGCGTCCCGGCCATGCCGCCCTCGTAGACGTCCGTCGACACGTTGCCCGAGCCGAGCGGCTGCGACTTCCCGTCGGCCGAGTTGCCGAGCACCGCGGCGACGTGGAACACGCCCGAGCAACCGGCAAAGGCCTCGTCGTACGAACCGGGGACGAACAGGTCGCAACCGTCGACGATCTCGACGTTCGGCAGCCGGTTCAGGTACTCGACGCAGTCCCGGCCGCGCCAGGAATCGGCGTTGCGCAGGCAGGCCCGTACCTGGTACCCCTGGAGGACGAGTTCGCGCACCATGTGGCCGCCGGTGAAACCGGAGACGCCCGTAACGGCGACCGGGCCGTCGTGCGGAGAAATGGCAGTCATCGTGTTGGCTCCTTGCAGCTCCCCGGTAGCGGAAGCCGTGCTTCCCGCCTACTCCTGCGGCGGTGCGTACACCAGCATCCAGTTGACGCCGAAGCGGTCGACGCACATGCCGAAGTAGGCGCCCCAGAACTGGTCCTCCATCGGCAACGTCACCGCGCCGCCGTCCGACAGTTTCGCGATCAGTTCGTCCGCCCGCTCCCGGCTCTCGGCTTCGACCGAGATCGAGAAGTTGTTGCCGACCTCAAGCGGCGGTCCGAACGTCGTGCTGTCGCTCCCCATCAGCACGCTGTCGCCGACCGGCAGGGACACGTGCATGATCTGGTCCTCCTGGCCCTCGGCCAGCGGCAGCCCTTCCGGCCCTTCGCCGAACGTGTTGAAGTCCGAGAACTCGCCGCCGAAGACGGAGCGGTAGAAATCGAACGCCTCGCGGCAGTTGCCGCCGAAGGTCAGGTAGGTGTTGAGTGCCATGGTGTTCTCCTGGAGACAGGTCGGCACGGGAATCGTGTTCACCCGTCCGGCCGCGAGGCGGCGGGGAGCTTACGTCAAGCTGGTGCCGGGGAGCCACGTGGCCGCATCCAGTTGCACTGCCGCCAAACGTCGCGATTAACCGTCCGGGCCGCCTGGACCGTTCGAGGCAGCCGGTCTGTGGTCAGGCCAAGTCCTCCAGGCCCTGGAGCCATGTGCTGAAGTGATGGCACTCGCGACGGATCGCGTGAAGTCCGATGTGGAGAACGCCCAGGTTGCCCATCAACGGCTTCTCGTAGGTCGGCATCAACCGGAGGATCCGCTTCGACGGCGCCGTTTCCCTGCTGTCGTCAATGTCCTCGGGCGTCTCGAACTCTCCGCGTATCTGCTCCAACTCTCCAGTCAGATCCGGGCGGCCGACGGCATGGCCGAAGGCAGAGCAGTCGCTGAAGAGCATCGCCTCGAACTCGTGCATCATCACGTAGGGCACGAAGCGCCGCCGGTCGAAGACGCTTCCCATCTCTTCGGACACTGCATCCGCCAGTGCTCGCTCGACCGCGCGCGCCCGCTGCTCCACGGTCCAGGACATCCGGGAGGCCGCCGCGCGCCCCGGCCAAGCCCGCTCGCCTTCCTCGGGCAAGCCGTAGTAGTCCACCATCGTGCCGGCGATGCACCGCGGGTCCTGCCTGATGTGGCGGAGGATGTCGTTCAAGGCACTCCGCCACGGACGAACGCCTCCCCTCCTTCGGCGCTGGCGCGCCGAGCCCATCAGCCGCGCCTGAACGGACGTGTAACCGTGGGAAACGAGATGGCCACGGAGGACCTCGCTCACGAAGATCTCCTCCGTCTGACCCTCCACATGGAGCAGCAGTCGCGTCATCACTCGCTTCCCGGCCGTCCGCCAAGCTCGTTCTTCTCCCAGAGCTGACCCAGGCTGTAATCCTCGAGCCACTCCCTGAGCGGCTCTGTTTCCAGACGCCTGAGCTTGGTCTCATCCCCCGTCCTGTCCGCCACCAGAACATCCTCAGGCTCGAAGTAGTCGAGAAGGATGGGTGACTGGGTCGCCGCGATGACCTGAGTGTCCTCGGAAGCGCTGCGGATCATCGAAGCGAGCAGCCCGATCGCGTACGGATGAAGGCCAAGCTCCGGCTCGTCGATCAGGATCGCCTTGGGCCGAAGATCGACTGGCTGCAGCAGCAGTGTCGCCAACGCCATGAAGCGCAGCGTGCCGTCGGACAGGGCCGCAGGGCCGAAGTAGTCCTCCGAACCCCGGTGGCGCCACTCGAGTTGAATCCCCTCACTGCCAAGGGCCATGGGTTCGAGCTGGAAGTCCTCGAAGAACGGAGCGACTAGCCGGACCGTGTTGCGGATCATCCCGTAGCTTGCCGGGTGCGTCTCGCGCAAACGGTAGAGATACGGCGCCAGGTTCGCCCCATCGGCTCGCAAATCGCGATTGTCGTGCAGCTTGGAGATCGTCTTGATTGGAGAAGCCGCACTCGTATCGTGAAATTGGAAGCGGCGCCAGCTACCCAGGTACTCCCGGGCGCGCTCCTGCGCCTCCTTTGAGTAAGGCGCGTAGCCCGCACGAGGCTCCCGGTTGGGCGCCGCTGGCGCGCTGATCGCCGCTTCTCCGGGCAAGGGAGGAGCCGCACCGGGAACATCGTCGTAGGGCTCGTCGTGTCCCTGGCAGTCCCAGAGCAGCACCGCCTCGCTGGTCGGCGCCAGCCCATCCGAGTCGGTCGGCTCCAAGGCAATCCAGTAGCCGGCAAGCCAATGCTCCCGGAGCCGAAACCAAACTTCGATCGACAGTTCGGGCGTTCTCCGCCGGCCGAAGTGCAGGATCCTCTCAGCTCCATCCGCCCGCTTGACGTAGCGGCTCAACCGGCCGGCACGCAGCGCCTCCAGGAAAGCGAACGTCTCCAGGAAGTTGGTCTTGCCGGACCCGTTGGCACCGATGACCACGTTGATCGGCGCAAGTCGGAGTGCCTTGAAGTCGAAGCCTCCCCCTTGCCTGAAGTACGGCGTGCCACCGATGGCGCGAATGCTCCGGAATCCCCGGATCGTGATGCTGTGAACGTTGTTCGCTGGCACGGTCAAGTGCTCCGACCCGCGACGGCGGACGGGTCCGTCTGTGTCCGCCTACCCTAACCGGCGCCAGAGGGGGCACCCGGAGAGCCCCGTGCGGTGTATCACCTCCCGATCGGCCTGCCAAGCTCGGCCGCTGCGACTTCATCCGGCGGCTCGTGCGGAACTGGCATCGAATCAAGCCGCGAGGCTTCCGGGACCGGCTGGCCGAGCGCGAGAATCTCCTACAGTGGCAAGTGTCGATTGAGAACGAGATCGAGTTGCTGAGAGGCCTTGGCGTCCCCCCGGACTTGGCCGACGAAAGTGCGCGCCTTCGGTTGAGACAGTTCGAGATGATCTACACCGCTGGCTTCCAAGATGCCGAGTTCTGCGCCAAGTTGGCCGAGCTTGGAGAAGATGACGCCACCTGCGCGCGGCAGATGCGGCGGATTCGGCGCGAGGCGGAGCGATCTCGCCGACCATGAAGTCCTTGGCGGCCCGAAAGGCAGCGGTCGCCCGGGCGATGGAAACAGGCGACAGCGACCCCGAGCGCCTAGAGCACCTGGATCGCATCCGGCAGGCCGGCCGCACCGCCGCAGACGCCCAGCGCAGGCTCCGGGATGTCGTTCGCGACAGGCTGCCAGACGATGCCGGGACCAACGCCGGGTAGCCGCGGATCAGCCGGTTCCGCGTAGCGGCGATCTCTTGCCAGGGCACTTCGGCATGACGGGCGCGCACCCGGTCGGGAACGTTCGGCACCGCCTCGCCCAGCAGAATCAGGTTGTAGCGCACGGCACCGTACCGGCCCGTTCCGCGACCAGGGACTCGCGGCCGACGACGCCGGCCGTATCCTTCCCGTTCCAGCAGGTCCTCAAAGTAGAACGCCAGGCCAAAGTACTACTTCGACCTCGACTTCTCGCCGCGGAACTCAACCAGCAGGTCCAGATCGCTGTCGGGTTCGGCCTGGTCCCGGGCAACCGAGCCGAAGAGCGTGAGACGGACTACGTCGAACCGCTCGACGATCATCGCCTTGTGGGCCCTCAGAGTACCCAGCGCCTCGTCCCGCCGCAGCGGAGCGTCTCCGGTGCGAATGCCGGCCACGACCGGACCGAGGTCGGCTTGGCCCTCGTGTTTCGCCATACCGCCGCCCGCAACCTCCGCTTCCACGATCCGATGCGTCGGCTGGCCGTTGTCGTCGAACTCCCAGTGACGCGACGGCGCCTCGTATGGTGAGTTGAGGATCGGCTGTTCAAAGAACTTGGGGTTCATCTTCCTTCCATCAGTAGACCGCCCCCGGTGTAGTCGGCCAGCGCCATGACGTCGTGGCGATGCGAGGTCGCCGCCAATGCGTTCACGAAGCGAACATCGGCGGTTATCACCGTTCCGCCGATGCGATGAGCCAGAGCGAGATAGACGCAGTCGTAGACCGGCCGGTCGAGAACCAGCGCCAGCCGAAGCGCGTCGGGGCCGACCGACTCGTCCGCGCTCCACCGTATCGGCAGTTCCGACTGCGTCGCGAGCATCGCGGCCGCTTCGCCGGGTTCCAGCTCACCGAGCCGCGCCTTGCGCCAGAGCGCGTTGGCAAGCTCCGAGACCATCAGGCGCGGCGCGTACAGTTCGTCGCTGCTCACCACCACCGCATCGGCGAGGGCCGAGTCGTCCTCATCCACGAACCACTTCACCGCGACGCTGGCGTCGACGACGAGACGCATCAGGCGCCGCGATGATCGCGGCCGTGGTCACGGTCACGGTCGGCGCGGATCAACACTTCGGCCGGCGTGTGGCGGCGTCCGGCAGTCTTCCGCCGAAGCCGGTCCGCAAGAGCCAGGAAGTTCTTCCGGCCGGCGGAGGTGTCGTTCGCGGCCACGCGTTCGAGTATGTGGCGAACCTCGCCTTCGAGAGACCGGTGATTCGCCGCCGCGCGCCGTTTGAGCGCCGCTACCACGCCGTCGTCGAGCTGTCTGACGTTGATCGTCGCCATTCGCTTCCCCTTCCCGTCGCCGCTTGTGCCATCAGATTGATAGCACGACCCGAAGCGAACGGCAAGCGTCGGAACGGGGGCCAGCGTTAGCGCGGCGCCAGTTCCCGGATCGTCTGCCGCAGATCGTCCCCCGGATGCATGATCTGAATCGCCGGGGTGTGCACCCCCGCCTCGATGTACTCCTGAATCCGCTCGCGGCACTTCCCCGGCGAGCCGATGATCAGGATGTCGCGAAGCGCCTCCTCGGGGATGACCTCCAGCGCCTTCTTCCTGTCGCCGGCGGCCCAGGCGTCCCACATCGGGCCGAGGACATCGCGACGGCCCAGCCACTCGTGGAAGGCAGCGTAGACCGGGACGTTCAGATAGGCGGCCATCGAGCGTTTGCCGACGACGTCGATCACGCCCTGGTCTTCGGTGGCGATGACGAAGATGCGGGCCGCGATCTCCTTGCCGGAACCGGCCTCGTGGACGTAGGGGACGACCGTCTTCACGTCGCCGGGCGACAGCCAGTTGAGGATCGCGCCGTCCCCTTCGCGGCCGGCCATCCGCAGCATCCCCTGGCGCAGCGCCGCGATGAGGATCGGCGGACACTCCTTCAGCGGCCGGCCCATGCGGAAGCCACGGACGTGGAAGGTCTCGAACTCCTCGTCGATCCGGTCGCCCGTCAGCGCCTTCTTGAGGAAGCGGACCATGTCCCGGGTCTTGTAGTACGGCCGCTCGAACGGGATGTCGTTCCACTGCTCGACGATCACGTTGGACGATGTGCCGATGCCCATGACGAAGCGCCCCGGCGCCGCCTCGGCCATCGCGCCGACGGTCTGCGCCATCAGCGCCGGGCCGCGCGTGTAGGCCGGGATGATCGCGATGCCAAGCCGGGCGGTCGGCGCCCAGATCGAGGCCTGGACGAGAGGAGTGAAGCCGTCGGAGCCGTTCGACTCGGAGGACCAGAAATCGGTGTACCCGAGGTCCACCATCTCCTTGATCAGGTCTTCCTGCTCCGCCAGGGGCAGGCCGAATGGGATCGTCATTCCGTATCGCTGCATGGTTTCGGGCTCTCTCCTGGCGCGACCCGGGAGTCGCGGTCCGGCTGAAATCTGCGGGTGCGAAGGCGACCCGGATTGTACGGCAGACGTCTCCTATACTGACCGGCCTCGACTCCGCAGCAACGTTCCACCTGGAGACACGGATCATGGGACCACTCGACGGCTACCGCATTCTCGAGATCGCCGGCATCGGACCGGGGCCGTTCTGCGCCATGGTGCTGTCCGACCTGGGCGCCGAGGTTGTCCGGATCGACCGGAAGGCCTATGCCGGGCGCGGCTCGAAGTTCGATGTCCTGAACCGCGGCCGCCGCTCCCTGGGAATGGACCTCAAGCGTCCGGAGGCAGTCGAAGCGGTGCTCGACATGGTCGAGAAGGCCGACGGCCTGATCGAGGGCTTTCGGCCGGGCGTCATGGAGCGGCTCGGACTCGGCCCCGACGTCTGCCTGGAGCGGAACCCGAAGCTCGTCTTCGGCCGCATGACTGGCTGGGGCCAGAATGGCACGATCGCCCATGCCGCCGGCCACGACATCAACTACATCGCCCTCTCGGGCGTGCTCCACTCGATCGGCAACAACGGCGGCAGGCCGGTGCCCCCGCTCAACCTGGTGGGCGACTTCGGCGGCGGCGGCATGCTGCTCGCCCTGGGCGTCGTCGCCGGTCTGCTGGAGGCGCAGAAATCCGGCAAGGGCCAGGTCGTCGACGCGGCGATGACCGACGGCTCCGCGTTGCTGCTGGCGGCCGTGGTCGGCATGCACAGCGCCGGCGTGTGGAAGGACGACCGCGGCTCGAACATGCTGGACAGCGGCTCCCACTTCTACGACACCTACGAGTGCTCCGACGGCGAGTACGTCTCCATCGGCTCGATCGAGCCGCAGTTCTACGCCCTGCTGCTCGAGAAGACCGGCCTCGACGGCGCCGAGTGGGAAGGCCACCTCCAGAACCGGGACCGCTGGCCGGAGCTCAAGGCGAAGCTGGCGGAGGTGTTCCGCACGAAGACGCGCGACGAGTGGTGCGAGATCATGGAGGGCAGCGACATCTGCTTCGCCCCGGTGCTTCGCATCGGCGAGGCGATCGAGCATCCCCACAACCGGTCCCGGCAGACCTTCGTGGAGGTCGACGGCGTGGCGCAGCCGGCGCCGGCCCCGCGCTTTAGTCGTACCCAGGTGGCCGTCCAGGGCCCGCCGCCGAAGGCCGGCGAGCACAGCGAAGCCGTGCTGGCGGACTGGGGCTTCAGCGGCGAACGGATCGACGCAATGCGGGAAGCGGAAGCGATCTGACTGGCCGACATCGATTCAGAAGAGGAATGGAACCATGAGAACCATGCGCGACTTGTTGACTCTGATCGCCATCGGGTTGCTGCTCGTCGGCTGCGCCGCGGGCGGCGACTCAACGGCTGTGGATCCCGCGGCCGACGCCGGCCCCGTCTCGAACGACGTCCTCGCGGACTACGTCCACACCGCCGATCCGGCCTACGGTTGGACCCTGGTGAACAGCGTGCCCGGTGACGGCTACACCCTCCACACGATCGAGATGACGAGCCAGACCTGGCTCACCGAGGCCGAGGTCGACCGGCCGCTGTGGACCCACTGGCTGATGGTGGTCGAGCCCGACGAGATCCGAAGCGACCACGGCTTCCTCTACATCTCGGGCGGCCGGAACGGCGGCGACCCGCCGGAACAGGCCAACCCGCTGACCCTCCAGCCGGCCCTCGCCACGGGCTCCTTCACCGCCGAACTGAGAATGGTCCCCAACCAGTCGCTGACCTTCGTCGGCGACGACTACGGACCGCGGGTCGAGGACGAACTGATCGCCTACGGTTGGGACAAGTTCCTGCGGGGCGAGGATCCCATCTGGCTGGCGCGGCTCCCGATGACCAAGTCGGCGGTGCGGGCGATGGACACGATGACCGCGTTCGCCGCGTCGGAGGAAGGCGGCGGGAACGACGTGAACCGCTTCGTCGTCGCGGGCGGCTCGAAGCGGGGCTGGACCACCTGGACCACCGGGATGGTTGACGACCGGGTAGTGGCCATCGCGCCGATCGTGATCGACCTCCTGAACGTCGAACGCTCCTTCGAGCACCACTGGCAGGTCTACGGCTTCTGGGCCCCGGCCGTCGGCGACTACGAGCGGGAGGGGATCATGAACTGGTTCGGGGACCCGCGCTACCTGGAACTCCAGCAGATCGTCGAGCCCTACAACCACCTCGAGAAGCTCACGATGCCGAAGTACATGATCAACGCGACCGGCGATCAGTTCTTCCTGCCGGACTCGGCCCAGTTCTACTTCGACGACCTGCTGGGCGAGAAGCACCTGCGCTACGTGCCGAACACGGAGCACTCACTCGGCGGCAGCGACGCCGCGGTCGGCTTCCTCGCCTTCTATCAGGCCATTCTCGACGGCATGGAGCGCCCCGACGTCGACTGGTCGATCGAGACCGATGAAGGAGGCGGCGCCGTGATCACCGCCTGGGTCGCCAACGGCATGGAACCGAGCCAGGTCCTGCTCTGGCAGGCCTCGAACGAGGAGACGCGCGACTTTCGCGTCGACACGATCGGCCGGACCTGGACCAGCACCGCGGTCGAGCCCGGAGAGGACGGCAGGTGGGTCGGCGCCGTCGACGCGCCGGAACGCGGTTGGGCCGCCTTCTACCTCGAGTTCGCCTTCCCCGGCCCCGGCGAGGCCCCGTTCCAGTTCTCGACCGAGGTCAAGGTGGTGCCGGAGGACCTGCCGTTCGGCTGGCCACCGGAGGCGGCGGAAGGCTAGTTCGCGTCCTCGAGATCGAGCCAGATCGCCTCGAGCAGGCGCGGCACGTAGTTTCTGAAGCGGCGGTCCAGGCCATCGAGTTCGCCGGGAAGGCCGGCGAGTCGCTCCCTCCACGCCTCCGCTTCCGCTCCTTCGGCGCCCAGGACCTCGGGCGGCAGGTAGTCGAGCGCGTTGAGCGCCAGCAGGGCGTCGAAGAAGCCGTTCTCGGTGATCGACGCAGTAGCCAGCAGCACCGCGACGGCCGGTCCCCGATCCGCCTCCTCGCCGAAGCGGCCGAGAGCCTCCGCGGCGAAGGTACGCACCGGCGGCGACGGGTCGTCGAGCGCCGCCCGAAGGGCGCTGGCAGCAGACCGCACCGCCTCCTCGCCGCGAGCGCGCAAGCCGATCGCGGCCCAGGCGCGGACCGCGGAGTCCGGGTCGCCCAGCATGCGCGTCAATCGCTCCACTGCCTCACTTCCCCACGCTGACCGGTCGCTGGCGAGTTCCGCCGCGGCGAGCACCCTCTCGACCTGGTAGCCGCCTTGGCCGTAGGCCCAGGGCACGGCGCCCATGGCCGCCGCGCGGCGGTGCATCTCGCCTTCCGGCAGAAAGCTGAGGTCGCGGATCCTGAGCAGATGGTTGCGGAGAGCGAGGGCCAGTCGATCCCGGTCGGCCGCGTGCGCGGACGAGGCGGCGAGGTTGTTCACCAGGTCCGGGTCGTCTTCCAGGTCGTAGAGTTCCTCGCTCGGCTTCTCGCGCCAGAACCTGGCCTGCGTCTCGTTCAACTTCCCCTCCTGAAACAGCCGCAGCCAGACCTGGGTCGTCGGCGTCTCCATCTGGTACGACAGCCGCTGACCGTAGGGCCGGTCAATCAGGAAGTTGCGGGCGTAGAGGTAGCGCTTGTCGCGGACGCTCCGGACCAGGTCGTAGCGCTCGTCCATGCGGTCGGAGAAGCCGAAGATGACCTCGTTCGGCTCCGCCTCGTGGGCGCCGAGGAAGGCGCGGCCCTGGAAGTGCGCGGGCGGCTCGATCCCGGCTAGGCTGAGCATCGTCGGCGCGAAGTCGATGAAGCCGACCAGGCGGTCCGTCTCACCGCCCGGTTCGTACTCCGCCGGCGCCAGGTGCCGGTACTTCCCGGGAATCGAGACGATGAGCGGCACGTGCAGGCCGGTCTGGAGCGCGGCTCGCTTGCCCCGCGGCAGGCCGGGTCCGTGGTCGGCCCAGTAGAAGACGATCGTGTCTTCTGCCAGTCCCGCCGCCTCGAGCTCGGCCAGGCGCTCGCCAACGAGCGCGTCCATCTCGGTCAGCTTGTCGTAGTACTGGGCCCAGTCCTGCCTCACCTCGGGCGTGTCCGGGTGGTAGGCCGGCACCCTCACCTCGGCCGGATCGTGGACCTGCGTGTGCGGCCGGCGCCGGATCTGGCTCTCGTGGGTCACCGTGAAGTTGAAGACGGCGAAGAAGGGCACTCCCTCCGGGCGGTTCCGCCAGTGCGCCTCGCGCGACGACTCGTGCCACACCGCTCCCTGGCCGCCGGGTTTCTCGAGGTTGTAGTCCTCCTTCGAGTTGTTCGTCACGTAGTAGTCGGCTTCTCGCAGGTATTGCGGGAAGAAGCGGAAGCCCTCCGGCAGCCTGGACCGGCTGCGCATGTGCTGCGCGCCGGTGGACGCCGGATAGAGGCCGCTGATGATCGTCGTGCGCGCCGGCGCGCACACGGGAACGGTCGACCAGGCGTTGCGGTAAATGAGGCCGCGGGCCGCGAGCGCGTCCAGGTTGGGAGTGGTGGCGTAGTCGTCGCCGTAGGCGCCGAGATGCGGGCCGTTGTCCTCGCTGGAGACCCAGAGGATGTTGGGGGGCGGCAGGACGGACGGCGGTTGGGCGGCGGTTGGCGTAACCGCTATGGCAAGGAACAGAACCAGACCGGCGCTGCGCGCCGGATGCCGGCGGGGACGCCGGCGCACCCAGTGGCGGATGGCACGCGGCACCTCCCAGCGATGGATGGGACGTTGCCGGGCTCGCTTCAGCACTACACGACTCGCTCGGTCCGGAACGCCTCGATCTCGTCGCTGCTGTACCCGAGGTCGCCCAGGATCTCGTCCGTGTGCTCGCCCAGGGTCGGCGCGCGGTGGCGGATCGAGGCGGGAGTTTCGGTCAGACGGACCGACGGCTGCGCCACCGGGGCCGGCCGCGGCATGTCCGGGTAGTCCAGCTCGACGAAGGAGCCGACCTCCGCGATGTGCGGGTCGTCCAGGGCCTGCTGCATCGAGTACACCGGGCCCGAAGGGATCATCGCCGCGTTCAGGGTTTCCACCGCTTCCTCGGTCGAGCGGGAGGCGCACCAGGCAGCCATCCGCTCGCCGATCACTTCGCCGTGGTCGCCCCGCGAAAGGTCGTCCGCGAAGCGGGGATCGTTCAGCCAGTCCACGTCTTCGCCTTCAACTCCGGCGCCGTTGTCCCCGGACATCAGGTCAACCCAGCGCCTGAACAGGGGCTCGCCGATCACCGAGCAGAGCACCCAGCCGTCGGCGGTGCGGAAGATGTCCCCCGGGCCGGACGTCTGCGAGCGGTTCCCGGTCGGCTGGCGGTCCCGCTCGATCACCGCCTGCTCGATCAGGTTCGCGTTGCCCATCATCAGGGCGGTCTTGAGCAACGCGCCCTCGACCATCTGCCCCTTGCCGGTCTGTTGGCGGGCCATCAACGCAGCCAGCGTGCCGTAGGCGCAGGAGAGCGCCGTGCCGAAGTCGACGAAGGGCGCGGCCGCGCGGCGCGGCTTGTCCGCGTCACCGGTCATGTAGGCGATTCCGGACATGACCTGGCCGATGCCGTCGAAGCCGACGCGGTCGCTGTAGCGGCCTCCGCGGCCATAGGCCGAGACGGTCGTCAGGATGACGTCCTCCTTCACCTCGCGCAGGGTGTCCAGGTCGAGGCCCATCGCCTCCAGAGTCTTCGGCGGCAGGTTCGCCACGACGACGTCGGCGGTCGCCACCAGTCGCCGGACGATCTCGCGCCCGGCCGGCTTCATCGGGTTCAGCGTCAGCGAACGCTTGTTCCGGTTCATCTGCAGGAACATGCCGCCCTCCCCGCTCGGCGCTACCGGAGCGATGAACCGGTCCTCACTGCCGCGGACCTTCTCGACGCGGATCACTTCGGCGCCGAGATCGCCGAGCAGGGCGGCGCAGAACGGTCCGGCGATGTAGCGGCCGAAGTCCAGGACGCGAACGCCGGCGAGCACCTGATGCATGGGAACTCCGTGGGGTGGAAACGCGGTCTTCTCAGGCGAGAGCGCCGGGATCGTAGCAAGCCCGCCACCTCCTCTATACTCGCGCGCCACCCTAGGAAACAGGCGCACCAGGCCAGGAGAAACGACATGAAGGTTGACGGCGGACTGCCCACCGATCTGCACGAGGTTCCGACCCGCATTCGGGAACTGGAAGATGCCGGCTTCGCTGCCGCGATGACCGCCGAAACGGCGCACGATCCGTTCTTTCCGCTCCTGCTCGCCGCGGAGCACAGCGAACGGATCGACCTGATGACCTCGATCGCGGTCGCCTTCGCCCGCACGCCGATGAACCTGGCGAACGTCGGCCACGACCTGAACGCCTACTCGAAGGGTCGCTTGATCCTCGGCCTGGGCTCCCAGATCCGGCCGCACATCACGAAGCGCTTCAGCATGCCCTGGTCCCACCCGGCCCGGCGCATGCGGGAGTTCATCCTCGCGATGCGCGCGATCTGGTCGAACTGGTACGAGGGCGAGCGGTTGCGCTTCCAGGGCGAGTTCTACTCCCACACCCTGATGACGCCGATGTTCTCGCCGACCGACACGGAGCACGGACCGCCCAGGGTGTTCCTGGCCGCGGTCGGGCCGCTGATGACCGAGGTCGCCGGCGAGGTCGCGGACGGTTTGATCGTCCATCCGTTCACGACGCAGTCCTACATGCGCGACACGACCCTGCCGGCCATCGAGCGCGGTCTGGCAGCCGCCGGCCGCGACCGCTCGGACTTCGAGATCGCCTACCCCGGCTTCATCGTCTCGGGCCAGGACGAGAAGACCTTCGAGGCGACGAAGCAGGCGGTCAAGAAGCAGATCTCGTTCTACGGCTCGACGCCCGCCTACCGGCCAGTGCTCGAGTCGGAAGGCTGGGGCGACCTGCAGCTCGAACTGAACCGGATGTCGAAGCAGGGCCAGTGGGACGAAATGGGCCTTCTCATCACCGACGAGATGCTCGACGCCTTCGCCGTGGTCGGCGAGCCGGGCGACCTGGCACGCGGCGTCCTCGACCGTTACGGCGAGGTCGTCGACCGCATGAGCCCCAACCTCCGCTTTCTCGACGAGGCGACGCAGCGCGACGTCATCGCCTCCCTCTCCGCCAACTGAAGGAGTCGTCGCCGATGAAGGAGCTGATCTTCCACCGCCTGTTCGAGCCCGCCCTGAACTACCTGGGCGACCAGGAGTCGCTCGTCGACCGGGCCTACAGTGCGACCTTCAGCGAGCACGCCGATCGCACGATGCGCCTGTGCACGGCGCTCGGCGGAGAACTGGGCGTCGGCCGCGGCGACCGCTTCGCCGTCATGGCGCTGAACTGCCACGAGTACGTCGAGCTGTACCACGCGGCCTACCTCGGCGCCGGGGTGATCAACCCGCTCAACCTGCGTTTGGCCGGCAAGGAACTCGACTACATCGTGCGCGACTCGGGCACCGAGGTCGCCTTCGTCGACAAGACGTTCGCGCCGCTGTTCGCCCAGGCGATGGCCCTGGCCGGGGACGACTGCACCGTCCGCCGCACGGTCCTGATCGGCGGGTCGGACGACGAGACGGAAGCCCCTTACGACGTCCGCTACGAGGATCTGATCGCAGGCAGCGACCCGGTGCTTCCGGACGAACCGGAAGAGACGGACCCGGTCGTCCTGATGTACACCGGCGGCACGACGGGCCTGCCGAAGGGCGTCCTCTGCAACCAGCGGGCCGAGATCCTGAACACCTACCACGCGGCGATGAAGTTCCCGCAGCTCTCCCAGGGCACCGCGCTGCTCCAGACCCCGATCTTCCACGCCGCCTCCATGGTCGCGGTGATCGCGACCCAGACGATGGGCGGCAAGTTCGTCCTCATGCCGATGTTCGACCCCGGTGCCGCGATCGCCCTGATCGAGAAGTACCAGGTCACGACGACGACCATGGTCCCGACGATGATCCACATGATGATGAGCCACCCGGACTTCACCCCGGAGAAGCTCGCCTCGGTCCGCAACCTGGCCTACGGCGCGTCGCCGATGCCGGCGGCCCTGCTCGACCGGCTGCTGACCCTGTTCCCCGAGATGGAGATCGGACAGGGCTACGGCATGACGGAGAGTTCGTCCATCCTGACCGTCCTCGACACGGAGGATCACAAGATCGGCGGCGACCGGCTGCGCTCGGTCGGGCGCGCCGTACCTGGCGTCGTCCTGTCGATCCAGGACGAGGACGGCAACATGCTGCCATCCGGCGAGGTCGGCGAGGTCTGCGCCAAGGGCGGCAACTACATGACGGAGTACTGGAACAAGCCGGAGGCCACAGAGGAGGCCTTCCAGGGCGGCTGGTACCACACCGGTGACGCCGGCTACCTGGACGAGGAGGGCTACCTCTTCCTGGTCGACCGGGTCAAGGACATGATCGTCTCTGGCGGTGAGAACGTCTACTCCGCCGAGGTCGAAAGCGCGATCTCGACCCACCCGGTCGTCGGCCAGGTGGCCGTGATCGGCATTCCCCACGAGGTCTGGGGCGAGCAGGTCCACGCGATCGTCGTGCCGAAGGAGGGCGCCGATGTCGACGAGGGCACGGAGTCCTCGATCATCAGCCACGCCCGCGAGTCGATCGCCGGTTACAAGGTGCCGAAGTCGGTCGAGTTCCGGGCCGAACCGCTGCCGCTCTCCGGCGCGATGAAGGTGCTCAAGCGCGAACTGCGAGCCCCCTACTGGGAAGACAAGGAGCGCGGCATCAACTGACGCCTACTTCACCCCCGCGCACAGCCACTTGATCGGCTTGAACAGGATCAGGAACACGACGCCGGCGACCGCCACGATCAACGCGACCGTGCGGAACAGCTCGGCCGGCGGCAGGGCCTCGATGTAGCCGGCCACACGGCCCGCGATCAGGTTGCCGAGCGCGGCGCCCATGAACCAGGTCCCCATCATCTGGGACACCAGGCGGTCCGGCGCCAGCTTCGTCATGCTGGAAAGTCCGACCGGACTCAGGCAGAGTTCGCCGACCGTGTGGAAGAAGTAGGTCACGACCAGCCAGGCCATCGCCGCCTGCTCGCCGCCGGCCTCGGCCATCGAAGCGCCCCAGGACAGAACCGCGAAACCGACGCCGAGCAACACCAGGCCAAGACCGAACTTGACGGGAATCGACGGGCTCCGATCGCCGAGCTTCACCCAGAGGGCGCCCATGACCGGCGCCAGCACGATGATGAAGAACGGGTTCACCGACTGCAGCGAGCCGATCGGCACCTCCATCAAGCCCCAGAGATCGCGGTTCACGTGATCCCGCGTGAACAGGTTGAGCGACGAGCCGGCCTGTTCGAAGCCCGACCAGAACAGGGCGGCGCCCACGAAGAGCACGGCACAGGCGCCGACTCGGCGCCTCTCCGTCGCGTCGTTGCAGACGAAGCCGATCACGTAGGCGAAGTACAACGCCGCCAAAACGACGACGATGAGCCCCGTGGCGTCGGCGAAGCCCACCAGGGTGATCGGCGCGATGCCGCTCGCGCCCAACCACCACAGGATGCCCGTCAGCACGACGATGCAGGCGGTGCCCGCGATCAGGCTGCGCTTCGCGCTCGCCAACTGGACCGGGTCGGCGGCCGGGCCGCGCGGGTCGCCGGCGCCTTCCAAGTGCCTCTGGCCGCGAACGTAGGCCACGATCGCGGCGGTCATGCCGACGCCGGCCGCGCCGAAGCCCAGGTGCCAGTCGACGTTCTCGCCCAGGTAGGAGCAGACGAGCGGCCCGGCGAGGGCGCCTATGTTGATCCCGGAGTAGAAGATCGAGAAACCGGCGTCGCGGCGGGCCGCGGTGTCGCTCCCGTAGAGGTCGCCGACCACCGCCGAGACGTTCGGCTTGAGCAGTCCCGTACCGACCACGACCAGGAACAGGCCCAGGAAGAAAGTTACGAGGCTCGGCACGGCGAGGGCGTAGTGCCCGAGCGCGATGATGACCCCGCCCCACAACACCGCCTTCTTCTGGCCCAGGATGCGGTCGGCCACCCAGCCGCCGGGCAGCGCCAGGGCGTACACGCCGAAGGTGTAGAGGCCATAGATCGCCGAACTCCGCTCGGTGCCCAGGCCGAGGCCGCCGGTGGCGATGTCGGTCATGTAGAGCAGCAGCAGCGCCCGCATGCCGTAGTAGCTGAAGCGCTCCCAAAGCTCCGTGAAGAACAGCGTCGAGAGTCCCCGCGGATGGCCGAACCACTGTGCCGTCGTTGTCGTCATGAGCGGGATTGTGTCACTTTGGCCCCGGCTCACCCGCCGCTCCGACGATGCGGAGCAGGGCGGCGCCGAAGCGCTTCGCCGTGGTGGGTCCGATGCCGGGAATCGCGAGCAGTTCCTCGCGACTACCCGGTTTCCTCGCAGCGATCGCCATCAGGGCTCGGTTCTGAAGCACCGTGTACGCGGGCCACCGCTTCTTTCGCGCCTCCTCCAGTCGCCACGTACGCAGAACCTCGACCAACTCCGGGTCCGCATCGGCTTCCTCGAGCTCCACCGCCATGGCGGCCTTCCGTTTCCGGCGGGCCTTCGGCACGTCGGGCGGATCGTCCGGCAGCACGACCTGCCCCGCCAGGTCGATCCCGCGGCGCCGGCCGCCGGGTGTCAGCCCGGCGCGCTGATAGCGGATCGTCTCGCCGTCCTTCTGGAAGGAGTCGTCCTCCACGAACACGAGGCGCGCCTGGCCGAGCGCGCCGAGAAGATCCTCGAACTCGCCGCGGTCGTAGGAGCCATGGACAGACTGGAACTCCCGGAACAGCCGGCCGGTCCCCTGGCCTTCGCGGCGTCGCAGCAACGACACCACGGTTTCCAACGCCTGCACCTCTTCGGGCAATGGCGACCGGAAGCGCCGTACCAGGCAGTCTTCCGGTCGGCAGACGTCGCAGACGCCGCAGCGGGCCCCGCTGTCCGCGCGGTCGCCGAAGTGGCGCACGAGACGCAGCATCCGGCAGCCCCGATGGTCGGCGAAGCGCGTCATCTCGTCGATCTGGTCCAGCCGGTGCTGGCGTTGGACCCGATAGCTGCGGTTCCACGAGTCGCCGCCGCGGCGCACACGGTAGCCGCCGCCGATCACGGCGCCGCCGTGAATGCGGAGCTGATCCAGGGCGGCCTCGAACACTTCCTCGTCGAAGCGCAGCCGGCGCTGCAGGTCGGCTCGTTCCCGCGGCTCCTCGCAAAGAACGTCGTAGAGCTGCTTGAGGTAGCCAATCTCGGGATAGGAGAGCTTGTGCAGGAACTCCTGGGTGCGGCGGTCGGCCCAGGAGTACAGGAGCAGCGCCCGGGCCGGCTCGCCGTCACGGCCGGCGCGGCCGATCTCCTGGTAGTACCCCTCGACGGTTGCCGGCATCGCCGTGTGGATCACCGTGCGAATGTTCGGTTTGTCGATCCCCATGCCGAAGGCCGTCGTGGCCACGACGACCTCGACCGCGCCGCCGAGGAAGGCAGTCTGCACCTCGTCGCGCTCCGCGGTCGGCAGCCCGGCGTGGTAGGCCGCGGCGGGGAATTCGTCGGCCAGCCGACCGGCGAGCGCTTCCGTCTCCTTGCGCGTCGGTGCGTAGACGATCGCTGGTCGCCGACCCGCTTCCCCCAGGACCTCGGACACGATCGCCGCCCGTGCCCCGGGCCGCTTCTGCACCACCTCGACGGCGAGGTTCTCGCGCCGGAAACCGTAGATGTAGCGCTCGTCGCCTTCGAGGTTGAGTTGAGCGGCGATATCGTCCTGGATGCGCGGCGTCGCGGTCGCGGTCAACGCGACCACGGGCGCTGGACGCAGCCGCGGCAGGCGTCGCCCCAGGAGCCGGTAGTCGGGTCTGAAATCGTGACCCCACTGCGAGATGCAGTGCGCCTCGTCGACCGCGATCAGCGCCGGCCGGCAACGCTCGAGAAACTCGATGAAGCCGGGCACGCCGAGGCGCTCGGGAGCGATGAACAGGAAGTCCACTTCGCCGTCGCGGTAGAGCCTGCAAGCCTGCCGCGACTCGCTCCGCGGGCGTCCCGAGTGGATCCGTTCGGCGCGCAGCCCCAATTCGCGGAGCTTCGCCGTCTGGTCCTCCATCAGGGCGATGAGCGGTGAGAAGACGAGGGTCGGGCCGCCCCGTATCAGGCCCGGAAGCTGATAGCACAGCGATTTGCCGGCGCCCGTTGGCATGACGACCAGGCCGTCCGCGCCTTCCGCCGTACGACGGCACACTTCCTCCTGGTGAGGCCGGAAGGCGGAGTGGCCGAAAACGCTCCGCAGGCGCTGTTTCAGATCGAGAGCCGTTGCCACGAGGTCCAGAATCCTCCTAGGATCAGCCTCCTTCGTCTGACAACGACTCCCCTCCAGGAGGCTTCCGCCAATGGCCCGACCCTACCGAATCTTCGGCGGCGATCTTTCGCCCTACTCGATCAAGGTGCGCTCCTACTTCCGCTACAAGGGAATCCCCCACGAGTGGATCCGGCGGAGCCCAGCCAACCAGGACGAGTTCCGTCGCTACGCGAGACTGCCCCTGGTGCCGCTCGTCGTCACGCCGGACGACCGGGGCATGCAGGACTCGACGCCGATCATCGAGGCGATGGAGGCCGAGTTCCCCGAGCCCTCCATCCACCCGCCGGATCCCACCGCTGCCTTCGTTTCCGTCCTTCTCGAGGAGTTCGGCGACGAGTGGGGCAACAAGTGGATGTTCCACTACCGCTGGGCCCGGCCCGCGGACCAGGAGTCCGGCGCACGGCGCATCGCCCAGGGCATGAACCCCGATGCCGACGAGGAGACGCTTCAGGCGATGACCGCCCAGGTCCGCGAGCGGATGGTGCCCCGCGTCTGGTTCGTCGGTTCGAACGAGCAGACCGCGCCCCAGATCGAGCAGTCCTTCCTCGACACGGTCGAACTGATCGAGACCCACCTCGACGGTCGCGACTATCTGTTCGGCGACCGTCCGGCGTTCGGCGACTTCGGCATCGGATTCCAGATGCACCAGGCGTGGACCGATCCGACGCCCGGTCGCCTCCTCGAGGAGCGGGCGCCCCGCACCGTCGCCTGGGTCAAGCGCCTGGTCGATCCGACGGCGAACGGCGAGTTCGAGGACTGGGCGGCCCTGGCGCCGACCCTGACGCCCCTGCTCGAGCAGCAGGTGGGCGCCATCTTCCTGCCCTGGAGCGTCGCCAACGCCGGGGCGATCGCCGGCGGCCAGGAGGAGTTCTCGGTCGAGCTCGGCAGCGGAGGGTGGACCCAGAAGCCGCAGAAGTACCACGCCAGATCGCTGGCGGCACTCCGCGGCAAGTACAGCGAGCTCTCCGAACACGGGGAGATCGACGCGGTGCTGGAATCGACCGGCTGCTTGAGCTGGCTGGCCGCCTGATTCAGCCCCGGCGCCGCCGCCAGAACTTCTCCATCTCCCTCTTCGGACCGTCCGTGCCATAGGCGGCCCGGAACGCGGAGACACCCGCCTCAACCGCCTGGTCCAGCGGCAGGTTGAGCCAGCGGCCGATCAGGCGCTTCTGCAGCGACAGGGCCTCGGGGCCGAGTCGCAAGAGGCGCTCGACCTTGGCGTTCACCGCCGCCTCCAGGTCCGCGGCCGGCACGACCTCGCCGACCAGCCCGATCCGCGCCGCCTCGGCGGCGTCGATCGGATCGCCCAGGAACAGCAGTTCCCGGGCCCGGACGAGGCCCACGACGTGAGGCAGCAGGGCCGCCTCGATGACGGACGGCAGACCGACATGGGGTTCGGGCATCCCGAAGATCGCGTCGTCCGCGGCGACCGACAGGTCGCAGGAGACAAGGAGTTCCAGGCCCGCGCCGAGGGCCGCTCCGCGGACCCCGGCAACCACCGGCGCCGGGTGCTCCCGGATGGCCAGGAAGGCCCGATGCAGCCCTCGGATGAAGTGCTCCGCGGCGACTCCATCGAGATCCTCCATCTCGCGGATGTCGGCGCCGCCGCAGAACACGCCGTCGCCGGATATGACCAGCACCCGTGGGTTGGCCGCGGCGGACTGGCGCACCGCGCCGCGCAGCTCCGCGGTGGTTGCCGAATCGAGGGCGTTCGCCTTCGAGCGCCGGGTCAGGGTGATCCGTGCCACATCGCCATCGAAGTCGAGCCGGACGTTCGCCATCGGTCCGGGATCGTACCCGGATCGGCCGGATAGGCTCCCCGGCCATGTCGATGGCCTCCCTCCCGTGGCGCCTTGCCGCGGCGCTCATCTTCCTCTTGGCAGTGCCCGGGATGGCCCAGGAGGACGACCCGGCGCCAGCCGACGACCACGAACACGTCGAGCCGGTCGGGGACGACCACGACCACGAGCACCACGACCACGAGTTCGAGACCTTCAGCCACACGGTCACGGTCACCGGCTCGTGGATTCCCGGTACTCCCGAGGACGCCGCACAACCGGTCTCCGTGCTCTCGCGCGACGACCTGGAGGCGGAGGGATCGCCCAGCGTGCTCGACCTCATCCGGAATCTCCCGATCAGTCTCGGCGCGAACCTCGGCTCCGAACAGTTCGGCGTGCGCGCCGGCGCGGACCGCTCCAGCCTGAACCTGCGCGGCCTCGGTGCGAGCCGCTCCCTCGTTCTCCTCAACGGCGACCGGATCACCTGGTCGCCGGGGGCGATCCCCGACCAGGCGCAACTCATGGTCGACACGAACGTCCTGCCGATGGTCGCCGTCGAGCGGGTCGAGTTCCTGCGCGACGGCGGCGCGGCGACCTATGGCTCGGACGCGATCGCTGGCGTGATGAACGTGATCACGCGCAGCCACTTCGACGGCTTCTCGTTCGAGGGCAGGCACAGCGTGATCGACGGTTCGAGCGGCGACAGCGAGCTCGGCCTGATCGGCGGCCGGCCCTTCGCAGCCGGCCGGGGCCATGCGGTCAGTTCGCTCAGCGTCGCGCGGCGCAGCCCCATCCGCTTCCTCGACCGGAACTGGGCGCTCACGCCGTACGCCGACAACCCTCGCGGCGGTTGGTCGGGAACCGGCCGTCCGGCGACGTTCTATCCACTCTCCGGCGACCCCGGGATCCGCGACCCGAACTGCGAACGCGTCGGCGGCGCGGTCAGCAGTTCCGGCAGCCCGCTCTGCCGCTACCAGTACACGGCATTCGACAACCTGGTGCAGGACACCCGCCGCGGACAGTGGTTCACCGAAGCTTCCTGGGACACGGAGGGCGGATGGCATCTGGGCGCGGAGGTCCTGCTCGCCCGCAGCGAGGTGCCGTCCTGGTTCACTTCACCGTCCTATCCGCCCACGAAGGTCATGGACACCAGCCGTTCGGTCCGGGCGAACAACCCAGGCCTGATCGACATGGCCCGGCTGTACCCGGAGCTCTACGGCCCCTACGCCTCCTGCGACGCGCCATACTGCCTGTGGCGAGGAGACGGTGCCGCCCAGGACGCCGCCGGCATCGACCCCGCCTGGCAGGAGGTGGCCTGGATTCGCGGCCGGACGTTCGGCCAGGAGGGACCGCTGCGCAGCTACCTCCGCGAGTCGGAGACCGAGCGGATCGCCTTCGACTTCGAGGGAGTGACCGGCGAGACCCTGTGGGCGTTCCGCGCCTCGTGGTCGGCCGCCGAGCGCAAGCTCGAGGACGGCGACGTCCTCGACTACCGCCTGCGACGCGCGCTGGCGGGGCTCGGCGGCCTCGCCTGCGAGGACCAGGCGCCGAACGAGTACGACGGCGACGGCAACCTGAGCTTCTCGCTGGACACGTTGCGCCGGCACGCCGGACAGGGCGATTGCAGCTACTGGATTCCCTTCTCCAACTCGATCCGGCCCCACCCCGCCGTCCCCGGCGTGTCGAACCCCGACTACGACCCGGCGTTCGACAACGGCGACCTGTTCGACTACCTGACGACGACCCTGGGGACTCGCGGCGAAACGACCCTTCTCGTCCTGGAAGCGGTGGCCAGCGGTCTGCTGGGCTGGAGCCTTCCCGGGGGCGCGGCGGAGTACGCGGCCGGCGTCCAGTGGCGCGGCGAAACCTACGAACTGACGCCCTACTCGGTCGGGGTCGCGCCTCCCCGCGGCGGTGCGCTCCACGACATCGGGATCTATCCCTGCCCGGGCGGCCCGGAGATCACCTCCTGCGACAACCCGGAGGGCCTGTTCGTCTACCTGCCGCCTGGCTTCTCGACCGAGGCCGACCGCGACATCGGGTCCGTCTTCGGCGAACTGTCGTTGCCGCTTGCCTCCTCGCTCGACAGCCAGCTCTCGCTGCGCTTCGAGGACTACGGCGGAGACGTCGGATCGAGCCTCGATCCAAAGGTTGCGCTGCGCTGGCAGGCAACGGGAGCGCTCGCGCTCCGCGGTTCGCTGGGCACCACGTTCCGTGGCCCCACGCTCAACCAGACGGTCTCCGGCATCGCCGAGACGTCGCGCGAAGACATCGGTCCCATCGGCACGGCGAAGCCGGTCCGCATCCACGGCGATCCCGCGCTCGACCCGGAGTCGGCGACGACGTTCAATGCCGGCCTGGTCTTCGAGCGGAGCGGTCTGGCCGGCGCCGGCAGCAGGCTCTTCGCCACGCTGGACTACTGGCGCTACGACTTCAGCGATCCACTGGTCATCCAGCCCTTCGCCACCCTGATCGGTCTAGCCTGCCCGCCCGCCGACCATCCCCTGTGCAACCCGGGCTCCTCCTGGTTCGACGCATTGACCATCAGCGGCGGTGTACCGACGATCGAGAATCTCGATTCCGTGTCGGTGCGGATCGTCAACGGGCCGGACATCGAAACCGACGGCATCGACTTCCGGGCCGACTTCGAGGCCGATGCGGGCCGGGGCCGCCTCCGCCTCGGCGCATCGGCCACCTACGCCCTGTCCTGGCGGATCGACGGCTGGGAACTCGGCGAGGCGTACGACGCGAGGGGCCGGTTGAACTTCGATACCCCGCTCGCCCGGCCCCTCCCGGAACTCAAGGGCCGCCTCTTCGCAGGCTATTCGCACGGGCGGTTCACCGGGCGCTGGCACCTGAACTACACCGGCTCCTTCCTCCAGAACGCGCCGGCACCCTGGGGCGCCGACTACCCGGTCGACGCTCACGCCACCCACGACGTCCACGTCTCGTGGGCCCTGCCCGGTGATCGCGCCACCCTCTTCGCCTCGATCCTCAACCTGGCCGACGCGGATCCGCCGCTGATCTTCCGCCCGGCGAACTACGAAGCCTCGACCCACGATCCGCTCGGCCGGATCCTCAGCATCGGCGTGCGGTTCGGACTCTGATCGGCGGTTCTCCGAGGCTCATGAAGAGATCGAGGACGGGCGCGACGCCAAGGCTGCGGATATCGGCTGCGGCCTGGGCCGGCGCGGCGATCCTGGGCCTGTCGGTCGCCGGCGGGCAGGCCTCCCATGCCCAGGCCGGTGCAGCGGCGACGCCTCTCCCCGAGCACTTCCGGCCCACCGACGACGGCGTCGCGACTCTGATCTACGACGCCTCGCCCGGTCGCCCAGTTCGCCTGACCGTCGTTCCGGGTGGCGCCGGCGCGGCGCCCGCAACGCTGACCCTGGACACGACCGCCGAGGAGCTGCGGCATCTCGTCGCGGAAATCCGCGAGCTCGCGTTGCTTCGCCCATCGGCTTCTCTCGGTCGGATCGTCCGTCTCGGAGACGATCTGGGTGACGTCCTGCTCGGTCCGGTCGCCGAAGAACTCCGGAGCGTCTCGCGCCTCGTCCTGGCCGCCGGCGGTCCCCTCAGCGACCTGCCCTTCGGCGCCATCCGGGCTCCACGGTCGCTCGATCCTCAAGGCCGCTACCTCGTCGAAACGCGGACTTTGTGCTGGATCGACCCGGCGCTGGGTGCCCGCACCACCGCCGACTCGCCGAGTGAACGGCCTGTCGCGCTGGCGCTTGCGGACGCGGTCTACCGCCCGCCGGCACGCCCCCTCGGCGCCTCGATGAGCGACGGCGGCATCTCCTGGCGCCGGCACGCCGCTCGCCGCAATCAGGCGAGCACGATCGCCGCGCTGGGCCTGCCGGTCGTGTCCCGCCTGGGCCAGGCAGCCTCGCCGGCTCGCTTCCGGGAATCGACCGAGAGTTATGCCGTCCAGTCTGTTCATATCGCCGTGGAGGCCCGGATCGACCCTGGAAGCCCTGAGGCTTCGGCACTGCTGCTTTCCCCCGCGAGGTATGACGAACAGGCCATTCCCGTGACGGCCGGCGAGTTGGAATCGAGACTCACACTGGAACGCGAATCTCTCGTCGTCCTCTCGGGTCTGGACACGGGGGGACACGGCATCGGCCCCGGCCCCTTCGTCGACGCCTTCGGCGCGGCCGGCGCGAGTTCCGTCGTCGCGTCGCTGTGGCCCGTCGTCGACGAATCCGCCACCCACCTGTTCGCCGCGTTTTATAGCCGCGTCGCCGAGGGAACGCAAACAGCTGCCGCGCTCCGGGAAGCACAACTCCGGCTGCTGGCCGATCCCCTCGTCTTCGATCAGGGTGAGGGACGGGAACCGGTGGAGTTCGACGCCTCGCATCCGTACTTCTGGGCGGGCTACCGGATCTACCGGGGTTCGGCCGACGACTGCGGTTGAGCCGAACACGACTGGTCGATCGGGGATAAGATCGCGCGCCATGCGTCGCCATGCTCATCGTCTCGGCCGTCTCGCAGCCACTGTCGCCATCCTCCTGGCCGCACCGGTGGTCTGGAGCTGCGGCAACACGCCGTCCTCGGCCACGGCAACCGCCCCGGCCAGCGACGACCCCGTTGCCGCGCTCCTCTCGCTGCCGATGGAGCGTCTGATCGCGTACGACGCGGAGATCGAGCTGACCGCGGCGGAGGAAGAGATCAAGCGCGCCGCGCTGACGCCGATCCCGGCGCCGTGCTGCAGCGATCGCTCTGCCTACACCTGCTGCTGCCAGTGCAACCTGGGACGGGCCTGGTGGGGCCTGTCGAAGGTCCTGATCACCGAGCACGAACAGACGGCGGCCGAAGTGCAGGCGAACGTCGAACGCTGGATCGCGAACGTCCGCCCGCAGGGCTTCGCCGGTAACTCCTGCTACACGGGTCGCTGCTCGACCGCGGCGAAACACGACGGCTGTTCGGGCATGAACCCGAACCGCATCGTCAGTTGACCCGGTTCCAGAGGCTGCGGCTGGCGCCGCACCTCGTCTTCTGCTTCGTCCTTGCGATGCCTGGGATGGCCCAGGACGAGGCGCGCCAGACTCCCGTTGAGGACCACGCGCACGACGCGGAGGACCACTCCGAGCATTCCCACGAGCACCACACCCACGACGTCGAGACCTTCAGCCACACGGTGACCGTGACCGGCTCCTGGATCCCGGGAACCCCCGAGGACGCCGCGCAGCCGGTCTCGGTGCTTTCGCGGGACGACCTGGAGGCGGAAGGCTCGCCGAGCATGCTGGGGGTGATCCGGAACCTGTCCTTCAGTCTCGGCGCGGATCTCGAGTCCGACCAGTTCGGCTCCCGGACGGGTGCGGATCGTTCCACCCTGAATCTGCGTGGACTCGGGCCGAGCCGGTCGCTCGTGCTGCTGAACGGCGACCGGATCACCTGGTCGCCGGGGGCGATCCCGGACCAGGCGCAGTTGATGGTGGACACGAACGTCCTGCCGATGGTCGCGGTCGAGCAGGTCCAGTTCCTTCGCGACGGCGGGGCCGCGACCTACGGCTCGGACGCCATCGCGGGAGTGATGAACGTGATCACCCGCGGTCACTTCGATGGATTCTCGTTCGAGGGCAAGCACAGCGTGATCGACGGATCGAACGGCGACGGCGAGGTCGGCCTGCTCGCCGGCAGGCCGTTCGCCGGCGGCCGCGGCCACGCCGTCAGTTCCATCGGCGTCTCGAGGCGCAGCCCGATCCGTCTTCGGGACCGCGACTGGGCGGTCAGGCCCTACGCGGAGAATCCGCGCGGCGGCTGGTCGGGAACCGGCCGGCCCGCCGTCTTCTATCCGCTCTCGGACGAACCGGCGGTCCGCGACCCGAACTGCGAGCGCGTCGGCGGCGCGGTCAGCAGCCCCGACAGCCCCCTCTGCCGGGTCCAGTACACGCCGTTCGACAACCTCGTCCAGGACACGCGCCGCGGCCAGTGGTTCACGGAAGCTTCCTGGGACACGGAGGGCGGCTGGCACATCGGCGGCGAGTACCTGTTCGCCCGAAGCGACGTGCCCTCCTGGCAGACCTCGCCGTCCTACCCGATCAAGACCCTCGACCGCAGCCGGTCGGTCCGCGCGAACAATCCCGGTCTGATCGACATGGCGAGGCGGTACCCGGAGTTGTACGGTCCCTTCGCCTTCTGCGACGCACCCTGGTGCGGCTGGCAGGGCGACGGCGGCGTACAGGACGCGGCCGGCGTCGATCCCGCCTGGCAGGAGGTCGCCTGGATTCGAGGCCGGATGTTCGGTCAGGAGGGGCCCCTGCGCGGCCACCTTCGGGAGTCCGAAACGCAGAGGCTCGCCTTCGATCTCGAGGGAGTGACAGGCGAGACCCTATGGGCTTTGCGCGCTTCCTGGTCGACGGCCGTGCGCAGGTTCGAGGACGGCGACGCCCTGGACTATCGCGTGCGTCGGGCGCTCGCCGGTCTAGGCGGCTTCGGCTGCGAGCGGCAGGTCCCCAACGAGTACGACGCGAACGGCAACCTGAGGTTCTCTCTGGACACGCTGCGCCTGCATGCCGGCCAGGGCGACTGCCGCTACTGGATCCCGTTCTCCAACTCCGTCAAACCGCACGACCTCGTCCCGAACGCCACGAACCCCGACTACGATCCGGTGTTCGACAACGCCCACCTGCACGACTACCTGACGACCCTGCTCGGTTACCGGGGCGAAACCTCGTTGCTCGTCCTCGAGGCGGTGGCGAGCGGACTGCTGGACTGGAACCTCCCGGGCGGAGCCGCGGAGTACGCCGTCGGCGCCCAGTGGCGCGGAGAGACCTACGAGCTCAAGCCTTACACGCCTGGCGAGCCGACTCCCCGGGGCAGCGCGCTGCACGACATCGCGGTCTACCCGTGCCCGGGCGGTCCCGAGATCACGTCGTGCGACAGCCGAGAGGGACTGCTCGCCTACCTGCCGCCGGCGTTTCCGGTCGAGGACGACCGCGGGATCGGTTCCGTCTTCGGCGAACTGTCACTGCCGCTCGCACCCGCGATCGAAAGCCAGGTCTCCCTGCGCTTCGAGGACTACGGAGGAAGCGTCGGATCGAGTCTTGATCCGAAGGTCGCGCTGCGCTGGCAGGCGACGGAAGCCCTGGCGCTCCGCGGCTCCTTCGGGACCACGTTCCGCGGCCCGACACTGAACCAGACGATTGACGGCATCGCCGACACTTCACGCCAGTTCATCGGCCGAATCGGGACCTTCAAGCCGCTCCACATCCACGGCGATCCCACGCTCGACCCCGAGTCGGCGACGACGCTGAACGCCGGCCTGGTCTTCGAACGAACCGGCCAGTTCGGAGGGAGCGGCCGCTTCTTCGCCACCGTGGACTACTGGCGTTACGACTTCACCGATCCGCTCGTCATCCAACCCTTCAACTTCATCCTGGGACTCGCGTGTCCGCCCTCGACCCATCCGGTGTGCGACCCCGGCTCGGCCTGGTTCGACACGCTGTCCATCAGCGGCGGCGAGTCGAGTATCGAGAGCCTGGACACGATCTCGGTGCGGATCGTCAACGGACCCAGGATCGAGACCGACGGCATCGACTTCCGCGCCGACCTCCAGACGAACGCCGGCCCGGGACGCCTGTCTCTGGGCGCCTCCGGCACAACCGCCCTGTCCTGGCGGATCGGCGGCTGGGAACTCGGCGAGACCTACGACGCGAAGGGCAGGCTGAACTACGACACCTCCCTCGCGCGGGCGCTCCCCGAGTTCAAGGGCCGCCTGTTCGCCGGCTACAGCATCGGCCCCTTCACCGGCCGCTGGCACGTCAACTACGCGGACTCCTACGTCCACGACGCCCCGGCACCCTGGGGCGACGACTACCCCATCGACGCCCACGCCACCCACGACGTCCACGTCTCCTGGTCCCTTCCCGGGGACAGGGCAACGCTCTTCGCCTCGATCCTCAACCTCGGCGACGAGGCCCCGCCCCGGGTCTTCCGCCAGTTGAACTACGACCCCTCGACCCACGACCCGCTGGGCCGGGTCCTTAGCGTCGGCCTGCGGTTCGAGATCTAGACCCGATTCCTACCGGCTCAGAAGCCGCGCAGCCTGGCGAAGCGCTGGCGGTGGAAGGCCGCGTCGCCGAAGGCGAACTCGAGCGCCCGGGCGCGCTTCATGAACAGGCCGATGTCGTGCTCGTCCGTCATGCCGATGCCGCCGTGCATCTGCAGGGCCTCGTTCGTGACCAGGATCAGTGCGTCCGAGCAGCGCGCCTTGGCGTTCGAGACCTGGAGTGTCGCGTCGTCGCTGCCGTCGTCGAGCGCCCGGGCCGCCGCCATGACGGTCGAACGGGAGAGTTCGATCTCGATGAACATCTTCGCCGCCCGATGCTTGAGCGCCTGGAAGGTGCCGATCAGGACACCGAACTGGCTGCGCGACTTCAGGTACTCGATCGTCCGCTCGAAGGCCTCCGTCATCAGGCCCAACATCTCGCCGCAGACAGCCACCGTGGCCCGGTCCACGGCGCGACCGAGCGGCCCCAGACCGCCCCCGACGTCGCCCAGGACGGCGCCGGCCGCCACACGAACGTCGTGCAGCCGGACGATCGCGGAGTTGCGGGAGTCGACCCGCGTCTGAGCCACCACATCGAGACCCTCCGCTTCCGTCGGCACGAGAAAGAGCGTCAGACCGTCGCCGCCATCTTCCGTTCGGGCCGCGATCAGGAAGCCGTCAGCGCCAACGCCGCCGACCACCTGGACCTTCTCGCCTGAAAGCGACCAGCCTTCGCCGTTCGCCCGCGCCCGCGTCTCGACCCGGTCGAGACCGTACCTGCTTCCCGCCTCGAGCAACGCCGGCGCCAGGCGCTTCTGGCCATCGACCAGGGGCGGCAGCCACGCGGCCCGCTGCTCTGCGTTACCGGCGCCCGCGATCAGTCCGCCGGCGAAGACGACCGCCGACACGAACGGCTCGGGCGCCAGACCGCGACCCATCGCCTCCGTGATGAGGACCGTTTCGGCCATCCCCATGCCGAGGCCCCCGTGGTCCTCCGCGATGGGAATGCCAAGCCAGCCGAGGTCCGCCATCTCGGCCCATACTTCGGGGCTGTAGCCGAGTTCGGCGCCGTCGTCGCGGAGTTTGCGCTGTCGATCCACGCCGCCGTGCTTCGAAATGAGCTCGGCCGCGGTGCGGGCGAGCATGTCCTGGGGAGCGGTGAGAACGAGGGCAGCCATCAGTCCGGCAATCCCAGCACGCGCTTGGCGATGATGTTCAACTGGATCTCGGACGTGCCGCCCTCGATGCTGTTCGCCCGGGAGCGGAGCCAGGTGCGGGTCTGGTTCAGCTCCACCGGCTCAAAGCCCTCGCCTTCCCAGCCCAGGGCCTGCGGCCCCCGGATCGAGAGCATCAGCTCCTCGCGGCGCATGTTCAGCTCCGTGCCGTAGTACTTGAACATCGAACTCTCCGGGCCAGGCTTGTGTCCCGCTTCGAGTCCGTCACCGTGACGCTTGACGGTCAGGCCGTAGGACATCGCGTCCATCTCGCACTGGATGACGCGCTCGCGGACGGCCGGGTCGTCGATCCGGTCCGCGTCGTCCACGCCCACGTAGTCCCTGGCTAGATCAGGTAGGGAGGTGCGGGCGCCACCCCGTCCCATGCCGCCGATCGACGTGCGCTCGTGGCCGAGCAGCGCCTTGGCCACCGTCCAGCCGCTGTTCGCTTCGCCGATGACCTGGTGCACGGGCGCACGGACGTTGTGGAAGAAGGTCTCGCAGAAGGGCGAGGCGCCGCTGATCAGCCGGATCGGCCGCACCTCGACTCCCGGCGATTCCATGTCGACGAGGATGAAGGTGATGCCGCGCTGCTTCTTCACGTCCGGATCGGTACGCACGAGCATGAAGATCCAGTCGGCCTGATCGGCGCCGGAAGTCCAGATCTTCTGGCCGTTGATCAGGTAGAAGTCGCCGTCGCGCACCGCCGATGTGGCGAGAGACGCGAGGTCCGAACCCGCGTTCGGTTCCGAGTAACCCTGGCACCAGCGAATCTCGCCGCGCGCGATCTTCGGCAGATGCTCGGCCTTCTGACCCTCGGTACCGTGGTCCAGGAGGGTCGGCCCGATCATGCTGTAGCCGAAGCCGGTGAGCGGCATCGGCAAGCCGAGGCGAGCGAACTCCTCGTGCACCACGAGGGTCTCGTCGCGCGAGAGGCCGGCGCCTCCGTACTCCTCGGGCCAGGTCGGCACCGAGAATCCCCGATCGGCCGCGGCAAGCAGCCAGTCGCGGCTCTCCGGATAGATGAAGGGCGCCTTGCGGCCGCCCGCCGCCCAGGCGTTCGGATCGGACGCCCTGCCGCGCAGGAACTCCGGTGCGTTCGCCGCCACCCAGGTTCGGGCCTCTTCTCGAAATGCGGACAGATCACTCATGCGCCCGACTATAGACTCCCGCGCCGCCAAGGACTACACGCATGACCAACCTCGCTGAAGCGGTCGCCCGCCGCCGCACCTTCGCCATCATCTCCCACCCGGACGCGGGCAAGACGACCCTGACCGAGAAGCTCCTGCTCTTCGCCGGGGCCATCCAGCTCGCAGGGGCCGTGAAGGCTCGCGGCGAAGCGCGCCGGGCCCACTCGGACTGGATGAAGGTCGAGCGCGAGCGGGGCATCTCCGTGAGCGCCTCCGTGATGACGTTCGGGCACGAGGGGAACCGCTTCAACCTGCTCGATACACCGGGTCACGAGGACTTCAGCGAAGACACGTACCGGACGCTGACCGCGGTGGATTCCGCGGTCATGGTGCTCGACGCCGCCAAGGGGATCGAATCGCAGACCCGGAAGCTCTTCGAAGTCTGCCGTCTTCGCGACGTGCCGATCACGACCTTCATCAACAAGCTCGATCGGGACGTCCGCGACCCGTTCGACCTTCTCGACGAGATCGCCGACACGCTGCAACTGGAGGTCTCTCCCGTGAGTTGGCCGGTTGGGATGGGGCGGGACTTCCAGGGCTGTTACGACCTGGTCCGCGATCAGCTCGTGCTGCTCGACAGCGCGACGCGGGAGCGGCGGGGCGCGGAGCGGATCGTGCCGGGTCTGGAAAGCCCCGAGATCGAACGGGCGATCGGAACCGGACCGGCTGCCAGGCTGCGGGAAGAAGTCGAGATGGTCCGTGAACTGTGTCCTCCGTTCGCCGCTACGCCCTACCTCGAGGGCAACCGGACGCCGGTCTACTTCGGCAGTGCCTTGCGCAGTTTTGGCGTGCGGGCGCTGCTCGACGGGCTGGGCCGGCACGCGCCCGCGCCGCGGTCCCAGCAGGCGGCGGAACGGACCGTATCTCCCGACGAAGATCAGGTATCCGGCTTCGTGTTCAAGATCCAGGCGAACATGGACCCGAAGCACCGGGACCGGATCGCCTTTGTCCGTCTCTGCTCGGGGCGCTTCTTCCGCGGTATCAAGCTGCTCCACCCGCGTAGCGGACGGACGTTGAACGTCCACAATCCGGTCCTCTTCCTGGCCCGCGAACGGGAACTCGCCGAAGAGGCCTGGCCCGGCGACATCATCGGCATTCCCAATCACGGCAACCTGCGAATCGGCGACGCACTGACCGGCGGCGAGCCGCTACGCTTCGTCGGCGTTCCGAGCTTCGCGCCGGACCTTCTCCGCCGGGTGCGCCCTGAGGATCCGCTGCGCGCCAAACATCTGGGCCGAGCCCTGTTGCAACTGGCTGAAGAGGGCGTAGCGCAGGTCTTCCGAACCAGGGCCGGCAACGAGTGGATCGTCGGCGTCGCCGGTGCGCTGCAGTTCGACGTCCTCGCGGACCGCATTCGCACGGAGTACGAGGTGCCAGTGCGATTCGAATCGACCACGATGTCCCTGGCCCGCTGGATCGAGTCGGACGACGAGCGAACGGTGCGGGACTTCGTGCGTCGCAACGAAACGAAGATCGCGCACGACCACAACGGCGCGCCGCTGTTTCTGGCCGCGAACCGCTACTGGCTCGACCGCGCGGCCGAGACCGCTCCGGACGTGCGCTTCCTGGCGACCCGGGAACAGGCGGTCTAGGAGTTCCTGCCGCTCAGAACAGTTCGCGGACTCTGTTCTTCAGGTCGGCCAACCGCTCCGCGGCCTCGCCGATGGGCGCCGGCCAGATCACGCGGCGTCCCTCCAGTTGCCGGTCGAGTCGGTGCCAGAGTTCGGCGTTCTTGACCTGTCCGCCGCCCTTCGTGCGCCAACGGTTGCGTTTCCAGGAGTGGATCCATAGCGAAGCGCCCCGTCGGAGGTAGTCGTTGCCGGTGTAGACGGCCGCGGGCTGTCCTTCCGGCAGGGCGGCGAGCAGGTCGAGAACGCAGGCAAGTTCCAGACGGTTCGGGGTCGTCCCCGAGGCCCTTCCCGTTCGCCGGTTCGAACCTTCGGGCGTCTCCAGTTCGGCCGCCCACGCACCACGCCGGCCGACGCAACGGACCTTGAGGAAGATGCGCGCGCTTCCGGGTGGAATCTCCACTTCCGACTCGGGTTCGGCCGCGGCGCCGCCCCCGCGAGCGGCGATCTCGGCGCTGGCCAGAGAGTCGACCCGCTCGTTCCATTCGTTCCCGGCGTGACCCTTGACCCAGTGCCAGTGGACGCGGTGGCGTTTGTTCAGACCCTCCAGGCGCCGCCAGAGATCGACGTTCTTCACCGCGCCACCGTCGCGCCGGCGCCAGTTCTGAACCTTCCACCGGGACAGCCACGACGTGATCCCCTGGCGCACGTACTGCGAGTCCGTGTAGAGGTCCACCGCGGAGGGCTCGGAAAGATCGGCAAGAGCCGAGATCGCGGCCTGGAGTTCCATCCGGTTGTTCGTCGTGCTCGGCGCGCCGCCCGAGAGTTCCCTCGGGCTGCCGCCAGGCTCCAGGATGACGGCCGCCCAGCCGCCCGGTCCGGGATTCGGACTGGCGCCGCCGTCCGTGTAAATGACAAGCGTCGGCCGGCCGACAGGCTGGGTGCTCACCACGCCGCGAATGTAGCAGCCGGCACAGCGCCGAAGACGGCAATAGACTACCCAGCGATGACGAGAGTGCTGAACCGGACGGCCCTGGCGATCACGTTTCTCGCCGCCGCCGCGGCGGCATCGGGCCAGGAGGACCTGACCCCGGCGGAGGGGAACCCCTTTGAAGGGCTCGAGTTCCGGCTCGTCGGCCCCAGCCGCGGCGGCCGGGTTACCGCGGTCGCCGGGCACACATCCCACCCCTACACGTTCTACATGGGCTCGACCGGCGGCGGCGTCTGGCGGACGACGAACGCGGGCATCTCCTGGCAGAACCTGACCGACGACGACTTCAAGGCCGGCTCCGTCGGCGCGGTGACCGTGGCGCCGAGCGATCCCAACGTGATCTACGTCGGCATGGGCTCGGCCTGCCCTCGCGGCAACGTCTCGATCGGAGACGGGATGTATGCCTCGACCGACGCGGGCGCTTCCTGGCGCCACATCGGCCTGGAGCGGGCGGGCGCGATCAGCCGCGTCCGCGTCCACCCCGACGACCCGAACGTGCTCTGGGTCGGCGTGCTGGGCCAGATCTTCGGCAGCAATCCGGAGCGGGGCGTCTACCGTTCGACCGATGGCGGCGAGACCTGGCAGCAGGTGCTCAGCATCTCGGACGACGCCGGGATCGCCGATCTGGAGCTCGACCCCTTCAATCCCCGCGTCCTGTATGCCGCCGTATGGCGGGTCGAGCGCAAGCCCTGGACGCTCGTCGACGGCAGCGACGAGGGCGGCCTGTTCCGCTCGACAGACGGCGGCGACACCTGGGAGCGCCTCGAGGGCGGTCTGCCCAGCGGGGTCCTCGGCCGGATCGGCGTCTCCGCGTCGCCGGCGCGCCGCGGCCGCCTCTGGACGATCATCACCGCGGCGGACGGCCGCGGCGGGATCTTCCGCTCGGAAGACCACGGCGACACCTGGAAGAAAGTGAGCGACGAGCCGGAACTGCTCACCCGCGGCTGGTACTACAGCCACATCCATGCCGACCCGGCCGATCCGAACACGGTCTGGGGCTCGAACGTCCGCTTCTTCAAGTCGGTGGACGCCGGGGCCACCTGGGAACGGGTAGGCACGCCGCACGGCGACAACCACGACCTCTGGATCAACCCGGAGCGGCCCCACATCATGGTCCAGGCGAACGATGGCGGCGCCAACGTCAGCGTGGATGGCGGGCAGTCCTGGTCCACCCAGAACAACCAGCCGACCGCCGAGTTCTACCGGGTCACCGTCGACAACCAGTTCCCCTACCGCATCTACGGCGCCCAGCAGGACAACAGCACGATCTCCGTGCCGTCGCGGCCGATGCCCGAGCTGACGTCGACGCAGCACTGGCACTCGGTGGCCGGCGCCGAGAGCGGGCACATCGCCGTCCATCCGGAGCAGCCGCACCTCGTCTACTCGGGCAACTACCTGGGCCGGATCGACCGCTACGACCATCGCAGCGGCACATCTCGCAACATGATCCTCTACCCCCAGATGCAGGACGGCACGGCGCCCCGCGACCTGCGCTACCGGTTCCAGTGGAACGCGCCGATCCTCATCTCTCGCCACGATCCGGACGTCGTGTACCACACGTCGAACTACGTCCACCGCACCCGGGACGGCGGCTGGACCTGGGAGACGATCTCGCCCGACCTGACGACCGACGACGACGAGAAGCAGGGCGTCCCCGGCGGACCCGTCCAGCACGACCACACCGGCGTCGAGGTCTACAACACGATCTTCGCGCTTGCTGAATCGCCGCAGACCGCGGGGGAGATCTGGGCCGGCAGCGACGACGGCCGCATTCACGTGAGCCGTGACAACGGCGCCACCTGGGTCGACGTCACTCCGGCCGGAATGCCGGCCGACGGCACGGTCAACTCGATCGACGTTTCGCACCACGACCCGCGGCGCGTCTACGTCGGCGTCTACCGCTACCGGATGAACGACTACACGCCCTACGTCTTCCGGACCGACGACGGCGGCGAGAACTGGACGACCGTGACCCAGGGCTTGCCGGCCAACCACTTCGTGCGCGTCGTGCGCGAGGACCCGGGCGCGGACGGCCTGCTCTTCGCCGGAACCGAGTTCGGCCTCTACGCATCCTTCGATGGGGGCAATGCCTGGTCCTCGTTTCAGTTGAACCTGCCGCGGACTCCGATCACGGATCTGCTGATTCACGAGAACGCCGGCAACCCGGACCTGGTGCTTGCGACCCAGGGCCGGAGCTTCTGGGTGCTCGACGACCTCGGCGCGGTGCGCGAACTCGCGGCGGAAGCAGCCGCCGGCACGGTGCGCGATGAGCCCCGGTTGTTCTCCCCCGAGCCCACCGTCCGCATCGACCGGCCCGGTAGCGGCGGGGGCTTCACCAACGGCGCCTCGATCTGGTTCGACCTCCCGGAAGAGCCGGAGGGTCGGGTCGACCTGACGATCTCCCCGGACGGTAGCGACCGGGTGCTGCGGCGCTTCGTGTCGTTGCCGGAAGGCGAAGAGATCGAGGGCGGCGACGAGGAGCGCCCGCGGATCGAGTCCTTCGAGGCGAAGGCGGGCCTCAACCGGCTCGTCTGGAACCTGCGCGGCCAGGCGCCCCACCTGGTCGAGGGTGCCATCATGTCCCTGTCTTACACTGGCGGCCCCTACCTGCCGCCCGGCACCTACCGGGCAGCGCTGACGGTCGACGACTGGTCTGACAGCCGGACCTTCGAGGTGCTCGCCGACCCGCGGCTTGACGACATCTCCCAGGCCGACCTGGAAGAGCAGTACGCGATGCTCGACCGCTTGTCGACGCGGTTGACGGCGATCCACGACGCGATCGCTGGCCTGCGCAGCGTGCGGGAACAGGCCGGAGCCCTCGAGGAACGTCTCGACGAAGCCGGCGCCTCGGAGCTGGGACCGGCCGTCGAGGCGATCCTTGAGCGAGCCGGGGAACTCGACGAGCGATTGATCCAGTCGCGGAGCCGGGTCTCCCAGGACGCCCTCAACTTC
Source organism: Candidatus Multivorans sp. (assembly GCA_965220845.1). Classification (GTDB taxonomy): domain Bacteria; phylum Acidobacteriota; class Thermoanaerobaculia; order Multivoradales; family Multivoraceae; genus Multivorans. Next base: position 2,222,246 of record CBDCRA010000005.1, read on the forward strand.
CAGCCCAGGATCGACAACCAGTACGCGTACCTCTACACTCACGTCTTCGGCAATACGGCGCGGCCGACCACCGGTGCACGCCGTCGTTTCGAGGATCTCGAAGCCGAGCTCCTGCCGATCCTCGAGGCCGTATCCGAGTTGACCGGACCCCAGCTAGACGAACTGAATCGGCGAGCCCGGGAGTTGGCGATTCCAACCGTCCAGCCGCCAGCCGGCCGATAAGCAGAACTCGTAGCGCAATCGTCCGATGCCGCGACACCACCTTCCGCGCGGCGCTGTCGCGCTGATCGCCCTCCTTGCGGCCGGCAACGGCATCGCGGCGGCGCAGGTCGAGACGCGGAGCGATCGTCCGCGGCTACAGGCGATGCGTCTCGCGCAGGCGCCAGTCATCGACGGCGACGTCCTCGGCGAACACCTCTGGCTCGATGTCGATTTCGGCACCGGCTTCCAGCAGGTGGAGCCGTTCGAAGGCGAACCAGCGAGCGAACGCACCGAGGTGCGGATCGCGTTCGACGACGCCGCCCTCTACATCGCCGTCATCTGCTTCGACCGGGAGGCCTCCTCCCTGGCCATCTCCGACAGCCGCCGCGACGCCAGGCTCCAGGACGAGGACAGCTTCCGCGTCATCCTCGACACGTTCGGCGACCGGCAGAACGGCTTCGTCTTCGGAACGAACATGGCGGGAATCCAGTACGACGGCCAGTTCACGAACCAGGGCCGCGGCGGCGGAGGGGGTTCCTCTCGCAGCTTCAGTTCCGGCGGCGCCAACCTGGACTGGGACACGTCCTGGACGGTGAGAACGACGAGCGGCGACTTCGGCTGGAGCGCCGAGATGGCGATTCCCTTCCGCAGTCTCCGGTACGGATCGGGCCGCGCGATCTGGGGCCTGAACTTCGAGCGCAACATCCGGCGCAACAGCGAAACCTCCTTCTGGGCCCACCTCGGCCGCCAGCACGACCTGTTCCGGGTGTCGGAAGCCGGCCACCTGGTCGGCGTGGAACCGCCGCGCCAGCGCAATCTCCAGTTGACTCCGTACGTTCTGAGTTCGGCCCGCGACTACGTGGAGGGCAGCGCCGACGACAGCGAGGTCGGCATGGACCTCAAGTACGGCGTCACGCCGAGCCTGACGCTTGACTTGACCGTCAACACGGACTTCGCCCAGGTGGAAGCCGACGATCAGCAGATCAATCTCGATCGCTTCAGCCTGTTCTTCCCCGAGAAGCGGCCCTTCTTCCTGGAGAACTCCGGTCTCTTCCGCGTCGGCGGACGGTCCTCGTTCCGGGGCGGCACCGAACTCTTCTTCAGCCGGCGGATCGGCCTGAGCGGCGGCATGCCCGTGCCGATCCTCGGCGGCGCCCGCCTGTCCGGCAGGGCCGGTGGATTCAACGTCGGCTTCCTGAACATGCAGACGGATGACCTGGGGGACATCCACGGCAACAACTTCACGGTCGCGCGGCTTGGCCGCGAGTACCGCAACCGGAGCCGGGCCGGCGTACTGGTCGTCAACCGCCAGGGCACCGGCTCGCTGGCGCCGGACGGTGACCACAACCGGACCTACGCCGTCGACGGTCAGATCGGCATCGGGCAGTTCACGGACGTCTCGGGCTGGGCGGCCCGAACGGAAACCCCCGGCCTCACCGGCCGGGACCATGGTTTCGGCCTCGACGGCGGCTACAGTTCCCCGTTCTGGCGCTGGCGTCTCGGCTATGCCGAGATCGGCGAGGACTTCAACCCCGAGGTCGGTTTCCTCAGCCGCTCCGGCTACCGCCAGTTCAACGGCTACATCCGGCGCCGCTTCCGCCCGGCGGGCGAGGGCCGCGTCAAGGAGTTCGGCCCGCGCATCTTCTACGACGGCTTCTGGAACTTCGACGGCTACAAGGAGACCCAGCGCTACTCCGTCGGCGGCGAGGTCGAGTTCCGGAACGGCGCGCAGATCAGCCTCTCCGCCGGCGGCCGCTACGAAGGACTGCTCGAGCCCTTCACCCTCGCCGGCATCGTGAACGTCCCAGCCGGTGAGTACGACGACCACGGCTTTTTCCTGTTCATGAACACGAACCGGGGCCGGGCCGTGAGCCTCTTCACCAGAGTCCAGGGCGGAGGCTTCTTCGGCGGCAACCAGCTCGTCCTGGATCCGTCCCTGAGCATCCGCCTCGGCGACTACCTGACGTCCGAGCTGAGTTGGTCCTACAACGACATCGACCTCCCGATGGGCGCCTTCAAGACCCACCTGGGGCGCCTGCGCGTCACCTACGCCTTCAGCACCAGCCTCCTCCTGCAGGCGCTGATCCAGTACAACGACCTGACCCACAGCGTGAACACGAACGTCCGTTTCAGTTGGCTCAACGAGGCGAACAGGGGACTCTTCGTCGTCTACAACGAGATCTCGGAGTTCGGCCTGCTCGGCCTGGATACCCCGGACCGGAGCCTGGCGGTCAAGTACAACCGCACCTTTGACGTCTTCCGCTAGCCACCCCGTCGATCCGCCCCGGCTGGCAAGTCCCCACCGTGCGGGACGCAGCGTCGTCATGGCGCGCCGCGGGATGGTCGCCACATCCCACCCCGCCGCCACCCTGGCCGGGCTCGACATGCTCCGGGCCGGCGGCTCGGCGATCGACGGCGCCGTCGCGGCGGCCGCGATGCTGGCCGTGGTCGAGCCGATGATGACCGGCATCGGCGGCGACGCCTTCCTGCTCTACTACCTGGCCGATCCCGACGGCGGACGCGGCGACCTCCTGGGCCTCAACGGCAGCGGCCGCTCGCCGCTGGCCCTGGAGCGGACCGACATCACCGGCCCGGCGATCGATCCGGACACCTGGCCGGCAGTCACCGTCCCCGGCGCCGTCGATCTCTGGGAAACCGCGCACCAGCGCCTCGGACGCCTTCGCTTCGCCGATCTGCTCGGTCCGGCGATCGAAACCGCCGAAGCGGGCTTCCCCGTCAGTGAGCGCGTCCAGTCGATGTGGCGAGCCTGCGTCCCGCGACTCCGCGGCGACCGCGCGGCGGCGGAGCACTATCTCGCCTCTGGCGAAGCGCCCGGACTCGGCGCGGTGTTCCGGTCACCGGCCCTGGCGCGATCCCTGCGGCGGATCGCGGAAGGAGGCCGCGGCGCCTTCTACGAGGGTCCGATCGCGGAGGAGATCGTCCGCTACGCCCGCGGCACCGGCGGCTTTCTCGAGCTGGAGGACCTCCGGCGCCACGAGTCGACCTGGGTCGATCCGATCGGCACGATGTACCGGGGCCGGGAGGTCTTCCAGTTGCCGCCCAACGGTCAGGGGCTCGGCGTTCTCCTGATGCTCAACCTGCTGGAGAACTTCGATCTCGCCTCGATGGACGCGGCCGCGGCCGAACACACCCATCTGCTCGTCGAGGCGAAGAAGCTGGCCTACGCCGATCTTCACGCCCACGTCGGCGACCCCGAGGGCGAGCCGCTCAGGGGCTCCGGAGGCGTCCCGCTGGCCGAGTTGCTGGACAAGGCCTACGCCCGCGAGCGCAGCCGCCTGATCGACCCCGGCCGGGCGGCCGGCAGAGCCGCTCCGGGCGGCATCCCGACCGGCACGGGCACGGTGGGATCCGACACGGTCTACCTGGCCGTCGTCGACGGCGAGGGCAACGCCGCCTCCTTCATCAACTCCCTCTTCGCACCCTTCGGAGCGGCGATCGCCGGCGGTGACACGGGCATCATGCTCCACTGCCGGGGCGCCGGTTTCACTCTCGAGCCCGGCCATCCGAACGAGTACCGCCCCGGCAAGCGTCCCTTCCACACGATCATCCCGGGCATCGTCCTCGAACGGGGCCGGCTCGAGCTCTGCTACGGCGTGATGGGCGGACCGTTCCAGCCCCAGGGACACGTGCAGCTCCTGACCAGCCACTACGATCACGGCCTTCCCCTCCAGGCGGCGATCGACCGGCCCCGGTGGCGGCACACGGCAGGCCTCGAGCTCCTCTGCGAGCGAGGCATGGAGCCCGGGACCGTGGAGGGACTTGCCGCGCTCGGCCACCGTGTTCGCAGCGCAAGAGGCGCCGAGTTCGGAGGCGCCCAGGCAATCAGGGTCGACCGGCGCGGCACGCTCCACGGCGCCTCCGACCCGCGCAAGGACGGAGCGGCGCTTGGGTACTGACGATCCGGGCGTCTTCCCCCGTGCCCGCCGTGCAAGACTCGCCGGATGGACGACACTGCGGCCCAGGCAGGAGACCGCACCGAGCAGCGCCAGGTCGAACTCAGGATCGTCCAGTCGATAGCGGACATCGAGCAGGCGGCCTGGGACGACCTGCTGAAGCCCGGCGACCGGCCGTTCCTGTCCTGGGCCTTTCTCGAAGCCCTCGAACGGACCGGCTGCGTGGCCCCCGACCGCGGCTGGCTGCCCTTCCACCTGACCGCCCGGGACGCCGACGATGACCTGATCGCGGCCGCCCCCGCCTACATCAAGAACGACGGCATGGGCGACTTCTCGCGGGACTGGGCCTTCGGCGACGCGGTGCGCGCGGTCGGCGGCCGCTTCTACCCGAAGCTGGTCGTCGGCGTGCCCTTCTCTCCGGTCACCGGGCGCCGCATCCTGGCCGCCGCCGATGTCGACCCGGCGGTCGCCGCCAGACTCCTCGTACAGCTTGCCGCCGACACCGCCCGGGAGGTCGGCGTCGCCTCCGTTCATGTCCTGTACCACAGCGCCTCGGAAGCCTCCGCCCTGGCCGCCGCCGGCCTCTCCCAGCGGGTCATGGTCCAGTACCACTGGCAGAACTACGACTACCGGAGTCCCGACGACTGGCTGGCGAAGCTCCGTTCCAAGCGCCGCACCCAGTGCCGCCGCGAGCGCCGCGAGCCGGCCCGGCAGGGCATCGCCATCCGAACCGTACGCGGCCAGGAGATCGCAGCCGATCCCGAGCGCTGGGCCGAAACCGCGTTCCGTCTCTACTGCACGACCTGCGACAGGTACATGTGGGGCGGCCGGTACCTGAACCGCGAGCTGTTCTCCGACCTTTTCGCGGACCTCGGCAACGAGATCGAGCTGGTCGTCGCCGAGCGCGAAGACCGGGTCGTCGCCGGCGCGATCAACCTGCGCTCCGACACCCACCTCTACGGCCGTTACTGGGGCTGCCACGAGGAACACCGCTTCCTGCACTTCAACGTCTGCCTCTACCACTCGATCGACGAGTGCATCGCCAGGGGCGTCCAGGTGTTCGAAGGCGGCGCCGGCGGAGAGCACAAGATCAGCCGCGGCTTCGAGCCCGCGCCCGTCTACAGCTCGCACCTGTTCATGGACGAGAAGCTGAACTCGCTGCTCGGCGCGGCGCTTCACCGCGACGCGAAGCGTCACCTCGAGGGAATCGAGGCTTGGCGGCGCAACCGGCAGCAACTCGGCTAGCGGCGCACCTCGCTGCTTCGTCCCGGACCTATAATCGAACCGCCATGCCGCACTTCGAAGACGACCAGCAGGGCGACAGCAAGGTCCTCACGAAGACGAAGACCAGGACCCGGCTGGCCCGGCCCCGGCTCTACAAGGTCCTCCTCCACAACGACGACTTCACCCCGCGCGAGTTCGTCGTCGTCGTCCTGCAGCACGTCTTCCACTTCACGGAATCCGACGCTTCGCGGCTCATGCTCTACGTCCACAAGAACGGCGTCGGCGTCGTGGGGCTCTATCCGTTCTCCGTGGCCGAAACGAAGGTGGCCGAGGTCGGCAGTCTGGCCCAGCAGGCGGAAGTTCCGCTGCTCTGTACGATCGAGCCCGACACGGGGGACGGCGACGGCGGCGACGACGACAACAGCCGGGACGACGACGGCCGGCACGGCGACGACGTCAACTGACGGCGCCGGGAGGGTAACGCCATCGCTTCCGTCCACATGACCGAGGATCTGCGGCAGTCGTTGCGGCGGGCCATGCTTGAGGCGTCCTCACGCCGGCACGAGTACGTGACGCTCGAGCATCTGCTGCTCGCTCTGTGCGCCGATCCGGTGGGCGCGAAGACGCTGCAGGCGGTTGGCGTCCGCCTGCCCCGGCTGGTTCGCGAGCTCGAGGAGTTCCTGGAGCAGCAACTGGAGACCCTGCCGCCGGTGCTGCCGGCCGACGCGGCGGACGAGACGGCCGGTTCTGCGTCAGCCGAGATGGACGGCACTCAGGACGGAGGCGCCGAGCACGGCCCGGAATCCGGCGACGAAGACGAATCGCCTCCCAAGCAGACGATCGCGTTCTGGCGGGTCATCGAACGGGCGGCCATGCACGCCCACGGCGCCGGCAAGAGCGAACTGGACGCCGGCGCGGTGATCGCATCGCTGATGCGCGAGAAGGAATCCCAGGCGGTCTACCTGCTCCAGAGCCAGGACGTCGCGCGCCTCGACGTCATCCGCTACCTCTCCCACGGCACGGTCAAGCAGGGCAGCGGCCTTCCCGCACCACAGCATGTCGAGCCAGACGCCGACGGCGAGGAGGAGGAAGAGGTCGAGGACCCGCTGGAGCAATTCGCCTCCAACCTGAACGAGCGCGCCGCCGAAGGATCGATCGATCCGCTGGTCGGACGGCTCGACGAAGTCCGGGTGCTCTGCGAGACGCTGGCCCGCAGGCGAAAGAACAACCCGGTGCTGGTCGGCGACCCGGGGGTCGGCAAAACGGCGATCGTCGAGGGGCTTGTCCTCGCCGTCCACGAAGGCAACGTGCCCGAGCTGATCTCCAGGGTCACGATCTACGCCCTGGACATGGGCGCGCTTCTGGCCGGAACCCGCTACCGGGGCGACTTCGAGCAGCGGCTCAAGGCGGTGATCGACCGAATCATCTCCGAGCCCGAGCACATTCTGTTCATCGACGAGATCCACACGATCGTCGGCGCCGGCGCGGTGTCGTCCGGCTCCCTCGACGCCTCGAACATCCTGAAGCCCGGTCTGGCCTCCGGCAAGCTGCGCTGCATCGGCTCGACCACCCACGCCGAGTACAAGGGTTCCTTCGACCGCGACCGCGCGCTCGCGCGCCGCTTCCAGATGATCGAGATCGAGGAACCGTCGGTCGAGGAGTCTGCCGAGATCCTGCGCGGCCTGCGCGACCGCTACGAGGAGCACCACGAGGTCAAGTACGCCGACGAAGCGCTCGACGCCGCCGCCGACCTCTCGGCCCGCTACCTGCTCGATCGCCGCCTGCCGGACAAGGCGATCGACCTGGTCGACCAGGCCGGCGCCTCGAACCGCCTGATGACGAAGGACGAACGCAAGGGCGTCCTCGACCCGGTCGACATGGAGCGGGTCGTCGCCTCGATGGCGAAGATCCCCGAGAAGTCCGTCTCCAGCGACGACCGGGACGCCCTCCTCAACCTGGAGGAGGAACTGAAGGCGGTCATCTTCGGCCAGGACGAGGCGATCCGGTCGATCTCCTCCGCTGTGAAGCTGGGCCGCGCCGGCCTCGGCACGCTCGAGCGGCCGATCGGCAGTTTCCTCTTCTCGGGCCCCACCGGAGTCGGCAAGACGGAACTCGCCCGCCAGCTTGCCCAGGTGCTCGGCATCGCCTTCACCCGCTTCGACATGAGCGAGTACATGGAGAAACACACCGTGTCCCGGCTGATCGGCGCGCCGCCGGGCTACGTCGGCTTCGACCAGGGCGGCCTGCTGACCGACGCGATCCGCCGCACCCCGCACACCGTCCTGCTGCTCGACGAGATCGAGAAGGCCCATCCCGACGTCTACAACATCCTGCTCCAGGTCATGGACCACGCCACCCTGACCGACAACAACGGCCGCAAGGCGGACTTCCGTCACGTTATCCTGATCATGACGACGAACGCCGGCGGCCGGGAGCTGACGACGAAGCCGATGGGCTTCGGCGACCGCTCGAAACTCTCCGCCGAAGCCGCCTCGAAGCCGGCGGTCGAGCGTCTGTTCACGCCCGAGTTCCGGAACCGGATCGACGCCTGGGTCGTCTTCAAGGCGCTGGAGATGGACTCCGTGCGGCTGATCGTCGACAAGCTCGTGGGCGAACTCGGGCTGCAACTCGCCGACCGCGATCTCAGGATCGAACTGAAGGAGGCCGCCCGCGACTGGCTGGCCGAGCACGGCTACGAGCCGGACTTCGGCGCCCGTCCGATGCGCCGTCTGATCGACGAGAAGATCAAGCGCAAGCTGGCCGACGAGATCCTCTTCGGCAAGCTGGCCGACGGCGGCAAGATCGTCGTCGACGCGAAGGAAGGCGCCTCGCTCGAAGACGGTCTCGTGCTCAGGACGAGGCGCAAGCGCAGAGCAAAGCGGAAGAAGCCTAACTAGAGCTCACCCGGGGCAGCACGTCTGCCTTGAACCGTTCGATCGTCGACATCAGCCGCGCGTGCGGCAGCAGGCCGTTGTAGGCCCAGAAGTAGAGCCAGGTCACGGGCAAGCGCTCGCACAGGGTCTCGAGCTGCCGGGTCACCGTGTCGACCGTGCCGACCAGCGCCATGCCCGAACCCATCATGTCCTCGAACGGCTCCCCCGTGTCCGGGTCGGCCATGCCCCGGCTGAAGCCGAACGGTTCGAACCACGCCGACCCGCAGAACGCGCCGCTCGCCTTCCACAGGCGTTCCGCCTCCACGTCCGTGTCGGCGATCACGACGTCGCGCAGGACGCCGATGCCCTCGCCGAGCGGCCGTCCGGACTCCTCCGCGAACAGCTCGAAGAGCGCCCGCTCCCGCTTCGGATGCAGCGGCGGCAGGATTGCCGTCACGCCCTCCCGCGCGCACCAGCGGATGCTCTCTTCCGACGACGCGAAGGGCTGGAAGATCGGCGGATGGGGCTCCTGGACCGGCTTCGGCACGACGCCGACCTGACGCAGGACGCCGTCCTCGACGCCGGCGCCCCACTGTTCCGTCGCTTCGAGCGTCCACGGCGTGCCGCCTTCCGGGCCGCCCACGGGGACCTTCCAGAACCGGCCGTCATAGTCGAGCATCGGCTCCGTCCAGGCCTTCTTCACGATCCGGAAGCACTCCTCGAAGGCGGCCCGGTTCGTCGCGTCGATCTCGTCGTGGCGGTGCGGCAGGGCGCCCGAGATGCCGTGCGTCTGCTGCGCCATCACGTCGACCCAGCGCCGCTGGTAGCCGCGCGCGAAGCCGGCGTTGGCGCGGCCGCCCGTCATCCGGTCGAGCATCGCGATGTCCTCGGCGACGCGGATCGGATTCCTCGACGGCAGCACGATGCCCAACTGGCCGACCCGGATGTTCTTCGTCTGCATGCCGACGAAGAGGTCGAGCAGCACGGGGTTGTTCGAGAGTTCGAAGCCTTCGATGTGGAAGTGGTGCTCGGTGAAGCTGATCGAGTCGTAGCCGAGATCGTCGGCCAGCCGGGCCTGCTCCGAGACCTCGGCCAGCATCCGGTCGTAGAGGTCGCCCCGCAGGCCCGCCATGCCCTGCTTGATCTCGGCCCGCGAGCCGATCGAGGGCAGGTAGAAGAGGGAGAGCTTCAAGGGCCGAGCGAACCTCAGCCGCCGCCGTCGTAGCCGGGCAGCTCCCGGATCCAGACGTTGCGGAAACGCGTCGGGTTGCGGTGATCCTGGAGGCCGATCCAGCCGCGCGGCTCGTGCGGGCGGTCGTAGACGCCGACCCGGCGGTGGATCGTCCGGCCGATGTACTCCTTCTTGTGATGAATGACCACCCCGTTGTGGAGCACGGTGACGTTCGCCTTCTTGACGAGTTCGCCGTCCTTCCAGCGCGGCGCCTCGAAGATGATGTCGTACGTCTGCCAGACGCCCGGGGCTCTGGACGAGTTGACCATCGGCGGCGTCTGGCCGTAGAGCGCGCCCGCCTGGCCGTCGGCGTAGGACCGGTTCTCGTACGAGTCGAGAATCTGGACCTCGTAGTCACCGTAGATCATCACGCCGCTGTTGCCGCGGCCCTGGCTGTTGCTCTCGACCTTTGCCGGGGTCGCGAACTCCAGGTGAAGCTGGAAGTCGCCGAACTCGTCCCGGGTGCGGATCGAACCGGTCGAGGTGACCTCCATGTAGCCGTTCTCGACCTTCCACTCGGGTTCGTCGCCGTTCGGCTTCTGCCACTTCGACAGGTCCGTCCCGTCGAACAGCACGACCGCATCGCCAGGAGCCGCCGCCATGTCGCTGAACGAGGCGCCGGACTCCACCACCGGCGGCACCGGCCGGTTCGGGTCGTGCACCTTCCAGGGCAGTCCCGGCAGCTTCGGTGTGTCCTCGTAGCCGACCGGCTGTTGCTGAGCGACCGCCGACGCGGTCAGGAACAGGCCGGCGGCCAGGAAGAGGTACAGGGTCTGCTTCATTCGGTTCGCTGCCATCTCAGTTCTCCTCCTGCGTCCGCTCACCGCGCCCGCGACGCGAGCAGCGGCTCGGACAGTTTCAGCCACTTGACGACTTCGGAACGCGTGTTCCGCGGGTCGATCAGGTCATGGACCGAGAAGCCCTCGGCCCGCGGGAAAGGTGTGCGCCTCTTGGCGAACTCGGCTTCCAGTTCAGCCCGTTTCCTGTCCGGGTCGGGCGCCGCCGCGATCTCCCGCCGGAAGGCGACAGCCACCCCGCCCTCGATCGGCAGGGCGCCGCTCTCCGCCGACGGCCAGATCAGCACGCGGCCGCCCGGGCCGTAGTGGGCCGCGGCGGCGACGCCATAGGACTTGCGAATCTGCACGGCGCACCAGGGAACGGTCGTCCTCACCGTCGCCGCGATCGCCTCCATGCCGTACCGGATCGTGCCCGAAGCCTCCGACTCCGAGCCGATCATGAAGCCCGGTTCGTCGACCAGGCTGAGGATCGGCAGGTGGAAGGTCTCGCAGAACTCGATGAAGCGCCGGAACTTCTGCGCCCCCGCCGCGTCCATCGCACCGCCGATGTGCTTGCAGTCGTTGGCGACGACTCCGACCGAGCGGCCGTCGACCCGGGCCAGGCCCGTGATCTGGGACGGACCGTAACCTGCCGTCATCTCGAAGAAGCTGTCCCGGTCAGCGACGAGCGAGATCACCTCGCGCATGTCGTAGAGGAAGCGCCGGTCCCGCGGCACGATCGTCAGCAGGCGTTCCTCGCGTCGCTCCGCCGGATCGCCCACGGAGCGGCGAGGCGGCAGCGTGTCCACGTTGGGCGGCAGGTAGCTCAGGAAGCGACGCACCTGCTCCATCGCGTCGTCCTCGTCCTCGGCGACGTTGTCGACCACGCCGCTCCTGCTGTGGACCTCCCAGCCGCCCAGTTCGTCCTTCGTCTTCTTCTCGCCCAGGGCCCGCTCGACCAGCGCCGGACCGCCGATCAGGATCTGCGCCGTGTGGCGGGTCATCACCGAGAAGTGGGAAGCGACCAGGCGCGCCGCGGGAAATCCCGCAACCGCCCCGACACCGATCGACGCCACCGGCACGGTCCGCAGAATCTCGGCGATCGACCAGAAACGGGCGCGCGAGTAGACCGGCTCCCCCATGGGCCGCGGCGGCTTCTTCGGCGCCCCCTTCTGTCGGCCCGCGCTGCCCCTGACGCTGCCGCCACCGCCTTCCAGGAAGCGAACCAGGGGAAGGCGGTACTTGAGCGCGAGTTCCTCGGAGTAGATGCTCTTGCGCAGCCCTGCCGGCGACGGCGAGCCGCCAGCCTGCGTGAAGTCCTCGCCGGCAACGATCGCGCGACTGCCATCCACGTCGGCAAAACCGACGACATAGTTCGCGGGCGTGAACGCGACGACGCGGCCTTCCTCGTCGACGTCGGCGGCCCCCGCCTGACGGCCTTCCTCGATGAACGAGCCCGGATCGGCGATCCGCTCGATCCGCTCGCGCACGGTCAGGCGACCGCGTTCGTGCTGTTTCGCTACCGCCTCGTCGCCGCCCATCTCCAGCGCCAGGCGCCGGCGGCGTTCGATCTCCTCGACCTCTGGCTGCCAGGACATTGGACGGGGATTGTAGGTCACGGAAGGCTCTTCGCTATTCTGCGCCGTCCAGGGAGGCTCAAGTGACCGAAGCGAGACGGAAGCTCTGCGGTTGGGGATACGAGGGACAGGGGCTGACCGAAGCCGAGGCGGCCGCCTTCCGGGCGCAGACCGAGGAGCGGTTCGGGGTCTCGTTGGAGTCCCGCGCGAGCGTGCCCCGGGTCGGCGACTTCGACCTGCGCCAGCCGCGGCTCAAACCGCCTTCGTCACTTGCGTGTCTGTTCCGCGACGACCCGTACGAGCGCCTCCTCCACGCCTACGGCAAGTCCTTTCCGGACGCGGTGCGGATGTTCCGGCGCGAGGTGCCGGAGCCGCCCGATCTCGTCGCCTACCCGGAAACGACGGACGACGTTGTCTGCATCCTGGACTGGGCCGGCGATGCCGGCGCCGCGGTGGTCCCGTTCGGCGGCGGCTCCAGCGTGGTCGGCGGCGTCGAGCCGGCGGTCGGCGACAGCTACGCCGGCACGGTGACCGTCGACCTGCTCAAGCTCGACCAGGTGCTCGAGGTAGACCGCGCAAGCCGGGCGGCGCGCATCCAGGGCGGCGCCCGCGGCCCCCACATCGAGGCCCAGCTCCGGGAGCACGGACTGACCCTGCGCCATTTCCCGCAGAGCTTCGAGCACTCGACCCTGGGCGGCTGGATCGCGACCCGCTCGGGCGGCCACTTCGCCAGCCTCTATACCCACATCGACGACTTCGTCGAGGCGACGACGACGGTCACGCCGCGGGGTGTCATGGAAACCCGGCGGTTGCCCGGTTCCGGCGCCGGACCGTCGCCGGACCGCATGGTCATCGGCTCCGAGGGCATCCTCGGCGTGATTACGGAAGCCTGGATGCGACTCCAGGACCGTCCGACATACCGAGGCTCGGCGGCCGTCCACTTCGGTGACTACGCACAGGCGGCCGAGGCGGTGCGGATGCTGGCCCAGAGCGGTCTCTACCCCTCGAACTGCCGGCTGATCGACGCCCAGGAAACCGCCGGCGCGGGCGCCGGCGACGGTTCGACGTCGCTGCTCGTCCTCGGTTTCGAGTCGGCCGACCACCCCGTAGAGCCCTGGATGAAGCGTGCGCTCGAACTGACCGCCGACTGCGGCGGCGATCACAGCGCCTCGGCCGGCCGCTCCCACCGTGAAGGCGCCGCCGGCGCCTGGCGCGACGCATTCATCAAGGGTCCCTACTTCCGCGAGGTCGCGGTGCCCCTGGGCCTGATCAGCGACACTTTCGAGACCGCGATCACCTGGGACCGCTTCGCCGACTTCCACGCGCGGATCATCGCCCGGACCGCGGAGATCCTGGAGGAGGCGACCGGCAGGCCCGGACGGGTCACCTGCCGCTTCACCCACGTCTACCCGGACGGACCGGCGCCCTACTTCACCTTCTCCGCCCTCGGCGACTGGGAGCGCCTCGCGGAGCAGTGGCGGGAGATCAAGCTCGCCGCGAACGAGGCGGTCGTCGACGCCGGCGGCACGGTCACCCACCACCACGCCGTCGGCCGCGACCACCGGCCGGCCGGCTACGACCGCCAGCGCCCCGACGTCTTCGCCCAGGCCCTGGCCGGCGCCAAGGCGGCGGTGGACCCGGACGGCCTGATGAATCCAGGCGTCCTGATCGATCCGCAGGGCCGGGATGTCGGCGTCACTGGAGCGATGGCGCCCTAGCGGGGCACCCGCCAGCCGGAGGGCCGAGGGGGGCGGTCCCATCGGCCGTGCGCGCTCGGCCGGATAACGGGACGTGTGGCGCGCACTTCGCTGCGCTCGCTCCGGTTGGGCATCGACTACCGAACGGGCGCCGGGCGTCGCTCGCTCCGAGCCCGCTGGGACCGCCCCCCTCGGCCCTCCGGCTGGCTGGAGTGGATCGGCGGCTTGGGATGATCTACTCCCCCAACCTGGCGACCAGGGCGGCTACGTGGGTGTCTTCCACACCTAGCGCGTTTAGTGCGGCGTCCAGATCGCGGACGTAGTCGGCGTTGGTGCCGCTCGGGCCTGTTGCCTGTATGACCTGGGACGCAATCTCGTCGATTGGCGCTGGACCCGCGTAGTTTCGGTTGTCGGGCCAGCCCTGATAGGTGAGGCCTGCGACGACCTGCGGCGATGCCGGTGAGGGGGCCGGGGCTTGCTCGGCAGGCGCGTCCAGTTCGAGTTCGATCTCCATGCGGACATAGCCACCGCGTTCGCGTATGTCCAGGTCGGCGAGGATGGCAGCGGCGTCCGTCTCGGCGAGCCGGTAGGCGATTCCCCAGCAGCAGGCGTCCGGAGCCGGCGCCAGGGTGACCACACGCCCGGGACGCCAGGGCTCGCCTCGATGGTCCGTCGACCACTGCCAGAAGCGCCGGCTCCAGCCCCGGAGTCGGGCGGGTCGACGCTCCACGAAGGGGATCGCCGGGCGGAAGATGAGCGAGCCGTAGCCGAAGAGCCAGCATGGGTCGGTCCGGGCCACGGCGTCGGATTGTACGGGCGGCGCCGCCGGTTCCGCCGCAACCGCCGCGTGATAGCTTGCGCGGCCCGTTTCCTCCCCGCCAACCGCCGATGCGCCATCTCTTCGTCATCGATCCGATCGAGCGTCTCGATCCCGAGAAGGACACGACGATCGCGTTCCTGCGCGAGGCGAACCGCCGCGGCCATGAGCTGGCCGTCTGCACGATCGACACGCTGGACCTCGGGCCGGACGGACGGCCGAAGGCGGAGGCGATTCCGGCGCGTACGGTCGATCCGGAGGCCGGCGGCGACTGGTACGAGGTCGGGACCCGCCGAACCGCGTTCCTCGATGAGTTCGACGTGGTCTGGATGCGGAAGGACCCGCCCTTCGACATGGCCTTCTTCTACGCCACGCACCTGCTGTCGATGGTGGCGAAGAGCACCCTGGTCGTGAACGACCCGCTGTCGCTCCGCGACGCGAACGAGAAGCTGTTCGCGCTCCGCTTCCCCGAAGTTTGTCCGCCCGCCCGGGTGAGCCGGCGGATTCCTGAGTTGCTGGCCTTTCAGGAGGAGATGGGCGGCGAGATGATCGTCAAGCCGCTCGACGGCGCCGGCGGCGAGGGGATCTTTCACCTCAGGGCCGGCGACCGGAACTCGAGCGCCATCCTCGAGGCGGCGACCGCGCACGAAAGCCGCTACATCATGGCGCAGCGCTACCTGCCGGAGATCCGGCAGGGGGACAAGCGGGTCATCCTGGTCGAGGGACAAGCGCTCGGCGCGGTGCTGCGCGTGCCCGCCGAGGGCGAGTCACGGGCCAACTTCCACGTCGGTGGTCAGCCCGCGGCCACGGAAGTCGACGAACGCGACCGCGAGATCGCTGCCGCGGTCGGGCCCGAACTCGTCCGGCTCGGCATCGTCTTCGCCGGCATCGACGTGATCGGCGGCTGGCTGACCGAGGTCAACGTGACGAGTCCCACGGGGTTGCGCGAGATCGCCGACCTCGGCGGTCCGCGGCTCGAAGTCGACGTGCTCGATGCGGCGGAGCGCCGCCGCAACGCCGGCTGAACCACGGGCCGGGTCCGGGCCGGCCAGAAGGCCGACGCACCGACGGTGGGGACTCAGCGGAGGGTGACGAACTCCTCGGCTGAGGTCGGGTGGATGGCCATCGCGGCGTCGAAGTCGTCCTTGGTCGCGCCCATCTTCACCGCGACCGCCAGGCCCTGAATGATCTCGGGCGCGTCGGCGCCGAGCATGTGGGCGCCGAGCACCCGGCCGCTCGCACGGTCAACGACCAGCTTGACCAGGGTGCGCTCCTGGTTGTCGGTCAGCGTGAGCTTGAGCGGGCGGAACCGGCTCCGGTAGACGTCGACCTCGTCGTAGCGCGCCCGCGCCTCCTCTTCGGTCAGCCCCACCGCGGCCAGGGGCGGCTGGCTGAAGACGGCGGTGGCGACGCTCTCGTGGTCGACCGGCGTCGGCTCGCCGCCGTACAGGGTCCGGCTCAGGCACATCGCCTCGTGAATCGCCACCGGAGTCAGGTTCAGGCGGTTCGTCACGTCGCCGATCGCCCAGACGTTCGGCACACTGCTGCGTGAGAACTCGTCGACGACGATCTCGCCCAACTCGCCCCGCGCCACGCCGCAGTTCTCCAGCCCGAGGTCGGAGACCAGGGGCAGGCGCCCGGTGGCGTAGAGAACCTGGCCGCACGAGACCGAGTCGCCGCCGTCGAGGTGAAGGCGCAGGCGGTCGTCGCCGTTGCCGGACGTCTCTTCGATCGACTCGACCCGACTGTCGAACCGGAGATCGATGCCGCGTGAGCGCATCTCTTCCGCCAGGTGGCGGCGGAGTTCCTCGTCGAAGCCGCGTAGGAACAGCGGCCCACGATAGATCAGCGTCACGTCGCAACCGAGGCAGGCGAAGATGCCCGCGAACTCGACGCCGATGTAGCCGCCGCCGACGACCGCGAAGCGCTCCGGCAGGCCCTCCAGATAGAACGCCTCGTTCGAGCTGATCGCGTGCTCGATGCCCGGGATCGGCGGCATGTCCGGCCAACTGCCGACGGCGACCAGGACCTGGTCCGCCGTGACTCGCCGCAGGCCGCCATCCGCCGCTTCGATCTCCACCGTGTGCGGGTCGAGGAGCCGTGCCCGACCCTCGAACAGCTCCACGCCCGCGCCGTCCAGCAGGCCGCGGTAGATCCCGTTGAGGCGCTCGATCTCCCGGTTCTTGTTCGCGATGAGCCGCGCCCAATCGAAGGCGGGTTGCTCCGCCGCCCAACCGAAACCCGCAGCCTCACGGTAGTGGTCCGCGAAGGCCGAAGCGCAGACGAGCAGCTTCTTCGGCACGCAGCCGACGTTGACGCAGGTACCGCCGAGGTAGCGTTCCTCTGCCACCGCCACCCGCGCGCCGTGACCTGCCGCCATCCGGCTGGCGCGAACCCCGCCCGAACCCGCGCCGATCACGAAGAGGTCGTAGTCGTAGTCCGTCATGGGCGCAACGCTAGACCAAACGCGCGTGAAATCGCGAAGCGCCCTTAGACTCCGACTCGATGGCCGACGGCAAGACCGGGCCCGGTACCCCCGGAGCCCCATCCTGGCTACCGCGCGCGGCCGCTGGCGGCGCCCTGATGGGCCTCGCGAACCTAGTGCCCGGAATCAGCGGCGGCACGATGCTGCTCGCCGTCGGCATCTATCCCCGCTTCATCGAGGCGGTGGCGGATACGACCCGTTTGCGGCTGCGCTTCCAGCCGCTGCTGCTCCTGTCCGTCGTCGCCCTTGCAGGCGGACTGGCGATTCTCCTCCTGGCAGGCCTCCTGCGCGACCTGGTGGTTCACCATCGGTGGATCATGTACAGCGCCTTCATCGGCCTGACCCTGGGGGGCGCGCCCCTTGTCTGGCGTCTCGCCCGACCGGCCAACCGGAGCTTCTGGGGCGGCGCGACGGGAGGTTTCGCGGCGATGGCGGCGCTCGCGATCGCCCAGAGCGGCCTAGCCTCCGAAGGACTATCGGGCAGCGGGCCGCTCCTCCTCGCCATCGCCGGCGCCGCCGGCGCCGCCGCGATGATCCTGCCCGGCCTGAGCGGCGCCTACCTGCTCCTCGTCCTGGGCCAGTACGAAGTAATCCTGGGCGCCGTCGATCTGCTGTTCCGGGGGCTCAGGGAGTTCGATACGGCGGACCTGCTCCAGGCGGGCGCCGTCCTGCTGCCGGTTCTGATCGGCATCGCCGTCGGGGCGACGGTCATCAGCAACGCGGTGCGATTCGCGTTGCAACGCTTCCGGCAGGCGACCCTGGGAGTGCTCCTGGGCCTTCTGCTGGGCGCCGTCGTCGGTCTCTGGCCCTTCGAGGCTTCCCCGCCAGGCGCCGTCCAGCTCGGATCGGCGGTGGTCCTGGCGGGTGCCGGATTCTTCCTGACCTGGGCCGTGGGCCGGTTCGGACGGCTTCCGACTGCTCCTGCGAAGTAGAGTCCCGCACCATGAGACACGACCTTCACCACCGTTTCGCGGCCTTTCTCTTCCTTGTCGCACCGCTCTTGCTGACTTCATTCCCCGCCCTCGGAGCCGACGGTCGCACGGTAATCCACGCCGGCTCGCTGGTCGACGTCGAAGCCGGCGAGGTCCTGGGCCGGCACACGATCGTCGTCGAAGGCGCGATGATCACGGCCGTCGAGGAAGGGCTTGCCGATCCGGAGAGCGGCGACACCCTGATCGACCTTTCCGGCCACACGGTCCTGCCCGGCCTGATGGACATGCACGTCCACCTGACTTCGCAGCAGGCCGGCGCCGCCTCGTACCTGGACCGCTTCCAGGAGAACCCCGCGGACCTGGCGATCAAGGGTCTCATCTACGCGGAGCGGACGTTGCTGGCCGGCTTCACCACGGTGCGCGACGTGGGCGGCGAGACGACGGCGATTCTCGCCGTGCGCAACGCGATCGCCCGGGGCGACATGCCGGGACCGCGAATCTTCGCGGCCACGATCTCCCTGGCCTCCACCGGCGGCCACGGCGACCGGACGAACGGCATGAGGGCGGATCTGACCGGCGATCCCGGCCCCAGGGAGGGCATCGTCAACGGCGTCGCGGACGCGCGCAAGGCGGTCCGGCAGCGCTACAAGGAGGGCGCCGACCTGATCAAGATCACCGCCACCGGCGGCGTCCTCAGCCTGGCCAAGAGCGGCCAGAACCCGCAGTTCACGGAGGAGGAGATGCGGGCGATCGTCGAAGCGGCAAACGACTACGGCTTCATGGTCGCCGCCCACGCCCACGGTGCGGAGGGCATGAAGCGCGCCATACGGGCCGGCGTCACGACGATCGAGCACGGCACCTACATGGATGAAGAAGCGTTCAAGCTGATGAAGGAGCACGGCACCTGGTTCGTCCCCACCATCTCGGCGGGCAACTTCGTGGCCGAGAAGGCGGCGGTGCCGGGCTACTTCCCCGAGATCATCCGGCCCAAGGCGGCCGCCATCGGGCCGGTGATCCAGGAGACCTTCGCCAAGGCCCATCGGGCCGGCGTGCCCATCGCCTTCGGCACGGACTGCGGCGTCTGTCCCCACGGCAGCAACGCCCAGGAGTTCCTTTACATGGTCGAAGGGGGCATGGCGCCGATGACGGCGATCCAGTCGGCCACGGTTGTGACGGCGAAGCTGCTCGACATCTGGGAGGAAACCGGCTCGATCACGGCCGGCAAAGCGGCGGACCTGATCGCGGTCGAGGGCGACCCGATCGCCGATGTCACCAGACTCCAGGACGTCCGCTTCGTCATGCGGGTCGGCCGGGTCCACAAGGCGCCGGCCGACTGAACCGTCTCAGTTGCGCTTGCCGCCGAGCGTACGCTCCGTGTAGCGCAGCCGGGCCGCCTCCGACTCGGAATCTCCCCTCACCCACTGCAGGGTGTCACCGTCGGCGAAGTCGGTGGCGCCCGCGATGGCCCGGCTCACGGCGTTCACGTGGTCCTTCGTGATCGCCGCCGGCACCGCGGGCATCGCGGCCAGGGTGCGGGCCAGTTCCAGCGTCGTCTCCACCAGCCGCTCGGCCGGCACGATGCGGTTGACCATCGGCGCCACTTCGGATGGGCCGAAGCGGCGGCAGGTGATGATGAGCTCCTTGGTCAGGGCCGGTCCGATCTCGCGTACCATCCGCGGCACGCCGCCCCAGGCCAGGGGGAGACCCAGCTCGACCTCGGGAATGAAGAACACGGCGTCCTCCGCGACCACCCGCAGGTCACAGGCCGCCATCAGCAGGAAGCCGCCGCCGACCGCGTACCCCTGGACCTGGGCCACCGTAAGGGCCCGCATCTGCTCCAGTGCATTCATCGCGCGACGGCCGAGCTGCCCGGCCTCGCGGCGCTGCCGCCAGTTCAACTCCGAAGCGGCACCCATCGCCTTCAGATCGGCCCCGGCGCAGAACGCGCGGCCCTCGCCGCGCAGGACGACCACATCGACCTCGCTCCGGTCGTCGAACCAGACGGCCGCGCGCGCGAGTTCGCTGAGCATCGTCCCGTCCACGGCGTTCAGCCGCTCGGGACGCGCGAGGGTCAGGAATCCGAGGTTTCCGTCGCTCTCGACCCTGATCGTCTCGAAACTGGTCTGCTCCCCCATCGCCTTGGCTCCTCATGATCCACGGGCTGACATCCTTGCCGACCCCTTCAAACCGTCCCGTACCACGTCGACTCGTGCTCTATCATGCCGTCCGCCAGGCGGCCACGGCCACGGCCGCGCGCTCCATGTCCGGAACCCGATTCACAGCCCCATGACGTTCCAGCTCCAGGTCCTCGGCTGCGGCGACGCTTTCAGCAGCGGCGGCCGGCTGCACACCTGTTTCCTCCTGGCCGGCCAGACGAGCGACGGCCCGCTTTCTCCGACTCTGCTCGACTGCGGCGCGACCTCTCTCGTCGCGATGAAGGCCCGCGGCATCGAGCCCGCGTCGATTCGCACAATCCTCATCACCCACCTGCACGGAGACCACTTCGGCGGTCTGCCCTTCCTCCTGAGCGACGCCCACTACCGGGCCCGCCGAACCACACCCCTCACCCTTGCCGGCCCGCCCGGGCTACGGGAGAGAATCCAGCAGGCGGCGGAGGCTCTGTACCCCGGTTCCTCCAGGCGCGAGCTGGCGTTCGAACTCGAGATCGTCGAGCTCCACGAGCGCGAGACAGTCTCCGTCAACGGGCTCCGGGTCACACCGTTCGAGGTCGTCCATCCCTCCGGGGCGCCGAGCTACGCACTGCGGGTCGAGTACGGCGGCCGAACGCTCACGTTCTCCGGCGACACGGAGTGGACCGATGCGCTGATCGACGCAGCCGCGGGAGCGGACCTCTTCATCTGCGAGTGCAACTTCTACGACCGGCCTGTCCCGAACCACCTGAACTACGTCGAGCTGCTCGCCCGGAGGCATCGTCTGGACTGCGGCCAGATGCTCCTCACGCACCTCGGCGACGACATGCTCGAACGCTCCGACCTCGAGATCGAGACCGCCGTGGAGGGTCGAACCTACGAGGTCTGAAGGGGTTCGGCGAGCGGGCGGCATGGCCCGGTTTCGCTTGCTAGACTCCGCGTCCGAAACTGACCAGGAGCTCCAATGAACTTCGATTTCTCGGATGCCCAGAAGGCACTGAAGCAGCAGACGCGCACCTTCCTGCGCGCGGCCTGCGACACGACCGTCCCCCGGCGAGTCCTGGAGGACGCGGACGAACCCTTCGCGCGCGATTTGTGGCAGCAGATCGGCGCCAACGAATCCCCCGGGATCGCGGTTCCCGAGGAATACGGCGGCATCGGCTTCGGCTACCTCGAACTCTGCGTGGTCGCCGAGGAACTCGGTCGCGCGGTCGCGCCGGTGCCCTTCTCCTCCTCGGTCTATCTGGCAACGGAGGCGGTGCTCCTCGGCGGCTCGGAAGAGCAGAAGCAGCGGTTGCTTCCCAAGCTGGCGACCGGCGAGACGATCGGCACCTTCGCTCTCTCGGAAGGCCCCGGTCTGGCGACCTCGGCGAACCTGCAGGCGACGCTGAGGGGCGGCACCCTGTCGGGTACCAAGATGCCCGTACCTGACGGCGACATCGCCGACTTCTGCGTGGTTGTCGCGAGGGACGGAGACGGCGTTTCGCTCGCGCTCGTCGACCTGGATGGAAGCGGAGTTTCCCGCGAGCAGGTCGAAACCCTCGACCCCTCCCGTTCCCACGCCAGGATCACGTTCGACGGCGCCGAAGCGGAACCGCTTGGCGAACCAGGTCAGGGCTGGGCCCTCAAGGACCGGGTGTTCGACCGCGCCGCGGTGCTGTTCGCGATGGAACAGCTCGGCGGCGCCGACGCCTGCCTCCAGATGGCGATCGGCTACGCGAAGGGCCGCTACGCCTTCGGCCGGCCAATCGGCTCCTTCCAGGCGATCAAGCACAAGCTCGCCGACATCTACATCAAGAACGAACTCGCCCGGGCGAACTGCTACTACGGCGCCTGGGCGCTGTCGACCGACGCGCCGGAGCTGCCGGTCGCGGCGGCCGCGGCCCGCGTTGCCGCGACCCAGGCATTCCACTTCGCCTCGAAGGAGAACATCCAGACTCACGGCGGCATCGGCTTCACCTGGGAGTCCGATTGCCACCTCTACTACCGCCGCTCCAAACTGCTCGCGCTCAGCATCGGCAGCGAGAGGGTGTGGAAGGACCGGCTGATCTCCGGTCTGGAACAGCAGGAGGCCGCCTGATGGACTTCAACGACACTCCCGAACAGGCAGCGTACCGAGCCGAGGTCCGCGCCTGGCTCAACGCCAACGCGGAGCCGCGCAGGGACCGCCCCAGCGTCAACCGCCGGCTGGACGCCGACGAAGGCCTCGCCCTCGCCAAAGCCTGGCAGGCCAGGAAGGCGGAGGCCGGCTACGCCTGCCGCCACTGGCCCGAGGCGCAGGGCGGCCAGGGCCGGCCGATGATCGAGACGATCATCTACGACCAGGAGGAAGCGGGCTACGACGTGCCGACCGGCTTCTTCAGCATCGGTCTCGGCATGTGCGGCCCGGTCATGGCCCAGTACGCGACGGAGGAGCAGAAGGCCCGGTACATCCCTCCGATGATCCGCGGCGACGAGGTCTGGTGCCAGTTGTTCTCCGAGCCCGCGGCCGGTTCCGACGTCGCCGGACTCCGCACCCGCTGCCACCGCGACGGCGACGACTGGGTAGTCAACGGCCAGAAGGTCTGGACCTCGGGCGCGCACTACTCCGACTGGGGCATCCTGGTCGCGCGGCACGACTCGTCGCTCCCCAAGCACAAGGGCCTGACCTTCTTCTTCATCGACATGAAGTCCCCCGGAATCGAGATCAAGCCGATCAAGCAGATCAACGGCGGCTCGAACTTCAACGAGGTCTTCTTCACCAACGTCCGGGTGCCGGACAGCCAGCGCCTGGGCGCCATCGGCGAAGGCTGGCAGGTGGCGATCACCACCCTGATGAACGAGCGACTCGCCGTCGGCGGCGCACCGCCGCCGGACTTCCGCGAGGTGATGAAGCTCGCCGCTGCCTGCGAACTCGACGGCAGGCCCGCCCTCGAGGACTCCTCGGTTCGCGAGAAGATCGCCGACTGGTACGTCGAATCGATGGGCATGGCGCACACGAAGGCGCGCACGTTGACGGCTCTCTCCCAGGGCAAGGTCCCGGGACCCGAGAACTCGATCGGCAAGGTCGTCTCGGCATCGAAGCTCCAGAACGTGTCCTCGTTCGGCGCGGACCTGATGGACATGGGCGGCGTGATCACGGACCCATCCCTGATGCCCTCCGACGCCCTGTTCCAGCAGTCATTCCTCTACAGCCCCGGCCTCCGCATCGCCGGCGGCACCGACGAGATCCTGCGCAACATCATCGCCGAACGCGTCCTCGGCCTCCCCGGCGAGATCCGCGTCGACCGCGACGTGCCGTACAACGACATCCCGACGGGGAACTAGAGGCGGAGCCGCCGGCCTGGCGGCCGGCACCACCTCCTGGCCGTCGGCGTCAGCTAGCTCTCGCTGGCGAGCTTGCGGAAGTACTCGTCGACGAGTTCGCGGTAGCCGGGCGGTACCTGGTCGGAGTTGCCGAGGTAGACGCGTTCGACTTCGCCGCCGCGCAGCTCGCGCCACAGGCGGTACTCGAACTGCCGCAGGCCCTCGACGATCTCGTTCCGGAGCCGTTCGAGGGCTCGCGGGTCGCGGTTGAGACCGAGCAGGCTCAGATCGCCCATCTGCTGGAGTAACTGGTCGAGGTCCGCCGTGTCCATCCGCTCTCGCCGCAGGTCGTTCCTCAGGCTCTCCAGGTCGGCGCGTCGCTGGTCCAGTTCCCGGTCGACCTGCCGGAGATCCTCCGCCTGGAAGATGCCCGGCTGGAAGTAGCCGCCTGAACTCGAGCCGTACTGGCTGAAGCGACCCCGGTTCCGGCCGCCCTGCGGATTGGCCGCGTCGCCCCCGGTCTCCGAAGCGGTGCCGCCGGGCCGGCCGCCTTGTTGCTCACCGCCTTGTTGCTCACCGCCCTGCTGCTCACCGCCCTGCTGCTGGCCTCCCTGCTGCTCGCCGCCCTGCTGCCGGCCCTCCTGCTCGTTCTCCTGCCCCGGACGCTGGCCGAGCCGGCCGCCCTCCTCGACGCGGTCACGCAAACGGGCCTCCATCGAGGCCAGGTTCTCGACCAGGTCGCGCGTCCGCTCGAGCATCCGCTCCTGACGCTCGCCGCCTCCCTCGCCGACGCTCTCCCGCGCCTCGGCGATCCGCTCCGTCACGTCGTCGATGTCCTGCCGGATCTGGTTCTCGAACAACCGGGCGAACTCCGGGTCGCGGCCGGCCAGCACGCCCTTCGAGTAACGGATCTTCTCCTTCAACTGTTCGTCGCGGATGATCGTCGCCGATTCGCGCAGCTTCCGCGCCGTCTCCGGCTGATCGTTGCGGGCGCCCTGGCTCATCCGGTTGAGCTGCGCCTCGAGGCCCGCCACCTCGTCGGTCAGACGGTCCTTGCGCTCCATGATCCGTTCGACCAGGTCGGCACGTTCCCGCGCCGAAAGGTCGCTGCGGGTCTGACCGTCCTCGCCTTCCCGGCCGGCCAGTTCACCAACCTGCTCCTCGATCCGGCTCTGCATCCGGGACACGCGGTTCGCGCGCTCCTGCAGTTCCTCCATGTCCCGTCCGAGCTGCTGGCGCTGGTTGCGGTCCAGCAGCCGCCTCGCCTCGCGCAGCTTGTCGAGAGCCGCGATCCCGTCCGCACCGGCATTCGACTGCGACCGGGACGAGCCAGCCTGGGAACGCCTCATCTCCTCCGCCGCCTGTCGCAACGCCTGCGTCGTCTCCCTCAGTTCCGGGCGCTGCTGCTCGCGCGCCAGCCGTTCCAGGCGCCGCGCGAGCTCCTCCGTTTCCTCGATCAGGTCCTGCTGTCTGCCGCCGCCACCGCCGCCTTGCTGCGAGCGGCTCCGCAGCCGGTTCTGACGCTCGTTCTCGCGCTGCTGGCGGCGGGCCAGCTCGCGGAGCTTCTGCATCAGTTCGTCGACTTCCGCCTGCGCCTGCTCCGCGGCGCCGCGCTGGACCGTTTCGTACTGGTTGCGCAGTTTGTCGAGCTCGAGCTCGAACAGATCCGCCAGATCCTCGGACAGTTGCTGATTGCCGCCGCCACCGCCGCCGCCCTGCTCGAACGACACGCGCACGTCGCGGAACACGGACTCCGCGCGCTGCAACGACGCCAGGGCCTTCTTCTCCTCCGCCAGCGCCTCCTCGGGACGCTCCGCTTCGAGCTCCTTCTCCGCCATGGACATCTCGACATCGGCCTTCCCGAGAAACTCGATGATCTTCGAGAAGTCGTCGTCCTGGAGCAGTTGCTGGCCGCGGTTGCCCATCCGCGTGACGAGGGACGCCACCTGTTCGCGCAACCGACCCTGGATCAGGGCAACCGTCTTCACGTGCTCGGACAGTTCCTGGGCCGTGTACTCGTCCTCGTCGCGGATCAGGCGGAACGTTGCCGAGATGATCATCTTCTGCTGCACCGAGAGCGTCTGGTCCAGGCCGCCGGCGCCGCCGCCCATGCCGCCGCCGCCCTGCTCGGCCTGGCGATAGTTCCGGTCGAAGGGCCGGATCTCCAGGAAGTAGATGTCGCTGACCGTCGGCTGCGCATGGCTGCGGTCCCAGGCCTCGGCGTGGTAGGAGATGGAGTCGCCGACCTCGAGGTCCATCTCCTCGAGGAAGAGCGTGTGTCCCGCGCTCACCTTCTTCATCGAGGAGGCGCTGCCGAGCAGCGTGACCTCTGTCTCGTCGCCGCCGTTCACGGCGTAGCGGATGTTCAGGCGACGCACGCCGTAGTCGTCCTCCGCCTCGACCTCGGCGAACACCTCGTCGATCATCGACACCTTGACGTCCCGGCCGGGGGCGACGAAGCGCACGATGGCCGGCTGATCCTCGAGGGCCGTGACCATGTACTCCGCCGAGGCGCGGTGCCACCGGCCCTCGTCGTCCATCAGCTCGATCCGGTAGTAGGTGCTCTCGTCCACCGTGTACGCGGCGACGAGCCGGTCGCCTTCGATGTCCAGGTTCCTGGGTTCGTCGCCTTCGATCAGCAACCGCCCCGCCTCGACCTGGAAGATCGGCAGGATGCTGAAGCTCACCTGGGTACCCTTGAGAACCGCGATGTCGCCGCCGTCCTCGACGGCCTGGTCCGACAGCCCGCTGTAGCCGGGGAAGCGATACAGGAGGTCGATCTGGTCGACGTAGGGCAGGTCCTTGACCCGGATCCGGTAGATCGGCGAGCGGACGCCGGAGGCGTCGACGTAGTAGTCCGTGTCGGCGCGCAGGTTCAGGGCGATGAAGTCGTGAGTGGCGGGTTCGCCGCCGATCATCCGCTCCCCATCCTCCCCGGGTTCCGCCAGTTCGAAGCCCTCGCCGACGCGGTTCATCGGCCACTGCTGCCACTCGCCGTCCGGGTTGCCGGCGGCGTCCAGCGGCCTCAGACCGAGTTCGACGCGATCCGGGTCGAAGCCCAGCACCGCCGCGCTGATCAACTGATCGGAGCCGCGGGCAACCGTCACGTTCCCCGGCGCCACGACCAGGCGGTACGGATTGTCGACGGCCGCCGCCCGCCAGGGCGTGAACAGCAACATCGCCCCGTGCTGAAGGAAAGCCGGGCTGAGCAACACGGCCACCATGCCGGCGCTCGCCACACCAGCCAGGGCCGCCGAGAAACGCTGCAGCGCGCCGCGCTCGATCCGTGTGGCGAAACCGCTCTGCTGGCAGCGCTCGATCGCCTCCTCCAGAACCTGCCGCTGGAGTTCCGGCGACACCCGCTCGGCGTCCGCGGGCGAACCCTGCTGCACGGGACCCAGTTCCACCGCGCTCAGCACCGAGGCCTTGAGCGTCGGCTCGTTCTCCTCCACGTAGAGCGCCACCTGGCGCGTGGACACACGTCGGGCAAGAGGAATTCCGAGCAACCGAACCGCGAGAGCGATCAGCGTCAGGTAGGCGAGCCAGCGAAACACCTCGACCGCGCGCTCGCTGTAGAGGAAGTAGTCCATGCCCCAGACCGAGACGGCGAACGCAGCGAAGCCGGTCACGATCAGCGTGACCAGCCCGCGCAACGCCACCTTCATCCGCCAGCGCAGGCGAACGCGACGGATCACGCTCATCAGTTCGCCGTAGGTCGGGTCGTAGATCGGATCGAAACCGGAAGCCATCGGGTCTCCTCAGTCAGCTCTGCTCGCCGGTGGGGCTCCATGCTGTCACGACCGGCGCCGCGGCGGCGCGGCGCCGGTTGGCGAACAGGGTTTCGGCGGCCAGTACCAGAGCCGCGGCAGCGATCAGGAACCACCAGAGTCGTTGCCGCCGCTCACGTTCTTCCGGAGTCAGCGCCGCCGCCTCCGTCGCCGAAGCGCTCTCCTCTTCCCTCGGCCGAATGCGGGACATGAACTCGTTCAGATCGAGCCGGTTCAGGTCGGACTCCGCCACGGGCACGTTGCTCGCCAGGGTCAGGGGCTCGGTGGAGACGTCGGCCCGCACCTCCCGGAACTCGTAGAAGCCCGGCTCCTCGACGTCCAGCAGCAGACCTCCGCCGTCGGCGTCGATACGGCTCTCGCGGCCCGACGGAGCGACCGAGACGTATCCGTCCCCCTCGCTTTCCGCCCGCCCGCCGGGCAGTTCCACCTCTGCGACTTCACCCACGCGATACCAGGAGCGGGGCAGCGAGTAGCCGGCCAGATACTCGACCGAGCGATGAACGAAGGGAAGAAACACCGCCTGAAGCGGCAGCGTGTTCCAGAACGTGTCGAACGAGGTAGGCAGCACGAGGACGCGGCCGGAACCGGCGCCCGACACCCCGCCGTCCTCCGCCGCCGCCGGCATCAGATCGAGCAGCGCCGGAGCGCCGTCGTCGAAGCGGGCGATCGTCGCGGCGCCTTCGGGAGGCACCAGCCGGTGATAGCGGAAGAAGGACGCGGAGGAGAAATCGCCGCTCCTGGCCGCTGCGAAGACGTCGAAGACCGGATGACCCGTGTCGAACCAGGCCAGGGAAGCCGCGCTGCCGGACAACCGGTCCGCCTGACGTTCGCTGGTCACGCCGAACTCCCTCAGCAACCCTGCAGTCCACGTCATGCCGCGCTCGACCGAGAGCAGCAGGCCACCGCCGTCCCGGACGAAGCCGGCGATCGAGTCGCCGGCCGAAGCGGACAATTGCTGGGCCGTGTCGTTGATGACGACGACCGACTTGCCGTCCAGCATCGATCGCTGGAAACCGGACGCCTGCACCCGGTTCACCCGGAAGAACGGCCGCCGGCCGAGCGCCAGAGCTTCTTCGAGGTACCGGCCCCGGCGGCGGTCGCCGTCCGGTTCGATCACGAGCACGCCGACTTCGTGCGCCGGCGACAGGACAAAGCGGAACTCGTTGTCTGCCGCGAGGGTGTCGTCCCGCAGACGCACCGTGCCGCGGGTCGTGCGTTGCCGTTCGAGTACCTCGGGCGCGAAGCTGACCATCGTCGACGAGTCGGCGCCCAGTTCGACCGCCCTGGTCTGGACCACCTCGCGATCGAGCAGCAGGTCGACTTCCGCCCGCAGCGGCGTCCCGGCCGGGTCAGCCGACGGCTCGCGGACGACCAGGTAACTGACCCGGGCCGCGATGCCCACCTGTTCGCGGTCACCGCTGCGAGAGTGGTCGAAGGCGACGTCGGTAACGGCGGCGTTGCTCACCTCTTCGTCTTCCCCACCCACGTCGACGAGCCGCAGTTCCACGCCCGCAGGCAGCGCCGCGACGTTCTCCGGCGTCCAGGACGAGCGTTGGAAGTCGCTCACGATGAGGAGCTCGCGCCGGCCGAGTTCCCCCGCCTCGGCCAGCACTCCGCGCGCCATCTGGATCGCCGGCAGTAGCGAGGTGGACCGCGGCGCCACTTCCACGTCCTGGACCATCGCGGCCAGCAGCGCTGCATCCGTCGTCGGCGCGCTCTGGAGTTCCGCTTCGTCCGAGTAGACGACCAGGGCGCCCCGGTCGGCGGCTTCGAGGTCGGCGAAGGCCGACTCGACCTCCGCGGCGGCTCGCTGCCAGCGATCGCCGAAGCCCATGCTGAAGGAGTTGTCCAGCAGCACGACGACCAGCCGGCTGGAAGAGGTGGCGCCGGCAGCCGCGTCGCCCTGCCACAGCGGCCGCGCAAAGGCCAGGGCAAGCAAGGCCACCGCGAGGCAGCGCATCAGGAGCAGAAGAACGTCCCGCAGCCGGCGCCGGCGCATCGAACGGTAAGGCGCCTGGGAGATAAACATCAGCGACGGGAAGCGGACCACCCGGCTGCGGTGCCGCAAACGCAGGTGAATGAGGACCGGCACCAAGACGGCGGCCAGACCGAGCAGAAACAGAGGCGCCAGCAGACCCATCGGGCTACCGGGCCTTCATCGCGTAGAGCCGGGAGGAAAGGTAGCTGTAGAGCGCCGCGTCCAGGGGTTGGGAGATGTCGACCAGCGTGTAGTCGATCCCCGCCTCGACCAGGGACCGGTCCAGCGTCCGCGTGTGTTCCCGGATCAGCTCCAGGTACTGGTCACGCAGCACGTCCGGCATCACGGCTTCCCGCACCCCGGTCTCCAGATCCCTGAGGTCGAGCTCGCCGTCGAAATCGAACCGGAGCTCCGCCGGGTCCAGCAGATGGAAGAGGATCACATCGTTGCCCTTGTGCCGGAAGCCGGCCGCGGTCCGGATGACCGTCTCGGGATCCTCGTAGAAGTCCGAGATCAGGACGACCATGCTCCGGCGCCGCACCGCGTCGACCACCTCGAGCAGCGGTTCGCGCAGGCTGCCGCCGCCACCCGGTTCGATCCGGTCGATCGTGTGGAGAACGACCTGAAGATGCTTGGCCGCCGGCGGCACGAAGTCGACGATCTCGCTGTCGAAGGTCACCAGGCCGATGCGGTCCTTCTGTTTGGAGGCGAAGTAGCCCAGACAGGCGGCGAGGTAGCGACCGTAGTCGAGCTTGGTCAGGGCGCCCGTGCCGAAGTCCATCGAGCGGGAGACGTCGAGCGCGATCGTCAGGTTCGTGTTCGTGTCGGCTTCGAACTCCTTCACGTAGAAGCGGTCCGTGCGGCAGAACAACTTCCAGTCGACGCGCCGGATGTCGTCGCCCGGCTGGTACGCCCGGTACTCCGCGAAGTCCATCGACCGGCCGAGGAACGGCGACCGGTGCAGACCGCTCACGAAGCCCTCGACCACGGTCTTCGCGAGCAGGTCGAGACTGCTGATGCGCGCGAGCGTCCCGGTGTCGACGAACCTGCCGTAGCTCATGCCGCCGCCGGAGCCCGTCAGATCATCCCGCTCGGGGTGACGGGGGCCAGTGTGACGCGGGTCTTCTGACCCGCGATCCGTCTCTTCAGCACAGCTTCCCGCCCCTGCCTCTTCACTTCATCCCGCTAGGCGTCACGGGCGCCAGCTCCAAAAGCCGGTTGACGATCTCGTCGGTGGTCACCCGCTCCGACTCGGCGTGGAAGTTGGTCAGGATGCGGTGGCGCATGACGGGCCTGGCAAGGGCCCGGACATCTTCGTGCGCGACGTGATAACGCCCGTCCATCAACGCCTTGGCCTTGGCGCCGAGGACCATGAACTGCGCCGCGCGAACGCTGGCCCCGTACTGCACCCACTGGTTCACGAAGTCCGGCGCCTCCGGGGTGTCGGGACGGGTCATCCGCACCAGGTGAACGGCGTAACGGAGGATCGGCTCCGCGATCGGCACCCGCCGCACGAGCCGGTGGAACGCGCGCAGGTCGTCGCCCGTGACCCGGGTCTCCAGGGTGAACTCACGCAACGTGGTCGTGGCGTCGACGATCTCCATCTCCTCGTCCTCGGGGAGGTGATCGATGATGATGTTGAACATGAAGCGGTCGAGCTGGGCCTCCGGCAACGGATAGGTGCCTTCCAGCTCGATCGGGTTCTGGGTCGCGAAGACGAAGAACGGCTGCTCCAGCTCGTAGGTCCGGCCCTGGACCGTCACGCGGTGCTCCTGCATCGCTTCGAGCAGCGCCGCCTGGGTCTTCGGCGGGGTCCGGTTGATCTCGTCGGCGAGGACGATCTGGGCGAAGATCGGCCCGGGCATGAAGATCATCTCCCGCTTGCCGGTGTCCTGGTCCTCCTGGATGATGTCGGTGCCGGTGATGTCGCTCGGCATCAGGTCGGGCGTGAACTGGATGCGGCTGAACTTCAGGTCCAGGATCTCGGCGACGGTCTGGACGATCAGGGTCTTGGCCAGACCCGGCACGCCGGTCAGGATGCTGTTGCCGCCCACGAAGAGGGTCATCAGCACCTGGTCCAGCACCTCTCCCTGGCCGACGATCTGCTTGGCGAGCTGGGCGAGGACCTGCTCCCGGCCTGTCGCCAGCCGCGCGGCCAGCTCGATATCCGTTTCGCTGGTCAGGCCCTCGCCGCCGCCCTCCAGGACGGTCGGCTGGGCAAGGCTTTCCGAGGTGTCGTTCATCGAGTTCTCCATGCTTGCGGAATCGGGGCCGCGTCCGTTCGCGAACGGCTCAGTGGGTCATCCCGTAGATCAGGTAGTTGACCCCGAGCTTGAAGCCCTTCTGGGTCACGTCGACCGGGTAGAAGGTGGTCTCCGACCACTCCCAGAAATCGCCTATGTCCATGTTGTAGTTGATGGCGACCATCAGCCGCCGGCTCGGATCGTTGTCCTCGAAGACACCGTAGATCCGGCCCCGCACGGGGTAGAAGCGGGCGTCCTCGATGTCGAAGTTGATGTCCTCGAGCACGAAGAAGGAGCGGAAGACGGGGTGATCGACCGTAAGGGGGACGAGTTCGTAGCCCGGCAGGAGCCGGCCCATCTGCCGCTCGAAGTTCTCCCACTGGACGGGATAGCCCCGGATGTCGAAGAAGTCGTCGATCACCAGGAAGCCGCCCTTGAGCAGGTAGGAGCGGAGGTTCTCGAGCTCCTCCTCCGTCGGGTTCCAGAAGCCCGGCTCGCAGAGATAGGCCCAGGGATGCTCGAACAGCCGGGGATCGCTCAGGTCGAGGACGTTGCCGCCCTCCGTCTGCACCTCGATGTCGGTGATCTCGTCGACGATGCGGGTGAAGTTCTCCTCGGCGAACGGATAGTCGTGGTTCCACTTCAGGTCGAGGCCCCACATGAACGGGCCGCCGCCCCAGATCGTCGGCTCGAAGCGAATCCGGGCGAACGTGAAGCCGCCCGAGTAGGGAAACGACGGGGTATCCACCTCGGGCGCCGCGGGGCGCCAGTTCTCGTCGCGCGCGGACAGTCCTCCCGCCAGCAGGGCGAGCGACAGGATGCCCGCCACGGCTGCGAACGTTCGACGTCTGTTGAGCGATTCCTTCACGGCCCCTCTAGTCCAGCCTTCGGCCCCTTCCCGACCAGGTCGAGCAGCAGTTCCTGCGCCGGATCGTACCCCGGCGCCACCTCCAGGGCCCGCAGGACCGTGCGCCGGGCCTGCTCGGCCCGACCCGCGTCCCGCTGGGCGAGCGCCAGCCGGTACAGCGCTTCCGCGCGGTCGGGCGGGTCCAGGGCGATCAGGGCGGCGCGCTCGCGCACGGCGACATCGAACCGGCGGTCGGCGGAGGCGAACTCGGCGAGACGACGGTGCACGCCGGCGTCGAACGGCGAGATGTAGAGGGTTCGCTCCAGGATGTCCGCTTCTTCCTCGCTCCGGCCGGCCCCGGCCAGAAGATCCGCTAGCGCCAGGTGCTCGTCCCACGCCGTCTCGTTGTGCCGGAGCAGACTCTCCAGCGCCTCGATCGCCTCCTCATCCCGTTCCAGCTTCCGGTAGATCGCGGCCAGCAACGTGTAGGCGTTGCCGGGACCCACGAAATCGGGGAAGAGGTCGCGGCCCCTCAGCAGCGGCGCCTCCGCCTCGGCGTAGCGCTCCTCGGCGAAGAGCGCGTTGCCGTAGGTCATCTGCACGCGGAAGTCGTCCGGACGTTCCTTCGCCACTCGTTCGAGCGCTTCCAGGTCCGGCCCGGAGCCCGCAAAGAGGTTCCGTCTGGGGCCCCGCGACGGCCCATCCTCACCCGGTTCTTCATCTTCCGCGTCGTCCTTGCCGACGGCTCCCGGAACGTCGTAGAGGGCCGCCATCGCGGTGCCGAAGCGCTCGCGCAGATGCCCGAAGAACCGCTCGTCGAAGCTCTCCAGAGACAGCGACATTGCCTCCTGGAACACCTCTTCGGTGCTCTTGCCTTCCCGGTAGCCCGCGAGCATGAGGAGAATCGCGTCGAAGCCGTAGTTCTCCTCGATCCAGTCGCAGATCAGGGAAGCCTGGTAGTAGGAGAGTCCGATCTGGTTGGGGAACTTCGGCCGCATGAAGCCGTCGTTGAGTTCGGCGATCCCCAGCAGATCCCCGTCCCGCAAGGAAGTGATGAAGGGGATCTGCACGTCGTCGCCCCATCCGGGCCGTGCCCGCCGTTCCTCGAACACGGAGAGACCCTCCGTGAACCAGCGCGGGATCTTCGCGTCGGTCACGAGCAGGGTGAAGGTGTGGGCGAGTTCGTGCCAGAGCGTGGCGCCCCAGTTGAAGTGTCCGACCTGGCGGGCCGAGGGCGAATCGAGGGCCAGTACCGGACCGAAGCACACGCCCAGGGCGCCCAGCCCGGCGAGCCCGACCGTGCGGACCGAAAAGTCGGCGTGCGACGGATAGAGCTCGACCCGGACCGGCGTCGGAGGCTCGAACCGGTAGCGCTCGACCAGCACGGCCCAGGCCTCCTCCGCCAGCTCGACCACGTAGGGCGCCAGCAGTTCCGCCTCGCTTTCGTGGATATGGAACTCGAAGTGCTCGCTCTGGATCGTCCGGTACTGGACGAACGTGTCGACGAGGTCGAGCGTGTTCTTGATCCAGACGTTGTACGGGTCGCCCGCGAAGGCCGTCTCCAGGTTCGCCTTCCCGGCCTCGATCTCCCCCAGGCGAAGCTGGTTCTGGCCGAGCAGTCCGTAGCCGCGCCAGGACCTCGGATCCAGTCGCACCGCCTCGGCCGCGAAGTCCCGCGCCTGCGGGTAGAGCCGGTTCTCGACGCTGGCGTCGGCGAGTTCGTTGAACAGGTCGGCGTAGCGCGGGTTGTCCGCCAGGATGCCGTCGCGCACGCTGGCGAACTCCTCCTCACGCCCTTCGATGAACTCGACTGCCGCCAGCACGGTCCGTGCCGTGAGCGATTCGGGATCGGCCTGGATCGCCTTCTCCACCTCCTCGCGGGCCTCGCCGAACCGCTCCGAAGCCAGCCGGAGCCGGGCCCGGAACACCCGGGCCGCGAGCAGGTTCGGGTTCACCTCCAGGGCCGCGTCGAGAGTCTCGGCCGCCCGCGGATCGCCGTCGAAGCGCATCGTGCGCGCCATCGCAAGCAGCGCCTCCGGATGCCGCGGGTTCGAACGCAGCACGTCGGCGATCGACGTGCGGGCCTGGGAGCTGTCGTACTTCTCGAGGAAGAGCTCCCCGAGCCGAATCCGGGGCACGGGCCACGAGGGATCGAGCGCCACGGCCTCGTCGTAGGCCCTCAGCGCGTCCTTGAACAGCTCCGGATCGTCGCGCCCCAACCACTGGCAGGCCTCGGCGACCGCCACGAGTTCCTCAGCCGTGTCGGCCGCGCCGCGATTGTAGGCGTCGATCATCGCGTAGAAGCCCGTCGTGGCCTGTTCGATCGCGCCCTGGTCCCGGGCCAGCCGCGCCAGCTCGAACGAGGCGACCAGGGCTTCCCCGCGCCGGGCCACGCGCGCCGACTCGAACGCCTGTCTGGCGCCCTCGCGGTCACCGTCGAGCAGAGCCACCCGGCCACGAAGAACGCCGAGTCCCGCGTCCGCGGCATCGACGCCTTCGAACGCCGCGGCGGCTTCGTCGTAGCGCCCCGTCGCGATCAAGGCCTCGACCAGGAACCTCAGCGCGCGCGGCGCCGCCGCCTCCCCGGCGCCCGTTCGCACCTCCAGCCGGGAGATCGCGTCCTCGTACCGGCCGGCCCGGAGCATCGACTCGATCTCGTCGAGCGACGCTGGCTCCTGTGCTCCGGCCGGCCAGACGGCCGCCAGCGCCAGCACGCACGCCGCGGTTCCCGCCAGGGAGCGCCCGCGAGAGATCACGGATCGGGCTCCCCGTCGCCGCCGCCAGCCTCCTCCAGCTCGCGATCAACCAGCGCCAGTTCGACCATCAGCTCCTGGAGTTCGCCCAGGTAGACCTCCTCGTCCAGCGTCTCCCGCTGCAGGCGCAGCTCATCGATTCGCCGCTGTATCCCGGCACGCCGCTCCGTCAGTTCGCGCGCCTCCGCGGTGAGCGTCGAAGGCACCGCTTCCTGCGCCAGGTACAGGAGACCCGCGAGCCGGCCGTCGGTCGCTTCCGACGCGTCCAGGCCGGCCGGCTCCGGACTGCCCAGGCCATCGCCGTCGTCGTCGAGCAGCGCATTCTCCGTTCGCAACAGCCCGGTCTGCCGGTAGTAGCGCTCGATCTCGCGCTGAGCGAACTCGAAGGCCTCCAGCGCCGACGTGCGGCCGTCCTTGTTCGCGTCCCCCGCGGCGCCGTCGAAGGCTTCAGCCAGGAAGCCGCCGAACAGCGACTCGTTGCTCTGGCCTCCCGACTTGGTGGCCGTGATGACGACGCGGCCCTCCTGCGACAACGGTCCGACGAAGCCGCCCGACGCGGAACTCGCATTGATGAAGACGACGCGGCGGTCGGCAAGCTGTTCCAGCGCCGCGGCGTACTCCGCGGCGGCCAGATCGCGACCGGGAAGATTGAACCGCGGCGGTCCCGCGGCGCCGCTGCCATGGCCGAAGAGGACGATCCACACGTCATCGCCAGGGCTCGACCGCTCGGCAAGGGCCGCGATCTCCGCCAGCACGTTCTCGCCGGTTGAGCGTGCGCTGATCCGCTCGGGATCGATGTCCTTGCGCTCCCCCAGGTAGACGATGTTCTCCGGCCTGAGGCCGGCGGCGACCGCCGCGTCCGCGACCCGCGTCGACCACAGGTGGAAGCGTTCGGTGTAGGTCTCCTCGCCACCGACGCCGGCCACGACCAGCAGGTGGGTATCGGCGGAAAGCGGAGCGATCGCGACAAGCCCGGCCACCGCCAGACAGGCAGCAAGGGTGCCGCCGCGACGCGAGTCCGGAGGATTCACGCCATCCCCAGACGGCGACGGACGGCCCACTCCCCGCCCAGCAGCGCGACCAGGGCCAGGAACAGGATCGGCATGTCCCAGAGATCCCGGGCCTCGCGCACGAGAGTTCCCTCACTGCTCACCGAAAGGTCCTCGACCAGGCGATCCGCCTGGCCGAGTCCGACCTGCCGGCCGCCCGTTTCGCTCGCGATCCGCTTGAGCACGGAATCCCGGCGGGCCGCCCCGAAGAGCTCCTCGTTCAGTTCATCCACAGCGAAGCGGGAGGTCGCAACGCCGAGCAACTCGCCTTCCGACCGCGCGTCGACCTCGACCCGGTAGAGGCCGGACTCCCTCGCCGTGAAGGTGCCGACGAACTCTCCGTCACGTTCCACCGACCAGTCGAGCGGTACCTCGACCTCCTCGCCGGACGGCTGCTCGATCGCCGCCACGACCTGGGCCCGGTTCACTTCCTGGAACGCCTCGTCCCGCACCGTCGCGCGCAGCGTCACGGTGCTTCCCGGCTCGAAGCGGTCGCGGTCCGCCTCTACCTCGATCCGATCGGGCACGTAGGACACCAGCCAGCGCAGCATCTGCCGCCAGAGGCGCTCGTGAGTCTGGTCCTCGAGCGGAATGTCGGCGCTCATCTGCCAGTGCCAGGAGTCGTGAGGCGTGAACGCGATCGCCCGGCCACGGCCGATCCGGTGGTGCGCCAGGACGATCATCGGATCCCTGACCATCGGACTCTCCGCCTGAAGCAGCGCCGTAGCGCCGGCCTTCAGCTCCGTCGCCCGCTGGTAGGCGGAGAGAGGCGGCAGCGTGGGCCAGAGCTCGTTCGCCTCGTCCCGGTCGTCGCGCAGGAGCGTCGCCGGGTGGCCCCGCCCCTGAGGCGTCAGATCGATCCGCAGATCCGTCATCAGTTCCGGGCGACCCTGGTCGGCCGGCCGGTCGTAGAGCACGACCGGCGAGAGTTCGGCAAGCGGAGTGCCGGCAAAGCCACCCTCGGAGAAGGCCCGCCGACCGCCCAGGAGCAGCACGCCGCCGCCCCGCTGGCTGGCGAAGTCGACCAGCATCCGCATCTGGTCGTGAGTGAAGAAGCTCGCCTCCATGCTGCCCAGGATGACGCCGCTGTACTCGAACAGCTCCTCGCGCCGGGTCGGAAACCCTTCGAAGCGCCGCGTGTCCTCGTCGAAGTTCATGCCGTAGAACTTGTTGGCCGCCTGCCTCGTCATCGACACGACGTGCAGGTTCTCGTCCTGGCTGACCGCTCGCCGCAGGAACTTCGACTCGTCGCGCGGCTCGCCCTCGAAGAAGAAGATCTTCTCCCGCCGCTTCAGCACTTCCACCAGGGCGGTCCGCTCGTTGTTCAGCAGCAGTTCCTCGTCCGGTTGGCCGGCAACCTGAAACCGGAACTCCCTGGCGCCCTCGTCGTTCGCCGCGAACATGACGCGGGCCGTGACGGCCGAGCCGCCACGCGGGAAGGTCACCTGCTCCAGGTTGACGATCCGGCCATCGTCCTCGACCTCCAGGTCCACGGTGCGGCCGCCGAAACCCGTCTGGGACAGCGTGACCTCGACCTCGACCGTTGAACCCTCGAGCACCCGCCTGGGGGCGACTACCCGGGAAACCTCGATGTCCTTGCGAAGCCTCGGCCGGCCGACACCGACCGTGTACACGGGAGTGCCGGCGGCCTTCAGCGTGAGCAGGGCGTCCCCGAGCTCGGCCGGCGCGGAGTCGGCGCCGTCCGAGAGCAGAACGAGGCCGGAGAGCGGCAGTCCGGCCAGTTCGTCACTCGCGGCAACCAGCGCCTCGCCGATCCGGCTGTCGGCGCGTCCGAACCGGAGCTGTTCCGTGGACTCGATCCGCTCGGCGCTGCGTCCGAAGGCCAGGAGCCGTACCTGGAAGCGCTCCGCGAGGCGATCCAGCATCGAACCCGACTCGCCGGACAGGGCCTCCAGCACGGCGCCCGCGCGCGTGCCGTCGGCGGCCGCCGCCTCGTCCGGCATGGCCATGCTGCGCGAATCGTCCACCACGACTCCGACGAACGTCTCCTGCGGCACCACGGTCGACAGAACCAGGGCCGGTTGCAGCAGGCAGAAGACGAGGACTCCGATCGCCAGCGACCGGAACACCGGAGGCAACCAGCGCAGGCGGTCAGCGCCGGCGGTGCGGTCGGCCGTACCGGCGCCCAGGCGGCGGTAGGTAAAGGCAGCAATGACGAGCAGCGCGCCGGCGAGGAGCGCCGCGACCTGCATCCAGCCTGGGCTGACGAAGGTGAACCGGCCCTCCTCGAACAGCGCCGGCCGATACTTGAACAGGAACTCGAACAGGCCAACCATGGGAACGTCGAGAAGAAGAACGCCGAAGCCGGGAGACGTCGCTCAGTGCGACATCGCGTACACGACGAAGTTGACCCCCATCTGGTACGCGTAGTGGGAGAACCGCACCGGATACCACTCGTCTTCCGCCCATTCCCAGGCGTCGCCGAGGTCCGTGTTCCAGTTGATCACGACCATCAGGCGGCCGTCCTCGTCGAAGATGCCGCGAACGTGAGGGGTGAAGCCGTCCTGCTCCCAGGTCGGGCCCCCGTACCTGCCCTGACCCACGTTGGGCACCTGGATGATCTCCTCCACGTCGTAGAAGCAGTGGAAGATCGGGTGATCCAGAGGAATGTCGACGATCGGGTACTCCGGCAGCAGCAGGGACAGCTCCCGCTCCAGGTTCGCCCACTCCCAGGAGCCCCAGAAATCGTCGATGACCCAGAAGCCGCCGGCCAGCAGGTAGCGCCGCAGCGCCTCGCGCTCCGGTGGACTGAGGGCCATGTAACCGACCTCCACCGAGTACAGGAAGGGGAAACGGAAGAGTTCGGGATCCGTCGCCGGCAAGGCGTGGTCGTAGTCGTAGGCGTCCAACTGGTCGAGCAACCGCTTCAGCCCGACCATGAACTGGCGATCGGCCTTCGGATAGTCGATCGACCAGCTCCCTGCAAACCCCCTGTACATGTGGCCGCTGTAGGCCAGCCTGGTGAAGTAGAACTCCCGAAGCACCTCGTCCGGGTGAACGGGTCTGTACAGGTACCGCTCGAAGGTCCGCATCGCCTGAGGCGGCAACGCTCCGCGATGCCGGCCGCGAAAGGCCCGGCGCTCGTCGGAGGCGCCGACCTGAGGTGTCGCCGGCGGCGCCGCGCCCCTGGCCACCAGGGCCGCCGCTCCTCCCGCGAGGAGGGCAGCAACCAGGACCACGAGGGCTGTTCGCCGGCTCGGCACGACGGGATCGTACCGCACTGAACGGGCGGACGGTCGGCCAGCCGGAGTCCCCGCGGGGCGCCCGATCCGCCGCCGATCCTGCCCGGTCAGCGGTCGTGCGATTCCCAGACCTCGGGCAGCACTTCGACACCGGTCAGGGACTCGACCAGGGTGAAGATGAGGTCGTCCTCGTCCGCGCCGAGCTGCGCCGCGAGGTTCCGCATCACAGCGTCGATCGAAGAGACGAAAGAGCTGAACCGGAACTTCCACTGCCCGTCCTCGTTCACGAAGCGGTACTCGAGTTCATCCATCCCGCCGGCAAGGGAAGGGTCCTCGAGCGAGGCCCGGGTTCGGGCCGCGGCCATGGCCTCGTTTCCCTCGACCCGGATGGCGCCGACCGCGAGCTGCTCGATCGCTGTCGAGTTGATCCAGCCGAGATCCATCGCCCGCACGATCACGTCCGCGAGTTCCATCGCCGCCAGTTCGTCGCTGGCGAACTGATGACGGAAGGCGACGACCAGGAAACGGTCGACGAACGTGCGCTGGCGGACTTCTTCCTCGCTTCCCTCGAGCACCAGCCGCTTGAGCTGCCGGTAGTACTCCCCGGTCTCCCGATCGACCAGGGAGGCCGCCAACTCGCCGTCGCCGGCCATCAACGCCTGCCGATACGCCTCGAAGGTCGCGCGGACAGCCGCCTCCGCCTCGCCCGTACCGGCGGGTGTCTGCGCGGCAACCGGCAGGCACAGCAGCACCGGCAACACGGCCCGGGCGAGGCGCGGGCCGGCGAGCATCACGCGATCTGTCCCTCTCTCAGGAGCCGGTTCACGCCCTTGAAGTGTGGGTGGTTCTTGTCTCTGGCGAGCTCGAAGGCGACGGACTCGTGGTTCGTGATCTGGGCGCCCGCGTTGCCCATCCGCTCGAGCGCGTGGCGGCGGTACTCCTCGCCGCGCGAGCTGACGCAGTCCCAGCAGACGTGGACGTCGGTCCCGCGCGCCATCAAATCCAGTACGGTCTGCACGACGCAGATGTGCGCCTCGATCCCCGCCACGACGACCTGGCGGTCGGGCGCCGGCAGTCCCGGCCTGGCGGCATCCAGGGCCTCCTCGAACGCCGGCACGCCGCAGCAGCCGAAGGAGTCCTTCTCCACCCGCCACGTACGGCCGCCGTCCGGATCCGTTTCCAGGATCGCCGCCTCCACCTCTTCGCGGGTCGACCCCAGCCCCTGCGGATACTGCTCGGTGACGATCACCGGCAGGTCGAACAACTGCGCCAGACGCAACAGCCTCGCGGTGCCGTCGAGCAGCATCCGGGACCGGTCCATCAGGTCCACGAGACGACCCTGGAGGTCGATGACCAGAACGATGGCGCGCTCCCGGTCGAGAGTGGCAACGGCGGATGAGGGGGCGACGGTCATGAGGTGCTCCGGATGGTCGATTCGTGGCGGCCTTGCCCCGACCGGCATGGCGGGTTCGACGTTGCCGATCGACGACGTTACTGAATCAGATGCAGCGTCCGGCGCAGTGCTTCCACCGCCTCCGGCCCCGAGATCGCCCGATCCGGGCGGCACTCCGCCGGTTCCGAGATGAGCCGGCAGCGCAGGGCAGCCTCACACACGGCGTCCACGTCGGCCGCGGCCGGGCCGCCCGCCTCGCCGACGCAGGCCGCGCCGCCGCCGACCCGGCCCGGCATCCGGAGCAGCGTGGCCAGTGCCGGACCGCGCCGCATGTAGTTGTTCGGCCCGAAGCGGCGCACGGCCGCGTCCGCCGGCTCCATCAGTCCCAGGTTGAGGAGGCGCGCGATCTCGCGACGATGCGGATGCTCCAGGATGTCGCTGACGATCACCGTGCTGCCGGCCGGCCCGGTTCGGATGCCGGGCACGAGCCAGGCCGTGAGCGCCGCGAAGTCGCCGCGCAGGAGGCTCGAGGCCTCGAAGAGCTCACGCACGCTCTCCGGCAGCAGCCTGGTTCGCCAGGTGAAGCGAGCCGCGGCCAGACCCGCCGCGATCTCGCCGTTGCCGGGATGCCGTCGGGCGAGATCTTCGTACAGCTCGAGTCCCCGGCGGGCGTCGCCAGCCTCGAGTTCCAACGCGGCCTGGCGATGGAGCACTTCCAGCGAGTCGTTGCCGGCCGCAACGAGTTCGCGCGTCGCCGCCAGTTCGGCCCCGGTGTCCCCGCGGGCTCGCGCCAGGCGCCGTTCCAGGTCGGCGACCGCCCGGTCGCCCGGCGACCACGCACGGAGGACCTCGAGCGCCGCGGCAGCATCCGCGATCCCGCCGCCGTCGATGGCCGCGGCGATCCGGTCGCTCAACTCCGCAATGGCCTCATCCTCGAGCGCCGCGGCGCGCTCCGCCGCGACCTCATCGAGGGCCGCGATGCTCCGGTAGGCCCGATAGGCGGCGACCGCGTCACCGGTCCGTTCCGCCGCCCGCGCATAGACGAGCTGACCCGCCGTGTAGCCGGGACGAGCCGCCAGCGGCGCCGCCAGGAGGTCGACCGCCAGCGCGTTCTCACCGGCCGCGAAGTGGGTCTGGGCCAGCAACACGGAGGCCGGCAGCAGCGTCGGGTCGATGCCGAGCAGCGTCTCCGCGCTCGTACGGGCGACCTCGACCTCGCCGCGCCTTAGCGCCGCCGACGCCCCGGCCAGCTCGTAGCGGCTCTGCTCCGGGATGTTGCCCTCGTAGCCGAGAAGCGGTTCACGGAGAAAGGAGCGAATGCCGGTGTCGAGCTCGGTGACCTCAGGCGGCGCTTCGACAATGGCCGTCGTCACGCAGGCGACGCCCCACAGGCAGGCGACGAGCAGCGCCGCCACGCGGCGGGCAGCCCTCACGGCGCCGCCTCGAACGGCCGGCCGTCGATCAGCGCTTCGACGATCCGCCTCCGCGCCCGCTCCGTTTCGCCGGTTGCCACTGCGTCGATCCAGCAGACCTGCGGCTCCTTCCGGAACCACGTCTCCTGCCGCTTGGCGTAGCGGCGCGTCGCCCGGACCGTTTCCTCCAAGGCCTGCTCCAGCGTCAAGTTCCCATCCAGGTGATCGGCGAGCTGCCGGTAGCCGATGGCCTGGAACGCCGGCAACTCCCCGAGGGAGCAACCGCCACGCCCGCGCGCGTGTTCCCGCAGGCGCTCGACCTCGGCCAGCCAGCCGCGCTCCAGCATGCGTCCGGCCCGCTTCTCCACGGCATCGTACAGAACGGTTCTCGGCAGGGTCAATCCGACCTTCAGCACCCTTCGTTCCAGCCGGTCCTCCGTGCCCCGGCGCTGCCACTCGGACAGCGGCCGGCCGGTTGCCCGCACCACCTCGAGCGCGCGAAGGACGCGCTGGGTATCGCCCGGGTCAAGCGCCTCAGCGCTCTCCGGATCCACCCGCCGAAGCTCCCGGAAGAGCGTGCAGAGGCCGCGGGAACGAAGGTCGGCGCGCAAGGCCTCGCGCACGTCGGCGCCGACCGGCGGCACCGGCGCCAGCCCTTCGAACAGCGCGCGCAGGTAGAAGCCGCTGCCGCCCACCAGGATCGGCAGCGCCCCGCGCGCTTCGATCTCTTCCACCGCCACGGCCGCGCGTCGCGCGAACTCCCCGGCCGAGAACGCCCGGTGCGGCTCGATGACGTCGATCAGGTGATGGCGAAGCCGGGTCCGCTCTCTCGGTCCGGGCTTCGCCGTGCCGATGCTGAGTCCCCGATAGGCCTGCAGAGCGTCCGCGTTGATCAACTCGACCGTGAGGCCCCGTCCGGCCAGATCGGCGGCAAGGGCCATCGCGAACGCGCTCTTGCCGGTGGCGGTCGGACCGAGGACGGCGATCACCTGCCAGGGAGGCGAGGACATGGTTGCAGGATAGCCCCGACGCCGACCCTACTCCGGCTGGCGCCGAGGCCAGGCCGCGACCCGCACGACCGGACGCCGGCCGCCGGCACCGTCGCGGCGGAAGCGAACCTCGATCCGGCCGTGGAGGTCCGTGCGAAGAACCCGGACTCCCCGGTCCTCCATCCGTGACACGACCTCCGGCGAGGGATGGCCGTACGGATTGCGTCGGCCGGCCGACACGATCCCCAGACGCGGCCTTACCGACGCCAGCAGCCCCGGACCGGTCGAGGTCCGGCTGCCGTGATGCGCCACCTTCAGCACGTCGCTGCGGAGGGCAATGCCGTGGCGCCGTGCCCGCGCGACAAGTTCCCGCTCGCCCGTGACGTCGACATCCCCCGTCAGCAACGCGCAGGACCGGTCGACGCACGCCCGCACGACCATCGACGCGGAGTTGCCGCCGTCAGCGCGGTCCGGCGGAGGATGGAGGACCTCCAGGCTCCAGGCCCCGAACTGGCCGCCTTCCCCATGCACCACTCCCCGCACCCGCCGGCCCAGGCGGTCGGCGAGGGCTCGCCCGCACCCGTCGCGAAGTTCCACCGGCACCGCCCACAGCCGCTCGATCCTCAGGTAGTACGTCAACTCGAGCAGTCCACGGCAGTGGTCCGAATCGCCGTGCGAGAGGATCGCCAGGTCGATCCGTCGAACCCCTTCCGCCGCGAGAGCCTGAAGCAGCGCCGCCTCCGCGAAGTTGCCCCGCCGGTACCCCCCGCCGTCCACCAGAATCACCGGGCCTCGCTCGCCGCTCCGCAGCAGGATGGCCTCCCCCTGCCCCACGTCGAGCAT
Organism: Candidatus Multivorans sp.; assembly: GCA_965220845.1. Lineage (GTDB taxonomy): Bacteria > Acidobacteriota > Thermoanaerobaculia > Multivoradales > Multivoraceae > Multivorans. The sequence goes on from CBDCRA010000005.1 coordinate 2,265,906, forward strand.
CGCCAGGCTCGGTTCGTCGTCCGGCAGCGCCGGAGTGCAAACCAGAACCAGCGCCACTCCCCAGAAGGCGCGCCGGAACCCGGACACCAGGACGCCGAGCCAGATCGCCAGCGCCAGCGCGGCGACCCGGTCGACGCTCAAGGGCAAGGCCAGCCAGGAGCCTGCCGGCAGGTGTGCGAGCGACGCGAACGGCAGGGTGAGCAGATCGAGAAGCGCCTGAAGCAGGCGAGCACCGGGTCCCAGGATCTCCCCCAGTACGGGAACCGAGGCCGTGAACGCCAGACCGACCCAGGCCAGCGAGACGCCGAGCGTGACGGCGGTGAGCGGAACAAACGCGAGGTTGAGCAACGGCGAGAACGGCGTCAGCAGCCCGATCTCGAAGGCGGTGACGGGCAGGGTGGCGAGTTGCGCGGCGATCGTCGCCGCCAGACCGACCATCAGGGCCTCCGGGCCGACCATCGCCCGCCGCACCTGTCCGGAAAAGGCAGGGCGCCGCCACCACCTCAGCAGCCGGGGCGCCAGCACCAGGATGCCCGCGGTAGCCAGAAAGCTGAGCTGGAAGCCCAGATCGAACGCGGCAGGCGGATCGAAAGCCAGGATGACGAGGAGCGCGGCGGAGAGAGAGTTGAGCGCCTGCGGCGGCCGCTCGACGGACAGCGACAGGATGACCAGCAGCGCCATCACCGACGCGCGGAGCAGCGATGGCCGTGGACCGACGAGGCAGCCGTAGAAGAGCAGCACCGCAACCGCGCCGACCGCGGCGACCCGCCCCGGGAGCGCACCGGACAGCCACCAGAAGCCGCCCAGGAGCAGCCCGACGTGAAGTCCCGAGACGGCGAGCAAGTGGGACAGACCGGCCCGCCGGAGCCCGGTGCGCCACTCGGGCGGCACCCGCCGCGCGTCGCCGAAGACCAGCGCCCGGGCCAGCAGGGCGCCAGGCCCCGACGTCTCGTCGAGCGGGCGCAGGAGGCGCTGCCGCAGATTGGCGGCGATCCGAAGGCCCCAGCCCGGCGTTCTCCCCATGGGTTCGATCAGCCCCAGGCTCTTCACGTTGAGCCCCCAGTCGCCCGGCCGCGACCGGTTCAGGTTGCGATACGCCGGCCTCCGGCTGAAGTACCCGCGCACGCGAAGCCGTCGCTCGGCCGGCGGCGACCCCTCGCCGCGCAACCGGAGCCAGGCGCGGTCCGGTCCGGCGACCGGCCGCCCCGCCTGCTCCACCGCGTGGACATCCACTCGTGCCGTCCACCCTTCGTCGGTACGCTGCCAGGCCGCGGCGCCGAGAGCGGGCACGGCCACGTCCACCGCGACCGGGCGTTCCGGATCGAATCCGGGAAGGTCCGAGCGCTCCCTGCCGCCGGCGAGAATCGCCACCGCCAGCAGCACGGCCAGGGGCAGAAGCGGCGCCCGGGCCAGCGCCGTGCTCCAGTCGACAGAGGTCGAGGCCGCAGCCACACTGACTAGGACGCAAGGGAACGCCGCGAAGCCGCCTGGCGGCCAGTTCCACAGCCGCTTGCGTCGGCCTGTCGCCGGTGAGATGCTAGGCGCCGTCGACGCCCGGCGCGAACCGGTTCGAGGTTCCGAGCGCGGCGTGGATTCTCAACATCCGAGCATGGCACCGGACTTCGTCCACCTCCACCTCCACTCCGAGTACTCGCTGCTCGATGGCGGCAACCGGATGGTGCCCCTGGTCGACCGCATCGCCGGCCTCGGCATGGACGCGGTCGCCCTTACCGACCACGGCAACCTGTTCGGCGCCGTCGCCTTCTACGAGGCCTGCCGGAAGAAGGGCGTCAAGCCCATCCTGGGGATCGAGGCGTACGTGGCGCCCGACATCAGGACGGAGACGTCCGACCGCCGGTTCAAGGAAACCCAGGGCGTCGCCGACGGCGGTTTCCACCTGGTACTGCTGGCCCGCAACGAAGCGGGCTGGCGAAACCTGGTCAAGCTCTCGTCCGACAGCTACATCGAGGGCTTCTACTACAAGCCCCGCATGGACAAGGGAACGCTCAAGCAGTGGAACGAGGGCCTGATCGCGATCAACGGCCACCTCGGCTCCTCCCTCGCGTACCACTTGCGGAACATCAAGACCGGCGGCGAAGACCACTACGAGCGGGCGAAGCGAGAAGCCGAGTGGCACCTGAAGACCTTCCCCGCCGATGAGACCGGGGAGCCCTGCTTCTACCTCGAGCTGCAGAGCCACGAGACGCCCGAGCAGGACGAGGTCAACGAGCAGATCCTCCGCCTCGCCTCCGACCTCGACCTGCCGATCGTCTGCGACAACGACGCGCACTTCCTCACCGCCGAGGACTGGAACAGCCACGACACGCTGATCTGCGTCTCGACCGGCAAGTCGAAGGACCAGGAGGACCGTCTCCACTACCCGAAGGAGCTCTACGTCAAGAGTCCCGAGCAGATGGCCGAGCTCTTCGACAGGCCAGGGACCGCCGAGGCCCTGCTCAATACCCGCCGCATCGCCGACCGCTGCAACGTCGAACTCGACTTCTCCGCCAACCACGCGCCGCTCGTGCGCGTGGAGCGCCTGGAGCCTCCTCCACTGCCGGCGGGAACGGCGGAGCCGGAACCGGGCAGCGGGGCCTGGTTCGACCGCTTCTGCGCCGGCTACCGCGTGGAGCCGCTCGCCGAACAGCCGGACGAGGAGGAGCTGGCCGCGCTGCATGCCGACTGCGACCGGGCGCTGCGCGAGCTCAGCGAAGCCGGCCTCGTCTGGCGCTACGGCGACCGGGTCGAGGACGCGCACCGCCGCCGTCTCGACCATGAACTCTCGGTCCTCGCCGGCAAGCGGATCAGCGCCTACTTCCTGATCGTCTGGGACTTCGTGAACGAAGCCAGGAAGCGCGACATCCCGGCCACAGCGCGCGGCTCGGGCGTCGGCACGATGGTCGGCTACACGCTCGGGCTCTCGCACGCCTGCCCGGTGCGTTACGGCCTGCTTTTCGAGCGCTTCACCGACCCGGACCGCAGCGAGTACCCGGACATCGACATCGACCTCTGCCAGGACGGCCGGGCGGAGATCCTGGAGTACGTCCGCGAGAAGTACGGCTACGTCGCCCAGATCATCACCTTCGGCACGATGAAGGCCCGCGCCGCGATCCGCGACGTCGGACGGGTGCACGAGCTCCCGCTCGCCCAGGTCGACCGCATCTCGAAGCTGATCGGCGCCGAACTCGGCGTGACGATCGAGCAGGCCCTGGGCCGCGAGAAGGAACTGAAGGAGCTGTACGAGAGCGACGAGCAGGTTCGCGAGGTCATCGACACGGCGCGGGAACTCGAGGGGATCACCCGGCACAGCGGCGTCCACGCCGCCGGGCTGGTCATCGCGACCCAGCCCCTCGAGAACCTGGTGCCGCTGGCCACCAGCCGCACCCAGGGCTCGAAGGACGTGCTGGTGACCCAGTGGGACGGGCCCACGGTCGAGAAGATGGGCCTGCTCAAGATGGACTTCCTGGGGCTGACGACTCTGTCCATCATCGAGCGCTGCCGCCAGCTCGTGCGCGAGACCCTGCCGCCCGAGGCGATCGCCGAAGCGGTTCCAACCTGCCCCGAGGGCCGGAATCCACTCGATCTCGACCACATCGACCTCGCCGACCCCACGGTCCTGCAGGTCTTCTCCAGCGCCGACACCGCCGGGACGTTCCAGTTCGAATCGGAGGGCATGCGCAACCTGCTCCTGCAGATGAAGCCCGACCGGCTCGAGGACCTGGTGGCCGCCAACGCCCTCTTCCGTCCCGGGCCGATGGCGCTGATCCCGACGTACTGCGACCGCAAGCACGGCCGCGAAGAGACCCCGCAGGTCCACGAGATCGTCGACCGGCACACGGCCGACACCCACGGCATCATGGTCTACCAGGAACAGGTCATGCAGATCGTCCACGAACTGGGCGACGTGCCGCTCCGCGAGGCGTACACGCTGATCAAGGCGATCAGCAAGAAGAGCCGCAAGACGATCAACGCGGCCCGGCAGCGCTTCGTCGACGGCGCGCGGGACAAGGGGCTGGCGAAGCAGCAGGCGACCCGGCTGTTCGGCCTGATCGAGGAGTTCGCGGGCTACGGCTTCAACAAGTCCCACTCGGTCGGCTACACCCTGCTCGCGTACCAGACGGCGTACCTCAAGACCTGGTTCCCGGTCCAGTACATGGCGGCCGTCCTCACCTATGCCGCCGACAGCACGGACAAGCTGGTCCACTACGTCGACGAATGCGCGCGCGTGAAGCTCCCCGGCGGCCGCCGCGGCATCGAAGTCGGAGCGCCGGACATCGACCGCTCCGGCGTCCGCTTCCATGTCGTGTTCGAGCCCGGGGAGGAGCAGGCAAGCGGCAACGGACACATCCGCTTCGGCCTGTCGGCGGTCAAGGGCGTCGGCGAGAAAGCGGTGCGGGCGATCCTCGAGGCGCGCGAGGAAGGCGGCCGCTTCAGCAGCCTCTGGGACTTCTGCCGGCGCGTGCCGCTCCAGACCGTCAACCGCTCGACGATCGAGGCCCTGATCAAGTCGGGCGCCTTCGACGGCATCCACGGCAAGGACCAGCGGGCGGCGATGGTCGATGCGCTGGGCGCCGCGGTCAAGGCCGGGCAGCGAGCGGCGGCCGACCGCGAGAGCGGCCAGGCCAGCCTGCTGTTCGCCGGCGGTTCGGATGACTCGCCCGAGGCCGACGGGGACGCCGGCCAGGAACTGCCGGCGGTGCCGCCGTGGACCGCCGGCGAACTGCTGGCGCACGAGAAGGAGGCGCTCGGGTTCTTCGCCTCCAGCCATCCCCTCGACGACCACCGCGAGTTGCTCGAACGCTTCGGCAACGTGAACGTCGAGCAATTGAAGGCCCTGCCGGCCGACACGGAGGTCGTCCTGGGGGCGCTTCTCGGCTCGCTCCGCACCACCCGCACGAAGAAGGGCCGCAATCCCGGCCAGAAGATGGCGATGATCCAGCTCGAGGACAAGAGCGCGCGCGTGGAGGGCGTGCTGTTCGCCGACGCCTACACCGAGTACGAGGAACAACTGGAGCGCGGCGCGGTGCTGTTCTTCACCGGCCGCGTCGACCGGCGGCGCGAAGAACCGAACCTGGTGGTCAGCAAGGTCGTGCCGGTGGAAGAGGCGCCGGTGAAACTCGCCCGCCGCCTGCGCATCCACCTCGACCTCCGGGGCGAGGCCGGAACCACGGACGAGCCCCTGAACGAGGAGCTGGAACAACTGCGCGACCTGCTCGACAGGCGCCGCAGCCGGGGCAGGAACGGCGGCGTGGAGGTCGAGTTCGAGCTGGAACTCCCGGACCGCACGGTTCTCGCCGGCGCGAACGGCAGCCGCGCGCCCGTCGACGATGCCGTGGCCTCCGAAATCGACGATCTGCTCGGTGAGCGCGGCCATTGCCGCTACATCGGCGCACCGCCGCCGCCTTCCCGGCCCTGAACCCACCAGAGATGACCCGCGAGCGGCGAAACATCGCCCTGGTGCTGACCGCGGTCCTGGCGGTCGGGCTGTTCGGGCACTGCCGGGGAAGCGGTTACCGGAACTTCTTCCGCCACGATCCCCGGCAGGCCCACGACTACGCTCTCGACCAGCGCGACGGCACGACCTGGGAGGTCCGCCTCGGTCGGGACGGCTTCGACTGGCCGGCCGAGGCACCGAGCCGGGACGTCACAGCCCTGCTCGAGTTCCGGGCCAGGACCAGACCCCTGCTGCCGTCGCTGTCCCCCAGCATCGAGTTCCGCGCGGACGGCCGGAACTTCACCCAGTCCTTCGCGCCGCGCTCGACCGGCCGCCGCTACCTGAATGTCTCGCCTGCGGCGGGCGCCGACCGAATCGAGATGGTCGGCCGGCAGATCGGCTGGCAGCTCGGAGAGACGCGCCTGGTCGTGTTCGAGAACCCGCCCATCGACGAGGCGACCCGCGTTCTCGTCGTCGCCCCCCACCCCGACGACGCCGAGATCGCCTCCTTCGGCCTCTATGCGACGACCCGTGCAGACGTCGTCACCGTCACGGCCGGCGACTACGGCGGCAAGAACTACGGCGGCCTGTTCCCGGACACGGGCGAGCACTACCGGATCAAGGGCTGGATGCGAACCTGGGACAGCCTGACGGTGCCGTTCCTGGGCGACGTCCCGTTCAACCGGGCGCGCAACCTGGGCTACTTCGACGGCACCCTCCGCCGCCTGTACGAGCGGCGGCCCGAAGTCGTCGGCTCGATCCTGGCCGACCTCGACGATCCGGGCCTCTTCCGCCGGCTGAACACCGAACCGCAACTCGCCACCCGGCCGTTCACATCGAGCTGGACCGAACTCGTTGCCGACCTGCGCCGCGAGGTCGACTGGACGGGCGCCGACCTGATCGCGACGGCGAACCCGCTGCTCGACAGCCATCCGGACCACCAGTACACGACGGTCGCCCTGATCGAGGCCCTCGAGGGTAATGGCTGGGACGGCCGCCTCCTCCTCTACACGAACCACGCGACCGATGCCGAGCCCTATCCGCTGGGGCCGAACACGGCGCTCGAGTCGCTGCCGCCGTGGTTCGGCGACCCGATGCCCTTCGGCTCCGTCCTGTCCTACCCCGTCGACGAGACGGTCCGCCGGCTGAACTACCTGGCGCTCGAGGCGATGCACGACCTTCGGCCCTTCGAGCACAGGGTCGTGACCCCCTTCTCCGAACGCACCCGTGACCTCGCGGCGGAATCGTTCTGGCGCGCGCTCGGGCGTCACGACAAGCTCCCCGGCTATCTCTACGACTACCTCCGCCGCGGGCCGAGACCGAACGAGATCTACCTGGTGCTCGATCTGGACCAGGCGGTCCGGCTGAAGGAGCGCTTCCTCGAGATCGAAGCGCTCCGCCGGCGCTAGCCCGCATATCTCACGGGGTGATTTGAGATCGGGCCTCTTCCCGCGGATAATCCAAGTGTTGTCAAGCATTTGGACAGTCCACAGGAGCGAGACCCGTGAAGACAGAGTGTACTCCGTCGCAGCTTGAGTTCGGTTTCCACGGTCGCCGCCGTGTGACGGCCTGTTTCGACGGTGGCCGTTTGACGACGGAGGGCGGCGGGCTGCTGCTTCGGGAGACGGATACGCGAATCGGTCTGCTGGATCGCATGGCGTCGTGTTTTCGGGATCACCGGGATCCGTCGGCGGTGGAGCACACGGTGCGGGACCTGGTCTCTCAGCGGGTCTACGGTCTGGCTCTGGGCTACGAGGACCTGAATGACCACAATCAGCTTCGCCTCGACGCGTTCATGGCGCTGCTGGTGGGCAAGTCGGACATCACGGGCGCCGATCGTCGGCGGTCGCGGGACAAGGGTCGTCCCCTGGCGAGCGCATCGGGGTTGAATCGTCTGGAGTTGTCGCGGCCGGAGGAGGCACAAGGTAGCCGCTACAAGCGGACTCCGGCGGACGGCGCGGCCCTGGACGGCCTGCTGGTGGACCTGTTCCTGGAGGCTTTCGAGGAGGCGCCGGAGGAGATCGTGCTGGATCTGGACGCGACCGACGATCCGCTGCACGGGGAGCAGGAGGGTCGGTTCTTCCACGGCTACTACCGGTGCTACTGCTACATGCCGCTGTACGCGTTCTGCGGCGAGCACCTGCTGCTGGCGCGTCTGCGGCGGTCGGACCAGGACGCCAGCGCCGGGACGGTCCGCGAGTTAGCGCCGATCGTCGCCCGGATCCGGGAGGCGTGGCCGGACACCCGGATCGTCCTGCGCGGCGACTCGGGCTTCTGCCGGGAGCGGATCATGGCCTGGTGCGAGAGGGAAGGGCTCTTCTACGTGTTCGGCGTGGCAAGGAATCCGCGCCTTGCGAGGCGGCTCGCCAAAGCGCTTGCGAAGTCGCGGCGGCGATTTCATGCGACCGAAAAGCCCTCGCGGCGGTTCCGGGAGTTCCGCTACAGGACCCGCTCCTCCTGGTCCCGCAAGAGGCGGGTGGTGGGCAAGGCGGAGTGGCTCCAAAAGGGCGGCAATCCCCGCTTCATCGTCTCCAATCTGCCCAAGAGCCGCGCCGGCAAGCAGGCGCTCTACGAGCTGCTCTACTGCGCCCGTGGCGACATGGAAAACCGGATCAAGGAGCAGCAGCTCGATCTCTTCGCCGACCGCACCTCCACCGCCACCATGGCCGCCAATCAACTCCGCCTCTACTTCTCCTCCTTCGCCTACGTCTTGCTCGCCGCCGTGCGACGCCTCGCTCTGGCCGACACCGACAAGGCCCACCTCCAGTGCGGCACCATCCGCCTGCGCTTCTTCAAGATCGCCGCACGACTGCGCATCACCCATCGCCGCATCTGGGTCCACCTGGCCAACGTCTTCCCCTGGCAAAACGACTTCGCACAGGCCCTGGCAAACCTCCAGAGAAAACCCCTCTACCACCCGCCGGCCTGAGACCGGACGAAAACCGACACCACAACGCGGCGCCTTGCATCGACTCCACGCCCAGAGTGCGCCCGAAAACCGCACCGAACCGCTGCGGACAAGCCACTCCGACGCCGAAATGAACCGACTCCGACTCCGCAGGACACCTGACCAGCCACCGACAGACCAGGACGGCATTCAAGGGGACTGCCCACCCCGAACTCAGCCCTCACGCCCGAGCCGGTGAAACATGCGGGCTAGAGACTCAGGAACGCCAGCAGATCGGCCATGTCGGCGGGCTCCAGGCCCGCCTCGAGCTCCTCCGGCATCATCGACAGACCGTCGCTGCGGACCTCCCGGACGCGCTCGGCCGGCACCTCGATCAGGAGGTCTTCAGCGGCTCGCAGGACGATCCCGCCGCCAGTGCTCTCGGCCAGCAAACCAGTGTGGACCTCGCCGTCCGTCGTCTCGACGACGTAGTTCACGTAGGAGGCGTCGACCGCCGCGTTCGGGTCCAGGATGTCGTGCAGAAGGGTCTCCGCGCTCTTGCGACCGATACCGGAGAGGTCCGGTCCCGGTCCGCTGCCAGCCCCTCCGCTCCGGTGGCATCGGGCGCAGAGTTCGAGGAACAGGGCCTCGCCCCGTTCCGGATCGCCGTCGAGTCCGAGCGCCGGCCGCATCGCCTCGAGCGCCTCGGCGCGGGTGACGACGCCGGCGTCGTCGAAGAGCGCCTGCGCACGCAGGCGGATCTCCGGCTCTGGCGAACGCAGCAGGAAGCGGCGCCGCTCCAGGATGAAGTTCATCTCCCCGACCCGGATGCGGCCGTTCTCGAGCGCGTCGAGAAGGGCCGCGTGCCGGCCCCGGCCTCGAATCAGGTAGCTGCCCGCGTCGCGCCTGGCGTCCGGTCCCAGGTAGGGCCAGCGTTCGATCACGTAGGCCGTGACCATCGCCTCGGCCGCCGACGCCAGCTCCGCCATGGCCGCGCGCTGGATCTCGCGCGGCTGCCCAACCTCGAGCAGCGCACCCATCCGCTCCAGCCAGGTTCCGCCAGACGAACCCGTACCGGCCGCCCCGGCGGCGTCCGGACACGAGCGGTCGACATCTTCCGATTCGCCAGGCCAATGCCGGCGAAGACCAAAGAGGGCGACCGCCTGAAGCCGCTCCTCCACCGGGCGGGTCCGGTCGGCCGCCCGGACGCCGGCGCAGTCGAGAAGGGCTACCTCCTCCGCCGTCGGCCGGGCACCCACGGCGGAACTCAGCCGCCAGGCGGCGGCCGCCAGGGCATCGTCGTCCGACCGTCGCAGGCGACGCAGAGGCTCCGACAGGCGCGAAGCGTCAACTCCCCGGTCTCCGGCGCCGGCGGCGGCCACGGTCAAACCCGCGAGCAGGCCACGGCCCGTAGATGAAGCGCCGGCCCCGGACTCCGACAGAGCCCTCAGCACCTGATCGCCGGTGACGACCTCGGCCACACGTTCCGCGGGAACCAGAGCGGCGACCCGCTCGACCACATCGCCGCCGGAATCGCCGGCCTGAAGCAGCAATCCGAGGGAACTCACCGGATCCTCAGCCAGGACCGAGACCGCGGCGAGCCGCAGCCAGGGCACGTCCCGCGGTGCCGGTGCCGGCGCGTCGCGTCCGAGCCGGGCCGCCTCCTCAACCACCGCCCGGATCGCCGCGCCCTGGAAGCCGCCGCCGCCCACGGCCTCCGATCCGACCGCGAGGCCGGCGGTCAGCATCGCCTGCAGCCGCACGCCCGGGTCGGGATCGTCGATCGAGGCCACCAACTCGCCCGCGAGCGTCGCCCAGCCGCCCTGTGACGAGGGCTCGGGCGAACTCGCGGAGCGGCTCGCGTCCGGCGCGGGATCAGGCTCGGGCTCGAGCGCACCGGCGACTCCAGCGGTCGAGAGCACCTCCTCGAACGCCAGAATCGCGTTGCGCCGAAGCTCCGGCTCCAGGTCGGCGAAGGCCGCACCAAGGGACACCCGGTCGAGCGCGCCGATTCCGCTCAGGGTCCAGAGCGCGTGGAGTCGCCCGAGCGGCTGCGCATGCTCCAGCCGGTCGCGGAGTTCGCGGACAGCCGTCTCCGGCGGGTCCTCCGCGAACTCCTCGACGAGGAGGCGTTGCGCGGTCAGCCGCCGCCACCGGTTCGGGCTGGACAGCGCATCGAGGAGTTCGTCGGGCCGCGAGCGGTCGAAACCCCGGAAGTCCGCGAGCCCGGCCGGCAGGCCGCCGGCAGGCACTACGCGGTAGATGCGGCCCCGGTGGTCGCCCTCGTACAGATCGAGCTCCGCCTCCATCGGGTCCGGTATCCACTCGGGGTGTTCGATGACGCCGCGGTGCATGTCCAGTACGTAGAGCGCGCCGTCCGGCCCCACCGTCAGGTTGACCGGCCGGAAGAGCGGATCGGCCGAGGCCAGGAACTCGACTCCTGGTCGCCCGCGGCCGGCTTCCGCCGCGGCGCCCGCCGTATCGACAACGGCGCGATGGACGACGTTCGCGGACGGATCGGCCACGAACACGCTGATTCCCCGGTCATCCAGTCCGGCGCCGTCGAACGCGCCGGCGGCGTACGCCGTGACCGCGCACGCGGCCGAGAAGCGGTTCGACTGCTCGGGGTGGTTCGGACGCGTCTGCCGCACGCCGATCGGGAACAGTTCGGCCGGACCGCCGTCCGCGGGCGCCGCGAGGCGCAGCCGACCGTCCTGCCAGGCCGCCGGCAGCCCGGCGAGATAGCGGCGCGGGATGACGATCTGGCTCAGATGATTCAGGTTGTGGGTGCCGAAGGCGCGTCCCCAGGGCCCGAAGGTCATGCCGAAGCCGCCGGCGCCACGTCCGGTGCGCTCGAATCGGCCGGAGTCGAAGTCGACACGGAAGTCGTCCTGGCCGATGTCCTCGACCTCATCCGGAGCGCCCGGCCAGAACACGCGTGCCCCGTTGCCACCGTTGACGCCGTGGATCCAGTTGTCCAGGCCGTAGCGCAGCGCGTTGACGTTGTGCTGGGGATTGCCCTCGGCAAAGCCGCTCATGAGCACGTCGCGCCGGTCCGCCCGGCCGTCGCCATCCACGTCCTCGAGGTACACGAGGTGCGGCGGCGCCGCCACCAGCAGCCCGCGCCGCCACGGCAGGATCGAGTCCGCCATGCCGAGATCGTCCGCGAACAGCCGCCGGCCATCCCAGCGCCCGTCGCCGTCGTCGTCGGAGAGTGCGACGATCCGGGCCGCGCGCTCCATGTCGGGGTAGCCCGGCAATTCCAGGACGAAAGCGCGGCCCCGCTCGTCGAAGGCGAGGTCGATCGGGTCGACGGTTACAGGCTCGGCGGCCGCGAGCTCGAGCCCGAACGCCGGGTGGAGTTCAAAGCCCGGCGGCACACCATGGAGCACCCGCCCGTCGGACCTCGGCTCAGCGCAGCCCGCGACCGCCATTACGGCGGCCGCCAACGCCAGGCCGGCCGACCGGCCCCCCGGAACGCTACTCGCCGCCGCCGGCCGGGGCGGCCGCATCGGCCTCGAGCAACCGGGCGCCGCGCATGATGTTGCCGAGCGCGTAGTTCCCTTCGTGGCAGGCATACTCGTAGACCCGGCCGGCGGCGGTCGGCCACGGGAACTCGCCGCTCCAGGCCGTCTCCCAGGTCGTCGGATCCTCGACGGTGAAGCTGTAGTTCAGCGTGTGTTCGTCGATCCGGCTGAAGCGCTCGGTGACCTTCAGCTCTTCGCCGGCGCCATAGGTGTACATGCCGGGCTTGCCGCCGAAGTTCCTCGTCTCGACGACGAGCGTGTCGCCGTCCCAATGACCGACTGAATCGCCCATGTAGGCCGTCATCCCGGCCGGCAGGTGTGCGCCGCCGATGCGGATGATCCGGGCATCGTGGATCATCTCGGCGAGGATCATCACGTAGTCCTCGGTCTGCACCACCCGCTTCAGGTTGTTGTAGGCGGTCGGCAGCATCGGCGGACCGGAGGTGGAACCGAATCCGAGGATGCAACGCTCGCCGAGGGGACGCTGCTCCATGTCGTCGTAGGGACCCGGGCCGTCGTTCTCGATCCACCAGGCGGTCCCCGTGTTCTCGCGAAACAGCGAGAAGAAGGCCATCCGCTTCCGCTGCGCCTCCGGCGTCATCTCCGGCAGGCGGCCGTTCGGCGGATCGAAGACGAGCGACGTGCGGAACCGGCCGTCGATCGAGATCGAGCGGCTGCCGTAGTCGAGCCAGAAATCGTTGTAGCCGCCGACATTGCCCGCGGCGCCCGGCGAGCCGTCGCCACCCGGCGGCGGCGCCTCCCGGGTCGGGTCGCTGGCCTCGAGATCGGCGGCCCGGCGGTCGGCGACCGCCTGTGCGATCTCTTCGGCCTCTTCCGGGGTCAGGTACAGGTTGTCCCCGAACTCGGGATCGCGCTCGAGAGGCGTCAGCGTCGCTATGTCATAGACGCCTGTGAGGTCGGGCTTCCCGTTCGCCATCCGCGGAATGTCGCCGTCCCCGTCGACGGCGGGCAGGGCGGCGGGCAGGAGCAGCGCCGTGCTCAACAGCGCGGCGGCGCCGGCAGGGAAAGCGATGCGGTGTCCGGTCGTCTTCATCATCTGCTCAACTCCATCCTCGAAGCTCATGTGCAACGGGCTGCCAGTCTAAGCTACACTCCCGCCGCCACGACCACCAAGCGACGCCGTCCGAACTCCAGGAGAGGGGCGGCCCCTGAACGGAGAACCGATGAGAAGCCTCGTGCCAGCCGCAATGCTCGTTAGCGCCGTCACGCTCGCCCCGGCGAGTGCGGCCGCCGCGGACCTCGCCGTCGGCGACGCCGCGCCGGACTTCACCCTGCCCAGCACCGACGGCAACGAGGTGACCCTGTCGTCCTTCGCCGGCCAGAAGAACGTCGTCCTGGCCTTCTTCCCCAAAGCCTTCACCGCCGGCTGAACGATGGAAATGAAGGGATACCAGGCTGGTATCTCCGACTTCACGGGCAGTGATTCCATCGTCTTCGGCATCAGCACCGACGTGCTGGACGAAAACAAGCGGTTCGCCGAGGAACTGGAGCTCGACTTCGCGCTCCTGAGCGACGTTGGCGGCGAGGTCGCCAAGCAGTACGGCGGCATGATGGAGAGATTCCCCACGGCCGCCAACCGCGTCACCTACGTGGTCAGCAAGGACGGGAAGATCGTCTACATCGGCGAAGGCGCCGAGGCGATGAACCCGGCCGGCGCGAAGGACGCCTGCCTGGGCCTCGAGTAGCGGCAATCAGGCCTGCGCGGCGCCGAGAGCCGCTTCCACCCGGGGCTGGTACAGCTCGACCCGGTTCCCCTCTCCGTCCAGGATCCACGCGAACAGGGCGTAGCCCTCGTCGTCCCTGCGCAGCGGCTCGACGCCCCGCTCGGCGAGGTACGCCAGCAGGGCGTCGAGGTCGCGTACCCGCAGGTTCACCATGAACGGCTGATCGCCGTACATGTCGCCCTGTTCCGCGCCCTCGTTGCGCGCCATCCGCGGCACTGGACGCTTCGCCTTCATGATCGCGAATGTCGTGTCCATGACCCATGCGGGATCGTCCGGATCCGCCGCCACGTAGCGGACGTAGAAAGCCCCGAACTCCTCGCTGCCCTCGAACTCGATGCCGAGGTGCTCCGCGTACCAGTCGGCGAGCCGCTTCGGGTCTTCGCTGAACACGAAGGCGCCGCCGACGCCGTCGACCAGGCTCAAGGCAAGCCCCCGCCGGTCGTTGTCGGTTCCATCCGCAACCTGATGTGCGTCCGCACGCTGACGGTCTGGCGGCTGACCGGGTCGTGGACGGAGACGAGGAGGTCGTGCGGCCTCCGGCGCAAGGTCAGGACGGTTTCGTAGGGCACGACGGCATCCGGCGCCGGCTGCGTCCTGCCGGCCAGGCTGAGCGGAATGACCGGCATCCGCGCCTGCTGGCCGTTGCGGTCGACGACGGCGAAGCGGAGTTCCAGACGGGCCAGGAACCGATCCTCGAACGGAAACACCGGGAAGTAGCCCACCGGGACGTGGACGGTAACCGGAACCAGCATCTTGCGGCGAAACGGTCCGGTCGGTTCGGGTTCGCCGATTTCCACACGCAGCACCGGCTCCCCGTGGGTCCGGGTCTCGTCGGGAAAGAGCAGCCGGCCCTGCGTCTCCATATCGGCCTCGGCTCGCCGCGAGAGATCGACGTAGCCCCTGCGCGAACGCACACGCAGGCCGGGCCGCCGGAGCTCGACCCGCACCTCGTGCGCCCGATCGTCGCGACGGTACTCCGGCACGAAGCCGAGCCAGTAGTAGTTCGCCACGTCCTCGCTGACCCGCCCAAGCGCGCCAACGTTCGCTCCCGCGACGTACGCCTTCCCGCCGGTCCTGTCCGCCACCTGCCTCAGGTTCTGCCAACGCATCAGGCTCGGGCCTTTCTGCTGGTCCACCGGATAGACCGTGTAGCCGAGGACGTTCGCCGTATCGACGAGACCGTCCAGCATCTCCCAGTCGGAGCGGAGGCCGATCCCCTGGCCGGCGGGCCGGAACAGACCGACCGGCCAGTCTCCCGCCACGAGCAGAAGCACCTTGCGTCCTTCCGGCACATCGAGCGATCGCATCGTCGAACTGACCGCGGTGACCGAGAACTCGAGATCGCGAGCCAGGCTCTCCGCCCGCGCTTCGTTGACCGCCTGCGGCAGGTTCATCGACGCGACCTGCAGGTCGGCGGCCACGGAAGTCAGATCCTCGTCGAACCGCGCCCCCGGCGCCAGGCCTCCGCTCTCGCCGCTGGCCAGCATCCGCTGGTCGATCATCCTCGGCGAGCGCAGCACTCCACCGAAGGAGCGTCCCCGTTCGAGTTCCTCCAGCGCGGCGCGCGTGTCTCTCCGGTCCGTCGTAAACGGGCTGAGGACCCGCAGCCGGCGGCGGCTCTGCACCACCACCGCGACCTGATCGCGCAGCCCCAGGTTCGCCAACTGGCGCGCGAACCCGCGGATCACCGGGCGCCTGAACGTGACGTGAGTGTGGTCGTCGTCGACGAACAGGAGATAGTTCGTCGGCACCGAATCGCCCTCGCCGATCGCCGGCGGCGCCTCGCCCCCGCGCGACTCCACCGCGCGGTTCTCCAGGATCTCGGTGAAGTAGTCGACCCCCACCTCCAGGTCGTCCACGAAGATCCGGAAATCGTCGGCCTCGAGCCCATGCACCCGGTTGCCCGACCGATCCTGGACCACCACCTCCAGGTTGACCACCCGGACGTCGATCTCCTCGCCGAAGAAGAGATCGGGGGCCGGTTCGTCCGACTGCCCGGAAGGCGGCTGGGCTTCAGCCGCCTGGGTCCAGGCGAGGATCAGAACGGCCGCGAGTACGAGTGAAGACCTGGGAGAGTTGGAGTAACCCACGCGCAGCCGATTCTGTCAGGGATTCGGCTCGACCCTTTGCGGCGCCACCCGCATGCGCGCGCTGGCGGTCTCTCGCGACAGTGGATCGTGCACGGTGACCACCACGTCGTGGGACAACCGGCGCAGAGACAGGGACGTCCGGTAGAGCACGACATCGTCCGCAGCCGGCAGGGAAGCACCTCCGAGTCGCAGGTGCTGCACCGGGGCGCCGGTCCGGCGACCCACGCGGTCGACGGCGGCGAAGCGAACCTCGAGATCCTGCACGAACTGCCCGTCGTAAGGCAGCGCCGGGAACCTGCCCACCGGCAGGTAGACGGTGACCGGCACGTTCATCCTGCTTCTCTTCACGCTTTCCGCTGCTCCGACCTCGACCAGCAGCGGACCGCCGCCCGGCTTGGCTTCCGCCGGAAACAGGAGCTCGCGCAGAGCTTCCATGTCGGCTTCCCCGCGCCGGGACAGATCCAGGTAGCCGCGGCGGGACCGAACCCGCAGGCGGGGCTCCCTGACTTCAATCCGCACGTCGTGCGCCCGGTCGTCGCGCAGGTATCCAGGCACGAAACCCAGCCAGTAGTAGTGCGACGTGTCGGCATTGACGATCTCCAGGGCCCTGACGTTGCTCCCCGCCATGAACGCCCTGCCGCCCGTGCCGCGCGCGACGTACCGCATGTTCGCCCAAAGCCATCCGCCGGAGCCGCCCTGCTGGTCCATCGGATAGACCGTGTACCCGAGCAGGTTCGCCGTGTCCATCAGAGCGTCCAGGAGGTGGAGATCCGTCGACTTTCCGATGCTGGCGAGCCCCAGGTCCCCCGAGGGCCAGCTTCCCGCAAGCAGCAGGAACACCTTGCGACCCTCCGGCGGGTCGAGGGCCCGCATCGTCGAAACGACCGCGTCGACGGAGAACTGCATGTCCCGGAACTGCATGTCGGGGGCCACCCAGCCGCCCAGTCCAAACGTCCGGATACCCTGGGGACCCAGCGGGGCGAAGGTGGCGACACCGCTGGCCGGCCATCGGACCTCAGGGTCCAGCGAGCCCTCGCCGGCGTAGGACTCCGCTTGCGCCAACTCCTCCGAATCGATCTCGCCCCGAATCGACGCGGCCGATACCGAGTCCCGGGAGGGCACGGCTCCTCCGCTTCCGGGCGAGCCACGATCGTCGGCAAGCCGCAAGCGCCGTTGGGTGCGCAGGAAGCCGCCGAAACGGCCGCCCTTGTCGAGTTCAGCGAGGGCCCTCCGGGTCGCCTCACGGTCCGTGGTGAACGGGCTCAGGATCTCCAGTTGGCGCCCGCTCTGGACGACGACCGCGACCTGATCGCCCGCCGGCAGCTCCGCCAGCCGGTCCCGGAAGCCAATCAGCACCGGTCGCCGAAGCGTCACCTGCGAGTGATCGTCGTCGACGAACAGGACGTAGTTCGTGGCAACGGTTTCACCCTCGCCGATCGACGGAGGGCTGCCGGACCCGACGCTGGCCACGGCCCTCTTGCCTCGAACCTCGGTGAAGTACTCGATATCCACTTCGTCTCCGTCAACGAGGAGCCGGAAGTCGTCGCTGTCGAGCCCGGTCACCCGCTCGCCGGCGCGGTTCTCGACCACGATCTCCAGGTTGATCACGCGGACGTCGATCTCCTCGCCGAAGAGCAGCTCGGCCTGCGGTGCGGCCGGCTGCTGAGCCGCCGCCAGCCAGCCGAAGCCCAGTACGAGCACAAGGGCTGCGAGCGGACTACGGATGGTCCGGGTTCCCGTCAGGGCTTCACCTCGATGCGGGCGCTCGCCGTCTGGCGCGACACGGGATCGTGGACCGTGACGACCACGGTATGGGGCAGGTGCCGCATCTCCAGGTCGGCGCGGAACCAGTGCACGCCGTCCTGGGAAGGAGCGGCGTCGTGACGCAGGTCGAGAGGAATCGCCGGCTGTTCCGCCCGCCAGCCGTCACGATCGATGGTGGCGAAGCGCACTTCCAACCGCTGGACGTACCGGCCGTCCCAGGGCACCGCCGTGAAGCTCCCGACCGGGATCTCGACATCGACCGGCACGCTCATTCGCTTCCCGCGCAGGGACGTGGCGGTGCCGGTTCTCACCCTCAGCCTGATTTCGTCCGCTTCCGGCTGCCGCGGAAACAGGAGATGCCGTTGAGCCTCCATGTCGGCTTCCGCGACTCCGGACAGGTCCAGGTACCCGCGGCGGGCCCGCACCTGGACGCCGGGGTGCCGGACCTGCACTTCGATGTCGTGTACGCGGTCATCGCGGCGGTACTCGGGCACGAAACCCAGCCAGTAGTAGTTCGACGTGTCGCTGGCGACCAGCTCGAGAGCGGAGACGTTGCTCCCCGCCATGAACGCCCTGCCACCCGTGTCGCGCGCGACGTAGCGCAGGTTCTGCCACAACCTCGTGTTGGGCGAGCCGGTCTGCTGGTCCATCGGATAGATCGTGTAGCCCAACAGGTTCGCGGTGTCGATCAGACCGTCCAGCAGTTCGAGATCGGTCCGCAGCCCGGCACCCCGGCCGGAGGGCCGGAACTCCCCGGTCGGCCAGTATCCCGGCAGGAGCAGAAGCACCTTGCGTCCCTCGGGTGGATCGAGCGCCCGCATCGCCGAGACCACGGCATCGACCGAGAGGCTCAGATCCTGCTCGAGGATCGAGGCTCTCGCTTCCTGCTCGAAGCTGTCGGGCTTCATGTTGGCGAACACCAGGTCGGACGCCACGATCCCTCCCGCGGCGCCCAGGCCCTCGGAAACGAACGTCCGGCTGTCGAGAAGCGTCTCCCCTCCCGCATCCCGGTCGACGACGGGCGCCAGCCCCCCGCCTCGAGCCGCGAGGTCGGCCGCGGCCCGTGACGCCGAGCGCTGAGGTCCCGCCCCTTCGAAGTACGCGGCCGTTCCGCCACGACCTCCGGTGAACGTTCTGAGGATTCGCCGGGAATCCAGCAGCCCGCGCAAACGTCGACCCCGATCGAGCTCCCCGAGTGCGGCCAGGGTGGCCTCGCGGTCCGTCGTGAACGGACTCAGGAGTTCCAGGCGCCCGTCGTTCTGTACGACCACAGCCACCCGGTCGGCCGGATCCAGCACGCCGAGCCTGTCCGCAAACCCCTGCAACACCGGCCGCCTCTGGGCCACCAGAGTGCGTTCGTCGTCGACGAAGAGGAGGAAGTTCGTGGCAACGACATCGCCCTCGCCCACGGCCGGCGGCGTCTCGGCGCCGGACGTCGACCGCGCACGCCCCTGGGAGACCTCGGTGAAGAACTCGACATCGACCTCCTCACCGTCTACCAGCACCAGGAAGTCGTCCGCCCTGAGCCCCGGGACGCGGCGTCCCTCGCCGTCCTCGACGACGACTTCGAGGTTGACGACCCGGACGTCGATCTCCTCACCGAAAGCGACCTCGGATGAGGACGATGCGTCCGGCTCCTGGGCTCCCGCGGGATACCCGAAGGCCAGGGCGGCCGCGAGGACGGCCAGCAGAACCCGACAGGCGTCTCTCCCGCCACCGAGCCGCGGATGGAGGTTCACGATCGTCATGCCTGTCTCCTGTGAGGCCACACCATAGTCCAGCTCCTGATTCGATCAGGCCAGGTACGTTGCAAGCGAGGTGCCATCGGGTGTGCCGCTGCTAGCCTGCGCGCCATGAGCGAACCCTCTCCCGTCATCTCCACCGACCCGGCGCCCGCCCTGGACGCGGCGTACTGGTCCGCCACCGAAGCGGCCACCGCCATCCGGACCCGCCGCGTTTCTTCCCGCGAGTATCTCGAGTACCTGCTCGACCGCGTCGAGCGGCTGAACCCGCCGCTCAACACCGTCGTCACCCTCGACGCCGAGCGTGCCCGGCAAGAGGCCGACGCCGCCGACCGGGCGTTGGCGGACGGCCGGAACCTGGGCCCGCTGCACGGCGTCGCGATGACGATCAAAGATTCGTTCCAGACCGTCGGCATGCGCACGACGTCCGGCGCGCCCGAGCTCAGCGGCCACGTTCCCGAGGTCGACGCGGTGCCGGTCGCCCGCCTCCGCGCCGCCGGCGCCATCGTCTTCGGCAAGACGAACCTCCCGATCTACGCCGGCGACACCCAGAGCTACAACGAGGTGTTCGGGCAAACGAACAACCCCTGGAACCTGGAGCGGACGCCGGGCGGATCGTCGGGAGGATCGGCCGCGGCCCTGGCGGCCGGGTTCACTCCGTTTGAACTGGGCAGCGACATCGGCGGCTCGATCCGCGGCCCGGCCTCCACCTGCGGAATCTTCGGCCACAAGCCGAGCTACGGCATCGTGCCGGCGCTGGGCCAGATCCCGGGTCCTCCCGGCACCCTGACCCAGGCCGACATCGCCGTCGCCGGGCCGATGGCTCGCAACGTCGAGGACCTCGAACTCGGCCTCGACCTCCTCGCCGGCCCCGACGACTGGCACGCGGCCGGCTACCGGTTGGAGCTGCCGCCGCCTCGCCACGGCAACATCTCGGACTACCGGGTCGCCGTGTGGTTCGAGGAACCGTCCTGCCCCATCGACGACCGGGTGCGCGAACGCCTCGATGCGGCCGCGGATGCACTGGAAAGCGCCGGCGCCACCGTCGATCGCGAAGCCCGGCCCGACTTCACCTTCGACTACGCGACGCGCGTCTTCGGCCAGCTCCTGGGCGCCGCCATGTGCGGCGGCTTCAGCCACCAGGAGATCGAGGAACTCGCCGAGCGCGGCCTCCGCGAGGAGGAGGAAGGCGCGCTCGCCGCGCGATGGGCTTCCCAACGCCACCGCGCCTGGCTGTCGGCGAACGAACGCCGGCTCCAGATGCGCCGGAAGTGGCACGACTTCTTCAGGGAATGGGACGCCGTGCTCCTGCCCTGCCTGCCGACCACCGCGATTCCCCACGACCACGGCGAACCGATGGGCGCGCGGCGCATCACCGTCAACGGCGAGCAGCGCGCCTACGGCGAGCAGACCCTCTGGGTCGGCCTCACCGGGGTCGCCTTCCTGCCGGCGACCGTGATCCCGGCCGGCGCCGCCTCGGACGGCCTGCCGGTCGGACTCCAGATCGCGGGGCCCTTCCTCGAGGACCGCACGACCCTCGACCTGGCCCGGCGGCTGAGCCGGCGCATCGGCGGTTTCGAGCGCCCGCCGGGCTACTGAAGCCCAACGGCGAGCCCGTCACCGACCCGGCTGCAGCCTCGTCGCACCATTCTGGAAGCCTGTACACTTGAACCGTGCTTGCCAAGACCCGAATACAGAAGGAGGCGCTGAATCTCCCGGCGCGGGAACGCATCGAACTCGTGGTCGAGCTCTGGGACAGTCTGACGCCCGGCGAGATCCCCGTCCCCGGGTGGCAACGAGACCTGATCCATGAGCGGTTGGCGGCCTTGGAAGAGCTGGCGCCGGAGGAACGTTCGGCTGCTTGGCCGGCGATTCGCCAACGGATCTTCGCCGACTGAGCGCGACCATGGACGTCCGCCTGACGTCCGCCGCCGTGCAGGATCTGGAGCTTGCCGGGAGGTGGTATCTCGACGAGGCTCCACACGTCCTGGTCTCCTTCGAGGAGGAGGTCGACGCCGTCTTTGCCCGCATCGCGCATAGGCCCGACATCTACCAGACCGTGGGATCAGCGGTCAGGCGCGCTCTTCTTCGGAAGTTCCCGTTCTCGGTCTTCTACCGTGTGCTGCCGCAATGGATCGAAGTCGTCGCCGTGTTGCACCAATCCCGGGATCCGAGGACGTGGCGCCGCCGGGTCTGACGAGGGAAAGACCTCCGTTAGCTGCAGTCTGCGAGCAGGAACGACTGCAGGTCCTCCCGGCTGACCGCCGGCTCGCCCGGGGCCACGTTGTCCAGACGACCCTCGCCGAGCCAGCGCTCCAGGCGGCGCACTTCGCGCTCCAGGTGGCGGAAGCCGTCGACGACGAATAGCAGCGGTTGCAGCGAATCGATCTCGAAGCTCTGGTTGACGACCCGGTCGAGGTCGAACCGCGCCCGATCCACCTCGGGCGCTTCGAGCGCGTGTCCGATCTCGCCCGCCGAACTCAGGAGGCCGCTGCCGTAGGCGCAGAGTCCGTCGCCACCCGGACGGCGCATCAAACCGAACTCGATGGTGAACCAGAAGAACCGCGCCATCGCCCGCAGCGCGCTCTCGACGCTCCGCCAATCGCCGCCGCCGCGCGCGCGTCGACCGGCCACTCGCGCCGCTTCGCCAAAGCGCACGAGCACTTCCGCGAACGCCGGGTCCGTGTGCATCGGCACATGCCCGGCCAGATCGTGAAAGATGTCCGGCTCCGGCAGGTAGTCCAGCGTGTCGCCGCCCCGCACGGTGATCGTCGTCGGGAACTCGCGCCGGCGGAGGCAGTCGAAGAACAGGTACGCCGGCACATAGCCGCTGACCGCCCGCGCGCTGAACCCGCTCAGCGGTTCAAGGAAGCGGTTGATGTCCGCAAGGCGCGGGATCCGGTCCGGGTCGAGCGCCAGCCGCGCAACGCCGTCCCGGAAGCGCGGGTGAGCGTACCGCTCCCACTTCCCCGCCAGCGCCCGGTAGAGGCGCCGCCAAGTGCGCTGGTTCGCCTCGCTGTAGAGCTCGTAGGGCTGCTCGATGAAGAGCTCGCCCCGGGTCTGCGCCCGCTCGATGAAGCCTGCGCCTCCCGTCGTCAGATCCTCGGCCGGGGCAGCGACCTCGCCGATGCTCACCGTCGCCTCGCGCAGATCCTGGCTCAAAGGTTGCCCCTCGCCGCCTGCTCCCGCTCCAGCGCCACGAACAGGCTCTTGAAGTTGCCCGCGCCGAAGCCGGTGGCGCCGTGCCGCTCGATGATCTCGTAGAACAGCGTGGGCCGGTCCTCCACCGGCTTGGTGAAGATCTGCAGCAGGTAGCCGTCTTCGTCGCGGTCGGCGAGGATGCCGAGCTCCGCCAGGCGATCGACCGGCTCGTCGATCCTCCCGACCCGCCGCTCCAGGTCCTCGTAGTAGGCGGCCGGCACGCGCAGGAACTCGACGCCGTTCTCGCGCAAACGCGTGACCGTAGCGAGAATGTCGTTCGTCCGGCAGGCGATGTGCTGCACGCCGGGCCCCTCGTGGAAGTCGAGGAACTCCTCGATCTGCGACTTCTTCCGGCCCTCGGCCGGCTCGTTGATCGGGAACTTGATCGCGCCCGTGCCGTCCTGCATCACCTTCGACATGAGCGCCGAGTACTCGGTCGAGATCGCCTCGTCGTCGAAGTGGACGAGCTGGCTGAAGCCGAGCACCTGCGAGAAGAAGGCCGCCCACTCGTTCATCCGCCCCAACTCGACGTTGGCCACCAGGTGGTCGATCGCGACCAAACCACAGTCCCGGCCGGCGGCGGCGCCGGGAATCACGGGCGCCGGCCGGAAGCCGGGGCCGAAGACGCCGCCGTAGCCCCGGCGATCGATGAACTGAAGGACGCAGTCGCCGTAAAGGCGGATCGCCGCGTGGCGGAACCCGCCGTGCTCGTCCGCGGCCGTCGCCGGCGCCGCGGCCACCTCGGCGCCCCGCGCCACGGCGGCATCGAACGCGGCGTCCGCGTCCGGCACGGACAGCGCGATGACCGCGACCGAATCGCCGTGCCGGCGCACCGACCGGGCGGCATCGTGCGACGAGTGCAGCGCACTGGTCAGCACGAGCCGGATGTCGCCCTGCTCCACGAGGTAGGACGCGCGCGCCCGTTCCCCGGTCTCGAGCCCGCGCACCGCGGTGCACTCGAAGCCGAACGCATGGCAGTACCAACCGGCCGACTGCTTCGCGTTGCCCACGTAGAGCTCCAGGTGGTCGAAACCCAGGATCGGACAGAAGTCCTCCGCCCCGGCAAGGCCGCGGGCCACCGCTTCGGCAACGGAATCTGTTCCGAGGACGCTCCCTTCGCCAGTCGCGCCGCCGCCAACTCCCATCTCGTCAATCGTCATCACGCAGGGTCCTCCGCAGGTATATTGATCGCCTCGGCGACGCACGCCGCGAAGGCAGCCACCGCCGGACGCATGGCCTCCGGCGCCAGGGTCGAAAAGCTCAGGCGCGCCGCGTTGCCGTACAGGCCGGAACAGCCGGAAGCGGCGAAGGCTTCCGCCGGCACGAAGACGACCTCGTGCTCGGCCAGGCAGCGTTCGAGCAGCCTCCCGCCGTCGATTCCGTCCGGCAGTTCGACCCACGCGAACATGCCGCCGCCGGGGCGGGAGAAGTCGCAGCCCTCCGGCAGGAACTCATCGAGCGCGGCGACCATCGCATCCCGGCGCCGCCGGTAGGTCGCGCGCAGAACGTCGAGGTGCGATTCGAGGTCGAGTTCCCGGAGCAGGCGCGCGGCCGCGAGCGTGGTCAGCCTGGAACACTCCAGATCGCCGGCCTCCTTCACCGCGTCCAGCGTTTCGACCAGCGATTGGGGCGCGCGCAGGAAGCCCAGGCGCATGGCGGGCGCCAGGAGCTTGGACAGCGTCCCGACATGAAGCACCCGTTCCGCGTCGAGCGCGGCCAGAGGCGGTTCGAACTCGCCGTCCACGCAGAGCAGGCCGTAGGGATCGTCCTCCAGGATGACGAAGTCGTAGGCGTGAGCCAGTTCGACCAGCCGCCGTCGCGCAACGACCGGGAGACTCACGCCCAACGGATTGTGCGCGTCCGGAATGACGTAGAGCAGCTTCACGCGCAGGCCGCGCTCGAGGCGTTCCTCCAGCGCGTCGACGTCGATGCCCGTCCGAAGGTCGCTCGGCAGAACACACTCCGTCGCGCGGACGGCGGCCAACGCCTCACGGAAGCCGGTGTAGGCGAAGCGCTCGACCGCCACGACGTCGGCCGGGCCGACGAACGCCCTCACCACGATGTCCAGCGCCTGCTGGGCGCCGGTCGTGATGACGATCTCCTCGGGGCGGCATTCGACGCCGCGCCGCCTCAGCAGGCACGCCGCCCGTTCCTTCATAGCCTCGCTGCGCGCCCCGTACTGCGCGGATCCCGGATCCGCGAGCAGCTCCGTCAGGATCGCGCCGTAACGGGCCGCCGGAAACAGCTCGACCGCCGGCAACCCGCCCGCCAGCGACGTCAGACCGGGGCGAGTGGACACGTTGACCAGGCGGCGCAGGAGCGACCGCCGGCGACCTGCCAGCCATGGCGCGAGGTGGGACGACAAGCCAACCGAGGTTTCCATGTTTCTGTCAGGTTTTGCCTCTCTTTGCCTACTATAGGAGCCCTAATCACTCTCAACAACCATACACGGGACACTATCCGAACCATCCGTGTCATTCAAGCCCTTCTCTCTTCATGCCCCGGAGGACCCCGACCGTGAAAGCCTCAGACCCAGGTGCGCCTTGACGAGCTTGGCGGCCAGGGGCGAGGCCAGGCCGACGTTGGACGCAACGAGACCCGTCTCGCCGCCTTCCTGGTGCGAGTTCCTCACCAGAAGCGGGGTTACCGGCTAGAATCACACCCCGAAAGTGCAGAAAGCTCCCCCTGAACCCGAAACGGCCGAACGTTTCAAGGTCCAAGGCGCCCAGGCCAGAAGCATCGCGCGAGGTCTCGCCGGGAACGTCGTGGGCGCTGCCGACCTCTGCCGCGCGCCAGGGGCCAGGCCGCGGGCCCCGGTCCGAATCCTCCTCGTGGCTCTTCTCGCGTGCCTCGGAGCGCTCGGTCCGGCGTTACCCCAGCGCCTCCTCACGTTGAATCCCACGGGCGAGATCGAGGGCGTTCAGGGAGCGGTTGCAGCGCCGCAGAGCACCGTTGCGGCGTCCCAGCGCACGGGCGCCGCGGCAGCGCCCGTGCGGACACCCGCCAGGGTGGACCTCGACCTCCTGCGCTCAGGGCCGCCGGTTCTTGAACTCGTTGCGCCGGACGGCGAGGTCATCACCGTGGAACGCGGCTACTTCGGCGACCGGGGCAACGGCAACGTGACCTGGACCGGCCGCCTCGCCGGAAACTCGTACGACAGCGTGCAGTTGACGCTCGAGAACGGCCACCTCCTCGGCTTCTATGACCGCCCGGACGGCCAGATCTACGACATCCAGGCCACCAGCGATGGCAAAGGGCATGTCCAGGCTTCGCCGCCCGAGAGCGCCGAAGCCGCGACTGCCGGGCATTCCCACGCGCACACGGATGGGCACGACCACACGGATGAGCACCCGGAATGGTGCGAGGTGAGAATCCCGCCTCTCCCGCCTTCGGAAGGCCAGGCCCGAGAACAACCGGCCCCCGCTACGGTCCAGGGACCGCCGGGGGTGAAGGCCGGGGACATCCAGCAGGTTTCCGGAGCCCAGACGGACCCCGTCACCATCCGCGTACTCGTCCTCTACACGGCGGGGGCCGCAGCCAGGCTCGGAGACGAAAGGGAGACTTTCTTTCAGGGCGGCGTCGACCTCGCGAACACGATCCTTCGGAACAACAGTCTGAACGCCGTGTACGAGTATGTCTCCGCTCCAATGCCCGACGCGACGGAGGTGCTCTACGAGACCTTCCCGGGGGTGTGGATTGACATCCTCCAGTACCACCGACCAGCTCGCGAGCTGCGTTCCATTCACCGTGCCGACCTGGTCTCGGTCTGGGCCGTGGGACCGTCGACCGTGCTCTGCGGCCTCGGTTGGGCGCGTCCACGGGAAGTGACCGGCAGCGACGCAGCGGTCCCCCAGCCGAACGCCAGGTTTTGGGAGTACGGCCTTTCCGAGAACAACCTGAGGTGCAGCCAGGACAACCGGGGCTACTGGATGACGTTCGCTCACGAACTCGGCCACAACCTGGGCGGCCACCACGAGCGCGCCATCGTCGATGACGAAGTCGCGTTCTGGGCCATGACCGCCGCATACGGCTATGTCGACCTCAGCAGCTATCCCAGCCAGCGAGCGCGCCACACGGTCATGGCCTACGGCCCCCGCAACACCGCTCCCGGCTCGACGCGGATTCCGTGGTTCTCGCATCCCGCCACCGTCGTCTACGCAGGGCAACCCGTAACTGCCGGACAGTCGGGCTCGGCCGACGTGGCGAACGTGGCGAGGGTCACCCTTCCGTTGACGGCACGGATGAGCGATCACGTTCCGCCGGCCTCGCCGACGCTCAACCCTCCCGTCGCCACAGTCTTCAACTCCGGGCTCGGGGTCTACCTCTCCTGGACGGACCGCTCGCCGAACGAGTACGGCTTCGCCGTGGAACTCCGCACCTCCGGGGGGGGGGGTGACTGGGGCGTAGTCGCCGTTGTCTCCCCCGACGTGACGGCCGCGACCCTCCTGGGCCTCTCGCTCGACACGGCCTACGAGTTCCGCGTCGTGAGTCTCTGGCCGTTCCGGTCCCAGTTGCCCACCGACGACCCTGGCCTTCCCAAGCCGCCCGAGCTCGAGTTCCCGAGCAACGTGGTCAGGTTCACCACGCCGGCTGCGCCCCCGAACGCTCCCCATGGCAGCGCGCCCGCTCCCCTTCCGGCGCCACCCGCAGACCCGAAGGCGGCGCCGGCAAGCGCCACCAGCGTGGATATCTCGTGGAATGACAACTCGTCCAACGAGACGGGCTTCGAGGTCCAGCAGTGGGTTGGCGCGGACTGGAGCACGGTGGCGACCGTCAACCGCGACATGACGATGGCCACCGTCAGCGGACTTGCGATCGACACCGTCTATCGGTTCCGCGTACTTGCACGCAACAGTCAGGGCGCCGCGGTAAGCCCCGCCATCACCTACAGGACCGTTCCGGCGGCCCCGAGCAACCTGACCGGGGTTGCCCGAGGCTCCACCGCCGTCAAGCTGACCTGGGCCGACAGTTCCGCGCAGGAGACGGGCTTCGACGTGGACTACCGCCAGGGGAACGGAAGCTGGTCGACACTGGCCCGCCTCGGGCAGGGGACGACCTCATGGCCCGCGGCAGGTCTCACGCCGGGCGCCGCTTACGAGTTCCGGGTCCGGGCAATCAACGAGAGCGGGGGCTCCGCCTGGAGCACGTCCGCTTCGCTGACGATGCCGCCGCCGCCGCCTTCCAACCTCGCTATCGAGACGACTGGCGGGACGCTTACCCTCACCTGGGACTACACCGCCACCGCGCACACGAGCTTCGCCATCCTCTGGCTGCGCGATGGCGAAACCTCGTTGGCCTGGGAACCGGACGGCCCTTCCCCCGCCGGCACGGCGGTCAAGGCCGCGAGGAGCTGGACCTACACCTTCGGCACGTACAACGGCGACGACGCGGCGTTCTGGGCCGTCGTGGCGAAGAGCGCGAACGGCACCTCCAGCCTGAGCAACATCGTGGCCCACGGCACGCTCTCCCGGCCGCACCGGCCGACCCTCGGGGCGGAGGCCGTCGACTCCACCACCGTCCGGCTGGCCTGGACCGCCAACTCGACCGACGCGGACCGCTTCGCGGTCGCGCGAAGCGGCGACTGGCTCCCCGAGGACGACTACGAGGACCGCAACGAGAATCCCGCGGTCTACTCCGACAGATCGTTCGTCGAAGCAGACCGCGACACGCTCACCTTCGCGGGGCTTGCCCCGAGCACCAGCTACGCCTTCTCCGTGGGTTCCTTCCATGGCGCAACGGATTCCCTGACGGACGACAACATCAGCTTCTCCCCGCCCGTCTTCCTGCGGACGCCGCCGCCCGGGCCGACCGGCCTGCAGCTCGTTTCGCTCGATGCGAGGACGGTCCAGCTCACCTGGGAGGACAACGCCGCGGACGAGTCCGGCTACATCGTGCAGCAGAGCGACGGCACGGCCTGGGTTCGGGCCTCCGGCGCTCCCGGCGCCACCGCGGCAACCGTCTCCGGCCTGACGCAGGGACAGGGCTACGAGTTCCGGGTGCTCGCCTGGAACCCGAACGGCCGTTCGACGCCGAGCAACGTCGTGACGGTCGGCCCCGCTCTCGCGCCGCCGGCCCCTTCCGGCCTCGCCGTGACGCGGGATGGTTCCACGACGGTCGATCTGGTCTGGCGGGACGGCTCGACGAACGAAGCCGGCTTCGACATCGAGTACCGGGCAACGGGCGGCGGAGGCTGGACGGTCTCGACCACCGTGGTCCCGGACAGCACGTCGGCCCGCATCACGGGCTTGAGCCCGAGCACGGAGTACGAGTTCCGCGTCACCGCCACGAACGGCAACGGCAGGGGGGAAAGCGCGACCGTCACCCTGACCATGCCGCCGGCGGCGCCGTCCAGCCTGGCGGTGACGAGCTTCGACCGAACGACCGTCGGCCTGAGCTGGAACGACAACTCGACGGACGAGACGGGCTTCGTCATCGAGTACCGGGTGGCCGGCGCGGAGGCATGGACGGCCTCCGGCGATTCCGTAACGGCCAACGCCACAAGCGGCACCCTGACCGGCCTGACGGTGGGAATCACCTACGAGATCAGGCTCCGGGCCAGCTCGGGGAACGGCCTTTCCTCACCGAGCGACAGCGTGTCGGTGAAGACGGACGCCGGCCAGCCAGCGGGTCCGACCGGGCTGGGCATCACGCCGACGAGCCCCACGGCGGTCACCGCCACCTGGAGCGACAACTCCTCCAACGAATCCGCATTCCGGGTGGAGTACCGGCTACCGGGAGACAGCGCGTGGACGACGGGGGCAACCGCCGGCCCGGACGCCACCACCGCCAACGTCACGGGTCTGACCGCGAACTCCGTGTACGACTTCCGCGTCGTGGCCAGCAACGTGAACGGGGACTCGACGCCCAGCAACGTGGTGCGCGCGAAGACTCACGGCCCGCCCACGGCGCCCACGAGCGTTACGGCCGCCGCGCTCGACTCCACGCGAGTGCAAGTCACCTGGACGGACACTTCCTCCGACGAAACGGGCTTCCGGATCGAGCGCCGCACGGGCGGCGGCGCCTGGACACAGGCCGGCACGGCGGCGCGCAACGCCACATCCGGCACCGTGTCGGGATTTGCCGGCAGCACGTCCTACGACGTTCGCGTCGTCGCCCGAAACGCCCACGGTTCGACGGCGAGCGCCCACGTGCCGCTCACCATGCCGCCCACGGCGCCCACCGGCGCCGCGGCGAGCCCGCTTTCCTCGACCTCCATCCGGGTCAAGTGGACGGACAACTCGAGCGGCGAGACGAGCTTCGTCGTGGAGTACAAGCCGACGTCGTCCGGAACCTGGACGGCGTTCACGGACGAAGCGCCGGCCGACGCCGCCTCGCTTGCCGTAACCAGCTTGACGACCTCC
Source organism: Candidatus Multivorans sp. (assembly GCA_965220845.1). GTDB lineage: Bacteria > Acidobacteriota > Thermoanaerobaculia > Multivoradales > Multivoraceae > Multivorans. Next base: position 2,295,657 of record CBDCRA010000005.1, read on the forward strand.
ACCGCCTACGACTTGCGCGTCTTCGCGAAGCACACGACGAACGGGCTCTCCTCGCCCAGCAACACGGCCAGGGCCACGCCGCCGCCCGCGCCGGCGGCGCCGAGCGTGCTGGACGCGTACAGCCAGGGATCGACCGCCGTCTACCTCGACTGGGTCGACAACTCGAACAACGAGGCTTGGTTCGACATCCAGGTCCGCACGGGCAGCAACCCCTGGGAGACGGCGTCGAGAATCCACTCGAACGCCGTGGAATGGTCGGTGTACGGGCTGGATCCGAGTACCTCGTACCAGTTCCGCGTAATCGCCGGCAACGCGGGCGGCCTGTCCTCACCGAGCAACACGGCCACTCAGAAGACCGCGCCCGCCCGGCCCACCGGCGTCACCGCCACCTACAACTCCTCGTCCGGCCTGCTTTCCCTCACCTGGACCGACAACGCCACCGACGAAGCCTCTTACCATGTGCAGTTCCTCGACGACGACGGGGACCCGAACGCCGACCGCTTCGGCTGGTACGACGAGGAGGACTTTCTCGCCGGCGCAACGTCCGGGTCCGTAAACGTGGGAACTGACGAGGACGACCCCATCTTGTGCCGGATCCTCGCGCGGAACAGCGACGACGAGGACTCCACGTCCAGCGCGCTCTGCCAGTACGGAGGCAGTGATGACGACCGCCTGCCCGCGCCGCCCTCCTTCCTCCGCGTGGCGACAACCGGCTCGACAACGGCCACTGCCACCTGGGGCGGAGAGGCGACAGGCGCCACCTCGATCACGCTGGGCTACTGGCGAATGGACCAGGAAAGGAGGAACGGCACGTTCCTGGAGCTTGCGGCTGGCGCTACGTCGAGCAATGTCACGGGACTCCGGCCAAGCACTACCTACTACGTCGACCTCTACGCCACGAACGACAACGGCGACAGGAACGTCCTGTGGCACGAAACGAACGAAGATGACTTGACCGTTATCACTCGCGACTGCCGCGCTGAATGCGCCCTCGAGTTCCGAACGCCGCCGAAGACCCCGACCTCCCTCGCGGCGGCCTCGGCCGGTTCAAGCGCGGTCCGCCTGACCTGGTCCGACGCCTCGCCGGACGAGACGGGCTTCGCCGTCCAGTACCGGACGGCCGGCTCGGGCGTCTGGACGGACGGCCCCACCACGGGGGCGAACGAGGAGGAGGCGACGGTTTCGGGTCTCGACCCGTCCACCGCCTACGACTTCCGCGTCATGGCGACCAACCCGAACGGCGCCTCCACGCCGGCGAGCACGGCGTCCACATCGACGGACGCGCCGCCCATGCTGACCATCACCGGCCTCGCCGACACGAGCGTCGCCGAGAACACGGCCTGGACATCGCCCACGCCCGTCGTCACCGGCCACACCGGCGCCGTGACCTGGGCGAAGTCGGGCGCGGACGCCGCCAGCTTCACGCTGAACGCCGGCACGGGCGAACTTGCGCTGGCCCGCACGGACTTCGAGAACCCGGCGGACAGCGACAGCCTGAACACCTACGACGTAACGGTTACGGCAACGGACGCGAGCAGCGTGACGGGAACCATCTCGATCACCGTGACGATCACGAACGCGAACGAGCCGCCGCGGCTTCCCCTCGCCTCCACCAACCCGCCCAGCCTTGCTGCGTTGTACGTTTCGGAGGGCACGACCGGCGACGTCGGCAATCCCATCGCCGCGACGGATCCGGAGAACGACACGATCCAGTACTCGCTGACAAACCTGCAGGGCAGCACGGACGCCTCCGCGTTCCGGATCCGCTCCGCGACGGGTCAGTTGAGCACCGCCTCCGGCACGGCTCTCGATCACGAGTCGAAGGAACGCTACACGTTCGATGTCGTCGCCACCGAGTCCGGAACCTCCCCTGCTCTGAATACGAGCGCGCGGATGTCCGTCGTCGTCACCGACGTGAACGAGGCGCCCGTCTTCTCGCCCGCCACGGCTCTCACGATCAGCGTGACGGAAGGCGTTACCGGCGACGTCGGCGCGCCGGTCACGGCGACCGACCCGGAAGGCCAGACCCTCGCCTACTCGCTGACCGGCACGGACGCCTCCGCGTTCCGGATCGACCCGGCGACGGCGCAGATCTCCACCGCTTCCGGCACGGTGCTCGACCACGACGCGAAGGCCAGCTACAGCTTCAACGTCGTAGCGTCGGACGGCCAGACGCCCCCGCTCACGGCCACCCGCGCGGTCGTCGTCATGGTGGCGGACAGGACCGCTTGTTCGGCCACGTCGACCGCGGTGACGGCGACGAATCCCGCCGACGCTGCGGCGGCCGCGGCCCTTGCGGGCGACTGCGCTTTCCTGCTGGACATCCAGGAGACGCTGGAGGGCGATTCGCCGGCACAGGCGCTGAACTGGTCGTCCGCCGTCAGCATGGCGGACTGGGACGGCATCGACTTCCCGGACGGCCGGGTCACCTCGCTCGTGCTCCCGTCGGTTCCCCATGGTTTCGACGGCGCGCTGCCGACGAGCTTCACCGGCCTGAGCGCGCTGAAGTTCCTCCGGATCACGGGCCACGGCCTGACCGGCGGCGTCCCGGCTCTGCCGGCCAGCCTGACGAATCTCGATCTCAAGGGAAACGCGCTGACGGGTTCCATTCCCGACCTGAGCGGTCTCTCGAACCTCGAGGAACTCACTCTGTCGAGCAACGACCTGACAGGCGGCATTCCTGCCTTGCCGACGGGGCTCCGCTTTCTCAATCTCCCGACCAATCGACTGTCTGGCGCGATCCCCGACCTGAGCAGCCTGACGAGTCTGTTCCAGGTGGACCTGACGGACAACGAGCTGACCGGGGGCATTCCGGCGCTTCCGGCCAGCGTGCAGTTCCTCCGGCTGATCGGCAACGACCTGAGCGGGACGATTCCCGACCTGCGCGGCGTCACGGCACTGGACCACCTGCACCTGGACGAGAACGGGTTCAGCGGCGCCGTGCCGGGCGCCGACAAGCTGCCGACCGGCCTCCAGCAGCTCTGGATCCGCGACAACGCGCTGGACGGGTCGTCCTTCCCGGACCTGAGCGGCCTCACCAGCCTGACGGATATCCGCCTGGACGGGAACGCGCTGACCGGGTCGCTGCCGGCCGCATCCTCGCTGCCGGCCGGCTTGCGGATTCTCCTCCTCTACAACAACGGCCTCACGGGCGCGATCCCCGACCTGAGCAGCCTGACGTCGCTGATCTACGTCTACCTGTTCGGCAACGGCCTGAGCGGTTCGCTGCCGGCGGCGGCGGAGCTTCCGCCGAACGTTCTGCGGCTCGTGCTCAGCGACAACGCTCTCGACGGCGCGATCCCCGACCTGAGTTCCATCGCGTCCCTCGACTGGCTCTACCTGAGCGGGAACGCGCTGACCGGGAGCGTGCCGGCCGCGGCCGAGCTTCCGGCCGGCATTCAGCGTCTCGTCCTGGGCCGGAACAAGCTGTCTGGGAACATCCCGGACTTGAGCACGCGGAGTTCGCTGACGCATCTGCATCTGCGGAGCAACGGCCTGACCGGCTCGATCCCGACCACGTTGCCGAGCAGTCTCCAGGAACTGCACCTGGCCGGCAACGACCTGGCGAACGCGATTCCGTCGCAGTTCGGCGGCCTGACCGCGTTGACGCAGCTCTCGCTCTGCGACAACGGTCTCACGGGGACGTTGCCGTCGGCGCTGGAGATGAAGCGCACGGCCAACCCGCCCACGCTCGGCGTCGCTTCCTGCGCTTCGATAGCGGACGCCTCGGCGACGGAGGGTTCGGCCGTGGAGTTCACCGTCACGCACGACACGTTCCCCGTGCTGGGCTCCGCCGGGGCGGCGGACCTGACGCTGAGCTACGAGACGGCGGACGGCACGGCGGAGAGCGGCGTCGACTACACGGGCACGGCGGAGGGCACGCCGGGGAGCGTGACGATCGCCGGCAACACGAACACCTCGACGACGACCGGCACGGCGACCATCTCGGTCGACACCACGCAGGACACGGCGATCGAGGGCGACGAGGACTTCACGGTCACTCTGGCGCTGCCGGAGGGCGCCACCGGGGTGTTCGTCACGGGCGCCGCGGCGACGGGCACGATCGAGGACGACGACATGGCGGCGAACCCGAAGGTCAGCCTGTCCGTGTCGGGCGGCACGGTGGCGGAGGGCGGCGCCCTGACCGTGACGGCGACGGTGGACACGGCGCCGTCCGGGACGAGCGTCAGCGTTCCGGTTCAGCGGATAGCCGGGGACTCGCAGGCGGTGGCCGCCGACTTCACGCTGGCCGGCACGATCACGATCGCCGACGGGGCGACCATGGGCACGGCCACCCTGACCGCGAGAACGGATACGGCGGACGAGCAGGACGAGACGCTCCGCATCGGCCTCGGCGCCCTGCCCACAGGCTACGACCCGGGCACGCCCGCCCACGTGGACGTCACGATCACGGACGACACGGCGACCTTGGTGACGCTGTCCGTGACCGGCGCCGCGGCGACCGAGGACTCGACGACGGCGACCATCCGGCTCACCCTCGGCCGCGCGCTGATCGCGAACGAGGCGCTCGCCGTGCCGCTTCAGTTCACGGGCGGCGCGGTGGGCACGGACTTCACGCTGGCGCTCTCCGGCACGCCGTCGGGCGTCGCTCTCGCGGGCGGCACGGTGACCTTCACCGGCCCGAGCGCGTCCGCGGCGGACGTCACGTTGACGCCGGCCTCCGACGACGACGCGGACGGCCTGACGTTCACCGTGAACATTCCGTCGAGCTCGACCGGCTCGCCCAGGCTGGGAGCGACCAACCTCGCCGGCGGCGCCACGGGCAGCCGCACGGGAGCCGGCCGGATCACGATCACGGACGACGAGACGAAGGGTCTCGTCTTCACCGGCTCGCCGGTGACGGTGACGGAGGGCGGCAGCGCGACGTACACCGTGAAGCTGGCCAGCCGGCCCACGGGCGCCGTCACGGTTACGGTCAGTGGCCACGGCGGCACGGACCTTTCGGTGGACACCGACGCGACGACGCAGAACGACCAGACGACGCTGACCTTCACGACGTCCACCTGGAACACGGCCCAGACCGTCACGGTCAGCGCCACGACGGACAACGACGCGGAGAACGAAGCGCCGGTCACCCTCGTCCACACGGCGTCCGGCGGCGGTTACGACTCCGTCTCCGGCAACGTGACGGTGAACATCACGGACAGCGACACGCCGGCGGTCACCCTGTCCGTGTCGGATGGCGGCGCCGTGACGGAGGGCGGCACGTTGACCGTCACGGCGACGCTCAACCGAGCGCCCTCCGGGGCGGATCTCGCCGTGCCGGTGCAGGTCGTTTCGGCGGACACCACGGCCGGAGCGGGCGACTACTCGCTCTCCGGAACGCCGGCGGGCACGATCACGGTGGCCGACGGCGCGAGGACGGGCACGATCACCCTGACGGCGACTCAGGACACCGACGACGAGCCGGACGAGACGCTGCGGCTGGAACTCGGCACGGTGTCGGGCTACGACTACGGCACGTCGTCCCATGTGGACGTCGTCATCACGGACGACGACCCGACGACCGTGGCGCTGTCCGTGCCGGACACGACGGCGACGGAACAGGATGGTACGGCCACGGCCACCATCCGGCTGACCCTCGGCCGCGGACTGGTCAACGGCGAGGTCCTGGCCGTGCCGCTCGGATTCAGCGGCGGCACGGCGGGCACGGACTTCACGCTGGCGCTCTCAGGGACGCCCTCGGGCGTCGCTCTCGCGAGCGGCACGGTGACGTTCACCGGTCCGCAGACGGGCGCGACGGCCACGGTCGCGAACGTCACGTTGACGGCGTCGCCCGACGACGACGCGGAAGACCGGACCGTCACCGTGTCTATCCCGGCGGGTTCGACGGGCGCCGCGCCGATCCTGACGGCGACGAACCTCGACGGCGGCGCCGCCGGCAACCGCACGGGCGCCGGCCAGATCGTGATCACGGACGACGACACGAAGGCCCTGACGTTCTCCCGTTCCACCGTGAACGTGACGGAGGGGAACAGCGCCACCTACACCGTGAGGTTGGCCACCCGGCCCACGGGCGCCGTGACCGTCACCGTGTCGGGCCACAACGGCACGGACCTCTCGGTGGACACGGACAGCATCACGCAGAACGACCAGACGACGCTGACCTTCACGACGTCCAACTGGAACAGCGCGCAGACGGTCGCGGTCCGCGCGACGACGGACGCCGACTCGGACAACGAGGCGCCGATCACGCTCGCCCACGCGGCCTCCGGCGGCGGCTACGGCTCGGTCACGGGCAACGTTACGGTGAACATCATCGACAGCTCCAATCCGACGGTGGAGCTGTCGGTGTCGGGCAGCGGAGCGGTGACGGAGGGCGGCACGCTGACGGTCACGGCGACGGTAAGCCGGGCGCCCGGGTCGAACCTCAGCGTGCCGGTGCAGCGGGTGGCGGGGAACTCGACGGCGGACACGAGCGACTACTCGCTGCCGGCGCTCACGATCGCCGCCGGGGCGACCTCCGGCACGGCGACCTTCACCGCGACGAACGACGCGGCGGACGAGCCCGACGAGACGCTGCGCCTGGCCCTGGGGTCGGTATCCGGCTACGACCACGGCACGTCAAACCAGGTGGACATCGCGATCGCTGACGACGACCCGACGACCGTGGCGCTTTCCGTGCCGGATGCGACGGCGACGGAAGACGACTCCTTGGCCACGGCGACCATCCGTCTGACTCTCGGCCGCGGCCTGGTCGCCGGCGAGGCCCTGGCCGTGCCGCTGACCTTCAGCGGCGGCACGGCGGGTACGGACTTCACGCTGGCGCTCTCAGGGGCGCCCTCAGGCGTCGCTTTCGCGGGCGGCACGGTGACCTTCACCGGTCCGCAGACGGGCGCGACGGCCACCGTGGCGAACGTCACGCTGACGGCGTCGTCCGACGACGACGCGGACGACCGGACCGTCACCGTGTCGATTCCCGCCACCTTCGCCGGCACGAACCTGGACGGCGGCGCCACGGGCAGCGGCAGCGGCCAGATCGTGATCACGGACGACGAGTCGAAGAGCCTGACGTTCTCGACTTCCACCGTGAACGTGACGGAGGGGAGCAGCGCCACGTACACCGTGAAACTCGCCACCCGGCCCACGGGCGCCGTGACCGTCACCGTGTCGGGCCACGACGGCACGGACCTCTCGGTGGACACGGACAGCACGACGCAGAACGATCAGACGACGCTGACCTTCACGACGTCCAACTGGAACGACGCCCAGACCGTCACCGTCAGGGCGGTGACGGACACCGATTCGGACAACGAAGCGCCGATCACGCTGGTTCACACAGCGTCCGGCGGCGGCTACGCCGGCATCTCGGGCAACGTGACGGTGAACATCATCGACAGCGACAACCCGACGGTCGAGCTTGAGGTGTCGGGGGGCGGCGCGGTGACGGAGGGCGGCACGCTGACGGTGACGGCGACGGTAAGCCGGGCGCCCGGGTCGAACCTCAGCGTGCCGGTGCAGCGGGTGGCAGGGGACTCGTCGGCGGACACGAGCGACTACTCGCTGCCGGCGACCACGATCTCGAGCGGCGCCACGTCCGGCACGGCGACGTTCACGGCGACGAACGACACGGCGGACGAGCCGGACGAGACGCTGCGTCTGGAACTCGGCACGGTGTCGGGTTACGACCACGGCACGTCGAGGCAGGTGGACATCGTCATCACGGACAACGACGCGACAACGGTGGCGCTCTCCGTGCCGGATGCGACGGCGACGGAAGACGACTCCTCGGCCACGGCGACGATCCGGTTGACCCTCGGCCGCGGCCTGATCGCCGGCGAGGCCCTGGCCGTGCCGCTCCAGTTCACGGGCGGCACGGCGGGGACGGACTTCAGCCTGGCGCTTGCCGGCGCGGCGACGGGTGTGACCTTCAACGGGGCGACCGGCACCGTGACCTTCACCGGCCCGCAGACGGGCGCGACGGCCACGGTCGCGAACGTCACGCTGACGGCGTCGTCCGACGACGACGCGGAAGACCGGACCGTCACCGCGTCGATTCCCGCCACCTTCGCCGGCACGAACCTGGACGGCGGCGCCACGGGCAGCGGCAGCGGCCAGATCGTGATCACGGACGATGAGTCGAAGAGCCTGACGTTCTCGACTTCCACCGTGAACGTGACCGAGGGCAACAGCGCCACCTACACCGTGAAGCTCGCCACCCGGCCGACGGGCGCCGTCACCGTCGCAGTCAGCGGCCACGGCGGGACGGACCTCTCCGTGGACACCGACGCCACGACGCCGAACGACCAGACGACGCTGACCTTCACGACGTCCACCTGGAACAGCGCGCAGACGGTCACGGTTCGCGCGGCGACGGACAACGACTCGGACAACGAAGACCCGATCACGCTGGTCCACACGGCATCGAACGGCGGTTACAACGGCGTTTCCGGCAGCGTCACGGTGAACATCGCGGACCGGGACACGCCGGTGGTGCTGCCGACGGCGCCGTCGGGCGTGTCCGTCGCGGCCACGGGTTCGACGTCGGTTTCCGTCGCCTGGTCGGACGAGTCCTCCGACGAGACGGGCTTCACCGTGGAGCACCGCACGGGCGCGGGGGAGTGGACCTCGGGCGCGACGGCGGCGGCGGACGCGGAGTCGGCGGTGGTGACGGGGCTTCTGGCGAGCACGGCGTACGACTTCCGGGTTCAGGCCGTGAACGTGCACGGTTCCTCGCCGAGCGGCGCGGTGTCGCTGACGATGCCGCCGGCGGCGCCGACGGGCCTGGTGGCGTCGGCTTCGACGAGCACGAGCGCGACGCTGAGCTGGACGGACGCGTCGTCGGACGAGACGTCGTTCGTCGTGGAGTACCGGGCGGCCGGCGCGCAGGGCTGGACGACGTTCGCGACGGAGGCCGCGGCGGGCGCCACGTCGCTCACGGTGACGGGGCTTGTCGCGGGGACGAGCTACGAGTTCCGGGTGTTCGCGAAGCACTCGGCGAACGGCCTGTCCTCGCCGTCGAACGTGGCGTCGGTGGGGACCGCGGCGCCGCCCGCGGCGCCGACGGGGCTTGCGGTTGAGGCGTCGGGTTCGACGAGCGTGTCCGTGTCGTGGACGGACGCCTCGACGGACGAGACGGGGTTCGAGGTGGAGTATCGGACGGGCGGCGATCCGTGGACGGTCGGCGCGACGGTGGAGGCCGGCGTCACGGCCGCGACCGTCACGGGCCTCTCGCCGGCGACGGCGTACGACTTCCGGGTCGCGTCCGTCAACGCGAACGGCCGTTCAGCGAGCTTCCCGGCGTCGCTCACGACGCCTCCGGCCGCGGCTTCCGACCTCGACGGCACGGCGACGGACGCGACCAGCGTGACGCTCTCCTGGACCGTCAACTCGACGGGCGAGACGGGCTTCCAGGTCGAGTACCGGCCGGCCCGGACGGAGGAGTGGACGATCTTCGCTACCGAGTTTCCGGCCGGCGCGACGACGGCGGTCGTCACGGGTCTCGCCGCCGGGACGAGCTACGACTTCCGGGTCTACGCGAAGCACTCGGCCGACGGCGCGTCGTCGCCGAGCGAGGTGATGCGCGTCGGCGCGTTCGGCGCGCCGACGCCGCCGACGGAGCTCGCGGCGACGCCGGTCGGGGCGGGTTCGGTGCGCCTGACGTGGAGGGACGCGTCGGAGGACGAGACGGGCTTCGAGATCGAGTACCGGGAGGCGAACCCCGGGGTGTGGCGCAAGTTCGGGACGGAGGCGCAGCCGAACGCCGAGTCGATCGTGGTGACCGGGCTCGAGGCGGACACCCTGTACGAGTTCCGGGTGATCGCGAAGAGCGCGGCCGGCCTGTCGACGCCGTCGCCCGCGAGCGAGGCGGCCACGGAGGGACGCGTGACGCCTCCTCCTCCGCCTCCGGGTCCGCCCTTGCCGCCGTTGCCGCCGCCGAACCGGGCGCCGGTCTTCGATCCGGCGACGCCGCTCTTGCTCACGGTGATCGAGGGGACGACCGGCGCCATCGGTTCGGTCGCGGCCCATGATCCGGACGGCGACGACATCTCGTACCGTCTTTCCGGCGCCGGCCGGCGATTCGCGATCGACGCGGACACGGGCGAGATCTCGGTGCGGCGCGGCGTGACGCTGGACGCTTCCGCGCGGTCGTCGTACGAGTTCACGGCGGTCGCTTCGGACGGCGAGCTGAGCGCGAGCAGGGAGGTGACCGTGGAGGTCGTCGAGCCCAGTCCTCCGGGCAGCGACCCGGTCGAACAGGCGCCGGCGGCGCCTTCGGGCCTTCAGGCGACGCTCCTGACTTCGTCGGTGGTCGTGCTGACCTGGACGGACACATCGGACGACGAGACCGGTTACGAGGTGTTCCAGCGCGAGGGCGTGGGCGGCTGGGAGCAGGCGCGCACGCTGCCGGCGGAAGCGGAGATGGCGACGGTGGAGGAGCTTTCGGCCGGGATCGAGTACGAGTTCGTCGTTCTGGCGGCGAACCGGCACGGCCGGACGGCGAGCGACGTGGCGGCCATAGATCTGTCGCTGGCGCCGCCGACGCATCTCGACGCCGCGCCGGCAAGCGAGACGAGCGTACGGGTGACCTGGCGCGACAACTCGATCGCGGAGACCGGCTTCGAAGTGCAGATCAGGCCGCGGGCGCACGGGGACGCCTCGGATGACGAAGCCGCCGGGACGGGAGCTCCCGACGGAACCGGAACCGACGGCGAGGGCGGCGCCGCCCCGGGCTGGACGGCGGCGGCGGCGGCGGGTCCGGACAGGACCTTCGCCGTGCTGGACGGCCTGGAACCGGGAAGCCGCTACGACTTCCGGGTCGGCGCGCTGGGACCCGGCGCGCCGGCGTTCGGCCGCACCGGCGCCTTTGACGTTGCGTCCGTGCCCGCGCCCGGCGAGATGACGGACTGCGAACCGGGCGAAACGGCGGCCGTGCTGTCGGGCGGCTACGAGGTGCGGATGTGCTTCGAGATGCCCTCCGGCGCGCAGGTCGACGCCTCGAACTACCACTTGGAGTCGACCGCTTCGGGCCTGCTGTACTTCTTCGACCGGGACAACGTGGAGGTCCTGGTCAAGGTGCTCGACGGCTGCGCGATCAACGGCCACCGCTGGGTCTTCGCCGCGCCCGTGACCGACCTGGCCTTCAACCTGGAGATCACCGAGCAGGCGACGGGCCGCGCCTTCACCCACCGCAACCCCCGAGGCATGACCGCGGCGACGGCCGCCGACGCGGCCGCCTTCCCCTGCGCGCCGACGACGACGGCCGCCGCAAGCCTTGCCGCCGAGGCCGGCGGAGCGCCGCCGGAGTTCCCGGGCCCCGCCGCTGCCGGCCGGCCTGTTCCGTCCGTTGCTCAGGTCGACGACGGGAGCCCGGAAGAGCCGCCGGTCTGCGAACCGCGGGGCCCGGGCATCGAACTCGAAGACGGCCACCGCATCGACATGTGCTTCCAGACGCCGGACGGCGAAGTGCGCGCCGCCAACGACTGGGGCCTGCGGTCCCGATCCTCGGCCCTGCTCCACTTCTTCGACCGCGAAAACGCGGAAGTCCTCGTCAAGGTCCTCGACGGCTGCGCCGTCAACGGCCATCGCTGGGTCTTCGCCGCACCAGCCACCGACCTCGACTTCCAACTCGTCGTCACCGCGCCCGACGGCCAACGATGGACGCACCGCAACAGCAACGGAGACAACGCGAAACCGCGAGCCGACACCGCCGCCTTCAGGTGCGAGTAGACTGACCTCGTTGCCGAACGCAGATTCAGGTCGATGAGAGACGAGCACCCATCCACGCCGACTGAAGGGCCCCGGTCGGCCCGGCGCCCGCTCGACACGGTGGACTACACGATCCTCGGCCTCCTTCAGGAGGACGCCGGCCGCACCGACGTCGACCTCGCGCGAAGAGTCGCGCTCTCCGCCTCGGGACTCAAGAAGCGCCTGCGCAAGCTGGAGGACCGCGGAGTCATCCAGCGCCGGGTGACCCTGCTGGATCGAAACGCCGTCGACCTCGGCCTGATGTGTTTCGTCCAGATCAACTTGAGTCACCACCAGGCGGACGCCGTCCGTACCTTCTGCGACTCGATCAGCGAGGTGCCGGAGGTTCTGGAATGCCACTTCCTGACCGGCGAGAACGACTACCTGCTGAAGATCGTCGCCAGGGACCACGTCCACCTGGAGGAGATCCTCGCAAACAAGCTGGCGACCATCCCGAGCGTGGACCGGCTTCGCACCAGCATCGTGTTGAACGAGGTGAAACGCACCACGGCCCTACCGCTCGACCCGCGTCCCGAAAGCAAGGCCCGCAGTAACTGACGCCACCCCGCGGCCGGGCAGCCTCACTCGCCGAATGTGCGGATGCCGCCGCCGCGAGGCATCCGCCGACAGCCCGACGCTCTCACACCGCTCCCTGCTGCTACCCTCCCGCTCCGATGAACGGCGCCCAGGCCATGCTCCGGACCGCCGCGAACGCCGGCGTCGAAGTCTGTTTCGCGAATCCCGGCACCTCGGAGATCCACCTCGTCGCCGCGCTCGACGAGATTCCCGGCGTGCGCGGCGTACTGGCCCAGTTCGAGGGCGTGGCCACCGGCGCGGCCGACGGCTACGGTCGAATGACCGGCAAACCCGCCCTGACTCTCGTCCACCTCGGACCGGGCTTCGCGAACGGATTCGCGAACCTCCACAACGCCCGCCGCGGACGCACTCCCCTCGTCAACGTGATCGGCCACCACCCGACGTGGCACCGGAACTACGATCCGCCGCTCAACACGGAGGTCGAGAGCCTGGTCCGGGCCGTGTCCGACTGGCAGCGCACCTCGGCCTCGGCCGAACACATCTCCCGCGACATGGCGGACGCGATCTCGGCGGCACGCCGTCATCCCGGACAGATCGCCACCCTGATCGTGCCCACCGACTGCCAGTGGAACGAAGCGTACGGTCCGATCGTCGAACCGACTCCCCCGCCCGCCGCGCTGGTCGGCCCCGAGGCGGTCGAGCGGGCGCGCATCGCCACGTCGAAGGGCGAGCGAACGATGCTGATGCTCGGCAGCTCCGGCTTCACGGAAGCCGCCCAGCGCGAGGCGGCGAGAGTGCAGGCGAGGACCGGCTGCCGGCTCGCCGCCGAGACCTTCTGCGGACGCATGGAGCGCGGTCCGCATCTGCCGCCGCTGCCGCGCGTCCCCTACTTCCCCGAACCGGCGGTCGACTTCTTTCGCGGCGTTGACACCGTGGTCCTGGCCGGCGCGCTCGACCCCGTCGCGTTCTTCGGCTACGAGGGCGGCGTCAGCCGGTTGATCCCGGAGTCCACGGACGTCGTCGTCCTCAGCCACCCGACGGAGGACAGCGGCCAGGCTCTCCACCAGCTGGCCTGCGCGCTCGGCGCGAAGGAGGAACCTCCGGCCCGGAGTGTCGAAAGGCCGCCGGCGCCCGCCGGGCCGATCGGCGTCCGGGTCGCGGCCCAGGCGATCGCCGCCACCCTTCCCGAGCAGGCGATCGTGATGGACGAGGGAATCACCGCCGGCGCCGGCTTCTATCCCGCGACGATGAACGCCCCGGCCCACACCTACCTCCAGGAAAACGGCGGCGCCATCGGCATGGGCCTGCCGGCCTCCCTCGGCGCCGCCATCGCCTGTCCGGACCGCAAGGTCCTGAACCTCGAAGGCGACGGCAGCGGCCTCTACACGATCCAGGCGCTGTGGAGCCAGGTCCGCGAAGGGGTCGACGTCGTGAACCTCGTGTTCGCGAACGACGTCTACCGCATCCTCCAGGTGGAGCTCCACCGCGCCGGGGTCGAAGAGCTCGGGCCACAGAGCGTCAACCTGACCGACCTCTCCGGCCCCCGCGTCGAGTGGCTCGACCTGGCTCGCGGCTTCGGCATGCCGGCCGTCCAGGTGCGGACCGGCGAGGAACTGACGGAGGCGCTCGAACGCGGCTTCGCCGAACCGGGCCCCTGCCTGATCGAGGCGATGGTCGACGACGCGGCTTGAAGTACGCGGTCACTCTCCTCCCGGGAGACGGAATCGGCCCCGAGGTCAGCAAGGCGATGGTGCGCGCGGTCGATTTCGTCACCGGCGGCCGAATCGAGTGGGAACCGGTCGTTGCCGGCAGCACCGCGGTCGACCAGGGACTCTCGCCGCTCCCCGACGAGGCGATCGACTCCATCCGCCGCAACCGGATCGCGATCAAGGGACCGCTCCAGACGCCCGTGGCGGGCGGCTGGCGCAGCGTCAACGTTCTCCTGCGGCAGTCCCTGGATCTGTTCGCCTGCGTCCGGCCCGTGCGCTCGATGCCGGGCAACACGCTGGCCCGCTACCAGGACGTCGACCAGATCATCGTCCGCGAGAACACGGAGGGGCTCTACAGCGGCCGCGAACACGAGGTCGTCGACGGCGTGGTCGAGGCGCTCAGGATCGTCACCCGGGACGCCTCGCGACGCATCATGCAGTTCGCCTTCGAGTACGCCCGCAGCCACGGCCGCAAGAAGCTCACGATCGTGCACAAGGCGTCCATCACGCCGCTGTCGGACAACCTGTTCCTGGACTGCGCCCGCGAGTGCGCGCGGCGCTACCCTTTCTTCCAGGTCGACTACCTGCCGCTCGACAATCTCGCGCTCGAACTCGCCACGGACCCGACCCGCTTCGACATGCTGGTCATGGGAAACCTCGACGGCGACCTGATGAGCGACCTCTGCGCGGGCCTGGTCGGAGGCCTCGGCGTCGTCCCGGGAGCGAACTACGGCGACGGTTGCGCCGTCTTCGAAGCCGTTCACGGCACCGCCCCCGACATCGCCGGCCGCGACCTGGCGAACCCGATCGCCCTCATCCTGTCGGCGGAGCTGATGCTCCGCTACGTGGGCGAAGCCGATGCCGCGGAGCATCTCCGTGCCGGCGTCGAGCGACTGCTCGTCGACGGCCAGTCCCTGACCCGGGACCTGGGGGGCTCGGCCAACACGTCCGAACTCACGGACGCCCTTCTCCACGAACTCGAGGGCGTTGCCCGGGAACGCGAGGCCGGCCCATGAGCGCGAACGGCGACACCGGCTCGGGGGCGGACCGGGACTCGGCGCGGCCCCGGGTAGCCCTGATCGTCGGCACCAGCGGCATCGGCGCCGAGACCGCGCCGCCGGTACTGGAGATCCTGGAGTCCGCGGGCGCCCGCTTCGATTTCGTCCGCGTCGACGTCCCGACCGCGGTGCGGCGGAACACGGAGACCGTTCTCGGCGAAGCCGCCGAGGCGATCCGCGACTGCCGGGTGGCGCTCAAGACCCGGCTCATCGGTCCGGGCCCGGACGCCGTGCGGGTCGGACCCGGGCCCCAGAACCCGAACGTCGCGCTGCGGCAGATGCTGGGACTCTGGGCCAGCGTGCGCCCGGTCCGGTCGATGCCGGGGCTCCCCACCCGCTATCCCGACCTGGACGTGCTGCTGATCCGCGAGATCACCGAGAGCGTCTACCGCGGCATCGAGCACGAGATCGTCGACGGCGTGGTCGAGAGCATGAAGGTGGTCAGCCGCGACGCCTGCCGCCGGATCGCCGACTACGCCTTCCGCATCGCCAGGCGGCACGGCCGCAAGAGGATCACCGTGATTCACAAGGCGAACATCATGAAGCAGAGCGACGGCCTGTTCCTGGACACGGTCCGCGCCGTCGCCGCCGAATACACCGACATCGACGTGGACGACTGCATCGTCGACGCGGCGTGCATGCGGATGGTGCTCAACCCGTACGACTTCGACGTCATGCTGATGGACAACCTCTACGGCGACATCCTGAGCAACCTCGGCGCCGGCCTCGCCGGCGGCATCTCCACCGGCCACGCGATCAACGTCGGCGACGACTGCCACGTCTTCGAGGCGGTCCACGGCGACGCCCCGCATCTGATCGGCACGGGCCAGGCGAACCTGCTGCCGCTGTTGACGCCGGCCACCGCCCTGCTGCGGCACTTCGACCGCCACGACGACGCGGACCGGATCGATCAGGCCGTGACCGCGGTCCTCGAGGAAGGCCGCAGTCTGACGCCTGACCTGGGCGGACAGTCCTCGACCTGGCAGATGGCGCGCGCCGTCATCGCGGCAATGAACTGAAACCTGTCGGTGCGCCGGCCTTCCGGCCGGCTTCCGCCTGGGCCGGCCAGACGCGCGAAGCGCTCAGCCCCCACGCGCACGCTCCAGCCCGGCCAGAAGGCGCGCCAGTCCGGCGCGCACTCTCTCTACTTCCGCACTGCTCAGATACGGAGCGAGGACCTCGAGGGCCGCGGGGTCGGACTCTTCGACCGCTCCGGCCGCCAGCGCCCGCAGGGCACGCACCTGACGCTCGCCGAGGCGGATCAGGGCCGGCCGAACCTCGTCCAGCTCCAACGTCGGCTCGACGGCTGGCGTGCGGCCCTGCACCGCCTTCGCCAGGTCGATCTGGAGCGCGAACCACTCGCGTACCGGCGCCGGGTCGAGCCCGAACTCCGCCGCCGTCCGCCCGGCCGCCTCCAGCACGATCCGTTCGCGTTCCCGATCCTCGATCGGCACGCCGCGCGCCGCTTTCCAGACGGCGACCGGCGGCATGAAGGCGAGCCGCCGGGCCACGAGATCGAGCAGATGATCCAGTTCGTCGCGGCCCTGGCCACGGCTGAACCACTCCTCGCGCCGGCCTTCCAGCCAGCCTTCGTTGCGCTGGATCCAGCGGTCGATCGCGGGTCCGAGGTCCACCGCGCGCCCGGGAGCGACCCAGAAGACCTTCCGGTCGACCGGCGCTTCGCAACTGCGCCGCCAGCCGTCGCGGCCGAAGTGCTCGACCTCGAACGAATCGGTGACGAAGGCGTCGACCTCGCCGCGTTCCAGGCGGCCGGGGAGAGACAGGTTGTCGTCCACGGCGACGATCCGGGTGGCTCCGCTGCCGAAGCGATCCCGCGTCCAGCGCTCCAGGATGCCGCCGCGGTTCACCGCCACCTGGGCAAGCGGCGAAGGCGCGTCCGCCGCCGAGACGACGCACGGCCCCCCGGACGCGACCGCCCGGCTCATCCATCCGGTCGCGGCGCGCCCGGGCCGCCAGGTCACGCCGCCCATCGCCACGTCGAACTCGTCCGCCGCGACCGCACTGGCGAGGTCCGGCCAGTCGAAGGGGACGAACGCGAGGTCGTAGCCGAGGTCCCGGGCAAGGCGCCCGGCAACCTCGACGGCGAAGCCGCTACGGCTGGTGGAAGGACCGGTCTCCTCGACATCGCCGGCGCCGGCGGGGCGATCGGCGTTCGGCGGCGGGTCGTCCGCCGCCTGCTCTTCCGCGGAGCCCCCGACGGTCGAGAACGGGGGATAGTCGCCGCTGGTCCCGACCCGGAGCACCGGCTTCGGGGGCACGCCGGCCGGCGCCGCCGAGGCGGCCTCGTCGAGCCCCGCCGCCGTGAAACGCACCGAAGCGACCCAGGGCTCCTCCCCCGGCGTGAAGTGGCCGTAGGTCGTCGTCACGAAGGTGCCGTCCGGCAGCAGTTCGAGACCGGGATACGCCGTGTCCGCGGCATACCTGTTGTCCATCAGCCGCACCCGCGCCTCGCCTGCCCAGGGCTCGCGGCTGCCCCGGCGGAGATCCTCGTAGCGGCCCAGCCAGCCCACCCAGTCGCCTCGCCAGGGACTGGACGGCACCTGGTCGCGGAACGTGATGAAGAGGCGGCCGTCCGGCGTGTAGCGGCCGACGTGCCGGTCGCCGGTCAGCGAGGACGGCAATTCGATCGGCCGGCTCCAGGTGCGGCCCTCGTCGGGCGAGAAGATGACGAAGGAGTTGAACTGGCGGCTGTTCTCGCGGAGCAGTACGGCAATCTCGCGGCCGTCCGGCGAGCGGATCAGACCCGGCTCGCAGAGGTGCGCCTCCGGATGCCGGGCAATCACCTCGGGCTCCGACCAGGTGAGACCGTCGTCGAGCGAGATCGTCTTGTAGACCTTGAACTCGGGCTCGAACCCGGGGATTCGCTCGTAGCGGGACGTCGGCCGGCGGAAGAACCGTCCGTCGTCGTGGAAGAGCGCCATCAGTTCGCCGTCCACGCTGCGCAGCCGCTCGACCGACGACATGGCGACGACGCCGCCGAAATGGCCGATCGGGTCGAGCTCGGTCCAGGTTTCGCCTTCGTCGTCGGAGCGCGCCATCCGCACCGGGTAGAGCCCCGAGAACATGATGAGGCGCCGCCGTCCGTCCGCGAGGTCGACCGGGAAGACGGTCGGCGTCTCCATCGACGTCGCCCAGCTCGCCGGCGTCGGCAGCCGCTCGCTCCAGGTGAGGCCGCCGTCGCCGCTGCGCTTCATGACGATCGGGCCGGCGCCGTGGCCCTTCGGGTAGACGGTCAGGATCGAGCGTTGGTCGGAGAGGAGCACCGTCGTCGGATGGCCCAGGTACTGCCCCGGTTCCCGGTCGACTTCGACCTGGCGGTGCGTCTCGGCAGCCCAGTCGACCCAGCGGAGCGACGACTCGCCGCCCCTGCCCCCGCAGCCAAGCACGGCAACTGCCGCGAGTGCTGCAAGCACGCGCAAACGGCTCATCCGTGGCGCGCCTCCGCCCTACCGAGATGCCGTCCCCGCGCCGGTTGACTGGCGCGGGGAGCGGGTCGTGGCTGGCCCGCAAGCGCGCCAGCCAGGTTCTTCAACGCCTCGCGCCGGCTCAACGGGCTCAACCGATCCTCATGGTCCCGCACGAACCGCCGCACCTCAACCGCATCGTGCCAGGCCAGGTCGCGCAGCGCCCAACCGATCGCCTTGCGGATGAAGAACTCGCCGCCGAAGCGCGACTCCAGCAGGTTCTCGCCGATCGTCGCGTACAGAAGGTCCAGATCCGTCGCACCCTTGCGGCCGAGCTGGCAGATCATCGATGCGCGCCGCTTCCACATGTCCGGGCACCGGCTCCAGACCTTCATGCGCTTCGCCATCGTCTTCGGGTACCGCTCCACCAGTTCCCGCAGCCGGTGGCTCGCCACCGCGTCGACGTAGTCCCACCACGCGCCGGAGACGATCATCTCCTCGAACACGGGCAGAGCCTTCATCGTGCGGATCGGCTGGTAGGCGCGGTAACCGCTCAGGTCGATCGCCGCATGCCGTTCCTCGCGCCGGCCGGCCGTCCGCCAGAGCGTCAGGATCGTCGAGCGCCACCCCTCGAAGCCGTCCAGCGGATGACGGTGGAACGCTGCACGGCCGATCTTCCGCAGCTCGGGCGTCTTGACGCCCCAGAAGGGCATCTCCGACTTCATGTAGGCCTGCTGCCCCTTCGCCCGCTCGGGGTCTCCGGCGGCCTTCAACTCGCGCCGCAGTTCCAGAATCAGCTTCCGGCCCGCCGGCGGGGGCCGCAGTTCAGACATTCGCGCGAATGTAGCAGCGACGTCGCGCGGGCTATCCTCGAAGCTGTGCCGCACGCCGCCTGGATCGCAGGGGGCTTCATCGTCGCCCTGCTGACCGTGTCGAACGCCCCCGCCCACGCCGTCCCGCCTCCCGGCGCCGGAGAACGTCCGCCGGAACTCCAGGCCCGGCTGGAGGCGGCGCTGGCGACGATGCCGGCCGGCTACGAGCCCCGCACGGAGCACCTGGATCCGGACGGCCGGCCACTGTTCCTGAATCGGCTCGTCCTCGAGACCTCGCCCTATCTCCGGCAGCACGCGCACAACCCGGTCGACTGGTTCCCCTGGGGCGAAGAGGCCTTCGAGCGGGCGAAGGCCGAGGACAAGCCCGTCTTCCTCTCGATCGGCTACTCCACCTGTCACTGGTGCCACGTGATGGAGCGCGAGAGCTTCGACAACGTCGAGGTCGCCCGGCTGATGAACGAGCTGTTCGTCTGCATCAAGGTGGACCGGGAACAGCGGCCGGACATCGACGACATCTACATGACCGCGGTCCAGGTGACCCAGCAGCGCGGCGGCTGGCCGATGTCGAGCTTCCTGCTTCCCGACCGCCGGCCATTTTTCGGCGCCACGTACTTTCCGCCTCAACAGTTCGTCAACCTGATGCGCCAGGTCGACGCGGCCTGGCGCGAGCGGCGTGCGGACCTCGAAGCCAGCGCCGCCCAGATCACGGACCTCGTGCGGCAGATCACCGCGGCACGCGGCGCTGCGAAGAACCTGGGCCGCACGGTGATCGGCGAAGCGGTACAGGGCCTCGTGGCCAGCACGGACCGGGTCCACGGCGGCTTCGGCGGCGCGCCGAAGTTCCCGAACGAAACGAACCTGCTACTGCTGCTCGAGGAGGCGCTCCGCACCGGCGACAGGGCACCGCTGGACGCCGCGCTGATCACGCTGCGCGCGATGGCCCGCGGCGGCATCCACGACCAGGTCGGAGGCGGCTTCCACCGCTACTCGGTGGACGGGCACTGGCTCGTGCCCCACTTCGAAAAGATGCTCTACAACCAGGCCCACCTGCTTCGCGCCTACGCCCTGGCCTACCGGCTGACCGGCGATCCCCTGCTGGCGCGGGTGGCCCGCGAAATCGCGGACTACGTGTTGCGCGACATGACCTCGCCCGAGGGCGCCTTCTACTCCGCGACCGACGCGGACAGCGAGGCCGCGGACGGCGAGTCGCTCGAGGGCGAGTTCTTCGTCTGGACGAAGGACCAACTGCGGGACGCGCTAGAACCCGACGACGCCGAGCTCGCGATCCGGATCTTCGGCGTCACCGACACGGGGAACTTCGAGCACCGCAACATCCTCTTCCTCGACCGGCCGCTCACCGAGAGCGCCTCCGATCTGGGCATGCCGCTCGACGATCTCCTGGCCCGCCTCGACGCCATTCGCGAGCGCCTCTACCCGATCCGCGAGGAACGCCCGCATCCCCTGCGCGACGACAAGGTCCTGACCTCCTGGAACGGCATGATGATCCGTGCCCTGGCCGAGGCGGCGGACGCACTTGGCGAGCTGGCCTACGCCGAGGCCGCGGCGCGAGCGGCGGAGTTTCTGTGGCGGCACAACCGCCGCGACGACGGCGGCCTGTGGCGCGTCTGGCTCGACGGCGAAGCCTCGACTCCCGGCCTGGTCCAGGACTACGCCCACCTGGTGCATGCGTTCGTCGCGCTCCACGACGTGACCTCCGACCGCATGTGGCTCGAACGGTCCGCGACGGTCGCGGCGGAAATGGTCGAGCGCTTCTGGGATCCCGACCCTGCTCCGGATGCCGGCCAGAAGGCCGGCGCACCGGCAGTGGGAGAACCCTCCGAGCGCGGTTTGTCGGTGCGCCGGCCTTCTGGCCGGCATCCGGCGAGCCTCGGCAGCGGCTTCTTCGTCGCCGAGCGCGAGAAGGCCAACCTGCTGATCGCCCAGCCGAAGAGTCCGACCGACGGCGCCGTCCCCTCCGGCAACTCGGTGGCCGTCCGCGCCCTGGCCGAACTCGGCCGCCGCATCGGCGACCGGAACGGCATCGACCGGGCGCTCGCGACGGTGGCCGCTTTCGCCGCCAACATCGAACGAATGCCCGCCGCCTACACCTACATGCTGACCGGCCTCGCCGTGGCGCTCGACGGCGACGCCGGTCCCCGAGCCACCGCCGGCAACGGCGCCGTGGTCGCCGCGGCCACCCTCAGTCCCGCCAACGACGCCGGCGAGCACGAAGTCAGCCTCGACCTTGTGATCAGGGACGGATGGCACCTCAACGGCCCCGAACCCCTCCAGGAAGACCTGATCGGCACCACGGTCGAAGGTGCGGGCAGCCGCTTCGAGGTCACCAACCTTCGCTACCCGGAACCCCGGCGGACTCAGGTCAGCGCGCAGTCCGGCGATGTTCTGATCTACGAAGGCCGGCAGCGCATCTCGTTCCGAGTCCGACCCTCCCCGCCGACCGAACCACACCCCGTCTCGATCCCGGTCTCACTCCAACTCCAGGCCTGCAACGACCGCCTATGCCTGCTGCCCGAGATGGTCGTCCTGGAACTGCCTCTGGGTGCGCGGGTCTTCTGACCCGCCCTCGGGCGGAGCCGCGAAGCGGCGCAGCCCGAAGAGAGCAGCCGCCGGCCAGGGGCCGGCGACGATGTTGGAAGCCGCCTGCGGCGGCAGCGGGTCGGAAGACCCGCGCACCCAGAGTTAAGGCGTCGCGATGCAGTACAGGTTGTTGCGGCCGCGCAGGTAAATCTCGTCGCCGACGATGGCGGGCGACGCGTCGAAGCGGTCGTCGAGTTCGCTCTCCGCCAGGACCTCGAACGTCGGCCCGGCCCTGGCGACCAGGAACTCGCCGTCCCGGCTGGCGAAGTAGACGCGGTCGCCGACCGCTACCGGAGAGGCGTAGATGTTGCGCACGGGCCCCAGTCGCTGGTTCGCATAGAGCGCTTCGCCGCTGGCCGCGTCGAACGCCGAGAGAATCCCGTTGTTCGACTTCGTGAAATAGATGACGCCGTCGTGCAGCAGCGGCGACGGCACGTACGGCGTGTCCCGGTCCACCGACCACACGACGTTCTCCGTGCCGGTGATGTCGCCCTCGGCGCCGTCCAACCGCACCGCCAGCAGCTTGCTGCCACGGAAACCGCTGGTCAGGTAGACGACGCCGTCCGAGTAGACCGGCGAAGGGATCGCGTTCAACGTCATCCCCGTCGCTTGCCAGATCGGCTCCCCGGTGTCCGCGTCATAGGTGCGGACCCGGTTCGTCGCACTCGTGATCACCTGCGTCCGGCCGCCGTGCTCGACCACCAGGGGCGTCGTCCAGGCCGTCATCTCGTCGCGGTCGCGGCGCCAGATCTCCTCGCCCGTCTTCTTGTCGAGGGCGACCATGAAGGAGTCGTCCTCATGGTCCCAGATGACGAACACCCGGTCGCCGTGAAGCGCCGGCGAGCTTCCCTCGCCGAAGCCGAGCCGCGTCCGCATGTCGCCGAAGTCCCGGCGCCAGAGTTCATTGCCGTCCAGATCGAACCCGAACAGACCCCGGGAACCGAAGAACGCGATCAGCACCTCACCGTCGGTGACAGGCGACCCGGAGGCCCACGTGCCGTCCGGATGAGTGCCCTCGTGCGGCGCCTCCATGCCCACCGACCGCTTCCAGACTGTCGATCCGTCCGTCCGGTCCAGCGCGTGCACCTCGTAGCTCAGAACCCGGTCCGGAGGGATGCCGTCGCCCCGGCCGGCCGTCGGCGCGCTCTCCAGCTTCTCGCCGGTCGGCACGGCCGTCGTCAGGAACAGCCGGTCTCCCCAGACGATGGGCGACGACAGGCCGAGACCCGGCACCGCCTTCTTCCAGCGGACGTTCTTCGTCTCGGACCACTCGATCGGCGGATTTCCGCCCGGCGCCGACCCGGTCCGGCTCGGCCCGCGCCAGGCCGGCCAGCCGCCTTCCACATCCGAACTCGCCGGCGGCGCCGCCGTCGCGACGCCGGCCACCAGGGCCAGCGCAGCCACCAGTGCCAGACACTCCGAACGCAGTACTCCACCCAGACTCATAACCGGCACGGGAACTCCTCCTACAGGCTCTCGAAGATGGAAGTGATGAAGACCGACTCGTTGATGAAGCCGGAACCCCAGCCCTTCCACTCATCGGGAAGGCCGCCGGCCTGGATCTCTTCGACCGACTTGCCGGCATCCTTGCCCGCCTTCACCGTCGCCACGCATTCCGTGAGCATGCGGTGGTATGTCTTCAGGTCATCAACAGAAGAGAGGGGGCCGTGGCCGGGGATCACCTTCGCGTCGGCCGGCAGGTGGTCCAGCACCTCCCCGATGCTGTCCCTGAGCCCGACCGCGTTGCCGCCGTTCCCGGTGTCCACAAAGGGAAAGCGTCCGGCGAAGAACTGGTCGCCCAGGTGAACCACGTTCGAGTCGGTGAAGTAGATGTAGCTGTCGCCGTCCGTGTGACCGCCGGTCAGGTGGCCGATCATGATCTCCTCGCCGTTGAAGTGAATCGACACTCCGTCGTCGTAGGTCACCACCGGCAGGGCCTCCTTCGGCGCCGGGTCGGCCGGCCGGCCGCGCACGCCCGCGCCCTCCGCCAGGCGTTTGCGCACGTTCGTGTGCGCCACGATCAGCGCCTCCTTGCCGAAGATCGCGTTGCCGCCCGTGTGGTCGAAGTGGAAGTGGGTGTTGACGACGAACTCGAGGTCGCCGGGCGAGATCGCCGCGAGCGCCGCCCGGATCTTGTCGGCAAGGGGCGCGAACTGGTCGTCGACGATCAGGATGCCGTCTTCGCCGGCCGAAACGCCGATGTTGCCGCCGGCGCCCGTCAGCATGTGGACGGCGCCGGAAACGTGTTCGCCCGTCACCTCGACGGCCGAGAAGTCCTGCTGGGCCGCGGCCGGAGCGGCGAGGAGCAGCGCCGCCATCACGGCGACGAACGCGAGAGAGAAGTTGCGAGGCGGAGTACGGGTCACGTATGTATCTCCTTCGTTCAGTGGGAGAGCGCGTAGAGCACCAGGTTCACGCCAAACGGGTACGACTTCGTCAGCGAGAAACGCTCGAAGAACTCCCTCGACTCGCCTTCCCGCTCCCAGCCGTCGGCGATGTCCGTGTTGTGGGTCATAGCGACCATCAGCCGGCCGTGCTCGTCGAAGATGCCCCGGAAGTGCGGCTCGGCGGAGCGCTGGCCCCGTTCCGACGTGTCCGCCCGGCCGGTCATGTTCCAGTACTGGATCGACGGGATCTGCGGCACCTCGTCGACGGTGAAGAACGTGCTGAAGATGGGGTGATCGAGCGGAATGTCGACGATCGGATACTCGCCCGGCGGCAGCACGCGGCCGATCTGCCCCGCCCAGCGGTCCCAGGCCTGCGGGCCCCAGAAGTCGTCGACGTAGAGAAAGCCGCCGGCCAGCAGGTACTTCCGGAGGTTCTCCGCCTCGACGTCGTCGATGCCGATCGTGCCCACGTCCGACATGAAGAGGAACGGGAACTCGAACAGCCGCGGATCGTCCAGGGTCAGGACCAGATGCTCCGGGTCGCCGTAGGCGGTCCGCTGGATCTCGACCGTCGTCAACTGGGCCAGCCGCGTCATGAAGTTGTACTCGGAGTCGGGGTAGTCCGTGAACCACCCCTGGCCAAGCCACTCGTCCACGACCTGCCGGTACTGGCCGCGGCAGAAGACGAAGCCGTCGAGATACTGGCGGCCTTCCTCGGGGTAGCGGGCGGGCACCGGCCGCCACCACTGGGCCGGCAGCAGGGACGCCAGGAGCAGGGCGAGCGCGGCCACGGCCGTGGGCGCCAACCACCTTCTTCCCCATCCTGCCCTGAACTCCATTGGAACGATCGTACCCCGGGGCCGGCGGTAAGATGGAAATCAGCCTCCCCACCTTCCTCAACGCTGTCCACCCGGAGACCCTTCCGATGAACACAGAGTCCCTCTCCCGCCGAACCCTGATCGCCGGCGCCGCTTCGGTCGCCGCCGCGGCTGCCGCGCCCGGAGCCCTCGCTGCCCAACAGGAGCGGGTCATCAGGAACGGGAGGATCCGCCAATCCGTGTGCCAGTGGTGCTACGGCCGCATCCCGCTCGAGGAGCTTGCGGCCGCCGCCCGCGCGATGGGCCTCGAGTCGATCGAGATTCTGGGCCCCGAGGCCTTCCCCACCCTGCAGGAACACGGCCTCTCCTGCGCCATGACGAACAGCCACGGCATCACGAAGGGCATCAACGATCCCGCCAACCACGAGGCCTGTCTGGAGGCGATCACGGCCGCCATCGACGCCACCGCGGAGGCGGGTTTCCCCAACGTGATCACCTTCTCGGGCAACCGCGAGGGCATGCCCGACAGCGAGGGCCTGGAGAACTGCGTCACGGCCCTGAAGCAGGTCGTCGGCCACGCCGAACAGAAGGGGGTCACGATCTGCATGGAGCTCCTGAACTCCAAGGTCAACCACGCGGACTACATGGCCGACAACATGCCCTGGCTGGTCGAACTCGTGGATCGGGTCGCCTCCGACCGCTTCAAGATCCTCTACGACATCTACCACGCGCAGGTCATGGAAGGCGACGTGATCCGCACGATCCGCGACCACCACGAGCACATCGGCCACTACCACACGGCGGGCAACCCCGGTCGCAACGAGCTGGACGAGGACCAGGAGCTGTACTACCCGGCGATCATGCGCGCGATCCTCGAGACCGGCTACACGGGCATCGTGGGCCAGGAATTCATTCCCAAGAGCAGCGACCAGCTCGCTGCTCTTGCGCATGGTGTGGGTGTCTGCGACGTCTAGCGACGATCGCAGACACGGCACGACATCCCCAAGGGCGAGGACAAGCTGGCCGCGCTAGCTCACGGCGTGGGCGTCTGCGACGTCTGATCCCTGAACAACGCCCCGAAGCCCAGCATCGTCACCAGGGCCAGCGCCGACAGCGAGTACCAGAGCGCCGAGTAGTCGAGCACGCCGGCGTCGTTCGTGAACGCTTCGGACAGCACCTGGAGCACCGGCGCCGCCAGGACCGGCCCGAGACCCAGGATCACGATCCCGAACACGGTCTGGGCGGAGTGGCGGACGTCCGGCTCGGCGATCCGATCGACGTAGATGAAGGCCGCGGCGAAGAAACAGGCGTAGCAGAGGCCGTGAAGCGCCTGGCTGGCGACGATCACCTCCACGGGAAGGAAGTCGCTGCCGAAGATCGCGTAGCGGGCGCAGTAGGCGAAGGCTCCGATGACGATGACACCACGGAATCCGAGCCGCGCCAGCAGCCAGCCGGTCGCCACCATGACCGCGATCTCGGCGAACTGGCCGATGCTCATCGCCGGCCCGATCCGGCTGTCCGGAAGCCCCAGCACCTCGCTCATGAACGGCGCCGTCTGCATGAAGTAGATCTGGTGGATCACCGCGATCGGCAGACTCGCCGCGACCAGCACCGCGAACGATCGCTGGCGGAACAGCCCGAAGGCCTTCGCGAAGGCGAGCTTCTCCTCCGCGTCCCGCCGCGGCGGCGTCGGCGGCAGGAAGAGGCAGAACAGGGCGTAGCCGAACGCCAGTACGCCGCTCCAGATCAGCGAATCGACGAGTCTCGCCGTCGCGTCGGCAGCCTCGGTCCCGACGTAGAACGGCGGCAACCAGGAGAACCGGACGTCGGAGAGCAGCCAGAACAGGGGAAACGCCCAGCTCGCCGCGATCCAGCCGATCGTGCCCCAGACCCGCACCTTCGGGAACTGGCTGTCGGGGTCGTCCAGGTGCGCGAAGGCGAGCGAGTTCGAGAGCGCCAGGGTCGGCGTGTACAGCACCGAGTAGGCCACGGAGAGCCAGAGCCAGGCGGAGAACGTCGTCTGGTACGCGGTGACGATCTTGATCGCGCCGCCGGCCAGCAGCAGCACCGCGAGAACGCGCTGCGTCGAGAACGCGCGGTCGGCGAGCTGACCGGCGACGAACGGCGCGGTGACGGCGCCGATCGAACTGGCCAGGCCCAGAATCCAGCCGACCTGCCCGGGGCTGAAGCCGAGGCCGCCCTCGGCCTGATCGGCCTGGAGGTAGCGGGCCAGCACCGGCAGCCAGACGCCCCAGACCCCGTACTGCAGGAGCATCATGACGGACAGCCGGAGGTACGTCTGGCGTTTCACCGGAAGCATCCTACGCCGGTTGTCGGCGCCGGTGCGCCGGCCTCACGATCTACACTCCGCCTCCGTCAACTCCATGCAGACCAGGGACACCAACGCCAGCGCCCTCGCCGGCATCCACGTCGTTGACCTCGCCGGCACGGTCGCCACCGCCTACTGCGGCAAACTCTTCCGCGACCTCGGCGCAACGGTGACGAACCTCGAGCCGCCGGGCGAAGGCCAGCCGATCCGCCGCCTGCCTCCCTTCCATCCGGAAGCGTCGGCACCCGAGGCCAGCGCGCTCGCGACCTGGCTCTCCCTCGGCAAGCGCAGCATCGCCGCCGGACCGGAGGACCCCGAGGCCCGCGGCCTGCTCGAGAGCGCCGATCTCATCGTCGACGCCGACCCCGCCGCGGAGAGACGGCTGCTCGAGGGCCAGACCCGGCTCTCCATCTCGTGGTTCGGCGCCTCGGGTCCCTACGCCGGCCGCACCGCCACGGACCCCGTCATCAGCACCCACACCGGCGCCGCTCGGGCGATCGGCCCGGCCGACGGGCCGCCGATCCTGGCCACGGGGCACACGCCGCAGGTGGTCGCGGGCACACTGGCCTACGTGGGCGCCGTTGGCCACCTGCTGGCTCGGGAGACCGCACGGCTCGACGCCCCGCTTCACCTGGACGTCTCGATCCTCGAGGCGGCGATGTGCATCACCGAGCCCGGCCCTTCGGGAACCCTCGCGACGGGCGAGATCCGCCCCCGGGTCGGCATCAACCGTTTCTGGCCCACCTATCCGGTCGGCATCTATCCCTGCCGTGACGGCTGGCTCGGCGTGACCACGGTGACCCCGTCCCAGTGGCGGAGCCTCTGCTCTCTGCTCGGCCTCGACGAACTCGGCGCCGAGCCCCGCTACCAGGTGTCGATCAACCGCCTCGAGGATGCGGACCGGATC
Organism: Candidatus Multivorans sp.; assembly: GCA_965220845.1. Taxonomy (GTDB): domain Bacteria; phylum Acidobacteriota; class Thermoanaerobaculia; order Multivoradales; family Multivoraceae; genus Multivorans. Next base: position 2,323,967 of record CBDCRA010000005.1, read on the forward strand.
GATGCCGCGCTCAGGCCGCGCCTCCTGGAGCGAACCGCCCGCGAGTGGGTCGAGGCCGGGCAGGCCGCGCGCGTCCCCCTCGCGCTTGCGCCGACGCCGGCGGAGCTGTTCGACCTCGAGCAGTTCCGGGATCGCGGCGCCTGGGTTGAATCCGAACACCCCGACCAGGGGCGTTTCCTCGCCGCCGGCACGCCGTTTCGTCTTCACCGCACTCCCGCGGCAACCGGAGGCCGGGCCCCGCGCCTCGGCGAGCACAACGCCGCCGCGGCAGGCGGGAGCCGCGGGCCCACCGCGCAAACGGCTGGCGACCCCGAGCAACCGGACCGGATGCCGGCCAGAGGACCGGCGCACCGACAGTCCACGCACCGACAGTCCGCACACCGACAGTCCGCGCGCCGACAGTCCGCGCGCCGACCGACCCTGCTCGGCGACATCCGCATTGTCGACCTGACGATGGGCTGGGCCGGGCCGCTCGCCACCCGCCAGCTCGCCGACCTCGGCGCCGACGTGATCAAGGTCGAGTCCTGCCAGTACTTCGACTGGTGGCGCGGCTGGGAATCGACGCCGGAGTCGATCGCCCAGAAACTCTACGAGCAGTCGACCGCCTTCAACACGACCGGCCGCAACAAGCTGGGGATCACTCTCGACCTGACCAGCCGGCGCGGCGTCGATCTCCTGCTGCGCCTCGTCGCGCAGGCCGACGCGGTGATCGAGAACTACACCGCCAGTGTCCTGCCCAGGCTGGGACTCGACTACGAACGGCTTCGCCAGGCGAACCCCGAGCTGGTCATGGTTTCCATGCCGCCCTTCGGCGCGAGCGGCCCCTGGATGAACCACCGCGCCTATGGCTCGACCGTCGAGCAGGCGTCCGGACTGCCCCACCTGAACGGTCGCGCGGCCGACCCGCCGACCATGCAGCACGTCGCCCTCGGCGATCCGATCGCCGGCATCAACGCCGCCGCGGCGCTCCTGACCGCCCTCCGCCACCGCCGGCGAACGGGCGAGGGTCAGTACGTCGACCTCTCCCACGTCCAGTCCATGTTCCCGCTCGCCGCGCACGGCCTGATCGAGCAGGCGGTCCGCGGCGCCCCGCCCGAACGCACCGGCGGCCGCCACCCGTTGTTCGCGCCGTGGGGCGTCTATCCGTGCATCGGCACGGAGCCCTGGATCACGATTACGGTCGAGACCGGGGAGCAATGGAAAGGACTCTGCGACGTCCTGGGCATGGACGCCGAGGACCCGCGTTTCGCAGATGCCACGGACCGCAAGCAGCATGAGGACGAACTCGACCGGATGCTGGCAGCACGCACCACGCTCCACGACGGCCTGGCCCTGGAACGGCGTCTGGCGTCCGCGGGCGTCCCGGCGGCCGTGCTGCGCAACACGCTCGACGTGCTCTACGACCCGCATCTCGAGGTCCGCGGCTACTGGCAGTGGCGCGAGCGGGCCTACGTCGGCAATCAGCCCAACCCATCCGCGCCGTTCCGGCCGGTGGCCGATGATGGCCGGAGTCGCCCGTACGCCGTCGAGTGGCCGGCGCCGACGCTCGGCCAGCACAACCACGAGGTGCTGACGCGCCTGCTCGGCCTGAGCGAGGATGAACTGAAAGCACTGGAGCGGGACAAGGTGATCGGCACCGAGCCGGTGGCCTAACCCGCATATCTCACGGGGTGATTTGAGATCGGGCCTCTTCCCGCGGATAATCCAAGTGTTGTCAAGCATTTGGACAGTCCACAGGAGCGAGACCCGTGAAGACAGAGTGTACTCCGTCGCAGCTTGAGTTCGGTTTCCACGGTCGCCGCCGTGTGACGGCCTGTTTCGACGGTGGCCGTTTGACGACGGAGGGCGGCGGGCTGCTGCTTCGGGAGACGGATACGCGAATCGGTCTGCTGGATCGCATGGCGTCGTGTTTTCGGGATCACCGGGATCCGTCGGCGGTGGAGCACACGGTGCGGGACCTGGTCTCTCAGCGGGTCTACGGTCTGGCTCTGGGCTACGAGGACCTGAATGACCACAATCAGCTTCGCCTCGACGCGTTCATGGCGCTGCTGGTGGGCAAGTCGGACATCACGGGCGCCGATCGTCGGCGGTCGCGGGACAAGGGTCGTCCCCTGGCGAGCGCATCGGGGTTGAATCGTCTGGAGTTGTCGCGGCCGGAGGAGGCACAAGGTAGCCGCTACAAGCGGACTCCGGCGGACGGCGCGGCCCTGGACGGCCTGCTGGTGGACCTGTTCCTGGAGGCTTTCGAGGAGGCGCCGGAGGAGATCGTGCTGGATCTGGACGCGACCGACGATCCGCTGCACGGGGAGCAGGAGGGTCGGTTCTTCCACGGCTACTACCGGTGCTACTGCTACATGCCGCTGTACGCGTTCTGCGGCGAGCACCTGCTGCTGGCGCGTCTGCGGCGGTCGGACCAGGACGCCAGCGCCGGGACGGTCCGCGAGTTAGCGCCGATCGTCGCCCGGATCCGGGAGGCGTGGCCGGACACCCGGATCGTCCTGCGCGGCGACTCGGGCTTCTGCCGGGAGCGGATCATGGCCTGGTGCGAGAGGGAAGGGCTCTTCTACGTGTTCGGCGTGGCAAGGAATCCGCGCCTTGCGAGGCGGCTCGCCAAAGCGCTTGCGAAGTCGCGGCGGCGATTTCATGCGACCGAAAAGCCCTCGCGGCGGTTCCGGGAGTTCCGCTACAGGACCCGCTCCTCCTGGTCCCGCAAGAGGCGGGTGGTGGGCAAGGCGGAGTGGCTCCAAAAGGGCGGCAATCCCCGCTTCATCGTCTCCAATCTGCCCAAGAGCCGCGCCGGCAAGCAGGCGCTCTACGAGCTGCTCTACTGCGCCCGTGGCGACATGGAAAACCGGATCAAGGAGCAGCAGCTCGATCTCTTCGCCGACCGCACCTCCACCGCCACCATGGCCGCCAATCAACTCCGCCTCTACTTCTCCTCCTTCGCCTACGTCTTGCTCGCCGCCGTGCGACGCCTCGCTCTGGCCGACACCGACAAGGCCCACCTCCAGTGCGGCACCATCCGCCTGCGCTTCTTCAAGATCGCCGCACGACTGCGCATCACCCATCGCCGCATCTGGGTCCACCTGGCCAACGTCTTCCCCTGGCAAAACGACTTCGCACAGGCCCTGGCAAACCTCCAGAGAAAACCCCTCTACCACCCGCCGGCCTGAGACCGGACGAAAACCGACACCACAACGCGGCGCCTTGCATCGACTCCACGCCCAGAGTGCGCCCGAAAACCGCACCGAACCGCTGCGGACAAGCCACTCCGACGCCGAAATGAACCGACTCCGACTCCGCAGGACACCTGACCAGCCACCGACAGACCAGGACGGCATTCAAGGGGACTGCCCACCCCGAACTCAGCCCTCACGCCCGAGCCGGTGAAACATGCGGGCTAAGCGCGGTCCCCTCGCACAAAGCGCCCGTTGGCAGAGGCCGGCCAGAAGGCCGGCGCACCGACAGTACCCAGCGGCAGTCGTATGATCCTCTCCACCCATGACGGTCACACTGGCGCTCGTCGCCACCCTCACCGCGGCGCCCGGTAGCCTCGAGGACGCCTCGCCCGCATTCGTGGAAGCCGGCGCCGACGTGGGAATCGACTTCGTCCACTACAACGGCATGACCGGGCAGCTCTACACCGCCGAAGTGGTGGGCGCCGCGGTCGCCCTGTTCGACGTCGACAACGACGGCGACCTCGACGTCTACCTCGGCCAGGGACGCTCCTTCGACGGCGACGAGAGCCGGACACCCGTCTTCCCGCCGCCCGCGGTCGAACCCACCGACCGTCTGTTCCGGAACGATCTCGCCGAGACCGGAGAACTCCGCTTCACCGACGTCACGGCGGAGGTCGGACTCCACGAGCCCGGCTACAACATCGGTGTCGCCACGGCCGACTACGACCGGGACGGCTGGGTCGACCTCTACCTGACGAACCTGGGCTCCAACCGGCTCCTCCGCAACCTCGGAGGCCGCGGCTTCGAGAACGCCACGGAAACCGCCGGAGTCGACGACCGCCGGTTCAGCGTGCCGGCCGTCTTCTTCGACTACGACGGTGACGGCTGGCTGGACCTGTACGTCGGCAACTACCACCGCTTCCACCGCGCGAACCGCAAGCGCTGCTTCCTGACCAGCGGGCAGCCGGACTACTGCGGCCCGCTGAGTCAGCCGGCCCAGGCCGACCGCCTACTCCGCAACCTCGGCGACGGGACCTTCGTCGACGCCACGGTCAGCTCCGGCCTGGGCGCCGACACGGTGGCGCCCGCCACCGCGCTCGGCGCCGCCGCCGACGACTTCAACGGCGACGGTCTCGTCGATCTCTACGTCGCCAACGACCAGATGGCGAACCACCTGTGGCTCAACCAGGGCGACGGCACGTTCATCGAGGACGCCGTGTTCGCGGGCGCCGCCTTCGACCGCGACGGACGGCCGCAGGCCAGCATGGGCGTCGCCGTTGGCGACTTCGACGGCAACGGCTCACCCGACCTCTTCCTCTCCCACCTGGTCCGCGAGCACAACACGCTCTACCTGAACGAAGGCGACGGCCTCTTCGACGACCGCAGCCGGGAGGCCGGCCTGATCGACGCAAGCTGGCCGATGACCGGCTTCGGCGCCGCCAGCCTCGACGTCGACGGCGACGGCGTGCTCGACCTCTACGTCGTGAACGGAGCGGTGCGGCGGATCGAGGCCCAGGTCGACGCCGGTGACCCTCACCCCCTGCGGATGGAGAACCAGCTCTTCCGCGGCCTCGGCGGCGGCCGCTTCGAGACCGTGCCGGCGGAACGCCGGGAGCGGCCGGTCCACGTCGAGGTCAGCCGCGGCCTGGCGGTCGGCGACCTGGACAACGACGGCGACCCGGACCTCGTCACCTCCAACAACGGCGGACCGGCCCGCGTCCTCCTGAACCAGCGCCGGCCCGGGCGCAACTGGGTCGGCCTGAGGCTGGTCGAGGCCGCCGGCGCCGACGGCCGGGGACTCATCGACGTCTACGGCGCCCGCGCCCGCCTCGCAGGCGAGGGCGGCTGGCGCAGGGTCCGCACCGACGGCAGCTATGTCGCGGCCCGCGATCCACGGCTGTTGTTCGCGCTGCCCGGCGCCGCCGAGCCGGCCGGCGAAGCCGTGAAACGCACGATCGAGATCCGCTGGCCCGACGGAACCACGCAAACAGAGACGCTAGAAACCGGCCGCTACCACACCGTGCGGAGAGGCGCGCCGCCTTGACTCCGCTCCGCTGGGTGCGCGGGTCCTCTGACCCGCTCTCCGGCCTGGCGCCGCGAAGCGGTGTAGGCCGGGGAGAATCGTCGGCCTACGGCCGTCGTTCCTCTGGCCGCCTGCGGCGGCAGCGGGTCGGAAGACCCGCGCACCCAGCGGAAGCACTCCTCCTCGGCCTCTCGCTCGCCGCCGCGATGGCCACGTCGGCCGCGACGGCCCAGGAGCCACCGACCGAAGACGCCCGCAAGGTCCGCGCCCTGCTATCGGTGGACGCCCTGCCGGCGCCAACCCTCGACCACCTCGACCCCGAGCAACGCGAGCAACTCGCCGCCGACCGAGCCGACGCCGCCGACGCCCTCGCCACAGCCGCGACGGACGAGCAGGCGCAACACGCCGCCAACGTCTTCGGCGACCTCTGCCTGCAGTATCTCCACCACGAACTCCACGGCGCCGCCGCCGTGTGCCTGGCGCAACTCCGCCTGCTGGCGCCGAACGACTTCCAGTGGACCTACTACGAGCTGCTGCTCCACGACGCCACCGGCAACCTGGAGCGCGCCCGGCTCTCGGCCCGCGCCGCCCTGGCACTCAGCCCGAACGACACGGCGACCCTGATCCGCAGTGGCGACCTCCATCTCGATGCCGGCGATCTCGAGGCCGCCGCGGCAGCCTACGCACGGGCTCTCGCCGTACGCCCCGAGAGCGCCGCGGCGCGGTTCGGGCTCGGCCGGGTGGCACTGGACCGGGGCGAAATCGCCCGGGCAATCGCCGCCTTCGAGGAGGTGCTCGCCTCGCAACCGGAGGGAAGCGTCGTCCGCCACCACCTCGGAATGGCCCTGCGGGCAAGCGGCGACGCCAACCGGGCCCGTGCCGAGCTGGCGCGCAACCGCCAGGTCCCGATCGCCATCGTCGATCCGCTCCGGGACCGGCTCCAGATCTACGGCCTGAAGACCGAGGCCCGGTTCGACCGGGCGGTGCGCGCCGCCCGCTCCGGCCGGAACGACGAGGCGATCGCCCTGTACCGGGAGCTCCTCGCCGAGGACGGCGGCGACCCGGAAGTCCATTTCAACCTCGCCCGCTCCCTGATCGAAACCGGCGATCAGGCGGCCGCCGAGGAGCACCTCCGCCGGGCGATCGAGCTGAACCCCTCCCACGGCGCGGCGCACTTCAATCTCGCGCTCCTGCTGGGCCGAACCGGCCGCACTGCCGAGGGCGCCCAACACCTGGAGCAGGCCGCCGACATCGATCCGGAGAATCTCCAGTGGCGGCTCATGCGGGCGCGGGCCCGGGCCGACGCCGGCAACGCCCAGGGCGCCCGCGCCGAACTCGAGGAGATCGTCCGGCTCGACCCCGGAGCGATCGAAGCGCACCGGCTGCTCGCCGCCATGCTGCTCGAAGCAGGCGAACCTGCCCGAGCCGCCGACCACCTGGAAGCCCTGACGGCGCTGACCCCGGACGATCTCCGGGCCCACTTCAACCTCGGCCTGACCCGGTTCGGAACCGGCCAGTTCGCCGCCGCCCGCGAGGCGCTGGAGACCGCGTTCGAGCGCTTCCCCGGCGACCTCGCGGTGCGACACCTGCTTGCCCGCCTTCTCGCCACCAGCCCCGACGCCGCCGCGCGTGACGGCGAACGGGCGGTGGAACTCGCCCGCTCCGTCGTCGACGAGCAGCCGGCGATCGACCACCTGGAAACCCTGGCGATGGCAATGGCCGAGGCCGGCCGCTTCGAAGACGCCGTCTCCTGGCAGCAGCGGGCCCTGGACCGCGAACGGGAAACCGCCGGCGGCAACTCGCCGCAGCGCCTCGACCGTCTCCGCCTCTACCAGGCAAGGCAACCGCTCCGCGCTCCCGGAGGCGGTCGCTAGGCGTGCACGTCCAGAAACGCGGCCCCACACTGGGTGCGCCGGCGCCCTCGCCGGCTGCCGCCGCAGGCGGCCAGGGGAACGCGGCGGCCGCCAGGCCGGCTCCACTCTGGCGGTGGCTCCCCGTCACCACCTTCGTCGCGACTCTGGCCTGGAACTGCGGCGGAAGCGGCGCCCCGGTCGACCAGGCCGGCCCCGAACCGCGGTCGCCCGAACCGGCCGGGCCGGCGATCTTCGAGGAAAGCGCCGCCGTCACCGGCCTCGACTTCGTCCACCGGAACGGCGCCGCCGGTGAGCACCTCCTGCCCGAGATCATGGGCGCCGGCGCAGCGCTGTTCGACTACGACGGCGACGGGGACCTCGACGTCTTTCTGGTCCAGGGCGGTCCCGTCTTCGGAGACGGCGGGAACGACCGCCCCTCCTACCGCGACCGCCTGTTCCGCAACGAGCTGACCGAGTCCGGACAGCTCCGCTTCGCCGATGTGACGGAAGCGTCCGGACTCCGCTCCGACGGTGTCGGCATGGGAGTCGCCGCCGGCGACGCGGACGGTGACGGCTGGGTCGATCTCTACGTGACGAACGTCGGTTCCAACGTGCTCTGGCGAAACCGGGGAGACGGCACGTTCGAGGACGCCACCTCGAAGGCCGCGGTCGACGACCCCGGCTGGAGCGTGCCGGCCCTGTTCTTCGACCCCGACGGTGACGGCGACCTCGACCTGTTCGTCGGCAACTACCTGGACTTCAATCGGGGCACCCACACGGTCTGCGCCGCGGCGGTCGGCGGCCCGGACTACTGCAGCCCGCGGAGCTTCACGCCACAGCCCGACCGCATCTTCCGCAACCTCGGCAACGGCCGCTTCGAAGAGACGACCGAGCAGGCCGGACTGGCCGGCACCGACGCCTACACCCTGGGCGCCGTGGCCTTCGACGCGGACGGTGACCGCCGGCTGGACCTCTACGTCGCCAACGACTGGACGCCGAACCACCTTTGGCTCAACCGCAGCGGCCGCTTCGAGGACGGAGCGCCGCTCGCCGGCGTCGCGGTCAACGCGGGCGGTGTCGCCGAAGCCGGAATGGGGGTCGACGCCGCCGACTTCGACGGCGACGGCGACGAGGACCTCTTTCTCGCCCACCTGACCGGCGAGACGAACACCCTTTACCGCAACGAGCGCCGGGGCCTGTTCCGCGACGCCACGCTGGCCGCCGGGCTGGGCGCGCCGAGCCTGCCGTGGACCGGTTTCGGCGCCGCCTGGGTCGACATCGACAACGACTCCCGGCTCGATGTCGTCGTCGTCAATGGCGCGGTACGGCGCATGTCGAAGCCGGGAGGCGTGACGGACTTCGGCCAGCCCAACCAAGTCTTCCGGAACCTGGGCGACGGCTCCTTCGAGGAGATCCCGGATCGGACCGGCGCCGCCTTCAACGACGACCTCGTTTCGCGCGGCGCCGCTTTCGGCGACATCGACAACGACGGCGACACCGACCTCCTGGTCAGCAACAACGGTGGCCCGGCCCAGCTCTTCCTGAACGCGGTCGGCCAGGACCGATCCTGGATCGGGATGCGCGTGGTCCACGGATCGCCGGACCGCGACGCTCTCGGCGCCGTCGTCGAGCTGCGACTCAGCGACGGCCGGACGATCGCACGGCGCGTCCGCACGGGCATGAGCTACGCCTCGTCGAACGACCCCCGAGTCCTCTTCGGGCTCGGCGAATCCGACGCGATGGACGAAACGCGGATCCGCTGGCCGGACGGCGTCGAGGAGACGTTCGGCAGTCTCGGCCCTCGCCGCTACCACACCCTGCGCCGGGGCGACGGGAAAACACCGTGACGCACCGCACTCCCTGGTCGCTGCCGGCGATCCTGCTCGTCGTGGCCACTTTCGGCTGCGGTGGGGACTCCCGTTCCGCGCCGCCGCTTCCCGTCGCTGACCTGTCGTCCGCCGACGAAGCGCTCCGGGTGCAGGTTGCCGGCTACGAAGCGCGGGTCCGGGCTCTCCACGCGGAACGCGCCGCCGCGCCCGAAGTCGCAGCCGCGGTCGGCGAACTCGGCCGCCTCTACCACGGACTGCAACTGCTTCAGCCCGAAGCCCTCTACCTGCTCGAGAACGCGCTTGCCTGCTACCGAGAAGCGCAACGACTCGATCCGGGCGACCGGCGCTGGCCCTATCTCGAGGCCTTCGCGCTGGACGCCCGCGGCGACCTGGAGCCCGCCGCGCAAAGGTACCGGGCCGTGCTCGCATACACGCCGAGCCGGGTGACCGTGCTGCTCCGTCTCGCGGAGGTCGAACACCGCCTCGGTCGGTCGTCGGCCGCCGAAGCGCTCTGGAGAGAGGTCCTTGCCCTCGACCCGGACCAGCCGGCCGCGCACTACGGCCTCGGCCGCATCGCACTCGACGGCGGAGACGCAACGGCCGCCGCGAAAGCGCTGGAACGGGCACTCGAACTCGCGCCGGCCGCCGGTCGCGTTCACCATGCCCTGGCACTGACTCGCCGGGATCTGGGCGACCGGGACCGGGCCGGTTTCCATCTCGAACGGGCGAACGAAACCCCGGCCCCCATAGACGACCCGCTCGTTCAGGGCCTCGTCCTTCTGCCCGCCGGAAGCGGCGCGACGCTCCAGCGCGGCCTGCTGGCGGTGCAGGCCGGCGCCCTGGACGATGCCGTCCGGCTGCTCGAGCGAGCGACCGAGGAAGACCCGGCAAACCTCGCCGCGCACCGCAACCTGGCGCTGGCGCTCATCGACGCCGGCCGACCGGACGAGGCGATCAGCGCGCTTCAGGCCCTCGCGCGACTCGACCCGGCCGACGCCTGGACACAACTGGAACTGGGCCGTCTGCTCGGCGTCCGCGGCCGTTTCGATCTGTCCCTCAAGCACCTGGAACGCGCGGTCGAGCTCGCGCCGCGCCACAAGCAGGCCCGGGTCGAGTTCGGACTGGCCCTGGCGCGAGCCGGCAGGCCGCGGGAAGCACTCCCGCACTTCGAGACCGCACTGGACATCGATCCCTTCTTCACCGAAGTCCACAACCACCAGGCCGTCGTCCTCGCCGCCATGGGAAGACCGGACGAGGGCGCCCGCCTGCTCCGGCAACGCCTGGACGCCGCGCCCGGAGACGGCGCCGCCGCGCGTGCCCTGAGCCGCATCCTGCGCCAGCAGCAGCGCTTCGACGAAGCCCGCCGGGTGCTGGCCGGCGCGTTGGCGACCGCTCCCGGCGATCCGCGGAACGAAGGCGCGCTGCGGCTGGAGCTGGGGCGTCTCCTCGCCCTGGGGAACCAGCCCGCCCGGGCGCTCTCGGAACTCAACCGGGCGCGGCGGCTGGCGCCCGAACTGTTCGAGGCGGCTTTCCTGGCAGGACTCGTCTACGCCGAGCTCGGCCGGCTGGGCGATGCCGCCTCCGCCCACGCGGCGGCGCTTGAAGCGCGGCCCGATTTCGGCCCCGCCCGTCTCGCCCTGGCGGAGGTGCAGGCCCGCCGAGGTCGTTGCGAGGAGGCGATCGACACGATCGAGACGGGACGCAAACTGACTCCAACAGACCGCAACCTCGACCGCGCCCTCGCCGATCTGCGCCGGTCCTGCGTCGAAGGCGGTGGCCCCCAATAGAGTCAGCCCGACCGTGGCTCGAACCGGAAGCAGCTACAGACCCGAGGGACGCTGCTCGTGGCTGCTCGCCGCCTCTCTCCTGGCCCCGCTCGCCGCCAGCGCCCAGCAGCCTCCAGGCCGGACCGCCGTGGTCGACGCGAGTCACCAGCGAATGCTCGACACGTTGGAGACAATCCGCACGGAGGACCTGGACGGCAACCCCTGGCTCGGCGAGGCCCCGGCCCGGGCCGCCCGCGAGGCGCTCTCGGCGGCCGCCGACGCCTCCGCCGCCACCCGGTTCCGGCTGCTGGTCGACCTGGCCGAGCAGGAACTCCGGCTCGGTGACGAAGCGGCCGCCCTGCAGCGCTTCGACGAGGCGCACGACCTGCTGACCGGACTGTCCGGGCTGGCAGCCGAACTCGGAAGCGAGGCCGCCGAGGTTGTGTTCCGGACCGCCGTGGCCTGGCTTCGCTACGGCGAGAGCCGCAACTGCGCCGGGATGCATACGGCTGCGGCCTGCATCCTGCCGATCCGCGGCGACGCGATCCACCGAGAACGCGAGGGCTCCGAGCAGGCGGCCCGGTTCCTCCGCGAGTACCTCGCGGCCGTACCCCCGAACTCCGTCCAGCAGGTCAAGGCGAGGTGGCTGTTGAACCTGGCCCACATGACCCTGGGCGACCACCCGGCCGCGGTCGAGCCCGAGCACCGGCTGCCGCTCACCGCCTTCGGTTCCGCGGCCGAGTTCCCGCGCTTCGTCAACGTGGCGCCCGAACTCGGCATCGACAGCTTCAACCTCTCGGGAGGCGCGGTGGTCGACGACTTCGACGGCGATCTCGACCTCGACATCTTCACGACGACCTTCGATCCGGCGGCATCGCCCCGGCTCTTCCTGAATGACGGGCAAGGCGAGTTCACCGACGCCTCCACCGCGGCAGGGCTCGACGGCCTCTACGGCGGGCTGAACGTCGTCCACGGCGACGTCGACAACGACGGCGACCTGGACCTCTTCGTGCTCCGCGGCGCCTGGTTCGGGCCCCACGGCCGGCATCCGAACTCGCTGCTGCTGAACACATCCGCCGACGGAGGCGAGATGGGGCCGCCCCGGTTCAAGGATGCGACGTTCCTAGCCAGCCTGGGCGAGGCCCACTATCCCACTCAGACGGCCGCCTGGGCCGACTTCGACAACGACGGCGACCTCGACCTCTTCGTCGGCAACGAGCACAGCCCGGCGGTCGACGCGCCGTCCCAGCTCTTCCGCAACGAAGGCCCGGGCGCGGACGGCGTGGTCCGCTTCCGCGATGTCGCGGCGGAAGCCGGCGTGGGCCTCCGCGCCTTCGTCAAGGCGGCGGTGTGGGGTGACTACGACGACGACCGCTTCCCCGATCTCTACGTCTCCGTGCTCGGCGGGCCCAATCGCCTGTACCGCAACCGCGGTGACGGCAGCTTCGAGGATGTGGCGCCCCACCTCGGCGTCACCGGACCCCGGCAGAGTTTCCCGGCCTGGTTCTGGGACTTCGACAACGACGGCCACCTGGACCTCTTCGTATCCAGCTACACCGGGGACCGGGGCGGCCTCGGCTTCGTCGCCGCCAGCTACCAGGGCTATCCCGGTCCGTGGGAACAGGCCCGGCTCTACCGGGGCGACGGCGAGGGCGGTTTCGAGGACGTGGCGGCGAGAAGCGGGCTCAACCGCTTGCAGCTTCCGATGGGCTCGAACTTCGGCGACCTCGACTCGGACGGCTACCTCGACTTCTACCTCGGCACCGGCTACCCCGACTACGAGGCGGTCATGCCGAACGTTCTCTACCGGAACCTGGCGGGCCGCCGGTTCGTCGACGTAAGCCTCGCCGCCGGGTTCGGCCACCTGCAGAAAGGCCACGCGGTCGCCTTCTGCGACATCGACGGCGACGGCGACCTGGACGTGTTCGAGCAGATGGGGGGCGCGTATCCCGGCGACCGCTTCGGCGATGCCCTGTTCCGCAATCCGGGTTTCGGCAACCGCTGGCTGGCGCTGCGGCTGGTGGGAACGGAGAGCAACCGTTCGGCGATCGGCGCCCGCATCCGGGTCGACCTCCTGGATACGGACGGCGCACAACGCAGCATCCACCGCTGGATAAACGGCGGCGGCAGCTTCGGCGGCAACCCGCTCCGTCAGACGATCGGCCTGGGCAGGCCGGCGGCAATCGAGCGGGTCACCGTGTACTGGCCGGCGACGGACATCTCGCAGACCTTCGGCCGCGCCGAGCCGGACAGGCTCTATCGCATCGTCGAGGGACGGGACGTGCTGGAGTCCCTCGGTCCGCACCCCTGACTCCCGTGGCAACGTGCCGAAGGAACGGTGCTCTTGTCGGTGCGCCGGCCTTCTGGCCGGCTTGAGGCGAAGCCCTGGGAAGGACCCGGCGCAAGCTCTCCAAGACGCTGAACGGCAAACCAACATCTTGAATCCAGGCGCCCTGTTTACCCCCGGCACGCACCCGATTTGACATTGGGCATGGACTCAGTGAGGATGCCCCGCTTCCTTATCCGCATCTCATCGAAACCGACCAAGGAGGATGATCTCGATGAAGCGACTTTTTGCGGCCGCGTTGCTGCTGCTTCTGCCCGTCGGCACCTTGGCCGACGCGCCGGAGACGGCGACGATCAGCGGCCAGATCGTGGACCCCGGCGGCTCCGCACTGCCCGGCGTGAGCGTCACGCTGAGCGGCGAGCGCGGCGACAAGTTCGGCATCACCGACGAGAACGGTAACTACCGCTTCGTCGGCGTAACGCCCGGCGACTACAGCCTGACCGCCACGCTGGAGGGCCTCGGCGAAGCCGCGGCTCAGGTGCGCGCCGTAGCCGGCGATCGCACATCCCTCGACCTCACGCTGCAGGCGGCGATCGAGGGCGAGGTCACGGTCACCGGCGAGACGCCCATGGTCGACAAGTTCAACGTCTCGGCCGGCGCCACCGTGTCCGGCGAGATCGGCGAACAGATCGGCGGCGTTACCCGCACCTACTACGGCATCATCAACGCGCTGCCCGGCGTCACCGCCGACGCGGAGAACGACGACATCCAGCAGACCCGTCCCTCGGTCAACGGCGCGCACTTCGCCGACCAGGGCGTGTTCATCGACGGCGTCGACACGACCTTCGCCAAGTTCGGCGGCAGCCGCGTCCGGGTGCCGACGACCGCGCTCACCGAGGTCTCGATGGAGGCAGGCGGTTCCTCGGCCGAGTACGGCCGCTACGTCGGCTCCGCCACGAACGTGATCGTCAAGTCCGGCACGAACCGGTTCCACGCCGACACGCTCTGGAACCACCAGCGGATCGACTGGGGCGCCGACTACAAGGATCAGCCTTCCCTGACCGAGCGGACGAACAAGCCCTACCCGGCCGACTGGTTCAAGCGTTGCCACGGCGACGAGCGCGACCAGGGCCGCGGTCTGATCCCCGGCGGCACGGACGGCTCCCGCGAGCTCGAGCCCTGCCGGCCAGGCGGCTCCGAGTGGGCCGGCGCCAGCGACGGCTTCGAGGTCTCCCTCGGCGGCCCGATCTCACGGGACAAGTTCTGGTTCTACACCGGCTACAGCGAGTTCGACGACGCGTACTCGGAGCGGCTGGTCGGCGGCGACCCGTACGACATCAGCCTGTTCGACGACACGCGCATCATGAAGCTGAACCTGCAGGCGAGCAACGCCCATTCGATGAACGCTTCGTGGATCGAGACGCCGACGTTCCGGAATTACTTCAACCCGCAGTCGTTCGACTACTGGACGCCGACGCCGCATGAGAACGACAGCGAGCTGGCGACGGTCAACTGGAACTGGGCGCTCTCGTCCAACTGGTTCCTGGAGGCCAAGCTGGCGACGCAGGAGACCCAGGAGAACAAGTTCCTCGGTTGTCACAACACGCTGTCCCAGGAGAACCCGGACGTACTCACCGCCGAGGGCATGCCGATCCTGGACTGGTTGGGCCTCAACCACCTGCCCGAGGTCCCGGCCGAGATGGTCACGACCTGCCTGCAGGCGAAGGCGCTCGACCGCGGTCCGGAAGCGGGCCACTCCGAGTTGAACACCTCGGGCGGGGACGCGAACTTCCCGCTGCGGTTCCCGTTCGACCCCGACCAGGGCTTCTTCTGGCCGGGCAACAACTACAACGTCTACGTGGACGGCGAGAACCTCGGCGCCTGGCACAACGGCTGGATCCTCTCGGACGGCTTCGGCTTCAACGCCTTCCCGCGCGAGCAGGCGAACGTCGGCCTGACGCAGTTCGTCGGCGCCAACCACGAGCTGAAGTACGGCCTGGACTACCAGGACACGAAGTGGGAGGGCGAGAACGCCCGGACGTCGTTCATGAACGGCTGGGGCTACGACTCCTACAACCCGTTCGGATACGGCGGCGCCGGCGGCCTGGGCGACGACAGTTGCTCGTTGACCCGCAACGCCGGGACCAGTCCGGACAACCCGCACTGGTCCGGCTTGGGGACTCGCGGCCGCGGCTGCACCTACGTCGACTACAACTCGCCCAAGCTGAGTTGCCTGGGTCCGATCGGCCAGGAACTCACGCCGATCGAGATCACGAACGTGAACGGCGAGATTCACAGGACCGACTTCAACGAGGGCAACTGCATCGGCCGCGGCACCGGCGACGCCGAAATGAAGGACACCGCCTTCTACCTGCGGGACCGGTTCACCGTCGGTGACCACTGGACCTTCAACATCGGTGTGCGCGCGGAGATCCAGGAGGGCTGGAACGACGTTCGGCGGAAGGTCGTCGACTCGACCTACGCCGATCCCCGGTTCAACGCGACCTACGACGTGAAGGGCGACGGCCGCCTGCTGTTCACCGCCAACTGGGGTCAGTACCACGCGATGCTGAATCAGGCGTGGATCTCCGGCGGCGGCGACACCGCCGGCGGAATGCACGACCAGTGGAACGGCTACGAGGGCTACGAAGTCTGGCTGTTCTGCGACCCGATCGAGGCGATCGTCTTCTGTCCCTCACCGGACCGGGCCGACACGCGCCGAAACGGGACAGTCGGCGCCGCGATTCCCGGCTACAACTTCGCCTGGAGCACTCTGGTGCCGGGGCTGATGTGGGACGCCGTGCGGCCCTGCCAGGACGGCGAGGCATCCGGCGTGGACTGCGAGATCTGGAGCCACAGCGTCGACCCGTACTACCGGGAAGATCTGATCATCGGCCTCGAGTGGCAGTTCGCCCCGAACTGGGCTCTCGACGTCAAGTACATCGACTGGTCGATGCAGGACATGATGTTCTCCAACACCCAGCTCGATCACAAGGGCCGGAACATCTTCATCACCGGCAACTACCACGACCTGGCGGAGATCGTCACCAACAGCGCCGACGCTCGCGAAGCAAGGGGCATCGACCGGCAGTTGAACGACGAGGCGCTGGCTCTCGCCGACCCGGCCAAGAACGGCTACCGCGGTCTGCAGATCCAGCTCAACCGCCGGTTCGCCGATGGCTGGGCGCTCTACAACAACGTTGCGTGGTCGGAGACCGACACGACGGGTGCCGGCGCGTGGTGGAACAACACGAACAGCAGCTACCTCGAGAACCTGAGCGCGGTGATGACGCAGGAGTTCATCGACCTCTGCAACGCTGGCCAGATGGTTCCCGATCGGCGCACCGGGCGCACGGAGCTGTTCCCCGTGGACTGCAACCAGGCGCTGTCGGAGTGGATCGGCTACCCGGTGTCCATGATCAACCGGCGCGGCCTGAACCAGGCCTACGACCGGACCTGGATCTACAACTCCTTCGGGTTCAAGACCTGGCGCCTGGGTAGCCACGACCTCACCATGTCGGGCCACCTGAGCTTCCAGACCGGGACTCCCTGGGTGCGGAGCGAGGGCGTCTCGATCGTCAACGTCGACCCCGACGACCCGAAGCCGGGTACTCCGAATGACGGCGTCGGCTTCAACCTGCATGCCCCGGGCACGCAGGGTCGGTTCACGTCGGACGAGTACACCCTGAACCTGAGCGGCGCCTGGGGCTTCCCCATGGGCTACCGCGAGGTCCGGGGTGAGGTCCGGGTCGAGGTGCTGAACGCCACCAACCAGCAGCGGCGACGCTCCTGGGGCGGTGACGGTCAGGTCTACCCGGTGCGGCGCTTCTTCCAGCGTCCGCGCCAGGTGCGGGCCTCGCTGAGGTTCCGCTTCTAGAAGCTGGACCGTCAGAGCTTCGGGCCATGCGCCCGGGGCTCAGGGAATCAAAGGGAGAGAGCCTCGGCTCTCTCCCTTTTTCTTTGCCGGTCGTCTTATCGTCGCGGTTCCGGTGGGCGAAGCGGGTGTAGCCATCGGACGCCCCGGAACCGGTCGAAGTCGGCATCCGTCGTGACGAGCGTGCAACCGTGTTCGATGGCGACGGCGGCATGCTGTGCGTCGGCTACGAGCTTGCCTGTCGCCGCGGAATCGCGGCAGACCTGCTCAAGGATCGCCAGATGGTCGGTGCCCGGGGCAACGATCCGCGCGTTGGGCCGCGAGGCAAGCTCGGTGACGAAATCAAGCGCCTCATCCAGCGTGGAAGGAGGCGTGAAGATGCGGGGGTTCCTCGCGTTGCGCGTACACGAGGACATTCACGTCCGATAGCAGCAAGGCGCGGTTCCCCGCTCAGCGAACGAGCCGGCGCTACTCGGCCTCGTCGTCGGCGATATCCAGCGTTCGAGGCCGGTCCAGCTCGATTCCTGACCTGGGCCCCTCGCCGCCCACCGTCACGAGCCGAAACGGTCGAGGCGGGTCGGGCTCGCGCCGCTTGAGTGCGTCGTTCAGCGTGTCGGCGATGAACCGACTCACGCTGAGTCCCCGCTTCGCCGCCGCACTGCGCACTCGCATGGCCAGCCGGTCCTCAAGAGATATCGTCGTTCTCATGGTGTGCAGAGCAGTAACCTGGAGTCATCAACGCATCAACTGCGGTCGTGGCACGCCGGCTCACGCAAACGACCGCGGCTCGAAGTCCTCGGCGTTGACGATGCTCGCGCTGTTACCGGTGGCGCGGATCACGAACAGTCCCTGGCGCTCGGCGTAGGCCGTGACGGAGTCGCCGCCCTCGAGATAGGCCACGGCGCCGTAGACAGTCCGCCCGCGGTACTCGGGGTACCACTCCAGGAACCGTGACAGCTTCTCCACGAAACGGCCGACGGCCTCCGGGCGCAACGTCGTCTTGACCTCTACCGCGACCACCTGGCTGCCGTTGGTGGCCAGAATGTCGATCTCGAAGTGCTCTCCGTTCCGCCGCTTGCGGGCACGCTGGCCCGTCCCCTCGACCTCGACGCCCCGAGCCTGCAGCAGACGGACGAGATCGCCCTCCACCAAGCTCTCCACCAGCTTGCCCCACTGAGTCGTGAACAGGTTCTCGGCCCGCTTGAGACGCCGGTCCGTTTCCTGCATCCGGCGGTCCGTCTCTTGCATCCGGCGGTCCGTCTCCTGCATCTGGCGGTCCGTTTCCAGCGTCTTCGCTCGCTGGCTATCTCGAATCTCGCGAATACTCCTCGTCAGCTCGACGAGTTGTTCCATCGTGACGGGAGCCTCCAGGCTTCCTTCAGGTGAATGCGTAGCCACTGCCGTTACTCCCAGGTCGCGGCATCCGTGATGCCGAGGGGCTCAGTTGATGGAAGGCCGTCGCACGCGCCGGGGTTCAGAACCGGGGCACCCCGGAACGCTTCCTTGAGGCGTCGCCTCGTCATGGCGCTGTCCGACTCTACTGCCGTTCGCTGCATGGTCTCGATCTCCCGTGACGACCTGGAGCCGGACGCCGCTCCGGCCTCTACTGGATCCAGACGGAATCGACACAGTTCTTCGTGTCCGGCCGCCCGCGGTACTCCGGATATCACGCAGATCACCGGCCCCGGTCGACCTGCCGAGGCAAGCAGCCTCGATCCAATCGTCTGGATCCGAACGGCCCCACAAGGGGAATCCGCCCCGTTCTTGACATCTTCTCCGCCCGTCATATAGTGCCCTTCTCGCATTCCCTACAACTTGATCCGAGGAGGAGCTCTATGAAGCGACTCGCAGTGGCTCTGATGCTGCTGGTCCCGTTCGGCGCATTCGCCGATGCACCGGAGACCGCCACCGTCAGCGGCACGATCGTTGACCCGGGAGGCTCGGCGCTTCCGGGCGTCAGCGTCACCCTGTCCAGTGAGCGCGGCGACAAGTTCGCGATCACGAACGAGAACGGCCAGTTCCGGTTCGTCGGCGTGGTGCCCGGGGCCTACAACCTGAAGGCCGAACTTCAAGGCCTGGGCGAGGCCGCGGCCGAGTTCCACGCCACTGCCGGCGACCGGCAGGACCTCAACCTGACGCTGCAGGCGGCGATCGAGGGCGAGGTGACCGTCACCGGCGAGACGCCCATGGTCGACAAGTTCAACGTCACCGCGGGCAGCACCGTCACGTCCGAGATCGGCGAGCAGACCGCCGGTACGACGCGGACCTACTACGGTGTCATCAACGCACTGCCCGGCGTCACGTCGGACGCGCGCAACGACGACATCCAGCAGACGCGTCCGGCGGTCAACGGCACGCACTTCGCGGATCAGGGCGTCTACATCGACGGCGTCGACACGACGTTCGCCAAGTTCGGCGGCAGCCGGGTCTTCCTCCCCACCACGGCCGTGACCGAGGTGTCGATGGAGGCGGGCGGTTCCTCCGCCGAGTACGGCCGCTACATCGGCTCCTCGACCAACGTCATCGTCAAGTCGGGCACGAACCGGTGGCACGTCGACGCCCTCTGGCAGCGACAGGCGATCAACTGGGGCGCGGACTACAAGGATCAGCCCTCGCTGGCTGAACGCCGCACTCAGCCCTATCCCGTGGACTGGTTCCGGCGTTGCCACGGCGACGAGCGCGACGCTGGCCGCGGGCAGATCCTGCCCAGCCTCGTGGAGGAGGCCATCACGACCAACCGCGAAGCGTGTCTGCCCGGCTCCGATGAGTGGGCGGGCGCCTCGGACGGCTACGAGTTCTCGGCCGGCGGCCCGATCCAGCGCGACAAGTTCTGGTTCTTCCTCGGCGTCAGCGAGTTCGACGACGCCTACAACGAGCGTCTGCTCGGCGGCGACCCGTACGACGTCAGCCTGTTCAACGACGCCCGCATCTTCAAGCTGAACATGCAGCCGAGCGCGAACCACTCGTTCGCCGCCTCGGCGATCGACACGCCGGCGTTCCGGAACTACTTCAACGACCAGTCCTCCGACTACTGGACGCCGACGCCGCACGAAAACGACAGCGTGCTGTCGACGGTCAACTGGAACTACGCGATCTCCGGCAACTGGTACCTGGAAGCCAAGGTCGCGTTCCAGGAGACGCAGGAGAACAAGTACCTCGCCTGCTACAACAAGCTGGAGCAGGAGAACCCCGAGGTCCTGAACCCCGACGGCATTCCGCTGCTTGAATGGCTGGCCCAGGACAACTTCCCCAACGCGTCGGCGCGCATGGTGGAAACCTGCCTGCAGGCCAAGTCGCTCGACCGCGGTCCGATCGCCGGCCACAGCGCGACGAACACCTCGGGCGGCGACACCAGCTACCCGCTGCGGTTCCCGTTCGACCCGAGTCTGGGCATCTTCTACCCCGGCAACAACTACAACGTGTACCGGGACAACGAGAACCTGCAGGCCTGGCACAACGGCTGGATCCTCTCCGACGGTTTCGGCTTCAACGCCTTCCCGCGCGAGCAGGCGAACGTCGGCCTGACCCAGTTCATCGGCGCCAACCATGAGCTGAAGTACGGCATCGACTACCAGGACACGAAGTGGGAGGGCGAGAACGCCCGCGTGCCGCTGCTCAACGGCTGGGGCTTCGACCCCACCAGCCCCTTCGGCTACTACCAGTCCGGGACGCTGGCCGAGGATTCGTGTTCGCTCTTCCGGGGCATCAACACCTCGCCCGAGAACCCGACCTTCATCGGCGGCACGACCCGCGGTCGCGGCTGTTACTTCGTGGACTACAACTCGCCGCTCCTGACCTGCGAGGGCAACCACACCGACGGTCTCCCGCACCGGCCGACCCAGATCGAGCGGGTGAACGGGGAGATCGTTCGCACCGTGGGCACCTGCGTCGGCCGCGGGACCGGCGACACGGAGGTCCGGGACATCGGCTTCTACGTCCGCGACCGCTTCACGATCGGCGATCACTGGGTGGTCAACCTCGGCCTCCGTGCGGAACAGCAGGAAGCCTGGAACGACGTTCGGCGCCGGGTGGTCAACGACACCTACGTCGACCCGCGGATCAACATCTCGTACGACATCAAGGGTGACGGCGCCCTGCTGCTCAACGCCAACTGGGGGCAGTACCACGCCATGCTCAACCAGGCCTGGATCTCCGGCGGCGACGTCGCACGGCCCAGCCTGCACGACCTGTGGAACGGCTACGAAGGCCGCGAGGTCTTCCTGTTCTGCGACCCGCTGGATGTCGTCGGCATGGGCATTCTGAGGTCGATCGGCTACGTCGACTACGACTGCAACTCGCCCTCCCGGCGAGACACGATCCGCGACGGCACGGTGGGCGCAGCGATTCCGGGCTACAACCTGTCCTGGGAGCTGGCGCAGCCGGGTCTCATGTGGGACGCGGTCGCGGCCGGGCTTTACGAGTTCGACATCCAGACCTACTACAAGCAGGAAGCGATTCTCGGCCTGGAGTGGCAGTTCCGTCCCGACTGGGCGCTGGACATCAAGTACATCGACTGGCAGATGCAGGACATGATGTTCTCCAACTTCCAGCTCGACCATCGGGGCCGGGCCATCGGCATCACGGAGAACTACCACGATCTGGAGAGGATCGTGCTGGCCTTCGATGACGCCCGAGCACAGCGGTGGGCGGACGCCGGCTTCGACGAAGCGGACCGGCCGAGCGCGGTGAATCGTGAGGCTCTTGCCGGTGCGGACCCGGCGAAGAACTCGTACCGCGGGCTCCAGATCCAGTTGAACCGGCGCTTCGCCGACGGCTGGGCGCTCTACAACAACGTGGCCTGGTCCGAGACCGACACGACGGGCGGCGGCGTCTGGTGGAACAACACGGACAGCGGGTATCTGGAACTCGTCCACGTGAACCTCACGGCTGACGCCGTCGAGCAGTGCCAGACGTCCCAGAGCATTCCGGACCGCCGGACCGGTCGGACCCGCACCTATCCGGAGGATTGCCATGCGCGGCTGGACCAGTTTGTCGGCCAGCCGGCCAGCATGATCAACCAGCGCGGTGTGAACGGCGTCGCCGATCGCACCTGGATCTACAACTCCTTCGGGTTCAAGACCTGGCGCATCGGAAACCAGGATCTGACGCTCGGCGGTCACCTGACCTTCCAGACCGGCACCCCCTGGGCTCGGTCGGAAGGCGCAGGCATCAGTGCCCAGAAGACCTGCGCCCCCGGCGCGCGTCCGACGGGATTGTTGACGTGCCCGCCGATCACGCCTTCCGACCCGACCAGCGACGCGCGGCCGGGCACGGCGAACGGCGGTGTCGGCGTCCGCCTGCACCCGTTCGGCGCGGAGGGCCGCCGGACGCTGGATGAGTACACGATCAACCTGAGCGGCGCCTGGGGCTTCCCCATGGGCTATCGGAACGTTCGTGGCGAACTCCGGGTCGAGGTCCTGAACGCGACGAACCAGCAGCGCCGCCGCCGCTGGGACGGTCAGGGCGAGGTCTACCCCGTGCGCCGGTACTACCAGCGCCCGCGGCAGATGAGGGCTTCGATCAAGTTCCGGTTCTAGGCCGGAACGACAGAACCGGGGACTTCGGCCCCCTGGTTCGAGGACATCAAGGGGGAGAGGGCTTTGGCTCTCTCCCCTTTCTCTTTGCGCGGCAACGAGTGTCCGGTGGCAGCGGTCCAACGTTCTGGATCCCGGGCCACTCCTTTGACATTCCCCCGAACGGTCCTATAGTGACCACAGACCGCCCGACAAACTGATCCGAGGAGAAGCTCATGAAGCGACTCGCATTGATCCTGTTACTGCTGATCCCGGGCGGCGCCTTTGCCGACGCGCCGGAGACCGCAACCGTCAGCGGCACGATCGTCGACCCGGGGGGCTCCGCCCTGCCGGGGGTCAGCGTCACCCTGTCCAGCGGCCGCGGCGACAAGTTCGCGATCACGGACGAGAACGGCCAGTACCGGTTCGTCGGCGTCGTTCCGGACACCTACGAGCTGAAGGCGGAGCTGGAGGGCCTGGGCGCCGCTCAGGCGTCCTTCCACGCCGCCGCCGGCGACCGCAAGGCCGTCGACCTCACCCTGCAGGCGGCAGTCGAGGGCGGCGTCGTGGACGTCACGGCCGAAACGCCCATGGTCGACAAGTTCAACGTCACGGCCGGAACCACCGTCACGTCCGAAATCGGCGAGCAGACCGCGGGTACGACCCGCACCTACTACGGCGTGATCAACGCCCTGCCAGGCGTGACCGCCGACGCGGAGAACGACGACATCCAGCAGACGCGGCCGTCGGTCAACGGCACCCACTTCGCCGACCAGGGCGTCTACGTCGACGGCGTCGACACGACCTTCGCCAAGTTCGGCGGCAGCCGCGTCTTCCTGCCGACGACCGCGCTTACCGAGGTTTCGATGGAGGCCGGCGGCTCATCCGCCGAGTACGGCCGCTACATCGGCTCCTCCACCAACGTGATCGTCAAGTCGGGCACCAACCGCTGGCACGCGGATGTCCTCTGGAATTACCAGCGCGTCGACTGGAGCGCCGACTACAAGGAGCAGCCGTCCCTGGCGGAACGCCGAAACCGGCCGTACCCGGTCGACTGGTTCAAGCGCTGCCACGGCGACGAACGGGACCAGGGCCGCGGCCAGATTCCGCCGAGCATCATCGAAGAGGTCTCGACGATCAATCGCGAGGCCTGCCTGCCCGGCAGCAACGAGTGGGCCGGTTCCAGCGACGGCTACGAGTTCTCGACCGGCGGTCCTCTCCGGCGGGACAAGTTCTGGTTCTTCGTGGGCGCCTCCGAGTTCGACGACGCCTACTCCGAGCGCCTGCTCGGCGGCGACCCTTACGACGTCAGCCTGTTCGCCGACGCTCGCATCCTCAAGCTGAACATGCAGCCGTCGGCCAGCCATTCGTTCGCCGCCTCGGGGATCGACACGCCGGCGTTCCGGAACTACTTCAACTGGCAGTCCTACGACTACTGGACGCCGACGCCGCACGAGAACGACAGCGTCCTCTCGACCGTCAGTTGGAACTGGGCGCTATCGAGCAACTGGTTCCTGGAAGCGAAGATCGCCCAGCAGGAGACGCAGGAGAACAAGTTCCTCGCCTGCCACGACATGCTGGAACAGGAGAACCCGGCCGCCCAGGCGGTGGACGGCATCCCCATCCTCGAGTGGCTGTCTCAGGACAACTACCCGGAAACGCCCGCGCGCATGGTCGAGACCTGCCTGCAGGCGAAGTCGCTCGACCGCGGTTCGCTCGCCGGCCACACGGCGACGAACACCTCGGGCGGGGACACGAGCTACCCGCTGCGCTTCCCGTTCGACCCGAGCCTGGGCATCTTCTACCCCGGCAACAACTACAACGTCTACCGGGACGCCGAGAACCTCTCGTCCTGGCACAACGGCTGGATCCTCTCGGACGGCTTCGGCTTCAACGCCTTCCCGCGCGAGCAGGCCAACGTCGGCCTGACCCAGTTCGTCGGCGCCAACCATGAGTTGAAGTACGGCATCGACTACCAGGACACGAAGTGGGAGGGCGAGAACGCCCGCGTGCCCCTCATTCAGGGCTGGGGCTTCGATCCGACGAACCCGTTCGGCTTCCTCGGCGCCGGAACGATCGCCGACGACACCTGCGCCACGCCGTTCACCCGTACCGGGACATCAGCCATCCGCGGCCGGACGTGCTACTTCACCGACCACAATTCGACCTTCCTGACCTGCGAAGGCAACGCTCCGGACGGTTCGCCGCACCGGCCGACCACGGTCGAGCACATCAACGGCGAGGTCGTCCGCACGCCGGGCACCTGCGTCGGCCGGGGCACCGGCGACAGCGAGGTGGCCAACGTCGGCTTCTTCATCCGCGACCGCTTCACGATCGGCGATCACTGGACGGTCAACATGGGTCTCCGAGCCGAGACCCAGGAAGCGTGGAACGACGTTCGGCGCAAGGTCATCGACGACAGCTACGTCGACCCGCGGCTGAACATCACGTACGACGTCAAGGGCGACGGCGCCTTCCTGCTCAACGCGAGCTGGGGCCAGTACCATGCGATGCTGAACCAGGCGTGGATCTCGGGCGGAGACTCGAACGTCCCCAGCCTGCACGACCTGTGGAACGGCTACGAAGGGCACGAGGTCTTCCTCTTCTGCGACCCGGCGGACATCGCGACGTTCGACTTCCTGCAGTTCCTCGGCCTGACCAACTACGGCTGCCGTGTCCCGCAGCGGAGAGACTCGCTCCACTCCGGAACGGTCGGCGCGCCGCTGCCGGGCTACAACCTCTCCTGGGAGCTGACGACGCCGGGCCTCATGTGGGACGCCGTTCAGGCGGGCGTCCTCGACTACGACGTCCAGACGTACTACAAGCAGGAGGCGATCCTCGGCCTCGAGTGGCAGTTCCGTCCGAACTGGGCACTCGACGTCAAGTACATCGACTGGCAGTTGCAGGACATGATGTTCTCCAACAACCAGCTCGACCACAAGGGCCGCAACATCGGCGTCACCGAGAACTACCACGACTTGTACGAGATCCTGGTGGCCTTCGATGACGCGCGGGCCGCAACCTGGGCCGCCCAGGGTTACGACCCGGCCGAGCGTCCAGCGCAACTCAACCGGGAGGCCCTGGAAAGGGCCGATCCGGCGAAGAACTCCTTCAAGGGGGTTCAACTCCAGTTGAACCGCCGCTTCGCGGACGGCTGGGCGCTCTACAACAACCTCGCCTGGGCCAGTACCGATACGACCGGCGCCGGCGCCTGGTGGAACAACACGAACAGCACCTACCTGGAGGCGGCTCACGTCGTTCTGAACCAGCAGAACATCGACAGTTGCCAGGCGGCCCAGACCAGGCCGGACCGTCGTACCGGAAGGGTGCCGCTCTATCCCGAAGACTGCGTCGAGCGTCTCACCGACTGGCTGGGGTACCCGGCGAGCATGATCAACCGCCGCGGCGCCAACGGCACCTACGACCGCGAGTGGATCTACAACTCGTTCGGGTTCAAGACCTGGCGGCTGGGCAACCAGGATCTGACTTTGGGCGGCCACCTGACGTTCCAGACCGGAACCCCCTGGAACACCTCGTCGGGCGCCGGCTACGAGAGACCCTGCGGTCCCAGGCCGCCCGGCATCCCGACGTCGATTCCGATCTGCCTGCCGGTCGACGTGACCGACGCGAACGCGAACCAGCGCCCGGGAACCTCGAACACGGGAGTCGGCTTCCCCCTCCACCCCTCGGGCACGGAGGGCCGCCGGACCGCGGACGAGTACACGCTCAACATGAGCGGTGCCTGGGGCTTCCCCCTGGGCATCGGGAACACTCGAGGACGACTCCAGGTCGAAGTACTGAACGTCACCAACCAGCAAAGGCGCCGTTCCTGGAACAGCGCCGGCGAGGTTCTGCCCGTGCGCCGGTTCTTCCAGCGTCCGCGAACGATCCGCGCCAACTTCAGCATTCAATTCTGAAGACCACGGAGGTTCTGACGCCTCTTCGCCCTCGGTGTACAACAACCAACTACGAGAGCCCTTTCGTGATGATTCGAACCCAACGTTGTTCCCGTCGTTTGTGCGATTCCTTCGGAATCCTGAGTATCGCCCTCGCCGTCTCCTTGCTTGGCTTCGCAACCACTGCTAGCGCAGGCCCGACGGATCCTGACGATCTGACCGAGGACGATTATCCCACGCTGATGAACCCGATCGCCGGCACTGACAACATCGGCTACACCCTTTCCGTTGGCAACGTCGGAAATCCCGTATCCGACCCCGTGATCGAGGTGGCCAAGGAAGTTGCTTGTATCGCGCTCTACCTCGTGAATGGGGCCTCCGTTCAAGAGGCTACAAGTGCCTGTGGCGGTGGTTGAGGGGCGGTAACCGACCCGGGCTTCTTCCGGAGTCGATCTGACGAACGTTCCCGGGGCTGGTCTCTTTCGATTTTCTCCAGCAGCACTCGTCGTGCTAGTGGTCGGCGGTACTGGAATCGTCGCCTGCTCCGGCGATCCCGGAACGGCGGACGGCCGCGAACCGACGGGTTCGGACCCGACCGCGCCGCCGGCCGAGGCCCTCGCCTTTGAAGAACGCGCAGCAGAGGTCGACCTCTCCTTCCGCCACCGAAACGGCTCCCGCGGCCGGTACCTGCTGCCCGAGATCATGGGTTCGGGCGCGGCGCTCTTCGACGCCGACGGCGACGGCGACCTCGACGCCTACCTGGTGCAGGGAGCGGAACTCGAACCCGACGCCGGTGACCGCGGCTCCCCCGCCCGGGACCGCCTGTTTCGCAACGAGCTGGCCGAGACCGGCGAACTGCGTTTCGTCGACGCGACGGACGACTCCGGCATCGAGTCCACCGGCTACGGCATGGGCGTAGCCGCCGCGGACTTCGACGGGGACGGCCGGATCGACCTCTACGTGACGAACCTGGGCCCCAACCGCCTCTGGCGGAACGTTGGCGGTGGCCGCTTTGAAGACG
Organism: Candidatus Multivorans sp.; assembly: GCA_965220845.1. GTDB lineage: Bacteria > Acidobacteriota > Thermoanaerobaculia > Multivoradales > Multivoraceae > Multivorans. Next base: position 2,351,208 of record CBDCRA010000005.1, read on the forward strand.
CCACCGAGGCCGCCCGCGCCGACGATCCCAGGTGGAGCGTTCCGGCCGCCTTCTTCGATTACGACGGCGACGGCATGCTCGACCTTTTCGTCGCCAACTACGTCGACTTCAACCTCGGCAGCCACACGCTCTGCACCTTCGGCAGCGGCGAGCCGGACTATTGCAGCCCGAAGACCTACCGCGCCGAGCCGGACCGTCTGTTCCGCAACCTCGGCGACGGCCGATTCGAACAGACGACGGACCGCGCGGGCCTCGCCGCGGAGTTCGGCAACGGCCTGGGCGCCGTGCTGGCCGACCTCGATCTCGACGGCCAGCTCGACCTCTACGTCGCCAACGACGGCACGCCGAACCAGATGTGGATGAACCGCGGCGGCGGCCGCTTCGAGAACCGGGCCCTGTTCGGCGGCTCGGCCGTCAATCGCCGCGGCGAGGCCGAGGCGGGCATGGGCATCGGCGCAGGCGACATGGACGGAGACGGCGACGAGGATCTCTACGTGACCCACATCACGGGCGAGACGAGCACCCTCTACCTGAACGACGGCGAGGGCCACTTCACGGATGCCGGCATGCCCGCCGGCCTGGACGCTCCCAGCCTGCCGATGACCGGTTTCGGCACCGGCTGGTTCGACTTCGACAACGACGGCGACCTCGACCTCCTGGCCGTGAACGGCGCCGTGCGGCGCCTGGATCGCGCCCGCTCAGGCGACGCGGCGGCCGCCCGTGCGGGCGCCGGTTCCGACCACGAGCGTCGCTTCGGCCAACCGAACCAGCTCTTCCGCAACCTGGGCGACGGCCGCTTCGAGGACGCGTCCCCGCTTGGAGGACGGGCCTTCGCGGCCTATGAGGTCTCCCGCGGAGCCGCCTTCGGCGACGTGGACAACGACGGCGACACGGACGTGCTGATCACGAACAACGACGGACCGGCGCGGCTGCTGATGAACCTGGTCGGCCAGGACGGCGGCTGGATCGGTCTCCGCCTCGTGACCGCGGACGGCAACCGGGACGGGCTCGGCAGCGTCGTCCACGTCGCGCTGGACGACGGCCGCCTCCTCATGCGCCGCGTGCGCGCCGCCATGAGCTACGCCTCGTCCAGCGACCCGAGACTCCTGGTCGGCCTCGGCGATGCCAGCGTCGAGGACGTCCGTGTCCACTGGCTGGGAGCCGGCGAGGAGTCCTTCGGGCCGCTTGCGACGCGTACGTACCACGAGCTACGGCAAGGCAAGGGCCGGTGATGAACCGGCACTGCCTCGCGGCCGCCCTGCTGGCCCTCCTCGGCTGCGGGACCCCCGAGCGAGTAACCCTCCCCGCGGTCCACCAGGCCCACGACCCCGCGGTGCGGGCCCAGGTCAACGGCCTTGAACGGCAGATCCGCACACTCGAAGACGGCAACGCGGACGACGCGGTGCTCGGCGCGGCGGTCGGCGAGCTCGGCAGGCTCTACCACGGCGTTCAACTGCTGGACAGCCACGCCTTCACCGCGCTCGAGGCCGCCGAAGCCAGCTACGGAGAGGCACGACGGCTCGATCCAACCGATCACCGCTGGCCCTACCTCCTGGGATTCGCGGCGGAGACCCGCGGCGATCACGAAGCAGCGGCCGCCTCCTACCGCGCCGCACTGGCGATCGAGCCCGACCTGGTGCCGGCGATCCAGCGCCTCGCCCGATCGGAGGTCGAACGCGGCCGGCCCGACGAGGCCGCCGCGCTGTGGAACCGCGCGCTGGAACTCCGGCCCGGGTTCCCGCCCGCGCTCTACGGACTCGGAAGTCTCTCGCTCGAAGGCGGCGACGCCGAAACCGCGGCCGACTTCCTTGAGCGCGCCGTCGCCGCCGAACCAGGCGCCGGCCGCGGACACTATTCGCTCGCCATGGCCTGGCGCCTCCTCGGCGATGAAGACCGCGCGGCCCGTCACTTCGCACAGGCCAGCCACAGCGACTTCCCCTTCGAGGACCCCTTGATCGGGGAACTCGCCTACCTGCCGGCCGGCAGCGCCGCACTGGTCCAGCAGGGCCTGATCGCGGTGCAGGCCGGCGAGTTCGCCGCCGCGGCGACCGTCTTTGCCCGCGCGATCGAAGCGGATCCGACGAACCTGGAGGCGCACAGGCACCTGGCGCTCGCCCACGTCGACGCCGGTCAGTTCGAGCAGGCCGAAGCCGCCTACGAAGAACTCCTGGCGCTCGACCCCGACCAGGCGACGGCCCACTTCGAACTCGCCCAGCTCCTGTCCAACCGCGGCCAGGCGGCCGAAGCGATCAGGCACCTGACACGGGCGATCGGGCTGGCCCCGGACTACAAGCAGGCGCACTACCAGCTCGCCCTGCTCCTCGACCGGGCGGGCCGTCCCGCGGAAGCGCTGGAACGCTACGACCGCGTGCTGGCGCTCGACCCCGACTACGCCGAGGCAGGGACACGGCGCGCCGCCGCCATCGCCGCAGTCGGCCGGCCGACCGAAGCGTTGGAGCTCCTTCGTGCGCGAGTCGACGACGTCCCCTCGGACGCCGCCGCCGTACAGGCGTTGAGCGTCGTGCTGCGGCAGCAGAACCGCCTGCAGGAGGCCCGAACCGCCCTGGAACGCAGCCTCCGCTCGGCGGACTTCGCCGCCGCCGAGGAGGCCCGGCTGCGCACGGAACTCGGCGGCATTCTGGCCATCGAGGGCCGCCTGCAGGACGCCGCGCGGGAACTCCGGGCAGCGCAGCAACTCGACCCGACGGAACCCCAGACCAGCTTCGTCCTCGGCATGGTCCTCCTCGACCTCCGCCGTCCCGAAGAAGCCGCCCGCGCCTTCGCCGCCACCCTCGCGCTTCGCCCCGACCTCACCATGGCACGCCTCCGTCTCGCCGCCATCCTGGCCCAAACGGATCGCTGCGACGAAGCCCTGGCACTCCTCGACGACGGCCGCCGCTTCGCCACGAACGACTCCATGTTCGCTCAGGCCTCGCAACAGTTGCGCGCCGCCTGCGCGCAGCCCTAGCCGAAGACGATCGCGCGGTTGTCGACGACGAGGACCCGGTGTTCCAGGTGCGCCTGGACGGCGCGGGCGAGGACAACGCGTTCGAGGTCCCTGCCGCGGCGCACCAGGGTGGTCACCGAGTCGCGGTGGCTGACCCGCGTCACGTCCTGCTCGATGATCGGGCCCTGGTCGAGTTCCGCCGTCGCGTAGTGGGCCGTGGCCCCGACCACCTTGACGCCACGGAGGTAGGCCTGACGATAGGGACTGCCGCCGGGAAACGCCGGCAGAAACGAGTGGTGGATGTTGATCACCCGGTTCGGAAAGCACTCCAGGAAGCGAGGCGTGAGGATCTGCATGTAGCGGGCGAGCACCACGAGGTCGACCCGAGCCTCCTCGAGGATCTGGATCATCCGTTCTTCCTGCTCGCTGCGGGTCTCCGGCGTCACCGGCAGGTGGTGGTACGGCAGCTCGTTGTACTCCGCCTCCGCCGTGTGGTCGGGGTGGTTGCTGATGATGCAGACGGGGCGCCCGGGCAGTTCACCGAGCCGCCAGCGGGACAGCAGATCGTGCAGGCAGTGGGCCGGCTTCGAGGCCAGCACGCCCACCCGCTGTTCCTCGTCCGAGAACGCGATGCTGCTGCTGACCGAGAAGTGATCGCCGATCTCCCACTCGAGCAGCGGCTGGATCATCTCGCGATCCAGGTCGAAGCGGTCCAGATCGAACTCGATTCGCTGAAAGAACTTGCCCTGCTCCAGATCCTGATGCGTCTCGGACGAACTGACGTTCGCTCCGTGAGCGTTCACGAATCCGGTGACGGTCGCGATGATGCCGATCGCGTCGTCGCAAGAGAGCAGCACGGTCGCGGTCACGCCGTGCGGCGCTCCGAGGGAACCCTGTTCGTGCCGGGCCAAGACGGGATCCAGTGTACACGCAGCCCGCGCAAGGGATGGCCGCGTGCAACGCCCAAGCGTAGCGCCACGAAGTCGGGTAGACGATATGATCGCTTGCAACATGCCTCGAACCGCGCAATGTACGCGGTCCGTCGCGGGTACGGCTGCGGCAGCGGTAGTCGCCCTGTTGACGGCGGCGTCAGCAGAGACCCAGACCGCCCAGACGCCGGCCGACGGCATCAAGCTGTTCGAAGAGAACGTCCGGCCCGTCCTGGAGCAGAACTGCTTCATGTGCCACTCGGACCCGGAACGGGCCGAGAACGGCCTCCTGCTGACCACCAGGGCCGGCCTCCTGCGCGGCGGTGAACGCGGACCGGCGATCTCCACCTCCGAGCCCGCCCTCAGCCTGCTCCTCCACGCGGTTTCGTACGACGACGAGCAGTTGCAGATGCCGCCCTCGGGCCGGCTGGCCGACGCGGACCTGGAGGCGATCCGCCAGTGGGTGCAACTCGGCGCCCCGTTCGGCGGCGACGAGGACCAGCTCACGGAGGTCGCACCGGCCGAGGACGCCTTCGAGATCACGGACGCCGACCGGGAATGGTGGTCCGTGCGGCCGCTCGAACGGCCGGACGTCCCGACCGTCGCCGACACGGACTGGCCGCTCAACCCGGTCGACAACTTCCTGCTCGCGAAGATCGAGGCGGCTGGCCTCGAGCCGCCGCCGGCCGCCGGCCGCCGGGCACTGATCCGGCGGGCGAGTTACGACCTGACCGGGCTGCCGCCGACGCTCGAGGAGGTCGAGGCCTTCGAGCAGGACCGGCGCCCCGACGCCTGGGAACGCCTGATCGACCGCCTGCTGGCATCGCCCCACTACGGCGAACGCTGGGGACGGCACTGGCTCGACCTCGTCCGCTACGCGGAGACGGACGGCTACGAACGGGACCGCAAGAAGCCCTCCGCCTGGCGCTATCGCGACTGGGTGATCGACGCGCTGAACGCGGACATGCCGTACGACGAGTTCCTGACCCACCAGCTCGCCGGCGACGAGATCGACCACCCGACGGCCGCATCGATCGTCGCCACCGGCTATCTGCGGCTCGGTATCTGGGACGACGAGCCGACGGACACGGCGCTCGCCCAGTACGACGACCTCGACTCGGTCCTCGACACGACCTCGCGGGTCATGCTCGGCATGTCGATCGGCTGCGCCCGCTGCCACAACCACCGCGGCGACCCGATCCCGCAGACCGACTATTACCGCATGCTGTCGTTCTTCCGCGGCATCGCGCCCTACAAGGTCGGCGGCGGCAACCAGCCCACGCCCGAGAACTACACGGACTGGATCCCGCCGGACCTCGGAACGACGGAAGACGAGCGTCCCGCTGTGGAGGGGCCGCCCCACCTGATCGAGGTCCTGCGAGTGAAGGAGATCGGCGCCGAGGCGCCGCCGACCCATGTGCTCATCCGCGGCAACCCGCATGCGCCGGCGGAACGCGTCGAACCCGGGTTCCCTCTCATCCTCGGCAACGCCGATCCGGGGCTTGGAGAGCGCGCGGCGGACTCCCCCACGACCGGCCGCCGTCGCGCCCTGGCCCGCTGGATCGCGGACGACGGCAACCTGCGCACCTCCCGGGTGATGGCGAACCGCCTGTGGCAGTACCACTTTGGCCGCGGGTTGTCGCCGACGCCGAACGATTTCGGACGCTTCGGGCAGGAAGCGACCCATCCCGAGCTCCTCGACTGGCTGGCAACCGAGTTCACAGCGAGGGACTGGAGCCTCAAGGCCATGCACCGGCTGATCATGACCAGCCGCGCCTACCGGATGTCCTCGCGGCCGCCTGACGGCGCACTCGAAACGGATCCCGGCAACGACCTGTTCAGCCGCTTCAACATGAGACGGTTGACCGCCGAGGAGATCCGGGACTCTGTTCTCGCCGCGACGGGCCGACTCAATCTGGAACTCGGCGGACCGAGCGTCTACCCGCCGATGCCGGAAGAGGTGCTGGCCACAGCTTCGCAGCCCGACAAGGCCTGGGGCGAGTCGTCCCTCGAACAGGCGTCGCGGCGCAGTGTCTACATCCACGTCAAGCGCTCGCTCCTGCATCCGCTGCTCGAGAGCCTCGACATGGCCGACACGGACTCGACCTGCCCTGTCCGGTTCACGACGACCCAGCCGACCCAGGCCCTGATGATGCTCAACGGCGAATTCATGAGCGAGCAGGCCGGCGCGCTCGCAGCGCGGATCGGTAGTACCGACGGTACGGTTGAAGGCCGCGTGACCGAGGCGCTCGAGGCGGTGCTGGCGAGACGGGCCCATCCGGTCGAAGTGGCCCGCGGTGTCGGCCTGATCGAGGAGCTGCAGCGCGAGGAGGGCTTCGAAGCCTCGGCCGCGTTTGCCAGTTACTCCCTTCTGTTGTTGAATCTGAACGAGTTCGCCTATCTGGATTGAGAATCGTCTCGACTGAGGAGCAGACCGATGACCCACGACAGCGAACGTCCCCGCAACACCTTCTGCGGTCAGACCCGGCGCGAGTTCCTCTGGGAGGCCGGAGGCGCCTTCACCTCCGTGGCTCTGGCCGGCATGCTCAGCACGGACAACTTCCTCGGCGCGCAGACCGTCGCGGCCGACGGGACGACCGAGTGGAAGAACCCCCTCGCCGCCAGGCCGCCCCACTTCGACGGCCCGGCGAAGGCGGTCATCTTCCTCTTCATGTACGGCGGGCCGAGCCAGGTCGACACCTTCGACTACAAGCCGGACCTCTACCCCCTCGACGGCAAGACGATCGAGATCAACACGAAGGGCCGCGGCGGCACGCGCAACGAGGGCCGGGTGGTCGGGCCGAAGTGGCAGTTCAAGCAGTACGGCGAGTGCGGCAAGTGGGTTTCCGATCTCTTCCCGAACATCGGCGGCTGCGTCGACGACATCGCCTTCATTCACTCGATGACAGCGGACGCGCCGCTTCACGGCTCCGCCATGCTGCAGATGAACAGCGGCCGCATCCTCTCCGGCAGTCCCGCCCTCGGCTCCTGGGTGAACTATGGCCTGGGCACCGAGAACGAGAACCTGCCCGGCTTCGTCGTCATGCTCGACCCCACCGGCGGGCCGATCAGCGGCGCGAAGAACTGGTCGAGCGGCTACATGCCGGCCAGCTATCAGGGCACCGTGATCCGGTCGAGCGGCACGCCCATCCTGGCCCTCGACCCGCCGCCGGGAATGTCGCGCGAGGCGCAGCGCCGCCTCCTCGACCGCCTGCGCGAGTACAACGAGGAGCACGCCGCGCCGCGCGCCGAGAACAGCGAGCTGGCCGCCCGCATCGCGAGCTACGAACTCGCCTACCGCATGCAGCAGCACGCGCCCGAGGCGGTCGACCTCTCCGGCGAGTCGGAGGAGATCCGCAGCCTCTACGGCCTCGACCAGGATCGCACGAAGGACTTCGGCCGCCGCTGCCTGCTGGCGCGTCGCCTGGTCGAGCGCGGCGTCCGCTTTATCCAGGTCTACTCCGGCGGCAACCACAACGACAACAACTGGGACGCCCACGGCGACCTGGTCAAGAACCACGAGTACCACGCCGGCGGCACGGACAAGCCGATCGCCGGCCTGCTGCGGGACCTGAAGCAGCGGGGTCTCCTGGACAGCACGCTGGTCATCTGGGGCGGCGAGTTCGGCCGCCAGCCGACCGCGGAGTACGCGGAGGGCACCGGCCGCGATCACAACGCCTACGGCTTCACGATGTGGATGGCCGGCGGAGGAGTCAAGGGCGGCGTCAGCGTCGGCGAAACAGACGAGCTCGGCAACCGGGCCGAGGTCGATCGCTTCCACGTCAAGAACCTCCACGCGACGATCCTCCAGCAGTTGGGCCTGGACCCGAACGCCCTCTCCTACTTCCACGCCGGCCTCGATCAGAAGCTGGTCGGCGTCGAAGGCGCGAAGCCGATCCACCAGATCGTCGCCTGAGCGGCCCTTGCCTGTGCGTTGGACCGCGGCGGTCGCCTTGTGGGCCTGCGCAGCGAGTGCGGCGCTTGCCCAGCAAACAGTGACGTTCGAGGCCGAAGGCGCTTCGGAGCGGGACCTGCGTGGAGAACTGGAGCTGCGGATCGACGGGGAGAACGTCGAGATCGAGGGCGTCGCCCGGGCGCAGAGCGGCTGGCAGACGCTCGTCTATGTCGACATGGCGCTGACAACCCCGGGACCAGTGTTTCAGCTCGCCGAGGCGTTGCGCGGGCAGTTGGACCTCCTGCTCGCCGCCGGCAGCCTGGAGATCGTGGTGGCGGATCCGCTGGCGAGGACGATTCTGCCGCCGACTCGGGATCGCGATCTGGCGGAAGCCGCGCTGGACCGCCTCGCCACGGGCGAGGAAGCGGCAAGCGCCCTGGTCGAGAGGCGGCGCCTGTTCGCCAGCGAACGGGACATCGAGATCTCGAGGGCCCGGAGGCAGACAGCGGCGGGCGGTGACCTGGAGTCCGAACTCGAAGCGGTGCTGCAGCAGATGGCGACGGACGCGATTCGCGACGAAGCGGCAATGCGCCGGAGCCAGATCGACGAGATCGTCTCGTTTCTGGCGGCGCGGGAGGATCTGAGGCGCGAAGCTCAGCGCGGCCCGGGAACCGTCTCCGAGGAAGAGGCGCCTGCCTCCCGCCGACACCTCGTCCTGCTGGCCGACGGCCTGGTCACGGATCCGTTGAGCTACTACCTCGAACTCGTGCCGACGGCCGGCGCGCTCGCCGTCGAGGCGGCGACCATGCCAAGCCTCCGTCCGGTGGCCCAGACCGCGGCGGCCTTCGGCTGGACCGCTGCGCCCGTGGCCTTTGCCGCGGGCGACGACGGCGATGGTCTCAACATCCGTTCGAACGATGTGACCGTCGGCTTCACGTTGCGCTTCAACCGGCCGCGTTCCGGCGACACGCAGACGGTCGAGGAGGAACTGGGCCTCTTCGTGCAGCCGGCCGACTGGGCGGTGGCCGCCGACGCCACGGGCGGCGAGGTGCTCCTGAACGAGGTCGCCATCGCGGACTGGATCGAGCGGCTCCCCGGCCGCTTCGAGGCGAACTTCGACCTGCCGGACGGGACCGCTGCCGCCGGTTCGTTCGACCTGAGCGACGGCGCCGGCGAGCGTGAAATCAACGCGCCGACCGTCACTCCGGGAGCGGGTTCGCCCGACGAGGTCGCCGAGGTAAGACTGCGGCGCGCCTTCGAGGGCGAACTCGACAGCGAGTTCGAAGGCGGCGACGCCGGAGTCGAGGTCGTGGCGTCGATCCGGATCGAGTCGGCCGCGCCTGACCGGGTTGTCGGCCGGCTGACAAGCACCATCGTGCCGCCCGCCGGCTCGCCGCCTGCCGACGCCTCGACGTGGCGAGTCAGCACGGGACTCCACCGCGAGGACGGCAGTGTCGTCACCAGCCACGGCGTTCCGTTCGGCGCCCCCGGAGCGGAAACCCTGACCTTCGAACGACCGCTTCAGCTTCCGCCCGGCACGGACTCGGCGATCGTCCTGGCCGAGAATCTCCGCGACGGACGCTGGGGCTACGCCGTGGTCGACTTCCTCGACCTCGTGGAACAGGCAGTGGACTCCGGCGCGACGACACGAGCGCGGGCGATCAGCCTCCGGCCGGAGGACCCCCTTAACCGCCGCGGCCGCGCCACGTTCGTGGCCGAGGTGCTCGACCCCTTCACCGACCAGGTCGAGCGGGTCGTCTTCTACTTCAACGGCCGGCGGGTCGCGGCCCGCAACCGGGCGCCCTACCGGGCGCGGATCGATCTCGGCCGCGGCGACCGCCTTGGCCGCGTCGAGGCGGTCGCCTTCGACGCCGAGGACAGGGAACTCGACCGCCACGAACTCCTGGTCAACCAGCCGCCGCATGCGTTCTGGGTCCGCATCACCGAGCCCGGGGAAGGGCTGCTCGCCGGACCCGTGGAAGTCGCCGCCGAACTCAAGCTGCCGCGCGGCGGCCGCCTGATGGAGATGCGCTTCTTCGTCAAGGACCGGCTGGCGGGTACGGCGACCGAGGCGCCGTTCCGCCGCGAGGTGCTGGTACCGGTCGGCGATCCGGAGTCCTACCTGCGGGTCGAGGCCCAGTTGACGGATGGGCGGATCGCCGAGGACGTCCTGTTCCTGAGCCGTCCGGGCCTCTCCGCCCGCATCGGAGTCGAACTCGTCCAGCTCTACGTCGTCGCCACCGACCGTTCCGGGCAACCGGTAAGGGATCTGACGGCCGCCGACTTCGCCGTTTTCGAGGACGACCGCGCCCAGGAACTCGAGTCCTTCCGGATCGCGTTCGACCTGCCGCTCACCCTCGGGCTGGCGATCGACACCTCGAGCAGCCTGTTCCTCCGCATGCCCGACGTGAAGCGGGCGGCCGTCGAGTTCCTCGAGTCGCTCGAGCCGAGGCGCGACCGCGCCTTCCTGGTCGGCTTCGGCACCGAACCACGCCTGGTCCGGGCCGCCACCTACAACCTGAACTCGGTGCGGGGCGGTATCGGAGCGCTCAGGCCGCGCGGCCGCACCGCCGTCTGGGGCGCGCTGTCGCTGGCCCTGGATCAACTCGAGGGCCTGCGTGGCCGCAAGGCGCTCGTCGTCTTCTACGACGGCGACGACGAGGACTCCGACGCCGCGTTCCGGCAGAGCCTCGAACAGGCGCGACGCGCCCGGGTGCCGGTCTACCTGGTACTGATGAACGACGAGGCGGCGCGCACCGACGGCCGGAGCTTCAGCACCCGCACCTTCGTCAGCAAGCTCGAGCGGATGGCGAGGGCGGGAGGCGGCCGCGTCTACTACGTCCGCCACGACGAGGACCTGGAGCCGATCTTCGACTCGATCAGCCGCGAACTCCGTAGCCACTACCTCCTGACCTACTACCCCAAGGAGGAGCCGGGCGGCCCCAACTGGCGCGAGGTCAGCGTGGAGCTAGACCGTAGCGACGTCGTGGCCCGGACGATCGAAGGGCGGGAAGTAAGGTAGAGGGGAGATGCTCTCCGCCTGCTCGCGGAACGGTCTGCTGCCGGCCGCCGCTGCGCTAGTCGCCGTTCTCTTCCCCGCCGTCGGCACGGCCCAGGTGCTGAACCGCGACGCCGAGATCATCTTCCAGGTCGAATCCTCGACCCCTCCCCGCCAACTCGACAGGCGGAGCGTCGAGATCCTGGAGAACGGGCAACTCAGGGAAGTCCTGGCGGTCGAACCGATCGGGGAGCGGTGGCGAGTCGTCGTCTACTTCGACCTGCCGGGCTCGACACCCGAGGGGATCGAAGCGGCCGCCGCCGCGGTGGGGAACGCGGCCGATGCTCTGGTGACGCTCGGCGACGTCGAGATGATCACCGCCGACCGGATCGCCGAGGTCGAACTTCCACCGACCGCGAACGCCGGTCTGGTGCGGGCGGCCGCCGCGGCTGTCGGCGCCCGGGCCGGCGCGGCGGGCGCCCTGTTCGAGCAGCGCCGGGAGATGCGCGCGGCCGCCGACGAACGCTCGGGCGACCCGGACGCGGACGCGTTGCGCACCGCCGACCTGCTCGAGGGATTCCTGCTGGAGCTCGACACGCTGCGCTGGCAGCGAGCGAACCTGCTCGAATCGCTCGAGTCGGTCGGTGAAGGCTCCTGGACCGATGGCCCGCCGCGGGTGCTGTTCCTCGTGCGCGACGCGACCGACCTGGACGCGGACGCGTTCGCTGAGGAGTTGCTGGGCGAGCCCATTCCCGCGTTCGAACGCGCGGCCCTGAGTGAGCAGCAACAGCAACGCAGCCTGGCTCGAACGGTCGCGGCGCTCGGATGGCGCGTCCATGCCCTTCAGCTCGCGCCGGCAGCCGCAGAAGTCGACGGTCTCCTGCCCGGAAGACTTCAGACGGCCCGGGAGTTCGTAGCGGCCAGCGGCGGCGAGGTCCTCGCCGAGAGCGGAGGGATCGCGCCTGCGCTCGAGCGGCTGCAGGCGTCCTGGCGGGTTCGCTACCGCTCGTCCGGCCCCCGCGACGGCGCCACCCATCCGGTCGACGTCCGCATCGCCTCGACCACCGCGTCCGGCGGACCTCCGCCGGACGTCCTGGCGCGCCGCTGGGCCACCGTCGCGGCGCCGGCGGACCTGGTCGCCCTGCGCGCCAGCCGCGCGCTCGACGCCCTGAGCCGGGACGGCGACGGCGCCACCGACGATGGCAGCGGCGAACTCGCCGTCCGTGGCGTCCTGCTGCCCCAGGGCATCCAGTCGGCCACGGAGGGTGCGCCCGCCGAGTTCGTAACGCTCGACGGGCTCGCCACCGTCGGCGTCAATCCACCACCCTCCAGCGACGCCCTCCGGCTCACGGTCTATGGCCGCGGCCTGGACGCGCCGGCCTTCCTGCTCCACCGAGCGGGAACTGGAGCCGACCTCAGGAGAGGAACGTGGCGCTTCCGCACTCTCTTCGACCTGCCGGTAGCCATCGACGAACTCGTCCTGATGGTCGAAGACCTGCGCAACGACCGCTGGCAGGTCGAGTTCCTTGAAACGGCGTCAAGCCCCATCGATGACCGCAGCGACATGGAGTTGCTGGTGCCGGAGCCAGTCGCCGGTTCGCTCACGGCCGCCCCGATCGAGGCCGAGATCCTCGCGGCGGCCAGGACCGCCGCCCGCCGGGCCGGCTGGGCTGGCGGAAGGCGGGAGAACATCCTCGACCCCGCGGCCGGCTCCAGCCTCGTGCGTCTGATCCCGCCCCGCGGCGAGCGGTCGGGGCTCAGCGGCAGGAAGTCGTTCAGCACCGTGACCACGAGCGACGTCGTGCGACGGGTGGAGTTCTACCTCGACGGCGAACAGGTCTTCGACGACCGACGGAAACCGTTCCAGACCACGATCGACCTGGGGCCGGAGGCGCTGCCCCACACCATCCGGATCGTCGCCTACGACCGCTCGGACCGCTGGCTGGGCGAGGACGAACTGACGATCAACGAGCGGCAGAGACGGGTCGGAGTCGGGATCGCGGCAGTGGAGGCGCAGCCCGGGGGCCGCTACGCCGTCGAGGCCCGAGTCGAGCTGACCCGCGGCCGGGCTCTCGACCGGGTCGAGTTCTACCGCAACGACCGCCTCGCGGCTACCTTGACCCGGCCTCCGTTCCGCACCGTCCTGCCCGGACCCGCAATCCCGGGCGCCGACTTCGCCCGCGTTGCCGTCCATCTGGACGACGGCACGATGATCGAAGACGTGGAGTTTCTCTCCTCCGATACGCCCATGGCCGAAACGGTGGTCAACCTGGTCGAGATCTACGTCGTCGTCAACGATGAGGAGGGCAAGCCCATCACGACCCTCGAGGCCGACGATTTCGTGCTGCGGGCCGGTCGACGCGAGATCCCGATCGAGCGCTTCGCGGTCGCCGAAGACGTGCCTCTGGTGCTCGGCCTGGCCGTCGACAGCTCCCAGAGCATGTTCGCCCTGATGCCGGACACTCGTCGGGCGGCGGCCCGCTTTCTCGGCAACACCCTCACCCAGATCGACCAGGCGTTTCTGGTCGACTTCGACACCCGGCCGCGCCTGCTCTCGGACACCACCGCCGATGTCGGCGAACTGATCAGCACCCTGGGGCAGATCCAGGCAGACGGGCAGACCGCCCTCTACGACGCCATGCAGTTCTGCCTGGTCCATCTCGCTCGCGACCAGGGGCGGCGCGCCCTGGTCGTGTTGACGGACGGCGACGATTACGGCAGCCAGAGCAGCTACCGGCGGACATTCAGGACAGCCGGGAACACCGGCGTGCCGATCTACGTCATCTCGATGAGCCAGGGCGAAGACCGTTGGGGACGCGGTCCCCGCAAGCTGGACCTGGAAGCGATCACGAAGGCGAGCGGCGGACGCGTGTACTACGTCGCCAGCATGGACGCCGTGCTCTGGGCCTACGGACACATCGGCGAGGAACTGCGTAGCCAGTACATGCTCGGCTACGCCACGAGCGAGCCGCTGACTCCCCGCGAGGTTCAGTCCATCAAGGTGGAGCTGCGGGACAAGCGGCAGGATCGCGAGGTGCGGATGACCGTCGGCCGGGGCCGCGGCTGACCTGCACGATTCCGCTGGGTCCGCGGGTCTTCTGACCCGCTGCCGCCGAAGGCGGCTTCGAATCGCCGGCCGAAGGCCGACCTCTCCTCCGCTAGGGCTCAGCGACGACCGGGTTCTCGAGCACTCCCAGCCCGTCGATCTCGATCCGTACCGTGTCGCCGGCGACCAGGAACTTCGGTGGCCTGAAAGCGAGGCCCACGCCCGCCGGCGTGCCCGTGCTCACCACGTCGCCTGGCTCGAGCGTGCACATGGTCGAGATCGTCTCGACCAGCTTCGGGCAGTCGAAGACGAGTTCCCGGGTGTTCGAGTCCTGGCGCAGTTCGCCGTTGACCCAGGTACGGATGCCCAGCCCGTTCGGGTCCTCGACCTCGTCGGCGGTCACCAGCCAGGGCCCCATCGGACCGTGCGTGTCCCAGCCCTTGCCGAGGATCATCGTCGGCGAACGGCGCTGCCAGTCGCGGACGGAAACGTCGTTGACGATCGTGTAGCCCGCAATGGCGCCGGCGGCGTCTTCCGCGGCCACGCCCCGGCAGCGGCGGCCGATGACGAAGGCGAACTCGCCCTCGTAGTCGACCGCGGAGGACGCCCGCGGAATGTGGATGTCGCCTCCAGGCCGGTTGACGCAGGTCACCTGCTTGTTGAAGACGGTCGGGAACTCGGGGAGCTTCTGTCCGGTCTCGGCCGCGTGATCGGCGTAGTTCAGGCCGATGGCGAAGAACTTCCGGGGCTTCGGCACCGGCGCCAGCAACGTCTGATCGGCGAGTGGCACGCGGCCGGCCCCCGAGTCGCGGGCGCGCCGGGCCGCCTCCATCGCTTCGTCGCCGGCGGCGAGGAAGCGGCACATGCCGCGCGGCAGGTCCGGCGCGGCGACGCTCAGATCGACGACCGTCTCCTCGTCCGCGAGCACGCCGATCGCGGACCGGCCGTCGCGCAGCAGGGAAAGGAGCTTCATCAGCCGTCCTCCTTGACGGCGCCTTGCGGCAGGGCCAGGGCGATGATCTCCGCGCTGTCTTCGCCGCCGACCGCGAGGGCGATGTACTGGCGACCGCCGATCGCGTAGGACATCGGCGTGCCGCTCGGGGACGCTGAAAGCTCGATCTCGTGGATCACCTCGCCGGTCTTCTTGTCGTGCGCCCGCAGGACGGAGACCTCATCGGCCCCGCCACCGCCGGTCAGTCCCGGGGCGCCGCCCTGGGCCTGGAAGAGCAGTGTCTTCGTCAGCAGGGGACCGGCGGCAGGCGGACCTCCGAGCGGACCGGGATCCTCCCCGCTGATCTGCTCGACCTGCCGCCGCGGTCCGTCACCCAGCGGCTTCATCCAGGCGTGCTCGCCGGTGTTCAGGTCGATCGCCGTCATCCGGCCGTAGGGCGGCCTGGTCAGGGGCAGGCCCTCGGGACCCTGCAGGAAGAAGCTCTCGACCCCGCTCATGCCGCGTACGTAGCGGAAGTTCGAGCGGGCCCCGTCCGGCTCGACCAGCTTGACGACCATCGGTCCCGTGAACGACGGGATGTAGATCGTGGACGTCTCGGGATCGACCGCGGCGCCGTACCAGTTGGCACCCCCGCCCCAGCCCGGCAGCAGAAGGGTCCCCTGGAGCGAGGGGGGCGTGAACAGCGGCCCGTACACCCACTTGTCGCGGATCTCCTTGGCCGCCTCGTGCAGTTCGGGCGTGAACGAGATCAGCATGTCGTCGCTCTCGAAGCCCTGGTGCTCGTAGGGTGCCGGCTTGGTCGGGAACGGCTGGGTCGGCGAGGTGCGCTCACCGGGAACGTCCGTCTGCGGCACCGGCCGCTCCTCGATCGGCCACACATGTTCGCCGGTCGCACGGTCGAAGACGTAGATGAAGCCCTGCTTCGTGATCTGGGCGACCGCCTTGATCTCCTTGCCGTCGACCGTGATGTCGACCAGGTTCGGCGCCGCCGGCACGTCGTAGTCCCACAGACCGTGGTGGACGAACTGGAAGTGCCAGACTTTCTCGCCGGTGTCGGCATCGAGGCAGACCAGGCTCTCGGCGTAGAGGTTGTCGCCGAGGCGGTGGCCGCCGTACCAGTCGTTCGTCGGCGTGCCGATCGGCAGGTAGACGTAGCCGAGTTCCGGGTCGCCGCTCATCACGGTCCAGACGTTCGTGTTGCCGCTGTACGTCCAGGACTCGTCTTCCCAGGTCTCGACCCCCGGCTCGTCGCCCTGGGAAATCGTGTGGAAGATCCACTTCTGCTTGCCCGTGCGGACATCGAATCCCCGGACGTGCCCCGGCGGCATCTCCTTCCGGGTCGGGCCGTCGAAGATCGAGGAACCGACGACGACCGTGTCGCCGATGATCATCGGCGCCGAGATGACCGAATAGATCCGGCGCTGGACCGACCGCCCGAGCCCCGCCGTCAGGTCGACCTTGCCTTCCTCGCCGAAATCGCCGACCGGCTCGCCGGTGTGGGCGTCGATCGCCCAGAGGTAAGCCTGGTTCGTCGGCATCAGGATCCGCGCCTGCTCCCCGTCCGTCCAGTAGCCGACGCCCCGGTGGTTGTAGCCGAGGTTCGTCGGCCGGCTGGTGCGCCAGTCCTCCGTGTCGAACACCCACTTCTGCTCGCCGGTCTCCCCGTCGATCGCGGCCACCTGGCCGAACGAGGTCGAGGCGTAGAGCACGCCGCCGACCATGAGCGGGGTCACCTTGTAGGCGCCCGGCTTGAGAAACCGTGCCCGGTCCGCCGCCTCCGAGTTGTCGGGGGACTCCCAGCGCCATGCCACCTCGAGGTCGGCGACGTTGTCCCGGTCAATCTGCTCGAGCGCGGTGTACTTCGTGCTGCCGTAGTCGCCGCCGTAGGACGGCCAGTCGCCGGCGCGCACGCCCTGCTGCGCCCAGGCCGCGCCGGTCAGCGCCAGCGCCAGACCGAGGCCCGTCAGGCAAAGGCCGCAGTGTCGTTTGTTCACATCGTTCTCCTGTCTGGAACCCGGACCGTCGGCGGCCAGAGTCGGCATCCTATCGCCGCCGATCGCTCGGAGGCCGCGTCCGGCAGCGGCCGGGCCGCCGATGGCCCGGCGCACCGCCACACGCGCACGCGGCGAAGGTACGCCCTAGCCGCGGCAGCCGTTCGGGAACGCGTTCGTGTCGGTGATCGCGGGCGCCGGCATTCCGGCCGGGCTCCGGTACTCCCTGGGTGGATCCGTCGCCTCCGGCGCCGTATCGGTCACCCGGACGGTCAGCCCGAGATCCGTCGTCGACGCGCCGAACACCCAGACGCTGTCGTGCGCGTCGCAGGCGTCGAGCACCTTGATGAGGACCTCCCAGTTGTCCGGGTCGAAGAAGCTGAACAGTCCGGAGTCGCCCGTTCGATGAGCGACGACCCGGGCGGCGCCCTCCTCGCCATCCTCCTTCCGCCAGTCCACGGTCACCTCGAAACGCGAGTCCAGCAGGCAGAGCGTCGTTTCGTTCCCCACGCAGCCGCCGTCCGGCCCGGCGCCGCCGCCCGACACAGCGCCGAACACCCACGGCCGGGCCTGCTTGATCGCGAGAATGTTCTCCGCCGTGATCTTGAACTCGATCTCGATGGCGAACGGCTCGCCGGCCCCCGGTCGGTAGAGCCGCTCGAAGTGGTCGTGAATCACGGCGAGGTGGCGCCGCAACTGATCCAACTGGGCGTCGGTCATCAGGAGTTCGCCGGGCGGCACGAGGTTGGAGAACGCCAGAATGACGTAGAGGTCGTCGCCCGTTCCCGTCTTCGACAGGAGGAGCTCCTCGGGGATCGAGTGAGCCTCGGGATTCGTCACGAGATCCTCGCCCAACTGCGTGTTCACGTAGTAGTGCGTGTCGCGGCCGAAGAAGGGATCGAAGCTGACGGCGACACCGTTCGCCGGTTCATCCCTGTAGTTCGGGTGGACAAGCACGCCCATGGCCGCGGCCATGTGGTCGATCCGGTAGAACTCGCGCTCGGTGAAGGCGCGGAAGTTCCAGAGACTCGCGTAGACCTGCTTGAACGACTTGTCGATGCCGTCCTCGATCGTCTCGTCGGGATCCTGCGTCTTCGAGTCGTACAGACCCGCCCCGTTGAACCCGGGCAAATCCTCATTGTTCGTGCTCGACCGGTAGCGCAGGGACTGACCGTCCGGGTACGTCGCGTGCATCGCGGTCAGGGCGTCCACGATGAACTGGGGCGTCTCCGCGTCGCGCACCTTCCGCCGCAACTTCTTCAGCGCATCCTCCTGCTCGTCGAAGTCGTTCCGGAACGTCTCGTCGGCAAGCATCTCCCGCACCTCGTCGTACAGACCGTTCGCCTTCATGAACTCGTCATAGAAGTAGAAGGGTACGGCGAAGCCCCGGGGCGTCGTTCCCGGCGGAAAGCCCGGCTTGCCGAGCTCGGCGACGTTGGCCGCTTTCACTCCGAAGGAGTCCCAGTCCGCGAAACTCACCCGGTCGAGCGGCGTGATCTCCCGTACGGAAAGGTCGCGCTCGGGCGTCTGCGGCGTTTGCGGCCGGGAACCGCTCAGGTGATCCCGCACCTCGTCGACGGTCGCGGACCGCAGGGAGTACCCGTCCTCCGTCACCTCGTAGCGGACGTAGCTGTCGATCAGAGCATCGATCTCCTCGTCCTCCAGCGCGTCGCGGATGTAGGCGTTCGGGATGCCCGCCTGGATCGCCCGCAGGTTCACGTGGGAGAGCGGTGTCTGCGGCGCCGTGCTGATGATCCCGGCAAGCCGCGGCAGTTCGTTCGGCAAGGCCTCGAAGATGGCGATATCGCTCGGATGGGGACGCTCGTCCGGGTCGAGCACCCGCAGGAGACCGAACCCCGTGCCCGGGTTCAACGCGACGAAGTCCCGTTCGCCCGGAACGCGGTCCTCGTCGAACAGAAGCTCCATCCGGGAGGCCTCCCAGGCCGGGATGTGCTCCTCCAGATGCGGCCGCAGCGCGTCCGGAACGTAGAAGGCCAGGTTGTCGTCTACAAGCGGCATGCTGGCCGCGAGCACGGTGTAGAAGAAGGGCACGAGCTCGGCGAACCGTCCGTCCTGGATGAGAGACCAGTAGAGGTAGTAGACCCCGCGCTCGCCGTTTGCCGCCACCAGGTTCGGGTCGTAATCCAGCTCGAAGGCAATGACCTCGTTC
This sequence comes from Candidatus Multivorans sp., assembly GCA_965220845.1. GTDB lineage: Bacteria > Acidobacteriota > Thermoanaerobaculia > Multivoradales > Multivoraceae > Multivorans. The sequence goes on from CBDCRA010000005.1 coordinate 2,370,136, forward strand.
AACGCCAACCCCATCCTGGACACGAAGGAGAAGTGCCCCGGATCCGTCTTCGCGTTCTGGAAGTAGATGCCGGGGCGGTCCGTGTCCCAGTCGAAGACGACGATCTTGAGATACGAGTTCCCGGTCTGAGGATGCTCGAAGGCGAGCGCCTCGAGGGTGGCCCGATCCGGCACGACAACGGCGCCGTCCACCGGGTCGATCGCGGGCGCCGCGTTCATCGGGTTCGGATCGGAGAGATCGTCGACGCAGTCGCGGTCGACGTCGGCGGGCGCTTGCAGGCGGTACTTCTCCACCCGATAACTGGAGGCTGGAAGCGGCCTCACATTCTCCCCCAGGGTCGTCGTCCCTTCCTGGCCGCGGACGACCGCTACCGGCGTTTCCCGCATGGCGCCGTCGATCTCGTGCCGCGCGTAGAGGACGAAGTACTCCCCCGTCGTCGAGGCGACGACGATCGGGACCTTTCGGACCGGAACCGCAACGGAGGACGGCTGCGCGGCCGGGTTCGGACAGGTTTCCGGCGCGCGCTGGCCCTCGGCCGGAGAAATCGGGATGAAGACGAGCAGGGACGCAGCCACCAGCCAGCCGTGAACTGAACTTGACATCTTCGACTCCCTTTCGGAGCTTCAGAACCGCCGACCCAGTCTACCGCATCCGGCAGGTGAAGGCCTTCGCGTCGGTTACGGCTGCCGCCGCGGATCCGGCCTCATTGGAATACTCACCGACTCGTCCGTTCGCCGTGTCCGTCACCCGGATGACCGTTCCCAGGTCCGTCGTCGAGGCCGCGAACACCCAGAAGTGACCGTTCGCAGCACAGCCGTCGAGCACCTTGACCAGCACCTCCCAGTTCTCCGAACCGAAGAACGTGAACAGGCCCGAGTCGTTCGTTCCCGCCGGAACCACCCGGCCAAGACCCACGGCGCCGGACGCGGCGCGCCACTCGACCCCGACCGCGAAACGGGAATCCAAAAGACACCGCGTACCGTCGCCCGCCACGCATGCGCCGGCCGGCTCGGCCGCCTCCACCAGGAAGGTCCGCGTCATCTCCGACTCGCTGCCGCCGTCGCTGACCGTAAGTGAAACCGTGTAGAAGCCCGGCGCCCCCCACGCCTGGATCGGCGACGGGACGCGGGAGGTGCGGCCGTCGCCGAAGTCCCATCGCCGGATGCGCACGGCGCCGGTGCTCCGGTCCGTGAAGCGGATCCGCTGACCCGTGCGCACCAGGCAAGGCTGATCCGCGACGCAGTCGACCGCCACATCGAAGTCCGCGGCAGGCGGGTCGTCGCGGGAGGGCGGCGGTGGTGGCGGAGGACCGCCACCGCCACCGGGAGGAGGAGGAGGAGGAGGAGGAGGAGGAGGCGAGACCCCACCACCTCCACCACCTCCGCCTCCGCCACCGCCGGGCGGCGGAGGTGGCGGTGGCGAAGGTGGCGGTGGCGGAGGTGGCGGATCGGACGAATCGTTGTCCCTGATCGTCAACGTATGCGACGACGCGCCGCCCACGGTGTAGCCCGTACCGCCCTGAAGCCTCAGGATGACCGTCTCGGACTGTTCCTCCTCGCTGTCGTCCGTGATCGCCACCGGGACCGAGGCGCTGCTCGAACCGGCGGCCGCCTGCACGGACCCGGCGACCGTGTAGTCAGTGCCCCGCGTCGCCGTACCCGAGATCGAGTAGCCCAAGGTGACCGCCCGCGACAGCGCCGGTTGCAGATTGATACGGACAGACGACGTACCCGCCCCCTCCCCCGAGCTCGACCGCGACGACGAAAAGGACGCCACGGGTGTCGGCTCGTCGTCGTCCGTCACCGTCACCGTAAGCCTCGGACCGCTCGAGACGCCCGCGTAGCCGGATACGGCATGCCCCAGAACGACCGTCTCGTTTGCCGTATCCGTATCGTCCCGCGGCGTCACGGTCACCGGCTTCGGCGTCCGCCAGTCGCCGGCGCCGAACGTCACCGCGGCGGGCAAGAACCGGATCGCGTTCGTGTCGCCAGAAGTGACCCCCGGCGTCACCGTCACCTCGCCGTTCGGGTTCGTCCGCAGAACGAGCGTGTACGTCTTCGCCGCGCCGCCCTCGGCAAGGTCGAGCGTCAGGGGATCCAGATCCACGCCGGCCGAAGTCGGCGCCTCGTCGTCGTCCACCGCCACGGTCACGTCGGGCCCCGCCGTAAGCGAGCCGTAGCCGGTCACCGCATGGGAAATCGTGACGGACTCGTTGTCCGCGTCGTTGTCGTCCCGCGGCGTGACCGTCACCGCCTGAGCGGACTGCCAGTTGCCGCTGCCGAACGTAAGCGCGCCCGACAGCGTCACCGCGTTCACGTCGCCCGCGGAAGCCCGCGGCGTCACCGTCACCTGGCCGCCGGGATCCGTGCCCAGACGAACGGTGTAGCTGCCCGCGGCGCCGCCTTCGTTCACCGTCAGCGACTGCGTCGACACCGTGACGCTCGGCGCATCGTCATCGGCGATCGTCAGCGTATGCGTGGACGGGCTGGCCGGCTCGTACCCCGCGCCGCTCCCAAGCGTCAGGACGACCGTCTCACTGCCCTCCGTCACCTGGTCGTTCGTCACCGCGACGGGAATCGCGGCGCTCGTCGCGCCCGCCCGAACCTGAAGAGTCCCGGTGTTGCCGGTCACGCCCGAGATGGAGTAATCGGCGCCACGGGTCGCCGTGCCCGAGAGCGTGTAGCTCAACGTGATGTCGGCAACCGGCGCCGGGCTGACGTTCACCGTCAGGTTGTGCCTGCCTCCGCCCTCGCCGAGACTCGCCGAACCGGACGAAAAACTGGCCGCAGGCACGTCGTCGTCCGAAACGGCGACCGTCGCCGAGGCGGGAGAACCCACGGTGTAACCGGTCCCCGGCTGCACGGTAGCCGTCACGACGCCGTCCGCCTCGTCCACGCCGTCGTTCGTTGTCGGTACGTTCCAGGTCGCGGACTGAGACCCGGACGCGATCCTCACCGTCTGGTCGCCCTCATGCCCGCCCGGCACGAAGTCGCTCGACGCATCGTCGGCGATCCGCAGCGTCACGTCGAGATCCGCGGACGGCGCGACGTCCGCCGACACCGTGAACGAAGCGTTCGAACCCTCCGTCACCCCGCTTCCGCCGGACACCGTGACGATCGGAGTCGCCACAGGCTTCTCGTCATCCAGGACGGTCACGGCGACGGAAGGGGCGGTTACTGTCGCGTAGTTGGCAATGCCGCTCACGGCGTGGCTGACGGTCAGGCTGCCGTCCGTCATGTCCGGATCCTCGCGGGGGTGGACAGTCACCGTCCACGCATGGTCCCAGTCAAGCGGCGTGAAGATCAGAGTCGCCGAATCGCCCGTCACGCCCCTCCGGCAGGCTCGCAACGGACGCACCGATGGGCAGGTTGCGGAGACCTGGGCGATTGCCGGCGAACTACTCCCGACGGTGACGGTAACCTGAAACATCGTCGGACCCGTCAGTTTGACTTCGTAGCGCGCCTCGCCGCCCTCCCGCGCCTGGAGGCTCGCTACCGAAACATCGACTCCCGGCTGCTGACCGGCAATGGGGTGGGGAAGAACGGGCAGGCCCGCCTCGTGCCATGTGGCGAGGTGCGAGTCGCGCGACTGCGTTCTCCGGTCGTCCTCGCGCACGGCTAGCGCCAGATCCTCATTGAGGAAGGGAATGTTGGCCGCCAGAAGCTGGTAGCCGAGGGGCACCCACTCTGCCCCCCCCCTGCCGTGCCCGAATCCATGCCTAAGGTGAAACCACCAAGATCCCGTGCCTCCGTCACGCCGGGGAACGTGGTTCTGATGTCCGAAGTGAGCGGTCAGGACCGCCTGATTGCTCAGGCCAAGTTCCCGAGCGACGGCGTAGTGTCCGAGATTGCCCTTGATGAAGTAGACACCAGGCTTGTCCGTGAACGGATTGCTGAACAGGAACCTGACGACGCTGTGGCCATCCCGGAGTCGGTCGAACTCGGCGCGCGTCGGAATCTGAAGCTCCACGTAGTCCAGGCTGGCGGAGTTGAGGGCGGGATTCACCGGATTCGGGTCGCTCAGATCGTCCAAGCAGTCGCCATCGACGTCGGCCGGAGAGGCGACCTGGTGCTTCTCCACGCGGTAGCGATCTAGGGACTCGCCCAGGACGTTCGGCGTCAGCGTCGTCGTGCCGGCCTCGCCCCGCGCTACGAGGATGGGAATCTCCCTCCTGGTGTTCGGGGCAACCTCGGCGCTCACGTACAGCACGAAATAGTCGGCCGTCGTGGACACAACGACGGCCGGTAGCGAAGTGATCTCGACAGCCGCCGGCGCGGGCGCGCTCAGGCTGCAGGTAGCGCCCTCAGCCGGCACGGCCGACGCAGCGGCCACCAGCAGCGGCCACCACGGTGTTACGGGACGGCGGAGCACTGCCGTCCCCGTCGGCGCCCGAGACAGCCGACGGAGCGAGCAAGCGCCTGCTCTTGCAGTCGGTGGCAAAAGTCCGTCAGCCGGGCGCAACTCGCACGCCGTCCAGCAAGGCCCAGTGCTTTCTCCCTCCGGTCATCTCTATCGACAACCGGTCCACACCGGCCATCAATCAACAAGCTTCGATCCAGGGCGAGCCTACGGCATCCCGCAGGCCCCTGCAAACGCCTCTACATCGGTGATCGCCGGTGCCGACGTGCCGGGCCGGTTCGTGTAGACCGCCAAGTCGTTCGTCACCGTGTCTGTCACCCGGATGGTGTAGCCCAGGTCCGTCGTCGAGGCCGCGAACACCCAGAAGTGCCCGTTCGATCCGCAGCCGTCCAGCACCTTCACCAGCACCTCCCAGTTCTCCGAACCGAAGAACGTGAACAGGCCCGAGTCGTTCGTTCCCGCCGGAACCACCCGGCCGACTCCCGCGGCGCCGGACGCGTCGCGCCACTCCACCTCCACCGCGAAACGGGAATCCAGCAGACAGCGGGTCTCGCCATCGGCCGTGCAGGTACCGGACGGCTCGGCCGCCTCGACCAGGAGGGTCCGCGTCATCTCCGACTCGCTGACGCCGTCGCTGACGGTAAGCGACACGGCGAAGAAGCCCGGCGTCCGCCACGCCCGGGTCGGCGACGGGACGCGGGAGGTGCGGCCGTCGCCGAAGTCCCATCGCCGGATGCGCACGGTTCCGGTGCTCCGGTCCGTGAAGCGGATCCGCTGGCCGGTGCGCACCAGGCAAGGCTGGTCCGCGACGCAGTCAAGCGCCACGTCGAAGTCCGCGGCAGGCGGGCCGTCGCGGGAGGGCGGCGGTGGTGGCGGAGGTGGCGGAGGCGGAGGCGGAGGAGGAGGACCGGGAGGTGGAGGCGGAGGAACACCACCTCCCCCACCGCCGCCGCCACCGCCGGGTGGAGGAGGTGGCGGAGGTGGTGGCGGATCGGACGAATCGTTGTCTCTGATCGTCAACGCATGCGACGACGCGCCACCCACGCTGTAGCCGGCGCCGCCCCGAAGCCTCAGAACGACCGTCTCGGACTGTTCCTCCTCGCTGTCGTCCGCGATCGCCACCTGAATCGAGGCGCTGCCCGAGCCAGCGCTCGCCCGCACGGACCCGGGAATCGTGTAGTCCGTGCCTCGCGTCGCCGTACCCGAGATCTGGTAGCCCACGGTTACGGACCCCGACGGCGCCGGCTGCAGGTTGATCCGGACTGTCGACGTACCCGCCCCTTCGCCCACGCTCGACCGAGCCGACGCAAAGGACGCCACGGGCGTCGGTTCATCGTCGTCCGTCACCGTTACCGTCAGCCTCGGACCGCTCGAGACGCCCGCGTAGCCGGATACGGCATGCCCCAGAACGACCGTCTCGTTCGCCGTGTCCGTATCGTCCCGCGGCGTCACGGTCACCGGCTGCGGCGTCCGCCAGTCCCCCGCGTCGAACCTCACCTCGGCGGGCGAGAACCCGATCGCGCTCGCATCTCCCGAGGTGACCCCCGGCGTCACGGTCACCTCGGCGTTCGGGTTCGTCCGCAGAACGAGCGAGTACGTCTTCGACGCCCCGCCCTCGGCAAGAGCCAGGGTCAGGGGGTCCAGATCCACGCCGGCCGACGTCGGCGTCTCGTCGTCGTCCACCACCACGGTCACGTCGGGCCCCGCCGTTAGCGAGCCGTAACCGCTCACCGCGTGCGAGATCGTGACGGACTCGTTGTCGGCGTCGTTGTCGTCCCGCGCCGTGACCGTCACGATCTGGGCGGTCTGCCAGTTGCCGCTGCCGAACGTGAGCGCGCCCGACAGCGTCACCGCGTTGACGTCGCCCGCCGATGCCCGCGGCGTCACCGTCACCTGGCCGCCGGGGTCCGTGCCCAGACGAACGGTGTAGCTGCCAGCGGCGCCGCCTTCGTTCACCGTCAGCGACTGCGTCGACACGGCAATGCTCGGCGCATCGTCATCGGTGATCGTCAGCGTATGCGTGGACGGGCTGGCCGGCTCGTACCCCGTACCGTTCCCCAGCGTCAGAATGACTGTCTCGCTGCCCTCCGTTACTTGGTCGTTCGTCACCACGACGGGAATCGCGGCGCTCGTGGCGCCGGCCTGCACCTGAAGCGTCCCCGTGTTGCCGGTCACCCCCGAAATCGAGTAGTCCGCGCCACGGGTCGCCGTTCCCGACAGCGTGAAACTCAACGTGATGGCGGCAACCGGCGCCGGACTGACGTTCACCGTCAGGTTGTGCGTGCCTCCACCCTCGCCGAGACTCGCCGATCCGGACGAAAAGCTGGCCGCGGGCACGTCGTCGTCCGCCACGGCGACCGTGGCCGAGGCGGGAGAACCCACCGTGTAGCCCGTCCCCGGCTCGACCGTGGCCGTCACGACGCCGTTCGCCTCGTCCACGCCGTCGTTCGTCGTCGGCACGTTCCACGTCGCGGACCGCGAGCCGGACGAGATCGTTAACGTCTTGGCGCCCTCGTGCGGGCTCGCCACGAAATCGCTCGATGCGTCGTCGTCGATCCGAAGAGTCACGTCGAGATCCGCCGAGGGCGCGAACGACGCCGACACCGTGAAGGAGGCCTCGGAGCCCTCGGTCACCCCCCCGCCGGCGGACACCGTGACCACCGGGGTCGGACGGACGTGGCTGTCGTACAGAAGCGGGATGCCAAGTTCCTGGTACTTGGCGACGTGGGACGCGACCTGGGTCTTGACCGCGTCGGGAATGTAGTAGGCAAGTCGGTTGCTCGGCGCGAGGGCCGTCATGCTTGCGCGGAGCGCGGTATGAAGCCAGGGGACCTCGGCCGCGCGTCCGACCGCATCGCCGGGAAGCCAGAAGTAATGGAACCACTCGCTGCGGCCAGCCACGGTGAAGGTGCCCTCGTCCATCTCGACCGCCATCGTCTGGTTGAAGGGCACCCCGAGGTGACTCGCGAAGTCCGGATGGCTCGGGAAGACCGACCCGTTCTGGAAGTAGACGAACGGCGCGGTCGAGTTCAGGCCGTGCAGCATCAGCTTGACGTACTCCTCCCCGGCGCCGGACCAGAGGATCGTGTGCCACTCGACGAACGAGCTCAACTCGTTGATTCCCTCGGTGTCCAGGTCGAGTCGGCATGCCGGGTTGACCGGGTTGTTCCGGGGCGTAGGAGGATCCGTCGTCGAGTCGCCGTTCAGTTCCGTCAGATCGTCGATACCGTCGCCGTCCACATCCGCCGGCGTGTCGACCCGGTACTTCTCCACGCGATAACGGGACGCCGGATAGAGGTCCGCCGCCTGGGGCCAGGTCAAAGTCGTTGTTCCCGCCTCCCCCTCCGTGACCGACACCGGCAGGTCCCTCACGTCGCCGTTCCCCAGGTCGTGCTTCACGTACAGCACGAAGTAGTCGTCCGTCGTCGAGGTCACCGTGATGGGGATCGACGTGACCGTCACCGCGACCGGCGTGGGCTGGGTCCAGGTTCCCGGCGTACAGGGCGCCGCGAGCACCGGCTGAGCGGCAAGCGTCGCCGCGAGCCCGGCCAAGCCGAGCAAGGGACGCAACCCGACCGTAGAGAAACCGGTTCCCCGCACCGCCACACGCAAGGTGCCGGCTGGAAGGACGGTGCATCGACAGGGACTCCGCCGCCCGAACCGCAGAGGCCCCCCCGACGGGCCTGACCTAAGCCCTTCGAAACGGGACGCTCGCGATCGTCTTGAGATGACTTTCCGATACCTTCCCGGGGCTCGAGATCAGGTCAGCGAACTCAGTCGGAATTCCCTCTTTCGTGGAAAGGTATCACCTGCCGTGCGCCGGAGGATGGAATAGTCGCCATGTCCCGTGCCACCACGGCAAGATCCCTGATGCTAACAGCCCGGACCAGGCCACTCCGAACCGTGACATATGCTCCAAGCCTTCTACCGACCGCCTGAGCACCAGGAGCCACACTCCTAATGCAGTTCGCCACCCGGATCGCAGAAGCCGTCTGTGTGGCGCTGGCGCTCGTCCCCCCGACAGACGCCGCGGCCCAGGGGTCGTCCGGGCGCGGACCGCTGCCCGAGGCGTCCGCGCGGCTTCAGGAGTACCTGCGCATCGACACGACGAACCCGCCCGGCAACGAGATAGAGGGCGCCCGTTTCTTCGCGGAGATCTTCGACCGGGAGGGCTTGGCCTGGGAGATCGTCGAGCCGGCGCCGGGAAGAGGAAACATCGTGGCCCGGCTGCCGGGCGGCGCCGCCCCCGCCGTCATCCTGCTCCACCATATCGACGTCGTGCCGGCCGACGCGCGCTTCTGGACGCATCCGCCGCTCTCCGGCGCCTACGAGGACGGCTACCTGCACGGCCGGGGAACGCTTGACACGAAGGGCCTGGGCATCATCCACCTGCAGGCATTCCTGGAGCTCGCGCGTTCGGGCCAGCGTCTGGACCGGGACGTCGTCTTTCTCGCCACGGCGGACGAGGAAGCGGGAGGGCGCTTCGGCGTCGGCTGGATCGTCCGCAACCGCCCGGACCTCATCGAGAACACGGGCCTCGTCCTGAACGAGGGCGGCAACGGACGGATCGTCGGCAACCGGGTGGCCTTCAGCGTCGAGGTGACGCAGAAGGCGCCGATGTGGCTCCGACTCACCGCCACCGGGCCGGCCGGCCACGGCTCGAGTCCGCCGGTCCGGAGCGCCGCGACCGACCTGATCGAGGCGCTCGAGCGCCTGCGCCAGCGTCCCTTCCCGGCCCGCATCGTGCCGGCGGTGGGCGACTTCTTCCGCGAGCTGGCCGAACTGGAGCCGACCGCGTCGCACCTGGCGGACCCGGAAGGCCTGATCGCCGACCCGGACCGCCTCGCCGCGCTCCATCGAACGAACCCGACGCTCCACGCGCTGACCCGGAACACCTGCACGCTGACCCGTCTGGACGCGTCCAGCAAGATCAATGTGCTGGCGCCCACGGCGACCGCCGAACTGGACTGTCGGCTGCTGCCCGACCAGGACCGGCGGACGTTCCTGCGCGACCTGCGCACCACGCTCGGCCGCTCGTCCATCGATGTCGACGTCCTTCTGTCGTTCACGGCTTCCGAGTCGCCGGTGGACACGTCGTTCTACCGGGCGATCAGGACGGTAACCGCCCGCCGGTTCCCCGGGTCCATCGTGCAGCCGGCGGTGGCGGCCGGTTTCACCGACAGCCACTTCTTCCGCGATCTGGGCATCGTCGCCTACGGCTTCTCGCCGGTCGTCATCCCCAGAGCCGATAGCGGCGGCGTCCACGGCAACAACGAGCGCATCTCCGTCCAGAACATCGAGCGCGGCTGGCGAACCATGCTCGACCTCCTGCGGGCGATCGCGTCAGAGCAGAACCCGCCCGAGACCGGTTTCCCCGCCCAGACGCCAACAACCGGCGGCCAGAACTGAAGACACCCGCCATCACGGAGAAGTCCATGAAACCCCCGCACAACGCAGCGGCACTTGCCGTTCTTGTCGCCCTATTCGCCCTTCCCGGCGCGGCGACGGCTGCAGGTGAACCCGGCGGGGGCGCCTCGGACCCGTCAGACCCGGCCAAGGCGCGGTCGATCGCCGTTCTGCTCGCGCGCGTCGAAGCGGCCAGCGCGGAAGGCAGCGCGGAACAGAACCTGGAGATATGCGACAAGGCCGATCTCTGCCTGCACGACGGCCTGTTCGCCGTGTGGGGACAGCTCGGCCCCGAGAACAACTTCGTCAACACGGAGGGCGTGACGCTTCCCGAGACGAATCAGGGAGGCCTTCTCTACGCCTGGAGCAACGACAACCCCGAGATCCTCGTCAAGGTTCTCGAGGGCGGGTGCGACTTCAACGGACACTGGTGGGTCTTCATCGGCACCGCGACGGACCAACCGTTCTCGGTGGTGGTCAAGCATCTGCCCACCGACCGCACGAAGGCCTGGTTCAGCGGCGACATCCCGCTTCAGGGCGCGCGCGACATCGAGGCCTTTCCGTGCGAGCGCTGAGACTGGCCACGATCTCGACCGCTGGGGCCGGGGCGCTGCTCCTGGTCCTCTCCGGCTGCTCTCCGGAAGCCGCCGCCGACCCCTGGCTCGTCCAGCTCGACAGTGGCCCGGTGCGCGGCGTGCCGGCGGTGGAGCCCGAAGGCGCCGAAGCCGACGTGGCGGCCTTTCTCGGCATCCCTTTCGCCCAGGCACCGCGGGGCGAGTTGCGCTGGCGGGCGCCGCAAGCTGTCGAACCCTGGACGGAACCGCTCGACGCCAGTGAATATGCCCCGATCTGCCCGCAGAGCAGAGCCCGGTTGCCGCAGAGCGAGGACTGCCTGTACCTGAACGTCTGGACGCCGGCCGACCGCTCCGGCACGGAATCCATGCCGGTCATGGTCTGGATTCACGGCGGCGGCTTCCGCGCCGGCAACGGCCGGCTCGGCGAAGCCCCCGTGACCGGCCGCGGCGCCGGTTTCGCGCGGCGCGGCGTGGTCACGGTCAGCATCCAGTATCGGCTGGGAGCGCTCGGCTTTTTCGCCCACCCCGCCCTGGCTACCGAAGCCGCGGCCTCCGGCGAGCCCGAAGGCAGCCATGGCGTACTCGACATGGTCGCCGCTCTCGAGTGGGTGCAACGGAACGCCGCTGCCTTCGGCGGCGATCCGGAACGCGTGACGATCTTCGGCGTCTCCGCCGGCGGCATGGCGGTCAACACGCTGATGAGCGCACCGGCCGCAGCCGGCCTGTTCCACCGCGCGATCGCCCAGAGCGGTTACGGCACCTGGCGCCTGCCCCACCTCAGCGAGCCGCGCTGGGGCCTGCCCTCGGCGCGCGACATGGGTGCGGCGCTGATCGCCGAAGCCGGCTTCGACCTCGGCGACGAACCCTCGACCGCCGACCTGCGCGCCCTTTCGTTCGAGGAACTCAACACCCTCGGCACCGGCTTCTGGGTGCCGATCACAGGCACCATGCTCCCTGACGAACCCGGCATCGTGTTCGCACGCGGCGAGCAGCACGACGTGCCCTACATCACCGGCGGCAACAGCTTCGAGGGAACGATCTTCCGCGCCTTCGCGATGGCGCCCGACGACTACTTCGCCACCTTCGGCGAGCACGAAGAACAGGCTCGGAGCCTCTACGGAGCGGACGGAGAGGCCGACGCCGACACCGGGCGCATCGCCGCCGCCACATCGTTCGGCGACCAGCGCTACCTCATCTCCGCCCGCTACCTCGCGGAACAGATGAAGACCGTCTCCTCGCCGGCTCGCACGTACTACTTCCAGTTCGTCCCCGAGGCGCAGCGCCAGGCGTTCCCCGGCGCCCCCCACGGTTCCGAGGTCTCCTACGTCTTCGGCGATCCAGGCGAGCCCGGGTCCGAGCGATTCGCGGGCGCGGACGGGGCCGCCCTGGCCGACGCGATGGCCGGCTACTGGACCCGCTTCGCCGCCACCGGCGACCCGAACGGCCATGGGGCCCCGGAGTGGCCCGAGTACGACGCAGAGAGCGACACCTGGATGGTGCTCGACGCACCGGCGCCCAAGGCGACGGCGGGGGTCATCAAGGAGAAGCTCGACCTGCTGGAGGCGATGTACCTGGAGCGAATCGGCGGCGAGTAGCTTCGCGCGAAGCCGCGCCTTCAGCCGCCTGGGCTGGTCGGCGTCCGCGCGGCTGCCGCTTCGTCGTCGATGAGCGCAGTCAGGTCCTGCTGGTTCTCCGTGCTCAGACGTTCCTTGATCCGGCCCACCGCGAGGACCGACGAGAGGATCGTGAGCACGGCCGAACCGACGTTTCCCGCAGGTTGCGACGGTCCCCGGGAGTCGATGCCCGGGATCCGCGCCGATTCGATCTCGGCCAAGGCGCCGGCCAGCGCCTCGCTCATCCGCAACTCGACGGTCACCTCGGAGTCAGACTGTCCGGCGAGGTGAACGACCCAGTGGCCTGGAGACGGTTGAAGGACGGTAGCCACGACGGAACAATTCTACATCGGCGCAGCTCAGAAGCTCAGCGGCCGTTGTTCGGGACCTGACGGCGTCCGGTCGGCCGCCTTTGTCCCCGATCCGGCTCTCGACTTCCGCGGTGCACGCGACTCCCCCGCGACGGTCGCGTCTGGCGGCGTGGCAGGAGGCTTTGCACCAGCCGCAGCGCCATCGCCGGCAGACACCGCGTCGAGAATCTCAGCCAGGTTCTCGGGCCTCCGTGGATCTGGCCACGGCAGAGCTCCCAGAGCCTGCAATGCCGAAAGCCCTTCGGAGCGATCCAGGGTCGCCCGAACATAGACCGGACAGGCCGAGCCCCGGCCGAGCTGCGCCGCGACGCCAGCCCAGGTGCCACCGCGGTCCACCAACGCGTCGACGACCAGCGATGCATCGGCGAGGCCGTGGACGGAGTGGTTCCTCTCCATGGCGTGGCCGGGGAGGAACCGCGCCGCCGGGTCGTACGCCGAAACCAGGACAAGTCTCCCGTCAAGCAGAGCATCCCTGTTGTCCCGGTGCGTCGCGGCCCGGGCGAGGTCGCTTGCCAGAACCCCGCTCGCACGGCCACCGGCACCAAGCGCTCCGCTCATGGCCGCACGGTCGACTCCCCGCGCGCCGCCGGAGACGACGGTACGACCGGCTTCGGCCGCCAGCTCGCCGACGTCTCGTGCGTACCCGAGCAGGTCTTCGCCGGCCGCCCGGGGGCCGACCACGGCGAGACCGCCGCAATCGAGGAACGACCGATCACCGCAACCATAGAGAACTGCCGGCGCGCCGCCACCGAGACGGCGTTTCAGCCGGCTGGGGTACCCGTCATCGGCTCGGCTCAAGACCCAGATCGCCCGGGCCTGCCACTTCTCCACTGCCAGGCTCAACTGCACTCCCCGCCCGAGCAAGGCCTCGATCCTCCCTGGGTCCAGGCTCTCAACCGCCGAATCGCCCTCGCCCAGACACTCGGCCAGCACCGACCCGGCGTCTGCTCCCAGCAGGTCGGCCGGCGCCCGCTCGATCTCCCGCAGCCGCTTCGCCAGCCGGTTGTACTCGCGCTTCAGCGAGAGGGGCTTCACGGATCGGTCCCCGGGAGCGTGGCGGCCAACGATGAGCGGCGCCGTCAGCAGCAGGATGGCCTTCGTGTTCGCCGACAGCGACTCGCTCATCCGCTCCCTCAACCCCGCGCAAGCGCCAGCGGCCAGACCTCGCCGCTGCCGCGCTTCCTCAGAAGCCACGCGGCGACCGTGAACGTCCAGCCGGAGTCGACGATGTCGTCGACAAGAAGAAGTGGCGCCGGCGAAGGCAGGGCCTCCACGGCAAACGAACCCCAGACGTTCGCCGCCTGCTGGGCCGAGTTTTCCATGGTCTTCTGTTCGGGCCGGCTCTCCGTCTTGACCAGGACAGGGGCGAAGGGCAGTTCCAAGGCGCCGGCGAGCCGTGCCGCGAAGTCGGGCACGAGGTCCGGATGGCGAAGCGACGGCACGCACGTGACCCACTCCGGTTCGGGCGCCCGGGGCCAGTTGCGCACCATTGCCGCGCAGGCCTCAACGAGCTCATCCGCAAACCGCCCCGATTCGTACTTTCCGCTTCTAACCAGCCGTCCCCACCCCGCGTCGTTCCAGTGGCAGAGCGCACGGCCAACTTCGGCCCTGTGCTCGGGCCGAATGAGCTTCCTGGGACCCTTCTTGCGGGGCTCGATCACGGCGAACGCCCCCTTGAGGAAGCTCACGGCCTCCCGCACAGTGCCTTGGCCGGGTTCCGCTGGAAGCGGCTCGGCGGGGGCAACGACCTCGCCGACCTCGTTCGGGTCGCCGTCCAGGGCGCGGATCAGGAAGGCCATGTGCCCCGACTCCAGGTCGAGGTACTCCTGGAGTTGCACCTGTTCCCGGCGACGGAGGGCGGTCAGTCGATCCACCCGCTCCCAGAAATCCTCGCCGAGTTCCGCCGCCGTCAGTTGCCAGCGGCGTCCTTCCTTGACGACGGGAGCCGGCGACTCCAGCGACAGGATCTTCAACGCCTGATCCAGGCGGCCGACTCGAATGTTGACCTGGCGCAGGAGGTCGGACCTCGACAGCCCTTCCGGCGCCTGCTCCAGCGCGGAGAGGATCTCCCGTGCCTGATCGCGGCTCGGAAACGCCGTGTCGATGAAGTGGTTCGTGATGTCCAGATCTTCCTGGCCGCCGAGCAGAACGCCCCAGGCCGACCGAAGCGCGCGCCCGGCCCGACCGACCTGCTGATAGTAGGCGATGACCGATCCAGGGGCCTGATAGTGGATGACGAAGCCGAGATCCGGTTTGTCGAAGCCCATGCCCAAGGCCGACGTGGCGACCAAGGCCTTGACCCGGTTATCGAGCAGCGCCTGTTCCAGGACCGGCCGCTCCGGCCCGGTGCGGCCCGTGTAGGCCTGGGCCTCGATCTTCCGGCTGCGGAGCCAGTCCGCCACCACTTCCGCGTCGCGGATCGTCAACGTGTAGACGATGCCGCTTCCCGGCATCCGCGGAACCTGCTCCGCCAACCACGCGAGCCGTTCGGCCTGGCTGCGAAGCCGGATCGTCTGCAGGCTCAGCGATGGTCGATGCAGGCCGCCCCGACTGACCGCGAGATCCGGTCCGAGCACAGCGTCCAGGTCCCCGACAACGCGGTCGTTGGCGGTGGCCGTCGTCGCCAGGAGGCGCAGATTGGGCGGCAACTCGCGCAGGATCCTGCCGATCCGCCGGTAGTCCGGCCGAAAGTCGTGCCCCCAGTCGGAGATGCAGTGAGCCTCGTCGACGACGAGCAAGGAGATACGCGAGGCCACCGTCGCCAGAACGCGTGAGACGAAGCGCTCGTTCCCCAACCGCTCCGGCGAGATGAGCAGGATGTCGACCTCGTCGCGATCCACCGCCGCCTCGACCCGCTCCCAGACTTCCCTGTTGTCGGAGTTGATCGTCTCTGCCTGGACGCCCATCCGCTCGGCTGCCGCGATCTGGTTTCTCATCAGGGCGAGAAGTGGCGACACCAGGAGCGTCGGCCCCATCCCGGCCTCGCGCAGGAGCTTGGTGGCAATGAAGTAGACGAAGCTCTTGCCCCAACCGGTCCGCTGCACCACGAGCAATCGGCCTCGCCCCTCGACGACGTGCTGGATCGCCTCCAACTGGCCCGGCCGGAAGTCGGGTCCGGGAGAGGCGAAAGGATCCAAGCGAAGCGACTTCATGATGTCGACCGCGCGGACCTCGGCCCCGGCCGCGCCGACGCCCAACCGAAGCAGCTCCAGGGCACGGGCGTAGCTCCTAAGGTCCCTGCACTGCTCGCAGACAATGTGCCTGCACTGCTGGCAAGTCTCGCCCTGCTCGCACAACCCGCACTCGCAGTCGCACCGACCGGGAGAGCAGTCGAGGCAGGCTTTCATTGCCACACCACACTCGCGACACCAAGTGCCCACGGAGTCGGAGACCGAGGTCACGGCAGCAAGGCCTTGAAGACCCCGTCTGCCGGATCGCTGTAGAACTCGATGTTGACCTTCGTCCAAAGTTCGTCCGGTAAGGAGTGGAGCTGACGCCGGGCGCTCACAGGCATCAGCAAGGTCGTCGCGCTCTTGTCCACAGCGAGCTCGGCGATGGCCACCGCGTCGGGAAGCATGTCCAGGCTGCCGCCGAGGTTCAACTGGCCGACGAGGATGGCGCCGCCCCGGGTTCCGCGGTCGAGGAGTGCGCCGACACAGGCCGCGAGCACGGGCATTCCAAGCCCCGTGCCGGACTTGTCGGCATCGAACGGGCGGAGCTGGACCTGATACTCGAAGTCGCGGGGTGCCCGGTTTCCGACCAGCTTCTTCGCCGTCTGATAGAGGTTCTGCTCGCCGATACGCACGCTCTCACGGAAGGCCGGCGGCACGGGATGGTTGAGGATCTTCGCGCCGCTTCCCGGCCCGACGGCCACTTCGATCCGGTAGAGGCCGGCACCGGCCTCACCGGTTCCCGGCCCAACCGCCCAGACCTGACCGGGCGGCAGGGGATCGCTGTCGATCGCTTCGTCGCTGTGCAGTTCGGGCGTCGCGACGAACTGCTCCACTCCATCCACACCCATCGTGAAGGAGAAATGCGTGTTGCGGAACTCGCTCACGAGGCAACGCTTCTGCTGCTCCTTGACCCGCCGTCGCGATTCGAGCGCCAGCCGAACGATCCACTCCAGGTCCTCGTCTTCGACCGTCATCTCCTGGTCCGGGTAGAGGAGCTTCAGCAGGCCGGAGCAAGTCTTGTTTGTGGCCTCGATGTCCCGGCCACTGAGGGCGCCGCCCCAGAAGACGCGGTTCTGAAGCACGCTCAAACGGCTCTTGTCCCGAAGTTGATTCCAGCACTCGCTCAGGAAGTCGCTCACGAGCCCGAAGTGGTCCGTCAAGTGGTCGTCGGGGTTCAGCTTCGGGAAATCCCAACCCGGCGCGTACGCATGGATCCGGTCGTGAAACGCGGTGTCGTCCCGCATCTCCTTCGGCAGGGGCGAAAGCAAGTGGCCAATGCGCTGCTGCTGCTCGACATCGACGTCGAAGTTGCCCACCATCACGATGCCGCCGTCGGCCCGGATGCTCTCCTTGCCGCGACTGAACTCGCCCGACGCCATGTAGCCCTTCATGATGTTTACGCCGTCCTTCTGATCGAACGACACGCCGGAGACCTCGTCGAAGCACACCACGTCGTACTGGCAGACGAGTCCCCGTTGGCCGTTCGCCATGTTCACGAACATCTTGGCAACGGTGGCCTTGCCGCCCGAGAGCAGGTGCGAGTACGGCGAGATCTGCTGGTAGATGTGGCTCTTACCGGTCCCGCGAGGGCCGAGTTCCACCAGGTCGTAGTTCCGCTCGACGAAGGGGACCATCCGAAGCAGGGCGACCCGCTTGGCGCGGTCGTCGAGCGAAGCCGGTTCGAGGCCCACGGAGCGGATCAGGAAGTCGCGCCACTCGTCCGTCGAGAAACTCTCGCGGCCGCGGGCGAACGCCTCCAGAACCCGCGCGTCGGCCATCTGAATCGGGCGCAGGGACTCGATCCGGAACGGGTTCCCCCTGCCGTCCGCCGCGACCACCGCGTCATACTCCAGGGTGACCTCGGCGTAGAAGCCGTCCGTCAGCATTCGCTGGTTGTCCGTGACGATCGAGTCCGCGACATCGACGTCGCGCAGCGCCAGGCTCGGCAGTTCGGCCACGTAGCGATCGTTCTTGGCGTCCAGCCGGGCGCGAACGATGTCGATCAGCCTGACCGAACCGGCCTCGCGAGCGCGCGACTTGAACACCTCCTGGTCGGTGGGCCGCACAGTCCGGCCTTCGAGCTGCTGCTGGACGATCTCCAGGCCCTCCTCGATCTCCTTCGCGTCGACGCTCGCGCAGTAGCGGCCCAGCAGAAACTCGACGACGTACGTAGGCACCAGATACTGGCGGGAGTAGCGCCGAACCAGGTCCTTGCGCACCAGATAGCCCGGAAAAGCGTCCGCGGCGAGTTCGTCCAGACGGTCCATCTCGAGGTTCAGCGAGTTCACGAGTCCTCTCCCACAGCCGTATCGCGGCGGTCGAGAATCCGGCCCTCGCTATCGACAAGGACGAGAACGAGCCGCGAAGATTGGTGTTCGTCGGAGGCAAGCAGGAGGCTGACCGAGCCGTCGGCCTCGACCGGCTTGGCCGACAAAGCGACGGACCTGTTCAGGTCCTCCCTCAGCCGGAGGTCGGCGCTCACCGCGCCACCCTCGACGGCGGCCTCGACCACGCAGCGGAATCTCAGCCAGGCGATCCGCTCGATGCGCGCCGACGGACCGGCTCCAGGAGCCGATCTCACGACGAGGTCCGGCAGCAGACATTCCTGGACACTGAGGCCGCCGTGCGCGTACTCCACGTTGCGACGGAAGGCGGCAACGCCGCGGGCCGCGGCGAAACGCTCGTCCGGGTTCCAGTGCCACGGAGCGAGGAGCGCGTCCGGCGCCGACTCGCCGGCAATCGCCGCGCAGCGGGCACCGCGACTCGCCGTCAGGTGCAGCGGAAGATCCACCTTGGGCAGACCGCCCGGCAGTTGCAGCCAGCCGTGGTCCGCGACGATCCGCACCGCTCCCCAGCCGACGTCGAGCAACCGGGCGACGCGATCGGCCAGATCCTCCAACTCGGCGCCGAGCCGGCGGGAGAAGCCGGCGGCGTCCGTTTCGTGCCCCAGGGCATCGATCCGGTCCCACTCCAGCCAACCGCGGGCCGGGCTCCCGAGCGGCGCATCGAGCGTGCCGCCGCCGAACGTCTGGTAGCCGAGCCGCTCGATCGCAGCGCGGAGACTCCTGGAGTCGACGGGCCTGCCCGTCGCCTCGAACGCAGGCGCGAAATCGCCGCCCAGGACGGTGCCGGCGATGGCGTCGGCCGCCGGGCTCACCGCGGGCTTGCCGGTGGCCGTCACGGTCGGCAGCGCCGCCCACCGCCAGTCGAGCCGGGCCGCGAAGCCGCGCCCTTCGAGCATCTCGGCCAGCGCGCGGCCCAGTTCGTAGCGGAGACCATCGCCGAACAGGAGGCACACGCTTTCGTCCGCCTCGACCGTCGGCTGATCGCCACACGACGGCAGCGCCTCGCGTTCGGCAGCCACCTGGAACGCTCGCGCCGAGTCATCCAGCCAGGGCAGGAGCAGATGGCGAACGATGCCAGCGACGAGTTCCCGGTCCGCGGCGGGCGCGGCGGCCAGCGCCTCCCGCGCCGCGGTGTCGGCCTGCCAGCCGCGGTCGACATAGGCGTCGGCGATCTCACCCGGCGTTCCGCCCCCGAGAGTCGTTCGCGCCTCCCTGGCCAGGCGAGCCAGCGGTCCGACCGCGACCGCCATCGGCGACCGGCCGAGCCGCGCCCACACCCAGTCCCGGCGGGGGCCGTGCTCCTCTTCGAGCGCGAGCAACGCGCCGCAGGCCGCGTCGTGGTCGAGCGCAGCTACAGCGGCGAGCCTCCGGCGCAGGTTCTCCTCGTCGCTCCCGTTAAGGTGCGGCCAGCGCTCGCGCCCGAACATCGGCACTTCGGCCGGCCGGCTGCGCATCAGCACGTCCGCTACGTGCGGATAGCTCTCCGGCGCTTCAAGGAAGCGCTCCCACACCCGCGCCCAGGCACCCTCACCGCCTGCCAGACGGTCGCCAGCCACCACGTCCGCATCCGATTCGGGGTCGAGCGCGAGATCCTCGCGGCATTGCGCCCGGAAGGCCTGCCACTTCTGCGGTCCGAGCCGCGCTCGCATCGCGGCGCCCTCCCCCATCCACTGCAGCACGTCGCGCAGCGGGTCGGGGCTCAGCATGCGCCGAAAGTGCTCCGCGTCCAGACGCTTGGCCCGAAGCTGACGGAGCGGGGCGACCGCCGCCTCCCGCAGCGCCTGGAGCATGGCCTCCCTGGTGGCGCGGTCGTCGGCAACGTCCAGCCCAAGCCCCTTGGGCGAAGTGAGAAAGGCCCGCACCGTCCACTCCCGCCCGTTCGGATGCGCCCAGACCGCGCCCCGGAAGAGCAGTTCAACGAGGGGCTTCAGTCTGTTCGGACAGTCGTCGGCTGCGCGAAGTTCCTGGCGGGAAACGCCGGGCAGATAGAGCACGTGCGGCTGCTCATCGGCCTGCGGCGCGCCGCCGACCGCACCTTCCACCGCCACGCGGAGCCAGATCGCGGGCCCGCTGCCCGTCGCGGCGTCGTAGTCGCCCAGGGCGAGGAGTTCCGGCATCCGCTCCCGCAGCGCGCCGATGAGCGGCCGCCACTCGTTCTGCGGATCTGGCCAGAGGACGGCGGCCGGTGCCTGACCGTCGATGGGCTCGGCCCGGAGGCGGATGGCGGCGACGAGGTGATCGAGGATCGTCGCGTCCCTTGAGGCGTTCGGCACCGTGGTCTCCTGCGACATTCGCCGGTCCGTTCTCAGGCGACGCCGAGCCCCAACGTGACCCGCATAGACTCGGCCGCCTCGCTCACAAGTTCTGGCACCGTGCCCTTGAACTCCGACAGGCTGTCTTCGCCAAGTCGAATCCGCTCCAGCAGGCGGGTGACACTCTCAGGCACCGGGAGGCTCCTCGCGCAATCGGCGGTACCGACTATCGAAGGCTTCCTGGCCGCCCTCCATCACTGCGCAGACCTCCCTCCGTACATCCCTGTCCTGCAGACAACCACTCCTGTCGCCGAGTACATGGCACTGCCCGCCTCCATGGGCCATCGAAACGACCATTTCGGCATCCCCGTTGACGACGATGTTCGGGTTGTGAGTCGCCACGATTACCTGTCTGGCGCGCTTGCCCTTCCGCAGTTGCGCGACGACCAGATCCGAGACCAACCGATTGTCGAGGTCATCTTCCGGTTGGTCCAAGATGATTGGCTCCTCGCCGTGTGACAACAGGAAAGCCAGCATAGCCGCAGACTTCTGGCCCGGTGAACCCTGGCTAATCGGCGTGAAAGCCGCCTCACCGGCGCGCCGATACTCGACCCTGAGTTCGTCTTCAGGCCACCAGAGTTCCAAGCGGTCAATCTGCTCAGGGGACAACTCCCGCAAGTGATTCCTCATCCACCTGCTACGTTGACCCTCCTGGCCCGTCGCCCAAATCGTGAGGAGCTCCTCCTTGATCCTCGCGATCCGGATTGCAAGTGCCTCTCTTCGTTCCTCCAGACCGTTAGGCAGGCTTCGGAAGAGTTCCGCCAG
The DNA here is from genome assembly GCA_965220845.1 of Candidatus Multivorans sp. Taxonomy (GTDB): domain Bacteria; phylum Acidobacteriota; class Thermoanaerobaculia; order Multivoradales; family Multivoraceae; genus Multivorans. The sequence continues at coordinate 2,391,055 of CBDCRA010000005.1, forward strand.
GAGTCCCTTTCCGCGGTCCGTCGACAGAATGTCGTCCGCCAAACGCCCATCCAAGCGGTCGATAGCAGTGCGGAACGCGGGCTCGGCTTCTCGCGGCGTTTCCCCGTAGGGGCGCACCTCTATCCGCACGAACTCGTTGTCATCGAGAACGTCTGCGAGAAATCGCGCTCTCCGGTCAGACAGCTCACTGCGAAGTTCCGCGACCTTCTCCAGTGTGCACAGCGCATCTGACATCGCCTTCTGCCGTTCCTCCTCAACCGCAGCGAGGTCGGCGAGCTGAGCCTCCAACTGCTGACGTGCGTGCACCAGTACCCCGTAGCCGGAGGGGTCGGAGACGCCCTCGCGCTTCAATCGCTCCACCAACGCTTCGTACGCCTGGTGAGTCTCGCGTTCCAAGGAGGCCCAGTCCGAAGCCGCCAAGCTGCTCTCCCAATCTTCCAGGCTCTCGGCTGCGGCATCCGCGAGTCGACAGATGCCGCAGCGAAGCTCTTCCTGGGTGGATGCAGCATCACGAAGAAGACCAACCGCCTCGACCTCGGCTTGAGTGCCACCAGCGAAGTCAGCTTCAGGTAAGTCCGATGGTCCGATTCGCTGCGACACGCTCCGAACCGTCTCGACTGCACCGACCAGCTCGGCTCTTCGCTCGTCCATCGCGCGCCGCTGCCGGACCAGTCGTCGGAGTTGGACCAGGAGGTCTCGGTGCCCGCCTTCCTCAAAGACCGCCAACTGCCGCTTCACGTCGGCAAGGTCACCTTCAATGCGCTGACGGTCTCCAAGCCGCGCCGCCAACGCTCGCGCCTGACTGCGGAGACTCAGGAAGCGGGTCCTAGCTTCCTCGTACCGTGCGTCCCACTCACGCTTGGCAACTTCAGGTGATTCATCGATCAGCCGCAGCAGTGAACCAGGATTCCCAGCCATGGAGAAGACCTGCTTCTGGCTCAGAATCCTCACCGGGAAGCGACTGGAAACCTCGCCAGGGCTCGGCAACCAAGAATCGTTAGTCCGTTGTTCGATTACGCTGTCACCTGTGCCGTCTTGGCGCCATCGGATTCGGAACTTCTCGTCTTCCTTGCTGACCGTGACGATGATCTCTGTCTGCGCGGTAAGCGCACCTCGGTCCCCGCGGGCGTGCGGAACTTCCTGAAAGTGCTTCAGGTCTTCGCTAATCGTGTCCGGGTGATCCGTCTCTCGACGTAGGCCGAGGCGCATCATCTCGATCAACGTCGACTTGCCGCTGCCGCGGCCGCCGATGATCGCGGACAGCCACGGGCTGAACCCCGCTTTCAGCGGCGTGCCGCGTCCGGCGTACTGACCCTCGCTGAGTTCAACCCCCTCAATGTAGAGGCGAGCGTGCAGGTTCGGGTCGTCCTCTGCTTCGTCACTCCTCAAGATCGAAAGAGGCGCGCGGTCGAGCAACGCCAAGCGAAGCCCAGCAAGCGAAGGAGTTCCCATCTTGACCCAGGTGTAGCGCTCGCCGGGCGCGCGACCTACACCGGCACCGGCCGGATGGTGGCTGTCCGAGCCAAGCACTTCCGCCCACTGTGTGCGGCTGGCCGAGTACGCGCTGGGCAGCTGGGAACCAAAGTCCGTCAACTCCATCGCAAGTACGTTCTCGCAGTCGAGAAGCTCTTGCAGACTCCCGCCCCTCAAGGCTGGCTCACCGTCCCGGTCCTCGAAGATCCCAGCCGGTCCGTCGACATGGGCCGGAACCGCCAGTCCGCCGTTCTCAGTGACTATCTTCGCCGCTTCGACCAAGGGCTGACCAGAAGCCGCACCCGGGGCCCCCTGCTCGCTGGCTGGAATCCCAAGGGCACCCAAGAGAGAGACGATGTCGTCACCAGACGCCGCTGGATCCAGGATGGCCAAGAGGTGGTAGCCGCCGTGAACCGTGATCTCGGTACCCGGAAAGATGACCAGTGGGCGGAAGTCGCCCGGACCTTCTCTCTCTAGGTCCCGGTAAGCCGATTGCAGCGGCCCGATCCAGGCGCCAGAGTTGTGATCCGTAATCGCCACACAGTCGATTCCGGCGCGCATGTAGTCGAGAAGCCAATCTCGTGCGGGAACCCCGACACACTGCTGCTGGTTCGGCCCTTTCCCGTAGTCCGGTGAGGCCGGAGTATGGGTGTGGAAGTCAAACCGCCACCAACGCGAGCCCACGGAGTCCCCGTTCATCGCCCGACCTCCCACCGAGTGCTATCGGTACCTATCGGGCGGCTCTCCCAACCCCAAGTGCTCATTGCTCGCAAGCCCGATGTCTCGGATGCGCCGCTTCCTTGGCAGCACGCGTGTAATGCAGGTCGTTCCAGCGGCTGCCATCGTACGCAGCCTCGGGCGGCGCGGCGTAGTCGGTGCGCTCCGCCTCCGAGCCCTGTCCAGCACAGGAGTAGAACCACGGGAAGTCCTCGCGCGGGCGGAGTTTTGCCGGTTCCTTGCCACGGTCCTTGCCCCACTTGACGTTCGGCTTGACGCGGAGGATTCCCGCGCCCTTTCTGCCGCCGGATTGGAGTCCGGCGCGCATGAAGGGGCGGATATTGAGCCTCACGCCGTCATCGAGATTCGGCTCCCAGCCGGCGGGCTGCTCGTGCAGCGGACGCCAGCGGACGAAGATGTCACATGGCGGCTCGCCTTCAAGGATGCACTCCAGCTGGCTCTGCAGGTCCTGAGCCGCGGCGAGGCGGGCGTCTGCCCCTTCCTCGTCAGCGGCTTGGGCGGCTAGCTGACGGGTGATCCACTCGCCGAGATGGTGGTACGTGAGCGCCTGGAGAGTTCGGCGACCTTCGCCGGCCGGACCGCAGAGGCGGTGGCAGTTCACCAGCGCGTGGAAACCGTCCGAACGGCCGTCCCAGACATGCCAGATGAAGGGCCGGTGGTGGAAGAGCTTTGCGTGTTCCGCGAAGAAGTGGTCCCGCAGCCACACTTCAAGGGACGCAGCTGGCTTCTTCCTGTTGGCTGCGGAGGCCGCCGTCGAGAGGAGTTCCTCTTCCTTCGACGGCAACCACTCCTCGCCATACGCCGCCGCGAGCAGAACTCGCAGGCGGTCGGCTGCGGGCAGCTCGCCGGCTGCCGCGTTCAGGCAGACGATGCCGTCGTCGTCCGCGAAGTCACGCAGTTCCACGCAGCGGCGGACCCACTCCCTCGATTCCGCCGCCAACCGCATCTCCGGGTCGACTTCCGCTGGCCAGCGGTAGCCGAGCAGCCGAGCGACCGCCACATGGAGCACGGAGGCGTCCGCTCGTAGTGGGCCGTGAGCGGTCCACTTTGCCTCTTTGTCCCAGACGACCGAGCCGCAGGGGTGGCCGTGAAAGAGCCACTGAGTTGGGTCGTCGGAGTAAGGCTCCGGGAGACCGTTGGGGTAATCCTCACTGGCAGTCTCCGTCCAGCACTCGACGTCAAACGGGACCTTCGCGAGCGTCGCGTTGGTCACATTGAGCTTCGGATCAACGCGCCGGATGGCCTTTCTGTACTCCTCGGAGCGGCAGAAGCACCACACGGGCGACAGATGCTCCGAAGAAACTGGAACGATGGGCGTACAACTGATGTCGAACAAGTCGCCGCCGTAGAGGGTCGTTCGCAACTCGCTCATCACACCCACGACGACTCCCTGCTTGCTCCACACATGCTTGCCCTTGACGTACGCCTTCGGATTCTCGTGGTGGATGCGTCCGTCGTCGGGCCAGAAGAAGACATGCTCCCGCCCGGAGTAGTGCTCGTTGCTTCCGGGCGGCCTTTGGAAGAACGTCCAAACGGAGCTGGGGCCCTTCACACGACCTGCCGGCTCGCCTCCCAGCCCTCGATCAGGACCATCAGAGGGACGCACGCTTAGCGGGTCGGTGATCGCAGTCGGCTCCCAGAAGCACAACCGGAAGCGGGCGGAATCACCACCGTGCATTCCGTTCGGCGCCAGTGCGACCGTCTCCAGCAGCTCGCCACGAGTCCCTGGCTCAAGAATGACGCGGGCATCCGGGTTGAGAAGCTGGTCGGCTTGACGAGCCAAGACCACCGGCGCACCGCCCGTCAACAGCAACTCCGCCTTCTCCCGCGCTCGAATCAGCGTTTCGCCGCGGGGCGTCGAAACGTCGATGCCGGCCAGTTGCCAGTCGTCGTCCGGCTTCTCCGCGGACAACACGGTCAACGCCACATCCACGACGTGCCCGCTGATCGTCTCGAACGCACCCGGACCCAACCGCGCCACCAGACGCCAGGTCCGCTCCCACAGCAGCCGCTCGCGGAGTCTTCGGTAGCTGGTCAGGAACAGCCCGTTCTGAGGCACGACGACGGCTTGCGCGCTGCCTTCTCCGAGCCACCTGAGGATGCGCGAGACGAACATCGTTGCGATGTTCGTCTTTGCATCGGGATGGCTGGCGTCGGCGAGCTTCCGAAGCCGCGCTGCCTGCTTGTCGCGCACGAGGTAGGGGACGTTCGTGATGACGAGGTCATACTCGCCGGCAAGCAGCTTCGCCGCCGCGGCCATACCCTGGGCCGCCACCACCCGCTCGAAGTCCTCTTCGTCGCGCTCTTGGTCCACCGCGCGGAACAGGAGCCGCTCCGCCGTCTCGTAGTCGGCCTGGAACAGGCCTCGGCCCAAGCCCGCCGGATCGATGAGCGAGCCCAGCGTCGGCGCATCTCGAAAGAGCTCGTACAGCTTGTCGAGCGCTCCCTGCAAGTTCTGGTGACCCTTGGCCAGCCGCAGCCACTCTTCCTTCGATGCGCTCGGGCCAAGACCCGAGCAGGCGATCTGAAGCGGCGGCAGATCGATCGGCCAGCCAACCATCTTCCACGCTGCCAACGCCACGTTGAACGCAGCGATCTGGGTGCAGCGCAGGTCGATCTCCAAGCCGAACAGGTTGTCGCGCAGAACCGCTCGTACCGCCGCTTCGACGGCGAGGCCCTCTTCCTCCATGCGCAGCCGGGCCAGAAGTTCGAGCGCCTCGACCAGGAAGTGACCGCTCCCGCAGCACGGGTCGAGCACGCGCAGGTCGGCCGCACGATCCGGCCAGCCTTCGAACGTTCCCGCCACGGGCTGCCACGGGCCCTCGGACCTGCCTGCTTGCGACCCTTCCTCGCCCGCGAGCAGGCCGCTGGCGCTTCGAGGAATCTCGCCGGCACCCAGTTCGCCGTTCTGGCCTCTCTCTTCAGGAGGCCCACCAACCAGCGAACCTCCGTCGTCCGTGGCGGTGGGTTCACGCACAAACCGCAGATACTCGAAGTCGTAGCCGGCCACGCCGGCCGCAGGCGCAATGCGCACCGCTTCCGCCAGTTCCGCCTCATCGGCGGCCTCCCTCGCTAGCTCGGGTCGTTCCGCCAGAAGCCTGCCCGCCCGCCAGGCACCCACCGTGTTGTGGAACAGGAACCGCACCCTGTACGGCTCTGTAAACAACTGCGTGACAGCCGGAAGCTCGTCAGGCCCGATCTTCACCTCCGACCGATTCACCTCGTCCTTTCGGTCCGTCTGCCAGAACTGGTACGTCCAGCCTAGTGAGTCAGTCGCCGTAAACACCGCCTTAGGCAGGTCGCCGACCAGCTTCTCCAGTTCCTGCCGCGTCTCCGGCGCCAACGTCACAGCAAGCGCCGGATCGTCAGGCCGGAAGATCTCCGGGAGCATTCCGGCCACGAACGACTCCGCCACCTCCCAGCCGTCTGCGCCCAGGCCCTCACGAGCCAGTTCCCCGCACTCCGCCAACGACACCGCAACCGGCGATTCGGGATGGATCAGCAGCCCGTTCTCCGCCAGGAACCGGGCGAACAGCATCCGGTGCCAGTGCTCGTAGGCCACCTCGTGCGCCAGCCGCTCGATCTCCTGTTCCGAAGTCAAGCCATTCCGCTTGTCTCCCAACTGCCGCCCGTGTGCCCGCAGCTTCCGGCGCAGCGCCCGCTCGCCCTCTGGCATCGACCCATGCGGCTGCGCGGCATCCACGGCAAGCGCCCCGAGCGCCGCTTGCGCACCATCCTCCGCGACACGCCGCGCCGCGCGCACGGCGTTCTCCAACTGCTTCCGCAGGGTCGGATCCAGAGACCCGGTCATCTCGGGTGGCATCGACGAATCTGTCCTGTGGAGCGCGCCATGGTCAGCATCGGTCAAGTTGCCCCAGGTTCAGTGTTACTCAAGAAGGCGCGTCGCTCGAAGCCAGGTGGCGGAGCTTTGAACTCTTCCTCCCTTTCTCGCGACGCGCCGAGCCATTTCTCGCTTGCTAGCCGCTCCGCCGCACTGACTCCGCGCTTCTCCTGCCAAAAGAGAGCCTCTACAGGCACTCGCACGTCAGCAATCACGGATTGCTCGCTGCCTCGCATGTGAGCTAATTCCCGACGATGGTGCCGTTTGAGCGTCCAAAACACGCTGCCGCCATAGCGGCCGTCATTCACGGTGCCCATGTTCGCGAAGTTCTCGTACGCCCGGACTTGAGGGCATCAAACAGTCCCGTGTCGGCATGGCCCACGGGAAGCGCGACCATGTCTTCAGACAAAGCCGACCACCCACTCATCTTCCGCCAGCCAAGGGCGCTCGCCAATCAGAGACTGCCTCCGATTTCGGCCATCGCACCGGGAAGTCGCGCTCATCAACCCCCATTTGCCCGCGTTCTGCATCAAGCTGAGCTACCTTCACCCGGATTTCCTCCCGCCCGTTGCGCATGAAGTCCAAGTAGGTCACCATCTCGTCGGCTCGCCAGCAACACGGCAGCAAGACCGCAAAGTCGTTCTCCTGGAACGCCACCCTTACGATCGCGCCCCACGGGTTGCCGGAGCCCGTCCAAGCGATCAGGACCGACCCGTCCGTGATTGTGCCCCCAACACCCCAGGCGCCGCCCTTCATGGGACGCACGACATGCGCCCACTCCCTCAAGATCGAGCGTGCCCTCTCCTCCGCTTCACGAAGCGAACAGGAAACCGTCTCTCGGAGGAGACTGCCGAGAACCCCTGCGCCGATCAGATGCCCACCACAAGAAAGGGCGTATCCATAACCCAAGAGGGCAAACAGCGTCAGGTGCGCTGACTTGATCAGGGAAACGGCCGCAGAGACACTAAGGTCCGCCGTCGTCTCAATACACCAGCTATCATCAAGCAGGCGATCCACCTCCTCCGGGGTCCTCCTCAGAAAGAACCACCGATTCGACTCCTTCACACGTAGCGCCGTGAACTCCGGACCTGGCGGCTTCCTGGCGGAGAAGTACGGGATCCCCTCACTTCCAGCGAGCACTCGCGTCTTGAACTGGTAAGGCAGGCGCTTCCCAGTCAGCCCGCCCTGGGCCTTGATGTCCTCGTAGTCGGCCAGCGCAGTGAAGCCCGATTCAAACTTCGCTCCGAAGTGATTGTCCACGTCCTTTCTCTGAACCGTCCAAGCCCGCGGCGTGCCTTCAAAGACCCTGTTGACGATGTGCGCCTTGCATAGCTCTACCGGCTCGTCTCCATACAGAATCGGGCAGTAGAAGTGCTCGAAAGACGCGCCGGTTACTTCCTCGAAATCAGTTCGCAGGACCTCGAGCCGCGTCGCAATACCCGGCGGCACCAGCGGTGAGTCGGTAGCGCACTCGTCCTCCACTCCGCGACTTCTGCCAATCCCGGCAGAGCGGTAAACGCTCCCGGCGAATTCTCCGACCTTTCGCGTCACGACGTCTATCCCTTCGTCCTCGACTGCCTCACGAACGTCGGCCACAGGCAACGCGGCAGGTGCCTCGGTCCGACCCCGGTCATTCACCCGCAGTTCCACGTCCCAGATCACGAGTGATTTCGAGCAGATTGGCGCTTCCTGACTCTCTGCGGGCCTCATCGAAGCCAGATGCCTGATGGCCGAAGATCGAGTCGGTAGCGCGCAGAAGAACGGCCTCCTTGGTCTGCTGGTCCGTAGCTGCGTTGACAAACGTCTCGAACGTCTGAAGCGCATTCGCCCGATGCTGATTGACCACCTGGTTGTGACACGCCGAGCGGTACATCCGCAGCAGCCAAACGAGACCGAAATAGAGCACGCTGAACAAGAGCAGCTTCGCAACCGAAACCTGAACGGCCTGACTAAGATCAAGGCTCCCTTCCGAAGCGGCCTCGTAGAACCACCAGATGTTCAACGTAGCCAGAACTACGGTCAGCGCGCCGACGACAGCGACCCCCCAGAACCAATGCCTGCTCGTGTTCCGGTGGGCGTCAGCCTCCTTCTGGAACTGGGTCGCGTGCTGGGAGACTCCGACTTCCGCAGCCGCCCTCTTCACGCTCTCCGCCGTCCTTCTAACCTCGTCCAGTTCCGAGCGCGCCTCCTCGCTCGCGGCCTTCACGGCCTCGAGCGTCTCTCCCGCAGCCCGGCGAATCTGCTCCAGATTCGTGCCGGTTTGCTGCCCGTAGGCAATCGCGAGACCGACTGCGTTGAACTCCCCGTCGTACTGGCTCTCAATCTGCTGGATCAGGTTGTCCCGTTCCGATTGAGGATTCTGTCCGGTAGGAGAGAAGTCCAAGATCTGCTGGAACTCTTCTCTCGCCTGCGAAACCGAAGCCCTGATGCTCTCGAGCAGCGGCAGCGGAAGATCGCTCAAGCCGGCGTCCTGCAACTTGCGGAAGAGACGTAGTCTCCTCTCGAAGACCGGCTGCCCTGAACTGAAATCCAGGGCCTTCCCCAGGTCTTCGGTCCTGACGAGTTGCTCGGATGCGGTCCCCAGCAAACCAGCGAGTTCCTCCTCAACCGCTTGGAGGGCCGTCTCCCGTTGCTCTTCGCTTGACACCTAGAAGCCCCCTTCCACTGCCGGCAGCGTTCCGAGCAGCACGACCAGCCTAACTGCCTGGCTGCGCCGCCCCACGAACGTCGTCCTTGCCTGCTCGTCCATCTACTCGCAGCCGACTTCCGGCAGGTCGCGGAACGAGCCAAAGGACATCTTGAAACGCGCCTTCTCCAACTCCGCCTTCAGTTCATCGGCCTCCGTGATCGTGATCAGGCCGGCGTCAATCGCCAACATCAGGAGCGTTGGTGTGTCCAGCACACGACCTTCCCCAAGGACTTCCCGGGCTCGGTTCAGGAAAGCTCCCCTCTCGTCACAGGCAACGAACCATCCGCGGGCCTTGGCTACTGCCAGGCACGCGGACTCGCCACGGCCAAAGTCCTCGTTCAGCCGAAGGAAGTCATCGGCCTCTCGCGGCGCCATGGAGCCGAGAGGTCGAAGATGGCCGTTGTCGAGTGCATGGGCCAGAACCTCAGCCTGCGCCGGGCGTTTGATCTCCGAGGCGACCTCCTCGAGCACTACGAAGCCGAACCCGGGCAGTGACGAAAGGAGACCGACCTTCGCAATGACGAGGAAGTTGATCAGCACGCTGGCATCGAGCGCTACGAGGATCACGATGACCGTCCTCTCAGCGCCTCCCAATCCCCCGGCAGCGGGGCCACCGGCGGTCGGACATCGATCCCGGCCTGGGCGACCAGTTGCTCCAGCGCGTTCTCCTCGACGCCGACGAGCTCACCGAGTTCGCAGAGTCTTCGGTAGGAGATGAGCTCGCGGCGAAGCGCCTCGACGCCGAGCACCACCAGACGATTCCGGCCCAGCGGGCGGCGGCGTCCTTCTTCCGGATCTGCGAGACCGAGAGCCCGGGCCATGTCGCGACCCAACTCGGCGTCCTGCTTGCGGAGCTGCGCCAGGCGTTGCTCACCAATGACGCGCAAGCTCTTCAAGCGGTAGAGAGTGGCCAGCCGGCTGACGCCGAAATGATGCGCCAGCAACGCCACGTCATGGACGCGGACTTCCTGGCTTCCCGGCGGAGAACGTCTCTCGGCCAAGCGCCCACTTTCGCCATCGAAGACATGGCGCCGAGTCCGGCTCGCCGCCCCCTTTGCGAGGTAGCCGAGGAACTGCCGAACTCCGGCGGCCGGGAGCAGAAAGGCAGCCGCGAAGGAGTTGGCCCGTACCTCAAGCAAGGAGTCCCCGTCCGCAGTACGACTGACGTTCGCCTGGCGGTCCCGGTCGAACAGCACATGCGCGTACTCGTGAGCGAAGGAGTAGCGCCGGCGGTTGAGAGCATGCCGACGATTGACCGCGACCAGCACTCCCACACTGTCATCAAGCAGCGTCAGACCGGAGACTTCTTCAGGCATCCACACCTGTGCCGCGCGGATGCCCTGCATCTCCAGAAGGTCCACCTGGTCGGGCAGCGGGCGCGCGTCCAGGCCGAGACGCCCCCGCTCGGCCCCGGCGGCGCGCTCTCCCTGCTGCACCGCTTGCCACTTGGTTCGGGGGGCCACCGGCGTGTAGCTGGGAAGCGCAGCGCTCTGCGAGTCGATATCGAGGATGTGCTCAAGGTGAGACATCGCCCGGCCGAAGGTCAACGCCTCGCTCAGAGCTTCGCGCAGTTTCGTATCGGCGCCTAGCTCCGGGTGGCGCCGGAACAGGACGACGGTAGCGTTCTGTTCACGGAACTTCTCGGCGAAGAAGTCCGTGGCGTTCCGGCCGAAGAGTGCCGCCAAGCGGTGCAGTTCAAGGCCAGACACAGCTCGCTTGCCGGACTCCATCTGGGAGATCGCGGGGCGGGAAACCTCCAATGCAGCCGCAACGGCGCCTTGGGTCAGCCCAACCGCTTCCCTCGCGGTCCGAATCCGAACGGCCAGCTCTTCAGTCGTCAATGCCATTTCACACTCCCTGTCCGATCAGGCCCACGGCCCTCGCGGCCGCCGACGCCACGACAGTACGGCAAACCAACTACAAACGTCAACTTCTGTCTCGATCGGTCAGATAATCCAACTCCCGCCCATCACCGCAGCACCACCGGCCCCTTCCGCACCGCCTCGATCAACCGCTCCTCCTGCTCCTCCAGCCACTCGCGCACCGCCGCCTCGTCGGCGAGAGTGCCGCGGCGGATGGTCACGCTGGTGGGCGACTTCGCGGTCTCGTCAGCGGGATGCGCACGTGTGGCGGCTTCGGCAAGCGCCTGGGAGGTCCGCTCGCGCACGGCGTCAATGTCGGCCTGCCAGGAGAGAAGCGGACGATCGTCGAGGCTCGCCAGAAGTTCGGCGATCGAGCTGATCGGCACGGTCTCGGGCGGGGTCAGCCGGCACTGGCGGCGGATCTCGTCTCGGTCGGCGTCGCCGAGCGCGCGCCAGGCCGTGTCCGCTTCGAGCTCGGCGGCCGCCTCGGCGACGGCGGCGCGGAGCCGATCGCGCTCCTCGGTCACGGCGGCGCGCAGTTCTCCGGCCAGCCTCCCAGCCAACGGCGCCAGCCGGTCCGGATCGTCCAGGAGAGACCGCTGTTCCTCGATCGCGCGAAGCTCCCGGTCGATGGACTCGAACGCCGGAAGCTCGCGGGCGTGCCGGTGCAGGGCCATCGCCTGTCGCCAGGTCGGAAGTCTCGCCTCCCGACGTTCCGCCAGTACCCGCCACTCCGCCAACGACTCGCGGATGCGCTCGCGCTCGCCGAGGATTCCGGCCAACTGTTCGGTTCCGGCCAAACCCGAGAGGTCGTCCAGGAACGCCGTGTCCGGCACGGGCGACAGCGGCGCGTCGCCGCCGGCATCCGCAGCCAACGCGCGCATGGCGTCCAGGAACGGCGCCGCATGGAGCGACTCCTGGCCGCTCGCGGCCTGCACGCCCGCCTCCTGGAACAGTCCGCGCAGGGCGATTCGCTCGCTTGCCGTCAGTACGACCCTCTCGGTGCGGAACTCGGCGCTCTTGATGCCGGCCTGGTCGAGCGCTCCGGGCGCCACCGGCGCGCCGCCCCGCATGGCGCGGACGTGGCCGCTCCGGTGCAGGGCGATGAGCACGGCGTCCACCGCGTCCTGCGGCCAGCCGAAGGGCGCGACCCGCAGCTTGCGGTGGATCTCGGTGCCACGGGCGCCGGCCCCGAGCATCGACAGCACCTGGCGGGCCACGGCGTGCTCCGCCGTCGGCCGGTCCCAGCCGACGATCTGGAGCGGCGTGTCGGACCCGTCCCGCGCCCGCCGCAAGGCGACTTCCCATGCCCGGTGGTCCGCCGTGGGGAACTCCGGGAACAACCGCGCCATCGATGCGCGAGCCGCCTTGTCGAGCTTGTGGCGCAGGCCGTCGCCGAAGACCTCGGTTCCGCCGCCCTGATGGACCACGGCCGCCCGCAAGGTCTCCCGGACGAGTTCGCGCAGGCGGCGGGCCGCCTCCTCGCGGCGGCTCTCCATGCCGGCCCTGGCGTCGCGGCCCTCGGCCGTGGCGGGGCTTCCCTTGAGATCGAGAATTCGCTGCGCCGCCTCCGAGGAGAGGATGCCGTCGCGCAGCGCCTCGGCGTGGCGGCGCGGCAGATGGACGAACACGGTCGGGCTCTCGACCCCGGCGCGCCGCGCCGCATCCTCGACCTCCTTCGGCCGGCACGACCAGCCGTCGCGCAACCAGACGATCACGGCGGCATCGTCCGCCGGCGGCGCTTCGTCCGAGGCGTGCAGCCGCACCGCGCGCCGTTCCTTCGAGTCGCCCTGGGTCAGCCGGAGCGACCGGACGGCCTCGTCCACCCCGTCTCGGAAGAGCTGATTGCGGATTCGGGCGATCTCGACCTCGCTCTGCCGCAACGCGCCGACCCGCTGGCGGTACTCCCGCTCCCACTCGGCGCCCTCCGTGGTCTGGAGGCGGTGTTCCTCCCCCACCTTGAGCAGCACGCCCCGCTTGACGAGATCCTCCAGCTCCTCCGCCACCTTGCGGCGGAAGCCGGAGGCGTCGCCCCGGATGTCGGTCACCAGCAAATCCGCGAGGGTCGAGACGTCGGCGCGCACGCCGAGGTCGAACGCGCCCTCGCGCGGCAGCTTGCCCACGAGGAACGCCAGGCCGCAGAGATCCCGGCGCAGGCGGCCGTCGTCCGTGCCGTCGTCGAGCCGCGCGATCGCGGTGTGCAGTTCGCCCAGGAGCACGCCGGCGCTCACCATGTCGGGCGCCAGTGCGCTGAACAGGTCGGACGCGGGTATCGCGGCGCCCAGGTCTTCCGAAGCGATGGCTTCGAGCGAGTCGTGCAGGATGCGCAACTGGGAACGGAGCTGGCTGCGTCCGCCCCCCTCGTCCACGGCCCGGAAGCAGGCTTCCCAGAACCGGCGCCGCGCCGGCAGCAGCGGATAGTCCTCGACCCGGTGGTCCTCGTCCTCCCGCCGCGCGGCGATGCGCGTGTTGCGGAGTTGGCGCGCCACTTCGCCGGCGTGGCCCTCGAACATCTCCTCGATGGCCGGCACCGCGCTCGGCTTCTTCCGCAGGAGGATCTGCCGGGTGACCGCCTCCACGTCCGCGTCGGTCAGTTGCACGTGGACGACGAAGCGGTCCCGCAGCTTGGCGAAGTGCGGCGTGTCGGCCGAGAGCGCCGACTGCCCGGAGCCGACGAGCATCAGGCGTCCGGCGAACCGGGTCTGGACCGCTTCCGCCAGCTCGGTGATCGCCGAGGACCGCTCGCCGTCGTCCCCGATGTACTGCTGCACCTCGTCCAGCACGAGCACCGTGTGCGGGAGTTCGTCACTGTCCGAGAGCGCCTTGCGGGCGGCGTCGACGAACTGCTCGGTCGTGATGTCGGTCCGGCTCAGCGGGAACTGGGCCTGCAAAGCCCGCGCGGCCGTTCCCGCGTCGTGCGCGAAGCCGGGCACGAGGTCGACCAGGGCTTGGGCGAGCACAGGGCTCACGTAGAGGTTGTTCAGTTCCCGCAGCCACTCCCGGCCCGCACCCTCGATGGCGGCCCGCACGGCGTCGAGGCAGCCCTCGTCCCGCAGCCAGAAGCAAAACTGCGCCTGGGCGTGCTGGCCCGGCCAGCCCCGGGCGCTAAGGACGATCTCCAACACCGAGCGGCGCACCCATTCGTTGCCGCCGAGAAGCGTCCCCGCAGCCGCAACCGGGGGCTGGCCGGCCCTGCGCGCGTGGGTGTCGAGTTCGCGGAGCGCCGCCTCCAGGTCGCCCGGCATGCGTCCCGCCACCAGACTGCGGGCCGTCGCTCCGTCCTCGAAGGTCGTGTTCCGCCACAGGTGGGCCGCCATCTTGAGCAGGTGCGACTTGCCGCTGCCGAAGAAGCCGCTCACCCAGGCCGCGTCCTGGCGCGCCAAGCCCAGGTTGGTCAGGTAACGGTCGACGATGCGCACCAGTCCGTCGCCGAAACGACCGTCGCAGACGAAGGTCTCGAGCTCCTCGCGCAACACCGCCGCCGCGCGCGCGTCCGAGCCGGCCGGATCCGCGTCGATGCGGGCCTGCCCGTTGTTTGCCAGACGCGCGCCGCGGGGGTCGCGGTCGAGAACTTCGTGAATCTTCATGGCAGGAACGCCCCCTCGTCGTGCAGCGTGATCGCCTGCGCAAGGTAGTTCCAGCCGTCGCGCGCGTCGAGCAGCCGGAAGTTGTTCTCGCTCTTGCTGCCAGGAAAGAACACGACCAAGCGGCCCCTGATGGCCGGCTCGGCGAACCGCACGAGCTCCGAGACCCGCATGAAGCCGTAGAGCGAGGCCACCCCCAGGAGCGCCGTCACGTCGTTCTCGCCGGCGCCCTCCAGTGCCGCGCAGAGCTTCTGCGCGCAGACGTCGCGGAACTCGGTCTCCAGCTTGAGTTCCAGGAGCGACGGATCGTCGAAGTAGGCGTCGCGGTACTCGTCGCGCGCCATCCAGTCCGCGAACCAGGACGTGCAGTCCACCAGCGACCAGCCATGGTCGGTTCGTAGCGTCGCCTGCTCAAACTCACCAACGCGAGCCCGAATCGTCCGTTCCAGTTCCTTCTCATAGACCACGAAGACGACCCGCTGGGCGCCAGCGAGGGTGCGCTGCCACGGCGCGCCGATGTGACGCTCGTAGGCCCGCACCAGCTTCTGGATGCGGCTCATGCTCATCTCGGCGTCCCCGTCACCGCCGGATCGAGGATCTCTGGATCGACCTCGAGGATTCCCGCCGCGGCGCGGGCGCGGATCAGGCCGAGCTGGTCCGCACGGAGCGCGAACGGCAGAAGCTCGGCGGCATCGCCGTCCCCGGAGACTCGTGCCCAGGGCGAGTCGAGCAATCTTGAGTCCGGGTAACCCCCCAACCGACCAAGCCAAAGGGCCAGCGCAACGGTCCCATGCGTGGGTTCCGCTCGGCAACGTACCTTGCGCACCCGCCCCTGGAGAAAACCAGCCTGGGCCCATGAACTGGCGGCGTTGCGGGCGACCTTGTCGAGCACGCCATCGTTCAGCCGGCCGCCCACCGTCTCCCGGAGCTTTGCCAGAAGAGTGGCGCGCATCATCTCCTCGCCGACATTCAGCAGGACGACGACGGACGCTGTCGCAGTCAGTAGCGGGTCGCGAGCCATCGCCGTGAGCAACGCCAGCCGCGGGCGACCGGCGCGGTCACCCTCCCAGAGGCGCCGCAGCACCCGAAAGAGCGATAGCCGCGGGTCGAGGCCGTAGAGCTCGCGCAGCCGCTGGAAGCTGATCCGCCGTGTGGCCACCGTCTGCTTGCCGAGCACGTTCTCCCTGATCACAGCGTCGGCGTAGGCGCTCCGGTCGCCGTCTGCGGGCACGGTGGCTAGAAGTTCGCCCAGGTCTCTCAGCATGATCGTCCGGCTCGTGTGGGTGCCTCGCGCGCCGAGGCGAAAGCCCGCCCGCTCAAGGTCAGCGGCGCGGGAGGCTGGTATCGGTCCCGTCTGCACAGTTGCGGGACCGTACAGAAGGTTGAACCGAGAGGTCAAGTTTCGCCGGCAAGTTTGCCGGCGAAACCACATCAAGGACGCTGCGCCTCGCCAAACAGCACCGGCACGAACTTCTCCGTCTCGCCGCTCTCTTCGATGTTGTGGACGATCCAGGCCCGGAGCAGTTCTTCCGTGAACTGCCGGCGGATGATCCGGTTCAGGAGTCGGCCGATGATCGGCACCCGCACGCCGATACGGGCCTCTGTGTAGAACGAGCAGCCGCCCTCGGCCTCGGCGTAGAGATGGTCGAGCGAACCGACGCGGAACAGGCCGCCGAGCAGCAGGTCGAAGTTGAAGGCCTCGTCGTCGAACCGGCTCACCCGGGCCTTCGCCCGGACCGGGTGCTTGCCGCCAAGATCTTCATGAATCTCGATCACGCTTCCCGGACCCAGGCGTCCGCGAACATAGACTCGGCGGCGCCAGCGGACGGCGATGTGGTCGAAGGGGTGCCAGTAGCGGTAGACCGGCACCAGAGGGCCGCTGAAGTCGCTGCCGTTGTAGCGGGTCCAGGTATCGATGTTCTCGAACCACCAGCGCAGCATCTCGGGCGAGACGCCCTTCATCGTGTCGTGTTCGATCGAGGCGCGCAGGCGGCCGCCGGCGAGGCGCTCAACGGTGTGCCGGGCCGAGTCGAGCCCCTTCATCGGGCCGAAGAAACCGGTCTTGGGACCGGATCGCGTGTCGGACATGGAGCCTCCCGAGGCAACGTATCAGCCGTGCGGCCGGTGGCTCGCAGCCCTTCTCGGCCTGGTCGTGTCGGTCGGTGCGGCGGCCGCGGCGAGCAGCCAGAGCACCAACGGCGAGGACGCGTCCGCAGCAACGGCGGAAGCCGACGCCGACCTCGGGCGTCAGGCCTTCCTTCGCTACTGCCGGGAGTGCCACGGCGAAGCGGGCGACGGACTGGGCAAGTTCAGCTACACGACCGGGGAACGGCCCCGCAGCTTCCAGTCCGGCCGTTTCAAGCTGGCGACCACCGAGAACGCGATCCCATCGGACCGTGACCTCGAGGAGACGATCCGCCGCGGCATGCCCGGCACCGGCATGTCGGCCTGGGGCCAGGTTCCTGACGCCGAGATCGCGGCGATGGCCCGTTACACGCGCAGCTTCAGTCTGGGGGCCATCAGGGAGGAACTCGACCGTCAGGTGGCCGCCGGGGAGTTGAGCGCCGCGGAAGCGGATGCCGAGTTCGCCCGGCGGACGACTCCAGGCCCGCCGATCGTCATCCCGCCCGAGCCCCAAGTCGACGAGGAACGACGAGCACGCGGCGAGCGGATCTACCTGGAGGCCTGCGCTTCCTGCCACGGGCCGAACGGCAGGCGGCTTCGCAACGACCCGATGCCGGACTTCGAGGGCAACCACACCCTGCCGACCAACATCGTCGGCGGGGTCTTCAAGGGCGGAAACGACAGCGCGGCGATCTACAGCCGCCTCTATCTCGGCATGGACGGCACGGCGATGCCGGGTTATCGCGACGCGTACGCTCCGGACGAGCTCTGGGATCTCGTCCACACCGTGGAGCGGATCATTGCCGAGGGCGGTCTGGGGCAGCCGGAGGACGAAGCGGCGCTGGCGGCGGCGGCGAGAGCGGCCCAGGCAGCGACGGCCGCCTACGACTCGCTCTTCGACGAGCCACGGGACGAAGTGGTCACGTACGAGGAGAGGGGAGCTTCGCCGATCCTGGTCTGGGGCGGAGGCGCTTTGTTGTTGCTGGTGATCGTGGGATCGGCACTGTTGACGAGCCGCCGGTAGGAACACGGGCTCGCCGCTTCGCGGCATCGCGCCTGATGCGGGTCAGCACCCGGGTGGCGCGACCCGCGCGACCCGTGAACCAGTCCGTGCGGCCGTCATCGGTCGCACGGATGACAGACCGGCGCAGCCGTCCTCTCTACTGTGATCGCAGGAGACTCAGTGGCTGGCGCGGAACGCCAGCATGAAGTCGCGGAGCCGCTCGACGCCTTCGACGGGCATCGCGTTGTAGGCGGAGATACGGAAGCCGCCCACTGAGCGGTGACCCTTGATCGAGACGAGATCCCGTTCAGCCGCGCCGGCAACGAACGCTTCTTCCAGATCGCCGCGCCGCAGCCTGAAGGTCACGTTCATGCGCGAGCGGTTCGCAGACTCGGCGTGCGGAACGTAGAACCCGCCGCCGTCGCCGTCCAGCACGTCGTAGATCAGTCCGGTCTTCGCCTCCGCCCGGGCGGCCGCCGCCTCCAGGCCGCCGACCTCGTCCCGCAGCCAGCGGGTCACGAGCAGGAACACGTAGACGCCGAAGACGTTCGGGGTGTTGAGGCGCGAACCCTTCTCGGCCTGACGCCGGAAGCTGAGCATCGAGTGCACGTCGTCGTCACATCGTTCGAGAACCTCGTCCGAGACGACGACCACGGTCAGCCCCGAGGGTCCCGCGTTCTTCTGCGCGCAGGCGTAGAGCAGCCCGAAGTCGCGCACGTCGACCGGGGCCGAGAGAAAGTCCGAAGACACGTCGCAGACCAGGGGCGCGTCGCCGGCCGCGGGTGGACGGCGGAACTGGACGCCCTGGATCGTCTCGTTCGAGGTGTAGTGGACGTAGGCCGAGGCCGGCGGCAGATCGAGCTCGTCGTCTTCCGGCACCCGCACGAAGTTGTCGGCCTTGCCGTCCCAGGCCACATGGACCTCGCCCTCGCGCCGCGCCTCGACCGCGGCCTTGCTGCCCCAGGATCCGGTCAGGATGTAGCTCGCCGGCAGGCTCTGACCGCGCAGCAGGTTGATCGGGATCATGGAGAACTGCAGCGAAGCGCCGCCCTGCAGGAAGAGCACGCGGTAGTCCTCCGGGACGGCAAGCAGCTCGCGCAGGTTGGCCTCCGCTTCGGCGAGGATTCCGTCGAACGCCGCCGAGCGGTGGCTGATCTCGAGCACGGAACTGCCGACACCGGGCAACGCCAGCAGATCGCGTCGTATCTCCTGAAGGACCGGCAACGGCAGCACCGCCGGGCCCGGCGAGAAGTTGAAGACACGCTCCTCCGGCGCCTGCCGTGCCGAAGTCTGTCGATCGAGGGTCAGGGTCATCGCGAAAGTCCGTGTGGTTACGGAACCGGGCTCAGCCGGGGAGCGGGAATCGTAACCCGGTTGGTAGCTGGATGCATGGCCGGTGCTGCGCGCCGGATGCCGGCGGGGGCGCCGGCGCACCCAGTGGCCGGCGTACCGGCAACCGGATCGGCGACGCTCTCCGCCAGTTCCAGCGTTGTACGCTTCGGCCCATGACGATCGCGGAACCCCCGCCGGCTTCAGTAGGCCAGACGGCCGTTCACCACACCGCCTGCACGCTGGACTGCCCCGACTCCTGCTCCCTCGAGGTCGAGGTCCGGGACGGCCGGGTCGACAAGGTGCGCGCCGCGCCGCCGGATGTCGCGCATCCGCTGACCGGCGGCTTCATCTGCTCCAAGGTCGGCCGGATCTCCGGTCACCTCTACGGCGAGGATCGCCTGCTGCACCCGGCGCGCCGTGCCGGCCGCAAGGGCGAAGCGCGGTTCGAGACGATCTCCTGGGACCGCGCCATCGACCTGATCGTCGAGCGGATGACGGAGGCGAAGGCCGCGCTGGGCGGCGAGTCCGTGCTGCCGCTGAGCTACGGCGGCTCGAACGGCCTGCTGACCCAGGACACGGCCGATGCGATCCTGTTTCGCCGTTTCGGAGCCTCGGCGCTGGCACGCACCGTGTGCGCCGCGCCCAGCACCGCGGCCGCGCTCGGTCTCTACGGCAAGATGGCCGGCGTAGCTCTCGAGGACTACGAACAGGCGCAACTGGCCATCGTCTGGGGTGCCAACCCCTCCTCCACCGGCATCCACCTGGTGCCGATCCTGCGCGCCTCCCGGGCCCGCGGCGGCAAGCTCGTCGTCGTCGATCCGCGGCGTACGCCGCTGGCGAAGCAGGCCGACCTCCACCTGCAGCCACGTCCCGGCACGGACCTGTGCCTGGCGCTCGCGCTCCACCGCGAGTTCTTCCGCCGCGGCGAGGCGGATCTCGACTTCCTGGCCGAACACGCGAGCGGCGTCGACGAACTGCGCCGGCGCGCCGAACCCTGGACGTTCGAGCACGCCGCCGAAGTCACGGGCGTCCCGGTGCGCGACATCGCCCGCTGCTACGAGCTCTACAGCGAGGCCTCACCGGCGGTCATCCGTTGCGGCTGGGGTGTCGAGCGCAACCGGAACGGCGGCTCGGCGGTCGCGGCGATTCTCGCGCTGCCCGCCGTGGCCGGCAAGTTCAAGGTCCGCGCCGGCGGCTACACGATGAGCAACGGCGCCGCCTTCCGCGACGTCGGCCGGCGCGAACCGTCGCCGGGCACCCGGATCGTGAACATGAACCACGTCGGCCGGGTCCTGACCGACCCGGACGCGATCCCGGGTCCGCCGGTCAAGGTCCTCTTCGTATACAACGCGAATCCGCTCGCGACGCTGCCGAACCAGGAGCTCGTCCGCCGCGGCCTGGCCCGCGAGGATCTCTTCACCGTCGTCTTCGACCAGGTGATGACCGATACCGCCGCCTACGCCGACCTGGCGCTGCCGGCGACGACCTTCCTGGAGCACGACGACCTGGCGATGGGCTACGGCGCGATGGTGCTCCACGACACGAAGCCGGTGACGGAGCCGGTCGGCGAGGCCCGTTCCAACCTGCGCGTCTTCGGCGAGCTCGCGCACCGGCTCGGACTCCTGCACGACGATGACCCCCGCTCGGAGGGCGAATGGCGGCAGGCGGTACTGGGCCGGCAGCGGGAGCGACAGCTCGCGGACGAGGGTCTCGTGCTGCCGGAGACCGGGCGGCGGCCGATCCAGTTCGTCGACGTCTTCCCCCACACGGCCGACCGCAGGGTCCATCTCTGCCCGCCGTCACTCGAGGCCGAGTCGGCGCGGGGGCTCTACGCCTTCCACTCCGAGGCGGGCGACGGACGGTACCCGCTGGCGCTCATCTCGCCCTCCGTGCCGCAGACGGTGAGTTCCACTTTCGGCCAGTTGCGCTCAGGCCAGGTGCCGCTGGAAATGCACCCGGACGACGCCGCCGCGCGCGGTCTCGGACGCGACAAGCCCCGGGTGCGGGTGTTCAACGGCTACGGCGAGGTGCGCTGCCGCGTCCGCCTCAACCCGGACCTCAAGCCCGGAGTCGCCCTGCTTCCCAAGGGCGTCTGGGCCAGGAGCACCGAGTCCGGAACCAACGCCTGCGCCCTGGCGCCGGACACCCTGACCGACATCGGCGCCGGCGCCTGCTTCAACGATGCCCGGGTCGAAGTCGAGGCCCTGCCCGATGTGTCGGTGCGCCGGCCTTCTGGCCGGCCTTGAACTTCCACGTGATCTCGAACGCTCGAGTCCCGCTCGTTGCCGCCGCCCTCGTGTGCGGTTCCGCACTCTCAACGGCGGCGCTCGGCGGCGACGACGGAGCCACGGAGGATGCCGTGGCGCCACCCGCCAGGATCGTCATCGCCCACCGCGGCGCCAGCGGCTACCTGCCCGAGCACACCCTGCCGGCGTACGCCCTCGCTCACGGAATGGGAGCCGATTACATCGAGCCGGACCTGGTCCTGACCCGGGACGGCCACCTGATCTGCCTGCACGACATCTACCTGCAGGCGACGACGAACGTCGAGCAGGTCTTTCCCGACCGCGCCCGCGAGGACGGCCGCTGGTACGCCGCCGACTTCACGCTCGAGGAGATCCGGCGGCTTCAGGCCGAGGAGCGTCTCGGCAACCGCTTTCCCAGGGGCAGCAGCCGATTCGCCGTGCCCTCCTTCGCCGAGATGATCGAGTTGGTCCAGGGTCTGAACGAACGGACCGGCCGAACGGTCGGCATCTATCCCGAGCTCAAGGCGCCCGCCTGGCACCGCACCGAAGGGCTGCCGATGGAGGAGGCGCTGCTCGAGATCGTCGAGCGCTACGGCTACCGGGAGAGCGGCGCCCCGATCTTCGTTCAGAGCTTCGAGGAGGAGAGCCTCAGACGCCTGCGCGAACTGGGCTCCGAACTGCCCCAGGTGTTCCTGATGGCCGAAGTCCAGCAGTACCGCCACTTCCTGAGCGCCGAGGGCATCGCCGGCATCGCCTCTTTCGCCGACGGCATCGGCCCGGCCAAGACGATGCTGGAGCGACAGCCCGAGCTGATCGGCTGGGCCCGCGACGCCGGCCTGACCGTCCACCCCTACACGTTCCGCGCCGACCAGGTGCCGGACCGCCACGACAGTCACGAAGCGGAACTGGAGCGCTACCTGTTCGAACTTGGCGTCGACGGCGTGTTCACCGACTATCCGGACCGAGCGCGGGCGGTGGTGGACCGCCGGTAGCCAGCGAGTCGAGGGCGCGGCGCCGTTCATCCGGCTCCAGGCCAGCCAGCCGCTCCACTTCCGCGTAGAAGGCGGGGAGACTGCCCCCCGCCGACTCCAGCAGGGCCCGGAACGCCGGCACGAGGTCGTTGTAGGTCGCGACCGAAACGAGGTCCGCGTTGTTGAGCCGTGACAGCCAGCCGCCCAGGTTCGACTCGCCGCCCGCGTCGTCGCCCGCCGCGCGCCAGGCCGGCACGAGTTCACTCCGGTAGCGCGAGGGCAGGGCCCGGAACAGTTCCGCCTTCCATGCCAGCTTCCGCTCGTCGCTGTCGTCGCTGCCGTAGATCGACTCCAGTTCCCCTCGCGCCTCGAGCAGGTAGCGATTCAGGTCGCGCCGGCGCCGCCGGCCGCTTTCGAAGGCCGCGAGTTCCTCGTCGCGGCCAAGCGAACGCAGCCAGCGGCGCACGCCTTCGACCTCGACCGCGGTCGCGAAGGACTCGTTGAACGCGCTGTCGTCCTTGACGTAGACGACCTGGTGGGCGAGCTCGTGGAAGATCAGGGCCGCGAGGTCCGCCTCGCCGTAGTCGAGAAAGGTGTTGAGCACCGGATCCGCGAACCAGCCCAGGGTCGAGTAGGCCGCCACACCGCCGACGCGCACGTCGTAGCCGTCGGCGGCCAGCCGGTCGCCGTGGCGCCGCGCCGCGCGCTCGTTGAAGTAGCCGCGATAGGCGGCACAGCCGGCAAACGGGTAGCACCAGGTCTTCGGTTCCAGGCTGAGCCGGGGCGCGGCGACGACGTTCCAGACCGCGTACGGTCGGCCGAGGTCGGCGTAGCTGCGATAGCTCCGGTTGTCCGGAAGCCCGAGTTCCCGGCTGGCGAAGTCGCGAATCTCCTGGGTGAGGCTCAGCCGTTCCCGGGTCGCGGCCGACAGAACCTGCGCGCGACCCGGTTCGAGCAGGCGATCGATCGGTTTGCGCTTCACCAGGACATCGGCCCCGCCCCACACCGCCTGGGAGTAGTAGCGGACGCTGCCGCAGCTCGCCACGAGCGCCGCCAGCACCGCGGCGGCGGCCAGCGCGAGTACGCGCGGACGGCGCCTGAACGGGCGGCGAAGCCTCCGTTTTCGCGTGCTACCCTGCCGACTCATGAAACTCGCACTTCACTGGCAGGTACTGATCGGAATGGCGGCGGGGCTCTGCTTCGCTCTGGTCTTCGGAGAGGTGGGCTGGATCGCATGGGTCGCCGACCTCTTCATGCGCCTCCTCAGGATGGTCATCGTGCCCCTGATCTTCACCTCGATCGTCCACGGCGTGTCGGGCATCGGCGACGGCAAGTCGATCGGCCGCCTGGGCGGCAAGACCCTCCTCTGGTACACGCTGAGCAGTTTCATGGCAATCCTGGTCGGCCTCACGCTGGCCAACAGCATACGGCCCGGCAAGGGGCTCGTCATGCCCGAAGGAGTGGCGCCGCTCACACCAGAGGACCTGCAGACGCCCAGTTCGATGGCCGACATCCTCCAGCGCCTCGTCCCGGACAATCCGGTCGGCGCCGCGGCCGGTGGCGACATCCTCGGGCTCATCTTCTTCTCGATCGTGCTCGGCGCCGCGATCGGCGTGATGACCGGCAAGACCGGAGACCTGCTCCGCGACGGGTTCAGCGCCGGTTTCGAGGCGATGATGAAGGTGACGACCTGGGTCATCCGCCTGCTGCCGATCGGCGTCTTCGCCCTGCTCGCCCGCGCGGTCAGCCAGATGGGCATCGACGTGTTCCAGCAGGTCGGCAAGTACGTGCTGACGATCGCGGTCGGCCTGTCGCTGCACGTGTTCGTCGTGCTGCCGCTGCTGTTCGCCCTGCTCTCGAGGAAGAACCCCATCCACCACTACCGGGCGATGGCTTCCGCCATGGCGATGGCGTTTTCGACCAGTTCGTCGGCGGCCACCCTGCCGATGACGATGAAGTGCCTGCGGGAGAAGGTCGGCGCCTCGAACCGGGTCAGCAGCTTCGTCGCGCCGATGGGCGCCACCGTCAACATGGACGGCACGGCCCTGCTGGAGATCGTCGGCGCCCTCTTCATCGCCCAGGCCCTCGGTGTCGAACTGTCGCTCTACACACAGTTGGTCGTCGTGCTGACCGCGCTGCTGGCCTCGGTCGGCGCAGCGGCGATCCCGTCGGCCGGTCTGGTGATGATCTTCATCGTGCTCGAGGCGATCGACCTGACCACGCCGGAGGCCTACGCGCTCGCCGGCGTGATGCTCAGCGTCGACCGCCCGCTCGACATGTTCCGGACGATGGTCAACATCACGTCCGACTCCGTCGGCGCCGCCGTCATCGCGAAATCCGAAGGCGAAGAACTGAATTACTGAGTTCGCCCACGGGCGCCATACGGCGTAGAGTCCGCCGACGATGAGCCCCTACCCGAACGGCGACGACGTCACGATCACTCTCGGAGTCGAGGAGGAGCTCTTCCTCGTCGACCCCGTCTCACGCGATCTGCTGAGCGATCCCGACCCCGGCATCTTCGAGGCCTGCCGTGAAGCAGCCGGCGGCCAGCAGGTGGTGCGGGAGTTCCTTCGCTCCCAGATCGAAACGAACACGGCCGTCCACGACTCGGTTTCCGGCGTGCGCGATGACCTGAAGGCGTCCCGCCGGCTCGTCGTCGAGGCGGCTCAAGCCCACGGCGCGGCGGTGATCGGCGCCTCGGCCCATCCGTTCGCGGCCTGGGAGGCCCAGCTTCCGACGCCGAAGGAACGCTACCGGCAGTTCGCCTCCACCTACCAGGAGACGGTCCGGCGCCTGGTCATCTGCGGCATGCACGTGCACGCCGGCTTCGGGGACTTCGACACCCGGGTCCGCGTCATGACGGCGCTCCGTCGCTACCTGCCCCTGTTCATCGGGCTCTCCGCCTCGTCGCCGTTCGGCAAGGGCCGGGAGTCGGGGTTCAAGTGCAACCGGCTGAATCTCTTCGAGGCGATGCCCCGGACCAGCATTCCCGGGCCGCTCGCCTCCCAAGCCGACTACGAGGCGCTGCTCGGCGAGTACCAGCGCATGGCGTTCATCGAGGACGGCAGCGAGATCTGGTGGGACATCCGGCCTTCCCACAAGTTCCCGACAGTGGAGCTCCGGATCTGCGACACCTGTCCGGCGATCGAGGATGCGATGTGCATCGTCGCTCTCTATGCCTCCCTGATCCGGATGCTGGCGCGGCACGACCGGGAAGGCACGCTGCCGCCCGAGCCGCCGACCGAGATCATCGTCGAGAACAAGTGGCTCGCGCAGCGCTACGGCCTGCTCGCGTTCCTCGGCGACACCCGCCGCGGCGGCCGCATCGACATCGCCGACGAACTGCAGGAACTCACAGACGAACTCGCCGAAGACGCCCGCGCCCTCGGCTGCGAGCCGGAACTCCGGCACAGCCTGACCATCGTGCGCGAAGGCTCCAGCGCCGACCGGCAGCTCGACCTCTACCGGCTGCGCCTGGTGGAGGGGGCGAGCAAGGACGAGGCCTTGCGGGAAGTCGTCGATCTGCTCGTGGAGGAGACGTCCAAAGAAACCTGATCGTCGAACTACTGCCGGGCCGCGGCCAGTGCCTCAGCGAGCGACCGTCCCGGAACGAGGGCGCGGAGGAAGTCCTCGCAAGGCAGGCAGAGGACACCGCCCCGCTTCAGGCGACGGCCCCGGTAGAGGAGAACCGGCGTGGCTTCGGGATAATCCCTGGCAAAGGCGCGAAGGCCGCTCAGGTCGCTGGGGTGGATGACGCTGCCGTTCTTGACCTCCAGGGCATGGAAGCCGCTCTCGCCGTACAGCACGAAGTCGACCTCGCTGCCGGAGCGGGTGCGCCAGAAGCTCAATGCGTCCTTCGACCCGGTGTAGGCGATGAACGCGCGGAGGTGCTGGGCGACCAGACCCTCGAGCGCCGGGCCGGCAAGTTCCGTGTTCCGGTCCAACGGACCTCTCGGGCGGAGGGACTGATACACGCCCGGGTCGACGAGATACAGCTTGGGATGGACCGTCAGCTTCCGCCGCGCTCGACGGCGAAAGACCGTCAACGTGAAGCCGAGCAGCAGGTCCTGGAGCACCTCCAGGTAGTTCATCGCCGTCTTGCGCTCCACCTGACACTCGCGCGCCAGGTTCGCGACGTTGAGGACGGCGGCATGGCTGAAGCTCGCCGCCTCCAGGAACCGGCCGAAGCTGCCGACGTTCCGTACCAGGCCTTCAGCCTGGACCTCCTCGCGGACGTAAAGCGCGGCGTAGGTCCGGAGCGCCTCCGCAGGCTCGGCCGCGTCCACGATCAGCGGAACAAGGCCCAGCGTGAGTGCGCGCTCCAACTGAAACGAGGCGCCGAGTTCGCCTGCCATGAAGGGGTGCATCGTGGTCAGCAGCGCGCGCCCCGCGAGAAGGTCCACACCTGTTCGGCGGAGCTTCCGAGCGCTCGATCCAGTGAGAACGAAGCGCAGGCTCTTGTCGCGCTCGATTAACTGGTGCACGACCGGAAGGAGTTGCGGAGCGCGCTGGACTTCATCGATGACGACCGGACGCCGCTGGGGCTCGGCCGTCACGATGTCGCGCAGTCTCTCGGGCGCCGCGCCGTAGTAGCGCTCTTCCTCCGGATCGTTCAGATCGATGAACTGCGCCTCCGGGTAGTTTCGCTGCAACCAGGTCGACTTGCCGGTCCCGCGGGGGCCGAAAAGGAAGTAGCTGGAGCCCTCAGGGGCCGTGAAGAAGCGATCGAACACGGACTGGAGGCTACTCCAGACCCTTCATTCTGTCCATTGTGATTCCGTTTTAGCGGTCTTTTCGGAATCAGCCTGTCCATTACGCCGGTTCTGCCGGCGCATTCGCTATGGGCCGACGAAAGCGGCGTACCGGTCGAGCCGGGGCAGGACCAGGTCGCGTCCTTCAGGCCGCGCCAGGAGGACAGCCCGGCCGACGCCAGCCTCGGCGTAACGGTCGAGGACCTCCCGATTCGGCGTCGCGCCGAAGACGTTGATCGAGATCGTGTCCATCGCCCGGCCCGCGCGTTCGGCGCGATGCCTCAGATCCTCGATGCCCCTGAGCACCGCCTCGTCATCTCGCCCGATCGGCATCCAGCCGTCACAGTGATCGACGACCCGCTGGCGCGTGTAGCGCGTGCCGCCGCCGAGAACGATCGGCGGGTGGGGCTTCTGCTCGGGCTTGGGCCAGGACCAGATCGGATCGAAGTCGACGTGACGGCCATGAAACTCCGCCTCGTCCTCCGTCCAGATCGTCTTGAACGCCGCCACCTGTTCCTCGAGCTTCGCGAAGCGGGTCGTGTAGTCCGTTCCGTGGTGCTCCATCTCCTCCCGGTTCCAGCCGCCGCCGATGCCGAAGACGAAGCGGCCGTTCGAGAGCACGTCGAGACTCGCCACCGCCTTGGCGGTGGTGATCGTGTCGCGCTCGATGATGAGGCAAATGCCGGTGCCGAGCCTGATCTTCTTCGTGCTCATCGCGGCCGCGGTCAGCGCGACGAAGGGATCGTGGGAGCGGGAGTACTCGGGCGGCAACTCGCCGCCGCCCGGGAAGGGGCTCCGGCGGGAGGTCGGAATGTGCGTGTGCTCGGGAAACCACAGGGACTCGAAGCCGCGGGCCTCGACCTCCTCGCCGAGGTCGTCGGGCCGCATCGCGTCACCGGTCGGAAACATGAAGATGCCAATGTCCATAGGCGGCGGAGTGTAACGGCTGGAGCAACCCGTCCAGATCGGCGCAGGCCACCACTGCCTGCCAGTCGCTCGCGGCGGATCGGGGAGAGGCAAGTAGACTCCGACGCCGTGACCGATTGCCTCAGCTTCGGCGCCATCCGCAACGAGACGGACCTGGAAGCCCTGGCCCGCAACGAGGCGCTGGCGTTCAATACGCCCCTCGACTCCTGCCTGTCCTGGCTCCGGGACACGCGTGATCAGGTCCGGGTCGTGCGCGCCGGCGGCGAGGTCCTGGGAGGCCTCGTCCGTTACGACATGGGCCAGTTCTTCGGCGGCCGGTCGATTCGCAACATCGGCATCGCCGGCGTGGCGATCAGCCCGACCGCGCGAGGGCGCGGGGTCGCGAAGTCGATGATGAGGGCGGCGCTTGCCGAGATGCATGGCCAGGGCGTCGCGGTCTCCACGCTCTACCCGACCACGTTCACGCTCTACGGGCGAGCGGGCTACGCGGTCGCCGGCCACCGCTACCAGTACCGGCTGCCGCTTCCGAAGCTGGGCCGTATCGAGTCGGCCCGCGAGATCCTCGAGCTCGACCCGAGACGCGACGCGGACGCTGTGGCGCGCTTCTACCGGAAGGTGGCCTCGAACCGCCCGGGCTGGCTCGACCGCAACAGCCACATCTGGGATCGCGTTTACCGTCATCCCGCCGGCCGCGACGTGCATGCCTACGGCGTGCCGGGCGGCGGCGGCGACATCGAAGGCTACGTCGTCTACACGCTCGGCGAGGTGGCCCGCTATCCCTACACCCTCAACGTCCGCGACGTGCAGGTCGCCAACCGGGAAGCGGCACGGCGTGTTCTCGCCCTGTTCTCGGACTGCCGGACGCTCGCCCGCCACGCCACCTGGTACGGCGGACTCGACGATTCGCTTCTCCTCGAAGTACCGGAGGTCGGTACCGAGATCTCGGTAGCCGAGACCTGGATGCTGCGCATCGTGGATGTCCGGGCCGCGCTCACTTCGCGAGGCTACCCGGCCGACACGACGGCCCGGATCGAACTGGATCTGGCGGACGACGTCGTACCGGCCAACGCCGGCGGCTTCCTTCTCGAGGTCGGAGGCGGCGAAGCGAGAGCGAGCCGCGCCGGAGACGCCGCCGGACCAGACGCTCTCCGCCTCGATATCCGCGCACTCGCCTCGCTCTACAGCGGCCACCTGAGCGCCCGCCGGCTGGCCGAACTCGGCCAGGTGAAAGGACCGACCGCTTCTCTGAATCAGGCCGACCGGATCTTCGCCGGTCCGCCGCCCTCCATGCCGGACTACTTCTGAGACCGGCGCTGCCCGCAACCACGGACGGAGACCAGGCCATGGATCGCATTCCACACACCCCCCTCGCCCTCGCAATCGCCGCTGCGCTGACCCTGGCGAGCGTCCCGCTCTTGGGCCAGGACGCACCGCCGGAGCCGCCGCCCCGCATCGACACCGCCGAGATCGAGCCCTTTCTCGGCGAGTGGGTGCTCGAAGTGATGACCCAGCAGGGCTCGCTCAACAGCCTGATCACGTTCGCCGACGACGACGGCAAGGCGAGCGCCGACTTCTACCTGGCGCGTCTGGCGGATCTCGAGATCGAGAACATCAGCCGCACAGAGACCGGACTCCACCTCAAGTTCGACCTCGAGCTGGGCGGCCAGCTCGTACCGGTCGAGATGGACCTCGCCCGCGAGGGCGACGGTCTCAGGGGCGAGCTGGAGGCCGGTTTCTTCAACGCCGAGGTCAAGGGGATGACGAAGGAGGCGGCAGACGCCGCCGGCGTCATCGTTACGCGCCAGCCGGTCGGCGAACCGGACGACCTGTCCTCGTCGAGGATCGAGATCGCCGACCAGGCGATCCGGCTCCGCTTCGACCTGCTGCCGGCGCCCGGCCACGACTACGACCGGATCGAGACGCTCGCCGACGGCGAAGTGCTGGGACCGATCTACGGCAAACCGTTCAAGTTCTGGACAGACGCCGACCTGGCGTTCGAGGACGCCAAGATCGCCGCCCACAATCACGGGCCGACCTACCCCGGCGTCTACAGCCTCTGGCTCAAGCGCGAAGGAGACGGCTGGAAGCTCGTCTTCAACCACCTGGCCGATGTCTGGGGCACGATGCACATGGCCGAACACGACGCGGGCGAGACTCCGCTCACGTTCCGGACGCTCGCCGAACCGGTCGAAGAGACCGAGGGACTGCTGGAGGTCAACGGAAACGGCGGGATGCTGACGATCCGCTGGGGCTCGATGGAGTGGTCCACCCCGTTCCAGCTCGCGGAGTAAGAACCGCCCGGGTGAGCGTCGCCAAGTACGGAAAGCCGCCGCCGGCATGACTGGCTCAGGGGGTAGTCGCCGTTGAACCGTCTGGCCTTCACCGCCTCGGGGACGGCGAGCGGCCTGGTGACGAACGGCGTCTCCTACTTCCTGCTGATCTACTACAGCCAAGTAGTCGGCCTGGACCCGGCGCTCGCCGGCTCCGCGCTGCTGCTGGCGCTCGTCGTCGACGCGGTCTCGGACCCACTGGTCGGGCGCTGGTCGGACCGGCTCCGGACGAGCCTCGGGCGGCGGCATCCGTTCCTCTACGCCGCCGTCCTCCCCATTCCTCTCTGCTACTACTTCCTCTGGAGGCCTCCCGACCTCTCGCAGCCGGCAACATTCCTCTGGCTCGCCGGTTTCACGGTCGCACTGCGGTTGGCGGTGACGATGCACACCGTCCCCTTCAACGCCCTGCTGCCGGAACTCGCCCCAGGCTACGAGGACCGGACCCGGCTGATGAACTTCTCCTACGCCGGCGGCTGGTTCTTCGGCACCCTGATGGCGGTTTCGATGTACGTCTGGTGGCTGGCCGACAGCCCCGACTACCCGGACGGCGCCGGCATCCTGCGCCGCGCCGGGTACGAACAGGCCGGTCTGATCACCGCCTGCGCGCTCATCCTCTGTCTGGTACTCGCCGCGGCGGCGACTCACCGACACATCCCCACGCTCGCGGCACCGCCGCCCGAACGGGCCGCGGCTCGACGGGTCCTGGAAGAGACGCTGGCAACGCTGAGAGACGGCAGTCTGGCGGCGATCCTGGCCTCGACGGCCCTGACCGCCGCGGCCAGCGGCACCGCGACCGCGATGTGGGCCTACATGCAACCCTGGTTCTGGGGCTTCGACAGCACGCAGACGAGTTCCATCCTCGCCGCCCAACTCGCATCGCCCCTGCTCGCCATCGCCCTGCTGCCGGTAGCCAGCCGGGGCCGCGACAAGAGGGCCGTCCTGATCAGGCTCTCGGCCCTGTCGCTTCTGGCCGGAAGCGGCCCGGTCATCCTCTCCCTGCTGGGCGCCTTCCCGCCAGCCGGCCACTCAGCGCTCTTTCCGTCGATGGTCGCGATCGGTGTTGCCCAGGTGGCTCTCATCGTGATGACGAGCACCGTGAGCGCCTCGATGGTCGCGGACGTCGTCGACGCCCGCGCCGTGGTCACGGGCCGCCGGGAGGAGGGACTCGTCTCCGCCGTGCTTTCCTTCACCGGCAAGGTCGCCACGGGACTGGGAATCTGGATCGGGGGTCTGCTGCTGACGGCGATCAACTTCCCCACCCAGGCCGACGCGTCCTCGATCGAACAGTCGATGGTCGAGCGCCTGGGATGGCTGTACGGCCCGGTGCTGGCTGTTCTCTACCTCCTGGCTATCTTCGTTCTTCGCCACTACCGGTTGAATCGGCGGCGGCACGAGGAGAACCTCGCCGCGCTCGCTGGCGAGCAGACTCAGTAGCTCTCGAGCACGAAACGAATCGAATGACCTTGCGTTGACTCTCGTGAGACAGTTCTGTACCATCCCGGGTCAGAAGAGACCGACACGATGCCCCTCAACGCGCCTCACGCTGGACACGGACGCCGGAATCGAGCCCTCCGAACCGTAGCGGCGTTCCTGATCCCGCTGATCGTCGCCGGCGCCGCCCACGCGGTGGAGTTCATCGCCTTCGAGTCGGGCCCGGTTCGACCGCTGGCCCTGTCGCCCGACGGCAGCCTGCTCTTCGTCACGAACACGCCGGGCAACCACCTCGAGGTCTTCACCGTCGGAGACTCGGGCAAGCTGGCTCACCGGGCATCGGTTCCCGTAGGCATGGAACCCGTCGCCGTGGCCGCGCGCCACGCCTCGGAGGTCTGGGTGGTGAACCATCTCTCGGACTCGGTGAGCATCGTGGACATCGGTCCGCTGCTCGCCTCGAGCCCGGCCACACGCGGCGCCGCCTTCGTCAAGCGCACGCTCCTGGTCGGCGACGAACCCCGGGACATCGTCTTCGCGCGTAATCGGGCCTTCATCACGACGGCCCATCGCGGCCAGCACCGCACGCATCCCTCGCTCGCCGGCGTCCACGGGGCCGGGGACCCGCAACTGCATACCGCCGGCGTGGGACGAGCCGACGTCTGGGTCTTCGACGCCGGGGATCCCGGCGCCGGAGTCGGTGGCACGCCGCTACGGATCGTGGAGCTGTTCGGCGACACGCCGCGCGCACTGACGGTCAGCCCGGACGGTTCCACCGTGTATGCGGCGGTGTTTCACTCCGGAAACCAGACCAGCGTGATCCACGAGGGGGTGATGTGCCGGGGCTTCGAGGACTCGCCTCGCGGCTTCTTCATTGGCGCCACCTGGGACGGACGGCGCGGCGATCAGCCCTGCGTGGCCGGCAACCTCCCGGCCGTGCATGCGACGGCCTCGCCCAACGGCCCGGCGGACAAGACCCTCCCGATGGGCCGCCCCCTGCCCAGCACCGGCGCCGACGGCGAGCCCGCGCCGTTCACCGCGATGATCGTGAAGTGGGACGACGAGTCCGGCGAGTGGAGAGACTCCCGCGGCCTGAACTACTCGAACGGCATCCGTTTCTTCCTTCCCGACCGGGACGTTTTCGCGATCGACGCCGCCACGCTCGAAGAGAAGGACCACTTCGTGCACGTTGGCACGACCCTGTTCAACATGGCCGTGAATCCGAAGACGGGCCGCGTCTACGTGGCCAACACGGACGCCCGGAACCACGTCCGCTTCGAAGGACCGGGGATCCGCGGCGGCTCGACCGTCCAGGGGGACATCGCCAGAGCGCAAATCACCGTCATCGACCCCGGAACGGGCACCGTCCGCAAGCGCCACCTGAACCGCCACATCGACTACTCCGTCCTGAAGTCGCCCCCCGCCGTTCGCCGGCACAGCCTCTCCACTCCTCTGGAGCTCCAGGTGAGCTCCGACGGGGCGAAGCTCTACGTCGCCGCCCTGGGCTCGGATCGGATCGGCGTGTTCGACACCGCGGATCTGGAGGACGACGCGCTATGGGACGGCGGGGGAAAGGAGTTCGATCCGACCTCCGTCAGCGCGAACTACCTGGACGTTGCCGGCGGACCCGCCGGCCTCCTGCTCGACGAGACGCACAACCGCCCGAACGGACAGCTCTACGTGTTCGCCCACTTCGAGCGCAGCGTCAAGGTCGTCGACGCGGTGAGCGGCGCCGTCCGGCAGGCAGTTTCCTTCCACAACCCCGAGCCCGCCGAGGTGGTGACCGGACGCCGGATCCTCTACGACGCGAATCGGACCTCGTCCAACGGCGAATCCTCCTGCGCAAGCTGCCATGTTTTCGGCGACACGGATCACCTGGGCTGGAACCTCGGCAACCCGGACGACGGCAACACAGCCAACCCGCAGCCGTTCCCGACCTTCTCCGACTTCTGGCTGTCCTGCGACATCCTCGGGCATTACCCGGGCTGCGAGACGGTGCCGTACGTGAACGGCAACGGCGATCAGCGCGTCTTCTCGCCGATGAAGGGGCCCATGTTCACGCAGACGATGCGGGGCATGTCGACCCACGGCCACATGCACTGGCGCGGCGACCGGGCCAACGGCTACTTCGGGATCGACGATGAGAAGACCCTGGACGAGAAGTTCTCGCTCAAGAACTTCATCGTCGCCTTCGAGAGCCTGCTGGGGCTCGATGTCACGCTCTCCGGCGTGAACGCTGCCGCCAAGCCGGCCGAGGTGATCCAGCTCGAGCAGGACGTGGACGAGTTCGCCGACTTCATGCTCGCCGTGCAGTTACCGCCGAACCCGATCAAGCCGCTCAACAACACGCACAGTCCGTCCGCCCGGATCGGAGACGCCTTCTTCGACGGACCGCGCCGCTCCGACGGCGTCGACGCCGCCACTGACCTCCCCGACAACCGGAACGGCGCGGCGGTCGACGGGCGCAACTGCGCCGGCTGCCATCGTCACGATCCCGCCAGGGGCTTCTTCGGCACCGCCGGCGACGCGTCGCACGGCGGCGAGGTGCTGATTCTCAAGGTTCCGCACCTGCGGAACCTCTACCAGAAGGTCGGGATGTTCGGCCTTCCGAACCGGCAGTACTTCCTCCCCTCGACCACCGACGCCCACCAGGGCGACCAGATCCGCGGGTTCGGCTTTCTGCACGACGGCGCGACGGACAAGCTCTTCAACTTCCTGCAGGGCGCCGTTTTCGACGACGGCACGACGAGCTGCGGCGAACTCGGCCTGCCAAGCGGCCGCCGCTCCGACGACGTGTTCGGCTGCGGTTTCAGCGATGGCATGGACATCGGCATCCCGGACGACGAAGTGCGCCAGGCCCTGGTCGACTACCTGATGGAGTTCGACACGGACCTGGCGCCGATCGTCGGACAGCAGGTCACCCTGGACGCGACGAACGCCTCCGCAGCCAACCCGCGCGTCGACCTGCTGACGCACCGCGCCCGGGTCTCGTTCCAGTCGGCCGTCCTCGGCGGTTCGGTCACCGAGTGCGACCTGATCGCCAAGGCCACTGTGGCCGGGAAACCGCGCGGATGGGTTCGTCTCAGAGACGGCAACTTCCTCGATGACCGGGGCGAGCGATGGACGCCGTCGCGCCTGCGAACACTCGCCACGGGTGGTACTCCCGTCACCTACACCTGCGGGCCGCCCGGCTCCGGCCGGCGGATGGGGATCGACCGCGATCGCGACACCATCCTGGACGGCCTGGACAACTGCCCCACCGCTTCCAACCGCAACCAGGCCGACGCCGACGGGAACGGCATCGGCGATGCCTGCGAGAAGGGACCTCGATAGTGCAAACAGCCGTGACTTCACGAACCGGTGGACGCAGCGGATTGCTTCGTCCAGACCGCCTCCGCGTCCTCGATGTCCTCGTCCTGATCGGTCTGCTGGCCGCCACGGCGCTGGGCTGGTCCTGGCCCTGGGGCGTGCTGTTCATCTGCTGGTCGGTTCCGGCGCTCCGCCACGGCGAAACGCTGCTGCTGCGGCCGCTGCACAGAGCTGAACGGCCCGTGATGTTCTGGATCGTCACCCTGCTGTGGGTGGCTTTCGGCGTGTTGACGATCCTGGCCGACGCGGCGCCGTCGGCTCTCGACAGCCTGTACCTCGGGCCTGGGGAAAGCTGAGTGTCCGGCCGCATGCTGCACCGCCTGCCGGTGGAGGCCTATACCGGACAGGACTGGTTCGAAGACGAACTGGAGGCGATCTTCTCCCGCACCTGGGCCTATGCCGGGTTCGCCGAGGACGTGAGCGAGCCGGGCGCCTACGCGTCGGTTCGGGCGGGGCTGAACGAGATTTTCGTCGTCATGGGCCGCGACCGGCGGCTGCGGGCGTTCCACAACATCTGCCGTCATCGGGGTACGCAACTGCTGCGCGCCGTCGGCAAGACCCGTAAGGCCATCACCTGCCCCTACCACGACTGGACCTACGACCTGGAAGGTCGACTGCTGTCCGTGCCCGACGAGCAGCGCGAGTTCGCCGGCGTTGACAAGTCGTGCCTGGGCCTGAAGCCCGCCTCGGTCGATCTGTGGCGCGGGATGCTGTTCGTCCATCCCGACCCGGACGCGGGTTCCATCATGGAGTGGTTCGGAGAGATTGAGCCGCACCTCGGCCCGCACGATGTCGACGCTCTGGTCGAGTACCCGAAAGCCCGTGCCAGCTACGACATCAAGGCGAACTGGAAGATCGTGGTCGAGAACTACATCGACGTGTACCACCTGTCTCATCTGCATTCCGGCACCCTGGCGATGTACGACCATGCCCAGGCGGAGTACGGTTTCATCGGGCCGCACTACGCCTTCCGGGAACCGCTTGCCGCGGACTACGCCGCCGACATCGAACGGAACGCCGACCTTCCCCTGATCCTGCCGCGCGACCAACTGGGAGTCTGGGTACCGATGCTGTTCCCCGGCATCGGGCTGGCCGAAGGCGAGTCGTCCTGGTCCACCTTCACGATCACACCGCTGGCGCCCGACCTGACCCGGGTCGAGAACCGGACCCGGGTGAAGGATGCGTCCGCCTGGGAGTTCGGCCAGCAGGCGCTGCGGTCGGCTGGTTTCTGGAAGAAGGCGGTGACGGGCAAGTACGCCGGCGAAGACGACGATCCCCTCGCCTCGGGTGACTTCACCGCGGAAGACGTCTACGCCTGTGAACAGCAGCAGAAGTCGCTGAGAAGCCCCTGGTTCGAGGTCGGACCCGCCGCACGGGGAGAAAGCCCCGTGCTGGAGCATCAGGAAGTAGTACTGCGGTTTCTGGAAGGCCGCGCGAGATGGCCTTCCACACGCTGACGGTCGCCGACGTCCGGGAGGAGATCCCCGGCGTCGCCCGCACACTGACGTTCGAGGTTCCGAGGGACCTGAAGGCCCGCTTCCTCTGGACGCCCGGACAGCATGTAACCCTCCGGTTCCGAATCGATGGCGAGGAAGTGCGGCGTTCCTACTCCGTTTCGGCCTCCCGACTCGCCGGCGACCCGCTGCGAATCACAGTCAAGCGCGTCCCTGGGGGCCTCGTGTCGAACCACATCAACGACTCGCTCGCCGCCGGTTCGCGGATCGACGTGATGCCGCCGTTCGGCGGGTTCGTAGTGAAGCCGGACCCTCGGCGCCGGCGCACCTGCTATCTGATCGGCGCCGGCAGCGGGATCACGCCGCTCTACGCGATGCTGCGCTCGCTCCTCGCGGCCGAACCCTGGTCCAGCGCTCGCCTGCTCTACGGCAATCGCGACGCCGGCTCGATCCTCTTCGCCAGCGGGTTGGAGTCGCTTGTCGCGGGACAACCGCGAAGGCTCGCGGTCCATCACGTCCTGTCGCGGCCCAATGGAGCCCGGTGCTGGCGGAAGGGACGAATCGATGCCGCGGCCGTCGAAGCCTGGATTGCGGAGAACCCCCCCTACGCCCAGGACGCGCACTACTTCGTCTGCGGCCCCGGCGGGATGAACCGCACAGTCGCCGCCGGGCTCGCGGACCTCGACGTTCCGGCGGGCCGGGTTCACGCGGAGAGCTATGGCGGAGAAGCTCTCGATCTCGACGATACGGTAGGAGGCGTGGATGCAACTGCCCGAATCGTGCTCGGCGGTCGCCGGCACGTGGCGCCTGTGGAGGCAGGCCAGACGATCCTGGCCGCTGCCCGGGCGGCCGGGCTGGAGCCCCCCTACTCATGCGAGGCCGGCGTGTGCGGGGCCTGTCGCGCCGAGCTTGTCGGCGGCTCGGTCCGTATGCGGTCGAGGGCAGCCTTGACCGACACCGAAGTCGACGGCGGCGCCGTCCTGACCTGCCAGTCGGTCGCGACCAGTTCTCACTTGCGAATCCGCTACTGAAGATGCTCCACGCCCCGAGACTCAGCCCGCGAGACGACCTCCCCGAGGTGAACCTCATGAGACCAGCACTGCATCCCAGCCCGCGCCGAAGCACGCGCGACGCGATCATCGACGCCGCGATTCGCCTCTGGTCGCGCAATCCCGGAGCGACCTTCAGCGAGGTCGCCCTCCACGCCGGAGTCGGCCGGGCGACGCTTCACCGGCACTTCAGGAACCGCGACGAGCTGCTGACGGTGCTGGCCGAGATCTGCATCGAGGAGACGAACGAAGCCGTGGCCGCGACCATCGTCCAGGGCGAGAGCCCCCGCCGGCAATTGCAGGGCATGTTCGAAGCCGTGATTCCCCTGGGGGACCGCTACAGCTTTCTCTACCGCGTCGAGATCGGCGACGAACACACGACCGCCGGCTACCGGCGGCAACTCGACCAGGTCGCCGGCCTGGTCGGCCGCCTCAAGTCCGAGGGCGCCGTCGCCGCCGACGTGCCGACCGCCTGGGTGGTCGCACAGATCGACCAACTCATCTGGAGTGCGTGGAACGAAGTCGCCTCCGGCCGGATCGCCGCGGCGGACGCGGCGAACCTGGCCACCAGGACCCTTCTGCACGGACTCGGAAAGGAGGAGCAACCGTGACTACAGCCTTCGACCATCCCCGCCAGCTACTGCCCCCGGAGGCCTACTTCGACAACGGCTGGCTCGACCGGGAAGTCCACGGTCTGTTCGACCGCTCCTGGGTCTGGGCAGCCACCGAGGAGGACCTCAAGGAACCCGGGGACTTCCACGCATGCCGGCTGATGAACCACTCTCTGTTCGTGCTCCGGGACGAGGCCGGGGAACTTCAGGCCTTCCACAACATCTGCCGCCACCGCGGCTGCGAGATCGTCGAGGGCAGCGGCAACCTGGGCTCGACGATCCGCTGCCCGTACCACCGCTGGACCTACGAGACGAACGGCGCGCTGCGAGGGGTGCCCAACGAGGCGGAGTGCTTCGGTACGGCTCCGCGCGAGCGCCTGTCGCTGCACCGGGCCGCGGTCGGCTCCCACCGCGGGATGGTCTACGTGAATCCGGACCCGGAACCGCCCGAACCGTTCGAGCACTGGATCGCCGGGCTCGACGACCACGCCTGGCCCCACGATCTGGGCGACGGCAGCCTGAGCTACGCGGGCGACGTGCGCTACGAGATGCACTGCAACTGGAAGGTCTTCTACGAGAACGCGATCGACGGCTACCACCTCGGCTATCTCCACAACCAGACCCTGGGCAGCGTCTATCCCGACCGGAACATCTGGCATCCGGTGGGTCGCCACACCGTCTGGTACTCCACCGAGCGGGAGGGGGATCCGCAATCGTCCACCGTGCTCTCGGCCGAACTCGCCGACGGCGCGGGCGCCGCCCGCCTGCCGGGCCACGAGGAGAGCTTCTATCCAGGCGTGGTCATGCTCTTCCCCCTGACCATCCTGTCGCCGAGCCCATGGGGCTTCCACGTCTCCCTGCTGGAACCGAAGACTCCCGACCTCACCATGATGTGGACCCAGAGCTGGACGACTTACGGATCGGCCTCCCGCGCCGATGCCGGCAAGGCGCCTACGTTGATCAGCCTGGCGAACCAGGAAGGGCACCCGATGGAGTCCGGCAACTTCCAGCTCGAGGACATGTGGATCTGCGAGATGATCCAGCGCAACCTGCGGTCCCCGAAGTTCGAGGTCGGCCCGATGGCCGCCGGGTTCGGCGCCGAGTCGCCGATCATGCACTTCCAGCAGAGCGTGCTGGACTACCTGAACGGCGACGCCGGCAAGGCGGACGGTTGATGGAGTTCGTCATTCTCGCGATTCCGTACATGCGGCGCCTCGGCGAGCGGGTCGGCCGCGCCGGGTCGGATCCGAACCGGTTCCAGGCCTTGATGGCGAACCTGAAGGCGCAGATGACCTTCGCCGAGTCGGTCGGCTACACGGGCTTCTGCATGACCGAGCAGCATCTCCAGGTGGAGGGCATTGAAACGACGACGAATCCGCTGTTCTGGGACTACTTCGTCGCCCAACACACGGAGCAGATGCGCGTCGGCCAGCTCGGAATGAACCTGACCGCCGTCAATCCGATTCAACTGGCCGAGAACCTGGCGATGCTCGACCACTTCACCGGCGGCCGCATGTTCGCCGGCTTCACCAGGGGCAACACGCCCCGCTGGACGGGCACCTTCGGCCAGCACATCGGGATCACGGCGACCCACTCCGACAAGTCGGAAGTGGACACCCGCAACCGGCGTGCGTTCGAGGAGAACTGGCGGCTCGTGAAGGCGCTCTGGACTCAGGAGGTCGTGAGCCTCACCGGCGAGTTCTGGCAGGCGCCGCCGCCGATTGACTGGAGCTTCGGG
Organism: Candidatus Multivorans sp.; assembly: GCA_965220845.1. Classification (GTDB taxonomy): domain Bacteria; phylum Acidobacteriota; class Thermoanaerobaculia; order Multivoradales; family Multivoraceae; genus Multivorans. The sequence goes on from CBDCRA010000005.1 coordinate 2,430,575, forward strand.
CCCACGAACCAATGGTCACCCGGCTCGGTGACGGCCGACGGGACGCTGAAGGAGATCGGGATCGTGCCGCGCCCGTTCCAGAACGACCCCCACCCACCCGTCTATGCACCGTTCAGCTACAGCATGGGAACCGCGAAGTTCTGGGCCCGCGAAGGCGGCAAGATGATGGGCATGTTCAACGAGTCGAAGGAGGAGTTCATCCCCCTGACCCTGGACATCTGCCTGGAGGAGGCCCTCCACCACGGCCGGATCATCAGCGCGAACGACATGCTGGCCCTGGGCGGACACTTGATCATGGGCCGGAACCCGGCCGAAACGAAGAAGCTCTACGAGGGCTTCGAGTGGCTGTTCAACTTCGCCTACAACGCGCCGCCCTACCACGTCCCCATGGGACGGATGTGGATGGGTTCGCGCCAGGAGGTGCTCGACCACGTCGGCCGCCTGCACGAGACGTTCGGCATCGACGAGTTCTTCCTCTGGCACCACGTCGGCTGGTTCGAGCAGGACGAGGAGCTGGCGATGCTGAACGAGTTCGCCGAGGGCGTCATCGCCCCGCTCTCGACCTGACCGTCAGCGGCGGTCAGAGTTCAGCCGCGACCGGCGAACCGTCGCTCAGGCTGTCGCTCGGGTAGACGACGACCTGCTCGCCGACATCGAGACCGCCGAGCACCTGAGCTTCCTGCGCGTTCCGCTCACCGACATCGATCCGCCTGAGCGCGGCACGGCGGCCTTCGACCGCGAACACCGCCCAACTCTCGTCGCGTCGGAAGAGCGCCCCGGTCGGCGCCTTCAACTCGTCCTCGCTCTCCCAGACGACGACCCGCGTCTCGACCCGGAATCCGTCGCCCAGGCCGGCCCAGACGGCGGGCGGGTCGACGATGTCGATGACCACGTTCACCCGCTGCTCCTCGACACCGAGCGCCGAGATCTTCGTGAAGCCCGAAGGTTCCACCCGCCGCACCCGTCCCTGCAGGGGCAACTCGCCGCCCCAACGATCGATCAGCACGCGCTGGCCCGACCGCATACGGACGGCGTCCTTCGACAGATAGTCCGTGACCACCTCGATCTGGGCCGGATCGCCCAGCTCGAGCAGGGCTTCGCCGGCCGGCACCACGGACTCGCTTTCACGCACGCGCCGGAGAACGACGCCCGAAACCGGCGACACGATCCGGATCGCCGTACCATCCACATCCTCTGCGCTCTCGGCGCTGAACTGCAGCAGGCGAACCCGAGCCGTCTGCAACTCGCTGCGGGCAGTGCGCACGGCGTACTCGGCCGCTTCGACCGCTTCCTGCCGGGTGTCGAGGTCGAGCTGAGCGGTTTCCATCGTCTCGACCGAGACGATTCCCTCCTGGCTGAGCCGCAGGTAGCGCCCCGCCTCGGAGCGCGAATAGGCGACTTCAGCCGCCGCCTGCTCGTAGTGCGCTTCGGCCTGGCCGAGCGCGGCGGTCGCGGTCTCCACCACCGCCTCCGCCTCGGCCCGGCTGCGGGCGTCGAGCAGCACCGGCACCGAGGGCAGGAAGACCGCCAGCACGGTGTCGCCGGCCACCACGGTGTCGCCCGGCTCCAGTTCGATCCGCAGGACCCGACCGGCCAGCGGCGCCGAGATGACGAAGCGATCCCGGACCCTCGTCTCGCCCTCTTCGTCGATCGTCACCTCCAGCGGCCCTCGCGTGACCTGGGCAACCTCCGCCGGCACCGGCTGCGGTCGCGTTCCGAAGATCGCCGCGGCCGCGACCACGACCAGCCCCACGCCCCAAAAAAACCAGCGCCGCATCTTCATCAGTTCGTTCCCTGCTACTCGCGGGTCTTGAGCACCGCGACCAGGTCCAGATCGTGGAGCTTACGCCGTACCGTCCAGGCCGAGATCGCCATCGACCCGAGAACGGCTGCCGCGGAAACCACGAACGTACTCGATTCGACCACGACCGGAAGCCGGAACAGCTCGCTCTCGAAGGCGCTCATCACGCCGGTGATCATGCCGTAGCCGAGGAGCAGGCCGAGTGGAATCGCCGCCAGGGTAAGAACCCCGAGTTCGCCCAGCAGGATCGACGAGATCTCGGCGCGTGTGAAACCGATCACCCGCAGGCTGGCGAGCTCGCGGCTGGTCTCGGACAGGGAGATCCGGGCCGTGTTGTAGATCACGCCGAAGGCGATGACCAGAGCGAAGAACAGGTTGACGCTCATCATCATGGACATGTTGTCGAGCATGTAGGTCTGGATGCTCTCGAGCGCGGCGCTGCGCAGGGTCACGCCCGCGACCGCCGGCATCGCCTTCAACAGACCGTACAGCCGATCTTCGGCCAGGCTGTCGATCCTGAGCATCGCTCCGTTGACCGTCTCGTCGCGCCGCACCAGCCGCTGCAGCGACTCCTGTTCCATGTACGCCGTCACGCCGAGAAGGTCGTCGACGGTGTCCGTGAGCACCACCTCGCGGACCGGCCGGGCGGCCTCCATGACCTCCACGACGAGCATGTCTCCCGGCTCAACCTGCAACTGGTCGGCGAGCACCGTGGACAGGACCAGGCCGGGCCGATCGAGCTGGATCGCGCGATAGTCGACGTCCACCACCCGCCGCAGTCTGGCGTCGGGCGCCAGGGCCTGGATCGCCGTCTGCTTCTGCAGGTGGCCGTTGCGCAGCCGCGCCGCGACCGCGCCCGTCGGCTCCACCTGCATCACGCCCGGGAGGGCGGCGAGTTCGTGCACGGCGCTCCGCTCGACCGGCTCGAAGAAGCTCACCGACAGGTCCTGACGCTGGATGATGTTGAACTGCACCTCGAGCAGTTCGTCCATCGAGTCCATCATCGCCCAGCCCACGACCATGATGGCCCCGGCGGAGGCGATGCCGACGATCGACAGAACCGCGCGCAGCGGCCGCCGCGACAGGTTCCGCAGCACCATCCGCGCCGGCTGCGACAACCATCGCCGTGCGCCCAGCCGTTCGAACAGGGACACCCGGAAGGTCTCGGGCGTCGCCGGACGCATCGCTTCGGCTGGCGGCAGCGAGACGACGCTGCGCACCGCGCCCAGCGCGCCCAGCGTCGCGGCGGCGAGGCTCACCCCGACGGCGATCAGAATGCCCGCCGCCGACACCTTGTAGACCAGCAGCGGAAAGCGGAAGTACTCCATGTACATGCCGAGCATCGCTTCGGCCAGCAACAGACCGGCCCCGATCCCCAAGAGGGCGCCGAGGGCCACCACGACGACGGCCCACTGCACGTAGTGAACGCCGAGCCGGATGTTCGAGTAGCCGAGTGCCTTGAGCGCGGCGATCTGTTCGCGCTGCACCGCCACCGTTCGCCGCAGAACCACGTTGAGCAGGAACGTCGCCACGGCGAGGAAGATCAGGGGCACGAGGAGTCCCATGTTCTGAAGCTGGGTCAACTCGTTCTGGAGGTACCAGTTCGAGGTCTGCTCCGCGCGCGGAATCGCGCCCAGGCCACCGTACGGATCGAGAATCGCGTCGAGTTCGACGATCGCAGCCCGCTCGACGCTGGCCGAACGGTCGGCCAGCGTCAGGGCGACGTCGTTGAACCCGCCCTCCATCTCGAACGCCGTGGCCAGGTGCCGCCGGGTCATCCACAGGAAGCCGAAGTGCTTCGGATCCGGGACCAGTTCTCCCGGTCCGATGCCGTAGACGTACTCCGGACTGAGCGCGACACCGACGATCACGAGCGGCTGCCGGCGGCCGTTGATGACGGCGAACAGGCGATCGCCCAGGTCGAGGCCGTGAGCCTCGGCGAAGCGCTCGCCGACCAGTGCCTCCTCCGCCCGGTCCGGGTCCAGGAAGCGCCCGCGGCGCAGAGCGACGTCGTTGAGCGCCGGCCGGCCGCGATCCGGCAGGGAGATCAGGCGTCCGTTGACCGGATCGGAGACATCCGGCACGTCCAGCGAGACGCTCACGACGACGCGCGTCTGGACCTGCTTGACTCCCGGAATCGCCGCGATCCGCTGCTCCACCCAGTTGGGAACGCGCTTGGCGCCGGCGAACACGTCGGCGAAGGCGTAGCGGGCGTAGTAGGCGTCGCGGGTGGTCAGGAGCGACCCGAAGACTCCCTGCGCCATGACCAGCAGCGCGACTCCCGACGAGACGACCAGGGCGATCGCCAGCACCTGGGAACGCACGTTCCAAAGGTCGCGCAGCAGTTTACGGTCGAGGGCTCTCATCGTCCTACCACTCGATCGTGGCCGCCGGCTGCTTGGTCGAGTTGCGAACGTCGCTCGTAATCAGGCCGTCCGCAAGCGAGATTACCCGATCCGCCATCGCCGAGATCGCCGCGTTGTGGGTGATCACCGCGGTCGTCGTGCCCAGTTCGGAGTTCACCTTCTCGAGCGCCCCCAGAACCGCGATGCCGGTGCTGATGTCGAGAGCGCCCGTCGGTTCGTCGCAGAGCAGCACGTCCGGACGCTTGGCGATGGCCCGGGCGATCGCCACGCGCTGCTGCTCGCCGCCCGACATCTGCGACGGGAAGTGGTCGAGGCGGTACTTCAGGCCGACCAGCGCCAGGGCATCCTCGGGAGCGATCGGATCGCCGGCGATCTCGGTAACGAGTGCGACGTTCTCGCGCGCGGTGAGCGAGGGAATCAGGTTGTAGAACTGGAACACGAAGCCGACGTGGCGGCGCCTGTAGCGCGTAAGCGCCCGATCGCCGCCGAGACTCAACTCGCGGCCCCGATAGGTGACGAGTCCGTCGGTCGGCCCGTCCAGGCCGCCGAGGATGTTGAGCAGCGTCGACTTGCCGCTGCCCGAGGGGCCGAGGAGCACGGCGAACTCCCCGTCGTGAAGGTCGAGATCGACGCCGCGCAGGGCATGGACCTCGACCTCGCCCATCGCGTAGACCTTGGTCACGCAGCGCATGGCGAACACCGGCGGCGTTTCCGTCGATTCGGCGGTTGCCGCGGTGGCGGCGTCCATCGCGCGCCTAGCCTCCGCCGCCGGCCCCTTCCGGGCCGTCGACGCCGGCAGCGAGGGCGTCCAGATCGGGAGGCGCCGCCGCAAGTTCGACGATCATCTCGGTGAACTCGCCCGGCACCGTATCGACCCGGATCATGCCGCCGTGCTCGCGCACGATGTCGGCCGAGAGCGCCAGACCGAGGCCCGTGCCCTCGTCGGTCGGCTTGGTCGTGAAGAAGGGGTTGAAGATCTTGTCCACGATGTCCCGGGGAATCCCGTTGCCGTTGTCCCGGATACGGACCTCGACGCCGTCGTCCATCTTCCGCGTCGTCACCGTGAGCGTCGGCTCGTAGGACTCATCGTCCATGGCGAGCCGCTTCTCGTTGGTGGCGTAACAGGCGTTGCCGACCAGGTTGAGGAACACCCGGCCCACGTCCTGGGATACGACCTCCAGCGTTCCCAGGTCCGGATCGAAGTCCTTCTCGATCGTCAGGTTGAACTCCGAGTCGGAAGCCCGGGCGCTGTGGTAGGCGAGCCCGATGTGCTCGTCGACCAGTCGATTGATGTCGGCCTCCTCCCGGCCGGCCGCGCCCCGGCCCATCTTCAGCATGTCGGTGACGATCCGGTTGGCGCGTTCGCCGTGGTTCTGGATCAGCTTCAGGTTGCCGCTCAGGTCCTCGAAGATCTCCCCGATCTCCTCCCGCTGGTCTTCGTCCAGGCTGCCGTCCTCGTTCTCCTTCATGATCTCCTCGACCTCCTCGAGGAGTTCCGAGGACACCTCGGAGAAGTTCTTGACGAAGTTGAGAGGGTTCTTGATCTCGTGGGCGACCCCGGCCGTCAGCTCGCCCAGCGCCGCGAGCTTCTCGCGCATCACGATCTGGTCCTGGGCCTTCTGCAGGTCGATCAGCACGACCTCCAGCTCCTCGTTCTTCTCCTTCAGCTCGTCCGCCAGCTTCTCGACCAGGTTCAGGCGCTGCACTTCCAGCGCGTGACGACGGAAGACCTCGAGAGCGGCCGCCATGTCAGCGACCTCGTCCTTGCCGCCGATCCCGATCTCGGCTTCCAGGTTGCCGTCCGCCATCTCCCGCATGCTGCTCGAGAGGGCCTCGAAACGGCGTACGAGCAGCCGTCCGACGAACAGCCAACCGATGAAGACCGCTCCGGCAATGCTCACGATGTTGAGCGCCAGGAGCAACGCGCGCCCGGTGCGAATCGCCTGGGACGCGGCCATGGTCGCCGCATCGGTGCGGTCCCGGGAAGCTCCGACCAGACTCTCCACGTCGCCGCCGAGTTCGACCGCCAGATTCTGGTTCTCCTCCAGCAGCGCCTGTTGCCGGTCAAGCGCGTCGACTTCCTGCCGTCTCAGGTCGAAGGCCGTGCGGCTCTTCGCCAGCATCTCACCGAAGAGCGCCTCCAACCGATCCGAGGTCGCGGTTTCGTCGATCGCGCTGAGGGCGCGCTCGATACTCGTCGCCGCCGACTCGTACCGCTCCTCGACCGGCTCGATCAGCGGCCGGTCGGTCAGCACCGCCAGACTGTTCAGGAGCTGGTCGATGATCGTGACGTCCTGCTGAAGACCCACCAGCACCCGGTAGCGGTCAATCTCCGGCTCCGAAAAATGGACCTCACGAGACGCGGGCGGCTGTTCGAAGGACCGAAAGCCGGTCATCGCGTAGAAGAGCTGATTGTCGAGAGCAGGCACCAGGAGCGCTTCGATCCGGCTGTGGAGCGATTCCAGTTCCGACCGCAGCGCCTCACTCTCCGCACTCAGTTCGAAACCCTCGGAGACCGACTCCCGGATCGCCGCTATGTTCCCGATGAGCTCCTCGCCATGGGCCTGGATGCTCAGGATCTCCGCGTCGCCGCCGAGTGACCCCTCGGACCCCATCCCCCGGCTCATCAGGTCCTCCAGCTGGGCCTCGAAGGCACGTTGCGCCGGCGCCACCTCTACCTCAGCCCGAGTCAGTTCGTCCTGGTTCGCCGTCGCGGTGAGCCTGGGGCCCGCGGCCACCAGTGTGCCGCTGCCCTGGGCGACGCCGAAAGCGGCCGCCAGCTCAGGCACCGTTCCCTCGGTCACCCGGTTCTGCGAATCGCCCACCTGAGCGAAGGCGAACAGCGCCACCAGACTGGCCGCGAGCGTCAGGGCAGCCGCGCCGCCGATGCCGACGTAGAGCTGCGTGGCGATCCTGTAACGGGCCTCGGTCAGTCGCCGGAACCACGAGATCATTGGCTCACCGCGGCTTCCAGACGCGTCGCGGGCCGGTACCGGCCCCGTTCGTCGATCACGGTCAGGAACACGGCGTCCGACCCCTGGTTGTCCTCCTCGCCGAATGCGAGTCGAAAGCCATCCAGGTCGAGGGAACCCGCGCTGCGGAGTGTCTGAATGAAGCGATCCCGATCAACGGTCGGTCCGCATCGTTCGAGCGCTTCGATCACCAGCCGTCCAGCCAGGTAACCCTCGAACGAGACGAAGCCGGGCTCGGCGCCAGCGGTGTGTTCGCGCAGGGCCCGCCGGTAGGCCGCGGCGACTCTCGAGTTGCGCGCGGTCGGGAATGGCACGACCTGGGTGACGTAGACGCCGGCGCCGCGTGGACCCAGCTCTTCCGCCAGTGCGTTGCTGCCCACGAATGACAGCGTCATGAACACCGGGTCGAGGCCAATGTGACGAGTCCAAGCGATCAGGCTGGCGACCGGCTGATAGGCGCCCACGATGATGACGGCCTCCGGCCGCCCCACCTCGATGTCGACGATGGCCGTCTTGACGGCGGTCGTGTTGCGCGGATAGACGCCGATGGCGACCGCCTCCATGCCCCGTCTGTCGAACGCGGCACGAACGCCCGCCAGGCCGGCGCGCCCGAAGGAGTCGTTCTGGATGACGACCGCGATCCGCTCGATGCCGAGATCCCTGGTCAGTCGCTCGACCATTTCCTCCGTCTCCTGGGCGTAGGAGGCGCGGAGGTTGATCACGTGCGGTTCGCCGCGGAGAAAGCCCGCGCCGGTGAACGGAGCGATGTACGGGACACCCGCCTCTTCGGCGACCGGTACCGCGGAGCGCGAGGTCGGCGTGCCGACGCCGCCGACCAGGGCGAACACGCCCTCGTCCTCGATCAGGCGGCGCGTGTTGCTGATCGCTGCCTCCGGCTCGTAGCCGTCGTCCACCGTGACCAGCTCCAGGCGCCGGCCGTGCACGCCGCCGGCATCGTTGGCCTCCTTGAAGGCCGCCTGGATGCCGAGCCGCATTCCCCAGCCCAGTTCGGCCGCCGGACCGCTGAAGGCGGCGGACTGGCCGAACAGGATGCGCTCGGCCGAAACGCCCGGCGTCCCTTCCGCCTCGCCCGGCGACTCGGGCGGCTGAGCCGGCGACAAAGCCGGAACGAGCAACGCCGCCGCGACCCAGGCTGACGCGGTCAGAGCTGTTCGAGCAGCACGTGCGCGCATCGCTCTCGGCTTCCCCGTGCGGAGTTCAACTCCGGCGCTTGACCATGGTCACATGGTTGCGGCCGCCCTCACGGCTGTAGGAAGTTTCATCCATGAGGACCTTCACGAAGTGGACCCCCAGACCGCCGATCTCCCGGTCCTGAACTGCCGCGTCGAGGTCCGGCTCGGGCGCCTCGTGGAAGGGGTCGAACGCCTTTCCGCCATCGCGAACCTCAACCCGGACTTCGTCGTCGCTGGACGTGACCTCGATCTCGATCTCGCTGCCGCCAGGCTCGCCGCCGCCGTGACGCACCACGTTCGTCGCCACTTCCTCCAGTCCGAGGACGACGGCGTAGGTCGTGTCCTGGCTCCAACCCTCCTCCGCACCGAGCGCCTCCACCGCCTCCGCGACCGCCGGAAGCTCTTCGATCCGGTTCGTAACACGAAGTTGGAGGCTGGCGCTCACTCGTCGGCGACACGCAAGGTCATGCAGGTCAGATCGTCGAACTGCGGCGCTTCGCCCGCGAAATCCTGCACCGCCTGCAGAATCGCCTCGGCGGCTTCCAGGGCGCCCGGCGTCCGGCCGTCCCGGAACAGGCCCCGGAGCGACTCGAGGCCGAACTCCTCGCTCGACATGTTGATCGCCTCGGTGACTCCGTCCGTGAAGAAGACGACCAGATCTCCCGGGTTGAGCCGGACGTTGGCCTGTCCGTACTCGAAACCCGGGATCGCACCGAGCGCGAGACCACCCGTCAGTTCGAGTTCCTCCGAAGTCCCGTCGGAGTGAACGACCAGCGGAGGGTTGTGACCGCCGTTGGAGTACGTGAGCACTCTGGTCGCGGGATCGTAGACGCCGTAGAACACGGTGACGAACATCGCCGCCTCGTTCGTCTCGTTCAGCAGGTCGTTGACCTCACGCAGGACCGTGGACGGCTCCTCGACGCCGATGGCGGCCCCCTTGAGCAGGGTGCGGCTCGACATCATGAACAGCGCCGCCGGCACCCCCTTGTCCGACACGTCGGCCACCGCGAGCCCGACCCGCCCGCCGTCCAGGTTGATCACGTCGAAGAAGTCCCCCCCGACGTTGCGCGCGGCATGCATGCAGCCGTAGACCTCGCAGCCGTCCAGTCGGGGGAAGGTGTCCGGCAGGATCGACTGCTGGATCTTCGTCGCCACGTCGAGCTCGTTCTGTATCGCCACCAGCTTGTCCCGCGAGGCCAGGGCGGCGCGCCACTCGTCGAGGTGCCGCAGCGTCCGCTCGATCGTCACTTCGAGGTCGGTGAAGTCGATCGGTTTGGTGACGAAGTCGAAGGCGCCGCGGTTCATGGCGGTGCGGATGTTCTCCATGTCGCCGTACGCCGAGACGATGACCGAGCGGATGTCCGCGTTCACCTCGGGGATCTGCTGCAACAGGGTCAGACCGTCCATCTTCGGCATGTTGATGTCCGAGAGGACGATGTCGATGTCCTGCTTCTCCGCCAGGACCTGCAACGCTTCGACACCGTTGCCGGCGAACTCGAAGCCGTACTTGCCCCCACGGATGTGGCGGCGCATGCGCTGGCGGACCAAGCGCTCCAGATCCGGCTCGTCATCGACGACAAGGATCTTGTAGTCGGGACTGTCCCGATCGCCCACCTGGACCGCTACCCTTCCGCGCCCGGAACCTCTACCCCGCGGCCGCCAGGGCGTCGGCCTGGGTGTCGTAGATCTGGATGATGCGGTTGAAGCCGCTGATCTCGAACACCGACTGCACGGGATCGCTCAACGCGCAAAGGGAGATGCTCACGTTGCGCTGGCCGAGCGTCTTCGCGATCAGCAGGACGACCCTCAGACCGGCGCTGCTGATGTAGGCGAGCTGGCCCAGGTCCATGACCACGGCCTTGACCTCGTCGCCGATCGCCCCTTGCAGTTGCCGCTCGAAGTCCTGGGAATTCGAGCTGTCGACGCGGCCCTCGACCCTGGCCACAAGGACCCCCTCGTGATTCTCCATCTGGACGTTCATCGTCTCTGCCTCCCGTCGCGGTTCTTCCCGCCAAGTCATGCGTTGTCAACTGCATTCACTATCACATCCACGGCGATCCGCGCATCCCCGGCGCCCTGGAACACCCCCCTCGTGGGGGAAACGTCGGAATAGTCCCTGCCCGCGGCCACGCGGATGTGTCGCTGATCGCTGAAGGTCGTGTTCGTAGGATCGAAGCCTACCCAACCAGGCCCAGGCAACCAGCATTCCACCCACGCGTGACTGGCGGCGGCCGTCACTCGCTCGCCGGCCCGCCCGGTGTCGTGGAGATAGCCGGACACGTAGCGGGAGGGAACGCCCCAGGAACGGGCAATCGCGATCATCAGGTGGGCGTAGTCCTGGCACACGCCCCGGCCCGACTCGAGCAGGTGCTCGATGGGCGAGTCGGCCGCGGTGCTGCCCGGCTCGTACTCGAAGCGCTCGCGAATCCCGTCGGACAGGCGGATCAGGCTTTCCATCGGATCATCTTCCGGGCGAAACCCCTCGTCGCGAACGAAGTGCTCGATCGCGGGGGACGGCCGGGCGAGCGCGCTGGGTTCGACGAAGTGCCAGTACTCCGGCAACAGGCGCCGCGACCGCACTTCCTCCCAGCCGCCCACCGCTTCCACGCCCGGCGCCGCGTCGAGCTCCGCCCGAAACCGGGAGGTGATCACGAGTTCCCCGTGCCGCCGATGGATGTTCAGAACGTGGCGGCGGTTGCCGAAACCGTCCCGCTCCGGACTCAGGGACGCGGCCGGGATCGTCTCGATCTCGAAACGCCGCACCCTCTGACCCGGTGTCCGGACCGGCTGCAGACAGAGCATCAGAACGCAGCCGCGGACGCCGTCCGAGTACTCGTATCGCGTCCGGTGCTCAACGTCGTAGCGGAGTGGGCGGACAGACGTCACCGCAGCGGAGAATCCTCGATCGCGTAGTCGACGAAGGCGTCGAGCACGGCCTCGTGCAGATCGCGGGTGGACTGACCGACCTGTTCCAGCAGTTCTTCGGGTGCTGACGCTTCCGGCCAGTCGTAGAGGATGAGCGCCTCGGCCCGGCCCGCCAGCCGCCGTGCGGCGGCGTCTGCCTCGACGCCCGGCCCGCCGTCCAGGCCCTGAAGTTCGGTCGCCGCGGCCTGCACGGTCGCGAGTACGGAGCCGGGGAGGGACGGGTCGGCGACCAGCAGGTCCAGGACCCTGTCCGGTTTCAGGTCGATGCCGTAGACGCGGCCGTAGGCCTCCAGAGCATGGTGAGTGCGCAGCATGCTGGCCCAGCCCAGGGTCCGCCGCTCCGTGCGCCGGCTGAGATCGATCTGGGCCAGCAGCAGAGACACCGCGAGTTGCGCCCGCTCGATGGCCCGGCCGAGGCGCATGAACCGCCACGCCGCGCCACGGTACATCGTCGCGTCCGCGACCCCGACGAAATTGTGGATCTCGCTTCGCGTCCGGGCGTAGAAGACCTCCGGCGTCCTCCAGATATCGACGGCCTCGAGATCGCGAATCCGCAGCCAGGCGGCGTTCAGGGTGGTCCACATCTCGCCGCTGATGCAGTGACGCATCTGGCGCGCGTTCTCGCGCCCGCTGGCCACGGCGCTCCACACGGAATCCGGATTCGAACGCTCGAACGTCAGGTCGTCCGCCAGCGTGAAGGCGTCCGCCAGGGCGAACTCGTCCGTCTCCGGCAGAAACTGCTCGCCCGGGGGCGGCAACCGCTTCATGCACCGGTAGATCCGTTTCCAGCCGAAGTGAATCTCCTCGACCGAACGGTCGACCAGAAACTGCACCTGCAACTCCAGCAGGCGGCTCAGGTAGCCGGCCCTCGCCAGGTAGCGGGCCATCCAGTAGACCCCCTGGGCGCTGCGCGAGAGCATCAGAGGTCGACCACCCAGAGGTCCTTGCCGCCGCCGCCCTGGCTCGAGTTCACGACCAGGCTGCCCCTGCGCAGGGCCACCCGGCAGAACGCCCCGGGGACGATCCGGGTCTCGTTTCCGGTCAGGACGAAGGGGCGGAGGTCGACGTGGCGCGGTTCGGCGTGACCGTCGATCAGGCAGGGCGACCGCGACAGCGCCAGGGTGGGCTGCGAAATGAAATCCGCCGGATCGGCCCGGAGCGTCCTCGCGTACTCGTCCCGTTCCTCCGGCGTCGAGTGCGGGCCGACCAGCATGCCGTAGCCACCCGACTCGCCGACCCGCTTGACCACCAGGTGCTCCAGGTTGTCCAGCGTGTACTCCAGGTCCTCGGGCCGCCGGCAGAGGTGCGTCTCGACGTTCTGGAGCATTGGCTCCTCGCCCAGGTAGTAGCGAACCATGTCCGGCACGTAGGCGTAGACGCTCTTGTCGTCGGCGACGCCCGTTCCCGGAGCGTTGGCCAGGGCCACGTTGCCGCGCTTGAAGGCGTTCATCAGGCCCGGAACGCCCAGCAGGGAGTCCTCGCGGAAGACGAGCGGATCGAGGAAATCGTCGTCCACGCGGCGGTAGATCACGTCGACCCGCCTGAGGCCGGCGGTGGTCCGCATGTAGACGAAGCCGTCGTTGACCAGCAGATCCTGCCCTTCGACCAGTTCGGCGCCGATCTCGTGAGCGAGGAACATGTGCTCGTAGAACGCCGAGTTGTAGGTGCCCGGAGTAAGCAACACCAGGCACGGATCCGGGCGCCCCCCCGGCGACAGCTCACAGAGGGTCTGCCGCAACAGGCTGCCGTACTGCTCGACGTCCTGAACGCGGGAACGCCGGTAGAGCAGGCGCAGACCGGCCTTCACCGCCTTGCGGTTGGCGATCATGTAGGACACGCCGGAAGGCACGCGCAGGTTGTCCTCCAGCACCATGAAGCCCTCGTGCGTGCGCACGATGTCCGTGCCGCAGATCGTCACCCAGACGTCGTTCGGCACGCCGACGCCGCGCATCGCCAGCCGATACTGCGGGCAGCCAAGGATGACGTCGGCGGGAATCACTCCGTCCCTGACGACGCGGCAGTCGCCGTAGACGTCGGCGAGGAACAGGTTGAGGGTCCGAATCCGCTGCACCAGGCCGGCTTCGAGTTCCCGCCATTCCGCCAGGGCGAGCAGGCGCGGCACGCAATCGATCGGGATGATCCGCTCCTCGGCCTCCTCGTCGCCGTAGACGGTGAAGGTGATGCCCTCCTGGGAAAAGGAGCGGGTCACTCGCTCCTGAATCGTGTTCAGGTCCCCGTCGGGCAGGTCCCTGAGCGCCTCGTAGACGCCGCGGCAGTGGTCGCGAGGCTCCCCATCCGCAACGAACATCTCGTCATGGATCGCAGGATCGAATTCGTAGCGGCTGAAGTCCACGGACCCACCGGAGCGTGACAGCGATTGCCCTGTACCCTACAGAAACGGGCTCCCGCTTGGACGCCGCGGCCCTCCGCCCCGTATCATCCTGTAAGCCGTCGGCGAGGCGCCTCCAACTCCGCCGCGGCCGGACCTCGAATCTCAACCCAAGGAGCACGAAGATGACCGGAGCGCGCTCCCACAGCCGGCAGGCCGGCTTCACCCTGATCGAACTCCTGATCGTCGTGGCGATCATCGGCATCATCTCCGCGCTGCTGGTGCCGAACCTGATGACCGGGCTGCAGAACGCGAACCAGACCCGCACCCAGGCCGACATGAAGGCCGTGGGCTCCGCCTGGATGCAGTGGCTCACCGACCAGGTCAGCGCCGCGGCCGCCGGCTCGAGCACGACCGCCACGTTCAGCTGGAGCGAGTTCACCTATCCCGACTTTTCCCACGCGGACCTCTCGGCCCTGCTCCGCCCGTCGAACACGTTCTTCTACCTGCAGGACGTACCCGAACGGGACGGCTGGAACAACCCCTACCGGTTCGGCTTCGCCGGTTCGGATCAGCTCCTGAGCACCCAGGTCATCGGCATCTGGAGCGGCGGCCGTGACGGCTCCGCCACGGAGCAGCCGCAGTCCACCTACGAGATCGGCGCCTTCCGCGGCACCGAGTTCAACGAGGACCTGGTCTGGGCCGACGGCTACTGGGTACGCTGGCCGGGCAGCGCCGCCGAAGTCGACACGTCCGAGTAGCCGGCCGCGCGGCCAGCCCAGCGGCGACCCGTAACCGCGGGTCTTCTGACCCTGTAGCCGCGGGTCTTCTGACCCGCGGACAACAACGCGCCGCGAAGCGGCGACCTCTAGATCTGCGAAAACGCGGTCGGCCGCAGGAACACGTTCTCGATCCGCGAGACCGTCCCCTTGTAGTAGTCCATGTCGCGCATCCGGATCCACTCGGGATGGCCGCCGAACGCCTGCCAGTGCTCCCGGTGCGCCTCCATGTCGGGGGCCGACAGGATGTAGACAAGGGCCGGTACGTCCTCGCCGATCAGAAGCTCGGCGAACAGGAGCGGCGCCATGTCGACGTCGCGCATGATGTCGATCTCACCGTTGTCGAACATGTGGACCTTGCGGCGAGCCGTCTCCTCGTTGTGGCTCTCGTACAGACGCAACTCGAAGATCCGGTCCTGCCCGGCCGCGGTCTGGGGCGGCAGCTCCATCACCGGCATGCCCTTGAAGGCCCGCAGGAACCAGCTCTCCACGCGCTCGTAGATCGGCTCCTGCCTCGGCGTCGCGTACATCGGCGCGGCGGCTTCCAGGTACTCGGCGTCGGCTTCCAGCGTCGACTTCATCGCCGTGAAGTCCCCGACCGTCGGGAAGGCGATGATCGCCCACACGGAAAGCGAATCCACCGGGTCGACCGGCTCGTCCGCCTCGGCGGGCGGCTCGACTCCGAACACGCCCACCCTGTCGATCCCGGCCCGGTTGAGCGCCGGCACCAGGGCGTTTTCCAGGTAGGCGAGGACCGTCTGCCGGCTGTCTTCGTCCGCCAGGCGGTAGCGGCGGATCTCGTAGTACTCCCGCCCCGGTTCGCTTTCCGCCGCGGCCTGCTCGTCGCCCGCCGCATCCGCCACCGGCGCTTCGGCCGGTGCGCAGGCCAGCACCAGCGCGGCAGCCGCGGCGCCAGCCAGGAAGACGGGAAGCGAACGCCTGGAATGCTCGGTCATCGACATGCTGGATTCTCCTTGCGGCTGTGACGCTACTTCCTGGCCAGCAGCCAGGCGCGCATCGTGTCGGAAACGAGGTCGGCGGCCTCCAACTGGACCCAATGGCCGACCGTCGGCACCGTGACCAGGGTGTAGTCGCGGTCGACCCAGTCCCAGGTGTTCTTGAGCCCGTCCTTGTCCACCGCCGTGTCCTTGAGGCCGTGGAACTGGAGGACGGGCATCTTGAGGTTCGGTAACTCGCCGCCGGCCGCGACCCCGCCGTAGTTCGCCCGGTAGTAGTTCAGCATGCCGTCCCAGTAGGAGCGGGAGAACGCCTCGCGGTAGTGGCCGGCCACCTCCTCGCCTTCGCTCTCGTAGCGGCCGAGCAGCCCCTCCGGCACCGGGCTGCCGTCCGGCTCGGACGACGCGAAGTTCCGGGCGTACTGGACGTTGCGGCGCTGCTCCTCGGTCGCGTTCGCGATCACGTTCGCATAGCCGCGGGGGTGCGTGAGGTTCATGATGACCAACCGCTTGACCTTGTCCGGATTCTCGATCGCGAACCGCCAGGCGATCGCCCCGCCCCAGTCGTGGCCGACCAGGTTGATCGGTGCGCCGAGATCCTCGATCACGGCGGCCACATCCGCCAGCAGGTGAGGCATGGCGTAGTCCTCGACCCGCTTCGGCTGGCCGCTGCGGTTGTAGCCGCGGAGGTCCATCGCCGCAGCGCGGAAGTCCCCTTCGAGAGCGGCCATCTGGTGCCGGTAGCTGTACCAGATGTCGGGGAAGCCGTGGATGAAGAGGACCGGCTCGCCCTCGCCGAGGGTGACGTAGTGGATCCCCACGTCGCCGTTCTTCACCGTGTGATGTTCGACCCGGTCCCAGACATCCGCGTTGGAATCATCCGCCGCGAGCCCTGCCGGGAAAAGCGCGGCCGCGAGCAGCAGCGCCGCGCACGTCGCCGAACGCCTGCGAGCTTCGATCAAGTTCACGTTCTGACCTCCTGGAGTTGGGCGCGCCATCGTAGCAGCGTCGCCCGCGAACGGCCGGGGGGGGGGGGCCGCCTACCGCGCCCGTCCGTCTTCCGCGGGAGGCGCTTCTTCCGCGGCCGGAAGGGCCTTGGCCGGCGGATCCTCGAAGCGCTTGTAGTTCCTCCCGTAGTCCGGCCGGGTGCGGCGATGGCATACGACGCAGGACATGTAGACCTGCTCGTTCAGGGCGATCAGCGCGTCCAGGTCGTGCTCGAGGGCGGCCTCGTAGGCGGCGGCGCCGGCGTCGAACATCAGCCTGGCGTCGCGCATCCACTCGTCGCGGTCGCCGACGACACGGCTCGGCATCATGATCAGGTTGGCGGACTCGGCGAGGATGAGGGCCTGCGCCTGCAGTTCGTTCCACTCGACCTCGTTGGTCGGGGCACGGCTCTCGACGTAGAGGATGGCGTCCGACGCCGGGTACATGAGCTTGATCATCAGTTCGCTCATCGTGCCGATCGGCTCCGGCTCGGGAACCGGTCCGTCGTCCCCCGCGGCCGCCGCGCCCGCGAGGCCAACGAAGAGCGCTGCGATTGCAATCCGTCCCGGCATGAGGTCTCCCCTTTCGCGGCTATCATGGCATGATCCCGCTGGCCAGGTAACGACCCGGAAATGGAACCCCAGCCATGAAACGACACATTCTCTGTACCGCCGTCTGCCTGCTCGCGCTTTCCGCCTGCGCGCAGGAGGACGCAACGCTGCGCCCGGGAGACAACGACCACCGGACCCTTCAGGAGGCGCTGCTGACGGCCGAGCCCGGAGCGGTCATCGAACTCGCCGCCGGACGCTTCGAACTCGACGCCACGCTGTCCCTGGATGTCGAGGGCGTGACCGTGCGCGGCCAGGGGATGGACGAGACGATTCTCGATTTCTCATCGCAGGCCCCGGGGACCGGAGGCGAGGGGCTCCTCGCCACCGCCGACGACTTCACGGTCGAGAACCTCGCGGTCGAGAACACGAGGGGCGACGGCATCAAGGTGGAGGGCACCACCGGAGCCGCCTTCCGGAGCGTCCGGGTCGAATGGACGAACGGACCCGACACGAACAACGGCGCCTACGGGCTCTACCCCGTCCAGGTCACGAACGTCCTCATCGAGGACAGCCAGGTCCGCGGCGCTTCCGACGCCGGCATCTACGTCGGCCAGTCGGCCAACGTCGTCGTCCGGCGCAACGAGGTCTGGGAGAACGTGGCCGGCATCGAGATCGAGAACACGACCGGCGCCGACGTCTACGGCAACCGGGCCCACGGCAACACCGGCGGCCTGCTCGTCTTCTCGCTGCCCGAACTGCCCGTCAAGGACGGCCGCGACGCCCGCGTCTACGACAACGACATCGTTGAGAACAACCTGCCGAACTTCGGCAAGGAAGGCGCGATCGTGTCGACGATCCCGGCCGGTTCGGGGATCATCGTGATGGCGAGCGACAACGTCGAGCTCTTCGAGAACCGGATCCACCACAACCAGAACTCGAACCTGGCGGTCATCTCCTACCTCTCGACCGGCCGCACCTACAACGACCCCGGCTACGATCCGTACACCGAAGGCGTCTACATTCACGACAACGAGTTCATCGGCGGCGGCGAGGGCCCGAACGGCGACTTCGCGGACGCCTTCGTCGCCCTCGCCGGCGGTGCCTTCCCTGACATCGTCTGGGACGGGGTTTCGAACCCGGACAAGCTGGTCGAAGGAGAGGTTCCCGCGGACCTGCGGCTCTACATCGAGAACAACGGCGACGCCGACTTCGTGAATCTCGACCTCGGTTCCGTCTTCACGGGCGGTGAACCGAAGGTGAGCACGGACCTGGCGGCGCATCAGGGTTCGCTCCCGGCAGTACCCCAGCCGGTCGATCTCGGCGCGGCGACCGGTGGCGCTCCGTAGCACACCACCCGCGGCACTCGCGATCGCCGTACTCGCGCTCGCGGGCTGCGCGGCTGGAGAGGGCGGTTCCGGGCAGGGGCCGTTCGGCCGCTACCCGGCGAAGCTCTCGACCTGGGGACTGTTCACCGGGGAGCTCGCGAGCCACATCCCGGCCGCCGGCGTCGAGCCCTACGATCTGAACACGGCGCTGTTCTCGGACTACGCGCTGAAGTTCCGTTTCGTCCGCCTGCCGGAGGGGTCTGACGGGGGTGTCGAACCCGCGCTGTACCGCGGAGAGGGCCCGTTCGAGTTCCCGGTCGGCACGGTCATCTCGAAGACCTTCGCCTACCCCGCGGACTTCAGGGTTCCCGAGGAAGGCCTCCAGCCCCTGGAAACCAGGCTGCTGGTCCACGAGGAGAACGGCTGGGTCGGCCTGCCGTACATCTGGAACGCCGAACTGACCGACGCCGACCTTGCCATCGTCGGCGGGCCGCTCGAGGTGTCATGGATCGATGCCGAAGGCGCGAGGATCGAGCACACCTACCGGGTGCCGAACGCGAACCAGTGCAAGACCTGCCACCGGACGGACGGCGAGCGCGTGCTGCCGATCGGCCTCCAGGCGGCGCAATTGAACCGCAACTTCGTCTTCACCGAGGCCGACGGCTCCACCCTCTCCGAGAACCAGCTCGAGCGATGGCGGCGAACGGGCTTCCTCGAGGGCGCGCCGCCGGCCGCCGAGGCGCCCCGCGCGCCGGTCTGGAACGTCGGGCTCTCCGGCAGCGTCGACGAACGGGCGCGCACCTGGCTCGACATCAACTGCGCCCATTGCCACAACCTGAAGGGCAGCGGGCGCACGTCGGGACTCGACCTGCGCAAGGGACACCGGGACCGGACCAGACTGGGCGTCTTCAAGCACCCGGTCGCCGCCGGCCAGGGGACCGGCGACCGCCTCTACGGGGTCGTTCCCGGCAAGCCCGACGAATCGATCCTCGTCTACCGGATCGAATCGACGCACCCGGGCATCATGATGCCCGAACTCGGTCGCGGACTCGTCGACGTCGAGTCCGTGGCTCTGATCCGTCAGTGGATCCTGGAGATGGAACCGCGGCCCGAGGCCTGACGGCCCTACTCCGCCAGGATCTGCCGGGTGCGGTGGAAGACCTCGTCCAGGCCGACTGCGTCGGAGCCGTAGTAGCCGCGAACTCCGCCGTCGCGGTCGACGAGAGCCAGTCGCGCCGCGTGCGCGACGTCGACCAGACCGCCGGCGAGGTCAAGCCGCTCTCCCATGGGGAGCGCGAAACCGTCGACGACCACCGAACGCACCTTCGGCTCGGCGCCGGTGAGGAGACTCCAGTTCTCCAGGTCCAGACTCCGGCTTTGCGCGTAGTCGCGGAGCCGCTCCGGCGTGTCGTGCGCCGGGTCGACCGTGAAGCTCACCAACCTCACGCCGTCGACGCCCTCCTCGCGGTAGCGGCGCTGAAGCTGCCGCAGCGAAGCCGTGAGGCGCGGGCAGACCGTGGCGCAGCGCGTGAACAGAAAGGAAGCAACGTAGACCTCGCCCGCCAGCTCGTCGCCGCCGAACGACTCTCCGTTCTGGTCGACGAGCCGCCACTGCGGCAACTGCCGGAGGACCGGCGGCGGGTCGGGCTCGAACCGGAGCAGGGGCCTGATTGCCGGGATCAGGACGAGACCAGCCAGCGCCGCGAAAAGCCAGGGGTTCAGCAGGCTCCGGCGAGGCTCCGGCGCGCCTCCATCGAGGCCGGAATGAGGGTCCTCGGACATGATCCGAGCCTATCCGGGCGCCCGGCTTTGACCGCCTCGATAGCACGCTGTACACTCCGCGCGACCTCGGATCGGGCAGGGCTTCGTACCCTGCTTCTCGGTACGGAATCTTGGCTCAGATCTTCCCCAAGTGGACCCTCAGGCTACCGCTGTACGCGGCGGCCGCCCTGCCGGTGGTCGGCGCAGTCGTCGTGGGCGGCATCTGGTACTTCTTCTCGCCCGAGTACACCGATGTCGGCTACCGGCCGGCGCAGCCGGTGCCCTACAGCCACGCGCTCCACGTCGGCGAACTCGGCCTCGACTGCCGTTACTGTCACGCCTCGGTCGAAGAGTCGGCGGTTTCCAACGTTCCTCCGACCCAGGTCTGCATGAACTGCCACCACGTCGCCGTCCGGGACAGCGAACTGCTGGAGCCGATTCGCAAGAGCGTCGAACAGAATCGTCCGATGCGCTGGGTGCGCATCCACAATCTTCCCGACTACGCTTTCTTCGACCACAGCGTCCATGTCGGGGCCGGTGTCGGCTGCCGGACCTGCCACGGCCCGGTCCATGAGATGGAGGTCGTGTCCCAGGTGGAACCCCTGAGCATGAGCTGGTGCCTCGATTGCCACCGCGACCCGGGGCCATACCTGCGGCCGCTCGAAGCGGTGACCGACATGGAGTGGATACCGACTGGCGACCACGAGGTCTTCGCCGAGTTGGCGATCGCGGAACGCGCGCTCGCGCCGCCCGAGGACTGCACGGGGTGCCACCGATGAGTGCCGGCAACGGAAAGCGGCAGGAGAGAACGTACTGGCGCAGCCTGGAGCAGCTTCAGGACGACCCCCGATCCGTCGATCTCCTCGAGCGTGAGTTCCCGGAGGGTGCGTCGGAAGCGCCGCCCGAGTTGCTGCGGGACGGCGTGAGCCGGCGCAGCGTGCTCGCCATGCTGGGTGGCACGGCGTCGCTCGCCGGCCTGGCCGGCTGCGACATCGTTCGCCGCCCGGTCGAACACATCGTTCCCTACGTCGACGCTCCGGAGGGCATGGTCCCCGGCGTTCCGCTGGCCTACGCCACCACGATGCCGTTCGGCAGCCGCGCGCTCGGTCTGCTGGTGGAGAGCCACGAGGGACGGCCGACCAAGGTCGAAGGCAACGAACTACATCCTTTCTCCGAGGGCGCATCGAGCGTGTGGGCCCAGTCCTCGATGCTCGACCTGTACGACCCCGACCGGTCGAAGTCCGTACGGTTCGGCGACGACGAATCCTCCTGGGACGACTTCGTGGCCGCCTGGACCGAAGGCGACCTCGGCCCCGCCGCCGACGGGACGGGCTTCGCCATTCTCGCCGAGCCGTCCTCGTCGCCGACCCTGGTCCGGCTCAAGGAAGCGCTCCTCGACCGCTACCCGCAGGCGCGCTGGGTGTCCTGGGAACCGGTCAGCGAGGAGAACGCCAACCAGGGAACGGCGCTCGCCGCCGGCGATCACGTCCACGCGCTCTATCACCTGGACAACGCGAAGATCCTGCTGACCCTGGATTCCGACTTCCTCGGCACCGAGGGCGACGGCGTTCGCAACCTCCGCGGTTACTCCCGGGCCCGGCGCGTGAACGAGGACGGCGGCGGCAGCCCGCTGCGCCATTACACCGTCGACGGCGTCCACTCGGTGACCGCTGCGAACGCGGACCACCGCCTGCGGCTGCAGAGCGGCAGGGTCGCCGCCTTCGTCGCCCGCCTTGGCAACGCGCTCGCGGGTCACGGCCTGGAACTGCCGCTCGACGCGGGCGCGCCCGCCGCCGACATCGACGAGGCCTGGGTCGACGCGCTCGCGCGGGACCTCATCGCCCACCGGGGCGCCGGCCTGATCGTCGCCGGCAACCGCCAGCCGGCGGCCGTCCACGCCGCCGTCTACGCCCTGAACTCCGCGCTCGGCAACGCGGGGTCGACGGTGACGTACCACCGAACGCCCGACAGCGGCGGCTCGAGCGACGCAGACCTTGCCGCCCTGGCGTCGGCGATCCGGGAAGGCACGGTCGACCGCCTGCTGATCCTGGGCGCCAACCCCGCCTACAGCGCTCCCGCCGACCTCGACTTCCCGGCGGCCCTCGAGAGCCTGGGCGACGCGGGCGCGGTCATCCACGTCGGCGCGTACCAGGACGAGACGAGCCGCTTCGCGCGCTGGCACCTGCCGCTCGCCCACTATCTCGAGAGCTGGGGCGACGCCCGCGCCACCGACGGCACGGCGAGCGTCGTGCAGCCTCTGATCGAGCCGCTCTACGGCGCGAAGAGCCTGGTCGAAGTGCTAGCCCTGGCGGCAACGGGCGAGTCCCGCGACGGCCGCGACCTGGTTCGCGAGACCTGGTCCGGGATCCTCGGCCTGCCGCTCGAGGAGGATGCCGGGGAGGCCGTCGCCGCGGCGGCCGCGCCAGAGGCCGCGGCGGAAACCGAAGCGGCCCCGGAGGGCGACGGCGAAGAAGGCGAAACGGAAGAGGCCGTCCCGGTCGACCCGATGTCGCTGCCGTTCCCCGTCGCGCTCTCCGATTTCGAAGTCGCCTGGCGCAAGGTGCTGCATGACGGCCTGCTGGACGGCAGCGCCGCGCCGGCGGCCGATCTCCCCGCGATCGCGCCCGAGGATGGCGCCGCCGCGGTCCGCGCCGCAGGCGACGCCGCCCAACCGATCGCCGCGGGCGACGATCTGGAGATCGTCTTCCGCTGCTCTCCGGCGATCCACGACGGTCGCTTCGCCAACAACGGCTGGCTCCAGGAGCTGCCGGA
Organism: Candidatus Multivorans sp.; assembly: GCA_965220845.1. Lineage (GTDB taxonomy): Bacteria > Acidobacteriota > Thermoanaerobaculia > Multivoradales > Multivoraceae > Multivorans. The sequence goes on from CBDCRA010000005.1 coordinate 2,453,292, forward strand.
CGCGATGACCAAGCTGACCTGGGACAACGCCGCCCTGATCAGCCCCGCCACCGCCGCCGCGCTGGGCCTCGAGAACGAGGATCTCGTTACGGTGACCTCCGGCGGCCGGGAACTCGAGCTTCCCGTCTGGCAGGTGCCGGGACAGGCGGACAACGCCGTGACGATCGACCTCGGCTACGGCCGCGACTTCGCGGGCCGAATCGCGAGCGCGGCCAATGCCGAAGGCCACAGTCCGGGGCGCAACGCCTATCTGCTGCGCACCTCGGAAGCCCCCGACCTCGCCCGCGGCACGCTCAGTCCGACCGGCGGCACGTACCCGCTGGCGCAGACCCAGGACCACCACTCGATGGAAGGGCGCCCGATCGTCCGCGAGGCCGATCTCGACTACTTCGAGACGCATCCCGACTTCGCCACCGCCCACAGCGAGAAACCGCACGAGAACTCGATGTGGGACGAGTGGTCCTACCAGGACTCGCCGCAGTGGGGCATGACGATCGATCTGAACGCCTGCGTCGGCTGCAACGCCTGCATGATCGCCTGCCAGAGCGAGAACAACGTGCCGATCGTCGGCAAGGAACAGGTGATGGAGGGCCGGGAGATGCACTGGCTTCGCATCGACCGCTACTTCTCCGACGAGGGAGAATCCGCCGGCATGCTCCGGGACCTCGTCCGCGACCTCCCGTCCGAGCCGCAGACGAGCTTCCAGCCGGTGCCCTGCATGCAGTGCGAGAACGCGCCCTGCGAACAGGTCTGCCCGGTCGCGGCCACGGTGCACGACAGCGAAGGCCTGAACGCAATGGTCTACAACCGTTGCATCGGCACCCGCTACTGCTCGAACAACTGTCCCTACAAGGTGCGGCGCTTCAACTACTTCAACTTCACCAAGGACACGCCCGAGGTGATGAAGCTGGGCAAGAACCCGGACGTCACGATCCGTTCCCGGGGCGTCATGGAGAAGTGCACGTACTGCGTCCAGCGAATCAGCCGGGCCAAGGTCGACGCCAAGCAGGACGGCCGGGGCCTGGCCGACGGCGACGTCGTCACCGCGTGCCAGCAGGCTTGCCCGGCCGAAGCGATCCGCTTCGGCGACATCACGGACGGGGCCAGCGAGGTCTCCCAGGCGAAGGCGAGCCCCCGCAACTACAACCTGCTCGACGACCTGCACACGAAGCCCCGGACGACGTACCTCGCGAAGATCCGCCACCCGAACCGCGACATCACGCCAGCGCCGCCGCCGGCCGAAGATCACGGCGACGGCGAGGACGCGCACTGATGCGAGGCCATGGACTCCACGCCGCGGTCCTCGCCGCCGTCCTGCTGCTCCTCGGCTGCCGGGGCATGCCGTCGCCCTTTCCGCCGATCCACCCCAACCCGAACATGGACTACCAGGAGCGCTACGACCCGCAGGAGGCGAGCGCCTTCTTCTACGACGGCATGGCGATGCGCCAGCCGGTCGCGGGCACCGTGGCGCGTGGGCAGCTCGATGTCGACCACCGGCTCCTGTTCGGGCGCGACGACGAGGGCTACTTCCTGGAAGCCGCCCCCATCGCGGTCACCGACGACATCCTCGCCCGCGGCGAAGACCGCTACACCATCTACTGCCAGCCCTGCCACGACGAGCGCGGCACGGGCCAGGGCATCCTGTTCGAGCGCGCCGGCACCCCTACCGCCTCCCTCCACGACGATCGCATCGCCGCGTACAACGACGGCCGCATGTACGACGTGATCACGAACGGCGTCGGGTTGATGGCGGGCTACCGCTATCCGCTGACGGTCGAGGACCGTTGGGCGGTCGTCGCCTACGTTCGTGAGCTGCAGCAGGAACGCCGAACGATGCAGGCGGAGCGGGAAGCGCGCCAGTAGCGCCCGGGGAACAGATGACCAGAAACAGGATCCTCTTCGGCATCGGCGTTCTCGCCTTCGTCTCCGTGATCGTCACGGTGCGTCTGGGCGGTTTCCTGGTCGACAACGAGTACCGCCAGCCGGACCGGCAGGTCGCCGCCCAGGAAGAGCTGGGCGAGGCCGAACTTGTGCCGCGCCAGCAGGGCATCGCCGACGAGCAGGCCGCGGACGAAGCCGAAGCGAGGGCCAGGCCCTACGAGGAGGCCGAGTACCGCACGGTGCCGTTCGTCGGCAGCCGGGTCACCGTGTGGGTGCTCGCGCAACTCCACCTGCTGTTCGCGGCGTTCGTCCTCGCGGTGCCGCTGTTCGCCTTCATCATCGAGTTCGTCGGCTACGTGAAGAAGGAGGAGCGGTACAACAAGCTCGCGTACGAGTTCACGAAGCTGCTCTCCGTCTCGTTCTCGATGACCGCCACCTTCGGGGCGTTCCTGACCTTCGCGTTGATCATCCTCTACCCGAAGTTCACGAACTACCTGATGCACATCTTCTCGCCGACGTTCCTGCCCTACGTCCTGCTGTTCTTCCTGGAGGCGCTGTTCCTCTACAGCTACTACTACGGCTGGGGCAAGTTCGGGCCGAAGATGCACCTGTTCCTCGGCTTCATGCTGAACGTCGTCGGCACCGCGATCATGTTCATCGCGAACGCCTGGCTGACCTTCATGATGTCGCCCGGCAAGCGCGACGACATCGATGGCGACGGCGTCCCGGACTTCGTCTCCGCCGTCTCGGAGAGCGGCGCCCTCCTGAGCCTCAGGGACGCCTTCTTCAACTTCACCTGGATGCCGATCAACATCCACCGGATCATCGCGAACGTCGCCTTCGGCGGCTCGATCGCCGCCGCCTACGCGGCCTTCCGCTACCTGCAGGCGAAGACGGACGAGGAGAGGGCACACTTCGACTGGATGGGCTACGTCGGGAACTTCGTCGCCATCATCGCCTTCCTTCCCCTGCCGTTCGCGGGCTACTACCTGGCAGCCGAGATCTACGCCTTCAGCCAGACGCTGGGCATCCAGATGATGGGCGGCACCTTCTCCTGGCTGTTCGTCCTCCAGGCGGCTCTCATCGGCAACCTCTTCCTGGGCGCGAACTACTACCTCTGGCTGGGGATGGGACGAATGGAGGGGGGCGTCCACTTCCAGAAATTCATCAAATGGCTGCTCATCGCGATCGCCCTCTGCTTCGCCGTCTGGGCAACGCCGCGCTACGCCATCTCTTCGGTCTCCGAGATCGCCGCGATGGGCGGCAGCAGCCACCCGCAGCTTTCCTACCTGGGGCAGATGTCGGCCAAGAACACGGCGGTCAACATCCTGATCCTCTCGACCTACATGAGCTTCCTGCTCTACCGGCGGACCGGCAGGCAATCGATCCATCCGCACAGACAATTGCTTACCCGCGCCCAGGCGATCGTCTTCTCCTCCGCGGCGGCGCTGGTCATCTTCTACGGCGTCTACGGTTACTTCGTCGACTCGGCGACGCGCATCCGGTTCGCTATTCCGCAGGTCTACTCGGTGCTCGCGGCGCTGGTGGTGATCACGGTGATCGACCTGCCCCTGTACCGCAACGCCGCGCAGTCGGGCGAAACCAAATGGGGCAGAATCCCGGCCGTCTCGCAGTACGCCCTCATCTTCATTGCCCTCAGCTTCACCTGGCTGATGGGGCTGATGGGCTACGTCCGCTCCGGCCTGCGCCAGGAATGGCACGTGTACGGCGTGATCCTGGACACCTCCCCGGACGCCTACACGCCCAGTCTCGGCTTCGCGACGCAGGTCGTCTCCGTCACGGTTCTCATCTTCTTCGGGCTGATCGGCGTCGTCTTCTGGCTCAGCAGCCTGAGCGGCAAGAAGGACTACGCGCCGGGCGCTGCCCCTGAGGACGGCGGCCGGCTCGAAGGGGGCCAGGCGGCATGAAGCTCTCCGTTCCCATGCCGTTGCGGCTGGTCCTTCTGGTGCTGGGCACCACGGCGTTCTACATGTACCTGGGCCAGATCGTGCCGCAGAAGGAATCCCATCCACCGCCGCCGGTCCTGATCAACGCCGAGATGACGACGGAGGACCTGGTCGCGGTCGGAGCGGAGTTGGCGAGCGGCAAGGGCCAGTGCCTCGTCGGCTGTCACACGGTCGGCCAGAGCGGCCCCTTGCGCTATCCGGACCTGGACGGCATCGGCGGCCGCGCCGCCACTCAGGTGGACGGATTGTCCGAGCTGGAGTATCTCGCCCAGTCGCTCTACGAACCGGCCGCGTTCATCGTCCCGGGGTTTGCCGACGGAATGCAGGCCATCAACCAGCCGCCGATCAACCTCTCCGACGACGAGATCAAGGCGGTGATCGCCTGGCTGCAGAGCCTGGGCGGTACGCCGAACGTGACCCTGGACACCGACCTCGGCTATTGACGTGAACTTTCAGAAATCTCTGAACAGATGAGGAACAACCGCCTGCCCGTCGCTGTTTCGAAGGGTGACCGCGCCCGAAACGGTCAACCTTCAGCCCCTCGAACCTGCCGGAACTGATCATGTTGGGACTCAACCTTCCCGTCGTCATCGTCCTGGCCGCGGTCGGCGGCGTGCTCGCCTGGCGCCGGGCCAACACTCTCACCTGGCTCCTCTACACCTGGGTCGCCCTGTGGGCCTTCTTCAAGTACGGCTTCGCCGTGCCGATCCCGCAGTCCGTAGCGACGATCTACCTCGGAATCACCGGGCTCGCGCTCCTCTGCTTCGCCTCCTCGAGCCGCGAACGGTTGTCGGAGACGGTCCAGCCGATCGTGCGGCTCATTCTCGAACCACGCTACCGCCTGGCCCTCGCCGGGCTTCTCGTCGCCCTGCCGGCCCTCGCCGCCTACAACGTCTACGCCGATCTGAACGTGCCGCTGGAGGCGCCCGGTTTCGGCCGGGAGGTCCATCCGCCGCCGCCCACGGAGATGACTGTCCACGACGAGACGGTCGACATGGCGACGGCTGAAAACCCGTACCTCCACTACAAGCACGACGATCCGGAGTTGTACGGAGAGCACCTGGAGAACGGGCGGCGGGTCTACTACGAGAACTGCTTCTGGTGCCACGGCGACGGCATGGGCGGAGACGGCATGTTCGCTCACGGCCTGAATCCCGTGCCCTCCAACTTCAACGACGTCGGCACGTTGCCGATCCTGCAGTCCTCCTTCGTCCACTGGCGGATCGCCAAGGGTGCTCCGGGCCTTCCGGGGGCGGGGACCCCCTGGGACAGCATGATGCCGGCCTGGGAGAAGTTCCTGACCACCGAAGAGATGTGGGACGTCAACCTGTTCATCTACGACTTCAACGGCTACGAGCCGCGCGCCCTGGGGCAGCACTGATGACCGCGCACGCCACACGACGCGCTCGGGCCATGGCGACATTCGCCGCCGCTCTGCTCCTGGCCCTGCCCGCCGGTGCCCAGGTCGACCTCGGCACCGAGGAGCAGCGCGCGGCCGGCAAGGTCGTCTACGACAAGTACTGCGGCCAGTGCCACGGCGACACGGGCGACGGCAACGGCTACGCCACGCCGCGGGTCAAACCGAAGCCGCGCGACTTCACGACCGGTACGTACAAGTTCCGCACCACGCCGAACGGCATGCTGCCCACCGACGACGACCTGCGCCGGGTGATCGAGATCGGCGCCCCCTACACGTCGATGCCGGGCTGGCCGAACCTGACGAGCGCCGAGATCCAGAACGTCATCTACTACCTCAAGTCCTTCTCGCCCGACTTCGAGAACCCCGACCGCTACGGCGAGCCGATCGAGATTCCCCGGCCGCTCGAATCGACCGAGGAGTCGATCGCCCGCGGCCGCGTGGTCTACGAGGAGCAGGGCTGCAACTCCTGCCACGGCGAGGTCGGGCGAGGCGACGGGCCATCGGCGCCGACCCTGGTCAACGACAAGGGCGACCCGATCAAGGCCGCCGACCTCACCCAGCGCTGGACCTACCGCGGCGGACCGACCAAGGAAGACATCTACCGCACCTTCTCCACCGGGCTGAACGGCACGCCGATGCCGTCCTACGCCGACTCGCTCGAGATCGAGGACCGGCAGCACCTGGTGAACTACGTCTACTCCCTGGGCGACGGAGACGATCCGAACTACGGCACCCTGATAACGGCGGTCTACTCGGAAGAGCCGATCGACCTGCAGAACGGGGAGACGCTCGACGCGCTGTTCGAGGCCGCGCCGATGACCCGCTTCCCCCTGGTCGGCCAGATCACCGAACCGGGACGCAACTTCTTTCCCTCGGTCACCTCGATCGAGGCCCAGGCGGTCTACAACCGCGACGAGATCGCGTTCCGGGTCCGCTGGCACGATCTCCGCGCCGACACCTCGGGCCGCAACAACCCGAGCCTGGAAGTGCCGATGTGGGACGAGGACAACGGCATCGGCGACGATGCGGGCGACGACGGTGGCGACTCCGACGACTTCTTCGGCGACTTCGGCGGCGAGGAAGCGCCCGCGGAAGACGACTTCTTCGGCGATAGCGGCGACGATTTCTTCGGCGATAGCGGCGACGACTTCTTCGGCGCCGCCGACGCAGGGCCCTCCGGCGCCGAGTTCTCCGACGCCGTGGCGCTGCAGTTCCCGGCCTCGCTGGCGCCTGAAGGAACTCCCGAACTCAAGCCGTACTTCCTGTACGGCGACTCCCAGAACCCGGTCGACCTCTGGTTCGTCAACCTGACCTACGGCGTGGCGGACACCTTCCGGGGCCGCGGCAGCGAGTCGATCGAGCCCACCGAGGCGGACATCGTCGAAGCCGTGACTTCCTACGACCAGGGCGAATGGACCGTGACGTACAAGCGGCGGCGCTCGTCGCGCGCCGGCGTCAGCTTCGCCGAGCAGCAGTACACGCCGCTCGCCTTCAGCGTCTGGGACGGCTTCAACCGCGAACGCGGGAACAAGCGGGCCCTGTCCTCCTGGTTCTACGTCTACACCGAGCCGAGCGTGCAGCCGGCGACAACGTTCCCCATCGTCCGGGCCGCCATCATCGTGCTCGTGCTCGAACTGCTGGTCGTTTTCCTGGTTCGCCGACGTGCCCGCCAGCAGGCGACCGGCGACGAAGCCGCGGGCACGACCCTCGCCACGACCGAGGCCCCCGCCGTCTGAGCCGAAGCCTTCCGACACACCCGAATCTCTCTGACCCGACACTCCGTCAACACAAGAGACACACCATGTACAAGACGATCTACGTCCCCGTCGACAACTCGGACTACTCGAACCAGGCGATCGCCTCGGCGGTCGAGCTGGGCCGCAGGTTCGACTCCACGATGGTCGGCTGCCACGTCTACGCGGCCAGCATGCACGACTACCGGTTCAAGCAGATGGAGTACACGCTGCCGGATGAGTACCTCGAGGAGACGGAGCTCGACCGTCAGCGGAAGATCCACGATTCGCTGATCACGATGGGCCTGGAGCTCATCTCCGAGAGCTACCTCGAGCCGATGAAGGCGGTCTGCGACGACGCCGGGCTCGCGTTCGAGCCGAAGATGATGGACGGCAAGCACCACGTCGAGATCGTCCGCGACATCCGCGAGTCGGCCTACGACCTGACCGTGCTCGGCGTGATGGGGATCGGCCGGGTCCGCGACACCCAGATCGGCTCCGTCTGCGAGCGCGTCGCCCGCACCGCCGACCGGGACGTGCTGGTCATCAAGCGGCTGCCTACGGCGTCGAACGGGAACGGCAACGGCCAGCACGCCGAGGCCGACGGCCGCGACACGATCCTGGTCGGCGTCGACGGTTCGCCCCAGTCGTTCGGCGCGCTGATGACGGCGATCGACCTGGCGAAGACCTTCGGCAAGAAGGTCGAGGCGATCTCGGTCTACGACCCGTACCTCCACTACTCGGTGTTCAAGGGCGTGGTCAACGTGCTGACCGAGCGAGCGGCGAAGATCTTCCGCTTCGAGGAGCAGAACCAGCTCCACGAGGAGATCATCGACACCGGTCTGGCGCAGATCTACCAGTCGCACCTCGATGTCGCCGAGACGATGGCGACCGAGGTCGGCGTTGAACTGACGAAGACCCTGCTCGACGGCAAGGCGTTCCAGAAGGTCCTCGATCACGCCCGGAAGATCGACCCCTGGATGCTGGTCATCGGCCGCGTCGGCGTCCACAGCGACGAGAGCGAGACCGGTCTCGGCAGCAACGCGGAGAACCTGCTCCGCTCGTGCCCGTGCGACCTGCTGCTCACCACCCGCCTGGAGTATCCGGAACTCGACGTCAAGGCCGAGGAGAGCATCCGGTGGACGCCTGAGGCCGAGGAGCGCTTCGAGCGCGTCCCCGAGCAGGTGCGCGGCATCGCCCGCACCGCCCTCTACCGGCTGGCGGTCGAGCAGGGCCACAGCGTCATCTCGAGCGACGTGCTCGACGAGGCGATGGACCGCTACATGCCGAAGTACACGGCACGCGAGACGGAGGCCCTGGCCGAGAAGGTCGCCCTGCAACTCGCGCGCAGCCGGCCCACCTTCATCTGCCGCAAGTGCGGCGTGACGTCAGCCGAGCCCGATCCCGTCCGCTGCGGCGTCTGCGGCAGCGAGTCCTTCGAACAGATCACCGAGGAGATGCTGGATCGGATCGCCGAGATGGAAGGCGGCCTCGAGGTCGAGACCACCTACGACGGCCGGAAGCTGAAGTGGACCGCCGACGCCCGCCTGGCCCTCAAGACGATCGAGGACGCCTACCGCCGCCGCCGCGCCAAGGCACGGATCGAGAAGAAGGCACGGATGAGCAAGCTGCCGACCGTCACCTTCGAGTTCGCCCGGGTGATGATCGAGGAGGAGACCGGCGAGCCGGTGACGATCGAGGCCCGCGAGAAGGCCGCCGGGGCGAACGGCAACGGCGCCGCCGAGGCACCCGCGGACGAGCGGAAGCTGATCGCCCGCGACGACGACCGGGTGCCGCTGCTCTCGAACCACGAGTGGACCGCCGAAGCGGTCGAGCGCATCCTCCGGGTTCCCGCCGGCTTCATGCGGGACCGGACCCAGGAGCGCGTCGAGCTCGTGGCCCGCGAGAAGCACGTTCCACAGATCGGCATCAAGACGGTCGAGGAAGGCATCGCGCTCGGCCGCGAGCTGATGGAGCAGATGATCGCGGCCTACGAGATCGGCAAGACGGACGAGTCGCCGGCTGCCGGCGTCGCCGAGGCGGAAGCCAAGGCCGCGACCTCGGCCGGCAGGTGCCCCTTCTCCGCTCTCGCCGAAGCCGGCGCCAGCGAAGCCCAGGTCGAGGCGGCCAAGGACGCGAAGGCCGGCGCCTACCTGAACGAGGTCGGCCTGATGTCGGCCCTCGACGAGAAGCGCAAGGGCGGCGAACCGGAAGCCTGAGTGAAGTCACCGCGGCGGACATGGCGTCGGTCGGCTGTGTGCCGCGGCCTCGTCGCCGCGCCGCTCCTCGCGGCGGCGGCGTGCGGAGGCAGCGTCGAGGAGGTCGAGGAGGCCTCGGACGTCGTGCTCGCGCGACACGTTCACACGGACCTCTACGACGCCTACCCGGGCATCCCGTCGCCTGGCGGCGACCGCGTCGTGTTCGCCGACTTTGCCGCCGGCGCCAGATCGCTGACGGTCTACGACGTTGCGACCGGGGTGGGGCGCGTGTTGACGACGACGCCGGCGGAACGGTTCCGGGTGACCTGGTCGCCCGACGGTTCGCGCGTCGTGTACGTCGACCGCCGGCCCGCGAGTCACGGGGTCTGGACTCTGGACCCGACCACCGGCCAGGAGTCGCGCATCGTGGATCCCGGGGAGGCACGCATCGACCATCCGCGATTGCTGCCGGACGGAACCGTGACCGCACTTCGGCACGCCGACGGCGATAGCGCGTGGGTCGCGTACGAGCCGGAACAGGGCCAGGCGACGGTGCTCTTCGACGACGCCGACGGATGGGCCGGACCCGTGCGCTCTCCCGATGGGCGCTCGGTCGCGCACCTCCAGCTCGCGGGAGGGTACCGCGCGGACCTGGCCGTGGCCGAGATCGCGACGGGCGAGACGCGCACGCTCGCCGCCGACTTCCGCTTCGGATGGGACAGCCGCGTGGAGTGGTCCCCCGGGGGAGACACGCTCTATCTCGCGGCGGCGGGGCCCGACGACTCGCACCTGGTCGGCTGGCGCGTGCCGCTGGACGGCAGCCCGGCCGAACGACTGACGCGCGACGACCGCGACGTGCTCGCGGTGACGCCGCTGGCCGACGGCCGCGTCGCTCTCAGCGTGTACCACACGCGCACCGCCGTGGGCCTCGTTCCGGCGAGCGGTGGGGAACCCGTTGACGTAACGACGGCAAGCAGCGGGAGCACTTTCCTGCCTTCCTGGCGCCCTGACGGAAGGGCGCTTGGTTTCATCACGTTCTCCTGGCGGCGCCTCCGCATGCCGGTCGACTTCGACCTCGGCGTCCTGGACCTCGACCCGGAGGGCGCCCCGACCGGCACGGTCCGGACGCTCCTCTCGGAGGAGCACGAGGACTACGGCGCCGCGTGGTCGCCCGACGGCCGGTGGCTCGCCTTCCACGGGCACCTGGAGCAGAGCGACGACATATGGCTCGTTCCGGTTGACGCGAGCGAGCGACCCACACGACTCACGCGGTTCGGACCGGGCGCGGACACCGGAGAGCCGGACTGGAGCCCGGACGGGCGAACGCTCGCCTTCAGCAGTCACGGCCCGCCAGGCGAGGGGAACCCGGGGTCCGTGTACACGATCGCCGTCGATCCCGCTACCGGGCTCGCGGCCGCCGACCCCTTTCGGGTCCCGCTCGACGGGTTCGAAGGCTATGCCATGGGCGCCCGCTTCTCGCCGGACGGCGAACGGCTCGCCTTCTACGGACGCTCGTTCGAGGACGGACGCGTCACCGTCTACACCGTCCCGGCCGCGGGCGGCACCCCCACGGCTGTCCTCTCCTTCGCCAATGGCGAACCGTACAGCGCGCCCGAGTGGAGCGCCGACGGCGCGTCGCTCTTCTACTCGCGCAACAACCGCTTCGGGCCGTTCCAGGTGTGGCGGGTGGACATCTCGACCGGCGCGACGGAACAGGTGACGACCGGCGCGCTCGGCGCGCTTCAGCCGAGCGTGAGCCCCGACGGACGCACACTCGCGGTTACGATGCGCGAAGCCGCCATCGAGGTCGTCGCATTCGCCGCCGGAACCACGAGCGGCAACCCGGATCCGGACCAGGAGCGAAGATGAGCAGACCCAGGGATATCGGCGTCGTCGACCTGTTCCTCGACATTCCCGCCGGCGGCGCCGGCATGGGCATGGAGGCCGTGCGCAGGCTCAGCCGTGACCGCGGGACGGAGGACTTCTCCCATCATCCGGCCCAGTACCTGTTCAAGGATGCCGGACGGCGGATGGACAAAGCCTGGACGGCGGCCGACGTCGTCGCGATGATGGACGCCTTTGGCGTCCGGATCGCCCAGATCGGTGTCAGCGCCCAGAACCCGGAACCGGCGCTCAAGGTGTTCGAGGAGTTCCCCGGCCGCTTCTTCGGCGCCGTCGGCGTCGATCCGAACGCCGGCATGGACGGCGTCCGGGCGATGGAGGCGACGGTCAGGCTCCACCCGGCCATCCGCGCCGCCTCCGCCGCGCCGTGCCTGGCGTATCCCCAGGTGCCGATCGACGACAAGCGCTTCTACCCGATCTACGCCAAGTGCGTCGAACTCGACATCCCGATCAACATGCTGGTCGGCGTGCCGGGGCCGCGAGTTCCCTACAAGTGCCAGCATCCCGGCCTGCTCGACGAAGTCGCCTGGTACTTCCCCGAGCTCCGGGTCGTCATGCGGCACGGCGGCGATCCGTGGACCGACCTTTGCGTCAAGCTGATGCTCAAGTGGCCCAACCTCTACTACTCGCCCTCGGCCTGGGCGCCCAAGCACTACCCCCGCAACGTGATCGAATTCGCGAACAAGCGGGGACCGAACAAGTTCATGTACGCGGGCTACTTCCCCGGCCTCTCCTACGAGCGGATCTTCACCGAGATGGACGACCTGCCGCTCCGCGACCACGTCTGGCCGAAGTTCCTGCGCGAGAACGCGGCAGAGGTCTTCAAGCTGGACGACCTGCTGAGGCAGGCCACCAGCTAGTCGAACCTCAGGCGCTCGCCGCTTTGCGCCGAGCGTCCGGATCGCGGGCCAGAAGGCCCGCGCTACGACCATCATGCGGACGCCTCCCGCCAACGCTCCCTTCCACGGCTGGAAGATCATCTTCGTCTCCTTCCTGGCGCTCTTCGTGTCCGTCGGGTTCGGCTTCTACTCCTTCAGCGCCTTCTTCGTCGCCCTGACCTCGGAGTTCGGCGGCGGCCGGACCGGCGTGGGCATCGGCGTGGCCGTCTTCGGCATGACGAACGGCCTGGTGGCGCCGTTCCTGGGCCACGCCCTGGACCAGGGTCACGCGAAACGGATCATGACCGCGGGCACCTGGCTCCTGGCCCTTGGCCTGCTGTTGACCGCGACGGTCCAGAATCTGATCCAGTTCTACCTCGTCCTCGGCACCTTCCTGGCCCTGGGAGCGGCACTGATCGGTGGCGTGACCGCCTCCACCCTGGTCGCCAACTGGTACGTCCGCCGGCGCGCCATGGCTCTCGGCATCGCCACGATGGGCATCTCCCTCTCGGGCGTCGTCATGGCGCCCGTTGCGACACGGCTGATCGACCTGATCGGCTGGCGCGGCACGTTCGTGCTCTACGGCGCGCTGACCCTTCTCTTCGTCCTGCCGGCCATCCGGCGCTGGGTGATCGACCGGCCCGAGGACATAGGCCTGCACCCCGACGGGGCAGCGACTTCGCTGGCCGGCGAGTGGACGGCGGCGCCGGCGGCCGGGGAGGGGCCGGCGGGCGTCGAACCTGTCGCACCCCTGCCCACGGCCGGCGGCGCCCCGCCCAGACGCCCGCGCCTGGAGTGGACGCAGCCGCTTGCAAACCGCAACTTCTGGGTCATCGTCGCTGTTGTGTCGATGTGCTTCTGCGCCAACTCCGCCATCCTCACCCACATCATCGCCCACGCGACGGACCTGGGCTTCCCGCCCGTCGAGGCGGCCTTCTGCCTGTCCACGATCGCGGCCATGGGAGTGCTGGGAAAGGTCGTGTTCGGCTGGATCAGCGACCGGCTGAGCAGCCGCGGCGCCATGTGGCTGGCGGTCGGCCTGATGGGCTCCGGCGCCGGCGGCCTGCTGCGGGCCGAGAGCTATCCGGCTGTTCTCGGCGCCGTCGCCGTCTTCGGCCTTGGCATGGGAGGCATCATGCCGTTGTGGGGAACGCTGATCGGGGCCTGCTTCGGCCGCCGCTCCTTCGGCCGCGTGATGGGCCTGATGAGTCCCATGCTGCTGCCGATCCAGGTAGTCGGCGTCCCCTTCGCGGGCTACGTCTACGATCGTTTCCACAGCTACGACCCGGCCTTCACAACGTTCGTCGGCCTGTACGCCTTCTCCATGATGGCCCTCCTGCTTCTCCGCGTACCCGAACGGGAGCCGAGCGGCTCGGCGGCTTCCCCTGCCGGGCTGGCGACCGCGACGGTCACGCGGACGGAGTAAACGGGTGACCGCCTACCGCTTCTGCCGTTCGGACGACGTGCCCCTCATCGTCGACGCGTACGAACGCTGCAACGTCGGCTCCGGCGCCCGGCCCTGGAGCCTGACGGTGGATCACATGAAACGGCTGGGCCGGGAGATGAACCTCTGGACCAGCAGTTGCATGGTCGCGTTCGAGGGTTCCGATCCGATCGGCGTGCTCATCGCCGCGAAGCGGGAGCCGATCGCCAGCCTGGTGCTCCACGTCGCCGTCCACCCGGACCACCGCCGCCGGGGTCACGGCCGCCACATGATGACTTCCCTGAGCCAGAAGATGGCGATCCTCGAACCGACCCTGATGCTCGCCGAACTACCGGAGGACGACGCCCTCGGGCGCCGCTTCTTCGAGGCCTGCGGATTCACCGAGCGAGACGTCCTGACGGACTACTCCTGCGCGGGCGAGGCGCCGGCCGACGTCCCCGGCGTCGACCTCGTCGCCGGCGTTTCCGCCGCCGAGCTCGTGTCGCAGGCAGATTTCCAGGCCGTCCCGGAACTCGACCGCTGCTGGCAGCGCTCTCCCCAAAGCGTCCGGAACCTCCGTGACCGGCCGCGGGGCCTGGCGATCGCCACCGACCGGGGCTTCGAGGCGTATCTGCTCCACCGCGGCCTCGACCATGCGGACCAGCCCCTGCCCTTTCTCTCGACTCCGTCCGCTGCTCCGCTCGAGATCCTCGCCCTCGGCGGCAAGACGCCCGTCCCGGCGCTGTTGCGCCCCCTCCTCGCCGTGGCGTCCGACCGCGCCGGCCGGCCGCTCCACCTGCCGCGGGTCCATCCGTCGGAAGCGCCCCCCGGCCGCCTCGAGGAATACGGCTTCAGGCCCGGCGCCAGGACGATTCGCTACGAGAACGACGCCGCTCCTGCTTGAGGACTTGGTACTCTCGCACCCGCGATGAAGAGCTACTTCGACCTGATCGATGACGGCGGTTCCGACATCGTCGGCCAGGTCGGCCGGCAGCGGGAACGCATCGCCGAGGCCCTGGCCGGCGTCGAGCACATCGTCGCCATCGGCTCCGGCAAGGGAGGAGTCGGCAAGAGCACCCTGACCATGCAACTGGCCCTGGCAATGGAGCGCCGCGGCCGACGCTGCGCCGTCCTCGACGCCGACCTGAACGGCCCCTGCCAGGCGCGTCTCGCCGGCCTCGAGAACGCGGCCCTGCTTCCGGGCGGCCGCGGCATGGCGCTGCCTCGCACATCGACCGGACTCGGCGTCGTATCGATGGGCTCCGCGGTGCCGGAATCCGAGGACCTGGACTTCGCCAGCGTCGCCCGCGGCGACTCCCATGTCTGGCGCGCCACCCGCGAGTTCAACCTTTTCCAGCAACTGCTAGGGCTGGTCGACTGGGGGCGTCTCGACGTTCTCCTGGTCGACCTGCCGCCCGGGGCCGAGCGCACGCTCCAGTACGCCGAGGTTCTGGGACCGGGGGCCCGTTTCGTCCTCGTCTCCATTCCGACCGCACTGGCGCAAGGCGTTGTGGCGCGCTCGGCCGCCGCCCTGCGGCGCACCCGGAACGTGACGCTCGGCGTGATCGAGAACATGAGCGGCTACTACTGCGGCAGCTGCGACGATGTCCGGGCCCTGTTCGACGGCTCGGACGGCACGGCCCCCGAACTTGGACTCCCCGTGCTCGCTTCGATACCGTTCGATCCGCGACTGGCCGCGGCCTCCGACGCCGGAGACCCGGAGCTGCCGCCTGGGCCGGCGGTCCGGGCGATCGAGACCGCCGCCGACTCCATTCTGAGCGGCCTCGCCGAGCGGCGGGCCGGCTGATCCGGAGACCTGATGAAGTTCCTCTGCGTACCCTGCGACGAACAGATGAAGCTCAAGCACGCGATCGGCCCCGAGGGCGGCTCGGTCGCCCTCGTCTACGTCTGTCCCGTCTGCTCGGCCGAGATGGCGATGATGACGAACCCGCACGAGACTCAGGTCGTCGGTTCGCTCGGGGTGAAGATCGGCGCCGCGGAAGATCCCGAGACGGCCGCGGCGGCCTCGAAGTGCCCGTTCACCGGCATGCTGGCCGACATGGGCGTTCCGGTGACCGGAACGGCCGCCGGGGAGACGGCCAACCCGGTCGCGAGCGGCAACGGCGACCCGGGCGGCATTCCCTGGACGGCCGAGGCCCGCGAGCGGCTCGCGAACATCCCGGACATCGTCCGCACCTCGGCGATCGCGGGGATCGAGAAGTTCGCCGAGGACCACGGCTACGAAGAGGTCGACGCGGCCGTCCTGGAACGCGCCCGCTCGTTCTTCGGCATCGCCTGACCGCCCGGAGACAACGATGACGGTGTCACCCCTGGAGCGGCAGGCGAGCGTGAATCCGGCCGCCTTCGCGCGACCGTACGTCATCTCCTGGAACCTGACCTACCGCTGCAACCTGGCTTGCGAACACTGCTACCTCGACGCCGGCGGCAAGCCTCTGGTCCGGACGGAGAACTTCGCCGACCGCTCGGAGCTCTCGACCGACGAGTGCCGCAAGGTGATCGACGACATCTGCGAGTTCGCTCCCGAAGCCCTGGTCATCCTCACCGGCGGCGAGCCGCTGCTGCGCCGGGACATCCTGGAGATCGTGCGCTACGCGGCGGAACGGGACCTCTGGGTCGTCGTCGGCAGCAACGGCGTCCGGATCACCGAGAACCTGGCCCGGATCCTGGCCGGCGAGGGCGTCCGCGGCCTCGCCCTGTCGCTCGACGCGCTCGACGCCGAGGTTCACGACGGCTTCCGGCGGGTTCGCGGCGCCTGGCAGAACACGGTCGACGGCGCCGGGCACCTCGCCACGGCAGGTTTGCCCTTCATCATCCAGACCACGGCCGGCGCCCACAACCGGGGGCAACTCGAGGAGATCGCCGAGTTCGCCTACAGCGAACTCAAGGCCCGGGTCTGGAACCTGTACTTCCTGGTTCCGACCGGCCGGGGCCAGTTCGTCTCCGACCTGTCGCCGTCCGACTACGACGACGTGCTGGCCGCCCTCACGTCGATCCAGCAGAACTACCGGGGTCGCATGGTCGTCAACGCGAAGTGCGCGCCCCACTACGTCCGGCAACTGCTCGAAGGGGACCCGGACTCGCCCTTCCTCAAGGCGTACGACGGCGGCGCCGGCGGCTGCCCGGCCGGAACCCACTACATGGGCATCCGACCCAACGGAGACGTCACGCCCTGCCCCTACCTGCCGGTGTTCGGCGGCAACCTGAAGCGGTCGACGCTCTCGGATCTCTGGAATGACTCCGACCTCTTCCAGTCGATCCGCCGGCGCAACGATCTCGGCGGCCGCTGCGGCTCCTGCGAGCTGTCGACGGTCTGCGGCGGCTGCCGCGCCCGGGCCTTCGGCATGACCGGCGACCTGATGGCGGAGGATCCCCTCTGCACCCACGAACCCGGCACGTTCACGGCGGACCGGCTCCAGGCGTTCGGCGACCGCACGGGGCTGGCCTCGCTCGCCCGCTACGGCGAAGACAGTTCGACCAGCATCGCCTGGGAACCCGAAGCCGAAGCACGCATGAAGCGGGTACCGGCCTTCGTTCGCGGCATGGTCGTGCGCTCGGTCGAGTCCCACTGCCGCAAGAACGGGATCTCGACCGTCACCGTCGACGAACTCGAGTCGATCCGCGCCCGGATGCCGACGCCCAAGGTGTTCGGCAGCCGCCCCTCCTGAGCGGCTCCAACCTCGTGGCCAGCAGCCGCCGACCGCTGCCCCGCTCCTACGCCCACGTCCCGCGAACGATCCTCTGGCTCGTTCCGGGCGGTGAGGTCCTCATCGACGGACGAACGGTGACGGTCGAGCCGTTCTACTTCAGCAAGTGGCCCATCACGAACGAACAGTTCGAGGCCTTCGACCCGGACTACCAGAGGTCGCCGCTCTCCCCTGATGACCGCGATCTCGCCGTCGGCATCAGCTGGAACCAGGCCGACGCCTACTGCCGCTGGTACGCCGAAGTGTCACGCAAGCCGATGAGACTGCCGACCCGAACGGAGTGGCTCTACGCCTGTCTCGGTTCTTCTGCGCCCCACGAGGAGCGCACCTGGACCGCTGACGCCAAAGCCATCGACCGCTCGTGCTGGCACGCCGCCAACTCCAACGGTCGCGTCCAGCCACCCGAGAAAAAGGAAGCCAACGATTTCGGCCTCCACGGCATGCTGGGCAGCGTCTGGGAGTGGGTCGCCGAGAATCCCGCCGACTCCCCCGACCGACGCACCCTCTGCGGCGGCTCCTTCCGCCTCCACCCGCAAGAACTCCACCCCGCCCCCATGAAGCACGAAACACCCGATTTCACCTCCGACCAAACCGGCTTCCGCGTCGCCCGCCCCTTCCGCTTACGCGGATAGGCCATACCGAATGCGGAGCCAGCCTGACGGCCAGCGCAGTTCTCCGGCCGCCTCCGGCGGCAGCGGGTCGGAAGACCCGCGCACCCAGAGAACACCCTCGGCCAAGTGCAGCCCTTCTGCCAACCGCACCTTCTACGCCGCCCAGTACGTCGCAAAGCGACGACCGCCAGCCCGTGTGGGGTCAGGGAGGGGGTCCCGGCGGGCTGGAGCCAAGCGCCTGCCGTAGAGCTCTCCCCTGCCGACGCCCTCCCGGAGCGCAGGCGACCGAAGCGAGCGCCAGACCCCCATTCACCAAGCGGGCGTGAGCGTCCGTCCGGGACCCCCTCCCTGACCCCACACGGGCGGGTTCAACGCCGCACCCGCCGCCGCGTCCGTCCGGGACCCCCTCCCTGACTCCACGCGGGCGGGTTCAACGCCTCGACCCACCGCGGACGACCGGGGTCGGCGGCTCCTCGCCTCGGTGCAACGCAAGCACGTTGTCGACGGCCAGTTGGGCCATCGCCAGGCGGGTCGGGATCGAAGCGCTGGCGATGTGGGGCAGCAGAACCGCGTTGTCGAGGTCGAGCAGGTCCGGGTGGACCTCCGGTTCGCGTTCGAAAACGTCCAGGCCGGCGGCCCAGATGGCGCCGGAGCGGAGCGCCGCCGCCAGGGCGGCTTCGTCAACGATCGGCCCGCGGGCGGTGTTCACCAGCACCGCGGTCGGCTTCATCCGGCCGAGTTCGTCCCCGCCGATCAGGCCGGCCGTTCCTTCGGTCAGCGGCAGGTGGATGGAGACGAAGTCCGCGGCGCCGAGTAGCTCGTTCAGCTCGGTACGCCGGGCGCCGAGCTCGCGTTCCAGCTCCGGACGCCCCAACTCGTCCCAGTACAGGATCTCCATGCCGAACCCGAGCCGGGCGCGGCGGGCGACCGCCTCGCCGATGCGACCCATGCCGAGGATGCCGAGCGTCCTGCCGTGGACCTCCTGGCCGGTCAACAGCATCGGCCCCCACCGCCGGTAGCGGCCGGCGCGCAGAAACCGCTCGGCTTCCGGCAATCGACGGGCAGCAGCGAGCAACAGCGCCATCGCCAGGTCGGCGGTGGCGCCGTCGAGCACGCCCGGCGTGTTCGTGACCCAGATGCCGCGGGCCTCCGCCGCCGCGATGTCGACGTTGTCGAAGCCGACCGCCATGTTCGCCACCATGCGCAGGCTGCCTGCGCGGTCGAACAGTTCCGCGTCCATTCGTTCCGTGAGCAGGGCCAGGATCACCTCGGCTTCGGCCGCCGCGTCGAGCAGCGCCGCGCGGTCCAGAGCCGCGTCCTCCTCGAGCATCCGCGTCTCGACGCCCGGCTCCGCCCGCAACCGCTCGACCGCCGGCTCCGGAATCGGCCGTGTGATGAGTACCTTCATGAAGCGTCCTCCCCGGATGTTCCGGACCGCCGACCATCGAGTTCCCACTCGTGCGGCACGTCGAACAGGCTCGGTTCGAAGCGTCCGGCCTCGATCTCCAGGACATTCGCCTGCACCTTGCGGTCGTAGACGTGGAGAGATTCCTCGTCCAGCAGGAACACGCAGGCCGAGTAGTCCCCCTTCGTCATCGGGAGACGTGGCACCGTCACCACCGCCCGGTGGCTGCCTCGTCCCCTGACCGGCGAAAAGCCGGCCCGCTCGGTCGTGAACGCGCAGACCTGGACGCCGTCCGCCGTGTCGAGGCCCACCGCCAGGTGAAAGCCCAGCTCCTCTTCCCGGCTCTCCCACTCGATCTCGAGAGCCCAGGGCTCCGAAGCCCGGCGCCGGGCGGCGCCGTGGGGCCGGATGGCGACGATTCGCGCCAGGGCGCTTGCCGGATCGGCTCCTCCATCGCTCTCCTGGACGCTCTCACCACTCTTGGCCATCAGGAACCGTTCGTACTCGCCGACCACGCGCAGCGCCGGGCCCGCCGCGGCGACTTCCCCCTGGCGAAGCCACAGCGCCTCCTGGCAGAACGCCGTGACGTAGTACATCGCGTGCGAGCAGAACAGGAGGGTGCCGCCTCCGGCCACGAACGCCTGCAGCCGGTCCATGCACTTCTTCTGGAAGTAGCCGTCACCGACCGAGAGCGCCTCATCGACGACCAGGATGTTCGGCTCGACCTGGACCGCGATCGAGAAGCCGAGCCGCATCGTCATTCCGGTCGAGTACGAACGCACCGGCTGGTCGATTGCCGCTCCCAGCTCACTGAACTCGATGATGTCGCCGGTCCTCTCCCTGAGCTCCCGTTCGTCCAGCCCCACGATCGCGGCGCTCAGGCGGATGTTCTGGCGGCCCGTGAACTCGTGGTGGAACCCCGAGCCGAGTTCCAGGATCGAGGCGACCCGGCCCTGGACGTCGAGTTTGCCCGAGGTCTGCCGGGTGACCCCCGCGACGATCTTGAGCAGGGTGCTCTTGCCGGCGCCGTTCTCCCCCACCACGCCCAGCCCCTCGCCGGCCGGCAGTTCGAAGCTGACGTCGTCAAGCGCCCGAAACGGCATGTGCGCAGGCCGTCTCGTCACCGCCTCCCGCAGCCGCCCCCAGGGGCTGGCGTAGACCTTGTAGACCTTGGTCAGACGGTCTGCCGTGACCGCGGAATCCGGCCGGTCGTGAACGACCGCTTGAGCGGCGGCCGTCAACGCCTCACCCGGCGCCATCCTCACCCGAAGCCGAGATCATCGCCGCCACCTGCTCGGGCCGAACCCGCGTAAGCAGCGGCTCGAAGGGACCGATCTCGCGGTCGAGCAGCGGCGTGTGAACGTCCTCCCAGACCAGGGGACCCGTCCGCAGAAAGGACTCGGCCCGCCCGGCGACCGCCGGCACGACCGGCTTCAGGAACACGACCAATTGCCGGAACAGCTCGAGGCCCGTGGTGCAGACGGCCTGCACCTCCGCGGCGCGCTCCGGATCGCGCGCCGCCTCCCAGGGCCGCCGCTCGTCGATGTAGCGGTTGGCGCGGTCGGCGAGCGCGATGACGCGGCGGAGCGCCCGGTTGTAGTCGCGTCCTTCGTAGAGCCCGGCGATCTCCTCGGCTTCCGCGGCGGCCGCCGCCGCCAGCTCGGGCGCGTCGAGCGCCGCCGCCAGGCGACCGTCGAACTGCCGGTGCAGAAAGCCGGCGCAGCGGCTGGCGATGTTCACCACCTTGCCGACGAGATCCGAGTTCACCCGCAGGACGAAGTCCTCCAGGTTGAGGTCGATGTCGGCGAGGCCGTTGCTGAACTTGGCCGCGATGTAGTAGCGGAAGGCTTCCGGATCGAGGTGCTCCAGGTAGGTGCGCGCCATGACGAAGGTGCCGCGCGACTTCGACATCTTGCCCCCGTCGACGGTCAGGAAGCCGTGAACGAAGACCGAGGAAGGCGTGCGGTAGCCGCCGCCGTGCAGCATGGCCGGCCAGAACAGGCAGTGGAAGTAGAGGATGTCCTTGCCGATGAAGTGGTACAGCTCCGCGTCGCTGTCCGGTCCCCAGAAGTCCTCGAAGCCGAGGCCGTTCCGGTCGCAGTACTGGCGGAAGCTCGCCATGTAGCCGATCGGCGCGTCGACCCACACGTAGAAGTACTTGTTCGGCGCATCCGGAATCTCGAAGCCGAAGTAGGGCGCATCACGGGAAATGTCCCAGTCGCGCAGGCCGTCGTCGAACCACTCGCGAAGCTTGTTGACCACCTCGCTCTGCAGGCGGCCCCCGCCGACCCACTCCTCGAGGAGCTCGCGGTAGTCGGATAGACGCAGAAAGAGGTGCTCGGACTCCTTCTCGACCGGCAAGGCGCCGGTCACGATGGAACGGGGATCGATCAGATCGGCCGGCTCGTAGGTCGAGCCGCACTCGTCGCAACTGTCGCCGTTCTGGTCCTTCGCCCCGCAACGCGGGCAGGTGCCCTTGATGAAGCGGTCCGGCAGGAACATCTCCCGCTCCGGGTCGTAGAACTGGCGCACCGTCCGCCGGTCGATCGATCCACGATCGCGCAACCGCTCGTAGATTCCCTCGACCAGCTTGCGGTTCTCGGCCGAGTGCGTCGTGTAGTAGTTGTCGAAGTGGATCGAGAACGCCCGGTAGTCCTCCAGGTGCTCGTCCGCCAGCCGGACGATCAGTTCTTCCGGAGAGATTCCCTCCCGCTCGGCGCGCAGCATGATCGGGGTGCCGTGGGCGTCCTCGGCGCAGACGTAGTAGCACTCGTGTCCGCGCATGCGCTGCAACCGGCACCAGATGTCGGTCTGCACCGCCTCCACCAGGTGGCCCATGTGGATCGGGCCGTTGGCGTAGGGCAGGCCGCTGGTGACCAGAATGCGTCGTCGTTCGGGCATGGCGATCCCTCCAGCGCGGACGAAGCCCGGCGAAGACGGGAACAGGTGGGACGGTGGATTATGCAGGATCCACGGGCGCCCTACAGGAAACTTCGGCCGGGCATCATGCGTCTTCCTGATCAGAGAACGATGGCCTCCAAGCGACAGTCGCAAGAACCCAACCCCGACCTGTTCCTCGCCAGGCGCGCCGCCGCCGGCCACGCCGACGCCTGGGCCGAGCTGATCGAGCGCTACGGCCGGCGCATCTACAACATCGCCTTCCAGTTCGCCGGCAACAGGGCCGAGGCCGAGGACCTGACCCAGGAGATCTTCCTGCGCCTCTACCGCAACCTCGGCCGCTACCGCGGCGACGTGCCGCTGGCGGGCTGGACCCTCCGCCTGTCCCGCAACCTCTGCATCGACCACTACCGGCGGACCCGGACCGAGCGGCGAACGGTCGTGGTCTCGGAGGAGATTCTGAAGCACCAGGCCGGCGGCAGCGACCCGGCCGCCCGCGCGGAACGAAGGGAGAAGCTGCGCCTGGTCTACGGGGTCATCGAGGAGATGCCGGAGCCCTTCGCCGAGATCCTGACGCTTCGCGATCTTCAGGGTCTGAGCTACGCGGATATCTGCGCGTTTCTCGACCTGCCGGAGGGGACGATGAAGTCCAGATTGCGGCGCGCTCGCCTTGAGCTCATCCGCCGGATCGACCGCAAGCGGCAGGCCCTCGGTGACTCCACGCCGACCCGCGGTGGAGCCTACCGGTGAGCCGCCAGCGTCAACACAGGGCGACCCCTCCGGAGGCAGCGTCCCTGGAACGGATGCCGGGCATCGAAGAGCTTGGCGCCGACTTGCCCGTCTCCACCGAACTTCAGGCCGGACTGCTCGAGATCGCCGTCGGCGCGCCGCTCCACCGCGATGGCGAGGCGCGAGCCGCGGAGCTCGAGTCGCTGGTCGGATCCGAACTCGAGCCACCACCGGCTCTGCTGGAACGGTTGCGAGCGATCCCGGAGCGCAAGCCGGCGCACCGGCCCGCGGTTCCCGGCGCGCCGCCCCGGACCGCGACTGCGGTCGCCGCCAGCTACGTGCTCGCGGTTGCCCTGACCCTGCTTCCCGGCGACCCGGTGGCCGCCGGCCGCAAGGCCGCCGCGAATCTCGGCGCCGCGGCCGGCGAGCACGTGCTCGAGCCCGTCGCCGAAGCCGGCTCCTCGATGCAGGCGGGGGTCGCGCAGCGTTTCGGCGCCGTCCAGAATCTCCACCCCCCGGTCGGCTTCTTCACCGACCCCCTGGTCCTGGCCACCGACCGCGTGAGCGCCTGGTTTCAGAGCGCGGTCGACTCGTCCTCCGAGGCCGCCCGCAAACTGGGCGGCCTGTGGCCATGGACCGATACCGGCAATGACGACAGTCCTCCGCCCACGGGTGGAGACCGCCCACAAACCCCGAGGGAGGGAACTTCCGCATGAGTACCGAAAGCGAACAGACCCCGCCGCCGCCGCCGACGTCCACGCAGGGAAGCCTCACAACCCGCCACGTGATCAGCGTCATCCTCGCCCTTTTCCCCGGGCTGGGCCACATCTACAACGGCCTCTACCAGCGGGGCATCGTGCTCTTCCTGCTGGCGGTCGGTTCCATCTATCTCGCCACCGAGGAAGGCGTGATGGGAATGGTCGTGGCCTTCGTGTGGCTCTTCAACATCATCGACGCCTACCGGCAGGCCTCCCTGATCGAGCGCGGCTTCGCCACGGATCTCGGGCTGCAGGACGCCCCGACACCGCACGCCAACGGGCAACTGGGCCTGCTGGCCGGCGCCGGACTCTTCATCATCGGCTTCCTGGCCCTGCTCGACTACACCTTCGGCTACGACATCGACCGGGTGTGGGAGTACTGGCCCCTCGGCCTCCTCGCGGCCGGCGCCTGGCTGATGATCGGCGCCTACAGGCAGTGGCTGCGCAACCGCGACGAGGCGAAGGCGGCGGCTTCGGACTAACCCAACTCGGCCCGCAGCTTCTCGTGGAGCGCGGCGGCGCCGTCGATCATCGCGTCGACCGTCCGGGCGCCTGCCAGGAACAGGCCGGTCAGGTTCAGGGCCACGCCGTCGAACCCCATCTCGCCCAGCTCCGCGGCGGCCGCGGCGACACGGTCGGGCTCCGTGTAGAAGGTCCGGTCGCTCTCGTTGCCGGGCCGCGGAGGCGGTGACACCTGCGCCTGGAACTCGAGCGCCGAAGGGTCCCGGCCAGCCTCCTCGGCGTACCTGCGGACCGCCGCGATGGCCTGGGCGCCGTTCTCGAAGAGCTCCGGCGAGGCAACTCCCATCCAGCCTTCGCCGAGCCGTCCGGCCCGGCGAAAGGCTGCCTCGCTATGGCCGCCGATCCAGATCGGCAGCGCTCCGCCACGCGGCGGTTTGGGTTCCATCGCCATCGCTTCGAGCCGGTAGAACTCGCCCTCGAAGTCGATCGGATCCTGGCTCCAGCAGGCGCGGAGCACCGCGATCGCCTCGTCCATGCGCCGGCCGCGGTTCGTGAAGTCGTGGCCCAGGGCCTCGTACTCCGACTCCTGCCAGCCAACGCCGAGGCCCAGACGCAGGCGGCCGCCGGACAGGGTGTCCAGGGTCGCCGCCTGCTTGGCGGTCAGCACCGGCTCGCGCTGCGGCAGCACGAGGACCTCGGTGCCAAGCCCGATCCGGGAGGTGCATGCCGCCATGTAGCCGAGCGTGGCGAACGCCTCCATGATCGGCATCTTCGCCGGATAGCGGTTCCTTTCCCGGCCCTCCGTGTCATGGCCCATGACCACGTGGTCGAAGATGTCGAGCTGATCGAAGCCGATCTCGTCCATCGCGCCGGCAAGCCGGGCGATGGCCTCCGGCCCCTCGCGGTACACGACACTCGGAAACTCAAGGGCAAGCTTCATTCTCGGTGCTCCTGGGAAGGTCTCGGCGGCGCTTACGCGCCGGCCAGGAAGCGCTCACGCAGTCGTCTCATGCCGTTGAGCCAGCGGTCGTAGTCGGCCGTCTTGCGGCGCATGTATTCCTGGACCTGCGGGTGCGGCAGGATGAGGAAGCGTTCCTGGTCGATCGCCCGAACGACGATGTCGGCCACCTCTTCCGCTTCCATCATTCCGTCGACGCCGGCCACGCCGGGGCCCCTCGCGGTCATCGCCGTGCGCACCGCCTGCGGACAGAGGACCGAGACCCGAATGCCGTCGTTGCCGTGAGTGATGGCGATCCACTCGGCCAGGGCCACGGCCGCGTGCTTGGTCACCGCGTAGGGCGCCGAACCGATCTGCGACAGGAGGCCGGCCGCCGAGGCCGTGCTCGCGATGTAGCCCTCGCCACGCTCGATCATCTTAGGCAGCACGGCGCGGGCCGCGAAGATGTGGGACATCACGTTGATCTCCCAGATGTTCTGCCAACCTTCGTCGCTCACCTCGACGCCGCCTCCAGTGCCGATGCCGGCATTCGAGAAGATGAGATCGACGTCGCCGAAGGCGGCCTCCGCGCGGGCGACCATCTCCTGGACCTCACGCTCGACCGCCACGTCGACCGTCACCGCGATCGCTGCGGCGCCGATCTCCTCCGCCACCGCCGCCGCGCCGTCGCCGTCGCGGTCGGCGACGACGACTCCCCGCGCACCGTCGGCGGCGAACCGCCGGCAGAGCGCCCTGCCGATGCCGCTGGCGCCGCCGGTGACGACGCAGTTCCTGCCCTGTATCTCCATGGGCGGCGATCGTAGCAATTGCTCGAACGAGCCGCAGGATGTGGCTAGAATCGGCTTCTGACCGGCCCCGCAGCTAGATGACCGCAGACCAACTATCGCTGCACCGGCAGTTACTGAAGGGCCTCGAGGAGGAGGTCTACACCGGCACCGCCGACGGTCACGTGCTGGCGCTCTCGGCCCAGGTCAAGGCCGCGATGGACGGCTACACGACCGAGCCGGACGGCCGGAACGTCGAGTTCACTACGGCGCCCTACCGCAGCTACCAGGTCCTGATCGACCGCCTGATGGCGAAGCGCTGCGCCCTGCGCCGTTACCTGGAAGCCGAGCATGACTGCACGTTGGTACCCGGCGGTGCGCTGTCCCTGGCCGACCCGGATTCCTTCCACTTCTCCGACCCGGACAACCCTTACTACCGCTACATCCGGGACACCTACGGCAACCGGGTCGTGACCGCCTCGACGCACATCAACCTCGGCATCGACGAACCGGACGAGCTGCTCCGCGCCTACCGCGTGTTGCGGCTCGAAGCGGCGATCTTCCTGGCCCTGACCGCGGCGTCGCCCTTTCTGGCCGGCAAGCCGACCGGCCAGCACTCGAGCCGCTGGCTTCGCTTCCCTCTGACCCCGGAGCGGGTGCCCTTCTTCCCCGACGCCGCCGCGTTCGCCATCTGGATGGACGAACAACTCGAAACCGGCACGATGCAGAACCGGCGCCACCTCTGGCTCGGTATCCGGCCAAACGGGCCGGCGACGCCCAGGGAGCTGGATCGCCTCGAGCTTCGCATCTGCGACCGGATCAGCGATCCCCACATCCTGCAGGCGGTCACCGCGCTCTACGAAGCCCGGGTCTGGCAGGTGCTGGAACAGCCCGACCTCGATCCCCTGCGGGAACGGCCCTCAACGGCGCTCGAAGAGCTGGCCGCCGCCAACGAGCGCGCGGCCGGCACCAGCAGCCTGGACGCGGTCGCCGTGAACTGGGTCGACGGCAGGAGCCTCACGTTCAGGGACTGGATCCGCGCGATGCTCGACGATGTCGCCGAGACCGCGGATCGCCACGGATTCGCCTCGTTGCTCGAGCCGATCGAGGGAGTGCTGACCAGGGGCAACCCCGCGATCCAGTGGCTGCGCCGGGTGGACCAGGGGGCGATGCCCCAGCAGGTCATTCAGGAAGCGATCGTCGAACTGGCCGCGCTGGACCGGGAGTTCGACCCGAGTTGCCCCCTGGTCGCCTGACGGCAGCCTTCGCTCGCGTCAGCCTGCCGCCAGGCGGGCGTAGCGGCCGCCGTGGAACAGCAACGGGTCCGCGTCGCGCAGCCGTTCGCCGGCGACGACGTCGCCAATCACGATGATGTGATCGCCGCCGTCGATCCGCTCCGCGATCCGGCATTCGATGTGGACCAGCGCGTTCTCGATCAGGGGCTCGCCCAGGCCGCCCTGCCGGTACGCGACGCCCAGCAGCGAACCCGCGGCCGGCGCGGTCGTGCGCGCGAACACGTTCGAGATCTCCTCCTGGTCGGACGCCAGGATGCTGAGGCCGAAAGCGTCCGCCCGCTGCATCTGCTGGTAGCAGTTCGACTCCCGGTCGACGCAGACGAGGAGTTGCAGCGGCTCGAGCGACAGCGAACAGACGGCGTTCGCCGTCATTCCATGGAGCCGGCCGTCCACGTTCGTCGTCACCACCGTGACGCCCGTCGCGAACTGGCCGATCAGGCCGCGGTAGGTATCGCGGTCCAGCTCAGAAGGCATCGATGTCGATCTCACCGCAGATGCTCCCCGCCTCGTTCCGGTAGGTCGCAACGCTATCGGTCAACGTGTCGGTCACCGTGATCGTGTACTCCACGTCCGAGAGACCGCCGTACAGGAACCAGAAGCTGCCGTTCACGCCGCGGCCGTCCAGCATCTTCACCGCCAGTTCGACGTTCGAGGGGCTGAAGTACCAGAAGAAGCCCGTCTTTCCCGTCGTCAGCGACGGGATCACCCCGGCGGCCCGTGGCACGTCCGCATCGACGTTCGGGTCGATGAAGTCGACTTCGACCGCGAACCGGTCGTCGAGCAGGCACAGCCGCTCGTCACTGGCCTCGCAGTGGCCCGTGCCGTCACTGGCGAGTTCGATACCGCCCGGATCGAGCGACGCCACCTTCATCCGCAGGAGGTCGAAGCCCGGACGGCCCGCGGCCGCGGCGGGGGACGGACCCGTCGCCGCGGCCATGTCGCTGAACGCCAGCAGGTCCTTCTGGCCGCAGACGTCCTTCGGCGGGTTGTGGTACGTCCGCCGCTCTCCCGTCATCGCGTCTCTCACCGTGATCCAGTACTCGACGTCGGACAGGGCGCCGAAGAAGATCCAGTAACTGCCGTTGATGTCCCGCCCGTCGAGGACCTTGACGACCAGCTCGATGTTCTCGGACTCGAAGAACCAGAACAGCCCGGACTCGTCCGAGATGTCGACCGGCACGGCGGTGCCCAATCCGAATTCCTCCAGCACGTCCGGCCTGCTCCAGTGCGCCCTCACCTCGAAGCGTTCATCACGAAGGCAGAGGTAGTCCGCCCCTTCCCGGCAGGCGCCCTGGAAGGCGCCGGTGGTGGCGCTGGCCTCCGGGGAGTGGTCCGCGGCCCCGGACCGCAGCCGGAACGTGTAGGGAGTCTCAGGCTCGAGACCCGCGATCACCCTTCCTCCTGCCGTCGCCTGGGACCTGCCGACCTCCGTCCATCCGCTCGCCGGGTTTCGCGCCTCGATGACGAGCGTGCCCCGCGCCGGCCGCGCCCACCTGCCGGTCCAGATCAACTCGACCGAGGTCTCACCCGATGGAACGACCATCAGCCCGCCATCCTCCTCCTGCGGCGGGTCGCCGCTCGGGGCCGGCATCCCCCTGACCGTGTTGCTGGCGCGCGAGAAGCCCGTGTCGCTGTAGGCGAAAACGCGGTAGTCGACGGTTTCACTCCGGGCCAGCTCGAACGAAGTGGCGCCAGCCGGGACCAGAGCAACCCGCGTCCAACGGCCGCCACCCACCACGGTAGTGTCCTGCCGGTCGTACTCGGGCCGCAACTGGACCTCGAACCCCGTCTCTCCGCGCGAGTTGTCTCTCCAGGTCAGCCTGGCCAAACCGCCGTCTACGCCCCAGTTGAGCCTGGTCGGCGCCGCCGGACCGTGGCCCGCCACGCCCAGACTCAACCTCGCGAAGTTGCGTTCGCCAACGCCCGCGTCGTTGTACGGCAGAACGAAGAAGAGGTAGCCGCCGCCGCGGGCCAGCCCCTCGATCTCGATCACCTCGCTGTTGGCATCGGCCTCGAACAGGCCGAACCAGCCCGACACAAGCGCCAGGACCCGGAAGCCCAGTTCGTCGGACGAGTTGTCGCGCCACGTCAGACGAACGGACGTATCGCCCGTCGCCCTGGCGGTCAGGTCCGAGACGGCCCTGGGCCCCGGCATGGGCGGCGATTCCAGGACGAGGAGGCCGCTGGCGGAGGTCCCGGCGATGCCGTGCGCGTACACCCGAACCCTGTAGGAGATGTCCGGGAAGAGACTCGTCAGGAGCGTCGATTCGCTGTTCGCCGAGACCCACTTCCGCCGTTGCAGCACTCCCCGGTACAGGAGCTGAACCTCGAACAGACTCTCGTTGTCCGAGTTGTCGACCCAGCTCACGCGCGCCGAGTTCGTCCCCGCGCGGATGGGGTCCTCCTCCACGACCGGGCGCCAGGCGAGTCGCGAAGGCGGAGCCGGCGCCGCGCCCGGGACCGCCAGCGTGACCGTGCTGCTTCTCGCCGAGTAGGTGTTTTCCCCCTTGACGGCCCTGACGAAGAAGAAGTAGCGCGAACCCGGGTCGGCCACCGGAAGATCGAGCGTCGCCGACCTCCGCTCCTCGAACCGTCGCGTCGGCGGGTCTCCCGACTGGCCCGACTGCCAGTACGTCACTTCGTAGCCATCCGCGTCGGGCGCGTTGTCCTGCCAGAGCAGCCGCACCGAGAGGTCGCCCGTCATCCGGACCAACAGGTTCGTCGGTGCTGCGGGGCCGTCCTCCGGCAAGGGGTCAACGGAGTCGCCGTACCGAACGCCGATGTGGATGCTCTCGCGCAGAGCCCTCTCGTTCTCCCGCTCGTTCGCGATGCCGATCACCCGGCCCTGCGGCTTGACGCGAACACTCGACAGGTACGGTTCGCCCTGGCCCGTGTAGCTCATGATCGTTCCGACGTTCGGAATGCGGTCGAGATTGCCGTGCCCGAAGGC
Organism: Candidatus Multivorans sp.; assembly: GCA_965220845.1. Lineage (GTDB taxonomy): Bacteria > Acidobacteriota > Thermoanaerobaculia > Multivoradales > Multivoraceae > Multivorans. Next base: position 2,483,249 of record CBDCRA010000005.1, read on the forward strand.
GTAGCGCCTGAAAGCGAACTGCGGAGAACCGCCGTTCGCAGGGTCGTGGTGGGCGCCCAACCCGTGGCCGACTTCGTGGGCGAAGATCGGTCCATCGTCCGAACAGGCGCTGGAGGTCCAACCGTAGGCGTACTCCGAGAACTCCTCCGCGCCGTCCCCCCGTGCCAAAAGGTAGTGCTGGCCGCACGCGCCTCCAAGCGCCCACGGCGACTCCCCGGTGAAGAGATGAACCAGGTCGGCGCCGTGTTCACGCCGCAGCCGCAGCACCTCCCCGTCCCACCGCAATTGCGTAATGATCGAGGCGCCGTACAGACCGGTGCCGTCTCTGCCGACACGGTCCAGGCCCGAAAGCTGCGCCATGTGGACGATTCTCGCGCTCACTCCGACGTTGCCGTTCCGCAGCACCATGTTCAGGTAGTCGCCGGCACTTCGAATCGCCGCCCGGGCGCCTCCCCGATCCGCCCAGTTCGAAGCCGCCGTCCTCGTGTAGACGACCAGGATGTCGAGTTGTTCGTGGTTTTGTGGCGCAGCCACTCGCGCCGGCAGATCGACGGCCATCGCTTCGGCCGGGAGGCGTGCCTGCTCCCGCAATCGCGAATCGGAATCGCTGCCCACCGGGCAGAAGGCCTCGGGCTCGCGTCCGGGCAGACCGAAGCTCGAGGCCATCTCACCGCCGCCGTCGGGCCGGGCGCTGATCCGGTAGCGGACGCCACCGGGCGCGCCGAACCAGCCGACCAGACGGCCGCCCTCCACCGTCAGGACGACGCTGTCATGACCCGCGCCCGGAAGACCGCCCGACCACATCAGGTCGCCGCCGCCCCGATCCTCGAAGACGCTGAGGTCCGCCTCCAGCACGAGGCCATTCGGCGTCGGCAGCTCCAGCCGGACCGGCTCCGTGCGAAGCAGCTCCATGTCGACCTGAACGGCGATCGGGGAAACCTCCGGCGCAAAGTCCTGGACGGAGACCGTTGCCGGCTGGGTCGCCTGCGGAATCAGCGTCAGCAGGCGCTGACCCTGAAGCGGCGCAGCGAGCAAGAGGAGCGCCGCGGCGGCAAGAACTCCGCCAATCCGGCTTCCGCCGTACTCCGATCTGGACAGGACCGACCGCAAGACGTCCTCCTCTGCCATCCGGGACTCAGTACACTGGATTCGTGCAGTACAGGTCTATCTCACCATGCAAGAAGCCCGCCGTCGATCTCCTTCGGTTTCGTGGGCCGACCGTCATCCCCGTGCTGGTCGCGGCGATCGCCCTGGCGCTTTCCGGCTGCCGCGATATCGACGCCCCGCCCCGGCCCGACATCGTCCTCATCATGGCGGACGACATGGGATTCTCCGACCTGGGCAGCTACGGCGGCGAGATCGGAACTCCGCACCTCGATCGCCTGGCCGCCAACGGCCTGCGCTTCAGCCACTTCTACAACACCGCCCGCTGCTGCCCGACCCGAGCGTCCCTGCTGACCGGCCTCTACGCTCACCAGGCCGGCGTCGGCCACATGATGGGCGACGACAAGCTGCCGGGATACCGCGGCGACCTCGCCGCCAACGCGGTGACGATCGCCGAGGCCCTGAAGGATGCCGGCTACGGCACCTACATGTCGGGAAAGTGGCACGTCACTCGTCACGTGGGCCACTGGAGCGGCAACGACGAACTCACCTCGACTCACAACTGGCCGCGGCAACGCGGCTTCGACCGCTTCTACGGCACGATTCACGGCGCCGGCAGCTTCTACGACCCGATCTCCCTCACCGAAGACAACGAACCCGTCGAACTCGCGCCGCCGGACGACCCTGAAGCCCCCGTCTACTACTACACGGACGCAATCTCCGAGCACGCGGCGCGCTTCGTGCGCGACCACGTGGAGAGCGAACGCAGCGACGATCCGCTCTTCCTCTACGTGGCCCACACCGCGCCCCACTGGCCGCTGCACGCGCTGCCGGAGGACATCGCCCGCTACCGGGGCCGTTACGCCGCCGGCTGGGACGCGATCCGCGCCGAACGGCGGCAACGGCTGATTGAACTCGGGCTGATCGAAGCGGACTGGCCGATCGCCGAGCGCGACCCACGCGTGCCCGCCTGGGCAGATGTTCCCGGCGAGGAACGGCCCTGGTTCGAGCGCGCGATGGAGGTCTATGCCGCCCAGGTCGACCGCATGGATCGGGGGATCGGCGAGGTCGTCGCGGCGCTGGAGGAGACCGGCCGTCTCGACAACACGCTGATCCTGTTCCTGGCCGACAACGGCGGTTGCGCCGAAGTTCTGACGGAACGATGGACCGGCCTCGCGATCCCGCGTCAAGCCCTCGACGGCAGCCCGGTGGCGGTCGGTAACGACCTGAGCGTGCTGCCCGGACCGGAGTCGAGCTACCAGAGCTACGGCCCCCACTGGGCCCACGCCAGCAACACCCCGTTCCGCCTCTACAAGCACTGGGTCCACGAAGGGGGCATCGCTTCCCCGCTGATCGTCCACTGGCCGGCACGGATCGCCGACGGCGGCGGCATCGTGCGCGAAATCGCCCACGTCATCGATCTGATGGCGACCGCGCTCGACGCCGCCGGCGCCGCCCATCCCGCGAGCCGCGCCGGCAGCGACTCGATCCCGGTCGAGGGCGTGAGTCTGCTGCCGGCGTTCGAGGCGCAGCCGCTCGACCGCGAGGCGGTGTTCTGGGAGCACGAAGGCAACCGGGCGGTCCGCTCCGGCAAGTGGAAGCTGGTGTCCCGGTACCCGGGTGAGTGGGAGCTCTACGACGTGCTCGCCGACCGCACGGAAGCCAACGATCTGGCGCTGGTGGAACCGGAGCGGGCCGCCGCGCTCGCCGTGCTCTGGAACGACTGGGCCGCTCGCACGGGAGTGGTCCCCTGGGACGAGATTCGGGAGCGCCGGCGGTCCGCCCGCGAGGTCGGCCAGGGGTCCTGAACACCCGCCTGCGTGATACCCTGCCGGCCATGAAAACGAGAGCTTTCCTGGCTGGCGCGGCCCTGGTCTGCGCCTCTCCCGCACTTGCCGCCGAGGTGCCGACATCGGCTGAGGATGTCCGGCCGCTCCTGGTCGGGAGCGCCGTCCCCGAAGTCGAACTTCCCGCCGCCGACGGCGGCGTCGTTGATCTGGCCGCCCAGGCCAGGGCACAGCCGACGATCCTCATCTTCTATCGCGGCGGCTGGTGACCGTACTGCAACACGCAACTGGGTCAGTTGCAGGAGATAGAGCAGGATCTGATCAACCTCGGCTATCAGTTGTTCGCGGTCTCACCGGACGTCGCGGACCAACTGCAGGCCACCGTCGACAAGAACGAGCTGAAGTACAGGCTCCTTTCGGATCGCGGCATGAAGGCATCGCAAGCCTTCGGGATCGCCTTCCGGGACGAGGAGATGGTCCGGAGATACCGGGAGTCCTACCGGCTCGACCTGGAAGCGTACGCCGGCGACGATCACCACATGCTGCCGGTGCCGGCGGTGTTCGTACTCGACACGGATGGTCGCATCGCGTTCCACTACGTGAACCCGGACTACGAGGTTCGTCTGCCGGAGACCGTTCTGCTCGAGGCCGCGAAGGCGGCGCTCAAGTAGCTGGCGCTACCGGCCGCCGAGTTCGCCGGTGGCCGACCGCGTAGTGGATTCCAACCGACAGGCGCTGGCGCGCAACGACCCCGCGGTGTGGGCCGCGATCGCCGGCGAGGAGGACCGCGAGCGGCGCGGCGTCGAACTCATCCCCTCCGAGAACTACACGTACGCCGAGGTGTTCGCCGCGAACGGCTCGGTGCTGACGAACAAGTACGCGGAGGGCTATCCCGGCCGCCGCTACTACGGCGGCCAGGAGTTCACGGACGCGGTCGAGCGGCTGGCGATCGAGCGCGCCTGCCGGCTGTTCCGGGCCGAGCACGCGAACGTCCAGGCGCTGTCCGGCTCGCCGATGAACCAGGCCGTCTACTTCGCCTTCCTCGATCCCGGCGACACGGTGCTGGCGATGGACCTGTCGCACGGCGGCCACCTCACCCACGGCGCGCCCGTCTCCCACATGGGCCGGGTCTTCAACTTCATCCGCTACCGGACGGATCCGGCCAACGAGGGCGCGATCGACTTCGACGCCCTGCTCGCCCAGGCCCGCGAGCACAAGCCGAAGATGATCCTCTGCGGCTATTCGTCCTACCCGCGGGACTACGACTACCGCGAGTTCAAGCGGATCGCGGAAGACATCGGCGCGCTGACGATGGCCGACGTGTCCCACATCGGCGGCCTGATCGCGGGCAATGCCATGGCGAACCCGCTCGACCACGGCTTCGACGTGATGACGACGACCGGCCACAAGACCCTCCGCGGTCCCCGCAGCGGGCTGATCCTGTCCCGCGCGGAGTACCGCCGGAAGATCGACAAGGCGGTGTTTCCGGGTCTCCAGGGCGGTCCCCACATGAACGCGGTCGCGGCGCTCGCCATCACCCTCGGCAAGGCGCTCGAGCCCGAGTTCGCGGTCTACGCCCGGCAGGTGCTGACCAACGCGAAGGTGTTGGCCGAGGAGCTGATGAGCCGCGGCGCCGAACTGGTCACCGGCGGCACGGACAACCACATGATGGTGCTCGACACGCAGAAGAGCTTCGGCATCGACGGCCGGATCGGCGAAGAGACGCTGGACAAGGTCTCGATCACGGTGAACAAGCAGTTGATCCCGGACGATCCCCTGCCGCCCCTGCGGCCCAGCGGCATCCGCCTCGGCAGCCCTGCCGCCACCACCCGCGGCATGGAAGAAGCGGAGATGAAGCTGCTCGCCGAGTGGATCATGGACGCGCTGCGGCGCCACCGCGACGAGGAGCGGCTCGACGCCATGCGCCAGGACATCGAACGGTTCTGCCTGCGCTTCCCCGTGCCCGGCGTGACCCCGCCGGACGGCGCCACCGCCAGACCCTGAACACCAGACGCGAGAGGCTGAAGAACGAGATGACCCCCGAACCGAACGAACACGCGATCCGCCATGAGTTGGAGGACGGCGTCCTCACGATCACGCTGAACCGGCCCGAGCGTCTCAACGCCTTCAACGGTCAGATGATGGCGGAGATGATGGACGCCTTCGACCGCGCGGACGCGGACGACGACGTCCGCGCCATTGTCGTTACCGGCGAAGGGCGGGGTTTCTGCGCCGGCGCCGATCTGTCCTCCGGCGGCGACACCTTCGCCCGTTCCAACGCCGACCTCGACGACTACCGGGACGGCGGCGGCGTGCTGTCGCTGCGGATCTACGACCTCCGCAAGCCGATCATCGCCGCGATCAACGGCCCGGCGGTCGGCGTCGGCATCACGATGACCCTGCCGATGGACGTGCGCCTCGCCTCCACCGAAGCGCGGATGGGCTTCGTCTTCGTGCGCCGTGGCATGGTGCCGGAAGCCTGCAGCAGCTACTTCCTGCCCCGGCTCGTCGGCATGGGCCGGGCCTCCGAGTGGACGCTGACCGGCCGCGTCTTCCCGGCCTCCGAAGCGTTCGAGGCCGGGCTCGTCAATCGCGTCCTGCCGCCGGACGAGCTGCTCCCCGCCGCCCGCGAGCTGGCGAGCGAGATCGCGGCCAACACGTCACCGGTCTCCGTCGCGATCACCCGGCACATGCTGTGGAAGGCCCTCGACGCCGAGTCGCCGATGGCCGCGCACCGGGTGGAATCGAAGGGCATCTACACTCGCGGCAGGAGCGCCGACGCCAGGGAGGGCGTCACATCCTTCCTCGAAAAGCGACCCGCCGAGTTCCCCCTGAAGGTGAGCGCGGACTTGCCGCCCTACTTTCCCTGGTGGGAGGACGAGCCGTTCTAGGCGAAAACGGCAGCGGATCGCGGCCCGCAACCCGCCGCGGGGCGGTGGCGTCCTGGTGTCTCTACGACTGGGCCAACTCCGCCTTCACCACCCTGGTGGTGACCTTCATCTACGCGACCTACTTCACGCAGACCTTCGCCGAGAACGCGGACCGGGGCACCGTCCTGTGGTCGCGCGGGATCACGATCAGTTCCCTTGTCATCGCACTGATCTCTCCCGTGCTCGGCGCGATGGCCGACCGCTCCGGACGGCGGCGGCGCTTCCTGGCCGCCGCCACCCTCGTTTCGGTCGGGGCCACCGCCTGTCTGACATTCGTCGTCCCGGGAAGCGGCAACGCCGTTCTGGCGGCCCTCACCCTGTTCGTCATTGCGAACGTCGGCTTTGAGGTCGGCATGGTCTTCTACAACTCCTTCCTGCCCAGGCTGTCGACCCCCCGAACGATCGGCCGGATCTCCGGCTACGCCTGGGGCCTCGGCTACGCCGGAGGGCTCGTCTGCCTCGTGGTTGCCCTGCTCGGCCTGATCGGCCTCGGCGAGGGTGCACCGTGGTTGGCGCTCAGCACGGAAGACGGCTTCAACGTCCGCGCCTCGAACCTGCTCGTCGCCGCCTGGTTCCTGCTCTTCAGCCTGCCAGCGCTCGTCCTGCTGCGTGACGAAGTCGCACCGCGCGGCGACGCATCCACCAACGGCCTGGTCGCGTCCGTTCGCGGCGCCTTCCAGGACCTGGGCCGCACTCTGACCCGGATCCGGGACTTCCGGGACATCGTCCGCTTCCTCATCGCGCGCCTGATCTACAACGACGGCCTGATCACCGTGTTCGCCTTCGGGGGCGTCTACGCCGCGGGCACTTTCGGCATGGACACGGCGGAGGTGATCGTGTTCGGCATCGCCCTGAATGTCGCGGCGGGGCTGGGTGCGTTCCTGTTCGGGCTCGTCGACGACCGCCTGGGCGGGCGCACCACGGTGCTCTGGAGCCTGGTCGGGCTCTTCGTCTGCTCCCTGGTCGCGGTCGCTGCACCGAACAGGGCCTGGTTCTGGGCAGCCGCGCTTGTGCTCGGCCTGTTCATGGGTCCAAACCAGTCGGCGAGCCGGTCGCTGATGGGTCGATTCGCGCCCAAGCGCTACGAGTCCGAGTTCTTCGGTTTCTTCGCCTTCTCGGGCAAGGCGACAGCGTTTCTCGGGCCGATGCTGCTTGGCCTGATCACCGCCGGTTACGGCCAGCGCGCCGGCATCGCCGTCGTCCTCGTCTTCTTCCTGGTCGGCGGTCTGCTGTTGCTCCGCGTCGATGAGGCACGGGGCATCGAACGAGCGACGCGCGGCGCGTAGCCGCCTCAACCATGGACACCGAAACCACGTAGAAGAGAGAGGGAGGCGATGGAGGCAGTCAGCAACTGGTGGGGGTCACTCGAGGGGGCGTACCGCGTCTTCTACGCGCTCGGCATCGTCTCCGCCCTGGCCTTGCTGATTCAGGTCGTCCTGACGGTCTTCGGGCTCGACGACATCTTCGACGCGGCCGAGGGCGAAGGCGCCTCGCTGCTCTCGATGCGCACCGTGAGCGGCTTCCTTGCCGGCTTCGGCTGGACCGGCGTCGTGTTGATGCGGGCCGGCTTCTCCACTCTGGCCGCCTCGATCGGCGGCACCGTCGTCGGCCTCCTCTTCGCCGGCATCCTGTTCCTGATCATCCGCGTCATGATGGGCCTGCGCCACAGCGGCACGATCGACTACAGGAACGCGGTCGGCGTCGCCGGCAAGGTCTACGCTCCGATCGGCGCGAGTCTAGAAAAGCCCGGGCAGGTCGAAGTCCTGGTCCAGGGCCGGCTGCGGACCGTCGCCGCGATGACGCGGCACGACCAGGACCTGCCCACTCTCGCCCGCATCCGCGTGGTCGACACTCTCGATTCCAACACCCTGCTCGTCGCTCCCCTGGACGCGGAAGCCGACGAGCCGAAGCAACCCGATGGCAGCTAGCGCGGGCGGAACCTCCGGAGGCCGGCGCTTCGCGTCGGATGCCGGCGGGGGGCGCCGGCGCACCCTGTTCCTGCCACGCCCAGGAGAACCAAGACCGTGGACCTGATCATCCTCATCCTGTCCGCCCTGGCGGCGGTGCTCATCCTCATCTTCTCGCTCTCGAGCCGCTACCGGCGCTGCCCATCCGACCGCATCCTCGTGGTCTACGGCAAGATCGGCGGCACCGGTTCGGCGAAGTGCTACCACGGTGGCGCGGCCTTCATCATCCCGATCCTGCAGGCCCACCAGTTCCTCGATCTCGAGCCGATGACGATGGACATCAACCTGACTGGAGCCCTCTCGAAGCAGAACATCCGCGTCAACTGTCCGTCGACGTTCACGGTCGGCATCTCGACGGAGGCCGGGGTCATGGAGAACGCGGCCGAGCGCCTGCTCGGCATGCAGATGGAGCGCGTGTCGGCTCTTGCCCGCGACATCATCTTCGGTCAGATGCGGGTCGTCCTGGCGACGATGCCGATCGAGGAGATCAACGCCGACCGCGACAAGCTGATCGAGAACATCTCGAACGGCGTCGAGGTCGAGCTGAAGAAGGTTGGCCTGCGGCTGATCAACGTGAACATCCAGGACATCACGGACGAGTCCGGCTACATCGACGCCCTCGGCAAGGAAGCCGCCGCGCGGGCGATCAACGAGGCGAAGGTCAAGGTCGCCGATCAGGAGCGCGACGGTGAGATCGGCGCAGCGGCTGCGGAGCGAGACCGCCGGGTCCAGGTCGCTCAGGCGTTGGCAACCGCCCAGGAAGGCGAGAACGAGTCGGCCGTGCGGGTCGCGCAGTCCGACTCCCTTCGGAGAAAGAAAGAGGCCGAGGCCGAGCGCGACGCCTCCGCCGCCGAGAAGGTCAAGGCCGCCCAGGCCCTGCAGGAGGCCTACGCCGCCCAGCAGGAGTCCGAGGTCGCGCGCGCCAGCCGCGAGCAGGCCACCCAGCGCGCCGACGTCGTCGTTCCCGCCGAGATCAAGAAGGAGGAGATCGCGACGCTCGCCGAGGCCGAGGCCGAGCGCAACCGTCGCCTCAAGCGCGGCGAGGCGGACGGCATCCAGCGGCTCCAGGAAGCCGAAGCGGCCGGCATCGAGGCGGTGCTCAAGAAGAAGGCCGAGGGCTTCGACCAGATCGTCGACGCGATCGGCGGCGCCGACAACGCGGCGCTTCTGCTGGCCACGGAACAGCTACCGAAGCTGGTCGAGGAGCAGGCCAAGGCGATCGCCAACCTCAAGATCGACAACGTGACCGTCTGGGACTCGGGCCGCGGCGAGAACGGCAAGACGGCCACCGCGGACTTCGTCTCCGGCCTGGTCGGTTCGCTGCCGCCGCTGCACGAGCTGACGAAGAACGTCGGCATCAAGCTGCCGGAGTACCTGGGCGCCCATCAGCCCGATGAAGGCGCCACGAGCGAGGCGCCCGAGTCCGGTCGGGAGACCGACTCCGATCAGGGTTCGTAGCGCCCGCGGGCGCCCGGGGCCGTCCATCGCGCCGCCCGCGGCGCTCCTCAACCGTCGCGGAGCACCTCGATCGGATCGAGTCGAGCCGCGTGTCTGGCGGGGTAGAAGCCGAAACCCATACCGACCGCGCCGGCCGTGCCGAGCCCAAGGGCGATGCTCATGCCGGACAGTTGCCAGGTCCAGCCCGCGAAGTAGCTGATCAGCAGGGTCGTTGTCAAGGCGAGCACGGTTCCAACGAGGCCTCCGAGCAGGCAAAGCAGGCCGCTCTGGGTCAGGTACTGGCGGCGAATGTCGCTCTGGCGGGCGCCGAACGCGCGTCGAATGCCAATCTCCGTCCGTTGCTCCCTCACCGCCCCGAGCATCGCGTTCATCAGGCCCACCCCGCCGAGCACGAGGGAAATGCCGCCGACCGTTCCGAGCAGGAGCGCGAACAGGCGCATCTGCGCTTCCCTCTGCTCGATGATCTGGACCGGGCTGTCCACCCGCACGACGAGTCTCGGCTCCAGGCGCCGGAGATGTTCCGTCACCGCGGCGCTCGCCGTCAAATAGTGGACCTCGGGCGCCATCCGCAGCGTGATGCTCGTCAGGTTCCTCAAGGCCGACTTCCTTGTCATGTACCCGAGGGGCACGAAGATCGTTTCGTCGGGGCGTATGGCCTCTCGCCCGCGAGGGTCCGGGCAGAGCACGCCGATGATCGTGTAGAGCGTGTCATCCATCCTGACCGTCGCGCCGGGCACGGGTTCCTGGCCGTCGCTCCGCAGCGCGCCGGCTACGTCGGCGCCGATCACGGCGAACGGCCGGTAGCCGTCGAGAGGCGAGAGGAACCGGCCGACCTCGAGATCCAGGTTGTGGACGCGGGCGAGCTGCCGCGTGGCGCCGACGACAGTCACCGGCCGGTTGCCCTGGCCCCCCAGGCGCAGTTCTCCTTGCCGGATCGCGTAGGGCGCCGCGCGGCTGATCGATGGCAGCCGGGCGAGATCGGCTGCGTCGGACTCGGCGAGGCCGGTCTTGCGCGCTCCGGCCGCGTTCGACTCGAGCAGGAAGGCGTACACCGAGAGGACGTCGGTTCCCAACGCCCGGAACTGCTCCGTCGCCTCGTTCCTGGCGATTACGCCGACGGTGACCAGGGCGATGACGGCGCCGGCGCCGATGGCGATGCCCGTGAGCGTCAGCAGACTGCGTTGCGGCGTGGCGAGGAGCCTCGACGCCGCCTCCCGCAGTTGGGCGCTTGCCGGCATGGTCATCCGGATGTGCCTCCGAGGCGCCCGGCCCGCTCCCGGTCACTCTCCTCGATCACGCCGTCCACCAGGCGAACGAGTCGGGAGCACTGCCGGGCGACGCCGCGATCATGGGTCACGATGACGAGGGTGATCCCCTCCTCGGAGTTCAGCCGGAGCAGTTGGTCCATGATCTCGTGCCCGGTGTCCCGGTCGAGCGCCGCGGTGGGTTCGTCGGCGAAGACGATCGCCGGCCGGCCGACGAGGGCCCGGGCGATGCCGACCCTCTGCTGCTGACCGCCGGACAACTGACTCGGGCGGTGGTCGACGCGATCGCCCATCTCGACCCGTTCCAGCATCTCCACCGCGAGCCGTCGCGACTCGGGGACGCTGACTCCACGGTAGACGAGCGGTAGCGCGACGTTCCCCCATGCGCTCAGGTGCCCGAGCAGGTGGAAGGCCTGGAAGACGAAGCCCATCCGCCGGTTGCGCAGGTCGGAGCGTTCGTCATCGTCCATTCCCAGGAGGTCGCGGTCGCCGAGCAGACAGGACCCGCTGCTGGGGCGGTCCATCAGCCCCATGATGTTCATCAGCGTGGACTTGCCGCTGCCGGAGCCGCCCATGATCGCCAGGCTGTCGCCCTGCCGGACTTCGAGGTCGACCCCCTTCAGAATCTCCGTCGTGACCGGACCGACGTTGTAGTGCTTGCGGACAGCCGACAGGGTCAGTCCGGTCGGCGCGCCAGGCAGGGCGGTCGGCGAGGCGGCGGGCGTCTTCATCGCGCCGGCAGCAGGATGCGATCGCCGGGCTCAAGACCCTCCCTGATCTCGACGGAGTCGAAGGTCGTCACGCCAGTCACGACGGGCGCTTCCCTGACTGCGTCTCCCTCGGCGATCCTCACGGTCTTTCTGCCGTCCTGGATCGTGACCGCTTCGATGGGGACCAGCAGGACATCCTCCTCGTCCCGCACGACGACTTCCAGCGCGACCGACATGCCGATACGAAGTTGCGCTCGCTGCCTTTCCGTCAAGTCATGGACGACGGCGACGAACTCGAAGGCGGGCGGCGCGTCGCCGATGTCCCGCGCCAGCGCCTCCGACGACACCCGGCTGACTGCGCCCCGCAGAGTAACGTCGGGAAAGGCGTCGCCGCGGATCGTTACGGGATTGCCGGCACGGACCTGCGCGACATCCAGCTCGTCGACGCGGCCCATGACGGACAGGCCCTCGACATCGCCGATCGTCAGCAGATGCTCGCCGTAGGTGGTGGGCGCGCCCGCCACCAGGCGCTCCTGGGAGCGTTCCTCGGTTGCCGCGACCTCGCGCGGCCGCATGACGACGCCGGAGATCGGCGCGCGCAACCGCGCCAAACGCAACGTTTCGTTGAGCTCCGCGAGTTGCGCGCGGGCGTTCTCGAGTTCCAGCCGGGCGATCTGGCCATCGGAGACGCCCTTCCGCAGAACGACGGCGAGATCCTGCTCGGCGGCCTCGAGATCGAGCTGGCGGTTGTCGAAGTCCCGGCTCGCCGCCTCGTGCTCGGCGGCCGGAATCACGCCGCGCTCCAGCAGAAAGGCCGTCTCGTCGAGCTGGCCGCGGCTGCTCTCCAGGTCGATCGCCGCCTTCGTCACGTCACGCCGCGCCCGGGACACTTCGACGCTCTCGTCCCAGGTCTCGGCCCGGTCGAACTGCTCGCGGGCGGCGATCCACTTGGCCTCCGCTTCCCGGCGACGCACCGTCGTCTCGCTCACGTCAAGGTCCACCAGGGGCTGGCCCGCTTCCACCCGGGCGCCGTAGGCCACATGGACCGCGGCGATCCTCCCCGTCATCGGGCTGGTGATGTCGACCTCGCGCCGGGGCGCCAGTTGGCCGCTCACCGTGACGACGGCCCGGAGCGGCTGCGACTCGACCAGGTGGACGATGGTCTCCGCCGGTGCGTCCTGAGCGTCGGCCGGGCGCGCCGGCTGCGGATCCGGCCGAAAGTCGAGAACGAAGAAGGCGACTGCCGCGAGCAGGAGAACCAGCGCCGCCGACCCGGCGAACCAGGCGAACCGCGTACGCTTCCGGGCGTCCGCCAGATCCCGGTTCCGGTGCTCGAGTCGAAGGTAGGCCTCCTTCAGTTCCCGGTGCTGGTTCTCCACCTCGCGGGCAAGCTCCAGCTCCTTCTGGCGCAGCTCGCGGATCTCGGAAATGTCGTCGAAGACGACGGCGACCGCCGCCTGGCCGCCGGCGCCCTGCTCTACCTTGGACACGCTCATGGAGAGCGTGCGCTTGCCGGCGGGGAACGTGGCGTCGACGACGCGGCGGCGCACCAGCGGCCCGCCGTACACGGCGTCCAGAACCGTCTCGCAGAAGGCGTCGACTCCATCGAGGGCGAGGAAGATCTCCGCGAACGTCCGCCCGATGACCGACTCCGGCGTCAGCCCGGTGATGTCCGCCGCGGCCGCGTTGAAGGTGGTCACGACGCCGCCGGATTCCAGCGAAATCACGGCGCCGGCCAGCGTCTCGAGGATCGCCTCGTGAGTCGAACCGGGTATGTCCGCCGCCGGCCCTGGGTCCGTCGTCGCCATCAGGGGTTCGCGGCCGGCGGCCCCTGTTCGACCTGATCGATCGCGATGCCCCAGCGGTCGAGCGTCGTGCCCAGGGTCCGGTCCAGCTCGGTCACGGCGTTCAGGTAGGCGACCGTCGCGTCGAGCTCGTCGATCTCCGCGAGCACCAGGTCGTTCTCGAAGGTGACGAGCTGGAAGTTCGTCGACACGCCGAGATTCAGCTTCTCGCGCTCGATTCCGGCCTTCTCCTGGGCGAGGCGGCGGCCTTCGCCCGCCAGATCCGCCCGCTGCCTGGCCAGCGCGACCTCCCGGAGGGAGTTCGTGACATCGATGACGATACGCTGCTCCAGTTCGACCAGGCGGTTCTTCGCCATTTCGAGGCTCGCCGTCGCCTCGCGATGGGCCAGTTCGGCGGGACCCGCGGCCGGCCGGCCCACCGGAATCGTGAGATCGAGTCCAACGTAGCGGTCGGTTCTGTCCAACTGGTTCCAGGCGGCGTCGAACGAGTCGCCGACTCCGGTGAGACTCGCGCCCAGGGTGAGCGAGAGATCCCACAGGCGGTCGTTCCGCGCGACCAAGGCCTGGGTTTCCGCGTTGCGAACGCCAAGAAGCGCCGACAGGTAATCCGGCCGGCGCCCGAGGGCGGTTTCGACCGCTTCCCCCAGGCCCTCGGAGGCGGGTTCCAGTGCGTCGGGGTCGAACTCGCCGAGGCGTCCGAAGCGCGTGGCGGCGTCGATGTCCAGGATGTCGATCAGAGCGAGACGGGCGGCGTCGAGGTTGCCTTCCGAGGCGACGAGATCGAGGCGGCGGCGGGCGATATCGGCCTGGGTCTGCACGATGTCGCGTTCCGCCATGCGCCCGGTCTCCACCAGCAGGCGATTCACCTCCAGCAGATCAAGGGCGCGATCGAGCGAACGCTCCGCGATGCCGGTGCGCTGCCTTGCCCGCGCATAGGCCCGGTAGGCGCGAATCGAGTTCGTCGTCAGGTCGATGACTACCGCGCGGAAGGCCTGCACGTTCATCTCGTCGGCCAGCCGCGCGGTGCGGAGCGCCGCGCCGCCGACGGCGAGACCGCCGCCGCGCAACAAGGGCTGGGTGAAGGTCAGATCGAGGACGCCCGCGTGGGGCGCGACGGCGGGCGATCCGTCGGCCGTGTAGCCGAGGCGCGAAGCGAGGCCGAGTTCGCCGCCCGTCGGGACGCGGAGCCGGAGCGCCGTCACAAGCCCTGAAGTGGTGACCGACTCGTCCGTCAGGTCGCGGTCCGTGTAGGCGCCGGCCGTGACGCGCGGCTGGAACTCGGTCTCGGCGATCTTCAGCGCGAACCGTTCAACGGAGCGCCGCAGGCGTTCGTTGGCGAGCGTCCTGCTGTTGCGGAGCGTCAGGGCGACGACATCCTGGACGGTGAGGTCTGTCGCCGCGAGGTCTTCGCCGTCGACGTTCTGGTTGGCTCGAACAGGGGCGAAGGCCTGGAGCGCCAACGCCAGCCACAGCAGGAGGGCCGGCGCGCCAGCCCGCCGCCGTCCGATCACACCGCGCGCGGCACGCCGATCAGGGTAAGGCCGCCGATCAGCAGCTGCCGACCTTCAGGAAGCCGTAGGCCTGGTTGCTGGGGTGGCACCAGTGCAGTTTCTTGACGTTGTTGTACCAGCCGGTCCAATCGACGTCGGTGTCGTAGCCGTTCCCGCAACTCAGGTCGAGGTTGCACTTGCCCTCGGAGGTCGCACTATAGTCCGAAATGGAACAGAACGACCTGGACTGGGACTCCTGCCAGCGGTTGTAGCAGTCGGTATCTGTCGGGGCCTGCGTCATCGCGATGGGGTTCGCCTGTGGCTCTACCGGCGTGGCGGCGTCCTCCAGCGGCGCCTGGGCAGCGTCCTGGGCGAAGGCGAACGCCAGGCAAGCGACCAGCAGGGCAACGGCGGCGGAAAAGACAATGATGGGGCGCTTCATGGGTCGACTCTCCCTCCTGTTGTAGCCAGTTCAACCACTGACGCATGTTGGAACGGGAACATCCTGCCCAAGACTTCGCGGCTCGTCAAGTTCCGGCGCCGTTGCTACCCGGCCGGTTGCCGCCGCGGGAGGTCGGAAACCCGCGCAGCCCAGCCGCAATCGCCCGGGGCCTCAGGTCACGTCGCGGACGGTCAGGCCTCGGCTCTTGAGGTAGGGCAGGAGCCCTTTCTTGTCGATCGTCCGCAGGGCGCGGGTCGACACTTTGAGCTTCAGCGTCCGCCTCAGTTCGGGGACGTACAGCCGCTTGGTCTGGATGTTCGGCCGCTGCCACTTGTTCGTGACGTTGTGCGCGTGGGAAATGTTGTGGCCGCTGAGCGGCTTCTTGCCGGTGATCCGGCAGACTCTGGGCATGATTCAGGACTCCATCGACGCGACGCCGTGATGAGAGCGTCGGGGCGGTCTCGTTGGGCGCGCGATGATAGCAGCGAAGCCGTTCCCTGTCGCGCGAAGGCAGCCGACCGGCTGCTAGGCTCCATCGACCAGAGAAAGCAACCGCAACGCCGGAAACGTGCCGGCGCGCCACACCGGGAGGACCCACCGTGAACGAACTGGTCTACCGCTTCCTCCGCAACGATCTCTCGCGCCGCGGGTTCATCCAGGCGCTGACCGCGCTGGGGCTCACCGGCACGATCGCGGAGTCCACGGCCAACGCGGCGGCCGCGGCGACGAACGCCGACCCGGCATCGGCCGGCCACACGGCCAACGGCACCGGCGGCGAGTTGATGGTCGAACAGATGGAAGCGGCCGGCGTCCGCTTCCTGTTCACCAACCCCGGGTCCTTCGAGGTCGGCCTCTTCGATGCCTTCCTCGACCGGCCGAAGATGCAGCTCATCATGGGCCTGCACGAGGGGATCGTCATCGCGATGGCCGACGGCTACCACAAGGCCTCCGGCGAACCGGCTCTCGTCAACGTCCACGTGATCGCCGGCACGGCGCAATCCGCCGGTCAGCTCTACAACTCCAGCCGCGACGGCTCGGCTCTCATCGTCACCGCCGGCCTGCTCGACAACGAGATGCAGGACGACAACCTGCTGCTGGGACCCAGGCCGGGCTTCGACCAGAAGGACGTGAACCGGCAGTTCACCAAGATGTCCTGGGAGACACGGGATGCCGAGTCCATACCGGTGATGCTCCGGCGCGCCTTCAAGGTCGCGACCACGGCCCCCGGCGGCCCGACCTACCTCGCCCTGGCCAACCACGCCCTGGAAGCCAAGGGGGTCAGCGCCGCGATCCACGACCGGGCCTCCTTCATCATCCCGGATGACATTCCGGCCCGCGACGAGGACATCGAGGCGGTGGCGCGGACGTTGATCGAAGCCGAAGCGCCCATCATCCACGTCGGCGACGAGGTCAGCAAGGCCGGCGCCCAGCAGGCCGTGCTGGAACTGGCGGAGCTGCTCGGAGTGCCGGTGGCCGACGTGAACTGGCCGTACCACAGCTTCCCGCGGATGCACCCGCTCTACGCCGGCGGCTACAGCAGCCGCGACCGCGACTTCGTGCTGCGCATCGGCGTCGGCGACATCGGCGGCACGGCCGCCGCCGCGCCCGATGCCGAGGGTTCCAGGAGCGCCTGGATCGGCCTGAACACGGGAGCTATCGGCGGCGACAGGCCGTTCGGCCGCGCCGTCGTGGCGAACACGAAGCTGGCCGCCGAGGCGCTCGTGGAGGCGGTCGAGTCGCTAACCACCGAAGAGCGCCGCAAGAAGATCCGCTCGTCGAGGCCCGAGAACGCGCGCCGGCAGCCCCAACTCGACCCGGCAAACGTCGGCAACAGCCCGATCCACGCCGACGAACTCGGGCACCTCCTCGAAACGGAGCTCGACCCGAACGCGATCATCGTCAGCGAGAACCTGAGCGGCTCGAACCAGTTCTTCTCCACCGGCCACCGGGACGACGAGAAGACCTGGCTCGCCACCTCCGGCGCCGGCCTCGGCTGGGGCATCGGCGCCGCGACCGGGGCCAAGCTCGGCCAGCCCGACCGCCAGGTCGTCTGCAACATCGGCGACGGCTCGGTCATGTACAGCGCCGCCGGCTTCTGGTCCCAGGCCCGCTACGGCGTGCCGGTCTTGACCGTGGTCACGAACAACCGGAACTACCAGACCGTGCGCTTCGCGTACGCCCGCTACGACGGCAGGATGAAAGCGGCCAACCGCTACACCGGCATGCACCTCGGCGACCCCGACATCGACTTCGCCGGCCTCGCCAGGAGCCAGGGCGTCGACGGCGTCACGGTCGAGTCGGCGGCCGATCTCAGGCCCGCGATTCGCCGCGGCATCGAGGTGACGCGCGCCGGCGAGCCCTTCCTCGTCGACGTGGTCGTCGATCGCAAGGGCGACGGCGGCGACTCCATCTGGCACCAGGAGTTCAGCCTGGCCGACCAGCGGACCAAGATGGCCTAGCGGCTTGCGTCGCGCACACTGGGTACGCCGGCCTTCTGGCCGGCTTCTGAGAGTCGCGCCGCGAAGCGGCGACCATACTGTGGCCGCGTTTCTGCTCGCCCTCGGACTCCTGCACTCGCCAGCAGCCGCACAAACCAGCACCAGCCCGCGGCCCACGATCGATGCACTCCGCATCGACACGCCGATCCGCGTCGACGGCGTCCTCGACGAGGCCGCCTGGGACCAGGCCGAAGTGGCCTCCGGTTTCACGGCCCGCGAGCCGGAGGACGACCGCCCGGCCGCGCAGCAGACCGAGTTCTCGGTGGTCTACACGGAGGACGTCCTCTACTTCGGGATCCGAGCTTTCGACCCGGAGCCTGAGGCCATCGTCGCCAAGGAACTCCAGCGCGATTCCGACCACGGACGCAACGACGACTCCCTGGCGATCGTGCTCGACACCTTCCACGACCAGCGCAACAGCGTCACTTTCGAGGTCAACCCGCTCGGCGCCCGGACCGACTCACTGGTCACCGACGAGGGCAAGGATCAGAACATCGAGTGGAACGGGGTCTGGAGGGCCTCGGCCCGCACGACGGCGCAGGGCTGGCAGGCCGAAGTCGCGATCCCCTTCTCGACGCTGCGTTTCGATCCGGCGGCGAGCACATGGGGCCTCAACGTCCGCCGGGTCGTGCGCCGGACAAACGAGGAGAGCAACTGGGCACCGATCGGACGGGAGATCGGCCCGCGCGCCGTCAGCCGCATGTATGCGGCGCACTGGGTCTCGCTGGCAGGCGACCTGACCGGGATCTCGGGTGTCAAGCCGGGAAGACGCCTGGACGTCAAGCCGTTCGTCCTGGCCTCCGCCGCGGAAACGCCGAACGTTCCGGCGAGCGGGACACTCGACGACATCGATGGCGGCATCGACCTGAAGTGGGGACTGACGAAGTCGCTGACGCTCGATCTCACCTACAACACCGACTTCGCGCAGGTGGAGGTCGACCAGCAGCAGGTCAACCTGACCCGCTTCTCGCTCTTTTTTCCCGAGAAGCGGGAGTTCTTCCTGGAGAATGCCGGCATCTTCGAGTTCGGCCCCCCGAGTCCGGGAGGAGGAAACCAGCCGCCGCTGATGAAGGCCTTCTTCTCCAGGCGCATCGGCCTCGATCGCGGCGAGGAAGTTCCCATCGACGTCGGCGCCCGTCTCACCGGCCGGGCCGGCGCCTGGAACCTCGGCCTGCTCACCGTGGGAACCGAGGCTCTGGCGATGGGAGATCGGCCGGCAACGGCCGCCGCCCAGCACAGCGTCTTCCGGCTCAAGCGCGATCTCGGCGAGCGGTCGAGCGTCGGCATGATCTACACCGAACTCGACCCGCGCACCGGCGACGGAAACCGGCTCTACGGCGTCGACCTCGACTACAAGCCGAACCGGCAGTCCCAGTTCTACCTGTTCGGGGCCGCCAGCGAGGATGAAGGCCGGAGCGGAGACACCGGCGCGCTCGGCACCGGCTGGGCCTACACGACGCGCACTGTCCGCGCCAGCGTCGATCTGACGGAGGCCCAGGGCGACTTCAACCCCGGTTCTGGTTTCCTCCTGCGCCGGGACTTCCGGCGCTACAACCCGAGGGTGCGCTGGGAACCACGAGTGAACCGCGGTGTCGTCCGCAGCGTGTTGTTCGAAGCGGAACTCGACTACTTCGAGCGCGAGAGCCTGGGCAGCGTGGAGAGCCGCAGGCTGCTCCTGGCGCCGATCGGCATGCGCACCACCGGTGACGACCGGTTTCGTCTGGCCTTCGTCGACGAGATCGAGCAGCTCTTCGAGCCGTTCGAGATCCGTCCCGGCATCGTGATCCCGGCCGGCCTCTACCGCTTCAACTCGATCTTCCTGCGCGGCTTCTCCAACCAGGGCCGGCGCCTGGCCTGGCGCGGCAACATCAACGTTGGCGAGTTCTTCGGCGGCGACCGCCGCAGCTACATGTTGTCCAATTTCCTCCGCCTCTCGCGCCACCTGCTGACCGAGTTCCAGTGGAACTACAACGACATCACGCTGCCGCAGGGCGACTTCACCGCCACGATCTACACCGTCCGCCTCGACGCCGCCTTCAGTCCCGATCTGCGCCTCAACACGCTGGCCCAGTACAACGAAGCGGCGCAGCTCGCCGGGATCAACGTGCGCTTCAACTGGATCTACAAGCCCGGCGCCAACCTCTTCGTCGTCTACAACCACAACTGGGACGCGCCGACGTTCAGCGCCCGGGAAACCGCCCGCCGCGAACTGATCGTCAAGTTCAACTACCTCTGGCAGCCGTAGCGGCCCGGCCCCGCCGGGGCACTCCCGATCGGTCGTAAACTCGCCGGATGACACGTCTTTCCCCGCGCTCCAGCCTTCCGTTCCAGCTCTCCTCCGGCCTGCTCCTGGCTCTCGCCGCCGTTCCGGCCCTCGTTGCCGAGGACGCGACGTGGGACGTGAACGACCCGCCCGGGGACGAGGTCGAAATCGAGATCGACACGACCGAAGGCACCTGGATCGGCCTCGACGTGTCGCCGGACGGCGAGCGGGTCGTCTTCGACCTGCTGGGCGACCTCTACCTGCTGCCGATCGGAGGCGGCGACGCGGAGGCGCTGACGAACGGGATGGCGTGGGACATGATGCCTCGCTTCAGCCCGGACGGCTCCGAGATCGCCTTCATCAGCGACCGGAGCGGCGGTGACAACGTCTGGACGATCCCGGTTGCCGGCGGCGAGCCGAAGCAGATCAGCCGCGAGGACTTTCGCCTCGTCAACAACCCCGTCTGGAGCCCGGACGGCCGCTTCATCGCGGCGCGCAAGCACTTCGTGTCGACGCGGTCGATCGGCAGCGGCGAGATCTGGCTCTACCACGCCAGCGGAGAGGGTTCGGGCCTCCAGTTGAACGAGAAGCCGAACGAGCAGAAGGACCTCGGCGAGCCGGCCTTCTCGCCGGACGGGCGCTACGTCTACTTCAGCCAGGACACGACGCCGGGCGGCGTCTACGAGTACGGCCGGAACGCGGCCATCGGCATCTACTCGATCCGCCGCATCGACCGCGAGACCGGGGAGATCGAGACCGTGATCTCGGGGCCCGGCGGGGCCGTCCGCCCCACTCCCTCGCCCGACGGCAGGTACCTCGCCTTCGTGCGCCGGATCCGCTTTCAGAGCCACCTCTTTCTGCACGATCTCAGAAGCGGCGAGAACATCCCGATCCATGACGCGCTCGACCGGGACATGCAGGAGATCTGGGCGGTTCACGGCGTCTATCCGGGCATGGCCTGGACGCCGGACAGCCGCTCCGTCGTCTTCTGGGCGCGCGGCGGCCTCCACCGGATCGACATCGAGACCCGCGAAGTCAGCGGGATCCCGTTCCGGGTGCGCGCAACTCACCGGATGCAGGAGGCTCTCGCCTTCGACTTCGAGGCGGCGCCCGACACCTTCCGGACGAAGATGCTCCGCTGGATCCAGGTATCCCCCGCCGGCGACCAGGTCGTCTTCCAGACCCTCGGCCGGCTGTGGACCCGCAGCCTTGACACCGAGACCGGCGGGCTCGGCGAGACGCGGCGACTGACCGCCCAGGACGACCACTACGAGTTCTACCCGTCCTGGTCGCGCGACGGCAAGTCGATCGTCTACGTGAGCTGGCACGACGAGGACCTGGGCGCGGTGCGCATCGCGCCGGCCGCCGGCGGCGAGGGGCGGACGATCACACCCGATCCCGGCCTCTACCTCGAACCCGCCTTCTCACCGGACGGAGCGACCGTCGTCTACCGCAAGAGCCGGAGCGGCGGCATCCTGAGTCCGCTGTGGTCGAAAGACCCGGGGCTCTACCGGATCGACGCCGCCGGGCAAAGCGCTCCCGTGCGCTTCGCCCGCGCCGGCGCCGGCCCGCACTTCGGCGCCGACGCGGATCGCGTCTACTTCACCGCCACCGAGAGGTGGGACCGGCGCGTGCTTCGCAGCGTGCCGCTCGCAAGCAGCGGCGACACGCGGACGCGCGACCACGCCGACAGCAAGGTCGCCACCGAGATGCGGGTCTCCCCCGACGGCCGCTGGCTGGCCTTCGCGGAGCGCTTCGACGCCCACGTCGTGCCGTTCACTCCGGCTTCGAAGGCGATCGAGGTCGGCCCCCGAACCGCCGGCCTGCCGGTGCGCAACGTCTCGACCGACGACGGCGCCTATCTCCACTTCTCGGGCGACAGCTCGACCCTGTACTGGTCCCTTGGGCCCGAGCTGTTCGAACGGCGACTCGAGGACGCCTTCCGGCCGCCGGGCGACGAGGCCGAGGACGGAGACGACAACGAAACCGAGGAGGCCCCAAGCGGCCGCGACCTCGGCTTCGACGTGACGGCCCATCGTCCTGGGGGCCGGATCGCGATCACGAACGCGCGGCTGATCACGATGGCCGGCGAAGACAACATGGAGGTCATCCGCCGCGGCACCGTCGTCGTCGACGGCGACCGGATCGCTGCCATCGGCCCGTCACGCCAGGTCGACGTGCCGGCCGACGCGACGGTGATCGACGCCTCCGGCCTAACCGTCATGCCGGGCCTGGTCGATGTCCACTGGCACGGCCCGCAAGGCCTCCAGGAGATCATCCCGCAGCAGAACGCCGAGCTCTACGCAACGCTCGCCTTTGGCGTGACGACGGCCCACGACCCCTCGACCGACACCAGCACCTTCTTCGCGGCCAGCGAGATGCAACAGGCCGGCGAGATCATCGGGCCGCGGCTGTTCGCCACCGGCACGATCCTCTACGGCGCCTTAGGCGCCTTCCGCGCGATCGTCGAGACGCCGGACGACGCGGTCCAGCACGTGCGCCGCCTGCAGAAAGCCGGCGCGATCAGCGTCAAGAGCTACAACCAGCCCCGGCGCGACCAGCGCCAGAAGATCGTCGCCGCCGCCCGCGACCTCGGCATGCTCGTGGTCAACGAGGGCGGCGCCCTGTTCCAGCACAACATGACGATGGTCGCCGACGGCCACACCGGCATCGAGCACTCGCTCTCCGTGGGCGCGATCTACGACGACGTGATCCAGTTCTGGGGCGCCAGCCGCGTCGGCAACACGCCGACGCTGGGCGTCGCCTTCGGCGGCATCCAGGGCGAGGACTACTGGTACGAGCACACGGACGTCTGGACCAACGAGCGGCTGCTGAACTACGTGCCGCGGGAGGTGATCGACGCCCGTGCCCGCCGCCGCCAGAAGGCGCCGGAAGGCGAGTACAACCACATCCTCGCCGCGCAGGTGGTCAACGCCCTCGACCAGGCCGGCGTGCAGATCATGCTCGGCGCTCACGGCCAGCGCGAAGGCCTCGCCGCCCACTGGGAGATGTGGATGTTCGAGCAGGGCGGAATGAGCCCGCACCGGGCCCTGATCGCCGGCACGATCAACGGCGCCCGCTACATCGGCATGGAGGCCGACCTCGGTTCCCTGGAGGCCGGCAAGCTCGCCGACCTGATCGTTCTCGACGAAAACCCGCTCGAGAACCTGCGCAACTCCGAATTGGTCCGCTACGTCATGGTAGGCGGCCGCATCTTCGACGCCCTGTCGATGAACGAGGTCGCCGGCGAGAAGCTGCAGCGGAAGCCGTTCTGGTTCCAGAGGTGAGGGTCGAAACCGCATCCCGGCCAGCGCCCGGGCTGCGGATCAGGAGCGGATGACGGCGCCCTCGGCGCCAGCATCCGAGCGCTTCTGAACGGCCCATCCCGTCAGGAGCTGCTCGACCTCTGTCATGCGCGACCTCCTTCGGGTCCGTTGAAGTCCGGCTCCAGCAGCAAGGCTCGTCGCAAACGGACGAGATCGTCCCTGCCGGCTCCGGGACGCAGTTTCCGTCCAGGTCTGTAGAACCTCGCTCCGGGCGGTGCGACGGCGCCAGCAGCCCTCTCGTTCGCTCGGTCGCAAGTCAACGATAGTTGACTCTACTTCGTCCATCGAGTATAAACGTATGCACCCTAGACAGGTTGAGCCGAGGGACGGCGCGCCAGCCTATTCCGTCCAACAGTGCCAGGCGGCAGCCACGGGGGCTCGCGCCGGAGACCTTGGCAACAGGTCGGAACGGACGCTGCTTCACACCTGGAGGGTTGGTCATATCGCGCGCAGCGTCTCAGCGGTGCATGCGGTGAAGACTACCCCCCCCCCCCCCCGGATCTGCCGACGGAGGGGATCGTCACGGCGCGACCATCCTCGCCCGCGCGGCCACGCACCGGAACGCAGCCGCTGGAGGCGGAGCCAGACGGTCGCACACCGGAGCGGCCCAGAGCCCCGAGGGCGAAGCCGTACTCCGCCGGCCCGTGAAGAGCGAGCGCGGGGTCCGTCATGTGGCGCTCGTACCACCAAGGCGAGGGCGAGCCATCCCGTGGCTCTGCCCCTTGGTCGCGGGAGTCCTCATCGTGACGGTCGCCCCCGCCGCTTCGGCCCAGACCTCGGCCGAGGTGAGCGTGGGCTTTGTCGAGGCGGGAACCTCGACCGCAATCAACGAGCAAACAGAGCCGGCGGCGAACAACGACCGCCTCGAATTCGACGTCCGCGTCGCGATCAGCCAGGCCCAGTCCGTCGCCGTGCCCTTCAGACTCTGCTTCTCCGGCGAGGCGACAATAGGCAGCAGCGGCGACTACGTCCTCCGCGGCGCCGGCGGCCAGGGAACCACGACGCTCGACGCAAGCGGCTGCGCCACGAGCGAGATCGCCGCGAACGACCAAGCCTGGGTGCGCGCCCTGTCCCTGCGGGGCGACAACGAAGACGAACTCACCGAGACGATCGTCGCCGCCGTGTCCGAGGATCCGAACGCAGCGCTGCCAGCCGGCGTGACCATCAGTGCCACCGCTGCGTCGGCCACGATGCGGATCCGCGACAACGACCCGACGACCGTCACCATGAAGCACACCGACGCCCTGGGTAGCGTCATAGACGAAAACGGCGGCAGGACAGCGATTGAGATTCAGCTGGGGCGGGAACTCCAGAACGGCGAAACGGTGACCGCGCCGCTCACCTTCACCCTTAGTGGAGCCAGCGACCCCAAAAACGGAAACTATTTCGCGACGTCATACGGCGGCAAAGCGGTGAGTCAATCGGGCGACAGAAGTAAATTCGCGCTTGTCTTCAGCGCCGGCGCCAGAACTGGCAACTTGTACATCGCCGGCGCCTCAAACACACTCACGGACAACGTCGTAATAAAGGTGCAGTATGGCACTGGAGCGCGCGCGCCGAGCTCCACAGGGATGGATGGCGGCATAACCTATCGTCAGGACCAAATTGCCATCGCCATAGCGAACGACGACGGCCTGCCCTCCCTGAACGTCAGTCCGGGCGGCGCCATCACGGAAGGCGGCTCCGCCACGTTCACGATCTCCAAAACGCCGAATGCGAATCCCACCGACGATGTACCCCTGAACGTCCAGTTACGCGTATCCCAGCAAGGCGCCTACGCCCCTGTGACAAGTCTGGGCGACAAGGCAATCAACCTCACGTCCAACTCCGCCGCATACTCGGTAACCACGCTAAACGACAACACGGACGAACTGCCAGGATCTGTCGCCGTCACCCTCCTGCCGCCGATAAGCGGCTCCCGGTTCCGCTACCTGCTCGGCGTCTCCACGGCGACCGTGGCGGTTACGGACAACGACCCCACCACCGTCACGCTGTCCGCGCCAGCTGGCGACGTAACCGAAGGCGGAACCAAGACGCTGACCGTATCGCTCAGCCGCGCGCTCGTTTCGGGAGAAAGCCTTACGGTCCCGCTCTCGTTCGGCGGGGCAGCCACTTTCGGAACGGACTACGGGCTGTCCGCGCCCAGCCCGTCACCCGCGGGAGTCAGCTACGCAAATCTCGCGAGCGCGGACTTTTCAACCAATCCGCCCACGATCACGTTCACCGGCGGCGCAAGCGCATCGCCTTCCGCCACAATCAGCCTGAACGTCACGCGCGACCCGCACAACGAAGCAAAGGAGTCCCTGACCGTGGCCCTCGGTACGCTTACGCCCAGCGGGATGGACGGCGGCGTCCGGGCCGCGCCGGGCTCCCTGCGCTTCAACGCGCTCGATGCGAACAAACCCGAAGTCAGGGTCAGCAGGGCGTCGTCGTTCGTAACGGAAGGCACGGACGCCAGATTCACCCTGACCGCAAACCCCGCGCCGGTCGCGGACATCAGCGTCAGGCTCTACATAGGCGCAACCGGCAACTACGTCAGCGGCGCGAACAAGGGCAACAAACAGATCCAGATCAAGGCGGGAACGACGACCGCCACCTGGGACGTCCCGACGCTGACGGACGCGGTCGACGAACCGCGCGGGCGCATCACCGCCACCGTCAAGCCCGGGACCGGCTACGCGCCGGCCAAGGGCGGCGCTTCGGCAATCGTGGAAACGCGGGACGACGATCCGACCACCGTGACCCTGAGCGTCACAAAGGACTGGGCGCTGGAACGAACCAACGAGGTTGGCCTGTTTCGACTGACGCTGGGACGGTTTATGGCTGGAGGAGAACAACTCACCGTTCCAATCTCCGTATCCTCGGCGTCCGCCAACAACTACCGCCTGTTGAAAGCCTCAACCTCCCAAGGCAACCACGGTTCATTTGATGACTTCGACTCCTCAACGAACACGGCAACGTTCTCGTCGCGCGATTTTTCCGGCACCGACATCCAGAGCCAGTTCATCTACATCGCCGTAGAAGCGCTGAGCGACGGAAACAAGGAGGACGACGCCATCACGATCAGCGTCCCCGCCTCGTCCTCGGGCGGCGCGCCCCGCCTCGGCGCAACGAACCTGGACGGCGGCGCGACGGGTTCCCGGACGGGCGACGGGGTCATCCGAATGCTCGATTCGGCGGTCAAGAACACGGTGCGCGTCACCGGCGGCGCCGCGGTGACGGAAGGGACG
Organism: Candidatus Multivorans sp.; assembly: GCA_965220845.1. Taxonomy (GTDB): domain Bacteria; phylum Acidobacteriota; class Thermoanaerobaculia; order Multivoradales; family Multivoraceae; genus Multivorans. The sequence continues at coordinate 2,509,524 of CBDCRA010000005.1, forward strand.
GCCGCCACGTTCACCGTGGCGCTGGACGGAGTCCCGCGCACGGACTTCCAGGCGGGGGTGCATCTCGAACAACAGGGGAGCTTCGCCGCCGCCTCGCAACTGGGTCAACGGAACATCACGTTTCTCGGCGGGGGGCCGACCAGCAGGACATTCACCGTCGCCACCGAGGACGACAACAGCGATGAGGCCCACGGCCACGTCCGGGCCACGGTGGTCAGCAACCCGGCCTACAAGGTGGCCGCCGCGCCGGACAACGAAGCGACAGTGACGGTCAACGACGACGACGATCCGTCGGCGGAGACGCCGGTCGCGGCCTTCGGAAGCGCCACCGCAGCGGTCGACGAAGCGGCAGGCTCGACTACCGCTGACATCTCGCTCTCGCTTGCCGCGCCCACGGCGTTGACCCTGAACTACGCGCTGTCCGGCACGGCTACGCACGGCACGGACTACACGATCGCTGGCGTAACGGGAACTTCCGGAACCATCTCCGTGGCGAAGGACGGCGCGTCCGCCTCGATTCCCGTCACCATCGCGAACGACGCCGTGGCCGAGGGCGACGAGACGATCGTTCTCGCCCTGACGGACGGCGACGGCTACTCCGTCGGAACGCCGGGCAGCATCGCGATCACGCTGCGCGATGACGAGCCGGTGGTCTCCGTGTCGGCCGCCGCGACGAGCATCGTGGAGGGAGCGACGGCGAACTTCACGGTGAGCACCCGCGGCGCCACGACGACCGCTCTCACCGTGAGCCTCAACGTGACGCAGCAGGGGGACTTCGCCGCCGCCGGAGGCGCCGGACCGCGCTCGGTGACGATCGCCCGCGGCGCCAGTTCGGCGACGCTCGCCGTCGGCACGGCGAACGACGGCACGGACGAGCCGAACGGTTCGGTGAAGGCCACCCTGGTCGCCGCCAGCGGCTACACGATCGCCCCGTCACCCGGCAACGCCGCGGAGATCACGGTGGAGGACAACGACGAACCGAAGTCCGTAACGACCCTGTCGGCCGCGCCGAATCCGGTGGACGAGGGGGCGGCCAGCGTGATCACCGTAACGCTCGACCGGGCGCTCCCCAACGCCGTGACCGTGCCCCTCGTGACGACGGCAGGCACCGCCGAGACGGGGGACTACACGGCGCTTACGTCCATCACCGTGCCGGCCAGCCAGAATACGGGCACGGGTTCCCTTGTCACGACGAGGGACGCGGACACTGACAACGAAACGGTCACCTTGAGGCTCGGCGCCTTGCCGCAGGAGCTGGAAGCCGGTTCACCCGCCAGCGTCACGGTGGAAATCACCGACACGACGCCCGTGGTGACACTGAAGGCGGCGCCGAACCCGGTAACGGAAGGAACGAACGCCGCGGTGACGGCGGCGTTGTCCCGAACGTGGAACGCCACACTCCAGATTCCGCTCACGGTTACGCGGGTGACGGCGGAAACGAACGACTACACCGTGCCGGCGCGGATCTCCATTCCCGCCAACACGGCGGAAGCCGCGGTCACCCTGGCTACAACGGACGATTCCGACACGGACGACGAGGAGCTCACGGTCGCCATCGACCGGACCTCCCTGCCGTCCGTGGTCCAGGCGGGCGACCCCTCGAGCGTGGACATGGTCATCGCGGACACGACGACGAAACCAGGCGACAAGCCGCGCGTCAGCCTGTCCGTCTCGCCCTCCTCGGTTACGGAGGGGACGAACGCGAGCGTCCAGGCGACCCTGTCCGGGAGCCTCGCCGCGTCGGTCACGATTCCGCTCCTCGTCTCGCCCGGCAGCGCGGAGGCCGGAGACTACACGGCGCCGGCAAGCATCGTCATTCCAGGGGGTCAGACGTCCGCGACGTCGAATCTGATCACGACGACCGACGAGGATCTCGACAACGAGACCCTGAGCATCTCTCTCGGCGCCCTTCCCGACACGGTGCAGCGCGGGTCGCCGAGCAGCGTCGCGGTCACGATCAGGGATACGACGGCCCCCGCCGCCGTCAGCCTGTCCCTCTCGCCCGCTTCCGTACTCGAGGGCGCCAACTCCGCGGTGACCGCTACCCTCTCGAAAGCGATGAGCCGGACCGTGGTCATTCCGCTCGTCGAAACGATGATCACTGCCGAGCCGGGCGACTGCGTGACGCCCGGCGTCATTGTCATCCCGGCGGGAAGCCGCGCCGTTTCGGGGGCCATCAGCACGACGGACGACGATGATGACGATCAGGAACTCGTACAGCTGTCCCTCGGCTCCCTGCCCGTCGGTCTCCGCCCCGGAACGCCTTCGAGCGTCACGCTGACCATCCGCGACGCGGACGGCGGTGGTGGAGGTGGAGGTGGAGGGGGTGGGGGTCCACCGCCACCGGGACCGCCGCCGCCACCGGGACCGCCGCCGCCACCGGGACCGCCGCCGCCACCGGGACCGCCGCCGAGCGGAGGCCCGACCGCTCACTTCGAGATCCTCGGAGCTGACTGTGACGAGAATCTGTGCACGACGCTGACCGGCATACGCGTCACCTTCCAACCCGCGTCCAGCGGCGGCGCTCTCCTCTGGGACTTCGGCGACGGCAGGATCTCGAGAGCGGCCCGTCCGGGGCACTCTTGGGAGGCGCCCGGTTTCTACATGGTCACGTTGACGCAAGGAAGCGGCGAAGCCGTCGCGATGGCTTCGCGGAACGTCCTCGTTCGCGCCCGCGACCCAGACGGCTATTGCGAACCCGACGACACGATCCTGTGTCTGCGTGACTCGCGCTACTCGGTCTCGGTGGAGTGGGAAACCGGCGACGGGACGGCGGGACAGGCCCGGGTGACTCACGCCGGCACGAACGACTCCGGGCTGTTCTGGTTCTTCGACCGGGTCAACTGGGAGATACTGATCAAGGTACTCGACGGCTGCGCGATCAACGGCCACGTCTGGTTGTTCGCGGCCTCGACCACGGATCTTGGCTATCTCATCCGGGTAACGGACACGGCCACCGGCGACGTCTGGGAGCGTTCGAACGAACCCGGAATGCCCGCGCCCGCGATCAACGACACGAAGGCGTTCCCGAACAGTTGCCCGGCGCCGACGGGAGCAGCCGCATCCCCCTCCGCGGAGCCGGCGGACGCTGACACACCGGGGAATCGAGAAGTCTCCGAGATCGCAAGGAGCACGGGAAGCGGGACCGACGGAAACCGGTAACGGCCCCGCTTCGGGAAGAGAAGGAGCTGAACACGGAGTCCCAGCCCGCTCGGAGTCTCAGCCTGGTCGGCTACGGGCCGACGCTCGGCGTCGCCTTCGGCGGCATTCAGGGCGAGGACTACTGGTACGAACACACGGACGTCTGGGCCAACGAGCGGCTGCTGAACTACGTGCCGCAGAGGTGACGATGGTCGAGCGGCGCTCGTAGCGGTCGGCGAGGACGTTGAAGAGCAGTTCGCCGCCGGCGCGGTCGAAGGGCACGAAGCCGAGTTCGTCGAGGATCAACAGATCGGCTCGCCGCATACGCTGCTGCAGGCGGCCGAGTTCCCTTTGGTCGCGGGCTTCAAGGAGGTCGTGCACGAGGTCGGAGGCCTTCTGGAAGAGGACCCGGCGCCTTCGCTTCGCTGCCTCGATGCCGAGCGCGATCGCGACATGGGTCTTGCCGGTGCCAATGGGGCCGACCAGGACGACGTCGTCGCCGCGGTCGATGTACTCGCAGGAGGCCAGCTCGGCCAGCTTGGGTTTGGAAATTCCCTTGAGCGCTTCCAAGTCGAGCTGTTCCAAGGTCTCGTGGTCGGGGAAGCGGGCGGCGCGCATCAGGCGCTCGACGGCCCTGGCGCCGCGGTCCCTGATCTCGGCTTCGAGCAGTTGCCACAGGTAGTCCTCGTAGTCCCACTGCGCGTCCCGGGCCTGCCGCGCGCGCTGCTCGTAGTCGCGCAGCACCGAAGGCAGCCCGAGGGTCTTGAGCCCCTCCGCAACGACGGCTCTGCGCGCGGCGCGACTCACGACGCCGCCTCGTGGAGCAGCGCGTCGAAGTCGGCGGCCGCGGCGCTTTCGACCGTGTGGGCTCGAAGGGTTTCCGGCACCTCGACGGTCGGGACCGACTTCTGCTCGACCAGCCCCAGCAGGTCGAAGCGGCCGGCGGCGAAGGCCTCCTCGACGGCTGCGGCGACCACGCTCAACAGCTTGGCGAACAGCCGCGCCGGCTCCAGCGCGCCGTGCCGCGACTCCAGCATCCGCCACAGCTTGCGGTAGGGCGGCCCGAGCTCGCCGAGCAACTCCGGAGCGACCTGGCGTACCGCCTGAGGTTTGCGCGACAGCTCCTCGAAGTAGTGCGAGTAGCGCACCAGGCGCTGCCCCGGACGCACGCGGTCCCAGCGGTACTCCTCGTCGCGGCAGCGGAAGACGACGTCGCCCGCGCCGACCCGGACATGGACCTCAAGGCTCTTCCACCGCGAAGGCACGGAATAGGTCGCGCCGCCCAACTGCACCGTCGCCTGGCGAGAGACCCGGACGATCTTGAGCTTCCTCGGCTCGAAGTCCGAGCCGGGCAACTCCCTCATCGCTCCCCGCTCCTCCTCCCAGAGCGCGGCGTCCTTGTGCGCCGCATCGACCGAAGCCAGCACCGTGGCCGCGATCTCCGCCAAGGTCCCGCCACGCGGCACCGGACTCATGTGCGCCAGACGGATGCCCTTGCCGCGAGCCTCCACGCTGCCCTTGTCGTGGCCCTCGCCTGGACGCGCGAAGCACGGCTCGAACAGGTAGTGGCTCGCCAGGGCCGCGAATCGCTCCGTCAACTCCCGCGCGGCCCCTCCGCGACGGCACACCGCGGAACTCAGATTGTCGTAGACCAGACGATGGGGCACGCCGCCGAAGTGCAGGAAGGCCCGCACGTGCCCGTCCAGGAACGACACCTGGTCGCAGCGGTCGTATAGCCACGCGAACGAACGCTTCGAGTACGGCAGGTGCATCCGGAACTTCCAGACCCGGTGCGCCACGCCGGCCTCCTCGACCGTGACCTCGAAAAAGTCCACCTGACCCGACTCGCCGGCCCGGTGCACCAACGGAATGAACGTCTCACGACGCTGACGCCTCCACTCCCGCACGTAGCTGCGAACCGTCGTGATCCCGACCTCGTAGCCCTCCTCCAGCAACTGACGGTGCAGACGAACAGCCGTCAAACGCTGCTTCGCCGTCGTCCGCCGAGACCATGTGCCCAGCAGCTCGTCCAGCCGCGGACCCACCCGCTCCGTCACCCACCGACGCCGGGGCTTGCTCTCAACCCGGCGCGGCGCGCTCTGGTCCAGATACTTACGGACCGTGTTGCGGCTTACGCCGTGCTCACGGGCCACCGAGCGCTGGCTGCGGCCCTCCACCAGCACCTGGTGCCGAATAACATGAATCTGATCCATCCTCAGCAAGTCCTCCCTCCGATCGCTCTGGTCTCTCGTACAGGACCAAGCTACCGGCCAAGGGCCGAGGGTGGATCACTTTCCGATCGTTGAATGGCTCAGTTTCCGAGCGATGCCTCCAACGAGTACAACCACATCCTGGCCGCGCAGGTGGTCAACGAGCTCGACCAGGCCGGCGTGCCGATCATGCTCTGCGCCCACGGCCAGCGCGAGGGCCTCGCCGCCCACTGGGAGATGTGGATGTTCGAGCAGGGCGGGATGCCACCCCACCGGGCCCTGATCGCCGGCACGATCAACGGCGCCCCCTACATCGGCATGGAGGCCGATCTCGGTTCCCTCGAAGCCGGCAAGCTCGCCGACCTGATCGTCCTCGAAGAGAACCCGCTGCAGAACCTGCGCAGCTCCGAACTCGTCCGCTACGTCATGGTAGGCGGCCGGCTGTTCGACGCCCTGTCGATGAACGAGATCGCCGGCGAGAAGCTGCAGCGGAAGCCGTTCTGGTTCCAGCGGTAGGGCGAGCTCTTCATGCAGCAACTGGAGATCCGCGCCTACCGCGATTCAGACGAAGACAACGTGGTCGCCCTGTGGCGGCAGTGTGGGCTCGTCGTTCCCTGGAACGATCCCGTGAAGGACATCCGGCGAAAGCTGCTGGTTCAACGGTGCCTCTTTCTCGTCGGGCTCCTCGACGACCGAGTAACAGCGACCATCATGGCCGGCTACGAGGGCCACCGCGGCTGGATCAACTATCTGGCGGTTGCCCAGGAATTCAGGAGACAGGGCTTCGGACAACTCATCATGGACGAGGCCGAATCACGGCTGCGGAAGATGGGTTGTCCCAAGGTCAACCTGCAAGTCAGGAGGTCGAACGCCAGGGCCGCGGAGTTCTACCGTTCGATCGGCTACGCGGAAGACGATGTCCTGAGCATGGGTAAGCGCTTGGTTGAAGACTGAGACGCTTGGAGCTGAGAAGTGGTTGCCCTACGCGTTCTGCTCCGCCCAGCGCACGACCGTCTGTCCGATCTCCATCCCCTCGCGGTAGTCCTGGTCAGTCACAGCCTGCTTCAGGGCCGGGTAGCGCGCCCCGACAGCGTAGACCGTTAGCCGCGCACAACGACGAACCGAACTCGGAATCTCCGCGCCGCGTTCTTCCAGCATGAACAGCAGGACCGCGAGGTCATGAGTGTGCGGTGGCTCGATCCCGCGCGAGAGCATGACCGCCTTGATCGCCTTCTCCGCGGCCTGCTGTAATTCGAAACAGAGATCCTCCAGGTAGATGTCGGGATTCGTGGCACCAGCCAACGCCAGATTGCTGCGGGCTCGGTTCAGCCACTCACGCGGATCGTCCGGCGCAAACCGCTCAGGCGGCTTCATACACGATCCGCCCCTCGGCCAATGCCGGCCTGTAGACAAGGCCGAGACTGTCCCTGTAGCGCTCCAGGTCCGCAGGCGTCACGAGGACCGCGTCGACCGGGACACCCACACCGGCCAGTCGCTCGTACACTTTCGCTGCCACGTCCCAGCGATCTCCACCCTTGGCGACAACGAGCAGGTCTACATCACTGTGCGGACCTGTCTCGCCGCGAGCCGCCGAGCCGAACAGGATGATCTTCTCGGGTCGGACCGCTTCCACGATGCGGCGGGTGATCTCGTCGAGCTTCTCCTGATCTACCACTGGGGCGACCTCCGCCACGAAGCCTACCGCTTCTGGAGCACGGCCTGACCGCAACCCCTCGAACAGAGGACCCCACCGGCCAACGAATCGAAGCCGACTCAGACTCGACGGAGCAGATCTGCGACCACGTCCTCTGTCGTAGCGCCGCCCCCACGGTCAGGGGTTCGAGGACCGGCTTCGCCGTGCTCGGCGAGAGCCTCCTCGACCCGTCCGGCTTCCTCGGCCAGACCGACTCGCTCCAGGAGCAGCGCGGCCGCCGAAATGGCAGCGATCGGGGTGGCGATTCCCCGTCCGGCGATGTCCGGGGCACTGCCGTGTACCGGCTCGGCAAGGCAGAAGCGCTCGCCGCAGTTGGCGGAGCCGACGACTCCGAGTCCGCCGACCAGGGCGGCGCCGGCATCGCTCAGGATGTCGCCGTAGAGGTTGGGCGCGACGATCACGTCGTAGCGCTCCGGTTCGAGGATCATCCGGTAGGCCATCGAGTCGACGAGCTGTTCCTCGACTTCGATCTCCGGGAAGCCAGCCGCGACGTCGAGCGCGGTTTCGCGGAACAGACCGTCGCTGACGCGGAGGACGTTCGCCTTGTGGACGACGGTGAGCAGGGGCGGCCGAGCGCGCGATGCGCCACGCGACTGCGCCAGCTCGCAGGCGAAGCGCGCGATCCGCTCCGTCGCCCGACGGCTGATCACCCGCTCGGCGATGGCCACCTCGCCTTCGCGTTCCCAGCGTTCGCGGCCGGCGTAGAGGCCTTCCGTGTTCTCACGCACGACCACGGCGTCGACGGCGCCTCCGCGGAGCGGCCGGACGTTCGCGTAGAGGTCCATCCGCCGACGCAGCTCGACGATCGGGCTGCGATAGCCATCAACCGCATGGCTGGGCGACGAAACGGCGCCGAACAGGGCGCCGGCGCAGCCTTGGACCGCCTCGACCGTCGCCGCGGGCAGGGCACTGACGGTGCGCTCGAAGGTCCGCCAGCCCATCTCCGCCTCGATCCACTCGATCCGCTCGCCGCAGACCGCATCGACGACCCGCACCGCGGCATCCACGACCTCGGGCCCGATGCCGTCGCCGCCGATGCGGGCGAGGCGAACCGGCGCCGCGGCCGAGTCGTCGTGGCTTGGCGTCACGGCGCGCCTACCCGGCCGCCAGGCGTCGCTTCGTCTGCTCGATCAGGCCGCCGGCCGCGATCATCGACCGCACCGCCGGGCTGAACGGCGAGAACGCGAACACGGCCTCGCCGCGGCGGATCGCCGACGCCTCGAGATCGACCTCCACGTCCCCGCCATCCTCCAGCGTGTCGACCGCCTCCGGGCAGACGATCGCGAGCAACCCGTTGTTCAGGGCATTCCGGTAGAAGATGCGCCCGAAGCTCCGCGCGACGACCGCGCCTACTCCCGCGTAGCGCAGGCAGACCGCCGCCTGCTCGCGGCTCGAACCGCAGCCCCAGTTCCAGCCGGCGACGATGACGTCACCCGGCCGCACCCGTTCGACAAACGTGGGGTCGAGGTCTTCCAGAGCGTGCGGCGCGACTTCCTCCGGCCGGCTCTTCGTGTACGTGTAGCGGCCCGGAAAGATCACGTCCGTGTTCACGTGGTCGCCGTAGCGGAAGACCCGGCCACGGAACGGTCGAGCGACATCGACCGGACCGTTCACTCGGTCACCTCCCGCGGATGGACGATCCGGCCGGCCACCGCGCTCGCCGCCACGACTGCCGGCGAGGCGAGGTAGACCTCCGAGCCCCGGTCTCCCATCCGGCCCTGGAAGTTCCGGTTCGCGCTGGAGATGCAGACCTCGCCCGGCGCCAGCACGCCGAGATGGTTGCCCATGCAGGGGCCGCAGCCGGGCGTACCGAAAACGGCGCCGGCCGCCGCGAGATCCGCGACCCAGCCGCGAGACAGCGCTTCGCTCCAGACCTCGCTCGAAGCAGGCACGATGACCATCCGCGTGCCCGGCGCTGTACGCCGACCCGCCATCACCCGATGCACCGCGCCGAGATCCTCGATCCGGCCATTCGTGCAGGTGCCGATGAACGCCTGGTCGACCCGCACCGACTCGAGCTCGCCGACGCCGACCGTGTCGTCGACTTGATGCGGGCGAGCTACGCGAGGTTCGACACGGCTCAGATCCAGTCTGTGCCCGGCCGCGTACCCGGCGTCGGGATCCGGGTGCAGCGCCCGTTCCTCGAGTCGCGCCGCCACCTCCGCCGCGGCCTCGCCGGCCTCCGCTCCGCGACCCGTGCGGCGCCCCGGACGCGCCAGCAAGCGTTCCGCCAAGTACCGGAACACCTCGTCGTCCGGCGGCATGTACGCGTTCTTCGCCCCCATCTCGGCCATCATGTTGACCAGGGCCGCGCGCGAGTCGAGGCTCAGGCCACCGATCCCGGGACCTGCGAACTCGACGCTCCGGTAGAGCGCCCCGTCCGCCCCCAGATCGCCGATCAGGGTCAAGGCCACGTCCTTCGTCGTCACCCACTCGCCCAGTACGCCTTCCAGCCGGATCCGGATCGACTCCGGCACCCGCAGCCAGAGTTCGCCGGTCGCCCAGATCACGGCCATCTCGCTTCGGCCGACGCCGGCGCCGAACGCACCCAGCCAGCCGAAATGCGGCGTGTGGGAGTCGGAACCGAGAATCAGGTCGCCCGGCAGCACGACCGCCTCCTCGCTCAGCACCTGGTGGCAGATGCCGCGACCGACCTCGAAGAAGTGGGCGACGCCCTGTTCGGCGACGAAGGCCCGTACTTCGGCGTGGTTCCGGGCGTGACGGACCGTCGGCGCCGGCACGGCGTGGTCGAGAGTGACCGCCATCCGCTCCGGGATGGAAACCCGCTCCTGGCCGAACTGCCGCCAGATCTCCGCGATCGGCGCCGTGTTGTCGTGGCTGAGCACGATGTCCGGCCTCGCGTCGACGATCTGACCGACCGCGACCGCCTCCTCGCCGGCGGCACGGGCCAGTGCCTTCTGCGCGAAGGCCCGGGCGGCCGTGTCGGCCGGCCGACCGTGTTCTGTCACCCTGCTACTCCGGCCACGGCCGGCACCAACTCCGCCGTGTGGTACTCGCGCAGAAGCGTGTCCACGTCCGAGAGACTCAGCGGCTTCTCGTCGGCCAACGCCTTGACGTGAGCCGTGATCTCCTTGATCTGCTGGTCGCTGAGGTCGAGCCGCAGTTGCTCGGCGCGAGACTTGATCGCATTCCAGCCGGTCAAACGGTGGGCCACGTGGACGTAGCGGTCGAGGCCGAAGTCGGCCGGATCGAGAATCTCGTAGGTCGACGGATCGTTGAGGATCGCCTTGGCGTGAATGCCCGCCTTGTGAGTGAACGCCGTGTAGCCGGTGATGTAGTTGTTGAACGGCACGTCGATCTTGACCAGGGAGGCAACGTAGTTCTCGATCTCGCGCAGAAGCGGCAGGTCGTAGCGGTCGCGCACTCCTTCGGGATCCCCGGCGTAGAGGCGAGCGACCAGCCCCCCGAGCGGCGTGATGCCGTTCCGCTCCCCGATTCCGAGCACCGAGGTGTCGACGTGCGTCGCTCCCGCTTCCAGCGCGCAGAACGCGTTCGCAACCGCGCAGCCGGTGTCGTTGTGACCGTGGAACTCGATGTCGCAGTCCACTTCCCGGCGCAACCGCCGCACGAGGTCGTAGACCTGACGGGGACTCGCCACCCCCACGGTGTCCGCGACGCCCACGCGGTTCACGCCCACCGCGTTCACGGCGCGGTAGGCCCGGATCAGGTCGTCCAGATCGCTGCGGAAGGAGTCCTCAGTGCTGAAGCGGACCTCGACATCGTGCGACCGGATGTACTGGACGACCTCGATCGCCGTCTCGATCACCTGGTCCATGCTCTTGCCGTGCGAGTACTCCCGGAGGTAGCGGGACGTACCGAACACGACATCGATGCCGTCGACACCGGTCTCGAGCGCCAGCTTCGCATCATCCAGATGGCAGCGCGTGTGAGTGAGGACCTTGGCGCGCAGGTCGAGAGTCGCCACCCGTTCACAGTCGGCCCGGCTACGGCGGCTGGCCGCGGGAGAGGTCAACTCCAGGTACTCGACGCCGAAGGCGTCCAGCAGGCGCGCGATCTCCACCTTCTGGTCACTGTCGAAGAAGGCATTGGCGAACTGCTCGCCTTCGCGCAGAGTCGACTCGATGATGGCTGGATGGGAGGGCATGGAGGGTTCCTCAGGTACAGAAAACCGGCGCATCCCTGAACTGGATGACCGGCCGGTAGGTTAGACCAGCCCCTGAAGCTGCTCGAACGCGCGCCGCGCCGTCCTGATGTGGGCATCGGCATCAGCGCCGAGGCCCCCGCCCAGCGTGCGCAGGCAGAGATGGGTCAGCCCCTTCTCCCGCCAGCCCCGAACGCGATCCCGCCACTCGTGCTCACGCGGTCCGACCACGGCGACGCCGGCCTCCGAACCGATCGCCCCCGGGTCGCGGCCGGCGGCCCGGGCGCCGGCGGCGATATCGGCCGAAAGCCCGTCGAAGTCCTCTGGCGAGCACAGCACGAACCAGCCGTCCGCCTGCCGGCCGATCCTCCGGCGAATCCGCGGCACCGGCATACCCCGCGCGCCAATCCAGATCGGAATCGGACGAGACGGCAGGGGATCGATTCCCGTTCCCTGGACGATGTCCCAGCGACCCTCGAAGTCGACCTCCGGTTCCGCCCAGAGGCGCCGCAACAGTTCGAGCTGTTCCTCGCAGCGGGCGCCCCGCGTGCCGAAGTCCTGCCCCAGCGCCCGGTACTCCGCCTCGCTGCCACCGACGCCGACGCCAAGACGCACACCGCCTCCCGACAGCCGTTCGAGTGTCGCCAGTTGCTTCGCCAGCAGCACCGTCTGACGCGATGGCGTGACGATGACCGAAGGTACGAGCTCGATCCTCTCCACCGCCGCGGCGACGTAGGCCAGCATGACCAGAGGCTCGTGCAGGTGCCCGCTCTTCGGTCGTGCGACCAGATCCGGTACCCGCAGGTGCGTGTAGCCGAGCTCGTCGGCAGCCTGCGCGAACGCCTTGACCGCGCCGAGGTCGTCCTTCAGCTCGCGAACGGGTAGCGAAATGCCGACTCTCATGGGTGAACTCCTGCTGGTCCAGGCGCGACCGGCGATCGTAGCAAGGACATAGACTCCGGCACCGCTGGTTCGTACGAATGACCGACGCACAGCAGATCTGGACCGGCACGGTCCTGCCAGAGTGGATCGACCACAACGGTCACATGAACGCCGGCTACTACCTGGTCGTGTTCGACGACGCGACGGGACCGTGGACGGCATTCCTGGGCATCGACCGGACTTACCGCAGGTCGAACCGGCGCTCCACGTTCTCGATCGACAGCCATCTCACCTGGCTCAGGGAGCTGCCGGAAGGCGCGCCGATCACGGTCGAAGCGGAACTCCTGGGTTTCGACGACAAGAAGTACCACACCTTCATGCGCATGCTGCACGCCGACGACGGCTACGTCGCCGCGACGCACGAGCTGCTGAGCATCCACATCGACCTGGATACGCGGCGCAGCACGCCCCTGCCGCCCGAGATCCACGAGCGAATGAACGAAGTCCTCTCGAAGCAGCGGGCGATCGCCGAGCCCGGCGAGGTCGGACGCGTCATCCGCACCAAGCCGTGGCCGCCGGACGCGGCGCCCTGAATCGGCGCACCCGCGGGCTGCCTCAAGCCAGGCAACGCGCCCAGGGGGGCCTGTGCTCAGCTACCATGCCCGCCATGACGACCCACGACGACTCCAGCGACTCCGACGCACCCATGACCCGCCGTACCCTGATCGCCGGCTCGGCCGCCGGCGCCGCCGCCCTCGCCGCGAACTCCGGCGCCGCCGAGACGGCTGAGCACGACAGTCCGGCCTGGCCCGAGCCGAACTACGTCCGCACCAACGGCGGCCTCCGGATGGCCGTGTACGAGGCCGGGACCGAGGGCGTACCCGTCGTGCTGAGCCACGGCTTCCCGGAGCTGGCCTACTCCTGGCGACACCAGTTGCCGGCGCTTTCCGAGGCCGGATTCCGTGTGCTGGCGCCTGACCAGCGCGGATACGGCAACACCCAGCGGCCGCTTCCGATCGAGGCCTACAACATGGCGGAACTCTGCGCCGACCTGGTCGGGCTGCTCGACGCCCGCGGTGTCGAGAAGGCCGTCTTCGTCGGCCACGACTGGGGCGGCGGCGTGGTCTGGGCGATGCCGCGGCTTCACTCGGACCGCGTGCTCGGGGTAGTCGGCGTCAACACCCCGACAGGCCCGCAACCGCCTTCGCCGCCGATCGAACTGCTCCGCCGGATGCGTGGCGAGGACAACTACGTCGTCGCGTTCCAGGAGCCCTGGAAGGCCGAGGAGGTGCTGGAAGCGGACGTCGAGAAGACCTTCCGCACCTTCATGCGGCGCGGCTCGTGGGACGCGGAGGAGTTCAACAAGCTCCCCGCCGACGCTCCGGAACGGAAGTTCCAGTTGCTCGAGATCATCAAGCACGGTTCACCCGACGCGTTGCGGGGCGAGCTGCTGCTGACCGACGCGGAACTGGCCCACTTCGTGACCACGTACCAGCGCACGGGCTTCACCGGTGGTGTCAACTGGTACCGGAACATCGACCGCAACTGGGAGTTGATGAAGGGCGTCGACCAGAAGATCGACCAGCCCTGCCTCTACATCGGCGCCGAGAACGACGTCGTGCTGCCGCCCTCCTCCGCCAACGGCATCGAGGCCCTCGTACCGAACATCGAGAAGTACACGATCAGGGACTGCGGCCACTGGACCCAGCAGGAGCAGCCCGAGGAGTTCAACCGGGTCCTGATCGACTGGTTGAAGGCGACGTTCGCCTAGAGCCTCGCAGCGCAATGAGTATCGGCGACATCCGTCGAAGGCTGGCTTCTCACGAGCCGACGATCCTCCCGTCGGCTGCGTTCGAGGCCAGTGTAGCGATGGTGCTGCGCCCGTCGACAGCCGGACCGGAAGCACTCTTCATCGAGCGGTCGAAGAAGCCGCAGGACCCCTGGTCGGGGCAGATGGCCTTTCCCGGCGGCCGGTACGACGAAACGGACCGCGACCTGAGGCACACCGCCGAGCGCGAGACGGTCGAGGAAGTGGGCCTGTCGCTTGAGGGCGCCCGTCTGATCGGTCGGCTCGACGACCAGACCGGACAGCGGGCCGGCCAGGGCCGGCAACTGCGGATCGCGGCGTTCGTTTACGAAGTCGGGGACGGAACCGGCAACGACCTGGTCCTCAACTACGAGGTCGCCGAGACGCTCTGGGTGCCGCTGGCCTGGTTCGAGGACCCGGAGCGTGTCATCGACTACCGCCATCCGCCCTATCCCGAAGTCAGCTTTCCCGGCGTCGTGGTCGGCGACCCGAAACGACACATCGTCTGGGGCCTCACGTTCCGCTTCCTGGTCGCCTTCTTCGAGATCCTGCAGCGCCCGTTCGCCGCGAACGGCAGGCGGTAGCGCTCACTCGACGATCTCCAGATACTCCCGCATCGACCAGCCCCGCTCCCCTTCCGGCAGTTCGATACGCACCCATTCCGGACGTTCCTCGATCACACGCACCTCCGTGCCGGCGTGGAGCTGGAACCGGACGATCGAACCCTCGCCGGCCGCGGCGTGGAGGTCGATCTCCGGCGGAAGCACGACAGCGACCGGGGAGCTGAAGGCGGCGTGGGCGACGAGCGAACCGGCCAGCGCGAGACCGACCCCGAGCAGGCAGACCGCGGACCAGCGAAGCACCTCCGATGCCGGCCGGTAGAGCCGAAGCGCAAGCACGATCCAGAAGCCGAGACCGACCAGCACCGCGCTCCTCAGCACTTCGACCGGGGCCAGACTGTAGTGCCAGAAGAGAACGGTGCGAAGGAGCACGGGCGGCTCGGGCGGCGCGATCTCATCGCGCGCGCTCCGGCGAGCGAAGGTCAGGTTCGCGCTGGCGTCCTCGTCCCGCGGCAGGAGCCTCAGCGAACGGCGGTAGGAAGCGATGGACCGGCCCAGTTCGCCGGCGCGCAGGTAGGCGTTTCCCAGGTTGTAGTGCAGGTGGCCGTTGTCGACGCCCATCTCACGCATCTCTCCGTAGAGGGCGACGGCTCGACCGAAGTCGCCCGCCTCGTACGCCGCGTTGCCATTGACCCAGAGCTCGGCCGGTTCCGGGACCGCCAGGGCTCCCTCGGCCGGCAGGGTTTCGGTGACCACGGGCAGTTCCTCGTCCTGTGTGAACCCCGGGACTGCCGCGGCGGTGCCGAGCAGGGCGAGAATCGCGACTCTTCTCATTGCGGCACGTCTCATGGTTGGCGACCCCGCAGCTGCCTGTCGAGGGCCCTGATCAGATCGCTCAGACCTTCGGTGCTGGTCTCCGCCGCCAGTCCGCCGCCGCCCGCCACCGGGGCCAGACCGTACTGGGCGGCCTCGAGTCGCTCCAGCAGTCCCCGGCAACGCGCCGCCAGAGCGCCGTCCACGCCTGCCCGGGCCAGCGCGGCCTCCGCCTCTGACGGCGTCAGGGCGGAGCCCTCGACCCCCAGCTTGTCGCCGACGTAGCGACGCACGATCCGGGAGGCCTCAGCCGCGGAGGCGGGCCCCGCGCCGGAGCGGAGCTTCCTCGCAACGGACAGTGCATCGCGCAGCGCCCGGTGGCGCCGGCGCAGCGTCCTGTCGGCGGCGTAGCGGCGTTCGCGTCGATGGTGCGCCAGGAGAGCCACGTACAGGAAGGGGGGCAACACCCCGCCAACGAACCAGACCCACAAACGCCAGCCCTGAGGCATGGCCGAGACGATGCCGGCCGCCGTCCGGCGAACCGGCAGGATGTCGTCGGCGAGGATCCGCACCGCCACCTTGCCTGTGGTCGGCGCCAGCGACTCGGTGAGCATCAGCTCCTCCTCGCCCTCGGCCGGAGTGACATCGAAGTCGATGCGCTCGGTCGACCGGGTCGCGTAGTCGCCAACCTCGGGATCGAAGTAGACGAGATCGATCGGCGGGACGTCGAGGGCGCCTGCAACCAGCGGGACCAGGGCCCGTCGGAACACCTTGCGGCCGGTCAGCAGGCGTCCGCTGCGGTCGATGCTCGCGTCCGGCTGGTCCGGGTAGATCTTGAACGCCGGCAGCTCCGGGATGTCGGGCTCGGTCAGGAGCTGCACGTTGCCGCTACCGTCGACCTGCACTTCGAGCGTGGCCGACTGCCCCACCTGCAGCTCGCGCCGGCTGAGTGAAGCCCGAATGTCGAACTCCCCGACCAGACCGTTCCAGCCGGCTGGGGCCGGCGGAAGCGGCCGGACGTCGAGCGTCAGAGGTTCCGTGAGCAGGTACTTCGTCGCCCAGCGCCCACCCGCTCCAAGCAGACTGTCGAACTCGTCGAAAATGCTCCGCCTCCGGCCCGGCCGGCGCGCCTGCTCGGCCTCCACCTGTACCCGAAGCTGGGTCTGCGGCAGCGTCACCTCGCCGGATCGCTGGGGGAAGAGCGCCTTGCGCACCTCGTTCACCGAGTACTGGACACCGTCGATCGAAGTCGAAAACTGCCGCACCTCGCCGAGGTCCTCGACGACCACGTCGCTGCCGAAGTCCATCGACTCGATCGACCCCTGCCCCACGGGCACCCGACTGTAGAAGCGCCAGGTGTAGATCACCTGCTGGCCCTGCCAGGGTCGATCCGTCGACACGGTCGAAGTGACGAAGAGATCCCGGTCCTGCTCGTCGTCCTGGCCCCCGGCGTCGGTGACCTGAATCGTGAACGGCCGACTCCGGACCTCCGCACCGTCGATCACGGCAGTCGCGGGGCCGATCTCGTAGCTGCCGGCCCGCGTGGGAATCAGCAGATAGTTGTACGACGTACTGTTACTGACCCGGCCGTTCGTGATCTGCATGTCGCGCCGTTCGCCGCGCGAAAGGACCCGAAAGTCCGGCAGTTCGGGCAGGCCGGGCGGTTCGTCCGGCGACCCCTCAATCCTGATCGTCAGGTAGAGCTGATCGCCAAGGGCGACCTGATTGCGGTCGACGGTGACCTGGATCCGGTCCGGCTCCTGGGAATCCGCCCCGGCTGGGCCCAGAAAGACAGCCCAGGCGACCAGAGCCGCGACCCGGAACCAGCCGAAGGACCGCCCGTGCGTGCTTGGGTGCATCGCGCTACCAGTCCTTCGCCAGCCGGCTTCGGCGCCCGCGCTGCCCCCGGCGGGTCGGGTCCGGACGGCCCTCTTCCAGAGCCTGCAGGTAGCGCTCCGCCTCCTCCGGCGTCATTCCCGACTGCGGTTCCCGCGGACGACCCTGGCTGTCGCTCTCCGGTCCGTCAGGCTGCGTCTCCGGGTCCTCGGCGTCCGGGATGCCGTCCCCGTCGCTGTCCTGCGGATCCTCACCACCCTGGGGTTGCTGGTTCTCTCCCTGGTCTCCCGGGTCCCGCTCCTGGCCGGACGGTTGCTCTTCCGGACCGTGATCCCCCTCCGGCTGCTGCTGCGCGCCCTGGTCCTCCTGGTCCTGTTCCTGCTGCTCGTTCTCCTGCTGATTCTCGCCGCCCTGGTTCTGCTGCTGGCGCCGCCTCATCTCCTCACGCACGAACTCCAGGTTGAACTTCGCGTCAAGGTCGTCCGGATTCGCTTCGAGCGACGCCATGTAGAAGTCGACCGCGTCTTCGAGCTTGTCCTGCCGGTAGGCGCTGTTGCCCAGGTTGTAGAGCGCCTGAGCACGCAACTCATCGTCACCGATGGCCGCGGCCCGGTAGAACTGACTGTCCGCCCCTTCGAAATCGTCCAGCTTGTAGTGGGCGGCGCCGACGTTCAGACTCAGCTCCGGGTCGTCCGGCCTCTCCGTCTGGTGGTCAGCAAACCCGCGCAGGGCCTGGTCGTAGGCGCCCGCATCCCAGGCCGCATAGGGCGACGCGTACTCAGCCGGAGGAGTTTCCACGTCCGCTTCGCCGTTCACGTCTGCAGAAGGCGGCTCCTCGTTCGGAGCCTGCGCCGTGACGGCGACCGGAAGGAGAAGCAACCCCAGCCCCGGCAGCCAGGGTGCAGCAGCCGGGCCCATGCGGCGACGCCGGCCTACCGGCTCAGGTGGCCGCGGCATGGTCCCTTCCCTCCTGGCCACCACCACGGCGCACGAGGCGCTCGCCGATCAGCGGCTCGAGCATCAGCGCTGCCAGCGCGATCACCAGCAGCCACTGGAATCGCTCCTCCCAGCGCTGCTGCCGGCTCGAGCCGAGTTCCTGGTCCTCCAACTGCGCCTTGATGCCCTGAGCGTAGATCTGTTCGAGGTCCACGTCGCCGGTCACCGAGCGGACATAGCGGCCGCCCGTGGTCAGGGCGATCCGCTGCAACGCCGCCTCGTCGAGACGGCTCAGGACGATCTCGCCGCGGCGGTCGGTACGGAAACCGCCTCCCTCTCTGGGTATGGGCGCGCCCTCGTCCCGCCCGATGCCGATCGCGAAGATGCGCACCCCCGCCTCGGCCGCGGCCTCGGCGACGTCCTGTGCCTCGCCCAGGTGATCCTCGCCGTCGGTGATCAGGATGATCGCGCGCGACTTCCGCGAACCCGTCTGGGCCACCCGGTCGAAGGCCTCGAGCGAAACGCGGAGCGCCTCTCCAATCGCGGTGCCCTTGACCGGAATCAGATCCGGCTCCATCGCCTCGAGGAACAGCGCCGCCGCCGAGTAGTCGAGCGTCAGGGGCAGTTCCAGGAAGGCGCTGCCGGCAAAGGCAACCAGCGCGATCCGGTCTCCTTCCAGCCGCTGCAGCAGATCGGCGATCTCGCGCCGGGCACGTTCGAGCCGGCTCAGTTCGCCGCCCGCCTCCGCATCCAGCACGAGCATCGAGTCCGAGACGTCGAGGGCGACCACGATGTCGACGCCCTCCCGGTGCACCTCCTCCCACACGAAGCCCCAGCGCGGCTGCGCCAGCGACGCCACCAGCGCGAGCACGGCGACGAGCACCAGAACCGCCTTCAGACGCCGTCTCGGCCGGCTGACGCCGGCAATCAAGCCCGGCAACATCTCGCGAGAAGCGAAACGACCGAGCAGGCGGGCGCGGGTGCGAAACGCGTAGACGTAGAACAGCAGGAGCGCCGGGCCGAGCCACAGGAGCCAGAGCGCGTCCGGTCGGCCGGTTCGCATCTCGCAGCCGCCGGCCAGCAGCAGAACCGGAATCAACGCCAGCAGTTCCCGGCCGCGGCGCGGGCCGGCGCCGTCCGGCCCAATGTCGCGGGTTGCGGTGCCGCGGGTTGCGGACCTTCCGCTCACGGCAGCTTCCTCAGACGGGTATCGAGCAGCACGACCTCCAGCAGCAGCAGGAACACCGCCGGCGCCACCAGCCAGGCGAAGCGTTCCTCGTACTCCATGTAGGACTCCTGGCTGATCTCCGTCTTCTCGAGCTCGTCGATCCGTTCGTAGATCTGCTCCAACCCGGCCTCGTCCTCGGCCCGGTAGTAGGCGCCGCCTGTCGTGTCCGCCATCCTGCGCAGCGTCTCCTCGTCGATCTCCACGTCCTGGTAGACGACCCGCGGCCCGAAACCGGTCTCGACCACGAAGGGCGCCTGCCCCCTGGTGCCGACGCCGATCGTGTAGAGCCGGACGCCGAGCGCCGCCGCCGCTTCGGCGGCACGCAGCGGCGACAGGGAGCCGGCGTTGCTCCGCCCGTCCGTGAGCAGGATGGCCACCTTCGACTCGGCATCCGAGTCCTTGAGGCGCTTGGTGGCGACTCCGACCGCCGATCCGATAGCCGTGGCATCTCCGGCCATGCCGATTTCCAGTTGCTCGAGAAAGGTGGCCGCGACCCCGTGGTCGAGCGTCAGCGGACACTGGGTGAACGCCTCCTCGCCGAAGACGACCAGGCCGACGCGGTCGTTGGGCCGGGCGGCGATGAACGTCTCGACGACCCCCTTCGCCACTTCGAGCCGGTCCCTCCGGCGGCTCAACGAACGTTCGTGCGCGTCCAGGTCCAGTGCCCGCATCGATCCTGAGGTGTCGATCACGAGCACGATGTCGATTCCCTCCGTACTCACCTCGGTCAGCGCGCGACCGGTCTGCGGGCGCATGACGGCAAGCAGAATCAGGGCGACGACGAGGAGCCGGAGAGCCGAGACCAGCCGGCGCGCCGTCAGCGCGCCGGAGCGCGGGGTTCGCAGGGCATGGCCAAGGGAGGAGTACGCCACCGCCGCGTTGTCGCCACCGGCGCCGCGCTTCGCCGCGACCTGGCGCAAGCGCGGCCGGAGCCACCACAGGAGCGCCCAGATCACGTACAGCGGAAGCAGCACCCAGAGCCAGCGCGCATCGGCGAAGACGAGTTGTTCCGTCATGCCGCCTTCTCCGCTTCAGCGGAGGCCGGCTCAGCGCTCCCGCCGTCGTCCGGGTCCTCCATCGGCCGGGTCGCCGTGACGAAGCCCAGGGCCTGCTCGTAGGTGCGCTCGATCTCTTCGGCCGCCGGGAGATGGGCCGCGAACTTCACCTGGTCGGTGGCCACCAGGAAGCGCTCCAGGCGCCGCGCCTGCGACGGATCGAGCCGCACCAGCCCGCCCAGCCGGCCCAGGATCTCCTCGGTCGTCAGGTCGGTCGCGTTCAATCCGAAGCGGCCTTCGACGTAGGCCCTGACCACCGAGGAAACAGCGAAGTGGTAGCGGCGGAGTTCCCGCAGGTCGGAGAAGTCCGTGCGACGCAGCCGCTCCAGCTCCCGGATCGCCAGGTCGTAGGGAGGAATCGGAGGCGTTTCGGACGCAACGCCGTCCGGTCGGCGGCGGCGCCACCACCACCACGCCGCCAGTCCGAGCGCGGCGGCGGCCAGAGCCAGACCCGTCCACAACAGCCAGGACGCGGCAGTGTCGATTCTGCGCAGCGGCTTGATGTCGCGGATGTCGGTCGCTTCACTCCGGTCGTTCGGCAGCACGGACTCGACCTCGACGGAGATCTCCTCCGCTTCCAGGTGGCCGCCGGGACCGGACGGCTCGCTGTACGTCGCGGTCAGCGCCGGCAGGACGTAGGAGCCCACGAGGTCGGCCCGGAGTTCGTACCACCTTCGCTCGAGGAGTCGACCGGAAGGCAGGGTCTCCGCGGGGCTCCGCCCCAGGTCGACGATGCGGAAGCCCGCAATGTTCGCGCCCGGATCATCGAATGCCACCTCGACCTCCGGCGCGCGCTCGACTTCAACGGTGTACGTGATCAGGTCACCAGTGGTGGCGGTGGACCGGTCCACGGAGGCACGCAGTTCAGCGGGCGGCCTCGCTTCGGCCTCGCCGGCCGGTTCACCGGCGGCGCAGCCCAGAGCGAGCAACGCCGCCGCAAGCGGCAGCGCGACCGTGGCTCTGATGATCCGCGGCGCCATTCCTACACCCGCACCGACTGCTCGCGCGCTCTCATGTAGCGCACCAGGGGCTCGATCCACGGCCGGTCGGCCCAGACCTGAATCTCGCCGACCCCCGCCTGGCGGAACTGTTCCGACCACCGCTCCATGTCCTGTCTGGCCAACCGTACGAAACTCTCCGAGACCCGCCGGTTCGCCGTGTCGATGACCAGTGTCTCGCCCGTTTCCGCATCTTCGAGCTCGATGAGCCCCATGCGCGGCATGCTCACCTCACGCTGATCAAGCACGCGGATCGCCGTCAGATCGTGACGCCGCGCGGCCACCCGCAACCGCTCTGCGAAACCTGAATCCAGGAAGTCCGAGATGACGAATCCGACCGACCGGCGCCGCACAACCCGTCCCAGGTACTCGAGCGCGCCGTCCAGGTCCGTACCGCGCCCGGTGGGCCGGAAGCTCAGGACCTCCCGAATCACGCGCCACACGTGCGCCCGTCCCTTCTTGGGCGGAATGAACCGCTCGATCCGGTCCGAGAAGATGATCATCCCCACCCGATCGTTGTTCTGGATCGCGAGGTAGGCGAGCACGGCCGCCAGCTCGGCGACGACCTCCCGCTTCTGCTTCCCGGAGGTCCCGAACGCCCCGGAGGAACTCACGTCGACGATCAACATCACCGTCAACTCGCGCTCCTCGCGGTGTTCCTTGACGAAAGGACTCGACATCCGCGCCGTCACGTTCCAGTCGATGTGGCGAATGTCGTCGCCCGGCGCGTACTCGCGCACCTGCTCGAACTCCATGCCCCTTCCCTTGAAAGCGCTGTGGTACTCCCCGGCCAGCGCATCGGTCACCAGGCGCTGGGTGCGGATCTGAATCGCCTTGATCCGCGCCAGCAGCTCGGGCGACAGGGTCGCCGTCTCCTGCTCCGGGGCTTCGTTCCGCTCTGGTCTGAAGAAGAACATCGATCGCCCAGATCCCTGTCTACCCGGGCGGCCTCAGGGAACGTCGACGGTGTTGAGGAGCTCCTGGATCAGGTCGTCCGAGGTGAGATCCCTGGCCTCGGCCTCGTAGGAGATGAGCACCCGGTGCCTGAACACGTCCGGGGCCACGGTCTTGACGTCCTGCGGCGTGACGTAGGCCCGGCCCGACATCAGGGCCTGCACGCGGGCCGCGGCGGCAAGGAAGATCGTCGCGCGCGGCGACGCTCCGTACTCGATCAGCGGCTCGAGCTTCTCCAGGCCGACCCCGGCCGGCTCCCGCGTCGCGAACACGAGGTCGACGACGTATTCCTCGACCTTCGGGTCGAGGTAGATCGCGTCGGCCACATCGCGCGCGCGGCGGATGTCCTCCGGACTCACCACCGCCTCGACCGCGGGCCGCTCGCGACGGGCCATCCGGCGCATGATCTCCATCTCCTCCTGGCGGTCCGGATAGTCCACGCGGAGCTTCAGCATGAAGCGGTCGACCTGTGCCTCCGGCAGCGGGTACGTCCCCTCCTGTTCGATCGGGTTCTGGGTCGCGAGGACAAGGAACGGGTCCGGCAGATCGAAGGTCTGGTCGCCCAGTGTGACCTGTCGTTCCTGCATCGCCTCGAGCAACGCGCTCTGGACCTTGGCCGGCGCCCGGTTGATCTCGTCGGCGAGCAGCAGGTTGGTGAAGATCGGTCCCTGCTTGACCTGGAAGTCGTGTTGATCCACCCGGTAGATCTGGGTTCCCAGGAGGTCCGCCGGCAGCAGGTCCGGCGTGAACTGGATGCGCGAGAAGCCGGTGTGAACCGCGTCAGCCAGGGTCTTGATCGCGGTCGTTTTGGCCAGCCCCGGGATGCCTTCGACCAGGACGTGACCGTCGGCGATGAGCGCCATCAGCAACCGATCGATCATGTAGGTCTGACCGACGATCACCTTGGCCACCTCGGCGCGGACTCGCTGCAGCAGATCGGCCTGGGCGGCGATCTCCGTGCGCAACTCTTCGCTGACACCCGGCACGGCAGGGCCGGCGGGCGGTGTCTGGGCCGCCGTCAGGGGCTGATCGGTTGGAATGTTCTCGCTGGAATCCATCGTCATCTCGGTCGACTCTCCCAACCCGGAAGTCGCCCGGGTTCTTCCCGAACTGCCGGGGGCAGAACTTTATCCGAGCACCCCGTCCGAACCGGGCGATCGCGGGCGCCGACCGAACCGTCAGATCCCGGACACCTGACCGCCATCCGCGGTCGCGGCATCGAGGTGGTCGCAGCAGTTCACCAGGGACGCTTCCCAGGGCGCGCGAGCCTGCACATGGGTCACCGAGGTGTTGCCCCACCGGGTCGGAGCCTCCACGCCGTCACCCAGGTGCAGGTGACGGAGCGCCAGCGAGTAGCAGACGAGGCCGTGGGTGACGAAGACGCTGTCTCCCTCCGTCGCCTCCGCCGTCTGCTGGATCCGGGCCCAGGCCGCGTCCACCCGAAGGTGAAACGCCTCCCAGTCCTCCCCGCCCGGAGGTGCGTAGCCTGGTTCCATGATGTCGAGGCCGATGTCGGCGTAGGCCCGCCCCCGCAGGTCGCCGAAGTTCCGCTCGGCGAGCAGGGGCTCGATGAGCAGAGGCAGTCCCAGGGCTCCCGCGACCGGCTCCGCGGTCATCTCCGCCCGGCGCAGGTCGCTCGCGACAACGCAGCCGATCGGACGTTTCCGGTGGTGTTCCCGCAATCGCGACGCCAGGCGCTCGGCCTGACCGACGCCGCGTTCGTTGAGAGGCGTCCCCGGCGTCTGCACGACGCGGGCGGCGTTCGACGCGGTCTCGCCGTGGCGCACGATGAGGAGCACGGGCGGCAGGGTATCAACGTGCCTTCGGGCACGAGCAACTCCGGGGCGGGGCTAGGATCGAAGAAGACCGCCATGCCGCCGCAGCTTTCGATCGTCGCCCCGGTGTACAACGAGGCGGGCAACCTGGAACGCCTGGTGGCGGAGACGCACGACGCGATGACGTTAGCCGGCCTCGACTACGAGCTGGTCCTGGTTGACGACCGCAGCACCGACGGCAGCCGCGATGAACTTGCCAGGCTGTCCGCCAGAGATGAGAGGGTGCGGGCTCTGAGCCTCGGCCGCCACGCCGGCCAGTCGGCGGCGCTGCTTGCCGGGTTGCGGACCGCACGGGCGCCCCTGGTGGTCACGATGGACGCCGACCTCCAGAACGACCCAGCCGACATTCCGGCCATCGTCGGCTTGCTCGAGGACCACGACGTCGTCTCGGGCGTGAGGGCGAAACGCAAGGACACGGTGCCGCGGCGGCTGGCGAGCGGGATCTCGAACCGGGTGAGGCGGCTCATCCTCGGCGATCCGTGCACCGACATCGGATGCGCGCTCAAGGGCTACCGCGCCACCACTCTCGAGGACCTTCCCGCCTTCGACGGGCTTCACCGCTTTCTGCCCCTGTTGGCCTTGCGGCACGGCGGCAACTACGCTGAAATCCCGGTCGGACACCGTGCGCGCACGGCAGGTGCCAGCAAGTACAACATCCGGGGCCGCTTCCTGCGCGGAGTCCTGGATCTGTTCGGCGTCTCCTGGTACCGCCGGCGTGCGGTCTCCGTCACAGCCCACCCACTGGAGAGTCCGCCATGCCATCACTCACTCCCGAGAACATCTGGCTAGTCGTCGGCTACGGAGGTCAGGCGCTCTTCGGCTCCCGCTTCCTCGTCCAGTGGATTGCCACGGAACGCCGCAAGCAGAGCATCGTCCCGATCGTGTTCTGGTACCTGAGCCTGGGCGGCGGCTTGGCGCTACTGAGCTACGCCATCTGGATTCAGGAATGGGTCTTCATCGTCGGCCAAAGCGGCGGCATCCTCGTCTACTCACGCAACCTCTGGTTCGTCCACCGCCGCAAGGCGGTCACGGCGGACTGAATCGGAGCCGGCCTGCCGGCCGGCGCGTCTTTTCAGCCGCCTCCGGCGGCAGCGGGTCAGAAGACCCGCGCACCCACCGGAGAGGCCGTTCCCTGCAAGCTAGAAGTTGTACTTGATGCCGAGCTGGACGATCCGGCCGTCGCCGTTCGTCGCGGTGATCACGCCGTAGTCGCGGTCGCCGATCCGGTTACCCGGCTGGGCGAAGTTGACCCGGTCGAAGACGTTGAACGCCTCGACCCGGAGTTGAAGGGACCGGTCGCCGCCGCCAAGCGGGATGTGCTTGATCAGCGACAGGTCGATCCGCTCGAAGTCCGGACCGCGAATCGGATTGCGGCCCGCGTTGCCACGCCGCTCGGCGGTCTCGGCCAGCGTCCGCGCCACGAAACACTCCGTGTTGAACCACTGGTCCACCATCTTCGGGGCACCGCTGTTCGGGTCGCAGACCTGGTCCGGACGCGAAGTCAGGCCGCGGATGTCGTCGCCACGAACCCGGATCGGGAACGGATAGCCCGTCTGGTACTGCAGGATGCCGTTCAACTGCCAGTTGCCGAACACCCCGCGAACGAAGCCGTTGCTGCCTTCGAGGGACGGCAGGTCGTAGCCGAAGCTGAGCACGAGGCGGTGTCTGACGTCGAAGAGCGCCGGTCCGCGCTCACGCTCCAGCGCCTTGTCGATCGAACTCCGGCGCTCCAGGTCGATCGGAACGATCGGCCGCTCCTCGCCGCCGATGTTGAGACCGGAGACGTGATCTTCCGCTTCGCCGTAGGTGTACGAGAAGAGGAAGTTGAGGCCGCGGGTCGGCCGCATGCGCACGCTGGCCTGGAATGCGTCGTACCAGGACTTTGCCACCGTGAAGGTCGGCCGCACGAGGCTGAAGGCCGGGTACTGGCGCGGCCCGAGCGTGGTCTGACCAGGCTCGACGACCCGCGGATTGACCTCCATGAAGATCGGCAGGTTGCGGCCGCGCGAACCGACCCACCCGACCTCGAGACCGATGTTCTGGCCGAGCTGGCGCTGGTAGGTCAGGTTGTAGTGCTGATAGTTCGGCGTCGTGAACTCGCTGCCCCAGCCGATGAAGATGATCCCCGGCGGGAACCTCGTCGGCCCGCCCGTGAGGTTCGCGAGCGGATCGGCGAGGGTCATCTCCGTAGGCGGCGAGTTGAGCTGGACCAACGGGTTGAACGGCGGCGCCAGAACGGAGTTCTGGAAGAAGTCGCCCTGACCCGGGATACTGTCGTGGAACAGTCCCCAACCGAGACGCAGGCTCGAACGGCCGTTGCCCTCCACATCCCAGACCATCGCCAGCCGCGGTGCGAAGTTGTTCGAGTCCGTGTCGTACGTCCCCGCCGGCACGCCAGCGTCGCCCGGGTAGACCAGGCCGGTGGGCGCATCGGGAAAGCGCGTGGACTGCTGGCCCGGCCGGAAGCTGTTCAACGCATCGCCGGTGTCCTCGAAGGGCTCGGCCATCTCGTAGCGGAGACCGAGGTTCAAGGTCAGCCGTGGCGACAACCGGAACTCGTCCTGGATGTAGCCGGCGTACAGCGAACCGTCGCCCTCGTTGATCGAATCGGCGCCCGGCACCGCGGTGCGGAACAGCGAGGGCAAACCGAGCAGGAAGTCGGCGGCGGCGCTGCCGGTGTGAGTACCCCGGAACGTGAAGTCCCCGTTCGGCCGGTTGATGAAACCGATGAACATCTTCTCGTTGCGGTAGTCGATTCCCGCCTTGATCGTGTGGCGCCCACTCAGGATGGTCAGATCCTCCGTGAACTGCTCGACTTCGTTCTCCCGCTTGACGAACGGCTGGTTCCGGTCGCCCATGCTCGAGAAACCCGAGATGGAGAACTGCGGCAGGCCGACCGCCAGATCGTTGATGTTCGGCAGGTTGATGCCGTACTCGGAGTTGGTCAGGCCGCTCGTAACCACCGGTTCCGCGTCGATCGCGCTCGACATCACCCGCACCTGGTTGAACACGTTCGATCCGACGGTCGCGGTGTGGGACACCATGTAGTCCTCGAGCGTGGACGCCGCGGTGTTGCCGATCGGCCGCACCGTCGGCGGCTCGAAACGGTCCGAGGTGCTCCTGAGCGCCCGCACCAGCACGTTCTGCGAGTCGGCGATCCGGAAGTCCAGGCGAAGTCCGAACTGGTCGCGATCATCCGTGACGTCGGGCGACGCGATGTACCGGCTGCCCACGTTCGGGAGCGGCATGAACTCGTTGATCAGCCTGGTCGAAATCGGGCTCAGGCGGTCGGCCGGGATCACGTTGCCGGGGAAGGGCTCGCCGGTCATCGGGTCGACGATCGTGCCGCCGCCCGAGAAATCGCCCATCCGCTCGGCCGCACTCATCACGGCAATGTTCTGGGTCGTCCCGCGCGTGTTGCGGAACCCCTCGTAGTAGCCGAAGCCGAACAGGCGGTCGGAGACCATCGGACCGCCGATCGTGCCGCCGAACTGATCCTGCGCGAGCGTCGGCTTCTCCTGGTCGGGCGGCGAGAAGTAGTTCCGGGACTCCAGCGAGTCGTCGCGGTTGAACTCCCAGATGCTTCCCTGCAGGCTGTTGCTGCCCGACTTCGTGACCACGTTGACGATCGAGCCGGCGTTGCGGCCGAACTCCGCGGTGTAGGAGTGGGTCAGGATCTTGAACTCCTCGATCGCGTCCGGCGGCGGTCGAACGACGAACCCCGTGTTGAACGTGTCGTTGTTCGCGGCGCCGTCGAGCAGGAAGTTGTTCGACTGATTGCGCACGCCGTTGACGGCGAAGCCGGCGGTCACGGCGCCGAAGCCGTGGATTGCCGCGTCCGCATCGCCTCGCGCTCCGCCCAGGCGAGCAGGCGGCTCGACCACGCCCGGAATCAGGGTGCCCAACTGGGTGAAGTTCCGGCCGTTGAGCGGCAACTGGACGATCTTCGCCTCGTCGACGACCACCCCCAGGGTGGCGTTCGAGGTTTCGATCAGCGGCGTCTCGCCGGTGACGGTCATCGTCTCCGAGAACTCACCGACCGAGAGCGCCATGCTGATCCGCGCGGTCTCGGCAGCGGTGACGCGGACGCCTTCCCGGCTCAACTGGACGAAGCCGTCGAGCGCGGCCGTGACGTTGTAGTCGCCCGGCGCCAGCAACGGCGCCGCGAAGTAGCCGTCCTGTCCGGTCATCACCAGCCGGGACTGGTTCGTGGCGACGTTCGTCACCGTCACGCTGACGCCCGGCAGCGCGCCGCCCTCGGCATCCGTGACGAAACCGCTCAACTGTCCCGTGGCCTGCGCCCACGCGCCCGCGGCGCAGAGTGCGAGCGTCAACGCCAGAAGGCCAGCCACACGCATCCAACCAACCGAGTTCCTCATCAAGGCCTCCTTCCGTCGCCCCTTCCTGGGCACAAACACGGGGCAACCAAGCAAAGAAAAACCGCACGGCGTTTCGCCGCCGGAATCCAGGTCAGTAGGTCTTCAGGCAGCATAGCACCGGTGTGTCCGCGAGGTCCCGCGGGCCGTGTCCCGGCGATCTGTTAGCATTCGTCCGCTTCGGCCACGGTTCTCCGTAGCCGGGGCAACTCATCGAGACCGGCTGAGGGATTAGGCCCGTCGACGCCGAGGCAACCACCGGGGGTTCGCATTCCCGGGAAGGTGCCAACTCCTACGGGAGTTCCGCCTCCGTTAGTGGCTGCGCGGGGCTTGCCGAGAGATGAGTCAAGAGCCGCGCCAACGCGGTCTCGACGCCACCTCCGGTTCACTCTCCGTAGAAGTCTTCTCGAGAGAGCGTTGAATCCGTTCCGCGCAAGCGGGACCACCCAACCCCTTTCGACCGGAGACTCACATGACCTCGAACCACGACCCGGCAACCCGTGCCGTTCGCGCCGCGCTCGCCACCGACGAACACCACGGAGCCGTCGTTCCGCCGCTGCATCTCTCGGCCAACTTCACGTTCGCCGGCCTGGACGGCAAGCGCCCCTATGACTACACCCGCTCCGGCAACCCGACGCGTTCGGCCCTCGCGGCCGCGCTGGCCGATGCCGAGGGCGGTCACGGCGCGGTCGTCACCGCCTCCGGCATGGCGGCGGTGACCCTCGTCTGCCAACTGCTGGACCCTGGGGATCGAATCGTCGCGGCCCACGACTGCTACGGCGGCACGTTCCGGCTCCTGGACCGCTGCCAGCAGCGCGGCCTGCTCGAAGTCGAGTTCGTCGATCTGACGAACCGGGACGCCATGGCGACGGCTCTCGCCTCCCGGCCGAAGCTGGTCCTGGTCGAGACGCCCAGCAACCCGCTGCTCCGGATCACCGACCTGGAAGCCGCCTGCCGGCACGCGAAACGGGTCGGCGCGCTGGTCGTCGCCGACAACACGTTCATGTCGCCGGCGCTCCAGCGACCCGTCGAGTGGGGCGCCGATGTGGTGATCCACTCGACGACGAAGTACCTGAACGGCCACAGCGACGTGATCGGCGGCGCGGTCGTGGCGGCGACTCAGGAACTCCACGAGTTCTTCGAGGAGTGGGCGAACATGATGGGCGTGGCCGGAGCGCCGTTCGACAGCTACCTGACGCTGCGCGGCCTGCGCACGCTGCACAGTCGCCTGCGTTGCCACGAGGAGAACGCGTTGGCGGTGGTCGGGATGCTCCGTGAGCATCCCGCCGTCGAGCGCGTCTACCATCCGAGCCTGGCGGACCACCCCGGCCACGAGATCGCCAGACGGCAACAGGACGGCTTCGGCGCCATGGCGAGCTTCGACCTCCAAGGCGACCTGGGCGACGTCGCCCACCTGGTCTCGCACCTGACGTGCTTCTCCTTCGCCGAGTCCCTCGGAGGCGTCGAGAGCCTGATTTCCCATCCAGCCACGATGAGCCACGCCTCGATGACGGCTGAAGCACGCGCCGCGGCCGGTATCAGCGACCAGCTTCTGCGACTCTCGATCGGTATCGAGAACGCGGACGATCTGGTGGCGGACCTGCGCGGGGCGCTCGACCGCGTCCTGAACCGGCCCCGCTCGGCTACGGCGTAGCGCCGGCCGCTACGGAGCGCGGGCGAGAGCCAGTCGGATCATGCGGTCGCAGAGGCCTTCGAAGGAGATGCCGAGGACTGCAGCGGATTGGGGGAGGAGGCTGGTGGGGGTCATGCCTGGCAGGGTGTTGACCTCGAGGCAGTACGGGGAGCCCGCCGCGTCGAGGCGGAAGTCGACGCGGGAGAAGTCACGGAGGGCCAGGGCCTCGTGAGCCGCCAAGGCAAGTTCGCGAAGGCGTTCCTCGAGATCCAGACCGATCTCGGCCGGGAAGAGTTCCTGGGCGCGACCCGGCGTGTACTTGCTGTGGAAGTCGAAGATCCTTCCCGGCGAGACGATCTCGCCGACGCCCAGGGCCTGGCGGCCCAGCACCCCCGCCGTGTATTCGCGTCCCGGCAGGAACCGTTCCAGGATCACCTCGTCGTCGAACGTGAGGGCCTTGCCAACCGCCGAGTCGAGGTTGAACAGGTCCGACATGAGGGTCAGGCCGACCGTCGACCC
Source organism: Candidatus Multivorans sp. (assembly GCA_965220845.1). Classification (GTDB taxonomy): domain Bacteria; phylum Acidobacteriota; class Thermoanaerobaculia; order Multivoradales; family Multivoraceae; genus Multivorans. The sequence goes on from CBDCRA010000005.1 coordinate 2,540,144, forward strand.
CACGCGTGACGGCTTGACGATCAGGGGCAGGCCGAGTTCTTCGATCTCAGACTGCCGGGCCGGCCAGGTCAGCCAGTCCGGAGTCGGGACGCCGGCATCGCGGAAGCGGCGCTTGCTCTCGTCCTTGTCCATCGCCAGGCGGCTGCTCCGGGCATCGCTGCCCGTGAAGGCGATGCCGGCCGCTTCGAGCAGCTCCTGGACTTCGCCGCCCTCGCCCTGGCGGCCGTGGAGCACGAGGAACACCGCGTCGTGGCGCCCCAGATCGCCCGCGACCAGGGCCGGCAGGTCTTCGCGTGCCTCCAGTTCGCGCAACTCGGCCAGCGACGGCGGGCGGGTGCCGACCGCCCGGCCCAGGCGCTGCCGCTCCAGTTCCGGGTCCAGGGGTTCCGGTTCGATCGTGTCGAACACGGTGACCTCATGGCCGCGGCCGCGCAGGGCGGCCGAGACCTTGGCCGCCCCGGCCAGGGCGACCGTCCTCTCCGGCGTCGAACCGCCGGTCAGAACTGCGATTCGCGCCATGGGTCACCCACCGAGGGGGGATGCTACTGCCGAACCGCGGCCGCTGTTACTCTGACCGGCATGAGGATCAGCAGACGCATCCCGCGCACCGTCATCGTCGCGTTCGCGATCCCGGCCGTCGCTGGCTCCGCAATCACAGCCGACGACGCCGGGGCGCCGCTCGCGCCCACGCTGGAAGGTCTGGGCGAGTTGCACTACGCCATCACCACGTCGTCGGACGCGGCGCAGCGCTTCTTTGACCAGGGGCTGCGACTCGTCTACGCCTTCAACCACGCTGAGGCCATTCGCGCCTTCGACGAGGCGTCGCGGCTCGACCCGGAGGCGCCGATGCCGCACTGGGGCAAGGCCCTGGCCCTGGGCCGCAACCTGAACGACTCGATGCCGCGCGAGCGCGAGCTTCAGGCGCTGAAGAGCCTGAAGCAGGCACAGGACCGGAGCGACAACGCCAGCGAGCGTGAGCAGGCCCTGATCGACGCTCTGGCGAGCCGCTACTCCCCCGACGAGGACGCCGACCGGCCGGCCTTCGACGCAGCCTGGGTCGACGCCATCGCGAAGGTAGCCGAGCAGTTCCCCGACGATCCGGAGCCGGCCACCCTGCACGCCGCGGCGATCATGAACACGATGCCGTGGGACTACTGGCGCGGCGGCAAGCCGCAGCCGGGGACCGTGGAAGCGAAGGAACTCCTCGAACAGGTGATCGCGGCGCATCCCGACCATCCGGGCGCGCACCACTACTACATCCACCTGATGGAAGCCCGGGAGCCGCACCTCGCCGAGCCGAGCGCCGACGCCCTCGGCAAGCTCATGCCGGCCGCCGGCCACCTGGTCCACATGCCGGCTCACATCTACATTCGCGTCGGCCGCTACGACGACGCCGTCACGTCCAACCAGCGCGCGATCGAGGCCGATCTCCACTACATCGCCCAGTGCAACGCCCAGGGGCTCTACCCGGTCGCCTACTACCCCCACAACATCCACTTCCTGTGGGCCTCCGCCACCTTCGGCGGCCGCGCCGAACTCGCGGTCGAGAGCGCCGACGACCTGGCCTCCGAGGTGCCCGTTGAGATGGCCGGCAGCCTCGCGTTCCTGCAGAACTACCTGGCGACGCCTCTGTTCGCCCGCGTTCGATTCGGCCGCTGGCAGGAGGTGCTGGACACGCCCCGACCTCCCGCCGGCCAGGCCTTCCAGACCGCGATGTGGCACTACGCCCAGGGCCTGGCCATGGCCGCCGGCGGCGACCCGCGCGGCGCCAGACGGCACCTCAAGACACTAGGCAAGCTGCGGCGGAACCCGGAACTCGCGGACCTGCGCATCTCCTTCGCCCAGGGCTCGGACCTGGTCCGCCTGACGGAGCACCTGCTCGCCGGCGAGATCCAGGCGGCCCGGGGCCGGTTGCCGCGGGCGATCAACGAGATGCGCTCGGCCGTGGCCCTCCAGGACAGCTTCCGCTACGCCGAACCGCCGTCGTTCCACTACCCCGTGCGCCAGTCCCTTGGCGCCGTGCTGCTCGAAGCCGGGCGGGCCAGCGAGGCGGAAGCCGTCTACCGCCGCGACCTGGAGCACAACCCGCACAACGGCTGGTCCCTGTTCGGCCTCGCGGAGGCGCTGCGAGCGCAGGAACGCGACGAAGAGGCGAACGAAGCGCAGCAGCGCTTCCAGGAAGCGTGGCAAAGCGCCGACGTGACACTCGAAGCCTCCGTCTTCCGCTAGAGCCTCCACTCCGCTGGGTGCGCGGGTCTTCCGACCCGCTGCCGCCGAAGGCGGCGTTGAAGACGCGCGAGGCGCCAGCCTCGCTCCTTCTCGCTCCGCTAGCGCAACTCCCACTCCGCCGCCAACCGATCTGCTCTAGCCATCCCCTCGAGCGTCGGCGTCAGCCGGCGACCGGCCACCCGAAGCCAGCCCGCCTTCTCCCAGGCCTCGATCCTCCCGCCGTTCCCAACCGACGGGTCGCTACCAAACCGCAGCTCCAGCTCCGCGCAGTCGACGCCGGACCGCTGCCGCAGTCCCATCATCACCGCTTCCAGCAACAGTTGACCGTCCGTCAGCTCCTCCCGCCCCGCCACCGGCGACCCGCCCCTCTCCACCGCATCGCTCCACTCCCGCCACGGAGCGACGTTCCACCACCGGCTGCGACCGGCGAAGGAGTGCGACGAGGGTCCGAGACCCAGGTACGGCTGATGCCGCCAGTACTTCCGGTTGTGCCGGCTCCGATCCTCCTCGGTCCGCGCGAAGTTGGACACCTCGTAGCCCTCGTAACCCAGCTCCGCCAGCCGCCGATGCGTAGCCACGAAGCTCGCGGCCCGCTCGTCTTCGCCGGTCTCCCGTAGCCTGCCCGCGTCCCGCCGACGGCCGAACGGCGTCCCGTCGTGAATCGTCAGTTCGTAGCAGGAGATGTGATCCGGCCCCAGCGCCGCCGCCTTGTCCAGCGTACGCAGCCACCAGTCGGCATCGAAACCAGGCAGGGAGTAGATCAAGTCGACCGACACCGACCGAAAGCCCGCCTCCCGCGCCAGTTCCACACTAGCCCGCGCCTCCCCCGCGTCGTGCCGCCGGCCCAGAAAGCGCAACGCCGAATCGTCCAGGGCCTGCAGCCCCAGGCTGATCCGGTCGAAACCGAGTTCCCGCCAGCCGGCCAGCGACCCAGGCGCGGCATCCTCCGGGTTCACCTCGATCGTCCACTCGGCCTCCCGATCGATCGCGAAGGCCGCGGCCAACCGCCGCCGGATCGCCCCAAGCTGCCCCAGACTCAACGCCGACGGCGTGCCGCCGCCAAAGTACACCGTGTCGAAGCTGCCGGTCCCGAAACCCTCAGCCTCGCCAGCCCGATGTCTCTCTCCTCCCCCGATGAGGTCGATCTCCTCTACCAAGGCCTCCACGAACCGCTCCCTCTCCGCCCCGCCACCACGCGCCACCGCGAAGTCACAGTACGGACAGATCGCCGAACAGAAAGGGATGTGGACGTAGAGGCCCGCAGCTTCCGTAACGACCGTCCCCACGCCCAAACCCTACCGCCGACGAACTCCGACACCTCGCACCGGCCCGTTCAGGTGACGGTCCGGCCAGGCAACGCACTAGCCGAGCCCAGTCGGTCCAGACCAACGACGACGTCCAGCCGATCCGGGGCCTGAGGGGGAGGGGCTCCCAGGGGGTCGGAGACAAGCGACTCCCGACGCCGTCACCTCAACCGACGTCGCCTTGGAGCGCAGTCGACAACAGCGAGCCCCTTCGTCCCCTCTTCTCCCAGAGGGCGAGCGTCCCCTGGGAGCCCCTCCCCCTCAGGTCCCGGACCGGCGGGTGCCCGCCGCCGACTCCGACTCCGCTACGGCTAGCGCGGCCTCTCGCCGCCGACCCACCAGGGGCTCGACCACGCGAGATTCCCGTCGATCTGCTCGACGCGGAGGTAGTACCAGTCCTCCTCGGTACCGAAGTCGGTGAAGCGGAAGGTGACGTCGTCGCGGAGCCCCTCGATGAAGTCGACGCGGACGCTGTCCCGGTAGTCGCCTTCGCGGAAGACGTGCTCGTTGCCGCCGCGGGCGCCCGCCGACGTGCCCGGCGCGGCCGGCAGGGCGAGCGTGAACTCTGCCGCGGCGAGCCGCTGGGGAGTCCGCACCTGGGTCGGCGCGGTGCCGTACTCGACGGCGGCGGCTGTCTCGAGGTCGAGCCGGACCGCCGCCGGATCGCCCTCCAGCACCAGCGCGAAAGAGCGACGCGAGCCTCGGGTCGTGAAGTCGAAGCTGGCCACATTCCCGTCGACCCCGAAACGGTCCGCCACCAGCGGCGTCCCGGTCAGGCGACCGCTGACCAGCTTGGCGCCTTCCACCGTCACCGTGCCCCGCCAAGGCCGCTGCCCGCGCGGGTTGTCCCGGATGTCGACCCAGGTCTCCGAGAAGAAACTGACCAGGGCCTCGAACTGGCCCTCCGGCAGCGCGGCACCGCCCGCCCCGCGCGTGTCGAAGGTGGCCACGACCTCGCCGTTGCGGATCAGGTCGACCCGGCGGATCGGACCCGTGCCGATCGCCCGTCCCTCAAGCACACGGCGATCCGTCTGGTCCAGTTCGCTGCCCATCGGCGTACCGTTCAGCCGCGCGTCGAGCACGATGCGCTGCGCGCCCGTCGTCGCGTACGCGCGGCGAGACTTGAGGGCGCCGAACACCGCGTCCGTCGTGCGCGCCGGCGCCCAGGCCGCCGCCAGGCCGCCGAACTGGAAGATGTTCGATCGCCGCCCGGAGGCGCCCGCCTGATGCCCGGGCGAGTAGCCGGGGTGGCCACGATGGTCGTCGGACGCCGACACGAAGCCGACCCGGAAACCCTGCTCCAGGTAGCGGCTGCCGAACCACTCGAAGGTGCCGTGGCCGGACATGATCTCGATCAGGTTCTCCATCTCGAAGTCGCTTTGCCGCCAGTCGCCGTTCTGATGGGCGTGGGGAATGATCAGCACGTCGTCCGTGTCGTACTCGGCGCGCAGTCCCCGATAGAGCTGGGAGAGGTTCGGCGCCGCCTGCACGCCGACCCGCTGCATTCCGACGTTCCGGAAGAACACGTTGTGGTGACCGCCCCGCTGGCGCGGCGACGTCCACTCGTAGCCGGCGAAGACCAGCAGCTCACCCTCCCGGTGGAACTTTCGGACCGCTTCGTTCAGCTCCTCCCACAGGCCGTCCGTCAGCCAGATGTCGTGCTCGCTCATCGTGATGAAGTCGAGGCGGGCATCGTCGCGGGCGAAGGAGAAGTAGCCATCCGGCGTTCCCTGCCCCTCCGCGAAGCCGGAGTGGCCGTGGGTCTCGCCCCAGTAGAGACGGTGTTCCGGGTCCGCCCGCACCCACACCGGATTGGCGGCGCCCGTCACCTCGCCGTCCGGGCTGCGGAACGTGTAGCGAAGGACACCCTCCGCGTCGGCCATGAGCTCCACCAGGTGAATCGCCTGCCCGGCCGGCAGTTCGGCCACCTGCTCGCCGTCGAGCAGCACCTGCAGGCCGGGAATGTCCCGGGTGGCCCGATTGTAGGCCCAGTCCTCCGCCCGCACCGAGATGATGAACGCTTCGCCGGCACCGACGATCGACGGGGCGAAACCGTGGACCCGCTCCGCGGCGCCGCCCACGACCTCGTATGTCGCGGGTGGCATCTCGTAGACCCTGCCGTCGCCCGGGTCGACGTGGATCGGCAGGGAGATCCGGTCGTTGCTGAACTCACCGATCCCGAGACCGCGGCCGCCACCGCTCCGGTCACCGTAGGTCAGCGTGATCGTGTCGCCCGGCGCGAGACCGCCGCCGCGAACCCGAAGGGTCGGGAAACCGGCCGGACCGCGGAAGCCGCCGTACGGACCCCAGATCGGGTGCGTATCCTGCTCCAGGCTGATGCCGTCCCGGCTCACCCGGGCGGACACGTAGTGATCGCCCGCGGGGTCCGTCGTCTGCAACCGGCCGTAGCCGCCGGCGCCCTGCGTCGAGATGACGATTCCACCGCCCTCCTCCATGCCGAGCGAACCGACCGTGTAGACGACCTCGATCGTCGCCCAACTGCGCGCCTCGAACACCTCGGACCCGGTTCGCGTCACCGTGCCGAGAGCCTCCCCGTCCTCTTCCAACCAGGCAAGCTGCCGCACGTAGTCGTCCATCGGCGCCAACTGGAACGGCGCCGGTTCCGATCCAGGCCGGGGGAACGGCCCGTAGAACGCGACCAGCGGCAGGTTCTTGGGCACGAACCCGCCCTGCATGGAGACGGCATTCGCCCACTCCCACAGAATCGGAGTGCGCTCGGCGACGTTCGAGACGGTGGTCGGGGACCCGGCGACATCCGCGATCAGCGCGTCGACGCGGGCCCTGAGATCGGGGTCCAGCTCGGCACCCGAGGCCGGCGACGAGGCCGCCAGGACTCCCACCACAAGGACGAGTCCGCCAGTCAGTTTCGGCACAACGAGGCCTCCCTTCGCGATCCGGAGCAAGAAATTCCAACAGCGATAGCAGGACGACAATAGTAGACTGCTCGAACACCGTTCTTGAGGAGAAGCCGATGAAGAAGCAGACGACGGTCGCGGCGCTGGCCGCGTTCTCCGTGTTCCTGATTGCAGCATGCGCGCCGGGCGATGACCCCACCGACGGCGGCGAAGCGCCCGGCGGAACGGCTGAAGGCCCCACCCCGAACCCGACGAAGAACGCCTACTTCGGCGATCTCCACGTCCACACCCGCTACTCCTTCGACGCCTTCATCTTCGGCACGACGACCGATCCGAACGACGCCTACGAGTTCGCCAAGGGCGGGACGATCAAGCACCCCGCCGGCTTCGACATGAAGCTCGACCGGCCGCTCGACTTTCAGGGCGTGACCGACCACGGCATGTACCTCGGCATGCTGCCGGCGATGACGGAAGAGGGTTCGCCCGCATACGGACACCCGATCGCCGCCGACATGCGCGCGGCCGACGAGGCCGACGAGCGCCGCGGCATCTTCGTCGGCATGCGGCCCTACCTGGGCGCCCAGAAGGGCGAGGACGAGCATCTCAGCATGGATGTCGTCCGGGACGCCTGGTCCAAGATCATCGAGGCCGCCGAGGCGCACAACGATCCGGGGAACTTCACGGCCTTCATCGCCTACGAGTTCACCTCTTCCGGTTACGACCGGGACAACCTGCACCGCAACGTGGTCTTCCGCGGCTCAGAGGCCCCCGACGCGCCGTTCAGCCGGATCGACTCGCAGAATCCCGAGGATCTCTGGGCCGCGATGGACGGCTGGCGCGACCTCGGCATGGACGCGCTCGCCATACCGCACAACCCGAACGGCTCCGGCGGCCGCATGTTCGAGATGGAGCAGTTCTACGGCGATCCTCTCGACGAGAACTACGTCGACGTACGGATGCGGAACGAGCCGCTGGTCGAGATCACCCAGGTCAAGGGCACGTCGGACACCCACCCGGCGCTCTCGCCCAACGACGAGTGGGCCGACTTCGAGATCATGCCGTACAAGATCGCGACGAACATCATCAGCCAGCCGGAAGGCAGCTACGTCCGCGACGCGCTGCTCCGCGGCATCCGGCTCGCCGACGGCGGCCTGACGAATCCGTACAAGCTGGGCATCGTCGGCGCCAGCGACACCCACGTCTCCGGCGGCGCCTTCCGGGAGGACGACTACTGGTCCAAGGTCGGAGTCCTCGACGCCACCCCGCAGCTCCGGGGTTCGGTGCCCGGCACCGGCGCCAACCAGAGCACGGGCGATCCCGCCCAGCAGTCCGACTCGTCGATCCGCACCGAGGACGGCTCTGGCAGGACGTTCCGCGACACCTACTACTACACCTGGGGCGCCTCCGGCCTGGCCGGCGTCTGGGCCGAGGAGAACACCCGCGAGGCGCTCTTCGACGCGATGCGGCGGAAGGAGACCTTCGGCACTTCCGGAACGCGCATGATGGTCCGCTTCTTCGCCGGCGACTTCACGGACGGCGACCTCGACGACGCCGAGTTCCTGAGCAGGGCCTACGCCGAAGGCGTGCCGATGGGCGGCGACCTGCTGGCTGCCGACGTCGGCGAAGCGCCGACCTTCGCGGTCATGGCGATGAGGGACTCGATGGCCGCGCCGCTCGACCGCGTGCAGGTGATCAAGGGATGGTCCAGCGACGGCCAGGGCGACGAGATGGTCTACGACGTGGCCTGCTCGGACGGCGCCGCGGTCGACCCGGCCACGCACCGTTGCCCCGACAATGGGGCCACGGTCGACCTCTCCACCTGCCAGATCAGCGACGACTCCGGGGCGGACACCCTGCAGGCGGTCTGGACCGACCCCGACTTCGACGCCTCGAAGCGCGCCTTCTACTACGTCCGCGTCCTCGAGAACCCGACCTGCCGCTGGTCGACGTGGGACGCCCTGCGCGAAGGAGTCGAGCCCCGCTACGACGTCTCGCCGACGATCCAGGAACGCGCCTGGTCGTCGCCGATCTGGTACACGCCGGAGTAGGCGTTTCGAATCGCGCCCGGGCGCGTATAGTCGGCAGCTCGGAGCGATGAGCGTCGACCCAGAAAGTCACCTGGCCGCCGTGGGGCGGTCCGTTTCATTGCGAGAGCGCGACGGCCGGCCCGTTGGCGCGATCACCCTCGGCCGCAGCTTCCCCGTCCCCCTGGAGGACCTCTGGGACGCCCTGACCAACGCTGAACGAATCGAGCGCTGGCTCCTGCCCATCAGCGGCGAACTCGAACCCGGAGGCCGCTTCGAACTGAAGGGGAACGCCAGCGGCGAGATCACGGCCTGCCAGCCGCCCTCGCACCTCGCGCTCACCTGGGAGTTCGCCAGCGACGTCAGTTGGGTGGAGGTCCGCTGCTCGGCACACGGAGCCGGCGCCGCCCGCCTCGAACTCCTCCACACCGCTTTCCTGTCGCCGCACTGGGACGAGTACGGACCGGGAGCGGCCGGCGTCGGCTGGGAACTGGGTCTGCTTGGACTGGCCCTCCACCTGGAACAGCCGGACGCACCGCAACTCGACGAACACGCCTTCGCCGCCTCGCCGGAAGGCAAGGCTCTGATCAAGGGAAGCGCCGAAGCGTGGGGCGAAGCCGGTATCGCCGCCGGCGGAGAGCCGGACGCCGCCCGCGCCGCGGCCGGACGGACGGCTGCGTTCTACACCGGCGAATCGAGCTAGCCGTCGCTGCGCAACACGGAGACGAACGCCTCCTGCGGGATGTCGACCGAACCGACCCGCTTCATCCGCTTCTTGCCTTCGCGCTGCTTCTCGAGGAGTTTCCGCTTGCGGGTGATGTCGCCGCCATAGCACTTGGCGGTGACGTCCTTGCGGAAGGCGGTGATCGTCGTGCGGGCGATGATCTGGCCGCCGATCGCGCCCTGGATCGCGATCTTGAACTGCTGGCGCGGGATCGTGTCCTTGAGCCGCTCGCAGTAGCGGAGCGCGCGACGCCGCGCCTTGTCCCGGTGAACGAGCTGGGAGAGGGCGTCGACCCGCTCGCCGTTGACCAGGATGTCGACCTTGACCAGGTCGGTCTGCCGCAGTCCGATCAGCTCGTAGTCGAACGAGCCGTAGCCCTGGGTCACCGTCTTCAACTTGTCGTAGAAGTCGAAGAGGACCTCGGCCAGCGGCAGTTCGCAGGTCAGCTCGACCCGCCCCACGGCCAGGTAGTGGATGTTCGTCTTGCCGCCGCGGCGCTCGAGGCAGAGTTCCATCACCGCGCCGAGATAGCGCTCCGGCAGCATGATCGACGCCTTGATGTAGGGCTCGGAGACGCCCTCGATCTCCGACGGATCCGGGTAGGCGGCCGGATTGTCGATCTGCCGCTCCGCGCCGTCCGACATCGTCACTTCGTACCGCACCGACGGCGCGGAGAGCACGAGCGACAGCCCGTACTCCCGCTCCAGGCGCTCCTGCACGACATCCAGGTGCAGCAGGCCGAGGAAACCGCAGCGGAAGCCGAAGCCGAGCGCCGACGAGGAGTCCTTCTCGTAGGTCAGCGAAGCGTCGTTCAGGGACAGCTTCTCGAGCGCGCTGGTCAGATCCTCATAGTCGTGACTCGAGACCGGATAGATCGAGGAGAAAACGACCGGCTTCGCTTCCCGGTAGCCGGGGATGGGTTCCGCGGCGCCATCCGGGACGGTCGTGATCGTGTCGCCGATGTCGATCTCGGAGATCTTCCTGATTCCGGCGATGACGTAACCCACGGCGCCGGCTTCCAGCTCATCGCGCTGCCTCCGCTTGAGCAGGAGGGTGCCGATCTCCTCCACCTCGTGCTCGCTGCCGGTGTGCATCAGGCGGATCCTCTGTTTCGGCCGGAGAGTGCCCTGGCGCACCCGCACCAGCATGACGACGCCGCGGTACGGGTCGTACTGGGCGTCGAAGACCAGCGCCTGGAGCGGCGCCGACCCATCGCCTTCCGGCGGCGGCAGCCGCTCCACGATCGCGTCGAGCACGTCCTCGACTCCCTCGCCGGTCTTCGCGGAGCACAGCACCGCCTCGAACGGGTCGAGGCCCAGGTCGCTCTCGATCTCCTCACGCACCCGATCGACATCGGCGGACGGCAGGTCGATCTTGTTGATCACCGGGATGATCGTCAGGTCGTACTCGAGCGCCAGGTAGAGATTGGCAACGGTCTGCGCCTCCACGCCCTGGGAGGCGTCGATCAGCAGCAACGCCCCCTCGCACGACATGAGCGACCGGCGGACCTCGTGCGAGAAGTCGACGTGGCCCGGCGTGTCGATCAGGTTGAGGCGACAGGTCCGGCCCTCCGCGTCCTGGTGGCGAAGCGTCACCGTGTTGCTCTTGATCGTGATCCCGCGCTCCCGCTCGATGTCCATCGAGTCGAGGATCTGGTCGCGGAACTCCCGGTCCTCGACCGCGCCGCAGTGCTGGATCAGGCGATCGGCGAGGGTCGACTTGCCGTGGTCGATGTGGGCGATGATGCAGAAGTTGCGGACCGACATGAGCAGTCCGCATCCTATTGCGCCGGCGTCCCTGCCGGCATCCGGAACAACCACACCGTCCCGCAAGTTGCTAGCGTCGCACCATGCCTGTGCAGGCCCCGCCAGCCCAGACCACGATCCGCATCGTCGGAGCTCCCCTCGACCTCGGGCAGTCGCGTCGCGGCGTGGACCTGGGCCCCACCGCATTGCGCTACGCCGGCCTCAAGTCGGCCCTGTCCCGGCTCGGCTACCGGGTCGAGGACCGCGGCAACATCGAGACCGTCGAGCGGGACTCCCTGCCCGAGGAACCTGGCCTGGGCTTCCTCCGGCCAGTCGTCGACGCCTGCGAGCGCATCTACGAGGCAAGCAGGCAGGCAGTAGCCGAAGGCGCCTTGCCGCTGGTGCTGGGCGGCGACCACTCGATCGCGGTCGGCACGGTCGGCGGCGTCTCGCACGAGCATCGGACCGGCATCCTGTGGATCGACGCCCACGGCGACTTCAACACCCCGGACACCTCTCCGACCGGCAACCTCCACGGCATGCCGCTCGCGGCCCTGTGCGGCCACGGCGCGCCCGATCTGGTCGATGCCGGCCGCCCGGGCCCGAAGCTGCGGCCGGAAGACGTTGTGCTCTTCGGCGTCCGGGACCTCGATCCCGGCGAGCAGGCCCTGATCCAGGAGGCGGGCATCACCACCTACACGATGCGCCAGATCGACGAACGGGGCCTGGCGCCCGTCGCCCTCGAAGCTCTCGAACATCTGGACCACCTGGACCGGCTCCACGTGAGCCTCGACATGGACTCCATCGACCCCCGCGAGGCACCAGGCGTGGGCACCCAGGTGCCCGGCGGCCTGAGCTACCGCGAGGGGCACCTGCTGATGGAACTGATCGCCGAACACGGCGGTCCGGGCTCCGTCGACGTCGTCGAAGTCAACCCCATTCTCGACACCCGGAATCAGACCGCGAAGCTCGCCCTCGGCCTGCTGAGTTCCCTCTTCGGGCGCAGCATCCTGTAACGGGCGCAACTACCAGGAGACCCCTCATGACCGACGAACCCCGCCAGTACTGGCTGATGAAGAGCGAACCGGGCGAGTACTCGATCGACGACCTGGAACGCGACGGCAAGACCTACTGGGACGGCGTGCGCAACTACCAGGCCCGCAACCTGATGCGGGACAGGATGCGGATCGGCGACGGGGTCCTCTACTACCACTCGAACGCCAAGCCGACCGCGGTCGTCGGCCTGGCGCGCGTGTGCAGCGAGTCGTACCCCGATCCGACCCAGTTCGATCCGGACGACGGGCACTACGATCCGAAGTCGGACCCGGAGAACCCGCGGTGGTACCTCGTCGACATCGAGTTCGAGTGCAGGTTCGACGCGCCCGTCACGCTGGCCGAGTTGCGGCAGCGGCCTGACCTGGAGGGCATGGCCCTGCTCCGCCGGGGTCAGCGGCTCTCGGTGCAGCCGGTCACGGCCCGGGAATGGGGGATTGTCTGCGAGATGGCGGGCGTCTCCGCCTAGTCGACGCTCGCGACGCGGACGCCGCCGGAGCCGGTGTCGAGGACGACGCTTGCATCGCCGTCCCCGGCAATGAACCGCATCTCGCCCCGCGACTTGTGCAGCGTCTTCGCGATCGGCACGTCGACATCGATGCCGCCACTGCCGATGTCGATGTCGAAGCGGGCTGACAGATCGCCCGGGACCAGCATGACGATGCTGCCCGAGCCGGTGTCGATCTCGAACCTGCCGTCGCCCATTCGCTCCAGAGCCAGGTGCACTCTGCCGCTGCCCGTGTCGATCACCGCGGAATCGGCGCCCGCGGACTCGACCCGCACGCTGCCACTCCCCGTGTCGATCATGAGCCTCCTGGTTTCCACGCCGTCCACCGTCACTCCGCCACTGCCGGTGTCGATCTCAACTGCCTCCGCCGACACCTCGGAGACCGCCACGGAGCCGCTGCCCGTGTCGATCGACAGCGCGGCGCCCTCGAAGCGGTCCAGGCTGGCCCCGCCGCTGCCCGTGTCCATGACCAGCCGGCCGCGAACGTCCTCCACGGTCAGCCCGCCACTGCCCACGTCGAGCTCGACCTGGCCGTCCAGTCCGGCCGCCTCCATCACGCCGGCCTTCACGTCGATCTCCAGGTCGGCGACGAGGTCCCGGACCTCCACGTCGCCGGCGCCGTGCTGGAGCGTGAGCGACGCACCCTCCGGCACGCGGATCGTCAGGTCGGCCCAGACCTCCATGCCGCTGCCGCTCCTCTGGACCCGTATCCGGCGACCCGAGACGGCCCGCAGGATTTCTCCCAGCAGGCTGCTGGACCGACCCTCGCGGAACCAGAGCTGGGCCCGCCGGCGGCTGAACTCCGGGTACACGAAGCGGCGCTCGTCGTCGACCGGGAAGACGACATCCAGCCGGGCGCGGGAACCGCGCTCCTGCTCGATCTCGATGTTGCGCCGCACGCCGTCGGCGCCGCGCACGGAGACATCGACCTCGAACTCGTCGCCGGTTGCCTGCCTGACAGCCACCTTGCCGATCAGGTTGGTGACCTCCAGCGAACGGGCGTCGAAGCGGTGGCTCTCGTCGAACTCGGCGAAAGCCGGCGCCGAAAGCACAGTCGCCGCGACCAGCGCGGCGAGCGCCAGGCCGCAACGAGCACCTGGAGCGTTGGAATCCGGAGCGGGGATCGAAGGCTGGTTCGTCATCGCGTTCTCCCTCGTTCGGGGCAGGGCTTCCGTCGCGGTCGGGAAGGACCGGGAACTGCCGCCCTTACCGCCATACAACGCAGGCAGGAGGCGGTGAGTTTCACCGCGGCCTGCTGCTAGGGTTCGCCGCAGCGACAGCCGCCGGCGGAGGGGCGTTCGGGATCGATGGCCAGCTACAACATGAACCAGGTTCGCACCGGGCTCAAGGTGCTCGAGAACGGCGAGCCGAACGTGATCATCTCCTGCGACTTCATCAAGCCCGGCAAGGGACAGGCGTTCACCCGCGTCAAGATGCGCAACCTCCTGAACGGACGGGTCAACGAGAAGACCTACAAGCCGGGCGACCTGCTCGAAGGCGCCGACGTCATCGAGACCTCGATGCAGTACCTCTACACCGACGGCGAGCACTGGTTCTTCATGAACCCGGACACCTACGACCAGGTCGAGGCCGACGCCGCGGCCCTGGGCGGCGCCGAGCAGTGGATCAAGGAGGAGGACATCTGCAGCGTGACGCTCTGGAACGGCCATCCGATCCTCGTCGCGGCGCCGAACTTCGTGACTCGTGAGGTGGTCGAAACGGACCCCGGACTCAAGGGCGACACCTCCAGCGGCGGCAGCAAGCCGGCGAAGCTGGAGACCGGCGCGGTCGTCAAGGTACCGCTCTTCATCCAGACCGGCGAGTCCATCCGGGTCGACACCCGCACCGGCGAGTACGTGTCCCGCGGCAAGACGTAGGGCGGCGGTGACGGGCGACGCCGCGGAGTGGCGGCCCACCGCCGGGCTGACCGCCCTGCAACGACGCGCGGCCATGCTCGCCAGGCTGCGCGCCTTCTTCGCCGAGCGGGAGGTGCTCGAGGTCGAAACCCCCCTGCTGTCCGCCGAAACGACCCTCGACCTGCACCTGGAGCCGCTGAGTTCCACCGTCGGCGCCCGTGGCATCGCCGGACGGCGGATGTACCTCCAGACCTCGCCGGAACTCGCCATGAAGCGGATTCTGGCCGCGGGTTCCGGCTCGATCTACCAGGTATGCAAGGCGTTCCGCGGCGGCGAGCGCGGCCGCTGGCACAACCCCGAGTTCACGATTCTCGAGTGGTACCGGGTGGGATGGGACGTGCACCGGCTGATGGGGGAAGTCGCGGACCTGATCGAGACCCTTCTCGCCGGTTCGCGCCGCCTGAAACCGGCGACCTATCTCAGCTACGCCGATCTCATGCGGCGGCACGCCGGAATCGATCCGCAGGAAGCCTCGATCCAGGCCCTGCGACGGGCCGTCGCGGACGGCCCTTCACCGGTCGACACCAGCGGCCTCGACCGGGACGACCTTCTCTCCCGGCTGTTCGGCGAACGGGTGGAGCCCGAGTTCGCGCCCGACCGTGTCACGGTCGTCTTCGACTATCCCGCCTCCCAGGCCGCAATGGCGCAGTTGAACGCTTCCGACCCCCGCACCGCCGAGCGCTTCGAGGCCTACGTCGGGGACATCGAACTCGCCAACGGCTACGGCGAACTCCGCGACCCGATCGAGCAGCGGCAACGCCTGGAACGCGACCTGGCGAGCCGCCGCGGAACCGGCCGGCCGCTACCGCCTGTTCCGTCCCGGTTCCTGGCCGCGCTGGAGTCGGGGCTCCCGCCCTGCGCGGGAGTAGCCCTCGGCTTCGACCGGCTGCTCGGTCTCGACCTTGAAGCCGGAAGCATCGACGAACTCATCTCCTTCCCGATCGAGCGAGCCTGACGGCAGCAGGGCCGGGCGGCACGACTTCGAGGAGTTCGACCGCAGGTTGCCCATCGCAGAAGATCGTCGCGAGACGGCCATGAACGCGCGGCCCTTTGCAGTCCACCCGGTCGCCCAGACCGAAGTGGCGCCGCATCTCGCCGTCCGGCTCGATCTCGAGCAGACAGTGGGTGCTGATCCGCCGCAACCGGCTGTGGCGAATCAGCACATGGCCGAGCGGAGTCGTTTCGCCGAGGATCTCGCGCCGGGCTGCCTCCCTCGTGAAGCGGAAGTCGATGAGCACGATCCCGAACAGCACCACGCCGGCGGATTGTCCCGGCGCGACGGCCCTGGCGCCGGCACGCCGCAGGAGGATTCTGCGCGCGTAGCGTCCGTCGTACGCGACGCGATCCAGGACGTCGACGTCGACCGCGGCCCCGTGGTGGGCCTCCAAGGTCACCGTCATGTGATCTTCGTGATCCAGGAGAGCCCGCTGAGGCTGAGGAACCGCAGACCGCGGTACAACCACGGCTTCAGGGGCCCGCCGGCCGAACAGACCGTACAGGTCGCCGATGTCGTGCGCCTGCGCAATCACCTCTTTCACGGCGGCGGACTCTACCCCTTGGTCCCCGCGACTCTCATCCGAAGCCGCTGCCCTTCAACGGCGCAACGACCTGTTCCGGCGTTTCCTGGCGACGCCGGCCTCGAGCAGAGCGGAACATTCCACTTCGGGTTGGAGTACCGAGCGGCGCCAGCCTTCGATCTCCGCCGGCCAGACCCACATGCCCCGTTCGAGACTCCGCGCCGCCCAGGCCTCGAGCGTCCTCCTGGGCAGGAGGAACTCGGCCGGAACGTCGAGATCGGCGGCGACTCGCGCAACCAGTTTCCGCAGTCCCTCCGACACGCGGCTCGAGGACCGCCTGCCGGAGCGTTCCAGCCGGCCGGGGAGCTGATCCTCCGGCAGCGAGCGCGCGCCTCGCACGAGCTCCAGCAGCTTTGGCCCGTACCGCCGCGTCTGGCGCGGCCCCAGGCTCTTCACCGGGGCCAGATCCTCCGACGTGCGTGGCAGGCGTCGAGCCACGTCGACCAGGGTCTCGTCCTTCAGCACGAAACCCCGCGGCACGTCCCGCCGGCGAGCACGCCCCTCCCGCCACGCGGACAGGGCCTCCAGGGCCGCCAGTTGACGCCTCGACATGCCCGGTCGCCGCAACCGGTTGTAGGACCACGCCGGATCCAGACGCGCCTCGGCGGTCTGCAACAGGCGGTCGAAGTCCTCCCCGGCCCAGCCTTCCCGGCCGAGTTCACGCAGCCTCGCCACTAACCGCTCGTGCGCCGGCAGGAGGTAGGCCACGTCGAGACCGGCGTACCGCACCTGCTCGTCGCTGAGCGGACGCCGCAGCCAGTTCGACCGCTGCACGCCCTTCTCCAGCTCGACATCGAAGAGCCGCGAAACCAGACGAACGTAGCCCAGCGAACCTCCCAGTCCGCACAGCGTGGCCGCGACCTGACAGTCGAACAGGGGTTCTGGAGGGTGGCCGACGGCTTGATGGAGGATCTCCAGGTCCTCGCTCGGCGAATGGAACACCTTCGTCACCTCCGGCGCCTGGACGACGGCAACCAGGGGCGCCCGATCCCTGATCGAGACCATGTCGACCAGGTAGCAACCCTCCGAATCCGCCACCTGAATCAGGCCGAGCCGGGCAAAGAACGTCCGCTCCCGCACGAACTCCGTGTCCAGACCAACGGCCGGCTCGCGCAGCCAGCGTTCGGCGAGATCGGCCAACCGACCGTCACGGTCCACGACCTCGGGGGTCGGCGGCGGAGGAAGTGTCATCGAACAGAAAGGCGGACGACCGGAACGAGGCGGCTTCACCGGATGGTAACGCCAGACCCGGCGAGTCTTGGGCGTCGGATGATCCCCGGCGTACAATCGGCTCGTCCCGACGAGAGAACCGGACGACGACCGATGGCCAACCAATCCGTACCACTCGTCATCCTGGGAGGCAGCGACCGCAGGCCCGCCTACATGCCCCCGGGAGGACGTTCCAAGCACCCGCTCGCCGGCATCAAGGGCGTGGACGTGAAGATCGGCGGCAGGCCGCTGATCGAACTGGTCATCGAGCGGATCCGCCAGGTCGAAGCCTTCGACCCGATCTACGTCGCCGGACCCGGTCACGCCTACCGGTCTTTGCCTGACGGGATTTCCGTCGACACCGACGGCGGTTTCGGCCGCAACATCCAGGTCGGCGTCGAGACGGCCCGCCGGCGGCACGGCGACGGACCGCTGGCGATCGTCACCTGCGACATCGTTCCCGACCCCGCCGAGATGAAGACGGTGGTCCGCGACTTCTGGAGCCACAGCCCCCTGGACTTCTTCTTCCCGATGATCAAGGCGCCGCGAGACCCCGAACGGCTCGGCGAGTCCGGGTGGAAGCCGCAGTACCATGTCAAGCCCGAAGGGGCGTCCGCGCCCGTCCCGGTACTGCCCGGTCACCTGGCCATGTTCGACTCGGCGGCGCTTCGCTGGAAGTTCATCTACCGTTTGATGGACCTCGGCTACCGGACGCGCAACCGCCCCATCCTGTACCGCAACGCCTACATGGCGCGGCGCCTTCTGTGGATCATGCTGGTTCAGGACTTCATCCACCTCCTGAACCTCCGCCTTCCGACCTTTACCTGGGACACGTTGCTGTCGGGCACGCGCGCGGCGCGGCGCCTCAAGGAGAAGGTCATCCAGCAGTCCGAGCTGGAACTCGCTCTGCGCCGGATGTTCATCAAGCGACGCCACCGGCGCAGGCATCCCGACCGCAAGGTCCGGATGCCGGTCGTCGACGCGATGTCCCTGGCCCGCGACATCGACACCCAGGAAGAGGCAATCGCCTTCGGGGCCGTCTCGGCGTGAGCGTGGCCGGACGACGCCTCCTCCTCGGCACGGCGCTGGCGGCCGCGATCTGCGCACCGCTGCCTGCGGCCGAGCCGCACCTCGTCCTGCTCTCCGTGGACACCCTGCGGGCCGACGCGCTCGGGGCCTACGGCGGCGAGTCAGCCACGACGCCGACGATCGACGCGCTCGCCGCCGAAGGCGTGCTGTTCGAGGACGCGCACACGACGATCGGCAAGACCGGCCCCGCCTTCGCCTCGATGTTCACCTCGCTCTACCCGCCGACTCACGGGGCGCGTCGAAACGCCCAACGGATGCGAAGCGACATCCCGGTTCTCGCCGAGATTCTGGGCCAGACGGGGTACGAGGCAGCCGCCTTCATCTCGAACTGGACGCTGCGCGCCGACCTGGTCGGCCTGAACCGCGGTTTCGACCACTACGACGAGGAGTTCACCCAGGCCCGCAACGCCGTCGGCGTGATGGAGCGCCACGCCGACGACGTCGCCAGGGCGGCCGAGCGATGGCTGCGCCAGCGCGCCGGCGACGAGGACCGGCGCGGCCGTCCCCTCTTCCTCTGGGTCCACTTCTCCGATCCCCACAGCCCCTACCTGGAACGAAAGGGCTTCACGCCTCCGTTGCCGCCCCGCGAGCAGCGCGGCAGCGGCTGGCAGAGGCGCTGGCGCTACCAGTCGGAAGTGAACTACGTCGACCACTGGCTCGGCAGACTGTCCGAGGCGATCGACGAACTTCTGGCCGGCCCCCGGTACACCCTGTTCGTGAGCGACCACGGGGAGAGCATGGGCGAGCACGGCTACTGGGGACACGGCAAGAACGTCCACTGGCCCAACGCGCGCATACCGATGATTCTCGCGGGGCCGGGGATTCCCGGGGGCAGGCGGATCAAGGCGGCGGTCGGCGTCGTCGACATCCTGCCGACCGTGCTCGACCTGCTCGAACTCGAAGCCCCCGCGAGCGTCGCGGGACGGAGCCTCGTGCCGATCGGCGACGAGCCGGCCGGCGAGGCGCGGCCCCGCTACGTCATCGGCGACAAGCACAGCGCCCTGCTCGGCAGGTCGCGCCGCAACGCCCCTTACGAAGACCCGCTGCAGATCAGCCTGGAGGTTGACGGCGCCAAGGTCCTCCACGACTTCTCGAAGCGGACGACCGTCTACTTCGACCTCACCGTCGACCCGGAAGAGGAACGGCCGCTCCAGGCGCCGCCGGTCGACCTGGTGCCGCCGCTCGGCCGCCGTCTCGTGAACTGGTACCGGGACCTGCCGAAGTACGAGGCGAGGAGCGGCAACGTCCTCAGCGAGGAGGACGTCCGCCAGTTGAAGAGCCTCGGCTACATCGACTGAGGGGCTACGGGCCGGCGCTCACCAGGACGACGCAGTCGGCGAGCAACCGGGTCGCGGTTTCGATCTCGTCGAGACCCGGCAGCGTCGGCGCGATGCGGATGTTCCGGTCCTGCGGATCGACGCCGTACGGGAAGGTAGCGCCCGCGGGCGTCAGCTTGACCCCGGCCCGGCCGGCCATCTCGACCACCGCCCGCGCGCAGCCGGGCTCCGTGTCCAGACTCACGAAGTAGCCGCCCCGGGGCCGGCTCCAGGTCGCGACGCCGAGGCCTTCCAGCGATTCGTCGAGAACGCGCAGCACGGTCTCGAACTTCGGCCGGATCAGCTCCGCGTGTCCTCGCATGTGCTCCCGGACGCTTGCGACGCTGCCGTCGAAGAAGCGGGCGTGAGCAAGCTGGTTCAGCTTGTTCGGACCGATCGTCTGAATCGAGCGGAAACCCCGGATCCAGTCGCCGTTCCGGGGGCTCGCGGCTAGGGCGGCCAGACCGGCGCCGCCGAAGGTGACCTTCGAAAACGACGTGACGATGAGCGGCCGATCCTCGTTGCCGTGGGCGACGCAACGGTCGTACAGGCTGGCCAGCCGATCCGGCTCGCCCTCGAAAGCATGCAACGCGTAGGCGTCGTCCCAGATGACCCGGAAGTCGGCCGCCGCGGCCGGCATCGCGGCGATCGCCTCGACCACGTCGTCCGAGTAGGTGACGCCGGTCGGATTGCTGTAGCGCGGCACGCAGAACATCCCCTTGACGTTCCGGTCCTCGCCGGCGAGACGCGCGACCTCGTCGACGTCCGGGCCGTCGTCCCCCATCCCGATCGCCAGCATCTCGATGCCGTAGCGCTCCAGCAGAGCGAAGTGACGGTCGTAGCCGGGACACGGACAGAGGAACTTCACCGGCGTCTTGCGCTTCGGTCCGCCCCACGGGTCGCCGCCGGGGACGCCGACCAGCATGGCCTGGACCACCAGGTCATGCATCCACTGCAGGCTTGCGTTGCCGCCGACGAAGACCAGGTCCGGATCGATCTTGAGGATCTCGGCGAAGATCGCCCGCATCTCCGGCAGGCCGCGCGGGTCGCCGCCGTAGTTGCGGCAGTCGGTGCCGTCGCCGGCGGGACTGTCCTCTTGATCGACCGAGCGCAGCAGACCGTGGGACCGCGCGAGTTGCTCCGGCGACGGTTTGCCCCGGGTCATGTCGAGGCCGAGACCGGCGGCGCAGGCCGCGTCGTAGCGGACGCGCGCCGCGTCGACGACGGCCGGATCGAGCGACGGCATGTCCCTACTGCCCGGCCGCCGAAGCCGCGGTCCCGTCGTAGACGATGCGGTAGATCACGCCCCGCATGTCGTCCGACACGAGGAGCGAACCGTCGGCCCGCTCCATCACGTCGACCGGCCGGCCCCACGAGTCTTCTCCCTGCAGCCAACCCGTGGCGAACTCCTCGTACTCCGCAGCCCGACCGTCCCGGTCGACATGAACGACCATGACCCTGTAGCCGATCTTGTTGCTGCGGTTCCAGGACCCGTGCTCGGCGATGAAGATCTGCCCGCGGTAGCGCTCAGGGAACGCGGCGCCCTGGTAGAAGCGCATGCCCACCGCCGCCACGTGCGGATCGAGGTCGATGGCCGGCGGCGCGAGTTCGTCGCAGGGACGCTGATCGCCGAACTCCGGGTCCGCGATGTCCTGGCCATGGCAGTACGGATAGCCGAAGTGCTGGCCGTCCTCCGTCAGCACGTTCAACTCGTCGGGCGGAACGTCGTCGCCCATCATGTCGCGTCCGTTGTCGGTGAACCAGAGTTCGCTCGTGCCCGGGCGCCAGTCGAAGCCGACGGTGTTCCGCACTCCACGGGCGACGACTTCGTAGTCGCCGGTCTCGTCCAGCCGGAGGATCGTCGCGAAGGGATCCCCTTCGTCACAGATGTTGCACGGGGCGCCCACCGGCACGTAGAGGCGTCCATCGGGACCGAAGCGGATGAACTTCCAGCCGTGATGAGTCTCTTCCGGCAGGTCGGCGGTGACCACGACCGGTTCGGGCGGGGAGTCGAGCCGGCTCTCGATCCCTTCGAAACGAAGCACGCGGCTGATCTCGGCAACGTACAGGTCGCCGTCGTGAAAGGCGACGCCGTTCGGCCAGTTCAGGTCGGAGCCGATGCGGTAGCGGTCGTCGGCCTTTCCGTCGCCGTCCGCGTCCAGGACTGCGTGAACGACTCCGCCGCCCCTGCGTCCGGTGCCGACGAAAACGGTCCCGGCCGGACTCTGGGCCAGCGAGCGAGCATTGTCGATCTCCGCGGCGAAAACGTCGATCGAGAAGCCGGCAGGCAGTTCGATCTCGTCCAGACGGAGTGCGTCGTCGTCGGCCGCCGACGCGATTCCCGCGGAAAGAGCCACGGCCATGAAGAAAAGCGAGGAACGGAGCATGCTGCTGACTCCTGAGGTGGTTGACCTGCACGTCCCGGAGCCTGGGCGCCGGGAGCCTGGGAGCGACGAGAGTATCGCTAGGGGCAACTGTCCGAAAAGGCCCTGGCGTCCGTGATCGCGGCCGCTGGCTGCCCGGGCTCGTTCCGGTACTCCCGGACGCCGCCCGTCGCCGTGTCCGTGACGCGGATGACGTAGCCCAGATCCGTCGTCGAAGCGCCGTACACCCAGTAGTGACCGTCGATATCGCAGCCGTTCAGCACCTTGACCAGGATCTCCCAGTTGGACGGTTCCAGGAACCGGAACAGGCCGGAATCGTTCGTCGTTTCGCCAGCCACCTGGGCCGATCCCGTCTCACCGTCGCCACTCCACCACTCGACCCGCACCGCGTACCGGTCGCCGTGCAGGCAGAGGGTCTCCGCGTTCGCAACACAGGGGCCGTCCGGCACAGCAGGAGGCGGTTCGGGGTCCGGGTCGGGATCAGGTTCCGGATCGGGCGGCGGATCGGGGTCCGGGTCCGGTTCGCTCGCGGGCTCATGGACAATGCGGTAGACGGCCCCCCGCCGATCGTCCGAAACCAGCAGCGAGCCGTCGTCGCGGACCATCACGTCGACCGGCCGTCCCCATGCCGTCCCGCCCCGGAGCCAGCCCGTGGCGAACTCCTCGTAGCCGATTGCCCGTCCACCGGCGCCCAGACGAACCACCATGACCCGGTAGCCGATCGGATCCGTGCGGTTCCAGGAGCCGTGCTCGGCGATGAAGATCTGCCCGCGATAACGCTCCGGGAACATGGTTCCGGTGTAGAAGCGCATCCCCAGCGCCGCCACGTGCGGTCCGAGCTCCCGCGCCGGAGGCCGGAACTCGGAGCAGGAACGGAGGGAGCCGTACTCCGGATCGGAAACGTCCCGGCCGTGGCAGAAGGGGTAGCCGAAGTGCTGGCCGTTCGCCGTCAGCACGTTCAGCTCGTCCGGCGGGCTGTTGTCGCCCAGCCAGTCGCGGCCGTTCTCGGTGAACCAGAGCCTCCGCGTTCCGGGATGCCAGTCGAAGCCGACGGTGTTCCTGACGCCCCGCGCCACGATCTCGTAGCTGCCGTCGGCAGCCATCCGCAGGATCGAGTTGTACGGATCGGCTTCGTTGCAGATGTTGCAGGGAGCGCCGACAGGCACATGGAGCCGCCCGTCCGGCCCGAAGCGGATGAACTTCCAGCCGTGGTGCGTGTCGGTCGGCAGCCGGTCCGTGACCACGACCGGCTGCGGCGGCGAGCCCAGCCGGTTCTCGATGCCGTCGTACCGGAGGATCCGGCTGATCTCAGCCACGTAGAGACTTCCGTTGCGGAAGGCCACGCCGTTCGGCGAGTTCAGACCCGACGCGATGGGATACCGCTCGTCCGCCGCACCGTCGCCGTCCGCGTCGACCAGGGCGTGGACGACGCCGGCGTCGCGGGTGCCCACGAACACCGTGCCGCCCGGACTCTGCGCCAGCGAACGGGCGCCGGTTACACCACTCGCGAAGATGCCGATCGAGAAACCGTCCGGCAACTCGATCTCGGACAGCCTCGACACCTGGGCCTCCGCGCCGCCAGGCCCGATCGCCAGAAAACCCAGAACGGCCAGCAGGAAGGGCCGACAGTCGACCGGGAAACGGCTGGCCATCGCCGGTCAACCTACCAGAGCATCACGGCGACACCCGCTGCGATCACGGCCACCGTCAGCACCTTTCGCGGCGTGAGCGGCTCCGCGAAGAAGACGCGGCCGAGAACCAGCGCCAGCGAGGAGCCGATGCCCCGCTTCACCGTCTCGACGAAGCCGACCCAAGCGTGCTGAAGCGCCAGCAACTGGAGCCCCTGCGCCGCCGCGCCGAGGACGACGGCGGTCAGCAGCAGGACCCAGGTCCCGGCTCCCGCGCGCACGTCCGCGCGGGAGCGCACTCCCGGCGCCTCGCGCAGGCCGCGAAGCGCGAGCGTCAGCACGGACAGGCCAACGCCGAGGTGCAGGACCAGGCCGTGAAAGGCCGCGTTCGAGGCTTCGGTCGCGAGCTTGTCGAGCGGCAGCGCCGACGCCCAGAGGAAGGCGACCAGGATCATCCACCACGCGCCCGCGCTCAGTCTCCACGGCTGGCGACGCTCTCCGCTCCGCTCGCCCAGCTGGAGCGCGAGAGCGCCGAACACGACCATCGCGATGCCGAGCCACTCGCGGGCGCCCGGCAGCTCGCCCAGCAGCGGGATCGCGAGCAGCGACGTGAACACCGGCGTCAGCGAGAGCAGGGGAATCACCGCGCTCAGCCCCGAGAGACGCACGGAGCGCAGGAAGCCGTAGTTCGCGCCCAGATTGCACACGACGGAGGCAACACCCGGCCACACGTACGCGGCACTCACGGCAACGGGCGGCTGCAATGCCACCCACACGCCGTAGAGAGGCACGGCGCCGAGCGCCAGGACCATGACCAGGAAGGCGTCGCTCAGGCGACCGGTGAGCTTCTTGCGCAGAAGGTCGAACAGCGAGAAGCAGAGCGTTGCCCCGACCACCAGCACGATGCCGAGCAGTGAAACCATGCGCCAGGGTCAGTCTAGGACCAAGCGCAGCGGAGCGCTACAATCCCGGCGCCCGTGACTCCGCCCGAATCATCGCCCGGCGATCTCCCGTCCGCGGCCACCGCCGGTGGCTCGTCGAAGGGGCTGCTGGCCGGCCGGCGGGGCCTCGTCGTCGGCGTCGCCAACAAACGCTCCCTGGCCTGGGGCATCGCCCGGCGAGCCCACGAGGAGGGCGCGGAACTCGCCTTCACGTTCCAGGGCGACGCGCTGGAGCGCCGGGTCCGGCCGCTGGCCGAGAGCATCGGCTCCACCATCATCGAACCGCTCGACGTCACCGACGACGACCAGATCGATGCCGTGGTCGAGACGCTGAAAGACCGCTGGGGGCGGCTCGACTTCCTCGTTCACTCCGTCGCCTTCGCCAACCGCGAGGATCTGCTGGGACGCACGGTAGACACCTCGCGCGCCGGGTTTGCCACCGCTCTCGACATCAGTTGCTATTCGCTGATCGCTCTCGCCCGCGCCGCCGAGCCGCTGATGACAGAGAACGGCAGCATCATTGCGATGACCTACTACGGCGCCACCAAGGCCACGCCGAACTACAACGTGATGGGCATCGCCAAGGCGGCGCTCGAAGCGTCCATCCGCTATCTCGCGGTCGACCTGGGGCCGAAGAACATCCGCGTTCACGGCATCTCCGCCGGCCCGGTCAGGACCCTGGCCGCTTCCGGCGTCTCCGGGATGCGCGGCATGCTGAAGGTGATGCCGGAACGGGCCCCGCTCGGCCGCAACATCACCGTCGACGATGTAGGCGCCACCGCCGCGTACCTGCTGTCCGACCTGAGCGCGGGAACCACCGGCGGCATCCACTTCGTGGACGCCGGGTTCAACATCACCGCGATGCGCCACCCGGACCGGGATACGGCGAGCGGTTAAGGAGCGACGGCTCACCCGAAACCCTGTCCGCCCCGGCTCCGTAAACCGGGGACAGGGGCAGGGCGGCCCGCTCCTCCTCGTGTGACGTCGACTGACTACCTCCCCAGTGGACCGATACCGGCCGCTCCGCCCCTGTTTCCACAGTGCGGCGCCGGCCCGGAACTTGCAGTCCTGTCGCTCGCCCCATGGAGGATCGACGACCATGACGCGAGACCGACGCCTTGAATCCCCCAGACGTCACCTGATCTGGACGCTGGCCGTTACCGCACTGCTGGCCGTAGCCGCCGGCCCGACACCGTCGCCGGCCGTCGCCCAGAAGGTACGTTTCGAGATCACTCCGTACTACGGACACAGCTTCCTCGGCAGCTTCGAGATCGACGACTACGAGTTCGGAAGGCTCGATCTCGAGATCGACGACGGCACGGTGGACGGCGTGGTCCTCGGAATCCCGCTCCGGCGGAATCTCCACCTCGAACTGTTCGTCAACGAGCAGGAGACCGGCTTCGGGCTGGACGAGGGCCCCTTCCTCGGCGCCGCGTATCTCGGTGGGATGGACGTCGACTACTACCAGGCCGGCGTCTCGTGGACCGGGTCACTGGGTCAGGTGCGTCCCTTCGCGTCACTGACCGCCGGTGTCACCCGCCTCGCGCCGAGCAGCGACTTCCTGCCGGAGTCCGAGAGCCACTTCTCCATAGGCCTCGGCGGCGGCGTGAAGGTCTTCTTCACGGACCACGTCGGCCTGCGGCTGGACGCGCGCCTGCTGGTGACCGACACCAGCGACGAGGACGGGTGCTGCTACGACTGCTGCTACGGAGCCGAACGCGACGACCTGGTCCAGGGCCTCGTCAGCGCGGGCCTGGTCTTCGCGTTCTAGGACGGCGCTGATCAGGAAGTGCCCGCAAGCTCCGCCGAAGCGCGGCGCGCCGCCGCCGCCAGCAGCGCCCCGCCGACGAAGATCGACTCTTCGGCAGGCGCGAAGTACGGCGTGTGGGCGCCGACTACCGGGTCGCCGGGCAGCCGGGCGCCGACCCGGATGAAGCAGCCCGGAATTCGCTCCAGGTAGAAGGCGAAGTCCTCGCCGCCCATGTTCGCGGCCGGCAACGGCCTGATCGCATCCGCGCCGATCACCGG
Organism: Candidatus Multivorans sp.; assembly: GCA_965220845.1. Taxonomy (GTDB): domain Bacteria; phylum Acidobacteriota; class Thermoanaerobaculia; order Multivoradales; family Multivoraceae; genus Multivorans. The sequence continues at coordinate 2,566,695 of CBDCRA010000005.1, forward strand.
AACCGCGGCGTCCCTGGCCCAGCCCGCGGCACGCTCGTCGTTCAGCACGGCCGGCGTTCCCTGGAGCATCCGTACCTCGGCCTCGAGCCGGCAGGCCGCGCCGACGGACTCGGCAACGTGCCGCACCTCGTCCGCCAGCAGTTTCCGGATGGCCGGGTCGAGCGACCGCATGGTGCCCTTGAGCACGGCGCGGTCGGGGATCACGTTGTGCGCCGTGCCCGCCTCGACGGCGCCGACGGTGACCACCGCCGGCTGGTCGGGGGGCACGCGCCGGGAGACGACCGTCTGCAGGGCGGAAACGACCTGGGCCAGGCCCGTGATCGGATCGAGGCCCTGGTGGGGCCTTGCACCGTGCGCCCCCTTGCCCCGAAGCTCGACCTCGAAGCGATCGGCGGCGGCGCCCACGGCGCCGGGCTGGATCATCGCCTGGCCGACCTCGAAGGTCAGGTCGACATGGGCGCCGAAGATCGCCCCGACCTCGTCCAGGACGCCGGTCGCCAGGACCGCCGCCGCGCCCTCGCCGCTCTCCTCCGCCGGCTGCAGCACGAGCAGAACGTCGCCTGCCGCCGGTTCGGCCTGGAGCAGGCGCGCCGCGGCGACCGCCCAGGAGGCATGGACGTCGTGGCCGCAGGCGTGCATCACGCCCTCGTTGCGGGACGCGAACGGCAAACCGGTGTCTTCCTGGATCGGCAGCGCGTCGATGTCGCCGCGCACCGCGACCAGCCGCGCATTCCGGTCGCGACCGGGTATCCGTCCGACCACACCGGTACCGGCTACCCGGGCTACGCCCTCGACGCCGAGTTCGTCCAACGTCCGCTGAAGACGGGCACACGTACGCTCCTCCTGGAGCGAAAGTTCGGGATCGGCGTGGAGCGCTCGCCGGAGACCGACAAGTTCGGCAACCGCACCGGCGCCGTAGAGCCCGGAAACAGCCTCGGGCAACCGGAGCGACGCGGACGGATGCCCGCTCATTCCGGCAGCGCGAAGGGCTGGAGGTGCGCGCTGCCCATGCCCACGCCGCAGCCGATGTGCGAGCCGATCGGCGAGCCGTCCGGGACCCGCAGCGGCGCGGGCAGTTCGACCGAGCCCGGGTCTTCCAGAAAACGCTCGATCAGCCAGGCCCCATGGGTCCGGTGCGCCCGCTCCGCGGGCTCGTCGGTCCCGCCGGGGTTCTCCTCCAGCCACTCGCCGAGAGCAGACAGTTCGGACCGGGCCTCGGCTCGCACCTGGAACGATCCCGACCGCGCCGGCGCAACCGGCCAGTCGAAGTTCGGCGGCATGCTCACGGGGACGCCCGCCGCCAGCGCCATCAGCCGCCGCAGGGCGGCGAAGTCGACCGCCCTGCCGACTTCACCGGCAAGGCCCGGCGATGGGTCGGCACGCCAGGTCGCGGCCAGCACCCGATCGATCACGTCGCCAAGGGCCGGCTGCTCCACCGCCCGCGCGTGGTGGTCGACGAGCCGGGCCGCCCGCTCGCCATCGAAGACCATGGCGAAGGTCCGATCGGCCGCCATCTCGGCCGCGCCGACCGGATCGAAGGTCAGACCGGCACGCGACGGCAGATGCTCCCGGCCCCGGCTCCGGCCCGGGGGCGGCGGTGGGATGAGGTCGAGTATCCGCTGGGGCAGCGTCAGTTCAGCCGGGTCGACCGTCTGGAGCAGGGCGTCGAGCGCGTCGAGCTGCATCGCCGGCGGCAGCAGGGCCACCGGCGTCTGGCCGTCTCCCCGCACGGCGTAGCTGTAGTCGACACCGCCGACGATCTTCGCCGCCGCCTCGATCTGGTAGCGGTGCAGCAGGTAGAGAGGCGTCAGCACATCCTCCAGCTCCGACATGGGCGCGCCGACGCGGATGCTCCGCTCGGAGAACCGCCCGAGCGCGACCCGCCGAACGGACAGGAGGCGGCGCAGTTCCTCCGCCGCGGAACGGCCGTTGTCCCAGAGGTGAGCCAGGGGATGAGCGCCGCCCACGGGCCGCGCGTCCTCGTCGCTGATGTAGTGGAGGCCGGCGTCGATCGTCCCCTGCAGGATGGCGTCGAGCTCCGCCACCTCGTCGGCGCCGTCCGGGAACTCGGCGTAGCCGTAGAGAACCGCCCGCTTGTCCCATTCGCCGACGCCGACGTCGTAGGCGGCACTCAGGTCGATCGTGCCGTCCTCGCCCTGGGTGGCCAGCGGATGCGGATAGTCCATGACGGACTCGCGGCCGTCCGGTCCATCGACGCTGGAGGCGAAGTTGTGCGCCAGGCCGATCGTGTGGCCGACTTCGTGGGCCGAAAGCTGGCGTAGCCGCGCAAGCGCCATTTCGGTGAGCACCTCGGTGGACGAGTCCCCGTCCTCGTAGGGCGACAACAGACCCTGGGCAATCAGGAAGTCCTGCCGCACGCGCAGGGAACCGAGGGTCACGTGGCCCTTGATGATCTCGCCGGTGCGCGGGTCGGTAACGCCGCCTCCGTAGGACCATCCGCGGGTCGAGCGGTGAACCCACTGAATCACGTTGTAGCGGACGTCGAGCATGTCGGCGCCCTCGGGCAGCAGTTCGACCCGGAACGCGTCGATGTAGCCGGCCGCCTCGAACGCCTCGTTCCACCAGCGGGCACCGTCGAGCAACGCGGAGCGGATCGGCTCCGGCGCGCCCCGGTCCAGGTAGTAGACGATCGGTTCGACCGGCTCGCTTCGCTCGGCGCCCGGGTCGCGCTTCTCGAGCCGGTGACGGTCGATGAAGCTGGTCTCGAGCGGCTGGTCGATCGGAGTCGCGTAGTCGAGGTAGCTCGTCGTGTTGAAGCCGGACCTCGGATCCGCGCGGCGCGGCTTGTAACCGGGCTCGGGGAGCGCAACGAAGGAGTGGCGGATGCGCACCGTGACCGCGTCCGGCGAAGGCGCGACCTGCCGCACCCAGGCGCCCGGACCCCGGTCGGTGGACCGCAGGGTGAAAGTCAGCGTGCCTTCGAGCTCCGAGTTGCGGGGAAACGCGGCGACGCCGGGACGATGAATCGCCGAGCGCGAAGCGTCCAGTTGGTAGCTCCCCTGCCCCCGCTGCTGGAGCCGGGCCACGACGCCGTGCGCGTCACGAAGCACGAAGTCCGTCGCGTCCACCAAGAGCGCGCCGTCTTCGTCCTCGGCCGCGACCTCGAACCCCCACAGCACGGAGCGGGCGAATGCGTCGGCGACCGCACGCTGCTCGTCCGGGTTGTCGCTCACCGCCCGGAAGCGCGTGTTCTGCTGGACCAGCAGCACCTTGGGCCCGACCCGTTCGAATCTCGCCAGATGGGTGCCGCCGAGCTGCCCGCGATCGAGGCCGATGTCGTTCGAGCCGAGCCCCGCGGAGAGCGACTGGATGTAGAGCAGATCGGCGTCGAGGGAATCAACGTGGAGGAACAGCCGGCCGCCGCGGCTGTCCCAGTACAGGTCCAGGAAGCCCGGCAGGTGCTCGAAACCGCTCGTGACATCCGAAATCGACCGCACCGGCTCCGCCGGCTGTGCGGTCGCGCTCTGCGCCGGAAGTCCCTGAACCGAGAGGACCGACGCCAGGCCTCCGATCGCGATCGTGGCCCGGCTCGACGACCAAGCCCGGATCACGAAGCCGCCCGCACCGGCACCGGCTCCGTCTTTTCGATCAGCGCCGTCAGCAACTCGCGGTCCTGTGCCGCCAGTTCGCGCACCCGTTCCCGGTTCACCTCCGCGACGATGATCTCGCCGACCTCGGTGTTCGCGTCCTCGAAGATCCCCAGTTCGATCATGCGCCGGGTCTGGTGCTGGTTGTCGTCCGTCGGACTGACGTAGTGCACCCAAACGGCGCCGTAGCGATGGATCAGGAAGACGTGCATCAGCGCCATCAGGCGACGTCGCCTCAGGTCGGTGTCGAACGTGTTCTGGTCCCGCACCGAGAGGATCATCCGTTCGCGCCGGTCACGGATAGGCGCGAACACGACGTTCGCCGCCTTCGATTCCTCCCGTCCGTTCTGCGCCAGTACGTTGAGCTCCAGGAGCTCGGAGCCGGCGACATGGGGCCGAAGTTCCACGCGCATGCGCTCGTCGACGTCGTACTTGCCCCGCCAGAGGTCGAGCCACTCTTCGAGCAGCCGCGGCGGCACTTCGGTCTGCGCCAGGTGCTGGACGTGAGTCGACCCCTTGCCCATCGCCTTGGTCGTCGCGGTATGTCCGGTTGCGGCCGCGAGCCCGCCGTCGAGCCGGGCGCCGCCGACGTGGGCCTGCGGGGTGCGGTACGGCGATCCCACCAGGCGCAGCTTCCGCTGCAGCCGGGCCAGGGCCAGCATGCCGTCCTCGCATAGAGCGGTGGCGAAGTCCTCAGCCGCCAGACCGTCGACCTGGTGGCCGCCGTAGGTGATGAAGTTGAAGACGTAGCCGAGCTTGCCCAGCTCCTCGGGAAACTGTCTCATCTGCTCGTCGGACATGCCCGTCGTATCCCAGTTGAAGGAGGGCGACAGGTTGTAGGCGAGCAACTGATCCGGATACACGGCATGAATCGCCTCGGCGAACCGCCGGGCATCGGCCAGGTTGGCCGTCGCCGTCTCCATCCAGATCAGGTCGGCGTAGGGCGCGGCGTGCAGGGAACGGGAGATCGCGTACTCGAGGCCGCCCTGAATCTGGTAGTAGCCCTCGGGCGTCCGGGCAATCTCCGCGTTCCAGACCAGGTTGATGCCCATCTTGCGCGCCCGGGCCGCCGCCTCTTCGACGGACACGGAGTGGGCGAACTCCAGCCACTCCTCCACCGAGAGCTCGAAGACGGCGCCTTCCTCCTCGCGAAACGCGATCACCTCGGCCACCGCCTGCGGATAGGTCTTGAGCCCCGCCTCCGACTGCCAGGCGTCGAGGAAGGAGGCCATCGTCTCGTCGAGCGCGGCCTCGATGGCCGTGCCGCCGTTCGCGGCCATCTGCCCGTAGGCCGACTCGAGCTGCTCGTAGACGCCGGCGCCGTCCAGCCAGACATCGGCGCGGTGATAGGCGGCTTCCGATATGTCGTACAGCTCGTGGCCCTGGACCTCTTCCGCGCCGAGAGCGTTCAGCCGCCGCAGAATCGCCAGGGTCGCCGTCTTGCAGCTCGGCAGATCGAGGTTCGTGGCCCCCAGGATGAAGGACTGATCGCGCTCGTCGCCGTTGCCATCCAGGAAGGTCGCGGCCTCCGAGTCGGTGCGGGCGACGATGAGTCCGGGCACCGCCATCACGTCCAGTTGAAAGCGCGCCGAGTTCAGGCGCTTGTTCTGTTCGTCCTGCGGCACGAGGACCTTGCCCGCCTGATGGCCGCACTTCTTGACCCCGGGCTTCTGGTCCTCGATGTGGTAGCCGGGCACGCCGACCTCGACGAAACGGCGGATCAGGTTGCGCACATGCTGCTCGCCGCCGTGGCCCGTGTCCGCGTCGGCGATGATGAACGGCCGGTAGTCGAAGGCAGGGTTCGCTCGCTGCTCCGCTTCACTCATCCGCGAGCGGGTGAAGGCCTGGTTCTTGTCGGCCGTCAGCAGGGCGCGCACGATCGGCGCCGCCTCGTCCGGCACCTGGCTCAGGGGATAGCTGGCGAGATCCGGTCCCGGATCCTCGGTGATCGAGCCCTTGGCCGAGGTCGCCCAGCCTCCGAGGTAGATGCCCTCGATCCCTCGTCGCTTCATCGCCACCGCCTGACCCGGTGAGTAGGGGCCGAAGCTCGTGATCGACTTCTTCTCGTCGAACAGTTCCCGCAGGCGCGCATGGAAGGCCGCCGCGGCGTCCCGCGCCACGGTGTAGTCCTGCGGAATCGTGCCCCGCTGAGCCGCCACCTCGCGCGCGGTGTGGAGCCGCCTGATGCCCTCGAAGCGCTCATCGCCCATGAACGCCTCCGCGGCTTCCGTCTGCCGCTCCAGTGCCTCGTAGCCCGTCTCGCCGCTAGCCATCGCCGTCATCTCCGTCAGCTCTTTGTGGACGCCCCGGAAGGGGTCGGAAGGAGCTAACGGTAGCACCGGATCGGGACCGAGACCATGTAGAATCGGCCGTCCAGGAATCCTCTGCTTCTCCTGCTACCCTCCACGCCCATGAGCCTGCCAGCGATCCGTCCCAAGCACAGTCCCCAACGCGGCGGAGACGTCCTGCTCGATGCCCTGACCGAGTACGGCATTCCGTTCCTGTTCGGCAACCCCGGCACCACGGAGAGTCCGCTGATGGACCGGCTCGCGGACCACACCGATCTGCGCTACGTCCTCGCCCTGCACGAGTCCGTGGCGCTTGGCGCCGCCCACTACTACGCCCAGTCGACCGGCGTCACCGGAGTCGTCAACCTGCACGTGGCGCCGGGGCTCGGCAACGCCCTCGGCATGCTCTACAACGCCTGGGAAGCGAACACCCCGATGGTCATCACGGCCGGCCAGCAGGACACGCGCTCGCGGCTCCGCGAGCCCCTGCTCGGACACGACCTGGTGGCGATGGCGGAGCCCCTGGTCAAGTGGAGCGTCCAGGTCGAGCGTGCCGACGAGTTCGCGCCGATCCTCCACCGGGCCTTCAAGGTCGCTCACGATCCACCCGCCGGACCGGTGTTCGTCGCCCTGCCCCTGAACGTCCTGGAGGAGGAAACCGCGGAGCCGGTACGACCGCTCGGCGATCTCTACCGGGCGCCGCAGCCCGAGGCGGCAGCGGTCGCCCGCATGGCCGAAGTGCTGAGCCGGGCGCGCCAGCCGGCGATCGTGATGGGCGACGGCGTGGCCCGAAGCGGAGGGCAGCAGGAACTCGTGGCCCTGGCCGAGTTCGCCGGCGCGGGGGTCTACCCGGAAGGGTTGATGCAGCGCCTGAACTTCCCGCAGAGCCACCCCTGCTTCCGGCCCCGCATGCCGCTCAACCACGCCGGCATCCAGCACGCCCTCGGCGGCGCGGACGTCGTCCTGCTCGTCGGCGGCTCCTTCTTCGAGGAGGTCTGGTTCGATCCGGACTCGCCGTTCGGCGCCGAGGCCACGGTGCTTCAGATCGAGGACGCGCCGGGCCGTCTCGCCTTCAACTTCGCGGTCGAGGTGGGCATGCTCGCCGACCCGCGCGCCGGACTCGCGGCCCTGCGGGAAGCGCTCGAAGAGTCCGCCGACGCTGGCTTCCGGAACGCCGCCGCGGAGCGGATGGACAAGCTGCGAGCCGCCAGCGACGGCGCCCGGGCCGCGCGCCAGAAGCGGCTGGCCGCCCACTTCGACGACGCGCCCATGTCACCGGCGCGCCTCATGTCCGAGGTCGCCAGGGCGGTGCCCGACGACGCCGTGATCGTCAACGAGTCGATCACCGCGGGCGGCGATCTCCTCGGCTTCCTGCCCGTCGACGATCCCGACCGCTACTGCGGCACCCGCGGCGGCGGCATCGGCCAGGGACTGGTCGGCGGCATCGGCGCTTCGCTCGCCCACCCCGAGCGGCCGGTCATCGTCTTCTCGGGCGACGGTTCGGCGATGTACTCGATCCAGGCGCTCTGGACCGCCGCCCACTACGACATGCCGATCGTCTTCCTGATCCTGCACAACCGCGAGTACAAGATCCTGAAGATCAACATGGACATCTACCGCGAACGCTTCGGCATTCCGGCGGACCGGCCCTACCCCCACATGAACCTGACCGAGCCGGAACTCGACTTCGTCGAGATGGCAGCGGGCATGGGCGTTCCGGGGCGGAAGGTAGAGGATCCGGCGGAGGTCGAGGAGGCGCTGCGGGAGGCCTTCGCGACCGGCGGCCCTTACGTGCTCGACGTGATCATCGGCGGCCGGATCTGAAGCTCCAGCGCACCGTAACCCCACCCAAAACGATGATGTATGCTCCTGAGCGCAAGCTGACGACAGGCCGCCTCAGGCAACGCACCGGCATGACTCCCCCAACGGAGGTTGGAGACCATGGATGAGTTGAGAGAAGACACCTTCCTGCAGGACGACCTGCTCGAGGAACTTCCGCAGGAAGACCAGCAACTGGAGGAGGACGGCGACGGCTCCGGCCCCTCGAACGTCACCCGACGGACCTTCATCCAGGGTTCGGTCGCCACCGGCGCCGCCGTCTCGATGGCGGGGGGCAATCTGCTCCAGCCGGATGTGCTGCGCGCCGCCACCGAACCGGTGGCCCGCACGATCGACCTCCAGGTGAACGGCGAGACCCACGAACTCGAAGTCGAGCCGATGGACACGCTGGCCATGGTGCTGCGCTACAAGCTGGACCTCACCGGCACCAAGCTGGGCTGCGACCGCGCAGAGTGCGGCGCCTGCACCGTGCTGATCGACGACGTACCCCACTACGGCTGCTCGATCCTGGTGCACCAGGTGCGCGGCCGCGAGGTGACCACGGTCGAAGGGCTCGAACAGGACGGCGTGCTCCACCCGGTCCAGCAGGCGGTGCTCGACGAGATGGGCTTCCAGTGCGCCTTCTGCGCCCCGGGCTTCATCATGAGCATGGCTGCCCTGGTCAAGGCCAACCCGAACGCCACCCGCGCGGACGCCCAGAAGTGGCTTGCCGGCCACATCTGCCGCTGCGGCGACTACAACAAGATCCTGAACACCGCCGAACGCGCGCTCGAGAACGCACGCGCCACACTGAGCTGAGGAACAAAGTATGGCCAAGACACTCGTAGGCACCGACTACGTTCCACCCGATCTGATCGAGAAGATCACCGGACGCGCCAGGTACGCGGAGGACTGGCGCGCCGAGGGCATGCTGTTCGCCAAGCAGTTGCTGTCGCCGATGCCGCACGCACGGGTGCGGAACATCGACGCCTCCGCCGCGCTGGAGATGGAGGGCGTCGAGGCGGTTCTCACCGCGGACGACCTTGCCGAGTACATGGGCGAAGCCGGGCCGCTGGATGAGCGTTCCCTGACGAACCATCCGAAGTACGAGGGCGAGCCCGTGCTCGCCGTCGCCGCCATCAGCGAGAAGATCGCCGCCGACGCGATCGAGAAGATCAACGTCGACTTCGAGCCGCTCCCGTTTGCGCTCGACCCGCTGGACTCGATCGCACCGGGAGGCGCCGATTCGCTGCCGGACGGCAACAGCATCGTCCGCGAGCGCACCGACACCGGCGTCGAGACCGTCGTCAAACGCGTCGAGTGGACGGCCGAAGACCTCGCCACGGCGAGGGGTTCAGATGGCGAGAAGGGCAGGATGCCCGAAGGCGTGTTCCAGGACGAGTGGACGAACGGCGACCTCGACAAGGGCTTCGCCGACGCCGACTACATCATCGACGAACCGCTCTTCTTCCAGTCCGTCACCCATCATCCGATGGAGCCGCGGAGTTGCATGGCCCATTGGGACGGCGACACCTGCCACCTCTACCCGTCGACCCAGAGCGTCGCCTTCACACTGCTCGCGGGCCAGGGCACGGTCGGCGTGCCGCCCCAGAACCTGGTCGTCCACTCCGAGTACACCGGCGGCGGCTTCGGCAGCAAGATCGTCGGCACCAGCAACATGGCGGTGCCGGTCTACCTGGCCAAGAAGACGGGGAAGCCGGTCATGCACCGCGTCACCCGCTACGAGGAGAACTACATCGGCCGGGCCCGGCCGGGCTTCCAGGGTTGGGCGAAGATCGGCTTCAAGAAGGACGGCCGCATCTCGGCCTTCGACTGGGCGGTCATCCAGGACAACGGTCCGTACGGCCGCCAGAGCGACATGGGCACCTCGGGCAACATGGTGTCCCTCACCTACCAGCCCGAGAGCATGCGCCACCGCGGCCTCTCCATCGCGACGAACACGCCCCCGCGGGCCCCGCAGCGAGCGCCGGGCGGGGTGCAGATGTCGGCCATGGTCGAGCCCCTGCTCGACCGCGCCGCGGACCACCTGGGAATCGACCGCCTGACGATCCGCCAGATCAACATCGCGAAGAACGGCGCCAAGTTCGGTGACGGGGAAGGTCGCAACGTGACCACCGCCTACGTCACCGAAGCCTGGGACCGGCTGGCCGAGATGGTCGACTGGGAGGACGCCAAGGCCCGTAGCGGGCAGATGAACGGCTCGAAGGTCACCGGCGTCGGTCTCGCGAGTTCGACCTACACCGCCGGTTCGAGCGGCTTCGACGGACTGATGCTGATCACGCCGGAAGGCCGGCTCGAGATCCACACCGGAATCGGCAACCTGGGCACCCACTCCTACTCCGACACCGCGCGGGTCGCCGCCGACCTGCTCGACGTGCCGTGGGAGAAGGTGGACATGGTCTGGGGCGACACCGGCAAGGGCGTGCCCCACACCTGTGTGCAGGCGGGCAGCCAGACCACGCATGCGATCACGCGCGCCACCCACGCCGCCGCCACCGACATGCAGACGAAGCTCCAGGAGATCGCGGCCCAGGTCCACGGCGGCTCGGCCTCGCAGTACGTCGTCGCCGGTGAACGCGTCTACCGCCGCGGCAACCGCGCCGCCGGCCTGAGCCTGGCCCAGGCCGCCGAGAAGGCGATCGAGATGGGCGGCCGCTACGACGGCACCGAGCTCAACGAAGGGCTGAGCCCGATCACGCTCGGCGGCGCCGCCGTCCTCAAGGGCCGCGGCCTGCTGGCCGCCGCCAAGGACAACTACGGTCGCGCCGGCGACGTCTACTCCTGGGTCGTCGCCTACGCCGAGATCGAGCTCGACAAGGAGACCGGCGTCATCGAACTGACGGACTACAAGGCGGTCACCGACTGCGGAACCGTCCTCAACCCCCGGAGCCTCGGTGGCCAGCTTCACGGCGGCGCCGTCCAGGGCTTCGGCTGCGCGGTCGGCCAGAAGTGGGTCTACGACCCGCAGTGGGGCATTCCCTTCGCGAACCGCTTCTACACCGCCCGGCCGGCGACGATCCTCGACGTGCCGCTCGAGATGGAGTGGGACGCGGTGAACATGCCGGATCCGAACAACCCCGTGGGCTCCAAGGGCATCGGCGAACCGCCGATGGGCGCCGGCTGCGCCTCCCTCCTCTGCGCCATCCAGGACGCGCTGGGGCAGGACACGGTGGCCTACCTGCCGCTCATGACCGACCACATCATCAACCAGCTCGAGGGCCGCGAACAGGACAGCGAGTTCCTGGCCGCGCATACCTGATCTGTTCGCGACCGCCTAGATCAGATCAGCACGATACTCCCCAGAAGGAGGAAACCACAGCATGGCCGTCATCCACGACATGATCCCCGACTTCGAGCTGTACCAGCCCGAGAGCCTGGACGGCGCCCTCGAAGTCCTCGACCGTCACCGCGACACGGCCTGGGTGCTGGCCGGCGGGATGGACACCTTCGACTGGTTCAAGGACCGCGTGAAGCGGCCCGAAGCGGTCGTCGACCTCGGCGCGATCCCGGAACTGTCCGGGATCAGCGAGACTGACGGCGGCATCGAGATCGGCGCCATGACGCCGCTCACCGAGGTGGTCGAGAACGAGCTGGTCCGCGAGCGCTACAGCATCCTCGCGGAAGCCGCCGAAACCGTCGCCACCCCCCAGATCCGCAACCAGGGAACGCTGGGCGGCAATCTGGTGCAGGACACCCGCTGCTGGTACTACCGCGCCGGCTGGCCCTGCTACCGGGCGGGCGGCAACATCTGCTACGCGGACACGCCGGAATCGATGAACCGCGAGCACTGCATCTTCGACGCTTCTCGCTGCGTCGCGGTCACACCCTCGGACACCGCGCCGGCGCTGATCGCGCTGGACGCCGAGATGGTGATCCGCGGCCGTCGCGGCGAGCGCACGGTGGCCGCCGAGGACTTCTTCGTCGGCCCCGCGATCGACATCACCCGGATGACCGTCCTGCAACCCAACGAGGTCCTGCAGTCCGTCCGCATCCCGGACACCTGGGCCGGCGCCGACTTCTACTTCGAGAAGGTCCGCGACCGGAACGCCTGGGACTTCCCCCTGGTCAACGTCGCCTCCGCGATGCGGGTCGAGGACGGGGTCGTCCAGGACTGCCGGCTCTCCGTCGGCGCCGTCTCGCCGGTGCCGCTCCGCATGGACCGCTGCGAGGAACTGCTCCGCGGCCAGAAGATCAGCGAGGACATCGCGACCCGGATCGCCGAACTGGGCGTCATCGGCGCCAAGCCGCTACGCCACAACGGCTACAAGGTGCCCCTGATGAGAAACCTGATCCGCCGGGCCATCCGCGGGCAGGCGCCGGTTTAGCACTCGATGGAAATCGTCCAACGCGCCACCAACCCCTGGGGACAGGACGTCCTCCTGGGGATCGACTGGAGTCTGTTCTGGATCGCGCTGATCGCGGGCGGCGTCTTCCTGATCCTGCACCTGGCGCTTCGCCGCCGCTGGATCGGCGAGGAGAAGAAGGCCGCGGCAAACGCACCTGACGATCCAGGCCTGCCGCAGAAGATCAAGCGGCACAGCCTGGCCTCCCGCCTGTTCCACGCGGTCATGGGGATCTCCATGATCCTCCTGCTGATCACCGGTTTCCTGCCCAAGGTCGGCCTGCAGTTCGCCTGGCTCGAGATCCACTGGATAACCGGCCTGATCCTGACCGCATCGATCGTCTTCCACATCATCCACGCCACCTTCTTCCAGAGCCTGAAGAACGTCTGGATCGGGCTCTCGGATCTCGGCGACATGATGCGCGAGATGCGCAAGGCTGTTACCGGCGGCGAACCACCGGCGAAGCCCGGCAAGTACCCGGCGGCCCAGAAGATGTTCCACCACGCGGCGACCCTGGCCGGCCTGGCCGCGATCGTGACGGGCATCCTGATGATGTGGCGCATCGAGCAGCCGCTCTGGGCGCAGGACGACTACGCGTTCTTCGGCGACGGGGGCTGGGGCTGGGTCTACGTCCTCCACGGTGTCGGCGGCGTCGTGCTGGTCACCCTGACCGTGGCCCACGTCTACTTCGCCATCCTGCCCGAGAAGCGCTGGATGACTTGGTCGATGATCCTCGGCTGGATCGACCGGAAGGACTACCTGAGGCATCACGACCCGGCCAAGTGGCCGGTCACCGGCGGCAAGTAGCCGGAGCCACGCGCGAAGGCCGCCAGCGGTTCAGTTCTCGATCTCCACTTCCACCGCGCGGCGCCGTTCCGTCCAGACGGTCCGCACCTGGTTGCCCCAGCGCAGGATGTACTCGCCCTCCGGCAGGTTGGCGATCGTCTCGCCGACCGAGAATGCCGTCGCGCCGCCGAACCAGATGCGGAGGGAGCCCAGGTCCCAGCCGCCCGGGCCGATGACCTGCACCGCCGCGGTCGACGGGTCGCCGGTCAGCACGATCGAAGACCCGGACTCGAAGGGGTCGAGATCGATGCCGCGGTCCAGGGCGGGTTCGAGGGGCTGCCAGCCGGTCAGGACCCAGCGTCCGTCCGCCTGGCAGGCTACGCGGAGGCGGTCGGTGAGCGGCGGCGTCAGCTTCACCGTGGCCGCTCCGCCGTCAACGCGGGCCACCTGCTGCGGGGACGCTTCCATCTCGACGAAGCAGAAACCACTGCCACCGCCCGGGAGCCGGATCACGAGCTCGTCGTTCCGCGGGTTGTCCACTAGCTCCAGTTGCACGGACTGACGGTCGTTGTAGTCCCTCAACTCGACGTCCACCAGGTCAGAGCGCTGGTGCTGAAACCGGGCCCGCAACTGGTAGGTGCCCGGCGGCAGATCCATGACCTGGAAGCGGCCGCTCGCGTCGGCCACGACCGCAGCACGCCCCGGGAAGACGTCCACCGTCCCGTGAGCGACGGGCTGCCCGTCGGGATCGAGCACGATGCCATCGATCGAGACGCCGCCGTAGTGAAAGTCCACCACGATTTCCTCTCCCGGAGCGTCCGGAACGGTGACTTCCCGGCTCTCCAGCGAACCACCCTCCAGGGGACTCCACGACACGTACCAGTCACCAGGCAGCATCGACTCGAGCCGGTACCGACCCTCCCGGTCGACGGATGCCACCAGGTCCAGCTTGCTGGAGATGATCTGAGTCCGCTGCAAGGGCCCGGTGCCCGTTCTCAGGATCCCTTCGGGCTGCGGGTTCTCCTGCTTCGCACGCCAGCTCAAGCGCCCGTCGCCGGGCTGCCCTGCAACCGTGACGAGGCCCGTGACCGTCACTGTGCTCCGGTCGCACCTGATCACCTCGTCGCCGGTTCCGGCCTCCTCCCGGCGCTCACAGACCGGCACTCCATCCTCCATGACCCGAATCCGCAGCGGCTCCTCGGGCACCGCCTCGAACACCGTCTCACCGTCGACCAGCTCGCCCGTCATCGGCCCCAGGGGATCGTGCTCCTTGCCTGGCGCGAGTTCCACCGTGCCGCCGTCGATGTCGGAACGCACGGTGATCCGGCGCCCCCGCGAGAGTTCGACGAAACCGGCATCGATCCACCCGATCGCCGCGGCCTCGACCTCGAACTCGAGAGGCGCGAATCCCTCCGCCTCCACGCGGAGGCTGGACGCGCCGAGTTCCAGGCCGTGCATCTCGAAGTAGCCGTCGGCATCCGCCGTGACCTCTGCTATCCGTCCCATCGCGCGGGCCATCAGGGCTCCGAACTCGGTCGGACGCAGATAGGAGACCTTCGCTTCGGGAACCGGCGCGTAGTCGGGACTCACGACGGTCCCGGACACCCAGGCCGAGGCCGGAGCCACGATGATCCCCAGGTCGCGCGTCTCGCCCGCCGAACCGGAGACCTCCAGCACGCGCCTTCCGGTATTGGCCGCCGTGAACTCCAGCGAGTAGGCGCCCGGCTGGAGATCCACGGAGAAGGAACCGTCCGCCGCGATCGTCCTCTGGCTCGTCCTGCTCCCGCCCCCCACTGACTGAGTAGCCACCAGACGCCCGGAGGCTGCCGGAGTCAGGCCGTCTGCCGCCACGAAGGTGCCTTCGACCGTGAAGGCCGGCGCCAGGCGCAGAACCAGCGGCTCTTCGGCCGTGGTGCCGGCGCCGCCGGCCACGTCGACACGGGAGGCCGGCAACCCGGGCAGGGGAGCTTCTTCGGCCGTGGGACCGCCGCCAGCGAACTCGAATCGCGCCGCTCTGTAGCCTTTCGCGGCGACCAGGAGCATCCGGCTGAAACGGGGTGACACCCGCGCGACGCCATCCCGGTCGGTCGTTGTTGCCTCCCCGCCGCCGAACAGAGCGCGCGCCCCGGGTATCGGCGTTTCACGGCTCGAATCGACGACCCGGATCCAGTAGGTCTCCGGCGCCCTCAGCACGATCGACCCGAGGTCCAGGGAGCCCTCCAGATCGAGAGCCCCGGAGTACTCCAGTTCGCCGCCGTCGGTGCGCAGCGACCCTCTGCCCTTCGTGAAGCCGGTGAGCAGGAACCGGCCGTCGGGGCCGGAGAGGCCCAGGTGGCGCTGCATCACTGCGAGCTCATCCCCCACCCACGACAGACCCAGCAACCGCACTCCGGCCACTGGCCGTCCTTCCGCATCGACGGCCCGACCCGTGACGGTCAGACCTGGACCGAGTTCGACCACCGGCGGCACGTCTGCGAAGCGCTCGAACGCGGACGCGGTCCGGGCGACGTGGGAGACGAGGACCGCGGCGCGCTCGCGCTCGGACACGGCCAGATTCGCCCGGCCGTCAGCGTCCGAGATCGCAAAGCCCTGAGGTTCGGGTCGCACGGCCGCCATCCCCGAGCCCGACCGGACCAGGTACACGCGCGCGCCGGCAAGCGGCGCGCCGTCGGCCGTCACCTCCACGGTGAGATCAACAGCCTGCCGCAACGCGATTTCCACCGAGTCCTCTTCGGGCGTCACGTTCAGCCAGGTCGAGGCAAGGCCTTCTCCCAGCGCCTGGAGGCGCCATGTCTCGTTACTGCGGAGCAGGGAGAGCACCCCGGGTTGGACGATGGCCGTCGGCAGCAGGTCTCGCGGCACCTGCCGCCACATCGCCACGGGCGCCGCGGTCAGGTGGTACTCAGCTGTGGCCGCAGCCCCGTCCGCCGGATCCCGGGCCACGTTCGAGACCTCCGGGGCCAGCAGACCGACGGTCAGCGGCCCCGAAGCACGACTCCCGGCCCGGCAGGCCGCAGCCGCGTCCTGCCCGGGCTCGAGAAGCCGGGGCGGACAGGAATCGCTCCACGCCCAGCAATCTGCCGGCGTTCGGCTCCCTGCAACGTCGTCCCGTCGTTCCCAGATCCGGTCGGCCGGCACCGGGATCCCGTTGACGAAGGCGGGTTCACTCTCTCTCGAGCAGACGAACTGGAACGCGTCGCCGGCAGCCGGTTCCTCCTGTCCCGCCGCCGGGACTGCCACGAGCCCGAGCAGGAGGCAGAGGAGGCGGATCGAAGACAGCATTGCCCTAGTCTCCCGACCCGGCCGGTGGACGAAGGCGGGCCTCGAACGCCTCAGCCGCCCGCACGTCGCCTCCGCGCAACGCGCCGCCGCGGAGCAGGATGACGGCCCGGTCTCCGCGCAGGTCGGCCCGCAGACGGGTGTCCGCGTACTCCGACTCGATCACGCACGGTCGCATGGCCACCGTGCGGAGATCGTCCACACGGGCGTGGACCAGGTCCCAGCACACCCTGCCGCTCGGCGGTGGCACCGAGGCGACGACGAGGTCCCTGACCGCGCCTCGCTGCACCCTGACCGTGGTCATGCGGCCCGGCTGCGCGGTCGGCTCCTGCGTCCGTTGTTGACGGTATCCCCTGAAGCCCGGGCCTGGTCGGTTGAGCCTTGCAGCCCCTCGACTCGAACGCAGCGCCACGTGATGGATCGAACGACGGCGCGGAGAGCTCTCGGCCCGCCACACCGGCGCAGGCCGCCAGTGGTAGGCGCTCGTGGCGGGAGTCAATCCCGGACTGGCGGGCTCGTAGCAAGCGGGCACGGGGCAAGCCGGATCCGTGTTCGCCAACGTCGCCGTGATGTCGGCGGCGACAGCCCGCCGGCCGGGAACGGGCAGCAAGCCGACATCGGCGGCAGGCTCCTCCGCAGGCTGTTCCGCGCCATACCGGACGAAGAAGTACACGTTGCCGGCGCCGTCCGCCACGACCTCGTCGATGATGCGGCGCGGGCCCAACCAGTCGGCCCGCCAGTAGGCGTCCGAGAGGGGCGAGTTGCCCCACTCGTTCGGTTCGACATCGCAGCCGCTCTCCGCGAAGAAGGTCGCCGCGTCCACACTGTCGCGCAGCCGGCCCTCGCCGTCATAGACGAAGACGCCCGACTCAGCGCCCGGGATCACCAGCAGCCGATCGTTCGTTGTGAAACGGATTACGGAGAGTTCCGCGTCGCTGCATACTTCCAGAGCGCGACCGCCGTCCCTGGTCGGCAGGAGGCCCCGGGGCGAACCGCCGGCATCTTCGATCAACCAGGCGGCGTACGGCGCCCAGCTATCGGCGTCCGCGCGCATCAGGCCCACGGCCGCCGTCCGGGAACGCCGTCGATCAAGGTCGCCAACGAACTCCATGTCCAGCGGGCCGATGATCCCCCGCTCGTTCGCTACGTGGATCCCGGCGAAGAGATCCGCGAACGCGATGCCCTGGGGCGAGACAGCCAGGCGGCCGTAGTCCCGTTCGCGGCTCGGACCGATGAACCTCCGACCCTCGACTTCGCGAACCTCCGCCTCCACTTCCTCGAGCGCCACCCGGAGTCGAACTCCGCTCTCGCCGATGCGCCAGGCGTGGACGCCCGGGCCGATGACCCCGATGAGGACCGTGTCGTCCCCGAACCAGCGAACATCGGCCGCTCGCGCGATCCGCTGTGGCAAGTCGAGGGGTTTCAGGCCTTCGAGTCGCGGCCCGTTCCCCGCCTCCTGAACCACCGTTAGCGCCGGAGCCGCGGTCAGCCCGGCGACCAGCATGGAGACCTTGACCGTCGGTGGGAAGCGGCTTCCTCCCCGGAGCAGGCTTCGCAGCATGTGAGCTCCCTCCCGTACCTGAGTTCCTCAGGCGTCACACATGAAGGTGGATATCGGGGAGGAGAACGTCGCCTAGGCCGGCAACCATTCCGAGATCGCCTGACCGATCTCGTCCGGGGAATCCTCCTGGATGAAGTGGGAGCCCTTGACCGTCACTTCCGTCTGGTTCGGCCAGGCACGGCAGATCTCGCGCATGACGCCCGTGAGAATGGCGCCGGGCTTCGCGTCGACGAACAGCTTCGGCACGTCGGAACCGGCCAGCCAGTCGGCGTAAGACTGCACGATCTCCACGACTTCCTCCGGCTCGCCGGCGATCGGGATCTGGCGCGGCCATGTGAGCGTCGGACGGCGCGACTCGCCCTCCTCCTCGAACGGACGCCGGTAGACCGCCATCTCCTCGTCCGTCATCGTCCGCAGCACGGAACCCGGCAGCACCCGCTCGACGAAGACGTTCTTCGCCAGCACCATGCCCTCGCCGGCCGGCGAGCGAAAGCCCTGGAAAACGCCCCGGGCCGCCTCCGGCCAGTCGTCCCAGTTCGGGACCGGGCTGACGATCGCCTCCATGTAGGCAATACCGCGGACCGCGTCCCGATGCCGGTTCGCCCAGTCGAAGCCGAGCGCGGAGCCCCAGTCGTGGATGACGAAGACCACGTTCGAATCCACCCCGATCGCCTCGAGCAACCCGTCGAGGTAGTGCCGGTGTTCGACGAAGCGATAACGGTCCGGCCCGCTCTCCGGCAACTTCGCGGAATCGCCCATGCCGATCAGATCCGGCGCCACCAGCCGGCCCTGTCCCTCCAGGTGCGGCATGACATTCCGCCACAGGTACGACGAAGTCGGATTGCCGTGCAGGAAGACGATCGGATCGCCCTCGCCACAATCGACACAGGCCATCTCGTGACCGTGGACCTCGATCCGTTTCTTCTCGTAGCGCGCGTCGGCGGAGATCATTCGACCGTTCCTCCCTGTTCTCTTCGTAGTGGGTGCTTCAAGGTCAGCGCAGCCTATACGGCTGCACTCGAGGAGCGAGGCTGACGCCTCGCGCGATCACAAGCGACTCCCGATACCGTCACCTCAACCCACGACGTAGCGAAGCGCAGTCGACAACAGCGAGCCCCTGCTTCCCATCCACTCCGAGAGGGCGAGCGTCCCCTGGAACCTTCCGCCGGGCCCAGGACTGGCGGGTGCTACCCGTCGTCGCTACGGGCCGGCCGACTCGCCGTAGCGGAAGCCGGTGCGGGAACGCACCTTGTACTTGCCGTCGCGGACCTTGACCTTGATGCCGCGGTAGCCCTGGGTGCCGGCTTCGTACTCGGAGCGGAAACTCACGAGGTAGTAGCCCTGGTTCTCCTCGGCGACCTGGCGCATCGGCGACAGGATGTTCGTGAAGTTCCCGTAGTAGTGGCCGCCGGTTTCGTTCGAAATGTGGCTCAGTGAGTCGTTGAGGGACGCCGAAGCGATCGAGCGGCGGCGACTGCCCATCGTGTCGATCGTGTACACGGCGACGTTGCCCGCGTTCAGCGCCTCACGCATCTGCGGGTAGTACCGCGGATCCGGCGTGTAGCTGCCGAACTGGCCGATCTCGCCGAAACCGAGACTGAACATGACCAGGTTCTTGCGGCCGGCGATGCCCGCAGCCGCCTCTCCGACGAGCTCCAGCGCCTCCTGCAGCTTGCGGCTGCGCCTGGCAAGCTCCTTCTCCACCGGCAGATTGACGAAGAGTGACGGCGAGTTCGGGTCGAACTCGGGATCCGACCGCGTGACCCAACGTTCGATGTCCTTCTTGCCCCGGGAGGCGGCGTCAACCGCCGCCAGGATCTCGTCGCGGTCGCGGCTGAAGTCCAGATAGACCTTGAGCCGTGCCTGGTACGCGAACACCGCCACCTGGTCGTTGGGCTGGAGTTCCTCCTCGATCCAGCGCTTGAGCCAGCGCGCGTTGTCCATCTGGGGACCCGCCAGTTGCGGCGCCTGCATCCGCTGGTCGTGGAACATGAGGATGAAGTACCGGTCGGTCCGGCTCGTGGCGCCCTCGCCGGTGGCCGCCAACTCGCTCGGTCCGCCGTAGAAGGAGGCGCTCGTCACTTCCTGCTCCTCGCCGTCGTGGAGAACCACGAAGTCCTCGGCGCCCAGACCCTCGATGACATTGCCCCTGCGGTCAGTGACGAGGACATCGAGCAACACCTCCGCGACCCGGATGCGTTCGCTGAGTTCGTAGTCTCTCGGCGCCGGGGCAGAAGCCGGCGTCCTCGTTGGGCGCGGAGCCGGGGCCGGCTCCGCGCTCCGAACGGGTTCAAGCACGGATGCCGCCGTCGGTTCCGCTGCCGGGACTCGCGCCGGCTCAGCCTTCGGCGCCGGCGCCGGTTCAGGCGTGGAAACCGGCGTGGCCGCCACCGCGGGTTCCGGTGCGGGCGCCGCGGCCGGTTCGGACGCCGGGGCCGGCTCCGAGGGCACGACAACCGCGCGCACCGTCCTGCCCCGCTGCCGGCGCTGCTTCTCCAGACGCTTCTGTTCCTTCGCCGCACGAGCCGCCGCCTTCTTCTCCGCCTTGCGCTTCTTCTTCTCGTCGTCCTGGGCCGCGGCCTCAACGCCAACCGTGGCATCGGCGGCAACGGCCAACCCAAAACCGGTCGACAACAGGAGGGCGCCGCCCGCCAACGCAGAAGCAAGCGCCAATCGCCGTCCAACCGTCGCAATTCTCTTCATCTCTGAGAACCTCCTATGTTCCTGCCTGCCCTGCTTGAGCCACGGCAGACGACCCGGCAACGACGCTGCCATCATCCTAGCAACCCCAGCGTCCACCGTGGTTCTTCCAACAACAGCGTGAACTGTCACATCTGCCGACAATGTCCAGCCTGTGGCAGAGGTCGGAGGGGAGGCTCCCAGCGGGCTGAAGGCAAGCGATGCTCGACGCCGCCACGTCAGGCAACGCCGACGTGAAGCGCAGCCGACCGAAGCGAACGCTGACTTCCCCTGAACCCGGAGAGCGTGAGCGGCCGATGGGACCCTCCCCTCCGACCTCTGCCACAGGCGGGTACACGCACACGCCCGCCGAGTAGCATTCCGCGGCCATGACCCAACCCGCCCCCGCCCCGGATCGCCGAAACACGGAACTGGCCGCTGCCTTCGTCGACTTGCGGACGGCGCTCGGCCGGGTGCTGATCGGGCAGGACGATGCCGCGACGGGGCTGACCCTCGCGTTGCTGGCGGAGCAGCACGCCTACCTGGAAGGTCCGCCCGGCTGCGGCAAGTCGGAGCTTGCCGCGGCCGTGGCCACGCTGTCGGGCGCCCGCACGCACACGCTGGTGTTCCACCGCGACATCCGGGAAACGGATCTGCTCGGCGACGTCCTGCTGAGCCGCCACCGCCACCGTGGCCACGAGCGCCTGCGACGGGAGCTGATTCCCGGGCCGCTGCTCCAGGCCGAAGTCGCCCTGCTCGAGGACCTGCCGCGTTCCCCCGGCGAAGCTCTGGGACCGCTACTCCGGATCCTCGCCGAACGGCACGCCCTGGATCAGCCGCTGCCGTTGGAATCCGCGGTGGCAACCGGACCGCTGGAGCAGGTCGAAGCCCCGATCGACCCACTCGAACCCGGCCAGCTCGACCGCTTCGCCGTGCAGCTTCGTCTGAGCGGCCTGCTCACCGGTGGGCTCTTCGACGAGGCCGCCGTTCTGCTCGAACGGGAGGCTGCCCGAGAGTCGTCGCGTACCGGCGTCCGGCCGGCCGCCGGCGCAGCCCACGCCCCCGCCGGGGCAAGCGCCGCACCGCGATCCGCGGTGATGAACACCACAACCCGCAACGCCGCGCAACGGGCGGCTGCGTCCCTCAGGGTCGAAGCGCGGACCATCGACGCCTACCACCGTCTGCTTGACCGGCTCCGCCAGCGCAGCGCCGACGAGGCAGCCTCGGGCGCCCGCCTGATGTCCGACCGCTCCTTCAGCTCGGCGGCGCTCCGGCTCGTGCGCGCGCACGCGTTCCTCCGCGGCGCCCCGGCCGCGGCGCCGCGCGATCTCCACGCCATCCGCTACATGGTCGCCCACCGGTTGCCGGACGAGGTGCAGGAAGACTTCGACCACATCCTGGAGGAACTCCTCGGCGACCCTCCCAACGTGACGATGACGGAGACCGGCGCCCAGATGCCTGGAGCGCAGTCCCAGGGCGACGATTCCGACGGCGCCGCGGCGGCATCGCCGGCGTCCGACTCGTGGATCGACGATCAGGCCGACCTGCCGGCGCCCCCGACCCTGTTCGGCAAGCCGCCTCCGCCCGCCCAGGTCGACCCGCTCCTGCGGGCGCTCGTCGGGCGTATCGAACGGGGACGAATCGATCCGGACACCGACCCTGGCGGCCAGCCCCGCGGCTACCGGCCGCTGCGCGATCTCGATGAAGTCATCGACGCCGACGTGATCGAGGCGTTGCTGTTTACCGAGGGCCGCCTGCCCGGCGCGCCACGCACCTTCGAGCGCAAGCGCAGAAGCGCCGGCGGCGCCGTCGCCGTCCTGCGGGACATCTCCGCTTCGATGGCCGGGCGGCTCACCGTCTGGTCGAGTCAGGTCGTGCTCGGCATCCTGCGGGTCGCGGCCCGCAGACGGATGCGCGTCGGCTACGTGGAGTTCCACCACCGCGCGCTGCCCCACGAGGTCGGCGGCCGGCTGCTTCACCGCTCCTACTCGCGCCTCGCTGAACAGGCCGGGCAGGCCAAGGCGGTCGGCCAGACGAACTACGAGGCGCCTCTTCGCACAGCGCTGGAGGGCCTGCGCGGCGGCTCCGGACGCAACCGCCACATCGTCCTGCTGACCGACGGCCTGCCGATCATCGGCGACACGACCGTGCGCCGGGAACGGCAACTGGCGCGCCGGCTCGGCGTGGCCCTCCACACCGTGTTCCTGGGCAACGGCGACTGCCCGCCCGTTCTGGACGACATCTCGCTCGAGACGTCCGGATTGCGCTTCCACGGTCGGCCGATCGCCGGAGGCGGACTCAGGCTGGAGGAGCGGTGATCCCGGTACGGATAGAGTCGCGCGTTCCGTGAGCGACCTGACCCCTCTCCGCGATCTGCTCGATCACCACGTCGTCGGCCACGACGAGGTGAAGACGGCACTGCTCCTGGCTCTCATCACCCGGGAGCACATCTACGTCGAGGGACCGCCGGGCACCGCCAAGACAAGGCTGGCGGAGGTCGCCGCCAGGGGCTCCGACCTCGACTTCTTCTTCTACCAGTTGCACCGCGACACCCGGCTCGCCGAGCTGGTCGGCGACATCGTCCTGGAGCGCCGCAAGGTCCAGACGGACGGCGCCGCGCCCGGGACGGCCGGCGAGGCGGAGCGGATCCACCAGCGGATCGAACCGGGCGGCCTGCTCACGGCCGAGATCGCCGTGCTCGACGACATCTCGCGCGCGCCCGGAGAGGCGCTCAACGTGCTGCTCCGCATCCTGAACGAACGGCGGTTCGGCGCCGACCCGATTCCGTTGATGGCAGCCATCGCCACCGGCAACCCGATGGACGACGAGTACTACAACGAGCCACTCGACCCCGCGAACCTGGACCGCTTCGCCCTCCAGTTGCGGGTCTCCGGCCTGATCCAGAGCGGCGTCGACGAGGCGAAGACCCTGATCGACCGCTTCGCCTCCGGCTCCGTTGTCGAGCAGCCCGACCCCGAACCCGTGACCGACCGCGCCACGCTCGACGCTTTGCACAAGCGGATGTACGAGGTCGAGGTCGGAGCGGCGGTGCGCGCCGCGCTGCTCGACGTGCTGCGTACGCTCGTCCTGGAGTTCGAGTGCAACGAGACGAACTCGCTGCTCACCGACCGCACCTTCCTGGTCAAGGCGATCAAGATCCTTCGCGGAGCGGCGCTACTGGCCGGCAGGGATGCCGTCGACCTCCAGGATCTCGCCGCCCTCTCCTGGATGACCACGTTCCGGGTGCCGCCGGAGGCGCACGAGGCCCTGCCCCGGATCATCGGCCGGGTGAACCGGCAGGTGCGGGCGGTCTAGCGCCGCCCGACCTGCTACTGGCCGCTGCTCGACTGGCCCTTCTCGTACTCCGCTTCCAGCAGACGGGCGCCGCGCAGCGTGTTGCCCGCCGCGTAGTTGCCCTCGTGGCAGGCGTACTCGTAGCTCTTCTGCGTCGTCTTCGCCCACGGCAGCTCACCGCTGAAAGGAGCCTCGTACTCGGGGTTCTCGACCGTGAAGCTGTAGAGCAGGCTGTTGCCATCGTTCGGGCTGAAGCGCTCGATGACTCGCACGCCCTCGCCTCGCAGGTCGGGCATGTCCCGGAAGTTCGTCGTCTCGACGACCAGCGTGTCGCCTTCCCACCAGCCGATCGAATCTCCGGCGAGCGAGGTGTAGTCCGCCGGCATGTGCTCGCCGCCGATGCGCACGACCCGCGTCCAGTGCATCCACTCGATCATGATCATGAAGTGGTCTTCCGTCTGAACGATCGTCTTCACGTTGTTGTAGGGCAACGGACGAATCGCGACCGAGGCCGTCGGCTGGTAGAGGCAACGCACGCCGACGATGTTCGTTTCCGGGCCGTCGTAGGGGATGTCGCCCGTCTCGAGCCACCAGGCGTAGCCCTTGTTCGGCCACGCGAACTTGGGCGCAGCCGCCGCCCGGGCCTTGCCCTCTTCGGTCATGGCCGGCATCTGGCCGTTCGGGGGATCGGTCAGCACCGAGGTCCGGTACTTGCCGTCGATCATGTAGTTCTGGCTGCCCCACTCGAACCAGAAGTTGTTGTAGGCGCCCACGTTGCCGCCTTCTTCGGGAGCCGCACGCTCCGGATCGCTGGGCGCGTCCTGCGTGGCGTTCGTTTCGGCGCGCCACTTGGCCCGCGCCTGCGCCTCCTCGACGGTCAGCGTCAGCTTGTCGCCGAACTCCTTCGGCCTCGCGAACGGCGTGATGCTCGAGATGTCGTAGACGCCGGTGAAGTCCGGCTTGCCGCTGGGGGTTCTCTTGACCTCGCCCTCGGCGGCAACGGCCGCCGAAGCGGCGGCGACGAGTCCAACGAGAACGGCGGTAACGATCAGCGACTTCCTCATGTCGGCCTCCCTGCGCGAACGCGCAAACTGGTGCGGTAGGAGGCTCATCATAGCGCGCCCGCGCTGCGATACGATCGCCGCCGCCAACTCAACCGGAACCGACAGGAGCATCGATGCCAGACACCGTCCCCGTGACCGTCACGGTCAACGGCAGCAAGCACGAACGAGAGGTCGAGCCGCGCACGCTGCTGGTCCACTTCCTGCGTGAGGAACTCGACCTTACCGGCGCCCACATCGGGTGCGAGAGCACCCTCTGCGGCGCCTGCACCGTGCATCTCAACGGTCGCGCCGTGAAGAGCTGCACCGTCCTCGCGGTCCAGGCCGACGGCCAGGAAGTGACGACGATCGAGGGCCTCGCGGCCTCCGCCGACGAACTGCATCCGTTGCAAGTCGGTTTCTGGGAGAAGCACGGCCTCCAGTGCGGCTACTGCACACCGGGGATGATCATGGCGGCGAAACAGTTGCTCGACGACAACCCGAAACCGACCGAGGCCGAGATCCGGGAAGCGATCGACGGCAACATCTGCCGCTGCACCGGCTACCAGCAGATCGTGGACGCAGTGCAACACGCCGCCGACGTCGCCGGGGCCGCCTGATGACGACGTTCAGGCCCAACTCCGTCGGCCGGCCCATCAAGCGGCGCGAGGATCCGCGCCTCATCCGGGGTCTCGCCACCTACACCGACGACGTCAAGCTGCCCCGCATGACGTATGCCGCGTTCGTGCGCAGCGATTTCGCGGCCGGCGCCATCCGCTCCATCGACACCTCGGCCGCCGCCGCCCACCCGGGCGTCGTGGGCGTCTACACCTACGCCGACATGGACGGAAAGGTCGGAGCGACCCCCATCGGCGTCGAGATCCCCGGGATGCCGGACCACCCGCTGCTGGCGAACGGCCGCGTCCTCTACGTCGGCCACCCGGTCGCGGTCGTCGTGGCCGAAACCCCCTACGCCGCGCGCGATGCGGCGGCGATGGTCGAGGTCGACATCGAACCCCGGGAGGCCGTAGTGGACGTCGAGGCCGCGCTCGCACCCGGTGCGCCCAGGGTCTACGAGGAACTCGACAGCAACATCTGCCTTCAGGTCCCGGCTCCGAACCCGGAAGCCGACAAGCTCTTCGAGCAGGCCGACCGGACTCTCTCGATCCGGCTGCTCAACCAGCGCGTCGCGCCGTTCCCGATGGAGGGACGCGCGATCTGCGCCCACTGGGAAGAAGGTCCGGGAAAGCTGACGATCTGGACCTCGAACCAGGCGCCCCACTCCGTCAAGCAGCAGATCGCGATGTGCCTGGGGATCCCCGAGATCCGCATCCGCGCCATCGCCCCCGAGGTCGGCGGCGGCTTCGGCGCCAAGATCCCCACCTACGCGGAGGACGCCCTCCTGTGCTGGGTGTCCCGTGACCTCACGAGGCCGGTCAAGTGGGCGGAAACGCGGACCGAGAACCTGCTCGGCATGACGCACGGCCGCGGTCACGTCGAGAAGATCGACGTCGCGTTCCAGGCCGATGGCCGTGTCCTCGCCCTCAAGGGGCAGACGATCTCCGAGATCGGCGCCTTCCGCTCTTTCTTCGGTCCCTTCATCGCTCTCTCGACGCACACCATGTCCTGTGGCTGTTACGACATCAAGGCGGTGGCCTGGGAAACGTCCTCGGTCTTCACGAACACGATGGCGACGGAGGCCTACCGCGGCGCCGGCCGGCCCGAGGCCGCCTACATCATCGAACGCGTGATGGACGAGGTGGCGGCGGCAACCGGCCTCGACCCGGTCGCGGTGCGACGCCGGAACTTCATCAGCAAGGACGTCTTCCCCCACACCACTCCTTCGGGCGCCACCTACGACACCGGCGACTACGAGAAGCCGCTGAACCGTCTGATCGAACTCGCGGGCTACGACGAAGCGCGGGCGGCGCAGCGAAGCGCACGGGAGGAAGGCCGGCTGGTCGGAATCGGGCTCGCCACGTTCACCGAGGTCTGCGGTCTCGGCCCCTCGACCGGCGCCACTCCGCAGCAACGCATGGGCACCTGGGAAAGCGCGACCGTGCGGGTCGAGCCGACGGGCAACGTCACCGTCTACACGGGTATCTCGCCGCACGGCCAGGGCCAGGAGACCGTCTTCGCCCAGATGGTGGCGGACGCCTTCGGCGTCGGCCTCGACGACGTGGTCGTGGTCCACGGCGACACGGATCAGGTGCAACACGGCGTCGGTACCTTCGGCAGCCGCGGCATCGCGGTCGGCGGCGCCGCGCTCGACATGGCGCTGGTCAAGGTCCACGCGAAGGCGACCCGGATCGCCGCCCATCACCTCGACGCGCCCGTCGACCAGATCGAATTCGAGGACGGCGAGTTCACCGTCAGCGGCACGGACCGCACCCTGACCTTCCGCGAGGTTGCCGAGAAGGCCCACCTTTGGAACGTCAACGTGCCCGGCGAGGAGCCGGGACTCGAGGCGGTCGCCCGCTTCGAACCGTCGGCGACGACCTTCCCGTTCGGCGCCCACCTCTGCCAGGTCGAAATCGATCCCGAAAGCGGCCAGATCGAGATCCAGCGGTACGTCGCGGTCGACGATTTCGGCGAAGTCCTCAACCCGATGCTCGCCGACGGTCAGCGCCTCGGCGGCGTCGTTCAGGGCATCGGCCAGGCGATGTGGGAGGAGGTCCAGTACGACGAGGGCGGCCAACTCCTCTCCGGCACCCTGATGGACTACGCGGTGCCGCGGGCAAAGCACTTCCCGCGCATGGAGCTCGACAACACGGTGACGCCGACGCCGATCAATCCCCTGGGCGCCAAGGGCATCGGCGAACTGGGGACGATCGGGGCGACCCCCTGCATCGTCAACGCGATCGTCGACGCGCTGCGGCCGCTCGGCATCACGAACATCGACATGCCGGCCAAGCCGGAGCGCGTCTGGCAGGCTATCCAGTCGGCGGGGGCCGCGTAGACACCTGTTCGCTCGCCTGACCGTCGTCGCGACGGCGGCGACCATGCTCACGGCTGCCGGCCTTGCCGGCGCCCAGGACCAGCGATTCGGGCCGCTACCCGTGGCCGAGGCCTGGCTGGGCTCGGGCTCCGGCTTCCTGAGCCTGCCCGTCGAGGCGCCAGCGGCAGGCGAGGCCGGGGCGGGACGGTGGCAGGTCACCGCGTCCCTGGGGATTTCCAGCTTCTGGCTGCGGTCGCCCTCGGTGTCCGAGGTCATCGAGGCGCGGAGATACCGGGGGCCGGTCACGGCCGGGGAACTCGACGGAATCGCGCCATGGCCCGGCTTCGAAGGGATCTACTTCGCCGACGCCGAGTACCACCGGCTGACCGTCGACGTGCGCCGGCGCTTCGGCAGGCGGCTCGAACTCGGTCTCAAGGCCGGCGTCGTCAACGCCGACGGAGGCGTGATCGATCCGCTGATCGAGGGCTTCCACGACTTCTTCGGCTTCCGCCAGTCCGGCCGGCCGCAGACTCTCGAGAACGGCTACGCCCTCTACTTCCGCCGCGACGGCCCCGGCGGCTACGGCGAGCGGCTCCGTTTCACCCGCTTCGAGCAAGCCGGGCTCGGCCTTGGGGAAACCATCATCTCGCTCAAGTCCGGCCTGGGGCCGGAATCCGGCACATGGCGGCAGGCCATCAGGTTCCACCTCAAGCTACCGACTGCCAGCGACGACGACTTCCTCGGCACGGGCTCAGTCGACGCCGCGGTCCAGTACCTCGTGTCCCGCCCCTGGCGGCGATGGACCGTCTACGCCAACGCCGGCTTCACCCGCCTGGGCAGCCACGACCTGCTGACGCTGAAACCGCAGAACATCTTCACCGTCGCCGTCGCGGGCGAACGCCCACTCGGCCCGAAGACATCGCTCGTCGTGCAACTTCGCCACCAGCAAAGCCCGTTCCGCCAGTTGAACCTCTCGATCCTCGGCGTCACGGCGACCCTCATCGACATCGGCTGGACGCGCAGCCTGAAGCCAGCCGAGGGCGGCTTGGGGCGCTCCGCCTACCTCAGCCTCACGAACAACACCTTCAAGTACGGCTCCGCCGTCGACGTCAGCCTGCAGGCAGGCATCCGGTTCCGCACCGGACCGAGCTAGCGCTCGGGCGCCTTGCGGTAGTCGAGCGGCGGCTGCTGACCCTCTTCCAGAGCCGCGCGGTAGGGACGGTCGGCCAGCCGGCGGTCGAGCTCTTCCCTCGCCGCCTCGACGATCGACGGATCGGCGAGCAGGTCCCAGGCCGTGGCGGCGAGGACGCGGGCGGCCATCAGCATGCCCTGGCGGCCGATCGTCGTGCCGCCGGCGGCGACGGCCTGCCAGGAATGGGCCGGCGTGCCGGGCACCCAGCACGCCGTCCGGATGCCGGTCGTCGGCGCCACCCAGGAGACGTCGCCGACATCGGTCGAGCCGAGGGTCGTGTTGCCGGTCTCGTCGCGCAGCTCGGACACGGAGGCAAGGGGCCGCGGCTTGAGCAGGGACTCCTGCAGCTTCATGGCCCAGCCCTTCTCCTCTTCCGTGTAGTCCATGTCGATCAGGGCCTCGAAGTTGCGAAGCGAGACCTCGGACAGGGTGTCGTTCGGAAGGAGATTGTGGATCCCGCCCAGGAACTCGATCTCCAGCTCCGTCTCCGTGGCGTGGGCCGCGCCCTCGGCGACGAGCACCAGCCGGTCGTAGATCGAACGCGCCACGTCGATGTCCGGGTGGCGGACGTAGTAGTAGGCCTCGGCGAACGCCGGCACCACGTTCGGCGCGTCGCCGCCGGCGGTGATCACGTGGTGGATGCGGGTCCGGTCCGGCGTGTGCTCCCGGAGCAGCTCGGCACCGTAGTTCAGGATCGCCACCGCGTCGAGCGCCGACCGGCCCGCCTCGGGCGACGCGGCGGCATGGGCGCTCCGCCCGCGGTAGCGGAACTTGGCCGCCACGCGGGCCAGGTTCGTCGGATCGCCGGCCGAGTTCCCGTCGCCCGGATGCCAGTGCAGCACCGCATCGACGTCGTCGAACAGCCCGGCCCGGGCCATGAACGCCTTGGCGCCGCCGCCCTCCTCCGCGGGCGTGCCGTAGAGGCGAACCGTTCCCTGGATCGCGCCGGCGCGAATGCCATCGGCCACGGCGAGGGCGGCGCCCAGCGAGCCGGCGCCGAACAGGTGGTGGCCGCAGGCGTGCCCCCAGTCGGGCCCTTCACGCGGAGAACGGGTCGGAACGGCTTCCTGCGACAGGCCCGGCAGGGCGTCGAACTCGGCCAGGATCGCGATCACGGGCTTCCCGGCGCCGAAGGACGCGACGAAGCTCGTCGGGATTCCCGCGACGCCGCGCTCGACCTTGAAGCCCTCCTCCTCGACCAGCGAGGCGAGCAGCGCCGTGGACTTCGTCTCCTGGTAGCCGGGCTCGGCCCACTCCCAGACCTTGCGGGCCGCGTCCCAGAGCAGATCGGCGCGCTCCGCCACCGCGGCCTCCAGACCTCCCTTCTCCGCCACCCCGCCGGCCGCGACCGGCGCCAGGGGCAGAAGAACGAGGGCGTAGGCAGCGACTGCGACGCGTATCGACCTAATCATCGAACACGATGACCTGGCGGGCCACCTCGCCCGTCTTCAGGTTCTGCAGGGCCTCGTTGATCTGCGAGAACTCGATCCGGTCCGAGATCAGCTCGTCGAGCTTCAGCCGGCCGCCCAGGTAGAACTCGACCAGGCGGGGCATGTCGATGCGGAAGCGGTTCGAGCCCATCGTGCAGCCCTGCAGGCACTTGGCCTGCAGCAGCTCGTGGCCCGGGATCTCGACCTTCTGGCCCATCGGCACCATGCCGATGACGGTGGCCGTACCGCCCGGCCGGAGCATCGCCCACGCCTGCTCCGCCGTCGCCTTGAGCCCGATCGCCTCGAACGCGTAGTGAACGCCGCCGTCGGTGAGATCCCGCACCTGCTCCACCGTGTCGCCGGCCGATGCGTCGATCGTGTCGGTGGCGCCGAACGCCTTCGCCAGATCGAGCTTCGACGCCACCCGGTCGATGGCGATGATGCGCGAGGCCCCGGCCAGGTCGGCGCCGTTGATCGTCGACAGGCCGATGCCGCCGCAGCCGATGACCGCGACCGTCGACCCGGGCTCCACCGCCGCGGTCCGGAACGCCGCGCCCACGCCGGTGATCACGGCGCAGCCGATGACCGCCGCCCGGTCGAGCGGCATGTCCTTCCTGATCTTCACCACCGCGTTCTCATGCACCAGCATCTGCTCCGCGAACGAGGCCAGATCCGCGAACTGCGAAACGGGCCGCGGAGATCCACCGTTGCTCGGCGGCAGAGCCAGCCTCGGCTCGGCGCCTCGCGGCCGCCGGGTGGCCCGCTTGTCGCAAAGGCTCGGCTCGCCGCTCATGCAGTACTCGCAGTAGCCGCAGAACACGGAGAGACAGGTGATCACGTGGTCGCCCGGCTCGACGTAGCGCACCTCGGAACCGACCTGCTCGACGATCCCCGACGCCTCGTGCCCGAGGATGACCGGCGTACGGATCGGCCACAGCCCGTCCACGAAGTGCAGGTCGCTGTGGCAGACCCCGACCACGGAACTCCGAACCAGTATCTCGTGCGGTCCCGGCTTGCTGATCGCGACGTCGGTGATCTCGAGCGGTTGCCCGACTTCGTGGAAAACGGCTGCTTTCATGGACGACGCCTCCTGCTATCTCGCGGATCCCCGTTGACGAGCCGGCACGCTATCAGCGCGGCTCCTCCACGTTGGTCGCCAGCGGCGGCCGCGGCCTGGTCGACCAACCGGACACGCCTCGGCCGGGACACCGTCCAACAACCGGGACCACCTGACTGTACCTGTAGAATCCGCGCGGGATGACAAGCGAAGAGAGGCCGCAGTCGAACGGTCGGCCCCGGGGAGTCCGCGCCCGGCTACGGACGATCGGCCCCCTTTTCGCGCTGGCGGCCGCTGTCCTGTCGGGCGGCGGCCCGGGGATCATCGTAGGGCAAGCCCCGCCCCCGGCGAACAACGACGGCTCCTACCCGGTGCCGGCGGACTGGCCGCTCATCCCTTCGGGCATCGACGGAACCTCCGGTTTTCGCCTGCTCTTCGTCACGACGTCGACGCGCCTTCCGAACGCGACGGACATCGCCACGTACAACGCCTTCGTGCAGACGGACACCGCCAGCGGACATCCGGCGATCAGGCCGTTCAGCTCCACCTTCAGGGTAGTCGGCTCGACCGGCGCGGTAGAAGCCCGCGACAACACGAACACGAACTACACGCAGATCGGCAACGGCGTACCGATCTACTGGCTGAACGGCGACAAGGCCGCCGACAACTACCCGGACTTCTACGACTACACTTGGGACAGCTACGTCCGCACCTATCCGGACGGTACGGCGCACACGGAGTACGGCGAACAGAGGATCTGGACCGGCACGCTGGGCAGCGGCCAGAGACACCCGACAACCTTCCTTGGGGCGCCCTCCGTCAAGTCCGGCAACCTCGACTCGGACCCCGACGCAACGGAGCTCAGTCCGCTCGAAAAGTCGACCTGGGCCACCAACGAGCGACTTCCCTTCTACGGCCTGTCGCCCGTGTTCAGGACGGACACGAGCGACCGGGCCTGGGTCACCCCGGCCTCGCTGGACGCTAGCGAAGGGGGAGCGTCCGTGTCCTACACGGTACGGCTGAACACGGACCCGACGGCGGACGTGACGGTCGCCGTCTCATCCGCCGACACCACTTCGGTAACCGTATCGCCGGCGCAGCTGACCTTCACCCACGGCAGCGCCGGCAACTGGGCCACGCCACAGACCGTGACGGTGACGGCGATAGCGGACACGGACGCCGACTCGGAAGACGTGACGATCACCCACATCGCCACGGCGGCCTCCGGCCCCTACAGCAGCAAGACGCTCGATGCGGTCCAGGTCTCGGTGGCCGACAGTTCGCCCACCCGCGTGGCCGCGCTGGTCCTCTCGACGACGACCCTGTCGCTCGACGAGGGCGACAGCGACACCTACACCGTGAAGCTCGACTCCATCCCGACGGGCAACGTCACGGTGACCATCCGCGGTCACTCGGGCACCGACCTGAAGGTAGACACGGACACGTCGACGAACGGCTTCCAGGACTCGGTGACGTTCACGTCGACCGACTGGAACACAGCCCGGACCGTCACCGTCACGGCCGAAGGGGACAGCGACTGGGACGACGACCCGACCATCACGCTCATCCATGAGGCCAGCGGCGGCGGCTACGACTCCGCCCGCGCCAGCGTTACGGTGGACGTCCGCGACGACGACGACCCGCCGATCAACCTGTCGACCGACAACAACGGAGAGGTGACGGAGGGCGGCACGCTGACGATCACGGCCACGGCCGGCGAAGCGCCGTCGGGGAACGGCATCAGCGTCCCCGTCCGGCGGTTGCCGAATCCGTCGACGGCCGGAACGAGCGACTACACGCTGTCCGGCTCGCCGGCGGGGACGATCACCATCGCAAGCGGAGCGACGAGCGGCGCCATCACCCTGACGGCTACCTCCGGCGACGGCGACGAGCCCGACGAGAGACTGCGTCTGAGACTTGGCGCCCTGCCCTCGGGCTACGAAGCCGCCGCGATCGACTGGATCGACATCGCGATCATCGACGACGCCCCGACGACGGTGACCCTGGCCGTAACGGACGCCGCGGCCACCGAGGACAGTTCGTCGGACGTCGCCGGAATTCGCCTGACGCTTGGCCGCGCGCTCCTCGACGGCGAGAAGCTGGGGGCACCGCTGAACTTCTCCGGCGGCACGGCCGGAACGGACTTCACTCTGGCCCTCACGTCCTCGGCCGCGTCGGTGGCCTTCGACACGAGCACGAGCACGGTGACCTTTACCGGCCAGAGCGGCGGGAGCGCCACCACGGCCGACCTCACCTTGACGCCTGCTTCCGACCCGGACGCCGACGACGAAACGATCACGGTTTCCATCCCGTCGAGTACGACGGGCAACGGGCCGGTCCTTGGCGCAACAGGCCTCAGCGGCGGCGCCGCCGGCAGGCGGAGCGGCGACGGCCGGGTCGCGATCGACGACGACGAAACGAAGGATCTCCTGATCTCCGCCGCACCTTCGCTAAACGTACTGGAAGGCACAAGCGCCAGCTACACGGTGAAGCTCTCGAGTCGGCCAACCGGCGCCGTTGCCGTCGACCTCTCCGGCCATCAGGGTACGGACCTCAGCCTGAGCCGGGCGCGCCTCTCGTTTGGCGCCTCGAACTGGGAAACGCCTCAGACCATCACGGTCACCGCCAACCCGGATACGAACACGGCCGGCGAATCGATCACCCTGACCCATACCGCCAGCGGCGGCGGCTACGACTCCGTCACGAGCACCCTCACGGTCAACGTCACGGACAAGGACACGGCCGGTCTCGTGCTCTCACGAACCACCCTGACGC